>JAFEKX020000001.1:5287500-9881024 GCA_016893485.2 Streptomyces sp. P3
TATAACCATCCTAAGGTAGCGAAATTCCTTGTCGGGTAAGTTCCGACCTGCACGAATGGCGTAACGACTTCTCGACTGTCTCAACCATAGGCCCGGTGAAATTGCACTACGAGTAAAGATGCTCGTTTCGCGCAGCAGGACGGAAAGACCCGGGACCTTTACTACAGTTTGATATTGGTGTTCGGTTCGGCTTGTGTAGGATAGCTGGGAGACTTTGAAGTTCACACGCCAGTGTGGGTGGAGTCGTCGTTGAAATACCAGTCTGGTCGTGCTGGATGTCTAACCTGGGTCCGTGATCCGGATCAGGGACAGTGTCTGATGGGTAGTTTAACTGGGGCGGTTGCCTCCTAAAGAGTAACGGAGGCGCCCAAAGGTTCCCTCAGCCTGGTTGGCAATCAGGTGTTGAGTGTAAGTGCACAAGGGAGCTTGACTGTGAGACCGACGGGTCGAGCAGGGACGAAAGTCGGGACTAGTGATCCGGCGGTGGCTTGTGGAAGCGCCGTCGCTCAACGGATAAAAGGTACCCCGGGGATAACAGGCTGATCTTCCCCAAGAGTCCATATCGACGGGATGGTTTGGCACCTCGATGTCGGCTCGTCGCATCCTGGGGCTGGAGTCGGTCCCAAGGGTTGGGCTGTTCGCCCATTAAAGCGGTACGCGAGCTGGGTTTAGAACGTCGTGAGACAGTTCGGTCCCTATCCGCTGCGCGCGCAGGAACATTGAGAAGGGCTGTCCCTAGTACGAGAGGACCGGGACGGACGAACCTCTGGTGTGCCAGTTGTTCTGCCAAGGGCATGGCTGGTTGGCTACGTTCGGGAGGGATAACCGCTGAAAGCATCTAAGCGGGAAGCCTGCTTCGAGATGAGTGTTCCCACCCCTTGAGGGGTTAAGGCTCCCAGTAGACGACTGGGTTGATAGGCCGGATCTGGAAGCCCAGTAATGGGTGGAGGTGACCGGTACTAATAGGCCGAGGGCTTGTCCTCAGTTGCTCGCGTCCACTGTGTTGGTTCTGAAACCACGAACAACCCCATGCCCGGGCCACCGGGTGTGGTGCGGTTGTCTGTTTCATAGTGTTTCGGTGGTCATAGCGTGAGGGAAACGCCCGGTTACATTCCGAACCCGGAAGCTAAGCCTTACAGCGCCGATGGTACTGCAGGGGGACCCTGTGGGAGAGTAGGACGCCGCCGAACAAATATTGCGAAAACCCCCGTACCGTTTATTCGGTACGGGGGTTTTCTGCGTTTCGGCTACCGTGGCTGGCATGAACTACAAGATCCGGTCGATACGCGCCGACGAGTGGGCCGCGGCGAAGGAGCTGCGGCTCGTCGCTCTGCAGGACCCCGTCGCGCATCTTGCCTTCCTGGAGACCTACGACGCCGCGCTGGCCCGGCCGGACTCCTTCTATCAGGAGCGGGCCGTCGGAGCTGCTGAAGGCGCTGACGGGGCTCAGCAGGTCATTGCCGAGGGGCCGGACGGGGAGTGGGTAGGGACGGTGACCGTGCTGATCGAGGAGGCCGGGACCGTCGACTGGGCCGGCTTCGCGGTCGAGCAGAAGCAGGGGCACATCGTCGGGGTGTTCGTGCGGCCCGAGGTGCGGGGCATCGGACTCACCGAGGTGCTCTTCGACGCCGCCCTTGAGTGGGCCTGGGGGCGTGGGGTCGAGCGGGTGCGGCTCATCGTGCACGAGGACAACGAGCGGGCTCGGCGGTTCTACGGCAAGGTCGGCTTCGTACCAACTGGCCTCACCGTGCCGCTTGGTGGGAACCCGGATGAGCGGGAGCTGGAGATGGTGGTCGAGCGGCCGTAGCCGTAGGTGTGGCTGTGGGGCCGGAAGTGCTCTCGCTACACCGGTAGTTCGTGGTGGGGCCAGCGGGCTCTGGCCTGTTCTCTGGAGCGGAGGAGGGCCAGGGTCGGCAGGCCTCGGTCGGCTCCGGTGGCCAGGAGGTCCGGGAGTTGGGGAGCGGGGCGACCGCCGCTACGTCGTCCAGGACAAGCGTCATTGGTGGGTCGAGGCGACCGGCCGATGACCGTTCGGCCATGTGCCGGCCGCGCTCGACCACGCTTGATGCGAGGGCGGTGAGGAGAGGCATCGCGCCCGGGTTCGTCCGGGGTCCTCGATGGATTCACCGACCAGATAGAGCGTGCCCCCTTCGTTCGCGAAGGAATCCAAGGAGAGCGCGTCAGTTCTGTTGGGAGTGCATGCCTCGCGGATGTTGACCGTGAAGAGGGCGGACAGGGCGCGGCTCGTCAACTCCTGGGCGATGTCCCGGCGTTCAGGGTGGGACGTGAGGGCGGCCTCCAGTTCGCCTGCCGCGCCGGGGGCCGCCTTGGGGTTGGTGCGGAGGGTTCGTACCGCGTCCTGGATCTGGGTGCCCTGGGACCAGCGGTGGACGTGGCGGATGGTACGGCCGTCGATGGCGGCGGCGTGCAGGTAGCTGCGGAGGAGTGTCTCGGCTGTGTCCGCTACCGCCTGGTCGATCTTTGCGGTGGGTCTGAGCGGGGCGAGGAGGGCGGCGGCTCGTTTCACCGCGGTCTGCTTGTCCTCGCAGCCTGTTGTGGGGGACCAGTGGAGGCGGGCCGGGGTGTCGCAGAGGTGGGTGGGGTCGTAGAGGAGGACCGGGCCCAGTTTGGCTCTGGCGTCCTTGGTGTCCTGCCAGATCGTCTTGTTGGACGTGACCACCAGGGCTGGGCCTTCTGCGTCCCGTACGGCTTGGGTGGCTGTGGACTGGCGGCTTTCCGCCGTCGCCAAGAGGATTTTTTCCCACCCACCCACCCGTTCGCCGTTGGCCAGAGAAGTTGCGGTGACGGGTGCGGGTGCCGCTTGTTCCAGGATGGCCGTGGGCTGCAACTGCTGCTGTGGTTCAGGGCGTTGGGACGGTACCTCGTGCGGCTCCGGGCGCTGTATCGGTACCTCGTGCGGCTCCGGTGACGGCGGGGCCGCCAGCGCCTTCGCTCGGGTTCTTGTGCGTACCGCTCGCCATCTGGCCAGCGTGCCCATCACGAAGATCGTGAGGACGACCAGGATCATCAGCTGGCCGATGAACAGGCCCCAGAAGAGGCCGTAGCCGGAGAACTCGGCGGGTGGGGACTGGGGCCAGGCGCCGGTGATGTCGTGGGGCTGGGCGATGAGGTGGCGCATGGCCATGGGGGTGCGGGCGAAGGTCACGCCGGTCGGCCAGGTGCCCTTGGAGAACAGGGCGGCCAGGCCGGTGGCCGACCACACCAGCACGGTCATGCCGATGAGGAACGCGAGCAGGCCCACCAACAGGCCGTCGGGGATGCCCCTTGGCGCTCGCGTCCACCGTCGTCCGGTCTCATGTCATGCCACCGCCGTTCACGCCACCGTGGACTCGGAGGAGCCGTCGAGATCGTTCAGGTGCTGTTCCATGAAGGCGGCGGCGCGTTCCTCCGCCTCCAACTCGGCGGCGCGCAGGGCGTCGTCGGTCAGTTCCTGGTCGTGTTCGCGGGAGGACTGGGTCATCGCGCGGTCGGTGAAGACCAGGGGGCGTTCCGTTTCGGTGATCAGGTGTTTGACCACTTGGACGTTGCCGTTGACGTCCCAGACAGCGATGCCGGGGGTGAGGGTGGGGATGATCTCCACCGCCCAGCGTGGTAGCCCCAACACCCGTCCTGTGGAGCGTGCTTCGTCCGCTTTCTGGGCGTAGATCGTTCGTGTCGACGCCATTTTGAGGATCGCCGCCGCTTCCTTCGCGGCGGCTCCGTCGACGACGTCCGAGAGGTGGTGGACCACCGCCACGAACGACAGGCCCAGGCGGCGGCCGAACTTCAGCAGGCGCTGGAAGAGTTGGGCGACGAAGGGGCTGTTGATGATGTGCCAGGCCTCCTCGACCAGGAAGATGCGCTTCTTCCGGTCGGGGCGGATCCAGGTGTGTTCCAGCCAGACGCCGACGATCGCCATCAGGATGGGCATGGCGATGGAGTTGCGGTCGATGTGGGACAGGTCGAAGACGATCAGGGGGCGTCGAGGTCGATGCCCACCGTCGTCGGGCCGTCGAACATGCCGCGGAGGTCGCCGTCGACCAGGCGGTCGATGACGAGGGCCACGTCCAGGCCCCAGGCGCGTACGTCGTCTATGGCGACGTTCATCGCCTCGGCCGACTCCGGTTCCGGGTGCCGTAGTTGCTCGACGATGTCCATCAGGACGGGCTGGCGTTCGACGATCGTCTCGTTGACGTAGGCGTGTGCCACCTTCAGCGCGAAGCCGGAGCGTTCGTCGAGGCCGTGCCCCATCGCCACCTCGATGATGGTGCGGAGCAGGGCGAGTTGGCCCGTGGTGGTGATCGCCGGGTCGAGGGGGTTGAGGCGAATTCCCATGTCCAGGGCGGCTGTTGGGTCCAGGCGGATGGGGTTATCCCCAACTCCTCCGCGATCAGGTTCCATTCGCCGACGCCGTCCTCGCCCTGGGCGTCCAGGACGACGACCTGGCGGTCGCGGAAGCGCAGTTGGCGCAGGACGTAGGTCTTCTCCAGCGCCGACTTGCCGTTGCCGGACTCGCCGAGCACCAGCCAGTGGGGGCGGGGAGTTGCTGGCCGTAGAGCTGGAAGGGGTCGTAGATGTAGCCCTTGCCGGAGTAGACCTCGCGGCCGATGATGACGCCCGAGTCGCCGAGGCCGGGGGCCGCGGTCGGCAGGTAGACCGCCTGGGCCTGGCCTGTCGAGGTGCGGACCGGGAGTCGGGTGGACTCGATCTTTCCGAAGAGGAAGGACGTGAAGGCGTCGGTGAGGACGGACAGCGGATCCCGCATCTGAGCCCTACCTCCGGATACCGGTGGCGAACGGCAGTGTGTTCACAAACGCGCGATGATGCTCGCGGTCGCACCACTCCAGCTTCAGATACGACTTGCCGGCGGACGCCCTTATCGTGCGCTTGTCCCGCGCGAGGGCCTCGGGGTTGCGGGAGGAGACGGTGATGTAGCCGACGAGGTTCACCCCGGCCGCGCCGCTCGCGAGGTCCTCGCCGCGCTGGTCCATGCGGCCGTGCGCGGCGACGTCACGGGGGTCGACGGTGCGGTTCATCTTGGCGGCGCGGGAGGCGTCGGCCTCGTCGTTGGTCTTCTCGGTCAGCATGCGCTCGATGGCGACCTCGGTGGGTTCGAGGTCCATCGTGACGGCGACCGTGCGGATCACGTCCGGGGTGTGAACCAGCAGCGGAGCAAGGAAGTTGACTCCCACGGGGGTCATCGGCCACTCCTTCACCCAGGCCGTGGCGTGGCACCACGGATCGCGGGTCGACGACTCACGGGTCTTCGCCTGGAGGAACGTCGGTTCCATGGCGTCGAGTTCGGCCGGCCAGGCGTTGCGCTTCGTCATCGCCTGGAGGTGGTCGATGGGGTGGTCCGGGTCGTACATGGAGTGGATCAGCGAGGCGAGCCGGCCCTGGCCGAGCGGCTGCCGTACGCGGATGTCCGCCTCCTGCAACCGTGAGCAGATGTCGGTGAGTTCACGCGCCATGACGACCGCGAGACCGGCGTCGCGGTCCAGCTTGCGGCCCGCGGGGGCGGGACGCGCGGGCCATCGTGTGGGCCTCGGCGGAGAGTTCGCGGGTGAAGTGCATGCAGGCGACGAGGTAGGCGCGGTGCTGCTCGCTGCTGGTGGACACCATCGACTGCAGCTGGTCGTAGGACTGCTGGAGCCACGTCAGGGACTTTTCGTCGCCGCGCTGGGCGACGTCCTTGGCGTGTGCGTCCGGGTCGGCGGGCAGGGTGCGGGCGAGCATCTGGATGCGGGTGACGAAGCCGTCGCCGTTGGCCACGTGCTTGAGGAGCGTGCCGAAGCGGTCGACGAGGGCCTCCTGGTCCTCGCTGTCGCGCAGGCCGACGCCCGGGCCCTCGATCTCGATCGCCGCGGTGACCGTACGGCGGTCCGCGTGCAGCAGTACGGCGATCTCGTCCGGGCCGAAGGGGGCGGCCAGCCAGTTGATGCGGCCGATCCCGGGCGGCGGGCCGATCTCCACCTCGCGCCCGTCGAGGTGCACGCCGGCCTCCATGACGGAGGAGCGGTACGTGGTGCCCTGGCGCAGGGTGCGCTTGTAACTGCGGTTGATCTCGAACCACTTGTAGAACGTACGGCGCTTGTACGGCACGTAGACCGCCATCAGCGCCAGCATCGGGAAGCCCGTCAGCAGCACGATGCGCAGGGACAGGACCGGGACGAGGAGCCCGCACATCATGCCGAGGAACGCGCCCACGATGATGAGCGCGATCTCGCCGGTCTCACGATTCTTGCCGACGATCGCGTTCGGCCGGGCACGGCCGATGAGATAAGTCCGGCGGGGCGTGATCGGATGGGACAGGTGGGACTCTGTCGTCAACGCCCTTCACCTCCCGTGCGGTTGTTGCGTGCGTTGCTGGCGTGCGGGGTGTTCGCCGGGCTCTGGCGGGGCGCGGGCGCGGCGGAGGGGACGGAGCCGCCACCGCCGGACGGGCGGCTGCTGTGCGCGGCCACGCCGCCGGAGACCGGGTTGGACGGGCGGGCGCCGGACGAGGACTGGCCGCCCCCGCCGTCGTTCGTACGGGCGCTGTGGGTCTTGATGCCCTGGGCGACCATGGTGGCCGGGGAGCTGATGACCGCGGCGGCCTTGCCCTCGGCGCCCTGCATGATGCGGTTGTTGCGGCCGCTGGCGATCTCGTCGCCGAAGCCGGGGACGAAGCGGTAGATCATCGCGCTGGCGAAGATGGCGAGCAGGATGATGGCGAGGCCGGAGACGACGGCGGAGAACGAGTCCGGGCCGTCGGCGCTGGACAGGGCGCCGGCCAGGCCGAGCACGATCACGATGACCGGTTTGACCAGGATCACCGCGATCATGATGCCGGCCCAGCGGCGGACGTGGCCCCACAGGTTCTTGTCGACGAGGCCCGCGTAGACGACGGTGCCGAGGAGGGCGCCGACGTAGAGGAGGGCGGCGCGGATGACGAGCTCCAGCCAGAGGACGCCGGCGGCGAGGATGCTGACCAGGGAGACCACGATCAGCATGATCGGGCCGCCGCCGATGTTGTTGCCCTTGGCGAGGGCGCCGGAGAAGTTGCCGAAGAAGGTGTCCGTCTGGTTGCCGGTGGTTTTCGCGAGGACCTCTGTGATGCCGTCCGTGGCGGAGACGACGGTGTACAGGATCAGCGGGGTGAACGCGGAGGCGATGACCGTGAGCCAGAGGAAGCCGACGGCTTCGGAGATCGCGGTGGTGAGGGGGACGCCTCGGACCGCGCGCTTCGCTACCGCGAGGAGCCACAGGAGGAGGGTGAGGATGGTCGACGCGGCGAAGACGACGGCGTACTGCTGAAGGAACCTGGGGTTCGTGAAGTCGACGTTCGCCGTCTCCTTGACGGCGTCGCTGAGCTTGTCGATGGTCCAGGAGGCGGCTTCGGCACAGCCCTTTCCGAGGGAGGAGAGGGGGTCGAGGGTGTCGGTGACGCCCGGGGCGGTGGTGGTGCCGCTCTTCTGGTTGCCGCGCTGGCAGTACTTCTTGGCCTCGCCGACGATGAGCTTGCAGGAGTCGGCGCTCTTTGACGCCGAGGGCGAGGGGCTGGGGGCGCGGCGAAGGCGTGGGTGGCCAGCAGTACGAGCGACGTCTGTACGGCGGTCACAACTCCGGCGAGCCGGAGCACGCGTTGCGGGTTACCGGGCATACGTGAACCCTCCGTACTCGTCGATGGCCTTGCTGATCTCGTCCGAGGTGGCGGCCGTGTCGTCGCCGGGGACCGGGGCGGGGCCGTCCTTCTGGGAGTCCGTGACGATCTTCCAGTCGCCGTCGGACCACTGGAGGTCGAACGTCCAGGTCTTCCACGAGGTGGTGACGGGGTCGGTCGAGGCCTGCCCGGACATGCCGATGAGACCCACGTACCAGACCGCGACCTTCGCGTCGTTGTCGCTGTACTGCTGGACGGTTGTCCCGACCGGGATCACACGCGAGACGAAGGTACTGCCGGTCGGTGCGTTGCCGTTGGCGTCGAGGCCCAGCTTGCCGAGGAAGTCGGCGGAGTAGGCCTGGTCCATCGGACCCGTCAGTTTGGCTGCCGCGCTGGACGTGTAGAGCGAGTTCACGAGCGAGTGGCGGATGTCCTTCTGGAACATCCCGGTCGAGCCCAGGGACACGGAGTAGTTGGCCGCCGCCGACTGCGCCCCTTGCTGGGTGCGCGCGAACCCCGAGGGAATCCCCCGATCTGCGTCTGCACCGGCTTCGTCCCGCTGGCCGCCGTGGAAGCCGCTTCGGGCTTCGAACCGCTCGACGTGCTGCTGTCGTTCGAGGACGACGTGCCGTCGCCGCGGTTGGCGAAGGCGATGGCGGCGATGAGGAGTACGACGACTCCGACGACCGTCACCAGGCTTCTGGACGAGGAGCGGCCGCCTCTGCGGGCGCCGCCGTAGACGTCGGTGCCGCTCTGGGGAGGCGGGTGCGGGTCTGGCCGGTGCCGCCGTAACCGCCGGAGGTCTCGTGCTCGTCTCCGGGACTCATGCCGGGTACGCCCCTTCGCCGTCGTCCAGAAACACCTGGAAGTACGACGGTAGCCGTGCTGGTTCCCGCGCGGGCGCGGTGTGGTGACTCGACATCAGGGAAACGCAACCTCAGCCGGTGGGCACGACGGGCGGGTGGGGTGGGGAGCAGGGCTCCGGTCGGGACCGGCTACACGGCCATGCCGTACACGATCGTGAAGAGGGTGCCGAGGGAGCCGATGATGAAGACCCCGGTCAGACCGGCGATGATGAGGCCCTTGCCCTGCTCCGCGCTGAACGTGTCGCGGAGGGCCGTCGCACCGATGCGCTGTTTGGCCGCACCCCATACGGCGATGCCGAGGCACAGCAGGATGGCGACCGCCATCACCACCTCGATCATCACCTTCGCCTCGTTGCCCAGGCTGCCGAAGGGCCCCAGTCCGGAGCGATCCCGCCGATGATGGTGTTGATGTCGCCCTTGTCGGCCGCAAAGAGCATGTAAGTCACCGCCCCTGGTGGGTAGTTCCGCATCCCCTGCAGGTGCGCAGAGGTCAGGCATCATTGTCGCCGACAAAGGCGCCGTCGGATGTCGACTTGGCGTCATTGATTGGCGGGTTTCGTACGAATACCCCGTACGGTCACTCTGTGTATCACGGTAGGTAACGCCGGGCAACGATTCCGGTGCGGAACCTGTCCGTGGTTTGGTCGTTAGCCCCTGATTAATGGATTTGGTTCGCGTTGATGTTCTCATGATGAACGGGCCGCGGCTGGATGCCGCGGCCCGTTCTCTCATGCCACGTGTGGCCCCACGACCCACGGTGGCATGACATGTGACTGTGGATCAGTTCGTGTGGGGCGGGGAGTACGTCAGCCGGTGAAGCCGATACGCCTTCCGGGGTGCCCCAGCCGGTCGGGCCGTCGTAGCCCGTGGTGGCGGTGCAGAAGTACGACGTGCTGCAGGTGCCGTTGTTGCCGCTGGTCACGTCGTTGAGGGCGGAGGTGCCGGCCTTGGCGTAGGGGAAGGACGCCGGGTAGGAGCTGGTGGACGGGGTGCCGGCCAGGGCGTAGACGCTCGCGATGATCGGGGACGAGACGCTGGTGCCGCCGAAGGTGTACCAGCCGGCGGTGACGCCGTAGGAGTCGTAGACCGAGACGCCGGTCGCGGGGTCGGCGACCGCCGAGACGTCGGAGATCATGCGCTTGGTGCAGCCGGTGTCGGTCTGCCAGGTGGGCTTGGCGTCGTAGGCGGAGCAGCCGGAGCCGGTGCCCTCGGTGCTGCTCGTCTTCCACACCGTCTCGGTCCAGCCGCGGGTGGTGGAGGAGGTGGAGAGCTTGGTGCCGCCGACCGACGTCACGTACTTCGACGCCGCCGGGTACTCGGCGCCGTAGGCCTCGTCGCCCGCGGAGACGGTGATGGCGACGCCCGCGTGGTTGAAGTACGAGGAGTCGTACGACGTGTCGGAGGAGGACTCGGAGCCGCCGTAGGAGTTGGAGACGAACTTCGCGCCGAGGGTGACCGCGCGGTTCACCGCGGTGCCGAGGTTGGCCATCGTGGCCGAAGTGGCCTCCACCAGAAGGATGTTGCACTTCGGGCAGACCGCGCTCGCCATGTCGAGGTCGAGGGAGATCTCCTCGGACCAGCCGGCGTCGCTGGTGGGCAGCGAGGTGGTGGAGCCGGTCTGACTGACCTTCTTGAAGCAGCCGTTGGCCGTCGTGCAGGCCGAAAGGCCGTAGTACGAACGGTAGGTGGCGAGGTCGGACTCGGCGTTCGGGTCGTTGTACGCGTCGACGATCGCGATCGTCTCGCCGGCGCCGTTGGAGGCGGCGGCGGAGGTGAGGCCGTAGGCGGCCTGGATGTTGGTGGGGCTGTAGCCCGAGGGGGTCGAGGCGTCGGCGGCCTTCGGGGTGATGCCCGTCCGCTTGGCCTGCGCCTGCTGGTACGCGGTGAGTCCGCCGGTCACCCGGTAGGACTTACAGGCGAGTTCGCCCGCCTTCTTGGGGGTCGCGCAGGGGGTCGCGGCGTAGGTCACCTTGGTGGAGGTGGTGGCGGCGCTCTGCGCGGCGTCGGCCTGTACGGCGGAGCCGAAGCCGGTGAACACCAGCGCGGCGGTGGCTATGGCGGTGGACCCTATGCGGCGCCATCTACCGTGCGTGTGGGGGAGTTGGGGGTGGTGGTACGCAAGGTGCAGCCTCCTGAGTCGGTGGAACAGGGGCGGTGCGGGTGCGTGTCGCCGGTACGGTTTCCCCGGCGCTGGGGGCGGCCCGCGATGACGATCCCTTGTTGAGTACGCGACAACAAGAGGTTGCTGGAATCCTGACCTCCGTATTGCCGAACGGGGTCCGGGCCTTACTTCTCGATGGCTGTCCGATGGCCGTCGGGTGGCGGTCGCTTGACCCAACTCACAGTATTTCCATGGTGTTTCCACTGGTCACGCGGGTGCTTAGCACATGGCGAACGGGCCGCGGCTGGTTGCCGCGGCCCGTCGCCACGTGCTCCGCCGAGGGGACCCCACGTCCCCCTCTTGCCGGCGGCTCCCCGTGACCCGACGGGGAGGTTCTGCGGGAGTTGCCTCAGCCGGTGAAGGCGGAGACGCCCTCCGGGGTGCCCCAGCCGGTCGGGCCGTCGTAGCCCGACTTTGCGGTGCAGAAGTAACTCGTCGAGCAGGAGCCGTTGTTGCCGCTCGTCACGTCGTTCAGGGCGGAGGTGCCGGCCTTGGCGTAGGGGTACTTCGCCGGGTAGTCGCTGGAGCCGGGGGTGCCGGCCAGCGCGTACACGGCGGCGATGATCGGGGACGAGGCGCTGGTGCCGCCGTAGGTGCCCCAGCCGGTGCCGTCGGCGCCGTAGGTGTCGTAGACCGAGACGCCCGTGGCCGGGTCGGCGACCGCGGAGACGTCGGAGATCATGCGCTTGGTGCAGCCGGTGTCGGTCTGCCAGGACGGCTTCGCGTCGTACGCCGAGCAGCCGGAGCCGGTGCCCTCGGTGCTGCTCGTCTTCCACACGGACTCGGTCCAGCCGCGGGAGGTGGAGGACGCGGAGAGCTTGGTGCCGCCGACCGAGGTGACGTACTGCGAACCGGCCGGGTACTCGGCGCCGTAGGCCTCGTCGCCCGCGCTCGCGGTGATGGCGACGCCCGGGTGCTTGTAGTACGAGGTGTCGTACGACGTGTCGGAGGAGGACTCCGAGCCGCCGTAGGAGTTCGAGACGAACTTGGCGCCCAGCTTCACGGCCTCGTTCACCGCGGTGCCGAGGTTGGCGTCGCTCGCCGACTTGGCCTCGACCAGGAGGATGTTGCAGTTGGGGCAGGCGGCGCTGACCATGTCGACGTCGAGGGACTCCTCGCCGGCCCAGCCGCTGTCGGCGGTCGGCAGCGAGGTCGTCGAACCGGTCTGACTGACCTTCTTGAAGCAGCCGTTGGCCGTCGTGCAGGCCGAGAGGCCGTAGTACGAGCGGTAGGTCGCGAGGTCGGACTCCGCGTTCGGGTCGTCGTAGGCGTCGACGATCGCGACGGTCCTGCCCGAGCCGCTGGAGGACGCGGCGCTCGCCAGGCCGTAGGCGGACTGGATGTCAGAGGGGCCGTAGCCAGTGGGGTCGTCGGAGGCGGCCTTCGGGGAGATGGTCTTCGGCGTGACGCCCTTCAGGGCGGCCTGCTTCTCCATGAAGGCGGTGGTGCCGCCGGTGACGCGGAGGGCGTTGCACGCGGCGTAGCCCTTCTTCGGGGTGGCGGCGCAGCCGATCTTCGCGTACTGCACGTGGGCCTTGGCGACCTGGG
The DNA here is from genome assembly GCA_016893485.2 of Streptomyces sp. P3. Classification (GTDB taxonomy): domain Bacteria; phylum Actinomycetota; class Actinomycetes; order Streptomycetales; family Streptomycetaceae; genus Streptomyces. The sequence goes on from JAFEKX020000001.1 coordinate 5,299,718, forward strand.
CGGCGATCGTCTTGGCGGTCGCCTTGTGGGGGTGGTGGCGGCACTGGCGTGGGCCGCGGTGCCGAGGCCTGCGAGCAGGAGTGCGGCGGTGGCGGTGGCTGCGGAGCCGAGTCTGCGCCAGTTGCCGCGTATGTGGGGGAGTTGGGGGTGACGTACGCAACGTACAGCCTCCAGGGAGAGGTTGGCAGAGGCCTGCGGGTGGGGGTCCACCGGTGAGGTTCCCGGTGGGGGCGGCGGCCCGCGATGACCATCTCTTGTTGAGTACGTGACAACAAGGTGGGTTCCGGAGTTCTGACTTCCGCGTTACTCAAGGGGGTTGGGGATTGCTGATCAGTGGCGGCGGGATGGGGTGGGGATGGCTCGGGCTTGACCCTCTCCACGGGAACTTCACAGCGGGACGCGCGTTGACTGGGGCTCCGGCCGGGTTCGGGGCGGGCTCCGGCCGGGTTCGGGGTGGGTGGCTCGGGTTGTCTGCGGAGTGCGGGCCGTGGGGGCTGGTCGCGCAGTTCCCCGCGCCCCTAAGGGTGTTGGGGGTCGCGGGGTTGAGAGGTGTGTGGGGGCTTGTCGCGACCTCGCGGCGGAGCCGCTTATCGGTACGGCCCCGCGTCCCTTAGGGCATCAGGGCTCGCGGGGTGAAGAAGTGCGGGGGCCCGCTAGTTCTCTCGGGGTGTCAGGCCCGTCAGCAAGTGGTGGATCAGGGTGGGGACTTCGGAGACCGCTGCTTCTGGGGTGAGGGTGCCCTGGGCTGCGAAGGAGGCTGTGCCGTGGAGGGCGGCGCCGATGACGAGGGCGAAGGTCCAGGGGGCCGGGGATCATCTCGCCGCGCTCCTGGGCGTCGATGACGATCTGGACGAACTGGGTCGTCGTGCCGTCCACCGCTGCCCGGAGCTGCTCGGAGATGTCCGCGTCGTGCTTGCGGGAGTACATGACCTCCAGCAGCTCGGCGTTGGTGACCGCGAAGCGGACGTAGGTCGTGGCCAGTTCGGTGAGGCGGGCCTGCAGGGGCAGGTCGGGGTGGTCCGCGGCGGTGAGTTCCTTGGTCATGCGCTCGAAGCCGGTCAGGGCGAGCGCGTCGACCAGGGCCTGCTTGTCCTTGAAGTGGCGGCCGGGGGCGGCGTGGCTGACGCCGATGTCGCGAGCCAGCTCGCGCAGGGACAGGGCCGCGACGCCCTTCTCCAGCAGGGTGCGTTCCGCGCTCGCGAGCAGGGCGGTGCGCAGGTCTCCGTGGTGATAGGGGCGTACAGACATGCGAGCCATGCTATCGCGATGTTGACGGCGTCAGCATTGTTGTCGGCGTCACTATTGTTGTCATTGACAGCATTGTTGGCGTTGCCTACATTGAGAGGCATGGACAACACGGGCAAGGCCATCAGCAGCAAGGGCGGGACCAAGGGCAAGTGGGACGCCGGGCGCATCCGCGATCTCTCCGGGCGTACCGCCGTCGTCACCGGCGCCAACAGCGGGATCGGCTTCGCGGCCGCCGCGGAGCTGGCCCGGGCGGGCGCGCACGTCGTGTTCGCCGTACGGGACCTGGAGCGCGGGCGGGCCGCGGCGGCGAAGGTGAGCGGGAGCACGGAGGTGCGGCGGCTGGATCTCGCGGATCTGGCGTCGGTGCGGGAGTTCGCCGAGGGGTGGGACGGACCGATCGACCTGCTGATCAACAACGCGGGCGTGATGCTCCTCCCCGAGGGGCGCACGCGTGACGGGTTCGAGATGCAGTTCGGCACGAACCACCTCGGCCACTTCGCCCTCACGAACCTGCTGCTGCCGTACGTCACCGACCGCGTGGTCACCGTCTCCTCCGGCGCGCACCGGATGGGCGACCGCCGGATCCACTTCGAGAACCTGAACCTGGACGGCATCTACGCCCCGCAGCGCGCCTACTCCCAGTCGAAGCTCGCCAACCTGCTCTTCATGCTCGAACTGCAGCGCAGGCTCACGGAGTCGGGCTCGCCCGTCCGCTCCCTCGCGGCGCACCCGGGCTGGGCGGCCACCAACCTCCAGAGTCATACGGCGAACCCGGTCACACGCGTCCTCATGGCCATGGGCAACAAGGTCGTGGCCCAGGACGACAAGGGCGGCGCCCTCCCGACCCTCTTCGCGGCCACGGAGGACCTCCCCGGCGGAAGCTTCGTCGGCCCGAGCGGGCCGGTCGAGATGCGGGGCGAACCGACACTGGTCGGGCGGAGCACGGCGGCGAGCGATGTCGCGGCGGCGAGGCGGCTCTGGGACGCGTCGGAGGAGCTCACGGGGGCGGTGTTCCCGCTGGCCGCTGCCGCGCGCTGATCGTCGAAGCGCGGGTTGGCGGCGTCGAGCGGCTGAACCGCGCTGGTCGGCACGGGAGTTGCCTCGCAGCGCGTCGTCAACCGCTCCTGCCCCGGGAGCGGTTCGGGAGGTGCCGAGTGCCGTCGGCCGAAAGGTGCCGGCAACAGCGACGGCCACCGGGCCGGGGGTGTCGATCAAGAGGCGAGGGTTCGGCTTCCGTGGGTGCGGCGAGGTTTTCGCGAGGTGACTTCCGTGGCCGTGCGGTCCCGGCGCAGGTCGGGGCATGTCGGGCACCCGGGTTTTCTTCGTTCGGGGCCGGGGACACGTGGGGTAGTGCGCAGGAGAGGCGGGCGGGGCGGGTGGACAGTACGGTGGACTGACCGCCGGACCGAGCGTCGACCGTCGTACGAACGCGCTGTTCACAGCGAAATTTCAGTAAACGTCGACGTCCTTTCTCACCTTTGTGGGACAGAGTGGGGCCCGATGAAGCGCAGCTCACGCATCTCCCGTTCCGCGCGCCTCGCGGGCAACCGCAGGTACGCGCTGTTCGTCGCCGTGGTCACGCTGGCACTGACCTCGGCGTCCGTGGCGACCGCCGACGACGGTCCCGGGCCCTTCGGGGTGACCACCGTGACCGAGGTGAGCAAGCAGAGCGTCCGGATCGGCGCCCTGTTCGGGGCGGCCCGTGCCACCAGCCTGGCCGGCGGCCACCACTGCACCGCGTCCGTGGTGCACAGCGCGGGGCACGACCTCATCGTCAGCGCGGCCCACTGCCTGGACGGCGACCCCGGTGACGTGTTCGTGCCCGGCTACCGGGACGGCAGGGCGCCGTACGGGGTGTGGAAGATCGAGCAGCGGTTCCTGCCGGACGGCTGGTCCAAGGGGCAGGCCGAGGACAGCGACATCGGCTTCGCCACGGTCGCGGAGGTCGGCGGCAAGAACATCGAGGACGTGGTCGGCGCCGACCGGTTCACGACCGGGACGGAGACCGGCGCCACGGCGGTGACCGTCACCGGGTACCCCTCGGCCACCGACCAGCCCATCAGCTGCACGAACAAGCCCACCCAGCACAGCAGCACCCAGCAGCGCATCGACTGCCCCGGCTTCACCGGCGGCACCAGCGGGAGCCCCTGGGTCAACGGGGACCAGCAGGTCGTCGGGGTCATCGGCGGGCACGAGCAGGGCGGGCTGACGCCGGACATCTCGTACAGCGTCGTGTTCGGGAAAGAGGCGGCCGAGCTGTACAAGGACGCGACGACGGCCGACCCGGCGTAGGGCGGCTGATCGGTCGTAGGGCCGGTGGTCCGTAGTCGTATGGATCGTCCGTATTGAGGTGCTGTAAGGCGCGGTGTGCGGTGGGTGTGACTCGCTGAATACGCGTCAGATGTGGTGGAAGCACGGCGAAATGCCGCCACCCTCCCTCGAAATGGCCTTGAACAGGGCCGACATGGGGAGGGTTGAGCCGTGCGAAAAGTATGGGTGGCCGGTGGGGTCGCGGCTGGGCTGGGGCTCAGCTTTGTGATGCTGCTCGTCGTCGGGGTCTACCTCGTCGCCGGGAACCTCGTGAACGGCGCCGGCGGCGGGAGTGTCGCGCTCGCCAAGGGCGCGGTGCCTACGGCGTATTCGGCGCTCGTGCAGAAGTGGGGCAACCTCTGCCCCGCCCTCAACCCCGCACTGCTCGCCGCCCAGCTCTACCAGGAGAGCGGGTTCAACCCGAACGCGAAGAGCCCGGCGAAGGCCGAGGGCATAGCGCAGTTCATCCCCGGGACCTGGGCCACGCACGGAATCGACGGCAACGGCGACGGCGTACGCGACGTATGGGATCCGAATGACGCGATTCCGTCGGCCGCGACCTACGACTGCGAGCTCGCCAAGTACGTGAAGGACGTGCCGGGAACCAGACCGCGAACATGCTCGCCTCGTACAACGCGGGGGCGTACGCGGTCATCAAGTACGGGGCGTGCCGCCGTACTCCGAGACCCAGAACTACGTGAAGACGATCACGACGCTGTCGCAGAGCTTCGCCGCGCCCGTCAGCCGGGTCGATCCCTCCGAGCAGGCCGCCACCGCGATCACGTACGCGCAGGGCAAGCTCGGTACGCCGTATCTGTGGGGCGGGAACGGTACGGCCGACCAGGGCGGGCGGTTCGACTGCTCGGGGCTCACCAAGGCCGCGTTCGCGGCGGCGGGGATCACCCTGCCGCGCGTCGCGAACGATCAGTACAACGCGGGGCCGCATCCGCAGCGGGCCGAATTGCTGCCGGGAGATCTGGTGTTCTTCTCGGACGACCTCACCAATTCCCGGGCCATCCGGCATGTGGGGATTTATGTCGGCGGCGGGTACATGATCGACGCACCGCGGACGGGTGCTGTGATCCGGTTCGACCCCATTGACACCCCCGATTACTTCGGCGCGACCCGGGTCACCGAAGATGGCGCGAAAGCACTCCCCACGACGGTGTGAACCGAGCGTGAACCCACCCCTGAGCTGCGGCGATGAGTCTCTCTTCGATAACGTCTGAGTGATCATTCGGTGGATGGTGGAACGTAATAAGAGGGACCGTGCGTTCCTGTTGAGTAATGCGCACGAGAGATGCGCCCGGAACTACGACGAAGGAGCCGCAGCACCATGGCTGTACTCGCCGAATCCGGGTCGAACCCCGACGTCGATCTGCTCTACGACATCAATGGACTCGCGAAGGACGCGCCGCACTGGTTCGACCGGGTCGTGGAGTTCGTCGGTGAGTACGGGCTGTTGGTCGCGATGGTGCTGCTGGTGGTGTGGTGCTGGTGGTCCGTGCGGCGGCGGGGGACGAGGACGCGGCGGCGTCCGTCGCCGGGCTCGTGTGGGCGCCGCTCGCCGCTGCGCTCGCTGTCCTCGTGAATGTGCCCATACGCGGGTTCGTGGAGCGGCCTAGGCCCTTCCTCGACCACACCGGGCTCGATGTCCTCATCTCCGGGAAGACCGACTACTCGTTCGTGAGCGATCACGCCACGATCACCATGGCGATGGGGGTTGCCCTGTTCGTGGCGGATCGGCGGTTCGGGGTGGTGGGGATCGGGCTCGCGCTGGTCGAGGGGTTCTGCCGGGTCTACATGGGCGTGCACTATCCGACCGACGTGATCGGTGGGTTCGCGCTCGGTACGGCTGTTGCTCTGCTGTTGTCTCCGCTGGCCATGGCTCTGCTGACGCCGGTGTTGAAGGCGGTTGAGGGGTCGGCTTGGGGTGGGTGGGTTGTTTCCTCGGCCGGGGTGCGGAGGGTTGTGATTCCGGGGGCGCGGACCGAGGCGTCCGATGCGGAGGAGCGGGACCTCGCGGCGTGATGGCCGATACAGCCTCGCGCCCCGGATGCGCCTTGCCGGGGCTGATCAGTTCCGCCCCGGCTTCGTCCCCTTACAACCCCTGCGGGTACGTGAAGAAGTGGGCCGGGTCGTACTGCTTCTTCAGGGTTGTCAGGCGGGTGGCCGCGTCGCCGTAGTACGCCTTGCGCCAGTTGGTGAGGGTGGGGTCTGTGTAGTTCTGGTAGGCCGCGCCGGAGGCGTAGGGCTTCATGGCGGTGTGGAAGGACGTCAGCCAGGACTGGGCCGAGGTGCCGGCCGTGCCCGCGGGCCAGGACACTATGTACTGGGCCAGCATGCGGGAGCGGCGGTGGACGAAGGCCGTCGCCGTGGGGAGACGCGGTTGACCGCGCCGCCCAGGGCCGTCAGGGCGATGTCGCCGGAGTTGCCGCGGACCGCCTTCAGCTGGTTGAGCATCGTCTGGATGCCCGTGGCCGAGATCGAGCGGTCGAAGAAGTCGGAGCGGCCCACGTAGGTCTCCCGTCCGAGCGCGCCCTGCGGAGAGCGGCCCGGGGTCGAACCCGGCAGATGGCACTGGGCGTCCGTCGAGAAGGACGTGCAGCCCGCGTACGCCTCCATCGACTCCTCGTACGTGTGCCGCTTCAGCGAGACGCTGGACGCGTTGCCGCCGACCAGGTGGGCCAGCTTGTCGACCGCGTTCTGGAGTTCCGTGTAGGTGCCCAGGGAGAAACAGGCCACTGAGACCTTGGGGTGCCGCCCGGGGTGTTCGTCAGGTGGCAGGACGACCAGATCTCGTCGGGCTGGTTCGGGCCCCACTCCTGCCAGGCCTTCACCACGGCCGCCGCCTTCGACGAGGGCCAGGTCAGATAGCCCGATACGGCCTGGGGCGCGGGGTGGGTCCTGAACTGGAGCTCGGTCACCACGCCGAAGTTGCCGTTGCCCGCGCCGCGCAGCGCCCAGAACAGGTCCTTGTTCTCCGTGGCGTTGGCCACCACCTGCTTGCCGTCGGCCGTGATCAGCGTGGCCTGCGTGAGGCTGTCGCAGGTCAGGCCGTACGCCCGGGAGACCACGCCGTGGCCCCCGCCCAGGGTGAGGCCGGAGACGCCGACCGTCGGGCAGGAACCGGCGGGGATGGTCATGCCCTTCGCGGCGAGCCCCCGGTACACGTCGATCAGCTTGGCGCCGGCGCCGACGACCGCGGAGGAGCCGCTCGCCCGGATCTTGTTCAGCTTCGACACGTCGAGGATGAGGCGGCCGTCGCCGGAGGAGTAGCCGGCGTAGGAGTGGCCGCCGTTGCGGATCGCTACGCGGATGCTGTGGGCGCGGGCGTAGGAGAGGACCGAGCGGATGTCGTCGGGGTTCGCCACGTACGCCACCGCGGCCGGCTTCAGGGAGTCGAAACGGGTGTTGTAGAGCTGGTGGGCCGTCTTCCAGGAGGCGTCACCGGGGCGGACGAGGGTGCCGTCCAGTTCGCGGGCCAGGGCGGACCAGTTGGCCGCGGCGGCCGCGGTGGTGGTGCGCAGGCCCGATGTGGTCGTCGAGGTGGAGGCACTGGTCGCCGTCGCGGACGAGTCACCGCCGCCGGTGTTCTTGCCGTTGCACGCGGTGGCCGCGGCCGCCGCTATCGCGGCCACGCCGCCGCCTATGAACGAACGCCGTTGCATTTCGCCTCCTGTGGGGTTCCGTGAAGTGAGATACGGGTCGGACCCCACAAGTTCTCGTGGTCATGTCACAGGTTCGGAACAGGCAGATGCCCGGTGGCATCCGTCCTGGCCTGGCTTCTCGCGCGTCTCGCCGGGCCCCTCCAGCCGCAGACGCAGCGGGCGAAGCAGAAGGGGCCCTGCTCGACCGTCGTCGTGCTGTGTTCGAGATGTACGGGGAAGCCTGTCCATCGTCCTGCTGCGCCACATCGACCACGGTACCGAGGTTGCGTAAAGGGTTCGTATGGCGGGCGTATCCCGTCGGCCCGGCACCGGGTCCGCGTGACAGGGTCACCTACCCGTCGTTAAGCGGAACGACGGGGTTCCCGTGACGACGTACCGGGGGTACGGCAGGCTATGGAGCGGCAGCAGGTGGGGGTCACCCCGGTCGAGCGGAGCCGGGACCGGGAGAGCGGGCGGGGCGGTCGTCGCTGCGGGGCTCGTGGTCGGGGTCTGTGTCGGTGTCGGCGGATGCAGCGGTGACGGCGTGGCGAGCGCGGACGCGCGCGGTGCCGGGGACCCGGTCGCGGTGGTGCGGCGGGCGGCCGACTCCCTGATGTCGGCGGGGAGTTCACAGGCCCGTACGTCCATGGAGATGGCCACCGGCGGCACCCGCGTGACCATCCGCGGCGAGGGCGTCTACGACTTCCGGCGCCGGCTCGGCCGGCTGAAGGTGCAGCTGCCGCAGGACCCGGCGGGCACCAGCGAGCACCGGCCGATCACCGAACTTCTCGCGCCGGGCGCCCTGTTCATGAAGAACCGGGGTGCGGGGGTGCCCGCGGACAAATGGGTACGGGTCGACACCGGGACGCTGTCCGACGGGAACCTGGTGACGGGTGGGGCCACTGATCCGTACGCCGCCGCCGAGTTGCTGCGCGGGACGACTGCGGCGACGTATCTCGGGAAGACGGAGGTGGCCGGGGCCCCGGTGCGTCACTATCGGGGGTCGCCGATCTCGCCGTGGCGGCGCGCAGCGCTTCGGCGGGGAACGAGGCGGCTCTGAGGGCGGCGGCGAAAGGGTTCGCCACCGCGCGGGTACCCTTCGACGTCTACTTCGACGACCAGGGCCGCGTCCGCAAGCTCGGGCAGCGGTTCAGCTTCGTCAACGGGCAGCGCCACAGCACGGTGGCGGTCACCTCGACGACGTTGCTGTACGACTTCGGGGCCGCCGCGGACGTACGACTTCCGGCGTCGAAGGACATCTACGCCGGGCAGATCGCCGAGAAGTGACCGGAACCGATCGGTGTGAGTCCGGGTGCGGACTAGCCCGTCCGTGCCATGCGCGTTGTGTAGACCGCTCCCTACTCTAGGAAGTCGGTGACGGCAGAGAAGAGGTGATGCACGTGGCTCCGGTCGGCGGTACGGCAGTTCAGGACCACGTGGCCCTCGCCGAGATCGAGCTGTGCGGCGACCTGATCATCGCGGCCTCGGCCGCCCAGGACCGGCTCAGCCTGGCGAGCATCGACGAGGTGCTGAAGGTCGCCGAGGAACGGGACGCCTCCGGCGGGGCCCGGGACTGACGGATCAGAGGGGCCGGGGGTCAGGTGCGGAGCAGACGGGCGATCGCCTTCGTCGCTTCCTCGACCTTCGCGTCGATCTCCCCGCCGCCCTTGACGGCGGCGTCGGCGACGCAGTGCCTCAGGTGTTCCTCCAGGAGCTGCAGCGCGAACGACTGCAGCGCCTTCGTGGAGGCGGACACCTGGGTGAGTATGTCGATGCAGTAGACGTCCTCGTCGACCATGCGCTGCAGACCGCGGATCTGGCCCTCGATCCGGCGCAGGCGCTTGAGGTGCTCGTCCTTCTGCTGGTGGTAACCGTGCGTCACCGGCTTGCCCGCCGGTCCGGAAGGCGCCGCCGCCGCGCCGGCCTCAGTGGTCGTCATCGCGTCCATCGCGTCCTCCAGACGTATACCCCTAGTGGGTATATCGTAACGAACTTTGCTGGGTATAGGGCCCTTGGTACGCCCCCGTGCGGATCACTGTGCCTGATGGGCGACACTGGGGACGGCCCATTAGCCGTGGCCGGATGATGCACTTAGCATCAGCCTGACCGAAACCGATGCATCCCGAGGACCCCTTGTGCGCTTTCGTCTGACCCCCAGGGAGACGAGCTTCTACGACATGTTCGCCGCGTCCGCGGACAACATCGTCACGGGCTCGAAACTCCTCATGGAACTGCTCGGGGCGGACACCGCCGGCCGGGCCGAGATCGCAGAGCGTATGCGGGCCGCTGAACACGCCGGTGACGATGCCACGCACGCGATCTTCCATCAGCTGAACTCCTCCTTCATCACGCCCTTCGACCGCGAGGACATCTACAACCTCGCCTCCTGCCTCGACGACATCATGGACTTCATGGAGGAGGCCGTCGACCTGGTCGTCCTCTACAACGTCGAGGAACTCCCCAAGGGCGTCGAGCAGCAGATCGAGGTGCTGGCGCGGGCGGCCGAGCTGACCGCCGAGGCCATGCCGAACCTGCGCACGATGGACAACCTCACCGAGTACTGGATCGAGGTCAACCGCCTGGAGAACCAAGCCGACCAGATCCACCGCAAGCTGCTCGCCCAGCTCTTCAACGGCAAGTACGACGCCATCGAGGTCCTGAAGCTCAAGCAGATCGTGGATGTGCTGGAGGAGGCGGCGGACGCGTTCGAGCACGTGGCGAACACGGTGGAGACCATCGCCGTCAAGGAGTCCTGACCTCTCCATGGACACCTTCGCTCTGGTCGTGACCATTCTGGTCGCGCTCTTCTTCACGTACACGAACGGTTTTCACGACTCCGCCAACGCCATCGCCACGTCGGTCTCGACGCGGGCGCTGACTCCGCGGGCAGCGCTCGCGATGGCCGCCGTGATGAACCTCGCCGGTGCGTTTCTCGGTTCCGGGGTCGCCAAGACCGTCAGCGAGGGGCTGATCGAGACGCCCGAGGGGTCGAAGGGGATGGGGATCCTCTTCGCCGCGCTGATCGGTGCGATCACCTGGAACCTGGTCACCTGGTACTTCGGGCTGCCGTCGTCGTCCTCGCACGCGTTGTTCGGCGGGATGGTGGGGGCCGCGCTGGCCGGCGGTACGGATGTCATCTGGCACGGGGTCGTCGACAAGATCATCGTGCCGATGTTCGTGTCGCCGGTGGTCGGGCTCGTCGGCGGTTATCTGGTCATGACCGCGATCATGTGGATCTTCCGGAAGGCGAATCCGCACAAGGCCAAGCGGGGGTTCCGGATCGCGCAGACCGTGTCGGCCGCGGGGATGGCGCTCGGGCACGGGCTTCAGGACGCGCAGAAGACCATGGGTGTCGTGGTGATGGCACTGGTGATTTCCGGCCACTCGACGTACAAGGACCCGATTCCGGTCTGGGTGAAGATCGTCTGCGCGTTGATGCTGTCGCTCGGGACGTATGCCGGGGGTGGCGGATCATGCGGACGCTGGGGCGGAAGATCATTGAGCTGGATCCGCCGCAGGGGTTCGCTGGAGAGACCACGGGGGCGGCGATCATGTTCACCACCGCGTATCTCTTCAAGGCGCCGGTTTCCACGACGCATGTCATCACCTCGGCGATCATGGGTGTGGGGGCGACGAAGCGGGTGAAGGCCGTGCGGTGGGGTGTCGCCAAGAACATCGTCCTGGGCTGGTTCATCACGATGCCGGCGGCGGCGATCGTGGCGGCGCTCTCGTTCTGGGTTGTTGACCTGGCATTCCTGTAGGCCGGGGCTGCGCCCCTGGCCCCTCGGTTTCCACCCACCCACCCGCTTACGGTCGGCCACGAGGGCGCCGTAGAAGCGGGACGTATGGGCCGGGGTTGCTGAGCGCTCGACCTCTCGACCTGCCGGGTAAACGGCTACGCGGGCACGCAAGTCGAGACGCTGGTCGCCGTGTGACCCGGGTGACTTGGACCGCTCACCTCTCAGCCCACCGCAAACGGGTGGGTGGGTGGGAAACCACGAACGCGCACCCCCACTCGCCCGCGCAAAACGAACGGGCCCGCCCCCGGGAGCCAGGGGCGGGCCCTTTTCGGCCTCGCGGTGGCACCGCCATGCAGCACCGCGAGGGGTTTCAGGAGAGGAACGGCTCGGTTTAGCCGAAGCGGCCCGAGATGTAGTCCTCCGTGGCCTGGACCGACGGGTTGAGAAGATCCGCTCCGTGTCGTCGATCTCGATGAGCTTGCCGGGCTGGCCGACCGCCGCGAGGTTGAAGAAGGCCGTACGGTCCGAGACGCGCGCCGCCTGCTGCATGTTGTGCGTCACGATGACGATCGTGAAGCGTTCCTTCAGCTCGCCGATCAGGTCCTCGATCGCGAGGGTGGAGATGGGGTCGAGGGCCGAGCAGGGCTCGTCCATCAGCAGGACCTTGGGCTCCACCGCGATCGCCCGCGCGATGCACAGACGCTGCTGCTGACCACCCGACAGGCCCGAACCGGGCTTGTTCAGGCGGTCCTTGACCTCGTTCCAGAGGTTCGCGCCCTTGAGGGACTTCTCGACCACGTCCGACAGCTCGCTCTTCTTGTAGCTGCCGTTCAGCCGCAGGCCCGCCGCCACGTTGTCGAAGATCGACATCGTGGGGAACGGGTTCGGGCGCTGGAACACCATGCCGATCTCACGGCGCACGGACACCGGGTCGATCGCGTGGCCGTAGAGGTCCTCGTCGTCCAAGAGGACCTTGCCCTCGACGCGACCGCCGGGGTGACCTCGTGCATGCGGTTGAGGGTGCGCAGGAAGGTCGACTTGCCGCAGCCGGAGGGGCCGATGAAGGCCGTCACCGTGCGGGGCTCGACCGTCATCGAGATGTCGTCGATCGCCTTGTGGGAGCCGTAGTAGGCCGTCAGCCCACTTACGTCGATTCGCTTCGCCATGACTACTTCACTTCCAAAAGTCTGTGTGTCGCTGGAGGGGCCCCGTGCGGCGGTAGCCGCGTGGTGTTACGTCAGCGAGCGGTCTTGGGGGCCTTCCAGCGGGCGATGCCGCGGGCCACCAGGTTGAGGATCATCACGAAGGCGATCAGGGTGAGGGACGCGGCCCAGGCACGGTCGTAGGCCGCACCGGAGCCCGCGCTCTGCGCGAACTGCTGGTAGATGTACAGCGGCAGCGACGCCTGTGCCCCGTGGAACGGGTCGTTGTTGATGAACGGGTTGCCGAACACCAGCAGCAGGACGGGCGCCGTCTCACCGGCGATACGCGCCACCGACAGCATGATGCCGGTGGTGATGCCGCCGATCGCGGTCGGGAGGACGACCTTGAGGATCGTGCGCCACTTCGGGATGCCGAGGGCGAGCGATGCCTCGCGCAGCTCGTTCGGTACGAGCTTGAGCATTTCCTCGGTGGACCGGACCACGACCGGCATCATCAGGATGGCCAGGGCGCAGGAACCCGCGAAGCCGAAGGGCTGCATGTCCCACATGAGCATCAGGGACAGGATGAACAGACCCGCGACGATCGACGGGATGCCCGTCATGACGTCGACGAAGAACGTGACGGCCTTTGAGAGCTTGCCCTGTCCGTACTCGACCAGGTAGATCGCGGTGAGCACCCCGATGGGGGCGCCGATCAGGGTGGCGAGGCCGACCTGCTCCAGGCTGCCGATGATGGCGTGGTAGATGCCGCCGCCGGGCTCGCTGTCGGCGACCACACCCATGGAGTGGGTGAGGAAGTAGATGTCGAGGACCTTCACGCCGCGCGAGATCGTCGTCCACAGGAGCGAGACGAGCGGGATGACGGCGAGGAGGAAGGCGACCCAGACCAGGCTGGTCGCGATGCGGTCCTTGGCCTGGCGGGTGCCCTCGACGCGCGCGGCGATGACGTACGTGCCGAGGACGAAGAGGATCGCCGCGATCAGGCCCCACTGGACCTTGCTGTCGAGGCTGCCGACCAGGCCGATGAGGACGGCCAGGAAGATGGAGCCGCCGGCGATCGCGTACGGCGACCACTTCGGGAGGGTGGCGCCCTGGAGGGTGCTCACGGGCTTCTCGGCTACGGCTGCGTTGCTCATGCGTTGGCCCCCGAGTACTCCGCGCGGCGGGCGATGATGAGCCGGGCCGCGCCGTTGACCAGCAGGGTGATGACGAACAGGACGAGACCGGAGGCGATGAGCGCGTCCCGGCCGTCCGCCGTCGCCTCGCTGAACTTGCTGGCGATGTTCTGGGCGAAGGTACCGCCGCCCGGGTTGAGCAGGCTGGCGTGGATGATGAAGTCGGGGGAGAGCACGGTGGCGACGGCCATCGTCTCGCCGAGCGCGCGGCCGAGGCCGAGCATCGAGGCGGAGATCACACCGGAGCGGCCGAAGGGGATCACCGCCATGCGGATGACCTCCCAGCGGGTGGCGCCGAGTGCGAGGGCGGCCTCTTCGATCATCTGCGGGGCCTGGCGGAAGACCTCGCGGCTCACGTTGGTGATGATCGGCAGGATCATGATCGCCAGCAGGATGCCGACGGTGAGCATCGAGCGGGGGCGCCTTCGTCCCAGGAGAAGATCCCGGTCCAGCCGAAGTAGTCGTTCAGCCACCCGAAGAGCCCGACCATGTGCGGGACGAGGACCAGGGCACCCCACAGGCCGTACACGATGGACGGTACGGCGGCCAGCAGGTCGATCACGTAGGAGACCGGGCCGCGGAGCTTGCGGGGGCGTAGTGCGTGGTGAAGAGGGCGATGGCGACCGCGATCGGGACCGCGATGACCATGGCGATGATCGAGGACACCACGGTGCCGAACGCCAGGACGGCGATGCCGAACTTCGGCGGCACGAGGTTGGTGTTCCACTCGAAGGTGGTGAGGAAGTTCGCGTGGTCCTTGCTGATCGCGAGGGAGGCGCGGTAGGTGAGGAAGACCGCGATCGCGGTCATGATCACCAGCAGCAGGATGCCCGACCCGCGGGAGAGACCGAGGAAGATCCGGTCACCGGGTCGGGTGGCGCCGCGGGCTACGCGCTTCTGCTCCGCGGGCGAGGGTTCGGGGGTGGGGAGGCGCTTCTTCAGGGTTCTTCGTCGATATATCCATCGGGATTCTCCGGTCTGCGGGTCCACACGTGCGGTGTGCGGTCCGTGGCGGCGGTGCACCGGACGGTGCGGCCGGGCCCTGGAGCGGGACCCGGCCGCACACTCGGACTAGCTGATGCTCGCGATGGTGCTGCGAACCTTGGTGATGATCGCGTCGGGGATCGGCGCGTAGTCGATGGTGGAGAGGACCTTCTGGCCCTCCTCGCTGGCGATGTAGGTGAGGAACGCCTTCGTCGCGGGCAGCGTGTCGGCCTTGTTGCCCTTGTCGCAGACGATCTCGTACGTCACCAGGGTGATCGGGTACGCGCCCTCGGCCTTGGTGTTGTAGTTCAGCTTGAGCGACAGGTCGGAGCCGGTGCCGACGACCTTGGCGTCGGCGATGTCCTTGGTCGCGCTGTCGGTGCTCGGGGCGACCGGGGCGGCGGCACCGGTGTCGATGCTGACGGCCTTGACGCCGTCACCGACGTAGGAGAGCTCGAAGTAGCCGATGGCGCCCGAGGTCGCCTTGACCTGCTGGGCCACGCCCGCGGAGCCGGCGGCGGACTGGCCGCCCTTGGCCTGCCACGCCTTGCCGCCGGAGTACTTCCAGTTGGCGGCGGTGGTGGCGATCAGGTACTTGGTGAAGTTGTCCGTGGTGCCGGACTCGTCCGAGCGGTGGAACGCCTGGATCTTGAGGTCGGGCAGCTTGGCGGACGGGTTCAGCTTCTTGATCGCCGCGTCGTTCCAGTTGGTGATCTTGCTGTCGAAGATCTTGGCGAGCGTCGGGGCGTCCAGGACCAGGTTGTCGACACCCGGGACGTTGTAGCCGAGCGCGATCGGGCCGCCGACCATCGGGAGGTCGATGCCCTGGCCGCCGGAGCAGACCTGCTTCGAGGCGGTGACCTCTTCGGGCTTCAGCGCCGAGTCGGAACCGGCGAAGGCCAGCTGACCCTGGTTGAAGGAGGTGACACCGGCGCCGGAGCCGCCGCCCTTGTAGTTGATCTGGACGCCACAGGCCTGGCTGAACGCCTTGACCCACGCGTCGATCGCGTTCTTCTGCGCGGACGAGCCGTCGGCGAGGAGCTGCTGGCCCTTCTTCGCCGTGCCGCAGTTGGCGGAGCTGGCGTTGGCCGACGACGACGAGGAGCTGCTGCTGCTCGACGAGCCGCCGTTGTCGTCCGAGCCGCACGCCGTGAGGGCCAGGGCGCCGGAGACGGCGAGAGCACCGAGGGTGAGGGCCCGCCGGTTCATGCGCTGAAGCTTCACTTGAAAGAGTTCCTTCCGAGAGCCGCCGTCCTGAATTACGGCGGCGTGCGAAGACGGGGTGACGCGGGTGGCGACCCCAGGTCGCAGCTCGCATCGCGTAAGGCCGAAAGTAGGCAGAACAGGTGAAGGCGCCTATGGGCATAAGTGAACGGAGGGTGAACCCCTGTGGGCGGTGCGGTTAGGTCACGGAACGCTCACGTCAAGGACACGGGCTGATTCCGGACTATGCCAGGTGCGGAGCGGCCCGCAACGCGTCCACGAGGGGGCGTTCCCCGGCTGGGTGAGGCGGTTTCCGGCGGTCGCCGGGGCGGTTTCGGGCGGCCCGTGGGGAGAGTCGCGTGAGTCCTTCACCGCTCCCGCCCCTCCTCGTCCGTGCCGATGGCGATGAGGGCCAGCGAGATCAGGTCCCGGTCCCGTTCGTAGGAGAGCCGCTCGTGGGCCTCGTCGGGACTCAGCCAGCACAGCGCGTTGACCTCGTCGTTCGGTGCGAAGGCGCCGCCGGTGGCCTCCGCCGCCCAGTAGCGGACCTCTTTGGGGCGCCCGTGGTGGTCGAGGTACTGGGCCGAGGGGAGCCGTGTCCCCAGCCGGCAGGTGTAGCCGGTCTCCTCCAGCACCTCGCGGCGGGCCGCCTCCTCGAACGTCTCACCGCGCTTGAGCTTGCCCTTGGGCCACGACCAGTCGGCCCACTTGGGCCGGTGGACCAGCGCCAGTTCGAGATCCCCGGCGGCCGGGCGGCGCCACAGGACGCAGCCGGCCGCCTGGACGGTGGTGTCGTTCGTGGAAGTCACCGGTCGTTCACCGTCTCCTCCGCGCGGGTTGGTGCAGGGCGTCAGGGGTGCCCACCGCCTGTTTCTGCCACGACTGCTGGAAGGCGAAGCGGGCCGCCTCCACCTCGTGGCGCTGGTCGGCGTGGAGCACGCCGAGCGCGTACGCGGTCGCCGGGGCGATCCGCGGGGTGCGGGCCGCCGACGCGGCCGCCGCGGCGGCCTCCGAGGCGTCCCGGTGCAGATTGAGGGCCTGGCCGGCCGCCAGCAGGCGTACGTCCGTCGGCGCGCCGTCCCCGTGCAGCACCTCACCGGCGTAGCGGTGCAGCCGCAGCAGCAGCCGGACCTGGTGCCAGGGGCCGTCCTGGGGGTGCGGGGACGGGTCGGGGGAGAGGCCGTGGATGAGGGCCTCGGCGTTGTAGGGGTGCCCGGCGGTGACCAGCGGCAGCGCGGTGACCGCGTCGGTGAGGCGCTCCCCGGCGGCGGCGGCCAGCGGGCGCAGGTCGGCGGTGGCCGCGGCCGGGGTCAGCGGGACCTCGCTGGCCAGGACGGCGACCTTGTCGGCGACCGCGTGGAAGCGGGACGAGCCGAGGGCCTGGAGTGCGGTGGAGTGGGCCCGGGTCCTGGCCAGGGTGAGCTGGCGTTCCAGCAGGGCGCCCGCCTTGGCCGCGCCCACGGTGAGGTTGCCGCGTTCGGCGGTGGCCGTGGGGGTCGCGGCGGGGCCGGTGCCGGGCCCGCGGGCGCCCGCGGGGGCGGGGATGCCCCGGCCGGCGCCGGTGACCCGGCCGCCGACCGCGGAGGCCGCCGACTGGGCGGGGAAGGCCGCCGAGCCGGAGAGCCGGTGCAGGGCGAGGAGCAGCCGTTCGAGCCGGGCGGCGCAGGCGTGCTCCAGGGCCAACGTGCCCGAGAGCCAGGCCAGTTCGGGGCGCATCTCCTCGGACCAGTCGCTGTCGAGGAGTGGCCGGAAGGTGTGCAGGCTGCCGCTGATGCGGCGGGCCGAGTGGCGCAGGGCGCGCGCCGCGTCGACGGACTCCTCCGTGCCGTTCTGCCCGCTGCCGGTCTCCCGGTGCAGCCGCAGGGCACGGAGGAACTCCGTGGCCTGGGCCCGCAGGTAGCCCGCGAGGGCGTCACCTGTGGCGGGCCCGCCCGCCCGGCCGGGGTCGGGTGGGGAGGGCCTGGCCGTGGCCGGGTCCGTCGGGTCAAGGTGTTGCTGTGCCACGCCGGCGCCTCCGGGCGTCTATGAGCATCTCCTGGACGTTGCGCAGGGGTTGGCCTTCCGCGTCGGTCGCGTGCCGGGTCCACTCGCCGTCCGGGCCCAGGTGCCAGGACGAGGTGGTGTCCGACATGCCGGTTTCCAGCATCCGGTTGAGCGCGGCGCGGTGGGCCGGGTCGGTGACCCTGACGAGGGCCTCGATCCGACGGTCGAGGTTGCGGTGCATCATGTCGGCGCTGCCGATCCACACCTCGGGCTCGCCTCCGTTGCCGAAGCCGAAGACGCGGGAGTGTTCGAGGAAGCGGCCGAGGATGGACCGTACGCGGATGTTCTCGGACAGGCCGGGGACGCCGGGCCGCACCGCGCAGATGCCGCGCACCCCACGTCGACCTGGACGCCCGCCTGGGACGCGCGGTAGAGCGAGTCGATGATCGCCTCGTCCACCATCGAGTTGACCTTGATGCGGATGAACGCGGGGCGTCCGGCACGGTGGTGCTGGACCTCCTTGTTGATCCGGGCGATCAGGCCGTCGCGCAGGGACTTGGGGGCGACCAGCAGGCGGCGGTAGGTCTCGCGGCGCGAGTAGCCGGAGAGCCGGTTGAAGAGGTCCGAGAGGTCGGCGCCGACCTGCGGGTCCGCGGTCAGCAGGCCGAGGTCCTCGTAGAGCCGGGCCGTCTTCGGGTGGTAGTTGCCGGTGCCGACGTGGCTGTAGCGGCGGAGCGTGTCGCCCTCCTGGCGGACCACGAGCGACAGCTTGCAGTGGGTCTTGAGTCCGACCAGGCCGTAGACGACGTGGCAGCCCGCCTCCTCCAGCTTGCGCGCCCACTTGATGTTGGCGTGCTCGTCGAAGCGGGCCTTGATCTCGACCAGGACGAGGACCTGCTTGCCGGCCTCGGCCGCTTCTATGAGCGCGTCGACGATCGGGAGTCGCCCGAGGTGCGGTACAGGGTCTGCTTGATCGCGAGGACGTCGTCGTCGTTGGCCGCCTGCTCCAGGAACCGCTGGACGGAGGTGGAGAACGAGTCGTACGGGTGGTGCAGCAGCACGTCCCGGTTGCGCAGGGCGGCGAAGACGTCGGGTGCGGAGGCCGACTCGACCTCGGCGAGGTCGCGGTGGGTGCCCGCGATGAACTTCTGGTACTTCAGCTCGGGCCGGTCCAGCGAGCCGATGCGGAACAGGCCGGTCAGGTCGAGGGGACCCGGCAGCGGGTACACCTCGGCCTCGCTGATCTTCAGCTCGCGCACCAGCAGGTCGAGCACCTCGCGGTCGATGGACTCCTCGACCTCCAGGCGCACCGGCGGCCCGAAGCGGCGCCGCATGAGCTCCTTCTCCAGGGCTTGGAGCAGGTTCTCCGCGTCGTCCTCCTCGACCTCGAGGTCCTCGTTGCGGGTCAGCCGGAACGCGTGGTGCTCCAGGATCTCCATGCCCGGGAAGAGTTCCTCCAGATGGGCGGCGATCACGTCCTCCAGCGGGACGTACCGGCCCGGGGAGGACTCAGGAAGCGGGAGAGCAGCGGCGGCACCTTGACGCGTGCGAAGTGCCGGTGTCCGGTGACCGGGTTCCGTACGACGACCGCGAGGTTCAGCGAGAGACCCGAGATGTACGGGAAGGGGTGCGCGGGGTCGACGGCCAGCGGGGTCAGCACGGGGAAGATCTGGTGCCGGAACAGGGTGAAGAGGCGGGCCTGCTCCTTCTCGGTCAGCTCGTTCCAGCGGACCAGGTGGATGCCCTCCTCCGCGAGCGCGGGGGCGATGTCCTCGTGGTAGCAGGCGGCGTGCCGGGCCATCAGCTCGCGCGAGCGGGCCCAGATCATCTCCAGCACCTCGCGCGGCTGCAGGCCGGACGCGGAGCGGGTGGCGACACCGGTGGCGATACGGCGCTTCAGGCCCGCCACCCGGACCATGAAGAACTCGTCGAGGTTGCTGGCGAAGATGGCGAGGAAGTTCGCCCGTTCGAGCAGCGGGGTGTTCGGGTCCTCGGCGAGCTCCAGGACCCGTTCGTTGAACGCGAGCCAGCTGCGCTCCCGGTCCAGGAAGCGGCCCTGCGGCAGCTGGGGCCCGTCGTACGGCGACTCCTCGTACTCGTCGAGGTCGGCGTCGATGTCGGGTTCCAGATCGGAGACCGCCGCCGACACGGTGTGCGGGCGGTGCGCGGCTATGGAGCCCACGGAGGCTGCGCGTGCTGGACCTGTGCCTGGGCGTTGGGCTGGCTGCTCATGTGCCCATTGTTCCGCGCCACCGGTGATACAGGCGCGTCGGACAGCGCCGGAAGGAGCGGGACGACGGCCCCGTTGCTCCCGTGCGCCTCGGGAGGCGGCGAAGGCTCTGGCACGGCGGGCTGCATTGGCCGAGCCTCGCAAGCCCGTCTGAACCATTGGTTACGGGGACATGGCGTGCGGGATATCGGGGGCGGCTCCCGGACGTCTACGGCACGGAAACGAACGTAACGGATACCTGGGAGCCGCGGTGAGGGGGATCCGGTCAGGCCGTGCGGCGGCGCAGCAGGGTGAAGGCGACGCCGAGGGCGAGGGCGGTGAGGGCCAGGGCGATGCCGGTCTCCACGAGCTGGAGGGGCCAGAAGTGGGAGGCGGGATGGTACTGGACGGAGTACTCGGTGAGGGCGCCCTGGTCGCCGACGAGGACGTTGCGCGGGGCGTGGTAGCCGGTGTGCAGGGGGCTGGTCCGGGTCACCCAGGGCCACAGGTGCGGGCGGGCGTGGGTGAGGGTGGTGCGGGCGAGACCCATGGCGGCGATGGAGAGGCCGATCGCGGACGGCGCGCGGCGCACGAGCAGGCCCGCGAGGGTGCCCACGGCGAGACCGAGCAGCGGGTAGACGATCGCGAGGGTGCCGTTGGCGGTGAAGGTCTCGTCGTCCCACCAGTGCCAGCTGACCGGTACCCGGTGGGCGTCGTACAGCAGCCGGTGCAGCAGGACCATCAGCGTGCTGCCCGCGACGACCAGCGCGGCCGGTACGGCGAGGGTGGTGGCCAGCCAGCGGGTGGGGAGACGCCCTGGGTCCAGGCGAGGCGGGTGGTGCCGCGCTCCAGTTCCCGGGCGAGGACGGCGCCCGCGAAGATCGCGGCGAGGTACGGGGCCCAGCCGATCGCGAACTCGGCGACGACGCGGGCCGCGTGGTAGAGGCTGACCGCGGCGCTCCAGTCGCAGCCGTGCGCGGTGCACTTGCGCCGCCAGTCGGCCTGCGCGGCGCTCCCGCCGGGGCCGTAGGCCCACAGCAGCAGCCCCGAGACGACGGCGACGTACACGCCCCACACGATCAGGGCGCCCCGCTGCAGCCGCAGCACGGCACGCCACGCGCGGGCCGGTCTCGGGCGGACCGCCGGGTCCGCGGCGAGCGCGGTCATACGGCGGCTCCCTTGATGTTCGTACGCCGGCCGAGCAGCGCGTACGCGGCGGCGAGGGCGAGTGCGGTCAGGGCGAGGAGCACGGCCGTCGACGTGAGCTGGACCGGCCAGAAGTGGCGGGTGGGCCAGATGTCGTCCCACGTGCGGCCGAAGAAGTACCGGGCCGCGTAGGTCACCCCGGCCGCCACCGCGAGCGCGGGCAGCGCGCGGCGGAGGGCGACTCCGGCGAGGGTGCCGGCGGCGAGGGCGAAGACGACCAGGGCGACGGAGAGCGGGCCGGCCGGGACGAGGACGCGGTCCCAGGACCAGTTGGTGACCAGGACGTCCTGGCCGGAGGTCCAGACCCAGGCGAAGAGGAGCCCCAGCAGGGTGGTGCAGGCGACGAGGGGCAGGGCCGCCGCGGTGAGCTTGGCGGTCAGCCAGCGGGCCGGGGTGACGGACTGGGTCCAGGCCAACCGGGCGGTGCCGTCCTCCAGTTCGCGGCCGATGAGCGCGGCGCCCGCCCATGCGGCGACGGCTATGGAGACGTAACTGAGCACCTCGCCAAGGAAGTTCATGACGTTGTTGACGTCGGTGAGGACGAAGTACGAGGCGGAGTGGTCCTCCCGCGCGGCGGGTGCCCGGAACAGGTGCACCCACAACAGGCCGCCCGCAGCCAGCAGTTGGAACACACCCCACACGATCAGCGCCGGCCGGTGCAGCCGCAGGGCGGCGCTGCGCGGGCGGGCGGTGGGGCTCAGGGGCAGGGCGGTCATACGGCGGCCGCCTTGCGTGCAGGCGCCGTCGGGCCGGTCCGGCGCCGGAGGAGGCGGAACGCGGCCACGGTCAGGGCGGCGGTGACCGCGAGGATGATCGCGGTGGCCGTCAACTGGAGGGGCCAGTAGTGGGATTGGGGGTGGTACTCGTTGTAGTAGCTGACGGCGTCGAGCTTGGCGTAGACGGCCTTGCAGGGCGTGTAGTCGATGGTTCCGCACCGCGGGTCGGCGATGTGCGCGCCGGTGGAGGTGACGAGTCCCTGCTCGATGACGACGCCGGAGCCTGCCGGGCGGTCGCGGTTGAGGCTGCTGAGCTGGGTGACCGTGGGCCACAGATGGGGCGTGGCGATGGCCATGACGCTCCACAGCAACCCCGTGCCGGCCAGTGAACCCGCCATCGAACCGAGGGAGTTGGGCTTGCGCAGGCCGAAGAGGGCGCCGCCTGCCAGACCCGCCAGGGCGATGGCGGCGGTGGCCGGGCCGTTCGCGGCGTAGGTCCCGACGTCGTACCAGTTCTTGGCGGTGTCGATCCGGCCCTGGCTCGCCGCCCACGCCCAGTGGTGCAGGCCGACCAGCAGGCCGGAGCCGACGGCGATCAGGACGGCCGGGACGGCGAGTTTGAAGGCGAGCCAGCGGGCCGGGGAGATCGACTGGGTCCACGCCAGCTGTGCGGTGCCGTTCTCCAGTTCGCGGCTGGTCAGCGTCGCGCCGGACCACGCGGCGACCAGGAACGGGACGGCGAGGACGGCGATGGTCGTGTAGGTGTACCAGTCCTTGTAACGGCCGATCGCGTTCGCGTCGTACCTGCACTCGAGGCCCGGCGAGCAGGCGTCGTACTGCTTCCACGCGGCGGCCGACGCGTCGGTCAGCGGGCCGCCCAGCCACAGCAGGAGGCCGCCGAGGACCAGCACGAGGCCGAGCCAGGCCAGCAGGGCGGGGCGGTGCAGGCGGATCAGCCAGCGGAGCAGGTGCGGGCGCGCGGGACGGCGGGCCGTGGCCGGGGGCGCGGGGGTGGCGAGCGCGGTCACGCGACGGTCTCCTCGGTCTTGACGGGGGCGGCGGGGGCCGCGGGGTTGCGCAGGTAGGCGAGGACCAGCTCCTCCAGCGAGGGCGGGCCTGTCTGCCAGCCGTCGGGCAGCGGCGCCGCCGGGCGGATCAGCGCGGTGAGCTGGCGGCCGGTGGTGCGGGACTCGACGACCGTGTGCGCGCCGAGGTCGACGGCGTCGGCCGGGGCGGAGACCAGGGTGTGGGCGGCCCGCAGGTCGTCGATGTCCCCGGCGAGGCGGACGTGTCCGTCGCCGATCAGGAGCAGGTGGTCGCAGGAGTTCTCCAGCTCGGCGACCACGTGCGAGGACATCACGATGGTGGTGCCGGACTCGGCGGCCTGCGCCATGAGGAGGCCCATCATCTCGTGCCGGGCCAGCGGGTCCAGGTCGGCCATCGGCTCGTCCAGGAGCAGCAGTTCGGGCCGTTTGGCCAGCGCGAGGGCGAGTGCGACCCGGGTGCGCTGTCCGCCGGAGAGCGAGCGGATTCCGGACTTCGGGTTCAGGTCCCCGTCCGCTACGACCCGTTCGGCGACGGAGGCGTCCCAGCGGTCGGTGTTGAGGTCGGCGCCCATGCGGAGCGTCTCGGCGACCGTGAGCTGGGTGTAGAGGGGCTTGTCCTGCGCGACGTAGGCGACCCGCTCGCGGGCGGCGCCCGGGCGTTCGCCGAGGACGGCTATCGAACCCTCGGTGGGGGCCAGCAGTCCGGCGGTCAGCGCGAGGAGCGTGGACTTGCCGGCGCCGTTCGGGCCGACGACCGCGCAGACCCGCCCCGCGGGCAGCCGGAAGGCGCAGCCCCGCAGCGCCCACCCTCCCCGCCGGCCGAACCGCTTGCCGAGCGCGGCGGCCTCTATCGCGGCGGTGCCTGTCATGAAGGTTCTCCTTGGAAGTGCTTGTCGAGTACGGCGGTGAAGAGCGCGGCGACGTCGTCGCGCCCCAGTCCGGCGGCCCGGGCGCGGTCCGCCCAGTCGTCGAGTTCGGTGCGCAGGGGCGAGTCGGCCGGTGTGGTGCCGAGGCCGCGGCGGACGAAGGTGCCCAGACCCCGGCGGGCCTCGACGAGGCCCTCGCGCTCCAGCTCGCGGTAGGCCTTGAGGACGGTGTTCGGGTTGATGGCGGTGGCCTCGACGACCTCGCGGGCCGTGGGCAGCTTGTCGCCGGGTTCCAGCATGCCCAGGCGCAGGGCCTGCTTGGTCTGCTGGACGATCTGTACGTAGGTGGCCACGCCGCTGTGCCGGTCGATGCGGTACTCGACCACTGGGGTTCCACCACCCTTTCACTAATTGAGTAGTGAAAGGGTGGTGCAGGGGCCTGAGAAAGTCAAGACGAGAGAGTGCGATACACGCCGACACGGGCCGGCAGGGATCCACGGAGATTCATGCGCCGGTCCGTGAACCGATCGGCGGGGCTCGTCCGATGAGGAGATGTGAGCGATACGGGAAGCGACGGGGAGCTGCTGCGGGCCATCGCGGCGGACGGCGACCGGCGCGCGTTCGAAGAGCTGTACCGGCGGTACGCGCCATGGCTGACCGCCAGGCTGCGCGGCCGGTGCGCCGACGCCGGGATGGTCGACGACGTCGTACAGGAGACGTTTCTCGCGGTGTGGCGGGGCAGTGCCCGCTACCGGGAGGACGGGTCCTCCGAAGACGCTGCCGGGTGGCTGTGGCGGATCGGGTCGCGGCGGCTGATCGATCTCCTGCGCGGTGACGGGGCGCGCGGGCGGCTGCGGCAGGCGCTGACGCGGCTGCGGCACCGGGACGAGGCCTCGGCGGAGGAACGCGTGCTCGCGGGGGTTGAGCACGGGGACCTCGCCGGGGCACTGGTCCGACTCTCGCCGGAGCTGCGGGCGGTCCTCCAGGCCACCGTGATCGACGGGCTGACCACGCGGGAGGCCGCCGTGCTGCTGGGCATCCCGGCCGGCACGGTCAAGACGCGGGCCATGCGGGCCCGTAAGCAACTGCGGGAGGAGCTGGCATGACCTGGCATGTGGCCGAAGACGACGTACGCGCTTATGCGCGGGGCGAGTTGGCCCCGCCCATGCTCTGGTCCGCCGACACCCACCTCGCCCAGTGCGCGGACTGCCGGGCCCTGCTGGCGTCGGTCAGCGACCCGGTGGCGCTCGACGCGGGCTGGGAACGCCTGGACGCCGAACTCGACGCCCCCAAAAGGGGGTTGCTTGAATCCCTGCTGGTCAGGGTCGGTGTGGCCGACCACACGGCACGGCTGCTGTCGGCGACCCCGGTGCTGCGCCGCTCGTGGCTCGGCGCGGTCGTCGCGCTGCTCGTGATGACGGTGCTCGTCACCAACGCGCAGCAGGCCTCGGTCTCGCCCACCCTCTTCCTGGTCCTCGCCCCGCTCCTCCCGCTCGGCGGAGTGGCCCTCTCCTACGGCCCGAGGTTCGACCCCACCTACGAGATGGCCGTCGTCGCCCCGCTGCACGGCTTCCGGCTCCTCATGATCCGCACGGTCGCCGTCCTCGTCGCCTGCCTCGGCCTCAACGGCCTCGCGACCCTGGCCCTGCCGGAGTACGGCCTGCGCGCCCTGGGCTGGCTGCTGCCCGCGCTCGCCCTCACCACCACCGGCCTCGCCCTCATCCCGCGCCTCGGCCCGGTCCTCGCACCGTCCCTGGTGGGCGGCGGCTGGGCGCTGTCCCTGCTCGCCGCCTACGAGATCCACGGCGGCACGCTCGCACCCTTCACCCCGGCGGGCCAGGGGGTGGCCGCGATGGTGGCCGCGCTCGCCGCCGGACTCCTCTACCTGCTGCGGGACCGCTTCGACG
Organism: Streptomyces sp. P3; assembly: GCA_016893485.2. Taxonomy (GTDB): domain Bacteria; phylum Actinomycetota; class Actinomycetes; order Streptomycetales; family Streptomycetaceae; genus Streptomyces. The sequence continues at coordinate 5,325,124 of JAFEKX020000001.1, forward strand.
CACGGCCGGGGGCGTTCCCGGGCGTGGCGTGACCCCGGCTCCCCTCCACCAGGCGGACGGCACGACCTACGCCCCCGCCCTCTCAACTCACCGTGCGCGACAGGCCACTTCGGCCTGCCCGCGCGAACGCACCACCTGTGAACTCTGACGTCTCCGAACCTCTGACTGGAGTGCCGTACATGACCACCACCGTCTCCGCGGCCGGGCTCACCGCCTGCGCTACGGCTCGACGCAGGCCCTCGACGACGTGTCGCTGCGCCTGGGCGAAGGCGTCACCGGCCTGCTCGGCCCCAACGGGGCAGGCAAGACCACCCTGTTGAGGGTGCTGGCCACCGCCGCGCCCGCCGACTCGGGCAGCTTCACCGTGCTCGGCCACGACCCGGGCACGACCGCCGGACGCCAGGAGGTGCGGCGCGTACTCGGCTACCTCCCGCAGACACCCGGTTTCCACCCGGACTTCACCGCCTTCGAGTTCGTCGACTACGTCGCGATCCTCAAGGAGCTGACCGACCGCGCCGGACGCCACCAGGAGGTACGGCGCGTGCTCGAGGAGGTCGACCTGTCGGACGTGCGCGGCAAGCGCATCAAGAAGCTGTCGGGCGGTATGCGGCAGCGGGTGGCGCTCGCGGCGGCGCTCGTCGGCGACCCGGGCTTCCTGGTCCTGGACGAGCCGACGGTCGGACTCGACCCCGAACAGCGCATGCGGTTCCGGGAGTTGATCGCCAGGGCGGGCGAGGGCCGCACGGTGCTGCTCTCCACCCACCAGACCGAGGACGTCGCGATGCTCTGCAACCGCGTCGTCGTCATGGCCGCCGGCATCATCCGCTTCGACGGCACCCCGGCCGAACTCACCGCACGGGCCGCGGGCCGGGTGTGGAGCAGCGCGGAACGCGACCCCGGCGCGATGGCGGGCTGGCGCACCGGACTCGGCGTCTTCCGCAACGTGGGCGACCCGCCCCCGGCGCGGAACTCGTCGAACCCACCCTGGAGGACGGCTACTTGATCACGCTCGACGGCATGGTCGCGAAGGTGACGGCATGAGCGCGGTACTGGACAAGGCACCCCTCACCGCACACACCGAGGGCCAACGGCAGTCCTGGGCGGCCGTGTTGCAGCTGGCCCGCTTCGAGGCACGCAAACTCCTGCTGCGCGTACCGGTGTTGGGCATGTTCGTGCTCTACGTCGCCTGGATCGTGTGGCGCATGCCGAGCACCGGCAACGGCTTCCCGGCGCTCCAGGACGTCGACCGCGCGACCCAGACCGGGCCGATGCTGCCCGCCCTGGCCGTCCTGCTCTGCGCGAACCAGGCCGTCCTGCGCTCCCGGCGCCAGGACACCGACCGGCACTTCGGCGTCCTGGTCCTGGAACCCTGGCGCCGTACGGTCGCCCACGTGCTGTCCGTCCTACCGGCCGCCGCGCTCACCGCGCTGCTCGTGGCGGCGCAGTTCACCTGGGCGGTGCTCGAACCCGGCTCCGTCGGCCACGGCTCGGTCAACGAGCTGCTCGTCGGCCCGCTCACGGTCCTGCTGGCCGGCGCGGTCGGTGTGCTGCTGGCCCGCGTGGTGCGCTCACCGTTCGCGGCGCCGATGCTTCTGGTGCTGGCCCTCTTCTCCACCCTGTTCCTCGGTGCGGTGGCGACCGGCGGCGACAGCAGCGCGACACGCTGGCTGGTCCCGGTGGTCGGCGGTTCGAGCAGCACGTCCCTCCCGTCCGACCTCCTGGGCCGCCCTGCGGCATGGCACGCGCTGTACCTGCTGGGCCTGGCGCTGACCGCGGCCCTCGCCGCCGTCCTGGTCAACGGCGGCCGTACGAAGACGGTGGCGGCGCTGCTGGTGGTGGCGATCGGCCTCGGCACCTGGGGTGCCGTGGGCCAGGCGGGCAAGGTCCCGAAGGCGACGATCACCGCCCGCGAGGTGGCCACCGTCACCCCGGAGAAGGTCCAGTCCTGCGAACGGCACGGCCGCGCGACGTACTGCGCGTACCCGGAGTGGATGCCCCGCGCCACGACCTGGGCCAACGTGACGGACCACGTCCAGTCCCTCGCCGGCGGCACCGCGTCCCAGGAACACCTGCTGGTACGCCAGCGCGTCGACGCCCGCTACGGCGTGGACGGCGACGGCGCGATCCAGGCGTCCCCGTCCCGTACCAGGTCACGGTCGGCACGGGCTGGGGCGGCCCCCGCGTACCGGAGTTCGCCGCGGCCGTCTCCGCCGTACTTGTCCTCCGCACCGAGAAGGCGTCCGAGCAGCTGTGCGACGGCCGTATGGTCACCATCATGTGGCTCGCCCTCAGCTGGCAGTCCAACCCCCTCGCGGAGCTGAGCAAGGTCCGCCTCGACGACAGCATCACCGGCTCGGCCCTGGTCCTCTCCCCGACCGACCCGATGTCCATGACCGCCGAACAGACCACGGTCGTAAGGGAGTTGTTCAAGGCAGGCAGCACGTCGGTCGCCCCGAAGGTAAAGGCCCACTGGTCCGAGCTGACGGCCCCGAAGGTCACGACGGCCCGGGTGGCGGAGCTCCTGGGGGTCAAGGCGCCGACGGGGGCGGACAAGTGCAGCTGAGGGAAGGGGCGTTGGGGCGGGGGCCCGCGGGGACGCCGAGTCGAGGAGCGGCAGGGGTGTCGAGCTGGGGAGCGGAGGGACGCCGGGCCGACGGACGGCAGCGGTGCCGGGCCAGGGGCCTGCGGGTACGCCGGGCGGTGGATCGGCGGGTGGGGCAGGGCAGTTGGTGCGGCCCGTTGTCCGTGCGATGCCCTGGCGGGCGGTCGGGGCCGGTGCTGTTGCCGGGCTGGTGTTGGCCGCGCTGCCTCGGGTCGCCTCGTCGGACCCGACCCCGTGGACGGCGTTGCTTCTGCTGCGGGGAGCCGCGCTCGCCTTCGCGCTGGGCCTGACGTTCCTGCTGGACGACCCGGCCCGCCAGGTCACCGTCGCGGTACCGACCCGGCGCATGGTGCGCGGTGCCCTGCGGACCGCGCTGGTCGCTCCGCTCGCGGTGCTGTGGTGGACGGCGGCGGTGCTGCTGATCCCGGCGAAGGTACGGCCCCCGATCGGTGACATCACCCTGGAGGCAGCCGCCGCCGCGGTCGTCGCCCTCGCCGCGTCAGCCGCGGCGGTCCGCCTCACGGACGAGCCGGAACCGGGCCAGCGAGTAGCCATCGCCCTCCTCGCCGCGTCCATGGCAGCCGCCCTGTTCCTGCCCTCCAGCTGGGGCCTGTTCGCCACCCCGGGCGCGAAGAACTGGGCCCCGGGACACGACCATTGGGCGATGATCCTCGCGGTCGCGGCACTGGTATGGGCAGCGTGCGGCCCGGAACCGATCAGGCGCAGGCGGTTGATCCCGACGCGGCGGGCGACACGGTCGGGTCTGTCGGGGGCTTGAGAGTGGGGCGGCGGGTCCGACCGCCTAGCGGGTGCGGGTTCAGCGCGCTGCCTCGTGTTCGGGGCGAGCGCGCTGGCTTGCGTTGGGGGCGGGGGTGGTGACGCGTGGTCGGGATGGCGGGGCGGCACGATCCAACCCGTCCGCTGCTTAGCAGCAGGCCAGGTCGCCCAATCCAGCCCGCCTCGCGCCTCGCGCCCAGGGGGTTACCGGACCTACCCCCGCCTCATGACTCCGAGCGGTACATCAGGTCCGTTTCATACGTCGTGAACCCGAGCCGCTCATACACGGACACCGCCGCCTTGTTGTCCGCGTCGACGTACAGCATCGCCGTAGGAAGCCCCCGCAATGCCAGGTGACGCAACCCGATCGTCGTCAGCGCCTTGCCGAGCCCACCCCCTGCACCCCGGGCAACACCCCACGACGTACACCTCACCAAGCCCCTCCTCCGCGTGGACCTTGGTCCAGTGGAAGCCCACCAGCTCACCACCCCGTTCGGCGAGGAAGAACCCCGCGGGGTCGAACCACGCCTCGGACTTACGGTCGTCGAGGTCGCGCTGGGTGAGGGACCCCTGCTCGGGATGGTGCGCGAAGGCCGCCGCGTTGACGGCGAGCCAGGCCGCGTCATCCTGCCCGGGCACGAAGGTCCGTACGGTCACGCCCTCGGAAAGCACCGGCTCGGGCAGTTCGAGCCCGGTCAACGGCCGCCGCAACTGCCGGAGTTCACGGAACATCGTGAGCCCGAGGACCTGCGCGAGATGACGCGCGGCGGAGTGCCCACCGTGCGCCCACACCCGCAACCGCTTCCCGGACGCGGCGAGCAGCGCGGCGCCCAGCGCCCGCCCATGCCCATGCCCCCGGTACGAGGGATGCACGACGAGCTCCGCGGCCGGCGCCTCCACCGGATCGGTGTCCTCCAGCTGCGCGTACCCCACGAGTTCGTCGCCCAGGGTCAGCAGCAGGTGGGAGACCCCGCCCGCTCACCCCCGCGGATCCGCAACCGCCCCTGCTCGGACACCGCCTGCTGCCCGTCGACACGGGCGGCCTCGGCGATCAGCGCGAGGACGGCCGCGCCCTGGTCCGGGGAGAGCGCGGAGTAGGTCTCGATGGAGCGGGAGGAGGGCGCGGGCCGTGCGGTGTCGTCGCTGGTCATGGGCATCAGGGTAAGCGGATCCCGCAGCAAAGTGGCGGCAAAGAAGAAACCAGGATGTAACCAAGAACCCCCTGCCGCGCTACGCGCGTTGACCCTAGGCTGCGCCGGAAAGTGGTGACTCTCAGCCGATACACAGGGGGCTCATGCCAGCCACGAACCAGCCGCACCGCCCACGCAGACGCCGTACCGCCGCACTCCTCGCCACCACCGTGAGCCTCGCCACGGCGGCGGCGCTGGCCTCCGCACTGCCCGCCGACGCCCACGGCGACTCCGGCGGCCACGGCCACCACCCCAAGCCGAGCCGCTACCAGGACGTACAGCTGCTCTCCTTCAACGACCTGCACGGCAACCTGGAGCCCCCGACCGGTTCCTCCGGCCGGGTCACCGAACTCCAGCCGGACGGCACGACGAAGACGATCGACGCGGGCGGTGTCGAGTACCTCGCCACGCATCTGCGCGACGCCCGCAAGGGCAACCCGTACTCGATCACTGCGGCCGGCGGTGACATGGTCGGCGCGTCCCCGCTGATCTCGGGCCTGTTCCACGACGAGCCCACCATCGAGGCGCTCAACAAGCTCGACCTGGACGTCACTTCGGTCGGCAACCACGAATTCGACGAGGGCGCCAAGGAGTTGGCCCGCCTGCAGAACGGCGGCTGCCACCCCACCGACGGCTGCTACACGGACAAGAAGTTCGAGGGCGCCGACTTCCCCTACCTCGCGGCGAACGTCCTCGACGAGAAGACCAAGAAGCCGATCCTGAAGCCGTACTGGGTCTGGAAGAAGAAGGACGTCAAGGTCGGCTTCATCGGCGTCACGCTGGAGGGCACCCCGGGCATCGTCTCGGCGGACGGCGTCAAGGGCCTCCAGTTCAAGGACGAGGTCGAGACGATCAACAAGTACGCCAAGGAGCTGCAGAAGCAGGGCGTCCAGTCGATCGTCGCGCTGATCCACGAGGGCGGCTTCCCCGCCTCCGCGTCCTACAACTACGACTGCGACGCGTCCGGCGGCGGCTCCGGCATCTCCGGCCCGATCGTCGACATCGCGAAGAACGTCACCCCGGCCGTCGACGCCCTCGTCACCGGGCACACCCACAACGCGTACGTCTGCACGATCAACGACCCAAGTGGCAAGCCCCGTATGGTCACTTCGGCGTCCAGCTTCGGCCGCCTCTACACGGACACCACGCTGACCTACGACCGCAGGACGGGCGACATCGCGCGGACGGCGGTGAAGTCCGCGAACCACGTGGTCACCCGTGACGTGCCCAAGGCCGCCGACCTGACCAGCCTGATCGGCAAGTGGAACACCCTCGCGGCCCCCATCGGCAACCGCCCGATCGGCTACATCTCCGGTGACGTCAACAGCACCGGCACCGAGTCCCCGATGGGCGACCTCATCGCCGACGCCCAGCTCGCCTACGGCAAGAAGCTGGACCCGGAGACCGACCTCGCGCTGATGAACCCGGGCGGGGTGCGGGCGGGGCTGACGTACAAGGCCACCGGGGCCGAGGGCGACGGTGTGGTGACGTACGCCGAGGGATTCACGGTGCAGCCGTTCGCCAACACGGTGAATCTCCAGGACTTCACCGGCGCGCAGGTGGTGCAGGCGCTCAAGGAGCAGGTGAGCGGGGTGAACGCGGCGGCGCCGAAGGTGCTTCAGGTGTCGTCCGGGCTGACGTACACGCTGGACCTGACGAAGACGGGCGCGGACCGGGTGGTCACGGACTCGATCAGGCTCAACGGTTCCGCCATCGACCCGGCGGCCACGTACCGCGTCGCGACGAACAGCTTCCTCGCGGGCGGCGGTGACGGCTTCACGACGCTGGGGCAGGGCACGGGTGACCTGGTCGGTACGGACGATCTGACCGCGCTCGCGGACTATCTGACGGCGAACTCGTCGGCCGCGGGCCCGCTGGTGCCTCCGGCGGCGAACCGGATCACGATCGTGAAGTAGCGGCGAGCGGTTCTTCAGCGGTCGCTCCTGCTCAGGGGCCCGGTGCCGGGTATGTCGGCACCGGGCCCCTTCTGTTTTCCCGTTCTAAATTCTGTGTAAGGGCGGGTTCGGTTCCGCGAATTCCATAAGAGTCTTCCACAGGGATTGCTCAGGAAGGTCTCAGCGGAAAAGGCTTTTCCTGCGTCAGAAGTCCAGTAGTGTTTTCCATGTCGAAAGCGAACAGCGCAAACGACAAGAAGCCGAAGGAGAGCCCGATGAGCTTCCACAAGATAGTCCCGGTGAAGAAGGCCGCCAAGCCCGCCCCGGCCCCAAGCGCCGCCCGGTCGGCCACAAGTAACCGGCCCGCCCGGCCTCGATAAACCAGAGATAAGAATTTCCCCGATCACCCGCAAGAGCTGACAAAGAATTTACAGGCGTAATTCAGAAGTAAATCAAAGGCAGTTGCAGCAGATCGGCAGAGGAACTGTTGCAGAACAGCAGCAGACACACCAGAGAGGGACCCCACCATGAGCTTCCACAAGATCACCCCGGTCAAGAAGACCCACAAGCCCGCCCCGGCCCCGAAGAAGCCCGCGCCGAAGAAGTCGGCTCCGGCTCCGAAGCGGCGGCCGGTCGGTCACAAGTAAGCCGCCGGTCCGGCCGTAGGAGACCCGCAGCACCCGCAGCACCATCCACAGGACTCGCAGTACTCCACAACTCGCCGCGGCCACGCGGCACTTCCAGGGAGGGAACCCGTCATGAGCTTCCACAAGATCGCCCCCGTCAAGAAGACCCACAAGCCCGCACCGGCGCCCAAGAAGCCCGCGCCGAAGAAGCCGGCTCCGGCTCCGAAGCGGCGGCCGGTCGGTCACAAGTAGGCCGCCGGTCCGGCCGTAGGAGACCCGCAGCACCCGCAGCACCATCCGCAGGACTCGCAGTACTCCACAACTCGCCGCGGCCACGCGGCACTTCCAGGGAGGGAACCCGTCATGAGCTTCCACAAGATCGCCCCCGTCAAGAAGACCCACAAGCCCGCCCCGGCGCCCAAGAAGCCCGCGCCGAAGAAGCCGGCTCCGGCTCCGAAGCGGCGGCCGGTCGGCCACAAGGGCTGATTGCGCGGACCGTGAGGCGGGGTCGCTGGTTGGCGAGTGTGCTCGCTCCGGTGGCCCCGCCTCGGCCATGTCCTGGCCGTGGATCCGCCATGGAACTCGATTTGCTCTGAAGGGAGTTGTTGACCATGAAAGAAGCCCGTGATGCCTTCCGGCGTTTCTGGCCGCTGACCCGCGGTGACCGCAAGTGGCTCGCGGTGATCATCGCGTGCGTCGTCGTGTCGGCGCTCTCCGAGACCGCCGCGATCCTGCTGTTCGCGGACCTCACCGACAACGCCCTGAAGGCCGGTTCGCTGTCCGACTTCTGGGGCCCGGCCGCCGCCTGGCTAGCCGTCGCCGCACTGGGCGCGCTCGTCGGCTACTTCGGCAACTCCCTCGCCACCTGGACCGCGGAGAGATTCGTCCTGCGCCTGCGCGCGAACGTCTTCCGCCATGTCCAGGACCTCCCGCCCCACTTCTTCCAGAAGCACCGCCAGGGCGACCTCGTCGAACGCCTCACCGGAGACGTCGAGGCCATCGAGCAGATGGTCGTGTCCGGGGCCGTGGGCACCATCTCGGCGGCTTTCTCCGCCGTGTTCTACGCCTGCGCCGCCCTGTACCTCCGCTGGGACCTGGCCCTCGCGACCTTCGTCCTGGCCCCTCTCTTCCTCCTCGCCGCCCGCCGTTTCTCCGGCCGCATCAAGCAGGCCTCGCAGGACGAGCGGGTGGCGGACGGCGCGATCACCTCGGTCGTCGAGGAGTCCCTCGGCAACGTCGTGCTCACCCAGGCCTACAACCGCCGCCGCGACGAGGAGAAACGCCTCGACGTGGAGGCCCGCGCATGGATGAAGGCATCCGTCCGCGGCGCCCGACTCAGCGAGATGTACGAGCAGTTCGTGGAGGTCGTCGAGACGCTCTGCGTCCTCGCGGTGATCGGCCTCGGCGTCTGGGAGATCTCCGCCGACCGCATGACCCTGGGCGCCCTCCTCGCCTTCGCCGCCTTCATCGGCTACCTCTACCCCCGGTCCGCAACCTCGGCCAACTCGGCCTCACCCTCACCGCCGCCACGGCCGGCGCCGCCCGCATCAACGAGATCCTGGACGCCACCCCGTCCGTGGGCGACCCCGCGAACCCGTCCCCGCCTGGCCCGTCCACGGCTGGGTCAGCTTCCACGGCGTGACCTTCGCCTACCCCGGCGCGACCCGGCACTCGGTCGCCGACGTCACCTTCAGGGCGGACCCGGGCGAGCTGGTGATCATCACCGGTGAGAGCGGCGCGGGCAAGTCCACCCTGTCCAAACTCCTCACCCGCTTCTACGACCCCTCGACCGGCGTGATCTGCCTGGACGGCGTCCCCCTCCGCGACGTACCCCTCGAATTCCTGCGGGAGAACGTCGCGTTGCTCCCCAGCAGACCCTCATCCTGAACGGCACGGTCCGCGAGAACATCGAGTGCGGCCGACCCGGCGCGACGGACGAGGACATCGAACGGGCCGCCCGCGCGGCAGCGGCCCACGACTTCATCACCGCACTCCCCGAGGGCTACGACACCCAACTCGCCCCCGGCACCGCGGCGTTGTCCGGCGGCCAGCTCCAACGCATCGCGATCGCACGGGCGATGCTCCGCGAGGCCCCGGTGCTGGTCCTGGACGAACCGACGGCCGGCCTCGACTCGGTGGCCGCCCGCCTGGTGATCCAGCCCCTGCGCCGCCTGATGTCCGGCCGTACGACCATCATGATCACCCACGACCTGAGCCTCGCCCCGGACGCGGACCGCATCCTGGTCGTCGAGGGCGGACACCTCGTCGAGTCCGGCACGCACGCGGAGCTGGTGGCAAGGCGCGGCGCGTACGCCCGACTCGCGGGCCCGCTCCCCGAACTGGCCATCGCGGGGCGGCAGTCGGACGACACGATGACCCTGCGCGCGGTCCCGCCGCGGGCACCGGACGAGACGATGATCCTGCGGCTCCCGAAGCGCTAGGTCAGGCGGCGGGCGGAGCGCTACGCAGGCTGTACCCGAGCCCCCGCACGGTGTGGATGAGCCGCGGTCCGCCGCGGCTCTCCAGTTTCCGCCGCAGGTACATCACATACACGTCACGGGTGTTGGACGCGGGCTCGAAGTCGAAGCCCCACACGTGCCGGTGGATACGGGCCCGGGTGAGCGCGGTCCCCGGATGCTGCATCAGGTACTCCAGCAGCATGAACTCGGTCCGCGTGAGATCGAGCGGCCGGCCGAACCTGAGCAGCCGCCCAAGCCCTTCCCGTACGTCCGCGTCGTCATCGGCCAGCAGGATCTTCCGCGCCATCTCAACACGGTGTGACGGGCGGCTGTGGTGGGGCTGGCGGGGAGGTGTGCGTGGGCTGAGGGCCCAGGGGTCGGGGGCCGGGGGCGGGGGCGTTCAGTCCGCGTGGCGGCGGCGGTAGGCGCGGGTCTTGTTCCGGTTCCCGCAGACCTCCATCGAGCACCAGCGCCCGCCGCCGTTGCGTGAGGTGTCGTAGAACGCCCAGCGGCAGTCCGCCGAGGCGCACAGCTTGAGTCGGCTCCAGCCGCCGCCGGCGACGCTCGCCGCGACCGTCTCGACGAGGGCGTCGAGCCCGGGCGTACCGCTGTCGGCGACGAGCCGCAGCCCGCCGCCGCGTGCGTCCGGGGCCAGGGTCAGGGAAAGGGGCGAGGGCCCGAGCGGTCCCCGCGCTGTCGTCGCCCGTGAGCGCGTCCCGTAGACCGGCGCGGAGTGCGAGGGAGGGCGGCGGCCAGGTCGGACGCACGCAGTTCCTGCCCGGCGCCGACCAGGTCATGGGCCTCCAGCCACGCCGACAGGGCCTGGACGGAGGTCAGTTCGTCGTTGCCGGTGTGCCGCTCCCCGTGCCAGCTGAAGGCTCTTTCGTCGAGCGTGTTGAGGAACTGCTCGACCACCACGAGATCCACGACGCCATCACTCACGACACCACCGTACCGCGAAGCTGGTGTTGACGACGAGCAACACCGGCTATAGCTTTCAGTGGTGTTGAAAACACGGACGACCCCAACGACGGACACCACCCCGGCCCCTTGCTGGAGGTCCCGGAAGCGGCCCTTCACGACCTGCGGGCCCGCCTGCGCGGGACGAGGTGGGCGACACCGTGGCCCGTGCCCGGGTGGCAGGCGGGAACCGACGCCGAGGAGCTGAGGCGGCTGGCCGAGTACTGGGCCGACGGCTACGACTGGCGCGCCCACGAGAGCGCGATCAACGCGCTGCCGTCCCGCTTCGCCGACATCGACGGCACGACCGTCCACTACCTGCGCTTCGACGCCGAACGCGAGGGCGCCCTGCCCCTCGTCCTGACCAACGGCTGGCCGAGCACGTTCTACGAGCTGGTGGAACTGGCCCGAAGGCTCTCGACCCCGTCGCGCCACGGCGGTGATCCGCGGGACGCGTTCACGGTGATCGTGCCGTCCCTCCCGGGCTTCACGTTCTCGTCCCCGCCCACGAGCCTGGACCAGTCACCGCCCACCCACGAACTGTGGCACCGCCTGATGCACGACGAACTGGGCTTCGAGCGCTACGGCGCGCACGGCGGCGACCTGGGTTCGGGGATCACGGCACGCCTCGGCCAGGCCCACCCCGAGAACGTGGTCGGCATCCACGTGCTGGACATCCTGAGCACGCCCCCGACGCCACCTCCGCCCAACTGACCGACGAGGAACGGGAGTACCTGACCGCCGTCTCCGCCTGGTCCCAGGAGGAAGGCGCGTACGCGCACCAGCAACGCACCCGCCCCCTCACCCTGGCGCAGGGCCTGAGCGACTCCCCGACGGGACTGCTCGGCTGGATGGTGGAGAAGTACCGGTCCTGGAGCGACTGCGGCGGCGACCTCTCCACCCGCTTCACGGACGACTTCCTGCTCACCCAGGCGTCCCTGTACTGGTTCACGAACACGATCGGGACGTCGTTCATCCCCTACTACGCGTCCGGCCAGGGCCTCCTCCCGAAGCTGGACCGGGTGGAGGTGCCGACCGCCCTGGCCCTGTTCCCCGCCAACCTCGGCGCCCCCGCCCCGCGCGGCTTCGTGGAACGCAGGTACCACCTCACCCGGTACACGGCGATGCCCCGGGGCGGCCATTTCCCGGCCCACGAGGAACCCGAGTTGCTGGCCGACGACATCACCGCGTTCTTCAGGTCGGTGAGCTGAGGGCGGTGTTCTACGGCTTGAGCGGGGCTGCTCGCGGAAACCCCCCGCCGGGCGGCGGGACTTGGGACTCCCAGCGCCAGTGCAGCAGGGCGGCGAACAGCGCGAAGGCGGCGAGGGGAACACAGCCGAGCAGCAGCCCCGGCTCGGTGTCCCGGCCGGTCACCACCTGCCACAGCAGGACCAGGAACATGGCCAGCAGGACGAACAGGGCGCCGCTGGTGGCCCGTTCCCAGGCCTTGCGGTGACCGGACTGCCGCCGGATGCGCTCCTCGACCTCGGGCCGCCGCTCCCAGGCCATGCCGCGGTGCGAGGCGGCCGTCTCACGCAGGCCGTCGATCTCGGCCCCGAACTCAGGGAGTTGACCGTCGTCGACGTGCGGGAGAAGCAGGCGGCGGCCGTCGTTGCCGTAGAGGTAGGTGAGCCATTGGGATTCGCCGCTGCGCTGGTTGCGGCGGGGCTCGACCCGGATGTCGTAGATGTCGTGCCACCTGCGGTGCCGGGTCCGCACGGCTCCGCGTACGGCGATGCCGTCCGCCGTGACGAAGGTGCGCCGGCGCCAGACGACGAGCAGAGCCCAGCCGAACAGCCACAGCAGCAGGGCGTCGGCGACCAGCCGGCCCCCTCGCCGAGGATATTGGGGTCCCGATTCATCTGGTAGACGGAGTTCCCGACGACAAGCGCCATGAGGCCGGACCACACGAGGTGGGCCCGTCGCCGTCGGCCGTACTCCCGTTCCATGCCCCGCTCGTGCGCGTCCTGGCCCATGCCGACTCCCCCGTGTAGGACGGGTAGATGGTAGATCGGCGAGCTGTGCTTGTCAGGGGGCGGGGTATGCCCCGTCTCGCCCCGTACGGCCTTCTTAGTGCGACAGTTCCGAGTCGCTCGGGTACTCCGCTGACTCCGGCGGCGGAGCCGTCGGCGTTCCCGGCAGTCGTACGGTCGCCACCGTGCCGCCGCCCGGCGCGTGCGCCAACGTCACCTCGCCGCCCGCCTGTTGGACCTGCGGGCGACGATCGACAGGCCCAGGCCGGAACCGGGGAGGGCGCGGGCGCTCGGCGAACGCCAGAAGCGGTCGAAGACGTGCGGGAGTTCGTCGGCGGGGATGCCGGGGCCGTGGTCGCGGACGGTGAGGACGCCGTGGGTGAGCCGGACGTCGATGGTCCCGCCCTCGGGGCTGAACTTCACCGCGTTGTCGAGGATGTTGACCACCGCGCGCTCCAGAGCCGAGGGCTCGGACTGCACGAACCAGGGCTGGACGTCCGCGGTGATCGTCAACTCCGGTCCGCGGAGCCTGGCTCGGCGGAGCGCCGCCTCGACGGTGTCCTGGAGCGAGACCACCTGCACGCGCTCACCCCGCTGGCCCTCCGAGCGGGACAGTTCCTGCAAGTCGCCGATCAGGGACGCCAGTTCGGTCATCTGGGCCTTCACCGAGGCGAGCAGCGCCTTGCGGTCGGCCCGGGGATCGGGCGGCCCGTCTCCTCGCTGCGGGTGAGGAGCTCGACGTTCGTACGGAGGGAGGTGAGGGGGTGCGCAGCTCGTGACCGGCGTCCGCGATGAGCTGCTGCTGCAGCTCGCGGGAGTTGGCCAGGGAGGTCGTCATCGAGTTGAACGACCGGGAGAGCCGGGCGATCTCGTCGTCACTGTCCTCGTCCACGGGGATCCGGATGGCCAGGTCCTCAGTGCGGGCCACGTGTTCAACGGCCTCGGTGAGTTTGTCCACCGGACGGAGACCGGCACGGGCGACGGCGAGGCCTGCGGCGCCGGCGCCGACGACTCCGATACCGGAGACGAGGAGCAGGATGAGGGCCAGTTCGTTGAGGGTCGATTCAGTGCCCTTGAGGGGGCCGCGAGAAGCAGGGCGACCCCCTGCGAGTCGGTCTGGTCGACTCCCAGGTACAGGGTCAGCACGCGAACGGAGTTGCCGTCCTCGTCGGTGCCGTTGCGGAAGACGGCCTCTTTGCTGTTCGCGCTCTTGATGACGTTCTTGTCGGTGCCAGTGGCCTTGATGATGCCAGGGGAGGACGGGTCGACGCAGGGCGCGCCCTCCTCCTTGACGGCCTCCACGTATTCGGTCCGGCCGGAGAACATGTCGCTGTTCTTCTGCGGGGTCTGCGTGCACCTCTGCAGCAGTGCCTGAACCGTGCCGGGCCTGCGCACCATGTCCTTCAGATCACCGTCTACCTGGTCGTACAACTTCCCTGCACGATGAACCAACAGGTGACCGACACCGCGGCCACCGCGAACGCCACCGCCGCCGCCACCAACATCGCCAGCCGCGACCGAATCGGCAGCGTGCGGAACCGGTGTCCGAGCTTGCTCACTCCGCCCCACCCTGTCGCAGTACATAGCCCACGCCCCGGACGGTGTGCACAAGCCGAGGCTCGCCCCCGCCTCCGTCTTGCGGCGGAGGTACATCACGTACACGTCGAGGGAGTTGGAGGACGGCTCGAAGTCGAAGCCCCAGACGGCCTTGAGGATCTGCTCGCGGGTGAGGACCTGGCGCGGATGCGCGAGGAACATCTCCAGGAGGGTGAACTCCGTGCGGGTCAGCTCGACTTGGCGGCCGTTGCGGGTGACCTCACGGGTCGCGAGGTCCATGCGGAGGTCGGCGAAGGTGAGGGAGTCGTCCTCGGGGCCGGCACCGGCCGCTGCCGCCGCCGCGTAGGAGCTGCGGCGGAGCAACGCCCGTACCCGCGCGAAGAGTTCGTCGAGTTCGAACGGCTTGACCAGGTAGTCGTCCGCGCCCGCGTCGAGCCCGGTGACGCGGTCGCCGACGGTGTCGCGGGCGGTGAGCATCAGGATCGGGGTCGTCGTGCCCGCGCCGCGCATCCGGCGGGCCGCCGTCAGGCCGTCCATGCGCGGCATCTGGATGTCGAGGACGACCAGGTCGGGCTGGTACGCGGTCGCCTTCTCCAGCGCGTCCGCGCCGTCGACGGCCACCTCGGTGTCGTACCCCTCGAAGGCCAGGCTGCGCTGGAGTGCTTCGCGTACCGCCGGCTCGTCGTCGACGATCAGGATGCGCTGGGTGTCACGGTCGCCTTCGGCGGGACTCATGGGCTGGATTCCTCGGGTGCGGGGGGGGGGGGCAACGGACGGCTGGTCGCCTTCAGCCTCGCATGTTTCCCGCCCGGTGCGTGAAGAGAGGAGAGGGGATGAGAGGGGAGAGATCGGGAGGGGTCGGGAGGGGTTGGGAGGTGTGGGGTGAAACAGGGGCCTCGGGCGGAGTCCGGTCTCAGCCGCGCATCGTCTGAAGGCGGTTGAGCGGGACCTTGCGGTGGTGCGGGCGGGCCGCGCTGGTGCGCAGGCCCATCAGCTCCGGGACGGCCGCCACTTCCGGCGCCCGCACCTGCGGCGCGTGCAGTTCGTACGCCACCCCGAGGGCCAGGCCGAGACCGGCCGCTCCGGTGTCGGTCACCGTGTGCGAAACCTGCTTGATCATGACGTACTCCCTACGTTGGTTCGTGTGGCGCGGTGCCTACTTGTCGGAGCCGCCCGCCCGCAGCGACGCGAGGTCCGCCTTGACGGTGTTGATCGGGATGGCGAAGCCGAGGCCGACGCTGCCCGCGTCGGACGACGAGGACGAGGAGTCCGAACTCGCCGAGTACATCGCGGAGTTGATGCCGATGATGTTGCCGCTCGCGTCGATGAGGGCGCCGCCGGAGTTGCCGGGGTTGAGGGACGCGTCCGTCTGGAGCGCCTTGTACGTCGTGGTGGACGTACCGGTGTCGCCGTTGAACTGCTGGCCGCCGAACTGGAAGGGCCACTGGCCGTCGCCGCCGGAGTTCTGCCCCTGGTTCTCGTCCGTCGAGACGGTCACGTCACGGGAGAGGGAGGAGATGATGCCGCTGGTGACCGTGCCGGTCAGGCCCTCGGGGAGCCGATCGCGACGACGGTGTCACCGACCTGGACGCCGGCGGAGTTGCCGAGGGTGGCGGGCTTGAGGCCGGAGGCGCCCTCCAGCTTGAGGAGCGCGAGGTCCTTCTTGCTGTCGGTGCCGACGACCTTCGCGGTGTACGACTTGCCGTCGCTCGTCTTGACCTTGATGGTCGAGGCGCCGGAGATGACGTGGTTGTTGGTGATGATCTGGCCGTCGCTGGTGAGGATGACCCCGGAACCGGTCGACGAGCCGTTGCTGAGCGTCGCGTTGACCTCGACCACGCTCGGGCTGACGGTCGCGGCGATGGTGGCGACGTCGCCCTTCTTGCTGGAGGGCACGACGGCCGTGGTGGTGCTGGAGGTGGCGACGGTGTCCTTGCCGGTCAGCTCCTGGAAGGCGTAGGCCGTGCCGCCGCCGACGGCCGCGGCGACGATCGCCACCGCCGCGAGCAGGGCGATCGGGCCGCGCCGGGTCTTCTTCGGCCGGGGCGCGTCGCCCTGGACGTGGGTGAGGAGAGCCGTGTCGCCGCCGCCGTGACCGCTGCCGTCGGCGGCGGGGGCCGTCCCGTCACCGCCGCCGTACGCTCCGCCGTCGGCGCCGAAGGCGGCCTGCGGGGCGGGCGAGGGGGGGGGGGTGCGTCGGCCACCCGGACGCGGCCGGCTGCTGCGTCTGCTGGACGGGCTGCGCGGGCTGCTGCACCGGCTGCTGGGCCTGCTGCGGCTGGTAGGCCGGCGGGGGCGGCCATTCCGGGTTCACGGGAGAAGAGGCGTGCTGCTGCTGGGGGTACGCCTGCGGCTGGTCGCCCTGGGGGTCTCGTACTCGCCGCTGCGGCGGAAGCTCTCGGTCATGGAACAGAGCCTGGCGCGCGATCATGAGAGGTACCTGAGTGCCCGCTGAGAAGCCCGACAGAACCTCGTATGCCCGATATAAAGACGCCGGATCCCCGGAAACTCGGGGAAACGGGAGGTTGCGGGGAGTGAGGGCACGGCACGCGCCGGACGAATACTTGTGTGACCCCTGTGCGGCCCGTGTGCGCGGTGACAGCCGGGGCCTACGATCTCCGGGCCGGAGGGGGCTCCGCGATCAGCGCCGGTACATGCGTCGTCAGAACAGCATGGCACCGGCTCCGCGTGGACGCGTCGTACGCCCTTCTCGGGCCCACTACGACACCCACACCAGGAGCCCTGAGTGATACGTGCCCTGCGCGGCCGGCTGAGACGCCCCACCACGGCGTTCCCGGCCGCCGCTCTCGCGCTGGCCCTGAGCTGTGCCGGCGTTCTCGCGGCGCAGCCCGCCACCGCCGCCGACGGCCCGCCCGGACTGCCGTCCACCACCGCCGCCGCCCCGGCGATCCCGCAGCACACCGCCTCCGACAAGGAACTGCGCTCCCGTGTCGTCGACGCCGCGGGGACCCAGGCGGCCGAGAAGAAGACGCCGAGCAGGACGCCGTTCATCATCGGCGGCACCGAGACCACCATCTCCAGCGCGCCCTGGATGGTCCAGCTCGCCTATTACGACGACACCAGCGGCGACGGCTACTTCTGTGGCGGCACCCTGGTCGCCCCGAACAAGGTCCTCACCGCCGCGCACTGCGTCGCGGGCCTGGACTGGACGAAGAACGGCGCGGTCCTGGCCGGCGCCACCGGCCTCTACGACGACACCACCGGCACGGTCGCGGGCGTCCTGCACCAGTGGAACCACCCGCGCTTCAACGCCGAGACCGCGCAGAACGACATCGCGGTGCTCACCCTGGACCGCCCGCTGGACCAGCAGTGGATGCGCCTGGCATACCTGAACGACCTCGCGTACGTCAGCCCGGGGCAGACCGCCACGGTCTACGGCTGGGGCCTGACCTCCGGCACCGGCACCGACCTCTCGGCGAACCTGCGCAAGGCCACCCTGCCGATCGTGCCCGACGCCACCTGCGACAGCGCGATGAAGTCCGTGCTGGGGGACGACGAGTTCATCGAGGGCTCGATGTTCTGCGCGGGCACCCCGCCTCCGGCGCCGACGAGGGCACCACCAGCCCCTGCAACGGCGACTCCGGCGGCCCGGTGATCGCCGACAACAAGATCATCGGAATCGTCTCCTGGGGCGTGGCCGGCTGCACCGCCAAGGGCGCCTACCCGGTCTTCACCAAGGTCGGCTCCTACGCCTGGGCGGCCCAGCCGCGCATCGACGACACCGACCTGTCCTACGACGGCCGCGCCGACCTGCTCGGCCGTACGCCCTCGGGCGGGCTGTTCCAGCAGGACAGCAAGGGCACCTCGCTCGCGCAGCGCGTCTACCAGGGCAACGGCTGGCAGACGGCCGGCTGGGCGCTCCAGGCCGACCTGGACCGGGACTACTTCCAGGACCTGATCATCCGGGACGCGACGGACGGCCACCTGTACCGCGAGTACGTGGACCACAGCACCGGCGAGTACACCTGGAAGCAGATCGCCTCGGTGTGGGGCGGCTACACGTCGTACGCGATCCCCGGCGACCTGACCGGAGACGCCCGCCCCGACCTGGTCGCGGTGGACGCCGACGGCTCGGTCTACCTCTACCCGGGCAAGGGCGACGGCGCGTTCTACGGCAAGGTCAAGGTCGTCGACAGGTCCTGGAAGAACGTCAAGATCTTCGGCCACGGCGACCTGACCGGTGACGGCCGCGCCGACCTCCTGGTCCGCAACTCCTCCGGCGTGCTCTACCTCTACGCCGGCACCCAGGTCGAGCACACCCCGTGGAAGCCCCGCGTCCAGGCCCGCACCGGCTGGAACTTCACGTCGTACGTCGCCAACGGTGACGTCACGGGAGACGGCGTCGCGGATGTGATCACCCGCGACTCGGGCGGCACGCTGTGGCTGTACCCGGGCACCGGCAAGGCGACGACGGCGCTCTTCGGGACGCCGGTCAAGCTGGGCACCGGCTACAACCAGTACAACCTGCTGTTCTGAACCCCGCCGAGTGAGACGGCGGTCCTGCTCAGCCCTCGCAGCCGCAGGACTGCCGTATCACCAGCCGGGACGGGAACACCTTCAGCCGCTCGCGGCGGGAGCCCGCCACCCGCAGGCCGTCGTCCAGGACGAGGTCGACGGCCGCGCGGGCCATCGCCGGGCGGTCCGATGCGATCGTTGTCAGCTTCGGGTCCGCGAGGGCGGCTTCCTTGATGTCGTCGAAGCCGATGACACCCAGCTCGCGCGGCACGTCGATGCGCAGCTCGCGCGCGGCCCGCAGCAGGCCGATCGCCTGGTCGTCGGTGGAGCAGAAGATCGCGGGCGGGCGCCGGGGTCCGGAGAGGATCCCGAGGGCGACCTGGTAGGCGTCGTAGCGGTTGTACGGCGCTTCGAAGAGGCGGCCCTCGGTCGGCAGCCCGGCCTCGGCCATCGCCCGCCGCCAGCCCTCGACGTGGTCGGAGACCGGGTCGCCGACGGACGGCGTCTCCGCCGTACCGCCCATACAGGCGACGTAGTCGTAGCCGTGCTCCAGGAGGTGGCGTACGGCGAGCTGCGCGCCCCGAGGTCGTCCGTGACCACGGCCACGTCGTCGATCGCCTCGGGGCGTTCGTGCAGGAGGACGACCCGGGCGTCCCAGGCGTCGATCTCGGCGGCCGCGTTGTCGTTCAGCGCGTGGCTGACGAGGATCAGACCGGAGACGCGCATCCCGAGGAACGCGCGGAGGTAGTGCACCTCGCGCTCGCCCACGTAGTCGGAGTTGCCGACCAGCACCATTTTTCCGCGCTCGGAGGCGGCCTGTTCCACCGCGTGCGCCATCTCCCCGAAGAAGGGCTGGCGCGCGTCCGGCACGATCAGGCCTATGAGGTCCGTGCGCCGCGAGGCCATGGCCTGGGCGACCCGGTCCGGCCGGTACCCCAGTTCCTTGATCGCGGCGAGGACACGCTCGCGCGTGGCCGGTGCGACCGGCCGGGGTCCGTTGTTGATGACATAGCTGACTACGGCGGTCGAAGTACCCGCCAGCCGCGCCACATCATCCCGAGTCACCTTGGCCACGCGCGGAGTCTACGCGGATGGACCCGCTCTGGGCAGGGCGTTTCGAAGCTTCTCCGTGCTTCTCGGTGTTCCGCGCACCAGCTGTGCGCGGAGGCGAACCGATAAGCGACACCCTGCCCGGATACGGCTTACGCCTCGGCCGGGATCTCGGCCGCGTCCAGCGCGGTCGAGTCGGCCGTCTCGTCCGCATCCTCCGGCTTTGCCCCGGCGAGAGCGGCGCTCGCCTTGAGCTTTGCCTCCTCGCCGCCCCGGTCGCCCTTCTCCGGGGTAACGAATCGATAACCCACGTTCCGGACGGTCCCGATCAGCGACTCGTGCTCGGGGCCGAGCTTGGCGCGCAGGCGTCGTACGTGGACGTCGACCGTCCGCGTGCCACCGAAGTAGTCGTAGCCCCAGACCTCCTGGAGCAGCTGGGCGCGGGTGAAGACGCGGCCCGGGTGCTGGGCGAGGTACTTGAGGAGCTCGAACTCCTTGAAGGTCAGGTCGAGGACCCGGCCCTTGAGCTTGGCGGAGTACGTCGCCTCGTCCACGGAGAGGTCGCCGTTGCGGATCTCCATGGGGAGTCGTCGTTGACGATCTGCTGGCGGCCCATGGCCAGGCGCAGCCGGGCCTCGACCTCGGCGGGGCCCGCCGTGTCGAGCAGGACGTCGTCGATGCCCCAGTCGGCGGTGACGGCGGCGAGGCCGCCCTCGGTGACGACGAGGATGAGCGGGCACCCCGGACCGGTGGACCGGAGCAGCTGGCACAGGCTGCGCACCTGGGGCAGATCACGGCGGCCGTCGATCAGGATGACGTCGGCACCGGGGGTGTCGACGAGGGGGGGCCTTCCGCCGGTGCCACGCGCACGTTGTGCAGCAGCAGGCCAAGGGCCGGAAGCACCTCCGTCGACGGCTGGAGGGCATTGGTCAGGAGCAGCAGAGAACTCATACGTCTGGTTCCTCCTCGGTCCCTGCGAGGACGTGTGTCGTGCGGCACAGCGTTTGCGGTCCCGGGGCCCTGTATCACCGGCGTCCACCTGTGGTTTCCCGTGGTGTACCGCTTCGTATACAACGCTCCTGAAAGCACAAAAGGACCCGGGGCTTCTCTGCCCGAGTCCTCTGTCCAGCAGAATAGCCCACATGAGCGCTGGTACGGCAGGTCATGTGGCACGATCCACCGTTCGTCCGAACTCTGAGACGATCAGACGTACACCTTTGCGGACGTTTCTGCACACCGACGACGGGGTGACGATCGATTCCGTATACGAACCGGGGGCGGCCGTATACGACGCCTCGCGGTCACCTTCCGGTGATCCCGTGTTCGTCGTGGCGCACGGTTTCACGGGCGACGTGGACAAGCCCCATGTACGGCGCGTGGCCGAGGCGTTGGCGCAGTACGGAGCGGTGGTCACGTTCTCGTTCCGGGGTCACGGAGCCTCCGGCGGACGGTCCACCGTGGGCGACCGCGAGGTGCTGGATCTGGCCGCTGTGGTCGCCTGGGCGCGCGAACAGGGCACGCGCGCGTGGTCACCGTGGGCTTCTCGATGGGCGGTTCGGTGGTGCTGCGGCACGCGGCGCTGTACGGATCGGGCCGCTTCGAAAGTTCACCGGGTGATTCCGGGGTTCGGGGCGCGAGGGGCGCACGGAAGCGCACACGGACGCGGTGGTTTCGGTGAGTGCGCCGGCCCGCTGGTACTACAGAGGCACCGCCCCCATGCGCAAGCTGCACTGGCTGGTGACCCGCCCCGAGGGCCGGCTCGTCGGCCGCTACGGCCTCAAGACCCGCATCCAGAACGGCGGTTGGGACCCGGTCCCGCTCTCCCCGGTCGAGGCGGTCCCGCGCATCGCGCCCACCCCGCTGCTGATCGTGCACGGCGAACGCGACGGCTACTTCCCCGTCGACCACCCCCGGATGCTGGCCGAGGCCGCCGCCGACCACGCGGAACTCTGGCTGGAGCCGGGCATGGGCCACGCGGAACACGCGGCCACCGACGACCTGCTGGCCCGCATCGGTCGCTGGGGCGGTGCACAGGACAGCTAGCCTGGCGGGTGTTGACGCCGGATCCGTCGACACCGATCTATCGAGGAAGCACATGCCAAAGGTCACGGTGCGCTACTGGGCCGCCGCGAAGGCCGCGGCCGGCACCGCCGAGGAGCCGTACGACGCGGACACCCTCGCCGACGCCCTCACCGCCGTCCGCGAGCGACACCCCGGGAACTCACCCGCGTCCTGCTGCGATGCTCGTTCCTCGTCGACGGTGACCCCGTGGGCACCCGCGGACATGAGACGGTACGGCTGGCCGAGGGCGGCACGGTCGAGGTGCTCCCGCCGTTCGCAGGAGGATGAGCGAAGCGATGAGCAACCAGCCGTACGAGGGTTATGGCGAGGGCTACGACCCCTACGCCCAGCAACAGCGGCCCCAGCAGGCGCAGGCCTGGCCCGGGCATCAGCAGCAGCCTTACGACGACGCGCAGGCCGACCAGCAGTACACCCAGCAGTGGCAGGGCCAGACCTGGGACACCCAGGTCCAGCAGACGAGACCCGCCGCGTCCGACCTGGCGTACTTCCCGCCGCAGAACTACCAGGCGGAGTCGCGGAGTTACGACCCCTACGCGCAGGCCCAGCCCCCAGGCCCGACGTGCCCGAAGCGCAGGCCCCCGCCCCCTCGGTCGGCGACGGCTACGGCCCGCCCTCCCTCGCGGGCAACGCCCGCATCACCGACGCCCAGCGGGCCAGGCTCGAAGGCCGTTCGCCGATCATCGAGCCGGGCATGCAGCCCGCCGGGCTCACCGCCGTCCTGGCGCTCATGCTCTCCGTCACCGCGCAGATCGGGTCGTACGCCCTCGTCGTACCGCTCGTCGTCCTCCAGGCGGTGACGGCGGCGGGCTGGTTCCGGCTGAACGGGATGTGGCCCGCGCGGCAGGGCATCGCGCTCGCCTTCGCCGGGGCGCTCGTCGCGGACGTGGCACTGCTCGCGGCCGGCCGGGAGAACGGCCCCGCCGCGATCCTCGGCACCCTCGGTGTCTGGGTGCTGCTCTCCCTGGTCATGCAGCTGCGCTCGCACGCCGACCCGGACACCCGGATCACCGGCCTGATGGCGACGGTCGCCTCGGCGGCCCTGGCCATCGTCGCGACCGGGCACCTCGCGGCCGACCCGGACGCGGTGACGGTCGGCGCGGCGGCGGTCGCGGTGGCGATCCTGGCCCGCGCGCTGCCGCTGCCGACGGCGGCGTCGGTCGTCGTCTCACTGCTCGCCGCCGCCGGCGCGGGCATCGCGGTGGGCGGGATGACGGGCATGGGCGCGAAGGGCGCGCTGCTCGGCGCGGGCGCGGGGGTCTGCGCCCTCGTCGGCCACCGTGTGGCGAGCTACGACTACCCGTCCCGCTTCGTCCACTTCACGGCCGGTGTGGCCCTCCCGCTGGCCGTCGCGGCCCCCGCGGTGTACGTGCTGGGGCGCGCGCTCGGCTAGGCCGGGCGCCGGGGCCGCACGGTCAAGTGCCGTGTCGTAGGCGGGAGTTAAGAGACCTGTCACAGGTGATCGACAATTTCGCGGTACACGCGTCGGACAGGACTACTCTCGCGCTGGGCGGCCACCAGGTCGTTGTACCGCTTTCGTCGACGACCACCAGGTGGGGATCTCCGTACATGCGTGGGCTACGAATACTTCTGATCGTCGTGGTGATTCTCGGGGCCCTGTTCGTGGTCGTGGACCGGGTCGCGGTCCACTTCGCGGAGCAGGAGGCCGCGTCCAAGGTGAAGACCAGCGAGAACCTGGCCAGCACCCCCGACGTCTCCATCAAGGGCTTCCCTTCCTCACCCAGGTCGCCTCCGGTGAGCTGGACGACGTGGAACTCGGCGTCAACCAGTACGAGGCGCCGACCGGCAACACCGCGGCCAGCGGCGGCGCCACGTCGATCCGGATCGACGACCTCAAGGCCGACATGAAGGACGTGAAGTTCTCCAACGGCTACAGCACCGCGACGGCGGCCAGCGCGACGGGCACCGCGAGCATCTCCTACGACCAGCTGCTCAAGGCCGCCAAGTCCGCGCCGACGAGCGTCTTCACCGGCGTCACGGCCCAGATCGTCGGCCTCTCCGACGGCGGCGACGGCAAGATCAAGGCCGACCTGAAGGTCACGGTCACCGGGATCGGCACGACGACGTATCCGGTGCTCAGCACGGTCACCGTCGTCGGCAACACGGTGAAGGTGCACGCGGACAACCTGCCCAAGCTGGTCGTCGACCTCGCGGACTCGCGGGTCCGCTCGATCACCGACTTCCAGCAGACGCTGGACCAGTTGCCGGGCGGGGTGCGGCTGGACAGTGTGCAGGCGGCGAAGAGCGGTGTGGACATCAAGGTGAAGGGTTCGAACGTCAAGCTGGCCGGGTAGGACGTGGTCCGGGCGCGCTCGGGATGTGCTCCGGACGACCTCCGGTGGGCCGGGTGCGTCCGAGGGGCGAGACGGCGGTGTCCGCGCGGCGGCGGAGTTAACGGCCGCGGGGCCCCGGATTCCCCCGCCGCGGAGGGCCCGGCGGGTTTCTCGTCTCACATCACGGACGATCGCGTCTCAAAATACGACACACCGGTGACATGTCCCGCGATCCGTCCCTACGATCGACCCCATGAAGCGACAGGCGGACCTCACGAAGCGGCGGGCAGTAGACCTGTGCCGCGTCGCCGCCATGCTCTGTCGCACGTTCTGAGCGGAAGCGCAGCCTTCCGTCTTCCCCCGTGCCCTTGACCTCGATCAGGGCACTCGCGCGAGCGCGCACCCCTCTCTCACGCACCGCACCGCCGTAACTGCCCCGGAGGAGAAAAGCATGAGCCGCAGTGACGTCCTGGTCGACGCCGACTGGGTCGAGGCCAACCTCGACAACCCGAGCGTGGCGATCGTAGAGGTCGACGAGGACACGTCGGCGTACGAGAAGAACCACATCAAGAACGCGATCCGGATCGACTGGACGAAGGACCTCCAGGACCCGGTACGCCGTGACTTCGTCGACCAGGAGGGCTTCGAGAAGCTCCTGTCCGGCAAGGGCATCGGCAACGACACGCTGGTGATCCTCTACGGCGGCAACAACAACTGGTTCGCGTCGTACGCGTACTGGTACTTCAAGCTCTACGGCCACGACAACGTCAAGCTCCTCGACGGTGGCCGCAAGAAGTGGGAGCTGGACGCCCGCGAGCTGGTCGAAGAGGTCCCCTCGCGTCCCGCCACCGACTACAAGGCGAAGCCGCAGAACAAGGCGATCCGCGCGTTCCGCGACGACGTCGTGGCGGCGATCGGCTCGCAGAACCTGGTCGACGTCCGGTCGCCCGACGAGTTCAGCGGCAAGCTGCTCGCGCCGGCGCACCTTCCGCAGGAGCAGTCGCAGCGTCCGGGTCACGTCCCGTCCGCGCGCAACATCCCGTGGTCGAAGAACGCCAACGACGACGGCACGTTCAAGTCGGACGACGAGCTGAAGGAGCTCTACGCCGACGAGCAGGTCGACCTGGCCAAGGACACCATCGCGTACTGCCGTATCGGCGAGCGCTCGGCCCTGACCTGGTTCGTGCTGCACGAGCTGCTCGGTGTCGAGAACGTCAAGAACTACGACGGTTCCTGGACCGAGTACGGCTCCCTGGTCGGCGTTCCGATCGAGCTCGGCGCCAACAAGTAAGCAACCGCACCACCGCTGCGACCTGAAGGAAACAAGACATGTGTGGAGCGAAGGCCGGCGGCCCCGACGCCTCGACGATCAAGCCCGGTGAGACCACCATCCAGGGCCAGGTGACGCGCAACGGCGAGCCCGTGACGGGTTACGTCCGGCTCCTGGACTCGACCGGCGAGTTCACCGCGGAGGTCCCGACGTCCGCGACGGGCCAGTTCCGCTTCTACGCGGCCGAGGGCACCTGGACCGTCCGCGCCCTCGTCCCCGGCGCCACCGCCGACCGCACGGTGGTCGCCCAGACGGGCGGCCTGGCGGAGGTCGCGATCGCCGTCTGACGGCAGCGTCTGATGGTCGAGGGGCCGCACCTGTTCCGGGTGCGGCCCTTCGGCTTTCCCCGGGCGCG
This sequence comes from Streptomyces sp. P3, assembly GCA_016893485.2. GTDB lineage: Bacteria > Actinomycetota > Actinomycetes > Streptomycetales > Streptomycetaceae > Streptomyces. The sequence goes on from JAFEKX020000001.1 coordinate 5,350,747, forward strand.
GCCCTTTGGCGTGCCCGGGCCTACCCTGGAGAGATGCTGGCACGTCGCCGTCGCACCTACTTCGTCATGATGGGCATCTGCATCGGGCTCTTCGTCCTGGCCTGGGGAGTCGTGCGGATCTGGTCGGTGCCCGCGGCCGTCGGGATGTGTGTGGTCGCGATGCTGATCCCGCCGGTGGCCGCGATGGTCGCGAACCGGCGAGGACCCGACGACCGCTGGTGGGACGACCCGTCCGGCGATCCCAAGTCCGACGAGTGGTGGGACGAGCTGGACGGCAAGAAGCGCCGCCCGTGAACCGCGCGGTGAGCGGGTAGAGGGCGGGCATGTCGCCTACGAGACTGTCCACCGTGGTGCTCGACGCGCGGGACGCGCACGAGCTGGCCGGCTTCTACGTCCGCCTCCTCGGGTACGTGGTCCGCGCCGAGGAACCCGACTGGGTCGTCATCGGCCCGCCCGACGGAGGCACCGGCCTCTCCTTCCAGACCGAGCCGGAGTACGTCCCCCGGTGTGGCCCACCCGCACCCCCGGCGACCAGCAGATGATGCTGCACCTCGACATCCAGGTCGACGACCTGGCGGGCGAGACCGAGCGGGCGGTGGCCCTCGGAGCCACCCTCCACGACCATCAGCCGCAGGACGACGTACGGGTTCTGCTGGATCCCTGCGGGCATCCGTTCTGCTTGTGGCGGGAGGAGCGGGGGTGTGACCCAGGGCGTCACGCGGCCCCCCTCGCGGCTCAACCGGTCGGCGGTGCCAGGTTGTTCATGAGCAGGCCCAGGGTGAAGTCGAAGCGGGCGGGGGCGGTGCCGGAGATCAGTTCGGCGGCGTGGGCTCGGGTCTGAGGGAACTTCTCGGCGGGCAGGGCCGTGAAGTGGGCCAGCAGCTCCTCCTGGGTGAGTACCCATTCGGGGTCCTGTTGCCGGTGCCGTTGCCGGACCAGGGACTGTTCCAGGGCGTACGCGCTGACGTACAGGGACAGCGCGTCGCGGGCCCAGCTCGCCGTCCTCGGTTCGACGCCGCCCGCGAGCAGGATCGCCAGGATTCCCTCGCCGACCCGCAGCGTCTCCAGGCTGGTCGGCACCATGGCCAGCGCGGCGCGCGAGATGCCGGGGTATTTCAGGTACAGGTCGCGGATCTGCGTGTAGACCCCGGCCAGTTGCTCGCGCCAGGCGGCCGGGTCCGGTTCGGGAGGGTGACCTCGGCGTAGAGCCTGCCGATGAGCAGGTCGTCGATGTCGTCCTTGTTGACGATGTGCGCGTACAGCGACGAAGGACCGGTGCCGAGCACGGCGGCGACCCGGCGGATGGTCAGCGCGTCGTACCCCTCGGTGGCGACGACCTCCAGGGCGGCGTCGGTGATCCGCTCGAGGGTGATCGGCTTCTTGCGGGCTGCGCGGCGTTGGCGGGGATCACGTGGGTCGCGGGGATCGGCTGACATGCCGACCACCTTACCTTGACACGAACTAAGTTCGTTAAGTAGAACTTAGATCGTCATAACGAACTAAGTTCGTCAGTCAGGGCAGACCTGGTTCGTGGCGGGTCGATTTTCCGGAGGTACGTCATGCGAGTGTCCGTTGTCGGAGCCGGTCTGGGAGGCCTCGCTCTCGCGCAGGGTCTGCGCGGTGCCGGGATCGAGGCCGAGGTGTTCGAGCGCGACCCGGGGATCGTCGCCCGGTTCCAGGGCTACCGGCTCGTGCTGAACCCGGTCGGGTTCCAGGCGGTGCGCGACTGCCTGCCGACGCGCTGGCACCCGTTGCTCGACGAGATCGTCATGGAAGCCTCCGCCGAGCAGCTGGTCCTGGACCCGCAGCTGAACGAGATCGGCAGGCTCGGCGCGGGCCGCACCGGCATCGTGGTCGACCGGCAGGTGCTGCGACACCTGCTCCTGACGGGCCTCACCGTGCACACCGACGCCGCGCTGACCGGCTACGACGTGCGGCCCGACGGCACCGTCCAGGCCCGGTTCGCCCACCGCGCCCCCGCCACCGCCGACCTGCTCGTCGGCGCGGACGGCGTCACCTCCGCGGTCCGCGGGGTGCTGTCGCCGCGGACCACCCCGACCGACACCGGCGTCCGCTTCGTCATCGGCCGCACCCCGCTGACCGACGAGTTCGCCGGCCTGTCCAAGGCGTACGGCTCGAAGATCGCGGGCGACGGCGTCAGCCTGCTGCTCGGCGCGATGCGTTTCCGCACCCCGCCGAAGCGGGCCGCCGAGCAGCTGGCCCCCGACGTCACGCTGCCCGACATCGGCGACTACGTCCGCTGGGCCATGATCCTTCCGTCGAACGGCTCGCTGGAGAACCTGACCGCGCAGGACGCCGTGCTGTCCAGGATGGACGGCTGGCACCCGCAGCTGCGCGCGCTGATCGAGCAGGCCGACCCGGACAACAGCACCCTGCTGTCCATCCGGGTGGTCAAGCCCGCAGAGCGCTGGGCGCCCGGCCCGGTCACGCTCCTCGGCGACGCGATCCACGCGACCTCCCCGACCGGGGGCAACGGCGCGAACACCGCGCTGCGGGACGCGGACCTGCTGCGCCGCCGCCTGATCGAGGCGGACGGAGGCAGCCGGGATCTGCTCGACGCGGTCGGTGACTACGAGCGGCAGATGTTCGAGTACGGCGCGGAGGCCGTGCGCAGCAGTATCGAGAGGCTGCCCGCGTTCGCCCCCGGAGCGAAGCTGTCCTGAGGCGGGGTTGTCCTTGGCGGGGGTGGTGTCTCAGCTCGTCACGATGATCGCCATCAGCAGGCCGCCGATGCACATCGCGGTGAGCGCGCCGGTCCAGAAGGCGTCCTCGCGGAGGGCCCAGGGGGGTCCGGAACCGGCGTCGGCGGCGGGCCGGGGCGGGTGGGGTGGGTGTGGTGGGGGGAGCGGCGGGAGGCGGCGGTGCCGGGGCCTCTGCTGTCGTACGACGGGCAAGGGCGCCGGCGGGATGACGGGGGCGGTACCGCCTGGGCCGGGGGACCTGGATCAGTTGGTGGGGGCGGGGGCGGTTCATACGGGGTGGGCCTCGCTGCGGTGTTTGCGGAGCAGGACGTTCGCGTCGGTCTCGGCGCTGTAGTCGTGCTCGGCGCGGGCCAGGGACCGGAGTTCGGCCAGTTCCTCGCAGGGCGCGCAGTCGGGGACCGGGCGGGGTGGCACGTTGACCAGGAACGGGGCGTCGGTGCGGGCGCGGTTGTTCGCCGCGTGGACGCCCGCGCTGATGCGTTCCGCGTTCGTGGGCGGCCGGAGTGACCCGGGGTCCGCCTGCCATTCGCGGCCCCCGCCGACGGGGCGCAGCAGGGCGTAGGGGCCGGCCGAGTCCTGGTATTCACCCACTTTGCCGCTGTCGGGGTCGTAGAGCAGCGCTCCGGGTTCCATCGGCTCTCCTCCTTTTTATGCAACTTCCATACGTAATGCGGCAGTTGCACTACTCTGTGCATTCCTGGGTGTGTTACGAGGATGGCCCAGGTCGGAGGCGAATGCAGCGCCAACGGGCTCAACTTCAACGCCGGGCGCTCCAAATTCCACAAATTCCACAGGAGGTTGTGATGCCGCAACGGGTGGCTGTCACGACGTTGAGCCATGAACCCAGGAAGCGGTTTGCCGAGGAGCTGCAAAGGTTGAGGTTGCAACGGGGTCTCAGCCTCCGGGACTTGCAGAAGGCGGTGGGCTGGGACGCCTCGCTGTTCGGCAAGATGGAGCGCGGGAGCACATTGGGCGGGCCCGAGGTGGTGCAGGCGCTGGATCAGTTCTACGGCTCGGGATCCTTGCTACTCACCCTGTGGGAGCTGGCGTTGGGGATCCGACGCAGTTCAAGGAGCAGTATCGGCGGTACTTCCTGCTGGAGGCCGAGGCGCTGGGGTTATGGCAGTACTCGGTGAGCAGGCCACCCGGTGTGCTTCAGACGACGGAGTACGCGAGGGAAGCGCTCATGGCGGGTGGCCTTCGAGGCGAAGAGCTGGAGCAACAGGTCGACGCGCGCATCGGACGGCGGCGGGTGCTGGAGTGCGAGGACCCGCCGCCGTTCCGCGTGATCCTCTCCGAACTGGTTCTGCGGAACTCGCTGAGCAACACCCAAGCCTGGCGCGGGCAGTTGGAGTCCCTGGTGCAGGCTTCGGAGCGGCCGTCATCACCCTCCATGTACTACCGTTCGGCACGGGACTGCACGGGTTGGACAGCACGGATGTGATGTTCCTGCGGCTCGCCGGCGGCCGGACCGTGGCCTACGTCGAGAACGACGTGAGCGGCGAACTGATCGAGGAAACAAGCAAGGTCGAGCATCTGCAGCGGACATATGATGCGGTACGCGACCTGGCGTTGTCCCTGGCCGAGTCGCGGTCGTTCGTCCTGCAGATGTTGGAGGAAGTGCCGTGCGAGCCATCGACTTGAGCAACGTGACGTGGCGTAAGAGCAGTTACAGCAACTCGGACGGCGGCAACTGCGTCGAGGTCGCCCCCAACCTCCCCTCGTCCCCGTCCGTGACAGCAAGAACCCCGCCCACGGCACCCTGCTCTTCCGCGGGGACGCCTGGGCGGAGTTCATCGGGTCGGTCAAGGGTCAGTAGACCAACGCCTGCGTCCCGTCCGCCATTACCTCCTGCACGAACACCTGCGCCCCAGCGATCCGTACGCCCTCGATGACATCCTTCTCGGAGATGTCCCGCCGGGCCGCGCACTGCGTGCACAGCGTGACGCGGCCCGCTGCCAGGATCGAGTCGATCAGGTCCGGCAGCGGGGCGGCGTGCGGGAGTTCGAACTCGGCCGCGCGCCCCGGCAGGGCGAACCACGCGGACTCTCCCGTCAGCCACAGCGAGACGTCCACTCCGCTGGCGACGGCGACCGCGGCCACCGTGAACGCCTGTGAGCACCGCTCGGGCGCGTCCGACCCGGCCGTCACCTTGATCACGAGCTTCTTCGACATGACCGAATCGTAATCAACTCCCTTACAACTCCCTGCAGTAGCCACGGGTCTTCTGTGCGCGCATATGGAATGCGCACGTCATGTTCCGTGGGGACGTCTTGGAAGTACCGGAAAAATCCATCGAAGAAGTAACAGAAGTACCGGACCCTGAGCCTGAGCCTGTGCCTGAGTCGGAGTCGGGGCCCGCGTCCCGCCCGCGCCGCCGGGGTCGTACCACCCTCCTGATCGCCGTCGCCGCCGTGCTCGGTGTCGTCGCCGGTACCTGCACGGGGTTCCTCGTGCAGGCGAACCGCGCACCCGACGCGCTGCCCTCCCTCTCCCAGGCCACGCTGACCCAGGCGAAGGGGCCGGCTCCGGAGCCGTTGTCCGCCGCCCAGGACCGCAGGGTCAAGGTCGACGGCGACCTGCGCAAGCTCCTGCTGAAGAGGCCGAGCGGGGCACGGGACGCGGACTACACCACCGGAGAGGACGGGTGGCTGGACCTGGCCGGATACGCGGAGATGTACGACAGGCCGGCCGACGCCTTCGGCGATCTCGTCGCCGACGAGTTCCGCCGTGCGGCCGTCGTGAACTGGCGCGAGGGCAGCTCGCTCTTCGTCGAGATCCGGCTCGTGCAGTACCGCCAGCAGGACCAGCTCGTCGTCGCCGAGTCCGCGAGCGGCGCCTACGGCTACGCGCAGGACAAGCCCCACACCGACAGCTGGCCCATCCCGGGCACCGGTGACGGGATGGCGTACGTCCACAACTCGCCCGACCGCAAGGCGGGTTACACGGATGTCTACAAAGCCGAGGCGCATGCCTGGCGCGGTGACATCGAGATGGAGATCTGGGTCGACTCCGGGAGCCCCGTCTCCCAGAAGAAGATCAGGGATCTGGCCAAGCGGCAGATGGAGCGACTGTGACCACCGAGAACCCCGAACTGGTCGGTGGCTCCGAGGAGTTGCCCCTGATGTCATCAAGAAGCCGGTGCGCGGGGGCCGTGTCGCGGCGGTCGCCGGGATCGTGCTGCTGAGCCTCGCCGTGGTCGGCGCGGTCGGGTACACCGTCGTGACCGTGAACGGCGCGGACCGGGACGCGGGTGACGCCGTATGGACGTTCCCGAAGGCGTCCTCGGAGAAGGCGGAGAGCGGGGTCAAACCGACCGGGCTCGCCGCGGCGCTCGTGCCGTACACCCCGGACGACGGCTGGAGCCAGGGGCCGGACATCGCGCAGTACGGCCACGACACCGCCTTCACCGGGGCGCAGGCGACGGCGCTGCGCAAGGAGGCGCTGAAGGACCTGCCGCTCAAGCAGCGCAAGCCGCTGGAGAAGGCCATCGACAAGCAGCACACCAAGGGCCTGGCGATGCGCAGTTACGTCAGCACCAACCAGCAGGCGACCGGTTACACGGACAAGGCGTCCACGGTGGACATCGTGCTGGCGCAGATCGAGGACACGGCGGCGGTACGGAGCGAGTCCCGCTTCCAGACCGAGTTCCTCGACGCCCTCGGCGTCTTCCGGGCCGGCCCGAAGATCAAGGGCTACAAGAACGCCGAGTGCTTCCTCTCGCCGAAGGACCCCGAGGAAAAGCTCGACACGATCTACTGCTCCGCCTACCAGGGCGAAGTCCTCGTCTCCCTCACGGCGGAATCCTCCAGGCCGATGCAGACCTCCGCCATCGCCCGCCTGCTCAAAGAACAACTCGACCGCATCAAGGACCCGGGGAGGCGGTATGACCGACCAGCAGCAGGAGAAGGCCGTGGAGACCGCCCAGCCCATCCCCGAGCCCCCGCTCCTCCCGCCCACCGCCTTCCAAGTGCCAGAGCCAGAGCAGGCGCAGGCGCAGGACCCCCTGCCCGTCCCCGCCAAGAAGGACCGCCGGGTTCTTCGCGCGGTGCTCAGGTGGACCGCCGCCGTGGTCGTCTTCGCGGTGGTCGGGGCCGGGACGGCGTACGGGATCACGGACATGAAGCGGACGGACGTGCCCGGGCTCGGGACGGCGTCGGACGGGCGGTGGGACTACCCCACCCTCACCAAGCCGCCGCTGCCGAAGGGCAGCCCGGGGCCGTTGGCCGAGGCGAACCGGGCGGGGTCCCACTTCGCGGACCTGCGGGCGCTGGTGCTGCCGGCGCCGAAGGGGGCCACCGGGGACAAGGCACTCGACGGCAGTGACGGCTGGCTGGCCACGAAGGTGTTCCTCGCCGAGTTCTCGCCCGCCGACGACCGGACCGCACTCGCGCAGAGGCTGACCGACGTCGGCCTGCGGCACATCGCGGCGCGCGGCTGGACCACCCCGGACGGCACGCACACCCGGATCTACCTGCTCCAGTTCGACACGGCGACGGTCGCCGACAACCTGGTCTCGGGAGCCTGGCCGGGTTCGCGTCGCCCACCTACCCGGTGAACGGCGCCGACAGCTACGAACCGGACGACGACTTCCCGGACGCGGCCAAGGTCACGAACGTCTCGTCGGTCCCGTACGTCGAGGTGAAACCGTACGGCGCCGAACAGATCCGGCTGGCGTTCGTCACGGCAGGCGACACCGTCGCGATGATCGTGCAGTCGAGGAAGGGCGAGGCGAACGCCGTGCCGTTCCAGCAGACGGTGACCCTGCAGAGCCAGCTGCTCGGCTAGCCGCACCTCGCAGAGAGAGCCGGGGTCCAGCCGCGTAAGCTGGGCCCCGGCCCCGTGTACACGTACCGCTCGAGGAGCACCCGTGGAGATCTTCTTCGAAACCCTGCTGGTCCTGGTCTGCGTCGGCGTTCTCGCCTTCGCCGGACTGAGCGTGAAGAAGCTGTACCAGGGCCAGCGCTGACCCCCACCGAGGAACTGCTGACGCCATGATCGAGATCCCGTCCGACCTCCACAAGGACCTGGTCCCCCTCGTCTTCCTGCTCGGCGAGTGGGCCGGCGCGGGCGTGCACGACTTCCCCGGCTCCGAGAAGTGCAACTTCGGCCAGGAAGTCTCCTTCACGCACGACGGCCGCGACTTCCTGGAGTACCACTCGCACACCTGGGTCCTGGACGGCGAGGGCAACAAGGTCCGCCCCCTGGAGACCGAGTCCGGCTTCTGGCGCATCGACGCCGACCGCAAGGTGGAAGTCACGATGACCAGGGACGACGGCGTCGTCGAGATCTGGTACGGCGACCTCGCCAAGCAGAAGCCCCAGATCGACCTGGTCACCGACGCCGTCGCCCGCACGGCCGCCTCCGGCCCGTACACCGGCGGCAAGCGGCTCTACGGCTACGTCAAGAGCGACCTCATGTGGGTCGGCGAGAAGCAGACCCCGAGGTCGAACTCCGCCCCTACATGTCCGCCCACCTGAAGAAGGTCGTCACCCCGGACGACGTCGAGCGCTGGGCGAAGGCCCTCCCGGACGACATGCCGGACGACGGGATCGCTTTCTTCAAGTAGTCCTAGACTCTGAGGTGTGGTGAGCACCGACTGGAAGAGTGACCTCAGGCAGCGCGGCTACCGGCTGACGCCGCAGCGGCAACTCGTGCTCGAAGCCGTGGACACCCTGGAGCACGCGACCCCCGACGACATCCTCATCGAGGTGAGGAAGACGGCGTCGGGGTCAACATCTCGACCGTGTACAGAACCCTGGAGCTGCTCGAGGAGCTCCAGCTGGTCAGTCACGCGCACCTGGGGCACGGGGCGCCGACGTACCACCTCGCGGACCGGCACCATCACATCCACCTCGTCTGCCGTGACTGCACGAACGTCATCGAGGCCGATGTCGAGGTCGCCGCCGAGTTCCGGGCCAAGCTGCGGGACACGTTCGGTTTCGAGACCGACATGAAGCACTTCGCGATCTTCGGCAGGTGCCGCGACTGCTCGCTGAAGACGTCCACGAAGACTTCGACCACCGAGTCGTAGGCTTACCGGTATGAAGAGCCCCCTGTTGTCCCTGCCCGGCGCCGTCCCCGCCGAAGGAGTGGACGAAGGCGTCGCCGCCCACTACGGCGACCTGTTCCGTGAGCAGCGCACCTCGCCGACGGCACCGGTTTCGTGGACCTCTCGCACCGCGGGGTCGTCGCCGTCACCGGGGACGACCGGCTGAGCTGGCTGCACCTCCTGCTCACCCAGCACGTCAGCGACCTCCCCACCGGCGTCGCCACCGAGGCGCTGATCCTCTCCGCGCACGGCCACATCGAGCACGCGCTGTACCTCGTGGACGACGGCACCACGGTCTGGATGCACACCGAACCCGGCACCCAGGAGGCGCTGATCGCCTACCTGGAGTCGATGAAGTTCTTCTACCGCGTCGAAGTCACCGACCGCACAAGCGAGTTCGCGGTCGTGTACGTCCCGGCCGGGTCCATCGCCGAGGTCCCGACCGGCGCGGTCGTCCGCGAGACGCCCTACGGCCGCGATCTGTTCCTCCCGCGCGAGGACCTGGAGTCGTACGCCGAGAAGTCGGGCCCCCGGCCGGCATCCTGGCCTACGAGGCGCTGCGCGTCGAGCACCACCGTCCCCGCCTCGGCTTCGAGACCGACCACCGCACGATCCCGCACGAGCTGGGCTGGATCGGCACGGCGGTCCATCTCCAGAAGGGCTGCTACCGCGGCCAGGAGACGGTCGCCCGCGTCCAGAACCTGGGCAAGCCCCCGCGCCGCCTCGTCTTCCTCCACCTCGACGGCAGCGAGGTCCATCTCCCGGGCCACGGCACGGAGTTGAGGCTCGCGGCGGAGGGCGCGGAGGGCCGCAAGATCGGCTTCGTCACCACCTCCGTACGCCACCACGAACTGGGCCCGATCGCCCTGGCCCTGGTGAAGCGGAACGTCCCGCTGGACGCCCCGCTGCTGGCCGACAGCACGGCGGCGGCTCAGGAGGTCGTCGTAGAGCCCTAGGGCTGCAGGGATTCGGCTCCCCAGGTGGTTCCTCCGACCTCGCCGGCGGGTTGCCCGGGTGTGTCCTCGGTGCAAAACGTGGCCGGAATCGGCTGTTCGGTCAGACGTTCGGCATCTCGGCGGCTACTGTGCTGGGCCGTGGAGGAAAGTGGAGTGAAAGCCCTCCGGTTCTCCCTGTTCGGCTCGCTGCGTGCCTGGCAGGGTCCCGATGAAGTGGCACTCGGACCCCCTCAGCAGCGCGCGGTGCTCACGATGCTGCTGCTGAGCCGGGGGCGGGCGATCGGTGTGGCCGATCTCGTGGACGGGGTCTGGGGTGCGACGCCGCCCCGGGGTGCTGTCGCGATGGTGCGGACCTACATCGCGCGGCTCCGCAAGCTGTTCGAGCCCGAGCGGACGCCAGGACTGCCGTCCGGGCTGCTGGTCTCCATCGGGGACGGATACGCCCTGCGGGCCGACCGGATCTCCAGTGACCTGGCCGAGTTCGAGGGAGCGGTGCTGGAGGCCGAGCGCCGCCGGGCCGCCGGGGACAGAACCGGCGCGGTCCGGTTGCTGCGAACAGTGCCGGCCGCCGGGGACGGTGCCGCACTGGTCGGCGTGCCCGGTCCCTACGCCGAGTCCGCGCGGACCGGCCTGGCCGAACGAGGGCTGAACGCGCTGGAGTTGAGGCTCTCCCTCGAGCTGGAGCTGGGGCGCCACGAGGCGGCGGTGCCGGAACTGCTGGCGCTGCGTGACGCGCATCCGCTGCGTGAGGCGGTGAGCGAGCTGCTGCTGACCGCCCTGTACCGGTGCGGGCGGCGGGCCGAGGCGCTGGAGGCCTACGCGAGCACCTGCCAGGTGCTGGCCGATGAGCTGGGCATCGAACCGGGCCCCTCCTTACGTGCCGTACACGCGCGGATTCTCGGTGGAGACCCCTCGTTCACCCGGCCGGTGCCCGAAGGATCGGCCGGTGACGTTCCTGCCCCACAGGGCCCCGCCCCGCACACCCGGGCAGGCGGCTCGGGACCCGCTCAACTCCCCGCCGATCTGCCCCTGTTCACCGGGCGGCGGGCCGAACTCGACCGGTTGTCGGCCCTGTTGCCCGAGGGAGACGGGCCGCCCGGGACCGCGGTCATCGTCGTCGTCGACGGCATGGCGGGGACCGGCAAGACCGCCCTCGCCGTGCACTGGGCCCACCGGATCGCCCACCGGTTCCCCGACGGCAGCCTCTACGTCAATCTGCGCGGCTACGATCCGCACGGCTCCCCGATGCCTCCGGACTCCGTGACCGAGATGTTCCTCGTGGCGCTCGGCGTGGCCCCGCAGGCCGTCCCGGAGGGACTCGACGCGCAGGCCGCCCTCTACCGCAGCATCCTCGCCGACCGGCGGGTCCTGATCGTGCTGGACAACGCCCGCGACGCCGGGCAGGTACGGCCGCTGCTGCCCGGCACCCCCGGCAGTCTCGTCCTGGTCACCAGCCGAAGCCGCCTCGGAGGTCTCGTCGCCCAGCAGGGTGCCCATCCGGTGACACCGGGCCTGCTGAGTGCGGGGGAGTCGTACGAGCTGCTGTCCCGGAGGCTGGGCCGCGCCCGTGTCGACGCCGAACCGGAGGCCGTCGCCGCGATCATCGAGTCCTGCGCCCGGCTGCCACTGGCCCTGGCCATCGTGGCGTCCCGCGCGGCCCACCATCCCGGCTTCCGGCTCGCCGACGTCGCCCAGGAACTCCGGTACGACCACGGCAGCCTCGACGCGTTCGCGGGCGACGACCCCGGCACCGACGCCCGTGCCGTGTTCTCTTGGTCGTACCAGGCGCTGTCGCCCGAGGCGGCCGGACTCTTCCGCGCTCTCGCGCTCCATCCGGGCCCCGACATCACCACGGCCGCGGCCGTGGCACTGGCCGGCGCGCCGCCCCGTGGGGTCCGTGCCCTGCTGACCGAGCTGACCGGTGCGAGCCTGCTCATCGAACGCGCTCCGGGTCGCTTCGTCTTCCACGACCTGCTGCGCGCCTTCTCCGGCGAACTCGCCGATGTCGAGGACAGCGAGAACATCCGCGGCGCGGCACTGCTGCGGATGTACGACCACTTCCTGCGCACCGCCCACCACGCCTCCTCGGTCCTCGATCCGTCCCGCGGGCCCATCGCCCTACCGCCCGGCACAACGGGCAGCGAGCCCTCCGGTTCAACGACCGGGCGCAGGCGACGGCCTGGCTGCGTACGGAGCGGTACGTCCTGAGCGCGATCGTCGAACACGCCGCCGCCCGCGGCTACGACGAACACGCCTGGCGCACCGCCGCGGTCCTGGACGTCTACTTCAACCGGCTCGGCTTCTGGCACGACCTCGTGAAGATCAACGGCGTGGCGCTGGAAGCGGCGCGGAGGCTCGGCGATCCCACCGGCCAGGCGTACTCCCTCAGCGGCCTGGGGGTGGCCCACTCGCAGCTCGACCACGCGGAGCCCGCGTCGGAATACCTCGAACGCGCGCTGGAGCTGTTCCGTGACACCGGCGACCCGTTCGGCCAGGCCCGGGTCCATCGTGGCCTCGCCTACCTCTGCAACCGGACGGACCGGCGCACGACCGCGCTCGCCCACTACGCACAGGCCCGCGCGCTGTTCCGGGCCGAGGGCGACCGCAACGGCGAAGCGGGGTGCTCAACCAGGTCGCCTGGACGTACATCCTGCTCGGCGATCACACGAAGGCCCTCGACTGCTGCCGGGAGGGGCTGGCTCTCTACGACGAGCTGGGCGACCTCTACGGAATGGCCTCGACGCAGGACACGATCGGCTACGCCTTTCACCACCTCGCCCTGTACAAGGACGCCATCGAGCATTTCCAGCGTTCGGCACGCTTGTTCGCCGTGATCGGGGACCGCTATCTCGAAGCCGACGTCCTGCGTCACCTCGGTGAGGCCCACCGTGCCACCGGTGACCGGGACGCGGCCCGCGAGGCGCTGCGGTCGGCCCTCGCCCTGCTGGCGGAATTGGGCCACCCGGACGCCGCGGAGGTGGACTCCGTCCTGCGTGAACTGGACGCCGACGAGCCGGAGGTGCCGCCGGGCCGGTGATGCCCTTCCGGTTCCTGGCCCGTCGATCAGCAAGCCACGTCCGGCTCCGCCTCCTTCTCCCGCTCCTCCTCCACCGCGACTCCGTGTTCCCGCAGGGCGAGGCGGAGGCTGCGCAGCGCGTAGTACACCCGGGACTTCACGGTCCCTCGCGGAATCCCCAGGTCCTCGGCGGCCTGCTGGGTCGTGCGGTCCGCGAAGAACGTCGCCCGGAGCACCTCGCGGTGCGCGGGCGTGAGCGTCCGCAGGGCCTCGTGCAGCACCATGGACGACAGCATCCGTTCTATGTCGTCCACCTCGGAGTACATGTCGCCCAGCCAGTTGGTGCCGCTGATCTCCAACGGCCGTGCCGTCCGGGTCCGGTGCGCGTCGATGACAAGGTTGCGGGCGACCCGGAACATCCAGGGGCGGATGGCCATTCCCTCGGCGTCGGTCAGGTTCCCGTTGTTCCAGCACCGCAGCAGCGTCTCCTGGAGGACGTCCTCCGCGCGGTGGGTGTCCCAGTCCAGCATGCGCAGCACGTACGAGTAGAGGGCCGGCCCGTGTTCCAGATACAGGTCGCGCAGCGCCTGTTCCTCGGGCGAGACCGCGCTCGCCGATGCGATGGCCGTCACGTTCATGGCAGTACTCCTGCTTCTCGGAGAGCCCGCTCCGGCCGCGTGCGGGCCGGGTGGGGCTCGTGGGGAAGGGAGTGTTCCGGGGACGGTCCACGTCTGTTTGACGCCTGGTGTACGAGGCGATTGACGGGCCGGTCAGCCCGAGTGCGCCGGAGTGCGCCGGGCGTGCGCGAAGGGTCAGACGTACGCCGCCTCCAGCGCCCGCACGTATCTGTGGACCTCTTCGGCGAGTTCGACGTGGCCGGGAGGCAGCGGGCCCCGACGGCTCAACATGCCCCACATGTGCAGCAGTTCGTGACCATGGGCGACGGCGGTCCGGGAGTCGTCGAGCTGCTGCCAGGCGGCTGCCGCCCGCGCCACGTCCATCGGCGCCCGCTCGTCCTCGGCGCCGCACCGGATGCGGGCCACGGCCAGTGCCAGTACGACGGCCTCGCGATGGTCGCCGCGCAGATACGCGAGGTATGCCTCCATGGCCCGGGCCTCCACCGCGTGCGGATGCTCGGCGCCCACCGATCCGGTCAGGCTCTCGCGCAGCGCGGTCGCCCTGGCGAAGGCCTCGTCGAGCCGCCCGGAGATCCCCAACTCGTTGATGAGACCGACCTGTTCGGAGAGCCCGACCGGGGGCAGGCCGACATCGGCGAGGGGTCCCGCGGGGCGGCACGGGTGACGGCGGTGGCCCGGGCGCGCGCGATGGCGGTGGCGATGGCGGAGGTTGCGGGGGCGGTGGACGAAGGGGCGGTGGACGAGGCGGCTGCCGATGCGAGGGCTCCGGACGGGGAGCCTGCGGGTGAGGGGGTTGCGGGTGAGGGGGCCGGGGAGCCTGCTGGCGAGAGGGGTGCGGATGAGGGGGTCGGGGACGGGGTGGCTGCGGGCGAGGAGGTCGGGGACGAAGGGGCTGCGGACGAAGGGGCCGGGGACGGGGAGCCTGCGGACGAAGGGGTCGGGGACGAAGGGGCTGCGGACGAAGGGGCCGGGGACGGGAGCCTGCGGACGAAGGGGCCGGGGACGAAGGGGCCGGGGGCGGGGTGGCTGTGGACGCCGCGCCTGTGGACGCCGCGCCTGTGGACGGGGTGGCTGTGGACGCCGCGCCTGTGGACGGGGTGGCTGTGGACGCCGCGCCTGTGGACGGGGTGGCTGTGGACGCCGCGCCTGTGGGTGAAGGGGCTGTGGACGGGGAGCTCGCGGACAGGGAGCTTGCGGGCGAAGGTGTGTTGTCTTCGGACGGTGTCAGGGGCGGCTCGGGTTCCGGGTGGGTTGTCGGTCGCGGGTCCGGTTCCGGCGCTTCTCCGGGTTCGTGCGCGAGGACGTGACTGGAGCCGTCCGGGAGCACCCGTAGGACGAAGTGGGTCGCGCCGGGACCGTCGCCGACCGTGGCGTCCACGGCCGTGCCGGACTCCTCGGCGTACCGGTGCAACTGGTCGAGCACGGCCTCGTGCACGGACTGACCGGGGGCGGGGGCGAGCGGCTCGCCGTTGATCTCGGCGAGGCCTTCGTCGGAGACGTACACCGTGAAGCGGTCCATGGCTGTTTTCCTCGTGGGGCAGGTCTGGTGGAGTGCGGGTGTCAGTTCGTGGGTGTCGCCGTCGGGGTGGGCGTGACGCCGGGGTGGCGCCCGAGGGCGGGGCGGCGATGCCCTGGTACTTGGCGAACTGGGCGCGGATGGCGAGGACGTAGCTGAGGGCGTCGTTCGACTGGGGAACGCCCTTGGCCGCCTTCACGGCGTCCATCCCCATCGCGTAGCCGGCCAGGGCGAGGTCCAGGACGCTGTTGGTGGTGTTGCCGTTCTTGTCGGTGGACTTCACGACCGTGCCGTTGTCGAGCAACGTCTGTCCCTGACCCGCCAGATCGCACATGTAGCGGCCCAGGGCCATGATCGAGTCCTTGTTGTCCGTCGCCTGCGTCTTGCCGTTGTCGTCGTCGTCCTTGCCGTACTTGCTGAAGATGTCCGGCTTCAGCTGCGCGATGCCCGTCTCGCCCCCGGGCCGACCAGGGTCGAGTTGAAGCCGGACGCCTTCTCCAGCTGGGAGGCGATGACGATCGGGCCGATCGCGTCGCACTGCTCGCCTGCCTTCTGGATGGGATCCGCCAGGTCCGACGGGACGGTGGCGGTGTCCAGCTCGCCCTTCCCGTCGCCCTGGAGGACGGCCAGCATCTGGTTCGCCGTGTCGTTGTCGCCGCTGTAGTTGTCGGCGCTGCCGCCGCCTCCTCCGAAGAGCAGGATCAGCGCGATGAGCGGAGCCAGCAGGACTCCGAGGCCGCCGAAGATGATGATCAGCGGCACGGCGCCCGCAACGGCGAGCGGGATCATCACGCAACCGCCCACGCCGGCGCCGGCCATGCCGTACATGACGGCCTTGGAGCCCGCGCCCTCCTCGCCCTCTGCGGCACCCATCCGCGTCCTCCGCCTTCTTCCGCTCGCCTTGAACCGCTGTGCCCACATGGCCCGTTGTGCTGTCCGACGGACCCGGTACAGCGCAACGGGCCCCGTGACGAAAAAGTTCAAACCAGCGGAAACCGGATGAGCCAGAGCAGCGGAAGCAGCAGCCAAGAGGGGGCGGGAAAAACATCATGGGCGTTCCTTCGGCACCACAGCCGGGCTCGCAGTCATGGGTCCGGGGCCCAAGCCCACGTACCCGGCGACGGACGGCACCCCGGCCGCCCCCGCCGGACATCCCGCACCGGAACCCGCCGGGCAGTCGGCGTACTCCCCGCCGCAGGGTTTCGGCGCCGGGCTGCCGTCCGCGCCCGTGCGGGAGGAGGTGCCGGCGGCGCAGGCGCGGGCCGTCGCGCAGCCCGCCTCACGGCCCCTCGCTCCGGCCGCCGTTCCGGCCGCTCCCCGCCCAGCGGCGCCCGCCGCACGGCGGACCGCGACCCCGGCAGGCCGCCACCCCGGGGCAGACCACCTCGCGGCAGGCCGCTCACCCGTCCCATTCCCCGCGCGCAAGACCACGTCGGGTCGGCCGGTGGAACAGGGCTGGGGGCAGTCGAAGCGGGGCGGCGCCGCGGCTCGGGGCAGATCACGGGAGGACGTCGGGTGGGTCAAGGCGCACGGCGGGTCCGGCGCGACCGCGCTGGTCGAGGCGCTCGGCGGCGTGGATGTGGGCGCCCGCTGGCCGGAGCCCGCGCGGGGTGAGCCGTACCGGATCGTCCTGGTCGGGCGGACCAGTGCGAGCGGACTGCGGTCCGTGTCCCAGGCGCTCGGCCTGCTCAAGGACGGCAAGGCCCCGCAGGGGCTGGAACTGCTGGCCGTGGTGCTCGTCGCCGACGCCCCCGGACGGCTGCCGCTCAGTCTGCTGCGCCGCATCCGGATCCTGCGCTCGGTCGCCCGGGTGCACCGCGTGCCGTGGATCCCGGCATGGCGCACGGACAGCCCGATGAAGTACGTCCCCAGGCAACTCGTCACGCTCTCCCGGCTGGTGGGCAGCGACGTCTACGGCGAGGGAGTCATGCCGTGAGTCAACTCCTTTTCGCCGCACGGGACTTGGCCGACGGCTACGACCCGGGCGACGACGGTCACCTGGTCATCAACACCCTCTCCTGGTGCGCCTCGGCCTGCGGCGTCGCCGGACTGATCATCGTCGGCATGCAGATGGCGCTCCAGTTGCGCCGCGGCGATCCGGGCGAGGGCGGTGAGCACTTCCGCGGGGTCTTCTTCGTCGTCCTCGCCTGTGTGATCGCCACCACGGCCGGTCCGCTCGTCACCTTCCTCGGTGACCTGACCCTTCAAGGCCCCTGAGACCAACAGGCCTTCCCGTACTGCCAGTTCACCCTCTCGCCCCTCGCTCAGGCCGGGCACCGACTCCTCGGAGAATCCTCATGTCCACGATGCTCTACGAAGCCTCCAACATCCTCGCCGCCACCGTCCCGCAGCCCACCAGCAACGCCCCCGGCGAACTGACCACCAAGGTCAACCTCGTCCTCGGCATCCTCGCCTGGGCCGGCACCGCGGCCGGTGTCTGCGGCGTACTGGTCACCGGCGCGATGATGGCCATCTCCGTCAAGCGGGGTGAGAGCTCGGAGCACATGAGCCGCCTCGGAATGGTGCTCGGCGGCTGTGTGCTGGTGGCCACGGCCGGCCCGCTCGTCCAGTTCGTCTTCAACTAGAGGGCGCGGGACAGTGGGCATCTTCAAGCGCGGAGAACAGCGGTCCGAGGAGTCCGGACCGTACTGGAAGCAGCGCAGTTGGCAGGCATCGGCGGTATTCCTCGCGCTGGTCGTCGTCCTGGGCGTGATCGCCACGCTGACGTCCGGTTCGGGCTCCGGTGGCCGTGCGAAGGCGTCGGTGTCCAAAGGTCCGCTGTCCGGCACCGTCTCCAAGAAGGACGGCCGTCCCGGCGGCTGCCGTACCGACGACAGCGCGGGCGACGCGATACCGACGACCGTGCCCAAGGACATCACCTGGCACACGCTCGGCATCGGGCGGGTTCCGGTCTCCTCCTCGGCGGGACCGACGAAGTTCCAGGGCGCCGTGTGGTGGTGCTTCGCGCACACCCCCATGGGCTCCGTGCTGGCCGCCACCGTGATACCCACCCAGATGAGCGGATCCGAGTGGCGCACCGTCACCGACCAGCAGGTGGTCGCCGGGCAGGGCCGGAGGCTGTTCGAGTTCCAGCGCACCGCCGTGCCGGACACCGACGGTTCCGACAGTGCTCCGGTCACCTCGTCCTACGCCGGGTTCCAGGTGGCCTCGTACACCGGAGAGGCGGCGACGATCAGGCTGTTGATCAAGAACGACCAGGGCTATGCCAAGACCAGCGTCTCCGTGCGCTGGAGCGGCGGCGACTGGAAGGTCCAGCCCGACGGAAGCGGAGGCCTGTACTCGCAGTTGGCCACCGAGCAGAGCGCCGTCGGCTACACGCTGTGGGGGGTATGACATGGCGGCCTGCAGCAACGGGAATCCACTCGCGGACGCGATCACCGGGTTCTTCAGCTTTCTCGGCGACCCGGTCGGGACGGTCATCGGTCTGATCGCGAAGACGATCCTCGCCGCCGCGATCGCGGTGTTCGCGGGGCTGGCCGACAGTGTCCCGACCCTGGAGGACACGACCACCTCGCACGACCTCAGCAACAAGACGTCGTGGATCGTGGTCTATCTGGCCGTCGGTTCCCTGCTGTTCGCCGCGGGGAAGATGGCGATCGAGCGCAGGGGCACCGCGGGCGTCACCGCCCTGAAGGGCATCATGCGCGTCGTCCTCGTCTCGGGCGCCGCCACCACCATCTGCCTGGCCGCCGCCAGGATCGCGGACAGCTACTCCACCTACCTGTTCAACGACTCCGTGCAGAGCGCGCTGGACAACATCGGCGCCTGCGGGGACAACAGCGACATCCAGTCCTTCCTGCTGCTGATCCTCGCCTTCCTGCTGCTGCTCGCGGGCATCCTGCACACGATCCTGATGTACATCCGGCTCGGCGTCATGATGATCATGCTCGGCACCCTTCCGATGGCCGCCGCGGCCTCGATGACGGACTGGGGTGCCGGCTGGTGGCGCAAGCACATCGGCTGGATGATCTCCTGGCTGCTCTACAAGCCCGCGGTCGCGCTCGTGCTGAACGCCGGCATGACGATGATCACCCAGGGCAAGACCAGCACGAACGCGAACGTCAACACCCGTATCGCCGGTATCGGGGTGATGCTGCTCTCCGCCATCGCGCTCCCCGCGCTGCTGAAGCTCGTCGTACCCGCGGCCGCTGCCATGGGCACCGGCAACCCGATGGCCTCGATGGGTCAGGCGGGCGGCCAGCTGGCGAGCGGTGCTGTGCAGGTCGGCGCCATGAGCGGCGGGTCCGGCGGGGGCGGCGGCGGACAGAAGGGCCCGAGCGGAGCGAGCGGCACCGGGGGTGCCAGCGGCTCGTCCGGTGCGGGTGGCTCGTCCGGGGCCGGCGGTTCGTCCGGTTCCAGTGGCTCGGACGGCGCCGGGGGCTCGGCGGGCTCGAACGGTTCGTCCGGCTCGGGCGGTCCGAGCGGCGCCGGCAAGGCCGCAGGCGGCGCGGGCAAGGAAGCCGGAGCGGCGCTGGGCGGTCCCGCCGGCATCGCGGTCCTCGCGGCCGTGGCCGCGGCCCAGACCGCCGGCTCGACCGTCTCCGGCGCCGTCGAGGGCGGCGACGGAGAACTCGGCAACAACAAGTGAGCCCAGGGGAGTACACGACACCCAGGCCGTACGCCGCCGGTACCTCCCGCGGGCGTCGCCTCCCCTGACGAACGGCCGCCGGGCGCCCTTCCCCAGGGCGCCCGGCGGTCTTCCCCACCGGCCTCGACCCACCTCACGCCGTACTCGCGTCACTGCACGAAAGGAAACCGGTCACATGTCCACGGAAGCCGTCTCCCATCCGACCTACGGGAACTGGCGCAGGCCGAGGCGCGCGGGGCTCGGGCCGCTCGGCCTCGTCGGCACCTTCGTGATCTTCGGCGGCCTCGTCGCCACGCTGCTGGCGTCGCTGATCTCGCTGTACGCGGCGATCATCGTGTTCGTACCGGTCGTCCTCTTCCTCATCCCGCTGACCATCCGCACCCAGGACGGCCGCAACGTCTACCAGCTCTTCGCCCTGCGCGTCGGCTGGTGGCGCCGGAAGGCCGCGGGCGCGCACCTCTACGTCTCCGGCCCGCTCTCCGCGCGCCCCGGCGGCCGGTTCCGCCCGCCGGGTCTGCTCAACAAGGTCACCGCGACCGAGGGCCGTGACGCCTACGACCGCCCCTTCGGGATCCTGCACCACCCGCAGCGCGACCTGTACACGATCGTCCTGGGCTGCGACCCCGACGGCGGTTCGCTCATCGACCCGGACCAGGTCGACGTCTGGGTCGCGCTGTGGGGCGAGTGGCTGGCGCGGCTCTCCCACGAACCCGGTCTGAAGGGCGCCACCGTGATCGTGGAGACCGCCCCCGACCCCGGCACCCGGCTCGCCCACGAGGTGCTCCCCCGCATCCACCCCGACGCGCCGGCCGCCGCCCGTGCCGTGATGGAGGAGGTCGTCGACAACTACCCGAGTGCCTCCTCCGAGATGCACACCTACGTCACCCTCACCTACGGCAACCCGGCGGGCCAGCGGCGCAGGAAGGAGGACGTGATGACCGAACTGGCCATCCGTATCCCCGGCCTGCTCAGCGGGCTCGTCGCGGCCGGCGGCGGTGCCGCCTACCCGCTGTCGGCGGAGCGGATCGCCGAGGTCGTCCGGGTCGCCTACGACCCCGCCGTCGCCGCCGACGTCCTCAACGCCCGTGCCCAGCACGGCGGAACGGGCCTGGAGTGGGACGACGCCGGCCCCGCGGCCGCCGTGGAGACGGTGAACGCCTACCAGCACGACTCCGGCGTCTCCCGGACCTGGATGCTGACGCTGGCGCCCCGCGGCACCGTCCGCTCCTCGGTGCTGCGCGGCATGCTGGAGGCCGCCCCCGGCACCCGGCGCAAGCGGGTCGCCCTGGTCTACCGGGCCATCGACCCCGCCACCTCGGCCCGCATCGTCGAGGCGGACCGGCGCAGCGCCCAGTTCATGGCCACATCCGGCAAGGGCATGGTCCAGGCACGCGCGGCCTCCGAGGTGCGGGCGGCCGAGCAGACCGCCGCCGAGGAGGCGTCCGGCGCCGGGCTCGTGGAGTTCTCCCTGATGCTGACGGTCACCGTCGACACCCTCGAGGACCTCGCCGACGCCAGCGTCACCGTACGCAACCTGACGGCGGCGTCCCGGGTGCTGATGCGCCCCGCCGACCGGATGCAGGCGGCCGCGTTCAGCTGCACCCTGCCCGCCGGAATCCTGCCGTGGGAGCAGACCCTCGTCCCGCACGAACTCCAGGAGGCGTTGTGAGCCGCCGTAGCGAAGAGAAGCTGGCCGAGCGGGCGGACCTGCTGGCCGAGGAGGAGGCACTCCGGGACCTGGCCGCGGGCGGGCCGGGGCTGGTCGGCCTGGACGGTTACGGCGCCGAGGCCGCCGCGAAGAAGTCCGCCAAGGCCAAGGCCAAGGCCAAGGCCAGGGCCGATGCCAAGTCCGAGGCCCGGCGCGGTGGCAAGGAGAAGGGCCCGGCCAAGCCCCGGGAGCCGTACGTCCCGGCGCGCGGCTGGCCGGGGGCCGGCGGTGGCCGCGTCGGGTACATGGACCCGCCCACCATGTGGCGGGCCACCACCGTGCAGGCCTGCGGCATGTGGCCGTTCGCCGCCGGTTCGGGCTCGCCCATGATCGGAGTGCCCCTCGGCCAGCACCTGTTCACCGGCGCCACGGTCTGCGGCGACCCGCTGAACTGGTTCACCCGGGCCCGCTACATCTCCAACCCCTCCTGTTCATGCTCGGCATGCCGGGTCTGGGCAAGTCGACCCTCATCAACCGGATGCTGATCGGGCTCGCCGCGACCGGAGTCGTCCCACTGGTCCTCGGCGACCTCAAGCCCGACTACGCCGACACCGTCCGCGCGCTCGGCGGCCAGGTCATCTCCATCGGCCGCGGCCGGGGCGGCATCAACGTCCTGGACCCGGGTGCCATGGGGAGGCCGCCGCGAAGATCGGCGGCGAGGCCGGCGAGGTCCTCAAGGCGGAGGCCCACGGCCGGGTGCTGAACATGGTCGCCGCCCTCATCACCATCGTGCGCGGCCGGCCCATGGACGACCACGAGCAGTCCGTGCTCTCCGCCGTCCTGCACCACCTGCGCGAACGCGCCGTCCCCGGCCGCAGCGTGCTCCTGCCCGACGTGCTGCGGGTCCTCACCGACGGCCCCGACCGGGTCCGCGCGGTCACCCTCGACCGGGGTTCCGACACCCGCTACCGGGACGCCGTCGACCCGCTGCACCGCTCCCTGCTCGGCATTCTCGACGGCCCGCTCGGTGACACCTTCGCCTCCGAGACATCCACCCGGATCGACGCGAACGCGCCCGCCGTGTGCATCGACATCTCCGGCATCGGCGAGGCCGACACCCAGCTCACCGCCGCCGCGATGCTCGCCGCGTGGTCCGACGGCCTCGGCACGGTCGCGGCCTCGCACGCTCTCGCGGACGCCGGACTCGCGCCCCGGCGCTGGTTCTTCACCGTCCTCGACGAGCTGTGGCGCCCGCTGCGCGCCGCCTCCGGCATCGTCGACCGCATCGACGCCCTCACCCGCCTCAACCGCTCCCTCGGCCTCGGCGACGCCAAGATCACCCACACCCTCAAGGACGCCGAGGCCCTCGGCACCGATGCCGACCGCGCCAAGGCGCGCGGCTTCGTCGAGCGGGCCGGCATGGTCGTCTGCGCCGGACTGCCGAAGACCGAGATGGAGGATCTCGGCAAGGTCGTCGGACTCTCCCGCCGCGAGATCGAACTCGTGTCGTCCTGGTCCTCGCCGCCCGGCTGGGGTGTGCGGGGCGAGGACGAGGAGCCCCGGGGCGCGGTCGCTTCCTCATCAAGGTCGGTGGCCGCCCCGGCATCCCGATCAAGGTCGCCATCACCGACGCCGAGCGCGACCTGCACAACACCAACACCCGCTGGACGACCAACGAGGCGGCCATCGAGCAGGCCGCCGCCCGCACCGCCCAGGAAGTCGCCCGGCGCGCGCAGGAAGGACCGCTCCCCTGATCCTCCCGGGCGCCCCGGCCACCCTCGCCCTCCCCGGCGACCCGGGCTTCCCCGCCGTGGAGGCGTCGGCCGGGGGTGGACGGCATGAGCGGACCCCGCAGCACCGACCTCGGTGACCAGTTGCAGTGGGCCATCGCCGCGCTGGCCGCCTTCGGCGTACTCGCGTTCACCATCGTCTGGGCCGGCGGCACCCTCGGCGCCGGTCTCGCCGGCTACGGCTGGGACGCCCCGCCGTTCGCCCTGTCCACCGTCTCCGCCCTGATCTCCCACGGACCGACCGAGCTGTGGCCGGGCGCCCCGGCCGCCGTGCTCTACGCGGGCATGTTCGGCGTCCTGGCGTTGATCATGGTGCCCGCCGCCCTCGCCGTCGGCTTCTTCATGGACCGCGGCAGAGCGCCCAGGGGCCTCGCCGGGCGGCGTGAACTCGCCGCCATGTGCCCCAAGGGCATCGAGGCCCGCGCCCGCGAACTGCGCCCCACCCTCAAGGGCCGTGAGCAGGTCCACCCCGACGAGACCGGCAACCTCCTCGGCGACCTCGACCCCAAAGGGCCCCGAGCTGCGCAGCAGTTACGAGGACGTGGAGCTGGACCTGATGGCGCCCCGGGCCGGCAAGTCCACCGGCATCGCCGTGCCCCGGGTGCTGCGCGCCCAGGGCGCGGTCCTGCTGACCTCCAACAAGTCCGACGTGTACGCCGTCACCCGCGCCCAGCGGGAGAAGGCGGGCACGGTATGGACGTTCGACCCGCAGGGCATCGCCCACAGCCCGCGCGCCATGTGGTGGAACATCCTCGGCGAGTGCCACACCATCGAGGGCGCCCGCCGGATGGCCGGTCACTTCGTGGCGTCCGTCAACGACGACACCGCGAAGAAGGACTTCTGGATCTCGGCCGCCCAGAACACCCTCACCGCGCTGTTCCTGGCCGCCGCCCGCGGCCGGGCCCCGCTGACCGAGCTGCTGGCCTGGCTCGCCGACCCCGCCGACCGCACCCCCGTCGACCTGCTGCGCGAGGTCGGACTCATCGCGATGGCCGAGCAGTTGCAGGGCACCGTGCGCGGCGCGGTGGAGACCCGGGACGGCATCTACGAGACCGCCCGCCAGACCGCGTCCTGCCTCCTCGACCCCGAGATCCTCGCGTGGGTCACCCCGACCCGCACCTCCCGGAGTTCCGCCCGGACCGGCACGTCCTCGGCACCGACACGCTCTACCTCCTCTCCAAGGACGGCGGCGGCTCGGCGGCGGGCGTCATCGCCGGCCTCGCCGACGCGACCATGCGGGCGGGTGTCGTGGCCGCCGAGCGGATGGGCGGCCGGCTCGACCCGCCGCTGACCGCGGTCCTCGACGAGGCGGCCAACGTGTGCCGCATCTCCGATCTCCCCGACCTGTACTCCCACTTCGGCTCGCGCGGCATCAACGTCGTGACCCTGCTGCAGAGTTACCGCCAGGGCGCCCGGGTGTGGGGCGAGGTGGGGATGGACGCGCTGTGGAGCGCGGCGACCGTCAAACTTCTCGGCGCGGGCCTGGACGACGCCGACTTCGTGCAGAAGATCTCCACCCTGGTCGGCCAGCACGATGTGAAGACCCCGAGCATCTCCCGCAGCAAGGACGGCACGTCACGCTCGTACTCCTACCGCCAGGAAGCCGTCCTGCCGCCCGACCGGATCCGCGCCCTCCCCAAGGGCACCGCCCTGCTGTTGGCCACCGGCGTCAAGCCGGCCCTGATCCGGTTGCGCCCCTGGTACAAGGAGCCCGGCGCCGCCGAGATCTCGGCGGCGGCGAAGGCGGAGACGGCGGCGATCACGGAACGGGCAGCGGCACGTCTGCTGCCGGGCCTGAACCTGGAGAAGGAGAGCGGCCAGGGCGCCGTCCCAGCGTGACGGTCCGCAGCACCAGCTCGGCAGGCCCGTACCGCACCCGCCCCATCAGCCGTACGCCCAGGGCGAGTTGGGCGCCGTACAGCACCAGGCACCCGGCCAGGACGACGGCGGTGCCGACCCGGTCGTAGAGGCCGAGGCCGTAACCGGTGAAGATCAGAGCGAGGACCAGCGACTGCGAGAGGTACTGCGTGAGGGCCATGCGCCCGGAGGCGGCCAGCACCCGTGCCGCCGCCGGGCGCACGGCGCTCACGAGCAGGAGCAGGCCGCAGGCGTACGACGCCGTGAGCGCGGGCGCGGTCAGCAGCGACACCGCGTGTCCGACCAGGAACCAGCGGCTGTCCAGCGGCCCGTCCGCACAGCACGCGGTGACCACACCACCGGCCAGACCGACCGGCAGCCACCGTACGACGACCCCCTGAGCCATGTCCGGTCCCGGCCGCGCCGCTCCACCAGGCCCGCCTTCGCCGCCGCCGCGAGGCCGGCCAGGAACGCGGCCAGTATGTCGGGGGCGTACAGCACGTTCGCGCCCATGGTCGCCGGCAGTTCGCGCAGCCGTGCCCCGACCACGGACAGGAAACCGCCCCGGTAGGCGGTCACACGGGGCGCGATCTCGGCGGCGTACCGCGCCGGGGTGACCGGCTGGGTGAAGGCGACGGTCAGCAGCCCGTACCCCAGCAGCAGCACCGCGAGGCCCGCCACCAGACAGACCGCGATCCGCAGCGCGGCCCGGGGCTCAGCCCGCGCAGGCCGTACAGGACCAGCCCCAGGACGGCGTACGTCATCAGGATGTCGCCGGAGTAGAGCAGCACCGCGTGCAGCGCCCCGAGGCCGAACAGCCCTGCCGTACGGCGGAGATGGCGTCCGGCGGACCCGCCGCCCGGCTGCCCGGAGCGTTCCTGGAGGACGAAGCTGTAGCCGAAGAGGAACGAGAAGAGTTGGTAGAGGGTGGTGGTCGCGGTCACCGCCCAGGCGGCGGCCCGGTCGGCGCCGGAGGCATGCGGACCACCACCGAACGCGGTGTAAGGACCCGCCATCAGCTGGGCGTTGACGAGCAGGATGCCGAACAGGGCGAACCCGCGCAGTACGTCGACGTCCTGGACCCGCCCGGGACCGACCGCCGCGCGCCCGCTCACCGCGTCAGCAGGGTCGCGCACACGAACACCGCGGTCGACGTCAGGAACCATCCGAACGCCGGTGACAGCAGATACCGAGGCGTCCAGAGCCGGGCCGCCGCGGGCCGGTCGCGCGGGTAGCACACGGGCACCGTCCCGCCGACCCGCGGCAGTCCGCGCAGGGACCCGTACGCACCCGCGTCGACCACGACCGGCCGTCCCAGGTGGTCGGTGAACATCACCAGCCCGGTGCGCCGCCGGTCGCCCGCGATTCGCGGGATCACCGTGCCCGTCACGAGCACCCCCGCACCCACAACCGCCCCACGGTCACCAACTGCCGTACGGCGAGAAGGAGAAACCCGAGCCCCACCCCCGTGCACAGGGCGAGCAGCAGCAACTTGGCGTCCATACGGTCCCCTTCACCGGCCGTCGTACCTCTTCGCGCACAACGTCCGCCGCGCGCCACGGGTTCACGCCCCCACCCCACCACGGGTGCACGCCGTCGCATCTTCACTGAACCGCCGTACGGGTGGCGCCCGTTGTGCCCACGCATCCTCACCGACGCGCAGGAAGGAAGCTTCGGCCCAGATGAGACGGCCCTCGCGCAGACACGGCCACCGGGCGGCGGCAGCCGTCGCCCTGGCCTGCGCCCTGACGGCGGCGAGCCAACAGGGCGCCCAGGCCGACCCCGGGACTCTCACCGAGGTACAGGCCAGGCTCCAGAGCCTGTACCACGACGCGGAGGTGGCGACGGACAAGTACAACGCCGCCGACGGAAAGGTGACCGCACAGGAGAAGCGCGTCACCGCACTCCATGCCCAAATCCGTACGACCGAGACCAAGTTGACCCACCTCACCTCGATGGCGGGCGCGGCGGCGGCGGCCCAGTACCGCGGCGGCGGAGTACCCGCCGAGATCCAGTTCGCGTTGGCCAACGACCCCCGACGGGCCCTGGACAACGCGGGGTTGGCGCTCCAGGCCCAGCAGAACACACAGAACCTGCTGGCCGAACTGAAGACGACGAAGTCGGACCTGGGCACCCGCACGGACGAGGCGGCGACCGAACTGAAACGGCTGCGGGTGAGCCGCGGCACGATGGCGAAGCAGCGCCGGACCATCGAGCAACACATCGCCGAGGCAAAGGAGTTGGAATCCTCGCTCGCCGCGCAGGAACGTGCCCGCCTCGCCGACCTGGAGAAGAAGGAGTCCGACCAGGCCCAGGCCAAGTGGGAGAGCACGGGCATCCTCAAGAAGGTCGGCACCGACGCGACGGCCGAGGGCAGGAAGGCCATCGCCTTCGCCGTCAAGCAGATCGGCAAGCCCTACGTCTGGGGCGCCGAGGGCCCCGACTCCTACGACTGCTCCGGCCTCACCTCGCAGGCGTGGCTCGCGGCGGGCGTCACCATCCCCGCACGTCGGAAATGCAGTGGGCCCAGCTGAAGCACGTCCCGGTCGAGGACATGCGCCCCGGGGACCTGATCATCTACTTCTCCGACGCGAGCCATGTGGCGATCTACGTCGGGGACGGGAACATCATCTCCGCGCCGCGACCCGGTCGGTACGTGTACGAGTCGCCGGCGGCCTCGATGCAGATTCTGGGCGTGGTACGGCCCGACGCGTGAACCCCCTGCACAGGGCCCCGTTGTGCTGCCTGGCACAACAGCGCGGCCCACCTGACCGGACGAAGCCGTCACCGCCAGTAACAGCAGGAGAGCCATGTCAACGATGCCAACGGAGAAGTCGGGGATCTGGAAGAAGGGCCGGATGCGGTCTCCGCTCCCCGTTTCGCTTCCCGTCCCGTTCAAGCCCCGCCCTCCGCTCCCACGGGGCAACAGGGCGCCGAGACCGAAGAACTGGACCCTGAGGAGGAACTGGACCCTGAGGAGGAAGAGGAAGAGCCCCCGCACCACCGCAATTCATCCTCTACAAACAGGGACCCGAATACACGCAGGCACTGCGCCAGCTGACCCTGTGGACCCACCATGTGCTGCTGCCGGTCTACGGCAGGGAAGTCACGTCCTCGGCGCCCTGGTGCGGTCGTTGGTGGGAGCACCCCGAGGCAGTCGCTCAGCTCCACGGCCTGTGGCTCGCCTGGGGCGAACTGACCGGCCCCGGCTCCGACAAGTCCGGGCCCGCCAGTTGGCATCGCGACTATCTGGCAGCGGTCATGGACTCCCTGCGAAGCCCGCAGGGGCCGTTCGCCGGCTGCAAGCCCGACATGCACCGTCCGAAGCAGACGCCTGTCGTCGATGCCGTCGATCCGTTCGGGCCGCCGCCTCGACCCGTCTGACAAAGGCACGAGGTCGCAGTCGAAGGGCCGGTGTGCGCATCCTGCGCGCACCGGCCCTTCGTCGCCCTTGCCCTTCACCGGAGGAGGGGGTGCCAGCGCATCAGCTCCGCCCCCGATGTCGTAGGACCTCAGCCGTACTTGTCAGCGGCGCGGCCCCGGCGCCGGTTCGTACTTCTTGGGGTCGTACTTCTTCTCGTGCCTCTTGGGCTGCTTGTCCTTGCTCTTGCTGCTTTCACCCCCGTTGCCGCCGCTTCCCCCGCTCTTGCTGCTGCTCCTGCTGCTGTCCTTGTCCTTGCTGCCTCGGCGGCGTTGGGTGTCGGGGTCCACAAGGGTTCCTCGGCGGCGCAGGTGCCCCGGTTCCGGCGGGTTGGGCTGCGCCGTCGAGTACGTGTCCATCCGCTGGAGCGGAGGCATCTCCGCGTGCTCGTCCACTGGCTGCAGTTCATAACTCTCGGCGACGGGAGACTGCGGAGGGATTCCCGCCTCCAGGTCCGGCTCGACCGGGGCCTGCTGCTGAGGCGGATCGCTCGCGAAGTAGGTGCCCCCAGCCCGCGCTGCCGCGCCCCAGCCCTGAAGACCCGTCCCGGTATCGCCGAAGGGAACGTTGTTGCCGGCGGTCTGCAGGCCCACCCCGAGGAGATTGGTGGCATCGGCTGCCAGACCGCGGTAGTTCCCGGCGTTGAAGTTGTCGCGTGCGTGCGGCGCGATTTCGAGTGCCTGCATCGCGACGCTCGTCATGTTGATCGCATTTCCCCAGGACTTGACATTCTCTGTCTCCCCGTAGGCTTGCATGCTCTTGCCCACGGCCTCGACGATGTAAGGCGCGACCTTGCGGGCGAAGTTCTTGATTTCCTTGTTGTTCTCAGTGACCCACTGCTGAGTACCGCTGATCCACCTGCTCACCTTCGAGCCGTTGACCGAGAGGAAGGCGTCCTGGCGCTGGGCTTCCAGGTCCAGGTCCAGGATGTTCACGGGGTTCTGCCCAGGTGCGGGCTCGGTGGGGAGCGCGCGGTCACTGACAGGTGAGTCGGTGAAGACCCTCGCGCCCACTCCCGGCTCGGCGCTGCGCCGACTTGAGCGACTTGAGGAGGTGCTGGGAGGAGAGCTACGCGCTGAGCAGCGTAGAAGCTGGAGTTGCTGCCTGAGCTGTGGACAGAGCCCTCACTGTCATAGCCCGGTTGCGGAGGTGTCGACACGCGATGTCCTTTCGTGAAACCAGGAGATCTGCTTGGCCAGGAACACAACGGGAGCCGAGTGGAAGGGGTTCAAAGAAGGACCGTCGAGCCGGTGCCACGCAGAGGCTCTGCGCCACGGCCGCCGGCGGCGCGCGGTGAACCGAACTCGGGGCGCACACGTAGTGCCTGCGGATCGGCTTGAACCGTGTCGAGCGGCACGCGCTGTGCGCCCTGGGCGAACCGCTGGACGCCACCTTGGAAGGAAACACACGCATGCGTGGCTTCATACCGTCCGCAGCCGCCGCGAAGAGGCGGGGCGGGTCATGACCAGGACCACCGTCTCCGGGCAAGCCGCCGGCTTCGACGAGGATCCGCCGCCCGGATCTCCGCTGTCCGCACCGCACTTGATTCTCTACTTGGAGGGACCCGAGTACGCGCAGACGCTGCGGAATCTCACGCTGTGGACCCACCGTCTGCTGCTGCCGGTCTACGGCCGAGAGGTCACCTCTTCGGCCCCGTGGTGCTCCCGCTGGTGGGCGCACACAGAAGCAGTCGTCCGCCTTCATGGCCTGTGGCTCGCCTGGGCGGAACTGACCGGTCCCGGCTCGGACATGGTCGGTCCCGCCAAGTGGCACCGCGATCACCTGGTGCCGGTGATGTACAGCCTGCGGGACCCGATGGGCCCCTTCGCCGGCTGCAAGCCCGGAGTCCACCGGGCCAAGGAGATTCCGTCCGTCGACGACATGGACCCGTTCGGGGTGCGGCAGGCTCTCGGACCGCCGCCACCGCCCCCGTCGTCCCGTCCCGCCCCAGCCTGGCGGCGCTAGAGGCGGTCGAACGCGGGTCTGCTGTCGTCGGCGTACCCGTCAACCACCCCGTTCACGTCGCGGAACACGGCGTTCTACGAGTCGGAGGCCACGGGGTACGTTGTGCCACTTCCATCGAGGGCCGTTGCCCTTCGCCTCCCGGGCACGTCGAACCGGGCGTCGAGCAGCCCGCTGTCCCGGACCGCCTCGGCCGACGCCTCCGCGCCGCGCTCCGGGCGTTGAACCGCTCGGTGCGCGCGGTCCGTTACGTGTCTCGAACCGGCTCGGCGCCCAGCCGGTAGTGCCCGGTCCAAGGAACTGGGAGGAACGCACATGTCCGGAGGGAATGCGACCACGGCCGGTGCCGGGCGGTTCGCGCCGCAAGGTCTGCTGCGGCGGAGGCTGCTCCCGTCGGACTCGAAGGGGTGGTACCAGGCGTCGCCGCGACCGGTCGACGGTGTCCTGAGGTGTCCCGGGACCCCGCTGCCGTCAGGCCTGCTGCCGTTGCCCGAGGGATTCGAGTTGTCGAGGGGATCGGGGTTGCCCGCCGTGCCCACTACGACGACGTCGGCCGGGCCGTTCCGTGAAGCGGTGGCCGCCGGTCGTTGAACCGTCGGACCCCGACGCCCGTTGTCGCTCGTGGCAGGACTTCCGACTTGAAAGAGGAGCGACGTGGCGAACGACAACACGGCTTCCCGGAGACGGCGGAACAGGCTGACCAGGCGGCGCCCCGCCAGACCGGTGCGTGACCTGGCGGGCGACCTGCTCAGGATCGAGTACGGGCTGAGGAACTATCACCGGCGCGACGGAGCGGGCCGGACCCCAAGCTTCTGGGGGATATGTGGGACGGGATCCGTCGCTTGGCGGATCGCGTCAGGGGCAGGTCACGATCGGCGCCGGACGGTGGGGTTACCCGCCCGGCGATGGGGGCTACGCGCCGGAGCGTGAGAGTCACACGCCGGCAGGCGGTAGGAGTTACCCGCTGGACGGCAGCGGCTACGCGCCCGCGGGGGGCCGGAGGTCGGCCCGTATGTCCAGGCCCCCACGCCAGGCAGGGGCGGGCCCACTCAGGCGCCGGCGGACGAGCGGACGTGGAAATCCTCTTCGGAGGAGACCGCGTTCAAGCAGATGTCGGAACTCGAGAAGTTCGTGAACGACCTTCCGGAACTCCAGCGTCATGCCTTCGAGGACGAGATTCTGCGCCGGGTCCAGGAGGACAGGAAGTGGCGCAAGGTACACGACAAATTCCCGGAACGCATGCCGGCCATGACGACGTATGCCAACAACGCGTTCGAGAGGGAGTTGCGGCGACAGGCTGCCGCGAGCACCGAGCCGGAGCGGCGTGAACGGCGTTCGTCGAATCCCGAGCCAACGCGGGCGGTCACGGCCACGGAGGCCATGAACAACGCCAGAGACGCCATTACGGCCCGCGACGCGGAGCAGTTCGCGGCCTACCAGGCACGCTGGGAGCGCGCATCCCGTCAGCGGTCGGTCGAGCCGAAGGAGAGCGGTTTCTCGCATTCGGGCGAGAACGCGATGATCGACAGCTTTGCCTTCGAAGAGGCCGCGAGGGTGACTCGGGAATGGCGCGAAGGGGAGGACGAACGGAGTACCGCCGACCTCCGGAATCCGGGCCGGGATCCGTTGAGTGATGCGGTTGCTTTCAACGCGGTCGGGGACGCGGCCGTCGCGAGGGTCACTGCCGGCTCCGAGGGTCTGACTCCGCTGTCGGCGGCCGACCCGTTCGAAGAGGCGGAACGGGTGCGGCGGGAATGGGAGAAGGAATGGAGTTCCGCCAACTCCCGGAATCCGGGCCAAGATCCGTTGAGTGATGCGGTTGCCTTCAACGCGGTCGGGGACGCGGCCGTCGCGAGGGTGCCCACCGGTTCCGAGGCCGACTCCAGCGCCGACGAGTGACCCGGTCCAGGAGGCCGAGGACGCGAGACGGGTCTGGGCCGGTGAGCTCGAACCACTCATCAACAAGGAGGGGCGACAGATCCTCGGCGAGCAGCCCTCCGTGAGGGGCAGAGGCGGCAGAACTCCGTCGTCCTCCTCGACCTATACGCCGGTTTCGCAGAACCACACCCGGTCGAACACCCCCCGCCCCAGGGGCCGGTAGAAACATCAGCGCATTCCGGATCCGGGTGAACCATTTACCACGCTCCATCCGTCGTGCCCGTGCGAGTGAAAACGGATCACCGCCCCCAATGGCCCGACAGATAGGCACCTTTTATGCGCACCTTGCGCGGCATGCGCAGACGCACATCATTCCTGCTTGCCCTGTTCCTGGTAATCGCCGGTGTGACAGGCACCGCCGTGGCCCTCCAGGTCCACCGCTCCAGCGGTACCGCCATCAACGGAACACCGGCCGCAGACGTCGCCGACCACACCATCACCCTGCAGAACCGCACCGACACCCGGATCTGGGTCGGGAGCGAGGTCAACGCGGACGGTTCGGCCGCGCTCACCGGGCTGCCGACGCTGGACCCGGGCCAGTCCGCCACGATCAGCGTCCCCGAGCACGAGGGAGCCGGACACTGGCGAGGCACCTTTTTCGCCCGCCAGGGGTGCGGCGGTGACGACGGGAGCACGTTCCACTGCGCCGTCGGCGACTGCGGACCCTACGTCGACCACTGTTCCCTCGGCCAACAGCCCACCGGGCTCGCCGAGTTCAACTTCGACCCGGCCGACTCCCTGGCCCCCTGGTACGACGTCAGCTACGTCGACGCCGTCGCCGCGCCGGTCACCATCACACCGAACGACGTCACGCCCCCGCGAGCGGTGAGTGCGCGGTCGCCGGCTGTGCCGAGGATCTGCTGTCCGCCTGCCCGGCCGACAATCTGACCAGGGACTCGGCGGGCACCCCCTGGTGTGCACCAACCCGAACCGCGACGCGAAGACCCCGTACAGCGACATGATCAACCAGAAGTGCCCGACGGCGTACGCCTGGTCGAAGCAGGACGCCGAGCCGGGCAACAAGGTCATGTACCAGTGCACCAAGTGCAGCGGCCTGACCGTCGCCTTCGGAACCGGCGCCTCCGCCCCGGCCGACCCGGCCACCACCCAGCCCGCCCCGGTCACCAACCCCGTCACCACCGCCGCCCCGCTCCGCAAGGGCGTCAGCCTCAACCCCGTCGACGGCGCCTCCCAGGCGCTCGCCGACTCGGGCGCCTCCTGGTACTTCAACTGGGCCTCCTCCACCGGCGCGGTCACCAAGCCGGACGGCGTCGACTACGTCCCGATGATCTGGGGCCCCGGCTCCGTCACCGACGCCGAACTGGGCGCCGCCACCCAGGGCGGGACCAAGGAACTCCTCGGCTTCAACGAGGCCCGACAACGGCGGGCAGTCGAACATGACGCCCGAGCAGGCCCTCGACCTGTGGCCGCGGCTGGAGGCCACCGGCCTGCGCCTGGGCGCACCCGCGGTCGCCGCCAACGCCAATGTGGACGGCGGCTGGCTCGACCGCTTCATGAAGGGAGCCGCCGACCGCAACCTGCGCGTCGACTTCATCCCGCTGCACTGGTACGGCTCCGACTTCGGCCCGGACGCCGCGAACCAGCTGCGCGGCTATCTGCAAGCGGTCTGGGACCGCTACCACAAGCCGATCTGGCTGACCGAGTACGGCCTGATCGACTTCTCGCAGCCCACTCCCCGCTACCCCGGCGAGCAGGAGCAGACCGCCTTCATCACCTCGTCGACACAGATGCTGGACAGCCTGGACTTCGTGGAGCGCTACGCGTGGTTCACGCTCTCCACGCAGACCAGCCCGACCGGCCTCTACGACGGTTCGACCGCCAACGCCAGCGGCCGTGTCTACCACGACGCGAGCTGACCGGGGAGTTGAACCCCTGTCACCTCCCACCCGTCGTACGGGTGGGGCCCGGCCGTGTCCCCGCTCCCCCGGGGCCGCGGCCGGGCCGTGGTCGTCACCCAGCCGGCGAAGGCGTTCACGGATCTCCGCCGCGTCCCGGTGGTCGAACTCCACGAAGATCGCCAGTGCCTGCCGCCAGCTGTCGCGAGCGGCCTCCGGTTCGTCGGCGGCCAGTTGGGCGTCGCCCAGGTTGCCCAGCGTGTGGCCCTCTCCCCACCGGTTGCCGACGTCCCGGTGCGTCTTGAGGGCCTCGTGGTGATAGCTGATGGCGTCGTCGTAGCGATGGAGGCGGCGATGGGCCGTACCGAGGATGTCGAGGGTGACGCCCTCGACCCAGCGGTTGCCGTTCGCGCGCAGGAGGTCCAGCGACTGCTCCAGGCACTCGATGGCCTCGTCGAACCGGTCGAGGCGCTGGTAGGCGTCGCCCAGGTTGCAGAGGCAGATCCCCTTCGCCCAGGCGTTGCCGACGATGTGTCCGATGGCCAGTCCGCGGCGGATGTACTCGACCGCCTTGCCGAGCTGGCCGGACTGGAGGTACACGTCCCCCAGGTTGGACACGGCCGACCTCCTGCCATCCGCGTCCCCGAGGTCCCGGTAGGCGACCATCGCCCGGCGGAGGTGGTCGGCGGCCTCGTCGAACCGGCCCGAAGCCCGCAACGCGGCGGCCAGGTCCGCGAGGGCCTGCGCCTCGCCCCGACGGTCCTCGTGGGCCCGGGCGGCGGCCAGGCCCGCCCGGGCGGTGTCGACCCAGTCGTGGGTGTGGCTGCGGAGGTAGAAGAACCCCCACAGGACGGCGGGCAGTTGCCAGGCGATCGACGGTCGGCCCGACCCGGCCGCCTGGTGGACCGCCGCGACCAGGTTGGCCCGCTCGGTCTCGCACCAGTCCAGGGCCTGGTCGTGCGTCGTGAACTGCAGGGGACGGCACAGGTCCGGTGCTGGTTCCAGGTGAGGCCGGCGACGCTGCGGAGTGATGTGCGTGTAGGCGGCGGCGGCGGTGTGCAGATACCAGGCGTGCAGTCGCCCCAGGGATCGCTCGCGCTCCGGGAGCGTCTCCTCGGCCTGGACGCGTTCGGCGGCGTAGACACGCAACAGGTCGTACAGGGTGTAGCGGCCGGGAAGCGTTCGGTGAGCAGGTTGGCGCGGGTGAGCTCGACGAGCAGTCCCCGGGCCTCCCGCACGGGGAGCCCGGCGAGGGCCGCCGCGGCGGGTGCGGCGATGTCGGGTCCGGAGTGCAGGCCCAGCAGCCGGAACAGGCGCGCGGCCGCAGGGGACACCGCCTTGTACGACCAGGAGAAGACGGCCCGTACATCGGTGGTGATGTCGTCGCCCGAGGCGAAGGCGTCGAGGCTGCCGTGGCTGTCGCGCAGTTCCTTGGCGATGGCACTGAGCGGGAAGCCGGGGTTGGCGACGGCATGGGCGGCGACGATGGCCAGCGCCAGCGGCAGCCGCGCGCACCGGGTGATGATCTCCTCCGTCGCCTGCGGTTCCGCCGCCGGCCGGTCGGCCCCGAGACGGTGCGCGAGGAGGCCGTGTGCCTCGGCGTACGACAACTGGCCCAGGGGCAGCGGATGCGCCCCTTCGCCGACGACCAGGCCGGTGAGCTGGTTGCGGCTGGTGACGATGACCAGGCAGCCGGGGAGCCGGGCAGCAGCGGGCGGACCTGGTCGGTGTCGCGGGCGTTGTCGAGCAGGACCAGCATCCGGCGCTGGGCGAGCATGCTGCGGTAGAGCGCCGTCTGCGCGTCGAGGCCGGCGGGGATCCGCGACGGCGGGACGCCGAGGGCGCCCAGGAAGGTACGGACGGCCTCGTCGGGCGTCACGAGCGAGCCGGTCGGATCGAAGCCGCGGAGATTGACGTACAGCTGTCCGTCGGGGAAGAGGTCGGTCATCTCGTGCGCCCAGTGAACGGCCAGGGTCGTCTTGCCGATGCCGGCCATACCGCCGATCGAACTGATCAGCACGCTGGTCGGGGATCGTCCCGCTCGGACAACAAGGCACGGGCCCGGTCGAGTTCGGCGCTCCGGCCGGCGAACGCGGCCAGATCGGCGGGCAGTTGTGCGGGCCGGGCCGTGTGTACGACGGAGGGGAGGCGGCGCCGGAGGGGAGGCGGGGAGGCCGGCGACACCGGAGAAGCCGGCACCGGCCGTCCCGGCGGGCAGGCGTCCAGGGTCGCGTCGGCCGCCAGTATGCGGTCGTGCAGGTTCCGCAGCGGCGCACCGGGTTCGATGCCCAGCTCGGCCACCAGGGTGCGGCGCGTGGCACGGTAGGCGGCCAGCGCCTCGGCCTGCCTGCCGGACCGGTAGAGCGCCAGCATGAGCAGTCGGCACAACTGCTCCCGCAGCGGGTACTTGCCGGTCAGCGCGATCAGTTCGGCGACCACCTTGTCGTGGCGTCCGCGTTCCACCTCGATGTCCAGCCAGGTCTCCAGCGTGGCCAGCCGCTCCTCGCCGAGCCGGGAGCCCTCGGACGCGGCCAGCGGGCCGGGAAGACCGGCCAGTGCCGCACCCTGCCAGCCGTCGAGCGCCGCGCGCAGCAGCTCCGCGGCGGCGGTCAGCTCACCGGCGGCGCGCAGCGTCCTCGCCCTGGCGACCCGTTGCTCGAACACGGTGAGATCCAGGCCGTCCTCCGGCAGCCGGATCAGGTACCCGTCCCCGACCGACACGACCACCCGCCGGGTCCCGGCCGCCTCCCCCGCCCGGCTCGATCACCTTGCGCAGGCGCGACACATACGTCCGGAGGACGGACACGGCGGCCGCGGGATGCTCCTCGCCCCAGACCGCGTCGAGGAGTTCGGCGAGGCCGACAGCGTGTCCCCGCCGCAACAGCAGTGCCGCCAGGACGGCCCGCTGCTGTGGCGAGCCGACGTCCAGTTCCTGTTCACCGCGCCAGGCCCGGACCGGTCCCAGGACGGCGAAACGTACGGAAACTTCGTAGCCGCTCACGCCCCGGACTGTACTTAACAGCCGTTCCCACGGGCGCGTCTGACGGAAAGTCATCTCATGCCTCGGTCATCGCCGTCCCGTTGCCGCGGGATTGAACCGTTCCGGTACGGCGCCCGTTGCGTTACCCGGACACCGTCATGCCGTACCCGACCGGAGCCATGTGGCCGGGTAGCGTCAGAAAGGAAGAGCCATGAGCCGGGGTGAAGAGGAAGACGCGGACGAGCCGAGCACGGGGACGAGCACGCCGTGCCGGAGGAACCGCTGGACCTCAGCGAGCCGGAAGGCGCCGGGGAGCCGTCCGCGCCGGCAGCACGCCACGCGGTGGTCATCTCCGGCGACGGCTCGGCCGCCATCGACGGCGAACCCGTACCGGTCGCGGAAGGAGAGTCGGTCGACGCCGCGATCCTCGACAGACTGCAGGCCTACGCACGTGACGTGAACGCCCACGTGACGGCGACCATCTCCGACCCCTCCGCGGGGTACGTGGCGTTCGTCGAGGTCGCCCCCGACGGTTCGAGCAGCCTTCTGGAGCAACAGGAACCGCACGAGCCGCACGAGCCGCAGGCACAGGTGCAGGACCCGGAATCGCCGCCCGAGCCTGTCGGAGCCGCCGGCCTCGACATCGCCGATCTCGACGACGACGACGCCTTCGGCACCAGCGAGGACGGCGACGAGGACGGCGACGAAGGTCTGGATGCAGGCCTGTATGCAGGCCTGGATGAAGGCCTGAACGAAAACCTGGACGAGGGCTTCGACGCCGAGGCGTACTCGCGGGAGCAGCAGCGGCGACCCACCGGGCCGCCCCCGCCCCCGCCTGCGCCCTCTCCCGTAGTCCGCCTCGGTCCGAAGGTCGCCCCGGGGAACGGAAGGCGTCAGTCGGACGACGAGTACAAGTCGCCCGGTCTGCTCCACAAACCTCTGGTCGTCGGGCCGGTGGCCATCGGCGTGGCCGCGCTCGTCATCGTGCCGCTGGTGATCCTGGGCAGCAGCGCACCCGACAAAACGGAGCGGCAGAAGCAGACCGCCCGTTCGAGCAGCGCGAACGGGACTCCGCTGGCCAGGGACACGACATCGGCCGCCTCGCCGCCTCCGAGCGCCCTGCCCGGCGGGACGACCGCCTCACCGTCGGCCAAGCCGAAGGCCTCGGGGAGCGCGAAGGCCCCAAAAAGGGGAGGAGGCGCGGGAGGAACCGGAGGAGCGGGAGGCGTGGGAGGCCCGGGCGGGATCACCGTCACCGTGACCGCGAAGCCGCCGCGGGCCACCGTCACGGCGAAGCCCGCGCAGGACACCGCCGCCACCGCGGTGAAGCGGCTGCACCAGAACGACCCGTCCGGGCGGCACATCTGCTACCGGGCGTATCTCTCCGGGCAGGGCTGGCAGAAGCCCGTGTGTGACGGCACACTCGCCGGAACGACGAGCGGGACCCATCCGATCCAGGCCCTCAACATCGCGGTCTACGGCGGCGACGGATCGGCCGCCAACGCCTTCGTCCACGATGCCAAGTCGACCAGCGGCCAGGGCAAGTGGGAACCGCAGTGGACCGCCGTGATCGGCGACGGCAAGAACAACTACATCGGCAGTACGAAGTCGGGCGCCCCCTATATGACGGGCTTCGCCATCAACATCGGCAGCGGCCAGATCTGCCGGTCGGCCAAGGTCCACGGCTACGACTGGGGCAGTTCGGACTGCACCCAGCCACGTCCCGGCTACCTCTTCGGCGGCGCGCTGGAGAACACGCGCTGGCTCGAGGCGGTCAAGCTCTGGGTGTGATGCGCTGAGCAAAGGCTCTAGAGGTCCACGACCACCGTGAACGGGCCGTCGTTCGTGAGCGCCACGCGCATCTGGGCGCCGAAGCGGCCCGTCGCCACCGTGGCGCCCAGGGAACGGAGTTGGGCGACGACCTCGTCGACGAGTGGCTCCGCGATGTCGCCGGGGGCGGCGGCGTTCCAGGTGGGGCGGCGGCCCTTGCGGGCGTCGCCGTAGAGCGTGAACTGGCTGATGACGAGGAGCGGGGCGTCGATGTCGCTGCACGACTTCTCGTCGTGCAGCATGCGGATCGACCAGAGTTTGCGGGCCAGTTGGGCCGCCT
The DNA here is from genome assembly GCA_016893485.2 of Streptomyces sp. P3. Classification (GTDB taxonomy): domain Bacteria; phylum Actinomycetota; class Actinomycetes; order Streptomycetales; family Streptomycetaceae; genus Streptomyces. The sequence goes on from JAFEKX020000001.1 coordinate 5,389,819, forward strand.
TCTCCTTCGTGTCGTCGTGCGTGACGCCGACGAGGACGCACAGCCCCTCGCCGTCGATCGCCCCGACGGTCTCGCCTTCCACGACGACGCTCGCGCCGTCCACCCGCTGCACCACTGCTCGCATGGGTCCCATGATGCCGTGCGGGCGGGAAGGGCTGTGAGGGGGCCGTGGAAGAGCTGCGGGAGAGCTGCGGGAGAGTGGGAAGGGGGCTGTAAGGGGCCGATTTTTGCTCCTTAACCCCCATCTGGGGCCGTTCGGGGGCACTCGGTCACATAGCGGCCACTTGGGGTGGCACGATGCTGTCCACACGCCGGTCGAGGGGACGGGTTGAGGCACATGAGCACACCGAGTACCGGGCAGCCCCCGGGCCTGTCTCGCTGATCCGCGCGAGGGGACCGGCCGGGCGCCGGCCGCCCGTGCAGCGCGTCGACAGCCCGCTGCTGCCCGTCGATCCGTCCGCGCCCGACCTGACCGTCCTGCGGCTCCCGGAGCTGCGCGCGCTCCGCCGTGACGCGCAGCGCGACGAGGCCGACCTGAGTTACGTACGCCGGCTCCTCCAGGGGCGTATCGACATCCTCCGCGCCGAACTGGCCCGGCGCTCCCCGGCGGGCGCGGCCTCCGTCGTCGACCGGCTGTCCGAGATCCTCACGGACGCGCCCGCCCGGCACCGTTCCTCCGCCCGGCACGTCACGCTCGGCACGCCGCACAGCGAGGAGTACCGGCTGCTCGCCGCCGAGATGCTCGCCGAGGTCGAACTGTCCGACCTGGAGGCCCGTACCGACCTCGAACTGACCACCGCGATGGGGCGTCTCGTCCGCTACGAACAGCAGGTGTCCCGGCGCCGTCAGGTCCTCCAGCACACGGCCGACGGCTGTAGCGCGGAGATCGCCCGCAGGTACCGTGAAGGAGAGGCACAGGTGGACGACCTGCTGACGTGAGGGGTTCCGTGTGACAGCCGACCCGTACGACATGTCATCTCCGCCGGTGCCGGTTCTGGCGGAGGTGGTCCGGTCCGGCTTCGTGGAGAGCCGGCATCGTGGCAGCCTGGTGGTCCTCGCGGCGGACGGCTCCGTGGAACGGGCCCTGGGTGACGTGACGACCCCGTCTTCCCCCGCTCCTCCAACAAACCGATGCAGGCGGCGGGCGTACTGCGCGCAGGCCTCGACCTCTCCGGCGAACGCCTCGCCATCGCGGCGGCGAGCCACTCCGGTGAACTGTTCCACCGCGATCTCGTACGACGACTTCTCTCTGAACACGGCCTGGACGCAGGGCAGTTGCAGTGCCCGCCGGATCTACCGCTGGACCCTGTCGAACAGGAGACGTATCTGGCGTCGGGTGCCGTGCGCGACCGCATCGCCATGAACTGCTCCGGCAAGCACACGGCGATGCTGGCGGCAGCCGCGCTGCTGGGGCTGGTCGTTGTCGTCGTATCTGGATCCGGATCACCCGCTGCAGAAACTTATCCACAGGGTTGTGGAAGAAAGTTCGGGGAGCGGGTGGCGGCGGTGGGCACGGACGGCTGCGGCGCCCCGCTGATGGCGATCACGTTGACGGGCTTGCTCGCGCGTACCGCTCGTTCGTCCTGGCGGACCCCGGTTCGGCGGAGCGGCGGGTCGCGGACGCGATGCGGGCGTATCCCGAGTACGTCGCCGGCACCCGTCGCCCCGACACGTTCTTGATGCGTGCCGTGCCCGGGGTCCTGTCGAAGATGGGGGCGGAGGGGGTGCAGGCGGTGGCCTTGGCGGATGGGCGGGCGCTGGCGTTCAAGGTGGAGGACGGGGCGGGCCGGGTGTTGGGGCCCGTGTTGAGGCGGGCGTTGGGGCTCATGGGCGTACCGGCTGAGGCGCTGGGGAGGTCGGTGGTGCTGGGCGGGGGCCGTGAGGTGGGCGAAATCCGAGCGGTGTTCTAGGGCGCGGCTCGGGCCACCCGCTTCTGGGCCAGTCGTGCTTCCACGGCCCGAGTAAAGGGGCGTTTGAGGACGAGGCCCTTTCGGGGCCGATGGGGGTCTGGGGGCCGATCCCCAGGCGGGGCCGAAGGGGCGCAGCCCCTGGGGATGGGACGGGCAGGGGCGGCGGGGGCGAAAAAAATCCCGGCAACCCCACCCACCCCGACCTACCGTGAATCCATGACCCGCCCCGCCCCCACCCTCCCCGTCCGCCCCATCACCCAGCCCGAGATCCCGGACTGGATCCGCGCCCTGAACACCGGCTTCCTCCGCACCCCGGACGTAGGCGAGGAGGAGATCGCCGACCGCAGCACCTACATCGACCTGTCCCGCACCCTCGCCGCCTTCGACAACGGCCGCTGCCTAGCCACCTTCCGCTCCTTCCCCAGCAACTGACCGCGGTAGGCGGAACCCCGTCCAGGCCGACGCCATCTCGAACGTCACGGTCACCTCCACCCACCGCCGCCGAGGCCTCCTGACCCGCATGATGACCCAGGACCTCACCGCAGCGAAGGAACGCGGAGACGTCGTGGCCACCCTGATCGCCGCCGAGTACCAGATCTACGGCCGCCACGGCTTCGGCCCCGCCACCACCGCGACAAAGTGGCGGATCGACGTCACAAGGGCAGGCCTGGACCCCCGCTGGTCCGCCCCGGAGAACGGCGGCCGTATCGACCTGGTGGACGGCGCGGACGTACGCAAGCTCGGCCCCGAACTGCACGAACGGCTCCGCCGCACCCAGCCCGGCGCGATCAACCGCGACGACCGCTGGTGGCAGGTCGCCACCGGTGCCGTACGCCTGACCCGCTCCCCGGCGTGGGCGGAGCCGTTCTACGCCGTCTACCGGTCGGCGGACGGTGAGGTGGAGGGCCTTGCCGCGTACGTCTGCGACGACACGTGGACGGATGCCAAGCAGCCGCTGGACACGGCCACGGTGAAGGGGCTGATCGCGACCACCCCGGCCGCCGAACGCGCCCTGTGGCACCACATCTGCTCCATCGACTGGGTGACGAAGGTGACGTCGGACTGGCGGGCTCCCGACGACCTGCTTCCCCTCCTCCTGCCGGACCCGCGCGCGGCCACGATCACGACCCAGGCGGACTGGCTGTGGGTGCGGATCCTGGATGTCGTACGGGCCATGGAGGCGCGGTCGTACGAGGGGAGGGCACGTTGGTGTTCGAGGTGGTCGACGGTGCGGGGCTGGCCGGTGGGCGTTACCGGCTGGAGGCGTCGGCCGCGCAGGGTGCCTCGTGCACGCCGACCGCTGAGAGCGCCGAACTCACCCTGGATGTAGGGGAGTTGGGGACGCTGTGGCTCGGGGACGAGTCTGCCGTGCGGCTCGCCGCGGTGGGCCGGGTCCGGGAAGAACGAGCGGGCGCCGCCCGTGTGGCCGACGCCCTGCTGCGTACGTCCAGGCGGCCATGGTGCCCGGACATCTTCTGAACCTGAACGACCCTTCCGCTGACGCCGGTTGATGGGCTGGACGCATTGCGTGTAACTGGACTCATCCGTAGCTGTTCAGTTGTGGTTGTTGTTCGGTGATGCGGTGGTGCGGTGGTACCGGCTGACCGGGCTCTCGGCTCCCCTCCAGGAGAGAGACCCGGTCGGCCAAGTTGGCTAAGTTGGCGACCAACTCACTTCTAGTTATCTCCGCTTGGAAGCGTCTCATAACCACCTTTCCCCGAACTGCCCAAAGATGGCGGGAAGTTGTAGTGTTTGGTCGTGGACCCGGAACACGCCACCGTCAATGGACGGTCGAGGTCACCACGGCCACAGTGGTCACACCGCGAGCTGGCCGACGAGCTGCGCACCCGGATCAGGTCCGGTGTACTGCGGCCCGGCCAGCGCATGCCCACCCAGGCCAAGCTGGCGGACGAGTTCGGCGTGGAGCGCGGGGCCGTACGACAGGCACTGCGCATCCTGCAGTCCGAGCGTCTGCTCACCAACGTGACCAAGGGCAGCCCGGCGACCGTCGCTCCCGATCTCACCACCGCCCTGACCGGCCCCGGAGCCCCGCCGCAGCCCACGATGGTGGGCCTCGCGCCGCGTATCGCGGAGGCCTTCGCGCAGCCGCACGTCGAGATCGAGGCCCTGTGCCTGACGGCGGTCTCGCTCACCCTCGCCATCGGCGAACCGCTGCGTCAGATCCACGCCGGACGACTGAAACCGGCCAAGGTCGACGTCCGGGTGCTGCTGCCGAGCAGCGACATCGAACTCGCCTTCCCCTCCCGGGTGGACGCCCCCGCCGACGGCCGGCTGCAACAGCGCTGGCTCGCCCAACGCAACGCCCAGGGACAGGTGTTGAAGCACAACCTGCTCGCGTTGCGCGCGACGCACGGCATCGATGTGCACATCACGTTCCGCGCGCTCCCCTTCACCCCACCGGTGAAGCTGTACCTGCTCAACGGCTCGGAGGCGCTGTTCGCCTACTACACGCTGTTCCAGCGGGAGGCGGAGATCGGTCACGAGCAGGTGGAGATGTACGACGCGGAGGGCACCCAGTCGATGCTGTTCGCCTTCGACCAGGGCGCGGGCCTGCGGGACACGACGTTCGTGGAACAGTCGCATCTGTGGTTCAACGCGCTGTGGGAGACGATCAGTTCGGAGCTGACACTCACGCCCCTGAGCTGACCGCCTCCGAGTGACTCACAGAGCCGGTCCGGTGACCAGCAGGGCCAGGACGACGGCCCCGATGGAGCTGATGGCCGGGCTCTTGGCCTTGATGCCGATGGAGAGCAGTAGCAGGCCGATGATTCCGGTGGCGCCGTACTTCCACTGGACGATCTGCTCGAAGCCGACGACGAAGACGGCGGAGAGGAGGGCGATGGCAGGCACGGTGGTTCCCCCTTCGGGCTGCGGAAGCAAAACTTCCACCAACTTGAAGCAACTCTGAGAAGTTGGCAGCCAACTCTGCTTAAGTTGTTCCCGATTGGCACCTACTCACACCTACTCACAATCAGGTTCCAAACAACTCCCCTTAGATGGGGCAGAGTTATACCGTTTGGTCGTGACCCAGGAGAGAACGTGGCAGTGAACGGCAGCAGAAGTTTCTCGCCCCAGGAGATCGCCGACGCCCTGCGCGACCGCATCCGCACCGGCGACCTCAAGGCCGGCGACCGCCTGCCCACCCAGGCCGACCTGGCGGAGGAGTTCGGGGTCGAACGAGGCGCCGTACGCCAGGCGTTGAGGCTCCTCCAGGAAGCGGGCCTGCTGACGAACGTCAGCAAGGGGAGCCCGCCGCGGATCGCGGAGCAGAGCCCCGTGCCGGGCGAGCCGCAGCCGACCATGGTGGCCCTGGCGCCCCGGCTGTCCGAGGCGTTCGCGGAGACACAGGTCCGGCTCGACGCCGCCTGCCTGACCGCCGAGAGTCTGATGCTGGCCGTGGGGAGTCGGTCCGGCTGATCCACGAGGGCCGCGCCCGCCCCAAGTCGATCGACGTCCGCGTACTGCTCCCCTCCCGGAAGATCACCCTGGCCTTCCCGGTGCCGGTCGACGGGCGCGGTGAGGACGACCCGGTCCACCAGCGCTGGCTGACGATGCGCAACGCCCAGGCCCAGGTCCTCCAGCACAACCTGCTCGCCCTGCGCGCCACCCACGGCATCGACGTCCACGTCACCTTCCGCGCCCTGCCCTTCACCCCCGATCAAGCTTTACCTCCTCAACGGCGAGGAAGCGCTGCTCGGTTACTACGTCCTCGACGAACGCGAGGAGGAGTACAACAGCCAGACCCTGGAGATGTACGACACCCTCGGCTCCCAGTCCGTCCTCTTCTCCTTCCTGCGCAGCGCCGGCGAGCGGGACGCCGCCTTCGTCGAGCAATCCCAGCTGTGGTTCGACGCCCTCTGGGAAACCATCACGACGGACCTGACACTCTCCTAGTGACTTCTGATGCGACGCAGACCGGAATGGCGGAAGCAGGGGCGGACAAGGTGCGTGAACTGATCACGAACGCCCGTTTCGTGCTCTTCGACTTCGACGGGCCGGTCTGCCAACTCTTCGCGGGGCACTCGGCCGACGACGTGGCGAAGGATCTGGTGAGCTGGCTGGAGGGCCATGGACTCCGGGCGTTGCTGACCGACGAGGAGCGGAAGCACCCGGATCCGCATGTCGTCCTCAAAGCGGTCAACGAACGTCATCCGCGCAGCGATCTGGTGGTCGAACTGGAAGAGAGACTCACCCAGCAGGAGCTCAAAGCGGTCGGCTCCGCTCAACCCACCGCGTACGCCGACCCGTTGATCCGCACCTGGCGTGCCGTCGGCTGCCGGCTCGCCGTGGCCACCAACAACTCGCCCCGCACGGTGAAGGACTACCTCGGCGGCCGTGGCCTGCTCGACTGCTTCGACTCGCATGTCTACGGCCGCACGAGCGACCTCGATCTGATGAAGCCGAACCCCGACTGCCTGAACCGCGCCCTGCGCGCGATGGGCGGCGCCCCCGCGGACTCCTGATGATCGGCGACGCCCCGGCCGACTGCGAGGCGGCGGGGCGGGCCGGCATTCCGTTCCTGGGCTACGCGCGTAACGAGGAGAAGGAAACGTTGCTGCGTGCGGCCGGGGCCGAGGCCGTCGTCGGCTCCCTGGAACCGATCCTGATACAGCTCCGGGGGCGTGGGTGACGTCCCGGCAGCCGGGATCGACGTCTCAGCAGCCGGGAGCCGCGTCTTAACAACAGTGCAACCGGACTGTGCGTCCAGTGGTCCAGGGGTCGGATAGCATGCGGCCACCCGGTGAGCAACCGCTCCCGATCGTGCGTATGGATGGGCGAACAAGCCAACCGACATCCGCATCCGAACGACCTCACGCAGAAGAGTGGCAAACCACCCGTTGTCGCCACTTGAGCGGCACTCTGGTCGTGCGGAGTACAACTCGCGATTAACGTCTTGCGTACCTTCCACGTCCTGTGCGAACAACCCGGAGCGGCCAGTGGGCGCACCACCCGTTCCCCGTCCTCCCTATCTCGACGGGGAACGCGCCACGAGAGACCTGCCGGACGCCGTCTCCACGGCGTTCCTGCAGCACGCCACCCGGCAGGGCCGCGCGATTCACGGTTACCACAACCAGAACTTCGTCCTGCGGTTGACGGAGCCCATGGCCGAACGGGTCGGCCGGGCGCCCGGGACGGCCGTCACCGTGCGGATCCGGCGCCGCGAGGCGCTGCCCGTGGTCATCAGGACCTGGGCGAAGGAGTCGGAGATCCTCGGCGCCCTCGGTGCCGTGCTCCTGAACACCCCGAGTGTCTCTTCGAGGGCGACGGCTTCGCCCTCCACAGTTATGTGGAAGGAGAGCCGCTCTCCGCCACCTGCGGTCCGGGCAAAGTCGTGGATCCGCTGCGGATCCAGCAGCTGGCCGGGCTGCTCGCCCGCATGGCCCAGGTGCGCCGGGAGTCGTTGCCTCGGCTGCCGGACGGCTGGCCGCGCAACGACAAGGACAGCCAGGGCTTCCTGCGCACGCTGGTGCGGCTCACCGACGAACAGATCCGGCGGCCCAACTGGTCCGACTTCGGCGGCCTGTTCGCCGCCCTGGGCATCCCGGACGACGCGCTGGACCGGCTCGCGGACCAGGTACCGGCGATGGCGAGACGGCCGTACAGCCTGCTCCACACGGATCTGCACCGTGACAACCTGATCGTGACGCACGGCGGGACACCGCCCCTGATCTGCGTCGACTGGGAACTCGCCACCTACGGCGACCCCCTGCACGACCTCGCCACCCATCTGGTCCGCATGCGCTACCCGGCCCACCAGTGGGGTGACGTCGTCGACGCCTGGGCGGACGCCATGCGCGCGGTCCGGCCGACCGCCGTCAACGGACTCGCCAAGGACCTGCGGCACTACGTCGATTTCGAGCGCGCGCAGTCCGTCTACCCGGACGTGATGCGCGCCGCGAAGTCGCTCGAGGAGAAGTTCGACCAAGGGCGCCTGGGCGAGGCGACCGCGTCGGTGCGCGCGGCGCTGGAGTCGGCGGCCCGGCCGCTGCGGCTGCGCACGGTGCCGGACGACGCCGAGATCGAACGGGTGCTGTACCGCTGGCAGGACTCGCGGCGCCACGCCGCGAGCGGCGGCCGACCCGTCGTCGGCACGGGCTGGACGCCCGCCGACGGCGTCCCGGAGCGTGGTGAGTTCCCTTTTTGGGCGGTGAGTGACGCCCTCGTCGCCGAGGGCGCGGCACCGGGCGGCCTCGTCTTCAAAGGCACCGCCCACCTCAACTCCGTGGTCCGCGTGCGGGTGGACGACCACGACCGGCTCGTGGTCGTACGGCGGATGGCCGCGCGCCTGTGCCGCCGCGAACAGAGCTTCCTCGATGAGCACAAAGTGCTCCGGGCCATCGAGCAGGCGCCGGTGGAAGTGGCCGCGCCGCGCATCCTCGCGCTGGGCACCAGCTATCAGGGCGAACAGTTCGCCATCCACACGTACGAAGGGCCCAAGGACACCGGCCGACTGCCCGACCACCCCGTACACGGCCTGCGGCCGAACGAGGCGGACGGGCTCGTCGACCAGCTCTGCGCCCTCACCGAGGTCGACTACCGTCCGATCGCCCCGGCCATCGGGGAGGGACGTTTCTACGCCTGGCTGAGCGAGCAACTCGCCGAACTGGTAGGCGACTTGCCGCATGAGTCCAAGCGCGCGGCCCGGCTGCTGGGCCTCCCGGACGCGGACCGGCTGCACGAAATTCTCTCCCGCCACCAGGTGACCGAGCGCCAACCCGCCCTCCTGCACGGCGACTTGAACCCCTGGAACCTGGTACGCCGCGGCGACACCCACGCGCTCACTCTCATCGACTGGGAGATGGCGGTGGTCGGCGACCCGCTCTACGACCTCGTCCGGCACATGCACCTCACCCCGACCCAGCCGGAGATCCGCAAACGCATGTTCCGCCGCTGGTCGGGCGCCCTCGGCACGGTCTACACCAAGGGCTGGCACGAGGACTGGCACGTCTACCGCTCACTGGAGATCATCCGCTCCGCCTACATCGACCTCGACCGCCTGGTCACCGGCGTCAATCTCGACGCCCCCAACGTGCGCAGAGCGGTCGACTCCTACGACGTCACGCTCGCCGTGGCCACCGGCTGCCTCGGGTTGCCGGCCAGCCGGATGGCCACGCCGCATCTGACGCGGGCCCTGGGTTAGGCGTCGAACAGGGGATCAACTCCTGTTCCTCGTAAGTGAGATGGGCCTCGAGCGCGGCTGTCAGGCGGTTGACCTCTGCTCGGGTCGTCGCCGGGTCCGTGGGGGTCGTGAGGGTCTCGCGCAGGGCGTCGACCAGGGTTGCGATCTGGTCGTGTTCCTCGCGCAGGCGGGTCAGGGCCGCGGTGGCGCCGGGGTGGCGTTCGGCGATGAGGGGGAAGAGGACGGTGTCCTCGCCCGTGTGGTGGTTGTGAAGGCCCTGGCAGAACGTGAGGCAGTTGACGCGGAGTTGGGCGCCCAGGGTTGAGAACTCGGTGCCGGTGTCTGTGCCTGTGTTGGTGTCTGGGGCTGTGCTCTTGTTCAACTCGCCCCGTATCAGCGCCAGTTCGTGGCGGAACGCGTCATGCACCACCTTGATGGCCTCGCCGAAGGAGGTCGCGTTGATGGTGCCCGGGCCGCCCTGCGCCAGGCTGTGCAGGGCCACGACCGGGATGATCGTTCGTTCGGTCTTCTCCTGGTACGCCGCCCAGCCCGGGTCCGCCTCCACGGCGCGGGCGAAGACCTCGTCGCGCTCCTCGCCGGTGAGGACGACGGCTCGTGCCTCGTAGGTGAAGGCGCCGCTCTCGACGGTGACTTGGGGGTGGGCGACGAGGTTGCGGAACCAGTCCGGGTGCCGGTCGGAGCCGGCCGCCGAGGCGATGACGAGGACCCGGTCGCCGTCGGGGAGGTAGCCGACGGGGGTGGTGTGGGGGCGCCGGTGCGGGCGCCGGTGGTGGTGAGGAGGAGGAGCCGGGCGCCTTCGAAGTACCCGGTCATACGGCCCTTGTTGGCGCGGAACTCGTCGATGATCGGCTGGTTGAAGTCATTGGGCATCGGGTGGTGAACTCTTCTCTCTGTCGCTGCGCGGTGATGTGTTGACTCGACTTCGACGCAGTGACAGATGGCGGGCCCCTGGCCCGCCACGGCCTCACTCGGAGGCCGGGTACCCGACTCGCTCACGGCACAAGGCCGACCCGGCAGTCATGGGGGTGACGGTAGCGTCCGGCGTATGACTGACGCCAGCGAATTCCAGGACGTCCCCACGACCACCCTCGCCGATCTGCTGGGCCACGCGCAGGTGCTGGACCTCGGCATCCGGTCGCTGTGGACGCCCACACCCCGGCTCGCCGGACCGGCCTTCACCGTGCGGTGTCCTCCCGGCGACAACCTCATGCTGCACGCCGCGATCCACCGCGCCGCGCCCGGTTCGGTCGTCGTCGTGGAGTCGGGAGACCTGGAGTACGCCCTGGCCGGCGGCAACGTGTGCGCCGTGGCGCAGCGGCGCGGGATCGCCGGGTTCGTCGTCGACGGGGTGATCCGGGACGTGGGGAGGTACGGGAGGCGGGGTTCCCGGTGTTCGGGCGGGGCGTCGTACCGATTCCGGGTGCGAAGAAGGCCGTACTCCCGCTGAACGAGCGCGTGCGGTGCGGGGGAGTCGCCGTCGACCCCGGGGATGTCGTGGTCGCCGACGAGGACGGGGTCGTGGTCGTGCCGGGTGCGCGGCGGGCGGAGGTGCTCGCGGGGGCGCGGGAGCGGTTGGCCAGGGAGGCGGGGGAGAGCCTCGACGCCTGGGAGGCGGCCCATCGGGCTCGGGTCGACGAGCTGTTGCGGGCGGGCGGGTTCCAGGGGTGATCCGGGGTTGCGGGCGGCAGGGTTCCACGGGTGACCCGGGTCGCGGGGCGTAGGCGGACGCGGCTGATGTGCGTGGCGTAGAACGGCAAAGTGCTCGATCCTGGTCGCGATGCTTCTCTTTCTCGATGTCGACGGGACGTTGCTCCCCTTCGGTGCGTCGCGGCCGTACCCGGTGTACGAGCCGGGCTTCGCGCCGCCGGTCGCCGGTGCCCCGCCCCTGCTGACCCGGGTCGACCCCGCGCTCGGGGCCCGGCTCACCGCGCTGGGGTGCGAACTCGTGTGGGCCACGACCTGGATGGACGACGCGAACGTGTGCCTCGCGCCCTGGCTCGGACTGCCCCAACTCCCCCTGGTGGACTGGCCCGACCCGGCCGAGGACGGTGCACCCGGCGGCCTGCACTGGAAGACCCGGCCCCTGGTCGCCTGGGCCGCCGGGCGCCCCTTCCTCTGGGTGGACGACGAGATCAGCGACACCGACCGTGCCTGGGTCACCGCCCACCACCCCGAACGCGCCCTCCTGCACCGCGTCGACCACCGGCACGGGATCACGGGCGCGGATTTCGAGGTCATGGAGGCGTGGCTGGCGGTCAACAGGTAGATGGGCGAGGGTGGTTGGGGCGCGATAGTTGAGGGTCAGTCATTGGAGTGTGCGTGGCTGACTGGGTGATGCGGGGGGCGCCTCCGCCGGGGACGTCGAGGCCGAGGACGCGGTGGATGTGTTCATGGTGCGGGAGACGGGCGGCTGACCTGCGACTTCAGTGGTCGCCGTGACATTCGTGGGGGCTGTGTCGTCGTACGGGTATGAACACAGGAATCCGGTACGTCAGCCTCGGTCTGCTGGCCGTGGTCAGTCTGTACACAGGGCTGTGGGCCTACTTCTCGCCGTCGGGGTGGTACGCGAACTTCCCGGGGCTCGGGCTGAAGTGGCTGCCCCAGCTGGGCCCCTACAACGAGCACCTCGTCAAGGACGCGGGGTCCATGTTCCTCGCGCTGGCCTGTCTGACGGTCATCGCGTTGCGGCAGGTGCGGAACACCCGGCTGGTGCAGACGACGGGCGCGGTCTGGCTCGTCTTCAACGTGCTGCACTTCGGCTATCACGTGCAGCACCTCGACATGTACGGGACGCGTGACCAGGTCCTGAACGTCGTGTCCCTGTCCTTGCTGATGCTGCTGTCGGCAGTGCTGCTGGTGCCGGTGTCCATGTCCGTGTCGCCGTCGGCGCGTTCTGAGCGGGAGGGTGACGAGCGATGAAGGTGGCGGTGGCGGGCGGTACCGGGCTGGTCGGACGGTACGTCGTCGAGGAGTTGGGCGCGGCCAGGCATGAACCGGTGGTGCTCAGCCGGTCGCGGGGCGTCGATCTCGTCGCGGGTGGCGCGGCGCTCGATGCCGCACTGGACGGGGTGGACGCCGTCGTCGACGTGAGCAACGTGACGACCACCAGCGCGCGGAAGTCGGTCGCGTTCTTCGACGCGGTCGGGCGGAATCTGCTCGACGCGGGGGAGCGGGCCGGCGTACGGCATCACGTGGTGCTGTCGATCGTCGGCATCGACCGGGTCGGGCTCGGCTACTACCGGGGCAAGCTCCGCCAGGAGGATGTGGTGCGGGGCGGCTCCCTCCCGTGGTCGGTGCTGCGTGCCACGCAGTTCCACGAGTTCGCCGGGCAGACCCTCGAACGGGTGCCGAAGCCGTTCGCCGTGGTGCCCCGGATGCGGACCCGGCCGGTCGCCGCGCGGGAGGTCGCGCAGCACCTGGTGAAGCTGGCGAGCGGGCCTGCGCAGGGCATGGCCCCCGATCTCGCCGGGCCGCGGGTCGAGCAACTCGTCGACATGGTGCGGCAGTTGCTGCGGGCTCGGGGGAGCGGCGGGTGGTGGTGCCGGTACGGATGCCGGGGGCGGTGGGGGCGGCTATGACGGGGACGGGCTGTTGCCGCTCGACGACAGTGGGCCTCGGGGTGTGGAGACGTTCGACGCGTGGCTCGCTCGGTGTGTGGTGCGGGGCGGGCCGTCGTCGGTACGGGGAGGATGATCGCCGCTGTGTCCACGTCACCCGGATCGTCCCAGGGCCCGCACCAGGATCAGGATCAGGATCAGGGCACGGGCCAAGGCCCGGACCCCACCCTCGGGTCGCTCATGGCCGAGCGGCGCCACCTGCTCAACCTCGGGTACCGGATGCTCGGTTCGGTGCAGGACGCCGAGGACGTCGTACAGGAGACGTACGCCCGTTGGTACGCGCTGTCCCGAGGACGCGCAGCGGGCGATCGACGTGCCGATGGCCTGGCTGACCCGGGTCGCCTCGCGGATCTGCCTCGACCAGCTGGGGTCGGCGCGGGCCCGGCGGGAGCGGTACACCGGCGAGTGGCTGCCGGAGCCGGTGCGGCACGGTGCGGGGTGGGCCAGCACCGGGGTTCGTGGGCGGACGATCCCGCCGACCGGATCACTCTCGACGAGTCCGTCAGCATGGGGATGCTGGTGCTGCTCGACTCGATAACTCCCGCTGAGCGCGTGGCCTTTGTCCTGCACGACGTGTTCGGGCTGCCGTTCGCCGAGATCGCCGAGACGGTCGGCCGTACGCCCGCCGCCTGCCGCCAACTCGCCTCCACCGCCCGCCGACGCCTCGCCCACCGGCCGCCCGGCAGCAGTACGGCGGCGGAACACGGCCGCGTCGTCACCGCGTTCCGCGAGGCCTGCGAGACCGGTGACCTCGACGCGCTCGTCGCCCTGCTCGACCCGGCCGTCGAGTCACGCAGCGACGGGGGCGGCAAGGTGCGCGCGGCCCTGCGCCCGGTCGTCGGCCGCGACAAGGTCGCCCGCCTCTTCCTCGGCCTGATGCGGCGGGAACCCGAGATGGAACTCGTCGAGGACGACGTGAACGGGACGCCGGGGGTGGCGGTACGGATCGACGGGACGACGTTCGCCGTGCTCGCGGTGGGTGTGCGGGGGCGGGTTGATCACCGACCTGTGGCTGGTGGTCAACCCGGACAAGCTGCGGGCGTGGAACGGGGAGGGCGGGGTCGGCGGGGCTGATGGGGTCTACGGGGCCGATGGGGTCTACGGGGCTGATGTGGGCGGGGCTTCCTGAGGGCGGCACCCGCTCGCCGTCGGCCCCCCCGGCGTTGGCCAACCCGCGCCGCTCAACGCGTGCCGGACAACTCCAACTCAGGTGACCCCGCCGGTACAAGTCCCTCCGCCGTCTTGGGAGTTGTCAGCCCGGGGAGGATCTGCCGCCATCACTTGGTCAGCCGGTCGTGGAGGTCGCGGCGGTCGCAGGTGACATGGGAGAGCATCCGGATGCCGCTGAAGGAACCCACGACGCCCGCCGCCACGTCCTCGGGAGTGCGATGGGCCCAGCCGTCTGCGCTCAATACCCAGGTGACGCGCATACCGGATGTCGTTGGTGCTCCTCGGCGAGATCGTGCCGTCAGTCGGAGCTGACCCCGGGCAGCAGCAGGAGCTTTCCGTGGGCGTGCCCGGTCAGGCTGATTTCGAGGGCCCTGCGCCAGTCCGTGAGGGGGAAGGTTCCGGCGACCGGCACGGTGAACCTGCCTTCGGCGGCGAGCCGTGCGTACTCGGGAAAGACGCCGAAGCGTTCTTCGTCGGTCCGGCTCGCGGGGTCTTCGTGAACGCTGTCGCGGACCCCGAGTTGCGCAGCCGTGGCCAGGTCGGAGCAGGTCAGCACCCGCTGGGGTCGCCGTCGACGATCTCGACGAGCCGGGGCAGGGCGCCGTTGGGCGGCGCGGTGTCGAAGGCGAGGTCGACCCGGCCGACGCCGAGGGCCTCGACCCGCTCGGCCAGGTCGTCGCCGTAGCCGACCACCGTGGCTCCGAGGTCGCGCAACCGCTCGGCGTAGGTCTCACCGGCGGTGGCTATCACCCGGGCTCCGCGGAGGAGGGCGATCTGTACGGCCGCGTAGCCGATGGTGGTTCCGGCCCCGTTGATCAGGATCGTGGTGTCCTTGGTGAGGCCGAGTCGCGCGAGGTGCCAGGACGCGGTGCTCAGTGCCATCGGGAGCGTGGCGGCCTGGGTGAGGTCGAGACCCTCGGGTACGGCGAACCAGTGGTCCAGCACGGCCTGGTCCGCCGCGCCCGCGCTCGGCTGGCCTGCGAAGTCGGCGGTGCCGAACACGCGGTCGCCGACGGCCACGTCCGTGACGCCCGGGCCGACTGCCTCGACGGTGCCCGAGACGTCGTAGCCGATGCCGCGCGGCAGGGTCCCGGGGAAGAGGCCGCGGCACAGGGCCCAGTCGGCCGGGGCCAGTCCGCACGCGTGGACGGCGACGCGAACGCGGTCGGGCCCGGGCTCGGGCACGGGAGCGGTCTCCAGGCGGAGGACGTCGGCGGGCTCGCCGTTCTCGTGGAAGCGGACAGTGCGCATGGTGTCCGGCGTGGACGCGGATGCGGGAGTGGGTGTGGGAGCGGGTGTGGGCGTGGGCGTGGGCGTGGACATGAGGTCTCCTTCGAGAGTAATCGGAACATGTTCCGTTTGGCTCGGGGTCTACGCTAACCCCATGAACGCCCCAACCGGAACGCGATCCGTTTAGAAATGACCGCCGACCCGTCCCCGGCTGCCTCCCCGCAGCTGCGCGCCGACGCCGCGCGCAACCGAGAGAGCGTGCTCGCGGCGGCCACCCGCGCCTTCGCCACCTCCGACACCGAACCGTCGATGCGCGAGATCGCCCGGCAGGCGGGCGTCGGCATCGCCACCGTCTACCGCCATTTCCCGAACCGGGAAGCGCTCGTCGACGCCGTCTACCAGGACCAGGTCGTCCGACTGACGGCCGGGGCACGGGAGTTGCTCGCCTGCCATCCGCCCGCGCGGGCACTGCGGCTGTGGATGGACCTGTTCGGGAGTGGCTGGCCACCAAGCACGGCATGACCGACACCCTGCTCGCCATGATCGACGCCGGCGCGATCTCCCTCGCGCACACCCGCCAGGAACTCCTCGCGGCCATTGCCACGATCCTCGAAGCGGGCGCCGCCGCCGGGGACATCCGGGCCGACGTCCGCCCCGGGGACGTCTCCGCCGGCATCCTCGCCATGCTCGCCGTCGCCCCCCGCTCCGGCGACCCCGACCAGAGCCGCCGCCTGCTCGACCTCCTCATGGACGGCCTCAGGCCTCACCGGAGTGCCGCCGACGATCCCTCCCGCTGACGCGGACTGCTGTCCGCGGAGACCCCGGAGGCGGGGACGGCTGTTGCTAGGCGACGCCCGACGCCCTGGTGAACCGGGTCACCAGGGAGACGAACCGGCCGGCGTCCTGGACCAGCATCGCGTGGCCGGCGTCGGGGAACATGACCCGCTTGGCGTGCTTGGCCCGGTGGGTGATGATGCTCGCGTTCCCGGGCGGGGTGATCCTGTCGAGGGAGCCGTTGGTGATCAGCATTGGGATGGTGCTGTCGGGGAGCTTGTTCCAGGTGCCCTCGAAGGACTCGTAGGCCTGCCCGGCCTGGTACTGGCGCAGCAGCGTCTCGTCGCCGACTTTTTCCGGCGGGATCAGGCCGAGTTGCTCGATGTACGCGGCCCGCGCGCCGGTGGCGTCGGCGGGGAAGAGCAGGTCCATCATCTGAGGGCCCGTGGTCTCGGGGCTGTTGAGCTCCTTGGCCACGGCGGCCGGCGTGTTGATGGCCTCGCTGCCGCCGAGGTCGCCCCCGGAGCTCACGAGCGCGCTGATCGCACCCGGGTGGAGCGCGGCGACGGTCAGGCCGATCTCGCCGCCCATCGACCAGCCGAGCAGCGCGGGGTGTCGTAGACCCAGCGCCTTGATCAGACCGACGGTGTCGTCGGCCATGAGCGGGATGGTGTCCGGAACCGAGGTGTCGTCGGTCGTGTAGCCGACACCTCGGTTGTCGAAGATCGTGACGTGGTAGTGCCGGGCGAGCCGGCTCAGCAGGTCGACCGTCCAGTCGCTCATGGTGCCCGTGTCGCCCATGACCATGACGAGGTCGGGACCCGAGCCGAACTGGCGGTAGCCGATCTTGATGCCGTCGACCGGGACCTGGCGTACCGGTCCGAGGAACGCGCCCTTCCCGCTCGGAGCGGAGTGCGGGACGGTGGCCGACGCCGCGGTGGTGGCGGTCATGGCCGTGGCCGTGGCCCGCGTGCTCGGCTTGCTGCTCGATGTGCTGGAAGTACTCGAAGTGCTCGAAGCGCCGGTCGCGTGCCCGCCGCCGGACGAACAGGCGACCGCCGCGAGGGCCACTGTGGCGGCGGCCACGGCCAGCCGGGGCAGGGTGAGGGCACGCGGTGTGCGGTGCGATGCGGACATGGGGACCTCCGGGGTGATCAGGTGCGGGTGGGGTGTCGAGCGAGGTGGGTGGGGGTGTGGAGCGAGGCGCGCTGTGGGTTCGGTGTGCGGGTCGGGCGCCGCGTCGCAGGCTGTTGCGCTGGATGAGCGTCGTACCGCGGGCTATTGCCTGGACTCAGGCGTAGACACCCGGCCGGGATGCCGTCCGCTTCGCCTCGCGGTTGACCCGTGCCTGGAGCAGCTGGCCGCGGACGATGATCGTGCCCAGGCGGACGACGACCTCTCCGACTGCCATCAGCAGCAGGGCGACGACCCAGGCCTGCCCGCCGGTGATGTCGTGCGCGGCGGAGAAGCTGGTCAGGTGCGCGGTGCCGGAGGGTGCGTGGACCACACCGCGAAGCCCAGCCGGAAGCCCATGCTGATGATCCAGAGTGCGGCGGCGCTGCGGGTGGCCTTGATCAGCACGTGCCCGTCGGCGTGTCGGACGCGGGTGAGCAGACCGCCGGCGAGGCCGAGGACGACCCCGGTGACCGCGAAGATCGCGGCCAGCGGTACGTCGTTGCCGGCGGTCGGGATGTCGGTCAGGTAGTTGCTCGCGGCCCAGGCGATCATGCCGAGCGGGAGCAGGATGGTGCGGGTGGTGAGCCGCTCCTCGCGCAACTGGCGGAGGACGATGAGCAGGAGCGCGATGTCGATGAACCAGTCGGTGGTTGTCATGTCTCTGAGCTTCCGCCGACGCGCCCCGAACTCCTTCAACCCAGGGTGTAACCCGGGTTGAGATCCCCGCCGTCACTGCTCGGTGTTGTCCACCAGACCGAAGCGCCAGGCCCAGGCGATCAGCGCGCCGCGATCCTCCAGCGCCAGCTTGGCCAGGACGTGGTTGAGGTGCGTCTTCACCGTGGCCAGGCTGACGACCATCTCGCGCGCCACCTGCCGGTTGTTCAGCCCTTTTGCCAAGAGCCGTACGACGTCGACCTCCCGCCTGGTCAGCCCCTCGGCCTCGGGCGGAAGCGCCGCCGGTGAGGACGCGGGCGCGGCGGCGGGCGCCGTGGGCTCCGTCACGACGAGCTGCACGAGCCGCCGTTGCACGGCCGGGTCGAGGACGGTCCGGCCGGCCGCCACGTCCCGGACCGCGGTGAGCACCGCCTCGCCGGTCGCGTCCTTGGTCAAATAGCCGAGCGCACCGGCCCGCAGCGCGGGCATCACCGCGTCGTCGTCGGCGAACGTCGTCAGGATCAGCACCTGGGTCCCGAGGCCCGCCGCCAGTATCTCGGCCGTCACCTGCGCGCCGTCGAGCCCGGGCATCCGCAGGTCGACGAGGGCGACGTCGGGCCGCTCCGCCACGGCGAGTCGTACCGCCTCGTTGCCGTCGCCGGCCTGCCCGACCACCTCGATGTCCGCGGCCGAGGTCAGCAGCAGCACGACCCCGTCCCGCACCACCGCCTGGTCGTCCGCGACCAGCACCCGAATCGTCACGCGTCCGCCTTCCCGTCCGCCGTCATGCCGCCGGAGTCAGTGCCGCCGGAGTCAGCGCCGGCTGTGCCAGTGCCGGCTGTGCCAGTGCCGCCTAGGACAGCGCCGCCTAGGACAGCGCCGCCTACGACAGTGCCGCCTACGACAGCGCCGCCCGCTGCGGCACCATCCTCGGGAGCCGTGCCTTCCGCGGTGCGTTCCGCGGCGCCGCTGTCCTCCACGACCGGCACCCGGAGCGCGATCCGCCACCCCGGTCCCTCGGGCGCGGGTCCTGCGGTCACCGAGCCGCCGACCGCCTCGATCCGCTCGGCCATGCCGCGCAGCCCCGTGCCGCTGCCCTGCACGCCCGACGGGCCGCGACCGGCCGGCAGCCCATGGTCCCGTACGACGGCACGCAGTTCGGAGCCCTCCCACACCAGGTCCACGTCGATGGCGCTGCCGGTCGCGTACCGTGCCGCGTTCGTCATGGCCTCCTGCACCGCGCGGTACACCGCGTGCCCGGCCTCGGGCGTGAGCCGACCTGGCCGACCGCTGACGCGCAGTCGCGCCTCGCCCGGGAAACCCCTGGTCAGGCCGTCGACATCGGCCACGCCCCGAAGCGGTACGGAACGCAGCGCACCCACCGCCGCGCGGGCCTCCTGCACTCCGTCGCGCGCGAGTTCGGCGGCTCGGTCGAGCGGCTCGGTCAGCGTCGCCGGAGCACCGTCGCGCCGCGCGATTGCCCTGACCGCCTGCAACTGCATGGACAGTCCGGCGAGGCTGTGCGCGAGCACGTCGTGCATCTCGTGGGCGATCCGCCTGCGCTCCTCGAGGGCCGCGGCCTCCTGCCGGGACGCGCGGGACGCCTCCACCTCGGCCAGCAGCGCGACCGCGCGGTCCCGCTCGGCCTGGAGCGCGGCGTGCTCGATCGAACGGTCGGCGAGCAGCCACACGCCGACCGCCGACAGCAGGCCGGCCACGCTGCCGAAGATCACCATGACCGCGACGCCGAAGCCGACCGCGAGCAGCGCGACGCAGGCGTTGCGCACCGGCCCGGCCGGAATGCACATCGGCAGCACGGCGGCGGCGGCCAGCACGGGAACCTCGCCGAGTCCGGCGGGCACGAGAGCCATGATGGCGAAGCCGGTCCCGATGGTCAGCGCGACCCCGAACCAGGTCAGCGGCGTCGGCAGGGCCCGGCCGCTGAGCACCATGCCCAGCTCCGCGCAGAGCCCGAGCACGGCGACGACGACCTTCAACCCCGTCCCGTCGGCCGCGATCACCGAGACCACCACACAGGCGATCAGCGCACCCGCGCCGACCACGTCACCACGCTCGAAGATCCGCCGCCGCCCGGGACCAGCCGAGGACCCGATCACGCCGGTCCACATACGCACCCTCCCCGCGCTCCGTTCCCCATCGGCGGGCTCCTACCATCCGCGCCCCGCGCGTCCCACCCGTGACCACGGCTGCACCGGCCCGAGTTGAGCACGACCGACGCGCGCGCACCCGGCCGACGGCACACGGCGGCGAGCATATACGTGGCATCAACACGGGACGTTTGCCGCTGCCCGTTCCCCAAAGACCTGGCTCGAGGAGGCGCGCATGCCCCCTCCCCTCGGATCGCCGTCGTCCCTGGTGCTGCGATGTGGAAAGCCCCGAACCCGCCCTCACCGCTTCGGATCTGCACGTGGTGATGTGCTGTGCGATGTGCACCTTCACCTGTACGCCGTGCTGAGCTGCACTGTTGATGGGGAGTCGAACCCCGCGTTGCTCTTCACGCGCCAGGCGTGGGCCGGGAAACCGCCGGCCCTCGGTGTGTGCCCGCCTCCGAAGCTGCTACCTGCTCCACATCGCTCGTCCCCCGCCCGCCGGACTGCTCAGTCCAGCAGGTCCACCTCCCAGTTCGTGCGCTGGATGCGCACATCGACCTCGCGGATCTCCCGCGCGAGAACATCCGCCTGACCGCGCAGTTCCGCGACCGGAAGGGCGGAGAGCATCATCAGCTCGGATCGGAGTTGCCGGCCGTATCCCCGCTCGCCGCTGCCCGCCGCCGCGTCCGCCGCCGCGGTGACCAGGGAGTGACGCAAGCGCAGGACATCCCGGCGGGCGAGGGCATCGGTCAGCGTGCCGTCGGGACCCACTCCACGGTGGCGTTGGTCCGGTTGATCCGCCGGATCAACGTTTCCAGAGCGCTCAGCACCTCACCGGCCTCGGCCAACAACTGGGCCGCGTCCTCGGCGGGCACCTCCCCCTCCTGGTACCGCGCACTGCTGACGACGCGCGCTCGCAACTGCTCTACACGGCGCGTCGCTTCCGCACGTTCCGCCAGTGCCTCAGCAAGCTTCACTGTCTCCCCTTCCCTCCCTGAGCTCGCACGAGTATATGAGTGCGACCCTGCTCGTCCGCACGCGGATTTTGCTCCGAAGGGCCTCTGACCAGCCACTGGAGTGAGAGCGGCCAGCCGCTCGGAGGGTCACGTCCGCCGAGGTCGGACCATCACGTCCACTGAGAACGGACAGGTGCCGCTACGACCCCCGCCGCCCACCCCGAGTGGCATGGCGCACTTTTGCAAGCGGGTGCTTGCAATAGTTAGCGAGGGTGAGGCAAGGTGGAGGCATGGCAACGCTCAACGTCGGCAATCTCGGGAGTATCTGCGTGAGCAGCGGCGCACCGCGCAGCTGTCTCTGCGGCAACTCGCCGATGCCGCCGGGGTGTCGAATCCGTATCTGAGCCAGATCGAGCGCGGGCTGCGCAAGCCGAGCGCGGAGGTGTTGCAGCAGGTCGCCAAGGCGCTGCGGATCTCCGCCGAGACGCTGTACGTGCGGGCCGGCATCCTCGACGCCGAGCGGGACCGGGACGAGGTCGAGACGCGTGCCGTCATCCTCGCCGATCCCACGCTCACCGAACGGCAGAAGCAGGTGCTGCTTCAGATCTACGAGTCCTTCCGCAAGGAGAACGGGTTCGAGATCGCCGAGGCGAGCGACGGCATGGACCCCGGTCCAGGCCTCGGTGTGGCCGACGGCAGCGGTGCCGAACCGCCGGAGCGCACGGCGAGACGGGGCGACAGCGGTGAGGGCGGCGACGGTGCAGACCACACCGGGCCGCAGGAGACCGCCGGTTGACCCGCGGACGTACACAACACAAAACCCTCAGCTGATAGCGACCGGGAGGTCCATCACCATGGCCATCACCGATGACCTGCGCAAGACCCTGAGCGACCCCACGCCCCTCTACTTCGCGGCCGGCACCGCCGACCTCGCGCTCCAGCAGGCCAAGAAGGTTCCCGGCCTGGTCGAGCAGTTGCGGGCCGAGGCGCCTGCCCGGATCGACGCCGTGCGCGGCACCGACCCGAAGGCCGTGCAGGAGAAGGCCGCCGCCCGTGCCAAGGAGGCCGGTGCCAAGGCCAAGGAGGCGCAGGAGACCTTCCAGACCAAGGTCAACGAGTTCATCACCAGCCTCGACGGTGACTTCAAGAAGCTCAGCAGCAACCTCGACGCCGACCTGAAGAAGTTCGGCGAGTCCGCCCAGGACTTCGCGCTGCGCGGGGTCGGCGTCGCCGCCGAGTACGCGGTCAAGGCGCGCGAGGCGTACGAGAAGGTCGCCGAGCACGGCGAGCAGGCCGTGAGGACCTGGCGCGGCGAGGCGGCCGACGAGATCGAGGAGCTGGCCGTCGCGGTCGAGCCCGACCCGAAGCCCGTCGTGGCGCCGGTGGCCGAGCCCGTCGTGGTGAAGGCCGAGACCCCGGCCCCGGCCGCCCCGGCGAAGAAGCCCGCCGCGAAGAAGGCCCCGGCCCGCAAGACCACCACCGCGAAGAAGACCACGCCGCCCGCGAAGTAACACGTACGGGTGATCGGTAACGGGTCGGGCACTCCATGAGTGTCCGGCCCGTTCTTCGGGTAGCGGGAATCCGGTTGCCGGTACGGTGACCGCACAGGAACTGGCCGAGTCGGGTGGTGGACGTAGTGCTGATGCAGGGCTTCGCGGGGTTCATGTGGCTGTTGAGTGTCGCCCTGATCGTTTTCAGCGGCTTCGCGCTCGTCGACGCGGCCACGCGTCGTGAGGACGCCTATCGCGCGGCGGACAAGAAGACCAAGCCGTTCTGGCTGATCATCCTGGGGCTCGCCTTCGTGGTGAACCTCATCTTCAACATCCTGTCGTTCCTGCCGATCATCGGCCTCGTCGCGACCATCGTGTACATGGTCGACGTCCGCCCGGCCCTCCGCGGCCTGCCCGGCGGCGGCCGCAGCCGCAGAGGCGGCTCCAGCAGCGACGGCCCGTACGGCCCGTACAACGGCGGCCGCTGAAGCCGTACGGCGACCACCGCACCGACCAGTCGCCCCGCTCGACCCGCCCGCCCCGCTCGCTGCGGAGCTACGGCGTCCGGTCCAGCATCAGCACCGCCACGTCGTCCGTCAGCTCGCCGCCGTTGAGGTCGCGGACCTCGTTGACCGCGGCCCGGAGCAGTTCCTCGCCCCGCAGTCCCTCGGCGAGCTGGCGCCGGACCATGGCCACCATGCCCTCCTGGCCGAGCCGTTCACGGCGGCCCTCACCGACCCGGCCCTCGATCAGACCGTCGGTGTAGAGCATCAGACTCCACTCCGCGCCCAGCTCGACCTGCATCCGGGGCCAGCGGGCACCGGGGAGCAGGCCGAGGGCGGGGCCGTTGTTGTCGAAGGGGAGGAGTTCGGCCGGGCGGCCGGGGCGGGCGAGCAGCGGGGACGGGTGGCCGGCCAGGCAGAGGCCCGCGCGGCGGCCGTCGGGGGCGATGTCGACCGTGCAGAGCGTCGCGAAGATCTCGTCGTCGGAGCGCTCGTGCTCCAGGACCTGCTGCAGTGTGCCGAGCAACTGGTCGCCGCAGAGGCCCGCCAGGGTCAACGCCCGCCAGGCGATGCGGAGTTCGACGCCGAGCGCGGCCTCGTCGGGGCCGTGGCCGCAGACGTCACCGATCATCGCGTGCACGGTCCCGTCGGGGGTGCGCACGGTGTCGTAGAAGTCGCCGCCGAGGAGCGCGCGGGAGCGGCCGGGGCGGTAGCGGGCGGCGAAGCGGAGCGGGGAGCCCTCCAGGAGGGGGTGGGCAGCAGGCCGCGTTCGAGGCGGGCGTTCTCCTGGGCGCGCAGCTTGGACTCGGTGAGCTTGCGCTCCGGCGCGGTCCGAGCGCTTGCGCTCCACGGCGTAGCGGATGGCGCGGCTGAGCAGCCGGCCGTCGAGTTCGTCGCGGAAGAGGTAGTCCTGGGCGCCCACGCGGACCGCCTCGGCGCCGCGCTCGGTGTCGCCGGACGCGGTGAGGGCGAGGACGGCGTGGTGCGGGGCGAGCCGCAGTACGTGCTTGAGTACGGCGAGCTCGTCGTCGGTGCCGTCCGCCGCGCGGGCCGGGGCGGGCAGCGCGAGGTCGAGCAGGATGCAGTGCACGTCGTCGGTGAGCAGCCGCTCGGCCTCGGTGAGGTTGCGGGCGGTGCGGACCCGGATCGGTTTGCCGGTCGGGTCGAGCAGCTCGGGCACGACAGGCGAGCCGCCGGGGTCGTCCTCGATCATCAGCAGGGTGAGGTGGCCGGCGGGGGTGGCGTGGGCGTGGGCAGCGCGGGGCGCGGCCTCGGCCGGGTCGGCCTTCTCGCCGGTATCGGCGCCGTCGGCCGTGGCCTCGCCGGTCGTGTCCTGCGGGCGCGGGGCGTCCACGTCGCCGGAAACGGGTCCGGACACGGTCGTGGAGCTGCCGCCGGGCCTGTCGCCTGAGCTGTCGCCGGTGACGCCTCCGGAACGGTCTCCGAAGGGTCCGCCGATCGCGGGCTCGGCCGGCGCCTGACCACTTTCCGCGGCCGGGATCGCTCTCTGCCGCGGTATGGGTGCGGGCATCGTCCTGGTTCCTTCCCTCCCCCGAGGGCACGGCGGGGCGAGGGACCTCGACCCACCGACGGGGACCATAGCGGTAGTGGGCGCAGTAAAGGAATGGTGTGAGACAGGTCGCCTGGCAGGCGGCCACTGTCATATGCCGTGTTCCGTACGGGAGTTGGGCGAGGCGGCTCTTACCTCGGGATGACGAAGGTCACGCCGGGTGGGGGTTTGGTGCGGGGGTGCGTGCGCTGGGTCACGTGGCCCCGGTCACCGGCCGGCGTACGGCCATTGATGGGACGTATTACGCATCCGGGCGCACAACACCCAATATCGGCATGGAGCCCGCCCCCGCGACGGTCACCGTCCGCCCCGGTCGCGGGGCGTGGATGATCGCGCCGTCCCCGATGTACATGGCGACATGGCTGGCGTCGTGGAAGTAGATGATGAGGTCGCCGGGGCGCATGTCCTTCACGGCGACGTGCGGGAGCTGCTTCCACTGCTCCTGCGAGGTGCGCGGGATCGGGTCGCCCGCGCTCGCCCAGGCCTGCGAGGTCAGCCCCGAGCAGTCGTAGGTCGACGGGCCCTCGGCGCCCCATTCGTACGGCTTGCCGAGCTGGGCCGTCGCGTACGCCACCGCGGCCTTGCCCGCCGAGGTCGCCTTGCCGGTGGCGTCCTTGAGGGCGCCGGAGTCGAGCCACGCGGTCTGCGCCTTCAGGGCGGCCTGCTGCTCCAGCTTGGCCAGCCGCTCCTTCTCCCGCTTCTCCAGCTGGGACTCGAGCTTCTCGGCCGCCGCGATCTGGGTCGTGATCTTCTTCTTGGCGGTGGCCTTGGCCTGGCGGTTCTTCTCCAACTGCTGCCACTGGGCGGAGGCGTCGGCGGTGTACTGCTTCAAGTCCTGCTGGGTGCGGGTCAGTTCGGCGATCAGGCCCTTTGTGGCGCGCTGGCCCTGGAGCACCCGGCCCGTACCGTCCAGGAACGCCTGCGGGTTGTCGCTCAGCAGCAGCTGCGCCTCGTCCGGGATGCCGCCCGTGCGGTACTGCGAGCGGGCCGCGGCGCCGGCGCGGTCCTTCAACTCGTCCAGTTTCTCCTGGCCCTTGACGATCTTCTTGGCCAGCTCGACGATCTCCGCGGACTGCTTCTTCGTCCGCTCCTCCGCCGCGTTGTAGGCGTCGGTGGCGACGGAGGCGTCGTGGTAGAGGGCGTCGAGCTTGGTGCGTACGGCCTCAAGGTCCTTGGTGCTCACGGGCGTTGAGGACGCGGACGGGGTCGCCGAGGGTGTCGGCGTGGGTGCCGGGCTCGCGAACGCGGTGCCGGGTGCCGCGAGTACGGTGACCGCGCAGACGACCGCCACGGCCGTGGTGATCAGGACCCGCCTGGCCGTGCCCCTGTCCGTCCCCGTGCTCATCCCCTGCCCCCACATCCACGTCAGCCGCCTGTGACCGCAATCTGATTGCCCGTCAGTAACTTACGGACGCCTGGGGGATCGTGCCATGTCCCTACAGAAAACGACAGAGGTAGTACTTCCCGTACTTCTCTCCTTTCCTTCCAGGTCACGCCCGGTGACGATCTCCCCGTTCGTGGGACGTACGGCCGCCGGGGATCGTTCCCCACGCACCCCACCCGCAACCGGATTCACCCGCGTGGCGCCAACGCCCCCAGGACACGGTCACTTCGCCCTGCCGCCAGCGCACCGGTCCGTCCGTCACCGGCCAGTCCGCGGTGAGGTCCCGTACCGCGCGGATCCAGCGCTGTCGGGCGCCGTAGGAGGCGTAGGGGGCCGCGGCGGCCCAGGCGCGGTCGAAGTCGCGGAGGAAGGCGTGCACCGGTTCGCCGGGGACGTTGCGGTGGATGAGGGCCTTGGGGAGGCGTTCGGCGAGGTCGGACGGCCGTTCCAGGGAACCGAGCCGGGCCGCGAAGGTGACCGTGCGGGGTCCCTCCGGTCCGAGCGCGACCCATACGTGCCGTCGCCCGATCTCGTCGCAGGTCCCTCGACGAGGAGCCCGCCACGGGAGCCGTCCGCCGCCGGCGCGAGCCGTCCGCACAGGTGCGCCCACACCTCGGCGACCTGGGCCTCGTCGTACTGCCGCAGGACGTTGGCCGCGCGGATCAGTGCCGGGCGCTGCGCGAGCGGGATCTCGAACCCGCCGTGCCGGAAGGTGAGGCCGTCGCGCTCATAGGGTTGCGCGGCGGCGACCCGTACGGGGTCGATCTCGATGCCGACCACGTGGGTGTGCGGGGCGACGGTTCGCAGGCGCGCCAGGAGTTCTACGGCGGTCCAGGGGGCGGCGCCGTAGCCGAGGTCCACGGCGACGGGGGGTGGCGGTCCGGCGCAGCTCGGCGCCGTGCGTGGCCGCGATCCAGCGGTCCATGCGGCGCAGGCGGTTGGGGTTGGTGGTGCCGCGCGTCGCCGTTCCTATGGGGCGGTCGCTGCGCGGGCTTTCATGGGTACGAGGGTATGCGGGGTGGGTGTGGGGGTGCCGCGGAGGGGGCTGGCCGGGTTGGGGGTGGGGGTTCGGTTGTGTGCGGGGTGCGGGCCCGGTGGGGGCTTGTCGCGCAGTTCCCCGCGCCCCTTAGGGGTTTGCCTGTCTGGGGGTCGGCGTGAACCAGGCCGTGCCGCCGCCGGTGATCAGCACGGCCCCCGATCGGACTCACGTCACGAACCAGGCTCGTCCGCCCTCAGCCGATCAGCGTGAACTGCGTGTGGTCGTCCTCCGGCGCAGGGCGATGACGATGCCGCCGCCCCCGACAACCAGGGCCGCCGCGGTGCCCGCGAATGCCGTGGTGCCGTTGCTCGCGCCGGTGTCGGCGAGGTGGGTGCCGCCGCCCGCCGGGGAGGGGGCGCTGCTTGCCGCGGGTACCGGGCTGCTGCTCGCGGTGGAGGACGGGGATGAGGTGGGGGTGGCGCTCGGGGTCGTAGAAGAGGCGGGGGACGGTGTCGAGGACGTCGACGGCTCGGCGGATACGGACGCCGAGGCCGATGCCGCCGCCCCGCACGTCACGTCCGGGATGACCACCAGCGGGGTGATGTCGGCGTCGACCTGGTCGCCGGCCTGGACGTGGACGCGGTAGGAGACGCCGGGGTACCAGCCCTGCGGGTTGAGGTCGACGCTGGTGCCTTCCGCGGTGGGGTGCTCGATGGTCTGGGTGTCGGACCACCGTTCCCCGCCGGGCATGCTCAGCTGGAGGTACAGGCTGATCTTGGCCGGGGTGCCGCTCGCGTCCTTGTCCGTGACGCGGATGACGCCGTTGTCGTGGGCGTCGCAGAGGGCGGTCGCGGTGAAGTCGCCGATGCTGCACGCGAGCGCGGTGTGCGACGCGGCGACGGAGAGCGCGACCGCGGCGACCGAGGTACCGATGACGCGGGCCGCTCCGGCGGCGCGGGGGAGAGGGACACGTTTGTCCTTACGTTGGGGAGCCCGGGGTCGGACGCGCTAACAAGACCTGTGAGCCCCCTGCCAGGGTTGCGGCGCCGAGGGTCAAGACGTGGCGAAGGGGTGGTCGATGACAGCTCTACGAATGGTCACGCCATGGTCATGAGCATGGCGCGCCGACCTGGTGGTGGGCTTGCCGTGCTCGCTCGGGTCGTAGTGCTGCGCGCTGGTCTGGTCGTGGGCTTGCCGCGTCCGTTCAGGTCGGAGTGATGGCGCGGGTCCGGGTCACGGGCTAGCCGCGCCGACCACCCAGACAGGCAAACCCCGGCCCACCCC
This sequence comes from Streptomyces sp. P3, assembly GCA_016893485.2. Lineage (GTDB taxonomy): Bacteria > Actinomycetota > Actinomycetes > Streptomycetales > Streptomycetaceae > Streptomyces. Next base: position 5,417,789 of record JAFEKX020000001.1, read on the forward strand.
AACCCCTAAGGGGCGCGGGGAACTGCGCGACCAGCCCCCACCGGGCCCGCACCCCGCACACAACCGAACCCCCACCCCCAACCCGTCCCACAACCCACCCGCACCCCGCACACAACCCGAGGCCCCTGGCCCCCAACGCCTCACCCCCTCGAACAGTTGCCCGACCCCCGGCAACGTCTCGGCAAAATCCGTCGCCCCCGGAATGCGACCCCCCGCCCCCGGCGTTGCAGACACCTGGAGGGACCCCACGCCCTCCCTCAGGCATGCCCGCAGCGAGGAGGAACGCCACGTGAGCCAGTACGGGAGCAGGCTCGGGCGCCGTTCCGCGGCCTCGTCGGCGCGGTTGCGGCTGCACCGCAGGCCGCGCCGGGTCGCCATGCTCTCCGTGCACACCTCACCGCTGCACCAGCCCGGCACGGGCGACGCGGGCGGCATGAACGTCTACATCGTGGAGCTCGCGCAGCGCCTCGCCGCGATCAACATCGAGGTGGAGATCTTCACCCGGGCCACCACCGCCGCCCTCCCCCGACCGTCGAACTCGCCCCCGGCGTCCTCGTGCGGCACGTCGACGCGGGCCCGTACGAAGGCCTCGCCAAGGAAGAACTCCCCGCCCAGCTCTGCGCGTTCACGCACGGAGTGATGCAGGCGTGGGCCGGCCACCGCCCCGGTTACTACGACCTCGTCCACTCGCACTACTGGCTCTCCGGCCACGTCGGCTGGCTCGCCGCCCAGCGCTGGGGCGTCCCCTCGTCCACGCGATGCACACGATGGCCAAGGTCAAGAACGCCAACCTGGCCGACGGCGACACCCCCGAACCCGCCGCCCGCGTCATCGGCGAGACCCAGATCGTCGAGGCCGCGGACCGGCTGATCGCCAACACCGCCGAAGAGGCCGACGAACTCGTACGGCACTACTCCGCCGACCCCGCCAAGGTCGCCGTCGTGCACCCGGGCGTCAATCTCGACCGCTTCCGCCCGGCGGACGGCCGCGCCGCCGCCCGCGCCCGCCTCGGACTCCCCCAGGACGCCCTGATCCCGCTCTTCGCCGGCCGCATCCAGCCCCTGAAGGCCCCTGACGTGCTGCTGCGCGCGGTCGCCGTGCTCCTCGACGAGCGGCCCGAGCTGCGCTCGAACATCGTCGTCCCGATCGTCGGCGGCCCCAGCGGCAGCGGCCTCGCCAAGCCGGAGGGCCTGCAGAAGCTCGCCGCGCGACTCGGCATCGCGGACGTCGTACGGTTCCGGCCGCCGGTCGGGCAGGAGCAGCTCGCGGACTGGTTCCGCGCCGCGTCCGTGCTGGTCATGCCGTCGTACAGCGAGTCCTTCGGGCTGGTCGCCATAGAGGCGCAGGCGGCCGGTACGCCGGTGCTCGCGGCCTCCGTCGGTGGCCTCCCGGTCGCCGTGCGCGACGGTGAGACCGGCTTCCTGATCAAGGGCCACGACCCGGCCGCCTACGCGCGCGTGCTGTGCGACCTCGCCGACGACCCGGCGCGCGCGCCCCGCATGGGCGAGGCCGCCGCCCGGCACGCGCAGTGCTTCGGCTGGGACACGGCCGCCGCCGCGACGGCCGACGTCTACACGGCCGCGGCACAGGCCCACCGCCGTCACGTACGCTCGCACCATGGGTGAGTCGGCAGCGGACCAGGAACGGGCGGCGCAGGTCATCGAGGGTTTCCTCAAGGGAGCCGAACTCGACTGGGAGAGCCCGGAGTCGGGCACGTTCGTCGTCCAACTCCCCGGCACCCGCAAGCTGTCGACGACGGTCTCGCTCCTCGTCGGCCGCCACTCCCTCTCGCTCAACGCCTTCGTCGTCCGCCACCCGGACGAGAACGAGACGGCCGTCCACCGCTGGCTCCTGGAGCGCAACCTCAAGCTGTACGGCGTGAGTTACGCCGTAGACCGGCTCGGTGACGTGTACGTCACCGGGCGACTGCCGCTGTCCGCCGTCACCGACGCCGAGATCGACCGTCTCCTCGGCCAGGTCCTGGAGGCCGCCGACGGCAGTTTCAACACCCTCCTGGAACTGGGCTTCGCCACCGCGATCCGCAAGGAGTACGCGTGGCGGGTGTCGCGGGGCGAGTCGACGCGGAACCTGGACGCGTTCACACACCTGACCCAGCGGCCGACCGAGCCGACCGACTGATCCCGGCTCACTTCCCTCTGTTCGGCATCTTCCGTTGCTTCGCGCCTCCGTGGCATGCTCACGGCTGACGCAGATCTGAACGTCGTTCACATCCATGAAGAGCTGCATGGAAGGGCGTACGGACATGAGCAATGCCCGCTTCACCAGACGAGCCCTGCTCGGCACCGCGACAGCCGTGGCGCTGGGCGCGGCGACCGGCACGGCCCGAGCGGCCACCGCCACCCAAGTCCCGTCCCTCTGGCGGGAGTTCACCCGCACCCCCTACACCCACCCGCAGATCCCGTACATCGGCGGAGCGGGCGCCCGACGCCACCCCCGGCGCCCCCTCGTCTTCGACGTCCGCCGCTACGGCGCCGATGGGGTGCCCCCGGTCGAGCGAAGTCGAGGCTGGGGAGGACGGCGTGACCGACTCCGCCCCCGCGATCAACCGTGCCATCGCCGCTGCCGGCAGGGCCGGCGGTGGCACGGTCCTCATCCCGCCCGGCACCTTCCGCATCGACGACGTGATCCGGGTCGGCCACCCGGGGTCGTCCTGCGGGGTGCCGGCAGCGGCCGTACGAAGCTCTACGCGACGCGGAACCTGACCGAACTGATCGGCGTCTACGGCTCCCGCTACGGCGGCGACAAGTCGTCCTGGTCCTGGGCCGGCGGCCTCATCTGGCTTGCCCCGACGGCCCGTTGGGACTCCCTGGTCGCCGCGATCCGGGCGAAGGCCTGGCCCTTCGAAGGCTGGACCGGCAACAAGCGTGACGAATGGCAGCAGTTGACGACCGTCGAACCCGCCCGGCAGGGCACGTGGACGGTGACCGTGGCGGACGCCTCCCAACTGCGGCCGGGCAGGCTGGTGTTGCTCCGCCTCTCCGACGACTCCGGCCACACTCTCCTGAAGCACATGGCGGGCGGCGGCCCCGGCCCCGAGGCGTACTACTGGGACGACAAGACGAAGCTCCTGTCGTACGTCCCCTACGAATGGCCCGTCCGCGTCGCCCACGTCCACGGCCGCAAGGTCACCCTCGAACGCCCGCTGCCCCTCGACCTCCGCCCCGAGTGGAACCCCCAACTCACCACTCACGTGGAGGAGTTGACAGGGTCCGGGGTCGAAGGGCTCACCCTGGAGGCCGTGGAGACCCCGCAGCAGCCGCACCTCCTCGACAAGGGCTACAACGGAGTCGTCCTCCAATGCGCCTACGACTGCTGGGTCGACGACGTGACGGTCCGGCACGTCGACAACGGCTTCGGCCTGGTGGCGGCTTCCGCCTGCACCCTGCGCCGTACGACGGTGGCGGGCCGCGGCTCCCACCACCCCTACTTCTGCCGCGAGGGCTCGCACGACAACCTCGTCGAGGACTTCACCATCGAGCAGCGCACGGTCCCGGCCCCCGCCAACACCCAGCTCCACGGCATCAACGTCGAGGGCCTGTCGTCGTACAACGTCTGGTCGCGCGGCGACATGCGCATGGGCACCTTCGACAGCCACCGCGGCCTGCCCTTCGCCAACGTCCGCACCGACATCACGGTGAACAACGACGGCCGCCACGGCGGTGACGCGAACGCCGGACCGCTCTTCGGCGCCCGCTTCACCCACTGGAACATCCGCGTCACCAACGGCCGCGCCGGGCTGATGAAGCTCGACCAACTCGCCCCGTACAGCGCCACGGTGGGCCTCAACACGGTCACCGAGTTCGACCAGATCGACGTCCCCGACTTCACCGGCGACCTGCACACGCGCCTTGAGCTCTACGGCACGACCGATGTCGTACGGCCGCGGAACCTGTACGAGGCGCAGCGGCGGCTGTAGGTCAGGTGCGGCGCAGGGCGGTGCAGCGGTCGAGGACGCGTTCGGCGTGCTGGTCCGGCAGAGTCGGGGAGTGGTAGGCGTCGTGCCACTCGTGCCGGTCCATGCGCGGAATCTAGTGACCGTGCCGACCCCGGTCGCGTGAATAGCGTCCCGGTGTGACTCCGACCAACTTCCGGAAGTGGCGGGTGAGATGGGACTGGTCGTAGAACCCGGTCGCGGTGGCCACCTCGCCCGGCGGTCGGCCCTCCAGGAGGAGGCGGCGGGCGTGGTCGACGCGGCGGGACATCAGGTACTGGTGCGGTGCGATGCCGTAGGCGCCGCTGAACGCCCGTACCAGATGGGCCGGATGGGCGTGCACGAGCCGCGCGGCCTCGTCGAGGGCGATGCCCTCGGTGACGCGCTCGTCGAGGAGTTCGCGGAGGTCGCGGGCGAGGGCGGGGGCGAAGGGGGTGGCAGCGGTGGACGGCCGTAGGTGCGCGTGCAGTCGTTCGGCGATGAGCGACAGGCGGCTCTCCGCCTCCAGTTCGTCACCGGGGTGGTCCAGCGCGGTGTGCAACTGGCCCACCCGCAGCCGGAGTTCGGGGTCGCGGAGGTCGGGACTGTCGACGGCGGAACCGATCAGGTCGTCCGGCAGGTGCGTGCCGTCGAGATAGAGGACGCGCTTGCGGAAGCCGTGCGGGGTGGCGGGGGAGCCGTTGTGCGGGACGTGCGGCGGCAGCAGGGACACGGTGTCGTGCGGGGTGCCGTGCTCGTGCCGGTCCAGGTCGTACCGTACGGCCCCGTCGTCCACGATCAGCAGCGTCCACGCGTCGTGCACGTGCATCGGGTACGCGTACTCGGTGAAGTGGGCGTGGAAGACCTCGACGACACCGGGGATACGGGGCCGCCAGGCGGAGACTTCCTGTCCGGGGCGGGACGGGCCGGTCCGTCCCGGGCCATGTTGCGGGGCCATGCAAAGAACGTACAAGACGGAGCCGTGGAGCGGTCGGCAGTCTCGACGTATGAGCACTGACACCACCGCCGGCACCGCCACCGCTGCCGCCGCCGAACCGGTCCGCTTCGACACCAAGATCGCCGTCCTGCTGCGGGACGACCTGGAGCCCTGGCAGCGGCTGAACGTCACGTCGTTCCTGGTCAGCGGCCTGGGATCGCGGATTCCCGAGGTGATCGGGGAGCCGTACGAGGACGCCGACGGGGTCGGCTACCTGCCGATGTTCCGGCAGCCGGTGATGGTCTTCGAGGCCACGAAGGAGGTCCTGGTGGCGGCCCACGGGCGGGCCTTGACCCGCGCCCTGCCCCGCTCGGTCTTCACTTCCGACCTCTTCACCACCGGCAACGACCGCGACAACCGGGCCGCGGTGCGGGCGGTCGCCACGGCCGAGCTCGATGTGGTGGGGCTGGCGGTGTACGGGCCGCGCAACGGCGTGGACAAGGTGGTGAAGGGGGCGCGGATGCACCCGTAGACCCCCTCCTGTTCCTGCTCGGGCCGCGCCGACCCCGGGCAGCCACAGCCCCCTTGTTCCCGCTCAGGCCGCGCTGACCTCGGGCTTCGCCGCGGCCGGTGCCTCCACGGCCGTAGGCACGGCGGCCGGGACCCGGCGCATCAGCGCGCCGTAGCCCACCGCCGCCAGCGTGCCCACCGCCGCGCACATCCCCACAGCCACGCCGCGCCGAAGTGGTCGATGACGGCACCCGACATCAGCGGGGCGACCAGCGCGGCGACCGCCCAGGACAGCGTGTACATGCCCTGGTACCGGCCGCGCCCCTGGACCGGGGAGAGGCGGACGACCAGGCCCGTCTGGGTCGGGGCGTTGATCATCTCGCCGAGGGTCCACACGCACACCGTGAGGGCGAAGACACCGACCGAGCCGGCGAACGCGGTGAGCCCGAAGCCGTAGCCCGCGAGGATCGACGAGACCACCAACAGCCGCTTGGCGTCCCGGTGTTCGATGAGACGGGTGACCGGGATCTGCAGGACGACGATGAGGAAGCCGTTGATGGCGATCGCGGTGCCGTAGTCCGCGGGCGTGAACCCGGCCTCGCCCATCGCGACCGGCAGTCCGACCGAGCCCTGCTGGAAGACGACCGCGACGAGGAAGGACAGTCCCACGACGCTCATGAACCGCCCGTCGCGCAGGACGGTCCCGAGCCCGACCGCGTCCGGTGCCCCCTTGCCGGTGCCCGCCGCGACGGTGGGCCGGGACTCCGGCAGCCGCAGGAACACGACGACCGCGCAGACCGCCGTCATCCCGGCCTCCAGCAGGAACCCGGCGCGGTAGCTGACCTCGGCGATGAAGCCGGCGGCCATGGACGAGATGGCGAACCCGAGGTTGATGGCCCAGTAGTTGAGCGAGAACGCGCGGACACGGTCCTCGGGGCGCACGATGTCGGCCATCATCGCCTGCACCGCCGGGCGGGACGCGTTGCTCGCCGCCCCGACCAGGCACGCGACGGCGGCGATGGCGACCGGGTCGTGCACGAAGCCGAGCAGCGCCACCGATGCGGCGGTCGCCGACTGCGCGATGAGGAGCGTGGGGCGGCGGCCGATGCGGTCGGTCAGCACGCCCGCGCCGATCGACGAGGCGACGCCGCCGAGGCCGTAGAGGGAGGCGACGAGGCCGGCGTAGGTCGCGGAGTAGCCGCGGTCGAGGGTCAGGTACAGGGCCATGAACGTCGAGACGAACGCGCCGAGGCGGTTGACGAGGGTGCTGGTCCACAGCCACCAGAACTCGCGGGGCAGGCCGGAGACGGTCTCCCGGGCGGCGCGTCTCAGGGCGGCGAGTGACATGGATCGTTCCCCACGGTCGGACAGCTGGCATGTAAGCGGCGACGGCCGCGAGCACAACTTACGAAGGGGAGGTCGTGGCGGACCACTCAATTAACAGAAGCCGTCAACTGTGGGGCCGGGAGGCAGGCGCCAGGCGGGGGCCCGAATGCGTGGATTACGCTCTGAGGCATGGCCGACGCACCGTACAAGCTGATCCTCCTCCGCCACGGCGAGAGCGAGTGGAACGCGAAGAACCTGTTCACCGGCTGGGTGGACGTCAACCTGAACGACAAGGGCGAGAAGGAGGCGGTCCGCGGCGGTGAGCTGCTCAAGGACGCCGGCCTGCTCCCCGACGTCGTCCACACGTCCCTCCAGAAGCGCGCGATCCGCACGGCGCAGCTGTCGCTGGAGGCCGCCGACCGCCACTGGATCCCGGTCCACCGCAGCTGGCGCCTGAACGAGCGCCACTACGGCGCCCTCCAGGGCAAGGACAAGGCGCAGACCCTCGCGGAGTTCGGCGAGGAGCAGTTCATGCTGTGGCGCCGGTCCTACGACACCCCGCCGCCGCCCCTCGAGGACGGCACGGAGTTCTCCCAGTCGGACGACCCGCGCTACGCGACGATCCCGCCGGAGCTGCGCCCGCGCACGGAGTGCCTCAAGGACGTCGTCGTCCGCATGCTCCCGTACTGGTACGACGGCATCGTCCCCGACCTCCTCGCCGGCCGCACGGTCCTCGTCGCCGCCCACGGCAACTCCCCTCCGAGCCCTCGTCAAGCACCTCGACGGCATCTCGGACGCGGACATCGCGGGCCTGAACATCCCGACGGGGATCCCGCTTGCATACGAACTGGACGCGTCCTTCAAGCCGGTGAAGCCGGGGGACGTATCTGGACCCGGATGCGGCTGCGGCGGCGATTGAGGCGGTTAAGAACCAAGGGAAGAAGAAGTAACCCGGAACGGTCAAGGCCCTTACCAGCGATTTGTTCGCTGGTAAGGGCCTCGTTGCTGTGCTGGGGCCGTCTCTGGGCTGTGGGAGACATTTTTGGGCCAGTGCCAAGAGTGCTCGCGCGCCTCGGTCGTTGTCGGTGTGACAGGTATGCTGATCGCGCCTTACCTGAACCTCCCTTGAACTCCGCGTGCCGGCGCGTGAGTTCGAAGGCCCCGGCCCGAGAAACGGGCCGGACGGAGGAGAGGGGAGGTGGTAGAGGTGAGTCTCGAAAAGGGCAAGCCTCGTAGGTGGACCGGTGCCGAGAAGTGGCAGGTCTGGCTTGCGGGGGTCGGTCTACTCGTGACCGTCGCTACCGGCGTGATGCAGATCGCTCGATGAGCGAGTCACGCGCGAGAACGGTCGGGATCGGGCGCTGTCCATGCAGCGAGCCCGGTCTGCTCCTACGCGACCGGGCTCGCTGACTGCACGAGGGCCTGGATCTGGTTGGCGCCGGATCCGGGTCCTCAGTCGTTACTGGACTCTTTCGCAGCTCTTGAAAGCTATCTAGGGCTAAGTAGAGCTGACTAGAACCAACTAGAGCTACTTCTACCGGAGTCTCTCACGCGTAACTAATACACTCAACTTTCTGTGAGTAGTCCTGGAGCTCTTCAACTGGTACTTCAATGAAGCGTTGTCCTGCGCCTTCTACTAGTCCTTCACGTCTACGAAGAACCGTTGTCCTCGAAGCTTGTGCTCGCGGCACCGCCAAAGACTGAGGCCACGGCCTTGCGCGTGCGCTCCTGGCTGGACGGCACGAGGTGTGCGTACACGCGGAGCGTCAGGTCGGGGTACGTCTCCTCGTTGAGCGACGTCCGTAAGACGTGACCACCGGGCGGCCGGGCAAGGTGATCTCGACCGACGGGAACTGCTTGATGTGCGCTCGGAGCGCGTCGGCTACCGACCCGGGAAGCGGCACGTCCCGTCGGCCGGGGCAAGGACCAACCCGTATCCAGTTCTGAACCGACGCGACCCGTCACCCACGTGAGGCCGACGCGTCAGGGTTCTGCATCCTGGGAACCATGACGAACCCCGAGGGCCCTTACGTGAAGGTGCACTTTGGGCTCGAGATCGAAGACGACTGGCCACCGACCCTGACGAGGAGGGCATGTGATGGGCGGGTGAGGTGATCCGGGCGTTCTGAAGACTGCACCATCCGTCTCATCGTGTCCCGCGACGACGGTTCGGCAGCCGCACGGCAGAGCGTGATCAACGCGTTTCGCGAACTCGGAGTCAGCGGCGAGGGCATAGAGAAGTTCGGCATGGTCGCCCTGGACGTCCCGCCCACAGCCGATCTCACCGAGGTGCAACGGTTGCTCAACCACGGTGTGGCCAAGGGGTGGTGGGACATGGAAGAGGGGTGCATCACCGCACAATGGCGAGCGGCCTCCGCCGGCCACGCGATCCCTGTCTGGGCCGTCCCTGGACCGTCCGAGGCTGCTCGACAGTGGTCGATGACGAGCAACGACGACCACCAACTGCACCCCCGCCCCAGTTCCCCAAGATCCCTGACAACACCTAGGGGAAGATGCAGTAGCCGTGCTGCCTGATCAAGACCCTCACCTGCGGTTTCGATGCGGTGGGGGCTTTTTTGGTGACCGGGGTGGGATGCGGGCGGTTTGTGGGCTGCCCGCAGGCGATCGGCGGGCCCTTAGGTGCCCGTTTGCCCTGCGCAACTGCGACGCCGCTCGCGGGTCGAACCTCAGGTGAAGCTCAGAGAATCCCTATGGGACGGTAAAAAGATCTTTACTGCTCGAGCAGCGCGTGATCGAGTGATCACCAGACCGTTCGTCAAGCACTGCCTCTCCGCATATCGGAGCGGATTGGCATGCGCACTACACCCTAGGGGGAACCTCATGCGTCGCAGAGTAAACGCCACTCTCATCGCCCTTGCCATCGCAACCGGATCCGTCATGTTCGGCGCGCCGAGCGCCTCGGCCACCCCGTACTGCGACAGCTCCGGCTACAGCGCCACCAACGAGCCCGTGGAGCGCTGTACGTCCCTGGACAACGGCATCCTGACCGTCCACCAGGGTTCGTCCGGCGTCATGTCCACCCAGTACTACAAGTCGGGTGGATCGGCCATCTCCGCCAAGCTCGGTTACTCGCGGAGTGGGACCAGCCACTACGCCAGCGCAGTCTCCATCAGCAAGGGCCAGACGAAGAGCCACTCTTGGTCGCTGGGTGCCGACGCCTACTGCTCGAACATCATCGGCCTGATGAGCAGCGGCAGCACGTACCAGACGCCCACCTCGCACTGCTGACGCAGCGTCCCACAGGCCCCGCCCGCCTGGGCGGGGCCTGCCCCGGTCCCGCTCGCCCCGAACTGACCACCCAAGGAACCGCGCGCCGTGTTTTCCGCGATCTTCCCGCACCACATCGGCTATCTGGCCGTGTGCACACTGATCGGCCTCCTGTGCGCCGGCGCGGCGTGGACGCTCGCCCGTAACCGGGGAACCCGCACGGCGCATGGTGGTCCGGACTCGCCTTCGCACTGACCGGTGTCCTCGGTGTCACGTTCATGGGCGCGGGCTCGGCCGACGGCACATGTGTCGTCAACCATGAGCTCGCCGAGCCGTTCCACACCGCGCACGGGTGGTGGAACCTGGCCATGATGGTCCCCGTCGGCGCCTGCGCCCTCATGGCCGTCCGCCGCCCACTGCCTGTCCTGTTCGGCGTCATCGCGCTGCCGCTGGCAATCGAGTTCACCCAGGCCACCGTCGACGGCCTCGGGCGCGCATGCGACAGCTCGGACGCCGAGATGACCATGGCCGGAGGGGTGGCCGGGCTCGCCATCGCTGCGATCGCCCTCGCGATCCGGCACTCGCTCGTCTGGCAGGCCGGCGTGAAGGGGACGCTGATCGCCTTCGCGGCACTGTTCCTCCTGGGATCAGGACTCGCGCGTCCGATGCTCGACCTCACGAACGTCGACGGCAGAGCCTTGCCGGCGCGGACTCCGAGCAGAAGCGGGCCGTCGAAGCCGCCGTGAAAGAGGCGTTCGGCGACCGTTATGAGCTCGGGCGGCTGTACGAGCAGCCGTGCGGGAACTCCTCGTGCACCAACGTCATCTTCAACCTGCACAGCCGTGCAGCGGGACACCCCGAAGCCTTCGCCACCGGCAGCCTCTCCTGGCCGGACAAGCAGCACCTGAACATCCAGCTGGAGAACAGCGACCGGCTCACCGTCATGGGATACCCGCTGGAGGGTGTGAAAGCCCCGTCCAGCGATGCGGCGGCCTCGCGCATCACACAGTCGTACGCCCAGCAGAAGTATCCGTGGGCGATGGGCGCGACCATGACTCAGACGTCCCCGTGGGCGATAAGGCCGAACTCGGCTGGATCACCGCCTGGAGATGGACGCACGACAACGTGCTCATGCCCAGGATGCTGGACGTCCAAGTCGACAGGTCCGGACGTGTGTCGCAGATCGACGTCACCCTCGGCCCGACCCGGGCGAAACTTCCTGAGGTCAAGCTCGACGCCGGGCAGGCCGAAAAGGAAGCGAACAAGGCGGTGGCGGCGGAACTTCGCGCCAATGGAAATGCCGGCGCAGCGTTCCACACCAAAGCAGTCACCGTGAAAGCGGTTCAGCAGGACGGTAGTTGGCAGCCGAACTGGCTTGTGAACGTGGAGTGGCCCAGCGACGGAAAGGGCGATGCCTCGCAGGAGGCGGGAGCGGTCGACATGTACCGCGTGAACGCCGTCACCGGCCAGGTGTACGACAGCGACGGGAAACGTCTCACGACCAGCTGACCCCGCGGGGGGCCCCGGCGAACCCCTGGGCCCCCGGAAGCGCATCGGAAGCGGATCGGTTCTGGTGGCGGAAGCGGTGATGTTGGTGGCATGCGTTGGGGTCAATCAGCCCTTCGCGCGGAGCTCCCGCAGCCCGCGGTCCCGCAGCCCCCACGCCGCCCATCCGCTGTCCCGCCATCCCCGTCGGAGCGTCCCATGAACGACCTCGGACCACCACCGCCAACCCCCGCCGTACCGAACCCCCGACGCCCTACCGGGCCGACGGGCTGATACCGCCCGCCGGAGCCGCCCGTACGTGGGGGCTCACCGTCATCGGGGTCCCTCTGCTGGCCGTGCTGCTGCTGGGGCTGGTCGACGGGGCCTACTCGAGTGGCGGCGGGGCGCAGGCCCGGCCGTGGTCCCCGCCGACCGCGTCGTACACGTACAGCCAGTCCGCCGCGTCGGATCCGTACGGCGCCTCCGCCCCGGCCACCACCGCGCCGGACCCGTACGGCGCCACCGAGCCGGTCACCACCGCGCCCGGGACGACGGTGACCGGGGACGCCGGGGAGGGAGTGCGCTCGTTGATCCGACGGAGGAGACGACCACCGCGGCGGCGACGCCGGAAGCGGTCGTCACCGCCTACTTCGCCGCGGTCAACAGCCGTGATTACCGGACCGCTTGGGCCCTCGGGGGAAGAACCTGGGTGATGGCAGTTACGACGCGTTCGCTCAGGGCTACGCCAACACCCAGCAGGACACGGTCAGTCAGCTGTCCACCCAGGGGAACACCGTACGGCTGGTCCTCAACGCCCGTCAGACGAACGGCACTTCGCAGGAGTTCAACGTCACCTACACCGTTGAGAACGGTGTGATCACGCACGGCACGGCAACGCCGATCGGCTGACACCCCGCACGAGTGGAGCGCTGAACCATCGTGAGCACACAGGCACCGCACCACCCCTACGCTCCCGGCCGTCCGCCCGGAGCGCCGCAGACCCCGCGTGTACGCGCGGACCAAGGCCACCCGCCTGCTGTCCGCGGGCACGTACCTCGATCCCGTCTACCGCAGAGCTGTCATACGTGAGTTGCTCAAGCACCGCTTCCGGGTGGTCGCGCCGTCGTACGGCTACGACGCCGTCTCGGTCCTCGCCCACGCGCTCGCGGCCCGCCGACTGCGCCGTGTCCAATGGGGAGTTGTGGCCGCCTCGGCGGTCGCGCTCCTGTTGCTGGCGATCGGCCCGCTGAGCTTCTTCATCGCCGCCCAGCTGATGTTCTGGGTGCTGTGGGGCGCCGCCTACCTGCGCCGGATCGTCACCCTGCACATCCTGATGACCCGCCTGAAGGAGACCGGCCCCGCCGGCGGTTTCGACGGCTCCTACCCCGTCGCCGGCAGACTCACCGACGCCCTGATCGGCAAGATCGACCGCGAACAGGCCGGCCAGACCGGCCTCGTCTTCTACGGCGGCTTCCGGCCCTTCGTCGGAGCGGGCGAGCCGCTGCGCGACTGGGCGAACGCCCAACTCCTGCTCGGCGCACCGAAGAACCGCCTCGCCGCCCGCAAGGAGTTCGAGGCGTCCGGGGCGACCTCGACGAGGTGGAGCGCAAGCCCGTCCTGCCGTTCACCGTCCACGACATCACCACGTACGTCGCCCGGCGGATGGGCGCGGAACTCCGCGACGAGGCCCGCTGGGACGAACGCATCGAGGGGCTGACCGTCGAGCAGCGCCGCTACACGACGGCCATCCGCACCAACGACCGAACGGATGGCGCTGGTTGGTCCCAGCTGCCGGGGATGGACGACCTCCCGGCCATCCACTGGCGGGAGGACTACGACTCGGCCCGCGAGTACCTGTGCATCCGCGTCGGCTCCTGGAACGAGGAGCTGGTGACCTCGATCTTCGTCGGCTTCGACCTCAAGGGCGACACCCTGCACACCGAGTTCTACACCTACGTACTCGGGCCACTGGTAAGGGAGTTCCACCTCGTCGACCGACTCCCCGACGCGTTCGACGGACGGCTCGCGGTGCGCGTCGCGTGGGACATGGTCAAGGCCGTACCGCGCTGGTGCCTGGCGCTGGCGCTGTGGCCGCTGCGGCTGGTTCCCCGGCGCTTCCTGCCGCGGCGGATACGGCGGTTCGTGCGGCCCGCGCGGGGCGGCTGGAGCACGATCACGTTCACCGGAGGGAGCGCGGAGGTCGACACCAGCGAGTTCCGACTCGGGCGTTACGCAAAGAAGTCGGTGGACTGCGGCGCGCTCACCAGCGTCCGGGAGATGGCCACCAGCGACACCTACCACCACTTCTTCCAGAAGACCGACGCCCTGAAGTACTCCCAGATCGTCGAGCGCCGGCTGCTGCACACCATCCGACAGTTCCTGGGCGAGCACCACGTGGATCTCGCCGACCACGACCGCGCGCAGACCAACATCCTCGTCGGGGACAACTCCCAGGCGATCCTCGGTGGCCACAACGAGAACTTCGGCTACAACTACCAGCCGCCGGGCCCCAGTTCGCCCGGCCGCGGAGGAGACTAGGCATGGGCGACAGCGACAGCCACACCTTCGGCGACAACAGCCAGGTCATCCTCGGCGGGGAGAACTCGGGCTTCGGCTACAACTACCATGCGGCGCCCACGACTTCGGCCGCCGAGCCGCAGACCTCCGGGCGGGCGTCCGGCGGGCAGACCTCCGGGCAGCCGGCCGCACCGCCCACCGCCGGTCACGACCGCAGCCGTAGCGTCTTCGTCGTGCACGGCCGGGACGAAGAGGTGCGCGCGGCGATGTTCGGACTGCTGCGCCGGCTGGACCTACGGCCCCTGGAATGGGAGGAGTTGGTCCGGGCCACCGGCAGGACCGCGCCCTTCCTCGGCGAGGTCGTCATGAACGCACCGGCGCAGGCACAGGCCGCCCTGGTCCTGCTCACCCCCGACGACGTCGCCAAGCTCCACCCGCATCTGCTCGGCAACAGCGAGCGGGACGACGAGACCCAACTCACCGGCCAGCCACGGCAGAACGTCCTGATCGAGCTGGGCATGGTGCTGATGGCCTACCCCGAGCGGACCGTCATCGTCGAGGTGGGGCGGCTGCGGCACGTCGCCGACACCGCGGGCATCAACGTCATCCGGTTCGACGGCACGGAGGCCTCCCTCGCGAAGATCGCCGCCCGGCTCAGGCTGGCCGGCTGCCAACTCGACGACAACGGGCCGGAATGGCGCGACACCCGGTACTTCCGGAATCTCTCCGCGTACCGACGGCTCGCCTGAACCACCGGAAAGAGCAGGAAAGAGCCGGGAAGAGCCGGGAAGGGCCGGAAAGGGCCGGATGGAGGGGGACGGGCGCCGCGGCGTCCGTCCCCTTCCTCCTCATCCCGCGCGCTTTTCATACGCGGTCCAGTCCCGACGCCAGCACCCGCAGGAACGCCCCCACCTCCCGCATGTCGATCCGCTCCAGGTCGGCGGGCCGCACGATCACCCGCAACTCCCGGCAGACCGCGCCCTCCCGGGACCGCGCGATGAACGACATCAGGATCAGCCGCAGCAGGCTGTCCTGGTCGAGATGGTCGAGCCGGGACAGCCCCGAGCCGACCAACGGCATGGCCACCGCCTCGAGTTGGGCATGCCGGTGCAGCGCGTCCCACAGCCGGCCGAGCCCGAGCCAGAGGTCCTCGACACTGGACGCGGCGACACAGTCGTTGCCGATACGGCTGTACGCGACGCCGAACACCAGCCTCGGCCGGGCGCCCAGGACCGCCACCGTGCCGAGCGGGTACCGGTCCAGTTTGCCCAGCGGCTTGCCCTCCCGGGCCTCGCGCCCCACCGGCGCGACGCCGGCCAGCGCGGCGGCCAGTTCCGCGTCCAGCCGGCGTACGTCGCCCTCGTACCGTCGGAGCAGCAACTGCCCTTGCACACTTGCTGCGTTGATGACCTCTCCGGCGGCCGACGCGGTGTCGAAGGTGTCGCAGAACCCGACGACGAGGTGCGCCGACTGGTCGAACACGTCGCCCGCCTCGACGACCACCGTGAGGTCGGGGCGCCGGAAGGTCTGCTCCACCCGCGGCACCGGACGCGCCTGGCCCAGCCCCCAGGCCAGGCAGGCCGCCACGGACACCACCGTGACCGTGCCGGGATCGGGAAAGCTGCGGGGGAAGAACTGCCCGACGAACTGAAGGACCGCGGATACTCCGCCGAAAGCCACCATCGTGCTGCGCGCGAAAGTCCTGCGCGCCCGGCCGGTGCCGTAGAACCGCGGAAATGTGGAAAACACGGTTCCTCCAGGACATCATGATAATCTGCTGGTCACTTATCGGTGACGCAGAGTGATGAAGAAGCGCGGCACAGCGATACAGGAACGCGGCGGGGGCGACGCGGGTGGCCGATGGACAAGTGCGCATTCAGGTCAGAGTGCTGGGGCCGGTCCGGCTCGACGTCGACGGGATTCCGATCCGGCTGACACCGCTGACCACCCGGTTGCTGGTCCGCCTGGTGGCCGCCGAGGGCGAGGCCGTGCCGGTGCGTCAACTGCGCCGGGACGTATGGGGGTTGGCGGACGGCCCGCGCCATCTGGACCAGCGCAACCGCAACGAGGTGCAGAAGCGCGTCCTGGAACTGCGGCGCGCCCTCGATCCCGTCCAGGACGGCACCGCCGCCCGCGTCCTGCGCACCGAGCAGCAGGTCACCGTGCACGGCCCGGAGACCGCCTACCGGCTGGTGCTGCGGCCCGAGGAGCTGGACAGCGCGCGGTTCACGGCGGTCGTCCGCGGCGCGCTGCTCGCCCCGCCCGCGACCGCCGCGCATGAGCTGGCCGAGGCGCTGGCCCTGGTCAGGGGAGACCGCTGGCCGAGGTCAACGGCGAGAACTTCGCGGACCCCTTCATCCGCCGCCTCACCGCCCTGCTGGACTCCGCCCGCCGCGAACTGGTCCGCGTGCAGGCCGACTTGGGCCGTCCCGACCTCGCGCTGCCGCCGGTCGCCGAGCTGATCGTCCGCGACCATCCCGACGACCGTGACGCCGCTCGCGTCCTGGACACCCTGCGCGCCGCGCTCCGCGCCCGTCACGGTGCCGAACTGCTGCGCCACAGAGTCCCGTTGACCGGCCAGCGGGCCGATGTCGTCCTGGTCCGGGGCGACTTGTTCGAGCAGACGGACTGCAATCTGGTCGTCGGCTTCACCGACACCTTCGACACGGAGACCGACCAGGACATCGTCATCAGCCGCGACAGCGTCCAGAGCCAGCTGGTCGACCGGCTCTTCGGCGGCCGACGCCGCCTGCTGGACGAGAAGTTGAAGACCGGGCTGCGGGGCGTGCGGGCCGTCGGCACGGAGAGCGCACGGGCCAAGCCGCGCGGCCGACGTGTCCGTTACCCGGTGGGCACGACCGTCGCCGTGCCCGTCGACGGCCGCCGGATCTTCGCGGTCGCCTATTCGCGCCTCGGCAACGACCTGGTGGCCAGGTCCGGGAACGAGGACCTGCGGGCGAGCCTGGACCAGCTCTGGGCCTCGGTGGCCGTGCACGGCCTGTTCAGACCGGTCGCCGTTCCGCTCGTCGGCTCCGGACTGGCCCGGGTGACCGACCTCGACCGCGGCCAACTCGTGGGCCTGATCGTCGACTCGTTCATCGCCGCGTGCCGTCTGCACCCCGCGCTCACACCCGAACTCCGCGTAGTGATCCGCCCGGAGGACCTCGCCAGCACCGACCTCTCCCCGGTCGAACGCCGCTTCCACGAACTGGTCCCGGACCTGGACGACCACACGGACCGCCCAACTCAGAGGTGAGACCGGGCAGTCGCGGACGTCCAGCCCCCCGCACCGACAGGTTCCTCCGCAGCTCCGGCTCCCCCACGCGGCACCCCCACCGGCCCCTGGCCCGCACCACCCGGCCTCACCGAGCCCCAGTGCACCGCCCCGCCCGCTTCCGCGGGTAGCCACCATCCGCTTCCGATCCGATTCCGACACCATGCGGAGGCCGGGCTCCGGTCAACAGCGGTACGGGGGTTGCCTCTCCTCCCAAAACCAACCGGAGCGGCTTGGCCACGTGCACCGTGAAGGCGACGGCGGACGGCGCATACCGCACGACTTCGCAGGCACGAGCCTCGCCCAGCCGACAACCGCCTCGGCCGACTACATCAACGTGAAGTGACCCCGGCTAACTGACCGTTGTCCCTGCCCCGGGCCCGCTGAAGCGGCCGCGCAGCGGGCAGGGGACGCCGGAGTCAAGGCGCAGGGAACCCCGGCGGCTGCCATTCCCTCGTCTCCGCCGACGCCCCGCCTCACGGAGCACCTCGACCGCCGCGTCGGCATCCGCCTGCGGTACGCCGTCGAGCACCACAGCCGGTGCGTCCACCACCAGGACCTTGCTGCGCCAAAGGCTGAGCCCCGTCAACTGGCGCACCACCTTGGCGACATCGAGCACCCGCGCACCGGCATCGACGACCACCACGTCGTAGTCCACGTGGTCGCAGACCAACTCGAAGTACACGGTGTGCTCGGAGTGCTCGGGCCGCTCGGTCACCATCATTCCCCTCCGCCGGGATTCATTGCTCCAGCTTCTCAACTCGCGGGCCCGCGCGGCACCATGGCGTCGCAGGACAACAGGGGGCGCCGTGGGGAACAAAGAGACCGAACAGGCCGCGATCACACACGTGTTGGCCCTGGAGCGGGCTGCCGGACGCGAGCCCAGGGACGTCCGCACGTCGGGCCTGCCGTACGACGTCGACAGCGCGCCCCGGATGATCGAGGTGAAGGCGTTCAGCCGCTCGGCACGCAGCGAGCCACTGCCGCTGGAACACCGCCAAGTCGTCGTCGCCCAGGCGAATCCCGACCGCTTCTACCTCTACGTCGTCGACAACCTCGCCGGTCTGGACGGACCCGAGATCGGCGTACGCGTTCTGCACGGCGAGATCCTCCGGGCGATGATCGAGCGCTCCCAGCCGCAGCTGACCTACTGGCCCACCTTCAGGGCGGCGGAGTATGACGACGCGGAGCGGCTCCACACCCGCTGATTTCTCGTCATTACGTAGATACGCGACGTGACCGAGCGGGAGGATGAGCCCATGGCGCAACTCGGCTGCCCAGCAGACCTGTTGTCGCCGTCGTCCGCACGCACTCTCGGGGGAAGAGCACCCATGGCGAACCAGTACCCCGGACCACCTCCGGAACAGCCGCCCGGGCAGTCCGGGCAGTCCGGGCAGAATCCGTATGCCGCACCGCCCGGGTGGTCCTTACGCCGAGGGGGTCTACGGCTATCCCACGGTCGCGGGATCGACCCCCGTCTACGGTTACCCGCAAGCCGCCCCTCAGCAGCCGCAGCCGTACGCGCAACAGCAGGGCCAACCCGCCTTCGCCGCGCCCCTGTTGACCCTCGGGGACATCGCCGTCAACGGGGACACCATCGTGAGCCCGGCCGGGCCCATGCCGCTCAGGGGCGCGGTGTGGACGGCCACCGACATGTCGCGGACGGAGGAGCGGATCCCGCCGCATGCGATCGTGCTGGCGATCCTGTTCTTTCTGCTGTGCTTCATCGGGCTGTTGTTCCTGTTGATGAAGGAGCGGACCACCACCGGGTTCGTGCAGGTCAGCGTCAACAGCGGGGGCGGCACCACTCCACGATGATTCCCGTGCAGTCCCGGAACCAGGTCGTGCACGTCCTCAACCAGGTCAGTTACGCGCAGTCCATCAGCCTGTGAACACGGCGACGGCCCAGGCGTGTTGTGCCTGGGCCGTCCCCGTCGGATGGGTCAGCGCCGGCTCGCCCGTGCCAGTGCCGGGACGAAGCGCAGGGCGTCCACCGTGCCCACGCCCGTCGCCATGTCGTAGCCGTTGACCGCGGTGTAACCGGTCACGCCCTCGTACGAGTTGTTCGTGCCGTCGTTGACGTCGACGATGCCGTTGGCCTTCGCGCCGTGCCGCGCCAGCGTGTACAGCGCCGAGTTGATGTTGCCGACCCGGTGCCCCGCCGCCTGGTCCGCGAGGGCGACGATGCCCGAGAAGAGCGGGCTCGCCTCGCTCGTGCCGCCGTAGACGTCCCAGCCGACGGCCGTCGGGTCGAAGCTGGAGTACGTCCACGCGCCGCCGTTGACCGCCGCGGCCATCGAGACGTCGGGGTGGCGCGCTGGGTGCCGACGATCTTCTTCACGCCGTTCTGGAACGACGGGCGGGCGAACACGTGGGACTGGCCGCCGCCGCCCGCGCCGTAGTCGTTGTAGACGCTGTCCGGCGTGACGCGGTCACCCTTGTCGTCCAGGTGCAGCTGCGTGCCGCCGATCGACGTGACCAACGGGTCCGAGGACGGCCAGGAGTTGACCGGCTTGTCGTAGTAACCCTTGCCGTCCGCCGTGGAGTCGGTCGCGCCGCCGTCGCCGGAGGAGGCGAGGACGGTGACGTGCTTGCGGTTCGCGTCCTGGAAGGCGTAGCGCAGCTTCTTGATGCTGGAGAAGTCGCCCTGGTCGAAGCCGGGGAAGGTGTTCTCGGTGGCGCCGAAGCTCTGCGTGATGACGTCACCGACGCCGTGGTCGATCAGCGCCTTCTCGGCGTCCATCATCTCCGGCAGCCCGGTGACGCCCTCGGTCTCCGCGACGGCCGTCTCCACCAGCACGATCTTCGCGTCGGGCGCGACCGCGTGCGCCATCTCGACGTCCAGGGTGGTCTCGCCCGCCCAGCCGGTCATGTCGGCGTTCGTCGGGTCGAAGACGGGGACCTTGCCCCACTTGACGACGTTCACCTTGGTGCTGTGCATGCCGAACTGCTGGCTGTACGTGTCGAGATCGTGCTGGATCGTCGGCGAGCCGAACGAGTCGACGATGACGATCGTGCGTCCCTTGCCCGTGATCCCCTTCTTGTAAAGGGAGTTGAGGTGGTACGCGGTGCGGTACTGCAGCGGGTTGTAGCACGCGATGCCCCACTTGGCCTCGCACTGCGCGCTGGACAGCGGGCTGGGCACGTCGCGCGCGAGGGTGTGCCCGGTGATGGCCGGGACCGCCTTCGTCTGCGGTACGGCGGCGGGCGCGGCGCCGGCGACGACGGCCAGTGGCGCGGTCGCCAGTGCGGCGGCGGCGAGGGTCGCGGTGGCGGCCGTAGCGGCCGCGAAGTTCAGTCTCGTGCGGGCTATGTGCATGAATCCCCCTGAGTGCTGCGGAGTTCGTCCGGCTGTCAGCCGGGCGAAATGGTCTCCGCGCATCTCATCGAGTGAGACATGCACAGGACAAGACTGTTGAACTGTCGATGCCGAACCCTTTGCCCAAACAGCACCAAAGACTCGAACGGTCCTGGTGATCCGACCTGTTGACGCGAGCGAACCGCCTCAGACCGCGGAACCGGCCAGCCGCCGGAACGCCTCCGTCGTACCCGGATGCGCGATCTCGTCCAGCAGGTGCCGCCACTCGGGGTCGCCCGGAACGGGTGCGCCCGGTCCCACGCGGCCAGCAGCGGCGCGAGGACGTTCTCGCCGGCGACCGCGGTGGTACCGGCGTTCATGAACTGCTGCGATTCCATGGGACGTTCCTTCCGGACGGAGTGCCTGCACGATCGGCCGCGAACAGCCTGACTCCTACGATGCCTTCGCCCGCCTACAGGAACCATGGAGAGCCCCACCCGCTGAGGGGTGGGGCTGGCCGCACCCAGAGGGCCCGCTCGCCGGTCCTCAGATCGAGTACGGCACCGGGTGCACCTCGTCCGCCCGGTGACCGGCGCGTTCGTGGACGCGCTGCACCGCCTCGGGCGACGGGGCCTCCGAGAGGCAGTAGACGGTCCCGGTCTCCGGATCGGCCCAGGCCCGCTCGAAGTGGACGCCCTCGTCCTTCTCCACCGCGAGGTCCGCCTTGTGGGCCGCCATCAACTCGTCGGCCGTGATGCCCTTCATTCCGTGGTGTACGTCCATGTACTGAGCCATGGCCGCGCACCTCCTTCCGTGCGCTCGCCCGCTCTGTCCTTCCCTTCCATGCTGCGCCCGTACGGTCCTCCCGGCCACCGTGCGGAACGATCAGGGGAGGGGCGCCCGGACACGGCGGAGGGGCCCCGGCGCGGTGTGCGCCCGGGCCCCTCCGGTGGTGTTACGCGGCGGTCAGCCGCACTGGCACGGGTTGCCGGACTGGCAGCCGCAGCCGCAGCCCGAGCCGCAGCCGCAGGCGCCGAAGAGCGGGAGACTCTTGATCTCGGCGGGCTGCTGGGTCTCGCGCTCCTGCGTCGGGTCGGGCGTCGTGGCGGGGATTCGGCCATGGGTCCTCCTAGAGGCTGGTGCCTGTGCCCATTGGATGCCCGCTCCGCCAGGCGCATCAACGGCGCATTGAGGCTTCCCGCAAGCCCCCGGCCGGGGTTTACGCGCCCTCCGCCCCCGTCACCGGCTGGATGTCCGGCTGCAGCTCGTCCGCGTGCTCGCCCGTGACCAGGAAGACCACCCGCTTGGCGACCGACACCGCGTGGTCGGCGAAGCGCTCGTAGTAGCGGCCGAGCAGGGTCACGTCGACCGCCGTCTCGATGCCGTGCTTCCACTTGTCGTCCAGCAGGTGCTGGAAGAGCGTGCGGTGCAGCAGGTCCATGTCGTCGTCGTCCGCCTCCAGCTGGAGGGCCAGGTCGACGTCCTTCGTGATGATGACCTCGGCCGCCTTGGCCATCAGACGCTGCGCGAGCTGGCCCATCTCCAGGATGGTCGCGTGCAGGTCGTGCGGCACGGCGCGCTCGGGGAAGCGGAGCCGGGCGAGCTTCGCCACGTGCTGGGCGAGGTCGCCGGAGCGCTCCAGGTCGGCGGACATGCGCAGCGACGTGACGACGATCCGCAGATCCGTCGCCACCGGCTGCTGCCGGGCCAGCAGGGCTATGGCCCGTGCTTCCAGGTCGTGCTGGAGGTCGTCGACCTTCTTGTCGGCCTCGATGACGCTCTCGGCCAGCTTCAGGTCGGAGTCCAGGATGGCCGTCGTGGCGCGTCCGATCGCCGACCCGACCAGCCGGGCCATCTCCACCAGACCGTCACCGATCGAGTCAAGTTCCTCGTGGTACGCGTCCCGCATCAGGGTTCCCTCTCCTACGTTGTGCTTCGGGGTCAAAAGGGCTCAGGGGCTCGGTGGACTCGGGGGCCCGGGCCCGTCGGTGTGACGTAAAACGGGCCCTTCCACCCCACGCTCCCACGTTCCCGTTCCTACGCGACGGTTTACGCCACCCCAAATGAATCAATACTGGCTCCAAGGTGAACTCTGGGCGACGAGTGTTCGAGGTCGCACTCCGATGGCTGTGGCCAGGAGGTATCCCATGCCTAACCTGGGGGCATGGACGTGAACGCGGCGGTCGCCGCAGCGGCAGCGATCGCCGGGGTACTCACCGGTGTCATCGCCATGCTGGCGTTCCGCTGGAGCGAACGCGACCAGAAGCGACCGACCAGGACCTCCTGCATACGGACCCGGTGCTTCCGCCGGGTGTGGACACCGTGCTCTCGGTGCTCCGCTCCTCTGCCGTCGTCCTCGACGAGGCGGACGCCGTGGTCAAGGCCAGCTCGGCGGCGTACGCCCTCGGACTGGTCCGTGGCGGAAAACTCTCCGTCGATCCGATGCTCCAGATGGCCCGGGACACCCGGCGCGACGGCGAGATACGCCAGGTCGAGCTGGATCTGCCCCGGCGCGGCACCGGACGAGGTGAGGCCCTCGCGGTCTCCGCCCGGGTGGCGCCGCTCGGCTCCCGGCTCGTCCTGCTCCTCGTGGAGGACCTCACCGAGGCCCGCCGTATCGAGGCCGTACGACGAGACTTCGTGGCGAACGTCAGCCACGAACTGAAGACCCCGTCGGCGCGCTCTCCCTCCTGTCGGAGGCCGTCATGGACGCCTCCGACGATCCTGAGGCGGTGGAGCGTTTCGCCGGCCGGATGCAGATCGAGGCCACGCGCCTGACCAATCTCGTGCAGGAGCTCATCGACCTGTCCCGGGTCCAGAACGACGACCCCCTCGAAGACGCCGAACCCGTCCGCGTCGACGAACTCGTCGCCGAGGCCATCGACCGCTGCCGGCACCAGGCCGGCACCAAGCAGATCACCATGGCCGCCGGCGGCACCGCCGACCTGCATGTCTACGGGAACCGGGGCCAGCTGGCCGCCGCCCTCGGAAACCTGGTCGAGAACGCCGTCAACTACTCGCCCGCCCGCACCCGCGTCGGCATAGCCGCCCGCAGGGTGACCGCGCCCGGTGGCGACCACATCGAGGTCGCCGTCACCGACCAGGGCATCGGGATCTCCGAGAAGGACAAGGAGCGCGTGTTCGAGCGCTTCTACCGTGTCGACCCGGCCCGCTCACGGGCCACCGGCGGTACGGGTCTCGGGCTGGCGATCGTCAAGCACGTGGCCGCCTCGCACGGCGGGGAGGTCACGGTGTGGAGCTCCGAGGGACAGGGCTCCACGTTCACCCTGAGGCTGCCGGAGGCGGGTGCGGCCCGCGACCGTGCCCACCAGCACCCCGACCTCGACGACGAGGTCGAGGGGTCCCCTGAACCATCCCCGTACGAACCGCTTCCCGCCCCGGAGGTCCTTCCGTGACCCGAGTGCTCGTCGTCGAGGACGAGGAGTCCTTCTCCGACGCCCTGTCGTACATGCTCCGCAAGGAGGGCTTCGAGGTCGCCATCGCGACCACCGGGCCCGACGGACTCGACGAGTTCGAGCGCAACGGCGCCGACCTCGTCCTGCTCGACCTCATGCTGCCGGGCCTGCCCGGCACGGAGGTCTGCCGCCAACTGCGCGGTCGCTCCAACGTTCCGGTGATCATGGTCACCGCCAAGGACAGTGAGATCGACAAGGTCGTCGGCCTGGAAATAGGAGCCGATGACTACGTCACCAAGCCCTTCTCGTCCCGTGAGCTCGTCGCCCGTATCCGGGCCGTCCTGCGCCGCCGCGGCGAGCCCGAGGAGGTCACCCCGGCCGCCCTCGAGGCAGGTCCGGTCCGCATGGACGTGGATCGCCACGTGGTCACGGTCTCCGGCTCCAAGGTCGACCTGCCCCTCAAGGAGTTCGACCTGCTGGAGATGCTCCTGCGCAACGCGGGCCGCGTACTGACCCGCATGCAGCTCATCGACCGGGTCTGGGGCGCCGACTACGTGGGCGACACCAAGACCCTCGACGTCCACGTCAAGCGCCTCCGCGCCAAGATCGAGCCGGACCCGGGCGCGCCGCGCTACCTGGTGACGGTCCGTGGCCTGGGTTACAAGTTCGAGCCGTAGACCGCGAGCGGGTTCTTACGGGTGCTACGACGATGGGCGGGACCTCTGCGCGAGGTCCCGCCCATCGTCGTAGTCGTACGACTGCTACCGCCGCTGCTCAGCCGGTCGTGGTGGCCGACTCCGTGGCCGTCGCGCTCGCGGAGGCCGAGTCGGTCGGGGTGGCCGACGTGCTCTTGCCCGGCTTCGGCGAGCCGGAGGTGGTCGCGGAGGCGCCCGGGGCGGCCGTGGGGATCGCGGTCGGGCCCCACTTGCTGAAGTAGCTGTCCGCCGGGACGACGAACGCGCTCAGGCTCACGGCACCGGTCGTGCTGAGAGTGAAGGTGATCTTCTGGGCGTTGCCGTCCGGGATGCTGCCGGAGTCGCTCAGCGCGGCGGAGGCGTTGCCCTTGCCGCCCAGGACGAGCGAGCCGTAGGCCGGGACGACCAGCTTGCCCTTGCCCTTGGCGGGGGACAGCGTGGCGGAACCGGCGCCGTCGACGCTGACGGAGTCCAGGGTCTGGGGTCCTTGCCGGTGTTGAACAGGGTCGCGGAGATGACCGCGGGGCCCTTGGCCGTGGTGTCGGGCTGGGTGATGACGAGCGCGTTCTGCACCTTGATGACACCGACGGAGACGGCCGCGTTGTCCGGCTTGACCTCCAGCGTCTGTGCGTCGTTGCCGGCACCGCACGCGGCGAGCGAGGCGATCGAGAACGCGATGGCGGCGGCGGCGAGGGCGCCGCGTCGAAGGCTGCTGCTCACGGCGGCGGCTACTCCTTGAACGTGGGCGGAGCAGGGCGACTCCCGAATAAAGCCGCCCTAAGTGTCTGTCAGCGGCCTTAGGTTACCGAGCCGTTCCCGCGCCACCGCACCCGACCCTCCCCAACCGGGTGCCCGTGTGCCACAAGTGACTCACGGGTCACTTGTGGCCGCCACTCGTCCGGCATTCACATAAGCAGCTCAGCCGTCCGCCGGCGGATTTTCCGTGAAGAATGCGGGACACCTCGGAGAATTGATCAACGGCCGTTCCGCGAGCCTCGGTGATCAATTCCGATTCGTCTCGTACCGGGCTCCGGCCACCGAACGGAGTAGCGGAAGTCGAGCACTTGGAACCAGACATTTAGGGACGTTCGTCCGCTTGGAGGCGCCTCCGGATGTGTGTAACGTACGCGTTTCACCTCGCCCGGAGAGCCGCTCCGACCTGCGAATACCCTCTTCCGCTCGGCCTCCGCAGCACGTTCCTGTTGCTGTTGTCAAGCCCCGAGATATGCCCTGACCTGCGAAAACGCCATTCAGAACCCGCAGTTTCCGTGTTACCCTGGATAGCCACGGAAGGGGTACCTGTCACATGACGTTCAAGGTTGGCGACACCGTGGTCTATCCCCATCACGGGGCCGCGCTGATCGAGGCTATCGAAACTCGCCAGATCAAAGGCGTGGACAAGACCTACTTGGTGCTGAAGGTCGCTCAGGGTGACCTGACGGTGCGTGTGCCAGCGGACAATGCGGAGTTCGTCGGCGTACGTGATGTGGTCGGTCAGGACGGGCTGGACCGGGTCTTCGAGGTGCTGCGCGCTCCGTACGCCGAGGAGCCCACGAACTGGTCGCGTCGTTACAAGGCAAATCTGAGAAGCTCGCCTCCGGCGATGTCATCAAGGTCGCGGAAGTCGTCCGTGACCTGTGGCGTCGTGAGCGCGAGCGCGGACTCTCCGCAGGTGAGAAGCGCATGCTCGCCAAGGCTCGCCAGATCCTGGTGAGCGAGCTCGCGCTCGCGGAGAACACGAACGAGGACAAGGCCGAGGCCCTGCTCGACGAGGTTCTCGCGTCCTGACGCAGGCAACTGGTACGCCCTGCTCAGCACATTGAAATGCCGTGGTGCCCGATGACAGCTCCCTTGTCGCCGGGCGCTTCGGCATGTTCGGGGATTTTTCGACCCGTCCCCGACACCGACGACACCGGGACTCCGACTTCGTCGAACGCCAGGGGAGACATCCCCGATAATGGTGTGCCGGGCCCGGGCAGCAGGCTCGACCGGTGTCACGGAAGGGTCCGGTCAAGGCGTCGCGCCCGGCACTCCTGAGGCCATACCCACGTAGGTCGAGCACACAAACCTGACAGGAACCGATGTCTGACGATTCGCGCTCTTCGCAGGCGCAGTCCTCCGTCGCCGCCGTGATTCCGGCCGCCGGACGGGGCGTACGCCTCGGACCGGGCGCCCCCAAAGCGCTCCGCGCGCTGAACGGCACCCCCATGCTCATCCACGCGATCCGCGCGCTCGCCGCGTCCCGGTCCGTGTCCCTGGTCGTCGTCGTGGCCCCGCCCGACGGCGCCGCCGAGGTGAAGACCCTCCTCGACGCGCACGCGCTGCCCGAGCGCACCGACTTCCTCGTCGTGCCCGGCGGCGACTCCCGCCAGGAGTCCGTGAAGCTCGGCCTGGACGCGCTGCCGCCCGGCTACGACGTCGTCCTCGTCCACGACGCGGCCCGCCCGCTCGTCCCGGTCGACACGGTCGACGCGGTCATCGAGGCCGTACGCGACGGAGCGCCTGCCGTCGTACCGGCCCTGCCCCTCGCGGACACGGTCAAGGAGGTCGAGCCGGCCGAGACGCCGGGCGCACCGGAACCGGTCGTAGCCACTCCGCAACGCGCCCGCCTCCGTGCCGTACAGACGCCCCAGGGCTTCGACCGCGCCACGCTGATCCGTGCCCATGAGACGGTCACCGACAACGTCACCGACGACGCGAGCATGGTCGAACAGCTCGGCCTCACGGTCGTGGTCGTCCCCGGCCACGAGGAGGCCTTCAAGGTGACCCGTCCCCTGGACCTGGTCCTCGCGGAGGCGGTCCTGGCCCGCAGGAGGCTCAACGATGGCTTCTGAGCCGCCGTATCCCCTTCCCCAGGTAGGCATCGGCACCGACATCCACGCCTTCGAGGAGGGCCGCGAGCTGTGGTGCGCTGGCCTGAAGTGGGAGGGCGAGGGCCCCGGCCTCGCCGGCCACTCCGACGCGGACGTCGTAGCCCACGCGGCCTGCAACGCCCTCTTCTCGGCGGCGGGCCTGGGCGACCTCGGCCAGCACTTCGGCACCGGCCGCCCCGAGTGGTCGGGCGCGTCCGGCGTCACCCTCCTGACCGAGGCAGCCCGCATCGTCCGCGAGGCAGGCTTCACGATCGGCAACGTGGCGGTCCAGGTCGTAGGACCACGCCCGAAGATCGGCAAGCGCCGGGATGAGGCCCAGAAGCTCTTGTCGGAGGCGGCCGGAGCCCCGGTCTCGGTGTCGGGCGCAACAACGGACGGTCTCGGCTTCCCGGGCAGAGACGAGGGCCTCATGGCAGTGGCAACCGCCCTGGTGGTCAAACACGCTTGACCGGGCCGGCGTTTTCAGGGGCGCCGGGAACTGCGCGACCAGCCCCCACCGACCCGCAGCCAACAATCGACCCATCCGTCTGAGGCACAGCCATACGCCCACTACCCTTGTACCGTGACCATTCGCCTGTACGACACCAGCGCCCGGCAGATTCGTGACTTCACCCCGCTCACCGCGGGCTGTGTCTCGATCTACCTCTGTGGCGCCACCGTGCAGGCCGCCCCCACATCGGCCACATCCGCTCGGGCCTGAACTTCGACATCCTCCGCCGCTGGTTCGAACACCGCGGCTACGACGTCACGTTCGTCCGCAACGTCACGGACATCGACGACAAGATCATCACCAAGTCCCGTGACCAGGGCCGCCCTTGGTGGTCGATCGGCTACGAGAACGAGCGCGCCTTCAACGACGGTTACACCGCGCTCGGCTGCCTCCCGCCGACGTACGAGCCCCGCGCGACCGGCCACGTCCCCGAGATGATCGAGATGATGCGCGGCCTGATCGAGCGCGGTCACGCGTACGAGGCCGACGGCAGCGTCTACTTCGACGTGCGCTCGTACCCGGACTACCTGGAGCTGTCGAACCAGGACATCGACGACCTCCGCCAGCCCCCGAGGACGGCATCACCGGCAAACGCGACCCGCGCGACTTCGCGATGTGGAAGGCGACCAAGCCGGGCGAGCCCGACTGGGAGACCCCGTGGGGCCGCGGCCGCCCCGGCTGGCACCTGGAGTGCTCGGCGATGGCGCACAAGTACCTGGGCCCCGCCTTCGACATCCACGGCGGCGGCCTCGACCTGATCTTCCCGCACCACGAGAACGAGATCGCCCAGGCCAAGGGCTACGGCGACGACTTCGCGCAGTACTGGGTGCACAACGCCTGGGTCACCATGAGCGGCGAGAAGATGTCGAAGTCGCTCGGGAACTCCGTCCTCGTCTCCGAGATGGTCAAGGCGTGGCGCCCGATCGTCCTGCGCTACTACCTCGGCACCCCGCACTACCGCTCGATGATCGAGTACAGCGAGGAGGCCCTGCGCGAGGCCGAGTCCGCGTTCGCGCGGATCGATCGGGCTTCGTGCAGCGGGTCGTCGAGAAGGCCGGGGAGTCGTCGAGCCCGCCGCCGAGGTGCCGCCGGCCTTCGCCGAGGCGATGGACGACGACCTGGGCGTCCCGCAGGCGCTCGCCGTCGTGCACACCACGGTCCGGCAGGGCAACAGCGCGCTGGCCGCCGACGACAAGGAAGCCGCCGTAGCGCGTCTCGCCGAGGTGCGTGCCATGCTCGGCGTCCTCGGCCTGGACCCGCTGGACCCGCAGTGGGCGGGCGAGACGGACCGCGGCGAGGACCTGCACGGCGTCGTCGACACCCTGGTCCGCATGGTCCTCGACCAGCGCGAGGCCGCCCCGGGGCCGCAAGGACTGGGGCACCGCGGACGCCATCCGCGACCAGCTCAACCAGTCGGGCCTGGTCATCGAGGACGGCCCGCAGGGCCCCGCTGGACCCTCGGCCCACGCTGAACCCAGCCCGGTCAACGAAGATCGACTGTGCCGCCCGGCCTCCCGGGCGGCACACTGCATAGACGTACGTATTCACCGCACTCCACGACGGATCACAGAGACAGGTAGGTCATGGCAGCCAACAACCGCCGCATGTCCGGCAAGAAGGGCGCGCAGGTCGGCAGTGGCGGCCAGCGGCGCAGGGGCCTCGAAGGCAAGGGCCCCACCCCGCCCGCCGAGGCGCGCAAGGGCCACAAGAAGAACCGCATCGCCAACTCCAAGGCCAAGCAGGTCCAGCGCCGTCCCGCACCGCGCGGCCGCGGCGGCAAGGGCACGTCCGAGATGGTCGTCGGCCGCAACCCGGTCGTCGAGGCGCTGCGCGAGGGCGTCCCGGCGGTCACGCTCTACGTCCAGCAGTTCATCGACAACGACGAGCGGGTCCGCGAGGCGCTCCAGCTCGTCGCCGAGCGCGGCGGCGTCCACCTCATGGAGGCCCCCGCCCCGAGCTGGACCGCATGACCAACGGCCTCAACCACCAGGGCATGGTCCTCCAGGTCCCGCCGTACGAGTACGCGCACGCCGAGGACCTCGCCAACGCGGCCTACGACAAGGGCGAGGACCCGCTGATCGTCGCCCTGGACGGGGTGACCGACCCGCGCAACCTCGGCGCGATCGTCCGCTCGGTCTCCGCGTTCGGCGGCCACGGCGTCCTCGTCCCCGAGCGCCGCGCGGCCGGCATGACCGCGGGCGCCTGGAAGACGTCGGCGGGTACGGCGGCCCGTACGCCCGTCGCCCGTGCGACGAACCTGACGCGCGCGCTGGAGGCGTACAAGAAGGCGGGTCTCGCGATCGTCGGTCTCGCGGCCGACGGTGAGCACGAGGTCGGTGAACTCGCCGCGCTGGCAGGCCCGGTCGTGGTCGTCGTCGGCAGCGAGGGCAAGGGCCTGTCCCGACTCGTGGGCGAGACCTGCGACTTCAGGGTCCGCATCCCGATGCCCGGCGGCGCGGAGTCCCTCAACGCCGGTGTGGCGGCCGGAGTCGTGCTCTACGAGGCGTCCCGCAAGCGTTCCTGAACGGACGTTCGGCACCGTCACCCACTCGGGGCAATCTGCGGGTCGAGGGCGAGCTTGACGCTGTCCGGACACATCCGGCAAGTCAAAGCAGTGTCCTAAACACACGTCACTCGGTTAGATGAGTGTGGACACCAGAACACCCCGCACACCCACGGGGACCGCTCGTCGGGATTCGACGACGCTCCCGCGCTGAGCATGGTGAAGGTGCCGAGCGATCCGGCGCAGGTCATCGTCAATCATGCGAGCTTCCGCGTGCAGCTGGGCGCCTCGACGCGCACCCAAAACCCGCGCCTCGCACGGCACTTGAGTGCCGCCGAGGACACCGCCCGGATGCCCGCGGCCGGCGCGGGTGCCGCGCGCCGCAGGCCCGTCGTCTGGAGCGGCAAGTCCGCCCCGGACGACACCGGCGCCCACCGGCTCCTCCAGGCCGTGCGGGGCAGCGGCGTCCGCCACGGCGAGCAGCCGACCGGCGACGCCGGGGCCACGCAGGTCATCCCCGTATCGAGGACGGCGGTTACGCCGCCGGCTACGACGGAGGCCTGGCCGCGCAGACCCTGGAAACGCCCATCGTCGGCGCCCAGCGCGGCCACGCCCACGACACCGGCGAGAACCGACTCCTGCCCCAGATGCGGACCGTGGGCAGCGCCTACGACGAACCCGCTTACGGGGACCGGGAGTTCGAGGACTTCGGCGTCGACGAGTCGGACGCGCGGCGCGACCAGCGAGCCAGGCGCTACGGCAACGACCCGGTACGGCACGCCTATTACCCCGGCCGCCGGATGAACCTCGGCGTCGTCCTCCTCCCGCTCCGCATCTTCCTCGGCTTCATCTCCATCTACGCCGGCATGGGCAAGCTGTGCGACCCCGTCTACTTCGACGGCGGCAAGCGCGGCTCCATGGTCAAGTGGCTCAACACCCTGCACCCGTGGGAAGTGGCCGAGCCGCTACGGCAGTTCGCGCTCCAGCACCCCGTCGGCTCCGGGCTCGTCATCGCCTTCGCACAGGTCATCGTGGGCGTCCTCACGATCCTGGGCCTGTGGCAGCGGGTCGCCGCGGTCTTCGGCGCGCTGCTCTCCGCGGCACTCATCGTCACGGTCAGCTGGAAGACCGTCCCGGCCTACGACGCCCCCGACATCATCTACCTCGCCGCGTGGTCCCCGCTGATCATCGCGGGCGCCCCCGTCTACTCCGTCGACGGCCGCCTCGCGGGCAGCGCCTGGCGCCGCCTCGGACCCCGCGCCGACATCTGGGAGCTGCGCCGCTACGTGCTGCGCCGCGGCGCCCTCGTCACGGCCGTCTCCATCGGCCTCACCCTGCTCATCGGTTCGCTGCTCGGCGGCGCGGTCCGCGACTCCAGCCGCGTGGTCGTCCCCGGCCCCGGCGAGGCCCCGCGCAACGAACTGCCGGGCACCCGCTCCCGGGCGAACCGACCAAGAGCCACAGCAGCAGCCCCAGGGCGTCCAAGTCCCCGTCGCAGCACGCGCCTTCGGCCAAGCCGTCGGGCGCCGCGACGACCCCGGGCGCGACCCACTCCTCGTCCGGTACGGCCACCGGCGGCACCCCAGCCAGACCCAGGGCACCGCGGGCCGCACCCAGCCCCAGCACTCCTCCCCGGCCGGCGGCGGCCAGGCCCCCAGTACCACCTCAGGACCCACGTCCAGCGGCGGCACCAGCGGCGGCGGCACCGGCACCAGCGGCGGCTCCAGCACCGGAGGATCCTCCTCCTCCGGCCAGCCGGGCCTGGTGGGCGGCCTGTTGGGGTAGCTGGGCCGGTGGGCGGCTTGCTGAAACAGCCGCCTACCGGCTGACCTCCGGGATTAGGAAGTGGGCCCGCACTTGTCCAGTGCGGGCCCACGGCTCTGTCTTCAAGGGCGCGGGGCTGTGACATCGGCGGCTCCGCGGCGGGGCGCGACCAGCCACGACGGGTCGGCACCCGACATAGAACCTGACCGACCGTCAACGCCCCAGCGCGGCAAGCTCCTTGGCGGCTTCGGTCAGATCCTTCGCGGTGTCGATGGCCCGCCAGTAAGCCCCCTGCGGAATCGGGAACCCGGCCAGCCGCAGCTCACGCGCGAGGTGAGGAAACGTCGTCCGCTCGTGATCCCCGCGCTCGGGCAACAGCCCGGCGAACTCGGGCGAGAAGACGTACACCCCCCGCATTGATCGCGTACTGCGTCGGCGGCGACTCGATGAAGTCCGTGACATGCCCGAACCCATCCGTCTGCACGGCCCCCACGGAATCCGAGGCCGAGCCAGAGCAAGCGTGGCCACCGCGTCGCGCTCGGTGTGGAAGTCCGCCATGTCCCGCAGCGAGAACCGGGTCCAGATGTCCCCGTTCGTCGCGTACCAGGCCTTGTCGGGCCGGGGCAGCTGCGCGGCGGCGTACTTGAGGCCACCGCCACGCCCCAGCGGCTCCGTCTCGACGACGGTCCTCACGTCGACCGGCAGATCGGCCGCCTTCAGCCAGTCCTGCAGCACCTCCGCGAGATGCCCGCAGCTGACCACCACGTCCGTCACGCCCTCCTCGGCGAGCCAGACGAGCTGATGGCCGATGATCGGAGTCCCCGTGCCGGGGATCTCGACCATCGGCTTGGGCCGGTCGTCGGTGTACGGACGCAGCCGGGACCCCTGGCCACCGGCCAGGATCACGGCAGGTGGGGCGCGACGTGGCGTTCGGATCGGTCATGACCCGAACTGTACGTGGCGGCCCCACCGCATCTTTCGGCTGCAACCGTTCCTTAATCAGCCGTTACCGACCTCCTACTCCGGGCACCGGCTCCGGTCAGCTGTGCGCGGCCATGACCCCGGAGGCGAACGCGGTGTCGCACACGGGGCGGGCGTAGGACTGGGCTCGCGTCGCGCCGTAGATACGGACCGCGGCGCGGCCCAGGGCGCGGGCGATGGAGGTGCAGTGCGTGGCGAGCGACGGGTGGCCGTTCACCGCCTCCTGGAGGTGCGTCAGGACGACGCCGGGGTTCTTGTCCTGGAGCTCCGTCATGAGCTGGTCGCGCAGGATGTCCTGCGGGGCGCGTGCGGCGGCCCGCGAGGAGGCTCCGGCGGCCGTGACGTCGGTCGCGGTGAGCATCGAGCTGGAGGGGCTCCCGACCAGTTGACCCGGGTGACCGCGAGGGTCCCGGAGAGCACCATGACGACGGGCAGGACGAGGGCGAGCGTGCGGCCGACCCGGCGAGCGGGGCCCCGGCCGCGTCGCGGCTGTTGGTTATTGGAGTGCTTCACGCGTGTGAGGGTAGCGTCCGGTAATGATTTGGCGACATTTAGTCACCAATTCGGGGGATGGATCGGTGCCTCGAATTGGGTAAGGCGTTGACGAACGCTGCTCGAAATGACCGGTCTGCCGGGGTATTTGTCGACACGGTCGGGCGTCCGGACCCAGCAGAAAGGGCCCTGCGGCGATCCGCGGGGCCCTTCCTGGGAACGTTTGATCAGACGGTGAGTTCTGGTCAGTCGGTGAGGCGCTCGCCCGTGGAGGTCGAGAACACGTGGATCTCGCCCGGACGCGGGACCACGTGGAGCGTGGAGCCCTTCTCCGGCACCGAGCGGCCGCTGACGCGGACGACCAGGTCCGTGAGGTTGTCGTCGACCTTGGCGCTGCCGTAGACGTAACCGTCGGCGCCCAGCTCCTCGACGACGTTCACCGAGACGGCGAGACCGGCCGGGGCGTCCTCGGTGTCCTTGGTGAGGGTCTTCGCGGCCTCGCCGTTGTGCTCGTCGATGTCGAAGTGCTCGGGGCGCACGCCGACGGTGACCGTGCGGTCACCCTTGTCAGCGGCGGCCTTGAGCGCCTCGCGGTTGACCGGGACGACCGAGTTGCCGAACTTCACGCCGCCGTCGGTGATCGGGACCTCGATCAGGTTCATGGCGGGGGAGCCGATGAAGCCGGCGACGAAGAGGTTCTTGGGGCGGTCGTACATATTGCGCGGCGAGTCGACCTGCTGCAGCAGACCGTCCTTCAGTACGGCGACCCGGTCGCCCATCGTCATGGCCTCGACCTGGTCGTGGGTGACGTAGACGGTGGTGATGCCGAGGCGGCGCTGCAGCGAGGCGATCTGCGTACGGGTGGAGACACGGAGCTTGGCGTCGAGGTTCGACAGCGGCTCGTCCATGAGGAAGACCTGGGGCTCACGCACGATGGCGCGGCCCATCGCGACGCGCTGGCGCTGACCGCCGGAGAGGGCCTTCGGCTTGCGGGCGAGGTAGTCCGTGAGGTCGAGGATCTTCGCCGCGTCCTCCACCTTCTGGCGGATCTCGGCCTTGTTGACGCCGGCGATCTTGAGCGCGAAGCCCATGTTGTCGGCGACCGTCATGTGCGGGTACAGCGCGTAGTTCTGGAACACCATGGCGATGTCCCGGTCCTTCGGCGGCAGGTGCGTGACGTCGCGGTCACCGATGCGGATGGCGCCGGCGTTGACGTCCTCGAGCCCCGCGAGCATCCGGAGCGAGGTGGACTTGCCACAGCCGGACGGACCGACCAGAACGAGGAACTCCCCGTCCTCGATCTCGATCTCGAGTCCGTCTACGGCGGGCTTCTCGGAACCCGGGTAGATCCGGGTCGCCTTGTCGAACGAAACAGTGGCCATGGTGAAGGGCCCCCTTCTACCGGCAGGAACGTGCCGGACGATCCGTTGTAGGAAGGTGGTGGTGTAGTCCACGCGAGTGAACTGGGTCAGGACGGTACCCGGCGTTCGCCTGCGTGTCAGTACCTCCGGGCATGTGAACTTCGCGGAAATTTTCGACAGGGGGTGCGGGGACCTGGGTACACTGCTCGGGCATGTGATCGCGCGGGTGCTTCCGTGCGCGGCGGTACGCGTCGTGGCACACGTGCAGGCCTCCTTAGCTCAGTTGGCCAGAGCAACGCACTTGTAATGCGTAGGTCGTCGGTTCGAATCCGACAGGGGCTCCGTGGAAAACCCCGGGTCAGGGCTCTGACCTGGGGTTTCTTGTTTCGGGTGACTGATTCGACGTGCGGTCGCAGGCGAGCTTGGGGCCGTAGGGCTGAAGTATCCGGACAATCCCGCGATCAACGCGCTGCCTGGGGTGCGGGCGCCGCAGTTCGGGGCAGGGCAACGCCCTCGCGTCAGGCAGGCGCGGGCGAGTTACGGGTCTCTCATCACGACCACGAGGTGTCCTCGGGATCATCTGGCCAACTGGCGGCGGTGATCGCTGGTCAGGCAGGGGCAGTTGGTGATGCGCCGACCACTCGCATTCGCCGTGTTTGCTTGATCTCGCAGGCTCACCGCCTGGGCCGCGGCAGGAACCCTTTGTCCTTCGGGCTGCGCTCCAGGTGATGAACTGCCGTGTTCCGCCGAGGTGCATCCAAGAGGCGCTCAGGGACCCGGCATCGCACGGTCTAGCGGACCGAGAGGTCCACGTGGCATCCGTCGGTCATCGGCCGATGGACCCACCTGGTTGGCGTTTACGACGCCCATGCCGTCGCCTCCACCAGAGCGCCTACGGCGAGGTCGCCGACGGCAAGGTCGGCGACCTCCACATCTACGACAACGCCTGGTCCCGGCCGACGCCACCGCGAAGGGCGACCACTCTGTTGTCGGCCAACTCGGCTGACCTGCAAGGTGCGTTCACGAGCTCTCAGTTGCGAGCCGCCCCCACCGCACTCCCAGACACCGCTCTGTCAGGGCACATCACTAAAGTTCTCGATCACCTGAGCCTCGAACTCGCGCACAAGTGCCGGCGTGAGGGTTCTCGACCTGGCACAGCCCTTCCGCCCGATGCTCACGCTCACGCCTGAAGTCGACCGATTCCCTGGGGGACCATCTTGAGACGTAGCACCTTCTTGGCGGCGGCCACGGCAACCGCCCTGTCCGCCACCCTTTTCACGGGCCTTTCCCCGGCCCAGGCGGACGACGCCACCACCGGCCCAGTCCTGGCCGACGCGGACGGCTGGTACCAGCCGGGGCTGATCTTCGTGACGGCGCACTCCGACAGTCCCCTCACTCACATCACGGCGCACTTCTATCCGTTGGACGCATCGGCGGGGGAGCCGGAGGCCGGAGAGACCGAGGACTTCACCCAGTACTCAGGACAGGACGCGACGTCGGGAACCTGGCGGGCGCCGGTCCACCTGGCCGACCTCGGCGACTACCGGGTGACCGTCGACCTCGAGGACGCATCCGGCGCCACCGTCACGGGTGCCCTCTCCCCGTCCAACCTGCGATACCAGACCCTCATCACCATCCCCGAGCTGATCGCCACCCCCGCCGTGCCGGACTACCTCCACCAGCAGGTCACCGTCAGCGGCAGCGCCGTAGCCACGGACCCCCGCCACCCGGACACCCCGACTCCCGCAGCCGGCGTACCCGTCGACATCGAGACCGGGCGGGGACGGGTGAACGCGACCACCACGGCCGACGGCCGCTTCACCGCCGCCTTCGTCCCCGTCCAGACGTCCATCGACCTGACCGCCGCCCCGGGGCCTCCGTCAACTACCCCGGCGCGATCGACCTGTTGAGCCCCAAGAAGTCCCTGCACACCACCCAGGCACCGGTCCGCTTCACCGCGAGCACGCACACCCTGAACCTGAAGCAGGGCGCCACCGGCACC
This sequence comes from Streptomyces sp. P3, assembly GCA_016893485.2. GTDB lineage: Bacteria > Actinomycetota > Actinomycetes > Streptomycetales > Streptomycetaceae > Streptomyces. The sequence continues at coordinate 5,454,872 of JAFEKX020000001.1, forward strand.
GTCACCGGCCACGCCGAGATCCAGACCACCGCCGGCTGGCAGCCACTGCCGAACACGACGATCTCCCTCGCCGGGCTCGACGCAAGTAACCGTCCCTCCTTCGAGGTCGGCGAGACCACCACCGACAGCCACGGCGCCTACACGCTGCGCGTCTCCTCCTACAACGCCGCCCCGGCAGCCGAACTCATGGCGGGCACCGTCTACCTGCCCTTCCAGCAACTTGCCACCGAACCCTTCAGCCTCCATGTCGCCTACGCCACCCACCTCGACATGAGCGCGGACCTCACCGACACCTCGTCCCTCAAGGTCTCCGGCTACGTCTACTACGAAGACGCACGCGCCCACTGGCCCGCCAAGCCCACCGTCACCCTGCAGTACTCCAAGGACGGCAAGAGCGGCTGGAAGAACGCCAGCACCATCCCCATCACGATCCGGCACAACAAGCCCCTGTTCGAGGAGGACTTCGCCCGCACCCTCACCACGAAGAACACCAACGCCTACTGGCGCGCCCGCTTCGACGGAAACCCCGACCTGGCGACCAACACCACCAAACCCGTCCACCTCTACCGCTACGCCACCCGCATCACCGGTTTCCACGCCTCAGCGAACCCGGTCCGCAAGAACCAGGCGTTCACTTTCGCCGGCACCCTCCAGTACAAGAACGGCACCACCTGGAAGCCGCTCTACGGCGGTTCCCCACCCTCTACTTCAAACCCCGCGGCTCCACCACATACCGCTACGTCACCGAACTGGGCACCGACAGGCACGGCCACCTCATCGGCATGGAGACCGCCACACAGGACGGCACCTGGGCCATCGCCCTCAGCCGCCAGACCGGAGACCACTACCTCAGAAGCGCCCAGGTCACCGACTACGTCGACGTCCGGTGAACTGCCGCCGATGCCGCTCTTCGCCGGTTTCGCAGGCCACCCGCCGGAGCGCGCATCCTCCGTGACTTGTAGGTCTGCCCACAACAGGTGTGGAGGGCAGGTGGAGGCGGCGATGCTCGTGGTCGTAGCACTCGTGGTGGCCGCCAGGCGCGCCTGCTCCAACAGTTCCTCGCACTCCTCTCAGCCGTCGCACGGACCGGCGGACCTCCCTCCCCGTGCTCCGGCGGGCCTGGTTGCGGCCGGCTGCTTCGTTTTTCCGGAACGTTGACCTGCGAGTGAGTCAATAACTGTGTTTGTGAGGTGAGAGTTTGCCGGATCATGCAGCGAGAGTGTTTGTCGTAATGGGCGGAGTGGAATTGTTTGACCGTCGCGAGCCGTAGCGGCGTGCTACTGTTCTTCTCAGTTGCAGTTTTGGTTCCCGAGACTTCAAGTGCTCCCACTCGGCTTCGGCCGGGGAGAGCGCTTTTGTATTTTCCGGTTGTTTTCCGGCGGGGTAATCATTGCGGCGACACGGTTTCCGCACAGTGCGGATTCCGATGTACTGCCCCGAAGGAGATATGACATGGCTGCTGGTACCGTGAAGTGGTTCAACGCGGAAAAGGGCTTCGGCTTCATCGAGCAGGACGGTGGCGGCGCTGACGTGTTCGCCCACTACTCGAACATCGCCGCCCAGGGTTTCCGTGAGCTGCTGGAAGGCCAGAAGGTGACCTTCGACATCGCGCAGGGCCAGAAGGGCCCGACGGCCGAGAACATCGTTCCGGCCTGACGCTGACGAGCACTCTGTAGCTGGGGCCCGCATCCTTCGGGGTGCGGGCCCCAGCTGCACGCGTTTCCCGTGGCGGTTTCAGCTGCGGGACGGCTCGGACGAATCCGCGGGCCCCGCCGGGCACGGCTCATCCTTCAGAGATGCGGCCCCGCCCTGAGGAGTCGCGCCGCGGTCGGCACCCCGATGGTCCGTCCCTGTCACGCCACCCATTTCAGCACCTGCGCCCGCGTGGATTTCCGTCGGCCAGATCTGCTTTCTTTTGCATTTTGCTTTTGCCGTCGGTCCATACTTGTGGTTCTCCGTGCTGCTCAACGCCGCGGGAATTCCTTGATATGTGCCACATCGAGGAAGGTTCCGCATGAACCGCACACGTACGAACGACCGCTTCGCCCGCACCCGCAACGGCAGCGCCGACGGCGCAAAGGGCGGCAGCCGCTACGGCTCTCCGGCGCCGCGCCGTTCCGGCGGACCCGTCCGTTCCGGTGGCTACGGCCGCCGACCCGCCGCGGTGCAGGGCGAGTTCGCGCTCCCCGAGACGATCACCCCGCGCTGCCCGCCGTCCAGGGCTTCGCCGATCTCGACATGCCCGAGCAACTGCTGGCCGAACTCGGCAGGCAGGGTGTGAGCGCACCGTTCCCGATCCAGGGTGCGACGTTGCCGAACACACTGGCGGGCCGTGACGTCCTGGGCCGCGGGCGTACCGGTTCCGGCAAGACGCTCGCCTTCGGCCTCGCCCTGCTCGCCCGCACGGCCGGACAGCGTGCCGAGCCCCGCCAGCCGCTGGGGCTGATCCTCGTACCGACGCGGGAACTGGCGCAGCAGGTGACCGACGCGCTCACTCCGTACGCCCGTTCCGTCAGGCTGCGGCTGGCCACGGTGGTGGGCGGGATGTCGATCGGCAGGCAGGCCGGCGCGCTGCGAGGCGGGGCCGAGGTCGTCGTCGCGACCCCGGGCCGGCTCAAGGACCTCATCGACCGCGGCGACTGCCGTCTGAACCAGGTGGGCATCACCGTGCTGGACGAGGCCGACCAGATGGCCGACATGGGCTTCATGCCGCAGGTCACCGCCCTGCTCGACCAGGTGCGTCCGGAGGGGCAGCGGATGCTGTTCTCCGCCACCCTGGACCGTAACGTCGACCTCCTGGTGCGCCGCTATCTCACCGACCCCGTCGTGCATTCGGTCGACCCGTCGGCGGGTGCGGTCACGACGATGGAGCACCACGTTCTGCACGTCCACGGCGCCGACAAGCACGCCACCACGACCGAGATCGCCGCCCGCGAGGGCCGGGTGATCATGTTCCTGGACACCAAGCACGCCGTCGACCGGCTGACCCAGGACCTCCTCAACAGCGGGGTACGGGCCGCCGCGCTGCACGGTGGCAAGTCGCAGCCGCAGCGCACCCGCACTCTGGCCCAGTTCAAGACGGGGCACGTCAGCGTGCTGGTGGCGACGAATGTGGCGGCGCGCGGCATTCACGTGGACAACCTCGACCTGGTCGTCAACGTCGACCCGCCGACCGACCACAAGGACTACCTCCACCGCGGTGGCCGTACGGCCCGTGCCGGCGAGTCCGGCAGCGTCGTCACCCTCGTGACCCCGGCCAGCGCCGCGGCATGGTCCGCCTCATGGCGGACGCCGGGATTCGGCCGCAGATCACCGAGGTCCGCTCCGGCGAGGCCGAACTGAACCGCATCACCGGTGCCCAGGCTCCGTCCGGCATCCCGGTCGTCATCACCGCACCGGTGGCCGAACGCCCCAAGCGCAGCGCCTCCTCGTCCCGGGGCCGGCGCCGCCCCTCCTCGGGAGCCCGACGCTCGGCCGTACGCCAGTCCGTCGTCGGCGCGGCGGCCTAGAACCCTCGTGATCAGGAAGCTGACTCATCTCCGCAGGAGGCATCTTTTGACGTTGGTCGAGACACAGCCCCGCCCGGCGAACGCCGGCCCCGTGCACAGGGCACCGGCTGAGGTCATGGACGCGGCCGGACCGCAGGTCTGGGACGACATGAGCGTCGAGGTGGCGCTGTCCGTCATGACCGCCGCCCGCACGGGCCGGCTGGTCGTCTGCGACCAGGACGGCCAGTGCACCGGCCTGGTCACCCGGGCCGAACTCACCGCCGTACGCGACAACTCCGCCTACACGGACCGCGTCCGCCTGCGCGACATCCTCGGCGACCACCGGTCATCCATGTCACCTGTGATGACGATGGCCGAAGCCGAGCACGCGATGCGCTCCCGTCGGCGGCTCGGTGCCCTGCCGGTGGTCGTCGGGCAAAGCGGCGCCCCGAGCGGCCTCGCCGTTTCCCGCTGATCCGCCTCACCCTGGTCGGACCGCTCTCCGAAGTCCCCGGGCGATGACCAAGCTCGGCCTCACCTGCCGCGCCCTCCCCAAGGTCGTACCCGCAGGCATCCTCGGCTCGCTCCAGCAGGCTTCCGCGCTGCTCGGCACTCCCTGGCCGTCCGACCGACCCGGCAGGCACGCGCCGGCACCTGAACAGCAGTGGGCCCGGCCGACGCGAGTCGGCCGGGCCCACACTGCGTTCAACGGTTCCCCGTCGCCGCGGTTGCTCAGTGGTCGGAATAGCTGAAGTCGCCCACGGTCCAGGCGCTGACGTCCTCGATCGCGACCCGGTACATTCCGCCCGTCTCCGGGATTCCCACCGTGCCCTGAAGAATTCGGGCGACATGGAAGTGCAGATGGGTGGGCGGCCCGTCCTGCTTCGCGGGGGTGTCGAACACGGCGGAGAACTCTCCGAGGCGGGCGGAGTCCGTCAGCACCTCCGACACCCTTCGCCTCCACACGGCTTCGGGAGCAAGCCGACCGGTGATGACAGCGCCACCGGTGACCACGGTCAGGGACATCTGGTTGCTCTGCCCGGACTCCACCACGGTGGCGACGTCAACGAGCAGCTCGTCAGGCTTCGACATGCGGCAGATTATATTTGCCGGCCATCCTGCTGCTTCAGCGGTGGCGTCACCGGGCGAGGAGGGCACTCACGGTCTGCCGCCGGTCTCCTGGCGGGTCACGGTGGTGGCGCGGGCAAGGCGGTTGACCATGGGCCAGCCGAAGTCTCCGGTGCCGTCGTTCAGGTCGGGGGTGCGCCTGCGCGGCGGCTCGGGGCTGTCGTCGCTGCCTGCCGTGCCCCGTACTCCCGCCCCTGGCCCGTCAACCAGGCGCCGACAGCCCTTCCTCCTCTGCCCGCGGCACTGTTCGAGGTCGATTGCCTTGCTGTCGAACGCGCGGAAATCTGTGTTTGTCGGAGTAGACATTGCCCTGGGGGGTGTGGTTAAGGTTCTCTCGTAGCCCAGAGAGACAGCAGGGCCTGGCAGACACGAACTGCCGGGCGGAGCAGTACAAGCAGTACCCGCAGGTGCAGTTCGCAGGACGGTGCGGTGGTGGAGTTCCGAAGCCAGAGCGGTTGCAGGACGGCGACGGGACTGGCGGCCGTACCGGGTGGCCCGCAGTGATCAGGGGCCGCCGTCAGCAGGACCGCGGTCGACGCGGTGGCAGTACCGGTAAGTGCAGTTCGCGGTATCCAGCAGTGAAGTCAGTGAGCAGCACCTCGGTGAAGGCGTCGGCTGCGGACGCGCGCACCGGGAGGTTCGGCAGTGGGGTTCCAAGCCAGAGCAAACGCAGGACGGGCGACGGGGCTGGCTGCCGAAGAGCGGCGCTGCCACAGGCCGCACAGCAGTACGCAGTACCAGCAGTTCGCATCACCGGCAGTACGCAGTACCGCAGTTGCAGTCAGTTGATTCCAGAGGGAAGAACGGAGGAGCCGAGCGCCATCAGGATCGCCCGGGCCGGCATTTTGAACCCGGGTACCGCAGGACATCGATAGTGAGGTGGTCTCCGGTCAAGCAACCGCGATCCCAGCAGTCCCGACGCCATTCTTGTCGGGTCTGCGGAAACAGAAGGCCGGCGCAGTAACAGGGCCGGCAGATGGTGTAGCAGTTCCTTCGGGGCCCTGGTGCGATGAGCGCCAGGGCCCCTCCACGCGTTCCACAGAGAGGTGCAATGACAGCAGACGACTCGTTCAGCCGTATCGACGACGACGACTACCCCGCCTACACGATGGGCCGGGCCGCCGAACTCCTCGGCACCACCCAGGGCTTCCTGCGCTCCATCGGCGAAGCCCGCCTCATCACCCCGCTGCGCTCCGCCGGCGGCCACCGCCGCTACTCCCGCTACCAACTGCGCATCGCCGCCCGCGCCCGCGAACTCGTCGACCACGGAACCCCCATCGAGGCCGCCTGCCGCATCATCATCCTCGAAGACCAACTCGAAGAAGCCCGGCGCATCAACGAAGAACACCACCGCAACACCGCAGTACCGTCGAACCGGGCGACCACGGCCTGATACCGGGCCTGTCGGCACCGGCGGGCACCCCCGAACCCCCGTTCCCGGTGTTCGGCGTGATCGCTTGCTCTGGGGACGCGGTGTGCGGGCGTGTAGCGTCTGCGTCAGCTGTCGTGGTTCGGAGTTCCCTATAGCCCACGCTCTCGGCGTGGGCGTTTTGCTGTGCTGTGCCGCAGGGACCAGGGCGATCACCTCCGCCTTCCACACCGCGTGGGAGGCGTTCATCGACTGGAAGGCATGAGACATGGCTACGGGAACTGTGAAGTGGTTCAACGCGGAGAAGGGCTTCGGCTTCATCGCCCAGGACGGCGGCGGCCCGGACGTCTTCGCCCACTACTCCGCGATCAACTCCTCGGGCTTCCGCGAGCTCCAGGAGGGCCAGGTCGTGACGTTCGACGTCACCCAGGGCCAGAAGGGCCCCCAGGCCGAAAACATCACCCCGGCCTGACCTCGCGGCCCTGCCCAAGGGCTCGCGCACGCCGTCCCCGGAACCACTCAACAGATGAGGGCCGCCCAGCCATTGCTGTGCGGCCCTCATCCTGTGCACCACAGAATCCTGTCGACGCCCGCCACGAGACCCGACCGCTTCGAGCGTCGTCCCGTGCTCGCACACCTCGCCGTTCGTTCTGCCGATGGGCCTGGCCACGACGCGATCCTTGGACGTAGCCGGACGGAATGCCTGTTGGGAAGCCCTGATCGTTCCCACGGCGGACCGATCCACTCGGCTTCGGCAGGGCCAACTGGCGGACGTGTCAACGAAGTCCGGAGGTGAAACGGCCGCGGAACACCATGCCGACGACGTGGACGTCAGGTTCGCGACCGACCTCCCGGAACGGCGTCCCGGTGCCGTCTTCTAGCATGACCTCATGATCGCCGGTGACGCCCAGGAGTCCGCGCGGGGACGAGGAGCCGTGTCCCGCGACGCCGCTGAAGTCGAGCACATTCACGGTGCCTCACGGAGTGCGGAGAGTCGGGAGGACCGGCCGCCGGCCGGACCAGACGGCCTTGAAGCGGAAAGAGAAACTCATTCGGTTGCCGCTCTGGTGGAGCGGGCGGCCGACCTGGCCGAACCGATCAAACCGAAGCTGCGTGGCTGGCTCCATGCCGGAATGGTCCCCGCCTCACTGATCGCAGGCATCGTCCTCATCTGCCTGGCGCCCACCCCGCGGGCGGCCCTGGCCTGCGCCGTGTATTCGGTCACCGCCTGGATGCTGTTCGCGACGAGCGCGATCTACCACCGTGGCACGTGGGGGCGGCTCGGCGAGGCACTCCTACGACGCCTCGACCACGCCAACATCTTCCTCATCATCGCCGGCACCTGCACCCCCTGGCGGTGCTTCTCCTCCCGCCGGACCAGCGGTCCCTGCTGCTGTGGATCGTGTGGGCGGGCGCATTGGCCGGTATCGCGTTCCGGGTCTTCTGGGTCGGAGCTCCGCGCTGGCTGTACACCCCGTGTTACCTCGCCCTGGGATGGGCCCCGGTGCGTTACCTGCCCGACTTCCTGCACACCGGGGAGTGGCCGTCCTCACCCTGATCGTGGTCGGCGGACTCCTCTACAGCGCCGGCGCGGTGGTCTACGCCCTCCGGCGCCCCGATCCCTCACCCCGCTGGTTCGGCTACCACGAGGTGTTCCACGCCCTGACCGTGGCGGCCTTCACCGCGCACTACATCGCCATCTCCCTGACCGTCTACTGACCGCGACAGCGTTCGTCGCCGAGGCATCGCGCCGCGCGGGAAGGGCGTCCGCCGTCCGGCGTCCTGGAAGCGGTCTACGTGGACACGGCCACAGACCAGCCCGCGTTCGCGACGGTCGGTATCGGACTATCGCGCCGAAGCCGACCGCCTTGTCCGTGACGCTGCGGAGGCATCGGTGAGGTCGGCGCCGGTGTTGGCGTCCCGCTCGGACTGGTCGACGCCGTGCCAGTCCAGGCACATGACGGTCGCGTCGTCCTGGAGGTGACCGTCGTTGGCGTCGACGATCGCCCCGATGAGAGTGCGGGCGGCCTCACGGGGTGCAGCGCGCTGGTGCGCACGATCAGGTCCGACAGATCGAGGCTGTTGGCGTTGCGTTCCAGCATGCCGTCGGTCAGCATCACCAGCCGGTCGCCCGGTTGCAGGTCCAGCGACTGGACCCGGTAGGTGTGAGGGGCGTGGAAGCCGAACGGCATATCGATCTTCGGAGTGATCTCCCGCACTTCGCCGTTCCGCATCCGCAGCGGCCAGGGGTGGCCGGCGTTGATGAACTCCGTTGTGCCGTCGATCAGGCTGATGCGCAGAAGCTGACCGGTGACATAGCTCTGACGGCCGTGCTCGCGCATGGCCTGGTCGGCCTGGCGGGCCTGTTCGGCGAGGTCGGCACCGGCCCGCCGGGCCCGGCGCAGGGCGCTCACCAGGAGCGTGGCCAGCAGCGCAGCGTCGACATCGTGGCCCATGGCGTCGGTGACGGAGAGCTGGACGGTGTCCCGGTCGATGACGTAGTCGAAGGTGTCACCCCCGACGTGGTCGGCCGGCTCCAGCGCCCCGGCCACGGCGAACTGCGCGGCCTCGCACGCCAGCGAAGCCGGGAGCAGCCGATGCTGGATCTCCGCGGCCAGGCTCAGCGGGGTGGTACGGCGGCCCCACTGGTACACGTCCGTGAAGGACCGGTTCGCGATGACGATGTACGCCAGGGCGTGTGCGGTCTCGCCGACCTCCCGCATGGTCTCCGCGTCGGGTGCCGTGGGCAGGAACAGTTCGAGGAGCCCGATGGTGTCCCCGCGGTTGGTCACCGGGGCCACGATCCGCACCAGTTCGCCCTCGCCCTTGTCCTCCACGCTCGGCCGCTGGGTGCGGATCACGTCGTCGTACAGGGTGCCCCGCAGGGTGATGCGCCGGGCGGGTTCATCGGTATCGACGCTGTCCGCCGCACCCAGCCGTACCACCGAGCCGCCGGTGAAGTCGGTGATGAGGAACGACACCGACGCGGCCCCGAGGTGCTCCTTGAGCATCCGCGCGACCACGTCGAGCGACTCCACGGGTGCCGCCGTCTCCGCCGCGGCCAGTGTTCCTCCCAAGGTCATCACCCTGCCCTGGCCGCCACGGTTCACGGAAGTGGGATTGCTCGGCCCACCTGGCTCTTCATGCTCGCGTACGGTCACGGCGACTCCTCGTTCCTCGCTGGCGCTCAGGGCTCGCGCCCGGGTACGTGCGGGGTTGGCGCCGAACCCGCTGCCAGGGGAGGTGCCAGTGCACCACAGAGTGCCTGGACGGATGCGCCATATCGACCAACCACCCGTCGAGCGGTCAAGCCACCGGACGCGTCCGCGGGCGTGAGATGCACTGGGCTCGATTGCGCAGGACCTCGGGGGCACGTGCTGCGTGAGCGATGCGTGAGCGGACGAGGCGGCAGAGCCATCACCGCGTGACCGAGCCCCGGCCCAGCCTGCCGACCGCCACCAGCAGTGTCCGAGCGGGCCATCAACCAGCAGTGCGCTGAGGCCCGTTGACGAACTCAAGCCGCGTAGGACGAGGACTCCATGCTCGCCGGGGAGTGCCACCGCAGCGGCTCTCTGGACTCGAGTACGGGGACCGCCGGTGTGGCGGTTGAGGCCAGCAGGTGGCGTACCAGGTTCAGCACGGTGAACCTCGGGATGCCGTCGGTGTCACAGCCGGCTGGGCGGACCAGGCCCCGGGTGCACAACAGGTGGATGGCGCTCAGCTCCGAGTCCCCGGCCTGCTCCGGGGCGGAGAAGGCGTGCTCCGGGTTGGCCAAGGCCTGGGCCATGGTGAAGGGAGTGCATGGGCGGCGAGCCGGTGCAGGACGTCGGCATCGTGCGGATGCAGAGATGCGACGGACGCATCGAGTGCCGCCCGTAGAACGGCGGTGTCGTGGCCGGGCGGGGTGGCGAGCTTGAACGGATTGCGATGGGCCACGCTCAGGAGCTGGTCCGGGTTGTAGAGGAGGAGCCAGGCGGCGGCTGCTTCGATCGCTCGGGGATGCCGTCGAGGTTCTGGCAGACGCCGGCGAGAGCGGCCATGGTCCGGCTGTCCGCCGGGGTCTCGCGTTCGAGGGAGCCGCAGCGCGACAGCATCAGCTGCAGAGCAGGGCTGACGACCGATTCACGGCCGGTGGGACCGACCGGACGGTCCGACACGGAGAGTGGAAAGACGGGGTAATCGGTGCCCGCGCCCCCTTCGAGCCCTCGCGGGCCTCGCACAGGACGTGCAGTCCCCGGCATCGCGCCAGCAGGCGGCGGAGTGCCGCCTCCGCGGCGGGGCTCATGGTGACGCCGTGCACCACCAGCAGGATGTCGTCGGCGCCGAAGGCGGCTGCCAGCTGATCGAGGTCGAGTTCGTGGTCGTGGTCGCCGTGGAGCAGGGCGGCGATGTGTGCGTGCAGGGAATCCGTGGGTCTGCCGGTGGGCCCGCCCTCCGGTTCCGCCCAGACGACCGGCATCTGGCCGGAGGCGTCCACCACCCCGGCGACCTCCTGTATCAGCCGGGACTTGCCGACTCCGGCCATGCCGACCACTCGGATCAGGCGGTGTCCGCCGAGCTTGATCAGGCAGGTGAGGGCCTCGATGTCCCGCTCGCGGCCGATGGTCGGATCGAGGACGGCGGGCGGCGGAGCGAGGGAGTCGGCCGGTAGCCCGGGAGAAGCCTGCCCGACGGCTGCTTCCTCGACCTTCGCCCGCTGGACTCCGGTCAGCCGCAGGCCGTCCAGCAGCAGCCTGAGGGTTTCCCGCCGGGGGTTGTGCGTGAGACCGAGTTCGAGATCGCGAATCGTCCGGACACTGACGGTCGACAGGTCGGCGAGCTGGCTCTGGGTGACGCCGATGCGTCTGCGCGCCGCCTTGAGCACAGCCCCGAGGCTCGGAGACTCCTGGCGGTCCATGGTGGCGACGCGCTCGTCGCGGTGCTGCCTCGCATGCACAACATCCTCGCCACTGGGTCTGCTGCCGGGGATGGCCAACTGAATCTCGTCGCGCACCATCGCCACATCCTCCCGAAAGTGATGTTGACTCACTGCCTCTGACTCGGAAGCCAAGTCTGCGCCGATAAATGGTCTTCGTCGGCGCTTTTCCGTCGGCATGAAGTGGCCCGGTCCGTAATATGACAGCCGTGCCGGCCGAGTCCTATTCCGGCCGTTGCACAAAGCGTCCAGGCGCATGTCGTGGTGGGGTCGTACTGTTCCCCGATGCTCGGGGACATGTATCTCGTTCACGCGCTTCTACGGCTTTCCGATCATCCTGTGCCGGCCGATTTCGCGGCCTTCGTCTGCGACTGCGCGGAGCCCGGCGACCGGCTCGACCACGCTGACCTGCACCCGGACGCCGAGGGCGGGCCGGTGCTCGGCCTCTTTGTGACAGCGCCTTCCCTGGCCGCCGCGGAGGACACAGCTCGGGTTCTCGTGGAGCGTGCGCTGAATCGGCATCCAGTCCTGGACGAGGGTGCGCTCGTGCGCTGCGAGGTGCCGTTCACCCTCCCCTTCTACGAGTGGCTCGCGCTTCTCCCTGATGAAGGTGGACGGCTTATGCCAGGGCGCTTTAGGCCAGTGGAAACCGATGACAAGCCCGACACGGGTCGGGAAAAGTAATGGTCATCGGCCGAGGGGCTTCCCGAAAGGCCAACTCCCACCATCAGGGGCCCTGGTCGGCCCTGCCCTGAAACAAGGAGCTGTCATGCCTGTCTCCACCGCCCTCAAGACCTCCCTCGTCGCCCTCCTGATCGTCCCCGCCGTCGCTCTCGCCGCCACCCCGCGGACGGGCTCCACCGTCGACCGCGCCGACACCGTCACGGTGACGCCGGAGACCGGCACGGACACCACCGGCTGGCAGTGACGCGGAGCCGGTTCCCCGCCGGACGACGTCCCTCGCACCTGATTGCGACCCCCTGAGTTTTCCCCGCGGAAGAGGCTTGCCGGATGACTGCGGAAGAGGCTCGTCAGATGACCATCGAGGCGAATATCGCGTTCCTCGGCCCCACGGGAACCACCGAGGGAACCCAGTCGACCCAGTCGAATTCCGGCCGGCACATTTCTCCGACCGAACAACTCGACCGGATCTTCGACGAGTCGCCGACGGCCACCGCGGTCGAGATGCGGAGCGACCCCGGACGCGGAAATGCGCCCTCCTGACCCGCCTTTGCGACGAAGCCACCCGACGGGGCTGGACGGCCACCTTCGACAACGCCGTCACACAGCCGCTGCGCAGAATTCCCCGGGTTTTTCGTGGGCTCTCGACGATCTGCTCGCCCTCCGCGACGACCGTCCGAAGCCGATGTTCCCCGTACTCCGCGCCGATGGGCCACGACCCCTTCCCTCGGACCCCCGAACCCCTCGGCCGCTACGGGGCCTTCCGCTCCCGTACGCGCCCTGCCGGCGGCCCAGGGCCGGGCGCTCTGCCCAAGCCCCGCACGGTTCACCACGGAGGACGCACCGGCGTTGGACACCGGCCGGTCGGCACGCGGGCTCAACCCGCGCCCCTCGTCTTTGCCTTGGGAGCCGGTGCCGATCCGACCGGCAGCACCGGGCAGAAGCTGCCGCTCGGTCGCCGCCGTTGTTGCCCGTCCCGAGGCGTTGGCGCTCCCAAGGTCGTGATCCATCGGTCGGCGGAGCTGCCAGGAGCAGACCGACCGGCACTGTACGGAGCTGCGCCCGGCGTCACTCGTCGCTGCCGAACCGGGGCGGGTACGCACCACCCGCCGTCGCGGGTCCGACTCTCCCGCCACCACCCGCAACACCCCCGCAGGCCGACTCCCGGGGCGAGCGCGCCCACCACCACACGGACCTTCCTTTCCGATTGAGGCAGAGGACCAATGATGACAAGCACCCTTGCGGAACGGCCCACCCTCGCGGCCGGCACCTCTCTGACCGGTACCGTTCAGCAGCCGAGCGGTATGCCGGTGCATCGCTACAAGCCGTTCGTCGGCCCGGAGTTGCCGGACCGCCGGTGGCCGACACGCAAGCTGCGCAAGGCTCCGCTCTGGTGTTCGGTGGACCTCCGTGACGGCAACCAGGCGCTGCCCGAGCCGATGGATCTGGCGCGCAAGCACCGGCTGTTCCGGCAGCTCGTCGCCATGGGCTTCAAGGAGATCGAGGTCGGTTTCCCGTCGGCGAGCCAGGTCGACTTCGACTTCGTGCGCGAGCTGATCGAGCAGGACCTGATCCCCACGACGTGACGATCCAGGTCATCATGCAGGCGCGTACCGAACTGATCGAGCGCACCTTCGAGTCGCTGCGCGGCGCCCCGCGCGCCGTGGTCCACCTGTACAACTCCGTCTCACCGCTCCAGCGCGAGGTGGTGTTCAACGCGGGCCGCGAGCGCATCCTCGACATGACGGTGGAGGCGGTCCGGCTGATCACCAAGCTCGCGGACGAACACGTCGGCGGGGAGATCCTGTTCGAGTACTCGCCGGAGTCGTTCACCGCGACCGAGCCCGACTACGCGCTGGAGATCTGCGAAGCGGTGATGGACGTCTGGCAGCCGGCTCAGGGACGTCCGATCATCCTCAACCTGCCCGCCACCGTCGAGTGCACCCTGCCCAACGAGTTCGCCGACCAGGTCGAGTGGATGGACCGCAACCTGAGCCGTCGCGAGCACATCAGCCTGTCCGTGCACCCGCACAACGACCGGGGCACAGGAGTGGCCGCGGCCGAACTCGCGGTTCTGGCCGGGGCCGACCGAGTGGAGGGATGCCTGTTCGGCAACGGCGAGCGCACCGGCAACGTCGACCTGGTGACGCTCGGCATGAACCTCTTCTCCCAGGGCGTCGACCCGATGATCGACTTCTCGGACATCGAGACGGTCCGGCGGGTCGCCGAGGAGTGCACGCAGCTGCCGACCCATCCGCGGCACCCGTACGCGGGCGACCTGGTGTACACGGCGTTCTCCGGTTCCCACCAGGACGCGATCAAGAAGGGGTTCGACGCGATGGAGCGGGCGGCGCGGAGCGCCGGATCCCTCGTCGGCGAGACCCCTGGGGCGTCCCCTACCTGCCGATCGACCCGAAGGACATCGGCCGTTCGTACGAGGCGATCATTCGCGTCAACAGCCAGTCGGGCAAGGGCGGGGTCGCGTACCTGCTCAAGACAGGGCACGGCTTCGACCTCCCGCGCCGCCTCCAGGTGGAGTTCTCCCGCCTGGTCCAGCGGCACAGTGAGGAGAGCGCCACGGAGGTCGGCTCCGCGCAGGTGTGGGACCTCTTCACCCGGGAGTTCCTGGCCGAGGGCACGCGGCTGCGGGTGACCGGTGCGGCGGCCGGCGTGGTCGAGGCGGAACTCGACGGAGCCTCCCGCTCCTTCCGGGCCGACGGCGGTGAGGCGTTCGCAGAGGCGCTGCGGGGCGCCGGGACGGACGTGGTCGCACGGTCCCTCACCGTCCAGTCGACCAGCGCCGAGAACTCCTCGGTGGTCGTCTACGCCGAGTGCACGGTCGGCGGGGAGAGCGTCTGGGGCGTCGGCCTCCACTCCGACGAGTCCGACGCGGCCGTGCGCGCCATCGCCTCTGCGGTCAACCGGGCCTCCAGGTAACACCGCGTCAGCCCGCGTCGGACCGGGGTGCCCGCCACGGCACGGTCGACGTGGTGGCCGGGGTCATGAGAGAGGCGAGACAACGATGTTCAGAGATCTCCGGAAGCGTCCCGAGACGTCCCCCGACGGGCTGACCGAGGAGCTGACCTGCTACTTCCTTCACCATGCGGGTGGCTCCGCCGCCGGGTACATGCCGCTGGCGCGGGCCTTCCCACCTGGCTGGCGGCTGCGCGCCGTAGACCTCCCGGGTCGCGGCGCGGCCTCCCATCAGCCGCACTGCCGTGACTCTGCGGAGGCCGTGGAACTGCTCAAGCCCGCCATCCTGGGCGAAGTGAGCGGCCCCTATGCCGTGTTCGGGCACAGCATGGGCGCCCTGATCGGCTACGAACTCGTCCGGGAACTGGAGCGGGCCGGTCTTCCGCCGGTCTGGCTCGGAGTCTCCGCGATGCCGGCGCCCAAGCTGGCGAGCGCCCACTTCTCGGAGCGCCGCGACCTGTGGCGGCCGGAGCAACTGATCGGCTTCGTAAGGAAGTTGGGCGGCACTCCGGAGGAGATGCTGACCGACCCCGGCACAGCGGACTGGGTGGTCGGCATCCTGCGGGGCGATCTGCACCTGGTGGACACCTACGCCTACGCGGAGGGACCGCCCGTCACGGTGCCGATGTCGGTCTTCATGGGCGCCGAGGACGAGCTGTCCAGGCCCGAGATGATCGACGACTGGCAGTCGTACTGCACCCGGCCCGTGCGGTTCCACTCCTTGCCCGGGGGCCACTTCTACCTGTTCGAGCAAGCAGAAGGCCTGGCTCGGTACATGGCCGAGGACATAGAGCGGGTCAGAGATTCCGCACTGATGTGATCACAGTCCATCTGAAGTAAGAGATCCACCCCGACTGAGAAGGAAATGCCGGTCATGGAATCGTCACTGAAGGCCATCCATCAGCAATCCGTTCCACTGGTGCGGGAAATCGCGGAGATATGGGCAGAGTTTCTCGACGGCCGTGAGGTCGGGGAGGGGACAGCTTCTTCGAGATCGGCGGTAATTCCCTGATCGGTATCCGCATCCTTGACCGTCTGTCGGAGACGTACGGCGTCCGGCTGTCCGTACGCGACTTCTATCTGGCGCAGACCCCGGCTCGGATCGCCGAGCTGATCGAGCTGGGCAGGGCCCGGACGTGAAACTGAAACCGGGCGCCGGCCGCGACATCGACCTCGATGGCGTCGATCTGCTCGACCTGGACCTCTACACGTCGGGCGATCCGCACCTGGTCTGGGACGTGATGCGGGCAAAGGCGCCCCTGCATCACCAAGTGCTGGCGGACGGCCGGGAGTTCTGGTCGGTGACCCGCTACGACGACGTCTGCCGCGTGCTCGGCGACCATCGGGAGTTCACCTCGGAGCGCGGCACGGTGATCACCCATCTCGGGGAGGACGACGTCGCGGCCGGCGTGCTGCTGACGTCCACCGACCCGCCCCGGCACAGCGAGGTGCGCAGGCCGATCGCTCCCAAACTCACCGCACGGGCGGTGAAGTCCTGGGAGGACGGCATTCGGCGGGCGGTCGTACGGTTCCTCGAACCGGCCCTAGACGGTTCCCCCTTCGATCTGGGCGAGCAGGTGCAGCGCCTGCCGGCGATCGTCACGGGTCCGCTCCTGGGAATCCCGGACAAGGACTGGGACGAACTCGTACAGCTGACGTCGATGGTGATGGCCCCATCGGACCCGCACTTCAACCTCGGCAGCGAAGCGGCGACCCTGGCCATCGCCCACCACGAACTCGTCGACTACGTGACCCAATGGGTCAAGCGGCGGCGGTCGGACGGAGGCGAGGGCGGGAGTCTGCTCGACCACCTGATGAGCGTCCGCGCGGGGGACGCGCCGCTGACCGACGAGGAGATCGCCCTCGACGGCTACAGCATCCTGCTGGGCGCCAACATCACGACTCCGTACACCATTTCGGGCACGGTGCAGGCGCTCATCGACCATCCCGAGCAGTACGAGAAGGCCGCGGCCGACCTGTCCCTGGTGCCCAACCTCGTCGAGGAAGGGCTGCGTTGGACATCGTCCGCGTGCAACTTCATGCGGTACGCGGTGCGTGACGTCGAGATCGGCGGCGGCACGGTCCCCGCCGGTGGAGCGGTCGTCGCGTGGATCGGGTCGGCCAACCGGGACGAGTCCCAGTTCCCCGACCCGCACACCTTCGACATCACGCGCGGCAACGCGAAGCGTCAGATCGCCTTCGGTTTCGGACCGCACTTCTGCATCGGGGCGCCACTGGCCCGGATGACCCTGCGTGTCTTCTTCGAGGAACTGCTCGTGCGGTTCGGTTCGATCGAACTCGACGGCGAGCTTCAGCATCTGCGGTCGATCTTCATCGCGGGGATGACGCATTTCCCCGTCACTGTCCAGAAAAGGCTGTGAGGCAGTCGCCGCTTTTCTGCCTCAGCAGCTGCCGGTTTCCGTCAATTACGGGCTCTAGCCTGGTTTTCTGAGCTTCGTTTGGCAGGGTCGCCGTCCTTGATTTCAT
Organism: Streptomyces sp. P3; assembly: GCA_016893485.2. GTDB lineage: Bacteria > Actinomycetota > Actinomycetes > Streptomycetales > Streptomycetaceae > Streptomyces. Next base: position 5,471,913 of record JAFEKX020000001.1, read on the forward strand.
CCACCCACATCCCGACCGGAGTAATGATGAAAGAAACCTCATGGGAAGCAGCGGAGAGCGCCACATGGTTGGCCGTACGCAATGAGCAGGGGCGGCACAGCATGTGGCCCGCCGGCCTTTCCGTGCCCCCGGATGGAGCGAGGCCGGGTACCGCGGCGACAAGCCCGGTTGCCTGGAGTGGATATCGGAGAACTGGGCGGACTCGCGCCCGGCAGGTGTGGGCCGGGTGGCGACTTGAGCAGGCGAGAAGGCGGCCGGCAATGGCTCGTCCGCGATACCGATCCTGACGCGCGAGCTCGGGTGTTCTGTCTTCCGGTGGCCGGCATGGGTGCTTCCGCCTATCGCGGTTGGCCCACGCGCACAGGGGACATCGAGATCTGCCCTCTCCAGCTCCCGGGCCGGGAGAACCGGTTCAGGACCCCCGCCCACACGTCCATGGACGCGTTCGTCAGGACGCGGCCGACGCACTCGAGCCGTACCTGGACAAGCCCTTCGGCTTCTTCGGCCACTGCTTCGGAGCGCGCCTCAGCTACGGCCTGTCGGTCGAGCTCGCCGCCCGCGGCGGTTTTCTGCCCCAGCGGATCTTCGCCTCCTCCTGCCTTGCTCCGCACCGCGGCGGCTACTTCGGCGGCGGGCGCTTCGGCCCCTTCACGCCGGAGACCACGGACGAGGAGTACATGGAGGAGCTGCGCCACGGCTGCGAGCTGCGCGGTGAGCCCACGCCCCCGGACGAACTGCTCGCCCTGTCCATCCAGGTGCTGCGTGCCGACATCGCGCTGACCTGCGGCTACCGGCCCCGGGCCCCGGCAGCACCCCTTTGAACGTAACCACCATCTCCTGGACCGGGGACACGCACATGCGTCCCGAGGAGATGGACGAGTGGTCGGCCTACGGAGACGTGCACCAAGTCCTGCTGACCGGCGACGACTTCACCCACCGATCGGCACCGGCGGACCTGCTCCAGGTCATCGCAGACGGTCTCCCGAACGAACAGGAGTGCTCACACCGTGAACACGGACCGCACGGCCCTCGGCGTGCCCCTCACCCTCACCGAACTCTTCGCCCGGTCGGCCGCCGCGCACGGCGACTCTCCGGCGGTGTCGGACGACTCCGGCCGCCGGCTCACCTACGCCGAACTCGACCGCGCGTCGGCGGAACTGGCCCAGCGCCTCATCGACGAGGGCGTACGCCGCGAGGACCGGGTGGGCATCCACCGCGAGCGCGATGTCGACCTCGTCATCAGCATCCTCGGCGTACTGCGAGCCGGCGCGGCCTACGTGGCCGTGGACCTGCGCTACCCGAAGGCCCGGCGCGAACTCATGCTCCCGCGCCGCCGACGGCCGCGTCACCCTGGTCGGCCCCGGCGAGCGGGAACAGCTCGGTGCACACGTGCCCACCATGGTCTGGGAGTACGACGCCGAGCGCGCCAGGACCGGCGCGCCGAAGGCCGACCTTCCCGAGGCCGCCCCGCAGGACGCCGCGTGCGTGCTGTTCACCTCCGGCTCCACCGGCATCCCCAAGGGTGTCGTGGTCGAGCACCGCAACCTGGTGCACTTCGCGGTGAATCCGCTGCTGCCGGAGCTCAGCCCCGCCGACCGCGTGGCCCAGATCGCGAACATCTCCTTCGACACCTTCCACTGGGAGCTGTGGAGTTCGTTCTGGGCGGGCGCCGAGATCGTCATGATGCCCTCGGTGCCCGACCTGGTGAAGGGCGACCCCGGCCGCGAGCTGCGCCGCCGCCGGATCACCGCGCTGCTCTCGCCGACCATGGCCTTCAACCACATCGCGGCCGAGGACTCCGACGTGTTCTCCTCGCTCCGCGTGCTGCAGACCGGTGGCGACGTGGTCCGTCCCGCCGCCTGCCGCGATGTGCTCGCGAGCCGGTTCGCGGGTCAACTGGTCAATCTGTACGGGCCCACCGAGGGCACCACCGCGGCCACCGCGTACACCATCACCGAGGTGGCGCCGGACGCGACGAGCGTGCCCATCGGCGCCGGCCTCGCCGGCGTGGAACTGCACGTCCTCGACGCGCAGTTGAGGCCGGTCCCGCAGGGCACACCGGGTGAGCTCCACATCGGCGGAGCCGGCGTGACCCGCGGCTATCTGCACGATCCCGCACGAACGGCGGAGCGGTTCCTGCCCGACCCGTTCGGCACTCCCGGATCGGTGATGTACGCGACCGGCGACCTCGTCAGCAAGCGCCCCGACGGCGTACTGGACTACCTCGGCCGGAACGACGACCAGGTGAAGATCCGCGGCTACCGGGTCGAGCCGCGCGAGGTGGAGCGGGCGCTCCTGGCCTGCTCCGGCGTCCTCGACGCCGCCGTGCTGCCGCAGGGAGAGGGCCAGGACAAGCGGCTCGTCGCGTTCGTCGTGTCCCAGGGCAGGACCACCATGCCCGAGGTGCGCGCGTACGCCGAGTCGACCATCCCGGACTATCAGGTGCCCTCCGAGTTCGTCCAGGTGCCGGAGATCCAGTCGACCCCGCACGGCAAGCGGGACACGGCGGCGCTGCTGGAGCTCCTGGGCGACCGGGACCGGCGCCGCAGCGACTACGTGGCACCGCGCACGGACAGCGAGCACTACCTCACCAAGGTCTGGGAGGAGCTGCTCGGCACCGAGCGGATCAGCGTCAACGACGACTTCTTCGAGCTCGGCGGCAACTCGATGCTGGCCTTCCGCATGAGCCGCCGGATCAGCCGGGACCAGGCGGCGGGCATCGGTCTGGAAGACGTACTCGGCAACACCGTGCTGGCCGACATGGCGCTCGCCCTCGACGCGTCGCAGAGCAAGGAGCAGGTCGCATGACCCAGACGCTGGAGTCGGCCGTGGACATCGACCTCAACGACACCGAGGCCTTCGTCACCGGCGACCCCACGAGCTGTGGGCGCGGCTGCGCAAGGAGGCCCCGGTCCACTGGAACCCCACACCCGAGGGCGGATTCTGGGCCCTGACCAAGTTCGACGACGTGCTGATGGCCTTCCGGGACACCGAGACGTTCAGCTCGGAGCACGGCACCGTCATCGGCGGCTCGTTCCGCAACGAGGTCGACACCGCCTCCGGGCGCATGCTCGTCACCTCCGACGCGCAGCGCCACCGTCAGTTGCGCCGCCGGATGCACCGGGTGTTCTCCGCCAGGATGATCGAGCGGGTCTCGGAGACGGTCCGCGAGCGGGTCGCCGTAGTGCTGGACAGGATGTGGGCCGACGGCGGCGGCGACTTCGCCACCGACGTGGCCCGCGAGCTGCCGGCCGGTGGTCTGATGGCCCAGCTGAACATCGGGCATGCCGACGCGCTGCACCTGCTGCGCCTCACCCAGACCATGATCGGGTACCGGGACGAGGACCACAGCCTCGGCATCGCGCACGAAGGGCTGCGGCTCGCGACCGCCCAGGCGGACATCTTCGACTTCTTCCTGGACCTGATCGCCGAGCGCCGGGCCGAACCGGGCGACGACGCGGTGAGCATCCTGCTGCAGCCCGAGCCGGGCGAGCGTGAACTCGACGAGGACACGCTCCGTTCAACCTGATGAACCTGGCCATCGGCGGCAACGAGACGACCCAGCACAGCGCCAGTGGCGGTCTGCTCGCGCTGATGGACGACCCGGCGCAGTGGGAGGGCCTGCGGGCGGACCCGAAGCTGGTCGGCACCGGACTCGAGGAGTTCGTCCGCTGGACGTCCACCGCCTCGTACGTGCAGCGGCAGGTCACCAGGCCTGTCGTGGTGCGCGGTGTGGAGCTGGCGGAGGGCGACTCGGTCACGCTGTGGACGGCGTCCGCCAACCGCGACGAGGACCAGTTCCCCGACCCGAACGGGTTCGACCTCGGCCGTACCCCCAACCGCCATGTCGGCTTCGCCAGCGGACCACATCACTGCATCGGTGCCGCGATGGGCCGTACCGCGCTCGCCGCCCTGCTCCAGGGGCTGCGGGAGCGGCCCGGCCGACTGGTCCCGGCCGGCCCGACCGTGCGGCTCCGGTCGAACTTCATGCTCGAGTACAAGAGCGTTCCCGTCGAGGTGACCGCGCCATGACCGCCTGGACCCTGCATCCCGTGCCGGCCGACGGCGACTACCTGGTCTTCGGCGTGCCGTACGCGGGCACCGGAGCCGCATCGTTCAAGGCGTGGCCGCGGGAGCTCGGCACGGGACGGTTCTGCGCGGTGCAGCCGCCGGGCCGCGAGAACCGGTTCGGCGAGGACCACGTCGGCAGCCACCAGGAGTTCGCCGAGGGCCTGGTGGCGGAGATCGCCGACCATCTGGACCGGCCGTACGCGCTGATCGGTCACTGCGGTGCGGTGCCGTTCCTGCTGCAGATCGCGGCGCATCTGGAGAAGCAGGGACTGCCGACTCCCCGGCGGCTGTTCGCCTCCGGATGGGGTGCTCCGCACCAGGGGCTCTACGGCAGGCTCAACTTCGTCGACCTCGACGAGATCGACATGACCGCCGAGATCGAGGAGCGGTGCACGGCGCTGGGCTACCGACTGCCGCCGGAGTTCCTGGAGATCGCCGCGGAGACCCTGCTCGCGGATGTGCGGTTGCAGCGCGGCTACCGGGCCGAGGCACTGCCCAGCCGGAACGTCCCCGTCTCGGTGATCGGCTGGACCGAGGACGCTGTCGTCCCCGAGGCCGACGTATGGCCCGGATGGGACGAGTGCGCCTCCGCCACCTACCACGTCCTGCCGGGCGATCACTGGGAATTCCTCCGCTTCCCCGGGAACTGCGCGACCTCGTCGAGCGCGACATGTCCGCCGCGATCAACCAGTAGCCGGAAGCTGCGGCTCCTGCCTGCCCGACATCACGCATACGAACGCGGCCGTTCCGCATCCAGGCTGCGCAGACCGCAAAGGATCTGACATGCCCCTCAACCTGCTGAGACATCGAACCCCCGAGGTCACCGACCGGTCGCGCGTCACACTGACCGACCAGGAGCGCACCGAGGTGCACGCCCTGGCGGCGGACCTGCGCCGGCATCCGGCCGCCGGGCAGGTCGACGATCCCCGCTGGCTGGCGCAGGCGCGGCTGCACAGCTGCCGGCTGCCGGTCCGGCTGCTGGAAGCCCTGCGTGACTTCCGCTCCGAACCCGGCCCCGACGGAACCCTGTTGATCAGGAACCTCCCCATCGACGCGGAGACCCTGCCCGACACCCCGTCGGAGCCGGACTCGGTGGAGCGCGGAGACACGGTGCCCGCCACGACGGCGATGCTGATCGGCCAGCAGCTCGGCGACGTGTTCGCCTTCCGCGACGAGAAGCGCGGCGCGCTGGTGCACAACGTCGTGCCGGTCCCGGCACTGGCCGCCTCGCAGAGCAACGGCGGTTCCGTCGAGCTCGACCTGCACAACGAGAACGCCTTCCACCCGCACCGGCCGGACCTCATCGGCCTGCTGTGCCTGCGCAGCGACCACGAGGGAACGGCGGGCACCCGCTTCTCCTCCATCAGGAAGGCGCGGGTGCTGCTCGATGACACCGACCTGGCGATCCTGCGCAGCCCCCGCTTCGTCACCGAGGCACCCCCGTCGTTCCACGCGGGCGACGCGACCACCGCGCACCGTGTCCTGAACGGCTCGCTCGACGATCCGGACATCCAGGTCGACTTCAACGCGACCAGGGCGATCGACGACGAGGCCGGCACCGCGCTGCGCCGGCTCGGCGACGCCCTGGCCGAGGTGGCGTCGGAACTGGTGCTGCGGCCGGGCGACATGGCGTTCCTGGACAACCGCCTCGTGGTGCACGGCCGTACCGAGTTCACACCCCGCTACGACGGCAACGACCGCTGGCTGCACCGGGTCTACGTCCATCTGGACGGGCGGGCCGGCCTGTCGCACCGGATCGGCCCGGGGCCCGTTCTGGCCTAGGGCCGTTCCGACCCCGGCCCCGACCCCCGAGCCCGAGCCCGGTCCCATGAGACTTCCGAAAGGACACAGCACATGAACGCAGCGCAGACGGCTGCCATCCCGTCGGCCGAACCGGTGCGACCGAGCCTGGTACGACAGATCCTCCTGGACATCTGGTCCACCACGCTCGAGCACGACGTGACAGTGCACGACAACTTCTTCCAGGCCGGCGGCGATTCACTGACGGCCCTCGTCACCATCGAGCAGATCAACCAACGCCTCGGCTGGCGGCTCAACATGGGCGACCTGATGCGGTTCCAGACCATCGCCGCCCTGAGCGCGGAGAAGGCGCAGCCGCAGGCCGCCAACAACGAGACCGCGCTGATCCGGATGAGCAACCAGGGTTCGCGCACCCCGATCGTCTTCGTCCACGGCGGACACGGCATGGTCGACGGCTACGGCCGGCTCGTCCGTGAACTGGCCGCGGACCGCGTCTGCTACGGGCTGCAGTCCCCCTGCTGGTCGAGGGCGCCGGAAGCGTGCCGGACGACGTCCCGGGGCTCGCCGCGCTCTACGCGGACGTACTGCAGGACGAGTTGGGCGAGGACGAGTTCCATCTCTTCGGCGCCTGCGGCGGCGGCGCGCTCTGCCTGGAACTCAACCGCATCGCCGCCGACCGCGGACTCACCGTCGGCCGGACGATCGTGGTCGACGGCTACATCGAACCGGACCCCGACGCCGCGATGTCCGAGGACGAGCTGATCGTGGACTTCTACGAGGGCCTCCTGCGCATGGCGGGCGCGACGGGACAGTACCCGGCGATGACCCCGCAGGACGCCGACCTCGAACTGGCGCTGCGGAACTCCGCCGCCGCCATGTTCGGCACCGGCCTGGGCTTCGACGAGCGCGCCGAGGCGTTCTGCCGCCGCCTCTACACCGCCTACGTCAGCACCGCGCGGGCGCTGGAGTCGTACCGTCCCGAACCCGCCGACGTCGACCTGCTCCTGCTCCTCGCGAAGGACAACTACACGCTCGACGGCTGGAGTTCGGTCGTCAAGGGAGAGCTGACCGCGGAAGTGCTCGACTCCGACTTCTACGGCCAGCGGCTCTGCATCGAAGAGGCCCCGTACCTCGTGGCCCGCACCGTCGACTACCTGGGCGAGAGCTGATCAACATGGACAGCACAGCCACCAACCCGTTCGAGGACACCACCGGCGTGTACCTCGTGCTGCGCAACACCGCGGGCCAGTACTCCCTGTGGCGGGACTCCGTCGAGGTGCCTCCCGGCTGGCACCCCGTCTTCGGCCCCGGACCGAGGACCGCCTGCGCCGGGCACATCGAGCAGAACTGGACGGACCTGGCCCCCGTGCGCCGGGGCGCCGAGGCGGGAGAGCCGGCGTCATGACCACGCAACTGGAGCGCTTCGCCCCGCCCGCCCAGGGCGCGGAACCGACGGCCGGTCTCGTCGCCCGGTTCGAGGAACAGGCCGCCCGTGCCCCGCACGCACCGGCACTGGTCGCCGGGGACACCGTCGTGACGTACGGCGAACTCGACGGCCTGGCCGACCGGGTGGCACGCCGGCTGATCGACCGGGGTGTGCGGGCCGAGGACGTCGTCGGGGTCCTCCTGCCCAGCTCCCCGACCTGGTCGCCGCTCTCCTCGGCACCCTCAAGGCTGGGGCGACGTATCTGCCGCTGGACCCCGGCTACCCGCCGGACCGGCTCGCCTACATGGTGGCCGACGCCGCACCCCGGGCGCTGATCACCACCCGGGAGGCGGCGGCCGGACTCGACCTCCCGACCGGGGCCGACCCGGGCGCGGTGCTGTACCTGGACCAGCGGGAGGACCGGCAGGACACGGTGCCGGCCGGCCGGGCCCGTACCGGCTACGACCCGGACCGCGCCGCCTACACCATCTACACCTCGGGTTCCACGGGCCGCCCCAAGGGCGTTGTCGTCACGCACCGTTCGCTGACGAACTTCCTGGACTGTCTGACGGACCGGTTCCAGGTGCACTCCGGTGACGTGGTGTTCTCCACCACCTCGATCTCCTTCGACATCGCCGGGCTGGAGCTCTACCTGCCGCTCGTCAACGGCGCCGTGGTGCACCTCGTGCCGCGCGGCACCGCCGTGGACGGAGTCGCGCTGCGCCGCTGCCTGGCCGAGGCCCGGCCCACCCTGGTACAGGGCACCCCGGCGCTGTGGCAGCTGCTGCGCGAGGCCGGCTGGAGCCCGGCCGAACTCCCGGGCACCGCCCGCCTGTTGTGCGGAGGCGAGGCGCTGCCGCAGGACCTCGCCGACTTCCTCGCCACGGGCACGGCCGAGGTGTGGAACCTCTACGGCCCGACCGAGACCACCATCTGGTCCCTCCTGGCACCGGTGGCCGCGGGCGAGCCCGTCACCATCGGACGCCCGCTGTGGAACACCGGAGTCCACGTCCTCGACGAACGCCTGGCGCCGGTGACGCAGGGCGCGACGGGCGAGCTGTACCTCTCCGGGGACGGGCTGGCCCGCGGCTATCTCGGCAGGCCGGCCCTCACCGCCGAACGGTTCGTGGCCTGCCCCTTCGGCGCCCCCGGCAGCCGCATGTACCGCACCGGAGACCTGGTGCGGCAACGCGCCGACGGCACGCTGGACTTCGTCGGCCGCGTCGACGAGCAGGTGAAGATCCGCGGCTACCGCGTCGAACTCGGCGAGATCGAAGCGGCGCTGCGCCGGCTCCCGCAGGTCGCCCAGGCCCGCGTGGTCATGCGCGAGGACATCCCGGGCGTGGCCCGACTGACCGGGTACGTCGTACCGGCCGCCGGTCACACACCCGCACCGGACGCACTGCGCCACGCCCTCGGCGCCTGGCTCCCGCCGTACATGGTGCCCGCCGGCATCGGCGTCCTCGACCGGTTCCCCTGACCCCGGCCGGCAAGGTCGACCGCAAGGCGCTGCCACCGGTGGACCTCGCCGCCACCGGTACGGGCCGCGCTCCCGCCACCCCGCAGGAGCGGGCGCTGGCCGAGCTGTTCGCCGAGGTTCTCGGGCTCGACGACGTCGGTGCCGACGACAGCTTCTTCGACCGGGGCGGCAACTCGCTCCTCGCCACCCGCCTCGTCTCCCGCATCCGGGCCGGACTCGGCGTCGAGCTACCGATCCGGGCCGTCTTCGACGAGCCCACCCCGGCGGCCCTCGCACTGCGGCTCACCGATGCCGAGCAGGCCAGGCCCGCCCTGCGCACGATGGCCCGCGCCGGCTCGCTGCCGCTGTCGTACGCCCAGCAACGCCTGTACTTCCTCCACCGGATGGAAGGTCCCAGCTCCACCTACAACCTGCCCCTCGCGGTCCGGCTGACCGGCGAGCTCGACCTGGCGGCCCTGCGCGCGGCCGTCGCCCACCTCCTGCGGCGGCACGAGAGCCTGCGCACCCGGTTCGTCGACGGGCCCCTCGGAGCCGAGCAGGTGGTGGTGGATGCCTCGGACCCCGCCGTGACGGCCGCCGCCGAGATCCGTGTGCACGAGATCACCGACCAGGAACTGCCGGCCGCCGTCGACGGCGCGGCCGGACACCTCTTCGACCTCACCACCGACATCCCCGTACGCGTCGACCTGTTCCGCACCGGCGGCCACGAGCACGTGCTGCTGCTGTGCATCCACCACATCGCCAGCGACGGCTGGTCGCTGGCCCCGCTGGTGCGTGACCTCTGCGACGCGTACACCGCCCACCAGGCGGCCACGGCTCCTACGACGCCGCCGCTGGAGGTCCAGTACGCCGACTACACGCTGTGGCAGCGCGAGCTCCTCGGATCCGTCGACGACGCGGACAGCCTGATGGCACGTCAGCTCGGCTACTGGCGCGAGCGACTCGCGGGCGCGCCCGAGCTGTTGGAGCTGCCCGTCGACCGTCCGCGCCCGGTCACGGCGACCTACCGGGGCGACGTGGTGCCCTTCGAGGTGCCGGCCGCGCTCGCGGACCGGCTGACGAAGCTGGCCAAGGACGAGGGCGTCAGCCTGTTCATGGTGCTCCAGGCGGCCCTGGCGACCCTGCTGACCAAGCTGGGCGCCGGCACCGACGTGCCCCTGGGGGCGTCCTCGCCGGGCGCGCCGACCGTGCCGTCGACGACAACGTCGGCTTCTTCGTCAACACGCTGGTGCTGCGCACCGACACCTCGGGGACCCGGCCTTCACCGACCTGCTGGCCCGGGTCAGGGCCTCCAACCTCGCCGCGTACGAGAATCAGGACCTGCCGTTCGAGTACCTCGTCGAGGTGCTGAACCCGACCCGCGGCACCAGCCACCACCCGCTGTTCCAGGTGATGCTGGTGCTGCAGAACAACGTGGCCCCGCGGTGGCGGCTGGGCGAACTGACGGCCGCGCACGAGGTGGTGCCGACCCGCACCTCGAAGTTCGACCTGACCTTCGAGCTGACCGAGCGGTTCACCGCGGACGGACAGCAGGACGGGCTCAGCGGCGAGATCGAGTACGCGACCGATCTCTTCGACCGGTCCACGGCCGAGACCCTCACCGAACGGCTGCTGCGGGTGCTGCGGTCGGTGGCCGACGACCCGGCGCGTCCGCTGGCGTCCGTCGACGTCCTCGGCGCGGCCGAGCGGCGCACGATCCTGCGGGAGTGGAACGACACCGGCCTGGAACTGTCCGGCGCGACCTATCCGCAGTTGCTGGCCGAACAGGTGGCCCGTACCCCGACGCCGTCGCCCTCGTCCACGAGGACACCGAGCTGACCTTCGCCGAACTGGACCGCAGGTCGAACCGGATCGCCCACTGGCTGATCTCCCGCGGCGTCGGCCGCGACGACGTGGTCGGCCTCGCGATGCGGCGCGGCCCCGAGCTGCTGTGCGCCCTGCTCGGCATCCTCAAGTCGGGCGGTGTATACCTTCCGCTCGACCCGGACTACCCACCGGACCGGCTGGGTTTCATGATCGAGGACAGCGCTCCCGTCATGATCCTGACCACGAGCGACGTCGTCGCGAAGCTGACCGACGAGGCACAACGGCTGCCACGCCTCGAGTTCGACGACCCGGACACGGCGGGCGAGTTGGCGCGCCACCGCCCGGACGCGCCGACGGACGCGGACCGCCGCTCGCCGCTGCGCCTCGACGACCTGGCCTACGTCATCTACACCTCAGGCTCCACCGGGCGCCCCAAGGGCGTCGCCGTCACGCACCGCGGAATCCCCAACCTCGCCCACAGCTACCTCGAGCGGTTCCGGCTCCAACAGGGCTCGCGGTTCCTGCAGTTCTCCTCGATCAACTTCGACCCGACGTTCTGCGAGCTGTGCTGCACCCTGCTCGCCGGCGCGACCGTCGTGCTCACCTCGCCCGACGAACTGCTCTCCGCCGACCGGCAGCGCGAAGTGACCCGCCGGTACCGGCCGACGCACATCACCTTCTCGCCCACCATCCTCAGCGGGATGGCCCAGGACGCGCTCGCGGACTGCGGCAACGTGATGGTCGCCGGTGAGGCCTGCCTGCCCGCACTGGCCGCCACCTGGGCACCCGGCCGCCGGATGATCAACGCGTACGGGCCGACCGAGGCCACCGTCGACACCCTGTACTGGGAGTGCGGCAGCGGCCCGGACGGCTTCGAGGACACGTCGGTGCCGGTGGGCCGCCCGCTGAGCAACACCAGGGTGTACATCCTCGACGCCGCGCTCCACCCGGTGCCGCCCGGCGTCACCGGTGAGCTGTACATCAGCGGCGACGGGCTGGCGCGCGGCTATCTCGGCAGGCCGGCCCTGACCGCCGAGCGGTTCGTGGCCTGCCCGTTCGGCGCCCCCGGCAGCCGGATGTACCGCACCGGGGACCTGGCGCGCTGGCGCGCGAACGGTGCCGACGGTGTCGTGGACTTCGTCGGCCGCGCCGACGACCAGGTCAAGATCCGCGGGATGCGCATCGAACTCGGCGAGATCGACGCGGTGTTGAAGGACCACCAGGAGGTGGCGCAGTCCGTCGTCGTCGTCCGCGAGGACACCCCGGGCCATCAGCAACTCGTCGGCTATGTCGTCCCCGGGCGCACGGCGGGGCCCACGACATCGAGCACGTCGACAAGTGGCACCAGATCCACGAGCAGGGCTACAGCGAGCAGCGCGACCTCGGCACCGAGCAGGACTTCACCGGCTGGAACTCCAGCTACGACAACGAGCCGCTGCCACTGGACCACATGACCGAGTGGCAGGCGGCCACGGTCCGGCGCGTCCTGGACCTGGAGCCGGCCCGAGTGCTGGAGGTCGGCGTCGGTTCCGGCCTGATCCTGCGGCCGGTCGCACCGCACTGCACCACGTACACCGGTGTGGACTTCTCCAACGCCCTGATCCGGACCCTCGGCAGGGCGATCGAGGGCAGCGACCTGCACGACCGGGTCGAGTTGCACACCATGGCCGCCCACGAGGTCGGCGCGCTGGCACCCGCCCGCTTCGACACCGTGGTGATCAACTCGGTGGCCCAGTACTTCCCCAGCGTCGACTACCTGATCGACGTCGTGCGCCAGACCATGAGGATGCTCGCTCCCGGCGGACGGATCCTGCTGGGCGACATCCGCAATCTGCGGCTGCTGCGGGCCTTCGTCACCGCCATCGTCCTGCACGACGGCGCGGAGGCCGACGAGTCCCTGGCCACGGTGCGGGACATGGTCACCCACCAGCAGGAGCTGGAGAGCGAGTTGCTGCTCGATCCGGCCTTCTTCACCCGGCTCGGCGAGCTGGTCCCGGACGTCGTCGGCGTCGACGTACAGCTCAAACGGGGCTCCTTCCGCAACGAGTTGACGGACTTCCGCTACGACGTGGTCCTGCACAAGCGGGGAGCGGACCTCGTGTCGCTCGCCGACGTGCCCGCCCGGGAGTGGAGCCGCGCCGAGGACATCGCCACCCACCTGAGCACGGCCAGGCCGCACGCGCTGCGCGTCACCGGCGTTCCCAACGGCCGGGTGACGGCTCAGGTGGCGACCGCCCAGCGCGTGGCCTCCGGGACCGACACGCTCGTACGGGACCTGCCCGGGGCCACCGACCTACCGCCCGGGATCGACCCCGAGACCCTGTGCGAGCTCGGCGCCGGGCTCGGCTACACCGTGCACCCGACGTGGACCGACACCGAGGAAGGCGACCGGTTCGACGTGGTGTTCCTCGCCGCCGGGCGGGCCGCGGGGCGGGGGCTGACCGATGTGTTCCTGACCGCGGACGAGGACGAGCGTCCGCTGTGGCAGCTGGCCAACGACCCGCAGGCCTCCGACCGAGGCCGTCTCCTCGCCACCGAACTGCGCCGCCACGCGGCACGCCGGCTGCCGGACCACATGGTGCCCGCCGCCGTCGTCGTCCTGGACGCGTTGCCGTTGACGCCCAACGGCAAGCTGGACACACGGCAGTTGCCCGCACCCGAGTTCGGCTCCCGGGCGGGACGGCCGCCGGCCACCCCGCGGGAAGCGGCGATGGCGGCGCTCTTCGCCGACGTGCTCGGCCTGGCCTCGGTCGGCGCCGACGACCGCTTCTTCGACCTCGGCGGCGACAGCATCCGCTCCATCCAACTCGTCGGCAGGGCACGCGCGGAGGGGTTCCGGATCACCCCGCGCGACGTGTTCCACGACCAGACGGTCGAGGCCCTGGTGGCCCGGGCCGCCCAGAACGCCGAGGCGTACCCGGCGGACGACGACGCGGTCGTGGACGTCGACGCCTGGGAGGAGATCCTGCGGACCCCGGACCCGGCCTACCCGGTGACCGACGCCTCACCGGCCACGGACCGGGGGCGCATCACCCGGCGCGTCACCGGCGGGGACGCCGAACGGCTGCTGACCGTCCTGCCGCGCCTCTACCGCTGCGGCCCCGAACACATCGCGGTGGCCGCACTCGCCCCCGTGCTCGTCGAGTGGCGCCGCGAGCACCTGCCGGAGGCCGGAGCCCGGCTGCGACTCGACCTGGCCACCGCGACCCTGCCGACCGCGCACCCGGTACGTCTCAACCCGGGCGTCCCCGACCTGGACAAGGCGCTGGCCGAGCCGCGGGAGCTGTCGCGGGTGCTGAAGCGGGTCAAGGAGCAGGTGCGCGCCGTACCGGAAGGCGGCCGGGACTACGCCGCGCTGCTCGCCGACCCCGCGACCGCACAGCGGCTGGCCGCGTACGGGACTTCCCAAGTGCGCTTGCGTCTGCTGCCCGCCGGTCCAGCCCATGCCGACGGCGACGTGCGCTCCGGGGACGACGGCACGGAACACACGCTCGGCATCGATGTCCGGCAGGCCGACGACGGCACGGCCCTGGAGGCCGTCTGCTCCTGGGACGCCACACGGTTCTCCGAAGCCGCCGTGGCGGCGCTCGCCGACCGGTGGGTGACCTTCCTGGTCGCGCTGGCCGAGCTCGCCGAGCATCCGGAACTCGGTGGGCTGACCCCCTCGGACGTCGCTCTGGTCAAGGCCAAGCAGTCGACCATCAACCAGTTGGAGACCGACTACCCGGGCCTCCGCGACATCCTGCCGCTCACTCCCGCTCCAGCAGGGCTTCCTGCTGTACACCGCCGCCCACCACCACGGCCCCGACCCCTACCAGAGCCAGACCCTGTTCGAACTGGACGGGCCGCTGGACCCGGAGCGGCTGCGACAGGCGGCGCACGCACTCCTGATGAGGCACGACAACCTGCGCGCCGGCTTCACCCACCGAGGCCTTCAGGCTCCGGTGCAGGTGGTGCAGGACCGGGTGGAGGTGCCGTGGACCCTGCACGACCTGTCCCGGCTCGCGCCCGTGGACCAGGAGCGCCGGGAGGCGGAGATCCTCGCCGCGGACCGGGCCCGCCGCTTCGACCTGTCGGCGCCCGCGCTGATGCGTTTCACCCTCCTCCGGCTGGGAGCGGAGCGGCATCGGCTGCTCGTCGGCGATCACCACATCCTGCTCGACGGCTGGTCCAACTCACTCGTGTGGCAGGAGCTGTTCGCCCTGTACCGCGGCGAACGGCTGCCGGCGGCACCGCCGTTCCGCGACTACCTGGCGTGGCTCGCGTCCTGCGACCGCGACGCCGCGGCGTCGGCATGGCGCAGCCATCTGGCGGACCTCGACGGCCCGACCAGGGTTCACGCGGCCCAGCCGGCACCGGACGTCCCGCTGCGCACCCTGAACGTCACGCTGTCACCGGACCTGACCGGTTCACTGCAACACCGGTGCGCACAGGCCGGGGTGACGCTCAACACGGCCCTCCAGACAGCGTGGGGCATCGCGCTCGGCCGGCTCACCGGGCGCGACGACGTGGTGTTCGGCAACACCGTCTCCGAACGGCCGGCCGACCTCGACGGCGTCGAGTCCATGGTCGGACTCCTCCTCAACACCGTGCCGCTGCGCGTGCGCATCCAGCCCGGCGAGCCCGTCACCGAAACCATGGCCCGGGTGCAGGAATCACAGCTGGACATATTCCCGCACCGCTCCCTCGAACTCACCGAAATCCAACGGCTGCTCGGGAAAGGCGAACTGTTCGACACCTGCTACGTGTTCCAGAGCTACCCCGCGGATTCCCCTGACGAAAGCGAGATCGGCGGACTGCGGGTGCGTGAACGGGAACTCGGCGCCAAGGGACTCCCGCACTATCCGCTCGGCATCACGGTGACGCCCCGCCGACAGCTCGGCTTCACCGTCGGATACCACCCTCAAGTTTTCGACGACGACCAGATCCACGAGATCAAGGAGTCCATCATCAGTACGCTCGAATCGATCACGGCAGGGGAAGACCGATGAAGAACTTCCTGACAATGGTCCGCGGACTCCCGTTCGCCATGAAAGTCCTGCTGGCCTCCACCGCCGCGCGCAGCCTCAGCTTCTTCGCGATCCTGGCCTACATGCCCATCTACCTGTACGACACGGTGGGCATGAGCGGTGCCACCACTGGCTATGTGATCGGTGGCAGCGTACTGGTCGGCACAATGGCGAGCGTTTACGGTGGCTATCTCGCGGACCGGGTCACCAAAATCAACCTGGTCATCATGCTGGACCTCGCGATCATCCTTCTCTACCTCAGTCTGACGGTGATCCACGACCCGTTCACCGTCACCGGCGTCCTGCTGCTGACGAATATCGCCTCCTCGTCCATGGGCGTCGCCGGCAGTGCCCTGCTCTCCGATCTGGTGCCACCCGAGAACCGCACCAAGGTGTTCTCCTGCGCTATTCGTTGCAGAACATCGGTGCGGCGGTGGGTCCTTTCCTGGGCGTCGCCGCGGTCGCGGTCGGATCCGGCGGACCGTTCATTCTCAGCGTCACCGTCATCGGCGCCTCCCTGCTGCCGCTGGTCATCTTCCGCTCCCGGTTCCTGTCCACCGGAAAGGGTGCTCCGGCACTGGCTGCGGCAGAAGAGCAGAGCGCGGAAGAGCAGGCCGAGGAAGAGACTCCCACATTCCGTCAGGTGCTCAAGGTGATGGGAGCGGACCGACGGCTGACCTACTTCACCATCGGTGGAATTCTCAGCATCGTCGTGTACGGGCCGCTCCTGACCTTCATGTCGCAGTACCTCGTCCTGGTGGAGGACCGCGACACCGCCTACCGGCTGGTCGCCTACATCTCCGCCGCCAACGCCGTCGCGGTCATCGGCGCCCAGTACGCCCTCGGCAGCCGTCTGAAGCCGGACAACCTGCTGAAGTGGCTGACCGTCGGGATCGGTGCCTTCGTCATCGGGCTGTTCGCGATGTCGCTCTCCACGAACGCGGCCCTCATCGTCATCGCCGTGGTGATCTTCAGTCTCGGCGAGGTCATCGTGGTGCCCGCGGAGTTCACGTTCATCGACTCCATCGCTCCGGAAAAACTGCGCGGCAGCTATTTCGGCGCACAGAACCTCATCCATGTCGGCATCGCCCTGGGACCGATCCTCTGCGGTTTCCTCCTCCAGCACTTCGCGCCGGCCGCCATGTTCTACGTCCTGATCGCGGTCGTGGTCGTCAGCCTGTGGTTCTACGTCATCGGCTGCCGGGCCACGGCGGCCGTTCGCGAAACGGCGAAGGCGAAGGTGAAGGTGAAGGTGGTGAGTGAGACATGAGCTTCGAGGAGATAACGCAGAAGACGTACTGCCCTTTCGCCAAGCCGTCGAAGATGGGGCCCGGGATCACCATCCGGACCGCGGACGTCGAAAGCGAACTGACCGGCCACCGCGAAATCATCTCGGACTTCTTCCGTACGGCCGCCGAACGGTCACGCGACGGCATGATCATCACCTTCGAGGACACGTCGCTCGGTATCACCCTGGACGCGCTGGTGGATCTCACCCGACGCTTCTACACCGTGCTCACGCACCTGTTCTCGAGCGTGTACATCCCCGACGATCCGCAGCCGGACGAACGCTGGTACGCGATGATCGAAGGCGAACTGTTCTTCCTGGTCTCCTTCGCCCCCTGCTATCCGGAGACATCGCCGCGATACACCCACGGCGATCGGCGGACCTATTTCCTCCTGCAGCCCGCCAGCACTTTCGAGCGGCACGCAAAAGCTATTGGCCGGCAACGAACAGGAATCAGCCGCGCGTTCAGCGCGGTCGGCAAACCGTACGACGTGCGACTGGCCAATCTGGAGAACGACATGTTCAAGGCCGTCATGCCGATCGGTGCTCTTGGCCGGCACATCCCCTGGTGGATCCCTGCGGGCGACACGACGCAACAAAAGGCTGACAGCAACCATTCGACATCAGAAGCGAGGCGTTAATGAGTCAGTACCGCGGCATTCTGAGCTATGAACTCTCCGCCGAGGAGATATCTTCCCTCCAGCAGTTGCTCGCCGACCCGAGCGTGGCACAGAACGACCCCGGTGAGCAGGCGTTCTACGACAACGCCTGGGAGCTGGTGTCGCACGTGCCGATCGGACTCCGTCGGTTCCTGGAGGAATTCCGGCGCAATGACGCGGCCGCCGGCTTCCTGCTGAGCGGCTTCGGCGTCGACGACGAAGCCGTCGGCCCGACACCCCGCAACTGGGCCGAGGGCGCGGCCGCCGGACGTACCCGCCGAGAGGAGCTCTTCCTCGCGTTGATGGGCCAGTGCCTCGGCGAGGTGTTCAGCTGGCCCACACTGCAGTCCGGACGACTGATCCAGAACGTGCTGCCCATCGCCGGCGAGGAAGGCGAGCAGAGCGGACACGGCAGTGGCGTGCTCCTGGAATGGCACACCGAGGACGCGTTCCACCCCTACCGCTGCGACTACCTGGCCCTCTTCGGCATCCGCAACCACGACCGGGTTCCGACGACGCTGGCCTCGATACAGGAGGTGCAACTGGCGGCGGACACGCGACAGGTGCTGTCCGAACCGCGGTTCTACATCCTCCCCGACGACGAGCACCTGCGTCAGCTCGCCGTCCAGCGGCCCAACGACCCCGGCCTGCTGCGGATGCGCGAGATGAGGGACAACCCCGAACCCGTCGCCGTGCTCTTCGGCGCCGGAGACTCTCCGTACCTGCGCATCGACCCGTACTTCATGCGGTGCGTCGACGGCGACGCCGTTGCGGAGATGGCGCTCAAGGAGCTGGTGACGGAGCTGGAACGTGTGCAGCAGGACGTCGTGGTGGAAGCGGGCACCTTGCTGGTCGTCGACAACTACCTTGCCGTGCACGGTCGTCGAGCGTTCACGGCACGCTACGACGGAGCCGACCGCTGGCTGCAGAAGGCGGTTGTCGCACGTGATCTCCGTAAGTCGCGGTCCGCACGGGAGTCCGCCGCGGGACGCCTCCTGGTCTGACCGCCGTCGGCCGGTCCTCGCGCAGGCGTGCGAGGACCGGCCCCTTTCGCGGGAAAGGCGGCTCTTCTGGAACCCGGAACGTGCAGGTAGGCTCCGAACGAGAAGAGGTAAGTGAACTCAATAGGTTCCCAGGGGACAGGGTGTTTGATGTGCTGGGTATCGAAGGGGAAACAGCGACGATCTATCGCACGGTGCTGAGCAATCCGAATAAGGGATTCGATGAGATCAGGGAGATGACCGGTCTTTCCGAAACCGTTCTCCGTGCCCACCTGGACCGATTGAGTGAACTCTCGCTCGTCCGACTTCCTCCGGGTGATTCAAGGACTTTTCGCGCGGTCGGGCCGGAAGTCGCGATGAAATTGCTCCTGGCGCGTCAGGAGGCCCGGCTCGCCGCCGAAAAAGCGCACCGAGGACGTACGGCTCGCCGTCGAAAGCATGGTGGCGGAGTTCGCGCAGCGCTCGGGGGGGCGCGGTGAGCGCGATCGAGCAGGCGACCGGCATCGACGAGATCCGCGACCGGATCAGCCTGCTCTGCCACGAGGTGCGCACCGAGGTCATGGCGTTCGCCCCGTCCGGGGCCCAGACCGTCGAGAACATGGAGGCGGCCAGGCCGCAGGACCTGGACCTCCTGGAACGCGGCGTACGGATGCGCACCCTCTACCTCGACAGCCTGCGCAACAGCCAGCCCACCGTGGCCTACGCGACGTGGCTGACGAGCCGAGGGGGTCAGGTGCGCACGGTCCCCACCCTTCCGGTGCGACTGCTGATCGTCGACCGGGAGACGGCCGTCATTCCGATGGACGCGGAATCGAGCGCGGACGGTGCCCTTTTCCTCAAGGGGAAGGGAATTCTCGCGGCCCTCTGCGAACTATTCGATTCGGTGTGGCAGCGAGCCGTCCCGCTGGGTGATGTGCCCGACGAAACCGACGTGCACCGGCCGAGCACGGTGGAGGTGGAATATCTCCGGCTGCTTTCCGAGGGGCACACCGACGAGGTGATCGCCAGACGCCTCGGAGTTTCCCCCGCACCGCTCGCCGTATGGCCGCCGAGGTCATGGAGAAGCTGGGTGCCCGAAGCAGGTTCCAGGCCGGAGTGAAAGCGGCCCAGCGCGGCTGGCTAACCGTCGTCGGAGTCTGAGCGAGCACCACCGCTCCCCAATATCAGGGTCCCGACAGGACAATAAGTTCAGCCGCACCTGGGAAATCCTCCAGAACCGCTGGAGTTCCAGTGGAGCGGACACACGGCAGCGATTCGATCGGCGGGGGCATTCCGTCCGGGCGGTGGCCGGCCCCGGTGGAGTGGGACCGACCGGGCTCAGTACGAGTCGTCGTCGGAGTCCATGAGGTCGTGATCGTAGAGATCGTCGTCGTCTCCGGGCAGCGGCGGGAGCACCATGGCGCTTGGCAGCGGCCCTTGGTCCTGCTGGCGTGCGTAGCGGTGCGTACGGACCCGCAGGTGCATCTTCCGCTCCTCCGCCTTCAGCCGCCGCCGCTCCCGACGACCGGCTTCGTCGTCGTCCAGTTCCTGGGTGAGCCGGCGATTTTCCCAGTACTCCCGCTCCTGGTCGGCCACCTCCTCCCCAGGAGAAGGGACACCCTCACGGTCACCGTCGTCGTCCAAGGGGGCTGTCATACAGCCGAGATTACTGCAGTCCGTAGTCCCCTCACAGGCCGCCTTCGAGCCCCCACGCATGCTGCATCATGTGGGCGTGATCACCATTCATCTGAAGTACGAGATCGACGCCGACAAGCTCGAGGACTTCGAGGAATACGGTCGCCGCTGGGTCGGGCTCGTCAACCGGTTCGGCGGGACGCACCACGGCTACTTCCTGCCGAGCGAGGGCGACAGCGACATCGCCTACGCCCTCTTCTCCTTTCCCAGCCTCGCCGCGTACGAGCAGTACCGCACCGACAGCATGACCGACCCGGAGTGCCAGGACGCCTTCGAACTGGCCCGCAGCACCCGCTGCATCAAGCGGTACGAGCGCCGCTTCCTACGACCGCTCGACGTCACGTCCTAGAGCGCCGGTCACCGGGGTCGCCCCAGCCCCCGCAGCGCCTCGTCCGTCAGTCGGTACACCGTCCACTCGTCCTGGGGGCGGGCGCCCAGCGCCTCGTAGAAGTCGATCGCGGGGCGGTTCCAGTTGAGGACGGACCACTCCAGGCGTTCGTAGCCGCGAGCCACGCAGATCCGGGCCAGTTCGGTGAGGAGCGCCTTGCCGTGGCCTGCGCCTCGGGTGGTGGGGCGGACGTAGAGGTCCTCCAGGTAGATGCCGTGGACTCCGCGCCAGGTCGAGAAGTTGAGGAACCACAGGGCGAAGCCGACCGGTTCGCCGGTGGTGTCGTCGGTTGCCAAGTGGGCGTAGGCGCCGGGGTGTTCGCCGAAGAGGGCCTCGTGGAGCTGCTCCGGGGTCGCTCTCGCCTCCTGGGGTTCCTTCTCGTAGGCGGCGAGTTCGCGGATCAGGGCGTGGATGACGGGGATGTCGGTGGGCGTCGCGGTGCGGATCATGGGGAGGCTAGCGGACGGGGTGGCCGGAGCGCCGGATTCTCAGGCACCCTCGACCGCGTCCGGCACCTCGGCGGCAGCGCCGGGCCGCTCCCGCGACTCCGGCTTCCACAACTCCCCTTCTCGCGGCCCCTGTTCGTCCCGCTCCGCCTCTCCGCGCCGGGGCAGCAGCAACGGCGACGCCAGCAACAACACCCCAGCGACCGCGATCGCCGCCCGCGGTGTCGTGACCGCCGCCAGCACTCCCCACAGGGCCGTCGTCGCCGCGATCGCCGCGCTCGTGCTGATGGACCAGGCCGTGAGGGTGCGGGCGACCCGCTCGGGGGCGGTCTGTTCGAGGCGGGCGGTGGCGAGGAGGGGGTTGAAGACGCCGATGCAGGTGACCATGGCGAGTTGCAGGGCGGCGACGAGGAGCATGCCGGGGAGTCCGGGGTGACGAACGCCAGGCCGATCGGCCAGCAGGCGCGGAGTGTCCCGGAGGCCCGCAGCACCCTGCGCCGGCCGAACCGGGCCGCGAGCGGGCGGGCCAGGCGGGAGCCGATGAAGCCGCCCGCGCCGGAAGAGGCGGCGAGGACGAGGGCGAACTGCCAGGGCGAGAAGCCGAGTTGGCCCAGCAGGAGGACGGCGAGCAGCGGCTCGGCGGCCATGATCAGGCCGTTGACCGTCATCGCGTTGAGGAGCAGCGGGCGCAGGGTGGGGTGGGCGAGGACGTAGCGCCAGCCGTCGAGCAGCTCGCCCGCGCGCAGCCGGGACCCGCCGGTCCGCTCGGGGCGCGGTTCCGTGCCGCCGATGGCGCGGATGCCGAGCGCCGACAGCAGATAGCTGACCGCGTCGGCCACCACCGTCGTCACCGGTCCGAACAGCCCGATCGCGGCCCCGCCGAGCGGTGGCCCGAGCATCGTCGAGGTCCAAGTCGTCGACTCGAAGCGGGAGTTCGCGACCAGCAGGTCCTCCGGTGGGACCAGCGACTTCAGGTACGACCCGCTCGCCGCGTTGAACGCGATGTTCGCCGCGGCGACGACGACCGACACGACGAGGAGCTGCGCGAAGCTGAGCAGCCCGCACGCGAACGCCACCGGGACCGTCAGCAGCGCCCCGAACCGGATCAGGTCCATCGCGATCATCACCGGCCGTTTGCGGCGGAACTCCACCCACGGCCCCAGCGGTACGGCGACCAGCGCGCCCACCGCCCGCCCCGACGCGGCCAGCACGGCCACCTGGGTCGGGCCGGAGTGCAGCACGAGGATCGCCATGAAGGGGAACGCGCCGAAGCCGAGCCCGGTGCCGTACGAGCTGACCGCGAACGACGCCCACAGCCAGCCGAAACGGCGTCCCAGCGCCCGTCTCCCCGCCATTCGCGCCCCATCCGTTCCGGCTTCTCGCCTGCTCGCTCGCGCCCGATGATCCGGGCCGGACCGGGCCCCGACCGCGCGCCCGTCACCGGCGTCCGGGCCACCGGCATCAAAGCGAGTACCGGGCCCCGGGATCAAACAACCGACTCGCCGGGAAGTCACAACCCGTGGTTGTGCGGGCTGTTCAGCGGCTTACGGCGGCCCGTTGTCAGTGGCCGCCAGTATCGTCGCAGGCGTGGATCTCGACGCCGTACGCACCTTCGTGGCCATCGCAGACGCGGGCCGTTTCCAGGATGCGGCCACGGAGTTGTCGATCACCCAGCAGGCCGTCTCCAAGAGGGTCGCCGCGCTGGAGCGGGCCGTGGGCGTGCGGCTCTTCGCGCGGACCCCCGCGCGGGGCGGAGCTGACCGTCGACGGGCGGGCGTTCCTGCCGCACGCGCGGGATCTGCTGCGTGCCGAGGCGCGGGCGTTCGCCTCCGTGCGGCCCGGGCACCGGGCGCTGCGCGTCGACGTGATCGGGCGCGGGCTCGCCCCGGCCGCGCTGCTGCGGGACTTCCACCGGGCCCGCCCCGAGATCGAGTTGGACGTCGTGACGCTGTTCGACGCCGACGCGGCCGTCGACGCGATCCGCTCCGGCACGGTCGACGCGTCCTTCCGCGCCGTCACCATGACCGGGCGCAGGCTCCCCGACGACATCGAGGTCAGCCGCGCCTTCGACGAACCCGTTCAACTCCTCACCGGCCCGGCCCATGCCCTCGCCGGCGCCGGGACCGTCACCCCGGCCGACCTCGTCGGGCACCGGATCTGGATGCCCGGCCTCGTCCCGGGCACCGAGTGGGCCGCGTACTACGACGCACTCGCCGCCGCGTTCGGACTCACCATCGAGAGCAACGGGCCGGACTTCGGGGTGGAGCCGCTGCTCGACACCATTGCCGGGTCGCGTTCGCTGGCGACGTTCGTGGGGAGCAGACCCGGCTGGTCTGGCCCGCCCATCACGACCTGCGCCGGATCGCGGTCCGGAATCCGACGCCGGTCTATCCGCACTCCCTCGTCCGCCATCGCGACAACCGGCACCCCGCCCTTGCCGCTCTTCGCGATCACCTCGGCGCCGCGACGACCCCGGATCAGGCCGACCGCGCCGACGCCGAGACCTGGACGCCTGCCTGGGCGTGACGGTCCGGTCAGTGCGGGTCGCGCAGCCTTCGCCCGATCTCCAGGTGATCCGGCGCCGGGGCGCGGCCGTCCACCACCGACCACAGCGCGTTCTGCAGCACCCGCCCCAGCGTCCAGGCCCGCGCCCGGGCCCGGTCGAGACCGATCACGTCGGTCATCGCGTCGAAGCGCCAACGGATTTCGTCGGGGTCGAAACGGTTGTCCAGCGCCGGGAAGAGTTCGAAACCGGGGTCGCCCGCGAGGGGCTTGGGGTC
Source organism: Streptomyces sp. P3 (assembly GCA_016893485.2). Taxonomy (GTDB): domain Bacteria; phylum Actinomycetota; class Actinomycetes; order Streptomycetales; family Streptomycetaceae; genus Streptomyces. Next base: position 5,495,702 of record JAFEKX020000001.1, read on the forward strand.
GATCGCCAGCCAGGGGCCACGGTCGTCGGTGTCGGTGTCGGTGGTCGTGTCTGTGCCGCTTTCGGTCGCGGGCCGGGTGCCGAGCACGTTGTCGTAGTGCAGGTCCCAGTGCAGCAGCCGGTCCCCGGGCTCGTCCGCGACCTCGCGCACCGCCGCCGCGCAGTCCTCGATCAGGCGTCTGTCCGCCGGGTCGGGGAGGTGGGGAGGGCGGACGGCACCTGTTCCAGCATGGCCGTCGTCAGCGGGCCGAGGCGTCGGCGCAGTTCCGGTGGTGCGGATACCGCGGTCAGGCGGGCCAGGAGGCGGGCGATCACGAGGACCGCGGCCCGGGAGTCCGGTTCGTGGGTGAGGGCGCGGGACGCGTCGAGGCGTTCCAGGAGCAGGGTGCCGGTTCCGTCGTCGTACTCCAGAAGTCGTACGGCGCCGTCGCCGCCCCAGGTGCGCAGGGCGATCGGCTCGCCGGCGGTCTCCTCGTCGAGGTACTGGAGTTTCAGCGCGGCCCGGGTGCCGTCGGCGCGCAGGACCGGCAGGACCAGGGCGCACATGCCGTACATCGAGGGGCCGTCGAGCCGGAGTGACCAGCGGTCCAGGAAGCCCGCAGCGCGGTGCGGGAGTTCCGCCACGAAGGCGTGTCCCGCCGCTCCGTTGAACCTCTCCTGGGAGGTGACCAGCGCGGCCGGGATGTCGATCACGGCTCCGACCATACTGGCGTGCGTGAATCGGCTCATGCGAATTACCCGGGGCCTCCACAGGGTGTGGGCGTACGTCCGCAGCGCCCCCGGCACGTACGTCTGGCTGGGGATCCTCTTCGTCACCACGGTCGCCATGCACCACATGTCGCCGGATTTCGAACAGGACTTCCTGCGGCAGCGGTCCACCAACATCCACGAGCTGTCGAACAAGCCGGTGCGGGTGCTGTTCGCGAGCGCGATGTGGATCGACGGGGGCCGCTGGGTGCCGTACGCGGTGCTGTACACGGTGTTCCACGCGCAGGCCGAGCGGTGGATCGGTACGGCGCGGTGGCTGATGGTGTGTGTGGCCGCGCATGTGCTGGCGACGCTGATCAGTGAGGGGGCGCTGCTGTGGGCGATCAAGAACGACATGGCGCCGGAGTCCGCCGTCGACACCCTTGACGTCGGGGTGAGTTACGCGCTGGCCGGGGTCGTCGGGGTGCTCGCGTACCGCATCGCGGTGCCGTGGCGGTACCTGTATCTGGTGGTCGTCCTGGCCGTCTACGGGTGGTGCTGGCGACCGGCCGCACCTTCACCGATCTCGGGCATTTCACCTCCGTGGTGATCGGGCTCGCGTGTTATCCGCTGGTCAGAGGGTGCGGAAAAGCATGGAATCCGAAGGAGACAGTGGCCGCGCTCAGGGGTTAGCGTCCGGTCATGAGCAGCTCGGTGAGCGGTGGGGCGGACGGTGGCGTGAACGGCGTGAACGGTGTCGTGAACGGTGGCGTCTCCTTCTGGTACGCGGACGACGGCATCCCTGTGCGGCGGGAGCCGCTCGGTGGTGACGCCTCCGCGGATGTCGTGATCGTCGGGGGCGGGTACACGGGGTTGTGGACCGCGTACTACCTGAAGAAGGCGGCACCTTTTCTGCGGGTCGTCGTCCTGGAGCAGAAGTTCTGCGGTTACGGCGCTTCCGGGCGGAACGGTGGGTGGCTGTACAACGGGATCGCGGGGCGTGACCGGTACGCGAAACTTCACGGGCGGGACGCGGCGGTGCGGCTGCAGCAGGCCATGAACGACACCGTCGGTGAGGTCATCGCGGTGGCGGAGGCGGAGGGGATCGACGCCGACATCCATCGGGGTGGAGTGCTCGAAGTCGCTTGTACGCCCGCTCAGTTGGCTCGGTTGAAGGCCTTTCACGAGCACGAGCTGTCGTACGGCGAGACCGACCGGGAGTTGTACGGGGCGCGCGAGACCGGTGAGCGGATTCGGGTCGCGGACGCGGTCGGGTCCACGTGGACTCCGCATGGGGCTCGGCTGCATCCCGTGAAGCTGGTGAAGGGGCTTGCCGCTGCGGCCGAGGCGTTGGGCGTCGGGATCCATGAGTCGACGCCGGTTACGGAGATTCGGCCTAAGCATGCGGTGACGCCGTACGGGACTGTCCGGGCGCCCTATGTGCTGCGGTGTACGGAGGGGTTCACCGCGAGTCTCAAGGGGCAGCGGCGGACCTGGTTGCCGATGAACTCGTCGATGATCGCCACCGAGCCGCTCACCGATGCGCAGTGGGAGTCGGTGGGGTGGGGTGGGCTGAGACCCTGGGGGACATGGCCCACGCCTATATGTACGCGCAGCGCACCGCCGACGGGCGGATCGCGTTGGGTGGGCGGGGGTGCCGTATCGGTTCGGGTCGAAGACCGACAACGACAGGCGGACGCAGGCCTCTACGGTCGAGGCGCTGCGGGAGATTCTCGTGCGGTTCTTTCCGGCGCTTGCGGGGTGCGGGTTGCGCATGCGTGGTCGGGGGTTCTGGGGTGCCTCGGGACTGGTGCGCGACGGTGACGCTGGATCGGGCCACGGGGCTGGGGTGGGCCGGGGGTTATGTCGGGTCCGGGGTGGCGACGACGAACCTCGCTGCGCGGACGCTGCGGGATCTGGTGCAGCTGGATTCCGGGCAGGCGGGGGCTACTGAGCTGACCGGGTTGCCTTGGGTGGGGCATGCGGTGCGGAAGTGGGAGCCGGAGCCGTTTCGGTGGTTGGGGGTGCAGGGGATGTACGCGACGTATCGGGCTGCGGATCGGCGGGAGTCGGCGGGGTACGGGGTGTCGTCCTCACGGCTGGCTCGGTGGGCGGATCGGGTGGCTGGGCGGGGGTGAGGCCGGCCGTTGTCGGGTGCGGGTCCGGTGGGGGCTGGTCGCGCCCCGCGGCGGAGCCGCTGATCGATACAGCCTCGCGCCCCTGGGTGAGTGGGGGTGCCGCCTCGTGGCTCGGTGCCCGTGCGTCGTTGTTCGCCCGTGCTGCGTTGTGGGGCGGCGCCGCGCCGGGGGTGTCCGTCCTCGGATCGGCGCGGCAAGGTTCCTTGAGAGTGCGGCTAGATGAGCGCCGGCCGCTGCGGGCGGACACCCCGACACGTCGCCTTGCCGCCGTACGTGGCTTGCGGGCCGCTTGGGTCAGGTCGCCGACTTTGATGCCGACTCCTGCGCGGGGGTCGGGGATGGGGCCGTTGGGCCGTGCTTCGGGGCTCGGGCTGTGACCATCAGGCCCGCTACCAGGCCTGCAAGGAGCATGACGGCTACGGCCCACCAGATGGCGACCGTGTAGCCGTGGACGATGCCCTTGCTGGTGACGAGGGCCTTCTCGGCGGGGTTGTGGAGGTGGGCGACGATGTAGGCCGTGCTGCTGGTGGTGGCGATCGTGTTGAGGAGGGCCGTGCCGATCGAACCGCCCACCTGCTGGGCCGTGTTGACGGTCGCCGAGGTGACGCCCGAGTCCTGCGGGGCCACGCCGGCCGTCGCGGTGGCGAAGACCGGCATGAAGATGAGGCCCATGCCGAGGCCCATCAGGATCAGGCCGGGGAGCAGTTCGGTGGTGTAGTCCGAGTGGACCGTCAGGCGGGTGAAGAAGGACATGCCCGCGGCGGCCAGTACCGCGCCCGGGACCATGAGGGTGCGTGGTGGGACGTGCTGCATCAGGCGGGCCGAGATCTGGGTCGAGCCGATGATGATCGCGACCGTGAGGGGCAGGAAGGCCATGCCGGTCTTCACGGGCGAGTAGTCGAGGATGACCTGGAGGTAGTAGGTCATGAACAGGAACATGCCGAACATGCCGATGACCGCGAGGCCCATCGTCAGGAAGCAGCCGGCACGGTTGCGGTCCTTGACGATGTGGAGGGGGAGGAGGGGGCTGGGGGCCCTGTTCTGCCACCAGACGAAGGCGACTAGGAGTACGACGCCTGCCGCGAACAGGCCCAGGACCAGGGGTCCGTCCAGCCGCGCGGCTCCGCCTCGCTGAAGCCGTAGACGATCGCCACGAGTCCGCCGCAGCCCAGGACTACGCCGGGTACGTCGAGGCGGGCGCCGCTGTGGCCCGGGCGGTCGTGGAGCAGGGCGAAGGCGCCGAAGACCGCGATGATCGCGATGGGGATGTTGACGTAGAGGCACCAGCGCCAGTTCAGGTACTCGGTGAGCAGCCCGCCCGCGATGAAGCCGATCGCCGAACCGCTGCCCGCGAGTGCGCCGTAGATCCCGAAGGCCTTGCCGCGTTCCTTCGGGTCCGTGAACGTCGTGGTCAGGAGGCTGAGCGCGGAGGGGGCCAGTACGGCGGCGAAGACGCCCTGGAGGGCGCGGGCGCCGAAGAGCATGCCGGACGTCGTGGCCGCGCCGCCCAGTGCGGAGGCGCCCGCGAAGCCGATCAGGCCGATGATGAACGTCCGTTTGCGGCCCACCAGGTCGGCGATCCGGCCGCCCAGCAGGAGCAGGCCGCCGAACGCGAGTGTGTACGCCGTGATGACCCATTGCCGGTTGCCGTCGGACATGCCCAGGTCGCGCTGTGCGGACGGGAGTGCGATGTTCACGATCGTCGCGTCCAGGACGACCATGAGCTGCGCGAGAGCGATGATCACCAGGCCCCACCAGCGCCGGGGATCGGGCTCGTCCGTCGCGGCTGATTCACCTGTTTGGGTGACACTCATCTGGCCAGAAGACCATGAATCGGTATCTATCGCATCCTGAATCGTATGCGTGTGTGCCTTCGGGGGCAGGGGGCGGATTCGGTTGTGTGGTGGGGCGGTCATGGTTCCAGCACCACCTTTCCGGTTGTCCTCCGGGTTTCGAGTGCGTGGTGGGCGACTGCCGCCTTGGGCAGGGGGAAGCGGTCTACGGCCGGGCTGAGGCGGCCTTCCGCTGCCGCGGTGAGGGCGCGCAGTTCCAGGGTTCGCATGGGGCTCGGGCCGCCGGCCTTCTGCATCATCGCGGGGCCGAGGGTTTGTTCGGACCGGCCGGCGATGGCGTACGGCTCGCCGCTCGACCAGCCGAAGACGAGGTGCCGGCCGTCCTTCTGGAGGAGGTCGGTTGCCTCGCGCGCGACGGCGCCGCCCACTCCGTCGAATACGACGGTTGCGCGCCGGTCGCCCAGCCAGGCCCGTACCTTGGCGGGCCACTCGGGGCTGTGTAGTCGACGGCGAGGTCGGCGCCGTTGGCCTGTGTGAGGGCGACCTTTTCCGGGCCGCCCGCCAGGCCGATGACGGTGGCGCCGGCTTGCTTCGCGTACTGGACGAGGAGTGTGCCCAGGCCTCCGGCGGCGGCCGGGATGATTGCCAGGGAGTCGGGGGTCAGGTCGGTGAACTGCACGATTCCCATGGCCGTACGGCCCGTTCCGATCATGGCGACTGCCTGAGCGAAGTCGAGGTTCGCCGGGATCTCGTGGACCCGGTCGACGTCGACCACGGCCAGCTCCGCGTATCCGCCCGGCGCGAACCCGAGGTGTGCCACCACCCGCTTGCCGAGCCACAGCCCGGCGACCCCGTCCCCGAGCGACTCGACTACACCGGCGACCTCGCGGCCGGGGATGGTGGGAAGGGCCGGGAGTTCGGGGAGGGGGCCGCGTTCTCCCCTCCGTAGAACCGTGTCCAGGAGGTGAACTCCCGCCGCGGCTACGGCGATTCGGACCTGGCCGGGGGCGGGGGTGGGGTCGGCGGTGGGTTCGTAGGTGAGGTTCTCGGCGGGACCGAAGGTGTGGAGTCGGACGGCGTGCATGGGGCCCCCTGGGTGACGAGCGGGTTCCGGTTGCTGTGGGTTGTGCGGGTGGGCGGGCTTGTGCGGGTCCCACTCTTCGACCTCAAGCGTGCTTGAGGTCAAGTGGTGGCCGTCCTCGTTGTCAGTGGTGGGGTGCAGGATGGAGGTATGGCGAGGAGAGCGGCGACGGGTGGGGTGAAGGGGGCGCGGCGGCCGGAGGTGCGGCTGCCCGTTCTGGAGGCTTACGAGGGCGGGGAGTTGGAGCCGGACGGGGACTATGACGGGCTGGACTTCCGCGACCAGGACTTCGTGGGGCAGGACGGTGGGGGCGCCCGCTTCATGGACTGCGCGCTGACGGGATGCGCGCTGGACGAGACCCGGCTGCATCACGCCCGCGTACTGGACTCCGTCCTCACCGGCATACGGGGCGTCGGCACCGACCTCGCCGAGTCGACCCTGCGTGACGTCGAGGTCATCGACGCGCGGATGGGCGGGGTCCAGTTGCACGGTGCCGTGCTGGAGCGTGTGGTGATCCGCGGCGGCAAGATCGACTACCTGAACCTGCGCAAGGCGAAACTCCGGGACGTCGTCTTCGAGGGTTGCGTCCTGGTGGAGCCGGACTTCCTCGATGCCCGGCTGGAGCGCGTCGAGTTCGTCGACTGTGCGCTGAAGGGGGCGGACTTCACGGGGGTGACGTTCACCGACGTGGATCTGCGGGGGCCGTGGAGCTGGAGATCGCGCGAGGCGTGGAGCGGTTGTCCGGGGCCGTGATCAGCATGGGGCAGTTGCTGGATCTGGCGCCGGTGTTGGCTGTGCAGATGGGGATTCGGGTGGAGGGGTGAGGGGTGGGGGAGCGTCCAACGGGGGCAAGGGGGCAAGGGGTAGGGGCTAGGGGCAAGGGGGAGGGGCTAGGAGTAGGGGTTCTTTGCGGGGAGCTTCTTGGTGCACCTCTCGACTCAGGCCGGCGTCATTCAGCCCGTCCGGCGTTTGAGGACGAGGCCCCTTCAGGGCCGATGGGGGTCTGGGGGCGCAGCCCCAGGGGCGGTGTCGTCAGTGCCGGGCAACCATCAAGCTCAGGGTGACCAAGGCGTTCAGGGAACCCTCGGGAACTTCGCCTGGAGGGTCCAGATCGCCGGGTTTTCGCCCAGCGCATCGTGCAGATCGACCAGGTCCGCGATCAGGTCATGGAGGAAGTCCCGCGCCTCACGCCGAAGTTCGGCGTGGGAGAAGGTCAACGCCTCCTCATCCCCCCGCATCCAGTCCGCCTCGACATCCACCCACCCGAACCGCCGCTCGAACAGCATCCGGTCCGTCGACTCCGTGAAGTCCAGTTCCGCCCGCTGCGGCCGAGACGCCCGTGACCCCGCCGGATCCTGATCGATCAGCTCCACGATGTCGCACAGCGCCCACGCGAAGTCCAGCACCGGCACCCACCCCCACGCCGTGGACACTTCCCGGTCCGCCTTGGTGTCGGCGAGGTAGACGTCACCGCAGAACAGGTCGTGCCGCAGCGCGTGGACGTCCGCGCGGCGGTAGTCGGTCTGCGGGGGTCGGGGAAGCGGTTGGAGAGGGCGTAGCCGATGTCGAGCACGTAGGAGATGGTGTCACGATCGGGGATGTCCAAGGTCGGCCGGAGTCTCCGGAGGCCGGGTCACCGCCCCGAGCGCTTAAGGAGAGGGCCCCGGAGACCGGCTGGACGGCCCGGGGTCAACGCCCCCGAGCTCATAGGATCGCGCACGTGTCCAGATCCGCACGCCTCGCCCCGACTGTCACGCCCTCCCTGCGCACCCTCACCGTCGCCCTCTCCCTCACCCTGACCCTCGGCCTGACGGCGTGCAGCGGATCGGGCGGGGTTCACGCCACCCCGGCAGCGCGGGCGTAGGCGACCCGTACTTCCCGAAGTCCGGCAACGGCGGTTACGACGTCACCCACTACGACCTGACCCTCGCCTACACCCCCGACACCTCCGACGCGTCCGATGCCTCCGAGACCCGTGACACCCCGTCCTGACCGCCACCGCCACGGTCACCGCCCGCGCCACCGCCTCTCTCTCCACCTTCGACCTCGACTTCCAGGGCATGAAGGTCAACTCCCTTACGGTGGACGGCAAGAAGGCCTCCTGGACCCGTAGCGGACAGGAGCTGAAGGTCCGGCCGTCCGCTGCTCTCCGCCAAGGCAAGACGTTCCGGACGACGGTCCACTACTCCGGCACCCCGAGACGATCACCGATCCCGACGGTTCGGACGAGGGCTGGCTGCCCACGGCGGACGGCGCGCTCGCGCTCGGTGAACCGACCGGCTCGATGGCGTGGTTCCCCGGCAACGACCACCCGTCCGACAAGGCGACGTACGACATCACGATCACCGTCCCGAAGGGCCTCCAGGCGGTCTCCAACGGCGAGTTGAGAAGCGAGACGACGAAGGGGACGGGGATAGGGGCGGGGGCGCTCCCACGACGACGTACAGCTGGCACACCCCGCAACCCATGGCGACCTACCTCGCCACCGTCGCGATCGGTCACTACGACATCACCCGCACCACCACCAAGAACGGCCTCCCCGTCTACGTCGCGGTGGACCCGCAGGAGGCCGCCGCGAGCCGCAAGGTGCTGGCCCAGCTGCCCGAGATCATGGAGTGGGAGGAGTACAACTTCGGCCCGTACCCCTTCTCCTCCACCGGCGCGATCGTCGACCGCGGCGGCGACGCGGGCTACGCGCTGGAGACGCAGAACCGCCCGTTCTTCCCCGGCGCCCCCGACACCGCCACCCTCGTCCACGAACTCGCCCACCAGTGGTACGGCGACTCCGTCACCCCGAAGACCTGGCGCGACATGTGGCTCAACGAGGGCTTCGCGACCTACGCGGAGTGGCTCTGGGCGGAGGACCACGACGGCGACACCGCCCAGCAGACCTTCGACGCCCTCTACAAGGGCACCTACTTCGACGACAAGGCGGACGACGACGCCGTCTGGGCCTTCCCGCCGGCCACCCCGACCTCCGCCGCCCACATCTCCGACAGCCCCCGTCTACGAACGCGGCGCGATGGTCCTCCACAAGATCCGCCGCACGGTCGGCGACGCCCGCTTCTACGACATCATCCAGGGCTGGGCGGCCACCCACCGCCACGGCAACGCCAACACGGCCGACTTCACGGCCTATGTCGAGAAGATGGCCCCGGGCAAGGACTTCAGCGAGATCTGGAAGGACTGGTTGTACGGGCACGGGAAACCGGCCCGCCCTTGACCGAAGTCGCGGCTCGGGGGTGGAGGCGCGGCCGGATCAGCGGAGCTGCTTGCGCAACACCGTGCAGGGGCGACCGAGTTGGCGGTCCTCGCGGTGGTCGATGACGTCGTAGCCGAGGGTGGTCCAGAAGGTGAGGGCGTCGGGGTTGTTGTCAAGGACGGCCAGCCGTACGGCGGTTCGGCCGAAGGCGCGGAGGCGGGTCTCGACGAGGGACGCCAACTGCCTGCCGTAGCCCTGTTGTTGCTGGGTCGCGTCGATCATCAGGAGGCCGATCCAGGGGTCGCCGTCGGCCGGGTCGGGGTGTGTTGCGAGGGTGATCGCGATGCCGATCAGGCGTCCGGCGCTGCGGGCGAGCAGGACCTCCACGTCCGGGTCGGCCAACTCGTCGGCCAGCGCGGTCGCGACCTGTTCCGGCCGGATGTCCGCCGGGTCCGGGAAGTCGCCGCTGAGCGCGTGGAACGCGTGGTTCGAGGCGTAGAGGGCGGTCAGCTCGGTGAGCAGCTCACCGGGAGCGCACCGGCCTCGGTCGGCGTGAGCGATTCGAGGAACATGGGGGCACGCTAGCCGCCCCGGGGCTCCGCCGAGGTCCGACCGGAGCCGCTCGCCGATCTAGCGGAACGGGATGTTCAGCCATGGGCTGCCCGCCTCCGTCATCAGGATGCGGTGCGCCGACACCATGTCCTGGTACCAGTCCCCGAACTCCTCCTCGTCGAAGTGGAGGCAGCGGCCGAGGATGTATCCGGCGGAGAAGTCGGGCCAGGAGCGGTAGGCGAGCGCGGCGGCCCGGCCCGCCCGGGCCACGGCCGACTCGGTCTCCGGGAGGGTCGCGAAGCGGGCGCCCAGGCCCCAGCGGGCCATCTTCGAGGCGCGACCCAGGTCCCAGGCCTCGACCGACGTGACGTAGCGGTTCTCGTCGAGGATGCCGTCGGCCCGCATACGGGCCTCGTAGCGGGTGATACGGCCGATGAGGCGCTGCACGCCCTCTATTCGGGCCTCGGTCTCCGACTCGGGGCGCGGGTCGGTCTTCGTGACGCCGTCCTCCGTGATCACCGTGGCGCCCTCGGAGTTGGCCCGGATGACCGTGGCCACGGCCTGGCGCCAGTAGCCGGTGTCGACGTGGCCGCCGAAGTCGCGGGCGATCGTACGGCGCAGGCTGAGCGCGAACTCCCATACGGAGCTGGACGCTTCGCAGGCGAGCAGGTTCCGCAGGTGGTACTGCCACTCGGCGCGGGTCGTGATGCCCCACCACTCGCGCAGCCGCCTGCGCTCACCGTCGTAGCCGTGTCCGTGCCAGGCCGGGGCGTTCCACAGGGAGCCGTTGCTGACGCAGAGGAGCGCTCCGCAGGCCAGGCCGTGGGCGACCGGGCCGTGCAGGACCCCGCCCACGTGGAGGGCGCGCAGGCGCATCGCCGCGGAGGGGATGTCCGGTCGGTTTGCTGCTCGCGACCAGTCCGTCGTGCCGGGTGGGCCGTAGGGGAGGGCCAGTTCGCAGGGGGTGCCGGGGTTGATGACGATCGTGGGCGGGTCCTGCGGATTCCAGACCTCCGCGATCCAGCGCAGTGACGCCCCCGAGTACACCAGGTCGTCGGGGCGCGGTGCGGGCAGCACGCCGTCGGTGAAGAGCTCCCAGTACCTGGCGCCGGTGCGCTCGTCGCGGGTGAACACCCGGTGGACGCGCTCCGGTTGGGCGTCGTAGGCCTCACGTGACATCTGGTAGTAGAGGCGGACGCGGGACAGCACGTCGTAGTACGCCGTCCAGTCGCCGCGCGCCCGCGCCTCGACCAGCGCGTGCTCCGTGTCGGTCGGCGGGGTCCATGCGGGCGGTGGCGGCGGCCCGAAACCGGCGGGGGAGGATCCGAACGACATAGGGCTCGCTGTCCTTCCAGGGGCAGGCCGATGACGACGACACACCAGGGCGGCCATGGCAACCGCGACCTACGACCACGACACGGCCGACCGGACCACCGGCCGACCACGGCAACCGAGCCGACCTAGCCGATCGGACCGACCTGGCCGGCCTAACCGATCAGGCCGGCCTAACCAATCAGGCCGGCCTAACCGATCGGGCGGATCGGCGGACCAGGTCGGTCAGATCAACACCGCTGCTGATCCCGGCACATTGCCATACGTGGCTGAGACCTTCCTGAGCGGCCCCGCCCCCTGTGTTCTCCGTCATCCCGGTGTTCTCCGTCATCCCGCCCACGCCGAAGCCCCCGGCCGCAACCGCAGCCAGGGGCCTCACCTACGGCACTACGAGCGCTGCGGGACTCAGACGTTGACGCCGAAGTCCTGCGCGATGCCGACCAGGCCGGAGGCGTAACCCTGGCCCACCGCGCGGAACTTCCACTCCGCTCCGTTGCGGTAGAGCTCGCCGAAGACCATCGCCGTCTCCGTCGCCGCGTCCTCGGAGAGGTCGTAGCGGGCGATCTCGGCGCCGCCGGCCTGGTTCACGATGCGGATGTACGCGTTGCGGACCTGGCCGAAGTTCTGCGAGCGGGTCTCCGCGTCGTAGATCGAGACCGGGAAGACGATCTTCTCGACGTCGGCGGGGAGGCCGGCGAGGTTGACGTTGATCGCCTCGTCGTCTCCCGCGCCCTCGCCCGTGCGGTTGTCGCCGGTGTGGACGATCGTCTGGTCCGGGGTCGACTTGTTGTTGAAGAAGATGAAGTGACCCTCCGAGTAGACCTTGCCCTCGGGGTTGACCGCGATCGCCGAGGCGTCGAGGTCGAAGTCCGTGCCGGTGGTCGTGCGGACGTCCCAGCCGAGGCCTACGGTGACGGCGGTCAGGCCCAGGGCCTCCTTGGTGAGCGAGACGTTGCCACCCTTGGACAGGCTTACAGCCATGGTTGGGAGTCCTTCCCTCGTTGCGGTGCGGGCTTCGTACTGAGGACGAAGCTACCGGTACCTCTATGAACGCCAAGAGGGGTACCGAAGGTTCCAGGTGACTTTACTTTCTTTACCCGCAACTCAGGGGGTAAATGGGAGTGACGTGGACCGGACAGACGCGCGACCATGGGGGACATGTCCGGTCCCTATGCCATCCGCGGCTCCGTCTCCCTGCCCGAGGCCGAGCTCATGTGGCGTTTCTCGCGGTCGTCAGGGCCGGGTGGGCAGCACGTCAACACCAGCGACTCCCAGGTGGAGCTGCGGTTCGACCTGGCCAAGACCGAGGCGCTGCCCCGGTGTGGAAGGAGCGCGCGCTGGAGCGGCTCGCCTCGCGGCTCGTCGACGGCGTCGTGACCGTACGGTCCTCCGAGCACCGCTCCCAGTGGCGCAACCGCGAGACCGCCGCCGTACGCCTCGCGGCGCTGCTCGCGGAGGCCACCGCGCCGCCGCCGAAGCCGCGCCGGGCCACCCGGATTCCGCGCGGTATCAACGAACGCCGGCTGCGGGAGAAGAAGCAGCGGTCCGACACGAAGCGCGGGCGGAACGGGCGCGACTGGGGGTAGTGGCCCAAGGGCGACTTCGAATTCCCGAAAACAACGGGCCCGTAGAGAACGGGCCCGTAGAGAACGGGCCCGTAGAGAACGGGCCCGTAGAGAACGGGCCCGTAGAGAACGGGCCCGAAGAGGACGGGCCCGAGAACGGCACGGAAAGCGACGGCGAATTCCTCGCCCCCGATTCGAATCCCGCCGCGCCCGTCCCGGCCGCCGCGCCCGGTCCCGGACAGGACGCCCTCCTCGCCGACTCCGTCGGCATCGCGCTGCTCGTCGTCCTGGGGACCCGCACCCCGCCGAACGCCTCGCCTTCGTGCCGCACGACCTGTTCGCCGTCCCGTTCGAGGAGATCGCGTCCGTGGTCGGTCGTACGCCCACGGCGGTACGGCAGTTGGCGATCCGGGCCCGCCGCCGGGTGCGGGCGCTCCCGCGCCGGACGTGGATCTCGTACGGCAGCGGGCGGTCGCCGGCGCCTTCCCCGCCGTCCGCGAGGGCGACTTCGACGCGCTGGTGAACTGGTGAAGGTGCTCGACCCGGACGTCCTCGACCGCTCCGAGGGTGCCGTGACCGCGGGTGCCGCGGCGGTGGTGATGGGCGCGAGCGGCGTCACCCACTACGCCGCCTTCGCCCGCCACGCCGCCCCTGCCCGCCACGCCCTGGTGGACGGCGTCACCGCCATCGCCCTGGTCATCGACGGCCGACCCAACGCACCCCGACCTTCAACGTGGCGCCTGGTCACGTCAGTTGCAGCACGCCCACCGTCTCGCCCTCGCTCAGCTCACCGGTGGGCCGGAACCCCAGACCCAGGTAGAACTTCGCCGGGCCCGACGGACCCTCGTGCCACGTCACGTACAGCTCCTCGCCGCCGCGTCGCCGGATCTCCTCGGCGACCGACTCCACGGCGAACCTGCCGTAGCCGCGGCCCTGTTGGTCCGCCGCGATGTTCAGCCGCCACAGGCCGGAGCGGATGACGGAGCCGTCCAGGTGCCAGTCGATGTCGAAGAAGGCCATGAGGAAGCCGACGGGCCGGTCCTCGTCGACGATCAGGCGGGGCCACGCGGTGCCGGGGTGGACGTAGGCCTCGGCGAGGGACTTCATGACCGGGGAGACCGCGAACTCCTGGTCGGGGCGGACCTGGATGCCCACGGCGGCCTCGAAGGTGGCCGGTGTGATCTCTTCGAGGCGCGGTCCGGGTCCGGGGCGGGGTTCGTCGTCATGCGTGCACGGTAGGCGGGCGATCACCGGCGGGCCACCGAATTGGCCGGCGCCCCGACCCCTACCCCAACTGCCGGTACCGGCCCCGGAAGTACGACAGCGGGCCGCCCTCCGCGCTTCCCACCTCCGCCGTGAGCACCCGCCCGATCACCAGGGTGTGGTCACCTGCCGGAATCCGCTGTTCGGTCCGGCACTCAAGGGTGGCGAGGGCGCCGCGGACCAGGGGGCGCCGGACGCCTCTCCGCGGGCGTAGGGGATGTCGTCGAAGAGCAGGCGGTCGCTGATGCGGCCCTTCATGGCGAAGCGGCCCGCGATGTGTCGCTGGCTCTCGGAGAGGACGGAGACGGCCCACAGGGGTTGTTCGTCGAGGAGGTCGTCCATGCGGGAGCCGTTGCGGAGGCTGACCAGGACGAGGGGCGGGTCCAGGGAGACCGACATGAAGGCGGTCGCCGTCATGCCCACGTCCTCGCCGACCGGAGCCTGGGGTCGTCCGGGTCGTACGGCTCCTCGTGCGCGGTCACCAGGACCACGCCCGCGGCCAGCCGGGCGAGGGCGGCGCGGAACTCGTCGTTGCTCACCCCACAGCATGCCCGGAGGGAACGGTCTTCGAGATCGGGGCGGTCTTCAGCACGCCTGAGACGCTAGCCTCCGACGCCGGCGCACCGCATCGGACCTGCGGCCCAGTCGGGTCCTAGGTCCAATGGCCCACGCGACGGAACATCGTCGTGCATCATGTCCACACACCCACAAAGTTTGCGTTCAGTAAACGCACAGGGAAAAAGCAGAAACTCCCCTCAATTGCTCATCTTCTGCTGTGACTTGAGTCACAAGGGGTACTAATTGTTGACCCTGTGTACCGAGTGGGGAGCGCGCTGTGATTCAGTGGCGGGGAAGATGACCCTTGATTCACTGCGAGGTCTCGGGGAGGGCGAGTATGGAGACCGAGTCGGAACCCTACGTCCGTCTTGCGACCCTGCGACAACTGCACACGGTCATGGCGGACATGAACACCGCCCGCAGCCTGGCGGACACCCTGCAGACCGTCGCCGACGGCGTCGTCAACGGTCTCGGGTACGAGCTGGCCTGCGTCAACCTCGTGCGCCCCGACGGCGACCTCGTGGTGGCCGCCTTCGCGGGCAACTCCGCCGCCGAGGCACTCATCACCGGCCGCGTCGGCTCCCGCGAGTCCTGGGAGCGCCGCCTCGGCATGGGCGAGTCCTGGGGCGACCTGCGCTTCATCCCGCACACCGAGGGCTGGGTCCTCGACGAGGACGACGTACCGCAGTGGTACACCGACGGCCCCGCCCCCGCTTCGAGGACGAGTGGCACCCGTCCGACCGGCTCTTCGCGCCGATGTACACCCCGGCGTCTCCGGCGGCTCGTGCGGCGAGCTGATCGGCGTCCTGTCCGTGGACCGGCCGCGCAACGGCCGGCGACCGGCGCGTGGGGCCGCGAGGCCCTCCAGATGTACGCGTTCCAGGCCGCCATAGCGATCAGCAACGCGCGGCTGCGCGCCAACATGCAGCGCGCCCTGGTCCGCCTCGAGCGTGAGCAGCAGGCGCTGCGGGCGAGCGAGGAGAGCTTCCGGCAGGCCTTCGAGTACGCCCCTCCGGCATGGCGATAGCCGAGATGGGCGGCGACCAGCACGGCCGAATACTGCGGAGCAACGACGCCCTGTGCCGCCTGCTGGGCCGCCCCGCGTCCGCGATGCGCCGCTACTCCTTCTCGGACCTCGTCCACCCCGAGGACATAGGCACCCTGCTCAGAACCTCGGCGGAGGGCGGGCGCGCGGAGCTCCGCCTGGGCCGCCGGGACGGCACGTACGTCTGGGTCTCGCTCCGCAACTCCGTCGTCGCGGACGCCGCCGACGGGCCGCGCTTCCTCCTCTCCCACGTCGAGGACATAGAGGACCGCAAGCGCCGTGAGCTGCAGCTCGCCCACCGCGCCGCGCACGACGCGCTGACCGGGCTGCCGAACTCGGCGGAGCTGCGCACCCGCCTCTCCGCCCGCCTCTGCCAGCGCCCGCAGGCCACGCACCCCGGCGAGATCGAGTCGATCGACGCCGCGTACGGACATCCGGCCTACGACGTGAACGGCCACGGCTTCGACTTCCGCCCCGGCGCGGACCTCCTCGACGCCTACGACCATCACGTCCACACCGTCGCCCCCGAGGGCGAGCGGGACGACGGCACGAAGGGGCTCGCGGTCCTCTTCTGCGACCTCGACGGCTTCAAGTCGATCAACGACCGGTTCGGGCACAACGCGGGCGACGCCGTTCTCATCGAGGTCGCGCGACGGCTCGGGCGGGCCGTGCGCGACGGCGACACGGTGGCCCGGCTCGGCGGTGACGAGTTCGTCGTCCTGGCCGACGGGCTCGGCCGGGCGGACGCCGCCGACCTCGCCGTACGCCTGCGGAACGAGATCATCCAGCCCATCCGGGTCGACGGGCGGGCCATGCGGGTGGGGGCCAGCTTCGGTATCGGGTGGGCCCACTGCGGCATGACGGCGGACGAGGTTTTGAAGTCCGCTGACGAACGGATGTACATCGAGAAACGATCTCGTCCCAAACAGCACAGACGCGCGGGATGATCTCCAGGTCAGCGGTCTGATGCGGTCCGAGTCACCCGTTTGGACGACGCGGAGCGGGTAGGCTCGCAGTTCTGCTGACGTATCTGCACCCGCACCTGTTGAGGAGTACCTAGGGATGACGCCCGGCAACAACGGCGCGAGCACGCCCGAGGACGAGGACCCGTTCGGCTACCTCTATGCCGACGGCCAGGCCGCCGGAGCCCAGCCGCCGTCCGGCGGTGGTTACGGCTACCCGGGCTCGGTCAACCGTGTGCGCCCGGTGGGCGAGCGCCAGTACGGCGGCCAGCAGGCCGCCGCGGCCCCCACCGCCCAGTACCAGCAGCCGTACGGCCAGACGGTCCCGCAGCAACAGTCCTACGGCGCCCAGCCCAACGCCCACTACCAGGCCCCGGAGACCTTCCCCGGCGGCCCCCGGCCGGCCAGCAGCCCCCGTCGTACAACAACAGCGGCGGCACCGGCGGCCGAGGCCGAGGCCCCAACACCAAGGGCCTCCTCATCGGCGCGATCGCGGTCGTCGCCGCGGTCGTCATCGGCATCAGCGTGGCGATGATGAACGGCAACGACGACAACAAGACGAACGACCAGGCGGGCTCGACCCCGTCGGCTTCGTCGAGCGCGTCGTCGAGTCCGTCGGCGAGCACCAGCGCGTCGAGCGGCCTGGAGACGCAGACCATCGACGCCAAGGCACTCAACCTCCAGGGCGGCGCCACCTCGCATCGGACGTCAAGGGCGCCGACGCGGCCGGCGGCGTCTATGTGACGGGCCTGAACACGGTCGGCGCGTCGGTCAGCTGGCAGGTCAACGGCATTCCCTCGGACGGCACTTACACGGTCTTCGCGCACTACAGCTCGACCAGCGACGACCAGCAGATGACGCTGAGCATCAACGGCAAGAAGTTCGGCAGCCCCTTCAGCCTGAAGAACTACGCGAAGGCCGCCGACGGCGACTTCACCAAGGGCTGGACGACAAGCTTCGCCTGGCCGAGCCTCACCAAGGGCAGCAACACCCTCACCCTGTCCTGCGAGAACGGCGACAACTGCAACGTCCTCCTGGACCAACTGTGGGTGAAGCAGGGCCAGGTCAAGAAGTAACCGGGGGCGTCACGCCCACGGTGATGTCCGACGGCCGCCGGAGGCCCAGTCTTCCGACGGCCGTCGATCATTTACCGCCTGGTGACACCGTCTTGCCGCCCCAGCTCACCTTGACCCAGTCGTTGCCGGACGCGGCGGAGCCCAGGGAGAGATACATCTTGGGCGCTGGCGACTCTCTGGTCCGGTGGCCGGTGTGTGTCGACGGTCCTCGGTCAACGTTGGTCGGTTGTTTCAGGCCGCGTTGGCCTCCCCGTCACCGTCACCCGTCCCAGCAGCTCCTCGTACGCCGAGCGGTCGAACTCGCCTGCCAGGTGCCTTCCGGGGTGGTGGCCAGGAGGCCCTTCGCGCCCAGGGAGGCGACCACCGCGTGGGCGCCTCGGCGGCGGGTGTCCCGGGCGCCGCGCAGCGGGTCGTGGGAGCCGGTGAGTTCGGCGAGTTCGTCGGTGTTGGGCTTGACGATGTCGGGGCGGGCGGCGACTCCTCGGCGGAGGGGTTCGCCGCTGGTGTCGAGGAGGACGGGGACGCCCGCGGTTCGGGCTGTGCGGATCAGACCCGCGTACGCGCCCACCGGCAGTCCGGGAGGCAGGCTTCCGCACAGGGCCACCGCCGAGACGCCGGGCAGCAGGGACTCGTACGTCTTCTGGAACGCCGACCATTCCGCCGACGTGACCGTCGGGCCGGGTTCGTTGAGTTGAGTGGTGTCACCGGTCAGCTCGTCCACGATCGCTATCGTGCGGCGGGTCGTGCCGGAGACCGGTACCAGCGCGTCCAACATGGCCGGGGTGCTGGTGAGTTGGGACCGCAGCTCGCGTCCCGTCGCACCGCCCGTGAAGCCGGTGACCGTCACCTCGTGGCCCAAGGCCGCCAGCACCCGGGCCACGTTCAGGCCCTTGCCGCCCGGCCGTTCCGTCACCTCGGACACGCGGTGCGAACCGTGCGGTCGCAACTCCCGTACCCGGTAGGTGATATCGAGAGCGGTGTTCAGCGTGACCGTGAGGATCACCGTGCCGACCTCCCCGAAGTGTGTGCCGCCGCCGTCCGGTTCGGGCCCGATCATGCCGAAGAGGCGGCGGCCCGCCCAGTCTCCCGGGCCGACCGCCGCCTCAACGGCCGTGCGGTTCAGCCCAGTTGGGGATCCACCACCCATTCACCGCGCCGCATCACGCCCTTGAGGTCGAACTCCGCGTCCAGCAGCACCAGGTCCGCGTACTTGCCCGGCTCCAGTGAGCCGACCTCGTCGTAACTCCCCAGCAGCCGGGCCGGGTTGGCCGAGATCGCCGCGACCACGTCCTCCACCGGCAGCCGGTCGACGGTCACCGCCCGCTTGAAGGCCCGGTCCAGCGTGAGCGTCGACCCCGCGATCGAACCGCCCTCCACCAGCCGCGCGACCCCTCGCTCACCTCGACCTCCAGCGGGCCGAGCATGTACCGGCCGTCCCCGAAGCCCGCCGCGTCCATCGCGTCGGTGATGAACGCGACCCGCTCCGCACCGGCGTGGTGGAACGCCAACTCCAGTGCCGCCGGGTGCAGATGCGTACCGTCGTTGATCAACTCGACGGTGATGCGCCCGTCTTCGAGCAGCGCCGCGATCGGACCGGGCTCCCGGTGCCCGAGCGGCGGCATCGCGTTGAACAGGTGCGTGGCGACCGTCGCGCCCGCGTCGATCGCGGCGACCGTCTGCTCGTACGACGCGTCGGTGTGGCCGATCGCCGCGATGACGCCCAGCTCGGCGAGCAGGCGTACGGAGTCGAGGCCGCCGGGAGTTCGGTCGCCAGGGTGACCATCTTCGCCTGGCCGCGGGCCGCGTCGACCAGCTTGCGGACGTCCGCGGGGTCGGGGTCGCGGAGCAGGGCCTCGGAGTGGGCGCCCTTGCGGCACGGGAGATGAACGGGCCCTCGAAGTGGATGCCCGCGAGGTCGCCCTGCTCGGCCAGTTCGGAGAGGAGGCCGGCGCGCTGGGCGAGGAAGTCCATCTCGCCGGTGACCGTCGAGGCGACGACCGTCGTGGTGCCGTGGAGGCGGTGGGTGTGGATGCCCTTGAGGACGTCCTCGACGGTGCCGGAGGTGAAGGAGGCTCCGCCGCCGCCGTGGTTGTGGAGGTCCACGAATCCCGGGACCAGGGTGTAGCCGGTGACGTCGACGACCCGGGCGTTCTCGGGGCGGCGCCGGTGATGCGGGTGCCGTCGATGATCACCCGGCCGTCTTTCACGGTTCCCGTGGGGAGGACCACCGTTGCGCCGGAGAGGATGAGGGGCGCCTTGCCGGATGCGGAGTGCGCGTCGGGTGTGGCTGGTCGCGCAGTTCCCCGCGCCCCTGGGGGTTGCCATCAGCGTGCTACCTCCGTGCGGTCGGTTGAGTTGAGGAGATCCCAAGCCAGTAGGCCTGCGCCCAGGCATCCAGCCGTGTCCCCCAGGGCCGCCGGGACGAGCGACGGCAGTTTTTGGAAGGTGATCCGGCGGCGGACCGCTTCGCGTAGGGGTGTGAACAAGGTTTCCCCCGCCTCCGCCAGGCCGCCACCGATGATGATCGTGCGGGGGTCCAGGAGGGTGAGGGCGGTGACGAGGCCGTCGGCGAGGGCGTCGATCGCCTGGTGCCAGACGGTCGTGGCGACCGGGTCGGCGGAGTCGACGGCCTTGGCGCAGTCGGCCGCGTCCGCCGAGGGGTTGCCGGAGGCGGTGGCCCACGCCTCGGTCACCGCCGCCGCCGACGCGTACCGCTCCAGGCAGCCGGTCTGGCCGCAGGGGCAGCGCAGGCCGCCGGGGCGTACGACGATGTGGCCGACCTCGCCCGCGAAGCCGTGCGCGCCCGCCTCCACCCGGCCGTCGATGCCGATGGCGCCCGCTATGCCGGTGCCCAGCGGCACGAACAGGAAGCGGTCGGCACCCTTGCCCGCGCCGATGCGGCCCTCGGCGAGACCGCCGGTGCGCACGTCGTGGCCGAGGGCGACCGGGACCCCGCCGAGCCGGGCGGCGAGCAGATCGCGCAGGGGTACGTCACGCCAGCCGAGGTTCGCGGAGTAGGCCGCGATGCCGCGCTCGGCGTCGACGATGCCGGGGACGGCGACACCGGCGGCGGACGCGGGCTCGCCGTACTGCTCCTCGCCGTACGCGCGCAGCTCGGCGGCGAAGTCGAGGATGTGCTCGACGACCGCGTCCGGACCGCGCTCGCGGCCGGTCGCCCGGCGGGCCCGGGTGCAGCAACTCGCCCTCCGCCCCACGAGGGCGGCCTTCATCCCGGTGCCGCCCACGTCGAGGGCGATGACATGTCTCACGGGGGACAGTGTGGCCCGTCTACCCGCGAGAGGTCTAGTCCACTCACGTGGTGTAGACCTTATGGGTTCACAGAGCGAACGTCACGAGAGCAAAGGTGGGGATGCGACAGTGCAGCGGCGTAGGACAGGAATGATCGCGGCGACGTCCGTTCTGGGCATGACGGCGGTCCTCGGCGGCTGCGGCCTCGGCGGGGGATCCGGTGACGTGACCCTCCGGCTGGTCGCGGCCGACTACGGCGACTCCGCGTCGAACAGTTCGCGCAAGTACTGGGACGGGGTCGTCAAGGCGTACGAGGCGAAGCACAAGAACGTCAAGGTCGAGGTCAGCGTCTACTCCTGGAACGACGTCGACCGCAAGGTCAAGGAGATGGTCGCGGCCGGCAAGGCGCCCGACATGGCGCAGATCGGCGCGTACGCGGACTACGCCGCCGCCGACAAGCTGTACTCGACGGCCGAGCTGCTCTCCATCCCCGTGGAAGCCGATTTCCTGGAGCCGCTGCTGGACGCGGGGCAGGTGAACCACATCCAGTACGGCATGCCGTTCGCCGCGTCCACGCGCGTCCTCTTCTACAACAAGACCCTCTTCACCGACGCCGGGCTGACCCCGCCGAAGGACTGGAGCGAGCTGGCCGCCGACGCGCAGGCGCTGAAGGCGCGGGGTGTGAAGTACCCGTTCGCGCTGCCGCTCGGCTCGGAGGAGGCGCAGGCCGAGACGATGCAGTGGCTGCTCGGCGGGGGCGGCGGCTACACCGACGACATCGGCACGTACACCCTGGACTCCGCGCAGAACGTCGCCACCTTCACCTGGCTGCGCGACAACCTCGTCGCCAAGGGCCTGACCGGGCCGGTCGCGCCCGCCAAGCTCAACCGCGCGGACGCGTTCGCCGCCTTCGCCAACGGTGACGTCGGCATGCTCAACGGCCACCCGACGCTCATGCAGCAGGCCACCAAGAAGGGCGTCAAGTTCGGCACGGTCCCCATGCCCGGCCGCAACGGCAAGGCCAAGTCCACGATGGGCGTCGCCGACTGGATGACCGCCTTCAAGCAGAACGGCCACCGCGAGCAGATCGGCGACTTCCTCGACTTCGTCTACAGCGAGAAGAACGTCCTCGCCTTCTCCCGCGAGTACGACCTCCTGCCGGTGACCAACTCCGCCTCCGGGACGATGGAGGAGTCGAAGGAGGACAAGGATCTGCGGCCGTTCCTCGACGAACTCCCGCTGTCCACGCTCTACCCGGTCGGCAACACCTCCTGGGCCGCGGTCAGCTCCGACATCAAGCAGCGCATAGGCCAGGCGGTGGCCGCGAACGGCAGCCCGGCCGGGGTGCTGGGGCAGCTGCAGGCGTCGGCGTCGCTGGCGGAGAGCGGGAAGTAGCGGCGGGCGGCGCCCGGGGCCGTTGTCAGTGGCGGGGACTACCGTGCAGGCATGGAGAAGGACAGGCCCGCCCGGCTTCCCGCGCTGAACCGGAGGGAACAGGACATCCTCGCGCTGGAGCGCCGCGGCTTCCCGGCCCCGGCGTGAAGGAGCGCGCGATACGCGAGGAGCTGGGCCTGGCCCCCGTGCGCTACTACCAGCTACTGAACGCCCTGCTGGACGACGAGCGGGCCCTGGCCCACGACCCGGTGACGGTGAACAGGCTGAGACGGGTCCGCGAGACAAGGCGTACGGAGAGGTAGCCGCAGGTGTGGGTCCCGGCGTCGCCCGGATAGGGTCGACGTATGGGCAGCCCTCAGGACTCCACCGATCCCTTGGCCGTACTGCCGACCCCCGTCACCCGCGCCGGACGCGAAGGCCTGGCGGCGATCCTCGCCGAACCGGCTTCCGCGGTGGTCGGGCTCGACTTCGACGGCACCCTCGCACCGATCGTCCCGGACCCCGAGCAGGCCCGGGCCCACCCGGACGCGGTGCGCGCGCTGGCCGCGCTCGCCCCGAAGGTCGCCTCCGTGGCCGTCGTCACCGGCCGCCCGGCCGGTGTGGCGGTGCGCAACGGCGGCTTCGCGGGCGTGCCGGGCCTGGAACACCTGGTCGTCCTCGGTCACTACGGCGCGGAGCGCTGGGACGCGGTGAGCGGTACGGTCACGGCTCCCGCCCCGCACCCCGGTGTCGCCGCCGTCCGTGCCGAACTCCCGGGTTTCCTCGACCGGATCGGTGCCTGGCAGGGCACCTGGATCGAGGAGAAGGGCCGCGCGCTCGCGGTCCACACCCGCCGCGCCGAGGACCCGCAGGCCGCCTTCGAGGCCCTCCGCGCCCCCTCACCGACCTCGCCGCCCGCAACGGCCTGATCGTCGAACCCGGCCGCCTGGTCCTGGAGTTGCGCCCGCCCGGCATGGACAAGGGCGTCGCCCTCACCGACTACCTCCGCGAGACCGGCGCCGGGTCCGTCCTCTACGCCGGCGACGACCTCGGCGACCTCCCCGCGTTCGCGGCCGTCGAGAAACTCCGCTCGGACGGCGTCCCCGGCCTGCTGGTGTGCAGCGGCAACGACGAGGTCACGGAGTTGCGGGAACGGGCGGACCTGGTGGTGGACGGCGCGGCAGGGGTCGTAGAACTGCTGTCGGCGCTCGCGGCGCATCTCGGGTGAGGGGCGTGGCCGGAGACCGCCTACGGTCGCCCGGCCCCGCTCAACTCGGCTGCTCCCGCAGCGCGTTCAGCTGCTCCAGGAACCACTGGGCCGGGGGCAGGGCCGTGGCCGCCGCCGTCAGTCTCTTGGTGCGCTCGGCGCGTTCACCGGCCGACATGGTCAGCGCCTCGTGCAGGGCGGCGGCCGTGCCGATCACGTCGTACGGGTTGACCGGGATCGCGTCGTCGCCCAACTCCTCGTACGCGCCCGCCTCCCGGGACAGCACCAGCACGCAGCCCTCGTCGGAGACGACCGGGACCTCCTTGGCGACGAGGTTCATGCCGTCGCGGATGGGGTTCACCAGGGCCACGTCGGCGAGCCGGTACGCGGCCAGCGAGCGGGCGAAGTCGTCCTTGACGTGGAGGACCACCGGGGTCCAACCCGGCGTCCCGTACCGGGAGTTGATCTCGTCGGCGACCCGCTGCACCTCGGCCGTGTAGTCGCGGTAGACGGCGAGGTCCTGCCGGGACGGGTAGGCGAACGCCACATGGACGACCTGCTCCAGCAACTCCGGGTGGTCGTCCAGGAGTTGGCGGTACGCCAGCAGCCCGCGCACGATGTTCTTGGACAGCTCCGTGCGGTCGACCCGGACGATCGTCCTGCGGCCCGCGCCGATCTCCTCCCGGAGGGCCACGATCCGCTCCTCCACGTCCGCCTCGTGCGAGCGGGCCCGCAGGAAGTCGGCGTCGGCGCCCAGGCCGTGGACACCGATCCGGGTGTCCCCGACGCCCCCGGCGAACTCCGTACAACAGGCCGTGAACGCGTCCGCCCAGCGGTGGGTGAGGAAGCCGAGCCGGTCCGCGCCGAGCATGCCCGACAGCAGTTGCTCACGGATGTCGTCCGGCAGCATCCGGAAGTAGTCGGCCGGCGCCCACGGCGTGTGCGAGAAGTGGCCGATGCGCAGGTCGGGGCGCAGCTCGCGCAGCATCCCGGGGACCAGGCACAGGTGGTAGTCCTGCACGATCGCGACGGCCCCCTCGGCCGCCTCCTGGGCCAGCGCCTCGGCGAACGCCCGGTTGTACGCCTCGTACGACGCCCACTGGCGCCGGAACTCCGCGTCGAAGACCGGCTCCAGCGGGGTCTGGTACAGCATGTGGTGGACGAACCACAGCACGGAGTTGGCGATGCCGTTGTACGCGTCGGTGTGCACGTCGGCCGAGATGTCCAGCATCCGTACGCCGTCCTCGCCGACCCCGCGCCGCACCGCCTCGCGGTCGCCGTCGGAGAGCGCCGAGCACACCCACAGCGCGTCGGCGTCCGGCCCGATGGCCGAGAGCCCGGACACCAGCCCGCCGCCACCGCGCTTGGCGCGCAGCGAACCGTCGTCGTCCACCTCGTAGGAGACGGGACCGCGATTGGACGCGACGAGCACCTGAGCAGCGCCGCGAGGGGGCGTGGAAGCCGTGGAAGCCGTGGAAGCCATACGCCACAACCTAGCCCGGCCCGGAAACGCTCAAACGTACGGACGGCCGTTGGCGGACCGTATGAGTCCGTATACGACCGTCCGTGACCGTCTGCGCCCGGTTATGCGACCTTGCGGGACTGGTATTCGGTGATGTCGACCATCGGAGGCCGCTCCTCCGTGTCGACGGAGTAGGTGCGCGGCTCGAAACCGTCCGGACCCCGCTCGAACTGGGTCAGGGACGGCCGGATGAGGTGGCCGCGGGCCAGCCGCAGCTGGGCCGTGCGGTAGATCTGCGCGGCCATCCGGCCCAGGGCCTGCCCGTCCTGGTGCCGGTGCTTGCGGACGCCGACGTCGACCTGCGCGAGGGCGTCGAGGCCCACCAGGTGCAACGCGTCGACCAGCATGCCCAGTTCGACGCCGTATCCGACCGGGAACGGCAGCTGCTCCAGCAGCGAGCGGCGGGCCGCGTACTCGCCGCCGAGCGGCTGAACGAAACCGGCCAGCTGCGGCCAGTGCATGTTCAGCAGCGGGCGGGCCATCAGCTCGGTGACCCGGCCGCCCTGCCCGGCGGTCCTGCCCGACGCGAGCGAATTGAACTCGGTGCCGAGCGGGCGGTCGTACATCGCCTTGACGAGGTCGACGCCGGGGTCGGTGAGCAGCGGGCCCACGATCCCGGTGACGAAGTCCGAGGAGAACTCCTTCAGGTCCGCGTCGACGAACGCGACGATGTCGCCGCTCGTCACCAGCAGCGAGCGCCACAGCACCTCGCCCTTGCCGGGCACGGCGGGGATGCGGGGCAGGATGTCGTCACGGTGCACGACCCGGGCGCCCGCCGCGGCGGCCACCTCGGAGGTGCGGTCGGTGGACCCGGAGTCGACGACGACGATCTCGTCGACGAGCGGGACCTGCTGCATGAGGTCGTGACGGATGATCGCGACGATCTCGCCGACCGTCGCCTCCTCGTTCAGCGCGGGCAGCACCACGGAGACCGACTGGCCCGTGCGGTGCTTGGCGGCCAGGATCTTGTGGAGCGGCCGGTCGGTCAGGGACCAGGAGCGGGTGCTCAGCCAGTGCTCGACTTCCTTCAGCACGTTGCGCGGCTCCTCTGCGTTCCATCTCGCGGTTCGGACGGCTCACTCAACTGTCCTGGCCTTCGGTTACAGTCTTGAACAACGCTGATGACCATTACATGTCCGAGGTCGCCGGCGAGACAATTGCATACACAACTGAACACCGCTCATCCAGAGGGGCAGAGGGATACGGCCCGTTGAAGCCCCGGCAACCCTCCAGTCGGTTCTCGCGCACGCGAGGCTCCCGGCTCGGGAAGGTGCCAAATCCGTCTCACGGCGAAACGCGTCGTGAGGAAGATGAGGAAAGGGCCTCGCCTCCATGGTTGCGCAGACTGTCGCAAGCACCACGAACACCGTCGATCTCGGCCCCGCCGCCGCGCTGTCCTGCCGCGAGTGCGGCCACCGCGTCCCCTCGGCCCGGTCTTCGCCTGCGAGGAGTGTTTCGGCCCGCTGGAGATCGCCTACGACTTCTCGGCCTACGACACCGAAGAGCTCCGCAAGCGCATCGAGGCCGGCCCCGCGAACATCTGGCGGTACGCGCCCCTGCTGCCCGTCCCCGCCGATGTGGCCGACAAGCCGAACATCAACCCCGGCTGGACCAAGCTCGTCCAGGCCGACAACCTCGCCCGCGAACTGGGCGTCGACGCGGGCAAGTTGTTCGTCAAGGACGACTCCGGCAACCCGACGCACTCCTTCAAGGACCGCGTCGTGGCCCAGGCCATCGAGGCCGCCCGCGCCTTCGACTTCACCACCCTCTCCTGCTCCTCCACCGGCAACCTCGCCGGCGCCGTCGGCGCCGCCGCCGCCCGCGCCGGCTTCCGCTCCTGCGTGTTCATCCCGCACGACCTGGAGCAGGGCAAGATCGTCATGGCCGCGATCTACGGCGGCGAGCTCGTCGGCATCGAGGGCAACTACGACGAGGTGAACCGCTTCTGCTCCGAGCTGATCGGCGACCCGGCCGGCGAGGGCTGGGGCTTCGTCAACGTCAACCTGCGGCCGTACTACGCGGAGGGCTCCAAGACCCTCGCGTACGAGATCTGCGAGCAGCTGGGGTGGCGGATCCCGGACCAGCTCGTGGTTCCCATCGCCTCCGGGTCGCAGCTCACGAAGATCGACAAGGGGCTCCAGGAGCTGATCAAGCTCGGGCTCGTCGAGGACAAGCCGTACAAGATCTTCGGCGCCCAGGCCGAGGGCTGCTCGCCGGTGTCCGTCGCCTACAAGGCGGGGCACGACGTCGTACGGCCGCAGAAGCCGAACACGATCGCCAAGTCGCTGGCGATCGGGAACCCCGCGGATGGTCCTTACGTGCTGGACATCGCGCGGCGGACCGGTGGGGCGGTCGAGGACGTCAATGACGAGCAGGTCGTCGACGCGATCAAGTTGCTGGCGCGGACCGAGGGGATCTTCGCGGAGACCGCCGGTGGGGTGACCGTCGGTGTGGCGAAGAAGCTGATCGAGAGCGGGTTGTTGGATCCGACGCTGACCACGGTTGTGCTGAACACCGGGGATGGGCTCAAGACGTTGGATGCGGTTGCCGGTACGGGGCTCACCGCGACTATCCGGCCGAACCTCGAGTCGTTCAGGGAAGCTGGGCTTGCGTCCTAAGCGTCGTTCTTTGGCTGCGGGCCCGTAGGGGCTGGTCGCGCCCCGTGGCGGAGCCACAAATCGATACAGCCCCGCGCCCCTGAGGGCATCACTTGACCGGAGGTTTCATCGTGAGCGTTAGTGTCCGTATCCCTACCATTCTGCGCACCTACACCGGCGGGCAGGCCGAGGTGACCGCCGAAGGTGGCACCCTCGCCGAGGTCATCAGTGACCTCGAGAAGAACCACGCCGGGATCTCCGCCCGGGTGCTGGACGATCAGGGGAAGCTGCGGCGGTTCGTCAACGTGTATGTGAATGACGATGACGTGCGGTTCGAGCAGGGGCTGGAGACGGCCACTCCGGACGGCGCCGGGGTGTCGATCATTCCGGCTGTCGCCGGCGGCTGAGCGGCCGTTGATCGGCGCCGACAATTACCCTCGGTAACGCCGATTACCAAGAGTTCATTGAATTGCCCCCTCCGTGAGAGAAGCGGAGGGGGCAATTCTGTATGGTTGAGCGGGGTACAGTTGGGGAACGCGCTCCACTCCGCATGCCGGACGCATATGAGTACCTGCTCCGCGTGCGATGAGAAGCAGCCAAAGTGTGCATTCCTTTTGCGCGTTATGTTCTCTTTGTAGGGCCCGACTTGCCCTGAAGTCGGGCGAATTCTCCGTATATTCCCGACCGGTCCTGCCCGGAATTCTCGTCTGATTGACCTGTTGCAGACGGCAGTTGGACGGATACATTCGGCCGCGGTCGACGCGTTCCGGCGCACGCCCCCAATCCTGTGGGGGTGAGGTCTGACCCGGATCCGCGAAGTGCGGGTCCGTGCAAGGGCCAGTAATAGGGGAGTTAGGCATGGCTCAGGGCACCGTCAAATGGTTCAACGCGGAGAAGGGGTACGGCTTCATCGCGGTCGACGGTGGTGCGGATGTTTTCGTCCACTACAGCGCGATTCAGATGGACGGCTACCGCACCCTGGAAGAGGGTCAGCGGGTCGATTTCGAGATCTCGCAGGGTCAGAAGGGGCCGCAGGCGGACATGGTCCGGCTCGCGACCAGCTGAAGCACGCGCCGACGAACAGCAGCGACGTTCTTCGTTCCTCACCGAAGGGCTCGTACTCCTGGGGTCACCTCCTGGGGTACGGGCCCTTCGGCATGTCCTGAGCATGCCGTGCGGGGGCGCCGTCCCGGCCGCGCGCGTCCCGCTGGGAAGCGGCCCAGAACTCGGGAGCCGCTTGCACTCGACCATGCCGAGTGCTAATCATTGGCGTTAGCACTCTGAAGGTGAGAGTGATAACGAAGGACCGGGTCGGTGAGGCCCGCAGGCCAGGTGGTGCAAGGAACCACGGGGCAGGCAGGCCGTCCGTCGCGGGCGCCAGCGCGGTCCGGAGCAATCCACCCCAGTCCGGGAGGACCACTTCACATGGCCAAGATCATCGCGTTCGACGAGGAGGCACGGCGCGGTCTCGAGCGCGGGATGAACCAGCTCGCCGACGCCGTCAAGGTCACCCTTGGCCCCAAGGGCCGCAACGTCGTCCTCGAGAAGAAGTGGGGCGCCCCCACGATCACCAACGATGGTGTTTCCATCGCCAAGGAGATCGAGCTCGAGGACCCGTACGAGAAGATCGGCGCCGAGCTGGTCAAGGAAGTCGCCAAGAAGACGGACGACGTCGCCGGTGACGGTACGACCACCGCGACCGTCCTCGCCCAGGCCCTCGTCAAGGAGGGTCTGCGCAACGTAGCCGCGGGCGCCAACCCGATGGCCCTCAAGCGCGGTATCGAGAAGGCCGTCGAGGCCGTCTCCGGTGCCCTGCTGGAGCAGGCCAAGGACGTGGAGACCAAGGAGCAGATCGCTTCCACGGCCTCCATCTCCGCCGCCGACACCCAGATCGGCGAGCTCATCGCCGAGGCGATGGACAAGGTCGGCAAGGAAGGCGTCATCACCGTCGAGGAGTCCCAGACCTTCGGGCTCGAGCTCGAGCTCACCGAGGGTATGCGCTTCGACAAGGGCTACATCTCGGCGTACTTCGCCACCGACATGGAGCGTATGGAGGCCGTCCTCGACGACCCGTACATCCTGATCGCCAACTCGAAGATCGCCAACGTCAAGGACCTGCTCCCGCTCCTGGAGAAGGTCATGCAGTCGGGCAAGCCGCTGCTGATCATCGCCGAGGACGTCGAGGGCGAGGCCCTGTCCACGCTGGTCGTCAACAAGATCCGCGGCACCTTCAAGTCCGTCGCCGTCAAGGCTCCGGGCTTCGGTGACCGTCGCAAGGCCATGCTCGGCGACATCGCCATCCTCACGGGCGGCGAGGTCATCTCCGAGGAGGTCGGCCTCAAGCTGGAGAACGCGACCGTGGATCTCCTCGGCCGCGCCCGCAAGGTCGTCATCACCAAGGACGAGACGACGATCGTCGACGGCTCGGGCTCGGCGGACCAGGTTGCCGGTCGCGTCAACCAGATCCGCGCCGAGATCGAGAACAGCGACTCGGACTACGACCGCGAGAAGCTCCAGGAGCGCCTCGCCAAGCTCGCCGGCGGCGTCGCCGTCATCAAGGCGGGCGCGGCCACCGAGGTCGAGCTCAAGGAGCGCAAGCACCGCATCGAGGACGCCGTTCGCAACGCGAAGGCGGCCGTCGAGGAGGGCATCGTCGCCGGTGGCGGCGTCGCGCTCATCCAGGCGGGCCACGTCTTCGAGAAGCTCGAGCTCGAAGGTGACGAGGCCACGGGCGCCGCGATCGTGAAGCTGGCCCTCGAGGCTCCGCTGAAGCAGATCGCCGTCAACGGTGGTCTCGAAGGCGGAGTCGTCGTCGAGAAGGTCCGCAACCTGCCCATCGGTCACGGCCTCAACGCCGCGTCCGGTGAGTACGTGGACATGATCGCCGAGGGCATCATCGACCCGGCGAAGGTCACGCGCTCTGCCCTGCAGAACGCCGCGTCCATCGCCGCGCTCTTCCTCACCACCGAGGCCGTCATCGCCGACAAGCCCGAGAAGGCCGGTGCCGGCGCGGGCGCCGGTGGCGGCATGCCGGGCGGTGACATGGACTTCTGATCGACCTCTGGTTGATCAACGGTCTTACCGAGGGCGGTACTTCCTGTTCCGACAGGGGGTACCGCCCCTCGGGCATGTCCGGGGTGCGCGGAACCGATGTCCCCGGGGTCGGCGTGGCCGGGATCACAGGGCGGGGTGCCGGGCAGGCGGAATGAGGGGCTTGGCCTGGAGGTTGTCGTTGACGCATGATCGATGCATACGCACATACCGCCTGGTACCCAGTAGTTACGAGGAGCCCCCACACGTGTCTACGACCGCCCCCGCCTCCCGAGCAGCCGACATCCTCGGCCGTCCGATCACCCTCAACGGCCTGACCGTCCCGAACCGGATCGTGATGGCGCCGATGACCCGGCAGTTCTCGCCGGGCGGCATCCCCGGTGACGACGTGGTGTCGTACTACTCCCGCCGCGCCGGCGCCGGCGTAGGTCTCATCGTCACCGAGGGCACCTACGTCGGCCACGACTCGGCCGGGCAGAGCGACGACGTCCCGCGCTTCCACGGCGCGGAGCAGCTCGCGGGCTGGGCGAGGGTGGCCGAGGGCGTGCACGCGGCGGGCGGCACGATCGTGCCGCAGCTGTGGCACATCGGCATGGTCCGTGAGCAGGGGCAGCCGCCGTACGCGGACGCGCCCGCGGTGGGGCCGTCCGGGCTGCGGATCGGCAGCGACGAGGTCACCGGCAGGGCGATGACGCAGCGGGACCTCGACGATGTCATCGGGGCGTTCGCCGAGGCGGCCGCCGCGGCCGAGCGGATCGGGTTCGACGGGGTCGAGCTGCACGGTGCGCACGGATATCTCCTCGACCAGTTCCTGTGGGCGGGCACGAACCGTCGTACGGACGCGTACGGGGGTGACGCGGTGGCCCGTACGAAGTTCGCGGCGGAGATCGTGGCGGCGGTCCGGGAGACCGTGTCGCCGGAGTTTCCGATCATCTTCCGGTACTCGCAGTGGAAGCAGGAGGTGTACGGGGCCCGTCTCGCGGAGACGCCGGAGGAGTTGGAGGCGATCCTGACTCCGTTGGCGGCGGCCGGTGTTGACGTCTTCCACGCGTCCACTCGGCGTTACTGGGTTCCCGAGTTCGAGGAGACCGGGTCCGAGCTGAACCTCGCGGGGTGGACGAAGAAGCTCACCGGGAAGCAGACGATCACCGTGGGGTCGGTCGGGCTGGACGGTGACTTCCTCAAGGCGTTCCGTGGTGAGGGGGCTCCGGTGAAGGGGATCGAGGATCTGCTCGACAGCCTGGAGCGGGACGAGTTCGACATGGTGGCTGTGGGGCGGGCGTTGCTCCAGGATCCCGAGTGGGCGGCGAAGGTGCTCGCGGGGCGGGTTTCCGAGTTGGCGGCGTATGACGCGGCGGCGTTGAAGTCGCTCAGCTGAGCGTCGAGTTGTGAGTACGGGGTGGTGGGGGGTGCTCGGGATCTGTCCGTGCCCCCTCACTCCGGCTAGCGTTCGCGCACATGAGGATCCTGCACCTGTCCGACACCCATCTGGAGCGCACCGACGCCCCCAATCGGCACGGCATCAACGCGACCGACTCGCTTCGGCTGATGGTGGGGAGTTGCGGCATCAGCGGGGGTGGACGCGGTCGTCGTGACGGGGGACATCGCCAATGACGGGGCGGTGGAGGCGTATGCGGCCGTGAAGGAGCTGGGGGCGGGTTCGCTCGGCTGATGGGCGGGGTGCCGGTCTTCTACACGACCGGGAACCATGACGAGCGGGAGGCGTTCGGGAAGGTGCTCGGGAGCGGGCACGCGGCCCCGGACGCCGTGTTTCCGGCGGAGTTCGGGTGTGCCGCCGTCAGTACGGTCGGCGGGTACCGGTTCATCACGCTCGACTCGCTCGTGCCGGGGAGGTCTACGGGCAGCTCAGCGCGGCTCAACTGGACTGGCTGGGTGAGGAGTTGAGGACTCCTGCCGAACACGGGACCGTGCTCGCCTTTCATCATCCGCCGATCGCCCTCGATACGCCGATGCAGCGGGCCTTCGGGCTCACGAATCCCGGGAGTTGGCGGACGCGATCCGGGGAGTGACGTACGGGTCGTGCTCACCGGGCACTTCCACCTCCAGCTCTTCGGCTTTCTGGAGGCGACGCCGGTGTGGGTCACGCCCGGGGTCGTCAACCGGATCGATCTCACCACCGCCCACGGCACGGAGCGGGCCGTGCGCGGCGCCTCCGCCTCGCTCGTCGAACTGGGCGGGGAGACCGGGCCCATGTTCCACACCTTCCACGCGCGGGATCCCCGGGCGCACGAGACCGTGTACCAGCTGGACGCGGAGCAGGTCCGGTCGGTCGTCGAGCGGCATGCGCCCAACGGGGCGTAGGGCGGGCCGTGTTGGCGGAGTGGTGCGGGCAGCGGGTATAGTAGATCTTGAGCCCGTCGCCGTAACTCCGGTCGGCTGGTGCTGCGTTGGTGGTCCAAGGAAAGACGCCCCGCTTCCCGCGGGGAAATGCAGGTGCAAGGCCTGCCCGGCGCTCCGAATGAAGTCCCCGTCCCGCATCGCGCGGGGCGGGGACTTTGCTGTGCGGGGGCTACAGGTTGCCGAGCGGTTCGATGTCCACGTGCACCGGTGTGCCCCAGACGCGCAGCACCTCGTAGTCCGTGAACTCGTGGACGAGGCGGTACGCCATCGCCGGGCGGGAGCCGCGGCGTTGGGCCGTGATGTACAGCTCGGCCTCGTGGCGGTCGCGGCGCGGGGTGCCGCAGAGCTGCCAGGCCTGGCCGTTCCAGAGTTCGGGGAGCCAGCGCTGCTGGGCCTGCGGGCGGTCCTCGCGGACGCCGTAGCGGGACGGGGTGGTGTCGGTGGGCCGGGGCGCCGCCGGGCCGTTGAACTCGGAACGGCGGGCCGAGCGGCGGCGGGTTTCGCAGAGCAGGCAGAGGTCCGGGGCGCTCTCGTCGACCGGGCCGTTGGGGTGCTCCAGGCAGCGCGTGGTGGGCGCGGAGC
This sequence comes from Streptomyces sp. P3, assembly GCA_016893485.2. Taxonomy (GTDB): domain Bacteria; phylum Actinomycetota; class Actinomycetes; order Streptomycetales; family Streptomycetaceae; genus Streptomyces. The sequence goes on from JAFEKX020000001.1 coordinate 5,528,898, forward strand.
CGCTGACGCTGTCGTCCAGCAGGTCCAGGGCGCGCTTGAGGTCCGCCTTGACCTCGTGCAGCCGGGCGTCGGGGGTGTCGGACGTGAGCGCCTCGCCGTGCTCGCCGAGGAGGCGGAGGGCGCGGCCTAGGGCGGTCTGCTGGGCGTGGTTCATGGTTCTGTCGACCATAGTCGGCTTTGCCGCGCCGGGGGCGGAGGGGCTGTGCCGTGGACGCCAGGGGTGGGCGCGTTGCGCACCGGTGGCACAAACTGCCATCCATGCAGAAGGGGCCATTCCCCTTCCGTTCGCCCCACGGTCGGTGAGTGCACACAGCATCCACCGCATGAACAAGCTCACGCTCGCCGATGCCGCCCTCGCGCTCACCGCCGTATCCGTCTCCCTCACCGCGTCCCCGGCACACGGCCGCGACCAGCCGTATCCCCTTCACCGCCGCGACCGTCAACGCGAACGACGACGGCTCGTACCGCGTCGTCAGGACGGCACCCGGGGTGCGGTCCGTGACCGTCCGCGCGAACGGGCATGTGGTCGCGCTCGCCGGCGCCCGGGGCGACGTGACCGTGCGGGGGCTCGCCGCAGCCGACCGGGAGGGGTTCGACCTGGTGCCCGGGCGCGGCGGTTCGCTGCGGCTCGCCGACCGGCTCGTGCAGCTCGACGGGGCGGTCAACTTCCGTGACGCGGGCGGCTATCGGACCGCCGACGGGCACTGGGTGAAGATGGGCGAGATCGTTCCGACGCCCTCGACAAGCTCACCGCCGCCGACCTCGCGAAGCTGAAGCGGCTCGGCATCCGCGTCGACTACGACCTGCGGACCGGCGGCACAGGAGGTGGTCCTGCGCGCGAGGGTGAAGGAGCGGAACCGTGAAGGCCGCCTGCCCTGAACCACCACCGTGATCGACTGACCCCATGGCCCTGATCCCGCCCCGCCTTCTCCGAGCCCTGGAGTCCTTCAACTCCGCCCACCCCTGGAGCCACAACGCGTACTACCACCCGTGGCTGCTACGGCAGTTGCCCCGCGGCTTCGGGCGGGCCCTGGACGTGGGGTGCGGGACCGGTGACCTCGCTCGGCTGCTGACCGTACGGACCACGGGTGGTGTCGAGGGCATCGACTCCGATCCCGAAATCATCGGCAGGGCCCGGGTGTTGACCCCGCCCGGTGTCCCCGTGGCCTTCACCGTCGTGGACGCCCGGGACGGGATACCCGCCGGCCCCTACGACGTCATCACCTGCGTTGCCGCCCTCCACCACCTCCCGTTCGCGGAGACGCTGACCCGCTTCCGCGATCAACTCGCCCCGGGCGGAACCCTCGTGGTGGTCGGCTGCGCCCGCGAGGCGGATGCCGTCGACTCGCTCCTCGGTGGCGTCTCCGTCGCCCTGAACGTCGTCACGGGCTGGCTGAAGAACCGGGGTCGTAGGGCCGAGGTCCGTCCGGTGGCCATGACCGCCGTCACCCGGCCGCCGGAGATGACCTTCGCGGAGATCCGCCGTGAGGCGGTCCGGGTCCTGCCGAGGGTCCGGCCCCGGCGGTGGTTGTTCTGGCGGTACACGCTGGTGTGGGCGGAAGGGAGCGGTGTGAGCGGGGGAAACAAGGTGCCGTCACTGCCCGGGAGTTGGGCGGTCTCGTCACGTGGTGTGGGCCGGTGCTCGGGCGCCGGAGTTGTCCGACGGCGTGGGGGCGATTCCGGTGAGGCCGAAGGCGTACGTCGCCAGGAAGCCGACCAGGTAGCCGGTCAGGAGACCTCCCGCGTAGATCGCGGCGGTCATCCCCAGCCCCTGTTTCCCGCCAGCAACGGGAACAGGGCCCACCCCGACGGTCCGATCGCCGTCGCGCCCACCTTGTCGCCCAGCATCGCGAAGAACCCCACGAACGCCCCGCCCGCCGCCCCGCCCGCGCAGGCGGTCAGGAACGGGCGGCCGAGGGGGAGCGAGACGCCGTAGATGAGGGGTTCGCCGACGCCCAACAGGCCCGCCGGGAGGGCGGACTTGATGGTCGTGCGGAGCGAAGTGTCGTGACGCAGGCGGAAGTAGACCGCGACCGCCGCACCCACCTGGCCCGCGCCCGCCATCGCGAGGATGGGCAACAGGACGGTGTAGCCCTGCTGTTCGATGAGGGTGGTGTGGATGGGGATGAGGGCCTGGTGGAGGCCGAGCATCACCAGGGGGAGGAACAGGCCGCCGAGGATCAGGCCCGCGAAGGGGCCGGTGGTGGCGAGGAGCCAGTTCGACGCGGTGCCGATCGCGGTGGAGATCTCGCCGGCCGCGTACATGAGGCCGTAGAGCGTCGCGAGGCCCGCGACGAGGACCGTCAGGGTGGGGGTGACGAGGACGTCGAGGGTCGCGGGGACCCAGGTGCGGCACCATTTCTCGACGTACGTGCCGAGGAGCGCGGCGGCCAGTGCGCCGAGCACTCCGCCCTGGCCGGGGAGAGGGCGACCCCGAACGCCGTCACCTTCGCGACCCCGGGTACACGACGACCGCCGCCACCGCCCCGCCCAGCACCGGCGTCCCACCGAACTCCTTCGCCGTGTTGTATCCGACGAAGACCGCGATGAGGGAGAGGAAAGCGGAGGGGATGACGGCCAGGGCGCCCGTCACTCCAGGGAGCCAACGCAGGTTGATCAGCAGCCCGTTGAGACCTGCCAGGACTCCGCAGCCGATCAGGGCGGGGATGAGCGGGACGAAGATGTTGGCGATCCGGCGGAGCAGCAGCTTGCCGGGGGTGGCGTTGCGCGCCCGCTGCTCCGCCTTCAACTCGGCGCCCCCGCGCGGCCAGTTCGCCCCCGCGTCGGACCAACTTCTCGAACTCCGGGGTCACTTTGGCCACCACCCCCGGCCCCAGCACGATCTGGTACGTGTCGTCGTCCACGACCCCGAGCACGCCGGGCAGCGCCCGCAACGCCGCCTCCTCCACCAGTGAACGGTCGGCCAGGCCGAGGCGCAGACGGGTCATGCAATGGGCGACGGAGGTGACGTTCGCGGGGCCGCCGACGAGCGGGAGGAGGGCGGCGGCGGTGTCGTACGGAGTATCCACACCCTGAGCCTGCTGGTCAGCCGCCGCCCGCCGCCGCGAGCGCCGCGCGCAGACGGCCGCCGGACTCCTCCAGAAGGCGGGCGGCCGTCGGGCCGTCGACCCCGGCGAGGAGCACGAGGATCGCGTTCTTCACCTCGCCGTCGGTGGCGGCGAGGGCGCGCTCGATCTCCGCGTCGTCCGCGCCGGTCGCGAGCGCGACGATGCGGCGGGAGCGGGCGCGCAGCTTCTCGTTCGACGCGCGTACGTCGACCATCAGGTTTCCGTAGGTCTTGCCCAGGCGGATCATCGTGATCGTCGACAGCATGTTGAGGACGAGCTTCTGCGCCGTGCCTGCCTTCAACCTCGTTGATCCGGTGAGGAGTTCGGGGCCTACGACGACCTCGATGCCGTGGTCCGCGGCCGCGGCGAGGGCGCTGTGTTCGTTGCAGGAGAGGCCGATGGTCAAGGCGCCGTTGCTCCGCGCGTGTTCCACGGCTGCGATCGCGTACGGGGTGCGTCCCGAGGCCGAGATCCCGACCACCGTGTCGTCGGGGGTGAGGGTGAGCGCGTCGAGGTCTGCCTGGGCGAGGTCCCGTGAGTCCTCGGCGCCCTCGATCGACGTGACCAGGGCGTCCGGCCCGCCGGCGATCAGGCCTACGACCTGGGTGGGGTCCGTGTTGAACGTCGGGGGCATTCGGACGCGTCCAGTACGCCCAGGCGTCCGGCGGTGCCCGCACCCGCGTAGATCAGTCGGCCGCCCCTGCCCATGCGCTCCGCCACGGCGTCGATCGCTGCGGCGATCTCGGGGAGGCGGTGCGCTACCGCTGCGGCGACCGTGGCGTCCTCGGTGTTCATCAGGTGGGCGATGTCGAGGGTGGGGAGCTGGTCGATACCGGCGAGTTCCGGGCGGAAGGCTTCTGTGGTGAGTGTCTCCAACTCGGCGCGGAGATCACGGGGGTTGGACGTCGAGGTCATGGAGAAGCGGCTCTTTCCGTTGTGACTGGTCTGCGGGCGCGTCGTGGCCGGTCGCGCAGTTCCCCGCGCCCCTGGGGTGTCGGCGTTCAGGTCGGCTTCCAGGTGCGCGGGGAACTGCGCGACCAGCCCCCACCGGACCGGCGGACGACTACGAACCGTCAGCGCCTATGTCGATGCGCCAGCGCCTCATAAGACGCCGACAGCGCCGGTGCCGCCTGTTCATACGTCCGTTGCGCCACCCCGATGAACAAACAGTCCACCACCAGCAACTGACTCGTGCGGGACGACATCGCCGCGGGCCGAAGCTCACTCTCCCGGGCGGTGGATGTCGTGAGTATGTGATCGGCGTACTGGGTGACCGCCCCGTCCGGTCGCCCGGTGATCGCCACGGTCGTGGCCCCGTGCTCGAAGGCCACCCGCAACGGCTCGATGACGTCACCGGTGGACCCGGAGTGGGTGATCGCGATGGCCACGTCACCGGCCTTCAGCTGCACCGCGTTGGTCACGGCGAGATGCGGGTCGCTGTGGGCGTGGGCTATGAGCCCTATCCGCAACAGCTTCTGGGCGAGGTCCTGCGCCACGAGCCCGGACGCCCCGACGCCGTAGATGTCGGTACGGCGGGCCCCGGCGAGCGCGCTGACGGCCGCGCCGAGCTGGACCGTGTCGAGCCCGGCCGCCGTGTCCGCGAGGGTCTGCTGCTCGTCGTAGGCGAGTTTCGCGACGACGTCGGCGATCGGGTCGTCGACGGCGATGTCGGTGGTGAGCGCGGGCGCCCGCCCGGACTGCTGCTGCGCGGCGAGCCCGGCGAGGGCCAGGCGCAGGTCGCGGTAGCCGGGGTAGCCGAGGATGCGGGCGGTGCGGACGACCGTGGCCTCGCTGGTGCCGGTGCGTTCGGCGAGGCCGGTGACCGTGAGGGCCGCGCAGCCCGCCGGGTCGGCGGCGACGGTCTCGGCGACGCGCTGCATGGAGCGGGTCATGGAGGGGGCGAGGGTGCGCACCTTGGCGGCCAGGGCGGCGGGTGGCGTACTCCCGGAGGCGCTTCCGAAAATTTCCTTCACTTCCTGGGTCACCCTTGAAAGATATTTTCGTCCGGTGGTCGGGTCAAGAGTGCGCACAATGGGTGCATGCACCCCGACAACGACCCCATGGACGGCCCCCGTGACGAGCCCGTCCCCATAAGCGCCCTGGAGCAGGCGCTGCACGCCGCCCGTGCCCTCGTGCTCGCCGATCTGGCCGCCCGCGAGGTCGTCGCGGCGGACGTGGTGTCCATGGTGGAGGAGTCCATCGTGGAGCGGCGCTGGTGGGTGGAGCAGTGGCCGGAGGGCGTGGCCTACGTCGCGGGGCTGGTCGCCCAGGACGTGCAGGACGCGCTGCTGGAGGCGTACGGCCGTTGGCCGCTCTGCCCGGTCTGCGCGGCCGGCGACCCGCACGCCCTGGAGGTCGAGCCGGAACTCGGACCCGACCCGCACTGGGTCTGCCACCAGGCGGGCGTGAAGGTCGCCGCCGTCGGGAACCTGGGCTCCCTGTGACCGTCTACATCGACCCGCCCACCTGGCCGGGGCACGGCCGCCTCTGGTCGCACCTCGTCAGCGATGTCTCGTACGACGAACTCCACCTGTTCGCCGAGGAGTTGGGCGTGCCGCGCCGGGCCTTCGAGCGCGATCACTACGACATCCCGTCGCATCGTTACGCGGACGCGGTGGCCGCGGGGGCGGTGGAGGTGCGGAGCCGTGAGGTGGTGCGGCTGCTGACCGCGGCGGGGTTGCGGAGGCCCAAGGGGCGCGCGGGGTAAAGGAGTTACTGGGGGCGGCGCAACTCGTAGGCGAACTCGCCCTCCGCCTCGTCCTCGCTCACCTTCCTGAAGCCCGCCCGGGTGACGACCGCCTGTGACGCGAGGTTGTCCCCGCTCGATCGTCGCGAAGACCGTGCGTACGTCGTCGCGGGCCAGCGCCCAGGCCGAGAGCGCGCGGAGCGCCTCCGTCGCGTAGCCGTGGCCGCGCGCGCCCGCCGCCAGGTCGTAGCCGATCTCCACGCGGCCCTCTTCGTCGGGGACGCCGTGGAAGCCCAGGCCGCCGACCGCGCGGCCGTCCTCGCGGCGGACGAGGGTGAAGACGCCGAACTCCGGTCGGTGGACGCCCGATTGGTAGGCCTTGAGCAGGAAGGTCGCGGCCTCCCGGGTGCCCGTGTACGGGCCGCCCTCGATCCACTCGAAGCCGCCGTCACCGCCGCCGACGAGGTCGGTCGCGGACGCGGGGGTGATGCCCTGGAGGGTGAGCCGGTCGGTGTCGTGGACGAGGTTGTTGTGCCAGCGCCAGTCGGTGACCGGGTCGCGGCCGGGGAGGTCGCCGCGGCCGGTGGCCCACAGCAGGGTGAGCCAGGGCGAGGCGCCGGGGCGGACGTGCGGGAAGATCCGGGTGAGGACGAACTCGGCCAGTTCCGGGTCGGGTTGGTAGGTCAGGCCCAGGCCCTCGGCGATGTCGTGGGTGTGCAGCAGCACCTCGGCGGTGCCCATCGCGGCGAAGCCCTCGCGGTTCGCGCTGCGGAACGGGTACGGGTGGAAGGCACGCACCTCGCGCGGGGTGGTGCGGACGGCGGCGGCGGCAGCGCGCCGGTCGTCCAGATCACCTCCAGGACACCGGAGTTGTCGGTGCCGTCGTCGAAGGTGATGTCGAAGGGGAAGTACGCGTTCTGCGCGCGACCGGCCAACTGCCCCGCGTACGCGATGAGATCACCGGCGATGTGCTCGGCGGTGTACCGGCAGCTCCACTCCAGCCGGCCCGCCGTGGCCTTCTCCCAGTCCGGACCGCGCCAGTCCGCGCCGGTCGCCGTGCGCAGGAGCGCGACGCAGCCCTCGACGGCCTCTTCCAGCTCGTCCGCGCCCGCGTTTGCGCCTGTGCTTCCGCCCGTGGTCCCCATGCGGGGAGCATACGGGCCGCGACGTCATCCGGCAGTCGGGTCCGCCGAGGCCAGGAGATCCAGTTCCGACGTCAGGTTGTAGCGTGCCGTCGCCTCCCATTCCTCGGCCCCGTGCGGCGTCCTGAACAGCCTAGGCAGGGCCAGGAGTTGGCGCAGGATTGCCGAACGGCCCTCCCTGAACGCCTCGTTGGGGACGAACGCGTACTCCTCCCGCACCGCCGCCGTGTATGCCGCGTACGCCGACGGGGGTGCGGCCAGGATCGCCAGGTCCGCGTCGCACAGCACCTGGCCGTCGGGGTCGTCGTCCGCCGGGGCGTGCGTGACGGTCAGGCGGACCAGGCGGGCCACCTCGGCCGTCTTCGCCTCCGGTACGCCCGCCTCCGTCAGCGCGCGTTCGGCCAGCCGCGCGGACCGCTCCTCGTTCTCGGAGCGGTCGGGGAGGTAGACCGCGTCGTGGAACCAGGCCGCGAGCCGTACGACGTCCGGGTCGGTGGCGTGTTTCTCCAGGACGTCGATGTGGTCGAGGACCGAGGTGAGGTGGGTGAGCGTGTGGTAGTGGCGCTGGGGTTCCTGCCAGCGGGCGAGGAGGTTCTCGGCGTACGGCGACGGGTCGGGGCCGTCGGCGGAGGGGCGGGCGCCGTCGAGGGCGCGGGTCCAGCGGGCGCGGAGAGCGTCGAGATCGGGCATGCCCCTTATTTTCCTCCCGGGCCCGCGCCCCTAGCGTGGAACGCATGACTTACGCCGACACAGCACACGACGTACGCGATCCCGAACTGCCCGGACGGCTGCTCGTCACCGAGCGCGACGCCCTGATTCCGCTGCTCCGTTCCCGACCCGACGACGACTTCGCGCTGGCCACCCTCGCATGTCCCGGCTGGACCGTGCGGGACGTGCTCGCGCACTGTGCGGCCGCGCTGACGCGGGTGGTGGAGCGGCGCTTCGAGAAGGGGGTGTTCTCGCCGGAGGCCAACGACCGGGACATCGCGGAGCGGGCCGACTGGACCAACGCGCGGATCGTCGACGAGCTGGAGCGCGGGATGACCGAGGCGGGGGCCGCGATCGCCCGCGCGGGCGGGCCACTGGACGCCGTCGCGCTGGGGGAGTGGGTGCACGCCGGTGACGTACGGGACGTGCTCGGTGTGCCCGGCGCCTATGGGGGCGAGGGGCTGGAGTCCGCTCTCGCCCTTCTCGGCCTGGTGACCCGGCAGAGAAACCACCGGCCTCTGCACGCCGACCTCGACGACCTGGACGATCCGCTGCTGCTGGGCGATCTGTCGGGCGAGCTGACCCCGGCGCGCTACATCGGCGACGCGCCCACGCTCGTACGGCTGTACTCGGGGCGGCCCGTGCCGGACGGGACGGGGTACGAGCTGGCGGGGGCCGATCCCGCGGAGCTGAACATCTTCGGCGGGTGATCCGGGGCCGGTGCCGGGGTGATCTCGCGGGCCCCGATCCTCACGCGTACCCTGATATTGGACTAGACCTGTAGCCGCTCCAGGGAACACGACGGAAGGGGTCCTATGAGCACGCGTGCAGTCCTGGAGGTGATCGCCCTCGGCGCCGAGGACGCGGTCGCCGCTCAGGCCGGAGGCGCGGACCGTCTCGAACTGGTCACCGACATGGCGGCCGACGGACTCACCCCGCCGGTGGAGACCTTCGCCGCCATCCGCGCCGCCGTCGACATCGACCTGCGCGTGATGCTGCGCCTCGCGGACGGGTTCGCCGCGGGCGACGTCGACCGGCTCGTGCGGATCGCCGGGAACTGCGGGCCGCCGGCGCCGACCAGTTCGTGCTCGGGTTCCTCGGCCCGGACGGCGGCGTCGACCTGGACGCCGTGGAGCGGGTCGTCGCCGAACTGGACGGCTGCGCCTGGACGTTCCACCGCGCGATCGACCGCGCCGCCGACCGCGACGCCCTGCGCAAGCAACTCGCGGACCTGCCCGGCCTGGACGCCTACCTCACCGCCGGTGCGGCCGACGGCGTCGACGACGGCCTGGCCACGCTGCTCCGCGAGGCCGCGCTGCACGGCGAACCGGGCTACGAGCAGCGCCTCCTCGTCGGCGGCGGCCTGCGTCTCGACCACGTACCGCCCCTGATCGCCGCGGGAGTCGACGCCTTCCACATCGGCGGCGCCGCCCGGCCCGAAGGCTGGGAGCGGCCGTGTCGGCGGCGGCCGTGGGCGAGTGGCGGGCGGTCCTCGACGGAGCCTGAAGCGCCCGGCCCTGTGCGCGAACCGCCCTTTTCGCTCAGGCGAGTTGGGCGGGAAGCGGCGCCGTGTGCGTGACGATCAGGCCCGACACCGCTCGGGTCAGCGCCACGTACAGGCGCCGTAGGCCGGTGCGTTCGTCCGGCTCGCCGTCGACCACTGCCCGCGGCTCGTCGAGCACCACGTAGTCGTACTCCAGGCCCTTCGCGAGCGAGGCCGGGACGAGGGTCAGCCGCGTGTCCGCGGTGGTCTCCTCACCCGGGTCGATGTAGCCGATGCCCGCCGCGGTGAGGGCGTCCGCCAGCGCCGGGATCCTGGCATCGGCGGCGATCAGGCCCGTCGAGCCCTCGTTGCGCAGCAACTCCTCGCAGGCGGCGACCACTTCGTCCGTGCCGGCGATCTCGCGGAGGTCGAAGAAGCCCGGGTTCTCACGGACCGAGGCGACCGGCGTCAGGCCCGGCGCGATGTGCGGGAGCAGCCGGGAGGCGTATGTGATGACGTCCGTCGGCACCCGGAAACCGGCCGTCAACTCCTCGATCACGCCCTCCGACTTGCCGAGGTGGGCCAGCGCCTCGTCCCAACTCCGCGTCGCCCAGGGCGTGGTGCCCTGCGCGAGGTCGCCGAGGACGGTCGCGGAACCGGTGGTGCAGCGGCGGCCGACCGCGCGGTACTGCATGGGGAGAGGTCCTGCGCCTCGTCGAGCACCACATGCCCGAGCGAGTGCGTCCGCTGCACGAGGTCGGTCGCCTCGTCGATCAACACCGCGTCCGCGGCAGCCCACTTGGCGGCCTTGACGCTCCGCACCGCCCGTTTTCCAGATCCAGGCAGCGCCCAGAGGATCGTCTTCTGCTCCTCCTCGTCGAGGATGCCGTCCGCGTGCGCGGCGAGGAAGTCCGCGTCGGTGAGCAGCCGCAGCACGAGCTTCGCGGGCTCGACCGGCGGCCACACCGCCTTGACGGCCGCCTTCACCGCGGTGTTGCGGGCCACCGCGTCCTGCACCCGGTCGTCCGGCGCCTCCCGGACCGCTCCATCTGCACCAGCACGGCATGCGCGATGCGCTGCGGAAGGGCCTCGCGGGCGGCGCCGTAGCGGATGTCGCGGTCGAGCAACTCCCGCACGATGGCCTCGAGTTCGTAGGCCGGGACTCGCCAGCGGCGCGAGCCGCGCACCACCATCACCGGCTCGGTGGGCAGCGTCACGTGCGAGTAGACGGCCCGGCGGAGGACCTCGGCCATGCGGGCGTCGCCCTTGATGACGGCGGCCGGTGCCTCGTCAGTGCCGCTCACCTCGACATGCGCGACCAGGTCGTCGACAGTTCCTTGACGGACCGTCAACTCACCCAGTGCGGGCAGGACTTGCTCGATGTAGTGCAGGAAGGACTTGTTCGGCCCGATGACGAGGGTGCCGGTGCGGGCGAGCCGCTCGCGGTGGGCGTAGAGGAGGTAGGCGACCCGGTGCAGGCCGACGGCCGTCTTTCCGGTGCCGGGGCCTCCCTGCACACAGACTGTCCCGCCGAGACCGGACCGTACGATCTCGTCCTGCTCGGGCTGGATGGTCGCGACGATGTCGCGCATCGGGCCCACACGCGGGCGCTCGATCTCCTGCTGGAGCAGCCTGCTGGTCGCGGCGGCCTCGGCCGGGTCCATGAGGTGCTCGTCCTCGTACGCCGTGAGGTCGCCGCCCGTGTACCCGAAGCGGCGGCGCAGCGAGACGTCCAGCGGGTCCTTCTTGGACGCCCGGTAGAACGGCTGCGAGACCGGCGCGCGCCAGTCGATGACCATCGGGTCGCCGTCGGCGTCGTGCACATGGCGGCGGCCGATGTAGAACTGCTCGCCCTCCGCGCCCTCGGCCTGCTCGGCGCCCGGAGCGTGCAGGTAGGTGAGGCGGCCGAAGAACAGCGGGGTGTCGCTCAGGTCGGCCAGCGCCTTGATGCGGTCGTCGATCTGGCGGGCGAGACCTCGGCGTTGACCCAGTTCGCCGTGACGTCCCTGATGTCGAGCGACTCGGCGTCCTCGCGCATGGCGCGCAGCGCGGAACGGGAGGAGGCCAGGTGGGAGCGTTCGCGGGCGAGCGGATCGTCGGTGGGCGTGGACAGGGGGTGCCTCCGGAAGACCTAAGTGGGGTACCGACCGGTTTCCGTCCGGGCGGTGGCACTCCCTGCGGGGAGGCGGGCAAGAGCGGAGATTCTAGGTCAGGGCACCCGGCGGGGGCGAATGGTTTTCCATCCCCTAGGGGACGACCCTCCACCCAGCAGGGGAACGGGTCAGCCCGGAGACGTAGAAGGGCGGCTTGGAGGTTGGCTCTCTGGACCGATGCCGACCTTATGTCCCAAGACGCACCATGGAGACATGAGCGCAGCAACCATCACCCCGATCCCCGCCCGCCCGACCGGCGCGACACCGGCCACCGGCGGCAGCCACCCCCATCGCCTCGGCAATGCCCTGCGCGCGCGATAAAAGTGTTCGCGGAGGCCGCGTTCAGCGTGGTCGTCCTCGGTGAGTACGGCGAGGAAGCGGGCGTTCGCCGTAAGTGACCGCCCGCATCCCCGCACCGCCCGCTTCACCCGCCGCGTCCGCGTTCCAGCGTGACGCTCAGCTCTCCGCGAGGATCTCGTCCGCGTCCATGATCCGGTAGGCGTACCCCTGTTCCGCCAGGAAGCGCTGGCGGTGGGCGGCGAAGTCCTGGTCGATCGTGTCGCGCGCGACGACCGAGTAGAAGTGCGCCTGGTGTCCGTCGGCCTTCGGCCGCAGCACCCGTCCGAGCCGCTGGGCCTCCTCCTGACGCGAGCCGAACGTCCCCGACACCTGGATCGCTACGGTCGCCTCCGGCAGGTCGATCGAGAAGTTCGCGACCTTCGACACCACGAGCACGCTGATCTCCCCCTCGCGGAACGCCCCGAAGAGCTTCTCCCGCTGCGCGTTCGAGGTCTCGCCCTTGATCACGGGCGCGTTCAAGTGCTCGCCCAGTTCGTCGAGTTGGTCGATGTACTGCCCGATGACGAGGATCTGCTGACCGGCGAAGCGCCGCACGATCGCCTCCGTGACCTTCCGCTTCGTCGCGGTGGTCGCACAGAAGCGGTACTTCTCCTCGGCCTCGGCGGTGGCGTACGCGAGCCGCTCGGAGTCCGTGAGGTTGACCCGGACCTCGACACAGTCGGCGGGCGCGATGTAACCCTGCGCCTCGATCTCCTTCCAGGGCGCGTCGAACCGCTTCGGCCCGATGAGCGAGAACACGTCCGACTCCCGGCCGTCCTCCCGCACGAGGGTCGCGGTCAGGCCCAGCCGCCGCCGCGCCTGCAGATCGGCGGTGAACTTGAAGACCGGCGCGGGCAGCAGGTGCACCTCGTCGTAGAGGATGAGCCCCCAGTCGCGGGAGTCGAACAGCTCCAGGTGCGGGTAGACACCCTTCCGCCGGGTCGTCAGCACCTGGTACGTGGCGATGGTGACCGGCCGGATCTCCTTGCGCGTCCCGCTGTACTCCCCGATCTCCTCCTCGGTCAGCGAGGTCCGCTTGATCAGCTCGTGCTTCCACTGCCGGGCGGAGACGGTGTTGGTGACGAGGATCAGCGTGGTCGACTTGGCCTGCGCCATGGCGCCCGCGCCGACGAGCGTCTTCCCGGCGCCACACGGCAGGACGACGACGCCGCTGCCGCCGTGCCAGAAGTTCTCCACGGCCTGCTTCTGGTACGGGCGCAGCGCCCAGCCGTCCTCGTCCAGCTCGATCGCGTGCGCCTCGCCGTCGACGTACCCGGCGAGGTCCTCGGCCGGCCAGCCCAGCTTCAGCAGCACCTGCTTGATCTGCCCGCGCTCGGAGGGATGCACGGCGACGGTGTCGGGGTCCAGGCGGTTGCCGACCAGCGGGGCGATCCGCTTCGACCGCAGGATCTCCTCCAGCACCGGCCGGTCCGTGGTGGTGAGGACGAGCCCGTGCGCGGGGTGCTTGCTCAGGGTGAGCCCGCCGTACCGGTCCATGGTCTCGGCGATGTCCACGAGCAGCGCGTGCGGCACGGGATACCGGCTGTACTCCACCAGCGCGTCCACGACCTGCTCGGCGTCGTGGCCGGCGGCCCGCGCGTTCCACAGCCCGAGCGGGGTCACCCGGTAGGTGTGGATGTGCTCCGGCGCCCGCTCCAGCTCGGCGAACGGCGCGATGGCGCGCCGGCAGTCGTCGGCTCGCTCGTGATCGACCTCGAGGAGAAGGGTCTTGTCGGACTGGACGATGAGGGGGCCATTCACGCGCGACTGCCTTTCTGCGGGCCTCGGCCGGGCCTGGAGGACTCGGGACGGCCAAACGTCCAGTGTGCACTACCGGCCGGTGATCACGGCGGGGTCTGGGAGGGTGGGGGCTCGGGCGAGCGGAGGGTGGGGGCCGTGGGCGAGCTGGTGGACCGGGTGGACGAGCAGGACCGGGTGCTCGGGGTGGTGGAGCGGGGGAGGCGATCACGCGTCACTGGTTGCACCGGGTGGCGACGACTGTCTGCCGGGACGCCGAGGGCCGCGTACTGGTGCATCGGCGGGCGGCGGACATGTCACGGTTCCCGGGTCAGTACAACTGGCTGATCGGGGGCGGTGTGGAGGCCGGGGAGTCGTACGAGGAGGCGGCGGCCCGTGAACTCACCGAGGAACTCGGGGTACGGGCGCCGGTGCGGTTCGCGCTCAAGTTCCTGTGCCGGGGCGTGATCAGCCCGTACTGGCTCGGCATCCATGAAGCAGTCGTCGACGAGGACATCACGCCCGACCCGGACGAGATCGCCTGGCACGCGTGGGTCACGGAGGGCGAACTCCGGGAGATGGCGGACAGGCCGACCTTCGTACCGGACGGCGCGGAGGCGCTGACCCGCTACCTCAGTCCTCGGCCAGTTCCGCCACCCCCGTCACCCGGTGCAGCGGATACGTCCTGACCTCGTCCGCCGTGTGGTCGTACGCCGTGACGAAGCCGCCCTCCACGCGGATGGGGGCGATGACGCGCTGGCTGGCGGCGCCCTCGGCGTTGACGTAGCCGATCCAGAGGGTGGTGCCGGTGAGGACGGCGGCCTGCACGGTGGCGAGGGTCTCGGCCGAACTGGTGCGGGGGAGTTCGCCGTTGGGGGCGTGGTCGTCTTGAGGGGGTCGTCGAGGCGCGGTCGCCCGCCCTGATCGCGCGGATCGCCGCCGACAGGAGGGTCGTGTCCGGGGTCGGCGGCCCGTCCGGTACCGGGTCCGGGGCCGTGCGGGGCGGGGTGCGGCGGGCGTGGGCCCGGGTGATGACGACATCGCCCTCGGCGGACTCGGCGGCCGGCGCGAACCCCATCGCGCGCAGCCCGTCGAGCAGCGCCGCCGGGTCGGCCTGCGCGGCCAGCACGGTCGGGGCGAGCCGGCGCAGGCGCAGGCCCGCCGACCGCTTGTCCGCGAGGATCTCGCTGAGCACCGCGTCGTCGTCGCAGCGGACGTACGCCGAGGCCGCGCCGATCCGCAGATGGCCGTGTCTGCGGGCCACGTCGTCGATGAGGTAGGCGAGGGGCTGCGGGACCGGAGTACGGGAGTGCGCGGTGAGGAAGTCGTGCAGGTCGGACGCGGAACGGCCCGCGTCCAGCGCGCGGCGCACCGAGCCCGGCGTGAAGCGGTACACCGTCGCCCCGCCCTTCGACTCCACGTCCGCGAGCACGTCCAGCATGTCCGCCAACGGCCGCTCCAGCGGGCCGGGAGCCACCGCCGTCAGGTCCGCCTGGAGCAGGACGTGGTCCAACGGGTCGGGGAGCAGCGGCGCGAGGATCCGCGCGGCGGCGGCACTCGCGGCGGCCTGCTCGGCGGGGAGAGGGGGTCCGGGTGAGCGGGCGGACGGTGGTGATGGACGGGGAGCTTGTCGCCGGGGCCGGAGGGATCGGGGGAGGAGACCGAGGGGTCGGAGGGGTCGGCGCCATCACCCGCCCCCACCGACTCCAGCCCCAGCAACGCCCGCCCCTGCCGGGACAAGGCCCCCGCCCCGTCACCCCCAACATCTCCGCCTCGCCCAACGTCCACCGGGCAAGCCGACTCCGCAGATCGTCATCCCCTGAGCACCCGCACCGGCACCCGCGCCGGAACCCGCACCCTCGGCACTCCCGGCACCACTCCCGGCACTCCGCTGCCCCCACCCGCCCCCGCACAGGCCGCTCCCACCGCAACCGGGCCAGCACGGACTCCGCGGACGGCGACGCGCCCTCGGGCAACCCGGCGAGCAGCCCGAGCACCCGGTGTCGTACCTCCGGAGCCGCCGAGCGGTCCAGGCCGGGGCCCAGCGCGGACAGGGTCCGTTCCTTCGCGTCCCGGCCGCCGACCAGACCGGAGGTCCGGGTCGCCGTGAGCCAGGCCTCCGCGAGCCGGGCCCAGCGCTGGGCGGCGGGCTGCTCGAGCCACTCGTCGTAGGCCGGGGTCGCCGCGTACCGTTCGTCGGCGTCGCCGTCGGAGGCCAACAGGCCTGCCGCGTAGGCGAGTTCGACCCAGAACGCGGCGACGGGCTCGGACACGTCCAGGGCGACCGCCGTCCGCTTCAGGTCGCGGACGCTGAGGCCGCCCGCGCGCATGACCGCGGGCCCGCCCTCGTCCCAGTCCTTCAGCAGCTCCTCGACCGTGGCGAGCGCGGTGTACGCCTGCCCGGCCGCCGTCGTGTCCACAACCTGTGGACGGTGCGTCGCCTTCGCCTCGACCGCGGGCGCCACCGGCTCGACCTCCCGGTGCGCGCGCCCGGCCCGCAGATGCAGGGCCACTTCACGCGGGAGTACGACCGTGCCGGGCGCCGTCGGCAGCAGCAGACCCCGGTCGATGAGCCAGCGCAGCCAGGGCGCCGGGTCGGCGGTGACCTGGCCGTACGGCGGGCCCCAGACCAGCCGGTTGAGCACCTCAAGCGACTCCTCGGGGGCGCCGGCGAGCAGCGTCTTCATCCGGCGCCGGGCCGTGAACAGCTTGGTCAGTGACGCCACCGCGGACACCGGGTCGTGGGTGGAGGGCAGGCCCGCCGCCGTCACGATCTCCTGGATCCGGCCCGGCGACATGCCCGCCGTGGCCTCCGCGACCGTGGGCCCGAGGCCGGTCGGCGACGGGTGCTGCGGCGACGGCGCCAGCAGCTCGCGCGCCGTCCGCACCAGCCGCAGCCGGTCGTCCGCGCCCCACACCAGCGCCTGCTCGCGCAGCGCGGCGAGGGCGCGCGGCAGCGCGTGCACGACCGCGGGATCGCGCCGGTCGCCCGCCATCAACGCGAGCAGCTCGTCGTACGCCGCCGGGTCCGACGCGACGGCCAGTGCCTCCGCCGTCTGCAGCGCGAAACGGTCGAGGCGCTCGAGGGCGCGCACGACCGACCCGCGGGTACCGGCCCGGGTCGCGAGCTGGGTGAGGTCGGTGGGGACGGGCGTGATGAGGTCGGGGCGGCTGCGCAGCAGCGCGGCAAGGGAGGCGTCGTCCCTGGTTCGGAGGGCCTCCGCGAGCGAACGGGGCGGCGTGGCCGGGGTGCTCATCCGACCCACGGTAGCGGGTACGGGCCCCGGGCCGGTGTCCTCCGCCCCGAGGTGAGCACACCGCGACGACCCGCGTGCGCACGGTACCCGCCCGTCGGCGAACGACCGATGGGCGGCCGGAGAAGCCCCGCACCGGGGCAGGGCGGCGACGATCGCCCCCTCCCCGGCAACCGGAGAAGCCCCGCCCGCCCACGATGGCGGCCGTCTCCCCGGCTGGGACCCCTACGCGGCCGAAGCCGCCCGCCCCAGGGCACGGGGGCAACGATCTCTCCCCGGCTGCGGGAAGGCCCCGCCCGCCTGCCACGGCCGCCGTCTCCCGGATGGGGCCCCTACGCGGTCGACGCCTCCCGCACCCGGGCACGGCGGCGACGATCGCCCCTGCCCGGCTGCCGGAAAGGCCCCACCCGCCTGCGACGGCCGCCGTCTCCCGGCTGGGACCCCTACGCGGTCGACGCCGCCCGCACCCGGGCACGGCGGCAGCGATCGTTTCCCCGGCCACCGAGTACACCCCGCCTCACCGACGTCGATCACCTCCCGTCCGATCCGTCCGCAGCCGGTACCCGCCCGCACCCGGACCCGCCATGCGCCCCCGACGCGCGGCCGACGGGAGTCCCGACCTGCGCTACGGTCGTTGCGGCGGGGTATCCAACGCACCCGCCCCGGAGGGGACTTCGTGGGTATCGAGAGCGACCAGGTCGTCTACGAGTATCTGAGCCGCGTCGGTGACGTGGCGCAGCAACGGCAGCTGCCCTCGGTCACGCGCATGCGGCTCGTGTCCGAGTTGCGCAACGAGATCGACCGGCGCCGGGCGGGTGCCACCGTCGACACGCCGGCGGCAGTCCAGCGCATCCTCAAGGGCCTCGGCACCCCGGACGAGATCGTTGCCGCGGCCGGCACCGGCGCCGGTGTCCCCAGGCTCCGACGCCCTCCGTCCCCGTACAACGCGACCACGAGGACGATCTACGACCCAAGGGGCTGCGCCGGGTCGTACCGCTGCCGCGTACCCGCCTCACCAAGGCCGCGCCCGCTGCCGAGCCCGACGACGCCCCCTCCGCGCCGCATCTCGCGAGCGCGTCCGAGCTGGGCGCGAGCGTGCTGCAGCCGGACTGGTGGCGGGTGGAGAACGGCAACGGGTTCGCGCTCGGCGACAGCGTGCCCGGGTTCACCGGCGGGATCGAGATCCCCGAACTCCTCAAGCCCCCGCCGCCGAAGGAGACCCCGAAGGAGCCGGCGAAGGCACCGGAGACCGTGGTCGCTCCGGTGATCGAGCAGGTGCCGGAGACCCCGGCCCGGCGGCGCCGTATGGTCCCGCGGCTCCCCGTCAGCCGCTGGTCCAACCCGCTGCTCCTGATCGCCGCCGCGCTGCTCGTCGTAGGCGCGGTGCTCGGCAACTGGTTCGCCCTGCTGCTGGGTTGGCTCATCGCGTACGCGTCCCGGCGGCTGTCCGACGCCGAGACCAAGGCGGCGGTGATCGGTCTGCCGGCGGCGGCCGTCGCGGCCGGGATCGTCTGGCTGTGGGGCCGCAACGACGGCCGCTGGGGCACCCCATCGCCCAGGGCCACATGAACGACGCGATCTCCGAGACCTGGCCGTGGGTGGTGCGGGGGGCGGCGGTGGCGTCGGCGCTGTTTCTGGTGTGGCGGTCGCAGCGGCGGAGGTAGGGCGGCGGTGGATCGCGGGGCCCGGTGGGATGATCGTGGTGACTGGGCACAATGGCCCATATGAGCCCGCACCCTGAGCCCGCCCTGACCGTCGGTTTCGACCTCGACATGACCCTCATCGACTCCCGGCCCGGTATCCACGCCTGCTATGTGGCGCTGGCGGAGCGGACGGGGACGTACATCGACGCCGATCTGGCGGTCACCCGGCTCGGGCCGCCGCTCGCGGACGAGTTGATCAACTGGTTCCCGGCGGAGGACCTGCCCGCCATGGCCGACCTGTACCGCGAGATGTACCCGTCGATCGCCATCGCCGCGACCCCCGCGATGCCCGGCGCCCCCGAGGCGATCGCGGCCGTGCGGGCGGCGGGCGGGCGGGCGATCGTCATCACCGCGAAGTACGAGCCGAACGCGAAGCTGCACCTCGCGCACCTCGGCATCGACGCCGACGCGGTGATCGGCAACCTGTGGGCCGAGCAGAAGGCGGAGGCGCTGCGCGAGGAGGGCGCGAGCGTCTACGTCGGCGACCATGTCGGCGACGTGCGCGGCGCCCGTACCGCCGGGGCCCTCGCGGTCGCGGTGGCGACCGGACCGTGCGACGCCGACGAACTGCGGGCGGCCGGGGCGGACGTGGTGCTCGGCGATCTCACCGAGTTCCCGCGATGGCTTTCGGACTACCTCGTCGCGCGCGCCTGACGGCGGCCCGCGGCCACCGACTGGAGCACGCCTCCGGCGGCGAGCAGGAATCCGACGCCCATGAGCATGCTCAAGAGGTACATGTACGTCGGAAAAGGCGTCGTGTGGAGCAGCAGCGGTACCACGGTGACGAGAGTGGCCACCGCGCCGAGGAAAAAGACGATGGCACCGGCACGGATGAGTCGGTCACCGGCCGCGGCGGAATTCGTTTGGGTTTTGTCGCGCACTGGACCAGGGTAGTTCCCTGCGCAAAGGAACAACCCGGCGACGTCTTGTCACCGGCCTGAAGACCATTAGCCTTGGTACCGGCGGGTCCCGACGACCCGCCGGTCTGCTATCCGAAGCAGTTTTCCGACGAGTACGAGGACGAGGACAGACGTGCCTACCGGCAAGGTCAAGTGGTTCAACAGCGAGAAGGGCTTCGGCTTTCTCTCCCGTGACGACGGCGGTGACGTCTTCGTCCATTCCTCGGTTCTGCCCGCCGGAGTTGATGCCCTGAAGCCCGGACAGCGCGTGGAGTTCGGGGTCGTCGCCGGTCAGCGCGGCGACCAGGCCCTCTCGGTGACCCTGCTCGACCCGACCCCGTCGGTGGCGGCGGCCCAGCGCAAGAAGCCGGACGAACTGGCCTCCATCGTCCAGGACTTGACGACCCTGCTGGAGAACATCACACCCATGCTGGAACGCGGCCGCTATCCCGACAAGCCCGCGGGCGCGAAGATCGCGGGGCTGTTGCGGGCGGTCGCGGACCAGTTGGACGTGTAGATATCCGGGAGATTCAGCGGATCCAAGTGAGGGGGCTTCTCAACTCAGGCCGGTATTGGTCAGTCCGTCCGGCGTTTGAGGACGAGGCCCCTTCAGGGCCGATGGGGGTCTGGGGGCGCAGCCCCCAGGGACGACGCCACCAGTTCAGGGCAACCGGGAAGCTCAGGGAAACGTGAGCGCGTCCGGTCCCAGTGCGGGCACGAGCCCTTCCGCCGCCGCCCGTGTCAGCAGCCCGCGGATCGCCGCGTACCCGTCGTCCCCGAGATCCGCCGTGAACTCGTTGACGTAGAGCCCGATGTGCTGGTCGGCGACGCCCGGATCCATCTCCTGGGCATGCTCCATGACGTACGGCCGGGAGGCCTCGGGGTCGGCCCAGGCGGACCGGACGGACTCCCGGATCGAGTCGGCGAGCACGTTCAACCGCTCGGCGCCCAGCGACCGTTTGGCGATGATCGCGCCCAGCGGGATCGGCAGCCCGGTCGTCGCCTCCCAGTGCTCGCCCATGTCCGCGAGCTTGTGCAACCCGTAGTTCTGGTACGTGAAGCGCGCCTCGTGGATGACGAGTCCCGCGTCGACCTTCCCGTCCCGCACGGCCGGCATGATCTCGTGGAACGGCATGACCACGATCTCCCCGACCCCGCCCGGAATCGTGTCCGCGGCCCAGAGCCGGAACAGCAGATACGCCGTCGACCGCTCACTGGGCACGGCGACGGTTCGGCCCGTCAGGTCCCCGGGCCCCGGGTGAGCACCAGCGGCCCGCAGCCCCGCCCCAGCGCGCCCCCGCACGGCAGCAGCGCGTACGCGTCGAGCACGTACGGCAGCACGGCGTACGACACCTTCAGGACGTCCAATTCACCGCGCTCGGCCATGCCGTTGGTGATGTCGATGTCCGCGAAGGTCACGTCGAGCGCGGGCGCACCCGGTACCCGGCCGTGCGCCCAGGCGTCGAAGACGAACGTGTCGTTCGGGCAGGGCGAGAAGGCGATCTGCAGGGGCTCGGTGGGTTCAGCGGCTGAGGTCATGCCTGTTCCAACTCTCCAGTACGGTCGCGGACTTCCCGAATCCCGCCGTGAGTGCCGCGAGCGCGTCGCCGATCCGCCAGGCGGTGCGGTCGCGCGGGCCGACGGGGTTGGAGACCGCGCGCAGTTCCAGGACGGGGACGCCGTGGGCGGCGGCTGCCTCGGCCACGCCGAAGCCCTCCATCGCCTCGGCGAGGGCACGGGGGTGGCGGGCGCGGAGTTCGGCGGCGCGGGCGGCCGTTCCGGTCACCGTGGAGACGGTGAGTACGGCTCCGGTGCGGGCGCCGGTCGCGGCCGCGAGCTCTCGTACGAGTGCATTCGGCGGACGGTGGGTGACGGTGCCGAAGCCGAGTTCGGTGACCGGCAGGAAGCCGTCCGGGGTCTCGGCGCCCAGGTCGGCGACGGTGATCTCGTCGGCGATCACGAGGGAGCCGACGGGCGCCTCGGGCTGGAAGCCGCCGGCGATCCCGGCGGAGACGACGAGGGCGTAGGGGGTGCCGGCGAGGGCGGTGGCCGTGGCGGCGGCGGCAGCGGCGGGACCCACCCCGGCGGCGATGACGTCAACGGTGCTGTCGCCGGTGAACGCCCGTGCCACCGCGTCCCGTTCGGCGGGGACGGCGGTGGCGACGAGGATCCGTACGGAGGACGGTGTGGACGCGGACGTGGTCAGGAGTCCTTCTTGAACTTGAAGGACCACAGGCCCTTGACCGTCTTGTCGCCCTCCTTGATGGAGACGACGGTCGAGTTGCCGGTCGCGCCGTACTGGGTGTTGAAGAACACGCTGCCGGGGATCGTGCGGTACGTCTTCTTGCTGGAGTCGGTCAGCGGCTGACCGTTCATCAGGATCGTCCAGCCGTTGTCGGCGATCTTCGGGTCGACGCCGAAGCGCACGGTGTCGTCCGGGTCGACCGAGATCGACGTGGAGGCCTTCAGGCACTTCGGCAGGTCGGCGGTCTTCACCGCGTCGCCGTCGTTGTAGCAGGTGGCCTCCGTGTGGACCGAGTTCCTCCCGACGGTGATCGTCGCGATCGGCGTCGGCTTGTCGCACGCCGACAGGACGAGCAGTCCGGCGGAAACGGCGCCGGCGGCGGCGACGGCGCGGCGGCGTCGCACAGCGGATTGCATGGTCATGGGGCGAAGGCTATCGGGCCCGTCCAGTCCTCCCCACGTGGGGTGCGGCGTGCCGGGCCGGGTGCCGCGGGTTAGGCCACTCGCGGGCTTCCGGTACCGCCGTGCCGGGCCGAGGCGAGCAGCCCGCGCAGGGTGGTCAGCCAGCCCAGGGCGATGACGGCGGCGGCGAGGGTGAAGCCGAGGGTGCCGTTCAGCGGCATGACGATGCCGATCGCGCCGCCGAGCACCCAGGCCATCTGGAGCATCGTCTCGGAGCGCGCGAACGCCGAGGTGCGCACCAGCTCGGGCACGTCCCGCTGGATCAGCGCGTCCAGGGACAGCTTGGCCAGCGCCTGGCAGAACCCGGCGGTGGCGGCGAGACAGGCCACGAGTACGGCGCCGAAGAAGATCGCGGCGGTGATCGCGGCGCCCAGGACGAGGGCGACGACGGTCACGATGATGAGTTCCGGGGCCCGTTGCCGCAGCCATGAACCGACCGCCGTACCGAGCGCGTTGCCCACGCCCGCCGAGACCGCGACGATGCCCAGCGACACGGCCGCGCTCTGCCCGGTCATCGGATGCTCGCGCAGCAGGAACGCGAGGAAGAAGGTCAGGAACCCGGAGAGCCAGCGCAGCGCCGCGTTGGCGCCCAGCGCGTGGGTGACGGCGATGCCGACCGTGCGCAGGCCCGGCCGCTTGACCTCCTTGGGGTGCGGGCCGTGCAGATGGTCCTCGTCCGCCGCGAGCAGCGCCGTGTCCTCGCCCTTGGCCGAGTCGACCTTGGGGTCCAGGAAGAAGCAGAGGACCGTGCCCGCGACGAAGATCACGAAGGCGCCGTAGAGCGGCCAGGGGTCGCCGATGGCGTGCAGGCCGCCCGCGATCGGCGCGGCGACACCGGTGGCGAGGAGACCGGCGAGGGTGACTCTGGAGTTGGCCTTCACCAGGGAGATGCGGGGCGGCAGCAGCCGGGGCACCACGGCACTTCTGACGACGCCGTACGCCTTGGAGGCGACGAGAGCGCCCAGCGCGGCCGGATACAGCTCCAGGCTGCCGCTGGCGACCGCGCCGGAGATGATCAGCGCGAGGAGGGCGCGGGCGAGCATCGCGGCGGCCATCGCGGCGCGGCGGCCGTGCGGGAGTTTGTCGAGGAGCGGGCCGATCACCGGCGCGAGAACCGTGAACGGCGCCATGGTGATGGCGAGATACAGGGCGACCCGGCCCCGGGCCTCGTCGGTCGGTACGGAGAAGAAGACGGTGGACGCGAGGGCGACCGTGATCATCACGTCGCCTGCGCCGTTCACCGCGTGGAGTTCGATGAGGCGGCCGAGGCCCGACTCGCCCGCGCCGTGCGCGTGGGTGGCCTTGCGGATGCCGCGGGCGGTCCCGGTGACGGGGAAGTGCAGGGCACGACCCATCGCGCGGACGGAACCGCTCACCCGGCCCGAACCGCCACCTCGGATGTTCCCCTTCGTGCCACCGAGCCCGGTGGCACCTTGGGGCGACCTCGCGGCTGCCACCCCGTCATAGTGCCCCGAGAACGGCGCGAGTATCGCGGTTACCGCGCGTATGGAGGCGTACTTGGGTGGATTCCGAGTCGACCCACAGGGCTCCGGGAGCCCGTCGGTGTGGGCGCATGGCGCGGGAGAAGGTAGCGTGCGTAGCGCGCCGTGGCGATTGTTCTCGGCCGCGCGCCTCTCGGCCATCCCGCAGAATGGATGGTGTAGGCGTGCCCGAGCGCGATCGGGTGCGGACGTCGACGCGGCCTCTCACCAGTGCCCCCAAGGGCCTGGTACATGTCTTTCAGCCGCTCCGTCCGCTCCCTTCGCCGCAACAGGCGCACCCGTGAGACGGCGTAGGAGAGAAGCGATACCTGTGAGCGCAGCGACCACGCGAAGCCGCACCCCCGACCGCCTGTGCGCCGAGGCCGTCGACCTCGCCCGTGCCGCAGCCGAGGAGGCCGCCGCGCCCGGCGTGGTCGGCGAACACGCCGGCTTCGAATCCGACGGTGACCGGGTGGTCACGCACTTCTTCGAGTGCAAGGAGTTCGGCTACCGGGGCTGGCGCTGGGCGGTGACGGTCGCGAGGGCGTCCCGCGCGAAGCTGGTGACCCTCGACGAGGTCGTGCTGTTGCCCGGCCCGGACTCCCTCCTGGCCCCCGAATGGGTCCCGTGGAGCGAGCGGCTCCGCCCCGGCGACATGGGCCCCGGCGACCTGCTCCCCACCGACGCGGAGGACCTCCGCCTGGAGCCCGGCTACACGGGCGAGGACGAGCCCCCGCCGAACTCCGCCGTCTCCGAGGAGATGGCGGAACTGGTCGAGGCGGAGGACGCGGAGGTGACGGCGGGAGCGCCGTCGGCCCTGCCCGTCGCGCCGACCCGCGGCTCGATCGCCGCCGTGGCCGAGGAGCTGGGCATCCGCCGCGCCCGTGTCCTCTCCCGCTACGGCCTCCACGTCGCCGCCGACCGCTGGGAGGACGGCTTCGGCCCGAAGACCCCGATGGCCCAGGCGGCCCCGGCGCCCTGCGTCAGCTGCGGCTTCCTCGTCGCCATCGGCGGCTCCCTCGGCCAGGCCTTCGGCATCTGCGCCAACGAGTTCTCCCCGGCGGACGGCCATGTCGTCTCCCTGGCCTACGGCTGCGGCGGCCACTCGGAAGCAGCCGTCATGCCCACACCACCCCAGCCCCGGCCCATGTGATCGACGAGACGGTGGTCGACCCGTTCCCCCTGCGCCCTTCGGCGGACTCGGGGTCGGTGTCGGTGGGGGCGGACCCGGAATCGGCGGAACTGGGGCACTCGTAGGGCCGTATTCTGACGGCGGACGGGAAGGAGCAGCGCCATGAGCGTCGACTCGACGATTGCGCGTACCGAGTTCCCCGAAGGACACGTGGTTTTCTTCGGAATCGACGGGAAGATCATCTTGACGCCGCAGAGTTTCGAGCACTCCAGCACCATCAAGGTGATGCAGTACAACACGATCTTGTCCCTGGGACTCGATGCGAAGACCCCATCCGACGTGTACATCGATTTCCCCGCCGACGAGAACTCCGCCCCCGACCTCGCCATCCTGCGCGAGGACGCCCGCCGTGAGGGCGCGCGCTACAGCTTCGAGGACGTCCTGCTGATCTCCGAGGTCGTCTCGACCTCGTCCGTCCGCAAGGACTACGACGACTGCACCGCGAAGTACGGCCGCCACGGAATCCCGATCTACCTGGTCGTGGACCCCTACGCGCGGGAAGTGGTCCTCCACACCCAGCCGACCGGCACGGGCTACATCGCTGCCCACACTCACAAGTACGGCACCGGCAAGCTCCCCATCCCGTTGGCCGACGGCCGCACCTTCACCCTCGACCTCGACCAACTCCCTCTTCCGGAGCCCGAGGCGGGCGCTCGCTGACGGGGCGGGCGGGACGGCGGGGCATCGGCGCGCGGTACCTTCGTCGCGACGTCGATGAGGAGAGTGAACGTACGTGAGTAAGTTCGTGCGGCCCGCCGCCGAGGGTGCCGACCCGTTCGGGACCGCCCGTCTGCGGCGTGGGGTGCTCGACGCCTGGGCGACCAGCCCGGCCCGGTTCCGGGAGGACGCCAACGCCGAGGAGGACCTCGTCCTCGGCGGGTACCGGGACCGGCTCGTCGTCGAGCTCGCGCAGAACGCCGCCGACGCCGCCGCCCGCGCGGGCGTGGCCGGCCGGCTGCGGCTCACCCTCCGCGACGGCGTCCTGTGCGCCGCCAACACCGGTGCCCCCTCGACGCCACCGGCGTCGAGTCCCTCGCCACGCTGCGCGCCTCCGCGAAGCGTGACGCCGGTGACAGCGCCGTCGGACGGTTCGGCGTCGGCTTCGCCGCCGTCGTCGCCGTCACCGACGAACCCGCCGTCGTCGGCCGTCACGGCGGCGTCCGCTGGTCCCTCGCCGAGGCCCGCGCCCTCGCCGACGAGACCGCCCGGCACAGCCCGGGCCTCGGCACCGAGATCCGCCGCCGCGACGGCCACATCCCGCTGCTGCGCCTCCCGTTCGCCGCCGAGGGCACCGCCCCCGACTCCTACGACACCGTCGTCATCCTCCCCCTGCGCGACACCGCCGCCGAGGACCTCGCCGAGCGCCTCCTCGGCGCCGTGGACGACGCTCTCCTGCTCGCGCTCCCCGGGCTCACGGAGGTCGTGGTCGAGGTCGGGGACCAGGCACCCCGCACCCTCACCCGTCGCACCGACCGCACCGACACCGTCGTGGACGACAGCCGGGACGGCAGCACCCGCTGGCGTACCGTCGCCGCGCACGGGGAACTCGCCAAGGACCTGCTCGTCGACCGGCCCGTCGAGGAACGGCTGAGGCCCTACTGGTCCGTCACCTGGGCCGTACCCGTCGACGAGGACGGGACGCCCGCCCGCCCCCGCACCAGCCCCGTCGTGCACGCGCCCACGCCCAGCGACGAACCCCTGGGCGTACCGGCCCTGTTGATCGCCTCGCTGCCCCTCGACACCACCCGCCGCCACGCCGCGCCCGGCCCGCTGACCGACTTCGTGGTGGAGCGCGCGGCGGACGCCTACGTCGAACTCCTCGCCGCCTGGCGGCCGGTGACCGCCGGCATCATCGACCTCGTGCCCGGCCCGCTGGGCGGGGGGAGCTGGACGGCACCCTGCGCCAGGCGATCCTGGCGCGCCTGCCGCGCACCTCGTTCCTCCCGCCCGCCCTCGAACCCGCCGCAGACGACACGGAGTTGCCCGAGGCGCTACGGCCCCGGGACGCCGAGGTCGTCGAGGGCGCGGGCACCGACACCGTGCGCGTCCTCGCCGAGGTGCTCCCCACCCTCCTGCCCGCCGGCCTCGAACGACGCGTGGAACTCCGGACGCTGGGCGTCGCCCGCGTCCCCCTCACCGACGCCGTCGACCGGCTGGCCGGCCTGGAGAAGGACCCGGAGTGGTGGCGGCGTCTCTACGACAGCCTCGCGGGCGTCGACCCCGACCGGCTCACCGGCCTGCCCGTGCCGCTGGCTGGGGGCACCTCCCAGGCTTTCGGCTCCGGGGAGGCAGGACGACGATCGGGCCGCGCCAAGTCCTTCTCCCCACCCCCGACTCCGCCCAGGTGGAGCCCGAGGTGCTCGCCCGCCTCGGCCTCAAGGTCGCCCACCCGGACGCCGCGCACCCCCTCCTGGAGAAGCTCGGCGCGCTGCCCGCGACCCCCGCGCGGTCCTCACGACCCCCAGGTACGGGCCGCCGTGGCCGCCTCCCTCGACGAGGAGGGCGGGGCCATGTGGGACGAAGTCGCCCCGGACAGCGACGAGTTGGCGGACACCGTGCTCGCCCTGGTCCGGGACGCGGGCCTCGAACCCGGTGACGAACCCTGGCTCGGCGCCCTCGCGCTGCCCGACGAGGACGGCGAACTCGCCCCGGCCGGTGAACTGGTGCTGCCCGGCAGCCCGTTCGCGGAGATCATGCGGGAGGGCGAACTCGCCTTCGTCGACGCCGAGTTGGCCGACCGCTGGGGCGAACAGCCCCTTGCCGCCTGCGGAGTCCTCGCCACCTTCGCCCTCGTCCGCGCCACCGACGTCGTCCTCGACCCGGACGAACTGGAGCCCCGCGACAGCGACTTCGCGGAACCCGACGACCCGGGCCTGCTGGACTCCGTCGACGTGTGGTCGGAGGACGTCCTCGACCGCTTCCCGGGCACCCCGTACCCCCCGTCGCCACCGAACTGGTCGCCGTCCGCGACCTGGACCTCGTCGACGACGACCGCTGGCCCCAGGCCCTCGCCCTCCTCGCGCAGCCCCCGCTCCGCGACGCGATCACCCAGCAGGTCCGCATCCTGCTGCCCGACGGCACGCACGAGGTCGTACGCCCGTACACGGCCTGGTGGCTGCGCGGCCACCCGGTCCTCGACGGCCGCCGCCCGGCGGGCCTGCTCGCGGCCGGCGGCGACCCGCTCCTGCGCGGTCTCTACGACGAGGCCGACGCGACCGGCTTCGACGACGAACAGGTACTCCGGGCCCTCGGCGTCCGCACCTCGGTCGCCGCCCTCCTCGACGAGCCCGGCGGCGCCGCCGAACTCCTCGACCGCCTCGCCGACCCCGACCGAGAGGTCACCGGCGCCCAACTGCACGCCCTGTACAGCGCGTTGGCCGACCTTGACCCGGAACAGGTGACCCTCCCGGACGACCTGCGGGCCGTGGTCGACGGCGAGGTGACGGTCGTGGACGCGGCGGACGCGGTGGTCGTCGACTCACCCGACCTGCTCCCCTTCACCACCGGCGTCCCCCTCCTCCCCGTCCGCCCGTCCCGCGCCGCCGAGCTGGCCGACCTCTTCCAGGTCCGCCGCCTCAGCGAGTCGGTCACCGGCGAGGTCACCTCCGAGGGCACCGAACACGACGTACCGGACTCCGTCCGCGTCCTCCTCGGCCCGCTCACCCCCGCGACCTACGTCGAACACGACGAACTCGTCGTGGACGGCACCGAGATCGACTGGCGCCGCAGCCGGGACGGCGTCCTGCACGCCTCCACCCTGGAGGGCGTCGCCGCCGGGCTCGCCTGGGCGGCGGGGCAGTGGCCCCGGCGGTTCGAGGTGGCGGCGCTGCTGGAGGACCCGTCCAGGACGGGGAGCTGGCCCGGGACCGGTGGTTCGACTGAGCCGGGGCGTGACCTTCACGACTCTCGCGGAAATCTTCTACGAGTCGTACAACCATTCCCTTTCGTCACGCATCTGATCGTCCGGGCCGACTGGCTCCACGATCACTTCTGTAACTGGGGAATCCATGCGCATGCGTGCCACCCTCGGCGTCGTCACCGGCGCCCTGGCCCTCTCGGCCCTCGCCGTACCTGCCGCACAGGCCGACGAGGTCCACGGGGACACCACGATCTCGGGGTCGTGGTGAATGGCGGGAAGCCGGTCGTCGTCGCGGCGACCGCGAAGAAGACCATCACCGTCAGCTTCACCGTGAAGGACGCCTCGGGCGTCGGCTGGGCGCAGGCCGTTCTCTACCACGGTGCGGACATCGACTCCTCCGACACCGGTGCGGTCGCCAACAGCAGCAACAACCGCGCCACCTGCACCAAGGTCAACGCCACGACCTCGACCTGCAAGTCGACCTTCGACCTGCAGTCGGGCGAGAACGCCTTCAACTTCGCGGCCGGCAGCTGGAAGGTCTGGGCGATCGCCACGGGCAAGGACAACGACTACGTCCAGAAGGACAACGCCAAGACCTTCCAGGTCCAGCGCCTGTCCAAGCTCACAGCCGACGCCACCCCGGAGCCCGTGAAGAAGGGCAAGACCATCACGGTCACCGGCAAGCTGACCCGCGCGAACTGGGACGCCGGCACGTACTCCGGTTACTCGACCCAGCCGGTGAAGCTCCAGTTCCGCAAGAAGAGCTCCAGCACCTACACCACGGTCAAGACCATCAAGACCAGCTCCAACGGCAGCCTGAAGACCACCGTCAAGGCGACGGTCGACGGCTACTTCCGCTACAGCTTCGCGGGCACCTCGACCACCCCGGCGGTCAACGCCACGGGTGACCTCATCGACGTGAAGTAAGCCGCCCCCGGTCCTGGTGGAGAGCGGAATCCCCACCCTTCACCAGGACTTCGTAATCCCCGTACAAAATCTGCCTCCGGCGTACAACCCTCACCACCCGTCGCAGATCAGATGACGTGAGCCAACAGGCTCCGCCATCACTTGGGCCCCGGCGCAGACGACGAGCCGTTCGGAACGACCAGCGCGTCGGGGCCCCCTTTCTCCACTTGGGGAACGCATGCGCATAAGCGCCACCGTGGCCGCCGTCTCCGGCGCCCTGGTCCTCTCCGCCTTCGCCGTACCGGCCGCGCAGGCCGCCGACGCCCCGTCCGGCAAGGCCGCGTTCGGCGCCGCCACCGCCGACGGCCGCGCGACCGCCGCCACCACGCTCGACGTCACCTTCTCCAAGGTGAAGGTCAACAGCGGCAAGGCCGTCGTCGTAGGTGCCACCGCGAAGGTCGCCATCCCGGTCACCTACACCGTGACGCACGCCGCGAGCCTCGACGTCAGCGCCGACAACTTCGCCAGCGGCCCGCTCATCTACCGCGGCTCCTCGGTCACCACCCCGACCAACGAGCTCATCAGCGACGACCCGGGCACCTGCACCGCCGCCTCGACGACCGTCCTGAACTGCAAGGGCACCATCTACATCCGCCCGTCCGACGGCGACGTGGCGAACGCCGACGCCGGCACCTGGAAGGCGGGCGGCCTCGCCATCACCGCCGACGGCGCCCTCAAGACCCAGGGCGACAGGGCAACGTCCCGGTGACCCGCCTGGCCAAGCTCACCGTCAACGCCACCCCGGAGCCCGTCAAGAAGGGCAAGACCATCACGGTCACCGGCAAGCTGACCCGCGCCAACTGGGAGGCCAACACCTACGCCGGCTACTCCACCCAGCCGGTCAAGCTCCAGTTCCGCAAGAAGAACTCCACCACGTACACCACGGTCAAGACCATCAAGACCACCACCAACGGCAGCCTGAAGACCACCGTCAAGGCGACGGTCGACGGCTACTTCCGCTACGCCTTCGCCGGCACGTCCACCACGTCCCCGGTCAACGCCACGGGCGACTACATAGACGTCAAGTAGCACCAGCCAAAAGCAGCTGCCCGCGCCCCAGAACCGGGGCCGCGGGCAGCCGCTTTCAGGGGTGCGGAGAGCTGCTTTCAGGGGCGCGTGCGGCTGCTTTCAGGGGCGCGGGGAAGTGCGCGACCAGCCCCATCGGCCGGCACCCGAAAAACCCTCACACCACCGCCCGCCGATCAACAAGCCGCCACACCACTTCCAGCACCACCCCGCCACCACCGAGATCCCCACAGCGATCCACGGCATGGTCACCCCCACCAGCTTCAAGGCGAAGAAGTGCTGAAGCCAGGGCACGATCAGCACGACGACAAACGCCGCCCCCATGGACGCCACCAGCGCCACCCGCCACCACGTGTACGGCCGCGCGATGATCGCCAGCACCCACATGGAGATCAGGAACAGCGTCAAGGTCGCCGCACTCGTCTCCGCGGCCAACGACCCCTTCCCCACGTAGTGGTGACGAGCGATCAGATACGTGACGAAGGTCGCCGCCCCGGCAATCACCCCACCTGGAATCGAATACCGCATCACCCGCCGCACAAAATGGGGTTTCGCCCGCTCCTTGTTCGGCGCCAGCGCAAGAAAGAACGCCGGAACCCCGATCGTCAACGTGGACAACAGCGTCAAGTGCCGTGGCAGGAACGGGTATTCGACCCGCCAGCACACCACCAGCACGGCCAGCAGCACCGAGTACACGGTCTTCACCAGGAACAGCGTCGCCACCCGGGTGATGTTCCCGATCACCCGCCGCCCCTCCGCGACCACCGAAGGCAACGTGGCGAAGCTGTTGTTGAGCAGCACGATCTGCGCGACCGCCCGCGTGGCCTCGGACCCGGACCCCATCGAGACCCCGATGTCGGCGTCCTTGAGGGCGAGTACGTCGTTCACCCCGTCCCCGGTCATCGCGACGGTGTGCCCGCGTGACTGCAACGCGGCCACCATGTCCCGCTTCTGCTGCGGAGTGACCCGCCCGAACACCGTGCCCTCGTCCAGGGACTTGGCCATCTCCTCCTGATCGGCGGGGAGTTGACGCGCGTCCACGGCCTTCCCGGTGAGCCCCAGCTTCTCGGCCACCGCGCCCACGGACACCGCGTTGTCCCCGGAGATGACCTTCGCGTGCACGTCCTGGTCCGCGAAGTACGCCAGCGTCTCCGCCGCGTCGGGCCGCAACCGCTGCTCCAGCACCACCAGCGCGGTCGCCGACGCCTCCCGCGCCACCTCGGGATCGTCCAGCTCCCCGAGACCCGTGCCAGCAGCAGCACTCGTAGCCCCTGCTCGTTCAGCCGCCCGGTCTCCGCGAGCGCGGGGTCGTCGTCGCCGAGCAACACGTCCGGCGCCCCGAGCAGCCACGTGCTCGACTCCCCGTCGCTCTCGCTGAACGACGCCCCGCTGTACTTCCGCGCCGACGAGAACGGCAGCGACTCCACGCAGCGCCACTCTCCGCTGTCCGGATAGGCGTTGATGATCGCCTGCAGCGACGCGTTCGGCCGCGGGTCCGACTCCCCGAGCGCGCCGAGGACTTTGCGTACGTACGTCTCGTCGGCCCCGCCCAGCGGGCGCAGCTCGGTGACGTCCATCCCGCCCTCGGTGAGCGTGCCCGTCTTGTCGAGGCAGACCGTGTCGACGCGGGCGAGCCCCTCGATGGCCGGCAACTCCTGCACCAGGCACTGTTTCCGGCCAAGCCGGATGACGCCGATCGCGAAGGCCACCGAGGTGAGCAGGACGAGCCCCTCCGGGACCATCGGGACGATCCCGCCGACGGTCCGCGCGACGGAGTCCTTGAACCCGTGCTGTTTCACGACGAGTTGGCTGATGACCAGGCCGATCGCGGTCGGGATCATCATCCACGTCACGTACTTGAGGATCGTGGAGATACCGGTGCGCAGTTCGGAGTGGACGAGCGTGAACCGGGAGGCCTCCTCGGCGAGTTGGGCCGCGTACGCCTCGCGCCCCACCTTCGTCGCCTCGAACGCCCCGCCGCCGGCGACCACGAAACTCCCCGACATCACCGGGTCCCCGGCCCGCTTGACGACCGGGTCCGCCTCACCGGTGAGCAGCGACTCGTCGATCTCCAGGCCGTCGGCCTCGACGCACTCCCCGTCGACGACGACCTTGTCGCCTGGCCCGATCTCGATGAGTTCCCCGAGCACGATCTCGGAGGTGCTCACCTCGACCGCGGCCCCGTCCCGCCGTACCGTCGGCTTCGCCTCGCCGATCACCGCGAGGGAGTCGAGGGTCTTCTTCGCCCGCCACTCCTGGAAGACACCGATCCCGGTGTTGGCGATGATCACGTACCCGAACAGGCTGTCCTGGACCGGTGCGACGAACAGCATGATCAGCCAGAGCACGCCGATGATCGCGTTGAACCGGGTGAAGACGTTCGCGCGGACGATCTCGGCCAGGGAGCGGCTGCTGCGCACGGGGACGTCGTTGACCTCCCCGCGCGCCACCCGTTCGGCGACCTCGGCGGTGGAGAGCCCGCGCGCCCGCGCCGCCGGAATGGGCACGGGGTGCACAGGATCGAGTTCGGCGCCCGCGTCGGTGTGCGTCATGCATTCGACGGTACGTGCGGTTTTACGGCTTCACCCGCCGAGTGCCCGGAAGATCCGACGAGGGGAGGACGGCGGGCGGGGCGGGCTGATGCCCCGGGTGGAGAGGAGCCTCCACTCCGCAGCAGGAGCGGGACCCTGTGCCGCGGCCTCGGCCGCCATGCGCTTGAGCGCCGCGTCGCGCCCCCGGACGTACCAGATGCCGATCAGCCCGAGTCCGCTTCCGGCCAGGCAGGTCCACAGCCACCACAGATGGCCGTGGTCGTCGAACCAGCCGTAGAAGGGGAGCTGTGCCAGGAAGAGGACGAACCAGAGGATCGTGCCGCCGATGATGGTCGGGACGATCGGGCCCTCCAGGGGCTCCGGTGCCTCGTGTGTCGGTGTCCACTTCGCCATAGGCCCAGCTTACGAGGCGGCGCAAGGCCCGTGGATCTCCGCGTGTCTACGCGCGGAGATAGCGCCTGACGTCTTCATATGTTCATACTGAAACGGTTTCCGTCTGTCCACTTCTGCTCGTAGGAACATCCAATGCCGACCGCGCTCGACCGTTACTTCAAGATCTCCGAGCGTGGCAGCTCGCTCCCCCGCGAGATCCGCGGCGGCCTCGCCACCTTCTTCGCGATGGCGATACATCATCGTGCTCAACCCGATCATCCTGGGCAGCGCGAAGGACATGTACGGGCACCACCTCGACAACGGCCAGCTGGTCACCGCAACGGCCGTGACGGCCGCGTTCACCACCATCCTGATGGGCGTCATCGGCAACGTACCGATCGCGCTGGCCGCCGGACTCGGCGTGAACTCCGTGGTCGCCCTCCAGCTCGCGCCCCGCATGTCGTGGCCGGACGCGATGGGCATGGTCGTGCTGGCCGGTCTCGTCGTGATGCTGCTGGTCGCCACCGGGCTGCGCGAGCGCGTGATGAACGCGGTGCCGTACGGACTGCGCAAGGCCATCTCGATCGGTATCGGCCTGTTCATCATGCTGATCGGGCTCGTGGACTCCGGGTTCATCTCCCGCATCCCGGACGCCGCCCAGACCACCGTCCCGCTCCAGCTCGGCGGCGACGGTCACCTCAACGGCTGGCCGGTCCTCATCTTCGTCCTCGGCGTGCTGCTCACCCTCGCGCTGATCGTCCGCAAGGTCCCCGGCGCGATCCTGATCTCCATCGTCACGATGACGGTCCTCGCGGTGATCGTGAACGCAGTCGCGACGATCCTCCTGGGGCCTGACCACCCCGAAGTGGCCCGGGAACCCGGTCGCCACCCCGGACTTCGGCCTGATCGGCAAGTTCAGCCTGTTCGGCGGCTTCTCCAAGGTCGGCGTGCTGACCGGCATCCTCTTCGTCTTCACGGTCCTGCTGTCGTGCTTCTTCGACGCGATGGGCACGATCATGGGCATCAGCGACGAGGCGAAGCTGACCGACGGCGAGGGCAACATGCCCGGCATCAACAAGGTCCTCTTCGTCGACGGCATCGCCGTCGCGGCGGGCGGCGCCAGCTCCTCGTCCGCGACGACCTGCTTCGTGGAGTCCACGGCGGGCGTCGGCGAGGGCGCGCGCACCGGCTTCGCGAACGTCGTCACCGGCGCGCTCTTCGCCGTCGCGCTGTTCCTCACGCCGATCGCCACGATGGTCCCGTCCCAGGCGGCCACCCCCGCGCTGCTCGCGGTGGGCTTCCTGATCCTGTCGGGCTCCGTCAAGGAGATCGACTGGGCCGATTACACGATCGCGATCCCGGCCTTCATCACGATGCTGATGATGCCGTTCACCTACTCGATCACCAACGGCATCGGCATGGGCTTCATCACGTTCGTGGTGCTGCGGCTGGTGGCGGGCCGGGGCCGGGAGGTCCCGGTGCCGATGTACGTCGTCGCGGCGGTGTTCGGCTTCTACTACCTGATGCCGGCGCTGGGTCTGACCTGATCCGCGCCTCTACGGGCCGTCACGTGACGCCGTAGAACTTCTCCGTCTCCTCGACGGCGGTCTGGAACCGTTCGTCGAAGTCGTCCCGGATGAGCGTCTGGACCACATAGTCCTGGACGCTCATTCCCCTTTTCGAGGCATGGTCGCGGAGCCGTTCGAGCAGCTCCCCGTCTATCCGCAGGCTGAGCACGCTGGTCCCCATGGACACGAGGGTCCGGGGCGGCTCCGGGCGGCGCGTGACGTTCCGCGTCGGGATCACTCATATGGGTGACGTCAGGGTTCAGTGTCCAGGGTCACGGGCATCTCGGCGTGTCGCCATTGGTCTTTAGCGAGAGTAATGAGTTACGCTAAAGAACATGCCGGACCTTACCCATGGCGACGACGCTGCCGCCGTGAACTCCCTGCGATCAGCCGTGATGCGGTTGTCCCGTCGACTCAAGCACCAGCGGGTCGACGAGTCACTGAGCCCCACCGAGATGTCGGTGCTCGGCACCCTGTCCACCTGCGGCAGCGCGACCCTGGCGAGCTCGCTCGCAAGGAGCATGTGCAGCCGCCCTCGATGACCCGCATCGTGGCGCTGCTCGAGGCGAAGGGTCTGGTCCAGCTGGAGCCGCACCCCGAGGACCGGCGCCAGAAGGTCGTCACCAAGACCCCCAGGCCGAGGCGATGCTCGAAGAGAGCCGCCGCAAGCGCAACGCGTTCCTGGCCGGCCTGGTCGACGGCCTCGACGAGGACGAGTGGGCGAAGATCGTCGCCGCCGCCCCCGTGCTGGAGAAACTCGCACACCTGTAAAACACGTTCTCTGTAGGAGGCGACTTTTTTGAGTTCGGGACCCGGAGCAGACTCCGCCCCCGCGCCAGCCACCCCCGACTCCCCGCCCACCCCTGATGCCGCCGGAAGCACCGGCAAGTCCTCGATGTTCAGCTCGCTGAAGATCCGGAACTACCGCCTGTTCTTCATCGGCCAGGTCGTCTCCAACACCGGCACCTGGATGCAGCGCATCGCCCAGGACTGGCTGGTCCTCAGCCTCACCGGCTCCCTCCGCCGCCGTAGGCATAACGACCGCCCTCCAGTTCCTGCCGATGCTGCTCTTCGGGCTCTACGGCGGTGTCCTCGTCGACCGGCTGCCCAAGCGGCCCACCCTGCTCGTCACGCAGTCCGCGATGGCCCTCACCGGCCTCGCGCTCGCCGCCCTCACCCTCTCCGGCCACGTCCAGGTCTGGCACGTCTACGTCGCCGCCTTCGCCGTCGGTCTCGCCACGGTGGTCGACAACCCGGCCCGGCAGTCCTTCGTCTCCGAGATGGTCGGCCCCGACCAGCTGCAGAACGCGGTCAGCCTGAACTCGGCGAACTTCCAGTCCGCCCGCCTCGTCGGCCCCGCCGTCGCGGGCGTCATGATCACCGGCGTCGGCACCGGCTGGGCGTTCCTCTTCAACGGCCTGTCCTTCGTGGCCCCGCTGGCCAGCCTGCTCCTGATGCGCAACCGCGACCTGA
The DNA here is from genome assembly GCA_016893485.2 of Streptomyces sp. P3. GTDB lineage: Bacteria > Actinomycetota > Actinomycetes > Streptomycetales > Streptomycetaceae > Streptomyces. The sequence goes on from JAFEKX020000001.1 coordinate 5,565,265, forward strand.
AGGTCGTCAAGCGCGCCCCCGCGCGGCAAGGGCCAGCTCCGCGAGGGCCTCCAGTACGTGGCCAAGCGCCCGGACCTGATCTGGCCGATCGTCCTCGTCGGCTTCATCGGTACCTTCGGCTTCAACTTCCCGGTGTGGCTGTCGGCCTACGCGGACGACGTCTTCCACGCCGGCGCCGGCGGGTACAGCCTCTTCAACACCCTGATGGCGGTCGGCTCCCCTGATCGGCGCCCTGCTCGCCGCCCGCCGCGGCACCACCCGCCTCCGCGTCCTGATCGCGGCGGCGGCGGCCTTCGGCCTGCTGGAGATCGTGGCCGCGGTGGCCCCCTCCTACTGGCTGTTCGCCCTGCTCATGATCCCGATCGGCATCGCCGGCCTGACGGTCAACGTCACGGCCAACACCGCCGTCCAGATGGGCACCGACCCGGCCATGCGGGGCCGGGTCATGGCCCTGTTCATGATGGTCTTCATGGGCGGTACGCCACTGGGCGCCCCCATCGTCGGCTGGATCACGGACGCCTACGGCCCCGGGTGAGCTTCGCCCTGGGCGGTGTCATCGCGGCGGCCGCGGCCGCCACGATCGGCCTGGTCCTGGCCCGGATGGGCGACCTGCGCCTGTCCTTCGGCTGGAACCACGGCCACCCGAGCGTCGCCTTCGTGCCCCGCGAACGGGAGCAACTGGCCACGGTGGCCTGACAGTCGGCGCCTGGCCCGGAGGATGTGCGTGTCACACCCTCCGGGCCGGCACCTGTCCCGGCCACCGGTCCTCCCCGTCGAGCAGGCCGAGTATCACGGGAACGTCGTCGGGTCCGCCTCGCCCGATGCTGATGCCGGTGTCGGTCTCCATGGCGGCAGGCCAGGGGCACACCCGGTGAGAGGTGATGGAAGGCTGCCCCCATGAGACTCTTCGCGGCACTCCTGCCGCCCGAGGACGTACTGGCCCAACTCGGCTCGGCCGTCGACGAGTTGCAGACCCTCCCGGGCGCGGACACGCTCCGCTGGACGGGCCGGCCGGGGTGGCACTTCACCCTCGCCTTCTACGGCGAGGTCGACGAGGACGTCGTACCCGAACTGTCCGCCCGGCTGGAGCGGGCCGCGCGGGAGACCGGGCCGTTCGGGCTCGCGGTGCGCGGGGGAGGGGAGTTCGGACAGGGGCGGGCGCTGTGGGCCGGGGTGGAGGGGGACGTCGAGGCGCTGCGGCTGCTCGCCGCGACCGGTGCGAGGCGGCGGCGCGGGAGGCCGGCGTGGCGATGGGGAGCACCGGCGTTATCGCGCGCACCTGACCGTGGCGCGGAGCCGGGAGGCGGTGGACGTACGGCCGTATGTCGAGCGGCTCGACGGATTCGCCGGGCGGGCGTGGAGGGTCGGGGAGCTGGCGCTCGTGCGCAGCAACCTGCCAGCGTCGGGTGTGCCCGGCGCACAACCCCGGTACGAGGCGGTCGGCCGTTGGGGGCTGGGGGCGGGCGGTTAGGCTCGGGTACGTGGACCCCAAAACCCGGAACCGGATCATGGCCGGTGTGCTTGTGCTGTTGTTCGTTGTCGTCGGGCTTGCCGCGGCGCTCGGTAAGTGAGGGCGGGGCGCGGGGACTGCGCGATCGTTGCCGGGTGCGGGCTGTGTGTGGCTGGTCGCGCCCACGCGGCGGAGCCGCATATGTCATCGCCCCGCGCCCCTGGAAAAGGGGCGCTCGCCCTACCCCGATTACCAGGCGAAGGCCTCCGGCGACGGGCCGGGGCCCGGGAAGATCTCGTCCAGTGACGTGAGGAGTTCCTCGCTCAGGTCCAGCTCCACGGCGCGCAGCGCGCTGTCGAGCTGTTCCGCGGTGCGGGGGCCGACGATCGGACCGGTGACGCCGGGACGGGTGAGGAGCCACGCCAGGGCCGCCTCGCCGGGCTCGATGCCGTGCTTGTCGAGGAGATCCTCGTAGGCCTGGATCTGAGCGCGCGAGGTCGGGTTGGCGAGGGTGTCGGCGGCCCGGCCGCTCGCCCGGCGCCCGCCCGTGACCTCCTTCTTGATGACCCCGCCGAGGAGGCCGCCCTGAAGCGGGGACCAGGGGATGACCCCGAGGCCGTACTCCTGCGCGGCCGGGATGACCTCCATCTCGGCGCGGCGCTCGGCGAGGTTGTACAGGCACTGCTCGCTGACCAGGCCGATGGTGCCGCCGCGGCGCGCGGCGATCTCGTTGGCCTGGGCGATCTTGTACCCGGGGAAGTTCGAGGAACCGACGTAGAGGATCTTGCCCTGCTGGATGAGGGTGTCGATCGCCTGCCAGATCTCCTCGAAGGGGGTGGCGCGGTCGATGTGGTGGAACTGGTAGATGTCGATGTAGTCCGTCTGCAGCCGCTTGAGGCTGGCGTCCACGGCCCGGCGGATGTTCACCGCGGAGAGCTTGTCGTGGTTGGGCCAGGCGTCGCCCTCGGCGGCCATGTTGCCGTAGACCTTGGTGGCGAGGACCACCTTGTCGCGGTGGACGGGGCTCTTGGCGAACCAGCTGCCGATGATCTCCTCGGTGCGGCCCTTGTTCTCACCCCAGCCATACACGTTGGCGGTGTCGAAGTAGTTGATACCGGCGGCCAGCGCCGCGTCCATGATCCCGTGGCTGTCCGCCTCGTCTGTCTGCGGACCGAAGTTCATCGTCCCGAGAACCAGTCGGCTGACCTTGAGGCCTGTGCGTCCGAGCTGCGTGTACTTCATGAGTGTCTAGCCAACGACTTCGAGTGCGCTCTATGCAAGGGGGTCAGTCGCGGGGGAAGTCGGCGGTGCTGAGGACGAGGCCGACCACGGTGTCGCCGAGGTCGAGGTCGTCCCCGAACGCCACCTTCGTCTCGGTCGCGTAATCGTCACCCTTGGGGTGGGTGTAGATGTGGCAGCGGCCCTGGTAGGGGTCGGCGATGACGTACACGGGGACCTCGGCGAGGGCGTACGCCGCCTTCTTCGGGCCGTAGTCGTTGACGGCGGTGCCCTTGGAGATGACCTCGGCGACGAACTCGACGTCCTGGTGGCGCCAGCCCCCGCCGTCCGTCTTCTCGGCACCCTCGGTCATCACCGTCACGTCGGTCGCGAATCCGTTGAGGTGACCCGGGTAGTCGATGCGGACGTCGGACTTCACGCGCTTCCGGGGTACTTGGTCCGTAGCTGCTCGTAGATGTCCGCGATGATCTCCCAATGGGTGTCCCGCTGCGGCGACATGAAGACGGTACCCTCGACGATCTCGACCTTGTATCCCTCGGGGCGGGCATCTTCTCGATCCGCTCGAACAGCTCGTCGAGTGTGGTCTCGTCGTCGCTCTTGGCCATCGCGATCCTGTCTTCGAGGACGGTCATCCTGGCGCTCCTCCCCGGCTGCCCTCCGCACGAGCGCAGCCGCGCGGTACAACGATACGCACGGTGACCGGGAGACGCGGGAATCACGCCAACGACCGGCGATATCCGGTTGCCGCCGCCATCCCCACCCCGAACCTGCTCCCCGTGACCCAGCCGACGGACACGGACACGTACTTCATCTGCGCCCCTCCCCGGACCGGCAGTTCCCTCCTCCTGGGCCTCCTCGACTCCACCGGGGTCGCCGGGCACCCACAGGCGTACTTCCGGACGCCGGACGAGGGATCGTGGACCGAGCGCTGAGGGAGCGGACGTACGCCCCAAGGAGCCCTGGACTACGGCGAGTTCGTACGGGCCGCACGGACGGCGGGCCGGACGGACGGCGGGCCGGACGGCAATGGCGTCTTCGGGGCCAAGCTGATGTGGGGCACCCACACCGAACTCACGGACCGGCTGGGGAGTTGCACCCCGAACTCGCCGGAGACGAACTGCGGCTGCTGGAGCGGGAGTTCGGGCAGCCGATCCGGTTCGACCGCGACGCCCTCACCCGCGTCCTGCGAACTACCGAGGCGCACAACACGGGTTGGGACCACTGGTTCGAGTCCTACGGCATCCACCCCCACCGCATCCGCTGCGAAGTCCCAGCCGCCGACCGACCCGAGCCGTCACCCGGGATGCCCCCGCCCGCCTGGGCCTCGCCCTGCCGGACGGCCAGGCGTCCACCCCGGCCATCAGCGCCAGGCGGATCGCCTCGACGAGGAGTGGGCCGCCCGGTATCGCTCGAAGTCGCGGGCCGTCTCCCCATCGTCCTCGTCCTGTTCCGTGCCCTCGCCCTCGTCGCCGTACTCACCCCCCACCCCCACGCCTGATGCATCGCCCCCGCGAACGCCCCCGCGATCTTGTGCTCGCCGGCCGCGTTCGGGTGGGTCCCGTCGTAGGTGTCGTGGTCGACGTCGTACGACTCCGGGAGGGAGGCCAGGAGAAGCGGGGAGCGCCGTTCGTCGAGGTCGGCGACCGCCTTCGCCTGGAGTTCGTTGAAGAGGGCGACCTCGGTGGCGAAGGGGACGTCCGTGCGGGCCCGGACGTTCGGGATCACCGGCAGGAACACCATGCGGACGGAGGGCTTCGCGGCACGGGCCTCCGCGATGAAGAACCGCAGGTTGTCGGCGGTCTGCCCCGCGTTCGTGTAGAAGCCCAGGTCGATCAGGCCGAGGGAGACGAGGAGCACGTCCGCCCGGTGCGCGCGCACCGCCTCGCCGATCAGCGGAGTCATGTGCAGCCAGCCCTCACCCCAGCCGGCCAGGTGGAAGTGCGGGAAGTCGGGGTCGGCGTACTCGTACGACGTGGGCGTGTCCGTCGCCTTGTCGTACAGCGCCTCGCGCGGGCCGACCACGGCGAACGGGCCACCGTAGGTCGCCCGCAGGTGCTGCCACATCCGGTAACGCCATGTGTGTTCGCCCGCGCTCCCGATCGTCATGGAGTCGCCTACGGGCATGAACCTGAGCATCCGCTCATGATGGACGATCAACCGCCGGGCGATGGAACGAGCGGGGTGTGAGGCCCACCACGCCCACCACGCCCACCACGCCCGCCATGCCCGCCATGCCCGCCACCCCCACTACGCCTACTACGCCCACCCTGCCCGGCACACCCACCGCCTCACCGCCGCACCAGCCCGCCAGCTGCCCCGCCACGCGGGATGGCAGGCTTGCCCCATGCGTCGCTTCCTCGCGTTCCTCGGCGCCGGCTTCCTCGTCGGCGCGCTCGCCCTGCCCGCAACCGCAGCAGCACCGGCCGCCGCCGACGACGGAGGCAAGGGCGACAAGGGGTTCACGATCTCGGACTCCCGCATCACGGAGTCCAGCGGCCTCGCCGCCTCGCACCTCCACCCCGGCATCTACTGGACGCACAACGACAGCGACGACGGCCCGTACCTCTACGCCGTCGACAGCAGCACCGGCAAGACGGTCGCCACGGTCACCTTCAGCGGCGTCGGCAAGCCCCGCGACGTCGAGGCGATCTCCATCGGCCCGCACAACGAGATCTACGTCGGCGACATCGGCGACAACCTCGACGGGACCTGGCCGTACGTCTGGATCTACAAGCTGCCCGAGCCCAAGGTGCTCAAGGACCAGACGATCCGGGCGAAGCAGTACGTCGTGAAGTACTCGGACGGCGCCCGCAACGCCGAGTCGCTGGTCGTACACCCCAAGACCGGCCGCGTGTACATCATCGACAAGAAGGAGGACGGCGGCCACCTCTTCGAGGGCCCGGCCACGCTCTCCGCCTCCGGCACCAACTACTTCAAGCCCATCGCCGCCGTAGACCTCTGGGCCACCGACGCAGCCTTCTCCCCGACGGCCAACAGCTCGCCGTACGCGGCTACTTGGGCGGTATCTACTACGACTGGAACGGCGGCAGGATCAAGCGAGTGGGGCGCCTCGACGTACCGCTGCAGGGCCAGGGTGAGTCCGTCAGCTACTCGGCCGACGGCACGAAGCTGATGTACGGAAGCGAGGGCACCGACAGCCCGGTGCAGGCCGAGGACGCCCCCGGCGGCGGTTCGGGTTCCTCCAAGTCCCCCTCGGGCGGCGGGAGTTCGGCGAGCGGCGACGACTCGAACAACAACGTCAAGGTGGGCGCGGTCGCCGTCGTGGTCGTCTGCGGCGCGCTCTTCGGTCTACGGCGCCTCACGCGCCGGCGCTGAATTCCCGCGCCGTTTCCACAGGCGCAGCCGCCAACTGTGGACGGTTGTCGGCGTCCGTTGCCTTGACGTGTTCATGTGACGTGGCTTCCATGGAGGTTGTCGGGTAGTGGGAGCGCTCCCATGAGTTCCGGACCCGCGCCTCCCGAGAGGAAGCAGCGACATGTTCCGCAGCTTGAGAAGAGCGCTGGGGTTGTTGCCGCGGCGCTGTTGCTGCCGTTGGCCGGCGTCCAGGTGGCACAGGCGGCTGGTACGGCGAGTACGGCGAGTACGGCGGGTGTGACGCGTACGGCGGCCGGTACGACGGGCGCGACGGCTACGACGGCTACGACGGCTACGACGGGTACGCCGGGTACGCCGGCAGCCGTCCCCGGCGCCGGCTACTGGCACACGAGCGGCCGCCGGATCCTGGACGCGGCGGGTCAGCCGGTCCGTATCGCCGGGATCAACTGGTTCGGCTTCGAGACGGCCAACTACGTGGTCCACGGCCTCTGGTCACGCGACTACAAGAGCATGATCGACCAGATGAAGTCGCTGGGCTACAACACCATCCGCCTCCCCTACAGCGACGACATCTTCAAGTCCGGCACGGTCCCCAACAGCATCGACTTCTCCAACGGCAAGAACACCGACCTCCAGGGCCTCAACTCCCTCCAGATCATGGACAAACTCGTCGCCTACGCCGGCCAGGACGGCCTGAAGGTCATCCTCGACCGGCACCGCCCGGACGCGTCGGCGCAGTCGGCGCTCTGGTACACGGCGGCGGTACCGGAGTCGACCTGGATCGCCAACCTCCGCGCCCTGGCGACCCGTTACGCGGGCCAGTCCACGGTCATCGGCATCGACCTCCACAATGAGCCGCACGATCCGGCGTGTTGGGGCTGCGGTGACGTCGCGACGGACTGGCGGCTGGCGGCGCAACGGGCGGGCAACGCGGTGCTGTCGGTCAACCCGGACCTGCTGATCTTCGTGGAGGGCGTGCAGACGTACAACGGCGTCTCCGGCTGGTGGGGCGGCAACCTGATGGGCGCGGGCCAGTACCCGGTCCAACTGACCGTCCCCAACCGGGTCGTGTACTCGGCCCACGACTACGCGACGAGCGTGGCCCAGCAGCCCTGGTTCAGCGACCCGACCTTCCCGGCGAACATGCCCGGTGTGTGGGACAAGTACTGGGGCTACCTCTTCCAGCAGAACATCGCGCCGGTGTGGGTGGGCGAGTTCGGCACGACGCTCGCATCGACGGTGGACCAGAAGTGGCTTACGGCCCTGGTGAGTTACCTCCGCCCGACCTCGACGTACGGCGCCGACTCCTTCTCCTGGACCTTCTGGTCCTGGAACCCCGACTCCGGTGACACCGGCGGAATCCTGAAGGACGACTGGCAGACGGTGGACACGGTCAAGGACGGCTACCTGGCCAGCATCAAGGCCCCGGCCTTCCCCGGTACGGGCACGGGAACGGGCGGCGGAGGCGGCGGCTCCACGGCCGCCTGCACGGCGACCTACACCACCACCAGCGACTGGGGCACCGGCTTCAACGCGTCCGTGACGGTGACGAACACGGGTACGTCGGCACTCAAGTCCTGGCAGGTGAAGTGGAGTTGGGCGGCCGCCCAGCAGATCACGAACATGTGGAACGCGACGTACACCCAGACCGGGACGAGCGTCACCGCGACGAACGCGGATCACAACGGGGCCGTGGGAGTGGGAAGTACGGCGAGTTTCGGCTTCGGGGCGCACCTGGCGGCGGAACGGCACCGACGCTGACCTGCACGGCGACGTAAGGGGTTGAGAGGGGCCGGCCCGGCCTGCCGCTCAGGATGACGGCTCGGCCGGTCCGGCATGCGTAGTCAGCGGGTGAACGGCGTTCATCGCTTCGCCGGGGAGCTTGGGGAGGGTGGCCGGGGTGATGCGGCGGGTCGCTCCGGGAGGAGCAGGTCGCGCCGGCGTCGGTTCCGTTCCTGGCGGCGGGCCCGGATGGACGGGGACTCCACGTCAAGTGGCACGAGGATCCCGAGCCGGGACCTCAAGAGTCCAGGGGCAGCGCAGGTTGGGCCTGGCGCGGTTCGGTGCGCAGGTGACGAGGGCGAGGGACAGGTAGGTCGGCCGCTCGAGATAGAAGCCGTACGACGAGTCGCCGCCCGAGGCCAGCCGCTCGGTGGCGGAGTCGATGAGGGCGGAGAGGTGGTGGCCGCCGCGGCGCGCCTCGGACGTGAACCGACCTTGATACGAGGCGAGTTGTTCACCGAGCCAGGCTGCCGCGGCGTCCGGGCCCGGCCATGTTCCCCGCACCAGTGAACGCGGCTTGATGAGCCAGTACGCCGTTTCCAGCGGAGGCAAGTCGGAGACCGGGAACTCGGCGGCGACCTCGCGGTATCGCTGGATCAACTCGGGGCGGCTGCCTGGCGGGGGCGGCTCGGGGTGGGGCGGGCGGCGCAGGGCCTCCTGGTCGAAACGGGCTTTCGGGCCGGTCCACAGGTAGGCGTGGTGGTGCACCGGTGGGCGTCCTGTTCGGGGTGGTCTCGGTCTGGGCGGCGATGAAATCCCGGCCGACATACGCGGGTTGAGGCCACGCCGGGCCGGCCGGGAACAGGGGATGAGGAAAGCCCTCAGCGGCTCAGCCGCCGAGCCCGAAGCGTGCCGGATCGATCCCGGCCACGTTCAACTCCTCCGTGGTGAACCGCAACGGCTCTTTGTCGGGCCGCTTGCTGTCCCCGAGGGCCCAGGAGTCGTCGCCGATCCGGGCGAGGGTGACGCAGCCCTCGGTGCAGGGCCCGCCGCAGGCCTGCGTGAACGAGGCGGCGGTGATGTCGAGTTCGTAGAGGTCGGTGCCGTTGAGCATGGCGGTGCCTTCCTGTCTGGTCAGTTGGACGGGCTTGCGTGCACTCCTGAGGCGTGATCGCGGATCTCGGTCGCGTGGCGCATCGCCTGTGTGATGTCGCCGGACTGTTTGCAGCTGGTGAGTTGGCGCCAATTCGCCCCGCATACGTCGCAGTCGGGGAGCGGCGCGCAGTCCAGGAGCCATGCGTCGAAGTGGGTAGGCAACTGCGGGAAGGGCTGCTGCTCAGGTCGCTTGCTGGGCACGACTGTCATCCGGTCTCCCGGCTCGGAGGGGTTCGTGGAAGACCGTAGGAGCCGGAAGGCGAGCAAGGCCGCACATATTCTTGAATATTCTCGCAAGGTCACTCTGGATGCATGGACATTCACTCAGGGGCACCGAGAAGCTTGGTGCGCCGACATCGTCGAGGCCCAAAGGGTGGTCGTACATGGCACGCAGGTTGAGGTTCACCGGCACCGGGAGTGAGATCGGCGGATGCCCGTCGCTGCACGAGGACTTGGACAGCGGTGAGGTGATCGTGCACGGTCCTCCGCTGACCGACGTCGAGGATGTGGCGCAGCTTCAGCGCCTCTCGGAGGGAGAGGTCGCGGTCGTCGTTCCGCGCGAGCTGTTGGTCGACTGGACGCCCAAGGTGCGGACACGCCAGGTGCGGACAGTCGGCCTCGCGGAGTTCGGCGCGTTGTTCAGCGAATTCGAGCACACCGCATGGCGGTTGGAGACGCGTCGGAGGTACGCGAGCGACGAGGCCGGCAGCCGCTGGGAACGCTTTGTCGCGACCGGGAACGTGGTCGAGGACTCGTCGGAAGGCTCGCCCGTCACTGCGTTCCGCCGCATCATGCGGGCCCAGACCGAACAGGGGAAGCGCGTCGAGCGGGTGCGCCTCGTGGACGATCCCCGACGATCGGCCAGCGCTATCTCCTCGAAAGCGCCAGGGGGAACATCGCCAGCGGCGAGGACATCCGCAACATGTGGCGGTCCGACGCGGCCCGACTCCGGCTGCCCGCAGAGGACTTCTGGCTGTTCGACAGTCGTCTCGTCGCGCGGCTGTGCTTCGATGACGACGACCAGCTCACCCACGTGGACTTGATCACGGAACCGGCGGAGGTGGTGCGCTGCTCCATGATCCGGGATGCTGCTTGGCACCACGCCGTGGCGAACCGGACGTTCGTGGTGGACCTGTGAGCGACGACCAGGAGTAAGACGGGCACCGGTGAGCACGGATTATCAGAGAGCGCGTGAGGAACTGGGCTGCAGGCTCCGGGAATTGCGCGTCGACAGTCCTGTCGGCGGTCTCACCGGTACGGAGCTGGCCCAGCGTCTGGGGTGGCCGCAGTCGAAGGTCAGCAAGCTGGAGAACGGCAGACAGACACCCACGGACGACGACCTGCGGGCGTGGACCGAAGCCGTGGGGCGGCCGGCGGTGTTCCCGGAACTACGTGCCCGGCTCAAGGGATTCGAGAGCCATATCCGCTCCTGGCGACGCCAGTTGGCGGCAGGCCACGCCCCGTGCAGGAGACGTGGAACGCCATCGTCAACGAGTCCCGAACCCTGCACGTGTGGGACAACAGCGTCGTCAACGGCATGCTTCAGACCGCCGACTACGCCCGGAACCTCTTCGAGCGGTCCATGGAGTTCAGGCGCTCCGCGCGGGATGTCGAGGGGGCGGTGCAGGCCCGTATGAAACGGCAGGAATGGCTGTACCGGCCGGGAAAGCGGCTGAATCTGCTCATGCACGAGAGCGTGTTGTGGGCTCGGGTGTGTCCTCCAGACGTACTGGCGGCTCAACTGGACCGCCTACAGGGCGTGGTAGGTATGAACACCGTCGACCTCGGGATCGTGCCGCTGGGCGCCGAACTGCGTCTGTCGCGGGCGAACGGGTTCTGGATCCTGGACGACCGGCTGGTCACGGTTGAGGACCTGCATGCCGAACTCTGGCTGGAGGACGCCGAAACGATCGCTCTCTACCGTCGAGCCTGGGACGTCTTCGCCGGGTCGGCGGTCCATGGCGTGGACGCGCAGAGAGTGATTGCCCGTGCGAGACGTGAGCTGGACCGCTGAGCGACGCGCTGCGTTACTCAGTGCGTCCGGTAGGGAGGAGCCCAGTATGTTCATGATGTGGTTGCGGAAGGCATACGAGAGCGAGGGCAACGACGTCATCGAGTCCCCGCCGAACACATCAACCCCATCGCCGACACCCCGAGCCCGCCCCCGCATGGTCATGGACGCGCTGACCAGCCTGGGCGGAGAGGGGAGTCGGCCGGCGTAGTCGAGTCCGCCGGGTTGAACATTCCGCCCTCCCGCCTCGTCCCCACGCACAACCACACGTACACCAGGTCGAGCACGCTGCACATGATGCCCAGCCCCAGCAGGAAGCCGTCGTGCTGCATGGCGCCGAAGAGGATCGTGGGCGCCAGCGTGCCGACCCACTTGGCCACCGCGATCGTCACCGACTGCCCGCGGAGTCCGCGTCGCGCGACGAACATCGCGATGAACAGGGCCGACATCAGGAGGTTCTGGAGGAACGCCGAGTACCCCGCCCCGTCCTCCGCGCCGAACTTCCCCAGGAACAGCCACTGCACGGCGAACGACATCCCGAACAGCAGCACGCTCAGCCCGGCGAACAGTCGTGGCGTGACGAACGACGGGAACTCGGCCCGGCCGTACCGGAAGAACGTGTACACGATCACCGCGTCGGCGATGCCCCACACCAGGTTGATACCGCCCTGCACCGACGGGTCGAAGACCAGGTTGTGCACCGCGTACGTCCACTCCCAGGCGAAGTTGAGGCCCAGGGCCACGGCCGGCATGGCGTAGGTGCGTTCGCGGAACCCGATGCGGATCGCCTCGACGTACACGATCGTCCAGGCGATGCCGCTCGCCAGGGTGGTGAGGGTGATGCCCATACGCGTCTCCCGTCGCGGGTCCCTGAGGGGTCGTGCGGACGCTAACAGACGGCGCCCCCTCCTCACCGCCCCCGCGGCGCGGTTGAGCAAGGGGGCGCCCGCTTTCAGCTATCCCCTCAACTCCTCGCGGGCAACGACGTGTTGGTGATCGGCAGCTTCTGTGTCGCCCCGGCCACGTACAGGTCCCTCGGAGCCGTGCGCAGCACGAACGTGTCGTCGTAGGACGAGACACGGACCGACAGGACGAAGAAGCCGTCGTCCTCCGCGGTCACCTTCACGTGGGACTGCTGCTCCCAGTACGTCTGGAGGAAGACCTCCGTGCCCTGGGGCTCGACGCCCTGGGGGAGGGTGACCTTGCCCTGGACGGTGAGGATGTCGCCGGCCTTCACCTTCTTCTTGTTGACCGAGTAACTCACCTTGCTGGTGCGGGCCTTGGTGGCAACCGTGGTCTCCGCGAAGTAGCCGTCCTGCGGGGTGTTGAGGTCGCCGTCCTCGTCGTAGAGGGCGGTGATGTGCACATTGCGCTGGACGTTGAGCAGGCTGCTGCCGCCCTCGTGGTCGATGTCGACGTCCGGGACCGTGAACTTCCCGTTGGCGTCGGTGACCGGCTTGCCGAGGTCGCGGGGCTCGTAGTAGTTGGGGTCGATCGGGTCGCCCCACGGGTTCCAGGTGGTGAACTGGACGACTTCCTGGAGGGTGACGGGGATGTTCGCCGCCGGGGTGCCGTCGGCCTTGGTCACGGTCCCGGTGACGTCGACGTGCCGTTCCTGGTAGTTGGTGGTGGCCGGGTTCGTCGTCACGGTCAGCACGTACGCGTCGCCGGGCGCCGCGTCCGAGGGGGCCGCGGAGGCGGCGGGCGCGGACAGGGCGCCCGCGGCGAGCAGCAGGGCGGCGGTGGCGGCGAGCCGCGTCGGCAGGGACTTCCTGGGCATGGGGCAACTCCAACTTCGGTCGGGAGTAGAGGAGTTGCGCCGCAGGTGTGCGACGCACCGGGTTCGACCGGCGGGTCGGGCGGGAGTTGTTCCCTGTGCGTCCGCTGTTACGCGGCTGTGGCGTACGGGCGTTTTGTCCTGGTTGCTCGTTCACCTGGACTTCGGCCCCAGGCTGCCTCGCGGTGCGGACCGTGGTGCCAACACGAGGGCGCCCCGCGGAACTTGCCGCGGGCGCCCTCCGTCGTCGTGGAAACGACTACAGCTTCTCGATGACGTAGTCGACGCACTTCGTCAGTGCCTCGACGTCCGCCGGGTCGATCGCCGGGAACATCGCCACGCGGAGCTGGTTGCGGCCGAGCTTGCGGTAGGGCTCGGTGTCGACGATGCCGTTGGCGCGGAGGACCTTGGCGACGGCCGCCGCGTCGATCTCGTCGGCGAAGTCGATCGTGCCGATGACCTGCGAGCGCTTGGTGGGGTCGGACACGAACGGGGTGGCGTACTTCGAGTCCTCGGCCCACGTGTACAGGCGGGTCGACGAGTCCTTCGTGCGGGCCGTCGACCAGTCCAGGCCGCCCTGGCCGTTGATCCACTCGAGCTGCTCGTTGAGGAGGAACAGGGTGGACAGCGCGGGGGTGTTGTACGTCTGGTTCTTGCGGGAGTTGTCGATCGCCGTGGGGAGGCTGAAGAACTCCGGGACGTGGCGGCCGGACGCGTGGACGCGCTCGGCGCGCTCGATCGCGGCCGGGGAGAAGACGCCGATCCACAGGCCGCCGTCGGAGGCGAAGGACTTCTGCGGGGCGAAGTAGTAGACGTCCGTCTCGGTGATGTCGACCGGGAGGCCGCCCGCGCCCGACGTGGCGTCCACGAGGACGAGCGCGCCCTCGTCGGCGCCCGCGACGCGCTGGATCGGGGCCGCGACGCCCGTCGACGTCTCGTTGTGCGTGAAGGCGTACACGTCGACGCCCGCCTCGGCGGCCGGGTCCGGGTGCGTGCCGGGGTCGCTCGCGATGACGGTCGGCTCGGCCAGCCACGGGGCGAGCTTGGCCGCCTTGGCGAACTTCGAGCTGAACTCGCCGAAGTTCAGGTGCTGGGACTTGTTCTCGATCAGGCCGTGGGTCGCGACGTCCCAGAAGGCCGTCGAACCGCCGTTGCCGAGGACGACCTCGTAGCCCTCGGGGAGCGAGAAGAGCGCGGAGACGCCCTCGCGGACCTTGCCGACCAGGTTCTTGACCGGGGCCTGGCGGTGGGAGGTGCCGAGCAGAGACGTGCCGGTGGCGGCCAGGGCGTCCAGCGCCTCCGTCCGCACCTTGAGGGGCCAGCGCCGAAACGTCCGTCGGCGGGCTTGATGTCAGCGGGAATCTGGATATCAGCCACGAGCGGGAGCGTATCTCCTCGGCGAAACGGGACGGAAACGCGTCCGTTCGATGAGACGACCGCTCCGGCTCGTGGACGGACGGTGAGCTGTGGCGATCTACGACCGATCCACGACGATCTACGGGGATCTACGGCGAGCTACGGCGAGCTACGGCGTCAGCCGTACCGGCAGTTCGTAGATGTCGTTCTGCGTCACCACCGGCTTGTTGCGCAGCTCCGACGCCGGGACCGCCAGGTCGAGGGCCGGGAACCGCTCGTAGAGCGCCGGGAGCGCCACCCCCGCCTCCAGCCGGGACAGTGCCGCGCCGGGGCAGACGTGCGGGCCGTGGCCGAAGGAGATGTGCCGGTTCTCGCTGGTGCGGGTGATGTCGAACTCGCCCGCCGTCGGCCCGTGCGCCTCCTCGTCGCGGCCGATCGCGGCGTACGACACGATCAGCGCGTCCCCGGCCGGGAGGGTCCTGTCGCCGACCTGGACGTCCTCCGTGGCGAAGCGGATCAGGACGTGCGAGGTGGGCGTCGAGTGGCGCAGGGTCTCCTCGATCACCGAGGACCAGTCCGCCTCGCCGGCCAGCACCAGGGCGCGCTGGACGGGGTGCGCCGACAGGTTGACGACCGTGTTGACGATCAGCGAGATCGTCGTCTCATGGCCGGCCGCGACCATCAGCTGAAGCGTGGAGACGATCTCCTCGTCGGTGAGGTGGTCGCCGTTCTCGGAGGCCAGGATCAGCGCCGAGGTCAGGTCGTCACCGGGCTCGGCGCGCTTGGCCGCGACCGTGTCCGCCATGATGCCCGCGAGTTCCGTGAGCGTCGCGATGACCTCGGCCGGCGGGGTCTGCGTCGAGAAGAACTTCTCGAACAGCTCCTTCAGACGCGGGAGTTGGGACTCCGCGATGCCCATGAGGTCGGCGATGACGTACATGGGGAGCGGGTACGCGAACGCCGCCTTCAGATCTACGACGTCCCCGTCCAGGCCGTCCAGCAGCCCTTCCGTGAACTTCGCTATCCGCTCCCGCATCTGCTCCACCCGGCGCGGGGTGAGCGCCTGCGCGACCAGCGTGCGCATCCTGCGGTGGTCGGCGCCGTCCACGGTCAGCATCGAACGGCCCGGGTTCGCGAGGCCGATCAGCGGCCAGTCCGCCGGGATCTCACCGCGCTGCCAGGCACCCCAGACGTTGATGTCCTTCACCAGCCGCGGATCCGTGAGCAGCTGTTTCGCCTCGGCGTGCCGCGTCACCGCCCACACGGGCACGCCACCGGGCAGTTCCACGGCGGCCAGCGGACCGGCCGCGCGCAGCCGGGCGCTCTCACCGTCCAGGTCGCCCACGAAGGGGTCGAGGACGATACGGGTCTCTTCGGTACCGGTGCTCATACAGGTGCCTCCAAGGGCAGGGGTGGGGTACCGCGTCCTCCCGGGGGCGTGGTCAACTCCGGGCCCCCGGCGGGCGTTGTGGTGCCGCCGGGGTGACGCAGGATCGGGTCCGGAAGCTCAGAGCGCGGGCACGGGGGTGAACCGCACCGGCAGTTCCGTCAGTCCCCGCAGCCACGGCGAGGGCCTGCGGGTGAGGGACTCGGCGGGTACGGCCAGGTCGATGTCCGGCAGCCGGTCCAGTACGACCTCGATGGCGGTCCGCGCGATCACCTCGGCGACCTCCTGCGCCGGGAACGGACACCGGTGCTCGCCGTGCCCGAAGGAGAAGTGCGCGTTGTTGCCGCCGGTGAGCGCGGCGCCGTCGGTGCGGACCTGGGGGTCGGAGTTGGCGCCCTGGAGGCCGAGGAGGAGCAGGTCGCCCGCGCGGATGCGGCGGCCGGCGAGCTGGGTGTCGCGGGAGGCCCAGCGCCCGGCCACGTTCTGGGTCGGGGTGTCCTCCCACAGGACCTCGTTCATGGCCTCGGCGACGCTGTTGCGGCCGCCGAACAGC
This sequence comes from Streptomyces sp. P3, assembly GCA_016893485.2. Taxonomy (GTDB): domain Bacteria; phylum Actinomycetota; class Actinomycetes; order Streptomycetales; family Streptomycetaceae; genus Streptomyces. Next base: position 5,581,251 of record JAFEKX020000001.1, read on the forward strand.
GAGGCCGCGAACCGGTCGTCGGTCAGCATCAGCCGCAGCGAGTTGCCGATCCAGTCGGCGGTCGGCTGGTGGCCGGCCGCCATCATCACCATCAGGTCCTGGGCGATCTCGACGTCGTTGAAGCCGGACTCGTGCGTCAGCATCCGCGACACGACGTCGTCGGCCGGCTCGTCCTTGCGGTCGGCCAGCAACCGCCCCATGGACGTGGCGAGATGGGTCTGCCCGGCGATCGCGCGCTCGCGTCCGTCGATCATGTCGTTGAGCGCGGTCACCAGGCCCGGACCCTGCTCGTCCCGGAAGCCGTAGAGCCGCGCGAGGACCCGTACCGGCAGCAGCATCGCGTAGTCGCCGACGATGTCCGTCTCGCCCTTGGCGCAGATCCCGTCGATCAGCTCGTCCGCGAACTTCTCGGTGTACGAACGGAGTTCGGACGGGTCCACGGCCTCCAGCGCGTCGCTGATCATGCCGACGCGCTCGCGGTGCCGCTCGCCGACCGTGTAGAGGATCGACGGCTGCTTGCGGCCGATCATCGGGAGCAGCGGCCAGTCGTCGGGGATGTCGTCCCACTGGTTCCACAGGTCGGAGTCACGGCTGAACAGCACCGGATCGCCGGTGACTTGGTGCAGCTCGCGGTAGCCGAGCACCAGCCAGGCCGGGATGTCGCCGTCGAGCACCACGGGCGTCACGGCGCCGTGCTCGCGCCGCATCTCCCGGTACAGCTGCGCCGGTTCGGTCTGGAACCTGGGTCCACTCAGCGGTACGGGCGCGGTCACAGGGCCAACTCCTGGTGGGGGCGGGGACTTGGGTGTCGTAGCGACCGCTCTGCGGGCCGTGGTGGTTCCTGACGTGCTCGACCAGGCTGATCAGGACCTGTTTCGCGGACGCGCGGGAGCGGGCGTCGCAGTCCAGGAGGGGGACGTGCGGGTCGAGGTCGAGGGCCTCGCGGATCTGCTGCGGGGCGTAGGTGGGGCCGCCGAAGTCGTTGCAGGCCACGATGAAGGGGGTGCCGTGGTGTTCGAGGCGGTCGATGGCGTACCAGGAGTCGCCGATCCGCCGGGTGTCGACGAGGACGACCGCGCCGAGCGTCCCGGAGAAGAGCCGGTCCCAGAGGAACCAGAACCTCTCCTGGCCGGGGGCGCCGAACAGGTAGAGCACATTGCGGGCGTCGAGCGTGATGCGGCCGAAGTCGAAGGCGACCGTGGTCGCGGACTTGCCGCGCACCTCGCTGATGTCGTCGACGGCCTCGCCGGCCTTCGTCATCGTCTCCTCGGTGTTGAGGGGACGTATCTCGCTGACCGAGCGGACCAGCGTGGTCTTGCCGACGCCGAAGCCGCCGACGACCACGATCTTCAGGCCGTTGTCGGCGGTGGCACCCAAGGGGTGCGCGCGTCAGAGGTTGCGGAGTCCAACGAGCACCTGTTCCAGGACGTCGGGATCGAGAACGGCCTTCCGCGGATGGCGGGCACTGACCCGGCCGGCCGCGAGAAGGTCGGAGAGGAGGATCTTGGTGATGGACACCGGGAGCTTCAGCTCGGCCGCCAACTCGACGACGGCCGTGGGGTGTTCGGTGAGCCGCAGAATCGCCGCGTGCTCCGACTGCATCCCGGCCACCGGGTCGCACTCGGCGACCACGAGGGTCACCAGGTCGAACGGGTTGTCCGGTGCGGAGCGGGCGCGGCCCCGGTGAGCGTGTAGAGGCGGTCGGGTGAGTCGTCCCTGCCGGGGCGGCTCATGACGTACGCGGTTCCGCGCGCAGGTGCTCGCCGAGCTGCTCGACCAGCTCGCTCATGTTGTGCCCGATCAGCCCCGCGTCCGCGTCCTCGGTGGTGACCAGCGCCAGGTGGGCGCCCTCGCCCGCCTCGACGATGAACAGCACCCCGCCGTAGAACTCCGTCATCGCGGAGCGCACGCCTCCGCTGCCGTCGCCGAACTCCACCGAGGCGCCGTGCGACAGCGACTGGATCCCCGCGGCGATCGCGGCGAGCTGGTCGGCCTGGTCGACGGAGAGTTCGGGGTCCGGCACAGCTTCAGGCCGTCCCGGGACAGCACGAGCGCGTGCCGCGCGCCCGGGGTGCGCTCCAGGAGGCCCTCGATGAGCCAGGTGAGCTTCTCGTCGGCGGTCGTCGTGCCGGTCATGAGGTGGCGTTGCCTTCCGGGTGGGAGGGGAGGTGACGGGTTCCGCGGCTGCGGAGGCGTCCGGGTCGGGTGTCGCGGCGCGTACGGCCTGGCGGAAGCTGTTGAAGCGGGCGGTGCGCGCGAGGGTGTCGTCGGCGGAGGGCAAGGGGCGGGCGGTCTCGGGGGCCGGGGACTCGGCACGCGCGCGTGACCGCTCGGCCTCGGCGAGCGCCTGACCCCGGCGACGCTTGGGCAGGCCTTCGGGCAGGGTGTTCGCGGTGTCCGGCGCCGAGTCCGAGAGCGTGCCCCGGTCCGGGGACTCGTGCGTGGGCACCGGATCCGGGTCCAGGTCGGCGAGGGTGCGCCCGGCGGCGTAGGACATCCACGGCTGCTCTACGGCCGCGGGCTCACGAACGGCCTCCGGAGCAACCGGCGTCGACGCCTCCGGAAGCGGGAGGGAATCCTGCGGCGCGGGGGCGTCCTGGGGCACCAGGATGTCCTGCGGTATGAGCATCAGGACGCCGGTGCCGCCGCGCGCGGAGGGCCGGTACGACACCTTCAGGCCGTACTTGCGGGCCAGGCGGCCGACGACCGCGAGGCCGAGGCGGGTGCCGGTGAGACCGCCGAGTTCGATGGCCTCTCCGGACACCGCCCGTTCGGCGCGCCGGAGTTGGATGTCGCCCATGACGAGGCCGCTGTCCTCCACCGAGAGGATGACCCCGGCGGGCACCTCTTCTACGTAGACATGCACTTCGGCGCTCGGGGGCGAGAAGTTCGCGGCGTTGTCGAGGAGTTCGGCGAGCGCGTGCATGACGCCCTCGGCCGCGTGCCCGGCGACGGCGGCGTCGCTCGCGGAGTGCACCCGCACCCGCTGGTAGCCGCTGATGCGGCCCATCGCGCCGCGCAGGATCGACTCCATGGCGATCGGGCGGGCCCAGCGGCGGCCGGAGCGGGCGCCGGTGAGGACGGCGACGGAGTCGGCGAGACGGCCCGCCTGCGCGGTGCGGTGGTCGAGGTGGAGCAGGTCGGCGAGGACATCCTCGTCCGAGTGCCGCTCCTCCATGGCGCGCAGGTCCGCGAGCATGCCGGTGGCCAACGCCTGCATCCGGCCCGCCGCGTTGGCGGTGGCGGAGAGCGCGGCGGCGCGTTCGTGGGAGTCGCGGCGGGCCCGCTCGGACAGCTGCCTGTTCTCGGCGGTCAGCCGGGCGCGCTCAACTCCGCCTCCTCCGTGAGGCGGGCGCGTTCCTCCGCGAAGGAGGTGGTCAGCCGCAGCCGCTCCTGGGAGAAGTCGGAGGTCAACCGGGCGCGTTCCTGCGAGAGTTCGGCGGTCAGCCGGGCCCGCTCGTGGGTCAGCTCCTCGGTCAGCTGCACCCGCTCGCGGTCGAACTCCGTGCTCAGCCGGGCCCGTTCCTGCATCAGCCGCCCCGCGTCCAGCGTGACGGCCTCAAGTCGGCGGCGTGTGATACGGGCCGTCTGGTACGCGTGCGTGGCGATCGCGACGGCCGCGCACAGCAGCAGCGCACCCGCGCTCGCCGCGCACGCGACCGCGAGGCGCTTCGCGTCGGGGTCACGTAGACCGCGCCGACGACCGCGACTGCGGCCAGTACTGCGGTGAGCACGGGAACGGGGGCGAGGGTGCGGAAGCTGGGGCGTTCACCGGGAAGCATGGGGGCGGTCATGAAAGGGGTCCTCGGTCGGGTCCTCGGGCGTCTTTGGTCGTGGTCCTCAGTCGTCCTCGGTCGTGTCCTCGGGGGTGCTCGTCGGGTTCCTGGGCGAGAAGCGACACCGGGTGCTCAACTGATGGTCACTATATGAGAGTTAGTGATCGAACTGGGGAGGTTCTGGGTGTGAGTACAGAATCGGTGCCCTGCGGGCGCGAAGTTTCCCGGAACGTTTCACCAGATGCCGGACGGTCACTGTCAGTGGTCGGGTGCATGCTGGGGGCATGGCGGATCTTCAGGCGGAACTGGCGGGTGTGCAGGCCGAGCTGCGCGGGACCGTCCGGGGCGAGGTGGGTTTCGACGTCACGTCCCGGGCGCTGATGACCATGGACGCGTCGAACTACCGACGCGTCCCGCTGGGCGTCGTCGCGCCCCGTGACGCCGACGACGTGGCGGCGACGCTGGCCGCCTGCCGGGCCCACGGGGTGCCGGTCGTGGCGCGCGGCGGCGGCACCTCGATCGCAGGTCAGGCGACCGGTACGGGCGTGGTGCTGGACTTCACCCGTCACATGGACGGGCTGGTGTCCCTGGACCCCGCGTCCCGTACGGCCGTCGTCCAGCCCGGCCTGATCCTCGACCGCCTCCAACAGGCCGCCGCCCCCACGGTTTGCGCTTCGGCCCCGACCCTCCACCCACAGCCGCTGCACCCTCGGCGGCATGATCGGCAACAACTCCTGCGGCTCCCACTCGGTCGCCTGGGGCACCACGGCGGACAGCGTGAGCGCACTGTCCGTGACCACCGCGCGCGGCGACTCCCTCCGCCTCGGCCGCGACTGGTCGGGCGCTCCAGAGGGTCTACGGCCGCTGGTCGAGGGGGAGTTGGCCCGTCTGCGCACGGGCTTCCCGGACCTCCCGCGCCGCATCTCGGGGTACGCGCTGGACGCCCTCCTCCCCGAGAACGGCGCGGACGTGGCCCGCTCCTTCTGCGGCAGCGAGGGCACCCTGGGCATCGTCACGGAGGCGGTCGTACGACTCGGCGAGGCGCCCCGCGCGCGTGCGTTGGCCGTGCTGGGCTACGCCGACGAGAGCGCGGCGGCGGAGGCGGCGGCGGGCCTGCTGGTGCACGGCCCGCTCACGGTGGAGGGCATGGCTGCCGACCTGGTCCGCTCCACGGCCGACCTCCCCGGGGCGCGGCCTGGCTGTTCGTCGAGACCGGCGGCGACACGGCGGCGGAGGCACGCACGCGTGCCGAGACGATCGTCCGCGCGGCCGACGTCCTCGACTCGCGCGTGGTGACGGACCCTTCGGGCCAGCGCGCCCTGTGGCGCATCCGCGAGGACGCGAGCGGTACGGCGACACGGATTCTTCCTGGGGCACCTCCCAGCCCCCTGGGGCTGGGGAGGGGCGGAGGCATGGCCGGGGTGGGAGGACTGCGCGGTGCCGCCGGCACAACTGGGCGCGTATCTCAGGGACTTCAGGGGCTTGCTGACCGCCCACGGCCTACGGGGCACGCCGTACGGCCACTTCGGGGACGGCTGCATCCATGTCCGCATCGACTTCGACCTGTTGACGGAGGCGGGGATCGCCCGCTTCCGGGGCTTCTCGGAGGAGCTGGCCGAGTTGGTGACGGCACACGGCGGCTCGCTCTCCGGGGAGCACGGGGACGGCCAGGCGCGGGCGGAGCTGCTGCCTCGGATGTACGGCGCCGAGATGGTGGCGCTGTTCGAGCGGGCGAAGAGGGTGTGGGACCCGGACGATCTCCTCAACCCGGGGATGCTGGTGCGACCGGCCCCGCTGGACACGAACCTCCGCTTCTCGGTGCTCCCGCGCAAGCCGGTGGACGTGGTGTTCGGGTACCCGGCCGACGGCGGGGACTTCTCGGCGGCGGTGCGGCGGTGTGTGGGGTGGCCAAGTGCCGTACGCCTGAGGCCGCCGGAGCATCGGTGATGTGCCCGTCGTTCCGGGCGACGGGCGAGGAGGAGCACTCCACACGCGGGCGTGCCCGACTCCTCCACGAGATGTTGGCGGGTGAACTGGTCACCGACGGCTGGCGGTCGACGGAGGTCCGGGACGCGCTGGACCTGTGCCTGTCCTGCAAGGGCTGCCGCACGGACTGCCCGGTCGGGGTCGACATGGCCACGTACAAGGCGGAGTTCCTGCACCACCACTACGAGGGCCGCCGACGGCCCGCGGCGCACTACGCGATGGGCTGGCTGCCGCGCTGGCTGCGGCTGGTGGCGCGTACGCGCACGGCGTGGCTGGTCAACTCCCTAGCCTCGGTACGGCCGTTGGCGGCGGTGGCGAAGCGGCTGGGCGGGATCGCGGCGGAGCGGGAGATCCCGCGGGTGGCGGGGGACGACGTTCACGCGGGCGTGGCGGCCCGGGGCGCGGAAGGGGGTGGAGACGCCGGGCCGGGGCCGGGTCTTCCTCTGGCCGGACACGTTCACGGAACACCTCTCGCCGACGGTCGGGCTTGCGGCGGTGCGGGTGCTGGAGGCGGCGGGCCTGGACGTGCTTCCGGTGACGGCGGGGAAGCAGGTGTGCTGCGGGCTGACCTACGTCTCCACGGGCCAACTGGACCGCGCGCGTGCGGTGATGCGCCGGACGCTGGACGCGGTGAGCGAGCTTCCGGGTAGGGAGGATGTGCCCATCGTCGTCCTGGAACCGAGCTGCGCGGCGGCCCTCCGCACGGACCTCCCCGAACTGCTGCCGGACGACCCCCGAGCGTCCCGCCTCTCCACCGCCGTCCTCACCTTCGCCGAGGCCCTGGAACGCCTGGCCCCCGACTGGACCCCGCCCGCATCGACCGCCCTGCGGGCGGCCAGACCCACTGCCACCAACACGCGGTCCTGGGCGACACCCCCGACCGCCGCCTCCGCGAGGCAGCGGGCCTGACGGGCGAACTGGCGGGCGGCTGCTGCGGGTTGGCGGGCAACTTCGGCTTCGAGAAGGGGCATTACGAGGTGTCGGCGACCTGCGCGGAGGAACAGCTGCTGCCGGCGGTGAGGCAGGCCCCGGAGGACGCGGTGATTCTGGCGGACGGCTTCTCGTGCCGTACGCAGCTGGAGCAGCTGGCGGGGGTACGGGGAGGCACCTGGCGGAGGTACTGGCGGAAGCACTGGAGGGTGAGGGCAAGTGACCGACGAACTGACCCGGGTGGCCGTCCTGTCCGACATCCACGGAGTACACCCGGCCCTGGAAGCGGTCCTCGCCGAACCGGAGGTGGCCGCCGCCGACCACGTCATCCTCACCGGCGACATCACGGCGGGCCCTCAACCGGCCGAAGCAGTAGACCTGTTGCGTGCTTAGGCCGACCGCGTCCTGTGGAGCTCGGGCGACGCGGACCGCGAACCGGTCGAGTACCGCAGAGGCGAACGCGACGAGATCCCCGACCCGATCGCCCGCTACGCGGCGACCGCCCTCCGCCCCGACCAGATCGACTTCCTGGCCGCGCTCCCGACATCCCTGACGCTGCCGATCCGAGGCCTGGGCAAGGTCCTCTTCTGCCACCCGACTCCCCGGAACGACGAGGTCCGCACGATCGTCTGCGGCCACACCCACATGCCGTACGGCCGCCCGCGTGTCGGACACCCGTATACGACTCTGATGGCGGAATCACAGGTTCATCAAGGCTCCTCTCAGGTTTATCAGAGAACTCTCAGGTTCACCGCCTCAACCCAGGATTCACAAAGGTATTCACAGCGGCTGCTTGCCGTTCGGTTGCCATTTTTGCTGCCCCTTGGCATCGGCCGCGTGTAAGTTCATCGGTGTCGGGAATTCCCGGGCGGTAAAACGCTCGACTTTGACGCACAAATTCCTCTGCACAACCAAGGAGTTCGGAATGGGCCTCAACAAGCTCGCCCCGCTGCCCAAGCCCAAGAAGCAGCAGCTTCCGCCCCCACCGGCCCCGAAGCCCCGCAGGAAGCACGAGCCCAAGCCGCTGCCGAAGCCGCTGCCCGGCCAGGACAGCTGATCCGGCAGTAGAAGAGGGCCGACCCACGCAGTCGGCCCTCTTTTCTTTCCCGAATTCGAAAATCCAAAAGAATTCCGATGACGGAAAGTGGAGGGACAGGGGTCATGGATGTGGATTCGGCTGAGGAAGACCTCGAATATGGTGAGGAGTATGAAACTCCCACCCTTCCCGCCCGCGTGGCTTTCCGTCGTTTCTGGCCGCTCACCCGGGGCCTCAGACGCTGGCTGACACTCGTCTGGGTGTGCACCATCGTCGGCGCGCTCGCCGAGACCGAGGCCATCCTCCTCTTCAGCGACCTCACCGACCGCGCCCTCGCGAAGGGCTCACTGAGCGCCTTCTGGAACCCCGCCGCCACATGGCTCGGCGTCGCGATCCTCGGCGCGTTCGTCTCGTACGCCGGCAACTCCCTTGCCGCCTGGGCCACCGAACGCTTCGTGATGAGACTGCGCGAGCATGTCTTCGACCACGTACAGCAGTTGCCCCCGCACTTCTTCCAACGGCACCGCCAGGGCGACCTGTTGTCCCGCCTCACCGGCGACGTCGAGGCGATCGAGACCCTCGTCGTGTCCGGCGTCGTCGGCACCGCCTCCGCCGTCTTCTCCGCGCTCTTCTACGCCGCCGCCGCGTTCTGGCTCCGCTGGGACCTGGCCGCCGCCACCTTCGTCCTGGCACCCCTCTTCTGGCTCGCGGCCCGCCGCTTCTCCGGCTCCATCAAGGACGTCTCCCGCGAGGGCCGGGTGGCCGACGGCGCGATCACCTCCGTGGTCGAGGAGTCACTCGGCAACATCGTCCTCACCCAGGCCTACGGCCGCCGCGACGCCGAACGCCGACGCCTGAACGAGGAGGCCGGCGCCTGGTTCCGCGCCTCCGTCCGCTCGACCCGGCTCAACGAGGCCTACGAGCAACTCGTCTCCGTCATCGAGACCGTCTGCGTGCTCGCCGTCATCGGCATCGGCGCCTGGGAGATCTCCACGGGCCGCATGACCCTGGGCCAACTCCTCGCGTTCTCCGCCTTCTTGGGCTACCTCTACCCGCCCGTCCGCGGCCTGGCCCAACTCGGCCTCACCATCACCGCCGCCACCGCGGGCGCCGAGCGCCTCATCGAGATCCTCGACGTACGCCCGTCCGTCACCGACCCCGCCCGCGACTCGGAGACCGGCCGCCCCGACGGCACCGTCGAACTCCGCGACGTCTCCTTCACCTACCCGGGCGCGGACCGGACCGCCCTGGAGGGACTCTCGTTCACGGTCAACCCCGGCGAACTGGTGATCGTCACCGGCCCCAGCGGCGCGGGCAAGTCCACGGTCTCCAAAATGCTGCTCCGCTTCTACGACCCCGACGCGGGCGAGGTGTTGCTCGACGGCGTACCCCTGCGGAACCTCCCGGTGGCCCGCCTGCGCGAGTACGTGACCCTGCTGCCCCAGGAGACCCTGGTCCTGCACGACACCGTCCGCGCGAACATCGCCTGCGGGCGCCCCGGTGCCAGCGAGCAGGCGATCGTGGACGCGGCCGTCGCCGCCGACGCCCACGAGTTCATCCTCCGCCTCCCCGACGGCTACGACACGAAGGTCGACCCCAACTCGGCCCGCCTGTCCGGGGTCAGCTCCAACGGCTGGCGATCGCGCGGGCGATTCTGCGGGACGCGCCGGTCCTGGTCCTCGACGAACCGACCACCGGACTGGACTCGATGGCCGCCCGCCGGGTCGTGAAGCCCCCTGCGACGCCTGATGGCGGGCCGTACGACCATCATGATCACCCACGACCTCAACCTCGCCCCCGACGCCGACCGCATCCTGGTCGTGGACCGGGGCCGGATCGTGGAGACGGGCCGCCACGAGGAGTTGATGGCGCGGGGCGGGGCGTACTCACGGCTGCACCGTTCACAGAACAACGCGGTCATGGACACCGGGGAGTTGAGGCTCCCGTCGTTCGCGGGGGCGGGGGCGGGTTACGGATACCCCGCGGCGCCCGCCTTCGTAGAGAGCTGGGCACCGCAGCCGTACACGCCGACGTACGAGCCGACGCACGGGTCGACGTACGGGCCGGCGTATCAACCGCCCTACCCGCAGACCGAGTACCCGGAGTACTCCGATCCCCTCTTCGGGCCCATGCCCGCCACCCTCCCCGACGGTCGGCCCCTCTTCCGGGACCAGGCCGAGTGACAGTTGCATAAAGGGTTCACACACCTGTCGAAGTCCATTACCATGGACCGAGCAGTGCATCGTGATGGACGAATGCGCGCTGAGCCGAGCCCTGGAAGCCCCGTGAGCATCCCCAGTACGTCGACCAACGCCCCCGCGGCCACCCCGGCCGCCGGCCCGACCGCCGACCTGGCCGTCACCCCCGGCCGCATGGGCTCGCTCGGGCCGGTGGGGCTGGTCCTGGCCGGCGGTATCTCGGTGCAGTTCGGCGGTGCGCTGGCGGTGACGTTGATGCCCAGGGTGGGGGCGCTGGGCGTGGTGACGCTGCGGTTGCTGGTGGCCGGTAGTAGTTCTGCTCGTGGTCTGCCGACCCAGCGTGCGGGGTCACTCGCGGGCGGACTGGAGCACGGTCGTCGTCTTCGGCATCACCATGGCCGCGATGAACGGCCTCTTCTACCAGTCGCTGGCCCGCATCCCCTGGGCCCCGCGGTGACCCTTGAGGTATTGGGCCCGCTCGCCCTCTCCGTCCTGACGTCCCGGCGCGCGTTGAACGCGGTCTGGGCGGGTCTTGCCCTGGCGGGCGTCTTCCTCCTCGGCGGCGGTGGCTTCAGCAGCCTGGACCCGGCGGGCGTGGCCTTCGCGCTGGGCGCCGGCGCGATGTGGGCCACGTACATCATTTTCAGCGCTCGTACGGGGCGTCGCTTTCCGCAGGCCGACGGGTTGGCGCTGGCGATGGTTGTGGCGGCGGTGGCGTTCCTGCCGCTCGGTGTCGTGGAGTCAGGCACGAAGCTCCTGAACCCGGCGACCGTCGCCCTCGGATCCGCCGTGGCCGTGCTGTCCTCGGTCCTTCCCTACACCCTCGAACTCCTGGCCCTGCGCCGCCTCCCTCCTCCACCTTCGCCATCCTGATGAGCCTGGAACCGGCGGTGGCCGCTACGGCGGGCTTCCTGATCCTTCACCAGGCGCTGTCCGTTCCTGAGTCGATGGCTATCGCGCTGGTCATCGCGGCGAGCATGGGAGCGGTACGGACACAGGTGGGCCGGGGAAAGGCGAAAGTAGAGGCGTAGGTGACCGTAGGGCCACTCGCTTCCAGGCCAGTGTCGTGCTTCCGCGCCCTTTACTCGGGTCTCGCCATCCCGACACCGGCGAAGAAGCGGGCGGTCCGACGTTCACCCCGCAGCCCCGGATCACAGCAGCCCCCTCGGCGGCGCCCCACCCCCGGCATTTAATAATGCAAGCACGCTTGATTGTTTCTGGCGCCCCTGCCATGCTCCCCCATGTCCGATCCGACGCGCGTGTTCGACGATCTGCGTGAGGAGGGCGAGGAACTCGACCGGCTGGTAGCCGAGTTGGGCCCGGAAGGCTGGGCCCTTGAGACGCCCGCCGCACGCTGGACCGTCGCCCATCAGATCGCCCACCTGGCCTGGACCGACCACTCCGCCCTGCTTGCCGTGACGGATCAGGAAGCGTTCCGTGGGCTGGTCGAGAAGGCGCTGGCCGCTCCCTCGACGTTCGTGGACGACGGGGCGGCGGAGGGCGCCGCGAAGCCACCCGGCCGGCTTCTCGACGACTGGCGGGCCGGGCGCGCGGCCCTGCTGGACGCCCTGTATGCCGCCCCACGGGGGCTCGATTCCCGTGGTACGGACCGCCCATGTCAGGTGCGTCCATGGCAACCGGGCGCCTTATGGAGACCTGGGCCCACGGGCAGGATGTCGCCGATGCGGTGGGCGTGGTGCGGCCCCCTACGGATCGGCTTCGGCATGTGGTGCGTATCGGGGTGCGGGCCCGGGACTTCGCCTTCGGTGTGCGTGGGCTTCCCGCGCCGGGCGAGGAGTTCCGGATCGAACTCCGCGCCCCGTCGGGGAGTTGTGGAGCTACGGCCCCGAGGACGCTCCGCAGCGCGTCACCGGCCCCGCTCTGGACTTCTGTCTCCTCGTCACCCAGCGCGCGCACCGCGCCGACCTCGCCGTGGAGGCGGTGGGGCCCGACGCCGACCGGTGGCTCGACATCGCTCAGGCCTTCGCGGGGCCGGCCGGTACCGGACGACCGCCGAAGGGGAGAGGCCATGACCTCCACCGTCGCCCCTCTTCGGATCGGGAACGCCTCCGGTTTCTACGGCGACCGGTTCGACGCCCTGCGCGAGATGCTCACCGGGGACAGCTGGACGTCCTCACCGGTGACTATCTCGCCGAGTTGACCATGCTCATCCTCGGGCGGGACCGGCTGAAGGACCCCGGCGCCGGGTATGCCCGTACCTTCCTCAAGCAGTTGGAGGAGTGTCTCGGGCTCGCCCATGAGCGTGGGGTGCGGATCGTCACCAACGCCGGGGCTGAACCCCGCCGGACTCGCCGACGCCGTACGGAAGTTGGCCGGTCGGCTCGGGGTTCCCGTGCGCGTCGCGCATGTCGAGGGGGACGATCTCGGCGCTCGGTATCCGGATGCCCTGGCCGCGCATGCCTACCTCGGGGTTCGGGATCGCCGCCTGTCTTGAGGCGGGGGCCGACGTCGTGGTCACCGGGCGAGTGACCGACGCCGCGCTCGTCACCGGGCCCGCTGCCGCGCACTTCGGGTGGGGGCCGAGGAGTACGACCGGCTCGCGGGTGCCGTCGTCGCCGGGCATGTGCTGGAGTGCGGGACCCAGGCGACCGGTGGCAACTACGCCTTCTTCACCGAGCACCCGCCCGAGAAGCTTCGGCGGCCCGGCTTCCCGCTCGCCGAGGTGTACGAGGACGGCTCGTCCGTCGTCACAAAGCACCCCGGTACAGGGGGAGTTGTCGACGTCGGCACCGTCACCGCCCAGCTCCTCTACGAGACGCACGGCGCCCGGTACGCCGGACCCGACGTCACCGCTCGGCTCGACACCGTCCGGATCGGGGCGGACGGTGAGGATCGGGTTCGGATCGAAGGGGTGCGCGGGGAAGCGCCCCCGCGACCCTCAAGGTCGGGCTCAACCGGCTGGGCGGGTTCCGCAACGAGGTCACCTTCGTGCTCACGGGGCTGGACATCGAGCGCAAGGCCACTCTCGTGCGGGAGCAGCTGGACCTCGTGCTCCGCGAGGCCAAGTCGCGGCCGTCCAGCGTCCGTTGGGATCTCGCCCGGACCGATCACGCCGATGCCCCCACCGAGGAGACCGCCAGCGCGCTGCTGCGGCTCGTCGTGCGGGACGCCGATCAGGATGTCGTCGGGCGGTCCTGAGCGCCGCCGCCGTCGAACTCGCGCTCGCCAGCTACCCCGGCTTCCATGTGCTGACCCCACCTGGAAAGGGAGCGCCCTATGGCGTCTTCGATGACGTGTATGTCCCCATGGCGCCGTCGACCATGTGGCCGTCCTCCACGACGGGCGCCGGATTGCTGTGGCCCCGCCCCACGACACCCCTCGTACTGGACGACGTTCCTGAGCCGGCCCTCCCCGAGCCTCCGCCGGACGGGCCCACGGCGCGGGCGCCCCTCGGTCTGGTCGCCGGGGCCCGTAGCGGGGACAAGGGAGGCAACGCCAACGTGGGGGTCTGGGCGCGTACGGATGAGGCGTGGCGCTGGCTCGCCCATGCGCTGACCGTCGAGCGGTTCAAGCAACTGCTGCCGGAGACCGCCGAGTTGGAGGTGGCCCGGCATGTGCTGCCCAACCTCCGCGCCCTCAACTTCGTCGTCGTCGGGATCCTCGGCGAGGGTGTCGCCGCTCAGCATCGTTTCGATCCGCAGGCCAAGGCCCTTGGGGAGTGGCTGCGGTCCCGTCGTCTGGACATACCGGAGGTCCTCCTGTGACCGTCCTCCCGACCGCCTTGGACACCAACGGTCCCGACTACGCCGCCCATCGCGAGGCCATGCTCGCCAAGCTCGCCGACCTCGACGCCGAGCACGCGAAGGCCCTCGCGGGCGGCGGGCCGAAGTACGTCGAACGGCACCGCAAGCGCGGCAAGTTGCTCGCCCGCGAGCGCATCGAACTGCTCCTCGATCCCGACACGCCCTTCCTCGAACTCTCCCCCGCTCGCCGCCTGGGGCAGCGACTACGCGGTCGGCGCCTCCCTCGTCACCGGCATCGGGGTGGTCGAAGGCGTGGAGTGCCTGATCACCGCCAACGACCCGACCGTGCGCGGCGGAGCCAGCAATCCCTGGTCGCTGAAGAAGGCCCTGCGGGCCAATGACATCGCCCTCGCCAACCGGCTGCCCTGCATCAGCCTCGTCGAGTCCGGGGTGCCGATCTGCCCTCCCAGAAGGAGATCTTCATCCCGGGTGGCGCCATCTTCCGTGATCTGACCCGGCTTTCGGCCGCCGGCATCCCGACGATCGCCGTCGTCTTCGGCAACTCCACCGCGGGCGGCGCCTACATCCCCGGCATGTCCGACCACGTGATCATGGTCAAGGAACGCGCGAAGGTCTTCCTCGGCGGGCCGCCCCTCGTGAAGATGGCCACCGGCGAGGAGAGCGACGACGAGTCCCTCGGCGGCGCCGAGATGCACGCGCGCGTCTCGGGCCTCGCGGACCACTTCGCCGTGGACGAGCAGGACGCGCTGCGGCAGGCCCGCCGCGTCGTCGCCCGCCTCAACCACCGCAAGGCGTACGGCGATCCGGGTCCGGCCGAGCCCCCAAGTATGACGAGGACGAGCTGCTCGGCATCGTCCCGGGGACCTGAAGACCCCCTTCGATCCCCGCGAGGTCGTCGCCCGCCTCGTCGACGCCTCCGACTTCGACGAGTTCAAGCCCCTCTACGGCACGAGCCTCGTCACCGGCTGGGCCACCCTGCACGGCTATCCCGTCGGCGTCCTCGCCAACGCCCAAGGGGTCCTCTTCAGCCAGGAGTCCCAAAAGGCCGCCCAGTTCATCCAGTTGGCCAACCAGCGCGACATCCCGCTGCTGTTCCTGCACAACACCACCGGCTACATGGTCGGCAAGGAGTACGAGCAGGGCGGCATCATCAAACACGGCGCGATGATGATCAACGCCGTCAGCAACAGCCGCGTACCGCACCTCTCCGTCCTCATGGGTGCCTCGTACGGCGCCGGGCACTACGGCATGTGCGGTCGCGCCTACGACCCCCGCTTCCTGTTCGCCTGGCCCAGCGCCAAGTCCGCCGTCATGGGCCCCCAGCAGCTCGCCGGGGTGCTCTCGATCGTCGCCCGGCAGTCGGCCGTGGCGAAGGGGCAGCCCTACGACGAGGACGCGGACGCCGCGCTGCGCGCCATGGTGGAGCAGCAGATCGAGTCCGAGTCCCTGCCGAAGTTCCTGTCGGGGCGGCTGTACGACGACGGCGTCATCGACCCGCGCGACACCCGCACCGTCCTCGGCCTGTGTCTGTCCGCCATCCACACCGCGCCCTACGAGGGCGCGCGCGGTGGCTTCGGCGTCTTCCGGATGTGAGGGATCACGTGATTTCGACAGTACTGGTCGCCAACCGGGGCGAGATCGCCTGCCGGGTCTTCCGTACCTGCCGTGAGCTGGGCATCCGTACGGTCGCCGTGCACTCGGACGCCGACGAGCACGCGCTGCACACACGCCTGGCCGACGCGGCGGTACGGCTGCCGGGGTCGACACCCCAGGAGACCTATCTGCGGGGGAGTTGATCGTGAAGGCGGCCGTCGCGGCAGGCGCCGACGCCGTCCACCCCGGCTACGGCTTCCTCTCCGAGAACGCCGACTTCGCCCGCGCCGTCCTGGCCGCCGGCCTGGTCTGGATCGGCCCCCCGCCCGAGGCGATCGAGGCCATGGCCTCCAAGACCCGCGCCAAGGAACTCATGGGCATCCCCTCCCTGGACCGTGTCACCGAGAACGACCTACCGGTCCTGGTGAAGGCGGCGGCGGGCGGTGGCGGACGCGGCATGCGAGTCGTACGCCAACTAGCGGATTTGGAAGCTGAGTTGACGGCAGCAGCCCGAGCCGAGGCGACCAGTGCCTTCGGCGACGGCGAGGTCTTCGTCGAGCCGTACGTCGAGGGCGGCCGACACGTCGAGGTGCAGATCCTCGCCGACACCCACGGCACCGTCTGGTCCCTCGGCACCCGGGACTGCTCCCTCCAACGCCGTCACCAGAAGGTGATCGAGGAGTCCCCGGCACCGGGCCTCACCGACCAACTGGCGCAAGAGCTGAGCGACTTGGCCATCCGGGCCGCCCGCGCAGTCGCCTACGAGGGCGCCGGAACCGTCGAGTTCCTCATCTCCCCGGACAACAAGGCCCACTTCCTGGAGATGAACACCCGCCTCCAGGTCGAACACCCCGTCACAGAAGCCGTGTTCGGCATCGACCTGGTGGCCCTGCAACTACGCGTGGCGGAGGGCGAGCCCTTGAGAGCGACCCCCGCGCCCGCAAGGCCACGCCGTGGAGGCCCGCCTCTACGCCGAGGACCCGGCCACCGACTGGACCCCCAGACCGGCACCCTGCACCGCCTCGCCGTTCCCAACGGCGTCCGCCTGGACACGGGTTACACCGACGGCGACGGGATCGGCGTCCACTACGACCCCATGCTCGCCAAGGTCGTAGCCCACGCCCCCACCCGCGCCGAGGCCCTCCGCAAACTCGCCGGAGCCCTGGACCGGGCGACGATCCACGGCCCGGTCACCAACCGCGCCCTCCTCGTGAACTCCCTGCGCCACAAGGAGTTCACGACGGCCCACATGGACACGGGCTTCTACGACCGCCACCTCCCGGACCTCACCCACCGGACCCCGACCCGCACGCCCCCTCGCCGCGGCCCTGGCCGACAGCCACGCCCGCTCCCGCTTCGGAGGAGCCTGGCGCAACGTGCCGTCCCAGCCCCAACTGAAGCGCTACGCCATGGCAGGCGAGGAGTACGAGGTCCAGTACCGCCACACGAGGACGGGCCTGACGGCGGACGGGGTGCGCGTAGTACACGCCGATGCGCGCCTCGTCGTACTCGAAGTTGACGGTGTGCAGAGGAAGTTCGAGGTTGCGACCTACGGCGACGGCCAGGTGTACGTCAACGCGACGACCCTGACAGCCCTGCCTCGCTTCCCGGATCCGACAGCCCAGTTGGCCCCGGGGTCCCTCATCGCCCCCATGCCGGGCACGGTGGTGAGAGTCGCCGAGGGCCTGACGGTAGGAGCCCAAGTAGCAGCAGGTGCCCCCTTGTTGTGGCTGGAGGCGATGAAGATGGAACACAAGATCACAGCCCCGGTAACGGGCAGACTCACGGTCCTCCATGCCGGTTTGGGTCACCAGGTACAGGTCGGAGCTCTCTTGGCGGTAGTAGAGCCCACCTGAAAGGGGCGCGGGACCGTGTCGACATGCGGCTACCGCCGCGCGAGCGCGACCAGCCACGACGAAGGAGCCACATGCCCACCACCGAATCCGAAGAACACAAGTCCCTACGCCAAGCCGTCTCCGCCCTCGGCAAACGCCACGGCCGCGACTACGACAGAGGGCAACTCTGGTCCGACGCGGCCAAGCTGGGCTATCTCGGCGTCAACCTGCCGGAGGCATACGGCGGCGGAGGCGGCGGCATCTCCGAACTCTCCATCGTCCTGGAGGAGTTGGGCGCGGCCGGCTGCCCCCTGCTGATGATGGTCGTGTCCCCGGCGATCTGCGGAACGGTCATCGCCCGCTTCGGCACGGAGGCCCAAAAACAGACGTGGCTCCCCGCGTTGGCCGACGGCACCCGAACGATGGCCTTCGGCATCACAGAACCGGACGCGGGCTCCAACAGCCACCGCATCACCACCACGGCGAGAAAAGACGGCACGGACTGGCTCCTCACCGGCCGCAAGGTCTTCATCTCCGGCGTGGACCTGGCCGACGCGACCCTCATAGTCGGCCGCACCGAAGACTCCCGAACAGGCCGCCTCAAGCCCTGCCTGTTCATCGTCCCGCGAGACGCACAGGGCTTCACCCGCCGCCGGATAGACATGGAACTCCAGGCGTCGGAGAAGCAGTTCGAGCTGACCCTGGACGACGTACGACTCCCGGCGGACGCCCTGGTCGGAGACGAGGACGCAGGCCTGCTGCAACTCTTCGCCGGTCTCAACCCCGAACGCATCATGACCGCCGCCTTCGCGATCGGCATGGGCCGCTACGCACTGGCCCGAGCGATCGAGTACGCCCGCGACCGCACCGTGTGGGACGCCCCGATCGGCGCCCACCAGGCGATCGCGCACCCCCTCGCCCAGGCCCACATCGACCTCGAACTCGCCCGCCTGATGATGCAGAAGGCCGCGTACCTCTACGACGCCGGTGACGACGTCGGTGCGGGCGAGGCCGCCAACATGGCCAAGTACGCCGCCGGTGAGGCGTGCGTGCGGGCCGTCGACCAGTCCGTGCACACCCTCGGCGGCAACGGCCTCACGCGCGAGTTCGGCCTCGCCTCGTTGATAACTGCCGCGCGCGTGGCTCGTATCGCTCCGGTGAGCCGGGAGATGATTCTCAACTACGTCTCCCACCAGACCCTGGGCCTGCCCAAGTCGTACTAGTCCCAAGCCGGTACAGGCCCGCGCCAGTCCGCGCCAGGAGGAACCATGTTCCGCAGCGAGTACGCAGACGTTCCGGCCGTAGAACTCCCCATCCATGACGCGGTGCTGGCCCGGGCGGCGGAGTTCGGGGACGAACCCGCGCTGGTCGACGGCACGGACGGCGCCACGCTCACGTACACCCAACTCGACGCGTTCCACCGGCGGATCGCGGCCGGGCTCGCCGACGCGGGGGTGCGCAAGGGGACGTGCTCGCCCTGCACAGCCCCAACACGGTCGCTTTTCCGCTGGCGTTCTACGCCGCGACGCGCGCGGGTGCCTCCGTCACGACGGTGCACCCGCTCGCCACGCCGCAGGAGTTCGCCAAGCAGCTGCGTGACTCCGCGGCCCGCTGGATCGTCACCCTGTCGCCGCTCCTGGCCGCGGCCCGCCGGGCGGCCGAACTGGCGGGCGACATCAAGGAGATATTCGTCTGCGACAGCGCGCCGGGTCACCGTTCCCTCGCCGACATGCTCGGTTCCACGGCCCACGAGCCGGTCGTCGACATCGACCCGGTGACGGACGTGGCGGCCCTCCCGTACTCCTCGGGCACGACGGGCACCCCCAAGGGCGTGATGCTCACCCACCGTCAAATAGCAACGAACCTGGCCCAGTTGGAGCCCGCCGTCCCCACCGGCCCCGGCGACCGCATCCTCGCCGTGCTGCCCTTCTTCCACATCTACGGTCTGACGGCCCTGATGAACGCCCCCTGAGGCAGGGCGCGGCGGTCGTGGTCCTCCCGCGCTTCGACCTGGAGACCTTCCTCGCGGCCATCGAGAACCACCGCATCACCGGCCTGTACGTGGCCCCGCCGATCGTCCTGGCCCTCGCCAAGCACCCGGCGGTCGCGCAGTACGACCTCTCCTCGCTCAAGTACATCATCAGCGCCGCCGCCCCCTCGACGCGAACCTCGCCGCCGCCTGCTCACGGCGCCTGGGCCTGCCGCCCGTGGGCCAGGCGTACGGCATGACGGAACTGTCCCCGGGCACCCACGTGGTCCCCGTACGGGACATGCCGACCGCGCCCCCGGAACCGTCGGCAAGCTCATCGCCGGCACCGAGATGCGGGTCGTCTCCCTCGACGACCCCGACAAGGACCTCGGCATCGGCGAGGCGGGCGAACTCCTCATCCGCGGGCCCCAGGTGATGAAGGGCTACCTCGGCCGCCCCGACGAGACCGCCGCGATGATCGACCCGGACGGCTGGCTGCACACCGGGGACGTCGGCCATGTGGACGACGGCGGCTGGCTGTTCGTCGTCGACCGGGTGAAGGAACTCATCAAGTACAAGGGCTTCCAGGTGGCCCCCGCCGAACTCGAGGCCCTCCTGCTCACCCACCCCGGCATCGCCGACGCGGCGGTCGTGGGCGAGTACAACGACGACAACAACGAGGTACCGCACGCCTATGTGGTCCGCCAGCAGACAGCCCTGGACCTCTCGCAGAGCGAGGTCCTGATGTACGTCGCCGAACGCGTCGCCCCGTACAAACGCGTCCGCGTCGTCACCTTCATCGACACCGTCCCCGAGCCGCCTCCGGCAAGATCCTCCGCCGGGAACTGCGAGGCCGCGCATGACCCTGATCGGACGTACCCGCACACGTGCCGTCGAGACCCTGAGCCTCGACGCACCGGAGAGCAGGAACGCGCTGTCGGCGTCCCTGGTGGGCGAGTTGGCGGACGCGCTCACGGACTGCGCGAAGGACGCCGACGTACGCGCGATCGTCCTCACCCACACCGGCAACACCTTCTGCGCGGGCGCTGACCTACGGGACCCCCGCCCCCGGAGTCACTGGTGGCCCTGCTCCGCCAGATCGTCGAACTCCCCAAACCGGTCGTCGCCCGGGTGACAGGCCACGTGAGGGCAGGCGGCGTAGGCCTGTTGGCGGCCTGCGACATGGTGGCGGCCTCGACCGCATCGGGCCCTTCGCGTTCACGGAGGTACGCATCGGGTGGCCCCGGCGGTGATCTCCCTCCCCCTGCTGCCGCGCACGGACCCGCGCGCACTGGCCCGCTACTACCTCACCGGCGAGCGCTTCGACGCGACGGAGGCGACCCGTACGGGTCTGCTGACGGCGGCGGGGGGAGGACGTGGACGAGGTACTGGCACCGATCCTCGACGGCCTGCGCCGGTCCGCTCCCGAGGCCCTGGCCGAGACGAAACGGCTGCTCACGGCTAGGGTGCTGGAGACCTTCGACCGGGACGCGGCCGACCTGACCGCGCTCTCGGCACGGCTGTTCGGCTCCACGCAGGCCCGCGAGGGGATGACAGCATTCCTCGAACGACGGGATCCCGCATGGGTGGTGTGAGCGCGACGACGGCGCCGGGCGCGGTCGACCGCAGACCCAAGCAGGACCGCAGCCGGGCCACCCGCCAGCGCCTCCTGGAAGCCGCCGTGTCCTGCCTCGCCGAACACGGCTGGGCGGGCTCCACGGTCTCCGTCGTCGCCGAACGCGCCGGCGTCTCTCGAGGCGCCGCCCAGCACCACTTCCCGACCCGCGAGGACCTCTTCACGGCAGCCGTCGAGTACGTGGCCGAGGAACGCTCCACGGCCCTCTGCGCCCTGTTCCCCGAGGGCGCGACAGACCGCCACGCAGTACTCGAAGCCCTGGTCGACCTCTACACGGGCCCCTTGTTCCGGGCCGCTCTCCACCTATGGGTTGCCGCTTCCAACGAGGACCAACTCCGCCCCCAGGTAACAGAGTTGGAGGCAAAGGTAGGCCGCGAGACCCACCGCATCGCCGTAGAGCTCCTGACCGCGGACGAGTCCCACCCCGGCGTAAGAGAAACAGTCCAGGGCTTCCTGGACATGGCAAGGGGCTTGGGCCTGGCCAACCTGCTCACAGACGACAGGGCCAGGCGAGAGAGGGTGGTAGCCCAATGGGCCGCCCTCCTGGAACACGCCCTGGGGTGAGGCCCTCAGGGGCGCGGGGCTGTATCGATGTGCGGCTCCGCCGCGTGGGCGCCACCAGCCACACACGGCCCGCAGTCGTCGCCCACGCGCCCAAGCCCTCCCTGATCAGTGGGCGATATCCTCGTACCCGACGATCGACTGAGGCCCACGAGTCTCCGGCCCCACATACCTCGCGGACGGCCGCACGAGCCGCCCCGTCCGCTTCTGCTCAAGGATGTGCGCCGACCACCCCGCCGTACGCGCACACGTGAACATCGACGTGAACATGTGCGCCGGCACCTCAGCGAAGTCCAGCACGATCGCCGCCCAGAACTCGACGTTGGTCGCGAGCACCCGATCAGGCCGCCGCGCATGCAACTCCGCAAGCGCCGCCTTCTCCAACGCCTCGGCGATCTCGAACCGCGGCGCCCCCAACTCCCGCGCGGTACGCCGCAGTACACGAGCCCGAGGATCCTCGGCCCGGTACACCCGGTGCCCGAACCCCATCAACCGCTCACCCTTGTCGAGCGCCTGCCGGACATACGCCTCCGCATCCCCGGTCCGCTCGATCTCCTCGATCATCCCGAGCACCCGGGAGGGCGCACCCCATGCAGCGGCCCGGACATCGCACCCACCGCACCGGACAGCGCGGCAGCGACGTCGGCCCCGGTGGAGGCGATGACCCGAGCCGTGAACGTGGACGCGTTCATCCCGTGCTCCGCGGCGGACGTCCAGTACGCGTCCACGGCAGCCACATGCTTCGGATCCGGCTCCCGCGCCACCGGATCATGAACCGCTCGACGACCGACTGCGCCTTGTCGATCTCGCTCTGCGGCACCATCGCCCGCCCCTGCCCGCGCGCGGACTGCGCGACGTACGACAGCGCCATCACGGCCGCCCGGGCGAGGTCGTCGCGGGCCTGCTGCTCGTCGATGTCGAGGAGCGGCTTGAGGCCCCACACGGGCGCCAGCATGGCCAGCGCGGACTGGACGTCGACCCGGATGTCCCCGGAGTGCACCGGGATCGGGAACGGCTCGGCGGCCGGCAGCCCGGGGTTGAAGGCGCCGTCGACGAGCAGCCCCCAGACGTTGCCGAACGAGACGTGACCGACCAGATCCTCGATGTCGACGCCCCGGTACCGCAGGGCGCCGCCCTCCTTGTCCGGTTCGGCGATCTCCGTCTCGAACGCGACGACTCCTTCGAGTCCGGGTACAAAGGAGGGGTCGAAGTCGGACATCAGGCGGCTCCTCATGCTGTGGCTCCACGGTCGCGGGGGACTCGCGGGCCGAAGGTAGAGACATCAGCACCATAACGCCGAGTGCCACACAAGGGGAGGGTGTACGGCACTCAGTGCCACCAGAACGTGCGGGACCGTACCCGGCCTTGAGGCGTCGTACGGCAGGATGACCGCGTGACCGACCGCGATGCCACCGCCGACCGTGATCCCCGCCTCGACCCCGCCGCCATGCGCAAGCAGTACCGCGTGGCAGGCCTCGACGAGAAGGAGCTGGCCGGCGCCCCGATGGAACAGTTCGGCCGCTGGTTCGAGGAAGCCGTCGTGCAGGAACTCGTCTACGAGCCGAACGCGATGGTCGTCTCCACCGCCGACGCCGACGGACGCCCCAGTTCGCGCACGGTCCTGATGAAGCACTACGACGACCAGGGCTTCGTCTTCTACACGAACTACGACTCCCGCAAGGCCCGCGAACTCGGCGCCAACCCCTACGTCTCGCTGCTCTTCCCCTGGCACCCGATGGCCCGCCAGGTCCTGGTCACCGGCATCGCCCGCCGCACCGGACGCGACGAGACCGCCGCGTACTTCCGCACCCGCCCGCACGGCTCCCAGCTCGGCGCCTGGGCCAGCACCCAGTCGTCGGTGATCCCCTCACGGGCCGAACTGGAGTCGTCGTACGAGGAGTTGGAAGCCCGCTATCCCGAGGGCGAACAGGTGCCGGTGCCCCCGCACTGGGGCGGTTTCCGCATCGCCCCTCAGACGGTCGAGTTCTGGCAGGGCCGGGAGAACCGCCTCCACGACCGTCTGCGCTACACCGCGCAGCCCTCCGGGAGCTGGCACGTGGAGCGCCTGAGCCCCTGAGATGCGGCCCGGGAGAACGCAGCGACCCGCGAGCTCAGGGTCCCTCCGCCTGACGGCGGGGAGCCGGCCGGACGTACCGGCGAGCTCGCGGGTCGGGTGACTGCGTTGGGTTAGGCCGGTTGCGTGCAACTCTCACACGCTGGTCCGGCGCCGAACCGAGTACGACGGCGGGCCACTAGCCCGCAGCCACCTCTTCCGTCCGGTTTCCATACATCTGCCGAACCACCTCCTTTCCGAAGTACCGCCACCCTAAGAACCCTCCGCCGCGGGATCAACCGCTTTTACGAGCCTTGAACACACTGGACGCGAACCCGCTGGTCACCTAGGTTCCGGCCCATGACCGACCTGCGCATCGAGCTGGTGGAACCGGACGCGGAGCGCGCGCTCCAGGACTGGCGCCACGTCCACAACCTCATCGTGCCGCCCGCCGCGATGGACCTCGGCGAGGTCCGCGAGCGGAGCGGGCGGAACCGGCTGGAGAACGCGTACCTGGGGGACACCCTCGTGGGGTGCTCCACCGTGCGGCCCCCGGAGGGGGAGGACGCGGTGGCGACCGTCATCGCGCGCGTGCTGCCCCCGTTCCGACGGCAGGGCCACGGGACCGCCCTCTACGAAAACGGCCTCGCACGCGCGCGTGCGCTCGGCGCCGGCGCGGTCGAGACCGTCCTCCTGGCCGCCAACACCGACGGCGTGCGGTTCGCGGAGGGCCGGGGTTCGTGGAGACCGAGCGGTATGTGCTGGACGGTGAGAGCGACTTGTGGATCACTATGCGACTGGCGTAGGGACGGTTTGCCGTCGTACAACGATTCCTTCAATCTTGCGGGAACTCTGTGTGTGCTGCGTCACGTTCGAGTTGAATGAGAGGGAGTGAGTGAACCGACGCGTCGCGTCCGCGGACGCAGCCTGCAGGGGGTCCAGGTGAGTGCTTCCCGGCGTAGTGGGACCACCGACGAGTTGGGTCCCGACGAGCCCGAGCGGGACGGCGGGCCCGAGGGTGTCGGTGGGTCGGATCTGTTGGCCGCGTTGCTGGACGGCATGGACGCGGCACTGTGTGCCTTCGACGCGGACGGAGTGCTGACGCACTGGAACCGCGAGGCGGAGCGCATCCTCGGCTGGACCGCCGCCGAGGCCGTCGGGCGGCACGGGCTGGCCGGGTGGGCCGTACGCACGGCGGACGCCGAGGAGGTCGAGGCGCGGCTGATGTCCGCGATGCGGGCCCCGGGCGGCAGGTCAACGAGTTCGCCCTCCTCACGAAGGACGGCGGGCGCGTCCTGGTGCGGACCCAGTCCGCCGCCGTGCGCGGGCCCGACGGGAAGCCCGCCGGGGTGTACTGCGCCTTCAGTGAAGTGCATGCCCAGATCGACCTGGAGCGGTCGATCGCCTTGAGCGAGGCCCTCTTCGAGGACGCCTCCTGGGGCGTGGTCCTGGTCGATGCCGACCTGCGGCCCGCCGTCGTCAACTCGCATGCCGCGCGGGCGCTCGGCACCGGGCGCACCTCCGTCCTCGGCCGGCCCCTCGGCGAACTGCTCGCCCAGGGCGTCGAGGAGCTGGAGGCCGCCCTCACCCACGTGCTCGCCGAGGGCGCGCCCCCGCGCCCGCGGAGATCTGGGTGAGCGTACGGACCCCGGAGGGCAACCTGCGGCGCTGCTGGCGCAGCGGCTTCCTGCGGCTGGCGTCGCCGCTCACCGAGGAACCCGTGCCGCTCGGCGTCGGCTGGCTCTTCCAGGACGTCACCGAGGCCAAACAGCTCGAACAGGAAGCCTCGTTGCTCCGCTTCCGCGCCCAGCAGCTCCACCGCGCCGCCCGCGCCGCCGCCGAGTGCGAGGACCCGCGCGACGCGGCGACCGTCCACCTCGACTTCGCCCTCGCCGGCTTCGCCGACCATGCCCTTGTCGACCGGGTCGCGGGCGGATCGTTGAACGATGGTGACGGCCTACGGAGTGGCACGACAGCCGTACGCCTCATCCGCGTCGCCGCCACGCCCACGGGAGCCCCCGGCCCCAGCCTCCCCTCACCGGCGCGGCCGGTCTGCCCGTGCGCTACGGAGAGGGCCACCCCGCCCTCCAGTGCGTCGAACGCGTCGGCTCCGTACGGGCCAGCATCGGCACCGCCCCGCCCGAGCAGGCCCGCGAGTGGGCCCGCGTCCGCCAGTGGCCCACGGACGCCGTGCACGCCCTGTGCGCGGTCCTGCGCAGCCGGGGCGAACCCTGGGCGTCGTGACGTTCCTACGGGGCGCGGGGCGCAGCCAGTTCGAACGGTCCGACTCGATCTACGCCGAGGACGTCGCCGTACGGATCGCGACGGCGCTGGATCTGGCGGAGCAGGTCGGCGAGAACTGAGCGGGCTGCCGGGCCGGCGGCCGTAGAAGGGGCTGCTCAGTACTGGTAGAAGATCCGGTCGCGGTACTCCTCGAAGACGCGGCCGTTCCACTCGTGGCCGCCGTCGACGTTCCCGGAGCGCAGCAGGGGCGGCTCGATGCCGCGGTCGGCCAGGGTCGCTGCCGCCGTTGCCATGACCGCCTGGAGGAGGGCCGTGGTGACGGCCGTGGAGGCGGGGGCGAAGGGGGCCGGGATGGTGTCGAGGGTGAGTTCCGCGTCGCCGATCGCGATCTTCGAGTCGAGGACGACGTCGCAGTGGTCCTTGAGGTACGTCCCCGAGGTGTGCCGCGAGGTCGTCTCCGAGGCGTACGCCACCGACGTCACGCCGATGACCCGTACACCCAGGGAGCGGGCCTTCATGGCCATCTCCACGGGGAGCGCGTTCCGCCCGGACAGCGAGATGATCACCAGGGCGTCGCCCTCGCGCAGCGGCGAGGTCTCCAGGACCACGCTCGCGAGGCCGTCGACGCGCTCCAGGGCGGAGCCCAGCGTGGCGGGCATGACGTCGACCCCGACGACTCCGGGGACCGTGAGCAGGTTCATCAGCGCGAGCCCGCCCGCGCGGTAGACGACGTCCTGGGCCGCGAGGGAGGAGTGCCCGGCGCCGAACGCGAACAGGCGCCCGCCCCCGGCCACGGTGTCCGCGAGGAGCGTGCCGGCCGCCCGGACGGGCTCGGCCTCTTCGTCGCGGACCCGCTGGAGCAGGGTGATCGCGGCGTCGAAGAACTGGCCGGCCGGCGTACGGTCGCTCATGCGGAAGCCTCCTCGGTGAGGTTGTGTCGCGGATCACCGTGCGGTCTGGACCATCGGGATGTCAATACGGCGACCATGGCGATCCGGGCCGTCGCGGAGCCCGTACGGAGCCCGCCGCAGAGCAGGCGTGGAGCACCCTGGGAGGGGTGCCGAGGGCGGCCGTGACCGGCTCGTTTCAGCGGCGCGGCACGGTTGTCAGTGGTATGCGTCAGAATTGAGTCCAGGGCCAGCGCACGCGCCGCGGAGCCGTCGAGCTTCGGGCAGAGGTAATCGAGGGGCACGTATGTCCGGACTGATCGACACCACGGAGATGTATCTCCGCACCATCCTCGAGCTGGAGGAGGAAGGTGTGGTCCCCATGCGCGCCCGCATCGCCGAGCGGCTCGACCAGAGCGGGCCCACGGTGAGCCAGACGGTGGCGCGCATGGAGCGCGACGGCCTGGTGGCCGTGGCCAGCGACCGCCACCTGGAGCTGACCGACGAGGGCCGCCGGCTCGCCACCCGCGTGATGCGCAAGCACCGGCTCGCCGAGTGTCTGCTCGTCGACGTGATCGGCCTGGAGTGGGAGCAGGTGCACGCCGAGGCCTGCCGCTGGGAGCACGTGATGAGCGAGGCCGTGGAGCGCCGCGTCCTGGAGCTGCTGCGCCACCCCACGGAGTCGCCGTACGGCAACCCGATCCCCGGGCTCGAGGAGCTGGGCGAGAAGGACGGCGCGGACCCGTTCCTGGACGAGGGCATGGTCTCGCTGGCCGACCTCGATCCGGGAGTCGACGGCAAGACCGTCGTCGTACGGCGGATCGGCGAGCCCATCCAGACGGACGCCCAGTTGATGTACACGCTGCGCCGCGCGGGCGTGCAGCCCGGCTCGGTGGTGAGCGTGACGGAGTCGGCGGGCGGGGTGCTGGTGGGTAGCGGCGGCGAGGCGGCCGAGCTGGAGTCGGAGATCGCCTCGCACGTGTTCGTCGCCAAGCGCTGAGCTGCGGGTCGTCCAACTCCTGGGGCGCGAAGGGTAGTTGTGGCATCGCGGCGGGCCGTCGGCGATCCCGGCTAATCCAAGATTCAGTGCGCTGAATCGCAGCGCTGGGACGTTTCGCGTGCCAGGCTGTCGCGTGAGGCATATGACCGTGAGGGGGCGGGAGGATGTGCCGAAGACGTGGAGAGGGCCCCGGCGCCGCACGGCGCCGGGGCCTGTCCTCCCCTGTGCTGACCCGGAGCCCCGAGCTCTCAAGGTCATTCCCCTCGGACCGTTTTCCCCGAGCGGTCCGCTCCCCGCTGAAGATCTCCTCGGCGGCGGCGATCATTCCTGGCGCCGGGTCACTCGAACGAGGGGTGTTGCGGCCGCGGACGGCATTTTCGAATTCGTATTCGATAACCTGCGGGGGATGAAACGCGCGGGGCGTGCGCTGTAGGAAGAGACACGGCACGCGGCGCGCAGCGGGGAGCAGGGCAGAGGTCAGAAGCGAAGAACGAGGGCAGAAGAGGAGCGACACAAGCACCGAGCAACGGCACAAGCGGCAGAGCGTGGTTCACAGGACCGGGGGCTCGAAGCGGGAGCGAGCGGTCCGTGCGGAGCTAGGGGGTGCCAGGACCAATGGCGCGGCGCATCGACGTGACCGGAGCAGGCGGCGTACGCCTGGCCGCATGGGAGTTCGCGGACCCGCCCAAGTCGGGGAGATCGAGCGAGCACCCGGAGTTCTCTTACTGCACGGCCTGATGGGCCGTGCCTCGCACTGGGCGTCCACCGCCCGCTGGCTCTCCGAACGGCATCGCGCCGTCGCACTCGACCAGCGCGGCCACGGCCGCAGCGAGAAGCCGCCGCGGGCGGCCTTCACCCGCGAGGCCTACGTCGAGGACGCGGAGGCCGCGCTGGAGCAGCTCGGGCTCGCCCCGGTCGTCCTCATCGGCCATGCGATGGGTGCGCTGACGGCGTGGCAGCTCGCGGCCAAACGGCCCGATCTGGTGCGGGGGTTGATCATCTGCGACATGCGGGCGTCGGCGCTGGGCGCGGCCTCGCAGCGGGAGTGGGCCGACTGGTTCAAGTCCTGGCCCGTTCCCTTCGCCACGCTCGCGGATGTCCGCAAGTGGTTCGGCGAGGACGATCCGTGGGTGGAGCGGCCCAATCCCTCCCGGGGAGTTCTACGCCGAGGTCATGCAGGAGTCTGCCGACGGGTGGCGGCCGGTGTTCGAGCCCGAGCAGATGCTGAAGTCGCGGGAGACGTGGGTGTACGACGCGCACTGGGAGGAGCTGGCTCAGGTGCGGTGTCCTGCGCTGGTGGTGCGGGGGCTGGACGGGGAGTTGGGGCGGGCCGAGGCGCAGGAGATGGTGCGGGTCCTTCCCAGGGGGAGTACGCGGAGGTGGGTGACGCGGGGCATCTTGTGTTCTACGACCAGCCTGACGCTTGGCGGGCTGCTATTGAGCCGTTTCTTGATGGGGTGCTGGTGTGAGGGGTGCGCCTAGGGGGTGCGGTTGGTTGGTGAGTGCGGGTGCGTTGTGGCTGGTCGCACAGTTCCCCGCGCCCCTGGAAAACCACTCATCCCTTGCTTACAGCTGCGAGGATCTCCGGCAGGCGTCTCGCCGTGCCCGGTGCCGCCAAGCGTAGGCCCGCATAGGTGATCGCCGTTCCGTAGGCAGCGCCCACCGGGAGCAGCACCCAGCTCCACTGGTCGCCGTCCGCGCTGACGTTCGCCCAGATGGTGAGGGCGATGACGGGGAGCAGAGGAGGGCAGCGGAGATCATGCCGCCGAAGATGGAGATCCAGGCGAGGCCGGCCTGGCCGGGGGCGACGTTTTTGTGGGTGCCCTGGGGATGGAGTAGGGGAAGCGGGCCGAGGTCCAGGCGCCGGTGGCGAGCATCGCGCCGAGGAGGGCGAAGGAGAGGCCGAGGACCTCGGGGAGCCGGTGCCAGTCGCCGAGCAGCGCAGTCGTCAGGATGGTCACGAGCGCCGCGTACGGCAGGGTGATCAGCAGCAACGCCAGTGCGCGGGCCCGGAGTTCGACGTAGGCGTCCCGGGTCGTGGAGATCGTCATCGCGACCATCCAGAACGCGGACGTGTCCTGGCCGAACTGGTTGTACATCTGGATGCCGAGCATCCCGGCCGCGAAGCACGCGAAGTAGACCGAGCCCGTGCCCTGCAACGCGTTGAACACCGGCACGATCAGACCGATCGCCAGGGAAGTCACCCACGCCGCCTTGGTCTTGGGGTCGCGCCACACGTACCGCAGGCTGCGTTCCATGACCGTCCCCGTGCGGCCCGAGGGGAGGAGGCGGGAGAGGCCTCCTGTGGATGCCCTGCCCTTCGCCGCCGGCTCGGCGGACTGGATCGTCGAGCCGTCCGGTGCCGTCATCAGCTTGGTCAGGCTGCGGGACCAGAGGAGGACCAGGGCTGTCAACGCGGCCACGGACAGCACCAGTTGGGCGGCTGCCAGGCCGTAGGAACCCTTGCTCACGGAGTCCACCGCGCCGACCGCCGTCGCCGGTGGCACCCAGCGCAACACCTCGGCCGCCGGGTCGAGTTGGGACAGGCCGTTCGAACCGAGGTGCTGCACACCGAAGTTGACCAGCTGCGCGCCGACCGCGATCACCAGCCCGCTCAGCACCGCGAGGTCGCGGCCCTTGCGGCTGGTCAGCAGGCGGATGTTGGCGGCGGCGACGGCCCGCGCGAGGGCCACGCAGATCAGCAGCGCGAGGGCGACCGCCACGACTGCCGTGACGTAGGCGGCGGCGCCGTGTGCGACCGCGATCACCGAACCGAGCAGCAGCACCAGCGTGAACACCGGCCCGATGCCCACCAACGAGGCCGCCAGCAGCGCCCGTACGAGGGGCTGGGGCCGAAGTGGCAGCATCACCAGGCGAGTCGGGTCGAGGGTCTCGTCGCCGGAGGGGAAGAACAGCGGCATCACCGCCCAGCCCAACCCCAGTACCGCGACGAGGAGTACGACCAAGGAGACCGCGCTCGCGTCCCCGCGCAGCGCGACCAGCCCGATCAGCTGGAGTGCGGCGATCAGCAGCGCGACGACCGCCGACGCGACGTACGCGGCCCGGCGGCCGTTGGACTGCCGTAGACCGTTGCGGAGCAGGGACAGCTTCAGGCGGACGACGACCGGGGTGATCGAGGCGGGTGCCGTGGTGTCGGTCATCGGGTGCCGCCGCCCAGCCAGTCGAGGTCGGAACTGTGGTCGCGGGCGCCGGCGCCGACGAGTTCGAGGAACGCCTGCTGGAGCGTGGGGATTCACCGCGGACCTCGGCGAGCGTGCCCTGCGCGCGGATGCGGCCGGCGGCCATGACGGCGACCCAGTCGCAGAGGGACTCGACGAGTTCCATCACGTGGGAGGAGAAGACGACGGTGGCGCCGGAGGCGGTGTAGCGCTCCAGGACGCCCCGGATGGTCTGCGCGGAGACCGGGTCGACGCCCTCGAACGGCTCGTCCAGGAACAGGACTTCGGGGTTGTGGAGGAGAGCGGCGGCGAGCCCGATCTTCTTGCGCATACCGGTCGAGTAGTCGACGACCAGCTTGTGCTGGGCCCCGGCCAGGTCGAGCACGTCGAGGAGTTGGGTGGCCCGCTTGTCGACCTCGGCACCGGGCAGCCCCCGCAACCGCCCGCTGTACGCCAGGAGTTCACGCCCCGACAGCCGCTCGAAGAGCCGCAGCCCTTCCGGCAACACCCCGATCCGCGCCTTCACGGCCACGGGATCCGCCCAGACGTCGTGCCCGACCACCGAGACGCTCCCCTGATCGGGCCGCAACAACCCGGTCACCATGGAGAGGGTGGTGGTCTTCCCGGCTCCATTGGGCCCGACCAGCCCGATGAACTTCCCCGCAGGCAGCTCAAGATCGATCCCGGCAACAGCAACCTGCTGCCCAAACCGCTTCCAGAGCCCACGCACACTCACAGCCGACGTCATGCCGTGCAGCCTACGGTCAGGTGCCCCACCCAAGGGGCGCGGGGAACTGCGCGACCAGCCCCCACCGAACCCGCACTCGCGCGACTACCGATCCCTCCCACACGCATAGGCGAGCGGCGAGATCAACTCCTCCGCATCCGGCAACCACCGATTCGCCGCAGTCGGCCGACAGGCCCACTGCACAGCCCCCGAGACCCGAACCGCGTGGGCGGCGCCGCCACATACGCACCCTCACCCAGCACCACCAGATCAAGAGAAGCAGGCGCCCACCCGATCCGCCGCACCAGATCCGGCACCTTCACCGAAGCTCC
The DNA here is from genome assembly GCA_016893485.2 of Streptomyces sp. P3. Lineage (GTDB taxonomy): Bacteria > Actinomycetota > Actinomycetes > Streptomycetales > Streptomycetaceae > Streptomyces. Next base: position 5,612,918 of record JAFEKX020000001.1, read on the forward strand.
TGGCAGCACGAAGAACTCCATTCGTCGCGCAGGCGTCAACATCACGGGCCCGAGCGTCAGTTCCATCCGCTCCATCCGGGCCAGCGCGAGAAACCCCGAACTCTCCGGAACGGAAATCGCGTCGAACGTCCGCCCCGTGGGCAGCAGAATCGAGGACGCCGGTTGCTTCTGCCACATCCGGCGCGCGACCGTCGCACTGCCCGTCGCCTGTGTCGCCCAGTCCTCACGCGCCGGGTGTGCGCCGGGTGCGGCGCACGCGGTGTCGCCGCAGGAGCAGTGCTGCACCCCGTCGACGGCTTCCAGCCAGGTGCCGGGGATGACGTCCCAGTGGCGCTCCTCGGCGTAGCGTACGGCTGTCTCCAGCAGCGATTCCCCGCGCTGCTTCGGAATCTGAGCGGCTTCGGTGCCCGCGATCGTCTCTTCCACGCCCAACACAACTCCCGCACCCACCTGGAGTTACGGGCGTAGCGCGCGCGGGGAGGGGCATCGATTCCGCAACTGGGGCGCATGGAGGCATGTGCGGGGGCGCGCGGGAGGAACGACAGCGGTAGCTGGGTAGCCACGTGTGGGGCGGGCACCAGCTTTTACCCCGGCATTCCTCGCATGCTTCGCATTTTCGCCACGTTCGCTGGGCATTGATCTTCACGGCCGGATCTTTTCGCTTCAGGGGTTGTTCCCAGGGGGTACGCCATGGCCGCAAGGCCACTTGTCGCGCGGCAGCCGAACGAACGGCTGCAGGCGCTCATCCAGGAGGCGGGGTGCTCGAACGCCGGGCTGGCCCGCCGGGTCAACATGTGCGGCGCCGAGCACGGTCTCGACCTGCGCTACGACAAGACGTCCGTGGCCCGTTGGCTGCGGGGACAGCAGCCGCGAGGGCGGGCGCCGGCGATCATCGCCGAGGCGCTGGGCCGCAAGCTGGGCCGTACGGTCACGATCGACGAGATCGGCATGGCCAACGGCAAGAACCTCGCGTCGGGCGTGGGCCTGCAGTTCTCGCCGACCGTCCTCGGAGCCATCGAGCAGGTGTGTGAGCTGTGGCGCAGTGACGTGGGGCGACGGGACTTCCTGTCCGGTTCGTCGGTCGCCGCGTCCGCGCTGGTCGAGCCGAGCCGTGACTGGCTGATCTCCTCGCCGGACTCGCAGGTCGCGCGTGCGGCAGGGCCGAGGGTGGGCCAGTCCGACGTGGCGGCCGTGCGCGCGATGACCCAGGCGCTGAGCGACCTGGACCATCAGTACGGCAGCGGGCATGTGCGCCCGGTCGTCGTGCACTACCTCAACAGCGTCGTCTCCGGGCTGCTGGCGGGGTCGTACCGGGAAGCCGTGGGGCGTGAACTCTTCGCCGCCGTCGCCCGGTTGACGGAACTCGCCGGGTACATGGCCGTCGACACCGGTCAACCCGGCCTGGCGCAGCGGTACTACATCCAGGCGCTGCGGCTCGCGCAGGCGGCGGGGGACCGGGGATACGGCGGCTATGTGCTCGCCGCGTCCATGAGCCACCTGGCCGCGCAGCTCGGAAACCCGCGTGAGATCGCCCAGTTGGCGCGGGCGGCGCAGGAGGGGGCGCGGGGGCGCGTGACCCCGCGGGCCGAGGCGATGTTCTACGCGGCGGGAGGCGCGCGGGCACGCCCTGATGGGGGACGCGCGGTCCGCGCAGCTCGCGTCGGGGCGCGCGGTGAGCGCGCTGGACGCGGCGGATCCGTCGTCCGGTGACGACCCGGCATGGATCGGGCACTTCGACGAGGCCTATCTCGCCGACGAGTTGGCGCACTGCCACCGCGACCTGGGCCAGGCCGAGGCGGCGGCGCGGTGCGCGCAGGAGTCGCTGGACGGGCACCCGGAGTCGCGGGCGCGCCGCCGGGCGATCGGATATGTGCTGCTGGCGAGCGCGCAGGTGCAGCAGCGCGAGGTCGAGCAGGCCTGCAACACGGGCCTGAAAGCGGTGGAGTTGCTCGGTTCGCTGCGGTCCAACCGGGGCGCCGAGTACCTCGACGACTTCCAGCAGCGGCTCGAGCCGTACCGGGACGAGCCGGTGGTAAGGGAGTTCGGGGCGCGGATGGAGTTGCAGGCCGCCGCGTGAACGGCGGGGGACCGGCAGGTGAACACCGCTCCCGTGCGGAAAGGAGTGCGGACAGCGGCACTTGGAGCGGATGCGGGTCAGGGACTGTTACCGCCGTCACAAGAGGGCAGGTCCAGTCCAGTGCTGCGTGGCACCGGGCTCGGGGTACCCGGTAGCGTGAGCCGACGATCCCGTAGGTCCCCCATTCGTAGGAGTCCCGGTGACGCAGAGTGGACAGGGCGAGGAGCCCTCGGCGCGGCCCGCGCGCGAAGGCATCGTGCTGCCCTCCGACGGAGGCGCACCCCTCCTGCCGGGTATGACGGGCGGACGCGGTGACCAGCAGTCGGGCGGCCAGCCGTCGATAGCACCCCCGACCAGCGGTCAGTCCTGGGGCGGGCCCTGGGGCCCGGACCAGCACGACCAGCAGCAGCACCAGAGCCCGGCCCCGCCGCCGGGCTGGGGCGAGCAGCAGCAGTGGGGTGCCGCCCCGAGCAGCCCGCGTGGGGCACCCAGGACGGCATCCGGGCCAGCCGGGCGCGCTTCCCGAGGAGAGCGCCCAGCACGCGGCCTACGGCGTGCAGCAGCAGTCGTACGCCCAGGAGTACCCGTCGGGGTACGCCCAGGAGCCCGCGGCCGGGTACGTCGGCGCGGGCTACGCGGCGGAGCAGCCGCCCGCGATACCCCAGGGCGGCGCGCAGAACTACGGCTACGGATACGGCGGTTCCGCCTCCGAGGGGCACCAGCCGTCCTCCAGCCCCTTGCCGGCCGCCTTCCCGAGCGCGCCGCTGCCGCCCGCCGACGAGGGGGCGACCCAGTACATCCGCCGGTGGCCAACGTGCCCGGTGACGAGGGCGCCACCCAGTTCCTGCCGCCGGTGCCGGCCGCGCCCATGGACGAGGGGGCGACGCAGTTCCTGCCGCCCGTCACGTCCGGGGCGCTGCCGCCCGAGGGTGCCCGCGGGGCCGATGCCGCAGGCCTCGCACCCCGACGCGCAGCCCACGCAGTTCCTGCCGCCGGTGCCCGCGCAGGGTGCCGCTCCCGGGTACGGGGCGCGGCCGGGCGGCCCGGACGACCGGCAGCCGCCCGCCGAGTTCGACAACCTCTTCCGCAGCGACGCCGGGGGCGAGCAGGCCGCCGGGTCCACCCAGCAGATGCCCCGCTTCCAGCAGCCGCGCGCGGAGCAGCAGGGACAGCCGGGGTACGGCCAGGGTCAACCCCCGTACGCGCAGCAGGGGTACGCACAGCCGTCGTACGCCCCGCCCGGGGACGGCGGCGGCCGGCGCGGCGCGCAGGGCGACGACGGCGGCCGGGGCGGGCGCCGTTCGCGGGTGCCGCTGATCGCCGGGGTCGGGATCGGTATCGCGATCCTCGGGGTCGGCGCCGGGGCGCTGCTCAGCGGGGGTGGCGGCAAGAGCGACGACAACAAGACGGTGGCCGCGACGTCCGCCGCCACGGACGGTTCGTCGTCGTCGGGCACCGACGCGGCCAAGGAACAGGCCGTGGCCCTGGACAAGTTGCTCGCCGACAGCGGCAGCAGCCGTGCCTCGGTGATCAACGCCGTCGGCAATGTGAAGGCCTGCAACAAGCTCGGCGAGTCGGCCTCCGACCTGCGGAACGCGGCCAAGCAGCGCGGCGAACTGGTGACCAAGCTGTCCCAGCTCAGCGTGGACAAGCTGCCGGACAACGCGGCCCTGACGACCGCCCTCACCAACGCGTGGAAGGCGTCGGCCTCGGCCGACAACCACTACGCGACCTGGGCCGACCAGGCCGCCGGCAAACACGGCTGCAAGAAGGGCCAGGCCCGCACCACCGCCCAGACCGGGGCGGGCAACGCGGCAAGCGGCGTGGCCAGCAACCAGAAGGTCAAGGCCGCGGCCCTCTGGAACACGATCGCGAAGACGTACGGCTTGACCCAGCGCCAGCCGACGCAGCTCTGAGGCATGGCGGGCGCGGCCCCTCGGAAGGGGCCCGCGCCGGCCTCCTGATCCAGATCCGCTGATCCAGATCCGGATCCGCTAATCCAGATCCGCGCTCTCCAGCGTGCTCGTCATGTCGAAGAAGCCCTTCTTCGCTGAGACCAGGACGCCCTTGCGGACGACCTGGAGGGTCACGCTGGCGTTCACCAGGCGGGACAGGCCGACCGACGCGAGGTTGTCGTCGCGGGAGCTCCACTGGAGGGTCGGGGTCAGGTCGCCCGTGTTGACCTTCACGCCGTCGTCGAGGGCGCGGCGCACGGTGTCGGAGGTGATGTCGCCGCTGCCGAGCGAGTTCACGACGTCCTTGAACGCGGTGTACGCGATCCAGGTGGTCTGCACGCCCGCGTCCGCCGGGTCGATGCGGTTGTCGCCGAAGGCCACCTCGTTGACGGCCTTCTTCATCGGGTCCCAGCGCGCGTCGCTCGCCACCGGGTACCAGCCCGTGATGTACGACCCCTCGTACGGCCCGGACTGCCCGCCCGTCGAGTTGATCTCGGTCTGGTCGACGCTGCCGAGCACGGTCGCGGCGTGCACCGCGGGATAGTCCTGGCGGTCGCGCCGGAAGGAGTCCATGAAGGTGTCGGTCCGGTCCCCGAGCGAGGGCACCACGCAGCCCTCCTTGCCCGAGCCACTGGTCGCGCTCTCCAGCGCCCGTGTCGACTGGCTGGAGTACTCGGTCGCGTCGTCGGCCGCGAGCTGGTCGGTCGCCGCCGCGTGGCCGCCCGCCGCGAGCCCGGCGTTGAGCAGCGGGGGCAGGTCGTCACCCGCGATGGAGTCGGGCCGTACGAGGGTGACCGGGCCGCAGGACGGGCCGAGTTCCTTGCCGAGCCCCGCCAGGAGCGCGGGCTGGCCGCCGTTGACGGGGTAGGACAGGGCGCGGGTGAACTCCTCGGTGGTGACGCCGTAGCCGCCTATGTAGGGGATTCCGGCGCCCTCCAGCGGGGCGAAGAACGAGTCGCTGAACTCGCTGTAGGAACCGACGACCGCGACGACGTTCTTCGCCACGGCCTCCCGGGCGCACTTCGCCGCGGACACGTTCGTGTTGTGGTCGTTGCAGGTCAGGACCTTGAGCTTGCGGCCGTTGATCCCGCCGTGCTTGTTGATCCACTTCGCGTACGCCGTCGCCATGGCGGGCATGCCGGGCTTGTTGGTCGCGCTGGTGTCCCACGGCGCCCACGTCATGACGGTGATGGGGTCGCCCCCGAGCCCCCCGTGACACCGGGGATGACCCCGCAGCCGGCGAGGAGGGACGCACACGCCCCCAGGGCCGCCGCCGACAGGGCGGTTGCTCTGACGGGCCGGGTGAGGGTGGGGAGGAAGGTGCTGCGGTTGCGTCGCCTGCCGGTCATGTCCACACACGCTTCCGCCACACCGCTAACCAAGGAGTGACTCGGAGTCAACGGATGGTGACGTGGGGGTGAATTACGGGGGTGTTCCTGTGCGTGTGACGAGGAACGTACGATCGATGACCGTGCAAGGTTCGGAGAACTCTTCCCGTCGCCCCCGTCGCTCCTCCACCATGGGCGGCATGCCACTGAACGACATGCCCTGGTGGCGCTGGCGCAGCAACGTGCGTTCCGCGCTGCACATGCTCTCCGACCCGGCGTTCCAGCAGAACGTCTGGCTGGCAGGTGTCGACGGGTACGGCGACGTCACCGACGCCGTCTACCGCCTCGTCGAGGACACCTGGCTCGACAACTGGTCCGCCGAGAAGTACGTCGGCACGATCTTCCGCGACTCCCAGGAGGCGGCGCTCGTCGACACCGCGGTGCTGCGCGTCCTGCGGATCATGCACCAGGTGGGTCCCGACGCGCAGGTCTCCGCGTACGTCGACCACCAGGCGTGGCCGGAGGCGGTGCGGGCGGCGCGGGACGCGCATGTGCGGATGGCGGTGAGCGACGGGGAGGACCCGGATGTGCCGCCGCGGACGCTTGAGGTTCTGCAGATCATGACGCGGTCCGCCTAGCGCCGGGTGCGGTTTCGTCCATGAGGCGGGTGCGTGGGGGCTGGTCGCGCCGCTCCCCGCTCCCCGCGCCCCTTGCTCGGCGCGTGGTTCGTTTCTCCGGTGCGGGTCGGTCCGGGTGGCGGACGTCGATGTGTCTGGTCAGGGGGATATGGGACCCTGTCCGGCATGAACGCGCAGTCCATCCCCGCCGCGGCAGACGCCGACCAGTACGTCCTCACCCTGTCGTGTCCCGACAAGCAGGGCATCGTGCACGCCGTGTCGAGCTACCTCTTCATGACCGGGTGCAACATCGAGGACAGCCAGCAGTTCGGTGACCACGACACGGGGCTGTTCTTCATGCGCGTCCACTTCTCGGCGGAGCCGCCGGTGACGGCGGAGAAGCTGCGGGCGAGTTTCGCGGCGATCGGTGACTCGTTCCACATGGACTGGCAGATCAACCGGGCCGCGGACCGGATGCGGGTCGTGCTCATGGTCAGCAAGTTCGGGCACTGTCTGAACGACCTCTTGTTCCGGGCGCGGATCGGGGCGTTGCCGGTGGAGATCGCGGCGGTGGTGTCCAACCACACGGACTTCGCGGAGCTGGTGGAGTCGTACCACATTCCCTTCCACCACATTCCGGTGACGAAGGAGAACAAGGCCGAGGCGGAGGCGCGGGTGCTCGACCTGGTCCGCGAGGAGAACGTCGAACTCGTCGTCCTGGCGCGTTACATGCAGGTCCTCTCCGACGATCTCTGCAAGGCGCTCAGTGGGCGGATCATCAACATCCACCACTCCTTCCTGCCGAGCTTCAAGGGTGCGAAGCCGTATCACCAGGCTCATCTGCGGGGTGTGAAGCTGATCGGGGCGACGGCGCACTATGTCACCGCCGACCTCGACGAGGGGCCGATCATCGAGCAGGAGGTCGAGCGGGTGGGGCATGACGTCACCCCGGACCAGTTGGTCGCGATCGGCCGCGATGTCGAATGCCAGGCGCTGGCGCGAGCGGTCAAGTGGCACGCGGAACGCCGAATCCTCCTGAACGGCCGCCGCACGGTCGTCTTCGCCTAGGAGCGCGCCGGGTTGCTGATGCGTCGGCGGCGGCGGATGCGTGGGGGCCGGTCGCGCAGTTCCCCGCGCCCCTGAGGGGTTCGGGTTCGGGGTGTCTGTGAGGTGCGCGCGGTTCCTCGCGCCCCTGAGGGGGTTCGCGTTTCGGGACGGCTGCGGGCGCGTTGTGGCTGGTCGCGCAGTTCCCCGCGCCCCTTCGATACCCCGGCCCAGTTTCAGGGGCGCGAGGAACTGCGCGAGCAACCACGAACTACCCGCACCCGCCCGCAAACGGAACCCTCTCAGGGGGCGCGGGGAACTGCGCGACCAGCCCCCACTCACCCGCGCTTTCCGATGAGACCGAACCCGACCCGCACCCCTACATCCGGCTCAACGACGCCGTGGCGAACAGCACATCCCGGATCGCCTCCCGGTCACCGAGCTGCCCTGCAGCCGCCTCCTCCGGAGAAACGTGCCCGGCAGCCAGGTGGCAGAACTCGACGCCGTCCAGGGCGATATGGGCGACTTCCCGCTCGGCCGACCCCACCGCGCCGGGCGAGTCGAGGGAGATCAGCCACTCGCCTCCGCCATGCCCCTCGATCTCGAGCCGAAGACTCCGCCCAGCCTCACCCGCCCCGACGAGATGCCGCCCGCTCACCGGCGAAGCCAACCCGTGCTGACGCCGTACAGCCAGCGCGGAGGGCAACATACGCGCCGCGAGATCGATCATCCGGTTCAGATAGCGCGGGGACGGCGGCTCGTACGGATAGTCGACCGCCTCCGCGATGTCCTCCGCGTGGACCCAGCACTCGAAGGCCCGGTCGAGCATCGCGTCACGCAGCGGAAGCTCGAAGTCGCCGTAGGACACGGCCAGTCCGCCGGTGCTGCCGCCGGTGCTGCCGCCGGTGAAGGACACCGTGCGGACGATGTTGTGGCTCTGCTCGCGCCACGGCGAGCGGATGGACCGGGTCGGCGGGAAGTGCGACGACTTCCAGTACGCCTCGGTACGCGCCGCCGGCGTGGACGGCTTCGCGGTCTCCCCGGTCAGCGGGTCTTCGAGGCCGAGCGCCGCCGCGACGAGGCCGTCGACGGTCAGCAGATGCGCGATCACCCCGGCGACGGTCGTACGACGGCTCGTCGGCCCCACGCCGTCGAACCACCGCAGCCGCACGGGCGCGTGCCACTCGGCGTCACCTATGTCCTGGAGCAGCGCGTCCAGCCGCGCCGTCTCCGCGTCGTACGGCGTCGCCCACTCCGGCACCGGAATGCGCGGTGGCCGCCGGTCGAAGGAACCGGTCAGGACGCGCGTCCGCAGCCCGGGGTCGAGGTCCAGCGGCTCGACCGGGTGCAACAGGCCCACCGCACCGCGCAGCCGCAGCGCCTCGTCCGCGCAGGCCCCGCACTCGCCGAGGTGTTCCTCCACGGCAGCCGTCTCTCCGCCGAGCACGCGGCCAGCGCCCACGCGCCGAGCAACGCTTTCAGCACCCGGTGCTCCAGCACCAGCGGCACGGGCCGGGAGGCGGCCGCGTCGAGGTCGGGCAGCGGACGCCCGCTGTCCTCCACGGAGGCCCGGGGCATCGGGATGCGCGGCGGCTCACCGTCCGCGTCGCCGCTCGCGGCACCGCTGTCCGCGAACCCCCGCCGCCGGGGCCACCGGCCCCTCCCGCGGGCCCTCACCGCTCCCGGAATCACCGGAACCGCCACTGCCGCCCGGCCCACCCCGCGTGCCGTCGCCGTCGTCGTTCACCGAACCGCCGTTCCCGGAGCCGTCGTTCACAGGGCGGCCGTGCTCAGGGCCACCAGGCCTGCCGGACCCACCCGCCCCACCCTGCGCGGGCACGACCCCCTCACCGTCACCGAACCCGTCGTACCCCTCGCGCCTTTCGTAGCTGTCGAAGTCGTCCCGCCACGCGTCGCTCACGTGCCACCCCTCGCTCCCGGCGGTGCGCCGGCGTCGTGGGCGGTGGACAGGAGCTGGAGGCCGAGGCGGAGGCGGCGGCGTGCCTCGTCCTCGGTGACGCCGAGGTCGACGGCGGTCTGGCGGTAGTCACGGCGCTGGAAGTAGGCGAGGTCAGGGCGGCCCGCAGCGGGGCGGGCATGGACGTGACGATGTAGTCGGCGCGGGCGGCGACGGAGGCGCGGCGGACCTTGCGCTCCAGCTCCTCCGCGGAGCCCCGGCTCTCGCGCCCCTCCCGCGCGAGCGCCGCCGTCTCCGTGGCCCGCAGCCGCTGCACGGCGAGCCGGTGCGTCAGCGCGGCCACCCAGGAACGCAGCGGGCCCTGCTTGGGGTCGTAGGCGTCGGGGTGCTCCCAGACGTGGGCGAAGACCTCGCGGGTGACGCCGTCGGCCGCGCGCTCGTCGCCCAGGACGCGGTGGGCGAGGGAGTGCACGAGGGACGCGAAGCGGTCGTACAGCTCACCGAGGGCCGCCGCCTCGCCGCGCGCGAGCCGCTGCTGCATCTTGCGGTCCCAACGGGGCGGTGCGTCCTTCGTCGCCATGCGGCCCCCTTCACCGTGCCTGTGCCCGAGTCAAGCGTGCGCTCACCGTGTCTTCGAATGTAGTGGGCACGTCTGACAGCGCACCCCCATTCTGCAATTGCACGCCCCCGAAGCGACGCAGGTGGTAGCGGATCTGCGCCTACCCTGCCCACATCTGATCGAACAGGATCGAAGCCGACTAAAACAAGCCTCTTCCGGCCCGTTTCCGTTTCTGCCCCCGTGTTTCAGGGAACGGCCGCTGGGCAGCCGCGCTGCAAGGAAGCGTAGGTACGGCTTCCGTTTCCGGACGGTTTCCGGGAGTTCCGGCTAGCGAAAGGCTCGATGGTGGCCTTCAAAGTGAACGACGGCGAGCGCGGCGGCTGGTCCGTACTCCTCGTGTCCGGCGAACTGGACCTGGTGACCTCGCCGGTGCTGCGCCAGGCGGTGCACGACGTGGTGGCCGAGGGGCAGCACAGCCTGGTCCTCGACCTCTCCGAAGTGCTGTTCTGCGACTCCAGCGGGGTCGGCATGCTCATCGCCGTCCGCCGCCTGATCCGCTCCTGCCAGGGCCACCTGCGCGTGGTCCTGCCCGCGCAGGGAGCCGTCGACGGCTCCCATGTGAACCGGGTTCTCGGCGCCCTCGGCGTGCGGCGCCTCTTCGACGTCTACCCCGATGTGATGACGGCCACAGAGGACGATCCCGAGGACGAGGCGGACCCCCTCTCGGCGTGACGCGGCGGTTTCCGGCGTGACGTCGTTGTTTCGGAATTTCCCCGGTCTTGGTACAAGCGTCGTTTTCCGCTCCCGGACCCGCCTCGGCGTCGTACGCTCCCTGCCAAGCGCACCCCACATGAGTAAGGCGGCCCGAAAGACATGGTCAGCACCGAGTACGAGCGACGGATCGCGGCCCGGTTCGCCACCTTCGACCAGGATGGCAACGGGTTCATCGACCGGGAGGACTTCAACTCGGCGGCCAAGGCGCTGCTCGCGGAGTTCGGCACGGCGGCCCGCTCCGACAAGGGGCAGGCCCTGTACATCGGCGCGGAGGCGTTCTGGCAGGGCATGGCCGGCATCGCGGACCGGGACGGCGACCAGCGCGTCAGCCGCGAGGAGTTCGTCAACGGCGCGGTCAAGCGGCTGCGCGACAACCCGGAGCGCTTCGCCGAGATCGGCCGCCCCTTCCTGCACGCGGCCCTCGACGTCGCGGACCCGGACGGCGACGGCTCGGCCACGATCGCGGACACCGTGCGCGTCCTCAAGGCCCTCGGTGTGCCGGACGACGTCGCCGCGATGGCCGCCGACGCCCTCGACACGGACAGCGACGGCAAGGTCGGCGAGGCGGAGGTCGTCTCCTCCTTCGCCCGCTACTTCACCGTCCCCGAATAGCGTTCCCGCAGCTTGTACTTGAGCACTTTGCGCAGGGTCTCGTTGCGCGGAAGGGCGTCCACGATCTCCAGCCGCTCCGGCAGCTTGTGCACGGACAGCCCTTCCGCGCGCAGATGGTCCGTGACGGCGGCGAGGGTCAACTCCCCGGCCCCCGGCGGTTGTTCGACCACCGCGCACACCAACTCCCCGCTCGGCGTCCGGCAGCCCTACGACGGCCACGTCCCCGACGTCCGGATGCGCGGCGAGCAGATCCTCGATCTCCTTCGCCGAGATGTTCTCCCCTTGCGGATGATCACGTCCTTCAGCCGCCCGGTGAGAATCAGATGCCCGGTGTCGGTCAACAACCCGAGGTCACCGGTCCGCAGGAAACCGTCCCCGTCGAACGCCTCCGCCGTCTGCGCCGGGTCCAAGTACCCCTGACACACGGCCTCCCCGCGCAACCGCACCTCCCCGCCCGCCGCGATCCGTATCTCCATCCCGTCCGGCGGCCGTCCCTCGGTCGTCGCGAGATTCTCCACGGTGTCGTCGGGCGCCCCCATCGTGATCATCGGCACCTCGGTCATGCCGTAGCCGTGGGTGAGCTGGACCCCCATCTCCCGTACGACGGAGTGGTAGACCTCCGGCGGCTTCGGCGCGCCACCGCCCGCGAGCAGCCGTAGCGAGGGAATGACCTTCTCGCCCGGCTGCTTGCGCTGCTCGGCAAGGAACATGGAATAGAAGGCAGTCGAGCCGCCGGCCACCGTCACCCCGTGCTTGCGGTACCCCTCCAGCGCGTCCGGCAGCGCGAACTGCTCGAACATCACCGCGGGGAAGCCGTACAGCAGCAGCATCACCGTGTAGTCGGGCCCCGCTATGTGTGCGTAAGGGAAGGCCATCGAGCCCACGTCGTCCGCCGTCAGGTGGAGCGCGTGGGCGAGGCAGGAGCCGCCCGCGATCAGTGAACGGTCCGTGTGCAGCACGCCTTTGGGGTCGGAGGTGGTGCCGGAGGTCCAGTAGATCCAGCGGACGGAGGTGCCGTCGGCGGGCGGGGCGGGGAGCAAGGCCGGGTCGCCGTCGGGGAGTTGGGCGTCGTCGTACGCCTCGAAGATCCCCGCGCGCCCAGCCGCCGGGCCATCTCCCCGTAGTCGAAGCCGCGCCAGACGCCCGGTACCGCGAAGTACTCCGCCTTCGACTCCCTCAGCGCGAAGCCGACTTCGCGGTCGCGGTAGAAGGGGATCACCGGGGTCTGTACGGCGCCCAGGCGGGCCAGCGCGAAGGAGAGCAGGGCGGTCTCGATGCGGGTGGGGAGCTGCCAGGCGACGACCGTGCCGGGGCGGACGCCCATGCCGTACAGGCCGGCCGCGACCCGCTCGGAGCGGTCACGCAACTCGCCGAAGGTCAGGGCCCGGTCGTCCTGGAGGAAGACCGGGCGGTCGGGGGTGAGGTCGGCGCGGCGGGCGACCAGGTCCCAGAGGGTGCGGGAGGAACTCAGGGAGTACGCCGTCTCGTTCATGGCCCCCTCCTTGGCTGACGACTCGTCAGGTGACATGCTATCTGACGGGTCATCAGATAAGTACCGTCCCGGCGGAGGGAACCCATGACCACCGAACTGCCCCGCATCATCAGCGTCGACGACCACGTCATCGAACCCGCGCACCTCTTCGAGACCTGGCTGCCGAAGAAGTACCGCGACCGCGGCCCGCAGCCGCTCACCGCCGGAATCGGCGAACTCGCCTACGTGGCGGGCAAATACCAGATCACGATGGACCCGGAGGGCCCGCCCACCGACTGGTGGATCTACGAGGACCTCAAGTTCCCGTACAAGCGCAACATCGCCGCCGTCGGTTTCGACCGTGACGACATGACCCTGGAGGGCATCACCCGCGAGCAGATGCGGCCCGGCTGCTGGGACCCGGCCGAGCGGCTCAAGGACATGGACCTCAACCACGTCGAGGGCTCGCTCTGCTTCCCGACCTTCCCGCGCTTCTGCGGCCAGACCTTCGCCGAGGCCCACGACAAGGAGGTCGCCCTCGCCTGCGTCCGCGCCTACAACGACTGGATGGTCGAGGAGTGGTGCGGCGACAGCGGCGGCCGGCTGATCCCGCTGTGCCTGATCCCTTTGTGGGACGTGGAGTTGGCCGTGGCGGAGATCCGCCGGAACGCGGCACGTGGCGTACGGGCGATGACCTTCTCCGAGATCCCCACCTACCTCGGACTGCCATCCATCCACTCCGGCTACTGGGACCCGTTCTTCGCCGTCTGCCAGGAGACCGGCACGGTCGTCAACATGCACATCGGCAGCAGCTCGCAGATGCCCGCCGCATCCCCGGACGCGCCGCCCGCCGTACAGGCCTCGCTCTCCTTCAACAACGCGATGGCCTCGATGATGGACTTCCTCTTCAGCGGTGTCCTGGTGAAGTTCCCGACCCTCAAACTCGCCTACTCGGAAGGGCAGATGGGCTGGATCCCGTACGCCCTGGAACGCGCCGACGACGTGTGGGAGGAGCACCGCGCCTGGGGCGGCGTGCGGGACCTGATCCCCGAGCCGCCGTCGACGTACTACTACCGCCAGATGTTCTGCTGCTTCTTCCGCGACAAGCACGGGGTCGCCTCGCTGGACGTGGTGGGCCGGGACAACGCCACGTTCGAGACCGACTACCCGCACGTCGACTCGACCTTCCCGCACACCAGGGAAGTTGCCCTCGACCATGTGAAGGGCCTCGACGACGAGACCGTCTACAAGCTGATGCGGGGCAACGCGATCCGCATGCTCGGCCTGGATCTCGACAAGTAATGGACCTCTCGTACACGGCTGAGGAGGACGAGTTCCGGGCGCGCCTGAGGGAGTGGCTGGGCAAGGCGCTGCCCACCCTCCCCGCGAAGCCGTCCCCGGACGACTGGCCCGGTCGTCGCGCCTACGACCTCGGCTGGCAGCGGATGTTGTACAACGCCGGGTACGGCCATGTGCACTGGGACGCGTCCCCGACGACCCGGCTGATCTTCCTGGAGGAGACCGAGAAGGCGGGCGCGCCCTACGTAGGGGGCCAATTTCGTCGGGCTGCTCCATGCCGGGCCGACGATCGCCGCCGAGGGCACGCCCGAGCAGCGGGAGCGGTGGCTGCCGCCGGTGCTGCGCGGGGACGAGGTGTGGTGCCAGGGCTTCAGCGAACCCGAGGCGGGGTCCGACCTCGCGGCGCTGCGCACGCGCGCGTGGCGGGACGGCGACGACTACGTGGTGAGCGGTTCCAAGATCTGGACCTCGCACGCCGAAGTCGCCGACTGGTGTGAGTTGTTGGTGCGGACGGATGCGGAGGCGCCGAAGCACCGGGGGATCAGCTGGCTCGCGATGCCGATGTCCGCGCCGGGGATCACCGTACGGCCGTTGCGGACGCTGGCCGGGTCCGCGGAGTTCGCCGAGGTGTTCCTCGACGAGGTGCGGGTGCCTGTCGGGAATCGGGTGGGGACGAGAACGATGGCTGGCGCGTGACCATGGTGACGCTGTCGTTCGAGCGCGGTACGGCTTTCGTGGGTGAAGTCGTCGCCTGTCGGCGGGTGTTGGGGCAGCTGGCGGTGGAGGCGCGGCGGAACGGGCGTTGGGACGATCCGGGGCTCAGGCGTCAACTTGGGCGGCTCAACGCCGAGTTCAGGGCGCTGTGGCGGCTTACTCAGTGGAACGTGAGTGAGGCGGAAGCCTCCGGCGGCGTACCGGGTGTGGGGGCTCGGTCTTCAAACTCCGCTACTCGCACGCCCGTCAGGAGCTGTATGACGCGGCGGCGGAGGTTCTGGGCGCGGAATCGCTGGATCTGGAGCGGGCTTGGGTGCTCGATCGGCTGTCGTCGCTGTCGTACACCATCGCGGCCGGTACGTCGCAGATTCAGCAGAACATTGTGGCTGAGCGGATTCTCGGGTTGCCGAAGGGGAGGTGAGCCGTGCGGTTTCAACTGACCGGGGAGCAGAAGGCGTTGTGGGCTGCTGTGCGGGACGTGGTCGGTCGTTCTTCGTCTCCGGGCTCGTCGTGGCTGGTCGCGCCCCGCGGCGGAGCCGCTGATGGACACAGCCCCGCAACCCTTATTGACCGGGGTTTGTGGTTGGCCCTCGGAGAGCTTGGGGTGTTCTCTCTGCGGTTGCCGGAGGTCGATGGGGAGCCGGACTCGGGCTTCCCGAAGCCGTGTTGGTGTTCGAGGAGCTTGGGTGGGCGTTGGTGCCCGGGCCGTTGGTGGCCACGCATCTCGCGGCCGGGGTGGTGCCGGGCGCGGCCACCCGGGGAGGCGGTTGTCGCCGCCGCTGACGGCAGCCTCGTGGAGTGGCTGGACGAGGCCGACGTCGTGATGCCGGGGGCCGAGGGGGCCGTGGCGATGCGGTCGGTGGATCCGTTGACGCCGGTGCATCGGGTGCCGGCTCCGGCGCGTACCGAACCTGTTGCGGTTCTTCTCACCGCCGCCGAGCAGCTGGGTACGGCCGGGCGGGTGTGTGGGCTCGCGGTGCAACACGCCCGGACCCGGAGGCAGTTCGGGCAGCCGATCGGGGCGTTCCAGGCCGTCAAACACCTGTGCGCGCAGTCGTTGGTGCGGGTCGAGGTGGCTCGGGCCGCCGTGTACGCGGCGGCCGTGACCGGGGACGCGGTGGACATCGCGGCGGCTCGGCTGCTCGCCGACGAGGCGGCCGTGCGCGGGGCCCGGGACTGTCTGCAGGTGCATGGCGGGATGGGCTTCACCTGGGAGTCCGAGGTTCATCTGCACCTGAAACGGGCGTGGCTGAGGGCTCGGCGTGGTGGCGGGGGCACGGAGAGTGAGGAACTGCTCGCGGCGGATCTGGCGGGTCACGCGGGCTGGCGGGCGCCTGCCTGCGGGGATCGGAAGGGGCTTGACAACGGTGTCGCGGATCGTGGCACATCGGAATCACGGAGCGTTGATATCGGGTTGTGTCCTACGCGTGACTTGTCACGGCCTGGAGTCGCCCGGGGCTCCGGTACCTTGTGTGAGATGCGAGTGGTTCAAGGTGCGAGCCATGCCGGTGTTGCCTGTGAGGCGGCGCCGGATCGGGCGGTGCGCTCCGCAGCTCGTACGGCAGAACGGGCTTTCACCCCTGCCTGTTCGACTCCCCGCGACGAGCGTCGCACAGTATCCCGCACACGTACTCCTTCGCGCTGGAATATGCCCGAAGCGCTTGTTGGGGTGACTGAACGTCAACCATGCTGTCTCGCAAAGGGATTCACGTTCCGTGACCCCGGTTCTGGCCATTGTTCTGGCCATGCAGGAAATGGCTACGATCGTGGCCCTCGTGAGGCGCGAGGCTAAGTGTCCGCCGGTTCGGATGGTGTGAGCGGTGCAGGTGCTTCAAGTGCAGCTGGAGATCCGGCCCGACCCCGCAGAGGTGGGGCGAGGCCGACGGTGGGCGCGTTCACGCCTCGCCGGGTCCGGGATAGAGGCCGACGAACCGCTCGCCGAGACGCTGATCCTGCTCGTCTCCGAACTCGTCACCAACGCCGTCGTGCACACCGGCTGTCCGGCCGTGCTGCGGCTCTCGCTGCCGGGGGTGGCGACCGAGTCGGCGACCGTACGGCTGGAGGTCGCCGACACCAGCTGCAAGGCGCCCGTGCCGCGGTGCGCCGAGGGTGACGAGACCGGCGGCCGCGGCCTGGCCCTCGTGGACGGCCTCGCCGACCGCTGGGGCTGGAGCGCCGAGGGCACCGGCAAGCGCATCTGGTGCGAGCTGGACCGGGACAGTGAACCCCGGGAGGCCGCGTTCGGGGGCGGCGTCACGGCGTACGAGGGCTTCGAGTTCGAGGGCTTCGCGTACGAGGCCGTGTAGCCGGCCGGTTGTCCCGTGGCGGGTGTCCGGGCTGGTCGGCGGGTGCGCCCGGTGCTGCCGTGTAGGTGCTGTCTGCAAGTGCCGCGTGGAGATGCGCCGGGGTGTGCTTCCATGCGCGCCCGGTGACAAAGCGGGCCTTAAGGCATATTTCTCAGGACGGGCGTTGACGCGACGTGACCATGTGGTCACGCTTGTGGGCAGCGATTCGCCGCGAGGGGACGACGAGGGCTTCGGTGACGGGGGTCCTCGGCGAGTGTGGGTCGTGTTCGGCGTGGGTCGCCTCGGGGTGGGGGCCAGGACGGGTACGCCGGAGTCGGATGGCGGCACGCGGTGCCGTGCTCGGGGCGGGCAGCAGCGGGCCGCCATCCGACCGTAAGTCCGGCCCTCGTCAAAACCGGACTGCCCTAGAGGATGGCGATCGGGGCCACCGGGGTTCCCGTGGCGCCCACGAAAGGTTCGGGCATCGCGGAGAGGAAGAACGCGTAGCGGTTTTCTTGTCCACAGGCTGTGGACAACTCTTCGAGATTCCAGTTCTGACCCTGCGGCATCCCCATCTCGACCAGGTCGAGCGCGTGCACCGGCAGCCACAAGTCCGCTATTTCCGGCGGAAATATCTCAAAGGTGAGGGTGTCGTTGGCGACCGCCGCGACATCGCGCGCGTGGAACCATTCCGGCGTACGGACCGACAGCCCGGGTGACGGATAGCCGTACCCCTGCTTGTCGCCCGCCAGATACACCTGCACCTGCCCGGTCCGTACGAGCGCGATGTCGCCCGCGCGGACCCGCGTGCCGGCCAACTCCTCGGCGGCTTCGAGGTCTTCGGGGGTGACGGCGTGCCCGCCCGCCAGCCGATCGACGCCCGCGCGCGTGCCACGTCGAGCAGGACCCCGCGCGAGACGATGTGCCGGGCCTTGTCGATCCCGCTGAACTCGGCGCCGCCGTGCGGGGTCACGGTGCCGGACGGGCGGCCGTTGTAGAGCTTCCCGGAGTGCGAGACGTGGGTCAGCGCGTCCCAGTGCGTGCCGGCCTGCAGCCCCATCGTCACGGCGTCGTCGCTGCACGCCACCGTTCCCGGCCCGAAGAGTTCCTGGTTGATCTGCACCATCGCGTGCAGCGGGTTGACGCGGCCCGGGATCATCCCCGTCTGGACGCCGTCCTGCTGGAGCGGCAGGGCGAGGGGGACGCGGCGGCCGGTGCGGATCTCGGCGGCGGCCGCTCGGACCACCTCGTCGGTGATCAGGTTCAGCGTGCCGATCTCGTCGTCCGACCCCCAACGGCCCCAGTTGTTCACGCGCTTGGCGATGTCGTGGAACTCCGGACCAAGTGTCGGCGCTGACATCGGGGCCTCCCGGGGCTTGTCTCAGGGCATCTGACGGGTCGTAGAATCTGAGTCGAATCTAACGGACCGTCAGAAACTGCGGGAGGGGCCGGGCATGGGGAACTTCTTGGCAGGCAAGGTCGTCGCCGTCACGGGGGCGGGGCGGGGGATCGGGCGGGCCGTCGCGCTCGCGGCTGCCGCCGAGGGGGCGCGGGTCGTCGTCAACGACTACGGCGTCGCCATGGACGGGGCCTCGCCCACGAGTGAGATCGCCGAGGGGTCGTCAAGGAGAGATCCTCGCGGCGGGGGTGAGGCCGTCGCCGTTGCCGATGACATCTCGACGATGGCCGGTGGGCAGCGGGTTGTCGACGTCGCGGTGTCTTCGTTCGGGCGGATCGACGGGGTTGTCTGTGTCGCCGGGATTCTTCGGGAGCGGATGCTTTTCAATATGTCCGAGGAGGAGTGGGATCCCGTTGTCGCCACTCACCTGAAGGGGACGTTCACAGTTTTTCGGGCGGCTTCCGCGGTGATGCGTCAGCAGCGGGGTGGGACGTTGATCGGGTTCACCAGCGGCAATCATCAGGGGTCGGTTTCCCAGGCCAATTACAGTGCGGCCAAGGGTGGGATCATCTCGCTGGTGCGGAGTGCCGCGCTGGGGCTGAACAAGTACGGGGTCACCGCCAATGCGGTTGCTCCTGTTGCTCGGACGCGGATGTCCGCGAACGTTCCTGTGGAGTTGGCGGAGATCGGGTCGCCGGAGGATGTTGCCGCGCTGGTTGTCTATCTGCTGTCCGAGCGGGCTCGGGAGGAGGGGATCACCGGGCAGGTCTATACCGTGGCCGGGCCGAAGATCGGTGTGGGCGCAGCCTCGGGAGGTGAGGGCGGCGTATGCCTCCGGCGGTTGGACGGCTGACAAGATCGCGGAGTTTTTGCCGGGGTCCGTTGGGGTGGATCCGATGCCGATGCTTTCTCGGTTGCAGGAGATGGAGCGGGCCGCGCGGGGTGGGGAGCGGCCTAACGCCTAGTGGGGTGGAGGTGGGTGAGTCGGCCTGTGTGGGAAGGGGACCCCTGTGGAATTCGGATTTGCTGCCGAGGACGATGTGTTTCGGGCGGAGGTTCGGGCGTGGCTTTCTGAGCATGCTGATTCTGATCCGGATCGTCGGGTGTGGGAACGGACGCTCGGCAAGAGCGGGTGGATAGGACTGGGTTGGTCCGAATCCGGTTACGGGAATCGCAGCGGCACTCTTACTCAACAGGTCGCCTGGGCCGAGGAGTATGCGCGGTCAGGGGGCGCCGCCTCGGTCGGGGCATATCGGGGAGAATCTTCTTGCGCCCACTCTCATCGCGCACGGGAGTGAGGAGCAGAAGGGGCGTTTTCTGCCGGCTGTCGCTGCCGGGGACGAGTTGTGGTGTCAGGGGTACAGCGAACCCGGGGCCGGGTCCGATCTGGCGGGGGTGCGGACCACTGCCGTGCGGGACGGTGGGGACGGGACCTATCGGGTCACCGGGCAGAAGATATGGACCTCGCTCGCTCATGAGGCCGACTGGTGTTTCGTGTTGGCCCGGACCGAGGCGGGGTCGCGGCGGCATCGGGGTTGAGTTTTCTGCTGGTGCCGATGGATCAGCCGGGGCGTGTCGAGGTGCGGCCCATACGGCAGTTGACCGGGACCAGTGAGTTCAACGAGGTGTTCTTTGACGGGGCACGCGCGCGTGCCGAGCATCGTGTGGGGGTGAGGGGAGGGGTGGGCGGTCGCCATGAGTCTGCTCGGCTTCGAGCGGGGCGTGTCCACCCTGGCCCAACAGATCGGCTTCGCGCGGGAGTTGGGACGGGTCGTGGAGGCTGCCGTTGCCTCGGGGGCCGTGGGCGATCCGGTCCTGCGTGATCGGCTCGTGCGGCAGTGGGCCGAGTTGCGGTCCATGCGGTGGAACGCGCTGCGCACGCTGGGGCGGGCCGGTGACGCGGGGGCTCCCAGTGTGGCCAAGCTGCTCTGGGGCGGGTGGCATCAGCGGCTCGGGGAGCTGGCGATGCAGGTGCGGGGGCCGCGGCTTCGGTCGGGCCGGTGGACTGGACGCCGTCGCTGACGTACGAACTCGACCTGATCCAGCACCTGTTCCTCTTTTCGCGGGCCGACACGATCTACGGCGGCTCGGACCAGGTTCAGCGCACGATCATCGCCGAGCGGGTGCTCGGTCTGCCCAGGGAACCCAAGGGGGTCGTCTGATGCGCGGTGTGGTCTTCGACGGCAAGCAGCTCCAGGTCGTGGACGATCTGGAGGTACGGGAGCCGGGGCCCGGGGAAGTGCTGGTCGCCATCTCTGCGGCCGGGTTGTGCCACAGCGATCTGTCCGTGGTGGACGGGACCATACCGTTCCCCGTTCCCGTGGTGCTGGGGCATGAGGGGGCCGGGGTCGTCGAGGCGGTGGGTGCGGGCGTCACCCATGTCGCGCCCGGGGATCATGTCGCTCTGTCCACGCTCGCCAACTGCGGTACCTGCGCCGAGTGCGACCGGGGACGGCCGACCATGTGCCGGCAGGCCATCGGGCGGCCGGGGAAGCCGTTCACGCGGGGCGGGAAGCCGGTGTACCAGTTCGCCTCCAACTCCGCCTTCGCCGAACGGACCGTGGTGAAGGCCGTGCAGGCCGTACGGATACCGAAGGACATTCCGATGTCCTCCGCCGCGCTCATCGGGTGGTGGGGTGCTGACGGGGTCGGTGCTGTTCTCAATCGGGCCCGGGTGGGGCTGGGGAGAGCGTTGTCGTCATCGGGACGGGTGGAATCGGGCTCAACGTTCTTCAAGGGGCCCGGATCGCGGGGGCGTTGACGATCGTCGCGGTCGACGCGAATCCCGGTAAGGAGGCTGTGGCGCGGGAGTTCGGGGCCACGCACTTCCTTACGTCGGCGGAAGGTGTGCGGGAGATCCTGCCCAACGGGGCCGACCATGCGTTTGAGTGCGTGGGGCGGGTCGAGTTGATACGGCAGGCCGTCGATCTGCTGGACCGGCACGGGCAGGCGGTGCTGCTCGGCGTGCCGGCGGCCACCGCCGAGGCGTCCTTCCTCGTGTCGTCCATGTACTTGGACAAGTCGATCCTCGGGTGCCGGTATGGGTCCTCGCGGCCTCAGCGGGACATCGCCCTGTACGCCCAGCTGTATCGCGAAGGGCGGTTGCTGCTCGACGAGTTGGTGACCGAGACGTATCCCGTCGAGGATTTCGAGAAGGCGGCGGGGGATGCGGAGGCGGGGCGGGTGGCTCGGGGGTGCTGACGTTCTGACGGACGCCCGGGAGCTCGGGGGTGCGGAATCGTCGGCGGCTGCGCGTGCGTTGGGGCTGGTCGCGCAGTTCCTCGCGCTCGTTGAAGGAGCCGCACGTTGCCCGGGGCGGTCGGCCTGGATGCCGAACGCCCCCGGCGGCTGGTCAGTTGAGTGAACCGGTGGTGGCTCCCGTCCCCGTGCGGAACGTGCGGCGGTATCCCGTCGGGGTGACGCCCAAGGCCGTCTGGAGGTGCTGGCGCATGGACTGGGCCGTGCCGAAGCCCGCGTTGGTGGCTACCTGGTCCATCGAGAGGTCGGTGGATTCGAGGAGGTGGCGGGCGCGTTCGACGCGTTGCTGGGTGAGCCACTGGCCGGGGCTGACGCCGACCTCCTCGCG
Source organism: Streptomyces sp. P3 (assembly GCA_016893485.2). Lineage (GTDB taxonomy): Bacteria > Actinomycetota > Actinomycetes > Streptomycetales > Streptomycetaceae > Streptomyces. Next base: position 5,634,556 of record JAFEKX020000001.1, read on the forward strand.
GAAGCGGCGGGTGAAGGTGCGGACGGACATCGCCTCCTGCTCGGCCATGTCCCGGAGCTGGAGGGGCTCGTGGAGGCGGCCGAGGGCCCAGGCGCGGGCGGCGGTCGTGGTCGCGACCTGCGGGTCGGGGACCGGGCGGTGGATGTACTGCGCCTGGCCGCCGTCGCGGTGGGGCGGTACGACCGTGCGGCGGGCGACGTCGTTGGCGACGGCGGTGCCGTGGTCGCGGCGGACCATGTGCAGGCAGAGGTCGATGCCGGCGGCGACACCGGCGGAGGTGAGGACGTCGCCGTCGTCGATGAAGAGGACGTCCGCGTCGACCTCGATCTGCGGGAAGAGTTCCTGGAAACGTTCGGCGTCGGCCCAGTGCGTGGTGGCGGGGCGGCCGTCGAGGAGACCGGCTGCGGCGAGGACGTAGACGCCGGTGCAGATGGAGGCGAGGCGGGTGCCGGGGCGGATGTGGGCCAGGGCGGCGGCGAGTTCGGGGGTGAGGACGCCGTCCTCGAAGACGGGGCCGAGTTCGTACGACGCCGGGACGATCACCGTGTCGGCGGTGGCGAGGGCCTCCGGGCCGTTCGGGACGTGGATGGCGAAGTCGGCGTCCGTGTCGACCGGGCCGGGCGGGCGGACCGAGCAGGTGACGACCTCGTAGAGCAGCCGTCCCTCGGTGTCCCGGGGGGCGGCCGAAGATGCGGTGCGGGATGCCCAGCTCGAAGGGGAGGAGGCCGTCGAGGGCGAGGACGACGACGCGGTGGGGGCGGAACTCCGGCTCGGGCTCTCGGCTCATGGCCCGATTCTAGCGAATGCTGTCCTTCGGGCCAGTGGCTCGGGAAGGGGCGGATGACCGAAGCTCATTGACGTGACGCAGACAACCGATGCCACGCCCGGTCCCGGCGCCGCCGAGGAGCCCGGCTCCGGAGCCGCCCCCGCGCCCGGTGGGTCCAGCCGCCGTAGCCGTACCCGGATCAATCGCGCCTGGTTCGTCGCGGTGGTCACCTTCGTGACGATCATCGGTGCCGCGGCGTTCCGTTCGCTGCCGGGGCTGCTGATCGATCCGCTGCACCAGGAGTTCGGGTGGTCGCGCGGGACGATCGGGGCCGCGGCCTCCATCAACCTCGCGCTGTACGGGCTGACGGCCCCCTTCGCCGCGGCGCTGATGGACCGCTTCGGCATCCGGCGGGTGGTCGCGGTCGCGCTGACCGTGATCGCGCTGGGGTCCGGCCTGACGGTGTGGATGACGGCACCGTGGCAACTGCTGCTGTGCTGGGGCCTGTTGGTGGGTCTCGGCAGCGGTTCGATGGCGCTCGCGTTCGCGGCGACGGTCACCAACCGCTGGTTCACCGCGCGGAAGGGCCTGGTCACCGGCATCCTCACGGCCGCCTCGGCGTCCGGCCAGCTGATCTTCCTGCCGCTGCTGTCCTGGATAGTCGAGGAGCACAGCTGGCGCCCGGCCGCGGTCACGGTGTCTCTCGCCGCGCTCGCGGTGGTGCCCTTCGTGTGGCTGCTGCTGCGGGACCACCCGGCGGACGTGGGCGCGAAGCCGTACGGCGCGACGGAGTTCGTGCCGAAGCCGGAACCGGTGACGGGTGCGGCCCGCCGTACGGTGGCGGTGCTGTTCAAGGCGGTCCGCACCGGCCCGTTCTGGCTGCTGGCCGGGACCTTCGCGATCTGCGGCGCGTCCACGAACGGGCTGATCCAGACCCACTTCGTGCCCGCAGCCCACGACCACGGCATGCCCATCACGGCCGCGGCCTCGCTGCTCGCGGTGATCGGCGTCTTCGACGTGGTCGGCACGATCGCCTCCGGCTGGTTCACCGACCGCTTCGAACCCCGCCGCCTGCTCGCCGTCTACTACGCCCTGCGCGGCATCTCCCTCCTGTTCCTCCCCATGCTGCTGGCCCCCACCGTCCACCCGCCGATGCTCTTCTTCATCGTCTTCTACGGCCTCGACTGGGTCGCCACGGTTCCGCCGACCCTCGCCCTGTGCCGCGAGCAGTACGGCGAGGACAGCGCGATCGTCTTCGGCTGGGTTCTCGCCTCCCACCAGATCGGCGCGGCCCTGGTCGCCTTCCTGGGCGGGGTCGCCCGGGACGCGTTCGGGTCGTACGACATGGTCTGGTACCTGGCGGGGGCGCTGTGCGCGGTCGCGGCGCTGATGGCGCTGGTGATCCGGCGGCGGCCCGTCGTGCGGACGGGCGCGGTCGCGGTGGCGTGACGGCTACGGCGCGGAGCTGATGTTCCCCTTCGCGTCCACGGTGTGGGTCTGCCAGTACGTGTCCCACTTGTCGTCGACGTGCTTCGGCATCTTGCCCTTCGGGTAGCGCGCGTAGCCGCTCGGCGGGTTGTCGCCGTTCTTCACGCAGGCGCCGCCCATGGTGCTGTTCACGGCCAGGACGGGGTATTCGCCCCCGCTGCACATGGCGTCCGCCGTGGAGAACGAGCAGGCGGACAGCAGCCCGGCGGCGGATATCAGGACGGATGTGAGAACGGCGACTCGTGTGCGCTTGTTCATGGTGGTGATCCCCGGTCGGATGCTCGAATCGGTCTGAGAGCAAGACTGTCGGAGGAGCGGCGGGCCTTCATGAGTACGCGGGCTCAGAACCGGAGCGCGGGTTACTCAGGGGTGCTCAGAGGAACCGGCCCCGATGGAACAGCAGGGGCGCTCCCTCACCGTCCTCGGCACCCAGCGCGTCCACCCGTCCCACCACGATCAGATGGTCGCCCCGGTGTGCACCGCGTGGATCGTGCAGTCGACCCAGGCGGCGGCGTCGGTGAGGCGGGGAGAGCCGGAGACGGGGAGGCGTCGTACGGGACGCCCGCGAACTTGTCCGTGCCGCTGATCGCGAAGCCGCGGCACAACTCGCCCTGGTGGGCGCCGAGTACGTTGACGCAGAAGACGCCGGCGCGGGCGATGCGCGGCCAGGTCGTGGACGTACGGCCGACCATGAAGACGACGAGCGGTGGGTCGAGGGAGAGCGCGGAGAAGGACTGGCAGGCGAAGCCGGCGGGGCCGGGTTCGCCGGGGGCCGCGGGGGCGGTGATCACGGTGACGCCGGTCGCGAACGTGCCCAGTACGCGCCGGAATTGACCCTGTTCGACCGGTGCCCGCTCGTCGTCCGTGACGCACCGAAGCTCCGGCCGCGGCAGCGCCTCGACAGGCTGCGCGGCCGGAGCGCTTCCGGCCGACCTGAGGTACCGGACGGCTGCTGCTGCCGCCCCTGCGTGTCCCATCACCACCCCATTGAAGCTGACGGTTCATCAGATAGGAAGGGGTACGGCACCCTCCGCATCAGGTACGGCGGGCCGACCCGAATCGGCCCCGGATCGGCCCGGAATCGGCTCTGTGCTGGGCCAACTCGCATGCTGCGGTGGTGATGCCGAAGGCGTGGCGCAGTTGGGCCATGTCGTGGTGGTCGCGGGGGTCGGGGGTAGCCCTGGTGGAAGTAGACCTGTTGTTCGGCGGAGAGGCAGGGGACCGGTGTTTCGTTGATCGTGCCGGTCACGAAGCAGGTGGCGGGGTAGGTGAAGGGGTGTTCCGGTTCGGGGAGGCCTGGGTCGCGGAGCCGTCGGGGGCGAAGACCAGGGGGTGGAGGTCGAGTTCGCGGCCGTCCGGAGCCGTCATGACGAAGCGGATCGGGCGCCAGTCGAGGGTCTCGACGAAACCCTCGGCGGAGAGGGCCGCCAGCACCGCGGCCTCCTGGTCGCGGCGGTGCATCAGGTCCAAGTCGCGATGGTCCCGGGTCTGCTCGCCGATCAGGGCGTCGATGCCCCAGCCGCCGCCGATCCAGACGTCCGCCTCCGCGCGGCGCAGCAGCTCCAGGACGGACAACACCTCGTCGGCACGCATCACTTGGGACACGGTAGAAGCGACCACCCCGGACCCGCCAACCCTTTGAGCCGCTCTTCGCCGCGGCTCACCGCCCGCGGTACTCCGGGCTTCGCCGCTCCACGAAGCTCGCCACCCCTCCCGCGCGTCCTGCGTCGTCATGTTGATCTCCTGTGCCGCCGCCTCCGCCGCGAACGCCGTGGCCCGGTCGGAGTCCAGGGACGCGTTGACGAGCTGCTTGGTGAGGGCGAGGGCGATGGTCGGGCCGGTGGCCAGGCGTTCCGCCCACTCGCGGGCCGTCTTCGCCAACTCCCGGTCCGGTACGACCCTGTTGACCAGGCCGAGCCGTTCCGCCTCCGGTGCGGTCAGCGCGTCGCCGAAGAACATCAGCTCCTTCGCGCGCTGCGGGCCGAGCAGCCGCGGCAGCAGATACGCGCCGCCGCCGTCCGGGACCAGGCCGCGCCGAACGAACACCTCGATGAACCGCGCCGACTCCGCGGCCAGGACGAGATCGCAGGCCAGGGCGAGATGCGCGCCGAGCCCCGCCGCCGTGCCGTTCACCGCGGCGATCACCGGTTTCTCGCAGTCCAGGACGGCCGCGATCAGGCGTTGCGCGCCCAGGCGGATCATCCGGGCCACGTCACCGGCGACCCGCCCGGCACCGGTCGACGCGCCCCCGCCCCGCAGGTCCGCGCCCGCGCAGAAGCCTCGCCCGGTACCGGTGAGGACCACCGCCCGGATCGTCGGATCGGCCGACGCGTCGCCCAACAGCCCAATCAGGACGTCCCGTTGGGCCGGGGTGATCGCGTTCAGGGCCTCGGGGCGGTTGAGGGTGAGGTACGCGACGCCGCCCGCGACCGTGTGCGTGACCTCGGCCGTCGGATCGCTCACCGGCACACCGCCAGCGCGTCCAGCGCCACCGCGCCCTGTCCCCGGGGCAGCACCATCAGCGGGTTGATGTCCAACTCCGCGAGCACATCGCCCAGTTCGAGCGCCATGCGCTGTACCCGGAGGATCACCTCCACCAGGGCGTCCAGGTCGGCCGGCGGGCGTCCCCGCACCCCGTCCAGCAGTGGCCGGCCGCGCAACTCGCCCAGCATGTCGCGCGCCGCCGCCTCCTCCCCGAACGGCGGCACGCGTACGGCCACGTCCCGCAGGACCTCCACGAGCACTCCACCCAGCCCCACCGTCACCGTCGGGCCGAACAGTTCGTCCTGTGTGACACCGACGACCATCTCGACGCCCCGCTCGACCATCTGGCAGACGAGGACCCCGTCCAGCGTCACGTCCTCGTACCGCGCGATGTCCGTCAACTCCCGGTACGCGTCCCGGACCTGGCTCGCCGAGGTCAGCTCCACCTTCACCAGGCCCAGTTCCGTCTTGTGGGCGATCTGCGCGCCGGACGCCTTCATCACCACCGGGTAGCCCACCAGCCCCGCCGCCCGTACGGCCGCCGCCGCGCTGGTCACCAACTGCTCGCGGGGGACCCGGATGCCGTACGCCCGCAGGAGCTGCTTCGCCGCGTGCTCGCTGAGCTGCTGGCCCGGGCGCATCAGGGCCTGGGCCTTGCGGAAGGAGGGGGAGAGGGCGCGGGGGCCTCGTCGAAGGGGGAGCGGTAGGCGTGGACGAAGCGGTGGTGGGAGAAGTAGGCGCGGAGGGCGGTGATGCAGTTGCCGACCGTGCGGAAGGTGGCCACCCGGGACGAGCCCAACAGGCGCTCTCGGTAGGCCGGTTCGGTGCCGACCGGTGAGCCCCACACCACGCACACCAGCTTGTCGGTCTCCTCCGCCGCGGCCACCAGGTCCTCCACCAGCTTGTCGCTCAGCGGGGGAACGGGCCCGTGATGGGGCAGACCAGCACTCCCACCTCCGGGTCGTCCAGGATCGCGTCGATGATCTTCCGGCCGCGCCAGTCGCCCACCGGGTGACCGCCGTTGTCGACCGGGTTGGCCACGCTCAGGTACGGCGGTATCCACTCGTGGAGTTCGGCCTGCTTGGCGGTCGACAGCTGTGGCAGCCGCAGTCCCGCCTCGCTCGCCAGGTCCGCGAAGTGGGCGCCCGTGCCGCCGGAGATCGAGTAGACGACGACCCCCTCGGCCACCGGCGGCTTCGCCCGCGCCAACAGGGCGGATGTGTCCTGGAGTTGGTCCAGGCCGTCGACGCGGATCACGCCGTACTGGCGCATCGCCGCGTCCACCACCGTGTCCGCGCCGGTGAGTTTGCCGGTGTGGGAGGCGGCCGTGCGGGCGCCGGTCTCGGTGCGGCCGACCTTGACCGCGACCACCGGGACCTGGCGGCGGGCGGCGCGGTCGGCGGCGAGGAGGAAGGAGCGGCCGTCCTTGAGGCCCTCGACGTAGCAGGCGATGGCGCCGACCTCGGGGCGCTCGGCGAAGTAGGAGATGAAGTCGGCGGTCTCCAGGTCGGCTTCGTTGCCGGTGGGGGCCCAGTGGGAGAGGCGGATGCCGAGTTCCTGGAGGGCGAAGACCGGGCGGCCCTGGTGACCGGACTGGGTGATCAGCGCGATGGCGGGGCCGTCCAGGTCCTCGCGGAAGTGCTCGAAGGCGTTGAGGTTGGTGTTCGGACCGAGCAGGCGCAGGCCCGACCGCCCTACGGCGGTGGCGAGTTGGGCCTGCGCCAGCGCCCCTCCTCGCCGGTCTCCGCGAACCCGGACGCGAAGGCGACCGCGAACTTCACCTTCGCCTCGGCGAGTTGCTCGATCACCGGGAGCGGGTCGGCCACCAGCACCACGGCCAGATCGACCTGTTCGGGGAGGTCGGCGACGGACGGGAAGCAGGGGACGCCGAAGACCGTCGTACGGTTGGGATGGACCGGATGGAGTCGGGCGCCCACCCGCCCCGCCCAGGCCATGAGTTGGCGGGTGATGCCGGTGTTCGGGCGGCCCTCCGCGTCCGAGGCGCCGATCACGGCGACCGACTCCGGGCGGAAGAAGCGGTCCAGGTCGGGGACGCCGGCGTACAACGGCCGTCCGCTGACGTCGAGGTCGTCGACGTCGGCCGGCCTGCCGTGGACGGCGGGGCCGGGTTGCTCACCGCAGGCGATGACCCGGGCCCGGCGGGAGTCGGTGGTGAGGGTGCCGTGGGTTGATCCAAGCATCGGTTCGCCCCGCTCCTGTGTGACGTGACAGTCGTGACAGCGCAAATAACTGACGCACTGTCAGGTTACTGAACTGACGGTGCGTCAGGAACTGTCGTGCACGCAAAGAACGGACGGACCCCGGGTCAGGAGGCGGCGGGCACACCCTTCCGGGCGCTCTTCGAGGCCTCCTTGGCCTCCCTCTTGGCCGCTCTCCTGGCTTCCTTCCGGGTCTCCTTGGCGAGCGCCTTCGCGATCTTCTCGGCGTCGATCGCCATCTCGCGGAACATGCCGCTGATGGGGTTGGTGAAGCCGGTGAAGTAGAGGCCGGGCGCGTCCTTCGGGGTGTCCGCGCCGTGCACGACCGGCTTGCCGCGGGCGTCCAACACGCCCAGGTGGCCGACGAGTCGCTCCAGGGAGCGGACGTAGCCCGTGGCCGCGACCACCGCGTCAGGGCCGATGCGGTCGCCGCCGGCGAGGACCACCTTGCCGTCCTCGAAGCTCTCCACCGCCGTCACCACCTCGACCCGACCCTTGCGCACGGCGTCGATCAGCCCGACGTCCTGCACCGGGATCGACCCTCCTTGACCCGGCTGTACAGCCCGGTGTCGGGGCGCGGCAGCCCCTGCGCCGCCAGGTCCGGCACGCTGAGCTTGCCCACCGGCCCCGCGAGCCGGTCGACCAGGGCGACCGGCAGCCGTCGTACGAGAACGCCTGTGTACTGGGCCGCCCAGCCCGCGGTCGAGCGGCGCAGGATGTGCGGGGCCGTGCGGACGGCGAGGCGGACACGGGACGCGCCGCCCTCCACCAGGTCCACCGCGATCTCCGCGCCCGTGTTGCCGATGCCGACGACCAGGACGTCACGGCCGGCGTAGGGCTGGGCGTTGCGGTAGTCGGCGGCGTGCACGAGGTCGCCGGTGTAGGTGTCGCGGCCGGGCCAGTCCGGGATGCGGGGGTGTGGTTGGTGCCGGTCGCGACGACGACCGCGCGGCCGGTCAGTTCACGGCCGCCGGTGGCGTGCAGCAGCCAGCCGGTGCCGTCGGCCGAGCGCTCGATGCGGGAGACCTCGACGCCGGTGACGATCTCCAGCTCGTGGACCTCGGCGTACTTCTCCAGATAGCGCACCACGTCGTCCCGCGAGACCCAGCGGCCGAACCGGCGCGGTATCGCGAGCCCGGGCAGGGCCGAAAGCCGCCGGGTGGTGTGCAGGTGGAGCCGGTCGTAGTGCCTGCGCCAGGAGGCTCCGACCCGGTCCGACTTCTCCAGTACGACGGCACGGATGCCCTGCGCGCGCAGCGCGTACGCGGCGGCGAGCCCGCCGGGACCGCCGCCGATGACGTACACGGGACGGTCTGCGTGGTTCTGCGCCGGAAGGGTCGGGGACGCTGTGGAGTCGGCCATGAGCGCGAGCGTAATCACGCACTACGTTGATGGGTCTCGGTCAAGCCCGGAATTGGTTGCGGATTGATCACGGGTGTGGAGGTGAGGGTGAGGTCGCTGGCGTAGGGGCTCTGGTTGTGGGATGCGGTCGGGCAGGCGCGGGCGGCCGGGGAACGGGACGACGCCGAGCCCGCGGGGTGTGCGGTGGGGCTCGGCGTCGTGGTGGCGAGGTACGTGGACGACGCCGAGGGCTCCATGTACCGCCCGCAACCTCAACGCGTACATGGTCAAGCGGTGCCGGTGCTCAGGTCGTTGGCGCCCCGGTTCCACTCGTGGGCGCCGTCCGCGTGCTCCAGGTCCGTGACACAGGATTTTCCTGGCCGGCTCTCGGCTTTCTCCGGCTTCTGACGTACCGTCAGATTCATGGATGCGATCTGGCTCAGCGGAGCGGACTGGCTCGCGGTCCTCCGCATAGGACTCGGGCTGTGGTGGCTGGAGAGCTGGCGGCACAAGGACAAGAAGGCCTGGTTCGAGCGGGGCACGGGCATCGCGTGGGCGTCCGACGTCGCCGCCAAACACCGCTGGACGGCGGTCCGTTCGGGCTTCGACACGGTGGTCGCGCCACGCCCGCGCGCCATGGCGTACGTCGTCGTCTACGCCGAACTCGCGACCGGCCTCGGCCTGGTCGCGGGGTTCCTCACCCCGGCCGCCCTCGTCGGGGGCCTGCTCCTCAACGTCCTCTACTTCACGCTCATGATCCACGACTGGGCGGAGCAGGGGCAGAACGCGATGATGGCGCTCATCTCGGTCGTGGCACTGTTCGCGATGTCCTGGCAGGTGTGGTCGGTGGACGCGGCCCTGGGGTGGTTCTGATGGGCGATGCGCGCTACGACATCCCCGAGCCCGACGCGTTCACCCGCACCTACTGGGACGCGGCGGCGCAGGGCCGGCTCCTCCTCCGCCGCTGCGCGGACTGCGGACGCGCCCACCACTACCCCCGCGAGTTCTGCCCCCACTGCTGGAGCGAGCACGTCACCTGGGAACCCGCGAGCGGCCACGCCACCCTCTACACCTGGTCCGTCGTCCACCGCAACGACCTCCCGCCCTTCGGGCAGCGGGTGCCGTACGTCGCGGCCGTCGTCGATCTCGCGGAGGGCCCCGGATGATGACGGAACTGGTGGAGTCCGGCACGGCCGAACTACGGGCCGGAACCCCGGTCGACGTCGCGTTCCGGGACGGGGTGCCCGTGTTCAGGCTGAGGAAAAAGACGTATCCGGGGCACGGGACGCTTGATTCAATGGCGCGATGGCCCACATACGCGAGCGGTCCCTCCAGCACCCCTTCCCCGAGCTGAACGGTCACGGACTCCGGCTGCGCCCCTGGGACCCCGACGCCGACAGCGACGTGACCGACTGGCTGCGCGGAGTCTCCGACCCCGAGTTCCAGCGCTGGAACACCCCGCTGCGGCCGATCACGGACGCCACCAGCGCCCGCAACTCGCTCCGCTCCCGCGCCGAGAGCGCGGAGGACGGCGTCAGCGCCTCGTTCTGCGTCACCGACGCGGCCAGCGGTGCGACGCTGGGACACATCGGCGTCAACGACATCGACCACATCATCCGTGTCGCCCGCGTCGGCTACTGGACCCTCCCCGAGGCCCGCGGCCGGCACGTCGCCGTCCCGCGCCCTCACCCTGGCCGCCCGCTGGGCGTTGACCGACCTCGGCCTGCACCGCCTCGAACTCGGCCACGCCCTCGGTCACGACGCGTCCTGCCACATCGCCGAGCGCTGCGGCTTCCCGGCCGAGGGAATCCTGCGCGGGGCGATGTTCGAGGCCGGCAGCCAGGACGCCTTCCGCAACGTACACCTGCACGGCCGCCTGGCCACGGACCCGGAGACCGCCGCATGACGTCGCCCGACTGGCACATCACCGGCGACCTGACCCAATTCCTGACCCGGGCAGGCGAGTTCCTGCGCTCACGCCCCGCTCTGCACACGGTCCACCTGACGGTGACGGAGGCGCTGCGCAGCCGGGGCTCCGCATCTACGGTGAGGGCGACCCGGTGTTCGGGGTACTGGAACGCGACGGCGAAGTACGGGCCGCCTTCTTCCGCACCCCGCCCGGCCGCCTGATGCTGACCCCCGCTGGCCGCCGAGGAGGCCGCCGGTCTGGCCGCCCAACTGGCGCTGCGCGGCGACGAGTTGCCGGGGGTCATGGCCGAACTGGTCACGGCAGCGGAGTTCGCGGAGGAGTGGGAAAGAAGGACGGGCTCGGCCTTGGACCTCCACGCCCGCCAACGCCTCTACCGCCTGGGCGAGTTGACGCCCCCGCAGCCCGTTCCTCCGGGCCGCCCGAGAATCGCGACGGCACACGACCGCGAGCAACTCAGCCGCTGGTACGTCGAGTTCGCCGAGGCCATCGGGGAGAGCGGCACCTCGCAGGACCCCGCCGAGTGGGCCGACGCGCGGATCGCGTACGGCGGGATCACGCTCTGGGAGACCCCGGACGGTACGCCGGTGTCCATGGCCGGGATCACGACCAAGGTGGCCGGCCAGGTGCGCGTGGCCCCCGTCTACACCCCGGCGGACCTCAGGGGCCGGGGTTACGCGGGCGCGGTGACGGCGGAGGTCAGCAGGATGGCGAGGGCGGCGAACGCGGAGGAGGTACTGCTCTTCACCGACCTGGCCAACCCGATCAGCAACGCCCTGTACCAGCGACTCGGTTACCGCCCGGTGGAGGACTTCGCGGGCTACGACTTCCACGCCGGGCCGACCCCGAGGTGATACTCACTCCATGGCAACGGGAACGGACCTCCACGAACTGCTCCGATCACTCCGCGTATGGGACCCCGAGCTGACCAAGCTCCCGCCCCTGGACCCGGCCACGGCGCCGGACGCCCCCCCCCTCTTCACCACCTGGTTCGCGGAGGCGGTGGCGGCCGGGGAGACGGAGCCGCACGTGATGTCGCTGGCGACGCGGGACGGTGACCCGGCGACCGAAGGCGGCGGGCTCCCCGACGTACGGATGGTGATGCTGCACGGCGCGGACGAGGAGGGCTGGTCCTTCGCGACCCACACCACCAGCCGCAAGGGCCACCAACTCACCACGTTCCCGTACGCCGCCCTCGCCTTCTACTGGCCCCTCCTGGGCCGCCAGGTCCGCCTACGGGGCCCGGTCGTCCCGGCCACCCCGGCCGAATCCCAGGCCGACCTCCACGCCCACTCGACCGGCGCCCTCGCAGCGGCCCTGACCGGCCACCAGAGCGCCCCCTCTCCTCCCTGACCGAACTGACCCAGGCCTCGGAAACCTCCTGGGCCCTGGCCCAACGCGACCCGAGGACCCCGGCCCCCTCCTGGTCCCTGTACCGCGTGTTCCCGGACGAGGTCGAGTTCTTCCAGGGCGACGCCCAGCGACGCCACGTACGCCTGAGCTACGTCCGCGGGGAGCGAGCCTGGTCGAAGGGTCTGCTCTGGCCGTGAGCCGCTACGTGAACGTCGGGCCACTCGCCGTCGGGAGACGTGGGCAGTTGAGGCGTGCGACCGGGGTCGGAGTGTCCGCCGCCCTCCTGCTGAGCGCGGTCACCGCCTGCGGCAGCGGGGCGACGGACAAGGCGCCCTCGATCACCGCGCCCAAGGTGTTCTACCTCCGCCCCGTCGGGGACAGGTCCGGCCCCAAGAACAAGGCGCCCTTCGGCATGTCCGCCGACGACGGCAAGGTGCACACCGGTGGCACGGGAGCCGTCGATCACACCCTCACCGTGGACGTCCTCCCCGGCGCGAAGGCAGCGGTCGTGCTGCACAAGAGCGGTAACTGCACGGGGAGTTCCACGCGGGTGACGTGCGAGGTCGGCGCCAGGTACGACAGTGCTTCGGGCGCCGGGAGCGTCTCCCGGTCGCGGCCAAGGGCAGTAGGCCGGGGATGCGGGCACCGTCCGGTTCACGTACGCGGATCGGAGCGGCAAGAAGGTCACCGCGCGGACGCGAGCCGTCGTAGGCGAGCCGGTGGTCGAGGTGCTGACCGCGGAGGCGGTCGGCGGGGTGCGGCCGGGAGCCGTGCTCAGCCGGCCCATCGTCGTCCGGAACACCGGCGAGGTGCCGGTCAGCGGGCTGGGGCTGCAAGTCGGTCTCGGGCAGCTCGAGTTCGAGCAGCGGCACGCCAACTGCCGTTATCCGGGCATCCATCGGGGTCTCACCATGGTGTGCGAGTTCCCGGATCTCCGTATCGCACCCGGTGAGACCGTGACCCTCCGGCCCGCGCTGCGGCTCCGGACGAACGAGACGGAGATGTACGCCTCCCTCGACAGCGAGGCCTGGGCGCTGGACATGGGGCGGGGCCAGTACGGGAGTCACCCGGCCGGAGGTGACCACGGCGATGGCCCCGCCCTGCGTGCCGAGGCCGTCGCCGCCAGGAAGGGCACCTACGCCAAGGGCGGCGGCTGGACGCACGTCGTACTGGACACCCACGCCGACTACTCCGTCTCCGACGTGAACCTCTACGGCGCCCTCGGCACCGAACGCACCTTCAAGCTCACCGTCCGCAACAACGGCCCCGCCGACGCCGGCGCCACGGAGCAGCTGGTGTTCAGCCCTGCGCCGGGCATGACCATGATCAAGCAGCCGATGAGCGAGATCGACGAGGATGTCCACGAGCCTTTCTGCACACACCGCGGCGCCACCTACACCTGCGACCTCGACGCCCTGAAGCCCGGCAGAAGCCAGGACCTCACGTTCACGATGCTCCTCGGCGCACCGGGCGCCGGCACCCTGACCCTCCGGGACAAGGCTCCGGTCGCTGGGTGGTACGCCGGTGATCGCGACCCCGACCCGGCCAACGACGAGGCTGTCATCAGGGTCCACCCGGAGCGGTAGCGGGCCGGTGGCCGACCGGTGGCCGCCCGCCCGTTGAACTGCCCGGCCGGGCACCGCGTACCACTCGCAGAGGGCCGCATCGGAGAAAGGGTCGAGCGATTTCAGTCTCAGTGGAAGTGAGGGCGAGCAGCACACCCGTGCGTCGGCAGGTGCTGGGGCTGGACGGCCTCCGCGGGCTGGCCGCGCTGTATGTGGTGCTGTTCCACTGCTGGTTGTACACCTTTCCGGGGTACCCCCACAGTTCGGCGCCGAGGGTCCTGGACGTGCTGATGTTCGGCCGCCTCGCCGTCGTCTTCTTCCTGGTGCTGTCCGGCTTCTCGCTCGCCATCTCCCCGGCCCGGCACGGCTGGCGGACCGGCGGAGTCGGTCGGTTCCTGCGCCGACGCGCCTGGCGCATCCTCCCGCCGTACTGGGCCGCGCTGGCCATGAGTCTCGCCGTCTCGCTGTACATGGTCCCGGCCTCGCACCACGGCCCACCCACCGGCTCGTCGGTTCTCGTCTACGGCCTTGTCCTCCAGGACGTGCTCTTCGCCCCGACCCCGAACGGCGCGTTCTGGTCGATCGGGGTGGAGGCCGAGCTGTATCTCCTGTTCCCGCTGATCCTTCTCCTCCAGCGCCGGTTCAGCGCGGCCGTCGCCGTCGCCTGTGTGACGCTCCCGGTGATCGCCCGCGGGCTGTTGGCCCCGGCGCCAACCCGGTCGAGGGCGACAACTGGCTCGCCCCGCATCTCGCCCCCGTGTTCGTCGCGGGTGTGGTGGGGGCGGGCATCGTCGTCGCGTCGGAGCGCGTCCGGCGGCTGCCGTGGGGGTGGTTCGCCGTCCTGGCCGCCCTGCCCGTCGTGGCGCTCGGTCTCGTCCAGGGGTCCGTCTGGACCGTGGACCACTACTTCTGGATCGACCTCGCCATCGCCCCCGCCATGACGATGCTGATCGCCGCCGTCGCCACCGGTCAACCCGCCCGACTCGTCCGGCTGTTGACCGCCCGGCCGCTGCGGATGCTCGGCGACGCCTCCTACAGCCTCTACCTGATCCACCTGCCGATCGTCCTGGTGGTCATCCGCCGAGTCGCCCCGCATGTCGTGGCGCCCGGCCTGCCCACCTTCTGCTTCACCCTGCTCGTGGGCCTGCCCGTCTCGGTGGTGGCGGCATGGCTGTTCTCCCGGATCTTCGAACTGCCCTTCAAGCGCAACCGATCCTGGAGGTCCCTGCTGGCTCAGTCCCGGCCCAGCACCACGGTCCCCGAGGAGCAGAACCAGCCGCCGGTCCCTGAGGCGACCCCAGCCGCGGCAAGTCGCCGTCCGCGCCCGTCACTTGACGCGCCCCGCCCTCCCCGCGCAACTGCCGTACCGCCTCCACCAGCAGGAACAGGCCCCGCATCCCGGGGTGTTGGGCCGACAGCCCGCCGCCGTCCGTGTTCACCGGCAGTTCCCCGCCGTCCACCCGCAACCGCCCCTTCTCCACGAAGGCACCCCCTCACCCTTGGCACAGAACCCCAGGTCCTCCAGCGTCACCAACGTCATGTAGGTGAACGCGTCGTAGACCTCCGCGAAGTCGACCTCCGCAGGCCCGACTCCCGCCCGCTCGAAGGCCAGTCGGCCGCTCACCGCCGCCGGTGACACCGTGAAGTCCGGCCACTCGGACATCGCGGCGTGCGAGACATGCTCCCCGGTGCCGAGCACCCACACCGGCGCGGTACGGCAGTCCCGTACGTACTCCTCGGCGGCCAGCAGCACCGCCGCGCCGCCGTCGGACCGTATGCAGCAGTGCAGTTTGGTGAAGGGGTCGGCGATCATCGGGCCGGAGAGGACGTCGTCCACGGTGATCGGGTCGCGGAACATCGCCTCGGGGTTCAGGGCGGCGTTCGCGCGGGCCTGTACCGCCACCTCCGCCAACTGCTCGATGGTCGTGCCGTGTTCGAGCATGTGGCGGCGCGCGGCCATCGCGTACTTCGCGATCAGCGTGTGGCCGTAGGGCACCTCGAACTGGAGCGGGCCCCGCGCGCCGAAGGAGAGATCGCCCGTTCTGCGGCCCGCCCTGATGTCTGCTCGGGCCGTCGAGCCGTAGACCAGGAGGACGGCGTTCGCGTGGCCCGCCGCTATCGCGTCCGCCGCGTGGGCCGCCATGACCTCCCACGTCGAACCGCCCACGGAGGTGGAGTCGACCCACGTGGGGCGCAGACCGAGGTATTCGGCCACCTCCACCGGGGCCAGGGTGCCCAGGCCCGCCGACGCGAAGCCGTCCACCACCTCCCTTCCCAGGCCCGCGTCCGCCAGTGCGCGGCGGGCCGCCTGGGCGTGCAGGGCGTAGGGGGTTGCGTCGTCGACCCGTCCGCAGTCGGACAGGGCCACGCCCACCACGGCGACCTTGCGGCTCCCCACTGGCATGAGGGGGCCTCCTCCCTCTGTGCATATCGTGCCCGGACTCCTAATATGACGGACCGTCAGATCTGGATGGAAGTGCCATGGACGCCAGCTTCACCGCCGAGCAGGACGAGATCCGCCGTGCCCTCCGCGAACTGCTCCAAAAGCGGTGCGGTCCCGAGGAGTTGCGCACGGCCGTCGACACCCCCGCCGGACACGACCCCGCCCTCTGGACCGCCCTCGCCCGGCAACTGGGCCTGCCCGGACTCGCCCTCCCCGAGGCCTACGGCGGTGTCGGCTGCTCGGTGACCGAACTCGCCCTCGCGGCCGAGGAGACGGGCCGTTTCCTGGCCCCCTCGCCGCTCCTCGCCACCGCCGTGCTCACCGCGCCCCTCGTCCTCGCCCTCGGCACCGACACCCAGCGCGCCCGCCTGCTGCCCCGCATCGCCGCCGGCTCCCTCACCGCCGCCCTCGCCGTCCCCGGCACCGAACTCACCACCGCCCTCACCCTCACCGGCCCCAACGGCGGGGAGTGGGCCGGCGGCGGACGCGCGGGCGGGGGTGCAGGCCCGGCGGGTCGGAGACGCCGGGTGGCGGCTGTACGGGCAGGTCGCGCAGGTGCTCGACGGGCACAGCGCCGACGTGCTGCTCGTCGCCGCTCACGCCGGGGGTTCGCCCGGTCGCGGACTCTGCTCTTCCTCGTCGCGGGCGATGCGGACGGCCTCGTACGCATACGGCAGACGGCACTTGACGCGACCCGGCCACAGGCCCGCCTCGAACTGAGGGACGTGGCGGCCGAGTTGCTCGGCGAGGACGACAACGGCGCTGCCGACGGTCCCCGTGTCCTCCGCGAACTCTCCGCCACCGGCGACACCGTCGCCGCCGTCCTCGCCGCCGAAGCCGTCGGTGCCGCCGATCGCGCGCTGGAGCGGACCGTCCAGTACGTCAAGCAGCGGGAGCAGTTCGGGCGGGCGATCGGGTCGTTCCAGGCGGTGAAGCACCGGCTGGCCGATGTGTATGTGCAGGTCCAGGCCGCCAAGTCGGCCGCCTATTACGCCGCTTGGGCAACCGGCGAGGGCGAGCGGGTCGGTGGGCTCGCGCTCGCGCAGGCGCTGGAGGCGCTACGGACCGCCGCCGCCGAGGGGATTCAGCTGCACGGCGGGATCGGGTTCACCTGGGAGCACGAGGCCCATCTCTACTTCAAGCGTGCCGCCGGCGACGAGCTGCTGTTCGGGCCGGTGCACCGGCTGCGGGCGCACGCCGCCGAGGGAGCGCATCTCTTCGAGAGCCGCGAGGTGACGGTGTGATCGGTGTGCGTGCGGTGCAGAAGGTGTCGTCGACCAGGGCGTTCGCGCGGATCGCCCCGCATGTCATCCCCGCCATGGACCGGACCGTGCACCGGCTCACCCGCGGGAAGGTGCTGCTCAGCGCCCGGATGCTGCCGGGGTGATCCTGACCTCCACGGGGGCGCGGAGCGGGCAGCCGCGCCGAAGTCCCCTTGCCTGTATGCCGGAAGACGGCGGCTGGGTTCTTGTCGGGTCCAACTTCGGGCGTACCGGGCACCCCGCCTGGACGCACAACCTGATCGCCCGCCCCGACGCCGAGATCAACTGGAAGGGGGAGGAAATCCCCGTCACCGCACGGCTGTTGGAGGGCGAGGAGCGGGCCGCGGTGTGGCAGGCCGCGCTGGCGTTCTGGCCGCCGTACGCCACGTACCAGAAACGGATCGAGCGGGAGATCCGGCTGTTCCGGATCACACGCAGGGCAGGCGGTGGTCCACCGGAGTGAACCACCGCCCACGAGACAGGACTTGGGACCTGGAAGCAGGGACTCCTACTTCGTCGGCTTCTTGCCGGTCACGCCCAGGTGGACCAACAGCGCCAGGTTCGGCTTGAGTTCAGCCTGCTTGACGCCCCACGTCTGGAAACCCTTCTGGTGCGAGGCGACGGCCGCGAGCATCGCGACCAGCGAACCGGCGACCGCCGCCGGGTTCACGTCCTTGTCGACCCTGCCCTTGGCCTGCAACTCGGCGACCGCGTCCGAGAGGGAGTTGTTCACGGAGTTCAGGATCTTCATCCGGATCTTGTAGAACCGTTTGTCTCCCTCGGCGGCTCCGAGGTCGACGACCCTGAGGATCGCGTCGTTCCGGCGCCAGAACTCCAGGAAACCGTCCACGAGTTCCTGGGAGGTCTGCCAGCCCGCCTTGCCGACCCATGACCGGCCGGCCAGGAGCTCGGTCAACTGACCGCCCTCCGTGGCCATTTGCTCGGCGATCTCCAGGACGGCGCCTTCGACGTCCGGGAAGTACTGGTAGAAGGTCGCGGGTGAAGTCCCCGCCTTCCGGGCGACATCGATGACTTTGACGTCCCGGTAAGGGGAGGAGCTGAGCATCTCGCTTAGGCAGTCGAGCAGCTTCTGCCGGGTCGCCTGCCCACGCCGGCCGGCCACGCGGCCGTCGACGGTACGCACTTGTCCTGTCATGCCGTCAGCTTACCGAGGGGTGATCGGAGCGCGATTCGGCCGACTGCAAATGGGGTGCACGGGGGTCGAGAGGGTGGTGTGCCTGGTCTGCGGGTGCGCGCGTCGCCGCTACTTTGACGGTATGGCCGAAAACAGGGCATCCACGTTCGGAGAGGGCGTCCCCTGCTGGGTGGACGCACAGCTTCCGGACCTGGCGGCGGGCAGGCGGTTCTACGGTGAGCTCTTCGGGTGGACCTTCGAGGAGGCGTACGGCGGCTCCGTATGGGCCCGCAAGGACGGCGAGGCCGTCGCGGCGCTCGCCCACAAGGCGGACGGGCGGATGCCGACCGTGTGGACGGTGTACTTCGCGACACCGGACGTGATGCGGCTGAGCGGACGCATCCAGGAGGCCGGCGGGCAGGTGGTGATGGCGCCGGTGGCCGTGGGGAACTGGGCACCGCCGCTCTCGCCGCCGATCCGGAGGGAGCCGTCTTCGGGCTGTGGCAGGCGGCCCGGCACCCCGGTTTCGGGATCCGGCACAAGGCCGGCACCTTCGGCTGGGCCGAGCTGTACGCCCGCGACACGGAGACCGCGAACACTTTCTACGGCGGACTTTTCACAGACGCCCTCTTCGGCCCGGACGCCGCTCCCGACTTCGGACGGGCACCCGTATCCGACGTCTTCCCGGTCGAGATGCCGCCGCACTTCCTCGTGCACTTCCGGGTCGAGGACCTCACCGCGGTGCTCGGAACCGTGCACCGGCTGGGCGGACGCGTGCAGGTTCCGCCCTTCGAGACGTCGTACGGGAAAGTGGCGGTCGTCACGGACAATCAGGGGCGTCCTTCGCGCTGCTGCAACGCTGACACCTGGACGTTTGTCCGGAGATATGCCGAGACACCCCGATTAGTCGCCGGGTTCGCAACCTGTGGCCCGGCCAGGAAGAATCAGGGGTGCGTGCCGCCATGGCGGTGCGGTGGTGAGACGCTGCACGGGGTCGCGTACATATGTGGGTGGCGTGGCCCGTACGGGGAGGTGGCAGGCAAGTGGTGGATCAGCTGACGCAGCACGATCCGCGGCGGATCGGGCCGTTCGAGGTGCTGGGACGGCTGGGCGCGGGCGGCATGGGGCTGGTCTATCTCGCGCGCTCGGCCTCGGGCCGACGGGTGGCGATCAAGACCGTGCGGACGGAACTCGCCGAGGACCAGTTGTTCCGGGTCCGTTTCACGCGTGAGGTCGAGGCGGCGCGTGCCGTCTCCGGGTTCTACACGGCGGCCGTGGTCGACGCCGATCCGCGGGCCGCTGTGCCGTGGCTGGCCACCGCGTACGTGCCCG
Organism: Streptomyces sp. P3; assembly: GCA_016893485.2. GTDB lineage: Bacteria > Actinomycetota > Actinomycetes > Streptomycetales > Streptomycetaceae > Streptomyces. Next base: position 5,653,871 of record JAFEKX020000001.1, read on the forward strand.
CGCCCTCGCTCGAGGAGATAGTGAACGAGTGCGGGCCGATGCCGGCCCAGGCGGTGCGCTGGCTCGCGGCGGGGGTCGCGGAGGCGCTGCAGTCCATCCACGGGGCGGGGCTCGTCCACCGTGACCTGAAACCGTCCAACGTGCTGGTGGTCGAGGACGGGCCGCGGGTCATCGACTTCGGCATCGCCTCCGGTGTGTCGAACACCCGTTTGACGATGACGAATGTGGCCGTGGGCACCCCGGCCTACATGTCTCCCGAGCAGGCCAAGGACTCCCGCAGCGTCACCGGCGCGAGTGATGTGTTCTCGCTCGGCTCGATGCTCGTGTTCGCCGCCACCGGACACCCCCGTTCCACGGCGCCAACCCGGTCGAGACCGTCTTCATGCTGCTGCGCGAGGGCCCCGACCTCACCGGTCTCCCGGACGAACTGCGCCCCCTCATCGAGTCCTGCATGCAGATGGAGGCCACCGGCCGGCCCAACCCGGCCGACCTCCAGGCGCAGCTCGCCCCGCACCTCTTCGGCTCCGGCTCCGACGACAGCGGCACGGCCTCGGCCTGGCTGCCCGAGCGCGCGGTCGGCCTGATCGAGACGCGGCGCGGTGGCCGCCCGGCCGTGAAACCGGCGCCCACCAGCGGCCGCAGCGGTGGCGGCCGTGTCGCCGTACCGCCCCCGCCGTCCCACGACCCCGTGGTGCCGGTCCCGGTCGGCGCTCCCGACACCGGGCCCGTACGGCTCGCGGGCGCCCCGGTGCCCATCGGTCCCGGCCCCCGTGTCGCCGACGCCCGCGCCGCCGCCGTGAAGGCGCCCCCTCCGGAGGCCGGTCTCGTCGCCTCCTGGTCCCGGCCCCGGCCCGGCGTCAACGGCGTCGACCCCGCCGCCGTGCCGCCGCCCCCCCGCGCTGCCTCCGGAAACGGCCTCCGGCTGGCGCCCCTGGCGGTTCCGCATGTCGAACGACGTCTGGGGCACCCCGACCGTCGCGGGCGACCTCGTCTACGTCACCTCCTTCGAGGTGCACGCCCTGGACGTCCAGACTGGCCGCCGTTCCTTCAAGACGCGGGACGTCGCCTGGTCGATGGCGGTCGCGGACGGCCGTATCCACGCCTCGGACGGCCCCACCCTCTTCGCCCTGGACGCCCGCGAGGGCGGTGACCTGTGGCGGCTGTCCACCGACGCCTGGGTGTACTCCCTCAAGGCCGAGCGCGGCACCGTCGTCACCGGCACCCGCGGCGGCGGAGTGCAGGCCTGGGAGGCGTCCACCGGGCAGAAGCTCTGGCAGCTGACCGGCGCGCAGACCGACTTCGAGTCCCCGGAGGCGGGCCCGGCCCTGCACGACGGCACCGTCTACGTGTGGCAGGACGCCCGGCTGCGCGCCCTGGACGCCCGGACGGGCGACGAGCGCTGGTCGTACCCGATCGGCGACGCGGCCTCCTGCGGCGGCGTCCCCGTCCGGATCACCCCCGCCCCCGACGGGCACGTCTATCTCGCCGCCGGCACCCGCGTCCTCTCCGTCGACGTGGCGAGCGGCCGTGTCCGCTGGCACTTCGAGGCCCCGGCGGTCTTCCTCTGCGCGCCGACCTTCGCCCCCGGCCCGGCGGTCACGGGCGGCGGCATCTACCTGGCCGACTACCTCGGCACGGTCTACGCCCTCGACGCCGCCGACGGCCGCGACCGCTGGCGCATCGCCACCGAACCCCGTGCCTCCATCGAACCCGTCCTCGTCGCCGCGGGCCACGTCCACGTCGGCAGCGGCAAAGGGCTCTACACCCTCGACGCGGTCACCGGCACCCCAAGTGGCGCTTCCAGGCGGGCGGCGACATCGTCGGTGCCCCCGCGGTCGCCGCCGGGCCGTATCCACTTCGGCTCCACCGACCACCTGCTCTACACCCTCAAGGCCGACGACGGCCGCCTCCGCTGGAAACTCGCCACCGGCGGCGAGATCACCGGCGCACCGGTCGTCCGGGACGGGGTCGTGTACGCGTGCAGCAAGGACCGCTGCGTGTACGCCCTCGACGCGGAGAAGGGCACGGGCACCGCGAGAACCGCGTGAGCGGCGCCAGTTGGCCCAGGTGGGTAGCATGATCGGATGCATACGCGGGGGCGCAGGCTCAGGTTCACGGCGGTACTGGCACTGACGGTACTCACCCTCACCGGCTTCTCCACGGGACGGCACCACAGTCACAGCCGTCACGGGAGCAGCGGGGGGGGGGGGTGCAGCAGCTCCAGCCAGGACCACGACACGTCGACATCGTCGGGCGGTACGACGGGTGGTTCGACGGGCAGTTCGTCCGGGGGCAGTTCGTCCACCCACCGCCCTGCCCACCGCCCCACCTACCGTTCCACCCCACGGCGACCTCGTCCGCCACCGCCCGGCCGCCGAAGGACGGCACCGCGGTGCTCAAGCGGTGCGCGAGCCTGACGACCCGTACTCGACCGTCGAGGTCAGGAACCCGAACGGGCGCGAGACGCTCTTCACCGTGAAGGTCGCGTACAAGGACAGGACCGGGGTCACCCTGGCCGACACGACCAGCCAGGTGTCGGTGCCCGCGAACGGCAGGGCGACCCTCCGGATGGCCGCCGCCAGTACGGGCGCCCTGGACCGGCTCGATCACTGCGCGGTCGATCCACGGGCCACCGCCGATCGGTGACGCCCCTCGGCGCCGCTCACCGGGTCCGGAAGCCGCCGTTCTTCCGGTCGGCGAACAGCTCCGCCTGCCGTTTTGTCGGGAGGTTGCCGAGGGCGATGAGCGGCGGCGCCTGCGCGTATCCCTGCGCCCGCGCCGCCTCCTTCGCCGCCCACAGCGCCCGCACGGTCCCCTGGACCCCCTCCGTCGGATACCCGGCGATGACGGTCGCGCAGGCGACGGCGGCCTCCAACGCCCGCCCGGGCTGGGTGAGTTCGGAGACGAGCCCCAGCTCGTACGCCCGCCGCGCGGAGATCCGCTCGGCCGTCCCCATCAGCATCATCCGCGCGACCTCGCCGTACGGCATCCGGTGCGCCATCAGCACCGACTCGTAGGCGCTGACCATGCCGTAGGTGGTGTGCGGGTCGAAGAACACGGCGGTCGGGTCGGCGACGACGAACTCGCTCTCGCCCAGCAGATAGAACGCCCCGCCGCAGGCCATCCCGGTCACGGCGGAGATCACCGGCTTCCACAGGTCGTTGGCCTTCGGGCCGATGAGCAGCAGCGGATCGTCCTGCATATAGGGCGAGTTGGGCTGTGGCACCACCGCGTCCCGGTCGAGGCCGGTGCAGAAGGCGCGCTCCCCGGCCCCGGTGAGGACGACGGCCCGCACGGAGTCGTCGAACCGCAACCCCGCCATACGCGGCTGAGTTCGGCGGCCGTGGCGAGGTCGATGGCGTTGAGCCTGCGCGGCCGGTCGAGGGTGACGACGGCGACGCCGGTGTCCTTGTCTACGGAGACGTTGAGGGTCACGGCCGCTCCAGGACCCACTGCGGAAGCCCGCCCTCGTCGAACACGACCTGCACCCGCGCCCCGATCCGGACCCGGTCGGGGGAAAGGGAGTCGAGGGCGGCCCCGGCCCCCGTGACCAGGTTCCCGACCAGCCGGATCCGCGGGGCGTCGACCAGCTCCACGACGACCACGTTGTACGGCGCGACGGCGGCGTAGTCGGGCAGGAGCGGCGGATGCGGGAAGACGTACGACCAGACCCGGCCCCGCCCGCTCACCGGCCGCCACTGCTCGCGAAGGACTGGCAGTGGGGGCAGCAGGGGCGGGGCGGGAAGCGGGGTTCGGCGCAGTCGGCGCAGGTCTGGACGCGGAGTTCGCCGGCGCGGGCGTACTGCCAGAAGGGGGCGCCGTCGTCGTCGGTGACGGGAGTGAGCACGGGCGGATCAACTCCTCAGGAGCAGGGCGGAGGTGGGGACGCCCTCGCCCGCCGTGACCAGGCAGGTGGCGGCGTCCGGGACCTGGGCGGTGCTGGTGCCGCGCAGCTGTCGTACGCCCTCGTTGATCAGGTTGAAGCCGTGGACGTACGCCTCGGAGAGGCCGCCGCCGCTGGTGTTGAGGGGGAGTTGGCCGCCGATCTCCAGCGCGCCGCCCTCCGTGAAGGCGCCCCCTCACCCCGGCCGCAGAAGCCGTAGCCCTCCAGGGAGAGCGGGACGAGGGCGGTGAACGCGTCGTAGATCTGGGCGACGTCGACGTCCTGCGCGGTGAAGTCGGCGTGTTTCCACAGGTGTCGGGCGGCGGTCCAGGCCGGGCCCGTGAGCGGGTCGTCGTTCCAGTAGTTGACCATCCCGTGGTGCTGGGCGGGGAGGCCCTGGGCGGCGGAGTGGACGTAGACGGGGGTGCGCCGGCAGTCGCGGGCGCGTTCGCGGGAGACGATCACGCAGGCCAACGCCGTCGTCTGTCTCAAGGCAGTTGTCGAAGAGGCAGAGGGGTTCGCTGATCCAGCGGGAGGTCATGTACATCTCGCGGGTGAGCGGGCGGTCGTACATGATCGCGGCCGGGTTCTGGTTGGCCCTGTTCCGGCAGGCGAGGGCGACGTTGAACAGGTGGTCGCGGGTGGCGCCGTACTCGTACATGTAGCGGCGGGTGAGCATCGCTATCTCGTCGGCGGGCCGCAGGAGTCCGAAGGGGCGGGTCCACTGGGCGGGGGTGGGGAGTTGGCGGGTCGTGTTGGTCCACGGCCGCGCACCGCTGCCCCGCTTCCGGGACCGCCAGGCCACGCCCACGGTCGCCTGCCCGGCGGCGATGGCGGCGGCGAGGTGGGCGACGGTGGCGCACGAACCGCCGCCCCCGTAACCGACCTTGCTGAAGAAGGTCAGGTCGCCGAAGCCTACGGCCTTCGCCAGTTCGACCTCGTCGGTCTCCTCCATCGTGTAGGAGGCGAGGGCGTCGACCTCGGCGGGGGCGATGCCCGCGTCGTCGAGGGCGGCGAGGACGGCGCGACAGGCCAAGGTCCGCTCGTCCTCGGGGAGTTGCTTGGCGAAGGGGGTCTGACCGATGCCGACGATTGCGGTGGCGTCCTTGATTCCGGCCATGGTTGGGGCCTCCACATGGTGCCGGGGCAGCTGACAGGGCGTCAGGCTACAGCTAATCTGACGGGCAGTCAGCTAATGCGTACAGGGAGGTCGTTCGTGCGCGGAGACGTGGAGTGGGGAAGCATTCCGGGACTCGTCCGGTTCGCGGCGAAGCGGTACGCGGACACCGAGGCGGTGGTGGAGGGCCGGACCCGGATCTCGTACGCCGAGTTGGGCGCCCGCGTCGAACGGTCGGCGGCGGCCTGCGCCGGGGCGGGCGTCTCGCCGGGCGACCGTGTCGCGATCTGGGCCCCGAACTCGCTCGACTGGATCGTGGCGGCGCTCGGCGCGGTGTCGGCGGGGGCGGTGCTGGTGCCGATCAACACCCGTTTCAAGGGAGTCGAGGCGGCGGACGTGCTGCGGCGCAGCGAGGCGCGGCTGTTGTTCGTGACCGGGACCTTCCTCGGCACCTCCTACGTGGCCTCGCTGCGGCGGGCGGTCGCGGAGGGGCCCGGGCTGCCGGAGCTGGACCAGGTGGTGGTGCTGTCGGACGACGCGCCCGCCGACTTCCGCACCTGGAAGGACTTCCTGGCGGGCGGGGACGGAGTGCCGGCGGCCGAGGTGCGGGCGCGCGCGGCGGCGGTGCGGGGCACCTCGCCCTCCGACATCGTCTTCACGTCCGGTACGACGGGGCGGCCGAAGGGTGCGGTGATCTCGCACGCGCAGACGCTGCGGGCGTACGAGATCTGGAGCGACCTCGCGGGACTGCGGCAGGGCGACCGCTATCTGATCGTGAACCCCTTCTTCCACACCTTCGGCTACAAGGCCGGGGTACTGGCCTGTCTGATGCGTGGCGCGACGATGATCCCGCAGCCGGTGTTCGGGGTCGACACGGTCCTCGCCAACATCGCGGCGGAGCGGGTGTCGGTGCTCCCCGGCCCGCCCACCTCCACCAGTCCCTCCTGGACCACCCGGCCCGCGACACCCACGACCTCTCGGCCCTCCGGCTGGTCGTGACGGGTGCGGCGGTGGTGCCGTTGCGTCTCGTGGAACGGCTGCGCGGAGAACTGGGCGTGGAGACCGTCCTCACCGCCTACGGGCTCTCGGAGGCCAGCGGCATCGTGACGATGTGCCGACGGGGCGACGATCCGACGGTGATCGCGTCGACGTCGGGGCGGGCGATTCCCGGCACGGAGGTACGGGTGGAGGCACCGCCCGGTGCGCCGGGCGAGATCCTGGTCCGCGGCTTCAACGTCATGCGTGGCTACTACGAGGACGAAACCGCCACCGCCCAGGTCATGACGGAGGACGGCTGGCTGCGCACCGGCGACGTCGGCGTCCTGGACGCCGCGGGCAACCTCCGCATCACCGACCGCATCAAGGACATGTTCATCGTCGGCGGCTTCAACGCGTACCCGGCGGAGATAGAGCAACTCCTCGGCGTCCACCCCGACGTGGCCGACGTCGCGGTGGTCGGCGTCCCGGACACCCGCCTCGGCGAGGTCGGCAAGGCCTACGTCGTCCGCCGCCCCGGCGTCACCCTGACCGGCGACGACCTGATCGCCTGGGCCCGCCGCGAGATGGCGAACTACAAGGTGCCGCGGGTGGTGGAGTTCGTGGCCGAACTGCCTCGGAACGCCAGCGGGAAGGTGCTGAAGGGCGCGTTGCGGGAGGCGTGAGGAACACGCGGGGGAGGTGGACCGCCCGGAACCGGACCCAGCCCCCCCGCAAACACCCCGGCCGCGACGGCTCCCCTGGGCCGTCGCGGCCGGTCCCCGTGGTGGGTGAAGGTCTAGCTGGGGTCGGACGTGATGTGCGTGTTGTCCGGGGTGACGGTGCCGTCGTCGCCTGCGGTCACGACAGTCTCGACGTCCGTGATGTGCGTGTTGAGCGGCTTGATGTCGCCGGTCAGCTTGGCGTCGGTGATGTGGGTGTTGTCCGGCTTGACGACCGTCTCGTCGTTCTTGGTGTCGCTCATCTCACTGGCTCCCCTGTTACGTGCGGTGATTGGGCGGGATCCGCCCGGCAACTCCCCGAGAACTGCCGGACGGATCCTCGAGGCCGGTTCACCTTAGATGCCCGGCCGCCTGCCGTTCCGTCTGCCCCCCGACGCGACGGCCCGACAGAGCTAAGAGTGCCGGACCGCGATAAACGAACGATGAACGCCCTTCCGCAGCGACGGCTCTTCCGTCGCCGTCAGACGGTGGTCGACGGCGCCAGCAGGCCCCGGACCTCCTCCACCTCCGGCGACTCCAGTCGCTCGTAGATCTCCAGCGCCTCGGTCCAGCAGACCTGGGCGCGGCCGGACTGGCCGATGCCGTTCAGGGCCTTGCCGAGGACGGTCAGGACGTTGCCGCGGCGCCACTCGCCGCCGATCTCGCGAAGCGGCGTCAGTGCCATCTCGGCGTTGGCCGCGGCCTGGGCGGGACGCTGGGCCAGGAGGTCCACCTCGGCGAGGCGGAAGAGGGTCATGCCCTCCCAGAGGCGTTGCCGGCTCGCGCGGAAGACGGTCAGCGCCTGCTTGAGATGCGCGACCGCGTCGGTCGGCTGGCTGTTCTTGCCGAGGGCCAGCCCGAGGGCGTAGTGGCCGTTGGCCGCCTTGAGGGTGTGCCCGAGTTCCTCGTACATCTCGGTGCCCTGGCGGGCGAGGCCGACCGCGCTGTCGGGGCGTTCCGTCTGCAGGTGCAGACGGGAGAGGTTGCACAGCGCCGACGCGGCGCCGGAGAGGTCCCCGCAGGCGCGGAAGCTCGCGATGGCCCGCTCCAGGAACCTCGGCCTCGTCGTAGCGGCTCTGGTAGAAGGAGTAGATGCCGAGGAGGTTCGCCGCCCAGCAGCACGGCAGCGCGTCGTCGGAGGCCTCCGACAGGGCGAGTGCCTGCCGTGCCTCCTGGTACGCCTGCTCGAACTGCCCGGAGAAATGGCGGGCGTTGGCCAGCACCAGGACGGCCCGGCCCTCCGCCCGGCTGTCGGCGGCCTCGCGGGCCGCGTCGCGCAGGGTGGTGCCGGCCGCCTCGTACTCCTTGAAGTTCGCCCCGGACTCCGCGAGGTCGACCGCCGCCCACAGCAGGTCGACGGCCCGCCGCAGCGTCGTCCCGCCCGCCGACTGCCGTACGCAGGCCAGCAGCGGCATCGCCTCGCTGTACAACCAGTCCTGGGCGGCCCGGCGGTCGGGGAAGACCAGTCCGTCCACGCCGGTCTCCTCCAGGTGGTCGACGAGGCGGTCACCGGGCCGCTCGATGCCGTAGACCCCGGCGGCCGTGGCGAGATAGAAGTCCAGCAACCGCGACATCGCCGCCGTCGTCTCGCTCGGCGGCCACTCGTCCCGCTCGGCACACGCACGCGCGTAGAGCCGCACCAGGTCGTGGTACCGGTAACGCCCGGGCGCCGCCGATTCCACAAGTGACGTGTCTACGAGGGATTCCAGGACGTCTTCCGTGGCCTCCAGGGGGAGGTCGAGCACCGCCGCCGCTGCCGCGAGGGAGATGTCCGGTCCGTCGGCCAGCCCCAGCAGGCGGAAGGCGCGGGCCTGGGCCGGCTCCAACTGGCCGTAGCCCAGCTCGAAGGTGGCCTTCACGGCGAGGTCGCCGGCCTGGAGCTCGTCCAACCGGCGCCGTTCGTCGGCGAGTTTGGCGGCGAGGACGGAGACCGTCCAGGTGCGGCGGGCCGCGAGGCGGGAGGCCGCGATCCGGATCGCGAGGGGGAGGAAGCCGCAGGCCGCGACCACGTCGAGGGCCGCCTCCCGTTCGGCGGCGACGCGTTCGGCGCCGACGATCCGGGTGAAGAGCTGGAGGGCCTCCTCGGGGGACATCACGTCGAGGTCGACGAGATGGGCCCCGGCCAGGTCCACCATCCGCACCCGGGAGGTGACCAGCGCGGCACAGCCCTCGGTGCCGGGCAGCAGGGGCCGTACCTGGGCCGCGTCCTTGGCGTTGTCCAGCAGCACCAGCACGCGCCGCCCGTCCAGCACCGACCGGTACAGCGCGGACCGCTCCTCCAGGGAGTCCGGTATCGCGGAGTCCGGGGTGCCCAACGCCCGCAGGAACGCGCCGAGTACGGTCTCCGGCTCGGCGGCCCGGGAGCCGGCGCCCTGGAGGTCGACGTACAACTGGCCGTCGGGGAAGGTGGATCGGGCCTGGTGGGCCACGTGGACGGCGAGGGTCGTCTTGCCGACGCCGCCGATACCCGCGAGCGCCGACACCGCCATCACGCGGCCCTCGGCCGAGGCGAGGACGTCGCTCAGTTCCGACACGAAGGACACGCGGCCGGTGAAGTCAGGGACCGTCGCCGGGAGTTGGTGGGGGCGGACCGGTGCCGTCACGGTCTCCGCCGCCGGCGCGGACGGTTCCGCGAGGCCCGGGTCGGCCTGGAGGATGCGGTGCTGGAGTTCGCGCAGGCCGGGGCGCGGGTCCACGCCGAGTTCGTCGGCGAGCAGCCGCCGGGTGTCGGCGTACACCGCGAGGGCCTCGGCCTGGCGGCCCGAGCGGTACAGGGCGAGCATCAGCAGCTCGCGGAGGCGTTCGCGGAGCGGGTGGGCCGCGGTGAGGGCGGTCAGCTCGCTGACGGCCTCGGCGTGGCAGCCCTGCTCCAGGTCCATGTCCAGCCGGGATTCGAGGAGTTGGAGCCGCCACTCCTCCAGGCGGGCGCGCTGGGCCTCCGCGTACGGTCCGGGCAGTCCGGCCAGCGGCTCCTCGTCCCACAGGGTGAGGGCGCGGCCCAGCAGGTCCCGGGCGTGGGACAGGTCACCCGCCGACTTCGCCTTCTCCGCCTCGGTCGCCAGGTCCTGCACCTCGGCCACGTCCAACGCGCGCTCGGGCAGCCCCCGTACGGCATAGCCGCCCGACTCGCTGACCAGGACCCCGGCGTCCAGGACCTTCCGCAGCCGGGACGCGTACGTGCGCACCGCTGCCAGCGCCTGTGACGGAGGGTCGTCGCCCCACAGGGCGTCGATCAGCTCGCCGGCGGTCGCCGTGCGGCCCTCGCGCAGCAACAGCGCGGCCAGCAGGGCGCGTTGCTGAGGGGAGCCGGTGGGCAGCGCGTCGGGGCCCCGCCAGGCACGTACCGGACCGAGCACGCTGAAGCGCAGTGCGGCCGACTCCTCCGTGCCGGAGTCGGGGCGCCGCTGCTCCGGTACCCGCGGTCCACCGTCCATCGCCGTTCCCCCTAGGCAAGCCTGATAACTACGACAGTTTGCCTTGTTCACGGCGGATGCGTCAGCTCTGGGAGACACCGCTCACAGGTGGCCGCGCGGGATGTCACAAGGCTCTCACACGGCCCGCGCACAGTTCCGCACACAACCGAGCATCCCGAACCCGGATCCAGCTAGCTGACGGGTCGTCAGATCGGCGCTACCGTGAGCGCCATGGACACCCAGACCACCGCCCCGACGCCTCTTCCGCCGATCATCTCCGTCGACGACCACACCGTGGAGCCCGCCGACGTCTGGCAGCACCGGCTGCCCAAGAAGTACCTGGACACCGGCCCCCGCGTGGTCCGCGCGCCGCTGAAGGACATGACGTTCCTCGGCGGCCGGTTCAAGCCCGTGATGGGCGAGCCCGGTGACGACGGGCCCATCGGCGACTGGTGGGTGTACGAGGATCTGCACCGTCCGCTCACCCGCCTCGACACCGCCGTCGGCTACAGCAGGGACGAGATCAAGCTCGAAGTCATCACTTACGAGCAGATGCGTCCGGGGTCGTACGACGTCCCGGCCCGGCTCGCCGACATGGACGTCAACCACGTCCAGTCCGCGCTCTGTTTCCCCACCTTCCCCCGCTTCTGCGGCCAGACGTTCACCGAGGCCGCCGACCGCGACCTCGGGCTGCTGTGCGTGCGCGCCTACAACGACTGGATGGTGGAGGAGTGGTGCGGCCCCGAAGCGCGGGGCCGCCTGATACCCCTGCCCCTGATCCCGCTCTGGGACCCGGAGTTGGCCGCCGCCGAGGTCCGCCGCAACGCGGCCCGCGGCACCCGTGCCGTCGCCTTCTCCGAGATACCCCCGCACCTCGGCCTGCCCTCCATCCACACCGACGACTGGGACCCGTTCCTCGCCGCCTGCGCCGAGACCGGCACCGTCGTCGCCATGCACATCGGCTCCAGCAGCCGCATGCCGTCGACCTCGGCCGACGCGCCGCCCGCCGTCGGCTCGACGATCACCTTCGCCAACTGCTGCTACTCCATGGTGGATTGGCTGATGAGCGGCAAGTTCGAGCGCTTCCCCGACCTCAAGGTCATGTACGCCGAGGGCCAGATCGGCTGGATCCCCTACATCCTGGAGCGGGCCGACGTCGTCTGGGAGGAGAACCGCGCCTGGGGCGGCGTCGCCGACAAGGTCCACCGCCCGCCGTCCGAGCTCTTCGCCGAGCACGTCTACGGCTGCTTCTTCGACGACGCGTTCGGCCTGAAGAACCTCGACTCGATCGGCGTCGGCAACGTCCTCTACGAGACCGACTACCCCCACTCCGACTCCACCTGGCCCAAGTCCCGCGAGGTCGGCGAGGCGCAGATGGGCCACCTGGCGCCGGACGTCGTCGAGCGGATCGTCCGGGGCAACGCGATCGACCTCCTGGGCCTGACCCCGGCCGGCCTGTGGGAGGGCCCCAAGCGACCGCCCTCGCCTACGGGTTGCAGCTGCCCGTGCAGTCCCAGAGCACCCTCTACGCCGAGCCGTGGGAGGCCGACGCGGGGCCCGCCGACCTCGTCGAGATCGCGCGGGCCGCCGACCGGGCGGGCTTCGACTACATCGCGTCCTGCGACCACGTCGGCGTCCCGCACCGCCTGGCCACGGCCATGAGCACCATCTGGTACGACCCCGTCGCCACCCTCTCCTACCTCGCGGGCGTCACCGAACGCGTCCGCCTGCTCAGCCATGTGGCGGTCGTGGGCCTGCGCCACCCGCTCGTCACCGCCAAGCAGTACGCCACCCTCGACCACCTCAGCGGCGGCCGACTGATCCTCGGCGTCGGCGCCGGGCACGTACGCGAGGAGTTCGAAGCGCTGGGCGTCGACTTCGAGCGCCGGGGTCCCGTCCTCGACGAGTCGATCGACGCGCTGCGGGCAGCCCTCGGCCCGGACGAGTTCCCGTCCCACCACGGCAAGGTGTACGACTTCGAGGGCCTGGGCCAACGCCCCCGCCCCGCGCAGGAACACGTCCCCCTCTGGGTCGGCGGCTCGTCGCCCGCCGCCGTCCGCCGGGCCGCGCTGAAGGCGGACGGCTGGCTGCCGCAGGGCGACCCCCGCGACCGGCTGCCCGCACAGATCGAGCGGATCCGGCGGCTGCGCGAAGAGGCCTCGGTCCAGGGGCCGTTCGTGTTCGGGGCCATCACCGAGCCGCTGTACGTCGGCGAGCCGGGATGGGAGGTCGGCCGCCGCACGCTGAGCGGAGCTCCCGACCTCGTCGCCGAGTCCCTGCGGGCCTACGGGGCGATGGGCGTGGACCAGATCCAGGTGCGGTTCCGGTGCCGCGACCGGGCCGAACTCACCGACCAGATAGCCGCGTTCGGGGCCGGGATCGCGCCCCACCTCGACCACCTCGACTAGGGAGACCGCATGGGCAAGCTGGACGGACGTGTCGTCATCGTCACCGGGGCGGCACGCGGGCAGGGCGAGCAGGAGGCGCGGCTGTTCGCGGCCGAGGGCGCGAAGGTCGCCGTGGCGGATGTGCTGGACGAGCAAGGGAGGCGCTGGCCAAGGAGTTGGGCGCGCTCTACGTGCACCTGGACGTGGGGAGGAGGCCGACTGGGGCGCGGTGGTCGGGGCGGTCAGGGGGCGTACGGGCGGATCGACGGGCTGGTGAACAACGCCGGCATCCTGCGCTTCAACTCCCTTGTGGACACGCCGCTCGAGGAGTTCATGCAGGTCGTGCGGGTCAACCAGGTCGGCTGCTTCCTCGGGATCAAGACCGTGGCGTCGGCGATGGAGGACGGCGGCACGATCGTCAACACGGCCTCGTACACGGCGGTCACCGGGATGGCCGCCGTCGGGACCTACACCGCCACCAAGCACGCCATCCTCGGGCTCACCCGGGTGGCCGCGCTGGAGCTGGCGAGCCGGCGGATCCGGGTCAACGCCGTCTGCCCCGGGGCCGTGGACACGGCGATGTCCAACCCGGCACGGCTCGACCCGGACGCGGACCCGGAGGAGATGACCCGGGCGCTGGACGAGCTGTACCGCAAGCTCGTGCCGCTCGGCCGGATCGGACGGGCCGACGAGGTGGCGCGGCTCGCGCTGTTCCTGACGTCGGACGACTCGTCGTACATCACCGGGCAGCCGTTCGTGATCGACGGCGGCTGGCTGGCCGGAGTCAGTGTTATCTGACGAGGCGTCAGCTATTGACGAATCTGACGCCACGTCAGAAAGTCGTAGCACTCAGACGAACCATCTGGACTTGGGACGGTGAACCTCCTTGGAATTCGGGCTCTTTGTACAGGGATACGTGGGCAAGCGTGCCGAGACGGACCCGCTGGCCGAGCACAAGGCGCTGATGGAGGAGACCGAGTACGTCATCCAGGCGGACAAGTCCGGGTTCAAGTACGCCTGGGCGTCCGAGCACCACTTCCTGGAGGAGTACTCGCACCTCTCGGCGAACGACGTCTACCTCGGCTATCTCGCCCACGCGACCGACCGCATCCACCTCGGGTCGGGCATCTTCAACCCCCTCGCGCAGGTCAACCACCCGGTGAAGGTGGCCGAGAAGGTCGCGATGCTCGACCATCTCTCCAATAACCGCTTCGAGTTCGGCAGCGGGCGCGGTGCCGGGTCGCACGAGATCCTCGGGTTCATCCCCGGGGTGACCGACATGAACTACACCAAGGAGATCTGGGAAGAGACCATCGCCGAGTTCCCCAAGATGTGGCTCCAGGACGAGTACGTCGGCTTCCAGGGCAAGCACTGGCAACTGCCGCCGCGGAAGATCCTGCCCAAGCCGTACGGGAAGGCACACCCCGCGATGTGGTACGCCGCCGGGTCTCCCCGTCGTACGCCATGGCCGCCCGCAAGGGGCTCGGGGTGCTCGGGTTCAGCATCCAGAAGGTGTCCGACATGGAATGGGTGCTGGAGCAGTACAAGACGGCGATCGTGAACGCCGAGCCGGTCGGGGCGTTCGTCAACGACAACGTCATGGTGACGACCACGGCGATCTGTGCGCCGACCCATGACGAGGCGATCCGGATCGCCACGAGTGGGGGCTGCACTATCTGCCCTCCCTGGTGTTCCGGTACCACGACACGTTTCCCCGGCCCGAGGGGTTCCCGGTGTGGCCGGAGACGCTCCCGAGTACACACCGGAGTTCGTCGAACTCCTCGTGGAGGAGGAGCTGTTGATCTGCGGGGACCCGGATGAGGTGCTCACGCAGTGCAAGCGGTGGGAGCAGGCCGGGGCGGATCAGCTGAGCTTCGGCTTGCCGGTCGGGGTGCCCAAGGAGGAGACGTTGCAGACGATCCGGTTGATCGGGGAGCACGTGGTTCCCAAGATCGACACGGATCCCGTCCACCGGACCACGCGGTTCCGTCAAGCCGCCTGATCTTTCGTCGCGGGGCGCGGGTGCGTGGGGCTGGTCGCGCAGTTCCCCGCGCCCTCGGTAGGCGCCCTGGCCGGAGTCTGAGGAGCTGAGCCTCGTGCTTGATCACGTCATCAAAGGGGTCACCGTCGTCGATGGGACGGGGGCGGCCGGGTTTGTCGCCGACGTCGGGATCCGCGACGGTCGTATCGCCGTCATCGGCACGGTGGCCGAGGAGTCGCGGACGTCGGAGGACGCGCACGGACTCGTCCTCGCCCCCGGCTTCGTGGACCCCACACGCACTACGACGCCCAGCTGTTCTGGGATCCGTACGCGACGCCGTCCCTGAACCATGGGGTGACGACCGTCGCGGCCGGCAACTGTGGGTTCACCCTGGCGCCCCTGAAGCCGGGGATGCCGACTACACCCGGCGGATGATGTCCAAGGTCGAGGGGATGTCGTTGGTGGCGTTGGAGGAAGGGGCGCCCTGGAGCTGGCGGGGGTTCGGGGAGTATCTCGACGCGCTGGAGGGGCGGATCGCGGTCAACGCCGGGTTCATGGTGGGGCATTGTGCGCTGCGCCGGTTCGTGATGGGGCCGGATGCCGTCGGCGGGCAGCCCACCGAGGAGCAACTCGCCGAGATCGTCGGGCTGTTGCACGAGGCGATGGACGCGGGGGCCTGGGGTTCTCCACCACGCAGTCGTCCACGCACTCCGACGGTGACGGGCAGCCGGTCGCCTCCCGGCATGCCCGGCCGGAGGAACTGCTCGCGCTCTCCCGGGCAGTCGGGGAGCACGAGGGGACGCAGATCGAGGCGATCGTCGCCGGGTGTCTGGATCAGTTCAGTGACGCGGAGATCGATCTGTTCGTCGAGATGAGCGCGGTGGCGGGGCGGCCGTTGAACTGGAACGTGCTCACCATCGACGCCGCCGTGCCCGAGCGGGTGCCCCGGCAGCTGTTCGCCAGTGAGCGGGCCCGCAAGGCCGGCGGCCGGGTCGTCGCGCTGACCATGCCGATCCTCACGCCGATGAACATGTCCCTCGGCACCTTCTGCGCGCTGAACCTGATACCCGGGTGGGGGCCGATCCTGAGCCTGCCCGTGCCCGAGCGGATCGCCAAGCTGCGGGAACCCGACGTACGCGCCGCGATGCTGCGCAACGCCAACAGCAAGGAGGCGGGCGTCTTCCGGCGGCTCGCCGACTTCGGGCGGTATGTCATCGGGGACACGTACAGCGAGGCCAACGAAGGGCTGACCGGGCGGGTGGTCAGGACATCGCCGCCGAGCGCGGTCAGGAACCCTTCGCGTGTCTGGTCGAGATCTGCGCGGCCGACGAGTTGCGTACGGTCCTGTGGCCCATGCCGTCCGACAACGACCCCGCTTCCTGGGCCCTGCGTGCCGAGACCTGGCGGCACGAGGACGTGCTGCTGGGCGGGTCCGACGCGGGGGCGCATCTGGACCGGATGTGCGGGGCGCCGTACACGACCCGGTTCATCGGGGACTGTGTGCGGGGGCGGAAGCTGGCGGGGCTTGAGCAGGCCGTGAAGATGCTCACCGATGATCCCGCGCGGTTGTTCGGGCTGCGGGAGCGGGGGCAGGTGCGGGAGGGCTGGCATGCGGACCTCGTGCTCTTCGACCCGGAGCGGATCGACGCCGGCAAGGCCACCCTGGTGCACGACCTGCCGGGGAGAGTCCGCGGCTCGACTCCAAGGCGATCGGGATACGGGCCGTGTGGGTCAACGGAGTTGAGGCCATCCGCGACGACGTGGTGAGCGGGAACGTGCCGGGGCGGGTGCTGCGCTCGGGGCGGGACACCAGGACGGTGAGCACCAGGTGAGTTCCGAGTCGGGATCTCAGGGGGCGGGTTCTCCCGTCGCCGATGGGCAGCGGTTGTTCGTCGGCGGGGAGTGGGTCGAGCCCGACGGCGGGCATTACGCCGTGGTTGATCCGGCGACGGAGGAGACCGTGGGGTGGGCGCCCGAAGCCTCCCGGGAGCAGGTGTTCGCCGCCGCCGCCTCGGCCCGTGAGGCCCTCGGGGCGTGGTCGCGTACGCCCGCCGGAGAACGCGCGGCGGTTCTCGGGCGGGCCGCGGACATCATCCGGGAGCGGCTCGTGCCGTATGCCGAGCTCGCGCAGGCGGAGAGCGGGGCCACGACCGGGACCGCCCGGGGCATGCAAGTGGGCGTGGGCGCGGCCCGGTTCAGGCGGTACGCGACCGTGGAGCCGGGCGAGTGGGGCCATCGCGCCGCAGGTGAACGAGGCGGGGCCGTTCGGGCGGGCGGCTGTCATGGGGGCGCTTGCCGTGCGGCAGCCGGTCGGGGTCGTCACGTGCGTCACGTCGTACAACAACCCCTGGGCGAACCCCGCAGGGAAGATCGCGCCCGCTCTCGCCATGGGCAACACGGTGGTCGTGAAACCCGCCCCGCAGGACCCGCTGTCCGTCTACCGCATGGCGGAGGCGCTGGAGGCGGCCGGGGTGCCGCGCGGGGTCGTGAACGTGGTCAACGGGCAGTCCGTGGCGGTCGGGGAGGCGGCCGTGGAGTCGCCGGACGTCGACATGGTCAGCTTCACCGGGTCCACGGCGGTCGGGCAGCGGATCGCCGAGGTGTGCGGGCGGTCGATGAAACGGCAGTTGATGGAGCTGGGCGGGAAGGGCGCGGCCCTCGTCTTCGACGACGCGGACCTCGCCTCCGCCGTCTCCGGGATCGGTACGACCTTCTCCTTCTACAGCGGGCAGATCTGCACGGCACCGACGCGGGTCCTGGCACAGCGCGGGATCTACGACCGCCTCGTCGAGCAACTGGCAGCCTACGCAGACGTGTTGAAGGTCGGCGATCCGCGCCTCCCGGACACGGTGGTCGGGCCGGTGATCTCGTCGGCCCACCGGGAGCGCGTCGAGTCGTACGTCGAACTGGGCCGCAAGGAAGGCGCGGTGGTCGTGGCGGGCGGTGAACGGCCGTCCGCCGGGCCGGGGTTCCTCGTCGCGCCGACCGTCCTCGCCGACTGCGGGCCCGAGATGCGGGTCGTCCGCGAGGAGATCTTCGGGCCGGTCGTCGTGGTCGTCCCCTTTGACGAGGAGGAGGAGGGGATCGCCCTCGCCAACGACAGCGACTACGGCCTCATCGACTACGTGTGGTCCGCCGACGTGGCCCGAGCCTTCCGGGTCGCCCGTCGGTTGAGGGCCGGAGGCGTGGGTGTCAACACCGTGGGCCGCAACATGGAGGCCCCGTTCGGCGGCTTCAAGAAGAGCGGGGTCGGCCGGGACGTCGGCTCGTACGCGCTGCACGCGTACAGCGAGGTACAGGCGATCGTGTGGCCGGGGTGACGGCTTCCCCTTCGTGCCCGCGGGGGTTCAGTCCCGCAGGTCCACCCGCACCGTCAGCAGGTTTGAGCCCATCGCCCTGACCGCCGCGCTGTTGAAGCGGGGGAGGGTGCGCAGGCGGGCGCGGGGGGGTCGTCGTCGGGGAGGAGGTGGGCTGTGCCGGTGTGCCAGCGGCCCATGATGCGGACGCGGACTTCGGGATCGGCCTTGATGTTGCGGACGTAGTGGGAGAGCTCGCCGAACTCCGAGACCAGCCAGAAGGTGGTGCCGACGCGACGGCCGCCCAGCGGGGTGCGGCGGGGCTTTCCTGAGACGCGGCCCGTGGTCTCCAGGACGGTCTGGGTGGGGAGATGGCGGGTGACCGAGTTCAGGACGCGCTGGATTCCGCTGATGGTGCGGTACTTGGCTTCGGGGTTCGGCGTGGGCATGGGCTCTCGGGTCTCCTGTCGGGCGGCCGGGGTGTGGCCTTCAATGGTGCCGTGCGGGGTCGTGACGTGGAATCTGTGGTGGCGGTGCGGGGGCCCTGGGAGGCCCGGCGGAAGGCGATTCCCGCCGTGCTGCGTGAACTGCGGCCCGATGCCGTCGGGTTGCGGAAGTGTGGGACACCCGGCACTCCGGCGGGGAGAACCCCGCCGGTCGGCTCGCCGGGGAACTCGGGATGCACTGGGCCTGGGGAGCCTCCCACGACCCCGGGTCCCGGCAGCGGCGGCTCGGCGACCCGGCCGCGGGCACCGGCAACGCCGTCCTCAGCCGCCGGCCGGTCGCCGAGCGGGGCCGTACCGCCGCTGCCGGCCGGGGACAGCGACGGCGGCCGGGTCGCGCTGTACGCGGGGCTGGACGCGCCGGGCCACCGGGTCCCGTTCTTCGCCGTCCGCCTCTCCTCCGCCACCGCCGCCTCGGCCGTACGGTGCCAACAGGTCACCGCGCTCGCGGAGTTCGTCGCCCAGCGGCGCGGGGACGGGCCCGAGCGGGCCGGTCGGCGGGGTGTGGCCGACCGGCCACGCGGCCGTCGTCGTGGACCTGAGTGACGAACTGGCCGCGGAATCCGCCTGGTTCAGTGCGTCGGGTTGCCCAGGAAGATCGGGTTCGTGAGCGCGGCCGGCGCGCCCGGCAGCGGTCCCGCCGCCGTCTCGTGCCGCACCTCGGCGCGTACGTAGGCCGCGTAGGCCGGGGTGGTGTGCCACTCCACGACGCCCGCGCCGCCGACCGGCAGCGGATCGCTGGTGAGGAGGACTCCCTGGTCGGTGACGAGACGGACCGTGCAGCGCGGGGCGCCGGTGACCTCCAGCCGTACCGTGACCGGGGTGTCCGCGGCGACCCTCAACCGCTCGCCGATTCCCGCCTGTTGGGCCCGGCCGCCGGACGCGGTGAAGGCGAGGGAGACGTTCTTCGACTCGGCGATGTAGGACTGCCCGGCGCGGATGCCGTCCTGGATGGCCTCGCGGGACAAGTCGTCGGCCAGGACGACGGTCTGGGGCAGACCGACGACGTCCGGGTCGCGGTGGGCGTCGCTGTTGCCCATCGCCGGGAGCCACTCCCGGTTGTCCCGCACGGACGCCACCAGCGTCGCGTCCCAGGAGGCGAGGGCGATCTCGTCGTCGGGCGTGTAGGGGCCGTTCCACACCTCGACGGCGTCCGCCTCCCCGAAGCCGAACTTCCAGGCGCAGCCGATGCAGGTGGCGTGCGGATGGGCGGGCACGACCAGGCCGCCGGCCCGCCGGATCTCGCGGGCGTACCGGCCGAAGCGGTTGTCGCGGGCCCGGTAGCGCCAGTCGATGAAGGTGTCGGGTTCGGTACCGAGGGCGACGACGTGACCGTTGCGGGTGGTGATCTCCTCACCCAGCATGATCAGCAGGTCGTCGCCCGCCTCCGGGGCCCAATGGGGGTGCGAGGACTGGGTGTTGTGGTCCGAGGTGTTGATGAAGTCCAGGCCCGCCGCGCGTGCCAGCGCCGCGATCTCGGCGGGGGTGCGGCGCCCGTCGGAGTACCAGGAGTGCAGATGGCAGTCGCCCCGGTACCAGTCCCGCCCGCGCCCCTTCGCCCGCTTTGGCGGGTACACGGGCCGGGGCGCGGCGCCCGGTGCGCCGTAGGTGAGCGTGATCGTCAGCTCGTACGCCAGGCCCTGCGGGGAGACCGTGTACGGGCCCAGCGCGATGTGCCAGGTGCCCGCGTGCACCGGGCCCGGGAGGTAGCCAGGGGTCGCGTCGTCCACGCGGAGGAAGAACTCCGTGCGGGCCCCGCCCGACCAGCCGCGGAAGCCCCGGCCGCCGAGGTCCGTGCCACGCTGGTCGAAGATGCCGATGTCGAGGGCGTTGCCCTGGGTGCCGGCCGGGACGGACGGTCTGTCGTAGGTGTACGCCACCTTCAGCTCGCGGACCCCCGCGGGGACCTCGACCGGCACGTACACGTAATCGGGCGAGCCGGTCGGGAGGGTGCCCCGTACCGTCCGGCTCTCCTGGTCGCCGTCTGCGGCCGCGGCGCCGCTCGCGAAGGTCACGCTTCCCAACGTAAGCGCGGCGGCGGCGCCCGTCACGATCAGCGCGCGCCGGTCGATGCCGTTTCCGTGATCGTCGTCGCACATGCTGCTGCTCCCGTGGTGTCGTGAGTGACAGGGATGGCGCGGAGGACCCGTACGACTCTGATAGTCGGCTGTGAACTCCCGTGCAAGGACAGGGAATCGGCGGGTGTCGGGAAACCGGAGTCCGCACGGGACGGAGTCGGGGCGGGGTTGCCTCCGGCCGAGCGCCTTAGGGGACCTGCGGGCCGGTGGGGGCCTGTCGCGCGGTTCCCCGCGCCCCTTACGGGGCACGGGTGTCCCCTGTCAGTGACACCGTGTAACGACTGCCGGGAGGAACGAATCGGCCGTCCCTCTTTGGCCTGATCAGAGCGATCGTATGCTCGAAGGATGACGACTCCCGCGAGCTCCGGAACCGGCCCGACCGAGAACTCCATGCGTCGCGCCCTCAAACGCGCCCGTGACGGCGTGGCCCTCGACGTCACGGAGGCGGCGGTGCTGCTCCAGGCGCGCGGCGAGGCCCTCGACGACCTCACCGCGTCCGCCGCCCGGGTGCGGGACGCGGGCCTGGAGACGGCCGGCCGCCCCGGCGTGATCACGTACTCGAAGAGCGTCTTCATCCCCCTCACCCGCCTGTGCCGCGACAAGTGCCACTACTGCACGTTCGTCACGGTCCCCGGCAAGCTCCGCCGCGCCGGCCACGGCATGTTCATGTCCCCGGACGAGGTCCTCGACATCGCGCGCAAGGGCGCCGAACTCGGTTGCAAGGAAGCCCTGATCACCCTCGGCGACAAGCCCGAGGACCGCTGGCCGGAGGCGCGCGAGTGGCTCGACGCGCACGGCTACGACGACACCATCGCGTACGTCCGTGCCATCTCGATCCGCATCCTGGAGGAGACGGGCCTGCTCCCGCACCTCAACCCCGGGGTGATGACCTGGACGGACTTCCAGCGCCTCAAGCCCGTCGCCCCGTCCATGGGCATGATGCTGGAGACCACGGCGACCCGCCTCTGGTCCGAGCCCGGCGGCCCGCACTACGGCTCCCGGACAAGGAACCGGCCGTGCGGCTGCGGGTGTTGGAGGACGCGGGCCGGTCCTCGGTCCCCTTCACGTCCGGCATCCTGATCGGCATCGGCGAGACGTACGAGGAGCGCGCGGACTCCTCTTCGCGCTCCGCAAGGTGTCCCGTTCGTACCACGGCGTCCAGGAACTGATCATCCAGAACTTCCGCGCCAAGCCGGACACCGCGATGCGCGGGATGCCGGACGCGGAGCTGGACGAGCTGGTGGCGACGGTCGCGGTGGCCCGGCACATCATGGGCCCGTCGGCCTGCATCCAGGCGCCCCCAACCTCGTCGACTCGGAGTACAGGCGCCTGATCGGCGCGGGCATCGACGACTGGGGGCGGGGTATCGCCGCTCACCATCGACCATGTGAACCCCGAACGCCCCTGGCCCCAGATCGAGTTGCTGCGCGAGCAGTCGGCGGAGGCGGGCTTCGCACTCCGCGAACGCCTCTGCGTGTACCCGGAGTTCGTGGGCCGCGGCGAACCCTGGCTGGACCCGCGCCTGCTGCCCCACGTACGGGCCCTGGCGGACCCGGAGACGGGCCTGGCGCGTGAGGACGCCAAGGTGGAGGGCCACGCCTGGCAGGAGCCCGAGGAAGCCTTCGTGGCGACCGGCCGCACCGATCTCCACGCCACGATCGACACGGACGGCCGCACGTCCGACCGCCGTGACGACTTCGACGAGGTCTACGGCGACTGGGGGCCCTGCGCGAGGCGGCGGCCCCGGCATGGTCCCCGAGCGCATCGACACGGACGTACGCCAGGCCCTGGCGACGGCGGCCGACGACCCGACCAAGCTGACCGACGCGGAGGCGCTGGCGCTGCTGCACGCGGACGGCCCGGCGCTGGACGCGCTGACGCGGATCGCGGACGACGTGCGGAAGTCGGCGGTCGGCGACGAGGTGACGTACATCGTCACGCGGAACATCAACTTCACCAACGTCTGCTACACCGGCTGCCGCTTCTGTGCCTTCGCGCAGCGCCGTACGGACGCGGACGCGTACACGCTCTCCCTCGACCAGGTGGCGGACCGGGCCCAACAGGCCTGGGAAGTCGGGGCGGTCGAGGTCTGCATGCAGGGCGGCATCCACCCCGACCTGCCCGGCACGGCGTACTTCGACATCGCGAAGGCGGTCAAGGAACGCGTCCCCGGCATGCACGTCCACGCCTTCTCCCCGATGGAGGTGGTGAACGGCGCGACACGCACGGGCATGTCCATCCGCGAGTGGCTGAGCGCGGCGAAGGAAGCGGGTCTGAACTCCATCCCCGGCACGGCGGCGGAGATCCTGGACGACGAGGTCCGCTGGGTCCTGACGAAGGGCAAGCTGCCGACGGCGACCTGGATCGAAGTGGTCACCACGGCCCACGAGTTGGGCATCCGCTCCTCGTCGACGATGATGTACGGCCACGTCGACCAGCCGCGTCACTGGCTGGGCCACCTCCGCACCCTGGCCGGCATCCAGCAACGCACCGGCGGTTTCACGGAGTTCGTGACGCTGCCGTTCATCCACACCAACGCGCCGGTGTACTTGGCGGGGATTGCCCGCCCGGGCCCGACGATGAGGGACAACAGGGCGGTCGTGGCCATGGCGAGGCTGTTGCTCCACCCCACATCCCCAACATCCAGACGAGCTGGGTGAAGCTCGGCTCGGAGGGTGCGGCGGAGATGCTGCGCTCCGGGGCGAACGACCTCGGCGGCACGCTGATGGAGGAGACGATCTCGCGGATGGCGGGCTCGTCGTACGGCTCGTACAAGTCGGTGCGGGACCTGGTGGCCGTGGCGGAGCTGGCGGGCCGGCCGGCGAAGCCGCGCACCACGCTCTACGGCGAGGTGCCGGAGGAGCGGCAGCGGGCCGCCGCCGTCTCGGACGGGCATCTGCCGGAGCTGCTGCCCGTGCTCGACTGAGCGGGCGGAGCCGTGGACGGGGGCCGGTACGATGATCCGACCCCTGTTCGATCGGAATGCGGGGGCTGTGTGTAGCTGAGGAGATGCGTGCCCGTGCCTGCCTCCAAGGTCTGGGTGACCGGTCTGACGGTGGGAGCGATCGCCGCGGTCACGGTCCTGGCCGTCCAGGCCAACAAGGGGCCGCACCCGAAGGCGTCCGCCGCCCGTCCGAGCGCGTCGGCGTCCGCGCACGCCTCCACGTCCCCCAAACCGCACGCGACGGCCGCCGCCGGGGTCCCGGCCGACTCCGGCACCGGCCGCCGCATCGTCTACGGGGTGGGCGAGAAACGGGTGTGGCTGGTCGACGCGAGCGACAAGGCGGGCCGCACGTTCCCGGTCTGGCCGGGCACGGTGAGCCCCGATCCGGGCACCTACACGGTGTCGGTCCGCAAGGACGCCACGACGGGCTCCGACGGCGTCCAGATCGAGAACATCGTCTACTTCGCCACCAAGTCCGGCCTCAACATCGCCTTCTCCAACGCGGTCGACGGCTCCTCGCCCCCACCGGCAGCGGGCAAGCAGACGGGCGGCGTCCGCATGGCCAAGGCGGACGGCGCGGCGCTGTGGGCCTTCGGCACGACCAGCACGAAGGTCATCGTGGTCAAGTAGCGGACCGCTCGCCGGTCAGCTGCACGACCACGAGCACGACCCCGCTCAACAGGAACACCCGCGTCGCCGCCTCCAGCCCGTTCCAGTCCTTCGACTGCCACATCGCGAACCACTCACCCCCGACCGCGATGAACCCGGCCCCGAACAACACCATGAGCATGAGCAGCCCGTAGGTGGAGACCCGCCGCGCCCGCCCGTCGTCCCGCCGGACCCACAACCAGGTCCCGTAGACCAACACGAGCGCGGCGACGGTCTCCCACACGATGATCACGACATAGGCAGCGTCCTGCAGCCCCTTACTGGTCACCGCCCGCCACATCAGATCGTCGTCCTTGAACGTCGTGTCCATGGCCAGCACATGCTGCACGAACTGCTGATTCGTCCCGAAGTCGGTGATGTTCCCGAAGGCGACGAGGGCGATGTAGAGGGCGACGGTGGCGGTGAGGGAGGGTGGCGGCGAGGGTCGCCGCGGTGCGTGGGGTAGAGGCGCTCATGACAGGTTCCTTCCCCGTTCGGGCGAGCTGAAGAGGGGGCGTACGGGTGCCGCGGCCGCGGCCGTCGATGCGGGAGCTGATCCGGCGGCGCAGGCGGGCCGGTTCCGTGGGGCGGGGGTCGAACGGGCCGCGTTCCGGGCCGACTTCGGGTTCGCTCCCGAGGACGAGCGGCACCGGTTCCTCTTCCACGTGCACGGCAACGCGGGCGTCGGGAGTGTGCCGGACGCAGCCGTCGTGGCCGTGCCCGAACCGACGCCGGAGGGCCGTCGGCCGGCAGCATGGTGGCGGCGCGGGCCGGGTTGGCCGGACTGGGCATGGTTGCGCCGCGCTCCACCGTCGACTCGGCTCCCGCAATCCTGTTTGAGAAGCGAGTGGCCCGCCCCCATACCGCTCCACCCCCTCAACCCACCGTCCCCGTTCGATTACAGTGCTGAACTGACTCGTACGTATGGACGGAGCCCGAGGAGGCCTTGGTGAGTACGGCAACCGCGGCCGTCTGGGGTCGGGTCGAGCAGCAGGATTTTCGGAGCCGGGTGCGGGGGACGTTGCTCGGGGCCGCCGTGGGGGGACGCGCTCGGGGCGCCCGTTGATCTGTTGGCGATGGACGAGATCCGGGAGGCCTACGGGGCGGAGGGTGTCGTAGATCTTGCCTTCGGGTACGGGCGGCGGGGGCCGTCACTCATCTCACTCAGCTCAGTCTCTTCACCGTTGACGGGCTGATTCGGGCGCAGGTGCGGCGGGACACCGGGGCCTGGCATCCGCCTACCGATCTGCATCGGGCTTATTTGCGGTGGGCCGCCACCCAGCACGATTGGGGGCCCGATGAGCGTCGTAAGGACGACGGGTGGCTCGCGCGGGAGGAGTGGCTCTATGCGCGGCGGGAGCCAACTCGGGCCTGTTTGTTGGGATTTGGCGATGAGCGGATGGGGACGCTGGACGCGCCCAAGAATCCTGGGGAGGCGGGAGGAGGCCGCCGCCCGGTCCGCGCCCTTCGGGTTGCTCGTGGGGTGGGAGCCCCAGCTGGTGATGCAGCTCGCCGTGGAGTGTGCCGCGCAGACACACGGGCATCCCGTCGGGTATCTCGCCGCCGGGGCCTACGCCGTCATCGTGCATGGACTCGCCCGGGGCGAGAGTCTCGACGCCGCCGTGCAGCGGGCCCTCGCGCTGCTCGCCGCCCGGCCCGGCCACCCGCCCGTCTCCGACGGTCTGCAACGTGCCCTCGGCGCCGTACGACAGGGGATGCCCACCTCCGGGCGGGTCGAGGAGCTGGTGGGGAGGGAACCGCGGAAGGGCTGGCCGGGTCCGTCTACTGCGCGCTCGTCGGTGAAGACGTACGGCACGGGTTGTGTCTGGCCGTGAACCACGGCGGGCCGTCCGGTGTCGTCGGCGCGCTCACCGGCGGCCTGCTCGGCGCGCTGCACGGCGAGACGGCCCTCCCGCCGGCCTGGCTGGCCGAACTGGAGGGCCGTCCCACGCTGCTCGTGCTGGCCGACGACTTCGCGGTGGAGATGACCCAGGGACCCGCGTTGCACGGGCCCGCCGGATCCTCCCCGGGCTGGATCGCCCGCTATCCGCGGGGTGCCTGAGTCCTACGACTGGCTGCCCACGACGTCGTCCCCCGCGCCCGCCTGCGCCTGCGCCGGTACCGCCACCGCGGCGGCCTCCCCGTCGTCGTCCCCGCCTCCGTTGATCTTCTCGATCAGCGCGTCCCGCTCCGGGGTGTCCTCGGGCTTCACATAGCCGATGAGGATGTAGAGGACGAGGGAGACCGCGAGCGGGATCGACACCTGTACTGGAGCGGGACCCCGCCGTCGACCTCCCAGTTGATGGGGTAGTTGACCAGCCAGAAGGCGAACAGGCCCGCCGCCCAGCTGGTGAGGGCCGCCGTAGGACCGGACTTGCGGAACGGGCGGAGCAGACCCAGCATCATCGGGATCGCGATCGGGCCCATCAGACCGGCGACCCACTTGATGACGACCGTGATGATGTCCTTGAACGTGGGCGAGTTGACCTGGGTGGCCACCGCCATGGACAGGCCGAGGAAGACGACCGTGGTCACGCGGGCCGCGATGAGCCCCGAACGGTCGTTCCACGCACGGGCCTTGGCCGACACGACCGGTGCCACGTCCCGGGTGAAGACCGCCGCGATCGCGTTGGCGTCGGACGAGCACATGGCCATCGTGTGCGAGAAGAAGCCGACGACCACCAGCCCCAACAGGCCGTGCGGGAGCAGCTGTTCGGTCATCAGGCCGTACGAGTCGGAGCCGTCCGGCTTCTGCGCGTGGACCAGGAGCGGTGACATCCACATCGGGAAGAACAGGACCGTCGGCCAGATCAGCCACAGCGCCGCCGACAGCCGGGCCGAACGCTCCGCCGCGTAGGGGCTCGTGGTGGCCATGTACCGCTGGGCCTGGTTGAGCATGCCGCCGTTGTACTCGAAGAGCTTGATGAAGAGGAACGCGAGGAGGAACACCGTGCCGTAGGGGCCGACGAGCGGTTTGCCGTGGCCCTGGAGCGCGGGTTCGTCCCAGGCACCGAGGAAGCCGATGCCCTTGTCGTTCAACTTCAGTACGACGGCCACGAACATGGAGACGCCGGCCAGCAACTGGATGATGAACTGGCCGAGTTCGGTCAGCGCGTCCGCCCAGAGGCCGCCGATCGTGCAGTAGACGGCCGTGATCGCGCCGGTGATGAGGATGCCCTGGTTCAGGGAGACACCGGTGAAGACGGACAACAGGGTGGCGATCGCCGCCCACTTGGCCGCCACGTCCACGATCTTCAGCAGCATCCCGGACCAGGCGAGCGCCTGTTGGGTCTTGAGGTTGTAGCGATTCTTCAAGTACTCCAGCGGGGACGCCACATGGAGCCGTGAGCGCAGCCGGTTGATGCGCGGCGCGAACAGCTTGGAGCCGATCGCGATGCCCAGCGCGATCGGGAACGACCACGTGATGAACGACGTGACGCCATAGGTGTAGGCGATGCCCGCGTAGCCGGTGAACATCACCGCGCTGTAGCCCGACATGTGGTGCGAGATGCCGGAGAGCCACCAGGGCATCTTCCCGCCGGCCGTGAAGAAGTCGCTCACGTTGTCGACGCGTTTGTGCGACCACACGCCGATCGCGACCATCACGCCGAAATAGCCGATGAGCACGGCCCAGTCGAGCCCGTTCATATGCGCCCTCCCACGATTGAGCCGGTTCAGCCCGGGGCTCATCGTGGGCGGTCGCGCGTGAGCACGACAAGTAAGCGTGAGGTCAAGGGGGAGTAAAATCGTTCGGATTGATGTTCCGCGTTCATCTACATGAACTCAGCGCATCAGCTCCCCCGCGTTGACCAGCAACGACTGACCCGTGATCGCCCGCGCCCGGTCCGACGCCAGGAACACCGCCGCGTCCGCCACATCCCCGTCCGTCGCCAGCTCCGGCAACGCCATCCGGTCGGACAACCGCTTCAGCACCTCCGCCTCCGGCACCTGCTCCGTGTGCGCGGTGAACTGCACGTACGCCTCCACCGGCGGCCCCCACATCCACCCCGGCAGCACGGTGTTCACCCGGATCCGGTACGGCCCCAACTCCCTTGCCAGCGAGTACATCGCGCTCGTCAGCGCCCCCTTCGACGCCGCGTACGCCGCCTGCCGTACCTGCGAGGGCGCGGCCACGGCCGACTGCGTCCCGATGAACACGACCGACCCGCCGCCCACCTCCTTCAGCGCCGGCAGGCAGGCCCGCGTCATCTTCAGCGTCCCCAGCAGGTTCACGCCGACCACGGACTCCCAGGTCGCGAAGTCCGCGTCCTCGACCCCGCCGAAGTAGCTGTCCCACGCGGCGACCTGGACCACCGCGTCGACCCGCCCGAACCGCTCCCGCGCCACCGCCACCAGCGCCTCGCACTGGCCCTCGTCCGTGATGTCCGTCGCTCGGTACGCCGTGTGCGACCCGTCCGGATCGATCTCGGCGGCCGACTTGGCGAGATTCGTCTCCGTGCGCGCCCCGAGGACGGCGTTCCCCCGTCCCGTACGACGGCGGCGGCGACCTGGTGGCCGAGTCCCGCCCCGACCCCCGAGACGACGACGGTCTTGCCCGCGAGCAGCGACATCCGATCCCTCCCGGGGTCTGGCGATTTATCTGACGGGGCGTCAGAGTATGGGCGACCGGCGGAGGACGGAAGGGGAGCGACGTGAGCGAGGAAACCCGGAGCGACGTGTACGCCGAACTGGCCGCCGTAGGACCGTACGGAGTCCGGCCGGGGCATGCGCTGATCACCATGGTCGAACCGCGGCCCGGCCACGAGTACGCCTACAACCGCTGGTACGAGGACGACCACTACTACGCGGGCGCGATGGCCATGCCCTGGATGTACGCGGGCCGCCGCTGGGTAGCCACCCGGGACCTCCAACTCCTGCGCTACCCCGAGAAGTCGGCGATCGCGCAGCCCGTCACCGCCGGCTGTTACCTCTCCACGTACTGGGTCACCGAGGGCCGCTACGACGACCACATGAAGTGGACCGTCGGCATCAACAAACGGCTGAATCGGGACGGTCGCGTCTACCAGGACCGTACGCACGTCTTCACCGCGTTCCAGGACCGCGAGGCGACCGTGTACCGGGACGGCGCGGCGGGCCCGCGGGACTTCCACGCTCTCGACCACCCTTACGCAGGGCTGGTGTTGGAGGTCGTCGACAGTGAATCGGCCGAGCAGCGCGCCGAGTTGCTGGAGTGGCTCCGCTCCCGCCACCCCCGAAACGGCTCGCGGGCTCCCCGGCCGCGATGGTGACCGTCTTCCGGCCGACCCCGCTGCCGGGCGACCGCATGACCTACGTCAAGCAGGTCGAAGGGGTCGACACCCGGCTCACGCTGCTGTGGTTCCTGGAGGCCGATCCGCGCGACTGCTGGGAGCAGTACTTCGCGGACCTCGAAGCCCCGGTGGCCGAATCCGGCCTGGGACGCGTGGAGTTGGTGGCCCCCTTCATCCCCACGGTCCCGGGCACGGACAGGTACGTCGACCGGCTGCGCTGACTACTTCAACTCGTCAGGACACGGCGTACCCCGAGGCAACTGGTACGGCGCCGCCAGCCGGTACGTTCCCGTCTTCGGCGCGAGCAGCATCGTCCACTTGTCGCCCTTGGAGTCCTCCTCCGTCTCCATCAGACAGCCGTTGAGGTTGTCGTACGTCTTCGGCGTACCCTCGGCTCGGTGCTTGGACGCGTCGGTCTCCTGCGGGGGCTTGAGGCTCTTGCCCTTCGCGTCGACGATGCTCAGCCACGGCGAGTACGGGATACGGATGAGGATCCGCCCTTCTTCTTCACCTCGATGGTCAACTCGCCCTGCTCCGCCCGGTCCACGACCGAGTTCGGCTCGGCGAGCGGGGTCGGATCGGTGACCTGGAACAGCTGCCAGTTCGTGTCGCCCCAGACCTGCTTCAGATACGGCATCCCGCGCTGGACCAGGGCCCGTTCGCGCTCGCCGCCGTCGCCGTCCAGCTTGTCCTTCGGGAGCACGACGTAGTGGACCGCCCAGCGCTGGAGCCACTCGTGGTAGTTCGCCGAGTTGAGGGTGTCGTCGTAGAAGAGGGGTTGCGCTCCATGTCGGCCTGGCGGTTCCAGCCGCGGGCCAGGTTGACGTACGGCGCGAGCGCGGAGGCCTCGATGTGGGACGCGGCCGGGACGACCTCGACGCGGCCGCGCTCGGCGCCCACGGTCTGGAGCTCGTTGACCAGCGGCGCGAGTTCGTGCGACCAGGACGCGGCCGGGGCGGTGTTGACGACGTCGTCTATCGACTTGAAGCCGATCCAGCCGTTGAAGCCGACGAAGGCCAGCGCGATCGCGTACCACTTGCGGGACCGCGGCACCGCGAACGGCAGCGCGGCGATCAGGGCCACGCCCGCGAACAGCATCGCCAGCCGGCTTATGTTCGAGCCGATCTGTGAACTGACCAGCCAGACGAGGATGACGCCGATGCTGTACACGGCCGCCGTGATCCGTACGGTCGTCCACTCGCGCGGCACCAGGAAGTAGACCAGGACCCCGGAGATCAGCGGCAGGATCATCGAGCCGAACAGCATCGGCTGCGTGCCCGAGAACGGGAACAGCCAGGCGGACACGGCCACCACGGCCGCGGGCGCGAGGCCGAGCGCCCACGCGCCGGGGCGCCGCTTCTGCAGGAACAGGGCCACCGCGACCAGACCGACGAACAGCCCGGCCACCGGCGAGGACATCGTCGCGAGCGCCGCCAGCGGGGCCGCGCACAGGGCCTTCGCCCACCGTTTGTAGCGCCAGCGGTACGGCCAGCAGAACACCACGGCCACCGCGCCGAGCCCGAAGACCAGACCGAGGCCGTACGTCACCCGGCCCGACGCCGCGTTGCACAGCAGCGCGAAGACGCCGGCGAGCGAGGCCCACAGCGGGTTCTTCACCGAGCGGCTGCGGATCAGGATCATGGTGAGCAGGCCCGCCGAGATGGTCCCGGCGATCATCATCGTCGTACGGACGCCGAGGACCGACATGAGGTACGGCGAGACCACGCTGTACGACACCGGGTGCATGCCGCCGTACCAGGCGAGGTTGTACGCCGAGTCGGGGTGCCGGCCGACGAACTCCGCCCACGCGTCCTGCGCCGCGAGGTCGCCGCCGCTGTTCGCGAACGTGAAGAACCACACGACGTGCAGGACACCGGAGAGAAGCGTGAAGCCGATCACCGGGTGCCGGAGGAAGGGGGCGCGGAGACGGTCGACGAACCGCGTCAGGCGGGTGCCGCCGTCGTGGGTCGCGCCGTCGTCCGTGTGCTGGGCGCAGGCTGCCGCGTCATCTGCCGCGGCGGACGCGGGCAGGCGTATTCGCGGGCCGGTTCCCGGGCCCGGATCGGCATCGTCGGCGCGTGTCGGCTCCGCAGTGGCCACCTGAAGGCACTCCCCGTGTCCCGTCTTCTGTTCTCGGCCGCGTCCTGTCCCGTTCCCGGCCTGTTCGACGCCGCGTCTCCCCGACCGGCGACCTGCCCCGATTCGCGACGCTAGCACGCACCCCGCCGACGGGCTCCCGGGCGGGTGCCCGCCGGACGGGGTGCGGTGACGCACATCGCCTCGTGGGTCAGCCGAGACGGGTCAGCTTGGACGTCAAGGCCGGTTCCGCGAGATCCTTCTGCAGGGCGACCGGCACCTTGACCGCGCCGCCCGAACCGTCGCCCACGGTGAGCGTGCCCACCTTGGTGCCGGCCTTCGCGGTGTGCGGTACGTCGTCGGCCGCGAAGGAGAGCTTCACCTTCAGGCCGGCCCAGCCGACCGCCGCGACGTCCTTGGTGACGACGACCGGCGTGTGCCCGCCGAGCTGGTCGTCCACGTACCCGACCACGGTCCCCTTCTTCAGGATCTTCGCCGAGGTCATCGCGTCCTGCGCCGCGAGCATCGCCGTCTTGCTGACCGCGTTGACCGTGTCGATGATCGGCGCCGTGTGCTGGCCGAGGATCGCGCCGACGACGACGGCCGTCTCACCGCCGACCTCCTTGGTGGCGGCGAAGAGCAGGTTGCCGCCGGCCGCGGTGGTGGTGCCGGTCTTGATGCCGAGCGAGTTGTTGTACGGCACCAGGCGGTTGTAGTTGGTCCACTTGTGACCGGACGGGTCGACCCAGCTCGGCAGCTTCGTGATGTCCATCAGCGACGGGATCTTCACCAGCTCGTTGCCCAGCTTCACCTGGTCCTCGGCGGAGGAGACGGTGGTCTCCTTCAGGCCCGAGGCGTCGGTGTACGTCGTGTTCGTCATCCCGAGTTCCTTGGCGGTGGCGTTCATCTTCTTGTATGAACGCCGCCTCGGTGCCCGCGTCCCAGCGGGCCAGCAGGCGTGCGATGTTGTTCGCCGACGGGATCATGATCGCCGAGAGGGCCTGCTTCTCGGTGAGGACGTCACCCGCCTTCACCGTGTTGAGCGTGGACTCGCCGTCCTTGTCGTAGCCGCCCTCCTTCTCGGCGGTCGCGTCGACGGTGATCTTCTCGCCCTCGGTGCCCGCCTTCAGGGGGTGGTCCTTGAGGACGATGTACGCGGTCATCGCCTTCGCGACCGAGCCGATGGCGACCGGGGTCTGCTTGCCGAAGTTCCCCATCGTGCCGATGCCGTTGACGTCCATCCAGCCCTGGCCCTCGGTGGGCCACGGGAGGTTCACCTTGCTGCCGTCGAAGGTGTACGAGTCCTCGGCGGTCAGGGTGAGGGACGGGGTCGGCAGCGGGCGTACGGCCTGTACTACTGCAAACACGATCGCCAGGAGGATGACCAGCGGGGTCCAGATCTTGACCCTGCGGACCGCTGTGCGGACCGGGGTTTCCGGGGGCGGCGGGGTGTTGGTCAGTTCGGCGAGGAGGTCCAGCGGGGGCTTCGGGGGAGCGGTTGCTGGGTGGTGTGCTCCGGGCCCACGTGGGGACAGGGCGGGTGGCGTCTTTGGGGGTGTGTCTCTGCGGGGGTGCGGGGCTCGTCGAGGGGCTTGAGGGCGACGAACTTGCTGGTGCGTTCGGGGGCGGACTCGGGGTCTTTGTCGCTCCGCCCAGTTTGAGCATGGTGGTGGGCTGGTCGACCTCGGGCTTGGGGGTCGTACGGCCTTGAAGACGGTGGTGGGGTGATCGAGGGCCTCGGCCTCGGCTGCGCCATCGGCCGTTTTCGTTTTCCCACCCGCACCGCCCGTGCGGGTCTCGTCGTCGGGTGCGGGTGGAGCCTGTGGGGCGGCCTCGCCGTCGGCGGTTTTCGGGCCGGTGCCGCCGTCCGCCGCGTCGCCTTCGGCCTCCGCGTCGGCGTCGGCGTCGGCGTCCGGGGCCGAGTCGCCCTCGGGCTTCGCGTCCGCCTTCGCGTCGCCTTCGGCTTCCGCGCCGCCGTCCGTGTCCGTGTCCGCGTCGCCTTCGGCTTCCGCGTCCGTCTCGGCGTCGGCTTCGGTGGTCTTCGGGGCGGTGGCAGCGTCCGTGGCGGGGTTGCCTTGCCCTCGGCGGCCCTCGGGTCGGCGGGTGCGGGGTGTCCGTCTTCGCGTCGGCCGCGGCGGCCTTTCCGGCCTCGGCCGCAGCAGCCCCGTCCGCCTCCGGAACCGCGTCCTCGGGGTCGTCGGAGGCGGTGTCGATGGCTTCCGTGGCCGCGTCGGCCGTGGAGGCGTCCTCGGCGTCGGCTACCCGCCGGCCCTCGCGCACGTCGTCGTCGCTGTCGGGCTCGGCGGCAGCCGCATCGCGTGGCTCGGCGCCCTCGGCGGGCTCGTCCTCCGCGGAGTCGTCGGTCGCCCCGGCGTCGCCGCTCGCGGCCTCTCCGGGCTTCCCGGCACCCCGGTCGGCCTCGGCCGCTACGGCAGCTTCGGCGTCCTCGGGGCATCCGCACCGGGTGCAGTCGCCGTACCCTCGGCGTCCTCGCTCGCGGAGCCTTCACCCGCACTCCCGGCACGCTTCCCGGTCACCCCGGCGTCCTCAGGGGTCCCGGCATCGGCAGTCCGTCCGGAATCCGCAGCGCCCTCGTCGGGCACCTCGGCCCCGGCCAACTCCCCGGCGCCCTCGGAGACTTCGCCGTCGGCGGTCCGCTCGGAATCCGCGGAACCCTCCTTCGCCGGAGTCTCCCCGTCCTCCGATCCCTCGGGCCCGTCCGCAGACGTCACCCAAGCCGCCACAGCCGCCCGCAACCGCGCGTCGCCGGCCGTGCCGTCCTTGGCGGAAGGGTTCTGCTCATCGGCGCCCTCGGGGTCTCCTCGGCCCCGGGCTCCGATTCCGCCCGCAGCTCCTTGATCGAGAAGACCTTCGTCGCCGTGTCCACACCCCCGCGGCGGTCCGCGGACGACGGCGAGGAGGTCGGAGACGTCGGAGATGTCGCGTCATCTCGGGCCACCGCGAGCCGGGGGTCACGTTCACCCCGGGCCTCAGGAACCGGACTCGCGCTCCCCGGCGTCGGTTCTGCCGACGACTCGCGCTGCTTCGACCTGTCGGGGACTCGCCCGCCACCGATGCCTCCTCCATGCGCCGCACGCTCCGCGTGCGTCAACCGAACCGACCGAGATAACCGAGTTGGTTACAAAAACAGCTGGAAAATCAGCTGGGAAATCTCATACCCGCAGTCCGGACAACGCATCAACAACGCTGTCCGAACCATGTACCAGTGTCCTGTGTGCGGGCTTAACCCCACCGGTAGACGAGAACGACATACCTACCGGTTCCACTACGAAGCGGTCACGCACTCTCGACAAGCCAATGTGAGAGGGGTCACCCTGTCATTCATCCACGCGGGGAGGCATGGATGGGCAGGAGCCGCAGAACACTTCCGGAAGAGCTTCTGCTGCTGGCATTGGACCCGGCCACGGGTACCACTGCACAGCCGCAGTCGCTCGACCTCGGTCTGGCCGGAGCACAGCTAGTGGAGCTGGCGCTGGCCGGACGGATAGCCCCAGACGGGGATCGTATCGCCGTGGTGGTACCACGGCCGACCGGAGATCCGACTTTGGACTGCGCGTTGGAGTTGCTGCGAAGGCGTGGCGCTCCCGTGCGTGCAGTGAACTGGATTGGCGGGCCCCGACTGGGACTTCGCCAGACCTACCTCTCGCATCTGGAGCGGTGCGGCATGGTGCATGCCGTGGCGGGACAGATGTGCGGGGTGCTGCCGACGACTCGCTATCAAGCGACGGACAACGAGATCAGCCGCGAGATCAGGGGCCGACTCGATTCCGCGATCCGCACCGGTGTGCCACCGGACCCGCGGACGGCCGCGCTCGCCGCACTGGCGCACGCGGTCGGTCTGGGCAAGCACCTGTATCCGGGTAACGAGGGACGTTCGTCCCGCTCCCGGCTGCGGGACCTGATCAGGCACGACCCGATGGGCGGACTCGTGGCGCACGCCGTGATGGACGTCCAGAACGGAGTGGCGGCACAGCCACGCCGTAGCCCGGCCCCGGCCGGCCGTCAGGCCGCGCCCGGATCAAGGCCACCGGAACCGGCTCGTGGTGTTCCGATGCAGCCGCACCGCGGCAACATGGCGCGCGCCGTGGCTCACTGAGCCGCAGTCCCACGGCACACGTCCGCATCACGAAGGACCGCACGACGGAACCACCGCAGGACCGCACCACCGTAGGACCGCACGACCGCAGTAACGCCGCACCGCCAGTCCCCAAGACCCGGTTCGGGAGCCGCTGGTCCGAGCGGGGTGGAGTAGACGTAACGTCACTCCACCCCGCTCGGCCGCATCTACGGGCACCTCCGGCAACCCGAACCTGGCTCGTACCTGCCGCATATCCACCGTTTCCCAGCGGTAGAAACCACCTTGGTGGCAGTCTGCTCAACAGCAGATACGCAAAGTGGCAAGCATTGAGCAGCACGTAGCAGCAAGTAGAGGCATGCAGCCGGAGGTGCACGTTCCCGTGGCGTCAAGTGTCAATCCCACCGTCAGGCGACGCCGGTTGGGCCAGGAGTTGCGTCGGCTCCGCGAGCTCAAGGGCATGACGGCCGAGGAGGTCGCCGAGAGACTCCTGGTGTCCCAGTCCAAGATCAGCCGGCTGGAGAACGGCCGGCGCAGCATCAGCCAGCGCGACGTCCGCGACCTGTGCGGGGTCTACGAGGTCGAGGACGTCCGGATCGTCGACTCCCTGATGCAGATGGCCAAGGACTCCCGCCAGCAGGGCTGGTGGCACTCCTTCGGCGACATCCCGTACAGCGTGTACATCGGACTGGAGACGGACGCGGCCAGCCTGCGCGTCTACGATCCCCAGGTCGTCCCCGGCCTGTTGCAGACCCGGCAGTACGCCGAGGCGCTGATCACCGGCGCGTTGCCCGAGTCGGCCCCGGCGGACGTGGAGAAGCGGGTCCAGGTGCGGCTGCGCCGGCAGGAGCGGATCGCCGCCGCGGAGAACCCGCTGCGGCTGTGGGCGGTGCTCGACGAGGCGGCGCTGCGCCGCGAGGTCGGCAACAAGCAGGTGATGATCGGGCAGTTGGACGGTCTCATCGAGATGTCCCAACTCCCGCACGTCACCGTGCAGGTGATCCCGTTCGCGATGGGCGCGCACCCGGGAGTCAGCGGGCAGTACGCGATCCTGGAGTTCCCCGACGCGGCCGACTCCAGCGTGGTCTACATCGAGGGCGTCACCAGCGACCTGTATCTGGAGAAGGCGCAGGACGTCCAGAAGTACAGCGTGATGTACGAACACCTCAGGGCGCAGGCCCTGAACGCGGACCAGAGCCGGGAGTTCATCTCCAACGTGGCGAAGGACTATGCGCGTTGAACCGTCCCGGACCGCCCTGTGACGCGTGCGGTGCCGGAAAATACACCCTCCTCGGGTAAGAGGGAAGACACCACTGGAATATGCCACCCGGTCGAGTGAATGGCCGCTCCGTGCGGCGATGTTGGCGAGTAGCGTCGATCACGCCATCGAGCAACACCGTTGGCGCAAACCGTGTCCCGCAGACGGAGTGATGTGCGGGACAGGGCGACAGCAACTCAGCAACTGGTAATCGGAGCGAACATGGCAATCAAGCAGGGCGCCGCGGACAAGTGGATCAAGTCCTCTTACTCGCAGGGCAACGGCGCGTGCGTCGAGATCAAGTCACCGGTCGTGTCGGCGATGGCCGTCCGGGACTCGAAGGTCTCCGAGGGACCCACCCTGGACTTCCCGGCCGACGCGTGGAAGGCCTTCGTGGCATCGGTCAAGGCATAGGCACACGACACGGGGGAGGATCTTCCTGATCTTCGAGCGATCAGGTGATCGGCAACTTCACCGTCCAGAGCTTCACCGCCGACAGCCTCATCGTCGGCCGCGTCACCATCGACAACTTAAAAAGCACCACCGAAGCCCTCTCGACCGGCCGCCGTCCTTGCCGAGAGGGCTCGGCTTTTTCCCGGACCACCGTGGCCCCCGTACCCACCGTGGCTCGGACCCACCCCGGCCCGGTGCGCCCAGGTTCAGCGCGCCGGGAGCTCCACCGGGAAGGCCACGTCACACACCGCGTCCCCGGTCCCGCCGCCTCCCAGTCCGCGAAGTACACCTCGCGGCACGGCCCGGCGTAGCTCAGCCCCTGTGCGGCCACCCACTGCTCGACCGCCTCGAACGCGGCCAGGATCTGCGGGTGCGCGACCTGCGCCTTGCTGATGCGGGTGTAGGCCAGACGCCTGGCCGGTTCCACCGGACCGCGGTCTGCCGGGCCCGCCCCTGCCGTGCGGCCCACGCCCGCGCCGCCGCCTCGTCCGCGACCGGTACGCAGGCCTCGGCCGGGCCGTCGCTCTCCATCGACACCTCGGCGTGGTAGACGACGAACGGCGCCGCGCTCACGCCCCCGCACTCCCCGGCCGCTTCCTCAAGTCGCCCCAGCGAGGCGCCGATCCAGGCCGGCAGCTCGTCCGCGAGGGTGTGCCGGGTCTCGGTGATCAGCACCTGTTCCGGTACCTCTACCGTCTCGACCACGAATGTTCCGTACATCTCGGAGCTCCTCCCCGACAGTCGTGCACGGAGGTACTCGGCGAGCGTGCGCTGCCCGGCGATCCGGGTCTCCACGGCCGTCCAGTACGCGGCGAGGAGTTCCGCCGCGTCGCTGCCGTCGGCCTCGACCAGCTCGGCGATCCGGGCCAGCGGCATGTCCAACTGCCGTAGCAGCGCGACGAGTCGGGCCCGTTCGGTCTGGTCGGCGCGGTAGTAGCGGTAACCGCTGACCTCGTCGACGTGCGCCGGTGACAGCAGTCCCAGCCGGTCGTACAGCCGCAACGCCTTGGCCGAAAGCCGTGCCCGCGCCGCGAACGCGCCGATGGTCAGCAGTTCGTCGTCCACCCTCGCATCCTCCGTCACCGGGCGGTTTCCGTCCGCCCGGTGAGAAGGACGCTCAGCCCTGCCCCAGGGGCAAGGTCAACACCTGCCTACGACGGTCCTATGCGACCGCGGTCTCCACCGCCGCCACGACCTCCGCGGACTCCGGCTCGGTCTGCGGGGAGAAGCGGGCGACGACCGTGCCGTCGCGGCCGATCAGGAACTTCTCGAAGTTCCAGCGGATGTCCCCGGTGTGGCCCTCGCCGTCCGCGAAGCCGACGAGACGGTCGTACAGCTCGTGCCGGCCGTCCCCGTTGACCTCGACCTTCTCGGTCAGCGGGAAGGTCACGCCGTACGTCGCCGAGCAGAACTCGGCGATCTCCTCGGCGCTGCCGGGCTCCTGCCCGAGGAACTGGTTGCAGGGCACGCCGAGCACGGTGAAGCCCTGCGCCGCGTACCGCTCCTGGAGCCGCTCGAGGCCCGTGTACTGGGGGTCAGCCCGCACTTGGAGGCCACGTTCACCACGAGGACGGCCTTGCCCGCGTACTGCGAGAGGTCCGCGGAGCCGCCGGTGAGCGACCCGATCTCGACACCGAGGGGACCCGTGTTCTCTGTAGTCGTCATAACCGGATGCTAACTCCGGTAAATGTCGTTCTCCCCACGGGCCCGGAAGCCTCAGTGGTTACCGGCCTGCGGCCACCTGCACCACACCAAATGTCCGCGCCCCAGCCGTCCACAGACCGGACGCCCCGCACGCCCCACCCCTACAGCCCCGCCGCCTTCACCACGACCTCCCCCGCCGCCGTCCGTGAATACAGCACCGACCGCCCCGCCCGCCGCCGCTCCACCAGCCCCGCGTCCAGCAGCACCCGCAGATGCCGTCCCACCGAGCCGAGCGCCTGCCCGGTGACGGCCGTCAGCTGGCTGGTACTCATCGGTGAGCCGAGCAGCATCAGTACCTCGGCCCGTGAGGCCCCCAGGAGCGTGCCAAGGCCCGTCGGCACCGCCCGCCCGCCGGGATCGGCGAGGGCACCCGCGCAGGGGTAGACGATCGCGTACCGGTCCGGCTCCTCCCACGACACCCACCCGGCCTTCGATGTCACCGGCATGAAGAGCAGCTCCGCGCCGGAGACCTCGCGCGGTGGGTTCTCGTGCAGGTTGATCTGCAGCCGGTTCTCCCCGAGCCAGCGCGTCCGCCCCGGCTGCAGGGCGTCCAGCACGGCCGCCCAGCCGCCCTGGCTCACCTGAGCCGTCCGCGCGACCACGTCCGCCTCCAGCACCCGCCGGCGCCGCGCCCAGTACGGCCGTACGGTCTCCTCCCAGACGTACTCCAGGACCCGCGCTGCCCGCTCGGGCAGGTCGTCGCGGTCGAGGGCGGCGGGGAGCGGGCCGGCGAGGGAGACCCGGAGGTGGGCGCGGGCGACGGCCGGGGAGTGGCGCGGACCCGGGCGACGGTCTCGGCGAACGACTCCTGGTCGGTCTGGGTCGGGCAGAAGAAGTCGGCGATCCAGGCCCGCCCGAGCGCCGCCCGCACCAGCACCCCGCTGACCGGATCGGCCGCCAACAGCCCCCGGTAGCCCGGCAGATGGTCCCGCAGCCACACCTGCTCACCGGGGTGCGCGCCCACCCCCGCGTGCAGCAGTTTCAGCGCGGCGAAGGTCTCGGCGAACGACGACAGCACGAACCGGCTCCGCGCGAGCGTGTCCGCGTTGAGCTGCCACAACCCCATCCGCGCCCCCGTGTTTCGCGTCCGCGCGAAAGAATAGGACCCTCGCGCGCACCCCCGCAGACTCCGCTCATGCGCAGCTACCGCGAGCTCTTCCGCACCCCTGAGTACACCCCGTTCTTCCTCTCCTTCGCCGCCCAGAACGCGGCCCTGACCATCAGCGGGCTGGCGCTGGCGACCCTCGTGTACCGCGCGACCGCGTCCCCTTTGCTCTCGGCCGTCAGTATGTTCGGCCCGCAGCTCGCCCAGATGCTGGGCGCGACCTTCTTCCTCTCGGGCGCCGACCGCCTGCCGCCCCGCGCCACCCTCACCGGCATCAACACGGCCTTCGCGGTCTGTACGGCCCTGCTCGCGCTCCCCCGGTCTGCCGATCGCCGCGGTCTTCGCCCTCGTGTTCCTGCAAGGCCTGATCGCCTCGCTGGGCGGCGGGGTGAGCGGCGGTCTGCTGAACGAGATCCTCTCCAAGGACGGCTATCTGCTGGGCCGTTCGGTGTTCAACATGGCCTCGGGGCTGATGCAGGTCACCGGGTTCGCGGCGGGCGGCGCCCTGCTGGCCCTCCTCGCCCCGCGCGTCTGCCTCCTCCTCGCGTCGGGGCTGTACCTCACCACGGCCCTCGTCCTCCGTCTCGGCCTGACCGCCCGCCCGCCCCGCACCGCGGGCCGCCCGTCGGTCGCGGCCACCTGGCGCACGAACGCCGTCCTGTGGTCCTCCCGCCCCCGCCGCCTCACCTACCTCGGCATGTGGATCCCCAACGGCCTGATCGTCGGCTGCGAATCCCTCTACGTCTCCTACGACCCCGGGTCCGCGGGCGCGCTGTTCGCGAGCGCGGCGCTGGGCATGTTCGTCGGCGACCTCACCCTGGGCCGCTTCATCCCGGCCGCCCTCCGCGCCCGCCTCGACATCCCCCTCCGCCTCCTCCTCGCCACCCCGTACCTCTTCTTCGCCCTGCGCCCGGGCATGCCCTGGGCGGCCCTCGCGGTGTGCCTGGCCTCCATCGGCTACGGCGCGAGCCTCGTCCTCCAGGAACGCCTGATGGAACTCACCCCCGGCGAACTCGCGGGCCACGCCCTCGGGTTGCGCTCCGCGGGCATGCTCTCCATGCAGGGCATCGGTGCCGCCCTCGCGGGCACGGTCGCCCAACTCACCTCCCCGGCAACGGCGATGACCCTGGTCGCGGTGGCATCGCTCGCGGTGACGGTGGTTTTGGCGGT
Source organism: Streptomyces sp. P3 (assembly GCA_016893485.2). GTDB lineage: Bacteria > Actinomycetota > Actinomycetes > Streptomycetales > Streptomycetaceae > Streptomyces. The sequence continues at coordinate 5,694,950 of JAFEKX020000001.1, forward strand.
GCTGGGCCGACAGGTGCGGGGGAGGTGCCAGAGGTGCAGACGGCTTAAGGCGCCCGCCGAGCCGAGCGGTTCGGCGCGGCGAGTGTCCACAGGATGGGGCAACTCATAGGAGACACAGGCAATTCCGGCGGCCCCCTTGACTGTGTGCGTACTGTTTCGCGACGTTTGAGCCCTGCCGAACTGTTCGTGTCTCGTCGTACCTTGGGATACGTAGGCAGGACGCGGACGACGCGTCGTGGGGAAAGTGGGGGACGGTCGCCCATGCGATCCAACAGCAAGGCGGACATCACGATCCACAGACCGGAGGAGCTCGGCAGCACGCTCCGCCAGGCCTGGCACAAGGCGATGGACGAGTCGCCGGACTACGCGAACCCTTTTCTGGCACCGGAGTTCGCGGACGGCGTCGGCCGTCATCGCGGCGGCGCGCAGGTGGCGGTGCTGCACGAGGGCGGGGAGCCGGTCGGCTTCTTCCCGTACGAGCGCAATCCCGTCGGCGTCGGCCGGGCCATCGGCCTGGGTCTCTCCGACTGTCAGGCCCTGGTGCACCGGCCCGGTGTCACCTGGGACGTCCAGCAACTCCTGCGGGCCTGCGGCCTGTCGGTCTTCGAGTTCGATCATCTGGTGGAGGAGCAGCAGCCGTTCGCCCGCCACGTCACGGGCACGTTCGCGTCCCCGGTGATCGACCTGAAGGACGGCGACGGCGAGGTCCCGTACCCGGAGTGGCTGCGCGGCGCCTACCCGGGCATCGCCAAGACCACCCTGAAGAAGGAACGCCGACTGGGCCGCGACCTCGGCGAGATGCGGTTCGTCTACGACGAGCGCGACCCCGAGGTGCTGCACACGCTGATGCGGTGGAAATCGGCCCAGTACCGCAGGACCGGCCGCATGGACCGCTTCGCGCGCCCGTGGATCGTCGACCTGGTGGACCACCTGTTCCGCGTCCGCGAGGAACACTTCACCGGCACCCTGTCCGTCCTCTACGCCGGGAGCGCCCGGTGGCGGCGCACTTCGGCCCGACGTCCCGGACGCTGTTCGCCGCGTGGTTCACGGCGTACGACCCCGAACTGCGGTACTACTCACCGGGGTTGATCATGCATCTGCGGATGGCCGAGGAGGCGGGGCGGCACGGCGTGCGCCTGATGGACCTGGGGCGCGGCGACAAGGAGTGGAAGGACTGGCTCAAGACGCGCGAGCTGCGCGTCGGCGAGGGGTTCGCCACCCGTCCGCACCCGGTGGCGGCGGCCCATCGCCTGTGGCGGCGCCCGGTGCGCGGGCTGCGCAACACGGTGCTGGCCCATCCGTCCCTGCGCGATCCGGCGGACCGGCTGCTCAAGACGGTGGGCACGCTGCGGACGACGGGCAGGGTGGCGCCGAGGAAGTGACGGCGAGGTGTGTCGGCCGGGGCCCCGGACCGCTGAGGTCGGGGCCCTTCCGCGTTCTCGGGCCGACCCCGACACCTGTACGACAGGCGGTCGTGGTAGACAACGCCGATGATGGTCAGGGCTGTTGTGCCCGGCCCGCGGGCGACCGCGCGACAACAGGAAGGGGCAACCCGTGCTTCTGAAGACCTTCCGCTGGTCGTTCGCGGTCACCGCGGTCGGCCTGGCCCTCGGGGTCTGGTACGGCGGCTGGACGGCGTTCGGCGTCATCGCGATCCTCGCCGTCCTGGAGATCTCGCTGTCCTTCGACAACGCGGTCGTCAACGCCGGGATCCTGAAGAAGATGTCGGCCTTCTGGCAGAAGATCTTCCTCACGGTCGGCGTGCTGATCGCGGTCTTCGGGATGCGCCTCGCGTTCCCGGTGGTGATCGTCGCGGTCACGGCGAAGAAGAGCCCCTTCGAGGCGGTCAACCTCGCGCTGACCGACAAGGACCGCTACGAGCAGCTGGTCACCGACGCGCACCCGGCGATCGCCGCCTTCGGTGGCATGTTCCTGCTGATGATCTTCCTGGACTTCATCTTCGAGGACCGGGACATCAAGTGGCTGGGCTGGCTGGAACGCCCCTCGCCAAGCTCGGCAAGGTCGACATGCTGTCCGTCTGCGTCGCCCTGATCGTCCTCCTGATCACCTCCTTCACCTTCGCGACCCACGCCCACCAGCACGGCGGCGCCCACGCGGACAAGGCCCAGACGGTCCTGATCTCCGGCATCGCCGGCCTCGTCACCTACATGATCGTCGGCGGCCTCTCGGGCTTCTTCGAGGACCGCCTGGAGGCGGAGGAGGAACGGGAGCGGGAGGGCGAGCGCTCGGCGGTCGTCCTGGCAGGCCAGGCCGCGTTCTTCATGTTCCTGTACCTCGAAGTCCTGGACGCGTCCTTCTCCTTCGACGGCGTGATCGGCGCCTTCGCCATCACCAACGACATCGTGCTCATGGCCCTCGGCCTCGGCATCGGCGCGATGTACGTCCGCTCCCTGACGGTCTACCTGGTCCGCCAGGGCACCCTCGACGACTACGTCTACCTGGAGCACGGCGCCCACTACGCGATCGGCGCCCTGGCCGTGATCCTCATGGTCACCATCCAGTACCAGATCAACGAGGTCATCACCGGGTTGGTGGGGTCGTGCTGATCGGGTGGTCGTTCTGGTCGTCTGTGCGACGGAACCGTGCGGTGGCGGAGGGGACGGGGCCGTGGGGGCCGCGGACGAGGCAAAGGTGCCGTAACCGGCGGGTCGGCGCAGGGACAGGCTGTCCGTCAGCTGTGTCCCGAGACGCCGAAGGCCCTTCCGTCACCGGACGGAAGGGCCTCCGAACCAACCTCTCGCTGTGCCCTCGGCAGGATTCGAACCTGCGACACCGGCTTTAGGAGAGCCGTGCTCTATCCCCTGAGCTACGAAGGCGGGGGAACAAACCCGCTGGTCAGTACCGGTGTCACCTCCCCCGCGCCCTTGGTGGGGCGGACAACGTGGCGTACCGACCACTGGCCAAGGACAGGGTAGCGGATGCGGGCGGACGAGGGTTGCGGGGAGGGGCGAAGCCGGGTCGCCGTCCACCGCGGGACGCGGGACGACCGGTCGGCGGCCGGGAAGGGCACGGCATGGCGTGATATGACGCGCGTCACCGCAGCGTGGTCCCGGTCCCGGTGGCGGACAGGGAAGGGTGTGGAGAACTCACCGCGTGCCCGTCTGCGCGCCGAGGATCGGACGCGTTGAGGCACCTCTTCGACGAGCCCGCCGCCGTGGTCCACCGGCACGCCGTCCGGATGACCGGCAACTGGGGCACCGCCGACGACATCGTCTCCTGACCTTCCTGGAGGAGTGGCGGCTGCGCGAGCGCGTGCTTCCCGGTGACGGCAGCCTGCGCCCGTGGCTGCTCAGGATCGCGACCGACGTCGCGGTCGCCGACCCCACCCAGACGATTGTCCATTCGTCGAGCCTCGTCTGCCTCGGCACAACCGGCGCCGCTCTCCTGGGACTCGGCGTCACGGACAAGACGGTGAGGTGCCGGTCGGCCCGTCCTGAGTGAACCGCCGGGGCTCAGGCCGTCGACACCCTGGTGAAGCGGCCGGCCACCCGCAGGTCCGCCTCGATCGCGCCCGCCGTCACCGTCAGCTCGGGCAGCACGTCCCGGACGTACTCCGCGACCGTGCGGCCGGTCACATGGGTGGCCGTGTTCAGCGCGGCCACCACCCGCCCCGTACGGTCGCGGACCGGTACTGCGATCGAGCGCAGGCCCGCCTCCAACTCCTCGTCGACCAGGGCGTATCCCTGCGTGCGGACCGTCTCCAGTGCCGCGGCCAGCGCCGCCGGGTCGGTCAGGGTGCGCGGGGTCAGGGCGCGCAGCTCGTGCTCGCGCGGCGGCGCGTCGGCCAGCAGGACGCGTCCCAGGGCCGTCGCGTAGGCCGGGAGGCGGGTGCCGACCGCGATGTTCACGCTCATCACGCGGCTGGTGGCGACCCGGGCCGTGTACTGGACGTCGTCGCCGACGAGGATCGCGAGGGACGCCGGTTCGTGGACGCGGGCGGCGAGGGCGGTGAGGTGGGGGAGCGCGAGGGCGGGCAGGGTCGTACGGGAGAGGGGCGGGAAGCCGAGGGACAGGACCCGGGGCGTGAGGGCGAAGCGGCGGTCGCCGGACGGGGTCACCAGGCCCAGGTGCTCGTACGTGATCAACGCTCTGCGGGCCGTCGCGCGTGCCAGTCCCGTCGCCTGGGCGACCTCCGTCAGGGTCAGTTCGGCGCGATCCTCGCCGAAGGCCGTCAGGACGGTCAGGCCGCGGGCCAGGGACTCGACGAACTCCCGGCCCAGTTCCTGCTTGGACGCGCCGGTCCAGGTCGCGAGTCCGGAGGGGGCGGGGACTCGGCGCGCGGGGCCTCGCGCAGGTCGTTCGCCAGGTCCTCCTCCATCGTCCGCACCGCCGAACGCAGCCTGGGCAGAAGGGAGTTCCGCAGATCGTGGGCCGTGTGCCGGCTCGTATGGCTTACGACACTCGCCACGCACGCGATCGTGCCGGTACGCGGGTCCCGTACGGGCACGGACACCGCGACCAGCCCCGGTTCGATTAGCTGGTCGTCCAACGCCCAGCCGTCCTCGCGGACTTGGGCGGTCCACTGCTCGAAGTCGGGCCCGGGGAGGACCGTTCGGGTACGGCGGGGAAGCCCTCGTCCTTCGGGTCGGCGGCCCGGCGCTGCCGCCAGTGCCGCCACTCCGGTTCCGTCCACTCGGTGGCGAACAGCGGGCCGGGGGGCGGTGCGTTCGGCCGGGAGCAGGTCGCCGATGCGGAAGCTGAGGGGACATCGCGCGGCGGCGGGTCGCCTGGTGGATGAAGCGGATGCCGTCCCGGTCGGCCACCGCGAGCGACACCGACTCGTCCAGCTCGTCGGCCAGCGCGTCCGCGCGGGCGTCGAGCAGGGCGGGCAGGCGCAGCGCGGCCAGGTAGGCGTTCCCCAGCTCCATGATCCGGGGTGAGCACCGCGTCCCGGCCGTCGAGACGGACGTATCCCATCCGGGCGAGCGTCCCGGTGATCCGGTCCACCGTCGAACGGGCGAGACCGGTCGCCCGCTCCAGCCCGCTGAGGCTCAATACCCCGCCCGCCTCGGTCAGTTGCCGCACCACGGCAACCCCGCGGATCAGGGGCGCGACCGCCTCGGCGGGCACCGCACCGGCGGCGTCGGTCAACGTGGTCTCAGCGGGCATCGATTCTCCGGTACGGCGATCTCGGCAGCCCTACGGTAAGCCCGGCCTCGTGGCCTTCGTAGCCTTCGTAGCCGGCGTACCCCTACCGCGTCCGGCTCACCGCCACCCGATACGCCCCCGCCGCGTCGACTCCCGTGACCGCGATGCGGACACCCCGTCCGGGTCCCTGAACGTCTCGCCCACTCCGAAGGGCGCGTCCGAGAGTTCGGCCTGGACGTTGGGGCTGCGGGTGCAGCCGCCGCTGTCGCGGTGGGCGTCGTAGACCTTCACGGGGCCCATGCCCGTGTCGACGTCCGCCTCGACCTTGTAGATCAGGACGCCGGGGCGGCACACCGCCTCGTCGTTGCCGTCGCGGGTGCGGAGTTCGAGGGCGTAGCCGGTGCGGCGGTCGAGGGGACGAAGACCAGGCGGGTGCCGTCGCCGCCGGGCCGCTCCAGCGGGGTCAGGGTGTACTGCGTGGTGCCCGGGGTGCGCGCGCAGTTGACCTGGGACGGGTCGAGCCAGCCGAGTTTCCACTTGTGCCAGCCGAGGAAGTCGTTGTTGGCGCCCCAGTCCTCGCTCATGATGTCCCAGTGGCCGACCGCGCCCCCGCCCTCCTGGGTGTAGAGGTCGGGGAGGCCGAAGACATGGCCGTTCTCGTGGGGAGGACGCGGTAGCCGGTCTGGGAGTACGAGCCGGAGCCGTCGTCCTGGCGGGAGTACACGAAGGAGGCGTTGGAGACCGGGACGCCGTCCGCGACCGGGGCCTCCGTGTTCCCCGCGAACGTCACCGACAGGACCGTGTCCAGGGCGGAGGGGCCCGCGTTTGGGGTGACCAGGACGTTCAGGAGGTCGTACTGCCGGAAGTCCACCGTCGGGTCGGCCGCGGCCACGATGTCCCGGACGAGCTGCCGGTACCCGGGGTCGAAGGGCGCGCCGCGCTCTATGCCGTAGGACCGGAAGGGCTTGGGCATGCGGAGCCAGTGGTCGACCGGGGTCTCGGGGCGGTAGTCGAGGCGGCCGTACGAGCTGGTGGCGAACCACTCCTGGGTCTTGGGAAGAACTCGCGGTACCGGTCCATGGCGCTGCCCTCGCCGGGCGCGTCGGAGAAGTCGACCATCAGGGTCAGGGCGTGGACCGTGCCGGTGGAGCGGGAGTAGCCGCCGGGGGTGGGGATGCCCTCGGACATCTGGACGTCCAGCGGGCCGTTGATCATGCAGGGGGCGAGTGCGGAGGTGCGGGCCAGTGCGACCGGGCCCGCCGCCGTCATGGCGCCCGGGGTGAAGCGTTCCGTACCGGCCGAGGTGCTGACCGCGAGGGTCAGGACGGTCACGGACGCGAGGGCGGCCACGCGGCGCGGGCGTATCCGACGGCTGGGCTGCATGCAGGGACCCTTCGCGCCAACGGCAGCCGCCGGTCTCCGACTGCACCCTTTCGATCACCCTGTGTCGACTCCCGTGCGGGGCGCGCTGGAGGAGACCGACCGTGTGTTTCTCGCTGGTAGGGGGCCGAACGGGGAGCCCGGACGGCCGGTGCGCGGAGATCCAAACCGGCAATCCGGCGAATGTGACTCAGGTCACATCGAAAGAATCGCGGAGGCGGAAATAACCGGGGAGCGTCTCCCCGTTTAGCCATGTGTCCGAGCGAAACGGGGAGAGCCTCCCGGATCGCCTCAGTAGTCCAAGACCTTCAGGAGCATGCCGTGACGACCGCGACCCCCGTACAGCGAAAGGTGACCCGGCCCCGTGCCGACGCTTTGCGCAACCGGGAGCGGGTCGTCACCGCCGCCCGCGAGATGTTCGTCGAGTTCGGCCCCGATGTGCCGCTCGACGAGATCGCCCGCCGGGCCGGCGTCGGCAACGCCACGCTCTACCGCAATTTCCCTGACCGCGACGCCCTCGTCCGCGAGGTAGTGGTCTCGGTCATGGACCGTACGTCGGAGGCCGCCGAGCAGGCGCTCACCGAGACCGGCGACGCCTTCGCCGCTCTGGAGCGCTTCGTGCACGTGTCCGCCGACGAACGGATCAGCGCGCTGTGCCCGATGATCTCCAGCACGTTCGACCAGTTCCACCCCGGATCTGGAAGCCGCGCGCGAGCGGGTCGAGCAGCTCATCGACGAGGTCATGGACAGGGCCAGGAGGTCCGGACAGCTCCGCACCGACGTGGGTGTCGGTGACGTGATGGTGGCCGTGGCCCAGCTCAGCCGGCCCCCGGCCGGCACCGGTTGCCTCAGCGCCGACCGCTTCGTACACCGACACCTGCAGCTGTTCCTGGACGGACTGCGGGCCCCGGCCCGCTCGGTCCTGCCCGGTACGGCCGCGACGATGGAGGATCTCCGGCAGCCCTGACCGATCAGTTCAGAGCGTCACGCCAGTCTCAACAACAAGCACCGGCTCTCGTCCCGCAGCGACCGCAGAGCGTCGCGGCGCAGGACGAGCCGTCCCCGAACACGTCCTTCTTCCGAATTTTTCCGTCACGAAGTCCCGAAGTGGGTACCACCATGTCTGAAACAGCTCGAAGCGCTCCAAGCGCTCTCGACAAGGCCGCCGAGGCCGCCGAGCACGAAGCCCATTCCAACCGCTGGAAGGCGCTCGCGTTCATCGCGCTCGCCCAGCTGATGGTCGTGCTCGACGCGACCATCGTGAACATCGCCCTCCCGTCCGCCCAGACCGACCTGGGCATCTCCGACGGCAACCGCCAGTGGGTCGTCACGGCCTACGCGCTCGCCTTCGGTGGACTCCTCCTCTTCGGTGGCCGCATAGCCGACCTGTGGGGCCGCAAGCGCGCCTTCGTCGTCGGCCTGACCGGCTTCGCCGCCGCGTCCGCCCTCGGCGGTGTCGCCACCACCGGCGCCATGATGTTCGGCGCCCGTGCCCTCCAGGGCGCGTTCGGCGCGCTGCTCGCACCCGCCGCGCTCTCCCTGCTCGCGGTCATGTTCACGGACGCCAAGGAACGCGCCAAGGCGTTCGGCATCTACGGCGCGATCGCCGGTGGCGGCGGCGCCGTCGGCTTCATCCTCGGCGGTGTGCTCACCGAGTACCTGGACTGGCGCTGGACGTTCTTCGTGAACATCCCGTTCGCGATCGTCGCCGCGCTCGGCGCGTACTTCGTCATCCGCGAGCCGGCCGGCGGCCGCAACCGCAACCCGCTCGACATCCCCGGCGTACTCCTGTCGACCCTCGGCCTGGTCTCGCTGGTCTACGGCTTCACCCGCGCCGAGTCGAACGGCTGGGGCGACTCGTCCACCATCGCGCTCTTCATCGCCTCCGCGGTCCTGCTGGTCTCGTTCGTCATCGTCGAGTCCAAGGTCAAGGCCCCGCTGCTGCCCCTGCGCGTGATCACCGACCGCAACCGCGGCGGTATCTACCTCTCGCTCGGCATCGCCATCATCGCGATGTTCGGCACGTTCCTCTTCCTCACCTACTACCTGCAGGTCGTGAAGGGCTTCTCGCCCATCAAGACCGGCTTCGCCTTCATGCCGATGATCGTCGGCATGATGGTCGGCTCGACCCAGATCGGCACCCGGCTGATGACCCGCCTGCCGGCCCGTCTGCTGATGGGCCCCGGCTTCCTGGTCGCCGCGGTCGGCATGCTCCTGATGACGCAGCTGGAGATCGGCTCGTCGTACGCCTCGATCATCCTGCCCGCGATGCTGCTGCTCGGTCTCGGCATGGGTACGGCGTTCATGCCGGCCATGTCCCTGGCCACCCTGGGCGTCGAGCCCCGGGACGCGGGTGTCGCCTCCGCGATGGTCAACACCTCGCAGCAGGTGGGCGGCGCGATCGGTACGGCCCTGCTGAACACGATCGCCGCGTCCGCGACGACCGCGTACATCAAGGACCACATCGCCGGTGCGGGCACCTCCAAGACCCAGCAGCAGCTCGTCGCGCTGCAGGGCCAGGTGCACGGCTACACCAACGCCATCTGGTTCGCCGTCGGCATGCTGGTGACGGCCGCCGTGATCGTCTCGGTGCTCGTCAACGCCGGCAAGCAGGGTTCCGACCCGGTCGCCTCCGGTGACGACGTCGAGGACGACTTCAAGATCCCGGTCGTCGCCCACTGACGACGCCCGGCCGGTCGTACCCCCTTCGCACCATCCGTGCCTACGGGGAAGGGGACGCCCCGTAGGTACGACTCCCAGGAACTGCCCTGGTTCTCCGTTGAGTTGAGCGGCTCAGCGGAGCCAGGGCAGATCCGCACCCGCTTCGTTCGGCTGAAGTCCCTCGGCGACGATCTCCATGATCTCGCCGAGGGACTTCTGCTGTTCCGGGGTCAGCCGCTCGAACAGCGCCTGCCGTACGGCGGTCACATGGCCCGGCGCGGTCCGGCTGAGGACGCCGTGGCCGTCGTCGGTCAGCACCGCGAACTGGCCGCGCTTGTCGGAGGGACAGTCCTCGCGGCGCACCCACCCGTTCTTCTCCAGCCGCGCGATCGCGTGCGAGACGGGAGCGGGTGATCTTCGCGTTCTTGGCCAGCTCGGTCATCCGCAGCCGGCGGTCCGGGGACTCGGCGAGCTGCACGAGCAGGCCGTAGTAGATGTGCGGCATGCCCGCGTCCCGCTGGAGCTGGCGGTCCAGGTGGTCCTCCAGGAGGGTGCTGGCGTGCATGTAGAAGCGCCAGACGCGCTGCTCCTCGGCGGTGAGCCAGCGGGCTTCAGCGGGTGCGGGTGCGGATGCCGTGTTCATGCACCCACTGTACGAGAAGGCTCCTTGAAGGTTAAACAAACGAGGCGTAAGCTCTGACCCAGGAAGTTTGAGACTTCAAGCATCGAGTTCGATCCTGGGGAGTGACCGTCATGTCCACCGCCGCACCGGAGCGCATGCCCGCCCTGTACCTCAGCCACGGCGCCCCGCCCCTCGCGGACGACCCGATCTGGCCCGGCGAACTCGCCGCCTGGTCCGCCGGCCTCCCCCGCCCCAAGGCCATCCTCATGGTCTCCGCCCACTGGGAGGAGGCCCCCTCGCCCTCGGCGCGGTCGACCCCGTCCCCCTGGTCTACGACTTCTGGGGCTTCCCCGAGCACTACTACCAGGTCCGCTACGACGCCCCCGGCGCCCCTGAACTCGCCGAGTCCGTACGGAAGTTGCTGCGCGCCCCGGCATCCCCGTCCAGGACGTCCCGGACCGCGGCCTCGACCACGGGGCGTACGTCCCGCTCGTCGAGATGTTCCCGGCCGCCGACATCCCCGTCCTCCAGGTGTCGATGCCGACCCTCGACCCCGCCAAGCTGATGGACATCGGCCGCAAGCTCGCCCCGCTGCGCGACGAGGGCGTCCTGATCGTCGGCTCCGGCTTCTTCACCCACAACCTCGCCGCCCTGCGCCACACCGGCGGGGAGTGCCCACCTGGTCCTCCGAGTTCGACGACTGGGGCAGGAGGGCGCTGGAGTCCCGCGACTGGGACGGCCTGCTCGACTTCCTCCACAAGGCCCCGGCCGGGCGTTACGCCCACCCGCGCACCGAGCACTTCGCCCCGCTGTTCGTCGCCATGGGCGCGGCGGAGGCGGGCGGCGAGCTGGACGCGCGGGAGTCGGTGAACCCGTCCGTGATCGACGGGTTCTGGATGGGGATGGCGAAGCGGTCGGTGCAGTTCGGCTGAGGCCGGGACGGCGGGCGCGTGCCCTTCCCCGCGGGAAGGGCTACAGCTCCTTCTCGTACCAGGCGACATCCCAGTAGCGGCCGAATTTGCGGCCCACCTCCCGGTAGGTGCCGACATGCCGGAACCCGAAGCGTTCATGCAGCCGCGTGGACGCTTCGTTGGGCTGTGCGATGCCCGCGTACGCCCGGTGCACGTCCTCGTCCGCCAGGGACGCGAACAGGTCCTCGTAGAGCAGTGTCCCGATGCCCCGGCCACCCGCGTCCGGGGCGAGGTAGACCGTGACCTCGACCGAGGTCGAGTAGGTGGGCTTCGCCCGGTAAGGGCTGGATGTGGCGTAGCCGAGGATTCGCTGTGAGTTTCCTTGGAAGGTCCCGTCCGCGGCAACCTTCAGCCGGTATGGGCCGTCTTCAGGGTGGGAGAGCAGCCAGGGGCGGCGCTCCTCCGGCGTGAAGGGGGCGGTGTCGAAGGTGATCGGGGTCTCGCGTACGTAGTGGTTGTAGATGGCGGTGAGGGCATCGAGGTCACCCTCGACTCCCGACCTGACCTGCACCTCTGCGCGTTCCGACGGCATCGCGACCCCCTTGTGGCCGGACAGGGTACTGCAAGATCAGAAAAATAGGGGAGCGGGTTGGGAATTCTGTCCGGATTCCAGTCGTTGTTTCCATCAGATGCAGGGCACATGAGAAGAGTGCCAGAGCATCGGACGAACACCTGCTGACCTACCATCGCAAGGGAGCACGCATGGCAACCCGTGCCGTCGCCCGTCGTAAGTCCGCCACCGGCGAGACCTCCGGCGTGGCGCGCAGTGTTCGCGCCCATGGCGGCGAGATCGCCGACCGCGACCTGGTCGGCATGTATCTCGACGAAATCGCGCGGACACCGCTACTCGACGCCGCAAAGGAAGTCGAGCTCTCGCAGACCATCGAAGCGGGCGTGTTCGCGCGCCAGGTTCTCGAGGGCGAGGAGAAGTCCCAGGCGGACGCCTCCCGCGCCGAGCTCGAGGCCCTGGTCGCCGAAGGGGAGCGTGCCAAGGACGTCTTCATCCGTTCCAACCTCCGCCTGGTCGTGGCCGTGGCCCGCCGTTACCCCCGTAGCGGCCTCCCCTCCTCGACCTGATCCAGGAGGGCAACGCGGGCCTGGTCCGCGCCGTCGAGAAGTTCGACTACCGCAAGGGCTTCAAGTTCTCGACGTACGCGACCTGGTGGATCCGCCAGGCCATCACCCGCTCCATCGCCGACCAGTCCCGGACCATCCGGCTCCCCGTCCACCTCGTGGAGGAGCTGGGCCGGATCCGCCGAGTCCAGCGCGAGTTCAACCGTAAGAACGGCCGGGAGCCCGAGCACGCGGAGATCGCCGCGGAGCTGGACTCGACACCGGAGCGCGTGACCGACGTGCTGGACTGGGCACGTGACCCGGTCTCGCTGAACATGTCGGTGGACGACGACGGCGACACCCAGTTCGGTGACCTCCTGGAGGACACCTCCGCGGTCTCGCCCGAGCAGTCCGTCATGACCCTGCTGCGCAGCGAGGAGCTGGACGACCTGATCGGCCGGCTCGACCAGCGCACGGCGTCCATCATCAAGATGCGCTACGGCATCGAGGACGGCCGTGAGCGGACGCTGACGGAGGTCGGCAAGGAGCACGGGCTGACCCGGGAGCGAATCCGGCAGATCGAGAAGCACGCGCTGCTGGAGCTGAAGAAGCTGGCCAGTCAGACCGGGTTCGACGCGGCGGCGTGAGCGGGGCGCTGCCTCGCGGCGCTGCCGGCCTCGCCAACTATGGCTGTGTAACGCCGCTTCAACCTCAGGGGCCCAGGGAACAAGACTCCAGGGCCCAGGAGTTGGGGCCCGGGGTACGCCCCCGAGACCCCACGAGCCAAGTCCCGACGCAATCCCCCGGCGCCGGGACTCTCCGGAACCGGGCTTCGGCGCCTACCCCCAGGCGCCGGGGCCCGGTTCTTTCTGTCCGGGCATGCTTGGATGGCGGGGCACCCCGTACCTGAACACCGGGGTGGCCCGCCGAATGGCAGATTGTGCCACAGAGGCATAGCCTGCCGATGTGAGCAGCCCCACCCCAGCACCGGATTCCGCCTCCGCACCGCACTCCCGCCCCCTCCCCGTCCGCCCCTGCTCTCGCTGACCGAGCGGCGCAAGGCCGAGACCCGGATGGAGATCGCCCGGGCGGCGGCCGGACTCTTCGTGAGACACGGGCTGCGTGCCACCCGCGCCGAGGACATCGCCCAGTCCGCCGGCATCGCCCCGCGCACGTTCTACCGCTACTTCGCCACCAAGGAAGAGGCCGTCGCCCCGCTCTACGCGGCCGGCGCCCAGCGCTGGGCGGAGGCCGTCCGCGCGGCCCCGGCCGCCCTGTCGGTGCCGGAGGCCCTGGAACACGGGGCACGCCACACGCTGACCCCGGGGTGGGCGTCTCCGTCAACTCCTGGACCTGGGTGCGCACCCTGATCGGCATGGCCGACTCCAGCCCCGCCCTGCGCCGGGTCTGGGCGGAGGTCTGCCAGGCCTCGGAACGGACCCTGGGCGAGGTCATCATGGAACGCCTCACCCTCTCCGACGACACCTCCGCCGACCGGACCCCGCCCCCGCCTCCCCGGAGCTGCGCTTCGCCGCCGCCGTGGCAAGTGCCGCCGTACGCACGGCGGTTGAGGGCTGGGCGGCCCAGGAGGCGCACGGCGGCGCGGCGGCCGGACCGGCCGACATGGCGCTGCGGAACCTGCGGGTGCTACGGGACTTCCCTGGGGAGAGTTGGGAGCGGTGGGACCGGACGGGGGTGAGCCCGGCTCACGTGTCCCCGCCGCCCGCCCGGATCAGCCGCTCGCCCAACTCCCGTACGCATCGGGCCAGTTCCGGCGGCCCCTGCACCGTGAACTCGTACCCCAGCATCGCCAGCCGTACAGCCAGCCAGTCCACCGCGTCGCCGGTCGTCGCGCGCAGGAGGCAGCTGTCGTCGCCCAGCGGCTCCGGGGCGCCGAGCCAGGCCGGGATGCGGGCCGCCACGGCGTCGGCGGGGGCGGCGAAGGTGACGGTGTACTCGTAGGTCTCCTGGCGCCGGTACATGGACTGCCGCAGGTACTCCGCCGCGTTCCCCGTCGGCAGCTCGCGCGGGGTGAACCGCGCCCCGGTGGCGAAGGGTTGGCTCACCCGGTCCACCCGGAACGTGCGCCAGTCCTCGCGGTCGAGGTCGTAGGCGACGAGGTACCAGCGCCGGCCGGTCGAGACGAGGCGGTACGGCTCCGTCACGCGGCGGGACTCGGTGCCGTCCCTGGTGCGGTAGGCGAAGCGCAGCCGCTCCTGGCCTGCCACCGTCGAGGCCATCACCGTCAGCGTCTCGGGGCGATGCTCGCGCCGTCACCACTGGTCAGCGGAGTCGTGGCGGCCTGGAGGGTGGCGACCCGGTGCCGTAGCCGGGAGGGCAGTACCTGCTCCAGCTTCGCCAGGGCCCGTACGGACGCCTCGTCCACGCCCTCCAGCGCGTGACCGGCGCCCGCGCGCAGGCCGACCGCGATCGCCACCGCCTCCTCGTCGTCCAGCACCAGCGGGGGCATCGCCTTGCCCGCGACGAGCCGGTAGCCGCCGTCGGAGCCGAGGCTCGCCTGCACGGGGTAGCCGAGTTCGCGCAGCCGGTCGATGTCCCGGCGGACCGTGCGGCGGGAGACCCCGAGGCGGTCGGCCAGCTCGCCGCCGGGCCACTCGCGAGGCGTCTGGAGGAGGGAGAGGAGCTGGAGGAGCCGGGCCGGGGTGTCCGTCGTCATGGGTTCGAGGATGCCGCAGAACTAGGACACGATCTGACCTAGTGGGGTTCTAGCTTCCAGGCATGACCTCCACCGAAACCTTTGTGGACAGCCCGGCGCCCGAAGCCACGGGAGCCGCCGAAGCCGCCGAAGCCGTCGGGGCACCCGACGCCCCTGCGGCCGGCCGGCGCGGGTGACCGGCGTCGCTGGTTCGCCCTCGCGATCGTGATGACGGCGGCCTTCATGGACCTCGTCGACGTCACGATCGTCAATGTCGCGATTCCGTCGATCCAGCGGGACGCGGGCGCTTCCTTCAGCCAGATCCAGTGGATAACGGCCGGTTACGCGCTCGCCTTCGCCGCCGGGCTGATCACCGGCGGACGGCTGGGTGACATCCACGGTCGCAAGCGGCTGTTCCTCGTCGGCATCGGCGGCTTCACGCTCGCCTCCGCGCTGTGCGGCTTCGCGGCGAACCCGGAGATGCTGGTCGCCTCGCGCATCCTCCAGGGCGGGATGGCCGCGATGATGGTGCCGCAGGTGCTGTCGATCGTGCACGCGACCTTCCCCCGCGCACGAACGCGGCAAGGTGTTCGGTCTGTTCGGCGCGATCGTCGGGCTCGGCGCGGTCTCCGGTCCGCTGCTCGGCGCGCTGCTCACCGAGTGGAATCTGTTCGGGCTGGAGTGGCGCCCGATCTTCCTGATCAACCTGCCGGTGGGCATCGCGGGTCTGATCCTCGGCAGCCGCTTCATCACCGAGTCCAAGGCCCCGCGCGCACTGAAGCTGGACCTGGTGGGCGTCACGCTCGTCACCCTCGGCCTGCTGATGCTGCTCTATCCGCTCACCCGGGGCGACGAACTGGGCTGGCCCGCCTGGGGTTCGTGTCGATGTCCGGCTCGATCGGGGTCTTCGCCGGGCTGGTGGCCTACGAGCGGCGGAAGGCGGCGCGGGACGGTTCGCCGCTCGTCGAGCTGTCGCTGTTCGAGGTGAAGAGCTTCGCGGCCGGTATTGCCGTACAGACGGTCTTCGGGATCGGGCTCGGCATCTTCTTCCTGGTCTGGACGCTGTACATGCAGATCGGGCTGGGCTGGAGCCCGCTGCGGGCGGGGCTGACCGGCGTGCCGTTCTCCATCGCCTGTTCGGCGGCGGCCGGGATGTCCGTGCAGAAACTGGTTCCGCGGCTCGGCGGGCGCAACGTGCTGCAGACCGGCGCGCTGGTGATGGTCGTGGGCGTGCTGCTGTACCTCTGGGAGGCCGACCGGTACCAACTGGCCATCGCCTCCTGGCAGATGGCGCTCCCGCTCGTCGTGATGGGCGCCGGCATGGGCCTGATCTTCGCCCCGCTGACCGACACGATCCTCTCCGAAGTGCCGCGAGAGCACGCGGGATCGGCGTCCGGGCTCATCAACACCGTTCAGCAGATGGGCAATGCGCTGGGTCTTGGGCTCGTGTCGGTGGTCTTCTTCGGCTCGATCGGGGACCGGCTGACCCCGGCCCAGGTGGGGCCCGCGTTCGTCAACGCCTTTCAGAACTCGCTGGGTTGGGTCGCCGCGGTGATGGGGCTGATCTTCCTGCTGATGTTCGCGCTGCCGGGGCGGACGGCGGGGGCGGCGGCCAAGGAGGCTGCGGTCGACGGGAGTTGACGCCCTGCGCAGGTACGTGACAGCGCCCCGCCCCGAGCCGTACGGGGGCGGGGCGCTCGGCGTGAAAGTGCGGACGATGGCGTACGCCGGGGACGGATTGGGCGTACGCCCGGCAGCCCGGACGGCGCACCGAGGGTCGAACGCTGCACTACGTCCCCAATGCTCGCTTCTGTGGGGAACACTCCGGCTTTGGGGGTCTCAGGTGCCCAAGTCGCCCGCGCCGAGAGAAAACTGACAGACCGTGAGATGCGGGTGGGACGGGCGGGTCGGGTGCGTGGGGCGGGGGCGCGGGCATGGGATCGGTGCGGTGTCCTTATTATCTTGTCGACACTTTACGATGTTGCGGCGGCGAACCATTGATTTCCGTTCAGTAATCCGCCCGGCACCCCGGACGGCCGCATTTTCTGTCGCCTTTGATTGCCCCGGAAAAAGGAATTCCGGCAGCGCGGGCCGCTTAATCGGGCGGGCCGGAGTGGCGCCCTCCGCAGGCTTTGCCGGGCAGGCTTCCGGTGGCCGGAGTCGGCGGTCGCGTCGGCCAGTACTGGCCGAAACTGTTTACTCTTGATCGATGGCAATCATTTGATAACGCTGTCATGTCCCTGTGGGTGGCAGGGGGCGGCTTGCCCACGTGGGGGCAAAGGGGGCAAAAAGCGCGGCCTTTCGAGGCGTCCCGACGGCGCGTGTGGCGAGGTTAGCTGTCGGTGACATTCCCCATGGGCGGGGATTCTGCTGGACTATCCGTCGCCGGTGGCGGGCGGGGAGTGACCCAAACGGCATCCGTGGTGTTTACTGGGCAGCGGTCTGATCCTTGGTGGGTCCGGACCATTCCGGGAGGCCCTGGGGTGGTGCCCCGGGGCCTCTCGTTTTTTGCCAACGGTTTGTGCGGGTGTCATATCTCGGCCACCTGAGAAGGGTCACGTCACCCCTCCGGAACGGGGCGGATAACCAGGATGGCCGTGATCGAGAATGCGGTAAAGGGTGTTTTCTTTCCCCTTCGTATTACTCGTGATCTTCTGTAATAAAGCCCTACGGTCAGGGGTTTCCGAAACGATCTACATTCTCCGCCGCCACCTTCGAAAACGCGGCTGGCTCTTCACTCCTGGCGAGGGGTACCGTGCTATCTCGCGCCACTGTTTCCACCCGCCGGGCCCCACCAGCCGGGCGGTGCCGTACCTCCCGGACCGTTCCGACCCACCACCCGGAACCTCGCTGACCAGCGGGGTTCTCCTGCGTTAACACTACGAGGATCGCACTATGCGTACCGTCAACGGCGACGGCGTACGTCCGCCGTCGCGCCGCGGCCCCCGCGGCACCCTCCTGGTGACGCCCCGTCACCACCTCACGTCTCAGGGCGAGTACGCCGGTGCGCGCGCCGCCGCGACCACCGGGGCGGGGGAGTGAGCGTGCCCTCGACCGCCGACACCAACCGGCCGACCGACCACCCGCTCATGGGCCACGAGGACAAGCCTGAGGGAAGCTTCCTGCAACGCCTGTCCGCCGACGACTGGCGTTTCCTGCTGGAGGACGACCTCCGGGGCCGCAGCTTCGGCCAGGACGAACACCTGCCGATGGCGCAGGACGACCGGAACGTCTACATGATCTGGGACGGCGTCGTACGACAGGACCGCTTCCCGCTCGGCGACTGGGACGGCGCCCCCGCCGTCACCCGGTTCCGGGGCGGCGGCCAACTGGTCGGCGAGGCCAAGCTCATCAGCCCCGAGTCCGCCGTCCGCACCCGGTGCCTGACCAGGACCGTCGTCATCCCTGCCGCGCGCGCCGCTTCAACGTGCTGCTGAGCAAGCGTCCCGAGGCCAAGCTCGCGCTCCTGCGCAGCCTGGAGCACCGCAACCGCAGCGACGAACTCGTCTACACCCTGACCACCAGGCCGCCCCTGGAGCGCGCCAGCCGACTCCTGGCGCATCTCGCCGACACCGCGGGCACCCCCGACCCCCGGACGGGCATCACGCACATCACCGGCCCGGCCCAGAAGGACATCGCGGCCGCGCTCCAACTCGCCGTCTCCACAACGGAGAACGCCCTCCGGACCCTGCGCTACCACGGGATCGTCGAGGCCCGGTACCGCAAGTTCCTCGTCCACGACGTCGACGCGCTGCGTCACCTCGCCGGCCCGGTCTGACCCCGCCCGGCGCACCGCTTCCCTCCCCGCTCGCGTTTCATCCCCGAACGGATCACCTCATGATGATCAGCACCTTCCTGGTGCCCACCGCCACCGCCATTCTCGGGGCCCTGACGTACCGGCATCACCGGCAGGTCTTCGCCTGGACGAAGAAGCTCCGCCACAAGGAGGAGACGAACGCCGACTTCAGCAAGCCCGCCGAGTGGCTCGCCGACCTCTACAGGGCGCAGTGCGGCCTCGCCCAGAAGCCCTGTGTCGCCGAGGACTTCAAGGGCATCGCGACGACCGGCACCATGCTCGCGGGCATAGCCGACCACACCGAAGGCGTCCGGTTCGAGCTGGCGAAGGTCGTCGAGAGCGTGCGGGGCTATGTCGCCACCGCGCTGCCCGCGCAGGGCGCGGCCGTGCGCGTGGGCCTCCCGGAGCACCATGCCCGGCTCGAACAGGCCATGCGCCAGGAGGCCGCCCGCGACGCACTGGCGCACGCCATCCTCGCGGCCGAGCAGCGGATCAAGGAGCTGCGCCACAGCTGACGACGGATCTCGGGACACGGTCGATCGCCCCCGTCTGCCCGTTCATGTCCACCTGATGCCCGAACTTGTTTACTTTCCGGAAATCCGGGCGTAGCCTCCCAGCGAAACCACAAGTTCGGGCACAGGTCGGAGGCGAACGGACATGTACGCACCGGAGCGGCAACAGGAGATCCTCCGGCTGGCCCGTGACGGCGGCCGGGTGGACGTCGTATCGCTGGCCGAGGAGTTCCAGGTCACGGCGGAGACGATCCGCCGGGACCTGAAGGCCCTCGACCGCGCGGGACTCGTCCGCCGGGTGCACGGCGGTGCCATACCCGCCGGGCGGCTGGACTTCGAGCCGGACCTCGCCGAGCGCGAGTCGACGGCGGCCGACGAGAAGGACCGCATCGCCAAGGCGGCCCTCGCCGAGCTGCCGATGCAGGGCACGGTGATCCTCGACGCCGGTACGACGGTGGCCCGCCTCGCGGGCATCGTCCCGCTGGAGGCCGAGCTGACCGTCGTCACGCACTCGCTGCCCATCGCGGCCCGCCTCGCGGACCACCCGGGCATGCAGCTCCACCTCGTCGGGGGCGCGTGCGGCACCGTACGCGCGCCGCCGTGGACGCCTGGGCGCTGCGGGCCTACGGCGAGATCCGCGCCGACGTCGTGTTCGTCGCGGCCAACGGCTTCTCCGCCGGGCACGGGCTGACCACCCCGACCTCGCGGAGGCCGCGGTCAAGCGCGCGGCGATCGCCGCCGCCCGCCGGGTGGTGCTGCTCGCCGACTCCGCCAAGCACGGCCAGGAGCACTTCGCCCGCTTCGGCGCCCTGAGCGACGTGGACCTCCTGATCACCGACAGCGGGCTGAGCCCCGAAGACGCCACCGCCATGGAGCGCGGCGGCATGGAAGTAGTGCGCGCATGATCCTCACCGTCACCCCGAACCCGTCCCTCGACCGCACCTACGAGGTTCCCTCCCTCGACCGCGGCGAGGTCATCCGGGCCACCGGCGAGCGCATGGACCCCGGCGGCAAGGGAGTCAACGTCTCCCGCGCGGTGTCCGCCGCGGGCCGCCGTACCGTCGCCGTCCTGCCGCTGGGCGGTGCTCCGGGCGCGCTGGTCGCGGATCTGCTCGACGCGCAGGGCATCGAGGTCGCGCCGGTCCCGGTCGCCGGGGCCACCCGGTCGAACATCGCGCTGGCCGAGGCGGACGGCGTCCTCACGAAGATCAACGCGCCCGGGCCCGAACTGACCGCCGCCGAGCAGGAGTTGCTCCTGGAGACGGTCAGGCGGCAGTCCCGTGACGCCGACTGGATCGCCTGCTGCGGCAGCCTCCCGCGCGGCCTCGCGCCGTCCTGGTACGCCGAGTTGGTGGCCCGCGCGCACGCCGCCGGGGTCCGGATCGCCCTCGACACCTCCGGGCCCGCGCTCATCGAGGCGCTGCGCGAACACCCGGACGTGGTCAAGCCCAACGCCGAGGAACTCGCCGAGGCCGTCTCCCGCCCCCTCGCCACCGTCGGCGACGCGGTCAAGGCGGCTGAGGAACTACGGGAGTTGGGCGCGGGCGCCGTCCTCGCCAGCCTGGGCGCCGACGGGCAGCTGCTCGTGGACGGCTCCGGTGCCTGGTACGGCAGCGCGCGCGTCGACGTCGTACGCAGCAATGTCGGTGCGGGGACTCCTCGCTGGCCGGCTTCCTGATCGCCGGCGGCAGCGGCCCCGACGCCCTCGCCTCGGCCGTCGCCCACGGCGCCGCCGCCGTCCAGCTCCCCGGCAGCGTGATGCCGACCCCGGCCGATCTCGACCCGGCCGCGGTGACCGTCACGGCGGACGTCCCGGTGGACCGCGTCCTCACGGAGCCGGTGACATGAGCGCGCCCACCGTCCCTACGGCCGCCCGCCCCCGCTCCCCGTCGACCGCCGCCCCCTCCCCACAGTGCCGCAGTACCCCGTCCCCGTCCCGTCCCCACCCCCGCCCACGGCAGTCCCCGGGCGATACGCGAGCGAAGGAGCCCGCGATGAGCGAGATGATCACCGCGGACCTGGTCGACCTCGACCTGTCCGCCGATACCAAAGAGGCGGCGGCACGTGCCCTCGCCGAGCGCATGGTCGCCCAGGGCCGGGTCACCGACCTCGACGGCTTCCTCGCCGACGTGGCCGCCCGCGAGGCGCAGATGCCGACCGGCCTCGACGGCGGCATCGGCATCCCGCACTGCCGCAGCGCGTACGTCACCGAGCCGTCCCTCGCCTTCGGCCGCAGCGCCGAGGGTGTCGACTTCGGCGCCCCCGACGGCCCCGCCGACCTGATCTTCCTGATCGCCGCGCCCGCGGGCGCCGACGACGCCCACCTCACGATCCTCTCCTCGCTGGCCCGGCAGCTCGCGAACGCCGAGTTCACGTCCGCGCTGCGCTCGGTGGGCGACGCGGAGAGCGCGGCGGCGCTGATCCGCGGCGACGAGGCTCCCGTGGCGAGCACCCCGAAGACTCCGTGGCGACGTCGGCGGCGGCCTCCGCCGACGCCGCCACGGACACCACCGCACCGGCGTCCGACGGGGACGGCGACAGCCCGTTCCGCATCGTCGCCGTCACCTCCTGCCCCACCGGCATCGCGCACACCTACATGGCGGCCGAGTCACTGGAGAACGCGGGCCGCGAGGCCGGTGTCGACCTCGTCGTCGAGACGCAGGGTTCGGCCGGTTTCACCCGGCTCGACCCGGCGGTGATCGCGGCGGCGGACGCCGTGATCTTCGCCCACGACGTGCCCGTACGGGACAAGGACCGCTTCGCCGGGAAGCCGACCGTCGACGTCGGCGTGAAGGCGGGCATCAACCGCCCCGCCGAGCTGATCTCCGAGGTCCGCGGCAAGGCGGAGCGCGGCGAGGTCACCGGCGGCACCACGCCGACCCCGGTCCAGCGCGGCGGCGAGGAGGGCGAGGGCTACGGCTCGATGCTCCGCAAGTGGCTGATGTCCGGCGTCAGTTACATGGTCCCGTTCGTCGCGGCGGGCGGTCTGCTGATCGCCCTCGGCTTCGCGATCGGCGGCTACGAGATCAAGTCCGCGCCCTCGGTCATGCAGCACTTCGTGTGGACGCAGACCGACAGCTGGGCCGCCCTGATGTTCCAGATCGGCGCCGTCGCCTTCGGCTTCCTCGTCCCGGTCCTGGCCGGTTACATCGCCTACGGCATGGCCGACCGGCCGGGTCTCGTGCCCGGGTTCGTCGGCGGCATGATCGCCTCCACCATCAACGCGGGCTTCCTCGGCGGTCTGGCCGCCGGCCTGATCGCCGGTGGAGTGGTGCTGGCGATCCAGAGGGTGAAGATCCCCAAGGCGGTCCGGGGATCATGCCGGTGGTGGTGATCCCGCTGATCTCCACGGCGATCGTCGGGTTCCTGATGTTCGTGGTCATCGGCAAACCGATCGCCTCGGCGCAGAAGGGCATGACCGACTGGCTCAACGGCCTCAGCGGCTCGAACGCGATCCTGCTGGGCGCCCTGCTCGGCCTGATGATGTGCTTCGACCTCGGCGGCCCGGTCAACAAGGTCGCGTACACCTTCGCCACCGCCGGTATCGCGGTCTCCAACCCCAGTGACTCCGCGATGAAGATCATGGCCGCGGTGATGGCGGCCGGCATGGTCCCGCCGCTGGCGATGGCCCTGGCCACGACCGTGCGCGGCAAGCTCTTCACCGAGACCGAGCGGGAGAACGGCAAGGCCGCCTGGGTGCTGGGCGCCTCCTTCATCTCCGAGGGCGCGATCCCGTTCGCGGCGGCCGACCCGCTGCGTGTCATTCCGTCGTCGATGGTGGGCGGCGCGATCACCGGCGCCCTGTCGATGTCCTTCGGCGCGACCCTGCGGGCCCCGCACGGCGGCATCTTCGTGGTCCCGCTGATCGGCAACCCGTTCCTCTACCTGATCGCCATCGCGGTCGGCATGTGCGTCACGGCGGCCCTGGTCGTCGTCCTGAAGGGCATGCGCAAGCCGGTCGCGGGCGGCACCGCTCCGGGAGCACCGGAGGACATAGCCGCTCCGGCGGCGGACACGAAGCAGCCGGTCGCGGCCTAGCCCTCATCGGGTCTCCGTCTGACCTCCGTCTGACCTCCGTCTGGTCTCTTTTGGGCTGGTGTGAGGTGTTCACGGCAACTGCGATATACGTCACGGTCCGGGACCACGGTCCCGGACCGTGGTGTCTACTGGAACGCATGCCTGAGCACGTCTCCATCCTCCAGCTGACCGGTGCGGCCGTCCTCGCCCTGGCGACCGTCGCCTGGGTGGTCGGCCTGACGCGCGTCCTGCGCCGCTCCCTCGCGGAGCCCACCGCATGGCACGCGGCCCACCCGCTCTACGGCCTTCCGCCGCAGCGCGCCCCCCTCCGCACGTGGAGTCCGTCGAACTGACCCCGGCCGAGCGCGACGCGTTCGCGGGCCTCGTACGACAGCTCAGCGACGGGCGTTGAGCGGGCGACGGGTGTTGATCAGGCGGCGGGTGTTGACCCGGCGATGAGCGTTGATCAGGCGGCGGGCGTCGAGCGGCCCGGCTCGCGGCTTGGGAGACCCGCGCCGTCCCGGCCGCTACGAGACCTGCGCCGCCCGCCGCTCCATCGCGTCGCGGGCCGCGTCCTCGCTGACGTACACCTCGCACATGTGCCGGCCGTCAGGCGTCGCCGTGTGCTCGACCTCCCACAGGGAGATCTCCGTCCCGTCCTGCAGCAGGAACGCGTGCTCGTAGAGCGAGAAGCACAGCGCCGCCCTGCCCGCCCGGAACGGTCGGCCGAAGGCCTGCGTGATCTGGTGCGCGAACGCCGTCTCCAGCAGCTCGGCCGTCTCCGCGTCCGGCTTGTCCGCGTTCTCCGCCCGGCGCAGTAAACGGCGCGCGTGGTCCGCGGAGTCGTCCGCCAGATACGTGTGCCGGGGCTCCGGGAGTGGCGACAACTGCACCAGCACGGGCAGTTCGAAGTCCGGGGTGTCCGGCGGCAGCGGGAGCCGCACGGTCGCGGTGCGCAGCTCCTCCTCGTCGACATACACCTCGTGCTGTGTCTCGCGGCCCAGCACGGTGTTGTGGACGAGCTCCCACAGGGTGAGCGCCGAACCGTCGGCGAGCAGCCATGTGTGCCGGTACGTCTCCCGGTGCAGGCCGGCGCTGTGGTGCGCGGAGTGCAGCGAACTGTCGTGCGCCAGCGCGCAGTCGAGGCGCCTTATGGTCTCGTCCGGCAGCTCGAAGGAGTTCAGGGCACGGCCGAGGAGTCGCTCGAGGTGCTCTTGCGGAGACTCGGGCGACTCGGGTTGTTCGTACGCTGCCGTGTCGTACGGAACGCTCAAGGCTTCTCCCGGCGTTGCTGCATGTCACCTTGTGGGTGCATACCGTAGCCCCTCGGTCGGACATCATGTCCGGGAACCGAGAAAACGTATGCCCAGAAAACGCGTGGGCCGCGCGGGATGTTCCCGCGCGGCCCGAGGTTCCGTCAAAATCCGCCGGTCAGGCGGCACTTCCGGCGGTCCAGTCGCTCCACGACATGTTCCAGCCGTTGAGCCCGTTGTCCGGGTCCACCGTCCTGTCGGGGGAGTGCTTCACGATCACGACGTCCCCGATGAGGGAGTTGTCGTAGAACCACTTGGCGTTCGTCGCGCCCTGCGCGCCCTGTACGTCCGCGAGCCCGACACACCCGTGGCTGGTGCCCGTCTGCCCGAAGGGCGGATTAGCCTGGTTGTACCAGTAGTTGCCGTGGATGAACGTCCCCGTCGAGGTCAGTCGCATCGCGTGTGGCACGTCCGGGATGTCGTACTCCCCGCCCAGGCCGACCGTCCGGCTGTCCATCCGCGTCTGCGTGAACTTCTCGGAGATCACCATCTGGCCGTTGTACGTGGTGTGTTCGGGGCTGCCGGACGAGATCGGCAGCGACTTGAGGGTCTGGCCGTCCCGTACGACCGTCATCGTCTGCGTGTTGACGTCGACCGTGGAGACCTGCGAGCGGCCGATCGTGAAGCTCACGGTCTTCTTCTGCACGCCGTACACGCCGTTCGCACCCTGCACGCCGTCCAGGTCGATCTTCATCGTGACCTTGGAACCGGCCTTCCAGTAGTCCTGCGGCCGGAAGTCCAGCCGCTGCGCGCCGAACCAGTGGCCCACGACCTGCTGCCCGGTGCTCGACGTGACCGTGATGTGCGACTGCACGGCCTTCTTGTCGCTGATCACCTTGTCGAACGTGAACGACACCGGCATCCCCACGCCGACCGTCGTCCCGTTGTCCGGGGTGTACGTCCCGATGAAGCTGTTGCTCGAAGTGACCGTCGTGAAGATGGAGTTGGCAGCCGCGGTCTTGCCGGCGGAGTCCTTCGCGGTCGCCGATATCTGGTACTTGGTCCCGCGCTCCAACTGCTCCTTCGGCTTCCAGCTCGCGCCGTTCGCGGATATCGCGCCGTCCACGGCCTGCCCGGAGCCCGCGACCGTCATCTTCACGTCGGTAAACTTGCCGTCGCTGACCTGCACTCCGGTCGCGTTGATGGACGCGTTCGTCGAACCGTCCTTCGCCGAGATGACGATCTTCGCGGTGGACGTCTTGGTGGTGGTGTTGCTGCCGCCGCCGTTCTTGGCGTCGGTGTTGGCGTCCGCGTTGGCGTTGCCGCCGCATGCGCTGAGGGTGAGGGTGCCGACCACCAGGGCGGCGATGGCCCCCAGTACGCGCCGCGCTGCTATGTCCGGCGTTGTCACGGGCTGCTCCAGGTTCGGTGTGGTGTGCGGTGATCCGCTGTGATGCGTGGACGAAGAGGGGCGGGGGACTGCGTGGGTTCCCGGCGTTTCTCTTGGACGTCATCCGGTGACAGAACCGGGACATATACGGGGTGGGCCGCTCGCCTTCTGCCAGTGCCGGGCTGGAGGAACGGCCGGCCCAGGTGCCGACGCCCGGGGCGGCGTGAGGGCGGCGTGGTCGCGTCTCGTCGGCATGCCGGCACGCCGGCACGCCGGCACGCCTCCTCGGCTCAGCGGTCGGCTGCGGGTGGGGAGTTGGGTGGGGAGTTCGGGTGGGGGAGTAAGCGGGTGTCTACCCTCTGCCGTACAGCTCCTCGTACGACGGCCATGTTCCGCCTGGGCCCTCCACCGGCTCCGCTGCCCGTACCGCTCGCACGATCGCCCTGGTCACCGTCTCCGCGCCTGCCGCCAGGACCTCGTTCAGGGCCAGGGGGTTCTGCGCGTTCAGTGGGCGGGCTCCGGTGGCCAGCGTGAATACCGTGTCGCCGTCGTTCAGCAGGTGTACCGGACGTACGGCGCGTGCGATGCCGTCGTGCGCCGTGCCTGCCAGCTTTTGCGCCTGGGCCTTGGTGAGGGTGGCGTCTGTCGCTACCACCGCGAGGGTTGTGTTCAGTGGGGAGGGGTGTTCTTCGCGGTGGCCTCGGCCAGGCGTTGTCCTGCTGCCTGGTGGACCTCTGGGTCGGGGTATTTCGCTCGGCCGCCTTGGAACAACTCCCCGTACAGCACGCCCGTTTCCGGGTCCGTGGCCGAGCCCGCCGCGTTGGCCACCACGAGTGCCGCCACCGTGATGCCCGACTCCAGCACGATGCTCGCCGTTCCGATCCCGCCTTTCAGCTGTCCGACCACCGCCCCGTGCCGGCGCCCACGCATCCCTCCCGCACCCGCACCCCGGGGCCGCTGATCGCCGCGGCCTCGACCGCTGCCCGGCCGGTGGACGCGTCCGGTCTGGCCTTGAAGGTGCCGCCTCGTCCCAGGTCGAAGACACAGGCCGCGGGTACCACGGGTACTACGTGCAGGGGGTCGGCTCCTACCCGTACCCCGCGTCCCTGTTCCTCCAGCCAGGCCATCACCCCTGACGCGGCGTCCAGTCCGTACGCGCTGCCGCCGGTCAGGACGATCGCGTCCACCCGTTGCACCAGGTTGCGTGGGTCCAGCGCGTCCGTCTCCTTGGTGCCGGGGCCGCCACCTCTCACGTCCACGGCGGCCACCGCTCCGCCCTCCGGCGCCAGCACGACCGTGGTGCCGGTGAGCCAGCCGTCGCCCGCCCTTGTCGCATGGCCCACCCGCACGCCGGCCACGTCCGTCAATGCGTCAACTGTCATGGCCCCCAGTCTTGCCCAGCACCTCGTCGATCCGGGGACCTTCCGGGTTTCGGTCAGGCCGTCCGTGCCGTTGCTCCCTGCTCCGCTCTCCGCGGCCGCCATGCGTGCCGTCAGGGTCACCCCGACCGCCACCGTCAGCGCCGACACCAGGCCCGCCGCCAGTACCGCCCAGTGGCCCAGGAACGTGCAGCAGATCACCAGCAACGCGGCCACCGGGAGCACCAGTTGCTGGGCGATGCCCACCTTGTAGTGGCGGGCGTGCAGGGCCCAGACGCTGAGCAGATAGAGGGCTGTGGGGAGTGTCACCGCCGCGGAGGCCGCCAGGGTGGAGATGTGGGCCTTGCCCACCGCCTCCGTGACCGACACCTCCAGGCCCGCGCCGATCGTGGCCGCCGCAGCGAAGATCAGGTAGTGGCCGTAACCCCACAGGAACGCCTGCTGGTTGGTGCGCAGGTGCCCGTGGATCGGCACCACGAAGTAGATCCACCAGGCGGCGAACACGATCAGCAATCCGCCCGCCGCGATCGGCAGCAGCTCGCCCAGCGCGTCGTGCTCGTCCACCCCCGACTTCACCGCCACCGTCGCCGCCGCGATCGTCTCGCCCAGCACGATGATCGTGAACAGGCCGTACCGCTCGGAGATGTGGTGCGGATGCCAGGGCGTCGTGAAGTCCTTCTCCGCGTAGAGCGGCACGCACAGCTCCGCGATCACCATCACGAGGAACACCCACGCCCGCGCGTGCTCCGGCAGGACCACCAGCCCCAGCCAGCCGACCAGGCAGAGGAGCACGCCGCCCGCATACCTCAGGGCCATCGTGCGCTCCGGGCCCTGTGCCGCCCGCGCCGCCCGCAGCCACTGCGATGCCATCGCCAGCCGCATGATCAGGTAGCCGAGCCAGACGACCACGTAGTCGTGCTGGTCGAAGGCCCGCGAGACACCGGCCGCGAGGACCAGGACGCCGGCGATCTGCACCAGGGTGATGACCCGGTACAGCACGTCGTCGTTGTCGTAGGCCGAGGCGAACCACGAGAAGTTCATCCACGCCCACCAGATGGAGAAGAACTGCATCGCGTAGTTCAGGATGCCCTCGCCCGCGTGTCCCTCGGCGACGGCGTGGGCCAGCTGGAGGCCCGCCTGCGCGATGGCCACGACGAAGCACAGGTCGAAGAAGAGCTCCAGCGGCGAGGCGACCCGGTGCGGCTCGTCCCGGCCTCGGGCGGTGAGCGGGCGCACGGGGCGCAGGGATTTCTGGGGGCTGTGGGAGCTGGGGGAGCTGTGGGTGTCCGACGTCATGGGGACTAGCACAGCAGATGACGTCCGCCGGTGGCCGTACCCTGGAGGCATGAGTACCGCCCCCGACCCCGAGCCGCGCGACCCCAAGCCCGCGCTGGTCTTCGACGACCCGCTGAGCCGGCCGTCCTCCGACGACACGGACCGCGGGTGGGGCGAGCGTCCCGAGGGCGACAGCGCCGCCGATCTGAAGCGCTTCCTCGACGAGAAGCCGCCCCACCACATCTGAGCCGTCGGTTACGGCTCGCGGTGACCTTCGCCGCGCTGCGACGAGCGCGTCGCGGATCTCCTTGAGGACTTCCAGCTCCGTGATCTCGATGATCTCGTGCGTGCCCTCCTTGGCCTTCCGATGGGCCTCGATCCGCGCCAGGTACTTCGACATCGGCAGGACCATCAGGAAGTAGACGACCGCCGCGGTGATCACGAAGCTGAGGGCGGCTCCCAGGACGGAGCCCCACATCAGCTGGATGCCCTTGTCGCCCGAGCAACTGCTGCTCAGACATGAGCTGTAGGTGTCCAGGTTCTGTGTGCCGATCGCCCCGACGAGCGGGTTGATGATCCCCTTCACCACCGAGTTGACGATGTTCGTGAAGGCGGCACCGATGACGACCGCGACTGCCAGATCGACGACGTTCCCGCGCATCAGGAAGGTTTTGAAACCCTGCCAGACGCTCGGTTCCTTCTTCTCGCTCAACTCGGAGCCTCTTCTCGCACGCGCGGGGTGTGGAACCAACAGGTCCGCAACCTACGTCAAGGTCCGGCCGTCCTGTCCAATTCAGTAACTCTAATGAGGGACTTGACGGCAAGTCGCCGAGCCCCGGAAAGATACGGTTCACCCCCGGACCAGCACCGACACCAACCGGCTGATCAACACATCGTCACCGCCAGCCGTGCCGTGGCGCTCGCGCCTGCCAGCCGCGCCGCCGTGCCGCGCGGCACCGACAGCACCACCAACGCCCCGCCGCCGTCGGCCACTTCGAGCGGCTCGGGCACCTTCGCCACCCGCGCCCCGCGCGCGACCACGTGCGCGTCACCGCCTGCCGCCGGCTCCTCCGCGGCGATCACATCGACCCGGTCGCCCGCCCGCAGCAGCCGGACCGTGCCGGCGTCGGCGATCCGTACCGGCGCCGACACCCACTCGACCGCCCGGCGCTGCCGTACCGGATCGACCACCGGGTGTCCGCGGGGCCGTTCACTGTGCCGAGCCTCCGTGGCCTCACGCGGGCCCGCCGCCACGAGCGCCGCGGCCGTCAGCGCCAGCCCCGCGGCCACGGCCCGCCTCCGATGCCGTAGCAACCGGCGCAGCTGCTGGAGACCGCCCCGCACCCGCACCGGTGCGAAGTGCGGCACCTCGCAGGTGGGCGGAGCGTCGGTGCCCAACGGGCGTGGGAAGGGGGCGAGATGGGGATCGGGTGACGGTGAAGATGAGGCTGTGAAAGGCGGTCCTGACGGGTCTGTGAGGAAGGGCGGGCGGGAGAGGGACATGGGAACACCACCTGCGACGAGGGATCGGCTTGCGGTCCCACGATGAGGGTTCGCGCCGATGTCTGCCGGAGCCCGTGTGTTACCCGTCGGTTGTGGACAACTCCCTCACCGGAACGGGACGTTCCGCCGCCTTGGCCCCGGCTACGGCAGTGCGAAGCCCGGGTCCATACCGCCCAGCGCGTTCGCGCACAGGCAGTCCTGCTCCCCGCTCTCCGGCAGCGCGGCCACCGTGTCGAACAGCACGCCCCGCAGCCGGTCCACGTTGGCCGCGAACACCCGCAGCACCTCGTCGTGGGAGACGCCCTCGCCGGTCTCGGCGCCCGCGTCGAGGTCGGTGACCAGAGTCAACGACGAGTAGCAGAGATCCAGTTCACGGGCGAGCGCGGCCTCGGGGTGGCCGGTCATGCCGACCACCGACCAGCCCTGTGCCTGGTGCCACAGCGACTCGGCGCGGGTCGAGAAGCGCGGGCCCTCGATCACCACGAGCGTGCCGCCGTCCACCGGTTCCCAGTCCCGCCCGCGCGCCGACTTCAGCGCGGCGGCTCGGCCGGTCGGGCAGTAGGGGTCGGCCAGCGACACGTGCACCACGTTCGGCACCGCGCCGTCGGGCAGCGGGAGTCCGTCGAAGTACGTGCCCGTGCGGGACTTGGTGCGGTCCACCAGCTGGTCCGGCACCAGCAGCGTGCCCGGCCCGTACTCGGGGCGCAGCCCGCCCACCGCGCACGGGCCGAGGACCTGGCGGACCCCGACGGAGCGCAACGCCCAGAGGTTGGCGCGGTAGTTGATGCGGTGCGGCGGCAGATGGTGGCCGCGTCCGTGCCGGGGCAGGAAGGCGACCCGCCGGCCGGCGATCTCGCCGAGGAAGAGGGAGTCGCTGGGGGTCCGTAGGGGGTGTCCACCTCGATCTCGGTCACGTCGTCGAGGAACGAGTAGAAGCCGGAGCCGCCGATTACGCCGATCTCTGCGTTCGCCATGCCCCGCACCCTAGCGGCCGTCGAAATGGCGCGGGAACCGGCTCAGGAAACGCCGAAGACCCTGCCGTCGTGGACGACAGGGTCCCGCGGAAGTGTCTTACGCGGCGGAGCTGTTGCTGGACGAGGAGCCCGAGCTCGACGACTTCGAGTCCGAGGAGGACGACGAGGTCGAGGGGGTGGACGGCTTCGAGTCCGAGGACGTCGAAGGCTTCGGGGTGGCCGGCGTGCTGCTCGACGAGGAGCCGCGGCTGTCGTTCCGGTAGAAGCCGGAGCCCTTGAAGACAATGCCGACCGCTGAGTACACCTTCTTCAGGCGTCCACCGCAATTGGGGCACTCGGTCAGCGCTTCGTCGGTGAACTTCTGGACCGCTTCAAGGCCCTCGCCACACTCGGTGCACTGGTACTGGTAGGTCGGCACTGTTGTCTTCCTCCTGGCACTCTCACTCAATGAGTGCTAACGAGCGTCCATACTGACGTATTCCCGGGGATCAGTCCACTGCCACCGGCACGCGGTGACCGACGCCACGTGCCACGGTGCGGCTGTGGGGCCGGGTCGCGAGGCGTGAGCGCAGGGCCAGCAGGGTCCCCAGGGCGAGCACGGTGCCGACCATCGGGACCAGGAAACCGGCGCCGCCCCACAGGCGGTCCTCCAGCTGTCCCGCGACCGTGACGGCGGCGGCCTGGCCGAGGGCGACCGCGCCGGTCAGCCAGGTGAAGGCCTCCGTGCGGGCGCCGGCCGGGACGAGCCCCTCGACCAGCGTGTAGCCGGTGATCAGGGCGGGCGCGATGCACATGCCGACCAGGAGACCCAGGCCCGCCAGCAGCGGCACCGAGTGGGCGGTCCACAGCGCGGACGCGGTCAGCGCGAGCGCGGCGTAGCCGATCAGCAGGCGGCGCTGCGGGGCGACCTTCCAGGCGACGGCACCGCAGACGATCCCGGAGAGCATGTTGCCGGCGGCGAACGTGCCGTACAGGACGCCGTTCAGACCCGGTTCGCCGATCGACTCGGTGAACGCGGCCAGGGAGACCTGCATGCCGCCGAAGACGGAACCGATGCCCAGGAAGGTCACGATCAGGACGCGCACCCCGGGGATGCTCAGTGCGGAGACGTGCTCCACGCGTGCGTGCCCGGCGGCGACGGCCACCGTGGGCTGGGTGCTCTTCTGGGCGGCGAACAGGAGACCACCGATGAGGGTCAGCGACGCCTCGGTGATCAGGCCGGCGGCCGGGTTCACGGCGGTGCACAGGGCGGTCGCCAGGAGTGGGCCGAAGACGAAGGTCAGCTCGTCCGTGACGGACTCGAAGGCCGCGGCGGTGCTCAGCAGCGGGGAGTCCTGAGCTTCACGCCCCAGCGGGCGCGCACCATGGGCCCGATCTGCGGCACCGAGGCACCGGTCGGCACGGCCGCCACGAACAGCGCCCACAGGGGCGCGTGGCCGAGCGCGAGGACCGTGAACGTGAGGCCGGACAAGGTGTGCACCAGGACGCCGGGGAGCAGGACGGTCCGCTGCCCGTAGCGGTCGGCCAGGCGGCCGCTGTAGGGCGCGAACAGGGCCATGGAGACGCCGGTGACGGCCGCGGCGGCGCCCGCCGCGCCGTAGGAGCCGGTGGTGTGCTGGACCAGCAGCACGATGGAGATGGTGAGCATCGCGAACGGCTGGCGTGCCGCGAAGCCGGGAAGCAGGAACGTCCAGGCGCCGCGCGTGCGCAGCAGCTGCCCGTATCCGGGACGGGATCCCGTCCCGGAGGTGACCGTGGATGCCACGGCCCGTGCCTTTCTGCCGCCTGGTAGCGCGCCCTGTGCGGGGGCGCCGAGAGCTGTCCTCTTGCGCGGAACTGCGGTAGATACCGGTGCCCACTGCGGAGAGGGTTTCGGCCGCCATACGGTCGCGCCAGCACTGCGTCAGGCAGAGTTGGTTCGATCAGAATGTGCCTTCATCGTACAGGTGGTGAGGTGCGGTGAGCCTGTGAAAACGGGCACCACGCGCGCGTTCACCTGTGATTGGTGAACATGTGAACCGTACGAAACATGCCCTTAACGACCGGCGCCGGTGACATCCGTGCCCAGCCACCCCGCGAGCTTGCCGCCGTGGCCCACCGCGCGCAGGCGTTGCTCGGCCGCGTCCCGGACGGGGTCCGTGGCGACCACGAGGAGTTCGTCGCCGCGCCGCAGGACCGTGGAGGGCAGCGGGACGAACGATTTTTCATCGCGTACGACGAGGGTGACCGCGGCCCCGGCCGGCAGTCGCAGCTCATTGACCTCGACGCCGTGCATCTTGACTCCGCCGGAATCGCCACGGACAGCAGATGCCCGCGCAGCCGCTCCAGGGGCGCCGATTCGACCCCGAGGTCGGCGGCCTCCGCGCCCTCGCCGAGCCGCAGCTTGCGCGCCAGCCAGGGGAGCGTCGGTCCCTGGATGAGGGTGTAGACGACGACCAGGACGAAGACGATGTTGAAGATGCGTCGGCTGCCGGAGACGCCGTTCACCATGGGGATCGTCGCCAGGATGATGGGCACCGCGCCGCGCAGCCCGGCCCAGGACATGAGGGTCTGCTCCTGCCAGGGCACCCGGAACGGCGTGAGGCTCACCACCACGCTGAGCGGCCGGGCGACCATCGTCAGGACCAGGCCGATGATGAGCGCGGGCCAGACGTCGTCCCCGAGTTCGTGCGGGGTGACCAGCAGGCCGAGCAGGACGAACATGCCGATCTGGGCGATCCAGCCGAGCCCCTCGGCGAAACCTCGCGTGGCGGGCCAGTGGGGCAGCTTGGCGTTGCCGAGCATCATCGAGGCGAGGTAGACCGCCAGGAAGCCGCTGCCGTGCGCCAGGGCGCCCGCCGCGTACGCGGTGACCGCGATGGCCATGACGGCGATCGGGTAGAGCCCGGAGGCGGGCAGTGCCACGTGCCGGATCCCCCAGGAGCCGAGCCAGCCCACCGCGACACCCATGGCCGCGCCGATGGCCAGCTCCAGGGCTATCTCGCCCACCAGCAGGTACCAGTGCTCGACGGGGCCCGCCGTGGAGAAGGCGACGACCAGGATGACCACCGGGGCGTCGTTGAACCCGGACTCGGCCTCCAGCGTGCCCGTCACGCGCGCGGGGAGGGGGATTCGGCGCAGCACGGAGAAGACCGCCGCCGCGTCCGTCGAGGACACCACCGCCCCGATGATGAGCGCCTGCCGCCATTCCAGGCCGACCACGTAGTGCGCGGCCGCGGCCGTGACGCCGACGCTCACCGCCACTCCCGCCAGCGCCAGTGTGGCGGCGGACGACAGGACGGGCCCGACCTCTTTCCACTTCGTGCCGAGGCCGCCCTCGGCCAGGATCACGACCAGGGCCGCGTACCCGATGACCTGGGTCAGCTCGGCGTTGTTGAAGTGGATGTCGCCGACGCCGTCCTGGCCCATGGCGACGCCGATCCCCAGGTACACGAGCAGGCTCGGGAGCCCGCTGCGCGAGGAGATCCGGACCGCCGCGACGGCGACGAGCAGGACGAGCGAGCAGACGAGCAGAAGCTGGTCGAGGTGGTGGACAGTCAGTGGCCTTCCCTTCCTCGGCTGACGCGCCTCTGGGGCGACAGCACACGTACAGGGGACGCGAGGCTGCGGCGCCATGCATCCAAGTACTTCGTTACCTTACCTAACTCTTGACGCTTTCTTGACACTTCTCGAGGCAAGATCGAACGCCCGTCCGCGTCGGTACCCGACTCCGCGTCAAGTCGCTCGGGACCCTGCGCCTATGGTTGCTCCAGCGCTCAGTCAAAAGCACAGCCCGCCCTGCCGCTCGCGTTAGGACAGCAAGGACAGCGATGCCCCCAACACCACCGCCTCATCGGGTCATAAGCCCGGCAAGTCCGGCAGGAAAAAGGGGCGCAAAGCCCGTCTACTGGTGCTTGTTCTGGTATTGGCCATCATCGGGGGCATCGCCTACGGCGCGTACTGGTCGATCAGCACGGTCCGCGCGTCCCTTCCGCAGACCACCGGATCGATCACCCTCGACGGCCTGTCCGGACCCGTCGACGTGAAGCGCGACAGCTACGGCATCCCGCAGATCTACGCGTCCTCCGACGCGGACCTGTTCATGGCCCAGGGCTACGTCCAGGCGCAGGACCGGTTCTACGAGATGGACGTGCGCCGGCACATGACCTCCGGCCGGCTCTCCGAGATGTTCGGCAAGGGCCAGGTCAAGGACGACGAGTTCCTGCGCACCCTGGGCTGGGACCGAGTGGCCCAGAAGGAGTACGACACCACGCTGTCGGCCTCCACGAAGAAGTACCTCCAGGCGTACGCCAAGGGAGTCAACGCCTACCTCAAGGGCAAAGACGGCAAGGACATCTCCCTGGAGTACGCGGCCCTCGGGTTCGAGAACGACTACAAGCCGCAGAAGTGGACCCCGGTCGACTCGGTCGCGTGGCTCAAGGCGATGGCCTGGGACCTGCGCGGCAACATGCAGGACGAGATCGACCGCGCCCTGATGACCACCCGCCTCGGCCCCCAGCAGATCGCGGACCTGTACCCGGAGTACCCGTACAGCCGCAACCAGCCGATCGTCACCGAGGGCGAGTACGACGAGTACACCAAGACCTTCGGCAGCGGTGACAGCTCCACCAGCACGTCCACGAGCGGCACGACGGGCTCGACGTCGTCCTCGTCGGGTTCGGCCCTCACGAGCCAGCTCTCGAGCCTCTCGAACGTCCTGGAGGACCTCCCGACGGCCGTCGGCGTGAACGGCCAGGGCATCGGCTCCAACTCCTGGGTCGTCGCCGGCAAGAACACCATCACCGGCAAGCCCCTCCTGGCCAACGATCCACACCTGGAGGCCTCGCTGCCGTCCGTGTGGTACCAGATGGGCCTGCACTGCCGCGCGGTCTCCAGCAAGTGCCAGTACGACGTCTCCGGCTACACCTTCGCGGGCATGCCGGGCGTCGTCATCGGCCACAACCAGAACATCGCCTGGGGCATGACCAACTCCGGGGTCGACACCACCGACCTCTACCTGGAGAAGCTCTCCGGGGACGGCTACCTGTACGACGGCAAGACGAAGCCCTTCACGACCCGCACGGAGACCATCAAGGTCGCCGGCGGCGCGTCCAAGAAGATCGTCGTCCGGGAGACCAACAACGGCCCGCTGCTGTCCGACCGAGACGACGAACTCGTGAAGGTCGGCAAGAAGGCCACCGTCGACACCGCGGCACCCGACAGAGGCGACGGTTACGGCATCGCCCTGCGCTGGACCGCCGAGGACCCGGGCACCACCATGGACGCCGTCTTCGCCATCGACAAGGCAT
Source organism: Streptomyces sp. P3 (assembly GCA_016893485.2). Classification (GTDB taxonomy): domain Bacteria; phylum Actinomycetota; class Actinomycetes; order Streptomycetales; family Streptomycetaceae; genus Streptomyces. The sequence continues at coordinate 5,730,789 of JAFEKX020000001.1, forward strand.
CGAACTGGACCGAGTTCCGCGCGGCCTCCACGAAGTTCGACGTGCCCTCCCAGAACCTCGTCTACGCCGACACCAAGAACAACATCGGCTACACGCTGCCCGGCAAGATCCCCACGCGCGGGAAGGGCGACGGCTCGCTGCCGGTGCCCGGCTGGGACCCCAAGTACGACTGGAACGGCTACATCCCGCAGGCCGCCCTGCCGTACGAGTTCAACCCGAAGCGCGGCTACATCGTCACCGCCAACCAGGCCGTGATCGACCAGGACAAGTACCCGTACACGCTCACCACGGACTGGGGCTACGGCACCCGAAGCCAGCGCATCACCGATCTGATCCAGTCGAAGATCGACGGCGGCGGCAAGATCTCCACCGACGACATGCGGCAGATGCAGCTCGACGACAGCAGCGAGATCGCCAAGCTGATCGTGCCCAAGCTGCTGAAGCTCGACATCGACGACCCGGACGTGCGCGAGGCGCAGAAGCTCCTGGAGGGCTGGGACTACACCCAGGACGCCGACTCGGCGGCGGCCGCCTACTTCAACTCGGTCTGGCGCAACATCCTCAAGCTCGCCTTCGGCAACAAGCTCCCCAAGGAGCTGCGGGTCAAGGGCCAGTGCCTGTTCGTCTCGCCGGTCGACACCACCGGGCCCGCCGACGAGGACAACCAGAAGGTCCGCGAGTGCGGCGAGCGCGATGCCGACGAGGCGCAACCGGACGGCGGTGACCGCTGGTTCGAGGTCGTCCGCAAGCTCATGGACGATCCCACCAACGACTGGTGGAAGACCCCAAGTCGGGCAACCGTCCGGGGGGCGAGCAATATGAACCAGCTCTTCAAGCGCGCCATGATCGACGCCCGCTGGGAGCTCACCGCCAAGCTCGGCAAGGACATCGACACCTGGAGCTGGGGCCGGCTGCACCGCCTGTTCCTGAAGAACCAGACCCTGGGCACCGACGGCCCCGGCATCGTCAAGTACGTCCTCAACCGCGGCCCCTGGAAGCTCAGCGGCGGCGAGGCCACGGTCAACGCGACCGGCTGGAACGCGGCCGGCGGCTACGGCGTCGTCTGGGTGCCGTCGATGCGCATGGTGGTCAACCTGGACAACTTCGACAAGTCCAAGTGGATCAACCTCACCGGAGCCTCCGGACACGCCTACAGCGCGCACTACACCGACCAGACCAGCAAGTGGGTCAACGGTGAACTACTGCCCTGGTCGTACTCGTCCAAGGCGGTCGACGACAGCACGAGCGACTCCCTGGTGCTCAAGCCGTGAATCGTTGAACGAACTGAAATGGCCCTCCACTTACGCGTGGAGGGCCATTTCAGTTCTCGGGGAACCGGTGCAGACCGCTTGGTGTGACCGCCGCGCGCACCGGCCGGTCGTGCGCCTCCGCGGGGACGTGGTCGACGACCTCGGAGTCGTACAGCAGCACCACCAGCGCGGGATGCGCGCCCGCCCGCTCCAGCCGCGCCAGCACGCGGTCGTACGACCCTCCACCGCGCCCCAGGCGCATCCCGCGCCCGTCGACCGCCAGACCGGGCAGCAGGACGACGTCGGCGGCCGTCACGGCGTCCGGGCCGAGCCGCTCGCCGGAGGGCTCGAACAGGGCCATCTTTCCGCCGTGTTGGACCCGCGCGAGCGAGCCCTCGCCGTCGTAGGCGCCCCAGTCCAGGTCGTTGTCCGGGAGCAGCGCCGGCAGCAGGACGCGGACGTCCCGCGCGCGGAGAGCGTCCAGGAGCGCGAGCGTTCCGGGTTCGGTTCCGACGGAGACGTAGGCCGCCACCGTGCGCGCGTGCGCCAACTCCGGCAGTTCCAGGGCGCGGTCGGCGAGCGCGTCGCCCGCCTCCCGCACGTCATCGGCCGTCAACCTGTTCCTCACCGCGAGGAACTCTTGTCGCAACATTCGCTTGCCAGGCTCGGCTTCACGACCCAGGTGACGCACAGGTCCCACCCGTACCCTTCCTAATGTGCTCATATGAGAATGTTTCAACCGGTGCCACAGATTGCGCACAAAGGCACCGGATAAGGTTCGGGCATGACTCAGTCGCACCCCAGGATCAGCAAGGCTGTCATTCCCGCAGCCGGTCTCGGCACCAGGTTCCTGCCGGCCACGAAAGCAACTCCCAAGGAGATGCTGCCGGTCGTGGACAAGCCCGCGATCCAGTACGTGGTCGAAGAGGCCGTGTCGGCTGGGCTCGACGACGTCCTCATGATCACCGGACGCAACAAGCGCCCACTTGAGGACCACTTCGACCGCAACTACGAGCTCGAATCCGCCCTCCAGAAGAAGGGCGACGCGGGCAGGCTCGCCAAGGTCCAGGAATCCAGCGACCTCGCGACCATGCACTACGTCCGCCAGGGCGACCCCAAGGGCCTCGGCCACGCCGTCCTGTGCGCCGCCCCGCACGTCGGCCAGGAGCCCTTCGCCGTCCTCCTCGGGGATGACCTGATCGACCCCCGCGACCCCCTCCTCGCGCGCATGGTCGAGGTCCAGGAGCTGCACGGCGGCAGCGTCGTCGCCCTCATGGAGGTCGCACCCGAGCAGATCCACCTCTACGGCTCCGCGGCCGTCGAGGCCACCGCGGACGACGACGTCGTCAAGGTGACCGGCCTGGTCGAGAAGCCCGACGCGGCCGACGCCCCGTCGAACTACGCGATCATCGGCCGCTACGTCCTCGACCCCCACATCTTCGACATACTGCGCAAGACCGAGCCGGGCCGAGGCGGCGAGATCCAGCTCACCGACGCCCTCCAGCAGCTCGCCACCGACGAGAAGGTCGGCGGCCCCGTGCACGGCGTCGTCTTCAAGGGCCGCCGCTATGACACCGGCGACCGGGGCGACTATCTGCGTGCCATTGTCAGACTCGCGTGCGAACGTGAAGACCTGGGGCCGGACTTCCGGGCCTGGCTTCGCAGTTACGTAGCCGAGGAGATGTAGCAACGTTGAGCACCGCCGCGACCCGCACCGCAGGACCCGACCACCTCTGGACGGTGGACGAGCACCTGGAGGACATCCTCGCGACCGTCCGCCCCTGGAACCCATCGAGCTCCAACTGCTCGACGCCCAGGGCTGCGTCCTGGTCGAGGACGTCACGGTGCCGGTCTCGCTTCCGCCCTTCGACAACAGCTCGATGGACGGGTACGCGGTACGGGTCACGGACGTGGCGGGCGCGAGCGAGGAGTACCCGGCCGTCCTGACGGTCATCGGTGACGTCGCGGCCGGCCAGGCCGAGTCCCTGCACGTGGGCCCCGGAGAGACCGCCCGCATCATGACCGGCGCCCCGCTCCCGCCCGGCGCCGAGGCCGTCGTCCCCGTGGAGTGGACCGACGGAGGCCTCGGCGAGGGCCCGGTCACCGGCATGCGGGCCCGCAGCCAGTCCCCGAGGGGGCCGACGGGCACGTGCACGTGTACCGCTCGGCCGAGGCACGCGCGCACGTACGCGCGCAGGGCAGCGACGTGAAGGCGGGCGACCGCGCCCTGGAGGCCGGCACCGTCCTCGGCCCGCCGCAGATCGCCCTCCTCGCCGCGATCGGCCGCGGCACGGTCCGCGTACGCCCCCGCCCGCGCGTGGTCGTCATGTCCACCGGCAGCGAACTCGTCCAGCCCGACGAGCAGTTGGGGAACGGCCAGATCTACGACTCGAACAGCTTCGCCCTCACCGCCGCCGCCCGCGACGCCGGAGCCATCGCCTACCGGGTGGGCGCCGTCGCCGACGACGCCGAGACCCTCCGCTCCACCATCGAGGACCAGCTCGTCCGCGCCGACCTCATGGTCACCACCGGCGGCGTGAGCGTCGGGGCGTACGACGTCGTCAAGGAGGCGCTGTCCTCCGTAGGGGACGAGGACGAGGAGGGCGCCGGGATCGACTTCCGCAAGCTCGCCATGCAGCCCGGCAAACCCCAGGGCTTCGGCTCCATCGGCCCCGACCACATCCCGCTGCTGGCCCTCCCGGGCAACCCGGTCTCGTCGTACGTCTCCTTCGAGCTGTTCGTCCGCCCCGCGATCCGCACCCTCATGGGCCTGGACGACGTGCACCGTCCGAGGACCCGGGCCACGCTCACCGCGGACAGGGCGCTGACCTCCCCGAAGGGGCGCCGACAGTTCCTGCGCGGGACGTACGCCGACGGCGAGGTCACCCCCGTAGGGGGCGCCGGATCGCACCTCGTGGCGGCCCTCGCGCTCGCCGACGCGCTGATCGTCGTCCCCGAGGACGTCGAGTCCGTGGAGCCCGGCACCGAGGTCGACGTGGTCCTGCTCGGCTGAGTACTGCTGGTTGGCGGTACCGTGTCGCGCACAACACGCCCGGACCGGGAGCGCCACACAGCATGACTGAGCCTTTCCGGGGAGCACCCCGGACCCCTTGCGCACGACCGACTGACGCACATCGACGAAGCGGGCGCCGCCCGGATGGTCGACGTGTCCGCCAAGGACGTGACCGCGCGCACCGCCACCGCCACCGGCCGCGTCCTCGTCTCGCCCCGCGTGGTCGAACTGCTGCGCGGTGAGGGGGTCCCCAAGGGCGACGCCCTCGCCACCGCGCGCATCGCCGGGATCATGGGTGCCAAACGCACCCCGGACCTGATCCCGCTCTGCCACCCGTTGTCGGTGTCGGGTGTGAAACTGGATCTGTCGGTCGCGGACGACGCCGTACGCATCCGGGCCACCGTGAAGACGACGGACCGCACAGGCGTCGAGATGGAGGCGCTCACCGCGGTCTCCGTCGCCGCGCTCACCGTGATCGACATGGTCAAGGCGGTCGACAAGGGAGCGGTCATCACGGACGTGCGCGTGGAGGAGAAGACGGGCGGCAAGTCGGGCGACTGGAGCCGGACATGACCCCCGACAGCATCCTGCCCGCGCCGTACCGCGCCCTGGTGGTCACGGCCTCCAACCGGGCCGCCACCGGCGTCTACGAGGACAAGGGCGGCCCACTGGTCGCCGACGGCCTCAGGAGCTTCGGCTTCACGGTCGAGGGGCCGCGGGTGGTCCCCGACGGAGACCCCGTTGAGGCCGCGCTGAGAGCCGCCGTAGAGGCCGGTTACGACGCCGTCGTCACCACCGGCGGCACCGGCGTATCGCCGACCGACCGCACTCCGGAGGCGACCCGCGCGGTCATCGACTACGAGGTGCCGGGCATCGCCGAGGCCATCCGGGCGTTCGGACGGGAGAAGGTGCCGACCGCGGCGCTCTCCCGGGGCTCGCCGGAGTCGCCGGGTACACACTGATCGTCAACCTTCCGGGGTCCACCGGCGGGGTGAGGGACGGCCTCGCCGTCCTGGAGCCCTGCTGGCGCACGCCGTCGACCAGATCCGCGGCGGCGATCACCCAAGACCCGCCGACACCAGTGGGGGTGCGAGCTGAACAGCCCATCCTGGCCTGCCGTGCTGGTGGACGGCGACATCGTCCTGAGGCCGATAAAACTGCGCGACCAGCGGGCCTGGCGCGAGGTCAACCGGCGCAACCGGGACTGGCTGCGCCCCTGGGAGGCGACGATTCCGCCGCCCACCCCCAGCGGGCCGATCGCGCACCGGCCGACGTACCGGCAGATGGTCCGGCATCTCCGTTCCGAGGCGAACTCGGGCCGGATGCTGCCGTTCGTCATCGAATACCAGGGGCGCCTGGTCGGGCAGTTGACGGTCGCCGGGATCACCTGGGGTTCCATGTGTTCGGGCCACATCGGTTACTGGGTGGACGAGTCGGTGGCAGGGCGCGGAGTGATGCCGACGTCCGTGGCACTCGTCGTCGACCACTGTTTCCGGGCCGTCGGACTGCACCGCATCGAGGTCTGCATTCGCCCGGAGAACGGCCCCAGCCGCCGGGTCGTCGAGAAACTCGGATTCCGTGATGAGGGGATCAGGCCCCGTTATCTCCACATCGACGGCGCCTGGCGCGACCATCTCGTCTTCGCGCTCACCGCGGAAGAGGTGCCCGAGGGGTTGCTGAGCCGCTGGCAGCGGGCACGCTCCCGGAGTACCCGCACGACAATCCCGCATAGCCCGGACGGTTGGAAGTCCGCGACTCCGGAAATGGAATAAGTGTTCGAAAGTGATCGACGGATGACCGTCTTGGGGCAATGAATTCGCCAACTCGGCGGCCTGTTGATCGCATCGGTCACAAAAAAGCTCGAAATATCAGCCAGATCGTGCGACACACCGGCTCAATTGGCAGATGGCCTCACGCAAACCCCTCTACCGTGTGAGGCGTGAGCAGCAGCGGCCTCATCTACGCAGTCATTGTCGGGGCCTGGGCCGCCTACTTGGTGCCGATGTGGCTCCGTAGGCAGGACGAGCTGAACGAGGCCCGTCCGACGGAACGCTTCAGCACCGCCATCCGGCTGCTGTCCGGACGGGCGGGAATGGAGCGCCGGTACGCCAAGGACCTGCGGGCGCGCTCCACCGAGGAGGGGGAGCCCAGCGCCGACGTCTCGGACGCCGTCACCGACTCGGTGGACGTCCGGGCCTTCGCCATGCCCCCGGTCCGTCCCCAGGTGCACGCACCCGTCCGCCAGCAGAGCCAGGAACGGCCGGAAACGGCGCGAGAACCGGAACGCGGAGCAGTCCGTGAGTCGGAGCGCGCGGCGGCGCGGGAAGCGGCGCGCGAGTCCGAGCAGGCGCCGGTCCGCGAACCGGCGCGCGAGCAGGCACCCAAGTCGGCACCCCAGCAAGCTTCCGCCTCCGCCCAGGCGCCCAAGTCCCCCTCCGCGTCCGCGCGCAAGCGTGTCCCGGTCGCGCGGCGCAGCCCCGCCGAGGAGGCCGCGGCAGCGCGCGCCCGGCGTGTGAAGGTGCTCGCGCGCCGCAGACGTACCACCGTGATGCTCTTCCTCGCTTTCACGCTCGGCGCGATCGTCGCGGCGGTCGGCGGGCTCGCCCTGCTCTGGGCGCCCGGCGTGCCGGCGGTGCTGCTCAGCGGATACATCGCCTACCTGCGTACCCAGGAACGGCGCCGCTTCGCCTACCAGATGGACCGGCGCAGGGCCGAGGTCGCCGCGCAGCGACTGAGGGAACGCCAGCCGCGTCGGCGCGCGTCCGTGGACGCCGCGCTCGACGACGCCGAGGAGGGCCCGGAACCGGAGACCGACCCCGGGCTGTCCGCGCTCGCCGCCGACCGCCGTGCCCTCGTCGAACAGACCGACCACGCCGAGTGGGTCGACCAGCAGCGCGAGCGGCAGCGCCGACCGGGCCAGGGCGACAGCTGGGACCCGGTGCCGGTCCCGTTGCCGACGTACGTCACCGCACCGGTCGCACCGCGCGCCACGTCCGACGTGGACCTCGGGGCGCCGGACGCGTGGAGTTCGGCCCGGTCCAGTTCCGTGGCGCCGGAGCAGGAGGCGCAGTCGGGCGCGCGGGACGACCGGGATGCCCGGCACGCCCACGACGTTCAGGACGAGGACGCGGAGGACGGGTCGGAGGACAGGACGACGGCGGGCCGCACCGACGCCCGCCGCGCAGCCTCCGCCCGCCGCGCCCGCGAGCGGGGCCGCACCCCGCTGTTCGATCAGTACGAGGACGGCGAACGGCCCCGCGCGGCCAACGAGTGACCAGGCAAGGAACGGATTTCCAAGCACCCTGACGGGGATGCTAGAGTTTCACTCGTTGCAAGGGCCTGTGGCGCAGTCTGGTAGCGCACCTCGTTCGCATCGAGGGGGTCTGGGGTTCAAATCCCCACAGGTCCACCGCAGCTCAGAGCCCCAGTCGGAGTGATCCGGCTGGGGCTCTTTGGCGTCGTACAGCAGCGAAGTACAGCAACTACTTTGGATCTTGCTTCCCAAGGTGCTTGCCCAGCTTGCGCAGTGCCCGGCGCGTCGACTCCGAGGGCACGTGAGTGTAGACCTCCATCGTGACTGCGATCTTGCTGTGCCGGAGGATCTGCATCGCGACGCGGGGGTGCACGTCTAGCGCGGCCAGGAGCGAACCGCACGTGTGCCGGGTGTCGTGCAGCCGGATTCGGCGGACTCCCGCCCTGGACGAGCGATCGGTGAACCGGCGGTTGAAGTTGCGCGGCTCGAACGGCGTGCCGTAGCGCGTGGTGAACACGAAGTCGGAGTCACTCCACAGTTCGCCGGCCGCTTGCTTCGCCAACTCCCTTTCCTTCCAGTGGAGTTGCAGCGCAGTCACGCAGATCTGCGGTAGCGGCAGCGTGGCCGTCGATGCCTCGGTCTTGGTCTCGTCATGCACGAGGCGCCGGTTGATCCGCTGTAGCTGCATCTCCACCGTGACCTCCCCGGCGTCCAAGTTCACGCTCTTCCAGGTGAGGCCCAGTACCTCACCCCGCCGAAAGCCCAGGACCAGGATGAGCACGTACGCGGCGTACAGCGAGTCATGCGCATCGCTGGCCGCTTCGAGGAACTGCCGAGCTTCTTCGACCGACCACGGATGCCGCTTCACCTTGCGCGCCGACCGCACCTTGACCAGGCCCGCCACGTTCTTCGAGATCAGTTCTTCCGTCATCGCGTTGGTCAGCGCCGACCGCAGCACGGCGCGGGCGTCCTGCACCGTACGGCGCGACGGGATGCGCTCGCAGCAGTCGCCGGCAGCACAGCAACGAGGCTTGTCCCGCTTCGCGTCGAGGCCCTGAGCGCAGCACTGGCACTGATCCAACAGGTCGTTGACCCAGCTTCGGACGTCCCGCACGGTGAGCTTGTCGAGCCGCTTCGAGCCGAGTCCCGGCGCGATGTAGAGGCGGACGTGCATGGCGTAGGTCTCGGCCGTCTTGGGCTTCAGGTCGGGCTCCTGACCTCCCGGAGCCACCGCGCGAGGTACTGCGCCAGCGTCGGTGTGGAGGTGGCCACGGGCCCTTTCTGGGCCTCAGCGTGGCTTGATCCACTTCTCGTGGACCTCTTCCCGGGTCTTGCCGTAGACGTACTTCCGCTTGCGGTTGCCTTCGGGAGTGGTGACCCAGGCGTATGCGGCAAAGCTGTTCTTGTACGGGTAGATCGAGCCTTCGCCGTTGCCACGCTTGCCGCTCATGCCGACCACCTCTGTTCGGCTTCCTGCGCGAGGCGTTCGACGTACTCATCCACCCAGCGGGGCAGGACGCGGCGGTTGCGGCCGTCCTTGATGGAATGGATCTCCCCGTCAAGACCAGCATCTTGGTCTTGGAGAGGCCGTAGCCGAGCATCTCAGCGACCTCTGCCGTGGTGTACCACTTCCGTTCGATCACGGTGGTGGTCATGCGGTGACTCCTTCCTGGGTGCGTTGGTCGTGCAGGGCTTCGCGGGCGGTTTCGCGTTTGAGCTGGAGGCCGCGGGCGATCGAGGCTGCGAGAGCGGATTCGCCGGGGAGTGGCCATGGCCGGAGTACTGCCAGGACGCGAGGACGAGCACGGTGTCGGGTTCGTGGCCGTCGAGACCGAGGGCTTCGCGTTCCTGGGCTGCGCGGTAGTCGGCGCGGATCTGGCGCAGCACGCCCAACGTGGTGGAGTAGCGGCGGGACTTGGAGCTGAAGTGCCCGCGGAAGCCGAGCATGTGCGCCCACGCGGTCAGCCGGCGGTCGGGGTAGGCCGCATCGAGGTCGAAGCAGGCTTCGATCAGGCGGCGCGGGTGGTCGGGCAGGCCGAGGAGGACGGCGGCTTCGCGGTTGCCGATGCGCCGGTCGACGGTGCCGGTGTTCTCGGCGGCTTTGGTGGCGTACTTGGCGACGTATGAGGCGACGGCCTGTTCGGTGATCTCGGAGCCGTCGCCGAACGCCTTGATCGGGCGGACGTCGAGCTGTTGTCCCCAGCGCAGGCGCCAGCCGTCGAGGTAGCCGGCGTCCTCGTTGGGCGGCACGGTGATCGTGGTGTAGGGGTGTGCGGCGGCGGTGCGAATGGCGCGGGTGAGTAGTTCCGTGCTCGCCCAGGAGGGAGGTTCGGTGTCGGGCCCATCGGGTCCGTCGAGGCGGATCACGGCGTGGAAGTGGATGGCGCCGCGCTTCTGGAACTCGGCGACCTTGCCGTACGACAGGCGGGCGACTTCTTTGAACGCCTTCTGTGTGATGCCGACTTGGGCGGCGATCTCACGACGCAGCCGGTTGACGAAGCGGTGCCACAGCTCGCCAGCGTGGTTGTTGAACAGCACGGCCCCGGCGTAGTCGTACGCGTACGGGTCGAGCGGCGTACCGATCACCGGGTCGTCGTCACGGTGGGCGGTACCGCAGCGGCAGACGCCGTGCGTAGGCCGGTTGTGGACGGGACCGAAGGACGGGGCGGTGAGGGTGGCGAAGACGCGCGGCCGGTGCCGAATGGTGGCGGGGATCTCGTGACGATCGTCGCCGACGAGTCCGGCCCGGATGAGGTGGTAGGTGTCGCCAGCGTAGGTCCAGGCGCAGGCCGGGCAGCGAGAGGCACGGCGGTTGCCGCAGGCGATGCGCAGCCGGCCGCCCGGTTCGGTGTCGGTGGTGTACGCGCGCACCGTCTTACCGGTGGCCTTGTCCTTGGTGATGGACCAGCCGGTGAGGTGGATCGGGTCGGAGCAACCTCCGGTGCGCTTGATCTGGTCTTGCCAGCGGTCGAAGTGGCCCGAGCCGGCCACCCTCAGCATGTCGGTGAGGGTGGCCGGGTCGAGTCCCGCCAGGGTGGCGGTGTCGGTCACGCGATCACCGGCCCTTTTGGTGAGCAGGGCCGTGGTTGGCGCTGTAGTCCTCGACCAGGGCCGTGACGTCGGTGTCGCCGTTGGCGTGGTCCTCGGCACCGCAGCCGCCGCAGATGTAGTCGCCCTGGGAGCTGCTGTAGCGGGTGCCGGTCTTGACGCGCAGGCCGGGGCGGTCCTCGGTCGGGGTGAGGTCAGCGGGAAGCTTGCGGAACATGGCGCTCACCTCCGGCCGTGTCGGTGGTCATGGCGTCCAGGGCGCCGGCGGCTTCGATCGCGGCGGTGGCCAGGTCGCGCAGGGCCTGGGAGGTGCCGAGACGGGCGATCAGCGCGATTTCGGCGAAGTCGCCCTCGATGCGGAGGCTGACGAAGGGGTTGGTGCGGTCCGAGAAGGGCGTGACGCGGAAGCGGGTGTCCGGCTCGATGTGGGCCGAGGTGGTGATGGTCTGCACGGCGGTCACCTCCCGGCGCGGACGAGGGCGGCGGGGGTGGCGTGACCGGTGCCCTTGCAGGCCGCGCAAGTGACGCGGAGGGTGGCGCGGGTGCCGTCGTCGTGGCGGGTACCAATGGTGATCGCGGCGGTGGCGAAGCCGTCGCAGTCCGGGCAGATGCGCGGCGCTGGGTCGGTGGTCTGGGCCATGATGGTGTCTTCCTTCCGGATCTTTGGGTTCGGGTGGGAGGCGCGGCACCGGAGCGGACTGGACTTGGCGGTTGAGGCCGCTCCGGGGCCGGTCAACGGCGCTGTTTGGCCTCGCTGTTGAGGAGCGAGCGGACGACCAGCGCGACGATGGCGAGAGAGCCGGCGGTGATGGCGACCGCGAGGAGCATGGAGACCAGGACGGCGCCGATGGTGAGGACCACGACGGTGCCGCCGATGACGCCCACGACGAGGGCGCCGGGCGTGAGCTGAACGGCCGGTCGCGCGGCGGGGGCGGCGGGTGCCGGGGCGTGGTGCTGGCAGCCGCACGGGGTCTGTCCGGGCTGGTGCGGGACGACGGCGCCGAGGGTGGTGATGGTCGGGACGATCTCGGCCGAGGGCTTCTCGTTGACGGGTATGCGGGGCCTGAGCATGGGGTGAACTCCCTTCCGGGGTGGGTTACTTGACGAACGGGTCGAGGAGCGGGGCGAGCAGGCTGTCGGCGAGGATGTAGCCGCCGATCAGCAGGACCAGGACGAGCCACATCGGCGGGCGGACGAGCTTGACGCCGACCACGGCCAGGCAGGCGATGAAGAACCACAGCGGCACGGACATGGCGTCAGCTCCCTCGGTTCTCGTAGCGGCTCTTGATCCGGCAGCGGTGGCCCTTGGCCGCGATGCAGACCGCGCCGTAGCTGGAGTACTCGGAGGACCAGCCGCACTGGTCGGCGGTGCAGGAGGCGATGTAGCCCTTCTCGCCGTCCCGGGTGAGGGCGCGGCCGATCTCGACGGGGCCGTAGCGCACCAGTCGTTCGAAGAGGAAGAAACGGTGTCCCATGGCTTCAAGTCCTTTCTGAATCAGGCGAGTTGAGCGGCGATCGCGTCCGCCATGGCAGGCGGGACGTTGAGGCGGGCGCGCAGGGTGTCGAGGTCGATCGGCATGCCGGTGCGCGCCTGGTGGTCGTCGGCGACCTTGCGGGCGTGGGCCACGAGAGCCGGCGGGGCCGCGACAGCCGGAGCGGCGGGGCGCTTCCGGCAGGGCCGGGACCGGTGCGGCGGCAGGGATCGGCTCGGGTTCGGCGACGTGTTCGGGGGCGCGTGTCGCGGTGACCGGCTCGGCGGCATCTGGGGCAGGGGTGCGGTCGTCGGGGGCCGGGTAGGGTGCGGGGCTGTGGGCGAGCAGGGTGCCGCCGAGGAAGGCGAGCGCGGGCCAGCCGGCGACGCCGAGGCGGAGCAGGGCGGGCGGGTGCTGGAGGTCGAGGAATCCGGCGGTAGCGATGTTGGCGCCGAGCGAGGCGACCAGAGCGACCAGGAACCAGCACCAGACCAGCCCGGAGCTTTGAGCCCGCAGCCGGCGCCATGCGGCGACCATCAGCAGGTCGACGGAGATGGGGTAGGCCCAGGCTTTCCAGCCGGTCTGTCCGGCGGCTTGGGCGAGGTCGTGCAGGTGGGCGAAGGACAGCGCACCGGCGATCACGGCTTGCACGAGTACGGCATCCATGCGGATCGAGCGGGACACGGTCTTCACCTCCTTCAAGGGGGTTGGGCCAGGGGCAGGGCGGGGATCGAGTCCGGCCGCCCAGCCCCGGCGGGTTCAGTCGGTGGGGGCTTCGCCGGAGCCGAAGCAGGCCAGGCACAGACCGGTCTGCTGGCCCACGGCGCGGCGCTTGCGGCCGACGTGGACGGTGCGGGAGACCTCTCCGGTGCCCTTGCAGGTCCGACACGGAGCCGGCGTAGGCGAGGGGGCCGGGGCCTTCTTGCGGCGGGCGGTGGCCATGCTCACTGCTCTCCCTTCATCAGGCATGGAGCGGGTAGGGACCTGGCGCGAGGCGGTCGCGCCGACCGATGGAGCAGGGAGGGATCAGGCGGCTTCGGCGGCGGGCTTGAGCGTCGAGGGCGCCTTGATCGGGATGGGACCGAGCACCGGGCGGAAGCGGGCCAACTCCGGGATTTCCGGGGTGAGTTCGGCGTGCTTGTTGCACGCGGTCACGGCTTCGCGCATCGAGGTGTGCGGGGCGCGGATACGGGTCCAGTCGCCGTTGGAGTAGCCGACCACGGCCATGCCGGGGCGGTCGTTGCGGAGCTGCGTGGCCGCGAACACCGCGTGCGGGGACACGCGCCGAACGCCATCTTCGCGGAGGATTCGTCGTTGACCCGGTGCGCCATCCGGCCGGTGAGCTGGGCGCGCAGCATGGTGATGCCGTCGCCGAGTTCGGAGCCGAAACGCTGGCCGTAGATGTCGAGGAAGATGCCGGCGGCGCGGCCGAGTTGGGCCAGGCGGACCAGGGCGACGATGATGCGCTCGCGGCGCTTCTTCTCCGCCGTGGTGGTGAACAGAGCGAGTTCGGCGATCTCGTCGATGGTGAGCACCACCGGCACCGGCCGTAGATGTTCCGGCAGGCCCCACACGTTCGCGGTGATCTCCATGTCGGGGGTGTCCGCGCTGATCCGCTGTTCTCGCCGGATCACCTGATACGTCGCGTCCATCCGCGCCACGAGCGCTTCGAGCAGGTCGGCCGCGTCGTCTGGGTTGTCCGCGAGTGCGGAGAACCGGCGGGCCAGCGGTGCGAGTTCGACACCGCTCTTGCAGTCGATGCCGACCAACGCGACGTGCTGCGGGGCGAGTTCCTTGATGACCCGGCGTTGCGTGACGGACTTGCCGGAGCCGACCGCGCCGAGGGTGACCGAGTGTGGCACCTCCTTGTAGTCGCGGTAGTGCACCGAACCGTCCTCACACAGCGCGACCGGGATACGCAGCTCGCTCCGGTCGATCCGAGCCGGCATCTGCACCAGCTTGAGGACGTCGTAGCCGGTCGTCGCGATCTCGACGACACCGGGCTTGATCTCACGGGAGGTGACCTGATGGACGCCGAAGGCGTGCCGCAACCGGTCCACGGCCGCCGAGTACTCGAAGGCGTCCTGACCCGGCATCATCCGAATCCGCAGCCGCAGGCCCGTCCGGGTCGGCTTTATCCACATCAGGCGGGGCACGCGCTGACGCGGGGTCTGCCACTTGAAGATCCGTGCCAGCCACAACCGGAGGCGGGAAGCCGGGACCGTCAGGTCACAGGCGTCCATGACCGACGCGTAGCGGATGCGGACCTTGAGGGTGGCGTAGACGACACCGAAGGTCATCCAGAACCAGGCGGGGCGGCGCCACCGAAGCAGCAGCGCCAGCCCGGCAACGACCACCAGAGCGATCGTCAACCACCCCATGATCAGGCCGCCTTCAGGTTCTTCGAGCCGCCGGCGTCCACGGCGGTGACCGCGACCGCGCGGAAGCTGATCCCGTGCCGCTTCTGGCCGTTGAACTCGTTCTCCCACGGCCGCGCCACCAGACCGGTCAACGCGACGGGCGTACCCATCGCCAGCTCACCGGAGATGGCCGACTCGCCCACGGTGACCTTGACGACCTCGGCGTTGCCGTTCATCACGAACAGCACGTCCAGCGTCATCAGAAACTCACCGGTCTGCCGGTCCGCAGCCCGCTCCTGGGTCTTCTGGTTCGCGTACTTCGGCTGAGGCGGCTGAGCCACCATCAACGTTGCGCCGACAGTGTCCACGGGGATCTGCTGCATGATCTGTTCTCCTGATCTCGCGGAGAGTTGGAACCGACTGTTCGTCGGTGAGATCAGGAGACCGCGAAAGGTGATGGACGTATCACGGTCCGTATGGACGTTTAGGGACGTCTGAGGTATCGTCAAAACGTCCCTGAGACGTCCTGGGAAAGGTCACATCATGGCGAACGAGCGTCTACGTGCGGCGATTTCAACGAGCGGCGAGACGATTCAGTCCGTGGCCGAACACATCGGGGTCGACCCGAAGAGCGTGGAACGCTGGATCACGACCGACCGCACACCGCACCGGGGGCACCGTTGGAAGGCGGCGAGCTTCCTTGGGGCTGATGAGGTCTACCTCTGGCCTTCGGTGGAAAAGCAGGCCGTGACGGCGAGCACCTCCGAGCTGATTACGTACTACCCGCATCGAGGAGCTGTGCCGGCGACGCTGTGGTCATCGCTGATTGAGAAGGCGACAGACCATGTCGAGATCCTCGTGTACGCGGGCTTGTTCCTCTTTGACAGCCACCCGGATCTGACTGATCAGTTGGCCGAGAAGGCGAAGGCCGGGGCACAGATTCGTGTCCTGCTCGGCGACCCCGACTCCGCGATGGTTCAGCAACGAGGGGAAGAAGAGGGCATTGGCGGGGATCTAGCCGCCCGGACCCGGATCACGCGACGCTACCTCGAACCGGCCATGACCACGCCCGGTGTCGAAGTCAGGCTGCATGACACGATCCTGTACAACTCGATCTACCGGTTCGACGACGACGTCTTGGTGAACCCGCACGTCCTTGGAGCACCCGCCGGACAGAATCCGGTCCTGCACTTCCGCTACATTCCCGGCGCCCGGACGTTCCGGCACTACATGCGCAGCTTTGACTACACCTGGGAGCGCGGCCGGCCCGCGTAGACAGACACCGACGCAGCCGGACGTGCGACGCTGGGAGCATGGCCCGCGTCGACTACTTCAATGATCCGAACGCCCCGCAGGCAAACAGCATCGTGCCGTCAGTCACCGCTGTTGCCCTCAACGAGGCCGGAGAAATACTCCTGATCACACAAGACGGACAACAACCTGTGGGCACTGCCCGGAGGCGGGGTTGACCTAGGCGAGTCAGCACCCGATGCCGCCGTACGGGAGACCAAGGAAGAGACCGGGATGGACGTCAAGGTGATCGGCCTGATCGGCACCTATACCAACCCCGCACACGTCTTGGCGTACGACGACGGCGAGGTACGCCAACAGTTCTCGATCTGCTTCCGAGCACAGATCATCGGCGGCTCACTAAGGACCAGCAGTGAGAGCAAAGAGGTAGCTTTCGTGCACCCAAGCCGACTGGATGAGCTGAACATCCATCCATCCATGAGGATGCGGATTGATCACGGCTTGGCCGACCGGTCCGAGCCCTACGTTGGCTGATCATCCAAGCGGATGCGCGTCCGCTCGACAGCGGCTCCGAGGTACGGCCGTGCCTTGCTGATCGCGGTGTGCACTTCGCTGCCCGACTCGTACCGCTCCAAGATCTCATCAATGCGCCGGTCGAAGTCGAAGGACTGCCCAGCGGGACCCGTCGTCATATCGGCGTAGATCAACGCGTCCAAGACCGGGGAGTCCTCCCGCTCGTACACGGCCAGCTCGGCAGTCAGCCCGCGCTGTTCAGCCTCGTACACAGCGCCGGAATGGTGGGCAACCAACCGCACGAGCCGTGACGGCGCGCCGAGCGTCTCAAGTAGCGTGCACCGTCGAGAGGATGGAACCCGGTGTCCCGCAGCTCCGGGGCATAGCCGATGTCGTGCAACCAGGCGGCGGCGACAAGTAGACCCTGATCCCCTTCAGGCACGGCAGCCGAAGCCTCGCGGGCACGTGACGCCACGGCCTGTGTATGTAGCCAGCGGTTCCCGAGCGGGGGCAACAACGACTCAGCTAGCTCAGCCGCACCTTGGGGCGTGTCCAGTCCAGAGGGCATAAACCAAACGCTAGCCGAGATGGCGAGGCGCCGACAGCCCGGCACTGGCCGTTCCGGATCATGGCGCGGACAGACTTTCCCTACTTCATCAAGGCTCGCTGCGCTCGCGGCTGCCTTGCATCAGCCGCGAGCGCCGGCCACGTCGTCCACGGGGCAATATCCAACGGTCACGCGGGTGAGCCCGCACCGCACCGCCACCACGATCCGACCTCTTGCAGGGGAAAGCACTTCAGTCCCTCTTGACTCTCACGTACTGGTCGACCCCAACAGGCTCACTAACCGGCACTGCCTGACGAAGTCAGGTCGATCATGATCGATGGCCGCGCACGCGCGGCGGCGCCGGTCGGCCGGCGCCCCGCCGCCTCCATGTCTGCGCCACCGGCTGCGCGTCGCCGTCCGCCCGTCGCCACCAGCAGCGGCCTAAATACAGCACTGGGCAGGTGGGCCAAGGGGATTGCCGCACAGCAGGTCACGGACGCTTTGTGTTACCGAATGAGGCCGGATCGTGGTGGCGGTGCGGTGCGGACTCACCCGCTCCCGTGGTCGTTGCTCCGGGGCTGGGGAGGCCGGCTCCGAGACTTTAAGGTCTGCTGACCTGCGGGGCCCCTCCGAGAGCAAGAAGGGGGGCCGAGTGCCTGCTTCGCACGGTGAGGATCAATGACCCTCTCCATTGGATCAAGTGTAATAGCCCCCTTTCATGCTCTCGCCCCACAGATCACCAGACCTCAAACTCTCTCCACCGACCCGTGGGCAAGCGCACCAAGTGGTGGGTTTCACGTGAAACATCCCATTGGATCAACTCTCAGGCTTTCAGGGCGAGTTGATGGCTATGATCACCCGAGTTCTGCCACTCTCGCGCCAGGATGAGCGGGGACTTGCGGGGTGGACTGCGCTATATGCTGCGCGCGTGAGGGGGTTGTCATGACGGAGCGACGCGGCCTGCGCAAGCGGCACTGGTTCCAAGTAGCGCTGTTGATCTTTCTGATGGCCATGATGGTGCGCGCCGCGATCACCTCGGGCGACAAGATCGCACTGGCCGTACTTGTCGTTCTGCTGATGTTCTGCACCTACGCCCTCGGGTACGTGATCGGCTTCCGCTCGGCCAAGCGACCGCAGCCGCAACCCGGCGAAGATCCGCGCAGTGACGCTGAACGCCCGACTAGCTGAACCGGCTGTACAGCAGCGAAGTACAGCAACCACCGCGACCACCACCGACCGTCACCGGCCCTACGCACCTGGCTGACCAGCCCAGGAGACCTCAGCGGCCTTCCTGCCCGTAGTTCGCATCGAGGGGGTCTGGGGTTCAAATCCCCACAGGTCCACCGCAATGACTGTTCTTGAGTTCACTCAGGGGTAGTTGACGAGATCCCGTCCGATCTTCACGATCGGGCGGGATTTCGTCGTTTCCGGGGGCCGTTGCCCGCCGCCGAGTTGGGGTCATTCGGCGGGGAGGGCGAACCACCGCAGATGTACGGGGCGGGCGCCGGGGGTGCGTCTTCCGGGCCGCGTGAGAAGCGGGCCAGTAGCTCCAGGTAAGCGTCGTGGAAGGCGTCGACCTCGTCCGCGGTGAGGTGGCTGAGGCTCCGTGAGCCCTCGCATCCAGCCTTGTGAGTCCGCCTGTTCCGTCATGAAGCGGCGGGTGAGCTCGATGTCCTCTTCCATCCTCATCCGGTCGAGCGTGCTCGCGACGGCCCGCTCGCCGTCCGTCATCTCCTCCTGCGGGGGCCTGCGGATGTCCAGCCCGCGCACCGCCCGCCACCAGCGCTCGCGTCCGCCGGGGCTGTCCGGGACGTCCTCGATGAACCCGCCCTGCTCCAGCCGGCGCAGGTGATAGCTGAGCGTGCCGGTGTTCTCGCCTAGGGCGGCGGCGAGGGTCGTCGAGGTCGCCGGTCCGGAGACGCCGAGGTGACGCAGGATCCGTAGCCGCAGGGGGTGCGCGAGGGCCTTCAGCGCGGCGGGGTCGCTGACCTGGCGCCGGGCTTCGTCCGTCGGCTCGGGAGCCTGGGTGGGGTCCGGCACGGGGTCCGGTGCGCGGTCCGGTGTGCGACCTGGCGCGAGGTTCGGCTCAAGGTCGTTCCGTGCGGACTCCGGTGCGGGGAGCTCCTGCGATTCGCTCATGGCGGCAGCGTACAGCCAATACTCTGCAGATTTTCTCTGCAGAACTTCCCATGCAGAGAAAAGTCTGCAATGCTGGATGGAGGCTGCTCCTTCGAGTCGGCCGACCTGACGCTTCATCCGGAGGTCGCCATGCTTCGTGCCGCCCGCACAGTTCAGGCAATTCATCCAGTTCGCGCAGTACGCACAGTTCACGTAGCCCGTTCGGTCCGCTCGGTGCGCCCGGCCCGTCTGGCTCGGCGGCTCGTGCTGTCGCTGGCCGCTCTGACTCTGGGGGTGGGTGTGACGGCAGGGTCGGCGCACGCGGCTGTTCCCGTCCCCGTGAAGGGTGCCGACTTCCGTGCCTGTCCGGCGCTCTCCGAGCTTCCTGAGGGTGCCGATCCCGGGGCCTGGCGTTGCGAAGCGATGACTGCCGTCGGACATTTGACCCTCGGTCGCATAGATCGGTCGCTCGACAAGGGCATGGCGATCACCTTCGCCGAGGGCACGGTCAGCGGAGAGTTCCGCCAGGTCTTCGGCGCGATGACGGCCGCTCCTGTGCGCGTCCGGGGCACATGGTTGGAGATCACGCCTCGGTACGCGGGTTACTTCGACTTCCATTCGAACGATCAGCGACGCGGCGAGCTGAACCTGACGTTCGGGATCTCGGGGCCGGCCGTGCCGTCCGGCTGTTCCATCGGTACCGATGCGGATCCGGTGCGGCTGGTGCTGAAGGAGACCAAGGCCTCGACCGTCGTCTCGCAGGATCCGCTCGTCGTCGCGTTCGGGGTGGCGGACACCCGGTTCACGGTGCCGAGGACTTCGGGCTGCGGTCGCCTGGGGGCGGTGCTCGACGCGGTGCTCCGGATGCCGTCACCAGCGGGCGCGAACAGCCTGGAGTTGGATGCGCGGGTGGGTCTCCGCGGCTATGGCTCGGCGGGTGCGGTCGCATCTTCGGCGAGCGGGCTCATATCCGGGAAATCCCGGTGAGCCGCACCGCCGTCCGGCCTGGCCTCGCGTTTCCGTTGGTCGGTGAGGTCGGTGAGGTCGGTGAGGTCGGTGAGGTCGGTGAGGCGGGGCGGGGCCGGCGAGGTGGGTACGGCAGGGGATGTCGGCTAGTTGCCCGGCTGCCTCGTCAGCCGCCTGACGGACCCCATTTCGCCCAGCGGACCCGGCCTACCCAGCGGACCCCACCCTCGTGAGGGACCCCGCCCGCCTAACAGACTCCGCCCACCCGATAACGCGCTCCGCCCACCCCGCCCACCGCCCCGCCGAGACTCACAGCCCCTTCGCGAAGCACCGGCTGTCCGCGTGGAAGCGGTAGTAGCCGAACTTCACCCAGGGCTCGTAGCCGCTGGAGGTGTAGAGGGCGATGGCCTCCGGCTGCTTGGTGCCGGTTTCCAGGACCATGCGGGTGCGGCCGGCCGCGCGGGCGTCCTCCTCCAGGGCGGCCAGCATGCGGCGGGCGAGGCCCAGGCCGCGGGCCTGCTCGATCACGTACATGCGCTTGAGTTCGGCGTCGCCGTCCTCGTTGCCCTCGCCGTTGGCGTCCTGGGCGCGCCAGCCGCCGGTGGCGACGGGGGAGTCGTTCTCGTCGTACGCGATCAGGTACACGCCGTTCGGCGGGGCGAAGTCCGTCGGGTCCAGGGTGGTGGCGTCTCCGCCGTCGCCGTAG
Organism: Streptomyces sp. P3; assembly: GCA_016893485.2. Lineage (GTDB taxonomy): Bacteria > Actinomycetota > Actinomycetes > Streptomycetales > Streptomycetaceae > Streptomyces. The sequence goes on from JAFEKX020000001.1 coordinate 5,751,286, forward strand.
CGGGCGTGGTATTCCGCCTGGACCTGGTCGTTCAGCTTCACGGCGTCGGGGTGGTCGAACGGGACAGGGCGAATATTCATGCCGAGTATCGTACTTCTATGCGAAGGGAGGGCTTGCGGAGGACTGGGTGGGGCTGCGGAGGACCGCGAGGGTCCGCACGGCCACCGCGAGGGTCCGCACGGCCACCGCGAGGGTCCGCACGGTACCGCGTAGTACCGCGAGGGTTCCCGGGGACTGTGGGTCCGCGCAGGGTGGATCCGGACTCCGTCCAGTGTGCCGGTATTGTGCCCGAGTGCTCACTGTGACCTCTGCCAATGTGAACGGACTGCGGGCCGCCGCGAAGAAGGGCTTCGTGGAGTGGCTCGCGGAGACCTCCGCCGATGTGCTCTGTCTGCAGGAGGTGCGGGCCGAGCCGCAGCAGCTGCCGGACCACGTCCGCGCCCCGAGGGCTGGCACGTCGTGCATGCCCCGGCCGCCGCCAAGGGCCGTGCGGGTGTCTCCCTCTACAGCCGGCGGGAGCCGGACCGGGTCCAGGTGGGCTTCGGGTCGGCCGAGTTCGACGGGAGCGGTCGTTACGTCGAGGTCGACCTGCCCGGTGTCACGGTCGCGAGTCTGTATCTGCCCTCCGGTGAGGCCGGTACCGAGCGGCAGGACGAGAAGGCGCGGTTCATGGGCGAGTTCCTCGCCTATCTGAAGGGGCTGCGGGAGCGGTCCGCGGCCGATGGGCGTGAGGTCGTCGTCTGCGGTGACTGGAACATCGCCCATCACCCCGTGGACCTCAAGAACTGGCGGGCCAACCAGAAGAGTTCCGGGTTCCTGCCGGAGGAGCGGGAGTGGCTGGGCACCGTCTTCGACGCCGGGGACGGTGGGTTCGTGGACGTGGTGCGCGGGCTGCATCCCGATGTCGAGGGGCCGTACACCTGGTGGTCCTACCGGGGGCGGGCGTTCGACAACGACAGTGGCTGGCGCATCGACTATCACGTGTCGACGCCGGGGCTCGCGGCGAAGGCGGTCAAGGGGTTCGTCGAGCGGGCGGCCACGCATGGCGAGCGGTGGTCGGACCACGCGCCGGTGACGGTGGTCTACGACCTCTGATCGGCGGTCTAGCACCTCTGACAGGTGGTCTGGAACCTCTGACAGGTGGTTGAGCACCTCTGACCGGTGGTCTAGCACCTCTGACCGGCGGTCTAGCGCCTCTGACCGGCGGCTACGACCTCTGGTCGGGCTGGCGGAGTCGGCGGTCCATGGCCATCGACAGTTCCGCCTCGACGACGCTCTTCGCGAGGGGGCGCAGGCGTTGCAGGTCGTCCGGGGTGCGGCCGCCGGAGATGACCAGGGCGGTGAAGAGTTCGGCGAGGGCGTCGGTGTGTTCGCGGACGCGGCGGCCCGCGGCGAGGACGTCGGCGAGGGGATGCCCTCGCGGACGAGCGCGGCCGTGACGTCCAGGAGGCGGCGGCTTATGTGGACGATCTCGCTGCCGTCGGTGCCGAGGTAGCCGAGTTCGAGTGAGGCGGCGAAGTTCTCCGGGGTGGCCTGGTCGCCGAAGTAGTCGGCGAGGGCCTCCGGGGTGAGCCGGACCGGGGTCTCCTCGGTGGGGGCGCCGAGGCCGAGCAGCTCGCCGACGTTGCGGCCGTGGTCGAAGGCCTCGGCGAGTTCGGCGATGCCGTTGAGGGTGTGGCCGCGTTCCAGGAGCGCCGAGATGGTGTGCAGGCGGGCCAGGTGTGTCTCGTCGTACCAGGCGATACGGCCCTCGCGGCGCGGCGGGTGGATGAGTTTGCGCTCGCGGTAGAAGCGCAGGGTGCGCACGGTGATGCCGGCCTCCGCGGCCAGTTCCTCCATGCGGTACTCGCGCTTCTCCGTCTGCTCTGCCTTCTCCGCCACGCCCGCACCCTACGTCGTGGCCCGGGGGCGCGTGTTGGCGGCCGCTGATTCAAATGCCCTCGTCCCGACCCCTACCCATCGGTAGGAGCTGCTCTACGCTCCGATTGCGCCAGTGTTCACTGGCGCGGTCGCTTGGTCGTATGGAAGGGCACGGGATGACCGAACACGAGCATGTGCGGGTGGCGGTGATCGGGTCCGGGTTCGGCGGGCTGGGAGCCGCGGTGCGGCTGCGGCGCGAGGGCGTCACCGACTTCGTCGTCCTGGAGCGCGCCGACAGCGTGGGCGGGACCTGGCGGGACAACAGCTATCCCGGCTGCGCCTGCGACGTACCGTCCCATCTGTACTCGTTCTCCTTCGCGCCGAACGCCGACTGGCCGCGCACGTTCTCCGGGCAGGGGCACATCCGGGCCTACCTCGAGCACGTCACGGACGTCTTCCGGCTCCGGCCGCACCTCCGCTTCAACAGCGAGGTGAAGATGATGACGTGGGATGCGGAGCGGCTGCGGTGGGACATCGAGACCACCGGGGTTCGTACTCCGCCGATCTCGTCGTCTCCGCGACCGGGCCGCTCTCCGACCCCAAGGTTCCGGATGTGCCGGGGCTCGACACCTTCCCCGGTGAGGTCTTCCACTCGGCGCGCTGGGACCACGACTACGACCTGCGGGGCAAGCGGGTCGCCGTGGTCGGCACCGGGGCCTCCGCGATACAGATCGTGCCGGCGATCCAGCCCGAGGTGGGGCGGCTCACCCTCTTCCAGCGCACCCCGCCCTGGGTGATGCCCCGCGTCGACCGAGCCATCAGCGGCGCCGAGCGCGCCCTGCACCGCGCGCTGCCCTTCACCACCCAGGCGCGGCGCGGACTCCTGTGGGGCATAAGGGAGTTGCAGACCCAGGCGTTCACCAAGCGGCCCGACCAGCTCGCCCTGGTGGAGCGGGTGGCCAAGCGGAACATGGCCCGCTCGATCAAGGACCCGGCGCTGCGCGCCAAGCTCACCCCGACTACCGCATCGGCTGCAAGCGCATCCTGCTCTCCAGCGCCTACTACCCGGCGCTCGCGCAGCCCAATGTCGACGTCGTGGCCAGCGGGTTGAGCGAGATCAGGGGGTTCGACCGTCGTCGCGGCCGACGGCACCACGGCCGAGGTCGACGCGATCGTCTTCGGTACGGGCTTCCACGTCACGGACATGCCGATCGCCGAACGTGTCATCGGCGTGGACGGGCGGACGCTGGCCGAGGCCTGGCAAGGCGGTATGCAGGCGCTGCGCGGGACCTCCGCGGCCGGGTTCCCGAACTGGATGACGGTCATCGGGCCCAACACCGGCCTGGGCACGTCCTCCATGATCCTGATGATCGAGTCCCAGCTGAACTATCTCGCCGACTACATACGGCAGTTGGACGTCCTGGGCGGACAGGTCGCCCTCGACGCACGCCCGAGCGCGGTCGGCGCGTGGAACCGGTGGGTGCAGGAACGTCTGAAGCGGACCGTCTGGAACACCGGCGGCTGCACCAGCTGGTACCTGGACGCGAGTGGCCGCAACACCACCATCTGGCCCGGTACGACGGCCGAGTTCCGCAAGGCGACCCGGCGCGTGGACCTCACGGAGTACGAGGTCGTCCGGGCACAAGCACGGTCGACGGCGGCTGTGGAGACGGAGGAGACAGAGGAGACGGAGGTGGCCAGCGCGTGAGCCGGCTCATGCATGTCGCCGCCCGGGGTATACGCCCCGCCCACTCCCGTACGGGAGTTGACCGTCACCTCGGCCGACGGCTCCCGGCTGCACGTCGAGGTGCACGGGCCCGAGGAGGGGTGCCGACCGTCGTCCTCGCGCACGGCTGGACCTGTTCGACCGCGTTCTGGGCCGCGCAGATAAGGGAGTTGGCGGTCGACCACCGGGTCGTCGCCTACGACCAGCGGGGTCACGGGCGCAGTCCCGCGGCCCTCGCGCACAGCACCGACGCGCTCGCCGACGACCTGGACGCCGTACTGGAGAAGACGCTTCGGGGCGGGGAGAAGGCGGTGGTGGCCGGGCATTCCATGGGTGGGATGGCGGTGCTCGCGGCTGCTTCGCGGGCACGGTTCCGGGAGCATGTGGTGGCCGTTCTGCTGTGCAGCACGGGGAGTTCGCGGCTGGTGGGCGAGTCGCTCGTGGTGCCGTTGCGGGCCGGGCGGGTGCGGTCCTGGCTGACCCGGAAGGTGCTCGGGTCGCGGGCGCCGCTCGGGCCGGTCACGCCGACCGCGCGGCGGATCCTCAAGTACGCGACGATGGGCGCCGGTTCGACACCCGACATGGTCGAGGCGTGCGCGCGGATCGTGCACGCGTGTCCGCGGGGTGTGCGGCACGCGTGGTCGGAGGTTCTCGACTCGCTCGATCTCGACCACGGCGTACGGGAGTTGGCGGTGCCGACGGCCGTCGTCGTCGGGACGGCGGACCGGATGACGCCGCCGGTGCACGCGCGGGGGCTGGTCGCCGCGCTGCCGCAGTGCGTCGGCAGCACCGAACTTCCCGGGCTCGGCCATATGACGCCCGTCGAGGCGCCCGAGCTGGTCAGCGCGAAGATCCGCGAACTGGCCGCCACGTACGCGCAGTTCAGTCAGGGCGATCAGGTCAAGGAGGGCGCATGAGCAGGGTGAGTCTTGAGGGACAGGTCGCGGTCGTGACCGGGGCCGCGCGGGGTGTCGGCGAGCTGCTCGCCCGCAAACTCTCCGCACGCGGTGCCAAGGTGGCGCTCGTCGGGCTGGAGGCGGACGAGCTGAAGCAGGTCTCCGAACGGCTGCACACCGACAGCGCTCACTGGTACGCCGACGTCACGGACCACGAGGCGATGGCGCGGGTCGCGGCGGAGGTCAAGGAGCGGTTCGGGAAGGTCGACATCGTCGTCGCCAACGCGGGTGTCGCCAGCGGGGGCCGTTCCTCGACTCCGATCCCGTCGCCTGGCGGCGGGTGATCGAGGTCAATCTGATCGGGTCCGCGGTGACCGCGCGGGCGTTTCTGCCGGTGCTGATGGAGAGCCGGGGGTATCTGCTGCAGATCGCCTCGCTGGCCGCGATCACTCCGGCGCCGATGATGACCGCGTACTGCGCGTCCAAGTCCGGGGTCGAGGCGTACGCGCACAGTCTGCGGGCCGAGGTCGGGTACAAGGGCGTGCGGGTCGGGGTCGGGTATCTGTCGTGGACCGACACGGACATGGTGCGCGGGGCCGATCAGGACGACGTCATGCGGGAGTTGAGGTCGCGGTTGCCGTGGCCCGCGAACAAGACGTATCCGCTGGGGCCGGCCGTGGACCGGATCGTCGCCGGGATCGAGCGGCGGTCCAGCCATGTACGGGCAGTGGTGGCTGCGCGGGATGCAGGGCGTGCGGGGGTATCTGCCCGGGGTCATCGGGTCCGTGGGGCAGCGGGAGATGCGGCGGTTCGGGGCGCGGCTGGACGGGATGCGGTCGGGGCTTGTCGGGGCGGGCGGGGCGGCGGACGACGCGGCTCGGGCTACTCAGCGTGACTGATCGAGATGCGGGGGTCACCGGGCGTGTGAGTCTGGATGAGGCCCCACCGAGGGGCCATGAATTCCCCACCTGTACGGGAGTGAACCCACATGGGTATGAAGGACCAGTTCCAGGACAAGGCCAAGGACCTCGCCGACAAGGCGAAGGAGCGCATGGACCAGGGTAAGGACCAGGCGCGGGACCGGGGGCAGCGGGACGAGGACGTTCAGCGTACGGGGCAGGGTGCGCGGGAGCGGATGGACCAGGAGATGGACCAGGACTACGACGCGTAACTGTTCGTAGGCTGATCGCGTGGGGCGCCCTGTGTTTTGGGGCGCCCCGCGTTTCGTTGTTGGGTGCGACGCGGTGGGGCCGGGCGCGCAGTTCCCCGCGCCCCTGGAGAGGTCACCCTTCCCGCTGCCTCAAGAGCGTGGGGGGAGTTGTGGGCGGGAACGGTTCGGTACGTCGCTGTAGTCCGGCGGGGTTGCCGGGGGTGGATGGACAGGAGGTCCAGGGCCAGCTTGATCGCGTCGTCCAGTTGGGCGTGGCGGCCCTCCGCCCAGTCCAGGGGGTGCGGAGGATCTCCAAGTCCGGGGTCACGCCTCGGTTCTCCACCGACCAGCCGTAGGCGTCGAACCAGGCCGCGTTCATGGGGACGGTGATCACCGTGCCGTCGCCGAGTTCGTGGCGGCCGGTCATGCCGACCACTCCGCCCCAGGTGCGTTGGCCCACCACCGGGCCGAGTTTCAGCAACTTGAACGCCGCCGTGATCATGTCGCCGTCCGACGACGTCGCCTCGTCGGCCAGGGCAACCACCGGGCCCCTGGGGGCGTTTGAGGCATAGGACACCGGTTGGGCGTTGCGGGTGAGGTCCCAGCCGAGGATCGTGCGGGTGAGTTTCTCGACGACCAGCTCGCTGATGTGGCCGCCCGCGTTGCCGCGTACGTCGACGATCAGGGCGGGGCGGGAGACCTCCAGGCGCAGGTCGCGGTTGAACTGGGCCCAGCCGGAGCCGCCCATGTCGGGGATGTGGAGGTAGCCGCAGTGGCCGCCGCTCAACTCCCGTACCACGGCACGGCGTTTGGCCACCCAGTCCTGGTAGCGCAGGGGGCGTTCGTCGATCAGCGGGACCACGGCGACTCGGCGGGCCCTGCCCTCGCCTTCCGCCGGGGTGAAGGTCAGCTCGACCGTGGTGCCGCCCGCGCCCGCCAACAGGGGGTAGGGGCCTGTGAGTTCGTCCACCGGGCGGCCGTCGACGTGGGTCAGGATCGCGCCCTCCCGGATGCCGGTGCCGGCCAGCGGTGAGCGCGCCTTGGAGTCCGAGGACTCGCCGGGGAGGATGCGGGCCACCGTCCAACCGCCCTCCCTGCGGACGAAGTTGGCACCCAGCAGGCCCTGGCGGCGCTGGTAGTGGGGCGGGCCCTCGTTGCGGCGGGACGGGGTGACGTAGGCGTGCGAGGTGCCCAACTCGCCCAGGACCTCCCGCAGTAGGTCCGCGAAGTCGTCGGGGAGGCGACCCGGTCGACCAACGGGCGGTACTGGTCCAGGACCCCGGTCCAGTCGATGCCGCACATCTGCGGGTCCCAGTAGTACGCGCGGATCAGGCGGCCCGCCTCCTCGTACGACTGGCGCCATTCTGCGGGCGGGTCCACCTCGTGGAGGATGCGGCGGAGGTCGATCCAGACCGTGGAGTCGCCGTCGCCGGACTCCGTCGAGGGGACCGCGCGCAGTTCGTCCTCGTCGACCACGACCAGCCGGGTGCCGTCGCCGCTCACCGCGAACCAGTCCAGGTGGTCGACGAGTTCGGACTTCTTCGCCTTGCTGATGTTGAAGTACTCGAAGGTCGGACGGCCGCTGGTGTCGTCCGGGTTCGCGAAGGTCTCGCCCAGCGCGCCGGAGATCGGCCAGCGCAGCCAGACCAGGCCGCCGCCCGAAACCGGGTACAGCGCCGAGTACTTGGAGGCCGCGACCGGGAACGGGGTCACCCTGCTCTCCAGCCCTCCACCTCCACCGTCACCGTGCCGTCCGCGCCCTCGTCGTCCTCCGCCGCGTCCAGGCCACCGGCGGCCGGGCGGCCCTCCGGGGTCAGCGCGAAGGGGAGGGCGTGGCCGAGGAGAGCGGGACGAGGTAGGGGCGGCAGCCGAGCGGGAAGGAGAGGTCGCCGGTGTGGACGTCGTAGACCGGGTCGAAGCCGCGCCAGGAGAGGAAGGCGAGGTAGCGGCCGTCCCTGGTGAAGACCGGGTTCTCGTCCTCGAAGCGGCCGTTGGTGACGTCGACGATCAGGCGGTCCTTGATGCGGGCCATCTTGATCTGGCGGAGGGAGCGGCCGATGCCCGGGTGGGACCAGGTCAGCCAGCTGCCGTCGGGGGAGAAGGCGAGGTCGCGGACGGGGCCGTTGATCGAGCGGATCAGCTCCGTCACCTCCCCGTCGGACTCCTCCGTGGCGTCCAGGAGCAGGAGCCGGCCGTCGTGCGCGGCGATCGCGAGGCGCTCGCCCGCCGAGTCCGACACCAGCTCCAGTGCGCGGCCCACCTCGCCGGAGGCGAGTCGGCGGGCTCGCGGTCGCCGGTGGCGCGGGGGAGGTAGGCGATCTCGATCGCGTCCTCGCCGTCGGCGTCGGTGACGTAGGCGACCTGGCCGCCGGAGCCGAGCATCTCGGGAAGGCGGACGCGGACGCCCGGGGTGTCGGTGATGGTGCGGGCGGGGCCGTCGCGGTGGGTCAGCCAGTACAGGCTGCCGCGGACGACGACGGCGCTCGCGCGGCCCGTCTCGTCGACCGAGATGCCGTCGACGTGCTGGGCGGCGGGGACTTGGTACGTACGGCGGCCCGCGCGCGGCCCGCTCAGCCGCACGTCCAGCGTGCGCGGGGTCGCCGTAGGGGACAGGTCGTCGACGATCCACAGATCGCCGGCGCACTGGTAGACGACGCGGGTGCCGTCGCTCGCCGCGTGCCGGGCGTAGAAGGCGTCGTGGTCGGTGTGGCGGCGCAGGTCGGAGCCGTCGTAGGAACAGGAGTAGAGGTTGCCGATGCCCTCGTGGTCGGAGAGGAAGGCGATACGGCCGTCGACGAACATCGGGGAGTGCAGATGACCTTCGAGGTCGGCGAGGAGGCGGCGGCCGTGCAGCCAGAGGCGGCCCATCGCGCCGCCGCGGTAGCGCTTCCAGGCGGCCGGTTCGTGCGGCGGGGTGCCGGTGAGGAGCAGGGTCCGGTGTTCGCCGTCGATGTCGGCGAGCTGGATGTCGGCGACCGGGCCCCAGGGGAGCCGGCCGCCGGGGTCGCCGTCGGTGGGGACCTTGTGGGCCCAGGTGAAGTAGGAGAACGGCTCGCCGTGCGAGGCCACCGCGAGGATGTCGCCGTCGGGGTCCAGCCGCAGACCTGGGTGTCGGGGCTGCCCCAGTACGTGAGGCGGCGGCCGGGGCCGCCCTCGACCGGCGCGAGATGGATCTCCGGGACCAGGCTGCGCCAGCTCGTGTACGCGATGTGGCGTCCGTCGGGCGAGAAGCGGGGGTGGCCGACCTTGGTGCGGTCGACGGTGAGCCGCCAGGCGCGGCCCCTGCCGTCGAGGGGGCCAGCCAGAGGTCGTCCTCGGCCACGAAGCTCAGGAGGTCGCCACTGAGGTGCGGCAGGCGCAGATAGCTCACGTCCCTATGCTTTTCCGGGGACGGACCGGAGCAACTTGTGAAAAATCTCCGGAGGTGACCCAGCACACGTACGAAACCGTTTCGTTTCGTTGTGGAGTGCGCTACATTCATGACTACGAGGTAGGTACGAAACCGTCTCGTTCGGATCCGGAGAGGTGAGTGGCATGACTGAAGTCGCAACGGCGCGTCGCAGTCGCATCACACCCGAGCGCGAGGCCGAGCTGTACGCGGCCGTGCTCGACCTGCTCCGGGAGGTCGGCTACGACGCCCTCACCATGGACGCCGTGGCGGCCCGCACCCGGTCGAGCAAGGCGACGCTCTACCGCCAGTGGGGCAGCAAGGCCGAGCTGGTGGTGCGTGCCATGCGGCACAGCAAGCCGGGACGGGTCACCGACGTCGACACCGGGACGCTCCGGGGCGACATGCACGCCATGGTGGTCCGCGAGGACGACTGCCGGATGGAACAGAACTCCGCGCTGATGCGGGGCCTGGCCATGGCCACGCACAACAACCCGGACCTGCTGCGGGCGTTCCGCGAGCTGATGATCGAACCGGAGATGGAAGAGTTCCGGATCGTCATGCAACGTGCCATCGACCGGGGTGAGGTCCGTGCGGACTGCCCGGCGCTGCAGTACGTGGTGCACATGATGATCGGCGCCTTCGCGACCCGGACGCTCATCGAGGACCAGCCGCCGACCCAGGAGTACCTCACCTCGTACATCGACGCCGTCATGCTCCCCGCTCTCGGCGCACCCACCTCCTGACCCACCCACAGCACGCCCTCCTGACGTAACCGCTCACGTCGTCGGGCCGATCACCCGTGTCCCCAACCGGTTGATCACCCCTGCCCCGAAGAACCCCACGACCTGACCGGGAGTACGCCCTCGTGGCCACGTTCCTCTACAAAGTCGGCCGGCTCGCCTTCAGGCGACGGCACTACGTCGCCCTGCTATGGATCGCGCTGCTGACGCTCGCGGGAGTCGGCGCGGCCAGTGCGCCCGCCGCCGGCGCCTCCTCCTTCTCCGTACCGGGAACCGAGGCCCAGAAGGCCTTCGACCTGCTGGAACAGCGCTTCCCCGGGATGAGCGCCGACGGCGCCACCGCCCGGGTCGTCTTCAAGGCTCCGGCCGGCGAGAAGCTGGACACCGGCGCCAACAAGGCCACCGTCGAGAAGACCGTCAAGGACCTCGGCGACGGCTCCGAGGTCGTCTCGGTCGCCGACCCCTTCAAGGGCAAGGCCGTCAGCAAGGACGGCACGATCGCCTACGCGTCCGTGAAGTACAAGGTCTCCGGCATGGAGCTGAAGGACGCCTCCAAGGACGCCCTGACGGACACCGCGGACCAGGCACGCAAGGCCGGACTCACCGTCGAGGTCGGCGGTGACGCGCTCACCGCGACCCCGAGACGGGCTCCACGGAGATCATCGGCATCGCGATAGCCGCCGTGGTCCTCGTGATCACCTTCGGCTCCCTGCTCGCGGCCGGCTTCCCGCTGCTCACCGCCCTCATCGGGGTCGGCATCGGCGTCTCCACGATCACGGCACTCGCCAGCGCCCTCGACCTCGGCACCACCACCTCCACCCTCGCGATGATGATCGGCCTCGCGGTCGGCATCGACTACGCCCTGTTCATCGTCTCCCGCTACCGGGCGGAGCTGGCGGAGGGCCGCGAACGCGAGGACGCGGCGGGACGAGCGGTCGGTACGGCGGGCTCGGCGGTCGTCTTCGCCGGCCTCACGGTCGTGATCGCCCTGGTCGGCCTGGCGGTCGTCAACATTCCGATGCTGACGAAGATGGGCGTGGCCGCGGCCGGCACGGTCGCGATAGCGGTCCTCATCGCCCTCACCATGATCCCGGCGCTGCTCGGCTACGCCGGCAAGAGGATCAAGCCCACCGGCCAGAAGAGCAAGCTCCTGGGCGGCGGACGCGCCAAGGCCGCCGAGAAGTCGGCCCGCCCGAACATGGGCACCCGCTGGGCGAGCTTCGTCGTACGACGCCCGCTCGCGGTGCTGCTGCTGGGCGTGATCGGACTCGGCGCGGCGGCGATCCCCGCTGCCTCCCTCGAACTGGGCCTGCCCGACGACGGTTCGCAGCCCACGTCCACCACCCAGCGCCGGGCCTACGACCTGCTGTCCGAGGGCTTCGGCCCCGGCTTCAACGGGCCGCTGATGGTCGTCGTCGACGCGAAGGACAGCAAGACCCCGAAGGCCGACGTCAGCACGGTGACCGACAAGATCAAGGCCCTCAAGGACGTCACCACCGTCACTCCGGCGACCTTCAACAAGGACGGCGACACCGCGACGATCACCGTCGTCCCGGACTCCAAGCCGTCGTCCGTCACGACCGAGGACCTCGTCCACGGCATCCGTGACGCGGGCGTGCAGGTCAAGGCGGACACCGACTCGTCGGTCCTGGTCACCGGCACCACGGCGATGAACATCGACGTCTCCCAGAAACTGAACGACGCGCTGATCCCGTACCTGATCCTGGTGGTGGGCCTGGCCTTCCTGCTCCTGATCGTGGTCTTCCGCTCGATCCTCGTCCCCTGAAGGCGGCCCTCGGCTTCCTGCTGTCGGTCATGGCGGCACTGGGCGCGGTCGTGGCGGTCTTCCAGTGGGGCTGGCTGTCCGGCCTGCTGGGGGTGGAGGAGACCGGTCCCGTCATGTCGATGATGCCGATCTTCATGGTCGGCGTGGTCTTCGGACTGGCCATGGACTACGAGGTGTTCCTCGTGACCCGCATCCGCGAGGCCCACGTCCACGGCGAGAAGCCCAGCCAGTCGATCGTCACCGGCTTCCGGCACAGCGCCCGCGTGGTGACCGCGGCGGCCGTCATCATGATCGCGGTGTTCTCCGGCTTCATCAGCTCCAGCGAATCCATGATCAAGATGATCGGCTTCGGCCTGGCGATCGCCGTCTTCTTCGACGCGTTCGTGGTCCGCATGGCGATCGTCCCGGCGGTGCTCGCGCTGCTCGGCAAGCGGGCGTGGTGGCTGCCGAAGTGGCTGAACCGGATACTCCCCAACGTGGACGTCGAGGGCGAGGGCCTGCGGGAACTCGACTCCAAGGACCTGACCCCGACGAGGACCGCGAACTGGTCCGCGCCTGACCTTCCGAGTCCTGGCCGTCCGAGCACGGCACAGGTGGACCCCGGCCCGTCGTCACGGTGCCGGGGTCTTTCCCTGCCCGCGGCCGGTCAGGTCGATAACCTCCTGAGGCATGACCACTCTGTCCGAACGCCCGCACACCGCCCTGCTGTTGATCGACGTCCAGGTCGGCGTCGTCGCCGAGGCCCACGCCCGTGACGCGGTCGTCGCCACCATCGCCGGGCTCGTCGACCGGGCGCGCGCCGCATCCGTGCCGGTCGTCTGGATCCAGCACTCCGACGACAACATGCCCCAGGGCAGCGAGGCCTGGCAGTACGTCCCCGAACTCACCCGCCACGACCACGAGCCCCTCGTCCCCAAGAGCTACCCCGATTCCTTCGAGGACACGTCCCTGGAGCAGGTCCTCGCCGAGGCCCGGGTCGGACACCTGGTCGTGGCCGGCGCCTCCACCGACGCGTGCGTCCGCTCCACGATCCACGGCGCCTTCGTACGCGGCTACGACGTGACGCTCGTCGCGGACGCGCACACCACGTCGGACCTGAGCGGGTGGGGGCGCCGGTGCCGGAGCAGGTCATCGCCCACACGAACCTGTACTGGAAGTACCACGAGGCGCCCGGGCGCACGGCCGCGGTTGTCCAGGCGAAGGAGGTGACGTGGGCGCAGGGCCACGCGTAGCGCTGCGGAGCGCCCTTAGCTCGGCCTTCGCGATCCCGACACCGGGGAGAAGCGGGTGGTCCGGGGGTTGGAACTCGGTCGCGGGTGCAGCGGGCCCGCCGTTACCGTGCCCCCATGAGCATGAACGACACCGAAGACGGCGACACCGGCGCGAACCCCCGATTCGCCGACGCGCTACGGGAGTTGGGGCTCGCGGAGCTGCTCGGTCGTATCCGGCGCTTTCCGGATGCCACCCGTACCGCCGCCGAGGCCGCCGCCGCGATCGGGTGTGAGCTGAGCGAGATCTGCAAGTCCCTGATCTTCGCGGCGGACGGGGTCCCCGTATTGGTGCTGATGGACGGGGCGTCCCGGGTGGACGTGGAGCTGGTGCGGCGGGAGCTCGGCGTGGAGAAGGTCACGCGGGCCAAGGTGGATGTCGTACGGGAGACGACGGGGTATGCCATCGGGGGTGTGCCGCCGTTCGGGCACCGTACGAAGACTCGGGTGCTCGCCGATCGGTCGTTGCTCGCGCATGACGTGGTGTGGGCCGCTGCCGGGAATCCGCATGCCGTGTTTCCCATGGAGCCCAAGGAGCTGGTCGCTTACGCCGGTGCGACTCTGGTGGACGTGCGCGAGCAGGACGCGTGACGCCGTCGGCCGCTGCCGCCGTTCTGCCGGCCGCCGTGACCCACGCCTGCTGGAACGCGCTCGCGCACCCCTCTGTGTGCCTCGGCGCTGATTCACCTGGCGGACTACCTGCTGCTGAAGAAGTCGTTCCGGCTCGGTGACGTCGGGCAGGCCTCTCGCTCGGCTACATCGCCTGGCTGATGGCGATCCAGGGTGGATGATCCCCGCGTATGCCGTGTATCCGCGGGGTGGCCGCCAACTGGCCTCCGGAGTACGGCCGTTCGTCCGGGTCGGGTTTCTCGGCGCCGCGCCGTCGGTCAGCGCGTACGGGTTCGTGCAGTGGGCCCGGACCCGTGCCGACCTCGCTCCCGGCGCCGCCCGGTGCGCCCCGTACCGCCGCCGCGGCTCCCCTCGTCCTCGGTATCGCGCTGATGCCGCGGGCGGGTTGACGGGGCCCGCGCAGACTGTCCGTTTACCCGGCTTGCCGTTGGTTTGACGATCCGTTCCCCGGGCGTTCAGTCAACTGCCTGTGTCCGGGACGTGTGTTGTCCCTAGGGTCCCTGAGGGTTCAGGAAGAGAAGGGGCCTCATGGACACACTCCACGCGGTCCGGGCCGGCGGGATCACCAGGTGCTTCGGCGAGGTCGTGGCACTCGACGGCGTCGACCTGGATGTGACACAGGGTCAGATCCATGGTCTGGTGGGACCGAACGGCGCCGGGAAGACGACCTTGCTCGGCCTGCTGCTGGGGCTGGCCGTCGCCGACGGCGGGCGGCTGGAGATCCTGGGCATGCCGGTGGAGCGGGCGCTCGCCGTGCCGGACGGTGTCGCGGGGTTCGTGGACGCGCCCGGTCTGTATCCGTCGCTCACCGCCCGGCAGAACCTCGCCGCGCTGGCCGGCCTCCGGGGCGAGGACGCGCGGACCGCGGGGATCGACGACGTGCTCGACCAGGTCGGGCTCACCGATGTCGCCGACGACAAGGCCCGCGGTTTCTCCCTCGGCATGCGGCAGCGGCTCGGGCTCGCCGCCGCCCTGCTCACCAGACCCCGGTTGCTCGTGCTCGACGAACCCGCCAACGGCCTTGACCCGGCCGGAAAGAGACACGTGCACCGTGTTCTCAACCGGCTCGCCGCGGAGGGCACGAGCGTGGTGCTCTCCAGCCATCACATGGACGACCTGGAGGCGTTGTGCGCCGAGGTCACCATCCTCGACACCGGACGCGTGGTGTTCTCCGGGCCGCTGAACAAGCTCGCCGCCGAGAACCGTGAACTCGACTACCGGCTGCGGACGTCCGACCCGGAAGCCGCACGCCGTCAGGCCGACGGCACGGCCGGGATACGCGTCCTCGACGGCGTCCAGCAGGACAACGAGGTGCTCGTCGTACGGGCGTTGGTGCCCGCCCTCGATGAACTCGTCGCCGGACTGGTGCGGTCGGGGGTCGCGGTGCGTGAACTCGCCCCTGTCGTATCGCCACTTGAGGCAGCGTTCCTCGCCCTCACCGAGCGCCGGGAGCACGCGGAATGACCGCCACCGACATACGGCCCGCCGCCGTCACCCGGCGTGTTCCGGTCGCCCGCGCCTACCGCTTCGAACTGGTCAAGCTCGTCTCGCAGTGGCGGATACGGCTGCTGGTACTGGCCTGTTGGGTCGCCCCCGCGCTCTTCGTCGCCGGGGTGAGCCAGCAGAGCACGCTGCCCTCCGACACGCTCTTCGGGCGCTGGATGCTCGCCACGGGCTGGGCCGGGCCGCTGGTGGTGCTGGGGTTCGCGGGCACCTGGGCGCTGCCGGTCCTGACCTCGGTGGTCGCCGGTGACGTGTTCGCCGCCGAGGACCGGCACGGTACCTGGCGTCATCTGCTGGTGGCGGTCCGCTCGCCCCGGCGGATCTTCGCGGCGAAGGCCCTCGCCAGTCTCACCGTCATCCTGATGCTGGTGGCGGGGCTGGTCGGTTCCAGCATGGTCGGCGGGCTACTGGCCGTAGGGAACCGGCAGTTGGTCGGTCTCGACGGTCATCTGCTGGCGCCGGGGACGCCGCCGGCCGGGTGCTGCTCGCGTGGCTCTGCGCGCTCGCCCCGACCCTGGCCCTCGCCGCGATCGGACTCCTCGGATCGGTCGCGCTGGGACGGTCCCCGATGGGGCTGCTGCTGCCCCCGCTGGTCGCGCTCGCGATGCAGGTCGCCCAGATGCTGCCGCTGCCGGTGGCCGTCCGCCTCGCCCTGCCCGGCTATGCCTTCATCTCCTGGAACGGCCTGTTCACCAGTCCCGCCCAGCTCGCCCCGCTCCTCACCGGCGTCACGGTCAGCCTGGCGTGGGCCGCCCTCGCCACCGCACTGGCCTGTCTCCTGTTCGTACGGCGGGACTTCACCAATCCGGCCTACGACGGGTCCGGGCGCCGCGCGCTCACCGTCGGCCTGCTGCCGCTCGCCGCGCTGACCGCCCTCACCGTCGGAGTGGTCGCCGTGGCCACCCCTCGACGGGTTCCGGGATCGCGCAGGACAAGGTCCAGCGGTCCCTCGCCACCGCCTTCGCCCACCTCTACCGCATGCAGACCGGCCAGCTGCACCGCCCCGCCGTCACCGAGGCGCAGCTGCGGACCTCGGCGGCCTGTACCAAGAGCGACGGGCAGGCCGCCCAGGAAGGGCCCGGCAACGACTGGCGCTGCGTGGTGAGTTGGCACCTCCCCGGTGTCGCGGTCACGGGGACGGCGATCTACCAGCTCGACATCGGCCCGGACGGACGGTACGTGGCCGACGGCGACGGGCCGAAGGAAGTCAACGGCTACTTCCTGGTGCGGACTTCGACCGGGGACACCCCGAACCCGCTCTGGCAGTTCGACGGCAACGTCGACCTGCTCGACACCACCTCGAAGGGATAGACCCATGCAGGTAACACGGCAACGCCGGGTCCAGGAGAAGGAGCAGGTCAACCTCCTCGGCAGACGCGTCGGCCGCCGGGCCGTGCTGGTGACGACCGGTATCGCCGTCGCCCTCGGTGTCACGGGCACCGCGGTCGCCTCGACGTACCGGTTCGGCACCCAGCAGGTCGGCCAGACCACGGCGAACGGCCAGGTCATCTCCAGCGACCAGTACATCAAGCCGTACGGCAGCCGTACCGTCGTCAACGACGGCAAGATCATGTCGTCCACGGTCAGCCCGGACGGCACCCACCTCGCGGCCTCGGTCACCGACGGGGACGCCTCGCTGATCGTCATGGACCTCGCGACCGGGCAGGTCAAGCAGAAGATCGGCACCAACGCGGCGGACGACCCGCGCATCGGCAGCGCGGCCGTGGGCCAGGAGGGCCCGGCCTACTCGCCCGACGGCAAGCAGCTGTGGCTCGGACAGGCGAACGGCTACACGAAGTTCACGGTAGCCGCCGACGGCACCCTCTCCGCTCCGACCGCCGTGCCGATAGCAGCCGACGGCACCAAGCAGGCCCTCGTGGGCGCGGCCGTGTTCTCGGCGGACGGCTCCACCGTGTACTCGGCGGTCAACGGCCAGAACAAGGTCGTCGCCATCGACACGGCGACCGGAACCATCAAGCAGAGCTGGGCAGTCGGCAACGCCCCGCGTGGCATCGCCCTGGTCGGCGGCACGTTGTACGTCAGCAACGAGGGCGGACGCCCGGCGAGGCCCGGCGACACCACCATCAACTCCTACGGCACCGACGTCGTCGCCAACCCGAAGACCGGCGCCAGCACCACCGGCACGGTCAGCGTCATCGACACGGCGAACCCGGCAGCCGCCGTGGGAACCATCGACGTAGGACTGCACCCGACCGCCGTGTACGCGAAGAACGGCACGGTGTTCGTCACCAACACCGCCGACAACAGCGTCTCGGTCATCGACACCCGCAAGGGCAAGGTCGTCCAGACCATCGCCACCCAGCCGTGGCCCGAGGCGTCGGTCGGCTACGAGCCCAACGCCGTGACCCTCACCGGGCGACGGCCGCCTGCTGGTGACGCTCGGCCGGGCCAACGCGGTCGCCGTCTACCGCTACACCTCCCCGCAGCAGCCCGCCCGCTACGTCGGCCTGCTCCCCACGGACTACTTCCCCTCGGAGATCACCACCGTCGGCAAGCAGGTCGTCGTCTCCAACACCCGTGGTGTGGACGCGCGCCGCCCCGACGCCGCCGGCCACAACACCCATGACACGACGTCGAGCCTGACGCGGTTCACGCTGCCGAGCGACCTCACCATCAGGTCCCAGACCGCCAAGGTCTTCAAGCAGAACGGCTGGACACCCGGCTCCGTCACCACCGCCAGGAACAAGAGCCACGCGAAGGCCGTCCCGGTCCCGACCCGCATCGGCGACCCCTCGACGATCAAACACGTCTTCCTGCTGGTCAAGGAGAACCGTACCTACGACCAGGTCTACGGCGACCTCCCGCAGGGCGACGGCGACGCCTCGCTCACCCAGTTCGGCGAGAACGTGACGCCCAACCAGCACGCGCTGGCCGAGCAGTTCGGGCTCTACGACAACTTCTACGACATCGGCACCAACTCCGCCGAGGGCCACAACTGGCTGATGCAGTCGGACAACCCGGAGTACACCGAGTCCTCGGCCGGCGAGTACACGCGCAGCTACGACACCGAGAACGACGTGCTGGGCCACCAGAAGTCCGGCTTCATCTGGACCGGCGCGCAGGCGGCCGGGAAGAGCGTCAAGGACTTCGGCGAGTTCCAGTCCCTGGAGACCAAGCCGGCCGGCGCGAACTGGCAGAACCTGTACTGCGACAGCAAGAACATGGCCGCGACGGGGGCGCGGACCGCCTACCCGATCAAGACGGGGTCGGCGATCCCCTCCCTCAACGACGTGTCGGTGCAGGGCTTCCCGCTGTTCGACCTCGACGTGCCGGACATCTACAAAGAGCAGATCTGGAAGCAGGACTTCGAGAAGAACGGCCCGGCGAACCTGAACATGTTCTGGTTCTCCAACGACCACACCGGCGGCCCGGCCAACGCCGCCGCCGAGGTCGCCGACAACGACCTCGCGGTCGGCCGGATGGTCGACGAGATCACCCACAGCACGTACTGGAAGGACTCGGCGATCTTCGTCGTCGAGGACGACTCCCAGGCCGGCCTCGACCACGTCGACGGGCACCGCGCCCCGGTCCAGGTCATCAGCCCGTACGCCGAGCACGGCACGGTCGACAACCACTACTACTCGCAGATCACCATGGTGCGCACCGTCGAGCAGATCCTCGGCATCCACCCGATGAACCAGCTCGACAGCGCGGCCACCCCGATGTACGGGGCGTTCACAGGCAAGGCGGACGACACCCCGTTCACGGCGGTGCCCAACCGCACCTCGCTGACCCTCGGCGTGAACCCCAGCCGTCCTGCGGCTCGGACACCCCGGCGGCCCAGGACACCAGGGCGGCGGCAGCGCCGACCTCCGTCGCGGTGCCGCAGGCCGAGCAGCGGCTCGCCGCGCAGTGGAAGACCTGGGCCTCGCACCAGCGGCTGACAGGGCCCCACGCCGTGCCCGACTACGCCAACCCCACCCAGATGAACCGCTACACCTGGTACCAGACCCACAACTGGACCGAGCCGTACCCCGGGGACAAGAAGGTCTACGCCCCGAACGACGTGCCCGGCGCCTACCTCCCGTCGTCGGAGTCCGACGGCTGACGGGGCACGACACCGGACAGGTCATGGGCGCGGACGCTGTTGCGGTCCGTGGCCGAGCGGCCCAGCGCGTGGTGCGGCCACAGCCCGCCCGCCACGCGCCGGGCGCGCTCGCCCCACTCGCGGGCCTCGGCGGCACCGGCCTTGTAGTGGTTGAGGGCGTAGCCGCCGGAGTGGATCCGCAGCAGGGAGAAACCGCCGGGGTAGTCCTTGGCGGCGGTGACCTCCTGCTGGACGACGTGCGGGGCCCGGTTCAGGACGGTCCGCTTGTTCCGGTGGGTGTGGCCCGCGTGGTGCAGGAAGACACCCGGCGCCGAGACGTACGCGTCGACGATCGCACGGGCCTGCCTCCGGTCGAGGCTCTGGCCCCGCGTCACCGGGAACACGGAGTCCCGTACCGTCAGTGGATGGTGGCCGAAGACGAGCGTCGGCCGCTCCGGTTCCGCCCTCAACTGCGCCTGGAACCACGACAGTTGCTCGGCGCCCAGGCCGCCCGCGTCGCCGCCGTGGCCCGCCTTGTGGTAGGTGTCGAGGCCGAGGACGCGCAGCCCGCCGAGGTCGTGGGCGAAGTAGCCGGGGTGCCGGTGGTGGTGAACGTGTCGCCGAAGGGGTCGGCCCAGTGGACCGGTGGGCGGTCGTGGTTGCCGCGTACGACGAGGTAGTCCCGGCCGAGCGTCCCGAAGCCGTCCAGGATGCGCCGCGCCGTGGCCACGTCCCGCGGCCCTCCGCCCGCCGAGAGGTCCCCGGCCGCCAGCAGCACGTCCGCACCGCGCCGCCGGGCCTCCTCGACCAGGGCCCGGCTCATGATCTCCTCGGGTAGGCCCCGAGACCCGCCGCCTGCGATATCCCGCGCATGCCGGGGACCCCGGAGACCAGCCCCGCGGTGGTCTCGCCGAGGTGCAGGTCGTTGCAGAGGGCGATCGACAACAGGTGTCTGCCGGGCGGGGGTTGGGGCGTGGTGAAGGAGTACGTGCCGGTCCGCGAGCCCCCGAAACCGTGCCGGAGGTGCCGACCGCGTTGCCCCGCACGTGGTGCAGCGGAGTCGGTACGGCGGGGACGCCCCGCGAACGCGCCCGGTAGTAGTACGTCTGCCCCGGTTCCAGACCGGTCAGTTCCACCTGGTGGTGCGCGGTGGGCCGGTCCTCGGCGGCGGTGCGGTTGAGGTGGGCCGGGTGGGTGCCGTAGACGACCTCGCCCTCCGTGACCGCGGGGAGCATATGGCCGAGGCCGTCGTCGGTGCCCGGGCTCCGGGTGTGCCAGGTGACGATGGCGCGGTCCTCGGTGAGCGTGACCAGTTCCAGGTGGACGGCGGCCAGGGAGCGGCCCCGGCCCAGCGGGGGAGCGGCACGCAGCAGGGCGGGGACGAGGAGGGCGCCGGAGCGCAGGACGTCGTAGGGCGTGGGGAGGGCGGCGAGGCTCGCGAGGGGAGCGGAGAGGCAGCAGCGCATGTCTCTCTCCTGCCCGTCGGCCGTGAACGGCAGCGGTGGTGGCGGCTGCCGTGGTCGTACCAGTGTGCTACATGAGGGAGGCGCGGACCGCCCGCACCAGAGCCTGTGCCCTCGGGTCCGCCGTCACGCTCTTGCGGAAACCGTTCGTGACATAGCCGAACGCGATGCCCGCCTCGGGGTCCGCGAAGCCCAGCGCGCCGCCCCGGCCCGGGTGGCCGAAGGACGTCTCCGAGAGGAGCGGGGACGCGCTGCCGTGCAGCATGTAGCCCAGGCCGAAGCGGGTGCTGATGACGAGGACGCGGTCCGGGCCCGATGAGCGCTCCGTGCGCGCCAGCCGCATCGTCTCCGGGGTGAACAGCCTTGTCCCGCCGTCGACTTCACCGATCAGCGACGCGTAGACGCGGGCCAGTCCGTCCGCCGTCGCGATGCCGTTCGACGCGGGGAGCTGAGCCGCCCGGTACGCCGGGTCGTTCTCGTCCGGCATCGGCGTGATCGCCCCGAACGCCCGCCGGGTGAGGGAGTCGGGGTCCGCGTACGCCTCGGAGACCGAGCGCTTGGGGCGGGTGCGGAGGACGCCCGGGTCCGTCGCCGGGGTGTCCAGCCGCGCGACCCGGCCCACCGGTCCGCCCGAGCCGCCGGCAGGCCCACCCACAGTTCCGCCCCGACCGGTCCGGCGATCTCCTCCGCGATCCACGCCCCGATCGACCGGCCCGTCACCCGGCGGACCAGCTCACCGGTCAGCCAGCTGTACGTCTGCGCGTGGTACCCGTGGTCCGCGCCCGGTTCCCACACCGGTGCCTGCGCCGCCACCGCCGCCGCGCTGAACGCCGGGTCGGCCGCCTCGTCCGGGGTCAGCGGACGGTCCAGCACCGGCACGCCGGCGCGGTGCGCGAGCAGATGCCACACGAGGGTGTGCTCCTTGCCCGCCGCCTTGTACTCCGGCCAGTACTCGCCGACCGGAGCGTCCAGGTCCACCTGCCCGCGCTGTGCGAGCAGCAGGAGGGCGGCCGCCGCCACACCCTTCGTCGCCGAGCGCACGATCTGAGCCGTGCCCTGCTCCCACGGAGCGGTGCCGTCGACGTCCTTCGTGCCCGCCCAGAGGTCCACGACCCGGTGCCCGTGCCGGTACACGGTCACGGCCGCGCCCCGGTCGCCGCGCACCTCGAAGTTGGCCGCGAACGCCTCCCTGACCGGCTCGAAGCCCTCGGCCACCAACCCGTTCACGTCCACGCCCGCGCTCCCCGTCCCGAATGTTCCGCCGTACCGTTCTCCTCTTTCACCCAAGCAGGATCGTCACGTCGATGTTCCCGCGGGTCGCGTTCGAGTACGGGCAGACCTCGTGCGCCGCCTCCACCAGCTTCGCCGCGATGCCCTGGTCGAGGACCGGCAGGGACACGCTCAGGGCGACCGCGAGGCCGTAGCCGCGCTGCTTGTTGGGGCCGATGCCGACCTTGGCGGCGACCGTCGAACCGGTCAGGTCGAAGCCCGCCCTACGGCCGACCAGGACCAGCGCGTTGTGGAAGCAGGAGCTGTAGCCGGCCGCGAAGAGCTGCTCGGGGTTGGTGCCGTTGCCGTCGCCGCCCAGCGCCGGGGGCATCGCGACCTGGAGGGCGAGCTGGCCGTCCTGGCTGCTGACGAAGCCCTCCCGGCCGCCGTGGGCGGTGGCCTCGGCGACGTACATGATCTTCGTCGGGCGGGTGTCGACAGCGGTGTCAGCGGTGTCGTCGGTCATGGCGGGACCTCCCCAGGGACGGAAACACGAGAGCGCGCAACTACATCGTGCACAAGATACTGACCGGTAGTACGCCCCTGCCTGCCAGGGGGTACGAACCGCCGGTAACCCGAGGTCGGCCGGTCAGCGAGCCCTTTCGGCCGCCGCCTCCGCGCGCTCCGCGAGCCGCCACAGCTCCGCCCGCAGCCGCCTGAACTCGGGCATCTCCAGTTCCGTCGCCGCGAGCAGCGCGCCGGGGACAGTCGCCGCGCGCCCCTGAGCGCCGTACCGCGCTCCGTGCACGCGACCAGCACCGAGCGCTCGTCGTGCGCCGCCCGCTCGCGGTGGACGAGACCCGCCGACTCCAGGCGCTTCAGCAGCGGGGACAGCGTGCCGTAGTCGAGGTGCAGGGCGGTCGCCAGGTCCTTGATCGGGGTCTCGCCGCGCTCCCAGAGGACGAGGAGGACGAGGTACTGCGGATAGGTCAGCCCCAGCTCGTCGAGGAGCGGGCGGTACGCGGCCGTCAGCGCCCGCTGGGCCGCGTACAGCGCGAAGCACAGCTGCTCGTCGAGGAGCAGCGACCCGGCCTCGGTGTGGTCCTCGTTCGTCACGCGCCCATTGTCACGGACCGCGGGTCGAACCCGAAGGGCAACTCCAGGCGATGCGCGCGCATCAGCTCGTCGTCGGCGAGGACTTCGCCGGTCTTCCCGTCCGCGGCGATGACGCCCTCGCTGAGGACCAGCGCCCGCGGGCACAGCTCCAAGGCGTACGGCAGGTCATGCGTGACCATGAGGACCGTGACGTCCAACGACCGCAGGATGTCGGCCAGTTCGCGGCGCGAGGCGGGGTCGAGGTTGGAGGAGGGCTCGTCGAGGACGAGGATCTCCGGCTCCATCGCCAGCACGGTCGCCACGGCCACGCGCCGCCGCTGCCCGAACGAGAGGTGGTGCGGGGACGGTCCGCGAAGTCCGCCATGCCGACCGACTCCAGTGCCGTACGCACCCGTTGCTCCAGCTCGGCGCCCTTCATCCCGGCCGCCGCCGGGCCGAACGCCACGTCCTCGCGGACCGTCGGCATGAAGAGCTGGTCGTCCGGGTCCTGGAAGACGATGCCGACCCGGCGCCTGATCTCCGCCATGTGCCGCTTGCCGACCGGGAGTCCGGCCACCGTCACCGTGCCGGCGCCGGCCGTGAGGATGCCGTTGAGGTGCAGGACGAGGGTGGTCTTGCCGGCGCCGTTCGGACCGAGCAGCGCGACGCGTTCACCGCGCCCGACGGTGAAGTCGACGCCGAACAGGGCCTGTTGGCCGTCGGGATAGGCGAAGGCCAGTCCGGCCACTTCGAGCGAGGGGGTCACAGCGTCCATCCCAGTAGGCATACGACGAGGGCGGCACAGGGGAGAGCGAGGGCGTACGACCACTGCGCCCGGGACGCGGTCACCTCGTCGATCACCGGCATGGAGCCCGCGTAACCCCGGCTCACCATGGCGAGATGGACCCGCTCCCCCGCGTTCGTAGGAGCGGATGAACAGCGCGCCCGCCGACTTCGCGAGCACGCCCCAGTGGCGGACGCCCCGGGCCTCGAAACCCCGTGACTCGCGGGCGATCCGCATCCGCCGCATCTCGTCGGTGATGACATCGCCGTAGCGGATCATGAACGACGCGATCTGGACGAGGAGGGGCGGGAGCTTCAACCGCTGCAGGCCCAGGAGGAGTTCGCGGAGTTCGGTGGTCGAGGCGAGGAGGACGGACGCGGCCACGCCCAGGGTGCCCTTGGCGAGGACGTTCCACGCGCCCCACAGGCCGTTCACGCTCAACTGCAAGCCCAGGACGGTGACTTGGTCGCCCTCCGCCACGAAGGGCATCAGCACCGCGAACGCCACGAACGGGACCTCGATCAGCAGGCGGCGCAGCAGGAAGCCCGCGGGGACGCGGGCCGTGTACGCGACGCACGCGAGCAGCACGGCGTACAGCCCGAACGCCCACATCGCCTCGCGCGGGGTCGACACCACGACCACCACGAAGCCGAAGACGGCGGCCAGTTTGGTGTGCGGCGGCAGCGCGTGGACGGGGAGTGGCCGTGCCGGTAGAGGCGGTGGGCGTGGCCCGCGCCCATGTCACGCCACCTGGGAGGTACTACGGCGCTTGCGGACCGCCCAGAACACGCCGGTGCCCGCGACGACCGTCACCCCCACGCCGATCACGCCCGCGAGGCCCCGGACAGCCGGGCGTCCTCGACGTCGCGCACGCCGTAGTCCGCGAGCGGGGAGTCCGCCGAGGCGTGCTCCTTCGTCTGCCGGTCGATGCCCTGGTCGGCGGCGACCTTCTCCAGGCCGTCAGGGTTCGAGGACGCGTAGAAGCTGACGAAACCGGCGAGGACGAGGGACGCGACCAGCCCGCCGACCCACAGCTTCCGGCGCGAGGTGTCCCGGGCGGCGACCGGCTTCAACGGCCGTGGCGCGTCCACGAGTTCGCCGTCCACGCGCAGCTTGAGGCGCTGCTCCAGACCGCGCGCGCCGTGCACGAGATCCGGGCGTACGGCGATCACGGCGCCGACCGTCAGCGCGGTGATCGCGGCCTCGCCGATGCCGATGAGGACGTGGACGCCGATCATCGCGGTGGCGACCTTGCCGAGGGAGACGTCGGTGGTGCCGCCGCCGAGGGCGTAGAGGAGGGTGAAGACGAGGGCGGCGGCCGGGACCGATAGCAGGGCCGCCACGAACGACGCGGCGGTGATCGAGCGGCGGCTGTGCGGGAGGATCTTGACCAGGGCGCGGAAGACGACGTAGGCCACGACCGTCGTCGTGATCGCCATGTCGGTGATGTTCACGCCGAGCGCGGTCAGACCGCCGTCCGCGAAGAGGATGCCCTGCATGAGCAGGACGACCGAGACGCAGAGGACGCCGGTGTAGGGGCCGACGAGGATCGCGGCCAGCGCCCCGCCGAGGAGGTGGCCGCTGGTGCCGGCCGCGACCGGGAAGTTCAGCATCTGTACGGCGAAGATGAACGCGGCGACCAGGCCGGCCAGCGGCGCCGTCCGTTCGTCGAGTTCGCGGCGGGCACCGCGCAGGCTCACGGCGATGGCGCCGGCGGCGACCACGCCGGTCGCGGCGGATATGGGGGCGTCGATGAATCCGTCAGGCACATGCACGGAATGATTTTAGATGGTTATTGCGAGTGCTTTGCAAGAGCCAGGCACTTGTGGAATGAGGCCGCTCCGAAGTGAAACGTGGTCGCTCCGGAATGTGAGATCTGTCGCCCCGACGGGCGCTCCCGGGAAAATGTGCGACATTTGGGTAGTGGAAGCGGATGCATAGCTTTCACACAGGTCACTCAGCGTAAGGGGCCGCCCGATGTCCGTAGTCGAACAGTACGCGCGAGCCCATATCGTCACCGACGAGGACGTGGACCGGCTGGATGCTGACGCGGTCCCCGTCGTCCTGCGGTACGACCCCGAATCCGACCCCCGAGCCGTCCGCATCGGTCTCCCGGGACCGCACGAATGGACCTTCGACCGGGCCCTGCTGGAGCAGGGACTGCGGTCCCCGGCCGGCAGCGGCGAGGTGCGGGTGTGGCCGTGCGGGCGAGTGCAGGCCGTGGTCGAGTTCCACTCCGAACAGGGCGTCTCCGTCGTCCAGTTCGAGACGAAGACGATCATGCGCTTCCTGCGCCGCACCTACATGGCCACCACTCCGGTCGCGAGCTGAGCCTCGCAGCCGTAGCGGATCAGGGGCTCAGCAGGGCCGGTCGGTTGGGCCGGTCGGTCGGGCAGGCTCGGTCGGGCAGGCTTGGTCGGTTCAGCCGCCGAGGCCGGCACCCAGCTTGAGCAGGGCCGCCACGATCGGGCCCGCCGTGTCGCCGCCGTGGCCGCCCGCCTGGACGACGCCCGCGGCGACGAGGTCGCCCTTGTACGCGGTGAACCAGCCGTTGGGCTTCTTCTGGCCGTCGACCTCCGCGGAGCCGGTCTTCGCGCCGTAGTCGGGACCGAGCCCGGACATCGCCTGGGCCGCCGTGCCGTAGTCCGCCGTGTACTTCATGACCTCCTTCAGCTTGGCCTGGGTCGCCGACGACATCGAGCGCGACGCCTTCGCGATCGTGCGGTTGTCGACCGTCGGCGAGACCAGGTACGGCTGGTGGAAGGTGCCCGTGTCGACCGTCGCGGCCACCGACGCCATGTTCAGCGGGTTCATGCGGACCCCGCCCTGGCCGATCAGCGAGGCGCCCATCTGCGCGCCGCTCTGCACCGGGACCGAGCCGTCGAAGGTGGGGACGCCGATGGACCAGTTGTTCATGCCGAGGCCGTAGACCTGCTGGGCCTCCGTCGTCAGGTCACTGTCGGACAGCTTGGGCGCGAAGTTGATGAAGGCGTTGTTGCAGGACGCCCCGAAGGCCATCTTGAACGTGCCCTTCTTGATCTCCGAGTCGTCGTCGTTGTGGAAGGTCCAGCCCGCCAGCTTGTACGTCTTGGGGCAGGGGTGGGACGCGTCCGGGGTGATGAGGTTCTTCTCGAAGAGCATCGTCGACGTCACGATCTTCATCGTGGAACCGGGGGCGAGGGAGCCCTGGAACGCCACGTTGAAGCCGTGCGAGGCGTTCGCCACGGCCAGGATCTCGCCGGTCGAGGGGCGCATCATGACGACCGAGGAGTTCTTCTGCTTGCCGACCTGTGTCTCGGCCGCCGCCTGGAGCGTCGGGCTGAGCGTCGTCTTCACCTTGCCCGGTGTGCCCTTGCTCAGTTCCAGCAGCGTCTTGTCGGACTCCTTGGACTGCTTGCCCCGGATCACCCGCAGCTCGATGCCCGCCTTGCCGCCCGCCTTCTTTCCGAACTTCTCCCGCAGCCCGTCCAACACCGAGCCCAGGGACGGGTACTTGGCCGCCGTCAGCTCGCCGCCGTCGCGGTCGTAGGCCTTGATCGGCGGGGTGCCGGACTCGCCCGTGACCAGGGCGTCGCCGTCCGCGAGGTCCGGGTGGACGACGGAGGCGTGCCAGGAGACGTACGGCTTGCCGTCCTTCGTGCTGCGCACGACCGTGAGTGAACTCGCGTACGTCATGGGCTTGTTGATGCCCTTGTACGACACCGTGCACTTGACGGAGAAGGGAACCTTGGCGCCGGTGCGGGCGCCCTCGGTGACGGTGATGCCCTGCATGTGGGCGTTCTTCGTGTACCCGGTGAGCAGGGCGGTGGCCGCCGTCGCCCTGTCCGTCGTCGCGGCGGCCCGGGCGACCTTGCCCTGCTGCCAGTCGGCGAGGAACCGCTGCGCGGTCGTCTGCACCTCGGTCGCCGACAGGGGGCCCGTCTTGATCGCCTTGTGGTCGGCGGAGCTCGACGGGCGCGCCTCGGCGGACGCGCCGCCGTCGTACAGCGCGTAGGCGCCGACGCCCGCGCCGACGACCGCCGCGGCGATCACCCCGCCGACCACGGCCGGTCTGGCCTTGCGCTTCTCGGGTACGCGCCTTCTCTTGCCCCTCGTGCCCACAGTTCCCGATCCTCCGCGAATTCCCTTGGGCCCCGCCGTCCCGGCCCTCAGCCCTCACACACCCCAACGACGGGGCACACCCTAGAGTCCCGTCCTGTGCGGGTGAGTTCCCGTCTCACGGGGGTGAGTTCAGCCACCCGCCGCCAGGACGGCCCGGACGATCGGGCCGGCGGCGTCGATGCCGTGGCCGCCGTCCTGTGTCATCGCCGCCGCGGCGACGTCGTCGCGGTAGCCGGTGAACCAGCTGTTCGACTTCGACTGCCCGTCCACCTCGGCCGACCCCGTCTTCGCGCCGATGCTGCCGCTCAGACCCGACATGATGCCGGCGGCGGTGCCGGTGGTCGCGGTGCGGTTCATCATCGCCCGCAGCTGGGCCGACGTACTCGCCGACAGGCCCCGGGCGGTGGCCAGTTGGCGGTCGTCGAGGGTCTGTGAGACGAGCACCGGCTGGCGGAACGTGCCCGTCTTCGCGGTCGCCGTCACCGACGCCATGTTCAGCGGGCTCATCTGCACCTGGCCCTGGCCGATCAGGTTGGCCGCGGTGTCCGGGCCGCCGGACGCGGGGACCGAGCCGTCGAAGGACGGGATGCCGGTCTTCCAGTTGTCCCGGCCGAGTCCGAAGCGGTCCTCGGCCTCCTTGGTCAGCGAGTCCACCTTGACCGAGTCGGCGAACTTCACGAACGCCGTGTTGCAGGAGCGGGCGAAACTGTCGGCGAGCGTCGCGCCCTCGTCCGGCGACAGGCCCTCCAGGTTGTGGAAGGTCTGGCTCTGCCAGGTGGCGGTGGGCGGACAGGGCGCCGCGCCGGTCATGCTGGTGATGTCGTTGTCGATGAGCGTGGCGGCGCTGATGATCTTCATCGTGGAGCCGGGTGCCAACTGGCCGAGGAACGCGGCGTTGAAGCCGTCGTTGCGGTTGTTGGCGACCGCCAGGATCTGGCCGGTGCTCGGCTGCACGGCCACGACCGACGACTCCGTGTACTTCAGCACGGCCTGCTCGGCGGCGGCCTGCGCGCTCGCGCTGAGCGTCGTGCGGACCTTGCCGGCCTTGCCCTTCTCCAGGGTCAGCAGCGCGGTGTCGGCGGAGTCCGCGACGGGGTGCTTGATCGCCAGCTCGATGCCGGGGTGCCGCCCGCCTTGGCGCCGTACTTCGCGCGCAGCTCGTCCAGGATCGGGCCGAGCGACGGGTACTTCTCCTTCGTCAGCACCGATCCGTTCCGGTCCACGGCCTCGATCGCCGGGCTCTCGGACTCGCCGGTGACGAAGGTGTCGCCGGTCTTCAACTCCGGGTACACGATGGAGGGTTGCCAGTCGACGAGGGCCCGCCCGGTGGTCTCTCCGCGCACGACCGTCAACCGGCTCCGGTAGGTCAGCGGCTTGTCGATGCCCTTGTACGACACCGTCGCCTTCACCGTGAACGGCACGGTGGCGCCCGTCGTCGTACCGGGCGTGATCTTCACCTTCGTGAGGTGACCCGCTCCGCCGTACGACTCCAGGACGGGGTCGGCGGCGGCGTCGTTGTTCGTGTACGACGCGGCGGACACGGCCTCGCCGCTCTCCCAGGCCGCGAAGAACTTCTTCGCCGTCTCCTTGACCTCACTGCCGCTGGGCGGCCCGGTCTTCTTGGCCGGGGCCCCACCGACGCCGCCCACGCCGTCCGAACCCCCACCGCGGACACGAGGTTGAACGCCCCGTACCCCGCTCCACCCACCATCACGGCGAACACACCGCCGATGACGGTGGCCTTCACCCCTTGCGCATGCCCCTGTCCCTCCCCGTTATCACTCCTTCGACTGTAAGTGGCGTGGGGGGGAAAGCTGTGAGGGGTGTTGCCTTTGTTGTCCTAACAGAGATCAGGTGACTGAATCACGCCACCCGTGGCTCCACGTATGTGAACGTACGGCGAACGCTGGGAGATACCGGGCAACCTGGGGCGGGGGTTGGGGGCCGTCAGCCGGTCCCGCGCTACGCGGCGTTGGCTGGGTCTCCGGCAGCTTGCGCGCTCTGCCGCGGGACGGGGATGCGGTGCTGGCCTGCCCTGCGGGTTTCGATGAGTGCCCGGAGTTCGCTCGGCGTGGGCCAGGGCGCCTGGCGGTGGATCATCCGGTGGCAGTTGGCGCAGATGAGGGCGAGGTCGCTGAGTCTGGTGCGGCCCTCGCCGGCCTCGTGCAGCGGGACGACGTGGTGGCACTCGATATAGCCGTCACCTCGCTCGCCGTAGACCTCTTCGAAGTCGAAGCCGCACGCCTCGCAGGTCAGCCGTCCGCCCTGCCGCAGCACCGAGGCGATCTTCTTCTTGCGCAGAGACCTGTTCCGCTCCCGGCTCAAGTGGCGGCGCAGCAGGAGCCGTCCCTCGGGTGCGCTGTAGTCGTCCAGTGCCTCGTCTTCGTCCGACGGGAGGCTCTGGAGGTCGCCCGTGGTGATGCCCTGCCGGATGAGCTGGGCCACCTCGGTCATCTCTGCAGGCTTGACGAGGAAGTCGTTCAGTACGGCGACATCGAGAGCTCCGCCGTTAATGGGCTTGCCCGGGTAATCCGGATGCCGGGTGGCGATGTCGAAGGTCTTGCGGGCCACTCCGTTCGGGTTGCGGAACTTTTCGTTGCGGTCGGCCTTGGAGTGAATCGGCATCAACTGGAGGAGGCCGGACAACTCGACGACGCGCAGGTCGTTCGCGTCAAGTCCCTTCCAGTCGTTGGCCATTACCAGCTGACAGGCCAGGATGATCTCATCCCGTGCCCAGTCAGGGTTCGTGACGGCCTTGACCTTGAACCCGGCTTTCTTGAGCCAGGCCACTGCATGGTCCTTGCCGCCGCTGAACTCCTCCGGAAGCAGCGCTCGCCCGTGGTCCCACTGGTGTGCTACGCCGGCGATGGCTTTGAGTCGTACCACCCGCCCTCATGCACGAGGACATACGAAACGGACTCGCCGTAGCCGTACTTCGCGAGGAACTCTGTCCTGCCCAACTGGTCGTACTCGGCGATGGCTTTGAGTACCGAGTCCTGTGTGATGGCACCTTTGCGCATGACTGAAGGCTACGACCAGGGACTGACAACGGCCCCGGTCACGGACCTCTGCCCAACCAGCTACACCCAGGTGTCCAGCCACATCCTCGACCGCCACTGGTCGATGGGAATCGCCGTCCCCGTGTACAGCGGCCAGAAGTAGATGAAGTTCCAGGTGACCAGGAGGACGAGTACGCCCGCGCCCACCGCGCCCGTCACCCGGCGGGTGTCGCTGGAGCCAGGTGGGCCGATGACCGCGCCGATCAGCATCGCTACCGCCAGGCACAGGAACGGGAGGAAGACGATGGAGTAGAAGAAGAAGATCGTGCGGTCCTGGTACATGAACCAGGGAGGTAGCCGGCCGCCACGCCGCAGGCGATCGCGCCCGCGCGCCAGTCGCGGCGGAAGGCCCAGCGCCAGAGGACGTAGAGGAGGGCGAAGCAGGCGGCCCACCAGAGGAGGGGGTGCCGATGGCGAGGACCTCGCGGGCGCACTTCTCGCCCGCGCTCACCGGGCAGCCGGCCGAACCCGGGGACGGGGACTCGTAGAAGTAGGAGACCGGGCGGCCGTCGACCAGCCAGCTCCAGGGGTTGGACATGTACGTGTGGGGCGAGTGCAGGCCGACGTTGAACTCGTAGACCTCGTGCTCGTAGTGCCACAGGCTGCGTACCCAGTCCGGCATGAACTGGCTCCAGAAGCCGCCCTTGCCGTCGGTGGCGGCCCAGTTGCGGAAGTAGCCGCCGGTGCCGTTCGCGGGGGAGAGGATCCAGCCGAGCCAGGAGAGCACGTAGACCGAGATCGCCACGGGGGCGGTGGAGATGAAGGCGAGGCCTACGTCGTGCTTGAGGACCGCCGTGTACGGCTTGCTCGCGCCCGCCACCTTGCGGGAGCCGACGTCCCAGAGGACGGCCATCACGACGAAGGCGGCGGCGTAGAACATGCCGTTCCACTTGGTGGCCATCGCGAGGCCGAGCGTCAGGCCGGCCATCCAGCGCCAGGGGCGCCAGCCGAGGGAGAGGGTGTCCGCGATGTGGGCGTCGGGGCGGACCCGGCCGTCGGAGTCGACCGGTAGCGCCGCCGCGAGTCTCGCCCGGGCCCTGTCCCGGTCAAGCAGCAGGCAGCCGAACGCGGCCACCACGAAGAACATCAGGACGCCGTCGAGCAGCGAGGTGCGGGCCATCACGAAGGCCAGGCCGTCGAGCGACATCATGACGCCCGCCACGCAGCCCAGGAACGTGGAGCGGAACAGGCGGCGGCCGATGCGGCACAGCAGCAGGATCGCGAGGGTGCCCAGCAGCGCCGTCATGAAGCGCCAGCCGAAGGGGTTGAAGCCGAAGATCAGCTCGCCGAGGCCGATGACGTACTTGCCGACCGGCGGGTGCACGACATAGGCCGCGTCGGTCGGGATCGGGACATGCCCATTGTGCTGGAGGATCAGGTCGTTGGCGTTCTTGTCCCAGTTGACCTCGAAGCCGCGATGGACCAGCGCCCACGCGTCCTTCGCGTAGTACGTCTCGTCGAATATCACCGCCTTGGGGCTGCCCAGGTGGTAGAAGCGCATCGCGCCCGCCAGCAGCGTGACCAGCAGCGGGCCGCCCCAGCCGGACCAGCGGTTGATGCGGTCGACGAGGGCGGGCGAGAAGCCGAGCGCCGCCCACAGCCGCGGACTGGGCTCGGCGTACGGCGGCACCAGCCGGTCCCGTACGTCGCTTCTGGGCCCCGCCGCATATCCGAATCGGCGCAGCCGCTGCTGCCACGACGGCCGCTGGTCGTGCGGGGCCTGCCCTTGCCGGGTGTCCGTGGAGTCCATGGACGACGCTGTACTGGTCACCGCGCCATCGTAGGGAACAGGTCTGTGTGAGTCCCGCCTCTCTCCCCTGAGAGGATGGAAACGTGACAGTTGCTCCCGGAACTCTGGTCCTTGCCGGCACCCCCATCGGCGACATCGCGGACGCCCCGCCGCGCCTCGCCGAGGAGCTGGCCGGGGCCGACGTGGTCGCCGCCGAGGACACCCGGCGGCTGCGGCGGCTGACCCAGGCGCTCGGCGTGCAGCCCAAGGGGCGGGTCGTGTCGTACTTCGAGGGCAACGAGGCCGCCCGGACACCGGAGTTGGTCGAGGCGCTCCTCGACGGCTCGCGCGTGCTCCTGGTGACCGACGCGGGAATGCCGTCCGTGTCCGACCCCGGGTACCGGCTGGTCGCCGCCGCCGTGGAGCGGGACATCAAGGTGACCGCGGTCCCGGGGCCGTCCGCCGTGCTCACCGCGCTCGCGCTGTCGGGGCTGCCGGTGGACCGGTTCTGCTTCGAGGGGTTCCTGCCGCGCAAGGCGGGCGAGCGGCTGTCGCGGCTGCGGGAGGTCGCCGGTGAGCGGCGCACCCTCGTCTATTTCGAGGCACCGCACCGGCTCGACTACACCCTCGCCGCGATGGCCGAGGTCTTCGGCGCCGAGCGGCGGGCCGCCGTGTGCCGGGAGCTGACGAAGACGTACGAGGAGATCAAGCGCGGCCCGGTCGGCGAGCTGGCCGAGTGGGCGGCGGAGGGGGTCCGAGGGGAGATCACCGTCGTCGTCGAGGGCGCCCCGAGAAGGCCGAGGAACTCGACGCGGACGAGCTGGTACGGCGGGTCCGGGTGCGTGAGGAGGCGGGGGAGCGGCGCAAAGAAGCGATCGCCGCGGTGGCCGTCGAGGCAGGCCTTCCCAAGCGGGCGGTGTTCGATGCCGTGGTGGCGGCGAAGAGTGCGCAAAAACCCGTCTGACCTGCGGGAAAGGTTCCTCTGAGCGGGGCGCTGTTCCTATGAGCGCGCGCCCCATGGCGGGGCAAAGCACCGTCCGCGAATGCAAAAGCCGGACCGCCTTGCCGGGGTGATTCGACAAGGAAAGTCCAAATCGCCTCCAACAGTCGACAGGACTGATGCGTTCGCCCTGCCGGAGGCGTCCACTGGACGAAGGGACACACCCGTCCCTCGCCTCCAACGGGATTCCGGGGAATCCCCTCGCCGGAGGTATTTGTCCAGCGGAAAGCAAGCAGGAGCTGGCATGAGTGAGATCGCAGGGCAGACCGGCCTTCGTGGCGGTGCCACCGCCGTGGTCAACGAGTCGTACTCCTTCGCCTGCATGCGGTGCGGGCACGGCTGGGAGCAGTCGTACGAGATAGAGCACCACGTCGACACCGACGGCCACCAGTTCGTGATGTACGTGGCCGAGGGCCAGGTCGTGCCGTCGCCCCTGAGCCGCCCCGCGTGCGTCAACTGCGACGGGCATGTCGTGCGCATCATGCGGGCGGGCCAGGTCTCGTCGGTACGCGAGGCCGCGCAGCGGCAGTACGCGCCGCCGCGGCCCCGCCCGGCGGCGGCAGCCGCCGGACACCACGGCCCCGGAGGACACCACGGCCCCGGAGGACGGCGACGCCGCCGTGACCCCGCTGCCGGAGCCCAAGGACCACCACTGGCACCTGTCCGACCTGCTGCACCCCTTCCACCGCAAGGCGAGCTGACCGGCTCCGGCGACCGGGCGGGCATGCCCCTTTCGTAGGATCGGGGCATGCCTTCCTCCAGCGACAGCGCCGGCGACCGCGCACGCGGCAGCGAGAAGAACGCGGCGCCGCCGCTCCCGGAGCCCCTCCGGGTGCCCGTCGCCGACTCCCACACCCACCTCGACATGCAGTCCGGCACGGTGGACGCGGCGCTCGCCAAGGCCGCCTCGGTCGGCGTGACGACGGTCGTCCAGGTCGGTTGCGACCTGAAGGGCTCCCGCTGGGCCGCCGACACGGCCGCCCGCTACGACTCCGTCCACGCGACGGTCGCCCTGCACCCGAACGAAGCCCCGCGCATCGTCCATGGAGACCGTGGGGCACCTCCCAGCCCCCAGGGGCTGGGGGAGGCTGGTCCCGGCAGGGCGCGCGCGTCCCCGGCGGCGACGGCGCCCTCGAAGAGGCCCTCGCCGAGATCGACCGCCTCGCCGGACTCCCGCAGGTCAAGGGCGTCGGCGAGACCGGCCTCGACTACTTCCGCACCGGGCCCGAGGGCAAGGCGGCCCAGGAGAAGTCGTTCCGCGCCCACATCGAGATCGCCAAGCGGCACGGCAAGGCCCTGGTCATCCACGACCGCGACGCCCACGCCGACGTCCTGCGCGTCCTCAAGGAGGAAGGCGCCCCGAGCGCACGGTCTTCCACTGCTACTCCGGCGACGCCGAGATGGCCGAACTCTGCGCCCGCGCCGGGTACTTCATGTCCTTCGCCGGCACGGTCACCTTCAAGAACGCCCAGAACCTGCGGGACGCGCTCGCGGTCGCCCCGCTCGAACTGGTCCTGGTCGAGACGGACGCCCCGTTCCTCACCCCGGCCCCGTACCGCGGACGGCCCAACGCCCCCTACCTCGTTCCGGTCACGGTCCGCGCGATGGCGGCCGTACGGGGCATCGACGAGGACGCGCTGGCGACGGCGCTCGCCGCCAACACGGCCCGGGCGTTCGGCTATTGAGCCCTCGCGGCCCCACCGAACGCCTCCCGGGGATGCCATCGAACACAACTCTGGGTAGCCGTGCCGCTTTGAGAGTGACGGTCGCTCCGCTAGGTTCTGTTGGCCCGATCCGGACCCCCGTGGCCTTCTGGAGCGTGTCGGCGTGAGCAACTACGAGACCTACGAGACGTACGACCGCGGTGTGCGCGCGGACACGTACACCGACGGCCCGACCGCGGTGTACGAGGACACGTACCGGCCCGCCTACGAGGCGTACGAGCCCGTGTTCCCCCGCCAGGCGGGCACCGCGGAGCCGGAGAGCGAGCCGGCGGCGCGGCACGGGCGGCGTCGAAGAGCCGACCGCCCGGACACCGGTTCCGCGATGCGCAGGCTGGTCCCGCAGGCCCTGGTCGTCGCCTTCCTCGCCGGCGGCACCACCGCGTTCGTCGCCAAGGACAAGGCGATCGAGCTGAACGTCGACGGCAAGCCGCGCACCCTGCACACCTTCGCCGACGACGTCACCGAACTCCTCGCCCAGCAGGGTGTCGACGTAGGCGCCCACGACGTGGTCGCTCCCGGCCGCGACGCGCCCCTCACCAGCGGCGACGAGGTCGCGGTCCGCTACGGCCGCCCCGTGCGGCTCACCATCGACGGCCAACGGCGCGAGGTGTGGACCACGGCCCGCACGGTCGACGCGGCGCTCGAAGAACTCGGCGTACGGGCCGAGGGCGCCTACGTCTCCACCTCGCGCTCCCAGCCCATCGGCCGCGCCGGACTCGCCCTGGACGTCCGCACCGAACGCACCGTCACGATCATGGCCGACGGCCGCGCCCGCACGATCCGCACCAACGCGGCGACGGTGGGCCGCGCGGTCCAGGAGGCCGGCATCGGCCTGCACGGCGAGGACACCACCTCCGTCCCGCCCGACAGCTTCCCCCGCGACGGCCAGACCGTCACCGTTCTCCGGGTCACCGGCACCAAGGAGATCCGCGAGGAGGCCATCCCCTTCAAGGTCGAGCGCACGGACGACCCCACCCTGTTCAAGGGCACCGAGGTCGTCGAACGCGCCGGCCGCCCCGGCCTCCGCCGCGTCACCTACGCCCTCCGCACGGTCAACGGCGTCAAGGAGAAACCCCGCCGAGTCGACGACCAACTGGTCCGCGAGCCCCAGTCCCAGCTCGTGAAGGTCGGCACCAAACCGATGCCCACCTCCGTCCAGGGCGCCGACCAACTCAACTGGCACGGCCTCGCCACCTGCGAGTCCGGCGGCCGCCCCGGCGCGGTCGACCCCTCAGGCACCTACGGCGGCCTCTACCAGTTCGACACCCACACCTGGCACAGCCTGGGTGGCAGCGGCCGCCCGCAGGATGCATCAGCGGAGGAACAGACGCTCAGGGCAAAGAGGCTGTACGTACGCCGAGGCTCAAGCCCATGGCCACACTGCGGAACGAGACTCCACGGCTGATAGGGGGTATGGGGGCTCGCCCCCATAGGGGCGCGGGGCTGTTTCGATGTGCGGCTCCGCCGCGTGCGCGCGCCCAGCCACGACGGCGCAGCAGACAAAATCGGCCCCGTAACCTAGAAGACGTGAGCACCAACCCCTCTCCGACGCACTCCTCGGCCCCGCCGAAGTCCGCGAACTCGCCGCCGCCCTGAACGTCCGCCCCACAAAACAACGCGGCCAGAACTTCGTGATCGACGCAAACACGGTCCGCCGCATCGTCCGCACCGCAGACGTCCGCCCCGACGACGTGGTCGTAGAGGTGGGCCCCGGCCTGGGCTCACTCACCCTCGCCCTGCTGGAGGTGGCCGACCGCGTCACCGCCGTGGAGATCGACGACACCCTCGCGAGCGCCCTCCCGGCGACGGTCGCCGCGCGGATGCCGACCCGGGCGGACCGTTTCGCGCTGGTGCACTCGGACGCCATGCAGGTGACGGAGCTGCCGGGCCCGGCCCCGACCGCGCTGGTCGCGAACCTGCCGTACAACGTGGCCGTACCGGTGCTGCTGCACATGCTGGAGCACTTCCCGAGCATCGAGCGCACGCTGGTGATGGTCCAGGCGGAGGTGGCCGACCGGCTCGCCGCGGCGCCCGGTTCGAAGGTGTACGGCGTCCCGTCCGTGAAGGCGAACTGGTACGCCGAGGTCAAGCGGGCCGGTTCCATCGGCCGTACCGTCTTCTGGCCCGCGCCGAACGTCGACAGCGGGCTCGTCGCGCTCACCCGCAGGACCGAGCCGCTGAAGACGACCGCCGACCGCCGCGAGGTGTTCGCGGTGGTCGACGCGGCCTTCGCGCAGCGCCGCAAGACCCTGCGGGCGGCGCTCGCGGGCTGGGCGGGATCGGCGGCGGCGGCCGAGGCGGCCCTCGTGGCGGCCGGGGTCTCGCCGCAGGCGCGGGGCGAGTCGCTGACGGTGGAGGAGTTCGCGCGCATCGCGGAGAACAGGGTGGATGCCGAGGGCGCAGGACAGGACGCGCAGGCATCGAAGGCACCAGCCGTACGGTCCTACGACACCCCGCACGAGGAGCCCGGCCGCTGAGCGCGACCGCCCCCGCCACCCCAACCGCCCCCGCCGCGTTGAGGATCAAGGTCCCGCACGAGGAACCCGGTAAGTGACCGTCCCCGTCCCGGTCCGCGCGCAGGCCACCGTCCACCACAAGGAGCCCGGTAAGTGAGCGTCACCGTCCGCGTCCCCGCCAAGGTCAACGTCCAGCTCGCGGTGGGAGCCGCGCGCCCCGACGGGTTCCACGACCTGGCCAACGTCTTCCTCGCCGTCGGCCTTTACGACGAGGTCACCGTGACCCCGCCGACGGACTCCGCATCACCTGCACGGGCCCGGACGCGGCCCAAGTCCCCTGGACGGCACGAACTTGGCGGCACGGGCGGCCGTAGCACTCGCCGAGCGGTACGGACACGACCCCGCCGTGCACATCCACATCGCCAAGGACATCCCCGTCGCCGGGGGCATGGCGGGCGGCAGCGCGGACGGGGCGGGCGCGCTGGTGGCGTGCGACGCGCTGTGGGGCACCGGTGCCTCCCGGGCCGAACTGCGCGACATCTGCGCGGAGTTGGGCAGCGATGTGCCGTTCAGTCTGGTGGGCGGGGCGGCGCTCGGCGTCGGGCGCGGCGAGAAGCTGACCGTCCTGGAGACCGGCGGCACCTTCCACTGGGTGTTCGCGATGGCCGCGCGGGGGCTGTCGACCCCGGCGGTGTTCCGGGAGTTCGACCGGCTGGGGAGGGGACCGACATCCCCGAGCCCGTCGCCTCGCAGCCCCTCCTCGACGCCCTCGCGAAGGGCGACCCGGACGCGCTCGCCGCCGCCGTCTCCAACGACCTGCAGCCCGCCGCCCTTTCGCTCTTCCCGGAACTGGCCGACACCCTCGCCGCGGGCCGCTCCGCGGGCGCCCTCGCCGCGCTGGTCTCGGGCTCGGGCCCGACGACGGCGTTCCTCGTCCGCGACCCCGGTTCGGCGACGAAGGTCGCGGAGGCGCTGACGGCCTCGGGAACCTGCCGGACGGTCCGCACGGCGACGGCTCCGGCGGCGGGGGCGACCGTACTCGACCGCCCTTCGGCCTGACGCCGGCGCCGCGGCAGCGCCCCGTCAGGGGGCGCGGGGCTGTTTCGATGTGCGGCTCCGCCGCGGGGGCGCGACCCGCCACGACGCGGCCGCAGACGACCGACAACACCCACCTGACCTGCACGGATAATCCGCCCCCGGCGCGCATTACCCTGGGAGGCTGACCGTCCCCCTGTCAGGAGAGAAATGGCCGTCAACCTGGTCAATGTCGAGAACGTCAGCAAGGTGTACGGCACCCGTGCCCTGCTCGACGGCGTCTCGCTCGGTGTCTCCGAAGGGGACCGGATCGGGGTCGTGGGCCGCAACGGAGACGGCAAGACCACCCTGATCCGGATGCTCGCCAAGCTGGAGGAGTCCGACACCGGCCGCGTCACCCACTCCGGAGGACTCCGCCTCGGCGTCCTCACCCAGCACGACTCCCTGGACCCCGAGGCGACCGTCCGCCACGAGGTCATCCGGGACATGGCCGACCACGAGTGGGCGGGCAACGCCAAGATCCGCGACGTACTGACCGGACTCTTCGGCGGGCTCGACATGCCGGGCTTCCCGCAGGGACTCGACACCGTCATCGGCCCGCTCTCCGGTGGCGAGCGCCGCCGTATCGCGCTCGCGAAGCTGCTCATCGAGGACCAGGACCTGGTCGTCCTGGACGAGCCCACGAACCACCTGGACGTCGAGGGCATCGCCTGGCTCGCCCAGCACCTGCGCGAGCGGCGTTCCGCGCTCGTCTGCGTGACCCACGACCGCTGGTTCCTCGACCAGGTCTGCACCCGCATGTGGGACGTGCAGAAGGGCGACGTCTACGAGTACGAGGGCGGCTACACCGACTACGTCTTCGCCCGTGCCGAGCGTGAGCGCATCGCCGCCACCGAGGAGACCAAGCGGCAGAACCTGGTCCGCAAGGAGCTGGCGTGGCTGCGCCGGGGCGCCCCGGCCCGTACGTCCAAGCCGCGCTTCCGCGTCGAGGCCGCCAACGAGCTGATCGCGGACGTGCCGCCGCCGCGCGACACCAGCGAGCTGATGAAGTTCGCGTCGTCGCGCCTGGGCCGTACGGTCTTCGACCTGGAGGACGTGACCGTCCAGGCCGGGCCCAAAGTCCTGCTGAAGCACATCACTTGGCACCTCGGCCCCGGCGACCGCGTCGGCCTGGTCGGGGTCAACGGCGCCGGGAAGACCTCCCTGCTGCGTGCCCTCGCGGAGGCGGCCCGCAGCGACGGCGAGACGCAGCCCGCGGCCGGCAAGGTCGTCGTAGGAAAGACGGTGAAGCTCGCCTACCTCTCGCAGGAGGTGGCCGAACTCAAGCCCACGCTGCGGGTGTTGGAGGCCGTGCAGCAGGTGCGGGAGCGGGTCGATCTCGGCAAGGGGCGGGAGATGACCGCCGGGCAGCTGTGCGAGACGTTCGGCTTCAACAAGGAGAAGCAGTGGACGCCGGTCGGGGACCTGTCCGGTGGTGAGCGCCGCCGACTCCAGTTGCTGCGGCTGCTGATGGACGAGCCCAACGTCCTCTTCCTCGACGAGCCCACGAACGACCTCGACATCGAGACCCTGACCCAGCTGGAGGACGTCCTCGACGGCTGGCCGGGGTCGATGATCGTGATCTCGCACGACCGGTTCTTCGTCGAGCGCACCACCGACAAGGTGTTCGCGCTGCTGGGTGACGCGACCCTGCGGATGCTGCCGCGCGGGATCGACGAGTACCTGGAGCGCCGCCACCGTATGGAGGAGGCCGCCGCCGCTGCCGTCCCCGTGGTGGAGAAGGCCGCGCCCGCGGTGAGCGCCGCCGACCAGCGGGCCGCGAAGAAGGAACTCCAGAAGATCGAGAGGCAGTTGGACAAGGTCTCCGAGAAGGAGGCCAAGCTGCACGCCCAGATCGCCGACAACGCCACGGACTTCGCGAAGGTGGCCGAACTGGACGCGCAGCTGCGGGACTTGAGCGGTGAGCGGGACGAGCTGGAGCTGCGGTGGCTGGAACTCGCCGAGGACGCGTGAAGGGTGCGTGAAGGCGCATAACGGGGCGTCACGGGCCGGTCCTCCCTTGGGAACAGGGGGAACCGGCCCGTTCTTCATGGACAGCTCAGTGATAGAAAGAGCCGACTGAGAACTGTCTGAACACCGTCTGAATACGACTCCGGGTCCTCGCGAGCCTCGGGGCGTGGCTAAAAATCAGTGAACGAGGGGGAGCCGCTGATGACTCAGCCGCCCGAACAGCCGCCGTCCGGCGGTTACGGAGCGCCGCCGAACCAGCCGCCACAGCCACCGTCCGGCGGCTTCGGCGCCCCGGTCCCGCCCCAGCCCGGCTACGGCTATCCGCAGGCGCAACAGCCTGGCCCCTACGGCTATCCGCAACAGCCGCAGCAGCCGGGCCCGTACGGTCAGCCGCAGCCCGGCCCCTACGGTCAGCCGCAGCAGCCCGGGCCGTACGGTCAGCAGCCCGGTTACGGCTACCCGCCGCCGCAGTTCACCCCGCCGCCACCTCCGGGCGGCGGCCCCGCAACCCTTCAAGGGGCGTCCGGCGCTGGTGATCGCGGCCGCGGTGGCGGGGTTGCTGGTGGTCGGCGGCACGGTGTGGGCGGCCACCAGCGGTGGCGGCGGCGACAAGAAGCCGGTCGCGGAGAAGAGCGACAGCCCGACGCCCTCCGGCGGCAGCGCCACCGACGACCCGGCCAACCCCGGTGACGGCAGCGGCGACGGCGGCAGCGACTCCGAGGACCTCAACGCGGGCCGCAAGTCCGGCGAGGCGAAGGTGCTCTGGTACAAGGAGGCGCCGGACGCGCCCGGTTCCGGCGCCGACGCCCCGGCATGTGGATCACCGGCAGGACCGCGGTGAAGGCGGCGTACAAGGAACTCGTCGCCTACGACGTGAGCAACGGCAGGCCGACCTGGCCCACGGTCACCTTCCCGCAGAAGATCTGCGCGGTCACCCCGGCGAAGTCGGCCGACGGCAAGATCGTCGTGGCGTACGAGAGCGGTGTCAGCGACAACGCCAAGTGCAACCAGCTCCAGCAGATCGACCTCGGCACCGGCGCGAAGGGCTGGTCGGGGACCGTCCCGGACGGCGGTCTCTTCGACAGCGCGATCAGCGTCGGGCTGTCCATCTCCGGCAGGACCCTGATGGTGGGCCGCTCGGAGTCGGGGATCGCGTACGACGTGGACACCGGCAAGAAGCTCTTCGAGAAGAAGAAGTACGGCGCGGCCTGCTTCCCGTCCGCGTTCGCGGGCGGCGCGAAGCTGATCTCGGTGGCGTCCTGCGGCGCGAGCACCTCGAACGAGCACGACGAGGTGCAGGAGCTGGACCCGGCGACCGGCAGGGCCAAGTGGACCAAGTCGATCCCCAAGGGGTGGACGGTGTCCCGCACGTACTCGGTGGACCCGGTCGTCCTCTACATGACCGACTCGGACCACAAGCACTGGAACATCTCGACGCTGAAGGCCGACGGTTCGGTCCGCTCGCAGGTCGACTCCAAGGCCGCGTTCGCGCCGTCGTGCAGTTCGTCGTTCGTCGACAGCGACCTCCAGGGCTGCCAGGGCGTCGCGGTCGACGCGGACACCCTGTACCTGCCGACGGACGCGACGACCGGCGCCAACCAGATCGTGGCGATCAACCTGGCCACCGGCAAGGAGAAGTGGCGCGTCAAGTCGCCCGCGGCCGTGTCGATGGTCCCGGTCAAGGTCCAGGGCGGCCGGCTCATCGCCTACGTCGAGGCGTCGTACGACGCGGGCGGCCGGATCGTGTCCCTCCCGACGGCGGGCTCCTCGCACCCGACGACGAAGCTGCTGCAGATGCCCGCGGGCACCGCGCAGATCGAGTCGAGCTTCTTCTCCCGGGACATCGACTACGTGGACGGACGCTTCTACATCTCGTCGACCCGGCTGAACGGCAATGACGACACGAAGGAGAAGTTGATGCTCGCGTACGGCAAGTGAGACCCCGACTTCTCCCCGTCCCGCCGTCCTCCCCGAGGTACTCGTCATGACCACGCCCCCACCGCCCCCGCCGAACGAGCCCCCGAAGGGCGGCTTCGGCCCACCCCAGGACCAGCCCCCGCAGCAGCCGCCCCAGACCCCGCCGGGCTACGGCTACCCGCAG
Organism: Streptomyces sp. P3; assembly: GCA_016893485.2. Classification (GTDB taxonomy): domain Bacteria; phylum Actinomycetota; class Actinomycetes; order Streptomycetales; family Streptomycetaceae; genus Streptomyces. The sequence continues at coordinate 5,794,050 of JAFEKX020000001.1, forward strand.
GCGCCCCCGCCCCAGCAGCCACCGGTCTACGGCTATCCCCAGCAGCCCCAGCAGCAGCCGCCCCAGGGACCCCTGCAGGCCCCGCCGCCGGGCTACGGCTACCCGGGCCAGCAGCCGAACCCGTACGCGCAGCAGCCGCAGCAGCCGTACGGTCAGCAGCCCAACCCCTATGGCCAGCAGCCGGGTTACGGCTATCCGGGGCAGCCGGCGACCATGCCGCTGCATCCGCAGCCGGGCCAACCGGGCGGCGGCGGGCGGAAGTTCGGGGCGCCCGCGGTGATCATCACCGCCGCGGTCGTCGCCATCGCGCTGATCGTCGGCGGCGGGGTCTGGTACGCGTCCTCGTCCGGCAAGAAGGACGACGACACGAAGAAGACCGCCAGCTCCAGCGGCACCACCGGCGGTACGAACGACAAGGGCGGCACCACGTCAGGCGGCAAGGAGAAGGTGCCCGCCGACGCCGCGTCCAAGGTCCTCTTCGAGGTCCCGATGCCCAAGGTCGCCGACACCATGGTGACCTCCGGCTCCTGGCTCACCGACAAGGTGTACGCCAAGACCGGCAGCGCCGAGGTCGTCGGCTACAACAACCGCGACACCGGCGCCAAGCAGTGGACGATCAAGCTCCCCGGCCCGGTCTGCCAGGCGACGAAGCACACCACCACGGACGGCAGGACGGCGATCCTCTACGAGCCCGCCATGCCGACCAAGGACAAGCCCTCGCACGGCTGCAGCCAGATCGCCGCGATCGACCTGAACGCGGGCACCAAGCTGTGGACGAAGACCGCCAACCCGGTGACCAGCCGATCAGTTTCGAGAACGTCACCGTCAGCGCGAACACCGTCGCCGTGGGCAGCACCGACGGCGGCGCCGCCTTCGACATCTCCACCGGCAAGGTCCTGTGGAGCCCGAAGGTCGCCGACTGCTACGACGCCGGGTACGGCGGCGGCGCGAAGCTGGTCGCGGTGCGCCGGTGCGGGACCTACGACTCGCCCGTCCTGCACATCCAGACCATCGACCCGGTCTCCGGGAAGGTGATCTCGGACTACAAGATGGCCCAGGGCATCGAGTACGCGAGCATCGTGTCGACCGACCCCGCTGGTCGTCGCGGCCGACGTCGGCGACAGCGCGGGCGACGGCAGCGGCATCTCGGACTTCTTCTCCATCGACGACAAGACGGGTGCGCTGCGCTCGCACATCTCGGCGCCGGGCAAGCAGTACGCGGCCCGCTGCGACGGGATCACCCGGGTCGAGTACTGCACCGAACTGGCCGTGGGCAACGACCGGTTGTACGTGCCCACCGAAGAGCACGACGGCTCGGGCGACTCGTACAGCCGGACCAACGAGATCGTCGCCTTCGACCTCGCCACCGGCAAGCAGACCGGCCAGCGCGCCGACGCGGGCGACGGCTACACCATCACCCCGCTGCGCATGGACGGCACCAACGTCATCGCGTACAAGTCCCCGCCCTACAACAAGGGCGGCCAGATCGTCAGCATCGACGGCACCTCCTTCAAGGAGACCAAGCTGCTGGAGAACCCGAGCGCGGAGAAGACGCGGGAGGCGGAGACCACCTTCCTCCCGGACTACGCGGAGATCCTCTACGCGGAGGGCCACCTCTACATGTCGGCGGTCTACGCGGACAAGGCCTCGACGTCCTCGACGGGCGACAAGGACCTGGCGATCGCGTTCGGCACCACCGGCTGACCGGCCGACCCGACCGCGTCCACGGCCCCGGCCCCGCCCCTGCTCAGGGACGGGGCCGGGGTCGTACCGCTCAACAGCCCCGAATACGAGGAATGCGAAAAAGTCAGTCGATCCGGGGCACTTCTCTCCAGTAGGGGCAGCGCAACGTCGAACAAGCGTGTAGCTTCCGGGGGCATGAAGGACGGGGTGCTGGGGGCCCTCTGTTCGTGGGGACCGGTGGGCATCCATAGTGGGCATCCATTGGGGGACTGGGGGTTGCTCGATGGGAGTGCGGCTGATGGTGGTCGACGACCACCGATTGCTCGCCGAGGCACTGGCCTCGGCACTGAAGCTGCGGGGACACCGGGTGCTGGCGGCGGCCGCACCGGCGGCGGGCGCGGCGGAGTTGGTGATCACCCGCGCCCCCGAGGTATGCCTCCTCGGCACGGCGACACCGGCCGAACCGGGCATCTTCGACCCGGTGATAAAAATCAAACGGGAACGCCCCCAGGTAGCCGTCCTGGTCCTGGGCCCGGTCCCGAGCCCCCGGGAATCGCAGCGGCCTTCGCGGCCGGCGCCTCGGGCTACGTCCGCCACGACGAACGCATCGAGGGCGTGGAGCGGGCCATCATGAAAGCCAGGGCAGGCGAGGCGGCGGTGGCCCCCAACTGCTCCAGGGCGCCTTCAGCGAACTCCTCAACCCGGCCGCCCAACCAGACGACGAGGGCCAACGCCTCCTCCACATGCTCACCCCGCGAGAGGTCGAGGTCCTGGTCCGGGTCGCAGACGGCGAGGACACCCGCCTCATCGCAGCGGGCATGGGCATCGCCCGTCGACAGCCCGCACCCATGTCCAGAGGGTGCTGATGAAGCTCGGGGTGGGTTCGAGGCTGGAGGCAGCGGCGCTGGCGGCACGAACGGGACTGCTGGACAGGGCAGGCCCACTGAGCAACTCCGCGAGGTCAGACACCTAGGGGCGCGAGGAACTGCGCGATCAGCCACAGCTCACCCGCGCCCGGCGCACGGCCTAAACCCCCTCTTTCTCCTCCGTGGGCTCGATCTCCACCGGAGGTACCGGGCGGAGCTTCAGCCAGCCCAGGAAGAAGATGCCGAGGAGCAGCATCGCGATGCCGGTCCAGAGGTTGATGTTGACGCCCTCGGCCTTGTCCAGCGTGGCCTGGGACGGGCTGATGCCGGCGATCGTGACGATGATGCCGTAGACGACGAACAGGCCGCCGATGATCAGCCGGAGGTCGAACAGGCGGGACGCCGTCGTGGACTTGGTCTCCAGGTCGGTGACTTCGCGGTGGACGTCGTGTTCGGAGCGCCCGGAGTGGTCGGGGGTTCCGGGGTGTCCGGAGTTTTCAGACATGGTCTCTCTATCCTTCCGCGGCTAGAACGAGAACGGGGATGTAGCAGGCGGCGGCCAGGATGACCGCGCCCCAGCCGAGGAGGGCGGGTCGGCGGTACCACGCGTCGTCGCCCGCGGCCGGTGCCTCGGTCATGCCGGGGCTGGTCGTGCCGTAGACCAGGCCCTGGAGCTGTTCGGCCGGCTTGGGCTGGGTGAAGAGGGAGACGACGAACATGACCACCGCGCCGGCGACGAACCCGGCGATCGCGGAGACGAAGTTGGCGCCCTGGTCGGAGGGGATGGAGATGATCCCCTGCTTGTAGATCCAGAAGTAGTTCACCATCGCGGTGACCGTGCCCGCGAGCAGGCCCCAGAAGCCGGACTTCGGGGTGGCCCGCTTCCAGAACATGCCGACGATGAAGACGACGAACATCGGCACGTTGAAGAAGGAGAAGAGCGTCTGGAGGTAGCTCATGATGTTGGAGAAGGACGAGGCCAGGAAGGCCGTGCCCACCGACGCCGCCACGCCGATCACCGTGATCAGGCGGCCGAAGCGGACGTAGTACTCGTCCTCGCGGTCCTTCACCACGTACTTGGCCCAGATGTCGTTGGTGAACACGGTGTTGAAGGACGACACGTTGGCCGCCATGCCCGCCATGAAGGCCGCGAGGAGGCCTGTCACCGCGATGCCGAGGACGCCGTTGGGCAGCAACTCCTGCATCAGGTAAGGAATCGCGTCGTTGTACTGGAGGTCCGAGCCGCTGGTGCCGATCTTCGGGACGAGCGCCGCGGCGACCAGGCCCGGGATCATCACGAGGAAGACGATGAAGACCTTCGGGTACGCGGCGATCAGCGGGGTGCGCTGAGCGGCCGAGAGGTTCTTCGCGGAGAGGGCGCGCTGGACCTCGGCGAAGTTGGTCGTCCAGTAGCCGAAGGACAGCACGAAGCCCAGGCCGAGCACGATGGTCAGCCAGTTCGCGCCCAGCGGGTTCACGCTGCCGATGCCCGTGCCGCCCCACGCGGTGGTGAAGTTGTGGCCGTGGGTCGCGTCGAGCTTGTGGGTCAGCCCGTCCCAGCCGCCGACCTTCTTCAGGCCGAGGTAGGAGATCGGGATCAGCGCGGCGAGGATCACGAAGAACTGGAGTACTTCGTTGTAGATCGCCGACGACAGCCCGCCGAGGGTGATGTACGCGAGCACGAAGGCGCCGGCGACCACGATCGCCACCCACTGAGGCCACCCCAGCAGCGCCTCGACGACGATCGCGAGGGCGTAGAGGTTCACGCCCGCGATCAGGATGGCGGCGAAGGCGAACAGGATCGAACTCAGCAGGTGTGCCGCCTTGTCGAAGCGCAGCAGCAGGAACTCGGGGACCGAGCGCACTTTCGAGCCGTAGTAGAAGGGCATCATCACCAGGCCGAGGAAGACCATGGCCGGGATGGCGCCGATCCAGTACCAGTGGACGGTGTAGGCGCCGTACTGGGCGCTGTTGGCGGCCATGCCGAGGATCTCGGTCGCGGCCAGGTTGGCCGAGATGAAGGCGAGACCGGTGATCCAGGCGGGCAGGGAGCGCCCGGAGAGGAAGAAGTCGAGGCTCGTCTTCACCGATCTGCGGGCGGCCAGGCCGATGCCGAGGACGACCACGAAGTAGATCGCCAGGATCGTGTAGTCCAGCCCGTTGGTGGGGAGTCGCAGCTCGGCGGCGAGAGAGGTGGGGATCTGCATCAAGCGCTCACCTTGGTAGGGGTTGTCGGGTGGTCGTACGGGTTTCCTTGATCGGTGCGGTTGATGTTCTTAGTTTGGTGTTCTTTGTTTGATTGTGATGGTGACGGCTGGGGGATTTGTGGTTTGATGTGTTTGGTTCTGTGTTGGGTTATGTGTGAAGCGTGGATGTACGTACGGATGGAGAGCCCGGCGTGAAGAAGACCTCGACCCGGTTGGCCGACGGTCGTGAGCTCATCTACTACGACCTGCGGGACGACACCGTGCGCGACGCGGTGGACCGACGCCCGCTGGAGCGCACGGTCACCACTTCGGAGGTACGGCGGGACGTGCTGCTCGGCGACGCGGTGGCGATCGCCTCGCACCGCCAGGGCCGCACCTACCACCCGCCGGCCGACCAGTGCCCGCTCTGCCCGACGACCGGCGACCGGCTCAGCGAGATCCCGGACTCGTCGTACGACGTCGCGGTCTTCGAGAACCGTTTCCCCTCGCTGGCCGGCGACTCCGGGCGCTGCGAGGTGGTCTGCTTCACCTCCGACCACGACGCGTCCTTCGCCTCGCTGACGGAGGAGCAGGCGCGCCTCGTCCTCGACGCGTGGACCGACCGGACGTCGGAACTGTCGCATCTACCCTCCGTCGAGCAGGTCTTCTGTTTCGAGAACCGGGGGAGGAGATCGGTGTGACGCTCGGTCATCCTCACGGCCAGATCTACGCCTACCCCTTCACCACCCCCCGCACGTCTCTGATGCTGCGTTCACTTGCGGCCCACAAGGAGGCGACCGGCGGGGAGAACCTCTTCGACTCGGTCCTGGAGAGCGAACTCGCCGGTGAGCGGGTCGTCCTTGAGGGTGAACACTGGGCGGCCTTCGTGCCGTACGCCGCGCACTGGCCCTACGAGGTCCACCTGTACCCGAAGCGCCGGGTGCCGGACCTGCTCGGACTCGACGAGGCGGCGCGCACAGAGTTCCCCAAGGTCTATCTGGAACTCTTGAGGCGCTTCGACCGGATCTTCGGTGAGGGCGAGCCTCCGACGCCGTACATCTCCGCCTGGCACCAGGCGCCGTTCGGCACGCTGGAGGAGTTCGACGGGGTGAGCCGCGACGACTTCGCGCTCCACCTCGAGCTTTTCACCATTCGCCGTACGTCCGGCAAGCTGAAGTTCCTCGCGGGTTCCGAGTCCGGCATGAGCGTGTTCATCAACGACGTGCCGCCGGAGCGCGCGGCCGAGCGACTGCGAGAGGTAGCGAGTTGATGAGCGGTAAGTACCTGGTCACGGGCGGAGCGGGTTACGTGGGCAGCGTGGTCGCCCAGCACCTGCTGGAGGCGGGCCACGAGGTCACCGTCCTGGACAACCTCTCGACGGGGTTCCGTGAGGGCGTGCCGGCGGGTGCTTCCTTCATCGAGGGTGACATCAGGGACGCGGCCAAGTGGCTCGACTCCTCCTACGACGCCGTCCTCCACTTCGCCGCGTTCTCCCAGGTCGGCGAGTCCGTCGTGAAGCCCGAGAAGTACTGGGAGAACAACGTCGGCGGCTCGATGGCCCTCCTCGCCGCGATGCGCGAGGCCGGCGTCCGCACGCTCGTCTTCTCCTCCACGGCCGCCACCTACGGCGAGCCCGACGAGGTCCCGATCGTCGAGACCGCCCGCACCTCCCCGACAAACCCCTACGGCGCGTCGAAGCTGTCGGTCGACTTCATGATCACCAGCGAGGCGCAGGCCCACGGCCTCGGCGCTGTCTCGCTGCGCTACTTCAACGTGGCCGGGGCGTACGGCAGTTGCGGCGAGCGGCACCAGCCCGAGTCGCACCTCATCCCGCTCGTCCTCCAGGTCGCCCAGGGCAAGCGCGACGCGATCTCCGTCTACGGCGACGACTACCCGACGCCGGACGGCACCTGCGTCCGCGACTACATCCACGTGGCGGACCTGGCCGACGCGCACCTGCTCGCGCTGAAGGCCGCCACCCCGGGTGAGCACCTGATCTGCAACCTCGGCAACGGCGAGGGCTTCTCCGTCCGCCAGGTCATCGAGACGGTGCGTCAGGTCACCGGGCACCCGATCCCCGAGGTCGTGGCCCCGCGCCGCGGCGGCGACCCGGCGACCCTGGTGGCGTCGGCGACCCGGGCCAAGGAGCGCCTCGGCTGGAACCCGTCCCGCGCGGATCTCGCGGGCATCGTCGCGGACGCGTGGGCGTTCGCGCAGAACGTATCGAACTGACCGAAGGGCTAGGGGATCGCACGTGGGTGTACGCGAGGGCTTCGAGGAGCTGTACGGGACGGCTCCCGAGGGCGTCTGGGCCGCGCCGGGCCGGGTCAACCTGATCGGCGAGTACACCGACTTCAACGAGGGCTTCGTGATGCCGCTCGCCCTGCCGCACACGGCGGTGGCGGCGGTGTCGCGCCGTACGGACGGTGTCCTCCGCCTCCACTCGGCGGACATCGAGGGCCCCGTCGTGGAGCTGCACGTCGAGACACTCGCCCCGCGCACGAACACCAGCTGGGCCGCGTACCCGGCGGGTGTGGTGTGGGTACTGCGCGAGGCGGGGCACGAAGTGACCGGTGCGGACATCCACCTGTCGTCCACGGTCCCGACGGGCGCGGGCCTCTCGTCGTCGGCGGCACTTGAGGTCGTCACGGCGCTCGCCCTCAACGACCTCTTCGAACTCGGCCTGACCGGGCAGGAGTTGGCCCGTTTCTCGCAGCGCGCGGAGAACGACTTCGTCGGCGTGCCCTGCGGCATCATGGACCAGACGGCCTCGGCCTGCTGCGAGGACGGCCACGCGCTGCACCTCGACTGCCGGGACCTGTCGATCCGTCAGATCCCCTTCGACCTCGCCTCGGAGGGCCTCTCGCTGCTGGTCGTCGACTCCCGCGTGAAGCACGCGCTGGGCGACGGCGAGTACGCGGAGCGCCGCGAGGGCTGCGAGGAGGGCGCGCGGCAGCTGGGCGTGCCGTTCCTGCGGGACGTGCCGTACGAGGACCTGGAGTCGTCCCTGGCCCGTCTGCCGGACGAACGGATCCAGCGCTACGTCCGCCACGTCGTCTCCGACGACCACCGCGTCGACCAGGTCATCGGCCTGCTCGACGCGGGCGAGGTACGCGCGATCGGCCCGGTCCTCACCGAGGGACACATCTCCTCCGCGACGATCTGCGCATCTCCTGCCCGGAGTTGGACCTCGTCGTCGACACCGCGGTCGGCGCGGGTGCCCTGGGCGCCCGTATGACCGGCGGCGGCTTCGGCGGCTCGGCGATCGTCCTCGTCGAGGCCGACGACACGGACACGGTCACGAAGGCGATCGAGGAGGCCTTCGCGACGGCGGGCTACACCGCACCGCGCGTGTTCCCGGCGGTGCCTTCGGAGGGCGCACGACGCCTCAGCTGACGGATCGCTCGAGGGACGCCCCGGGCAGCCGGGGCGTCTTCGCTCCCTGTCCGGCCCCACGCCGAGCGGTCCGGCCGGCTGGCCACCGCCCCGGCCTCCTCCGTCAGGGCGTCGCGCGCAGCCCCCGTACCCCGGAGCCAGCAGCGCTCCGAGCGTGGCCAGGACGATCAGGGACGCGCAGCCCGCGAGGGTGTGGCCCAGGCCGACGGTCGCCGCGAGCGGGCCCGCGATGAGCAGGCCCAGCGGGGCGAAGGCCAGGGAGCCGAAGCCGTCGTAGGAGCTGACGCGGGAGAGGGACTCCTCGGGGATCTCGCGGTGGATGGTGGTGGCCCACAGGACGCCGAAGACGTCGTTGGAGATCCCGGCGGTGAACATCGCGACGGCGATCAGCCAGACCGGGGCGCGGACGGCGAGGAGGGCGATCGGGACGGCCGCGGGGAAGGTGGCGAGGACGGCCACCAGGATCGGGCGGCGGACCCGGACCCGGGCGGCCAGGCCCGCGCCGGCGATCGTGCCGAGGGCCTGCGCGGCCACGATGACCGACCAGGCACGGGCACCGCCGAGGTAGCGCTCGGCGGTCAGCGGGCCGAGGACTCCTACGTTCGCGTTGAGCGCCGCGATCACGATCGACCACTGGGCGACCACGGCCCACAGCCACTGGCGGAAGCGAACTCCCGCCAGCCCTCCCGGAGATCGGCCCAGCCGGTGGATTTCCTGGGCGGCCGTACGGCGACCGGGAGGCGGACGGTGAGGGCCGCGCTGACGACGAAGGACGCGGCGTTCAGCGCGAGCGCCCAGCCCGCTCCCACCACGGCCACCGTCACCCCCGACAGCGCGAGGCCCAGCAGCCGGGCGCTGTTGGTGCACCACCCGCAGCAGACCGTTGGCCTGCTGGAGGCGTTCGCCGGGGACGATCAGGGGCACGATGCCGTCCATCGCCGGCAGGAACAGGGCCGAGGCCGTGCCCGCCGCGACCGCCAGCACACATCGCGGGCAGCGGCGCGTGCCCGGACAGCACCAGCGCGGCCAGGCCCGTGTACGCCACCGCGCCCATCAGTTCCGCGAGCGCCATCAGCCGGGCGCGTGACATGCGGTCCGCGATGACCCCGCCCGCCAGGATGAACATCAGCTGCGGCAGGGCCTGGCAGGCCAGCACGAGCGAGAGCCGGCCTGGGCTCGCTCCGGGGAGGGCGAGGACCGCGAAGGCGAGGGCGACGGCGGCGAAGCCGTTGCCCAGCACGGACACGGTCCGCGCGCTCGCGAGCAGTACGAACGCGGGCTCACGCCACAGTGACGTCGGTCCCGGACGCTCGGCGGTGGTGGCTGGAGTGGATGTCACGGCCAGGGACTTTAGAGGACCCGCGTCGGCCTGCGGCGACCGATTCCGACGCGCGGTGGGAACCGGCCAATTCGCCGACCGGAGTCACCGGTTCACAGCGATCTCACAGCTGTCCCCGCCTCAGGTTCTTGGTGAGGGTGTACTCGGTGATCCCCGGCGGATAGTCCGGGATCACGCTCACCACCTCGTATCCCCGCTTCTGGTAGAACCCCGGCGCCTGGAAGTCCCAGGTCTCCAGGCGGGACGCCCCGCAGCCGCGCTCCTCGCGGGCGATCCGCTCCGCCTCGTCGAGCAGCCGCGAGCCGAGCCCGGTGCCGCGGTGCCGGTCGTCGATCCACAGGTACGTCACATGCAGCCAGTCCGCCCAGCTGTACCCGACCAGTCCGCCCGCGAGATCACCGACGGCGTCCAACGCCCAGACATGGAGCGGTACTTCACGTTCGCGAGGGGTGCCGCGCAGCGCGCGCAGCACCGGCGACGCGGCCGTGTTGGTTTCGAGCAGCCGGGCGCGGAGCAGATCGCGTCGCTCTCTGTCGACTTCCGTCTCAATACGAAACATGCGGCTCACCATAAACGTGCCGGACAGTCAGTTCTGCAAATTGGGTTCCGCTACCGCGCCCCGGCCGTACGCTGTGAGCAGCACCGGTGGGGGCCGGTGTCGTTCAGGGGGCGAGACAAGTCGGGTACGACGCCCGATGTGGGGGTAGCAGTGTCTGCACGGCGGCGGCCGTGCGACGCGGACCGCTCCCGGGCGTCGTACCCGCAACCATCGCTTCGTCTCCCGACGATGAGGTATCCCCTGCTCCACCAGGAGCCTGGGGAAGGGGGTTTCGTGGTTCGCATCCGAGTCCTGGTCGTCGACGACCATCGCATCTTCGCCGAATCGCTCGCGGCGGCACTGGCGGCCGAGCCCGATGTGGACGTCTCCGCGGCCGGCAGCGGTCCCGCCGCGCTGCGCTGCATGGAGCGCGCGTCCGCCGAGGGCCGCAGATTCGACGTCCTGCTCGTGGACGCCGATCTGGGCGGCAATGTCCCGGGCGTCCGGCCCGCCGTCCCTGTTCAGGCGGGCAACGAGGACGGGCTGGTGGACGGGATCTCCCTGGTCGCCGGGGTCCGTTCGGCCCAGCCGAGCGTGCGGATGGTCGTGCTGGCCGAGAAGGACGATCCGCGCCGCGCCGCGCTGGCCCTGCAGGCCGGGGCCTCCGGCTGGGTCGCCAAGGACTGTTCGCTGTCCAGGCTTTTAACCGTCATACGAGGTGTCCTGCGCGACGAGACACATCTGCCGCCGGCTCTACTGACCGGCGTCCTGCGGGAGTTGACGGCCGCGCGCAAGCACCGCACCGAGAGCGAGCGCCTGGTGGAGTCGCTGACCCCGCGGGAGCGCGAGGTGTTGCGCTGCATGGTGGCCGGCCTGGGGCGCAAGGCGGTCGCCGAGCGACTGTTCCTCTCCCGCACACGGTCCGGACGCATATGCAAAACGTGCTCGGCAAGTTGGGCGTCCACTCCACCCTCGCGGCGGTCGCGCTGGCGAGGCGTGCCGGGGTCGGTCCCGTGGACCTAGCCGGGGATGTTGTCGAACGGGGCGGTCAACTGGCGTAGCAGGCCCGCCAGTTCGCCCCGCTGGGCGCGGGAGAGTTCCGCGAGGATCGCGCGCTCCTGCGCCAGCAGTCCGGCCAGGGCCTGGTCCGCGCGGTCCTGGCCCTCGTCCGTGAGGCGGACCAGCACGCCCCGGCGGTCGCTGGGGTCGGGGAGCCGCTCCACGAGACCCTTCTGCGCGAGCCGGTCGATACGGTTCGTCATCGTGCCGGACGTCACCAGGGTCTGCGTCAGCAGCTGGCCGGGGAGAGCTGGTAGGGGCTGCCCGCGCGCCTCAGCGCCGTCAGCACGTCGAACTCCCAGGGCTCCAGGCTGTGCTCGGCGAACGCCAGCCGCCTGGCCCGGTCCAGATGCCGGGCCAGCCTGCTCACCCGGCTGAGCACTTCGAGTGGCTCCACGTCGAGGTCGGGGCGCTCCCGGCGCCACGCTGCGACAAGCCGATCGACCTCGTCCTCCATGACGATCAGTGTAGTGGTTGTGTCGACATGAAGTCTCTTGATATCAAGCCTCTTGGTCAGAAGTCTCTTGACATCAAGATATGTGGGCGGGGAAGGTGGAGGACATGACGACTTGGGACCCCGCTCAGTACCTGCGCCACGCCGGCCACCGCGCCCGTCCGTTCGCGGACCTGCTCGCCCGCGTCGGCGACCTCCCCGCCGCCGCGCCCCGCATCGCCGACCTCGGCTGCGGCCCCGGCACCGTGACCACCGTCCTCGCCGACCGCTGGCCCACCGCGCACATCACCGGCTACGACAACTCGCCCGAGATGCTCGCCAGGACCGAGGCCTACGCCGGTCCCACCCCCGGCGGCGGCCGCCTCGACTTCGCCCACGCGGACGCGACGGAGTGGACACCGGCCCAGACGTACGACCTGATCGTGTCGAACGCGGCGCTCCAGTGGGTGCCGGGTCACCTGGACCGGTTCGGCGACTGGGTCACCGCGCTGGCCCCCGGCGGCACCTTCGCCTTCCAGGTCCCGGACAACATCGACGCCCCCTGCACGCCCTGATGCGCGAACTGGCCGGCACCGCCCGCTGGAAGCCCCGCCTGGGCGAGGTCCTGCGCCGCGAGGACTCCGTCCACGCCCCCGGCGTCTACCTCGACCACCTGGCCCGCCTCGGCTGCACCCCAGACATCTGGCAGACGACGTACCAGCACATCCTCCCCGGCGAGGACCCGGTCCTCGACTGGGTCAAGGGCACGGGCCTGCGCCCGGTCCTGACGGCCCTGGCTGACGACCCCGAGGCACGGGACGCCTTCGTCGCCGAGTACCGCGACCTGCTCCGCGAGGCGTACCCGACGAAGACCTACGGCACGGTCCTCCCGTTCCGGCGGCTCTTCGCGGTGGCCCGCAAGGAGGTGTGAGGGATGCTCGCGGCCGTGGACCACGTACAGCTGGCGGCCCCGCCGGGCTCCGAGGACGCGCTGCGGCGGTACTACGTCGACGTCCTCGGGATGACCGAGCTCCCGAAGCCGCCCGTGCTGGCCGCGCGGGGCGGGTGCTGGTTCGCGGCCGGGGCGGTGCAGCTGCACCTGGGCATCGAGGACGCCCCCGCCGAAGGCGGAACATGTCACTGTCGCCCGGCGAAGAAGGCGCATCCCGGGCTCCGCGTGACCGGTATCGAGGCGTACGCGGCGCGGCTGAAGTCCCTTGGGGCGTCCGTCACTTGGGACCACGACCTGCCGGGGCACCGGCGTTTCTACTCCGAGGATCCGGTGGGGAACCGGCTGGAGTTCCTGGAGCCGGCGGGCTGAGCCGTGTTTGCCCGTCGGTATCGCGGCTACCCGGTCGGTGGCACCGAGTTCCTAGTTCCGAACCGACCGGGAGTGATGAACCGTGGCAAAGGACGAGAAGGCCAAGGCCAAGAAGGAACAGGCCAAGGGCAAGGCCAAGGAGACCGTGGGCCGTGCCGTGGGAAACGAGACCATGAAGGCCAAGGGCCAGACCGAGAAGTCCAAGGGAGACGCTCGGGAGGCCAAGGAGAAGGCGAAGGACGCATTCAAGCGCTGACGCACCGGAAGCGGTGAGGGGGCCCTGCCGGACGGCAGAGGCCCCTCTTGCTTTGTGCCCCTCTTGCTTGTGCACCACTTGCTTTGTGCACCACGGGTTTTGGTGCGCCACGGGTTCAGCTCTTGCGGTGCCCTATCAACCGCGGCTTCGCCTCCAGCCCGTCCAGCCCGTGCCAGGCCAGGTTCACCAGATGCGCGGCGACCTCGGCCTTCTTCGGGCGGCGGACGTCCAGCCACCACTGGCCGGTGAGGGCGACCATGCCGACGAGGGCCTGGGCGTAGAGCGGGGCCAGCTTCGCGTCGAAGCCCCGGCTCTTGAACTCGCGGCCCAGGATGTCCTCGACCTGCGTCGCGATGTCCGAGATCAGGGAAGCGAAGGAACCGGTGGACTGGGGATGGGGAGTCACGGACCAGGATGCGGAAGCCGTCCGTGTACTCCTCGATGTAGTCGAGGAGGGCGAAGGCCGCCTGTTCGCACAGTTCGCGGGGGTGGCCCGCCGTCAGCGAGCTGGTCACCATGTCCAGCAGGCGGCGCATCTCGCGGTCCACCACCACCGCGTACAGCCCCTCCTTGCCGCCGAAGTGCTCGTAGACCACCGGCTTGAGACCCCGGCCTTCGCCGCGATCTCCTCCACCGACGTGGCCTCGAAGCCCTTCGTCGCGAAGAGCGTGCGACCGACCTCGAGCAACTGCGCCCGGCGTTCCGCTCCCGTCATCCGGGTGCGGCGCGCGCGTCGGGGCTTCTCGTTGCTCGGGGTACTGCTGGGATCGGTCGCCACGGCGTCAATCATGCCGCCTCCGCCGACTCCTTCCGGGGCTGAGTGCCGTCGGTACCGGAGATACGGCGCGAATCGATACGCGAGCGTGACGGCCAGCGCACGTCATAGGCCCAGCCGAGCTGCTCGCACCAGCGGATGATCCGGGCCGAGGAATCCAGCTGGCCGCGCATCACACCGTGCCGCGCGGAGGTCGGGTCGGCGTGGTGCAGGTTGTGCCAGGACTCGCCGCAGGACAGGATCGCCAGCCACCACACGTTGCCCGAGCGGTCCGGGACTTGAAGGGGCGCTTGCCGACCGCGTGGCAGATCGAGTTGATCGACCAGGTCACGTGGTGCAGCAGCGCGACCCGCACCAGCGAGCCCCAGAAGAAGCCGGTGAACGCGCCCCACCAGGACATCGTCGCCAGTCCGCCGATCAGCGGCGGCAGCGCGAGCGACAGCATCGTCCAGTAGATGAAGTGGCGGGAGATCGTCCGGATCGTCCTGTCCTTGATCAGGTCGGGCGCGTACTTGTCCTGCGGGGTGCGCTCCTCGTCGAACATCCACGCGATGTGCGCCCACCACAGACCCTTGATCAGGGCCGGCACGGTCTCGCCGTAGCGCCACGGCGAATGCGGGTCGCCGTCGGCGTCGGAGAACTTGTGGTGCTTGCGGTGGTCGGCGACCCAGCGCACCAGCGGACCCTCGACGGCCATCGACCCGGCGATGGCGATGGCGATCCGCAGCGGGCGCTTCGCCTTGAACGAGCCGTGCGTGAAGTACCGGTGGTAGCCGATCGTCACGCCGTGGCAGCCGAGGTAGTAGAAGAACACGAGCAGGCCGAGGTCCAGCCAGCTCACCCCGCCCCAGCTCCAGGCCAGCGGCACCGCCGCGAGCAGGGCGAGGAACGGGACGGTGATGAAGAGGAGCAGTGTGAGCTGTTCCAGCGACCCCTTCTTCTCGCCGCCCAGCGTGGCGGCGGGCAGCGGAGTGCCGTCGTCGTTCGCCCGCGGGGCGTCGTCGATCACATCGGAGCTCGTGGTCATGGGCGTCCCCTGTGGGGTTCGGAGGTGGAGGCGGAGCGTCGGACGGCGGGAGCCGGGCAGTGGCAGTTCAGCATGGACATCCCTACGGTTCCGTAACCTACGGCGACGTAAGTATGGCAGCGCGTCGACCGGTGGACGAAGCCCGTGAGACCGCGCGTCAGAGTGGACACCTATCCTTGGTGTCGGTCGGACAGCGCGGTCCGCTCTGTTTTCTTCCCGGATGTCCGTCCCGTATGCGGCAGTCGCCGTGGGGCCGCCCTCCGGGTTCCCTCCAGACGAGCTTCAAACACTGCAAGGAGCCGCACCTGTGAGCAGTGCCGACGACCAGGCCACCACGACCAACAACGAACTGCGCGCCGACATCCGACGCCTGGGCGACCTGCTCGGCGAGACCCTCGTCCGCCAGGAGGGCCCCGAGCTGCTCGAACTGGTCGAGAAGGTCCGCCGCCTCACCCGGGAGGACGGCGAGGCCGCCGCCGAGCTGCTGCGCGGCACCGAACTGGAGACCGCCGCCAAGCTGGTCCGCGCCTTCTCCACCTACTTCCACCTGGCCAACGTCACCGAGCAGGTGCACCGCGGCCGTGAGCTGCGCGCCCGCCGTGCCGCCGAGGGCGGTCTCCTCGCCCGGACGGCCGACCGCCTCAAGGACGCCGACCCCGACCACCTGCGCGAGACGGTCAAGAACCTGAACGTGCGGCCGGTCTTCACCGCGCACCCCACCGAGGCCGCGCGCCGGTCGGTCCTCAACAAGCTCCGGCGCATCGCCGCGCTGCTGGAGACCCCGGTCATCGAGTCCGACCGCCGTCGCTACGACACCCGACTGGCCGAGAACATCGACCTGGTGTGGCAGACCGACGAGCTGCGCGTCGTACGCCCGGAGCCCGCCGACGAAGCACGCAACGCCATCTACTACCTCGACGAGCTGCACGCGGGCGCCGTGGGAGACGTCCTCGAGGACCTCACGGCCGAGCTGGAGCGCGTCGGCGTCAAGCTGCCCGACGACACCCGCCCGCTCACCTTCGGCACCTGGATCGGCGGCGACCGGGACGGCAACCCGAACGTCACGCCCCAGGTCACCTGGGACGTCCTGATCCTCCAGCACGAGCACGGCATCAACGACGCCCTGGAGACGATCGACGAGCTGCGCGGCTTCCTCTCCAACTCCATCCGCTACACGGGCGCGACGGAGGAGCTGCTGGAGTCCCTCCAAGCGGACCTGGAGCGGCTGCCCGAGATCAGCCCCCGCTACAAGCGCCTCAACGCCGAGGAGCCGTACCGCCTCAAGGCCACCTGCATCCGGCAGAAGCTGGAGAACACCAAGAGCCGGCTGGCCAAGGGCACCCGCACGAGGACGGCCGCGACTATCTCGGCACCGCCGAGCTGCTGCGCGACCTCACCCTGATCCAGGCCTCCCTGCGCGCCCACCGCGGCGGCCTCTTCGCCGACGGCCGCATGGACCGTACGATCCGCACGCTCGGCGCGTTCGGCCTCCAGCTCGCCACCATGGACGTACGCGAGCACGCGGACGCCCACCACCACGCGCTGGGCCAGCTCTTCGACCGGCTCGGCGAGGAGTCCTGGCGGTACTCCGACATGCCCCGCGAGTACCGCGCGAAGCTGCTCGCCAAGGAGCTGCGGTCCAGGAGGCCGCTGGCCCCCACCCCGGCGCCCGTCGACGCGGCCGGCGAGAAGACCCTCGGTGTCTTCGAGACCGTCAAGAAGGCGCTCGCGGTGTTCGGGCCGGAGGTCATCGAGTCGTACATCATCTCGATGTGCCAGGGCGCCGACGACGTGTTCGCCGCCGCCGTGCTCGCCCGCGAGGCCGGGCTCGTCGATCTGCACGCCGGGTGGGCGAAGGTCGGCATCGTCCCGCTGCTGGAGACCACGGACGAGCTGAAGGCCGCCGACACCATCCTCGAGGACATGCTCTCCGACCCGTCCTACCGGCGCCTCGTCGCGCTGCGCGGGGACGTCCAGGAGGTCATGCTCGGCTACTCCGACTCGTCGAAGTTCGGCGGCATCACCACCTCGCAGTGGGAGATCCACCGGGCGCAGCGCCGCCTGCGTGACGTGGCCCATCGCTACGGCGTCCGGCTCCGCCTGTTCCACGGCCGCGGCGGAACGGTCGGCCGCGGTGGCGGTCCCTCGCACGACGCGATCCTCGCCCAGCCCTGGGGCACCCTGGAGGGCGAGATCAAGGTGACCGAGCAGGGCGAGGTCATCTCCGACAAGTACCTCGTGCCGTCACTGGCCCGCGAGAACCTCGAACTGACCGTCGCGGCAACGCTCCAGGCGTCCGCCCTGCACACCTCGCCCCGCCAGTCCGACGAGGCGCTGGCCCGCTGGGACGCGGCGATGGACGTGGTGAGCGACGCCGCCCACTCCGCCTACCGCAGGCTGGTCGAGGACCCGGACCTCCCGACGTACTTCCTCGCCTCCACACCGGTGGACCAGCTCGCCGAACTGCACCTGGGCTCGCGGCCCTCCCGCCGCCCCGGCTCGGGCGTCTCGCTCGACGGACTGCGCGCCATCCCGTGGGTGTTCGGCTGGACCCAGTCCCGGCAGATCGTGCCCGGCTGGTTCGGCGTGGGCTCCGGCCTGAAGGCGCTGCGCGAGGCGGGCCTGACCGCGACATTGGGCGGAGAGGGCGTGCTCGACGAGATGCACGAGCAGTGGCACTTCTTCCGCAACTTCCTCTCGAACGTCGAGATGACCCTCGCGAAGACGGACCTGCGGATCGCCCAGCACTACGTCGACACCCTCGTCCCCGACCACCTCAAGCACGTGTTCGACACCATCCGTGCCGAGCACGATTTGACCGTCGCCGAGGTGCTCCGCATCACCGGCGAGGCCGAACTCCTCGACGCCACCCCGGTGTTGAAGCAGACGTTCGCCATCCGCGACGCCTACCTCGACCCGATCTCCTACCTCCAGGTCGCCCTGCTGAAGCGCCAGCGCGACGAGGCGGCGGCGGGCGCGGACCCCGACCCGCTGCTCAGCCGCGCCCTGCTCCTCACGGTGAACGGCGTGGCGGCGGGCCTGCGCAACACCGGCTGACCGAGGAGAGTGCGGCGGCGTTCAGGTGCTGGTCACAGCGCCACGAACGCCGCCGTCAGCAGGGCGATCCCCGACCCGGCCAGCACCCACGCCGGCCGGGTCAGCCGCAGCCCGCCCGCCACCACCACCGAGGCCAGCAGCAGGGCGCCGCCCAGGGGCACCCAGGCGTAGAGGATGCCGGCGGGACCCGAGCGCATGACCTCGTCGGTGCCGGGCTTCACGATCACGGCGTACGTCCGACCCTTCTTCACCGCGACCGTGTGATCGATGACGACCTCTGCGCGGGCGCTCGATCCGGTCGACACCGGTGTGTACGGGCCGGTGCAGGTGTCGTCACCGCACGAGGTGACCCGGACCGTGCCGTGCTCGCGGCCCTTGGTCAGCATCACGTTGTGCGCGTTCGGCCACGAGCCCCACACCCCGGCGATCAGGATCAGCACGGTGACCGTGCCCATCGCCGCGAGCCGTCCGAAGTACATGGCGGGGATCATTGGCCATACCTGGACGCGCGGTCAACTTCCGCACGGGACAAGCCGGTTGAGGCGGTCAATCGCCGCAAGAGTGGCAAGTCGGGCAATTCTCGTAAGCCGGGCGGCTCAGGAGTTGTACGCGCTCTGCGCCCGCTCCAGGCCCTCGCTCACCAGGCACTCCACGGAGTCCGTCGCCCGGTCCACCAGGAAGTCCAGTTCCTTGCGCTCTGTGGAGGAGAAGTCCTTCAACACGAAGTCGGCGACCTGCATCCGGCCCGGCGGACGTCCGATGCCGAACCGTACCCGGTGGTAGTCCGGGCCCATCGCCTTCGTCATCGACTTCAGACCGTTGTGGCCGTTGTCGCCGCCGCCGAGCTTGAGGCGGAGGGTGCCGTAGTCGATGTCGAGTTCGTCGTGCACGGCGACGACGTTCGCGAGCGGCACCTTGTAGAAGTCGCGCAGCGCGTTGACCGGGCCGCCCGACAGGTTCATGAACGACGTCGGCTTCACCAGCACGACCCGGCGGCTCGCCGGACCCGGGGCGCCGATCCGGCCCTCCAGGACCTGCGCCTGCGCCTTGCCGGCCCGCTTGAACCTGCCGCCGACGCGCTCGGCCAGCAGGTCGGCCACCATGAAGCCCACGTTGTGCCGGTTGTTCGCGTACTCGGGACCAGGGTTCCCCGAGCCCCACGATCAGCCAGGGGGCGTTGGCGTCGGTCGTCACGTCCATGTCTCCATTGCTGTGATTCTCGGGGACACCCCGGACCCCGGCAGCCGGCCGCTGCTCCCGGTGGGAACAGCGGCCGGCGAAACGGTGAGCGGGTGAGGATCAGGCCTCGGCGGACTCGCCGTCGGCGTCCTCCGTGGAGGCCTCCTCGGCCTGCGCGGCCAGGACCTGGAGGACGACCGCGTCCTCGTCGATCGCCAGCGTGGTGCCCTTGGGCAGCGGGATGTCCTTGGCGGCGATGGAGGCACCGGCCTCCAGGCCCGCGATGGACACGGTGACCGACTCGGGGATGTGCGTGGCCTCGGCCTCGACGGTGATCGTGCTCAGCACGTGCTCCAGCAGGAAGGAGCCCGGGGCCAGCTCGCCCTCGGTGTGGACGTAGACCTCGACGGTGACCTTCTCGCCGCTCTTCACGGTGAGCAGGTCGACGTGCTCGAGGAAGCCCTTGATGGCGTCACGCTGGACGGCCTTCGGGATGGCGAGCTGGGTCTTGCCGTCGATGTCCAGGGTCAGCAGGACGTTCGGGGTACGCAGGGCGAGCTGCAGCTCGTGGCCCGGCAGGGTGACGTGCAGCGGGTCGACACCGTGGCCGTAGACGACGGCGGGGACCTTCTTCTCCCGGCGGATACGGCGGGCGGCGCCCTTGCCGAACTCGGTACGGGTCTCGGCGGTGAGCTTGACGTCGGCCATGGCTACTCCTCGTAGAACAGGTGCGGTGGGGGCGGTCACCCGGCCGAACATCGGCCTGCTACGAAGAGCGCGTCGATAACGGACCGCCGTACCCCAACAGGTACGGCCTCCCTCGCCGAGCAACTGTGGCAGCTTACTCGGCGGGGAGGCCGTACAAGAAATCGATCTATGACCGCCGGGGTCAGTGCTCGTCGAAGAGGCTCGTGACCGAGCCGTCCTCGAAGACCTCGCGGACCGCGCTGGCGATGGTCGGGGCGATCGACAGGACGGTGATCTTGTCGAGGTCGGCGCCCAGTTCGCCCGGTGTCGGGAGGGTGTCCGTGAGCACGAACTCGCTGACGCGGGAGTTCTTCAGACGGTCCGCGGCGGGGCCGGACAGCACGCCGTGGGTGGCCGTCACGATGACGTCCTCCGCGCCGTGCGCGAACAGGGCGTCCGCCGCGGCGCAGATCGTGCCACCGGTGTCGATCATGTCGTCGACCAGGACGCAGACGCGGCCCTTGACCTCACCGACGACCTCGTGGACGGTCACCTGGTTCGCCACGTCCTTGTCGCGCCGCTTGTGCACGATCGCCAGGGGCGCGCCCAGGCGGTCGCACCAGCGGTCGGCGACGCGCACGCGGCCGGCGTCCGGGGAGACGACGGTCAGCTTGCTGCGGTCGACCTTGCCGCCCACGTAGTCCGCCAGCAGCGGGAGGGCGAAGAGGTGGTCCACGGGGCCGTCGAAGAAGCCCTGGATCTGGTCGGTGTGCAGGTCGACGGTGAGGATGCGGTGCGCACCCGCCGTCTTCATCAGGTCCGCGACCAGGCGGGCCGAGATGGGCTCACGGCCGCGGTGCTTCTTGTCCTGGCGGGCGTAGCCGTAGAAGGGGACGATCACGGTGATGGAGCGGGCCGACGCGCGCTTGAGGGCGTCGATCATGATGAGCTGCTCCATGACCCACTGGTTGATCGGAGCCGTGTGGCTCTGGATCACGAAACAGTCCGCACCGCGCACCGACTCCTCGAAGCGGACGTAGATCTCGCCGTTCGCGAAGTCGAAGGCCTTCGTCGGGACTACCCCGACACCCAGCTGCTGGGCGACCTCCTTGGCAAGCTCGGGGTGGGCGCGGCCGGAGAAGAACATCATCTTCTTCTCGCCGGTCGTCTTGATCCCGGTCACAGCACTGTCTCCTCAGAGGTCATTCAACTGGGTGTGCGTTTATCACGGTACGCCGTGTTCGACGCGCCCGTTTCCGGTCAGTTCTCGCTGTCGCCCTGGCGGGAAGCCGTTTCCGCGGCCTTCGCCGCCGCGCTGCCGGACGCTTGCGGGCGACCCAGCCCTCGATATTCCGCTGCTGGCCACGGGCCACGGCCAGCGAACCGGGCGGTACGTCCTTCGTGATCACGGACCCGGCGGCGGTGTACGCGCCGTCCCCGACCGTGACGGGTGCCACAAACATATTGTCCGAACCCGTCCGGCAGTGCGACCCCACGGTGGTGTGGTGTTTGTTCTGTCCGTCGTAGTTGACGAACACGCTTGCCGCTCCGATGTTCGTGTACTCGCCGATCGTCGCGTCCCCGACATAGGAGAGGTGCGGGACTTTCGCGCCCTCGCCGATCGCCGCGTTCTTCGTCTCGACGTACGTCCCGATCTTGCCCTTCGCGCCCAGCCGGGTGCCGGGACGGAGATAGGCGAACGGGCCTACGGACGCCTGCGGGCCGATGTGCGAGCTGACGGCGACGGTGTTGTCGACGCGGGCGCCGGCCTCGACGGTGGTGTCCGTCAGGCGGGTGTTGGGGCCGACCTCGGCGCCCTCGCCGAGGTGGGTGGTGCCGTGCAGCTGGGTGCCGGGGTGGACGACCGCGTCCTGGCCGAAGGTGACGTCGACGTCGATCCAGGTGGTGGCCGGGTCGATGACGGTGACGCCGCCGAGCATGGCCTCGGTCAGCAGCCGGTCGTTCAGGATGCGGCGGGCCTCGGACAGCTGCACGCGGTTGTTGATGCCGGCGATCTCGCGGTGGTCGCCCGCGACGGAGGCGCCGACCCGGTGCCCGGCCTCG
Source organism: Streptomyces sp. P3 (assembly GCA_016893485.2). Lineage (GTDB taxonomy): Bacteria > Actinomycetota > Actinomycetes > Streptomycetales > Streptomycetaceae > Streptomyces. The sequence goes on from JAFEKX020000001.1 coordinate 5,815,916, forward strand.
CGCAGGATGCCGAGGACGTCGGTGAGGTACTCCTCGCCCTGGCTGTTGTCGGTGCGCACCTTGCCGAGGGCGTCGGCGAGGAGCTGGCCGTCGAAGGCGAAGACCCCGGAGTTGATCTCGCGGATCGCGCGCTGCGAGTCGGACGCGTCCTTGTGCTCGACGATCGCGGTCACCGCGCCGGAGGCACCGTCGCGGACGATACGGCCGTAGCCGGTGGCGTCGGGGACCTCGGCCGTCAGGACCGTCACCGCGTTGCCGTCGGCGGAGTGGTTGGCGGTGAGGGCGCGCAGGGTCTCGCCGCGCAGCAGGGGAGTGTCGCCGCAGACGACGACCACGGTGCCGTCGATGGTGCCGAGTTCCTCGAGCGCCATGCGGACGGCGTGCCCGGTGCCGTTCTGCTCGGCCTGGACCGCGGTCCGTACGCCGGGGTCGGTCGCGCCGAGGTGGGCGGTCACCTGCTCGCGGGCGTGGCCCACGACGACGACCAGGTTCTCCGGCTCCAACTCGCGGGCGGCGGCCAGCACATGGCCGACGAGGGTCCGGCCGCAGAGCTCGTGCAGGACCTTCGGTGTGGCCGACTTCATACGGGTGCCCTCACCCGCTGCGAGGACGACGACGGCTGCCGGGCGAATGGCGCTCACGGGTTTGCCCTTCGGCTTCGGAATGCTGGGGTGTGGACATTCGCAGGATACCGGGGCGTTTCATGGGGACATGAGAGTGGGCCCTGACAGTGCTGTCAGGGCCCTAACAGGGGTGTGCGGAGAGGGGGTTGCCCAGGTGTCGATCAGTTGCGATCGGGTTGTGCTCCCCCGCCAGGACTCGAACCCGGACAAATGGCACCAAAAGCCACGGTGCTGCCAATTACACCACGGGGGATCAAACTCGTGAGAACCGGACATTTAGCCTGGTCGCCGAGTGGCCACCCAACACTATGCCGTACCGGATGGCCTCCGTGCGACGGTACTTGTTCCCGGTGATCGAATTCGTCACCGTCCGACTACGCGTCGTGGTCTGGGCCGCGCGGCGAAACTCACCGGAAAACCGGGCCCCGGCGCCCTTAGGCTGGAGGCATGACCACGACGGGGAAGACCATGCCGCGGCCCGGGGAGGGCCGTGGTGGTGGACCAGGTGGCGCGGTGCGGTGCTCGACGCGGGGCTCGCGGTGGGATCCGCGGCGGAGTGCGGGGCGGAGGGCGTCCGGTTCGCCCGGGACGCGGGGGTCCCGGCGGCCGTCGGTGTCGTCTTCGGGGTGCTGGCCGGCTCGACGCTGATCGTCCGGCTGAAGTGGCCCATCGCCGTCGTCCTCGTCTCCATCGCCATCACCCCGGCCCAGATGGGCTATGTGATGGGCATCGTCGGCCTGTACACCCTGGCCGCGTCCGAGCTGCCGCGCCGGATCATCGGGGCGCTCGCGGGGATGTCGTTCCTCGGGATGCTCATCGTCATGTTCGTGCGGGTGCGGCAGGACATGCAGCACGGGACGTGGGAACTCGGCGACTGGTTCCTGCCGTTCGCGTCCATCACCACCGCGGTCGGGATGACCGCGCCGCCCGTCCTGCTCGGCATGTACGTGGGTGCCCGGCGGCGGCTGATGGAGAGTCTCCGGGAGCGGGCGGACAGCCTGGAGCGGGAGCTTCAGCTTCTTGCGGAGCGGGCGGAGGAGCGGGCGGAGTGGGCTCGGGGAGGAGCGGACCCGGATCGCCCGTGAGATGCACGATGTCGTCGCGCATCGGGTGAGTCTGATGGTCGTGCACGCGGCGGCGCTGCAGGCGGTGGCTCGGAAGGATCCTGAGAAGGCCGTGAAGAACGCGGCGCTCGTGGGGGGACATGGGGCGGCAGGCGCTCACCGAACTCCGGGAGATGCTCGGGGTGTTGAGGAGTGGCGACGGGCGGGGTGCGCGCGAGCGGGCGGCCGTGCCGTTGGTCGTGGTGGCCGCGGCTGCCGCCGCTGCGGCCTCTCGGGCCGTCGACGACGAGGGTGTGGGTGAGGGGCCCTGTCTGTCCGACGTGGACGAGTTGCTCGGGCAGTCCGCCGCGGCCGGGATGGCGGTGGATCTGTCGGTGGAGGGCGAGACGCGCTCTTATGCGGCGGAGATCGAGCAGACCGCGTATCGGGTGGTGCAGGAGGCGTTGACCAACGTCCACAAGCATGCGGCGGGGGCGAAGACGCATGTGCGGCTTGCCCACCGGGTGTCCGAGATCGCCATGCAGGTCGAGAACGAACCTCCGCCGGAGTTGGCGTCGGCGTCCGCTGCGCGGTTGCCCTCTGGGGGAACGGGCTGGTGGGGATGCGGGAGCGGGTGCTCGCGCTGGGCGGGGTTTTTGTTTCCGGGCCCACGGATGCCGGGGGTTTCGGGTGTCTGCGGTGATTCCGGCGGGTTGAGTTTCGAGTGCCGGTGTGTGTGCCCGGTGGGTGGGTGCCGGTGGGTGGGTGCCTGTGCGTTGTCGCCTGCGGTGCGTTGGGGGCGGCGCCGCGCCGGGGGTGTCCGTCCTCGGATCGGCGCGGCGGCGTTTCTTGAGAGAGCGGCGGTGTTGAGCGCCGACCGCTGCGGGCGGACACCCCCGACACGTCGCCTTCTCGCCGTACGCGGCTTGCCGTCCGCTTGGCTTCGGTCAGCCCGCTGTGAGACGTACCGGCTCTATGCCCGCGACCAGGGTCGCCAGGGCCTGGTCGATGTCGGGGCCCAGGTACCAGTCGCCGGTGTGGTCGAGGGCGTAGACGCGGCCCTCGGAGTCGATGGCCAGGAGGGACTGGGTGTCGGGTTCCTCGCCCAGGGGGCTGACGTCGGTGTCCAGGGCGCGGCCCAGGTCGCCGAGGGTGCGGGCCATGTGGAGGCCGTGCAGGGGGTCCAGGTGGAGCGCTACGGGGAGATCTGGCGGCCGGGGCCGATGGGCGTGATGTGCAGGCCGCCGAACTCGGCCCAGACCTCCACCGCCGCCGGGAAGACGGCGTGCTGGTGTCCCGCGGGCGAGGTGTGGTCGCGCAGGGTGTCCGCCCAGATCTCGGCCTGCTTTATGTCCCAGCGGCCCGGCTGCCAGCCGGCGGCGCGCAGGGCGGCGTCCACGGGTACGGAGAAGCGCGTGGTGGAGTGGCGGTCGGCTTGCATCTGCCTTCGATCGTCGGCGTCAGGGCTGTCTTGGTTCCTTGGTGCTACGGGGAGGGGTCAGCCTGATTCCGTCGTGGGGTCGACGACTCGGACGCCGAAGTGGGCGCTGAGGGCTGTGCAGGCCCGGCAGGGGGCGCGAAGCTGCCGTGCAGGGGTCGCCGTCCTCGCGGATGCGGCGAGCGGTGAGTTTGGCCTGCTTGAGGGTTTTGCGGGCCTCGCCGTTGGTCATCGGCTTGCGGGCGGCGCGTTTGCTGCGGGTGGCGTCGGCGGCGGCGATGTGGCGGGAGATGAGGATCGCCTCGGCGCAGCGGCCGGTGAACCGGTCCCGCTGCGCGCTGGTGAGGGTGTCGAGGAAGTCCTGCACGAGCGGGTGCAGCGCGGGCGGCTGGTCGCCGCGGGCCGCGGTGCCGGTGAGGGTGGTGGCGCCGCGCACGGAGAGGGCGGCGGCGACGGTCGGGAGTATGCCGTCACGGCGGTGGTTGAGGGTCGGTGCGTGGGGCGCCTCGGTGGCGCTCCAGCCGACTCTGGGGTCGCCGGAGGACCCGGTGTGCGCCCCGGTGTGCGGTCCCGTCTGCGTCGCGTTCATGATCGTCATCCCCTCCCGAGCATCCCCGGCGGGTCACAGAGTGCCAAATGCCGTGGCTGGTGCGGTAGCTGGGGCGGTGCGACACGCCAGGGCTTCGGCGGGCTGTCACGGCGGGGTGACGTCAGGTCACGGAAGTGAGGGTTCGGTGACGGGTGCGGTGCGTTCGGTGAGGGGTGCGGGGAGCGGGTGCGGCCGACCGCTGCCGGTGACCGGTGTCGCCGTACCGCATAGGCTGTCCGCACCGCGATCCACGCGGTCGACGCGTGGAGACAGTCGAACGAAGACGTCAAAAAGACGAGACAGTCGATACGGGGCACAGCAGGGCGAGTTGGACATTCGGCCGCTGTGAATCGTACTGAATGCCGCAGGGGGCAACCGCCATGACGACAGGTCGGCTCGGGCAGCGAGCCGCGCCACCGAACGCGGCCTACGCCGGGCAGGTCGTGCACTTCCCGGACCCGGTCCGGGCGGCCCGTCACCCGCGAGGGGTGCGGATGGACGAGCACGGCTACCCCGACTTCTCGCCGTACGCGCGCGCCGCGGCCGAGATCGCGGAGCCCCGGAGGGGTTCGGGGTCGACGAGTTGAGGCTGACGGACTACGTGTCGGCGAACGCGGCCCTCGCCGCCACCGGGCACGAACTGTGGGACACCGTGCCCGCGGTGGCCACCCCGCACGGCTGGACCTGGCACCACGTGGTCGGCACCCGGCGCCTCGAACTCGTCCCCGTCGACGTGAAGGCGCTGCTGCGCCACCACGGCGGGATCGCCACGGCCGCCGTCGACCACGAGAAGCGCGGCACCCGCCCGCTCCAGGAGACCCGCCCCGCGCACTTCGGTCTGCCGAAGTCTGCGGTCGCGGTCACCGAGGCGCAGGTCCAGGGCGTCGAGGAGGACCTCGGCTACCGACTCCCGGGCGCCTACCGCTCGTTCCTCAAGGCGGCCGGCGGCTGCGCGCCCGTCGGGACCGCGCTGGACGCCGAGTTGGGCCTGCTGATCGACCAGCCGTTCTTCACGGTCCGCGACGAGGCGGCCGTCAACGACCTTGTGTACGTCAACAAATGCCTCCGCGACCACCTCACCAAGGACTACCTGGGCGTCGGCTTCGTCCAGGGCGGCCTGCTCGCGGTGAAGGTCAAGGGCCAGGGCCTCGGTTCGGTCTGGTTCTGCGCCTACGACGACGCCCGCGACGTCGACCCGTCGCAGGCACCGGCCGACCGCGTGGAGCGGCTGCTGCTGCCCGCCGGGGACGACTTCGACCAGTTCCTCGCCCGACTCGCGGGAAATCCCCGGAGTTGGAGACGGTGGCGAATCTGATGGTGGACGGCGGGTTCGCGACGGTGGTTCCGGCGGCGGCGTCCTCGGTGGGGAGTGAACTGAACGATGGTGACCTTCGCACAGGCGCAGGAGCGCGCCGAGGAGTGGATCAACGGCGATGTGCCGTCGTACCAGCATCGCGAGGTGCGGGTGCGGGAGTTCGACCTCGGCTTCGTGATCTGGGCCGAGGACCGTGCCGACGGGCCGCGTTCGGACGGCGGTGGGCAGCGGATGGTGCTCGCCCGCGACAGCGGCGAGGCCACGCTGTGGCCCGCCCTCCCGGTGGGCGAGGTCGTCCGCCGGTACGAGGAGGAGTACGGCCGCCGCGCCGACGAGATCGCCGACGCGGTACCGGCCGCTCCCGCGCGGGTTGACCTGAACCAGACGTCGTTCCTCTTGAGTCCGCCGGAGTGGTTGCAGGAGGCGGCGGACAAGCTGGGCATTCCGGATCGGCGCGAGCCTTCCTCTTCAACTCCGGCCGGTGGTGCGGGGTTGGGGTCGGGTTCGGGTTCGGGTCATGGTGCTGCGGGGCGGGCGCTTCCGGAGACTCAGGCCGGGGTGCCTGCCGCTTCGGCCTGGCCGGATGCCGGGGGTCCGGGGTGCAGGACGCGCCCGCGGTGCCTGCCGGGGCCACGCCCTGGGCGGGGACCGACACCAACGCGGATGCCGGCGAGGACCGTTCGGTGCCGCTGCCCGCGACCGTCTTCGCGCCGCCGCTGAGCGAGCCGGAGGACACGACCCCGGCCGAGGCCAAGACCGCGCTGATCTCCGGGGCAGTCAGCTGCCGCGTACGACGCTTTCTCCGGCTGTGGATGAGTCCAACGGTGCGGTGAGGGACGGGAGTTCGCAGGGTTCTGGAGGGTCGGGGGCGGCTGCGCCTGGTTCGTCGTACGGGTACCCCAGGGGGCCGGTGCTCCGGGTGCGCCTGCGCCGGGGGCTTCCGCCTACGGGTATCCCCAGGGGCCGGGTGGCAATGTGCCTCAGCCTCCCGGCGGTCCCGGTGTGCCGGGGCGGGCGCTCGCGCCCAACGCCGGGGACATCGCCGACGCCGCCACCAGCAAGGCGGCGCCTCCGCCGCGCCGGGGCGGGGTTTCGACGACCCCGCCTCCGCCGGGTGCGCCGGGGACACCGGGGGCGCGGGCGGGCGGTGCGGCTGGTGCGGCTGGTTCGCCTCCGCCTCCGCCGCCGCCCGGTGGGTATGTGGCCACGCAGATGGTTTCGGGGCTCGGCCCGGAGGGGCCGGCTGGGCTTGGTAGTGCGGGTGCTCCGGGTAGGCCTGGGGGTTCCGTGGGTTCGGGTGGCTCGGGTGGTCCGGGCGGGCCGGGGGCTCCAGGTGGCCCGGGTGCTCCGGGTAGGCCTGGGGGCCCTGTGGGCTTGAGCGGCTCGGGTGGGCCTGGTGGTCCGGGCGGGCCGGGGGCTCCAGGTGGCCCGGGTGCTCCGGGTAGGCCTGGGGGCCCTGTGGGCTTGAGCGGCTCGGGTGGGCCTGGTGGTCCGGGCGGGCCGGGGGCTCCAGGTGGCCCGGGTGCTCGGGTAGGCCCGGGGTCCCGTGGGCTCCGGGTGGCTCTGGTGGGCCTGGTGGTCCGGGCGGGCCCGGTTCGCCGCAGCCGCCCGGTGCGCCTCATGCGCCCGGGGCTCCTGGTGCTCCCGGAGCGCCCGGTGCTCCGAACACCCCCGGGGTCCGCCCGCGGGTGGAGTGCACTACGCCGCGACGATGTTCGCCGACCCGGGTCAGGGTGGGCCCGCAGGGCCGGGGCGCCGCAGCCGCCGGGTGCCCCTGGGGTGCCGCACGCGCCCGGTGCCCCGGTGTTCCGGGTGCGCCCAAGTCGCCTGGTGGGCCTGGTGGTTCAGGTCCTTCCGGCGCGTCCGGCGCGTCCGGTGGTCCCGCTCGGCCTGGCGGGCCTGGCGCTCCGGGTGCCCCTGGCTTTCCCGGTGCACCTGGCGGTCCCGGTGGCCCAGGCTTTCCCGGTGCGCCCGGTGCGCCCGGTGCGCCTGGTGCGCCCGGTGCGCCTGGTGCGCCCGGTGGTGCTGGTGGTCCCGGTGCTCCTCTGCCGCCGAACGCCCCCGGCATGCCCGGTGCCCCTGGTGTACCCGGTGCGCCCGGCAGCCCCGGTTCCCAAGGCGGAGCCCGCGGTGCCGTGCATCATGCGGAGACCATGCTTGCCGGGCCTCCGCCGGGCGGTCCCGGTGTGCCTCCTCCTCCGCCGCCGCCTCAATTCCCGGGTGCGCCCGGCGCGTTGGGCGCCCCGGTGTGCCGCCGGGCGCTCCGCCGCAGCCGATGGCGCCGGGTGCGGTGCCTCCCGGCGCCATGCCTCCCGGCGCGATGCCGCCCCGGGGCAGCCCTTCCCGGGGCAGCAGCAGCCTGCCTACGGCTATCCCCAGCAGGGGCAGCCGACCGTAGGACCGGGGTATCAGGCCGTGTTGCGGTACCGCGCGCCGGACGGGTCCGAGCAGCAGTTGATCCGGCGGTCGGCGCCGGGGACGCCGCACCCGGAGTGGCAGATCTTCCACGAGCTGCGCGGCATGAACATCCCGCCGGACCAAGTCCTCGAACTGCACACGGAGTTGGAGTCCTGCGAACTGCCGGGCGCCTACTGCGCGCGGATGATCCGCGAACAGTGGCCGCAGGCCCGCATCGCGAGCATCGCGCCGTACGGCACGGATCACGCGAGCCGGCAGCAGGGCATGCGTGAACTCCTCGCCCACCAGGGCGAGTTGCACCAGGTCGCCGACGGCCCGGCCCGACTCGCGCCGGTGCGGGCGCCGTTGCCGCCGGTGCAGCCGACGCCACCGATCCCGCCGGAGGCCATCGCGCAGGAACTCGCGGGCGCCTTCGGGCCGGGCGTGTTCCGGTTCGAGCAGGCGGCGGTGTCCCGGCAGGGCGTACCGCCGGTCGTCGCGCACACGCTGGTCGCGGCGGGGCTGCCGATGGACATGGGCCCGTTCTTCTGGGCGCAGGCCCAACCGGGGCGCCCCGTACCGACGTTGGCCGAACTCTCGCAGGAGCGGGGGTGCGGCCGTCCGCCGACGCGGGCTCGTACCTCGTCATGGGCAGCGACTTCGGCCGCGCGATCTGCGTCCAGTACGGCACGGCCAACATCGTCGCCGTGCCCGTCGAGGCGGGGCCGGGCGGTGCGCCCGTACCGCCGCAGTTCGTGAACACGGGGCTGCCCGAGTTCGCGCGCTGTCTGGCACTCCTCGGCCGGATGTGGCGTCTGCGGTACGGGTTGAACCAGGAGCAGGCGGGGCGCTGGACCGTCGACTTCCAGGCACAGCTCGCCTCGCTGGACCCGGCGGCGCTCGGGTCGCCGGAGAGCTGGTGGTCGGTGTTGCTGGAACAGATGTGGGACGGGTTGTTGTAGTCGTCGGTTTCTGAAGGGAAGGGCCGGACCCGGTTGTGCGATCGGGTCCGGCCTTTTGCGTTGCCTGATGCCCGTTACCTGTCTGCGGAGTGTCGCGTTATGAACACTTCCACCCGATCCATCAAGATATGCGGCAAATCATCATGTCGTGTCCGTCGGATGGAGAGGGGTTCCAGGATGAGCAGCGCAACGGTGTCACCACGTGGCTTTGTGGCCGTACGGGGGCGCGGCTACCGCCCCGACCAGGTCGACGCGTACGCGGCGGCGATCTCGCAGTACCGGGACGCGGCCTGGGAAAGGGCCGCGCGGCTGACCGTGCTGGCCAAGGACATGGAGGCGGAGGCCGGGCGGATGCGGGTTGCCGTGTCCCGGCTCGCTCCGCAGACGTACGAGGCGCTGGGGAGCGGGCGCAGCGGTTGTTCCAGCTGGGGGTGGAGGAGGCCGCGGCGCTACGGGAGTCCGCGCGGCGTGCGGCCGAAGACGAGGTCGCGCAGGCTGTGGCGTGCGCCTCGGGTGTGCTTCAGGGGGGCGCGGGAGTATGCCGATGCGCTCCGTGCGGAGGCGGATGAGCGGGCTCGGCAGCGGCTGCTCGCCGCCCGTGCCGAGGCCGATGACATTCGGATCGGGGCTCGGCGGGAGGTGAAGGAGGGCGGACCGAGGCGCTTTCCGCGTTGCGTGAGGTGCGGCAGCGTACCGCCGGGTTGTTGGGGAGCAGGCCAAGGAGCATGAGGAGCGGTGGGCGTTGGCCGAGCGGGAGGCTTCGTTGCGGGCGGCTGCGTTGGATGCGGAGTATGCCGAGCGGGTCGCTCTTGCGGAGGCCGCGTTGGGGAGGCTCAACAGGCTTTTGCCGAAGCCGAGTTGTCTGATCGGCGGCGGCAGGAGGAGGCAGCCTCTCGGGCGGCGGAGGTGGTGGCGGAGGCTCGGGTGCGGGCGGAGCGGGTTGCTCGGGATACGGAGCGGATGCTGCGCGAGCACGGGGAGACTTGGGATGACGTGCAGGCACATATGGATCATGTGCGGAACAGTTTGACCGCGCTTACGGGGCGGGCGGCGGCGGAGTGATGTGAACGGGGGCGCGGTTGTGGTTGTGCGCGGGCCCGGTGGGGGCTGGTCGCGCAGTTCCCCGCGCCCCCAGGTAGGTGGGGTGGGCCGGCGGTTTGAGTCACGGGTGATCCGCGCAGCACGGTGTCGGGTTGGGGACCTCGAAGGGGGCCAGGGTGTTGCCCACCGCCGGGACCAGCGCCAGGATCAGTTGGCCCTCGTGCCATTCGGGGCGTACGTGGTCCTGGGTGAGGATCGGGGTGGTGGGGGCCGGGGTCGTCAACGGGGCTCCTACCACTCTGAGTTGGTCGATTGCCGTTGAGTTCAGTAGGTCGGCCACCGTGACCGTGCCGGTGAGGCGGTCCACGCCCGCGTAGAGCACCGCTCGACCGGATCGGCGTGCCGCGTGCTCGGCTGCCGCGAAGGCCGCCGCCTCCGCCGGGCCGTGGCTGCGCGCGCCCAGGGTCGCGGCCAGGTCCATCTCCGTGAGGTGGCGCCAGATTTCCTCCAGCCGTTCCTCGTCCTCCGGCAGGGCCAGGGAAATCGCTGTTCCCCTGCGGGTGTCCGTGCGGATCAGGTGGGTGCAGGCGACCGTGCCCGGGGAAGCGCGAGGGTGATCGCCAGGTCGCGGATCAGGTGGTCCGCCTCGCGGAGGGTGGTCGTGCCGGCGTCCACCCCTATGACGGGGTGGACGCCGGACGGGTCGTAGGGACCGCTCATGCGGGGAGGACCCACATCGGGTTGGAGTAGAACCAGAGGTCCTTCCACGGGTCGGCGTCGCCGAGGACGTCCATCGCGGGGCCCGCGGGGTCCACGGACGCGCCGTTGACGCCTACGGCGGAGCGGTTGCCGTCGGTGCCGCGGAGGCGGACGTAGACCGGCTTGTCGAGGCGGCCGAGGGAGTACGTGAGGCGGACGGTGCCGGTGGAACTGTCGACCTCGAAGGACTTGACGACCTTCGTCGTCGGGGTGGCGAACGCGTCCCGGTCCTTCACCGGGCCGGTGACGTCGCCCTGGATGACGTCGACGCGGGCCAGAGTCGGTTGGAACTGGGCCCAGTTGGGGCCGTTGGCGAGGCTGATCTTGATGGTCAGGTCTACCTGCGCGCCTCGGCGTACGTGCAGTGCGCCGCCGAGGGTGACCTCCCGGCCGCCGTAGGACAGACGGACGTCGAGGCCGCTGATCAGGCCGCCGTGGTCGACCCAGACGCGGCCCGCGCGGATGCCGTCCATGACCGCCTTGTACGAGAAGGAGGCCGCGCCGACGTGTGTGCGGGAGTACTGGCCGGGCCAGAAGTCGGTGTCGGTGAGGCTGACGCCGCCGCTGTACACCGGGTCGTTGTGGCGGCCGTTGGCCTCGAAGTCGCTGTTCGGGCCGCGTACCGCCGTGTCCGCGTACACGTTGTGGGAGTCGGAGTTGGCGGTGATCCACCACGGCTTGCCCTCGGCGAGGAGGCTGTCCCACAGGCCGCCGACCGTCGCCGTCATCCAGTCGAAGCCGCCCCAGGTGCGGTAACTCTCCAGCGGGTAACCGGGGAAGGAGTCCGCGCTCGGGCTGCCGTCGTAGATGCCGCGACCGCCGCCGGGGCCGTTCGGCTTGGGATGCCGCCCGCCTGGTGGCCGGGGCGCCCTCCATGCCGACCGCGATCGAGGGCTGCGCGTCGCGCCAGCCGCGGATCTCGTGCGGGGAGTCGATGCCCTTGCGCGCCGGGTGGTTGGCGAGGAACAGCGCGTCCTTGACCTTGCGGCGGCGGACCTGGTCGGCGAGGAAGTTGACGCCCGCGATGGCGAGAGCCTCGTTGGCGGGCGAGTTGCCGCTCGCGTTCTTCACACTGCCGTCGAAGGAGTTCTCGAACTCCTTGAGCACGGCCACCTCGTTGGAGCCGGGGTGCACGAACACCGTGCCGTGCTCGGCGCCCGGGATGTTCCACTCCAGGCCCTGGAAGACGAGGGTGTCGTCGGTCTGCTCACGCGCCTCGACGATGTCCGGATTGACCTTCTCCACACCGATCTTGGCGTGCGTGACGCTGCCGTGGTCGGTGATGACCATCCAGTCCAGGCCGTGCGCGTTCGCCTGGCGCACGTGGTCGATGACCCGGTACTTGGCGTCGCTGCTGTACTGGGTGTGGATGTGGTGGTCGCCGGCCAGCCACAGGTAACGGCCGTTGCCCTTCGACGACTTGGCCGCCTGCTGCTGAGCCGACTGCTGCACCGACGCGGCTGCCTCCCCCGCGCCGGCGAGCACGCCGCCCGCGGCAAGTCCCGCGCCCAGCAACCCGGTTCGGCGCAGCATGCCTCTCCGTGACAGCTGACTGGGCGTCAACTCGGCGTCCGGTATCGATGTGTCGAGAGCCGGAGGCAGCGACGAGGTGTCGTCGTCCCCGTGGTGGTGATGGTGGTGACCGTGGTCGCCGTGACTGTGGCCGTGGCTCATGCTCAACTCCCGCTGAATGCAGGGACCTTCACGCTCGGACGTGCAGAGTCTGAGAAGGAGCGGTGAACAGCGGGAGTCGGGGTGGTGGTGTGGCAAAGAACGAGTCATGCACGGCTATGACCCCGGTCATGCGGTGCTTTTGCGCCGGTCATCCAGCGTCTCTCCCTGTGTGCCCGCGGTGTCTCTGCGTACCGCTCCGGCCAGGATCGACCCCTCCAAGGCGTCGTACCGCCGCCGCTGTTCCTCCTCCGCGCGGCGGCCCGAGGCGACCGTGCCGAGCCAGCCGAAGGCGAAGCCGAGCGGGATGGTGACGAGGCCCGTCGTGGTGAACGGGAACCAGTTGAAGTCGGCGTGCGGGAAGGCGGCGGCGGGCGAGCCGGAGACCAGGTTCGTGCCCGGCATCAGCACCAGGACCGCGAGCGTGCCGCCGATCAGCGTGCTGAGCAGGCCCGTTCGGGTGTAGCGGCGCCAGAAGAGGCTGTAGACGAGGGCGGGCGCTATGGCCGAGGCGCCCAGGCAGAAGGACAGGGTCACCAGCGGTTGCAGGCCCCGGTGCTGGATCAGTGTCGCGAGCGCGATCGCCGGGACGCCCACCGCCAGCGCCGAGTAGCGGGCCAGCGTCATCTCGCGGCGGACCGGCATCTCCCGGACCCGGGTCGCGAAGACGTCGTGGGCAAGGGAGTTGGCGCAGGCGAGGATCATCCCGGCGACCGAGGCGAGCAGGGTGAGGAAGACGGCCGTGGTGACGGCGGTGAGGAGCAGGGTCTCCGCCGTCGACACGTCGGCCCCGAACACCGCCCGCGAGCCCAGCAGAAACGCCGTGTTGCCCTGCGGGTCGGCCTGCGCGATCGCCGCCCGGCCGACCAGCGCGGTGGCCCCGAACCCGACGACCGTCACGATCACCACGAACAGCGCCACGCTCGACACCGCCCACGACATCGACCGCCGCACCTGCCGGGCGCTCGACGCGGTGTACATGCGCATCGTTATGTGCGGGAGGCAGGCGCCGCCGATGACCACCGTCAGCTGCGAACTGATCATGTCCAGGCGGGGAGTTGGGCCGCCGGAAAACTGAAGCCCCGAGCGCAGGAAGGCCGGTCCTACGCCGCTCCTGCGCGCCGCCGTGTCGAAGAACGCGCCCAAGTCCCAGTGGAAGCGGTTCAGTACGAGTACGGCGATCACGGCGCCCGACCCGAGCAGCATCACGATCTTCAGGATCTGGATGAGGGCGGTGCCCTTCATGCCGCCGATCGCCGCATAGCTGATCATCAGCGCCCCGAGGCCGATGATGCAGCCGGTCTGGAGCGCGTCGCCGGAGAAGCCGAGGATGAACGCCAACAGCTGGCCCGCGCCCGCGAGTTGCACCAGCATCAGCGGCAGCAGCGCGAGGATCGTCACCGTGCACGCGACGATCCGTACCGAACGGCCGGGCATGCGGCGGGCGAACGCGTCGCCCATCGTGAACCGGCCCGCGTTGCGCAGCGGTTCGGCCAGCAGGAACATCAGCAGAAGCAGCGACAGGGCCGTGCTCAGCGCGAGCACCACGCCGTCGTAGCCGTACAGCGCGATCACTCCGCCGGTGCCCAGCACGCTCGCCGCGGAGATGTAATCACCGGCTATGGCAAGGCCGTTGCGGAGCGGGGGAGAGGGAGCCGTAGCCCGTGTAGAACTCGTCGAGGTCGTCGCGGTCGGGGCCCGTCATCACGCACAGCAGCAGGGTGATCGTGGCGACGCTGGTGAAGGCCACCAGCGACATGGTCTGCGAGGAGTCCCTGAGACCGGCCGCCGCGGTCACGGTGATCGTCCCGGTCATCGCGCCGCCTCCCGTCTGGCGTCCAGCTCGGCCTGCTTGCGGAAGCGGTCCGCGAGCGGGTCGACGTGCCGCCGGGCCGTGTGCTCGTAGAGCCCTATCGCCAGCCAGGTGACCGGCAGTTGGACCAGCGCCAGCAGCAGCCCGGTCGGCACCCCGCCGGTGACGGTGCTCGTCATCAGGCCGGGTGCGAACGCCGAGAGCCCGAGGAAGAGACAGAAGTAGCCGAGCGCGGCGGTGGTCGCCACCCGCCGCTGACGCCGGTACGCGCCGCGCAGGATGCGCAGGTCGCTGTGGTTGCCGAGGGCGGGGCGACGCGGGAGGCGGCGGCGCTCGGGCGGGGGCGGAGCGGCTGCCAGGGGTAGGTGACGGTGGGGGAGTCGGGGGCGGTGCGTGGCTGTACGGGGTGTACGGGTCGGCTGATGAACGCCCATCATCCGGGCGGTACGAATCATGCGGAGGGTACGGGTCGTAGGACATCCCGTGCTCCTTGCGTGGCTCGGGTCCGTGGCGGCGGACCGCAGGGAGTGGGCGGCGCGAGCCACGCACGTTACTCGCCGGTTGGGGTATGTGGGTGCTTTTCGCCGAACTGGGCGGTCGGTACGGGGTGGGTGGGCGCCGGGCCGGTCAATCCCGCGCTGACCTCGGGTGTTACACGAGTTGACGGTGTGTCCCGGGAACGGTGGAGGCGGGCGGGACGGTGGCGTCCGTACGGTCGAGCGAAGTGATCACCCGATCGTGAGTTTCCCCTCGGGGTGCCCGGGCTGTCGCGATCCTGACAGGAGGGCGGGTGATCGGTGCCGTCCGGAAGCACTACGGGCGGGAGCGGCATGACACGGGCGGCGGAGCGGCACGAGGGCCTGGACGAACGGGCGTTGTTGCTGGCGGCGGGGCTGGCCGAGCTGACGGTGAGCACGGTGGGGTCGGCCGTGGGGTCGGCGCTGGGGGCGGTGCGGGGGCTGCTGCGCCGGTCGGACGCGGGGGAGTTGGCGGGGGAGGCCGAGCGGGAGCTCGCGGCCCGGGGGCGTCTTGTGCTGGACCGGTACACGGGGCTGCCCCCCGGCGCATCTGGAGACCCTGGCCCGGCTCGCGCTCGCCCGGCAGGCCGCCGCCGATGACGTCTGACCGGTGGGAGCCGGCCGCGTTCAAGACGCGCGTCGACCACGTGCTCCGGCGGTTCGTGGCCGAGGAGGCCGAGCGGTTCGCGGAGATCGACCCGGCGCTGGAGCCGGTCGCCGGGCAGCTGGAGGCCGCGGTCGCGGACGGCAAACGGCTGCGGGCGGCGTTCTGTTACTGGGGCTGGCGCGCGGTGGGCCAGCCCGACAGCGACGCGCTGGTGCGGGCGGCGGCCTCGATGGAACTGGTGCACGCCGCCGCCGTCGTGCACGACGACCTCATCGACGACAGCCCGCTGCGGCACGGCCGCCCGACCGCCCACATCGCGCTGCGCGGTGCCGTACGCCGCCGCCCGCGGGCCGTCGCGGCGGCCAGGTCGCTCGCCATGCTGGTGGGGATCTGCTGATGGGCATGGCCGGGGAACTCTTCACCACCAGTGGTCTGCCGGCCGCGTATCTCGCCCGTGCCCGGCCGCTGTGGGCGCTGCTGGCACGGGAGTTGATCGCGGGCGAGTGCCTGGAGATCCTGCGGACCGGCGCCGAGCCGGACACCGGCGCGTCCCTGAAAGTGATCCGCTACAAGACCGCCAAGTACACCGTGGAACAGCCCCTGTTGATCGGCGGCGCGCTCGCCGGTGCCGGGGGTCGGGTGCGGGAGGGCTACTCGGCGTACGGGCTGCCGCTGGGCGAGGCCTTCCAGCTGCGCGACGACGTCCTCGGCCTGTTCGGCGACCCGGAGGCCACCGGCAAGGCCAACGCCGACGACGTGCGCGGTCACCGGCCCACCGCCCTCCTCGCGGAGACCTGGCGCAGCGCCGGGGCCGAGGACCGGGAGCGACTGCGTGCGCTTATGGGTCAACGCACCCTGAACAGGGAGGAGTTGGACTCGGTGCGCGCGACGATGCGGCGGCTGAAGGCGCCCGACCGCGTCGAGGGCATGATCGCCGCCCGGGTCGAGGAGGCGCTCGACGCCCTCCAGGAACTGAACGTCCCCGCCCCCGCCGAGGCCGCGCTGACCGCGCTGGCCCACTCGGCGTCGGCCCGCCTGTCCTGATCCGCGACCCGCGAACTCCCAGGAGATCCCCGTGACGTACACCGAGACCTCGATGGACGGCCTGCGCCGGGCCGGTGACGAACTGGCCGACGCCACCGTCGCCGCCCTGTTCGACCGGGGGAGGTGGGCAAGTTCAACACCCTCATGCGCTACGTCTCCGTGGCGGGCGCCCCGCTGCCGGACGGCCTGCCCGCCGTGGCCCTGGAGTACCTCAACGCGACGAGTACACCGCCGAGTTGGGTCGACTGGGCCGAGATGGAGCGGGCCCGGCTGTTCTTCATCGACAACAACGTGCACATCTCCACCGCCCTGTCCTTCGCCGCCATGCCCGCCTGCTATGTCGTCCCGCCGGTCGCGAAGCTCCTGTCGGCCAGCCACGGGCTGCGGTACCCGTCCAAACGCATGGCGGAGACAGGGCAGTTCACCGTCTACCTGATGCGGCCCGACGCCTTCGAGGCCGGCAGCCGCTTCATCCCGGCCGCGCAGAAGGTCCGGCTCCTGCACGCCTCGATCCGCCACCACCTTCTGCGCGAGAACCAGTGGGACACGGGCGAGTTGGGGACGCCGATCTGCCAGGAGGACATGATCGGCGGGCAGATGTTCTTCTCCATGCTCGTCCTGGACAGCCTGCACCGCCTCGGCATCCACATGTCGACGGAGGGCGCGGAGGCCTACTACTACGCGTGGCGGGTGGTCGGCGCGATGCTCGGCGTCGACCAGGACGCCGTACCCAAGTCCCTTGACAAGGCACGGCAGTTCCTCGACCTGTACATGCTGCGGCACATGGGCCCGTCCGAGGAGGGCGCCGTCCTGACCCGCCAGCTCATCGACCTCTACGAGGAGGTCGTCCCCGGCACCTTCTTCGACCCGGTCGTCTCCGCGCTGATCCGCCACCTCGTCGGTGACACCTGCGCCGACTGGCTCCAGGTGCCCCGCACCCGGTGGGACACGCTCGTCAAGGCCGTACCCCACCTCCTCGGCGTCCTGGAGACCATCGAGGACCATTCCCCCTGGGCGCCTGGGCGTTGGACCGCCTCGGCCACCTCACCACCGTCCTGGAGCTGTCCTCCCTGACCCGCGGCCGCGTCATGCACTACGCCATCCCGGAACAGCTCAAGAAGGACTACGGCGTCCCCAACTCGGTGCCGCGCACGCGCCGTTGGACCCCGCCCGCCGCCACCGTCTCCTGAACTCCCCGCTCCCTACTGCTCCTTGAGGACCGGGAAGCGCCGAGGTGCCAGGAACAGCAGCACCAGGAAGGCCACCGCCGCCGCGCACCCGGCGCCGATGTACACCGCGTGCACCGCGTCCGCGATGGCCCGCCGGGTCGCCTCGGGGACCGCGCCGCCGTCGAGTCCCCGTGTCACCGAGTCCAGGTCGCTCGCGCCACCGAGCCGGGAGGCCAGCACGCCGTTGGCGACGGCTCCGAAGACGGACGCGCCGATGGTCTGGCCGGTCTGGCGGCAGAACAGCACGGACGCGGTCGTCACACCCCGCTCCTCCCACCCGACGGTCGACTGCACCCCGACGATCAACGGGAGTTGGAAGAGTCCGAGGGCCGCGCCGAGCAGCAGCATCAACACCATCGGCTGCCAGGCCGCGCCCGGGTACGGCAGGAACGGGAACGCGAACAGGATCAGCGTCGCCGCCCCGATCCCGAGCATCGCCGTGTTGCGGAAACCGATCCGCCGGTACACGTGCTGGCTCAGCGCGGCCGACACCGGCCAGCTCAACGTCCATACGGACAGCACGAATCCGGCCGCCACGGGTGCGAGGCCGAGCACCGACTGCGCGTACGTCGGCAGGAACACACTCGGCGCCACCATCAGCAACCCCAGTGCGCCCAGGGCCAGGTTGACGGCCGCGATCGTACGGCGCCGCCACACCCACCCGGGATGATCGGCTCGGCCGCCCGGCGCTCGATCACCACGACGAGCCCGGCCAGCCCAAGTCCCAGGGCGAACAAGGCGATCGAGGGTGCGGACAACCAGTCCCACGCGACCCCGCCCTGCACCAGCGCGGTGATGAGGACGCCTCCGCAGGCGAACACGGCCAGGGCGCCCGCCCAGTCGATGCGGGGGCGGGCGGTGCGGGTGCGTGCCGGTTCGTGGAGGTAGCGGACGATCAGCCACAACGCGACCGCTCCGACAGGGAGGTTGACGAGGAAGATCCAGCGCCAGCCCGCGTACGCGGCGAGCAGTCCGCCGACCCCGGGCCCGCGACGGCCGACACCGCCCACACCGTGGACAGCTTCGACTGGATCTTCGGACGTTCCTTCAGCGGGTACAGATCGGCGGCGAGCGTCTGGACGGTGCCCTGCAGCGCGCCGCCGCCCAGGCCCTGCACGACGCGGAACGCGATCAGCGCGCCCATGTTCCAGGCCACCGCGCACAGCAGCGAACCGGCGAGGAAGATCGCCGCCCCGACGATCAGCACCGGCTTGCGGCCGAAGGTGTCGGAGAGCTTGCCGTAGACGGGCAGCGTGACCGTCACGGCCAGCAGATAGCCGGAGAACAGCCAGGAGAAGACGGAGAAGCCGCCGAGGTCGCCGACGATCTGCGGTACGGCGGTGGAGACGATGGTGGAGTCGAGGGCGGCCAGGGCCATCGCGAGCATCAGGGCCGCGACCACGGCTCCGCGTCGCTCGGGTGCGGGGCGCCGTAGGGCCTCACGTATCGCGGGTTTCGTGTCGCCCACGCGGATTCCTTCCCCTGCATCTATCTGTCGGACGACACTCTCCCACCCGGCCCTCGTATCGCGGCAGGGTGGACCGAACCCGAGATCGACTCCACCCGGCGGTGGAGAGCCCCTAGGGGTCCCTCCGTACTACGACCTGGGGACGGTTCGTACCGGCGGAGGAGGAGAAGGGGAGGGCCCGTCCTTAACCTGGCTTTATGCCGCTGGGGGCGGCAGGCCGAACCCAGGAGGGTGGGGTTTTCCCCGGGAAAGACTGCGCTGAGCACCAGCGCGCCGGGCCCTCCCGCCGACAGAATCATCGTCGTAACCAGTTGGAACACCTCGACCGGGCACCGGCACGCACCTCTGCCGACCGACTTAGGAGACATACCGTGACATCGGCTGTGACCATTCCCAGGCACGGGGGTACTGGAGGGCGTACGGCCGTTGCCGCGCGAGCGCGGCAGGTCGTCAAGGCGTACGGAGCCGGGGAGACCCGCGTCGTCGCCCTCGACCATGTCGACGTGGACATCGCCCGCGGTCAGTTCACCGCGATCATGGGCCCCTCGGGGTCCGGCAAGTCCACACTCATGCACTGCCTCGCCGGGCTCGACACCGTGACGTCCGGGCAGATCTACCTGGACGAGACCGAGATCACCGGCCTCAAGGACAAGAAGCTCACCCAACTCCGCCGGGACCGGATCGGGTTCATCTTCCAGGCCTACAACCTGCTGCCGACGCTGAACGCGCTGGAGAACATCACCCTCCCCATGGACATAGCCGGCCGCAAGCCCGACAAGGGCTGGCTCGCGCAGGTCGTGGAGACGGTCGGACTCTCCAGCCGGCTCAAGCACCGGCCCAACCAGCTCTCCGGCGGTCAGCAGCAACGCGTCGCCGTGGCAAGGGCGTTGGCGGCCCGGCCCGAGATCATCTTCGGTGACGAGCCGACCGGAAACCTCGACTCCCGTGCGGGAGCGGAGGTGTTGGGCTTCCTGCGCCGCTCCGTCGACGACCTGGGCCAGACCATCGTGATGGTCACGCACGACCCGGTGGCCGCCTCGTACGCGGACCGTGTCCTGTACCTCGCGGACGGCCGGATCGTCGACGAGATGTTCAAGCCGACCGCGGACGCCGTCCTCGACCGCATGAAGGACTTCGACGCGCGGGGGCGTACGTCATGACCGTCCTCAAGACCTCGATGCGCAACTTCTTCGCGCACAAAGGGCGGATGGCCCTCTCGGCGATAGCCGTCCTGCTGTCGGTCGCCTTCGTCTGCGGCACGCTGGTGTTCACCGACACGATGAACACGACGTTCGACAAGCTCTTCGCGGCCACCGCGTCCGACGTGACGGTCATGCCGAAGGCGGCCAAGTCCGACGGCAGCACCCCGCAGAACGGACTGCCCGAGTCGCTGCCGGCCTCCACGGTCGCGCAGGTGGCGAAGGCCCAGGGCGTCAAGTCCGTCGAAGGCGGCGTCAGTTCGATGAACGTGACGGTCGTCGACAGCGCCAACAAGAACATGGGGTCCTCGACCGGAGCGCCCACCATCGCGGGCAACTGGACCAAGAGCGACCTGCGTTCGATGGAGATCACCTCCGGCCACGCCCCGCGCGGCCCGACCGAGGCCATGGTCGACGCCGACACCGCCGACAAGCACCACCTCAAGATGGGCGACTCGCTGCGCACCATCTCCCAGACCGGTGACTTCACGGCCCGGATCGTCGGCATCGCCACCTTCAAGGTGACCAACCCCGGTGCGGCCGTCGTCTACTTCGACACCGCCACCGCGCAGCGCCAACTCCTGGGCGCCACCGGCCGGTTCACCCAGATCGGCGTCACCGCCGCGAGGGGTGTGACGGACACCCGGCTCAAGCAGAACGTGGCGCAGACCCTCGCCTCGTCGGGGACGTACAAGATCCAGACGGCCAAGGAGAACGCCGACGAGAACCGCAAGGGCGTCGGCCAGTTCATGAACGTCATCAAGTACGCCATGCTCGGCTTCGCCGGGATCGCGTTCCTGGTCGGCATCTTCCTGATCATCAATACCTTCTCGATGCTGGTCGCCCAACGGACCCGCGAAATAGGCCTGATGAGGGCGATCGGGTCCTCCCGCAAGCAGGTCAACCGCTCGGTCCTGGTCGAGGCGACCCTCCTCGGGATCGTCGGCTCCATCCTCGGCGTCGGCGCCGGGGTCGGGATCGCCGTAGGCCTGATGAAACTGATGAGCGCGGCGGGCATGGACCTCTCGACCCGGGACCTGACGGTCAAGTGGACCACCCCGGTGCTCGGCCTGCTCCTCGGCGTGATCGTCACCATCCTCGCCGCCTACCTCCCGGCCCGCCGGGCCGGCAAGGTCTCCCGATGGCCGCGCTGCGCGACGCCGGTACACCGGCCGACGGCAAGGCCGGCTGGGTGCGCGGACTGATCGGCCTGGTCCTGACCGGCGCCGGCATCGCCTCGCTGGTCGCGGCGGCCACCGCCAAGAAGGCGACGGACGGTTCGCTGGTCCTGGGTGCGGGCGTCGTACTCTCCCTGATCGGCTTCGTCATCATCGGCCCGGTGCTCGCCAACGGAGTCGTCCGGGTGATCAGCCTGGTCCTCCTGCGGGCCTTCGGTCCGGTGGGGCGCCTGGCCGAACGCAACGCGCTCCGCAACCCCAGGCGTACGGGTGCCACAGGTGCGGCTCTGATGATCGGCCTCGCGCTGGTCGCCTGCCTCTCGGTGGTCGGCTCGTCGATGGTCGCCTCGGCCACGAGCGAACTCGACAAGTCCGTCGGCGCCGACTTCATCGTCCAGGGCAACCAGCGGATCGTGCCGCAGGCCGAGAAGGCGATGGAACACGCGCCCGACCTCGTCCACGTCACCCGCTACAAGGACCTCGAGGCCACCCTCACCTCGCCCGACGGCCAGAAGGACACCGACGGCCTCACCGCCGCCGACCCGTCGTACGCCCAGGACCTGCGCCGCGCCACCACGGCAGGCGACCTGTCCGCCGCCTACGGCACCAACGCGATGTCCGTCGGCTCCAAGTACGCCAAGAAGCACGGCGTGCACCTCGGGGACACGATCAGCGTCGCCTTCAAGGGCGGCGACACGGCGAAGCTCAAGGTCGCCGCGATCACGGACGACGACGTGGCCATCGACCAGGGCGCGCGCTACACCAGCATCGCCACGATGCAGAAGTACCTCCCGGCGAACAAGGTCCCGCCGAACGAGATCATGTTCGCCAAGGCCAAGGACGGCCAGGAGAAGCAGGCGTACGCGGGCCCTCAAGAAGGCCATGGCCCCGTACCCGCAGTACCAGGTGCGCGACCAGACCGACTATAAGCAGGAACTGAAGGACCAGATCGGCCAGCTCCTGAACATGGTCTACGGCCTCCTCGCCCTCGCGATCATCGTCGCGGTCCTGGGTGTCGTGAACACGCTGGCCCTCTCGGTCGTCGAACGGACCCGCGAGATCGGCCTCATGCGAGCGATCGGCATGTCGCGCCGCCAGCTCCGCCGGATGATCCGTATGGAGTCGGTCGTGATCGCCCTCTTCGGAGCGCTGCTCGGCCTGGGCCTGGGGATGGGCTGGGGCGCCACCGCCCAGCAGCTCCTCGCCCTGGAGGGCCTGAAGGTCCTGGAGATCCCCTGGGGCACGATCATCGCGGTCTTCATCGGCTCCGCCTTCGTGGGCCTGTTCGCCGCCCTGATCCCGGCGTTCCGCGCGGGCCGGATGAACGTCCTCAACGCGATCGCCACGGAGTAGCCGACAGAGCCACTGTCCAACGGGGGCAGGCCCGGCGCCGAGAAGTCACGGGGACTTCTTGGCGCCGGGTCTGTTTGTCGTCGTGGGGTCTGTTCTCGTCTTCGCGGGTGACTTTGTGGCGGACCCGTCAACAGCAGCGCGGGGTGCCGGAAAAGCGCGGTTATCCACAGCCCCGGCACACGGCAGCGCACCGACGTACGCTGGATACCCCCGGCCCACCACTCGCGTCGGGCCCTTCGTGTTGCCCACCCCCAGACGGAAAGCCCTCCATGAGCCTGCACGGTCTGCTCGACGCCGTAGTCAAGGACCCCGCCCTCGCGGAAGCGACCAAGGCGGCGGCCGACGGCAACCGCATGCACGTCGACCTGGTCGGCCCCCGGCGACCCGCCCCTTCGCCGTGGCGGCACTGGCCCGCGAGACCGGCCGCACGGTCCTCGCGGTGACCGCGACCGGCAGGGAGGCCGAGGACCTCGCCGCGGCCCTGCGCTCACTGCTCCCGCCGGACGGAGTCGTGGAGTACCCGTCCTGGGAGACGCTCCCGCACGAGCGGCTGAGCCCGCGCAGCGACACCGTGGGCCGCCGCCTCGCCGTCCTGCGCCGCCTGGCCCACCCCAGGGAGGACGACCCGGAGACGGGCCCGGTCTCCGTCGTCGTGGCGCCCGTGCGCTCCGTACTGCAACCGCAGGTCAAGGGCCTCGGAGACCTGGAGCCGGTCGCCCTGCGGACGGGCCAGACCGCCGACCTGAACGCGATCGTGGACGCCCTCGGCGCCGCCGCGTACGCGCGCGTGGAGCTCGTCGAGAAGCGCGGCGAGTTCGCCGTACGAGGCGGCATCCTGGACGTGTTCCCGCCCACCGAGGAACACCCCTGCGCATCGAGTTCTGGGGCGACGACGTCGAGGAGATCCGCTACTTCAAGGTCGCCGACCAGCGCTCCCTGGAGGTCGCCGAACACGGCCTGTGGGCACCCCCTGCCGTGAACTCCTGTTGACGGAAGACGTCCGCTCGCGTGCGCGTGCCCTCGCCGAACAGCACCCCGAACTGGGCGAGCTGCTCGGCAAGATCGCCGAGGGCATCGCCGTGGAAGGCATGGAGTCGCTCGCTCCGGTGCTCGTCGACGACATGGAACTGCTGCTGGACGTGCTCCCCAAGGGCGCGATGGCCGTCGTATGCGATCCGGAGCGGGTACGCACGCGTGCGGCCGACCTCGTCGCCACCTCGCAGGAGTTCCTCCAGGCCTCCTGGGCGGCCACCGCGGGCGGCGGCGAGGCACCCATCGACGTGGACGCGGCCTCCTGTGGGCCATCGCGGACGTACGGGACCGGCGCGCGAGCTCGAGCTCGATGATGTGGTGGTCGGTGTCGCCGTTCGCCGCCGACGAGGAGCTCGACGCGGACACCCTGAAGCTCGGGATGCACGCCCCCGAGACGTACCGCGGCGACACCGCGAAGGCCCTCGCCGACACCAAGGGCTGGCTCGCCGACGGCTGGCGCACGGTCTTCGTCACCGAGGCCCACGGCCCCGCCGCCCGCACGGTCGAGGTCCTCGGCACCGAGGGCGTCGCGGCCCGCCTGGAGACGGAGCTGGGAGAGATCGAACCCTCCGTCGTCCACGTGGCGACCGGTTCGATCGACTACGGCTTCGTCGACACGGCCCTCAAGCTCGCCGTCCTCACCGAGACCGACCTCTCCGGGCAGAAGGCCGCCGGCAAGGACGGCGCCCGGATGCCGGCCCGCCGCCGCAAGACCATCGACCCGCTCACCCTGGAGGCGGGCGACTACATCGTCCACGAGCAGCACGGAGTGGGCCGCTACATCGAGATGGTGCAGCGCACGGTGCAGGGCGCCACGCGCGAGTACCTGGTCGTCGAGTACGCCCCCGCCAAGCGCGGCCAGCCCGGCGACCGGCTGTACATCCCGACCGACCAGCTGGAGCAGATCACCAAGTACGTCGGCGGCGAGTCCCCACCCTGCACCGCCTGGGCGGCGCCGACTGACGAAGACCAAGGCGCGCGCCAAGAAGGCCGTCAAGGAGATCGCGGCCGACCTGATCAAGCTGTACAGCGCCCGCATGGCCGCCCCGGGGCACACCTTCGGGCCGGACACGCCCTGGCAGCGCGAGCTGGAGGACGCCTTCCCGTACGTGGAGACGCCCGACCAGCTGACGACCATCGCCGAGGTCAAGGACGACATGGAGAAGTCGGTCCCCATGGACCGCCTGATCTGCGGCGACGTCGGCTACGGCAAGACCGAGATCGCGGTCCGCGCCGCCTTCAAGGCCGTCCAGGACGGCAGCAGGCAGGTCGCCGTCCTCGTCCCGACGACCCTCCTCGTGCAGCAGCACTTGGGACGTTCAGCGAGCGGTACTCGCAATTCCCGGTCAACGTAAGGGCGTTGAGCCGCTTCCAGACCGACACGGAGGCGAAGGCCACCCTGGAGGGCCTGCGCGAGGGCTCCGTGGACGTCGTCATCGGCACCCACCGCCTGTTCTCCTCCGAGACCAAGTTCAAGGACCTCGGCCTGGTCATCGTCGACGAGGAGCAGCGCTTCGGCGTCGAGCACAAGGAGCAGCTGAAGAAGCTGCGCGCCAATGTCGACGTCCTGACGATGTCCGCCACCCCGATTCCCAGAACCCTGGAGATGGCGGTCACCGGCATCCGCGAGATGTCGACGATCACGACGCCCCCGGAGGAGCGTCACCCGGTGCTGACGTTCGTCGGCCCCTACGAAGAGAGGCAGATCGGCGCGGCCATCCGCCGTGAACTCCTGCGCGAGGGCCAGGTCTTCTACATCCACAACCGTGTCGAGTCGATCGACCGCGCGGCGGCCCGGCTGCGCGAGATCGTCCCGGAGGCGCGCATCGCGACCGCCCACGGACAGATGTCGGAGCAGGCACTGGAGCAGGTCGTCGTCGACTTCTGGGAGAAGAAGTTCGACGTCCTGGTGTCGACGACGATCGTCGAGTCGGGCATCGACATCTCCAACGCGAACACGCTGATCGTGGAACGCGGCGACAACTTCGGTCTCTCGCAGCTCCACCAGCTCAGGGGCCGTGTCGGCCGAGGCAGGAGCGCGGTTACGCGTACTTCCTGTACCCCCGGAGAAGCCGCTGACGGAGACCGCCCACGAGCGGCTCGCGACCATCGCCCAGCACACGGAGATGGGCGCGGGCATGTACGTGGCGATGAAGGACCTCGAAATCCGGGGCGCGGGCAACCTGTTGGGCGGCGAACAGTCCGGCCACATCGCGGGCGTCGGCTTCGACCTGTACGTCCGCATGGTCGGCGAGGCCGTCGCCGACTACCGCGCCTCCCTGGAGGGCGGGGTCGAGGAGGAGCCGCCCCTGGAGGTCAAGATCGAGCTCCCGGTCGACGCGCACGTCCCGCACGACTACGCCCCCGGCGAGCGCCTGCGCCTCCAGGCCTACCGGTCCATCGCCTCCGCCAACACGGAGGAGGACATCAAGGCCGTACGCGAGGAACTCGTCGACCGCTACGGCAAGTTGCCCGAACCGGTGGAGAACCTGCTGCTGGTGGCGGGCCTGCGCATGCTCGCCCGGGCGTGCGGCGTCGGCGACATCGTCCTCCAGGGCACCAACATCCGCTTCGCACCGGTGGAGTTGAGGGAGTCCCAGGAGCTGCGCCTCAAGCGGCTCTACCCGGGGACCGTCATCAAGCAGGCTTCCCACCAGGTGCTGGTGCCGCGCCCGAAGACGGCGAAGGTCGGCGGGAAGCCGTTGGTCGGGCGGGAGTTGCTCGGGTGGGTGGGGGAGTTCTTGGCTTCGATTCTGGGGTCGTGAGTGTGGGGAGTGGTTCCGGGGTTCGGGGGCCGGGGGCCCGGTGATCCGGGATTCCGGGCGTGGCCCTGGAGTTGTAGGGCGTTGAGGGCGCTAAGGGCGCTAAGGGCGCTGAGGGCGTCGTAGGAGGGGCCGGTCGGCCGGGGTCGTAGAGGCGCCCGGTGGCCGGTCGCTTCGGGCTCGGCCTTGGTCCGCTCGTCAGTCGCTTCAGTCGCTTCAGTCGCTTCAGCCGCCTCGGTCGCGGCGCCCGGCTGCCAGCGGAAGGACCCCAGCCACGTCACTCGGCCGGTGCCTGGAACAGCATCGACGCCAGTGCCCGGAACACCTCCTCCGGGTCCCGTTCGCTCACCGCCCCGTCGAGGTTGTGACCGAGCAGCAGCGTCGCGAAGCCGTGGGCCAGGGACCAGGCGGCGACACCGGCGAGGCGGGCGTCGGGGCCGCGGCCCTTGAGGGGTACGGCGGAGACGGCGTGGCGCAGGGCGTCGGCGGATAGGGCGCGGGCCGTGGTGAGTTCGAGGTCGCCGTCGCGGAGCAGTTCGGGCGCGAACATCACCTGGAAGTGCGCGGGGTGTTCGCGCGCGAAGCGTACGTAGCGGACGCCCGCGTCCTTCAGGTCCGCCGCCTCGCCGATCGCGCCCGCGAGCAGGCCGAAGCCCTCCGCCGCGATGGCCGTCAACAGCCCTGTGCGGTCCTTGAAGTGATGCGCCGGCGCCGCGTGCGAGACACCGGCACGGCGGGCGAGATCCCGCAGGCTCAGCGCGGACGGGCCGTCGACGGCGATGACGTCGAGCGCGGCGGTGAGGATGGCGCGGCGCAGATCGCCATGGTGGTACGGGCGGCGGCTGCTCCCGGAGCCCTTGGCGCTCTCAGTCGTCGCGGGGCTCCCGGCGGTGGTCTCGACGGTGGTCTCGGCGGCGGTGTCGGCGGTCTCGGCGGTCCCGTCCGTCTTCGCGGGCTTGGCTGTGCTCATGGTCAGCAGCGTACGCCGAATCTAGGCATTGACAAGTTTGGGTGGGTCGGGCAATCTTGTCAGTGTCAAGTTGTGGAACGACCGGGACGCGACGAGGAGTTACGTCATGTCGGACAGCGTGCGGGGAGTGGAGACCACGAAAAGCCCCGTCACCGTGGAGCTGAGCCGCGTGCGCCAGCTCTGGCACCTGCTCGAACCCCTGCATGCCGTGCTGTATTACGCGCCGGAGGTCTTCGAGGAATCCGCCGCCCTCGGGTACGGCACGGAGGAGCGCTGGCCGAGCTACTTCCCTTTGCGTGCCGCCCCGTTGGGCCCGGTCGGCAGTGAGCGCGTGACCTCCGCCTTCTACAGCTTCAGCCCCCGCATGGTCGCCGAGCACATGGGCGCGGCGTGGAGCATCGCGAGCCCGGACGCCGTACTGCGGGCGAGGCTGCGCGGAATGGACCGGGCCTACCGCGCGATATTCGGCGACCGCGTCGACAGTCCCGAGCTGGCGGAGGCCGCCGCCCTGGCCCGCCGCGCCGCCGAGGCCGCCAACCTGGAGGGCCGCCCCCTCGCCGTGGCCAACGCAGAGTTGCCCTGGCCGGAGGAACCCCACCTCCAGCTCTGGCAGGCGGCGACAATCCTCCGCGAACACCGCGGTGACGGTCACCTCGCCGCCCTCCTTGTCGCCGGCCTCGATCCGGTCGAGTCCCTGGTCTCCTTCGCCGCGATCGGCGCCGCCTCCGTCCAGCGCTTCGAGAGCCGAGGTTGGAGCCGGGACGAATGGACGGCGGCACGCGGACGTCTGGTGGTCCGAGGCGTCATAGACGACATGGGTACGGCGACTCGGGCGGGCCGTGAGCTGCGCCAGGAGGTCGAGCACCGCACCGACCGACTGGCCGCGGCGCCTTGGGAGTTGCTCGGCCGGACCGACACCGGCCGACTCGCCGAACTGCTGGGGAGTTCTGGGTCGCCGTCCTGGGTTCCGGGCTGCTGCCCTCGGAGTCGACGCTGGGCATCGGCAAGGTCTAGGGATGAGGGGGCGTCACATCCGGTGCTGAGTAAGGGGAGTAAGGAGAGGGGTGCGGGAAGCCGGTATTTCGGCCTGTTCCACCACTGCGGCACAGGCGAGTTGCGAGGCATGCGGGCTTAGGTCCTGTAGGCCCGTGACGCGTCCGCCGCTACCGTGGGGACCAGGCAATATCCGCCCCTGCAGGGGCGGGGCCGGGTGAGCAGGGGAGGGGCGCACGTGATGCGTCTGAGGGGTGGGGCGGCAATCGCCGCCCTGGTCATGTTGTCGGTCGCCGGATGCAAGACGGACACCACGGGAACGGGCGACTCCGGACCCGAGGCGACGGCCGGCGGAGGTGCCGGCGGAGGCGCCGGCGGGGGTGCGGCCCTGACCGCCGCCGAGGCTCTGCCCGTGAAGGGGCGTGCGCCGAAGACCGGTTACTCCCGTGAGCGGTTCGGCGCCGCCTGGGCCGACACGGACTCCAACAGCTGCGACACGAGGGACGACATCCTCAAGCGGGACCTGAAGCAGGTGAAGTTCACCGGCGGCGACTGCAAGGTGTCGTACGGCGTCCTCGAATCCGATCCCTACTCCGGCAAGGAAGTCGTCTACAAGCGCGGCGCCAGCCTCGTCGACATCGACCACCTGGTCGCCCTCTCCGACGCCTGGCAGAAGGGCGCGAAGTACTGGGACGCCAGCAAGCGCATAGCTCTCGCCAACGACCCGCTCAACCTCCCACCGTCGGCGCCAGCCCCAACCGCAGCAAGGGCGACGGCGACACGGCCACCTGGGTGCCGCCCAAGGCGTACCGCTGCACGTATGTCGCCGCGCAGGTCGCCGTGAAGAAGAAGTACGGGCTGTGGGTCACGTCGGCGGAGAAGGCCGCGATGATCAAGGTCCTCTCCACCTGCTCGAAGCAGGCCCTCCCGACCGGGGGCAACCCGACGAACGCACCGGCAAGGTTCCACGCGAACTGAGGTGACGTGAGCGGCGGTCGCGGGCACACCGGTATTCGGGTCTCGGGCCGCCGCCCACGGTGAGCGGTATGGACGGCAAGGTGTCGAGTCTCGCTGGATGAGTGCCCGGCTGGACGAGGCCGCCCTTCGACACCTCGGGTGACATCGACGTACCCGGTGCGCCGGTGCCGGTGCGCTGTGAACCTGAGCGCGGTTGCGCCGTCTACGTCGAGCCCAACGTGCGGCTACGGCACGCTCGGTGAACGAACGTGCCGTAGTCACAGGCCTGTTAAGGCGGATCAGCCGTTCAGGGCGTCCAGGTCCAGGAGCTTGCCCGCGGGCTTCTTCGCGGGGACGGGCTTCTCGTACTCGCCGAACGTGAGCGTCACCGGGTCCTTGGCGGAGTGGCTGTCGATGCGCAGCACGTACGGTTTGCCCTCGGTCGCCACGTACAGCGTGTAGGAGTCCTTGCCCTCCTTCTCTTGCAGGATGATCGCCGGGACGCCGTCGACGGTGGTCGTCTTGCCGCGCGTGGCATCGGAGTTGGCGTCCTTGGCGCTGCCGAGTACCGAGTTCAGATCGCAGAAGCTCGCGATGTCCTTGGCGTCCTTGCCCTTCGCCGACATCTTGGTCCACTTCCCGGCCATCATCTCGACGACCGCGTCGGTGTCCGCCTTGGACTCCCCGTCGCTCTGCGCCCGCAGGAACGCCTCGTCGTACTTCATGTAGATGGTGTCGCCGGTCTTGATCAGTTCGGCCTTGCCCTTGCCGCCCATGCCCATCGTGCCGGCACACTCGCCCTTCTTGTTCAGGGCCATGTCGATCACGATCGTGCCGCCGCTCTCGTCGTCGGGCACATCGCCCTTCATCCGCAGCGACGAGGCGCCGGTGGTGGCGGTTATGGACCGGTCGGCGATCTGACCACCGGTCAGCCCGGCGAACGGTCCCTTCGGCTTGCTGTCCGCCTTGTCCTCCCCGGGCAGACACCCGAGAGTCCCGCGGCGGCCACGGTGGTGAGACAGAGAGCGGCAAGTGCGGTACGACGCATGGCAGTTCCTTGGGTGACGAGGTGTGAGGTGAGAGACGTGAAGTGAGAGAAGTGAGGTGCGAAGTCGTGGTCGCGAGGTGTTCGTCCGTCGGGCAGGCGAACGGAGCGCCGGTCCTGCCGACATGGCGGTCGCGCGGTGGGTGTGAGAAGGGGGCGGCGATGGCCCGGTGAGGGAGCGGTGGCGATGGCCGCGCTGAGAGAGCGGCGAGTCTGCCGGGCCGGGCCGGGCCGGGGCGAGTCGGGGGCGGCTCGAAGGTCAGGCCGTCTTCGTCCAGTCCTCGCAGCCGGCCGTCGTGAAGTAGGCGTCCTGGGTGCTGATCGTGACGACGGCCGTGCCGGTCACGTTGGCGTTCGCGAGGATCGAGTTCGGCCCGTGCTCGGCGTCCTTCGTGCGCTCCCAGTGGCAGCCGTCGTCCGTGTTGCCCGTGGACGTGTAGGTGCCGGGGGCGATGTCGACACCGACCCGGAACATGCCGCCGTCGCCGGCCATCCGCGTCGCGGGGGAACCCTGCGCCTTCGCGTCGACGACCTCCCAGTCCTTGCAGCCGCTGGACTCGAAGACCTTGTCGGTGGCCTTGACGGTGACGTAACCCGTGCCGCGCACATGGTCGTTGGCGAGCAGCGAGTCCGTGTCGCCCGAAGCGTCCTTGGCCCGCTCCCAGTGGCACAGGCCGTCGGTGTTGCCGCGGGAGCGGTACGTACCGGGCTCGATGTCCCTGCCGACCCGGAAGTCGCCGTCCCCGTCGAGCGGGACCTTCTTCTTCGTGACGGCCTGGGATGCGCCGGGGTCCTTCGTGCCGGTGGTGTCGTGCTGGGCGGACGCCGAAGAACCCTCGGTGCCGCGTCCCGAACTGCCGCCCCGGGGTGGGTGTTGGCGTTCGCCGACACGACCCCGATGACGACGACCCCCATGACGGCGCTCAGCGTGAGCCTGCCTGCCATCCCCATGGTTGTCCCCCTCCCCGATGCGGTGACCGCCTCCCTCCGACGGTCGTTTGTTCGCTGGGTCAATCAGAGCAGAAGCTGTGAACCGAGTCAACACGATTCACGGAAGGGGGTGTGTACACGGCTGTGAAGGGGTAGATCTTGTTCGCGTCGGTATGCTCGGCGTCACGGACGAACGGCAGGCGCGATCGGGCGCGATCGGCGGGAAGGTCAGCACGATGAGGTCGGTGCGGCGAGGGGAGTGGGGCTAGTGCAGGACAACGCGACAGAGGTGACCGCCGCCGGTATCGCACGGCTGGCCGGTGTCGGCCGTGCCGCCGTCAGCAACTGGCGCCGCCGTCACGCCGACTTCCCCAAACCGGTCGGCGGCACCGAGACCAGCCCCTCCTTCGCCCTCGCGGACATCGAGTCCTGGCTGCGTGAACAGGGGAAACTCGCCGAAGTCCCGCTGCGCGAACGGGTCTGGCAGCAGCTCGTCGGCCACCCCGAAGGCCCGGTCACCGCACTGGTGTACGCCGGCTGCGCCCTCCTGCTCATCCAGGAACGGCCCACCGTCTGGCTGGACGCGAGCGCCGGTTCCGACGAGCGGATGGCCGCGATGCTGCCGGGTGCGCTGGAGGGGGTGATCGTGCCGCGCTTCGGTGCGGTGCGTGGGCGTGGGCGCGGTGTTCACAGGGGGCGGGAGGTCGACGCGGCTGCGGCTGTGAACTCACCGGGTTCGGCGTCCGGCTCGGTGAACACTCCGGCGGTGGCGTCGGCAGCGGCGGCCATGTCAGGTGGCTTGGCCGTGAACTCGGCGAGTGCCGTGAACGCTGTGAACACCGCGAACACACAGACCACCCCGACCACCCTGCTCACCCCGAGTGCCCCGAACGCCGTGAACCCCCGGCCGGCCCGACAACACCCCCGACCCCTGTGAACACGGCCCCCGCTGTGAACACGCCCCCGGCCGCGAACAACACCCCCGCCGTCCCCACCCCCACCGGCCCCCAACTCCTCCCCACGGCCCCCTCCTCCGCGGCGTCGCCGACCTTGCCGCCGAGCTGGGCACGCGGGAGACGTTCGAGTTCCTGCTCGGTCGGCATCTCGACGCGAACCCGCGGCAGTACACGCTCACGCCACCCGAACTCGCCTGTCTCATGGCCGAGTTGGCGGGCCCGGCCGGTACCGTGCTCGACCCGGCCTGTGGCACCGGCACCCTGTTGGGCGCCGTCACCCCCGCCCCGAGCAGCAGCTGTACGCCCAGGACAACGCCCCCGACCTCGCCGCGCTCACCGCGCTCCGGCTCGCCCTGCACGCGCAGGTCACCGTGCGCGCCACGGCGGGGGACACGCTGCGCGCCGACGCGTACCCGGAGCTGCGGGCCGACGTCGTCCTGTGCCATCCGCCGTTCAACGAGCGGAACTGGGGGCACGACGAACTCGCCTACGACCCCCGCTGGG
Source organism: Streptomyces sp. P3 (assembly GCA_016893485.2). Classification (GTDB taxonomy): domain Bacteria; phylum Actinomycetota; class Actinomycetes; order Streptomycetales; family Streptomycetaceae; genus Streptomyces. The sequence goes on from JAFEKX020000001.1 coordinate 5,848,312, forward strand.
AGTACGGCTTCCCGGCCCGCAACGAGTCCGAACTCGCTTGGGTGCAGCACGCGTTGGCCCGGTTGGCGGACGCCGGTACCGCCGTGCTGCTGATGCCGCCGGCCGCGGCGTCCCGGCGTTCCGGTCGCCGGATTCGCGCCGACCTGTTGCGGCGCGGGGCGCTGAAGGCGGTCGTAGCGCTGCCGATCGGGGCCGCGCCGCCGTACAACATTCCGCTGCACCTGTGGGTGCTGCGGCGGCCGGAGCGGGGGTCGGGCAGCCGGAGGTGTTGTTGGTGGACACCGGGCGGTTCGCCACCGAGGGGCGGGGCGGGCCGGACTGGCAGGCGGTGCGGGGCGCGGTGCTGGACGCCTGGCGGGTGTTCGACCGGGTGGGGCGGCTGGACGACGAGCCGGGGCTGGCGCGTTCCGTGCCGGTCATCGAACTCCTCGACGACGACGTCGACCTGGCTCCGGCCCGGCACCTCCCGCCCGCCACCGCGGCCGACGGCGCCGACGAGCTGACGGCCGTGCGGGAGCGGCTCGGCGAGACGCTCCGGCTGACCGCCGACCTCACCCCGCCGCCCGTCGAGCACACCACCGACCCCGACCGGCCCACGCGCTGGCCGCTCACCACGATCGGTGAACTCGCGCGCGGGGGCGCCCTGGTGATGCGTACCGGCGGAAACGGTGGCCACGCGCGTGTGCCCGTTCTCACCGACCACGACGTCCTCGCCGGAACCGCCCCTTCCGGCCTCCTCCCCGAGAGCGACGAAGAAGCAGTCCTTACGGAGGCGGGCGATGTCGTCGTCCCGGTGCTCGGCGGCGGTTCCATGGCGCGCGTGATCGACGACACGACCGTCGGCGCCGTTCTGGGACGCAGCCTAGTGCTGCTGCGGCCCGATCCGGCGGCGCTGGACCCGTGGTTCCTCGCCGGGTTCCTGCGCGGCACCGCCAACAACCGCCAGGCCAGCAGCTACGCCTCCACAGCGACCCGTCTCGACGTCCGCAGGCTCCAGCTGCCGCGCCTCCCCTGGACGAACAGCGGCGCTACGGTGCCCGGTTCCGCGCCCTGGAGGACTTCGAGCGGGCGCTGCGCCAGGCGGCCGGCTCGGCGAGCAACTCGTCCGCGGGATGTACGACGGCCTGACGGACGGCACGGTCATGCCTGAGTAGGAGTTCGTACGCGCCTCAGTAGAAGTGTGTACAGGTCTGAGTAGGAGTGCGCACCCGCCGGCACCTGCGGCGGAGTACGGGAGCGATCACTGTGTGATCGGCACGACAACGGTTCGGTACAACCCGGGACCGCTTGTCGGTGTCGGCCTATACGCTCGAAGCGACAATCGGACGACCGGTGTTGCCCGTATCCCGGAGCACACCGGCCGCGAACCCGTACGCCCTCCGAAGGCACCAGGAGCAGCCATGCAAGGCCACGGCTACCCGCAGCCGGCGAAGCCGCCGCCCACCGGGGCGCTGGTCGTCGTGCGTGTGCTGCTCGTGGGGGTCTCGGTGTTCTCCATCGGGTTCCTGGCCTGGACGATGCTCCTGAGGCTGGCCATCGTGACCCGCAAGTCCCTGGACTGGGGCCTGCTCGTGGCCGCGCTCGCGGCGGACGTGCTCAGCATCGTGCTGCTCGGCTCCGAGCCCGGCGACGACGTCCACACCGGGGGCGGCTATCTGGGCCTCGCCCTGCTCCTGGGCACTCTGGTGGCGTCGATCGTGTACTACCTGGCGGCGGACATACGCCACTTCCAGCAGCTCAGGCAGGGCGGCTACGACGGGCGTCCCCGTCGGCGGCGTACGGCTATCCGCAGCCCCCGTCGCCGTACATGGGGACGACGGTTCCGCAGCACACCCCGCCGCCGATGCCCCACATGCCCGTGCCGCAGCCGCACACCCCGCCCCCGATGCCGCACACGCCCGTGCCGCAGCCCCCGATGTCCACCCCGCCACCGGGACAGCGCCCCACGCCCGCCCGGATCGACCAGGTGCGGGCCGAACTCGACGAGCTGAGTGACTACCTCCGCAAGCACGACGAGGGCGGCAGGTGACCGTGACGGCAGGGCGGGTCGTCGCCGACCGGTACGAACTGTCCACGCTCATAGGGCAGGGCGGCATGGGCCAGGTCTGGACGGCCTACGACCGGCGGCTGGACCGGCGCGTGGCGGTGAAGCTGCTGCGCCCCGACAAGGTGGCGGGCCAGGAGGCCGACGAGCTGCGCCGCCGCTTCGTGCGGGAGTGCCGGGTGACCGCCCAGGTCGACCACCCCGGCCTGGTCACGGTGCACGACGCGGGCAGCGAGGGCGAGGAGCTGTTCCTCGTCATGCAGTACATCGACGGCGCCGACCTCTCCGACCACCTCGCCGAGCAGGACCCGTACCCCTGGCAGTGGGCGGTCGCGGTCGCGGCCCAGCTGTGCGCCGTCCTGAGCGCCGTGCACGCCGTGCCGATCGTCCACCGCGACCTCAAGCCGCGCAACGTGATGGTGAAGCAGGACGGCACGGTCACCGTCCTCGACCTGGGCGTCGCCTCCGTCATGGACGCCGACACCACCCGCCTGACGCACACCGGCACCCCCATCGGATCGCCCGCCTACATGGCGCCCGAGCAGGCGATGGGCGGTGCGGTCGGCCCGTACACCGACCTGTACGCGCTCGGCGTGGTGCTGCACGAACTCCTCAGCGGGGACGTGCCGTTCGCGGGTTCCACGGCGCTCGGCGTCCTGCACCGCCACCTGTACGAACCGCCGGTCCCGGTCCGCCGTGTCCGCCCCGAGGTCCCCGAGCCGCTCGAAGCGCGCTCGTCCTGCGCCTGCTCGCCAAGGACCCGCAGCACCGGCCCGCCTCCGCGCAGGAGGTCTACGAGGACCTCGCACTGCTGCTGCCCGCGCGCGGGATGCCCACCGGGGCGCCGCTCGACCCCACCCGCCCGTTCCTGCGCCCGCACGCCCCCTGGCCGGACCGCGCCCGCACCCCCGCGCCGCAGCCTGCCCCACTGGCCCCGCCCGCCGCCGAGAAGCGCGATGTCGCCGCCGCCGTCGACGAGGTCAAGCGGCTGCTCGGGGAGGGCCGGATCACCCAGGCCGTCGACATCCTGGGCGCGATCCTGCCCACGGCCGCCGAGCAGCACGGCGCGCACTCCCCGGTCGTCCGCACCCTGCGCAAGCAGTACGCGGCGACGCTCATGGACGACGGCCAGTACCGGCGCGCGCTGCCCGAACTGCGCCGCCTCGCCGACGAACGCGCCGCCGAGGCGGGCCCGTCCGACCCGCAGTCCCTGCGCTACCGCTACGAGGCCGCCCAGTGCCTGGAGTCGCTCGGCGACCCCGCGGCGGCCCTCACGGAGTACCGCGCGCTGCTGCCGTACTACGAGAACCAGTACGTCGCCGGCGACCCCGAACTCGCCCACGAGGTCCGCCGCCGCGTGGGCCACCTGCTGCTCGCCCTCGGCGACCGCGGCGCGGCCCACGAGACGCTCGCCCGCCTCCTGGTCGACGTCGAACGCAGGCAGGGCCCCGGGCACCCGCTCGCCGCGGACATCCGGCGGACGCTGCAGTGGCTGGGGCAGGTGCGGGGCTAGCGCGCACGGGGGCTAGATTTGGCCAGCACGCGCGCGTAGCGGGCGATTTCGAGCACGTACACACCAGGGGTGGGGTTTTCCATGTCCAACCATCGGCAGTCCAGGAAGCGCAGATACATCACCTGGGGCGTCGCCGGTGCCGCCGTCGTCGCCGGAGGCGGTATCGCCGCCCAGACCTCGATGGCCGCCACCAGCTGGCCCGCCCAGAAGACCTACACCGGCCGCGCCTTCGACACCTGCGCCGCCCCCTCCCTCGCCGCGATGAAGGCCTGGCACGGCGGCCTCTACGGCGCCGCCGCCGTCTACATCGGCGGCAAGAACCGCGGCTGCAGCCAGCCCAACCTGACCGCCTCCTGGGTCAAGTCCCTCAGCACGGTCGGCTGGAAGTTCATCCCGCTCTACGTCGGCTCGCAGCCGTCCTGCGGCTCGGGTGGCTCGGTGAAGATCAGCGCTTCTACGGCCGCGGCCGTCGGCAAGTCCGAAGCGGACGACGCGGTCGCCAAGTCCGCCGCGCTCGGCTTCAAGGCCGGCAGCCCGGTCTACCTGGACATGGAGTCGTACGACACGACGAACACGTCCTGCAACAACGCCGTGCTGACGTACGTGCGCGCCTTCGACAAGGAGCTGCACGCCAAGATCTACCGCTCCGGCTACTACGGCTTCAGCAGCTCCAGCGCCAAGGCGATCGCGACCGCGACCAACAAGACGGACCTGCCGGGCAACCTCTGGTACGCGCTGTGGGACAAGACGAACACCACCACCTCGGACTGGCCGTGGGGCTCCACCCAGTTCACCAACCACAGCCGCGCGCACCAGTACATGGTCAACAGCAAGGAGACGCGCGGCGGTTACACGATCACCGTGGACCGCGACGCCTGGGACGCCCCGGTCGCCATCACCGGCTGACCGCGGGGAGCCCGTGGAGCCCACGCGTGCGTGCCGGTGCCCGAAGTCCTGGTGAATCGTTGGTCGAATGGGTTGGCCACAGCCGACCCACTGCCTAACATCGATCACCGCAAGACTTTGTGCACCGTCGCACAATCTCCAACGGGAGGTTCCCTTGCACCGCCGCCGTCGCACCGCGCTCGTCCTCACCGCCGTGATCGCCGCCGCGGCCCCCGCTCTGACCGCCTGCGGAAACGATGCGCATCCAGGCGCCGCGGCCGTCGTGGGCGGCCAGCGCATCACCGTCGCGCAGCTGCAGAGCCGGGTCAACGAGGTGCGCACGGCCCAGCGGGCGGCCGTCCAGAACCAGGCGCAGTACGAGCGGGCCGTCGCCACCACCGGCGGCCTCACTTCGCGAGACGCTCTACGGCATGGTCTTCGACCAGGTCGTCCACCGTGCCGCGCAGGACGCCGGGGTCACCGTCACCCGCAAGGACATCCAGGACATGCGGACCGGCCTCGCCCAGCAGGCGGGCGGCTCCAAGGCCCTGGAGGCGACCTGGCTCGCCCAGTACGGCGTCCCCCGCAGCGCCTCGACGAGAACCTCCGCCTCCAGGTGGAGGGCCGCAAGCTCGCCGCGAAACTCGGCACCGACACCACCCAGCCCGCCTTCTGGAAGGCCCTCTCCACGGCCTCCAAGGAACTCCACGTCGACCTCAACCCGCGCTACGGCACGTGGGACGTGGAGAAGAGCAGCCGGGTGGACGCGAAGACGCCGTGGGTACGCGAGGTCACGGCGAAGCAGACGCAGCAGTCGGCGTAACAGGCGTAACAGGCGTAACAGGCGCAACAGTACGGCGGCCCGGCGGGCCGGGGCTCGTGGGCCGACTGTGGACAACACCGGGGGCCGGTGCGTGGCGGCCTGTGGACAACACCGGCGGCCCGTGCACGGGGCCTGTGGATAACTCCGGGGCTGTCGGCGACGTGGGTTACGTTCGGTGGGTGAACGCAACCAGCCCCGCCTCCGACGGCACCCCGGTCCCCGCCCCCGGCCGCATCGTCCTGCTCACCACCAGCCACCGCGTCGCCCCCGGCCTGCTGTCCTGGCCCGCGTGGGAGGCGCTGCGCGACGCGGACCAGGTGCTATGCGCGGACGGCGCGCACCCGCAGGTGCCGTATCTGCGCGAGGCCGGGATAACCGTCGTCGAGGCGTCCCCGACCGCCGAGGAACTGGTCGACGCCTGCGCGGGCGGCGCCACGGTGGTGGTCGTCGCCACGGGTGAGGGCGAGCCCACCCTCACCGACGGCCTGGCCCGCCTCGCCGGCTCCGGCCGCATCCAGATGCCGGACCTGGAACTGCTCCCCGCCTCCTACGACCTTCCCGGCGCCCGCCTCCTCGACCTCGTCCAGGTCATGGACCGCATCCGCCTCGAGTGCCCCTGGTCGTCGCAGCAGACGCACAAGGGCCTGGCGAAGTACGGCATCGAGGAGGCGTACGAACTCGTCGAGGCGATCGAGGAGGGCGACCGCGACGAACTGCGCGAGGAGCTCGGCGACGTCCTCCTCCAGGTCGTCTTCCACGCCCGCATCGCCGAGGAGGACCCCGAGACCCCCTTCTCCATCGACGACGTGGCCGCCGGCATCGTCACCAAGCTGATCCACCGCCACCCGCATGTCTTCGGCGACGAGACGGCCTCAACTCCCGAGGAGGTGAAGGCCCATTGGCTCCGGACCAAGGCGGAGGAGAAGCAGCGCACCTCCATCACCGAGGGCATCCCCATGGGCCAGCCCGGCCTGGCCCTCGCCTCGAAGCTGGCATCACGCGTGCGTACGGCGGGACTTGAGGTGCCGTTGCCTGTGGGGACGACGGCATCGGCTATGAACTGCTGGCGCTGGCCGTACGGGCGGAGGCGGCCGGGGTCGATCCGGAGGCGGCGCTGCGGGCGGCGGGGCGGGCTTATCGGGATGCGATCAGAGGGGTGGAGGGGAGCGCGGGCGAGCGGTGAAGCGGCGGTGTGTGAAGTAGGCCGGGGAGGCTGGTCCGGTGCGGCGGCCAAGCTCTGGTACCGCAAAGCCGCTGACATGAGGCACCCCGTCGCCCTGGCCGTCGCGGAGCGTCCCGGCACCCCGGATACCGTCAAGGAGTGACAGACCAGCCGCACCCCCACCACCCCGCCCCCGAACTCTTCACCTGGGAGTTCGCCACCAACCCCTACCCGCCTACGCCTGGCTCCGTGAGCACGAGCCGGTGCACAGGACGCGGTTGCCCAGTGGGGTGGAGGCCTGGCTGGTCACTCGGTACGCCGATGCCAAGCAGGCGCTCGCCGACCCGCGGCTCTCCAAGAACCCCGCGCATCATGACGAACCGGCGCACGCGAAGGGCAAGACCGGTATCCCCGGGGAGCGCAAGGCCGAGTTGATGACGCATCTGCTGAACATCGACCCGCCGGACCACACGCGGTTGCGGCGGCTGGTCAGCAAGGCGTTCACACCCCGGCGGGTGGCCGAATTCGCGCCCCGGGTGCAGGAGTTGACGAACGACCTGATCGACCGGTTTGCCGCGGAGGGCTCCGCCGATCTCATCCACGACTTCGCGTTCCCGCTCCCCATCTACGCCATCTGCGATCTCCTCGGCGTCCCCCGCGAGGACCAGGACGACTTCCGCGACTGGGCGGGCATGATGATCCGTCACGGCGGTGGGCCGCGCGGCGGAGTCGCCCGCTCGGTCAAGAAGATGCGCGCCTACCTCGCCGACCTCATCCACCGCAAGCGCGAGGCACTCTCCGACGCCCCTGACCTGCTCCCCGGCGGAAACCCAACCGGCACCCCCAGCGCCACCTCCCCTCCGCCCCGACCGAAGACCTCCTCTCCGGCCTCATCCGCGCCTCCGACCAGGGCGAGCACCTCACCGAGAACGAGGCCGCGGCGATGGCCTTCATCCTGCTGTTCGCCGGGTTCGAGACGACCGTCAATCTCATCGGCAACGGCACGTACGCCCTCCTCACCCACCCCGAGCAGCGTGCCCGCCTGGAGAAGTCCCTGGCCGCTGGGGAGCACGGCCTTCTCGAGACCGGCGTAGAGGAACTCCTGCGCTACGACGGCCCAGTGGAGTTGGCCACCTGGCGATTCGCCACACAGCCCCTCAGCCTCGGCGGGAAGGACATCGCGGCCGGCGACCCCGTGCTGGTCGTGCTCGCCGCCGCGGACCGTGATCCGGAGCGGTTCGCCGACCCGGACGTCCTCGACCTCGGACGGCGTGACAATCAACACCTCGGTTACGGCCACGGGATCCACTACTGCCTCGGCGCCCCGCTCGCCCGCCTGGAGGGCCAGACCGCGCTGGCCACCCTCCTCACCCGCCTCCCCGACCTCCAACTCGCCGGAGACCCGGCCGACTTGCGCTGGCGCGGCGGCCTCATCATGCGCGGACTGCGCACCCTGCCAGTGGAGTTCACCCCGGAACGCGCCGCCGACGGCCCCGGCGTGCCGCTGAAGGTCGGCCGCCCGTCCCCTCAACCGTCATCCCGCCCCCAAACCCGAAAGTGACACTTCTTCAACTCTGTGATCTTCACGTGATCTCCGTGGCATTAACTTGTGACAAGTGATCGACTGTGGATACGTTCACCTACCAGCGCGGCGACCCGTACGACCTCAACCCCCTCCGCCGCGCGGTCCCCGCCGTCACGCGAAAGGCCTCCGCATGCTCTCCGGGAACGGTCGTCACCGTCGCCCCCGTCAGGCTCCCGCTCTCCTTGTCGCGGCCGGGGTGACCGGCTCCGCCATCGCGATCCCGCTGCTCGGCGCCGCCTCCGCGAACGCCGCCGACGGCACCACCTGGGACAAGGTGGCCAACTGCGAGAGCGGCGGCTCCTGGAGCGAGAACAGCGGCAACGCCTACTACGGCGGTCTGCAGATGTCCCTGGACGACTGGGACAAGTACGGCGGCCTCGACTACGCCCCGAGCCCCGACCTGGCCAGCCGCTCCCAGCAGATAGCCGTCGCCGAGAAGATCCTCGACGCCGAGGGCACCACCCCGTGGCTCACCTGCGCGCTGCTCTCCGGCCTCACCACGACCTCGGGTTCGACGGACGTCGACACCGGCGTCGCGAGTGACTCCCCGTCGGCCGGTGCGACGGACTCCACCGGCTCCTCCGACTCCTCCGGCTCCTCGGACACTTCCGCCTCGTCCGGGTTGTCCGACTCCGGCACTACGGATTCGTCGTCGTCCGGTTCGTCCGACTCCTCGGTGAGCCCCTCGCCCACCGCGACGGACAACTCGGCCAACTCCACGAAGTCCGACAAGTCCACCACTCCTTCGAAGAGCGGCGACTCGGTCGCGGCCTCTCCGAAACTCTACGAATCGGACAACTCGACCCAGGCGGTGGGTAAGTCGAGCCTCGTCGACACCGGCGCACTCGATGACGCGAGCGTCGCGGGCGACACCAGCGGTGTGAGCGGTGCGAGCGAGCAGCAGAGCGTCGGGAAGCACCGCGGGGCGAGTGCCGAGCAGAGCGTGGCGCCGCAGACGTACACCGTCCGCGCCGGCGACTCCCTCGCGTCCATCGCCGACTCCTTGGCTTCGACGGCGGATGGCGTGCGCTCTACGCCGAGAACAAAAAGGTGATAGGCGCCGATCCGACCCAGATCGCCGCCGGTCAGACGCTGGACGTCGGGACGGAAACGGGCGGAAAGTAGCAGGAAAACAGCGGGAGTTCACGTCACGCTTCGCGCTGAATGTCCGGTTTGGTGAAAGTGTGGGATGAGTCTCAGAAGCCCTGATCGTCTTTGAATTCCCGCGGATTCTCTGTCTACGGTCAAGGCCGCTCGTCACCACGAGCCCCGGCTGCCGCACACGCCGAGTCCTGCCAGCGGCCTCCGGGAACAGTCGTCGCGTCAAGCGCCGTAGGCAGGAGCGGGGGACCCAAGGTAAGTGCCGGGCCCGGCAGTTGATGCCGGGTGCGGCTTGGGTGAAGTCGTGCGCCGAGAGGCGCACGGCCGGGCAACTCACACGGCCCGAACCCGACAGCTCACCTCGCAGGCGTCGGTGAGGGGATCTTCCATGCTGCTTTCCGGCAAGGGCAAGCACCGCCGCCCGTCCAAGGCCACCCGCGTCGCCACGCTCGCCGGCGTCACCGGTGTCGCCATCGCCGCCCCGCTCATGGCGACGGGCAACGCCTCCGCCGCGACCGCCTCCGAGTGGGACGCGGTCGCCCAGTGCGAGTCCGGCGGCAACTGGTCCATCAACACCGGCAACGGTTACTACGGCGGTATCCAGTTCTCCGCCTCGACCTGGGCCGCGTACGGCGGCACCGCCTACGCCTCCACCGCGAACCTCGCCTCCAAGTCCCAGCAGATAGCCATCGGCGAGAAGGTCCTCGCCGCCCAGGGCAAGGGCGCCTGGCCCACCTGCGGCACCGGCCTGTCGGGCGCCGCCTACTCCGGCGGCAGCTCCTCCAGCTCCAGCGGCTCCAACAGCGGCAACTCGTCGAGCAGCAGCAGCTCCACCAGCGAGCGCTCCAGCAGCGACACGACCGCCTCCCGCTCCGCCGAGCGTCCGGTCGCCAAGAAGACCGTCACCACCCCGACCGGCAAGAAGGTCAAGAAGGGTGACGGCGAGTACAAGGTCGTCAAGGGCGACAGCCTCAGCTCCATCGCCGAGAAGCACAAGGTGAAGGGCGGCTGGCAGCAGCTGTTCAAGCTGAACAAGGACATCATCGACGACGCCGACTTCATCTTCCCGGGCCAGCAGCTCCACCTGAAGTGACCTACGCGGCTCGTAGCTGAACCACAGTCCCCTCATATCCGTGGTGTTCATCATGGAGACCCCGTGAGGGTCACCCCCGTCCCCCACGGGCTCCCCGCCCGGTGCGTGTTCCCCGTACGCACCGGGGCGGGGCTTTGTGCGTCCCGGGCCCGCCGCCCCGTCCCCGTGCCCGCCGGTTGCCGGGACTTTTTGTTCCGTTCGGAAACAATTTACTCTCGGTTCTGTCCATCAGGCGGCCGACCGGATGGCCAATCGCCCTGAGCCGGTTAGGCTCGTCTCGCAGAGCCGCTGCGGTGCTGCCGTAGCCGCGTCAGATCCCAAGAAGGAGATGCTCGTGCCGTCCATCGACGTCGTCGTAGCCCGGGAAATCCTGGACTCCCGAGGCAACCCCACGGTCGAGGTCGAGGTCGGCCTCGACGACGGCAGCACGGGTCGTGCCGCCGTTCCGTCCGGCGCCTCCACGGGTGCCTTCGAAGCCATCGAGCTGCGTGACGGTGACCCCAACCGCTACGGCGGCAAGGGTGTCGAGAAGGCCGTCCTCGCCGTCATCGAGCAGATCGGCCCGGAGCTCGTCGGCTACGACGCCACCGAGCAGCGCCTGATCGACCAGGCCATGTTCGACCTGGACGCCACCGACAACAAGGGCTCGCTCGGCGCCAACGCCATCCTCGGCGTCTCCCTCGCCGTCGCGCACGCCGCGTCCGAGGCCAGCGACCTCCCCCTCTTCCGCTACCTGGGCGGTCCGAACGCGCACCTGCTGCCCGTTCCGATGATGAACATCCTGAACGGCGGCTCGCACGCCGACTCCAACGTGGACATCCAGGAGTTCATGATCGCCCCGATCGGCGCGGAGTCCTTCTCCGAGGCGCTGCGCTGGGGCGCCGAGGTCTACCACACCCTCAAGAAGGTGCTGAAGACCAAGGGCCTGTCCACCGGCCTCGGTGACGAGGGCGGCTTCGCCCCGAACCTGGAGTCCAACCGCGCCGCCCTCGACCTCATCATCGAGGCCATCAAGCAGGCCGGTTACATCCCCGGCGAGCAGATCGCGCTCGCGCTCGACGTCGCCGCGTCCGAGTTCTACAAGGACGGCAAGTACGAGTTCGAGGGCAAGTCCCGCTCGGCCGCCGAGATGACCGAGTACTACGAGGAGCCGTCTCCGCGTACCCGCTCGTCTCCATCGAGGACCCGCTGTACGAGGACGACTGGGCCGGCTGGAAGGTCATCACCGACCGCATCGGCGAGAAGGTCCAGATCGTCGGCGACGACCTCTTCGTCACCAACCCCGAGCGCCTCGCCCGCGGCATCGAGGAGGGCACCGCCAACGCTCTGCTCGTCAAGGTGAACCAGATCGGCTCGCTGACCGAGACCCTGGACGCCGTCGAGATGGCCCAGCGCAACGGCTTCAAGTGCATGATGTCCCACCGCTCCGGCGAGACCGAGGACGTCACCATCGCCGACCTCGCCGTCGCGGTGAACTGCGGCCAGATCAAGACCGGCGCCCCGGCCCGCTCGGACCGCGTCGCCAAGTACAACCAGCTGCTCCGCATCGAGGAGATCCTCGACGACGCCGCCGAGTACGCGGGCCGTTCGGCATTCCCCGCTTCAAGGGCTGAGCCGTAAAGGGCTAAGCCTTAGCCAGTCGTACGTACGTCCCCGCACCCGGTCCCGTACCGTGTGCGGGGACGTACGCACGTGTGAAGGGGAGGCGGGACATGGCCGTGCTGTGCCTGCCCGGGGACAACCCCGGACCCCGGCGGAAAAGATCAGGGGATCAGACGTGACCGGCATGGCACAGCGAGGTGGACATCCGTGAGCAACCGGGACCGGTTCTCCACCGCGACCAGGCTCAAGCTGCTCGGCGAGCAGACGGCGGCCCGTGTCTACCGTTCCCAGACCAAGCGGCAGGCCCGCCGCTCCCGGCTCACCGGCCGGGCGGCCCTCCTCGCCCTGGTTCTGTGCTCCCTGATCGTGGCGCTGGCGTACCCGATAAGGCAGTACGTCTCCCAGCGCGCCGAGATCTCCGATCTGCAGCGGCAGCAGGACCAGGCCCGGCAGCGCGTCGAGCAGCTGCGCGACCTCAAGGCGCGCTGGCAGGACGACTCGTACGCGGAGCAGCAGATCCGGCAGCGGCTGCACTACGTGATGCCCGGGAGACCGGTTACATCGTGATCGACCCGGACGCGGCGAAGCAGTCGCGCGCCGAGCTGGGGGCGGCCGACCGTCCCTGGTACGCGAACGTGTGGGACGGCGTCGACAAGTCCGACGCGTCCGACCAGTGAGCACCACCAGCGAGAACTGACCCATAGAAAGACGTCCTGAAGACAGTCATGGAAACGCCCCCGCCGCCCACCCCGCGCACCGAGCCCACCGACGCCGACGTCGAGGCCTTCAAGCAGCAGCTCGGGCGTCCGCCGCGCGGGCTGCGCGCCATCGCGCACCGTTGCCCGTGCGGTCAGCCGGACGTGGTGGAGACGGCCCCCGCCTCCCCGACGGCACCCCCTTCCCGACGACGTACTACCTCACGTGCCCGCGCGCCGCCTCGGCGATCGGCACCCTAGAGGCGAACGGCGTGATGAAGGAGATGACGGCCCGTCTGGAGACGGACCCCGAACTCGCCGCCGCGTACCGCGCCGCGCACGAGGACTACATCGCGCGCCGCGACGCCATCGAGGTCCTGGAGGGCTTCCCGAGCGCGGGCGGCATGCCGGACCGCGTGAAGTGCCTGCACGTCCTGGTGGGCCACTCCTGGCCGCGGGCCCGGGCGTCAACCCGCTCGGCGACGAGGCGATCGCGATGCTGCCGGAGTGGTGGGCCAAGGGGCCGTGCGTGAGAGTGCCGGGGTGCCGCCGGCCGGTGAGGGCCGGCAGACGGAGACGAACGAGGACGGCTCGGGTTACTTCGCCTTCAAGCCCGTCGAGAAGGCCGCCGACGCGCAGGAGGACGACCAGTGACCCGTGTCGCCGCCGTCGACTGCGGTACGAACTCGATCCGCCTCCTCGTGGCCGACGTGGACCCGGCGACGGGTCACCTGGTCGACCTGGACCGGCGGATGACGATCGTCCGGCTCGGCCAGGGTGTGGACAAGACCGGGCGGCTGGCCCCCGAGGCGCTGGAGCGCACGTTCGCGGCCTGCCGTGACTACGCGGCAGTCATCAAGGAACTCGGCGCGGAACGCCTCCGCTTCGTCGCCACGTCGGCCTCCCGCGACGCCTCGAACCGCGACGACTTCGTCCGCGGGGTGATGGACATCCTCGGCGTCGAACCCGAGGTCGTCACCGGCGACGAGGAGGCGGAGCTCTCCTTCACCGGCGCGACCAGGGAACTGACCGGCCGTGACGACCTCGCCAGGCCCTACCTGGTGGTGGACATCGGCGGCGGCTCGACGGAGTTCGTGGTCGGCGACGACGCCGTCCGCGCGGGCCGTTCCGTGAACATCGGCTGCGTCCGCATGACCGAGCGCCACCTGGTCCGCGACGGCAAGGTCACCGACCCGCCCACCCCGGACCAGATCACGGCGATGCGCGCGGACATCGAGGCCGCCCTCGACCTCGCCGAGGAGACCGTCCCGCTCCGCGAGGCCCGCACCCTGGTCGGCCTGGCCGGTTCGGTCACCACGGTCTCGGCCATCGCCCAGAACCTCCCCGCGTACGACACGGAGGCGATCCACCACTCCCGCGTCCCCTACGACCGCGTCCGCGAGATCACGGAGTCCCTCCTCCGCTCCACCCACGCCGAACGCGCCGCCATCCCTCCATGCACCCCGGCCGCGTCGACGTCATCGGCGCGGGCGCCCTCGTACTCCTCGCGATCATGGAGCGGGTCGGGGCGAGCGAGGTCGTGGTGAGCGAGCACGACATCCTGGACGGGATCGCGTTCAAGGCGGCGGAAGAGGCCGGGGCGGGCAAGTAGCACGGCGGGGCGAGGCAGGGGGTCAGCGCCGGACGCGGACCACCAACTTGCCGGTGGCGCGGTCGTGTTCCATGTCGTCGTGGGCCCGCGCCACCTCCTCCAGGCCGTCGTAGACCCGGTCCACAGGGAAGACGAGTCGACCGGCGGCAACGGCGTCCAGGATCTCCTGGAAGGTCGCCGCAGGCAGGTCGCGGGCATCGCCGAAGTAGCCCGCGAGCCGCACGCCCCTCGGCAGGTACTCGTCGGGGCGAAGTCCCGCACCGTCCACTGGTGGGAGAGGCTGCCGCCGAAGCAGCCCGTGCCGTGGACGCGGACCGCGCGCAGGGTGTCGGGGAGGGTCGGGGTGCCGACGAGGTCGAGGGCGGTGTCGACACCGTCCGGGTACAACTCCCGTACGGCGGGCGCCACTTCGCCGGTGTCGAGCAGCGGGTGGTCGACACCGTGCTCCTTCAGCGCGGCGAGGCGGTCGGGGCGGCGGGTGGTGGACAGCACCGTGGCACCGCGCCAGCGGGCCAGCGGCGGCGGCGGCGAGGCCCACGGAGGAGGTGCCGCCCCGGATCAGTACGGACTGCCCCGGTTGCAGATCCAGCCCGACGGTGAGCGAGCCGTACGCGGTCTGGACCATCTCCGGCAGCGCGCCCAGCACCTCCCAGGGCAGCTCGGTCTCCACGGGGATCACCTGCGCCAGCGGCACCGACGTGTACTCCGCGTACCCGCCGTCGTAGGTCCGCCCCATGTCCCCATCATCGCGACGACCCTCTGCCCCCGCACCAGCCCACTCCCACCCGGCGCGGCGTCGACGGTCCCGGCGGCCTCGATTCCCGGCACCCGGGGAAAGCTCACACCCTCACTCACCCCAAGCCGCAGCTTCAACTCCGACCGATTGACCCCGAACGCCTCGACCCGGATCCGCACCCACCCGTCCCGCTCGGCGGGCAACGGAAGCGTGATCAGCCGCAGGTTCTCCACGGGCCCGGGTGCGGACAGCTGGACGGCGCGCATGGTGATCGGCGAGGAGGTCATGGGCGTGCCTTCTTCCCAGGGGGAGGAGAACCCGGTCGGGCCTGCACAACATGCGAGGCCCGCGGCTTCATTCCCGACTCGTCCTGGAATTACGGCCGTTGGCCTAGGTGCGGGTCAGGAGCGAGGGCGACCTCCCCGGCCCGGCCGAGCATCGGGACGCCGACGCGCACCCGGGGGTCGAGGCGGGCGTGCGGGCGGTGCCAGTACACCCCGCTGAGAACCGTCCGTGCCATCCGCGGCCATCCTGGTGAAGTGCGCGGAGCAGCCGCCGCCCCGAGGCCCGGAGCCCCAAATTATTACCGGCCAGTAGTAAACTCCTGAGCAGCCCATATAACGTATGAGCGGAAGCAGGGGGCGCTCTCGGACCCGCTTCGGAACGTGTCCGCAAGAAAGTTCGTGAAGTTCTTCACAAGGAATTCTGTCCAGTTGAGCGAGGAGACTGCCCCGGTTGGCCCTTCCGGGGTGTGGTGGGGGCTGGGAACGTGCTCGGCGGGGTGGTGCCGGGTGATTCGCGGGTGTTTCGGGAGGGTGTCGCGGAGGTGTGGTCCAGGGGTCCCGTGGGGTAGAGCGGCAGCTCACGCGGCCTTGACAACGGGGCGAACCGACCCGTGGTCCGGGGCCGGTGACGGGGCCTGGATCATGCGAGTCGCGGAGGATAACACAGCCCCGTGCAAGCTTGTGAAGGGGCGCACGAGCGACCCCAGGGGCAGGTGGATACTCGATGGCATGAGCACCACGGAGCGTCCCAGGATCCTCGTAGTAGGCGGTGGGTACGTAGGCCTGTACGCAGCTCGGCGCATTCTCAAGAAGATGCGCTACGGCGAGGCGACCGTCTCGGTCGTCGACCCCCGGTCGTACATGACCTACCAGCCCTTCCTCCCCGAAGCCGCCGCCGGCAGCATCTCCCCTCGGCACGTCGTCGTCCCGTTGCGACGCGTCCTGCCCAAGGCGGAGGTCCTCACCGGCCGGGTCACCACCATCGACCAGGACCGCAAGGTCGCCACGATCGCCCCCTCGTGGGCGAGGCGTACGAGCTGCCTTTCGACTACCTCGTCATCGCGATGGGCGCGGTCTCCCGCACCTTCCCGATCCCCGGCCTCGCCGAACAGGGCATCGGCATGAAGGGCATCGAGGAGTCCATCGGCCTGCGCAACCACGTCCTCGAGCAGCTCGACAAGGCCGACTCCACCACCGACGAGGAGATCCGCCGCAAGGCGCTCACCTTCGTCTTCATCGGCGGCGGTTTCGCCGGTGCGGAGACCATCGGTGAGGTCGAGGACATGGCCCGGGACGCGGCCAAGTACTACACCAACGTCTCCCGCGAGGACATGCGCTTCGTCCTCGTCGACGCCGCCGACAAGATCCTCCCGGAGGTCGGCCCCAAGCTCGGCCTCTACGGCAAGGAGCACCTGGAGAGCCGCGGGATCGAGATCTACCTCTCGACCTCGATGGACTCCTGCGTCGACGGCCACGTCGTGCTGAAGAACGGCCTCGAGGTCGACTCCAACACGATCGTGTGGACGGCCGGCGTCAAGCCGAACCCCGTTCTCTCCCGCTTCGGCCTCCCGCTCGGCCCGCGCGGTCACGTCGACGCCCAGCCGACCCTCCAGGTCACCGGCACCGACTACGTCTGGGCCGCCGGCGACAACGCCCAGGTGCCCGACATCGCCAGCCGCAAGGCCGGCGTGGAGAACGCCTGGTGCCCGCCGAACGCCCAGCACGCGCTGCGCCAGGCGAAGGTCCTCGGCGACAACGTGATCTCCGGTATGCGGGGCTTCCCGCAGAAGGAGTACTCGCACGCCAACAAGGGTGCGGTGGCGGGCCTCGGCCTCCACAAGGGCGTCGCGATGATCGTCATGGGCAAGATGAAGATCAAGGTCAAGGGCCGCCTCGCGTGGTACATGCACCGCGGCTACCACGGTCTGGCCATGCCGACCTGGAACCGCAAGATCCGCGTCTTCGCCGACTGGACGCTCGCGATGTTCCTCAAGCGCGAGGTCGTCTCGCTCGGTGCCATGGAGAACCCCCCGCGAGGAGTTCTACGAGGCCGCCAAGCCGGCGCCGGCTCCGGCCGTCGCCGCGGAAAAGGCGGAAGTGAAGGCCAAGGCCTCCTGACCGTCCCCGGTCACTCCGACGACGCGAGAAGACGTAAGCAGCAGTAACCCCGAAGGGGCCGTCCGCCATCCGTGGTGCGGGCGGCCCCTTCGGCGTGCCGCACGTCCACCTCCATGGCTGCTACATCTATTTTGCCTACTCGTAATGCTCAAGCAGGACTGCGATCGGGCCTGGCCGGTGTTTACGTAGTGATGGACAATTCCGGGATCCGCGTCACGGAGGTGTGCGCCATGGCTGATGCCGCGCTGCGGCTCAAATCCCTCTTCGAACAGCTGCTGGGAACCTCGATCCCGGTGCGCATCCGCGCATGGGACGGTTCCGAGGCAGGGCCGCCCGATGCGCCGACGTTGGTCGTACGCAATCGCCGTGCCCTGCGCAGACTCCTGTGGAAACCCGGCGAACTGGGCATGGCCCGCGCCTGGGTCTCCGGCGACCTGGGTATCGAGGGCGACCTGTACGAGGCCCTCGACGCGATGTCCGAGCTGGTGTGGGAGCGCGGCGAGGACGCCCGCACCCTCACCCAGGCCCTGCGCGACCCCGAGGTGCGCTCCGCCGTCCGCGGACTGGTCAAGCTCGCCGGACTCCCGCTGCCGCCCGCCCCGCCCCCGGAAGAGGTCCGCCGCAGCCGCGCCCACCTGCACACCAAGCGCACCGACAAACGCGCCATCAGCCACCACTACGACGTCGGCAACGACTTCTACGAGATCGTCCTCGGCCCCTCGATGGTCTACTCGTGCGCCTACTGGGAGTCCCCGGACGGCACCCTGGAGGACGCCCAGCGCGACAAGCTCGAACTCATCTGCCGCAAGCTGGAGTTGACGCCGGGTCAGCGCCTCCTCGACGTCGGCTGCGGCTGGGGTTCGATGGCGATCCACGCGGCCCGTGAGTACGGCGTGAGCGTGGTCGGCGTGACCCTCTCCCAGGAGCAGGCGGCCTACGCCCGTAAGCGCGTCGCCGAGGAGGGGCTCACCGACCGGGTCGAGATCCGTGTGCAGGACTACCGCGACGTCAGCGACGGGCCCTACGACGCGATCTCGTCCATCGGCATGGCCGAACACGTGGGCTCCGAAAGGTACTTGGAGTACGCGCGGGACCTCTACGCGCTGCTTACGCCCGGCGGACGGCTGCTGAACCACCAGATCGCCCGCCGCCCCTGGCAGGACGAATCGGCGTACGACATCGACGAGTTCATCAACGCCTACGTCTTCCCCGACGGCGAACTAGCCCCCATCGGCACCACCGTGACCCAGCTGGAGAGCGCCGGGTTCGAAGTGCGTGACGTCGAGGTCATCCGCGAGCACTACGCGCTCACCCTGCGCCGCTGGGTGGCCAACCTGGAGGCCGACTGGGCACGCGCCGCCAAGCTCGCCGGGAGGGCCGGGCGCGCGTGTGGCGTCTGTACATGGCGGCCTCCGCGCTCGCCTTCGAGCGCAACCGCATCGGCGTCAACCAGGTCCTGGCGGTCAGGACCCCGGACGGCGGGAACTCCGGACTGCCGTTGCGCGCCCGTAGTTGGAACTGACGCGGCTTCCCGAACAACGGAAGGGGCCCCGTTCCGGATCGGAACGGGGCCCCAACTCATGTACTGCTACTCGGACTTGATGGCCGACAGCATGTTCAGCCTGGCCGCGCGGCGGGCCGGCCACAGGGCCGCGAGGACGCCGACCGTGCCCGCGAGGAGCAGGAAGAGCGCCATCCGGGCCCAGGGGATGACCAGCGCGTACGTCGACATCTTCGCGCCGATCAGCTCACCCGCCGCCCAGCCGAAGAACACGCCGAGGCCGATGCCGAGCACCCCGCCGAAGAGCGAGATGACCAGGGACTCCAGGCGGACCATCCGCTTGATGCCCTTGCGGTCGAGGCCGATCGCGCGCAGCATCCCGATCTCCTGCGAGCGCTCGAAGACCGACATGGCCAGGGTGTTGATGACCCCGAGGACCGCGACGATCACCGCCATCGCGAGGAGGCCGTAGACCATGTTGAGGATGAGGGTGAAGACCTGCGCGATGCTGTCGGAGAGGTCCTTCTTGTCCTGGACCTTCACGGCCGGGTTGGAGCCGAGGGCCTTCTCCAGCTTGTCCTTCGTCGCACTCGACGCGCCGTCGGCCGTCTTGACCAGGATCTGCATGTCGGCGGGGTCGGTCTGGTGCGGGGCGAGGGTCGCGTTGTCGAGCATGATGCCGCGGATGAGCGCGTTGCCCTCGTAGACCGCGGAGACGGTGAGCTGCTGGGCCTTGCCGTCCTCGTAGTGCGCGGTGAAGGTCGAACCGGCCTTCCAGTGACGGGACTTGGCCGTGTCGTCGTCCACGACCACCTGGGTCCCGGCGACCTTGAAGGTGCCGCTGTCGACCTTGAGGTCGGTGAGCTTGGTGATCGCCGAGCCGTTGACGCCGGTGAGGAACTCGGACGTGCCGTCGATGCGCGAGGGGGCGTTGCGCAGCGGGCTGGTGGCGGTGATGCCGGAGGTGGTGGTGAGGGTCTTGTCGACGTCCGGGAGAGCGAGTTGCCGTTCGCCATCGAGACGATGTAGTCGGCGCTGATCGCGGACGAGGCCATCTTGTCGATCGCCTGCTGGAGGCTGCCCGCCATCACCGTCATACCGGTGATGAGGGTGAGGCCGATCATCAGCGCGGACGCGGTGGCGGCCGTACGGCGCGGGTTGCGCACCGAGTTCTGGCGGGCCAGCTTGCCGGAGATCCCGAAGATCCGCAGGACCGGCGCCGAGGCCGCGATCAGCGGGCGGGACAGCAGCGGGGTCAGGATGAAGACGCCGATGATGAGGAGGACGGCGCCGAGGCCCATGGGTGCCTGGCCGTCCGAGCCGTTCATCGAGGTGGCCGCGATGACGACCGCGATGCCCGCGCCGGAGAACAGCGCGCCGAGCGTGTTGCGCAGGACGAGCGACTTGGTGGTGGCCGTCGCGTACAGACTGCTCATCGCGGCGACCGGCGGGATCTTCGCGGCGCGACGGCCGGGCAGCCAGGCGGCGAGCATCGTGATGAGGATGCCGACCGCGAGGGCGCTCAGGACCGTGTTCGAGGTGATGACCAGCGGGCCGTCCGGGACGGTCGCGCCGATCGTGCCCATCAGGGCGCGCAGCCCGGCGCCGATGCCGATACCGGCGACCAGACCGGCCACCGCGGCGACCGCGCCGACCACGAACGCCTCAAGGAGCACCGACCGCGTGACCTGCCGGCGGGAGGCGCCGACGGCGCGCAACAGGGCCAGTTCCTTGGTGCGTTGGGCGACCAGCATGGTGAAGGTGTTGGCGATGATGAACGTGCCGACGAAGAGCGCGATGCCCGCGAAGACCAGCAGGCCCTGCTTGAGCCCGCTCATCGAGGAGGCGATCGTCTCGGCCTGGTCGTCGGCGAGCTTCTGGGCGGTGGTGGTCTCGGTGAGGCCCTTCGGCAGGGCACTGTCCAGCTGCGCCTTCAGCGCGGTCTGACTGGTCCCGGCCGCGGCCTTCACATCGATCTCGTCGTACGTCCCCGCCTTGCCGAACAGCTTCTGCGCGGTCGCGGTGTCGAAGAGGGCGAGGCTGCCGCCGGCGGTGACATTGCCGTCGTCGGTGGTGAAGATGCCGGTGATTTTCGGGGTCAGGACGGGGCCGTCGACCGAGATGCGCACGGTGTCGCCGACCTTGTACCCGGCGCGCTTCGCTGTCTCGGAGTCGATGGCCACCTCGCCCGAACCGTGGGGCGCCGTACCGGACTTGAGGGGTAGCGGGCGTCCTTGTCCCCCAGTAGTTGCCGCCCTCCGACTGGAAGCCGCCGCCGATGAGCTTGCCCTTCTTGTCGGCGATGGCGGTGAAGCCGTTGACGACACCGGTCGCGGACGCGGCGCCCGGCACCTTGGCGCTGGTGTCGAGCATGGCCTGGGTCAGCTCGGGGTCTTGCCGACGGTGTCGCCCTCGCCGTCCTGGTGCTTCGCCTGGACGGCGACGTCGACCTGGTCGAAGCCCTTGGCCGAGCTGTTCTGGAAGGCGTTCGAGATGGTGTTGGTGAAGACCAGGGTCCCCGACACGAACGCGACGCCGAGCATCACGGCGAGCACGGTCATGAGGAGCCGGGCCTTGTGCGCGAGTACGTTGCGCAAGGCGGTACGGAACATGGGTCTACTCAGTCCAGGTCTACGAGGGGTGAGCCGGTCGGCGGAGCCGGGGCCGGGGCGGTGAAGTCGAGCCCTGGGCGGCGGAGTTGGGCGCCGCCGGGCAGCGAAGTCGGGGGCCCTGGCGGTGAAGTCGCTGCCGGGGCTGCGGTGTCGGGGGCAGAGACGGTGAACGCTGCTCCCCGCACGGCGGGTTGAGTTGCCGTCAGATGGCGCGGCCGAAGCCGGTCAGCTGGTGCGGCTCTTGGCGTCGAACTCGGGGGTCTGGGGTTTCCCCAGAAAGGCGCAGCATGCGGTCGAGCACCGAGTCCGCCGTCGGCTCGTAGACCTCGTCGACGATGCGGCCGTCCGCGAGGAACACCACCCGGTCCGCGTACGCCGCGGCCACCGGGTCGTGGGTGACCATGACCACCGTCTGCCCCAGCTCCCGTACGGAGTTGCGGAGGAAGCCCAGCACCTCGGCGCCGGAGCGCGAGTCCAGGTTTCCGGTCGGCTCGTCGCCGAAGATGATGTCGGGGCGGGAGGCCAACGCCCGTGCCACGGCGACGCGTTGCTGCTGGCCGCCGGAGAGCTGGGAGGGCCGGTGCTTCAGCCGGTCGGCGAGGCCGATCATCGTGATCACCGAGTCCAGCCACTGCTTGTCCGGCTTGCGGCCCGCGATGTCCATCGGGAGGGTGATGTTCTCCAGGGCCGTCAGCGTCGGCAGCAGGTTGAACGCCTGGAAGATGAACCCGATCTTGTCCCGGCGCAACTTCGTGAGCTGCTTGTCCTTCAGGGAGCCCAGCTCGGTGTCACCGATCCGCACGGAACCGGACGAGAAGGTGTCGAGGCCGGCCACGCAGTGCATCAGCGTGGACTTGCCGGACCCCGAGGGGCCCATGATCGCGGTGAACTCGGCCTGCCGGAAGGCGATGGAGACCCGGTCGAGGGCGACCACCTGGGTCTCGCCCTGTCCGTAGATCTTGAAAGATCCGTGGCACGCGCGGCCACGGAGGTGGTCCGGTCGGCGATGGGGGTGGTGGTCACGGAGGGCGCTCCTGTCGGGACGACGGTACTGCTGGGGACGTGTCCCATCCTCTCCGCCCGATCGCGCCGTGTAGTCAGCCGCTGTTCCGGTTCCGGGGACAGCCTCGAGTCGGACTGCGCTCAGCGCTGTCATACCTGGGGATGAGGACCGACCCGGAGACGGCTCCTGAGTCGGCTTCGCGTCAAGAACCGGTGGAGCACCCTCGTTCGGGCGGTGAAATTCCGTCATTCCGCATACGAGCCCCAGACCGCACGCAAGGCTATTGGCAAGTGCTGATGGCTCTTTCCACGGTCTGATGCACCCTCAGACATCAATAAAATAAGACAACATCGGTCCGCCGGCCCGCTGTTGGGGAGGCGCGTCCCGATAGGCTCGTGACCTCGATGCGGAGCCCACGGCCTGCCCGGATGGTGGAATGCAGACACGGCGAGCTTAAACCTCGCTGCCCCTTCGCGGGCGTGCCGGTTCGTCCGGCTCCGGGCACCATCGCGGTCACTGGGAGTGACTGGCTGGCACGTTGTGTTATTTCCACGCTCTGGGCGTCACGGCTCGTGCGAGGTCTCCCCGCGTCACGTTGGTCACCAGGCACCAGCCCAGCAGCCCGTCCTGCGCCGCTTCCTCGGCGGGTTCCGTGTCCGTCACGCCGGGGATTCCGAGCCACGGGACGGGGGCGGAGGCCGGCTTTTGTCGGCTGAGCGGACCGAAGGGAACCGGACCGTTGACAGGCGACCCACGCGGTCGGAGACTTGGGGCCTACCGGCAAGGTGAAGGAAAGTTCACCATGCGAACAAGCGAACACGCGTCGGGAACGCGCCCCGCGGCAACGCACCGCGAACGCGCACAGCCACCACGCGCGACCGTCGCCCGCTCGAAAGGGAACGCCCGATGCGTACCACCGTCGGCATCATCGGAGCCGGCCCCGCCGGGCTCCTGCTCGCCCGGCTGTTGCACAACGCCGGGATCGACTCGGTCGTGCTGGAGAGCCGGGACCGGGAGTACGTGGAGCACCGGCAGCGGGCCGGGATTCTGGAGCAGGGCACGGTCGACGTGCTGCGGGCGGCCGGTGCGGGGGGAGCGGCTGGACCGGGAGGGGCTGCGGCACGACGGGATCGAGCTGCGGTTCGACCGGAAGCGGCACCGGGTGGACTTCCCGGCCCTCACCGGCGGCCGGAGCGTCACCGTCTACGCGCAGACCGAGGTGTGCAAGGACCTGATCGCCCTTCAACTCGCCGACGGGGGGCGCTGTTGTTCGAGGCGGAGGCGTTGCGGGTGGAGGGGGCGGAGAGCGATCGGCCGCTCGTCCGCTTCCGGTACCAGGGGCGGGAGGACGTCCTCGACTGCGACTACGTCGTCGGGTGCGACGGGTTCTGGGGCGTCGCGCGCAACGCGATCCCCGCGGAGCTGGCGCGCGTCTTCGAGCGGTCGTACCCCTATGCCTGGCTCGGCATCCTCGCGGACGTCGCGCCCTCGCACGACGAGCTGGTCTACGCCCGCCACGACCGCGGCTTCGCCCTCCTCTCCATGCGCTCGCCGTCCGTCTCCCGGCTCTACCTCCAGGTGGAGGAGGGCACGGACGCGGAGAGCTGGAGCGACGACGACATCTGGGACGAGCTGGAGCGGCGGTTCGAGACCGGGGACGGGTGGCGGCTGGAGCGCGGGCCCGTCACCCAGAAGTCCGTCACCCCCATGCGGTCGTACGTCCACGAGCCCATGCGGCACGGACGGCTCTTCCTCGCGGGAGACGCGGCGCACATCGTGCCGCCGACCGGAGCCAAGGGCCTCAACCTCGCCGTCGGCGACGTCGTCACCTTCGCGCGGGCACTGACGTACAAGAAGGAGACGGGCGGCGACGAACGGCTCGACGGGTACTCCGCCAGCTGTCTGCGGCGGGTCTGGCAGGCCGAGCGGTTCTCCTACGACATGACCAGCCTCCTGCACCGCGCGCCCGGCGCGACGCCCTTCGAGGGGCGGCTCCAGCTGGCCCGCCTCGAGCGGATCGCGGCGTCCAGGGCGGCCGAGACGGATCTTGCCGAGGCGTACACCGGGTTCCCGTTCGATGAACAGGGATAAGGGGTCTCAAGGGGGGCGTCACGGCTTGGTACCAGTGTGCGCGGGGCGTGCGCTCCACCGCGTACCTTGGCAGGACGAGGGGAAGATCCTCCCCAAGAGGTAGGGTCAATCCTTTGCCTACCTATTACTCTTGAGCCCAAGGCCGCGCGAGGCGGCCATGGAGGAGTGAAATGAGGAGCAGAAACCCGGTCTTCTCGCGACGGGGGTTCAGCCGCGACAACGGCTACGCGGGCTTCAACACCGCGCCGCAGGCCGGGGGCCCCGCCGTGGGCACGCAGGGGAACCCCTACGCGGGCGGCAACCCGTACGCGCAGAACCCGTACGCGCAGCAGGACCTGCAGCAGGGCGCACCGCCCCAGGCCCCGGCCACCACCGGCCGGATGACCATGGACGACGTCGTCCTGCGCACCGGCACCACCCTCGGCACGCTGATCGTGACGGCCGCCCTCGCCTGGGCGCTGCTCCCGGTCGACGACGCCAACATCAACCGCTCGTACGGCATCGGCATCGGTGCCGCGCTGGTCGCGATGGTCCTGGCGTTCGTCCAGTCCTTCAAGCGCAAGCCCGTCCCGGCGCTGATCCTGTCGTACGCCGCGCTGGAAGGCGTCTTCCTCGGCGTCGTCTCCAGCGTCGTCGACAACCGCATCGCGAGCGGCGCGGCCATGCAGGCCGTGATCGGCACGATGGCGGTCTTCGCCGGTGTCCTCATCGCGTACCGCGCGGGCTGGATCCGCGTGAACCGCCGGTTCTACGGCTTCGTGATGGCGGCCGCGCTCGGCTTCGTGCTGCTGATGGTCGTGAACATGCTGTTCGCGGTGTTCGGCGGCGGTGACGGCCTCGGCTTCCGCAGCGGCCCGCTCGGCATCTTCTTCGGCGTGGTCGGCATCATCCTCGGCGCGTGCTTCCTGGCCCTCGACTTCAAGCAGGTCGAGGACGGGATCGCCTACGGCGCGCCCAAGGAAGAGGCGTGGCTCGCGGCCTTCGGGCTCACGCTGACGCTGGTGTGGATCTACATGGAGTTCCTGCGGCTCATCTCGATCCTCAACAGCAACAACTAGCGGTACGCCGGCTGTAGTCGCGTCGGCTTGCGCGAAAGGGCCCCGGGTTCGTTCCCGGGGCCCTTCGTCATGTCCGTGATGGGTTCGTCCGTGGTGCGCGCCTAGAGCAGTTTGCGCGCGGCCCTCCTCAGGTCGTACTCGTGAATGATCGCCTTGGCGTGGCCGTACGCGAGGTCGTGCTCGGCTCGGAGCCAGCTGACCTTCTCCTCGAAGCGGAAGAGGGCGGGGCCTTCGTCGACGGTGCGCAACCAGTCGGACACTTCACGACCGGTGCAGTGGGGAATGCGGGCGAGCAGATTCTGGTGGGTCTCCTGGGAGAACACTTGGGACATCGGCGCCTCCGGACGCATGGGGTGTAAGCCGGTCCTTCAGGTCACCGTGCCTGAGCGTTCGCCCGTTGGCAACAGTCCCGGTACGGCGCGTAGTCTCGCGGCGTGGTGGATACGACGCGGTTGACTCAAGCGGTGGATCACTTTGCGGACCGGCTCAGGGCCGCGCCGCAGAGTCGGTTGCACGGGGGGCGCCGCCGCGGAGGCGCTGGCGCTGGCCAGGAGATGACCCGGCGGGCGCAGTTGGCGGAGGAGCCCGGGGTGGAGCCTCGGGAGATGCCTGACGCGGGGATGTTCGCCGCGGCCGATCAAATCACCGTGGCCGTGCATGACTTCGCGCTCGTGCTGGTGAATGACGCCGAAGTCGATGAGGCGTTGGAGTTGGTCGCGGAGGCGCAGAAGAGGGCGGGGGTCTGAGGTGCGTCGGCGGGTGCGCCTCCGTCGTGGCTGGTCGCGCAGTTCCCCGCGCCCCTAAAAGCTTAAAAACGCAGGCCGGCCGTGTTCTTTCAGGGGCGCGGGGAACTGGACATCCCGGAATCAAAGGGACGCTATGACCCTGTCCGCCAGGATGTAGACGTTTTCCTGGCCGCACGCGAACGTCAACGTGTACGCGCCGGAGACGCCCGAGCCGCCCAGGAGGAACGGGGTTTCGCCGGCGTGGAGGGCCGCGGCGAGGCGTTCGGCGGTTTCGCGGTGGCCGGGGGTCATGCAGAGGGTGGTGCCGTCGACGAAGACGTAGACGTCGAGGGTGCCGAGGGGACCGGGGCGGACGTCGGCCAGTTCCACGGCGGACTCGGCCAGCTCTTCCAAAGTCGCCACCGTGCGTTCGTGGTCGTTGGCCACGGGTGACTGGGCCGGGACGAAGTCCGGGTGGGACGGGTGGCGGCGACGGGCCGCGGCCAGTTCCGGGGACTCGCCGGCGAACTCGTCGGCGTCCGCGGACAGCTCGGTGACCGGCTCCAGCGGTTCGAGGCCCGCGAAGTCGCTCTGGCGGGGCAGGAACAGCTCACTGTCGGGCAGACCCAGCAGGGTCGGCACCTCCGTGTCGCGGGCTTCCTGGGCGGCCCAGAAGGCGCGCGCCTCGGCCAGTTCCCGCTCCCGCTCCTCGGCCAGCGCCTCGGCCACGGCGGCGCGTATCTCGTCCGCGTCGGTGTGGCTGCGTGCGGCGGGCACGAGCGCGCGCACGGCGGCGGCCCTGCCCTCGGCGAGTTCGGTGTGCAGGGCTGCCACCTGGCGACGGAGCACCAAGAGGGTGCGCAGGACGGCGACGCCCACGGCGCCAACGGCGGCCGTGGTGAGCAGCAAAGCGATCGGCATGGCGCTCACTGACGTACTCCCGGTTCAAAGTCGACCCCGACTTCCTACATCAGCTTGAAGGGCGGACTAACCAGCTGTCAGTGCGTAACGTCACGAAACGGGCAGGACTTTGGGCCCGATGTTTGGTGGTGAAACGGCCCTGACCTGGGGAAATCCCTCTTCGAAGGGAGATAGGTCACATCCTGGGGAGATTGGATCACAAATCGGCCCAGAACCCAGGTGGTTGCTGGGTTCCGGGCCGAAAGGTGACGCAAAGTTCCCGTACGGCTACGGGGAGTTGACTAGCTGAGGCGCTCGATGACCATCGCCATGCCCTGGCCGCCGCCGACGCACATCGTCTCCAGACCGAACTGCTTGTCGTGGAACTGGAGGGAGTTGATCAGCGTGCCGGTGATGCGGGCGCCGGTCATGCCGAAGGGGTGGCCGACGGCGATCGCGCCGCCGTTCACGTTCAGCTTCTCCAGCGGGATGTTCAGGTCGCGGTAGGACGGGATCACCTGGGCGGCGAACGCCTCGTTGATCTCGAACAGGTCGATGTCGTCGACGGTGAGCCCGGCGCGGCCCAGCGCCTGCTTCGACGCCTCGACCGGGCCGAGGCCCATGATCTCGGGGAGAGGCCGGAGACACCGGTTGACACGATCCGGGCCAGCGGGGTCAGGCCCAGCTCGCGGGCCTTGGTGTCGCTCATGATGACGACCGCGGCGGCGCCGTCGTTCAGCGGGCAGCAGTTGCCGGCCGTGACCATGCCGTCGGGGCGGAACACCGGCTTCAGGCCGGAGACGCCCTCCAGGGTGACGCCGGCGCGCGGGCCGTCGTCCTTCGACACGACCGTGCCGTCGGGCAGCGTGACCGGGGTGATCTCGCGCTCCCAGAAGCCGTTCTTCAGGGCTTCCTCGGCGAGGTTCTGCGAGCGGACGCCGAACTCGTCCATGTCCTGGCGGGTGACGCCCTTGATCCGGGCGAGGTTCTCCGCGGTCTGGCCCATCGCGATGTACGGGTCGGGGAGCAGGCCGTCCTCACGCGGGTCGTGCCAGGTGGACCCCTCGGACGCGGCGGTGGCGGCGGTGCGGGCCTGTGCCTCGGCGAAGACCGGGTTGGTGGTGTCCGGGAGGCCGTCCGAGCTGCCCTTGGCGTAACGGGAGACCATCTCGACACCGGCCGAGATGAAGACGTCGCCCTCGCCGGCCTTGATGGCGTGCAGGGCCATGCGGCTGGTCTGCAACGACGAGGAACAGTAGCGGGTGATCGTGCAGCCCGGCAGGTGGTCCATGCCCAGCTGTACGGCGACGATCCGGCCGAGGTTGTAGCCCTGCTCGCCGCCGGGGAGGCCGCAGCCGAGCATCAGGTCCTCGATGAGCTTCGGATCCAGCTCGGGGATCTTCGCGAGGGCGGCCTGGATGATCGTGGCGGTGAGGTCGTCGGGGCGCAGGTCCTTGAGGGAGCCCTTGACGGCGCGGCCGATGGGGAGCGGGCGGTCGAGACGATGACGGCTTCGGGCATCACGGCTCCATTGGCGTTCGTACGGGGACTGGCACGGCTTTCTTGGGAAGTTACCCGCACGTATGGCGCAGGTCACGGGGAACGCCGTGTGACCCTGACCGCAATTGTCTAAGCGCTTGCTTGGGCCCCGGCGGACGGGCGGGCGGTCGGATCGGCAGGGGTGCGCGGGCCGGCAGGGGCGGGCGGGCCCGGGGCTGCGCCCCAGGCCCCATCGGCCTGAACGGCCTCGTCCTCAGACGCCGGACGGGCTGGAGGGTGCCGTGTCCGGCTCCGGCACCCGCCGCCTCTTCCGGCGCTTCAGCAGGGCCCACGGACCCCGGGGCCCCGTCGGCATCGCCGCCGTGACCTCCGTGCCCGGCTCCGAGGCCGCCTCAGCGGCGGCTCGCGCCACCGGCAGGAAGCCCTCGCGGCGGGACGCGTCCGGGCGGTCCTCGTCGGCCGGCCAGAGGCCCAGCGCGGCGCAGACGGTCGGGAGGACGGCCATGGCCGCCGTGGCGTAGCCCTCCGCGGAGGGGTGGAAGTTGTCCGGGCCGAACAGCTCACGCGGGTTCGCCGCGAACTCCGGGCCCAGCAGGTCGCCCAGCGACACCGTGCGCCCGCCCTGCTCGACCGTGCCGATCGTCTGGGCCGCCGCCAGCTGTCTGGACGCCCGGCGGGCCAGCCAGCGCAGGGGCTGCTGGACCTGCTCCACCGTCCCGAGGTCGGGACACGTGCCGACGACGACCTCGGCACCGGCCGTGCGCAGCCGTCGTACCGTCGCCGACAGATGGCGTACCGAGCGGGTCGGGTGCATGCGGTGGGTGACGTCGTTCGCGCCGATCATGATCACGCAGACGTCCGGCACCCGGGTGGAGTCCGCGAGGGCCAGCGCCACCTGGCGGTCCAGGTCGTCGGACTGGGCGCCGGGGAGCGCCACGTTGTGCAGCTCGACCGGGCGTTCCGCGACCGCCGCGAGGCCCGAGGCGAGCAGCGCGCCCGGGGTCTGCGCCGCCCGGTGCACGCCCTGTCCCGCGGCCGTGGAGTCGCCGAGCATGGTCAGGCGCAGGGAGGTTCACCCGGGGTGTCGTAGGAATGGCCGTACCGGCCGTCGGCGCTGGGCACATGGTTGCTGCCCGGGCCGTGGCCGTTGCCCACATGCCGCTTCACGAACCGGACCTCGGCCAGCACCAGCCCGACGGCCGCCGCGCCCACCAGGCCGACCCCGCCACCGCCGTACGCCGCACCGGCCGCGATCCGCCGGGCCACCCGTGCCCTCGACATCCTCGTCATACGTCGCCGCCACCTCCTCTGAGCCGTCATCCACTCCTTGCCCCGAACAGCACGTCGCCCAATCTCAACAGGCGGTGAACGTGGATTCCGGGTGGCCCGCGGTCCGCCCGGCGGATTCTGCCGCGGGCGAGGACTCCGGCGCGCGCTCCCCGCCGTCCTCAAGGCGCCGACGTCCCCTCCGCCCCCGGCCGCACGCACCGGACCCCGCTCACCGGCACCCGCCGGCCCTGCGGATTCCCTGCGTACCGACCCCCGAACGGGCCTTACGCTGACAGGACCATTCACGACACTTCTTTGCAGCAACCGGAGACAACGGTGCAATTCCACGACTCGATGATCAGCCTCGTCGGCAACACCCCGCTGCTGAGGCTCAACAGCGTGACCGCGGGTATCCAGGCGACCGTTCTGGCCAAGGTGGAGTACTTCAACCCCGGCGGATCCGTGAAGGACCGCATCGCGCTGCGCATGATCGAGGCGGCCGAGAAGAGCGGGGAGCTTCAGCCCGGCGGCACCATCGTCGAGCCGACCAGCGGAAACACCGGCGTCGGCCTCGCCATCGTCGCCCAGCAGAAGGGGTACCACTGCATCTTCGTGTGCCCCGACAAGGTGTCCACGGACAAGATCAACGTGCTGCGCGCGTACGGCGCCGAGGTGGTCGTGTGCCCCACCGCCGTGGACCCCGAGCACCCGGACTCGTACTACAACGTCTCCGACCGCCTGGTCCGTGAGACGCCGGGTGCCTGGAA
This sequence comes from Streptomyces sp. P3, assembly GCA_016893485.2. Taxonomy (GTDB): domain Bacteria; phylum Actinomycetota; class Actinomycetes; order Streptomycetales; family Streptomycetaceae; genus Streptomyces. The sequence continues at coordinate 5,878,991 of JAFEKX020000001.1, forward strand.
GCCGGACCAGTACTCCAACCCGAACAACCCCCTCTCCCACTACCACTCGACCGGCCCCGAGCTGTGGGACCAGACGGAGGGGAAGATCACCCACTTCGTCGCGGGTGTGGGCACCGGCGGGACCATCTCCGGCACCGGCCGCTACCTCAAGGACGCCAGCGACGGTGCCGTCCAGGTCATCGGCGCCGACCCCGAGGGGTCCGTCTACTCCGGCGGCTCCGGGCGGCCGTACCTCGTCGAGGGCGTCGGTGAGGACTTCTGGCCGACCGCCTACGACCGGACCGTCGCGGACGAGATCGTCCCCGTGTCCGACAAGGACTCCTTCCAGATGACCCGCCGGCTGGCCAAGGAGGAGGGCCTGCTCGTCGGCGGCTCCTGCGGCATGGCCGTCGTGGCAGCGCTGCGGGTCGCCGAGCGGCTCGGTCCTGACGACGTCGTGGTCGTCCTGCTTCCCGACAGCGGCCGCGGTTATCTGTCGAAGATCTTCAACGACGAGTGGATGGCCGACTACGGCTTCCTGGAGGACGAGGGTCCCAGCGCCCGCGTCGCCGACGTCCTGAACGACAAGGTGCACGGCGCCATCCCGTCCCTCGTGCACATGCACCCGGACGAGACCGTCGGCGAGGCCATCGAGGTGCTGCGCGAGTACGGCGTCTCGCAGATGCCGATCGTGAAGCCGGGCGCGGGTCACCCCGACGTCATGGCGGCGGAGGTCGTCGGCTCGGTCGTCGAACGGGAGCTGCTGGACGCCCTGTTCACCCAGCGCGCCTCGCTGACCGACCCGCTGGAGAAGCACATGTCGGCCCCGCTGCCCCAGGTCGGCTCCGGCGAACCGGTGGGCGACCTGATGTCCGTGCTGGGCGCCGCCGACGCGGCCATCGTCCTGGTCGAGGGCAAGCCCACCGGTGTCATCAGCCGGCAGGACCTGCTGTCCTTCCTCGCCAAGGGCGGGAAGCAGTAGCGAACGTCCGGTGAACGGGCCGTGTCGACGGCGACTTTGCGGTTGCCCACCGAAACGGTGGACTTCGCGGAAGTGGTACGAGGGCGTCACGTCCACGCAGCACACGCTTAACACGCGTCGTGCAGATTAGTGGGTGTCGGCAGGGCGGGAGCGGCCCCCGCCTCGCCGACACAAAAACGGCGTCACGGACCTCCGGAGCGGCTCCCGGACCTCCACCGACGCCTAGGACGCGCACGCCCGGCCCTGACCCGGCACGCGTCCCTCGCGGGGACCGCCGTCGTCCCGCCCTCCCGGCAACGGGGGTGCGGCGGTCCCCGCGCATAGCCTTTTCCCGGCTTCGTGCATTTCTCCGGGTTCTCACATTTTCTCCGGGCTCGTACGTTTCTACGGTCCGGTGGGCCCCGTGGCGGCCCGGCCTCCCGGCGGCCCGTCCGTGCCGCCTCCGAGCGCGGCGAGGGCCTGTCGCACGGCGGCGGTCACCCTCGGATCGTGGGCGGCCTGACTCCCGTTGAGCGTGCGCGGGCTCAGCACCGGATTCGGGGCGGGGGTGGTGCGGGCGCCGGTCGCGCGCAGGATCGTCTCCAGGTGGTCTTCCGCGCCGTGCGAGTGGTAGCCGATGACCAGGCCGGTGGCGGGTTTTCCGGCGAGGGGCGAATCGTCGCGGGGGCGGGAGAGCCAGTCCAGGGCGTTCTTCAGGGCGGCCGAGATGCTGGCGTTGTTGACCGGGCTCAGGACCAGCAGACTGGCCGCCGAGCTGACCTGGGCCCGCAGCGCGGCCACACCGGGCGGTGCCGGATCGGTGTCCAAGTCCTCGTTGAACAGCGGCAGTTGGTCCAGGGCGGCGGCCAGGACCACCTCGTGTCCGGGATGGTTCTGCGCTACGGCCGCGTGGGCGACCTGAGTGGTGACGGCCTCGGCGCGCAGGCTTCCGGACAGGACCAGGGTGCGGTGACGGGCGGGAAGCGACGGTGACATGGCGGCGAAACTCCAGGGGAGGTCAGGGGAGGGAGCGGCTCAGCGGGCGGAGTCGGGGGAACCGGAGTCGGCGATGGCGTCCAGCGTGTGCAGCGTCTCCGCTGACAGGCCGATCTCCGCGGCCGCGATGTTCTCGGCGAGGTGGGTGCGGGTGGAGGTGCCGGGGATCAGCAGGATCGTGGGGAGCGGTGCAGCAGCCAGGCCAGGGCGATCTGCCGCGGTGTGGCACCGAGGTCGGCGGCGACCTGCTCCAGCGCCTTGGCCTGCAGCGGCCGGAAGCCGCCCAGTGGCCAGAACGGTACGAACGCGATGCCCTGCTCGGCGCACCGGTCCACCAGGGCGTCGTCCTGCCGGAACGCGACGTTGTAGTGGTTCTGCACCGCGACCACCGGGGCGATGCTCCGCGCGGTTTCCACCTGTTCCGCGCTGACGTTGCTCACGCCCAGATTGCGGATCAGGCCCTGCTCGCGCAGTTCGGCCAGGACCGTGAACGGCTCGACGATGTCCTGCGCGGCCAGGGTGTCGGTCATCCGCAGATTCACCAGGTCCAGCACGTCGAGGCCCAGGTGGTCGAGGTTGTCGTGGACGGCCTGGACCAGCTCCGGCCGGGACAGCGCGGCGGGCCATCCGCGTTCGGCCGTGCGGCGCGCGCCGACCTTGGTGGCGATGTGCAGGCCCTCGCGATAGGGGTGCAGAGCCTGGCGGACCAGCTCGTTCACGAGGTGCGGGCCGTAGTAGTCGCTGGTGTCGAGATGCGTGATGCCCGCCTCGGCCGCGGTGCGCAGGACGGCCAGTGCCTCGTCGCGGTCGCGGGTGGGCCGTAGGCCATGGGACCGGCCAGCTGGAGGGCGCCGTAGCCGACGCGGGTCAGGGTCAGGGTGTCGGACAGGCGCAGGGTGCCGCCGGGAAGTGCGTCGCTCATCGCGGGCTCCTTGGTGAGAACTCACTGGGGTGGGTGTCTCCACACTGCGGCCGCGATGACGGAACCAACAGTCGATCAGGTCGGATGTGCGCCGAACTTCCATCGGGGTGGATTCGAGCGTCCGGAAATTCCGTCATGGTGGGGACGGAGTGGCCGCTCGTGCGTCGGCGCGATGCCCGTCAGGCCGGGAGCAGACGGCCGGCGTGAAGGCGGGTCCCCGCCTGCTTGAGGCGGTGCAGGACCGGGACGACGTCGACCTGGTGGACCGCGTCGAGGGCGCCGACCTTGGTGGTGACGTAGGAGTAGAGGTCGTCCATCGTGCGGCAGGTGACGGTCACGACGAGGTTCGCGGAGCCGGTGACGGCCGCGGCGAAGGTGGTCTCGGGGTGGGCGGACAGGGCCTCGCCGGTGGCGTTCAGGCGGCCGGGGGCGACGGTGAGCCACAGGTAGGCGGGGGCGTGGAAGCCGAAGCGCGGGTAGGCGAGGTCCACCGCGACGCGCAGGGCGCCCGCCGCGAGCAGTTCCTCCAGGCGCGCGGAGACCCGGGACTTCGACCAGCCGCAGGCGCGGGCGAGTTCGACGACCCCGGCACGGCCGTCACGGGCGAGTTCGGCCAGCAGCGGGCCGTCCTGCTCGCGCGATACCCCCGCGGCCCCGGCGTCCTGGGCCGCCCCGCCGACGACGGCGCGCCGCTGCTGGTCGGAGACGTGCAGCGGCGCCGCCTGGTCCTCGGTGAGCGGGTCGTCGAAAGCGAGCCACTTGGCGCTGCCGCCCAGGTACATGTGCATGACCGCACACGCGTCGAAACCCAGCACCCTCGCCGTGCGCGGCAGGCGTTGCAGGACCGATCCGCCCTGGTCGCGGAGGCCGGTGTGGGTCTGGCAGACGATCTCGGAACCGCCGGAGGTGACGCTGACGTAGGCGGTGTCCTCGCGGGCGGCCAACGCGTCCGCGAGGGTGTCGGTGGCGTCGGGGCGGCAGCGGACCCGGACGAACCAGGTCTGGTCGCCGAGCAGCGCGTGGCTCGGCAGCGCGCGCACGCGGACGGCACCGTCGGCGACCAGGGCGCGGTAGCGGCGGGCCACGGTCTGCTCGGAGACCTCGGCCACCTCGGCGATCCGCCGGAAGGACGCCCGCCCGTCACGCAGCAGGCATTGAACGATCCGCCGGTCCGTGCGATCCATGGCGGAAGTGTAGGGCGGCCGGGGGGCCGGCCTGGAGCTTCGGCCGCTGGGCGGGGGTCTGGGCGGGGGCGGTGGGCGGTGCCGGACTCGCCGGGCAGGGGGCCTGTTCGGCGTGGAAGCCGAAGGCTGTCCGCCGCGCAGGAGGTGACCGTGGAGGTCAGTCCTCCCAGTCGCTGTCCTGGGACGACTTGCGCCGACGGCCACCGAAGACCCCGGATTGGTCCGCACGGCCTGGACGACGTTCACGCCGACGATGCCGGCCCAGGCCACCAGCAGGCCGGGGAGGTGGGCGATGCCGCCGCCGATCGCGGAGAGCGGGATCGCCAGGACCATGGAGACGATGCCGAAGCCGAAGCGTTCGCCCCAGGAGTCGGTGCCCTGGGGCGAACGGGAGCCGCGGGCGACCACCATCTGCTGCTCGGCCATCTGTCGTCGCACCCGGCGCTCCACCGCGCCGTCGATGCGCTGGTCGACCTTCTCCAGGAAGGAGTCGACCAGCGCCGACTCGTACTCGTCGCCCAGTTCCCTGCGCGCCTGCAGGGTGGCGTTGAGTTCCTTCTTGAGTTCGACGTCGTGCGCGTCCATTCCCGTCATGCGCATCAGGTTAGGGAGCCGTCGCCCCCGCTGCACTGGGGATAGCCCCCTGTTGGACGTGGGGTTCACCGGGAGTACCCCGAGCGACTCCTTCAGCGCGTGCGGAAGTCGGCGGGGAAGTGGGCTTGTGGTAGCGGGAGTTGGCGCTACGGCAGCAGGGTCACGAGGCCCGTGTCGAGGTCGAAGCGGGCCGCGACGACGTGCGCGGAGGTGAAGGCGGGGTCGGCGCGGATCGCGTCCCTGACCCAGGCCGTGTGGGCGGTCATCGTGTGCTCGGCCCAGTCGCCGGGCAGTGCGCGGGTGCGGCGCGCGGCCGGGGAGATCTCGTCGACCAGGAGCGCGAGATGGCCGGGGACGGGCGCGCCGGTCTCCACGTGCGCGAGGGTCGCGGCGACCGCGCCGCAGCGCTCGTGGCCGAGCACCAGCACCAGGGGATGCGCAGTTCCTCGACGCCGTACTGGATGGAGGCGAGGACCGCCTCGTCCAGGACCTCGCCCGCTGTCCTTATGCACAGCAGGTCGCCGAGGCCCTGGTCGAAGACCAGCTCGGGCGGCACCCGGGAGTCGACGCAGCCGACGATCACCGCGAACGGGTGTTGTGCGGCGGCCAGTTGGCGGCGCAGCCGGCGGCTCTCGTCAGGGTGGCGGGAGTGGTCGGTGGCGTAGCGGCGGTTGCCGTCCAGGAGTTCGGCGAGCGCGGCGGGGGCGGTGGTCGGGCGGGGGAGCGGATCGGCGGCGGCGGTCGCGGGGGCGGTGGCCAGCGCGCCGACGGCGGTGGCCGTCAGGAAGGCCCTGCGGTTGGAGGCCATGCGGTTCCTCAGGTGGTGAGCGTTTCATCACCCTACGCATGTCGTCCGTCACCCTGAGTGTTCGTTTAACGACACTTGGCTGATTCCGCGTCAGATCATCGACCGGGCATTACTTCGTGATGCCGTGCTGTTCGGCATACGTGTTCGCCACGTCCTCCGGGTCCTTCTTGTCCTTGTCCACCTGCCGGTTCAGCTCGGTGAGTTGCGCGGTGGTGAGGATGTTGCCCAGCCGCGCGAGAGCCTTGCGGACGGTGGGGTCGGCCACGCGGTCGGCGACGAGCGGGACGATGTGCTGACTGGGGATCAGCGTCCTGGGATCGGTCAGGACGACCCAGTCGTTGGCCTTGATGTCGGTGTCGGTGGTGAACAGGTTCGCCACGTCCACATCGCCCTTCTTCAGCGCGCCCTTCACCAACGGCCCATCCGAATCAAGGGACTTGAACTCCTTGAACTCCACGCCGTAGACCGACTTCAGTCCTACGACGCCCACCTGACGGGTCTTCACCTCGGCGGAGGCGCCCAGGGTGAGCTTGCCGTTGTGCTGGGCGAGGTCGGCCAGCGAGGTCAGGCCGTACTTCCGGGCGGTCGCGCGGGTGACGACGAAGCAGTCCGCGTCCTCGGCGATGCCGTAGGGGAGGACCTGGAGGCCGGAGGGGAGGGCGAGGGTGAGGGCGTTCTGCATCTCGCCCGCCTCCGCGACCTTCGACTTGGGCTGGAGGTAGGTGAGCAGGGAGCCCTGGTACTCGGGGAGGAGGTCGATGTCGCCGCTCTTGAGGGCGGGGGAAGACGATCTCGCGGGTGCCGAGGTTGGGGCGGACCTTGACCTTCACGCCGGCCGCTTCGAGGGCGGCGGCGTAGAGGTAGCCGAGGACCTGGTTCTCGGTGAAGTTGGCGGTGCCGATGGTGACGCCGTGCTTGCTGGAGGCGCTGCCACCGCCGGACGAGCCACCGCCGTCGAGCGAGGTGACACCGCTGGAGCAGGCGGACAGGACGGGGATCGCGACGGCCGTTCCGGCGAGGGCGCCGAGGAGGGTGCGACGGTTCATTTCAAGTTCCTTCAGGTTCGGCGCGCCCAAAGGGGCGCGGGGAACTGCGCGACCAGCTACGACGGCGCCGCAGATGAAAGACGGCAATCCACCGGAGGGCTCACGCCGTGCGGTGTCGGAAAAGGAATCGCTGGAGGGTGGACAGGCCCAGGTCCAGCACGATGGCGACGACAGCCACAAGCACCGCCCCGCCCAGCACCTGCACGAGATCCCGCTGGGCGAGCCCGTCGAAGACGTACCGGCCCAGCCCCCCGAAAGACACGTACGCGGCGATGGTGGCGGTGGCCACCACCTGGATGAGGGCGAGGCGCAGGCCGGTCATGATCAGAGGGAGCGCGAGGGGCAACTCGACCTGGAACAGCACCTGGTGGCCGCGCATGCCCTGGCCGCGTGCCGCGTCCTTCACGTCCGGGTCCACGGCGGTCATGCCGGCGTAGGTGTTCGTCACGATGGACGGGACCGCGAGGGCGACCAGCGCGATGTACACCGGCCACATCGACAGGCCGCTGGCGAGGAAGACGAGGACGACCAGGCCGACGGTCGGCAGGGCGCGGCCGAAGGACGCGAGGTTGATCGCGAGGAAGGCGCCCTTGCCGGTGTGCCCGATCAGCAGGCCGAGGGGGAGGCCGATCGCGGCCGCGATGAGGGTCGCGAGCAGCGAGTACTGGAGGTGCTCGGCGAGGCGGTGCGCGATGCCGTCGGAACCGGCCCACTGCGAGCCGCTGGTCAGCCACTTGGCGAGGTTCTTGAAGAGTTCGTACATCAGGCTCGCCGCCTCTTCCACGGGGTCAGCACGTACTGGAGGGCGACCAGCAGGGCGTCCGCCACCACGGCCAGGAGCAGGGTCAGGACGACGCCGACGATGACCGGCGTCGGGAAGTCGCGCTGGAAGCCGTCGGTGAAGAGCTGGCCGAGGCCGCCGTCGCCGATGTAGGTCGCGACCGAGACGAGCGAGATCGACATGACCGTGGCGATACGGACACCGGCCATGATCACCGGGAGCGCGGGGGAGTTCGACGGTGAGGAGCGTGCGCAGGGGGCGCGTGCCCATCGCCTTCGCGGCCTCCTTCGTCTTCGCGGGGACCGAGTCGAGGCCCTCGACCGTGTTCCGCAGCAGCACGACCAGCGTGTAGACCGTCAGGCCGATGACCGTGGTCGTACGGGTGAGACCGCTGATCGGGAGCAGCAGCACGAAGATCGCGATCGAGGGGATCGTGAAGAGGACGTTCGACAGGCCGAGCAGGAAGCCCCGGAGCGGGCGGACGCGGTGTGCCACGACGGCCAGCGGGAGCGAGATCAGCAGGCCGAGGAGGACGGCGGTCATCGCGGCCTGGAGGTGCGAGAACGTGAGGCTGGTCAGGTCGTCGGTGTGGTCGCCTATCCACGACCAGTCGATCGTCATGCCGCGACCCTCGCGTCGGCGTGCGCCCGGCCCGCGTGGGTGTGGATGTCGTCGCGGGACGAGACGCCGGTGAGGACGCCGTTCGTGTCGACGCGGGCGATCAGGCCGTTCGGGGAGGCGACGGACTCGTTGAGCGCGGCGAGCAGGGAGTCGTCGTCCTGGAGGGGGCGTACGGGGATCTCGGCGTCCTTCGCCGCCCAGTGCAGCGGCTTGCGCGCCTCGTCGAGGACGAGGGTCCAGCTGCCGCCCTCGGGGCCGGGCCCTGCGGGACCTCGGCGAGGGTCGTCAACGAGAGCAGCTTGAGGCCGCGTTCGGCGCCGAGGAAGTCGGCGACGAAGTCGTCGGCCGGGCGGGCGAGGAGTTCGGCGGGGGCCGCGCACTGGACGAGGTGGCCGCCGGTGCGGAAGATCGCGATGCGGTCGCCGAGCCGTACGGCCTCGTCGATGTCGTGCGTGACGAAGACGATGGTCTTGTTCAACTCCTTCTGCAGGCGCAGGAGTTCGTCCTGGAGTTGGGTGCGCACCACCGGGTCCACCGCGCCGAAGGGCTCGTCCATCAGCAATACCGGCGGGTCGGCGGCGAGCGCGCGGGCCACGCCGACGCGCTGCTGCTGGCCGCCGGAGAGCTGGTGCGGGTAGCGCTTCCCTGCGTCGGCGGCGAGGCCGACGGTCTCCAGGAGTTCGGCGGCGCGGGCGCGGGCCTTCTTCCTGCCGTGGCCCAGCAGGAGCGGCACGGTGGCGATGTTGTCGAGGACCGTGCGGTGCGGGAAGAGGCCCGACTGCTGGATGACGTAGCCGATGGAGCGGCGCAGTTCGGCCGCGTCCTGCCGGGTGACGTCCTTGCCGCCGACCTTGATGACGCCCGAGGTCGGGTCGATCATCCGGTTGATCATCCGAAGGGTGGTCGTCTTGCCGCAACCGGAGGATCCGACCAGTACGGTGACCCCGCCCTCAGGCATCTCCAGGGAGAGGTCGTGAACTGCTGTCGTGCCGTTGGGGAAGCGTTTGTGGACCGCGTCGAACTGGATCATGAGTTGTCCCTTGCCCGGCTGTATAACGTCATGCAGAGTTCTCGGTGTCTGAATAGTTTGTCAATGTCTCCGCGTTAATCCGAGGTAACGGATGACCGGTGGGCAAGATCGAGTGTCCGGATTGAGGGGAGTTTGGGGCTATATGTCGTCTCGGATCGTGGACACCGCTGATGCGATGGTGTCCGGGGCCTCCGACCTTGTCGTCCTCGACGGGGTCGGCTTCGGCGTCACCGATGTCGTCCGGCTCGCCGACGGGGACGCCCGGCCGGTCCCCGGCACCGACGCGATGAAGCGCGCGACCGAGTCCTGGGACGCGGCCCGCCAGATCGCCGCGACCGGCCGCGTCTACGGCCGCTCGACCGGCGTCGGCGCCAACCGGAACGAGGACGTGCCCACCGAGGCCGCCGCCGAGCACGGCCTGCGGTTGCTGCGCAGCCACGCCGGCGCGATCGGCGACGAACTCCCGGCCCGGGAAGTACGGGCGATGCTCGCGGTCCGCGCGAACCAGCTGCTGGCGGGCGGCGCGGGGCTGCGTCCCACGGTCGTCACCGCGCTGTGCGAGGCGCTGGAGAGCGGGGTCTACCCGGTCGTCAACGAGTTCGGATCGGTGGGGACGGGGGACATCGCGGCGCTGGCGCAGGTCGGGTTGGCGTTGGTGGGGAGCATCCCTGGCGCGGGGTGCGGGATGCCGGTGGGGCGGCCTTCGGGGGCCGGGTGCGTCGGCCTCAAGTACCCCCTCCCCTCGCCGGAGTTCCCGAGCCCCAGCCCCTCGACAACAACGACGCGCTCGCGCTCATCAGCAGCAACGCACTCACCCTCGGCCAATCCGCCCTCGCGCTGCACGAGTTGAGGGGACTGATCGGCGCCACGCAGGTCGTCGGGGCGCTCTCGCTGCTCGCCGTGGACGGGTCGCACGAGCCGTACGCCGCGCCGGTGCACGCCGCCCGCCCGCATCGCGGGTCGACCGAAGTCGCGCGGCGCATGCGGGAGTTGATCGGGGCCGCCGACCGGCCCCCACCCCTCCGCTCGGGCGGATCCAGGACCCGTACGGCTTCCGGTGTCTGCCGCAGATCCACGGGCCCGCGCACGACGCGGCCGACGCGCTGGAGGCGGTGCTCGCGATCGAGATCAACGCCGCCGCCGAGAACCCCTTCATCTCCGCCGAGGACATGACCGCCTACCACCACGGCGGCTTCTACCAGGCCCAACTCGTCCTCGCCCTGGACCACTTCAGGCTGGCCCTCACCCAGGTGGCCCGGCTCTCGACCTCCCGGCTCTCCTCGCTGAACGAGCCCGCGTTCACCCGCCTCAAGCCGTTCCTCGCCGACAACGAGGCCGCGTCCTCCGGCGTGATGATCCTCGAGTACTCCGCCGCCGCCGCCCTCGGTGACCTGCGGGCCTTCTCCGCTCCCGCCTCCCTCGGGCACGCTGTACTCTCCCGGGGCGTCGAGGAACAGGCCAGCTTCGCCTCGCTCGCCGCACGTCAGACACTGCGCGCCTGCCGCGCGTACCGTCTCGTCGTCGGCTGCGAACTCGTCGCCGCCGTCCGGGCGTTGCGCCAGCGCGGACTGCGGCCCGACCCGGAACTCCCGGTCGGCCGCGCGCTGGAGCTGGCCGAGTCGGTGCTCGACGACGAGACGGCGGACCGGCCGCTCACGGACGATGTGACGGCGGCGGCGGGACTGCTGGACCGGTTCACCGAGATCTGGAGGGGAGCACGTCATGAGCGTGGGCAGGAGTGGGGACGGCAGTGCGGACAACAGCGCGGAGGCGAGCGTGGACCCGGCCGCGGACAGGAGTGCGGGTGTGACCGACAGCCCGGCCGCACGGCTGCAGGCGCTCTTCGAGGGGCACCGGCTCACGCCGACCCAGCGGCGCATCGCGCACAGCATGGTGCGCCGCGCCGCCGACGTGCCGTTCCTCTCCAGCGTCGAACTCGCCGAACTCGCCGGCGTCAGCCAGCCCTCCGTGACCCGCTTCGCGGTCGCCCTCGGCTTCGACGGCTACCCGGCGCTGCGCAGACACCTCCGCGAGGTGGCCCCCTCCGAGTCGGCCCCGGACACGGCGTCGTACAACGAGTACCAGCAGGCCGTAGAGGCCGAGATCGAGAACCTCAAGCACCTCGCCGAGATACTGGCCGACCCCGACCGGTCGCCAAGGCGGGCCGCCTGCTCGCCGCCTCCCGCCCGCTGCCCGTCCTCGGCCTGCGCGCGGCGGCCTCCCAGGCGTACGGCTTCGCGTACTTCGCCGCGAAGGTCCATCCGGACGTACGGCTGCTCAACGAGGGCGGCACGATGATCCACGACCGGATCGACGCGGCCGTCCGGGCCGGTGCCACCGCCCTGCTGTGCTTCGCGCTGCCCCGCCATCCGCGCGAGGTCGTGGACACGCTGGCGTACGCCCGGGAGGCGGGCCTGACCGTCGTCACCGTCGCCGACTCGGCGTTCGCCCCCGTCGCCAAGGTCTCCGACCTCCTGATCCCGGCCGCCGTCGGCACCGGCCTCGCCTTCGACACGGCGTGCGCGCCGATGCTGCTCGGGCGGGTGTTGCTGGAGGCGATGTGCGACGACCTGCCGGACGCGCAGGCCCGCCTGGAGGAGTTCGACGCGCGGGCGGCGGCGCGCGGGGTTGTTCGTGGAGTGACGCCGGTCGACGCGACGAGGCGGTTCGTGGAGTGGGACGGCCGGTTCCAGTCGGTGAGTTCTCAGACTCGTCTCACGTTCGCTCACTAGTCTCCCCGCCGGACGGAACTGTGCCGGGACGAGCAGGAGGCGGGACGTGGCACGCGGAGATCGGAGAGTTCAGGGGTTGGCCCGAGTGGCTGTCGTCGTACGGGCCGGGGCCGCCCTGATGTGGTGGTTCGGGGTGCTGGCGGCGGGTGTCGGGGTGCTGCCGCCCGGGATCACCGGGCGGCGGATCGGGGTGATGGCGGGGGCCGTGCTGTTCATCGTCGCGGCGGCCGTGGTGTCGTACACACGGCGTCGGCGCTACACCGCGCTGGCCCGCGGGGCCGCCCGGGCCGGGAAGCACGACGTGCTCCAGGACCGCGCGGTGACCACGCGGAACTGGCGCCGTGCCCACCGCTGGTGGCTCGTCCTCGCTCTCGTGCTCGCGCTGGCCGGCTCCTTCGCGGTGCCCGCCGCGGGCGGCATGCTGCTCGCCGGTGCCGGTACCGGACTGCGCCTGAAGGCCGCGTGGCTCGGCCGCCGCGAGCGCACCGACGACGTGCTGCTCTGGATCCGCGTCGACTGGCTGGACAAGCGCCACGGCGCCCCCGCGGGCAAGCCGGTCAAGGGCTACCGCTCCACCGGCATCGCCGCGGGCGACGCGACCCCGGGCGGGGGGCGCGCCGCCGTGGCGACGTCTTCGCCTAAGCCGGCTACACCTCCAGGTCCGCCTCGATCTTCTTCAGCTGGTGGCGGGCCATCGCCAGGTTGGCCCGGTTGGCGTCCAGGACCAGGTAGAGGAAGAGGCCGTTGCCGCCGCGCCCCTTGAGCAGGCGGATCAGGTGGTACTGGCTCGACAGGGTGATCAGGATGTCCTCGATCTCGCCCTTCAGGCCGAGGTGCTCCATGGTGCGCAGCTTGGAGCGCACCACGTCGGTGTTGCCGGCCGCGGCGACCCCGAGGTCGAAGGTCTTGCTGCCGCCCATCGTGCCGAGCGCCATGCCGCTGGTGTAGTCGACGAGCGCGACGCCGGTCGCGCCCTCGATGGAGGTCAGCGCCTCTTTGAGAGGTTTCGGTGTTGGCCATGACAGTGCTCCCTTGGGTCCGTTCAACTTTCCGTGGTGGTACGCGCGTTGGTGGTGCGTGGTGCGCGCGCTGTTCTCGGTCGTGCGGTGGTGGTTCTCGGGGCGCCTTGGCGGACGCCGTCGCCTCGGACCGCTCCTCGGCCTCGGCCTCGGCCTCGGCCGTCGCCTCGGCGTCGACCAGCTCGCCGATCCGGGCCCCCGCCCGGCGGCCCTCCAACAGCAGCCGGCCGAGGTGGACGCGGTCCTGGGCGAGCACGGTCAGCACGGCGCCGCGGCCCGCCGCGTAGGTCGCGACATAGCCGTAGACCCCGCGCACGAGCAGCTCGCGGAAGTCGCCCTGCCCGGTCGCGTCCGCCATCCGTTCGGCCACGCCGAGCGCCGTCACGGTCAGCGCGGCCACCCGCTCCGGCTCGACGCCCGGGGTGTCCTGTGCCAGGACGAGACCGTCGACGCCCGCCGCCAGCGCCCCGGTCAGCTGGGGCACCCGCGCTCTCAGCCGGCGCAGCTCGTCGAGGATCTCGGCCTCGGAGGCCATCGGCTCTCTCCTCTCGGCGCGTGCTCGCTGCCACTCAAAGGGCCTCCAGCGCATCCCTGAGCCTCTTCAGCAATGTGATGTCGGGATCGACGACGTCCGGCACAGGCGTGGCTCCGGGTGCGGGTCCGGGTGCGGTCACCGCGGCGGGCGCGGCCGGCCGGGGCGAGACGAGCCCCGCCGACACCAGCCGCCGGACGTCCAGCAGCGTGGGATACGCCCGCCGGCCCAGGGCCCGCGCGATGTCCGTCGCCGTACGAACGCCGTCCACCCGGGCCAGTACCGCGGCCTGCCGGGGCGTGACCGGCGCGGGCGCGACGGGGTCGGCCCGCACCAGCGGCGCGCCGTCCGTCGCCGCGTCCGGCCAGACGCGGTGCAGCAGATCCCGGCGGCGCAGCGTCTCCCGCTCCAGTGCGGCCACCGGAACCGGCCGCACCCCGAGCGGATGCGTCACGCCGTACCGGAACCGGCCCGGGGTGCTGCTCGGCGCGAGCACGAAGTACGCCGCGTCGTACAGCGCCCCCAGATGGCACAGCTCCAGCGCGCCCGGGCTCAACAGGCCGCCGTCCAGCAGTAGTCGGGTCGTGGCGTGCCGGTCGTCGGTCGCTCTCGCCGCGGCCTCCCACGCCTCGGCGCCCAGGGTGCCGTGCGCGGTGAGGAGCAGGTCGAGACCGGGCGCGGACGGGCTCTCGGCGTGGACGACCCCGCCGTCCACGAGGTGCAGGCTGCCGCGCTCGCGGACGAGGACACCGGTGGCCTCCTCGGCGGCGAGCCGGGTCAGCATCGGCGAGACCCCGCCCCAGCCCCGGTCCCCGGCGACGGCCTTGTCCCGGACCGGCAGCCGGGGCGGCGGGGTGGTGGGCGTGGCCTTGACCGCGGTCATCCCAGCACCAGCCGTCCGGCCATCTCGCCGAGCCGGATGCGGGCCAGCGCGAGGTTGCCCTCCGCGCGGGCCAGCCACAGATGCAGGAACACGCTGCTGTCGAACGACGTCCGCACGAACCGGAGCACGTGATAGCTGTCCCGGTTGCTGACGATCAGGTCCTCCAGCGGCGGATCGTCGGCCTCCTCCCCGTCGGCTCCCATGGACGCGAACGCCCGGTGCTCGGCCGCGAGCCGCGCCAGCTCGGCGGCCTCGGCGGCGCTGGCCTCCTGGTCGCCGCCCGGGGACTCCCCGACGACGCCCAGGGCCAGCCCGCTCGTCCAGTCGACCAGCGCGGCGCCCCGGGCACCGGGCAGTCGCATGGCCTCAAGTAAGCACTCGTCGATTCCGGGCACCCTGGCTCCCTCCCGCCTGCGGTTCGGCTGAGTGACGACGAAGCTACGCACCGTGTGGCCGAGGGGTGAGGATCTGGCATTTTCCGGTGGAACATGCGCCCGAGTGACTAAGGTGGGTCAACTGACCCCGTTTTCAGACGAGTTGCATGGGTCAGTTGAACCCTGCTCGCACCGGTGTGCGTCAACGGCTCCCCGGCGCGCGCAGGGTGGTGAGCGCGGCGGCGTGCGCCCCGCCGGATTCGGCCACGATCTCCGCCACCGTCTGGGGCCTGCGCACGGTCGCGAACGTCACGCCTCCGGTGCCGTCCTGCACGAAGCCGTAAATGCCGGGCCGGGCAAGGGAGTTGTAGGCGTAGTGCGCCGCGAAGTAGTACGCCCCGGTGTCCAGCGCCGCCGCGTGGTCGCCCTGCTCCAGCAACGGCAGCGCCTGCCCTCGGCCAGCAGATCCCCGCGAAGCAGGCGGGCCCGGCCACGTCCTGCACCACCTCGGGGCCCGACTTGGGGCGCCCCTTCCCGTCGTAGGCGGCGATCCGCAGCGGCCACGACTGCGGCGCGTACACCGTCCGGGTCGCCACCTGCACGCCCGCGTGCGTGATCGCGATGGGCCGGCCGCCCGCGCTCTTCGCGTACTCGACCCGGGCCACCACCGTGCCCTGCTTGGCCAGCATCGACCGCCCGAACTCCGTCACCAGGCCGTACCGCCCGTCGAACAGCCCCGGCACCGCCTCCCGCAGCAGCCGCGCGTACTGCGCGTAGGTCGGGGTCGTCGCGTCCGAACCGAAGTTCACCCCAGGCCGCCGCCGATGTCGAGCGTGTCGATCTGCGGCCGCCCGATCCGCGCGTTGATCTCCTCCGCCAGCTCGTACGTCTCCGCCACGCCCCGCGCGAGCAGCGTCAGCGGGATGCCCTGCGACCCGGTGTGCGCGTGCAGCCGGGTCAGCCAGGGCCGCTCGGCGTAGGCGCGCACCACCCACTCGCGCGCCCCCTCGTCCCGCAGCGCGACCCCGAACTTCGAGGTCGCCGTCGCCGTGGAGAGCGCCGCGATCGACCCGCCGCCGATCTGCGGATTGATCCGCATCCCGAGCGGCGAACGGCTGCTCGCCGACCGCATCAGTCCGTCGATGCGCTCCAGCTCCTGCGGATTGTCGGCGTTCACGGCGATCCCGAGCGCCAGCGCCTCCCCGCAGCTCCGCCGGTGTCTTCGCGGGCGCGTCCAGCACCGTCCGCTCCGGCCGTACGCCCGCCGCCCGCGCGAGGGCCAGCTCGCCGGGGCTCGCGACCTCGGCGCCGATGCCCTCCTCGTGCAGCAGCCGCAGCACCGGCACCAGCGGACTCGCCTTCACGGCGAACGCGTGCAGCACCGGGGTCCCGGGGCCGTCACCGCGTCGAACGCCGCCCGCAGCTCCGCCGCCGACTCCCTGATGCCGGTGACGTCCAGCAGTGCGGCGATGGGGGCGCCGGGTCCCAGCAGCCCCTGCTCCACGGCGGCCCGCACCGCCTCGTCCCTGCGGGCGGTGCGGGCGCTGCCGGGTTCGGCGGCGTCCGTGTGACCCTGGATTCCGTTGCTCATCGCATCCCCGTCGTGTCGTCGCCCGTGGCGCTGCAACCGGCTCGTACATCCGGCCAAACGTCCTGAGCCTGCCCAGAGAGACGCCCCGATGTATTGACTAGTTCTATTCACGAAGACAGGATGTGAATAGATGTAGGAGAAAATCCGCTGAACGCAGTCCGCTAGGAGGCAGACCATGTCAGGACCCCGCCCCGTACGAGCACCGCGCGGTACGGAACTGAGCGCCCTGGGATGGCAGCAGGAGGCCGCCCTGCGGATGCTGCAGAACAACCTGGACCCCGAGGTCGCCGAACACCCCGACAAGCTCGTCGTCTACGGCGGCACCGGCAAGGCCGCCCGCGACTGGCGCTCCTTCGACGCCATGGTCCGCACCCTGCGCACCCTCAAGCAGGACGAGACGATGCTCGTCCAGTCGGGCCGCCCGGTCGGCGTGATGCAGACCCACGAGTGGGCCCCGCGCGTCCTCATCGCCAACTCCAACCTCGTCGGCGACTGGGCCAACTGGGAGGAGTTCCGCCGCCTGGAGGCCCTCGGCCTCACCATGTACGGCCAGATGACCGCCGGTTCCTGGATCTACATCGGCACCCAGGGCATCCTCCAGGGCACCTACGAGACCTTCGCCGCCGTCGCCGCGAAGAAGTTCAACGGCACCCTCGCCGGGACCATCACCCTCACCGCCGGCCTCGGCGGCATGGGTGGCGCCCAGCCCTCGCCGTGACCATGAACGACGGCGTCGCGATCTGCATCGACGTCGACCCGCGTGCCATCGAGCGCCGTATCGAGCACCGCTACCTCGACGTCAAGGCCGACAACCTGCGCCATGCGCTGGAGCTGGCCGTCGAGGCCCGCGACGCCCGCCGCCCGCTCTCCATCGGCCTCCTCGGCAACGCGGCGGAACTGCTTCCGCAGATGCTCGCCGAGGGCGCCCCCATCGACATCGTGACCGACCAGACCTCGGCCCACGACCCGCTGGCCTACCTCCCCGTCGGCATCGCCTTCGAGGACATGGCCGACGCGGCCGCCAAGGACCCGGCGGGCTTCACCACCCGCGCCCGTGAGTCCATGGCCACGCACGTCGAGGCGATGGTCGGCTTCATGGACGCCGGTGCCGAGGTCTTCGACTACGGCAACTCGATCCGCGGCGAGGCCCAACTCGCCGGGTACGAGCGGGCGTTCGCCTTCCCCGGCTTCGTCCCCGCCTACATCCGCCCCCTCTTCTCCGAGGGCAAGGGCCCCTTCCGCTGGGCCGCGCTGTCCGGCGAGGCGTCCGACATCCACAAGACGGACAAGGCGATCCTCGACCTCTTCCCGGAGAACGAATCCCTCCACCGCTGGATCAAGCTGGCCGGCGAGCGCGTCCACTTCCAGGGCCTCCCGGCGCGCATCTGCTGGCTCGGCTACGGCGAGCGCGACAAGGCCGGCGAGCGCTTCAACGACATGGTGGCGAGCGGCGAGCTGGCAGCGCCCCTGGCCATCGGCCGCGACCACCTCGACTGCGGCTCCGTCGCCTCCCCGTACCGCGAGACCGAGGCCATGCTCGACGGCTCCGACGCGATCGCCGACTGGCCCCTCCTGAACGCCATGGTCAACGTGGCCTCCGGCGCGTCCTGGGTCTCCATCCACCACGGCGGCGGCGTCGGCATGGGCCGCTCCATCCACGCGGGCCAGGTCACCGTCGCCGACGGCACCGCCCTCGCCGGCGAGAAGATCCGCCGCGTCCTCACCAACGACCCCGGCATGGGCGTCATCCGGCACGTGGACGCGGGCTACGACATCGCGGAGCGGGTCGCGGACGAGCGGGGCGTGCGGGTTCCGATGCGCGAGGGTGACGACGCGTGACCCTTCCGGGAGACGAGCGGGGCGGCGACTCCGCGGCGCCGGACGCGGGTGTGTCCGGCGCCTCCTTCCACGAGATGTGGCGCGAGCTGCTTCCCGTCGGCCGGCACCCCGACTCCGGCGGCTACCGCCGGTTCGCCTGGACCGCCGCCGACGCCGAGTGCCGTGTCTGGTTCGAGGAGCAGGCCCGGTCCCGCGGTCTGACCTACGAGCTCGACCGCAACGGCAACCAGTGGGCCTGGCTCGGCGATCCCGCCGCCGGGGACGCCGTCGTCACCGGGTCGCATCTCGACTCGGTGCCCGACGGCGGGGCGTTCGACGGGCCCCTCGGGGTCGTGTCGTCCTTTGCCGCGCTCGATGAACTGCGCCGCAGGGGAACGCGGTTCACCAAGCCGCTCGCCCTCGTGAACTTCGGTGACGAGGAGGGCGCCCGCTTCGGGCTCGCCTGTGTCGGCTCGCGGCTCACCGCCGGGCAGCTCACCGTCGAGCAGGCGCACCGGCTGACCGACGGCGACGGGGTCACGCTGCCGCAGGCCATGGCGGCGGCCGGCTACGACGCCGACGCCATCGGCCCCGACCCCGAACGCCTCGCCCGCATCGGCGCGTTCGTCGAGCTGCACGTCGAACAGGGCCGCGCGCTGGACCTGTCCGGCGACCGGGTCGGCATCGCCAGTGCCATCTGGCCGCACGGACGCTGGCGGTTCGACTTCCGGGGCGAGGCCAACCACGCCGGTACGACGAGGCTGGTGGACCGCCGGGACCCGATGCTGTCGTACGCGGAGACCGTGCTCGCCGCCCGCCGCGAGGCCCAACTCGCGGGCGCCGTCGCCACGTTCGGGAAGATCGCCGTCGAGCCGAACGGCGTCAACGCCATCCCTCCCTGGTGCGCGGCTGGCTCGACTCCCGCGCCGCCGACCAGGACACCCTGGACACGGTGGTCACCGGCGTCGAGAAGGCGGCCCGCGAGTACGCCGAGGCGCACGGCGTCGACCTCGACGTCGTCCGGGAGTCCTTCACCCCCGTCGTCGAGTTCGACCACACCCTGCGCGACGAACTCGCCCGCGTCCTGGGCAAGGACACCGACCTCACGGTCCCCGTCCTGGGCACCGGCGCCGGACACGACGCCGGGATCCTCTCCGGAAGCATCCCGACCGCCATGCTGTTCGTGCGCAACCCCACGGGTGTCTCGCACTCCCCGGCCGAGTTCGCGGCCGAGGACGACTGCGTGGCCGGGGTGACCGCACTCGCCGACGTACTGGAAGGGCTGGCCTGCAGGTGACATCCCCGGCACACCTCACACGCGGACGTACTGGCTGGAACACGCCTGGCTCGACACCAACGTCGAGCCGGGCGTCGCCCTGGAGGTCGCGGACGGCCGTATCACCGCCGTCCGCACGGGAGTCGACACCCCGCCCCCGGCGCCGAGGTCCTCCGCGGCCTGACCCTCCCCGGCCTCGCCAACGCGCACAGCCACGCCT
Organism: Streptomyces sp. P3; assembly: GCA_016893485.2. Classification (GTDB taxonomy): domain Bacteria; phylum Actinomycetota; class Actinomycetes; order Streptomycetales; family Streptomycetaceae; genus Streptomyces. The sequence continues at coordinate 5,898,358 of JAFEKX020000001.1, forward strand.
TCCACCGGGCCCTGCGCGGCACCGTCCAGGTCGGCTCCGGGACCTTCTGGACCTGGCGGGAGTTCATGTACTCCTTCGCCGACCAGCTGACCCCGGAGACCTACCACGCCCTCGCCCGCGCGGTGTACGCCGAGATGGCGCTCGCCGGGATCACGGCCGTCGGCGAGTTCCACTACGTGCACCACGCGCACGGCGGCACCCCGTACGCCGACCCCAACGCCATGGGCGAGGTCCTCATCGCCGCCGCCTCCGAAGCCGGCATCCGCATCACCCTCCTCGACACCGCCTATCTCTCCTCCGGCTTCGGACAGGCCCCCAACCGGCACCAGCTCCGCTTCTCCGACGGCAGCGCGGACGCCTGGGCCGAACGCTCTTCACTTCTCAAGGAACGGGATCACGCACGGATCGGTGCCGCCATCCACTCCGTACGGGCCGTGCCCGCACGGGAGTTGGCGACCGTGGCCCGCTGGGCCGAGGAGCGGCGGGCCCCGCTCCACGTCCACCTGTCCGAGCAGACCGCCGAGAACGACGCCTGCCGCACCGCCCACGACTGCACCCCGACCCGGCTCCTCGCCGACCACGGAGTGCTCGGCCCGCGCACCACCGGCGTCCACAACACGCACCTCACGGACGAGGACATCGCCCTGCTCGGCTCGACCGGCACCGGCACCTGCATGTGCCCGACCACGGAACGGGACCTCGCGGACGGCATCGGCCCCGCCGTCGCCCTCCAGCGCGCGGGCTCACCGCTCTCGCTCGGCTCCGACAGCCACGCCGTCATCGACCTCCTCGAAGAGGCCCGCGCGATGGAGCTGAACGAGCGCCTGCGCACCCGCACCCGGGGTCACTGGACGGCGGCGGCCCTGCTCCGCGCGGCCTCGGCCGACGGCCACGCGGCGCTCGGCTGGGCGGACGCGGGCACGCTGGAGGCAGGCGCGCTCGCCGACTTCACGACGATCGCCCTCGACTCGGTCAGGACAGCGGGCCCGGTGCCCAGGCTCGGCGCCGAGACGGCCGTATTCGCGGCGACGGCAGCGGACGTACGGCACACGGTCGTGGGCGGCCGGCACGTCGTACGCGACGGCGCTCACACGCTCGTACCGAATGTGCCGCAGGCTCTGGCGCGGGCCGTCGAAGCCCTGCGCTCCCACTGACCGCCGAACCCCGCACCCACGAGGACACGATGAGCAGCACTGTCATCACCAACATCGCCACGCTGGTCACCAACGACCCTCTCTGGGTGACAATTCCCCCTCGGACTGGTCCAGGACGCGGCCGTCGTCATCGACGGCGACCACGTCGTGTGGACCGGTGAATCCAGCAAAGCACCCGCCACTGACAACCGGGTCGACGCCGGTGGGCGGGCGGTCCTGCCGGGCTTCGTGGACTCGCACTCGCACCTCGTCTTCGCGGGCGACCGCACGCGGGAGTTCAACGCCCGGATGTCCGGGCGGGCGTACAGCGCGGGCGGCATCCGCACGACCGTCGCGGCGACGCGCGCCGCGAGCGACGGGGAACTGGAGGCGAACCTCACCCGTTACCTGGACGAGGCGCTCCGCCAGGGCACCACCACCTTCGAGACCAAGTCCGGCTACGGCCTGACGGTCGCCGACGAGTCGCGTGCGCTGCGCATCGCCGCCGCGCACACGGATGAGGTGACGTACCTCGGCGCCCACATCGTCTCGCCGGACTTCGCGGACGACCCGGCCGGATACGTGTCGCTGGTCACCGGCGAGATGCTCGACGCCTGTGCCCCGCACGCCCGTTGGATCGACGTGTTCTGCGAGAAGGGCGCGTTCGACGGCGACCAGGCCCGCGCGATCCTCACCGCGGGCAAGGCGAAGGGCCTCCACCCCCGCATCCACGCCAACCAGCTCTCGTACGGCCCCGGCGTCCAACTCGCCGTGGAACTCGACGCGGCCAGCGCCGACCACTGCACCCACCTCACCGACGCCGACGTGGACGCCCTGGCGAACAGCGGCACGGTCGCCACGCTGCTGCCCGGCGCCGAGTTCTCCACGCGCGCCGAGTGGCCGGACGCCCGCCGCCTCCTGGACGCGGGCGCCACCGTCGCCCTCTCCACCGACTGCAACCCGGGTTCGTCCTTCACCTCCTCCGTCCCCTTCTGCATCGCCCTCGCGGTACGGGACATGGGCATGACCCCGGACGAGGCGGTGTGGTCCGCCACGGCCGGCGGCGCGGCAGCCCTGCGCCGCGAGGACGTCGGCCGCCTCACCCCGGGCGCCCGCGCCGACCTGACCCTCCTGGACGCCCCGAGCCACGTCCACCTCGCCTACCGCCCGGGCGTACCCCTGGTCACGGGCGTCTGGCGGGAGGGAGTCCGGGTCGTCTGACCGGCCCTGAAACCGCCCTGAAAGCACCCTGAAGTCGCCCTGAAGGCCCCGTGAAACCGGGCGGGCGCAGGCTCTGGATCACAACGAAGGCGAGGCGGCACCGACCCGGGGCCGCGCCGGATCCAAGGAGAGCATCACCATGGGCATCAACCTCACCGACCAGGACAAGAACACCCTCCGCGCCGCCGCGTACGGCGCCGTCTCGCTGATGGCCGCCGCCGGGGCCGCCGGTTCGCCGCACAAGGTCGCCACCCAGGGCAGCATCGCGCTGGCCTCGGCGACCGGCCCGATCGGGTACGTGCTCGCCGAGAAGTCGCGGATCAAGGGGCTCAACGGCAAGTCCGTCGCCGCACTCGCCGACCACGTGCTGCCGGCCCTGACCGAGGCCATGAGCGTGCTCAGGAAGCAGGACCCGGCCGAGGCCGACACCTTCCGCGGCACCGTCCTGGTCGCCCTCGAAGCGGGCATCCGCACCGACAAGAACGCCGAAAGCCCGGTCATGGCCGACATGACCCGCAAGATCACCGCGGCTCTCGACGCCGCCTGAACTCCCGCAGGTCCGACCGCCCGCCCGCCGGTCCGTCTCGCGGGCGGGCCCGGCCGTAGGGTGCTCGGCATGAGCATCATCGGGGTTGGTATCGACGTGGCCGAGATCGACCGGTTCGCGGCGTCCCTCGCACGTACACCGGGTATGGCCCAACGCCTCTTCCTGGACAGCGAGTTGCTGCTGCCGAGCGGGGAACGGCGGGGAACGCCTCCCTCGCCGCCCGCTTCGCAGCGAAGGAGGCCCTCGCCAAGGCTCTCGGCGCCCCCGCCGGACTGCACTGGACGGACGCCGAGGTGTACGTCGAGGACAGCGGCCGGCCCCGGCTGCGGGTCACCGGCACGGTCGCCGCCCGCGCGGCCGAACTGGGCGTGCGCTCCTGGCACGTCTCCCTGAGCCACGACGCCGGGGTCGCCTCGGCCGTGGTCATCGCGGAGGGCTGAGAAGGACCTGCCTCGGACGCCCGGATGCGGTGCCCGGGCCATCCGGGGCAGACTCGACCGCATGCGGACTGCGTACAGCGTGGAGACGGTAAGGACGGCCGAACAGGCCCCCTCATGGCACGGCTCCCGGAAGGCACGCTCATGCAGCGCGCCGCCGCCGGACTCGCCGTCGCCTGCGCCCAGTTGCTGGGCCGGGTCTACGGCAGCCGGGTCGTCCTGCTGGTGGGGAGCGGGGACAACGGCGGCGACGCCCTGTACGCCGGTGCCCGGTTGGCCCGGCGCGGGGCGGCCGTCGTCGCCGTACTCCTGGCGCCCGACCGCACCCACCCGGGCGGGCTCGCGGCGCTGCTGCGCGGGCGGGCGGCCGTACCGTCGCCGCCGCCGACGCCGAGGACACCGTCCTGCGCGCCGATCTCGTCCTCGACGGCATCGTCGGCATCGGCGGCAAGGGCGGCCTACGGCCCGACGCCGCCCATCTCGCGACGCTCGCGGCGGACTCCGGGCGCTGGTCGTCGCCGTCGACCTGCCCAGCGGGGTCGAGGCGGACAGCGGCGAGGTGCGCGGCGCCGCCGTGCGCGCCGACGTCACCGTCACCTTCGGCGCCCACAAGCCCGGGCTGCTCATCGATCCTGCGCGCGAGTACGCCGGTTCCGTACGGCTCGTCGACATCGGCCTCGACGCCGAACTCCCCGCCGAACCCGATCTTGAGGCCCTCCAACACGCCGACGTGGCACGGCTGTTGCCCGTGCCGGGCGCCGAGAGCGACAAGTACCGGCGGGGTGTCGTCGGCATCGCCGCCGGGTCCGGGCGGTATCCCGGGGCGGCCGTGCTCGCCGTCGCGGGGGCGCTGCGCGGCGGGGCGGGGGCCGTACGGTACGTCGGTCCCGCCGCGGACGCGGTCATCGCGCGGTTCCCCGAGGTGCTGGTGTCGGACGGGGGCCGCTCAAGGCGGGGCGGGTGCAGGCGTGGGTCGTGGGGCCAGGGGGTGGCGACGACGCGGCGACCGTCGCGGACGTCGTGACCGCGGAGGTGCCCGTGCTCATCGACGCGGACGGGCTGCGGCTGGCGGATCAGGATGCGGTACGGGCGCGTAGGGCGCCGACGTTGATGACTCCGCACGCGGGGAGGCGGCGGCGCTCCTCGGGGTGGATCGGGGGTGGTCGAGGGGGCTCGGCTGGAGTCCGTGCGGGAGCTGGCGGGGCGGTACGGGGCGACCGTGTTGTTGAAGGGTCCACGACGTTGGTCGCGGATTCGGGGGTGGGGCGGTGCGGGTCAACTCGACCGGGACGGGGTGGCTGGCCACGGCGGGGAGTGGGGACGTGTTGTCGGGGCTCGCCGGGTCGTTGCTGGCGTCGGGGTTGTCGGCGTTCGACGCGGGGAGTGTGGGGGCGTATCTGCATGGGCTGGCGGGGAGGTTGGCGGCGGAGGGGGCGCCGGTGGGGGCGCATGATGTGGCTGAGGGGGTGCGGGGGCCTGGCGGGATGTGGTGCTGGGGTGAGTTTTCGCCCCCGATCGGCCCCGAAAGGGCCTCGTCCTCAAACGCCGGACGGGCTGATGGGTGCCGGCCTGCGCTTGAAGACCTGGGCTGACAGCACTCGCGCTCGTCAATAAGGGTGACCCCTCCGCGCGGCAGCCGGATCGGGTCGTAGGGGCACGTTTCTCTGATCGCATGATCAGTACACGAATCGTGCACAGAAGTATCGCGGTGCTGCTCACCGCGGTGATCGCCCTCCCCGTCGGGACCGGGAGTGCCTGGGCCCTCGACGGGCCGTGCCCGTACCGGCGCCTGCTGCCGGGCCCGCGGAGAGCGAGTTGGTGCCGGGGTGCCGCCGGGGCCGTATCAGCCGTGGCAGATCGACACCCCGGATCAGGCGCTCGCGCCGAAGGTGTACACGCCGACCGCCGAGGAGGACCGGGTCGAGCCCCGGGACGCGGCCGTGGGGACGTACGCGCTCGTCGAGTACGTGCCGATCGGGGACGCCGTCGCCAAGGTGACGTGCAGCAAGCAGACCGGGCCGTACCAGCGGGGCGTGGAGCGGTGGCTGAAACTGAGGGTGGACGGGAAGCAGTCGGGCGCCGACTGCAAGGCCATCCGCGCCTTCCAGAAGAAGCAGGGCATCAAGCCCGCGACCGGCTTCGCGGGGCCGGTCACCTGGGCGCGGATGCAGTTGCTCGCGGCGAAGAAGAACCCCAACGCGGCCAAGAAGTGCCCCGTCCGCTCCTACCGCGTCGCCTGTGTCGATCTCAACCGGCAGCTGACCTGGGTGCAGAAGGGCAGGAAGGTCGTCTTCGGGCCGGTGCCGATGCGCAGCGGACGCAAGGGGCATGTGACCCGGGGCGGCTGGCACAAGATCTACTGGAAGCACAAGAACCACTGGTCCACGCTCTACAACAGCCCCATGCCGTACGCCCAGTTCTTCGACGGCGGCATCGCCTTCCACGCCGTCTACGGCAGCATCTACACCACCGTCGGCTCCTGGGGCTGCGTCAACCTCCGACTCGCCGACGCCCGCAAGCTCTGGGGAGTCCTCCAGAAGGGCGACCGCGTCTACGTGTGGGGCCACCGGCCCGGGAACTAGGGCCAGTCCGGCGGATCGTGTCGCGGACGCGGGGGTCATCGGCGTCCATGGGGCACCGCCGATCTCCTGCGACCTGACCCGCCGAACGGACCCTGGGCGGGCCTGCGGGATTGTCAGTCCCCTCTGAGAGACTGGGGGCGTCATGAATGAGACAGCTGCTGTGCCGACCTCGCCCCTGCGGGCCCGTGCCGAGATCGATCTGGGCGCCCTGCGGGCCAATGTCCGCGCCCTGCGTGCCCTCGCGCCGGGCGCGGCCCTCATGGCCGTCGTCAAGTCCGACGCCTACGGCCATGGGGCCCTGGCGTGTGCCCGCGCGGCCGTCGAGGCGGGGGCGACCTGGCTCGGTACAGCGACGCCGGAGGAGGCCCTCGACCTGCGCGCCCGCGCCGGGCTGCCGGACGGCACGCGGATCATGTGCTGGCTGTGGACTCCGGGCGGACCCTGGCGCGAGGCCATCGAGGCCGATCTCGACGTGTCCCTCAGCGGGATGTGGGCCCTCCGAGAAGTCACCGCGGCCGCCCGTGCCGTCGGGCGTCCCGCGCGCGTGCAGCTCAAGGCGGACACCGGGCTCGGGCGCAACGGATGTCAGCCAGGAGCCGACTGGACCGAACTCGTCGGGGCCGCCCTGCGCGCCGAGGCCGAGGGGCTCGTCCGTGTCACCGGGCTCTGGTCGCACCTCGCCTGCGCCGACGAACCGGGACACCCCTCCATCGACGCCCAACTCGCCCTGTTCCGCGAGATGGTCACCTACGCGGAGACCCAGGGCGTACGCCCCGAGGTGCGGCACATCGCCAACTCGCCCGCCACCCTCACCCGCCCCGACGCCCACTTCGACCTCGTCCGCACGGGTATCGCCGTCTACGGCATCTCGCCCAGCCCCGAGGTGGGCTCCCGGCCGACTTCGGCCTGCGCCCGGTGATGACCCTGACCCTGAAGGCGTCCCTCGCCCTGGTGAAGCAGGTCCCGGGCGGACACGGCGTGAGCTACGGCCATCACTACATCACCCCGGGCGCCACCACCCTCGGCCTCGTCCCCGTGGGCTACGCGGACGGCATCCCGCGGCACGCCTCCGGCACCGGCCCGGTCCTCGTCGGCGGCAAGTGGCGCACGGTCGCGGGCCGGGTCGCCATGGACCAGTTCGTCGTGGACCTCGGAGGGGACGAGCCGGAGGCCGGTGACGAGGCGATCCTCTTCGGGCCCGGCGACCTCGGCGAGCCGACCGCCGAGGACTGGGCGCAGGCCGCGGGCACCATCGCCTACGAGATCGTGACCCGCATCGGAACACGCGTTCCTCGCGTCTACGTCAATGAGGCCGCCCCGGGTATGGGGAAGGCGACACAGCGCAGGGCTTTGACGTGAAGAGGAGCGGCACGTGAGCGAGAGCAGTGCGGAGGCGGTCGCCGCGGTCGCCTCCGCCGCCACGGGGGTGGTCGGCAACTGGCGCAAGGCGACCGGTATCGCCGGTGCCGCGATAGGCGTGATCGCCGCCGGCGCCGCGGCCGGTGTCGCCATAGAGCGGATGACCGTAGGCCGTGGGATGCGCGAGCGGGCCCGGCTCGCCCTCGACTCCACGGGACCGTACGGCTCGCTGCGCGGCACCCCCGGCACGGCACACGCAGACGACGGCACCGAGCTGTACTACGAGGTCGACGACATCGAGCCGGACCTCGCCGTCACGCCCAAGCGCCGCCGCCTCTTCGGGCGCAAGGCCCCGGCCCCCGTCACCGTCGTCTTCAGCCACGGCTACTGCCTCAACCAGGACTCCTGGCACTTCCAGCGTGCCGCCCTGCGCGGGATCGTGCGGACCGTGCACTGGGACCAGCGCAGCCACGGCCGCTCCGCGCGCGGGGTCGCGCAGCTGGAAGACGGCATGCCGCTCACCATCGACCAGTTGGGCCGCGACCTGAAGGCCGTGATCGACGCGGCCGTGCCCGAGGGCTCGATCGTGCTCGTCGGCCACTCCATGGGCGGCATGACGGTCATGGCCCTCGCCGACCAGTACCCCGACCTCATCCGCGACCGGGTCGTCGCCACCGCCTTCGTCGGTACGTCCTCCGGGCGGCTCGGCGAGGTCAACTTCGGCCTGCCCGTCGCCGGGGTCAACGCGGTACGGCGGATCCTGCCCGGCGTACTGAAGGCGCTCGGGCAGCAGGCCGCCCTGGTGGAGCGGGGGCGGCGGGCCACCGCCGATCTGTTCGCCGGGATCATCAAGCGGTACTCGTTCGCGTCCCGGGACGTCGATCCGGCGGTCGCGCGGTTCGCCGAGCGGATGATCGAGGGCACGCCCATCGACGTCGTCGCCGAGTTCTACCCGGCGTTCACCGACCACGACAAGACCGCCGCGCTCACCCACTTCAAGGACATGCCGGTGCTCGTCCTGGCCGGGATCGGCGATCTCGTGACGCCCAGTGAGCACAGCGAGGCCATCGCCGACCTGCTGCCGGACGCCGAGCTGGTGCTCGTGCCGGACGCCGGGCACCTGGTCATGCTGGAGCACCCGGAAGTGGTCACCGACCGCCTCGCCGACCTGCTCACCCGCGCGGGTGCCGTGCCCGCAGGGGCTACCGTAAGTGGCTATGGAAGCACCAGCAGCACCGCACAACGCGGCTGAGCCCCTGTCCGTATCGATCACCGTCAACTCCCCCGAGCAGATGCGGGAGTTGGGCCGCCGCCTGGCAAAACTGCTGCGCGCGGGCGACCTCGTGATGCTCACGGGCGAGCTGGGCGCCGGCAAGACCACCCTGACCCGGGGACTGGGCGAGGGGCTCGGGGTCCGGGGTGCGGTCACCTCGCCGACGTTCGTCATCGCGCGCGTGCACCCCTCGCTGGGGAGGGGCCGCCGCTGGTCCACGTCGACGCGTATCGCCTCGGCGGCGGGCTCGACGAGATGGAGGACCTCGATCTCGATGTCTCGCTGCCCGAGTCCGTGATCGTCGTGGAATGGGGTGAGGGCAAGGTCGAGGAGTTGACGGACGACCGGCTGTCCCTCGTCATCCACCGGGCCGTCGGCGACACCACCGACGAGGTACGGCATGTCACGGTCACCGGGCTCGGTGAGCGGTGGGCCTCCGTCGAACTCGGTGTGCTCGACGCCTGACCCGGTGGCGCGGGGTGTGGGTTCCGACAAGGTGTCGGCAAGATGTTGCGTTCCGGGTCCCGGGCGTGGTCACATGGTATCCAGTTGGTAGTTAGGTCTACCTAACTACGTCTGCCCCGGCTCACAGGAGGCGTCCATGTCGGCTTCAGAGGATCAGCGTGAGTGGGCGCGGCCGTGTGCGGTGTCCATGCGGGAGTTGTTGGCTGCGGGGGAAGCGGCGCGGGCTGTATCTACCCGCCTCGGGCGCCGGAGCCTCTGGACGTGCCGGGCGAGCGGGCTCAGCGAGAAGCGGCGTAGTCGGTCGCCTGCCGGTCGGTGGGGGCTTGGCGCGCAGTTCCCCGCGCCCCTGGGTGGGTGGCCTGGGGCGTGTTTGATTCGTCTAGCGGATTACCACGATGTTCTGGCCGATCGTTGCGAATTCCCACATGGCCGCGCCGTCGGCGATCGACTCGCGGATGCCGCCTGACTTCGTCGTGGGGTCGGGCTGTGCCGTTTCGCCGCTTACCGGCGCGCTGAAGCCGATGGCGACGCCCTCGGCGTTGGTGAAGCGGACTACGTGCTGGATGGGGGGTGCCGTCGGTGCCGAGGATGGCGTTCGAGCGGGAGGTCACCGGGTAGGTGCCCGTGGGCGGGTCGACCGTGCCGGGGGTGACCTTGAACGTGCGGGTGACCTTGTTGTTCTCGGCGACCAGCCACACCCGGTCGTCGTCCACCGAGTACACGACCCGCTCGCCACTGCCGGACTCGGTGGGCAGCGCGGCGGGGTTCTTCTTGTCGCGCGGGGCCTTCTTGGCGGCCACCGCGGCGGGCGCGGCGCTCGCGTGGGCCGCGTCCCCATCCCGGGCGGGACCGTCGCGGACGCCTGATAGGCGAGGAAACCGACCGTGGCGACGGCCGCCACGGTGAGCCCGGCCACGATTCCCGCGCTGCTGCCGGCCATCGGCGCCCACCTCCGCGTCTCGTCCGTCCTGTGACGGTGTCCGTACGGTCCCGTACATCCCGTAAGTCCGGTGACCCTAGGTGACCGTAGCAGTCGGGGCCGGGGTGACCAGGGCGGCCGTGCTCGCGGCGCCGGAGCCGTAGGCTGTTTGCGTGCTCTTGCTCGCTCTGGATACCGCCACCCCCGCCGTCACCGTCGCCCTGCACGACGGCGAGGCCGTCATCGCCTCGTCGAGTCAGGTGGACGCGCGCCGCCACGGTGAGCTGCTGCTCCCCGCCGTCGACCACGTGCTCGCCGAGGCGGGGGCTCAGGCTCGACGCCGTCACCGGAATCGTCGTGGGCATCGGCCCCGGCCCCTACACCGGACTGCGCGTCGGGTTGATGACCGCCGACACCTTCGGCCTCGCGCTCGGCGTCCCCGTGCACGGTGTGTGCACGCTGGACGGCCTCGCCTACGCCGCCGACCTCGACGGCCCCTTCGTCGTGGCCACGGACGCGCGGCGCAAGGAGGTGTACTGGGCGCGCTACGCCGACTCGCGTACGAGGGTGACCGACCCGGCCGTCGACCGGCCCGCCGACATCGCCGACGAGGTCGCGGGGCTGCCCGCGGTCGGCGCCGGTGCGCTGCTCTACCCGGACACCTTCCCGGCCGCGCACGAGCCGGAGCACGTGTCCGCCGCCGCGCTCGCCTCGCTGGCCGTCGAGAGACTCGCGGCGGGCGTCGAACTCCCCCCGCGCCCCGGCCGCTGTACCTGCGCAGGCCGGACGCCCAGGTGCCCAAGAACTACAAGGTGGTCACCCCCAAGTGACCGAATCCCTGAGCCCTCGGCTGCGCGAGATGCGCTGGTGGGACATCGATCCCGTGCTGGAACTGGAGAAGGACCTCTTCCCCGAGGACGCCTGGTCCCGGGGCATGTTCTGGTCCGAGCTGGCGCACGCGCGCGGCGCCGAGGCGACCCGGCGGTACCTGGTGGCCGAGGTGACCGGCGAGCAGTACGAGGGCGGTGTCCGGGTCATCGGCTACGCGGGTCTCGCCACCAACGGCGACCAGGCCGACGTCCAGACCATCGCCGTCGCCCGCGACCACTGGGGCACCGGCCTCGGCGCCACCCTGCTGACCGAACTGCTCACCGCGGCAAGCGAGTTCGAGTGTGCCGAGGTCATGCTGGAGTGCCGCGTCGACAACGTCCGCGCGCAGAAGCTGTACGAGCGCTTCGGCTTCGCCCCGATCGGTTTCCGGCGCGGCTACTACCAGCCGGGCAATGTCGACGCCCTGGTGATGCGCCTGACCACAGATCCCGACAGCAGCTCCGCTGCGGAGTCACCTTCCGTACAAGGAACCGAGATCCATGACTGACGAACCCCTTGTGCTCGGCATCGAGACCTCCTGCGACGAGACCGGCGTCGGGATCGTCCGCGGCACCACCCTGCTAGCGGACGCGGTCGCGTCCAGCGTCGACGAGCACGCCCGCTTCGGCGGGGTCGTACCGGAGGTGGCGTCCCGCGCCCACCTGGAGGCGATGGTCCCGACGATCGAGCGCGCGTTGAAGGACGCGGGCGTGAGCGCCCGTGACCTCGACGGCATCGCGGTCACGGCGGGCCCGGGGCTCGCGGGTGCCCTGCTGGTCGGCGTCTCCGCCGCCAAGGCGTACGCCTACGCCCTCGGCAAGCCGCTCTACGGCGTGAACCACCTCGCCTCCCACATCTGCGTGGACCAGCTGGAACACGGCCCGCTCCCCGAACCGACGATGGCGCTCCTGGTGTCCGGCGGTCACTCCTCGCTCCTCCTCTCCTCGGACATCACCTCGGACGTACGGCCGCTGGGCGCGACGATCGACGACGCGGCGGGCGAGGCCTTCGACAAGATCGCGCGCGTGCTGAACCTCGGCTTCCCGGGCGGCCCGGTCATCGACCGGTACGCGAAGGAGGGCGACCCCACGGCGATCACGTTCCCGCGCGGACTGACCGGCCCGCGCGACCCGGCGTACGACTTCTCCTTCTCCGGGCTGAAGACGTCCGTGGCCCGCTGGATCGAGGCGAAGCGGGCGGCGGGGGAGGACGTGCCGGTGCGCGACGTGTCGGCGTCCTTCCAGGAGGCCGTCGTCGACGTCCTGACCCGCAAGGCCGTACGGGCCTGCAAGGACGAGGGCGTCGACCACCTGATGATCGGCGGCGGCGTCGCCGCCAACTCCCGTCTGCGCGCCCTGGCCCAGGAACGCTGCGAGGCCGCCGGCATCCGCCTCCGCGTCCCGCGCCCGGGGCTCTGCACGGACAACGGCGCGATGGTCGCCGCCCTGGGCGCGGAGATGGTCGCCCGCAATCGCACCCCGTCCGACTGGGACCTCTCGGCGGACTCGTCCCTCCCGGTGACGGACCCGCACGTCCCGGGACACCACCACCACGACCACGTCCACGAGGTCAGCAAGGAGAACCTGTACTCGTGACGGTCGCGCTGATGTGGGAGGCCCGAGCGGTCCCGGGCAGAGGCGAGGACCTCCTCACCTGGGCACGGGCCCAGCGACTCCCCGCCGAACCCCTGCGCCGGGAGTTCCTCCGCGCCCCCAGGACCGAGTCCTCGTCCTCACGTGGTGGGACGCGGAGTACGATGCGGAACTGCCCGAACTCCCCGAACCGGATGGGGAGTTGGTGACTCGGGCGGTGCATCGGTGGCGGTTCGAGTCGGTGGGCGAATAGCCGGCCGGTCCACCCCGGGAACCAACTGATCCTGTGGAGGTCCGTCTTGAGGCGTGTGGCCCTGGCCCTCGGCCTGGGGATCGTGGCGATGACGATCTCGTCCCTGATCACCGATCACGCACTGCCGCCGCTGCTGGAGGTCGTGACGTACCTGGTCGTGGCGTTCGCGGTGCTGGGCCTGATGGCTCTGAGACGGACGGCCCGGCACAAGCCCGGCAGGTAGCGACTGAGGACGAACGGGCGGGCGGGGCGGCACCGTCGGTCAGGCGCCGCCCCGCCCCGCCGCCGTCACTCACCCAGGCCGACCTCGCACCGCAACCGCCGCTCCGTCCCCAACTCCCGTACGGACCCCGTCACGTTCAACCGGGTCGTGTGCCGTACGTCCGCGCTCGACGCCGCCAACCTCAGTTCCAGTACGCCTGGTTCGACCACTCGGCGGCCCGTGCGGTCGGTGAAGGCCGAGAGGTCGGTGTGGAAGTGGAAGGTCAGCCGGGTCGACTCGCCCGGTGCCAACTCCAGCCGCCGGTAGGCGATCAGGCGGACGTCCGGGCGGGTCACCGAGGCGACCGGGTCGTGCAGGTACAGCTGGACGACCTCCGTGCCGGAGCGGTCGCCGGTGTTGCGGACGGTGACCGGCAGGTCATAGGAGCCGTCCGTGTCGATCTCCGGGACCGGGGACTCGGTGACCTCCCACGCGAAGCTCGTGTACGAGCGGCCGTGGCCGAAGGGGTAGAGCGGGGTCGGATCGAGGTTGCTGACCTCGTCGGCGAGGCCCAAAGGGGGTTGGAGGTATGTCCAGGGCTGGCCGCCGGCTGCCTGCGGGACGCTCACCGGGAGGCGGCCGGACGGGTTCACGCGGCCCGAGAGGACGCCGGTGACCGCGGGGCCGCCCTCCTCGCCGGGAAGAACGCCTGGACCACCGCGCCGAGGCGGCCCTGCCAACGGCCCAGCGCGTAGGGGCGGCCGGTCAGCAGGACCAGCACCACCGGGACGCCGGTCGACACCAACGCGTCCAGCAAGTCGGCCTGGACGCCCGGCAGTTGGAGGTCCGCCACATCGCAGCCCTCACCCGACGTACCGCGCCCGAACAGGCCCGCCCGGTCACCGAGCACCGCCACGCACACGTCCGCCTCCGCCGCCCGCGCGACCGCCTCCTCGAACCCGGAGGTGTCCGGGTCGGAGACATCGCATCCTTCGGCGAACGTCACCTTGGCATCCGGGAGTTCGGACCGCAGCGACTCCAGCACCGTCGGGATCTCGATGCCCATCGGCACCTCGGGGTGGTGCGTCCCCACGTGGGACGGGAAGGAGTAGCAGCCGAGCATCGCCAGCGGGTCCGCCGCCCTCGGGCCCACCACCGCTATCCGCGCCTCCGGCGGGAGCGGGAGCACACCGTCCGGGTTGTCCAGCAACACCACCGATTCTTCGGCGAGTTGGCGGGCCAGGGCCCGGTTCGCCGTCGAGTCCAGGTCGATCGGGCCCGTCGGCTCCGGTGACCAGTCCTCGTCCAGGAGCCCCAACTCGGCCTTCTGCGACAGCACTCGACGCGCCGCCCGGTCCACGAGCGCCTCCGGGATCTCCCCTGCCCGCACCGCCTCGACGAGCGGCTTGCCGTAGCACTTCAGCGTCGGCAGCTCCACGTCGATCCCCGCCGCCAGCGCCGCGTGCGCGGCCTGCGCCGGACTGCCCGCGACCCGGTGGAGCGTCTCCAGGAAGCCGATGCCGAAGTAGTCGGCGACGACCGTGCCGGTGAACCCCAGTCGTCCCGCAGGAGTTCGGTCAGCAGCCGCGGGTCCGCCGACGCCGGGACGCCGTCCGTCTCGTTGTACGCCGCCATCACCGAGCGCGCCCCGCCCTCCCGCAGCGCCATCTCGAACGGCGGCAGCGTGACGTCCGCGAACTCCCCGCACCCCCGCCCGCACCGGCGCCAGATTCCCGCGCCCCCACGGAGGACGCGTACCCGGCGAAGTGCTTCAGCGTCGCGACCACCCCGGCCGACTCCAGCCCCCGCACATAAGCCGCCCCGATCGTCCCCACCAGATACGGGTCCTCGCCGATCGTCTCCTCCACCCGCCCCCACCGCGGATCCCGTACGACGTCCAGGACCGGGGCGAGCCCCTGGTGGACGCCGGCCGAGCGCAGGTCCGCGCCGATGCGCCGGGCCATCTCCTCGACCAGCCCCGGATCGAAGCTCGCGCCCCACGCCAGCGGCACCGGGTACGCCGTCGCGCCCCACGCGGTGAAGCCCGCCAGGCACTCCTCGTGGGCGACCGCCGGGATGCCGAAACGCCCCGCCGCCGCGATCCGGCGCTGCGCGCGGGCCAGCGCCTGCGCGCCCAGCTCCGGGTCCACCGGCGCCGTACCGAAGGAACGGGTGAGCTGGCCGAGCCCCAGGGTGATCAGTTCGTCCCAGTCGTAGTCCGAGGTCATCTCGCGCTGGAGCAGGGCGACCCCGTCGCCGTCCGTGGCGGCGCCCACCCAGACGCCGTAGAGCTGGGCGGTCTTCTCCTCCAGGGTCATCCGGGCGAGGAGGTCGTCGACGCGGGCGGCGGCGGGCAGGGCGGGGTCGCGCCAGGGGGCGGTGGTCATGAAACTCCGTTCAGGAAAGGTGAGTTGGGGCAGCTCACTTGCCGCCCACGCCCATCAGGCCGCCGACCAGGGCGCGCCGGGCCACCAGGTAGACGGCGAAGATCGGAATGCCGGAGAGGACGACCGAGGCGAGCAGGGCCGGGATGTTCACGCCGAACTGGCTGACGTAGTTGAAGAGTCCGAGCGTGAGGACCCGGGGCCCGTCGGACTGGGTGAAGATCAGCGGGAAGAGGAAGCCGTTCCAGGCCTGGAGCGCCGAGTAGACGACGACCGTGCTGATCCCGCCCTTGGTCATCGGGATGACCAGCTGGAACAGCATCCGCGTCGCCGAGGCCCCGTCGTCGAGCGCCATCGCCTCGTACAGGTCCTCCGAGATGTCCCGCAGCGTGCCGGTCAGGATCAGCACGGACACCGGCATCGCAAAGGCCGCCGTAGGCAGGATCACCGCCAACAGGCTGTCGTACAGGTCGAGTTTGGCGATCATCAGGTACAGCGGGACGACGACCGCCTGGGCCGGGATGGCAACTCCCAGCAGGAACAGCCGGAAGGCCCCGCCCGCCCACACCGTCCGGGTGCGTACGGCCACGTAGGCCAGCGGCACGCACAGCACCAGGACGATTCCCACGACCGACCGCCGCCGCGACCAGCGCGGTGTTGGCGAGGAAGTGGCCGAAGCCGTTGTGCAGGACGGTGTTGTAGTTGGCGAACGTCGGATCGGTGGGCGGCTTCAGGGCGTTGTTGCCCAGCGCCTTGTCCTGGCGGGTGAGCGAGGCCGAGATCATCGCGTAGATCGGCACGATGACGACGGCGAGCCAGAGCAGCGAACCGAGCCCCGCCACGGGGTTGGGCCGCTTGCTCCAGTGCCGGCGCCTTCGGGTGCGCGGTGGTTCCACCGGTTCCCCCGCCGTCTTCACCGGACGCGGCAACGTGTCGTGTGACACTCCGTCACATCCCTTCGCGGGTACTGCGCATGGCGCCGAAACCGGTGAGCCGGACCAGGACCAGGGACAGCGCGGTGGCGATGACGACCAGGAAGGTCGCGATCGCGCTCGCGTAGCCGAAGTCGTAACTCTTGAACCCGGCCTCGTACATCAGGTACGGCAGGATCGCCGTGTCCGTACCGGGGCCGCCCTGGGTGAGGATCAGGACGGTCTCGAAGTACGTCAGCGACCCGACGATCATCAGCACGCTCGATGTCGTGGCCGTGTTGCGGAGCTGGGGCAGCGTGATCGAGAAGAACTGCCGGTACCGTCCCGCCCCGTCAATTGCCGCCGCCTGATAGAGCACTTCGGGAATCTGCCGGGCCCCGCCCTGATAGATCAGCGTGTGGAAGGGGATGAACTGCCACCCCCGACGAACACGATCGCGAGGAACGCCCCACTCGTCGTCCCCAGCGTGTCCTGATGGATGACCCCGAAGTTCGGATCGAGCAGCGCGTAGAAGAGCAGCGCTATCGCCGTCGAGGACAACAGGAACGGCACGAAGAAGATGGCGGAGAGCACGGCCCGGTTGCGCTGCCGCCCCGCCGCCCACACACCGAGCAGCAGGGACACAGCGGTCTGGAAAACCCAACTGGTCACCGTCAACAGCACGGTGATGGTGAGGATTGAGTCAGCCGATCGTCATGCAGCAACTTGTCCCAGTTGGCGAGCCCGACCGGTTTCGGATCCCCGAGCCCGTTCCATTTGGTGAAGGACAGATACACCGCGAGGACCATGGGAGCCACGGCGAAGAAGACGAAGAACAACACCCCGGGCACAGCCAGGAGAGCGTGCGGCGCACCGCCCCGATAGGGGCGCGGGGAACTGCGTGACCAGCCACGACGGGCCCGCACCTGAACGGCGGGCCCCTCCGCGGAGCGCTCGCTCACTTCAGCCCCTTGAGCGCCGACACGAACTGCGCCGGCGAACTCTTCCCCACGAACAGCTTGTTGATCTCGGTCAACATCGGCGTCGACACATTCGGATCCACCGCCTGATCCCAGCTCAACGTGAACGCGGGCGCCTGCTGCACCATCTGGTACTGGAACTTCGCGAACTCTGGGTTGGGCGAGGACTCCAGCAACTTCTCGGCGTTGGACGTGGTCGGAATGTCCCCGTTGGCGACCAAGTCCTTCGCATACGCCTCCGACGCACAGTCCCGCAGAAACGCGATCGCCGCGTCCTTGTTGCCCGTACGCGCGTTCACGGACCAGTAGTTGGTGGGGTTACCGACGACGTTACGAATATCGCCCGCACCCCCTCGTACTTCGGGAAGGCGACCCACCCCAGGTTGTTCTTCGCGAAGTCGGGGAACTTCCCGAGCTGCGTCGAGTACTCCCACGACCCCATCAGATGCATCGCCGCCTTCCCCTTGGCGAACACCGCGGGCGCACCGCCGTTGACGTACGACACGGAGCTGAACCCCTTGCCGAACGCCCCGTCGTCGATGAGCTGCTTGACGGTCTCGGCGGCCTTGAGGACGGCGGGGTCACCCCACCCGGATGCGTCCCCGTTCTTGATCTTGTCGAAGACCTCGGGCCCGCCGATCCGGTCGACGAGGTACTCCAGCCACATCAACTCGGGCCAGATGTCCGCGCCCCGAGCGCGAACGGAGTGATGTTCGCGGACTTCAGCTTCTTGTTGATGTCGAGCAACTCGGCCCAGGTGGTGGGCGGTTGGAGCTTGTGCGCGGCGAAGACGGTCTTGTTGTAGAAGAGGATCACCGGCTGCATACCGCGCATCGGTATGCCGTAGTTCCTGCCCTTGAGCGCGCCCGCCGCGAGCACGGAGGGCAGGAAGCCGTCCTTGAGGACCGGGTCGCTCTTGATGGTGTCGGTGAGGTCGACCAGCTGGTTCGCCTCCTGGTACGCCTTGATCGAGCCGCCGCCCCAGTTGAAGAAGACGTCCGGCGCGTTCGGCGAGCCCATCGCGGTGCGCAGCTTGGCCGGGTAGTCCGTGCCGGGCACCTTCTCCAGCTTGATCTTGCCCTTGGCCTTCTTCGCCGCCGCCGACGCGTTGAACCGAGTGACGGCCTTGACCTGCACCTTCGCCGCGTCGTCGCCGTAGGTGAAGGCGGTGACCGTGCTGCTGCCGCCGGTGCTGTCACTGGAACCGCAGGCCGTGAGTCCGGTCGTGAGCAGGGTGGTGGCACCGGCGCCGAGCACCCAGCGCCTGCTGAACGTACGCCCGCCGTTGGACGTGTTGGGCTCCATGAAAAGCACAGTCAGCACCTCTCGTGCGAATGTTTCGAGCCGTTCTACGAATGTTCCGGGAACGTAAGACGCGCGAGGGGGTTCGTCAAGAGGTCGCGCAGGGATACGATCGCCGCCATGACAGCCCCGGATTCCGCCGAAACCCAGACAGCGGGTCGGCCGACCCAGACCGCCACGCTCGCCGAGATCGCCCGCGAGGCCGGAGTGTCGGCTCCGACTGTTTCGAAGGTCCTCAACGGCCGTGCCGATGTCGCCCCGGCGACCCGCACCCGCGTCGAGGAACTCCTGCGCGTCTACGGCTACCGGCGCCGCCGCGCCGAGGCGACCCGCTCCCCGCTGATCGACCTGGTCTTCCACGAGCTGGAGAGCGCCTGGGCGATGGAGGTCATCCGGGGCGTGGAGAACGTGGCGCGGGACTCCGGGCTGAGCGTGGTGCTGAGCGAGAGCGCGGGGCGGCTGACCCCGGGCCGGACCTGGGCCGACCAGGTCGCCGCGCGCCGCCCGCACGGCGTGATCCTGGTGCTGTCCGGGCTCGACGAGTCGCAGCGGGCGCTGCTCACCAGCCGTTCCATCCCGTTCGTGGTGATGGACCCGGCCGGTGACCCGGGCGCCGACGTGCCCTCGATCGGCGCGACGAACTGGCAGGGCGGGCTCGCCGCCACCCGGCACCTGGTCGAACTCGGCCACACCCGGATCGGCGCGATCAGCGGCCCGTCCCGGATGATGTGCAGCCGCGCCCGGGTCGACGGATACCGGGCCGCGCTGGAGACGGCCGGGCTGCCGGTCGACCCCTCGCTGATCACCACCGGCGACTTCCATCACGAGGCCGGCTACCGGCTCGGGCTCCAGCTGCTGCGCCGCCCGGACCGGCCCACCGCCGTCTTCGCCGGCAACGACCTCCAGGCGCTCGGCCTGTACGAGGCCGCCCGCGAACTCGGGCTGCGCATCCCGGAGGACCTGAGCGTGGTCGGCTTCGACGATCTGCCGGTCGCCCGCTGGGTCGGCCCGCCGCTGACGACCGTACGGCAGCCCCTGACCGAGATGGCCGAGGCGGCGGCCAAGCTGGTGCTCGACCTCGGGCGCGAGCAGGAGACCTCGGCGGCCCGGCGGGTGGAGCTGGCCACCAGCCTGGTGGTGCGCAGCAGTACGGCGGCACCGGCCGCCGAGTGAGGCGGGTGGCCGGAAGCGGAGCCGACCGGGACGGGAGTGGCCGGAAGGTGACGTATTGACGGGTGGGGTGAGTCGCCCCACACTCCTCCGAAGCCAATCGGTTGCACAACCGAAACTTTCGGAGGCACCCGCATGAGATCTCTGAGAACCGGCTTGTCCCTGGCGGCCCTGTTCAGCGGCGCCGTCATGCTCTTCGCGGCCCCCGCCGCACACGCCGCCGACACCCCGCTGCGCGACCTCGCCGCCGCGAAGGGCAAAGTCATCGGCACCGCCGTCACCGGCTCCAAACTCACCGGCACCTACGGCGACATCGCAGGCGGCCAGTTCAGCTCGCTCACCCCCGGCAACGCCATGAAGTGGGGGACCGTGGAGCCGACGCAGGGCAGCTTCAACTGGTCGGAGGCGGACCAGATCGTCGCCTTCGCGCAGGCCCACCACCAGCAGGTGCGCGGCCACACCCTGGTCTGGCACAACCAGAACCCGAGCTGGCTGACCAACGGCACCTGGACGCAAGCCCAGTTGAGCACCCTGCTGCAGAACCACATCAGCACCGAAGTCGGCCGCTACAAGGGAGAGATCACCGCCTGGGACGTGGTGAACGAACCCTTCAACGAGGACGGCACCTACCGCTCCACCCTCTGGTACGACGGCCTCGGCGCCACCTACATCGCGCAGGCGCTGACGTGGGCGCACACCGCCGACCCGGCCGCCAAGCTGTACATCAACGACTACAACGTCGAGGGAGTCAACGCGAAGTCCACCGCCCTCTACAACCTGGTCAAGTCCCTGAAGGCGGCGGGCGTTCCGATCGACGGCGTCGGCCTCCAGGCCCACCTGATCGTCGGCCAGGTGCCCGCCACCCTCCAGCAGAACATCCAGCGCTTCGCCGACCTCGGCGTGGACGTGGCGGTCACCGAGCTGGACGTACGGATGGCGCTCCCGGCCGACAGCACCAAACTCGCCCAGCAGAAGGCCGACTTCAAGAGCGTCCTGGCCGCCTGCGTCGCGGTGACGCGCTGCGTGAACGTCACCGTGTGGGGCTTCACCGACTCCGACTCCTGGGTCGACAGCACGTTCCCGGGCTACGGGGCGGCGACACCGTACGACGCCAACTACGCGCCGAAACCGGCGTATTACGGCATCTCGGAGGCGCTCGGCGGCACGACCACCACCCCACCGCCGACGAACGGCGCGTGCGCGGCGACGTACGGCGTGACGAGTCAGTGGAACGCCGGGTTCACCGGACAGGTGACGATCGCGTGTTCCGGGGCCTCGCTGCCGTCCTGGAAGGCGAGTTGGGCGTACGGCGCGAGCCAACGGATCACCCAGGCCTGGAACGCGACCTGCACCCAGTCGGGCACGGCGGTGAGTTGTACGAACGCGAGCTACAACGGGACGGTCCCGGACGGCGGTTCGGTGTCGTTCGGGTTCAACGCCACGTGGAGCGGGAGCAATCCGGTGCCGGTGGTGACCCTGGGATGAGGGAGGCGGGGGAGGGCGCGGGGGTGAAGCGGGGCTGAGAACCGTGAGATTTTCCGCAGAAAACCGTATCGAGGCGGCTCCCTAACTTTCTCCTAATAATTCGGACTTACGTTCCTGTCCGTGACGGACAACGAGAACGCCGAGGACGACAGACGAGTGGGCCGGCGATCGCGCGTACTGAAGATCGTCGGCCTCGCTCTGGCCGGTGCCCTCGTCCTGGGCGTCGGCGCGGCGGGCTGGGCCTACTGGCACCTCGACAACAACATCAAGAGCGTCGACATCGACAGCGCGCTCGGCACCGGCCGCCCCGCGAAGGCGGTGACCACCCTCCGCCGCCGCCTCCGCGTCCCCGTGCCGACCGGCTCCCTGAACATCCTGGTCCTCGGCTCCGACTCGCGCAGCGGCACGGAGAACAAGGCACTCGGCGGCGGCGACAGCTCCGGCGCCCGCTCCGACACGGCGATGGTCGTCCACCTCGACGCCGGTCGCACCAAGGCCACGATCGTCAGCATCCCGCGCGACACCCTCGTCACCCGCCCGTCCTGCCCGCTGTCCTCCGGGGTTCGACGTCGGTGGCGTACAACGCGATGTTCAACAGCGCGTACTCGGTGGGCGGGCCGGTCTGCGCGGTCAAGACGGTCGAGTCGATCACCGGCGTCCGCATGGACCACTACCTGGAGATCGACTTCGCGGGCTTCGCGAAACTGGTCGACGCGCTCGGCGGTGTCACGGTCACCACGACCCAGGACATCGACGACGACGACAGCCACCTGCACCTCAAGAAGGGCACCCACCACCTCGACGGCAAGCAGGCCCTGGCCCTCGCCCGCACCCGGCACGGCATAGGCGACGGCAGCGACCTCGGCCGGATAGGCCTCCAACAGATGCTGGTGAAGGCCCTGTTGACCCAGATATCCACCCACGACCTGCTCACCGATCCCGCCAAGCTCTACGAGATCACCGACGCGGTCACCGACAGCCTCACCACCGACACCGGCCTCGACTCCCTGAGCGAACTGATCAGCCTCGGCCAGAGCCTGAAGGGCCTGTCGGCGGACGCGGTGACGACGGTGACGATGCCGAACGTCACGGCGCCGTCCGACCCGAACCGGGTGGTGGCGAAGGAGCCGGCGGCGAGCGACCTGTGGGAGTCGCTGCGCTGAGGCGCCGACCGAGCCCACACTGACCTGCGGAAACGCGCGGGCGGAGAAAAACTTCGAGGTTTTCCGGCGAGTGTGTCGATCCGGGCGACCCTCTTTCGACGCATGGTTGAAAGGCCGGGAACGACCCGGCCGGAACGACCCGAGGAGTCACCATGCCCCGCTACCTCTCCCTCGTGCAGATCGACGAGAAGACCGCTCCCGCCGAGGGACCGAGCCCCGAGCTGATGCAGCGCATGGGCGAACTGATCGAGGAGATCACCAAGGCCGGCGTCATGCTCGACACCGCGGGCCTCACCCCGACCGAGCAGGGCGCCCGCGTCCACTGGGAGGGCGGCAAGATCTCCGTGACCGACGGCCCCTTCACCGAGTCCAAGGAGGTCGTCGGCGGCTACGCGCTCATGCAGTGCAAGGACATGGCCGAGGCGATCGAGTGGACCAAGCGGTTCCTGAAGGTGCACGAGGAGTTCTGGACGGTGACCTGCGAGGTGCGCGAGATCGCGGAGGGCTGAGCACTCCCCGCACTCCGCGGCCCCGCCCGTCCTTCCTTGGTCTGAGGGCGGCGGGGGTGTTGCATGGTGGGTTGTGACCCCGGAATCACAGCCCACCGCAGCCCCGCACGGTAACGCCAGCGACCCGCACAGCACCATCGAGACCGTCTTCCGCATCGAGTCCCCCGCGTCATCGCCGCCGTCGCCCGTCTGGTCCGCGACGTCGGTATCGCCGAGGAACTCGCGCAGGACGCGCTCGTCGCCGCGCTGGAGCAGTGGCCGAGGGACGGTGTGCCCGACAACCCGGGGCCTGGCTCATGACCACTGCGAGGCACCGCGCCGTCGACCTGATCCGGCGCCGGGAGAACTACGCCCGCAAGCTCCAGGAGATCGGCCGCACCCTGGAGACGACGGCCCCGCCCGAGGAACCCGCCGCCCCCGACGACATCGACGACGACCTCCTGCGCCTCGTCTTCACCACCTGCCACCCGGTCCTCTCCGCCGAGGCCCGCACCGCCCTCACCCTGCGTCTCCTCGGCGGCCTCACCACCCCGAGATCGCCCGCGCCTTCCTGGCCCCGAACCGACGATCGCCCAGCGCATCGTCCGCGCCAAACGCACCCTGGCCACCAAGAACATCGCCTTCGAGGTCCCCTACGGCCCCGACCGCGAGGCCCGCCTCGGCTCCGTCCTGGACGTCATCTACCTCATCTTCAACGAGGGCTACGCGGCGACCGCGGGCGACGACTGGCTCCGCCCGAGCCTCTGCGAGGACGCGCTCCGGCTGGCCCGCCTCGTCGCCGCGCTGATGCCGAAGGAACCCGAAGTGCACGCCCTGGCCGCCCTGTTGGAGTTCCAGGCGTCCCGCTCCTCCGCCCGCACCGGCCCCGACGGCGCCCCCGTCCTCCTCAGGGACCAGAACCGCCGCCGCTGGAACCGCCTCCTCATCGCCCGCGGCATCACCGCCCTCGGCCGCGCCGACGCGGTCTCCACCGGCGCCCCCGGCCCCTACGCCCTCCAGGCCGCCATCGCCGCCTGCCACGCCCACGCGTACACCTACGACGAGACCGACTGGCGGACGATCGCGACCCTGTACGCCCTCCTCGCCGCCCGATCCCCGTCCCCGGTGGTCGAGTTGAACCGCGCGGTGGCCGTCTCGATGGCGGAGGGCCCGGCCCCGGCGTTGGAGATCGTCGACACCCTCGCCTCCGAACCCGCCCTGCACGACTACCACTTGCTGCCCAGCGTCCGCGGCGACCTCCTCCTCCGCCTCGGCCGTACGACGGAGGCGAAGGCGGAGTTCACCCGGGCGGCCGCCCTCGCCCGCAACGAACGCGAACGCCAACTCCTGCTGCGCCGGGCGGCGGAGGCGGCCTAGAGGCAACCTAAGCGGGGCGCCCGATCAACATCGCCGGCGCCCCCGCCACCCGAGTAAGGAACACCGTCGCCGAGTTGGGCCCCTGGGGCTTCACCTTCCGGCGCAGTTCCTCCGGCTCGACGGCCGACCCCGCTTCTTCACGGTGAGGATGCCCACCTCCCGTTCCCGTAGCAGCGCCTTCAACTTCTTGACGCCGAAGGGGAGTTGGTCGGTGATCTCGTAGGCGGAGGCGTACGCGGTGGGCCGTAGCCCGTCGGCCGTCACATACGCGATGGTCTCGTCGACGAGGCCGCCGCCGACCTCCTCCGCGACCTCGGCGACGAGATGGGCACGGATGACGGCGCCGTCGGGTTCGTACAAGTACCGGCCCACGGAACGGACTTCGGGGTCGGGCAGTCCGCGTCCGTGCAGAACTCGCGGGCCGGGGAGGAGAGTCGCGCGTACGGCGCCCGGCCGCACTCGCGCCCCGAACCACAGCACCGCCTCCTTCACGTCACCCCCGTCCGAGATCCACTCCGCCTCGGCCGACGCCGGGATCGCCTCGTGCGGCACCCCGGGGCGATCTTCAGCGCGGCGAGCAGGGCGGTCGTAGCGGCGTCGACGGCCCAGGACAGCGGGGGCGAGTACGCCTCGGGGTCGAAGATGCGGCCGCGGCCGCCGCGTCGTGCGGGGTCGACGAACACGGCGTCGTACGCGGACGTGTCGACGTCCGTCACATCCGCCTCCCGTACCTCGATGAGGTCGGCCAGGCCCAGGGCCTCGGCGTTGGCGCGGGCGACGGCGACCGTCAGGGGTCGCGGTCCACGGCGAGGACGCGCACCCCCGCCCGGGCGAGGGCGATGGCGTCACCGCCGATGCCGCAGCAGAGGTCGGCGACGGAGGTGACGCCGAGGTCCCGGAGGCGGGCGGCGCGGTAGGCGGCGACGGTGGTGCGGGTGGACTGTTCGAAGCCGTTCGGGGTGAAGAACATCTGGTCGGCGTCCTCGGGCGTGAACTTCGCCGCCGCCGCGCGCTGCCGCAGCCGGGCCTGGCCCAGGGCCGCCGAGACGAGGTCGGCGGGGTGGTCGCGGCGCAGCCGGGTGGCGACGGCGAGTTCCCTGGCCGGGTCGGTGCCGCGGACCTCGTCGAGAAGGGCGCGGCCCTCGGGGGTGAGCAGGGCGGCGAAGGCGAGTACGGGGTCGTTCACCGGGACATTGTGGGCCAGTCGGTGGACGGCGTGCCTCCGGTGGCGGTGTCCCGGCGGTGTCGGCGCGGGATCGGGGCCGGGGCCTGAAAAGATCCGGCCCCATGCGAGTAGTCGTACAAAATGACATCAATCGGGCGCGCGGGAATCGGGCGCACGCGAATCCGCGCCGGAGGGCGGGCGCCCGTGGCGCGCTCGCCGCTCTCGCGCTCGCGGCCCTCGGCTCCGGCTGCGCCCAGTCCGGCTCCGGGGCGGCCGTCCACCCGGCCCAGGGCGCGCAGCCGCTGCACGCACCCCCGCCCGCGCGCTGGACTCCTACGCGACGAAACTGCGCGCCGAGTACGCGGCCCGGGTCGCCGCCGCGAAGCGCTGGGGGCTCGCGAAGGTGCCGCTCGCGGCCCCGCCGGCGCCCGCGCGGAAGCCGGAGATCACCGCGCGCAAGGGCTTCGAGGTGGACGACCAGGAGGAGCTGAACCTCCCGCCGGTCTTCACCACGATCCCGACCAAGAAGAAGATCGTGTTCCTCACCATCGACGACGGCGAGAACAAGGACCCCGCGTTCCTGCGGATGATGAGCGATCTGAAGATCCCGTACACGGCCTTCCTCAGCAACTACCTGGTGAAGGACGACTACGGCTACTTCCGGAAGATGCAGGCCCAGGGGCACACGGTCAACAACCACACCCTCACGCACCCGTATCTGCCGGGCCTGTCCTACGCCGAGCAGCGGCACGAGATCTGCGGCATGCAGGACATCATGAAGAAGCAGTTCGGCAAGGCCCCGACCGTGTTCCGGCCGCCGTACGGGAACTACAACCACGACACCCTCGTCGCCGCGAAGTCCTGCGGCATCAAGTACGCCCCGATCTGGGACGAGGAGGTCTTCGTCGACCACTGGGAGTACCGCGAGGACGACTGGTCCCTGCACCCCGGTGACATCGTCCTGACGCACTTCCGGGGCCGCGAGGACTGGAAGGGCACCATGGTCGACGACATGCGCCGCTTCCTCGGCAAGGTCACGGCCGAGGGGTACGCGGTGGCCCGCCTGGAGGACTACCTGTGAGACTCGCGACACTACGGACGCCGGTGACCGTCGTGTTGGCGGCCACCCTCCTCACCGGCTGCGCGCAGTCCGTCGACCCCATCGAACGGCTCGGCAAGAAGGCCGCCCAGCGCGTGCACCAGCACGGCCCGGTCCATGAACAGCCGTACCGCCACTGGGGTTTGACGGCCCCACTGGCCCCCGCCCCGACCCCGTCCCCCGGCCCGCCGCACGCTCGGCGGGCCCGGGGCTCCCCGGTCGTGGACCATGTCCGCACCCGCGACCGCGTCGTCTTCCTCACCTACGACCACGACGCGCGCGCCCGCCGTGACCCGAGGTTCACCGACCTGATCCGCGAACTGCGCCTCCCGGTAACGGAGTTCCGCACACCCCCGAGGCCCACTCGTTTCACCGGCCTGCCCTACGCCACCCAGCGCACCGAGATCTGCGGCCACCGCCCCGGCTCCCGCCTGCTCCGGCCCCCGAGGGCACGTACGACACGACGACCCGCCGCGCCGCCGCCGACTGCGGCATCTCCGCCCTCGTCCTCTGGCGAGCCTCCACGACCACCGGCACCCTCACCTACGCCCACGGCGACCACCGCCTCACCCCGGAGACATCGTCCAGATCACCCCGACCGACACGACGGCCCGCCTCCTCAGGGGCATCCAGGAGCGGGGCCTGACGGTGGGCCGCCTGGAGGATTACCTGTAGCGCCCGCCGGCCGGGAATGTCCTAGGCCCCGGATAACCTGCCGCGCACGACGAACAGCGGTGAGCGGAAAGGGCCTGGCGATGGGTGGCAGCCAGTGGACCTCGACGGGGTCGTACCAGAAGGATCTTCAGTCGGCGTTCCGGAAGGCGCAGGAACAGGAACTGGCCAAGGACGATCACGGGTTCCCGGGGCGGGACATCGTCGACCTGTGGGAGGACGACGGCTGGCGGGAGTACATCCTGACGGGCGGCACGTCCTCCGTGCTCGACTTCTACGACCTCATCGACGCCGGGTCCGGGGACGACTTCGCCATGATGCGACCACTGACCGAGGACGAGGTGCGCGACTGGGCGCCGGAGGGCAGACCCACCCGCGAGCAATGGGCCGCGGCCCTACGCACCTGGGTTCTGTCCTTCCCGGGCCGTGGGAGCGGTCGCTGCACGATCCTCTATCGCGAGGGCGAGCCGGCCGAGATCGGCTACTGGGGATGCACGGCGGACTAGAGCGGGAGCTCTCCGGCGCCGGTCGGAGCACCCAGCCTGTCCGGCGTTTGAGGACGAGGCCGTCCAGGCCGAAGGGGGCCTGGGGCGCAGCCCCAGGGGGGACGCCGGCATCCAACACAGCCCCGCCAGGCAGCCCAGGGTGATGAAAAATCCGGTGCAGCGCCGCGGGCATTGGCACTCCGCTTGACCGAGTGCTAATCGCAGTCATAGTCTCAGGTCTGGCACTCCCCACTGGAGAGTGCCAACAGCGACGGGCAGGTCCGGCACCCGCGACGACGGATCGACCTGGTCGCCACCTCAGACAGTTAACCCCGTGAGATCTCCGAAGGGGAGGTCGGATCGTGACGACCGCCAGCTCCAAGGTTGCCATCAAGCCGCTCGAGGACCGCATTGTGGTCCAGCCGCTCGACGCCGAGCAGACCACGGCCTCTGGCCTGGTCATCCCGGACACCGCGAAGGAGAAGCCCCAGGAGGGCGTCGTCCTCGCCGTGGGCCCGGGTCGCTTCGAGAACGGCGAGCGCCTGCCGCTCGACGTGAAGACCGGCGACATCGTGCTGTACAGCAAGTACGGCGGCACCGAGGTGAAGTACAGCGGCGAGGAGTACCTCGTCCTCTCGGCTCGCGACGTGCTCGCGATCATCGAGAAGTAATTCACCACCAGCACATTCTGCTTTTGAGCTGCGCCCTGGCCCCCGCGACCTTATGAAGCCGGGCGTCAGGGGCGCAGTTCGTTTCACCCACGTTTTCCGAGAGGGCTGAACCGCTCCCATGGCGAAGATCCTGAAGTTCGACGAGGACGCCCGTCGCGCCCTCGAGCGCGGCGTCAACAAGCTTGCCGACACGGTCAAGGTGACGATCGGCCCCAAGGGCCGCAACGTCGTCATCGACAAGAAGTTCGGCGCCCCCACCATCACCAACGACGGTGTCACCATCGCCCGCGAGGTCGAGATCGAGGACCCGTACGAGAACCTCGGTGCCCAGCTGGTGAAGGAGGTGGCGACCAAGACCAACGACATCGCGGGTGACGGCACCACCACCGCCACCGTGCTCGCCCAGGCGCTCGTACGCGAGGGCCTGCGCAACGTCGCCGCGGGTGCCTCCCCGGCCGCCCTGAAGAAGGGCATCGACGCCGCCGTCAAGGCCATCTCCGACGAGCTGCTCTCCACTGCGCGCCCGATCGACGACAAGGCCGACATCGCGGCCGTCGCCGGTCTGTCCGCCCAGGACAGCCAGGTCGGCGAGCTCATCGCCGAGGCGATGGACAAGGTCGGCAAGGACGGTGTCATCACCGTCGAGGAGTCCAACACCTTCGGTCTGGAGCTGGACTTCACCGAGGGCATGGCCTTCGACAAGGGTTACCTGTCGCCGTACTTCGTGACGGACCAGGAGCGCATGGAAGCGGTCCTCGAGGACCCGTACATCCTCATCCACCAGGGCAAGATCAGCTCCATCCAGGACCTGCTGCCGCTGCTGGAGAAGGTCATCCAGGCCAACGCCTCCAAGCCGCTGCTGATCATCGCCGAGGACGTCGAGGGCGAGGCCCTGTCGACCCTGGTCGTGAACAAGATCCGCGGCACGTTCAACGCGGTCGCGGTCAGGCCCCCGGCTTCGGCGACCGCCGCAAGGCGATGCTCGGCGACCTCGCCACCCTCACCGGCGGTCAGGTCATCGCCGAGGAGGTCGGCCTCAAGCTCGACCAGGTCGGCCTGGACGTGCTGGGCTCCGCCCGTCGCGTGACCGTCACCAAGGACGACACGACCGTCGTCGACGGTGCCGGTGACGCCTCCGAGGTCGCGGGCCGCGTCAACCAGATCAAGGCCGAGATCGAGAACACCGACTCCGACTGGGACCGCGAGAAGCTCCAGGAGCGCCTCGCGAAGCTGGCCGGCGGCGTGTGCGTGATCAAGGTCGGCGCCGCCACCGAGGTGGAGCTCAAGGAGAAGAAGCACCGTCTCGAGGACGCCATCTCCGCGACCCGCGCCGCGGTCGAGGAGGGCATCGTCTCCGGTGGTGGCTCCGCCCTGGTGCACGCCGCCAAGGTGCTGGACGGCAACCTCGACAAGACCGGCGACGAGGCCACGGGTGTCGCGGTCGTGCGCCGCGCGGTCGTCGAGCCGCTGCGCTGGATCGCCGAGAACGCCGGCCTCGAGGGCTACGTCATCACCTCCAAGGTCGCCGAGCTGGAGCCGGGTCAGGGCTTCAACGCCGCGACCGGCGAGTACGGCGACCTGGTCAAGGCCGGCGTCATCGACCCGGTCAAGGTCACCCGCTCCGCCCTGGAGAACGCCGCCTCCATCGCCTCCCTCCTCCTCACGACCGAGACCCTGGTCGTCGAGAAGAAGGAAGAGGAGGAGCCGGCCGCCGGTGGTCACAGCCACGGCCACTCCCACTGACGCCAGTCGGTGAACCCGTAGTACGTACGGCGAAGGCCCGGCGCCCCTCTGGGGAGCCGGGCCTTCGCGCGTCGCCGTGGCTTCCGTCGTGCTCGTGTTCGCGGTGTTCGCAGTCTTCGTCGTCGAGGCCGCCGTCATCGAGGCGGCTGCCGTCACCGCGGCCCGTACTTCCGCCCGGTCTTCGACGTGATCCCGCCCAGCACCGCCTGCGGGGTGACCTTCACCAGCCCCATCAGCGCCTTGTAACGCGGGTCCGGGATCGACAGCGACTTGCCGCGCGCCAGATCCGCGAGCGCCGCCGCGACCAGCTTGTCCGCGTCCAGCCACATCCAGTTCGGGATGTTGTCCGTCCCCATCCCGGCCCGCTCATGGAACTCGGTCCGCACGAAACCGGGCGCCAGCGCCATCAGCCGTACGCCCGTCCCCGCCAGGTCCTTGGCCGCGCCCTGGGTGAACTGCACGACCCACGCCTTCGACGCGCCGTACGTCCCGCGCGGCACGAAGGCCGCCACCGACGCCACGTTGACCACCCCGCCGCGCCCGCGCTCCCGCATCGCCGCGGTCGCCGCGCTGGTCAGCCGCAGCACCGCCTCGCAGTGCACCTTGAGCATCTTCAGCTCGTCGGCCATGGGTACGTCGAGATAGCGGCCCTTGTTGCCGAAGCCCGCGTTGTTGACCAGCAGGTCGACGGGGTTCTTGCGGTCGGCGAGGCGGGCGGCCACCGCCTCGATGCCCTCGTCGGTGGCGAGGTCGGCGGTGAGCACCTCCGCCTCGATGCCGTGCCGGTCGTGCAGTTCGGTCGCCTGCTCCCCGAGCCGGGTGGTGTTCCGTGCCACCAGCACGAGGTTGTGTCCGTCCGCCGCGAGCCGCCGCGCGAACGCGGCACCGATCCCCGCGGTCGATCCCGTAATCAATGCCGTTGTCATGGCGCAAGATTAGTGACCTCGGGCGAGCCGGTCCGATCTCTGCACAGGCCCTCCCGATCCGTGACGAACACGTGTCGAACAACACTTCGAACACGCCGTGACGGCAGGTCAGGCCGGGTACTCCGCGACGTACTTCCGGGCCTGGGCCAGCGCCTCCGGATGCAGCGCCTCGCCCGCCGGAAGCAGCCGCGGCAACAGCTCCCGCTCGGTCGTCACCGCCCGGAACTGCAGGGCCACCGTCACCTCGTGACCGGGCCGGTGCACGATCTCGATCGCGTCGCCCGCGCGGATCTCACCGGGTTCGATCACCCGCAGATAGGCCCCCGGTGCACCCTTCACGGTGAACCGTTTCACCCATCCCCGTTCGCCCAGATGGTCCTGGAACGTACGGCACGGGATGCGCCCGCAGGTGACCTCCAGGACCACCTCGGGGCCGATCCGCCAGCGCTCGCCGATCCGCGCGCCGGACACGTCGAGACCCAGGGTCGTCAGGTTCTCCCCGAAGGAACCGCTGGCCAGCGGGCGCCCCAACTTCCGCTCCCAGTCGTCGAGATCCTCACGCGCGACCGCGTACACCGCCTGGTCGTCGCCCCCGTGGTGACGCCGGTGACACACCGCGTCCCCGGCCAGTCCGCTCCCGGCGACGCCCTTGGGGCCGGGCGCGCTCACCCGCACCGGCGAGTCGGTCGGCCGCTTGTCTATGCCGGTCACGCCGTCGGGATGTTCGGTGTACGGCACGGCCGTGGCCCGGCCCAGGTTCAGCGAGAGAAGCTTCATGCCGGCACGGTAGACGAGAGGGCCCCAAAGGCGCGGCGCATTATTCGGCGCCGTAGCAAAGGGGCGCTTATGCTCGGCGCATGATCGAGGCCCGACATCTCCGTGTGCTGCGCGCCGTCGCCGCCACCGGCTCCTTCTCGGCGGCCGGGCGCGAACTGGGCTGCACCCAGCCCGCCGTCAGCCAGCAGATGAAGGCCCTGGAGACCTCGGTCGGCACCCCGCTGCTGGTCCGCACCGGCCGCGAGATGCGGCTGACCCAGGCGGGCGAGGCGCTGGTCCGGCACGCGGCCGGCATCCTCTCGGGGCTCACCGCCGCCGAGGAGGAGGTCGCCGCGATCGCGGGCCTGCGGGCCGGCCGGGTCCGCCTGGTCTCCTTCCCCAGTGGCAGCTCGACGCTCGTCCCCACCGCCCTGGCCGCCCTGCGCGCCGCCCACCCCGGCACCCGTGTCTCCCTGGAGGAGGCCGAGCCGCCGAACTCCGTCGAGCTCCTCCGGGAGGGCGACTGCGACATCGCGCTCGCCTTCCGCTACGAGGCGGCGGCGGGCGCGGAGGACTGGTCCGACCTGGTGGTACGCCCCCTGCTCAGTGACCGCCTGGTCGCCCTGGTCCCGGAGAAACACCGCCTCGCGCGCGCGGAGTCGGTGTCGATCGGCGAGCTCGCCCGCGAACCCTGGATCGCCGGCTGCCCGCGCTGCCGG
The DNA here is from genome assembly GCA_016893485.2 of Streptomyces sp. P3. Classification (GTDB taxonomy): domain Bacteria; phylum Actinomycetota; class Actinomycetes; order Streptomycetales; family Streptomycetaceae; genus Streptomyces. The sequence goes on from JAFEKX020000001.1 coordinate 5,930,707, forward strand.
GGTCAGTTGGTCGAGGTGTGCGAGAGCGCGGGGTTCACCCGCGCATCGACTTCGCGACCGACGACTATCCGGCGGTCGTCGGCCTGGTGAGCGCGGGCCTGGGCGTGGCCGTCCTGCCCCAGCTCGCCATCGAGTCCGTACGGCCCCGGGGCGCGCGGACGGTGACGCTGGAACCTGCGGTGCGGCGGGAGATCGTCGCGCTGAGCCTGCCCGACCTGGCGCGGGTGCCGGCCGTGGCGGCGACGCTGGACCGGCTGGAGCGCGCGGCCCGCGAAAAATAGAGGGCACGCGTGCGCGTGCCCCTGGTGGGGAGTCCGTGTGCCCTTGGTGGAGGGCTAGTTGGAGAAACGTTCCTTCAGTTGTTCGAAGCCATGTCCCCGGCGGCCGAAGCCGACACCAGCCGGTTGCGGGCACGCCCCATGAGCTCTTCGCGCTCGTCCTCGGTCAGGCCGCCCCAGACGCCGTACGGCTCGCGCACCGCCAGGGCGTGCGCCGCGCACTGCGCGCGGACCGGGCACCTCATGCAGACCTCTTTGGCCGAGTTCTCACGAGCGCTTCGTGCCGCACCGCGCTCGCCTTCGGGATGAAAGAAGAGCGAGCTGTCGACCCCTCGGCAGGCAGCCAGGAGCTGCCAGTCCCACAGGTCCGCGTTCGGTCCGGGAAGGCGGGAGAAATCTGCCATTGCGTGACCCCTTGTAGCCGTTATGGGCGGATACGGTGTCCACGACCGTACAACTACGATCTAAGGAGATGAAAATATGACTCATTGCGAATCTAGCCTCAGACACCAGCAAAAGGGAAGAAATAGGGCTGAATGGGGCACCGGTTGTGATGAAAGCTTGAGGGTCGGCCCCGCACGTCTCCACCGTGTCCGCACCCTCACGTAGAGTGCCGAAGATGGCACACGGCCCCGTAACTCTTTCGAGTGACCGTCGTTGAGAGTGCGAGGCGGTTGAAAACACAAGTGCTCGGGCAGGCGTCCGAGACGGTCGACCGCACAGGTGACGATTTCGTACCAGCCTGGAGGCTCAAGGTGACGTGCATCAGTTGCGGAGGGCGGCCATGACATCCGTCCTCGTCTGTGACGACTCCCCGCTTGCCCGAGAGGCGCTCCGTCGCGCGGTCGCGACCGTGCCCGGTGTCGAGCGCGTGACGACGGCGGCCAACGGCGAGGAAGTCCTCCGCCGCTGGGGTGCCGACCGCTCGGACCTCATCCTGATGGACGTACGCATGCCCGGACTCGGCGGTGTCGAGACCGTGCGGCGACTGCTGTCCGCCGACCCGGGCGCACGGATCATCATGCTCACCGTCGCCGAGGACCTGGACGGCGTGGCCCTCGCGGTCGCGGCCGGCGCCCGCGGATATCTGCACAAGGACGCCTCGCGCGCCGAACTGCGGGCCACGGTCACCCAGGCACTCGCCGACCCGACCTGGCGGCTGGCCCCACGCCGGCTGCGCTCGGCCGAGATGGGCGCCGCGCCGACGCTCACCGCGCGTGAGATCCAGGTCCTGGAGGGCATGAGCCACGGCCGCTCGAACGCGGAGATCGGCCGTGAGCTCTTCCTCTCCGAGGACACGGTCAAGACCCACGCACGGCGGCTCTTCAAGAAACTCGGCGCCTCGGACCGGGCACACGCCGTGGCGCTCGGTTTCCGGTGGGGCCTGGTCCGTTAGGACCAGGTCAGTGGGTCGTAGCGGGGTACGAGTATCCCCGCCCGCCGCAGGGTGGGCGGGGACGGTGAAGGGGCCCGCCGGGTACCCGCTGCTCGTTTCGCCGCGGATGCCGCATCCTTGAGGTGTGGAGTTCCTCGGGGACGAGTCGGTCGAGCGGGAGGGGAGGGCGCAGGAGATGAGTTCCGGCGCACCTGCTCATAACGCTTCGGTGCACAACAACGGACGCGGTGCCACGGACCCTTCGGCCGCAAGGCACCATGGACCGATGCGTGACGACGAGGCGGCCAGTGCCCCAGGGGCGATTGGTGGGCTCGTCCTTCGCGCGGTCGACGGAGACGAGCAGGCCACACACGATCTGCTCGCCCATGTCCACCCGCTGGCCTTGCGGTACTGCCGCACCCGTCTGTCCCGACTCCCGGGCGACGCACGGCACTTCGTGGAGGACCTCGCGCAGGAGGTCTGCGTAGCCGTCCTTCTCGCGCTGCCGCGCTACAAGGACACCGGCCGTCCCTTCGAGGCCTTCGTCTTCGCCATCGCCGCCCACAAGGTCGCCGACCTCCAGCGCGCCGCGATGCGCCACCCCGGGTCCACGGCCGTGCCCTCGGACGAGATGCCGGAGCGCCCGGACGACTCCCTCGGCCCCGAGGAGCGCGCCCTGCTCAGCAGCGACGCCGAATGGGCCAAGAAACTCCTGGCCAACCTCCCGGAGAACCAGCGGGAGCTGCTCCTGCTCCGCATCGCCGTCGGCCTCACCGCCGAGGAGACCGGCCAGATGTTGGGAATGTCACCCGGGGCGGTCCGGGTCGCCCAGCACCGCGCCCTGAGCCGGCTGCGCGCGCTGGCCGAGCAGTAACTCCCGTACGCGCACCGCCCTTGGCGGCGGAGCCCCGCGCCGGGGCGCCTGCCGTGAACAGCGGGCCGACCGCGTACGTACGAACATACGAAGCCCGGAGCGGGCCGTAGCCGTGGAATCGTGGAATTCGGTGACCGCGCTTCCCGTTAGCATGGACATCCGCACCGATCAAGGCCATTTGGGGAAGGTGTCATGACTGCCAACGTCGACGGAGTGCCCGCCAAATTCGCGACACTAGGGCTGACCTACGACGACGTGCTGCTGCTGCCGGGCGCGTCCGACGTGCTCCCGAACGCGGTCGACACCTCGTCCCGCATCTCGCGCAACGTCCGCGTCAACATCCCACTGCTGTCCGCGGCGATGGACAAGGTGACCGAGTCCCGGATGGCGATCGCGATGGCCCGCCAGGGCGGTGTCGGCGTCCTGCACCGCAACCTGTCCGTCGAGGACCAGGTCAACCAGGTCGACCTCGTGAAGCGCTCCGAGTCCGGCATGGTCACCGACCCGATCACCGTGCACCCCGACGCCACGCTCGGCGAGGCCGACGCCCTGTGCGCCAAGTTCCGCATCAGCGGCGTCCCGGTGACCGACGGCAACGGCAAGCTGCTCGGCATCGTCACCAACCGTGACATGGCCTTCGAGACCGACCGCTCCCGTCAGGTGCGCGAGGTCATGACCCCGATGCCCCTGGTCACCGGCAAGGTCGGCATCTCCGGCGCCGACGCCATGCAGCTGCTGCGCCGCCACAAGATCGAGAAGCTGCCCCTCGTCGACGAGGCCGGCATCCTCAAGGGCCTCATCACGGTCAAGGACTTCGTCAAGGCCGAGCAGTACCCGAACGCCGCCAAGGACGCCGAGGGCCGCCTCATCGTCGGTGCCGCCGTCGGCGCCAGCCCCGAGGCGCTGGAGCGCGCCCAGGGCCTCGCCGAGGCCGGTGTGGACTTCCTGGTCGTCGACACCTCGCACGGCCACAACAGCAACGCCCTCAACTGGATGGCGAAGATCAAGTCGAGCGTCAACGTCGACGTGATCGGCGGCAACGTCGCCACCCGCGACGGCGCCCAGGCCCTGGTCGACGCCGGTGTCGACGGCATCAAGGTCGGCGTGGGACCGGGCTCGATCTGTACGACCCGTGTCGTCGCCGGCATCGGCGTCCCGCAGGTCACCGCGATCTACGAAGCGTCCCTCGCCGCCCGCGCGGCCGGCGTCCCGCTCATCGGCGACGGCGGCCTGCAGTACTCCGGCGACATCGGCAAGGCGCTCGCCGCCGGCGCCGACACGGTGATGCTCGGCAGCCTCCTCGCGGGCTGCGAGGAGTCCCCGGGCGAGCTGCAGTTCATCAACGGCAAGCAGTTCAAGTCGTACCGCGGCATGGGCTCGCTCGGCGCGATGCAGTCCCGCGGCCAGGGCCGGTCGTACTCAAGGACCGTTACTTCCAGGCCGAGGTCGCCTCCGACGACAAGCTCGTGCCCGAGGGCATCGAGGGCCAGGTGCCCTACCGCGGCCCGCTGGCCAACGTGCTGCACCAGCTCGTCGGCGGGCTGCGCCAGACCATGGGTTACGTCGGCGCGGCCACCATCGAGGAGATGGAGACCAAGGGCCGCTTCGTCCGCATCACGTCCGCGGGCCTCAAGGAGAGCCACCCGCACGACATCCAGATGACGGTCGAGGCACCGAACTACAGCCGCAGCAAGTAGTCGGCAGGCTTCCTCAAGGGCGGCCCCGGGGACACCGGGGCCGCCCTTGTCGTGTCCGTCGGCGATACTGGAAGACGCTGAAACGCAGAGGAAAGGCCACAGACGTGACTGAGATCGAGATCGGGCGCGGCAAGCGCGGCCGCCGGGCGTACGCCTTCGACGACATCGCCGTCGTCCCCAGCCGCCGTACGCGGGACCCGAAGGAGGTCTCGATCGCCTGGCAGATCGACGCCTACCGCTTCGAGCTGCCCTTCCTGGCCGCCCCCATGGACTCGGTCGTCTCCCCGGCACCGCGATCCGCATCGGCGAGCTCGGCGGCCTCGGCGTGCTGAACCTCGAGGGCCTCTGGACGCGGTACGAGGACCCGCAGCCGCTGCTCGACGAGATCACGGGCCTCGACGTGGACGCCGCGACCCGCCGTCTCCAGGAGATCTACGCGGCTCCCATCAAGGAGGAGCTGATCGGGCAGCGCATCAAGGAGGTGCGCGACTCGGGCGTGGTCACCGCCGCCGCGCTCTCCCCGCAGCGCACGGCTCAGTTCTCAAGGCCGTCGTCGACGCGGGCGTGGACATCTTCGTCATCCGCGGTACGACGGTCTCCGCGGAGCACGTGTCCGGTTCGCACGAGCCGCTGAACCTGAAGCAGTTCATCTACGAGCTGGACGTCCCGGTCATCGTCGGCGGCTGCGCCACGTACACCGCGGCCCTGCACCTGATGCGCACCGGCGCGGCCGGCGTCCTCGTCGGCTTCGGCGGCGGCGCGGCGCACACCACGCGCAACGTGCTGGGCATCCAGGTCCCGATGGCCACCGCGGTCGCCGACGTGGCCGCCGCCCGCCGCGACTACATGGACGAGTCCGGCGGCCGCTACGTGCACGTCATCGCCGACGGCGGCGTCGGCTGGTCCGGCGACCTCCCCAAGGCGATCGCCTGCGGCGCGGACGCGGTCATGATGGGCTCCCCGCTCGCCCGCGCCACGGACGCGCCCGGCAAGGGCCACCACTGGGGCATGGAAGCGGTCAACGAGGAGTTGCCGCGCGGCAAGAAGGTCGACCTCGGCACGGTCGGCACGATCGAGGAGATCCTCGCCGGCCCGTCCCACATCCCCGACGGCTCCATGAACATCTTCGGCGCCCTGCGCCGCGCGATGGCGACGACCGGCTACAGCGAGCTGAAGGAGTTCCAGCGCGTCGAGGTCACGGTGGCCGACTCCCAGCACAAGCGATAGACGCACGAAGCGGCAGCCGCACGACGCTTCAAGGGCCCGGACCTGCATGGTCCGGGCCCTTCCGCATGCCCAAGTGGGGCTGGCGGGGGCGTGTTGGGGCCAGGGGGCGCACGGTTGCGTTCGGGGCGAAAGTTCGCTGGTGGGGTGTGTCGGGGCGGTAACGTCCGTGATCGGCGCCTCAGTTGTCTGGGGCGCCCCCTTCCACGGAAATCGCTCCGGACCCGGGCTCTCGGGGCCCGGCCCGAATTCCAGACGAACCGCCTACCGGGCTCATGGGCGGCCTCGTGGAAGGGGGCGCCCATGGGTCGCCACCGCAAGCCCACCCGCTGGGACCGGATCCGTCTTCGGATGGTGAAGCAACGGAGGAGGTGGATCTTGTGGATTCACGGCGGAAAGTGAGCGGCCACCCCCAAGGCAACTAGGGGTGGACACTCCGTTCACTTTTCAGGAGCTCACCGCAGTAGCCTCTGCGGTGGGCTCCACCTGTTTCTTACGGTACCGGCGCCGCGAGTCGCACGCCACCAGCCCCCTACGCACGCCCCGCCTCAGGCGCCCCCTGCACCACCCGCGCGCCGGGGTCAGAGGCGGTGTGCCGCGCCCGTCGGGGTCGCGCCGCGTGTGTCCAGGAGCAGCTGGGCCTTCACGGACAGGCCCTGGAGGTCGTACGTCCGGTGCTGCTGGAGCAGGATCGTCAGGTCGGCGTCGGCCGCCGCCTCGTAGAGGGAGTCCACCCGGGGACCGGGCGGTCGAGGACGCTCCAGGACGGGATGTGCGGGTCGTGGTAGCTGACGGAGGCACCGAGTTCCATCAGGCGGATCGCGATCTCCTGGGCGGGGGTGCCCTGCTGGTCGGCGAGGTCGGCCTTGTAGGTGACTCCGAGGAGCAGGACGCGGGCCCCGCGCGCGGACTTGCCGTGTTCGTTGAGGAGCGTGGCGGCGCGCTGGATGACGTAGCGGGGCATCTGGTTGTTGACCTGCTGGGCGAGTTCGACCATGCGCAGGGGGCGCGGGCCGTGGCCGGTGAGGTCCTGGGGGACCGCGTGGCCGCCGACGCCGGGGCCGGGGCGGAAGGCCTGGTAGCCGAACGGCTTGGTCTCCGCGCAGCGGATGACGTCCCACAGGTCGACGCCCAAGTCGTGGCACAGGACGGCCATTTCGTTGACGAGGGCGATGTTGACGTGCCGGAAGTTGGTCTCCAAGAGCTGCACGGTCTCCGCTTCGCGCAGGCCACGCGCGCGTACCACCTTGTCGGTGAGCCTGCCGTAGAACGCGGCGGCCGACTCGGTGCAGGCCGGGGTGAGCCCGCCGATCACCTTCGGGGTGGTGGCCGGGGTGAAGTCGCGGTTGCCGGGGTCGACGCGGCTGGGAGAGTAGGCGAGGTGGAAGTCGCGTCCCGCGCGCAGGCCCGAACCCTCTTCGAGGAGGGGGGCGCAGGAAGGTTTCCGTGGTGCCGGGGTGCACCGCCGACTCCAGGATCACCGTGGTGTGCGGGCGCAGGTGGGCGGCGAGGGCGCGGGCTGCGGTCTCCACCTGGCTGAGGTCGAGGCCGCCGTCGGCGTCCCGCGGGGTCGGGGCGCAGATCACGGCGGTGCGTACGCGGCCGAGCTCGGCGGGGTTGGTGGCCGGCCGGAAGCCCCCGAGAGCATCCGGCGCAGTTCTGCGGGGCTGAGGGAGCCGGCCTCAGGACCGGTCTTGAAGCCGACCGTGGCGATACCGGCGGCGACAGCGGCCTGGGCCAGGGGCAGGCCGAGAGGACCGAGTCCGATGACGGCGAGATCTGCGGGCATGGCGTGGGCCGTCCTTCCCAGTAACCGAAGCGGGACAGGTGCGCAAGCCCTGTGGACAGAACGAGCGAGCGCAATGTCAGACTAGGAGTAAATATGACCGTTATGCGGGATTGGACGGCTGTGTTTCTCGGCAGTCCCGTGATTGTTGTCCACAGGCTGGGGGCGAGTGGTGGCTGAAGTCGGGCAACCCGGTCAGAATTTGGGCAGGAGGGAAACGAACCGGGCTTCGCCGAACGGGTGCGGCCGGCGCTACCGATAGCGGGAGGCAGCGGTGAGGACAGCGACACTGGGTCCGGCGCAGCGAGCCGAGGCACTGGCGGGAATGGCCGAGCGCGAACTGGATGTGCTCGTGGTGGGCGGAGGTGTGGTCGGCGCGGGCACCGCCCTGGACGCCGTGACACGCGGCCTGTCCACCGGACTGGTCGAGGCGCGGGACTGGGCGTCCGGCACGTCGAGCAGGTCGAGCAAGCTCATCCACGGAGGGCTGCGCTATCTGGAGATGCTCGACTTCGCCCTCGTCCGGGAGGCCCTCAAGGAACGCGGACTGCTGCTGGAGCGCCTGGCCCCGCACCTGGTGAAGCCGGTGCCGTTCCTGTACCCGCTCCAGCACAAGGGCTGGGAGCGGCTCTACGCCGGTTCGGGCGTCGCGCTCTACGACGCGATGTCCATGGCCCGCGCCCACGGCCGGGGCCTGCCCACGCACCGCCACCTGAGCCGCCGTCACGCCCTGCGCGTGGCACCCGCCTTGAAGAAGGACGCCCTGGTCGGCGCGCTGCAGTACTACGACGCGCAGATGGACGACGCCCGCTATGTGGCCACGCTGGTGCGCACGGCCTCGTCCTACGGAGCGAAAGTCGCCAACCGCGCGCGGGTGACCGGTTTCCTGCGCGAGGGCGAGCGCGTGGTCGGCGCCCGGGTGCAGGACGTCGAGGCGGGCGGCGAGTACGAGATCCGCGCCAAGCAGATCGTGAACGCGACGGGGGTGTGGACCGACGACACCCAGGCGATGGTCGGCGAGCGCGGCCAGTTCCACGTCCGGGCCTCCAAGGGCATCCACCTGGTCGTCCCCAAGGACCGCATCAACTCCACCAGCGGGCTGATCCTGCGCACCGAGAAGTCCGTCCTGTTCGTCATCCCGTGGGGCCGGCACTGGATCGTCGGCACCACCGACGCCGACTGGGACCTCGACAAGGCCCACCCGGCCGCGTCCAGCGCCGACATCGACTACCTCCTCGAACACGTCAACTCCGTACTCGCGGTCCCCTGACCAGGGACGACGTCCAGGGTGTGTACGCGGGGCTGCGGCCCCTGCTGGCCGGCGAGTCCGACGCCACCAGCAAGCTGTCGCGCGAGCACACCGTCGCGCACCCGGTGCCGGGGCTCGTCGTCGTGGCGGGCGGCAAGTACACGACGTACCGCGTGATGGCCAAGGACGCCGTGGACGAGGCGGTGCACGGCCTCGACATGCGGGTCGCCGAGTGCGTCACCGAGGACGTGCCGCTGCTGGGCGCGGAGGGATATCGGGCGTTGTGGAACGCGCGGGCGCGCATCGCCACCAAGACCGGCATCCATGTGGTGCGTGTGGAGCATTTGTTGAACCGTTTCGGCTCGATGGCCGAGGAGGTCCTCGAACTCATCGAGAAGGACCCCACCCTCGGCGAACCCCTCCAGTTCGCCGACGACTATCTGCGCGCCGAGGTCGTCTACGCCGCCTCGCACGAGGGCGCCCGCCACCTGGACGACGTCCTCACCCGCCGCACCCGCATCTCGATCGAGACCTTCGACGACCGGGGCACGCGCAGCGCCCGTGAGGCCGCCGAGCTGATGGCACCGGTGCTCGGCTGGGACAAGGACCAGATCGAGCGCGAGGTCGAGCACTACGAGAAGCGGGTGGAGGCCGAGCGCGAGTCCCAGCTCCAGCCGGACGACCTCACGGCGGACGCGGCGCGGCTGGGGGCGCCGGACATCGCGCCGCTGTAGTCCCGTCGCGGGACGCGTTGCCGCTGTGGCGACGCCGGGTGCGGTCGGCCCGGCTCAGGGCTCAGGCTAGAGGCTCAGGCTCAGGGCTGAGGGGCTCAGGGCTCAGGGCTCAGGCTCAAGGCTCAGGCTCACGGCTGAGGGGCTCAGGGCTCAGGCCTCAGGGCCGGCTTCACTCGAACGAGTGTCACAAGGTGGGATCTTTGTCCGGAACCCGGCCGTTCTACGAGGTGCGGGGGCAGAACTCGGCGGCGAGCAGGGCCGGTTCGAGGCCGGGGTCTGCGATCTCGCTCGTGTTCACCCGGAAGGTGAGGACACGACGGCCGTCGAGGCTGACTGCGGTGCGCACGTAGCTGCCGGAGATCCGGCCGTTGTGCCCCCACACCGTGGTGCCGCACGGCAGCTTCACCGGAAACAGCCCCATGCCGTACGAGCCGTGTGCGGTGCGGGTGTCGAGCATCTCGCGCAGCCATCGCGGGGGCAGCAACCGCCCGCCGAGCAGGGCCGAGTAGAAGCGGTCCAGGTCGGCGAGCGTGGTCACCAGCTCGCCCGCGGCCCCGGCCACCCGCGGGTCGAGATCGGTGACGTCGGAGCCGTCGGCGGCATAGGCCCGGCCGTGCGGCGAGGGAAGAGTGGTGCGGGAGCCCGGGAAGGAGGTGCCCGTCAGACGCAGCGGAGCGATGATGCGGCGCTCGGCCTCGGTGGCGTACGAGTCGCCGGTGACCTGTCGGATCACCAGGCCGAGCAGCACGTAGTTGGTGTTCGAGTAGGAGAAGCGGCCTCGATCGGCCGGAGGGTGGGTGACTGCCATACGGACGGCCCGAGTCGGGGACACGGGGACCGTGCCCCGGTGTCCGCGGTGAAGTCGTACAGACCGCTGGTGTGGGTGAGCAGGGAACGAAGGGTCAGCGCGCGCCCGTCGTTGCCCGCCCCGTGTACCAGACCCGGCAGGTGCTGCTCGACCGTGTCGGACAGGGACAGCCGGTGTTCGGCGGCGAGTTGGAGGACCAGGGTCGCGATGAAGGTCTTCGTGATGCTGCCCGCGCGGAAATGGTCGGCGCGACTGATGCCGATGCCTGACTGGGCGTACGCCGTCGTCCCGAGGGCGTAGTCCGTCGCGGCCCGCTCGTGGCCCGCCCCGGCCGGGGTGGCGCCAAGGCCCGTGCTGTCGTGGGCCAGTAGCGCCGCCGCGGGGGCTCCTCCCGGGCGACCAGCAGGCTGACCAGGGCGTTCGTGTCCGGTGCCGGGCCGGCCTGGGAGGCGGCCGCGGACAGGCAGAGGAAGGCCAGGGACACCGGAAGGGCCAGCAGTGTCCGAGGTGTGGGCATCGCGATCCTCCGTTCTCAGCGGTCATCCTGCCGGACTTAACTGTGTGACCTGCGGCGGATGTCTGACGGGATGTGCCCGGGGTACCCGAGGAGAGGCCCCCTGGGCGTTGGGCACTTGTTCGGTGGGGGACAATGGAGGCTCTGTCAGGGCGGGTTGCATGAGGGGACGCATGTCGGAGGCGGAGCGGGCGGGGACATCCCGTCAGGACACTCGTCGGGACAAGAACGAGCGTCTTCTCGCCGGGCGGTACCGGCTGGGAGAAGTGCTCGGCCGCGGAGGCATGGGCACGGTGTGGCGTGCCGAGGACGAAACCCTGGGCCGGACGGTCGCCGTCAAGGAGCTGCGGTTCCCGACCAGCATCGACGAGGACGAGAAACGGCGGCTGATCACCCGGACGCTGCGCGAGGCCAAGGCCATCGCGCGGATCCGCAACACCAGCGCGGTGACGGTCTATGACGTCGTCGACGAGGACGACCGGCCGTGGATGGATCGTCATGGAGTTGGTCGAGGGCAAGTCCCTCGCCGAGGTCATCCGCGAGGACGGTCTGCTGAAGCCGCGGCGCGCGGCGGAGGTGGGGCTCGCGATACTCGACGTCCTGCGGTCCGCGCACCGCGAGGGCATCCTGCACCGCGACGTGAAGCCGTCGAACGTGCTGATCGCCGAGGACGGCCGGGTCGTGCTCACCGACTTCGGCATCGCGCAGGTCGAGGGCGACCCGTCGATCACCTCCACCGGCATGCTCGTCGGCGCGCCCTCCTACATCTCCCCGGAGCGGGCCCGCGGGCACAAGCCGGGTCCGGCGGCGGACCTGTGGTCGCTCGGCGGCTTGTTGTACGCGGCGGTCGAGGGCGCACCGCCGTACGACAAGGGTTCGGCGATCGCCACGCTCACCGCGGTGATGACCGAGCCGTTGGAGGAGCCGAAGAACGCCGGGCCGTTGAAGGACGTCATCTACGGCCTGCTGAACAAGGACCCGGCCCAGCGTCTCGACGACGCGGGTGCCCGGGCGATGCTCACCGCGGTGATCCACGCGCCCGACCCGAAGCCGGCCGAGCCGGAGCCGCCGTTGGACGCGACCCGGGTCGTGCCGTTGCCGGCGCAGCCGGGGCCCGCCGAGACCGGTGGCAAGAAGAGCGGTGGCGGCAGCGGGAGTTCGGGGGCTTCGGCGGGGGCCGAGCGGTTGCGCGGGGCGTTGCGATCCATGCGGAAGGCGGCCGGGGATCGGCCGCGGCCGGGGCGGGCGCTGCGGGTGCTTCGGCGGCTGCGGGGTCGGCGACGGGTTCCGGTGCGGGTCCGGCCACGGGGGCGGGGGCCGGTGCGGCTCCTTCCGGGGCTTCTCGTGAGGCTTCCGGTGCGACCACCGGCGGGGCTTCCGCGGGAGCTTCAACTTCCGCGCCCGGTAAGTTGGTGGCTCCGGCCCGGGTGCGGGCGCGGGGTCTGGTGCCGCTGCTGCCGGTGCCGGGACTTCGGGCAAGAGTGACTCGCGAGGGGCGAAGGGCGCTGCTGCCGAGGCCAGTTCAGGGTCTGCGGGTGCCAAGGCCGGTACGCCTGCGGTTCCTTCGGCTCGGTCGGGAGGCGGCGCCGGTGCGGCGACGCGTTCCGGGACGTCGGCCGGTGCGGGGACTGCGGCTGATGCTGCGGCCGCCTCGGCGGCGGTGAAGGGCAGCGGGACGAACTCCGGTACGCGCGACGCCGGTTCGCGTGACGCGGGTGTGCAGTCGTCGGGGCTGCGGGAGCCGGGTCTCGGTGACGCCGGTACCAAGGGGCTGAGCGCTACCCGGGACCTGGGCGCGACCCGCGAGGTCGGTGCGCGTGGGGGCAAGTCGGGTGCGGGCGAGCGGAGTTCCGGTTGGCCCGTGATGACGCCGCCGGATCTGCCGCCGCGGCCGGTGCCCAAGGCGCCGCTCACGGACGTGGTGCCGAAGCGCACGCTGGTGATCATCGCCGTCGTGGTCGCGCTCGCGGTGATCGGTGTCGTGCTGGCGCTGACGCTCGGCGGCGGTGACGGCGGCGGCTCCAAGGGGTCGAAGGACAACAACGGCGCCAAGGCCGGGGGCGGTGTCAGCGCGAGCGCGAGTGCGAGCGCCGACGAGAAGAAGGACGACGACGACACCAAGAGCTCGGGCGGTACGCAGCCCGACTCCTCGGCGACGGCAAGTGGCGGGGAAAACACGGCGAGTTCGGGCACGGGCACGTCCAGTGGGTCCGACGACGGGACGAACGGCTCCTCGGACGGCGCCGCGGTCGTGAAGACGTACAAGGCGAGCCAGGGTTTCTCGATCGGCCTGCCCGCCGGGTGGTCGTACCAGTCGACGGACTCCGCCGGGGTCCGGCTGGCCGGTCCCGACGGGCAGAAGCTGCTGATCGCCTGGACCAGTACACCGAAGAGCGACGCGGTCGCGGACTGGAAGAACCAGGAGCAGTACATGACGCGCTCCGGGTACTCGCGGATCCGAATAGAAAAGGTGGACTACCGGGGCTGGAACACGGCCGACTGGGAGTTCACCTATCAGGACGGTGGGACGAAGTACCGCACCATCGACCGCGGGTTCGTCGTCAACAGTCATCTCGGATATGCGCTCATGTACACCGCGAAGGCTGCCAATTGGGGTACCGAGCTTCGTAAGGACACCTGGACGACGCTGACGAAGACGTTCCAACCGAAGTCGTGAGGCGGGTGGGGCCGGGTTTGGCGCGCCAGATCCGTCAACCCCTCTTTGTGGGTTGCCTCCGGCACGTATCGTGAGTGGTTGCGGACCGTACGCATCTAGGTATGCGGACGGAACGGGCCGCAAGGCGAACGGAATTGACCAACCGGGCGGCCGGGGAGGCAACGTGGACGACTATGCGGGTCGGGTGCTCGCCGACCGCTACCGCCTGCCGCTGCCGCCCTCCGACGAGTACGAACTCACCGAGACCCGGGCCTTCGACACGTACAGCGGGCAGGAAGTCCTGGTACGCCAGGTGCCGTTGCCCGAGGTCGTCGAGGCGGAGGTGCTCGGCGACGACGGGCTGCCCGACGGGTTCACGGCGCGCGACCGCGGGGCCCGACGGCCGACCGCGGCACGGACCGCCACGCGACGGCCCTCCGATCCCGCCGTGCGGCGTGCGGTCGAGGCCGCGCAGGCCGCGGCGCGCATCCCCGACCATCCCCGTCTCGACCAGGTCTTCGACGTGTTCGCCGAGGGCGGTTCGCTGTGGATAGTGAGCGAACTGGTGTCCGCGCAGCCGCTCGCCGCCCTGCTCGCGGAGAAGCCGCTGTCGCCGTACCGGGCGGCCGAGGTCGCCGCCGACGTGCTGATGGCGCTGCGGGTGCTGCACGCGCACGGCTGGGTGCATCGCAACATCACCGCCCGCACGGTGCTCGTCTGCGACGACGGCCGCGTCATGCTGACCGGCCTCGCGGTCGGCGCGGCGGAGGAGGCACTGTGCGGCTACGACCCGGTGCCGGGCCAGGACGGCGTGGACGGCGACGCGGCGGTCCCCGCGGGCTCCAGGGCCCCGGGCGGCGCGATCGCCCCCGCGGGCTCCACGACCCGGGCCGGTTCGCCAACTCCCGGCGGTTCTACGGTTCCTGCGGTCCCCGGCGACGCCCGGGGTACCGGCGGCGGAGCGATCGGCTTCGGCGGGCGCGGGCGGTGGAGCGGCTGCTGCCGTAGCCCCCGGTGGCGCGGACCCCGAGGCCGCCCGGCGGGCCGCGATCGAGGCGCGGGCCGCCGGAGGGCTGCCCGGAGTCGGTGTGGAGAGCGCCGGCGCGAGCGGTACGCCCGCCGTGCCCGCCCGCAGGGAGCCGGACGGCGGCGGTGACGTACGGGCCGCGCGCGCCGGGGCGATCGCCGCGTACCGCGCGGGCGCCCGGGCCGCGGCGCGGGTCCAGGAGTCCCAGCAGGGCCGCCCCGCCCTCCCCGGAGCCCGCCCCGCCCCCGAGGGCGAACACGGCCCCGCCCAGGCCAACGGCGCGGCCCAACTCCCGTACGCGGGAGGCAACGGCGTGCAACACCCGACCCCCACCACCCCGCCGGGCCAGATAGCCGACCCCTACGGCGTCCGCAACACCGCGTGGCACGGCGCGACACCGCGCCCCGGCACCGGCGAGCAGGGCTCGGCGGCGCAGGGCGAGCGGACTTTCCCGCCCCTGGAGAGCGGCGGCGGTTCGCAGTCCGCGTTCGGGTCGGGCCCAGGGCGCCCCGGGCAGGGCTCGGTGCCGCAGGGCGACCAGGCACGCCAGCCCCTGGAGGGCGGCGCCGGTGCGCTGCCCCGGGGAACGGGCAGGTTCTCCGGCGCGGACGGCCGTTCCTACGGCACGGAAGCCCCGGCGGGCTACGTCGGCGCGGACGGCCGTTCCTACGGCACGGAGGCCCCGACGGGCTACGCCGGCGCCCCGCGCCCGCACGGCACGGACGCCCCGGCCCAGGGCGGAGACACCTCCCGCCCCCACACTCCCGACCCCACGGCCTACGGCGCCCTCACAGCCGCCACCGGGCAGCACCCCGTCCCCGCGCCGCCCGCCGGCACCTCCCGTACCCCCGGCCTCGAAGGCCCCGTACCGCCCGCTGCCGCCTCCGGCAACTCGCCTCACCCTCCCGCCCGTTGGGACGACCTCGCCGCCGCCGTAGGCGCTCCCGTCCGCCGGGGTCCCGCCACAGCGCTCGCCGCCGAGCGGGCACGGCAGGTGCGGATGACGGTCGTCGGGCCGGTCACCGAGCGGTGGGCGCCCGAGCAGGCCGTACCGGTGCATGAGAACTGGCAGTTGGCCGCGCCGATCGGGCCCGCCACCGATCTGTGGGCGCTCGGGGCGCTGCTCTTCCGGGCCGTGCAGGGGCACGCGCCGTATCCGGAGGAGGCGACGGCGGAGCTGGTGCAGCTGGTGTGTGCGGAGCCGCCCGCCTTCGCCGAGGAGTGCGGGCCGCTCAGGCCGGTCGTGGAGTCGTTGCTGCGGCAGGACCCGACCGAGCGGCTGGACTTCGAGGAACTGCGGGGCTGGCTGCGGTCGTTGGTGCGTTCGGCGCCGGAGCCCGAGGCCGGTACGTATGTCGTCGCCACCCCGCCGACCGACCCGCGTCGGCTGCCGATCGTGCGCAGGCGCGGCGAGTTGGTGCGCAGGCGGCGGGCCGGGCTGCCCGCGACCAGTCCGCACGGGCGGCACAAGCGGGCCAGGGACGAAGTCGGCGGATCACCGAGGCGGTTGGGCCGGACGCTGCTGATCCTCGTCTTCCTGCTGCTGGCCGGCGCGGTCGCGTACGCGATGCTCTTCATGCCCAAGTCCGGGAGAACACCGGTGCGGGGCAGGGCGATCGGACCGGTGCGGCCGGCGAGGCCAGTACCGCGCCCACCCAGTCGTCGGACGGTTCGAGCAGTCAGCCGCAGCCCGACCAGACCTCGCCGTCGAGCGGCAACAGCCCCTCCAAGTCGGCCAGTTCGACCGAGACGCAGACCGACCCGAACGTGGCCGACGGCTTCACGCTGCGCAAGGACCCGGAAGGGTTCCGCGGATCGCCGTGGCGAAGGGCTGGACCCGGACGCCGAAGAACGGCAGCGGCCAAGTCGTCTACTCCCACGGCGGTTTCGAGCTGATCGTCGTGCCCGGCAGGGACAGCGCGGCATCCGCCGGCAGCGACCCGATGGTCTACCAGCGGGACAAGGAGGCCGAGTTGCAGCCGTACCGCAGCTCCAGCTGGGCCACCGCGACCGGGCTGCGGACCATCACGGTCGGCGGAAGGACCATGGCCGAGGGGCAGTTCACCTGGACGGACAGTCAGGGCGGCGACCTCTTCGTACGCAACATGGTGTTCCTCATCAACGGCCGCTACCACATCGTGCAGGTCCGTGGCCCGGAGGCACAACGCGACGAAGTGACGAGCCTGTACGAACAGGCGTCGTCGACCTATCAGTACACCGGGTGACCCGCGGAGGCGGCGCGCCGGGGCCCGTTGGTTCCCGATCGGGCGCAGAAGCGACAACCGTCACAGTGCGGTCTCCGTGGTACCCCCTGGTTCCCTGGACGAGGGCCTGTCCTTACGCTGAGCCTGTCAAGAGCATTGCGGGGAAACGTGAATCAGATGCAGGGCCTGCTCCTCGCGGGGCGCTATCGGCTGGCCGAGTCGATCGGCAGCGGCGGTATGGGCCGGGTGTGGCGGGCGCATGACGAGGTGCTGCACCGGACCGTCGCCATCAAGGAGTTGACGGCCGCGCTCTATGTGTCCGAGAGCGACCAGCCGCGGCTGCTGGCGCGCACCCGCGCCGAGGCGCGCGCCGCCGCGCGGATCAACCACTCCGCCGTCGTCACGGTCCACGACGTACTCGAGCACGACGGCCGCCCGTGGATCGTCATGGAGCTGGTCGAGGGCAACTCCCTTGCCGACGAGGTGAAGGAGCAGGGCCGCATCGAGCCCGCCGAGGCCGCGCGCATCGGCCTGTGGGTGCTGCGCGCCCTGCGCGCCGCGCACGCCGCCGGTGTCCTGCACCGCGACATCAAGCCAGGCAACGTGCTGCTCGGGCAGGACGGCCGGGTGCTGCTCACCGACTTCGGCATCGCGCAGATCGAGGGCGACTCGACCATCACCCGCACCGGAGAGGTCGTCGGGTCCGTCGACTACCTCGCCCCCGAGCGCGTCCGCGGCGCCGACCCCGGTCCGTCGTCGGACCTCTGGGCGCTGGGAGCCACGCTCTACACGGCAGTTGAGGGCCGCTCACCCTTCCGCCGCACCTCGCCGCTGTCCACGATGCAGGCGGTCGTCGAGGAGGACGCGGGCGAATTCCGGTACGCCGGGCCCCTCGCCCCCGTCATCACCGCCCTCCTGAACAAGGACCCCGCGCTGCGCCCCGACGCCGACCAGGCCGAGCAGATGCTCGCGGAGGCGGCGGAGGGGCGACGGCCGCGCTCGGCGGAGGAGTGGCTGCCCACGCAGCAAGTGGGCTCGCGCCAGGGCGGGTTCGCCGAGGACTTCGGCTCGGGACCGACGCCGTATCCGTCGGCTGCCATGGGCGCCGCACCGTATCCGTCGGCGCCCGGGGCCACGTACCAGCACACACCGCCCGTCTCCCTCGCGCCTCCCGGGTCGGCCGCGCCGCCGAAGCGCCGACGGCTCCGCTCGGTCGTCCTCGTGATCGTCGTCGCCGCGCTCGTCGGCGGCGGTACGGCGCTGGGGCTGCAGAAGTGGAATCAGGACCGGGATCAGGACCAGGGCGGCGGCACCCGGGCTCCTCGGTCTCGCAGAGCACCACGCCGAGCCCGCACAGTTCGGGCCCCGCCAACTGGCAGGTGTACCACGACCCTTGGGGCTTCGACATATCCCTCCCCAAGGGCTGGGCGCGGAAGGTCTACGGCGACTCCGGCGGCATCAAGCAGGTCGACTACACGCCCGACAACGGCAAGCACTTCGTCCGCATAGCCATCGACACCTCCCCGGACTTCCCCACCGCGAACGCCCACCAACTCGACCTGGAAGTACAGCTCCAGCGGCTGGTCGACTACAACCGCGTGACCCTGGAGGCGAACACCTACCGCGACCGTCCGGGCTCCCTGTGGGACTACACCTGGACCGCGCAGTCGAAGGACACGCCGTTCCCGGGACCGCGGCGCGCCATCGAGGAGACGTACATGTCCCGTGACGGCGTCGAGTACGCGATCTACATGTCGGCGCCTGCCGCCGACTGGGCGACGACCAGCGCGCAGTTCAAGTCGGTCCTGCAGAGCTGGAGTCCCGGCTCGGGCTGACCGCTTCCGCTTGCGTCATGATGGTGCGCATGGGGACCGGGGGACAACGCCCGCGTCATCGCGGGGCGTTACCGACTGGAGAAGCGGCTCGGGCGCGGCGGCATGGGCGTCGTGTGGCGGGCGGCCGACCAACTCCTGGGCCGGCAGGTCGCGGTGAAGGAGATCGCCCAGGACGACTCCCTCTCCGAGGAGGAGGCCCGCCAGCAGCGCGACCGCACCCTGCGCGAGGCGCGGGCGGTCGCGCAACTGCGCCACCCGCACATCATCGTCGTCCACGACGTCGTCGAGCAGGACGAACGGCCGTACATCGTCATGGAGTTGGTCGACGGCGGCTCGCTCGCCGAGCGGATCTCCGCACGCGGCCCGGTCGACGCCGCCGAGGCAGCCCGGATCGGCATCGCCCTGCTCGGCGCGCTGCGCACGGCGCACGCGGCGGGCGTCCTGCACCGCGACATCAAACCGGCCAACGTGCTGCTCCAGACCGCCACCGACGAGGACGGCCCGGAGCGGGTCGTGCTCACCGACTTCGGCATCGCGCAGGTCGCGGGCGCGACGACGCTCACCGAGAGTGGCGCGTTCGTCGGCTCGCCCGAGTACACCGCGCCGGAGCGGATGTCGGGCGTGCGGACCGGTCCGGAGTCCGACCTGTGGTCGCTGGGCGCGCTGCTGTGCACGGTGCTGAGCGGTGAATCGCCGTTCCGCCGCGACTCGTTGGGCGGCATCCTGCATGCGGTCGTCGTCGACGAGATCCGCCCGCCGGAACAGGCCCGGCCCCTGCTGCCCGTCATACGCGGACTCCTCGAACGCGATCCGGAACGGCGGCTGGAGGCGGCCGAGGCGGAGCGGATGCTGCGCGCGTTCCTGGACACCGGGCGGACGCCGAAGGCGGCGGGCGCGTCGACGGGGCGGCACCCCAGGGCGACATCCGGCCACCCGGGAAGACCGACCCCGGATACACCCCGACCCAACGGGACGTTCCCCGACGGGATTTGGTGCCACCCCGGCACCCCTCCCCCTTCGCCCGCATCCTCTACGGCCGAGCAGACCTCTCGGCGTTCCACGCGCGGGGTGCTCGTGGCCGCGTTGCTGGTCGCGGCGCTGGCGGGGGCCGGGGTGTCGGCGGTGGCGCTGTTGACGCGGGGGAACGACAGTAACGGGGGAGGCGCCCACGAGTTCGGCGCCGCTGACGTCCGCGAGCGCCGGCACGCCGTCACCGTCGCCCAAGCCCTCGACCCCGGCCGACACCCCCACCACGCCCGCGGCGAGTACCGGTACGCCCAACACCCCGACCGCGCCCTCCGGTTACCGCATCGCCCATGACCCCGACGGCTTCTCCCTCGCCGTACCGGAGGACTTCGTGCGGGTGCCGCAGGGGGAGCGCATCTTCTACATGTCGCCGGGGAGACCTTCCGGCTCGGCATCAGGATGTCCGACCCCCAACAGGGCGGCCCGCTCGCGGTGATGAAGAGCGCTGCGGCCAACGGGGAGTCCACGAACCCCGGTTACCACGACGGCAAGGTCACCGACACCACGCACGCCGGACACCCCGCCGCACTCTGGGAGTTCACCTGGAACGGCTTCAGCACGGCGGAGGGACCCCGGCACACCTACGACATGTGCTGGGAGGAGAACGGCCGCCTGTACGACGTGTGGGTGTCCGCGCCGGTCGGGAAGGTGCGGGAGGCGAAGGAGTACTTCGACGTCGCGCTGGACACCTTCGCCCGCGCGTGAGGCCGCAGGCACGTAACGGGCGATAAGTCGCGCGCTCGGTCACGGGTCTGTGACCGGAAAGCATCAGAGGTGGATAGGGCGGCGTCCGGCGCGATATGGATGGACGCATGAGCAGCAACGGGGAGCCCGACACGGAGCCGACGAGCCGACGAGCTTTGCTCTGCAACCACCGAACCCTCGCGGGGACCGGTCCGCGCCCAGGCCTGCGGGCGCACCTACGCCTGCCACCGCGCCCGCGGTCGTGCCGCACCCGAACAACCCCTATGCGACGCCGAGTTCGGCGCGGGCCCAGGCGCCCGACCCCCGCACCGGACGCCTCATAGCCGGCCGGTACCGGCTGCTCGGCAAGCTCGGGCACGGCGGTATGGGCACGGTGTGGCGCGCCAAGGACGAGACGGTGGACCGCGAGGTCGCCGTGAAGGAACCGCGCGTCCCGGACCACCTTCCCGAACGCGAACGGGAGAAGGCCTTCGAGCGGATGCGCCGCGAGGCCCGCGCGGCGGCCCGGCTCGATCACCCGGCCGTCGTGAACGTGCACGATGTGGCCGTCGTCGACGGTCAGCCGTGGATCGTGATGGAGCTGGTGACCGGCCGCTCGCTGGGCGACGCGTTGCAGGAGGGCACCCTCGACGCGCGGGACGCGGCCCGCATCGGCCTCCAGGTGCTCGGCGCCCTCGAAGCGGCCCACGCGGCGGGCGTCCTGCACCGTGACGTGAAGCCGGACAACGTCCTGCTGGGCCGCCACGACCGGGTCGTCCTCACCGACTTCGGCATCGCGCAGATCGAGGGCGAGACCAACCTGACGGACACCGGCGGCTTCGTCGGCTCGCCCGAATACATCGCCCCGGAGCGGGTGTTGGGCCAGCGGCCCGGCCCCGCGTCCGACCTCTGGTCCCTCGGCGTGGTCCTGTACGCGGCGACGGAGGGCGTCTCCCCGTTCCGCCGCAGCAACACCCCCGCCACCCTCCAGTCGGTCCTCAACTCGGCGCCCGCCCCGCCGACTTCGGCCCCGGGCCCGCTCGCCGACCTCATCACCGCCCTCCTCGCCAAGGACGCCTCGAACCGCCCGAACGCGGCTCAGGTGCGCGCCGTCCTCGCATCGGTGGCGAACCCGCCGGCACCGGTGCCGACACAGGAGGTCCGGTACGTCGAAGGTCCCGGGCGGAGACAACTCCCGCGCCGCAAAGCGTGGTTCGGGCTCGGTTCGCTGGTCGTCGTGGCGGCGGTGACGGCGTGTCTGCTGATCGCGAACCCGTTCGCCGGATCGCGGACACTCCCCGACGGCTGGAGCAAGCACCACGAGACGGACGTGGCGGCGACGCTCGCCGTCCCCGCCAAGTACCAGCGCGGCGCCCCCGACCGCAAGACGGACAAGGGCCACTGGATCACGTACACCGACTGGAGCGGGAGCATCTCGGTCGGCCTGACCCTAGTGAAGAAGTCCGAGGACACCCTCGGCGAGATCAAGGACTCCGCCGCGGCCCAAATGTACGACGACAACGGCGACTTCAAGCAGAGCGGCAGCTCCAGCCTCGACATGCCGGAGAACCCGAAGACGGACACCAAGCCCACGGGCACCTACCGCGGCAGGCCGGCCGCCACGAACACGCTCGTCTACGACACCGACGACAGCCAGTACCCCCGCCCCCGCGAGGTCCAGATCCTCTACTACAAGACCACCTCCGGCAACATGTACCGCCTCACGGTCAGCTACCCCGGCGACGGCGACTTCACGGCCCGGGGCCGCGAGGTGGCGAAGGCGGCGATCGCGAACCTGGACGTCGACAGGCTGTGAGCGACGGTACGGAGGCCGCCGACCTCGCGGTCATGAGCGTGCGCGCGCTCGCTGACCGCGGTCTGCCGGCCGACGTGGTCGACGTGTACGCAGCACGCCGCCACTACTCAACGGTAGAACTGGAGCAGTTGGGCCTCCGGGCCGACGGCACGGACTTCGACCTCTTCCACCTGCGTGACCGTCTGGAGAGTGTCGTGTGGGTCAGCGATGACGAGTTCGGGGCGCACGGGCTCGACGCCGACGAGATCGCGGGGTTGCGGCGGTGGGCCCTGGAGTGGGAGTCCGATCTCGGGCTGCGGCTCGCGGAGGAGTACGACGACGAGCCTGACGGCGAAGCCCGGGGCTATGAACTGCCTGCCCCCACCCGGTACTTGCCCGGCGTCACCCCGAACTCCCGGCTGAAGGCGTGCGACAGGGCGTACGGGCTGCCGTACCCCGCCTCCCGGGCCACCGTCGTCAGCGAGTCGTCCGTGTCACGCAGCCGGGTCGCCGCCAACGTCAGCCGCCACCAGGTCAGATACGCCATCGGCGCCCGCCCCACCAGCGCGGTGAACCGGCGGGCCAGCGTCGCCCGGGACACACCCGCCGCCGCGGCCAGGCGGTCGTTGGTCCAGGGCGCGGCCGGGTCCGAGTGCAGGGCGCGCAGCGCGGCCGTCGTCACCGGGTCGTTCAGCACCGACGGCCAACTCCCCGTCTCCGCCTCGGACATCCACGCCCGCACCATGTAGATCAGCAGCAGATCGAGGAGACTCGGCAGCGCGAGGCAGGCCCCCGGCCGCCGTTCGTCCAACTCGTTCGCCAACAGGTCGACGGCGGAACGGAGTTCGGGGTGGCGGCCGACCCGGTTCGGCAGGTGGACGACCTCCGGCAGCTCCGCCATCAGCGGATGCGTCCGGCTCCGGTCCAGCCGGTACTTCCCGCACAACAACTCGACCTCCCGCCCGTTTCCGCGCCCGTCCGGCCGTCGCATCTCCTCGAACGGCACCGCCCCGCCGTGTCCCCGGGCGAGTCCGCCAGCACATGCCCCGCCCCGTGCGGCAGCAGTACGACGTCCCCCGCGCCCAGTGTCACCGGCTCCCCGCCCGTCTCCGGCACCAGCCAGCACCCGCCCGCGAGCACGACATGGAACCCGGCCCCCTCGTACGGCGCCAGCCGCGTGCACCAACTGCCGCCCACCCGAAGCCGGTTGGAGGAGGGCCGCCCGGTTCGTACGGCGGAGATCGCGTCGCTCACCACGTCCATCCGGCCAGGTTACGCCGGGGAGCTGTGGTGAGCCGCATGCGTATTCTTATGAGCCGATCACGCATTGAGAAGCTCACGGCATCCTCCCTACGCTTGTTCTCATGACCGAGGACAACACACAGACCCTGACCATCGGTGACGTCGACGTCGTCCGTGTCGTCGAGTGGGCGCGGCCCTTCGCCCCCGCCCGCACCCTCGTCCCGGACGTGCCGCCCGAGGTGTGGGAGGACCATCGCGACACGCTCGCCCCCGACCACTGGGAGCCCGAGACCGACCGCGCGGTCGTGGCGCTCCAGACGTGGGTGGTGCGCAGCGCCGGGCTGACCGTGCTCGTGGACACCGGGGTCGGCAACGGCAGGGAGCGGCCCGGCAATCCGTTGTTCCACATGAGCCGGGGCGACCTCCCGGGGCGGCTCGCGCGGGCCGGCGTCCGGCCGGAGGACGTGGACATCGTCGTCAACACGCACATCCACGGTGACCACGTCGGCTGGAACACCCATGACGTGAAGGGGAGTTGGGTTCCGCTGTTCCCCAACGCGCGCTATCTCCTCCCCGCCGCCGACGACTTCCACTTCGGGCCCGCGAACAACTACGGCGGTGCGGTACGCCCCGACGACCGGCTGATCTACGAGGACAGCGTCGCGCCCGTGCACCGCGCCGGGTTGGCCACCCTGTGGGACGGCACGCACCGCGTCGACGAGCACCTGACGTTGGAGTCCGCGCCGGGGCACACCCCGGGTTCGTCCGTCCTCCGAGTCGCCTCCGGCGGTGAACGGGCCGTGTTCGTCGGGGACTTGCTGCACAGTCCCGTCCAGATCGCGCATCCGGAGTGCAGCAGCTGCTTCTGCCTCGATCCCGGGCAGGCCGCGCGGAGTCGGCGGCGCGTGCTCGAACGGGCCGCTGAAGAGGGGGAGTTGGTGATCCCGGCGCACTTCGGCGGTACCGGGGTCGCGGAGGTGCGGCGGGTGGGCGACACGCTGATGCTCGGGAAGTAGGGCGCGCGTCGGCAAGGCCGCATCCGGCACGGTACTGATGGGGCATGAGCGAAGTCGGCGAACAGGTGCGCGACGGACGTCTGGTCGGCGGTCGCTACCGGCTGCTCGAACGGATCGGCTCCGGCGGCATGGGCACCGTATGGCGGGCGTTCGACGAACTCGTGGACCGCGAAGTCGCCGTGAAACAGCCCAGGTTGCCCGGTGACCCGGCGGACGAGGAGTTCCAGCGCGCCTCCCACCGGCTCTACCGCGAGGCCCGCGCCGCCGCCCGGGTCGACCACCCCTCCGCCGTCGCCATCCACGATGTCGTCATCGAGGACGAACTCCCGTGGATCGTCATGGAGTTGGTGCGCGGCGAGTCCCTGCACGAACTGCTCGGACGCGGCCCCGTAGCCCCCGCCGAAGCCGCCCGCATCGGCCGTGCCGTCCTCGGCGCCCTGTGCGCCGCGCACTCCGTCGGGATCGTGCACCGGGACGTCAAACCCGCCAACGTCCTCCTCGGCCCGCACGACCGCGTTGTCCTCACCGACTTCGGCATCGCCCACATCCAGGGCGAGGAATCCCTCACCGCCAGCGGGGAGTTCAGGCTCGCTCGAGTTCATCGCCCCCGAGCGCATGTCCGGCACGGGCGCGGGGGCGGGCGGTCCGGCCTCCGACCTGTGGTCCCTGGGCGTCCTGCTGTACGCGGCCGTCGAAGGAGCATCTCCCTTTCGCCGTACGACCGTTGAGTCCACTCTCGGCGCGATCCTCGCGGGCGATCCGCCCGAACCGACCCGCGCGGGCCCCCTCGGACCGCTGATCCCGCGGATGCTGGCGCGGGAGCCGGAGGCGCGGCCCGGGGCGGAGGAGGTCGGCGCGGTACTGGATGCCGTGGCCGAGGGGAAGGACGTACCGGAGCCGCCGGTCATCACGGTTCCGCGTGATGCGGTGCCGGACGCGGTGCCTGCGGGGATGCCGGAGGGGGTGCCCGAGGAGGCGTCCGCGGAGCCGTCCGCGGAGGCGCCCGGCGCCGAAGCCGTCGTAGCGGAGCCCGAGTCTGCACCCGCACCCGCACCGGACCTTGAACCCACACCCACACCCACACCCGGCCTCGAACCCGCACCCGAACCCATATCAGCCCCCAAGTCCCGTCCTCGGCACCTGCGTTGGGGCCGCCCTCTCCTCCTCGCCCTCGGTGCCCTCCTCCTGGCAGGCCTGGTCTTCGGCACCGTCGTCGACAACCTCCTCGACACAGCCGACACCGAGGCGAGCCGTCCGTGGATCGCCCACTCGGAACGGGAGTTGTCCGCGGTCCTCTACCTCCCGTCCCCGTACAAGCGCGTCGCCGAGCAGACGGATTCCGGCACCCGCGTGGTCACCTACGCCACCACCGCCACCGGCGCTCTCCGCGTCCGCCTCACCGAACGGACCGGGACCACCGCCTCCCCCTCACCGAGGCGCACGCCCTGACGCAGGGGACGTCGAATCCGCAGTACACGCGCACGAGCTTCCGGGGAACAAGGACGCGGTGCTCGCCGACACCGTCCAGGGCGGCTCCGGCGGTCCGACCCGCGTCATGGCGTTGATCATCCGCACCGCGGACGGCCGTATGTACGAACTGCGCGTGGACATGCCCAAGGGCACCCCGGACGAGAAGAGGGGGACGGCGCTGTTCAAGGGCGCCCGTGACCGACTCACCCTTGCGGGAAAGTGATTCGATGGCGATTCCGGGGTGATCATCCCCGTACAACGCCCTGATCAGGGCATTCGTTGCCAGTGATCACTGGCGTGATGTGAGTACTGCGTGAATCCCGATTACCGACGGGTACCCAAACCCGTCGTAGCGGCATACCCTGCGGCACATGACGGACTCGCAGGCCCTGGAAAAGACCGGCACGGAAACGACGACCGGCACGAACCCCTCGCGCCGGCCCCCACAGGCGCCCGTACCGCCGCCGATGTGGTCACCCCGGAGCTGGTCGCCCAGCTCACGAAGGGTGTGGTCGGCTCCGGCCGGACCGCCAACCACTCGCCGTTCACCGGCGAGAAGCTCGCGGACCTGCCCGAGTCCACCCCGAGGACGTGGCGAAGGCCTTCGACGCGGCCCGTGCCGCGCAGGCCCTGTGGGCACAGACGCCGGTACGGCAGCGCGCGGCGGTCCTGCTCCGCTTCCACGATCTGGTGCTGGCCCGGCAGGCCGAGGTCCTCGACCTGATCCAGCTGGAGACCGGCAAGGCGCGGCTGCACGCGCACGAGGAGGTGCAGGCCGTCGCCGTCGCGGCCCGCCACTACGGCCGCAAGGCCCCCGCCTACCTCAAGCCGAAGCGGCACACCGGCGCCGTCCCGACCCTCACCAAGGTCACCGAACTCCGGCATCCGCGCGGGGTAGTTGGGCAGATCGCCCCCTGGAACTACCCGTTCGAGCTCTCCGTCGGCGACGCGCTCCCGGCCTTCGCGGCGGGCAACGCGGTCGTCATGAAGCCCGACACCGAGACCTGCCTGACCGCCCTCTGGGCCCGTGACCTCCTCATCGAGGCCGGTCTGCCCGCCGGGGTCTTCCAGGTCGTCCTCGGTGAGGGCCCGGTCGTCGGCCCCGAGGTCGTCAAGCACGCCGACTACGTCTCGTTCACCGGCTCCACCGCACCGGCACCGGCCGAGGAGGTCGCGCAGGCCGCCGCCGCCCGGCTGGTCGGCGTCTCCCTCGAACTCGGCGGAAAGAACGCCATGGTGGTCCTGGAGGACGCCGACATCGAGAAGGCGGCGGCCGGCGCGATCCGCGCCTGCTTCTCCTCCGCCGGCCAACTCTGCGTCTCCATCGAGCGGTTGTACGTCCACGAGTCGATCGCCGACACCTTCCTCGAGCGCTTCGCCGCCCGCACCAAGGCGATGCGCCTCGGCACGTCCCTCGCGTACGGCGCGGACATGGGATCGCTCGCGGGGAGCGGCAGTTGGAGTCCGTGACCCGGCACGTGGACGAGGCGATCGCCAAGGGCGCGAAGGTGCTGGCCGGCGGCGTCGCCCGCCCGGACGTCGGCCCGTACTTCTTCGAGCCGACCATCCTCGACGGTGTCGAGGCCCCCATGGCCGTCTGCGCCGAGGAGACCTTCGGTCCGGTCGTCTCCGTGTACCGCTTCACGACGGAGGACGAGGTGGTCGAGGAGGCCAACTCCACGCCGTACGGCCTCAATTCCTCCGTCTGGACGAAGAACGGCAGCCGCGGTCGCGCCATCGCCGCCCGCCTGCGCACCGGCACGGTCAACGTCAACGAGGGCTACGCCTCCGCCTACGGCAGCGTCCAGTCCCCGATGGGCGGCATGAAGGACTCCGGCCTGGGCCGCCGCCACGGCTCCGAGGGCATCCTCAAGTACACAGAGGCCCAAACCATCGCCCAGCAACGCCTGTTGCCGATGGCCCCGTCCCTGGGAATCACCGACGAGGCCTACGCGCAGTTCATGAGCCGCAGCCTGCGCGCGATGAAGGCATTCCGACTCAGGTGAGTCGCGTTCAGGGGCGCGGGGCTGCATCGATATGCGGCTCCGCCGCGTGAGCGCGACCAGCCACAGACGACCTGCACGCGAACTCAAAGAGGAGACCCCGTGCCCCAGGACACCTACGACTACGACGTCATAGTCGTCGGCTCAGGCTTCGGCGGCTCGGTGACTGCCCTGCGCCTGACCGAAAAGGGCTACACGGTAGGGGTGTTGGAGGCAGGCCGCCGCTTCACCGCCTCGACGCTCCCCCAAAACTCCTGGGACCTCAAGAACTACCTCTGGGCCCCCAAGCTCAACATGTACGGCCTCCAGCGCATCCACCTCCTCGGCAACGTCATGGTCCTGGCCGGCGCAGGCGTGGGCGGCGGCTCCTGAACTACGCCAACACCCTCTACGTCCCCCGAAGCCGTTCTTCGAGGACCCCAGTGGCGCGACATCACCGACTGGGAAGAGGAGTTGACCCCGTACTACGACCAGGCCCGCCGCATGCTCGGCGTACGCCTCAACCCGACGATGACCCCGTCGGACGTCCACCTGAAGGCCGCCGCACAGCGCATGGGCGTAGGAGACACCTTCCACATGGCCCCGGTCGGCGTCTTCTTCGGCGACGGCAAGGACGCCGGGGAACGGCGAAGGCCCGCCCCGGTGAACAGGTCGCCGACCCGTACTTCGGCGGCGCGGGCCCGGCCCCGCAGGGCCTGTACCGAGTGCGGCGAGTGCATGACCGGCTGCCGTCACGGCGCGAAGAACACCCTGAACGAGAACTACCTCCACCTGGCCGAGAAGGCGGGCGCGACGGTCCACCCGATGACGACGGTCGTGTCGGTCACGGACGACTCGCAGGGCGGCTACGCGGTGGCGACCCTGCCCACGGACGCGAGGAAGTCGTCGAAGGGCCGCACCTTCAAGGCCCGCCGTGTCGTCCTCGCCGCCGGCACCTACGGCACCCAGACCCTGCTGCACCGCATGAAGGCGGGCGGACAACTGCCTTACCTCTCCGAGAAGTTGGGCGAGCTGACCCGCACCAACTCGGAGGCCTTGGTCGGCGCGCAGACGACCGGCCGGCGGTACCGCAAGGCGACCGGCACCGCGCAGGTCGACTTCACGCGCGGGGTCGCCATCACGTCCTCGATCCACCCGGACGAGAACACCCACATCGAACCGGTCCGGTACGGCAAGGGCTCCAACTCGATGGGCGGCCTCTCCATCCTCCAAGTCCCGTACGCGGAGGGCTCGTCGAGGGCACTGGCTTGGCTGGCGAACGCGGCAAAGCACCCGCTGCTGGTCCTGCGCTCGCTCTCCAACCGCCGCTGGTCGGAGCGGACCATCATCGGCCTGGTGATGCAGTCGCTGGACAACTCCCTGACGACGTACCTGAAACCGGACGGCGTGGGGAAAGGGCTGCTGACGGCCCGTCAGGGTCATGGCGCCCCTAACCCCAAGCAGATCAGGGCGGCTTCGGAGGGCGCGGCCGCCATCGCCGCCGAGATCAACGGCTTCCCGGGCTCGAACGTCGGCGAACTCATGGGCACCCCGCTCACCGCCCACTTCCTCCTCGGCGGCTGCCCCATCGGCGCCTCCCGCGAGACGGGCGTCATCGATCCGTACCACCGGCTCTACGGCCATGCCGGTATCTCGGTCGTCGACGGCTCGGCGGTCTCCGCGAACCTCGGCGTCAACCCGTCCCTCACCATCACGGCACAGGCCGAGCGGGCGATGTCGTACTGGCCCAACAAGGGCGAGCAGGACCCGCGCCCCGAGCAAGGGCTGTCGTACGAACGCCTGAAGCCGGTGGAGCCGCGTCAACCGGCCGTCCCCGAGGGCGCGTTCGGGGAGCTGAAGCTGCCGTTCCTGGGGATGCCGACGGTGCCGCCGAAGTCGTAGGAGATGTCCACCTCGTAGGAGATGCTCAACTCGCATGAGAGCGGCGGCACTTGTCGCAGGTGCCGGTACAGACAGAAGGACCTGCGCCCCCTCCGAGCGCAGGTCCTTCCTCGTGCCGAGCTACGTGTTACGCGCTCGCCCCGCTCTTGCGCCGACGCACCATGACCACCGCGGCGGCACCCGCGACGACGGCGGCGCCGCCCACGAGGCCGATCACCGGGAGTGCGGAGCTGGAGCCGGTCTCGGCGAGGTTGCCGGTCGGGAGGTCGGAGACCTCGCCCTGCGGCTTCTTCACCGAGGTGTCCTTGTCACCGGTGCTCGGGGTGGCGGTGCCCGGGTCGGTGTTCGAGGTACCGGCCTTCAGGACCTGGAAGTCGTACTGCGCCCAGCCCTCGGCGATGCAGTCCTGGCCCTTGACGTTGTCGAGGTAGGCGCCGGAACCGAAGGAGTAGGCGTCGCCCGCCGGGGCCTTCGCGCTGATGCTGACGCGCAGGTCGACGGTCTCGCTCTTCCCGGACTTCAGGGCGTTGACGTAGAAGAAGTAGTCACCGGCCCACTCGTCGTTGCCGATCCGGTCCCACTTGCCGGACTCGGGGTTCTTGAACTCCAGGTCGACGTACGGGCTGAGGTACTTCGACTCGTCGAGCTCGTAGTTCTCGACCTCGGCGTAGAAGGCGACGCCGTCGACCGTGGTCTTCGAGTCGTTCGTCACGGTCAGCTTGAAGTTGTGGAAACCGTCACCCGCGACGATCTTGCCCGGCAGGCCCTTGATGTCCGCGGACACCTTGGCGGTGGAGAAGTCCTCGTCGATGTCCTCGCAGAACGGCACGTCCGGGTCGGTCGGCTCCCCGCTCGGCTCGGCCGACGTCGACGGCGTGGCAGACGTGGACGCGCTGGTGCTCGCGGAGGGGCTGGCCGAGTCGCTCGGCAGGGTGCTGGCGGACGGCGACGCGGAGTCGGACGGCGACGCGGAGGGCGAGTCCGACGGCGACGCGGACGCCGACTCGCTCACACTCTCGCTGGGGCTCGCCGACGGCGACTCCTCCGCGAACGCGGCGGGCGCGGAGAGCAGGGCAAGGGGAGCGATGGCGGCCGTCGCGGCCGCCGCGGCCATGGCGCGGCGCAGCTTCATGAAGTCCTCGAGAAGTCCGGTGTGCTGCGGCAGTGTGCAGCACGCTGGGCGGAGGGCTCCGCGTGTGGGGCGCGGGTGTGGCCCTTGATTACGCAGGTAAGACACGGGAATGGTGAGAACGGTTGTACCCACTCTCACCGAATTCTTATGTGGGCTGTGTCACACCTGGGTTCACCTTGTGAACGGGCTTTCGGTACGTCTAGAACTTGGGGACGTGTCTGACAAGCCCGCCGAGGAACCGCCCTCGCACCCGGAGATCCCTGACGATGTCTGGGAACAGTTCGCCCGTGACACGGAGCGCGAGATCCGCGCCTCCGCTCCCAGGGAACCGTCCGCCCGCAACCGTGAGGTGACCGGCCGGCTGAAGCCGGGCAAGGGCGAGGAGCCTCCGGGCTGGCGCACCGGTCCGGCCTGGCAGGAGATGAACGGGCGGGCCCAGCGCAAGCGCCGTGCGTGGGCCGTCGTCGGCCTCCCGCTCGCCGTGGCCGTCGTCGTGGTCGCGATGAAACCGTCGATCATCCCCGGCGACCCCTTCGACAAGGGCGGCAAGGGCGGCAACGGCAGCCCCGACGCCGTCGCGTCCCCGCTCGCGCCGGAGACCGCGGCGCCGACCGCCGCGCCCTCCGCGGTGGACCCCGAAACCCCACGCTGGACCGGCCGTTCGCCGGTTCACCCGCGCTGAGCTGGGCGGACGGCGCGGCCGGTATCGTCCTGCCGCCGGCCAAGGCGGTGGGCGTGTTCTCCAAGAGCCAGGTCCAACTCGCCCTGAAACAGGCCGAGAAGCTCCTCGTCGACGCCAACCTGAACCCGAAGACGCTCGCCGGCACCCGCCCGGCCGCCGCGCTCTCCGTGCTCGACCCCAACAGCCCGGGATGATCGCGGATCTGAACACCTCCCTGAAGTCCCCGGCGAAGGCCCACGACCCGCTGAATCTGTTCAGCCGCTTCGACCCCGAGGACGTACGGCTCGTCGGTGACGTCGTGAAGACCCGCGGCCGGATCACCTTCAAGGAGGGCGAGCACTCCGGCGTCGTGATCCACACCGACTACACCTTCGTGTACCCGGTCGTCCGCACGAACGGTTCCACCGAGGTCACCCGCACCATCGTCCGCCGCGTGATCGACCTCGAACTCCTCGACCCGGCCCGCTACCAGGTCACGTCCGGCCGCCTCAGCGTCGACCGCTACGACTCGGACTTCGGCAACAGCGCCTGCGACGTCTACGACGGCTACTTCCACCCGGAGTTCTCGTCGCCCTCCACGTCGGAGCCCAGCGGGCCGGAGCCGTCCGGTCCGACGACGGATCCGTACGACCGGAGCAAGGGACCTCGGCGCCGGGGGCGAGAACGAGACGTGCGGGACGGTGAGCCGAACTTAGCGGCGCGAAGCCGCACTTGACCGCGTCGCGGCGAAGGTCGGCCGGGGGCAGGCGAAGGGCCCCGCGGGACGGAGCCGCGGGGCCCTTCTGCGTCAGCACCGACGTCAGGGCAGCGCCGGTGCCTGGGGAGCGGCGCCGGGGGGTTGCGCCGCTTGTCTCACGTGCCCTGGGTCGGCGCCCCGGCGCACACGGGGCGCACGCTTGGTCTCGACCTTTGGCGGGGGACAGTGCACTGCAATACGGTTGTCTGCTCAGGGACTTGGGGGCTGTGAAGCCTCCGGAGCCCTCTACGCATCGTGCTGGATGGACGCGGCCTCCGCAACCGTTCGATCCGGCTTTGTGCATTTTGCAGTTTCCGCCGGGCGGCCCCGGGCGTCCCGGGACCGACCGTTCTCTTGGGTGACCGGGCTGCTGTCCCCTGCCGTCCGGTCACGACCCTGAGCGAGGTCCCACGACGCACGGCACGTTCCGTACGTCTCATCGCCCCAGCGAGCCACGCGTGGTTCTTTCGGGCCCGCCCCTGGCTGGCACGGACACCAGCACCAACGAAGCGGTTCGCGGGCCGGTCACGCGCCGTACGGGTGAGAGCGGGCCCGAACTCAGATACGACCCCGGGACAGTTCGAGCAGCGTCATCGCGAGGGCGGTACCGGGCTTGCCGAGCGCGTCGCTGTAGTGCCGGAGGATCTCGTTCTCCCGGGTGAGGCTCACCCGCCGTCCGCCGGACGCGATCCGGGTCTCTTGCACCACGGCCGAGACGGCGACCCGTTCCTGGATCAACCCGATGATGCGGTCGTCGTCGGGGCGTCGATACGGGCGCGGGCTTCGGTGATCGTCTGCTCGGGAGTGGTCGTCGGCGTGGTCGTGGCGGCGGTCATCGGGGGCTCCTTGTCGGATACGGACGCGGTACCCCGGGGCGACGGATCCGGGAAAACAACAGGCGCCCCGGACCTGTCGGCCCGGGGCGCCTGGGAAGTCGCTTGTCAGTAGCTCAAGCAGCACGACCATGGCAGCCGGCGGGCCGGTTGCCATAGGTAAAGAGGTAGGTCGGGTGCGTGAGCATGGGGCGAGTATGGCACAGGACGGATTCGGGGTTCGGGGTGGCTGTGCGGGCCGCGAGGCAGGGCGTTGTCGGGGTGTTCGTGAGGCTTGCCGAGCCGGGGGCAGTACGGCACCCTCGCAGCCCACCGAGACGGTGGTGGGTGGACATCGGCCCGGGGTCCGGGGCGGAGCCCGCAGGGACGACCAGGTGCCCCACCCGAGCCCCGTTAGAATCGATGACCAGAACCCCGCCCAACCGCCGGAAGGCCCCGTGTCAGCAGCGACCCCGCCCCCGACACCGTCCTGGTCGTCGACTTCGGCGCGCAGTACGCCCAGCTCATCGCCCGCCGCGTCCGCGAGGCCCGGGTCTACAGCGAGATCGTGCCGAGCACCATGCCGGTCGCGGAGATGCTCGCCAAGAACCCGGCGGCGATCATCCTCTCCGGCGGCCCCTCGTCGGTGTACGCGGAGGGCGCCCCCGCCTGGACCGCGCCCTCTTCGAGGCCGGCGTCCCCGTCTTCGGTATGTGCTACGGCTTCCAGCTGATGGCCACGACCCTCGGCGGGACCGTCGACAACACCGGCGCCCGCGAGTACGGCCGTACGGAACTGCACGTCTCAAGGCGTCCTCCACCCTCTTCGAAGGCACCCCGGTCGAGCAGTCGGTGTGGATGTCGCACGGCGACGCCTGCTCCGCCGCCCCGAGGGCTTCACGGTCACCGCGTCCACGGACGTCGTCCCGGTCGCCGCCTTCGAGAACGACGAGAAGAAGCTCTACGGCGTCCAGCACCACCCCGAGGTGATGCACTCCACGCACGGCCAGCAGGTGCTCGAGCACTTCCTGTACCGCGGCGCGGGCCTCACCCCGGACTGGACCACCGGCAACGTCATCGACGAGCAGGTCGCCCTGATCCGCGAGCAGGTCGGCGACAAGCGCGCCATCTGCGGTCTGTCCGGCGGTGTCGACTCCGCGGTGGCGGCGGCCCTGGTCCAGAAGGCCATCGGCTCCCAGCTGACCTGCGTCTACGTCGACCACGGCCTGATGCGCAAGGGGGAGACCGAGCAGGTCGAGAAGGACTTCGTCGCCGCGACCGGCGTACAGCTGAAGGTCGTGGACGCCGAGGAGCGCTTCCTGACCGCGCTCGCGGGGGTCTCCGACCCGGAGCAGAAGCGGAAGATCATCGGCCGGGAGTTCATCCGCGTCTTCGAGCAGGCGCAGGCCGAGATCATCGCGGACGAGGGCCCCGAGGTCGCGTTCCTGGTGCAGGGCACGCTCTACCCGGACGTCGTCGAGTCCGGCGGCGGCACCGGCACGGCCAACATCAAGTCCCACCACAACGTGGGCGGCCTGCCCGAGGACATCGAGTTCCAGCTCGTCGAGCCGCTGCGCAAGCTGTTCAAGGACGAGGTCCGGATGGTCGGCCAGGAGCTGGGCCTGCCGGACGAGATCGTCCAACGCCAGCCCTTCCCCGGCCCCGGCCTGGGCATCCGGATCGTCGGCGAGGTCACCAAGGACCGCCTCGACCTGCTCCGCGAGGCCGACGCGATCGCCCGCGAGGAACTGACCGCGGCCGGTCTCGACCGTGACATCTGGCAGTGCCCGGTGGTCCTCCTCGCGGACGTCCGCAGCGTCGGCGTCCAGGGCGACGGCCGCACCTACGGCCACCCGATCGTCCTGCGCCCGGTCTCCTCCGAGGACGCGATGACCGCCGACTGGTCCCGCCTGCCGTACGAGGTCCTCGCGAAGATCTCCACCCGCATCACGAACGAGGTCGCCGACGTCAACCGTGTCGTCCTCGACGTCACCTCGAAGCCGCCGGGGACCATCGAGTGGGAGTAGTCCCCACCGTCACCGTCTCCGGAGTGTGCGCACCGGCGCCCCGGGATGCCAGACCTGAGTGACGAGATACGTCTCGTCCTCGACGAAGGTCCGCACGACCTCCGTCACCTCGGTGCGGAAGAGGTGGAACGGCTCCGGCGGTTCCACCTCTTTGCTGTACGCCCCCTTCACCCCGGGGTCGGTGACCTCCACCGCCCGCCCGCCGATCCGTACGTCTCCGCCGCCCAGCTCCGTCCCCGGCCCCGGGTTCGCCTGGAGCGCGAACCGCGGATCCCGCCCGATCCAGCGCCTTCAACGAGCCGGGCATCATCCCGAACCACAACTCCCCGTCCAGGAAGCGCACTTCGAGCCCGCTCGTCCGCGGCGACCCGTCCTTGCGCAGGGTCGCGAGGGTGTGGTGCGTGAAGGCCCCGAAGCGCTTCTCCACGGTCGCGGCGAGTTCGGGTTCGGCGGCGACGAATACGGCCCAGTTCGATGTCATACGGTCACTGTCCCGCCGATACCCGACATCTGCTGTCCGGATTAGGGGCCGCCCGGCACGCTTGGTGCCGCATCTTTACAGAACACCACTGCCCTTTTCGCCTCACCGACGGTAACTTCCGCCGGTAACCAGGAACCCAGTGCTGGAGGACCGATGCACGGGCCGACGCCGCCCTCCCCCTGCCCACCGACCGGCTGCAGTTCGCCATGCCGCCGATGCACGAGTCGGTCGAGGACGAACGCCGCCACCGCAAGGAACGCCTCGCGGGCGCCCTGCGCCTGTTCGGCCGGCTCGGCTTCGAGGACGGAGTCTCGGGGCACATCACCGCGCGCGACCCCGAGTTCACCGACTGCTTCTGGGTCAACCCCTTCGGGATGCCCTTCCGGCACGTCACCGTCAGCGATCTGGTGCTGTCCAACTCGGACGGCCAGGTGCTCCAGGGCCGCCACCACGTGAACCAGGCCGCCTTCACCGTGCACTCCCAGGTCCACGCCGCCCGCCCCGACGTCGTCGCGGTCGCCCACTGCCACTCCGTGCACGGCCGCGCGCTCTCCGCCCTCGGCGACTTCCTCGACCCGATCAGCCAGGAGAGCTGCGCCTTCTACGAGGACCACGCGCTCTACGACGCCTACAGCGGAGTCTCCGTCGACGCCGAGGAGGGCAAGCGGATCGCCGCCGGGCTCGGCTCCCGCAAGGCGCTCGTGCTGCGCAACCACGGACTGCTCACCGTGGGCGACTCGGTGGACGCGGCCGCCTGGTGGTTCCTGTCCATGGAACGTTCCTCGCAGGTCCAGCTCCTCGCGAAAGCCGCAGGCCGCCCCCTCCTCATCGACCACAAGCTCGCCGTCGCCACCCGCGAACAGACCGGCGGCGACCTCGTCGCATGGATCAACTACCAGCCCCTGTGGCAGGACATCAGCCGCAGCGAACCCGACCTCCTCAGCTGAGGTCCCTACCGGAAACCCCGCAGCACCGCCGCCTTGGTCATCGTGAACTCCTCGTCCGTGAGCACCCCCTCGCGGTGCAGCTCCCCCAACTCCCGCAGCCTGCGCAGGAGTACGTCGTGATGGTCGGCCGGGGGCGGCATACGGGCCGCCCGCGGCGGACGCTCCCTGAACCCGCCGTCGCTCTCGCCCTCGCCGCGCGCCGACGGATGCGGCAACCGCGAGGTCACCGCCGTCGCGACCAGCGCGGTGAGCAGATCCCGGCGGGTGCTGCCCCACAGATCGAGGGCGTACGGGTCCTTCTCCGGCGGCAGCTTCGAGAACACCGTCTCGCGGGTCACGAACCGCATGAACCCGTCCTCGTGACCGGTGTTGGGCAGCCACTCCACCTGCACCAGATCGCCCACGGCGACGATCCGCGGCCCGGTCGCCCGCTTGACGCGCTCCGAGGTGTCGGCCCAGTCGATCCGCACCTGCGCGCCGTCGAAGGACACCGTGCCGTCCGACGACCGCACCGAGACCGGAACCGGCGGGCCGGGCAGCAGATACGCCTTCGTCGGGTCCTTGGGGATCTGGTCGAGGAGCAGCGCGTGCCGGATCTCCTCCGCCACGTACTCGGCGACCCCGGACCGGTCGATGTCCACCAGCAGCCGGTACGGATCCGCCGCGTCCGGCAGCCGTCCCCGGTCGCCTGGAGCAGCGGGTCGGCACCCTCGCGCAGCCTCAACCGCAGGCGGCCACGTCGGCGTTCGGGTTCGTAGACGACGCCCGCGACGGCTTCGAGGGGCACGGTGATCTCCCCGTACGTCTGCCGGAACAGCGGCACGGAGCGGTGAAGTCCCGGCGTGATCCGGACCGTTGTGCCGTCGAAGGCCCAGGTCCCGTCGCGCTGGATGATCTCGGCCATAGGGAAATTCTCGCAGCCGGGTCAACACGGCGGCCGTCACTTCACCCGCGCTGACCAGACCTGCCGGACGCGGGCCGTGTCCCGTAGGGCACAATCCGCTGTTGTCGTACGGGAGTTGCAAGGCGGTGGCCAAAGGCTTCGGAGCCGGCCGCCGAACATGAGGGCCCGGGGTCGCGGGCCGCGGGGCATGGGGAAGGCAGGCGTCGGGCGTGGCGGTGCAGGAGGCGAGACAGGGCGGCGAGCACGTCGGTGTCCACGGAGGCGGCTGCACCTGCGGGGACTGCCCGCACGGAGCACGCGAGGGGCACCGGCGCGCGGTCGCCGCGTTCCTCGTCAAGCGGGACGGGTTCGCCGCCGGGGGAGGGCTGCCGGCGGCGGTGGCGCACTCGGCGTCCGCCTCCCGGCAGTGGGTCTCGGACGAGCTGACCCAGTCCGCCGACGTCGTCGCCGAACGCGGTCGCGCCGAGGGCGGCGCCTGGCTGGCCCGCCTCTGGCACCGCACGGCCTTCGCGGTGTGGGGCGCCTTCGTCGTCCTGCTCCTGGTGCAGGCGCTCACCGCGATCGGCGCGGGCTGGACGGCGGCCCGCACGGCCGGGCTGCTCACCGCGCTCGTGGTCGCCGGTGCGCTGACCGCGGCCTCCTGGCTCCACCGGGCGCGCGGCGGGGCGCTGGCCCCGGTCATCGGCGAGGACAACCGGCTGTCGACCTCCCGTGCCGTGGCCGTGTCCTGGGTGCTGTTCGTGGTGTACGCCGTGCTGGTCCTGGCCGGGCGCCTCGCCGCCGCCTCCGACCATGCCGAACGCGACGCCCTCATCTCCGGCCTCGAACTCGCCCGCGCCGCCGGGTGGTGACCGTCCTCGCCGTGGTCTGCGCGATCGCCGTCCTCGTCCGCCGCGTTGTGGGCCTGCGCGTGCTGGGCCAGCGCCTCCAGAAGCTCCCCGCGGACCGCCCCCCGCGCGGCCGACCTCCTCACCGACGACGCGGGCCGCGGCACCTTCGCCGACATCCAGTACGTCGCGATCAGCGCCGTCGCCCTCGTCTTCGTCGCCGTCCGCCTGGCCCGCCGCCCCGACCAACTGCCGGACCTGCCCTGGGGGTTGGCGGTCGTGGTGCTGATCTCTGCGGCGACGTACCTGGCCGGCAAGTACGCCGAGGGCGGCCGCCCGGTCATCCTCTCCGTGGTGCGCTCCCGCGAGGCGGGCGACCTGGACGCCCCCATCCGCACGGGCGACGACATCGAGATCCGCGGAGCGGGCTTCGTGCCCCGGGCGCCCAGACCGCCGACCGCCTCTCCCGCATGGTCGTCCGCATCGGCCCCGTCAACGTCCACGTCCCCCTCGTCCCGGTCACCGGCGGCTTCTCCAACCCGACGGACACCCTTCTCACCGTCCCGGTCCCGGCCGACGTCGAGCCCGGCCGCGTGGAGGTGCAGGTCGTGACGGCCGCAGGCGTGGAGACGAACGCCTGCGTCGTCGACGTCACGGACTGACGCCCCCTGCGGGCCGCCCACCGCATGAGCCGTGCCAAGGTCGCGAAAACTGGTTGAAGAATCATTGAGCGGGTCCCCTATTCGTACGTATGGTCTGTTGAGGGGTCACGGCACAGCGGGCGAGAGGCGGCTAAGGGCGATGACTCACGGCACTCGAATGGATACGCAAACCCCGTACCTCGACGGCGACCGGAGCTGGCGGGACACCGCCACCCGATACGCCCTGCTCCCACTGCGCGTCTTCCTCGGCGTCACCTTCATCTACGCCGGCCTGGACAAACTCACCGACAGCGCCTTCATGAAGTCCTCCGGCGCCGGCTCGATCGGCGAGACGATGCGCGCGGTCCGCGACTCGTCGGCGATCCCGGCCCTGGTCGACCTGGCCCTGAAGAGCCCCGTCGGCTTCGGCTACGCCATCGCCCTCGGTGAACTCGCCGTCGGCATCGGCACGTTGCTCGGCCTGCTGGCCCGTCTCGCCGCACTCGGCGGCGCGCTGATCTCGCTCAGCCTGTGGCTGACCATCAGCTGGGCCAACGACCCCTACTACTACGGCAACGACCTCGCCTACCTGATGGCCTGGCTGCCCCTCGTCCTCGCGGGCGCCTCCATGTTCTCCCTGGACGCGGTGATCCGCGGCAGGCGGAGGCAACGGGCCGGGGGCTACCGGTAGTTCGGGTAGCTCCGGTAGGTCCCGAGGAGGGAACCGGCGGCGGTAGCGCCGTCGGTGGGTGGTGAAGCCGGCGGGTGGTGAAGCCGGAGGGTTCTTTCCGGGCCGTCAGCCCGGTCCGCCGGAGCCGGCCGTCCGCAACCGTTCGTAGGCGATCGTCAGCCGGATATGTCCGGACCCGGGTCGGCCGTGTTCCCGCGGCCGGCCCCTCGGCGTCTGCGGACCGCGCCGTTGATGCCCGCCGCCACTCCGGCCAGGACCAGGCCGACCGTGACCAGCGGGATCACCGCGAACCACTCCGTCACCCACAGGCCGCCCGCGTCCCCGGCGTAGACCACGCCCGCGGCGGCGAGGAAGAGGCCGGCGACCAGCTTTCCGGGCTGGAACTCATGACGCAGCACGGCTGACCTCCGCCTGTCCGACGCCGACATGGAGGTCCAGGGTCAGCGTGCCGGTGCTCTTGACGCCCGTCGCCGGGGTCAGCGTGACCTGCTGGTGCTTGCCCGGCTCCACGTCCACGTCCTTCTTGTCGTCACCGGGCAACTGGATGTCCCCGACGCCCACGTTCACATTCAGCTTCACCGTCACGTCCGACGGGACGATCACCTGGAGCTGCCCGACGCCGACCTCCGCGTCCGTCGCGACCGTCTGCCCCTTGGTCAGGCGCAGGCGGGTCAGGTCGAGCGTCCCCACCCCGTTCCCCAAGTCGTATTTCTCCTGGACCTCCGCGACCGCCGTCGGCTGCCATCTCACGCGCTCCCAGTGCGTGGTGAGGTCCTTGGGCAGGGCCGCCGAGGCGGCGAGCAGGCCGGCCGTGACGATCGCGAGGAAGACCGAGCCCGCCCCCGTCCGCCCGACGAACGCGCTGACCGCGATCCCCAGACCGAACACCACGAGCGCACAGGCGAGGCCCGCCTGAAGGCTGGTGCCGAGCGCCTGGTCGTCCCATTTCGCGGCGGCGCCGACCGCTCCCGCGGCGAGCGCGAGGAGGAAGATCCAGCCGCCGATCCAGCGCGGGCCGCGCGGCTTCGGGGTGCCGGGCGAGGGGTGCGCTGGTCCTCGCGCCAGTGCGGGTACGAAGGGGCGAGCCTGGCGTCGACCACGTCCGCGATGTCACGGTCGCGGGAGTCGCCGGGACCCCACAGATAACCGGTGCCGCCGACGTGGGTGCCGTCCTTGACGATCGGATCCCGCCACCAGGAGGGATAGGAGGTGACCACCGGCGGCGCCTGGGCCTCCGGCGGTGCGTCGGCGACGGCCTGCGCGGCCAGCGGGTCGGGGTCGGGGGCGCCGCGCTGCTGCGACCAGTACCCCGCGCCCGCCAGCAGCAGGGAGAGGACGACGGCGAACGTCAGCACACTCGCGTTGCTCAGCATCGACAGGAACACACCGCAGCCCACCAGCGCGAACAGCACAGCCGCCAGGGCCTGGCCGTCGACGCGGCCGGTGAAGAGCTTGCGGACCTCGTTCTCCTCCTCGTCGTCGTACGGGACGAAGAGCCAGGCGAAGCCGTAGAAGATGAGGCCGATGCCGCCCGTCGCGGAGAGCACCGCGAGGGTGATCCGGAAGATCACCGGGTCCATGTCGCACTGGCGCCCGAGCCCCGCGCACACCCCCCGCGAGCACCTTGGACCGCCGGTCGCGCCGGAAGCGGTGCGGAGCCGCGGACGCGGCGCCCTCGCCGGGCACGGCGTCCCGCGGCCCGCCGCCCGCTTCCGGGACCGGGCCGGAGCCGGGTCCCGGACCCGTCGCGGCGTGCTCGTGATCTGTCATGCGTCCATGCTGCCCGCCGCGAGCCGCCGATGGCAGTCGGGACAACCCTGGCCGAACCCTGAGATCCGCCCTGACCCGGGCCGGGGAGTGTTCGACAGCGCCCCCGACCCCGCGAAAGCCGTTCGCCGTGCGCCGATTTCGAGGACGCGGTCCGTCCGATTCGAAGATCAGGGAGTCTCGGGGTCGACCCTGATGCCCTGAACGGCGGGGCGTGTGAACATCGGTGGCATGCCGGAAGCCGCAGCATTGCCCGTCGAGGACCCGCGGCCGCCGCGCAAGCTCTACCGCAGCAGTGACGGTCGCTGGCTCGGTGGAGTGGCGCGGGGGCTCGCCGGGCATCTCGGCCTGCCGGTGATCTGGGTGCGGCTGGTGTTCGTCGGGCTGTTCCTCGCGGACGGGCTCGGCGCGCTGTTGTACGCGTCGTTCTGGTTCTTCGTGCCGCTCGGCGTCGGCGGTGTCGCCGGCCAGCGGCCCCGTCGCTCGTCTCCACCGAGACCTCGCCGGACGGCCGCCGCCGACTCGTCGCCCGCAAGCCGGACAAGGGCCAGATCGTCGCCCTGCTCCTCATGGTCGTCGTGGCCCTGGTCTTCGTCGGCAACGTGAATCTGGGCGACGGCGCGAAGGCCTACCTCTTCCCGACCGTCCTCGTCGGCGCGGGCGTCGCCCTCGTCTGGCGCCAGGCGGACAACGCCCGTCGCGCCCGCTGGGCCGAGGTCGGCAGCCGCCGCCGTACGCTCAGCCTGCTGCGCGCGGGCGGTGGCGTCCTGCTGGTCACCGCCGGTGCCACCGCGATCTTCGTGTTGCAGGGCTCCGCCGACCACCTCGGCTCGGTCCTTCAGGCCGCCCTCGCGGTCCTCGTCGGCATCACACTGCTCGCCGGCCCGTATCTCGTGCGGATGACCCAGGACCTCTCCGAGGAGCGCCTGATGCGCATCCGCGCCCAGGAGCGCGCCGAGGTCGCCGCCCATGTCCACGACTCCGTGCTGCACACCCTGACCCTGATCCAGCGCAACGCCGACAGCCCGAGCGAGGTGCGCCGCCTGGCCCGCGCGCAGGAGCGCGACCTGCGCGCCTGGTTGTACAAACCGGAGGGCACCGGCAAGGACGAGGCCGACGAACCCGACACCCTCGCCGAGGCGGTCCGCCGCAGCGCTGCCGAGGTCGAGGACAAGCACGGCGTCCCCATCGAGGTCGTCGTGGTCGGCGACTGCCCGCTCGACGAGAGAATCGGCGCCCAGATGCAGGCCGCGCGCGAAGCGATGGTCAACGCGGCCAAGTACGGTGGCGAGGGCGGCGCCGTGCAGGTCTACGCCGAGGTGGAGGGGAAGAAGGTCTTCGTGTCCGTCCGTGACCGCGGACCGGGCTTCGACCTCGACTCGATACCCGCGGACCGCATGGGCGTCAGAGAATCGATCATCGGCCGTATGGAGCGGCACGGCGGTACGGCACGTCTGCGCGCGGTGCCGGACGGCGGCACCGAGGTCGAGCTGGAGATGGAGAGGGCGGAGAAGACGTCATGAGCGACACGACCGAGACGAACGAACCGGCGGAGCCGACCGGCGGGAGCGCGGGCGGGCGTCACGTGCGCGTGGTCCTCGTCGACGACCACCGCATGTTCCGTACGGGGTCCAGGCCGAGATCGGCCGGACCGACGAGACCGGTGTCGAGGTGGTCGGCGAGGCCGCGGACGTCGACCAGGCGGTCACGGTGATCACCGCGACCCGCCCCGAGGTGGTCCTCCTCGACGTCCACCTCCCGGGCGGCGGCGGGGTCGAAGTCCTGCGCCGCTGCGCCCCGTTGATGAGCGACGCCGAGCAGCCCGTCCGCTTCCCTCGCCCTCTCCGTGTCGGACGCCGCGGAGGACGTGATCGGCGTGATCCGCGGCGGTGCGCGCGGCTACGTCACCAAGACGATCACCGGCACGGACCTCGTCAACTCCATCTTCCGGGTCCAGGAGGGCGACGCCGTCTTCTCCCCGAGGCTGGCCGGGTTCGTCCTCGACGCCTTCGCGTCGACCGACGCCCCGCCGGTCGACGAGGACCTGGACCGCCTCACCCAGCGCGAGCGCGAGGTGCTCCGCCTCATCGCGCGTGGGTACGCGTACAAGGAGATCGCCAAGCAGCTGTTCATCTCGGTGAAGACGGTCGAGTCCCATGTCTCGGCGGTGCTGCGGAAGCTCCAGCTGTCCAACCGGCACGAGCTGACCCGGTGGGCGACGGCACGGCGACTGGTGTGACCCGTAAGGGCCCGACCCCGTAAGGGAGTTCACCCGGGATTCACACCACCCGGGTCGCCCCCGCGAACGGCATCTCGTCGATCGGTGCCAGCCGCACCGGAGCCGTCGGGTTCGGGGCGTGGATCATCTGGCCGTCGCCGACGTAGATGCCGACGTGACTGATGCCGGAGTAGAAGAACACCAGGTCGCCGGGGCGCAGTTCGGAGCGGGAGACGCGCTGTCCGGCGTTGATCTGGGCGTAGGTCGTGCGGGGCAGGGAGACGCCGGCGGAGTTGTAGGCGGCCTGGACGAGGCCCGAGCAGTCGAAGGCGTGGGGGCCCGTGGCGCCCCAGACGTAGGGGCTGCCGAGCTTCTGGTAGGCGTAGGAAACGGCCGCCGCGGCACGGGAGTTGGGGGCGTCGGCAGCGGCGGAGGAGGAACCGGGGGCGGCCAGCGCGCCCCGGGCCGTCGTGGCGGAGCGGGACGCGCGGTTGGCGGGCGTGGGGTCGGTGACCTGGGCCTGTTGCTGCGGGGTCAGGCGGGAGAGCAGGTGGCGGGCCTGGTCGAGCTTGCCGGTGATCGTGGTTTTCTGTTTCTTCAGCTCGGCCTGCCGCGACTTCAGCGAGGTCAGCTCGATGTGCGCGGCACCGCGCAACTGCTCGATCTCGCGCAGCTGTTGGCGTACGAGCTCGACGGCCGCCGTCTGTCGATGGCCGACCCGGTCGGCGAACTCGGCGCCGTCCAGATACCGTTCGGGGTCGTTCGAGAGCATGAGCTGCACCGCGGGGTCGATCCCGCCGCTGCGGTACTGCGCGGCGGCGACATAACCCAGCGCGTCCCGTGCCGAGTTGAGCTTCTCCGTCTTGCGTGCCGCCTCGTCCCGCAGGGTGTTCAACTGCTTCTCCGCCGCGTCCGCCTTCTCCTTCGCGCCGTCGTACTTCTCGGTCGCGACCTCCGCCTCCTGGTACAGCTTGTCCACCTTGGCCTTGACCTGCGTCGGTGTCAGCTGTGGCTCGGCGTTCGAGGTCCCGTCGAAGGCTGTCGCCGTCGCCGCGCCCGCGAGGGCGATGGTGA
This sequence comes from Streptomyces sp. P3, assembly GCA_016893485.2. GTDB lineage: Bacteria > Actinomycetota > Actinomycetes > Streptomycetales > Streptomycetaceae > Streptomyces. The sequence continues at coordinate 5,975,023 of JAFEKX020000001.1, forward strand.
CGGCGGTGCGGGCCGTATTGCCGCTGAGCGAGCGCTGTCGGAGCTTGCGGTGCGCTGCCACGTGGACTGCACGTCCTTTCGTACGACCGCCGGGGAGCGGGCGATTGCGCGTCCGGCGGCGGCCCGCACAGGGGGAGCAGGGCCGCCGCCGGACCTTTCGGCGGTGGTGTCCGACTGCCGCCCCTGGTCCGGGCGGCGCTGGAGAGCCGGTCACCTGGTGGAGGACGCTAAACCTGACGGTGACGGCCCGGTAACGCATGTCCGGAACTGACAGGAGGTGACCGCGAAGTGACCATGGATGACTGTGATCCCGGTCCGGGGTCGCCGCCTTCACGCGGCGCGCTGACCGATGCGGCGGTTCCGGCGTGGGGCGGTGCGGCACGGTGCTATGGGCCGCATATATGCGACGGCCGGGAAGCGGTTGGGGAAGCGGGTGGGGAAGCGGTTTGGGAAGTGGCTCGGGAGGCGGGTCGGGAGGCGCGGCGCAGGGGCGGTGTCAAGCGGCCTCAGGGCCTCTGATTAGGCTCCGGACCCATGGACGTACTCATCCATCTCTTCGTCGGCCTGCACATCATCGGCATCGCCGCGCTGCTCGGCGGTTTCCTCACCCAGATGAAGGCGATGGGCCAGGGCACCGCCCGCTTCGTCCCCGGCATGCTGCACGGCGCGCTGACCATGCTGGTCACCGGCGCGATCCTGGTCGGCCTCAACCAGGCCGACGACCAGCACGTCAACAACATCAAGATCGGCATCAAGCTCGCGCTGCTGGTCGTGATCCTCGGGCTCGTCTATGTGAAGCGGGACGAGGAGAGGGTCGACAAGAGCCAGTTCGCGCTGGTCGGCGGGCTGACGATGGTGAACGTCTTCATCGCGGTCCTGTGGACGTGACCCGCGTGACCCGCCCCTCGGCCCCCGCGTAGAACCGCACCGCCCCGACCGCGACCACCAGCCAGCCCGCCACCGCGATCCACACCAGCACCTGCCCGGGCGTCCTGAGCCACGAGAAACCCAGGGCGGTCCCCACGGAGAGCACGGCCACCGCCGTCATCCCCAGGGGGAACACGGTCGCCCAGCGCCGCACGTCGTAGCGCAGTCGGGGCCGGACCACCTCCGCGACCGCCAGGACGACGTACCAGGCCATGACGAGCACCAGCAGGGCCTCCGTCACGGCGCGCAGGACGCCCCGGCCGTCGGAGTTCCACAGGTACAGTTCCGCGCTGCCCGCCGCGACCAGCTTCGACCCGGCCAGCGTCGAGATCGCCAGCGCGCCGCCCACCACCCAGTGGTCCCCGGCGCCCGTCACGACCTGCCGTACGTCGAAACGGCCGAGCGCGACCCCGTAGAGGACCAGCCCCAGCCAGAACAGCACTAGCGCGGTGTGCGCGAGCCAGGCCACCGATTCCGCCGCCGCGAGCGTGGCGCCCAGTACGGCGAGGCCCTGTGTGGCCACGCACACGAGGAAGACCGCGCCCGCCATCCCGCGCTTCCAGTGCCGTACGACATCGATGAGCAGCCCCGGCCACAGCACCGCGGACAGGGCCAGCAGCGCTTCCGCGAGGGTCTGCCGGCCGGCCGCCGAGAAGCGGGTGCCGAGGACGGTGGTCGCGGCCACGGCGGTCAGCCCGGCCGGTGTCGCCGCCTCAGCGAGCCACCGCCGACGGTCCCGCAGCAGTCGTACGACGAAGTCCGCGGCCAGGGCCAGCCAGGCGGCGCAGGCCAGGGCGAGGGCGATCCGGGACAGCGTCTCGTGGCCGATGAGATGCAGGCCGATCGACACGATCGCGGCGGCCATCACGGCGGTTCCGGCAGCCGCGGGCCGCTGGGACCACCAGGCGCGGAAGCGGGACATACCGGTAGCGGACATGGGCCGATGCTAGGGAGCCGCCCCGGTGCCGACGGCGGGCCACGCGCGCGTGGAGCTCAAAAACACCTGCACGCGTGTGTGCGTGCCGAGAACCCGCTCAGGCCGGGCGCACCACGCTGTGGACGATCGCCGTCGCGTCGTGGTGGACCGACTCCTCGCGGACGTAGGCGCCGGGCTTCGGGGCGTGGATCATCATGCCGTCGCCCGCGTAGACACCGACGTGGCTGATGTCGTCGTGGAAGAAGACCAGGTCACCGGGTTGTGCGTCGGCCAGGGTGACCGTGGTGCCGGCGTCGGCCTGGTCGGTGGTCGCGCGCGGGAGGGTGACTCCGGTGGCCTTCCAGGCGGCCTGGGTGAGGCCGGAGCAGTCGTAGGAGCCGGGGCCGGTGGCACCCCAGACGTACGGCTTGCCGACCTGGGCGCGGGCGAAGGCGACGGCCTTGGCGCCCTTCGTGGCGTAGGAGGCGACAGAAGGGATGCCCTTCGCCGTGTCCGCCTGGGTCGCGGCCTGCTGCATCTGCGCGGTCAGCCGCGACAGCAGCTCGCGTGCGGTGGCGAGCTTCTTCTGGACGGTGGTCTTCGCCGTCCCCAGATCGCCGTGCGTGTCGGCGGGAACGGCAGGGTTCCCGGTCGCCGGCTGTCCGATGGTGTACGCGTCCCCCGCGTCCCTCCGGCGCATGGCCAGTCGGCTCATCAGCTGGGTCTGCTCGAAGTAGTCCGGCGGGATGTCCGCGAGCCGGAAGGCCGAGGCGTCCGGGGCGGAGACCCCGGTGCGGTACTGCCCGGCGGCGAACGAACCCAGCCACTCCCGCGCGGAGTTGGGCCGCTGCGCGCGCTCGGTGACGTCGTCCAGGAGGCTGTCGACGCGCTTGCGCGGCCTGGCCGCCCGCTCCCTGGTCGCGTTGTACTTCTCGGTCGCCGACTCCGCCCGCCGGTAGAGGTCGTCGATCTTCTTCTCGACCTCTCCGAGGCCCGGGTTGCCTGCGATGCGCTTGCCCGTGGAACGCGGCTTGCGGTGCGACGACGCCAAGGGAGGCGACCCCTTCCAGATGGTGCCCGAAGGGCCGTTGCTGTCCTGTCGAGCCGCGACTGACCCACGGTCCGTGCCCGGAAAGGGAGTTGGACCGGCGCGCCCCAGGTCGGCGGGGTCGTGCGGCTTGAACGAACGCTAACCAAAATGTGTGGCTCGTGTGAAGGTCGATGTGCGTTATGCCCGGTACGCGCCCGTGACCTCGGTCATGCGCGGGATCGGTCATCGCTGATCGTGATCGAGCGGTTCTGGTCCGTGAATTCTCCCGAGTTCCCGGGGTGGCGGTCGGTTGTCAGTGGGGCGCCCTAAACTCGGAAGGCGATGAGCAGCCTCTTTGACGACAGCTTCCTGGCGGATCTCCAGGGCCCCCGTGCCCCGAGGGAGAGCCCCCGCCCCCGCCCGAGGACGACCACGGCCCTGAGCCGATTCCGGACGACCTGTTCGGCGGGAAGTTCGACGTGCCCGCGAGCAGGGACGCCCACTACCGGGACGGCGCCCCCGCCCGGTGGTGGACCCGGCGGCCCTCCTGGACGGGCTGAACGAGAACCAGCGCGCGGCCGTCGTCCACTCGGACACCCCGCTGCTCATCGTGGCCGGCGCCGGCTCCGGCAAGACCCGCGTGCTCACCCACCGCATCGCCTACCTCCTCGGCGAGCGCAACGTGCACCCCGGGCAGATCCTCGCGATCACCTTCACCAACAAGGCCGCGGGCGAGATGAAGGAGCGCGTCGAGCAGCTCGTCGGCCCGCGTGCCAACGCGATGTGGGTGATGACCTTCCACAGCGCGTGCGTCCGCATCCTGCGCCGCGAGTCGAAGAAGCTCGGCTTCACGTCCTCGTTCTCGATCTACGACGCCGCCGACTCCAAGCGCCTGATGGCCCTGGTCTGCCGCGACCTGGACATCGACCCGAAGAAGTTCCCCGAAGTCCTTCAGCGCCAAGATCTCGAACCTGAAGAACGAGCTGATCGACGAGGAGGACTTCGCCGCCCAGGCCACCGACGGCTTCGAGAAGACCCTCGCCCAGGCCTACGCCATGTACCAGTCGCGGCTGCGCGAGGCCAACGCCCTCGACTTCGACGACCTGATCATGACGACGGTCAATCTGCTGCGCGCCTTCCCGGACGTCGCCGAGCACTACCGCCGCCGCTTCCGGCACGTCATGGTCGACGAGTACCAGGACACCAACCACGCGCAGTACGCGCTCGTACGGGAACTCGTCGGCACCCCCGCGCACGACGAGGACACCCCGCCCAGCGAACACGACCTGCCCCCGGCCGAGTTGTGTGTCGTGGGTGACGCCGACCAGTCGATCTACGCCTTCCGGGGCGCGACGATCCGCAACATCCTCCAGTTCGAGGAGGACTACCCGAACGCGACGACGATCCTCCTGGAGCAGAACTACCGCTCCACACAGACGATCCTGAGCGCGGCCAACGCGGTCATCGAGCGCAACGAGTCCCGTCGCCCCAAGAACCTGTGGACCAACGCGGGCGCGGGCGCGCAGATCACCGGCTATGTCGCCGACACCGAGCACGACGAGGCGCAGTTCGTCGCCGAGGAGATAGACCGTCTCACCGACGCGGGTGACGCGAAGGCCGGGGACGTCGCCGTCTTCTACCGGACGAACGCGCAGTCCCGTGTCTTCGAGGAGACCTTCATCCGCGTCGGCCTGCCCTACAAGGTCGTCGGCGGGGTCCGCTTCTACGAGCGCAAGGAGGTCAGGGACGTCCTGGCCTACCTCCGCGTGCTGGCCAACCCGGAGGACGCGGTCCCGCTGCGCCGCATCCTCAACGTCCCCAAGCGAGGCATCGGCGAGCGCGCCGAGGCGATGATCGACGCCCTCTCGCAGCGCGAGAAGATCAGCTTCCCGCAGGCGTTGAAGCGCGTCGACGAGGCGTACGGCATGGCCGCGCGGTCGACGAACGCGGTCAAGAAGTTCAACACGCTGATGGAGGACCTCCGGACGATCGTCGACTCCGGGGCGGGCCCGGCGACGGTCCTGGAGGCCATCCTCGAACGCACCGGCTACCTCGCCGAGTTGCAGGCCTCGACCGACCCGCAGGACGAGACCCGCATCGAGAACCTCCAGGAACTCGCCGCCGTAGCCCTGGAGTTCGAACAGGAGAACAGTTCGGGCGACGGGGAGAGCGAGACGCCGGTCGGGCTCGCCGCGTTCCTGGAGCGGGTGGCGCTGGTCGCCGACTCGGACCAGATCCCCGACGAGGACGAGGACGGCTCCGGAGTCATCACGCTGATGACTCTGCATACCGCCAAGGGACTCGAGTTCCCGGTCGTCTTCCTCACCGGCATGGAGGACGGCGTCTTCCCGCACATGCGCGCCCTCGGCCAGACCAAGGAGCTGGAGGAGGAGCGGCGCCTCGCGTACGTGGGCATCACGCGCGCGCGGGAGCGCCTTTACCTCACCCGCTCGTCGCTGCGCAGCGCCTGGGGACAGCCGTCGTACAACCCGCCCTCGCGCTTCCTGGAGGAGATCCCGGCGGCGCACGTGGAGTGGAAGCGGACCGGCGCCATGGCGGCCCCGCCGTCGACGGGTCCGGCCTCGGGCATCGCGGCCTCGCTGTCCTCGTCCCGCTCGCGCTCGTCGGCGTCGGGCGCCTCGGGCTTCGCGACCCGCCGCACCTCGGAGAAGCCGGTCGTGGCGCTGGCCGTCGGCGACCGGGTCACGCACGACCAGTTCGGCCTCGGCACGGTGGTCGGCGTGAAGGGCACGGGGGCGAACGCGGAGGCGACGGTCGACTTCGGGGAGCCGAAGCCGAAGCGGCTGCTGCTGCGGTACGCGCCGGTCGAGAAGCTGTAGCCCGTAAGGGAGTTGCCCTTACGGGGTCTGCTCGTAAGGGAGTCGGGCGGCGGCCTACGTCGGGTCGAGTCCGTGGCTGCGCAGCCACGGGAGCGGGTCGATGGCCGCCCCGCCCGCCGGGCGCACCTCGAAGTGCAGGTGCGGGCCGGTGGAGTTGCCCGAGTTCCCGGAGTACGCGATCGGGTCGCCGGCCTTCACCGTCGTACCGGAGACGACCCGGTAGGTGGAGAGGTGGCAGTACCAGGTCTGCGTGCCGTCCTTCTCGGTGAGGATCAGCATGTTGCCGTAGGCGCTGTTCCACTTCGTGCTGACGACCCCGTCGGTCGCGGCCATCACCGTCGTGCCGTACGAGACGGGGAAGTCGATGCCCGTGTGCACGGACATCCAGTTGACGCCGGCCTGGCCGAAGTAGGCGCTGAGGCCCCTCTGCGTCACCGGCAGCACGTACTTGGGGCGCAGCCGCTCCTTGCGGGCCGCCTCCGCCGCAGCCTTCTTCTTGTCGGCCTCCTGCTGCGCCTTGAGGTCGATGCGCTCCTGCGTACGGCTGGCCCGGTCGGCGAAGTCGTCGGCACCGGCCGACAGGCTCTTGATCTGGGCGTCCAGCTTGTTGTTCGCGACGGACGGCTGCACCGTGGTCGCGTCGGCGGCGGACGCGGTGGTCTCACCGCCCCCGGTCAGCGTGCCGACGGACGCGGCGGCGATCCCGGCGACACCCATTACACACGCGGACGGTACGGCGATGGTCATCAGCGCGGACCGCTTCGGGGGCGTACGGCGCCTGGAACGGCTGCCGTTGCGGGACGCGGCCCGCGAGGCGGTCTCCGGGGCCGGGGTGAACTCCTCCTGATCCTCCAGGAGTTCGTGATGCTGCTGGGCGCCGTCATGGTCCGCGTCGGCGTCGTCGAGGGCGGGCAGCTCGCCGGTGGCGGTCAACTCGCCGTCCTCCGGGGCCGGTTCGCCGTACGACTCGCCCGCTCCGCCGTAGGTCCCCGTCGTACGAGGCCTGTTCGAAGGCGGTGGTGGCCTCGGCCGGGTGCCGTCGGCGTTCCACTGCGTGGCGTCGTACGCGCCGGTGTCGAAGGCCTGCGTGCCCCATTCCCACTGCTGGGTCTGGTCGGCGGGGGCGGGGTGATGGGCCGAAGTGTCGGGCTGGAGCCAGGCGTTGGCGTCCCACTGGCCGCTCGCGTCGTGACCGGCGGTCTGCGGCGGGATGGCGGACAGCTGCTGGTGGTCGCCCGACCAGGCGGTGGTCTCGTAGGCGCCCGTGTCGTAGGTGGCGTGGTGCTGGGCCGCGTACGGGTCGTAGTTCAGGGTGTGTTGGGCACCCGTGGACCAGGCGGAGGAGTCGTAGGCGCCGGTGTGGTGCGATCCGGTGTGCTGGGACCCGGTGTCATGGGCGTGGCCCGACATGTCGCCGAAGGGGGTCGGTCGCGAAGCTCGCGGTGGCGTGGCCGCCGGCCGCGCTCTGCTGAAAGCCCGTGGCGGCGTGGTCGCCGTACGTGGTGAAGTCACCGTACTGGGCGTCCTGCCCGCCGTACGACGCGTAGTGCGCCGAGGTGGCATCGGAAGCCGGAGCCGGGGTGGTCATGGTCCCCGACGGGTGACGATCGTTCACCAACTTCTCTATTCGCCTCGACAACAGGGGCTGCCAGAGCAGTGCGGTGGACTGTACCCGGCAGTATGCGGGCACGACAATCTTCGTCAGGTTTCGCGTCAGCAGGAAACGGGCATTCGGCCGTGTTTCGGGGGACGGCGGGCACGGGTTTGGCCTTGGGTTCGAATAGCGTTCGATCTTCCCGGGGCTGTGGGCCCGCTGTCGGTCTCCGGTCAGGCCACTGTCAGGCCGCCGACGCGAGTGGCCGGCCGGGCTTCCGGACGCGGGGTGTCGAGGGCCTGGCGTATGCCCGTCGCGACGGCCGGGTGGACCGGCAGGGCGAGATGGCCGATACCGCTCACCTGGACGTTCTGGGTGATCAGGTCGGGGTGGTCGACGCAGGCCGTCTCCAGCGGCTCCATCAGGTGGTCCAGGTCGCTCCAGAAACTGACGAAGTGCGTGCGGCAGCCGGGCGCCGGCCGGGCCAGCTCCTCGATCACCGGCGAGCCGGGCCGCATCTGGCGGACGATCGGGTGCGCGTTCGCCAGCGGAACCACGGCGGTGCCCGAGTGCGGGGTGCCGAGCGTCACCAGCGTGCGGACCCGCAGGTCGCCGCCGAGGCGCTGCACGTAGTAGCGCCCGATCAGCCCGCCGAGACTGTGCCCGACGATGTCGACCTCCCGGCTGCCCGTGCGCTCGCAGATCTCCTCGATGTGCCGGCCGAGCAGCTCGGCCGCGGTGCGGATGTCGCAGGTCAGCGGCGAGTAGTTCAGCGACTCGACCTGGCGGTGGCCGTGCTGGGCCAGGGAGCGGCGCAGCAGCACGAAGACCGAGCGGTTGTCGATGAACCCGTGCAGCAGCACCACCGGCGGCTTCGCCTCGGTCGGCAGCTGTGTCGCGTCCTCCGGGGAGGGCGGTTCCGGCAGTGGTTCCCGGCGTTCCTGGGCGATGCCGGAGGGATAGAGGAGGAGGTGGCCCGCGAGGATCACGATCTCCAGGGCGGTCGCTTTCAGGAGGGTCATGGAGAGGCCCGCCAGCCTGCTGGGCAGGAGGCGCTGACAGAGGGGGAGAAAGGGCGCTGCGGCCCCGGGGACCTTCATGGCCGACCTCCTGTCGGCACACGGAACGACAGCTCCGTCCCCGTGTGCCCTCGTGGGAGGCCACGGCGAGGATCACCGACGGTGCGCGAGGGGTGCACGTGGGGTGAGCGCGGCGTACGGCGGAACCGATGCCGTCGACCGGACGGGGAACCCTGCCGAGGTGGCGGCGAGGCTTCCCGCTGTCGTGCCGTACCTGTCCTGTGTGCCCTTCGTGCCTGCGCCGATGCGCCGCACCACCACGGCGCGCGGCCTGCGGCGCGGTGGTGCGGCGACCTCGTTGCGGCTCCCGGTGCGCGTGTTCCCGCGAGAACGTCGCGCGGTGAACGTGTCCCATTGTGTGATTTCCCCCTCGGTATCCGCCGCGAAACTGCCGGTTGCGGGATGCTGGAGATAACGTTCGTTCACTTCCCGCGATGACGCGGGTGCCGCGGTACCCGTGGGTAGGGATGAACGCAGTCGCTTCATGGAGGCAGTGATGGGTGTGGCAGCCGGTCCGATCCGCGTGGTGGTGGCCAAGCCGGGGCTCGACGGTCACGATCGCGGGGCCAAGGTGATCGCGCGGGCGCTGCGCGACGCCGGTATGGAGGTCATCTACACCGGCCTCCACCAGACGCCCGAGCAGATCGTCGACACCGCGATCCAGGAGGACGCCGACGCGATCGGCCTCTCCATCCTCTCCGGCGCCCACAACACGCTCTTCGCCGCGGTGATCGACCTGCTGCGGCAGCGCGAGGCGGAGGACATCCTCGTCTTCGGCGGCGGCATCATCCCCGAGGCGGACATCGCCCCCTCAAGGAGAAGGGCGTCGCGGAGATCTTCACCCCGGGGCGACCACGCAGGCGATCGTGGACTGGGTACGGGAGAACGTGCGACAGCCGGCGGGGGCGTAGGGCCTGCGGCGGACCCGGCGCCGTTTCTTGACGCCGGTCACTTGTCAGCACGTCCGGCGGGTGAGGACGAGGCCGTTGAGGCCGAAGGGGGTTTGGGGCGCGGTCCCCAAGCTGCTACGGCGCCTCCAACTCCCGTGCCATCGCAGCCCGTAGCCGCAACGTCGTCACCAGCCGCTGAAACGCCTCCGCCCAATAACTCCCCGCCCCCGGCGCCGCGTCCTCCGTCTCGTCCGGCACCGCGAGCAACCCGTCCAGCCGCCCCGCCTCGCCCGGGTCGAGACACCGCTCGGCCAGCCCCATCACCCCGCTGAAGCTCCACGGGTAACTCCCCGCGTCCCGCGCGATGTTGAGCGCGTCCACGACAGCCCGCCCCAGCGGCGCGGCCCACGGCACCGCGCACACCCCGAGCAGCTGGAACGCCTCGGACAACCCCTGCGCGGCGATGAACCCGGCCACCCACTCCGCCCGTTCGCCCCCGCCCAACGTGCTCAGCAGCTTCGCCCGCTCGGCCAGCGACACCGCCCCCGGCCCACCCGCCTCGGGCGCGGACGGCATCCCGAGCAGGGCCCTGGACCAGTCGGCGTTCCGCTGCCGTACGGCCGCCCGGCACCAGGCCGCGTGCAGCTCGCTCCGCCAGTCGTCCGCGACCGGAAGCGCCACGATCTCCTGGGGCGTACGACCGCCGAGCCGCCGCTCCCACGTCCCGAGCGGGGTCGCCTCCACCAACTGGCCGAACCACCACGAGCGTTCACCTCGTCCCGCCGGAGCCTTCGCCACGACACCGTCTCGCTCCATGCTCGAGTCGCACTCATGCGGCGCCTCGACGACCAGGCCAGGTACCTCGCGCGTCCGGTCCACGGCCACGCACGCCGACGCGCGCACCGCCATCCGCGCGGCGAGCGCCGAGTCCGGCAGCGCCGACAGCAACTCGGCCGCCGTGGCACGCACGTTGGGCTCCGGTCGGCCAACGCCTGCTCCAGGAACGGCTCGTCGTCGGCCGCGAGCCCCGTCCGCAGCGAGTCGAGGAACATCAGCCGGTCCTCCGCCCGCTCCGTCGCCCACGTCGTGGCCAGCAACTCGCGCGCGGCTGCGGGTTGTTGCGCCCGTATCGCCGCGAGCAGCGCGACACGCTCGGCGAACAGACCCTCCTGCCACAGCTGTTGGACCTGGTCCAGGGCGTCGAGGTCCGGCAGGGCCGTGCCGCCGCCCGGGGTCGCGCGCAGGGCGAACCGCCAGTCCGGGTTCAGCCGGGCCAGCCACAACGCGCGCGGGCCCGCGAACTCCAGCGCCGCAGGCCGCAGATCCGTCCGCCCCCGCGCCGCGTCCAGCAACGCTGGCAACGCCTGGACGGGCGGGGCGAATCCCCGCGCGTTGGCCGCCGTGAGCCACTGGGGCAGCAACTCCATGAGATCCGGCGAGGTGCCCTACGGCCGCCACCGCCCGCGCCGGGACGGTCGGCCAGCAGCATCGCCAGCCTGCGCGCCGCCGCGGCGGGCAGCGCTGGACGCGTGTCGGGCGCGGCGGGCTCCGGACGCTGTGCCGCCCGCGCCGGACACAACCCGGCCCGCCGCCGTACGGTCTCCACGGCCGCCGCGTCCAGGAGGGTCACGGGTGCGTCCTGGCCCGGGGCGTGACCCGGGGTGTGCGCCGGTCCGTGCCGAGCAGGGCCGTGGTGACGAGGTCCTCCCAGCCGCCCGCGGGGGCGCCGGAGCGGAGGTGCTGTTCATGCGGTGCCTTTCCGTCGGTGTGTCCGAGGGGTGGGGTTCAGCACAGGGACACGGCCTCTCCCGCCCCCCTCCGGCCAGGCCGTCAGCGGGGTGAAGCCACGGTGGCCCAGCTCGCCGAAGACCTTCACCGGGGCGCCCCGGAGAGCGCGACGAGCCGCCACAGGCCGGGGCGGGAACGGGCGCTCGGGGTGAGCGGCACCGCCAACTCCTGGTCGGCGTCGGCCAGTTGCCAGGAGTCGCCGTCCGGGGTGGGCACGACCCGGTCCAGGGTCACCGGGACCGCGTCCAGCCACGGGTCGTGGCGGAGGGCCTCCCGTAGCGGGCGGCGGCCTGGGCCGTCGACACCCCGCTCGGCCGGGCCGTCGTAGGAGAGGGCGCCGCGAACTGCTCGCCCAGGGCCGCACGGAGCTGCCCCGCGCCCGGGAACGCCGATATCTCCGCGTCCAGGGCCAGCCCCATCGGCAGCGCCAGCTCGGGGCACGGCCCCGGCACCGTAGGAAAGGAGGAGGGACGTGCGGTCCGACTCCGTGCCGTGCAGCCAGATTCTTCGGGTCGTCAGTTTCGGGTCCACCGTGTCGTACTGGGCGAGGACCAGCCAGTGGTCGCGCAGGGGTGGGCCGTCCGCCGTGCCGGGCAGGCCGATGCGGGAGCGGACCGTCGCCGCCAGGTCGTCGGGCAGGCGCTCGCGGCGCAGCCAGGCCTGGTCGAGGAGGTGGAGCAGCGCGCACTCCTCCAGCAGCCGCACGGGCCAGCCGGGGCCCGATGCCGGGATCGCCCCCAACTCCCTTGCCCGCGCCGCCAGTCCCGGGGCCTGCGCGTCGACCATGCGGGCCGCTGTCTCCTCCCACAGCGCGTACCCGCCCTGCTCCGCCGAGGCCAGGCCGGTGCGCAGCAGGTCCGTCAGCCGCTGCTCGAGCTCGCCCGCGCCCGCGCTGATCCGCTCGGCCCGGCGCTCCGCCCTGCGCCGCGCCGCCTCCGGATCAGCGGCGGCCTGCGCACCGGACGCGCCCGCCGCCCGCTTCTCCTCCGTCCGCTTCCGCCGCCCCGCGAGCCACTCCCTCGGCCCAGTCCGGCGCCTGGCCCGACGACGGCACCGCGCCGTCCTCGCCGGCCCAGAGCAGCAGCAGTCCCAGCGCGTGCTTGCACGGGAACTTACGGCTGGGACAACTGCACTTGTACGCCGGACCCGCGGTGTCCGCGATGTCGACAACCGTCTGATACGGCTTGCTGCCACTGCCCTTGCACAGCCCCCACACCGTCCCCTCGTCGGAACTCCCCGCCTCGGACCACGGCCCCGCCGCCCCGAGCTTGCTTCCCGCTTTGCGTGACGCTGCGTCAGGCGCCAGTGCCAGCACCTGATCAGCCGTCCAGCGCACCCCCTGCTGAGTCATGTCATCGAAGGTAGATCCCACCACTGACAATCGGTCCGTGAGCGGTGGACGGGCTGAGCCGTCACAGGTGTCCGCGACGGTGTTTTCGCAGGTCGGATCGCGTTGTCAGTGGCGTGGTGCACGGTGGACACCAGATCCGAACCGGCCGAGCTGGAGGGGGCCTCAGCCATGACTGTGTCCGCAGAACCCACACCGTCGACGTCCGCGGCGGCGAGCGAGAAGCCGTCGAGCGAGGCGTTGCGGCCGCACGCCGAGGACGCCTTCGCCGATGAACTGGCCGCGCTGGCGGCGCAGGACGACCGGCCGCGTCCGGTCCGCTGGAAGATGTCGCCGTGGGCGGTCGCCACGTACCTGCTCGGCGGCACGCTGCCGGACGGCACGGTGATCACACCGAAGTACGTCGGCCCGCGCCGCATCGTCGAGGTCGCCGTCACCACCCTCGCCACCGACCGCGCCCTGCTCCTGCTCGGCGTGCCCGGCACCGCCAAGACCTGGGTGTCCGAGCACCTCGCGGCGGCGGTCAGCGGCGACTCCACCCTGCTCGTGCAGGGCACCGCCGGCACCCCGGAGGAGGCGATCCGCTACGGCTGGAACTACGCGCAGCTGCTCGCCAACGGCCCGAGCCGCGCCGCCCTCGTGCCCAGCCCCGTCATGCGGGCCATGGCCGAGGGGATGACCGCGCGGGTCGAGGAGCTGACCCGTATCCCGGCGGACGTCCAGGACTCGCTCATCACGATCCTGTCCGAGAAGACGCTGCCGATACCGGAGTTGGGCGGCGAGGTGCAGGCCGTCCGCGGCTTCAACCTGATCGCCACGGCCAACGACCGCGACCGCGGGGTCAACGACCTCTCCAGCGCGCTGCGCCGCCGGTTCAACACGGTGGTGCTGCCCTGCCGGAGAGCGCCGACGCCGAGGTCGAGATCGTCGCCCGCCGCGTCGACCAGATCGGCCGCTCCCTCGACCTGCCCGCCGTGCCCGAAGGCGTCGACGAGATCCGCCGCGTGGTGACCGTCTTCCGCGAACTGCGCGACGGCATCACGGCGGACGGCCGCACCAAGCTCAAGTCGCCCAGCGGCACGCTGTCGACGGCCGAGGCGATCTCCGTCGTCACCAACGGCCTTGCCCTGGCAGCCCACTTCGGCGACGGACTGCTGCGCCCGAGCGATGTCGCCGCGGGCATCCTCGGCGCCGTCGTCCGCGATCCGGCGGCCGACCGCGTCATCTGGCAGGAATACCTGGAGGCGGTCGTCCGCGAGCGCGACGGCTGGAAGGACTTCTACCGGGCCTGCCGCGAGGTGAGCGCGTGAGCGGCTACGGGGGACAGGACGACGAGGACTCCAGCTGGAGCTGTTGGAGCCACTGGAGCTGCGGGAGCTGTCGTAGCGGGATCCGGAAGGGAGGGGACGACGTGGCAGGGACTGAGGGGGCCGGGGCGCCGGGCCGCTGCTGCTCGGGGTCCGGCATCACGGACCCGGTTCGGCGCGGGCCGTTCGGGCGGCGCTGGCTGCGGCCCGGCCGCGGGTCGTCCTGATCGAAGGGCCGCCGGAGGCCGACGCGTTGATCCCGCTCGCCGCCGACGAGGACATGCGGCCGCCGGTCGCGCTCCTCGCCCACGCGGTGGACGAGCCCGGCCGCTCCGCCTTCTGGCCGCTGGCCGAGTTCTCCCCGGAATGGGTCGCCATCCGCTGGGCCCTGGAGCACGAGGTCCCGGCCCGCTTCATCGACCTCCCTGCCACGCACACGCTGGCGTGGGGAAGGCCGACGAGGCCGACGAGGGCGACAAGGCCGACACCGAGGGCGAGCTGACGGGGGAGGAGCAGCCGGTGGACCCGACTGCCGAGACCGCGTCCAGTGAGCCCCCTTCCAGCGAGTCCCCCTCCGACCCGGACATCGACATCCGCGTGGACCCCCTCGCCGTCCTCGCCGAGGCCGCCGGTTACGACGATCCCGAGCGCTGGTGGGAGGACGTCGTCGAGCACCGGGGTGTGGGCGCGCGGGACGCGTTCGCCCCGTTCACCGCGCTGGAGGAGGCGATGGGGGCGCTGCGGGAGACGTACGGGGTCGGCGGGCGCGACCGGGATCTCGTGCGCGAGGCGTACATGCGGCTCCAAGTGCGGGCCGCGCAGCGGGAGTTCGACGACGACGTGGCGGTGGTGTGCGGGGCGTGGCACGTGCCCGCGCTGCGGCAGAAGGCGTCGGTCGCCGCGGACCGCGCGCTGCTGAAGGGGCTGCCCAAGGTCAAGGCCGACCTGACCTGGGTGCCGTGGACGCACCGCCGGCTGTCGCGGGCCAGCGGGTACGGCGCGGGGATCGACTCGCCGGGCTGGTACGGCCATCTGTTCAGCGCGCCGGACCGGCCGGTGGAGCGGTGGATGACCAAGGTCGCGGGGCTGTTCCGGGAGGAGGACCGGATCGTCTCCCCGGCCCATGTCATCGAGGCCGTACGCCTGGCGGAGACCCTCGCGGTGATGCGGGGGCGGCCGTTGCCGGGGCTCGGGGAGACCACCGACGCGGTGCGTGCGGTGATGTGCGAGGGGTCGGACGTCCCGCTGTCGCTGGTGCGGGACCGGCTGGTGGTCGGGGACGTGCTGGGCGAGGTGCCGCCGGGGGCACCCGCCGTGCCGTTGCAGCGCGACCTGGACCGTTCGCAGCGCAGGCTGCGGATCAAACCGGAGGCGCTGGAGCGGGAGTTGGAGCTCGACCTGCGCAAGGAGATCGACGCCGGGCGCAGCACGCTGCTGCACCGGCTGCGGCTGCTGCGCATCGAGTGGGGCGAGCCGACCGCGTCGCGGGGAGCACGGGGACGTTCCGGGAGACCTGGCGGCTGCGCTGGGAGCCGGAGTTGGCGGTGCGGGTCGCCGAGGCGGGCGTGTGGGGCACCACGGTGCCGGCCGCGGCGACGGCCAAGGCGGAGGCGGACGCCCTCGGGGCGGAGAGCCTCGCCGACGTCACCGCGCTCGCCGAGCGCTGCCTGCTGGCCGAACTGCCGGACGCGCTCCCGGTGGTGATGAAGGTCCTCGCCGACCGCGCGGCCCTCGACACGGACGTCGGCCATCTCGCCCAGGCGCTGCCCGCGCTGGTCCGTTCGCTGCGCTACGGCGACGTCCGCGGCACCGACATCGGCGCGCTGACCGAGGTCGCGGCGGGTCTCGCCGAGCGGGTCTTCGTCGGGCTGCCCCCGCCTGCGCGGCCCTCGACGGGGACGCCGCGGAGGAGATGCGGCGGCATGTGGACGCGGTGCACGGGGCGGTCGGTCTGCTGGGCGACGCGGGCGGGTCCGGGCCGGAATCCGGTCACGGTGACCTGCGGGTCCGGTGGCGCGCGGTGCTGCGGACCCTCTCCGCGCGGGACACCGTTCCCGGTGTCATCCGCGGGCGAGCGGTACGACTCCTGCTGGACGAAGGGGAGTTGGGGGCGGACGAGGCGGCCCGGCTGATGGGGCTGGTGCTCTCGCCGGGGACACCTCCGGCGGACGCGGCCGCGTGGATCGAGGGGTTCGTGGGCGGCGGAGGCGGGCTGCTCCTCGTGCACGACGAGAGGCTGCTCGGGCTGGTCGACGAGTGGCTGACCCGGGTGCCGGCGGAGGCGTTCACGGACGTACTGCCGTTGCTGCGGCGGACGTTCTCGTCGTACGAGCCGGGGGTGCGCCGGACTCTCGGGAGTTGGTGCGGCGCGGGCCGGGGAAGCAGACGGGTACGACGACGGCGGTCGCCGGGATACCCGGGTTCGGCGCGGAGCCGGACGCCGGGCGCGCGGACGCGGTCGTGCCGGTGCTGCGGCTGCTGTTGGGGCTGGACGACGACGAGCTGGTGGGGGTGGCGGGATGACGAACAACGGCAGGCAGGGCACCAGGAAGCCGGAGACGCCAGGTGCGGGCGAGGGCGCGCGCGGGCGACGGGCCGAGGGCGGCCAGGCGAAGGGCGTGCGGGTCGTACCGCTGTGGGAAGGGCTGCGTACGGGGGTGCGCGGATGAGCACGGGGACCACCGGGGAGGCCGAGGCGGTCGCGGACGGCGGGGTCGTGGACCCCGGGCAGGAGCGGTTGCGGCGGTGGCGGCTGGTGCTCGGGGCGGGGCGGCCGACGGCACCGGGTGCGAGTTGGCCGGGCAGGACGCCGCGATGGACGGGGCGCTGAGCGCGCTGTACGGCAGAGGGGACAAGGGGCGGCCGGCGAAGGACCGTTCGGCGGGGCTCGGGGCGTCGGCGCCGTCCGTCGCGCGCTGGCTCGGGGACATCCGGACGTACTTCCCGTCCTCCGTGGTCCAGGTCATGCAGCGTGACGCCATCGACCGGCTCGGGCTGTCCGCGCTGCTGCTCGAACCGGAGATGCTGGAGGCGGTCGAGGCCGACGTGCACCTCGTCGGCACGCTGCTCTCCCTCAACAAGGCGATGCCGGAGACCACGAAGGAGACGGCGCGGGCGGTCGTCCGCAAGGTCGTCCAGGACCTGGAGAAGCGGCTCGCCACCCGCACCCGGGCCACCCTCACCGGCGCGCTCGACCGCAGCGCCCGGATCAACCGGCCGCGCCACCACGACATCGACTGGAACCGCACGATCGCGGCCAACCTCAAGCACTACCTGCCGGAGTACCGGACGATCGTGCCGGAGCGGCTGATCGGGTACGGGCGGGCGTCCCAGTCGGTGAAGAAGGAGGTCATCCTCTGCATCGACCAGTCCGGTTCGATGGCGGCGTCCGTCGTCTACGCCTCCGTGTTCGGCGCGGTGCTCGCGTCCATGCGGTCGATCAACACCCGGCTCGTCGTCTTCGACACGGCGGTCGTCGACCTCACCGACCAGCTCGACGACCCGGTGGACGTGCTCTTCGGGACCCAGCTCGGCGGCGGCACGGACATCAACAGGGCGCTCGCGTACTGCCAGTCGCAGATCACCCGGCCCGCCGAGACGGTCGTCGTGCTGATCAGCGACCTCTATGAAGGGGGCATCCGCAACGAGATGCTCAAGCGGGTCGCGGCGATGAAGGCGTCGGGGTGCAGTTCGTGACGCTGCTCGCGCTGTCCGACGAGGGCGCGCCCGCCTACGACCGCGAACACGCTGCCGCGCTGGGCGCGTTGGGGGCGCCGGCCTTCGCCTGCACACCGGATCTGTTCCCGGAGGTGATGGCGGCGGCGATCGAGAAGCAGCCACTGCCGATACCGGACACGGCGTGACGAACCGTCTTGAGCCGTCGTGACGAACTGCCGTGAGTCATAGGGGGCTTGTGCGTCCACCGGACACGCGTGCGAGGATCGTCGCCTCATGAACTGGCCCGCCGCGCTGTCCGGTGCCGCTGTGCGCGTGACGCGTACGGCGGTTGGACGGCGTGTGCGTCAACATGCCCTTCAAGTCGCCCTGCTGGTGGGCGGGTTGTTCGCGCTCGGCTTCGTGTGCGGGGGACAGGCGCAGGCGGCGGACGGGGTCACGGGGCGGCAGCCGGTGATTCCGGCGGTGGCTTCGCAGGCCAAGCCGGTTTCGGTGGCCGAGCCCGTTCCGGGTTCCGTTCCTGTTCTCGCTCCCGTGCTGGCTCCGGTCGCGGACACCGTGAAGCGGGTCGTGCGGCCGGTGGCGGACGCGGTGACGAAGACGGTGACCGAGGTGGTGACCAAGACACCCGCGCTGCCCGGCTTGCCCACGCTGCCGTCGGTCCCCACGATCCCGATCCCCTCAAAGCCTACGGTGCCCTCGCCCCCCGTGGTGCCGGGTCAGGAGGCGTCTCCGGTATCGACGCCTCCGGCGCACACCGCGCCCGTGCCGACGCCGGTGTCCGCACCCGTCCGGTCCGCCTCGCAGCCCTCGGGCGCCGGGCATCGTGCGGATGTGGGGCCGGCCGAGGCGACGGCAGGGGTGGGCGACCCGTACGGGCCGCGCCTCGGCACGGGCACCGGCGAGGCGCTCGGCGTCGTAGGGCATGCGGTCGTAGGTCGCGCTCTGAGTCCCTCCGTCGGGCACGCGCCCACCCGGCATCAGGCGCCCGCCGGTGATCCCGACGGGACTCTGCGGAATCAGTCGGGTGTGGACAGCGGGTCCTCGCGGCACTGTGACGCGCAGGCCGTGACGTCGGAGTACCGGGTGGCCGTGCGGATCGTGCCCGGTGTCGTGGCGCGGGTGGACGCGGCGGAGACGCGGGACAGGTACCGGGACGTTCCCGTTTTCCCGGGTTAGACAGGGCCCTTCCGGCAGCTGAGCTGTCCGGAATGTCGCCATGTCCCCCGCCCCGGAATCTCTGAGGAACCGACGCACGCATGAGCACGAACCGCATGAGCCCTAACCGCCTGAGCACGAACAGCTTCAGCACGAACACCGACTTCACCCCGGCCGAACTCCGCCGACGTCTCGTCGACGCCCATGTCTCCGTCCCGAGGCACTCCAGGGTCAGGGCCGCCGCGGCCATCCAGGGTGCCCAGGCCGCACGCAATGTCTGCACCCAGAAGGCCGCCCCCGCGCCCCCGAGGCGCGCCGGGCCCGGTACTGGGAGTGACCGACTCCGTGAGGCAGTGACCCCGGACGGTCGAATGCCGTCGGTTCGTCCGGAGTGCGTCTCACGGTCCGGGGCCTCGCCGGGCCAACCCCAACCCGGTGAGGCCCCCGCCACCTTCCCCGCCCACCCCCGAGCCCCCGAACCGCCCCCGAACCGCACCCGAACCCCACCCGAACGACCTGCCCGTACGTCCCTCCCGCGGCACTCCGTGTCACGGAATCCGGCATCATGTGACAGGTATCACCGCTCAGGTGTGACCCTCGATTTAGGGGCCCCCTGCAAGCAGCGATAACCTGCGAGACGGACATGCCGCGCGCTCGGTCACCGTGTGCGCCTCCCTTGTGACAGCGGACGTCACGTTGCCCTTCGCGGCACGCCCACGCATCCAACGAACCGCGATATCACTGAGGACGGAAGCGCGTGGACCTGTTCGAGTATCAGGCGAGGGACCTCTTCGCCAAGCACGATGTACCGGTGCTGGCCGGTGAAGTCATCGACACGCCTGAGGCGGCCCGCGCAGCCACCGAGCGGCTCGGTGGCAAGTCCGTCGTCAAGGCCCAGGTGAAGGTCGGCGGCCGTGGCAAGGCCGGTGGCGTGAAGCTCGCCGCCACCCCGGACGAGGCCGTCGCCCGGGCGACGGACATCCTCGGCATGGACATCAAGGGCCACACGGTCCACAAGGTGATGATCGCCGAGACCGCGCCCGAGATCGTGGAGGAGTACTACGTCTCCTTCCTCCTCGACCGCACCAACCGCACCTTCCTCGCCATGGCGTCCGTCCAGGGCGGCGTGGAGATCGAGGTCGTCGCGGAGGAGAACCCCGAGGCCCTCGCGAAGGTCCCGGTCAACGCCAACGAGGGCGTGAGCATCGAGAAGGCCCGCGAGATCGTCGCGCAGGCCAAGTTCCCGGCCGACGTCGCGGAGCAGGTCGCCGAGATCCTCGTGACGCTGTGGGACACCTTCGTCAAGGAGGACGCCCTCCTGGTCGAGGTCAACCCGCTCGCGAAGGTCGCCGACGGCCGCGTCATCGCGCTCGACGGCAAGGTCTCCCTCGACGAGAACGCCGAGTTCCGCCAGCCGGAGCACGCCGCGCTCGAGGACAAGGACTCGGCGAACCCGCTCGAGGCGGCCGCCAAGGCCAAGAACCTCAACTACGTCAAGCTCGACGGCGAGGTCGGCATCATCGGCAACGGCGCGGGTCTCGTCATGAGCACCCTGGACGTCGTCGCGTACGCCGGTGAGGCGCACGGTGGGGTCAAGCCCGCCAACTTCCTCGACATCGGCGGCGGCGCGTCCGCGGCCGTGATGGCGAACGGCCTGGAGATCATCCTCGGCGACCCGGACGTCAAGTCCGTGTTCGTCAACGTCTTCGGCGGCATCACCGCGTGCGACGAGGTCGCCAACGGCATCGTCCAGGCGCTGCAGCTGCTCGCGGACAAGGGCGAGGACGTCACCAAGCCCCTCGTCGTCCGCCTCGACGGCAACAACGCCGAGCTGGGTCGCAAGATCCTCTCCGACGCCAACCACCCGCTGGTCCAGCGCGTGGACACCATGGACGGCGCGGCCGACAAGGCCGCCGAGCTCGCGGCTGCGAAGTAAGGGACGAGGGACAAAACAGCCATGGCTATCTTCCTCACCAAGGACAGCAAGGTCATCGTCCAGGGCATGACCGGCTCCACGGGCATGAAGCACACCAAGCTCATGCTGGCCGACGGCACGAACATCGTCGGTGGCGTGAACCCGCGCAAGGCGGGCACGTCCGTCGACGTCGACGGCACCGAGATCCCGGTCTTCGGCACGGTCGCCGAGGCGATTGAGAAGACGGGCGCGAACGTGTCCGTCCTCTTCGTACCGCCGGCCTTCTCCAAGGCCGCCGTCGTCGAGGCGATCGACGCCGAGATCCCGCTCGCGGTCGTCATCACCGAGGGCATCGCCGTCCACGACTCGGCGGCGTTCTACGCGTACGCCGTGGCCAAGGGCAACAAGACCCGGATCATCGGCCCGAACTGCCCCGGTCTCATCACGCCGGGTCAGTCGAACGCCGGCATCATCCCGGGCGACATCACCAAGCCGGGTCGTATCGGCCTGGTCTCGAAGTCCGGCACGCTGACGTACCAGATGATGTACGAGCTGCGTGACATCGGCTTCTCGTCCGCCGTCGGTATCGGTGGCGACCCGGTCATCGGCACCACCCACATCGACGCGCTCGCCGCGTTCGAGGCCGACCCCGACACCGACCTCATCGTCATGATCGGTGAGATCGGTGGGGACGCGGAGGAGCGGGCGGCGGACTTCATCGCGAAGAACGTGACGAAGCCGGTCGTCGGTTACGTCGCGGGCTTCACCGCGCCGGAGGGCAAGACGATGGGCCACGCCGGCGCCATCGTCTCCGGGTCCTCCGGTACGGCTGCGGCGAAGAAGGAGGCCCTCGAGGCCGCCGGCGTCAAGGTCGGCAAGACCCCGACCGAGACGGCGAAGCTGGCCCGCGAGATCCTGGCCGGCTGATCCACCCCGCTACACCTTGATGGGCCCGCTCCGTGAGTTGGAGCGGGCCCATCAGTGCGTTGGCGCTCGGCTGCGGGCCCATTCGCGTCATGGGGTGCCGGGTCCGGTTGGCGAGCGGCTGCGGTGGCGTCGTGGCTGGTCGCGCAGTTCCCCGCGCCCCTGAAAGCCTGCCCCGTTTGAGCCGACCTGCATTTAAGGGGCGTGGGGAACTGCGCGACCAGCCCCCACCGGGCCGCGCTCGACACGACTACCGACTCAACGGTGCCAACCTCTCCGGACCGCTCGTCATCCCGTTCCGTAGCCGGTCCCGGAGGGCGATCTCCTCCTCCGACAAGGAGCCCTGCACAACACGCGCAGGAACCCCCTCCCACCCGTTCCCCACGGGAACAGGCGCCTCGTAATGCGTGGGCGCCACCCGGAGCGTGAAGGTGGTCGCCCCGATGATCGCGACGGTGAACGCAATCGCGGCCCGGGTCCAGAACACGGTCCGCCGTTCCCCACGAACCGCACGGTCGGCGGCTTGGCGGCATGCAACCGCCCGGTGGAGGCGAGTTCGGTCATCCGCCGACGCAACTCATCCGGGTCGGACAGATCAGGCAACTGCGCCGCGATGGCCTCCCGCGCATGAAGCAACCGGTTGGCCGCCGCGGGCGTACTCGCCTCGGTCTCCGCCGCCGTCTCCGCAAGCCCGAGCCCGACCCCGTCGTAGAGAAGAAGCGTGCGGCGGTACGACGGCGGGAGGTTCAGGAGGGCGGTCAGCAGCGCGCGGTCGGACGTGCCGGGGGCGGCGGCTCGGGGTGGCGGTATCGAGGGCGGAACCGGTGCCAGGGGAGAGGGCGTACTCGTAGGCCACCGACCGCACCCAGCCGGCCGGGTCCCGGTCGACCGCGACCTCGGGCCACCGCTGCCAGGCGATCTGGAAGGCCCGCTCGACGGACTCGCGCGCCAACTCCCGCCGCCCGGTGAGCAGATAGGCCTGCCGTACGAGGGCGGGCGCGCAGAACGCGTAGAGCGCGTCGAAGGCCTGAGCGGGCGTCAGGGGCGCGCGGCCCGGCACCTCGATCGGCACGGGGACGAGTTCGGGTACGCGTTCGGGTACGGGTACGGGTACGGGTTCGAGTGCGGCGGTGTCGTCCACCTTGACCACCTCGTCAACCGTCACCACCTCGTCAACCGTCACCGTCTCGTCAACCGTCACCCCCTCATCCACCGCGACCGCCTCGACCACCGCGACCTCCTCGACCGGCGCCACCATCTCAACCGGCACCACCACCTCGACCTTCTGAGGCACCAGCGGCTCGATCTGAGCCCCCGTCACCGTCATCTCTTCACCCAGGCTGGTGAGCAATTTCGCGTACGCCTCCCGTTTCCGGCCACGTGGTGTCGTACGGCCGGTCTCCCACGACCGCACGGTCTCGCGGCTGACGCCCACCCGCTCGGCGACCTGAGCCTGTGTCAGCGAGCCTGCCTCGCGCAGGCGTCGGCGTTCCCTGGGTGGGGGAGCGGGGTTGCAGGGCTCTGCGTCACCGGACGCCCCTTCGTACGAAAAAGTACATAAACGTATATTGAGCGACACTTCCGAGGTTCGCCTGTTACGACGAGAAAGCGCGTGTCGTTGGGAGCATGGCGGGCGTGATGCCGATGACCCACCGCCGAGCGCTGTTGTCCCCCTGCTCACCCGGATGCGCGACCGATCCCCGGACTGGCCGCCAGCCTGTTGGGTGGCGCGGTCGCGGCGGGGCTCGGGCTCGGCTCGTTCGCGGTGCTCGTGATGGTGCTGTGGATCAGCTCGCCCTACCCCGACAGCGGGCCCGGCGGCGCCCTGCACGTGGCCGCCGCCCTGTGGCTCCTCGCGCACGGCGTCGAACTGGTCCGCACCGGCACCCTCTCCGGCGTCCCCGCACCGGTCGGCGTCACCCCGCTCCTGCTCCTCGCCCTGCCGCTGTGGCTGCTGCACCGGGCCGCACGGCACGCGGTGCTGGGCGGGGGGAGACCGACGAGGACGACCCCGAGGGCCCGCCCTGATCGCCGCCCGTACGGCCTGGACCGGCGTCGCCGTCGGCTACCTCGCGGTCGGCACCGCAGCCGCCCTCTACGCGTCCGGCGGTGAACTCTCCCCGTCCTGGAGCTGGACCGCGGTCTGCCTGCCGCTGCTCGCGGCGGGCGCGGCCGGTTCGGGCGTGTGGACGGCGTACGGGCGCCCGCGTGAACCCGTGCTGAGCGTGCTGATCCTGCTGCCCGCGGGGCTACGACGGCTCGTCCTCGGCCCGGAGGCCCGCGAGTCCCGGGCCCGCATCGGCACCGCCGTACGCGCCGCGGGACTCGGCACGTCCGTCCTCGTCGGCGGTGGCGCGCTGCTGCTCGGGACGTCCCTGATCTGGCACGGCGGTGCCGCCCGGACCTCGTTCCTCCAGCTGACGGAGGGCCTGTCGGGCCGGTTCGCCGTCCTGCTGCTCTGCCTCGCGCTGATCCCGAACGCGGCGGTGTGGTCGGCGTCCTACGGCCTCGGCCCCGGCTTCGCGCTGGGAGTGCACCACACGGTCGCCCCCTCGCCTCGCCTCGGCCCCGGCCCCCCTCCTCCCGCCCTTCCCCCTCCTCGCGGCGGTCCCGGACGCGGGCACCGGAACCCTGTTGAACTGGCTCGCCGGGCTGGTGCCGGTGGCTGCCGGGGTGATGACGGGATGGTTCGTGGCGCGGGTCGCGGTGGGCGGCACGGCGGATCAACGGGCCGACAGGGCAAGCAAGTTGACGGAGAAACAGCAGCGGCGGGCGGTCGGCGCCGGGCTCCGGCAGCAGCCGACGCAGGCCCCCTCGTCGAAGACCTCCCCGGCGCAGGCCCCCTGGGCGCGCGGCCGAACCGCGGCCACCGCCCTGCTCGCCGCCGCGCTCTGTGCCGTAGTCCTGGCGCTGCTCGCGGAGTTGTCCGGCGGGCCGCTCGGGGTGCGGCGCTGGCGCGGTTCGGGCCGGTGTGGTGGCAGACCGGGGAGCGGCGCTGGTGTGGATCGCGGCGGTGGCCGTGCCTACGGCGTTGGGGCTGCGGGCGTGGCGGCTGCGCGAACGCCGGGTGCCCGCGCCGACGATCGGGAAGCCGCGGGAGGGTGGAGTTGCCGTCACCCCGGCGCCGGTGTCCGCGCCTGCCTCCCCGGCTCGCCTGCCTCGCCCGTCACCCTGCCCGCGCCGGTGTCCGCGCCGGTGTCCGCCGGAGCCGACTCGGAGCGCTGGTTCCGGAAGCCGTTCGCGGTCGCCCGGGGCTGGTTCGCGCGCAAGCCGAAGGCTGAGCAGCCCCTGCCGGTTCCGGTGCCCGCGCAGGCGCCCGTCGACCAGCCGTACATCGCCTACGACCACGACTCCACGTTCGACCCGTACGACTTCCTGCCCGTCGACGTGCCGTCGGGGCCGACGCCCACGCCCTGGTACGACGACGCCTCACGCGAGGCCCGTTGGGCGGCCCTGCGGGAGGCGTCCGCGGCACCGGAATCCCTGGAACACACGGAACCGCCGGAGCACACGAGACTCTCGGATCACACGGAATCCTCGGGCCACGCGGAACCCTCGGGCCACGCGGACGAGCCGGAACCGCCGGTGGCGAACTGACCGGCGCCGCCCGTGAGTCGGGTCAGTTGCTGGTGCCCAGGACTCCCCCGCAGGTCCTTCGGCAGCAGCTGGTTGCAGGACTGCTTGGCCTCGTTCGTGAGGGCGTCGTTGGTGCAGGTGTAGAAGTCCTTGTAGGCCAGCTGCGCGACGAACATCGCGGCGACCAGGGCGATTGCCAGGGACGCGGTGACCAGGCCGCTCACCGCGGCCGTCGTCTGCGGGCGGGCCTGCGACTCGGGCACCGCCGGGTGTCCGGGTCGCCGGCGCCGGGCTTGGCGCGCAGGGGCTGCCGCCCCAGTAGAGGGCGAGCGCACCGAGCAGCAGGGCCACGTACGGCCAGCTGAAGAGGGCGAAGAAGAAGGCCCACATGCCGCTCAGCAGCGCGTACCGCGCGCGGCGCTGTGCCGGGTCCGTCGGGTCCCAGCGCATGCCTCCCTGGCCGGGGCCGCCGCCGGGTCCCTCGGGACCGCCCTGGTTGCCCGGTCCGCCCTGCCTGCCGGGCCGGTCGCCGAAGCCGCCCTGGGACCGCCCGGGCTGCTGGTCGCTCCACTGACTGCCCCACGGCGAATGCCCGCCGTCGCCCTGCGGGGCGTCACCGCCCTCACCACCCTCGGGCCGCCGCGGCTGCCACGGCCGGTCAGGGGTGCCCTCGGGCGGCGGCGCGAACGGATTGTCGTCCTGCCCCGAGCCGCTCTTCCCGTCCGAGGGCGCGTCGGGCGGTGAGGAGGGCCGCTCCCTGAGCAGTACCGACTGCGGCGGGAACGTGAGAAGTCGCAGACTGCGGTCCGGCATCAAATGAGCGTCTTCCCCTTGGTGGATACGTCTCCGGCATGAACTGTCACTTCATGAGCTGTCACTTCGTGAACGCGTCGCACGAGGGCGGCGTTCCCGAACCCGCTCGCCCCAGACGCTACCTTCCGGCCACGCCCCCGTCCCGTGGGGGCTGTCCGGTGTGCCGGTATCGTTGCTGACGGTCGGCCGCTTCGTAGACTTCCCCGTATCCCGGGGCGCGAAGCATTCGTATGAACGCACGAGACATACGGATGCGCCAGCCGACCGCACAAGACGACGCTCCCCGAGAAAGGGCCCCGCCGTGGCCGCCAAGCCCGTGGCCAAGCGCCTTGTCGTGCTGGTCTCCGGATCCGGTACGAATCTGCAGGCGCTCCTCGACGCCATCGAGACCGCAGGCAGTGAGGCGTACGGCGCCGAGATCGTGGCCGTGGGGGCGGACCGTGAGGGCATCGAGGGTCTCGCCCGTGCCGAGCGGGCCGGGCTGCCCGTCTTCGTGTGCAGGGTGAAGGACTTCGGGACGCGTGAGGAGTGGGACGCGGCGCTCGCCGAGGCCACCGCCGCGTACGAGCCGGACCTGATCGTGTCGGCGGGGTTCATGAAGATCGTGGGCAAGGAGTTCCTGGCCCGCTTCGACGGCCGGGTCGTGAACACGCATCCCGCCCTGCTGCCCAGTTTTCCGGGAGCCCATGGCGTACGGGACGCGCTCGCGTACGGCGCCCGGGTCACCGGCTGCACCGTCCACTTCGTCGACGACGGCGTCGACACCGGGCCGATCATCGCTCAGGGCGTGGTCGAGATCCGGGACGAGGACGACGAGAGCGCTCTGCACGAGCGCATCAAGGAAGTCGAGCGCACGCTGCTCGTCGATGTCGTGGGGCGGCTCGCCCGCAACGGCTATCGCATTGAGGGACGAAAGGTAGTTATCCAGTGACCGCCGAGAGCAACAAGCGAGCCATCCGTCGCGCGCTGGTCAGCGTCTACGACAAGACCGGTCTGGAGGAGCTGGCCCGCGGCCTGCACGAGGCGGGCGTGGAGCTCGTCTCCACGGGCTCCACCGCCGCCCGTATCGCCGCGTCCGGTGTCCCCGTCACCAAGGTCGAGGAGCTGACCGGCTTCCCCGAGTGTCTGGACGGCCGGGTCAAGACCCTGCACCCCAAGGTGCACGCCGGCATCCTCGCCGACCTGCGTCTGGAGAGCCACCGTCAGCAGCTCGACGAGCTGGGTGTGGCCCCTTCGACCTGGTGGCCGTCAACCTGTACCCGTTCCGGGAGACGGTCGCGTCGGGCGCGTCCGCCGACGAGTGCGTCGAGCAGATCGACATCGGCGGCCCGTCGATGGTCCGCGCCGCCGCCAAGAACCACCCGTCGGTCGCGGTCGTCACCAGCCCCGCGCGCTACGCCGACGTCCTGAACGCCGTACAGAACGGCGGCTTCGACCTCACCACCCGCAAGCGGCTCGCGGCGGAGGCGTTCCAGCACACGGCGTCGTACGACGTGGCGGTGGCGAGCTGGTTCGCGAGCGAGTACGCGCCGGTCGACGAGTCCCGGTTCCCGGACTTCCTAGGTGCCACCTGGGAGCGCGAGAACACCCTGCGCTACGGCGAGAACCCGCACCAGCCCGCGGCCCTCTACGTCGACGGCAGCGGCGGTGGCCTGGCGCAGGCCGAGCAGCTGCACGGCAAGGAGATGTCGTACAACAACTACACGGACACGGATGCCGCCCGCCGTGCCGCGTACGACCACGACGAGCCCTGTGTCGCGATCATCAAGCACGCCAACCCCTGCGGTATCGCGATCGGTTCGGATGTCGCCGAGGCGCACCGCAAGGCGCACGAGTGCGACCCGCTGTCGGCGTTCGGCGGTGTGATCGCGGTCAACCGTCCGGTGACGAAGGAGCTGGCCGAGCAGGTCGCGCCGATCTTCACCGAGGTCATCGTCGCGCCCGACTACGAGGACGGCGCGCTGGAGGCCCTGGCCAAGAAGAAGAACATCCGGGTGCTGAAGGCGCCGGGCGGCCCGGCGAACGCCGTGGAGCTCAAGGCGATCGACGGTGGCGCGCTGCTCCAGGTGACCGACCGCCTCCAGGCCGACGGCGACGACCCGGCCAACTGGACGCTGGCGACGGGCGAGGCGCTGTCCGCGTCCGAGCTGGCCGAGCTCGCCTTCGCGTGGAAGGCCTGCCGGGCCGTGAAGTCCAACGCGATCCTGCTGGCCAAGGACGGTGCGTCCGTCGGCGTCGGTATGGGCCAGGTCAACCGCGTCGACTCCGCGAAGCTGGCGGTCGAGCGGGCGGGGGCCGAGCGGGCGCAGGGTTCGTACGCGGCCTCGGACGCGTTCTTCCCCTTCCCGGACGGGCTTGAGGTGCTGCTCGACGCGGGCGTCAAGGCCGTTGTCCAGCCCGGCGGTTCGCTCCGCGACGAGCTGAGCGTCGAGGCGGCCAAGAAGGCGGGCGTCACGATGTACTTCACGGGGACGCGGCACTTCTTCCACTGAGGTCCGACGGACGGTGTGCGTGCGGGTTCTCGAGCTCGCACCACACCGTCTTGCCCTCCGGCCCCTGCGCCACGCCCCACCGCAGAGCGACGGCGTCGAGCAGCAGGAGCCCGCGCCCGTTCTCGTCGTCCGGCCCGGCATCCCGTACGACGAGCCAGGCGTAGGGCTCCGGGTCGGTGACGGAGACGCGGGTACGGCCGTGGGTGTGGGTCACCGTGAGGGTGACCGGGTGCCCTCGCCCAGGTGTTTGATCACGTTGGTCAGTAACTCGCTGGCACAGAGCTGGACTTCGGGACACGGGACGCCGAGGTGTTCCCGTACGGCACGACGGGCTTCCGGTACCGCCTTGGCGACGGCGAGGAGTTCGAGGCGGAGCGAGGTCACCGGTCGGCCGCCTTGCGGAGTGCGGCGGTGAGGGCCCTTGCGGTGTCGAGGTTGCAGTTGCCGAGTTCGACGAGCGGGGCGCGGTAGGTCTGGACGACCGAGGGCAGGTCGACACCGAGGGACGGCAGGATGATCCCGTGCGCCGCCAACGCGGCCTGTAGCTCGGCGACTTGGGTGTTGGCCTCGTGGGACCGGGGACTGATCATGACCGTACGCCTCTCTCTGTGACGAATCACTCACAGAGTGACGCGAAGTCTCGTACCGTGACAGTGGTTTGGGTTGCACCCGGGAACTGGCTAAAGGCGGTGGTGAGTTGTGCCCCCACGCAAGGACACCGACGCGTCGGCGAATGTCCCTTCCTTCTACGGCGCGGAGTTGCGCTTCAAGAGGGAGGCGGCGGGCCTCACGCTCGAACAACTGGCGGAGGGAAGCTTTCGTGGCGTCCCGTTCCTGAGCCAGATCGAGCGCGGCGAGCGGAGAATGCCGTTGGATCTGGCCCAGCATGTCGACCAACGGCTCGGCACGGACGGCTTTTTCGCCCGCCGCTGTGAAGACGCCCGAAAGGCGAAGCAGTCGGGGCATGCGGAGTACTTCGCGGATGTGGCGGAGATGGAGAAGTACGCGGAGTCGATTGAAGACTGGGCGCCGATGATCATCCCCGGACTGCTGCAAACAAGGAGTTACGCCAACGCAGTCGTCCGCACCTCGCTGCCCTGGCTGCCGCCGGAAACTGTGGAGAAGCAAGTCGCGGCTCGCCTGGACCGCGCGAAGCTCTGGGAACGGGAAGAGCGTCCATCGTTCTGGGTAGTGCTCCACGAGTCGCTGATCCGCAAACCGTTGCTGCCGTCCGAGGAGATGGCGGTCCAACTGGACCACATCGCGCAGGTGATCAACCGCAATCAGGGCGTTTTGCAGATCCTGCCGGAAACGGCGGTGGCCCACCCGTTCATGATGGGCATGATCCGGACCATGACCTTCCCGGACGCGCCGCCCGTGGTGTACACGGAGGGTCTCCACAGCGGCCAACTGATCGACTATCCGGCCCTCGTGAAGAACTACCGCAGGTCGTACGATCTGCTCAGGGCCGCGGCGCTACCACCAGATGCGTCCCTGGCTATGGTTGAGCGAACGGCAGAGGACTACCGAAATGGCAAGCACAGGGCCTGACTTGAGTACTGCGGTGTGGCGCAAGAGCAGTTACAGCAACGGTTCTGGCGGCGAATGCGTCGAGGTCCGCGACGATCTCCCCGGCCTCGTCCCCGTCCGGGACTCCAAGGTCCCCACGGCCCCGCCCTCCTCTTCCCGGCCCCCGCCTGGGCGTCCTTCGTTGACTGGGCCGGTACTGCATAGCCGTCTACCTCGGAGGTGCACAGAAATGGCAACCACGGGGCCTGACTTAGGTACTGCGGTGTGGCGCAAAAGCAGCTACAGCAACAGCTCCGGCGGCGATTGCATCGAGGTCCGCGACGACCTCCCCGGCCTCGTCCCCGTCCGGGACTCCAAGGTTCCCCACGGCCCCGCCCTCCTCATCCCCGCCCCCGCCTGGGCGCCGTTCGTCGACTGGGCCGGTACCGCCTAGCCGCGCACCTCGGTTGCGTAGCCAGGGTCCATCCGGCCATGACAGGACCGCGTCGGCGTTCCGCTGAGCGGACTCCCGCATGACACGGCCGGACCCCCAGCAGGCTCTGCAGGGCAATGCACTGACGGCAGTGACCCAGGAGGCATGAGATGAGAAGCAAGTTACGGCGACGTGGAGCCATGGTCGCGACAGTCGCGGCCCTGAGCGTGGGTGGGCTGGTGGTGGCCACCGGCAGCGCATCCGCCGCGTCCGCGTTGATCCACGTCACCTCGAACACCGGGGTGGGCGTCTACAGCGGCCCCACACGTCCAGAGGCAAGGTCGGAGTCCCGGACATGGGACTCGGGGATGCGATCATCGCCGACTGCTGGGACCGCGGAGACAACCTCGGCGGCGGAAACGTCTGGTACCACACGCTGTCCGAGCGTTACAGCGCCACCACCGGGCAGGAACTGTTCGTCACCGGCTGGACGTACGGGGCGTACGTGGACGGCAACGCGGCGTTCCACGCCGGAGCCGTTCCGGAGTGCTGATCCAATAGGACGTCGCCTCGGCACCGTTCACCGCGACGACGTCGTCTTCGTGGAGGTCTTCATCCGCCCCCTGGCGGGAGGGGGACCGACGAGATGCGGTGCTCGGGGTGACGGAGCGCGCAGTGCCGCGACCGACCTGTGGGGGTCCGAGTGGGGCAGCGCCACCCTTTCGGCTGCCGAAGACCAGCCGGTGGCCGTGTCCTTCCGCATGCCACCACGTCTCCACGAAACGACCGAGCAGGGTACAGAGAAGCCACGACGACACTGGAGAGCACGACCATATGGCTGGCACGATCCTGACGGAGAGCGAAGCGTCGCTGGCAGTCGAAGACCTGGGCTGGCGATACCTCCTCGACTGCCTCACCACCGCTGTCACGGTCGACTCTCTCCTCGACGCGTGCGACGTCATCCGCGCCGCGGTCGACGTCGCCGGCCCCCACGCGAACGACCATCTGCGCCTGCGCGCGACCGCCGACCGCGTGGAACTCACGCTGGAGACACGTGGCACATTTCGAGTGACGACCCAGGACGTCGAGCTGGCCCGCTCCATCACGAAGGCACTTCACACGGCCGGTTACCAGACCGTCGCGCACCCTGCTCACCATGCGGTCCAGTCGCTCGCCATCGCGATCGACGCGATGGACATCCCCGCAGTGCGCCCGTTCTGGAAGGCGGTCCTCGGGTACGACGACGTCACCGCGCCCGCCGACCTGGTGGACCCGTCCTCTGGCGGTCCGTCGCTCTGGTTCCAGCAGCTGGACGAACCACGCACGCAGCGCAACACGGTTCACCTTGATCTGACTGTTCCGCACGACGATGCCGTCGCCCGGGTCGACGCCGCCCTCGCGGCCGGTGGCCGGCTCGTCAGCGATGACCGCGCGCGGGCATTCTGGGTCCTGGCGGACTCCGAGGGCAATGAAGTCTGCGTGTGCACCTGGCAGGACCGTGACTGACGGGTCGTAGGCGGGGGAACGCGGGGCGATCGGCGTGTGCGCAAGCTATGGAGGGTCATCGATCCTTCTCATCGCCGGGGTCTGTGACGACTTCGGGAGCGTCAGCGGCGAGGAGGTCCTCGAAGGTCTGACCGGTGAAGACGCTCAGATCTACGGCTGGAGCACGGGGCGGCCTACGCGGTGGTGGCGATGCCGCCGTCGACGGGGATCACGGCGCCCGTCAGGTATGCGCCCGCCCGGCTGGCGAGGAACACGGCGACACCCGCCATGTCGTCGTCGCGGCCGATCCGGCGCAGCGGGGCCGATGCCGCGATCGCCTCACCGAACTCGTCGAGGGTCGCGGCCATCATCGTCGACGGGAACGGCCCCGGCGCCACGGCGTTCACGGTGACGTGCTGCGGTCCCAGTTCCCTGGCGAGCACTCTGGTGAGTTGGTGCAGCGCGGCCTTGCTGCTGGAGTACGAGTAGTTGGGCCGCTGGGGGATGTGGATGGCGGCGATGCTCCCGATGTTGATGATCCGCGCGGGATCGTCAGCGGTGCCCGCCCCGCGAAGTGCGGGCAGCAGCGCCTGGACCAGCCAGAACGGCGACTTCAGGTTGAGGTCGACGACCGTGTCCCAGGCCGCGTCCGGGAACGTCTCCAGCGGCTCGTCCCACATGGCGCCCGCGTTGTTGACGAGGATGTCGAGACGCTCCGCGTCTGCGGTGACGAGGTCGGACAGCCGCCGACACTCGTCGTGGCGGGACAGGTCGGCGGGGATGGCCCGCACCTCACCGAACGCGGACAGCTGTTCCTGCGCCTGAGCGCACGCGTCCGCGTCGCGTGAGCTGATGACCACGCGGACGCCCGCCTGGAGAAGGCCACGCGCGATCATCATCCCGATGCCTCTGGTGCCACCGGTGACGAGCGCGCGCTTTCCACGGAGATCGAACAGTTCTGCATGCGTCGTGAAGTGGGTGTCCACCACTTGCCGCCATTCTCATTGGTCGTACGGGACGGTGCGTCTATTCGGCCGTGCGGGACGATGCGTCTCGTTGGTCGTACGGGACGATGCGTCGACGCGCCGGGTATTCGGCTCAGCCGTCTCGACGCTATGGCCCTGAAGAGCACTCCAAGCAAGCGGATCGGCCCCCTGTCCTCGCTCGAACAACGCGCCCGCCGAGCCGGTCACCGCGCAGGGAGCCGACAAACACCTCGGTCACCCCCACCCCGTCCCAGCTATTGACGCGTACCTGGCGAGTCAATAACCTCCCAGCGACATCGGTGATTGAAACGTTTCAGTCGGCGAGGTGAGTCGCCCGCCGTCCGCTTCTCGTCAACTGGACCTCCCATGGCCGCTGACCGTCGAACCGTCCCCGCAGCAGACGAAACCGCATCCTGGTGGCCCTCGCCGGCGCCGCCGCACTCCTCCTCTGGTGCCTCCCTCAGGCGGCACAGGCCGCCTCCGCCGCCGCGTCCGCCACGCTCTGGCCCTCGGCGCCCGACTGGCAGAGCTACGTCCAGGCACCGAGCGGCGCGACCGTGTGCCCGACGGCGGTGACGAGCACGTCGGGCAGTGTCAGCGGGGCGGCGAATCTGGTGTGCGGGGGCTCGGGCGGGGCGACTTTGACGCTGGCGGCCGGGGGATGGCGCCGACCGTCGTGCTCGACTACGGGAAGGACGTCGGCGGGCTGCCGTACTTCACGGTCTCCGCGGAGTCGGGGTCGCCGCAGCTCAAGGCGGGGTACAGCGAGAGTGCGCGGTATGTGTCGGCCTCGGGCGACGGCGGCGCCCCGTGGGGCGAGGGCGACCCGGCCCGCTCGGACACGTACACGGTGACCGGGCCGGGGACGATCACCAACCGCTCGGTGCAGGGCGGCGAGCGGTACGAGGAGATCACTCTCACCTCACCCGGCACACTCACGCTCACCGCCGCCGGGATCCAGTACATCGCCGACCGTACGACGGCCGACGGGTACCAGGGCTCCTTCGTGTCCAGCTCGGACCAGTTGAACAAGATCTGGTACGAGGGCGCGTACACCGCGCAGCTCGACTCGGCCGCGGCCGGTTCCCTGCCCGGGAGCTGGCGGGTCGGCGGCGGCGTCCTCGACGCGTACGGCAGTGCGCCGCCCAACGTGGGGCTGCTGAACCAGGGCGGTTCGTGGGGTGACTACACCGCCACCTTCGACACGAACCTCGTGAGCAACCAGGCGGGTTGGGTGGTGCGCGGCCAGGACGCGGACAACGGCTACGTGTTCATCCTGAACGCGCACGACGACACCGGCGGCACCCCGGACACGCTCCAGGAACTCGACCTCCACGACGGCACCTACACCAGCGTCGGCAGCACTCCGCTCCCCGCACCGCTGACCTCCGGCAGCTGGCACACCGTCACCACCACCGTGTCCGGCACGACCATCACCGTGTCTCTGGACAACACCCGGCTGGTGACCTTGAGTTCGACGTCCTTCCCCGCCGGCACCACCGCCTACCCGACCGGCACGGTGGGTTTCCGCGAATACACGGGCGAGGAGGCGCACTTCCGGAATCTGAAGGTCGTGAACAGCTCCGGCACCACCCTCTACAGCGACGCGCTCAGCACCGCGTCCGCGCTCTCGGCCTTCGCCGTGCCCGGGGTCAACCCGGTCGCCTCCATCCTTGACGGCGCGAAGCGCGACCGCGCGATCTGGTCCGGCGACCTCAACGTCGAGGGTCCGACGGTGTACGACTCCACCGGCCGCACGGAGTACCTCAAGGGCGCCCTCCAACTGCTCGGCAGCCACCGGCTGTCCAGCGGGTTCGTCACCGGTGCACTGCCACCGCAGGACGCCCTCCACACCGGTGCCGCGATTCCGGGCACCACCGGTACCTACTCGGCCACGTACTCGATGTACTGGCTGCTCGCCCTGGAGTCGTACTACCTCTACACCGGCGACACCGCGTTCGTACAACAGGAATGGCCCGTCGCCCAGGCCGAGTTGGCCTGGAACGCGACCCAGGTCGACTCCCGCGGGCTGTTCGTCACCGACGCGTCCGACGGCGCCGACTGGGACTTCTACGACAGCGTGAAGACGGGCGCGGTCACCGAGTACAACCTCATCTACTACAAGGCACTCCTCGACGGCGCCCAACTGGCCACCGCGGCAGGCCAGTCGACCCTGGCCGCGACCTACACGCAACGGGCCGCGGACCTCAAGGCGGCCGTCAACACGTACCTGTTCAACAGCGCGAGCGGCCTCTACCGCATCAGCGACACCAGGACCACCGGGGTGCCGCAGGACGCCAACGCCCTCGCCGTCCTGTACGGAGTGGCCCCGGCGGCGAGCGACGCCTCGATCCTGGCGGCGCTGAAGACCAGCCTGTGGACCACCTCGTACGGACCCGTGCCGTTCAGCTCCGACGCGGGCTACAGCTCGGTGATCAGCCCGTTCGCGGGTGGCTATGAACTCCAGGCCCGGCTGGCCACCGGTGACACCGCGGGCGCGGAGGCCCTGCTCGGCACCCTGTGGGGCCATATGGCCACCCCGGGAACCGACTTCACCGGGACCATGTGGGAGAACATCGCCACCGACGGCTCGCCCGGCCTGGGCACCACCACCAGCCTGGCGCACGGCTGGTCGACCGCCCCGACCTCGGCGCTGTCCGGCTACGTACTCGGCGCCCAGCCCGTGACCGCCGGATACGCCACCTGGTCCGTACAGCCCCACCCGGGCGACCTGACCTGGGCCGAGGGCAGGGTCCCCACCCCCGCACGGCGCGCTGGCGGTGTCCTGGGCGGGCGAGAGCGGCATCGGCCAGTTCGGCATGCAGGTCACCGCGCCCTCCGGCACCAGCGGCACCATCGCGGTCCCGACCTACGGCGCGGCCAACCCCGTGGTGTCGGTCGGCGGTCGCGTCGTGTGGAGCGGCGGCACGTTCACCGCGGTCGACGGCATCGGCGGCGCCCACGCGGACGCGGACCACGTCTACCTCACCGGAGTCCAGCCCGGCACCTACGTGGTCGCGGCGAACCCCGGCGGCGCGGCCGCACCGGCCGGCTACACCTCGTGCGCGCAGGAGAACGGCACCTGCTCCTTCTCCGGGACCCGGTCCGTGGCCTTCGGGGCGAACGGCATCTACGCGTACCGGACCCTGACCGACGGCACGCCCTGCACCGGCACCGCGCTCGTCGACCTCGACTACGGCGTCGTGAAGTCCTGTTACACCGGCCCGGTCACCACCGGTCCGGCCGGATCGACGCTCTGCGCCACCGAGAACGGCATGTGCCCCTTCACCGGCACCCGCACGGTCGCGTACGGCGCGGGGAGCACGTACAGGCAGAAGGCGCTCGCCAGCGGAACCCCTTGCACCAACACGGTGTTCACCGACCCGCTCCAGGGCACGGTGAAGGCCTGCTATCTGCTGCCGGCCGGCTAGTCCGACAGGAAACGGCCGCCGGTTCCCCTACTCCTGCGAGTACGGGAACCGGCGGCCGTCACGTCCTCCGGCGAGCCGCCGACTACTGCGTGCGGATCACGATCGAGCCGCAGACCTTGTCCGCGAACGTCTGGCGCTTCGCGTCCCACGCCGGCCACAGCCAGCCCAGGTAGCACGCTATGGAGTCGAGGAAGTGGGCGAGGCGGCGGACGAACGCCATGCCGACGCCGAGGGGCTGGCCGTCGCTCTCGCGGACCAGGCGGATGCCCAGCGCCTTCTTGCCGACGGTCTGGCCGGTCTTGCCTTCCTGGATCAGCTGCCAGATGGCGATGCCGATGATGATGATGGCGCCGATCGCGAGCAGCACGCCCTTGCCCTGGCTGACGATGATCAGGATGTACGGCACCAGGAAGATGAGCCCGTCCACCAGCGTGCCCAGGAACCGCTGACCCCAGTTCGCGTACGACGGGGCCGCGCCGTAACCGGCCTGCGGGTAACCGGGGTAGCCCGGCTGCTGCGGGTAGCCGTAGCCCTGCTGCGGCGGGACACCCTGGGGGCGCCCTGCGGGTAGCCGTAGCCGGGCTGGCCCTGCGGCTGGCCGTAGCCCTGCTGGGGGTTCTGCTGTGGCTGCCCGTAGGGATTGTTCGGGTCGTAGCTCATGGCGGGTTTTCCTCCGTTGGCAATGCGGGGACGATGCGGATTGCGCGGAGGTACGTCACGAGATGAGCGGCTTGCCCCCAACACCTACCGCAGTACTGCGGCGTTCATCGTTCTATTCGGGGCGAGTTTTTGTCCAGCGGCATTCCATAGGTGTTGTGTAAGTGCAACATCAGTGATCATGGCGATACACCCGGGGTGCACCCGGATTGGAACCCGGAGGGCGTCATCCGCGAGGATGGGTCCATGACCGCCCAGATTCTCGATGGCAAGGCCACCGCAGCCGCGATCAAGTCCGATCTGACCGCCCGCGTGGCGGCGCTGAAGGAGAAGGGCGTCACGCCCGGCCTCGGCACGATCCTGGTCGGGGACGACCCCGGCAGCCAGAAGTACGTCGCAGGCAAGCACCGGGACTGCGCCCAGGTGGGCATCGCGTCCATCCAGCGCGAACTGCCCGCCACCGCCACGCAGGACGAGATCGAGGCGGTGGTGAAGGAGCTGAACGAGGACCCGGCCTGCACCGGGTACATCGTCCAACTCCCGCTCCCCAAGGGCATCGACGAGAACCGCATCCTCGAACTGATGGACCCGGACAAGGACGCCGACGGCCTCCACCCGATGAACCTCGGCCGCCTCGTCCTCAACGAACCGGCCCCACTGCCCTGCACCCCGAACGGCGTCCTGACCCTGCTCCGCCGCTACGGCGTGGAGATCAAGGGCGCCGAGGTCGTGGTCGTCGGCCGCGGTGTCACCATCGGCCGCCCGATGCCCCTGCTCCTCACCCGGCGCAGCGAGAACGCCACCGTGACCCAGTGCCACACCGGCACCCGCGATCTCTCCTCGCACCTCAAGCGCGCCGACATCATCGTGGCCGCCGCCGGTTCCGCCCACCTGATCCGCCCCGAGGACGTGAAGCCGGGCGCCGCCGTCCTCGACGTCGGTGTCTCCCGCAACGCCGACGGCAAGATCGTGGGCGACGTCCACCCGGGCGTCGCCGAGGTCGCCGGGTTCATCTCCCCGAACCCCGGCGGAGTCGGCCCGATGACCCGCGCCCAGCTGCTCGTCAACGTGGTCGAGGCGGCGGAGCGCAGTGTCGCCTGACAGCAACCCCGGCAAGACCGAGGGCACCCAGGACACGCACGCCGAGGTCACCAAGGGCCCGGACGAGATCGAGGTCGTGGACCCGGTCAGCGCGCCCGACGCCGAGGGCAGGCCGCGCCGCGTCACCCGCCGCTTCCCCCTCTTCACCCGGGACACCGCCCGCCCCGAGGGCGGCGGCCGGGCCGCTCCGCGCGACGCCCCGGCTCCGGCCCGCCAGTGGCCGATCCTCGCCGTCCTCGGCACGGTCGGCCTCGGCCTCCTCCTCACCGCCTTCGACGTCTTCCGCTACGGCATCCTGCTGATCGGCGCCGCTCTGCTGGCCGGTGCCGTCCTGCGCTGGGTCATGCCGGACGTCGGCATGCTCGCCGTACGCTCCCGCTTCACCGACATCGTCACCTACGCCGTCCTCGGCGTCGCGATCGTCCTGCTGGCGCTGATGGCACAGCCGAAACCGTGGCTGACGATCCCGTACCTCAAGGACACGCTGCACTACACGGTCAACAGCAACTAGCGCCCGGTGAAAGCGCATTCACGAGTTCGCGACATACGACGGCGGCCCGTCCCCTCCCCGAGCAAGGACGCGCCGCCGTCTGCATGCAGCCTGTCGCCCTGTCGGCACCCTGTTCAACGGCTGTCGGCACGCTGTGGCAGGGGGTGACCGTTTCGCTACGTGGCAGGCACCGCGCGGCGACGAGGGAACCGTTCCCCTTCCGGTGTCGTCATTTCGCTCGGAGCGGGCGCAAGGGGACACGGGGACACCGGGGAGGTGCGATGGGCGGCTGGCAGCCGCTGCCGGACGAACTGCCGGCGGAGGTACGGCACTTCGTGGAGCAGCTGCGCCTCCTCAAGGACCGCACCGGGCTCAGCCTGGTCGCGCTCGGCGCGCGCACCGCGTACAGCAAGTCCTCCTGGCACCGCTATCTCAACGCCACCCAGCCCCCGCCCCGGCAGGCCGTGCTCGCCCTGTGCCGGGTGGCCGGGGTCGACCCCGAACGCATAGGAGTGCGCTGGGAGTTGGCGGTCCAGGCCTGGCCCCGGCCGGTGCCGGTCCCCGAACGGGCGGACGGCGGGGACGAGTACCGGGACGACCCGACCCTTCCCTGGTGGGACACCCTCCCGAGGAGCCGGAGCAACGGCCCGGCGGACGACTGCTCCGGTACACGCTGGTGCTGTTGCTTCTCCTGCTCCTCACTGCTGTCGTGGGAGTCGCGGCCCTTGTGTCGATGTATTGACAAGTTCGAGGATATGCAACGAAGCCGACCGACAACCGCGTTAGCGTGGGCAATTCAGGGCAGAGGGGGAAGCAATGCCTCGTTGGAGGGCCTTGCCGGATGAACTCGATCCGCAGGTCAGGGAGTTCGCGGGCCAGTTGCGCAGACTCGTGGACCGCAGCGGCCTGAGCATCGCGGCGGTGGCCGACCGCACGGGCTACGGCAAGACGTCCTGGGACCGCTATCTCAACGGCCGGCTCTCGCGCCCAAGGGTGCGGTCATCGCCCTCGCCGAGGTCACCGGCACCAGTCCCGTCCATCTGACCACCCTGTGGGAGCTGGCCGAGCGTGCCTGGAGCCGCTCCGAGCTGCGGCACGACTCGACCATGGAGGCGCTCCGGATCTCCCAGGCGCGGGCGGCGCTGGGCGAGGTCGGGGCGGCCCCGGCGGCACCGGCCAAGAGCGGCAAGGTGTTCCGCAAGGGGGGCGGCAGCGTCACCGCGACCCCGGGGATCGCGGGTCCGGCGGGGGTGTCGCCCACGGTGCCGCCGCAGCCGGCGGCGCCCGACGGCGACGTAGGGGAAGCTTCTTCGAAGGACGTACGGGAAGGCGCTCGGAAGGACGTGCCGGAGGGGCCCGCTAAGGTCGCCAACTCGTGGGGATCGCCGGGTATCCGGGGCCCCACGACTCGGTGCTCCGGCGCCCGTCGTGAAGCCCGAGCCCGAGACGCCGGTGCCCAGTGGTGAACCCTCGCGGCCCGCGCCGCCCGACGGCATGGGCGGGGCCAAGCGACGGGCGCTGATGTTCGGCGCCGGGGTCCTCGGGGCGCTCGTCGTGATCGGGGCCGTGTTCCTGTTCACCCACGGCAACGGCGGCGACGACAGGAAGGCCGGGGCGCGCACACCTCGGCCTCGGCGTCCACCAGCAGGAGCCCCGAACTGCCGGCCGGGGTGAAGTGCGTGGGGACGGCTGCACCGGCAAGGACGCCGAGGCGATGGGCTGCACCACGGAGGCGGGCGCCGTGACGACCGCGCGGACCGCGACCGTCGGCACCACCGTCGTCGAGGTCCGCTACAGCAAGACCTGCGGCGCCGCCTGGGGCCGTGTCACCACGGGGGTCGCGGGGACTCCGTGCAGGTCAGCGCGGGCACCCCTCAAGGAGACCGACACCATCACGGCGGCCGACGACGCCATCGCGTACACCCCGATGGTGGCCGTGAAGGACGCCGGTGAGGCGAAGGCGTGCGTGACGCTGGCGTCGGGGCAGAAGGGGTGCACCGACTAGGCCGTAAGTGTGCGGATTCGGTGTACGTACGGATGGCCGTCCCCGTTTCGGGCAGGCGAAAAGTACCCCACGGGAGTCCGGCCCCCGGGTTTCCCCACGGCGGTCGTCCGGTGTTCCTCTCCCGAGCCGGACGGCCGCCTTTTGTGTGCCCCGGTCCGCGTTTCCCATGCCCCCGGTCCCGGCTCTGTGGGGTGGGCCACACGGACCCGGGAGTCCGGGATCGCGGATGCGCGATAGCCTGACCGGTGGATCTCTTGACGCCAAGAGATCGATCATTTGTACGTCCTGCACCCCGGGGCAGTGCCGCCCCACCGCCAGCTGTCATAACGGAGAACGCCATGACCCGCACTCCCGTGAACGTCACCGTCACCGGCGCGGCCGGCCAGATCGGTTACGCCCTGCTCTTCCGCATCGCCTCCGGCCAGCTGCTCGGCGCGGACGTGCCGGTCAAGCTGCGTCTCCTCGAGATCACCCCGGCGCTCAAGGCCGCCGAGGGCACCGCGATGGAGCTCGACGACTGCGCCTTCCCGCTCCTCCAGGGCATCGACATCACGGACGACCCGAACGTCGCCTTCGCCGGCGCGAACGTCGCCCTCCTCGTCGGCGCCCGCCCCCGCACCAAGGGCATGGAGCGCGGCGACCTGCTCTCCGCGAACGGCGGCATCTTCAAGCCGCAGGGCAAGGCCATCAACGACAACGCCGCGGACGACATCAAGGTCCTCGTCGTCGGCAACCCGGCCAACACCAACGCGCTCATCGCGCAGGCCGCCGCCCCGGACGTACCGGCCGACCGCTTCACCGCGATGACCCGCCTCGACCACAACCGCGCGCTGACCCAGCTCGCGAAGAAGACGGGCACCACGGTCGCCGACATCAAGCGGCTGACCATCTGGGGCAACCACTCGGCCACCCAGTACCCCGACATCTTCCACGCCACGGTCGCCGGCAAGAACGCCGCCGAGACCGTGAACGACGAGCAGTGGCTCGCCGACGACTTCATCCCGACCGTCGCCAAGCGCGGCGCCGCGATCATCGAGGCCCGCGGCGCGTCCTCGGCGGCCTCCGCCGCGAACGCCGCCATCGACCACGTCCACACCTGGGTCAACGGCACGGCGGACGGCGACTGGACCTCGATGGGCATCCCGTCGGACGGCTCCTACGGCGTCCCCGAGGGCCTCATCTCGTCCTTCCCGGTCACCACGAAGGACGGCGTCTACGAGATCGTCCAGGGCCTGGACATCAACGAGTTCTCCCGCGCCCGCATCGACGCGTCGGTGAAGGAGCTGGAGGAGGAGCGCGAGGCGGTCCGCTCCCTCGGCCTCATCTGAGCCGTCCGATCGGATAGTCGAGGACCCCGGTCACGGGTTCTCGTGGGCCTCGCCCCGGTTTCGACCGGCGCGGGGCCCCTTCCTACTCCATGCCCCGTTTTCCCGGCGCCCAGAACGGCTTCGTCAGCACGGACCGCCGGTCCCAGCCCAACTCCCGTACGAGCACCTGCCGGACCTGCTGCACGGTACGGGCCTCCCCGGCGACGTACGCGATCCCGCCCGGCTCCGGCGCGAGGTGCTGCACGGCGTCCGGGAGTGAAGTCCCGCCCCTCGTCAGCCAGTCGAGGCGCTCGGAGTGCGCCATCGGCAGCCGGTCATCCGCCGCCTCCGTCTCCACGCACCCGGAGACCCGCGCCCCTCGGGCAGCGCGTCCAGCATCGCGGCGAACGCGACGGACGCCGTCTCCTCGCCGACGAAGACATGGTGGGTGGCGTCCGGGCGGAGCGTGAAGGTGCCCTCGGGCTTCCGCAGCCGCACCTGCTCGCCGACGCCGACGCTCTTCCCCCAGCGCGCCCCGGGTCCGCCCTCGGAGTGGTCCAGCACGCACAACTCGACGGCGCCGGACGGGTCGTAGCGCCACACCGAGTACGTGCGCAGGGTCAGGCCGGAGACCAGGACGCGGACCTGCCGGCCGGGGCGGACGTCGAGGCCGGTGAGGGCGTCGCCCTCGATGCGCAGACGGCGCATACGGGCGGTGATCTGCTCGGCCGCGGTGACGGTGGCGCGGAGGGTGACCAGGTCGAGGACGGGGTTCAGGAGGGCGGTGGGCACGGGTGGCTCCTCAACTGGGTGGCGCGCAGGGGAGTTGACGATCAGGACGGGCCGGCTGGACGCGATAGTACGCGTTCCTCCTCGGACGCGATAGTACGTGTGGCCGGCGTGCGGGTGCGGTAGCCGACGATCACGACCGCCGTGGCGGCCAGGACGATCACGGCGACCGTGCGCAGCGCCGGGCCCATGCCGTGACCCAGGTCCGGGTGGGCGGCCAGGATCGTGCCGGTCACCGCCACGCCCAGCGCCGCGCCGAGTTCACGCGCCGAGGTGCCGAGACCCGAGCCGAGGCCCGTCCGGTGCGGCGGCAGCGAGCCGACGACCCCGACCGTGAGCGCGGGCATGGAGAGTCCGGTCCCCGCCGAGATCACGAGCAGCCAGCAGGCGTACGTCCAGTACGGAGTGCCCGCGTCGGCCGTGGACGCGCCCAGCAGACCCAGGCCGATCAGGGCGAGACCGGTGCCGATGACCGCGCGGGGGCGGTGCGACCAGCGGACGGCGAGCTTCGGGACCAGCGCCATGCCGATCGTCAGCGGCACGATCGCGACACCGGTGACGGCGGCGCCGTAGCCCTTGACGCCTTGCAGGTACTGGGAGTTGACGTAGAAGAGGAGAACAGGCCGAAGAAGCCGGTGGCCGTGCCGAGGGTGGCCGCGCGGAGGGTGGGGAGGCGAAGACGCGCGGGTCCAGCAGCGGGGCGGGGGAGCGGAGGGCGTGGCGGGTGAACGCCGTGACGAGGGCGGCGGCCACCGCGAACGCCGTGACGATGCGCGGGGACGTCCAGCCGTAGGCCGGGCCCTCGATGATGCCGAAGAGCAGCGCGACCAGGCCGGTGGTCAGCAGGACGGTGCCGGCGGGGTCGAGGTTGCTGCGCGCCGAGCGGGACGTACGGGGTGTGGTGAGGGTGACCGCGAGGGCCAGCAGGGCGGCCGGCGGGACCATCGCCCCGAACAGGGCACGCCAGGACAGGAATTGACCCACCAGACCGCCGCCGAGGTTCCCGGCGAGTCCGCCGAGGCCGAGCGCCAGCGTCCAGGACGCCAACGCGCGGGAACGGTGTTCCGGCGCGGAGAGGTGGACCAGGATCGACATCGTCGCGGGTGTGATCAGCGCCGCGCCCGCGCCGGACAGGCCGCGGCCGGCGATCAGCGTCGCCGGGTTCTGCGCGAGCGCGCTGGTGGCGGCGCCCGCCGCGAACAGGGCGAGACCGGCGAGCAGCGCGCCCTTGCGGCCGTGCCGGTCGCCGAGCGCGCCGGCCGGGATGAGAAGCCCCGCGAAGACGATGACGTACGCGTCGACCATCCACAGCAGCTCGGTGTGCGAGGGGTGCAGGGAGGACGAACTCAGCTGCGGGATCAGGAGGTTGATGGCGGCGACCATGCTCTGCGCGACGAGCACGCAGGCGCAGAGGGTCAGGAGGGTGGAGCGCTTGAGGGCGCGGTCGGGAGCGGGCTCGGGGTCGGCTTCCGGGCAGGTGAGGGCACGGCTCCTCCAGGGAGTCCGGTGTGGTGGTGGGTGCCCTGTCACCGTAGGCTCGGGGTGACCTGCTTTCCAGTGCAACCTTTGCAAGGGGAGAATGCGTGTGGCGCAATCCGGAAGTGCTGGAGGGCTGGACCTCAATCTGCTGGTCGCCCTCGACGTGCTGCTGGAGGAGCAGAGCGTGCAGGGTGCCGCGCACCGGCTGCATCTCTCCGAACCCGCGATGAGCCGCACG
The DNA here is from genome assembly GCA_016893485.2 of Streptomyces sp. P3. GTDB lineage: Bacteria > Actinomycetota > Actinomycetes > Streptomycetales > Streptomycetaceae > Streptomyces. The sequence goes on from JAFEKX020000001.1 coordinate 6,019,205, forward strand.
CTGGGCCGGATCCGCAAGGCCCTCGGTGATCCCGTGCTGGTGCGCGCCGGGCGGAAGATGGTGCCCACCCCGCGCGCGCTGGCCGTGCGCGCCGAGGTGAGCGCGGTGGTGGAGCGGGCACGGGCCCTGTTCGCGCCGGGCCGGGACACCGACCTCAGGACCGTCAGCCGCACCCTCACGATCATCGGCCACGACTCCTTCCCGGCCCTCTACGGCGCCCGGCTGCTGGCCCGCGCCGCCGCCGAGGCGCCCGGCATCCGCGTCCGGTTCCTCGCCGAGAGCCATGTGGACACGCCGTATCTGCGGGCAGGGCACCGCCGACCTTGAGGTCGGGGTGGTCGACTCGACGGCGCCCGAGGTGCATGTCGAGATGCTGCACGAGGACCGGATGGTCGGCGTGGTACGGGCCGGACACCCTTTGCTGGAGGGGGAGTTGACGCCCGAGCGGTTCGCCGGGGACGCCGACCACCTGATCGTCTCGCGGCGCGGCAAACTGCACGGCCCCATCGACACCAGCCTTGCCGAACTGGGCCTGAAGCGCCGGGTGGTGGGGACCGTCGGCACCTTCCCGGCCTCGCTCTTCGTGGTGCGCGACACGGACCTGGTCGGCCTGATCAGCCTCTGGAGCGTGTCCATCGCCCACTCCCTGGGCCTCGTCACCTTCGACGTACCGCTCCAACTCCCCGGCCTGGAGGTCGGGTTGGCCTGGCACCCGCGCCACGACGCCGACCCGGCCCACGCCTGGCTGCGCACCTGCGTGCGGGAGCTGCTGGCGGAGGAGTGGTCAGCGCGCCCCGGTTAGCCGCTTCTCGAACCAGTGGTCCGCGTAGACATGGTCGACGTAGGCCGGGATCTCCACGTACCCGCACGCCCGGTACATCGCCTGCGCCTCCGTGAGCGCCGCGTGCGTGTCCAGCCGTACGACGGTGAACTCGCGCTCCACTGCGGCCCGTTCGAGTTCCGCGAGGATGCGGCGGGCGAGGCCGAGGCGGCGGGCGTCGGGGTGCACCCAGACGTGCCGGATCTCGCCGGTGCCCGGCTCCAGGGTGCGCAGCGCCCCACAGGCCACCGGGCGCCCCTCCTCGTACGCGACGAAGAACGCGCCCGCGTCCCCGTGACCTCCTCCGGCCCAACGAGGTCGGTCTTGTCGAAGCCCTCCGGAAAGCGGGCGTCGATGTCGGCTGCGTAGGCGTCGAGACACGCGCGGGCGTCCTCGGCGGCGCCGTCGACCAGGGCGACCGTGATGCCGGCCAGGCGCAGGAGGCGTTGCGTGGTCGCCAACGCGTGGGCCAGCTCGGCGCGTTGGGGCGGGGTGAGGGCGGTGAGGAGGCCGGCGGCGAGCGCGTCGGCGCGGCGCTGCTGCTCCTCGACCTCGACGCGGCCCGCCTCGGTCAGCTCGACCAGGCGCAGCCGGGTGTCGTGCGGGGGCACGGTCAGCCGGACCAGGCCCTGCGCCTCCAGGGACTTCGCCATCCGGCTCAAGTACCCGGCGTCCAGGGCGAGTCGGCCGCGCAGTGCGCGCAGCGAGATCCCGGCGCCGATCTCGAACAGCAGCCGGGCCTCGCCGAGCGGGCGGTCCTGGCCGAGGTAGTGGTCGTCGAGGGCGCCGATGCGGCGGGTGAAGTAGCGGTTGAAGCGGCGGAAGGACGCGACGTCCTCCGCCGACACCGGTTCTGTGGCTGGCCTCATATTTCTTTGACTTTAGTCAAAGGATTAATTGGCGTCCACCGTCGCACAGCGCGGGTCTATGCTGACTCTCTGTCAACAACTGCTGGGGCGTGGGTGTCCAGCAGGTCATTTCCGCGCATCGGGGGAGTCGCGTGAGTACCGCTTTCGTGCCGCAACAGCCACAGCCGCAGCCGCCGCCCCCGTCCCGCCGCACGCCAGCGAGGCCAGCCGGCTGCTCTGCGCGGGCACCTATCTGGACCCCGGTTACCGCGACCGCGTCATCGACGAGCTGTATCTCAACGAGCAGCGCATCGTGGCCCCTTCACTCGGATTCGACGCGGCCCGCGTCCTCGCGCACGCGGTGCGGGCCCGCCGCCAGGAGCTGCAGTGGGCCGGGGCGATCCTCGGCCTGTGGGTGGTGGGCTCGCTGCTCAGCGCCGGACTGCTGGCCCTGTTCCTGTTCCCCAGCCTCTACCTCGCGGTCGGCGGCTGGATCAGGGGCCGCGCCGCGCACCCGCCGCTGTACCGGCTGATCGCCGCGTTCCTGCTCCGCTGGTGGGGCCGCTTCATGTTCGCGTTCCTGCTGTTCTTCACGGTGGTGATCGCCTTCGGCGGCGGCTCGGACGACTCGTCGTCCTACGGCTCGACCTCCGGGTCCTACGACTCGTACGGTTCCTCCGGCTCCACCAGTGCCACCGATCTCCTGGTCCCCGGCACCGACGACTTCGACAGCCTGATCAAGCCCTGGCAGGCCTGGCTCACGCTCGCCCTGTTCGTGCTGATCGCGTACTGCCTGGCGGCCCAACGCGGCCAGTTCGCCCAGGTATTGGCCGCCGAGCTGTCCCCGCAGCGCTTCCCGGACGCCGCGAACGACCCCGCCGAGCAGGGCGAGGGCCAGCGCTTCCAGCGGCTCAGGAACCGGGTCCGGATCGAGCAGCACGCGCCGCTGGTCATGTACCACGAGGCCCGCCCGTTCTGCGGGGCCGGCGAGTCGTACGAGACCTGGGTGCTCGCCGCCGAGCTCCGGCCCGACCCCGAGAAGAAGCAGCGGCCGATCAGCAACCGCACGGTCCTGAGACGATCCGCCCCCTGCTCGCCCAGCTCCGGCTGCCCGCCGACCACGCCGTCCACCTCGGCCGCGACCGGCTGCGCCGGCTGGAGATCGACGAGTGCGTGTTCCTGCCCGCGGAGGGCTGCCGCGGCGCGACGAGGCGCCGTACTACCCGCAGGCCTTCGAGGAGCACCGGGCGCGCGCGGTCGAGGAGGGCGCCGAGAAGCGGCGGCACTTCCTGCGCATCCGCGTCGGCGGCTGGGAGGAGGAGCTGGTCGTCACGGTGTTCGTGCGCGTCCACACGCAGGGCCGCATGCTCACGCTGGAGATCGCCCCGCACGTCCTGCTGCCCATCCGCGAGGACTTCAAGAACGCGGACCGTACGGCCCACCGCTTCCGCCACAACAACGCCTTCGGCAAGGCGGCTTGGGCCGTCGCCCGGGTGCCCTGCTCCGCCGTCGGCTCCCTCGTCGTGCTCGGCCGGGGCGCCCTGTATGCCTGGCGGCTGCTGACCGGCGGCTACGCGGGCGCGCTGCCCGACGGACCGGCCCTGTCCGTACGGGAGTTGGGGTCGGCGCCGGCCGGGTCCACGTTCCAGGAGATGGACGTCCGGCGGTATCTGCGCAATGTTCAGGACCGGGTCGCCCACGGGGTGACGAACGCGCTCGCCGAATCGGGGTACCTGACCGGCGAGTTCGTCCAGAAGATCACCAATGTCAGCAACAACACCGTGCACGCGGACAAGGTGGAGGGCAGCACGTTCGTGGTGGGCGATCACGGGTCGGCGTCCTCCACGCGCACGACCCATTCGACCAACTCCACGAACTCCACGAACTCCACGAGGGGGCCTTCGACCAATGGCAACGGATGAGCCGAACGTCAGCTTCGGGGACGTCTCCCACAGCACCTTCGCCGTGGGCAGCCACGCGCAGGCCGTCAGCCACCACGGCGTGGCGCCGGGACGCGACCAGGCGACCGAGGAACTCCTCAAGGCCGTACGGGAGTTGCGCACCGATCTCATGCGAGTACGGGGCACGGACCAGACGGCGGTACTGGACGCTGCGCTCGCCGACACGGAGGACGAGATCACCCGCACCGGGCAGGCGGCGCCGACGCGTCGCGAGCGTCTGCGCGAGCTGCTGTCCGACTCGCAGGCCCTGCTGAGTGTCCTCGCTTCCGCGGGGGCTGTGGCGGGGCTGGTGGGACTGTGAGCCGGATGGGGAGAGGGATGCGATGAGCGGGGGAGCGGGATGGGGATCGGGGTCTGGGTCAGGGCCAGGGTCGGATTGGTGGTCGGGCTCGGGGGCCGGATCGGGGTCGGGGCCGCGGTACTGGAATGAGGAGACCCAGCGGTGGGAGGACGGTGACGGGGCGGGGGCGGGGCGCGGGTCGGAGCCGGGTTCGGGGTCGGGGCCAGGGTCGGAGTCGGGTTCCGGGTCGGAGTCGGGTCCGGGGTCGGGTTCCGGGTCGGAGTCGGAGCCGGGTCCGGGTTCGGGTTCGGGGTCGGGGTCGGGTCCAGGGTCGGAGTCGGGTTCCGGGTCGGAGTCGGAGTCGGGTTCGGGGGCGGAGTCAGAGTCGGAGTTGGGTTCGCGTCCGGGTTCCGGCTCGGGTTCGGGTTCGGGTTCGGAGTCGGAGTTGGGTTCGCGTCCGGGTTCCGGTTCGGGTTCGGGTTCGAGTCAGGCTGGGGTCCGGGTTCCGGTTCGGGCTCTGATTGGGGTCCGAATTCCGGCTCAGGGTCGGACCCGGGTTGGGGTCCAGGGTCCGGTCCGGAGCCGGGGTCGAGGTCGGGTTCCGATTGGGGTCGCGGTTCCGGGTCGGGTTCGGGGACGCGGCGGGGGCCGACGCGGTGAATCCGGAGGCGCCGACCGCTTCGGTCATTCCGCCTGCGGACTGGCACTCGGTCCCGCCCCCGGTCGCTCCGCCTCCGGACTGGCATTCCGTTCCGCCCCCGGTTCCGCCCTCGCCCCTGCCTCCGCCCAACCTGCCTCCGTCCTCCCTGCCCCCACCCACCCTTTCGTCAGGGCTGCCGCCGGCACCGTCGCTGTCCCGTCCCGCGTACAGTCGGCGGCTCGTCTGGTCCGTGGTCGTGGGGCCGCCGCGGTCGGGGTCGCCGTAAGCCTGGTGCTGACCTTCGTGGTCGACCGGGGCGATGACGACGGCAAGGGCGGGGGCGGTCACACGGTCGCCGCATCCTCGTCGGGGCCGGGTGCCTCGCCGTCCACGGACGTGTCCCCGTCGCCGTCTCCCTCGCCGTCCGCCTCCACCCCCGAACTCCCGCCCGGCTACCGCTCGTTCGACGATCCCGAGGGCTTCCGGATCGCCTACCCGGACGGCTGGACCCGCTCCACGGTGGCGTCGACGTACGGCATCGACGTGGTCAACTACCGCAGCGGGGACGGCGAACACCGGCTGCAGGTGTACCAGGTCGCCGAGCCCACCCCGCCGCGTCGTTCGAGCTGTACCTCTCCGACCAGACGCCCAAGCCGGACGGATTCCGCAAGCTCGGCCTGCAGACCCTCGACGACGGAAGCTTCACGGGGACCCGGCTGGAATACACGGCCGACTCCCTCAAGGGCGAGCCCGACATCGGCACCTGGCATGTCTACGACGAACGGTTCGTGGCGTCCGACGGCGCGATCTACGCCATCGCTGCCTACGGCCCCGACGCGGACGGTCACGCCGACGAGCTGGAGCTGCTCGCCACCGCCGTGACCTGGTTCTGCCCGCAGGCCGGGACCTGCGACGACGCCTCCGCCCACTGATTCAGCTGCTTCGGCCCGCGTTTCACCCCTTATGTCCGCATGTTCAGTGACGCGGCCCACTTTCGGCCATGGATTTCGCATACATACGGACGTCCCGGGCAGGCGCCCGCAGTCCCCGAGAGTGACAGTTAGGTGACGCTGGGGCACTGAACAGGAACGGAAGGCAATACCGATCATGGCCGACAACACGGAACAGCAGGCGGGGAAGACCATTCACGCGGGCGGGGAGTGGCGCGAAGCGGTCTCCGGCGCCACGCGCGAGATCATCGACCCCGCGGACGCGCTGCCGTTCGCCGTGGTCGCGGAGGGCGACGAGAAGGACACGGACATAGCCGTCGCCGCCGCCCGCGCCGCCTTCGACGGCGGTCAGGGCGCCTGGCCGCTCACCCCCGTCACCGAGCGCGCCGCCCTGCTGCGTCGCGTCGCCGACCTCCTCGTGCGCGACCGCGAGCAGCTCGGCCTGCTGGAGAGCCGGGACGCGGGCAAGACCGTGGAGGAGGGCCGGGTCGACATCGACTGCGTCGCCGACGCCTTCCGCTACTTCGCCGACCTCGTCGCCGGCGAGGCCCCCGGCCGGGTCGTCGACGCGGGCACGCCCGAGGTGCACAGCGTCGTCGTGCACGAGCCCGTCGGCGTCTGTGCGCTGATCACCCCCTGGAACTACCCGCTGCTCCAGGCGAGTTGGAAGATCGCGCCCGCCCTCGCGGCCGGCAACACCTTCGTCGTCAAGCCCAGCGAGATCACCCCGCTAACGACGATCGCCCTCATCGACCTCCTCGTCGAGGCCGGTCTGCCCGCCGGTGTCGCCAACATCGTCACCGGCCCCGGCCACTCGGTCGGCGCCCGCCTCGCCGAGCACCCCGACGTCGACCTCGTCTCCTTCACCGGCGGCCTCGTCAGCGGCACGAAGGTCGCCCAGGCCGCCGCCGTGACCGTGAAGAAGGTCGCCCTCGAACTCGGCGGCAAGAACCCCAACGTCGTCTTCGCCGACGCCTGCGCCACCGAGGAGGGCTTCGACACCGCCGTCGACCAGGCCCTCAACGCGGCCTTCATCCACAGCGGCCAGGTCTGCTCCGCGGGCGCCCGCCTCATCGTCGAGGAGACGATCCGCGAGCGCTTCGTCGCCGAACTCGCCCGCCGCGCCGAGAAGATCCGCCTCGGCCGCGGCACCGAGGACGGCGTCGAGTGCGGCCCCCTCGTCTCCGAGCAGCAGCGCGCCAAGACCGAGTCGTACGTCGCCGCCGCCCTCGCCGGGGGCGCGGTGCTGCGCTCCGGCGGCAAGCGCCCCGAGCCGACCGCGACCCGGCCCGCCACCGGCTACTTCTACGAGCCGACCGTCCTCGACCAGTGCCACCGCGAGATGACCGTCGTACGCGAAGAGGTCTTCGGACCGATCCTCACCGTCGAGACCTTCCGCACCGAGGACGAGGCCGTCGCGCTCGCCAACGACACCGAGTACGGCCTCGCGGGTGCCGTCTGGACCGCCGACGCGGGCCGCGCGCGCCGCGTCGCCGGACGGCTGCGCCACGGCACCGTCTGGATCAACGATTTCCACCCTATCTTCCGCAGGCGGAGTGGGGCGGCTTCGGAAAGAGCGGTGTGGGCCGGGAGTTGGGCCCCGCCGGACTCGCCGAGTACCGCGAGGCCAAGCACGTGTACCAGAACCTGGCGCCGAGGCCGGTGCGCTGGTTCGCGGGCTGATCCCGTCGACTCACCGACCCCGCCAACCCCAGCCCACCCAGGGGCGCGGGGAACTGCGCGACCAGCCACGACGCACCCGCACCCGCACCCGAAGAGACCACCTCTAACCGGAGTTGCTCCATGCCCGAGAACCCTCACGTATACGACTACGTCGTCATCGGCGGCGGAACGGCCGGCTCCGTCATCGCCTCCCGCCTCACCGAGAACCCCGACGTCACCGTCGCCGTCATCGAAGGGGGCCCCAGCGACGTCGGCCGCGAGGACGTACTGACCCTGCGCCGCTGGATGGGCCTCCTCGGCGGCGAGCTGGACTACGACTACCCGACCACCGAGCAGCCGCGCGGCAACTCGCACATCCGGCACAGCCGCGCCCGCGTCCTCGGCGGCTGCTCCTCGCACAACACCCTCATCGCCTTCAAGCCGCTGCCGTCCGACTGGGACGAGTGGGAGGCGGCCGGGGCCAAGGGCTGGGACGCGATATCGATGGAGGCGTACTACGCGCGCCTCCTCAACAACATCGTCCCCGTCGACGAGAAGGACCGGAACGCCATCGCCCGTGACTTCGTCGACGCGGCCCAGGAGGCGCTCGACGTCCCGCGCGTCGAGGGCTTCAACAAGGCCCCGTTCACGGACGGCGTCGGCTTCTTCGACCTCGCCTACCACCCGGAGAACAACAAGCGGTCCAGCGCGTCCGTCGCGTACCTCCACCCGGTGATGGACGAGCGCCCCAACCTCACCCTCTTCCTTGAGACGTGGGCCCACCGCCTGGAGCTGGACGGCACCCGCGCGGAAGGCGTCCACGTCCGCACCAAGGACGGCGAGGACATCCTCGTCCGCGCCCGCCGCGAGGTCGTCCTGTGCGCCGGTGCCGTCGACTCCCCGCGCCTGCTCCTGCACTCGGGCATCGGCCCCCGCGCGGACCTCGAAGCGCTCGGCATCCCCGTCGCCGTGGACCTCCCGGGCGTGGGCGAGAACCTCCTCGACCACCCCGAGTCGGTCATCGTCTGGGAGACCAACGGGCCGATCCCGGAGAACTCCGCGATGGACTCCGACGCGGGCCTGTTCGTCCGCCGCGACCCCGAACACCCGGGCCCTGACCTGATGTTCCACTTCTACCAGGTGCCCTTCACCGACAACCCCGAGCGCCTCGGCTACGAACGCCCCGAGTTCGGCGTCTCCATGACCCCGAACATCCCCAAGCCGAAGAGCCGCGGCCGTCTGTACCTGGAGAGCGCCGACCCGGCCGTCAAACCCGCCCTGGACTTCCGGTACTTCACCGACGAGGACGACTACGACGGCCGCACCCTCGTCGACGGCATCCGCATCGCCCGCGAGATCGCGAAGACCGAACCCCTCGCCGGCTGGCTCAAGCGCGAGGTGTGCCCCGGCCCGGAGATCCTCGGCGACGCCGAGCTGAGCGAGTACGCCCGCAAGGTCGCCCACACCGTCTACCACCCGGCCGGCACCTGCCGCATGGGCGCCGACGCCGACGAACTCGCCGTCGTGGACCCCGAGTTGCGCGTCCGGGGCCTGGACGGCCTCCGGATCGCCGACGCCTCCGTCTTCCCGACCATGCCCGCCGTGAACCCGATGATCGGGGTGCTCATGGTCGGTGAGAGGGCCGTCGACCTGATCGGAGGTGGTGCGCGATGAGTACCGTCAGCACACCCAACGGCCTTGACGAGTCCGGCAGTTCCGCGAACACGGGTGCTTCCGGTGGTTCCGCGGTCACGGGTGCTTCGGGTGGTTCCGCGGTCACGGGTGCCTCCGGCAGTCCCGCGGGCGCGGGTACGGCCGGTGACCCCGTGTTCTCGGTGGACGGCCTCTGGAAGGTCTTCGGCCCGAAGGCCGACGAGGTCCCCGCCGACCCCGAACTCACCTCCCTCGACGCCGCCGCCCTGCGTGCCCGCACCGGTTGCACCGCCGCCGTCCGCGACGTCTCCTTCGACGTCCGCAAGGGCGAGGTCTTCGTGGTGATGGGCCTCTCCGGCTCCGGCAAGTCCACCCTGGTCCGCTGCCTCACCCGCCTCATCGAACCCACCGTCGGCACCATCGCCATCGACGGCGAGGACGTCCGCGCCATGGACCGGTCCCGGCTGCGCGAACTCCGCCGCCACCGCGCCGCGATGGTCTTCCAGCACTTCGGCCTCCTCCCGCACCGCACGGTCCTCGACAACGTCGCCTACGGCCTGGAGATCCAGGGCGTCTCCAAGGCCGAGCGCCGCCGCCGCGCCGCCGAGGTCGTCACCAAGGTCGGCCTGGAGGGCATGGAGCAGCGCCGCCCCGGCCAGCTCTCCGGCGGCCAGCGCCAACGCGTCGGCCTCGCCCGCGCGTTGGCGGTCGACCCCCAAGTCCTCCTGTTCGACGAGCCGTTCAGCGCGCTCGACCCGCTGATCCGGCGCGACATGCAGGAGGAGGTCGTCCGGCTGCACCAGGAAGAGGGCCGCACGATGGTCTTCATCACCCACGACCTGAACGAGGCGCTCAAGCTCGGCGACCGCATCGCCCTGATGCGCGACGGCCGCATCGTCCAGCTCGGCACCCCGAGGAGATCGTCGGCTCACCCGCCGACGACTACGTCCGCGAGTTCGTCCGCGACGTCCCGCGCGCGGACGTCATGACCGTCCGTACGGCCATGCGCCCAGGAGGCTGCGGAGGCCAGGAGCACCCCGGCGCGCTCGCGGCCGACGCGGTCGTCGCCGAGGCGATCAAGGTCGTGTCCCAGAGCGGGAAACCCGCCTGTGTCGTGGAGAACGGCCGCTGCCTCGGCGTGGTCGACCAGGCACGACTGCTGGACGTCGTGGCAGGGGCGGAGCTCCACCAGGAGGCGGTCTGATGGCAACGGTCACCGCATCCGCCCCGCGTCCCGCCCTCCCCGGCATCCTCCGGCACCGGGCCGCGCTCAAACTCCTGCTGCTCGCGCTCGCCGCCGCGGTCCTCGTACCGCTCGCCAACGCGCACTGGTCCAGCGGCAGTTGGCCGCACGCCCTCACCGTCGACCTGTCCGGTCCGCTGGGCCGGGCCAACGACTGGATCATCGACAACCGCGACAGCTCCCCGCTGTTCCTGTACTTCTTCGGCTACATCAGCAACGCCGTCGTCCTCTCCGTACGCGCCGTCTACCTCGTCCTGCTCGCCGCGGGCTGGGCCGGCGTCACCGCGTTCGGCGCGCTCGTCGCCTGGCGGGTCGCGGGCGTACGGCTCGCGGTCGGGACCGGCGTCGCCTTCCTCGTCTGCGGACTGCTCGGCATGTGGGTGCCGACCATGCAGACCCTCGCGCTGATGGTGGTCGCGGTCCTCACCTCGGTCGTCGTGGGCGCCCTGCTCGGCCTGGCCGGCGGCCTCTCCGAACGCACGGACCGCGCACTGCGCCCGGTCCTGGACACCATGCAGGTGCTCCCCGCCTTCGCCTACCTCCTCCCCGTCGTCCTGGTCTTCGGCATCGGCGTCCCCGCCGCCGTCCTCGCCACGGTCGTCTACGCCGCCCCGCCCATGGCCCGCCTCACCGCGCTCGGGCTGCGCGACGCCGACCCGGAGGTCCTCGAAGCCGTCGAGTCCCTGGGCGCCACCGGACGCCAGCGCCTGCTGACCGCACGGCTCCCGCTGGCCCGCAAGCACCTCCTCCTCGGCCTCAACCAGACGATCATGATGGCCCTCTCCATGGCCGTCATCGCCTCCGTCATCGGCGCCGGAGGCCTCGGTGACCGCGTCTACCAGGCCCTCGCCTCCGTCGACGTCGGCGCCGCCCTGGCCGCCGGCATCCCGATCGTGCTCCTCGCCGTCGTCCTCGACCGCGTCACCGCGGCGGCCGGTGAGCAGACCGACGCGTCCGCGGGCGACCCGGGCTCCAACCTCCGCCCCTGGCTGTACGCCCTCGGCGCCACCGTCGCCGTAGCCGTGGTGGCCCGGCTGTCCGATGCCCTGGACTGGCCCTCCGGCTGGACGCTGGGCATCGCCGAACCGGTGAACCAGGTCGTCGACTGGATGACCGCCCACCTCTACCCGGCGTCCCCTACCTCGGTGGCACCGCCGACTGGGCCGGCCACTTCACCACCTGGGTCCTGGACCCCGTACGCGACGGTCTGCAATGGCTGCCGTGGTGGTCGGTGCTGCTGATCGTCGCCGCCCTCGCCTGGGTGATCGGCACCTGGCGCACCGCGCTCACCGCCGTCCTCGCCATGGCCGCGATCGGCGTGCTCGGCGTGTGGAAGCCGTCCCTGGACACGCTGTCGCAGGTGCTGGCCGCCGTGGCCGTCACCCTCGTCCTCGGCTTCGCGACCGGCATCGCCGCCGCCCGCAGCGACCGCTTCGAACGCGCCCTGCGCCCCGTCCTCGACGTCTGCCAGACCATGCCGCAGTTCGTCTACCTGATCCCGGTCGTCGCCCTCTTCGGCGTCGGCCGCGCCCCCGCCGTCGCGGCGGCCGTCGTCTACGCGCTGCCCGCCGTCGTCCGCATCACCACGCAGGGCCTGCGCCAGGTCGACCCGGCCGCCCTGGAGTCGGCCCGCTCGCTCGGCGCGACCAGCACCCAGCAGCTGCGGCAGATCCAACTCCCGCTCGCCCGCCCGGCGTTGCTCCTCGCCGTCAACCAGGGCGTGGTCCTGGTCCTCGCCGTCGTCATCATCGGCGGCCTGGTCGGCGGCGGCGCCCTCGGCTACGACGCCGTGTTCGGCCTGGCCCAGGGCGACCTGGCCACCGGACTCGTCGCCGGCGCCGCGATCGTCTGCCTCGGCCTGATGCTCGACCGGGTGACCCAACCGACCGAACGCCGCACCAAGAAGGGAGCGTGACATGCGCACTCGTACGGCATACTCCGTGGCCGCGGTGACGTCCCTCGCCCTGCTCTCGGGCTGCGGCGCCGCCGACATGACCAAGCAGGCCTCGCCCTTCGCCAACGCGCAGGGCGCCAGGACCGTGACCCTCTCCGTCCAGTCCTGGGTGGGCGCACAGGCCAACGTGGCTGTCGCGCAGTACCTGTTGGAGCACAAGCTCGGCTACCGCGTCGACACCGTCCAGGTCGACGAGGTCCCCGCCTGGGACGCGCTCAGCCAGGGCCGGGTCGACGCGATCCTGGAGGACTGGGGCCACCCGACCAGGAGAAGCGCTACGTCGACGACAAGAGGACGATCACGCGCGCAGGCGGCCTCGGCGTCACCGGACACATCGGCTGGTACGTCCCGACCTACCTGGTCAAGCAGCACCCCGACATCACCGACTGGAAGAACCTCAACAAGTACTCCTCGCTGTTCCGCACCGCCGAGAGCGGCAGCAAGGGCCAGTTGATGGACGGCTCGCCCTCCTACGTCACCAACGACAAGGCCCTGGTGACGAACCTGAAGCTGAACTACCAGGTGGTCTTCGCCGGTTCGGAGGCCGCGCAGATCACCCAGATGAAGCAGTTCGCCAAGGAGAAGAAGCCCTTCCTCACCTACTGGTACGCCCCCAGTGGCTGTTCAAGAAGGTCCCCATGACGGAGGTCGAACTCCCCGCCTACAAGGAGGGGTGCGACGCCGACGCCGCCAAGGTCGCCTGCGCCTACCCCCACACCCCGCTGCAGAAGTACCTCAACACGGACTTCGCGAAGAAGGTCGGCAAGGCGGCGGCCTTCCTGAAGAAGTTCACGTGGACGACCGAGGACCAGAACGAGGTCTCCCTGATGATCGCCGACCAGAAACTCTCCCCGGCCGACGCCGCGAAGAAGTGGGTGGACGGCCACCCCGCCACCTGGAAGGCCTGGCTGTCCTGACCCCGCTCACGGCTTCAGCTCTACGGCCCTCTCCTCGAGCGCGAGTGCCGTCCAGCGCTGGAGCCCCGGCCCGAACGTGACGCGGGTGGCCCCGAGTTCACCGAGTGCGGTGGGCGAGGGGCCCTCGCCGTCCAGCCGGGCCAGCACGTTGACCGGACCCTGGATACCGGACCGCAGCAACGGCAGCACCTCCGCCGGAGCCATGATCGGATAGACGCAGTCGGCCCCCGCCGCGACATACAACGCGGCCCGCTCGATGGCCCGTTCGGGATCACCGTCACCGTGCAGGAAGACGTCGACCCGCGCGTTGACGAACAACCGGTCCGCCGCCACCGACCGCACCTCCGCCAGCCACTCCGCGTGCCGCCGCGGGTCCTTGAGCACCCCGTCCTCGGAGTCCTCGAGATTGCACCCGACCGCCCCCGCCTCCACCAGCCGCTCCACCAGCTCCTTCGGCGCGAGCCCGTATCCACCCTCGACATCGGCGGACACCGGCACGTCCACGGCCCGCACGATCCGCGCGACCGCCGCGAACATCTCGTCCGCCGGCGTCGCCCCGTCCTCGTACCCCAGCGACGCCGCGACCCCGGCACTGGGCGTCGCGAGCGCCGGGAACCCGGCGGCCACCAACGCCCGCGCACTCGCCGCGTCCCACGGCCCGGGCAGCACCAGCGGATCACCGGGCTGCCGCCGCCGATGCAGACTCCGGAACAGCTCGACCTTGCCACTCACGGCTGGTAACCCCCAGGTTCGATACGGCGGCTGACCATCACCCGGTTCCAGTTGTTGATGGCGGTGATCAGCCCGATGAGATGAGCGAGTTGACGGTCGTCGAAGTGCGCGGCGGCTCTCGCGTACACCGCGTCCGGCACGAACCCTCCGCCAACACCGTGACCGCCTCGGTCAGTGCGAGCGCGGCCCGCTCCCGCTCGTCGAAGACGTCCTCGGCCTCCTCCCAGGACGCCAGCAGATCCAACTGCCCCTCACTCACCCCGAGTTCACGCGCCACCCCGAGATGCATGTCCAGGCAGAACGCGCAGTGGTTGAGCTGCGAGGCACGGATCACGACGAGTTCGGCGAGCGCGGGATCGCCCAGCCCCCTCTTCGCGGCGGCGCTGACCGAGGACAGCGCCCGCCCGACCTCACGGTCCAACAGCCGCGTCCGCACGGTCACTTGTACTGTCCGGCCTTGTAGTGCCCCGGCACCATCCGCGTACTCACACCGAACCGGTTCCACGCGTTGATCACCGTGATCGCGGCGATCAACTGCGCCAGCTCGGCCTCCTCGAACTGCTCGGCCGCCCGCTCGTACACCTCGTCCGGCACAAAAGCCTGGGAGGTGCCCCCAGTGAGCACGGTGACCGCCTCGGTCAGCTCGATCGCCGCCAGCTCCTTCTCGGTGTAGAAGTGCCGCGACTCCTCCCACGCGCCGAGCTGGATGATCCGCTCCACGCTCTCGCCCGCCGCGAGCGCGTCCTTGGTGTGCATGTCGAGGCAGAACGCGCAGTGGTTCAGCTGCGAGGCGCGGATCTTCACCAGCTCCAGCAGCGTCGGGTCGAGACCCTTCCGGGCGGCGGCGTCGAGCCGGACCATCGCCTTGTAGACCTCGGGGCGAGCTGGGCCCAGTCCAGACGGGGGCTGTGTTCGGGGGCGTAAGGAGCTTCGTGTGCTGTGGTCATGACTACGACCCTAGGAGCAAGGCAGCCCAGGAGTATGGTCCATTTCCATGGTGAAATCCTGGGCCAATCTGGGCGTCGACCTCCATGTCGAACCGACCGGCACCGGCGTCCGCCGCGGCCTCACCGACGCGCTGCGCGACGCCGTCCGCACCGGCCGCCTCGCCCCCGGCACCCGGCTGCCCTCCTCCCGCACCCTCGCCGCCGACCTGGGCATCGCCCGCAACACCGTCGCCGACGCCTACGCCGACCTCGTCGCCGAGGGCTGGCTCACCGCCCGCCAGGGCTCCGGCACCCGCGTCGCCGAACATGCCGTCGTCCCGCCCGCCGACACCACCCCGCCCCGCCGCCTCCGCGGCCGCCCCACCTACGACCTCGTCCCCGGCACCCCCGACCTCGCCGCCTTCCCCGCACCGAGTGGCTCAAGGCCGCCCGCCGCGCCTTCACCGCCGCCCCCTACCAGGCCCTCGGCTACGGCGGCGACCCCGAGGCCGCGTCGAACTCCGCACCGCCCTCGCCGCCTACCTCTCCCGCGTCCGCGGCGTCCGCGCCGACCCCGAGCACATCCTGATCAGCGCGGGCATCTCCAGCGGCCTGAGACTGATCGGCGCGGTGCTACGCGGCCGCGGCGCCCCCCCGACATCGCCGTCGAGTCCTACGGCCTGACCGCGCACTGGCAGATCCTGGACGAGGCCGGCCTGCGCACCCGCCCGCTCCCTTCGACGAACTGGGCACCGACCCAGGCCTGTTGACGGACGAGCCGGCCGTCCTCCTCACCCCCGCCCACCAGTTCCCCATGGGCCTCCCCTCCGCCACGACCGCCGCTCCGCCGTCGTCGACTGGGCCCGCCGCACCGGCGGCCTGGTCCTGGAGGACGACTACGACGGCGAGTTCCGCTACGACCGCCAGCCCATCGGCGCCCTCCAAGGCCTCGACCCGAACCACGTCGTCTACCTCGGCACCGCCAGCAAGTCCCTCGCCCCCGGCCTCCGACTGGCCTGGATGGTCCTGCCCCCATCCCTGGTGGACGAGGTCGCGAAGGCCAAGGGCGGCATCGACACCTGCGGCGTCCTGGACCAGCTGACCCTCGCCGAGTTCATCACCTCCGGCGCCTACGACCGCCACGTCCGCTCCGCCCGCCTGCGCTACCGCCGCCGCCGCGACACCCTCGTCGACGCCCTCGCCCAGCACGCCCCCGACGTCCACGTCACCGGCATCGCCGCCGGCTTCCACGCCGTCCTCAGCCTCCCACCCGGCACCGAACAGTCCGTGGTCCAAGCCGCCGCCTGGCAGGGCCTAGCCCTCCACACCCTGTCCTTCTACCGCCACGAACACGCCCTGGCCGCCCCTCTGGACGCCCTGGTCGTGGGCTACGGAACCCCGCCGGACCACGCGTGGACGGGAGCGGTGGAGGCGTTGTGCCGGGTGTTGCCGTGAGGGGGCCGCGCCTTTCATTGGAGGAGGGCGCCTTGCACGCGCAGGCCGCTGTCCCTCAGCCCGTTCGCCGTTTCAACAGAGGCCGACACAACTCAGCCCGTCCGGCGTTTGAGGACGAGGCCCCTTCAGGGCCGAAGCGGGGTCTGGGGGCGCAGCCCCAGGAACGCTCACCCCAACTCACCCGCACCGTCAACCGCCTCACCGCCGGAGGCAGGCGCCTCGCCGAACCGCGCCAACGCCAACGCCCCCGCCACCGCGACCAGGAACCCCAACACGGCCAGCCACTCCAACCCGTCCCGCGTCCGGTCCCCGAGCCACACCACCCCACCGCAGCCGGGCCCAGAGTCTCCCCGATCACCAGCCCCGCCGTGGCCGTCGTCACAGACCCTCGTTGCAGAGCCGTCGTCAGCAGCAGGAACGCTGCACCTCCACCGACGAGCAGCGCATACGTCGCCGGATTGGTCAGCAACGTCGCCGGCTTGAGCGAGTCGATCAACCGCACCGCCACCTCGACCACCCCGAACCCGAACCCGGCCCCCAACCCGAGCGTCAACGCCCGCCCCCGCTCCGGCAGTCGGCCACCGATCAACCCTGAGCAACAGCACCAGCAGCGCCGTCCCGAGCATCGCCCACTTCAACGCCATGGACCCGTCCCGGTGCCCCTCCGCCCCGGACGCCAGCCCCAGCATCGCCAGCCCCGCGCACACCACGCCCACGGCCGCCCACTCGACCCCGCTGAGCCGAACTCCCAGCAACCGGGCGGCCACCACCGCCGTCACCGCGAGGCTCGACGCCAGCGCCGCGCCGACCGCGTAGATGGGCAGCGACCGCAGCGCCACGATCTGGAACACGAACCCCAGCCCGTCCAGCCCGAGCCCCGCCAGATACCGCCACTGCCGCAACGCCCGCAGCAGCAACGCCGCGTCCCCGCCCCCACCCGTCGTCGCCGCCCGCGCGGCGACCGCCTGCAACACCGTCGCCGTACCGAAGCAGACCGCCGCGCCGAGCGCGCACACCATTCCAAAGAGCACAAAGTGACTCTAGGGGAGCGGAGATCGCAACGGTCTCTCAGGTGAGCCCTCTCACCGAACTCCCGGAATTCCGGGGCGGTCTGCCGGAACTCTGAGGCGGTCCCCGGAACTCCGGGGTGGCCGCTAGAGCCCCAACACCGCGCGCAGTTGGGTCAGTCCCCAGTCCAGATCCTCCCGGCTGATCACCAGCGGCGGCGCGATCCGGATCGTCGACCCGTGGGTGTCCTTCACCAGAACGCCCCGGTCCATCAACCTCTCCGAGATCTCCCGCCCCGTCCCGACCGCCGGGGCGATGTCGACCCCGCCCACAACCCCCGCCCACGCACCGCCGTCACCCGCCCCGTACCGGTCAACTCCCCAATTCCCGAAGCAGATGCTCCCCGAGCTCTGTGGCCCGCGCCTGGTACTCGCCCGACCGCAGCATCGCGATCACCTCCAGCGCCACCGCACACGCCAGCGGATTCCCGCCGAACGTCGACCCGTGCTCCCCGGGCCGGAACACGCCCAGCACCTCCGCACTCGACACCACCGCCGACACCGGCACCACCCCGCCGCCCAGCGCCTTGCCGAGCACGTACATGTCGGGCACCACCCCCTCGTGCTCGCACGCGAACGTCCGCCCGTCCGCCCCAGCCCCGACTGGATCTCGTCGGCGATGAAGAGCACGTTCCGCTCGCGCGTCAACTCCCGCACCCCCGCCAGATATCCGGCCGGCGGCACCACCACCCCCGCCTCCCCTGGATCGGCTCCAACAGCACGGCCACCGTGTTCTCACTGATCGCCGCCCGCATCGCGGTGAGATCGCCGTACGGCACGATCTCGAAGCCCGGCGTGTACGGCCCGAAGTCCGCCCGCGCCTCCAGGTCGGTCGAGAAACTCACGATCGTCGTCGTACGGCCGTGGAAGTTGTTGCCCGCCACCACGATCTTCGCCCCCCCGCAGGCACCCCCTTGACCTGGGCACCCCACTTGCGGGCCGTCTTGAGCGCGGTCTCCACCGCCTCCGCGCCCGTGTTCATCGGTAGCACCAGCTCCATGCCGCACAGCTCGGCCAACTCCTCGCAGAACGCGCCGAACCGGTCGTGGTGGAACGCCCGCGACGTGAGCGTCACCCGCTCCAACTGCGCCTTCGCCGCCGCGATCAGCCGCGGGTTGCCGTGCCCGAAGTTCAGCCCCGAGTACCCGGCCAGCAGATCGAGATACCGCCGTCCCTCCACGTCCGTCATCCACGCGCCCTCGGCGGTGGCGACCATCAACGGCAGCGGGTGGTAGTTGTGCGCGGTGTGCGCCTCGGCGGCGGCGATGAGTGCTTCCGTACTGGTCACGGCGTCTCCCGGGGTGAGGGTGCCCTTTCTTATCCCCGCCCGCATGGTGGACGCAGGAGCCGCACCGTCGGGCACGCCCGGTAGGCTGACCGGCGGGCCGTGACTGGCGCGCTGGGATGGGACCGACCATCGGGGAGCGGCCCGAGCTGGAATGTGTGCCGTGCGCCTGGGCCGTACCGTGAACGCCGAACGCCACGTCCGGAGGTCCCCATGCCCGACAATTCCGCGCCCCTCTCCAACGAGTCCACCGCCTTCCGTGCCGCCCTCGACGTGATCCGCGCCGTCGAGCCGCGCATCGCCGACGCCATCGGCCAGGAAGTCGCCGACCAGCGCGAGATGCTCAAGCTGATCGCCTCCGAGAACTACGCCTCCCCGGCCACCCTCCTGGCCATGGGCAACTGGTTCAGCGACAAGTACGCCGAGGGCACCATCGGCCGCCGCTTCTACGCCGGCTGCCGCAACGTCGACACCGTCGAGGCCCTCGCCGCCGAGCACGCCCGCGAACTCTTCGGCGCCCGCCACGCCTACGTCCAGCCGCACTCCGGCATCGACGCCAACCTCGTCGCCTTCTGGTCCGTCCTCGCCGCCCGGGTCGAGGCCCCCGCCCTCGCGAAGGCCGGGGTCCGCCAGGTCAACGACCTCTCCGACGCCGACTGGGCCGAACTCCGCCAGGCCTTCGGCAACCAGCGCATGCTCGGCATGTCCCTGGACGCCGGCGGCCACCTCACCCACGGCTTCCGCCCGAACATCTCCGGCAAGATGTTCGACCAGCGCTCCTACGGCACCGACCCCGTCAGCGGCCTCATCGACTACGACGCCCTGCGCGCCTCCGCCCGCGAGTTCAAGCCGCTGATCATCGTCGGCGGCTACTCCGCCTACCCGCGCCTCGTGAACTTCCGCATCATGCGCGAGATCGCCGACGAGGTCGGGGCGACCCTGATGGTGGACATGGCGCACTTCGCCGGCCTGGTCGCGGGCAAGGTGCTGACCGGCGACTTCGACCCGGTCCCGCACGCCCAGATCGTCACCACCACCACCCACAAGTCGCTGCGCGGCCGCGCGGCGGCATGGTGCTGTGCGACGACTCCCTCAAGGACCAGGTCGACCGCGGCTGCCCGATGGTCCTCGGCGGCCCGCTCGTGCACGTGATGGGCGCGAAGGCCGTCGCCCTCGCCGAGGCCCGGCAGCCCTCCTTCCGGGACTACGCCCAGCGCATCGTCGACAACTCCCGCGCGCTGGCCGACGGCCTGATGCGCCGCGGCGCCACCCTCGTCACCGGCGGCACCGACAACCACCTCAACCTGATCGACGTCGCCTCCTCCTACGGTCTCACCGGCCGCCAGGCCGAGGCCGCCCTGCTCGACTCGGGCATCGTCACCAACCGCAACGCCATCCCCGCCGACCCCAACGGCGCCTGGTACACCTCGGGCATCCGCATCGGCACGCCCGCCCTGACCACCCGCGGTCTGGGCACCGCCGAGATGGACGAGGTCGCCGGTCTCATCGACCGCGTCCTCACCACCACGGAGCCCGGCACCACCAGCAAGGGCGCGCCGTCCAAGGCGCAGCACATCCTCGACCCGAAGGTCGCGGACGAGATCTCCCACCGCGCCACCGACCTCGTCGCCGGCTTCCCGCTCTACCCGGAGATCGACCTCGGCTGACAGCTGACCAACGCCCTCTGTTGAGTTGTCAAAGATCGGCGACTCTCACAGATCGATGAGTTCCTGTCGTGGTTCCTCGCGCGGCGGTCCGGCCTCACGCCGGGCCGCCCGCGGCGTATCAGGAGCGTGCCGCCCACCCCGACGGCCACGCCCGCAGCCGCCCACCAGACGGGTCCGGCAGGCCCCGCCGATCCAGCACCGTCCCCAACTGCCGCGCCCGCGCTGCCGACTTGACCGAGCGACCTCGCCCGCTCCCACTGAGCGAAGACCGGGCGCGGGGCTCGATGCCAGCGGATGTCGTCGTCCGCCACCTCCGGCGCGGGATCCGTCCGCACCCACGGAGTGCCGTCCGAGGCGACGAACAACTGGTCCTCCCGCTCCACCGCCACGTCACCACCCGGCGCCCGATTCGTGCTGGGCCAGCCCCCGACCCCGGTCAGCCCCCACACCACGGTGATCCGCACCGCCGGATACCGGCCCGCCTCCCACTCGTCCGACACCCGCTCCGTCCCCGCGTACGTCGGCTGCAGCAACGCCCACAGGCGAGCGAACGACGACTGCCCGGACCGCCACGTCTCCGTCCGGCCCGTGCCACCCGCCACGACCAGCGCCAGATCCGGGATGTCCCGGGCCGGGTCCTGTGCGTGGACCTGTGCCCGGTTCATCTCGACGGCCTGGGCCTGGGCCTGGGCCTGGGCCGGCCGGCCGGTCAGGGCCATCAACACCGGCCCCGCCACAAGGCCAACGCCAAGACACAGGCCCGACCACCTCGTTCGCCCCCACCCGCGTCCCATCCGTCCCCCTCCATCGCAGCTCGCCCCTCCTCGGTCCTCGCCCTTCCTCGCTCCTCGCGCCCTCCGTCCGTCACACGTCCCGCAGTTCCTGCCGAGGCCCCGGCTCCCGTCTCCTCCGCCACCGCCCCGACAGCAGCCGCGCCGCGAACGGCCGTAGCGCCAGGGCAAGTACCGCGCCGGCCCCCGCACCCGGTATCGCCCACCACCCGTCCGTGTCGTCGCCCTTGTCCTGCGCCGCGACCCGCACGGTGGTGGTCGCCGGTCGGTGTCAGGCGCGGCGGTGGCAGCCTCGCCCGACTGCCACGGTGTCGGGAAGATGCCGGCGTAGCCCTCGCCGGTGTACCTGCCCATCACGTCCAACTGCTTGAAGAGGGCGCGCAGTTGGGCGGGATGCCCGGCCCGGTGCCAGTAGCCGTTCAGGTTCGTGTTCTCCGAGGCGTTCGCCGCCGTGTGGATCCAAATCGCCTGCGGCTTGGAGTCGACCGGGAAGACCCGGTCGATCCGCCAGGGAGATATGTCGTGCGCCAGCCACGTGACGTTGATCTGGCGGGCGTGGGCCAGATCGGCCTCGGATGGCTTGTCGCGGGTGCCCTTGCCCTCCGGGCCGAGCAACTCCTGCAGTTCTCCGTACTGTTGGTCCGAGTAGTACAGCGCCTTGGCCTGGCCGCTCTCCGGCGAGGTAACGACCACGCTCGTCGGTCCGCCCGCCGACGCGTACGACGCGCCCCACACCATCAGAGCCAGCGTCACCGTCAACGCCCCGCCCAGCGCCGCGAGTTCACGAACCCCACCCGCACCCCTCCCTGCCCTGGCCGCACCCCTCCCCACCCGGCCCGCACTCCCACCTGTCCCGACCGCACTCCCGCCTCCGGACATCCGAACCCCCAACCAGCCGATCCCGTACGGCCCGCCCGCGAGCCGCCTGTCACTTCTGGTACACCGCTCGAACCGCCGAGGTTCCCATCCCGCCCGCGTTGCTTGAACTACCCGCACTCCTCGCACAGTTCGCGGCACCTACCCCCGCCGCTCCAGCGACCGCGCGATCTCCACAGCCCGCCGCTCGGACGTCACGCCCTCCAGACGGAACGTCAGGTTCTCGCCCGGTACCCCACCGGCTACGTGGGTCCACAGCAGCGTCGGCCCCGCCGTCCGCTCCTCCCGCGTATAGCGGCGCCCGTCCGCGCCCACCAGCCAGAAGCTCAGCAGATGCGGTCGCGCGAACCACAGCGCCGGGTTCTGTATGCCCTCCGGCGGGACCGTCCCGTCCAGCGACAGCCACTCCGGCGGCTCGCGCACCGACTTGGCGAAACCGACGTCCAGCCGCGCCGGATACTCGTCGACCCGGACCGTGTGTCCGCTCTCCCGCCAGCACAGGCTCACCAGAAAGCGCCCCTGTGGTTCGGCG
Source organism: Streptomyces sp. P3 (assembly GCA_016893485.2). Taxonomy (GTDB): domain Bacteria; phylum Actinomycetota; class Actinomycetes; order Streptomycetales; family Streptomycetaceae; genus Streptomyces. The sequence continues at coordinate 6,041,464 of JAFEKX020000001.1, forward strand.
GTCACCGTCACCGCGTCCGGCACCCCCAACGCGTCCGGCACCAGCGGCTCGAACCCCGCCCGCTGACGGGCCTGCGCCAGCGTCACCGACCGCCCGCACCCCGGCACCTCGGCCCCGGGCGAGGGCACCGCGGACGGGTCGTACCGCACCTCGACCCCGCCGAAGCCGAACCAGTCGAAGACCGCCGCCCGCACCGGGGGCGTGAGCACGAGCACCGTCAGCAGACCGCACAGGCCTGCCACCAGCGCCCGCCGCCGCAGCCGCGTCCAGCGCCGGACCGCGTGCAGCCGCGCCGGACCCCGGTCGGGCCCGGCTCCTGGACGGGGACCGGGAGGTGCTCGGCCAATATCTGCGCCAGCACCCGCTCGACCATCGTCTCGGACCCGGCGCCCCCGACACCGCCCCGCGCGTCCAGCGAACGCCCCAACGCCCGCAACTCGGCGGGCAATCGGGAGGCGTCCACGTGCCCGTCGCGGCCCGCCGGCCGGCGCCCGGCGTCCTCACCGGCGCCGTCATCGTCGTAGGACTCCCGTCCGTCACTCATTCTCGTCACCCCCTTCCCGAGGTCGGAAATCCGGCAGCAAGCGACCCAGTTTCTTCAGGGCGCGGTTCAGTCGGGACTTCACCGTGCCGCGTGGCCAGCCCAGGGCCTGGGCTGTCTCCGGCTCGTCCATCTCCAGGAGATAGCGGTAGGTCACGACCAGGCGGTGGTCCTCGCTCAGCTGCTCCAGGGCGGACAGCAGGGCCGCGCGGCGCTCGGTCTCCAGGGTGGCGACCGCCGGGTCCGCCGATTCCGGTATCAGCGGCTCGGCCTCCGCGAACGACGCCTCCCGGCCGGCGAGCGTGCGCTGACGCGCCGCCGTTCGCACTGTGTTCCTCGTCTCATTGGCGACGATCGACAGCAGCCACGGCTTGAACGCCGCGCCGTCCCGGAACGTGCCCAGCGCGCAGTACGCCTTGACGAAGGCCTGCTGCACCACGTCCTCCGCGTCCGCTCCCGCCCCGAGCGCCGCGGCCGCCCTGAGTGCGATGCCCGTGTGGGCCAGCACCAGCTCCGCGTACGCCTCCGGCTCTCCGGCGCGTACGCGTGCGATCACCGCGGCCTCATCGACGATGCGGCCCCCTCCCGCGTTCTCACACTCTTGTTACACCGCCAGGGCCCCATCGGTTCCCACCTGTTTCCGACCAGTTCCGGACCGGCCCCCAACACCTGAGAGAATGGTGAACATGGCCTCTGACCGACCCCGCGTGCTCTCCGGAATCCAGCCCACAGCAGGCTCGTTCCACCTCGGCAACTACCTCGGCGCCGTGCGCCAGTGGGTGGCCCTGCAGGAGTCCCACGACGCGTTCTACATGGTCGTCGACCTGCACGCGATCACGGTCCCGCAGGACCCGGCGGACCTGCGCGCCAACACCCGGCTCGCCACCGCGCAGCTGCTGGCCGCCGGACTCGACCCGGAGCGCTGCACGCTCTTCGTCCAGAGCCATGTCCCCGAGCACGCCCAGCTCGCCTGGGTCATGAACTGCCTGACCGGCTTCGGCGAGGCGTCCCGCATGACCCAGTTCAAGGACAAGTCCGCCAAGCAGGGCGCCGACCGCGCCAGCGTCGGCCTGTTCACGTACCCGATCCTCCAGGTCGCCGACATCCTCCTGTACCAGGCGCACGAGGTACCGGTCGGCGAGGACCAGCGCCAGCACATCGAGCTGACCCGCGACCTCGCCGAGCGCTTCAACGGCCGCTACGGCGAGACCTTCACGATCCCGAAGCCGTACATCCTGAAGGAGACGGCGAAGATCTACGACCTTCAGGACCCGTCGATCAAGATGAGCAAGTCGGCGTCCACCCCGAAAGGGCCTCATCAACCTTCTCGACGACCCGAAGGCGACGGCCAAGAAGGTCAAGAGCGCGGTCACCGACACGGACACCGTGATCCGCTACGACGCGGTGAACAAGCCCGGCGTCAGCAACCTCCTGACCATCCAGTCCACCCTCACCGGCAAGTCGGTAGCCGAGCTGGAGCAGGAGTACGAGGGCAAGATGTACGGGGCGCTCAAGACGGACCTCGCCGAGATCATGGTCGAGTTCGTGACGCCCTTCAGGGAGCGCACCCAGCAGTATCTGGACGACCCGGAGACGCTCGACGCGATCCTCGCCAAGGGCGCCGAGAAGGCGCGCGCCGTCGCGGCCGAGACCCTCGCCCAGGCGTACGACCGGGTCGGCTTCCTGCCCGCCAAGCACTGAGGCGCACGACCGCACTGACGTACCACTGGACAGAGCGCTGCACATCACTACGGTTGCGCCTGCCCACAACTCGGTCGTGGCCGTACAGTCGATAGCCGGGTGGCCGCACGCGTGGCCGCCCCCGCTCACCATCAGCACCATCTACAGGACGACAGGAGACGACGTGGGGACCGTAACGATCGGTGTGTCGATCGCGGTCCCGGAGCCTCACGGCAGCCTGCTCCAGGAGCGGCGCGCGGGCTTCGGCGACGCCGCTGCTCACGGCATCCCCACGCACGTCACGCTGTTGCCGCCGACCGAGCTGGACGCCTCGCAACTGCCCGCGGTCGAGGCCCATCTCGTCGAGGTCGCCACCGCCGGGCGCCCCTTCCCGATGCGGCTGTCCGGCACCGGCACCTTCCGGCCGCTGTCCCCGGTGGTCTACGTCCAGGTCGTCGAGGGCGCCGCGGCCTGCAGCTGGCTGCAGAAGCAGATCCGTCATGCCTCCGGGCCGATGGCACGCGAACTGCACTTCCCGTACCACCCGCACGTCACCGTGGCGCACGGCATCGACGACGCGTTGATGGACCGTGCTTTCGAAGCGCTCGCCGACTACCGCGCGGAGTGGTCGTGCACCGGCTTCGCGCTCTACGAGCAGGGCGCCGACGGCGTCTGGCGCAAGCTCCGGGAGTTCGCCTTCGGGAGCCGTCGTACCGCCCCAGGCGGCCCACACCGAGCGCGGCACGATCCCCAGCCACCAGTAGACGGTCGACAACTCACGGCTCGCCCCCGAAGGGGTCACACCGGAAGGCGTCGGAACAGCGCCCTGGGCAGATGCCGCAGCGCCGCCATCACCACGCGCAGTGTCCGGGCACCCAGACCGTCTCCGAACGTCGGCGCAGGCCCAGTTCGATCGCCGTGGCGACGGCTCCGGGGTCGTCGCGAGCAGGGTCTCCTCCCGGCCGGCCGTCATCTTCGACCGCACGAACCCCGGCCGTACGACCATGACGTGCACCCCGGTGCCGTGCAGCGCGTCGCCCAGCCCCTGGGTGAAGGTGTCCAGGCCGGCCTTGCTGGAGCCGTAGATGAAGTCCGCGCGGCGGGCCCTCTCGCCGGCCACGGAGGAGAGCACCACCAGGGACCCGTGCCCCTGGGTCTGCAACGCCCGCGCGCTGACCAGACCGGACGCCACGGCACCGATGTAGTTGGTCCGCGCCACGTGCAACGCGGCGGCCGGTTCCCGCTCGTCCTGCGCCTGGTCGCCGAGGACCCCGAAGGCGAGCAGCACCATGTCGACGTCGCCCTCCGCGAAGACCTTGCCGAGGACGATCTCGTGGGAGTCGGGGTCGAGCGCGTCGAAGGCGACGGTGTGGACCTCGGCCCCCAGGACACGCAGTTCCGAAGCGGCCGTCTCCAGGGCGGGCGACGGACGGCCCGCCAGCCACACCGTGCGGGTGCTGCGGGCGATCATCCGGCGAGCGGTGGCCAACGCGATCTCGGACGTACCACCGAGGACGAGCAGGGACTGGGGAGACCGAAAGCGTCCTTCACGACAGCTCCTAGGGGTTCGATTCGATGAGGGGTCCGGGCCGATCGGAGACGGAAGGGGGGCTACGGGGAGCGCGGGCCGAAACGGGGAGGTCCGACGTGAGGGGAGCGTCGATACGGGGGGGCGGCCCGACGAGGCGTGTGCGTCGATACGGCGACGGCTCGACGGGAGACATGAGCCGACCGTCCGGTGACGGAAGCGGAGTCGGCAGCCATGCCTGTGACCGTATCGTCACCTTATGAGCGATACGCCGTGCGCCGTCGGCGCCCTCCCGAGATGGGTGATTAGTCGGATGTCGCTCACTATTTGCGGAGTTCGGCCCAGTCGTGCGGCGCTTGCGCGTTCTTGGGGTACCCGCACACTGGTCCTCCGCGAGGGAGGTCGCATTCAGGTCATGGACTGAGGGCAGAATCGGATCATGGACTGGCTGAAGAAGCTCCCCTTCATCGGGCCGCTGGTGGCGCGCCTGATGCTCACGCACGCGTGGCGGTCGTACGAGCGGCTGGACCGGGTGAAGTGGGCGCAGCTGGCCGCCGCCATGACGTTCATCAGCTTCATCGCCCTGTTCCCGCTGCTGACCGTGGCCGCCGCGATCGCCGCCGCGACCCTCAGCACCGACCAGCAGCACGAACTGCAGAACAAGATCGCCGAGCAGGTCCCCGGCATCTCCGACCAGCTCAACATCGGTTCCCTGGTGGACAACGCGGGCACCATCGGCCTCATCGCCGGTGCCGTCCTGCTGTTCACCGGCATCGGCTGGGTCGGCTCGATGCGGGAGTGTCTGCGCGCGGTGTGGGAGCTGCCCGACCGCGACGAGAACCCCCTCCTGCGCAAGCTCATCGACACCGGAGTGCTGCTCGGGCTGGGCGGCGCCGTCCTCGCGACGATCGCCATCTCGACCGTCGCCTCCGCCCTGGTCGACTGGATCAGCCGTGAAATGGGCCTGGTCGAGGGCGGCTGGGGCGGGATCCTATTGCGCATCGCCGCGTTCGCCGTCGCCGTGTTCGTCGACTTCCTGCTGCTGCTGTACGTCCTGACGCTGCTGCCCGGCGTCGAACCCCGCGCCGCCGGCTCTCCGTGGCCGCGCTGATCGGCGCGGTCGGCTTCGAACTGCTGAAGCTGCTGCTGAGCGGCTACATCCAGGGCGTCGCCGCGAAGAGCATGTACGGCGCGTTCGGCGTCCCCGTGGCGCTGCTGCTGTGGATGAACTTCACCTCGAAGCTGGTCCTGTTCTGCGCCGCCTGGACGGCGACGCCGAGCAAGGACGAACCCGAGGACGACGCCTACGACCCGGCCGACGAGACCGAGAACCCCAAGGTCAGGGACGACGGCGCCGAACCAGGTCCGGCAGCGGCCATCGCCGGTTGACCAGGAAGACCCCGGCCGCGAGCAGCACCAGCAGCCCGCCGGCGACGGCGAGCGCGATCCCGACGCCGCTCGAACCCTCGTCCTCCGAAGCCGCCGCCGAGGCCGATCCACTGGCGGCCGGCTTCGTGGACGTGTCCCCGCCCGCCTCCCCGGAGGCCGTCGCGCCCGGCTGTGCGCTCGCCTGCGGGACGTTCTTCGGCGGGACCAGCTCACCCACCGGCTGGACCTTCCCGTCCGCCTGGAAGCCCCAGTCGAGGATCTTCGCGGCCTCCTTGTAGACCTCGTTGTGCTCGTTCTTCTCCGGGTTCATGACGGTCACCAGGAGCACCTTGCCGTTGCGTTCGGCGACGCCGGTGAAGGTCGCGCCCGCGTTGGTGGTGTTGCCGTTCTTGACGCCCGCGATGCCCGGGTACACCGACACGTCCGAGTCGCCGCTCAGCAGCCGGTTGGTGTTGCGGATGTCGAAGGTCCCGCGGACCGACTTGCCCTTCTGCTTCGTCGTCTCGCCCGGGAATTTCGCGCTCACCGTGGAGCAGTACTCCCGGAAGTCCTTCTTCTGCAGCCCGGAGCGCGCGAAGAGCGTCAGGTCGTACGCCGACGACACCTGCCCCGGCTCGTCGTAGCCGTCCGGCGTCACCACGTGCGTGTCCAGCGCCTGGAGGTCCTGGGCGTGCGTGTTCATGTCGGCGACGGTCTTGTCGACGCCCCCGTACATGTGCGACAGGGTGTGCACCGCGTCGTTCCCCGAGCGTAGGAAGACCCCGAGCCACAGGTCGTGGACCGTGTAGCTCTCGCCCTCCTTTATCGGCACCACGCTGGAGCCGGCGCCCATCCCCGCCAGGTCGGACGGGACCACCTTGTGCTCGGTCGTCCTCGGGAACTTCGGCATCACCGTGTCCGCGAACAGCATCTTCAGGGTGCTCGCCGGAGGCAGCCGCCAATGGGCGTTGTGCGCGGCGAGCACCGCGCCCGACTCGGCGTCGCTCACGATCCACGACCGCGCGGTCACGTCCTTCGGCAGCACCGGGACTCCGGACGTCAGATTGACCTGCGTCCCCGCCAGGCCGAGGCGGGCACCGCCCACCGACGACATGTTCGCCGGGGAGTCGCCGTAGGGGTCACCGACGAACTCGGGGTCGGCGTCGGGCTCGGGGCCGCGAGGGCGACGGGCGCGGTCAGCGCGAGGGACGACAGGGCGGCGGAGAGCACCAGCAGGGGTCGCCTGACGGTCTGCAGTGGAGCGGGCACGGACGAGAACGTACATGCCAGGGGACCCGAAGTCCCGTCACCCGCCCCACCCCGGACACGGGCCCCGGGGACGACGGCGATACTGGACGCATGAAGCTCAGCCGCCCCGTCTCCTGGTTCCTGCTCGCCTTCGGGGTGTGGAGTTGGGTCATCTGGGTCACTTTCATCAAAAACCTGGTCAAAGACAGCAGCGGACTGGCCTTCGACGACGGCCATCCGACGGCGTACTTCTGGGTGCACCTGACCCTCGCCATCGTGTCCTTCGTATTGGGGACGGTCATCGGGGGCCTCGGGTTGCGTGGACTGCGCGCACTGCGCCGGACCTCATAAAGAAGTGACCGTTCTCGTGATCGCCCTCGTGGCGCTGGTCGCCGTCGCCGTCCTCGGCGGGCTCCACTGGTACGTCTGGCGCCGCCTCGTCCGCGACACCACGCGCGGGTGGGGCCCCGCCCGCATCACGGGCACGGTGGTGCTCTCGTCGCCGGCCCGGTGCTGATGATCGCCGCCCTGGCCGCCGAGCGCGGCGGCGCGCCCTTCTGGCTCCAACAGGCCCTGGGCTGGCCCGGTTTCCTGTGGATGGCCCTGGCGATCTACCTGCTGCTGGCCGTCCTCGCGGGAGAGGTCCTACGGCCGCTGCTGCGCCGGTTCCTCGAACGGCGCGGGCAGACGGGGACGGTCGTGGCGGACGGCGCACCGCGGACCCCCTCGACGCCGGCCTCCGAAGAAGCCCCTTCCGCGCCGGCCACCGAAGAGGACCCCTCCGAGGCGGTCCCTGAAAGGCCACAGAACGCCCCCTCCCGCCGTCTCTTCGTCTCCCGCGTCGTCGGAGGCGCTGCCGCCGCCGCGGCCGTCGGGACGGTCGGCTACGGCACCTACGGCGTGCTGCGCGGGCCGAGCGTCAAGCGGGTCACCGTGCCGCTGGCCAAACTGCCGCGGTCCGCGCACGGGTTCAGGATCGCCGTGGTCAGCGACATCCACCTGGGACCGCTCCTGGGCCGGGGTTTCGCGCAGAAGGTCGTCGACACGATCAACGCCACCCAGCCCGACCTGATCGCGGTCGTCGGTGACCTGGTCGACGGCAGCGTCAAGAACCTGGGACCCGCGGCGGCACCCCTGGCACAGCTGAAGGCCAGGCACGGGAGCTACTTCGTCACGGGGAACCACGAGTACTTCTCCGGCGCCCAACAATGGCTCGAAGAGGTCCGCACGCTGGGCATCCACCCCTGGAGAACGCCCGTACCGAACTCGCCGGATTCGACCTCGCCGGGGTCAACGACCTCCAGGGCGAGAGCGAGGGCCAGGGGCCCGACTTCGGGAAGGCGCTCGGCGACCGGGACACCACGCGCGCGTGCGTGCTGCTCGCGCATCAGCCGGTGCAGATCCACGAGGCCGTCAAGCACGGCGTGGACCTCCAGCTCTCCGGACACACCCACGGCGGCCAGCTGTGGCCCGGCAACTTCATCGCGGCGGCGGCCAATCCGACCGTCGCGGGCCTGGAGCGGTACGGCGACACCGAGTTGTACGTCAGCCGCGGCGCGGGCGCCTGGGGGCCGCCCACGCGCGTGGGGGCGCCTTCGGACATCACGGTCGTCCAACTGGCCTCGAAGCAGGCTTAGTTGGTGATGCCGGAGGATGCCGGCGCACTGGCTGAGAACCGCCTGTGAAACGGGCATTTAACACTCGTCGGTAAGTTCTTTCTCATCTCGGCAGAACCCTCTTCCCTCGGATGAAACTCCTGTGGTTGGGTGATCCGCGCCACTAGGGAGTGGCGTATGTGAGGGGGGCCCGGGAGGGCCCTTGGGAGGGCACACCGATGCGGTCGGTTCGCATACGGATTCTCGCGACGCTGCTGGTTCTCGCGGCCGTGGGAGTCGGGGGCTGGCAGTTGCTGCCGTCGAACGGGAGCACGGACAGGACGATCACGGTCGGCACGACGGACGCGGTGACGTCCTCGACCCGGCCGCCGCGTACGACGCCGGTTCCTGGGCGTTGTACAGCAACGTCTTCCAGTCGCTGATGACATTCGACTCCGGGGGACGACACCCGTGCCGGACGCGGCCAAGAGCTGCGCCTTCGTGGGCGGCGGGCTGACGACGTACCGCTGTGTGGTGCGCTCGGGGCTCACGTTCCCGAGCGGGCGCGCGATGACCGCCGAGGACGTGAAGTTCTCCTTCGACCGGGTCAAGAAGATCAACTCGGATGTGGGTCCGTCGTCGCTGCTCTCCACGCTCGGCTCGGTCGACGCCTCCGGGATGACGGTCACCTTCCACCTGTCGTCCCCGGACGCCACGTTCCCGTTCAGGGTGGCCACCGGGGCAGGCGCGATCGTCGACAGCACCAAGTACCCGAAGGACGCCCCGCGCAACGGGTACCAGGTCGACGGCACCGGGCCGTACACCTTGTCCGCGTATACGAAGGACAAGAAGGCGGTCCTTTCGCCGAACAGCCACTACAGGGGGCCGTCAAGAACACCGGCAGCGCGGTCGAGCTGCGGTACTACGCCGACTCGGACGCGCTGCAGAAGGCGTACCAGGCGAAGCAGGTCCAGGTCGCCACCCGGCAGCTGCCCCCGAAGATGCTCTCCGGGCTCTCGGCGAGCGACCCCAACCAGCGTGTGTCGGAGGCGGACAGCTCCGAGACCCGCAACCTGTACCTCAACACCCGTAAGAACACGCCCCTGCACGACGTCCTCGTGCGGCGGGCCATGGCCTGGCTGATCAATCGCGAGCAGCTGGCCGCCACGGTGTACGACGGCACGGTCGACCCGCTGTACTCGCTGATCCCCACCGGGATCGTCGGCCACACGACGTCGTTCTTCGACGACTACCCCTCCCAGAACACCAAGAAGGCGAAGGCACTCCTCGAAGAGGCCGGCGTTTCCCTGCCGGTGCACTTCACCTACGGCTACGGCATCGGGCACGGCGCGGGCAAGGAGGAGGCCGCCGAGCTGAAGAAGCAGCTGGAGGCGAGCGGGCTCTTCAAGGTGGACGTCAAGGGCTACGAGTGGACCGACTTCCAGAAGCGCTGGGCGACCGGCAAGCTGGACGCGTACGCCGTCGGCTGGGTCGCCGACTACCCGGACCCGGACACCTTCGGCTCGCCGCTCGTCGGCACCGGGTCGACGATGAACACCGGCTACAGCAACAAGATCGTCGATCAACTCATCCTCAGTAGCCAGAAGTTCGCCGACCGCAGCCGCGTCGACGACGACTTCCGCGACCTCCAGGCGGACGTGGCCGACGATGTGCCGCTGATCCCGCTGTGGCAGCGCAAGGAGTACGTCGTGAGCAGCGAGGACGTCGGCGGCATCTCCTACCTCACCGACGGCACCGGCGTGTTCCGGCTGTGGGCGCTGGACTGGATCTGACGCGGTCGCGGGACCTCCGGCGTGCTCCCGCTCCGTTGACCTTCGTTCGATCTTTTGTCCGAGTGGCGCCGGACGGCCTGCGCACGCAGCACCATGTGACGGAGGCGTGCGCGGGGTGAGGAGCCGACGTGGTCAGACGCAACTCCTTCCGGCTGCCCCGGCACCCGGCTTCCGTGGGTCTCGCCCGGCGCCGGGTCCGGGACCATCTGGCGGACTGGGGGCACCGGAGCGATGATCCGGCGCTCCTGGACGCGGTGCTGCTCGTGTCGGAGCTCGCGACCAACGTCGTACGCCACGGGCCGCTCCTGGAGCGGGAGTTCGAGGTGGCGGTGACGGCCCTCGCGGACGGCTCCTGCCTCATAGAGGTCTCGGACGAGGGCCGGGCCGAACCCCGCCTGCGGGCCGTGACGGCCCTGGAGGAGGCCGGCCGAGGCCTCCACCTCGTGGAGGGCATCGCGGCCGCCTGGGGCGTCTGGAGCCGCGGCACCCACGGCAAGACGGTGTGGGCGCTGATCCAGGCCGACACCCCTGACAGCCGTCGTGCCACCCCGTGCTGCTCTACGACGGCACAGGCGTCCGTGTCGGCAGGGTCACCGTCACCGCGAGCCCCTCGCCCGGCGCCGTCCGCACCGCCACATCGCCGCCGTGCGCCTGGACGACGCCCTGCACGATCGCCAGCCCCAGACCGCTGCCCGCGCCGCCGCCCGCCCGGAAGAAGCGGTCGAAGATGCGCGCCGCGTCGTCCTCGCACAGCCCCGGACCCTGGTCCGCGACACACAGCCGTACGACCCCGTCCTCGCGCTCCAGGCCGAGCCGCACCGGCACGTCCGCGGGCGTGTGCGTGCGCACGTTGGTCACCAGGTTGCCGAGTATCTGACGCAGGCCCGACTCGTCGGCGCGCACCAGGAGGGAGCCGTCGGCACCGACCGTGACGGGCCGCTCCGGCTGCTGCACCCGCAGGTCCTCGGCGGCGTCGCGCACCAGGCGGCTCAGATCGACGCTGCGGAAGCGCAGTTCGGGCCGTTGATCCAGGCGGGCCAGCATGAGGAGTTCGTCGACGAGACGGCCCATGCGGTCCGCCTCCGCGTTCATCCGGTCCCAGGCCCGCTTGCGCTCGTCGGGCTCGGTCAGCATGCCCTTGTCGTACAGCTGGAGGTAGCCGCGTATCGCCGACAGCGGGTGCGCAGCTCGTGCGAGGCGTCCGCGACGAAGCGGCGCAACTGGGCCGCCGTACGCTCGCGCGTGCGGTACGCCGACTCCACCTGGTGGAGCATGGAGTTGAGGGCGACCCGCAGCTGCTCGACCTCCTGGGTCGGATGGTGGCTGGAGGGCACACGGCGGGTCAGATCGCCCTCCGCGATGGCCGTCGAGGTCTCGACCATGTCCTCCAGGGGCAGCATCCGGCGGCGCACGTTCATCATGGTCAGCGCGGCGAGCAGGACGAGCAGGAGGCTGCCGAAGGCGAGGTCCAGCTTGAGGGCCTTGGCCATGGCGTGGTGCAGGCCGCCGGTGGAGGCGGCGATCAGGATGTACGTGCCGTCGGCGAGCCGGGTCCCGATCGCGCGGTACGGGTCGTCGCCCAGTGAGATGTCGCGCGGTGTGCCGTCGGCGGCGAGTGCGGCCGGGTCGCTGAAGAGGGCGGCGAGCGCCCGCTGGTCGGCGGTCGGGGCGAAGCCGGCGATGGTGAGCACCTTGCCGTGGGCGTCGACCGCCGCGAACACCTTGTCCGGGTTCGCCGAGGCGGCGCTCCGCTGCGGCATCAGATGGTCGCCGAGGCCGGACAGGGTGCTCAGCATGTTGAGCTGGGCCATGGTGAGCTGCGAACCGCTCAGCGAGTCACGGGACTTGGTCAGCTCGGTGTCGACCTGGGCGAGCAGGTAGTGCCGCATGCCCATGAGGCTGACGGCGGTGGCCATGACGATGCCGAGGGCCAGCAGCACGAGGTTGGCCAGGGTCAGCTTGGCGCGCAGGGAGTGGGCGCCGCGCCCGCAGTTCGGCAGGCAGAAGTTCATGCCAGGCCGTATCCGACGCCCCGCCGCGTGGTGATCACGGGCGGTCCCAGGGTCTCCAGCTTGCGCCGCAGATAGCTGATGTAGGTCTCCACGACCGTCGACTCCGGCGGGGTGTGCTCGTACTGCCAGACGTGGCGCAGGAGTTGCTCCTTGGGCACGACCCGGCCGCCGTTGCGCACGAGGAAGCGCAGCAGGGCGTACTCCGTGGGGGTCAGCTCGACCGAGTTGCCCGCGCGGTGCACCGAGTACGTCGTCTCGTCCAGCTCCAGGTCGCCGTAGCGCAGGGGCGGGCGCTGGGGAGGACGTCGGCGGGGCGGGTGCGGCGCAGGACGGCGGTGATGCGGGCGACGACCACGTCGATGTCGAAGGGCTTGGTGATGTAGTCGTCGCCGAAGCCGAGGGCGCCGACGATCTCGGCCGGCGCGTCCCGTGCGGTGAGGAAGACCAGCGCCAGGTCGGGCCTGCGGGCGCGCAGTTCGTGCCCCAGGGCGCGGCCGTCGCCGTCCGGGAGCATCACGTCGAGCAGCGCGCAGTCGGGGCGGGTGCGCTCGGCGAGGGCGAGCGCCTCGCGCACGGAGCCCGCGACCATCACCTCGAAGCGGTGGTAACGCAGCGCGATGGCGAGGACGTCGGCGATGCTCGGTTCGTCCTCGACCACCAGCACGGTTCCTGGAGCCGTCATGCCCCCAGTATCGGCCGAGGCACTGACAGTCGGGCCGGTTCGGTCTTTGGAGTTCCTTGAGAGTCATGGCCGATACGTGTCCACGCGTGCGTGCCGCCGCCAATTCTGTAGCCCAGGACCTGGGGGACCATCCGACCGATCGAATGATCGACCGAGTCGACTCGGTTTCGAATAAGGAGCGTTGAGCGTGGCGGCATTGGCACGGTGGTGCTATCGGCACCGGCTGGTGGTCCTGTTGCTGTGGGTGGGGGCGTTGTTCGGCCTGGGTCTGTCGGCCTCGACGGCCGGGACGGACTACGCGAACGTCTTCTCCCTCCCGGACACGGACTCCAAGAGCGCGTACGACCAGATGGCGAAGGCCTTCCCGAACACCTCGGGCGACACCGACACGGTCGTCTGGAAGGTCGACTCGGGTTCGGTGAAGGACCCGTCCGTACAGTCCCGGATCCAGCCCGCGCTCGACAAGATCGCCGGCATGAAGGGCGTCGGCGGAGTCACCGGCCCCTATTCGGGTGCCCGGGGCGCGGGTCAGATCAGCTCCGACGGGACGATCGCGTACGCGCAGATCACCTTCGCCGACCAGGCGAACGCCGTCCCCAAGGACCTCGTCCAGAAGGTCGTGGACACCGCCCAGAACGCCGGACGCAAGGGCCTCCAGGTCGAACTGGGCGGCCAGGCCGTCCAGCGCGTCGAGGAGCCGCCGGGCGGCATCGCCGAGGGCGTCGGCATCCTCGCGGCGGCCGTCGTCCTGTTCCTGGCCTTCGGCTCGTTCTACGCGGCCCTGCTCCCGATCGGCGTCGCGGTCTTCGGCGTCGGCACGGGCCTGTTCTCCACCCAGCTCCTGAGCCACACCACTGACATCCCCGACCTGGCCCCGCTGCTGGCCACCCTGATCGGCCTGGGCGTCGGCATCGACTACGCCCTGTTCATCGTCACCCGGCACCGACGCGGCCTCCAACGCGGCCTGGATCCGGAGGAGTCGGCGGTCATCGCCCTCAACACCTCGGGTCGCGCGGTGCTGTTCGCGGGCGGCACGGTGTGCATCGCGCTCGCCGGGATGCTGGTGACGAACCTGCGCTTCCTGGACGGCGTGGTCATCGGCACCTCGCTCACCGTGGTCCTGAGCGTGCTCGCGGCCACGACGCTGCTGCCGGCCCTGCTCGGCTTCCTGGGCATACGGGTGCTCAGCCGCAAGCAGCGGCGCAAGCTGGCCGCGAACGGGGTCGAGCCGGAGCGCACCGACAACCTCGCGGTCCGCTGGTCGGCCGCCGTGCAGAAGCGGCCGCGCCGGATCGCCGTGTTCGCGCTCGTCGTCATGGCCGTCCTCGCCTTCCCGGTGCTGTCGCTGCGCCTCGGGGCCACCGACCAGGGCAACGACGACTCCTCGACGACCACCAGGCAGGCGTACGACCTCCTTGCGACGGTTTCGGCCCCGGGTTCAACGGCCCTCTCCAGGTGGTCACTTCGAGCGGTGACACGGCCACCCTGGTCAAGGACATCCAGGGGACGGAGGACGTGGCCCAGGTCGCCGCGCTGCCGCCCGCGCACGGTGTGACGGTGATCCAGGTCGTGCCGAAGACCTCACCGCAGTCCCAGCAGACGGACGACCTGATCGACACCCTGCGCGACAAGGTCATACCCGGGGCCGGTGCGACCGGCCACGTGGGCGGTGTGACGGCGATCTCGAAGGACTTCGCGACCGTCACCGGGGACCGCCTCCCGCTCTTCGTCGCGACGATCATCGGCCTGAGTTTCCTGCTCCTCCTGCTCGCCTTCCGCTCGCTGGTGGTCCCGCTGACGGCCGCCCTGATGAACCTCGTCGCGGCCGCCGCCTCCTTCGGTGTCCTGGTGGCGATCTTCCAATGGGGCTGGGGCCTGGACATGCTCGGCCTCGGCAAGGAGGGCCCGATCAACGCCTTCCTGCCGGTCATCATGCTGTCCCTGCTGTTCGGCCTCTCCATGGACTACCAGGTGTTCCTGGTCAGCCGGATGCACGAGGAGTGGGTCCACACCAAGGACAACGCCCGCGCGGTCCGCGTCGGCCTCGCGGAGACCAGCCGCGTCATCAACAGCGCGGCCCTGATCATGGTCTGCGTCTTCCTGGCCTTCGTCCTGAGCGGCAACTCCGGTGCGGCGACGGCGGGCGTCGGCCTGGCCGCCGCGGTCGCCCTCGACGCCTTCATCCTGCGTACGGCCCTGGTGCCGGCCGCGATGCACCTGCTGGGCAAGTCCAACTGGTGGCTGCCCGGCTGGCTGGACAAGGCGCTGCCGCACCTCGCCGTGGAACCCGCCGAGGAGCCCGTACAGGCCGCCTCTGAGGGCCCGGCGTCGGCCGTCCACGGTTTCGTCCGCACGGCCGACGGCGATCCCCTGGAGGGCGCCGCGGTGACGCTGCTGTCGGCGGGAGGACGCCAGCTGGACCGCGTCGAGACCCTCGCGGACGGCTCGTACATCGTGTCGGTGCCGGGCCCGGGGACCTATCTCCTGGCGACGACGGCCGCTTCGTACGGCTCGATCGCCCGCCACGTGGCGGTGACGGACGGTCCGCTGATCCACGACGTCGAGCTCGCGGAGGGCGAGGTGGACGCGGTCAACTGAGCGGCAGAGGGCGCCTGTCGGAGTCCGGACAGGCTCCCGAGGAGGGCGTTTTGCGGAACGCGTCTCAGGGGCGCTCGTCGTCGGCAGGTCCGGCGGCGGGCGCCCCGCGCTTCTCCTTCTTCGCCTTGGCCGGGTCGGGCAGCGCGTTGGTCATGCCCGGCAGGAAGTCCGTGAACAGGTCGTGCACCTCAAGGACGAGCGGCCGCAGCACCCGGAAGCGGGCGAGGGACACCCCGCGCGCGGTGAGCCGGGCCCCCGCGCGCGGCCAGCCGGTAGCTCCGCTCGCGGCCCTCGGTGCGGTCGAACACCCAATACAGCACGAGCCCCATCTGGGAGAGCCACATCAACTCCGGGAGCACGTCCCGCAGTTCCGGCGCCACCTTGGTCTTCGCCCCGTACAGCACCTCCTTGTGGACGTCGATGGCCTGCACACGCGCGTGCTCGCTCTCCGCGGAGAACGGGCTGAGCGGGCTGTCCGGGTCGGCGGCGTTCTTGAAGAACTGCACCGCGAACTCGTGGTACGGCGTCGCGATGTCCAGCCACACCCGGAGCACGCCCGAGAGCCGCGCCTCCAGGTCGGTCTCCCGGTCCAGCACCTCGCGGACGGCGACCCGGTGCTCCTCGGCGAGCCGGTCGTAGAAGCCCTGGATCAGGTGCTCCTTGCCGGCGAAGTAGTAGTAGGCGTTGCCGACCGAGACGCCCGCCTCCTTGGCGATCGCCCGCATCGTCGTCTTGTCGTAGCCGTGCTCCTGGAACAGCCGCATGGCCGTCTCCAGGATGAGCGCACGGGTCTGCTCGGACTTCGCGGACCTGGCGGGCTTACCGCCGTCCGCTTCGGGGCTGTCGTTCTTCGCGGGCACGGAAAGAGAGCCTATCCAGTGGGGCAGGAACCGTCCGCGCAGCCCGGCGCGGTGTAGCTCCACCCCTGGTGCGGGTCGTACGACCAGCCGTCCCCCGCTGGTACACGCCGCCTCCCCACCGCCCGGTGCCCCACTGCGCCCCGCGCCACTTGGCGGCGGCGAGGACGGCGCCCCGGGCGAGCCGGGCACCGGCCGGGGTGTTCAACCGGTGCGCCAGGGGCCGCTGTTCGCGCAGGGCCCACAGGGTGACGATCCAGGCGGCGGCGCCCCGGTAGACCTGGCCGGAGTCGCCGATGACGGTGACCTCGTCGAGCGTGGCCCGGTGGTCGAGCCCGGGGAAGCGCTGCCGGGCCTCTTCGGAGGAGGCCGGCACGAGGTCCAGGGGCACCAACTGCGGCTGCCGTACGAGCCAGTCGCGGACGAAGGTGCACAGGGAGCAGTCGGCGTCGTAGAGGACGGTGAGCCCGTGGACCGGGACGCGCGAGGCGTCCCGGTCCTGGGTCCCGCCGAGGGCCGGGGCCACCCCGTCACGCCCCGGCCGTCGGCGGGACCCACCCCTGCGGCGCGATGGGCGGTATCTGCTCCCGCTCCATGACCCCCGCCGCCGGATCTTGTTCAGCACGAACACGTTCCCCAGGTGCATCACCCCGAGCACCAGCAGCACCACGCCCACCTTCTTCGACAGGGCCTCGAAGATGCCCCGGGTGTCGTCGATGGTGCCGTCGCCGCTCAGGTAGAGGGCGACGAACCCGAGGTTGACGAGGTAGAAGCCGACCACCAGGAGGTGGTTCACGGCCTCCGCGAGTTTCTCGTTCCCCGGAGGACGTCGGAGAGGAAGATCCGTCCGTTGCGGCTGAGGGTGCGGGCCACCCAGACGGTGAGTCCGATGCTGACGACCAGATAGATGACGTAGGCGATGACCGTGCGGTCCATGCGCCTCCCCTTCTTGAACACGTTCAAAAATGCTGACAGGACGAACTGTAGGAGCATTTCTGAACGCGTTCAACTTTGCTTGCGCTGGGACCTGTGTCACACCCGCCGCGCCAGCTCCGGCCGCTTCGAATAGTCCGTGAAACCAAGGACGTTGCCCCACGGATCGGTGATCTCGACGGTCCACCCGGTGGCCACGGAGAACGGCGGATCGAGCAGCGCGACACCGGCCGCGGTGAGGTGCTGCGCGGCCCTCCGCGCGTCCGGCACCTCCAGCCACACGCGCGGCGAGGGCCACGGCGGCGGCCGGTGCCCGAGCCCCTCCTCGTGGCGCAACAGCACCCCGGGGTCTCGCCACCGACCTTCAGCAGCGCGATGCCGGCCTCGTCGAGCCGGAACCCGACGGTGAACCCCGCGCGCTCGTAGAAGCCGACGGCCTCGCCGAGATCCCCGACCGGCAGGAGGACGTTGTCGAAGCCGAGCAGTTCGTACGACTCTTCGTCTGACATGCCATCAGATTAGGTCGATGATCGGCGCGGGCCCGGGATTGCCGACGGGACGGGATTGTCAGTGCCGCCTCGTACTGTCGGAAGTCCTGAGCGATGTCGACCTGTTCGTCGGTGCGGCCACCCAGACCCCCGCGCCCTGTTGCAGGACCTGATACCAAGGCTCGCGATAGCTGACCGGCGCGCCTTGGAGGGTCGGTTCCTGCACGTCAGGGGTGAGCGGCACACGGACGAGATCCACCTCGGGTCCGGCAACATCTTCATGGCTCCGGACGACCGCTACCTCTGCATCGTCCCGGGCTCCAGCCCGTCCGTCCCACAGGCCGGTTACCTGATCCTGAGCCGGCTGTGAGCCGGCGGCGGGGTCAGTCGCTCTTGGGCTGACCGGCCTTGAGGATCTCGGCGACGTCGAGGGTGACTTCGGCGCCGATGGACTTGGGCAGGGTGACCACTTCGCCGGGGAGTGCGGGCGGTGGCTCTCGTAATCGTCTCCCGTGGGGTTTCCGCGTCGACCACCACAAGGTCGGCGATCGCGTAGTCCTCTGTTCCTGGTCGGCAGCCAGAGGCCAATGCCTTGGAGTACCTTCGACTCCGCCCGGTGCAGACCGGAAGCCGCGAAGAGCAGCATGAGCTCGGTCAATGCCTCGGCGTGCGGGCTGTCCGGGGGCGGGCTCGCGAGGATCTGGCCTCCGATGATCTCGACTCGGTAGCCCGGGTTGCGATCCATGAGACGGTTCGCCTCCGCGATCAGCGGACGGTCGTCGTGGGGCCGCTCGACGGATGTTGCGGACATCGCGTGCCTCCTGCTGGGCTGGTGTCGAGAGCATCGTCGTAGGCCGGGCAGCGCCGGTATGTCCTTAACGATCACGTTCACCCAGACGGGCTACCGCGCGCAGGAGGGCCCCGCTCCCAACCCGGAAACGGGGCCCTCACAGCCGTACGGGAAACGATCTCAGAAGCGGCGTGTGATCAGTGCGCGCTTCACTTCCTGGATGGCCTTCGTGACCTCGATGCCGCGCGGGCAGGCGTCCGTGCAGTTGAAGGTCGTGCGGCAGCGCCACACGCCGTCACGGTCGTTGAGGATCTCCAGGCGCTGCTCGCCCGCGTCGTCACGGCTGTCGAAGATGAAGCGGTGCGCGTTGACGATGGCGGCCGGGCCGAAGTACTGGCCGTCGTTCCAGAACACCGGGCACGAGGACGTGCACGCGGCGCAGAGGATGCACTTCGTGGTGTCGTCGAAGCGCTCGCGGTCCTCCGCCGACTGGAGGCGTTCCCGCGTCGGCTCGTTCGTGTCGTGGGTGATCAGGAACGGCATGACGTCGCGGTACGCCTGGAAGAACGGGTCCATGTCGACGACCAGGTCCTTCAGGACCGTCAGACCCTTGATCGGCTCGACCGTGATCGGCTTCTCGGGGTTGAGGTCCTTGATCAGGGTCTTGCAGGCGAGACGGTTCTTGCCGTTGATCCGCATCGCGTCCGAACCGCAGATGCCGTGCGCGCACGAGCGGCGGAACGTCAGCGAGCCGTCGAGGTCCCACTTGATCTTGTGGAGACCGTCGAGGACGCGCTCCTTGGGGTCGATCTCCAGCTGGAAGTCCTCCCAGACCGCTTCCGCCGAGACCTCGGAGTTGAAGCGGCGGATCCGGAAGGTGACCGTGATGTAGGGGGAGTCGGCGAAGCCGGGCTCGGGCTGGCCGGCCGCTTCCGCCTTGTCCAGAACAGGGGTAGCCATCAGTACTTACGCTCCATCGGCTGGTAGCGGGTCTGGACGACCGGCTTGTAGTCGAGACGGATGGACTCGGTGCCGTCGTCGCCGACCTCGCGGTACGCCATGGTGTGGCGCATGAAGTTGACGTCGTCGCGGTTCGGGTAGTCCTCGCGGTAGTGACCGCCGCGGGACTCCTTGCGGGCGAGCGCCGAGACCGCCATGACCTCGGCGAGGTCGAGCAGGTTGCCCAGCTCGATGGCCTCGAGGAGGTCCGTGTTGAACCGGCGGCCCTTGTCCTGGATCGAGACGTTGCGGTAGCTCGCGCAGCTCCGCGATCTTCTCGACCGCCGTCTTGATGGTCTGCTCGGTGCGGAACACCATGACGTTCGCGTCCATGCACTCCTGCAGCTCGCGCCGCAGGACCGCCACCCGCTCGGTGCCCGTCGAGTTGCGCAGGTGCTCGACCTGGTCGATGACCTGCTGCGCCGGGTTCTCCGGCAGCTCGACGTAGGACGCCTTCTGCGAGTACTCCGCCGCGGCGATGCCCGCCCGGCGCCCGAACACGTTGATGTCCAGGAGCGAGTTGGTGCCGAGGCGGTTGGCGCCGTGCACCGACACGCAGGCGACCTCGCCGGCCGCGTACAGGCCCGGGACGACGGTGGTGTTGTCGGTCAGGACCTCACCCTCGACGTTCGTCGGGATGCCGCCCATCGCGTAGTGCGCGGTGGGCTGGATCGGGATCGGGTCCGTGTACGGCTCGATACCGAGGTAGGTGCGCGCGAACTCGGTGATGTCCGGGAGCTTCGCGTCGAGCTGCTCCGGCGGAAGGTGCGTGAGGTCGAGGTAGACGTGGTCGCCCTCGGGACCGCAGCCGCGGCCCTCACGGATCTCCGTGTAGATGGAGCGGGACACGACGTCACGGGACGCGAGGTCCTTCATGACCGGCGCGTACTTCTCCATGAAGCGCTCGCCGTCCTTGTTGCGGAGGATGCCGCCCTCACCGCGGGCGCCCTCCGTCAGCAGGATGCCCATGCGCCAGATGCCGGTCGGGTGGAACTGGAAGAACTCCATGTCCTCCAGCGGCAGCCCGCGCCGGTACACGGCGGCCTGGCCGTCGCCGGTCAGGGGTGCGCGTTCGACGTCACCTTGAAGAACTTGCCGCAGCCGCCGGACGCGTAGATCACGGCCTTCGCCTGGAAGACGTGGATCTCGCCGGTCGCCAGCTCGTACGCGACCACGCCGACCGAGGTCTTCACGCCGTCGACGTCGGCGATCAGCTGGTCGAGGACGTAGAACTCGTTGAAGAACTCCACGCCCTCCTTCACGCAGTTCTGGTACAGCGTCTGGAGGATCATGTGGCCGGTGCGGTCGGCCGCGTAGCAGGACCGGCGGACCGGGGCCTCGCCGTGGTTGCGGCTGTGACCGCCGAAGCGGCGCTGGTCGATCGTCCCGTCGGGCGTCCGGTTGAACGGCAGGCCCATCTTCTCGAGGTCGAGGACCGAGTCGATGGCCTCCTTCGCCAGGATCTCGGCGGCGTCCTGGTCGACCAGGTAGTCACCACCCTTGATCGTGTCGAAGGTGTGCCACTCCCAGTTGTCCTCCTCCACGTTGGCGAGCGCGGCGGCCATACCGCCCTGCGCGGCGCCCGTGTGGGAGCGGGTGGGGTAGAGCTTCGTCAGGACCGCGGTGCGGCTGCGCTTCGTCGACTCGATCGCGGCGCGCATACCGGCGCCGCCGGCGCCGACGATGACGGTGTCGTACTTGTGGATCTTCATCAGGAAATTCCTCAGCCCCGTTGCCTAACGGATGTTCGGGTCGAAGGTGAAGATCACCAGCGTGCCCAGCAGGATGGTGAACACCGTGGCGGTGTAGAGCAGGCCCTTGAGCCACAGCCGGGTGTTCGCGCGCTCCGCGTAGTCGTTGATGACCGTGCGCAGGCCGTTCGCGCCGTGCAGCATCGCGAGCCACAGCATCAGCAGGTCCCAGACCTGCCAGAACGGCGAGGCCCAGCGGCCGGCCACGAAGGCGAAGCCGATCTTGAGACACCGCCGTCCAGCACGAGCTGGATCAGCAGGTGGCCGAGGACCAGGACGACCAGCACGACGCCGGACAGGCGCATGAAGAGCCAGCCGTACATCTCGAAGTTGCCCCGGGTCGACTTCGGGGTCTTCTGGGTGCGCTTGCGGGGTGCCTCGATGAGCGGCGCGGGGTTGTCCACGGTGTAGACGGACGCGCTCTCGACCGGGCCGATGCCCGACGCGGTTTCAGTCGTGACTGTGTTGTTTGACATGCGTCTGCGTCAGCTCCCGAACAGAACACGAGCGGCGTGGCCGAGCACGGGGTAGATCGCCCCGAGCATGAGCACGAGCCACAGGCCTACGACGGACCAGAGCATCTGCTTCTGATAGCGCGGGCCCTTCGACCAGAAGTCGACGGCGATGACGCGCAGACCGTTGAGGGCGTGGAAGAGGATCGCGGCGACGAGGCCGTACTCCAGCAGTGCCACGATCGGCGTCTTGTAGGTGGCTACGACCTTGTCGTAGTCCTCGGGGAGACACGCACAAGAGCGGTGTCCAGCACGTGTACGAACAGGAAGAAGAAGATGAGGACGCCGGTGACTCGATGAGCCACCCAGGACCACATTCCTTCCCGGCCGCGGTACAGCGTTCCAGCCGGCACGGAAGCCCTCCGGGAGCGGGGATTTAGGGCCGCGCCGGCTTCTCTGTCGGTCGGGCCCGGCCGGGTACGGTCCTCCGGCCCTCAGCATCGTATCCAGCCGTTGACGCCGGTCTTACGGCGGGCCTGCCTGTGTGATCAAACTGGCACCCAAAGGTGCACGTACGGGCTAGTTTCGGGCGGCTGGTGGAGGTGGGTGGTTCATGTTGTTCGCCGGGTGCGCGCTGTTTGTGGCTGGGCGCGCCCCGCGGCGGAGCCGCGAATGTCACAGCCCCGCGCCCCTAAAAGCCGAAAACCGCCCGCAGCCGCCCTTTTGCGAGGCGCCGCAGCTCCTCTGCCACCACCACCCGCTCCTCCTCCGGATCGTTCGTCAACCGTGACCGGATGCCTGCCAGAACGTGGTCCAGGACCTCGTCCGGGGCGATTCCGTCCGCGCAGATGACGAACACGTGGCCGAATCTGGCCTCGTACGCGGCATGGGCCGCGTCCAGGGCCATGTGGGCTGCCTCGTACGTGTCGTCGGGGAGGGCGGGGAGGGACTCGCCGGCCAGTGCCTCTGTCAGGTCGCCCGGGGTGAGGTCGTAGGACGCCTCGTCGGACGCGGCGAGTAGGGCGTCGAGGTCGGGGTAGGGGCGGTGGTGGTCTGTGAGGCGGTGGGACCAGCGGTGGCTGCGGAGGCAGGTGAGCAGGGTGTGCCGTACGTCGTCGGCGGGCGCGGTGTTGAAGGCGTCCAGCGCGTGCGGGGACGGCGAGGTGCGGGACTGTTCGGGCAGCGCCGGGATGGCCACTCGGCCGGGGAGGTCGGGGAGCTGGGGAAGGCGGTGCGCAGGCAGGGTGGGTCCTCGCGTCGCGGACGGTGCGGCAGGGAGGTGGTGACAGGTGCGTCGGCAGATTATCGGGAGTGGTCATGACGTGTCCGACGGATGCCCGAATTTCACCCGGACGGGAGAGTTTCGGAACGCGTGGTGGACACCCGCGATCCGCTCGGGGCCGTAGGTTGGCGCCGTGAGCCAGCACAGGCGCCGCTCGTCGGCGAAGCAGGTGAAGCAGGGGAAGAAGCGAGGGCTGATCGCGGTCGCCGCCGCCACTGTGGTGGTCGCGGGCGGGGTGGGGCTCGGGCTGTGGGCGGCGTCCGGCGACGAGGGGGGCACGTCGGTCGGGTCCGGCGACGAGACCTCCGCCGCCTCGCGGGGCGCGGCCTCCCGTTCCGCGTCGCCGTCGCCGAGTCCGACGCGGTCGTATCCGCTGTCGCGGGCGCCCCGCACCATCCCGGCGGTGCGCTCGCACACCCCGCGCGGGGTCCCGGCTGGCGGCCCGCGAAGGGGGACCGGGTCGTGGTCGACGACGCCGATCTCGCCGACGAGGGCGGCTGATCGCCGGTGAGCTGGGGCTGACGTACGGCGGCGAGTCGGGTGACGTGCGCGCCGGGGACGTACGGCTGGCGCTGAACGACGACGAGGGCGCGAACCCGGAGTCGTACGCGATGACCGTGCGCGGCGGGCGGGTCAACATCAGCGGGCCCTCGGACGCGGGCGTGTTCTACGGGACGCGGACGCTCAAGCAGGAGGTGCACGGGGGCGGTACGGCGCCGGAGGGCGTCGTGCACGACCAGCCCGCCAAACCGCGGCGGGGCTTCATGCTGGACATCGCGCGCAAGCCGTTCACCGCGGCCTGGATCGAGGACCGGGTACGGGAGCTGGGCGATCTCAAGTTCAACGAGCTGGGGCTGCACTTCTCCGACGACCAGGGCTTCCGGATCGAGTCCACGACCCACCCCGAGATCGTGTCGAAGGACCATCTGACCAAGGCGCAGGTCAAGCAGATCGTCGAGCTCGCGGCCAGCCGGCACATCACCGTCGTGCCCGAGATCGACTCCCCGGGACACCTCGGCGCGGTGATCGCCGCGCACCCCGATCTGCAGCTGCGGAACGTGTCGGGGTCGCCACGCGCGGCGCCATCGACATCTCCAAGGACGCGTCCGCCGCGATCGTCGACGAACTCCTCGACGAGTACGCCGGGTTGTTCACCGGCGACCAGTGGCACCTCGGCGGCGACGAGTACCAGGCGCTGACCGTCGCCAACCCCCAGGCGTCCTTCCCGCAGCTGGCGGCCGAGGCCGTGAGGCCTACGGCTCCGGCGGCACCGTCGCCGACCTCACCACCGGCTGGCTCAACGACCGCGCCGACACGATCCGCAACCACGACCGCACGATGCGGGTGTGGAACGACGGCTTCTTCGCCGGCACGTCCGTGCAGGCCGCCAAGGACCTCCAGGTCGCGTACTGGACGGGCAAGGAGATCGGCGCCCGGCAGCCCGTCGCGTATCTGAGCGCGGGGCGCAAGGTCCTCAACTACAACGACGAGTACATGTACTACGTCCTCGGCGAGCCGCAGACCTTCGTCTACCCGACGGGACAGCGGATCTACGAGCACTGGACCCCGCGCGTGCTGCGCGGCACGACGGCGGTCCCCGCGCAGTACGACGCCCAGATCCTCGGCGGCTCCTTCGCCGTCTGGTGCGACCTCGCCAACTCCCAGACCCAGAACCAGGTCGCGGCCGGCATCCGCATGCCGCTGCGCGCCACGATCCAGAAACTGTGGGACCCGGGGACGCCGTCACTGACCTGGACCCAGTTCAAGTCCCTTGCGGACAAGGTGGGTTGAGGGCGCGGAGAAAGGCAGGCCGACGGGGGCGGTCGGCGTGCGGAGAACCCGGCCCCGTTGGCCGAAAACCTCTTCTTCCGTTTTCTCTGTCTGCGCGAGGGTGTCCCATGTGACACTCCCGGGGTGAGGCGCGCCGCCAGGAGATGCGGGCCTCATAGGGGAGGGGCCCCGCTGAGGGAGGTCTGGATGAGTCTGGTGGAACTGATCGCGCAGGCCGACGATCGCGCACTGGCCGTGGGCGGACTGGCTTGTTTGGATCGGTGTGTGCCGCTGCTGGGCGGGGACGACGAGGTGCTGCGTCCGCTGTGGACGAGCCTCGCGGACGGTGCCGTCGGGGAGACATGGGGCGAGTCCCTGGAGCAGGCCCGCGCCAAGCTCCCCGCCCTCTTCGAGGAACCCGGCGAGGACCAGGCCGTCCGGCTCGCCCGCACGATGCTCGCGGCAGCGCCGCTCGTTCCGGCCGGCGCCGAGGTACGGGCGTGGGCCGACGCCTGCTCGCTCGACTCGCTGCGGATCCACCGGCTGCTGGAGGTCATGACCCCCGTCGGAGACGCCGATGACGTCGAGGGCCGCCGTGAAGGTCGTACCGACGACATGTCACCTCTCGTCGCCGCCGAGCTGCGCCGTCAGATCGCCGTTCTCGAACTCCTCGCCGCGACCGGCTCGGGCGGACTGCGGCAGGTGCTCGCCGTGTCGACCGAGGGGCGGCGGGTGCTGCGCGCGGTGGTGTCGCGGCGGGCGCGCGGACGGAGTTGAGCGGCGGGTCTGTGACCGTCGTGCGGTGGGGATGGGGCGGTCCTGCGCGGGTCCGGGGAAATGTCCGGATCGGGGTGCCGCAACACCGGCCCGCCGTGCTTCTCCTGGTGTGATGACACAGCAGCTGACAGAGCAGACGACGCGTCGGCCCGCCGCCGCCGCGCAGCCCGTGCGATGGGCCGCGGACACCGTGGCGACCATGCGCGAAGGCGCCCGGGTACGGCTCGACTACTCGGCGCGGAGCCTGTGGCGGGTCGACCGGATGATCGAGGAGATACGGCGGGAGGGCGCGCCGTACGCCGCCATGGAGAGCGAGTTGCGCGGGTTCGGGGCCTACGCCGGTGAGGTGATCGCGCGTCAGACCGGCGGCGAGTGGTGGGCGACCGGGGGCGAGCACTGGCTGCGGACGCCGGAGGGGCGGCTGTGGGACCCCATCGACGAGGCGCGGCGGTGTTTCGGCGGCGACGGGTCGCTGCGGCTGCTGTGCCGGGACGCGGTGAACGGCGTTCGGCGGTAGGGGAGTTGCGCCGGACGGGAGTTCGGCAAAATCGGCGTAATAAGAAACGCCTGCGTTCCCCATGGGCGGGGTCCGGGAGGACTATGAGGGCGGCCGTCGGACCGGGGAGGGCATATGGCCGAGAACCGTCGTTGGTGGGCGCTGGTCGTCATCGCGCTCGCGCAGTTGATGGTCGTCCTCGACATGACCATCGTCAACATCGCACTGCCGTCCGCGCAGGTCGCCCTCCACATGTCGGACGGCAACCGACAGTGGGTCATCACCGCCTACACGCTCGCGTTCGGCGGGCTGTTGCTGCTCGGTGGCCGGATCGCGGACCTCGCCGGGCGCAAGAACACCTTCATGATCGGGCTGATCGGCTTCGCCGCCGCGTCCGCGCTCGGCGGTGCCGCCGCCAACCAGGGCATGCTGTTCGGCGCCCGCGCGCTGCAGGGCGTCTTCGCCGCCCTGCTCGCGCCCTCGGCGCTGTCCCTGCTCACGACGACGTTCACCGACCCGAAGGACCGCGGCAAGGCCTTCGGTGTGTTCGGCGCGATCGTCGGCGCGGGAGCGGCAGTCGGGCTCCTCGCCGGCGGCTTCCTCACCCAGTACCTCGACTGGCGCTGGTGCCTCTACGTCAACGTCCCCATCGCGCTGGTCGCGTTCGCCGGTGCCTGGGTCCTGCTCAGCGACAGCGCCCGGCACCCGGACGCGCACCTCGACATACCGGGCGCGCTCCTCGGTTCCCTCGGCATGCTGACCCTGGTCTACGGCTTCTCCGAGGCGGAGTCCCGGAGTTGGGGCGACGGACTGGTCCTGACGCTGCTCGGCGCCGGGGTCGTGCTGCTCGGCGCGTTCGGGTTCTGGCAGACGCGGGCGCGGGTGCCGCTGCTGCCGATGGCGGTGGTGAAGGACCGTCAGCGGGTCGGCGCGTTCCTGACCATCCTGTTCGTCACCATCGGCATGTTCGGTGTGTTCCTCTTCCTCACCTACTACATGCAGCGCGTCCTCGGCTATTCGCCGGTCAAGACGGGCGTCGCCTATCTCCCCATCACCGTCGGCATGATCACCGGCTCGACCCAGATCGCGGCCCGGCTCCTCAACAAGGTGCCGCCGCGCACCCTGATGGTCCCGGGCCTGCTGCTCGCGGCGGGCGCGCTCGCGCTGATCGCCCAGGTGGGGGTGGAGCCCGCGTACGCCACGTACATCCTGCCCGGCATGCTGATGCTCGGCCTCGGCATGGGTACGGCGATGATGACCTCGGTGTCCCTGGCCACCGGCGGCGTCGCACCCCGCGACTCCGGCGCCGCCTCCGCGACCTTCAACACGGCCCAGCAGGTGGGCGGTTCGATCGGTACGGCCCTCCTCAACACGATCGCCGCCACCGTCACCGCCCGCTACGCCACCGCCCACGCGGCCCCCGGCGCCAACCGTCAACTCCTCGAAGCCAAGGCCGCGGTGCACGGCTTCAACGTCGCCACCTGGTGGGCGATGGCCTCGATCCTGCTGGCCGCCCTCATCGCGGGCGTCCTGGTGAACGCCGACCGCGTGCCCACACCGGGCACGGTGGCCAAGGAGACCCCTCAACAGCCCGTGGACACCACCCTTTAGGGCTGCTGTCCCCCGCTCGAAAGAGGCGACGAGATCCGGATCGAGCGGCGGCACTCACGCGGGGTGCCGCCGTCCCGCTCGGCGGGCGCAGCCGTCGGCCGGCCAGTGGACGACGTCCAGGTCGTGCGCGGGCTTCTGGAGCAACAGGCCGGTGCTGTACCGGCGTTCGGCGTGCCAGTCGCTGAAGTACCAGTCGCCGCCCAAGCCCGCGAAGTGCCGTACCCACACCGTCTTCACGGTGCCGATCGCGCCGCCCTCGACGAGGTCCCGCATCAGGCGGATCACCGGCATGTGGCGCATGTCGTGGCCGACGTAGAGGCGGGTGCCGGTCTCGTCGGCCGTGCGCAGGACCTGGTCGCAGCGGTCGACCGTGATGTCGAGCGGCTTCTCGACGAGCACCGGCTCGCGCGCGTGCAGCGCCTCGCAGGCGAGGCCGGCGTGGGTGTGGTCGGGGCAGGACGAGGACCGCGTCGGCGTCGGGGAAGGCCACAACTTCCCCGGGGTCGGCGCTGGTCGAGACACCCGGGAAGTCCTCGGCCGCCTCCGCGCGGGCCGCCGGGCCGGGGTCCGCGAGCGCGGTGACACGGGAGCCCGCGCCGGGGCGGTGGGCGACCCGGGCGAGGCCGCCGCGCAGGCCGTGGCCGAGGACACCGATACGGAGGTCGGCCATGGGTCTCCTTCGTTCACGGGGACGCCACGGGCGGACGTACGCCGGGCCAGAGGGACCGTGCCCCGTCGGCGGGCCGGAGATGTGTCCGGCGGGCCGCGGGCTGTGACGTTTCTGTGAGGGGCGGCGCTGAGGGCGATGAGGGGTGCGGGGACCGTCGCGCCCGGCACGGGTCCTGCCGTACTCGGCACGGCCCTTCGCGCACCGGTACCGACGAGGACAGTCCTTGGGCCAGACAGGCGAGCCCCGGCGCGGGCACGCGCACGACGGGGAACTGGGCGCGGCGGTCGCGCGGGCCCAGGAGGGCGACGAGCGGGCGTTCGCCGTCGCGTACCGGCTCGTGCAGCCCGGGCTGCTCGGGTATCTGCGCGGGCTGGTCGGCGACGAGGCCGAGGACGTGGCGTCGGACGCGTGGCTGGAGATCGCCCGTGACCTGGGCCGGTTCCGCGGCGACGGGGCCGGGTTCCGGGGCTGGACGGCGACCATCGCCCGGCACCGGGCGCTCGACCATCTGCGGCGGCAGCGAGTACGGCCCCGCTCGGCGGCGCTCGAACAGGACGTACTCGAACTGCCCGGCCCGCACAGCACCCACGACCAGGCGCTGGAGTCCCTCTCCACGGAGTACGCCCTCGGGCTGGTCCGGGGCTGCCGCGCGATCAGGCCGAGGCCGTGCTGCTGCGGGTGGTCGTGGGGCTCGACGGACCCGGCGCCGCGCGGGTGCTGGGGAAGCGGCCGGGGGCGGTGCGGACGGCCGCCTACCGGGGTTGAGACGGCTGGCGCGTGAACTGGGCGTCGCGGACGGGGACTTGGCGAAGGACCCGGCGAGGGATCCGGAAAGGGACGGGGACGGACATGGCTGAACACGACACGGGACGCACGGGTCTTCCGGGCCACCGGAGCCTTCCGGATCCCCGGGCCTTTCGGGATCACGCGCGTTCTCCGGCGGGCCCGGCGCTTCCCGCTCTCCCGGCGCTGCTGGGTGCGGCGCTGCGGGAGGGGGACGTGGACCGCGAGGCGGAGCGGCGGGCGGTGGCCGCCTTCCGGGCCGTACGGGACGCGGGGTGTCCGTCGGCGCCGACGCGCAGGCAGGACGACTGGCGGCCGGGCGGCGTCGGATAGGGGTTCGGCCCGGTGGTCCTCAGGTCGTGGCGAGGGTCCGGTCGGGGTGAGGCGAGAGGCGCGGACGGAGGGGTAGACCCCCGCGGCCGTGCCGATCAGGACCGCGCCACCGAAACCGCCGGCCACCGCGGGGAGCGGGATCACCGGGGGCTACTTGCCGGTGTCCGTGGCCGGGAACCATCCGGTCCGGTCCGGCTTGTGTCCTGAGGGGACGCCGTGTTCGTGCGGGCGGTCGAACCAGATGCCGAGCAGCCGGGTGCGCCCGGCGTAGGTGGTGTCGACGCGGAGCTGGGGGCGGCCGGCTTCCTCGGCGACGATCGCCGAGGCCGCGGCGCCGCTCGGACTCGGGCTGCCGGGACCGGCCGGTGCGGCGGAGCGCCTTCGACGGGTGGGGTTCGCCTTGGCGGCACCGTGTCCCGAGGGGGTGAAGATCCTGTCAGACCACGGTCAGGCTCCTGTCTGCCGTTGCAGAGAGGCCTGTTGGCGCGGTGGACATCGCGGAGACGGCCGGAGCCGCCACCCCCACAGGAGAGGCCCCGGCCGTCGCGCGGTACGGGCCGCGCGGCGGCCCGTATTTTTACAGCGCCGGGAGTGCGTTTTCTGTCACACCGTGACAGCGAACCAAGTAGTTGCACCTTGTACGGACATGGACGAGGAACAGTTTCAGGTCGTAACGTGCCTTTCGCGCCGGAGTGCGGACGCGACCAACACAATTCGAGGGACCACGTGCTGGGGGACGACGCGGAGCTGACCGCCGCGGTGCTTGCGGCACAGGACGGGGACGAGACCGCGTTCCGGACTGTGTACCGCACGGTGCATCCACGGTTGCTCGGATACGTACGGACGCTGGTCGGCGATCCGGACGCCGAGGACGTCGCGTCCGAGGCCTGGCTGCAGATCGCCCGGGACCTCGACCGGTTCAGCGGTGACGCGGACCGGTTCCGCGGCTGGGCGGCACGGATCGCCCGCAACCGCGCCCTCGACCACATACGGATGCGTGGCCGGCGCCCCGCGATAGGCGGCGACGAGACCGAACTGACCGGTCGCGCCGCCGAGTCCGACACCGCGGGCGAGGCCATCGAGGCGCTGGCCACCGACACCACCCTCTCCCTCATCGCCCAGCTGCCGCAGGACCAGGCCGAGGCCGTCGTCCTGCGAGTGGTGATGGGCCTCGACGCCAAGACCGCCGCGGAGACCCTCGGCAAGCGGCCCGGCGCCGTCCGCACGGCCGCGCACCGCGGTCTGAAACGGCTCGCGGAACTGCTCGGCGGCGACCCGGAATCGGCCGGAGCCCTCGACGCCCTGCCGCCCCAGCGAGACCCGCGCGACCGCGCGGTGACGTCCGCCACTGTGACGCATACGCGTGCGCGGACGCAGAAGGACATGTGATGGCCGACGAGCGCTCTGCTTTTCCGGGGACACCGAATCCGCCGGCGGCTCCGCCGCGGGCCGGACCCCGGCCGATGGCTGGACCGCGGGACCGCCGAGCTGCTGCTGCGCGGCGAGTCCCTGGAGGCCGTCGACCCGGCCGCCCGCGACCAGGCCGAACGGCTCGCCAGAACCCTGGGCGCGCTGGCCGGGGAACCCTCGCAGACCAAGGTCGAACTCCCGGGCGAGGAAGCCGCGTTGACGGCGTTCCGGACCGCGCGCAGCGGCAACGATGTCGAGCGCGCCGGCTTCGGCGGACGCGGCCCCGCGCACTCCTCCGACGCCGGGCTCGTCCGGCTCGGGCGGCCCGCCTCGGCCGTGCCGGGTTCCCGCTGGGGAAGACCGGTACGGTACGGGCTGACCGCCGTGCTCGCCGCCGGGATGCTCGGCGGGGTCGCGGTCGCGGCCGGCACCGGAGCACTGCCCTCGCCCTTCGACGACGATCCGACGCCCGCCGCCTCGATCTCCGCCGCCGTGCCGCCCGACCGGACCCCGGTCTCGCCCTCGCCGACGGGCACGCGCGGCTCGGGTACGCCCTCGCAGGGCGCCGGTTCGGACGACTCCTCCGGCGAGGCGGTCGGGAGCGGCGCGCAGCCGACGCCGTCCACCGAGGCCGGTGACGGCACGTCGGGCGGGCCCGGCACCTGGTGGCGCGGTGTCGCCTCGTCCTGCCGCGCCGTGCGCGACGGCACGTCCCTGGCCCCCGGCCGCAGGCGTGTCCTGGAGGGCGCGGCGGGTGGCACGACCCATGTGTGGACGTACTGCAAGGGCGTCCTCAAGCACACCGGCGCCGGTTCGGACGGCAAGGACGGCAAGGGCGACAAGGGGAACGGCAAGGGCACCGGCAGGAACGGCGGCGCTCAGGGCAACGACCAGAACGGTCCCGGCGGCCAGGGCGGTGACGACGACGGGCACATATCCCCGATCGCACCGGGCGGCAGCGGCGGCAGCAGCAGTGGTGGCAGTAGTGGCGGACACCTGGACAACGGCGCCGCCGCTCCGGGCTCGACGGGATCCACGGGGTCGTCGGGGTCCTCGGGGTTCGCGCCGCTCACCCGGCACCCGTCGGCGCACCCCACCGCGAGTCGCCAGACGCCCTCGCCGAGTCCGACGTACAGCGCCCTCTGACCTGCGCTTTCGCAAGCCGTGGAACTTTTTCGCGCGAGGTGTGACGTTTTCGGCCCGGGTGGCGCAGTACTGAATGAGCCGACTGGTCATCGGCCAACGCACAGAGCCGGGGTTCCCCCGTACCTACGGCTCGTGCACTCGGCGCGGGCGGGACACGTTCCCCGGTCCCGCTCGCGCCTCATAATCCGCTCACTTGTAGACGACGACCTTGTCGCCCGTCCGTACCTGTGCGAAGAGGCTCGCGATCGCCGCCTCGTCGCGTACGTTGACGCAGCCGTGCGAGCCGCCCGCGTAGCCCCGCATCGAGAAGTCGTACGAGAAGTGCACCGCCTGGCCGCCGCTGAAGAACATCGCGTACGGCATGGGGGAGTGGTAGAGCGTGGACACCCAGGTGCGGGCCTTCCAGTAGACCTGGAACACACCGTCGCGGGTCGGGGTGTACTGCGCGCCGAACCGGACCGCCATCGTCGACACCGTGCGGCCGTCGATCATCCAGCGCAGGGTGCGGCTCGTCTTGTCGATGCACAGCACCCGGCCGGTCAGACAGCGCGGGTCGGGGGCACCGGCCGGCTGACCGCCCATCAGGTACAGGTCCCACTTGCCCGGCTCGTGCGTCATCTTCACCAGCCGCTGCCAGGTGACGCGGTCGGTCTGCCCCGTCTTCGGCAGCCCGCGCTTGCCCTGGAAACCGGCGACGGCCTGTTCGGTGAGGTCGTCATAGGTGCCGGTCGGGCCGTCGAAGAGCCAGTCGACCTGCCGTAGCCGCGCCTGCAGTTCGCGTACGTCCATGCCGCTGTCGCCGCGCGCCCACAGGACGTTCGCGGCGCGGGCGGGGGCCGGGGTGGCGGAGGACTTGCCGTCGCCGCCGCTCGTGGTGCTGCTCCCGGGGAGCTGGATGCGTACGGGCAGGTGGTGTCCGCCGTCCGCGCCCTGCGCCGTGCAGCCGCACACCGTCACCAGGGCCGACAGGGCCGCCGCGGCGGCGAGCGCTCTCCCCATGCCCGTAGTACGCATCACGCACCCCCGTCGTCTCACCGGCGTCGTACCCCCGGACACGTACCCCGGATGCCGGGCCGCGAACGGCGGCCGGGGTGGGGGCCTCGAACGGCTGTGGGACCGCGTGTCCGCGTGCGACACTCGTGCTCATGTTCGGTGTCATCGATCTCCCCACCTACCTCGCGGGCCTGGTCCTGATCGTCCTGCTGCCCGGTCCCAACTCGCTGTACGTCCTCTCGGTCGCCGCCCGGCGCGGGACGCGTGCCGGGTACACGGCGGCCGCCGGTGTCTGGTGCGGCGACACCGTGCTGATGACGCTCTCCGCGGCCGGGGTCGCCTCGCTGCTGCAGGCCAACGCCGTGCTGTTCGGGATCGTGAAGTACGCGGGGGCCGGGTATCTGACCTGGCTCGCGTTCGGGATGCTGCGGGCCGCGTGGTCGATGTGGCGCAGCCGCAAGGAGCGGGCGGCCATGGAACCGGCTCCCGTCGCCGAGGCGGCCGAGGAACGGCCCTACCGCCGCGCCTTCGTCGTGAGCCTGTTCAACCCGAAGGCGATCCTGTTCTTCGTCGCCTTCTTCGTGCAGTTCGTCGACCCGGGGTACGCCTACCCCGCGCTGTCCTTCGTCGTGCTCGGCGCCTTCGCGCAGCTGGCGAGCTTCCTGTACCTCAGCGCCCTGATCTTCAGCGGCACCCGGCTGGCGACGGCCTTCCGCCGCCGCAGGCGTCTCGCGGCGGGCGCGACCTCCGCGGCCGGGGCGCTGTTCCTCGGCTTCGCGGTGAAGCTGTCACTGGCCAGCTCCGTGTGACCGGCTAGCCGTTCAGGCCGAAGCGTTCGGTGTACTGCGCCAGACCGCCGTCCGTGTCGCCCGCCCAGCCGACGTAGCCGTCGGGACGGACCAGGAAAAGACCGGTGCCGTACGTCTCGGCCGCCGGACCTTCCACGACACGTACGGCGTCGCCGACCGCCGGTGCCTTCGTGCCCAGCGCGAGCAGGGTCCAGTGCGGGCCCCGGAAGGCGTCCAGGAGGCGTACGCCCGCGACGGTCCGGTGGGGCGCGCGGTCACCGGCGCGCAGGCCCTCGCCCGGTGCCCGCGTGTCCGTCGTGAGGCTCGACTCCCGGTAGCCGATGCCCAGTTGGCGGGTCGCCTCGCCGCGGCGGGCCTCGCCGCGGTGGACCTTGGTGGACAGGCCGAGCATCTCGGCCGCGTTGGGCCGCCGTTCCTCCTCGTAGGTGTCGAGCAGGCTCGCGGGAGCCTCGCCGCGCAGCACCGCGCCCAGCTTCCAGCCGAGGTTGTAGGCGTCCTGGACGCTGGTGTTGAGGCCCTGTCCGCCGGCCGGCGAGTGCACGTGCGCCGCGTCCCCGCGAGGAAGACCCGGCCCTGCTGGAAGCGGTCGGCGAGGGCGGCGCGGGGGCGGAAGTCCGAGGCCCAGCGGATCTCGGTGAGGTCTTCGGGGGCGAGGTGCGAGCGGGCGGCGACGATCTTCCGTACGCCGTCGAGGGACAGGTCGGGTGTGCTGTCGTCCAGGATCTGGGCGATCACCTGGAAGTCCTCGGTACCGGCCAGCGGGCAGATCGCGAGGAAGCCGTCGTCGCCGCGCGGCGGGAAGATGTGCCAGTTGTCGCGGTCCAGGCCGGTGATACGGACGTCGGCGACCAGGATCGGGTTCGGGTCGACGGTCTCGCCGGTCATGCCGATGCCGAGCCCGCGCCGGATCACCGAACGACCGCCGTCGGCGGCCACGATGTACCGGGCGCGGACGGGGGCGCCGGACGCGAACCCGACCGTCACACCGTCCTCGTCCTGGGTGAGGCCGGTGACCTCGCGGTCGAAGGACACCCGGCCGCCCAGCTCGTCGAGCCGGGCCCGCAGGATCTCCTGGGTGCGCCACTGCGGCACCATCCACGGGGCGCCGTACGGCGAGTCCTCGGTGGTCTCGGCCGGGTCGAACATGCTCTGCTCGGCGACCCGTTCGCCGTCCTGCCAGACCATCCCGACCGGGTACTCACCACCCGCCGCGAGGATCGCGTCCAGGACGCCGAGGTCGTCGAAGACCTCCATCGTGCGCGGCTGGATCCCCTTGCCGCGCGAGCCGGGGAGAGCCCAGGGCCGCGCTCCACGATCAGCGCGTCCACCCCGCGCCGGGCGAGGTCCACGCCGAGGGCGAGCCCGGTGGGGCCGGCGCCCACGATCAGTACGTCCACGTGCTCGGTCATGACCCAATCTCCTTAACGTTGTTAAGTGCTATGGGTCCCGAGAGTGGCCTTAACGGTGTTAAGTTGTCAAGCGTGAGTACCGAACGACGCACCCCCTGACCGCAAGCGCGTCGCGGACACGGCCCTGAAGCTGCTGAACGAGGTCGGCCTCGACGGGCTGACCCTGCGCGCCATCGCCAAGCAGCTGGACGTCAAGGCGCCCGCGCTGTACTGGCACTTCAAGGACAAACAGGCGCTGCTCGACGAGATGGCCACGGAGATGTACCGGCGGATGGTCGCCGACGCCCCGCTCACCGACGAGGACACCTGGCAGGAGCGGCTGCTGAAGTCCAACCGCGGACTGCGCGACGCGCTGCTCGGCTACCGCGACGGCGCCAAGGTCTTCAGCGGCTCCCGCTTCACCGGCACCCTGCACGCGGTGGAGATGGAACGCACCCTGCGCCTGTTCACCGAGGCCGGCTTCACCCTCGCCCAGGCGGTCCGCGCGACCTCGACGTCGTACCTCTTCACGATCGGTTTCGTCAGCGAGGAGCAGGGCGTCAAGCCACTGCCGGACGAGCGCCGCGAGGGCTACGACGTACACGAACGCGCCCGCCTGATGGCCGACTTCCCCTGTCGGCCGCGGCGGGCGCGGAGATCTTCGAGGACTACGGCCGGCACTTCGAGGAAGGGCTCGACCTGCTCGTCGCCGGTATCGAGGCGCGGTTCAGGACCGGCTGAGACCGTTGCGGATCGCGCGCGTCAGGATCGGCGGCAGCACGTCCGCCGCGAGACGCCGGGTGCGGCTCCGGCCGGCGCGGCGGGGCGGCGCGGTGGCCGCCGCGGGCCGGGGCGCGGCCTCTTCCGGGACGGGCTCGTGCGCGAACCGGGACGGCGGGAAGGGCGGGGCCTGCATGCCCTTCTTGGACTTGAAGCGGATCAGCCGGTGTCCGGCGGCCTGCTGGATGCTGAGGTGACAGTCCTCGCGCCCGCGCACCATCGCCAGCAGCTCCTCCTGGATCGGCTCGGGGTCGCCCCATGTGCCGTAGAGCTTCTGTGTGCTCAGACAGATCGGGCGCAGGCCCCTGTTGAGCACGGCTTCCCATACGGCGACGGAGACGCCGGGCGTGTGCTCGGAGCGGAAGTCGTCCAGGACCACGATCCCGCCCGGCAGCAGGGCGTCATGGGCCGCGCCGATGTCGTTGTGGACGTGCTCGTACAGGTGCGAGGCGTCGATGTGGACGAACCGGCAGCTGGCGGGGGCGACCTCCGCCGGGACGATGCTGCTGGGGCCCTTCAGGACGCGCGGCAGCTTCTCGTGGAACGCGAGGTAGTTCTCCTCGAAGGTGCGCTGCGTGAGCGAGGCGTACGACTTCGTCGACTCCGCCTGGTTGGCCTCGTCGAGCGCGTCGCCCTCGAAGAGGTCGCACACGGTGAACTGCTCGCCGTCCTGGCTGTGCCGGCCGACACAGATCGCGCTCTTGCCCATGTACACCCCGACTTCCAGCAGATCGCCCCGCGTTCCCGTCGACTCCTGCCGGTCCAGGAACCACTCGAACAGCACCTGATCGAGAACGGGGAACCAGCCGGGAACGTCGTCGAGATGACGGGGCGGTCGTATCGTGCGAGGTACAAGGGTCATTGTCGAGAACACTCCCTGGTACGGACGGGCTGGCCGGTGTGAGCCAGTGCGAGACTCCCCAGCATCTGCCCTACGGCGCCCGGTGAAACGGACCGAGAAGTGAACGGCAGGCCAATTCCTGTGCGTGCGTTGTACGAGGGCCATGAGGGGGAGCGTCGATATCGACATACGGAACATTGAATTCCAGGAGTCGTTGGACGGCCGAAAAAATGCGCTCGCCCGACGGCCGACATTCACCTGTCGGTCGTTGGGCGGGCGCGAAGTGCCGTGAAAAGGCCGTTGGTCAGCGGCGTGTACTCGGGGATTCGACAATGCCGAGCGCAGTACCGGTGTCAGCCGGTTCTCGACGAAGCGGTTCAGCAGCCAGGCCAGGGCGAGCATCGTGACCACCGTCAGGATGACCGTCGCGTACGACGGAATGCCCAGGGACTGGTGGTAGGCCTTGATGGCGACCCAGCCCAGGTGTTCATGGACGAGATAGAAGGGGTACGTCAGCGCCCCCGCGACCGTCAGCCAGCGCCAGTTCGCCCAGTGCAGCCAGCCCAGGGCGATCGCCGCGACGGCGACGTAGCCGAAGGTGACGACCAGGATGATGCCCCAGGCGGAGCGGTTGGAGAAAGCCGTCGTGTTGGGCGAGTGCCACAGGCTCGCCACCGCGTAGTGCTGGCCGATCAGCCAGCTGACGGCGACGATGCCCCACGCGTAGACGTCCTTGCGGTCGCGGTGCACGAGGTAGAGGCCTACGCCGCCGATGAAGTACGGCGCGTACTCGGGCATCACGACGATGTCGAGCAGCGGTGACTTCGCGCCCTGCGTGATCACCGCGGCCAGCGTCCAGCAGGCGCAGAACATGATCACCCGGCGCCGGTTCGCGCCCGGCAGCACGATGCACAGGGCGAACAGCGCGTAGAAGCGGATCTCCGCCCACAGGGTCCAGCAGACGCCGAGCACCCGGTCGACGCCCAGCGGCATCTGCATCATCGTCAGGTTGACCAGCAGATCGCTCGGCGCGGCGGCCTTGTACGCCACCATCGGCAGCGCGAAGACCGCCGTCACCAGGAGCAGCGCCGCCCAGTACGCGGGCAGCAGCCGGGAGGCGCGGGAGGCGAAGAAGGAGCGCAGCGGGCGGCCCCAGCCGCTCATGCAGATGACGAAGCCGCTGATCACGAAGAACACCTGCACGCCGAGGCAGCCGTACGAGAACAGCAGGTGCGTGGTGGGGAACTGGTGCTTCGGCGAGGAGCCCCACGCCTTGGTGACGTCGCCGTCACGGCCGCCGTAGTGGTAGGCGGCCACCATCAGCGCGGCGACCAGACGCAGGCCGTCCAGTGCCCGGAGGCGGCTCTCCCGGCGCTTGGGAGGCGTCGGCGGGTCGGACGGCGGAAGCGTGTCGGCGGTCGGCGGCAGGACGGCGCGGATCACGTTGCCCGTCGGGTTTTCCCGAGTGTCCGCGGGCGTGTCGATCACAGGTTTCCCCTCGGTGGGACGTTGCTGGGTCACAGCACACTAGTCCGACATCCGGGCGGGTTTGCGCTGTGGACGCGACCCTTCGTCACCCCGTCCGCGGGTGTTCACCCAGGTTTCGTTTTCGCGTACCCAACCTCTTGGCGCCACCGCAACGGGCCCCGTGTACCGAGCCCGCACACCACAGAGCGGACCGGCCTCCCGAGGGAGCCGGCCCGCTCTGTCCGTGCCCTGTGTCAGCGGCTGACGGTCCGCTTCAGCAGCCGTGCGCGCCGCGCGACCCGGCGCACCGTCGCGTTGCGCGGGATGAACGCGAGCTGGGCCGGCACCGCGCCGGGCAGCGCCAGCGAGGTGAGCCGCTTGCGCTTGAAGTAGCGCCAGCTGTGCGCGTTCAGCCGCCGGGACAGATAGGCCTCGGCGGCCAGGCGCAGATTCGGGTAGATCTTCGGCTGCATCGCGTAACCGACCGCCCGGACCAGTTCGTTCAGCAGGTCGATGTCCATG
Organism: Streptomyces sp. P3; assembly: GCA_016893485.2. Lineage (GTDB taxonomy): Bacteria > Actinomycetota > Actinomycetes > Streptomycetales > Streptomycetaceae > Streptomyces. Next base: position 6,079,857 of record JAFEKX020000001.1, read on the forward strand.
CCCCGGCGCTGCTCGGCGACCGCCGCACGGTCGGTCAGCTCGGGCAGCAGCGCGTCGACCACCGTCACCGGCACCCGGTTGCTGTTCTCGTACGGTGTCAGCCGGTCCAGCAGGGTGGCCGTGCCGACCCGGGCCACCGGCAGCTCGTACAGCGCGCCGGCGGTGAGCAGGGCCGTGGAGAAGCAGCCGACGACCAGGACGGGCCGCAGCCGCTGGTAGAGGACCTCGGCGAGGACCGGGGTGTCGAGCACCGTGAGGTCGGCGCCGAGCCGCTCGGCCTCCTGCTCCAGCGCGCGCGACCAGCGGGCCGGTGCGGAGGGGTGCGGCTTGAACACCACGCGGGTGTGGCCGAGTTCGACCACGCCCCGGAGCATCCGGACGTGCAGGTCCTCCTCCTCCTCGGCGGTGAGGATGTCGAGCGCGGAGAGGTACTGGCCGAGCAGCAGCGCGGGTTCGTCCGGCAGCGCGGGCAACTCCTCGGCGGTGTCGACGAGTTCGGACAGCACCTTCACGAAGGCGTCGGTCGGCACGATCTCCGGCTCGACGCCGAACTCGGTGAGGAGCAGCGGCACCAGGCCCGGCACCAGGTCCAGGTGGAGCAGTCGGTCGACCCGGGTGCCCACCAGCGGGTCGATCTTGTTGCGGGTCGGGCCGTAGCTCATCAGGCCGTCGGCGTAGACGGTGACGGGTGCGCCGGTGAAGATCTGGGTCACCCCGAGCGCCGGGTTGACCTGGATCGACTCGACGGCCAGTTCCACAGGGTCGTCACCGAGGTCCCACAGGAGCCGCAGATGCCGCTCCCACATCGGGACGTCGTCGAGGCGCGGGGCCCAACCGCCCGGGTGGAAGGGGAGATGGTCTCGTTCCACGACTTCACGTCGTCGAAGCGCTCCCGCAGCCGCTCGAAGCCGGGCGCCTCGTCGAGGCCGGGGTGGTCTCGGGGGTCGCCGCGTTGTTGCAGACCAGCAGGATGCGCCGGTCGGCGGGGCGGAAGCAGTCGGCGTCGAGGGCCGCGGCGAGGGTGGCGGTGCCGTAGAGCGTCGACGCCAGGAAGATCTGGGTGGTCACGCGGCGGCCCCCGCGGCGGCGGGACGGCGACGCAGTCGGCGCAACCTCGTCGCGCGTTGTATGTCCATGGAGTCGAGCGCCTCGTCCACCACGTCCTGCGGCATGCGCCGCAGGGCGACGGCGCTCATCGACTTCAGTTTTCTCGCCACCGCCGGCTCGAACCTTTCGATGGATCCCAGATGATGGGAAATGATTGCGCAATACGTGCGGACGGCTTTGGGGAGCAGGACCGCCGCGTCCCGGTCCTGTGCCGTCTCCTCGATGACCTGGTCGAACGCGCGAATGAAATCGAGCTGCCGGACATCACCGATCTGGGTGAGCGAGGAGGCGACCCCGCGCCGGTAGAAGACGCCGAGCAGGCTCACCGCGGCGAACGACTCCGCCTCCCGGTGCAGCTTCCAGATCCACGGCCGGTCCTCGGCCGTGCGCAGCCCGTCGGTGAAGTGGAGCAGGCCGCGGTCGACCAGCCGGCGGTGGTAGATCCCCGCCCAGGCGTACGCGTAGTCGACGGAGGTGGACCGGTCGGCGGGCAGGATCGCCTCGCGCGGATTCATGACGACGCCGCGCCTGCCGTGCGGCACGCGGTTGATGGTGCGGGCCCGCGCGGTGCACTGGACATGGTCCGTGCGCACGAAGTCGCAGCCCAACTCCTCGATGGCGTGCACCAGTTGGGGGAAGTAGCCGGGAGCGAGCCAGTCGTCCCCGTCGAGGAACGTCAGGTACTCCCCGGGCCTTGTCGATCCCGGTGTTGCGCGCGGTCGCCAGTCCTCCGTTCTTCTCGTGTCTGACATACACCGCGCCTGGCAACTCGCGCTCCCGCGCGCGAGAATGTCGGGTGTCCCGTCGCGCGAGCAGTCGTCGACGAGGATGAATTCGTAGTCCGCACGCGCGTTCGCCCGCAGGCTCTTGAGCGTGTCGGGCGCGTATTGCTGCACGTTGTAGAACGGCACGATGACGGAGAGCTTGACCACGCAGTCGACGTTAGGGGGCGGCCCGTCATCCGTCTTTACCTTCACCTTGATATTGGATGAACGCCACGTGGCGAAGCAGTGAAGCGGGTTGTTTTTCACTCCCCCGCGCCCTGATTCGCCATTCGGCGGTGCGCTGTTAACCGTTTGTTGCCCTCTGGTTGGGCCGATCAACGGAATGGCTTCCTAGCGTCTTCGGTGTGCCAGCAAGTGCAACGCAGACCCTGCGAGTCGCCGTCCTCGCGGATTCCGACACCCGGTGGAAATGGGGTTCGCTCACCGCGAACCGCATCGCTCCGCCGAATTCGGACATCTCTTTGGACGGGTACCTCCTGCGGGTCGTGCCACCCCAACAGCCCGCCAGCTGAAGGAAGTCGGCGTCACCGCCGACTCCCTCCGCGAGGTGACCGCCGTCGAGTTCCTGCGCGCCATGGAGACGGAGTCGTACGACATCCTCGTGCTCTCCCTCGTCGGCGGCGGGGTCCAGGCGATGCTGCACGGGCTGGCCCGCGCCTGGGACGGGCGCAGCAAGCGGCCCGTGGTCGTCACCGGCTATGTCGGCGTCGTCTACGAGAAGCTCACCGACGGCCTGCTGCTGCGACACGGCGCGGACCTCGTCCTCGCCAACTCCCGTCAGGACGCGGACCGTTTCAAGGCGGTCTACGACGGCGTCGGCGCCGACTCCACCGCGGTCACCGAGGTCGCCCTGCCGTTCCTCGGCGGAGCCGCCTACACCGGTGAGCACGACCCGTACACGGTCGTCTTCGCGGTGCAGCCCTCGGTGCCCGACAACCGCAGGGACCGCGACTACCTGCTCAACCGGGCGATCCAGCACGCCCGTTTCCACCCGGGCCGCGAGGTACTGCTCAAACTGCGCTCCAAGCCCGGCGAACACACCACGCACATCGAGGAGCTGCCCTACCAGAAACTGGTCCAGGGCAAGGAACTCCCCCGCCAACTTCAGCCTGGTGTACGGGCACATGGGCGACGTGCTCGACCGCACCGACCTCCTGGTGACCATCAGCTCGACGGCCGCCCTGGAGTCCCTGCACCGACGCATCCCCACCGTCGTGCTGACCGACCTCGGCATCCGCGAGGGGCTCGGCAACCACCACTTCGTGGGCTCCGGATGCCTTGCCTCCTGGGAGCAGCTGGACGCCGGGTTCAAGCCGGTGCCGGACGCGGAGTGGGTGGCCCGGCAGGGAGTCATGGCCGGGGGTCCGCCTCCGGGGAGGGTCGTACGAGACGGCCTTCGACGCGGCCCGGGAGCGCATCGTCGAGCTGCTGGCCGACGACGAGATGGCGCCGCTGACCCCGTACTACACGCCCGAGACCGCCCCCGGCTATCTGCCCGGCATCCTCGCCCGCCACCACCTCGGCCCGGACGGCACCCCGCTGCCCGGCGCGCCCGCCGCGGACAAGGCACCCGGTCCCGTCCGGCAGATCGTCCGCCGGGCCGCGCGGGGCGCCTACCGCCACGGAGTGCAGCGCGTGGCGCCCGTCATCCGCCGGATGGGGAGCTGTGAACGCCGAGACTTCCGCTCAAGGAGTAGAGCCCATGTCCAACCCGCAAGCGGGCCAAGGCGCTTCGGTGCGCCGGGTGCTCGCGGTGATCCCCGCGCGCGGCGGCTCCAAGGGCGTCCCCGCCAAGAACCTCGCCCCCGTCGGCGGCGTACCGCTGGTGGCCCGCGCCGTGCGCGAGTGCCGCGCCAGCCGGCTGGTGACCGATGTCGTGGTCTCCACCGACGACCAGGCCATCGCCGCCGCCGCCCGCCAGGCCGGCGCCGAGGTCGTGCTGCGGCCCGCCGCCATCGCCGGTGACACCGCGACCTCCGAGGCCGCCGTCCTGCACGCCATGGACGCCCACGAGGCGCTGCACGGCGCGTCCGTCGACGTGGTCCTGCTCGTGCAGTGCACCAGCCCCTTCATCGTCCGCGAGGACGTCGACGGCATCGTCAACGCGATCGTCGCGAACGGCGCCGACACCGCGCACACCGTCGCGCCCTTCCACGGCTTCGTCTGGCGCGACGCCGACGACGAGGCCACGGCGGTCGTCGAACCCGCCCGCAGCGAAGAGGTCGGAGGCGCCACCAAGGTCGCCAACTCGACGGTCGCCAGCGGCGGTTACGGCGTCAACCACGACAAGTCGTTCCGCCCGCGCCGCCAGGACCGCCCCCAGGACTTCCTGGAGACCGGCGCCGTCTACGGCATGGACGCGGTCGGCTTCCGCAAGGTCGGCCACCGCTTCTTCGGCCGCACCGAACTCGTCCGGACCGACCCCGCACGGGTGTTGGAGATCGACGACCCCACGAGCTGGCCAGGGCACGGGCGTTGGCCCCGCTGTTCGACGCGGACCGCCCCGGCTCGCTCCCGACCGCCGACGACATCGACGCGGTCGTACTCGACTTCGACGGCACCCAGACCGACGACAGGGTGCTGATCGATTCCGACGGACGGGAGTTCGTCTCCGTGCACCGCGGAGACGGACTCGGCATCGCGGCGCTGCGCAAGAGCGGCCTGAAGATGCTCATCCTGTCCTCGGAGCAGAACCCGGTCGTCGCCGCCCGGGCCCGGAAGCTCCAACTCCCGGTCCTGCACGGCATCGACCGGAAGGACCTCGCACTCAAGCAGTGGTGCGAGGAGCAGGGCATCGCGCCGGAGCGCGTGCTCTACGTCGGCAACGACGTCAACGACCTCCCGTGCTTCGCCCTCGTGGGCTGGCCCGTGGCGGTCGCGAGCGCCCACGACGTCGTACGCGGCGCCGCACGAGCGGTCACCACCGTGGCCGGTGGCGACGGCGCTGTCCCGAGATCGCCAGCTGGATCCTCGGCCCCTCTCTCGACTCCCTCACCAAGTAAGGAAACCCGCTGTCATGAGCATCAACTCCCGTCTGCGCCAGTTCGGTTCGAAGACCGCAGGCCCCGGCCAGCCCGTCTACGTCGTGGGCGAGATCGGCATCAACCACAACGGTGAGCTGGAGAACGCCTTCAAGCTGATCGACGCCGCCGCCGAGGCCGGCTGCGACGCCGTCAAGTTCCAGAAGCGCACCCCGGAGATCTGCACCCCGCGCGACCAGTGGGACATCGAGCGCGACACCCCTGGGGCCGCATGACCTACATCGACTACCGCCACCGCGTGGAGTTCGGCGAGGACGAGTACCGCCAGATCGACGAGTACGCCAAGTCGAAGAACATCGACTGGTTCGCCTCCCCGTGGGACACCGAGGCCGTCGCCTTCCTGGAGAAGTTCGACGTCCCGGCCCACAAGGTCGCCTCCGCGTCCCTCACGGACGACGAGCTGCTCCGCTCGCTGCGCGCCACCGGCCGTACGGTCATCCTCTCCACCGGCATGTCGACCCCGAAGCAGATCCGCCACGCGGTCGAGGTCCTCGGCTCGGACAACATCCTGATGTGCCACGCCACGTCGACGTACCCGGCGCAGGCCGAGGAGCTCAACCTCCGCGTCATCAACACCCTCCAGGCCGAGTACCCGAACGTCCCGATCGGCTACTCCGGTCACGAGACGGGCCTGCAGACCACCCTCGCCGCGGTCGCGCTGGGCGCCACCTTCGTCGAGCGTCACATCACCCTCGACCGCGCCATGTGGGGCTCGGACCAGGCCGCCTCCGTCGAGCCGCAGGGCCTGACCCGCCTCGTCCGCGACATCCGCACCATCGAGGCCTCCCTCGGCGACGGCGTCAAGAAGGTCTACGAGTCGGAGCTCGGCCCGATGAAGAAGCTGCGCCGCGTCACCGGCGTGGTCGCCGAGGCGGAGATCGCCGCGGCCGCGGGCGAGCCGGTCTCGGTCTGAGTTTGAGCCATTAAGCGCCACTTACGGTCACGGGACGGTCGTACGACAATGAGCCCCCATGCCGGCACCGCCGGCCTCACCCCCACACTCTCGCGTTCGTGGAGAGTCCGGTACAGCTGCTGAACGTGCTGGAGTGGGCGCACCTCCGCGCGCCCAGGGCCGAGGAGGCACCCGGCGGGGGCTCACCCTCGTGGTCCTGTCACCGACCGACCCGATGACCCGCGGCCAGCTGCGCCGCATGGCCGACCTCGCCCGCGACGAGGGCCACACCGTGCGCTGGGAGGAGGCGCGGGGCGGACCCGCGGCCCCCTTCCAGACCATCGGCGGCCTGACCCGGCTCCTCCGCAGGGCGGACCGGATCGTCATGGGGGACCCGTTCTCCCGCTACGTACAACTCCTGCTGACCATCACCAAGGCGCGCGAGCTGGTGGTGGTCGACGACGGCACCGCGACGATGGAGTTCGTCGCCCAACTCGCCAGCGGCGAACGTCTGGTGCGCTGGCACCGCAAGGGCGGCCGCCCCGGCCCCCGCGACCTGATCTTCGCCCCGGTCTCCTCGGCGGCCCGCCGCCGCCTCACCCCGAGCCCCCGGCGAACGGTCGAGGTCTTCTCCTCGATGCCGATCGAGACCATCCCCGAGGGCGTCACGATCACCCCGAACGAATTCGCCTGGACCCGCGCCACCTTCGGCCCGCCCCGCATCACCAAGGGCGCGGACATGGTCGGAACGTCCCTGGTGGAAACGGGAGTCGTCGACAACGACCGCTACCTGGAAGCGGTCTCCGCGCTCGCCAAGACGCACGGCGCGACCCGCTACTTCGCCCACCGCCGCGAAAGCACCGAGAAACTCCACCGGTTGGCGGTCGAGACGGGCCTGGAGATCGTCCGCCCGGACCTGCCCCTGGAGCTGATCGCCCGCAGGGGCCCCATCGGCCGTACGATCCTCAGCTTCCCGTCGACCGTGGTGCACACCCTGCCGCTGGCGCTGGTGGGCACCGAGGTCCGGGTCGCGGTCTGCGACATCGACCCGGCCTGGCTGACCGAGAACGCCTCACCCCGCGCGCAGGGCTTCCTGTCCGGGGTCACGGGGACGGCGCGGGACGTGCACCGGCTGTCGGCGGTGACGGCGGCGTAGGCGGTTCAGCCGGCGGTCGGGGGCTTGCGGGCCAGGGTGAAGGCCCGGCCCCACTTCTGCGGGCCCTGCCGCTCGATCCGGGCCTGGGCGTACACGCTCAGGCCCGCTTCCGTGACGTAGGTCGCCATCTCGGCCGGGGTGCGGAAGTAGTAGTCCAGCGAGATGTCCTGGCCGTAGCGCTCCGTCCTGTGGATGTGTTCGCCCTCCGACGCCTGGAACGCGAGCAGGACATAGCCGCCCGGGCGCAGCACCCGGCGGAACTCCGCGAGGACACCGGGCAGCTCGGTGTCCGGGACGTGGATCGTGGAGTAGAGCGCGATCACGCCCGCCAGGGTCGCGTCCGGGAGGTCCAGAGCGGTCATCGAGCCGACCTGGAACCGGAGTCGGGGATGCGCCTCGCGGGCCAGGGCCACCATGTGCGGGGAGATGTCGATGCCGAAGGCCTGGAGACCGAGGGCGTTCAGCCGGGCGGTCACGTAGCCGGGGCCGCTGCCGACGTCGGCCACCCGCGGCTCGTCCGCCACCGTTCGGGCCAGTTCGGCGAAGGCGGTCAGCAGGCCGGTCTCGACGGGGCCGTCGCCCAGGCCGTCCGGATGCTCGGCGCTGTACGCGGGCGCGATCGCGTCGTAGGAGGAGCGGGTGGCCTCTAAGAAGTCCGCGGTCAGGGCCGCGTTCGGGTCGGTCACGTCGGCGGACCCTACCAAGCGACCCACCAAGGACACACGGATCCGGGAATCTCACGCTGCGTAGCAGTGTTGCCACTGGTGTACGGCAGTACGGATTCCGGGATGCGGACGGGTCGAGCCGGCCTGTGGTGAGCCGTGGTATCCCAGAAGAAGCGGGAGTTTACCCACCTCCACAGGCAGCTATGCGGCCGGCGGTCAGATTTTCTTCGACAAACGGGTTGAACTTTTGTTGATCGAGGGTCAGTTGACCACCCGGGCGCCCTACCCTTCAGAGGGTGAAGCAATTGATGTCAGCAGAGTCCGAGGCAGAGTCCGAGGTCGAACCCGTCGGGAACGTGCTCCCGGGCACCCTGCCGGAGCTCCTGCGTGCCGAACTCGTCGCGTTCCGCCGCGACTTGCACATGCACCCCGAGCTGGGCAACCAGGAGTTCCGGACCACCGCCGCGATCAAGGCGCGGCTGGAGGCCGCCGGTCTCGAACCGCGCGTCCTCGCCGTCGGCACCGGCCTCGTCTGTGACATCGGCCCCCGCGACCCCGCCGTACCCATGCTCGCGCTGCGCGCCGACATCGACGCCCTGCCCGTCCCGGACACGAAGAGTGACTGCGCGTACCGCTCCACCGTGCCCGACCGCGCCCACGCCTGTGGCCACGACGTGCACACCACCGTCGTCCTCGGCGCCGGCCTCGTGCTGGCCCGGCTGCACGAGCAGGGCCTGCTCCCGCGGGCCGTACGCCTGCTCTTCCAGCCCGCCGAGGAGGTCCTGCCCGGCGGCGCCGCCGACGCCATCGCGTGCGGGGTGCTCGACGGAGTGGGGCGGATCATCGCCGTGCACTGCGACCCCAAGGTGGACAGCGGGCGGATCGGGCTGCGCATCGGCCCCATCACCTCCGCCTGCGACCGGCTCGAGGTCTCCCTGGACGGCCCCGGCGGCCACACCGCCCGGCCGCACCTGACCACCGACCTCGTCACCGCAGCCGCCCGCGTCGCCACCGACGTGCCCGCGCTCGTCTCCCGCCGCATGGACGCGCGCAGCGGGGTCTCGGTGACCTGGGGCCGCATCGAGTCCGGCCACGCGCCCAACGTCATCCCGCAGCACGCCGAACTGTCCGGCACCGTACGGTGTCTCGATCTCGACGCCTGGCGGCAGGCGCCCGACGTCGTGCACGCGGCGATCGACGAGGTCGCCGGCCTGTACCGCGCCAAGTCCGCGATCGAGTACGTCCGCGGGGTGCCGCCTGTCGTCAACGACGCGCTCGTCACCGAACTCCTCCGGGACGCCATGACCGCCCGCCGCGGCCCCCTCTCCGTCGAGGACACCGAGCAGAGCCTGGGCGGCGAGGACTTCTCCTGGTACCTGGAGCACGTGCCCGGCGCCATGGCCCGGCTCGGCGTCCGCACCCCGGGGAGCGGACCGTACGGGACCTCCACCAGGGCGACTTCGACGTCGACGAGTCGGCGATCACGGTCGGCGTGGAGCTGTTCACCGCCGCCGCCCTGATCGACGGCGCGATCTGACCGGCACGCCGTGACCCAGGGGACGTGAAGGCGCCCGTTCGGTACCCCTACGTCCCCTTGTGTCACCCGGGTGTAACCACCGGCGCGTGAACGTAACGCGTCGGCGGCACGATCCGGTAACGGCAAGGAGAAACCCCGTTCCCCTCCTCTTCTACGCGCGTTACTGTGCGCGGAAATCGCCACAGAGGCGGCGGCTTGGGAAGCGGTCCGGTGACGGTGCCGTGGGGACGAAGGAGTGCTTGCTGTGCGTCAGACAACTCGGAGGACGAAGTTCTCCCAAGCTGCGGTGGCCGTCACGGTCATCGCCCTCGCGGCCACCGCCTGCGGTAGCTCCAGCAAGGACGCCGACAAGGCGAGCGACACCTCGTCGTCCTCGTCCGGCAAGTACACCGGCAAGGGCATCGGCCTCGCCTACGACGTCGGCGGCAAGGGCGACCAGTCCTTCAACGACGCCGCCTACGCCGGTCTGCAGAAGGCCGAGAAGGACTTCAAGCTCACCGGCCGCGACATCGAGCCGCAGGACAACGAGTCCGACGCGGACAAGGTGCAGCGCCTGGAGAGCCTCGCCACGGCCGGCTACAACCCGGTGATCGGCGTCGGCTTCGCCTACGCGCCCGCCGTCAAGGAGGCCGCGGCGAAGTTCCCGAACATCACGTTCGGCATCATCGACGACGAGCAGATCAAGGCCGCCAACGTCGCCGACCTCGTCTTCCACGAGGAGCAGTCCTCGTACCTGGCGGGCGTCGCCGCGGCCAAGGCGACGAAGAAGAACCACATCGGCTTCATCGGCGGCGTCGACGTCCCGCTGATCCACAAGTTCGAGGCCGGCTTCGACCAGGGCGCCAAGTCCGTCAACCCGAGCATCAAGATCGAGTCGCAGTACCTCACGCAGACCGCGGCCCAGGGCGGCTTCTCCAGCCCCGACAAGGGCAAGGACGCGGCGAGCGGCCAGATCGACGCGGGCGCGGACGTGCTGTACGCCGCCGCCGGTCTCTCCGGCCAGGGCGTCATCTCCGAGGCCTACGCCAAGAAGGTCTGGGCCATCGGCGTCGACTCCGACCAGTACGAGCAGAAGGCGCTCGCCAAGTACAAGGACGTGATCCTCGGCTCGGCCCTGAAGAACGTCGGCGGCGCGGTCTACGACCTGGTCAAGTCCGTCTACGAGGGCAAGCCCAAGACCGGCGTGGTCCGCTACGGCCTCGACAACGACGGCGTCGGCTTCTCCGACACCAACCCGAAGTACAAGGCGATGACCGCGGCCGTGGCCGCGGTGGACAAGGCGAAGGCGGACATCGTCTCCGGCAAGATCACCGTCAACACCAAGTAGCACTACGCCCTTAGGGCATCGTTGCAGCCCGGACGCCCCTTGCCTCCCGCAAGGGGCGTCGTGCTGTCCGTACGCTTGCCACCATCTGTGGCCACAGCTCTATAACGGACCGGACAGATGGGGTTTTCCGTCTGGTCTACGCGCGTTACGCTGCGGCGGAACCAGCGCCTGGTTTGGGCGCTTGCACGAAGGAGTCTCGTTCCATGCGCCGGGTGTCCCGAATCGCGGTTGCAGGCGTTGCAACCGCAGCTCTTGCAGTAACCGTCTCCGCCTGTGGCAGCTCGTCCAGCGAGTCCACGACCAGCAGCAGCTCCGGGGGCACGTCCAGGGTATTGGCCTTGCCTACGACGTCGGCGGCAAGGGCGACCAGTCCTTCAACGACGCCGCGTACGCAGGTCTCCAGAAGGCCGAGAAGGACCTCGGTGTCAGCGGCCGCGACGTCGAGCCGCAGGACAACGAGTCCGACGCCGACAAGACGCAGCGTCTGGAGACCCTCGCCAAGGCCGGCTACAACCCGGTGATCGGTGTCGGCTTCGCCTACGCTCCCGCCGTCAAGGAAGCCGCCGCGAAGTTCCCGAAGACCACCTTCGGCATCATCGACGACAACACCATCACGGCCTCCAACGTCGCCGACATGGTCTTCCACGAGGAGCAGTCCTCCTACCTGGCCGGCGTCACCGCCGCGCTCACCACGAAGTCGAACACCGTCGGGTTTGTCGGCGGAGTCGACGTGCCGCTCATCCACAAGTTCGAGGCGGGCTTCGAGCAGGGCGTCAAGGACACCAAGAAGGGCGTCACGGTCAAGGCGCAGTACCTGACCCAGACCGCCGCGCAGGGTGGCTTCTCCAGCCCCGACAAGGGCGAGGCCGCGGCCGACGGTCAGATCGAGGCCGGCGCGGACGTCGTCTACGCCGCCGCGGGTCTGTCCGGCCAGGGCGTCATCAAGTCCGCCGCCGCGCACAAGGTGTGGGCGATCGGTGTCGACTCGGACCAGTACAACCAGGCCGCGCTGGCCAAGTACAAGCCGTACATCCTCACCTCGGCCCTGAAGAACGTCGCGGGCGCGGTCTACGACCTCTCCAAGTCCGTCATCAAGGACAAGAAGCCGCTGAGCGGCGAGGTCCGCGGCTCGCTGAGCAACGGCGCGGTCGGCCTGGCCGACTCGAACCCGACCTTCAAGAACAACGCCGCGCTGCAGGCCGCCCTCAAGAAGGCCGAGGCGGGCATCAGGACGGCTCGATCAAGGTCAAGACCTCCTGAACCATTGGTTCCAGGCCAGTCACGACCATGGCCAAAAGAGCGCTGTAATGACAGCGTTACGGCCACGGAACGGGGTGTGGGGAGGATGTCTCTCCGCGCCCCGTTCGCGCGGCAGAATGCTCGGACCGGATCGGATGCCAGACAGAAGACGATCAGGTCCGGGCACTATTTAAAGCAGGGGCGCTACGCGCGTAGAGAGGCCCCTTTCCACAAGGAGAGTTCGCCATCGACGCGTCCAGCAACCCTCCACTCGGCGATCGGTCGACGATCGCGGTCGAGCTGGTGGGGATCACCAAGCGCTTCCCGGGTGTCGTCGCCAACAGCGACATCCACCTGAGTGTCCGCAAAGGCACCGTGCACGCCCTGGTCGGCGAGAACGGCGCCGGCAAGTCGACCCTGATGAAGATCCTCTACGGCATGCAGAAGCCGGACGAGGGCACCATCGCCGTCGACGGCGAGCAGGTCACCTTCTCGTCCCCCGCCGACGCCATCGCCCGCGGCATCGGCATGGTCCACCAGCACTTCATGCTCGCCGACAACCTCACCGTCCTGGAGAACGTGGTCCTGGGCAGCGAGAAGCTGCACGGCATCGGCGGCGGCGCCCGCAAGAAGATCAAGGAGATCTCCGACCGCTACGGCCTGAACGTCCGCCCGGACGTCCTCGTCGAGAACCTCGGCGTCGCCGAGCGCCAGCGCGTCGAGATCCTCAAGGTCCTCTACCGAGGCGCCCGCACCCTGATCCTGGACGAGCCCACCGCCGTCCTGGTGCCGCAGGAGGTCGACGCCCTCTTCAGCAACCTGCGCGAGCTGAAGTCCGAGGGCCTCGCGGTCATCTTCATCTCCCACAAGCTCGGCGAGGTCCTCTCCGTAGCCGACGAGATCACCGTCATCCGGCGCGGCACCACCGTCGGCACGGCCATCCCTCCGCGACGACCCCCGTCAGCTCGCCGAGATGATGGTCGGCAGCGAACTCCCCACCCCCGAGACGGCGGAGTCCACGGTCACCGACACCCCCGTCATCGAGGTCAAGGCCCTCACCGTCTACGCGGCCGGAGGCGCCTCCCTGGGCGCCGACTCCGAGCCCGCGGCCGGCGGACTGCTGGGCGACGCGGCCGTCGGCGGCACCGCCAAGCGCGTCCTGGACGACGTCACCTTCACCATCCACGCCGGTGAGGTCATGGGCATCGCCGGCGTCGAGGGCAACGGCCAGACCGAGCTGATCGACGCGCTGATCGGCCTGAAGAACGCCGACTCCGGCACCATCGGCTTCCTCGGCGACGACATCACGCCGTGGGCCACCCGCAAGCGCCGCGAGAAGGGCATCGGCTACATCCCCGAGGACCGCCACCGCCACGGCCTCCTCCTGGAAGCCCCGCTCTGGGAGAACCGCATCCTCGGCCATGTCACCGAGAAGCCCAACTCGCGCGGCCGGCGGGGTCTCTGGCTCGACATCAAGGGCGCCCAGGCCGACACCCGCCGGATCGTCGAGGAGTACGACGTCCGTACCCCCGGCATCGACGTCACCGCGGCCTCCCTCTCCGGCGGCAACCAGCAGAAGCTGATCGTCGGCCGCGAGATGAGCCACAAGCCGAAGTTCCTGATCGCCGCCCACCCCACCCGCGGTGTGGACGTCGGCGCGCAGGCCGCGATCTGGGACCAGATCCGCGAGGCCCGCCGCGACGGCCTGGCCGTCCTGCTCATCTCCGCCGACCTGGACGAGCTGATCGGCCTGTCGGACACCCTGCGCGTGATCTACGACGGCAGGCTGGTCGCCGACGCCGACCCGGCCACCGTCACCCCCGAGGAACTCGGCTCGGCCATGACCGGCGCCGCCTCCGGTCACCTCGAACACGTCGAGGAAGAAGCGGACGGCGCGGAGAGCACCGTAGGAAACGGCGCGGACAGCACCGTAGAGAACGCGGACGACACCGCCGCCCCGGAGGACGAGGCCCGATGAAGAAGTTCGACAAGGAGCGTGTGCTCCTCGCCGTGGCCGGACCGGTCATGGCGCTTGTCGCGGCGATCCTGCTGACCTCGGTCGTGCTGCTCGCCTCGGGCAAGAACCCGATCGAGCCGTACCACCTGATGCTCCAGCAGATCGGGTACTCGGACGTCCAGGTCCTGATCGTCAACCAGGCGTCGATGTACTACATCGCCGCCCTGGCGGTCGCCCTCGGCTTCCGGATGAACCTGTTCAACATCGGCGTCGACGGCCAGTACCGCCTCGGCGCCGTGATGACCGCGGTCGTCGGCGCGCACGTAGGACTGCCGGCCGTCCTCCAGGTGCCGCTGCTGCTCCTGGTCGCCGTCCTCACCGGCGCGTTCTGGGCCGGGATCGCGGGTGTCCTCAAGGTCACCCGCGGGGTCAGCGAGGTCGTCGCGACGATCATGCTCAACGCGATCGCCACCAGCCTGATCCTCTACCTCACGCAGACCAACACGTGGGGCGTGCAGGTCGGCAACAACATGACGACCGGCATCATGAAGAAGTCCGGCTGGATCCCGGGCATCGACCTGGGCTCGGACGTCGGCGAGATCTACGGCCTGGTCTTCCTCGCCGTGATCATGGGCGTCCTGTACTGGCTCGTCCTCAACCGCACCCGCTTCGGCTTCGACCTGCGCGCCACCGGCGAGTCCGAGTCGGCCGCCGCGGCCTCCGGCGTCGACGCCAAGCGCATGACGCTCACCGCGATGCTGATCTCCGGCGCTGTCGCGGGCCTCGCCGGTCTGCCGCTGCTGCTCGGCGACAGCCACACCTACAGCCTCACCTTCCCCGAGGGCCTCGGCTTCACCGCGATCGGCATCGCCCTGCTCGGCCGCAACAACCCGGGCGGTATCGCACTCGCCGCCCTCCTGTGGGCCTTCCTCGACAAGGCGTCCCCGCCCTGGACTACGCGACCCCGGTGGCGTACCAGAAGGAGATCGCCACGATCATGCAGGGCCTGATCGTCTTCGCGGTCGTCATCTCGTACGAGGTCGTCCGCACCTGGGGCCTGCGCCGCCAGCAGAAGCGCGTCGGTGAGGAACTCGCCGCTGCCGCCCGGAACAACTCCGAGAAGAAGGAGGTGGCGGCCCGATGAGTACCGCGACCATCGCCAAGCCGCAGGCGCAGCAGCCCGGCAAGGGCGGCCGCCGTTTCTCGCTCCCCGTGCTCCTGCTGATCATCGCGGGCGCCCTGATCCTCACCTCGCTGGTCCGCGTCATCACCGGCGCCGACGGCATCACCTCCACCGGCCAGATGTCCACGGCCCTCCGGGCCGCCGTGCCGATCGGCCTCGCCGGTCTCGGCGGTCTGTGGGCCGAGCGCGCGGGCGTCGTCAACATCGGCCTCGAGGGCATGATGATCCTCGGCACCTGGTTCGGCGCCTGGGCCGGCTACCAGTGGGGCCCGTGGGTCGGCATCGTCTTCGGCATCATCGGCGGCTGCCTCGGCGCGCTGCTGCACGCCATCGCCACGGTGACGTTCAACGTCAACCACATCGTCTCCGGTGTCGCCATCAACATCCTGGCGCTCGGCACCACCCGCTATCTGTCGAAGTTCACCTTCGCCAACACCGAGCAGGGCTCCGCCAAGCAGTCCCCGCCGATCGACTCGCTGGGCACCTTCGACATCCCTGGCCTCTCCACCTGGCTGGACAAGCTCAACGAGAAGCACTGGTTCCTGATCTCGGACCTCGGGGCCTGATCGGCGGTCTGTTCACCGACCCTCCCCGCTCACCGTCATCGCGGTGGCCCTCGTCCCGGCCACCTGGTGGATCCTGTGGCGCACGGCCTTCGGCCTCCGCCTCCGCTCCTGCGGCGAGAACCCGGTGGCCGCCGAGTCCCTCGGCGTCAACGTCTACAAGTACAAGTACATCGCCGTGATCATCTCCGGCGGCTTCGCCGGCCTCGGCGGCGCCTTCCTGTCGATCGTCGCGTCCAACGTCTACCTCGACGGCCAGACCGGCGGCCGCGGCTACATCGGCCTCGCCTCGATGATCTTCGGCAACTGGATGCCGGGTGGACTCGCCCTCGGCGCGGGCCTGTTCGGCTACACCGACAGCCTCAACCTGCGCGGCGGCTCCACCAACGTGCACGCCCTGATCCTGCTGCTCGGCTTCCTGCTGGTGGCCGGCTGCGCGTACATGATCTGGAAGAAGCGCTACGTCCCGGCCGTCGTCACCGCCGTCGTCGCGGCCCTGATGTTCGTCTGGTACGCCACCACCGACGACGTCCCGACCCAGCTGGTCGGCGCCAGCCCTACATCGTCACCCTGCTGGTGCTCTCGCTCTCCGCGCAGCACCTGCGGATGCCGAAGGCGGACGGCCTGCCGTACCGGAAGGGGCAGGGCAAGTGACCTCGCCCGCCGCCGAGTCGACCGTGGACTGGGACGAACTGCGCGCCGAGGCGCGGGAGGCGATGTCCCACGCGTACGCGCCGTACTCGGGCTATCCCGTAGGGGTCGCCGCCCGCGTCGACGACGGCCGTACGGTCTCCGGCTGCAACGTGGAGAACGCGTCCTACGGCCTCGGCCTCTGCGCCGAGTGCGGGCTGGTCTCCGACCTCCAGCGCACCGGCGGCGGCCGGCTGACGCACTTCACCTGCGTCGACGGCAAGGGCGACATCCTCGTCCCGTGCGGGCGCTGCCGCCAACTGCTGTACGAGTTCGGCGGCCCCGCCCTGCTGGTGGAGACACCGGCGGGCATCCTGCCGCTCTCGGAGATGCTCCCGCAGGCCTTCGGGCCGGACCATCTCACCAGGTAACTCCCGTGCGGCCCCGCTGAGTTGGGTTCTGTCCCGCAGCGGGGCCGCACCTTTCCGAACGTCCGGAAGGAAAGCCAAGCCATGGCGCAAGTGTCGATGGATGCCATCTCCGTCATCCGTACCAAGCGGGACCGCGGTGAACTGAGCGACGAGCAGATCGACTGGGTCATCGACGCGTACACCCGCGGGGACGTGGCCGACTACCAGATGGCCGCCCTCAACATGGCGATCCTCCTCAACGGCATGAACCGCCGCGAGATCGCCACCTGGACCGCCGCGATGATCGCCTCCGGCGAGCGCATGGACTTCTCGTCCCTGTCCCGCCCGACGGCCGACAAGCACTCCACGGGTGGCGTCGGCGACAAGATCACGCTCCCGCTGGCCCCGCTCGTCGCGGCCTGCGGCGCGGCCGTCCCGCAGCTCTCCGGCCGGGGCCTCGGCCACACCGGCGGCACCCTCGACAAGCTGGAGTCCATCCCGGCTGGCGCGCCCTGCTCTCCAACGAGGAGATGCTGCACGTGCTGGACACGACCGGCGCGGTGATCTGCGCGGCGGGCGACGGCCTGGCCCCGGCGGACAAGAAGCTGTACGCCCTGCGGGACGTCACGGGCACGGTGGAGGCCATCCCCCTCATCGCTTCCTCGATCATGTCGAAGAAGATCGCGGAGGGCACGGGCTCCCTGGTCCTGGACGTGAAGGTCGGCACCGGCGCGTTCATGAAGACGATCGAGGACGCGCGTGAACTGGCGTCCACGATGGTGGGCCTGGGCACGGACCACGGCGTCAAGACGGTGGCCCTGCTCACGGACATGTCGACCCCGCTGGGCCTGACGGCGGGCAACGCCCTCGAGGTCCGCGAATCGGTGGAGGTCCTGGCAGGCGGCGGCCCTCCGACGTCGTCGAGCTGACGATCGCCCTCGCCCGGGAGATGCTCGACGCGGCCGGAGTGAAGGACGCCGACCCGGCGAAGGCACTGGCCGACGGTTCCGCGATGGACGTCTGGCGCCGGATGATCGCGGCGCAGGGCGGCGACCCGGACGCGGAGCTGCCGGTGGCACGCGAGCAGCATGTGGTGACGGCGTCGGCCTCCGGCGTCCTCACCCGCCTCGACGCCTACGACATCGGCGTCGCCGCCTGGCGGTTGGGCGCGGGGCGTGCGCGCAAGGAGGACCCGGTCCAGGCGGGCGCGGGGGTGGAGATGCACGCCAAGCCGGGCGACACGGTCACCGCGGGCCAGCCCCTCCTGACCCTCCACACGGACACCCCGGACCGCTTCGAGTACGCCCTGGACGCGGTGAAGGGTTCGTACGACATCGGCGCCGAGGGCACGGACTTCAAGGCGTCGCCGGTGGTGCTGGAGCGCATCGCCTGAGCGGTAGTCGGTACTTGGTAGTCGGTAGTTGGTGACGGGGAGGGGGCTGGGACTTTAGGGTCCCGGCCCCTTTCGCGTTGCCTGGGGGAGGAGGAGCGGGCGGGGGCTTGCAAGTGCCGTTTCTCGGGGGCGGATCTTGCGGTTCGCGCCCGCTGACGGTTTTTCGGGAGCTGGGCCGGCCCTTTCGGCGCTGGTGACGGACGGCATTCAGGGGCGCGGGGAACTGCGCGACCAGCCCCGACGCACCCGCGGACGAACAACAACCGCCCCTACCCGAGCAACGCCGCGACGGACGACAACACCGGCAGCGAACCTGAGCGGGCGCCCCCGATGAGTTACGCCCGCCCACCCGGTCTACCGATCGTGGACGCCAAGACACCCGCTGTACTCGTGCCGGCCCGCCCCGTCACCCCCGACGAGGTGGCGGAGCTGTGCGCCGAGGTACGGGCACTGCTGGAGACGACGGCCGGTGCCGGAGTGGTCCTGGTCGAGATCGTCGGGCCCGGACCACCGGGGCTCGGCGCCGTCGACCTCCTGGCCCGCCTGCAGCTGACCGCCCGCCGGTCCGGAGGGCGGATACGGCTGCGCTCACCCGCCCCCGCGCTACGCGCCCTCCTCGATCTCGTCGGACTCCGCTTCGAGGTGGAGGGGCAGGTCGAACAGCGGGAACCAGCGCTTGGTGTCCAGGAAGAAGTGGAACCCGGTGAGCCCGCCGTCTGAGATCTCCAGGACCTGGACCGCCCAGGGGGTGAAGCCGCCCGTCTCCGGGTCCGGCTTGTACTGGGCGAAGCCCGGCAGTCCGTTCACCTGGACCGGGATCAGGCGGGAGCCCTCGCAGGCGGAACCGAGCGTCGTCATGAAGCCGGTGATGTCGTCGTGGCCGGTCAGCCACAGGTCGAACGGCGGCATCGTCATGATGGCGTCCTCGTGCAGCAGCGCGGTGAGGGCTGCCATGTCGTAGCCCTCGAAGGCCGCGACGTAGCGCTCGAGGAGCTTGCGCTGCTCCTCGTCGAGCGGGTCGGACACGGCGGCGTCGGCCGCCTCTCGTCCCGCTCGGCGAGGGTCGCGCGGGCCCGCTGCAACGCGCTGTTCACCGACGCGACGGAGGTGTCGAGCAGTTCGGCGACCTCGTTGGCCCGCCAGGCGAGGACCTCGCGGAGGATCAGCACCGCCCGTTGTTTCGGCGGCAGTTGCTGCAGGGCCGCCATGAACGCGAGCCGTACCGACTCCTTGGCCACGGCCGCCTCCGCTGGGTCTGCGACGGTCGGCAGCACGCGCGCGTCCGGCATCGGCTCCAGCCAGGTGTGGTCAGGGCGGGGGACAGCGCGGCCTGCGCGAGGGGGTGGAGTCGCTGAGGTCCACCGGGCGGGCCCGCTTGTTGCCCGCGGACAGCATGTCCAGGCAGACGTTCGTCGCGATCCGGTACAGCCAGGAA
The DNA here is from genome assembly GCA_016893485.2 of Streptomyces sp. P3. Taxonomy (GTDB): domain Bacteria; phylum Actinomycetota; class Actinomycetes; order Streptomycetales; family Streptomycetaceae; genus Streptomyces. Next base: position 6,099,177 of record JAFEKX020000001.1, read on the forward strand.
CGCAGGCTTGACCTGCCCTCGAACTTCTCGTAGTTCCGCCAGGCGCGGACCATGGTGTCCTGTACCGCGTCCTCGGCCTCGAAGGAGGAGCCGAGCATTCGGTAGCAGTAACCGGTCAGCTCGACGCGGTGCTTCTCCAGCCTGACGTCGAGGTCGTCCGTCGTAGTCACAACGCTGTCACTCATGGTCTCGCCCACCCACCCCTGTGGCCGTTCTTCCCTTACCCCGCAACGTAGCGCAGCCCACTGACAATGGCGCGAGGAGTGAACGAACGTGCAGGTCAGGTCGGTTGTGAGGCGCAGGGTGTCGATGGGGAGGCAGCCGGGGCTCCGCCCCCAGACCCCCGATCGGCCTCGAAAGGGCCTCGTCCTCAAACGCCGGACGGGCTGAGTGGGCGCGGCCTGTACGGGGTGGCCGACCGGCGTTGGGCATGGCGGCCTGTACAGGCCGACCGACCGGCGCCGAATGCCGCACGGCCTGCACCGAGCACCCGCCCGGCCAGCTTGTACTGGGTGGCCGACCGGCGTTGGGCATGGCGGCCTGTACTGGCCGGCCGACCGGCGCCGAATGCCGCACGGCCTGCACCGAGCACCCGCCCGGCCACCGGACTCAGGCCACCCGGCCCTCGACTCAAACCGTCAGACCACCCAGCCCTGAACTCACCGCCACCAGTCCACCCGGCCCCGGCCTCAGGCCGCCAGGCCACCCGCCCGCGCAGCCGCAACCACACCCCACCCGGCCCCGGTCTCAGGCCGCCAGGCCACCCGCCCGCGCAGCCGCAACCACACCCCACCCGGCCCCGGCCTCAGGCCGCCAGGCCACCCGCCCGCGCAGCCCGCCACCACACCCCATCCCACTCCACCCCACCGCTCACGCCGCAACCACACCCCGCCGCTCCATCCGAGCCGCCCGTGACCCGAGCACGGTGATCGTCACCACCCCGAACACCGCCAGCACTCCGACGCCCACCGTCCCGGCCCAGCCCCCGCGTGGAACGCCATCGCGCCGACCGTGCTGCCGGTGCTGGAGCCGATGTAGTACGCGGACTGGTAGAGAGCGGAGGCCTGCGCACGCCCCGTCGTGGCCGTCTTGCTGACCGCCGAGGACGCGACCGCGTGGCCCGCGAAGAAGCCGGCCGTGATGAGGACCAGGCCCAGCAGGACGAGGGGAGCGAGCCGGCGAGGGAGACGAGCAGGCCCGCTGCCGTCGTGCCGCCGGCCAGGTACAGCGCGCCCCGTCGGCCCAGCCGGCCCACCAGCCGTCCGGCCGTGGACGCGGACACGGTGCCCACCAGGTACACCAGGAAGATCGAGCCGATGAGCCCCTGGGGAGCGAGAAGGGGGCCTCGGTGAGGCGGTAGCCGATGACCGTGTAGACGCCGCCGAAGACCGTCATGAAGAGGGCGCCGATCGCGTACAGCCGGCACAGCAGCGGGTTCGCGAGGTGGTCGCGGACCGTGTGGGCCAGGACGCGGGGGCGCAGCGAACCCGGTGTGAAGTGCCGAGGCGCGGGGAGCAGGAGCCGGAAGGCGACCGCGCAGCCGACCGCGATGACGCCGATCACCCCGACCGCGACCCGCCAGCCCCACTCCTGCGCGACCCAGCCGGTGATGACCCGGCCGCTCATCCCGCCGACGCTGTTGCCGGCCACGAACAGCCCGATCGCCGTCACCAGCGCCTTCGGCCTGACCTCCTCCGCCAGGTACGCCGTCGCCGAGGCGGGCAGCCCCGCCAGCGCCGCACCCTGAAGGAACCGCAGCGCCACCAACGCGCCCAGCGACGGCGCGAACGGCACCAACACCCCGATGCCCACCGCGACGACCAACGACGCCGTCATGACCGTACGACGTCCAAAGCGCTCGGACAGCGCGCTCATCGGCAGGACGAACAGCGCGAGCCCACCCGTCGCCGCCGCCACCGTCCAGCTCGCCGCACTCGCCGACACCGCGAAACCGGAGGAGATCAACGGCAGCAGGGCCTGCGTGGAGTAGAGGAGCGCGAAGGTCGCCACGCCCGCGAGGAACAGCGCGAAGCTCATACGGCGATAGCCGGGACCACCCGGCGTCAGCCGTGAGTCGGAGTCGGGGGCAGGGATGGTGGCGGCCACGATCGTGGCCGCCCCGGTATCGGCGGAAGGCATGGTTCGACGCTACGTACGCGCCCGCTCATCCGTCCAATGCACGGAAACGCCATAATCGTTCCCATGGTGCATCAACAGAGGTCACAGGCTCGCCTGTCACCGTCCGGTGACACAGAAGACATCGTCGCGCTGCTCGCGCCCCGCCTCGCGTACTTCGCAGGCGTCGCCCGCACCGAACACGTCACCCGGGCCGCGCAGGAGATGCAGGTCCCGCAGTCCACCCTGTCGCGGGCGATGGTCCGCCTCGAACAGGACCTGGGCGTCGACCTGTTCGCCCGCAGAGGCCGCACGGTCTCCCTCACCCCCGCCGGCCGAACCTTCCTCACCTCCGTCGACCGCGCCCTCGCCGAGATCGAGAAGGCCGCCGACGAGGTCCGCGCCGACGCCGACCCCACCACCGGCAAGGTCGCCTTCGGTTTCCTCCACACCCTCGGCTCGGAAACCGTCCCCGGCCTCATCCGAGCCTTCCGAGCCGACCATCCCCGCGTCCGCTTCAGCCTCGTCCAGAACTACGGAGAGGCCATGCTGGAGCGCCTACGCGCAGGCGAACTGGACCTGTGCCTGACCTCCCCGGTCCCGGACGCCCCGGACCTGGTGGCCCGCCGCCTCGACGAACAGAAACTCCGCCTGGTCGTCCCCGCCGACCACCGCCTGGCGACCCGCAAGCGCATCCGCCTCGCCGAAGCGGCCGACGAAACCTTCGTAACCCTGGAACCGGGCTACGGCCTCCGCCGCATCACCGACGACGTCTGCAAGGAAGCCGGCTTCAAGCCCCGGGTCGCCTTCGAAGGGGAGGAGGCGGAGACCCTACGGGGCCTGGTGGCGGCCGGCCTAGGAGTCGCCCTCCTCCCCCACCCGCCGTACCCCGTCCGGGAGTTGCAGAGCTGACCGTCACAGCCCCAAGGGCAGTAAGGGAGATCGGCGTCGCGTGGCTGGACGGCCACCCGGACACACCCCCCGGTGGCAGCCTTCAAGCAGTTCCTCATGTCGAAAAGGGGCAACTTGCTACCCACGTAAGGCCGTCCCACCCAAGGGGCGCCGGGCTGTGTCGATGCAACGACCCCTCAACCCCTACGAAGCGACCGCCCGAACCCGGCAGCCAACGGCATCCTCAAACCCAAGGGCGGCGGAGCCTGAAGCGCGTCCTCGACCGGCCGCGAGAACGCCCGCCCGAACAGCGCCCCCATCACGAAGTCCTCAGTCAGGGCATGCACTTCCTGCCGATGCTGATGCAACGCGTGCCCATCGGAATGCACCTCGAACCGACAGATGTCCCGGTTCGCCTTCTTCGCCCGCGCCGCCAACCGGAACGACAACTCAGGATCGGTCCGCTCGTCGTTCGTGCCGTGCACGACCAACACCCGCCGCCCGGCGAGTTGTTTCACCGGTTCGGGTGGCGCCGCGACGTCCTGTTCGGGCAGCCAAGGCGCAAGCGCCACAACGGAGTTCACCGCCTCGTGCCCCGCGCGCGGCGCCGCGCGGGCGCCCATGTCGATGCCGGTGAGACACGGGCACGTCCCCGTACCGTCGTACGACCTCCTCGACCGCCCAGGTCGCGTCGTGCGCGAGGTACGCCTCGCTGCCGTTCCAGCCGCGGCAGCGGTAGTGGACGACGTGCGTGGCGAGCCCGTCGGCCTGGCCCGCGCGGGCGAGCCTGCGGCCCAACGTCCGTACGGAGGCTGTCGCCATCATGGGGAGGGCCTGCGGCTGGAGACCTCCTCGCCGCCGGGGAGCAGCAGCACCACGCCGCTCACCGAGGTCGGTTCGGGGCCGAGCGCTCTCCCCAGCCGGGCCGTCCTGACCGGCGTCGCTTGCTGTGCCATGACAGAACAGTGTCAGAAGTGAGCGTGTACGCCACCCTTCCGCGCGGTCACCGTTACGTATCGACGGATTCGTACAGCGGGTGATCTACGCGCGTAGGAGTTAGAGTGCGGAAATGACGAGCCAGACCACGAACATCCCGAGCTCGGACCAGATCCGCCGGGCGCCGAAGGTTCTGCTGCACGACCACCTCGACGGCGGTCTCCGCCCGGGGACGATCGTCGAACTCGCCCGCGACGCCGGGTACTCCGAACTCCCGAGACCGACCCCGACAAGCTCGGCGTGTGGTTCGCCGAGGCCGCCGACTCCGGTTCGCTGGAGCGGTACTTGGAGACGTTCTCGCACACGGTCGCCGTGATGCAGACCCGGGACGCGCTGATCCGGGTCGCCCGCGAGTGCGCCGAGGACCTCGCCGAGGACGGTGTCGTCTACGCGGAGGTGCGGTACGCGCCCGAGCAGCACCTCGACGGCGGGCTCAGCCTCGAAGAGGTCGTCGAGGCCGTCAACGAGGGCTTCCGGCAAGGGGAGTTGATCTCGCGGGAGAACGGGCGGCGGATTCGGGTGGGGGCGCTGCTCACCGCCATGCGGCACGCCGCCCGGGCGCTGGAGATCGCCGAACTCGCCAACCGTTACCGCGACTTGGGTGTCGTCGGCTTCGACATCGCGGGCGCGGAGGCCGGGTTCCCGCCCACCCGGCACCTGGACGCCTTCGAGTATCTGAAGCGCGAGAACAACCACTTCACGATCCACGCCGGTGAGGCCTTCGGGCTGCCGTCGATCTGGCAGGCGCTGCAGTGGTGCGGTGCCGACCGGCTCGGGCACGGGGTGCGGATCATCGACGACATCCAGGTGAAGGAGGACGGCTCGGTCGAGCTGGGGCGGCTCGCGTCGTACGTGCGCGACAAGCGCATCCCGCTGGAGCTGTGCCCCAGCTCCAACCTCCAGACCGGGGCCGCCGACTCCTACGCCGAGCATCCGATCGGGCTGCTGCGCCGGCTGCACTTCAGGGCGACGGTCAACACCGACAACCGGCTCATGTCGCACACCAGCATGAGCCAGGAATTCGAGCACCTTGTCGAGGCGTTCGGTTATTCGCTCGACGACATGCAGTGGTTCTCCGTCAATGCTATGAAGTCAGCATTCATTCCTTTCGATGAACGACTCGCGATGATCAATGACGTGATCAAGCCCGGATATGCCGAGCTGAAATCCGAATGGCTGTTCCGGCAGACCGCCTCCACCAGCGGTTCTGTGGCCGAAGAGGGCTGAACGGGGGAGCGGGGCGGGACCGGAGTGCGGGCGGGTGTTCACAATCCGTCCGCATTTCGATGTTTGCGGCGGGTGCCGTCGCGTGTTTACGGTCTTGGACCGCTCACATTCCCCGTCACCCCATTCAAGGACGCATTCACCATGAAGCAGTCTGCTGCCAAGACCCTCGGTGTCGCCGCCCTCGGTGCCGCTTTCGCCGCTGTCGGCGCGGGTGCCGCGAGCGCCGCTCCGGCGCTTCCGGACGCCACCCAGGCGCTGGGTTCCGTGACCCACACGCTGCCCGCGGAGAACGTCGCCAAGGCGCTGCCGGGTGCCGGCCAGGCGCTCAGCCAGGCGCAGCCCGCGCTCGCCGGTGGTCTGTCCGCCGTGCAGCCGGCCGCCGAGAAGGTCCTGGCCGACGGTCCGACCGCGCCCGTCGCCGGGCTGCTGGGCGGACTGCCCCTGTCGCAGACGGGCCTCCCCACGCACGGCCTGCCGCTGAACGGCATCCCGCTGGGCTGACCCCACCCCCGCACACGCCGATGGGGCGCACCCCTGGACGAGGGGTGCGCCCCATCGGCGTACGCGCGCCGGGTGCTCACCAGGCCTCGGTGCGCACCTTGTCCTCGGCCGGGAACAGGATCCACAGCGCGATGTAGAGCAGGAACTGCGGGCCGGGCAGCAGGCAGGAGACCAGGAAGATCACCCGCATCGTGGTCGCGGAGGTCCCGAAGCGCCGCGCCAACGCAGCGCACACTCCGCCGATCATGCGGCCTTGGGTGGGGCGGGCAATGGCGGTCATGATGGGCTCCTTCGCGAGTGGCTGTCCGAGGCCCCCGTGTGGTTGCCTCATCTGTCTTCAACCGTACGGAGCCGCCGTCCGCACCGCGTCGCTCTACGGTGCGATGCCGACCCTGGGAATCGTCGGGGTCCGGCCCTGAGTCGGTTCCTCCTGGAGGACGGTCGGCGGGGGCCCGTCTCGGCCCTGCGGCGGAGCCAGGCGCGGGCCGCCGGGACGATCGCGGCGTGGGCCATGGCGACGCCCACCGTGTTCATCAGCAGGGAGTCGATGTCCACGACCTGGCCCGGCACCCCGGTCTGGAGCAGTTCGATGCCCAGGGAGATCAGGGCGCCCGCGGCGACCGTGCGGATGAAGGACGCGAGCGGGGAGACATGGAGCCGGCCGCTGACCGTCGGGAGGAGGATGCCCAGGGGGGCCAGCAGGGCGAGGCCCTCACCGATCCGCTTCGACGCCTCGGGCCAGCCCATCGCCAGGTCGGCTCTGATGCTGGCCAGCGGGTGCAGGTTCGGGGCATCACCCAGGGGACGTCCCGGGGGCGCAGCGTGACCCAGGCGACGAGCACGAGATGTGCGACGAGGAGGACACCTCCTGCCACACGGATGCGAATCGCGGCGCTGCCGCCGATGGAGCCTTGACGCTGCACGCCCCACAAGACGCCCTGTCCGGCACGATCGGTTCCGGGTAGGTGCCACGCACCAGGGTGAGGCCTGCGCCACACGCCCCTTTTCGCGCCCCGTTCACCGGCGTGGCGCCCGCGGTTTCAGCCGTCCGTCACCTCGCTGGACGGCGGTGCCTTGGTGCCGGGGTCGGTGCGGACGTCGTCCGTGCACGCGTAGCGGCGCAGCGGGGTGCCGTCCGGGCCGCCGAGGATCACGGAGCCGTCGCCCTCGGCCGCGGCCGAGTCGGAGAACGTACAGACGATCTGGGCGAGCGCGTACGACGTGAGGTCGGCCGGTGAATTGCTCAGCCGCAGCGCGTCCTTGGGGTCCCTCGCCCGGGGCCCGCTCACCGTCATGCCGCCGCGCACGTCGGTGGTGTACCCGGCGTCCCGCTCGCCCGAGGACGGCGACTCGGCGAGCTGGTCGAGCAGCCCCTGGGCCACGATGACCCGGCGCTGCACGTCCGCCGTGCCGTCGGGCACCTGTACCGCCCGGTCGACGGTCACCAGCGACGACCCGCACAGCAGGAACACCTGCACGGGGACCCCGCGCGCGGCCTGCGGCGACACGTCCGGCTCGGTGAGCGTGCACGGCACCCGCGAGGGCGCCGCCCCGAAGTCGGTCGGCACCTCGGTGGCCCGGATCCCGCACCCGGCGAGCAGCAGCCCGAGCAGCGGAAGGGCGACTGCGCTGCCGTAGCGGCGTCGTACGGTCATGGCGCGTTCTCCTCGGGGCCGGAGCCCTCGCCCTTCTCGCCGTTCTCGGTGTCGGGTTCCTCCGTGAGCGCGGAGGCGTCCCTGGGCAGGCGGAGGGTGAACACCGCGCCGCCGTCGGGGAGTTGGCGGCGGTGATCTCGCCGCCGTGGATGTGGGCGTTCTCCAGGGCGATGGAGAGGCCGAGGCCGCTGCCCTCGGAGCGGGGCCGGGAGGCGCTCGCCTTGTAGAAGCGGTCGAAGACGTGCGGCAGGACGTCCTCGGGGATGCCGGGGCCGTGGTCGCGCACGGCGATGACGAGGTCGTCGTCCTCCAGGCGGACCGAGACGCGGACCGGGAGCCGCCGTGCTTGAGGGCGTTGCCGATGAGGTTGGCGAGGATGACGTCGAGGCGGCGCGGGTCGAGCCGGGAGTGGATGCCGCGCTCGGCGTCCAGGTCGACGGCGTCCAGCCAGGCGCGGGCGTCGATGCACGCGGTGATCTGGTCGGCGATGTCGACGTCGTCGAGGACCAGCCGGGCGGTGCCCGCGTCGAAGCGGGTGACCTCCATCAGGTTCTCGACGAGGTCGCCGAGCCGCTTGGTCTCGCTGACGACGAGGCGTACGGCGGGCTCGATCATCGGGTCCACGCTGCCGGTCTCGGCGTCGAGTTCCTCTTCCAGGACCTCCACCACGGCCGTGATCGCGGTCAGCGGGGTGCGCAGCTCGTGCGACATGTCGGCGACGAAGCGGCGCGAGGCGTCGTCGCGGGCGGCCATGTCGGCGACCCGTTTCTCCAGCGCCTCGGCAGTCTGGTTGAACGTCCGTGACAGCTCGGCGAGTTCATCGGTCCCGGAGACCCGCAGCCGGGTGTCGAGCTTGCCCTCGCCGAGCCGGCGCGCGGCGATGCCGAGCCGGTGCACGGGCTTGAGGACGGTCGTCGCGGCGGCCTGCGCGAGCAGCGCGGAACCGATCAGCGCGAGCCCGGTGGCGATACCCAGCGACCAGGCAAGGGAGTTGAGGTCCTTGGCCTCCGGCTCAAGGGACTTGAGCATGTAGCCGGTCGGCCCGCCGCCGATCATCCGCGTCCCGGCCACCAGATAGGGCGTGCCGTGCTCGGTGACCCGCTGCCAGTACAGGTGGTACGGCTCCTTGTTGCCGTCGGACACCGACTGCTGCTTGTTCACCGCCGTCCGCAGCGACTTGGGCACGTCCTCCAGCGAAAAGCCGTTCAGGCCGCCGGAGTTGCCGTAGACCGTCTTGTCGTTCGTGTCCTCGGCGACGAGCAGGACGCTGAAGCGCTGGCTGCTGTTGGCCATCTGGCCCGCCGTGCGCATCAGTTCGTCCTGGGTGGGGTGGACGGGCAGCGCGCCGGCGCGGTTCTGCATCTCCTGGCGGAAGTCGCGCAGGACCGCGTCCTGGGCGCGGGTGAGGACCGCCTCGCGGTTGAGCCAGTACGCGATGCCGGACGCGGACACGGCGGCCGTCAGCGCGACCAGGCCGAAGACCACGACCAACCTGAGGCGCAGGCTGGTGAAGCGCAGCCGCCACAGAACTCCCTTACGACCCGGGCGCCAGCCGCGGATCCCCCTGGTGCGTCGGTCACTGAGGCGAGTCCAGGCGGTAGCCGACGCCGCGCACGGTACGGATGAGCGTCGGGGACGAGGGGATGTCCTCGACCTTGGCGCGCAGCCGCTGGACACACGCGTCCACCAGCCGCGAGTCACCGAGGTAGTCGTGCTCCCACACCAGCCGCAGCAACTGCTGCCGGGACAGGGCCTGTCCGGGCCGGCGGCTCAGCTCCAGGAGCAACCGCAGCTCGGTGGGCGTGAGTTGGAGGTCCTCGCCGTTCTTCGTGACGGTCATCGCGGCGCGGTCGATCACCAGCGAACCGAACGTGGCCGCGTCGTTGGCCTCGCGCTCCCCGCGCCGCAGCACGGCCCGGATGCGGGCGTCGAGCACACGCCCCTGCACGGGTTTGACCACGTAGTCGTCGGCGCCGGACTCCAGTCCGACGACGATGTCGATGTCGTCACTGCGCGCGGTGAGCAGAATGATCGGCAGCTGGTCCGTGCGCCGGATACGACGGCACACCTCGAAACCGTCGATGCCGGGCAGCATCACATCCAGCACGATCAGGTCCGGCCGCTGCTCACGCAACAGCTTCAGACCGTCCTCGCCGCTGGCAGCGGTGGCTACCCGGTGTCCCTGGCGCGTCAGAGAGAGCTCCAGGGCCGTCCGGATGGCGTCGTCGTCCTCGATCAGCAACAGGGAAGGCACGGGGCTCATTCTGGCCCATGGCGGGCCGGGGTTTCGACACCTGTACGTGTACGTAGCCCTCGCAGGCACGTGTGCGCACTCCTAGCGCCCTTTTCTGTGACCGGACTGTCCGTTTTCTGAGGTCGGCGCCGGAGACCGGGCCCTGTGACAGGTCTGTGACAGTCGGGGGACACGTCCATGAAGTGACCCCGGCAGGATTTTCGGCACAGGCAAGGAACCACGCCGGAAGATCCGAACACCGGGCAAGTCCACTACGGGGGCGCGAGATGAACACGCTGCACAGCACCAGCAACAACGCAGTCATCACGCGTCTGCACGACGTCACCCGGGGTTCCGAGAAGTCCGGCGCTGTGAGCGGGCGGGGGTGCGCTCGCAGCGCCGGGCGTCAGCACACCGGTTACATGACGGTGGTTGACGCGCACACGGGGAGGCGCACGGGGAAGCGGGTACAGGGAGGACACGGGGAGCGTCGTTCGCTGTCGGAGGCGGAGTTCACCGCCTACGTCCAGGAGCGCCGCGCCTCCCTGTACGCGACCGCCTACCACCTGACCGGCGACCGCTTCGAGGCCGAGGACCTGCTGCAGAGCGCGCTGTTCTCGACGTACAGGGCGTGGGACCGGATCAGCGACAAGGCCGCGGTCGGGGGCTATCTCCGCCGCACCATGACGAACCTGCACATCAGCGCGTGGCGCCGCCGCAAGCTGAACGAGTACCCGACCGAGGAGCTGCCGGAGACGCCCGGCGACACGGACGCGATGCGCGGCACGGAGCTGCGCGCGGTCCTGTGGCAGGCGCTGTCCCGGCTGCCGGAACTCCAGCGCACCATGCTGGTCCTCCGCTACTACGAGGGCCGCACGGACCCGGAGATCGCGGAGATCCTCGACATCAGTGTCGGCACGGTGAAGTCCAGCATCTGGCGGTCGCTCCGCCGCATGCGCGAGGACGAGGTCCTCAGCTTCGGCCGTGACGAGGAAGACGCCTTCGGGGAGCTTGTCGCCTGAGGGTTCGGGGGATGGGTAACGGGGAGGTCCGGGAGACCACGGGGGTCGGTACCGGGGGGTGCCGACGGGGTCACCGGGACCATGGGGGAAACACGGGGAAGTACCACGGGGAACGAAAAGAGCGGGACTGGAGGGCCGGGGGTCCGTCCAGTCCCGCTCTTTCGTACGGGGTCAGGTGCTGGGCGTGGGGGCCGCCGCAGGGCGCCGCCCCACCGCCGCGGCGGCCAGCCGGCCCAGCGCCTCGTCCTTGCCGCAGGCGTACGCGCCGAGCCCGGTCTGCCGGGCCACGATCGACCGCTCGAGCCGCATCAGCCGCCAGCCCCGCCGCACCAGGAACGGCACGGACTTACGGCCCTCCTTGAGATCCCGCAGGAAACGGCGCCGGAAGGTGCGCACCGGGCCCCGGCTCAGGCACAGCGCGTCCGCGAGCACGCCCAGCTCCTGGCAGCGGGTGATGACCTCGGCGGCGAAGATGCCCTCCGCTATGAACAGCGGGGTACGGCCCACGTCGACCGCCTCCGTGCCCGTGCGCGCGCTGAGCGAGAGGTCGTAGACCGGCACGTCCGTACGGCCGGTGCGGCACAGCTCGACGATCGCGGTGACCGCGACGTCCGCGTCCCAGGAGTCGGGGTGGTCCCAGTCGATGTCCGAACTCCCCGCCACCAGCGGCAGCGTCGGGTCGTCGCCCTCTTTGTAGAAGTCGTCGAGCCGCAGCACGGGCAGGCCGGACCGGGCGGAGACGAGGGACTTGCCGGAACCCGAGGGGCCGCACAGCAGCACGACACGGGCCGGTGACGGGGAAAGGATGCTCACGGGACACCAGTTTGACGCATTCCGTACGTCCTGCCGACCCCGCGGGTCGCCAGTGGAACGCGCATCACACGTCAACTACCCTTCGTGCTGACCTGATTACCCTGCGCACCAGAAGGTGGCACCAGCGATGGCACGACACACGCCCTCCCAGCATCCGACCGCACAGCGGGCCCTGGTCGCCCTCGCGACCGCCGGAGTCGCCCTCGGCGCGGGGGCGGCGTCGGCCGCCGCGGACACCGCGCCGGTTGTCGACGTGATGCGGACGCGGCCCACGTCTCTGGGCAAGATCGACCCCGCGGCGGGGCTCGGCGCCCTCACCGGCACGGTGGGCTATGTCACCGGGCCTGTTGCCGGCCTCAAGCCCACCCCCTTGCGGGTACGGGAGTTGACCCGCTCGACAACGGGGTCGCGACCCAGCTCGCGGACTTTCAGCCGCTTGCCTCGCAGGCGTTGACGGGGCCGGTTGCCGAGGCTCAGTCGATCGGGAGCATGCCGGTGGTGGGGCAGGTGACCGGGTTGCTCGGGGGTGAGGTGCGGGGGCGGCTCGGGGACTGCGGACCTGGTGCCGGGTGCTCGTCCCGTCGTGGCTGGTCGCGCAGTTCCCCGCGCCCCTACTGAGCGGCCCGCGGCCTGCTCAGTAGGACGAGCCGCCTGCCCCCAGCGAACCCGTGGGGTGCCAGACCGTCTTCGTCTCCAGGAAGGCTGTCAGGCGGTCGATGCCGGGGGTCTCCGCGTAATCCACAGGCTGTGGACGGAAGACCCGCTTGAGGTTGTCGGCCGCTGCGATCTCCAGGTCCTTCGCCAGTACGTCGTCCGCGCCCGCCAAGTCGATGGCGTTGACGTCCTGGTGGGCGGCCAGGGGGTCGCGATCTCCGCCGTCGCGCCGGAGAGGATGTTGACCACTCCGCCGGGCAGGTCGGAGGTGGCCAGGACCTCGCCCAACGACAGGGCGGGGAGCGGGGACTTCTCGCTGGCGACGACGATGACCGTGTTGCCGGTCGCGATCGCCGGGGCGATCACCGAGATCAGGCCGAGGAACGAGGATTCCTGGGGGCCAGGACGGTGACCACGCCCGTCGGCTCGGGGAGGAGAGGTTGAAGTACGGGCCCGCCACCGGGTTCGCGCCGCCGACCACCTGGGCGATCTTGTCCGTCCAGCCCGCGTACCAGACCCAGCGGTCGATCGCCGCGTCGACCACGGCGGCCGCCTTCGCCTTCGACAGGCCCTCCGCGTCCGCGACCTCACGCGTGAACTGGTCCTTGCGGCCCTCCAGCATCTCGGCGATGCGGTAGAGGATCTGGCCGCGGTTGTACGCCGTCGCGCCGGACCAGCCGCCGAACGCCTTGCGGGCGGCCACGACCGCGTCACGGGCGTCCTTGCGGGAGGACTGCGGTGCGTTCGCGAGCCACTTGCCCTTGGAGTCGGTCACTTCGTACACCCGGCCGCTCTCACTACGGGGGAACTTGCCCCCGACGTACAGCTTGTAGGTCTTGAAGACTGAGAGTCGATCAACTGTGCTCATTTATCGCTCGCCCTCCGGGCTCGACGGGGCGAGGTACGCCTCCAGGCCGTGGCGACCGCCCTCGCGGCCGAAGCCCGACTCCTTGTAGCCGCCGAACGGCGAGGTCGGGTCGAACTTGTTGAACGTGTTGGCCCACACCACGCCCGCGCGCAGCTTTGCTCGCGACGGCCAGGATGCGGGAGCCCTTCTCGGTCCAGATGCCCGCCGAGAGGCCGTACTGCGTGTTGTTGGCCTTCGCGACCGCCTCCTCGGGCGTGCGGAAGGTCAGCACCGACAGCACCGGGCCGAAGATCTCGTCGCGGGCCACGGTGTGCGCCTGGGTGACGTTCGTGAAGAGCGTCGGGGCGAACCAGTAGCCGGAGGACGGGAGTTCACAGGACGGGGACCAGCGCTCGGCGCCCTCCGCCTCACCCTGCTCGACGAGCGAGGTGATCCGCGCGAGCTGCTCGGCGGAGTTGATCGCGCCGATGTCGGTGTTCTTGTCGAGCGGGTCGCCGAGGCGGAGCGTGGAGAGCCTGCGCTTCAGGGAGTCCAACAGCTCGTCCTGGATGGACTCCTGGACAACGAGGCGGCTGCCCGCGCAGCAGACCTGGCCCTGGTTGAAGAAGATGCCGGTGACGATCCCCTCCACCGCCTGGTCGATGGGGGCGTCGTCGAAGACGATGTTCGCGCCCTTGCCGCCGAGTTCGAGGGTGACCTTCTTGCGGGTGCCCGCGACCGTCCGCGCGATCTCCTTGCCGACCGCCGTGGAACCGGTGAAGGCGACCTTGTTCACGTCCGGGTGCGCGACCAGCGCGGCGCCCGAATCGCCGTAGCCCGGAAGGATGTTGACGACACCCTTCGGGAGGCCGGCCTGGCGGCAGATGTCCGCGAAGAACAACGCCGACAGGGGAGTGGTCTCCGCGGGCTTCAGGACGACCGTGTTGCCGGTCGCGAGGGCCGGGGCGATCTTCCACGCGAGCATGAGCAGGGGGAAGTTCCAGGGGATGACCTGGCCCGCGACACCGAGCGGCCGCGGGCCGGCCCCGCTGCGCCCATCTGTCGTCCGCCGGCCGAACCCGGCGTAGTCCAACTTGTCGGCCCAGCCCGCGTAGTAGAAGAAGTGCGCGGCGACCAGGGGGAGGTCGGCGTCGCGGGTCTCCCTGATGGGCTTGCCGTTGTCCAGGGTCTCCAGGACGGCCAGTTCGCGGCTGCGCTCCTGGATGATCCGGGCGATGCGGAACAGGTACTTCGCGCGCTCGGAGCCGGGCAGTGCCGACCACTTCTCGAAGGCCTTGCGGGCGGCCTTCACCGCGCGGTCCACGTCCGCCTCGCCCGCCTGGGCGATCTCGGAGAGGACCTCTTCGGTCGAGGGGGACACGGTCTTGAAGACCTTGCCGTCGGCGGCCTCGGTGAACTCGCCGTCGATGAACAGGCCGTAGGAAGGCGCGATGTCGACGACGGAGCGGGACTCGGGCGCCGGTGCGTAGTCAAATGCGGATGCCATGTGGATCAGTCCACCGTCACGTAGTCGGGGCCGGAGTAGCGGCCGGTGGCCAGCTTCTGACGCTGCATCAGCAGGTCGTTCAGGAGCGAGGACGCGCCGAAGCGGAACCAGTGGTTGTCCAGCCAGTCCTCGCCCGCCGTCTCGTTGACGATGACCAGGAACTTGACGGCGTCCTTGAGGTGCGGATACCGCCCGCGGGCTTCACGCCGACCTGGACGCCGGTCTGGGCGCGGAAGTCGCGGACCGCCTCCAGCATCAGCAGGGTGTTCGCGGGTGTCGCGTTCACGGTGACCTTGCCGGTGGACGTCTTGATGAAGTCCGCGCCGGCCAGCATGCCGAGCCAGGAGGCGCGGCGGATGTTGTCGTACGTCGACAGCTCGCCGGTCTCGAAGATGACCTTCAGGCGGGCGGCGCCCGAGGCCTCCTTCACGGCGACGATCTCGTCGTACACCTTCATGTACTTGCCCGCGAGGAACGCCCCGCGGTCGATGACCATGTCGATCTCGTCGGCGCCCGCGGCGACCGCGTCCCGCACGTCGGCCAGCTTCACGTCGAGCGCGGCGCGGCCGGCCGGGAAGGCGGTGGCGACGGAGGCGACCTTCACGGAGGAACCGGCGACGGCCTCCTTGGCGGTGGCCACCATGTCGGGATAGACGCACACGGCCGCGGTGGAGGGGCTCGTGCGGTCGGTCGGGTCGGGGCGGACCGCCTTGGCGCCGAGCGCCCGGACCTTGCCCGGGGTGTCCGCGCCTTCCAGCGTCGTCAGGTCGACCATCGAGATGGCGAGGTCGATGGCGTACGCCTTCGCGGTGGTCTTGATGGAACGGGTCCCGAGCGAGGCGGCACGCGCCTCCAGGCCGACCGCGTCGACGCCGGGCAGCCCGTGAAGGAAACGGCGCAGCGTGCTGTCGGAAGCCGTTACCTCGCCGAGTGCGTGTGCAGCAGCAGGTGCAGTGGTGGGCATGGTCACCACCCGAGCATATCTACGCGCGTAGCAGCTGTACACCCCGGGCAAGTGGTCCCACCTAGGGGCGCGGGGAACTGCGCGACCGGCCACAGAGCACCCGAGGTCGCAGACGCGCACAGCCCCAACGGCGACCGTGCGCACCCCTGAGGCACAATCGGCACCATGACGACCCCGCTCCCCGTGCAAAAAGACCGGATCTACCGCTCCCCCGCGGGCCTCGTCGCCGGTGCCCTCCTGCTGGTCATCGTCGGCTGGCTGGGCATCGACGCCCTCGCGAGCGGCCACGGCCGCACCCGTGGCTCGCGCTGGCCGGCCTGATCCTCGTCGTACCGATCCTCGTGGCGTTCACCCTCCGCCCGGCTGTGTACGCCAACGAGAACCGCCTCCGCGTCCGCAACCCCTTCCGGGTCGTCGTGCTGCCGTGGGGCGAGATCGCCAGTCTGCGCTCCGGGTTCTCGAACGAGGTCGTCACGAAGGCGGGCGCCAAGTTCCAGCTGTGGGCGGTGCCCGTCTCGCTGCGGGCCCGCAAGAAGGCGGCACGGCGCGACGCGAAGGCCGCGGCGGAGGCGGCGGGCGCGGGGCGCGGCGGCGGCCGGGCCGGGGGCCTCGGCTTCGGCGGCGCGCTCGGCGGCTTCGGCGGCGGCATGGGCGCGGGCAGCGCCATGCGGGGCCCCGCCGCGCAGGCCGGGCCCACGCGGGCGGAGTCCGACCAGATCATGACCGACCTGCGCGAGCTGCTGGAGGGCCGGAAGCGGCCGAGTCCGCTCAGGGCGAGGTCACCGTGCGCTGGGCGTACGAGGTGATCGCACCGGCGGTCGCGGGCGCGGTGCTCCTGGCGATCCTGCTGGCGACGGGCTGACCGGACGGGCACCGCCCGCCCCCCTCGCGCTCACCCTTCTCACCCTGGGATGTCATGACCACGAACGTCCGGGAGCCGTCGCCGCTGCCCGCCGCCGCGATACCCGACGGATGCGTGGCCTGGAACGGCGAGCACGCGCGCGTGTGGGCCGCCGCGGCGCTGCCCTCGTGGGTCCCGGTCCGGCCGCGACGCTGGTCCCTCGAACTGGCCCTCTGGTGCGCCGTGTTGGCCGCCTTCGGCCTGCTGGCCACGACGGATCTGCCCCTGACCTGGTCGCACTGCTGCCGCTCCAGGTCGTCTGGTGGCTGTGGCGCCCCGAGGTCGTACGGTTCTCCGGCCCCGCGCTGGTCGTGCTGGTGGCGGTGCGGGGACCGGGCTGTCGTGGCCGGTCCTGGTCGGCGCCGCCGTGTTGGTCCTCGCCTCCGTGACGGCCACCGAGCTAAGGGCACGCGCGCGTGCCCGCCAGCGGGACAGTGCCCTGGCCGCGGCCGACGGGGTCACGGCTCTGCCGCCGGACGCGGAGGTGCCGGTGCGCCGGGGCGGGCTGTTCCTCACGTTCGGGGCCGTTCTGGCCGTACCCGGTGTCGTCCTGCTCGCCACCTCCGGCCTGTGGCACGGAACCGGTGACCATCAACTGGCCGTGGCTGAGGGCCTGTTCGCGCTAGGCCTGGCCCTCACCCTGCTTCTCTCCGGCGCCCTCGGCCGCCGCCGCGCGACCGCCCTGCGCGCGACCCCCGCGCCCGTACTGCGCGTCCTCGTCGGCAAGGACGAGCACGAGGACGCGGTGATCTACGCGGCGGACGACCCGCGGGCGCTTCGGCCGCTGTTCACCGTCGCGACGCGGGTGGCACGCGACGACGAGGGGAGAGGGACGGGGAGGGGGAGGGGGACGGCAAGGACGACAAGGGCGGCAGGGACGGCAAGGACGACAAGCGCGACGAGGCGGCGCGGGAGGAACTGGAGGAACTCCTCGAAGCGGCCGCTGCTCCCAGCCCCGGCCCCCTGCGCGAGGCCGTCCTCTACGGCACGCCCTGCGACGGCGCCGAGATCCTCCTGGTCGGCGCGGCGGCGGAGCCCGGTGAGGCGCCGGTGGCGGAGTGGTCGACCGGGCCCGTGCGGCCGTTGCCGGAGGGTGCGGCGGGGCGGCGGCTCGCCCGGGAGGAGCGGGCGGCGGTCCGCAAGGCACGGGACGAGGAACTGGCCGAGGCCGTGCGGGCGGAGATCGCCGTGGTGCCGGTACGGCACTGGCGGGCGGGGGCGGTGGACCGGCTGGCGGGCTTCCTGACGGCGCTGTGGTGTGCGGGGTACTTCCTGCTGGCGATCGACGACAGCCTCTGGTTCCGGGCCCTGCTGCTCCTCACCGGCCTGCTGTGCGCCGTCCGCGTCCCCGTGAAACTCCGCTGGCGCGTCACCGCCGACCGCACCGGCATCTGGCTGAACCGGCTGCGCGCCCCGCGTCACATCCCCTGGGGCGACCTCCGCGCGGCCCGCCGCGAGTCCTTCGAACTCCAGCTGCGCGTGCGCGACGGCGACAACTGGGCGGTGGCCGCACCCCGTTGGCCCTGGCTCCAGCGCAGACGCCAACTCACCCATCCCTACGACGCGTTGGCCGCCGAACTCTCCGCGATGATCGCCGACCCCGCCCTCCGCCCCACCGGCGAGAGCGGTGCGAAGGAGCGCGGGCGCCCGCTGTGGCCGTTCGCCGTGATCCTCGGTATCGCCTGGATCGCGGTGCTCGTCACCCGGTGGCTGTCCTGACTCCGGCGCGGGCCAGGCACGGCGGGCACCCCACCGCGTACGGCGGCGGTCAGATACCGGCCGCCGCCGACAGGTCCCGCTTGATCGTCGCGAGCGTCTCGGTGGCCCGGGCCCGGGCGGCCGGGAGGGGCGTGCGTGGCGACCGGCACCACGACCTCCAGGTAGCACTTCAGCTTGGGCTCGGTGCCGCTGGGCCGGACGATGACCCGGGCGCCGTCGAGCGTGTACCGCAGCCCGTCCGTGGGCGGCAGCTTGTCCGTCCCCTCGGTCAGGTCCTCGGCGTTGGTGACGGCCAGCCCGGCGAGCGCGGTCGGCGGGTGCTCGCGCAACCGCCGCATGGCGTCCGCGATGACCGACAAGTCCTCGACACGCACGGAGAGTTGATCGGTGGCGTGCAGTCCGTGCTCCACGGCGAGATCGTCGAGGAGGTCGAGCAGATCACGCCCCTCGGCCTTCAACTCCGAGGCCAGTTCGGTGATCAGGAGGGCGGCGGTGATGCCGTCCTTGTCCCGCACACCGTCCGGGTCGACGCAGTAGCCGAGGGCTTCCTCGTAGCCGTAGCGCAGACCGTCCACGCGGGCGATCCACTTGAAGCCGGTGAGGGTCTCCTCGTAGGGCAGGCCCGCCTTCTCGGCGATGCGGCCGAGGAGGGAGGAGGAGACGATCGACTCGGCGAAGGTGCCCTGGGCGCCGCGCCGTACGAGGTGCGCGGCGAGCAGCGAGCCGACCTCGTCGCCGCGCAGCATGCGCCAACTGCCGCCCTGGGTACGGTCCTTGACGGCGGCGGCGCAGCGGTCGGCGTCCGGGTCGTTGGCGATGACCAGGTCCGGGTCGCTCGCGCGGGCCTGCGCGAAGGCGAGGTCCATCGCGCCGGGCTCCTCCGGGTTGGGGAACGCGACGGTCGGGAAGTCCGGGTCGGGCTCGGCCTGTTCGGCGACGAGCACGGGCTTGGGAACCCGGCCCGCGCGAACGCGGCCAGCAGCACGTCCTTGCCGACGCCGTGCATCGCCGTGTAGACGGTGCGGGCGGTGCGGGGGAGCCCGGGGCGAGGACGGCGTCCGTGCGGGCGAGGTAGGCGTCCAGGACGCCCTCGTCGAGGACCTCCCACCCTTCCGCCGGGCGGGGCACGTCGTGCAACGAGCCGATCGCGTCGATCTCGGCGGCGATCTCCGCGTCGGCCGGGGGCACGATCTGGGAGCCGTCGCCGAGGTAGACCTTGTAGCCGTTGTCCCGGGGCGGGTTGTGGCTGGCGGTGACCTCGACGCCCGCGACCGCGCCCAAGTGCCGTATGGCGAAGGCGAGTACGGGGGTGGGGAGGGGCCGGGGCAGCACGGCGGCCTTCAGTCCCGCGCCGACCATCACGGCGGCGGTGTCGCGGGCGAAGTCAGCGGACTTGTGCCGGGCGTCGTAGCCGATGACGACGGTGCCGTCGGTCCCGCCGTTCTTCTTCAAGTACGCGGCGAGTCCGGCGGCGGCCCGGATGACCACCGCGCGGTTCATCCGCATGGGCCCGGCGCCCAGTTCGCCCCGCAGGCCCGCGGTGCCGAACTGGAGAGTGCCGCTGAAACGCCCGGCCAGCTCGGCGACGTCCCCGGCCTCGATGAGCTTCCCCAGCTCCTCACGGGTATCCGCGTCGGGATCCTCGGCGAGCCAGGTCCTGGCCCGCGCGATGAGTTCGTCGTCGTGCACGGCGGGTGAGCCTTTCGTGTGGTGTGGCGGTTCTACGTCGACGTCCTGGCCGACGGCGAACGGGTGGGTGGGAGACATCCGGGGGTTCCAGGGGCGGGGAGCCCCTGGGGACGGTGACTACAGCCGCCCGAGCACCTGGGCCAACAGTGCCCCCATCTGCGTGGCGGAATCCCGCCCGGCCTGAAGAACTTCCTCGTGGTTGAGCGGCTCACCCGTCATCCCCGCGGCAAGGTTCGTCACCAGGGAGATCCCCAGCACCTCCGCACCGGCCTCACGCGCGGCGATGGCCTCCAGCACCGTCGACATTCCCACCAGGTCCGCCCCGATCACCCGGGCCATGCGGATCTCGGCCGGAGTCTCGTAGTGCGGCCCGGGGAACTGGGCGTAGACACCCTCCTCCAGCGCCGGATCGATCTCCTTGCACAGGGCGCGCAGCCGAGGCGAGTACAGATCCGTGAGGTCGACGAAGTTCGCGCCGACGATCGGGGACGTGGCGGTGAGGTTGATGTGGTCGCTGATCAGCACCGGCTGCCCCGGCCGCATCCCCTCGCGGAGCCCCCGCAGCCGTTCGTCAGCACGATGGTCTTGCAGCCTGCGGCGACGGCCGTACGGACGCCGTGCGCGACGGCGGCGACACCGCGGCCCTCGTAGTAGTGGGTGCGCCCGAGGAAGACCAGCGCGCGCTTGTCCCCGATCCTGTACGAGCGGATCCGCCCGCCGTGGCCCTCGACGGCCGGCGGCGGGAAACCGGGCAGCTCGGTGACGGGGAAGTCGGCCTCGGGGACGCCGAGGGCGTCCACGGCCGGCCCCAGCCGGAGCCCATCACAAGGGCGACGTCGTGGGTCTCGGCGCCTGTCAGTTCGCGCAGGCGCGTGGCGGCGGCGTCAGCGGCGGCATGGGGTCGCCCTGGATGTCGTCCGGAAGAAGAGATGCGTTCACGCGGATGAGCGTAGCCGGTCCGGGCCTACGCGCGTAGATGACAGAGCGCACGGGATGGCGATCGTTGTCTTGTCGTTTCCAACGAGACCTGTGACGCGGCGGTTGTGTGGGAAACGCTCAGCAGGGGCGCTTCCGCAGCTCCATCACATAGTCGTGCGGCGCACCGGCCGACTCGGCGGCATCCGCCAGCTCCCCGAGGTACCGAGCCGACGGGAGGCCACCCTCGTAGCCGTTGAGGACGTAGAGCCAGGCGGGCTCCTCGCCCTCCAGGGTGTGCACGCGGACCCGCATCCGGCGGTAGACGTCGAGGCCGACGCCCTCCCACCGGTCCATGGACTCCTCGTCGGGCGGCGCGATCTCGTACAGCGCGACGAAGACCTGGGAGCGCGGGGCCTCCACGATCGTCGCGAGCGCGCCCTCCCAGCCCATGTGCTCACCGCCGAAGGTCAGCCGCCAGCCGTTCAGCCAGCCCGTGGCGCGCAACGGCGAGTGCGGGGCGCGGCGGGTCATCAGCCGCGCGTCGAGATTGCCGGCGTACGCGGCGTAGAGCGACATGCCTCGAGAGTACGGCAGCGGAACCACCAGCCACTCCCGTAACCGTGGGTACTCCAGCCCGCCGGCGACGGACCCCCGCGGCCCTCGCGGACAGCGCCCGTCGCCCCGGGCAGAAGCATCTTGAAGCGTGCGGGACAATGGGGTACGTGACTCGGATCGTGATCATCGGTGGCGGACCCGGCGGCTATGAAGCGGCGCTGGTGGCAGCGCAGCTCGGCGCGGAGGTGACCGTCGTCGACTGCGACGGTCTGGGCGGGGCGTCGGTGCTGACCGACTGCGTCCCGTCGAAGACCCTTATCGCGACGGCCGAGGTGATGACCACCTTCGACTCGTCGTACGAGGAACTCGGCATCATCGTCGCCGACGACACCCCACCCCTGGAGCAGGCGGCCCGGGTCGTCGGCGTGGACCTCGGCAAGGTCAACCGCCGGGTGAAGCGCCTCGCGCTGGCCCAGTCGCACGACATCACCGCCTCCGTGACCCGGGCCGGCGCCCGTGTCATGCGCGGCCGGGGCCGGCTCGACGGGATGCAGGCCATCGACGGTTCGCGCAAGGTGATCGTGAAGGCGGCCGACGGCACCGAGGAGACCCTCGTCGCCGACGCCGTCCTCATCGCGACCGGCGGCCACCCCCGCGAGCTGGACGACGCCCGCCCCGACGGCGAGCGCATCCTCAACTGGACCCAGGTCTACGACCTCACCGAACTCCCCGAAGAGCTGATCGTGGTCGGCTCCGGCGTCACCGGCGCCGAGTTCGCCGGCGCCTACCAGGCCCTCGGCTCCAAGGTCACCCTCGTCTCCTCCCGCGACCGCGTCCTGCCCGGCGAGGACCCGGACGCCGCCGCCGTCCTGGAGGACGTCTTCCGCCGCCGCGGCATGAACGTCATGGCCCGCTCCCGCGCCCAGTCAGCCAAGCGCGTCGGCGACAAGGTCGAGGTCACCCTCGCCGACGGCGTCATCACCGGCTCGCACTGTCTGATGGCCGTCGGCGCCATCCCGAACTCCGAGGGCATGGGCCTGGAGGAGGCGGGCGTGAAGCTGCGCGAGTCGGGCCACATCTGGACCGACAAGGTCTCCCGTACGACCGCCCCGGGCGTGTACGCGGCCGGTGACGTGACCGGGATCTTCGCGCTCGCCTCGGTGGCCGCGATGCAGGGCCGTATCGCGATGTACCACTTCCTGGGCGACGCGGTGGCCCCCTGAACCTGAAGACGGTCTCCTCGAACGTCTTCACCGACCCCGAGATCGCGACCGTCGGCTACAGCCAGGCCGACGTCGACGGCGGCAAGATCGACGCCCGGGTCGTGAAGCTCCCGCTGCTGCGCAACCCGCGCGCGAAGATGCAGGGCATCCGGGACGGCTTCGTCAAGATCTTCTGCCGCCCCGGCACCGGCATCATCGTCGGCGGTGTGGTCGTGGCGCCCCGCGCCTCGGAGCTGATCCACCCCATCTCGATCGCCGTCGACAACAATCTGACGGTCGAACAGATCGCGAACGCCTTCACCGTCTACCCGTCCCTTTCGGGGCTCGATCGCCGAGGTGGCCCGGCAGCTGCACACCCGCAAGGCGACGGGCGAAGTCTGAGGCGGTGCGGACTCCCCGCTGGTCACGGGGAGTTGCCGCCCATTCGCACGGCATAGGCGCGGCGACTAAGCCCTATACCACTTCTCGCCTCCCTGTGCGAACAACTTCTGCTATTCACCGCAAACAGCTGAAAGCAGACGGTCGTTGGGGTTACTGTCAGTTTCGTGTTCGCTGCAGAACGTCGCCAATTGATCCTCGAAATGGTGCGAGCGAATGGGGCTGTATCGCTCCGTGAGCTCGCCCGCGTCGTCCAGACCTCCGAAGTGACCGTACGGCGGGACGTGCGCGCACTGGAGGCAGAAGGACTCCTCGACCGCCGGCACGGCGGTGCGGTATTGCCGGGCGGGTTCACGCGGGGAGTCCGGCTTTCCGCAGAAATCGCATCTCGCGACCGCCGAGAAGACGGCCATCGCCGATCTCGCCGCCAGCTTCGTCGAAGAGGGCGAAGCGATTGTGGTGGGGGCGGGTACCACCACCCAGGAGCTGGCCCGCCGGCTCGCCCGGGTGCCTGGACTGACCGTCGTCACCAACTCCCTGCTGGTGGCCCAGGCGTTGGCCCATGCCAACCGCGTGGAGGTCGTCATGACCGGGGGCACCCTGCGCGGCTCCAACTACGCGCTGGTGGGCAGCGGGGCCGAGCAGTCCCTCCAGGGGCTGCGCGTGTCCCGGGCCTTCCTCTCCGGGAGCGGGCTGACCGCCGAGCGCGGTCTGTCCACGTCCAACATGCTCTCGGCGTCGGTCGACCGGGCGCTCGTCCAGGCGGCGGCCGAGGTCGTCGTCCTCGCCGACCACACCAAGCTCGGCACGGACACCATGTTCCAGACCGTGCCCACGGACGTCATCACCCGCCTCGTC
Organism: Streptomyces sp. P3; assembly: GCA_016893485.2. Lineage (GTDB taxonomy): Bacteria > Actinomycetota > Actinomycetes > Streptomycetales > Streptomycetaceae > Streptomyces. The sequence continues at coordinate 6,122,843 of JAFEKX020000001.1, forward strand.
ACCGACGAGCCCCGGGCCACGACGACCGCGCCGCGACGGAGTTGCAGGCGCTGGCCGACCAGGGGGTGCAGATCGCTGTCGCGGGCGGTTCGGGAGCGCAGGGGGTGATCAGACCCCGACGCGCGACCAACGCCGCCGGGATGTCCCCCTCCCGGCACCGCGACGACGGGGTCAAGTACCGGGCGGAACACCGGGGTTGAGGTCAGCGGGCGTCCTTGCCGGGGAGTCCCCGAGCGAGAACGCGCGGCCAGGGTGGCGGATTTGCGCAGGCGTTGATCGCATCGTTGGCGGGCGCGGTGATTCGAGCGCGGCGCCGTCGGAGCCGCATAGGGACACAGCCTCGCGCCCCTCAAAAAGGCAGGTCGGCTGAACGAGGCCATCTTTTGGGGGCGCGGGGAACTGCGCGACCAGCCCCCACCGGCCGGCACTCGAAAACGAACCGAACCAGCCCTACGGCTTCAACCCGCGCAACGTCAACGTCAGCAACCGGTCCGCCAGTTCAGGATCCCCAGGATTGCCCTCGGCCGCGAGAGCGATCGCATGGGTCAACTGGAGAAGGTCCCCGATCTCGACCTCGGGACGCACGTCACCGGCCTCCTGCGCCCGAAACAGCAACGCACCTCCCGCTTCCCGAATGGGATCACTGCACCGGGCCAACGCGGACGACCCGTCAAGATCGACCGCCATCAACGCCCGGGACAACCCCGGTACTCACTCGCGTGCGTCACCATCTCCCGCAACCACGTCACCAACGCCCCACACGGCTGCGGAGCGGACAGCAACTCCCGCGACCGTACGAGGAGTTCACGAGCCGCGTCCTCGAAGACCGCGCTCATCAGGGCCTGCCGATTGGGAAGTGCCGGTACAGCGTGCCGATACCGACCCCGGCCCGCTTCGCCACGTCCTCCAGGGACGCGTCCGTACCGTGCGCGGCGAAGCACACACGGGCCTCGGCGAGCAGCCGCTCGTAGTTGCGGCGGGCGTCCGCGCGCAGCCCGGCCGGCGGCTTGGCCATGGCGTCCACCTGCCCTCCTCGACTCGACTCGGTCTCTCAGCATGCCAGGCGTCGACGACGGAAGTGCGCGCCGCGGTGAGTGCAGAAGTGCCCGGCGAGGACAGGCCGTTCCTGTCCGCCGGGCACCTCTGGACGTGCGGTGGGGTCAGTCCTTGATCTCGCAGATCGCCGCGCCGGAGGTGACCGACGCACCGACCTCCGCGCCGAGTCCCTTGATCGTGCCGGACTTGTGCGCGTTCAGGGGCTGTTCCATCTTCATGGCCTCGAGGACGACGATGAGGTCGCCCTCCTTGACCTCCTGGCCCTCCTCGACCGCGACCTTGACGATCGTGCCCTGCATCGGCGAGGCGAGGGTGTCACCGGAGGCGACGGGGCCGGACTTCTTGGCCGCGCGGCGCTTGGGCTTGGCGCCCGCCGCGAGGCCGGTGCGGGCCAGCGACATGCCGAGCGAGACCGGGAGGGAGACCTCCAGGCGCTTGCCGCCGACCTCGACGACGATCGTCTCGCGGTCCGCGTCCTCGTCCGCCTCGGCGTCCGTGGGAGCCGCGAAGGGCTTGACCTCGTTGACGAACTCGGTCTCGATCCAGCGCGTGTGGACCGTGAACGGGTCGGCGGAGCCGGTGAGTTCGGGGGCGAACGCCGGGTCCTTGACGACCGCGCGGTGGAACGGGATGGCCGTGGCCATGCCCTCGACCTGGAACTCCTCCAGCGCCCGCGCCGCCCGCTGCAGCGCCTGCTCACGGGTCGCGCCGCTGACGATCAGCTTGGCGAGGAGCGAGTCCCACGCCGGGCCGATGACCGAGCCGGACTCGACACCGGCGTCCAGGCGGACACCCGGGCCGGACGGCGGCGCGAACAGCGTCACCGTGCCGGGCGCGGGCAGGAAGCCGCGGCCCGGGTCCTCGCCGTTGATGCGGAACTCGAAGGAGTGGCCGCGCAGTTCGGGGTCGCCGTAGCCGAGTTCCTCGCCGTCGGCGATGCGGAACATCTCGCGGACGAGGTCGATGCCGGCGACCTCCTCGGTGACCGGGTGCTCCACCTGGAGGCGGGTGTTGACCTCCAGGAAGGAGATCGTGCCGTCCTGGCCGACGAGGAACTCGACGGTCCCGGCGCCGACGTAGCCGGCCTCCTTGAGGATCGCCTTGGACGACGCGTACAGCTCGGCGACCTGGGCCTCGGAGAGGAACGGCGCGGGCGCCTCCTCGACCAGCTTCTGGTGCCTGCGCTGCAGCGAGCAGTCACGCGTGGACACGACCACCACGTTGCCGTGGGAGTCGGCCAGGCACTGGGTCTCCACGTGCCGCGGCTTGTCCAGGTAGCGCTCGACGAAGCACTCGCCGCGACCGAAGGCGGCGACCGCCTCGCGCACCGCGGAGTCGTACAGCTCGGGGACCTCTTCGAGCGTCCGGGCCACCTTCAGCCCGCGACCGCCGCCACCGAAGGCGGCCTTGATCGCGATGGGCAGCCCGTGCTGCTCGGCGAACGCGACGACCTCGTCCGAGCCCGACACCGGGTCCGGCGTGCCGGCCACCAGCGGGGCACCGGCGCGCTGCGCGATGTGCCGGGCGGCGACCTTGTCGCCGAGGTCACGGATCGCCTGCGGCGGCGGTCCGATCCAGATCAGGTCCGCGTCGAGCACGGCCTGAGCGAACTCGGCGTTCTCCGACAGGAATCCGTAGCCGGGGTGGATGGCGTCGGCACCGGACTCGCGGGCCGCGTTGAGGACCTTGGTGATGTCCAGGTAGCTGCTCGCCGGTGTGTCACCGCCCAGGGCGAACGCCTCATCCGCGGCGCGGACATGCAGAGCGTCCCGGTCCGGGTCGGCGTATACGGCCACGCTCGCGATCCCGGCGTCCCGGCAGGCCCGGGCTACGCGGACAGCGATTTCGCCACGATTGGCGATGAGCACCTTGCGCACGATTGAGGCTCCCTCCTTGAAACAAGCCGAGTTTAGGGACTGCCGACACGGCGCATCGACCCGTCCCCAATGGTGAGCTTGCCCACACGGAGCGTGATTCGAGGCTCGCTCGACCCGCGAAATCCCTTGTCGCACCTAGGTGCGCAGGACTCCTCGGGGAAACCCTAGCCCTCCGATGTGGTCAAGGTCTCTGTGAGAGCGTGCCGCGCCCCACTCCGTTTCTTTGTGGAGTCCCTACGAATGGCCCAATGATTCTTTGCCCCCATCACAACCCTTGTCCCGCGGTTTACCCGTTAGTAGCGTTCGGCTTGTCCTGAACGTACTTGGGGTAACGGCGGAAGTGGGTGGGCCCGGTGGTGCGCAGGCCGGTGGCATGGATCTTGGCGCTCGTCCTCTTCGTGGAGGCGCTCGGGTGGCCGCGCTGAACTGGTTCCTCGGCATCGTCGTCGACCGTCAGGACATGTCCCTGGCCGGTCTCGACCCGGACGCGATGTCGGTGTCCTCCAAGGTCGGCGGGATCGTCTTCGGGCTCTACTTCGCCCTGTGCGGCGTGGTCGCCCTGCTCGTCGCCCTGCGCGACCGGGCCCCGGCGGGCTTCGGCCGCATCCTGCTGATCAGCGTGGCCGTCGTGCACGGCCTGCTGGCCGCCTTCGCGTGGGGCCTGGTGGGCCCGGGAGCGTTCTTCTCCCTGGTGGTGGTGCTCGGCCTCGTCGTCCTGCTCCTGATGACGTACGACCGCCTTGAGGCCCCGTCCGAGGGGAACCCCGAGCAGGGCACGGGCAAGGACGAGGGCCCGGGACCGATCGCCCCGGCCGCCCCCAACCCCTCCTGACCCACGGCTAGTTCTCCCGCGGGGCCCACAACTCCGTGATGCCGACGCCCAGTTTGGCCAGCAGTCGGCGGACGAGCGGCAGGCTGATGCCGATCACGTTGCCGTGGTCGCCGTCGATGCCCTCGATGAACGGCGCCGAAAGACCGTCAGAGTGAACGCCCCCGCGACGTACAGGGGTTCACCCGAAGCGACGTACGCGGCGACCTCGGCGTCGGTCGGTTCGCCGAAGCGGACGACGGTGGACGCGGTCGCCGAGACGTACCGGCCGCTCGTCGTGTCGTAGACACAGTGCCCGGTCTGGAGCGTCCCGGCCCGCCCGCGCATCGCCTTCCAGCGGGCGGTGGCCTCCTCGGCGTCGGCGGGCTTGCCGAGGGCCTCGCCGTCCAGGTCGAGGACGGAGTCGCAGCCGATGACGAGCGCGCCCTTGACCTCGGGCTTCGCGGCGACGACGGAGGCCTTGGCCTCGGCGAGCGCGAGGGCGAGTTCGGCCGGGGTGGGGGCGCTGACGGCGTCCTCGTCGACCCCGCTGACGATCACCTCGGGGTCGAGTCCGGCCTGGCGCAGCAGGCCCAGTCGGGCGGGGGACTGGGAGGCGAGCACGAGTCGGCGGCGCGGCTGATCTGTCATGCGTTCAGGGTATCGGCGCGGCCTGCGCCGCTCATGCCAGACCGATCACGATCATCGCCAGCACCATGGCGAGCGCCATGAGGATGCCGAGCCGCCGCAGCATGACCTCCGTCTCCCGGAGTTCCTCGGGAGGTTCGTCGTCGGGGTCGGACCACAGCATGTCACCAGCGTGCGGCCTGGGCGGGCGGGCGCCTGAGTACGGGTACTCAATTCCCCGGCCTTGCTAAAAGGGTCCCTGGTTCCGTTAGAGTAATGGGACCAGGGTTCCTTTGGAGAGGTGTGCCATGTTCACTACTGCCTGGACCGCGTCGCCCCAGCTTCCCAGCGAGGGCTTCACGCCGAACTGGTCCCGTGAGGGGTTCTGGCGGCAGTCGTTGCGGCAGGTCGTGCGGGTTTCGGCGGGCGGGGAGAACGTGCGGGTGCGGTTCTCCAACGCATACGGGAACTCGCCGGTGCGGGTCGCCGCGGGGTCCGTGGCCGCGGGCGGGGTCGCGGTGCGGCTTGCCTTCGGCGGTGCGGGGAGGGCGTGATGCCCGCGCGGGGGAGTTGGTGAGTGACCCGGTTCAACTCGCCGTAGCGGCGGGGGAGTCGGTCGCCGTCACGTTGTCCTTCGACTCGGCCACTGGACCGGCCACGTTTCACGCGCAGGCCTTTGCTACCAGTTACCGGGGTGCGGGGTGCCTGCTGGACGGGGAGGGGTTCAGCGAGTCGAGTGAGTCGTGGTACTTCCTGTCCGCCGTCGAGACCGACTCAGGGCGGGGCGACGGGATCGTGCTCTTCGGGGACTCCGTCACCGACGGGTTCGGGTCCACGCCGGGGGCCGATCGGCGGTGGTCGGACGCGTTGGCCTCGCGGACCGGGCGGGCCGTGCTGAACGCGGGGATCGGGGGAAATCTGCTGCTCAACGACTCCGCGTGGTACGGGGAGCGGGGGTGCGACGGTTTGAGCGGGATGTGCTTCAACTGGCCGGGGTGGACACGGTTGTCGTGTTGCTCGGGCTCAACGACATCGGGTTCAGCGAGACGGACGTGCAGCCCACGTACAAGCCCGCGCCGGTGGTGTCCTCGGGTGAAGTCATCGGCGGGTACCGGGAGTTGATACGGCGGGGGCGGGCTTGTGGGGTTGCCGTGATCGGGGCGACCTTGTTGCCGTTCGGGGGTCCGATCACTGGGGGAGCGGGCGAGGAAGGTCAGCCATGAGGTCAACGAGTGGGTGCGGTGCGCTGGGGAGTTCAGCGGGGTCGTTGATCTGAATCGGGTGATGGCCGACCCGGGGGATCCGGATCGGCTGCACCCTGCTTATGACTTCGGGGATCAGTTGCACCCCAATGACGAGGGGTACGGGGTGATGGCCGAGGCTGTGGTGCGTTGTTTGTAGGGTGCCGGCCGGTGGGGGCTGGGCGCGCGGTTCCCCGCGCCCCTGAAACAACTCCCTTAGGCGGGCCAGTATGTGCGGGTCCATGCGCTTGGGCCGGGGTGGGGAGCCTTGCCCTGGCGATCCTCGCCGGGTCGGACCAGGCGTCGCGTGGCCTCGGGGTGGCCTGTGAAGTTGCCGCCGCTGCTGTTGCGCGGGCCCTTACCACCGCCAGAGCGGCGGCCAGCTCCTCCGGGGTCGGGTTGCCCCGTACGACTTTGATGTTCATGGGGGCGCTCCTCTACAGGGGATGTTGCCGTGCTTCTTGGGGGCAAGGACTCGCGCTTGGTGCGGAGTTGGCGTAGGCCTCGGACCACGTGGCGGCGGGTGTCCGAGGGGAGGACGACCGCGTCGATGTAGCCGCGTTCGGCCGCGATGTAGGGGTTGAGGAGGGCGTCCTCGTACTCCTGGATCAGGCGCGCCCGGGTCGCCTCCACGTCGCCTGCCGCCTCCGCTTCCGCGATCGTGCGGCGGTGGAGGATGTTGACCGCGCCCTGGGCGCCCATGACGGCGATCTGGGCGGTCGGCCAGGCGAGGTTGAGGTCGGCGCCGAGGTGCTTGGAGCCCATGACGTCGTAGGCGCCGCCGAAGGCCTTGCGGGTGATCACCGTGATCAGCGGGACTGTCGCCTCCGCGTACGCGTAGATCAGTTTGGCGCCCCTGCGGATGATGCCGTAGTGCTCCTGGTCGACGCCCGGGAGGAAGCCGGGGACGTCCACGAAGGTGATGACCGGGACGTTGAACGCGTCGCAGGTGCGGACGAAGCGGGCCGCCTTCTCGGAGGCGTCGATGTCCAGGCAGCCCGCGAACTGCATCGGCTGGTTCGCCACGATGCCCACCGGGCGGCCCTCGACCCGGCCGAAGCCGGTGAGGATGTTCGGGGCGAAGAGGGGCTGCGTCTCGAAGAACTCGGCGTCGTCCAGGACGTGTTCGATCACCGTGTGCATGTCGTACGGCTGGTTCGCGCTGTCCGGGACCAGGGTGTCCAGCTCGCGGTCCTCGTCCGTGACGGCGAGGTCCGCCTCCTCGGGAACGCCGGCGGTTCGCTGAGGTTGTTGGACGGGAGGTACGACAGCAGCTGCTTGACGTACTCGATCGCGTCCTTCTCGTCGCCCGCCATGTGGTGGGCCACACCCGACACCGCGTTGTGGGTGCGCGCGCCGCCCAGTTCCTCGAAGCCGACGTCCTCGCCCGTGACCGTCTTGATGACGTCGGGGCCGGTGATGAACATGTGCGAGGTCTGGTCGACCATCACCGTGAAGTCGGTGATCGCGGGGAGTAGACGGCGCCGCCCGCGCACGGGCCCACGACCAGGCTGATCTGGGGATCACTCCGCTCGCGTGGGTGTTGCGGCGGAAGATCTCGCCGTACGCGCCGAGGGAGGCCACGCCCTCCTGGATGCGGGCGCCGCCGGAGTCGTTGATGCCGATGACCGGACAGCCCGTCTTCAGCGCGAAGTCCATCACCTTGACGATCTTCTGGCCGTAGACCTCGCCCAGGGCGCCGCCGAAGACCGTGAAGTCCTGGGAGAACACGGCGACCGGGCGGCCGTCGACCGTGCCGTAGCCGGAGACGACCCCGTCGCCGTAGGGGCGGTTCTTCTCCAGGCCGAAGTCCGTGGAGCGGTGCCGGGTGAACTCGTCGAACTCGACGAAGGACCCCTCGTCGAGGAGCAGCTCGATCCGCTCACGGGCCGTCAACTTGCCCTTGGCGTGCTGTTTTTCGACCGCACGTGCCGAGCCGGCGTGCGTCGCCTCCTGGGTACGGCGGTGAAGATCCGCGATCTTCCCGGCGGTCGTGTGAATGTCGATCTCTTGAGGCGCTTCCGGCTCGGACATCGGGATTGCGGCTCCCTGCCTGCTCAAAAGGGGGACGGTTACTCATCCGTAGAGTAGTGGCGGGCCTACCGATCGGCAGTGCGGCGTACAACACACCTAGGGTGGCTTGCATGACGCCGCGAGATGCCTCAGACGACAGCAGCCGTTGGTCCGATCTGGAACGGCCGCCCCTCAACGCCGGCACGCTGCGCCGCGGACTGGTCCGGGCGGGCGGGCTGTGGACCGGCGTGGAGGTCGTGCAGCGCACCGGTTCCACCAACTCCGACCTCGTCGCCCTGGCCGCCGCGGGCAAGGCCGCCGAGGGCACCGTCCTGGTCGCCGAGGAGCAGACCTCCGGGCGCGGCCGGCTCGACCGGCAGTGGACGGCACCGGCCCGCTCGGGGCTCTTCTTCTCGGTGCTGCTGGAGCCGGATGACGTGCCCGTGGCCCGCTGGGGCTGGCTCCCGCTGCTGACCGGGGTCGCCGTCGCGACGGGGCTCTCCCGGTCCGCCGGGGTGGACACGGCACTCAAGTGGCCCAACGACCTCCTGGTGACTGTCGGCGGCGAGGAACGCAAGGCCGGCGGCATCCTCGCCGAGCGCGCGGGGACTCCGCCGTGATCGTCGGCGTCGGCATCAATGTCACCCTCCGCGAGGAGGAGCTGCCCGTCCCCAGGCCGCCTCCCTCGCCCTCGCCGGAGCCGTCACCACCGACCGAGATCCCCTGCTGAGGGCGGTTCTACGGTCGCTGGAGCACTGGTACGACAAGTGGCGCGTGGCGGGCGGTGACCCGGTGGAGAGCGGCCTCCAGGAGACCTACGCGGCCGGCTGCGCCACGCTCGGCAGGACCGTGCGGGCCGAACTGCCCGGGGACCGGTCGATCACCGGCGAGGCCGTCGCGATCGACGGCGACGGGCGGCTCGTCCTCGCCACCGAGGACGGCGTGCAGGAGCCAGTGGGGGCGGGCGACATCGTCCACCTGCGCCCCGCGTGACACCGACCGCTCTTGCGGCCACCATGTCCGTGTGACTCACGGAGTGAGCTGGCCCACACCTGCCGTAGCATTGGGCCCGGTCGATACCTGACCGTGGCAGATCGGAAGGGCAGCAGGCGTGACCGTCGACGACACGGGCTCCGGCGCGGACGCGGACGGCCGGGTGGCCCCCGATGCCGCCGATCCCGGCGAGAACCCGCTCGCGCTGCGTCTCGAAGGACTCATCCTCGGCGCAGAGCGCCGCTACACCCCCTTCCAGGCGGCCCGCACCGCCGGCGTCTCCATGGAGCTGGCCACGCGTTTCTGGCGGGCCATGGGCTTCGCCGACGTGGGCCAGGCCAAGGCGTTCACCGAGGCGGACGTCCTCGCGCTGCGGCGCCTGGCCGGTCTCGTCGAGGCGGGGCTGCTCAGCGAGGCCATGGCGGTGCAGGTGGCCCGCTCCACCGGGCAGACCACCGCGCGGCTGGCCGGCTGGCAGATGGACTCGTTCCTCGAGGGCCTGACCGAGCCGCCGGAGCCGGGCATGTCCCGCACCGAGGTGACGTACCCGATCATCGAGCTGCTCCTGCCCGAGCTGGAGGAGTTCCTCGTCTACGTCTGGCGGCGCCAGCTCGCCGCCTCGGCCGGCCGGGTCGTCCAGGCGGGCGACGACGAGGAGATGGTCGACCGGCGCCTCGCCGTCGGCTTCGCGGACCTCGTCGGCTTCACGCGGCTGACCCGGCGCATGGAGGAGGAGGAACTCGGCGAGCTCGTCGAGGCCTTCGAGACCACCGCCGCCGACCTGGTCGCCGCGCGCGGCGGGCGCCTGATCAAGACCCTCGGCGACGAGGTCCTGTTCTCCGCCGACGACGCCGGGGTCGCCGCCGAGATCGCCCTGCGCCTCATCGAGACCATGGCGGGCGACGAGACGATGCCCGAACTCCGCGTCGGCATCGCCTTCGGCACGGTCACCACCCGCATGGGCGACGTCTTCGGCACGACGGTCAACCTCGCCTCCCGCCTCACGTCGATAGCTCCCCGCGACGCCGTCCTCGTCGACAGCGCCTTCGCCGAGGAGCTCGTCCGCAGCGGCGAGGCCCCCGCCTCCGAGGCGGAGGCGGCGGAGGCCGCGGCGACCGCCGAGAAGGAGGGCGAGGACCCGCCGACCTACCGCTTCGCGCTCCAGCCGATGTGGCAACGCCCCGTGCGTGGCCTGGGAGTTGTCGAACCCTGGCTCCTCACCCGCCGGGACTCCTCACCGGCGTAGGGCCAACTGGCCTTACGGCACTCGGTGGTTGGCGAGCCCGTCCACGCAGAGCCCGATGATCGGCACGCACAGCCTCGGCCGACTGGGCGCGGGCGAGGGGAGTTGGCGGGCCGGCTCGGGGTGGGCGTGGGGTCCGGCGCGGTGGTGGAAGTGGGGCGGGGAGCCGGTGCCTCAGGCGGTGGCGTGGCGGCCGCGGGAGTCTCCGGGACGGTCGGCGGGTGCACCTCCGCAGGCGTGTGTGCCGTCGTCTGGTACGGAGTCGGTACGACCCCGGAAGTCGTCGTAGGAGTCGCGCTCTCGCCGCCCATCGCCGAGGTGGCGGAGGGGAGCGTGGACGGGATCGCGCTCGGGTCGGCGCGGATCGTGGCGGCAGCGTTGGCCGGGCGGTCGGCGCTCCGGGGCGCGTCCGGGCTGGGCTCGGCCTCGGCGGTACCCAGGCCGCCGACTCCGGACTCCGGCGCCAGTCGTACGAGGCTCAGCACCCCGGCGGCCACGGCGAGCCCGCCGACGGCCAGCAGGATCTTCCGGGGCCGGGGACGGCGGTGCCGGCCCCTCGGGAGCGGCGGCGCTATCTCCTCGGTGTCCTCGGCCGGCTCCGCCTTCGTGGTCGTCGTCACGATCCCTCCCCTGTGGTGTGGCGGACGCACGTTATGCGCTTCTCCGGGCGGTGCGGCGGGAGTTGGGCGTGATGTCACCCGAACGGGGAACCCGCGTGCGATGATCGGGACCAGGTCAGTTAACCCACGTTAACCAGGAGGCGGTCATGAGCGAGGCGCGGTTCGGGGAGTTCGTGCTGGTGCGGCGGCACGGGCACGTCGCGGAACTGGTCCTGGACCGGCCCAAGGCCATGAACGCCGTCTCCACGGCCATGGCGGGCTCGATCGCCGAGGCCTGCGCGGCGCTGGCGGCGGACCGGGACGTCCGGGTGACCGTGGTGGCCTCGTCGCACGAGCGGGCGTTCTGCGTCGGCGCGGACCTGAAGGAGCGCAACTCCCTCACGGACGCGGAACTCGTACGGCAGCGCCCGCTCGCCCGCGCCGCGTACACGGGCGTCCTGGAACTCCCCATGCCGACGATCGCCGCCGTGCACGGCTTCGCCCTCGGCGGCGGCTTCGAACTCGCCCTGTCCTGCGACCTGATCGTGGCCGACGGCACGGCCGTGGTGGGCCTGCCGGAGGTGTCGGTGGGCGTGATCCCGGGCGGCGGCGGCACGCAGCTGCTGCCCCGAAGGGTGGGCGCGGCAAGGGCAGCCGAGCTGATCTTCACCGCCCGCCGCCTCGAAGCACCCGAGGCGGCGGAGCTCGGCCTGGTGGACGTCCTGGTGGAGCCGGGCCAGGACCGCGAGGAGGCCCTCGCCCTGGCCACCCGCATCGCCGCGAACTCCCCGATCGGCCTGCGCGCGGCCAAGCGGGCCCTGCGCCTGGGCCACGGCCTCGACCTCCGAGCCGGCCTGGAGGTGGAGGACGCGGCCTGGCGCGCGGTGGCCTTCTCGGGCGACCGAGCAGAGGGCGTAGCGGCTTTCAACGAGAAGCGAAAGCCGGAGTGGCCGGGAGAGTAGAGGAAACCGTGTCGGCGCAGCCCCACCCGCCAACACCGCTGGGGCCGACCCCTAGGGGCACGGGACTGTGACACACGCGGCACCACCGCGCGGGCGCGCCCGGCGCAGGCCCATCCGCCAACACAGCCGGGCGCCACCCCTTAGGGGCGCGGGACTGTGACACACGCGGCTCCGGCGCGCGGGCGCGCCCGGCGCAGGCCCATCCGCCAACACAGCCGGGCGCCACCCCTTAGGGGCGCGGGGAACTGCGCGACCAGCCCCCACCGGACCCGCGCCCAACAGACAACCCAACCCAACCCCAACCCCACCCCACCCCCACCCGGAACCCATCCCCGCGGCCAACCCCCCCCACGACACCTATTCGCCGCATCAATGTCCCGCTATGCCCCAAACCTCCCTAGCCTGGAGTGATGGGTGAGGACAGGCGGCTGGCGGCCGTGGTGGAGCTCGCACAGGGAATGGCGGCGGCACACACCCCGCGAGAGTCCTGGCGCGCGGCGGCAGCCGGCGCATGCCGTGCTCTGGAAGGCAGTTTCGCCGCCCTCTCGGTGTGGGAGCGCGAGCTGGGCAGGCTCAAGGTCCTGGTGAACGTCGGCGAGCGCGCCGAGGGCGAGGAGGAGTTCCCGGACGCCGAGACCTACCCGGTCCACCAGTTCCCCGAGATCACCGAGTTCCTCCACGAACGCTGGGCCGGCGGCGGCGAGCCGAACGCCTGGGTCGAGACCGCCGAGGGCCCGGCCGCGGGCAGCCCCGGCTACTGCCACCAACGCGTGGCCGCCCTACGACGCCGTAGACGCGGATGCTGCGTCGTCGCGCCGATCGTGCTGCACGGCCGGGCCTGGGGCGAGCTGTACGTGGCACGCCCGGTCGGCGCGCCCGTCTTCGGCCGGGGCGACGCCGACTTCGCGACCGTGCTGGCGTCCGTCGTCGCGGCCGGGATCGCGCAGACCGAGCGGCTGGAGGAGGCCAGGCGGCTCGCGTTCACGGACGCGCTCACCGGCCTCGCCAACCGCCGCGCCGTCGACGTACGGCTCGACGAGGCGATCGAGCGGCACCGGCGCGACGGGGTCGTGGTGAGCCTCGTCGTGTGCGACCTGAACGGGCTCAAGCGCGTGAACGACACCCGGGGTCACGCGGTCGGCGACCGGCTCCTCGAACGCTTCGGCTCGGTGCTGTCGCTGTGCGGCGCGATGCTGCCGGGCGCGCTCGCCGCGCGGCTCGGCGGGGACGAGTTCTGTCTGCTCGCGGTCGGACCGCCCGCCGACGAGGTGGTCGACGCGGCGGTCGAACTCTGCCGCCGCGCGGCCGAGTTGGAGCTGGGCGAGGGCGTCGCGTGCGGGGTCGCGTCGACGGAGGACCCGATCGGGGCGGTACGGTCCGGACGCCGGCTGTTCCGGCTGGCGGACGCCGCCCAGTACCGTGCGAAGGCACTCCGCGCGGACAAGCCGGTGGTCGCCGGGCGCGACGGCCCGGACGATCCGGTCGTACGGCTCGCGGACTCCCCGACGCCGGAGATGCCGGCGGAACGGCGGCGGTTCCGGGGCCGGAGGACGTGAGCCGCCCGGGGTCGGCGCGTGTGACCTACCTGTAAGGGTCTCAGCGGTCACCCGGTAGTGACACCGCCACATTCAATGCGTACGCTCCTGAATATGGATATGCACACTGTGGTGGTGGGGACGTCCGGGGTCACCGCGTCCGACGTCCTCGCCGTGGCGCGTGGGGGCGCCCGGATCGAGCTTTCGGCCGAGGCGGTCGCGGCGCTCGCCGCGGCGCGCGAGATCGTGGACGCGCTCGCGGCCAAGCCGGAGCCCGTGTACGGCGTGAGCACCGGCTTCGGGGCGCTGGCGTCCCGGCACATCAGCCCGGAACTACGCGCCCAGCTGCAGCGCAACATCGTCCGCTCGCACGCCGCCGGCATGGGCCCGCGCGTGGAGCGCGAGGTCGTTCGCGCGCTGATGTTCCTGCGGCTCAAGACCGTCTGCTCGGGCCACACCGGCGTCCGCCCCGAGGTCGCCCAGACCATGGCCGACGTCCTCAACGCCGGGATCACGCCCGTCGTCCACGAGTACGGCTCCCTCGGCTGCTCCGGCGACCTCGCCCCGCTCTCGCACTGCGCGCTGACGCTCATGGGCGAGGGCGACGCGGAGGGCCCGGACGGGGTCGTACGGCCCGCGGGCGAGCTGCTCGCCGAACACGGCATCGCCCCGGTCGAGTTGCGGGAGAAGGAGGGCCTCGCCCTGCTCAACGGCACCGACGGCATGCTCGGCATGCTGGTCATGGCGCTGGCCGACCTCGACATGCTCTACAAGTCCGCCGACGTCACGGCGGCCCTCTCCCTGGAGGCGCTGCTCGGCACCGACAAGGTGCTCGCGCCCGAGCTGCACGCCATCCGCCCGCACCCCGGACAGGGCGCCAGCGCCGCCAACATGCTTGCCGTGCTTGACGGTTCGGAGCTGACCGGGCACCACCAGGACGACGCGCCGCGTGTCCAGGACGCCTACTCGGTGCGATGCGCCCCGCAGGTCGCCGGTGCCGGACGCGACACCATCGCGCACGCACGCCTCGTCGCGGAACGGGAGTTGGCGTCCGCCGTCGACAACCCCGTCGTGCTGCCCGACGGTCGGGTCGAGTCCAACGGCAACTTCCATGGCGCGCCCGTGGCGTACGTCCTCGACTTCCTCGCCATCGCCGCCGCCGACCTCGGTTCGATCGCCGAGCGCCGCACCGACCGGCTGCTCGACAAGAACCGCTCGCACGGGCTGCCGCCGTTCCTCGCGGACGACGCCGGGGTCGACTCCGGGCTGATGATCGCCCAGTACACGCAGGCCGCGCTGGTCAGCGAGATGAAGCGGCTCGCGGTGCCCGCCTCCGCCGACTCGATCCCGTCCTCCGCGATGCAGGAGGACCACGTCTCCATGGGCTGGTCGGCCGCCCGCAAGCTGCGCACCGCCGTCGACAACCTCACCCGGATCATCGCCGTCGAGCTGTACGCGGCGACGCGCGCGGTGGAGCTGCGCGAGGGGCTGGCGCCCGCGCCGGCGTCCCGGGCGGTCATCGATGCCGTACGCGCGGCGGGAGTCGAGGGTCCTGGCCCCGACCGGTTCCTGTCTCCCGACCTCGCCGCGGCCGACGCGTTCGTGCGGGGCGGGCATGTGGTCGAGGCCGTGGAGAAGGTCACCGGGCCGTTGCGGTAGGGCAGTTGGGGTCCCGTCCCGCCAACGGCGGGACCCCGTAGGTCACTTGAGCTTGGCTGCCTGTGCGTCGATCACGGCGGGCGGCACGACGTAGGCCTTGCCGGACATCAGGGCGCCGAGGTTGACCGTGTAGTACGTGACGAGGGTGTTGCCGTGGCGCACCACCTCGGTGTGCATGGTGCCCGTCTTGCCGCCGGAGTCCTCCATCACGGCGCTCGCGCCGAACGCCACCGACTCGTCACCGGTGTCGGAGGCCTTCTCGGCGGCGACCCCGGTGTACTTCTGGCTGTCGCCGCCCGAGGTGACGGTGAAGCCGCCGGAGCAGCTCCTGACCCCGTCGGAGACGGACTTGAAGGCCTTCTCCGCGCCGTCGCCGTCGTACGAGGACAGCCCGACGACGGTGGTCGTACGGTCCAGCGCGGTACCGAACGCGTCGTCGAACTCCTTCTCGGTCATGTCCTCCATGGACTTGGAGGCGGCGGAGGAGGGCTTCTTCGCCTCGGTGACCAGCTTGTTGGTGGCCGCACCGGCCTCGCCCGGCGCCTGCGCGGCCATGGCCCAGGCCAGCGGCCGACACTGCGCCTTGTCGGCGGTGACGGCGCTCTTGGACGCGGGGAACGTCTTGCCGACCGACCCGATCTCGTAGCCGGCGGCGTCGCCCTTCGCGAGGGCCAGTTTCTTCAACTCGGCGACGGTGAGCGCCTTGGCGGTGTTCTTCGAGGAGTCCTGGGCGGAATCCCCGGTGGTGCCCTTGGTGTTGCTCTCGGCCTTGTCCGAACCGCCGTCGGAGCAACCGGTGATGAGGGCCAGCGACAGTGCGCTCACCGCGACGGTGACGCACAGCCGTATGCCCGATGATCTCTTCATGAGCGGACTATGAAGCTTGGGTCAAAGAAGCGTCAAGCGAGTTAAAAGCCCAGCCGTTCCCGGCGCATCGAATACGCCACGAATCCGGCGCCGAGGCCGAGGAACACCGTGCCGCCGACGATGTACGGCGTGGTGTTCGGGCTGCCGGTGTCGGCGAGTTGGGTGTGGTCCGAGGTGGTGGTGACGTCCGTCGAGGTGACCCGGGCCTGCTGGGTGACCTGCGAGGTAGGCGTCGCCGAAGTCTCCACTCCGGCCTGGGCGGTCACCGTCGCGTTGGCGGAGGGGACGAACCACAGGGCGCCCAGCAGGGTGCCCGCGGCGGTGGCGGTCAGCATCGTTCGGCGAGCGGTTGACACGGAATATCGATCCCCTTGTGGCGCTGGCGAATTGGCCGTGTGGGGCGATGCTAATGAACTGTGCGGGTTGCGGGAAAGTCACGGGAGCCGTGGGCCGTACGCTCCCGGCATGAGCACCCCAGAGACATCACGTTTTGTACGCCTTCGTGTCGAGCTCGTTCTCGAAGTCGAGAACGAGGACGCCGTGACCAAGGCCGCGCTGGCCAAGATCGCCGAGGATCCCGAGCTGCCCGGCGACGAGCGCGGTCACGCCGAGACCGCTGTGACCGAAGACACCGCCGAGGCCCTCGCCTATCTCGTCGACCCGTTCGACCTGGTCAGCGAGATGCCCGGGGTCGATCTCGCACAGGCCTCGTGGAGCAGTGAGGAGATCGACTACGACCCGGATTCGCCGGATTGGGACATCGACGAGGATGATGTCGACGGCGACGAGGAATCGGACGGGACGGCAGTGGCCGGCTGAGCCGTGCGCGGGACGACGAGGCCCCGGGCGGCGACCGCTGTCCGGGGCCTCGTCGTGGACGTGGTGTGCCCCACACCTGGGCGACAGGCGGAACGGTAGGCACCAGTCGTAGGGTTGGTCTCTTGAGAATTTGTTCAACGGGAACTACGTGCGGGGCCAACGGGGTCACTCGGGGTTTTCAGGTTTTTCGGCAACGATGGAGAAGCGTGTGATGACGGACAGTAAGCGGCGCAAGGGTCTGGTGGCCGCGTCCGCACTGCTCGGCGGTGTGCTCGTGCTTACGGCGTGTTCCGGCAGCGACGACAAGTCGTCCGGAAGCGATTCGAGCCAGAGCTCGCAGTCGAAGGTCGACGAGGCGGCGGCGAAGAAGTCCTCCGAGGCCCAGATCAAGATCACACCGGCGGACGGCTCGGACAACGCCTCCATCAACAACTCGGCCGCGGTCACCGTCAGCAAGGGCACGCTCACGGGCGTGACGATGACGACGGCGGACGGCAAGGCCGTCGCGGGCACCATCTCCGCGGACAAGCTGAGCTGGAAGCCGAGCGCGCAGCTGGACCGCTCGACCACGTACAAGCTCGCGGCCACCGCCAAGGACTCCGCCGGCCTCGTGGCCCACGAGAACGCCTCCTTCACCACGGTCTCCCCGGCCAACAGCTTCATAGGGAACTTCACCCCGAGGACGGTTCCACGGTCGGCGTCGGCATGCCGGTGTCTATCAACTTCAACAAGGCGATCACGAACAAGGCCGCCGTCCAGAAGGGCATCACCGTCACGTCCAGCAGCGGCCAGGAGGTCGTCTGCCACTGGTTCAACACCCAGCGCATGGACTGCCGCCCCGAGGACTACTGGAAGGAGAACTCCACCGTCACGCTGAAGCTCGCGCTCGACGGCGTCGAGGGCGCCTCCGGGGTCTACGGCGTGCAGCAGAAGACGGTCACCTTCCACATCGGCCGCAACCAGGTCTCGTACGTCGACGCGAAGTCGAAGCAGATGAAGGTCGAGCAGGACGGCAAGGTCGTCAAGACCATCCCGATCTCGGCCGGTTCCCCCGAACACACCACGTACAACGGCCAGATGGTGATGTCCGAGAAGTTCGTCCAGACCCGGATGAACGGCGCGACGGTCGGTTTCACGGACGACGACGGCAAGGGCGAGTACGACATCAAGGACGTCCCCACGCCATCCGCCTCACCAGCTCCGGCACGTTCATCCACGGCAACTACTGGGGCTCCCCCTCGGTCTTCGGCTCGGTCAACACCAGCCACGGCTGCGTCGGCCTCCAGGACGTGAAGGGCGCGGGCGACAAGAACATGCCGGCGGCCTGGTTCTACAACAACTCGATCGTGGGCGACGTCGTCGTCATCTCCAACACCGGCGACAAGACGGTGGCCCCGGACAACGGCCTCAACGGCTGGAACATGGACTGGGCCCAGTGGAAGGCGGGGTCGGCGGTCTGACCCGACCGGTCAACCCAGGCTCACCTGAAGGCGGTTGCCCCCGACTGGGGGTGACCGCCTTTTCGCTCGCTGCCCCAAGTAGCCGGAGGCCCCCAGCGATATCGAGGTCATCCCAGTTGACGGGTCACGGCCTCGCGGGCTGCGGGGAGAGCAGGGTGCCCGCGCGGGTGAGGAGGGCGTGCAGTCCTGGGCCGTAGCGCTCGGCCAGTTCCGTGTTGTGGGCCAGGACGTCCAGTTCGTTGGCGGCCGTGATGTCGAGGAACGCGCGCAACCGGTCGGCCGGCGGATAGGTCTCCCGGCCGGTGAAACGATCCCGGAACGCGAACTCCGTGGAGCCGTCGATGCGGGGGTAGACCGCCCCGCGGTCGCAGCTGGCGTAGAGATGGACCAGCGCCTCGGCCCGTTCACCGATCAGCGCGACGAGCGTGGCCCGGTCCGAGAGGGGCAACAGCGCCGGTGCGAAGCCGTCCGTACCGTACGTCGCGTGGCACAGCCCCGCGGTCTGGACGACGGCATCCGCTCCCCAGTCCGCCAACAGGCCCTGAACACGGCCCAGATGGGCCAGCAGCGTGCCACCGGGATGGGGCATCCCGTCAGCTCCCCGGTCGTACAGAAACGCCTCGATCGCCGCGCGTCCCCTGCCCGTCAGGTGGTGCTGCTCGGCTGGTGCCATGGTTGGAGGTCCTCTCGCCGGTGGTGCCGTAACACTGGGTCAGCACTGGGTCGAACCACTGAGCGTTGTCAGTGGAGGTACCGCGGGGCCGCGTCATGGGCCATCGCGACCCTCCTCCACCACGGCCGGCCGGTGCAGTACACATCCGGCCGGCCGTGGTGGAACGGACGCAAAGACCCGCTACCAGGCCCCAGCAGCCATCCGCCGAGGTGGTGGGCGTCAGCTCTTGAGGAAGTCCAGCAGATCGGCGTTGAGCTGGTCCTTGTGGGTGTCGGTGATGCCGTGCGGGGCACCGGGGTAGACCTTGAGCTGGGCACCGGCGATCAGGGCTGCGGAGGCCTTCCCGCCGACCTCGAACGGCACCACTTGGTCGTCGTCGCCGTGGATCACCAGCGTGGGCACGTCGAACTTGGCCAGGTCGGCACGGAAGTCGGTCGCCGAGAACGCGGCGATGCTCTCGTAGGCGTTGCGGTGCCCGGCCTGCATTCCCTGGCGCCAGAAGGCGTCCTGCATGCCCTGGGAGGCCGACTGGCCTTCGCGGTTGTTGCCGAAGAACGGTCCTGCGGCCAGGTCCTTGTACAGCTGGGACCGGTCGGCCAGCGATCCGGCGCGCAGGCCGTCGAAGACCTCGACGTCCACTCCGCCCGGGTTGTCGGCCGTCTTGAGCATGAACGGCGGCACCGAGGAGACCAGCACCGCCTTGGCGACCCTGGCCGTGCCGTGGCGGCCGATGTAGCGGGCCACCTCGCCGCCGCCGGTGGAGAAGCCGACCAGGCTGACGCCGTTCAGATCCAGGCTGTCGATCAGGGTCGCCAGGTCGTCGGCGTAGGTGTCCATCTCATTGCCGCTCCACGTCTGGGTGGAGCGGCCGTGGCCACGGCGGTCGTGGGCGATGACGCGGAACCCGTTCTCGGCCAGGAAGAGCATCTGTGCCTCCCACGAGTCGGAGTTCAGCGGCCATCCGTGACTCAGGACGACCGGCTGACCGATGCCCCAGTCCTTGTAGAAGATCTGCGTGCCGTCGGAGCTGGTGGTGTAAGGCATTCCGGGTCTCCTGCTGCTTGGAAGTGACGTGATGCGTGCCAGTGCGACGTCCTCTGTTCGACAGAGGATGAACCGGAATCGGGCGAGTGCCCCGTCCCTGCTGGCACTGACCACTCTGGCAGCGAGGACCGCACCCCGGCATCCGTCCTCGGCCGAGCGATCTCGGACACTCTTCCTACTTTTGTAGGATGCCGGGATGGCGGTAGACATGGACGTCCAAGCAATGGTCGATCGGCTGGCGCGTCGGCTGCGTCGGTCCATCGCCGTCAACGATCTGGCCGTGCGCCCGCTCTACTACAGCGCGCACTTCGGGGACGAGGACGCGGTCCGGGTGACCGCCGTGCTGCGACGCGAAGCGGACAGTGGGGCCGTCGGCTACATGCTCGCCAGCGGCACCTCCACCTGGACGACAGCCGGCGTCGTCCCCGCCAACCCGGGACTGGGCATGCGCGCCCGGTACTGCCAGCCGGTGCGCTGGCGCGGCGAAGCGGTGGGACTGCTGGTCGTCATCGACGCCGACGGCACCCTGACCACCGCCGAGAAGGCCGAGATCAAGGAGGTCAGCGACACCGTCGCCGCCCTCCTGGTGGCGCAGCGCGACCGCCAGACCACCGACCCGGCGGTGCAGGAACTCACCGTGCTGGACCTGATCAGCTCCGATCCCGTGGCACGCCGCCGAGCAACCGCTGAACTCACCGCAGGCGACCACGCCCAACGGTTCGCCTGCGTCACGGCCATCGCGCTCACCTGCACCCAGGCCACCGACAACGCCGGTGCCAAGCACGTCGAGGTCGCCCTGCGCAACGCTGTCGCGACCGAACCCCGGCTGCGACGGGCCGCGGTCCTCAGCGCCGTCGGCGGTGGCGACACGGGACTGCTGCTTCTCGGCTCCCAGGACATCCCGGACATCCCCGCCCTCAAGGAACACGCGACGGCGATGGTCAAACGCAGCGCCGCCCTGGCGGCCGGGCGATTCAGTTGCGTCGCCGGCATCGGCTCCACCGTCCCAGGACTGATCCAGGCGGTCGACAGCGCGGCCCAGGCCCGGCTGGCCTGCCGCGCCCAGGCCGCCGCTCCGGGCCCGGTCCTGGCCTGGAGCGAACTGGGCGCGATCGGCCCGCTCCTGATGATCCCGGCCGACCAACTGACCCCCGCACTCCTGCCCCACGAACTGCAGCAGTTGCGCGCCGCCGACCCCGACGGCCTGCTCCTGCGGACCGTCACCTCCTACCTCGCGCACGCGTGTTCCGGACCGGCCGCGGCCGATGACCTGCACATCCACCGGACAACGCTCTACTACCGACTGAGTAGGATCACCGAGTTGACCGGTCTCGACCTGGGCAACGGCTCCACCCGCCTGGCACTGCACCTCGGCATCACGATGATGGCGCTCATGGACGATCCGGACCGTAACCAGGACGGGATCCGCGTCCGCGGCACGAAAGGACATGTCGGTGCCCACTGACACGGCAACCCTCACCACCCGTGACGGATGCGCACTGACCTACCAGGACACCGGCGGCGAAGGCATACCCCTGGTGATGCTGCACGGATGGTCACAGTCCCAGGCCATGTACGACCGGCTGCTCCCGCAGCTGCCCGCCGACCAGCGCGTCATCACCTACGACATGCGCAACCACGGGATATCCGGCCGCACCGACAACGGCGCCCGCGTCAGCGCCCTCGCCGGAGACCTCGACCAGCTCCTCGCCCACCTCGACATCGACCGGGCGCACCTGCTGGGCCACTCCATGGGCGTGTCGGTGATCTGGTCCTACCTCGAACTCTTCGGCCCCGAGCGCGTCCGTTCCCTGGTCCTCGTCGACCAGCCCACCGCCTGCACCGTTCTGCCGTGGCTGGAAACCTCCGAAGCGGCACAGTTCGGCGCCATCCTGGACTACAAGGGTGCCGCGGACTTCGCCCAGGCGATGCTGTCGCGGGACTCCGACGCCGCCCGGCTGGACTTCCTGACCTCCATGCTCACCGAGGACATCCCCCGCAGGACCTGGAGTGGCTCTACCAGCAGAACCTCCTCCTCCCCATGCCCTGGGGAGCACGCCTCCTGCTGGACCACGTCATGCAGGACTGGCGGGACGTGCTCCCGCGGATCACCGTGCCGACCCTGGTCGTCGGCGGTGAGGTCAGCCACGTCGCACCCGCCTCGCAGGCATGGACCGCCGACCGTATCCCGAACGCCGAACTGCACATCCTGGACCGTGGCCAGGGCGGGGCCCACTTCGCCTTCTACGAATCCCCGGGACTTCGCCGGCATCCTCCAGGACTTCATCAGTCGTACCTGAGCCACATCCCCGGGCCCGCCCGCATTCAGCGCAGCCGCGCGAGCAGCAGATTCGGATCCGTGCGCGTGAGGTACGCCCCGCTCGCCACGTACACGGTCGAGCCCCTGACCGCCACCGAGGTCGGGTTCTCGATCCCGTCCGCCGCCGTCAGCACGGTCTGAACCATGCCGTCCGAGCCGACGATGCCGACCTGGTTGGTGCCGTTCTGGGCGGCCAGCACCTGGTCGCCGCGGCCGGTGAAGGTGAAGTCGTCGATCCCGGACAAGCCGGTCGCCTTGACGGTGTCCGTACCTGCCGTGCCGTCCTTGTCGACCGGTACCCGAAGCAATGTGCCGTTGCCGGTGTTGCTCACCCACACGGCGCCGTCGTGCACCTTGACACCGTTGGCCCCCAACGAGGACGTCGAGGTCGAACCGGGCTGGAAGTCGGCTCCCTGTGTCCACAGGGAGGCGGTCCTCGTCCTCAGCGACACCCTCCACACGGTGCCGGACGAGGAGTCGGTCGCGTACAAGGTGTCACGGCTCGCGTCGATCGCCAGGCCGTTCAGCACCTTCACATCGGGCATCGCCACCACCAGCACGGGAGTGCCACCGCCCGCCGGGATCCGATAGATGCCGGAATGGGTGCCCGCGTTGTAGTTGACGTAGAGCGTGCCGTCGGCGGTGCGTACGATGCCGGACGCCGTCGCGCTGCCGGTGGCCGGCGGAGGAAGGGTCGCCAGTACGGTGACTGTCCCGCTCGTGGTCACCCGGGCCACCTGCCGGGACTTCTGGAACGTCACATCGGCGGCCCCGCCCGGCTCCAGCGTGATGTTCTCCGGCTGCTGGAGGGCGGCGATGTCGAAATGGACGACCTCGTGCGCATCGCTCAGCGGCGCGGTGGCACCGAAAGCGGTGCCCGTGGTCTGTGTGCCGAGGGCCAGTCCGGCGAGCGTGACCGCGCCCAGCAGAAGGGAGCGGCGACGGCGGCGAGGGCGAAGGCAAAGGGAAATGAGGGCTCCCGGGTCGTTGGCGGGCCGATGCGAGCAGTTGACAGGCCTGATGCTCGCAACCTGGTATGAGGACAGCCCAGGATTCGCATGAGAAACCCCTTAACGCCGTGCCGGCCGCGCCGCGCGCTCGTGAGGTTGCCGTCGCCGTACCGGAAACCGTGGTGGAGATCCACGCCAGAGGGAGAGCTGCTGTGCCTACGTTCGTAGTCTTCGACCTTGAGTTCACGTCATGGCAGGGAGCGCTTGAGCAGGACTGGGGGTCTCCGGGGCAGCTGCGCGAGATCGTGCAGATCGGCGCGCTGCGGTTGCGTGCGGACTGCTCGGTCGTCGAGGAGTACGAGGCGCTGGTCCGCCCGGTGGTCAACCCCCGACTGTCCGAGTACTTCACCGGACTCACCGGCATCGACCAGGAAACGGTGGACCGGGAGGGACGCCCCGCAGCGGAAGCACTCGGCGACTTCCTGGGCTTCTGCCGAGGCCAGTCAGTCCTCTCCTACGGCAACGACATGGTCGTCCTGGGCGAGAACGTCGGCTGGGCGCGGTCCCGGGGCGAGGAGGTCAAGAACGGCTTCCTGGACGCCCACTTCCTGAACATCAGACCCTGGCTGAACTCCATCGCACCGGCGACGTCAGCGTCCAACGTCGGCCGCCTGTGGCAGGACCTCGACCTCCCGAAGCCCGCGCCAGGCAAGGAACACTCGGCCCTCTTCGACTGCTATTCGTTCGCTTCGGCCCTGGAGCACTTGAGCCAGGGCGGGTCTCGGCTCCCCGAGTTCCTACCACTCACGAACCAGGCAGCCAACAAAAGCGCCTGACACCCCGTCAGCGCATTTCGCGCAGCGGGGCCGTTGCCGCAAACGTCGTAAAACGGTGTGGAACGCTTGCCCGTTGACAGCCCTGCGCGGGCTCGTTCTTTGGCCACGGACAGCCTTCTCATCGTTCTCTTATGTCGGCCTTATGGCATCATCACGCGCTGTACCTAACTTGCGGGCCATGTTCTTCACCTACCTGAGGCGCGAGTTGCGCCGCCGCAGAAAAGCGGCCCTCGTCGTCGCCTCCGGCCTCGCACTGGGCATTGCGCTGGTCATCGTGGTCAACTCCGTGTCCTCCGGCATGGGGAAGGCCCAGGACAAGGTCCTCCAGTCCCTGTACGGACTCGGCACGGACATGACCGTCACCAAGGCGGCCACGCCCACGGCCAGCGGTTCGCAGCAGCCGCGGTTCCAGTTCGACGCCAACAACAACGACGACAGCAAAACGCAGAGCAGCGACCGCGTCATGGTCCAGGGCTTCACCACGCTGGCCTCCACCACCGTCACCAAGGTGGCCGGGCAGAAGGGCGTCTCCGACGCCGTCGGCGGGCTGAGCCTCAACGTCGTCAAGGTCGACGGGCAGTTCACCCGCGGCCAGTTCCAGCAGAACCAGGGGAGCGGCACCGGAGGCGGCGGCAACCGCGGCGGCGGCACCGGCGCACCCCAGGGCGAAGTCACCGGGGGCGGCGCCAACTTCAACATCAACTCCTACTCGGTCTACGGCACGGACGTCACCAAGCCCGCGCTCGGCCCGCTGACCTCCTCGAAGATCACCAGCGGCCGTACGTTCACCACCGCCGAGGCCAACTCCAAGGTCGTCGTCGCCGACTCGGCGTACGCCAAGGAGAAGAAGCTCAAGGTCGGTTCGACCGTCACGATCAAGAGCGTCAAGTACAAGGTCATCGGTATCGCCACCGCGACCAGCGGTGACGCGGCGGCCAACCTGTACGTCCCGCTGAAGCAGGCGCAGACCCTGAGCGGCGACACGAACAAGGTCACCACGATCTACGTCAAGGCGACCGACTCCCAGCAGATCTCGGCCGTCAAGAAGACCATCACGAGCAATGTCTCCGGTACGACGGTCACCACGTCCGCCGATCTCGCCGACACGGTCTCCGGTTCCCTGTCCACCGCCTCCTCCCTCGCCACCAGCGTCGGCAAGTGGCTGTCGATCGCGGTCCTGATCGCCGCGTTCCTGGTCGCCGGGCTGCTCACCTCCTCGGCGGTCTCGCGCCGGGTGCGGGAGTTCGGCACGTTGAAGGCGCTCGGCTGGAAGTCCGGCCGGGTGACCCGGCAGGTGGTCGGCGAGGCCATCGTCAACGGTCTGGTCGGCGGCGTCCTCGGCATCGCGCTCGGCCTGGCGGGCGCGTACGTCGTCACCGCGATCAGCCCGACCCTCTCGGCCTCCCTCGGCAACACGGGCGGCGGCGGTCGCGCGGGTGGCGGCCCCGGCGGCGGTGGCGGCTTCGGCGGCGGCCGGCAGGCCGCGGCCAAGACCCTCGACGTAGCCCTCACCGCCCCGGTCAACGCCACCACCATCGCCCTCGCGGTAGGCCTCGCGGTGGCGGGCGGCCTGATCGCGGGCGCCTTCGGCGGCTGGCGAGCGTCGCGACTCCGTCCCGCGGATGCTCTACGCCGGGTCGAGTAGCGGCACGTGGTCAACACCGGTAACTGCACGCCCCGTTAAGGGGCGCGGGGAACTGCGCGACCAGCTACAACGCACCCGCAGACGACGGACGGCGCCCAACCCCTTTACTTCCCCAGGAGTTGCACCATGTACGAACTAAGAGGCGTCACCAAGCTCTACTCGCGAGGCAAGGAGACCGTCCACGCCCTCGACGGCATCGACCTCACCATCGGCGACGGCGACCGCCTGGTCATCCAGGGCCCGACCGGCGGCGGCAAGTCCACCCTGCTCCAGATGATCGGCGCCCTGGACCGCCCCACCGCCGGCGAAATCGTCCTGGACGGCACCGACTTGGCGAAGCTCTCCGAGGCCAAGCTCACCAAGGTCCGCAGCGAGAACATCGGTTTCGTGTTCCAGTCCTTCAACCTGATCCCGACCCTCACCGCCCAGGAGAACGTCGAGACCGCCCTCGTGCCCCTCGGCACCAAGGCGAAGGAACGCCGCGAACGGGCCGCCGACGCACTGAAGTCGGTCGGTCTCGGCGAGCGCCTGGGCCACCTCCCCGGCGAGATGTCCGGAGGACAGCAGCAGCGCGTCGCCATCGCCCGCGCACTCGTCAAGCAGCCCAAGGTGCTCCTCGCGGACGAACCGACCGGCAACCTCGACGAGTCGATGCGCGACGAGATCATGGACGTACTGGAGCGCATGTGGAAGGAGCACGGGCTGACCTTCATCATGGTCACCCACGACTCCGCCATCGCGAAGAAGGCCCCGCGTCTCGCGACCATCCGCAAGGGCAAGATCACGGTGAAGGAGAACGCCGGGTCAAAATGATCCCGATGTCGGTTCCGAGCAACTCCGTTGCCGAGTAGGGGAGTTCGGCGCCCGGATGAGTGACTCGGCGGCCCCCTAGCCGAGTTCTCGCAGCCTTCACCCGTCGACTGCGTAACGGAGTCCGGGCGACGGCGTAACAGTTCGCGGCCGCGCTTTCTCACCCTCCTCTCATCTCTTGAGCGGGTGATCACCCCTCGGCATACTGCGTATTCCGGGGTGTCACGCACAGGTGTGCGGGCTTTCCCCGGTCGGGTGAACGGGGAATTCGCCCGGTACCTCAGCTCCAGGGGGAGCCTTGCGCAGACACGTGAAGAGAGCGTGCGCGGCCACCGTCGCCGCGTCCGCCGCCGTAGCCCTCGCCGCCGGAATGACCAGCCCGGCGTCGGCGAAGCCCGAACCGAGTGCGGCCGGTGCCGCCCAACTCGGGGCCGCCCAGGCGCGGGTCAAGGGCAGCCACCACATCACCCTGATCACCGGCGACCGCGTCACCGTCGACGCGAAGGGCCGGGTCGCCGGTCTGGAGCCGGCAAAGGGCCGTGAACACATACCCGTTCAGGTCCGCAAGCTCGACGGGCACACGCTCGTCATACCCGTGGACGCGGCCCGGCTGATCGCGTCCGGCAAGCTCGACCAGCGGCTCTTCGACATCACCGAGCTCAACAAGTCGGCGGAGCGCGCCTCGCAGAAGTCCGGTCTGAAGGTTATCGTCGGCTACCAGGGCGCGGCCACCGCGACCAAGGCCGACGTCCGGGACGCGGGCAGGCTGCGCCAGTCCCTAAAGACGCTGAACGCCGACGCCGTCCAGACCCCGCAGCAGGACGCGCCCGAGCTGTGGAAGGCCGTCACCAACGGCGACCGGTCGGCGGCCGGCATCGCGCACGTCTGGCTCGACGGCGTCCGCAAGGCCAGCCTCGACAAGTCCGTGCCGCAGATCGGCGCCCCGAAGGCGTGGGCGGCCGGGTACACGGGCAAGGGCGTCAAGATCGCCGTACTGGACACGGGAGTCGACGCCGACCACCCGGACCTGAAGACCCAGGTCATCGAGTCCAAGAACTTCTCCACGGCCGCCGACGCGAACGACCACTTCGGTCACGGCACGCACGTCGCCTCGATCGCTGCGGGCACCGGCGCCAAGTCGCACGGCAAGTACAAGGGTGTCGCGCCCGACGCGAAGATCCTCAACGGCAAGGTCCTCGACGACAACGGCTCAGGCGACGACTCCGGCATCCTCGCCGGCATGGAGTGGGCGGCCCAACAGGGTGCCGACATCGTCAACTTGAGCCTCGGCGGCCAGGACACCCCGGGAATCGACCCGTTGGAGGCGGAGGTCAACAAGCTCTCCGCCGAGAAGGGCATCCTGTTCGCGATCGCCGCGGGCAACGAGGGCCCCGAGTCGATCGGTTCACCCGGCAGCGCCGACGCGGCCCTCACCGTCGGCGCCGTCGACGGCAACGACAAGCTCGCCGACTTCTCCTCCACCGGCCGCGCGCGTCGGCGACGGAGCCATCAAGCCGGACGTCACCGCGCCGGGCGTCGACATCACCGCCGCCGCGGCCCCGGGCAGCGTCATCGACAAGGAGGTCGGCGAGAACCCGCCCGGCTACCTCACCATCTCGGGTACGTCGATGGCGACCCCGCACGTCGCCGGTGCCGCCGCCATCCTCAAGCAGGAACACCCCACTTGGGGCTACGCCGAGCTGAAGGGCGCGCTCACCGGGTCCGCGAAGGGCGGCAACTACACGCCGTTCCAGCAGGGTTCGGGCCGGATCGCCGTCGACAAGGCCATCAAGCAGAGCGTCATCGCCGACCCGGTGTCGGAGAGCTTCGGCGTCCAGCAGTGGCCGCACACCGACGACACCCCGGTCACCAAGCAGGTCACCTACCGCAACCTCGGCACCACCGCCGTCACCCTCAAGCTCACGGTGGCCGCCACCAACCCCAAGGGCCAGGCGGCTCCTTCGGGCTTCTTCAAGCTCGCCAAGACATCGGTGACCGTACCGGCGGGCGGCACGGCCCCGGTCGGCCTGACCGTCAACACCAAGCTGGGCGGCACGCTCGACGGCGCCTACTCCGCGTACGTCACGGCGACCGGCGGCGGGCAGAGCGTCCGTACCGCCGCGGCCGTGGTGCGCGAAGTCCAGTCGTACGACCTCACGTTGAAGTTCATCAACCGGGACGGCACCCCCGCCAAGTACTACACGGCCACGGTCGCGGGCCTGTCCGGCCTCGGCGCGGACACCTTCGCCGCTCCCTACGACGCCTCCGGCACCGTCAAGGTCCGTGTCCCCAAGGGCGGTTACGTCCTCGACACCGGCGTCTTCGTGGACCCGGACGACTTCTCCAAGGGCGCCGACTGGATCGCCCAGCCCAAGCTGACCATCGACCGGAACACCACGGTCACGCTCGACGCCCGCACCACCAAGCCCGTCGACGTCACCGTGCCGGACACCGGCGCCAAGGCGGCCTTCGCGTCGCCGAGTTACTCGCTCACGACAGCGGACGGCGGCGCCTCCTTCGGCTGGCTCATGGAGTCGTACGCCAACTTCCGCTCCGCGCACCTCGGTCCGCAGATCACCGACGGCTCGCTGGCCGAGCAGTGGGACGCGCACTTCCTCAAGGGCGCCGACGAGCAGTACGACACCACGACCGGCGGCAAGGTCAAGCAGCTCGCCACCGGCTTCACCAAGCACTACAAGGCGAGTGAACTCGCCACGGTGAAGGCCCGCATGGGCGCAGCCGCCAGCGGCAAGACCGGCGTGCTCAACGCCTTCGGCTACCTGCCCGACTCCTCCGGCGCCTCCGGCATCGGCAGCCCGCAGCCGCTGCCCGGCACCCGCGTCCTGCACGTCTCCACCATCAACGGCGCCCAGTGGGAACTGGACTTCGAGCAGGACGCCGGGCTCGACCCGGAGGGCTTCCCGATCGCCGAGTCCTACTACGTCTCGAACAGCCCGGAGACCTTCAAGTCCGGCCAGACCTACACCCGGACCTTCAACACGGCCGTCTTCGGCCCGCACCTCGACGACGTCTACGGCGTCTACCGCAACGGCAACGAGATCTCCGGGATCGTGCCGCTGTTCGCCGACTCCGCGCAGCACGCGGGCTCTTCGCTGTTCACCTCGGTCAACACGACCCTGTACCGCAACGGCACGAAGGTGGGCTCCAACCAGGACCCGCTGCTCGGGGACGGGATATTCAAGGTCCCGGCCGCCAACGCCTCCTACAAGCTGACCACTTCGGTCATCCGGAGCGTCAAGGTAGCCGCCGCCTCCACCCGCATCGACGCGAGCTGGACCTTCTCCTCGAAGAAGCCGTCCGGCGCCAACATGGTCCAACTCCCGGTCTCCACCGCCCGGTTCAACGCCACGACCGGCCTCGACAGCCGCGTCGCGGCGGGCAAGAAGGCCACCTTCCCGGTCACCGTCGAGGGCGCGGCGGCCGGCCGCAACCTCAAGTCCCTCGGCGTGTGGGTGTCGTACGACTACGGCCAGACCTGGAAGAAGATCCCGGTCGTCAACGGGAAGATCACCGTCACCAACCCGGCCAAGGGCAAGGCCATTTCGTTCCACGCGAAGATCGCCGACAAGAAGGGCAACAAGTCGACGATCTCGATCTACAACGCGTTCTACGGCAAGTGAGCCGCTAGTGCCTGAATAGGCCGACAGCGAACGGCCCGCCGGAAGTGCAGCTTCCGGCGGGCCGTTCGTGTTTCCGTGACTCCATGACAGCCGAGAGCGTGGAATACATCCGGTACCGGGTCCCCGAGGAGCGGTCGGCGGAGTTCCTGGCCGCCTACACCCGTGCCGCACGACAGCTGGCCGCCGCCCCGCAGTGTGTGGCGTACGAGCTGGCCCGCTGCGAGGAGGACGCCGAGCACTTCGTCCTGCGCATCACCTGGACGTCGACCGAGGCACACCTGGAGGGCTTCCGCAGGTCGGAGCTGTTTCCGCCGTTCCTCGCCGAGATCGGCCCGTACGTCGAGCACATCGAGGAGATGCGCCACTATCGGCCGACACCGGTGCGCGGCGACGGATCGGCCGTACCCACCCCTACGACTGGGCGGGCGGCGCCGAGGCCTTCTCCCGGCTGACCGAGGTCTTCTACGACAAGGTGCTCAAGGACGACCTCCTCGCCCCGCTCTTCGCCGGTCTGGCCCCCGAGCACGCCGAGCACGTCGCCCTCTGGCTCGGCGAGGTCTTCGGCGGCCCGGCGACGTACTCCGCGACCCAGGGCGGCCACGGCCACATGGTCGCCAAACACTTCGGCAAGAACATCAGCGAGCGTCAGCGGCGCCGCTGGGTCGACCTCATCCAGGACGCGGCCGACGACGCGGGCCTGCCGACGGACGCGGAGTTCCGGTCGGCGTTCCTCGCCTACGTGGAGTGGGGGACGCGGCTGGCGGTGTACTTCTCGGGCCCGGACGCGCGGCCGCCCGCCGAGCAGCCGGTGCCGCGCTGGGGCTGGGGTCGATGCCGCCCTACCAGGGGTGACACCGGCGTGTCGGGGTCCCATAGGGTCACCCCATGACCGCCGCCGTCACCGCCATGATCACCGCCGTCGTCGGTGTGCTCGGCACCCTCTTCGCCCCCGTCCTCAGCCAGCGCCTCACCGCCCGGCAGCGCGCCGACGAGGCCCAACTCGACGAGCGCAGTCGGCGGTTCGAGGAGCGGCGGGACGCCTACACGGCGATGAACAGGGCCTCGCGGCAGTTCCACACGCTGCTCAAGGACGCCCTGCACCGGCTCCGCGACGGCGTCTACACCGAGTTGGAGCGCGACCAGCTGGAGGAGGCCCGCCGCGACTACCGGGACCGCTACGCCGAGGCGCAGATGGTCGTACCCGAACGGATCCTCGACGCGTCCCGCGCGGTGAACCAGGTCCTCGCCGATGTCGACGCCGCCGTGAAGCGACTCGACCGGGGCCTCGCCCGCGACGGCGAGAGCGCCGAGGGGTCACTGCTCCAACTCAAGGACGCCGAACCACGGTTGGCGGCGATGCGACAGCTGATGCGGGCGGACCTCGGCGTCACGGAGTGAGATCGGGGCGCTGCGTCGACGCGCCCGCACGGGTCGCGTCCGTGCCCCAACTCGCCAGCAGACGCAGGGCGTCGGCCGACGGCGAGTCCGGCTCCGCGTGGTAGGTGATCAGGCTCGTCTCACAGCCGTCGTCCAGCCGGAAACCGTGGAAGTGCAGCGTGAGATCGCCGACCAGCGGATGGTGCAGGCGCTTCACGCCGTACGTCTTCTCCTTGACGTCATGAGTGGCCCACAGCCGCCTGAACTCCTCGCTCTTCACGGAGAGTTCGCCCACGAGACCGGAGAGCCGGGGTCGTCCGGGTGGCAGCCCGCGTCCATGCGGAGCATGCTCACGATGTCCGAGGCCTTCTGGTCCCACTCCACGAACAGCTCCCGGTACTCGGGCCGCAGGAACACCAGCCGCGCCCAGTTCCGGTCCTGCGGCGCCAGCTCCGACCAGTCGCCGAAGACGGCCGCGGCCATCCGGTTCCACGCCAGGATGTCCGAGCGGCGGCCCGTGACGTACGCCGGGACCGACTCGAACGCGTCGAGCAGCTGCCGGAGCGGGAGCGCGGACGTGCTGGGTGGGGGCCGACGGCTTCTTCTTGAGGTGCTTCGGCTTCGCGAGGTGCGTGAGGTGCGAGGACTCGGCGTCGGACAGCCGCAGCGCGCGGGCGATCGCCTCCAGGACCTCCGCCGACACGTTCCGCCCGTTGCCCTGCTCCAGGCGGGTGTAGTACGCCACCGACACCCCGGCCAGCTGCGCCAGCTCCTCGCGGCGCAGCCCGGGCACCCTGCGGTGCCGCCCGAAGTCCGGCAGGCCCACGTCCTCGGGCTTCAGCCGGGCCCGCCGGGTGCGCAGGAACTCGCTCAGCTCGGCCCGCCGGTCCAGCGGCGGACCGGCGTCTGCGGGCCCGGAGGCGGATTCGGGGTGTTCGTCCATACGGTCCAGTATTCCCGGTCGTACGACCGGGAGCCTGACCTCGCTGGTGGTAGGCACAGCGGACGTACGCAGAAGTGTGGCCTGGGTAGCCCCGGGACTTTCGGGCAGGCTTGCCATCGTGCCCGGTCAGAAGGCGGCCGGGCGCACAAACCCCCGCTAGGAGAGTGTTCCGGCATGACCACAGTCGCCGCATACGCAGCCCCCGCCGCCAAGGCTCCCCTGGAGCGCACCACCATCGAGCGCCGGGCCGTACGTGAGTTCGACGTCCTGATCGACATCAAGTTCGCCGGTATCTGCCACTCGGACATCCACCAGGCCCGCGAGGGCTGGGGCGAGGCCATCTTCCCGATGGTCCCGGGCCACGAGATCGCCGGCATCGTCTCCGAGGTGGGCCCCGGGGTCACGAAGTTCCAGGTCGGCGACCGTGTGGGCGTCGGCTGCATGGTCGACTCCTGCCGTGAGTGCGACAACTGCAAGGCCGGCCTGGAGCAGTACTGCACCGGCGGCAACGTCGGCACGTACAACTCCGTCGGCAAGGACGGCGAGCCCACCTACGGCGGCTACTCCGAGAAGGTCGTCGTCGACGAGAACTTCGTCGTCGGCATCCCCGAGGGCATCTCCCTCGACGTGGCGGCGCCGCTGCTCTGCGCCGGCATCACCACGTACTCGCCGCTGAAGCACTGGAACGCCGGTCCCGGCAAGAAGGTCGCGATCATCGGCATGGGCGGCCTCGGCCACATGGGCGTCAAGATCGCGCACGCCCTCGGCGCGGAGGTCACCGTCCTCTCGCAGTCCCTGCGCAAGCAGGAGGACGGCCTGAAGCTGGGCGCCGACCACTACTACGCGACCAGCGACCCGAAGACCTTCGAGGAGCTGCGCGGCACCCTCGACCTGATCATCTCCACCGTGTCGGCGCCGCTCGACCTCGGCGCGTACCTCTCGCTGCTGAAGACGGACGGCGCGCTGGTCAACGTGGGCGCCCCGAGGAGCCCGTCTCCCTCAACCTGTTCTCCGTGATCGGCGGCCGCAAGACCCTGGCCGGTTCCGGCATCGGCGGCATCCAGGAGACCCAGGAGATGCTGGACTTCTGCGCCGAGCACGGTTTCGGCGCCGAGATCGAGGTCATCTCCGCGGACCAGATCAACGAGGCGTACGAGCGGGTACTGGCGAGTGACGTCCGCTACCGGTTCGTGATCGACACGTCGACGATCTGACGGCGTCGCTTCACACCGGACCCCGGAGCCGCACTGCTCCGGGGTCCGGTGCGCGGGCGGGTGTGGGTGCGCGGTCGAGTGCGGATGCGTGATCGGCTGCGGGTGCGTCGTGGTTGCTCGCGCAGTTCCCCGCGCCCCTGAAGACACGGGGTTGCTCTCGCCGTGCGATACAGCCCCGCACCCTTGAAGACGCCTGGCGCATCCCTCCCCAGGGGCGCGGGGAACTGCGCGACCGGCCCCCGCCGGGCTGTGGCCGCCGACGAACCTCAGGCACCCGTCCGGTTCCGCCCCAACAGCCACAGCAGGTACGGCCCTCCGACCAACGACGTCAGCGCGCCGACCGGCACCTCCAGCGGAGGCAGGATCGTCCGCGCGGCGAGATCGGCGGTCACCAGGATCACCGCGCCCGTCAACGCCGAGCAGACCAACGGCAGTTGCGACGTACGGGTGAGCCGCCTCGCCAACTGCGGCGCGGTCAGCGCCACGAACCCGATCGGCCCGCCCGCCCCGGTCGCTGTCGCGGCCAAGACCACCCCGAGCACGGTCACCGCCAGCCGAGTCCGGTCCACCCGCACCCCAGCGAGGCCGCGGTGTCGGCGTCCAGCCCGAGCGGCCGCACGGCACGGCTCGCCCACACCAACGCCGGCAGACACACCAGCAGTACGACGGCCAGGGGCGCCGCCTGCTCCCAGCCCCGCCCGTTCAGGGAACCGGTCAGCCACAGCTTGACCGTCTCGGCCTCCTGCAACTCGCTGTCCGAGAGATACAGCTGCACGACGGCCGACAGCGCGACCCCGATCCCAACTCCCGTCAGCACGAACCGACTTGGCTGCATCCCGTGCCGCCACGCCAGCGCGTACACGAGCGCGGCGGCCACGAGCCCGCCCACCACGGAGACGGCGGGCATGGCACTGGGCGAGTTCACGAGCCCCGCGGACAGCGCGAGCACGGTCGCGGCGGCGGCACCGTGTCCGACCCCGATCACGTCCGGACTGGCGAGCGGATTCCGGGTGACGGTCTGCACGAGCGCTCCGGCGAGGCCCAGCGCGACACCGACCAGCGCGCCGAGCACGATCCGGGGAACCCGCAACTCGTTGACGACGAGGTCGTATGGACCGGATCCGGTGCGGAGGGTGTGCCCTACCGCGCCGGGCGAGATGTAGGTCTGGCCGAGACAGGCGGCGGCCAGCATCGCAACGGCCAGCAGGAGAAGCAGAGTTGCGGCTACGGCGGCCGAACGCCGGTGCAGGAGAAGGGAGACGGAGGGGTGAGGGCGCAGGACACTGACACCGGTGGGGCTCATACGGCCGTCGCCTTCCGCCGTACCAGGACCACCAGCACCGGCACCCCACCAACGCCGTCATCACCCCGGCCGGCACCTCCGCAGGGGGAGCGCACGACCCGCCCCGCCACATCCGCCCCGACCAGCAGCGCGGCGCCGAGCAGGGCGGACAGCGGGAGCAGGCTGCGGTGGCCGCCGGAGGTGAGGCGGCGGGCGAGATGCGGGACGGCGAGGCCGACGAACGCGATCGGTCCGGCGGCGGCCACCGCGGACGCCACCAGCAGGGTCGCCCCGAGCGCCGCACACACCCGTACGACCCCACCCGATGCCCGAGCGCCCGCGCGGTCTCGTCCCCGAGGGCCAGCGCGTCCAGCCCCCGCGCACAGACGAGCACCAGCAGCGCCCCGGCCACCAGGAACGGCAGCATCTCCACGACCGTGTCCGCGTCGCGGCCGCTCAGCGAGCCGACCTGCCAGAACCGGAACTGGTCCAGCGTCGCCGAACTCGACGTCAGGACGACGGTCGTACCACCGGCGGTCATCGCCGACAACGCCGTACCGGCGAGGGCGAGTTTGACCGGTGAGGCCCCGCCCCGGCCGCGCGCGGCGATGCCGTAGACGAGACAGGCGGCGAGGACGGCGCCGGCGAAGGCGTACCAGACGTAGCCGCTGAAACCGCTCGCGAGGCCGGTCGCGATGGCGAGGACGACGCCGGCCGCCGCGCCCTGGCTGAGGCCGAGGATGCCGGGGTCGGCGAGCGGGTTGCGGGTGACGGCCTGGAGCGCGGCGCCCGCGACACCGAGCGCCGCGCCCGCCGTCAGGCCGATCTCGGTGCGGGGCAGCCGTAGCGACCGTACGACCAGCGCGTCCGGTGAACTGCCGCCGTGCAGAAGCGCGTCGAGGACGGCGGACGGAGGGACCGGGCGGGTGCCGACGGCGAGGCTGAGCAGCACGGCGGCGGCCACCGCGAGGGTGGCCGCCGGCCAGGCGAGGCGTGTGACGCTCACTGCGTACTCTCCGCTGTCCTTCGGGTCGCTCTACTTGCTGATGTCCTCGGCGAGTTGGAGGACGACGAGGCGCGCGGCGGTCGGGCCCGCGTTGAGGTACCAGGGGTCGTCGTCGACCTTCACGGCGTGGCCGGCCTTGACCGCGCTCATCGACTTCCAGAGCGGTCCGGCGAGCACGCTCGCGGCGTCGGTCCTGGAGGCGTCGCCCTGGACCGAGTAGAAGATCCAGTCACCGTCGGCCTTGTCGATGCTCTCGGCGCCGATGTCCTCCGAAATGGCCTGGAACTGCTGGGACTTGGGCCGGTCGAGGCCCATGTCGACGGCGATGGAACCGGTGAAGGAGGAGACGCCGAACATCCGGGTCCTGCCGGGCGTGAAGCGCAGCATCGACACGGAGGTCTTCGACAGCGCCTCGCCCTTCTCGCCCGCGTCCTCGACGATCCCGTCGAGCAGCTTCTGCGCCTGCCCGCCCTTGCCGATCGCGTCGCCGACGAGGAGGAGGTCGCGCTTCCAGTTGATGCCGTTGCCCGCGGTGATGACGGTCGGCGCGATCTTCGACAGCTTGGGGTAGAGGTCGCCGAGCGAGTCGTTGGCGAGGATCAGGTCGGGCTTCGCGGCGGCGAGGGTCTCCAGGTTGGGCGCCTGGCGGGTGCCCGCGTCGGTCATCGCGGCGAGCCTCGACTTGTCGGAGGGGAAGGCGTTCGCGAGGTAGGCGGGGACGAGTCCGGCGTTGTCGGCGCGGGTGGTGGCCGTCGGGACCGTACCGAGGGAGAGCAGGTCGTCGAGCTGACCGGTGCTCAGCACGGCGATCCTCGTGGGCTTCGCCTTGATCGTCGTCCTGCCCTCGAAGTGCGTGACGGTGCGGGGGAAGGTGCCGTCGGTGTCGGTGTCCGAGCCCATGCCGGTCTCCAGCGTGCTCGGCGCGGCGGACGGGCCCTCGGAGGCGCCGATCACCCTGTTCTGCCGACCGTCACCCGACTTCTCGGCATTGTTGTCGGCGGACGACGACGAGCAACCGGCCAGCAACCCCCGACGGCGGACACGGCGACCATCGCCGTGACAGCCTTCCTCTTGAACGCACGCACTATCACTGTCTCTCCGATCAAAACTGGCCAGGTAAGGCTTACCTTAGCTTGCCGTCGGAGTAGCTTGGGCACGAGGAGGCCCACACGATGACCGTGCAGCTGAACCACACCATCGTCGCCGCGCACGACAAACACACGTCGGCCCGATTCCTCGCCGACCTGCTGGGGCTCCAAGTGAGCCCGCAGTACGGCCCGTTCATCCCGGTCGCGATCCCGAACGGGGTGACCCTCGACTACATGGACCAGCCCGGTTCGGGCTTCGCCGAGATCGCCTCGCAGCACTACGCGTTCCTGGTCTCGGAGGACGACTTCGACGCGATTTTCGGTCGCATCCAGGCGGCGGGGCTCACGTACTGGGCGGACCCGGCGCATCGCCGCGAGGGCGAGATCAACACGAACGACGGTGGCCGCGGCGTCTATTTCGACGACCCGAACGGACACGTCCTGGAGATCCTGACCCGGCCTTACGGCAGCGGACTCACCCGGTGAGACCGGTGAGACCGGTGGGACCTGTGAGGAACGACTCGCCGGCCCCGTAGGACCGCACGATCACACCACCGCCCTCGGCACCGGCACCGGCACCGCCCTCGGCACCGGCACCGGCACCGCCCTCGGCACCGGCACCGGCACCGCCCTCGGCACCGGCACCGGCACCGCCCTCGGCACCGGCACCGGCACCGGCCGGCCGTACGGAGTGCGCGCGCCCCAGTCCCGACACGTGGGCGCGACCGTCCGCCGCCACCTCGACCAGCGTGTTCTCGTCTACGGCGACGCCGTGCGGGAGCCGGTACCGGGTGACGGCGGCGATCAGCCGGGGCAGCGTCCCCACTGCGCCGCGTGCGCGTCCACGGCGAAGGACACCAGCCCCAACCCGTCCCGTACGGCGAGTTCGTCCAGGTCCTCACCGGTGTCCTCCGGACACACCGCGACCCCGTCGAGCAGCCACCCCCGACGACAGCGGCCCGCGCGGCGAGCGCGGCACCGGCGGAGAACCCGGCGTAGGGGATGCGTTTTTCGGCGAGCAGCCGTGGCAACCGGTCGAGACACTCCGCGAAGGCGTCCTGATACGCGGGCGTCAGCCCACCACAGACCAGCAGCCCGTCCACGTCCGCTGCCGCCTCGACGTCGAAGCGGGCGCCGATCGGCACGAGTACCGGTACGGGGGTGCAGTCGCCCGCACTCCTCAACGCCTCGTCGTAGCGCGCGAATTGACGCTCCCCGTCGTCTTCGCCCTCGTCGAGGATCACGCAGGCGATGCGGGGTGTGGATCCGGGGGCGTTGGTCGCCGCGCGGAGGAAGGGTTCGTAGACGCCGGGGTCGCCCCACCCACCGCCGATGAGGAAGGTGCTGGGGAGGAAGGCGCTGGCTTGGCTGGGTTCGCTCGGCTCGTCCACGGGGGCATCAAATCCCGTCGCCGCGGCCCCTGTCACACTCTTTTGCCGACCGGAGGACGCCACTGTCCACCCGCGCGGCGGACCACTTTCCGCCCGCGCGGCGGATCGGCAGGATCGTGCAAGAGGTCGGTGGGATCGGTCTAACATTTCCGCAGGTCACGGTGGTGTCCTTGAGGAGTCGGTTTCCCAGCGACTCCCCACAGGAGCATTCCATGGCACTCGACTCGTACGTCGGACTCGGCCGTTCCGGCCTCAAGGTGAGCCCCTTCTGCCTGGGCGCGATGAACTTCGGCGAGGACGGCGGCTTCGGCAGCGGCGTCGAGGAGTCGGAGAGGATCCTCCAGAGCTACCTCGACCGCGGCGGCAACTTCGTCGACACCGCGAACCTCTACACGAACGGCCACTCCGAGGCGATCCTCGGCGACTTCCTCGCCGCCCGCCCCGCCCTGCGCGACCGCCTCGTCGTGGCCACCAAGTTCTACGGCAACCTCCACCTCGGCGACCCGAACGGCGGCGGAGCGAGCCGCAAGGCGATCATCGGTCAGCTGGAGGACTCGCTGCGCCGCCTCCGCACCGACTACCTCGACCTGTACTGGCTGCACAACCACGACCGCTCGACCCCGGTCGAGACGCGGGGATGGGCGTGCTGCCGTGGAGCCCCTCAAGAGCGGCTATCTGTCGGGGACATACACGCGCGAGCAGTCAACTCCCGCCGACACCAGGCGCTCCGCGGTCCTCGGCGCCCCAACTCCCGCCCAGTTCACGGTGATCGACGCGGTCGCCGAGGTGGCACGGGAGACGGGCGCGACCTCCGCCGCCGTAGCGCTGTCCTGGGTCCGGTCGCGCCCCGGCATCACGTCCACCCTCATCGGCCCCCGCACCCTCGCCCACCTGGAGGCCAACCTCGCGGCCCTGGACCTCCACCTCACCCCGGCCCAGACCGCCACGCTCGACGAGGTGTCCACCCCGACCCTCAACTTCCCCTACGACCTCAACCGCCAGGTCGGCGACATGCTCAAGTACGCGGGGGCGACGGTGGACGGGGTGGCGAGCGCGGTGTATCCGCCGTTGGCGGCGAGTGGGGTTCGGTACTGAGAGAGGCGTGGAGCGGTACCGAGGGGACGGCGAGTCCTCGGGGCACGCCGGTGGCCTCAAATCCCTTGTACGGAAAGGCATTTCGTGGCTCATCCGGGTGGTCGTTACGGTCGATTCCATGGATGCTCAGAACTTTCCGACGGCCGAGGAACTCATGGCCGCGCTGCGCGCCGGTGACGTCTCCTCGGTGGAACTGACCGACGAGGCGATCACCCGGATCGAGCGGGACGACAAGGCCATCAACGCCATCTGCGTACCGGACTTCGACCGGGCACGGACCGCCGCACACGCCGCCGACGAGGCACGCGCCCGAGGCGAGGACCGGCCGCTGCTCGGGCTGCCGGTGACGGTCAAGGAGTCGTACGACATCGCCGGGCTGCCCACGACCTGGGGCATCCCGGCACACCGGGACCACATCCCCGCCGAGGACGCGGTGCAGGTGTCGCGGCTCAGGGAGGCGGGCGCGGTGATCCTCGGCAAGACCAACGTGCCGCCGGCCCTCCAGGACGTGCAGAGCTTCAACGACATCTACGGCACCACCAACAACCCCTGGGACCACACCCGTACGTCGGGCGGTTCCTCCGGCGGATCGGCGGCGGCCCTGGCGGCCGGGTTCGGCGCGCTGTCCATCGGGTCGGACATCGCCGGTTCGCTGCGCACCCCCGCCCACTTCTGCGGCGTCTACGCCCACAAGCCGACCCTCGGCCTGGCACCCAGCCGGGGCATGGTCCCGCCGACCGCGCCGCCGTACCCCGCCGAGCCCGACCTCGCGGTCGTCGGCCCGATGGCACGCAGCGCCCGCGACCTCACCCTTCTGCTCGACGTCATGGCCGGCCCGGACCCGCTGACGCTCGGCGTGGCCTACGGCCTGACCCTGCCGCCCGCCCGCCACGACCGGCTCGGCGACTTCCGCGTCCTCGTCCTCGACGACCACCCGCTCATCCCGACCGGTTCCGCGGTACGGGCGGGCGTGGACCGGGTCGCGGGCGCGCTGGCCGACGCCGGCGCCCGCGTCGAACGGCACAGCGCGCTGCTCCCCGACCCGACCGAGGCGGCGCTGCTCTACACCCAGCTCCTGTTCGCGGGCTTCTCCGCGCGCTTCCCCGTCGAGTTCTACGAGGAGTGGCGGACCCGTGCCGCCGCGCTGGGGACGGACGACCAGGGGCTCGACGCGGCGCGGGTGCGCGGCCTGGTGTTCAGCCACCGCGACTGGATCGAGGCGAACGGCCACCGCGAACGGCATCGGCAGGGCTGGCGGCGGCTCTTCGCGTCGTTCGACGCGGTGGTGTGTCCCGTCACGCCGACACCCGCGTTCCCGCACGACCACAACCCCGACGGCGAGCAGCGCCGCCTCGACATCGACGGCGTCGAGTACCCGTACTTCGACCAGCTCGTCTGGGCAGGCGTCGCGACCATGCCCGGCCTGCCCGCCACGGCGGTACCGACGGGCCGCTCACCCGAGGGCTGCCGGTGGGGGTGCAGATCATCGGGCCGATGTGGGAGGACCGGACGCCGTTGCGGTTGGCGGAGCTGTTGGAGGAGCGGGTTGGGGGTTTGGGGTGGTGGGGTAGGGCGGGGGCCGGGGGCTGGGGGCTACGGGGGTGGTTTTGGGGAGGGGGTCGGTCGGGGGCGGAGGGTGGGCTGGTGCGGTCGGGGAGGGCTGGTGCAGTCGGGGGCATGGCGCCGCGGGGGCGGGGCGGGGCGGTGGAGGGGCGGTGCGGTGGAGGGTGGTGCACTCGGGGAGGGCTGGTGCACTCGGAAGGCACGGTGCTGCGGAGGCGGGTCGGTGCGGGCGGCAGGCGGTGCGGTCGGGTGCGAGTGGGAAGGCCGGGCGGCCGTAGGGACGGGGCGGTACGGTCGTGAGGCGGGGCGCGGCGGCGGTAGGGCGAGGGCGGGTCGGTCGCGGAATCGCCGGGGCCCTCGTGTGTTGAGCACACTGGGTAAAGGGCGCCGGTGAGGTATGTGCCGAGCAGCCCCAGTGACCGAGTGACGGAAATTGGAGGGTCGCAATGGCTGCGCAGACGCAGAGGGCCGTGCTGGCGGGCGGGTGCTTCTGGGGATGGAGGAGCTGGTCCGCCGGCTCCCGGGCGTGACGGCGACCCGGGTCGGTTACACCGGCGGGGACGTGCCGAACGCTACGTACCGTAACCATGGGACGCACGCGGAGGCCATCGAGATCCTCTTCGACCCGGAGCAGACCGACTACCGCGCGCTCCTGGAGTTCTTCTTCCAGATCCACGACCCGAGCACCAAGAACCGCCAGGGCAACGACATCGGCCTCAGCTACCGCTCCGCGATCTACTACGTCGACGACGAGCAGAAGCGCATCGCCGAGGACACGATCGCGGACGTCGACGCGTCGGGCCTCTGGCCGGGCAAGGTCGTCACCGAGGTGGAGCCGGTCGGCCCGTTCTGGGAGGCGGAGCCGGAGCACCAGGACTACCTCCAGCGCTACCCAGACGGCTACACCTGCCACTTCCCCCGCCCGGGGTGGCGACTGCCGGCTCGCACGGAGGGCTGAGCGGGAGAGGTGGGTCGGGTTCGGCCGTCGGGTCCGGCGGTGGGATTCGGCCCTCGGGTTCGGCGGGGCTGAGCGTTGACTGGGTTCGGTGGCCTGGCTCTTGTGGGCTGGGCCGCTGGGCTTTCGCGGGATGGTGGGCTGGGCCTTGGCGGGATGGGGCGGCTGAGTTCCCCGCGGGCGGGTGGCGGGCTTTGGCGAGCTGGGCGGCCGGGCATTGGCCGAGACGGGTGGCTCGCTTCTACGACTGTGCCGCTGGGCTCT
Organism: Streptomyces sp. P3; assembly: GCA_016893485.2. Classification (GTDB taxonomy): domain Bacteria; phylum Actinomycetota; class Actinomycetes; order Streptomycetales; family Streptomycetaceae; genus Streptomyces. Next base: position 6,164,699 of record JAFEKX020000001.1, read on the forward strand.
TACGGGCTGGGCGCCCTGTTTTTCACGGCTGGGCCGCTGGGCTTGGACGGGCTGGGAGTCGGGCGTTGGCGGGGCCGGCCCGCCAGGCAGCTGTCATGACCGGTTGACGTGTCCCCGCCGACCCACCGCCGATAGGCATCCGTATCCACATTGCTGCCGCACACCACGGTGACCACATGCCGACCGGCGAAACGGTCCCGGTCCTCCAGGACCGCCGCGATGCCGAGCGCGGCCGACGGCTCGACGACAAGCCCCGCGTGGTCGTGGAGCATCCGCACCCCGGCGACGATCGACGCCTCGCCGACGAGGACCGCGTCGTCGGCGACCAGCAGGAGATCGTCCAGGACGGCCGGGATGGGGTACCGGCCGGCGACACCGTCGGCGATGGTGTCGGTCGAGTCCGTGGTGACGACACGGCGCGCGTGCCACGACCGCGTCATCGCCGGCGCGCCCGACGGCTGGACGCAGATCACCTCGACACTCGGCGCCAGTGCCTTCATCACATGCCCGACGCCGGTGGCCAGCGCCCCACCACCGAGCGCGATCAGCACGGCGTCGAACGACCGCGCGGTGTCCGCCAGTTCAGTGGGTTCAGTGGATTCAATGGGTTCGGTGGGTTCGGTGGGTTCCGTCAACTCCGCCTGCCCCAGCGCCTCCACCAGCTCCAGACCGATGGTCGCCGCACCCTCGCACGTCTCGAGGTCCAGACTGTCCTCGACCAACCGGATGCCCTCGTACCCCGCGATGGCCGCCGCCCGCTCGCGCGCCAACTCGTGGTCTCCGTCCACCAGTTCCAGCCGAGCACCCAGCGCACGGATACGATCCAACTTGGCCGCCGTCGCGAAACGGGACGCCACGACGGTCACCTCGAGCCCCCGGCCACGACCGGACCACGCGAGGGCCTGCCCGAGATTGCCCGCACTGGCACACACCACGCTCCGCGGCCCCCGCTCGGCAAGCAGACTCGCGACCACCTCGGTACCGCGCCCCTTGAAACTCCGCACCGGGTTGGCCGTCTCCAGCTTGATACTCACCGCACACCCGAGCCCTGGCTCCAGCGCCTCGCAGCGATACAGCGGAGTGTCGAGAAACACCGGGTCGATCACCCGCCGGGCCGCCCTGATCCGAGCGATGTCGAGACGCGTCTTCGTCACGACGAAGCAGCGTAACGGCGGCACACCCGCTGTTCCAGACGGGCAGACGCCTACGACGCCCGGTGGGCGAGGTGCTCCGGTGGGCGGAGCGGTCCGTCAACCCCGCAGGTGGGCAAGGAGTTCGTCGCCCACGGGATACGGACGTTCCCGGGGCAGCAACCGCGCCGCCGAGTCAAGGTCGCCCCCGCTCACGAGCGCGTGTATCTCCCGGGCCAGCGGCGTCACATCGCGGATGCCGACCGTCCACTCGTCCGCGTAACTCCGTACCGCCTCCCCGGAGAGCCCGAGCTGCAACGAGCGGTACGACAGCGGTCGCAGGCGCAGATCCCGCTCCGGGTCCCACTGCACACGGGCGGGCGCACTCCTCAACTCCCGCTGCCAGCTGGCGAGATCGGGGTGCACCCCGCGAACGTAGCTCGACAGACACGCGTTCCGCAGCGCCCACTCGAAACCCTCGCGGGTGATGTCGACAGCGAGGACGGTCTCCTGCCCCACCTTCGTGCCCCAGCCGCAGCGGTACATCATCCACAGGAACGACGGCTTGATCCACGTCATCCGATCCCGCTTCCACGCCCCGCCGAACCGCCCCTCACGCGCGGCAGGGAGGCCGATCTCCGGGGATACGCCTGATAGACGGTGATCGTGGTTTCCGAGTGGACCGCGCGGATGCCGCGCTGCGGTTGTTCTTCCATGGCGTACAGGGTGGGGGCGGAGCAGATCACGAAGCCACCGGTTTTCGGCCGCCGTTGCCGTTGCCTGCGGTGCCCTTCAGTTCTGCACCGTTTCAGTTCTGCACCGTTCCCTGCGGCTCTCTATGTCTCTCCATGCCTCTCTACGGCTCCCTGCGGCGCACCCGCCCTCACGCATGCCGCCGCTCCCTGATCGCAGGCAACGCGTACTCCGTCACCGCGCTGATGACACCTCGGGCAACCGGCTCGGGGTCGGTCGTGGCCGAGATCGTCCACCAGGTGTCGCGGTTCGCGGGGAGGAGCCTGCCTATACGGCTGTGCCAGGCCGCGGCGCCGTACACCGTGTTCGGGCTGGGGCGGGCCGGCAGGTGTGGTTCGCGTCGGCGTGCCTGGGCCCAGCCGCGCTTGTCGGCCACGGTCACGTTGACCGTGAACTCGATGTGCTCCGCCGTGCTGTGCGCCGCCTTCTGGAAGCCGATCAGCGCCCACGTCTCCAGATGAGGCAGCTCGTACGTCCGACCCGACCCCTTGAAGCCGAGCGCCCGCAGCCCCGGTGCGATCCGCGCCCGCATCAACGAGGTGAACGCCTGCTGCGCGGTCGGCGCGGAGCCGTCAGCCATCGGTCGGCGCCACACCAATCGGGCAGGACACGCCGGTCCCACCGATCCCGCAGTACCCCGCCGGATTCTTGTCGAGGTACTGCTGGTGGTACCCTCGGCCGGATAGAACTCCCGTCCCTCGGCCGGGAGTATCTCCGTGCTGATCGTGCCGTAGCGCGAACGCGTGAGGACCTGCTGATAGGCCGTGCGCGACGCCTCCGCCGCGGCTGCCTGGGCCGGGGTGTGGGTGTAGATCGCCGAACGGTACTGCGTGCCCACGTCGTTGCCCTGGCGGAAGCCCTGGGTCGGGTTGTGTGATTCCCAGAACGTCTGCAGGAGCCTGTCGTACGAGATCAGCTGCGGGTCGTACACCACACGGACCGCCTCCGTGTGACCGGTCAGGCCCGAGCAGACTTCCTCGTACATGGGGTTCTCGGTGTAACCGCCCTGGTAGCCGACCAGTGTCGTCCACACGCCCACCGGAAGCTGCCAGAACTTCCGCTCCGCGCCCCAGAAGCAGCCCATTCCGAAATCGGCGACCTCCAAGTGCCCGGGGTAGGGGCCGAGCAGTGGCGTCCCGAGGACCGTGTGCCGATCGGGGACCGTGAACATCCGCTCCGGCCGACCCTGCAAAGCCTGTTCGCGGGACGGCAGTTGGGGTGTACGACTGTGCAGGAACATACGGTCTCCAATCGGGCCTCACCACGGGTCCGTATGTCCTGAACGGGCGAGAGCCGCCGAGAATTCCGCCACGTTTGCGAAGGTACGACCGTCTCAGGTGCGACCCCCTCACCGCACAACGCCCTCACCGCACGACCCCCTCACCGCACACCCCGGGGACACGTCAGTGCGGCAGGCTCGCCGGACTCCCCCGTTCGCCTCGTACCCCGCCACCGCCAGCGCCCGGTACACCGCGAACTCCGCCGCCGGGTCCGGCGACAGGGTCCAGGGCAGGGCCCCGACATGGCCGTCGATGTGTATGAGCTGGTTCATCGCCTCGGACCAGCGCTCCGCGCGGACCAGGAAGAAGACCAGGAGATGGCGGACGTGCGCCAGCATCGGGTCGTCGGGGCGGGCCGCGTGGACGGCGAAGAGGGCGCCGTGGATCGCCTTCTCGACGACCTCGCTCTGGTAGAAGCTGCTGACCAGGTTCACCTCGGGCAGGTGCTCGAAGACCGCGAAGAGCGGCATCGCGGCGAGGAGGGAGCCCTGCGGGGCCCGTGCGGCGGCGGCCTCCGCGAAGGAGTTCGCCAGCTCGCGCGAGCCGTGCCACTTCTCGCACCAGTAGTGCAGCGCCGCCAGATGCGCGCCCATGTGCGCCGGTGCGCGGTCCAGAATCTTCAGCCACAGCTGCTCGAACTCCGGCTGCGGATACGTCAGTCCGCGTGCCACCGACAGCTCGACGATGTACGGCACGGGGTCACCGGGGAGAGCAGCGCCGCCTGCCCGCAGGCTTCCCGCGCCTCCTCCATGATGATCCGGAACTCGTCCGTCCCCCGCGTCGACGTACGCCATGCCTGCTGCACCAGGAACTCCGCGTGCACGGCGGCGCCGCCCGCGTCCTTCGGGTGCTCGAGCCGCCACACCCGCAGCCACTGCCCGCCCGGGGTCTCGCTGACCCCGCCGGGCCGCTGCTGCAGCTCCAGCGACGCGGCGCCCGCGAAGGCCTGCACGCGCTGCCAGCGCAGCTCACCGGTGATCTCGGTGCCGGCCAGGAGCTGCATCGCCGCGCGGTAGTCCTGCGTGCGCTGCACCAGGTCCAGGACGTCCAGCAGGTCCTGATCGGGGCCGGGCATGCGGATGTCCAGCTCCTCCTCGCGCACGAAGCCGTACGTCGCCGGGTCCGCGGCGTCCGGGTGGCCCGGCGCGACACGCTCGATCATGCCGCGCCCGCGCCGCATGAACGGGACCAGCACGAAGCCCAGCAAGACCAGCGCCATCAGGACCCAGAGAATCTCCATGCCTCAAGCGAACCAGACGCGTCCGACAATTGGCCAACCCGATCCGCCGCCCTGTGGAAAACCGGTGGCGGCCCGCCTTACGGCCCTGTGGAAAACCTCCGGATCGTCGTGCACCCCGCGAGCGCACTACGCTCGGGGCTCATGAGCGACAGGCACATCAGTCAGCACTTCGAGACCCTCGCGATCCACGCGGGCAACACCGCCGATCCCCTGACCGGCGCGGTGGTCCCGCCGATCTACCAGGTCTCGACCTACAAGCAGGACGGCGTCGGCGGTCTGCGCGGCGGCTACGAGTACAGCCGCAGCGCCAACCCCACCAGGACCGCCCTGGAAGAGAACCTCGCCGCCCTCGAGGGCGGCCGTCGCGGCCTCGCGTTCGCGTCCGGACTGGCGGCCGAGGACTGCCTGTTGCGTACGCTGCTCAGCCCCGGCGACCACGTCGTCATCCCGAACGACGCGTACGGCGGCACCTTCCGTCTCTTCGCGAAGGTCGTCTCCCGGTGGGGCGTCGAGTGGTCGGTCGCCGACACCAGCGACCCGGCGTCGGTACGGGCGGCCCTCACCCCGAAGACGAAGGTCGTCTGGGTCGAGACCCCCTCGAATCCGCTGCTCGGCATCACCGACATCGCGGTCGTCGCGCAGATCGCCCGGGACGCGGGCGCGAAGCTCGTCGTCGACAACACCTTCGCGACGCCGTACCTCCAGCAGCCGCTGTCCCTCGGCGCGGACGTCGTCGTGCACTCCCTGACCAAGTACATGGGCGGCCACTCGGACGTGGTCGGCGGCGCGCTGATCGCGGCCGACGAGGCGCTCGGCGACGAACTGGCCTACCACCAGAACGCGATGGGCGCGGTCGCCGGCCCCTTCGACTCGTGGCTGGTGCTGCGCGGCGCCAAGACGCTGTCGGTGCGCATGGACCGGCACAGCGAGAACGCCACGAAGATCGCCGACATGCTCACCCGGCACGCACGCGTGACGCGCGTCCTCTACCCGGGTCTCCCGGACCACCCCGGTCACGAGGTCGCCGCCAAGCAGATGCGGGCCTTCGGCGGCATGGTCTCCTTCCAGGTCGAGGGCGGCGAAGAGGCGGCCGTCGAGGTCTGCAACCGCGCCAAGGTGTTCACGCTCGGCGAGTCCCTGGGCGGCGTCGAGTCGCTGATCGAGCACCCGGGACGCATGACGCACGCGTCCGTGGCCGGCTCGGCCCTGGAGGTTCCCGGCGACCTCGTGCGCCTCTCCGTGGGCATCGAGAACGTGCAGGATCTCCTGGAGGACCTGCAGCAGGCCCTGGGCTAGCCCGCGGCCGGTCTCACCAACCCGTCAGGGGTGGGGTCGTCTCCGACGGCGGCTCCACCCAGGGATGGACCATCACCGCCCATACGGTGAACGCCACCACTGCCATCCACAGCAACAGCCACAGCAGCCGCCGTGCGGCTCTTCTGCGCCGCAGCATCCGGCCGCCGCGCCGCACGACCTCCGCGTACAGCTCCGGCGGCACCTGCGGCGGAGTCCGGTCCATGATCCGCCGTACGGCGGCTTCCCGTTCGGGCCTGTTCACGCGCGGGTACCCCCGTCCCACCGCTTCCCGGGCCTCATGACGGCACCACCTCGGCCCCGCCCACCTTCGGCGCCGGACCGCGCGGCGGATGCAGCAGCCGCGCCGTCGCCCGCTCGCAGATCGTCCGGACCCGCTCCGGGGCAGCCCGAGCAGCGCGGCGGCCTGCTCCTCGGCGACTCCCTCGTACAGCCTGAGGACGACGATCAGGCGCTCCTGGTGCCAGGCCGGCCAGCGGGCTGCCGGGATGGGGCGGCCCCGGCCGAGGCCGCCGTACTGGTGCCAGGCGGCGCGGGCGAACCGGGTCGCCAGATACTGCCGGGCACGGTCGTACGGGTCCTCGCCGCGCAGCCGGTCCCAGCTCGCGTACGTGTGTGCCAGGGACAGCGTCAACAGGCGCCGCGCGCGCGGGTTGTCGTCCGGGGCCTCCGCGGTCAGCAGCGTGGCGGCATGCAGCAGCCGCCCTGCCGCGCCCGCGACGAACGCCTCGAACTCCCGGGCCCGGCGGGCGCCTTGGAACGCCTGCCGTTCTCGCACCGCGCACCCTCCCCCTGAAGGACCCGGTTTCATATGAGGCCAGGGCCGTCCTGAGGTCAAGAGTTCGGTACGAAAGGCGGGAGCGGGGCGCCACGCGCGGGTGCCCGGGCTCCGCACCCTTCAGGAACCCGCGCCCTTCAGGAAGCGGACGGTGTGTCGGTGCCCGGGACGGCCATCCGCGCGGAGAGGGCGCTGTTGAAGCGCGTGAGGAGCGCGCAGAACGCCTCGCGCTCCTCCGGTGCCCAGTCGTGTGTCAGCTCTTCCATCAACTGACGCCGGGAGGACCGCACTTCCTCCAGCCGAGACTGCCCGCGCGGGGAAAGCTGCAGCACCACAGCGCGGCCGTCCTCGGGGTGCGAGGTGCGCTTGACGAGCCCGGTGTCGACGAGCGGCGCCACCTGCCGGGTGACCGTCGAGGAGTCGATCCCCATGCTCGCGGCGAGCGCCTTGACGCCCATCGGACCTTCCTTGTCCAGGCGGTTGAGCAGCAGATACGCGGCGCGGTCCATGGAGTTGCGCACCTGTCCGACGCCACCGAGCCGGGTCTGTTCGGCACGGCGGGCGAACACCGCCACCTCGTGCTGCAGCGTGTCGAGGAGACCGGGTTCACCGACGGTCGTCATGTCCATCGACATTTCAGGTGTTGTGGGCATGGCCGGAGGCTCGCTTCATGAAGGGGTGCTGGGTTGGGGACAGGGTACGCGGCCGGAAGGCAGGCCGTACCGGGGCTGCGCAAACCAGTCTCGGAGGTTGGTCACAGCCGTGGCGCGCGCCTGTGAACTGCGATGCTTGAGTCATGAGCTACAGCACGGCTGACTCCTTGCGACCCGTCACCCTCGACGATGTGCGCGGCGCCCAGAAGATGCTCACGGGCGTGGCGCGGGTGACCGCGATGGAAGGCAGCAGGCACCTCAGCCAGCTCGTCGGCTCGCCGGTGCACTTCAAGTGCGAGAACCTCCAGCGCACCGGCTCCTTCAAACTCCGGGGCGCCTACGTCCGTATCGCAGGACTGCTCCCGGAGGAGCGCGCCGCCGGTGTCGTCGCCGCGAGCGCGGGGAACCACGCCCAGGGGGCGTCGCCCTCGCCTCCGCACTCCTGGGCGTGCGCTCCACGGTGTTCATGCCCAAGGGCGCGCCCCTCCCGAAGATCAGCGCCACCAAGGAGTACGGCGCCGAGGTGCGCCTGCACGGCCAGGTCGTCGACGAGACGCTGCACGCCGCGCAGGACTACGCCCACGAGACGGGCGCGGTGTTCATCCACCCCTTCGACCACCCCGACATCATCGCGGGCCAGGGCACGGTCGGCCTGGAGATCCTGGACCAGTGCCCGGAGGTGCGGACGATCGTCGTCGGCATCGGCGGCGGCGGGCTCGCGGCCGGAGTCGCGGTCGCCGTGAAGGCGCTGCGGCCCGACGTGCGGATCGTGGGCGTCCAGGCGGCGGGCGCTGCCGCGTTCCCGCCCTCACTGGCCGCCGGGCGCCCGCTGTCCGTCCGGAACCCGGCGACGATGGCCGACGGCATCAAGGTCGGGCGCCCCGGCGACGTGCCGTTCAGGATCGTCGCGGACCTCGTCGACGAGGTCCGCACGGTCACCGAGGACGAGCTGTCCGCCGCCCTGCTGCTCTGCCTGGAGCGGGCCAAGCTGGTCGTCGAGCCGGCCGGCGCCAGCCCCGTCGCGGCGCTGCTGAGCGATCCGCGGGGTTTCGAGGGGCCGGTCGTCGCGCTGCTGTCCGGCGGGAACGTCGACCCGCTGCTGCTCAACCGCATCCTGCGCCACGGCATGTCCGCGCAGGGCCGCTACCTGGCCGTGACGCTGCGGCTGACGGACCGGCCGGGCGCCCTCGCGACGCTTCTCGGGGTGTTGTCAGTGGTGGACGCTAACGTCCTCGATGTGAGCCACGTCCGGACCGATCCACGGCTCGGGCTCACGGAGGCGGAGGTCGAGCTGCATCTGGAGACGAAGGGCCCGGTGCACTGCGCCGAGGTCGGCCACGCCCTCCGCGACGCGGGTTACACCGTCATCGACTGAGGTCACAGCCCCTTCGCCACCCGTCCCGTCACTCGTTCGAGAAAACCTGTTGAGAGACGCGATACATCGCGTTATGGTGTGTCTCGTGTCGCCCGCAGGCAGCAGCCTGCCGCTCCCATGGGCAGAACAAAAGACACAAATCTAGGCTTTTCAAAGAATCCCCGACGACGTGGAGACTGATATGCCAGGCGCCATCTATGCCGAAGGCCTGGTGAAAACCTTCGGCGATGTGAAAGCTCTGGACGGCGTCGACCTCGATGTCCCCGAGGGCACTGTGCTGGGCCTCCTCGGGCCCAACGGCGCGGGCAAGACGACCGCCGTCCGCTGTCTGACCACCCTGCTGCGCCCCGACAGCGGCAAGCTGGTCGTGGCCGGCCTCGACGTGCTGAAGCAGCCCAACGAAGTGCGGCGCTCCATCGGCCTCTCCGGCCAGTTCGCCGCGGTCGACGAATACCTGACCGGCAGGGAGAACCTGCAGATGGTCGGCCAGCTCTACCAGATGAAGGCCAAGGCCGCGAAGGCCCGCGCCGACCAGCTGCTCGACCAGTTCAACCTCGCGGACGCCGCCGACCGCACCGCCAAGACCTACTCCGGAGGCATGCGCCGCCGGCTCGACCTGGCCGCGGCGCTCGTCGTCTCCCCGCCCGTGATGTTCATGGACGAGCCGACGACCGGCCTCGACCCGCGCAACCGCCAGATGCTGTGGGAGGTCATCAAGCAGCTCGTCTCCGGCGGTACGACCCTCCTGCTGACCACCCAGTATCTGGAGGAGGCCGACCACCTCGCGCACGACATCGCGGTGGTCGACCACGGCCGGGTCATCGCCCGCGGCACCTCGGACCAGCTCAAGGCCCGCACCGGCGGCGAGCGCGTCGAGGTCGTCGTGCACGAGCGCGACCACATCCAGATCGCCTCCGACATCCTGCTCGGCTTCGGCAAGGGCGACACCACCGTCGAGGAGCACACCCGCAAGCTCACCGTGCCCGTCACCGGCGGCGCGAAGCTCCTCGCCGAGGTGATCCGCGAGCTCGACTCCCGCGGCATCGAGATAGACGACATCGGCCTCCGCCGCCCCACCCTCGACGACGTCTTCCTCTCCCTGACGGGCCACCTGGCCGAGGAGAAGGCCGAGGAGAACGGCACGGACGCCACCCAGGACCCCAAGGACCGCAAGCACAAGAAGGAGGCCGCGAAGTGAGCGCCGTCACCGATGCCACACCGATCGCGGCGCCGAGCAGCGCGCTGGGCCAGTCCGTGCACGACTCGCTGGTCGTCGCCAAACGCAACCTCATCCGGATGTCCCGCATCCCGGAGATGGTCATCTTCGGACTGATCCAGCCGATCATGTTCGTGGTGCTGTTCACCTATGTCTTCGGCGGTTCCATGCAGATCGGCGGCAGCACCAGCGCCACCGACTACAAGAACTTCCTGATGGCCGGCATCTTCGCGCAGACCGTCACGTTCGCCACCGCCAGTTCCGGCGCGGGCATCGCGGACGACATGCACAAGGGCCTGATCGACCGGTTCCGCTCGCTGCCCATGGCGCGCGGTGCCGTGCTCACCGGGCGGACGCTCGCGGACCTCGTGCAGACCGCGCTGACCCTGCTGGTCCTCGCGATAGTCGCCCTGCTGGTCGGCTGGCGGGTCGGGTCGGACGGCGGCACCAACGCGGGCAAGGTCCTCGGCGCCTTCGGGCTGCTGCTCCTGCTCGGGTACGCGTTCACCTGGATCGGCGCCCTGATCGGCCTCAGCGTCCGTACGCCCGAGGCGGCCACCTCCGGCGGACTGATCTGGCTCTTCCCGGTGACGTTCATCTCGAACGCGTTCGTGGACACCAGCAACATGACCCCCTGGCTGCGCCACATCGCCGAGTGGAACCCCTTCAGCGCCACCGTGCAGGCCTGCCGGGTGCTCTTCGCCAACCCGGGGCAGTCGCCCTCGGACGCCTGGCCCATGGTGCATCCGGTCTGGGCCTCACTGATCTACTCGGTCCTGATCATCCTCATATTCCGGACCCTCGCGGTGCGGAAGTACCGCTCGGCGACGGCCTGAGGGCGCACGGCGAAGCCCCGGCGCCGCAGAGTCGCCGGGGGCTTCGTCGAAGGGCGGGTCCTGAGGGTCAGCCGTTGTACGGCTCGGCGCTGAGGATCGTCACGGAGGCCTTCTTGCCGTTGGGCAGTTCGTACTGCGCGACCTCGCCCACCTTGTGGCCCAGCACGCCGGAGCCCAGCGGGGACTGCGGCGAGTAGGTCTCGATGTCGGCGCTCGCGTATTCGCGCGAGGCGAGCAGGAAGGTCGTCGTGTCGTCCTCGTCACCGTCGAAGGCGATCGTCACGACCATGCCGGGCGCGACCGCGCCGTCCGCCGACGCCGGAGCCTCGCCGACCTTGGCCTTCTCCAGGAGCTGGGTCAGCTGGCGGATGCGGAGCTCCTGCTTGCCCTGCTCCTCCTTGGCCGCGTGGTACCCGCCGTTCTCGCGCAGGTCGCCCTCCTCGCGAGCGGCCGCGATCTTCACGGTGATCTCGGCGCGCGCGGGACCAGACAGGTACTCCAGCTCGTCCTTGAGCTTGGTGTACGCCTCCTGCGTGAGCCAGGTGACGTCTTCGCTGGTCTGGGTCACAGGTGCTCCTCGTAGGTACTGGGAATACAAAGCATCGCCCTACCCAGAAGAATGTTCCTTCATGGAAGGGCGAAACCACGAGCCTAACAATTCAACGGCGTCAGGGGAGGACATAAGCCGTCAGAAATACGTCTATGCAGGTCAACGCCTACATAACGAGGGTGACGTCAGTCGGCGTGGCACCCGAGCAGCTCGGCCGTGGTGCCCCTGGCCGTGGTGCGCAGGGTGACGACCCGGTCGATACGGGTCGCGGAGCCGCCGAAGCGGAAGTCGGCGCGGCCCACCTCGGACTGGTCGGCGGCCTGGGAGCGCAGGGTGCAGTAGCCGGTGGTCCCGGAGTCCTTGTGGACCTCAAGATGCACCCTGACCTCGTTGCCCGAGGCCTGGAAGGTGATCACCTCGGCGCTGATCTTGGCCTCGACGACGTAGTGGTAGGCGAAGTACCCGACGAGGGCGAGCAGCAGCGCCGCGAGGACGGCGCCGGCGATCTTGAGCTTGTGGTCGGCACGCTCGTCCGACGAGCGGCCGTAACGGCCCTCGGGCAGGCGCGCACTCGCCGTACTCATGATCGTCCTTTCGGCAAGGAGCCGTAGAAGCGGGCCCCGGAATTATTCGCCCCGGATTCGGTCACTATAGAAGCCGCCGATCGCACCCCAGGACACCGGGGCGCCGACTTACTGAGGATTGAGTCTTGACTGACCAGCTGCGACTGATGGCCGTCCACGCACACCCCGACGACGAGTCGAGCAAGGGCGCGGCCACCATGGCGAAGTACGTGTCCGAGGGGGTGGACGTGCTGGTCGTGACCTGCACGGGTGGGGAGCGCGGCTCCATCCTCAACCCCAAGCTGCAGGGCGACACGTACATCGAGGAGCACATCCACGAGGTGCGCAAGAAGGAGATGGACGAGGCCCGCGAGATCCTCGGCATCAAGCAGGAGTGGCTCGGCTTCGTCGACTCGGGGCTGCCCGAGGGCGACCCGCTGCCGCCGCTGCCCGAGGGCTGCTTCGCGCTGGAGGACGTCGACAAGGCGGCCGGCGAGCTGGTGAAGCAGATCCGTTCGTTCCGCCCGCAGGTGATCACCACCTACGACGAGAACGGCGGCTACCCGCACCCCGACCACATCATGACCCACAAGATCTCGATGGTGGCCTTCGAGGGCGCCACGGACACCGAGAAGTACCCGGAGTCGCAGTACGGCCCGGCGTACCAGCCGCAGAAGCTGTACTACAACCAGGGCTTCAACCGGCAGCGCACCGAGGCCCTGCACAACGCGCTGCTGGCGCGCGGCCTGGAGTCGCCGTACGAGGAGTGGCTGAAGCGGTGGAGCGAGGCCGAGCGGACGGAGCGGGTGCTGACCACGCACATCCCGTGCGCCGAGTTCTTCGAGATCCGCGACAAGGCGCTGCTCGCGCACGCCACGCAGATCGACCCCGACGGCGGCTGGTTCCGGGTGCCGATGGAGATCCAGAAGGAGGTCTGGCCGACCGAGGAGTACGAGCTGGCGAAGTCCCTCGTCGCTACGTCCCTCCCCGAGGACGACCTCTTTGCGGGCATCCGCGACAATGCCTGACATGAGCTCAAGCGCAGCCCTGGCAATCACGCACCTGGTCCCCCTCGCCGAGGTCGACGAGAACAAGGTCACCCCGGCGTCCTCGGCTTCATCGTGTTCGCGGTGATGGCCCTGGCCGTCTGGGGCCTGATGAAGTCCATGAGCAAGCAGATGAACAAGGTCGACTTCAAGGAGACCTCGGATCCGCGGGCCGAGTCCGGGGAGAAGGCCGAGGGCGAGGCCGAGTCCCGGGCCGGCTCCGGGGCCGCCGCCACCCCGGCGGAACCCAAGGCCAAGCAGGGCTGACCCGGCGGCCTGCGCGAGCGGTGCTCAGGGGTGCCGGACACCGCCACCCCCTTCCTCAGGGGTGCCGGACACCGCCACCCCCTTCCTCAGGAGGTGGCGGACACCGCCACCCCCATCACCTCCGCGCATGCCGGCTCGGCACCATGCCGAGTCGCCAGGCCTGCCATCCCGCGTCCAGGTTCACGCCCCGCTCCAGCAGCAGCTGGTACGCCTCCACGTAGTCGTCGAGTTTCGCGTCGCGGTACGGATGACGGGTGCGGGACAGCTGGGCCAGTTCCTCCTGCGCGACCGCCGTCCCGACCTCGACCCCGCCGGGGGCCGCGTACGGCAGCAGCGTGGAGCGCAGGAACCGCGCCCAGTCCTCGCCGCGGTGGTCGCCGTAGGAGGTGAAGAGTCCTACGGCCTCGTCGCACAGCGCCAGTGCCTGTTGGGTACGGGCGTTGCCCGCGTCGACGACCGCGAGCTCCAGGCAGGTCCACGCCTCGCCGTGGGCGACGCCGATGCGCTGGAAGTCGGCGCGGGCGTCGACCAGCAGCTGGCGGGCGAACCCGGAGTTGCGCAGCGAACCCGTCTGGGCGGCGCGCTGGTCGCGGGTCACGCGGGCCGAGTGGTGCCGGGCGCAGGCGAGGCCGTAGACGTCGCGCATGCGGGAGAACATCGTGCGGGAGCGTTCCAGTTCGCGGACCGCGAGGTCCAGGTTGCCGGTCTCCTCCAGAGCCTGGCCGAGGTAGTAGACCGTCCAGGCCTCGCCGCGGGCGTCCTCGTTGTCGCGGTGCCGGGCGGCGGCCTGGCGCAGGCCGTCGATGGCGGGGGACGGGTCGCCGGCGACGAGGCGGGCGCGGGCCAGCTGGGTCAGCGCCCAGGCCTCGCCGCGGGCGTCGCGGGTGCGGCCGTAGAGGCCGAGGGCGGTGGTGAGTTCGGACTCGGCGCGCGGGATGTCGCCCATCCGCAGGCCGAGTTGGCCGAGCTGGAAGTGGGCCCAGGCCTCGCCGTGGACGGATTCGCCGGCGCGGTGCAGGACCAGGGACTCGGTCAACAGCCGCATGGCTTCCGGGAGTCGGGCCCGGTCGCGTTCGACGGCGGCCAGGGCGTGCATGGTCCAGGCGCGGTCGGTGGCGAGTTGGGGCGGGGCCTGCAGGTCGAGGGCCTCGCGGAGTTTCGCCGCCGCCTCGGTGAGGTTGCCCTGGTGGTGGAGGGTGATGCCGAGCGAGCAGAGGGCGCGGGCGGCGCCCGCGTCGTGATGGGCCTCCATGTAGAGGTCGACGACGGAGGTCAGCGTGGTACGCGCCTTGTCGAGTTCGCCGAGCTGCCGGGCCGCGATGCCGGTGCGCCACTGCACCGAGCGGACCAGGAGGCCCTGGTCGACGGCCTGTGCCAACTCGCTGATCTCACCGAGGCGGTAGAGGTCGCCGCGCAGCAGGCAGTAGTCGCAGAGTGCGCCCAGCAGGTTCAGTACGGCGCCCTGGTCGACGCCCTCGGCGTGCCGCAGCGTCGAGGTGATGAAGCTCGACTCGTCGTCCAGCCAGCGCAGAGCCTCGTCGAGCGAGGTGAAGCCGTGCGGGCCGAAGCGGTCCGAGCGCGTCGACATGTTGCCGTCGACCAACCGCAGCACGGAGTCGGCGAGTTCGCCGTAATTCACGATCAACCGCTCCTGCGCGGCCGTACGTTCCGAGGGATCCTCCTCGTCGAGGAGGCGGGCCAGGGCGAAGGCGCGGACCAGGTCGTGCAGGCGGTAGCGGGTGCCGCGGACGTGGTCGATGAGACCCGCCCGGGACAGGGCCGTCAGCTGGCGGGTGGCCTCGGTCTCGTCGGCGCCCAGCAGGGCCGCCGCCGCTGCCGCCCCCAGCGAGGCCCGGCCGGCCAGCGCCAGCCGGCGCAGCAGCGTGCGGGCCGGGTCGGACTGGTCGGTGTAGCGCAGCCACAGCGCCCGCTCGACCGGCTCCACCGGGCCGTACGCGCCGAGGTCGGTGGCGAGTCGACCCGGTGAGCGCGTGCCGAGGGACGAGCCCGCGATCCGCAGCGCCAGCGGCAGCCCGCCGCACAACTCCCTGATCCGGTCGGCGGATTCGGCGTCGTACGGCTCCGAGCCGTCCTGTGCCGCCGCGCCGAGCAGTTCCTCCGCGCCCGCCGCGTCCAGCGGCTCCACCGGCAACTGGTGCACCCAGGCGCTGAGTTCGGCGGGCAGGTCGAGGGGCTTGCGGGCGGTGACCACGACCAGGCTGTCCGACCGCTCGGGCACCAGCGTGGCCACCTGCGCGATGTCGGAGGCGTCGTCCAGGACGATCGTCACCGGCAGGCCGGTCAGGTGCTGGTGGTACAACTCGCCCAGCCGCTTGACCTGTTGGTCGGGTGAGGACCGCTCGCGGAACAGCAGCTGCTCACGGGGCGCGCCGAGCCGGTTCAGCAGGTGCAGCAGGGCGTCACGGGTGGGCAGCGGCGGCTCGCCCGGGCTGTCGCCGCGCAGGTCCACCACGCAGGCCCCGCGGAACTGGTCCCGCAGATCGTGCGCGGCCCGCACCGCGAGCGTCGTACGCCCCGAACCGGGCGCGCCGTGCAGCACGACCACGGTCGGCCGGGTCTCCGTACTCGCCCGCCCCGCATGCACCAGCTGCCGGATGCGGGCCAGTTCGGCCCGCCGCCCGGCGAACACGCCGGCCGCGTCCGGGAGTTGGCCGAAGGACTGCTCCAGCACACTCCTCCCGCCGCGCTGCCGCGCTCTTGTCCGCGCCGCGCAACTGCGGCCCCGGCTTCCGCGTCGGCCCGGTCGACGCGGCCAGCACCCGCTGCTGGTCGAGGAACGGCCGGATGCCCCGCACCTCCAGCGCCGTCAGCCACTGCAACCGCAACTGCTCGGGCCCGCCGGGCTGGCTCACGGCACCGGCGCGGTGGTGCGCGGCGGGCAGATGCGACGCGGTCACCTTCACGACGGTCGCCGCCGCACCCACGACACCGACGGTCACCCCGGCACCGAACGCCGTACCGGTCCCCGTACCGAGAGCGAGGTCGGCGACCACCGCCGCGACGGCGGCAACGGCCGCCACCAGCAAGGGAGTTCCGCCGCCCTCCTTCGCGTACCGCTGCCCGAAGGTGAGCTGCCCCGCCGACGCCTCGTCCAGCGCGCCCGTGTAGGCCGCGTACTCCTCGGCCGCCGTCTCCGCCATGGCGTCCAGAGCGGCCCGGGACCGCGCCAGCAGCACCTGCCCGTCCGTGCGCCCGCCGGAGCGCCGCACCTCCTCCTCCACGGCCCGAGCCAGCAGCCGCTCGGCATCGGTCCGATGGCCTTCCGCATGTCACGTCCCCCTCAGGCGGCAACTCCCTTGCCTACGAGTGTCCTTCGGCGAGCGCGCGAGCGCGAGAGGGCGACGATCACCCGTTCGCCGACCGGAACCGGAAACGGAACCGGAAACGGAACCGGCGGCCGGTCCCGCGGGCCCCGGCTCCGGTCAGGCACGATGGGGGTATGCCGAACCGACTGGCCCACGAGACGTCCCCTACCTCCTCCAGCACGCCGACAACCCCGTCGCCTGGTGGCCCTGGTCGGCCGAGGCCTTCGAGGAGGCGCGGAGGACGAACAGACCGGTGCTGCTCAGCGTCGGCTACAGCAGCTGTCACTGGTGTCACGTCATGGCCCACGAGTCCTTCGAGGACCAGGCCACCGCCGACTACCTCAACGAGCACTTCGTCAGCGTCAAGGTCGACCGCGAGGAGCGCCCGGACGTGGACGCCGTCTACATGGAGGCCGTGCAGGCGGCCACCGGCCAGGGCGGCTGGCCCATGACCGTGTTCCTCACCCCGGACGCCGAACCCTTCTACTTCGGCACGTACTTCCCGCCCGCGCCCCGCCACGGCATGCCCTCCTTCCGGCAGGTCCTCGAGGGCGTGCGCAGCGCCTGGACCGACCGGCGGGACGAGGTCGCCGAGGTCGCCGGGAAGATCACCCGGGACCTGTCCCAGCGCGAGATCGACTACGGCAGCACCGAGGCCCCCGGCGAGGAGGAGCTGTCCGGCGCCCTCCTCGGCCTCACCCGCGAGTACGACCCGCAGCGCGGCGGATTCGGCGGCGCACCCAAGTTCCCGCCGTCCATGGCCCTGGAGTTCCTGCTCCGCCACCACGCCCGCACCGGCGCCGAGGGCGCCCTGGAGATGGCCCGGGACACCTGCGAGCGCATGGCCCGCGGTGGCATCTACGACCAGCTCGCCGGCGGCTTCGCGCGCTACTCCGTCGACCGCGAGTGGACCGTCCCGCACTTCGAGAAGATGCTCTACGACAACGCCCTGCTCTGCCGGGTCTACGCCCATCTGTGGCGCAGCACCGGTTCCGACCTCGCCCGCCGTGTCGCCGTGGAGACCGCCGACTTCCTCGTGCGTGAACTCCGCACCACCGAGGGCGGGTTCGCCTCCGCCCTCGACGCCGACAGCGACGACGGGACCGGCAAGCACGTCGAGGGCGCCTACTACGTCTGGACTCCCGCGCAGCTCACCGAGGTCCTGGGCGAGGAGGAGGGCGGACTCGCCGCCCAGTACTTCGGGGTGACCGAGGACGGGACCTTCGAGGAAGGGCAGTCCGTTCTCCAACTCCCGCAGGACGAAGGGGTCTTCGACGCCGACAGGATCGCCTCGATCAAGAGCCGTCTCCTGGACGCCCGTTCACGGCGCCCCCCCCCGGCCGCGACGACAAGGTGGTCGCCGCCTGGAACGGCCTCGCCATCGCCGCGCTCGCCGAGACCGGCGCCTACTTCGACCGCCCCGACCTGGTCGAGGCCGCCGTCTCCGCCGCCGATCTCCTCGTACGCCTGCACCTGGACGAGCACGCCAAGCTCGCCCGCACCAGCAAGGACGGCCAAGTCGGTGCGAACGCCGGGGTGTTGGAGGACTACGCCGATGTCGCGGAGGGCTTCCTCGCGCTGGCGTCGGTCACGGGGAGGGGGTCTGGCTGGAGTTCGCCGGGTTCCTGCTCGACCACGTCCTCACCGGGTTCGTCGATGAATCCGGGGCGCTCTACGACACCGCCGCCGATGCCGAGCAGCTGATCCGCCGACCGCAGGACCCGACCGACAACGCCACCCCGTCCGGCTGGACGGCCGCCGCCGGTGCCCTGCTGAGCTATGCCGCGCAGACCGGCGCCGAACCCCATCGCACCGCCGCGGAAAGGGCGTTGGGGGTTGTGAAGGCGCTCGGGCCACGCGTGCCGCGGTTCGTCGGGTGGGGGCTCGCGGTCGCCGAGGCGTACCTCGACGGGCCGCGCGAGGTCGCCGTCGTAGGACCGGCCCTCGACGACGAAGCAGCAAAGGCCTTGCACCGTACGGCACTTCTGGGGACCGCTCCCGGGGCCGTGGTCGCCTTCGGGGTCGCGGGGAGTGGCGAGTTGCCGCTGCTCGCGGACCGGCCGTTGGTGGACGGTGAACCGGCCGCGTATGTCTGCCGTAACTTCACGTGTGACGCGCCGACGACCGACGAGGAGCGGCTGCGCACCGCGCTGAGCAGGTGAAACGTCAGGGCCGCAACCCGCCCAAACGCGACCTGTGCGAGAAATGCTCATGTGGGGGCTCATGGTGACGAAACACGCTCTTCACTGAAATCATCTGTCCACTTCACAGATCGCCCATAGTCTCTGCTCCGTGACGCGACGGCCGTAACTCACCGTCGCGCCAGGGGGTATGGGATCTGGGGGATCTGTAGTGCTGACGTCTGTCTTCATCGCCGTCGTTTCGCTGGCCTTGTTCTGGATGGCCGCCTTCACCCTGTGGTGGCAGATGCACGCGTGGCGTACGCCCGAAGTGCTCGCCTCCACCCGATTCAGCAGTCCGGACGGGGACGAGCACGTCTCGTTCTCGTTGCTGCTGCCGGCCCGGCACGAACAGGCCGTGCTCGACCACACCATCCAGCGGCTGCTGGAGTCCACGCACACCGACTTCGAGATCATCGTGATCGTGGGGCACGACGACCCCGAGACCGCGGCGGTGGCGAACAGCGCCGCCGAGCGCGACCCGCGCGTCCGCGTCGTCGTCGACACGCACGAGAAGAAGAACAAACCGAAGGCCATGAACACGGCGCTGCCGCACTGCCGCGGCGATGTCGTCGGGGTCTTCGACGCCGAGGACCAGGTCCATCCGGAGCTGCTCGCCCACGTCGACCACGCGTTCCGCACGACGGGGGCGGACGTGGTCCAGGGGGCGTCCAGCTCATCAACTTCCACTCCAGCTGGTACAGCCTGCGCAACTGCCTGGAGTACTTCTTCTGGTTCAGGTCCCGGCTGCATCTGCACGCGCAGAAGGGGTTCATCCCGCTGGGCGGCAACACCGTCTTCGTGCGCACCGACACCCTGCGCGAGGCCGACGGCTGGGACCCCAACTGCCTCGCCGAGGACTGCGACTTGGGCGTCCGGCTGTCCAGCGTCGGCAAGAAGGTCGTCGTCGCCTACGACTCCGACATGGTGACCCGGGAGGAGACCCCCGGCTCGCTGATGTCGTTGCTGAAGCAGCGAACCCGCTGGAACCAGGGCTTCCTTCAGGTCTACCGCAAGAAGGACTGGCGACAACTCCCAGGATTCGGGCAGCGGTTGCTCGCCCGCTACACGCTGATGACGCCGTTCCTGCAGGCATTCTCCGGGGTGATCATCCCGCTGAACGCGGCGGTCGCGCTCTTCCTGGACGTGCCGGTGGGCATCGCGTTCCTCACCTTCCTGCCGCTGGTCACCGCCGCCGTCACCTTCGTGTTCGAGATCGTCGGCCTGCACGACTTCGGCAAGCAGTACGGACTCCGCGTCCGCGCCGTCCACTACCTGAAGCTCGTCGTGGGCGGCCCCTTCTACCAGGTGCTGCTCGCCGGCGCCGCGATCCGCGCCGTCTGGCGTGAGCAACGCGGCCGGAACGACTGGGAGTTGACCTCCCACGTCGGCGCGCACCTCACCGAACCCGCAGTGATCCGAGAGGACGTTCCTGCGTGACTTCCACCCTTCCCGCGGTGACCACCACGGTCCCCGCGCAGCGGCAGCCTGCGCCTGAAACCGGTTCGGCGGGCCGAACAACGCCCCCTTCACGGCTGCGTTCCTCCCGCCCCGACCTCCTCCTCTGCGGCCTGCTCCTCGCCGCGATCCTCGTCGTGCAGGGCTGGAACATCGCCGACTACCCGACCCTCAGCGACGACGAGGGCACCTACCTCGCCCAGGCCTGGGCCGTCCAGCAGGGCACCGGACTGGCCCACTACACGTACTGGTACGACCACCCGCCCCTCGGCTGGATCCAGATCGCCCTGCTCACCTGGATCCCGGCGCACTTCAGCCCCGACTCGATGACCGTCGGCACCATGCGCCTCGCGATGCTGGTCATCAGCGCGATCAGCGCGGTCCTCGTCTACGTCCTCGGCCGCCGGCTCTCGCTCCCGCGCTGGGCGGCGGGCCTGGCCATGCTGCTCTTCGGGCTCTCCCCGCTGTCGGTGATCCTCCAGCGGGAGATCTTCCTCGACAACATCGCTGTGATGTGGATGCTGCTCGCGTTCTGCCTGGCCGCGTCCCCAAGTCGCCATCTCTGGCACCACTTTCGAGCAGGTCTCGCCGGGGCGGCCTCGGTCCTCACCAAGGAGACGATGCTCGTCGTCCTGCCCGCGCTGCTGGTCACCATGTGGCGCCACGGACACCGCGACACCCGCAAGTTCGCGCTCACCGGCGCCATCACCGCCTGCGTCCTGATCGGCTTCTCGTACCCCCTCTTCGCCCTGCTCAAGGGCGAGTTGGTGCCGGGCAGCGGCCATGTCTCGCTGTGGGACGGCCTCAAGTACCAGATGACCAGACCGGGTTCGGGCTTCATCCTCGACCAGGCCTCCGGCTCCTACGGCGTCCTCCACTCGTGGCTGTACTACGACCGTGTCCTGCCGCTGGGCGGCCTCGCCGGGGCGGTGCTCCTGCTGGTCACCTGGCGCTGGTCGGTCACCGCCCGCTCCCTCGCCGGACCGGCGATGACGGTGGCGATCCTCGCCCTGGTCTCGCTGCGGCCCAACGGCTATCTGCCCGCGATGTACATCATCGGCGCGCTCCCCTTCCTCGCCCTCGTGCTGGCCGGGGCGCCGCCTCCGTCGCCCACGCGGTGCTGCGCAGATGGCGCGGAGAAGAGGAGAAGCGGTACGTCACCGGGGGCCGGTACGCGCTCGCCGTGGTCCTGACGATCGCGGCCGGCGTCTATGTCCTACCGAAGTGGTACGACGGCGATCGCACCGCGATGACCGCCGACGCCAACGCGCCCTACCGGGGTGCCTCGACGTGGCTGTCCACCGAGGTGAAGGACCCGAAGGACACCCGGGTCCTCGTCGACGACGCGCTCTGGCTGGACCTGGTGCACGCCGGGTACCGGCCCGGACTCGGGGTCATCTGGTTCTACAAGGCCGACCTCGACCCCGCCGTCACCAAGACGATGCCGCACGGCTGGAAGGACATCGACTACGTGGTGGCCTCCCCGACGGTACGGCGCGACGCGGTCGACCTGCCCAACGTCAAGGCGGCGATCGAGCACTCCACCCCGGTCGCCACCTTCGGCACCGGCGACGACCGCATCGAGATCCGGCAGATCCAGCCCGAGACCGTGGGAGCCCAGCGATGAGCCAAGAGTTCACAGTCCCGGGGAGTTGGGCGATCCGGCCGTACGCGGAGCGGAGCTCGCCGAGCCCGGCGCTGTCACCATCGTCGTACCGACCTTCAACGAGTCGGCGAACGTACGGGAGTTGCTGCACCGGATCACCGAATCGGTGCCCGCCCGTCTGCCCTGCGAGGTCGTCTTCGTGGACGACTCCACCGACGACACCCCGAGGTGATCTCCGAGGCGGCGCAGGACTGCCCGTTCCCGGTGACCGTGCTGCACCGGGAGGAGGCGGTCGGCGGGCTCGGGGGCGCGGTCGTCGAGGGCATCAAGGCGGCGACGTCCGACTGGGTCGTCGTCATGGACGGCGATCTCCAGCATCCGCCGTCCCTGGTACCGGAGTTGGTTGGCACCGGCGAGCGCGCGAACGCCGGACTCGTCGTCGCCTCCCGGTACATCAAGGGCGGCAGCCGCGAGGGACTCGCGGGCGGCTACCGCATCGCCGTGTCCCGCGGGGCGACGTGGCTGACCAAGACGCTCTTCCCGCGCAGACTCCGCGGCATCAGCGACCCGATGAGCGGCTTCTTCGCGATCCGGCGCAGTGCGGTGACGGCGGAGGCGCTCAAGCCGCTCGGCTACAAGATCCTGCTCGAACTCGCCGTACGCAGCCGTCCGCGCGAGGTCACCGAGGTGCCGTTCGTCTTCCAGGACCGGTTCGCCGGGGAGTCCAAGTCGACGGCGCAGGAGGGCTTTCGCTTCCTGCGCCACCTGCTCGGGCTGCGCACCGCGTCGCCGGTCGCGCGCATGGTGGTCTTCGGTCTGATCGGCGCCACCGGTTTCGTGCCGAACCTGGTCGGCCTGTGGGCGCTCACCAGGACGGGCCTGCACTACGTCCCGGCCGAGATCCTCGCCAACCAGCTCGGCGTGGCCTGGAACTTCCTGCTGATCGAGCACCTGCTCTTCCGCGACCGGCGCAGGCACCGCAGCTGGTGGGACCGGACGGGCCGGTTCGCGCTGCTCGCCAACGCCGACCTGGTGCTGCGGATCCCGCTGATCGCCCTGTTCGTCCACAAGTTCGGCATGGGCGCGGTACCGGCGACCGCGCTCGCGCTGGTCCTGACGTTCGTCCTGCGCTTCGTCGGAACCGAGGCCCTGGTCTACCTCCCGCGCCGGGGACGTGAGAGCCGTACAGCACCGAGGAGAGCCGCGTGAACAAGCACCGCAGACGAACCGCGTTCCTCGGAGTGGGAACGCTGACCGCCGGACTGTTGCTCACCTCGCCGCAGTCCGCTGAGGCCGCGAACCTCGTCCTCAACCCGGGCGTCGAGACGGCGGGCGGTGACGGGATGCCGTACTGCTGGGAGAAGTCCGGCTGGGGCGACAACGACTTCGACTTCACGACGACTTCGGACGCGCACTCCGGTTCGAAGGCCATGAAGGTCACCGTGACGCGACGGGTGGACGGCGACCGCAAGGCGCTGATCACCGAGTCCACGGGATGCGCGCCGGTGGTGACGGCGGGCAGGCAGTACGACCTCGGGCTCTGGTACAAGACGACGACGCCGGACGCGAACATCACGCTGTTCCGGCACGACGCGACGTCCGGGTGGCAGTACTGGACCGACCTCAAGACGCTGGAGATGCAGGGCGGTTGGACCCAGGCCACGGTCCGCACCCCCGAGGTCCCGGCCGGTACCGACCGCATCACCTGGGGTGTCTCGGTCTACGGCACCGGGTCCGCGACCACCGACGACTACACGATGGACCAGGTCCCGGACACGCTCCCGCCCGCGACCTGCACGGCGACCGCCGAGGAGTGCGCGAACGGCCGTTGGGACGTGCTTCCGACCCAGAACCCGGTGCGCTCGATGCACTCCGTCGTCCTCAACAACGGCAAGGTGCTGCTGATCGCGGGCTCCGGGAACAGCGAGGAGCAGTTCGACGCGGGCACGTTCACGAGCGCGGTGTACGACCCGGTCGCCGGGACGTACAAGGTGATCCCGACGCCGAAGGACATGTTCTGCTCGGGGCACATCCAGCTGCAGGACGGCCGGGTGCTGGTGCTGAGCGGCAACAAGGCCTTCCCGGTCGCGGGCGGGCACGGGTACGAGGGGTACAAGGACTCGTACATCTTCGATCCGAAGACGGAGACGTACAGCAAGACGAACGACCTCAACGACGGCCACTGGTACCCGTCGGCGACCGAGCTCGGCAACGGTGACGTCATCTCCTTCGGCGGGCTGCGCGAGGACTCGACGGGGTCGGTGACCGCCGAGTACTGGTCGGACGCCCAGCAGAAGTGGCTGCCGTTGTCGCAGGTCAACCAGACCTGGTCGTACTGGGGCTGTACCCGTCGATGGTCCTGATGCAGGACGGCCGGCTCTTCTACACGGGCAGCCACGTCTTCGGGAACAACATCCCGGGCACGGGCAGCGCGATCTACGACTACGGCGCGAACACGATCACCTCGGTCCCGGGGCTCCAGAACAAGGACCAACGCGACCAGTCCGCAAGCGTGTTGCTGCCTCCCGCGCAGGACCAGAAGGTCCTCACCATCGGCGGCGGCAACATCGACTCCAACCCGGACGCGAACCGGCTGACCGACATCATCGACCTCAAGGAAGCCAACCCGACGTACACGGTGGGCCCTCAAATCCCGCAGGGGACGGTCGACTTGGGGAACGGTCCGGTGGCCGAGACCGGCAGCCAGGGCAAGATGTACGTGTCCGCCGTAGTGCTGCCGGACGGCACGGTGCTGGAGACGGGCGGCGGGCTGCACAACCGCGCGAACCCCGTCCACGAGGCGTCGATCTTCGACCCGGCGACCACGACGTTCGACCCGGTGGCCGCCGACCCGGAGGCACGCGGGTACCACTCGTCGTCGTTCCTGCTGCCGGACGGCCGGGTGATGTCGACCGGTGACAACCCGGGCAACGGCACCTGGAACCACAACGTGTCGATCTACACCCCGCCCTATCTCCTCAAGGGCACGCGCCCGACGATCACTTCGGTCATCGACACCGAGTGGGAGTACGGCGACACCCAGACCATCACCGTCGACCGGCCCATCGCCAAGGCCGAGTTGATCCGCCCGGCGGCGGTCACGCACTCCTCGGACCCGAACCAGCGGTTCGTGGACCTGCCCCTGTCGGTGCACGGAAACACCGTCGACCTGAACGTGACGAGCAACCCCGACCTGGCGCCGCCCGGCTGGTACATGCTCTTCGCGGTCGACGCCAACGGTGTCCCGTCGGTGGCCAAGTGGGTCCATCTGCAAGGCCCTTCGGCCCTCACCACGGACACCGCCTCGGCTCACGTCCACTCCTTCGCGGACTCCCTGGAGGGCAAGGTCACCAAGCCCGGCAAGAAGCGCACCTCCCAGCCGGTCAGCCCGACCATCTCCGGCTGCGACCGCCACTACGGCACGATCAACGTCTGCGTCCCCACGGTCTTCCCGGCCGAGGTCAAGAAGTCGACCGCGGCCCGCTGCGCCTGGCTCCAGCAGAATTCCTACGGCCGCCTGAAGGTCAACGGCAAGGACGACCCGCTCGGCCTCGACCCGAACAAGGACGGGGTCGCGTGCGGGAAGGGTGACGTGAAGACCGTGAAGCCGGTCAGGACCGTGAAGGCGGCCGAGAAGTAGGCCTGGTCCAGCGGCGGTTGGAGCACGGGCTCAGTCGGAGAGCCCGTGCTCCAGCACGTCCATCGCCCGCTCCACCAGATCCGAGAACTCCCCCGGTGGCCGTTCTCCGCCCAGTACAGGGACGCCTCCATCAGGCCGGCGACGATGGACATGGCGTGGACCCGGACCTCCAGGCTCTCCCGGTCCCGGCCGGTGCGGTCGGCGATGGCCTGACAGAGCATGGTGCCGGTGACCGACATGCTCTCCATCATCCGGGCGCGCACCGCCGGGACCTGGACCATCAGATGGGAGCGCAGGCGGGAGATCTCCTGGTCCTCCTTGAGGCCGAACTGGATGGCCTTGCGCATCACGAACCGGAGGGTGACCATCCAGGGTTCGTCGGCGGGCCGGGCCCGCAGCTCCTCCATGATGATCGGGTCGAACTCGTCCGTGATGACGATGTCTTCCTTGGTGGGGAAGTAGCGGAAGACCGTCGACGGCGACACCTCGGCGCGCTCGGCGATCTGCTCGATCGTCGTCGCGTCGTACCCCTGTTCCTTGACCAGCGTGTACGTCGCGGTGCGGATCGCCTCGCGGGTCTTGATCTTCTTTCGCTCGCGGAGGCCCAGTTGAGGGCGTTCGGCGGGGCTGAAGGGGAGGGTGCGGCCGTCATGCTGCTCATTGTCCGGCATCCGCCAGAGCGATGGCCACGGCTGTGGACGGGTCCTCGTCCGCCTCTTCCTGCCTGCCGGGCGCGGCCGGGGTGTTCGGCAGGAAGGCCGCCGACAGCAGGGTGGTGACGAGGGCCGCGACACCGCAGACCAGCAGGACCAGGCCCATGCCGTGGACGTAGGCGCTGTTCGCGGAGGCCACGAGGTCGGCCGAGCCCGCCTTCTGGGCGACCATGTGGGCCGCTACGACGGACTCCCCGGCCGTGTCGGCCGCCTTCGCGGGCAGGCCGGTGACGTCGAGGCGGTCCCGGAAGGTGCTCGCCAGCAGGCTGCCGAGGAGGGCGATGCCGATCGCGGCGCCGACCTGGCGCATGGTCATCAGGAGTCCGGCGCCGCTGCCGGCCCGGTCGCGGGGCAGTGCGCCCAGCGCGCCGTCCATCGCGGGGACGATCGAGAAGCCGAAGCCGAACCCGGTGATGGACAGCCACAGCGCGGTGAAGCCGTAGCCGGAGTCCACCGTCGTACGGCTGCCGAGCAGGGCGGCGAAGGCCAGCACCACCAGGCCGGCGCAGACCACGGCACGTGAGCCGAACTTGTCGACCAGCGGCTGTGCGGCCCGGGCCGCGACGATCAATCCGCCCATCATCGGCAGCAGCCGGACGCCGGTGCCGAGCGCGTCATGGCCGAGGACCGCCTGTAGGTACTGCGGAAGCACGAACAGCAGGCCGGACAGTACGAACATCACCAGGGTCGCCGCGATCGAGCTGAACAGGAAGCCGCGGTGGCCGAGCAGGGTCATGTCGAGCATGGGGCGCTCCATGCGCCGCTCGCGCAGCACCAGCGCGGCGATGAGGATCGCGGCTCCGACGAGCATGCCCACGATCAGCGGGTCTCCCCAGCCGCGGCCGGGCGCCTCGATGATCGCGTAGATGAGGGCGCCGAGGCCGGCCGCCGTGAACGCGGTGGAGAGGGTGTCGACCCTCGGCGAGGCGGGGTCCTTGGTCTCGGGGAGCAGGAAGACGCAGGCCGCTATGCCGATCGCGGCCATCGGGATGTTGACCAGGAAGACCGAGCCCCACCAGAAGTGGTTGAGCAGCCAGCCGCCGATGATCGGGCCGAGCGGCAGCCCGAGCGAGGAGGCCGCGGAGATGATGCCGACGGCCTTGGTGCGCTCGTCGGGGCCGAACAGCGAGGGCAGCACGGACAGGGCGAGCGGGGTGACCAGGGCCGCGCCGACGCCCATCACCGTGCGGGCCGCGATGACCCAGGTGACATCGCCGGCGAGGGCGCCCGCCAGGGAACCGGCGAGGAAGATGCCGAGGCCCGTGATCAGCATGCGGCGTCGGCCGAAGCGGTCGCCGAGCAGTCCCGCCGGGAGCATGAGCGCCGCGAAGACGATCACGTACGCGTCGGCCATCCACTGCTGCTGGCCGGTGGTGGCGCCGAGTTCGCCGGCCATGGTCGGCAGGGCGACGTTGAGGATCGTGGTGTCGAAGCCGAGTGTGAGCATGCTCGCGACCAGGGCCCCGAGGGCCCACCAGCGGCGCGGGTCGCGTCGCACGTCGGAGGAGCTAGTGACAGTAGCCATGAAATGAGAGTAGCTGTCAAAAGGTGGCCCATGTCAACAGGGATCGACTGTCAGTACATGAGAAATGGCCACGGCTCGAAAGCCGTGGCCATGAACGAGAGGTGTCTCGGGCGCTACCCGTGCTGGTACGCCACCAGGGAGATCCCGACGTAGTGCACGAGGAAGGCCGCCACCGTCAGGGAGTGGAAGACCTCGTGGAAACCGAACCAGCGCGGTGACGGGTTCGGGCGCTTGAGGCCGTAGATCACGCCGCCCGCGCTGTAGAGCAGTCCGCCGACGACCACCAGGACCAGGACGGCGATGCCGCCCGTGCGCATGAAGTCCGGCAGGAAGAAGACGGCCGCCCAGCCCATCGCGATGTAGCAGGGCGTGTAGAGCCAGCGCGGCGCGCCGACCCAGAAGACGCGGAAGGCGATGCCGGCCGCCGCCGCCCCCAGATGCTCCACAGCAGCCACTCGCCCTTGGCGCCCGGCAGCAGCAGCATCGTCAGGGGCGTGTAGGTGCCCGCGATGATCAGGAAGATGTTGGCGTGGTCGAGTCTGCGCAGGACGCCGTCCATGCGCGGGCTCCAGTCGCCCCGGTGGTACAGGGCGCTGACGCCGAAGAGCAGACATGCCGTCAGGGCGAAGATCCCGCAGGCGATACGCGCCCGGGGCGTGTCGGCGAGAGCGGTGAGCGCCAGGCCGGAGACGAGAGCGGCCGGGAACATGCCGAGGTGGAGCCAGCCGCGCAGCTTCGGCTTGACATGGTCGGGGAGGGAGAGCGCGGAGGGACCGTGGCCGTCTGCCGGCGTGTCCGTGGGCGTGTCGGGGACGGACGCAGTCATGCGCTGAATCGTACCTACGGAACCGTAAGTTACCTATCAGTCCGGCGAGATGGGGGCCAGAAGTGGCCACTCTCTCATGCGTACCCGACCCCGGGTACCCGGGGTGAATCGATGGTGACGGACGGAAAACATCTCGATACGTGGCGATCCTCACGTCGCTCGTCTGTGAGGCCCTCTGGACATATGGGCGGACGCGTCGGATGATCAAATGAGTGCGGTCGGCACCGGATGAGCGCCAAGATCGACCATCGTGAAGCATCCGGGTCGCGGCCCCCACGGGGCAACAAGGACAAAATCCCTCATCATAGGAGCAATCGTGGCGCGCGACATCGCGGCTCCCCCCGTCATCCCCACCCAGCACAAGGAACTGATCTCGTGGGTCAACGAGATCGCAGAACTGACCCAGCCGGACAGCGTGGTCTGGTGTGACGGATCCGAAGCGGAGTACGAGCGGCTCAGCGAGGAGCTCGTCCCAAAGGGCACCTTCAAGAAGCTCGACCCGATCAAGCGCCCCAACTCGTACTACGCCGCCTCCGACCCGACCGATGTCGCCCGGGTCGAGGACAGGACGTTCATCTGCTCCGAGCAGGAGCAGGACGCGGGTCCCACCAACCACTGGAAGGCTCCCGCCGAAATGCGGGAGATCTTCGCGGGAGAAAAGGGCATCTTCCGCGGCTCCATGAAGGGCCGGACGATGTACGTCGTCCCGTTCTGCATGGGCCCCCTCGGTTCGGACCTCTCCGCGATCGGCGTCGAGATCACCGACTCCGCCTACGTCGCCGTCTCCATGCGCACCATGACCCGCATGGGACAGCCCGTCCTCGACGAACTCGGTACCGACGGCTTCTTCGTGCGTGCTGTGCACACGCTCGGAGCGCCGCTGGCCGAGGGCGAGGCGGACGTGCCGTGGCCGTGCAACTCCACCAAGTACATCTCGCACTTCCCCGAGTCCCGCGAGATCTGGTCCTACGGCTCCGGCTACGGCGGCAACGCCCTGCTCGGCAAGAAGTGCTACGCCCTGCGCATCGCCTCGGTGATGGCGCGGGACGAGGGCTGGCTCGCCGAGCACATGCTGATCCTGAAACTGACGCCCCCGCAGGGCGAGTCGAAGTACGTGGCCGCCGCCTTCCCGAGCGCCTGCGGCAAGACGAACCTCGCGATGCTGGAGCCCACCGTCTCCGGCTGGACCGTCGAGACCATCGGTGACGACATCGCCTGGATGCGGTTCGGGGAGGACGGCCGGCTCTACGCGATCAACCCCGAGGCCGGTTTCTTCGGCGTCGCGCCCGGCACCGGCGAGCACACCAACGCCAACGCGATGAAGACGCTGTGGGGCAACTCGGTCTTCACCAACGTGGCGTTGACCGACGACAACGACATCTGGTGGGAGGGCATGACGGAGGAGAGACCCGGCCCACCTCACGGACTGGAAGGGCAACTCCTGGACGCCGGAGTCCGGTTCGCCCGCAGCCCACCCCAACGCCCGCTTCACGGTGCCCGCTTCGCAGTGCCCGATCATCGCGCCCGAGTGGGAGGACCCCAAGGGCGTGCCGATCTCGGCGATCCTGTTCGGCGGCCGGCGCGCCTCGGCCGTACCGCTGGTGACGGAGTCCTTCGACTGGAACCACGGCGTCTTCCTCGGCGCCAACGTGGCCTCCGAGAAGACCGCCGCCGCCGAGGGCAAGGTCGGCGAGCTGCGCCGCGACCCCTTCGCCATGCTGCCGTTCTGCGGCTACAACATGGGTGACTACATGGGCCACTGGGTCGATGTGGCCAAGGGCCGCGACCAGGCGACGCTGCCGAAGATCTACTACGTGAACTGGTTCCGCAAGAACGACGCGGGCAAGTTCGTGTGGCCGGGCTTCGGTGAGAACAGCCGGGTCCTGAAGTGGATCGTGGACCGGCTCGACGGCCGTGCCGAGGGCGTCGAGACCCCGATCGGCGTGCTGCCGGCCAAGGGTGCCCTCGACACCAAGGGACTCGACCTGTCCGAGTCCGACCTGGACTTCCTGCTCACCGTCGACAAGGACGTGTGGCGCGAGGAGGCCGCCCTGGTCCCCGACCACCTCAACACCTTCGGCGACCACACCCCGAAGGAACTGTGGGACGAGTACCACGCGCTGGTGCGGCGCCTGGGCTGAGTACCACCGAGAAACTCCGCGGCCGGCCGCCGATTGTGCCCTGACCAGCAATGTCGTCACAGGCCGGCCGCGGTGCGGCACAACGGGCAGGGCCCCGCACAACGGCGTGCGGGGCCCTGCCCGTTACCCTTGCCACCACCGCGGCCCCACGGCGTAGTCCTGACTCCCATTTCACGCATCTCCCCTGCCCAAGAGGGGATTTCGGGGACACTCGGGACAACCTGCAACGAACCCCGAAGTGAGGTGAGCGGGGTGCGCACTCCGGTCAGCGATCCCCTGAGCGTGGGGCCGTACCGGATCGCCGGGCGGCTCGGGTCCGGCGGGATGGGCTGGTGTACCTCGGCCGTTCACCGGCCGGCCGCGAGGTGGCGGTCAAGGTCGTACGGCCCGAACTGGCCGCCGAGCGCGAGTTCCGCGAGCGGTTCGCCCGCGAGGTCGCCGCCGCCCGGCTGGTCAGCGGCGCCTACACCGCGGCCGTCGTCGACGCCGACACCGAGGCCGAACTCCCCTGGCTGGCAACGATGTACGTGCCCGGGCCGTCCCTCGCCGAGGCCGTCAGAGCGGACGGCCCGCTGCCCGAGGCGCAGGTCCGCAAGCTCGGCGCGTTCCTCGTCGAGGCGCTCCAGGCGATCCACGCGGCCAACCTGGTCCACCGCGACCTCAAACCGGCCAACGTGCTGCTCGCCTCCGACGGCCCCCGCGTCATCGACTTCGGCATCTCCCGCGTCGAGGGCGCCCTGAGCCTCACCCAGGCCGGGATCGTGGTCGGCACCCCGCCCTTCATGTCGCCGGAACAGATGACGGCAGGTCAGATCGGCCCGCCCAGCGATGTGTTCTCCCTCGGCGGTGTCCTGGTCTACGCGCTGACCGGCCAGCCGCCGTTCGGCACGGGCGAGGCGGTGAGCTTGCGAGTCGTGCACCGCGCACCCGAACTCGACGGCGTACCACCGGGGATACGGCCGCTGCTCGCGCGGTGCCTCGCCAAGCGCCCGGAGGACCGGCCCCAACTAGGCGTGTTGCTAGGCGAGTTGCTGGCGCAGCCGCGCCCCGCCACCTGGCCGCCGCCCGCCGTGGCCCGCACCATCGAGGTCCGGCGCAGTGAACTCGCCGCCCGGCGCGGGGGCGGCACCAGCCTGCCGGTGCCGTCCTGTCTGCTGCTGCACGCGCAGGCCCTGCTGGACGCGGGCCTCACCGACGACATGATCAGCCAGGCGGTGGTCCGTGGCGACGCCTGAGGCCTCCATCCCGCCCGGCCGGGACTACGACATCGCCTCGTCCTGGCGGCAGTTGACCCACACCTGGGGTGCCCGGCGGAATTACCACGTCGAGAGCGATGCCGATTCCGTCTCCCTGCAATTCGATCTAGAGGCGTCCGGGCGCACGCTCACCGTGCGTTTCATGACCACCAAAAGACTCCTTGTCGCCTTTGTCACCGACGGTCATTCTCTGCGCAAGGATCAATTGGCGATCGCCGCCGCCGCGTCCAACGCGTGGAACACCGAACAGCTGAATCCCATGCTCTCCGTGTGGGACGTCCGCGGACCCCGGCCGTGTCTCGCCGGGGTCTGCGACCTCCCGCTGACCTGCCGGATCTCCCAGGCCGATTTCGATGTTCTGGCCAGTGATTGGGTGGAACGGGCGCGACAGATGTTCACCCGTTGCCATCAGGTTTTCCAGCTGTAGAAGTGAATTGAGCATTCTCAGTCAACCCCTTTCGGCCACCCGCCTGTTGGCTCCACTATGGGCGCCAACGGGGGTCGTCATGAGACGTACGTTCTTCACTGCCGTGCTGTTCGGCTTGTTGATCGCGGTGATTCCGGCCGGGCCGGTGGCCGCGGCCGGTCCGGACTGCGGCACGAACTTTCCGACGAAACTGGGCTGTTGGGAGGACGCGCTGAACGACGGGGCCACGGTCACGGTCACGCTGGACAAGCCGCTGGGCTTCGACACCGGCCGCAAGGTCGACCAGGCCGAGGTCCGCCGGGACACCAAGAACCTCCGGGTGCAGGTACCGGCCGGCGTCCACACCGGCCAGGGCGGCACCGCGCTGATCGTCCTGACCGGCCATCCGCTCGTCGACCGGGACGCCAGGATCGACCGTCTCGACGCCACGACACAGCGTCGACTCGGCCCCTGTACAAGCGACTTGTGCAAGGCGCTCACCAAGTCCTCGCTCACCGGCGGCCAGCTGCTCGACAGGAAACTGGGCGTCACCGAGATCGACGGCCACAAGTCCCCCGACCGCACCCGTCTGTTGCTCCTCGCCCCCCGCCGTACTTCTGCTCCTGCTCCTGGCCCTCTTCCTGGCCGTCCGCCGCTCCCGCACCCCGGCCATGGCGGCCCACTCCGAGGAGGAGCCCGCCGAGACCACCGCCCGACTGCGCCCCGTACCACCCGCACCGGCCCCGTCCTCCTACGGCCGCCGGGTCGGCCCCCGCACCGGACCGTCCCGAACAGCCGTGGTGCGTACGGCACTTCACCCGCAGGGCTATGTCGAACTCGACCACGTCCTGTACCGCGCGGTGTGGGCCGAACCCGACCGCACCCCGCCCGTGCCCGGCGCGTACGTCGAGGTCACCGACGCCCGCGAACCCGACTCCGACGTCCTGTACGCCTTCCCGCCCGCCGCCCGGCACCACGCGCGCGGCACCTCGTGAGCCCCGTACCGCCCGGCCGACCAGGAGACGCCATGTCCAGCGAATACCCGCCCACGATGCCGGCGGAGTACGCCGACATCGAGTTCGAGAACAACGCGCAACGGCTGCCCCTCGTGCTCTGCCTGGACACGTCGAGTTCCATGGCGGGCCCGCCGATCCAGACCCTCAACGACGCGCTCGCCGAGTGGACCAGGGAACTCCACGACGACGTCTCCCTCAGCTACAGCGTCGAGGTCGCCGTCATCACCTTCGGCGGCCGGGGCGTCGGCGCCTGGCGCGGTCCCCAACTCCTCGACCCGCGCGCCCCGGTGAGCCCCTTCGTCCCCGCACACGCCTTCCAGGCACCCCGGTTCACCGCGTCCGGGGTCACCCTGATGACGGAGGCGCTGGAGCTGGCCATGCACGTCGTCGCCGCCCGCAAGGCGGAGCTGCGCGCCTCCGGGCTCCAGTACTACCGCCCGCAGATCTGCCTGGTCACCGACGGCCTCCCCACTGACGCCACCGGCCACATGACCGACTCCTGGCACCGCCTGCTGCCCGTCCTCGCCGACGAGCAACAGGCCCGCCGCTTCCGGCTCTACGCGATCGGCGTCGGCGGCATCACCGACCGCGGCGAGCAGGTGCTCCAGGCCTTCGCGCCCACGTTCAACGCGCGCATCCAGGGCTTCCCGTTCCGCGAGCTGCTCCAGATGATGTCGGCCAGCGCGAACGCCGAGCAGAAGGGCGCGGGCGACGAGGTCTTCGAGAAGATCTTCAGCCAGTTCAAGACCCAGCGCCCGGCCTGGGAGAGCTGAGCGGTGGCCGACTCGCCCTGGCGCATCCACGGCCTGAGTGTCGAGGGCTACCGGCACCGCCGCACCGGCACGCCCTGCCAGGACGCCTGCACCTACACGACCTCGGCGTCCGTGTCCGTCCTCGCGGTCGCCGACGGCGCGGGCAGCCGCCCGCACTCCGACCAAGGAGCCCTGCACGCCGTCGAGTTGGCGGCCGAGCACTTCCGCCGCCGGGCCGCCGCCGCGTCCGGCTGCCCGCCGGGCCAGGAGGTCCACGACCTGCTCGCGGACGCCTTCGACGACGTGTCCAAGATCTTCCTGGACACCTACGGCAGCACGGCCCCCGACTACGCCACCACCCTCACCGTCGTCGTCCTCACCCCCGGCTGGCTCGGCCATCTCAGCGTCGGCGATGGCTTCGTCGTGGTCCGCGCCGGAACGGAGGACGGGGAACGGCAGTTCCACCTCCTCCCGCAGCCGCCCGCCGTCAGCGAGTACAGCAACGAGACCGTCTTCCTCACCTCGCCCGACGCACCCCGCCGACTGCGCACCGACTGCGTGGCGGACCCGCGCGTCGACGGTGTCCTGCTGTCCACCGACGGCCTCGCCCAGGCCGCCCTGTCGCTCTCCGGCGGCGGCCCGCCGCAGCCCAACACCTCTTTCGTGGACGCCGTGTTGAGCTCCCTCGACACCCCGGGGCCAGTCACCGACAAAGCCCACGAGAGCCTCGCCGCCCTCCTCCGGTCGGACCGGCTGACCAGCCTCAACGCCGACGACAAGACCCTGCTGCGGGCCGTGCGCGCGGTGACCGCATGAGCGGCCGTACGGTCTTCCTGGACGGCAAGCCCGTCACCCTCGCCGAACTCCCGCTCAAGGGCGGCGGACAGGCCGCCGTCTTCCCCGTCGAGGGCGACGACACGACCGTCGTCAAGCTCTACCGCGACCGTCCGGGCCCCGACCTGGAGCGCCGCCTCGCCCGCATGCTCACGATGTCCCCCTGGCCGCCCGCCCCACCGACGTCAACCAGCCCCCGAACTCGCCTGGCCCACCGCCATGGCCCGCAGCCCCGAGGGCGAGTTCCTCGGCTACGCCATGCGCCGCTTCGGCGAGCCCCAACACGTCCAGCTGGTAGGGCTGTTCACCCGCGCCCAACGCCTCCGCCTCTTCGGCGACCGCGCCGACTGGCGCTTCCTGCTGGGCGTCGCCTGGAACCTCGCCTTCATGACCGCCCGCATGCACTACGACCATCTCGTCATCGGCGACTTCTCCAGCAGCAACGTCGTCGTCGACGCCAACGGCTTCGTCACCTTCCTCGACTGCGACTCCATCGCCTTCACCGACCCGGTCACCGGCGAGCCCTTCCCTGTCTGATGCACACCACCGACTACTCCTCACCGGAACGCCAGTCCGGCGCCGCCGCCACCGAGGAGAGCGACAACTTCGCGCTGGCGGTGCTCATCTACCAGCTCCTCACCGCGGGCAACCACCCCTTCGGCGGCGTCCCGCACGACAGCACCCCGAGTCCACCGTCAAGGACAACATCGCCGCGAGCGTCTCCTACGTCGTCCGCCCCGAGTCGGTCGTCATCCCCGCGGCACCGTCGACCCGTCGGTCCTCCCGCCCGGCCTCCTGACCCTGGCCCACACGGCGTTCGGCGCGGGCGTCCACGCCCCGTCGGCCCGCCCCACCCCGGAGGTCTGGCTCCGCGCCCTGGACCAGGAACGCTCCCGCGTCCAGCTCTGCCGCCAACGCCCCCTGCACTCCTACGGCTCCCACCTCCCGACCTGCCCGTGGTGCACGCGGGCCGCGGTGACGGGCCATGACGTGTTCAACGTGCCGGTACGCCCAGCGGTGCAGGTGGTGCCTCCGGCGGCACCGGAGACGGAGCAGCGCACGGGCCCGCTGAAGGTGGCGGGCATCGTCCTGCTCGCACTCGTCCTGCTGATCATCGTGCTGCAACTGCTGTGAGGCGTACGGCCGTTGCCTGCCGTCAGCCGTTCTGGGAACGCCCCCGGTCCTCCAGATACCGCGTGTGCGACTCCTGCCGCCGCGCCTCGACCTCCCGCAGGTTGGCCGCCAGCCCCTGCGCCTCCTCCTGGAGCACCGTCAACTGGCGTTCCAGGTGCCGTTCCGGGGGCTCGGTGCCCGGTGCCAGCCGGGTCCACCACCGGGTCCGTACGAACGTGTCGACCGCCTCCGGCACATCCTGCCGGATCGCCCGCGACAGGATGTGCACGCCCTCCGGGTCCTGGGCGAGGTCGTGGGTGATCAGCGGATCGAGGAGCCCTGCGAGGAGCTGGTTCAGCTCGGTGAGGCGACCGGCCGCGGCAGGCGGCAGCTCGACGCCGGCGAGATAGCCACCGAGCTTCTCGAAGTCGTCGCGGAGTTCCTCCAGTTGGGCGGGGGGGTCCGGGAAGTCCGGCAGCGCCGGCCGCTCCGGCGGGGGCGATCAGCGCGCCCGCGCCGTACAGCCCGACCACCACGACCGGCCAGTACGGCCCGGCCACGCCCACGAACGTCATTACCAGCCCGACGAGCCCGCAGGCGCTGCCCGTGAGGTTCTTGCGGGACTCCAGGTAGCCGAGGAACTTACTGGTAGCCACGGATCTCCTCGAAGGCGCCGTCCAGCGAGCCCTGTTGGGCGTCGAAGAGCCGGCCGCCGGTCAGGTCGGCGATGTGCTGGAGCTCTGCCTTGTCCGAGTCGCCGAAGAGGATGGGGAAGACGGGGATGTCCCCCTGGGCGGTGGGGAGTTGGCCGTAGAAGCCGTCGAAGTCCTCGGCCTTCGCGCCGGTCGTGTTCTCGCCGTCGGTCATCAGCACGATCGAGGTGAACGTGTCGCCGCCGGAGCCGAGATGCTCGTACGCCTTCTCCAGCGAGGTGTAGATCGCGGTGTTGCCGTCGGCGCTGAGGGCCTTGGTGTCCGCGCGGATGGCGTCGAGCCCGGCCTGCGGGTCGCTCGGGCTCACCACATGCGTCCTCACGCTCTTCACGGCCGACCCGAAGGGCATCAGCGTCACCTCCTCGCGCTGCCGGAAGTCCCCGGTCAGACCGGTGAGGGCCTTCTTCAGCCGGGACAGCCGGTCGCCGTCCATCGAGCCGGAGGTGTCGAGCACGTACACGGTCCGCGAGGGCCGGCGCAGCTTGTTCTCGTACGAGTCGAGGAGTCCGTCGGCGAC
This sequence comes from Streptomyces sp. P3, assembly GCA_016893485.2. GTDB lineage: Bacteria > Actinomycetota > Actinomycetes > Streptomycetales > Streptomycetaceae > Streptomyces. The sequence continues at coordinate 6,201,722 of JAFEKX020000001.1, forward strand.
GGACCGGCTGCCGGGGAAGGGGAGTTCACGCCGTCGGCTGGTGTCGAGGCCGGACGCGGGCGGTACGGAGGCGACGACCGGGCGGCGGTGCGTGCGGGTGGTGATCAGCTTCTGGAGGGCGTCCGTGCGCAGGTCGGTCGTGACGCGCCGGACGTTCTCGCGGGTGGTGGCGTCCGTCGAGGCGAGGGAGGTCAGCGGGTAGTCGGCGGTGACGACCCCGTCGCTCGGGCGGATCACCGTCAGGCCCGGGATGCCCTTGAGGACGGACTCGTAGTTGAGCAACGCGTCGACGGTTCCCCGGCGTTGGTAGGCGGTCGCCAGCCAGCCCGAGGAACCCGACGTCAGTTTCTGCCCCTTGAAGAACTCCTTCAGCCGGGAGTCGCCTTCGTGACGTCCGCGTCGGTGAGCGCCGACTGGGCGCCGGAGAGCGCGGAGGCCACGGAGACGAGGGTCGAGAAACCGGAGTTGGAGCGCGCCGGGTCCGTCATGCCGTAGGTCAACCTGCCGTCCTGGACGGCCTGTTCGAGCTGCGACCAGGTGACCTTGTCGGGGTCCAGCCGAGTGTCTTGACGGTGGCGTTCTTGACGCCGATCGCGACCGGGCTCGACATGACCGGGGTCTCGGAGACGACCTTCTTCGCGGCGTCGGGCCGTAGCCGCAGATAGTCGTTCGAGGAGAGCCACAGGGCGTCGTACTGGCCGTCGACCTTGCCCTTCGCGAGGAGGTCCACCGCGTCGAGGGTGCCCATGTAGGTGGGGCGGATCGCGATGCCGGTGTCCTTGCGGACCTGGTCGAACACCGGGGTCATGTCGCTGAGTTCACTGGAGGCGAGGACGCGCAGCGTGCCGGGCTCGGGGCGTTGTCGGTCTCGGCCTTCGAGTCATGGGTCGACGTGCAGGCGGTCAGCAGTGCGGCCGTGCCGAGGGCGAGCGCGAGGAGACGTCTCATCCGAGGCCGCCTTCCAGGGCACTCTGCGACCGGCTGCGCTCCAAGTACGAGCCGGCGTTCTGGAGTTCGGACGTCAGGGACTCCACGGTCGCCGCCATCACCTCGGTCGCCTGGACCTTGTAGGTGTCGATGGCGTCGAGCGTGCGGTAGATCTGCTGGAAGGCCGTGCGGAGCGTCTCGGCGCCCACCGCCGGGTCGGCCGCGATGCGCTGGATCTCGCCGCTCTGCGTGGAGAGCATCTCGGCGCTGCCCCGGATGAGATCCTCGGTCGTGCCGCGCAGGGCGTTGACCTGGTCGACGACCTTGCGCTGGTTGTCGAGCGCGGAGGCGAGCATCACGGAGATCCGGAGGGCGGAGACGGTCGTGGTCGCCGCCCGGTCGACGCCCTTGATCAGCTCGTCGTTGTTGCGCCGTACGACGTCCATCGCCAGGTAGCCCTGCGCGCACACCGCGAGTTGGGTCAGCAGGTCCTGGTGCTTCTGCCGGACCGGGAAGAGGACGTCCGCGCGCAGGGTGTCGGCCTGGCCGGGATCGCTCGACTCGACGCCGGTGATGTGCTGTTCGACGGCCGTGTCGAGGGCCTGGGTGAGGACGACGTACTCCTGCAGCTTGCCCATGGTCTCCCAGAGCCGGACCCGCTCGGTCTGCAAGGCCGCGTTGTCGCGCCGGAGTTCGTCCTGACCGCCGCGCAGTGAGCCCACGATCCTGTTCAACGTGCCCTGCGCGGAGGCGTACTTGGCGACGTGGTCGCGCAGCTTGTTGCCGCCCGGCAGCCGGGACAGGAACTTCCGCCCCTTCGAGGCGGGCAGGTCACGCGGGTCCAAGTCCTCGACCACGCGCCGGAGTTCGACCAGCGAGCCGGCAACCTGCGACTGCGCGTCCCCGCCCTTGGACGGCAGACTCCGCACGGTCCGCTCCAGCATCCGGTTGGACTGCGCGGTCGCGGTGCGCATCTCCCCGGCGCCGAGCGCGGTGATCTCGCCCACCTTGTCCGCGAACTCGGGTGAGCGGGCGTCGAGCGAGGCAAGCCCCCGACGTAGGCGGCGGCCTTCTGTGCCATGTCGGTACGGACGCTCTCGTCCACCGGCACAAGGCCTCCGGCCTTCTCCTTCGGCACCGGCGCGACGGCCTCCGGTGGGGTGAGGGTGAAGACGTCGTCCCCGCTCTGGGTGTGCTGACTGCTGTTCTGGCTGGTGTTGAAACTGCTGCTCATGTGGCTCCCCCGGTCAGCCGTGCGCCCGGCGCGCCATGTCGTGCAGCACCTTCGAGGTGGGCACGGGCGCCTGCCGGACACCGGTCAGCGTCTGGTTGAGATAGCTGGAGTGGGCGGCCGTGGCCGCGACGAACTCGGCGGTGTCGCCCTGCGGCCGGAACCCGTGCCGTACGGCGAGCTTGCGCAACGTCGGGTCGCTGCTGAGGAGTTGACCCAGCTCGCGGCCCTCAGGGGTGAGCGGCACGACGGTGTGGTCGCTGTTGGCCGTGGTGTCCGGGTAGAGCACGACGAGATCGCCGACCGGCTGCCTGTCGAGGAGCAGCGAGGCGACCTGGGACTCGTAGACGAGGACCAGCGGATTGCCGGCGCCGCTGATGAAGTCCCTGAACGGCGCGTCGGAGCTGGACTGCTGGGCCCCCTGCACGCTGATCAGCTTGCGCATGAGCGGCGCGGTGCAATCCACATCGGCGCTACTGGCGGCCACCCGCCCGCCGTTGGCGACATACGAGGCCGCGGCAAGATACAGAGCACCGGAGTTGGAGGTCTCCGGGTCGGTGCTCGCGATGTAGAGGGTGCCGGTCAACTCCCCACGTCTGCCGGCCCCCTTGAGCTGCTGCCAGGTCAGGTCCCGCTTGGCCGCGTCGAGGTAGGCACCCATCTTCAGGGTGCCGCGGTCCTTGTCCTTGTCCAGCGTGGCGAGCCCGTTGTCCGCGAGGACCTGGGCCGCGCTGCGGTGGGCGACGACGACGAGCGGCGAGTAGAAGGGCCGCGGCAAGGGCTGCCGCACCGTGTACTTGTCGGCCAGCGCGTCGGCCGGTGCCTGACTGGAGGGGAAGGCGAAGTCGTACCCTTGAGGTCGAGCCCTTCCATGGCCCAGGACCCGGAGGTCTCCGTCGTGACGGTGAAGCCCTTGGCGGCGAGGGCCTTCACCACATCGGGATCGGCGAAGAAGTCCGCCTTCTCCGAACCGATCACACCACGCACGGTCTTCGTTGCCGTGCCCCTGTCCCCGTTGTCCCGGCCCGCTACGACGGCTGCCACCACGCCACCGATCAGCAACACCGCGAGGACGATTCCCGCGATACGTCTCACGAGGGCAGCGTGCTCGCGGAACCCGACATTCCCCGAGGAAAGGGATGAACGAAAGGTGTCGGACGGGTCCCGGATCAACACGGGGGCCTTCAACGCCCCGTTCAGGCGACCGGAGTCACCGCATGCGCGTCCATCCGCTCGGCCGACAGAATCGCCGCGGCCGTATCGGCCCGGGACGCCGCAACAACCAACGCCCGCCCGGCAAGCGCGTGGGCCCGCTGATGCAGCGCATCCAAACGGGACGTAGAAGAAGAGTCCGCAGCTCCACCCGCCCGGCTGGGCGAAGCCCCCGCAACCGAGTCAGCTGCCCGGCAAGCCGCTCCGCAGCCACATCCAGCTCCGCCGAAGGCTCAAGCGCCCGCAGCTCGTCGGTCACCGCGAGCAGCGCGGCGAGATGCCCCGCCAGCTGAATGTCCAGCTCCTCCTCACGCGACCGATGAGGAAAGTCGGAGGCCGGGGTGCGGGCCACCGTGCTGTGGACCGACTTCGTGCGGATCGGTTCGTACATGGCATGGTCTCCTGTGCTCAGACAGGAAACCATCCTAGCTTAGATCTCGTCTAAAGTTGTGCCGGCCAAAAATCTGGCCGAAAGAACCCCAAAAAAGCCCTCGCCATGTTTATGGCTGGCTGTACCCGTCCAGGAAGTTCCCGATCCGGGTCACCGCGTCCCGTAGATCCCCGACCGACGGCAGCGTCACGACCCGGAAGTGATCGGGCTCGGACCAGTTGAAGCCGGTGCCGTGGACGACCATGATCTTCTCCTGGCGGAGCAGGTCGAGGACCATCTGCCGGTCGTCCTTGACCTTGAAGACCTGGGGATCGAGCCGCGGGAACAGATACAGCGCCCCCTTCGGCTTCACGCAGGTCACACCCGGGATCTGGGTCAGCAGCTCGTAGGCGACATCCCGCTGCTCCTTGAGCCGGCCGCCCGGAAGCACCAGGTCGTTGATGGTCTGGCGCCCGCTGAGCGCGGCGACCACCCCGTGCTGGCCCGGCATGTTCGCGCAGAGCCGCATGTTGGCCAGGATCGTCAGACCCTCGATGTAGGAGTCGGCGTGCGCGCGCGGACCGGAGATCGACATCCAGCCGACGCGGTATCCGGCCACCCGGTACGCCTTGGACATCCCGTTGAAGGTGAGGGTCAGCAGGTCCGGGGCGACCTTCGCGGTCGGGGTGTGCGTGGCGCCGTCGTAGAGGATCTTGTCGTAGATCTCGTCGGAGCAGACGAGGAGGTTGTGGCGGCGGGCGATGTCGGTGAGGCCCTTGATCATGGCCTCGTCGTACACCGCGCCGGTCGGGTTGTTCGGGTTGATGATGACGATCGCCTTGGTGCGGTCGCTGACCTTCCGCTCCACGTCGGCGAGGTCGGGCATCCAGTCGGACTGCTCGTCGCAGCGGTAGTGGACGGCGGTCCCGCCGGAGAGGGAGACGGCGGCGGTCCACAGGGGGTAGTCCGGCGACGGTACGAGGACCTCGTCGCCGTCGTCGAGCAGGCCCTGCATGGCCATGACGATCAGCTCGGAGACGCCGTTGCCGATGAAGACGTGCTCCACGTCCGTCTCGATGCCCAGGGTCTGGTTGTGCATGACGACCGCGCGGCGGGCGGCCAGCAGGCCCTTCGCGTCGCCGTACCCGTGCGCCGACGACACGTTCCGGAGGATGTCCTCCAGGATCTCCGGCGGGCACTCGAACCCGAACGCCGCCGGGTTCCCGGTGTTCAGCTTGAGGATGCGGTGCCCTGCCGCTTCCAGACGCATCGCCTCCTCGAGAACCGGGCCGCGGATCTCGTAACAGACGTTGGAGAGCTTGGTCGACTGGATCACCTGCATGTCGCTGAGCTTACGGCCCGGTAACGCGACGTGCCTCGTGCTTTCCGCCACATGAGACACGCCGGGTCCGACTGGGTACGTTGACCCTGCCGAAGGGGAGGCAGGGCATGAAGTTCTCGCTGTTGAGCGACGAGCCGGTCAGCGCGCCCGAGGGCGATCTGCTGGGCGCCGGCACGGCCGCCCGCCAACTGGCCACGCTCATCCACGACTCGAGGGCCGCGACGCCCTTCACACTCGCCGTGGACGCGGGCTGGGGCATGGGCAAGAGCAGCCTGATGAGCCTGGTCCGGGCGGAGTTGAAGCCGCGTGAGGACGTCCGGACGGTCTGGTACAACGCCTGGTCCGCCACCGGCGCCGACGTGCTGGAAGGCCTCATCAAGACCGTCCTGATGAAGTTCGACAAACGTCTGCTGCGCCGGGCCCTGCACCAGCTGTCCCAGCACGGCCCGCTGATCAGGGCGGCGCTGGCGACGCTCACCGTGGTCGCCTCGCCGTTCGGACTGGCCGGGCTCGTCGACCGGCTCTGGCGTGAGCTGTCCGTCGACCCCAGGGCCCGCGCCACCATGCGGGACGAGCTGAAGAAGCTCGCGGAGGAGTGGTCGAAGACCACCCCGGGCCGGCCGGGCCGGCTGCTCGTCGTCTTCATCGACGACCTCGACCGGTGCGCGGAGGACACCGTTCTCGCGGTCTGCGAGGCGGTCAAGGCCTACCTCGACCTGCCGGGGCTCGCGTTCGTGATCGGCTGCGACCGCTCCGTGCTCGGCCCCTCGGGGCTGCTGCGGGACCTGGGCCCGGCCGGTTCGGCGTTCATGGAGAAGATCTTCCAGACCAGCTACCGGCTGCCCGTCGCGGGTGGCGAGGACCTGCGGGCCTACGTCCGGGACTGCGCCGAGCGCGCAGGGGTGCGCGACCTGCTCGACGACGCCATGGTGAACCTGATAGCCGACCGCTCGGCCCGCAACCCCGGCGGATCAAGCGGCTCATCAACGGCTTCGGCCTGGAGTGCTCCCTCAACCCGGTGTGGACGGGGATCGAGCCGGAGGCGGTCATCAGGACGCTGCTGCTCCAGTACCTGTATCCGGAGTTCTACCGGATCCTCGTCGCGAGCGACGTCGCCGCCCCACCGCCAACGCGGGACGCGAGTTCCTGGAGTACGACACGGCTCGACGGGTGCTGAGCCGCTGGGTCGAGCCCGGACCGGAGACGTGGCAGGCCACGGTGTCGTCCGTGAGCGGACACCGGCTCGCCCCGCCCGACCGCGAGCGGCCCGACGACTGGGAGACCGTGCTTGGCCGGCTGGAGGAGCAACTCCCGACCGTCTACCCGGCGTTGGCCCGGGACCGCGACTTCGTCCGCCTCGTCGAGGAGTGGCTGCGGCTCGCACAGGCCGACGAGCTGGTGACCCGGCTCCAGCGGGGCGGCGCGACCCCGGTCGTCGCCATCCGGGTGGACGCGCAGCCCCCGGCTGGCGGGGCGCGGCGGCCGGACGAGGGCGGCCCCGAGGACCGTCCCGAGGGCCGGGACGGCGTCCGCTACGACGACGTCCGCATCCTCTGGGTGGACGACCATCCCGCCAACAACCGTTCCTACGTGCGTGAGTTGGAGGAGCTGGGCGCCGAGGTCGTGCAGGCCGAGGACGCGGTGAGCGCCGAGCGGATGTTCGCCCGCGGGGCGATCGACCTCCTGGTGTCCGACTTCTCCCGCGGTATGGACTCCGACGCGGGCCTGGACGCGCTGGCGCGCTGGCGGGAGCGGGCGATCTTCACCGGGCCCGCCGTGTTCTTCACGGGCCGTGTCACCCCGGCCCGTGAGCGGCGCTGCCTCGAACTGGGCGCCCGGATCGCCACCGACGGCAGGTCGCTGCGCCGGCACATCGACCGGGCATGCGCGGAAATCCGCCAGTCCCGGGCCTGAAACCGCTCCTTGCCCGCCCGCCCCCTCGCACATGACAATGCCCATGATGACAAAGGACGACCGGAAGATCTCCGGTCGCCTCGTCACAAGAGGGGACCCCCACATGAACAAGCCTCTCCTTGCCGCGCTCTCCACCCTGGCCATCGCCGGGGCGGGCGTGGCACCGGCGGCGGTCGCCGCACCCCAGATGGCGCCGAAGGCCGCCGCGGCCACCGTCGACTTCGCCGGCACCGTCTCGCTCAGCAACTGCTCCGGCTCGGTCATCCGCTTCCCCGGCTCGGCCGACACCGCCCCGGCGCTCGTGCTGACCAACGGGCACTGCCTGGAGACCGGGTTCCCGAGCCCGGCGAGGTCATCACCGGCCAGTCCTCCAGCCGTACCTTCGGGCTGCTGAACTCCGCCGGCACCAAGGTCGCCACCCTCCGCGCCAACCAGGTCGTCTACTCGACGATGACCGACACGGACGTGACGATCTACCGCACGACCACGACGTACGCGGCGATCAAGAGCGCGTACAACATCAGCCCGCTCACCGTCAGTGCCACGCACCCGACCGCCGGGACCGCGATCAAGGTCGTCTCCGGGTACTGGAAGACGATCTACAGCTGCAACATCGACGGGTTCGTGTACCGGCTGAAGGAGGGTGACTGGACGTGGAAGGACTCGGTTCGTTACACCTCCGCGTGCAACACGATCGGGGGACGTCGGGGTCTCCGGTGATCGACACCAGTACCGGGCAGGTTGTTGCGGTCAACAACACGGGGAACGAGGACGGGGAGACCTGCACGGTCGACAATCCGTGTGAGGTGGATGCGAGTGGCAAGGTGACGGTCCGTCAGGGCATCAACTACGCCGAGGAGACTTACAACATCCCGGCCTGTTTCACCTCGGCCAACGTGCTCAGCCTGAACGCGTCCGGGTGCACCCTGCCCAAGCCGTAGTCGGTTGTGTCGTGTCCGCGGGGGTGCGGGGCTGGTCGCGCCCCCGCGGCGGAGCCGCACATGTCACCGCCCCGCGCCCCTCAAAAGACCGGCCGTACCGATCTGCCCGCCAGTTCGTCCGTTCGGTGGCCGTCCTCGATCACGAAGCGGCCGTTGATCAGTACGTGGGGATGCCCCGCGGCAGGGTTCGTGGGTTCTCGAACGTTGAACCTGCCGCCACCGTATGCGGGTTGAAGAGGACTACGTCCGCCTTGTAGCCCTCCTTGATCAGGCCTCGGTCCCGTAGGCGTAGGCGGGCTGCGGGGCGGGAGGTCAGGTGGGACACGCATTCCTCCAGGGGAGAGGATGCCCAACTCCCTGCTGTATCGGCCGAGATACTCGGGGAACGTGCCGTAGGCCCGGGGTGGGGCTTCGCGCCCTGGAGGATGCCGTCGGAGCCGCCGGTGTGGACGCGGTGGCGCATGATCTGGCGGACGTTCTCCTCGTGGCCGACGTGCTGGAGGATCGAGGGGGCCAGTCGGTCGGCCAGGAGGAGGTGGCGGGCCGTGGCCCAGCTGTCGAGGCGGCGGCCCACGTACGGTGCCAGCGCGGGGTTCTCGACCCCCGCGATCTCGATCGTGTCCCACTCCATCGGCACCCCGTGGCAGCCGTCCGAGCCGATCACCTCCACGTGGTGGCGGATCCGCTCGGCCGTGTCGTCGTCCGCGAGGCGCTTCAGGATCTGCTCGGGGCCGCCCCTCGCTCGCCCAACTCGGCAGCATCGCCACGAGAGTTGTACAGCCGGGCGTGTACGGGTAGGTGTCGAGGCTGATGTCGGCGCCGGCCGCCAGTGCCTCGTCCAGGAGGGTCAGCAGCTCCGGCGCGCGGCCCTCGTTCACGCCGAAGTTCATGGTGGCGTGGGCCAGATGGAGGGAGCAGCCGGCCTCCCGCGTCAGCTCCACCATCTCCTCGTACGCCTCCAGCGCGCCCGCGCCGTAGGAGCGGTGGTGGGGACAGTAGTAGCCGCCGTACGACGCCACCACCCGGCAGAGTTCGGTGAGTTCGGTGTCCTTGGCGTACATGCCGGGGGTGTAGGTGAGTCCGGACGACATGCCGACCGCGCCCTGTTCCATGCCCTCGGCGACCAACTGCCGCATCCGGTCCAGCTCTTGGGGTGTCGCCTCCCGGTCCTCCCAGCCGACGGCGAGCATCCGGACCGTGCCCTGCGGGATCAGGTAGGCCGCGTTGACCGCGATGCCGCGACCGTCGAAACCGCGGTCAAGCCGGTCCAGGTACTCGCCCACGGAACGCCAGTCGAAGTCGATGTCGTCGCCGTACCCGTTCCACCCGGCGATCGCCCGGCGCACCTCGGCCAGTGTGCGGTCGTCGACGGGGGCGTACGACAGCCCGTCCTGGCCGATGACTTCGAGGGTCACACCCTGCGCGGCCTTGGCGCTGTGGTCCGGGTCGCGGAGCAGGGCCAGGTCGCTGTGGGCGTGCATGTCGATGAAGCCGGGGAGAGGACCAGTCCCTCTGCGTCCAACTCCCGCCGCGCCTTGGGGCGTTGACAGCCCGCCGCCGCGGCCTCCCGCACGATCGAGACGATCCGCCCGCCGTCGATCACGACATCGGCGCGGTACGCGGGCGCGCCGGAGCCGTCCACGACGTCCGCGTCCCGGATCACCAGCTCTTCCATGCGATGCCTCCAACGGGGTCCGGCAGGGCTTCCACGGGGTCCAGCGGGGTTGCTAGAAGAACGTGCGGATGTAGTCGACGACCGTCCCGTCGGCCTCCGCCACCGGGATCAGCTGCCACTTGTCGAAGGACGTGCACGGGTGGGACAGCCCCATCCCGACCCAGTCCCCGACCTCCAGATCCGCGTCGGGTGCCGTCCGCAGCCAGGCGTGCTGGTCGGACAGGCCGGTGACCTCGACGCCGGTCGCCGGGCGCTCGGTGCCGTCCCGGCGGACCACCTGGGCGAGGGGAGGTCGAGGTCGTAGGCCGCGTCCCGCTTGCCCGCGTTGGCGAAGGCCTGCTCGGGGAGGGGCGGGAGACGATCTGCGCCCAGAGCCGGAACGCGGGCTCCAGCGCGCCCTCTTCGGGGACGCGGGTGAACGGGGTGATCTCGCGGTAGTGGCCGTCGTCGTGCGAGACGTAGGCGCCGGAGCGCAGCAACTTGAGGGCGGGCAGCGAGAGTTCGGGCAGTTCGGCGAAGACGTCCGCCACCGCGTCGAACCACGCGCTGCCGCCCGCGCTGACGACGATCTCGTCGACTCCCTTGAAGCGTCCGCCCTTGTCGAAGTCCACGGCGAGCGCGGTCAGCCGGCGCAGCCACGCGTGCACCCGCTCCGGATCGGCCTCCGGGACCTCGCCCTCGTACCCGGCGACCCCCACCAGCCGCAGCGTCCCCACGGCGGCCACCGCGTCCGCGACCGCCGCGCACTCCGCCTCCGTGCGCACGCCGGTGGGGCGCCCTCGCCCGCGGCCAGCTCGACGACGACGTCCAGCGGGCGGGCGGCGCCGCGCAGGGCCGCGTCCATCAGCTCGACACCGCGCACGGAGTCGACGTAGCAGATGAAGCGGAAGTCCTCGTCCGCGTCCAGCTGGGAGGAGATCCACTTCAGGGCCGCCGGATCGACCAGTTCGTTCGCGAGGAAGATCCTCGCGATCCCGAACTCCCTTGCCACGCGCACCTGGTGGGGACCGCGAGGGTGATGCCCCAGGCGCCGTGGGCGAGTTGGCGGTGGAAGAGCTGGGGGCCATGGAGGTCTTGCCGTGCGGGGCGAAGGCGAGGCCGTGGCGGGTCGCGTAGGTCTCCATGAGGCGGAGGTTGTGGTCGAGGCGCTCGGCGGAGAGGGCGAGGACCGGGGTGGTGAAGCCGCCGGTGAAGAGGTTGCGGCGCTGGGCCGCCAGCTCGGTGACGGTGAGGCCGTCCGCGTCCGGGGAGCCCCTTGAAACGGTGGTCGACGCGTTCCCCGGCGAGTCGGGCGAGCGCTTCGGTACCGGTGTCGCGGACCATGGGGCCTCCCTGAGCTGGACTGTTGCAATCCTTGCAACACTCATTGCGTATATCGCTTACCGCTGTCTAACATCTCGCCCAACACCGGGTCAACGGAGCCGCCGCCGGCCCGGTGCACCGAAGAGGAGCCATCGCCATCGTGACCGCCGACGGACAGTCCACCGCCGCCCGTGACGTCGTGGACGTGGTAGCGCTGGGCGAGTCCATGGTCACGTTCCTACCCGGCAGACCGGGCCGCCTCGCCGACGTGCCGTCCTTCGACCGCGCCATCGGTGGCGCCGAGTCCAATGCCGCCTGCGTGCTGGCGGCGGCCGGGCACACCGTCCGATGGGTCAGCCGGGTCGGGGCCGACGGCTTCGGCGATCACCTCGTCGAGACGATCGGCGGCTACGGCGTCGACGTGTCCGCCGTACGGCGTGACCCCGAGCGCCCGACCGGCATCTACTTCCGCACCGCGGGCGACCGGGCCACCGACGCCCACGAGGTGGCGTACTACCGGGCCGGGTCCGCGGCTTCGGCGATGACCCGGGGAACGTCGACCTGGACGCCGTACGGGCCGGGCGGGTGCTGCACCTGTCCGGGATCACCCCGATGCTGTCCGAGGGCTGCCTCGGCCTGGTCCGTGAGCTGACCGCGCCGCGCGCCGGGCGGCCACTGATCTCCTTCGACGTCAACCACCGCCCCGCGCTGGGCCGTCGGGCCGACGGGCCGAACGTCCTGCTGGAGCTCGCGCGCGGCGCCGACCTCGTGTTCGTCGGCGAGGACGAGGCCGCCGAGGTCTGGGGACTCGTCGGGGCCGATGCCGTACGGGCCGCGTTCCCCGACCCCGAGACACTCGTCGTCAAGCAGGGCGGACGCGGGGCCACCGTCTTCCACCGGGGCGACACCACCTTCGTGCCCGCGCCGCACGTCGACGTGGTCGCCGCGGTCGGCGCAGGGGACGCCTTCGCCGCCGGGTTCCTCTCCGCGACCCTGCGGGGACTTCCCGTACGGGACCGGCTCCGGCACGGCCACCTCACGGCCGCCGCCGCCTCACCGTGCCCGGCGACCTCGCCGCGCCCCCGGTCCGCGACCACGCCGACCGGCTGGCCGCCCTCGACGACCGGGCGTGGGGAGACTTCGACTCGGCCCCGGCTGGACCGACGCCGCCGACTGGGCCGACGAGGAGGTATGTACGCCATGAGTCAGACCGTCGACCGCGCGCTCAGCATCCTGCCGCTGCTCGCCGAGGGCCCCGCCGACCTCGGCCAGGTCGCCGACCGTCTCGACGTCCACAAGTCGACGGCCCTGCGCCTCCTGCGCACCCTGCACGAACACGGCCTGGTCTACCGCCAGTCCGACCAGCGCTACCGCCTCGGCGCCCGCCTCATCGCCCTCGCCCAGGAGGCGATGGAGAACCTCGACATCCGCGAGATCGCCCACCCCCACCTCGCCCGCCTCAACGAGCAGTGCGGTCACACCGTCCACCTCGCGGTGTACGAGGAGAACGAGGTCCTCTACATCGACAAGGTGGAGAGCCGCTACCCGGTCCGCATGTACTCGCGGATCGGCAAGCCGGTCGCCATCACCGTCGCCGCCGTCGCCAAGCTGCTCCTCGCCGACCTCCCAGAGGGCGAGCGCCGGGTGCTCGCCGACAAGCTCGACTACCCCATGTACACCGCCCGCTCCACCCCCAACGCCCCCGCTTTCCTCAGGGAGTTGGAGAAGGTGCGGGAACAGGGCTGGGCCACCGACCTCGGCGGCCACGAAGAGTCCATCAACTGCGTCGCCGCGCCCATCAGGGGCGCCGACGGACGGGTGGCCGCCGCGATGTCGGTCTCCGCGCCCAACGTCGTCGTCACCGCCGACGAACTCCTCACCCTGCTCCCCTGGTCCGCCGCACGGCGGACGCCATCAGCGGTGAGTACTCCGGCAGAACTACCACCAGGGACACCGAATGACCGACAAGACCGCCCTCACCCCCAAGACCCACACCGCCCCGCCCGCGAAGTTCTCGCACGGCGTCCGCAAGGGGAACATCCTCCAGGTCGCCGGCCAGGTCGGCTTCCTCCCCGCCGAGGAGGGCAAGCCGCCCACCCCGGCCGGCCCGACCCTGCGCGAGCAGACCCTCCAGACCCTCGCCAACGTCGAGGCGATCCTCGAGGAGGGCGGCGCGAGCTGGGAGGACGCGGTGATGATCCGCGTCTACCTGACGGACGTCGACCACTTCGCCGAGATGAACGCGATCTACAACGAGTACTTCGAGGGCCGCGTCGAGATCCCCGCCGCCCGCACGACGGTCTACGTCGGTCTGCCCGCAGGACTGCTCATCGAGATCGACGCGCTGGCCGTGCTGGGCTGACCAGCCTCTTGAGCTGACACTGCCCCAACTCCCGCACACCGTAGGACGGTTCGGCACCCCGAGGGGTGCCGAACCGCGATCCCCCTGCTCGAAAGCCCCATGCTCTTACGACGACAACGAGGACCCCACCATGTCCCTACCGCTCGCCGCGACCGCCCCCGCGACCCCACCCCACACCGGAGGCCTGCTGCTCCTGCTCGACGGCACGGCAGGCCTGTTGACGGTCGCCGCCCTCGGGATCGCGCTCCTCCTCTTCCTGATCATCAAGGTCAGACTCCAGCCCTTCGTGGCCCTCCTCGCCGTCTCCATAACCGTCGGCCTGCTGTCGGGCCTCTCCGTCACCGAACTCTTCGGCACAGTCCAGCGCTCCGACGCCGTCTCCACCATCGAGTCCGGCATGGGCGGCATCCTCGGCCATGTCGCGATCATCATCGGCCTGGGCACGATGCTCGGCGCGATCCTCGAAGTCAGCGGCGGCGCAGAGGTGTTGGCGTCCCGGCTGCTGAACCTCTTCGGGGAGAAGCGGGCGCCCCTCGCCATGGGCCTCACTGGCCTGATCTTCGGCATCCCGGTCTTCTTCGACGTCGGCATCTTCGTCCTCGCGCCGATCGTGTACGCCGCCGCCAAGCGCGGCGGCAAGTCGATCCTGCTGTACTGCCTGCCGCTGCTCGCCGGCCTGTCGATGACCCACGCGTTCCTGCCGCCGCACCCGGCCCGGTGGCCGCGGCCGGACTGCTGCACGTCCAGCTCGGCTGGGTCATCCTCATGGGCATCGTCTGCGGCATCCCCGCCGTGCTCGCCGCGTGGGCCTACGCCGCCTGGGTCGGCAAGCGGATCTTCGTCGCCGTACCGCAGGACATGGTCGAGGCGGCGGCCGAGGCGAAGCAGGCCGTCATCGACGAGCAGCGGGAGTCCGGCGTCGTACCGCAGGAGAAGCCGGTGTCGCTCGGCACGGTCCTCGCGATCATCGGTACGCCCCTCGTCCTGATCCTCGCGGCCACGTTCTCGTCGATCGCCTTCGACCCGTCGACCGGCCGCTCGGTGCTGGAGTTCTTCGGCAGCCCGTTCGTCGCGCTGACCATCGCGCTCCTCCTCGCGTACTACCTCCTGGGTCTGCGCCGCGGCTGGTCCCGCAAGTCCCTGGAGACCGTCTCCACCGCGTCCCTCAAGCCGGTCGGCAACATCCTGCTGGTCGTCGGCGCGGGTGGGATCTTCGGCGCCGTCCTGAAGGCGAGCGGGGTCGCGCAGGCCCTCTCGGACACCTTCCACGACGTGGGCCTGCCGGTGCTGGTCCTGTCGTACCTGATCTCGCTGGTCCTACGGGTCGCACAGGGTTCGGCGACGGTCGCGATCGTGACGACGGCGGGCATCGTGGCCCCGCTGCTCGCCGAGGGCGACCACTCGCAGGCGTTCGTCGCCCTGGTCATCATGGCGATCTCGGCGGGTTCGATCTTCGCCTCGCACGTCAACGACGGCGGCTTCTGGATGGTGGCGAAGTACTTCGGGATCAGCGAGCGGGACACCCTGAAGACGTGGACCGTGCTGGAGTCGGTGCTGTCGGTCGCGGGGTTCGCGGTCGCCGCGGTGCTCAGCCTGTTCGTCTAGTCCCATTTGACGCGGTGCCATGTAGGCGTCTGATAACGAAGTAGGGGCCGACTGTGCCCGACACAGGATCGTCGACCATACTGCCCGCTGTGGAGCAGCGCATAGGTTCGAGCAGCCAGCCCCTGGAGGGCGCCGGATTCGACCCGGCCTTCGTCCCCGGGCTCACCGCACCCGCCGGGTCCTCCGACAAGCCGGAGGACGCGAAGGCAGAGGCGGCGGAGCCGGAGGAGTCGTCGGTCGAGGAGCCCGAGGTCGAGAAGGTGGACTTCGAGAAGGCCGTTGCCGAGGACGACGCCGACGCCGACCCGGATGAATCCGGCGAGGGTTCGTCCGAGGAGTCGTCCGAGGACGGTCCGGTCTTCGAGGCCTCCGACCGCCGTGCGGAGATCGTCGCGGACGCGAAGGGCGTACGACTGCGCCTGGACGACCAGGCGTGCGAGTTCCGCTGGGACGAGATCGGCGCGATAGAGACCGAGTCCCCGCGCTTCGGCAAGCGGTTCACCATCACCGTCCACACCCTGACCGCCGTTGGTACCCGATCGAGATCGAGGCGGCGGCCAGGAGCAGGTTCGCGGAGTGGGAGTCGCGGCTCGACGCGGTGCTCGACGCGTACTTCGACGACGGCGACGAGGCCGAGGACGACGAGTCCGCCGAGGTGGACGAGGCGGCGCTCGCCGAGGCGGAGGCCGAGGTCCGCAAGGACTAGGGGTTGTCCTGGGTCAGAGCCAGCTCGGGCTCAGGGCGATCTCCCGGAGCTGCTTCAGGGTCAGGGCCGGGGTCGTGCGGGTCGCCGGGGTGTCCTGGGCGCCGGAGTTGAAGGCGCTGATCACCACCCGCTTCCCGTCGGTGCGGAGGGTGTCGACGGTCCACATCGCGACCGAGCCGCCCTTCTCGCCCGTGCCCTGGTGCACGACGACCTTCGTGCCGTCGGACAGGACCTCCGTGCCGGAGCCGAACAGGTCGCCCTCGACATCCGCCATGTCGGCCTGGACGTTGACCTGGACGAGGCTCTTGCCCTTGCCGTCGTCGACGACGACATAGCCGAACCCGGCGTCGTCGTTGGCACCGGTCTCGGACACCTTGAGATCCTTCGGCAGCAGGGTCCGCAGCGTGGAACTCACGGACACGGAGACGCCCGTGTCGTCCGAACCCGGCTGTGTGGTCCGCGAGTTCGGGTCCCGCGGGATCGCGTCGATCGCCTTCCGCCACACCGTCGCGGCGGCCAGCTTCGTCAACTGGGCCGAGGACAGCGGCGGTTGGCTCCTGCTGATCGGCGCGTCCTTCTCGGCGGCGGCATTCCACTCGTTGACGCTCACGTACTGCCCCTGAGGGGTGACGAGTTCGGCGTTCCACCGCTTGGTGTCCACCCGCCGGTCCGGGTACTCGTACCCCCGCATCACCATCACCACCGACCCGTCCGCCAGCCGGCTCGTGACGCACGAGGCGTAGTGCGCGTACGCCTGCCCCGGGCACTGGGTCGCCTGCCGCGCCTGGTCGCTCCCCGGCCGCAGCCGGTCCAGGCCGACGCTGATGGCGGACGCGCCCTTCCCGTCGTCGTACACGAGTTGGACGTACGGCGACGGTTCCTCGTCCGTGCCGCGGGCCTCGGCCTTCGTGAACGTGCCCTCGGGGAGCAGCCTTTCGAGCGTGCGGATCAACGCGTCGCCGGAGACGGGGGCGGGGGTGGAGGAGGAGGCGGCGGGGGAGAGGGTCGAAGTGGCCGCGGAACCATGCCGGTCGGCCGGGTCCCCGCTCGGCACGAGCAGCGCGCCGCCGACGCCGACGAGGGCGATACCGGCCGCGCCGCCCATCACCGCGGCGTTGCGGCGTCGTAGCAGCCGGCGTCGGCCCTTGAGGGCGCCCGCGGTGGCGAGGGCGGCGCGGTCGGTGTCGAAGGCGTTGCCCGCCTCGTGCAGGCCGGCGGCGAGCCGTTCCTCGAACGGGTCGAGGTGTTCGCTGTGCTGGACGTCGGGCATGGCAAACCACCGTTTCGTATCAGGGAGTTGACGCGAGAGGCGCCGGTGTCAGGGGCGGGCGTATTCGTCGAGGTTCTCGCCGAGCAGCTCCCGCAGTCGGCCGAGCGCGCGGACGCAGCGGGTGCGGACGGCGGCCGAGCTGACGTGCATCACCTCGGCGGTCTCCTCGACGGACCGGTCCTCCCAGTACCGCAGGACGACGACGGCGCGGTCCTTGGCGGGCAGCCGGGAGAGGGCCTGGAGGAGGGTCAGCCGGGCGGGGTGTCGGCGCCCAGGACGCCGGGGTCGGGCAGGTCGGGCAGGGTGTCGGTGGCGCGTTCGGTGCTGCTGCGGCGCCGCTGGTGGGCGAGGAACGTACGGGTGAGGACGGTCTGGGCGTACCCGGCGGGGTTGCCGACCCGGGCGAGCCGTCCCCAGCCGACGTACAGCTTGCCGAGGGTCTCCTGGACGAGGTCCTCCGCGAGATGGGTGTCCCCGGCGGTCAGCAGACACGCGGACCGGTAGAGATGCCCGGCCCGCGCGGCCGCGAACTCCGCGTACTCGTCGGCACGTCCGTGACGTCTCATGCCTGATCCCCCTGCCCCCGCGGGCTGTTGCCGGCGCCGCCTTCACTTGTACTGATGCGGTGGGCCCGGGTAAATGTTTCAGACCGGGCGGAGCGGCGGCCGGGCGGGGGCGCTGTGCGTACGTGCGTCCGCGTCGAGGCCACCTTGTCGCCGGGTGCTCGCCGCGGGGACCATGTCCCCGACCGGGCACAACCGTTGCACCGGGGAACTGCCGTGTTCGACAACCTGCGGGACCTGGACAAGCTCAAGGACAAGGCGGAGGAGATCGCCGAGGAGCACGGGGACAAGATCGCCGGGGGCTGGAGAGGGCCGGGGACCTCGTCGACGAGAAGACGGACGGGAAGCACGGCGAGCAGATCGACACGGCGGTCGACAAGGCACAGGCGCTGGTGCGGAGGCTCGCCGAGGAGGCGGGCGAGGACCGCAAGGACTGACCGGGCGGCGCCCGGAGAGCCGGGTCACGGATGATCACGTCGACCTGGACGAGGGGGCGAGGAGCGCGGCCCGAAAGCTGCCGTGCTCCTCGCCCCTCTCCGTTCAGCCGGTGCTACGGCAGCGCGTGCACATGCGCTCCCACCGAGTTCGACCACGAACTGCCCGCGGCGGCGTCCCAGTTGGTGGACCAGGTCATCGCGCCCCGGAGGTCGGGGTACGTCTTCGACGGCTTGAAGGTGCCGCAGTTGGTGCCGGCGGTGAGGCAGTCGAGGGCGTTGTTGACGATGGACGGGGAGACGTAGCCGCTGCCGGCCGCGCTCGTCGAGGCCGGGAGGCCCAGGCCCACCTGGGACGGGGCGAGACCGCCCTGGAGCTGGATGCAGGCGAGGGCCGTCAGGAAGTCGACCGTGCCCTGGCCGTAGACCTTGCCGTCGCAGCCGAGCATCGTGCCGCTGTTGTAGTACTGCATGTTGACGACCGTGAGGATGTCCTTGATGTTCAGGGCCGTCTGGAAGTACGCGTTCGACGTGGACTGCATGTCGATCGTCTGCGGGGCCATCGTGATGATGAGGGACGAGCCCGCCTTGGCGGAGAGGGACCTCAACGCCTGTGTCATGTAGGTGGCGTTGATGCCGTTCTCCAGGTCGATGTCGACGCCGTCGAAGCCGTACGTCTGCATCAGGGAGTAGACCGAGTTGGCGAAGTTCGCGGCGGACGCCGAGTCGCTCACCGAGATCGTGCCGTTCTGGCCGCCGATCGAGATGACGACCTTCTTGCCGGCCGCGTGCTTGGCGGCGATGTCCGCCTTGAACTGGTCGACCGTGTAGCCGCCGAGGCCCGCCGAGTCGAGCGTGAAGGAGACCGCGCCCGGAGTCGTGGTCGCGTCCGCGAAGGCCACCGCGATGATGTCGTACTGGGAGGAGACGGCCGAGAGCTTCTGGACGGTCGCGCCGTTGTTGAAGTTCTGCCAGTAGCCGGTCACCGCGTGCTTCGGCAGGGAGCCGCCGCCGTTCCCGCCGGTCGCCGTCGTCGTGCCCGTCACCGTCGCCGACTTGGCCGACTCACCGGCCGAGTTGGTCGCCGTGACCTGGAAGGAGTACGACGTGGAGGCCGCAAGTCCCGTGACCGTGGCGGACGTTCCCGTCACCGCCGTGATCTTCGTGCCGTTGCGGTAGACGTTGTAGCCCGTCGCGCCCGACACCGTGCTCCACGCGAGGGAGACCGACGAGGACGTCGTCGAGGACACGCTCACGCCCGTGGGGGCCGCCGGGACCGTCGGGGCCGGGTCGCCGCCTCCGCCGCCGTCCGGGCCGTAGACCGAGATGTCGTCGGCGTAGTACGCGGCCTGGCCGTACCAGCCGTGCGTGTACACCGAGACGGACGTCGTGGAGGCGCCCGTCGTGAACGTCGTCGACAGCTGCTTCCACGAGGAGGTGTCGGGGTCCAGGTCGAGACGTCGGTCGTGCCGGTGCCCGTCACGCCGAGGTAGGAGTAGCCGCCCTGCACCCACGCGCTCAGCGTGTAGGTCGAGTTGGGCTTGACCGCCACCGACTGGGTGCACTGGGCGTTGTCCTGGCCGGCCGGGGTGCCCTTCAGCGCGGAGCTGCCGCTGTGCACCGGGGACGAGACGGTCGTGCCACTGCCCGCCGTACACGTCCAGTTGGTCAGACCCGATTCGAAACCGGCGTTCTTGGCGTTGTTGGTGTCGGCGGCGGATGCCTGGCCGGTGCCCGCGAAGGAGAGGGCGAGGGCGGCCATGGCGACCCCGGCCCACAGGCGTCTTTTCCTGAGGACGGGCATGCCTGGTGTGCGGTCCACTGATGCCTCCGGTGGGGAGTTTGGAGGGGACTGTGTCGACGGTGGCCACCGCTGGAAGACCAGAGTTGGTCCAGACCAATCTGATGTCAAGAGGTCCAGACCAACTTCGGGGTCCGGGGCGAGGGCGCGAGCGGGTCTCTCCGGGCGGCCGAACGGGGCCGCGCGCACGACCGGTTGCGCGACCTGCCCCGTTTTGGCGTGTTGTGTGCGATGACAGTTGCCGCACAGCTACAGAAACGCTGTTCTCCGGTCACAGGGGCGTGGTTACAGTGCTGAGGTAGTCACGCAGTGAAGTCAACTCGGCGTACCGGAGTAATGCCGGCCGGCCGACAGGCGTGAGACGGGGAGCTGCGCGTGCCAACTGCCATTGCCGTGACCAGCGCCGACATGGCGCTGCCACCACAGGACGAACGGACCCTGCCCGCCGTCGTGCTGCGGGACCTCGACCAACGACCGCTGGACCAGGCGCTGTCGGAGATGCAGGCCCTGATCGACCAGCACGGGCATGTCGTCGTCGTGTCCTCGCAGGCCGTCTCCGAGGGCGTCGACCGACGGCTGCACACCATCCGGTCCATCCTGGAGAGCGACCGGATCGCCCTGTTCCGCCCCAATCTGCCCCCGCTCGGACTCGCCGTCCTGGCACGGCAGTTGAGGCAACTGGCGTCCTGCGACCTCAGCCCCGGCGTCCTCGCCTCGGCCGGCCGGCTGCTCACGCACTACATCCACGCCGGCGCGCTCCTCGGCTCGGTCACCAGGCTCGACCGGGTCCCCGTGGGCCTCAAGCAGCACGCCAAGTCCTGGGTGCCCGGCAGCCAGTTCGCGGTGATCGCCCACCCCGAGCCGCAGTTGGTCCGGGTTGGCCCCGGAGTCACCCTGGAGGGGCCGGAGTTCGGCACCTGGATGCTGGTCGCCAAGGGCCAGCTCCAGTCCGACTGGGTCGGCACCACCCTCGCCCCGGCGTGGAACGCGATGGGGCTGCGCGAGGCCACCCTGCCCGCCGAATCGGCGACCTGGTGGGGGTACGAACAAGCTGATCGAGTTCTGTACCTATCTGCCCGACCTGTCGGTGCTGTACCAACTGGTCACCTCTGTACGGCAGTCCGTGTGCCACTGGTGCGGAATCGACGTCATCGGCGACCGTTGTGTCTTCTGTTCCGCCACACCGCCCGTTCACGAGAACCAAACATCGACCGGATAAGTCCTCACCTCACAGGACACGCTTACAGCACACGATTCGCTCGATCCGCTCATTTCCGCTCGACCGATATCCCCAATGAGGTTGTACGGTTCATGAACTCCCGTCAGCGCCGCGGCGTGATACTCCTGCTCCTGTCGGTGATCTGCGCCCTCGGCGCGTTCGCCGGCGTCCTCTCCGTCATCAGTGACGTGAAGTCCAAGGTCGGCCCCGAGGTCACGGCCTACCAGGTCAAGG
This sequence comes from Streptomyces sp. P3, assembly GCA_016893485.2. Lineage (GTDB taxonomy): Bacteria > Actinomycetota > Actinomycetes > Streptomycetales > Streptomycetaceae > Streptomyces. Next base: position 6,222,830 of record JAFEKX020000001.1, read on the forward strand.
ACAACGTGGCGCCCTACACGGCCCTCACCGCCGCCCAGTTCAAGAAGATCGAGATGCCCAAGCGGTGGCTGTCGGACACCGCCGTGACCGATCTCCGGCAGATCCAGGGCAAGATCGCGGTGACCACGCTGCGCGGGGGCTCCCTGCTGCAGACCGACATGATCGTGGACCAGCCGGCCCTGCAGCCCGGGCAGCAGGAGGTCGCCATCATGATCGACGCGGCGACCGGCGTCGCCGGCAAGATCACGCCGGGCTCCACGGTCAACGTGTACGCCACCTTCGCGGGCCAGAAGGAGGGTGACCCCGACCAGTCCAAGATCATCGTGACCAACGCGAAGGTCATCGACGTCGGCCACATCACCGCCCTCGACCCCGGCAGCAACAGCGACAAGAACCAGCAGCAGTCCACGAACGCCGTGCCGATCACCTTCGCGCTCTCCGCGCTCGACGCCCAGCGAATCACCTACGCCGAGTCGTTCGCCGAGCGGGTGCGGCTCGCGCTGGTGGCACCCGGCAGCGATACGACCGTGCCCGACAAGGACCGGACGTACGAACTCGCGAAGGACAAGTGAGAGGCCCGCATGCCCACCAGGATTCTTCCGGCGGTCGGAGACGTGGACGCCATCCGCGCCATCACGACCCTGCTCAGCCAGCTCCCGGACGCCGACCCGGTGGCCCCGGTGGCCGACTCGACGCAGCTCATCGACACCCTCGCCCGGCTCGCCGCCGAGTCCGTCGACGAGCTGCCCGAGGTCGTGGTGGTGCATGAACGCATCGGTCCCGTACCGGCGTTGGAGCTGGTCCGCGAGGTCGCGCTGCGCTTCCCCGCGGTGGGCGTCATCCTCGTCACCACCGACGCCAGCCCCGGCCTCTTCCAGGCCGCCATGGACTCCGGCGCCCGCGGCCTGATCGCCCTCCCGCTGAGCTACGAGGAGTTGGCCAACCGCGTCCAGGCCGTCGCCGCCTGGTCGGTGGGCGTACGGCGCCATCTCGGCCACGGCGGCGATGTGTTCACCGGTGTCGGCGGCACCGTCGTCACGGTCAGCGGTGCCAAGGGCGGCACACCGGCGCGACCCTCGCCGCGATCCAACTCGCCCTCGCCGCGCAGGCGTCGGGCCGTAGCGCCGCGCTCGTCGACATGGATCTGCAGACCGGGGACATCGCCTCCTACCTGGACGTGCAGTTCCGGCGTTCCGTCGTCGACCTCGCCGCGATCACCGACATCTCGCCGCGCGTCCTGGCCGACGCCGTGTTCCGGCACGACACCGGGGTCGCGCTGCTGCTCGCCCCCGGCGAGGGGGAGCGCGGCGAGGAGGTCACCGACCGGGCCGCCCGGCAGATCGTCAGCGCGCTGCGCTCGCGCTACGAGGTCGTCGTCATCGACTGCGGGGCCCAGATGAGCGGCGCGAGCGCGGCGGCCGTCGAAATGGCCGACACCGCCCTGCTGTTCACCACCCCGGACGTCGTCGCCGTACGCGCCGCGAAGCGCACCGTCCGCATGTGGGACCGGCTGCAGATCCGCAAGGCCGAGGAGACGACGATCGTCGTCAACCGGCACACGCGCGGCACCGAGATCCAGCCCGCGCTCATCCAGCGCATCACCGGCACGGCGGTCGCGGCCACCGCGATCCCCGCCAACTTCAAGGAACTCCAGGCCGCGGTGGACGCCGGGCGCCTGCACGAACTCGACAACAAGAGCGTGGTGAAACAGGCCCTCTGGGGTCTCGCGGGCGAACTCGGACTGGTCAAGGTGCCCGAAGTCGCCCAGAAGAGCGGGCGGTTGCGGGGCGGCGGCGACCGCGGCTCGGTGAGCTTCCGGCGTCGTAGGGAGTGAAGGGGATGGACGTGCGCGCGACCGTACGGGAACGGGAACGGGACCGGGGGCAGACCAGCATCGAGTTCCTCGGCATGGCCCCGCTGATCATTCTGACGCTGGTGCTGATGTGGCAGTTCGTGCTGGTGGGGTACACCTTCACACTCGCGGGGAATGCTGCGGACGAGGCGGTGCGCGCGGGGACGGCCGCGACCCGGGGCGACCGGGACGCAGCCTGCGAACAGGCGGGCCTCGACAAGCTGAGCGACGCGTGGAAGGGGACGCCTCGGTGACCTGCGGAGGCACGGGCTTCGTCACGGCCGACGTCACCCTCAAGGTGCCCGTCCTCTTCCCCGGCTCGATCGGCTTCCCCTTCACGGTGCACGGTCACGCGGGCGCCGTAGAGGAGGAGAAGAACTGACATGTCCTACGGCCTCCGCGCGCGCGACCGCGGTCAAGTCGCCATCGAGTACCTGGGGTTCATCCCGATCCTGCTCCTCGTCGCCCTGGCGGCGGTGCAGCTCGGGCTGGTCGCCTACACCGCGCAGCAGGCGGGTACGGCGGCCCGGGCGGGGCGCGCAGTGCCTCGCTGAGGCAGGGCGCGCAGCCGGCGTGCAGCGAGGCCGTCAGCGACTGGCTGTCGGTCAGCTGCCCGGAGTCGTTCGGCGGCGACACGGTCAGCGTCACCGCCACCATCCACATCCCGTCGGTCATCCCCGGCTACGACGGCTTCGGGAACGCCAGCAAGACCGCCACCATGCCGCTCGACCACTGAACGACACGAACTAGAAGAACGACAAGAACGACAAGAACGCCAGAGAACGCCAGAGAACGACAGAGCTCGACTGAACAAGGAGCGAGGAGCACAGCACTCATGGGTCTGCGGGAACGAGTCAACCATCCCGAGGAGAACGGGCATCGGGGCGAGGAAGGCCACATGGTCGCCTCGTACCGCGCCAAGCTCCTGGAGGAGATCGACCTCGCGGAGATGAGCGCGCTGGCCGCCGCCGAGCGACGGGCCCGTCTGGAGCGGGTGCTCGGGCACATCATCAGCCGTGAGGGGCCGGTCCTCTCCACCGTCGAGCGCTCGCAGCTGATCCGCCGGGTCGTCGACGAGGCGCTCGGCCTCGGCATACTCGAACCGCTCCTCGAAGACGCGTCGATCACCGAGATCATGGTCAACGGACCGGACGCGATCTTCGTCGAACGCGGCGGCCGTGTCGAGCAGTTGCCGCTCCGCTTCCCCTCCCACGACCAGCTGATGCAGACCATCGAGCGGATCGTGTCGACGGTCAACCGCCGTGTGGACGAGTCGAATCCGATGGTCGACGCACGACTCCCGTCCGGCGAGCGCGTCAACGTCATCATCCCGCCGCTGTCGTTGACGGGCGCCACCCTCACCATCCGGCGCTTCCCGCGCTCCTTCACGCTCCAGGAGATGGTCGGCTTCGGCTCGCTGGACGAGCACATGCTGTATCTCCTCGCGGGCCTGGTGCACGCGAAGTTCAACATCATCGTGTCCGGCGCGACCGGCACCGGGAAGACGACCCTCCTCAACGCGCTCTCCGGCCTCATCCCGGAGACCGAGCGCATCATCACCATCGAGGACTCCGCCGAACTCCAGCTCCAGCAGTCGCACGTGATCCGCCTGGAGGCCCGCCCGCCGAACGTCGAGGGCAAGGGCCAGGTCACCATCCGCGACCTGGTGCGCAACTCGCTCCGTATGCGCCCCGACCGGATCGTCGTGGGTGAGGTCCGCGGCGGCGAATCCCTCGACATGCTCCAGGCGATGTCCACGGGCCACGACGGCTCGCTCGCCACCGTCCACGCGAACAGCGCGGAGGACGCCCTGATGCGCCTGAAGACCCTGGCGTCCATGTCCGAGGTGGAGATCCCCTTCGAGGCGCTGCACGACCAGATCAACAGCGCCATCGACGTCATCATCCAGCTCACCCGCTTCGCCGACGGCGCCCGCCGCATCACCGAGATCGCCCTCCTCGACAGCCACGGCAGCGAGCCGTACCGACTGGCGACGGTGGCCCGCTTCAGCCCGCAGCCCATCGCCGCCGACGGCCGGGTCTACGGCACCTTCGAGTACTTCCCGCTCTCCCGCCGCACCGCCGACCGGCTCTACATGGCGAGCCAGCCGCTGCCGCAGGCCTCGGCGTCGCCCACACCGCGGAACAGCTAGCCCTCCGAGAAGCCAGTAGGTAGGGACCGACCCCATGGATCTCCAGACGATCGTCACGCTCACCACCGGCGTCACCCTGCTGACCTGCGTCCTGGGCGTCGCCGGACTGCACGCCTACGCCATGGGCAAGGCACAGCGCGCGGCCCTGGTCGACCGGCTCTCCTCCACCGGCCAGATGCAGCTGGGCCGCGCCCGCCGCTTCCGCGGCCTGGACCGCAGGCTGCGCCGCACCAGGCTCGGCAGGCAGCTCGAACTCCGGCTCGCGGCAACGGGGTTGGACATGACGCCGGGCGAGTTCTTCGTCTACATGCTGGCCACGGTGGCGGCGCTCTGGCTGATCGGCCAGGCGTCCCTGGCACCCTTCTTCGGGCCGATAGCGGGGCTGTTGGGCATCGGGGTGGCGATCCAGTTCCTCAACTGGCAGCGCCAGAAGCGCATCGAGAAGTTCATCAACCAACTCCCCGAACTGGCGCGCATCATGGCCAACGCCACCCACGCCGGGCTCGCGCTGCGCACCGCGATCGGCATGGCGGCGGAGGAGCTGGAGGCACCGGCGGGCGAGGAACTCGCCAAGGTGGCCAACCAGTTGGCGGTCGGCGCCTCGATGGACGACGCGCTGAGCGAGCTGGCGGACAGGCTCCCGTCCCGCGAACTGGTCGTCCTCGTCACGACGTTGGTCCTCTCCAACAGGGCGGGCGGCCAGGTCGTCAGCGCCCTGCGCAACCTCACGGAGACCCTGGAGGAACGCAAGGAGACGCGCCGCGAGGTCCGCACCCAGCTCTCCCAGGTCAACATGACGTCGTACGCCGTTCCGGTGATGGGCGTGGGCGCCCTCTTCCTGATGAACGGCGTCAAACCCGGTGCCCTGGACCGGATGACGGGCTCACCGATCGGCCAGGCATGCGTGATCATCGCCTTCGGGCTGTACGCGATCGGCTTCATCCTCATCCGCCGCCTGTCCCGCATCGACGTCTGAGGAGGGAGACCTGATGACAGCACTGGCACTCGGACTGGTGATGGGCCTCAGCGTCTGGGGCATCTTCGCGGGCATCCGCATGTACCGCGCCGACGCGAAACTCCCCACCGACCTGGTCCTCGCCCTGGAGGTCGGCTCGACCCGCACCGGCGCGGTCGACTCCCTCGTCGACCGCCTGGGCATGCGCTATGCCCCGCTGGTCCTGCGCCTGATGGGCCCGAAGCTGGTCGCCAAGTACCGCCGCAAGATAGACCTCGCGGGCAACCCCAGCGGCCTCACCATCGACCGCTACGCGGCCCGCCGCGCGGTCTACGGCTTCCTCGGCGGTTTCGGCGGCCTGGTGTTCCTCGTGAAGGGGAACTACCTCCTCGCCGTCATCCTGTTCGCCTTCGGCGCGCTCTGGACCGAGGTCGGCATCTGGTCGGCGATCCGCATCCGCAGGGACGTCATCGAACGGACCCTGCCCGACTTCCTCGACGTGCTCGCGGTGGTGGTGAGCGCGGGGCTGGGCTTCCGCCAGGCCCTGGACCGCGTCGCCTCGAAGTACGAGGGCCCCTGGGCGGACGAACTCCGCATCACGCTACGGCAGATGGACCTCGGCATGAGCCGCCGCGCCGCCTTCACGGAACTCCGGCGACGCAACGACAGCGAGCAGGTCGCCATGTTCGTCACGGCGTTGCAGCAGGGGGAGGAGCTGGGCGCGCCGATCGTCGACACGCTGGTCGCCCTGGCCAAGGACATGCGCCGCACGGACGCGCAGAACGCCCGCCGCAAGGCGGCCCGCGCGGTCCCCAAGGCCACCATGATGATCACCACGTTCATGGTCCCGGCCACGATGCTGCTCCTCGGCGCGGGCCTCCTCCTCGGCTCCGGCACGGACTTCAGCACGATCACGGGCAAGTAGGAACGGGGGCGACGGGGACGATGCCGACGACGGGGAGCGCACAGGACGGCTACGCCGCCGCCCCAAACCGACCGAGATCACGACACCGCCCGCGGGCACGGTCCTGCCGGCCCACGTCCGCTCGGGGCGCCGGACATCCGGTGACGACGGTGACGCCTGCGTTGCCACCGGGGTGGGTACCGGTACGGCCGGGCCTGCCGGGCGTACCGGCGCCGGCGACACAGCCGCGAGTGGAACGGCTGGCCGCCGATGGCGAGGGAGCCCCACAGGGGCCACCCGCACCCGACGACGAAGGCGAAACGGGTGGTGCGGGTGGGAGTCAAATCCCGGCCGAAGGCCGGGAAGTCGCCTTGCCCATCCAGATCAGCGCCCTACAGGCAATGTGCAGGCAGGTCTTCGGCTTCCGCCTCGCGATGATCGCCCTCGCAGCCCCCTCCGCCCTCGTCAACGCCACCCCCGGAGTAGCGACCCGCCTGGTGGGCGCAGCCGTGGTGGTCACCTTCATGGCCTCCTACGTCCTCTTCAGAGACTGGGAACGCTTCGGCCCCCTCCTCCTACGTCACCCCTCCCTCCTGGCCGTAGACACCCTCTTCGGCTCCCTCCTCCTGATCTCGGCAGGGCCTACCAGCACGCTCGCCTACGTCAGCGTCTGCACCCCCTCCTCGCCGGCATCGTCTACGGCTGGCGAGGTGCCGGCTGCTTCGCCGGCCTCCAGGCGGTGATCCTGCTCCTGGCGCAGACCGCCGCAGCGGACCACCACAAGGTCGTGGCACAGGCCTTCCTGCTGCCCGGCCTGTGCGTGATCGCCGGCGCGATGGGAGTGACCCTGCGCAACCTGATGCTCCGCTTCGGCGAGGCCACGACCGCGCTGACGACGGTCCAGGCCCGCCTGGCCGTGACGGAAGCGGTGGGAGCGGAACGGGCCCGTCTGGCAAGGGAGTTGCACGACTCGGTGGCGAAGACCCTGCACGGCGTCGCCCTCGCCGCGGACGGCCTGGCCGGCTCGGCGGGCGCGGACCACATGAACCCGACCCTGATCAGGCAGCAGGCGGAACTGGTCGCCCGCTCGGCCCGCAGGGCAGCCGCGGAATCCCGCGAACTCCTGGCGGACCTGCGGCGCGAGTCCAACCCGGCCGAGGGCACGGACGTACTCGTCGAACTGGCCGCCCGTACCAGGGACTTCAGTACCAGGACCGGCCTCCCCACGACCTACCGCCCGACCGGCGAGCACGGCGTACCGCCGGTTCCGCCCGCCGTGGCACGCCAGTTGCTCACCATCGCGACGGAGGCGATGGAGAACGCCCACCGCCACGCGACCCCACCAAGGTCGACGTCCAGGCGGGGGTCCACGACAGTCTCCTCCGCATCAGCGTCTACGACGACGGCCGCGGCCTCCCCGAGGGCACGACCCTCGAACAGCTGCGCAGGGCAGGCCACTTCGGCCTGGTCGGCATGGTCGAGCGGGCGGCATCGGTGGGTGCGCGTATCCGTATCGGCAGGGGCGGTCACGACTCGGGCACGGAGGTCCGCCTGGAACTTCCGCTGGGCGCCCTGACGTCACCGAAGACGTAGCGGACGTAGAAGAAGACGTACCGGACGCGGAAGAAGACGTAGAAGAAGACGCAGACGAAGACGCGGAAGTCGCAGAGGACGTAAGCGAGCCCCACCCGCAACGACCAGAGAGGGCAGCCATGCCGGACCAGACGACGCCCCATCCCGGCGCGTCGCAGCCGCCGCCGAACCCGTTCCCCAACTTCCCGCCGCCGGCTCAGACTTCGCCCCTCCGGGTCGTGGTGGCCGACGACAACCCGGTGGTCAGGGCCGGACTGACGGCCCTGTTGTCGGGCCGCGCGGACATCACGGTCGTGGCGGAGGCGGCGGACGGCCGTGAGGCCTACGAGGCGGCCCACTTCCACCGTCCCGACGTGGTCCTCCTGGACGTCCGCATGCCGGGCGTGGACGGCATCTCGGCGCTGCCGTACCTGGTGCGGATCGCGCCGGTGGTGATGCTCACGTACAGCAGTGAGTCGGAGATCGTCCAGGAGGCGCTGCGCCGCGGAGCGGGCGGCTATCTGGTCCACGGTGAGTTCACGGCGGACGAACTGGTGGCCGCCGTACGGGACATCAGGCAGGGCAGGGCCCATTTCACGCCATCGGCGGCGGGCGCGCTGCTGGCCCAGCTGCGGCAGGAGCAGGCGGCGCGTTCGCCCCGGTCACTGCCCGAGGGGCTGGGCACGTACGACTCTCAACTAGGTGCAGCTGCAAACGGAACAATCCCTTCAATGACCCATCCCAGGTTGAATTCTGCGGAAGGGCTTTCGCAACTGCAACCACCTGTGAGACAGTCATCCTCGGACAGGTCACGGTTCCAACTCAGCGCGAGGGAGGCGGAGATCATGGACCACATCGCGTCCGGCATGACGAACCAGCAGATCGCCGCCACCTGCTTCATCTCCGAGAAGACGGTCAAGAACCACATCAACCGCATCTTCGCCAAGCTCCACAGCACCAGCCGCTCCGAGGCCGCCGCCAAGTGGCTTGGTACGGCGCCGGGTTCGGCCCGAGGGCTGGGCTGACCCATGACACCGCGACGGTGGACCCAACGGCCGGGCCTACGGCCCCGGTTCGGCGACGGGCGGGCCCAATGCGACGGCAGGGGCTCCAATTGGGCCCGATTTTGGGCCCTGGGGCCCTCTGGCGTACCCGTGGATCGGGCATACCGTTCTCATGTCGAAAGCGGCACCGGCGACGAGGAAGCCGGTAACGCGTCATTCGGAGGGGAACACCATGAGCGACCTGATGCTGAAGACCGCCGTCGCGACCAAGGCGCGTGTGAACGGCTGGAAGAACACGACCGTCGAGGCCCTGCAGCGCCGTGCGGGCGACAAAGGGGCAGACGGCGGTGGAGTACCTGGGGATCATCGCGGTGGTGGTGGCGATCGTGCTGGCGATCACGGGTACGTCCATCGGGTCGACGATCCTGGGCAAGATCACCGGACTGATCAACCAGGTCGGCAATTGACGCGACCGCGTCGGCGCGGCGACGCAGGGCAGGCCTTCCCCATCTACATCACGGTGGTGGGAGGTCTGCTCTTCCTTGCGTTGGCGTACTTCGCGGTCGGCCAGGCCACGGTGAACCGGGGCGGCGCCCAGACAGCCGCTGACGCGGCGGCACTGGCGGCGGCGCAGGACACCCGGGACAAGCTCGCGGGCGAGTGGGTGACCGACGTGCTCGACCCCACCAAGTGGCAGGACATCTTCAACGGGCAGGGCGTCGAGTTCGGCGGGTGCGCGCGAGCCGCCCAGCTCGCGGCCCAGAACGACGCCGACGTGCTGGCGTGCGATCCGGCCCCGTCCCTCCTGCGCTACGACGTCGACGTGCAGACCAGGAAGACGATGGGGAAGTCCATCGTCCCCGTCACGTCGAGCAAGAGGTCGAAGGCCTCCGCCGCGGCGGTCATCGAGCCGCTCTGCGAGTTCAAGCTCCCCGGCGCGGGTGCCGGGAGCTCTATGTTGCCGCAGCTCACCTGCAAGGACGGCAGGAACTGGGACCTGGACCCGACCGATCTCACCGATCTCCCGGGACCCGAGGACCTCTTCGACGTCCATCTGGCCGACTGACAAGCGAACGACGAGTGACGAAGGAAGCAGAGTGATGAGCGTTCGGATCACTGCGAAGGCCCGCAGGGGATGGTCGCGCTGACCGTTGCGGCCGGTCTGGCCCTCGGTGCGGCCGGCTGCGGCGGGAACGGCGACAAGAAGCCGGACACCCCGGCGTCCGCCTCGAAGACCAGTGGATCGCAGCCGAGCGCTCAGGAGGGACAGTCCAAGGCGCCGCTCGCCGAACTCAACGGTCCGGACGGGCTGCTCCTCCAGATCACCTCCGCCGATCGCGACTCGGGCGGGTTCATCACGGTGAACGGCGTCATGAAGAACGACGGTGACAAGTCCGTGGTGATTCCCGTCGCGCTGCGCGGCGACGAGACCGAGATCCTGCGGCACGGGACGTCACTCGGCGGCGCGACGCTGGTGGACTCCCAGGCGAAGAAGCGCTACTACGTGCTGCGGGACACGGACGGACGGCCGCTGACGACGACGGACTTCGGGACGCTCGACGCGGGTCAGACCCTGCCGGTCTTCATGCAGTTCCCGGCGCCGCCGACGACCACCTCCGAAGTCACCATTCAACTGCCCACCTTCGCCAGCGGCACGATCAAGATCTCAGGGTGAGGCCACAGTGACCACCACTCCCCGTCTCCCCTGATCGTGACCGCCGCCACGATCATGGTCGCCGCGAACATCGTCGGCGCGGTGGCGGCGCACGCCGACGACACCCCGGGTGCGAGCGTCCCGCCGGGCACCGAGGCCTCCGCCTCCGCCCCGGTCAAGGTCGACCCGAACGACCCGGACCTGAAGCTCCCCGAGGGCGCCACGCTCGCCGATCCCAAGGTCCTGGACATCAAGTCGGTCGTCGAGGACCAGGGCGGTGAGGAACGCCGTGAGGACACCAACTCGGACGTGACCTTCGCCCTCCAGGCCGAGGTCCTCTTCAGCAAGGACAGCGCCAAGCTGAGCGGCGAGGCGAAGTCCCGTATCGACGCGATCGCTCAGGAGATCAAGAAGCAGAACGCGTCGACGGTCCGCGTCTTCGGCTTCACCGACAACCTCGGCTCGTCGGCCCACGGTGACATCCTCTCCAAGCAGCGTGCCGACGCCGTACAGGCGGTCCTGGACTCGGACTTGAACAACCCGAACATCACCTTCGAGGTACGCGGCTACGGCGAGCAGTACCCGATCGCCGACAACTCCACGGAAGCCGGCCGCAAGAAGAACCGCAGGGTCGAGGTGACGTTCCCGCGCACGGAGAGCTGACGGCGCGTTGAACCGAGGGCTGAACCGAGGGCTGACCGGCGGGCGGTCGGCCCTCAGTCGTACCCGACCGCCGACTCCCCGGACCCACCCACGACTTGGGCACTGATTTGGGTCCCCGGGCCCATCTCGGGTGGCTGTCCCGTCCCTAACCTCTGGTAGCTCGGGGGCGCTGTTCGTGGCGTCGTGAGTGATGGTGGGGACGGGGAGACAGCATGGCCTCGATCGGAGGAGTGCCGGGCGGGCAGGGCGAGTTGGGCGGGCGTCGGGAGATGCCGGTGTCGCTGTCCGCCGCCCTGGTGCTCGTGCACGTGCTCTTCGCGGTCACCGTCGTCGGCGGGCTCGGGCTGCTGATGACGGCCGCGTCGTACGACGCCCTGGACGGTCGGGTCATCGCCCTCGTCGCCTACGCCGCCGCGCCGGGCGTCCTCGGCTGGTGGCTGGCCCGGCGCAGCTGGGAGGGCGGGGTCCGCGTCCGGCGTGGACTGGCCGCCGTACAGGGCTGGTTGATCCTCGGCGGTGTCGTCAACCTCACCTCCGGCTCCTCGCGCGGGGGCCTGCAACTGCTCCTCCCGATCCTCATCCTGTTCTTCCTGACCCGCCCCGAAAGCCGTCAGTGGTACGCGCTCGCCGAACTGGACCGTGTGGAGCGCCGCCCCTTCTCCCTTGCCCGGCTGATCCGTTGGCGCCGGGACGAGGGGCAGACGTCGGTCGAGTACGCCGGGTTCATCGCGATCGTCGCCGCCATCATCACCGCGCTGCTCGTCACGGGCCTCGGCACCCAGATCTTCACCGGCATCCAGTCGGAGGTCTGCAAGGTCACCGGCATGGCCTGCCCGGGCCCGACCGGCAGCGACACGGACGTGAACGCCGACAACGGGAGCGGCGGCGGCACGGGCGGAACCACCAACGGCGGGACCGCCAGCGGGGGAACCACAACCGGGGAACCACCAACGGCGGGACCACCGGCGGCAGTGGCTCCACCGACCCCGGCACCACAACCCCCACCGACGACCAGCAGCCCACCCCCACCGACGACAAAGGCAAGAAAGACGACGGCTGTTTCTCCGGGTTCGGTGCCTTCTTCGGCTGTGCCGGCAACCAGGTCAAACAGGTCGGCCAGGGCCTCGCCGTCGACGGCGTCTGGGGCGACGTCACCGGTATCTACGACATGGTCCGCCACCCGATAGACACCGTGAAGGGCATCGGCGACTACGGAAAGCAGCTCGGCCACGCCTGGTCGGAGAACTCCAAGGACGCCGGCAAGAAGTGGTCCGACGGCGACTACGGCGGCGCCCTCTGGGACTGGACCGGCGCCTCCGCGAAGACCGGCGGAACCGTCCTCTACGACGTGTTCATCGGCGACGACGTCGCCAAGGACTGGAACAACGGCGACAAGACCCGCGCCGTCTCCCACGTCCTGTGGAACGTCGGCTCCCTCTTCATCCCGGGCTACGACGGCGCGAAGGTCGTCGAGAAACTCGGCGACCTGGGCAAGATCGGCAAGCTGGGGAAGCTCGGCAAGTTCGCGGAGGAAGCCACCAAGGCGGCCGAGGACGCCAAGAAGGCGGCCAAGGCGGGCGATGTCGAGGGCGCGGAGAAGGCGGCGAAGGAGGCCGACGACGCGGCGGACGAGGCCGAGAAGAAGGCCCGCGAGTCCGGCTGCACCATCGGCGCCCCGGCGCGCAGGATCCCGTACGGCGGCGGCGGTGGTTCCGTCCTCGGCGGCACCGGAACCGGCACCACGGTCCTGGCCGCCGGCGCCTCCTCCCCGTACGTCCTGCTGGCCGAGGACGGCTGCGACGAGGACGTAGAAGGAGGCCGAGGAGGCCCGCAAGCAGGAGCGGGAGGCCTACCTCGCCAAGAAGCGCGCGGAGGAGCCGGGACGCGCGGCGAAGGCCGCGGCGGCCAAGAAGGAGTACCCCGAGCCCAAGCACGACGACACCTCGGACCCGCGCAACTACAACCCGCCGGACTGGGCCGCCGACCTCAAGGACCACGCCCTCGGCTCCGCCGACAACAGCGACGGCTACTGGGCGAGCCGGGACCGCAACCCCGCGCCCAACTGGAAGAACGAGTCCTGGCTCCGCTACCAGGAGCAGGTCACCGGCACGGTCCGCGGCGAGGAGTACGTGGTCCCGTACCCCAAGAAGGGCGTGCCGGACGTCGAGTTCGACGGCTGGGACGCGGGCCGGCAGACGTATCTGGAGGCCAAGAACGGCTACGAGGGCTACCTCTCCAAGTCCAGCAAGGGGGACCTGACCCCGTCCGCGAAGGCCGAGTTCGCCGCCGAGGCGCGCCGGCAGGTGGCGGCGGCGGGCGGCAAGGCCGTCGAATGGCACTTCTCCAACCCCGATGTGGCGAAGGCGGCCAGGAAGGCGTTCCGCGACGAGGGCCTCGACATCAAGGTCGTCTACGAGAAGCAGAAGCCGGTCGGCGGAACGCGGAAGCCGGGAGCGTTCGGCTAGCTCGACTAGGGTGACGGCGCGCCCGGGCGCCGTTGCCGCGGCCGGACCGGTTGCGGCACCCGCACACACGCGTGATCAAGGGACTACGACAGAGGCGGAGAAGGACGATGCGACGTCTGGTGAGGGGCTTCTGGGGCCCCAGGGAGGAATCGGTCGAGGAGTTGGCCGGCCGCTGGAAGGCGACGCTCGACCAGCTCACCCGGCTCCTTCCGCAGGCCGCTCTGCCCGCGGGGTGGACCGTGGTCTCCGCGCCGGGCTCCCTGGTGCCGTCCGACGAGGGCGGCCTGCGCACCGCCCTCCAGGAGGCGCAGGCCGCCGACGACTGGTCGAAGGGGACCGGCACCGCCCTTCGGCTCACCGCCACGGGCGCGCCGGGCTGGACGGTCGAGGTGAGCGGACTGGCCGGCGGCGACTCCGAGTTCCTGCTCCAGTCACTGGTGATCGCCATCCGCACCCCGAGGACACCGAGCTGCCCGGCACCCAACTCCTCACCGCCGTCGCCGAGTTCTGGCACCCCGACTTCGGCGACGTGACCGACGACGACGTACTGGACGCGCTGGAGGACGAGGCGGAGTACGGCGTCGGTGAACCCTGCGTGGGCCGGATCGGCTATCTCTCCCGGGCCGCGCCGAGTTGGTGCCGGACGACCTGACCGCACCCCGAACAGCCGTCCCCGGCGCGGGCGTTGTCCTCGACATCGCGGCGGAGGGCGACGTGGACACCGTGCTGCACGTCTTCGAACGGCTGCGGGACGCGGGGGCGCTACGGCCCCTGCCGCGCCCCATGGACCGGGCCACGCTGTGACCGCACCCGGCCGGGACCTCCGGACCTCGACGCGCTGCTCACCGGGCCCGTCCCGGCGGCCGGGCCGACCGTGAGCGAGGGCGACCCGGTCACGGGGAGTGGACCCGAACCCGCGGGGACGGTTTCGTGATCGCCCCGCTGTGGGTGGGCAGACCCCTCACCGGCGTCTACGCACCCGAGCGCAACGCGGCGGAAGAGGCGGCGGAAGCCCAACTGTTCGACGTCGTAAGTGAGTTGGATGCCCGCTACGGACCGCACCGTCAAGTCGCCATGCACGTACCGCTCTTCCGCAAGATCGCGGGAGACCCGATGCCCGCACTCTTCCAAGCCCTGTGCGACGAGGACCTGTTGGGCGACCTCGCGGTCTGGGGACCGGTGCCGACCGGCCGTCCGGACACCCCACCCGCCAACTGGCCGTCTCCCTCAGCCAGTCCGACGGCGACGCCCCCATGATCCTCTGCGCGGTCGTCTCCGACCAGCCGATCACCGAGCTCCCCGAGGACGGCTGAACCCGGCTACTCCGTCTCGACCTCCACCTGCGCCCCGACTCCCAGCCCCCACCCGGCCATGACCCCCGCGTCCGCCTCCAGCACATGCCGGGACCGGAACCGCGGCAACCCCAACCGCCCCGGTTGCATGGTGTGGACGGCGACGACCCGCAGGCCCCGGTCGAGGTACGCCACGTCGATCGGGAACCGCATCCGGAACGTGTGCACGCTGCTCGCCGGTGAGAGCAGCATCGCCCCGTCGATCCCGTCCCGGCCGAGCAGCCCCTTCGTACGCGCCCGGTAGGAGGTGGCCAGCTCCAGCGGGACGGCGACCGCCCCCGAGGCCCCCCGCACGATCAGCTTGCCCCGCCCGTCGTTCCAGCGTCGTCCCATGCCAGGCCACCTTTCTGCGCCGCTCCGGATCCGGTGCCAACTGACCGTACCCACCGGGAAGTAGGCCCCACATGGGCCCACGGACCCATGTCCTGCCCACCGCTCCCTCGATATCGTCCCCGGGTGCGCCTGATGCTGATCGTCGTGGGTGCCCTGTGGGGCGCGTGGTCGGGCCGCGCGCTGCCTCGCGCCGCGTACCGCCTCTCCGTGGAGCCCGAGGAACCCTGGAAGGGCGAGTGCCCCGACGGCCACCCGATCACCGGCCCCTTCGACGGCTGGCTGGGCCGCGCCCGCTGCACCACCGGCACCACCGGCGCACAGGGAGGGCGGACGGCCTCCACCACCTGCGGGCCCTACGGCCCCCGCACCCCGTCGTCTCCACTGTCACCGCCCTCGTCTGCGCGAGCCTCGCCGCCGCCACCGGCCCCCGCCCCGAACTCGTCGTCTGGCTGCTCGCCGCCCCCGTCGCCGTACTGCTCGCGCTGGTCGACCTCCGGGTCCACCGGCTCCCCGACGTCCTCACCCTCCCGCTCGCCGCCGCCACCCTCGCCCTCCTCGGCATCGCGACCGCGCTCCCCGCCGACGCCGGTTCCTGGCTCACGGCGCTGTTCGGCGCGCTCGCCCTCGGAGCCGGGTACGAGGTGCTGTACCTCATCAACCCGGCCGGCATGGGCTTCGGCGACGTGAAACTCGCCCTCGGCCTCGGCGCGGCCCTCGGCTGGTACGGCTGGGCGGTGCTCGTCACGGGCGCCTTCGCGGGCATCCTCTACGGCGCGGTCTACGGCCTCGGCATGGTCGCCCTGCGCCGGGCGGGCCGTAAGACGGCGATCCCGCTGGGGCCGTTCATGCTCGGGGAGCGTTCACCGGTGTGGTGCTGGGGGCGTTCGCGGTGGCGTGAGACGGTGGTGGACCCGGCGTCCGGGGTCCGGTGCCCGGGCGGGCGACTACGAAGAGGTGGTGCAGCCATGCGGAAGATCAGCCTGATGATGTCCGTGTCCCTCGACGGGTACATGGAGGGTCCCGGCCACGACATCGAGTGGCACACGGTCGACGAGGAACTCCACCAGCACATGAACGACACCCTCAAGAACATGGGTGCCTTCCTCGACGGCCGCGTGACGCACGAGCTGATGGCCGACTACTGGCCGCACGCCGACGAGGACCCCGAAGCCCCCGCCGTCATCGCCGAGTTCGCGCGCATCTGGCGGGACATGCCGAAGATCGTGTACTCGCGGACCCTGCCCAGCGGGCCCGCCGAGTGGAACACGACCGTCGTGTCCGAGGTCGTCCCCGAGGAGGTGCTGGCCCTCAAGGAACAGCCCGGCGGCGACCTGGGCCTGGGCGGCGCCGACCTCGCCGCGACCTTCCTGCGGCTCGGCCTCGTCGACGAGATCAAGGTGTACATCCACCCGATCGTCCTCGGCCGGGGCACACCCATGTTCCCCGTCTCCGACACCCGCACCCCGCTCCGCCTCACCGAGAGCCACACCTTCGGCAACGGCGTCGTCCTGCTGCGCTACGAGCGCGCCGACGCCAACACCGGCCAGGCGTAAAGCTGTTGTCCGTGCCGCTCTGACCAGGTAGGAAGAATCCATGACCGGACTCGGCGCTGTGTTCCGACCCCAGCTCCCTCCCGAGCGGCTGCGGGAGGTGGTCCGCCTCGCCGACGCCGCGGGGCTCGAGGAGCTCTGGCTGTGGGAGGACTGCTTCCGCGAGGGCGGGATCTCCGCGGCCGCCGCCGCGCTCGCCTGGAGCGAGCAAGTCCGGGTCGGGGTAGGGCTGTTGCCGGTCCCCCTGCGGAACGTCGCCATCACCGCGATGGAAGTGGCCACGCTGGACCGGCTGTTCCCGGGACGGGCGATCGTCGGCGTCGGACACGGCGTACAGGACTGGATGGGACAGGTCGGCGCCCGCGTCGAGTCCCCGGTGACCCTGCTGCGCGAGCATCTCGACGCCCTGCGCGCCCTGTTGCGCGGCGAACGCCTCACGACCGAGGGCCGCTACGTCACGCTCGACGACGTCGCCCTCGACTGGCCGCCGACCGGACCCGTCGAGATCCTCGCCGGCGCCGGCGGCCCGCGCACCCTCCGGCTCTCCGGCGCGGCGGCCGACGGCACGATCCTCACCGCGAGCACCCCACCCGACGGCGTCCGCCGGGCTCGTCAACTCATCGACGAGGGACGCGAGTCGGCCGGCCGCACCGACCCGCACCGGCTCGTCGTCTACCTCCTCACCGCCACCGGACCCGACGCCACGGCCCGCCTCCGCGCCGAACTCACCGACGAGGGCGTCGAAGCGGTCCCCGACCTGGGAGTCGCCGGCGACGCGGCCACCGTGGCGAAGGCCGTCCAACGCCTCGCGAAGGCCGGCGCCGACACGGTCGTCCTCCAGCCCACCGGAGACGAACCCGACCCGGAGGCCTTCGTACGCTTCACAGCGGAGGAGGTCAGGGCACTGGTCCCCTGACATCCACCCCTAGGGGTACTGGTCCCCTGATCTCCACCCCTCAGGGGCACTGGTCCCCTGATCTCCACCCCCTAGGGGGCACTGCTCCCCTGGCGTCCACCCCTAGGGGCGCGGGGAACTGCGCGACCAGCCCCCACCGGCCCGCAGCCTCATCGACCACGCCAACCCGTCAACCACGCCAACCCGTCAACCACGCCACCGCGGTCCGCTACCCCGGCCGGTGATCCCCGCCGCCCCGTCGATCAGCTCCCGCACGATGTCCATGTGCCCGGCATGCCGAGCCGTCTCCTCGATCAGCTGGACCAGTACCCACCGCAGCGACACGGAGTGCTTGCGCCACGGTGGCCGGCCGACCGCGTCCAGCGGGAGTTCCGCGATCGTGCGGTCGGCGGCGGCGCGGGCGCGGCCGTAGAAGGCGACGATCCGTTCCGTCGTCTCGTCCGGGGCCGCGCGCATGTCCTCGCCCTGGTACGCGTCGAACCAGAGGGGCTCCACCTCACGGCCGTAACTCTCCACGAAATAGCCGTACTCCACCGATGCCAGATGCTTCACCAGCCCGAGCAGGCTCGTGCCCGAGGGGGTCATCGGGCGTCTGGCCTGTTCCTCGTCCAGGCCGTCCAGCTTCCACAGCACCGCGTCCCGGACCCGGTCCAGGCTCGCGTGCAGCGTCGCCTTCTCGTCGCCGTGGAAGGGCGCAGCCGTATCTCCGTCGTCGGTCATGCTGCGAAAATTAGCAGCGCCCACTGACACCGCCCTGCGACCATCGCCCCATGGACAACAGCAGGAGCTTCGAGGACCTCGTAGCGGAAGGCGTCGCCGTCCCCACCGAGGGCTGGGACTTCTCCTGGTTCGAGGGCCGGGCCACCGAGGCGCGCCCCTCGTGGGGTACGCCCGCTCCGCCGGGGACCGCCTCTCCCGCGCGACGGCCGCCCTGGACGTGCAGACCGGGGAGGGAGGTCTTCGACTTCGCGCTGAGCCGGGCCGCGGCGCAGCCCCCGATGCTGGTCGCCGCCACCGAGGGCTGGCCGCCGAACGTCGCCAAGGCCACCGAGCTGCTCCGCTCGCGCGGCGTCGTGGTGGTCGCCGCGGCCGAGGACGCCCCGCTGCCCTTCGCGGACGCCGCGTTCGACCTGGTCCTGAGCCGCCACCCGGTCCGCGCCCACTGGACGGAGATCGCCCGCGTCCTGCGCCCCGGCGGTACGTACTTCGCCCAGCACGTCGGCCCCCGCAGCGCCTTCGAACTCGTCGAGCACTTCGTCGGCCCGCAGCCGGAGGCCGTGAGCGGTGTCCGTGACCCGGAGGGCGAGCGGGCCGGCGCCGAGGCCGCGGGCCTGAGATCGTCGGCCTGCGGGCCGAGCGGCTGCGCATGGAGTTCCACGACATCGCGGCCGTCGTCCACTTCCTCCGCAAGGTGATCTGGATGGTGCCGGACTTCACGGTCGAGGCGTACGAGCCCCAACTCCGCGCCCTGCACGAGCGGATCGAGGCCGAGGGGCCGTTCGTGGCGCACAGCACCCGGCACCTCTTCGACGCCCGGAAGCCACTCGCCTGACCACCCGCGGGCCGCCTGCCCGACCGCCCGGAAGGACCTCACGGCACATCCTCGATACGTACACGGTTTTTCCACATCGTTATCGAGATCGACTCGCTTCCGGCCCGCTCTCTCACGTAAGTTCAGACCAAGGTAATTCGCGTGAGCAAAGCTGCGCGGTCGGCACCGCGCGGTGGAGGGGGCCGCGCGGTGCCCTGCCCCGTCAAGCGGACGTTCGCTGACGGCGTCACCCCTGAGAGCGACACGCCGGGGTCGACGGAAAACCTCCACGATCTCCTTGGAATCCGCTGTGAACCGGCCATGATCAGGGCCGGAATCAGGGCTTCCCCACCCCCTGACGCGTTGTCGGACGGTTTCGGAGAGTAGTTGTGGCACGCCGATGCACGCAGCATCACTTACAAAGGGTTATGGTGGAAACCCCCTCGGGCCGGTCCGTATCCCCCCCACGGACCGGCCCGATTTTTTGTGCCCCGCGGTGACGGCCCCCGCGCCCGCCGATGACGAGGCGGGGACGACCTGGAGGATGCCTCGCGTCCCACTCGTCCCCGGTCGGGTCCGGCTCGGGTCCCACCAGGGTCCGACCTTCGTGCCGAACCGGGATGAGCCCAGACACCGCTTGGGGAATCGGCCTCTCGGCGGGGGTAGGCTTCGCAGCCGGGGACTGCCATCCACGGAGGGGCTGACAACACGTGAACCTGCGCGACACCCTGCGCCGCCTGCTGGTCAGGTTCTACGCACGCAGGGTGGAAGGCCATCTCGATCACGAGCAGGTGCCCAAGCACGTCGGCGTCATCATGGACGGCAACCGGCGCTGGGCGAAGGCGGCCGGCTCGACCACCGTCATGGGACACCGGGCGGGCGCCGAGAAGATCGAGGAGTTCCTCGGCTGGTGCAGCGAGACGGACGTCGAGGTCGTCACCCTGTGGCTGCTGTCGACGGACAACTTCGACCGCCCCCAGGAAGAGCTCGGCCCGCTGCTCGGCATCATCGAGAACGTCGTCTCCGCCCTCGCCGCCGACGGCCGCTGGCGCGTCCACCACGTCGGCACCCTCGACCTGCTGCCGTCCGGGATGCAGTCCGTCCTCAAGGAGGCCCAGGAGTCCACGGCGCACGTCGACGGGATACTCGTCAACGTCGCCATCGGCTACGGCGGCCGCCAGGAGATCGCCGACGCGGTCCGCTCGATGATCCTGGACGCCGCCGACAAGGGCACCTCCATGGAGGAGCTCGCCGAGCACGTGGACGTCGACCTCATCGGCAAGCACCTCTACACGGGCGCCCAGCCCGACCCCGATCTGGTGATCAGGACCAGCGGAGAACAGCGGCTGTCCGGATTCATGCTGTGGCAGACGGCCCACTCCGAGTACTACTTCTGTGAGGTCTTCTGGCCGGCCTTCCGCAAGGTCGACTTCCTGCGCGCCATGCGCGACTACGCGGCGCGCCACCGCCGCTACGGCGGATAACGCCGGAACTTAACGGCCGGGAACGGCCGGGAACGGCCGAGGACGGCCGGGGCGGGGGCCGGGCGGAGCCGCCCGACCACCCCCGCTGGGGCGGAAGTAACAAGGAGTTCACCAGGGCGCCGTCGTATGCCGTGGCATGGCGGCGCATGTTCGAGGGCATAAGCCAAGCAGGTCGACGCCCGAACCACGGGTGTCGTATCTCAGCGGACGGCACGGGGCCGTCCGCCCGGGAGGCCCTTTGCACCAGCCCGACCGTGCGGTCAGTACGGACGAGACGGAGGGCCGGTTCTCGGCCCGCGCACTGCGGTCCGGACCGGTCCAGCTCCTCTCCGTCGCTCCCCGACCTCTTCCGAGGGGGTACGTCCTTCCGTGGTGACCAGCACAAAGCGCCGTATGCCTGACCGGCGCACCTATGTTCTCGACACCAGCGTTCTGCTGGCCGACCCGAACGCACTGAACCGCTTCGACGAGCACGAAGTCGTGCTGCCGATCGTCGTGGTCACAGAGCTGGAGGCCAAGCGGCACCATCCCGAACTCGGCTACTTCGCCCGCCAGGCCCTGCGCCTGCTGGACGAGTTCCGGGTCCGGCACGGTCGCCTCGACGCCCCCATCCCGATCGGGGAACTCGGCGGCACCGTCAGGGTCGAGCTCAACCACTCGGACCCCAGCGTGCTGCCCAGCGGGTACCGCCTGGGGACAACGACTCCCGCATCCTCGCGGTCGCCCGCAACCTGCAGGCCGAGGGGTACGACGTCACCGTCGTGTCGAAGGACCTTCCGCTCAGGATCAAGGCGTCGTCCGTCGGACTCCTCGCCGAGGAGTACCGCGCGGAACTCGCCATCACGGGCTCCTCCGGCTGGACCGGAATGTCCGAACTGACCCTGCCCGGCGAACAGGTGGACATCCTCTTCGAGGAAGGCCACGTCTTCGTCCCGGAGGCCGCCGACTTCCCCGTCCACACCGGTCTGACGATCCAGTCCGAGCGCGGCAAGGCGCTCGGCCGGGTCACCGCCGAGGGCAATGTCCGCCTCGTGCGCGGCGATCGGGAGGCGTTCGGCATCAAGGGCCGCAGCGCGGAGCAGCGCATCGCGCTGGATCTGCTGCTCGACCCGGACATCGGGATCCTGTCCATGGGCGGCCGGGCCGGCACCGGCAAGTCCGCGCTCGCGCTCTGCGCGGGTCTCGAGGCGGTCCTGGAGCGCCGCCAGCACAAGAAGGTGATGGTCTTCCGGCCGCTGTACGCGGTGGGCGGACAGGAGTTGGGCTATCTGCCCGGCTCCGAGGCCGACAAGATGGGCCCCTGGGCCCAGGCGGTCTTCGACACGCTGTCCGCGGTCACCAGCCGCGAGGTCATCGAGGAGGTCACCGCCCGCGGGATGCTCGAGGTCCTGCCGCTCACCCACATCCGCGGACGCTCGCTGCACGACGCGTTCGTGATCGTGGACGAGGCGCAGTCCCTGGAGCGGAACGTCCTGCTGACCGTGCTGTCCCGGATCGGCGCCAACTCGCGGGTGGTCCTCACCCACGACGTGGCCCAGCGGGACAACCTGAGGGTCGGCCGCTACGACGGTGTCGTGGCCGTGGTGGAGAAGCTGAAGGGTCATCCGCTCTTCGCGCATGTGACCCTCACGAGGTCCGAGAGGTCCCAGATCGCGGCGCTTGTGACCGAAATGCTGGAGGACGGCCAAATCTGAGATAGTACAGGCCAGTTGGCGCCGCTCCGTAAAGCCGATGAGCTTAGCGGGGCGGCGCTGCTGCGTCCCGCTGTTTCTCGAAATCCCGTGGGGCAAACGGGATGTGAGCTTTCACACGCAACTCAGAATTGCCACTCGGCGTCCGGTTACGGCAGAGTCTCATTCCTGTCAGGCCCCGCATACGACACACGTGTACCCCCAGCGGTACGCACCACTCGAGCATCACAGCCAACTCCACAGCGAAGTCGTATGCCGCCCGCTCTCCACGCGGCGCTCCCCGAGCGGGAGTTGCCCACCGGGCCCGTGCCTCCCGTGACCCCGTAGTTGGGAGGCCAGCGTTCAGGGGCACGATTGCGTCCGCCAGGGTCACCGAAGCGGACGATGCTGGAAGGACACCGTGTGAGCCGGATTTCGGTCCGGGGATTCGCAGTGGCTTCGGCCACCGCGGTCACCGCCGTCGGAAGCGTCGTAGGCGTTGCCTCGGGCAGCGTCGCACAGGCGCAGAACAATGACGCCGAGACGACGGCAGCCGACACCACGCTCCTGGCGGACATCCCCACGGGCCAGCAGGCCCAGGTACAGACCGCCTCCTTGACGCAACAGGCCGACGCCCAGGCGATCCAGGCCGACGCCAGCGCCAAGAAGGACGCCGAGGAGTCGGCCCGCCTGGCCGCCGCCAAGACCGCCGTCGCCAAGAAGGCGGCTGCCGAGAAAGCGGAGAAGGAAGCCAAGGAGAAGGCCGAGGCGAAGGCCGCGTCCGCCAAGGCAAGCAGCTCCTCGTCGAGCTTCCCCGTGCAGAGCTCCTACACGGTCGCCCAGATCCAGTCGATGGCCGCCTCCATGGTGCCCAGCGGCCAGTTCCAGTGCTTCAGCAACATCGTGGACCACGAGTCCAGCTGGAACTACCGCGCGGTCAACGCCTCTTCCGGTGCCTACGGCCTCTTCCAGGCCCTGCCCGGTTCCAAGATGTCCTCGGTCGGTTCGGACTGGCAGACGAACCCGGCCACCCAGATCAAGTGGGGCCTCAACTACATGGACAGCCGCTACGGCAGCCCGTGCGAGGCGTGGTCCTTCTGGCAGGCGAACAGCTGGTACTAGGTCGTACGCCCGTTTCCGGGCCGCTCAACCTCACGAGGCCCCTCCCCGTCATAGGGGAGGGGCCTTCGCCCTGTACGGTCGGACTCGCAGCGACTCCAGGGGGAGTAGTGGGGCAGGACGGGGGGGAAGAGGACGCATCATGTCGCGAGTACCAGGATGGCTCGGCAAGGTCGGTGCCGGACTGAGCGAGATGGGGGAGCGGTTGGACGAGCGCCGCGCCGAAGTGGCGAAGGAACACGCCGAGGCCGCGCCCGCACCGCCCGCCGAACACCCCGAGCCCCGGGAGCCCGTCCCGGTCACCATCGCCCGCGACCGCCCGGACCCCGCGCTCGCCGTGCCGTGGGGCGTGCGCGTCGCCGCCGAGGCCGGTTGGCGGCTGCTGATCCTGGCCGGCACGGTCTGGGTCCTGATGCGCGTCATCAGCGCGGTCCAACTGGTCGTCCTGGCCTTCGTCGCGGCCCTCCTCATCACGGCCCTGCTTCAGCCGACGGTCGCCCGCCTGATCCGTTACGGCTTCCCGCGCGGCGTCGCCACGGCGCTCACCGCGATCCTCGGCTTCGTCGTGATGGGGCTGATCGGCTGGTTCGTGACCTGGCAGGTCATGGCCAACATCGACAACCTCTCGAGCCAGATCCAGAACGGCGTCGACGACCTGCGCAACTGGCTGCTCAAGGGCCCGTTCCACGTCACCGAGAAGCAGATCAACCAGATCGCGAAGAACCTCCGCGAGGCCATCGGCGCCAACACCGACCAGATCACCTCGGCGGGCCTCGAAGGCGTCCAGGTCATCGTGGAAGCCCTGACCGGCATCCTCCTGACGGTCTTCTCGACCCTCTTCCTCCTCTACGACGGCCCGCGCATCTGGCAGTGGTCGCTGAAGCTGGTGCCCGCGGCGGCCCGGCCGGCGATGGCGGGCGCGGGCCCGCGCGCCTGGCGCACGCTCACCGCCTACGTCCGCGGCACGGTGATAGTCGCCCTCATCGACGCCGTCTGCATCGGCATCGGCATCTACTTCCTCGGCGTCCCGATGGCCGTGCCGCTGGCCGTGTTCATCTTCCTGTTCTCCTTCATCCCGCTGGTCGGCGCGGTGGCCTCCGGCGCGCTCGCGGTGGTCGTCGCGCTGGTCACCCAGGGCGTGTTCACCGCGCTGATGACGCTGGCGGTGGTCCTCGCGGTGCAGCAGATCGAGGGTCACATCCTCCAGCCCTTCATCCTGGGCCGCGCGGTCCGGGTCCACCCGCTCGCGGTGGTCCTCTCGGTCGCCGCGGGTGGGATGGTCGCGGGGATCGGCGGAGCGGTGGTGGCGGTGCCGTTGGTGGCGGTACTGAACACGGTCGTCGGCTACCTCAAGTCGTACTCCCAGGAACCGGTGTCGCCCCAGTCCCCGAAGCCGCGGGGGCGACGGCGCTGTCATCGACACCGGAGGACGAGACCCCGTAGAACCCCTGGGGCTCCGCCCCAGACCCCCATGTCCCGCCCACCCCACCCGTTTGCGGGCGCTTGAAGGTGAACCTAGAAGCGCCCGTAAACGGGTGGTGGGTGGGCAAAGGCCCGGGGGTCTGGGGCGGAGCCCCCAGCAAGCACACGGCGGTCAGCCGAAGTCACTCGGCGGCGAGAACCGCCTCCGCCTCCAGCGTCACCCCGACCGCCTCCACAACCGCCGCGATCTTGAACGCCTCCTGAATCACCTCGCGCTCAACACCCGCCTTGCGCAACACCTGTTCGTGCGAGTCGAGACACATCCCGCACCCGTTGATCGCGGACACGGCGAACGACCACAGCTCGAAGTCGACCTTGTCGACCCCGGGGTTGCCGATGACGTTCATGCGCAGGCCCGCACGCAGGGTGCCGTACTCGTGGTCGGACAGGAGATGCCGCGTGCGGTAGAAGACGTTGTTCATCGCCATGATCGCGGCGGCGGACTTGGCCGCGCCGTAAGCCTCCGGCGAGAGGTTCGCCTTCGCCTCGGGCGCCAACTCCCTCAGCACCAACGGAGAACGCGAGGCGATCGCCGTGGCGAGGACCGTGCCCCACAGCTGCTGCGCCGGCAGGTCGGAGTTGCCGATGACCGAACCGAGGTTGAGCTTCAGGTCCTTGGCGTAGTCCGGTATGGCGGACTTCAGGGTGTCCAGTGACATCTCAGGTCACTCCCCGGCGAGCAGCGCGCCCGCGTCCAGGGTGTCGTCGCCCTTGGTCCAGTTGCACGGGCAGAGCTCGTCCGTCTGGAGTGCGTCGAGGACCCGGAGGACCTCCTTCGGGTTACGGCCGACGGAGCCCGCGGTCACCATGGAGAACTGGATCTCGTTGTTCTGGTCCACGATGAACACCGCGCGCTTGGCGAAGCCGTCCTCGCCCTCGATGCCGAGCTCCCGCATCAGCTCGTGCCTGGAGTCGGCGAGCATCGGGAACGGCAGGTCGCGCAGGTCGTCGTGGTCCTTGCGCCAGGCGTGGTGGACGAACTCGGAGTCGCCGGAGAAGCCGAGCACCTGGGCGTCACGGTCGGCGAACTCGTCGTTCAGCTTCCCGAAGGCGGCGATCTCGGTGGGGCACACGAAGGTGAAGTCCTTGGGCCAGGCGAAGACGATCTTCCACTTGCCCTCGTAGGTCTTGTGGTCGATCTGCTGGAACTCCTTGCCCTTCTCCAGCGAGACACAGGCGGTCAGATCGAACGACGGGAACTTGTCACCGACAGTGAGCACACGCACTCCTTACAGCGGAGAAACACCCAAGCGGAATGAGTGCTTCTCATGGGTTGGTCGGCCCCGATCCTGGCACAACGTGCATTGATTGTGGAAATAGCTACACTTGGTCATGTTGATCGGAGGCGGTTATCAGTGACCGTTAGTAATACGAGTAAGAGGCGCCAGCCCAGCCTCGCGCAGCTGCGCGCCTTCTCCGCGGTCGCCGAGCACCTCCACTTCCGGGACGCTGCCGCCGCGATCGGCATGAGCCAGCCCGCCCTCTCCGGCGCCGTCGCCGCGCTGGAGGAGACCCTCGGGGTCACCCTCCTGGAGCGCACCACCCGCAAGGTGCTGCTGTCGCCCGCCGGTGAGCGGCTCGCCGTACGGGCGAAGGCGGTGCTCGATGAGGTCGTGGCGCTGCTGGAGGAGGCGGAGGCGGTGCGGGCGCCGTTCACCGGGGCGCTGCGGCTCGGGGTCATCCCGACCGTCGCGCCGTATCTGCTGCCGACCGTGCTGCGGCTGGTGCACGACCGGTACCCGGACCTCGACCTCCAGGTGCACGAGGAGCAGACCGCGAACCTGCTGGAGGGGCTGACCACCGGACGGCTCGACCTGCTGCTGCTCGCCGTGCCGCTCGGCGTGCCCGGGGTGGTCGAACTCCCGCTGTTCGACGAGGACTTCGTGCTCGTCACGCCCCTCGGCCACCCTCTCGGCGGGCGGTCCGGCATCCCGCGCGAGGCGCTGCGCGAGCTGAACCTGCTGCTGCTCGACGAGGGGCACTGTCTGCGCGACCAGGCGCTCGACATCTGCCGGGAGGCCGGGCGGGCGGACGCCCCGGTGACCACGACCGCGGCCGGGCTGTCCACGCTGGTGCAGCTGGTGGCCGGCGGGCTCGGGGTCACCCTGCTGCCGCGCACCGCCGTACGCGTCGAGACCACCCGCAACGACCGGCTCCTCACCGGCTACTTCAGCGAGCCCGCCCCGACCCGCCGGATCGCCCTCGCGATGCGCACCGGCGCGGCCCGCCGTGCCGAGTACCAGGAGCTGGCCGCCGCCCCTCCGCGAGGCGCTGCGGCCGTTGCCGGTAAGGGTGTTGGGCGGCGACCGGCCCGCACCGGCCGCCCGCTGACCCGACCCCGTTCGGTCAAATGAGCGTCGTACAAAGGAAGTCGAACGGCGGGAATTCTCAACTTCCGCCACCCGCAGGCAGGTAGGAAGAACCCGGCCTGAATATGCGCCCGGACTGATAAACCTTCACCCCTCAGCGCTACACGTCAGTTGCGTGTACGAAAAGCCTAGGGAGTGATGTCGGGCATTCGGGATTCCCTCGGCCGGGTCGGTCACGACCTGCTCGCGCGGGCTCTCGCGGACTGCGGACGCGAGGAGTTCACCGGGGACTGCGGGTGTCCGGCAGACCCGGCGGCACCTTCCATCTGCGCGGCGGGCTCGTCATCGCCGTGGAGAGTCCGGCGCTCCCGGCCCGGAGGCGCTGCTGCTGCGCTCCGGGCGGATCGGCGGGGACCAATGGGCCGAGCTGGTACGGGAGTCGGGCGGTACGCGCTGGCCTCTGGAGGGGCTGATCGCCCACGGGTACGCGGGCGCCGCCCAGTTGCGGATCGTGTGCGTGCTCGCCCTGCACGACGCGGCCTTCGCGGTCGCCTCCGGAGACGTCGAGGACTGTCAACGCGCCCCGGACGTACGGCCGTTCGCCCCGGTCGCGCTCGGTGAGCCCCCGGTCCGGCTGCTCCAGGACGCGGCCCGCAAGCTCACCGCGCTCGCCGCACAGCCGTATCCCGTACGTCCCGACCGGGAGCGCCCCGGGCCCCGGCACGCCCGCTCGACGAGGCCGGACTCGGGCTGCTGCAACGGGAGTTGCTCGCCCACGTCGACGGCCGCAGGACCGCCCGCGATCTCGCGTTCCGGGCCGGACGCGGGGTCTACCCGGTCACCGCCGAGGTCGCGCGGATGCTCGCCGAGGGACTGCTGGAGTGCGTGGACACCCCCGTGCCGATCCCGGTGCTGCTGCCGCCCGACGCACCTGTGGTGCGCCGCCGTGAGCAACCGGCGCTCCCGCCCGCGCAGTTCACCGCGCCCGCCGAGCTGCCCCGCCGTAATCCGGGCGCCAGCGGTATCACCGAAAACTCGTCCCCGAGAAGAGCGGGGCGGGTTGGAAAGGGTTCTTCCGCCTGCGGAACGGAACCTCCAGATGACCCCGATGGACAAACGCGATCAGTTTCAGGGGAGTTGAGTAAGTGGATCACAAAGCCCTGGCTTTGGAAATGCGCGAACTGCGGGAAAAGGTGACCGGTATCACCGACACCGCGCTCACGGCGGCCGACGGACTGCTCATCGCGGCCGACACCGCCGCCTCGATCGACCCGGAGGCCCTCGCCGCGCTGGCGGCGGCCGGCCTGGGGCTGGCCCGGCGCACCGCCGAGGCCACCGACCGCGGCACGCTGCGCCAGACGGTGACGTACGGCAGTCACGGCTGCGCCGTGACCTACGCCGTCGGCGACACCGCGCTGATGGTGGTGCTCGGCGACGAGGGGATGGACGTGGACCGGCTGCATCTCGCGGCCCGGCCAACGCTCGACCGCATCGAGTCGATCCTCGCCGAGAAGGCGTCAGAAGGAGTGTGAAGGGATGGCGACGAAACGTATGACCCCAGGATTCTCCGACCAGGTGATGGGCCTGGTCAAAACCCTCAGGACCGATGCCCCTGACTGTGTGGCCTCGGGCGTGGTCGACATGGCCACCGGCATGCTGCTGTCGTACGAGACCATCGACAACCACCCGCCAGAGGTCCTCGACCTGCTGGCGGGTGCGACCCTCGACCTGTTCCAGGGCCGGACGGTCGTGATGATCGAGGACGTCTTCAAGGAGCGTCGCGGATCACCAGTGACCACCACTTCTTCCAGGAGATCCTCGTCAACAGCGAGAACCTCACCCACCTGTTCGTGCGGATGACCGAGCAACAGGACGTCGTCGCCGTGGTGGTCTGCCGCAAGTCCGTGAACGTGGGCATGCTCTTCGCCCAAGTCCGGCGCGTGGTACGGGAGTACGGACTCTGACGAAGGCGGGCGGGCGGCTGCGGACGGACTCCTACTCCGTGCGCAGCCCGTCCGGTCGCATCATCCGCAGCAGCGGCGGCAGGCTCAGCAGGGTCACCACCAGGACGACCCCCGCCCCGATGCCGGACATCGCCAGCACGCTCGACCAGTCGATGCGGATCTTCGCGGCGCTCATCTTCAGCAGCACCGCGCCCAGCGTCAGCCCCACCGCCGTGGCCAGCACCAGGCCCAGGGCGACCGGGATCGCCGTCTGCCACAGCACCGACAGGCTCAGCGTGCGCCGCCGGGTGCCGAAGGCGACCAGCGCCGACAGCAGCTTCTTGCGCTCACGCAACTGCTCCAGCTGCGACACCAGCAGACTCGCCCCGATGAGGAGCAGCACACAGGCCGCGCCGACGAACAGCCCGGTACGGATCGAGCGGAACTGCCGTGACGGCTCACTGGACCTCAGCAAGAACACGTCGGCCAGCGGATCCATCCGCGCCACGGTGTTCCGTACGTACTCGGTCGCGTCCGGCACCGACGGGTCCAGCGAGATGTACGCCTTCTGGGTCAGCCCCTTCGCCGCCTGTGACGGCAGTGCCCCGAGGTGAACAGCAGCCCGTCGCGCGCGTACCCGCTCGGGTCCTTGCGGTGGGTCGCCGTCTTGACCCCGGCCGGTACCTTCCACGCGGTCGGAGTGGTCGGCGAGGCGTCGTACATCGGGTTGAGGTAGACCGTGTTGCCTTCCTTGGCCACGCGTCGCGTCTGGTCGTCGTACTCGCCGCCGGCGATCCGGAAGACGTCGCCGTCGCGGCAGCTCGTCAGGCGGGCCACCTCGCGCAGTTCGGCGCAGCTGCCGACGGTCGCCTCCAGCTCGTCGTCCGGGGTCTTCGCCCGGTTCCCGACCGAGGTCGTCGAGATCGCCCACGCGTCGCGCACGCCCTTGGTGCCCGTGAGCCGGCGGCCGACCTCGGCCAGCGGGGTCGTGCCGGCGACGGAGGCCTCCATCTGGGCGCGGCTGAGATCGTTGGGGACCGCCTTGGTGTAGTCGCCCTGGACGCCGGCGAACAGCATCTGCAGGGCGATCGCCCCGGCCACCGCGACCGCGATGCCGTTGACCATCCGGGCGGCCGAACCACTGCTCAACTGGAGCCTGCGGACGGCGAGTTGCCAGGACACCGAGCCGGAGTTCAGTCGGACCACGACGGCCTCGACGACCCAGGGAGCAGGGCGGTGACGCCGACCAGCAGCAGCACCGTGCCGCTGATCACCAGCCACTGGTTGAAGTTGCCGTTCGTGTTGCCCTTGCCGGTCATCGGATAGAGCATCGCCAGACCGACCAGCGGCATCAGCAGCCGCCACCACAGCCGGCGGCGCGGCGGCTTCGCCTTGCGGACCACACCGAGCGGTTCGATGACGACCCCGCGCAGCGCGAACAGCGTCACCAGGACGGCCGCGGCCGGTACGGCGAAGGCCACCAGCAGGGCGAGCGCGGGCGACGGGTTGAGGTCGCTGGAGAACACGCTGATGTCCCGCACGTCCACCAGGGTCGCCAACTGCCGCCCCACCAGGAAGAACCCGGTGCCGAAGACGAGCCCGAGGAGCGCCCCCGCGAGCGCCTCGCCCCCGCGATCCGGCGCGCCATCCGCCCGTCCGCCCCGACCAGCCGCAGCGCCGCGAGCCGCCGGTCCCGGCGCTCGCCGCCGAAGCGCACCGCCGCGGCGATGAACACGGCGACGGGCAGCAGCAGTACGACGAAGACCATCACGATCAGCAGCAGCAGGACCGGGTCCAGCTTGTCCGGCTGGGTGTGGGGAGAGGGCCCGAAGTAGTCGATGCGCTCGACCGTGCCGCCGGAGAAGCGCTGCTCCAGCCCCGTCCCGCCCGCGTAGTAGGCGAGTTCGGCGGGTCCGATGAGCCCGCTCTTCGCGATCGTGCCGCTGACCCGGTACGTCAGCCGCTCGCGCAGCAGCTTCCCGGAGTCGGACCTGAGGAGCTTGTCGAGCGCGGGGAGACCACCATCTCGCCGGCCGCCGGGAACGCCCCGATGCCCGGCGGCAGCGGCGCCTTGGAGCCCTCCGGCTGCAGCAGCCGGCCGCGGACGTCCTTGCCGTGGAAGAAGGTGTCCCGGTTGGCGACGATGAGGGTGTCGTCCGCCTTCGGCAGTACTTTCCCGCTGTAGGTGAAGTCCTGCCGGGCGCTGCCGCGTTCGTCGCGGTTGGCCAGCGCGTTCGGCAGGGCCGTGGTGAGCAGCAGCAGCGCCACCCCGAGCCCGACGCCGACGGCGGTCAGGACGGCCCGTACCCAGCCCTCGCGTCCGCCGCCGAAGGCGAACCGCACGCCCATGGCCAGATCGGCCCCCACTGACGGGCGTTCATACGATGCGCTCCATGTCCCGGGACTTCCCGTCCCGTACGACGATCTCGCGGTCCGAGTAGGCGGCCACCCGCGCCTCGTGCGTGACCAGCACGACGGCCGCGTTGGTGGACCGGGCCGCCTCGGTCAGCAGCTCCATCACGCGCTCGCCGTTGAGCGAGTCGAGCGCGCCGGTCGGTTCGTCGGCGAACAGCACCCGCGGTCCGGTGACCAGCGAGCGGGCGACGGCGACGCGCTGCCCCTGTCCGCCGGAGACCTCACCGGGCCGCTTCTTGGCGAGGTCGTCGACCTCGAGGCGTTCCATCCAGCCGAGCGCGGTCCGCTCGGCCTCCTTGCGGTGCGTGCCGTTCAGCCGCAGCGGCAGCGCGACGTTCTCGACGCAGGTCAGCTCCGGCACCAACTGCCCGAACTGGAACACGAACCCGAACTCCGAGCGGCGCAGCGCACTGCGCTGGGCGTCGCTCATGGTCGCCATCTCCTGCCCGTTGTACGTGATCGAGCCCGAGTCGGGCGGCACGATCCCGGCGAGACAGTGCAGCAGCGTCGACTTCCCCGACCCGGAGGGGGCCCCATCACGGCGACGACCTCGCCGGGGTGGATGGAGAACTCCGCGCCGTCGAGCGCGGTCGTCGGGCCGTAGGCCTTGCGCAGCTCATGGGCCGCGAGCAGGGAACCGGCGGGATGTGTCGTCACTTGGCCACCACCTCGGCGAGCTTGTCGAGGCGCGCGGCGGTGAGCTCCAGCCACCGCAGGTCGGCCTCCAGATGGAAGAGGGCGTGGTCGCAGATCAGCTGGTCCGCGAGATCGCCCTTGCGCTTGCGGTCGGTCAGGATCCGCATGCCGCGCAGATGCTCGGAGCGCTGCACGTCGAGGATCTCCGCCGCGTTGCGGTGGGTCAGCAGCGCGAGGACGACCTTGGTGTAGAGGGCCGACTGCAGATACGGCTCGGGCTTCTCCGGCGTCGCGAGCCACTGCTGTACGTCGGTGATCCCGGCGTCGGTGATCGCGTACCGCTTGCGCTCGGGCCCGCCGCCCGCCTCGATGCCGTCGACCTCGACGAGGCCGTTCTTCAGCAGTCGGGACATCGTCGAGTAGACCTGGCCGTAGTGCAGCGGCCGGTCGTGACCGAACTTCTCGTCGAAGGCGCGCTTCAGGTCGTAACCGTGACGCGGGCCGGACTCCAGGAGCCCCAGGAGGGTGTGACCGATGGACATGCCGAGCACTCTACACACGGGGTATACCTGCCGTGTATACGCACCGTGTGTAGATCATGGCGGGGGTGCGAACGCGCAGGTGGGGCGTGAGTGGGGACCGATTGTCACGGTTCTGCCACACGCGGGCGGGCATGATTCAGCCGGTCCGGCGTTTGAGGGCGAGGCCCTTCAGGCCGTCGGGGTCCGGGGGCGGAGCCCCCGGGAGGCCGGCCACGACGAGGCAGCGGTCCGGCCTCGCCGGGAAGCCGCCCCGCCTCCGCCAGCGCCCGCCGCAGCAGGAACTCGATCTGCGCGTTCGCGGACCGCAGTTCGTCCCCGGCCCACCGCGCGAGCGCCTCGTACACCGCAGGGTCCAGCCGCAGCAGCACCTGCTTGCGCTGCTGCGGCCGACGCTGGGGGCTGAACCCCGGAGGGAACCGTCACTGGTACAGGGTGCCCGTGTTCAGCACCGGCTGCGGCGCCCGGTCCCCGCAGAGCACCACCAGCAGGTTGGAGACCATGGCCGCTTTGCGTTCGTTGTCCAGCTCCACGATGTCCTGCTCGGTGATCCGGGCGAGCGCCGCCTCGACCATGCCCACCGCGCCGTCGACGATCTGCCGCCGGGCCGCCACGACCGCACCGGCCTGCTGCCGCTGGAGCATCGCCGAGGCGATCTCGGCGCGTACGCGAGATGCGTGAAGCGGGACTCGATGATCTGAACGCCGGCCGCCTCGACGCGCGCGCTCAGTTCGAGGACGAGTTTCTCGGTGATCTCCTCGGCGTTGCCGCGCAGCGAGAGTCCGCCCTCGTCGTGGGAGTCGTAGGGGTACTCGATGGCGATGTGCCGTACCGCCGCCTCGGTCTGGATGGCGACGAAGTCGCTGTAGTCGTCCACCTCGAAGGTGGCCTGCGCGGTGTCGCGGACCTTCCACACCATGACCGCGGCCAGCTCGATCGGGTTGCCGTAGGCGTCGTTGACCTTGAGGACCGCGGTCTCGTGATTGCGGACGCGGGTCGAGATCCTGGTGCGCGAGGTGAAGGGGTTCACCCAGCGCAGCCCGTCCTGCCGGATCGTCCCCGGTACCGCCCGAAGAGCTGCACGACCCGCGCCTCGCCCGGCGCGACCGTGTTCAGCCCGCGCATCGCGATGAACGCGGCGAGCAGGACGAGGACGCCGCCGATGATCAGCGCGGCCTTGGCCCCGCCCGGGTCGACCGCACCGGCTGAGGCCAGCAGCCCGGCGGAGACGAGCAGCCCGGTCAGGCCGAGGACGAGCGCGAGCGCGCCGCCGATGCTGTGTGCGGCGAACTCCCGCACGCGCGGTGCGGGCATGTCGGGTACGTCCGCGGGTACGTCGGTGGTCATGGTGTTCCCCGTAGCTTTGTTAAATCAAAGTGATAACACATTACCCGGGTATGGCAACCCTCAACCCCTCTCGTACGTCGGTTCCATCAGGACGGGTGCTGATTGTCACGTCCGTAATGGACCGGATCGACAGCCCTTTGTCACAACTCCTGGTGTTAGCTTTCTGAGCTGACTTGACGGGCGAACCTGTGTGACAACGGATCACAAGAGAGCGAAGCGGAGCGGAACGGACTCATGGGACGAGCGGAAGAGAGACGAGCGCGCCAACGCGGTGGCCACCGCGCTGCGCCCAAGACCCGCCGCTCGTCAGGGGCGGCTGCCGAGGGCGCCCAGGGCGGCAAGGACGGCAGGAGCTTCATACGCAGGCTCTTCACCTGGAAGAAGATCCTCGGCGCGTTCCTCGGCGTCTGCCTGCTCGGCATCGGCGCGTTCATCGTGCTCTACATGATGATCAGCATTCCCGCGGGCAACGCCGACGCGAAGCTGCAGAGCAACGTCTACAAGTACAGCGACGGCTCGATCCTGACCCGCAAGGGCGATGTGAACCGCGAGAACGTCGACCTCTCGCAGGTCCCCAAGGCCGTCCAGGAGACCTTCGTCGCCGCCGAGAACAAGACGTTCTACAGCGACGCCGGCGTCGACCTCAAGGGCACCGCCCGCGGCCTGCTCAACACGCTGTCCGGCAAGGGCGCGCAGGGCGGCTCGACGATCACCCAGCAGTACGTCAAGAACTACTACCTGACGCAGGACCAGACCGTCACGCGCAAGCTGAAGGAAATGGTCATCTCGCTGAAGCTGGACCGCGAGAAGTCCAAGGACTACATCCTCGCCGGGTACATCAACACCAGCTACTACGGCCGCGGCGCCTACGGCATCCAGGCCGCGGCCCAGGCCTACTACCGGGTCGACGCCAAGGACCTCACCGTCCAGCAGGGCGCCTATCTCGCCGCGCTGCTCCAGGCGCCGAACCAGTACGACTGGGCGATCGCGAGCGACACCGGCAAGAAGCTGGTGCAGGCGCGCTGGAACTACGTCCTGGACAACATGGTCAAGCAGGACTGGCTGAGCTCCACCGAGCGCCAGGCCATGACGTTCCCGGTCCCGAAGGCGCCCAAGCCCGAGGCCGGCATGGCGGGCCAGACCGGCTACATGGTGACCGCCGCCAACGCGGCCCTGGAGAAGCAGCTGATCTCCTCGGGGCAGGCCTCCGACACCAAGGAGGCCGAGGCGCTCGTCGACGCGGGCGGCTGGACGATCACGCTCAACATCGACAAGAAGAAGCAGGCCCAGCTGGAGAAGTCGGTCAAGTCCCAGCTGACCAGCAAGCTCGACGCCAAGAAGCGCAAGGTCGACGGCAACGTCCAGCCCGGCGCGGTCTCCGTGGACCCGAAGACGGGCGCGGTCGTGGCGATGTACGGCGGATCGGACTATCTCAAGCACTTCACGAACAACGCGACCCGCAGCGACTACCAGCCCGCCTCCACCTTCAAGCCGGTGATCCTGGCCGCGGCCCTGGCCGACGGGGCCAAGACGCAGTCCGGCAAGCCGATCACGACCGACACGCTCTACGACGGCACCAGCAAGCGCCCGGTCGTGGGCAGCGACATCGGGTTCGCGCCGGAGAACGAGGACGACCAGAGCTACGGCAAGGTCACCGTCCAGACGGCGATGAACAAGTCGATCAACTCGGTCTTCGCGCAGCTCGGTGTCGACGTCGGCATGGACAAGGTCATGAAGACCGCGGGCGAGCTGGGCATGGACACCGGCGACCTGAAGGCCGTACCGGCGCAGACCCTCGGCACCATGGGCGCGAGCCCGATGGAGATGGCCGGGGTCTACGCCACCTTCGACAACCACGGCAAGAAGGTCACCCCGGCGATCATCAAGTCGGTCGCGCACAACACGCGCACGGTCACCATGGCGAACCCGATCGGCGCCCAGATCATCCCGCGCCAGGCCGCCGACACGGTGTCCTCGGTGCTGACCGGTGTGGTCGACGACGGTACGGCGAAGGTGTCCGTGGCCGACAACAGCAAGCGTGACGGGCAGCAGGTCGCGGGCAAGACCGGTACGTCCGACAACAACAAGTCGGCCTGGTTCACCGGTTACACGCCCGACCTGGTCACCTCCGTGGGCCTGTTCGGTGAGGACGCCAAGTCCCACGCGCAGGTGCCGCTGACCGGCGCGACCGGCCTGATCACCGCGGGCGGCGGCCGTATCAACGGTGGTGGCTACCCGGCGCAGATCTGGGCGACGTACATGTTCGGAGTGACCAAGGCGAACGGCAAGTTCGACCTGGACACCGACCAGGGCGCCGCCGTCGAGCCGACCTACACCCCGACGCCGACCCCGACCCCGTCGGCGACGCCGTCCGCGACGCCGACGACCAAGTCGCCGTCGCCGACCCCGACGACGGAGTCCCCGACCCCGACTCCCACACCTACGCCGACCCCGACGCCCACCCCGACGCCGACGACCAGTGCGCCGACGACACCGGGTGAGGGCGACGGCACGGACCAACCGTTCGGCGGGCTCGGCCAGTAGGGGGCGTCCCGTACGACGAGAGAGGGCGCCCGGCACATCGCCGGGCGCTCTCTCTCGTACCGCTGGGTGAACTCGCTTGTCGCTAGGCGAAGTTCGCGGCGATCCGGTCGCCGACTTCCTTGTCGATGTTGTGCCAGTACTGCAGGGCGCGGTCGAGGACCGAGCGGGAGACGTCGGCCTTCAGGTGGCCGCTGACGTTCGCCACGAGGCGGTCGCGGGCCGCGTCGTCGAGGACCTCGCGGACCATCGTGCCCGCCTGGCCCCAGTCGTCGTCCTCGGCGTGCCGCCTCGTCGCCTCGCGGACCAGTTCACCCGCGGTCTGCCAGCTCGCCGGGTCGCCGAACTGCCCGTAGTCGGCCGCGGGGCCGCCGTAGGAGTTCGGGGCGTACGGGCGGGCGGCGCGCGACGGTTCGTAGCGCATCGGGCCGTCCTTGGCGTACGAGTTGACCGGGGAGTGCGGCCGGTTGGGCGGCAGCTGGGCGTAGTTGGGGCCGATCCGGTACCGGTGGGTGTCCGGGTACGAGAACAGCCGGCCCAGCAGCATCTTGTCCGGCGAGGGGCCGATGCCCGGCACCAGGTTCGAGGGCTCGAAGGCGGCCTGCTCGATGTGGACGAAGTAGTCCTCGGGGTTCCTGTTCAGGGTCATCCGGCCGACGTCGATCAGCGGGTAGTCCCCGTGCGGCCAGACCTTCGTCAGGTCGAACGGGTTGAAGCGGTAGTCCGCCGCGTCCTCGAACGGCATGATCTGGACCTTCAGGGACCAGCTCGGCGCGTTCCCGGCCTCGATCGACTCGTACAGGTCACGGCGGTGCTTGTCGGCGTCCGACCCGGCCAGCTCGTCGGCCTCGGCCTGCGTGAGGAACTCGATGCCCTGGTCGGTCTTGAAGTGGTACTTCACCCAGAACCGCTCACCGGCGCCGTTGATCCACATGTAGGTGTGGGAGCTGTAGCCGTTCATGTGGCGGTACGTCCTCGGGACGCCCCGGTCGCCCATCAGCCAGGTCACCTGGTGCGCCGACTCGGGGAGAGGGTCCAGAAGTCCCATTGCATGTCGTTGCTGCGCAGCCCGGTCACCGGGTGGCGCTTCTGCGAGCGGATGAAGTCCTGGAACTTGATCGTGTCACGGACGAAGAAGACCGGGGTGTTGTTGCCCACCATGTCGTAATTGCCGTGCTCTGTGTAGAACTTGAGCGCGAAGCCGCGGGGTCGCGCCAGGTGTCGGGGAGCCCTGCTCACCGGCGACGGTGGAGAACCGGGCCAGCATCTGGGTGCGCTTGCCCGGCTGGAAGAGGTCGGCCCGGGTGAACTGGCTGACGTCATTGGTCACTTCGAAGAAGCCGTACGCACCGGAGCCCTTGGCGTGCACCACCCGCTCGGGGACCCGCTCCCGGTTGAACTGGGCCATCTTCTCGATGAGGTAGTGGTCCTGGAGCAGGATCGGGCCGTCGGGTCCGACGGTGAGCGAGTGTTCGTCGCTCTCCACCGGGATGCCGACGTTGTTCGTGGTGTACGGAGTCTGCTGGGGGTCTGCGTCACGCGCGTCCTCCTGTTCAGGGACATCAGGTCGCTTCGCCTTCGCCTACCCCAGCAGTCAACTCCGACGCCGGAATGTCGGCAACTTCTGGACGGGTTCTAATTCCGGTTCAGTTCGAACCAGACCACCTTTCCGGTGCTCAGCCGGGTGGCTCCCCACCGACGGGCCAGTCTGTTGACCAGATACAGCCCGCGTCCGCCCTCGTCCGTGGCCCGCGCCTGGCGCAGCCGCGGCAGCTGGGGCACGTCGTCGCCGACCTCGCAGCGCAGCACGTCGGTCCGCAGCAACCGGAGCGTGACCGGCCGTGAGGCGTACCGCACGGCGTTCGTCACGACCTCGCTGACCAGCAGCTCCACCGAGTCGCTCATGTCCTCCATGCCCCAGCGGGCCAGCGCGCGCCGGGCCAGCCGGCGGGCCTGGCCGGGGCCGAGTCCTCCGGGTCGAGGAACCAGTACGCCACGTCACTGGGCGCGATCCCGTCGAAGCGGGCGGCGAGCAGCGCGATGTCGTCGTCCCGGTCACCCGGGCCGAGCATGTCGAGCACCTCGTCGCACAGGGCTTCCAGGGGCGGCGGGTGATCGGGTCCGGTGAGCTGCGCGACGGCGGCGAGCTTCTCGCGCAGCTGCTCTATCCCGGTCCACACGTCCCGCAGCCGCGACTCGACCAGCCCGTCCGTGTACAGCAGCAGCGTCGCGCCCGCCGGGGCGTCCAGCTCCACGGCCTCGAAGTCGACCCCGCCCACGCCGATCGGGGCGCCCGGCGGCACTCGCAGCACCTCGGCCCGGCCGCCCAGGTGCAGCAGCACGGGCGGCGGGTGGCCCGCGTTGGCGATGGTGATGCGGTGCGAGACCGGGTCGTAGACCGCGTAGAGACAGGTCGCCATGCGGTCGGTGCCCAGCCGCTGGGCCTGTTCGTCGAGATGGTGCAGGACCTCCTGCGGGGGCAGGTCGAGACCGGCCAACGTCTGGGCGGTGGTGCGGAGTTGGCCCATGATGGCGGCCGAGGTCATGGAGTGGCCCATGACGTCGCCGACGACCAGGGCGACCCGGCTGCCGGGCAGCGGGATCGCGTCGTACCAGTCGCCGCCGACGCGTGCCGTCTCGGCGGCGGGCAGGTACCGGGACGCCAGCCGGACGCCGGTGGGGCGGGGCAGGGTCTCCGGGAGCATGGTCCGCTGCAGCTCG
This sequence comes from Streptomyces sp. P3, assembly GCA_016893485.2. GTDB lineage: Bacteria > Actinomycetota > Actinomycetes > Streptomycetales > Streptomycetaceae > Streptomyces. The sequence goes on from JAFEKX020000001.1 coordinate 6,261,939, forward strand.
TCGGCGATGTACGCCTCACGGCCGTAGAGGACCGCCTTGTCGATGCCCAGGGCGCTGTGCGTGGCGAGTTGGGCGGCGACCAGCAGGTCGTCGGCCTCGAACGCCATGCGCTCGGGGCGGCGCAGGAAGAGCGCGGCGCCGATCACCCGGCGCCGGCCGCGCAGCGGCGCGAGGATCGCACGCTGACCGGCCGGGACGATCAACTCGCCGCCCTCACCGAGCAGTTCGGGCAGGGCCGCACGGGCGGCGGGGGAGTCGGCGAACACGGGACGGACGCCCCGCAGCACCTCGTTCAGCGCGCCGCCGGGCCGTACCTCGCACAACTCCGCGGTGACCGCGGACAGTTCGGAGGGCTGCTCCGGCTGTATCGCGGGCATGAAGCCGTTCTCCGTGTCCCGCTCCTCCGGGATGCGGTCGGTGCGGCGCAGGCGCAGCACGACGGGACCCGTCGGCCGCTCGTCACCCACCGGGAGCGGGTCGCGCAGATAGACCAGGATCGCGTCCGAGAACGTCGGCACGGTCGCCCGGCACAGCCCCATGACGATCTCGTCGAGGTCGATGCCGCGGGCGATCCGCCGGGTCGCGGCGCCCACGAAGCGCAGCCGGTCCCCGTCCCGCCGCATCGGCATGGGACCACCGGGCGGCAGCCCCTGTCCCGTACGGCGCTCCTTGCCGGAGGCGTCGGCGAGCCCGCCGCCGCCCGGCTGGGCCGGAATGCCGTCCGGCGAGGGGCGGGGGCGATGGGCGTCGGGTTCGGCCGCCGAGGGCTGGGAGTGCTCGGAACCGGCTGCGGCGGTATCGGGCTCGGGCTTCACAGGGGTACCTGCCGGGTCCTTCCCCTTGGCGCGGGACGTGCTCGTACCCGGCGCCGAGGGCGGCTCACCGGTGCGTGCCTGTGCCGGTAAGCCGGCGCCACCGGACGGCCTGGACGGCGTCGAGGTGTGCAGGAGCGCCCCGCGGGGGTCTGCGGGTCGGCGCCGCCGGGGCGCTCGAACGAGGTGGGGTGCTCCGTCACGCGTGTCGAATCCGTCCGTCCGGGTCCGCACGCGGTACGTGCGGATCGTCCCGCCGAAATGCCGATACCCGGAATACGTGCCCCAGGAACGGAATTCCCGCGTGGTCAGAGGCTGTTCCTGTGCCACCGGCGGACCGGCGGCCCGAACCGATGGTGTCCTGATACCCCTCGCTCACGTCCTGCCGCCCCTCGGTGACGTCTGGTCAGTCCCGGTGCCTACCCGGGGAGTTGTCGCTGTGTCCTTGCGGAGGACGATCCTACGGTTGTCGACCGGGGGCGCATCAAGGGTCTCATGTGGACAAGTGCGCGGGGGTGCGGTCCCAGTCCTCCGGAAGTGAAGGTACAGCCCAGGACGGATCCGGGCGCCAGTGCTGCCAGCCGTCCGCGAACGGCGACCCCCACGCACGGATCACCTCCACCGCCGACCAGCCCGCTTCCCTTACCCGTTCGGCCAGTTGGGGATCCATCAGACCGTCCCGCTGCGCCTGCGCGAACTCGTCCTCGTCGAGCCATTGCCAACTGCGGTCCGGGTGCACGGAGATGTCCAGGAAGTGATCCACCGAGTCGACCCCGCCGTCCCAACGGAGCTGCGGTTCCTCAAGGTTCACGTACCAGTTCTTGAACTGCCATCCCGGCTCCCAGAAAAGCCACACCGACCAGGGCTCACCGGGCCGCGCCAGCTTCAGCACACCCGTGCCGAACCAGTGGTCGCGCCGGACCGTGCGCGGCTTCGTGTACCGGGTCTCCAGCGGCTCCCCGTGTACCGACGTGCCGTCCGCGAGCACCGGCCGCACACACTCGGTGCCGGGCGCCATCCAGACGGCGAGCAGATCCTCGTCGTCACGCACGACGGTCACGGGGCGGGCGATGTGGAAGCGCGGCCCGGCGTTCTCCCGGTAGCGCCACAGGATCTGATCCCCGGGCGCCCAGAAGGCCGTAGACGTACCCGCTTCCACCGCTCGCACCGCTCCACCGTCTGCCATGAACAGATATTAGGTGCCCCGGGCATACGACGCTGCGGTGCGCGTCACGGTTCACGCCAGGGCGCCCATTGGTTACGGACGCGTCATCCGCAGGACATCGAGGGCCGCGTCGAGCTGCGCCTCGGTCAGGTCGCCGCGCTCCACATAGCCGTTCTCGAGCACGACCTCACGGATCGTCTTCCGTTCCGCGAGCGCCTTCTTGGCGACCTTGGCGGCCTCCTCGTACCCGATGTACTTGTTGAGCGGGGTCACCACCGACGGCGACGACTCGGCGTACTCCCGCGCCCGCTCCCGGTGCGCGACGATCCCGTCCACGGTCCGATCGGCAAGCAGCCGGGACACGTTGGCCAGCAGCCGGATCGACTCCAGGACGTTCTTGGCGATCACCGGCAGCATGACGTTCAGCTCGAAGTTGCCCGCGGCCCCGGCCGTGGCGACGGTCGCGTCATTGCCGACGACCTGTGCGGCGACCATCAGCACGGCCTCCGGGATGACCGGGTTGACCTTGCCGGGCATGATCGAGGACCCCGGCTGCAGATCGGGCAGCGAGATCTCGGACAGCCCGGTGCGCGGCCCGGACGCCATCCACCGCAGATCGTTCGAGATCTTCGTCAGCCCTACGGCGATGGTCCGCAGCTGCCCGCTGGTCTCGACGATCCCGTCCCGCGCGCCCTGCGCCTCGAAGTGGTCCCGCGCCTCGGTCAGCGGCAGCCCGGTGACCAGCGCGACCTCGGCGATCACGGCGGCGGAGAACCCGGGCGGGGTGTTGATCCCGGTGCCCACCGCGGTACCGCCCAGGGGCAGTTCGGCGAGCCGGGGCAGCGAGGCCTCCAACCGCTCGACGCCGTAACGGACTTGGGCCGCGTACCCGCCGAACTCCTGGCCCAGCGTGACCGGTGTGGCATCCATCAGGTGGGTGCGCCCGGACTTCACGACATCGGCGAACTCGACCGACTTGCGCGACAGCGCACCCGCGAGGTGCTCCAGCGCGGGGATGAGGTCGTGGATGACCGCACCGGTGGCCGCGATGTGGATGGAGGAAGGGAAGACGTCGTTGGACGACTGCGAGGCGTTCACATGGTCGTTGGGGTGCACATCGCGCCCCAGCCGCTCGGTCGCGAGGGTCGCGATCACCTCGTTGGTGTTCATGTTGGACGAGGTGCCGGACCCCGTCTGGAACACGTCGATCGGGAAGTGGTCGTCCCACTTCCCGCCGGCCACCTCACGAGCGGCTTCCTGGATCGCCTCCGCGATGTCCTTGTCGAGCACGCCCAGTTCGGCGTTCACCTTCGCGGCGGCACCCTTGATCCGGGCCAGCGCCTCGATGTGGGCGCGCTCGATGCGCTGCCCCGAGATCGGGAAGTTCTCCACCGCCCGCTGGGTCTGCGCCCGCCACTTCGCGTCGACCGGGACCCGCACCTCCCCATCGAATCGTGCTCGATACGGAACGGACCCACTGTCTGACCGTCGGCCATCGCCAATCACCTCCTGTGGGGACAGCATCGCGGACACGTCCCGTGTTCCCGGCGCGGCGGGCGTAAACGGAGTGTCTCGGCCGCGGAGTGTCTCGGCCGAGCGCTCAGTCGGCGGGCCCGGTGCACACCGGCCTGCCGCCCACCTCGGCGCACGCCTGGGCCCGCGCGGGTCGGCGGCGGCCAGCATCGGGCTGCTGTAGCCGTCGGAGCGGTGACCGGGGTACTCGGCGGACAGCTCGTCCTGGCCCGCCCTGATGGAGATCTCCCGCGCCCCGGCGACCCGGGTGCGCACCTCGGACCAGACGGTCGCGCAGGACGGCGAGTACCGCAACAGCACGACCTGGGCGGCCCGGGCGGCGGACCGCTCCGTACGGGCGTCCCGGGCGCAGGTCTCCGAGGACGGCAGCGCGCCCTGGCAGCCGCCGCCCCGGCAGGAGGCGACGGTGCGCGGCTCCGCCCCGGTGTCGTGGTCGAGGACGTCGGCGGCACCGGCGGTGACGGCGACGGTGGTGGCCATCGCGGCGAGCGCGACGAGCGCGCGGACCGGGGCCGGAGCCGACGGGTCCGTACGACCGGCACAGGAACAGGCGCCGGAACAGGCGCGGGCGGCTGCGGCGGGGGAGGCGTGGGCCTGCTGACCTGCTCCCGGGTCGCCGCGTCCCACAGCGAGCAGCGCGCCCGGGTCGGTGTGCGCGAGCCGGGCGAGGGCCTCGACCGCGGACCGGGGCGGAAGGTGGTCGCCGTTGAGGTAGCGGTGCCACGTCGACTTGCTGAACGGGGTCACGGAGGCCAGCGCGGCCAGGCTCAGCCCGGTCCGCCGCTTGAGGAGACGGAGCCGTTCCGTCAGGAGCCGCCCTGCGTCGTCGTACGGGCCGGGCAGCGGCTGCCGCTCGACCGTCACGTGGCTTTCCATCCTGCTCCCTCGCCGTACCGGGGTGACCGCCGTGATCCGTTCCCGGGGGCGGTGCCGGGCCACACCCGGATCGCCGGAATATGAAGGGGTGTTGACCTGGCGTCCCCCGACGGGACGTACGGGACCGTCCCGTCGGGGTGCCGTGGGTCAGGCGGGGGTCAGCACCAGCGGACGGCGCCGCGGTTGTGGACGTAGTGGGCGGAGACGTAGCCCTCGTGGTGCGGGAGCTTGTACCAGCGGTGGTTGCCGAAGACGTCCGACCCGTACGTCTTACAGGCGATCGGCAACGTCCGCCCGACCGGCCGGGAACCGACCACGCGATACCCGGTGCCCGGGCCGGAACGGATGTTCAGCCGCCTGTGGTGCCGGGTGGTGACCTGACCCACCACGTGCCGTGCCGCGTGGTGGTGGGTGACGTGGTGCGGGGCCGGGGCGGCGGTGGCGGCGACGGCTGTCACGGGGAAGACGGCGACAGCCGCGACCGCGGCCACGAGCCCGTTGCGCAGAAGGCGTCCGAACATGGGGGTTCCTCCGAGTCGACCGTGGACCACGGATGTGATCCAGTCCCCTCGGAGCTTTTCCGGCAAAGCACCCGAAAATGCCGTCCCGGACGTCCCTGGGACAAACTGGGACGGAGTCGGACGAGGTCGACTCGTGCTACCCGTCCCGGGACACCCCAATACCCGTCCGCCCCCACATTCCAGCCAGGCCGCTTCCCTCCAGCCCGTCCGGCGTTTGAGGACGAAGCCCTTAGGGGCCGAAGGGGGCCTGGGGCGCAGCCCCAGCGGGGTCCAGGGGCAGAGCCCCTGGCGGGGTGGAACGGGGCAGCGCCCCTGAGGATGGGACGGGTAGGGGCGGCGGGGGCGAAGACCGCTAGGCCAGCCCAGGCCCCCGCACCGGAATATGCGTGAACGTGGGCTCCGGCGCCGGATTCTGGAAGAAGTCGTTGCCCTTGTCGTCGACGACGACGAACGCCGGGAAGTCCTCGACCTCGATCTTCCAGACCGCCTCCATCCCGAGCTCCTCGTACTCGACGACCTCGACCTTCTTGATGCAGTCCTGGGCAAGCCGCGCAGCCGGCCCACCGATCGACCCGAGATAGAACCCGCCGTGCGCGTCACACGCGGACGTGACCTGCTTGCTCCGGTTCCCCTTCGCCAGCATCACCTTGGACCCCCGCCGCCTGGAACTGCTCGACGTACGAGTCCATGCGCCCGGCGGTCGTAGGCCCGAAGGACCCCGACGCATATCCCTCGGGCGTCTTGGCGGGCCCCGCGTAGTACACGGGGTGGTCCTTCAGGTACTGCGGCATCTCCTCGCCCGCGTCCAGCCGCTCCTTGATCTTGGCGTGCGCGATGTCACGCGCCACGACGAGCGGCCCGGAGAGCGAAAGCCGGGTCTTCACGGGGTACTTGGTCAGCTCGGCGAGGATGTCGTCCATCGGCTGGTTGAGATCGATCCGTACGACGTCCTCCTCGGCGGAGTCGAGATGCTCGTCGGTGGTCTCCGGCAGGAACCGCGCCGGGTCCGTCTCCAGCTGCTCCAGGAACACACCTTCGGCGGTGATCTTCGCGACGGCCTGGCGGTCGGCCGAGCAGGACACGGCGATGGCGACCGGGCAGGACGCGCCGTGCCGGGGCAGCCGCACCACGCGCACGTCGTGGCAGAAGTACTTGCCGCCGAACTGCGCCCCGATCCCGATCTTCTGCGTCAGCTCGAAGACCTTCTGCTCCAGCTCCTTGTCCCGGAAGCCGTGCCCCAGTTCGGAACCCTCGGCCGGGATCTCGTCCAGGTAGTGCGCGGAGGCGTACTTCGCGGTCTTCAGCGCGTACTCGGCGCTCGTGCCGCCGACCACGATCGCCAGGTGGTACGGCGGGCAGGCGGCCGTACCGAGCGAACGGATCTTCTCTTCGAGGAACTTCATCATGGAGCCCTCGTTGAGGACCGCCTTGGTCTCCTGGTAGAGGAACGACTTGTTGGCCGAGCCGCCGCCCTTCGCCATGAACAGGAACTTGTAGGCGCCGCCGTCGGTCGCGTACAGCTCGATCTGGGCCGGCAGGTTCGACCCGGTGTTCTTCTCGTCCCACATGGTGAGGGGCGCCATCTGCGAATACCGCAGATTGAGGTTCAGGTAGGCGTCGTAGATGCCGCGCGACAGGGCCGACTCGTCGCCGCCCTCCGTGAGGACGTTCTGTCCGCGCTTGCCCATGACGATCGCCGTGCCGGTGTCCTGGCACATGGGGAGCACGCCGGCCGCCGCGATGTTCGCGTTCTTCAGGAGGTCCAGCGCCACGAACTTGTCGTTGTTCGACGCCTCGGGGTCGTCGATGATCCGGCGCAGCTGCGCGAGGTGGGCCGGGCGCAGATAGTGCTGGATGTCGTGGATGGCCTCGGCGGCCAGCTTCCGCAAAGCCTCCGGCTCGACCTTGAGGAACGTCCGCCCGTCGGCCTCGAAGGTGGAGACACCCTCGGAGGTCACCAGCCGGTACGGGGTGGTGTCCTCTCCCATGGGGAGCAGATCGGTGTACGCGAACTCAGGCATCGCAGCCCATTCCTCACTCGACAGACGGCCGCCCGCCGACACTGGCGGGCGCTCACCAGCGTAGAACCTGTCGCTGACAGCGAGCTTGTGAGGTAGGGCTCAGTTGTCCGGGCTTCTCGCCGGGGCCGCGGCGCGCCAACGTTGTCCACACCCCTAGTCGCGATCTATCGCGTTTCGGTACGCTGCTGCCGTGGACCTTCAGAAGCAGCCCGCGGCCCCGCAGTCCGCCGCCCAGCAGCCCGCCCCCGCCGCCTCGGCACTGCGCGCGTCGGACGCCGACCGCGACCGCATCGCCGACATCCTCCGCGAGGCCCTGGCCGAGGGCCGGCTGGACTCGGACGAGCACGCCGAGCGGGTCGAGGGGGTGTTGCGCGCCAAGACGGTCGGCGAGCTGGAGGTCTTCATCCAGGACCTCCCGGCCGCGCACGGCCACCGGCGGCAGACCCCGTCGTACAGCCCGGCCCCGAACCGCCCGACGGAGGGCGCGATCCCGGCCGAGGCCGATGAGAACGTGGTGGCGGTGTTCAGCGCCGCGATGCGCAAGGGCCGTTGGCGCGCGGGCCGCAGGATGCACGCGTACGCCGTGTTCGGCAGCGTCGAGATCGACCTCAGCGAGGCGATCTTCGAGTACCAGCAGGTCGTCATCAAGGCGATCTCCGTCTTCGGCAACGTCGAGATCCGCGTCCCGGAGAACGTGTCGCTGCGCGGCACCGGCGGCGGCGTCCTCGGCAACTTCGAGGTGGACACGCTGGATTCACTGGAGCCGGACGCGCCCGTGGTCTACGTCGACGGCTGGGCCGTACTCGGAAACATCGAGGCAAAACCGAAGCGGGGCAAGCTCGTTGCGGACATCCTCGATCGGGTTCAGCGCAAGGTCGACAAGAGTTTGCGCAAGCACCTGGACCGTTGACGGTTGTGAATGGGGGCGCATGTGGAGCTGATCGGTCCACGCCTGTAGGGCCCCGACAGCGCACGGAAGCGCACGAAAACCAGCGGTTCGGAACTCAGTGCATAGGCGCGCGCACAGCGGGTAGGCCTTGCTGCATCGTCTCTCGCTCGCGAAGCCGTCGTCAGGAGTAGACCGTGCTGCAACCGCCGCATTCGTCCCTGCAGGTAGCTGCTGTTCCGGCCCAGCGGGTGCCTGCGCGAGACAGGGACCAAGACGCTCCCTGGCACACCGAAGCGGTGTGCCGGCGCGACGAGGCCGGCCTGTTCTTCGCACCTTCCAAGGAACCCACCGCCGCCCGACTCTCCCGCGAGGACGCCGCGAAGCGCGTCTGCGCCCGCTGTCCGGTCATGGTCGAGTGCCGCGAGCACGCCCTCCTGCAACCCGAGCCCTACGGCGTCTGGGGCGGCCTCACCGCCGCCGAACGCCGCGTGGTGCTGGCCAGGCGCCGCCGCCGTGACCTGGAACTCCAGAAGGCGCGCGCGGCGGGCCGTATAGCGGCGGCCGGCTGACCGACGTAGAAGAAAGGGGCGCCCCCACCGCACCGGGGCGCCCCTTTCACGTACGACCGTGTGGTCGTGGCCTGTTGGCGCTGCGGCGTGGCTACTTGGCCCGATCAAAGTCGATCGCGCTGTACGCCCGCAACTTACTCAACCGGTGCTCCGAATCGATCCGCCTGACCGTCCCGGACTTGGACCGCATCACGATCGAGTCGGTGGTCGCGGTCTCCGCCCGGTAGCGAACCCCCGCAGCAACTCCCCGTCCGTGATCCCGGTGGCGACGAAGAACACGTTCTCCCCGACACCAGGTCATCGGTGGTGAGCACCCGGTCCAGGTCGTGCCCCGCATCCAGCGCCCGCTGCCGCTCGGCGTCGTCCTTGGGCCACAACTTGCCCTGGATCACGCCACCGAGGCACTTCACGGCACACGCGGAGATGATGCCCTCGGGCGTACCGCCGATCCCGAGCAGCAGATCGACGCCGGTACCTTCCCGCAGCGCCAGGATCGACCCCGCGACATCCCCGTCGGAGATCAGCTTGATCCGCGCACCGGTCTCCCGGATCTCCTTGATGATCCCGTCGTGCCGAGGCCGGTCCAGCACGACGACGGTGACGTCCTCCGGCGTGACCCGCTTCGCCTTGGCGACCCGCCGCACGTTCACCGAGATCGGCGCCTCGATGTCGACGAACTCGGCCGCCTCGGGCCCGGCGACGAGCTTGTCCATGTAGAACACGGCGGACGGGTCGAACATCGACCCCGGTCCGCGGCGGCCAGCACCGCGATCGCGTTCGGCATGCCCTTCGCGTTGAGCGTGGTCCCGTCGATCGGGTCGACGGCGATGTCGCACTCGGGCCCGGTCCCGTCACCGACGCGCTCGCCGTTGAAGAGCATCGGCGCCTCGTCCTTCTCGCCCTCCCCGATGACGACGACGCCGTTCATCGAGACGGTGGAGACGAGGGTCCGCATGGCACGCACGGCGGCACCGTCGGCGCCGTTCTTGTCACCGCGCCCGACCCAGCGGCCCGCGGCCATCGCGGCGGCTTCGGTCACCCGGACGAGCTCCAGGGCGAGGTTGCGGTCGGGGGCCTCGGAGGGGACTTCGAGTTCGGACGGCAGATGATGATGCTCGGTCATCGGAGCGCACCTTTCTGATACGACGACGGCCGGATGAGGGTATGGCCACGACTCTATCGCCAGGCAGACAAAATGAGCAGGGGGCCCCACGGATGAGCGGACCAGGGCACCTGCGACGATAGGGATGTGGCAGGTTCGAACGGCAAGCAGAAGACGGTCCGGGACATGATCCTCTCCCTGGGCCTGATCGGGATCGCGGCGGCGATCGTCTACATCTTCATCCCGCACAGCGACCACGCTCCGGACGTCAAGCGGGTCGATTACCGCGTGGAGCTGCTCACGGCACGCCGCGCGGCGCCGTACCCGGTGGCGGCCCCGGAAGGCCTGGCCAAGAGCTGGAAGGCGACTTCGGTCAGCTACGACGGCGCCGCGTTCGACGCCTGGCACCTCGGGTTCAGTGCCCCTGGCGGTCAGTACGTCCAGATAGAGCAGTCGACTCAGAAGCCGGCCGATTTCGTCGACACCGCCAGCCAGGGCGGCACCGCGACGAAGACCACCCAGAACATCGACGGCCGCACCTGGACCCGCTACACCGGCGGCCGCTACGACGCCCTCGTGCTCACGGACAAGGGCTCGACGACGGTCGTCGCGGGCACCGGGTCCTTCGGCCAGCTGACCGAGATGGCGAAGGCGTTGCGGACGAAGTAGCCCGACCGGTACCGCGCGGCCCGACGGGGACGACGTGGACCGGCAGTCATGGCGAAGGCCCCCGGCGCGTGCGTGCCGGGGGCCTTTCGTGTGTCATGCGTCTCAGACGGTGGTGACGACCTCGTCGTAGGACAGTCGCGGGGAGCGCGGGAACCAGGCGTCCTCGCCCGGCTTGCCGATGTTGACGACCATGATCGGGGTGTGGTCGCCGTCCAGGAACTCCTTCTGGACCCCGGCGAAGTCGAGACCGGTCATCGGGCCCGCGGCGAGGCCGGCGGCACGGATGCCGATGATGAAGTACGCGGCCTGGAGGGCGGCGTTCAGCGCGGCGTTGCCCTCGCGGACCGAGCGCTCGCCGAAGACGGCGTCCTTGGCCTGCGGGAAGTGCGGGAACAGGTTGGGCAGTTCCTCGTGGAACTCGTTGTCCGCGGAGAGGATCGCGACCAGCGGGGCGGCGGCGGTCTTCTTCTGGTTGCCCTCGGCGAGGTGCTGCACGAGGCGCTCGCGGGCCTCGGGGAGCGGACCAGGGTGATGCGCAGCGGCGACTGGTTCATGGAGGTCGGGCCGTACTTGACCAGGTCGTAGATCGCCTGCACCTGCTCGTCCGTCACCGGCTCGTCGGTGAACGTGTTCGCGGTGCGGGCCTCGCGGAACAGCAGATCCTGGGCGGCGGGGTCAAGAACGAGAGACATGCGAGAACTTCCTCGGGTCCGGGAACCGGTGTTTCCGGACCGCGGTCCGGATAAGCTGACACGACAGACCGTACGCGAGGAAGGTTCAACCTTCAACCAAAATCGGGGCGAGGTGATCCGCTTCACAGGGGATCACTACCGACGGCGCGTGCCGGGCGCCGTGACCTGCGGGTACCGGCAGCCGCTCGCTGCGACCGGCGGGGGGCCGCGGCGACCGGCGCAGGGCCGCTACTCGGTCTCCTCGTCCTCCGCGGCCTCTTCCTCCGCCAGCGCCGCGTCCAGCCGGGCCCGGGCGCCGTCCAGCCAGCGGCGGCACACCTTGGCCAGCTCCTCGCCGCGCTCCCAGAGCGCGAGCGACTCCTCCAGGGTCGTACCGCCCGCCTCCAGCCGCCGGACGACCTCGATCAGCTCGTCGCGCGCCTGCTCGTAACCGAGCGTCTCTTCCGTCACCTTGCTGGTCATTCGCCCACCCTATGTATCCACTCGTACGGAGAACTCACCCTCGGCGACCCGCGCGCGCAGCACGTCGTCGGCGCTCACCTCGTCCGGGTCCCGGACGACATGCCCGTCGGCCCGCTGGAGCACCGCGTACCCCCGCTTCAGGGTGGCGGCGGGGGAGAGGGCCACCACGCGCGCGTGCGTGTGGGTCAGCTCCGAGTCGGCGCGGTCCAGGAGGTGGCCGAGGGTGCGCCGGCCGCGGTCGAGGAGGGCGGCGACATGGTCCGCGCGCTCGTCGATCATCCGGTGCGGATCCTGTATCGACGGCCGCGACAGGGCCTGCGCGAGCCCGCGCTCCTCCCGGTCCACGAACGCCACCGCACACCGCCGGGCCCGGTCCCGCAGCTGCCGTACGCGCTCGTACTCCTCGCCGACGTCCGGCACGACCTTCTTCGCGGCGTCGGTGGGGTGGACGCGCGCAGGTCGGCGACGTAGTCCAGGAGGGGCGTGTCGGGCTCGTGCCCGATCGCGGACACCACGGGCGTACGACAGGCCGACACCGCGCGCACGAGCTGCTCGTCGGAGAACGGCAACAGGTCCTCCACGCTGCCGCCGCCCCGCGCCACGATGATCACGTCCACGCCGTCGAGCGCGTCCAGCTCCTTCACGGCCTGCACGACCTGCGGCACGGCGTGCACGCCCTGCACGGGCACGTTGCGCACCTCGAAACGGACCGCGGGCCAGCGGTGCCGCGCGTTCTCCAGGACGTCCCGCTCGGCCGCCGAGGCACGCCCGCAGACCAGCCCGATCAGCTGCGGCAGAAAGGGCAACGGCTTCTTCCGGTCGGCCGCGAACAGCCCCTCCGCGGCCAGCGACTTCTTCAACTGCTCCAGCCGCGCCAGGAGTTCACCCACCCCGACCGGCTTGATCTCCGTGGCCCGCAACGACAACTGCCCCCGCGGCGCGTACCACTCGGGCTTCGCCAGGACGACGACCCGCGCGCCCTCGCTGACCACATCGGCGACCTCGTCGAACACCTGCCGGAAACAGGTCACGCTCACCGAGATGTCGTACGACGGGTCACGCAACGTCAGAAAGACGACCCCGCACCCGGCCGCCGCGACAACTGGGTGATCTGCCCCTCGACCCACACCGCACCCAGCCGGTCGATCCACCCGCCGATGAGCCGGGAGACCTCACCGACGGGGATCGGCGCATCCGAAGCAGTGTTGAGAGCCATGCGCCCGAGCGTAACGGGCGGCTCTGACAACGCCGTCGAGGTACGGGGCGGGGGATGGCAGCGGCCTGGTGATCTGGCTTGGGACTGTCACCAACGTGCGGTCCCCCCACACACCGCGTGGCTACTGCCGGACCACCCCCGGGACTGCACCGCCAGCACCACCAACCCCACCGCCAACCAGATCGCCCCCACCACCTGCGCCGTCCCGGACGCCTCCACGATCACGGCGACGGTGATCGCCGCCCCCAGCACCGGCACCAGCACATGCCGCCACCACACCACGGGCCCACCCCGGCGTCGTACCGCGAACCACCCCACCACGCTCGCGTGCAGCAACGTGAACGCGGTGAGCGCGCCGATGTCGACGACCGAGACGAGGTGGTCGAGCCCGTCGTCACGCCGGGCCGCCCAGACCGCGGCGACCAGCGTGATGACGGCCGCCGAGAGCAGCGCGACCCGCGGCACTCCGTCGTCGGTCTTCGAGAGGGCACGCGGCAGACGACGGTCACGCGCCATCGCGAACACCAGACGCCCCGCCGCTGCCTGCCCGGCCAGCGCGGCGAACGCCGCGCCGATCGCCTTGCTGACGGCCACCAGGTTGTGCAGCCAGTCGCCGACCGACACGTCGACGGCGTCGTAGAACGCCGACCCCTGCTTGCCCGCGTCGGCGGCGAGCTGCGCGGAGGTCGTCGGCTCCAGGAGGGCGACCAGGTACGTCTGCGCGATGAACAGCACACCGGCCAGCGCGAGGCAGAAAAGCAGCGCCCTGGCGACCTTCTCGGAGCCGCCGGTGACCTCCTCCGCGAAGGTGGCGACCGCGTCGAAGCCCAGGTAGGACAGGACGGCCACCGAGACCGCGCCGATCACCGCCGACAGCGCGAACGCGCCCTGCGTGCCGTCCCCGGAGAGCGGCGAGAGCCAGCCCCGTTCGGCGCCGTCGCGCGCGAGGACGACGATCGCCGACACGATGAAGATGACGAGGACGACGATCTCCATCGCGAGGACGAGGAAGCCGACGCGGGCCGCCGCGCGCACGCCCCAGAGGTTGAGGCAGGTCGTGATGACGACCGCCAGCGCGGTCCACACCCACCGCGACACGTCCGGGACCAGCGCGTTCATGGCGATCCCGGAGAACAGATAGGCGACGGCGGGGATGAGGACGTAGTCGAGCATCGCCATCCAGCCGGCGATGAACCCGGCCTCCTTGCCGAGCCCCACGCGCGCGTAGGCGAACACCGAGCCCGCCTGGGGACGACCGGACCATCTGCGCGTAGCTGAACGCGGTGAACGCCATCGCGACCGTGGCCACGATGTAGACCAGCGCGACGGCGCCGTGCGACTTGGCGTCCAGGGTGCCGAACACGCCGACCGGCGCCATCGGGGCGATGAACAGCAGCCCGTAGACGACGAGATCCTGGAAACCGAGGCTGCGCCGCAGCCCGGACCCGTCGCCGCCCGTGGCCGTCGTGTCCGTGTCCGTCTCCGCCATCTCGCGTCTCCCGTACGTCGTGCCCGCCCGGCCCCACCCCTCCCACTTCACGGCCAGTCTCCCCAAGGACGCGATCTTTGACCCGTCGAGCGCGGCCTTACGATGGGACGCATGACTGCTTCGTCTGGCCGCCGTGTCCTGCTCGCCGCCCCCGGGGCTACTGCGCGGGCGTGGACCGCGCCGTGATCGCCGTCGAGAAAGCCCTTGAGCAGTACGGGGCTCCGATCTATGTCCGGCACGAGATCGTGCACAACAAGTACGTCGTCCAGACCCTGGAGAAGAAGGGCGCCGTCTTCGTCGAGCGGACCGAGGAGGTCCCCGAGGGGAACATCGTGATGTTCTCCGCGCACGGAGTCGCGCCCGTCGTCCACGACGAGGCCAAGCAGGGCCGCCTCGCCACCATCGACGCGACCTGCCCCCTGGTGACCAAGGTCCACAAGGAAGCCGTCCGGTTCGCGAACGAGGACTTCGACATCCTCCTCATCGGCCACGAGGGCCACGAGGAGGTCATCGGCACCTCCGGGAGGCCCCGAGCACATCACCCTCGTCGACGGCCCCAAGGACGTCGCCAAGGTCGAGGTACGGGACCCGTCCCGGGTGGTCTGGCTCTCCCAGACGACCCTCTCCGTGGACGAGACCATGGAGACCGTCGACGCCCTGAAGGAGAAGTTCCCGCAGCTCATCTCCCCGCCGAGCGACGACATCTGCTACGCCACGCAGAACCGCCAACTCGCCGTGAAGCAGATGGGCGAGGAGGCCGACCTGGTGATCGTGGTCGGCTCGAAGAACTCCTCCAACTCCGTACGGCTCGTCGAGGTCGCCAAGCTGGCCGGCGCCCGCGCCGCGTACCTTGTGGACTTCGCCGACGAGATCGACGAGGCCTGGCTGGAGGGCGTCACCACGGTCGGCGTGACCTCGGGCGCCTCCGTACCGGAGGTCCTGGTCGAGCAGGTGCTGGAGTGGCTGTCGACGCGCGGCTACGAGGATGTCGAACTGGTCAAGGCCGCCGAGGAGTCCATCACGTTCTCGCTGCCCAAGGAACTCCGCCGCGACCTGCGCGAAGAGGCGGCCGCGCTGGTCGCCGGGCGCACCGGTGCGGACCGTACGGCACCCTCCGGGCAGTGACGGTCAGTCGTTCGTCGTAGCGTGGATCCATGCAGATCTTCGGCGTGGACATCGGTGGATCCGGGATCAAGGGCGCCCCTGTGGACCTGGACAAGGGCGAATTGACAGAAGAGCGGTGCAAGGTGCTGACCCCGCACCCGGCGACACCGGACGGAGTGGCCGACGGCGTGAAGGAAGTCGTCGACCACTTCGGCTGGACGGGACCGGTCGGGCTCACGTTTCCAGGTGTGGTGACCGGCGGATCCACGATCCGTACGGCGGCGAACGTCGACAAGAGCTGGATCGACAAGGACGCGGGCGCGCTCTTCGCCGACCGGCTGGGCGGCCTCCCGGTGACGGTCGTGAACGACGCGGACGCGGCGGGCGTCGCCGAGATGCACTTCGGCGCGGGCCAGGGCCGCAAGGGCACGGTGATCCTGCTGACCTTCGGCACGGGCATCGGCAGCGCCCTCTTCGCCAACGGCGTCCTGGTCCCGAACACGGAGCTGGGCCACCTTGAGCTGAACGGCCACGACGCCGAGAAGAAGGCGTCCAGCAAGGCCAAGGAGGACGGCGAACTGACCTGGGAGCACTGGGCCCACCGGGTCCAGAAGTACCTGGCCCACGTCGAGATGCTGTTCTCCCCGAGCTGTTCATCATCGGCGGCGGAGTCAGCCGCAAGGCCGACAAGTTCCTCCACTTCATCGAGGACATCAAGGCCGAGATCGTCCCGGCCCAGCTGCAGAACAACGCGGGGATCGTGGGGGCGGCGATGCACGCGGCGGGGGACGACTAGGGGTTCCTGGGGCGAGGGAGGGCTCGGCTGTCACCCTTGCGTGCCTGAGCAGGGGCACGCGCGTGGCTGCCGGCCGTGCGGGGGCCCCGGGTGTCACGGCGTGGCGTCTACGGGGTCCACGCGCGTGTGGCTGAGCGGGAGTAAGCGCGCGTGGCCGCGGCGGTACGGCGACTGCGGGCGGCGCGGCTTGCGAGTACGCGGCCCACGCGGTCGTGGCTGAGCAGGTGTCACGCGTGCGTGCCTGTCGGCGGTACGGCGGCTCCGGGCGTCGCGGGCGTGCGGGTACGGGGGCCACGCGCGTGTGCCCGTGGACGTGCGGATGTCACGGGTGGCGTACCGGGACTGCGGGCGGCGCGAGCCGTACGGAGGCTGGCTGCGGGTCGCGTGAACCGTACGTGGGCTACGGGTCGCGTGAGCCGTAGAGCGACTGCGGGCCGGGCGAGTCGTATGGCTACTACGGGCCGCACGAGTCCTTGGGGGCTTCGGGCGGCGCGGGACCACCGGTGTCACCCGTGTCGCCGTCGGTTCAGCAGGCGGATTCTTCGGACCGTTGCGATGAGGCCCGCGACGAGGGTTCCGCCGTACAGCCAGCCGGCCTGGGTGGCGAGGGCGGTGAAGATGCCGACCAGACGGTTGGCGAGGCCGTTGCTGCCGTCGGCCACCGGGAAGAGGCCGACGGCGAAGGCGATCGGGACGACGACCGGCGCGGTCAGCAGGTCGCCGCGGCGGATCCAGACGGCCGTGAGCACACACCGGCACGAACAGCACGCCGTAGACGGTCGGCGAGCCCCGAACAGCAGCTGGTCGAGACAGCCCAGCACGAGCATCACGGCCGTGCAGAACAACCCGCCGCCGAGCCCGGTGAGCCGGGGATTGGGCAGCTGCCGTACGGTCGCGGCCGCCGCTGGAACCGGCCGTCGTACCGCCGCCGGGCGGCGTTGCGCGGTGCCGCGGGTCTGCGGGTTCGGCCTGGTCGTGCGGGGCGGGCCACCGTTCGGGCCCCGGCCCGCCTGCGGGGAAGGGGCGGGCCCCGCGTTTCGCGCCGGGCTGTGGGGTCGTGTCCTGTGTTGCTCCACTGCACCAACTTAGGTCGGTTTATGTGCCGAATAGGCCCTCAGACACGCCGATGGGCAGAGCTTGGCCACGTGTTCGACGCGGAGCCGGGAGGGCGCGGCGCACGCCGTAGACTGGTGGATCGGCCCCCGGCCCCGGTCCCCGCGCCCCCGGCCGGCCCCTCCACTGCTCTCACGCCACTCACGTACGGGAAGTCGCAACGTGTCGCTCACGATCGGAATCGTCGGTCTGCCGAATGTCGGCAAGTCGACCCTGTTCAACGCCCTGACCAAGAACGACGTGCTGGCGGCCAACTACCCGTTCGCCACGATCGAGCCGAACGTCGGCGTGGTCGGCGTCCCCGACCCCCGTCTGACGAAGCTGGCCGAGATCTTCTCCTCGCAGAAGATCCTCCCGGCGACCGTCGACTTCGTCGACATCGCGGGCATCGTGAAGGGCGCGTCGGAGGGAGAGGGCCTGGGCAACAAGTTCCTCGCGAACATCCGTGAGTCCGACGCGATCTGCCAGGTCATCCGCGCCTTCAAGGACGAGAACGTCGTCCACGTCGACGGCAAGGTCTCGCCCAAGGACGACATCGAGACGATCAACACCGAGCTGATCCTCGCCGACCTGCAGACCATCGAGAAGGTCCTGCCGCGCCTCCAGCGGGAGTCGCGCATCAAGAAGGACATCGGCCCGAAGGTCGCGGCGGTCGAGGCGGCGCAGGAGATCCTGGAGAAGGGCGACACCCTCTTCTCCCAGGGCATCGTCCAGGGCTCCGGCAACGAGGAACTCCTGCACGACCTGCACCTCTTGACGACCAAGCCCTTCCTCTACGTCTTCAACGTCGACGAGGACGAGCTGGTGGACGAGGACTTCAAGACCGAGCAGCGCGCCTTGGTCGCCCCCGCCGAGGCGATCTTCCTCAACGCCAAGCTGGAGGCGGACCTCGCCGAGCTCGACGAGGAGGAGGCGATGGAGCTCCTGGAGTCGGTCGGCGTCGAGGAGCCCGGCATGACGACCCTGGCCCGCGTCGGCTTCGACACCCTCGGCCTCCAGACCTACCTCACGGCAGGCCCCAAGGAGTCCCGCGCCTGGACCATCAAGAAGGGTGCCACCGCCCCCGAGGCCGCCGGCGTCATCCACACCGACTTCCAGAAGGGCTTCATCAAGGCGGAGGTCATCTCCTTCGCCGACCTGGTGGAGACGGGCTCGGTCGCGGAGGCACGGGCCAAGGGGAAGGCGCGCATGGAGGGCAAGGACTATGTGATGCAGGACGGGGACGTGGTGGAGTTCCGCTTCAACGTGTAGCGGGTTCGTAACTGCGAGCTAGTCAATTCGTCAAGTATGCAGCTCGGAAGGGGTCGGGCTCTGGTGAGCCCGACCCCTTCCGCGTTCCCGTGCTGACTTGGTGCTGACTCAGCCGTGGTGGGGCGGAGCGAGCTTCTGCAGACGTGGACGATGGGTGCGCCGTCCTCGTCCTCGATGCGCCAGTAGTGCGGGATGCCGGCCTCTGCGTATTTGTGCAGCTTTAGAGCTCGTAACACGATCTTGTTGAAGTGCCCTCGTCGGGCGTGACCGATGTGACGATTCGGCTGTTCGGGATGGTGTGAGCACTCGGCCGTGGATCGTGGACGACGACTTGTGGGCGCTGATCGAGCCACTGCTGCCGCCGTGGCCGAGGAAGGCGCCGGGCCCGCGGCCGGTGGCGGACCGGCTGTGTCTGCAGGGCATCCTGTACGTCCTCCACAACGACATAGCCTGGCAACTCCTGCCGCTGGAGCTGGGGTTCGGCTCGGGACAGACCTGCTGGCGGCGTCTGGAGCGGTGGCAGCAGGCCGGCGTCTTCGACCAGCTGCACCGGATCCTGCTTGCCGAGCTGAACGCAGCCGGCGCGCTCGACTGGTCCAGGGCGTGTGTGGACGGCTCCCACATCCGCGCGAAAAAGGGGGAGCCGACACCGGTCCGTCGCCGGTCGACCGGCGGAAGACAGGCAGCAAGCACCACGTGATCTGCGACGGACGCGGCACCCCGCTCAAGGTCATCACCACCGCGGCCAATGTCAACGACGTCACCCAGACCCTCGCCCTCGTCGACGGAATCCCACCCGTGGCCGGACGCCCCGGCCGTCCTCGCTGCCGCCCCGACTCGCTGCTAGGCGACAAGGCCTACGACTCCAACCCCAACCGCAAGGAACTGCGCAGGCGCCGGATCCTTCCTGTCATCTCCCGCAAGGGCGCCCCGAACATCAAGGGCCTGGGCAAACTCCGCTACGTCGTCGAACAGACCATCGCCCTGCTCCACCAGTTCAAGCGCCTCGCCGTCCGCTGGGAACGCCGCACCGAACTCCACGACACCTTCGTCTCATTGGCCTGCGCCCTGATCTGCTGGAGACGCCTCAAGAAACACCGATCATGATCGTGTTACGAGCTCTTACCGTGCGGTCTCGGTCGGCGGATTCGGGGAGACCACCTCGACGGCGAGTCGTACTTCATCCGGTGCGAACCAGGTGCGGTCACCGTCGAAGTCAGCCGTCGTCACCAGCAGATCCGGCTCAGGCCGATTGCGTTGATCGAGCTTGATGGTCATTTCCCGCCCGACTCTTACGTCGGCAGGCGCCTGCTCCATGAGAGCCACGGCGGTCCAGGTCCTCCGCGAACCAGCCTTCCGCGCGCGGCGTGCGCACCCAGTCGGGCGGTGCGGTCATGACTCAACCGTAGCGACACCCTTCTGTCCCGGCCCCGTCCGAACCTCTGCCGCCCGTACTGATTCTGTGCTGACTTGACCCGTCCCAAATGACGTTTCCGCAGGTAAGGGCGTCGTAGTCAACATTCCGCTTCAACGTGTAGAGCGCGCCGGCCTGTTGAGCACCACTGCTGTGCAGAGCACCATCGCCTGACGAGGCCGGAGCCAGGACCTGGTTCCGGCTTCTTGGGTTTATCGTAAGAGTGATTAATTCTGTATTTGTTTTCCTGTGAGGGTTTCCGTCGCTTCCCCGTAAACAAGGGTGAAGGGTGGAGGGCGCATGGATGCGAAAAACAGATTCGAGACGAGAGCTACCTTCCTGCTGCTGCGGATGGAATGGCTGGGCGGTCTGGTCGTCTGTGCCGTGCTGGCCGTGCGGCATTTTTCGAGATCCGGTGGGGAGTTTTCATCTCCCTCTTTATCGTCATCGACGCCATCGGTTATCTCCCTGGCGCGCTGGCTTTTCGGCGGAGTCCGGACGGGCGGATCTCGCGCGGGTACTTCGTGGCGTACAACACCATGCACAGCCTGGTGACCGCGGGTGTCCTCGCCGGGGTGTGGGCGGTGCTGGTGATGCCGGAGTGGGCGTTGCTCGCGCTTCCCCTGCATCTGCTGGGGACCGTGCGCTGTTCGGGAATTCACTCAAGCCGTTCGGGGTGCTTTTCGAGCCGCATTCGCATGCGGATTATGTTGAATTCGAGCGGGCTTATTCGAATTCGGCCGGGAGTCATTCCGCTGAGTCCAGGAGGGGTGCGGATGCCGTCCGTCTTTGAGAACCTGGTCCGGCACAGTGACAATCCGAGTTCTTTTCTCGCCCTCAATCAGGGTAACGAGTACTTCCGGGATCCACGGTTCGACGGCACCTGTGTCTATCGGCGGTCGGGGCGGCACCTGTTGCAGTTCGCGGGGCCCTTCGCGGCGGAGGAGCAGCGGGCGGATCTGCTGGACGCCTTCGCGGCGCAGGCCCGGCCGCGGCGGCTGGTGGCCGTACAACTGCAGCGGGCGGACGCGGAGTTGTACGGGGCGCACGGGTTCACGGTGAATCAGCTCGGGGCGTCGTACGCGGTGGATCTGGGCCGGTTCACGCTGCGCGGGTCGGCCTTCGTACGGCTGCGGAACAAGATATCCAGGGCCCGGCGCGCCGGACTCGAGGTGGTCGAGGCTCCCTCCGTGGCTGACGACGAGGTGCGGAACGAGCTGGATCTGATCGACCGGGCGTGGTTGCGGGGCAAGGGCGGTGCGAAGGAACTGCGGTTCCTGGTGGGGAGCGGACCGGGCTGGCGCAGCGGCACCGGAGGTTGTTCGTGGGGCGGGTCGGTGGGGTGGCCGTCGGGTACATCAGTTACTCGCCGGTGTTCGGTAGCCGGCCGGGGTGGTTGCACGACCTGAGCCGGCGTTCTCCGGATGCTCCGCCCGGGGTGATGGAGGCGTTGAACGCGGCCGCGATGGAGCGGATGTCTGCCGACGGTGCGGGGTGGCTGCACTTCGGGTTCACGCCGTTCACCGGTCTCTCCGATGAGCATGAACTGCCTTGTGCGAGCCGTACTTTCACGCGTTGCGTGCGGTTGCTCGCGCGGCATGGGGAGCGGATCTATCCGGCTGCGGCGCAGCTTGAGTACAAGCGGAAGTGGGCGCCCCATGTGGTGTTGCCCGAGTACATCGCCTTTCAGGGGCGGCCGGGGCTGGCGGCGGTGTGGCAGCTGCTGCGGGCTACGCGGGCGGTTTAGGGGGCGGGTGGGGTGCGTGGGGGCTTGGGGGCGGTTGTGTCGGTTTCGCTGTCTGGTCAGGTCCGCTGTCCGGTCGATCCCGCCGTTCGGTCGGTCCTGCTGCCAGTCCCGTCAACCCGCCAGTCCCGACCGTCCGATTGGTCCCGTTGTCCTGCCTGTCCCGCTTGTCGACGGGTTCCGTCAACCAGTCCAGTCCCGCGTGTCCGACCAATCCCGTCAACCTGCCAGTCCCGTCAGACCCACCCGTCCCGTCAAACCCACCCATCCCGCCATCCCGCCATTCCCGCCACCGTCATCCCGTCCGCCGGACGGGGTCCAGCGCGACCGGGTCGTCCCGGAGCAGGGGAGCACATGAGGTTTCTGGAGCGCGAACGCGCCGTACTGACGAAAATGCTGCCGGGGCTCGACGAGAGTCTGCGGGCGGTGCCGCTCATGGAGTTGGAGAGTCCGCGCAGTCCGGGTATCGGGCTCTTCCGCGACAGCGGGGGCCCGGGCTTCTGGTGCCGGTCTCCTGCAAGGGGAAGGGGGCCACCGCGCTGGATGCCCTGCGGGTGCAGCGTGCGTTGGGGAGCAGGTCGCCGTCTCTCGCCGTGGCTACGACCATGCATCACTTCTCCATGGCAACCCTGGTCGGACTGGTCACCGACGGCGAGGGACTGGAGTGGATGCTCGTCGAAGGGGTGGCCTCCGGGAATCGCCTGGTGGCTTCCGGGTTCGCCGAGGGGCGGCCGGGCGCCGGCATCCTCTCGCCCTCGATGACCGCCACGGTGGGACCCGACGGGGTCCGGATCAGCGGGGTGAAGCGGCCGTGCAGTCTCGCCCGGTCCATGGATCTGCTTACCGCGAGTGTGCTCGTACCCGGTGAGCGGGGGCGCGTGACGAGTTGGCGGTGGCGTTGGTGCCGGCCGAGAGCGAGGGGGTGAGCGTCAGCGGGTTCTGGTCCAGTTCCTTCCTGTCGGGGGCGGAGAGCGATCAGGTCACGCTCACCGATGTGCTCGTACCGCCGGAACTGCTGGTGCGTACCTCCGGCTTGGACGGGCGACTGGACGAACTGCAGACCGCGGGCCTGGTGTGGTTCGAGCTGCTGATGACGGGGAGCTATCTCGGGGTTGCCAGTGCGCTGGTGGAACGGGTGCTGCTCAACGAGCGGGTGCCCGAGTCGGAGCGGGTGCGGCTGTTGGTGGAGGCCGAGGGGGCGATGGCCGCCGCGGAGGGTGTCGCCCGGCGGCTCGACGAGGGCTGCCCGGACGAGTCGACGCTCGCGGACTCGCTGTACGTGCGGTACTGCGTCCAGGACGCCCTGGCCCGGATCGTTCCGCGGGCTGTGGAACTCCTCGGCGGCCTCAACTTCATGAGTTCCGACGAGATCGGCCACCTCGCGGCCTGCGCCAACGGGCTCTCCCTGCACCCGCCCGCCCGGTCCAGGATGACCGGCCCCCTGGCGGCCCACCTGGCCGACGGCCCCCTCACTGTCGCCTGACCACACCGTTACCTGACCTGACCTGACCTGACCTGACCTGACCTGACCTGACTGGGCAGCGGGCACCGGGCACGACCGCCCCGAGCCCAGCCCCAGCCCCGGCTCCGACCCCGGCCCCGACCCCGACCTCGGCCCCGGGCACGACGTCGGCCCCTGCCCGGACTTCGGCCCAGGGCACGGCCTCGGCCCTGCCCCGACTTCGACTCCGATCCCGGCCCTGGCCCCAACGACCCCGATCCCGGGCGCGATCCCGCTACTGGCCCCGATTCCGACCTCGACTCGGAACTCGTCCCCGACCCTGACCTCGGCCCTGGCTCCGATCTCGACCCCGGACCCGATCCCCGCCTTGGCCCTGGCTCCGCCCCGGGATCCGATCCCGGCCCCAGCCCCGAGCTCCATCCCGCCCCCGCCCGGGCCCACCCCCGCCCGCCCCCGAAACCGCCTCCCACCCCAACACCCCTCCACCCAAAGGGAGTTCCCGACCCATGCCGCCAACACCCACCGGTGCCACCGATCCCACCGGCCCTACCCCTCAAACACCCCCACCGCCCCGACCACCCCCACCACCCCGCCCCCTCATCCCACCCCCGAACCCCCGCCCCACCCTCCTCCTCACCGGCGCCGCAGGCGTACTCGGGCAGGCGCTCATCGACGAGCTCTGCGACGACTACGACCTGATCTGCCTGCGCCACCGCGCACCGCTGGACGATCCTCGGGTACGGGAGGTGACGGCCGACCTGAGAGCGCCCGGTCTGGGGCTCTCCGCGGCCCAACGGCTGGACCTGGCCGCCGAGGTGGACATGGTCGTGCACTCCGCCGCCGCGACCAACTGGCGTCTCGACCCGGCCGACATCTGGCGTACCAACCTGGACGGCACCCGTTCGATGCTCGACCTGGCGGCCCGCGCCGACGCCCCGTTCTTCTACATGAGCACCGCCTTCGTGGCGAACCCGCTCGCGCCCGAGGAACAGGAGCGGTTTCCCGGCGCGGCGGCCTACCTCGCCTCCAAGTCGGCCGCCGAGGACGCCGTACGGTCGGCCGAGGTCCCCGGGGTCATCCTGCGCCCGTCGCTGGTCATGGGGGACTCGTCCACCGGCCGGATCGCGCGGGTGCAGGGTCTGACCCGGGCGCTGGGCGGGATCGTCAAGGGACAGGTCCCGGTGCTGCCGGGTTCGCCCGGGACGCGGATCGACATGGTGCCGCAGGATGTCGTGGCCCGTGCGGTGGGCGACCTGGTCAGGTCCGGGGTCGCGCAGGGCGAGTACTGGCTCACCGCCGGGCGGGAGGCCATCCTGCAGCGGGAAGTCGTAGACATCTGCCTGGAGTTCGCCGGCCACCACGGCGAACGTCCGCACCCGCCGCGGCTGATCCCGGTGGAAGCGGTGCACCGGTTGCTGCTGCCGCTCCTGGAAGGGCCGTCCTTCCCCCCGCCCTGGTACGACGCCGGCTCCAGGACTACGCCGAGCTCCTCCTCGTCTTCCAGCGCGAACTGCCCTTCGCCTCCGACCTCGGCACACCACACTGCGGTACGGCCCCCACCCGCGCCGCGATCCGCTCGGCGCTGACCCGCAACGTGGAGTGCTGGGCCACCGGCCGGGGAGGCCTGCGCCCGGCGCGGACGCCCCAGACCCCGGCGGAGCTGGCGTCATGACCGCGGTGGAGACGCCGGCGCACCCGCCCGTAGGGGTGGCCGGCCCTGCTGCCGTAGGGATGGCCGGTCCCGCCGCCGTAGAAACGGCCGCCCCCACCACCCCAGAGGCAACCGCCCCCCACACCCCCACCACCGCCGACCTCTACCGCCGCCACCTCGGCACAGGCCGTGCCGTCATGGGCACAGTCCTCGGCGGAATGGCCGAGGTGCACTCCGAGGGGGCCTGGGTGTACACCGATGACGGGCGTCGGTATCTGGACTTCGGGGGTACGGCGTCTTCATCCTGGGGCATCGGCATCCGGCCGTACTCGACGCGGTGCAGCGGCAGTTGGACGCGCATCCGTTGGCGACCCGGGTGTTTCTGGAGCCGGTTGCGGCGCGGGCTGCCGCCGCGCTGGCCGCGCGTACCCCAACCGGTCTCGATCACGTTCATTTCGTCAACTCCGGTGCCGAGGCGACCGAAGCGGGGTTGAAGCTGGCCCGTGCTCATGGGCGCAACGCGCTGGTGACCACCGTGTCCGGGTATCACGGGAAGACTCTGGGGCGCTCAGCGTCACCGCCAACTCCCTTTACCAGGAGGCGTTTCAGCCGTTGCTGCCGGATACCGCGCAGGTCGCCTACGGGGACCTGGCCGGGCTGGACACGGTACTTCGGGCGCGTCGGGACCGGGCCTGCGTGATTCTCGAACCGGTGCAGGGCGAGGGCGGGGTACGTATCCCGCCGGTCGGATATCTCGCGGAGGCAGCCGCGTTGTGCCGGGTGTACGGCGCCTTCCTGATCGTGGACGAGGTGCAGACCGGGCTCGGGCGGCTCGGCAGCTGGTGGGGTGTGGACGCCGAGGGCGTCGTGCCCGATGTGCTTCTCGTCGGGAAGGGGTTGAGCGGCGGGGTCGTGCCGGTCGCCGCGATGGTGGCCACCAAGGACGCCTACGGCCCGTTCTCCCGTGACCCCTACCTCCACACCTCCACCTTCGGCGCCTCACCCATCGCCTGTGCGGCGGCCCTTGCCGCGGTGGAGACCATCGACCGTGAGGACATCGTGGGGCGGGCCGCCTCGCTCGGCCGGCGGTTGCTCGCGGGGGTCGAGGAGGCCTGCGCCCCCTACCGGGGCCGCCTGGTGCACGACGTACGCGGCAGGGGACTGCTGATCGGCATCGAGTTCACCCGGGCCCAGGCCGTCGGCGAGACGCTGCTGGAGCTGGTCGGCCGGGGCGTCCTGGTCAACCACTCCCTCAACTCCACCCGCGTACTCCGGCTGACACCCCCGGCGATCGCCGACGCCGACGAGACCCGGCTCTTCCTCGACACCCTCGCCGAAGCCCTGAAGGCCGTACACGCCCGCCTCGCCTGACCGGCCACGGCGTCGGCAGGGCAGCACACACCACGTCGTTCACGACCGCACTCCCCGTCAGTAAGGACAAACCCCATGCGCCACGTGACAGTCCGGATGACAGCCCCGGCATCGACCCCTCGCACGCCTACCGCAGGATCAGCGACTTCAGCCGGTACCCCGAACTCACCACGACCGTCCGCGCGGTGGAGGTGCAGCCGCCGCGGCCGGACGGTTCCGTGATCTCCGGGTGGACGGTCGCCTTCCGTGACGGGCTGATGCGGTGGACGGAACGCGACACCTTCTCGCCGGCCACGCTGTCCATCGCGTTCGAGCAGCTCAGCGGTGACTTCGAGACCTTCGAGGGGAGTTGGGCCTGCGAGCCGCACCGGGACGGTACGACCGTCACCTTCCGGGCCTCGTTCGACCTGGGGATTCCGACGCTGGCGGAGATCCTCGACCCGGTGGCCGAGTCGACGTTACGCACCAACATCGAGAAGATCCTCCAGGGTCTGCTCGGCACGGTGTCACCGGCCGGTCTCGCACCCGCCGCGCATGGCTGACCTCGCCCTGGCCCGGACGCGGGAACCGGGCGAGCAGTTGCGTCGGGACGAGCCCGGCCCCGACACCGAGCACTGCCTGCGCCTTTACGCGAAACTCGCCTCCGGCGTCACCGTGGTCACCACCCAGGGCGGCAACGGCCCCACCGGGATGACCGTCTCGTCCCTCACCTCCCTGTCGGCCCGCCCACCCCTCCTCCTCGCCTGCCTGCGCAACGGCTCGCACACCCTCTCGGCGATCGGCGGCCAGGGCGTCTTCGCGGTCAACCTGCTCCGGGACAGCCAGCTTTCGCGGGCCACCCGCTTCGCGGACCCGGCCGCCCTGCCCGCCGAACGGTTCCACGAGGTCCCCGTCCGTCCCGTCCTGGGCGCCCCCGTCTTCGGCGACGCGCTCGCCTGGTCGGTCTGCCTGGTCGAGGACATCCGCCGCTACGGCGACCACAGCGCCGTCGTGGGACGGGTGGCCGTGGTGCAGGTGTCGTCGGGCCGGCCGCTGCTCTGGCACGACCGCAGGTTCGGGTCGCTGTCGGGGGCCGGGGAAGGGGCGCCCCGGTGACCCTGTTCGCACCGGGCACGCCCTGCTGGGACCCCGGGGACCCGGCCGGGGCCGGTGCCGCGGATTCGCTTCCCGCGGTCCACGGCGGGATCGATGCCGATGTGGCGGTGGTCGGCGCGGGACTCGTAGGACTGTCCACGGCCTATCACCTGGTGGAACGTCAGCCCTCCCTGGACATCGTGGTGGTGGACGCGCGGCGGCCCGCTGCGGGTGCCAGTGGGCGGGGCACCGGGCTGCTGGGGCCCCGGGTGGGGCCGCCGGTCGACCGGGCGGCGCGTCGGTACGGGGCCGCCGTCGCCCGCCGGATGCACCGGGCGAGTGTCGAGGCGGTACGACGGGTCGTGGACCTGTGCGACCGGCTCGGCGTGCCCTGCGCGGACGGGGAGCAGATCGTCGCGGCCCGCTCCCGCACCGGGCTCGTGTCCCTGGCGCGGCAGGCCGCCGCCTACCGTGCCCTGGACCTGGAGGTACCCGTCCTCTGCGCTGCCGACATCCGGCGCCGGGTCGACGTGCCGTACCACGCGGGCCTGCTCCACCGGCACACGGCCACCCTCGATCCGGCCGTGCTGACGGCGGCGCTGGCGAGGGCCTGCGTGGCGAAGGGCGTACGGCTCCACGGCGGGAGCCCGCTGCTGGAGGTGCGCGGCGGGGACGGGCAGCAGCCCCAACTGCTGTTCCCCAGGGCACGGTGAGGGCGTCGAAGTCCGTGCTGGCGGTGAACGCCGGGGTGGCCGGGCTCGGGCTGCCGGTGGGCACGGTGCTCGGGCTCGAGGTGCACGCGGTGGCGACCGAACCGCTCGGTCACGAGGCGCGGGGCTCCTCGGGCACGGCGGCCTGGCGGTGATCGACGCGGTGCCGCTCGCCCCGTACTTCCGGCTCACCGCCGACGGTCGGCTGGTGGTGGGCGGTGGTACCGCGCTCTGTCCGGACGGGGTCGGGCCCCGCCGTAGAGCTGTACTGCGGGTGTTCGCGTTCCATCGGCTGGAGCAGTGGCTGCGGGCGCTGCATCCGGCGCTGGCCGGGGTGGAGGTCACGCACCGCTGGGCGGGCGGGATCGCGGTGACGGCGGACGGGCTGCCTGTGGTGGGGCCCGTGCGGGGGCGGCCCGGAGTCTGGTACGCGGGCGGGTGCAACGGGCACGGGCTCGCGATGTCGGTGGCCCACGGCTCCTACCTCGCCGCCGCCCTGCTGGGCGACGCGGACACACCGGAGCCGCTGCCCTGGCACCGCTCCCGGGCACCCCGGCTGCCGGTGTCGGGACCGGCCAGGCCGCTGCTGCGGGCCCACCTGGCGGCGCTGGACCGCACCGCCCGCCGCGCGGCGGGGGCCGGCACTCGGACCCCGGGGTGAGGGGTCGTAGGCCACCCCGACCGATTCCCTCAGCACCACACGGACGCAGGGCCCACAGGGAAAGGAACACCAATGATCGGCACACTGCTGGCACGGCCGCTGGAGCTCATCCGGAGGACAACTTCCGCAGGCCGACCGGGCGAGCCGGGCGGTTCTTCGGGAACCTGATGGCGGTGCAGCACCGGAGTCTCACCGAGTGGACGATCGAGCACATGGACGTGCGCGGCCGGCACCGCGTGCTGGACGTCGGCTGCGGCGGCGGCATGGCGGTGAAGCTGCTGTCGCGGCGGGCCGCCCAGGGTTCGTCGCCGGGGTGGACTACTCGATGGCGATGGTCGAGCAGGCCGTACGGCGCAAT
This sequence comes from Streptomyces sp. P3, assembly GCA_016893485.2. Taxonomy (GTDB): domain Bacteria; phylum Actinomycetota; class Actinomycetes; order Streptomycetales; family Streptomycetaceae; genus Streptomyces. The sequence goes on from JAFEKX020000001.1 coordinate 6,290,664, forward strand.
CTGCCGGCCATCGCGCGCGGCCGGGTCGAGGTCCGGCACGGGGACTGCTCCCAACTGCCGTACGAGGACGCCTCGTTCGACCAGGTCTGTGCGATCGAGACCTTCTACTTCTGGCCGGATCCGCCGGGCGGTCTCGCCGAGGCGTACCGGGTGCTGAAGCCGGGCGGGCAGCTGGCGATCACGCTGGAGATGAGCCGGGAGGCCGCCGACGATCCGTCCCTCACCCAGCGGTTCCTCGGCCGGCGTTTCACGGAGCGCTCGGAGCGCGCGGGACTGCACATCCTCTCCGGGGACGACCTGGTGGACCGGCTCACCAAGGCCGGGTTCCAGGACGCCCGGTTCGTGTCGGAGCCGCGCCGTTCGCTGGGCTGGGTCTGCGCGCTGGCGCGGAAGTGAGGGCGGGGCGATGACCGACGTACTCGACATCGGCGCGGTGACGGACGCTCCCAGGGCGGCCGGACTGCCGTTGCTGGGCAGCGTGTTGGACTTCCGGCGCGACATCCTCCGGGCCATGCACCGGGGGCGCATGGCGCATGGCGACCTGGTCCGCTACCGGCTCGGCCCGGTGACCGTGCACGGCGTGACCAGCCCGGAGCTGGCAGCCGACGTACTGACCGACAGCGACCGGTTCGGGAAACTCGGGCCGGACAACCCGCTCCGCCTCGTCCTCGGCGAGGGGCTGCTGACCAGCGACGACCACAGGAGCTGGCTGCGCAACCGGCGGATGATGCAGCCGATCTACACCAAGCAGGCCCTCGCGGGCATGTTCGCGACGATGGGAGTCTCGGCGGCCGAGCAGATCGCGCACATGGCCGACCGGTACCGGACGGGCGCGGTGGTCGACCTGCACACGGAGATGATGCGGGTCACCCTCGACATCGTCAGCCGCTGCATGTTCAGCACCGATGTCAGCCGCACCCTGGCCGGGCTCGGCCCGGACGCGGTCGACGTCGCCATCACCTACGCCTTCGACCGGCTGCAGAACCCGCTGAGCCCGCCCACGTCCTGGCCCACCCCGCGCAACCGCCGCTTCCACGAGGTCATGCGCGGCCTCGACGACCTCATCCACCGGATCATCGCGGAGCGCCGCCGGCCCGACGCCCCCACCGGCGGCGGGGACCTCCTCGACATGCTGCTGGCCGCCCGCGACGCCGACACCGGCCAGGGCATGACCGACCGGGAACTCCGCGACGAGGTGATCACCACCTTCGCCGCCGGCCACGAGACCACCGCGATCACCCTCACCTGGGCGTTACCTGCTCTCCCGGCACCGCGAGGTCCTGGAGCGCGTCCAGCGCGAGGTCGACGGCGTCCTCGGCGACGCCCTGCCCACCCCCGACGACCTGGCGGAGATGCCGTACACCCTGCGCGTCTTCGAGGAGGCGCTGCGGCTCTACCCGTCGGCGCCGATCCTGCCCCGGCTCGCGCGCCGGGACACCGGACTCGGCGGCCACCGGGTGCCGGCCGGGTCACGCGTCCTGGTGAATCTGTACGACATCCACCGCCACCCCGGCACTGGCCGGACCCCGAGCGCTTCGACCCGGACCGCTTCCTGCCGGAGGCGGGCAAGGGGCGCCACCGCTTCGCCTATCTGCCGTTCGGCGCCGGGCCGCACCTGTGCATCGGGAAGCACTTCGCGCTGATGGAGGCGCATCTGCTGCTGTGCGCCCTGGTGCGCCGCTGGGAGTTCCGCCATGTTCCCTCCCACCGGGTGGTGAACCACGCCACGATCACCCTGCGGCCGCGGTACGGAATGCTGATGACGATGCATCAGCGGACGCCCTCGGCCGCCCGGCCCGCCCATGCCCAGTAGACCGCCGCTGCACACCACCCCCGCGCCGGAGCCGACCGCACCAGGGAGAACGGACCTCATGAACGCCGACGCCTCGCTCCTCGACCCCGAGCACATCAACCGGACCCGCTACCGGCCGGGCCGGCGGGCGGGTCACTACGAGAGCTTCTACCAGCGGGGCAACCACCCCACCGACCCCCGCGCGTTCTGGATCCGGTACACCGTGTTCAGCCCCGCGGAGATGCCCGAGGCGGCCATCGGCGAACTCTGGGCGATCTGGTTCGACGGGGTCACCGGACAGCATGTGGTGGCCAAGGAGGAACACCCCATCGCCGACTGCCACTTCAGCACCGACTCGTTCGGCGCCCGGGTCGGCGACCGCGTGCTGGAACCGGGCCGCCTCAGGGGCGAGGCACGGGGACCGGACGGCCGGATCGGCTGGGACCTGACGTACACCGGGGCCAGCGGCCGCTGTTCCTGCTGCCGCCGAGGATGTACACCGGCGGCTTCCCAAGGCCAAGAGCCTCGTCGGGACACCGCTCGCCCGGTACAGCGGCAGCCTCGACGTCAACGGCGAGGAGATCGACATCGACGGCTGGACCGGCAGCCAGAACCACAACTGGGGCAGCCGGCACACCGACCACTACGCCTTCGGGCAGGTCGCCGGGTTCGACGGGGAACCCGACAGCTTCCTGGAGGTCGTCACGGCCCGCGCCAAGCTCGGCCCGGTCCACATCCCGCAGGTCACCTTCCTCGTGCTGCGCCACGACGACCGCGAGTACTCGCTCGTGTCCCTGCGTCAGGCGCTCACCGCCAAGGCCGACTTCGGCTACTTCTACTGGGACTTCGCCACGTCCGACGGCACCGTCGCCATCCGCGGCCGGATGACCGCCCCCAAGGAACGCTTCGTAGGCCTCAACTACTACAACCCGCCCGGCGGGATCAAACACTGCCTCAACACGAAGATCGGCTCCTGCACGGTCGAGATCGCCAACCGGGTCACCGGCAGGCGCACCGCGCTCAAGACCGACAGCCGCGCCCTGATGGAGATCCTCACGGACGACCGTGAGCACGGCGTCACCATCCGCGCGTGACGAGGAACCCGGCCCCGCTCGGCGAACGCGTCACGGTCCTGGTGCCGCCGGACATCGCGTACGCCGCCGTGGCCGACGTGACGCGCATGGGGCAGTGGAGTCCGGAGGTCCGGGGCGCCCGGGTGCTGGGCGGCCCGGGACCCGTGCGCGTCGGCACCCGCTTCGTGGGGCTCAACCGCGCCTCCTGGCTGCCCTGGGCCACCCTCTGCACGGTGGTCTCCGCCCGGCCGGGAAGCTGCTTCGCCTTCAAGGTCAGCTTCCTGGGCGTCGCCCTGTCCCAGTGGACGTACCGCTTCAGGGAGGTACCCGGCGGATGCGAGATCACGGAGGAGTGGCTCGACCTGCACTCACCGGTCGCCGGCCGACTCCTCACCGCCGTCAGCCCGGCGGTCACCGGCGTGCTCCGTCGCCGCGAACGCAACCGCGCGACGATGCGGGCGACACTGGCCGCGCTTCGGGGAGCTTTGGAGGGGGTGGTTGAGGCGGGGGTGTGGGGGCGTCCGGACCGGGGTTCAGGGGGTGGTTGAGGCGGGAGTGGGGGCGTCCGGGCCGGGGTTCAGGCGGTGGTTGAGGCGGGGATGTGGGGGCGTCCGGGTCCGGGTTCAGGGCCGTGGTTGAGGCGGGGGTGTGGGGCGTCCGGGCCGGAGTCCAGGTCGGGGGTGAGGCGGGAGTGCTGGCGTTTGGGCCAGGGGTCGGGGGTGAGGCGGGAGTGCGGGGGCGTCTGGGGGTGGTTGACGCGGGGGTCCGGTGCCGGAGTCCTGGGATCCGCGGCGCCGGCGACGCCGCCGTGGCAGCGGGGCCATGGCGCCCGGAACCCGGACCCGGCCGTGTCAGCGGGAGCGGCGGCGGTGGTCCAGCAGCAGGGCCAGGGCACCGAGGGCGATCAACCCCGCGTGGGAGGAGCCACGTTCGCCGCCCAGCGCGGCCGGTGTCCTCGGCTGGTGGACCTGGAGGGCGAAGCGCCGGTTGGACGCGTCGGCCAGCAGTCCGCGCAGCTGCTCGGGGCTGGTGGTGGCCGTGACCATCAGGTCCATCGCCGTACGGCCCAACTGCTCCAGCGAGATGAACTCGCCCAGCAGGGACATCACGATGCCACGGACCTCGCCCTTGAAGATCTCCGCGAGCGACAGCTCGGGCGCCAGACAGCGCACCGAGCCCTCGAGGTTGGCGAAGGACTTGCCCAGCAGGGAGATCGAGGGCGCGGAGCCGATGCCCCGCTTGGTGGCCTTCTCCAGCACCGTGGTGAGCGAGACGCCGAAGTTGAGTTCGCCCAGCGAGGCGCTGGAGATCTTGGGGACCAGCGCCGCCATGTCGGCGGCGAACGCCGGCAGGTTCGCCCAGGCGGTGAGCTTCCCCATGTCGGCCCAGGGCGCGGGCCAGTCCGTGCCCGTCGTTCTGCGCCAGCGCCATCAGCAACGGCAGCAGCTGAAGGCTGGTCCGCTTGTCCAGGCGACCCACCATGCCCCAGTCGATCAGCGTCGCGGGGCCCCGGGCAGCGCGAAGACGTTGCCCGCGTGCGGGTCCGCGTGGAACGTCCGCTGCACGAAGTAGCCGCGGTACATGAACCGCAGCAGGTCCTTACCGATGTCCGTGCGCTCGCTGTCGCTGAACGACCTGGGGTCCAGATGCCGTACGGACATGCCGGGAGCCATCGACTGCACCAGCACCCGGGGTGTGGCCAGGAGGACCTCGGGGACGGCCAGGGTGCTGAAGTCGCGGGCGGCCTCCCGGCCCTCCTCCATGTTGCGGGCCTCGCCGGTGAAGTCGAGCTCGGGCTCCATGGCGTCGAAGATCGAGCCCAGCATCGCCTCGACGTCGATGACCTCGTTGAAGCGGGGTGCCGCCCGGGCCACGATGCGGGAGGCCCGGCGCAGCAGGGCCATGTCGGCCCGGACCGCCTCGCGGATCTCCGGCCGCTGGATCTTCACCACAGCCGGTCCGCCCCGGGCAGGGTCACCTTGTAGACCTGGGCCAGCGAGGCCGCGCCCAGCGGCCTGGTGGTGTCGACGTCGTCGAACCTGAGCTTCCAGTCGGGGCCGAGATCCTTCTCCAGGACCGGCTCGAACAGGGAGAACGGCTGCACGTCGACCTGGTCGTGCAGGTTCTGGAACTCGGCGATCATCGACGGCGGCACCATGTCCGGCCGCGTGGACAGGATCTGACCGAGCTTCACATAGAACGGGCCGAGGCTCTCCAGCGCTTTCCGTACGGCCCGGGCGCGCCGTTGGGCGTCCCCGGCGGCGGATTCCTCCTCCTCCGCCGGGGACCGGCCGTTCCCCTTGGATCTACCGCGTTCCCGCGCCGTATGACCGACCTCGTCGGCGATCAGACTGCCCAGCACCTTCACGACCAGCCGGAGCCGGTCGCCGATCAAGGTCCTCACGACGCGGGTTCCCTCCTAAGGGTTCTCAGGGTTCTGCGGAAGCCGCCCCCGGCGCGCCGGGGGCGGATGGCGGGTCAACGGCCTGTGCCAGGACGGCGTCGGTCATCCCTTCTTGGCCGGCGGACGGACTCCGGCACTCGCCGCGACCTCGCTGATCGTGTCCAGGGCGCCGACCAGCGAGGACAGCAGGTCGGTCAGTTTGGCGATCTGCTGGGGCAGGGTCACCAGGGATTCGGCGAGGCCGCCGAGACCGCCCACGGCGGCGGGCAGTCCCGCGGTCGCACCGGCGAGCTGGCCGAAGGCGGCGAGCGGGTTGTTGTGGGAGGGGGTGGACTGGCCGGCCAGTCCGGCGAGGGCGACCGCCGGGTTCGCGCCCGCCAGGACGGCGAGGGGATTGGCGTTCGCGAGGGCGGCGAGGGGATTGGCGTTCGCAAGGGCGGCCAGGGGTTCACCTGGCCGGAGTTCCGGTCGGAGGAGGCGCCCGCCAGGAGGGCGAGCGGGTTGGCGCCGGCGAGTGCGGCCACGGGGTTCAGCCCGCTACCGCCGAACGCGGCCATCGCCTGCAGCGCCCCGAGGGGCGTCCCGGCGAGGGCCGCCATCGGATTGGCGGCGGCGCCGAACCAGTCCGGGTAGTCGGACTTCCTGGATTTGTTCGGCGGGTCGAGGAAATCGTTGAACGCTTTGTTGGAACTGTCGGCGATGTCGCCGAGTAAGTTCTTGATGGTGTCCTGCGTGCTCGGTTTGTCGGCCACTTTTCGGAGTGTCCTTCCCTAGAGGGCATCATGGAATGGACCAGGATGCCGAACCATTTTCCGGTCATCCGCAGGATTCGCCCAGGGACTGGGTGCACATGTGCCGGAGCCTTGCTCTGCCACGTGTGAACGCACCCTCGGCGGCCTTGACGGAGATCTGGTTGATGCGGGCGAACTCGGCGATGGAGATCCCGTCGGCCCGCGCGAGCATCACCTGCCGCTCCCGGCCCCGGAGCTGCCCGGCCTGCCGGAGCAGCCAGCGCCCGAATTCCTGGTCGCAGACGGCCTCCTCCAGCATTTCCGGCTCCCCGTCGGTGATGCGCAGCAACAGCCGCTGCCAGCGCTCCTGCTCCCGGTAGCTGTCGATGCACAGCCGCATGGCGACCGTGGTCAGAAAAGGTCCGAGCCGGTCACGGTCCAGGTCGCGGTGGGTCGCCGCGCGCAGCATGGCCTCCTGGACGCAGTCCTCCGCGTCATGCGGGTTGGGCAGCCGGCGGCGCACCAGCCGCAGGAGGCGCTCGCGATGCTGAAGGACTTCGGTCCAGAAGGAATCGCAGCATAAGTGCATGCGTCTCACCAATGATCGAACGAAAGAAATACACCCGGCGATTGGCTCCGCATGCCCTCATGGCACGAAAATCCCCTCCACTCTTTCCCCCCTCGCCCTTCCTTTTCATTCTTTGCCGGAAACAACGGCTTTCTGCCCTGGGGGAGGTGGTTAACCCGCACATCACACCCTTCCTTCGTTTGAATGAGAAAATGAGAAGGGATAACAGTATCTTCGGTCCGGAGAGCGGGCGGTCCGTCAGAAACCCCGCCGAGCCCCGCCGTCCACCGAAACCATCACCCCGCTGACATACGACGCCGCGGGCGACAGCAGAAACGCCCCCGCGCGCCCGAACTCCTCCGGTGTCCCGTACCGCCGCAGCGGAATCGCGGCCTCGTTGGCGGTGCGTCGGGCGTCCGGGTCGGGGGCGAGGCCGTCCAGGTCGCGCATGCGGTCCGTGGCGATGCGGCCCGGGAGGACGCCGACGACGCGGATGCCGCGTGGGCCCACCTCGTCGGCCAGGGACTTGGCGAAGCCGGCGAGGCCGGGGCGGAGGCCGTCGGAGATGGCCATGCCGGGGCCGGTTCGTGGGCCGTGCCGGAGAGGACGAAGCCGATCACGCCTCCGGCCGTCAGCTCGGCCGCCGCCGCCCGGGCCAGCCGTACCGCGCCCAGGAACACCGACTCGAACGCCGCCGCCCACTGTGCGTCGGTGGTGGCCGCCACGTCGCCCGCCGGCGGGCCGCCGACGCTGACGAGGATGCCGTCGAAGCCGCCGTACAACTCCCGTGCGATGGCGATCAGTTGGTGCGGGGGCGCGCGGGTCGGCGTTGTCGACGCCGACCCCGGCCGCGTGCGGGCCCAGCTCGGCCGCCGCCTCCGCCGCGCGCTTCCAGGGTCGGTGACTTCGGCGACCGGGGAATCGCGCTCCGTATGATCGGGGAATTTTTCGAAACATTCGGGCGAAAACATTCGAAGCTCGGATCTTGATTCCTCACGATCGATTAAAGCCCACTGGCTGTGAATCGTTCAATTGCGCTGCTGACCTGGGATGTTGGAAGCCAATCCCAGCAAATGCGGGCGGCGAATATTTCGTACTCGACACCGAAACTATTGACAGTTGTCAGGGCCAGACCAACACTGACGCCGTCGTGACCGTGATGTGACGAGGACGAGGGTAAGCACCCGCATGAACAACGCACCCGCACCCGCATCCGCGCGCACCCCCAACCACCCCCGCGCTTCAGGCTGTTCGTCAGCAGTGCCTGCGCGCTGCTGCTGGCCCTCCTGGCGACGATGACGCTGCCGGGCACCGCCAGTGCCGACACGGTCGTCACCACGAACCAGACCGGCACCAACAACGGCTACTACTACTCGTTCTGGACCGACTCCCGGGGTCGGTCTCCATGAACCTCGGCTCCGGCGGCAACTACAGCACCACCTGGAGCAACACCGGCAACTTCGTCGCGGGCAAGGGCTGGACCACCGGCGGCCGCCGCAGCGTGACGTACTCGGGGACCTTCAACCCGTCGGGCAACGGCTACCTGTCGCTCTACGGCTGGACGTCGAACCCGCTGGTCGAGTACTACATCGTCGACAACTGGGGCACCTACCGGCCGACGGGCACCTACATGGGCACCGTCACCAGTGACGGCGGCACCTACGACATCTACAAGACCACGCGGTACAACGCCCCCTTCGGTGGAGGGCACGAAGACCTTCGACCAGTACTGGAGCGTCCGGCAGACCAAGCGGACCGGCGGCACCATCACCACCGGCAACCACTTCGACGCCTGGGCCCGCGTCGGCATGCCGCTCGGCAGCTTCAGCTACTACATGATCCTCGCGACCGAGGGCTACCAGAGCAGCGGCAACTCCAACATCACGGTGGACGGCACCGGTTCGGGCGGCGGGGGCGGCGGAGGTGGTGGCGGCTCCAGCGGCTGCACCGCGACGCTGTCCGCCGGTACGCAGTGGAGCGACCGGTACAACCTCAACGTCGCGGTCACCGGTTCCAGCAACTGGACCGTGACGATGAACGTCCCGTCCCCGGCGAAGGTCCTCTCCACCTGGAACATCGCGGCCACGTATCCGAGTTCGCAGGTGCTGACCGCGAAACCCAACGGCAGCGGCAACAGTTGGGGCGCCACCATCCAGGCGAACGGCAACTGGACCTGGCCCACGGTCTCCTGCACGGCGAGCTAGCGCCCCAACTCCCAAGGCTGGAGGACCACTTCACATGAGATCCGCACCGCACTTCCCGTTACGCTCCCTGGTCGCCAGGCTGGCCGTCGTCGCCCTGGCCGCCGCGGGCACCCTCGCCGTCGGTACGGCGGCCCCGGCGCGGGCCGCCACCTGCAGCGGGTACGTCGGGCTCACCTTCGACGACGGCCCGTCCGGCAACACCCCACCCTGCTCAACACCCTGAAGCAGAACGGCCTCCGGGCCACGATGTTCAACGAGGGCCAGTACGCGGCCTCCTACCCGGCACAGGTCAAGGCGCAGGTCGACGCCGGGATGTGGGTCGGCAACCACAGCTACACCCACCCGCACCTGACCCAGCAGACCCAGGCGACCGTCGACTCGGAGATCTCCCGGACCCAGCAGGCCATCGCGTCCGCGGGCGGCGGCACACCCAAGCTGTTCCGGCCGCCGTACGGCGAGACCAACGCGACCGTGAAGGCCGTGGAGGCCAAGTACGGTCTGACGGAGATCATTTGGGACGTCGACTCGCAGGACTGGAACGGCGCGAGCACCGACGCGATCGTCGCGGCGGCCGGCCGGCTCACCAACGGCCAGATCATCCTCATGCACGACTGGCCCGCCAACACGGTCGCGGCGATCCCGCGCATCGCCCAGGGCCTGGCCGCCCGCAACCTCTGCGCCGGAATGATCTCCCCACGACGGGCCGCGCAGTCGCCCCCGACGGCAGCGGCAACGGTGGCGGTGGCGGCGGCAGTTGTACGGCGACGCTGTCCGCCGGTGCGCAGTGGAGTGACCGGTACAACCTCAACGTCGCGGTCACCGGTTCCAGCAACTGGACCGTGACGATGAACGTCCCGTCCCCGGCGAAGGTCCTCTCCACCTGGAACATCGCGGCCACGTATCCGAGTTCGCAGGTGCTGACCGCGAAACCCAACGGCAACGGCAACAGTTGGGGCGCCACCATCCAGGCGAACGGCAACTGGACCTGGCCCACGGTCTCTTGTACGGCTACCTGATCCCGGCCGGACCGAGGGCCGCAGCGATCACGGGCGTCGTGGGGCGCCCGGCCAGGACGTGGCGGACGGCGTCCAGCGGGACCGGACGCTCGTAGTAGTCCTCGAAGTGGGCTTGGACGGTCTCCGGTGAGCGGTCGGTGAGGAGGTGGAAGAGGAAACCGGAGCCGTCCGGGCTCCCGTGGCCCGCGGGGAAATCGATGGCCGAGCCGGCGCGCCACACGGTGTCGCCGGTCTCGCGCCACATACAGACGGTGACGGGCGGGACGCCGAGGCCTTCGTCGCGGAAGGCGGGGTCGTCCAGCAACGGCCGCAGGGCGGGGGCACTTCGTCGACGACGCCAGGCCAGACCTGCTCGTCCTCCGTCGCGTACGGGCTCATCGCCGACTCGTGGTCGAAGCCGCGGACGAGCACGCCGGCCGGGGCGAAGACGACGGAGAAGTCGTCCCCCGAGCCGTTGTCCATCAGGGCCGCCTCCTCGTCGGGGCTCCAGTCGGCGTGGAAGGCGTACGCACAGAACCGCGGGTCGTCCCCGATCGTTGCGTCCAGGACGGCCAACGCCCGCAGGTGGACGCGGAGTTCGGCGGGCTCGGGGAAGAGGGCGGCGGCCTCGTGCACGGTGCTCATAACCTCATCGAAGCAGCCGCCACTGACAACCGGCCCGCGCTCACGCACCGTCGAGCAGCGAGGCGAGCCCGCGGTCGAGGGACGGTTCCACGGCCTCCCGGCCCGGTTCGGTCACCCGGTACGTGCGGCGCAGGAAGTGGTGCAGGGCGACGCTGTCGAAGCGGATCATCGCGATGCCCTCCGACGAGTGGAACTCAACTGCCGTATGGGCGGGGCCGTATGGCCTGATGTGTACGTTGCCCATCCCTGCCGGGGTCACGAGACCCTCCTCCAGCAGCGCCCGCGCGAAGGTCCACGTCACCTTCTTGCCGTCGAGCGATATCCAGGCGGGGAAGAGGAGTTGGACGGCGAAGGGGTCGCCGGAGGAGTAACGAAGGGTGACCGTGACGGCCAGCTCCTGGTCGTCGTCGGCGATCAGACGGGCCCCGGTGGGCTGTTCCAGGGTGAGGTGGTTCACGGGCGGTCTCCGAACTCGGGCGGGGCGGCGGCCTGTTGTGCCGGCACACCCTCTTGAGAGCGCGGAGGGGCAGTTGATTACGCCAGGATGGAAGAAGGTTGATGTGATCTGGGTCACTCGTGCTCGCGGCGCGGGCAAGTTCCTGCTCGCGTTCGGCGCGGGCTCCTCCGGAGCGGTCATTGCCGCGGCCGGCCACGGCGGCGGACCGCTGCACGGCACGCGGCAGTCGGTGCCTCCAAGGCGCAGCTTGCGGCGGCGGTCGGCACGGCCGTCGCGGGCGCCGTCGCGGTCTGCGTCCTCCTCGGCGGCACGGACACCAGCGAAGTCCCGGTCGCCAGAGGCCCGTTGACCGAAGTCCCCGTCGCCCAGGCGCCGGTAGCGTCCGAATCCCGGACAGCGAGCCCCTTTGAAGACCCCGGCCAAGCGCGCCGCTTCCACGGCCCCCGCAGCCGACGGATCCATAAGTGCCGTGCCTCCGGCCGTACTTGGCACCGACGGGGGCGGGGGGCGACCATGGCACCGGTAGGGGTGCGGCGTAACTCCTACTCCTACGGCGCCCGTTGAACCGACACCTGCCCCGCCGCCGACACCGACCCCGCCTCCCAAGCCGACGCCCCCGGTGGTCTCCGAACCCACCCCGCCTCCGAAGCCCACGGAGCCGACTCCCGTGCCTCCCAGGACCGATGACCCGAAGCCGGAGCCCGAGCCGACGGACCCGGCGACCGGGGGGAGAGGGCCACCGCGGGTGGTCCCGCTCAGCGTCCCGCCGCCAGGCGGCACGCCTCCGCGTACGCCCGGATCAGGGGGCGTGCACCGTCCTCGCGCCGCCACGCGAGGGCGTAGCGGCTGGGTGAGATCCCGTGCACCGGGCGGGTGACGACCCCGCCGAGGGTGATCAGGCGGGCGTTGCCCGTGGCGACCAGGCAGACGCCCAGGCCGGCGGCCAGCGCCTCGTACGTCTCCTCCGTGCTCGCGATCTCCGCGCCGATGCGCGGTGGCCGTCCGCCGCGTTCGTCGAGGGCGAGCCAGTGGTCGCGCAGGCGGCCCGCGCTGGGCGGGAGGGCGAGGAACGGTTCGTCGAGGAGGTCCGTGAAGTCGATGTGGGGGCGGGCCGCGAGGGGATGCGTGTCCGCGAGCGCGAGCAGGCGGGGTTCCTCGGCGACCACCGTCCAGTCGTAGCGCTCCCCGCTTGTCGCCTCGGGCAGGGGCAGCCAGACGAAGGCCACGTCCGTGTCGCCGTCGGCGAGACCGGCGGTCGGGTCGTCCCAACTCACCTGGCGCAGCCGGACGGTGGCCTCCGGACGCGCGGTCGTGAAGCGGGAGCGGATCGCGGGGAGCAGGCCGCCGCGGCCGGGGCTGGTGCTCATGCCGACCACCAGCGTGCCGCGTTCGGCCGCGCCGACCTCCGCCAGCGCGGACGCGCCCTCCGCCCAGACCGCCAACAGCCGCTCGGCGTACGGCAGGAGAGCCGCACCGGCGGCCGTGAGCGCGACGCCCTGCCGGTCGCGCCGGAACAGTTCGGTGCCCAACTGCCGCTCCAGCGCCCGGATCTGCTTGCTCAGGGCGGGCTGCGACACGTACAGCCGCTCGGCCGCGCGGGTGAAATGCAGGTCCTCGGCGACCGCGACGAAGTAGCGCAGGTCCCGCACATGGACGTCCGTCGTCATAACCAACGGCTATCAGAACGGGTCTTGGACGGGCAACCGGGCGCGGCAGCAGAGTGGTCGGTGACGGAAGCACGTGAACTCACCCGAATTCCTGGAGTCCTGATGAACAAGGTGTGGCTGGTGACCGGTGCGAGCAGCGGATTCGGGCGGGCGATCGTCGAGGCGGCGCTCGCGGCCGGTGACGTGGTCGTCGGCGCGGCCCGGCGGACCGAGGGACTGGACGACCTCGTCGCCGCCCGGCCCGACCAGATGGAGACCCTGCGCCTGGACGTCACCGACACGGGGGCGGCGCAGGCGGCCGTACAAGACGTGGTGGCGCGGCACGGGCGGATCGACGTGCTCGTCAACAACGCGGGCCGTACGCACGTCGGCGCCTTCGAGGAGACCACCGAGCAGGAGCTGCGCGACCTGTTCGACCTGCATGTCTTCGGGCCCGCCGCCCTCACGCGCGCGGTGCTCCCGCACATGCGGGAGCGGCGCTCCGGGGCCATCGTGCAGATGAGCAGCATGGGCGGCCAGATGTCCTTCGCGGGCTTCTCGGCATACAGCGGAACGAAGTTCGCCCTGGAGGGACTGTCCGAGGGGCTCGCGGACGAGGTCGCCGAGTACGGCATCAAGGTGCTCGTCGTCGAACCGGGCGCCTTCCGCACCGCCCTCTTCGACACGGCCCGGGCCGGGGCCAGCCCCGACAGCGGGCTCTACGCGCGCGTGAGCGAGACCCGCGCCTTCGTCGCCACCAACGCCGGTATCCAGCCCGGCGACCCCGCCAAGGCGGCGGCCGTCGTCCTCGCCGCCCTCGACGCCGAGAACACCCCGCTGCACCTGCCGCTGGGCGAGGACGCGATCGGTGCGGTACTCGGGCATCTGGAACAGGTGCGCGGCGATGTCGAGGCGTGGGAGAAGCGGGCGCGGGCAACCGGGTTCGAGGCCTGACAGCGGGCCCGCGGGCGGCCGGGAGTGCCGTCCCGGTCCCGTTGTCAGTGGCGCGTGCCACGATGGATGGACACCGGGACGGATGGGGAGCGGGGGTGACATGGAGGGCGAGATTCCGCGGGCCGGGCGGCGGGCCAGGGAGCTGTGCGAGCGGGGCACGCAGCTGTACGACGTGGCGCGCACCCTGCGCGCCGACCACCACGCGCGCGCTCGACGCCGTCCGCTCCGCCCTGGAGCCCCTGCGGGCCGAACTGGTCGCGCAGGAGCTGGAGTCCATCCCGGTCGCCCGCCTGAAGGACGTCACCGAGGGCCGGCTGCGGCTCGGGGCCGTGGAGGCGGCGGGCCTGACCTCCGTGCGCGCGGTGCACCAGGCGAGCCGGTACGAACTGCGGCAACTGCCCGGCGTGGGGCAGCAGACCGCCGACCGCGCGCTCGCCGCCGCCCGGCAGATCGCGCGCGCCGTCGCGGAGACCGTCTCCGTCCGCATCGACGTCGACCACCCCGAACCCCGCACCACCGCCCTGGTCATCGCGCTGCAACGGCTCGTGGAGGCGGGCCCGGAGCTGCGCCGCGCCCTGGACGCGGCCACCCGCCTCGACGAACAGCTCGGCGCCCTGCTCCCTGTGGCCCGCCCCGCCAGCAGCAAGCTCCTGATGGCGCTCGCCAGCCGCAAGCGGAGGGACGGCGCGCTCGCCGCGGTCGCCGAGATCCGCGAACTGCTCGGCGACCCGGCCGCCAAGGACGTACGCCTGCTGATCGCCCAGGCCTCCACCGACCTGCTGCGCCCGCCGGTCTCCGAGATCGAGGCCTGGGTCGACTTCGAGCTGCGCTCCGCCGAGTACTACAGCCAGCTCGCCGAGGTCGACGGGCAGCAGCCGGACCTCGCGGCCAGCGAGGGCTTCCTCCCCGCGGAGCTGGCCGAGCGCGTGCACGCCCAGCCGCTGGACGACACCCACCGCCGGGTCTCCCTGCGCGGATACCAGTCGTTCGGGGCGCGCTTCGCCCTGGCCCAGCGCCGGGTCGTCCTCGGGGATGAGATGGGACTCGGCAAGACCGTCCAGGCCATCGCCGCCCTCGCCCACCTCGCGGCCGAGGGCCAGCACCACTTCCTGGTGGTCTGCCCGGCCAGCGTGCTGATCAACTGGACCCGCGAGATCCGCACCCGCAGCACCCTGCGCGCGCTGCCGGTGCACGGCCCGGACCGGCACGAGGCCTACGCGGAGTGGGGCGAGCGCGGCGGGGTCGCGATCACCACCTTCGACACCCTGCACACCCTGCCCGCACCGGCCGACCCGTCACCGAAGGGCAAGAGGGCCGGCACCGACGCGCCTACGGCCCCCACCCTGGGCATGCTCGTCGTGGACGAGGCCCACTACGTGAAGAACCCGGACACCCGCCGTACCAGATCGGTCGCCCTGTGGACCGAGCGCTGCGACCGCGTCCTGTTCCTCACCGGCACCCCATGGAGAACCGGGTCGAGGAGTTCCGCACCCTCGTCCGCCACCTCCGCCCCGACCTCCTGCCGGCCGTCCGCAACGGCACGGCGGCGGCCGGACCGCACGCCTTCCGCAAGTCCGTCGCCCCCGCCTACCTGCGGCGCAACCAGGAGGACGTCCTCACCGAACTGCCCGCCCTGGTCCAGGTCGACGAGTGGGTGGAGCTGGGCGTCGCCGACCGCGAGGCGTACGACCGCGCGGTCGGCGACGGCAACTTCATGGCGATGCGCCGCGCCGCCTACGCCGACCCCGAGAAGTCCGCGAAGCTCCAGCGCCTGCGCGAACTGGTCGCCGAGGCCGCGGACACAACGGCGTGAAGGTGGTCGTCTTCTCCTACTTCCGTGACGTCCTCGCCGCCGTCGAACAGGCCCTGGAGAAGGGCGTGTTCGGCCCCATCTCCGGAAGCGTCCCGGCGGCCCGCCGACAGCAGCTCGTCGACGACTTCACCCAGGCCACCGGCCACGCCGTCCTGCTCTCCCAGATCGAGGCGGGCGGCGTCGGCCTCAACCTCCAGGCCGCCTCCCTCGTCATCCTCTGCGAACCCCAGGTCAAGCCGACGGTGGAGCACCAGGCCGTGGCCCGCGTCCACCGCATGGGCCAGATACGCACGGTCCAGGTGCACCGCATGCTCGCCGCCGACAGCGTGGACGACCGGCTCCTGACCATCCTCAAGAACAAGGACCGCCTCTTCGACGCGTTCGCCCGCCGCAGCGACCTGGCGGAGGCGACTCCGGACGCGATCGACATCTCCGACGCGTCCCTGGCGCGGCGGATCGTGGAGGAGGAGCAGCGGAGATTGGCGGGGAGTCAACCGAGCCCGTTCCCAAGGACCTTGGGCGGTCGCGAGCGCACGTCGAGTTCGGCGAGCGCGGCACCCGTACCGCCCCGCACGCTGACGCGGACATACCGGGCGGGTGTCCCGTTGGGGGTGTACCAGGTGTGCCGGTCGGTCGACACCTCGACGGTGAAGGACGTCGGCGGTTTCGCCCAGGTGGGCCGTACCGTCCCGACGCGCTCCGCGTGGCCCAGGTCGACGGTGAAAGCGGCGCGGTCGGCGTCCGGGGACCAGGAGGTCGCGGGGCTGCCGTCGACCGCCGCCTCCGGGTAGCGGCCGGAGACCGAGGAGGTCGCCGTCGCCGGGTGGCAGCGGGCCAGGTCGGTGGTGGGGGTGAGATCGGGGCGCCGGGTCCTGAGGGTGACCGTGTCGGAGAGGGTGCGGCGGCCCTCGGGGTGTCCAGCACGAAGGGCGCACCCGCTCGCAGTCGGACGGTCGTCGACTTCGCCCCGATCGCGACGTCGTACGTACGACCGCGCCAGCGCAGCCCCGACAGGCGTACGCCGTCCGCGAGTTGGGGCGGCAGGCTCGGGTCGAGGTGGAGGGTGTCGGGGCGCAGGCGCAGACCGGTGAGGCCGTGGGTGAAGACCTGGAGGAAGCCGCCCTTGCCGGTGAGGAAGTCCTGCGCGGGGGAGCCCGCGAGGGGGTCGGACGCGCCCGCCTTGTCACCGCGCGACTCCGAGAACAGGGCGAACGGGCCACGCGCGAACGGCTGGTAGGCCCGCCGCAGGTAGGTGTACGCGGCACAGCCCGGCTCGTCGATCGCCGCCGCGTCGATGGCGTGGACGGCGTCGGTCATGGCGGGGCCGTCGGGGTCGGTGCGTCCGGCGTAGTAGTCGAGGGTGGCGGCGGCGGCACCGGCCGGCATGGGCCACTCCAGCGGGTAGATCAGCAGCACGGTGTCCGCCTGCTTGATCTGGGAGCCGTTGTAGCCGTCGTACTGGAGGAAGATCCTGCGCTTCGGGTCGTAGGGGATGCGCAGACGGTTCGCGACGGTGAGCCAGTCGGTGGGGGCGGGGGTGCCGAGGGCGCGGGCCGCGGCGTTCGCGGCGCGCAGGGCGGTGGCGGCGACGGCGTTGGTGTAGACGCCGTCGTCGACGCCGTTGCTGTACTCGTCGGGCCCGGCGACCTCCTTGACGGAGTACGAGCCGTCGGTGTTCTTCGTGGCCCGCGAAGTCCAGTACTGGGCAAGGCCGTTGAGGAGGGGCCGGCCCCGGGTGCGGAGCCAGGTGCGGTCGCCGGTGGCGAGGTAGTACTGCCAGGCGGCGAGGGCGATGTCGCCCTGGAGGTGGTTCTGGGTGAGGCAGTGCGGGGTTGCCAGCTCTGGCACTCGTTCCACAGCCGGCCGTGACTCGCGCTCGTCCAGGGGAAGAACAGCCCCTTCACGGCGGTCTTCGCGGCGTTCTCGGCGGCGGCCGTCCGGGTGCGGTAGCGATACTCGAGGACCGGGCGGGCGAGGTCGGGGTGGGTGACCAGCAGCGACGGGAACATCCACGTCTCCGCGTCCCAGAACACCATGCCCGCGTAGTTGTCGCTGGTCAGTCCGGCGGGCGCGATGCTGTTCCGGGCGCCGGACCGCAGCGCGGACAGCAGCCCGTACTGGGCGGAACGGACCCAGAGTTGGAGATCCGGCTGCCCCGGCACCTCGATGTCCGACGCCCACAACGCCCGCCACGCGGCGGTGTGCGAGGCGAGCAGCGCGTCCCACCCGCGCCGCGCGGCCCGGACGGCGGCGTCCTGCGCGGCGGACCGGGGTCGGATGAGGTGAGGGTGGTGTCGACGCCGACGTACTTGGTGGCGGTGTAGGTGTGCCCGGAGCGTACGGGGACGACGCTCGCCTGACTGACACTCAACTCGCCTTGCTCGCGGGCACGTTGACCACGCCCCGGCGCATCAAGCACGGAGGCGACGGCCCCGTCGACGCCTGTCCCGTCCGTGCGGAAGGCCACGCCGATGGTGTGGTCGCCGAGGTGGCCGCCGTCGGTCTGCGTGATACGGCGGGCACCACGCCCGTCGAGGCGGTCGGTGAGGGTGAGTCGACCGTCCCAGTGGGGAGTCACCCGCAGGCGTACGGCGCCGGTGTGCGGGGCGTCGCGGGCGGCGAGGACGTCGTAGACGAGGTCGGTGCGGCGGCCGTCGGTGGTGGTCCAGGTGAGGGACGTACGGATGGAGCCGCAGCGGAGGTCGAGGGCCTGGCGGTAGTGCGAGATCCGGCCGCGGTCGCCGTAGGTCTCGGCACCGGCGGTGACGTCTAGACCGGTCCAGTTCGGCAGCCCGGCGAGCGCCTCACGCCCGGCCGTGTTCGCGGGCCCACGGGCGTAGAGACCGGACACGAACGCGCCGTCGTAACGCGGGGTGTAGAGCGGCCATCCGGTCTTCTCCCCGGACGCGGCATAGCCCGCACCGGCGGGCGGGACGCGGGTGCCGAGATAGCCGTTGCCGACGTAGGGGTGGTACGTGTCGGCCGGGTCGATCCGGGTGGCGGACGGGGTCCAGCCGGGGGTGCCGCAGTCGTCGCGGAGGTGGGGGCGGGGCGCGGCGACCGCCGGGGAGAGGGGGGGGGAGGAACAGGGCGGCGGCGAGGGGGGAGCAGGAGGCGGGTGGGTTTGGGCACCGTTCGACGATGGGGTGCGGTGGGGGGCGGGGGTGGAGGGCGCGCGGAGGGTTACCACGGACGGGGGTGGGTGAGGGGTTCCCCTGCCCGGGGTCGGTCGGTCTGTCGTAGCGGGTGGGGTGCCTCCCCCTACGGCCGAAGGGGGAGGCGGATCGCCGCATCAGGGCGTGGGATTCGGGGCGTTCCCGTACGGGGTCGGGTCGGTGACCCAGCCCGCTGTCAGGGCCAGGCGGGATTCGCGGTGTACGGCCAGGAAGGCGAAGGGGCGGTCGAAGCGGGCCCTGACGACGGTGGTGGTGCAGCGGAGGTCGGGCGGGGCGCCGCCCGGGGCCGTGGCGACCGCGGTGACTGCGGCGGGCGCGGAAGCCGAGGGCGCCGAACTGGGCGATCGTCGACTGTTCCGCCTGCCCGATGGCCAGCGGGGACGGGCTGATGCCGGGAAGTGACCGGCCCTGGGGTCCAGCGCCGTCGTGAGCCCGAACAGGCCGCGCAGGTGCCGGAGATCGTGCCGCGCGCGCAGGTCGTACGCCACGGTCGTGACGGACAGCTCCGGCGGTTGCGGTGTGGCGCAGCGCTGTTGCTCGACACGCAGGCCCGGTCCCACGTCCCCGTACGGGAGTTGGCCGCCGGCCACCACGGGAATGCGGCGGGCCAGGATCTCAACTCCCGTGCCCAGCACCTGAGCTGGGGTCATGTGCTGCTCGCCGAGCAGAAGATGGACGTCGATGCCGTTGTCGCCGGGGACCTTGAGTTCGGTGACATGACCCTGCGGGCCGCTCGCCACGCCGACCCGGTCGAGCCGTACGCCGGTGCGATGCAGCCCGGCCAGCCGCCGCCCCCGCCAGGGTCCGGCGTCCGGGGTGAGCAGCAACTCGCCGAAGGGACGCGGCCATTCGGTCCGGAGCGCCAGCGCGCTCGCCAGGACCAGCTGCACACCCTCGTCCAGCGCGACCGGCATCCGCTCGATGAGCCCACCCGTCCGCTCGGCGGCCCACGCGTCCAACTCCCGCTGACAGGAAGGGAGATCCTCGGTCAGTACGCCGTGCGTGCCCGCCGGGAGCCCGGCCCGCCACTCCTCCCGTACGGCCAGTTCGGGTCCGGTCCACAGCCCGAGTGCGGAGTTCAGGCCGGGCATCGCCGCCATCCCGGCCAGCAACTCCCGTGCGGCGGCGGCAGCTTGGTCACCCGGTATCCCCACCGCGTCCGCGAGTTCCGCCCGCGCGGCCCCCGACGCCCCGTCGGCGAGCAGCGCGAGCAGCGGCCACACCCCGGCCGCCGAGAAGACCGTGGCGCCGGCCACCGGAGAGGCCGAGCCGTGGACCGCCGAGTCACCGCTCAGCGCCTCCGCCCAACGCGCCGTCAGCCGATTGACCGCGTCGACCGTCCGTCCCGTCGCCGGTTCCTCGACCACCGCGCCCTGAACCGCCGTTCCCCCGACCACCGCGCCCCGCCCGCTCCCAATTCCGCCCCCGTGAGTCCCGTAGCGCAAGATCACGTGACCGCGCACGGGAAGGCTATCGTCGGCACCCCAGCCCCCGATGATCAGCCCCGGTCCTCCCCGGTCCTCCCCGGCCCCGGGGTCCCCCGACTCTCCCCGCCGCCCACGTCTCCCGCAGCTCCAGTGTCCGCTTCGTCCACAGCCCGAGGGCCGAGTCCACATCCCGTATCGCCGCGAGCCCGACCATCAACTCCCGTGCGGCGGCGGCAGCTTGGCCGGCGGGCAGCCCCACCGCGTCCGCCAGTTCCGCCCGCGCCGCACCCCCGGCACCGTCCGCGAGCAGCGTCGGCAGCGGCCACACTCCGGCGGCCGAGAACGCCGTGCCCCGTCGGAGACCGGGCCCACCGCGCGGCAAGCGCGTTCACCGCCCGTACGGTCCCCCGCGCGACCCGCATACCGCCCCCGCTCATCTCACGCTTACCATGCGCCAAGTCGTACGACCGTCCCGCATCTGAAGATCTCCAGCGCTCCCCGGAGATCCCCGCCCGAACCAGGAGCACGGCACCCGTGTCCATACCCCCGCCCCGGAGCCCCAAGGGCCGCCCACCCAGGGTCCCGAGAGCCCCCAGGACCAGCCCCCGGCCCCGGGCCCGTCTCCCACCCCGCAGGCAGCCACCCCGTTCAACCCGTACGCCCCGCCCGAGTCGAAGGCGCAGGACCCGTACGCCTCGCCGCAGCCGTACCCCCAGCCCCAGGACCCGTACGCACCCCCGCGGTCCCCTACGGCGCGCAGCCCCAACTCCCGTACGGGACACCGCCGCAGAGCCCCTACGGCCCATACCCCCAGGGTCCCCCACCCCTCCGGGTCCCCCGAGCCCCTACGGGCCGCAGCCCTACCAGACCTGGGGGCAGGGCTACACGCCGTACAACAACCCCGCGCCCCTGAACGGCATGTCCGTCGCCGCGCTCGTGCTCGGGATCCTGTGCTGCATCCCGGGCGTCGGAGTCGTCCTCGGGCTGATCGCGCTGAACCAGATCAAGAAGCGGGGCGAGCGCGGGCGGAGCATGGCGGCGGCCGGGATGGTGCTGTCGGCGTTCGGGCTGATGGTGTGGGTGCTCGGTGCGACCGGCGCGGCGACCGGCCTCTGGGACGACATGAAGGACAGCGCGCGCAACAACACCAGCGCCTCGCCCGCGAAGGGCGAGTGCTTCGACGCGCCCGGCGGTTCGCTGGAGGGGCGGGCGTACGACTTCGACGTGGTGCCCTGCGCCGTCGAGCACGACGGCGAGGTGTTCGCCGTCGTGCGGATGGACGGCGGCAGCTACCCGGGGACAAGGAGGTCACGGCCACCGCCGACGACAAGTGCTACGCCCTCCAGGACGCGTACGCCATGGACGGCTGGGCCGTACCCGACGACGTGGACATCTACTACGTCACCCCGACCGCGCAGAGCTGGAGCCTGGGCGACCGCGAGATCACCTGTGTGTTCGGCAACACGGACGAGGACGCGAACCTGCCGGGCGGTTCGCTGCGCAACGACGCCACGACCCTCGACCAGGACCAGGTCGCGTATCTGAAGGCGGCTCACGTCCTCAACACCGCGCTGGACTGGGCGCCCGACGCGCAGTACGTCGAGGACGACCTGCCGGGGCACCGGGCCTGGGCCGGCCGGGTCTCGACCGCGCTGACCCGGCAGGCCGACCTGCTGGAGGGCCACGAGTGGCCGGCCACGTCCAAGCAGCCGGTCGCGGCCCTGGTCAGGACCTGCGGGCGGCGCAGAAGGAGTGGGCGAAGGCGGCCACGGCCTCCGACGCCGACGAGTTCTACGCCCACTACGACAAGGGCGCCGACCTCATCGACCCCAAGAAGTCCGTCACCGCCCGCAAGGCTCTGGGGCTCGCCACGACCCCTCCGTCGTACGACGGGAGCGACAGCGGTGGGGACGGCGGGGGAGATGCCGGTGGCATGGAGGTGTGACGGCTCCTATAGCGGGGAGAAAGTGCCTGGGTAAAGCCCACGCCGGGCAGAAATCATCACATCGAGTGATTCTCTGGCCTTTGCTTGCATGGCACAACCCACGGTTGCCAGGCTGTTGCTGTCTGTACAACCTGATGGGAGCGGCCAGTGACATTCGGTGAGCAGCCGGCGTATCTGCGCGTCGCGGGTGATCTCCGCAAGAAGATCGTCGACGGCCAGCTGCCCCCGCACACCCGGCTGCCCTCACAGGCCCGGATCCGCGAGGAGTACGGGGTCTCCGACACGGTCGCGCTCGAGGCGCGCAAGGTGCTGATGGCCGAGGGGCTGGTCGAGGGCCGCTCCGGGTCGGGGACGTATGTGCGCGAGCGTCCCGTGCCGCGGCGCGTGTCCCGCTCCGGGTTCCGCCCGCCGGCCGGTGCGACGCCGTTCCGGCAGGAGCAGGCCGACCCGGGGGAGGCGCGCGGCACCTGGGAGTCCAGCAGCGAGCAGGCCGAGGCCTGCGGCGCCATCGCCGAGCGGCTCGCGCTCCAGCCCGGCGAGCGCGTGATGTGCACGAAGTACGTGTTCCGGGACGCCGGCGAGACGATGATGCTCTCCACGTCCTGGGAGCCCCTCGCGGTGACCGGCCGTACGCCCGTGATGCTGCCCGAGGAGGGGCCGCTCGGCGGGATGGGGGTCGTCGAGCGGATGCGCGCGATCGACGTCGTCGTGGACAACGTCACCGAGGAGGTCGGCGCCCGGCCGGGTCTCGCCGAGGAGTTGCTCGCCCTGGGAGGTGTCCCCGGGCATGTGGTCCTGGTCATCCAGCGGACGTACTACGCCTCGGGGCGCCCGGTGGAGACGGCCGACGTGGTGGTCCCGGCGGACCGGTACCGGATCGCGTATCACCTGCCGGTGAAGTAGCGCACCGGCAGTGAAGTGGAGCACCGGGTGGTGTGACGAGTAGGGCAACGGGGCGTGCGGTGTGGTGCGTTGTAGTGCGTTTCAGGTGAAGTAGCGCACGCTTCCCGGCAGTTGGTCCGGCTTGTCGACGGAACCGGCCAATCCGCCCTGCCCTGCGGGCCGTTGGATTCCGGTCTTTCTCGCAGGTCGTTCACGGCACCTGTAGCGTGCCCCTCACCGGAAGCATCGAGGTGCGCCGACGGCGCGTTCACCGGTGTGCGCCCCCTGCGTCTTGGCTGGTTGCGTACCTCTTTGTGAAAAGCCGTATTCGCTGCGTGAAGGTTAGGCGTAGGCTCCGGCATATGCGGATTGCGGTTTCCTTATGGGGTGGGGCACGGCACGAACCGCGAGCTGGAAGCGGAGGGGCGCGATGAACGACAACACGATCACCCTGCCCTGGCTCGTGATACGGCAGGACGACAACGGCAATCGCTACCGCGTGGGCAGGTACGCGACCCGCGCCGAGGCGCAGAAGATCGCGGACAGCCTCGACGACCGCGGGCACAAGCAGCTCTACTGGGTCGAGCGGATCGGGCAGCACGGCGACGCGACCCGCAACTGACCGCACCCCGTAGGCTCCCGCGCATGACGACACGGATCGTGGTGGTCGGAGCCGCCCTCTTGGACGACGGCCGCCTCCTCGCCGCGCGCCGCAGCGCACCCCCGAACTCGCCGGACGCTGGGAACTCCCCGGCGGCAAGGTCGAGCCCGGCGAGCGCCCCGAGGCCGCGCTGGTACGCGAGTTGAGCGAGGAACTCGGCGTCGACGCGGAGACCGTCGAGCGCGTCCCCGGCGAATGGCCCCTGAAGCCGCCGTACGCCCTCCAGGTCTGGACGGCCCGCCTGCTCCCCGGCTCACCGCACCCCCGCCCGCTCGAAGACCACGACGAACTCCGCTGGCTCACCCCCGCCGACATCTGGACGGTCGCCTGGCTCGACCAGGACGTCCCCGCCGTACGCGAGACGCTCGCGCTGCTCGACACCCGGGCCCGCTGAGGCCGCCGCCGGCTGTCGACACGGCGGGGCTGCCAGGCGGTTGTCGGTGCTCGGCGCCCCGGCGGGCTGAAGAGGCGTCGCCAACTGTCGATACGAGGGCGTGCCGAGCCGGTTGCCTGCCGGCGACGCCCGGGCATGCTGAAGGCCTCGCCAGTTGTCGACGGCTCCGGCCCGCCGGAGCCGTCGCCCCTCCCTCCACCCCGGCACCCCGAGGACATCGACCCCCTCGGCACCGGGGCGCGTTGAAGTCGCAGTCCCGCATGTCGGGGAGCGTGTCGGGCTTGGCGTACGCCGTTCGTGCCACAGTGCGCCCTTGGGGACGGTACCGGGCCCGAGATATCGGGTATGTGCCCATTAACCCCATGAAATCGGACATGGGTGTGCTGGCTGGCCCGGGATGTGATCGGCTTGATCGACACCGAAGGCGACTGCGTCGAGTGGACGTTCCCCGCGGACCCGGGGCGGTCCGCGCCGCGCGCTCGGCGGTGCGCGGCCAGTTGCGCGACTGGGAGCTCGACGCGCTCGCCGACATCGCGGCGCTGCTCGTGAGCGAGCTGGTGACCAACGCGTTGCGGCACGCCACGGGCCCTATCGGTGTCCGGCTGGTCCGTCCCAAGGGGCCGGGCGATGTGCTCCTCGTCGAGGTCTCCGACCCGCTGCCCGACCCGCCCCGCGAGCGTGTCCCCGCCCCGAGGACGAGAGCGGCCGGGGTCTCCAACTCGTCGCGGGCGCCTGCGTCCGCTGGGGTACCAGGCCGGGCGAAACGGGCAAGACGGTGTGGTTCGAGCTGGCCGTACCCGGGTGATCCGACCTGTACGAACCGGACAGGCGTGTCCATCGACTGGTTCAGGCCTGTGACGGTTGTCGATCCGCGTGGTTCGACTGCGTGTCCGCTGGTTAGAAGACTGGGAGTGTTGTCGCAGGGAGGTCCGAAATGCATCGGGATTGTCCTGTGATCGTGAACACCGTGTTGTGCGGCGCCGTAGTGCTGGATACTGCGGGCAGCCGCCCCGGTGACTGGTGCCGGACGCGGTGAGCTGGAGGGGACGGTTCGCGTGAGCGAGATACCAGCGAAGGCCACGGAGTCCGAGGACCCGTCGGACCGCGCGAGGCCTGAGGCCGCGGGTTACGTCGACGTGCCCGCCGAGGACTCCTTGTCCGTCGGCGAC
The DNA here is from genome assembly GCA_016893485.2 of Streptomyces sp. P3. Lineage (GTDB taxonomy): Bacteria > Actinomycetota > Actinomycetes > Streptomycetales > Streptomycetaceae > Streptomyces. The sequence goes on from JAFEKX020000001.1 coordinate 6,315,600, forward strand.
GCCATGTGGCAGAGCAGTCCACCCGGCTCGATCTACGACTACATCAAGGTCGCGTCCTTCTCCATCGGCCCCGACGGGCCTCGTCGACCAGTGGAGCCTGCGGGCCGAGCAGCTCTTCGGCATCTCCACGGAGCGCGCGGTGGGCATGGATCCCATCGAGGCGTTCGTCGATCCCGAACTGCACGAGCACGGCCAGCGGAAGATGGCCGAGATCCTGGACGGCCGCGAGTGGACCGGCGTGGTGCCCTTCAAGGTGCCGGAGGGCGCCGAGGGCGAGCCGGGCAAGGAGGGGCTCGCCGAGGTCTATGTGATGCCGACCCGGACCGAGGAGGGCGAGCGGGCCGCCGTCTGCATCGTCGTCGACGTCCGCATCCTGCGCCGCATAGAGACTGATCTTGCCGCGTCGCAGTCGATATTCGGTCAATCTCCGTTCGGGTTCCTGCTGATCGACCCCGACCTGCGGGTCCGCCGCGCCAACCAGCAGATCGCCAACACCTTCGGCGGCACCCCGACGACCACCGCGGCCGGGGCGTCCACGACTATCTGCAGAGCCCCGAGGCCGAGCGGATCACCGCGACCCTGCGCCGCGTCCTGGAGACCGGCAACTCCATCACGGACATGCAGGTCACCGGTCTGGTGCCGGGCTCCGACGAGCGCCGCCACTGGTCCATCAACCTCTACCGCGTGCACAGCGGAAGCGGCCGGCCCATCGGTATCGCCTGGCTCGGCACCGACGTCACCGAGCGCCGCGCCGCCGCCCGCGAGGCCGCCTCCGCGCGGCGCAATCTCGCCCTTCTGAACGAGGCCGGCGCCCGCATCGGGAACTCCCTCGACCTGGAGACCACGGCCCGCGAACTCCTCGACGTCGTCGTCCCCGGCTTCTGCGACCTCGCGACCGTCGACCTCTACCAGGGCCTCCTGGCCGGCGACGAGACCCCGCCCGGCCGCGCCGACGGCAGCGCCGAACTGCGCCGGGTGGCCTTCGCCAGCGCGGTCTCCGACGCACCCTTCGTCGGCGGCGGCACCCCGTCTCCGTGGGCGCGGTCCACCACTACCCCTTCAACTCGCCCTGCGCGGACGCCCTGCGCACCGCCCGCCCGCAGTACGTCCCCGCCGAGGAGGGCGGCCTCGTCCAGTCCACGCTGGCCGTGCCGATGGTCGCCCACGACACCGTCGTAGGCCTCGCGCAGTTCGCGCGGACGAAGGGCAGCGAGCCGTTCGGGGACCGGGACCGGGATCTCGCGGTGGAGCTGGCGGCGCGGGCCGCCGTCTGCATCGACAACGCGCGGCTGTACCGGCGCGAGCACGAACGGGCGTTGATACTGCAGCGGTCCCTGCTCCCGCCCGGCGACCCGGAGGCGTCCGGCCTCGACATCGCGTGTCGTTACCTGCCAGGGAATGCGGCCACGGAGGTCGGCGGCGACTGGTTCGACGTCATCGAACTCCCCGGCCATCGCACCGCGTTGGTGGTCGGCGACGTGATGGGCCGCGGACTGCGCGCGGCGGTGGCGATGGGTGAACTCCGCACCGCCGTCCGTACGTTGGCCCTCCTCGACCTCGAACCGGCCGAAGTGCTCTCCGCGTTGGACGAGATCGCCCGCGGCCTCGGCACCCCGGCGGCGTCCAGCAGGCCACCCGGGCCGCCCGCCGCCCCCGCGAGGCCGACCTCTCCGAGGTGTACCTCGCGACCTGTATCTACGCCGTCTACGACTCGGTGACCAGGCGCTGCACCTTCGCCAACGCGGGCCATCTCCCGCCGGTCCTGGTCGAACCGGGCGAGGCGGCGCTGATGCTCGACGTCCCGCCCGGGATGCCCCTGGGGTCGGCGGCGAGCCCTTCGAGGAGGTGGAGGTCGAACTCCCCGAGGGCGCGCTGCTGGCGCTCTACACGGATGGACTGGTCGAATCCCGTGACCACCCCTGGACGAGGGACTCCAGGCCTTCGTGGGCGCGCTGACGGACCCCGCGACCCGCAACCCGTCCGCCGACGACCGGCCGCACGCCAAGGCGGCCCTGAACGCGGACACCCACCGCGACCTGGAGGACGTCTGCGACCACGTCCTCAGCACCCTCGACACCCACCACGGCGAGGACGACATCGCCCTCCTCATGGCCCGCGTCCAGGGCCTGCCCGAGGACTCCGTCGGCGACTGGACCCTCCCGCGCGAACCACGCAGCGTGGGCCGCGCCCGCGAGTACGCCCGCGCCCGCCTCCAGTCCTGGGACCTCGAACCCCTCGTCGACACCGCCGAGTTGCTCGTCAGCGAACTGGTCACGAACGCGCTGCGGTACGGCGAGGGCGAGATCAGGCTCCGCCTCCTCCTGGACCGCACCCTGGTGTGCGAGGTCTGGGACGCGGGCCTCGTCCAGCCCGCCGCCGCCGCCGCGCCCGCGACACGGACGAGGGCGGCCGGGGCCTCCAGCTGGTCGGGCTCCTCTCGGCGGCCTGGGGCTCACGCCGGACACCACGCGGCAAGACGGTGTGGTTCGAACTGCCGCTGCCTGACGGGGAGAACGGGATGGTGGACCCGGCGGAGGCGCTGCTCAGTCTGTTCTGACGGCTCGCGCTTCAGCTCCGGCCGCGCTGTCCTACGTCGGTGGAAGTCCCCGGCGTCTCCGGGTCTCCGGGCCGCCGAAGCTGAGGGGCGGCCCGCCGTCCGGGTCCTCGCCCAGGAGGATCCCGCCGAGTACCGCGCCGCCGACCCCGCTCGTGTGCTCGTCGGCGGCACCGGCGTACGGGTTCCCGTGCATCCGGACGTCCCGCTCGGCCAACTCCCGTGCCTCCAGGGCGAGTACGTCGGCTACGGCCGGGTCGGTGCCGGTGTCCAGCAGCCGTAGCGCTTCGGCCAGGCGGGTCGGGCGTCGACGCCTACGGCGCCCCGGTGCGTGCCCACGAAACCGTCGGCCGCGCTGATGTCACCGCGGGTCACGAGCCGTGCGGCGAAACCGAGGACGCCGTCCTGGCCTGCGCCCAGCGGCAGCAGGGCCCGCACGATACGGCGGAGGGCGTCGAGGGGGTCGTAGGGGACATCGCTGGTGAGTTCTTCGCGAAGGGCGGCCAGGGTGGTGTGGGCGGAGGCGAGGTCGGCGGAGGATGTGACCCGTGCCCGCGCGAGCTCGGCCTCCGCGCCGGTGAGGGCGGCCGGTACCAGCTGGGCTGCGGTTACGAGGGAGTTGGCGAGCCGGTCGACGCCGGTGAGGAAGGTGTCGGCCTGGCTGATGGCTCCCTCGGCGGCGCGGAGGTCGCGGATCGCTCTGCCGGTGTCGCCCAAGTCGGTCGCCTGCCGGGCCTGGTTGAGGTGTGTGGTGGCGAACACCAGCCGGTCCTTGGCCTGTTCGACGTACCCGGAGACGGCGGTGGTGGCCGAGGCGCCGGATGCGGGATGCCGCGCGTCCAGGTCGGCGAGGGTGGCCTCCACGGCCCCGGTGCGGCCGGCGAGTTCCCGGAACCGCCCCTCCGCGACACCGAGCGCGTCGCTCATGTCCCGCTCCAGCGCCCGGAGTTGATCGAACCCGGGCGCTTCGGCGTCGAGCCGCCGCCCGGCCTCCGCACACCGCCCGACGATCCCGGCGAGGGCCTGCCGTCGGGCGGCCTCCTCCTCCGGCGCCGGGACACCGTGCTCGTACCGCACCCGTATCGCGAACGCGGCGGAGAGCTCCCGCTCGGCCTCACGCAGGGCGCCCGCGAACGGCCCGACGGCATCCACCCCGAACCGGTCCTCGGCGAAGGCGAGTTCCTCCCGGCCGGTACGCAGACAGTCATCGGCCTGGACGAGGGCGGTACCGGCCTGCCGTTCCAGTACGGGGAGCGGGGTCACGGGCGGCTGCGGCGACACCACGCCGGGGTCGTACGGGTACGCGCCCTACGGGTACGGCGCAGATACCCGTACCCCGCGAGGACGACGACTCCGCCCACGGCGACGAGCGGGAGGACGAGGTCGGCGGGCGAGGTGCTTCCGGCGGAGTAGTACCCGGCGTGGCCCTCGGGGTGGTGCTCGGTGTCCTGCGCGGAGCCCTGAGCGGAGTCCGACGCGGCGTTCGGCCCGACCCCCGCACGGAGGCGCTCCCGACGGACTCGCCCCGGTCGGCCGCAACCGGAGCCTCCCCTTGATCGTCATCACCGGCAACACCAGCCACACGACCCCGGCCGCCCCACCCACCACGGCATGCACCACCCGCACGGATATGTGGGAGGTCCCGCGCCGCGGCCGGCCCTGTATCAAGGATGACGTCACATTTCGGAGCGTATGAGCAGGAATGCGGGCGCGCGACCGGGGTGAGCTTCGGGAGGGACGTGGGGAGCAGGGTTGGTGAGTGGGATGAGAGATGTACGGCTATGGGGAGGGGTGACGTGGGGATGAGGCGGCGAGCAGGGGTGCGGGTGCGGGTGCGGGTGCGGGTGCGGGGGCGGGGTCGGATTCGGGGTGGGGACATATCGGGTGGGCGGAGCAGGCGAGCGCGGTGGGTTCGGCGGAGCCTGGTCGCGTTGGCGGTTGCCTTGGTGGTGCCTGTCCTCGGTGCTGAGGGCGCCCTGCGCCTCAATTACACCGGTGACCTCGCCGACGGCACGTACAGCCGGAGCAAGGACGCGATCTGGCTGGGGCACGCCTGGGTGGACGGTCGTAAGACCGACGCCGACCTGACAGCACTGGCCGGCCGGCTGAGAGGCACCGGTATCCGCGACCTGTACGTCCATTCAGGCCCCTGGAGCACGACGGCACCCTCCCGGAGTCGGACTATCCCAAGGCGGCCTGGCTGATCGAGTCCGTGCACAGGGAACTCCCCGGCGTCCGCGTCCAGGCCTGGCTGGGGGACAAGCTCGCCACCGAGAGCCCGGACGGCCTGCGCCTGCAGAACCCCGGGACCCGTACCGCGATCGTCACCTCCACCCGCCAGATCCTCGCCGCCGGCTTCGAGGGCGCCCACTTCGACCTGGAACCCCTCCACTCCGGCGACGCGGACTACCTCGACCTCCTCGACCGACTCCACGCGGTCACGCGGGCCCACGACGCCCAACTCTCCGTCGCCGCCCACCAGATCGACCCGCTCCCGGCGTTCCACTCCTTCTGGGGCACCGTGACCAACCACCCCAAGTGGTGGTCGCAGGCGTACTTCGGCCAGGTCGCCCGCCGGGTCGACCAGATCGCCGTGATGTCGTACGACACGATGCAGCCCCTGCAGAGCCTCTACGGCGGCTACGTCGCCCAGCAGACCTCGCTCGCCCTGGAGGTCACCCCGGATTCCACCGACCTCCTGATGGGCCTGCCCTTCTTCCACGAGAACCGCTTCGGCCACCACGCCTCCGCCGAGACCGTCCCCGCCGCCGTACGCGGCGTCCGCCTGGGCCTGTCCCGCACGGACGCGCACCGTACGAACTTCGGCGTCGCCCTGTACGTCGACTTCGCGGCGACGGAGGCGGACTGGACGGCGTACCGGGAGGACTGGGTGCGCTGAGCACGGCACCCTCAAGTGCCGTCAAACCGGGTGCTGTTCACCTCCCGTGGCCACCCGCGGAACCCTCACCCTCACCGACACGTCAGCTTTCTGGAGGACGCCTTCTGATCTTCGACCCCAGCCACACCAGCGGGTCGTACTTGCGGTCAACCGCCCTTTCCTTCAAGGGGATCAGCGCGTTGTCCGTGATGTGGATGCCCTCGGGGCAGACCTCGCTGCAGCACTTGGTGATGTTGCAGTAGCCGAGGCCGTGTTCGTCCTGGGCGGTCTTCTTGCGGTCGAGGCCGCTCTCGGCCGCCGCGTCCAGCGGGTGCATGTCCAACTCCGCGACCCGCATGAGGAATCGGGGTCCGGCGAACGCCGTCTTGTTCTCCTCGTGGTCGCGCACGACATGGCAGGTGTCCTGGCACAGGAAGCACTCGATGCACTTGCGGAACTCCTGCGAGCGGTCGACGTCCTCCTGCATCATCCGGTACTCGCCGGCCGCGACCCCCTCCGGCGGTACGAACGCCGGAACCTCCCTGGCCTTCTGGTAGTTGAAGCCGACGTCCGTGACGAGATCGCGCACGACGGGGAAGGCGCGCAGCGGGGTGACGGTGATCGTCTCCTCGCGGGTGAACACCGACATGCGGGTCATGCACATCAGCCGGGGCGGCCGTTGATCTCCGCCGAGCACGAACCGCACTTGCCCGCCTTGCAGTTCCAGCGCACGGCGAGGTCGGAGGCCTGGGTGGCCTGGATGCGGTGGATGATGTCGAGGATCACCTCGCCGTCGTTGACCTCGACCTCGAAGTCCTCCAGGTCGCCGCCCTTGACGTCCCCCGCCACACCTTGAAGCGGGCCTCGTAGCTGCTCACTCGTAGAGCTCCTCTTCGGCGAGGTACTTGACCAGCTCTTCCTTCTCGAAGAGGGCGAGCAGGTCGGCGCGGATGGGGTCGGTCGTCTCACGGGTCAGGCTGATCTGGCCGGACACCGGGTCGGTGGCCACCAACCCGCCCTCGGGATGGGTCAGTTGGCAGATCAGGTTGATGCGGCGCCAGTCGCGGTTCATGCCGGCGTGGTCCTCGCGGGTGTGTCCGCCGCGCGACTCGGTGCGCTCCAGCGCGGCCCGCGCCACGCACTCGCTGACCAGCAGCATGTTCCGCAGGTCCAGGGCGAGATGCCAGCCCGGGTTGAACTGCCGGTGGCCCTCCACTCCGGCCCGGCGTGCCCGTACCCGCAGGTCCGACAGTTTCTCCAGCGCCTGTTCCATCTCGCCCTCGCGGCGGATGATGCCGACGAGGTCGTTCATGGTCTGCTGGAGTTCCTGGTGGAGGGTGTACGGGTTCTCAGGGGTGCGGCCGTTCTCCTGGCCCGGTTCGGGGCCCTCCGCCGAGAACGGGCGCAGTGCCTCGCCGCCGCCAGGTCGACCTCGGTGTCGTCCACCAGGGGTCGTTCCGTCGCCAGGGCCGCCGCGTAATCGGCCGCGTGCCAGCCCGCCCTGCGGCCGAACACCAGCAGGTCGGACAGGGAGTTGCCGCCCAGCCGGTTGGAGCCGTGCATGCCGCCGGCCACCTCACCGGCCGCGAACAGCCCCGGTACCCCGCGCGCCGCCGCCGTGTCCGAGTCGACCGCGACGCCGCCCATCACGTAGTGACAGGTAGGGCCGACCTCCATCGCCTCGGCGGTGATGTCGACGTCGGCGAGTTCCTTGAACTGGTGGTACATGGACGGGAGTCGGCGCCGGATGACCTCCGCCGGCATGCGGGTCGACACGTCCAGGAAGACCCCGCCGTGCGGTGAGCCGCGGCCCGCCTTCACCTCGGAGTTGATGGCGCGGGCGACCTCGTCGCGGGGGAGCAGTTCGGGGGACGCCGGTTGGTGTCCGGGTCCTCGTACCAGCGGTCGCCCTCCTCCTCCGACTCGGCGTACTTCTCCTTGAAGACGTCGGGGATGTAGTCGAACATGAACCGCTTGCCCTCGGAGTTGCGCAGCACCCCGCCGTCGCCGCGCACCGACTCGGTGACGAGGATGCCCTTCACGGACGGCGGCCAGACCATGCCGGTCGGGTGGAACTGCACGAACTCCATGTTGAGCAGCGGCGCGCCCGCGAGCAGCGCCAGCGCGTGGCCGTCGCCCGTGTACTCCCACGAGTTCGACGTCACCTTGAAGGACTTGCCGATCCCGCCCGTCGCGATCACCACGGAGGGAGCCTCCAGGACCAGGAAGCGGCCGGTCTCGCGTTCGTAGGCGAAGACCCCGGAGACGCGGCTGCCGTCCTTCAACACCCTGGTGACCGTGCACTCCTGATAGACCTTCAGACGGGACTCGTAGTCGCCGGTCTCCTTGTGGTCCTCCTGCTGGAGCGACACGATCTTCTGCTGGAGCGTGCGGATCAGTTCGAGCCCGGTGCGGTCGCCGACGTGGGCGAGGCGCGGGTACTCGTGGCCGCCGAAGTTGCGCTGCGAGATCCGGCCGTCCTTCGTGCGGTCGAAGAGGGCGCCCCAGGTCTCCAACTCCCATACCCGGTCCGGGGCTTCCTTCGCGTGCAGTTCCGACATGCGCCACTGGTTGAGGAACTTGCCGCCGCGCAGGGTGTCGCGGAAGTGGACCTGCCAGTTGTCGTGCTCGTTGACGTTGGCCATCGCCGCCGCGATGCCGCCCTCGGCCATCACCGTGTGGGCCTTGCCGAACAGCGACTTGCAGATCACCGCCGTACGGGCACCGCGCTCGCGCGCCTCGATGGCGGCCCGCAGACCGGCGCCACCGGCACCGACCACGACGACGTCCCACTCCTGTCGCTCGACCACGGACATCAGAAGGCCCCGTCCAATCTAGAAGAAGCGCGGATCATCGAAAGCTCCGGATGCGACCAGGTACACGTAGAAGTCGGCAGCCGCGACGCTGATCAACGACGCCCAGGCGAGCTGCATATGACGGTTGTTCAGCTTGCCCACGAACTTCCACGCCCGGTAGCGCACGGGATGCTTCGAGAAGTGCTTGAGCTTGCCGCCGACGATGTGCCGGCAGGAGTGGCAGGAGAGGGTGTACGCCCAGATCAGCACGATGTTGACCAGGAAGACGAGGGTGCCCAGGCCCATGTGGCCCCAGTGGTAGTGCTCGTCGCGGAAGGTCAGCACGGTGTCGTAGGTCAGCGTGCCCGCCACCAGGATCGCCGCGTAGAAGAAGTACCGGTGGACGTTCTGCAGGATCAGCGGGAAGCGGGTCTCACCGCTGTACTTCTTGTGCGGCTCGGCCACCGCGCAGGCCGGGGGCGAGGCCCAGAAGCCGCGGTAGTAGGCCTTGCGGTAGTAGTAGCAGGTCAGCCGGAAGCCGAGCGGGAAGATCAGGATGATGATGGCGGGCGAGATGCCCCACCAGCTCCCGAAGAGATCCGCGTTCGGGCCCGCGTGCATGGTCCGGCAGCGGTCGGCTAGACAGGGCGAGTAGAACGGCGAGACATAGGGCGCCGTGTAGTAGTTCGAGTCCGCGAAGGCCCGCCACGTCGAGTAGACGACGAAGGCCAGCAGTCCGGCGGCGGTGACGGCCGGGGCCAGCCACCAGCGGTCGGTCCGCAGATGCGGGGCGTCGATCGCGGCGCGCGTACCGGTGTGTACGCCGCCGCTCTTCGGTTGGGGTTCCGTACCAGTGGCCAAGTCAGGACTCCGGTCGGTTCAGGGTGCGTGGCGGTCGTGGGCGCCGAGTCCCTCGTCGTCCGAGTCCGTCCACAGGGTGTTGTCGTAGGGGGTGTCGGGGATGGAGACGAGATCGGGGCGCCGGGGCGCTCGATCCCTGGTGCGGCGTCACGCAGCAGCGCGACGCTCTCGCGCAGACGGTCGGCGTCGGCCTTGACCCTGCGCATCTCCAGGCCGCCGCTGCCGAATTGGTTCTCCAGCCGTCCCACCGACCTGAACAGGTCGTCGAGACAGCGCTGGACTGACGTCAGTTCGTCGTGCACGGACATGACGTGACCTCACTTCCGCGGGCGTCGGCCCTGGACGGCAACGTTCATGCGCCTGCGAGTGTTGCGCGTCACACCTGCCGGTGGGAAGCGGTGTGCACGGATTGGCCGGGGTGCGTTGGTGTGTACGGGGGCAGATTCGACCATTGCGCCGCACGGGTGGGCTTCCCGGCGCCCCTCGCCGTGTCGCCCCGAAGGCCGAACCGTTTCCTCTTCAGTGGCGGCATAGATCTGATCAGCTCCATATACCACCAAAAGTGATCAGAAGTCCCGCGGTCCACCGGAGGTAGCAGTGATGTCCCACGACGGCGTCAGACTGCGCGCGGTCATGCGCTCGGTCGTCTTCCTCACCGCGGGCGCGCTCGCGGTGCCCACCCTCGCGTCCTGCGGCTCCGACGACGAGTCGGGCAAGCCGCTCGCCGCCCAGGACATCGCCCCCGCCGGGCGGGACCTGGTCGCCGACGGCGGCACCCTGCGCTGGGCCGTGGACGACGTACCGGAGACCCTCAACACGTTCCAGTCGGACGCCGACGACGCCACCACCCGCGTCGCCCAGGCCGTGCTGCCCGCGATGTTCCGGCTCGACGCGCAGGGGCGCCCGCAGCGGGACGCCGACTACCTGGAGTCCGCGAAGGTCGTCGACACCGAGCCCAAGCAGGTCGTCCTCTACAAGCTGGACCAGCAGGCCGTGTGGAGCGACGGCCGCGAGATCGGCGCCGCCGACTTCGCCGCCCAGTGGCGCGCCCTGTCCGGCAAGGACTCCGCGTACTGGACCGCCCGCAACGCCGGGTACGACCGCATCGAGAAGATCGAGCGCGGCGCCAACAACCTCGAGGTCAAGGTCACCTTCAGCAGGCCGTACGCCGACTGGAAGGCGCTGTTCTCGCCGCTGTACCCCAAGGACGTCATGGGCACCCCGGATGCCTTCAACGACGGCGCGCGCCGCAAGCTGAAGGTGACCGCCGGGGCGTTCTCGGTGCAGAAGGTCGACCGCAAGGACAAGGAGATCGTCCTCGGCCGCAACCCGCACTGGTGGGGCCGACCCGCGAAGCTCTCCCAGATCGTGCTGACGGCCGTACCGCTGGACAAGCGGGCCGCCGCGCTCGCCGACGGCAGCGTCGACCTGGCCGGGATCGACCCCGCCGACGCGAGCCGGATCGCCCTCGCGGGCCGGGCGAAGGGGACGAGCACCCCGCTGCAGGGCGCGAGCCCCACGGGCAAGGACGAGAACAAGAACGAGAGCCGGCAGAAGAAGAAGCTCGGCAAGAAGGAGCGCAAGGCGCTCGCCACGTTCCTGCGCCAGCAGGACGCGCTGCGCGCCTTCACCGTCCGCCGCTCGCTGGAGCCCGCGTACACGCAGCTCGCCCTCAACGGCTCCGAGGGTCCCCTCGCCGACGAGCGCGTCCGGCGTGCCGTGGCCCGCGCGCTCGACCGTACGGAACTGGCGAAGGTCGTCCTCAAGCCGCTCGGCCTGCCCGCCGTGCCGGTCGGCAGTCACCTCGCGCTCTCCGGTCAGGCCGCGTACGCCGACAACAGCGGCGCGCTCGGCGGCCAGGACACCACGGAGGCGCAGGCGCTGCTCGCCGACGCCGGCTGGGTGCCCGGCGGACCGGTCAGGACAAGGGCGAGAAGGCGGCCGGTTCCGAGGGCAGGAAGAGCAAGAAGTCCGATGACGATGCCGAGTCCGAGGGCGGCTCCGACGGGCAGTACATCGTCGGCGAGGACAACAAGGACCCGCAGGATCACACCAAGAAGCACGGACACGGCGACGAGAGCTCCCAGCACCTCGCCGACGGCAAGCAGTACGACGGCCGCAAGGTGAAGCAGGGCGGGGCGCCCGGCGCGTACGCCCCCAAGGGCACGGCCGCCCCCGCCGACGCGAAGACCCGTCTGCTCGCCAAGGACGGCAAGCCGCTCGCCCTCCGCTTCGTGCTCCCCTCCGGCACCGGCTCGGAGTCCCTGGGCGCGGTCGCCACCAGCATCTCCCGCATGCTGGAGAAGGTCGGCATCCGCACCGAGATCACCAAGGTCTCCGACGACAGCTACTTCAAGGACCACATCGCGTCCGGCCAGTACGACCTCGCCCTCTACTCCTGGCCCGCGTCCGCCTTCCCCGCCACCGACGCGCGCCCGATCTTCGCCAAGCCGGTCCCGGCCGCGGACGGCTCGCTGAACGTCGAGCAGAACTACACCCGCGTCGGCACCGACCAGGTCGACCAGCTCTTCGACCAGGCCGCCTCCACCCTCGACGAGGACGAGTCCGCCGCCCTGGTCCGCAAGGCCGACGCCCGCATCTGGGCGGCGGCCGGCTCGATCCCCCTCTACCAGCGCCCCCAGCTCACCGCCGCCCGCAGGACCGTCGTCAACGCCGGCTCCTTCGGCTTCCAGACCCCGCTCTACGAGGACATGGGCTTCCTGAAGAAGGGCGCGACCCCGTCCGCGAGCCCCACCAAGGACTGACCTCCCGCACACCGGACGCGTACGGCCGCCGCCCCGCAGCGACTTGCGGGGCGGCGGCCGTCGTAGCGAGAAAGAAAGGAACGCGGCGGGGGCCGGTTTTCTCCTGGCCCAGGGCCCGCGCGGCCGGGCGCGGCGCCGTCCGTAAGGCCCTGCGGAGGCCTCATCCCCATACGCCACGTACGATGGGGTAAGGCCGTGGCGTGTCCAGCCCGGCAGGGTCCGCGTAACACAGATGTACGCGCAGGCCTTCCTCACTCTCCGGGAGTTCGCCGCAATATGGCCACGCGCCACGACATCCGCAACGTCGCCATCGTCGCCCACGTCGACCACGGGAAGACGACTCTCGTCGACGCCATGCTGAAGCAGGCCGGTGCCTTCGCCGCGCACGCCGCCGAATCGCTCGACGACCGAATGATGGACTCGAACGATCTGGAGCGTGAGAAGGGCATCACGATCCTGGCCAAGAACACGGCCGTGAAGTACCACCCGAAGGATGGCGGCGACGTCATCACCATCAACATCATCGACACCCCGGGCCACGCCGACTTCGGTGGCGAGGTCGAGCGCGGTCTGTCGATGGTGGACGCGGTGGTGCTCCTCGTCGACGCCTCCGAGGGCCCGCTGCCCCAGACCCGCTTCGTACTGCGCAAGGCGCTCCACCAGCGCCTGCCCGTCATCCTGTGCATCAACAAGACGGACCGCCCCGACTCCCGGATCGACGAGGTCGTCAACGAGACGTACGACCTCTTCCTGGACCTGGACGCGGACGAGGAGCAGATCGAGTTCCCCATCGTCTACGCGTGCGCGCGGGACGGCGTGGCCTCGCTGACCAAGCCGGAGAACGGCACGGTCCCGCAGGACAGCGACAGCCTGGAGCCCTTCTTCTCCACGATCCTGGCGCACGTCCCGGCCCCCGAGTACGACGAGGAGGCCCCGCTCCAGGCGCACGTCACCAACCTGGACGCCGACAACTTCCTCGGCCGTATCGCGCTGCTCCGCGTCGAGCAGGGCGAGCTGCGCAAGGGCCAGACCGTCACGTGGATCAAGCGCGACGGCACGATGTCCAACGTGCGCATCACCGAGCTGCTGATGACCGAGGCGCTCACCCGCAAGCCGGCCGAGATGGCGGGCCCCGGTGACATCTGTGCCGTGGCCGGTATCCCGGACATCATGATCGGTGAGACCCTCGCCGACCCCGAGAACCCGATCGCGCTGCCGCTCATCACGGTCGACGAGCCGGCGATCTCCATGACCATCGGTACGAACACCTCGCCGCTGGTCGGCCGCGGCGGCACCGGCAAGGGCGCCTCCGCGAAGGCCGCCGTCAAGGACCGCAAGGTGACCGCCCGCCAGGTCAAGGACCGCCTGGACCGCGAGCTGATCGGTAACGTCTCGCTGCGCGTCCTCGACACCGAGCGCCCCGACGCCTGGGAGGTGCAGGGCCGCGGTGAGCTGGCGCTGGCCATCCTGGTCGAGCAGATGCGCCGCGAGGGCTTCGAGCTGACCATCGGCAAGCCGCAGGTCGTCACGCAGATCATCGACGGCAAGGTGCACGAGCCGGTCGAGCGCATGACGATCGACGTGCCCGAGGAGCACATGGGCGCGGTCACGCAGCTCATGGGCGTCCGCAAGGGCCGGATGGACAACATGTCGAACCACGGCTCCGGCTGGGTCCGCCTGGAGTTCGTCGTCCCGTCCCGCGGCCTCATCGGCTTCCGTACGGAGTTCCTGACCGGTACGCGCGGCACGGGCATCGCCCACTCCATCCACGAGGGCCACGAGCCGTGGTTCGGCGTGCTGACGACCCGTAACAACGGCTCGCTGGTCGCCGACCGCGCCGGTGCCGTCACCGCCTTTGCGATGACGAACCTCCAGGAGCGCGGTGTGCTGTTCACCGACCCCGGCACCGAGGTGTACGAGGGCATGATCGTCGGCGAGAACTCGCGCGCCGACGACATGGACGTGAACATCACCAAGGAGAAGAAGCTCACCAACATGCGCTCGGCCGCGGCCGACTCGTTCGAGGCGATCGTCCCGCCGCGCAAGCTCTCCCTGGAGCAGTCCCTGGAGTTCTGCCGCGACGACGAGTGCGTCGAGGTGACCCCGGAGGCCGTTCGCATCCGCAAGGTCGTCCTGGACCAGAAGGAGCGCGGCCGTTCCGCGAGCCGCGCCAAGCACGGCTGACGCATACGATCGCGGGCGCTGTGAGGCGCTGATACCGGCCAACTGAGCCCGGGCGTCCCCATCTTGGGGGCGCCCGGGCTTTTTGCAACTGGTTTTGCCCCTGCTCCCCGGGGCAGTGTGTCCGTAATGCGGAGATCCTCGCCCGATAGCCATGTAACAAGTCCGTTTCGTGGCCTTCTCGAGGCGAACAGTTTGTCCATGTTTTGGAAGATGTACGCGTCAGCTGTGACTGAATTGAGATTTAAAGACAGTGGTCGGCACCTGACACATGGCAGATAGTTAGCCGCGTAGCGCTCGGGTCAATGGGTCACCGCGCCGTGGGGACGGCGCCGACTCGCGAGCACCAGGGGGTGTCTGACCCTCCGTCAGGGGTGACGGAGGAAAGACGTCAACCCCCTCCTGTTGGTGAACACGTGGAGTCATGAGGAGGAGCCCCATGCGTGGTGTCACGAACGCCAGGTGGGACACGCCGTCCGTCAGTAGCAACTTCGCCCGCCCATACGGAGATTGGCTCTGAGGAGTCGGTCGGCGGTGTAGCGCCGCCGTTCAACTACGCGCGTCCGGCTGCGGGGTTACCGCCGCACCGGGACGCTCCTGACCCTCTCCGTGATCCGACCGGTGACCGCGCACACCCTGCGCCGGCCGCCCGCTCGGCACACCCACACCTGTGAAATGGGCGAACAGTGACCAGTCCTATCGACATTGAGGACGGCGGAACCTCGGTCGTCGTCGACGGCGAACCGGGGCCGCAGACCGAACCCGAGGCCAAAAAGCTGGAGGGACGCTCTCCCGGCCAGCTGATGTGGGTCCGCTTCAAGCGCGACCGCACCGGCGTCATCTCGGCGTACGTCGTGGCGTTCTTCTTCCTCGTCGGACTCCTCGCTCCGCTGATCTCCAAGCTGTACGGCAAGGACCCGTACACCGTGTACGCGGACGAACGCCCCGACCTCTTCGACAGCGCGGGCGTCCCGCTGCAGCCCAACGGCGGCATCAGCAGCCAGTTCTGGTTCGGCCTCGAACCCGGCAACGGCTACGACGTGTTCACCAAACTCCTCTACGGCATCCGCACCTCGCTGATGATCTCCGTCTGCGTGACGGTCGCGACCGTCCTCACCGGCATCCTGCTCGGCGTCGCCGCCGGCTACCTCGGCGGCAGGTCCGACTACTTCATCAGCCGGGTCATCGACTTCCTGCTCGCCTTCCCCGCCCAGCTGTTCTTCATCGCCAGCATGCCGGTCGTGGTCTCCCTCTTCGTGAGCCCGACCGACGAGACACCGACGTACGTCCGTGTCGTGGCCCTCATCGCCGTGCAGTGGTTCCTCGGCTGGATGAGCCTGGCCCGCATCCTGCGCGGCACCAGCCTGGCGCTGCGGGAACGGGAGTTCATCGAGGCGGCGCGGGTCAGCGGGGCCTCGCCCTGGCGGATCATCAGCAAGGAGATCCTGCCCAACGTGGTCACGCCGATCCTCGTGCAGTCCACGTACATGCTTCCCGGCTTCGTGACCGCCGAGGCCGGACTGTCCTACCTGGGTGTGGGCATCGTCGAACCGACGCCGGACTGGGGACAGATGTTCTCCAAGGCGTCGACGGAACTGGTGATGCAGAACGACATCACCTACATGTTCTTCCCGGGCGTCTCGATGATCATCTTCATCGTGGCCTTCAACCTGCTCGGGGACTCGGTCAGGGACGCCTTCGATCCCAAGACGGCGCGCTGACCGTCCGTTGGTGGGCGTCCGCGCCCGACTACCGCACGGATCTCGCACGGCACTTCCCATGTGCACTGGTGACACACAGATAGGTGGAAACTGAGTGATGAGTAGGGGCGGACGCCACGCATACGCCGCGCTCTCCGTGCTCGCGGCCGGGGCTCTTGTGCTCACCGGTTGCAGCAAGGGCGGCAGCGACGCCAGCGACAACAACAAGCAGGACAAGGAGAACGCTGCAAGACAGCAGAAGTCGATCAAATTCGGCGACGCCGCCGACTCCACCGGACCGGCCGCGGCCGTACCCGGCGCCAAGCCGGGCGGCTCGATCGAGGTGCTGCAGCGTGACAGCTACGCCCACCTCGACCCGGCACAGATCTACGTCTCGGACGAGGGCTCGCTCGCGACCCTGATCCACCGCGGTCTCACCGGCTACAAGACGACCACGGCCGACGGCAAGGGTCACGAGGTCGTCGGCGACCTCGCCACCGACTCCGGTACCACCACGGACGGCGGCAAGACCTGGAAGTACACGCTCAAGGACGGCATCAAGTTCGCCGACGGGACGCCGATCACGTCCAAGGACATACGCCAGACCGTCGAGCGGGCTCTTCGCGCCCTTCATCAACCAGGGCCCGTCCTACCTCCAGCAGTGGCTGGCCGGCACCTCCGGCGCCGACTACCGCAAGCTGCTGCCGGACGGCCCGTACAAGGGCAAGCACCTGCCGGACAGCGTGCTGGAGACGCCGGACGCCAAGACCGTCGTCTTCCACTTCAAGACCCCGCACGCCGACCTGCCGTACGCCCTCGCCATGGCGGGCTACGCGGTCGTCTCCGCCAAGGGCGACACCCAGGCCAAGTACGACAAGTCGCCGGTGACGAGCGGCCCGTACAAGATCCAGTCGTTCAAGTCGGGCAAGTCGATGGTGCTCGTGAAGAACACCAACTGGGACCCGAAGACGGACCCGATCCGTCACCAGTACGTGAACCAGTTCAACTTCACGTTCAACCAGCAGTTCGAGACGTCGACGAAGGCCCTCCTCGCGGACAGCGGCGCGGACCAGACCGGCATCAGCTTCAACAACCAGGTCGACGCGGGCAACCTGTCCAACGTCCTCAAGGACCCGAAGATGAAGTCCCGCACGATCTCCGGCTACCAGCCGTACGTGGGACAGATGAACATCAACATGAGCCACCCGGCCATGAAGGACAAGACGGTCCGTGAGGCCATCGCCTACGCGCTGCCCATCACGCCGTTCGTCCGCGCCTTCGGCGGCACCGACGCGATGGAGGTCGCCGGCGGTCTGATCAGCCCGACCGTCTCCGGCTACGACGCCGCGTTCGACCCCTTCGGCAAGAAGAAGAAGCCCGCCGGTGACCCGGTCAAGGCCAAGGAGCTGCTGAAGAAGGCCGGCAAGCTCAACATGAAGCTGACCTTCGGCTACACCAACACCCCGAGGGCCAGCAGTACTCCACCGCCATGGCGGCCGGTCTGAAGAAGGCCGGCTTCAACGTCCAGCGCCAGGAGATCCCGGCCGAGACCTACTACGACCAGGTCTCCAAGCTGGACAACAACTACGACATCTTCCACACCGCGTGGGGCGCCGACTGGCCGTCCGCCTCGACCGTCATCCCGCCGCTCTACGACGGCCGCGGCATCGCCGACGGTGCGCAGAACTACTCCCAGGTCAACGACCCCAAGGTGAACGCCGACATCGACGCGGCGAACAAGATCACCGACCCGGTCAAGGCCGCGGCCGCCTGGGAGAAGATCGACCAGTACCTGGTGAAGGACGTCGTCAACGTCGTCCCGACCGCGTACTACAAGCAGACCCAGATCGCCGGCTCCAAGGTCGGCGGCCTCGTCTACGACGACGTCATCGGCGGCGTCGACCCGCGACGCCTGTTCGTCAAGTAACCGCCGTCCGTCCGGCACCCGGTGGCCCCACCCCGCTCAGGGCGGCGCACCGGGTGCCGGACGGCCCGCCGACGTCAGAGAGCTGCCCCTGTCATGCTGCGCTTCCTCGTCCGCCGGTTCCTCGGCGCCGTCGTCATCCTGTTCCTGCTGAGCATCGTCACGTTCCTGCTGTTCTTCGGGATGCCACGCGACCCGGGCCTGCTGATGTGCGGCAAGACGTGCAACCCGACCAGCCTCGCGAACATCCACCACGTGCTCGGCCTCGACAAGCCGATCAGCACGCAGTACGGGATCTTCCTGAAGAACCTCGTCATGGGCAGCAACGGCTTCGCCCAAGGCCCGTGCCCCGCCCCGTGCTTCGGGTACTCGTACCACACCAACGACCAGGTCTGGGCCACGCTCATCGACCGGCTGCCCACCACGGTCTCGCTCACCCTCGGCGGCGCCTTCTTCTTCCTGCTGATCGGCCTCGGCACCGGTCTGCTCGCCGCCTGGAAGCGGGGCACGCTCATCGACAAGACGGCCACCGCCGGGGCGATGGTGCTCAGTTCGATGCAGATCTACTTCCTGGGACCACTCGCACTGGCGCTGCTGGTCTACCAGACCCACATCTTCGACAAGCCGGCGTACAACAACTTCACCGCGAACCCGATCAGCTGGTTCGCGGGGCTGATCATCCCTGGGTGGTGCTGTCCACGATCTTCGCCGCGCAGTACACCCGTATGGCGCGCTCGGCGATGATCGAACAGCTCCAGGAGGAACACGTCCGTACGGCCAAGGCGAAGGGGATGTCCCGCAGATACGTCTTCTTCCGCTACGCCTGGCGCGGCTCGCTGATCCCCATCGTCACCATCTTCGGCATCGACCTGGGCTCACTGCTCGGCGGCGCCATCATCACCGAGTACACCTTCAGCCTGCCGGGCCTCGGCAACCTCGCCGTCCAGGCGGTGTTCTACAGCGACCTGCCGCTGCTGCTGGGCGTGATGATCTTCTCCGCCACCATGATCCTCCTCTTCAACATCATCGTCGACGCCTGCTACGCCTTCATCGACCCGCGCGTGCGGCTGGCCTAGGAGCACTCGTGACCACATTGACCAAGGAAGCCGGCGCACCCTCGCCGGCCGACGCGGGTGCCTTTCTCTCGGTGCGGGACCTGCACGTCAGCTTCAAGACCGAGGACGGCATCGTGCGCGCCGTCGACGGTCTCTCCTTCGACGTAGAACGCGGCAAGACCCTCGGCATCGTGGGGAGTCCGGCTCGGGCAAGTCGGTCACCAACCTGACGATCCTCGGCCTGCACAACCCGATGTTCACCACCGTCGAGGGCGAAATCCTCCTGGACGGCCAGGAGTTGACCACGGCCCGCGAGCCGGAACTGGAGAAGCTGCGCGGCAACAAGGTCGCCATGATCTTCCAGGACCCGCTGACCGCGCTCTCCCGTACTACACGGTGGGCCGTCAGATCGCCGAGCCGTACATGAAGCACATGGGCGCCTCGAAGAAGGTCGCGTGGGCGCGCGCGGTCGAGATGCTCGGCAAGGTCGGCATCCCCAACCCGAAGGAACGGGCCAAGGACTACCCGCACCAGTTCTCCGGCGGTATGCGCCAGCGCGCGATGATCGCCATGGCGCTGGTCTGCGACCCCGACCTGCTGATCGCGGACGAGCCCACGACGGCGTTGGACGTGACCGTCCAGGCCCAGATCCTCGACCTCCTCAAGGACCTCCAGCAGGAGTTCGGCTCCGGGATCGTCTTCATCACGCACGACCTCGGTGTCATCGCCGACATGGCCGACGACATCATGGTCATGTACGCGGGCAACGCGGTGGAACGCGGCACGACCAACGACGTCCTGCGCTCACCCCAACACCCTTACACCTGGGGCCTGTTGAACTCCATGCCGCGCCTGGACTCGGATCTGAGCGCCCCGCTGGCCCCGATCCCCGGCGCCCCGCCCTCCCTCCTGAACCCGCCGTCGGGCTGCCGTTTCCACCCCCGCTGCACCTTCCAGGACCGGGTCGGCGGCACCCGCTGCGTCACCGAACGCCCGCTGCTCGCCCCCGACCGCGCCTCGGCATGCCACCTCACGGCGGACCAGAAGCGGACCATCTTCATCGAAGAGATCAAGCCCCGACTGGGCTAGGAGGAGACGTCATGACAGAGGACCTCGTCCTGCCCGCCCCGCGCGACGCGGCACCGGAGGACTCCGGTGACCCGCTGCTCGTCGTGGAGGGCCTGACCAAGCACTTCCCGGTGAAGGGCGGCTTCCCGATCCGCCGTACGGTCGGCGCCGTCCAGGCCGTCGACGGCATCGACCTGACCGTGCACGTGGGGAGAGCTTCGGCCTCGTCGGCGAGTCCGGCTGCGGCAAGTCGACGACGGGCCGCCTGATCACGCGGCTGCTGGAGCCGAGCGCGGGCAGCATCACCTACCGCGGCCAGGACATCTCGCACGCGAGCCGCAAGCAGCTGGCGCCGATCCGCTCCGAGATCCAGATGATCTTCCAGGACCCGTACTCGTCGCTGAACCCGCGGCAGACGGTCGGCAAGATCATCTCGGGGCCGATGGAGATCAACGGCATCCAGCCGGAGGGCGGCCGTGAGAAACGGGTCCGCGAACTCCTGGAGATCGTCGGTCTCAACCCCGAGCACTACAACCGCTTCCCGCACGAGTTCTCCGGCGGCCAGCGTCAACGCATCGGTGTGGCAAGGGCGTTGGCCCTCGACCCCAAGCTGATCGTGGCGGACGAACCGGTCTCCGCGCTGGACGTCTCGATCCAGGCCCAGGTCGTGAACCTCCTCCAGGAGGTCCAGCGGGAACTCGGCATCGCCTTCCTCTTCATCGCCCACGACCTCGCGGTCGTACGGCACTTCTCGCACCGCGTGGCCGTCATGTACCTCGGCAAGATCATCGAGGTGGGTGACCGGGACTCCATCTACACCCGCCCCCGGCACCCCTACACCCACGCCCTGCTCTCCGCGGTCCCCGAGGTCAACCTCGGCGACGACCAGGCCGTCGGCCGCGAACGCATCCGCCTCGCCGGCGACGTCCCCTCCCCGATCTCACCTCCCTCCGGGTGCCGCTTCCGCACCCGCTGCTGGAAGGCCCAGGACAAGTGCGCGGCGGAGGAGCCACCCCTCATCCAGATCGAGGGCAACCGCCCCGCCCACCTCACGGCCTGCCACTTCCCGGAGGAACCGACGATCGAGGCGCGGGACGAGGACATCATCCTGGACCCGGCGTTGACGGCGCTGGAGGAGTAGGGGCAGGGGTAGGGGTAGGGGTTACGGCCTTACGGCGGAGTCGGTCGACTCGAGGGCATCAACACGTGGCCGTCGGGCCGCCCGGTTCTTGGCCAGTGTCGGGCTTCCGCGGCCCGAGTAAAGGGCGCTCCGCTGCGCTACGCGTCGCCTCCGGCGATTCCGCTGCGCTCCACCCTTGACTCGGTCCGCTCCAACCCGTTTCAGAAGCGAGCGAGCGGCCCCGAGGGATGGGTGGCCAGGTGTCTACGCCCTTGCCTGTACTGGCTTGTGGGGCGGTGCGAGGGGGCGCGTCGGCGTCGCGCCTGCACGCATGGCCGGCTTGGCGGTTGCTGAAGGCTGTGGGTGGTGGGGGTGTCCTGCAGCGCGGCGAACGAGGGGTTCGCGCTGTCCTCGTGACGAAGGCCCGCGCCTGGGTGGGCGCGGGCCTTCGTCCCCTGGAACAGGACGTTCATGGGCTCGGGTCAATGGGCCGGTGAAAGTCCGTTCCTGAAGGGGCGGCTGACTAAAGGGGTGTGTCAGGCCGCCGCCTCGGGGTCCTTGAGAGGCGGGGTGCCGGAACGGTGTCCGCCGTCTCGGGGTAGTGGCACGCGGTGAGGTGGCCCGGCTTGTTGCCCTCCACCTGTACCAGCGGCGGAGCCTCCGTCGCGCACTTCTCCGTCGCCTTCCAGCAGCGGGTCCGGAAACGGCAGCCCGTGGGCGGGTTGATCGGCGACGGTACGTCACCGACCAGCCGGATGCGCTCCCTGGCGGGCGTGTCGTCCACCGTGGCCTCGGGCACGGCGGACAACAGGGCCCGCGTATAGGGGTGGCGCGGGTTGCCGTACAGGTCGTCGCGGTCGGCGATCTCCACGATCTTGCCGAGGTACATTACCGCGACCCGCTGGGAGAAGTGCCGGACGATCGCCAGGTCGTGGGCGATGAACACGAACGCGATGCCGAGTTCCCGCTGGACCTTCTGGAGCAGGTTCACGACCTGCGCCTGGATGGAGACGTCCAGGGCGGAGACCGGCTCGTCGGCGACGATCAGCTTCGGTTCGAGGGCCAACGCGCGGGCGACACCGATGCGTTGACGCTGGCCGCCGGAGAACTCGTGCGGGAAGCGGTTGTAGTGCTCGGGGTTGAGACCGACGATCTCCAGCAGCTCACGGACGCGTGCCTCGCGGCCGCCGGCCGGGTTGATCTCGTTGATCTCCATCGGGCCGGACACGATCTTGCCGACCGTCTGCCGCGGGTTCAGCGAGGCGTACGGGTCCTGGAAGATCATCTGGATCTCGGAGCGGATCGGCGCCAGCTGCTTGCGGTTGGCGTGGCTGATGTCCTGGCCGCGGTAGTGGATCGTGCCGCCGGTCGGCTCCAGGAGCCGGGTGATCAGACGGCCCGTCGTCGACTTGCCGCAGCCGGACTCGCCGACCAGGCCCAGGCTCTCGCCCTCGCCGACCTGGAAGTCCAGCCCGTCCACGGCCTGGACGGCACCGATGGTGCGCCGGATCGGGAAGCCGCCCTTGATCGGGAAGTGTTTGGTCAGCCCGCTGACGTCCCAGGAGGGGTTCGCGTTGCTCATGATGGTGAAGTCCCGTTTCTAGTACGTCAGTTGTGCTGGGCTACGGCGAGAAGGTCGGCGAAGAGTTCCTGGCGCTGCGCAGTGGTGAGATGGCAGGCGGAACCCCGGCCGTCGACCACCTCCAGCACGGGCCGTTCGCTCGAGCACCGTCCGCCCTCGACCTTCTCCGCGAAGGTGCACCGCGGGTGGAAGCGGCAGCCGGTCGGCGGGTTGAGCAGGGAGGGCGGCGAGCCGGGGATCGGCGACAGCGGTACGTCGACCGGTCCCTCGAGGCTCGGCATGGAGCTGAGCAGACCGAGCGTGTACGGGTGCTGCGGGTCCGTCAGCACTTCCCTCTTGGTGCCGCGCTCCACGCATCGGCCGCCGTACATCACGAGGACGTCGTCGGCGATGTCGGCGATGACACCGAGGTCGTGCGTGATGAACACGATCGCGGTGCCGAACTCCTGCTGGAGGTCCTTCAACAGGTCCATGATCTGGGCCTGGACGGTCACGTCGAGGGCCGTCGTCGGCTCGTCGGCGATCAGCAGCTCGGGGTCGCAGACCAGCGCCATGGCGATCATCGCGCGCTGGCGCATACCGCCGGAGAAGAGGTGCGGGTAGTCGTCCACCCGGACCTCGGGCTGGGGATCCCGACGCGCTTCAGCATCTCGATCGCGCGCTCGCGGGACTCCTTCTTGGAGGCACCGGTGTGTTTGCGGTACACCTCGCTGATCTGTTTGCCGACCGTGTGGTACGGCGACAGCGAGGCCAGCGCGTCCTGGAAGATCATGGACATCTTGTTGCCGCGCAGCCGCTCCAGCTCCCGCTCCGAGGCGCTGAGCAGTTCCTTGCCGTCGAGCAGGATCTCGCCGTCGATCGCCGTACGGTCGCGGTCGTGGAGGCCCAGGATCGCCAGGTTGGTGACGGACTTGCCGGAGCCCGACTCACCGACGATGCCGAGCGTCTTGCCCTTGACGAGGTCGAAGGACAGCCCGTCGACGGCCTTGACGATGCCGTCCTCGGTGGAGAAATGGACCTTCAGATCCCTGACGGAGAGGAAGGACTGCTGATCGGTGCTCGTCACGGGGACGCTCCTGGGGGTGATGCGGGGGTAGGGGGCAACGGGCGGAGGTCAGGCGAGCCGGATCCGCGGGTCGATGAAGGCGTAGGCGGCGTCGACGATGATGTTGAAGAACACGATCGCGGCGGCCGCCAGGACGGTGACCCCGAGCAGCATCGGCAGGTCGCTCTGGTTGACGGAGGTCACCGCGAGCCGGCCGATGCCCTGGAGGCTGAAGACCTGCTCGGTGATGATCGCGCCGCCGATCAGGGTGCCGAGGTCGATGCCGAACACCGTGACGATCGGGCCCATGGCGCCGCGCCAGGCGAAGCGGAGGAAGACGTTGGCACGCGAGAGGCCCTTGGCGCGGGCGGTGCGGACGTAGTCCTCGCTGAGCTGCTCGACGAGCTGGGAGCGGGCCATGCGGGTGTAGTTGGCGGTGAAGATGATCGACAGCACGATCCACGGCAGGAGCAGACCGGAGAACCACGAGATGGGGTTGTCGGTCAGCGGCGTGTAGGACGGCTGGTCGAGGATGCCGGCCTTGAAGACCAGGAAGTACAGCGCCAGATAGCCGATGAAGTAGATCTGGAGCGAGGAGCCGAGCAGCGACGCCGAGGTCGCGAACTTGTCCAGGAACTTGCCCTGCTTGAGCGCGGCGATCATGCCGGTGCCGACGCCGAAGACCAGGAAGATGGCGGCCGAGCCGAAGGCGAGCGAGAGGGTCAGCGGCAGGCGGTCCATGATCGTGCCGAAGACGGGCTCGTTGTTGGCGAAGGAGTAGCCGAGGCACGGCGCGTTGCAGTTCCCGAAGCCGCTGTACCTCCCGACCGACGAAGATCCCCTTCAGCCAGTACCAGTACTGGACCGGGATCGGATGGTCGATGCCCAGGTTGTGCCGGATCTGCGCCAGCGAGGCCGGCGTGCAGTTCTTGCCGCAGGACATCATGGCCGGGTCACGCGGGACGGCGTAGAAGAGCCAGAAGGTGATGGCGCTGATGATCAGCAGAATGACCAGCGCGCCGATCGTACGGCGGACAAGGAAGCGGAACATGGGGTCAGGACTCTCCGGGCGAGGCGCCGTTGCCGGGGCGTGAGGGGTGTGGGGCCGGTGGGGGCGGCCCCGTGACGGGGCCGCCCCTGGTGCCGGGGGCGCCTACGCCTTGGCGTAGAGCTTCGTGAGCGCGATGCAGGTGTTGGCGGCGTCGTAGACCACGTTGCCGACCTTGGTGCCGTGCATCCAGTTGCGGATGGAGTGGTAGTCGGGGACGCAGGCGGCGAGCTCCATGACCTGCTTGTCGATGGCGCCCCACGCCTTGTTGGCGGCGTCGCCGTCGGTGATCAGGGACGCGGCCGCGATGGCCTTGTCGACGCTCGGGTTCTTCAGCTGCGAGTAGTTGCTGCGGCCGTCGCCGATGTTGGCGCCGTCCCAGCAGGGGTAGAACACGGAGTAGCCGCCCGGCCAGTCCGGGCTCCAGCCGGCCGCGAACAGGTCGTACTCGTTGTTGATCTTGCCGATCTGGGTGTAGAAGGTCGACTTGTCGATCTGCTTGTTGACGACCGTGAAGCCGGCGGCCTCCAGCGCGTTCTTGATCGCGACGGCCTGCTTCACCGCGTTGTCCGACGTCTGGTAGGCGATGACCAGCTTCTGGCCGAGCTTGCCGGCCTCCTTCAGGAGGGCCTTGGCCTTGGCCGGGTCGCCACCGGGCTTCTTGGTCTTGCCGTACAGGTCGAACTCCGTGTAACCGGGCGTCACCGGGCTGAAGATCGTGGTCGCGATCTCGCTGGTGGAGGCGCCGCCGCGGATGGTCTGGAGCTGCTGGAGCGGCCAGGCGTAGTTGATGGCCTGGCGGACCTTGACGTCCGTGATGCGGGTGGTGTTGATCGGCCAGTAGTAGGTGACCGCGTCGACCGCGGTGAGCACCTGGGCCTTGAGCTTCGCGTTGGTGAGGACCTGCTGGGTCCGCTCGGCGGCGACCTCGTTGAAGATCGACATCGTGTACTGGTCGTTGCCCTTGTCCGCGATGTAGCGGTCGGTCGACGTCAGCGGCTCGAAGCCGAACTGGAAGACGAACTTGTCCGGGTAGGCGTTGCGGATCGGGTCCGTCGCCGGGTCCCAGTGCGGGTTGCGCGAGTACGTCAGGGACTTGCCTATGCTCCGGGCCTCGATGCGGTACGGGGCGCAGGAGAACGGCTTCTTGTCGTACTTCTCCTTGGTGTCCTTCGACTTCTTCACCAGGGAGTAACCACGCATGGCGAGCGTGAAGTTGAAGTCACCGCGGGCCTCGTTGAGGCGGAAGGTGACGGTCTTGCCGTCGATCTCGATGGAGTCGAGGTTCTTGCCCTCGTAGGGGCCCGTGTACTTGTCGCCGCCCTGGAGGAACTGCTGGACGTAGCGGGGGCCCTCGGTGATGAAGGAGGCGAAGAGCCGCTCGAAGGTGTGGCGGACGTCGTCCATGGAGAGGTCGGAGCCGTCCTCCCACTTGATGCCGTCCTTGATGGTGAACGACCAGGTCTTGCCGCCGTCCTTCATCGTGCCGGCGTCCGTCGCCGCGTCGCCGACGAGGGTCTGGGTGCCCTTGAGTCCATCTTGTAGCCGGTCAGACCACGCATGATCGGGACGGTGATGGCGCCCTCGGTGGAGACGTAGATCTGCGCCGGGTCCAGGTGGTCCATGTCGAACTGGTCGAGCCCGTAGATCGTCCCGCCCTTGACCGCGCCCGTGACCTCCGGGGCGGGACCGGTCGAGTCGGCCTTGGTACCGACCTCGATCTTGGCGGCCTTGGCCTTGCTGACCGAGGGGACCTTGTTGTTGCCCGAGGACGAGCCGCCGCCGCCACAGGCGGTCAGCACGGAACTCGACGCGGCCACCACGCCGGTCGCGATCATGAAGTTTCTACGGGAAAAAGACACAGTAGCCCTGCCTTACGGGTGGGACGGACCAGCCGGACGACATTGACCGGGCCGGAGATGAGAGATGGGTCAGCGCTTGGACTTCGGGTCGAGCGCGTCGCGCGCCGAGTCGCCGAGCAGGTTGAACGCCAGGACGAAGATCACCATGGAGAGGCCCGGGAAGAGCATGAAGGTGAAGTCCTGGGTGTAGAACTGGGCGCCCCGCTGGATCATGACGCCCCAGTCGGGGGTCGGGTCGATCATGCCGACACCGAGAAAGGCGAAGCCCGCCTCAGCGGTCACGTAGGCCGGGAGCATGAGCGTGGACTGGATGAGGATCGGGGTCCACAGGTTCGGCAGCAGTTCCTTGAAGACGATGCGCGCCGGTGACGCCCCGGTCACCTTGGCGGCCTCGACGAACTCCCGCTCGCGCAGGCCGAGTACCTGGCCGCGCAGCAGTCGGGCGATGGACGCCCAGCCGAAGAACGAGAGCATGATGATCAGCGCGGTGGCCCGCAGCCAGGTCGGGATGTTGTCGTCGGCGGCGACGAACAGGCCGAACACCACCGGCATGAACGCGATGATGAACAGCGTCGAGGGGATCGACAGCACGATGTCGACGATCCGGCCGACGATGTAGTCCGTCTTGCCGCCGAGGTAGCCCGCGGTCACGCCGATCACGACGCCGACGGCGGTGGTGATCAGGGTGGCGGCGAGGGCGATGCCGAGCGAGGTCCGGATCCCGTAGATCAGGAAGGTGAAGACGTCGCGGCCCAGCTGCGGCTCGATGCCGAACCAGAACTGGGAGCTCATGCCGCCGTTCGCGCCCGCCGGGTACGAGAAGGCGTCGAGCAGGCTCGGGTCCTGGCTCGCGTACGTCGTGTACGGGTCCTTGCCGTACAGCTTCGATATCAGCGGTGCGGCGATCGCGACCACGAAGAAGAAGATCACGATGATCGCCGATATGACGCCCGTACGGTCCCGTTTGAAACGGCGCCACGCGAGCTGACCCGGGGACCGGCTCTCGTTGGCCTTCGAGGCGGGAGAAGTGATCGACTTCTCGAGGCTCTCGTCGGTCACTTCGAGCGGGACCGCGGATGAGGTTGGGGGATCATGCTGCTCCTGGCCCAAGGGGGTCTGAATGAGACTCCGCAGGGCACACTCCCCTACGGGCTACGCCGGACTTTTTCAACGCAATTCATGCAAGGTCAATAAAATCTGGGTCGACTTGGGTTTCTCTTTACCTTCTTTACCGAGTGATGACCAATCCGTAGCTACGCGGGTAGCGTGCCGTGATCGATCCGTGCTTTATATCGGGCCAACTGCGCTAAACGGGCAATGAGTTCGTTATGCGGACGCCTCTGTATCGGAATGCGTACACCGGGGCGTCACAATCCAACGGTTCTGCATCGCTTCGCGGTGATCCATTGTGCTCCTCCCGGGAGATCGACTGAACGGACCCCGGGTAGCTCGAACGGGTGGGCCCGCAGGCGGTATGTGCCCTATGAGCCGATATTTGCCGGTAATGGATCGGCATGGTTCGGCTTTCCTGAGGAGGCACTCGATGCGTGGAGCCACGCACGCCAAATGGGCCGCTTGCGCGGCGGCGGTAGCCCTTGCGGCGACCGCCTGTGGGGGCGGCAGGAGCAGCAGCGGCGGCGGCGGTGACGGCAGCGCGGTGCTCAGCGCCTCCTGGGGAGACCCGCAGAACCCACTGGAGCCGGCCAACACCAACGAGGTGCAGGGCGGCAAGGTCCTCGACATGGTCTTCCGCGGTCTGAAGCGGTACGACCCGAAGACCGGCAAGGCCCAGGACATGCTCGCCGACAAGATCGACACCACCGACTCGCAGAACTTCACGGTCACCATCAAGAGCGGCTGGAAGTTCAGCAACGGCGAGGCGGTCACCGCGAAGTCGTTCGTCGACGCGTGGAACTACGGCGCCAGCCTGAAGAACAACCAGAAGAACGCGTACTTCTTCGGGTACATCGAGGGCTACGACAAGGTCCACCCCGACAGCGGCTCGCAGTCCGCCGGCACGCTCTCCGGGCTGAAGGTGACCGGCACGGACACCTTCACCATCAAGCTCACCCAGAAGTTCTCGACCTTCCCGGACACCCTGGGCTACGCGGCCTACTCGCCGCTGCCGTCGACGTTCTTCTCGGACCACGCGGCCTGGCTGAAGAAGCCGGTCGGCAACGGGCCGTACACCATCTCGTCGTACACCAAGGGCTCGCAGATGCAGCTCAAGAAGTGGGACGGGTACACCGGTTCGGACAAGGCGCAGAACGGCGGGGTGACCCTCAAGGTCTACACCGACAACAACACCGCCTACACCGACCTGATGGCCGGCAACCTCGACCTCGTCGACGACATCCCGGCCTCGCAGCTGAAGAACGTCAAGAGCGACCTCGGTGGCCGGTACATCAACACGCCCGCCGGCATCATCCAGACCCTCGCGTTCCCGTACTACGACAAGAACTGGAACAAGAGCGGCTCGGACAAGGTCCGCCAGGGGCTGTCCATGGCCATCAACCGGGACCAGATCACCAACACGATCTTCCAGAAGACCCGTACCCCGGCCACCGACTGGACCTCACCGGTGCTCGGCACCGCGGGCGGCTTCCAGGACGGGCTGTGCGGGGACTCCTGCAAGTACAACCCGACCGAGGCGAAGAAGCTGGTCCAGGAGGGCGGCGGCATCCCCGGCGGCCAGGTCAAGATCACGTACAACGCGGACACGGGCTCGCACAAGGAGTGGGTGGACGCGGTGTGCAACTCCATCAACAACGCGCTCGGCAACGACAAGGCGTGCGTCGGCAACCCGGTCGGCACCTTCGCCGACTTCCGCAACCAGATCGGCCAGCACAAGATGACCGGGCCGTTCCGGGCCGGCTGGCAGATGGACTACCCGCTCATCCAGAACTTCCTGCAGCCGCTCTACTACACCAACGCCTCCTCGAACGACGGCAAGTGGTCCAACAAGGACTTCGACAAGCTCGTCGACCAGGCCAACGCGGAGACGGACACCAGCAAGGCGATCAAGCTCTTCCAGCAGGCCGAGGGCGTCGTCCGGGACAACATGGCCGCCATCCCGCTCTGGTACCAGAACGGCAGCGCGGGCTACTCCGACCGGCTCTCCAACGTGGCGCTCAACCCGTTCAGCGTCCCCGTCTACAACGAGATCAAGGTCAACTGAGCCGACGGCAGGGGCGGTCTCGCACGAGGCCGCCCCACGATCCCCGGAGCCCCCATGGGACGGTACGTAATCCGGCGTCTGCTGCAGATGATCCCGGTCTTCATCGGCGCCACACTGTTGATCTTCCTGATGGTGAACGTGATGGGCGACCCCGTCGCGGGCCTGTGCGGCGAGCGGCAGTGCGACCCGGCGACCGCCGCCCAGCTCAAGCGGGAGTTCGGCCTCGACAAGCCCGTGTGGCAGCAGTACCTGACCTACATGGGGAACGTCTTCACCGGTGACTTCGGTACGGCGTTCAACGGCCAGAAGGTCACCGAGCTGATGTCGACCGCGTTCCCGGTCACCATCCGGCTGACCCTCGTGGCGATCGTCATCGAGATCGTCGTCGGCATCGCGCTCGGTGTGGTCACCGGCCTCAAGCGCGGCCGCCCGATCGACACCACCGTGCTGCTGCTCACCCTGGTCGTCATCTCCATCCCGACCTTCGTCACCGGTCTGCTGCTGCAACTGCTGCTCGGCGTCGAATGGGGCTGGATCAAACCGTCCGTCTCCCCGGAGGCGACCTTCAGCGAACTGATCGTCCCCGGGCTGGTGTTGGCCTCCGTCTCGCTCGCGTACGTGACCCGGCTGACCCGGACGTCCATCGCGGAGAACCGGCGCTCCGACTACGTCCGTACGGCCGTCGCGAAGGGCCTGCCGAGGCGCCGGGTGATCGTCCGGCACCTGCTGCGCAACTCCCTCATCCCGGTGGTCACCTTCATCGGCACCGACATCGGCGCCCTGATGGGCGGCGCGATCGTCACCGAGCGGATCTTCAACATCCACGGGGTCGGCTACCAGCTCTACCAGGGGATCGTCCGCCAGAACACCCAGACCGTGGTCGGCTTCGTGACCGTCCTCGTCCTGGTCTTCCTGGTCGCCAACCTGCTCGTCGACCTCCTCTACGCCGTACTCGACCCGAGGATCCGCTATGCCTGAGCAGCCGTTCGAGCAGGATCGCGCCATCGCCGGGACCGGTATGGGCGGCGCGATGGACCTCGCCACGAGCGAGGCGGAGACGCTGGAGAGGACTCCGGGCGGCCCGGAGGGCACAGGGCCCGCGGGCAAACCCCGCTCCCTGTGGTCGGACGCCTGGCGCGACCTGCGCCGCAACCCCGTCTTCATCATCTCCGCGCTGGTCATCCTCTTCCTGGTCGTCATCTCCCTCTGGCCCTCGCTGATCGCCTCGGGCAACCCCTCAAGTGCGACCTCGCCAAGGCCCAGGAGGGCTCCCAGCCGGGCCACCCCTTCGGCTACGACGGCCAGGGCTGCGACGTCTACACGCGCACGGTCTACGGCACCCGTACGTCGGTGACGGTCGGCGTCCTCGCCACGCTGGGGGTGGCGATCTTCGGGTCGGTGCTGGGCGGGCTCGCCGGGTTCTTCGGCGGGGTGTGGGACTCGATCCTGTCCCGGCTCACGGACATCTTCTTCGCGATCCCGGTGGTCCTCGGCGGCCTGGTGCTGCTGTCCGTGGTCACGAGCAACACGGTCTGGCCGGTCATCGGGTTCATGGTGCTGCTCGGCTGGCCGCAGATCTCCCGTATCGCGCGCGGCTCGGTCATCACCGCCAAGCAGAACGACTACGTCCAGGCCGCGCGGGCGCTCGGCGCCTCCAACTCCCGCCTGCTGCTACGGCACATCACCCCGAACGCGATCGCCCCGGTGATCGTCGTCGCCACCATCGCGCTCGGTACCTACATCTCGCTGGAGGCGACCCTGTCGTACCTCGGAGTGGGGCTGAAGCCACCCACGGTCAGCTGGGGCATCGACATCTCGGCCGCCTCCCAGTACATCCGCAACGCCCCGCACATGCTGCTCTGGCCCGCCGGAGCCCTGGCGATCACGGTCCTCGCGTTCATCATGCTCGGCGACGCGGTGCGCGACGCCCTCGACCCGAAGCTGAGGTGACCGGCGTCATGCTGCTCGAAGTGCGGGACCTGCACGTGGAGTTCAGGACCAGGGACGGGGTCGCCAAGGCCGTCAACGGCGTCAACTACAGCGTGGACGAGGGGGAGACCCTCGCCGTGCTGGGGAGTCGGGGTCCGGGAAGTCCGTGACCGCGCAGGCCGTCATGGGGATCCTCGACACCCCGCCGGGGAAGATCACCGGCGGGGAGATCCTCTTCCGGGGCAAGGACCTGCTGAAGTTCAAGGAGGAAGAGCGGCGCAAGGTCCGCGGCGCCGAGATGGCGATGATCTTCCAGGACGCGCTGTCCTCGCTCAACCCCGTGCTCTCCGTGGGCGACCAGCTCGGCGAGATGTTCACCGTGCACCGGGGATGTCCCGAAAGGACGCGCGCACCAAGGCGGTCGAGCTGATGGACCGGGTGCGCATCCCGGGTGCCGCACAGCGCGTCCGGGACTATCCGCACCAGTTCTCCGGCGGTATGCGCCAGCGCATCATGATCGCCATGGCGCTCGCCCTGGAGCCGGCGCTCATCATCGCCGACGAACCCACCACCGCCCTCGACGTCACCGTGCAGGCCCAAGTCATGGACCTGCTCGCGGAGTTGCAGCGCGAGCTGCACATGGGGCTCATCCTCATCACCCACGACCTCGGGGTCGTCGCCGACGTCGCCGACAAGATCGCCGTGATGTACGCGGGCCGGATCGTCGAGTCGGCCCCCGTCCACGACATCTACAAGGCGCCCGCCCACCCGTACACCAAGGGCCTGCTGGACTCGATCCCGCGCCTGGACCAGAAGGGCCAGGAGCTCTACGCGATCAAGGGCCTGCCGCCGAACCTGATGCACATCCCGCCCGGCTGCGCCTTCAACCCGCGCTGTCCGATGGCCCAGGACGTGTGCCGGACCGACGAACCCGAGCTGTACGAGGTGGATCAACACCGGGGCAGCGCCTGCCACTTCTGGAGGGAGTGCCTCAATGGCTGAGCCGATCCTGGAGGTCGAGGGGCTCGTCAAGCACTACCCCTGACCCAGGGCATCCTCTTCAAGAAGCAGGTCGGTGCCGTCAAGGCCGTCGACGGCGTGGACTTCACGCTCGACCGGGGCGAGACGCTCGGCATCGTCGGGGAGTCCGGCTGCGGCAAATCAACCGTCGCCAAGATGCTGGTCAACCTTGAGCGGCCGACGGAGGGTCGATCAAGTTCAAGGGCGAGGACATCAGCCGGATGTCGGGCAAGGCCCTGAAGGCCGCGCGCCGCAACATCCAGATGGTGTTCCAGGACCCGTACACCTCCCTCAACCCCCGCATGACGGTGGGCGACATCATCGGGGAGCCGTACGAGATCCACCCCGAAGTCGCGCCAAAGGGCGACCGGCGCAAGAAAGTTCAGGATCTGCTGGACGTGGTCGGGCTCAACCCCGAGTACATCAACCGGTATCCGCACCAGTTCTCCGGCGGCCAGCGCCAACGCATCGGCATCGCACGGGGTTGGCGCTGCGCCCCGAGGTCATCGTCGCCGACGAACCCGTCTCCGCGCTCGACGTCTCCGTCCAGGCGCAGGTGATCAACCTCCTCGACCGCCTCCAGGACGAGTTCGACCTCTCCTACATCTTCATCGCGCACGACCTGTCGATCGTCCGGCACATCTCGGACCGGGTCGGGGTCATGTACCTCGGCCGGATCGTGGAGATCGGCAGGGACGCCGAGATCTACGACCACCCGACGCACCCGTACACCCAGGCGCTGCTGTCCGCCGTGCCCGTGCCCGACCCGGACGCGCGCGAGCACCGGGAGCGGATCATCCTGTCGGGCGACGTGCCGTCGCCGACGAAGATCCCCTCCGGGTGCCGGTTCCGCACCCGGTGCTGGAAGGCGCGGGAGCGCTGCTCGCTGGAGGTGCCGCTGCTCGCGGTACCGGCCGAGTTCCGGCTCGTGAGCGGGCCCGCGGCGCACGACTCGGCCTGTCACTTCGCCGAGGAGAAGACGGTCGTACCGCGGGACCTGCCGCCGACGGAACCCCTGGGCGATCTTGATCAGGGGGCGGAATAACCCCACAAACCGGCATCAACCGCGTTAACACGCAGGCAACTCGGCCGACCCGGTCTCGATATACGGACGAGTCAATCTGAATGACGTACGGCCGTGCGGGTGCCGTAAACGGACCGGGGCGCGCCATGTCGCCCCGGTCCGTTGCCGCACCTAGGCCAGCCCCAACGACCGCTTCAGGAAGTCCACTTGGAGCAGCAGCAGGTTTTCCGCGACCTGTTCCTGCGGGGTCATGTGGGTCACGCCGGACAGTGGGAGGACCTCGTGCGGCCGGCCGGCGGCCAGGAGCGCGGAGGACAGCCGCAGGGTGTGGGCGACCACCACGTTGTCGTCCGCGAGGCCGTGCACGACCATCAGGGGCCGCTGCGGGTCCGCCGGGGACGACAGGCCGTCCTCCGTGACGAGACTGCTCTTCGCGTACGACTCCGGGTCCTTGGCCGGGTCGCCGAGGTACCGCTCCGTGTAGTGGGTGTCGTAGAGGCGCCAGTCGGTCACCGGGGCGCCCGCGATGCCCGCGTGGAAGACGTCCGGGCGGCGCAGCACGGCGAGTCCGGCGAGCCAACCCCCGTACGACCAGCCGCGGATGGCCACCCGGGAGAGGTCCAGCGGGTGGGACTTCGCGAGGTCCTGGAGGGCGTCGATCTGGTCGTCCAGGGAGACCGTGAAGTCGCGGTGGACGGCCTTCTCCCAGGCCGGTGAGCGGCCGGGGGTGCCGCGGCCGTCGGCGACGAGGACCGCGAAACCCTGGTCGGCGAACCACTGCGAGGTGAGGTGCGCGTTGTGCGCGGCGACCACCCGGGGCCGTGCGGACCGCCGTAGGGGTCCAGCAGAACCGGAAGCGGGCCGCTGCCGTCGTAGTCCTGTGGCATAAGCAGGGCGCACGGGACGCGCCGTGCGCCCCCTCGGTGAACGTGATGCGCGGGGACAGCCCCGGATCTTCGGCGTACGACGCGACCGGCACCGTCTTCTTGCCCTCGCGCAGCACCTGGACCTGCGTCCCCGGGCGGTCCGGCACCGCCGAGAGCAGCACGGTCACGCCCCGGCGCGGACCGCCGAGTGCACACCGGGTTCCTGCGAGAGGCGCTCCAGGCCGAGCTCGTTGACGCGGTAGACATGCACCTCGCCGGTCTCCGGAGTGGGCGCGTCCTCGCCCGCCGACGCGGAGATCAGCACGTTGTCGTCGGAGACGTCCAGCACCGCGCGGACGTGCAACTGCGGCCCTGTGAGCAGGCGTTCACCCACCGACAGCACCCGGGCGCCCCCTCGTCGGCGATCCGCACGAGCCGTCCCGAGGGGCTCCAGCACGGCACGCCAGGGAAAAGATCAAGCCAAACTGGATCTTCGTCGGCATGCACCATCCGGGTCGCCCCTGAGCCCGGCTCGACGGCGAGGAACAGCTGGCTGCGCTGGTCCCGGGCCTGTACGAGCAGCAGCGGCGCACCCGCCGCTGACCAGTGCACTCGCGCCAGATACGGGTACCGCGCCCGGTCCCAGGCGACCTCCGTGCGCGACCCGTCGAGGCCGATCACATACAGCCGTACGTCCGCGTTGGCCGTGCCCGCCGCCGGGTACGCGACCTGCTGCGGCTCGCGCTCCGGGTGGGCCGGGTCGGCGATCCACCAGCGCCGTACCGGCGTGTCGTCGGCGCGTGCGACCAGCAGTCGGTCCGCGTCCGGCGACCACCAGAAGCCCCGCGTCCGGCTCATCTCCTCGGCCGCGATGAACTCGGCCAGACCGTAGGTGACTTGTTCCGACTCCGGCTCGGCGAGCGCCCGGTCGCCCTCGCCGTCGGCCCCCACGACCCGCAGGGCGCCGCCGGTGACGTACGCGATGTGCTGTCCGTCGGGGACGGGCGGGGGTCGATCACCGGTCCCGGGACCGGGAGTTCGCGTGCCGCGCCCGACTTCAGGTCCGTGCTGAAAAGCCGCCCTGACAAGGCGAAAGACGCCAGCTCGGCCTCGCTGTCGGTGGCGTAGCCGACGATCCCCGCACCGCCCTCGCGGGTGCGTTCGCGGCGGGCCCGCTCCTCGGGGAGAGGTGCTCCGAGGCGCCGCCCAGGAGGGCGCGCGGGTCGGCCGCCACGCGCTCCTCGCCGTCCGCCGGGGTGAGCACCCACAGGGCGTTCGCCCGGTCCGTGCCGGAGGGCGAGCGCAGGAACACGACCCGGGAACCGTCAGGTGACACGGTGAACGCGCGCGGCGCGCCGAGCGTGAACCGCTGGGTACGGGCGTGCCGTCGGGGGAAGGAGTCAGCCTCGGTCGTCATGCCCCGACCATATTGGCCATGCGCCCCCTTGTGCGGCTGTGCGCCGAGCGATGCGCGAGCGCGGATAGTTATGATCACTAGCGCTGCGTGGGTATGAACCTGCTGGCTCCTGTATGGATT
This sequence comes from Streptomyces sp. P3, assembly GCA_016893485.2. GTDB lineage: Bacteria > Actinomycetota > Actinomycetes > Streptomycetales > Streptomycetaceae > Streptomyces. The sequence continues at coordinate 6,351,592 of JAFEKX020000001.1, forward strand.
TGCTGTACCGATTTGCTCTACGGATCCGCCCCATGGATCCATTGCCCCCATAGTCCGACCCCTAGTCCCTGGGATCATTGGAGGTGAGCCGCCGTGGCACTCTCGATTTCGGCGGTGGTGCTGCTGGCGATCGTCGTCTTCCTTCTGGTCAAGAAATCAGGGCTGAAGGGCGGGCACGCGGTCGTCTGTGTCCTCCTCGGGTTCTATCTGGCCTCGTCGACCATCGCGCCCACGATCAGCGATCTGACGACGAACATCGCGAGCATGATCGGCAGCATCAAGTTCTGACGGCTCACCTTTAGGGTGGGCTCATGACGGAACTGCCAGCCCGTCGTCTGCTGCTGGTGCACGCGCACCCGGACGACGAGTCGATCAACAACGGCGCGACGATGGCCAAGTACGCGGCCGAGGGTGCCCACGTGACGCTGGTCACGTGCACCCTCGGAGAGCGCGGCGAGGTCATCCCGCCCGCACTGCGGCAGCTGTCGGGTACCGCACTGGCCGAGGAGCGGGAGCGCGAGCTGACCGCCGCCATGAAGGCGCTCGGCGTCCTTGACCACCGCCTCCTGGGCGGCCCCGGCCGCTACCGCGACTCCGGGATGATGGGCACCCCGGACAACGACGACCCGGCCTGCTTCTGGCGCGCCGACGTCGACGAGGCCGCGGATCACCTCGTCGAGGTGATCCGCGAGACCCGCCCCCAGGTCCTGATCACCTACGACCCCGACGGCGGCTACGGCCACCCCGACCACATCCAGGCCCACCGCGTCGCCATGCGCGCCGCCGAACTCGCCGCGGACGCCGGGCAGTCGATCGCCAAGGTCTACTGGAACCGCGCCCCCGGACCGTCGTGGAAGACGGCTTCGCGCGGCTGCGGGACGCGCTGCCGGAGCTGCCCTTCACCGAAGCGGCCGCCGTGGACGACGTGCCGGGAGTCGTGGACGACGGGCGGATCACCGCCGTGATCGACGGCACCGCCTACGCCGACGCCAAGACCGCGGCCATGCGCGCGCACGCCACGCAGATCGAAGTCGCCCCGGGAGCACCGTACTTCGCGTTGTCGAACGACCTCGCGCAGCCGATCTTCCCCACCGAGTACTACGAGTTGGTCCGCGGGGAACCCGGTGGGTCGGCACCCGAGACCGATCTCTTCGAAGGGCTGGACCTGTGATGAGCGCCAACAACGGCGGGAGCCTGCTCGCCCAGCCGCTGCAACGGCCGTCCACGCTACGGGTGTTGGCCTACGCCGGGCTCTTCGTGCTCGGCGCGGTCGTCGGGACGGCCGGGGCGCTGGTGCAGGCCGCGTGGTTCCCCGGCGGGCTGCTGCTCGCACTCGTGGGAGCGGGCGGACTGTTCCTCGGCGGGGCGAGAGCGGCCGGGGGCAGAGGCGGGGCCGTGGCGCCCGCCGCCGGCTGGATGGTCGCCGTCATCCTGCTCACCGCGAGCCGCCCGGAGGGCGACTTCCTGTTCGGCGCGGGTGTCGGTTCCTATCTGTTCCTGCTCGGCGGGATGGTCGTAGCTGTGATGTGCGCCACGTTGGGTTTGGGGCGGCAACCAAGCAGCCCTGACGTCCGACTTGGCAAGTGACGTACCACTTCGCGGTGACGCGCGCGTGCGAGTCCGGTGTGGGTTTCCCCAGCGGCCGTGGGATACCGCCAAGAAGTGGCCAGTATGGTGGTGCGCGCCGCCGAGTCGCCCGTGGGTGTCGGGCGGCGGAGCCAACCGGGAGAACCTGCCTTGAGTCGTGAAACTGACACTCCGTCCTCCGGGCCCGACGGGCGCGGCGGAGCCGCTTACCCCTCGGGGACCCCGCCGTACGGGACGCCGGCGGCTTCCGACGACCGTACGGATGCCGGGCGTTCGGCCGCGCAGCCGGAGGAACGCAAGACCGAGACGACGCTGACGACCCGGATCCGGATCAACATCCCCGGTTCGCGGCCCATTCCGCCGGTCGTCGTGCGCACGCCCGTCGCGGACACCGAGTCCGCCGACGGCTCCACGACCGCCGAGGTGCAGCTGCCGAGTTCCGCGCTGCCCACGCGCCCGGTCGAGCCGGGCGCCGAACTCGCCCTGCCCACAGCCGAGGAGAAGACCAGCGACTGGTTCGCACCCCGCAAGTCCGGCCCCGCCAAGGGCGGTCAGGGCGGTGGCGGCACCAACGGCGCCGGGATTCCGGGCGGTTCGGCCGCGGGCAGCCCGAGCGCGCCGGTCGCCGGTGCGCCCGGCGCTGCGGGTGCGGGCCGGCCGGGTGCCGGTCGTCCCGGTGGCGTGGTCGGCGGCATGAACGTGACGGGCGCCGCCCGCCAGGCCGCCGCGAACGGCGGTACGAACGGCGCCGGCATCGGCGGTGCCACCGGGGCCGGACCCGTCGCCCCCGGGCACGGTGGCGGCACCGGGTCCTTCGACGTGACCGAGGCGCTGGGAGCGGGATCCCGCGCCAACGGCGGTTCCCACGGCGGCGGCCCGAACGGCGGCGGCCCCGGTGAACCCCGGCGCGACGACCTGCCGTACTTCTCCGACAACGGACAGCAGGCCGGTTTCCCGGGCCCAACGGCCAGGGCGGTCAAGGCGGTTACCCTGAGCCGAACGGCCAGGGCGAGCTGGGCGGATTCCCCGGGGCAACGGTCCCGGCGGGCGCGCCGAGCAGTTCCCCGGCCCGAACGGCCAGGGCATGGCCCCCGGCGGTCCTGGCGGTCCGAGCGGTCCCGGTGGACCCAACGGTTTCAACGGCCCGAACGGGCGGGGCGGTCACGGCGGCCCCGAGGGCCCCGCAGGCCCCACCGGCGGTCCGGTCACCGGCGACGGCCTCATGCTGCCGCCCGGCCCCACAGGCGGGGCACAGGGCGCGCTCAGCGGCTACGGGGACGGACCGGGTGCACCGGGCGGCATGAACGGCGCCGGTGGCCCTGGCACCCCGGGTGCCTCCACCGGCCGCCACGGCGGTCGCGGCAGGGGCCCGAACGGTCCCGGCGGTCCCGGCGGCCCTGGTGGCCCCGGCGGTCAGAGCACGCCCCCGGCATCGGCCAGGGCACCCCCGGCGGCGCGAGCCTCCCCGGCGGGATGATCCCCGGTGGCGGTCTCAGCGACGACACCGCGATCCTCACCCCGCAGAAGCCGGCCCCCGAACCCGGTGGCCCCGGCTACGGCGCCCCCGCCGACCAGGTCTCCGGACACACCGTCACCAGCGGTATGCCGGTGATCCCCGGCAACGGCACCTCGCCGTTCGCCCCGGGCACCCACCCGGACGGACCGCTGCCGCACACGCCCCCGAAGCTCCCCGAGCCCGGTGCGGCGCAGAGCGCGCCCGCCGGGAAGAACGCGGGCAAGAGCGCGAAGAAAAAGAAGAAGGGCCGCAGCAAGCTGGTCCTGCTCTGCGTCGGCGTGTTCGTCATCGCGGGCGGCGCCTACGGTGCCGGTCTGCTGATGAACCACACCGACGTGCCCAAGGGCACCACCGTGCTCGGCCTCGACATCGGCGGCGGCACGCGGGACGACGCCGTCAAGAAGCTCGACGACGCGTTCGGCGACCGCGTGAACAAGCCGCTGAAGCTGTCGGTCGGCGGCAGGACGGTCTCGCTCAAGCCGGACCAGGCGGGCCTGCAGTTCGACACCACGGCGACGGTCAGCGCGGCCGCGACCAGCGACTACAACCCGGTCTCCGTGATCGGCTCGCTCTTCGGCCAGCACCGGGTCGTCGCGCCCGTCATGCCGGTCGACGAGGAGAAGCTCGCCGCCGCGCTCGGCGACCTCGGCGGCGGCTCCGGCTCCGGCGCGGTCACCGAGGGCACGATCCGGTTCACGTCCGGCAAGGCGGTCGCCGTCTACGGCAAGGCGGGCAAGGCGATCGACGCGACCGCGTCCACCCAGGCCGTCGAGGAGGCGTACCGCAACGAGGTGGAGACCGGCACGGCCACCCCGGTGACCGTCCCGACGACCACCAAACAGCCGACGGTCTCGAACGCCGAGGTCGACCGCGAGATGAAGGCGTTCGCGGAGCCGGCGATGTCGGCCAACGTGACGATCCGGACGGACGCCACGCACTCGGTGTCGTTTAGTCCGCAGAATTCGATCTACAAGTTCCTGAGTGTGCGGGCCGTCAACGGCAAGCTGGTCGAGCACTACGACCTCGACGTGCTGAAGAAGCTCTACGGCAACACGTTCGACGGCGTGCTTTTCGAGCGCGGAAACGGTTCGAAGACACCCGTGGCATCGTCGGACATCGCTGTCGGCCTGCGCGAGGCGTTGCGCGGAAAGACGCCAGCAGCGCGTATCGTCACCATTCCTCTCGCAGTGCAGTGATATTCTGCAATCCGCCAACATGAGGGGGAAATGGGAGACGTCGTTTTGCTGTACCGATCGTTTCGACTGCTGCAGCCATTGGAATTCTTGGTGTGTTCACAGGGTCCGCCTCGGCGGCCTCATGGGAGGTCAACACCGGAATTGAAACTGCCTACGACCTGGACGAACTCGGTTATTTCAATCAGCAGGGCGATGCCTGTGCCATCGGCAGCCCGAGCGGGCGCATCTGCTTCGATCGGGGCGACGACGGCATTTATGTGAGAGACGAGAAGAAGGACGGCAAGTCCGTCACCGGGTACTGGCTTACGGGAAACCGTAAAGGAAAGTGCATCAGCAAGTCCGGTTCCGGTAATTGGGTCTACTGCTCGAAGAATTTCGCCGATCACAAGGCCATTGATATTTGGATCGAATACAACGGTCACAAGTATCTCGTGACCGGCAATACGTGAGGGATGCTCCTCCGGCCGGCTTTTGCGTCATCCGCTCCGCGTGACATCTGTCATGCGGCACACCGGACCGCCGACACTGCCAGGCGGTGGCCATCGGACGCCACGATGGGTGGCATGACGACAACAGCGGGGACCGCGACCACAGCGGTGGTGGGGTTCGATCAGGTGAGCAAGAGCTACGGCGAGGTGCGGGCCGTCGACGGGCTGTCGCTCGTGCTGCACCCGGGGAGACGGTGGCCCTGCTGGGGCCGAACGGGGCCGGGAAGTCGACCGCCCTGGATCTGCTGCTCGGGCTCAAGCAGGCCGACACCGGGAAGGTCGAGGTCTTCGGGACCAGCCCGCGGGAGGCCATCGTCGCCGGGCGGGTGGGCGCGATGCTCCAGAGCGGCGGGCTGATGGACGAGGTCACCGTCGGTGAACTGGTCAGGCTGGCCTGCGACTTGCACCCGAAGCCGTACAAGGTCGGAGACGTGATCGCCCGTGCGGGCATCGCGCAGATCGCCGACCGCAAGGTCAACAAGCTCTCCGGCGGCCAGGCCCAGCGCGTCCGCTTCGCCCTCGCGACGGCGGGCGACAGCGACCTGATCGTGCTCGACGAGCCGACCACCGGCATGGACGTCACCGCCCGTCAGGCCTTCTGGGCCACCATGCGCGAACAGGCCGACCAGGGCCGTACGGTCCTCTTCGCCACCCACTACCTCGAAGAGGCCGACGCCATCGCGGACCGCGTGCTGGTCCTGCACCGCGGCCGGCTGCTGGCGGACGGCACCGCCGCCGAGATCAAGGCGAAGGCGGGCGCGCGCAAGGTCGCCTTCGACCTGGAGGGCGAGATCGACGAGGCCCCCTGCGGTCCCTCCCGTTCCTCACCAGCATCGACATAAGCGGCTCCACGATCCGCATCCAGTCCACCGACGCGGACGCGACCGTCCACGCGCTCTACGGCCTGGGCGTCTACCCCCGCAACCTCGAAGTCGCCGGGCTCGGCCTGGAGCAGGCCTTCGTCGCCATCACCGCCGCCGAGGAGGCCAAGCAGTCATGAACAGCCTGATCAAACTGGAACTCACCCGCGCCCTGCGGAACCGCAAGTTCCTCTTCTTCTCGGTGATCTACCCCTCGGCCCTGTTCCTGCTGATCGCGGGCAGCGCGGGCAGCACGGACAAGATCGACGGCACGGGCCTGACGGTCGCCACCTACATGATGGTCTCCATGGCCTCCTTCGGCGCCCTGACCGCCGTCCTGATGGGCAACAGCGAGCGCATCGCGAAGGAGCGGGAGAGCGGCTGGGTACGGCAGTTGAGGCTCACCACGCTGCCCGGGCGCGGCTATGTGATCGCGAAGACGGCCAGCGCCGCCGTGGTGAGCCTGCCCTCCATCGTCGTCGTGTTCATCGTCGCCGCGACCGTGAAGGACGTACGGCTGGACGCCTGGCAGTGGCTCGCGCTGACCGCCGCGATCTGGGCCGGCAGCCTGGTCTTCGCCGCGCTCGGGGTGGCCATCGGGTACATGGCGAGCGGGGACGCGGTCCGGCCGATCACGATGATCACCTACTTCGGTCTGTCGATGCTGGGCGGCCTGTGGATGCCCGCGACGACGTTCCCCGACTGGTTGCAGTCCATCGCGAAGTGGCTGCCCACGCACGCGTACGCTGCGCTGGGGCAGGCGATCGAGCAGAGCCAGACACCCCGCGCCAAGGACATCACCCTCCTCGTCGTCTACTTCGCGCTCTTCGCGGGCGGGGCGGCCTGGCTGTACCGGAAGGACACGCTGAAGGCGTGAGCGCGATGACCGAGGACCCGCTGCCGGAGAAGGCAAGGGCGGAGCGGCTGATCCGGATCGGACAGCCGCCCCGCGACCGGGGCGAGCTGCTGCGCAAGCTGGTGTGGATCCTGCCCTGGCTGGTCTTTCTCGGCGCGCCCGTGCAGGACCTGCTGGCCGACCACCACACCACCGCGGCCACGACGGCCGGCTGGGTGGGCCTGCTGGCCTTCACCGGGATCTATCTGGCGGTCGTCTTCCGCACCATGGGCCGCCCCTACTCCGGCTGGCTCGTCGGTGCCATGGTCGCCGTGCTGTGGGTCCTGGCCGTCGCCCTGGCCCTCAGCCTCGGCGATTCCTGGCTCGGCCTCTTCGTGTACGTCTCCGTCACCTGCGGGGTGACTCTCCCGCTGCGGGCCGCGTACTGGACGATCCCGCTGACCACGGCCGCGATGATGCTGGCCGGGTGGTTCGTCGACGACCTGGACGAGGCCTGGGGCCTGTTCCTGATCGTGCTGCTGGTGGGCTATTCGATGACAGGCGTACGGCAACTCGTGCGCACGACGGTCGAGTTGCGCAAGGCACGCGCCACGGTGGCCCAACTCGCGGCCAACGAGGAGCGGTTGCGCCTGGCCCGCGACCTGCACGACCTGCTGGGCCACTCCCTCTCCCTGATCACCCTGAAGAGCGAACTGGCCGGCCGGATGCTCCCCGACCACCCCGACAAGGCGGCCCAGCAGGTCGCCGACATCGAACAGGTCAGCCGCCAGGCCCTGGTGGACGTCCGCGAGGCCGTCACCGGCTACCGCCGCCCCCGCCTCGCCGGCGAACTGGCGGGCGCCCAGGTCGCGTTGACGGCGGCGGGAGTCATCGCGGACCTGCCCACCGAACCCGACCTGACGACGGTGACCGAGGACAGCGAATCGGCCCTCGCCTGGGCCCTGCGCGAGGCGATCACCAACGTCGTACGGCACAGCGGCGCCCAGCGCTGCGTGGTCGAACTGGTCCGCCGCCAGACCCTGGACGGCCCGATGCTGGAACTCTCCGTCGAGGACAACGGCTCGGGCGGCTCGGGCAAGGGCCCCGGCAACGGACTCACCGGCCTCACCGAGCGCCTGGAGAAGGCCGGCGGCACCCTGGAGGCGACCCGCCTCAAACACGGCTTCCGGCTGGTGGCACGGGTGCCCGCGGGCGCATCGCTCACGGCGGCGGACGTAGGATCGCCCGCATGAGCCGTACGATCAAGGTCCTCCTCGCCGAGGACCAGTCGATGGTCCGCGAGGCACTGGCCGCCCTGCTCGGCCTGGAGGACGACATCGAGGTCGTCGCCCAAGTCGCCCGCGGCGACGAGGTGTTGGCAGCGGCACGACAGCACACCGTGGACGTGGCCCTCCTCGACATCGAGATGCCCGGCTGCACAGGCATCGAGGCGGCGGCCCAGGTCCACAAGGCGCTCCCCGGGGTGAAGTTGGTCGTCCTGACGACCTTCGGCCGGCCCGGCTACCTGCGCAGCGCGATGGAAGCGGGAGCGGACGCCTTCCTCGTGAAGGACGCCCCGGCGGCCCAACTGGCGGCAGCGGTACGGAAGGTACTCGCCGGGGAGCGAGTCATCGACCCCACCTTGGCCGCGGCGGCCCTGGCGGAAGGCGCCAACCCGCTGACCGACCGCGAACGGGAAGTACTCCGGGCTGCGGCGGACGGCTCGACGAACGCCGAACTGGCAACGGCCCTCCACCTCTCCCAGGGCACGGTCCGCAACTACCTCTCGACGGCAATCCAGAAGCTGGCGGTACGGAACAGGGCAGAGGCGGTAAGGATCGCAAGGGAAAAGGGCTGGCTGTAAAACACAGTCCAGCAGCATCTCCCTCAAGGGGCGCGGGGAACTGCGCGACCAGCCACGACGCGCCCGCAGACGCACAACAGCCAAAGCCCCAACGGCGAACGGGCGAAGGTCAGTTCAGCATCGCCCGAGCCGAAGAAGCCTGCCCCCGCACCCGATCCGCAGCAGATTCATCCACGGCACCCACGACCTCGGCATAGGCATCCAACTCGGCCGCCCCGGTGAGGAAATCCCCCGCTGAACCAGCAGTTGAGCCCGCTCATACCGCAACCGCGCGGGGTGCGAAGGCAGCAGCAACGCCAACTCCACGGCCCACAGAGCAACTTCAGACTGCTCGGGCCGAGCCGCCGCCCATGCCCGGATGTTGTTGAGAACCCGCACGACCACATCAAGGGGATTCGCGGGCTCCAGCATGGAGGGCCGCAGCGTAGCCCCGACCAACGTCTCCGCGTCACCCCTGACAGAACCCGCCCCCGTCGAAGGGATCGGCCAGCACCCGCTCGTCCCCGCCCCGAACCCCACCACGAAACGCCCAGGCAACCCGACCCCGTACACCGGCGCCCCCGCCCGCCGAGCAACCTCCATCCACACCACGGACAGCAAGATCGGCAACCCACGCCGCCGCCGCAACACCGCATGCAGCAACGACGACTCCAGCCGCTGATAGTCACCCGCCGAGCCCCTGAACTCGAAGCGCACGCCCAGCAGTTGACGCAACGCCTCCGCCCAGGCCAACGGCGCCCCCGGCCGGAACGGAACCTGCCCGGCGAGCCGATCCAGCTCCACCTGCGCCGAGTCGATGCCCGCGTCGTCGAGCCCGCCGTCCGCCGAGGCCCCCACCAACAGACACAGCGTCGCGAGATCGGGCCGCCCGGACCGAGCCTCCTCCGCGAACAACTGCCGTACCTCAGCCGCCCGTTCAGCCGACGGAGGGCAGGGCGACGACGCGGCGAACTCGAACCCGAACCCGTTCACGACGAACCGTCGCGGTAGTGGTGATAGGCGTGATGCGTGGAGAATCCCATCCCGGAGTACAGCGCCCGCGCCCCCGCGTTCTCCGCCTCGACCTGCAACCACGCGGCCGAAGCCCCCTCCTCCAGCGCCCGTGAGGCCAACGCGGCCATGACGACCGAGGCGAGCCCCCGCCGCCGTAGCGCCGGATCGACCTCGACGGCGGCGAACCCGGCCCACCGCCCGTCGACGACACACCGCCCGATGGCCGCAGGCTCGGCACCCTCGCCGGGAACGGTCGCGAACCACACCGAGGGGCCGCTGCCCAGCACCTTGAGGGCCACCTCGCTGACGCCCTTGCGCTGGTACCGGGCGAGCCACGCCTCGTCGGCGGCCCGGGACAGCTCGACCCCGGAGGCGTCGGCGCGGTCGGCGACGGGGGCCAGCGCCCCGATCCACAACTCGGCGGTGACCTCACGGGTCCAGCCACGCCGTTCGAGCTCGGCGCCGAGCAGCTCCTGCGTGCCCTCCGCCCCCGTCGCGGTCTGGACGTACGCGGGCAGCCCCGGTCGCCGTACCACCGTCGTACGGCGGTCAGGGCCTCGTCGAGGGGCACGCCGGGATCGCCGAGCGGGAGGACTGAGTTGGCGCGCCGGGTGAAGCCGGCGGCGGCGCGCAGCTCCCACTCGCCGAGCCGCTCACTCTCCACCGGCCGCCACGCGCGCGAGGAGACACGGGCGAGTTCGGCGTACGACGCTGAGGGCCCCGGCGGCGTGCCGGGGCCGCCGGGACGACCTTGCCCGCTACCAGCGTGGATTCCGAAATACGGACGGACTCGCCATCCTTACGTGTGATCGTCACCACACCGCTGTCCCATGATGTGAGAACACCCACCGTGTCGGTGAACTTCTCCGTCGTGTCTTCAGCGGCTCTCAAGCACCTCACGGACACCCGTTTGCCCACGTCAGCAGCGGTGATCCGGACCTCGAGTCGTCCGGCCGCAGAGATTTCCACAGGTCTGTTCACCCCTCCTGTATGGATCACGCCCCGGAACGGAGATACTAGGTGCGGGCATGGACGACGCCGCGCTCCAGCGCGCCTGGCGGCGGAGCCTACGGAGGCCCGCCAGCGCCCTATCGAGGAGGAACGACAGCGTGACCTACGTCATCGCGCAGCCTTGTGTCGACGTCAAGGACAAGGCGTGCATCGAGGAGTGCCCGGTCGACTGCATCTACGAGGGCTCCCGGTCCTTGTACATCCACCCGGACGAATGCGTCGACTGCGGAGCCTGTGAGCCGGTGTGCCCGGTCGAGGCGATCTTCTACGAGGACGACACTCCCGAGGAGTGGAAGGACTACTACAAGGCGAACGTCGAGTTCTTCGACGAGCTCGGCTCCCAGGGGCGGCGCCAGCAAGCTGGGCCTGATCGAGCGCGACCACCCCTTCGTCGCCGCGCTGCCGCCGCAGAACCAGTAAGAGCGGCCCGCACAGACGCGCGCCGCCTCGGTCCCGTACGGCCTGATCACGCCCGGTCAGCGCCCTGCGGGGCCGAGGCGTTTGCCGTACGGCGGTCCGACGACGGCTGTGCGGCGCGCACGTGTGGGGTGCACGCACCAGAAAGCGAGTCAGAGATCGTGTCCGCAGTCACCGACCGCCTGCCCACCTTCCCCTGGGACAAGCTGGAGCCGTACAAGAAGACGGCCGCGGCGCACCCGGACGGCATCGTCGACCTGTCGGTCGGCACCCCGGTGGACCCGGTTCCCGACCTGATCCAGAAAGCGCTGATCGCCGCGGCCGACTCGCCCGGCTATCCGACGGTCTGGGGCACACCGGCACTGCGTGACGCGATCACGGGCTGGGTGGAGCGCCGCCTCGGCGCCCGCGACGTGACCCACCGCCACGTCCTCCCGATCGTCGGCTCCAAGGAACTCGTCGCCTGGCTCCCGACCCAGCTGGGCCTCGGCCCCGGCGACCGCGTGGCCTACCCGCGCCTCGCGTACCCGACGTACGAGGTCGGCGCCCGCCTGGCCCGCGCCGAGTACGAGACCTACGACGACCCCACGACGCTGGACCCCGAGGGCCTGAAGCTCCTCTGGCTCAACTCCCCGTCGAACCCGACCGGCAAGGTCCTCCCCAAGGAGGAGCTGACCCGGATCGTCGCCTGGGCCCGCGAGCACGGCATCCTGATCTTCTCCGACGAGTGCTACCTCGAACTGGGCTGGGATGCCGACCCGGTCTCCGTCCTCCACCCGGACGTGAACGGCGGTTCCTACGACGGGATCGTCGCCGTCCACTCGCTCTCCAAGCGCTCGAACCTCGCCGGTTACCGCGCGGCCTTCCTCGCCGGCGACCCCGCGGTCCTCGCCCCGCTCCTGGAGATCCGCAAGCACGGCGGCATGATGACGTCGGCCCCCACCCAGGCGGCCGTGGTGGCAGCCCTCGCCGACGACACCCACGTCCAGGAACAACGCGAGCGCTACCTGACCCGCCGTACCGCCCTCCGCGAGGCCCTTGTGAAGCACGGCTTCCGCATCGAACACAGCGAGGCGAGCCTCTACCTCTGGGCAACGAGGGACGAGTCCTGCTGGAAGACGGTCGCCCACCTCGCCGATCTGGGCATCCTCGTGGCCCCGGGCGACTTCTACGGAGAGGCCGGCGAAAACTTCGTCAGGGTGGCCCTGACGGCTACGGACGAGCGAGTGCAGGCAGCGGTAGACAGGCTCAGCTGAGGGTCTTCTGCTTTCAGCGGCGCGGGGCTGTACCGATGTGCGGCTCCGCCGAGCGGGCGCGACAAATCCCCAGCGACGGTCAGCCGAAAAGCGACGCAGAAAAGGGGTCCAGGGAATTCCCTGGACCCCTTTGACGCAGCCGCGCCAAAACGCCGCCGAACTAGCCGAGCGGCAGCCCTTCAGAGGCAGCTCCTGCGCGGTGGGAAGGCCACCCTTGGTCACCGCGTCGGTCGGCAACCCGCCACCCGCGGTCGCGGTCTTCGCGGTCTCACCGAGCAGACCCCGGCCTGCCCCGCCGTGTCCCCGGCAACGTGCTGCGCAGCCGGCGCCACCGTCTTGGCAACCTTCCCGCCGGTCTTCCCCGCGGCCGGCACCGCCTTCTCCAGCGTCTGGCCACCGGACTTGCCGGCGACCCCGTGACGTTCTGGCTCGCGCCGTCGACCGCGTTGCCGACGCTCGCCCCGTCCAGAGCGGTGAGCCCGCTCAGGTTCGGGGTGGCCGGCCGGGGAGGGGGCCGCACTGGCGGAGCCGGCCACACCGACCCCGGCTGCCGCTCCCGCTGCGACGAGCAGCGCGGCACGGCGATCCGGCGGGTCAGGGGAGGGACATGATGCTCCTTGTGTTGATCTCCGGGCTCGGACGCAGTGACTACCGCTCGAAGCCCGCGAAGGTTGCGGAGCGGCAACGTAAAGAGTTGGCAATGCGTCGCATTATCAGCTACGGATAAAAACGGACAAAGAGCGCCCGGTGTGAAAGTCCGTCACATGCCCACAGCCCTTTGTTTCCAAGGGCTGCGCCGCACGCCAGGGTGACCGCACGAAAACCTGAGCACACCCGGCCCCGGATCGACCGCGCACAACCCCTGCGGGTGAGGACCCGTACGAGTGCCCGACCACCGCCTCGCGACTACTTCCGCCCGACCTGCCGCTCGGTCACTATCCGCACCCCGCCGGAGGCCTTCGTGGCGGTCGAGTGCCACGGGTCGTCCGCGCTGCCGGCGGCCCACTCGCGGCCGGCGTACGACACGCGCTCGATGTGCAGCACCGAGGAGTTGGCCACCGCCCAGTGCGCGAGCTGCCACCCGGTCCGCGTGCTGCCCGACCGCACGGGCAGGGTCACCGTGCTGCTCCCGCCGGTCGCGCTCGCGTTGGGGAGGGCGTGGACTTCGCCTTCGCCTCGGCCTTCGTCGGCGAGCCGTCCCCGGTCACCTCGGCGCCGGTCTCCTTCAGCACCGTGCGCCCGAAGTCCCGTACCAGCGCGGCCCGTACGGCGTCCGGGCCGGTGTTCGCCCGGGTGGTGTCCGGGAGGCCCTGGCAGGTCAGCGTGGCGGCTGCCCGGCCGGTGAGGGCGGCGGACAGCAGCGTCGCCTCGGGCTCGTGCTTGGCGTACGCCTCCGGGTAGCCGCTGCGCTGCACGCGCTGGGCGGCGACGGTGAGGGGAGCTGCTGATAGTCGTTCACCTTGGCCAGGTGCTCGTAGAAGACGCCCGCCGCGTACGTCGGGTCCAGGATCTCCTTCTTCGTGCCCCAGCCCTGGGAAGGCCGTTGCTGGAACAGGCCGAGCGAATCCAGGTCGCCGTGCTGGATGTTGACGAGCTGCGACTCCTGGAGGGCGGTCGCGAGCGCGATCGTCACGGCCCGCTCCGGCATCCCGCGCCCGGTGCCGACGGCGGCGATCGTCGCCGCGTTCATCGTCTGCTCCTGCGAGAACTCGTACGCCTGGCCGTCGTCCTTGCCGGAGACCACCTTGCAACCGGGCCCGCCCCGGCCGCCGGTGACGTACTGGACGACCAGATAGCCCGCGACCGCGAGCAGCACCACGAGCGCCGAGGAGAGCCGGAAGAGGCGGCCGCGGCGACGCTTCTTGGGGGTGGGGACTGCAGCATGCCCACAAGGTACTGGAGGCTCCTGTTGCCGCTGCGCCGGGTGTGGACAACTTGTGTGCACCCCGTTCGCGTTAGGGTCGACGCCATGGCCGACACCGCACTTGACCTCACGCTGGACGCCGCACGGCTCACCGCGCAGCTCGTCGACTTCCCCTCGGAGAGCGGCAGCGAGGCCCCTCGCGGACGCGATCGAGACCGCCCTGCGCACCCTGCCGCACCTGACGGTCGACCGGTACGGCAACAACGTCGTCGCCCGCACGCACCTCGGCCGTGGCGAACGCGTCGTCCTGGCCGGTCACATCGACACCGTCCCGATCGCCGACAACGTCCCCTCGCGCCTCGACGAGAACGGCGTCCTGTGGGGCTGCGGCACCTGCGACATGAAGTCCGGGGTGGCGGTCCAGCTCCGCATCGCCGCGACGGTCCCGGCCCCCAACCGCGACCTGACGTTCGTCTTCTACGACAACGAAGAGGTCGCCGCCCACCTCAACGGCCTCAAGCACGTCTCCGAGGCCCATCCCGACTGGCTGGAGGGCGACTTCGCGGTCCTCCTGGAGCCGACGGACGGTCAGGTCGAGGGCGGCTGCCAGGGCACGCTCCGGGTGTTCCTGAAGTTCAAGGGTGAACGAGCGCACTCCGCGCGCGCGTGGATGGGTTCCAACGCGATCCACGCGGCCTCCCGGGCACTGGCCAGGCTCGCCGCGTACGAGCCGCGCACGCCCGTCGTGGACGGCCTCCAGTTCCACGAGGGCCTCAACGCGGTGCGCGTCGAAGGGGAGTGGCCACCAACGTCATCCCGGACGCGTGCACCCTGGTCGTCAACTTCCGCTACGCGCCCGACCGCAGCGAGGAGGAGGCCGAGGCCTTCGTACGGGACTACTTCGCGGACTGCGGGGTCGACGAGTTCGTCGTCGACGACCACACCGGGGGCGCCCGCCCCGGCCTGACCCACCCGGCCGCCGCCGCCTTCATGGCGGCCGTCGGCGGCGAGGCCCGCCCCAAGTTCGGCTGGACCGACGTGGCCCGCTTCAGCGCGCTCGGCGTGCCCGCCGTGAACTACGGCCCCGGCGCCCAGCTCCTCGCCCACAAGGTCGACGAGCGCGTCGAGGCGGCCCTGATCCCCGAGGCCGAACGGCGCCTCGTGGACTGGCTGACGGGCTGACATCCCTACGTCCCCCGCTGTAACCCGCGTAGACCTACGCTGAGGTGGAAACACCTGCAAGTGGAGGGAGCGCACATGGCTACAGGCAACCCCGAGGGCAAGCAGCAGCCACCGGAGGAGCAGCGCCTGGGACCGGTCCTCCGGCGGCGCGGCCAGGTGACCGCGAGCACGACCGACCAGCGCCTCCTGGACGCGGGCGGCCCCTCGGACTGGGTCCACACCGACCCGTGGCGCGTCCTGCGGATCCAGTCGGAGTTCATCGAGGGCTTCGGCACCCTGGCCGAACTGCCGCCCGCGATCAGCGTGTTCGGGTCGGCCCGCACCAAGCCGGACTCACCGGAGTACGAAGCGGGTGTACGCCTCGGACGCGCCCTCGTGGAGGCCGGGTGGGCCGTGATCACCGGCGGCGGCCCCGGCGCCATGGAGGCGGCCAACAAGGGCGCCCTGGAGGCCAAGGGCGTCTCCGTCGGCCTCGGCATCGAGCTGCCCTTCGAACAGGGGCTCAACGCGTACGTCGACATCGGGCTGAACTTCCGTTACTTCTTCGTCCGCAAGATGATGTTCGTCAAGTACGCCCAGGGCTTCGTGGTCCTCCCCGGCGGCCTCGGCACCCTCGACGAACTCTTCGAGGCCCTCACCCTGGTGCAGACCCAGAAGGTCACCCGCTTCCCGATCGTCCTCTTCGGAAGCGAGTACTGGGGCGGCCTCGTCGACTGGCTGAAGAACACGCTGATCGCCCAGGGCAAGGCGTCGGAGAAGGACCTGCTTCTGTTCCATGTCACGGACGACGTGGAAGAGGCGGTAGCGCTGGTGTCGAAGGAAGCGGGACGGTAGTGAACAGCCCGTCCGGCGTTTGAGGACAAGGCCGTCCAGGCCGAAGCGGGGGTCTGGGGGCGCAGCCCCGGGACGGGACGGGCAGGGGCGGCGGGGGCGAGGAAACCTACGCCAGCCCCCGCCTGCCCACCGCCGGAGGCCGACGCCCCGCGATCGACGCCACCATGTCCAACACCTGCCGCGTCTCCGCGACCTCGTGCACCCGGTACACCTGCGCACCGAGCCACGCGGACACCGCCGTGGTCGCGAGCGTCCCGACAACCCGCTCCTTGACCGGCTTGTCGAGCGTCTCGCCCACGAAGTCCTTGTTGGACAGCGAGACCAGCACGGGCCACCCCGTGTCGACCATCTCCCCGAGCCGCCGAGTCGCCTCCAGGCTGTGCCGCGTGTTCTTCCCGAAGTCATGCCCGGGATCGATCAGCACGGACTCCCTGGGGACCCCGAGTTCCACGGCCCGCTCGGCGAGACCCAGGGTCACGCGCAGGATGTCGGCCATGACGTCGTCGTAGGTCACCCGGTGCGGCCGTGTACGGGGCTCCGCGCCCCCGCGTGCGTGCAGACCAGCCCCACCCCGTACCGCGCGGCGACCTCCGCGAGCCGCGGATCCACGCCGCCCCACGCGTCGTTCAGGAGATCCGCGCCGGCCTCGCAGACGGCCTCGCCGACCTCGTGCCGCCAGGTGTCGACGCTGATGATCACGTCAGGGAAGCGCCGCCGCACCTCGGCCACGAAACCGACCGTGCGCCGCGCCTCCTCCTCGGCGGTGACCTCCTCGCCGGGGCCGGCCTTCACCCCGCCGATGTCGATGATCGCGGCGCCCTCGGCCACCGCCTGCTCCACGCGCGCGAGGGCGGGCTCGTCGCGGAACGTGGCCCCTGGTCGTAGAAGGAGTCCGGGGTCCGGTTCACGATCGCCATGATCACCGGCTCGTGCGCGTCGAATTCACGCCTGCCCAGCCTGAGCATCCCCTGTGACCTCTCCTAGTCCGTACCGGTCTTCAGCCGCCTGAGACCCTAACTGTCAGCGTCGCATGGCACGATCGGACCCTGACACATTCGGCTTCGGCACGTCCGACATCGACGCCCGTGGAGACCCCAGCGATGTTCATGTTCCTGTTCCTGGTCGTCGCGCTCGCCGTCGTGGTCGGCGCCGTGACGCTCTCGGTGATCGGCGGCGGCGACAGCGCCCCGCTCCCCGACGCCGCGCCCGAGCGCCTCGACGACGCGCTGCCCCCGGACCGGCCGGTGAACCACGCCGACATCGAGACCCTCCGCTTCCCGCTCGCCGCGCGGGGCTACCGCATGGCCGAGGTGGACGACGCGCTGGGCCGCATCGCCGCCGAACTCGCCGAGCGCGACGCCCGGATCGCCGACCTGGAGTCCGCCCTCGCGGGCGCCCGGGCCAGCGCCCACGTCTCCATGCGGAAGCCGGCGGAAGGCGACCAGCAGTGAGCGACGGCAAGGCCGTGGCGGGTCCGGACGGCGCCCTGCGCTGCCCCTGGGCGCTGTCCACGGAGGACTACCTCGCGTACCACGACGAGGAGTGGGGCCGCCCGGTCCACGGCGACGACGCCCTCTACGAGCGCCTCAGCCTGGAGGCCTTCCAGTCGGGCCTCTCCTGGATCACGATCCTGCGCCGCCGGGAGGGCTTCCGGGCGGCGTTCGCGGGCTTCAAGATCACCGAGGTGGCGACCTTCACCGACACCGACCGCGAACGCCTCCTCGCCGACGCGGGCATCATCCGCAACCGCCTCAAGGTGGACGCGACGATCGCCAACGCGCGCGTGCTGGCGGACTGGGCCCCGGGCGAGCTCGACGACTTCATCTGGTCCCACGCCCCGAAGCCGGGCCCGGCCCCGAAAGCCCTCGGGGACGTCCCGGCGGTGACGCCCGAGTCGACAGCCCTGTCGAAGGCCCTGAAGAAGCGGGGCCTGAAGTTCGTAGGGCCCACGACGGCGTACGCCCTGATGCAGGCGTGCGGGTTGGTCAACGACCACCTGAAGACCTGCGTGGCGAGAAGCACCACCACGTAAGGGCCGCGGGGCGGTATCGATGTGCGGCTCCGCCGCGTGGGCGCGACCGGCCACAACGGAGCCGCCGCCCTCGACGGCGCTACCGCCCCAGATACTTCGGCTTCTCCTTGTTCACGAAGGCCTGCACGGCGATCGCGTGGTCCTCCGACGCGCCCGCCCGAGACTGAAGTTCGTCTTCTTTCTGCAATGTCTCCTCAAGGCTGTGCGTCAGCCCGTAGGCCACCGCTTCCTTGAGGGCCGCGTAAGCCACCGTCGGCCCGTCCGCCAACTGCCGGGCGACCTTCTCCGCCTCGGCGTGCAGCTCGCCCACCGGGACGAGCCGGTTGGCGATCCCGAGGTCGTACGCCTCCTGCGCCTTGACCGTGCGCGGGAACAGCAACAGGTCGGAGGCACGCCCGGGTCCGACGACCCGGGGCAGCGTCCAGGAGATGCCGGAGTCCGCGGTCAGGGCGACCCCGGCGAACGACGTGTTGAAGCCCGCCGTGTCCGCCACGACCCGGTAGTCCGCGGCCAGGGCGAGCCCGAAACCGGCGCCCGCGGCGACCCCGTTGACCCCGGCGACCACCGGCTTCGCCATCCCGGCCAGCGCCCGCACGATGGGGTTGTAGTGCTCCTTGACCGTGGTCATCGTGGCCCCGGTGCCGGCCTCCCGGTCCGACGCGAGCAGCGTGATGTGCTCCTTGAGGTCCTGGCCCCACAGAACGCCCGCTCGCCGGCCGCGGTCAGCAGCACGGCCCGTACGGCACTGTCGTCCGCCGCGGCCTGGACCGCCTCCCGGAGGGCGACTTTGGTCGCGATGTCCAGCGCGTTCATCGCCTCGGGGCGGTTCAGCGTGATCGTCGCGAGTCCGTCGCTCACCTCGTAGAGCACGGTGTCGGCCATGGTGTGTCCCCTCCGGTGTCGAGGCTGGGCCCTACCGGTCGGTAGGCCCGGGTACCTAGGAGCAGCATGGCGGAGATCACGGTCCACGACCCGGACCGGACGTGTGACCTGCGTCAAAGAATTCCGGCCCGGATCGGGTCGACGGAGGTCCGGGCGGCGGCGAAGTATCGCAGTCACATCGGCGAATTGAGTGGTTTTGCTCGCGCGCGTTGCCCAAGCGATGCCGACTGATGTTGGTCATCGGGTCCTGAGATGCGGGATAATGGCCTGGAAGCAATGTGTTCGATGCCGGTGACG
Organism: Streptomyces sp. P3; assembly: GCA_016893485.2. Lineage (GTDB taxonomy): Bacteria > Actinomycetota > Actinomycetes > Streptomycetales > Streptomycetaceae > Streptomyces. The sequence goes on from JAFEKX020000001.1 coordinate 6,370,706, forward strand.
CGTGTCTCATTAGGGGCCGCGCGTGCCCTCCATGGGGCCGTCGGCGACGATGAGCTGGTTTCAGGAAGGGGAACGAGCATGGCGGCCATGAAGCCGCGGACGGGCGATGGCCCGCTCGAGGTGACCAAGGAGGGCGGGGCATCGTCATGCGCGTTCCGCTCGAAGGCGGCGGGCGGCTCGTCGTCGAGCTGACCCCTGACGAGGCCGACGCGCTGGGCGACGCCCTCAAGAAGGTCGTCGGCTGACGCGGCGGAACGCGACCATACCCCTTCAGCTGCCCCGGCACCCGAGACGGTGCCGGGGTCGCTGCTTCTCCGGAGCGGTACGGGTCCGCCCACGGTTCCACGGCTTCTTCGCGGCCGTACGGGCGGTCCGCAGTCCTGGCGCTCGCCCTCGGCCCGACGGCCTGACCGCTGTCCCAGGGGGCTGTTGCCTCGGCCTTAGGGCCTGTCCACCGTTCGCTTCACGGCGCACAGCAGGCCGTCGCCCACCGGGAGCAGCGACGGAATCAGCTCGGGGCTCTCGCGCACGGCGCGCAGAAGCTCGCGCAGCCGGAGGACCTCGGTGGGCTGGGGACCCGAGTCGACGGTGCGGCCGTTGGCGAAGACGCCCTCGAAGGCCACCAGGCCACCCGGACGCAGCAGGCGCAACGATTCAGCGAGATAGTCCAGGAACTCCAGCCGGTCACCGTCGCAGAACACGAGGTCGTAGCCGGCGTCCGCGAGCCGGGGCAGCACGTCCAGGGCGCGGCCGGGGATGAAGCGGGCCCGGTTGCTGGCGAAACCGCAGGCGCGGAAGGCCTGGCGGGCGAACTGCTGGTGGTCCGGCTCCGGGTCGACGGTGGTCAGTACCCCGTCCGGCCGCATGCCGTACAGAAGATGCATCCCGGAGACACCGGTCCCGGTGCCGATCTCCGCCACCGCCTTCGCGTCCACGGTGGCGGCGAGCATCCGCAGCGCGGCGCCCGTGCCGGGCGACACCGAGCGCAGCCCTGCCTCGCGGGCCCGGTCACGGGCCCAGCGCAGCGCTTCGTCCTCGGCGACATAGGCGTCGGCGAACGCCCAGCTAGTCTGCCGGTTGCCGGTAATGACCCTCTCCTGTCCCCGTGGTTGCCTGGGCGTGACTGTATCCGTTGGTGCCGGGAACCTGCTGATGGGACCGGGCGTTTAGAAGGGGAGGAAGGCACTGGGGACGCGGCCGGAGGGAAGAGCGGGGGATGACGATGGATCAGTACACGGGGCAGAGGCCCGAGCAGGGCCACGAGCGTCGGCTCACACCACCGGCAGGTCGGTATGAGCGTGTATCAAATTCTCGTAAAACCGCTTATCCGGAGCTAACGGGCGAGGTGGCTATGGTAGGGGCTCCACTGGACACCACCAGAGCCGACAGGGGAGGTGCGGCTGTACCTGTGGATCGGGAGGAGTGCTCCGGCGCTTTCTCGGATCGGCGGGCAGGCCGAAATCCGTGAACGACACCGCTGCTGACCACAGCCACGCCGCTGACCATGCCCAGACCGCGACCTTCTCCACCGACGCGGACGGGCAGGCGTGGACTCCGCCCACCTGGGAGGAGATCGTCAGCACCCACAGCGGCCGTGTGTACCGGCTCGCGTACCGCCTGACGGGGAACCAGCACGACGCCGAGGACCTGACCCAAGAGGTCTTCGTCCGGGTCTTCCGTTCCCTGTCGACGTACACGCCCGGCACCTTCGAGGGCTGGCTGCACCGCATCACCACCAACCTCTTCCTGGACATGGTCCGCCGCAAGCAGCGCATCCGTTTCGACGCGCTGGGGAGGACGCGGCCGAGCGACTGCCCAGCCGCGAGCCGTCCCCGCAGCAGGTCTTCAACGACGCGCACTTCGACGCGGACGTCCAGCAGGCCCTGGACACCCTGGCCCCGGAGTTCCGGGCCGCGGTCGTCCTGTGCGACATCGAGGGTCTTTCGTACGAGGAGATCGCCGCGACCCTGGGCGTCAAGCTCGGCACGGTCCGTTCCCGGATCCACCGCGGCCGCTCCCAGCTCCGCAAGGCCCTCGCACACCGCTCGCCGGAAGCACGGGCCGAGCGCCGTTCCTTCGTGGCGCGTGTGCCCGCGCTGGGGAGGGGGCGCGACCGCGTGAGTGGATCACGTCCTACGCCTGCGGAGCAGCACCTGGGAGACCGACTTTCCGCCCTGGTGGACGGCGAGCTCGGTCATGAGTCGCGCGAGCGTGTACTGGCGCACCTTGCCACCTGTACGAAGTGCAAGGCCGAGGCCGACGCGCAGCGCCGACTGAAGAACGTGTTCGCGGAAGTGGCCCCGCCGCCGCCCTCCGAGAGCTTCCTGGCCCGACTGCAGGGACTCCCCGGCGGAGGCGACCCGGACGGCGAGGAGCCGCCCGGCGGTGGCCTGTTCGCCAGTGGCATCGGCGTCTTCGGCGTCAAGAGAGACGGCCCGCTGGACGCGTTCGAGTTCGGCTACGTCCCCGCGGGCCCGCATGCCGCGGCGACGCTGAGGCCTTCCTCGCCGGCCGCGCGTGAAGGCTTCCGCATCCATGACGTCAGCCGGCACGACACCGACCGCTCCGCCTCGCGCGGCATGCGGTTCGCGTTCGTCGCCGCCGGTGCGGTCTCGCTCGCCGCGATCGCGCTGGGCGGGGTGGCCACGGTCACGCCCGGCGACACCGCCGCGGAGGCGCGGGGCGGTGCGGGGGGTGACTCCGGCGCGTACACAGGGTGCGGGTGCGGTGACCCCCGACACGGGGCGGCGCCGCGGGACCGGACCCCTGCTCGCGCAGGGCACCAGCCAGCGGTCGATGCTCGGCGACACGGCGACGGCACCGACGTCGGTCTCCGCGCCCCTGCTGCCCGGAGTCCCGTCTCCGGCGACCGTCCAGGGAGACGACCAGGTGATGCACACGTTGACGGCGCCGGTGATGGCAGGGGCGGCGGTCATGTCCCCCTGATACGCCCTCTCAACGCGACCCCACCGATCGCGCTCACGTCCTGGTCCACGGCCCCGAGGCCATGACCCCGGGCCTCCTGCGCACCCCGTCGTCCCCTGACACCACCTCATCCCCCACACCGACCTCCTCCCACCCTCCACTGACCGACCCCCGCGCCCTGCCCCACTGACCTGGTTGAATCCGGGAGTTCGGGGTGGCACGGGCAGGCACGGGGGACCATGAGCGGGCGGCCTGAGGGGATGCCGGAACGGTGGGCACCGGGGCGACACCGGGGTGTTCGACGCCGGGTGCGGCTGGGGTTGAGAAGTGTGGATGACGGTGCTGGTGGCGATGATGCCGGGGCCTCCGGACCTACCCAGCCTGTGGATGGGGACTTTGCGTTGCGGGCGCCTGTTGAGGGGCTGAGCGGTGAAGTGGCTTCTGGTGGGGGTGACTTCGCGTTGGCTGGGCCTGAGGTGGGGGCGCGGTTGAGGGTGTCAGTGCCGGGGCGGATCGTTCTGCGGGCGAGATTGCAACTGGCCTGACAGCGCCGGGTGTTGGGGCTGCCGTTGAGGCGGCCCGGTTGGTGTCGGGTTCTGTGGTGGGCGGCGCGGGCGTAGGTGCCGGTGATGACTTTGAGTTGGACCATCCCGGGTTGGCCACCCCGACCGGCGGTGAGGTCGTAGACGCCAACAGTGTTTCCGAGCCGGCTCACCCTGCCCCGGTCGCCCCGTTGGCCGCCGACGCCGTAGGCACTGGTACCGGTGTCGAATCCCTCGCGCCCGAACCCCGACGACCCCGGTGTGAGCCTCCCGCCCGCCGGTCGTCCCAAGCCTCTCCATGACCCCGGCCCCTACAGCACCCCTCCGTACGGTGCCCCGGGCCCCTGGGCGCCCGCGCCGGCGGTTCAGCACCCGGGGTCACCTCTGCGTCCCGGGCGGTCATAGGGGCCCCTACAGCAGTCCCCGGGGCTCACGTCCCGCCGGTCCCGGACAGCGCGCCCGCGCCTTCCGGCACACCTGCGGCGCGTTTCGCTGACGCTGAGCCTCCGGCACCCTTGCTCCGCCTGCCGCCGGCGCTGCCTCCGACCCGCCCCCGGCATCCTTCGCTGTCCCCGCACCACCCTCCTCCGGCACCGCGTCTCCCAGCAGCGCGGCACCCCTGCACCTGCACCCATCCCCGCGCTGACGCCTCCGCAGGCCCTCGTCACGCCCCCTGCGCCCTTCGGTGTCCCTGCACCGCCCTCGTCCGACACTTCGACCTCGGCTCCGCTCACTTCAGCCGACCTCCCTGGTAGCCCAGTTGTCCCGGGCCCGGCACCTGCCTCCGTCCCGGAGTACCTCGCTCCCGCTCCTGTTGCTGACCCAGCACCCGTCACCCCCACGGACTCGGCGGCCTTCGTCACTCCGAACCCAGCCCAGCCCCCCATCCGGAATTCACCCGTCCCCACTCCGGAGCCCCCCGCACCCGCCTCCACCCCTAAGCCAGACCCAGCCCCCACCCAGACCCCAAACCCCGCCCCCGCCCCGGCGCACCCCGCACCCGCCTCCACCCCTAAGCCAGGACCGACCCTCGCCCCGCCCCCTACGCCCCGTCGCCCCCGCTTCCGACCCACCCCCGAACCCGGCACCAGACCCCACCCCCACACCCCCAACCCCTGGCACCGCTACGACCCTGGGCGACCCAGACCCCCGCCCCCTCCAACAGACCGGCGCTTCAACCTCAAGCTCCACCCCCGCCCACCCCCGAATCTGCCCCCGCACCCTCCTGACCTCCGCCTTGGCGCTCGCCCTGCTCGCCGGAGGGGTCGGCGGAGTCGTAGGGGCCTATGTCGAGCGAGGTGGGCCCGGCGGGGACGTCGTGTTGGCGCAGGCCGGGAAGGACGACACCGTCGCCGGGATTGCCGCTCGGGCGCTTCCCAGCGTGGTGACCTTGCGGGTGGCCGGGGTGCGGAGTTGGGGACCGGGGCCGGGATCGTGTTCGACGGGCGTGGGGACATCCTTACCAACAACCATGTCGTGCGGCCGGGGGAAAAGGCGGGGCCATATCCGTTCGGTTCAGTGGGGGGCAGACCGTCAAGGGGAAGTGGTCGGGCGGGATGTCGGGTACGACCTCGCTGTCGTGCGGGTGCGTGGCGTGCGGGGGCTCCGGGCGATGCCGCTCGGGAATTCCGACAACGTGCGGGTGGGTGACCCGGTCGTCGCGATCGGGGCGCCGTTCGGGCTCGACAACACCGTGACCGCCGGGATCGTCAGCGCGAAGGAACGGCCCGTCACGACCGGCGGGGACGCGTCGGACGGGAGTGACGTGTCGTACCTCGACGCTCTGCAGACCGACGCGCCGATCAATCCCGGGAACTGCGGTGGGCCGTTGCTCGACGCGCGGGGGCTGCTGGTCGGGGTCAACTCCGCCATCCGGTCCGCCGATGGCCAGGACGGGGAGGGGGAGAAGAGTGCTCAGAGTGGGTCGGTGGGGCTTGGGTTCGCCATTCCTGTCAATCAGGCCAAGCGGGTTGCCGAGGAGCTGATCAACAGCGGGAAGGCGACTCATCCCGTCATCGGAGTCACCCTCGACCTGGACTACGCCGACGACGGAGCCCGCGTGGCCAGGCCCAAGGCCGGGCTCAAGGCGGGGACGTCATCACCCGGGTCGACGGTGAGCCGGTGCACTCCGGTGACGAGCTCGTCGTCAGGACGCGTGCGCACCGGCCCGGTGACCACCTGCGGCTGACGCTGCGGCGAGGCGGCAAGGACATGACCTTGTCGCTGGTGCTCGGCTCCGCGACCGGTGATTGACAGAAACGTCACAGGTGGGAGCCCCGCGCCCGGTCCCACTAGGCAAACAACCCGGAAAACCGGTCCTGTACATCCACTCGTAGCCCACGGGACAGTACCGGTCGGGTGGGATCGCCGGGTACCGTGGACCCGGCCCGGACCACGGAAGACCCGCACAGACCACCGAGGGCCGAGGACCGAGGACATCGCAAGGAGCTTCAGGTGTTCAATGACATAGGACCGCTCGAGCTGGTGACGATCATTGTGCTCGCCGTGCTCGTCTTCGGTCCGGACAAGCTCCCGAAGGTCATCCAGGACGTCATGCGGACGATCCGGAAGATCCGAGAGTTCTCGGAGAGCGCCAAGGCGGACATCCGCGAGGAGCTGGGCCCGGAGTTCAAGGACTTCGACTTCGAGGACCTCAACCCCAAGACGTTCCTGCGCAAGCAGCTGGACAACGACGAGCTGGGGCTCAAGGAGATCCGCAACGGCTTCGACCTGAAGAAGGAGATGGCCGAGGTCACGGAGGCCGTGCAGAGCGCGGACACCCCCTCCTCCTCGTCGTCCTCGTCCTCCGGCAGCGGTCGCCTCGACATGACCAAGAAGGCCGAGGACCCGGAGAAGGACGACCGCCCGCCCTTCGACGCCGACGCCACCTGAGAGTCGTAGGCCACAGTCCCTCCACCGCGTCGTACGTGACGCGTTTCATACCTCCCCACCCCCTCTGACGCCTCCAAACGGCCTCCGTACGGCCCGAACAAGGCCCCCGTGCGCCTCACGCGCCGGGCGCTTTCCGGGCTGCCTCGCATGAGGTGGCTATGCTGCCGAGTTGTTGTGCGGACCGGGCGAGTCGCCCGACGGGGGGCGGGCCGCCCCGGTCCGACGAGAGCGAGGAGGCGTCCGGAGCATGGAGACGACGAGTCGGGTAGGCGCGCAGGCGCCGGCCGCGGAGGGCGGACAGCAGGTCCCCCTCCGCCCGGCGCACGGTCGACGGCTACCTGCTGGCGCCCTTCCCCTGGTACGGCCTCGACGAGGCCTTCACGGGGCCGCGCTGGCTGATGCAGGTGGGCATGGCGGCGGACGGAGCCGTGGAGCACGGTTCGATCGGGCACGGTGACGAGCCCTCCGTACGCAACGAAGGCACGGAGGACAAGGAGAAGTTCGCGGTGGTCGTCACCGTCGCGGGCAACCCCGCCCGGCGCACCGCCGACGGGACGGGCCTGCTGGAGGCCACCTCGGTCTCCTCGGCGGCCTGGCTCGCCGGGGTGGGGCTGCTGTCGTTCACCTGGCCGGGCCAGATGGACCACACCCTGCGCGACGACTGGCTGGAGCAGCAGACGGAGACCGCCTGGGTCCTGGCCGACGACCTGGCCGGCGACGACTGGTCCACCCTGTCCCTGCCGGTGGACGGCGTACCGACGCCCTTCCACTACCGGGAGTCCGAGTTCGGGTGGGTCCTCGCGGGTTCGACTCAGGAGGGCGTCCACGTGGGGGCGTACGGCCGGGGCATGAGCGCGTACGGGCTCGGCTTCGCCATGATCAAGGACATCACGACGTACGCCGCTCAGTAGCGGCTGTGACGATGGGGGCGCCGTCTCGCGGACGGCGCCCCCATCGTCGTAGGAAGTCGCCTAGAACTTGTTCCTCGGGGTGATCCCCAGTGACATGCCCGAGAGGCCGCGCTGGCGGCCGCCCAGCTTGCCCGCGATCGCGCGCAGGGCCGCGCCCGCCGGGGAGTCCGGGTCGGTCAGGACGACCGGCTTGCCGTCGTCGCCGCCCTCGCGGAGGCGGACGTCGATCGGGATGCTGCCCAGTACCGGGACGGCGGCGCCCGTCGTGCGGGTGAGGCCGTCCGCCACCGACTGGCCGCCGCCCGTACCGAAGACGTCGACCATCTCGCCGCAGTGCGGGCACGGCAGGCCCGCCATGTTCTCGACGACGCCGACGATCTTCTGGTGGGTCTGTACGGCGATGGAGCCCGCGCGCTCGGCGACCTCGGCCGCCGCCTGCTGAGGGTCGTCACGACGAGGATCTCGGCGTTCGGGACGAGCTGGGCGACGGAGATCGCGATGTCGCCGGTGCCCGGCGGGAGGTCGAGCAGCAGGACGTCCAGGTCGCCCCAGTACACGTCCGCCAGGAACTGCTGGAGCGCGCGGTGCAGCATGGGGCCGCGCCACACCACCGGTGCGTTGCCCGGCGTGAACATGCCGATGGAGATGACCTTCACGCCGTGTGCCCGACGGCGGCATGATCATGTTCTCGACCTGGGTGGGGTGGCCGTCGGCGCCCAGCATGCGGGGCACGGAGTGGCCGTAGATGTCGGCGTCGACGACACCGACCTTGAGGCCGTCGGCGGCCATCGCGGCGGCGAGGTTCACCGTCACCGAGGACTTGCCGACGCCGCCCTTGCCGGAGGCGACCGCGTAGACGCGGGTGAGGGAGCCGGGCTGCGCGAAGGGGACCTCGCGCTCGGCCTTGCCACCGCGCAGGGCGCTCGCGAGTTCCTTGCGCTGCTCGTCGCTCATCACGTCCAGCGTCACCTCGACGCCGGTGACGCCCTCGACGCCCAGGACCGCGTCGGTCACGCGCTGGGTGATGGTCTCGCGCATGGGGCAGCCGGAGACCGTCAGGTACACGGTGACCGCGACCGCTCCGTCCGCACCGATCTCCACCGACTTGACCATCCCCAACTCGGTGATGGGTCGGTTGATCTCGGGGTCGTTCACCGTCGACAGCGCTTCACGCACCGCGTCTTCCGTAGCCATAGGGTCGATGGTACGGCGCCGCGCGGGGCCCCAGGTAAGCCCGTCACCGGTCGTCTACGTCACGTGCCTGCGACCGTTCTGCCGGGAATACGACGTGTTTGTGGAGGCCGCCCTCCCGTTCCTCCAGCTCTTTCACCAGGTCCTGGAGTTCGGAGCGGATCCAGTCCCGGGTCGCGACCTCGCCGAGGCCGATGCGCAGGGCGGCGATCTCGCGGGTCAGGTACTCGGTGTCGGCGATCGACCGCTCGTTCTGCTTGCGGTCCTGTTCGAGGTTGACCCGGTCGCGGTCGTCCTGCCGGTTCTGCGCGAGCAGGATCAGCGGGGCCGCGTAGGACGCCTGGAGGGACAGCATCAACGTGAGGAAGATGAACGGGTAGTTGTCGAACCGGACGTCGCGGGGCGCGAAGATGTTCCACAGCACCCAGACGATGATGACGACCGTCATCCAGACGATGAACCGCCCGGTGCCCAGGAACCGCGCGATCCGCTCCGACAGCCGCCCGAAGGCCTCCGGGTCGTACTCGGGCAGGAACCGGCGCCGGGGCGGGCGCGGCTGGTCGAGCCGGGCCCGGGGCCGGGTGGTGGCGGTCGCGCCCGCCGGTGTCCTGTCACGCGTGGACTCGCGCTCAGGAGTCATGAGCCGCCACCTCCTCCGCCTCTGCCGGTCCGTCCGCCGATGTCTCTTCCGATGCCGCTGACTCGTTCGCGCCCTCGTCGAGGTGGAACTCGGTCTCCCGCCAGTCCTCCGGCAGCATGTGGTCCAGCACGTCGTCCACGGTCACCGCCCCGAGCAGCGACCCGGTCTCGTCGACCACGGGCGCCCGACGACCATGTCGTACGTCGCGAAGAACCCGGCGATCAGCTGGAGCGTCGCGTCCGGGTCGAGCGGCTGCAGGTCGTCGTCGATGATCGCACTGACCAGGGTGTACGGCGGGTCGCGCAGCAGCCGCTGGAAGTGGACCGTGCCGAGGTACTTGCCGGTCGGGGTGTCGTCCGGCGGGCGGCACACGTAGACCTGGGCGGCGAGGGCCGGGGAGAGGTCGGCGCTGCGGACCCGGGCGAGTGCGTCGGCGACGGTCGCGTCGGGCCGTAGGACGATCGGCTCGGTCGTCATCAGACCGCCGGCCGTGTGCTCCTCGTACGACATCAGGCGGCGGACGTCCGCCGCCTCGGAGGGCTGCATCAGGTTGAGGAGGCGTTCCTTGTCGTCCTCGGGGAGTTCGGAGAGGAGGTCGGCCGCGTCGTCCGGGTCCATGGCCTCCAGGACGTCGGCCGCGCGCTCCTCCTTCAGCTTGCCGAGGATCTCGATCTGGTCGTCCTCGGGGAGCTCTTCGAGGACGTCGGCGAGGCGGTCGTCGTCGAGGGCGGCGGCGACCTCGGCCCGGCGCTTGGGGGAGAGGTGGTGCAGGACGTTGGCGAGGTCGGCGGGGCGCAGTTGCTCGAAGGTGGCCAGGAGGTTCTCAGCGCCCTGTCCCTGCTCCTCCAGGGAGAAACCGGTGACGCTGGACCAGTCCACGGTCAGCGTCTCTCCCTTGGCCCTTCTGAAGGCTCCGCCGGTCCTGCCCTTGCGGACGAAGACGCGGTCGATCTCCCAGTCCCGGCGGGCGGGCAGATGCTGCACCGACAGGTCGAGGACGGTGACCTCCTCGCCGGTCTCGACGAGGGTGACGCGCCGGTCCAGGAGTTCGCCGAACACCAGCCGCTCGGTGGGGCGTTGCTCGAAGCGGCGGACGTTCAGCACGCCGGTGGTGATGACCTGTCCGGACTCGATGCCGGTGACGCGGGTCATCGGGAGGAAGATGCGGCGGCGGGTGGAGAGTTCGACGACGAGGCCGAGCAGCCGCGGGGGCGCCGGCCGACGCGGAGCATGGCGACGAGGTCGCGGACGCGGCCCACCTGGTCGCCGTTCGGGTCGAAGACGGCGACACCGGCGAGGTGCGACACGAAGACCCGGGGAGCGCCCGATGCCATGGCCGCACCTCCATTCTTTTCTGTGTTCACCGAGGGACTCGCTGCTTCCCCGATGTTCCGAATTGCCTGCTCGGATGGGCTTCAGGCTAGCCCGTCCGCATGTGATCCGCGCTGGTGGGCGGTCCGGACGGACTGGCTCCGTCGGCGCCTCGCGGCCCCGGTACGCTGCCGTACGCCATCGACCCCCGCACGGAAGGCATCCCACCTGTGACCGCTATCGCCCAGGTCCGAAACCGTCGTGCGGCGCTGCTCTCCGCGGTGTGTGTCGTGGCCCTCGCGGGGTGCGGCGGCGGGGACCCGGACGCGGGGACCAACGGGGTCGGCAAGCTGGCCGCCGACAAGATCCAGTCGAAGTCGGTGACGGCCGCGAGCGCCGCCGGTGCCGTACGGCTGTCGGGCACGGTCGTCACCAGCGGGCGGACGTACACGCTCGACATGCGGCTGAACTCCGACGGCGGCAGCGGGTCGGTCACCTCGAAGGGGTCGACCTTCGGGCTGCTGCGGATCGGCGAGCAGCTGTACCTGAAGGCCGACGCGGACTTCTGGAACAGCAACGGGGACTCGGGCGCCGGCGACACGCTCCACGGCAAGTACGTGAAGGTGCCGCAGGGCGACCCCTCGTACAAGAAGTTCAGTGGTTTCACGGACAAGGACGTCCTCCTCTCCAGCTTGCTGACCCTGCACGGTTCGCTCGCGACGGACGGGCACCACGCGCAGCACGGTGTCCGGACGATCCGCATCACCGGCGACAAGGGCTCCGGCGGCACCCTCGACGTCTCCCTGGAGGGCAAGCCGTATCCGCTCCGGCTGGTCCGCGCGGGCGGCGCGGGCACGCTGACCTTCTCGGACTGGGGCAAGAGCTTCACGGTGACACAGCCGAAGGACGACGACACTGTCGACTACGGCAAGCAACTGCCGTCCTCCTGACGGTAGTTACCGGCGTTTGCGTTTCTTCAGGAGCAGGCGCGGCAGGCCCGCCGGGACCGGCTGACGGGTCGTCGCCGGGGTCGGCAGCGGGGCCTCCGCGAGCGAGCCGTCGGGCAGGTCGGCCGTCGCTCCGGTCGGTTCCAGGCGCAGCACCCGGCACTCGCGCGCCCAGCGGGCCGTCATCGCCTCGCCGTCGGGGGCGTTCAGGCGCTTGCCCTTCAGCTCGGCGACGGCAGCCGTCCAGGCCTCGGAGTCCGGGACGAGTTCCACGACCCTCGCTGTCCAGGAGACCAGCCGGCCGCCCTTGTCCTTGCTGCGGACGGTGACCTCGGCGGGGCCGCCGTCGACCAGCCCCGGCAGCGGCTGCTCGCCCGGTCCGTCGCCGATCAGGCAGGCCGCGCCCTCGTGCCAGACGTGCCACAGGGCGCGGGCCGGGACGCCGGGACCGTTGACCCAGACGAGGCCGGACTTCTTCGTGGCCTCCTCGACGAGGGCCTGGTCGAGCAGCTCGCTGCTAGTCATGGGCGTCAGCCTATCCAGCCGCTCACAGCCAGCCGTTGCGCTTCAGCGTGCGGTGGATCGCCAGACAGACCGTCACCGTGAAGGCGAGCACCGCCGGATACCCGTACCGCGCGTGCAGCTCCGGCATGTGCTCGAAGTTCATGCCGTAGACGCCCGTCACCATCGTCGGTACGGCGATGATCGCGGCCCACGCGGTGATCTTCCGCATGTCCTCGTTCTGGGCGACGGACGCCTGCGCGAGGTTGGCCTGGAGGATCGAGTTCAGCAGCTCGTCGAAGCCGATGACCTGCTCCTGGACGCGGGCGAGGTGGTCGGCGACATCGCGGAAGTACTTCTGGATGTCCGGGTCGATCAACCGCATCGGCCGCTCGCTCAGCAGCTGCATGGGACGCAGCAGCGGCGACACCGCGCGCTTGAACTCCAGTACCTCGCGCTTGAGTTGGTAAATCCGCGCCGAGTCGACACCGCGCGATACCCCGCCCTTGCGGCCCGGGGTGAACACCTCCGTCTCGACCTCGTCGATGTCGTCCTGCACCGCGTCCGCGACCGCGACATAGCCGTCGACGACGTGGTCGGCGATCGAGTGCAGCACCGCCGAGGGACCGCGCGCGAGCAACTCGGGGTCGTCCTGCAGCCGGTGGCGCAGCGCCCGCAGGGAGCCCTGGCCGCCGTGCCGGACGGTGATGAAGAAGTCCCGCCCGGTGAAGCACATGACCTCGCCGGTCTCGACGACCTCGCTGTTGGCGGTGAGCTGGTCGTGCTCGACGTAGTGGATGGTCTTGAAGACGGTGAACAGGGAGTCGTCGTAGCGCTCCAGCTTGGGGCGCTGGTGGGCCTGTACGGCGTCCTCGACGGCGAGCGGGTGGAGTCCGAACTCCCCGGCGATACCGGCGAATTCGGCCTCGGTGGGCTCGTGCAGGCCGATCCACACGAAGCCGCCGTCCCGGCGGACCAGGCGCATCGCCTCGTGCGGGGTGAGCGGCTGCCCGGTGTCGATACGGGCACCGTCGCGGTAGACGGCGCAGTCGACGACGGCCGAGGGGGTACCGGGGTCGCGGGTCGTGTCGTACGCGCCGCCGTCCTTGCGCAGGGAGGGACGGGACGGGCGGACCACGGCACGCAGGTCGCGGATCATCGACATGGCGGGCTCCTTCGCGACGAGCAACGAAAGGCGCCAACGACGGTTGGAACTGCCCGGAATGGGGACGTCCTGAGGTGCGGATGTTTGGCACGTCCACAAAGCGGGGAGCACCGCTCCGTCGCGGTGGCGAGCTTCGCTACTGATACAGGCACTGACTTCGGAACAGACAGATCGGTCAGATCAGATACACCGGACAGATCAGGCAGATCAGGAAAAGGAAACGAAGTGCTCTTCCGCGACAGTGAAGACGTGCGAGAGGCGGCAGCCGTCTGGGGAGGCTAGAGCCAGAGCGACGACATCAGCGGCCGGAAGAGCGGGTGGTACTGCCAGGCCGACTTCGGTCCATTGCAGCCCCACCTCCTCCGGCCGGTCCCCGTGGGGAGTCTCAACGGCGCCGGGACTTGATGCGCGACGCTTCTGCGTGCTGCCCGAACGACCGGCCCAGACTAGCAGCAGGCCGAAGTGTCAAGGCGCTGCTTTGCCCGGTACTGACGAGTTCTATGCTCGCCGCATGGTTGATGTTCTTGCTCTGGTCGAGGCCCGGTTGCGCACCGCGCTGGGCGAACCGGACGCGCGCGCCGCCGTCACCTTCCTGGGCACGGACCGCGTCGAGGTCCTGCGTTTCCAGGACGACAGCCAGGACGGAACCCTCGTCCGCTACGCCACCCTCGGCATGTCCGCCCAGCCCATGAGCGACCCCACGGCGATGCTCGCCGACCCGGTCGCCGGCCCGCGCGCCGAGCTGGTCCTCTCCGTCCGCGGCGGCCTCGCCGACACCGACAAGGTCCTCCGGCCGCTCGCCGTGCTCGCCGCGTCCCCGCAGGTCGAGGGCGTCGTCGTGGCCCCCGGCGCCTCGCTCGACGTGGGCGAACCGCTGTGGCCCGGCGCTCCGTTCACCTCGGTGCTGGTCGCCGAGCCGGGCGGCCTGGTCGAGGACCTGGAACTCGACGCGCCCCTCGACCCGGTGCGCTTCCTGCCGCTGCTCCCCATGACCCCGAACGAGGCCGCCTGGAAGCGCGTCCACGGCGCCCAGGCCCTCCAGGAACGCTGGCTCACGAACGGGACGGACCTCCGGGATCCCTCCCGGAGGTCCGTCCCGCTCGACTGACACCGGAGTGAGCAAGCTCACCAACGCCAGCCAGGAATCGGCTAGTTGGCGAACACCGCCACGCTGTCCTCGGTCGCGTGCTTCGGCTCCAGCTCCTCGGCCTCGTGCGTGAGCGCGTTCCGTCGTACGAGGACCACCAGCGCGCCCAGCGCTGCGGTGATCGCCGCGACCACGAACGGGATGTGGATGTTGCTCCACCCTTCGATCTTCGGCGCGAAGAACGGGGCGGCAGCGGCGGCGAACCAGCGGACGAAGTTGTAGCCCGCGCTCGCCACCGGGCGCGGCGCGTCCGACACGCCCAGGGCCAGCTCGGTGTAGACGGTGTTGTTCACGCCGATGAAGGCACCGGACAGGATCGTGCAGACGATGGCGGTGGTGTGGCTGCCGTAGCCGAGGACGAGCACGTCGACGGCGAGCAGGACCAGTGAACCGCCGAGCACCTTCAGGGAGCCGAACCGGGCCTGGAGGCGCGGGGCCACGAAGACCGAGAAGACGGCGAGCAGGACGCCCCAGGCGAAGAACACGGCACCGGACTTGTACGGGGTCATGTTCAGCACGAACGGGGTGAAGGCCAGCACGGTGAAGAACGTGTAGTTGTAGAAGAAGGACGAGGCCGCGGCTGAGGCGAGACCTCCGTGGCCGAGGGCCTTGAGCGGGTCGAGCAGAGAGGTCTTCTGGGCCGGCTTCGGCTGCTCCTTCAGGAACACCGTGATGCACAGGAAGCCGATCGCCATCAGGAACGCGGTGCCGAAGAAGGGGTAGCGCCAGCTCTGGTTGCCCAGCAGGGCGCCGAGCAGCGGGCCGCAGGCCATGCCCAGGCCGAGGGCGGACTCGTAGAGCAGGATCGCCGCGGCGCTGCCGCCGGCCGCCGCGCCGACGATCACGGCGAGGGCCGTCGAGACGAACAGCGCGTTGCCGAGGCCCCAGCCCGCCCGGAAGCCGACGAGTTCGCCGACCGAGCCCGAGGTGCCGGCCAGACCGGCGAAGACCACGACCAGGGCGAGGCCGAGCAGCAGGGTCTTCTTGCCGCCGATGCGGCTGGAGACGAAGCCGGTCACCAGCATCGCGATGGCGGTGATCAGGAAGTACGAGGTGAAGAGCAGGGACACCTGGCCGGCCGTGGCGTCCAGGCCCTTGGCGATCGAGGGCAGGATCGGGTCGACGAGGCCGATGCCCATGAAGGCGACGACCGAGGCGCCCGCCGTGGCCCAGACCGCCTTGGGCTGCCGCAGGATGCTGCCCGAGCCGGTGTCGGCTCCCTTGTCGAAGGGGTCGTCCATGCTTCCTCCCAAGTAGTTGGTATATGCACATAGTAAGTTAGGCAAGGTAATGAATGCAAGCTACATCTAATTTCGTTCCGTGAGTGGCCCGGCCGGACGGGTGATCGTCCTTGACGTGCGCGGGTGAGGGTAGGACCGTGGGGCCCTATGAGGGGCGAACCCAGTTGCCCGAAGTGCGGTGGCCGGGTCAGGGCTCCCGGACTCTTCGCCGATTCCTGGCAGTGCGATGTCCACGGGACGGTGCATCCGCTGCAGCCCGTGATCCCGCCCAGCGTCGAGGCGCTCAGTGTCGTCGTGCACCGGACGCAGGTGCCGGTGTGGATGCCGTGGCCGTTGCCGGTCGGATGGCTGTTCACCGGTGTGGCCTGTGCGGGGACGACCGTACTGGGGGCGGGCCACGGCGGTGGCCTGTTCCGGACCCGGGCCCCTGGGGGATCGGGAGCTGATCCTTGTCGCCGAGGAGCTGGGGTTGGGCTCGGGGCGCGGTATGCGGGGATCGACGGGCCGGATCCTGGGCCGTACATGAACGTCGAGAAGCCTCCTCAGGCGAAGTTGCTGGCCGCGGGGCGGCCGACTCCGTTGTGGCATGTGACTACGGCGCCGGACGACCGGGCCGTGTTCGCGGGGGAGGCGTTGGGGCTGTGGCTGTGGGCCGTGGTGTGGCCTGAGCAGTCGGGGTTGTTGATGTACGACGAGCTGGTGCTGACGGATTTGCGGGATGCGGGGGCCGAGGTCGATCTGGTGCCGTGTGGGGCGCTTTCGCCGCGCTTGCTTGAGCCGTAGCGCCTAGGGGGTGCGGCGGGTTCGGTTGTGGGGCGGGTGCGGCGCCGTCGGGGCTGGTCGCGCCCACCCGGCGGAGCCGCAAATTGACACAGCCCCGCGCCCCCTTAGGGGGTCCGGCTCCGCGTGTTCGAAGGGGCCCCAGGGATGCCGTTACCCTTGGGGGTCCCTTTTTCGTACTGTCACCGGTTGGAGTCTGCGCGTGCGTATCGATCTGCACACTCACTCCACGGCCTCGGACGGTACGGACACGCCCGGTGAGCTGGTGCGGAATGCTGCCGCCGCTGGGCTGGATGTCGTGGCGTTGACCGATCACGACACCAGTCGGGGGTACGGCGAGGCGATCGAGGCCTTGCCCTCGGGGCTCACGCTCGTGACCGGGGCCGAGATGTCCTGTCGGATCGACGGGGTGTCCATGCACCTGCTGGCCTACCTGTTCGATCCGGAGGAGCCCGCGCTGCTCGCCGAGCGGGAACTGGTGCGGGACGACCGGGTGCCCAGGGCGCAGGCCATGGTGGCGCGGCTGCGGGAACTGGGCGTGCCGGTCACCTGGGAACAGGTGGCGCGGATCGCCGGGGACGGGTCCGTCGGGCGGCCTCATGTGGCCACCGCGCTGGTCGAGTCGGGGTCGTGTCCACGGTCGACGAGGCGTTCACCCTGGACTGGCTCGCCGACGGCGGGCGCGCCCATGTGGCCAAGCACGAGACCGATCCCTTCGAGGCGATCCGGCTCGTGAAGGCCGCGGGGGCGTGACCGTGTTCGCGCACCCGGGCGCCAGCAAGCGGGGGCACACCGTGCCCGAGGCCGCCATCGCCGAGATGGCCGCCGCAGGCCTCGACGGGATCGAGGTCGAGCACATGGACCACGACGCGGAGACACGGGTACGGCTGCGGGGGCTCGCCAAGGAACTGGGGCTGCTCGTCACCGGGTCCAGCGACTACCACGGGAGCCGCAAGACCGTACAGCTCGGTGAGTACACGACCGATCCCGAGGTCTACGGCGAGATCACGCGGCGCGCGACCGGGGCCTTCCCGGTGCCGGGGGCCGGCGGAGCCTGACGCCCGCACCGCTCCCGTACGTCCCGCTCTCCCCGCTCACCCGCTCATCTCTCTTCTGCAAGGCTCGTGGCTCACCCATGTTCGACGTCGCCGTCTTCGGCTCTCTCTTCCTGACCCTTTTTGTCATCATGGATCCCCCTGGGATCACCCCGATCTTCCTCGCGCTGACCGCCGGACGACCGTCCAAGGTGCAGAAGCGGATGGCGTTCCAGGCCGTCTGCGTCGCGGGTGGTGTCATCACCGTCTTCGGACTGCTCGGGCATCAGATCCTCGACTACCTGCACGTCTCCGTGCCCGCGCTGATGATCGCGGGCGGGCTGCTGCTCCTGCTCATCGCGCTCGACCTGCTCACCGGCAAGACCGACGAGCCCAAGCAGACCAAGGACGTCAACGTCGCCCTCGTACCGCTGGGCATGCCGCTGCTCGCCGGGCCCGGTGCGATCGTGTCCGTCATCCTCGCCGTGCAGAAGGCCGGCAGTGTCGCCACGCAGGTGTCGGTGTGGACGGCGATCCTCGCCATCCATGTCGTGCTGTGGCTGGTGATGCGGTACTCGCTGCTGATCATCCGGGTCATCAAGGACGGGGTGTGGTGCTGGTGACGCGGCTCGCCGGGATGATGCTCTCCGCCATCGCCGTGCAGCAGATCATCAACGGGATCACCCAGGTCGTCCGCGCGGGCTGAGCGTCCGGTGCCTGGCGCAACGCAGAACCCCCGCACGGCAACGGTGCCGTACGGGGGTTCTGAAGTGTGGTCGCGATCCGCGTCGGGGTCGCGGGTGAGTGTCGTAGGTCGTACGTCGTCAGTGAGGTACTACGTCGTCAGTCGTACGTCGTCGGTATTGCGCGGCCTCGGGTGTTACGAGGCCTTGGTCTCGGCGGGGCGGATCCACAGGCGCTGTCCTATGGCGGCAGCCTGTTGCACGATCCGATTGACGGAGGCGGCGTCCACGACGGTGCTGTCCACGGTGGTGCCGTCGACCTCGTCGAGACGCATGATTTCGAAGCGCATGGCTTCTCCCTTCGTCTGGTCATCCTCCTGAGGAGAACTACTTGGTTACTGATGTAGTCAACGGGGTGCGTGTTACAAACATTCCCTACGCTAAGGAAATTTTTCGAACGCCTAATTACTGACCGGTAAGAGATCGCCGCGAGACTGACCGGGACCGGTTGTGTTCGCAGCGTGACCGCCGGGACAATGGAAGCGATGAACGACGACCTCGCGGCCCTCAGCGCCCGCATCGACCGCACGAACGAGCTGCTGCACCGCATGCTCGCCGAAGTGGCGAAGACGCCCTCGACGCATGCGATCTTCGTCGACGCGGGGTATTTGTATGCAGCCGCGGGCCGGCTCGTCTCCGGGACCGAGGACCGGCGCACGTTCGACGTCGACACCGAGGGCCTGATCGAGGCGCTCATCGACAAGGCCCGCACGATCTTCGCGGACAGCCGGCTGCTGCGCGTCTACTGGTACGACGGCGCCCGCCGCCGCATCCACACCGCCGAGCAGCAGTCGATCGCCGAACTCCCGGACGTCAAGGTGCGGTTGGGCAATCTGAACGCCAACAACCAGCAGAAGGGCGTCGATTCACTCATCCGCTCCGACCTGGAGTCCCTCGCCCGGCACCGCGCCATCAGCGACGCGGCGCTCATCGGCGGCGACGAGGACCTCGTCTCGGCGGTCGAGGCGGCCCAAGGGTACGGCGCCCGCGTCCACTTGTGGGGCATCGAGGCGCCGGAGGGCCGTAACCAGGCGGAGCCGCTCCTCTGGGAGGTCGACAGCCAGCGCACCTTCGACCTCGACTTCTTCAAGCCGTACGTCTCCCGCCGCGCGTCCGCCGTCTACGAGGCCGCCGCCACCCGGCCCACCCGCGACGACGTCCGCTTCGTGGGCGCGCAGATCGCGGCGAAGTGGCTCGCGGCGCGGGGGGGGAGGCGCTGGTGGAGTTGCTGCCCGGGCATCCGTACCTGCCCGGCTCCGTCGACCAGGACCTGCTGGTCGAGGCGGAGGGACTGCTCCAGTACTCCCTGCGCGGGCAGGCCGACCTCCGCCGGGCGCTGCGGGACGGCTTCTGGGAGCACCTGCAGACGCAGTACTGAGACTCAGCGGGCCGTGGAGTCCCAGAAATCGGCGATGGCCTTGGCCGTCGCGGCCGGCTGGTCCGTGTTCGGCGAGTGCTCGGCGTGCGCGATGACCGTCCGCCGCGCCTTCAGCCGTACGGCCATGTCGTCCAGGAGCGGTACCGGCCAGGTGTCGTCGCGGGAGCCCGAGAGGACGTGGAAGGGGAGGGGACCGCCGCCAGTTCGGCGACCCGGTCCGGCTCACCGCACAACTGCCGTCCCGCCGCGAGGAGTTGAGCGGGCTTGGTGCCCAGCCAGCGGCGGCGCAGGTCGGCCCGGTCGTCGAGACCCTCGTCCAGGGCGCCGCCGGTCTCGGTCTCCTCCGGTGCTTCCATGGCCTGGATCGCGTCCCACACCTCGGCCATCGACATCACGGCGAGCGCGTCCCGCAACAGCTTGACCCGCTCCTGCTGCGACGCGGAGATCTGCGCGGGACCCGACGACATGAGCGTCAAGGACACGAACGGCGTGCGATCGAGCAGCACGGCCGCGCGCGCCACCTGCCCGCCGAAGGAATGCCCGAGCAAATGCACCGGCCCACCCAGCGCCTCGGCCAGTGCGAGCACGTCCCGCGCCAACTCGTCCTGCGCGTAAGCGGATTCGTCCTCGACCGGCCCGTCCGACTCGTACTGCCCCCGCCCGTCCACGGCCACGGACCGATACCCCCGCACCCCGAACGCCTCGTGAAGGGGTTGAAGTCCTCCTTGCTCCCGGTGAACCCCGGCAGCAGAAGCGCGACCCCCTTCGCCTCGACACCATCGCCCACGGGCGAATCCACCACAGCGAAATCACCGCGAGCGGTCCGCAGGGGGTACGCGCGAGCACCGGAGGGCGGGGTGAAGGAGGGGGCTTGCTCATGGGGTGAGGTTATCCGGAGGGGTTGGGCGGGAGGGGGACGGGAGGGTGTAAGGGGGTTAACGGGGTGGTGGGGGCGTTGGGGAGTGGGGTGGTGGGTGGTCCGGGGTGGGGGCGTGAGGGTGGGTGGCTGGCGAGGGTGGCGGCGCCGGGGCGCGCGGCTGCGGGCGCCGGGGAGGAACGCGGTGGGCGCCGGGGAGAAGCGCGGTGGGGTTGACCGGCAAACGCGGTGGCGAGTGTCGGGGAGGCGGCTTGTGGGCGGCCCGGAGAGGGAGCGCGGAGACGGGTAACCGGGGACGCCGTGGCTGGCGGCAGGGGTGCGTGATGGGCGACCGGGTTGGGGCGCGGTGGTGGGTGGGCGGTCGGCGAAAGCCGTAGGGGGCCTCCGGGTGCGCGTGACGGTGGGCGCCCGGTGAGGGGCGCGGTGGCCGGTGTCGGGTGAACGTGGTGGTGAGTGCCGGGGAGACGGAGCTGGGCGGCCGGGGAGGGAGCGTAGGTGGCCGGGGCGCGCGGTGGCGGGCGCCGGGAGCCTGGCGGGCTATCGGGAGAGGCGCAGTAGCGGGTGGGGCGACCAGCGAAAGCCGCGATGGACCCCGGGTGCGTGTGACGGTGGGCGGCCCGGAGGAACGGGTAGCCGGCAGCCGGGGCGAGCACAGCAGTGAGAGTCAGGACGGCGTCGGACAGGAGACAGGGGACACCGACGAGCCGCCAGCCGGGGTGAGCGCAGCGGTGGGCGTCAGGACGGCATTGGACAGGAGACAGGGGACGCCGACGCTCGCGGCAGACGGGGAAACGCCGACGGCCCGGCCCATGTCGTATGGGTCGGGCCGTCGGCGTTGGGCCTGTGCAGGGTGCCGGGGCGGGTCAGCCCTCCGTTACCTCCGCTGTTGCCGCGGTCTTGCGCGGGCGGCGGACCCTCGGCTTGGCCTCGGGGGCTTCCGGTGTCTCCACGACGACCGGGGCCTCGGCGGTCTTGCGGGTCGTACGGCGACGGGGCTTGACCTCCGCCTCCTCGGCCGCCTGTGCCGGGATCTCGGCGGTGGCGGCCGTCTTGCGGGTCCGGCGCGGCTTCGTCTCGACGGCCTCGGCCGTGTCGATGGCTGCCTCGGCGGTGACCGCGGTCTTGCGGGTGCGGCGCGGCTTCGCCTCGGCGACTGCCTCCGCCGGAGCCTCCACCGCTACGGCTGCCTTGCGGGTCCGGCGCGGCTTCGCTTCCACGGCCTCGGCCGTGTCGACTGCTGCCTCGGCGGAAACCGCGGTCTTGCGGGTGCGACGGGGCTTCGTCTCGGCGACGACCTCCGCCGGAGCCTCCGCCGCTACGGCTGCCTTGCGGGTCCGGCGCGGCTTCGTCTCCACGGCCTCCGCGGTGTCCACGGCGACGACCTCGGCCGGAGCCGCGGTCTTCCGGGTCCGCTTCGGCTTGGTCTCCGCCACCACCGGCGCTTCGACGGCCTCCACGACCGGCTCGGCGACCTTGCGGGTACGGCGCCGGGGCTTGTCCTGCTCCTCGACGACCTGCGCGGGGATGTCGGCGACGGCCTTGCGGGTCGTCGTACGACGGCGCGGCCTGGTCTCCTCGACGGGCTCGACGGACTCGACCGTTTCCACGGTCTCGACCGGCGCCGTGGTCTTCCGCGCCCTGGTCCGGCGCGGCTTCGTCTCGACGGCCTCGGCCGTGTCGACCGCGACCACGGCAGCTGCCTCGGTCTCGGCCACGACGGGCTCGGCAGCCTTGCGGGTCCGGCGGCGCGGCTTCGTCTCTTCGGCCACCGGGGTCTCGGCCACCGGCGTCACCACCGCGGCCTCGGCCACCGGCTCCGCCGACTTCCGCGTCCGGCGGCGACGCGAGGTCGTCGTCGGGGCGTCCGCGGCCGGAGCTTCGGCAGGCTCGACGGCGCTTTCGGCGACCTCGGCCACGGGTGCGACCGCCGTGGCCGGCAGCTGCTCTCCCGTCGCTCCGTTACGCGTGCGGCGACGGCGGCGCAGGGGTGCGTCCCGCCGTGTCCTCGGAGGGGGCCAGTGCGGTCTCCTCCGGGGTGGACGTCACGGCCGTAGCCGCTGAAGTCCCTTCCATCGGGGCGCCGTTGCGGGTACGACGGCGGCGGCGCGGGGTGCGCGCGGCGCGCTCGGTGTCGTCGGAGCGGGACTCGTCGCGGGCGGGGCCACGGCCGCTGTCACGACCGCCCCTGCCACCGTCACGACCGCCGTCACGCCCGCCGCCGTCGCGGCCACCACGACCGCCACGGCCGCGCGGACCGCCACGGCCACCGGTCTCGCCGAGGTCCTCGACCTCTTCCGCCGCCAGCCCGGCGCGCGTGCGCTCCGAGCGGGGCAGGACACCCTTGGTGCCGGCCGGGATGTTCATCTCCTCGAAGAAGTGCGGGGAGGTGGAGTACGTCTCCGGCGGGTTGTTGAACTTGAGGTCCAGCGCCTTGTTGATGAGCTGCCAGCGCGGGATGTCGTCCCAGTCGACGAGCGTGACCGCGATGCCCTTGGCGCCCGCGCGGCCGGTGCGGCCGATGCGGTGCAGGTAGGTCTTCTCGTCCTCGGGGACTGGTAGTTGATGACGTGCGTGACGCCCTCGACGTCGATACCGCGCGCGGCGACGTCGGTGCAGACGAGCACGTCGACCTTGCCGTTGCGGAACGCGCGCAGCGCCTGCTCGCGGGCGCCCTGGCCGAGGTCGCCGTGGACCGCGCCGGAGGCGAAACCGCGCTGCTGGAGCTGGTCGGCGAGGTCGGCCGCCGTGCGCTTCGTACGGCAGAAGACCATGACCAGGCCACGGCCCTCCGCCTGCAGGATGCGGGCGACCAGCTCGGGCTTGTCCATGTTGTGCGCGCGGTAGACGAACTGCTTGGTGTTCGCGACCGTCGTGCCCTCGTCGTCCGGCGACGTGGCGCGGATGTGCGTGGGCTGGGACATGTAGCGGCGCGCGAGACCGATGACCGCGCCCGGCATGGTCGCCGAGAACAGCATCGTCTGGCGACGGGCCGGCAGGAAGTTGATGATCTTCTCGACGTCGGGCAGGAAGCCCAGGTCGAGCATCTCGTCGGCCTCGTCCAGGACGAGCGACCTGATGTGCTTGAGGTCGAGCTTCTTCTGGCCGGCGAGGTCGAGGAGACGGCCCGGGGTGCCGACGACGACGTCGACGCCCTTGCGGAGCGCCTCGACCTGCGGCTCGTAGGCCCGGCCGCCGTAGATGGCGAGGACGCGGACGTTACGCACCTTGCCCGCGGTCAGCAGGTCGTTCGTGACCTGCGTGCACAGCTCGCGGGTGGGGACGACGACGAGCGCCTGCGGGGCGTCGGTCAGCTGCTCGGGCTTGGCGCGGCCGGCCTCGACGTCGGCGGGGACGGTCACGCGCTCCAGGAGCGGGAGGCCGAAGCCGAGCGTCTTGCCGGTGCCGGTCTTGGCCTGGCCGATGACGTCCGTGCCGGAAAGGGCTACGGGGAGCGTCATCTCCTGGATCGGGAAGGGGAGACGATACCGACGGCCTCAAGGGCCTCAGCGGTCTCGGGAAGGATTCCGAGCTCTCGGAAAGTAGTCAGGGTGCTGCCTCTTCTGTGTGCGCGGTGCGAGGCGAGCGCGGGGTCGTGTCAGGACCGTGCCGGGACGTCGGCTGCCTTACGGACAACCCGCGAGGGCAAGCCGTACTGCACGGGACCACTGCCGACGCTCTAGCGCTCGAACCGCTGAGGGTCCCCTCCGAACTCCGTACGCAGCGTGCCGTACGGGCGAGGAGGGCTGTCGGGTCGGAGCCGATCGGGCCACCGACCGGGCATCCTCATTCGTGCGGCCCGGCGAATACTCGGCGGGCGCATTACCACCATACCTCGGAATCACGCACATGCGTTGGCCGATTTGGTCACGTCGTCGTCGTCACACTGATTGACCAGGGACTTCCGCCGTGCTGTGAGCGGGCTATTGTGCGCTTCATGACGACCGCTGACAACGCCTCCGAAGCACCCGCCGAACCCACCGGAGTCGCCGCCCAGGACTGGGCCACGGCCTCCGCCGACCCGCAGTACCGCAACGCGGTCGTGGACCTGCTCGGCGCGCTCGCGTACGGCGAGCTGGCGGCGTTCGAGCGGCTCGCGGAGGACGCCAAGCTGGCGCCGACGCTCGCCGACAAGGCCGAGCTGGCGAAGATGGCGTCGGCCGAGTTCCACCACTTCGAGCAGCTCAGGGACCGGCTCACGGAGATCGGCGCGGAGCCGACCGACGCGATGCAGCCGTTCGTCGCCGCGCTGGACGGCTTCCACCGGCAGACGGCGCCCTCGGACTGGCTGGAGGGGCTCGTCAAGGCCTACGTCGGCGACTCGATCGCCAGCGACTTCTACCGCGAGGTCGCCGCCCGCCTCGACAAGGACTCCCGGCTGCTCGTGCTCGGCGTCCTCGACGACACGGGGCACGCGAGCTTCGCCGTGGAAAGGTACGCGCGGCGATCGACGCCGACCCGCGCGTGGGGGCCGACTCGCCCTGTGGGCACGGCGGTTGATGGGTGAGGCGCTGTCGCAGTCGCAGCGGGTGGTGGCCGACCGGGACGCGCTGTCGACGATGCTCGTCGGTGGCGTCGCGGACGGGTTCGACCTCGCGGAGGTGGGCCGGATGTTCTCCCGGATCACCGAGGCGCACACCAAGCGGATGGCCGCTCTGGGGCTCGCCGCCTAGCCACGGTTACGCGGGGCGGACCGCCCCCGCAGTCGTCGCGCCGGGCGCAGCAGCAGCGAGAGCGAGGCCGCCGAGACGACGGCAGCGCCGAGCAGGCTCGGCAGTCCGCTGCCCGGGCCCAGCGCGCTGTGGGTGACGAAGTCACCGAAGAGGGCTCCTGCGACACCCGTGGAGAACACCAGGGGGCGGGTCGGCAGACGGTGTGCCAGCCGGTGTGTGGCAGCCCAGGCGAGCAGCACACCCAGCACAGCGGAGCCGAGCGCTTCCATGATCATCACGGGGGTCCCTCTCCACGGTCGGCCTGCGTAACACGTTCGTAGCCCGTCATACCCGTGACCTGCGGAATGCAATCCTCCCCTGTGGGGACTTGTGCTCCATCTGTGGTGAAAAAGCTGATGAGCACAGCGGTGGAAACGCGAGGGGCCCGGTGACCTTCGCGGTCACCGGGCCCCTCGTCCGTTCGCGACTACAGCGCGCCGAAGCCCACCTTGCGCGGGGCCGCCTCGCCGAGCTCGACATAGGCGAGCCGGTCGGCGGGGACGAGGACCTTGCGGCCGTGCTCGTCCACCAGGCTCAGCAGCGGAGCCTTCCCGGTCAGCGCCTCGGCCACGGCCTGCTCGACCTCTTCGGCGCTCTGACCGGTCTCAGAACGATCTCGCGAGGCGTGTGCAGCACGCCGATCTTGACCTCCACGACTATGTCCCTCCGGTCAGCAAAGTGCGCGATCTTCCGCGCCGTACGCAGCACACACTAGCCCGGCGAGGGGACGTAGATGTGCCGTGCCGGAACGCCAAGAGCGAACAGCCGACGGGAACAAACCCGGGGCCTACGGCGGTCAGTGGTGCTGCTCGCTGCCGTGCAGCGGGAAACCGGCGATGCCGCGCCACGCCAGCGAGGCCAGCAGCTGGACCGCCTGGTCGCGCGGGACGCTGCGGTCGCTGTGCAGCCAGGAGCGGGCGACGACCTGGGCGAGACCGCCCAGACCCGAGGCCAGCAGCATCGACTCGGCGCGCGACAGACCGGTGTCCTCGGCGATGACGTCGCAGATCGCCTCGGCGCACTCGTTGGTCACCTTGTCGACGCGGGCGCGCACGGCGGGCTCGTTCGTCAGGTCCGACTCGAAGACCAGCCGGAAGGCGCCGCCGTCGTCCTCGACGTAGGCGAAGTACGCGTCCATGGTCGCGCGGACGCGCTGCTTGTTGTCCGACGTCGACGCGAGCGCGGTCTGCACCGCCTGGATCAGCGACTCGCAGTGCTGGTCGAGGAGGGCGAGGTAGAGGTCGAGCTTGCCCGGGAAGTGCTGGTAGAGCACGGGCTTGCTGACGCCGGCGCGCTCGGCGATGTCGTCCATCGCGGCCGCGTGGTACCCCTGTGCGACGAAAACTTCCTGGGCGGCGCCCAGCAGCTGGTTCCGTCGGGCACGGCGCGGCAGGCGGGTGCCCCCGCGGGCGCGCCGCCTCTGTCTGCTCGATGGCTGTCACGCCGCCTCCCAAAGTCGTCCTCATGCGGTGAGCGCCGCGCGGCCATCGTACTTTTCGGTAACCGTGGTGTGCGCGTTGCGAGCGCAGAATTTCACGGACCGGACGGCGGGGAAAGCGGCGCAAAGCGTTTCGAAGGGGTATGGAGCGGGCATGGGTGCGCGGTTCGCCGCCCGTTCTCGGCCCTCCATAGGGGCGGTGACAGCGGTGACGACCAGGACCGTCAGCGGTAGTCGTCCTCATCCAGGGAGACGACCCGCGACTGTTCGATGACATCGGCTACGTCGGCCTCGTTCGCGGAGTCCGGGTCCACGCCGGTGAGTGGATCGCCGCCGTCCGGTGTCACGTCGGCCGACTGCTCGGCGGCATCGTCCTCGGGGGCCTCGACATCGAGCTCGGGGTGGCGCTCTCGTCCGCGAAGGTCTCGGGATCGGTGGGGTCGAAGGCCATGGCGGGCTCCCTTCCTGGACTGTGACCGGATACGTCGATACGTCTCCGTACGGGTGCCCTGTTACGAGCCTAGGAGACACCTGATCCGTACGCCATGCGATGCGGGGGTCCCGGCGGGGTGACGAGGGGGCGTGACCTGGCCTGTGATGGCGAACACATGAGCCACTGCGTGATCGTCTCGTAACATTGGCGCATGTCTTCGACAGAGCTGCCCTCCGCGCCGGCCGCCAGCGTGCTCCCCAAGGTGGCGCCCGTCAGGGTCGGCGAGGGGGAGCGGCTCAGGTCGGTCGGGCTGCCGGGAATCACGCTGACCGTGCGGTCCAGGCCGCCCGCGCGCGAAGGACTCCCGCCCGCGCTCTTCGTCCACGGACTCGGCGGTTCCTCGCAGAACTGGTCGCAGCTCATGGCCGAGCTGGACGGCCAGGTCGACAGCGAGGCCGTCGACCTGCCGGGCTTCGGCGACTCCCCGCCACCGGACGACGGCGACTACTCCGTCACCGGGCACGCGCGCGCGGTCATCCGCTACCTGGACGCGGCCGGGCGCGGCCCGGTGCACCTGTTCGGCAACTCGCTCGGCGGCGCGATCACCCACGCGTGGCCGCGGTCCGCCCCGACCTGGTCCGCACGCTCACGCTGATCTCCCCGGCCCTCCCGGAGATCCGCGTCCAGCGCTCGGCCCTGCCGACGGCACTGCTCGGCGTCCCCGGCATCGCGGCCCTGTTCACCCGCATCAGCAGGGAATGGACAGCCGAACAACGCGTCCGCGGCGTCCTGGGCCTCTGCTACGGCGATCCCGGCCAGGTCACGCCCGAGGCGTTCCGGTACGCGGTCGAGGAGTTGGAACGACGCCTCCAACTCCCGTATTTCTGGGACGTGATGGCCCGCTCCTCCCGGGGCATCGTGAACGCGTACACCCTGGGCGGCCAACACGGCCTCTGGCGCCAGGCCGAACGCGTCCTCGCCCCCACCCTCCTCGTCTACGGCGGCCGCGACCAACTCGTCGGCTACCGCATGGCCCAGCGCGCGGCCCGCACGTTCCGTGACTCCCGGCTGCTGTCCCTGCCGGACGCGGGGCATGTCGCGATGATGGAGTACCCGGAGACGGTGGCCACGGCCTTCCGTGAACTGCTCGCGGACACGGGGGAGTTGGATGAGCGGGGGAGCCGGTGGCCTCGGCCGGGCGTGCGGGTGCGGAGTCGGCGGCGAGTGCCGGTGCGGATTCCGGCTCGGATTCGGTGAGGGCCGTCGTCCGGCTGAGGGGACGGTTTCGGCCGAGGTGGCGGGGGTGGGGCGCGAGGGTCCCGGGGCGGCGGCCCGGTGAGTACGGTGAGGGTGCCGGCGGCGCGGGTGCGGGAGCCGGATCAGGCGCCGGTGCCGGCACCGGGGGCGATGGCAAGACAGACGATACGAACGCGGGGAGTTGAGGGGGGCGACGTGGGACGCCATAGTCGCCGTAGGTCCCCTGCGAAGGGTGACTCCGCGGGCGAGGGGATGGGGGCGGGGGATGGCGCGGGGGTGCGCGGGAATCTGCTCAAGGGGACGGTCGGGGTGCGCAGGGTTCCCGGGAGGACGGTCGGGGGTCGGGGAGCGTGCTCGGGGTTTCCGGCGGGACGCTCAGGGGCTCGTGAGGGGCTGACCTCTCGGCAGGGGCAGGGGGCGCTGCCTGGTCAGCGGGGGCTCGGCCTTCAGGTGACGTGCCTGAGCAGCAGGGGGCTCGGCTTTCCGACGGGACGCCTGCCCGTGGCGTGCCTGGTCTTCAGAGTGGGACTCCGGCGCGGGGTGTTCCGCGTGCCCGGGGAGCGGTGCCCTCGGAGGGCGCGTCGCGGTTTGTGGACGGGACCCCTACGGGTGGGGTGCCGCGGGTTCAGGGGCAGTTGGGTGTGCGGGGTGGGGCGTGGGCTGGGGACGGGACCCCTACGGCTGGGGTGCCGCGGGTTCATGTGCGGGGTGAGGCGAGGGACGGGGACGGGACCCCGGCCCACGGCGTCCCGCGTTTCCAAGGACAGCCCCCGTTCAAGGGGGCCCGCGACTTCCCGACGGGACTCCCGCTCACGGCGTACCGCGCTTCCAGGGGCGGCGCCCGATCAAGGGAGCAGCGTTTTCCGGACGGGACCCCGGTTCATGGGTCGCCGCGTTTCTTCGGCGGTGGGTCCGAGACCGGAGGGACGCGCGTTCCTGATGGCACTCCCGCGCGCGGGGCCCGCTTTCGCCTGATGGCATGCCCGTACAGGGTGCGCCGGGTTTCCGGGACGGGACTCCGGCGCATGGTTTTCCCCGGCTCCCGGACGGGACCCCGGCCCACGGGTTTCCGAGGCTGCCCGACGGCACTCCGGCTCGCGGTGTTCCACGCGTGCCGGACGGGACCCCGGCGCACGGCACTCCCCGTTTCTCCGACGGGACCCCGGCGCGTGGCGTTCCGCGGCTGCCCGACGGCTTCCCCGCGCGCGAGATGCCCCGTTCACCTGAGGGGACTCCGGCCCATGGCACCCCTCGTTTCTCCGATGGGACTCCGGCCCATGGCACCCCTCGCTACTCCGAGGGCACCCCGGCCCACGGCACCCGCGGCTGCCCGACGGCACTCCCGCGCGTGGGATACCCCGCCTTCCCGACGGCACCCCCGCCCACGGCACCCCCCGCACCCCGCCGGCCACCCCGAGCAGCCCGAATCCGGGGAGGCTGGGGTGAGTTGAGGGACGTACTGGAGTAGCTGGAGTAGTTGGAGCCGGCGCCGCTCAGGGGACCGGTACGCCTCAAGCCCCGGTCGTCGGTGCGCCCTCCGGTCCGGCAGGAACCGGGGTTCCCATACCCCACCAGCGCCAGGCCCCGCAAACCGCCCCCAGCGACGCCGCCACGGCGGGCGGGGCCCCGGCAGGACTACGTCGACGCGTTCGAGGCGGACGACGACGTCTTCGCGCCCCGGAGCGAGGTCGCGACGAACGCCTCCGACCCCTACGGCTCCGTCACCGACCGGACGCCCGAGACCGACGCCGACGATGACGCGCCCCCGCCGAGCAGCCCTCCGCGCCCGCGAAGGGCCGTAAGGGACGGACGTACACCGGCATCGCGGCCGCCGCCGTCACCACCGTGCTGGCCGTGATCGTGGCCGGGCAGGTCGCGAAGGACGGGGACGGTGACGGGGCGCAGGCGCGGGCGGCGACCGATCAGGCGCGGGACGCGCGCGAGAGCGCCTCGGCGGAGGCCAACCCGTCGAGTTCGCCGCGGCTGGTGGCGCTGACGTACGCCCAGAAGATGGCCAAGAAGTACCCGCTCGGCGCGAAGCTCAAGGGACCGGACAAGTTCGACGCGGTGCCCGGTGTCGACAAGGCGCCCGGCAAGGGGCACAAGTACACGTACCGCGTGGACGTGGAGAAGGGGCTCGGGCTCGACGGGACGCTCTTCGCGGAGGCCGTGCAGAAGACGCTGAACGACAAGCGGAGTTGGGCCCACAACGGTGCCCGTACCTTCGAGCGGATCTACACGGGCAAACCGGACTTCGTCATCACCCTGGCCAGTCCTGGTACTACCGCCACGTGGTGTGCCAAGTCGGGGCTCGACACCACCGAGGACAATGTGTCGTGCGACTCGGCGGCCACCGAACGCGTGATGATCAACGCGTACCGATGGGCCCAGGGGTCAACGACATATGGGGACAAGATGTACGCGTACCGTCAGATGTTGATCAATCATGAGCTCGGTCACCGTCTCGGCTACGGGCACGTCACCTGCGACAAAGACGGCGAGTTGGCCCCGGTCATGCAGCAGCAGACCAAGTTCCTCGATCATGACGGCATCCACTGTCTCGCGAACCCCTGGCCGTACCCGGGCAGTTGACAGGCGACGCTTATGTCACATTGACACGAGCCGCAACTTCCTTCATATTTTTGGGCATGTGGTCTAGTCATGTCCCGAACCGCGCCGCCATCGAGCTGGCGCTCATCGGCGTGACCCCGCTCTGCGTGGCCGACATTCTCTGTCGCTGAACACCGCCCCTGGCGTTTGTGTCGCGACCCACATCACCATGCCCTTGCCGCATGACCTAGGCAGGGATTTCTCGACGACCCGACGCCGGGGCAGACGGCTGTTCATTTCCGTCTCACTCCTCGTCCATCAGTCTCACCATTCGAGAAGCCTCCTGGAAACCCCGGCGAGATTCTCGAAAGTCACCCGAGAGGTCGTCATTCCGATGCGTCAACCGTCCGTCATAGCCCGGCGCGTGGCCGTGGCATCCGTCAGCCTGGCCGTGGTAGCGGGTGCCGCTGCCTGCGGGCCGAAGGACAACGATGCCAAGGGCTCCGGTGGCGACTCCACGCCCCACAAGGGCGGCACGCTCACGGTCCTGAACTCGCAGCCCCAGGAGGACTTCGACCCGGCCCGCCTGTACACGTCAGGCGGCGGCAACGTCCCCTCCCTCGTCTTCCGCACCCTCACCACCCGCAACCGCGAGAACGGCGCGGCCGGCGCCAAGGTCGTCCCGGACCTCGCCACCGACACCGGGCGCCCCAACAAGGACGCGACCGAGTGGACGTACACCCTGAAGAAGGGCCTCAAGTACGAGGACGGTACGGCGATCACCTCGGCCGACATCAAGTACGGCATCGAGCGCTCCTTCGCCCCCGAACTCTCCGGCGGCGCGCCCTACTTGAGGGACTGGCTGGTCGGCGCGGCCGACTACCAGGGGCCCTACAAGGACAAGAAGGGGCTCTCGGCCATCGAGACGCCCGACAGCCAGACCATCGTCTTCCACCTGAACAAGCCCGAGGGCGAGTTCCCCTACCTCGCCACGCAGACGCAGTTCACGCCCGTCCCGAAGGCGAAGGACACGGGGACGAAGTACGAGCAGCACCCGATCTCCTCGGGGCCGTACAGGGTCGTCAGCAACCAGAACGACGGTGAGACGGTCGTCCTGGAGCGCAACAAGTACTGGTCCACGACGACGGACGCCGAGCGCAAGGCCTACCCGGACAAGATCAACGTCAAGTCGGGGCTCGACTCCTCCGTGATCAACCAGCGGCTGTCCGCGTCCCAGGGTGCTGACGCCGCCGCCGTCACGACGGACACCAACCTCGGTCCCGCCGAGCTGGCCAAGGTGACCGGCGACAAGGCGCTGGCGGCGCGCGTCGGCACCGGGCACTTCGGTTACACGAACTACATCGCGTTCAACCCCAAGGTCGCGCCGTTCAACAACGTCAAGGTGCGCCAGGCGATCTCGTACGCCATCGACCGGTCGTCGGTCGTGAACGCGGCGGGCGGCTCGTCGCTGGCCGAGGCCGCGACCACCTTCCTGCCGAACCAGAAGTCCTTCGGCTACGACCCCTACGACCTGTTCCCGGCGGGCGCGTCCGGCAACGCGGCGAAGGCCAAGGAACTGCTCAAGGAGGCCGGTTACCCGAAGGGGGTCACCGTCACCCTGACGCACTCCAACGACAAGGACTTCGAGACCAGCCCGGAGATCGCGACCGCCATCCAGGACGCGCTCAAGAAGGCCGGCATCACCGTCAAGCTCCAGGGCCTGGAGAGCAACGACTACAAGGACAAGATCCACAGCGTCAAGACCGAGCCGGGCTTCTTCCTCGCCCACTGGGGTGCCGACTGGCCCTCCGGCGGTCCCTTCCTCGCCCCGATCTTCGACGGCCGCCAGATCGTCAAGGACGGCGCGAACTTCAACACCGGCCTGCTCAACGACAAGTCGGTCAATGACGAGATTGACTCGATCAACAAGTTGACGAATCTTGACGAGGCCGCCAAGCGGTGGGGTGCACTGGACAAGAAGATCGGCGAGCAGGCCCTGACCGTGCCGCTGTTCCACCCCGTCTACAAGCGACTGGTCGGCAAGGACATCAAGAACGTCGTCATCAGCGACTGGACCGGCGTCCTGGACATCTCCCAGGTCGCGGTCAAGTAACCCCATGAGCGAGGCACTTGTCGCCTCCCAGGCCGTCGGGACGGACATCTCCGTCCCGGCGGTCTCGGGGCCCGTCAGTTCTGGCGGCGGCTGCGAGCGCAGCGCGCCGCCCTCGTCGCGGCGGCCATCGTCGCCCTGCTCGTCCTGGTCGCGCTCGCCGCGCCGCTGCTCACCGCCATCGAGGGCCAGGATCCGTTCACCTACCACCCCTCGCTCATCGACTCCGCGCGCGGAGGTGTGCCGATCGGCTCCCTCGGGGCATCAACGGCGACCACTGGCTCGGCATCGAACCGCAGACCGGGCGCGACCTGTTCGCCCGTCTTGCCTACGGCGCCCGGGTCTCCTGGGTGTCGCGCTGGGGGCGACCGTCGTCCAGGTCTTCGTCGGTGTCGTGATCGGCGTCGCCGCCGGGCTCGGGAGCCGATGGGTCGATCAACTGTTGAGCCGGGTCACCGACATCATCGTGGCGATGCCGTTGATGATCATGTCGTTGGCGCTGCTCGCGATCGTCCCCGACAGCTTTCCGCGCCCCCTGCTGGTCGCCCTGGTCATCGGCCTCATCGCCTGGGGCAACGTCGCGAAGATCGTGCGCGCCCAGACCCTGACCCTCAAGGAACTCGACTACGTCGCCGCCGCCCGGCTCAGCGGCTGGGGCACCTGGCGCATCGCCCGCCGCGAACTGCTGCCCGGCCTGGCCGCGCCCATCATCACGTACTCCGCGCTGCTCTTCCCGATGAACATCAGCGCCGAGGCGGCCCTGTCCTTCCTCGGTGTCGGCGTGAAGCCGCCGACGCCCTCCTGGGGACAGATGCTCACCGCCGCCGACGTCTGGTACCAGGCCGCACCGCAGTACCTGCTGCTGCCCGCCGGCGCCCTCTTCGTCACCGTGCTCTCCCTGACCGTCCTCGGCGACGGCGTCCGCACCGCCCTCGACCCCCGCGCGGCCTCCCGCCTGCGCGTCGGCACGGGGCGCAAGCGCGAGGCGAAGGCGGACGCGAAGTCCGGCCGATCAACGGTTGACTCGAGCGTCAATGCGGTCAATACCCCCGACGCGGGCGTCAATGACGTCAAGTCGGCCGGTGACGACGTCAACACGATCAAGTCGACCGACGCGAGCGTCAACCACGTCACGTCGACCGACGCCCGCGGCACGAAGGAGGACCCGGCATGAGCGGCTTCGGAGGTTTCGTCCTGCGCCGGGCCATCGGCACCGTGATCACCCTGCTCGCCATCTCGGTGATCATCTACGTGGTCTTCTACGCCACCCCCGGCAACGTCGCCCAGATCACCTGCGGTCCGCGCTGCTCCCGGAGCAAGTGCACCAGGTCGCCCAGCAGTTGAGGCTCGACGACCCGCTGTACCTCCGCTACTGGCACTTCCTCCAGGGCATCCTCGTCGGCACGGACTACTCGACGGGCACCTCGGTCGAGCACTGCGCGGCGCCCTGCCTCGGCCAGTCGTACCAGGGCGACCAGCAGGTCACCAAGCTGATCCTGTCGAAGCTGCCGGTCAGCCTGTCCCTGGTGTTCGGCGCGATGGTCCTGTGGCTGATCCTCGGCGTCGGCACCGGCATCCTGTCCGCCTGGCGGCGCGGCCGGTTCACCGAGCGTCTGCTGACCGGCATCACCCTCGCGGGCGTCGCCACCCCGGTGTTCGTGATCGGCCTCGTCCTGATGATCGTCGTCTGCGGACAGCTGGAACTGCTGCCCTTCCCGCAGTACGTCAGCCTCACCGACGACCCCGAACAGTGGGCCTGGAACCTGCTCCTGCCCTGGCTGTCGCTGGCCCTCATCGAGGCCGCCACGTTCGCCCGGCTCACCCGGGCGTCGATGCTGGAGACCCTCGCCGAGGACCACATCCGCACCTTCCGCGCATACGGCGTCGACGAGCGGTCCATCATCGGGCGGCACGCGCTGCGCGGGGCGCTCGCGCCGGTCATCGCGCTCAACGCCAACAACGTCGGCTCGGCGGTCGGTGGCGCGGTCCTCACCGAGACGCTCTTCGGACTGCCCGGCATCGGACAGGAACTCGTCCACGCCGTCAACGTCGTCGACCTGCCGGTGGTCGTCGGCATGGTCCTGGTCATCGGCTTCTTCGTGGTCATCGCCAACGCCGTCGCGGACGTGCTGTACGCGGTGGCCGACCGACGGGTGGTGCTCGCATGAGTTCGCTGGACGGCTCGACGAACGCCTCGGCGGACGTCCTGGTACAGGTCACCGACCTCACGGTCGCGTTCGGCTCCCTGCGGGCCGTCGACGGCCTCTCCTTCACGCTGGAGAAGGGCGCGGCCCTGGGCCTGGTCGGCGAGTCCGGCTCGGGCAAGTCCACGGTCGCCTCGGCCCTGTTGGGCCTGCACCGCGGCACCGGCGCCGACGTCGGCGGCTCGGTCCGCGTGGCCGGCATCGACGTACAGGAGGCCTCCGACGCGGACCTGCGGCTGCTGCGCGGCGGCAAGGCCGCGATGGTCTTCCAGGACCCGCTGTCGTCCCTGGACCCGTACTACGCGATCGGCGACCAGATAGCCGAGGTCTACCGCGTGCACACGCGCGTGTCCCGTCGGGCCGCACGCGCGCGTGCCGTCGACGTCCTGGAACGCGTCGGCATTCCGGACGCCGTACGGCGGTCTCGTTCCCGCCCGCACGAGTTCAGCGGCGGTATGCGGCAGCGCGCCCTCGTCGCGATGGCGCTCGCCTGCGAACCCGACCTCCTGATCGCCGACGAGCCCACGACCGCGCTCGACGTGACCGTCCAGGCGCAGATCCTCGACCTGCTGCACACGCTGCGCGAGGAGACCGGGCTCGGACTGCTGCTCGTCACGCACGACGTGGGTGTCGCCGCCGAGAGCGTCGACGACATCCTCGTCATGCGGCACGGGCGGGCCGTCGAACACGGGCCCGTGGACACCGTGCTCGGGGCGCCGGCCGAGGAGTACACCCGGGACCTGCTCGGCGCGGTCCCGCGCGTGGACGCCCCGCGCGCCCGCTCGGCGGCGTCCTCGGAGCCCGCGGAGGTCGTCCTTGAGGCGACCGGCCTGCGGCGTGAATTCGGGCGCGGGAAGCGGACGTTCGCGGCCGTGGACGACGTGTCGCTGACCATCCACCGGGGCGAGACCCTCGGCATCGTCGGCGAGAGCGGCAGCGGCAAGACGACGCTGGGCCGGATGCTGGTCGGGCTCCTGGAGCCGACGGCCGGCGAGATCAAGCCCGGCGGCGGGGTCCGCCCCGACGTCCAGATGGTCTTCCAGGACCCCGTCTCCTCCCTCAACCCCCGTCGCAGCGTGGGCGAGTCGATCGCCGACCCGCTCCGCGCGCGGGGAGAACGCGACGAGGAGAGCATCCGGGGCGCGTACGCGAACTCCTGGAGCGCGTGGGACTCGAAGGGGCGCACTACGACCGCTACCCGCACGAGTTCAGCGGGGGCCAGCGCCAGCGCGTGGGCATCGCGCGGGCGCTCGCGGCCGACCCGCGCGTGATCGTGTGCGACGAGCCGGTCTCCGCGCTCGACGTCACCACACAGGCCCAGGTCGTCGCCCTGCTCGGCGAACTCCAGCGCGAACTGGGCCTCGCGCTCGTGTTCGTCGCCCACGACCTCGCCGTCGTCCGCCAGGTCAGCGACCGGGTCGCGGTGATGCGCCGCGGGAGGATCGTGGAACAAGGCCCCGCCGACGAGGTCTACGACGCGCCCACGGACCCGTACACGAAGCAGCTTCTCGCCGCCGTACCGGCCCTCGATCCCCAGGTCGCGGCCCGACGCAGGGCGGCCAGGCGGGAGTTGGCGACGACGTGACGGTCGCGTCGCGACGACGGGACGGTGCCGTCCCCACGACGGTGCCGTCCCGTCCGCGCGACGGTACGGTCCCGTCCTCACGACGGTACGGTCCCGTCGCGACGACGTGACCGGCACGTCGCTACGGCGCCGTAGCGACGGCACGCCAACGGTCTGACGTTCCGTACGCGACTGATCTCTTAGCGCGACCGAACGCGACCCGCACGGGAAAGTTACGCCTGTTCACCCCTTTGGTGGCGCGATGGACAACCGTCCGTCGCGCCACCGCCTCGTCCGCATACGTTCGTCCCGCTGCGAGCCGCCGGGTCAACGGCGGCTCCCCATATGGGAGATCGGGGGTGTACCCGTGCGCATAGGACTGCTTACGGAGGGTGGCTATCCGTATGTGAGCGGTGACGCCAGACTCTGGTGCGACCGGCTCGTACGCGGGCTCGGGCAGCACCAGTTCGACATCTACGCGCTCAGCCGCAGCGAGCGCCAGGAGAACGAGGGCTGGCTCGAACTGCCGCCCCAGGTCACCCGGGTGCGCACCGCGCCGTTGTGGAGCGCCGAGGACGACGGGGTGACCTTCGGGCGCCGCGCACGCCGGCGGTTCGGCGCGTGCTACGAGGAGTTGGCGGCCGTGCTGTGTGCCGGCGACGGCCAGGTCGCGGAGGCGCCGGAAGGGGCGCAGGGCGAGCAGGAGGCGCCCTCCGCCGATGTGGCGGACCGTTTCGCCAACGCGCTGTACGGCCTCGCGGAACTCGCCCGCGACGAGGGCGGACTCGTCGGCGCGCTGCGCTCCGAAAGCGCCGTACGCACGCTCGAACGCGCCTGTCGCGCGCCCGGCGCGCTCCGCACCGCCCGCGAGGCGCGTGTACCCGAACTCCTCGCCGTCGCCGCCCACTTGGAGCGCGCGCTGCGCCCCCTCTCGCTCGACTGGTACGAGGACGACGCCCTCGGCTCGGTGGACCTCTGCCACGCGACGGCCGGCGGCACCGCGGCCCTGCCCGGGCTGCTCGCCCGCCACTTCGCCGGCGTACCGCTGCTGGTGACCGAGTACGGCGTGCAGCTGCGCACGCACTACCTGGCCTCCGCCGACGCGCCGCCCGCCGTACGGGCCCTGCTCGCCGCCTTCCACGGCAGGCTGGCCACCGAGACCTACCGGCAGGCCGAGTTGGTCACCCCGGGCAACAGCCACACCCGGCGCTGGCAGGAACGCTGCGGCGCCGACCGGGCGAAGCTGCGCACGGTCCACCCCGGCATGGAGGCGACCCGCTTCGCGGAGGTGGGCGAGGCGCCCGACGGCGCGGACCCGGACACGCTGGTGTGGGTCGGCCGGATCGAACCCGCCAAGGACCTGATCTCCCTGCTGCACGCCTTCGCGGAGATTCGCAAGGACGAGCCCAAGGCCCGCCTGCGGATCGTCGGCGCGCCCTCCGGCGCCGAGGGCCACGCGTACCTCGGCCACTGCCGGGCGCTGGCCGCCCAGCTCTTCCCCGACGAGGCCGAGGGCGTGCACGCGGTCGGCGACAACCCGGTGGCCTTCGAGGAGATCGGCGGCCCGGAGGCCCCACCCTCGCGGAGGCGTACGCGGCCGGCACGGTGATCGTCCTGTCGAGTGTCGTCGAGGGCTTCCCGGTCGGCCTGGTCGAGGCCATGTTCTGCGGCCGGGCGACCGTGTCCACGGATGTCGGCGCGGTGGTCGAGGTCATCGGCGGTACGGGACTCGTCGTGCCCCCGCGCAATCCGCGGGCGCTCGCGGAGGCGTGCGTGAGCCTGTTGCGCGACCCGGAGCGCCGCGAGCGGCTGGGCGCCGCCGCACGCGCCCGCGCGCTCGAACTATTCACCGTCGAGCAGAACATCGCGGCATTTCACGGCATTTACCTGGAGATCGTTTCGCACTCCCCGGTCCGCCGGGTCGTCCTCGACGAGGCGGGCGAACCCCTCCCGTTCGCGGCCCCCGCCGAGGGCCACGTGCCTGGCCGCTGGACCGGCCCCATGGCCCGCGTCGTGGCCCGCGGCGGCCCCACTTGGGCGACCGGAACACCGGTACGGGCCACAACTCCCTTGCCCGCCACGGAGGCAGTCCGATGAGCGGCCTCGGCGAACTCGACCGCCCTGGGACGCCCGGGAGCGCGGAGGCGTGGGACGCGCTCGGAGGAGTGGCTTGAGGGGAGGGGAGTCGGAGGTGGAAGCGGGCGCGGAGGGAGTCGCGCCGGGCGAGTTGTCGGCAATTGGGCAGCACGGCAGCGATGACGTGCGCGGTGCTGGCCCCCGTGACGAAGCTCCGCCGGGTGAGGGGCGGGACGCCGGTGATGTGCGTGCCGCGGGGGACCTCGACGAAGCCTTGCCGGCCGCCGGCCAGGACACCGGTGAAGGGCGGGCCGCCGTAGACCTGGGCGAAGTCCTGCTGGTCGCCGGGCAGGACGCCGGTGGCGTGCGGGCCGCCGTAGGTCTTGACGAAGCCTTGCTGGTCGCCGGGCAGGACGCCGGTGACCTGCGGGCCGCCGTAGACGTCGATGAAGCCCCGGTCATCGGTCAAGACGCCAACGCCCGGACCACCACCCCCGCCCCTCGCCCTTCGGCCGACCCGAAGCAACCACACCGGGCCCGGCGCCCGCGCCCACTTCTCGCGCAACCGACCGTAAGCCCGCCACCCCCGCCCGGCGCGGTGCGGCCGACCCCGTTAAGGCCTTGATGCACCGTCACCGTGAGCTGTGTGAACGGGCCGTCGACCCCTTGGAGATCGCGGCGGGGCTTGAGGCGCACGGTGTCACCGATCGGACCGCCGCGCGCTTCCGGCACCGGGACGTGTTCTCGCTCGCCGAGGAGATGTACGCACGCGTGCCCCGCGACGACGTGGCGCCCCCGCACGCCGACCCCGTCACCGAACCGGCGCCCCGCGCGACCTGGGCCGTACTCGCCCTCCTGCCCGGAGTCCTCTGCGCCACGGCCGTCACCGGTGTACGGCTCACGGACGGTCGGCTGCGGCTGACGGTGGCCGTCGTCGGCGTGCTCGCGGTGGCCCTCGGTGCGCGCATCGCCCTCCGCCGCGGCCCGCTGAGCAACCCGCCCGGCGCACACGCGTGGCGCACGCCCCCGGCACCCGCCTGTGGACGTACTGGCTGCTGGCCTACGCCCTCCTCGGCGACGGACTGCTCCCGCGCCGCGGACGACGGTGGGCCCGACGGGCTGCCGACCGGCCTCGCGGGCGGCCTCTGGCCCACGGCCACCGCACCGGTCCTCGCCCTCACCCTGGCCTGCGCCCCCGCGGCCTGGTGCGCGCACCACTTCGCCTTGCGCGCCCGCCGCAAGCTCGCGACGAGCCGCGGACTCGAGGACTTCGCCGACTCCGTGCAGCCGCTGCTGCTCGGCACGTTCGCCCTGTTCGTGTGTGCCCTGACCGCCCTCCTCGCGCTCAGCGGCGCGGCCCTGGGAGAGCCCGCCGCGTACGCCCAAGGGATCACCCTGGGCGCCCTGTTGCTGCTCGCCCGCCTCCTCACCGTCCACGGCTTCACCCACGCCCCGACCGTCGCCCTGGGCGCGGCGGCCGTGACGGAGGGGACCGCCCTGGCCGTCGATCTCATCGGCCGGCTCCCCGGCTGCGGCTTCCTGGCCACCCCCGTGGAAACCGTCCTGGACTCCTTGGGCCCCGGCGGCATTCCCGCCCTGGCCTGCGGAGCGGCCGCCCTGATCCTCCTGTTCCACACCACCCGCACGCTGACCAGAGCCTCCGCGCACGCGCCGGCGAACGAGCCGCGGTGACCGCCGTGCCCCGCACCGGGCAGAGCCGTCACCCCGTCGCAGGCGCCCGGCCCCACCGCCGGAGGCAACCGCATCACCCTGTGAAGGAGAACACCAGATGATCACCTCCCGATCCGGAGAGTCGGCCCGGGGAGCCGTCCGATGAGGGTCCTGCTGATCGGAGCCAACGGCTACCTCGGCCGCTTCGTCGCCGACCGCCTGCTCGCCGACCCGGCCGTCCAGCTCACCGCGCTCGGCCGCGGTGACGACGCCGACGTCCGCTTCGACCTCGCGACCGGCAGCCCCGGAGCGCTCACCCGCTTCCTGGACGCGGTCCACCCCGGAGTCGTCATCAACTGCGCCGGTGCCACCAGAGGCGGCGCCCGCGAACTCACCCGGCACAACACCGTCGCCGTCGC
Organism: Streptomyces sp. P3; assembly: GCA_016893485.2. Lineage (GTDB taxonomy): Bacteria > Actinomycetota > Actinomycetes > Streptomycetales > Streptomycetaceae > Streptomyces. The sequence goes on from JAFEKX020000001.1 coordinate 6,411,362, forward strand.
CACCGTCTGCGAGGCCCTGCGCCGCAGCGGCTGTGGGGCCCGGCTGGTGCAGATCGGGTGCGGCGCGGAGTACGGCCCGAGCCAGCCCGGTTCCTCAACCGCCGAGGACGCCGTACCCCGCCCCGGCGGCCCGTACGGCGTCAGCAAACTCGCCGCCACCGAACTGGTCCTGGGCTCCGGTCTCGACGCCGTCGTCCTGCGCGTCTTCTCACCCGCGGGGCCCGGCACCCCCGCGGGCTCCCCGCTCGGCCGGCTCGCCGAGGCCATGCGCCGGGCCATGCAGTCCGGCGACGGCGAACTCAAGCTCGGCGGCCTCGGCGCACAGCGCGACTTCGTCGACGTACGGGACGTGGCCCGCGCCGTGCACGCGGCCTCGCTCTCCGCCGCGCAGGGCGTCATCAACATCGGCTCGGGCCGCGCGGTCCGGCTGCGCGACGCCGCCGCCGTCCTCGCCCGCGTCGCCGGATACGGCGGCGCGCTGCACGAACTCGACGGCCCTCCCGGCCCGTTGCGCGCCGCCATCGGCCACCCCCGCACCGATCCCGACCACGCGGCCCCGGTCGCGTACCCGTACCCGGACGGCTGCGGGAGCTGGCAGCAGGCCGATGTGCGCACCGCGCGCGACCGGCTCGGCTGGCGGCCCCGGATCAACCTGGAGGAGTCCCTCGCCGACATCTGGATGGAGGCGGCATGCCGCATCTGACCAGCGCCACCCCGGGCACCGCGAGCACCAGTGTCCGCACCGGCTTCGGCGTCCCCGGCTACGCGCACCCCTGGTAGCGCCGACCGAATGGGGCGAACTCACCCGCCCCGGCACCCCGTTGCACTGGGTCGTCCTCAACGTCTCCTCCGGCCCAGGGACCCGCCCCGACCCGCACTGCCTGGAGGCGGCCGGGCGGCTGAGCAACGCGGGCGTCCGGGTCCTCGGTCACTTGGACGCCGCCCACGGCACCCGTGCCTTCGGCGACCTGATCTCCGAGGCGCACCGCTACCGCGACTGGTACCGCGTCGACGGCTTCCTCCTGGAGCGCTGCCCCACCGAACGCGTCCAGCTCCCGGAGATACGCCGCACGGTCACCGCACTGCGCGAGCTCCGGGACGGCGCCCACATCGTCCTGGGGCACGGCGCCCATCCGTACCCCGGATACGCCGAGTGCGTCGACCAGTTGGTGACCTTCTCCGGCCCCTGGAGCGACTACCGCTGGTCGCAGGTGGCCGAGTGGACCGCCGACTACCCGCCCGAGCGGTTCTGCCACTTCGTGCACGGTGTCCCGCGCGGTCATCTCGACGAGGCGCTGCGCATCGCCCGCTGGCAGGGCGCCTCGACCATCTACTTCACCGACCGCGCCGATCGCGGCGGCCGCACCGATCCCTGGGAGACGATGCCCGGCTACTGGGACGAGATCGTCTCGCGGATCGGAACGGGTGTCTCGGAATGAAGAAGGGCATGGCAGTGTTACGGGGAGAACAACTGTAGTGATTGACCGACCAACGGAGTCCCCGTGTCGCTGCCACCCCTGGTCGAGCCGGCTGCCGAGCTCACCGTAGACGAGGTCCGCAGGTACTCCCGCCACCTGATCATCCCCGACGTGGGCATGGACGGGCAGAAGCGGCTGAAGAACGCCAAGGTGCTCTGTGTGGGCGCCGGCGGTCTGGGCTCGCCGGCGCTGATGTACCTGGCCGCGGCGGGCGTGGGCACGCTCGGCATCGTGGAGTTCGACGAGGTCGACGAGTCGAACCTGCAGCGCCAGATCATCCACAGCCAGGCCGACATCGGCCGCTCCAAGGCCGAGTCGGCGCGCGACTCCGTGCTGGGCATCAACCCGTACGTGAACGTGGTCCTGCACGAGGAGCGGCTCGAGGCCGAGAACGTGCTGGACATCTTCCGCGAGTACGACCTGATCGTCGACGGCACGGACAACTTCGCGACCCGCTACCTGGTCAACGACGCCGCCGTCCTGCTGAACAAGCCGTACGTGTGGGGTTCGATCTACCGCTTCGACGGCCAGGCCTCCGTCTTCTGGTCCGAGCACGGCCCGTGCTACCGCTGCCTCTACCCGGAGCCCCCGCCCCCGGCATGGTCCCTCGTGCGCCGAGGGCGGCGTCCTGGGCGTGCTGTGCGCGTCCATCGGCTCCATCCAGGTCACCGAGGCGATCAAGGTCCTCACCGGTGTCGGCGACCCGCTCGTCGGCCGCCTGATGATCTACGACGCCCTGGAGATGCAGTACCGCCAGGTCAAGGTCCGCAAGGACCCCAACTGCGCGGTGTGCGGGGAGAATCCGACCGTCACCGAGCTCATCGACTACGAGGCCTTCTGCGGCGTCGTCTCCGAGGAGGCGCAGGAGGCGGCCGCCGGTTCGACGATCACTCCCAAGCAGCTCAAGGAGTGGATCGACGACGGCGAGAACATCGAGATCATCGATGTCCGCGAGGTCAACGAGTACGAGATCGTCTCGATCCCCGGCGCCAAGCTGATCCCCAAGAACGAGTTCCTCATGGGCACCGCCCTGGAGACCCTCCCGCAGGACAAGAAGATCGTCCTGCACTGCAAGACGGGTGTCCGCAGTGCGGAGGTCCTCGCGGTCCTCAAGTCGGCCGGCTTCGCGGACGCGGTCCACGTCGGCGGCGGCGTGATCGGCTGGGTCAACCAGATCGAGCCCGACAAGCCCGTCTACTAGACGCACACTTTCCCGGGAGGGGCTCGGCACCACACGTGCCGGGCCCCTTTCCGCTGCCCTCGTTGTCCCTGTCGCCCCCGTAACCCCCTGGCCGTGGCCGCCCCGGCTACGAGGCGCAGACCTTCCCGTCCTTGGGCACCGTCCCCTTCAGCAGATACGCGTCCACTGTCGAGTCGACGCAGTCTCCTGCTCCCGTACGCCCCGTGCCCCTCGCCCTTCCAGGTGAGCTCCACACCGACGCCCTTGCCCAGCTCGTCGGCCATCTTGCGGGCACCCTCGTACGGCGTCGCCGGGTCCCCGGTGTTGCCGACCACCAGGACCGGCGCCGCACCGGGCGCGCTGACCTCCGGGGTGTCGAACTGCCCGGCCACTGGCCAGTCGTGACACCACCCGGCCGTGTCCCAGCCCAGGAAGTCGCCGAACACGGGGAGATCTTCTCGAACTCCGGCAGCAGCTTCTCCGTCTGCGCGGGCGTCGGCCGCTGCTTGTCGTCCAAGCACGATATGACCCGTTGGGAATGCGTCGTCGTGCCGTAGTGCCCCGCGCTGTCACGGTCGTTGTAGCCGTCGGCGAGCGCCAGCAGCTCCGAACCGTCGCCCCCCTCCGCGGAGTTCAGGGCGCTGGTCAGCGTGGGCCAGCTCTCCTTGCTGTACAGCGGGAGGACGATGCCGGTCAGCGCGAGCGTCTCGGTCAGCTTCCGCCCGCTCGAGGTCGCCAGCGGCTTGGCGTCCATCCGCTTCAGCAGGGCCGCGATCTTCTTCGAGCCCTGCGCCGGGTCCTGGTCCGTCGACTTGAGGTAGTCGTCCAGCGCGCGCTGGAAGCCCCGCGTCTGGTTCAGCGCGTGGCCCACCGAGTCGGCGCTCGGGTCGACCACCGCGTCCAGGATCAGCCGGCCCACGTTCTTCGGGAACAAGTGGGCGTAGACACCGCCGAGTTCGGTGCCGTACGAGATGCCGAAGTAGTGCGTCTTCGTGTCGCCCAGCACCTGGCGCATCAGGTCCATGTCGCGGGCCGTGTCGGTCGTCGACACGTGTTGCATCAGCTTTCCGGCGGCCTTCTCGCAGCCCTTGCCGAAGGCGGCGGCGTCCTGGAAGTACGCCTTCTCCTCGGCCGGGGTGTCCGGCGTGGCGTCGATGTCCTCGGTGGCCTGGATCGCCTTGTCGCTGCGACAGCGGACGCCCTCACTCGCGGCGACCCCGCGCGGGTCCCAGCTCACCAGGTCGTAGCGCTCGTGCAGCGCGGACACCGTGGTGGCGTACGCCGGCATGTAGTCCACGCCCGAGCCGCCGGGGCCGCCGAAGTTGAACAGCAGCGAGCCGATGCGGTCGCCGCCCGTCGACTTGGAGCGGATCAGGGCGAGCCCGATCGTCGAGCCGTCCGGCTTTGACCAGTCCAGCGGCACCTTGAGCGTCGCGCACTGCCAGTCACTGCTCGGCGCGGCCGAGTCGGCGGTGGGCTTGCAGCGCCCCCAGCCCAGTTTCTGCCCGGTCAGCGACGCGGGCAGCGCGGCCGTGGTGGAAGAGGACGAACCGGCCGTGGACGGCTTGGCGTCCCCGCGCCCGCGCCGTCCTTGCCGTCGTCCGACGAGCCGCCGCTACAGCCCGCCGTCAGCAGTGCGGCGGCGGCCATCAGGGCCGTCCACCGTACGAATCGCGCCATGTGCATTCCCCCTCGCAGGCCGTCCGCGTCACGCCGCGGAAGGCGGTCAGGCCATAGTAGGCGGCGCGAGCCGAGCCCGTGACGGCCTGTGGATAACCTTCTGACCTGCGGTTTCGCCCGAATTTCGGGGTCGTGTCAGGAGCAGACGGTGCCGGCCGCCGGGACTTTCCCGTTCAGCAGATAGCCGTTCACCACGCTCTGCACGCACTTGTTCTTGCTGTCGTACGCGCCGTGCCCCTGGCCCTTGTACGTCAGCTCGACCGCGACGCCCTTGCCCAGCGCGTCCACCATCTTCCGCGCCCCCTCGTACGGCGTGGCCGGGTCGCCGGTGTTGCCGACGACGAGGATCGGCGCCGACCCGTTCGCGCTCACGTCGGGATGGTCGGCGGCGCCCGGCACCGCCCAGTCGGTGCAGCTGACCATGCCCCAGGCGAGGAAGTCGCCGAAGAGGGGAGAGGCGGCCCGGAACTCCGGCAGCTTCCCCTCCACGTCGGCGGCGGTGTATCGCGGCTTGTCGTCGGCGCAGTTGATGGCGATGTTCGCCGCGGTGATGTTGCTGTACTCGCCGTTCTCGCTGCGCCCGTTCATCGAGTCGGACAACGCCATGAGGACCTTGCCGTCACCGCTGTAGGCCTGTTCCAGGCCCTCGGTGAGGTACTCCCAGAAGTCCTTCGAGTACAGCGCCTGCGCGATGCCGTTCGTGGCGGCCGTCTGCGTCAGCTGACGCGGGAAGATGCCCGGGATCGGCTTGCTGTCGAGGCTCTTGAGCAGCTTGGCGATGCGGTCCTTGACGTCCTGCGCGGTGTCGCCGATCGGACAGTCCGTGGTCTTCGACGTGCAGTCGTCGGCGAAGTTGTCGAGCGCGAGCTGGAAGCCCTTGGCCTGTCCCAGGGAACCCTGTTCGGAGTTCTGGGTGGGGTCGACGACCGCGTCGAAGACCGCCCGGCCCACGTGCTTGGGGAACAAGTGGGCGTAGACACCGCCGAGTTCGGTGCCGTAGGAGATGCCGAAGTAGTGCAGCGTTTTGTCGCCCAGGACCTGGCGCATCAGATCCATGTCGCGGGCCGCGTCGGTGGTGCGCACCTGGGGAGCATCTTCTTGGAGTTCTTCTCGCAGGCCGCGTTGAACTGCTTGGTGTTGGCCAGGAGCTTGGTGCGCTCGGCCGCGGTGTCCGGGGTGGCATCCTGCTGGAAGTACTGGTCGAGCTGGGAGTCGCTCTCGCACTCGACGCCGGCGCTGCGGCCCACTCCACGCGGGTCGAAGCTCACCAGGTCGTAGCGGGTGCGCAGGGCCGCGTAGTCGTCGCCGAAGGCGGGCAGCGTGGTGACGCCCGAGCCGCCGGGGCCGCCGAAGTTGAAGACGAGAGAACCGATCCGCTTGCTCTTGTCGCCGCCGGCCTTCGCGCGCACCAGGGCGATGCCGATCGTGTCGCCCTTGGGCTTGTTCCAGTCGAGCGGTGCCTTCATGGTGGCGCACTGCCACTTGGTGCCGTTCGGCAGCGGCGACGGCGCGGCACCGCCACCCTCCGACTCGGACGGGGCCGGACAGTCCTTCCAGCTCAGCTTCTGGGCCGTCGGATCCTCGTCCTTGGAGTCGCCGCCGCAGCCCGCCAGCGTGGCGGACAGCAGGACGACGGTGGCGGTCAGGCAGCGGCACGCAGCCGGGAGGGGTTCGGCATGGTCCCATCCTGGGGTCGTACGCGGCGGTGCGCTCGGGGCGCGGGCCGTACGAGGTACGCACGCGTGCGTGCACCTCTGCGGCCCCGAACGTGCTCTACAGGGCGCCCTTGCGGGACAGGTGGTTGAAGAACAGCCAGCCCGGCAGCACCGGGATCCACAGCGTCAGCAGGCGGTACAGCAGCACCGCCGGAGCGGCCACCTCCTTGGGGAGGCCCACGGCGATCAGACCCAGCGTCAGGCTCGCCTCGACCGCGCCCACACCGCCCGGGGTCGGGGCCGCGGAACCGAGTGCGTTGCCCGCGAGGAAGACGACGGCGACGCTGGCCAGGCTGAGCGACGTCGAGTCGTCGCCGAACGCCCGGATCGACGCGTCCAGGCACATCACGAAGCAGGCCGTCAGCAGGAGCATGCCGCCGATGCCGGTGACCAGCTTCTGCGGCCGCTGCAGCACGTCCAGCATGCGCGGGATGACACCCGCGAAAAGCGACCGCACGCGCGTGACGAGGAACTTCCGCAGGAACGGCACCGAGGTCACCACGAGCACGAGCACCGCCACCGTCAGCAGACCGGCGATGACCGTCCTGGACGGCGACAGCGACGGCGTCTTCTCGGTGCCGGTCAGATAGCCGAACGACAGCAGCATCAGGATGTGGCAGCCGAGGCCGAACAGCTGCGACGCGCCGACACTCGCCACCGCGAGCCCGGGCCGCACCCCGGCCCGCTGGAGGAAGCGCGTGTTCAGGGCGACACCGCCGACCGCGGCCGGGGCCACGATCTTCACGAACGACCCGGCGACCTGCGCCCCCACGGCCCGCAGGAACGGCACCCGCTCCGGCACGAACCCCAGGAGGGCCATCGCCGCCGCGAAGTAGCTCAGCGCCGAGAACAGCACGGCCGCGGCCACCCAGCCCCACTGGGCGTTGGCGACGAGCGGACCGAACTCGATGTGCGTGAGCTGCGTCAGCAGGAAGTAGGCGCCGATCGCGCCCGCGATGACGCTGATCAGCGTGCGCGGCCGTACCCGCTCCAGACGGGCGGGTTCGACGTGCGCCTGCGGCCTGATCAGCAGCACCTGGTGGCGGATCTGGGTGAGCAGATCCTCCTCGCGGGCCTCGTCCAACGCCTCGTCGATGGCCCGCTTCTCGGCCCGCTGCTCGGCGCGCACGGCCTTCTTGTCGGGCTTCTCCAGTACGGGCGTTGAGCCCTCCGAGGCCTCCTCCGCGCGGGCCAGCCTGGTCTGCTGGGACGCCTCCAGGATCGCGTCGCGCTCCCGCTGGGCGCGCTCCCTGGAGAGGCGGCGCAGCGTCGCGCGCGTGGAGCGCGTCAACGCGATCGGCTGGAGCATCGGCAGACAGTCCGCCACCGCGTCGGGCCCGAGGACACCGACCGCCGAGGCGACCGCGCGCTCGGCGCCCACCCGTAGACCGATGGTCGTCACCAGCTGGGCGACGTCCATGCGCAGCAGCAGCTCACCGGCGGCGATCTCGCCGCCGCGCAGGTCCGTGAGGATCACTGTGCCGGAACGATCCACCAGAATCGCGTCACCGGCGAGCCTGCGGTGGGCGATGCGCCGCGACTGAAGTGCCTGCACCTGGTGCCAGGTCAGGCGCAGCAGATCGTCGGTGATCTCCTCGTCCGCGAGCGAGTCCAGCGTGCGCCCACCGGTGTGCTCGTAGATGAGCATCACGGCGTCCGGGCCGAGTTCCGAGGTCGCGATCAACTTGGGGGCGTTGGCTCCGGCCGCGATCGCCGCGTAGGCGAGCAGGGCCTCCTGCTCCAGTGCCTGGCGCAGCGACTGGAGGCTGCTGCGGGTCGCGAAGCCGCGCAGGGTCAGATTGCGCCACGCGCGGTAGAAGAAGCCCTGGGCCTGCTGTTCCCGGTCGACCACGGTGACGTCCAGCGGTGGACCGTCCTCCAGGGTCACGAAGTAGCGCCGGCCGCGGTCGCCGTTCTCCGTGTCGACGACTTCCTCGCGGGCCGCGCCCACGGGGTGGAAGCCGACCGTCCGCAGGCCCGCCATCAGCGTCCGCCCGGTGGGCCGCACGTTCGGGGAGCCCACCGCGTACAGCGTCCCGTAGGCGACGGTCCAGCCGATGAGCACCGTCAGGATGATCGAGAACGGTGTGGTGTACCCGGTGACCAGCATCGAGAAGGCGTCGAGCAGCAGCACGATCCACAGCACGGAGCGCCAGCGCGGCCTCCGGGACATGCCTACGGCCGTCATGTACGCGATGACGGGCGCCAGATAGCCGTGCACCGGGTCGGTGAGAGCGTGGATGTCACCGGGGAGGGCTGGGTGAGCGCCTCCTGGATGGAGCCAGGGCGGCCTTCGCGACCCACAGGTCCGTGGCGAGTGTCACTCCGTGGGCGAGGACCGCCGCGAGGACGCCGTCGGCGATGCGCAGCCCGTCCCGCTTGATCAGCCGCTCGATCGCGAACGCCACCGGCACCAGCAGGATCGCGATGCTGGACGCGAGCCCCGCGATCTTGATCAGCAGGTCGGGCGCCTGCCCGGTGCCCTTGTTGATGTCCTGTTCGAGCCCCGAGGTCGTGCCGTGCGCGAACGCGGCGATCGCGAGCAGTACGACGATCGCGAGAAAGCCCACCAGGAGGCGCATGAGGTCGGAAGGGCGGTGCACGCGCGCGGGGAGCAGCGGTTCGTCGCCCTCGACCTCCTCGACGTGCGGGTCGTCGCCGCAGTCGTCCAGGCCGGGCCCGGGGCCGGGCGCGGGCGTTTCGGCGGGACCCTCCGAAGAGTCCTGCTCATGGGCGTCGGCGGTGTCAGGGCGCGACGCAGCGTCAGAGGTGCCCTCCGCGTCCTCGGGATGCACACCCTGCTGCTTCATCGTCTCTTCTTGATCTCGTATCACCGGTCACCGCCCGCACGATGGTGGCATGCCCCACCGACACACGGGGGCATCAGGGTGCAAATGCGGGGGCGCACAGTCTGCCCCACGCGCCGCTTCGGGGCGAGGGATACGCACAGTCGCCAGCGCGTCGCATTGTCGGTGGGGTGCGGCAGGATGGGGCGGATGAGCGAGGAGAGCCTTCCCGACGACACCGCCCCGGAGCACGGAGACATCCCTCCGGGGTACGACGACGGCCCCGAGCGTGACAATGGCCACGCGCTGCCCGCATACGCGGAGCGTGTCCTGGACGTCGCCGAACGGATCCCGCCCGGGCACGTCATGACGTACGGGGACGTCGCCGAATGGCTGGAGGAGGGCGGACCGCGTCAGGTCGGCCGCGTGATGGCCCTCTACGGAGGAGCCGTTCCGTGGTGGCGGGTCGTCCGCGCGGACGGCACGCTGCTCCCCGGTCACGAACTGCGGGCGCTCGACCAGTACCGCACGGAGGGCACCCCTCTGAAGGAGGCGAGCAGGGCCGCCGAGGGCCACCTGCCCCGCCTCGACATGAAACGGGCGCGATGGGACGGCGGCGAGCGCGCGGACGGTCACACCTGACAGCTTCCGCCATCGGACGCGGCCCGGGGCGACCTGTGGCCCGTACGGGGAAACCCGGCACGTCCGTGGCATGCCGTACGTTCGAGGGGCGAGGGACACCCGGGACGGGCGAGCCGTGAGGGAACGCGCGGAAGTCCTGCTTCCCGACGACCCGTCGGCGTAGCGTCTGCTGCACCTGTCCCCCTCACCTCGCGGTCACCGCCCTCCACGCGCGGTGGTCAGGCAACCAGTACACCCACCAGGACCGGCGAACCACGTGAGCTCCTCTTCCTCCACCAGGCGCCTGTCGCACCCCAGGTGCGACAGGGGAACCGTGGCGCTTACCGACTGGTGCGTACCCCGCCGACCCGGCCGGCTCCCCCTCGTCTGGACGCGCCACAGCGCTCGGTGGTTGACCACGGGACCGGCCCGCTGCTCGTCCTCGCAGGTCCGGGCACCGGCAAGACCACCACCCTGGTGGAGTCCGTCGCCGCACGGATCGCCCGGGAGGTGACCCCGCGCGGATCCTCGTGCTGACGTTCAGCCGCAAGGCGGCCGTCGAACTCCGCGACCGCATGGCCCTGCGCATCGGCGCCGCCCGCGCGCCCCGGGCCACCACCTTCCACTCGTTCTGCTACGCCCTGGTCCGCGCCCACCAGGACAGCGACCTGTTCGTCGAGCCGCTACGGCTGCTCTCCGGCCCCGAACAGGACGTCGCCGTACGCGAACTGCTCGCGGGCCAGCCCGACCTGGAGCGGCTCGGCCTCGCCCACGTGCGCTGGCCGGACGAACTCCGGGCCTGCCTCACCACCCGGGGATTCGCCGACGAGGTCCGCGCGGTCCTCGCCCGTAGCCGAGAACTGGGCCTGGGACCCGGCTCCCTGGACGCCTTCGCCCGCCGCATCGGCCGCCCCGACTGGCGTGCCGCCGCCGCCTTCCTCGCCGAGTACCTCGACGTACTCGACCTCCAAGGAGTGCTCGACTACGCCGAACTCGTTCACCGCGCGGTGCTCCTCGCGCACCGCCCCGAGGTCGCCGAGAAGCTCGCCGCGCAGTACGACGCCGTGTTCGTCGACGAGTACCAGGACACCGACCCGGCCCAGGTGCGGCTGCTGCACGCCCTCGCCGGCGGCGGCCGCACCCTGTCGCCTTCGGCGACCCCGACCAGTCGATCTACACGTTCCGGGGCGCCGACGTGAACGGCATCCTGGAGTTCCCGAACGCCTTCCCGCGCGCGGACGGGCATCCGGCGCCCGTGGAGGTGCTCGGGACCTCCCGCCGCTCCGGCGCCGCCCTGCTGACCGCCACCCGGCTGCTCACCCAGCGCATGCCCCTGACCCGCCTCCCGGCCGAGAAGGTGCGTGCCCACCGTGAGTTGTCCCCGGTACGGGACGGCGGGCGCGTCGAGGTGTACACGTACCCGACGTCCGGCACGGAGCTGGACAACATCGCCGACATCCTCCGCAGGGCACACCTGGAGGACGGCGTCCCCTGGAACGACATGGCCGTCCTGGTGCGCGCCGGCTCCCGGACCATCCCCACGATCCGCCGCGCCCTCACCGCGGCCGGTGTCCCCTGGACATCGACGGCGACGACCTGCCCCTGCGCCACGAACCGGCGGTGGCGCCCCTGCTGACGGCCTTGCGGGCGGTGGCGGTGGCGGAGGCTTCGGCACGACCCGAGGACGACACCCAGGCCGCGGGAGCCGCGGGGGAGGCGGCCGACGCCGGGGCGCAAGGCGCCGACGCGGACGCCGTACTGGAAGCGGCCGACGAACAGGACGCCACGGAAGCCGATGCCGAACAGGCCGAATCCGCGGCCGAAGCCGACGACCAGCAGGCCACCCCGGAAGCCGCCTCCGGGGATCCCGTCGCCCCCACCTGGCTCGACACCGAGACCGCCCTCACCCTGCTCGCCTCCCCCTCGCCGCCATGGACGCCGCCGATCTACGGCGCCTGGGCCGCGCTCTGCGCGAGGAGGAGCGGGCCGGTGGCAACCCCGTGCCGCCGCCCTCGGACGAGCTGCTCACGCGGGCGCTGGCCGAGCCGGAGCGGCTGGTCGCGCATGACCCGACGTACGCGCGGGGAGCCCAGCGCCTCGGCGCACTGCTGCGCAAGGCACGGAGCGCCTGGCGGGCGGCGGGACGGCCGAGGAGGCGCTGTGGGACCTCTGGCAGGGCACGCCGTGGCCCGGACGCCTGGAGCGGGCCGCACTGCGCGGCGGAGCGGCCGGGCGCAACGCGGACCGCGACCTGACGCCGTCTGCGCGCTGTTCGCGACCGCCACCCGCGCGGAGGAGCGCACCGGAGGCCGGGGCGCCCTCAACTTCCTGGAGGAGATCGACGCCGAGGACATCGCCGCCGACACGCTCACCCGGCGGGCCGTACGCCCCGACGCCGTACGCCTGATGACCGCGCACCGCTCCAAGGGCCTGGAGTGGACCCTGGTCGTCGTAGCGGGCGTCCAGGAGGGCCTGTGGCCGGACCTGCGCCGCCGCGGCTCCCTCCTGGAGGCCGACCGCATCGGCCGCGACGGACTCGCCGAACCGCTCACCCCGGGGCCCTGCTCGCCGAGGAACGCCGCCTGTTCTACGTCGCCGCCACACGCGCGCGTGAACGCCTTGTCGTCACCGCCGTGAAGGCCCCCGCGGACGACGGCGATCAGCCGTCCCGCTTCCTCACCGAACTCGGTGTCGAGCCCAAGGACGTCACCGGCCGCCCGCGCCGCCCGCTGTCGGTCGCCGCCCTGGTCGCCGAGTTCCGCGCCACGACCGTCGACCCGCGCGTGTCGGAGACCCTCAGGGAGGCCGCCGCCGCGCGCCGGCTGGCCCGGCTGGCCGCGCTCGCCGACGAGGAGGGCCGCCCGCTGGTCCCGTCCGCGCACCCGTACCGTTGGTGGGGCATGTACGACCCGACCGAGAGCAAGGTGCCGCTGCGCGACCGCGACCAGCCCGTCGTGCTCTCCGGGAGCGCCCTCGACCAGCTCGCCAACACCTGTTCCCTGCAATGGTTCCTGGGCCGCGAGGTGAAGGCCGACGCGCCCGCGACCGCCGCCCAGGGCTTCGGGAACGTGGTGCACGTCCTGGCCGACGAGGTCGCCTCCGGACGCACCCCCGCCGATCTCGCCGTCCTCCTGGAGCGTCTCGACACGGTGTGGAACGCGCTCGCCTTCGACGCGCCCTGGAAGTCGGCGCAGGAGAAGGACAACGCGCGCGTGGCACTCGAACGCTTCCTGAAGTGGCACGTCGACTCCAACGGCGTGCGCACCGGCCGTACGCCGGTCGCCAGCGAGCACGACTTCGACGTCACCCTCGGAGCGGGCGACTACGAAGTGCGCATCCGCGGCTCCATGGACCGCGTCGAGGCGGACGGCGAAGGACGCGCCTACGTGGTCGACTTCAAGACCGGCAAGCAGACGCCGACCGCCCGCGAGGTGGAGCGCCACCCCCAACTCGCCGTCTACCAGCTCGCGGTCCGCGAGGGCGCCGTCGACGAGGCCTTCGACGGAGTACGTCCCGAACCCGGCGGCGCCGAACTCGTCCAGCTGCGCCAGGGCGCCCCCTGCGGGACGGCGGCGAGACCCTGCCCAAGGTGCAGGCCCAGGAGCCTCTGGAGGGGGAGTGGGCCGGTGAACTGCTGGCCACGGCCGCGGGCAAGGTCCTCGACGAACGGTTCACGCCCACGGCCGGACAGCACTGCGCGCACTGCGCGTTCCGCGCCTCGTGCAGCGCGCGGCCCGAGGGGCGACACGTCGTCGAGTAACCCGCGTGACGTATCGCACCACATGTGTTGACCTGCGCTTCTTCTGCCCCTGAGGGCGATTGGTCCTCGACTGTCAGTGGCCGCCGCTAGCCTTCCCGACATGCCCGCCCGTATCACCGATCCCGACCAGCTCAAGGAGCTCCTCGGCATCCTCTTCACCCCGGAGCAGACGGCCTGCATCGTCGCGCCGCCCGCCCCGCAGGTGATCGTGGCCGGAGCCGGGTCGGGCAAGACGACGGTGATGGCGGCCCGCGTGGTGTGGCTGGTCGGCACCGGCCAGGTCGCCCCCGAGCAGGTCCTCGGCCTGACCTTCACCAACAAGGCCGCCGGTGAACTCGCCGAGCGCGTCCGCAAGGCGCTCATCAAGGCGGGCGTCACCGACCCCGACGTCATCGACCCGGACAACCCCGGGTGAGCCCGTCATCTCGACCTACCACGCCTTCGCGGGCCGCCTCCTGACCGACCACGGCCTGCGCATCGGCCTCGAACCGACGGCCCGTCTGCTCGCCGACGCCACCCGCTTCCAGCTCGCCCGCGCGTGCTGCGCGAGGCCCCCGGCCCCTACCCGGCCCTCACCCGCTCCTTCCCGGACCTCGTCAGCGACCTCCTCACCCTCGACGGCGAGTTGTCCGAACACCTCGTACGCCCCGAGGAGTTGCGCGCCTACGACGCCGAGCTGCTGCGCGATCTGGAGGGCCGCAAACTCACCAACGCCGAGCTGCGCAAGGTCCCCGAGGCGGCCGCCGCCCGGCGTGAACTGACCGAGCTGGTGAGCCGTTACCGGACCGCCAAGCGCGAGCGCGACCTGCTCGACTTCGGGGACCAGATCGCCCTCTCCGCGACCCTGGCCCGCACCCGCCCCGAGGTCGGCGAGATCCTGCGCGACGAGTTCCGGGTGGTCCTCCTCGACGAGTACCAGGACACCTCGGTGGCCCAACGCATCCTCCTGGCAGGCCTGTTCGGCGCCGGCACGGGCCACCCGGTGACCGCCGTCGGCGACCCCTGCCAGGCGATCTACGGCTGGCGCGGCGCGTCCGTCGCCAACCTCGACGACTTTCCTGAGCACTTCGCGCACGCCGACGGCCGCCTCGCCGCCCGCCAGTCGCTCAGCGAGAACCGCCGCAGCGGCGGCCGTCTCCTCGACCTCGCCAACAACCTCGCGGAGCCTCTGCGCGCCATGCACGCGGGCGTGGAGGCCCTCCGCCCGGCCCCAGGCGCCGAGCGCGACGGCATGGTCCGCTGCGCGCTGCTGCCCACCCACGCCGAGGAGATCGACTGGCTCGCCGACTCCATCGCCCATCTCGTACGGACGGGAAAGGAGCCCGGCGAGATCGCCGTCCTGTGCCGCACGGCCACCGACTTCGCCGAGATCCAGGGCGCCCTGGTCGCCCGTGACATCCCGGTCGAGGTGGTCGGGCTCTCCGGGCTGCTCCACCTCCCCGAGGTAGCCGACCTGGTCGCCGTCTGCGAAGTCCTCCAGGACCCCGGCGCCAACGCCTCCCTGGTCCGGCTGCTGACCGGCCCGCGCTGGCGCATCGGCCCCCGCGACCTCGCCCTCCTGGGCCGCCGCGCCCGCCTCCTGGTCGCGCACACGCGCGTGGTAGACGACGAGGACCCCGACCGCCGCCTCGCCGAAGCCGTCGAGGGGTCGACCCCTCCGAGGTGATATCGCTCGCCGACGCCCTCGACACGTTCCTGGAGACCCCCTCTACGGCGCCGACCGCACCGGGGACGACGACGGGCTGCCCTTCTCGCCGGACGCGCGCGTGCGCTTCGCCCACCTCGCCACCGAACTCCGCGACCTGCGCCGCTCCCTGTCCGACCCCCTGATGGACGTCCTGCACCGCGTCCTCGCCGTCACCGGCCTGGAGGTCGAACTCGCGGCGTCCCCGCACGCGTTGGCCGCCCGCCGCCGAGAGACCCTGTCGAACTTCCTGGACGTCGCCGCCTCCTTCGCCGCGGGCGACGGCGAGGCCACCCTGCTCGCCTTCCTCGGCTTCCTGCGCACCGCCGCCCAGTACGAGAAGGGCCTCGACAACGCCCTGCCCGGCGGCGAGAACACCGTCAAGGTCCTCACCGCGCACAAGTCCAAGGGCCTGGAGTGGGACGTCGTCGCCGTCCCCGGCCTGGTCACCGGGACCTTCCCCAGCAGCCAGGGCCGTGAGAAATGGACCGCCCAGGGCAAGGTCCTGCCGCACGCGCTGCGCGGCGACACCGCCACCCTGCCCGACGTCGCGTCCTGGGACTCCAGAGGCCTGAAGGCCTTCCACGAGGCCATGAAGGACCACCAGCACACCGAGGAACTCCGCCTCGGCTACGTCACCTTCACCCGCCCCCGCTCCCTCCTCCTCGGTTCCGGCCACTGGTGGGGCCCCTCCCAGAAGAAGCCACGCGGCCCCTCCGACTTTCTGACGGCCCTGTACGACCACTGCGCGGCCGGCTACGGCGAGATCGAGGCCTGGGCGGACGAACCCGAGGAGGCCGAGGAAAACCCCGCCCTCCACACGGCCACCGCCGACCAGGCCTGGCCGCTGCCCCTGGACGACACCGCGCTGGCCCACCGCCGCTCGGCGGCCCGGATGGTCCTCGACCACCTGGAGCACCTCGCCGCCCACGACGAGGACCACCCCGCCGCCAGCCACGACCCGCACACCGTTCCCGACGACCCGGACTGGCCCCCGCCACCCGAGGACGACGAACCTCCTTATGAAGAGCCCCCTTTCGGGAGCCTTCCTACGAGGAGTCCCTCCCCGAGACGGCAGCCGAAGAAGCCCTCCCGGAGGACGACCCCGCCGACTGGGAGGCCTGGAGCACGGACCGCCCGGCCGTCCCCACCAGGCGACGGCCCCGGACACCGCCGATCACTCCAGTCCGCCGGGGGCGCACGCCCGCACCCCGCCGATCCGCCCGGCACGTCCTCACCCCCGAGGAAGCCCGCGCCATCGCCTCCTGGGACCGCGACCTCGACGCCCTCACGGGCGAACTCCTGCGTGCCCGCCGAGGAGTCACCGACGTGCCCCTGCCGGCCTCCCTGACCGCCACCCAGCTGCTGCTCTTGGCCGCCGACCCGGACGCACTCGCGCAGGAACTCGCGCGCCCTCTGCCGCGCCCGCCGCAGCCCGCCGCCCGCCGGGGCACCCGCTTCCACGCCTGGGTGGAATCACGCTTCGAAGAGCTGACCCTGCCCATGCTCGAGCCGGACGAACTGCCCGGCAGCGAGGCCGAGATCGCCGACGAACGCGACCTCGAGGAACTCAAGGAAGCCTTCGAACGCACCGAGTACGCCCGGCGCACGCCCTACCGCGTGGAGACCCCCTTCCAGCTCGCGATCGCCGGCCGCGTCGTACGGGGCCGTATCGACGCCGTCTACAAAGAAGGCGAAGGCGACGAGGCGACGTACGAGATCCTCGACTGGAAGACCAGCCGCACCCGCGCCGCCGACCCGCTCCAGCTCGCGATCTACCGCCTGGCCTGGGCAGAGCAGCAGGGCGTGCCCCTGGAGGCGGTCACGGCCGCGTTCCTGTACGTGCGCGGCGGCGAGGTCGTACGGCCGGAGAACCTCCCGGACCGAGCCGCGCTGGAGCGGCTACTGCTGGAAGAGCCGGGCGCGCAAGCAAACTGTGAGGAACCGCCCACCGAGGATGTCAGTGCGGGCCGATAGGCTCGTGACCATGAGCCACACCGTTGACAGTGCCGTCAGCGCGGTCCGCACGTACATCGAGCAGCACCGCGCGGTCTTCCTCGACGACCTCGCCGAGTGGCTGCGCATCCCGTCCGTCTCGGCGCAGCCCGACCACGCGCCCGACGTCCGGCGCAGCGCGGACTGGCTCGCCGCCGCACTCCGGACGACCGGCTTCCCGACCGTCGAGGTCTGGCTTACGCCGGGCGCCCCCGCCGTCTTCGCCGAGTGGCCCTCCGACGACCCCGAGGCGCCCACGGTCCTCGTCTACGGCCATCACGACGTCCAGCCCGCGGCCCGTGAGGACGGCTGGGACAGCGAACCCTTCGAGCCCGTCGTCCGCGAGAACCGCCTCTACGCGCGCGGGGCGGCCGACGACAAGGGCCAGGTGTTCTTCCACACACTCGGCGTCCGCGCCCACCTCGCCGCCACGGGCCGCGCCGCCCCCGCCGTGCATCTGAAGCTGCTCGTCGAGGGCGAGGAGGAGTCCGGCTCCCCGCACTTCCGGGCGCTCGTCGAGGAGCACGCCGAC
This sequence comes from Streptomyces sp. P3, assembly GCA_016893485.2. Lineage (GTDB taxonomy): Bacteria > Actinomycetota > Actinomycetes > Streptomycetales > Streptomycetaceae > Streptomyces. The sequence goes on from JAFEKX020000001.1 coordinate 6,428,793, forward strand.
CGGCTCGCCGCCGACGCCGTGATCGTCTCCGACACCGGCATGTGGTCCGAGGACACCCCACGGTGTGCACCGGCATGCGTGGCCTCGCCGAGTGCGAGATCCGGCTGCACGGCCCCGACCAGGACATCCACTCCGGCTCCTTCGGCGGCGCCGTGCCCAACCCGGCGACCGCCGCCGCCCGCCTGGTGGCCGCCCTGCACGACGAGCACGCACGCGTGGCCGTCCCCGGCTTCTACGACGGCATCGTCGAACTCACCGACCAGGAGCGCGAACTCTTCGCCCAGCTGCCCTTCGACGAGAAGGAGTGGTTGCGCACCGCCAAGTCGCACGCCACCCACGGCGAGGCAGGACACACCACCCTGGAGCGCATCTGGGCCCGCCCCACCGCCGAAGTCAACGGCATCGGCGGGGGCTACCAAGGCCCCGGCAGCAAGACGATCATCCCGTCCTGGGCCATGGTGAAGCTCTCCTTCCGGCTGGTCGCGGGCCAGGACCCCGACCACATCGAGCAGGTCGTCCGAGCCTGGGCCGCCCAGCAGGTGCCCGACGGGATCCGCCAGGAGATCGCCTTCAGCCCGGCCACGCGCCCGTGCCTGACGCCCCTGGACCACCCGGCCCTGCAGTCCGTCGCCCGCGCCATGGGCCGCGCCTTCGAGAAACCGGTCCTCTTCACCAGAGAGGGCGGCTCCGGACCGGCCGCAGACCTCCAGGAAGTCCTCGGAGCACCCGTCCTCTTCCTGGGCATCTCCGTCCCCTCCGACGGCTGGCACGCCCCGAACGAGAAGGTCGAGCTCGACCTCCTCCTGAAAGGCGTCGAAACCACCGCCCACCTGTGGGGAGACCTCGCCGAAACCTGGCGCCACGCGCCCTGACGCCCCACGCGATCCGGAACGGCTACACGCGCGGGGCACACTGGAAGAACCGCCCCGCGCACCCCGTCCCCGCCGGACCCGGTCGCCTCCTGACCTACGTCCCGCTGAACCGCCCGCCGAAACAATCCGCATTGCCGGGGAGTTGGAAGCACCCGTGACCACCTGGACCGACCACACAGCCGACCGACCCATCTCGCTCACCGCCCCGAGCGGCATCGACCGAGCCGCCCACCACCGGCTCGACGAGGCCTGGCTCGCCGCGGCGTGGAGCCACCCCACCACCCGCTGCTTCGTGGTCTCCGGCGGCCAGGCCCTCATCGACGAGACGCCCGACGGCAGCACCGAACTCGTCATGACCCCGTCCTTCGAGGCCCCCTCACCGAGGCGCACCGCTACTTCCTGGGCACCGACGACGACGGCGTCAGCTACTTCGCCCTTCAGAAGGACGCGCTTCCCGGCCGTATCGACCAGTCGGCGCGGCCCGCGGGCCTGCGCGAGGCCGGCCTGCTGCTGTCGCCCCGGGACGCGGGCCTGATGGTGCACGCGGTCGCCCTGGAGAACTGGCAGCGCCTGCACCGCTTCTGCTCGCGCTGCGGCGAGCGCACGGTGATCGCCGCGGCCGGCCACATCCGCCGCTGCCCGCCTGCGGCGCCGAGCACTACCCGCGCACCGACCCCGCCGTGATCATGGCCGTCACCGACGAGGAGGACCGCATCCTGCTCGGCCGCCAGGTCCACTGGCCCGAGGGCCGCTTCTCGACGCTCGCCGGCTTCGTGGAGCCCGGCGAGTCCATCGAGCACTCGGTGCGCCGCGAAGTCTTCGAGGAGGCCGGCATCACCGTCGGCCACGTCGAGTACGTCGCCAGCCAGCCCTGGCCCTTCCCGTCCAGCCTGATGCTGGGCTTCATGGCCCGCGCCACCTCGACCGACATCAACGTCGACGGTGACGAGATCCACGAGGCGCGCTGGTTCTCCCGCGAGGAACTGCGCGCCGCCTTCGAGTCCGAAGAGGTCCTCCCGCCGTACGGCATCTCGATCGCGGCCCGCCTGATCGAGCTCTGGTACGGCAAGCCGCTGCCGACGCGGACCTTCGTCTGAGGCGACCGGGGCGCCGATGACCGACCCCTACTGGAACCACAACGTCCACTACCACCCTGTGGTGGTGGACGCGGTGCCAGAGGGCTGCCGTACCGCCCTGGACGTCGGCTGCGGCGACGGCCTGCTCGCGCGCAAGCTGGCGGGCAGAGCCGGTTCGGTGACGGGCGTGGACCGTTCGCCCGAGATGATCCGGCTCGCCCGCGTGGACGTGCCGGAGAACGTCACCTTCGTAGAGGCCGATTACCTCGACGCACCTCACTCGCCGACCGCACCTCACTCGCCGACGGCACGTACGACTTCGTCAGCGCGGTCGCCGTCATCCACCACACGGAGTTCGAGAGCGCCGTGGCACGGCTGGTGAACCTGCTGGCCCCCGGCGGACGGCTCGTGATCGTCGGCCTGGCGTACAACAAGACGTTCCTGGACTGGATGATCAGCGGCTGCGGGCTGCCCGTGAGCCGGTTCCTGGCGCGACGGCACGGCGGGAAACTCGGACCCGTCGGCATGCCCGTCGAGGACACCCTCATGAGCTGGGGAGAGGCCCGCGCGAACGTCCGGCGCCTGCTGCCCGGGGCGCGGTTCCGGCGACGGCTCCTGTGGCGCTACATCGCCGTGTGGGACAAGCCGGCCGCGCCGGAGGAACGACAAGAGGGCGGCCCCTGACCACAGGGCCGCCCTCTTCGGAGTCACGCGCGGAGCGTCGTTCAGGCGCCGATCTTCTGCTTGACCTGGGCCAGCGAAGGGTTCGTGAGCGTCGAACCGTCCTCGAAAAGTACGGTCGGCACGGTCTGAAGCCTTCCCACCTCTCTGACCAGCGGTGATGTAAACGAGCCAGGGAATGACGTCCCACTATGGCCCGTTTTATCTATCGCTGGACGCGTAGATGACCTCGGCAACCCCACCGGTGATCCCGGCTATCCATGCCTCAGGTAGTTCTGGTAGATCTGCTGGGCTTGGGATGTGGTCGCTTGGCTGACCATCAGGCTCGTACCACCTGTACTCAGAATCGGAAATCCTTGGGTGAGAGCTGGGGGCCACAACCGCGTAGCGATAGTTGGGCGAGATGATGTCCACGCTCGGGCATCCTGGAACCTGTCCCGGCCACCCAAGCCCTCTGGAACCCGGTAGAAGTTGATGCGCGATGGCTGGTGGGGTCCACGTGCGGTGGAGCTATAAGAAGCGGGGAGAGCGCCCCACAGGGCTTCCTTGGCGGAAAGCTCGACCGCGCCGTTCTTCTCCTCATAGTCGTCAACGTCTATACCGATAACGTTTACAGGCATGCGGAGTCCGATGTTCTGGTCACCCATGCTATTGGAGGCCCAGGCCACGACTTGGTCATCGCTCGGGTAGATACCCCTGTGGATCTTGCCAGTGAATCCGCTCACCAGGAGTCCCTTGTTCGGGCCCACAGGAAGAGTGCCTAGCCAATTAGCGTTTCGGTAATCCTGGTAGTTAGTTTCGAAGATACGTGATGTCATTTTGCCTGACTCCTTCTGACCCGCCATCGGGTCGTTGGCTGATTTGGTGTGGATCATCGTTTGGTGCTGGTCTTGAACATGTAGTCGGACAGCTTGTAGCCCCTGTTTTCCAGGTGCTCTGTGACTATGCGACGCAATAGCTCTCCATCGTCCAGTCCTTGGTCCGATGCGGAATCGTGTAGAGCGCGTGCGAGCCAATCCGGCATGCGGAAGCTCTTTGGGATCATCATGTGGGTGTGTCCTATCTGTATGACGTGGTGTAAACGGGTTTTGGGCCAAAGGGAACCGGTCTCGGATGAGGAGACCGGCTTCCTCGATGAGGTTTAAACGTGGTGGCTGCGAGACCTTTTTCGTTCTAGTTATATTTTACACCCTCATGTCCGTTTTGCTCTCGCGACCCGTCAACCTTAGTTGACGGAATTAGAGCGTTTAAACAAATGCAGATCAGAAGGCCCAGTCGCCCCTTGGATGAGCGCCGCAGGGTTACGCCATCACGGGACTTGAAAACCCGTCTGCGTCCCCGTGGAGCCTCCGCGGGGTAGGTCTCTTCCAAGACGACCGCAACGTGCCTTAAACGCCTCAGGCGGGAACGAGGAGCCGGACATGACCGCAGACTGGTGGGCGCGAGGACTTGCTTTGGCTGCTGGGGCTTCCTCAGCGACAAACGTCGTTTACACGGCGCTCACATACCGACGCGTGGGCCCCAGAGTGAGTGTGAAGACATGGCGTGTTGCTCTAGCCCACGGGACAGCCGAAGATCCAAACGTGAAGCAGCTTCAGTACTCTCTGAGGTTCGCGAACTCGGGCACGACACCGGTGGCTGTCGAGCGGATTGAGTTGCTGTCCTACCGTAGAGAATTTTCCTGGAACCCTAGAAAATTCTGGCGTCGCTACGTGGAAGGACCGGGGTCAAGTATCAGCGGTTTACGCCAGACTGCCCAGACCGCCCCATGGTCCCTGGACTCAGCGGGAGAGGTCTACCGGTTCTACGTGAACAAGGAAGCTCTTGAGGGCAAGGGGCCGCACCTGGGCTTCTCTGTGCTGCTGACCAATGGCGAGACTGTGACTAGCGTGCCATTGAAGGATCATGAACGCTGAGCCGGCCTGGTCACGGTTCAACCGCTAATGTTCCTCAAGTCGGTGTCGGGAGTGCCCCGTTGTGGGCATCATCGGTGCATGTCGCTTCCAGCCATCGCCATCTTGATAGCCCTCGGCAGTCTGACGGTCACCGCGATAAACGTAGCGTTCACTGTGGCTACGTACCGGCGAGGGCGTCACAAGGTGACTCTTTCGGTCTGGTATCACCGCATAGGCAGGAATCAACCCGGCTGGCGTATCAGGCTTTACAACAGGGGGCTATCCCCTGTGAGGGTAACGGCCATTAGGGTTTACGTTAAAGGGGCCTTTCATACCTACGGGACCGAAATTGTCGATGGGCAAGCTGGTCAAACTCTAGAGCCATTCGATGGTCTGGTGTGGGTAGTCAAGCCAACTCGCTATTTTTCCATGCGCGAGCCCAAAAGATCCGGCTAGTAGCCGTGCTGGCAGACGGCTCTAAAGTTAAATCGAATCAGCTTAAAGCCGGGTTGCCACTTCTTACCATGTTGCCACCTGAATTTCCTCGACAACTTTCCTTCGATGACCTCGGAGAGGCGGAGTAGCCGTGTCTGCTGACTGGTGGGCTCGGGGAATCGCGCTAGGCAGCGCAGGAGTTACCGCGCTCAACATGGCGATTGCTTTCAGGGCCTATCAGCGTGTTCGTCCCAAAGTTATCGCAACGGTGGAGCACAGTTTTGGCGATTTTGAGGAGACTGCACCTGGTGAGTCTGTACACGTCATCGTGTGGGTCCTGCGGATCAAAAACCAGGGCGCCACAGCAATAGGCATAGAAGAAATCAGGGCGGTTGAGGAGTACGCACGCAGACGGTTACACCGCCAATTTTTTCGGTCACGAGACTACGGGTTTCTTGTCGGTCTGTTTGATGGCAGAACCTTTAGTGATCCGGTGAGGGTCGATCCCTTCAGCGGTAAGGTTTACAAGTACAGTACAAAAAGGTCAGCGATGGGCCGTCATGGGGACGGGCTCGCATATCGTTTTCAAGCTCGTGTTGACGACTGGTCAAGAAATTGAATGCCGGACAGAGTTCGATTCAACTAGGCTGGAATGACTATGCGTAGCCGTACATTTCCACCAGGGCAATTTGCTAGTCGTCATCGTCTTGGTAGCCAGGGCTCTTGGGCTACTGGCGATTGCGGCACGGCTCGAACGCAGCCAGGTACACGGTCCCTGTGAGGCTCTTTGCCTTGCGCCAATCGACATCCAGGAGATGTTCGCACTCGGGGCACAGAGGCCGGTAGGTGTCATGTTCTTCTTCAGTGATGTTGTGTTGTTCGCTCATATCTCCAAGGTAGGCCTCGACGTGACGGCGCGCTTGCTGAGCACGGATAGGTACGTCAGTCGGCACTCATTCGACTGCGGGACTAGTGCTGAGGTTCCTCAAGTCACCCTCTGGCTGGGCCTGTTGCGGGCATCCTTGGACCATGTCAAACAGCACTGCTCAGTCCATCTCCATCATCGCCCTGTGCGTGTCAGGGGAAGCGCGATCTTCACTGCGTCGAACATGGTCATCTCAGCTCTGACGTATCGACGGTTGCGGCCCAAAGTGAAGGTGCGGTTTCGGTGGGAGCCGGTCGGCGTTGAGGAGCCTCTAGCGCAACATGTGCCGAGCGATTTTCAGAACGGCTTCCATGTGCACGTCCGTAATGTGGGTCCCACGGAGGTGCATATCAAGTCGGTGAAAGTGGTCTGTCGGCACAAGTTCACCACGTTGAGTATCCCCATCCCCGTCAGGTTCAAGTGGGCAACATCTGCCGCTTTGGTGGGCGAAGACCGTGAAATGAAAATCCCGGCTTTCGGCGGTGTCAGTTGGCAGATCTCGCGCCCCTTTAACTACGCGCAGAGCTTCAAGCATGCGGCTGTTCAAGTCACACTTACGAACGGTCGGGAGACGCGTTCCAGGTGGCACAGTATGAAAAGCCTCAAACGGATAGATGCGGCTTACGAGAGCGCGCGTCGCGTGCTCGATGCCCGGGCTATTCATGTCGATGAGGTGGCTGGCTTCTTGCCCGATGAGGAATCCGAGGAAGAGCCGTACGTCTGAGCGTACATTGTTTCCAGGAACCGGTATCGCTCTACCAGTACCAACCCCCGTCTCTACTAGAGCCGGGGGTTGGATACCGGTTGGAGAGGTGGACCTGTATCAAACCAGTATCGGGACCAGTATCCGACCTGTATCGGACCAGTATCAAACGCTCTGTAACCGTCCGTACCTGTATCGGTAGCCAGTATCGGACCAGTATCGAGGGTCTTTTTCAGGGGTGATATTGGCTCTCTTGATACTGGCCCCAGGGTGGTTCCTCATATTGGTAATACCCACTCAACGTGATACGGAAGCGGGTGTCATCGTGCCACTTTGGAACAGTGCGGCACAGCAGCCGTGTAAACGGGCCTGAGAGGCTCCGTGGCCGGCTTGCAGGAGCAGAGTGGCTCCAAGTACCTCGGGATGGATATCAAAGCCGGTGAAGGCGTATAAACGGCTTCTGTCGCGCCTGAGGCTATGGACTTGGACAACGTGGGATTTGAGTTGGGCCTTATCATCAGGGTAGGGCGAAATTGAAGTACCCCCTGTTTTGTGTTTGTCAACCCAAAATCCAAAACTTTTTCCAAGATCTTTTTGAAATTCACCCCGATTTGCACTGCGAATTCGCGTGAACTCCCTTCGGATCTCAAGTCTGAATCCATTCCCGCCTTTTAATCCATTGTGCATGGTTATGCACGCCTTTTCCTGTATTGTTTAAACAATGCATTCCTTTTATTCAATTATTCAATTCTCGATTCCGCCAGAAAGGGGAATTCGTTATGCCCAAATATGGCATTAGGTAACCCGGCTCAGCGTGCGGCCGTCCGTGCCGAGGTCTACAAGATGTCTCTGCGCGGGATGAGCAACGTGGCCATCGGCAAGGAGCTGGGGTTCAGCAGCGAGACTGCACGCACCCTGATCAGGGAGTACATCGAACAGCTCTCTGTGCCCCTGGCAGAGCAGATGCGCCGCGTAGAAGACGAGAAGCTGAACCGCCGTGAGGCGCTGCTGTGGGGCGTCCTGGACGGCAAGTACGAGACCGTGTCCCACGGCAAGGTGGTCCTGAAGGACTCCGGCGAGCCCGTAGAAGACTTGGACCCGCTGTTCAAGGCGGATGCCGCCCTCAACCGCATCGCTGAGCGCCGCGCCGGCCTGTGGGGGCTCAACACCCCAGTGAAGACAGAGCACATGGTGACCACTGCGTCCGTGGTCGACGAGAACATTGCATCCCTGATTCAGGAGATGGAAGCCCGCAACGCGGAAGAGACCAAGCGTCTCAGCGCATAAAGGCCACGCATGCCGCGGCATGCGAATTCAATTCCGTTCTGGCGCCAGAGCGCGGGACGGTGCTCCTCGCTCCGTCAGCCGGCCTGAGCCGGCCGCTGTGCCCTGGTGACGCTTCCCACGGACAGTGCTGAGCGGTTCCCTCCCACGGTTCATCCGCACCTGTAGCCTGCTGACCTGCACGTATGGGCTCTGAAAGTTTCCTTCACAGGCTGTGGACGCGGAGAAGATTAAGACGGTGGCCACGGTCCTGTTGCTTCCCTCCCAGGGGCAGGCTGCATATCCATACATGCACGGTTTATGCAGGGTGAAAAGCGCGTGATCATGGCCCACTAAAACACTCAAGACGAGTTGCGGGAATTAGTAAACGCAAAGTCGGTGGGAGGTACACGTAGATTTGACAGGGCCCAAAAATGCGGGATAGCCCCATCTCGAATCTCTGCGCAGTGACGAAAAACCAAACCTCAGCCACACGAAAGCGAGGAGGAACCCCAAGAAAGGACTGTCGATGGACCCGATTTTTGAGAGCACATGCAGGGCTTGAACCTGGAAGCTCTCCAGACCAACCCCGAGTACAGGCGCGAAGCCTGCCGATTAGACCTGATTCGCTTCGCGATCCTCTACTTACCAGAGACCGTTATGAGCCCGGACACGGGCGAGATCACCTTCAGCCCGGTACATGAGGAGTGGTCAGAGCTGGCCAAGGCATGGGCTCGCCCTGGACCCCGCAAGCGCGCTGAGAACCGTCACGCTGTCATCGCTCCGAGGAACCTCGGCAAGACGTCGTGGTGGTACCTGATCTTTCCCATCTGGTGGGCCGCGTACGGGTATTCAAGCTTCACGGTGGCCTACGCCAACGCGGACAGCCAGGCTCAGAACCACCTCCGTACGTTCCGCAAGGAGCTGGACGAGAACCAACGGCTACGTGAGGACTTCCCGAGCCTGTGTGAGCCCAAGAGGCGCGTCCGTGGCATGGCTGACGGGGACTCGGCCGGAGCGCGCTTCTGCGGCAACGGCTTCGTGTTCATCGCCAAGGGCATCGACTCGCAGTCCCTCGGTCTGAAGGTGGGCAACCTGCGCCCGGACACCATCGTCCTGGACGACGCAGAGCCCGACGCGGCGAACTACAGCCCTTACATGAAGGCCCAGCGCCTCAGCTCGATTCAGAACGCGATCCTGCCTCAGAACGCCGTGGCTTCCGTGGTCTGGACAGGCACTGTGACGATGCACGGTTCGTGCGTCCATGACCTTGTGCGCTCCGCGAGGGGAGAGACCGCGGTCGAGCTGGAGTGGGTCCAGGAGGAGCGATTCCAGGTCCACCATCACAAGCCGTTCGTCACCGACCCGGAGACGGGTGAGGAGTCCTCGGTGTGGCCGGCTAACCCCGTGTTCGACCTGGACGAGATGCAGGCGATCCGGCACACGGCTCAGTTCCGCCTGAACTTCGAGAACGACCCCATGGGCGCGGCCGGACTGCTGTGGCAGCCAGGGGACATCAAGTTCGCCAACTTCCCCTGTGATGCTGGTACTTACATCTCGGTGGACCCCATCGTGTCCAAGAACAACATGCGCTCGGACCTGACCGGGGTGGCTGTGGTCGGCTGTGCGAGCCCGGTAGTTGACGACGCGGGCAACATGCTGCATCAGCGTCGGTGCCTGGTGAAGTTCGCCTCTGGTGTCCGCCTCACGGGCAAGGAGCTGAAGCGCTACATCGAGGGCGTGATGGAGCTTCACCCTGAAGCGCGTGTGCTGCTGGTGGAGACCAACCAGGGTGGGGCGCTGTTCGAGGAAGCTTTTGAGGATCTGCCCATCAGGGTGGTGACGTTCAAGAGTACGGAGCCCAAGGAGGTCCGGGCCGGACGGCTCCTGAGCATGTACCAGTACCGCCCTGAGCCGCTGATCTACCACACGGAGCGGTTCGCGCAGGCTGAGACAGAGCTGTACAGCTATCCGGCGATGGGAGACGACATCACCGACGCCATCAGTGCGGCGGCTCTGCGTTGGCTGGTGCCTGAGAGGCGCACCAGGGCCCGAATGGGGATTGTCTACCCCGGATAGAGGGCTGCCCCTGAAGTGCCCCAAGCTCCTTCAGGGTGCAGCAGCAGTGGCGTGATTGTCTGATATGCCACGGTTTGCGCTTTTTTGTGGGAGTGACCATTGAATGCAGATAGGTGTTAAATAACAAGAGGGCAATTCATTCGTCCAATAAATAAAAATTCCGGGGATCTCTATGACTAAGTCGCCAAACCCGTATTTCGAGCTTCGCGTAGGCGGGTTCCGGGTAACCGCTGATCGGTTTCCGGCTCGACTCGTTACGGCTATCACCACTGCTGTGGGATCAATCCTGGGAATGTGGAGCCTGTACCGTCATTGACTTGCCTCTGATCGTCGCTTGACAGTCAGTAGCGCTCATCGTTGAGATGGCTAAAGCGGGATTTAAACAGTGCTGTAAAATCTCACCTGTGAGTAATAAATACTCGCCCTGTCTGTGTTGACTCCAGATAGCTCAAGACATCGAGTGATGACCGGTGCCAGCGAACCTCTTACATCCTTTCCGGGTTCGTCTTCTTTAGCGGTACGTCTGTAGAGCCACGGGCAGGGCGGGACCACTCGCCCTCTCTGACCAGCCGATCGGCCCGAGTTGCCCTCTCAGGGCCGGTCGGTTGCTGTACCGAATCAAACCAAGTTGCCAGGTGTGGCACCAATCAACAGTCATGAACTCCGGATGCCAGGTGTGGCCAAGCCCAAGGAGGTCCAAGAACCAAGAACAGGTGATTTGAATGAGCATGCCCCCAGAGCCGGAGCCAGACTTAATAGGTCTGGGAACGCTCAGCGCTGACTACCAGGAGCTGGTGAACGCTCGCCCGGACTATGACCGAGCAGAGCTGTTCTACGACGGAATGATTGAGGAGAAGTACGCAAGCCCTCGGGTTGCCCAGCTTCTCAACCGCTTCGGTTTAAACGACTTTCCCAGCTTCAATCTTGCTCACATCGCCGTTGACGCGCTCACGGACTACCTGCACCTGAACTCGGTCACGGCGGAGAACAACGCCCTGGACAACGTCCTTGACGACCTACGCGACTCCAACGACCTGGACGAGGAAGTTCCCGAACTCCTCAAGGGTGCAAGCAAGTTGGGGGATGCCTACCTGTTCGTGTGGCCCGCCACCGACGCGGACGGCAACACAGTAGGTGTCCGAATGGAGCACCAGGACCCCCGTGTTACCCGAGTCTTCTACAGCACCGAGAACCCCACCGTCATGGACAGGGCGTTGCAGAGCTGGGAGACCGGAGCCAAGGAGACGCTGAGGATCAGGGCCAACGTCTACTACGCCGACCACATCGAGCGTTGGGCGCACAAGGGCAAGGTGCCCAAGGATCCCAAGCGCGCGAAGTGGGAGCCGTTCACCGAGGACGGATCGCCGGCCTGCATCGCGAATCCCTTCGGCCAGGTCCCGTACTTCCACTACAGGACTGCGCGCCCGTACGGGGTGCCGCTCCACCTCAACGCGTACGGCCCTCAGCTGGCGATCAACAAGCTGGTGACGTCTCACCTGGCAACCGTCGACTACCAATCGTTCCCACAGCGCTTCGCCCTGGTGGACCCTGCGGCGGACCTCGGAAGCGTGCAGGGCGGGGACTTCAGCCCCGAGCATCCGCTAGACGGCAGGAGCCCTGAGGCTCCGGCACACAGCCAGCTCGACAGCTCTCCCGCTGCTCTCTGGAACTTGGAGGGCTACAGCCAGGTAGGCCAGTTCGAGGCCGCTGATCCTGATGCGTTCCTCAAGCCGCTCGACCGCTACATCAAGATCATGGCTCAGGCCACACAGGTGCCGTTCCAAGCCTTTGATTCCACCGGTGACGCCATCTCAGGAGAGAGCCGCCGCGTAGCGAATGAGCCTCTGTACAACCGCGTTGAGGCGCTACAGAGAAGCTTTGGCTCGACTCTCCGTCGCTCGTACCTCTTTGCTCTCTCGATCCTTGAGGAGCCCGAGGACGACATCACTATCAACTGGAAGCCTGCCCGCAACATCAACGACTTGCAGGGCTGGCAGACGCTCATTCTCAAGCGACAGATGGGCGTCCCCGATGACGTGCTATTGGCCGAAGCCGGATACAACTCCGCAGACATCGACCAGTGGCTAGCGGCTCAGAAGAATTCCGAGCCCAACCCGCCTGTGCCGGACGCGCAGAACCAAGCTTCCCAGGTTGGGGGAACAACAGAAGGAGTAACTAGCTATGACAACGCAGCATGACGTAACAGACGAGATCGACGACTTAACCGAGGACGAGTTAGAGACCGAGGATTGGGCTCCACCGTCAAAGGATGACTGGGAGCGCATCGTCTCTGAGGCCAAGAAGGCCAACTCTGAGGCAGCAGCCCGCAAGCGGATGCTGCGAGACCTCGGGTACGACAAGAACGGCAACAAGGTCGACGACGCAGACAACGACTCTGAGGAGTCCGGCTCTGCCACAGCTAGGAAGCCGACCAAGGTCGACACCGAGGCTATTGCCCGCACGGCGTCTGCCAAGACCGCGGCCGTCTACTCAGGGCTCGCCCAGGCCGGCGTTCCGGCCGGACAGCTCGACCGCATGGCTCGCATCATCAATGCCGACTCAATCTCTGTAGATGAAGACCGAGTCGACGGACTGACAGAGCAGATCGAATCTCTGAGGTCCGACTACCCAGAACTATTCAAGCGTCAGCGCCAGAAGGCGCCAGACGCGAACGTAGTAGGGGCCGGAAAGAAGACCGTTAGAGCTCGTAACACGATCTTGTTGAAGTGCCCTCGTCGGGCGTGACCGATGTGACGATTCGGCTGTTCGGGATGGTGTGAGCACTCGGCCGTGGATCGTGGACGACGACTTGTGGGCGCTGATCGAGCCACTGCTGCCGCCGTGGCCGAGGAAGGCGCCGGGCCCGCGGCCGGTGGCGGACCGGCTGTGTCTGCAGGGCATCCTGTACGTCCTCCACAACGACATAGCCTGGCAACTCCTGCCGCTGGAGCTGGGGTTCGGCTCGGGACAGACCTGCTGGCGGCGTCTGGAGCGGTGGCAGCAGGCCGGCGTCTTCGACCAGCTGCACCGGATCCTGCTTGCCGAGCTGAACGCAGCCGGCGCGCTCGACTGGTCCAGGGCGTGTGTGGACGGCTCCCACATCCGCGCGAAAAAGGGGGAGCCGACACCGGTCCGTCGCCGGTCGACCGGCGGAAGACAGGCAGCAAGCACCACGTGATCTGCGACGGACGCGGCACCCCGCTCAAGGTCATCACCACCGCGGCCAATGTCAACGACGTCACCCAGACCCTCGCCCTCGTCGACGGAATCCCACCCGTGGCCGGACGCCCCGGCCGTCCTCGCTGCCGCCCCGACTCGCTGCTAGGCGACAAGGCCTACGACTCCAACCCCAACCGCAAGGAACTGCGCAGGCGCCGGATCCTTCCTGTCATCTCCCGCAAGGGCGCCCCGAACATCAAGGGCCTGGGCAAACTCCGCTACGTCGTCGAACAGACCATCGCCCTGCTCCACCAGTTCAAGCGCCTCGCCGTCCGCTGGGAACGCCGCACCGAACTCCACGACACCTTCGTCTCATTGGCCTGCGCCCTGATCTGCTGGAGACGCCTCAAGAAACACCGATCATGATCGTGTTACGAGCTCTAAGTGGTCCTCAACTCTTGGTGTCTGGCTGTTGCTCATGTCGAGCGTGGCAAGCGTGTAGGTCATGACGTGCTGTCCTTTCGAGTGATGGGGGTGGTGCAGGCAGGGGGTCGGAACCTCCCTGGTCAGGTGTGGCACCAGTGAGACTGCCGAGGTGATTGTTTCGGCTTCCATGGCTACTCCTTTTGTGGGTGGCTGTTAGTCGAACTTGGTGACGATGAGTCCGCAGGCCAGGAAGTAGAGACGTAGAGCGGTGCGGATGATCTCGCTGTCTGACGTGTTGTCTCTTGCGGCCATTGCTTTCAGGTTGTCCATGTCTTCTTTGGTTAACATGAAGCTCTTCAGCAGAGGTAACTTCTTTCGTGTTTTTGGCACGGGATTATCCTTTCTGGATGGGATATCAGCTTATGTATCAATTATAAGTGAAAGGCTGAATCCCGCTTTCGCCTACTCAAAAGGGCATGCAAAAGCCCCACCGAACCTGTTGCGGTTCTAGGTGGGGCTCTTGGTGTTAAGGGAGCAATCTGGATGCTACGCGCCCAACGCTTGCTTGACCTGGGCGAGAGAGGGGTTCGTCATGACGCTCTCCGGGGTACCATTGGAGGGAACAACAACGACCGTGGGGACCGTCTGGTTCCCGCCATTCGCCTTCTCGACGAACGCCGCCGAAGCCGGGTCCTGCTCGATGTTGATCTCGGTGTACGCGATTCCCTCGCGGTCCATCTGGCCCTTCAGCCGACGGCAGTAACCGCACCACGTCGTGCTGTACATCGTCACAGTGCCCGACATTCTCTCGCGCTCCTCAACAGCTCGGGGATGTGTCCTCGCAGTGAGGGAACGTACGCGACACGGCCGCCATTCCCGCCGGGGTATCCCGCGGCACGTGACGCCTGCCGCATTAGTACGACTGCGGGGGCCTCCTGTGGACAACCGACTCACCTGTCTCCGGCGACCTGGCAGCATGGCCGTGTGACAGCAGCAACGCACTCCTCCCTCTTCCCGCAGGTACCGGACTCGGCCGACGCGGTGCTCGAAGGGCTCGACCCCGAGCAGCGCGAGGTGGCCACCACCCTGCGCGGCCCGGTGTGCGTGCTGGCGGGCGCCGGCACGGGCAAGACACGGGCGATCACCCACCGCATCGCCTACGGAGTGCGCGCCGGGGTCCTGCAGTCCTCCAGCGTGCTGGCCGTCACGTTCACCAACCGCGCCGCGGGCGAGATGCGCGGCCGGCTCCGCCAACTCGGCGCCACCGGAGTCCAGGCGCGCACGTTCCACTCGGCGGCGCTGCGCCAGCTCCAGTACTTCTGGCCGAAAGCGATCGGCGGCAGCATGCCCCGACTCGTCGACCGCAAGATCCAGCTCGTCGCCGACGCGGCCGCCGCCTGCCGCATCCGCCTCGACCGAGGTGAACTGCGGGACGTCACCGCGGAGATCGAGTGGTCCAAGGTCACCCAGACCGTGCCCTCGGACTACGCGGCGGCGGCGGCCAAGGCGGGCCGTGACGTACCCCGCGCGCCCGCCGAGATCGCCCAGCTCTACGCCACCTACGAGGACGTCAAGCGCGACCGCGCGGTCATCGACTTCGAGGACGTCCTGCTGCTCACCGTCGCCGTCCTCCAGGACCGGCACGACATCGCCGAACAGGTCCGCTCGCAGTACCAGCACTTCGTGGTCGACGAGTACCAGGACGTCAGCCCCCTCCAGCAGCGCCTCCTGGAGCTGTGGCTGGGCGAGCGCGACAGCCTGTGCGTCGTCGGCGACGCCAGCCAGACGATCTACTCCTTCACCGGAGCGACCCCGGACCACCTGCTCGACTTCCGCATCCGCCACCCCGGCGCCACCGTCGTCAAGCTGGTCCGCGACTACCGCTCCACCCCCAGGTCGTCCACCTCGCCAACGGCCTGCTCTCCCAGGCCCGCGGCCGTGCCGCAGACCACCGCCTCGAGCTGATCTCCCAGCGCGCCGCGGGACCCGAGCCGGTCTACGCCGAGTACGCAGACGAGCCCGCCGAGGCCGAGGGCGCCGCCCGCCGCATCCGCGAGCTCATGGACGCGGGCGTCCCGGCCAGCGAGATCGCGATCCTCGTCCGGACGAACTCCCAGTCCGAGACCTACGAACAGGCCCTCGCCGACGCAGGCGTCCCGTACCAACTGCGCGGTGCGGAGCGGTTCTTCGACCGCCCCGAGGTGCGCAAGGCCGGCATCGCCCTGCGCGGCGCGGCCCGCTTCGGGGGCAACGACTCGCTCCTGGACGACGTCATCGACCTGCCCTCCCAGGTCCGTGCCGTCCTCTCCGGCGAGGGGTGGACCACCGAGCCCCCGGCCGGCTCCGGCGCCGTCAGAGAGCGCTGGGAGTCGCTGGCCGCCCTGGTCAACCTCGCCCAGGACTTCGCCGCCGCCAAACCCGGTGCCACCCTCGGCGACCTCGTGGCCGAACTCGACGAGCGGGCCAACGCCCAGCACGCCCCGACCGTCCAGGGCGTCACCCTCGCCTCCCTGCACTCGGCCAAGGGCCTGGAGTGGGACGTCGTCTTCCTGGTGGGCGTCGCCGAGGGCATGATGCCGATCACCTACGCGAAGACGGACGAACAGATCGAGGAGGAACGCCGACTCCTCTACGTCGGCGTCACCCGCGCCAGAGAGCGGCTCCACGTCTCCTGGGCCCTGTCCCGCTCACCGGGCGGCCGCCCCAGCCGCCGTCCCAGCCGTTTCCTGAACGGCCTGCGCCCCGGCTCCACCGGCGGTGCGGCCAGACCCGGCACGGTCGCGCCCGGAGGCATCGAGCGCGGCTTCACCGGCAGCGGTCCCAAAGCCGTCCCACGGCGGACCCAGCGCACTGTGGCCCGCTGCCGGGTGTGGGGGCGCACGCTCACCGAGGCCGGTGAGATGAAGCTGATGCGCTGCGAGGACTGCCCCTCCGACATGGACGAGGGCCTCTACGAGCGGTTGCGCGAGTGGCGGGAGGTCCAGGCGCAGCGCAGCGGTCAGCCGGCGTTCTGCGTCTTCACCGACAAGACGCTGATGGCCATCGCCGAGACGGTCCCCGACGAGGAGGGCGAACTCGCGAGGATCCCCGGCGTCGGCGTGCGCAAGCTCAACCGCTACGGGGCCGATGTCCTGGCCATCTGCGGCGGTCAGGAGCCTGCGGAGGGTGTCGCGGAGGACTGATTCAAACTCGTCGAGAAAATAGTTTGCGCATGCCCCAGCAATCCCCATAGGTTCTTAGACACGGGAACAGGGGGCCTTCTCGAAGGCCCTGATCCCGTGCTGTACTTGCATATCCGAAGGGCCGGGTTCACCCCCGGTCCCCGAGACGCCGAGAGGAGGCGATTCCAGTGATCAGCATCAACACCAGCTCCAGCAGCACCGTGAAAATGACCGATCCCTCGGTCGTCTCCCTGTGCATGCTCGGCGTTTCGCACCTGGGCACCGGTCTGTCCGGCATTTCCGCCGTCCGTCCGGCGTCCGCACTGTCTCTCGCGGTCCTTCCCGTCCGTGAGCGCAATGAGCGACCGACCAAGGCACTGGAAGCAGTAGCGGCACAGGCGCAGGCCTATGCCTTTGCGGCCGGTGCCGGAGGCCGGAAGCAGACGACGCAGCACCACCAGATGTGGGCCTTCCGTGGGCCAGAACCCTGGAGTGATCCAGCCTGATCGATCAGGCCGGCGCCTTCAGGGCCGCGGAACCCCATCCGGGATCCGCGGCCCTTCTGTTTTCCCCGAACGGGGACGACGGAGCGAAGGGGCCTCGGGACAAGAAAAGAACCCGGTACCAAGCCGACACCCCGCCCAACAGGGCCGGACCGACCAGACGAGGAAGAACAACCGTGCAACTCGAAGCGCACGCCCCGTCCGTACCGCCTTCCGAAACGATCACCCCGTCCGGCCTCACGGAGGACTCCACCTTGACTCCGCTCACTGCGCTCACCGCGCTCGACGACGCCATCGAGAACCTCGGCGTACCCGTCCCCTGCCGTTCCTACGACCCGGAGGTCTTCTTCGCCGAGTCGCCGGCCGATGTCGAGTACGCCAAGTCCCTCTGCCGCACCTGCCCGCTGATCGAGGCCTGCCTCGCCGGCGCCAAGGAGCGGCGTGAGCCCTGGGGTGTCTGGGGTGGCGAGCTGTTCGTCCAGGGTGTCGTCGTGGCCCGCAAGCGGCCGCGTGGCCGTCCGCGCAAGAACCCGGTCACGGCATGAACATCTTCGGAACGATCGACCGCCCCCTCACGCACGACCCCAAGAAGCAGGCCCCGATGAAGCCGTCCACTCCCAGCGAGCCCGCGGGCTCCGCGATCCCAGACTTCACCACCCCGGGTGCGACCGAGTCGCGCCAGAACAGGACCCGAGAGATGCAACTCATTCCAGAAGCCCTGGCTCGTGCGCATATGCACGAGCGACTGCAGGACGCCGAGCGGGAACGCCGGGCCGTGCGCCTGGCGACCGCTCGCCGGATGCAGCGCAGGGCCGAGCGTGCCTCGATGCGCGCCCGCCGTGCGCTCGCCATCGCCGTCATGCAGTAATCGCTCACACCTGAAGCGGTGGCCTCCCGACCTCGGGAGGCGAAAGCTCCCGCGGGGCCGGTCCGTCCGAACGGACCGGCCCCGCGGTGCGTTCAGGCCGCCGATCCCCGGGCACGGCGATATCGTCGCCGGGTGACCAGTCGTCCCGGAGACAGTGACCCCAGCGACTCCACCGCGGAGCCCCAGCCCTCGTGTGCGCCCGCTGCGGCACCCGGTCCGAGGACCCACAGCCCACCTGGACCTGCTCCATGGAGCACGGAACCCGGCACTACCTCTGCGACACCTGCGCCAGGGAGAACCTCAGGGCGATCGAGGGACGGCTCGACCCGGCCTGGTGGTAGCGCCGCGCACCGCCTGGCCGCACCGACCCAGGCCGCCTGCAACGCGGCCGGGCGCCGCGGGGCCGGGATGGACCCCGACCGCTTGCCGTGGGGCCGAGTCCTACCGGCCACCCACCACCGGCCCCCGGCTCACGCCTCCGCCGCAGGGTCCTCCTCGTCCAGGGAACCTCGTACTCGTCCTCCGGTACGAACCCGGGCAGCCACTCCTCCAGCTCCTCGCGCAGCCGCACCGTCGCACCCAGCTGGCACAGCACGCCGATTGTGCTCAATGTCACCCGATGTATCAGGAGATACGCCGGCGGAAGGTTCAGCTGCTTGCCCAACTGGTGGGCGGGGGAGCGGGGATCGGCGAGTCCAGCCTCGGAGACCCGGTGAAGGCGGATGCGAGCGGCCTGGCTGCGCATCCAGCCGCGGGTGAAGGTGAACTCGTCGACCTGGGCCGGCTCGATGATCGGCACGAGGTAGTCGAGGACGGCGTCGGGGTCCAGCTCTATCGACTCCTTGACGAAGCCTTCCGCGCGCAGCAGTTCGTAGACCGCTTCGGCATCGCCGTCGAGCGTCATGCGCAAGGAGTCGCCGATGGGCGTCGGCAGGCCGCCGGGGAGGCGGTCGACCGTGCCGAAGTCCAGGACGCCCAGCCGCCAGTCGCCCTTGCCGGCCGGGTCGGCGGGCAGCAGCCGGAAGTTGCCCGGGTGCGGGTCCGCGTGGAGGAGGCCGGTGCGGGCCGGGCCGGAGAAGAGGAAGCGGGCCAGGAGCTGACCGGCCCGGTCGCGCTGCTCCTGGGTGCCGTCGGCGATCACCTCCGACAGCGGGATCCCCTCGATCCACTCCGTGACCAGGACCTGGTCGCACTGGTGGACCACGGCGGGCACCACGACGTCCGGGTCGTCCTCGAACTCCTCCGCGTGCACCTGCTGGGCCTGCGCCTCCAGGGCGTAGTCCAGCTCCTCGGAGACCCGGTCGCGGAGCTCGGCGATGAGGGGCTTGATATCCATCCGGGGATGAGCGGGCCCAACAGGCGGGCGAAACGGCTCAGTTGGGTCAGGTCGGACAGGAGGGCCTCACCGGCGCCCGGGTACTGCACCTTGACCGCGACCTCGCGGCCGTCGTGCCACACCGCCCGGTGCACCTGGCCGATCGACGCGGCGGCCGAGGGTTTCTCCTCGAACTCCTGGAACAGCTCGCGCCAGTCCGCGCCGAGCCGCTCCTCCAGCACACCGTGCACGGTGCGTGTCGGCATCGGTGGCGCGGCCTCCTGGAGCTTGGTCAGCGCGGCGCGGTAGGGGCCGGCGACCTCTTCGGGCAGCGCAGACTCGAAGACGGACAGTGCCTGCCCGAACTTCATCGCACCGCCCTTGAGCTCGCCGAGCACCTTGAACAGCTGCTCCGCCGTGCGCTGCTGCAGCTCGCGGCCGACAATGTCCGCGGACTCGCCCACGATCCGTTTGCCGAGCCCCCACGTAGCTCTCCCGGCGAAGCCGAGCGGGAGCGCGGCGAGCTTGGCGGTGCGGGTGACCGCCTTGCGGGGAAGATCAGACATGCGCCCTCCAAGTCCCGGCCGGCCGGGCCGAGTCTGCCTTACGGCGCATATCCCTCGACGGCCGGTCCTCTGCCATTGTCGCGTGTCGATCCTCGTCCGTAGAGGTGTGTCCCTCCTTACCTTTCTCCAGGTCCTTCTCCGAGGCTCCGCAGGGGCAGCCGGAATGCGCCCAGACCGGACGCGCGTGCCAGTGCAGAGCGGGTAGTGAGACCTCCCAGCGCGCGCCCGTGCTCGACGGCGACCGCCCGTCCAGGAAGGCGAGCGCGTGCGCGGCCGCCAGCCCGGCGACGGTCGTGGCCAGCGTCAGATCGCAGGGCCGCACCTGGGGCTGCCTGCCGGAGCGCCACTGTGCGACCAGCCGGGGCCAGGTCGGATCCCGGTCGGTGCGCGCATGGTGCAGGCATTCCGCGCAGGACGTCTCGCCAGGCAGGACCAGCGGGCCCACGACCCCCGTGCCCTCCACGACACCCGCGTACAGATGAGGCGTCCCCGAGGCGATCAGGTCGGTCGCGGCGGCCGGGTCCGGCGCGTACACGGCGACATCGTCGCGCGGAGCGAGGATCACCAGGGAGAAACCGGGGTCGCCCTCCTCGGACGCTGCCCGCGAGGTCTGGCGCGCCGGGCGGTCCGGTGCCGCCCGGCGCACCGCGCGGCGCGCCGCCTCGTCCCTGCGCTCGCCGACCGCCTCGGCGGGCAGCCCGCCCGGAGCGACGTCCCAGGGTTCGGTGACACCACCGTCACGTACAGCAATCTCTCCGATCCCCGCGCCCGACAGCAGCGCGGCGATCACCGCGCCCACCCGGCCCGCGCCCCGCACCTGCACCCGCAGCGCGCGACGCGCCGCCAGACGGCCCAGCGCCGCGCCCGGCTCGCCGGTGTTCAGGGAGAGCGACGCGAGGTCCGGGCGCAGCCGGTCCAGGACGTCCTTCTTCGCGCGGAGGGCGTCGGCCGCAGGGCCGCCGCCGGTCGCGTCGTCGAGCAGGCCCGCCTGCGTCAGCCCCTCCACCAGCCGGTCGACATGGCCCTCGGGCAGATCCATCCGCTGCCCCTCCTCGCGCAGAAGGGGCAGTCCACGAGTGCCGTTGAGCAGATCCAGGAAGCTGCCCGTGGCCGTGTCCATCGGGCCCAGCGTCATCGCGTGCGCCGGTGTCATCCCGAACTGCACGGTGTTGAGATCGCGCCAGCCCGCCGCAGCGCGGGCTTCACCATCGGATGCATGACAGGCCCCCGTAGCCCTAGGAAGTACGTCCCGTGTTGCCGGTGGAACGGGTCGCTGCTCCGCCGGTCATGCCAGCGTGCACGGTCCTGCCGATGGGTGCCGAAAGTTGTCCACAGGCTGTGGGGATTCGTCGTACGAATCAGACGCTTGGTGGGGTATCGACACCGAACCGTCCCGGGGCGGGACTTCCCGTGTGTGCAGAGGGTAACGTCGTGCCGTGCCCGCCGACCCACTGCACAGCGCCGGAAAACCACAGCGCAGTACGACGAGCCTGCCGCCAGGCGGCCCGGGGGCGAGCGCGATCGAGGTCCGCAGGAGCGCGCGCAGGCGCAGGACTGTCTCCGCGTACCGCGAGGGCGATCGCACCGTCGTGCTCATCCCCGCCCGCATGTCCGAGGCGGAGGAGAAGCGCTGGGTCACCGTCATGCTCGACAAGCTGGCCGCCCAGGAAAGCAAACGCGTGCTCGGTGACACGGAGCTGGCCGAGCGTGCCGAGCGGCTGTCCGCCCAGTACTTCGACGGCCGTGCCCGGCCCACCTCGGTGCGCTGGGTCACCAACCAGAACACGCGCTGGGGTTCCTGCACGCCCTCCGAGGGCAGCATCCGCCTCTCGCACCGGCTCCAGGGCATGCCCGAGTACGTCGTCGACTACGTACTGCTGCACGAGCTGGCGCATCTCCTGGTGCCCGGACACGGTCCGCGGTTCTGGCGGCTCCTGGAGGCGTATCCGCGCACCGAGCGGGCCAAGGGCTATCTCGAGGGCGTGGTCGCGGCCGAGCGGCTGCCCCATCCACCGGGCGCCCGCGACGAATGACATCCCCTTGTGGGGATTGTGTACCGGGTCTGTACCGACATCCTCCGGTGTCCGAGATTGCCGTTAGCCTGACGCGACGCACTCGCATTCGGGATGGGGACGGTCGTTACGCATGGCCAGGGAATTCCAACGCGGCCACAAGGCCAAGATCAGTGACCTCACCGCGGGCACCGATCTGTACGTAGGTGTGCAGATCACCGGCCCCGGACTCACGTTCGACATCAGCTGCTTCGGCCTCGACGCCGAGGAACGGCTCTCGGACGACCGGTACTTCGTGTTCTTCAACCAGCCGAAGTCCCCGAGGAGTCCATCCAGCTCCTGGGTGCCCAGGCGGGCGACTCGGAGTCCTTCCGCGTCACGCTTGACAAGATCCCGCCGCAGATCCACAAGCTGGCCTTCACGGCGACGCTCGACGGCGCCGGGCAGATGTCGCAGATCGCCCCGGGTACGTCCGGATCGTCGCGGGCGGCGAGGAAGTGGCCCGCTACTCGTTCAACGGTTCGGAGTTCACCACCGAGCGTGCCGTGATGCTGGGCGACTTCTACCTGAAGGACGTCTGGCGGTTCGCGGCCGTCGGCCAGGGCTTCGACGGTGGCCTCGAAGCGCTGCTGAAGAACTTCGGCGGCGAGGTCATGGAGGAGGAGGTGCCCGCCGCGCAGCAGCCGCAGTCAGGCGCCGCCCCGGGCTTCGCCCCGCCGCCGCAGGGCGCCGCGCCGCCCGCGTTCGGCGCCCCGGCGCCCGCGCCCGCGCCTGTCCCACAGCCCGCAGCGCAGGGCTTCGTGCCCCCGCCGGCCCCGGCACCCGCACCCTCCGTGCACGGCGCGCCGACGATCATCGCGCCGATGACCCCGCCGGGCGGCGCCCCCGTGCCGCCCCCGGCCCCCGCTCCCGCGCCCTACGGCCAGCCTCCGCAGCCGTACGGCCAGCAGGCCCCGGGTCAGACCGCGCCCCTGCCGCCCGGTTACGGACAGGCGCCGCCGCCCCCGCCCGGTTACGGCCAGCCGCCCGCGCCTCCCGGCTACGGGGGCAGCAACAGCCTCCTTCGGGCAGATCCCCGGCCAGGCCGCCGGCTATGGAGTGCCCAGGGTTCTCCCCAGGGCGCCGGTGTGTCGGCCGCCCTGGAGAAGTTCAAGGAGACGCCCACCGGGCAGCGCTGGACGCAGCAGAACAAGAAGCTGATCCGCGTCGACCTCGGCATCGGCGGCCAGCCCGTGCTGGCCCGCCAGGGCAGCATGGTGCTCTACCAGGGCAAGGTCGACTTCGGCTACAAGGGCGCCGGGTTCGCCGGACGGCTCGTCGGCAACGCGACCGGCCAGGAGATGCAGCTGATGCGCTGCACCGGCCAGGGCCAGGTGTTCCTCGCCGAGAACTCCACCCATCTGCACCCCGTCGAGCTCCAGGGGACGCGATCTGCGTCTCCGCGGAGAACGTCCTCGCCTTCGACGAGAGCCTCCAGTACGAGGTCAGACGCATCGAGGGACACGGCATCCCCGGGGCGCGCTGTTCACGATGCAGTTCCAGGGGACGGGCACCATCGTCGTCAAGACGCACGGCTCGCCCGTGGTGCTGCCCGTCACGCCGACCACGTTCGCCGACTGCAACGCGGTCGTCGCCTGGTCCGCGGCCGCCCAGGTGATCGTCTCGAGCCAGGTCCGGATGCGCCGCAACGCCTATCCGGGCGACACCGGGGAGAGCGTCAACCTGCAGTTCCGGGCCGCCCCGGGAACTTCATCGTCGTCCAGCCGTACGAGGTCTGAGGGAGCCCGTCATGAACCAGCCGCTCGCGGGCTACGCCCCCGCACCCGTCTCCGCCCGCATGGAGAACCACGGCAACAACATGCTGAAGGTCGCCATGCAGACCGGAAGCGACCTCTTCGCGCGCGTGGGCTCGATGATCGCCTACGAGGGCTTCATCCAGTACGAGCCCAACCCGCCGGCCGTGCGCCAGATCGCGCGCGACTGGATGACGCGCGACTGGATGACCGGGGAGGGCGCCCCCTGATGAAGTGCTCCGGTGACGGACTGCTCTACCTCGCCGACTACGGCGCGGACGTCGTCGTGATCAACCTCAACGGCGACGGGATCTCCGTCAACGCCACCAACCTGCTCGCCTTCGACGCCCACCTCACGTGGGGCGTGGAGCGGGTCAAGGGGCTCGCTAAGTTCGCGGGCCAGGGCCTGTGGAACACGAAGATCAGCGGCCAGGGGTGGGTCGCGCTGACCTCCCGCGGCAAGCCGATCGTCGTCGACTGCGGAGGTGGCGAGGACGAGACGTACGTCGACCCGGACGCGCTCGTCGCCTGGTCCCCGAACCTCAAGGTGAAGGGCAAGCGCAGCTTCAAGGCGCAGTCGCTGATCGGCCGCGGCAGCGGCGAGGCCTACCAGATGGCCTTCTCCGGGACGGGCATCGTCGTAGTCCAGCCCAGCGAGGACAGCACCGACCGTCTCCGGTTCCGGGGCTGAGGGGGAACACGACACCATGCAGAGCCCGCTTTTCGCGTTCAACGACTCGCAGTCCCAGGACCGCTACAGCCTCCAGAACAAGCAGATGCTGCGCGTCGTCCTGGAGGGCCACGACGACATCCTCGCCCGCAAGGGCACGATGGTCGCCTACCAGGGGCTCGTCGAGTTCGACGCCGAGTACCAGAACACCCAGCAGGCCTACGCCCGTGCGGCCACCGGCGAGGGCCTCAGCCTCATGCGCTGCCACGGGCAGGGCACGGTCTTCCTCGCCAACCTCGCCCAGCACATCCACGTGGTGGATGTGGAGCAGGACGGCCTGACCGTCGACAGCAGCTACGTCCTCGCCATGGACCTCGCTGCACCACGAGGTCATCGCCGTGGACAGCCAGTACGGCATCTCCGGCTCCGGGAAGTACCAGCTCAACATCACCGGCCGCGGCAAGGTCGCCCTGATGACCTCGGGCGCGCCCCTGATGATGCAGGTCACGCCCGACAAGTACGTCAACTGCGACGCCGACGCGATCGTCGCCTGGTCCACCGGGCTGCGGGTCCAGATGCAGGCCCAGACGCACTCCTCCGGGGTGTGGCGGCGCCGGGGCAACACCGGTGAGGGCTGGGAGCTGAGCTTCATGGGCAGCGGTTACGCGCTCGTCCAGCCCAGCGAGCTGCTGCCGCCGCAGAACGCCGCGATCGGCCAGGGCGTCGCCGCGCAGTTCGGCATGGGCCAGCACGGAGCCCACGCGCAGAACCAGGGCAACGCCTGGAGCTGAGCGTCCGGAAAACAGCCGAGCGCGTCCGGAAAACAAACGTAAGGGGCACCCGCCAGCGCGGGCGCCCTTACACGTTCGGCGCTTGCCACACCCCGGTCAGAGCCTGGCGCGCGTCGCCTCCAACAGCCGTACGACCGACTCGTCCGCCACCGACGCCACCTCGTCGTACGGGAACCAGCGCAGGTCGAGGGACTCGTCGCTGATCTCCTGGACGGCACCCGGGGTGCCATCACCGCGTACTGTACGTCGTAGTGGACGTGGCACGGCGCGGGGATCGCGTGGCGGTCCAGGCGCACCGGGCCGCCCGGCAGCAGGGTCAGGCCGGTGATGCCGGACTCCTCCGTGGCCTCACGCAGCGCCGCCGCCTTCAGGGAGGTGTCCTCCGGCTCGCAGTGACCGCCCATCTGGAGCCACATCCGCAGCTTTCTGTGCAGGGTCAGCAGGACCCTCCCGTGCTCCGGGTCGATCACCAGCGCGCTCGCCGTGACATGCCCGGAGTGGCAGGACTTCCACATGCCGTCCGGGTGGGCGGTCAGGTGGTCCAGGTAGGCCTGGCGCAGCTCTTCCTGGTCCTCGTAGTCCTTGAGTACGAGGACCGCGTCGTCGTACAGGCTCACTCGGTGTCGTCGTCCTTGGAGTCCTCGTCCTTCTTCAGGTTCGGCTTCTCCGAGGTGCCGCTCGCCGCCTCGCCGAGCATCTTGTCCAGCTCGGAGAAGTCCAGCTGCTCGCGGTGCACGAAGCCGTCCGGGTCGTCCAGGTCGGAGGCCGTCGGCAGCATGTCCGGGTGGGCCCACAGGCCGTCCCGGCCGTCGACGCCGCGCGCGTCCGTGAGCGAGGCCCACAGGCGGGAAGCGTCGCGCAGCCGGCGCGGGCGCAGCTCCAGGCCGATCAGCGTGGCGAACGTCTGCTCGGCCGGACCGCCCGTCGCACGACGGCGCCGCAGGGTCTCGCGGAGCGCGTCCGCGGACGTCAGACGCGGCTTCGCGGCCGCGTGGACCACCGCGTCGACCCAGCCCTCGACGAGCGCCAGAGCCGTCTCCAGACGGGCCAGGGCGGCCTTCTGCTCCGGGGTGTCCTCCGGCTGGAACATGCCCTGCTGGAGCGCGTCCTGCAGCTGCTCCGGATTCGCCGGGTCGAACTGGCCGACCACGTCCTCCAGCTTCGCGGTGTCGACCTTGATCCCGCGCGCGTACCCGTCGACCGCGCCGTACAGGTGCGAGCGCAGCCACGGCACGTGAGCGAACAGGCGCTGGTGGGCCGCCTCGCGCAGGGCGAGGTAGAGCCGCACCTCCTCCTGGGGACGCCCAGGTCCTTGCCGAACGCCTTGATGTTCAGCGGCAGCAGCGCGGCCTTGCCGACCGGGCCGAGCGGCAGGCCGATGTCGGTCGAACCGACGACCTCGCCCGCGAGCACGCCCACGGCCTGCCCGATCTGCGTGCCGAACATGGCGCCCCCATCGAGCGCATCATGCCGATCAGCGGGCCCGCCATGGCCTGCATCTCCTCCGGCAGGACGTCACCCATGGCCGCGCCGACACGCTCGGCGACCGGGTCCACGAGTTCCTTCCAGGCCGGCAGGGTCGCCTCGACCCACTCCGCGCGGGACCACGCCACGGCGCTCCCGGCACCGGACGGCAGCGAGGTCGCGTCGTCCAGCCACAGGTCGGCCAGGCGCACCGCCTCCTCGACCGCACTGCGGTCGGCGGGGCCGATGCTCGCGTCCTTGACGCCGTCCTGCGTGCCCTGGGAGACCGTCTGGCGGGCGATCTGCTTGGCCATGTCCCAGTTCACCGGGCCGCCCTCGTACGAGAGCATCTGGCCCAGCTGCTGGAACGCGGCGCCCAGGTCATTGGGGTTCAGCGAGCCGAACATGGCTGCGAGCGGATTGTCCGCGCCGGGGCCGCCAAAGCCCCCGGCACCTGGCAGGCCGCCAAATCCGAACGGGTTGGCCGGTCCCTGACCACCACCGCTCTCCTGGTCCTTCTTCTTGCCCTCGTCGCCGTCGTCCGGCTCCTCCGGCGGAAGGCCGAATCCGAATGGGGTGTCACTCACGGGATTCCTCGGCTGCTAAGGCCGCCGGTTCTCTCCGACGGCACGACTGCCCTTCAACACCACCCAGCGTAGACACCGCGGGCCGATCGGGCCTCGGTGCTTCGCCGAGACCCGGCCTGCGGCAGGATGGATGCCACCTGGTCCGGACGCGTCACGCGCATCCGTACTGAAGACAACCGCTGGAGACGCCCGGTGAGTTCCCCAGATCCGCAGGTTCGCGCAGCGCGAAACCACTCAACCAGTCCCGCCGTGCGCGGGCCCGTCGTCGCGGTCACCGGCGCCGCGTCCGGGATCGGGGCGCTGCTCACCGAGCGGCTCGCCGCCTCCGAGGAGATCAAGCAGGTCATCGCCATCGACGAGCGCCGTGGCGAGTGCGCCGCGGCGCAGTGGCACATCCTCGACGTACGGGATCCGGCCATCGCGGAGAAGCTGCGCGGCGCGGACGTCGTCGTCCATCTGGCCCTGGACCTCGATCTGAGACCGATCCGGCCGCCCGTTCGGCGTACAACGTCCGGGGACGCAGACCGTGCTGACCGCCGCCGCGGCGGCCGGGGTCCACCGGGTCGTGCTGTGCACCTCGGCGATGGTCTACGGAGCGCTGCCCGACAACGAACTGCCGCTCTCGGAGGACGCCGAACTGCGCGCCACCGCGGAGGCCACCGGTGTCGGCGACCTCCTGGAGGTCGAGCGCCTCGCCCGCCGCGCGCCCCGGGCGCACCCCGGGCTGAACGTCACCGTCGTCCGCCCCGGAGTTCTCGTCGGCGGCACCGACACCGCGCTGACCAGGTATTTCGAGTCGCCCCGGCTCCTCGTGGTGGCCGGGTCGCGGCCCGCCTGGCAGTTCTGCCACGTCGAGGACCTGTGCAGCGCCCTGGAGTACGCCGTCCTGGAGAAGGTCGAGGGGGAGCTGGCCGTCGGCTGCGACGGATGGCTGGAACAGGAGGAGGTCGAGGAGCTCAGCGGGATCCGCCGCATGGAGCTGCCGTCCGCGGTCGCGCTCGGCGCGGCGGCCCGGCTGCACCGCATCGGGCTCACCCCGTCCCCGGCCGGCGACCTCGCCTACACGATGTACCCCTGGGTGGTCAGCGGGAGCCGGCTGCACGACGCGGGCTGGCGGCCGCAGTGGACCAACGAGGAAGTGCTCGCGGAACTGCTGGAGGAGGTCTCCGGGCGACACACGGTCGTCGGACGCCGTCTCGGCCGCAAGGACGCGACGGCGGCGGGCGCCGCGGGCGCGACGGTCGCCCTGCTGGGCGCGGCGGCGGTCGTACGCCGGGCACGGAAGGCCCGGCGCCGGATCTGACGGGCGGACACATCCGGGATGCCTTGTCCCCGCTGTCGCAAAGGCGCGCTTCTGGGCACGCTGACCCGGCCGGATAAAGCGCCCCCGCGCTTCCGGGACCGCCCGGACCCCGCTCCCGTCAAGCGCGCCCAGGGCCTCCGGGACACGCCGACCCCACCCCGAAAAGCCCACCCCTGTAGGACACTCCAAACCCGCACACGCGCGTGCCTGGTGAAAGTGCTATTCCTCGCTGTCCGCGAGGTGCGGCACGATGGAGGCATGGCACCCACGATCGACCACCCCGGTGAGCTGGCCGCGCAGGATCCCATCAAGTTGATCGGGATCCGGGAGACGCCCTCTCCGTGGACGAGGTTTTCCGGGCCGTGGGGACGAGGCGGCAGGCGGAATGGCCCTCTTCGTGGGGACCGTGCGCAACCACGACGGCGGGGCCGACGTCGACCAGCTGGGGTACTCGGCCCACCCCAGCGCCGAGGACGAGATGCGGCGGATCGCCGAGAAGGTCGTCTCCGAGTACCCGGTACGGGCGCTCGCCGCCGTCCACCGTGTGGGGATCTCGGCATCGGGGACCTGGCGGTCGTCGTCGGCGTGTCGTGTCCGCACCGGGGTGAGGCCTTCGAGGCGTGCAGGAAGCTGATCGACGACCTCAAGCACGAGGTGCCGATCTGGAAGCACCAGAAGTTCTCCGACGGCACCGAGGAGTGGGTCGGCGCCTGTTGACGCACGATCACGACCCCGTCGTCCGTCCTCCGGTTGCGTAACCGTCCCCGGGCATGAGCGTTGTCAGTGGGGCTGGCTAATCTGCTGATCAGTCAGTTGAGTTCACTCATCCGGGGTTGGGAGGTCGGCATGGCGGCACTCGCCTGGTTGTTGATTCCGCTGGCGGCTGCGATAGGTGCCGGCGTCTGGGGAAGCTGGGCGAACCGGACCCGCAAGGCGCGCAGCGACGGTCCGGAACTGGACGGGTACACGCGCTTCCGCGAGGCCATGGAGAAGTCCCGTTCCGGCACCTGATCGGAAGACGGCCCTGACGGTGCGCTGACAGAAGCGTCCCGTACTGTCGTGCCATGCCACGCCGCACCGCGACGATGCTCGCCTCCACCCTGATGCTGATCGCGCTCCTGTGCGCGGGAGTCCTCATCAACGTCCCGTACGCGGAGATGTCGCCGGGCCCGACGGTGAACACGCTCGGGGACCACGACGGCGAGCCGGTACTGCAGATCAACGGGCGCAAGACCTACGCGACGACCGGTCACCTGAACATGACGACGGTCCGCGTCACCAGCGCCGACTACAACATGAACCTCATCGAGGCCGTGTACGGCTGGCTCGCCCACGACGACAAGATCGTCCCGCACGACACGCTGTACCCGGACGGCAAGACCGAGCAGCAGTCCACCCAGGAGAACGCCGAGGAGTTCAGCCAGTCCCAGGAGAGCGCCAAGGTCGCCGCCCTGGACCAGCTGGGCGTCCCGGTGAAGTCCTGGGTCATCGTCTCCACGGTCGTCAAGGGCACCCCGGCCGAGGGCAAGCTGCACGCCGGTGACGTGATCAAGGCGGTCGACGGTACGACGGTGAAGCAGCCCGACGACGTCGCGAAGCTGGTCACCAAGCACAAGCCCGGCCAGAACGTCGTGTTCACGATCGTGCCCGCCAAGGAGCAGGCCGCCGCGGTGAAGGCGAACAAGACGGCGACGGCGACGAAGAAGATCACGATCACCACCGCGACCTCCGACGACAGCGGCGCCAAGCGCGCCATCGTCGGCATCTCCGCCGGGACCGATCACACGTTCCCGTTCACCATCGACATCAAGCTCGCCGACGTCGGCGGTCCGAGCGCCGGTCTGATGTTCGCGCTCGGCATCTACGACAAGCTCACCCCGGGCGACCTCACCGGCGGCAAGTTCGTCGCGGGCACCGGCACGATCGACGACGACGGCAAGGTCGGCCCGATCGGCGGCATCTCGATGAAGACGGTCGGCGCGCGCAGCAAGGGCGCCCAGTACTTCCTGACCCCCGCCGACAACTGCGCGGAGGCCGCCAAGGACACCCCGGGCGGCCTGAAGCTGGTCAAGGTCAACACCATCAAGGACGCGATCAGCTCCCTGAAGCTGATCAACAGCGGCAAGACCGCCGACCTCCCGAAGTGCAGCACGAAGAGCTGAACAAGGCCCCGTCTCAGGCCTCTTCTTAAGAGGAGCCCGATTACAGCTCGGAAGACCTCGCTACGACTCCGGGGGCGTCCTCACACCAAGGGCGCCCCCGGAGTCGTACCCGAGCATCGGAGTCGTAGCGGACGGCGTCAGTCCTCGAAGGTGGCCGACAGGGCCTCCGCGAGGCCGGGGACCAGGGCGCCGCCGGTGAGGACCTCCGTGGGGAGTCCTTCTCACGCAGGCGGAGGGCCGAGTCGCGGGAGCCGTCGCGCAGGACCGCGACCGTCATGCGGACCTCCTGGCGGTCCGGGTGCTGGGCGACCCACTGGGTGAGCTTCTGGCCGCTGAGGCCCTCCGGGACCGACGCCTCGGCGGACGGCGGCAGCATCAGGCGCTCGACCGTGAGCGCGCAGCCGGCCACCGCGTCGGGCCAGGCGATCGTGCCGAGGAATTCGTCCAGCGGCTTTCCGGCCGGGATCTCCTCCTGCTCGATCGGGGTGAGACCGGTGGTCTCGGGCTCGTCCCGCAGGCCGAGTTGGGCCGCGAGGCCGGGTTCCTGGGCCCGCAGCCGCGCGGTGTCTACGAGGGCGAAGAGGCGGGCGGGCTGGTCCCAGCCGAGGCCGGAGGCGTACTCGTCGATCTCGAGCACGGCCCGGGTGAGGGGGTTCGCCGCCATGGGAGTGTTGGACATGGTCACAATCCTGCCTCGTTCATGGCCGGAATCGGGAACCGAGTAAACGGTGAGTAAGTTGCATAGGTGTGGGCCCGCGATCACGCGGGCTACGGAGGCCCCCGACACCGGGGACCTGACGCAACGACAGCGACCAACAGCGAACTTCGAGGTGCGCACCTTGGCTTTCCAGATGCCGGACCGCGGCGGAGGCCCGACAGGGCCGCGGATCAGAGTGGGCCGCCCGTCCCGGCGCGTCCGGACTTTGCTCATGACACTGGGCGTCCTTGCCGTACTCGGCATGGCGTTCACGATGTTCGCGGGCTTCTGGACGGACTGGCTCTGGTACCGCTCGGTGCATTACTCGTCCGTGTTCACGACCACCCTGACCACGAAGATCGGGCTCTTCTTCGTCTTCGGGCTGCTGATGGCGGCCGCGGTGGGTGTGAACATCTGGCTGGCGCACCGCCTGCGCCCGCCGCTCAGCGCCATGTCGATGGAGCAGCAGAGCCTCGACCGCTACCGCATGGGCATCGCGCCGTACAAGAGGTGGCTGCTGCTGGCCATCACGGCCCTCGTCGGGCTGATCGCGGGCGCCTCCGCGTCCAGCCAGTGGCGGGTCTGGCTGATGTGGGTCAATGGCGTGCCCTTCCACCAGACGGACCCGCAGTTCCATCTCGACGTGTCCTTCTACGCGTTCGACCTGCCCTGGTACCGCTTCCTGCTCGGCTTCGGCTTCGCCGCCGCGATCCTCTCGCTGCTGGCCGCCGCGCTGACGCACTACCTGTACGGCGGCCTGCGCATCACCAGCCCCGGAGCGCGCGCCACGGCCGCGGCCACCGGGCATCTGTCGGTGCTGCTCGGCATCTTCGTCGCGCTCAAGGCGGTGGCCTACTGGCTCGACCGGTACGGACTCGCCGTGAAGTCCAGCGACTTCAAGGCGACGGGCGACTGGACGGGCCTGAGGTACGTCGACGCGAACGCGTATCTGCCGGCCAAGACGATCCTGTTCTGCATCGCCGTCATCTGCGCGCTGCTGTTCTTCGCCACCCTGTGGCGGCGCACCTGGCAGCTGCCCGTCATCGGCTTCGGCCTGATGGTGCTCTCCGCGATCCTCATCGGCGGCCTGTACCCGGCGATCGTCCAGAAGTTCACGGTCCAGCCGAACGAACAGGCCAAGGAAGCCCCGTACGTCCAGAAGAACCTCAAGGCGACGCGCGAGGCCTACGGCATCGACGACACCAAGGTCACGGAGTACTCGGGGACGAGCACCACCAAGGACAAGGGCAAGCTGCGCTCCGACGTGGACTCCACGGCGAGCATCCGGATCGTGGACCCGAACGTCGTGTCGCCCACGTTCCAGCAGCTCCAGCAGATCAGGAACTACTACGCGTTTCCGACCAACCTGGACGTCGACCGGTACAGCGAGGACGGCAAGGACCAGGACACGGTCATCGGTCTGCGTGAGCTGAACCTCAACGGCATCCCGAAGAACAACTGGATCAACGACCACTTCCGCTACACGCACGGCTACGGAGTGGTCGCCGCCAAGGGCACCGAGGTCGACTCCGAGGGCCGCCCGGTCTTCACCGAGTCCGATCTGCCCTCCAGGGGTGACCTCGGGACGTACGAGCAGCAGATCTACTACGGCGAGAAGACCACCACGTACTCGATCGTCGGCGGTCCCCAGAAGGAGATCGACTACTCCGACGACAGCGGTGAGAAGACCACCAGTTACACGGGCAAGAGAGGGGTCAACCTCTCCAACCCGATCAACCGGGCCGCGTACGCGGTGGCGTTCAACGAACCGCAGATCCTCTACTCCGGTGCCATCGGCGAGGGTTCGCGGATCCTGTACAACCGCACGCCCAAGGAGCGCGTCGAGGCGGTGGCGCCCTGGCTGACCATCGACGGTGACGCCTATCCGGCGGTCGTGGACGGCCGTATCCAGTGGATCGTCGACGCGTACACGACGAGCAACGGCTATCCGTACGCCTCGCGTACGACCCTCGGGGACACCACGGCCGACTCGCTGACCGCGTCGAACAACAACCGCGCGGTGGTGGCCCAGCAGAACCAGGTCAACTACATCCGCAACTCGGTGAAGGCGACCGTCGACGCGTACACCGGTCAGGTCAAGCTGTACCAGTGGGACACCAAGGACCCGGTCCTGAAGACGTGGATGAAGGCGTTCCCGGGCACGGTCAAGCCCAAGGCCGACATCTCGTCCGCGCTGATGGCCCATCTCCGGTACCCGCAGGACCTGTTCAAGGTGCAGCGCGAGCTGCTCACCCGCTACCACGTGACGGACGCGCAGACGTTCCTCAGCGGCAGCGAGGTGTGGCAGGTGCCGGACGACCCGACGAACAAGTCGGGGAGCGCGGTCCCGCCGTACTACCTGAGCATGAAGATGCCGGACCAGTCCGCGCAGGCCTTCTCGCTGACGACGACGTTCACACCGAACGGCAGAGACAACCTCAGCGCCTTCATGGCCGTCGACTCCGAGGCCGGCACCCCGGACTACGGCAAGATCAGAATCCTGAAGCTGCCGACCAGTACGACCGTCGGCGGGCCCAAACAGGTGCAGAGCGCCTTCAACTCCCAACAGGACATCGCCGAATCCATCAAGCTGCTCAAGGGCGGCGACTCCGACATCGAGTACGGCAACCTGCTGACGGTGCCGCTCGACGGGGGACTGCTCTACGTGGAGCCTGTCTACGTACGCGGTGGTGGACTCAAGTACCCGCTCCTGCGCAAGGTGTTGGTGGCCTACGGCAACAAGACCGCGTTCGAGGACACCCTGGACGAGGGGCTCAACAAGGTCTTCGGGGCGGAGACGAGTACGACCCCGCCACCGGACGAGAGCACCACTCCACCGACATCCAGCGACCCCACGGTCCAGGCGGCGTTGAGCGACGCCCAGAAGGCCTTCGACGCCGGGCAACAGGCGTTGAAGAAGGGTGACTGGGAGGCGTACGGCCAGGCGCAGAAGGATCTCCAGTCCGCGCTGAAGCGGGCCGAGGACGCGCAGGCCGCGGCGGACAAGAGCAAGACCGGCGGCAAGAACAGTGACAAGAGCAGTCCGAGCGCCAGTCCCAGTCCCAGTTCGAGTCCCAGTGCCAGTGGAAGTCCGAGCAGTGCGAGCGGTTAGCGCAGCTCAGACGGCAGTTGATCACTAGGTCAGAGGTCCCCTCCGCGCCGTGGTACGGTTGCAACACAACGGCGCGGGGTGGAGCAGCTCGGTAGCTCGCTGGGCTCATAACCCAGAGGTCGCAGGTTCAAATCCTGTCCCCGCTACTGAACGGGAAGGCCCGGATCCTTTAAGGATCCGGGCCTTCGCGCTGTGCGAACGCATGTGCCGACGAGGGTGACGGCCGTGCCGCCGGGGACTTGGTGAAACCGTGTTTGGCTTGTCTCTCTGTGGGCATGTCGACAAAACGCTGTAGAGACCTCACGGGCTGCGGTATACCAGGTGTACCCAGGTTGCAGGTGGTGCGACGATGGACGTTATGGGGGACAAGGCAACTCTGTTGGATACAGGGCGTTTTGTGCAGCCTTCCGACCGGGACGAAACCGGTGACGGGGAGGCTGTCGACGAGGCACGGACACGGCTCGCCGCACAGGCCGGCGACGTCGAGGCGATGAGTGTCCTCGGAGCGATGCTGCTGCGCCGCGGTGATCTCGACGGAGCCGAGCCCCTGTTGCGTGCCGCCACCGCCGAGGGTGACCGGGCCGCGGCCAACAACCTGGGTGTCCTCCTGCACCAGCGCGGCTACACCGACGACGCCGCCGGCTGGTGGCGCATCGCCGCCGTGGCCGGTTCCGCGGCCGCCGCGCACGCGCTCGGGCGCTACCACCGCGAGCGCGGTGACGAGCCCGCCGCCGAGTACTGGCTGCGTCAGTCCGCCGAACAGGGCCACGCGCTGGGCGCGTACGCGCTCGCCGATCTGCTGGAGCACCGCGGGGACACCGCGGCCGAGCGGTGGATGCGGTCCGCCGCCGAGCGCGGACACCGCGAGGCCGCGTACCGGCTCGCCCGCGCGCTCGACCGGCAGACGCAGCACGAGGACGAGTACGGGACCGACAACGCTGTCGACGCGCCCCCGCGGGCGGCGAGGCCGAGCAGTGGTACCGCCAGGCCGCGCGCGCGGCCACCAGCGGGCCGCGCTGCAACTCGGGGCGATCCTGGAGCGGCGGGGCGAGCTGAAGGAGGCCGGGCGCTGGTATCTGACGTCCGCGAAGGACGGGGAGGCGCGGGCCGCCTGCGCGCTCGGGTTCCTGCTGCGCGACGCCGGCGACACCGAGAGCGCCGCCGTGTGGTGGCTGCGGGCCGCGCAGGACGGCGACGGCAACGCGGCGAACGCGCTGGGCGCGCTGCACGCCGAGCGCGGCGAGACGCAGACCGCCGAGCGGTGGTACCGGGCCGCGATGGACGCCGGGGACGTGAACGGCGCGTACAACCTCGGGCTCCTGTGCGCCGAGCAGTCGCGTACCGCCCAGGCCGAGCAGTGGTACCGCCGGGCTGCCTACGCCGGGCACCGGGAGGCTGCCAACGCGCTGGCCGTGCTGCTCCTCCAGGGCGGCGATGCCACGGGGGCCGAGCCGTGGTTCTCCAAGGCCGCCGAGGCCGGGAGCGTGGACGCCGCGTTCAACCTCGGGATCCTCTTCGCCGGGCGGGGCGAGGAGGGCGTTGCGCTGCCCTGGTACGAGCGGGCCGCCGCCGCCGGGCATACGGAGGCGGCGTTGCAGGTCGGCATCGCACGGCTCCGGGACGGGGACGAGCGGGAGGCCGAGCGGCATCTGCGGTGTGCGGCCGGCGGGGGAGCGCGGAGGCCGCGTACCGGCTGGCCTCGGTGCTGGATGCCCGGCGGCCGCCTGCGCCCGCGCACGAGCTGGGTGAGCAGGTGCATGAGAAGACCGAGTGCGAGGAGTGGTACGAGCGGGCCGCGTCTCAGGGGCATCGGCGGGCGCAGGTTCGGGTGGGGATGCTGGCCGCTGCGCGGGGCGATGTCGTGGAGGCGGCTCGGTGGTACCGGTCGGCCGCGGAGGCCGGGTCTCGTAACGGGGCGTTCAATCTTGGGCTGTTGTTGGCTCGGGAGGGAGTGAGCCGGAGGCTGCCGTGTGGTGGGCTCGGGCGGCTGATGATGCGGGGCATGGGCGGGCGGCGTTGCGGTTGGCGCTGGTGTATGCGCGGCGGGGGAGTTGGCCGAGGGGCAGCGGTGGGCGGATCGGGCGGTGACGCTTGGGCCGGGGAGGTGTCCGAGCGGGCGGCTCGGTTGCGGGATGCGTTGCGGCAGGAGCTGACCGCGTAGGGTTTCGCCCCCGCCGCCCCTATCCGTCCCATCCCGGGGCTGCCGCCCAAAGACCCCCGCTTCGGCCCCGAAAGGGCCTCGTCCTCAAACGCCGGACGGGCTGAGTACTGCTGACCTGGGTTGATAAGCGATTTGCTTCTGTCCGCCGGTCTGACGTAACGTTGCATTTACCGACGCGGGGTGGAGCAGCTCGGTAGCTCGCTGGGCTCATAACCCAGAGGTCGCAGGTTCAAATCCTGTCCCCGCTACTGAAGGCCGAGGGCCGGAATCCGAAAGGGTTCCGGCCCTCGGTGTTTCTATGACTGGTGGCCCACCGCCTCCTCGTACAGGGAGCGGGGAGGTCGGCAGGACCTTGAGGGCTCGGCGGCCGCTGTGTGCGGTGCCGGGGCCAGGTGAGGGTCGGTAACAGGCTTACGCGCTCGTGCAGTTCGGGCACAGGCCGCGGTACGTCACCTCGACGTCCGAGACCGTGAAGCCGAAGCGCTCCGAGTCGGGGAGGTCGGCGAGCGGGTTGCCGCCCGGGTGGACGTCGCGGATCTGGCCGCAGTTGGCGCAGACCAGGTGGTGGTGCGGGCTGTGCGCGTTCGGGTCGTAGCGCTTGGCTCGCTTGTCCGTGGAGACTTCGAGGACCTCGCCGAGGGAGACCAGCTCGCCCAGCGTGTTGTAGACCGTCGCCCGGGAGATCTCGGGAGCTTCGCCACGGCGCGGGAGTGGACCTCGTCGGCCGTCAGGTGAACGTGGTCGCCGTCGAGTACTTCGGCCACGACGCGGCGCTGTGCGGTCATCCGCCATCCGCGTCCGCGCAGCCGCTCCAGTAGGTCACTCATGCCGGTCAGCTTAACAGCTGGGTGACCAGTTCCCGAATGGGTGTGATTTTGGAGGGCTGCTGGACTTGGACTTAGTCCAACCCGTCATGGGGCCCGGTTTCAGGCGGGAACCTGCTGGCGGGCGGGTGCCCAGCAGCGGATGATGTCGCGGACCGAGACGATGCCTGCGGGCTCGCTGCGGTCGAGGACGATGAGATGGCGGAAGCCGCCGTGGGCCATCGCGCTCGCCGCGTCCTCCAGGGTCCAGGCCGGGGTGGCGAAGACGACGTCGGTGGTGGTGTGGGCGTGGGCGCGCTCGGTGTCCGGGTTCTGGCCCCGGCCGAGGGAGTTGAGGATGTCGCGCTCGGTGAGGATGCCGATGCCGCCGGCGTCCGGATCGAGGACCACGGCCGCGCCGACGTGGCGCGAGGCCATCAGGGCGGCTGCCTGGCGGAGGGTGTGGGCGGGGCCGATGGTGAGGACCACCGTGCTCATGGCGTCGCGGACCAGGGTCGATCGGGGCGTGGATTGCGGCGTGGGATGCAGCATGGGATGAGGCCACCTCCTAGGGAATCCGGGGTCGCTCGCGGGCCCGGGGATCTCTCGCGGGATCTGTCGACCGAGCGGTCGGCGGAGCAGTCGACGGAGAAGTCGACGAAGCTGTCGGCGGATCTCGTGATGGATCTTCGGGGCCGCTTGTTGCCGGATTCACAAGTTCACAAGTGGGGGGACTCTCAGAGTCGCAGGTAAAGCACGGGTCAACAAGAGGGCGCGCGCGGCCGGTTGGGGGCGTGCGCAGGCGTCACGGGGTGCTCAGTAGCGCATATTGAGATACCCCAGGAACTCGTCGTGCAGGATGCCGTTCGATGCCGCCGCGTTGCCGCTGTGGGGGCCCGAGCGGCCGTCGAGGCCGGTGAAGGTGCCGCCTGCCTCGGTGACGATGATCGCCGTGGCCGCCATGTCCCAGAGGCTGAGTTCCGGTTCCGCGCAGATGTCGACCGCGCCCTCGGCGACCATCATGTAGGGCCAGAAGTCGCCGTACGCGCGCGTGCGCCACACCTCGCGGGTCAGGTCGAGGAAGCCGCCCAGCCGGCCCTGGTCCTCCCAGCCGGTGAGGGAGGAGTACGCGAAGGACGCGTCCGTCAGTTTCGAGACCTGGGAGACGCGCAGCCGGGACGCGGAGGAGAGACTGCGGCCGGTGTAGGCGCCGTGGCCCTTCGCCGCCCACCAGCGGCGGCCGAGCGCGGGTGCGGAGACCAGGCCGACGACCGGCTGGAAACCGCCCTCCGCCACCTCCATCAGGGAGATCAGCGTGGCCCAGACGGGCACGCCCCGGACGTAGTTCTTCGTGCCGTCGATCGGGTCGATCACCCAGCGGCGCGGGCCGGTGCCCTCGATGCCGTACTCCTCGCCGAGGACCGCGTCCCGCGGGCGGGCGCGCTGCAGATGGCCGCGGATCAGCTCCTCGGCCGCCTTGTCCGCCTCGGTGACCGGGGTCATGTCCGGCTTGGTCTCGACCTTGAGATCGAGCGCCTTGAAGCGCGCGGTCGTCGCGGCGTCGGCGGCGTCCGCGAGGACGTGGGCGAGGCGCAGGTCATCGTGATAGTCGGCCATGCGTGAACCGTATCTTCAGGGGTCGCGCCGGGGCTACAGGGTCCGATGGGCGAAACGTGAGGTGGGAGACCTCCGCACGATCTCCGGGACCGCGCCGCGTGATCGTCGTGGCGCCACCGCCCGGTCGACTCCCGCGCGCGCCGGCCGAAGTGCGCCCCCTCGGCACCGCCGCGAACCCTTGACACTGCTCCCGTGCGCGTCAAATCTGGGCGCAGAGCCGCTCGCCCCGGGAGGCGAATGATGCCTGCAGCGCGGGAATCCCTGCTGGACGCCGCCTATACGGCGCTGGCGCGACGGTCGTGGTCCACCGTACGGATGGTGGACGTGGCCGCTGCCGCCGGAGTGTCCCGGCAGACGCTGTACAACGAGTTCGGCAGCAAGGAGGGGCTCGCGCGGGCGCTGGTCCGCAGGGAGGCCGACGGCTATCTCGTCGGCGTCGAGCGGGCGCTCGGCAGCCACGGCGACGCCCGCGAGCGGCTGACCGCGACCGCCGAGTGGACCGCGTCGGCGGCCCGGGAGAACGCGCTGGTACGGGCGATGCTCACCGGCTGCTGGAGCGAACGGCTGCCCTCGCCGACCCTCTCCGCGGTGCCGTCCTCCTCCGCCGTACCGGCGCAGCGCCGGGCCGACGGGCCGCTGCCCTCGCCCGGTGACCTCGTGGCCGTCGTCCGCGACCGTGCCGTCGCCGCGCTGACCGGACCCGGGGCAGCCAAGCCGGACACCGCCGACCTGGCCCGCTCCTGCGAACTCGTCGTACGGCTGGCGCTGTCCTGCTGTGTGGCGGCACCGCCGGGGAGGGCGGGGTCGGTGAACTCGTCCGCAGCGCGCTGGACCTCACCACATAGGTTCAGTGCGCGGAACCGGACAGCTGGAGTCCGATGACCCCGATGATGACGAAGCTGATCGACACGATCTTCAGGGTCGACACCAGGTCGCCGAGGAAGACCATGCCGTAGATCGCGGTGCCGGCCGCGCCGATGCCGGTCCACACGGCGTAGGCGGGGCCGACGTCGAGTTTCCGCAGGGAGAGGGTGAGCAGGCCGAAGCTGCCCAGGGCGAAGGAGCAGAAGGCGACCGTCGGCCACAGGCGCGTGAAGCCGTGGGACAGCTTCAGGCACACGGCGAACCCGGTCTCCAGAATTCCGGCCACGACAACCAGCAGCCACGCCATTGTGCTGTCCTCCCGTTTGTCCGGCTCGGTGCGATTATGCACTTACCGAACTTGAGTCCCCACAAACACGCGGTGGTCAGTCGGTGATCAGTCGCCCTCGGTCCGCTCGCGGGTGGCCAGCAGCCGTCGTAGCGAATAGAGCCGCTGCGGGTCCGCGTGGCCGTCGGCCACCCACTGGTCCAGGGCGCAGTCCGGCTCGTCGTGACTGCACGCGCGCGGGCAGTCGGCCGTGCCGGGCTCCAGGTCGGGGAAGGCCTTGATGACCCGGGACGGGTCCACGTGGTGCAGGCCGAAGGAACGCACGCCCGGGGTGTCGACGACCCAGCCCGAGTCGTCGGGCAGCGGGATCATGCGCGCCGAGGTGGTGGTGTGCCGGCCGCGGCCGGTGACGGCGTTGACGATGCCGGTGCTGCGCCGCCGCTCCAGCGAGACCAGCGCGTTCACCAGGGTCGTCTTGCCGACGCCGGAGTGGCCGACGAACGCGGTGATCTTGCCGTCGAGCTGCTTGCGGACCCGCTCCACGGCGGTGCCGTTCTCCAGCTCCTCGCGGCTCGTGACGACGTACGGACGCCCAACGCGCCGTACATCTCCAGGAGTTCGTCCGGTGAGGCGAGGTCCGACTTGGTCAGGACGAGCAGCGGGTCGAGGCCGCCGTCGTAGGCCGCGACCAGGCAGCGGTCACCCATCAGGCGGGGGCGGGGCTCGGGGTCCGCGAGGGCCGTGACGATGGCCAGCTGGTCGGCGTTGGCGACGACCACGCGCTCGTACGGGTCGTCGTCGTCGGCCGTGCGGCGCAGCACCGAGGTGCGCGGCTCGATGCGGATGATGCGGGCGAGGGTGTCCTTGTCGCCGGAGAGGTCGCCGATGATGCCGACGCGGTCACCGACCACCGCGGCCTTCCGGCCCAGTTCGCGGGCCTTGACCGCCATCACGACCCGGTCCTCGACCAGGCACGTCAGCCGGCCCCGGTCGACGGTGACGACCATGCCCTCGACCGCCTCCTCGTGCTTGGGGCGGATGTTGGTGCGCGGCCGGTTGCCCTTGCGGTTCGGGCGCTGGCGGATGTCGTCCTCGTCGGTGTTCTTGCCGTAGCGACGCATGGCGTGTGTCCCCTACGCCCCGTCGCTCCCGAGCATCCCGGTCCACAGGTCGGGAAAGTCCGGGAGGGTTTTCGCCGTCGTCGCCACGTTCTCGATCTGCACGCCCTCGACCGCGAGGCCGATGATCGCGCCCGCGGTGGCCATGCGGTGGTCCTCGTAGGTGTGGAAGATCCCGCCGTGCAGGCGGCGCGGGCGGATGTGCAGACCGTCGGCGGTCTCCGTCACATCGCCGCCCAGTTCGTTGATCTCCTTGGTGAGCGCGGCGAGCCGGTCGGTCTCGATGCAGCCGCAGGTGGGAGACGCCCCGCAGGGGTGGAGGGGAGTCCGCGAGGGCGGCGACGGCCGCGATGCCGGGGTCAGTTCACCGACCTCGCCGAGGTCCACGTCGATGCCGTGAATCACACCCGAACCGGTGAACTCCAGTCCGTACTCGGTGAGTTCGCAGGAACCACCCATCTCGGTGAAGATCTCCCGCAGCCGGTCACCGGGCTGGGTGGTCCGGGCCGGCCAGTCCGGTACGACGACCTTGCCGCCGGCGACCAGCGCCGCCGCCAGGAACGGCTGCGCGTTCGACAGGTCCGGCTCGATGGTCAGGTCCCGGCCGAGCAGCGCCCGGGGTCACCCGCCAGACGTTGGGCTCGCCGCCCGACTCCGGGGTGTCCACCTGGGCGCCGACCGCGCGCAGCATGTCGACCGTCATCCGGATGTGCGGCATCGAGGGGAGCGAGGAGCCGGTGTGACGGACCTCGACGCCCATGTTGAAGCGCGGGCCGGAGAGCAGCAGGGCGCTCACGAACTGGGACGAGGAGGAGGCGTCGATCT
Source organism: Streptomyces sp. P3 (assembly GCA_016893485.2). Taxonomy (GTDB): domain Bacteria; phylum Actinomycetota; class Actinomycetes; order Streptomycetales; family Streptomycetaceae; genus Streptomyces. Next base: position 6,470,985 of record JAFEKX020000001.1, read on the forward strand.
CCACCGGGCCGCCGTCCAGCGCGCCGCCGCCGTGCACGGTCAGGGGCAGGGCGCCCCGGCCGTCGTCGTCGATGCGGGCGCCGAGGACGCGGAGGGCGTCGATCACGCCGTGCAGGGGGCGTTCGTAGGACCTCGGGTCGCCGTCGAAGCGGATGGGGCCGTTGGCCAGGGCGGCTACGGGGGCAGGAAGCGCATCACCGTGCCCGCGTTGCCCACGTCCACCGTGGCCGGGCCGTGCAGGCCCGAGGGGATGACCCGCCAGAACTCTCCGAGCCCTTCTCCGTGCCTACGCCCTCTTCGATGCCCACGCCCATGGCGCGCAGGGCGCCGGCCATGAGGAGGGTGTCCCTGGAGCGGAGGGGGCGGCGCAGCCAGCCCGGTTCGCTGGCCAGGGCCGCGAGGACGAGGGCGCGGTTGGTCACGGACTTGGACCCCGGGACGTGGACCGTCGCGTCGACGGCTCCGGCGGCGGTGGGGGCGGGCCAGAGGGCGGTTTCGTTCGGGGCCATGGGCCCCACTGTATAAGTACGTCGTCTTTCTGGTGCCGCGCCGTTGGGGCTGGTCGCGCCCGCGCGGCGGAGCCGCAAACGGCTACGGCCCCGCGCCCTGGTGAGTCGCCCCTTGGGGGCTTGTCACAGCTCAAGCAGCCACCTGCCGCCGCCTATCAGCGAGCACAGGGAGACCAGGTGGAAGAGGAGGAACCACAGGACTGCCGGTACGTGGGTCAGGCGGGCCAGTTGGTCCGCGTCCGAGTCCCCCGCGCCGCCCCTCGCCCTCTTCGCCTGCAGCTCGAACGCGGGGCGTACGCCACCCAACAGCAGGAACCAGACCACCGCGTACGCGAAGGCTGCCTGGACCTGGGGGCCCGTCAGCCAGGAGACGAGGAGGAAGGCTGCTCCGCTGAGGATGACCGTGAGGGCGCCGTAGGCGTTGCGGATCATCACCAGCATGGCTATCAGCAGGACGGTCGACAGCCACAGGAGGAGGGTGATGTGGCCCGCGCCCAGGAGGGCCGCGCCGCCCAGGCCCAGCAGTGGGGAGCGGTGTAGCCGGCCGCCGCCGTGAGGATCATGCCGAGGCCGTGGGGCTTGCCTCGGCTGACCGTGAGGCCGCTGGTGTCGGAGTGGAGGCGGATGCCGGTGAGGGTGCGGCCGGTGAGGAGGGCCACCAGGCCGTGGCCGCCCTCGTGCGCGATGGTGATGGCGTTGCGGGAGAGGCGCCACAGACGGTGTGGGACGACCACGGCCAGCGCGGCGGCCATGGTGGCGATCACCACCCACAGGTCGGGCTCCGGCTGGCTGCCGAAGACCTCGTCCCAGAGGTCGGGTATCGAGGCGATTGCGGTGCTGTCCATGGGTGGCGGAGGCTCCCGTGCTGGTCGGCGAATCTGGCAGTCTGGCACGTATGTGCGGACGGTATGCAGCGAGTCGTGGGCCCGAGGATCTCGCAGGAGTCTTTGAGATCGAGAAGTGGGAGCCGGAAGAGGTTCTGGCCCCCGACTACAACGTGGCCCCGACCAAAGAGGTCTATGCAGTCCTCGACCGTCCACTTAAAGACGCGGACAGCCCGAGGCCGGTTCGGCAGCTGCGCAAGCTCAAGTGGGGGCTCGTGCCGAGCTGGTCGAAGACGCCCGAGGGCGGGGCGCGGATGATCAACGCGCGGGCCGAGACCGTGCACGAGAAGCCCTCGTACCGTCGCGCCTTCTCCACCCGGCGCTGCATCATCCCCGCCGACGGCTACTACGAGTGGGTCACCGCCAAGGACGAGCGGGAGCTGGAGGTCGAGGGCAGGAAGAAGCGGCAGCGCAAACAGCCGTACTTCGTGCTGCCGGCCGACGGTTCGGTGTTCGCGATGGCCGGGCTGTACGAGTTCTGGCGGGACCGGACCCTGCCCGACGACCATCCGCTGGCCTGGTGGGTCACCTGCTCGATGATCACCACCGAGGCGGAGACGACCCCGCTGGCGGTGTCCCCGGCCGAGGGGCCGCACACGCTGGCCGAGATCCACCCCGGATGCCGCTGATGCTCACCCCGGACCGCTGGGACTCCTGGCTCGACCCGGCCCGCACCGACCCGGACGACCTGCGCGAGCTGCTCGCCCCGCCGCCCCCGGGCTGATGCGCGCGTACCCGGTGTCCACGGCCGTCAGCAATGTCCGCAACAACGGGCCGGAGCTGCTGAAGGAACTCGAAGGCCCTGAGGAAGGCACACTCTTCTGATGTGACGGATGCAACAGGCGTGACCACAGAGACCCTTGAGACCGACGCGGGGACCGCCCGCATCACCTGGCACCCGGCCAGGAAGGCGCGGCTCGTCCTCGCCGTCAGCCATGGCGCCGGCGGTGGCATCGAGGCCCGGGATCTCCAGGCCCTCGCCGCCGTCCTCCCCGGGCACGGCGTGACCGTCGCACTGGTCGAGCAGCCCTGGCGGGTCGCCGGGAAGAAGGTGGCGACCGCGCCCAAGACGCTCGACGTGGGGTGGCGGGGGATCTGGACGGCCGTCGCCGAGCCCGGCCTGCCGGTGATCTCCGGGGCCGCAGCGCCGGAGCCCGCGTCGCCTGTCGTACGGCCACGGAGCTGGGGGCCGCCGCCGTGCTCGCCCTGAGTTTTCCGCTGCATCCGCCCGGCAGGCCCGAGAAGTCGCGGGCCGGCGAGCTGCTCGGGGCCGGGGTCCCCACGCTCGTCGTGCAGGGCGGGAACGACCCGTTCGGGAAACCGGCGGAATTCCCCGAGGGCGGTTTCGAGCTGGTCGAGGTGCCGTACGGCGACCACGGGTTCGCGGTGCCGAAGCAGGCGGAGATCGGGCAGGACGAGGCTCTGGAGATCATCACGGGCCGCGTGGTGGAGTGGACTCGAACACTGCGGTAAGGCGTGGGAATGCTGAGCCCTTTACCGCTGTTGTGGCGGACAGACGTACTGACGCGAGGACAGCGCCGGCGTCGTGGATTCGTCGAAGAGAGGAAGTCCGCCGCATGGGTTCGACCTTCTGCCCGAGCCGCAACAGCCGCACTGACCTGGACTGGACTGTGCTGCGTGCGGCCAAGGCCACCCCGATTGGGGCGGCGGGCGGACCGGATCGTCGTCTATCCTCCGATTCTGGTGGCATCGGCTTCGGTGCCACCCGGAATCTTGAGGAGGTGGGTCCGGTTCCCGGTACCGACGCAGGGACCGAACACGGCCAGGCGGAGCAGCCCGAGGGCCAGGGCACGAGCGAGGTCACACCGGAATCGACCTCGGAGCGCAGCGCGCGCTTCGAGCGGGACGCGCTCGAATTCCTCGACCAGATGTACTCGGCCGCGCTGCGCATGACGCGCAACCCGGCCGACGCCGAGGACCTGGTGCAGGAGACGTACGCGAAGGCGTACGCGTCCTTCCACCAGTTCCGCGAGGGCACCAACCTCAAGGCGTGGCTGTACCGGATCCTCACGAACACGTTCATCAACTCGTACCGCAAGAAGCAGCGCGAACCCCAGCGCTCCGCGGCCGAGGAGATCGAGGACTGGCAGCTCGCGCGTGCCGAGTCGCACATGTCGACGGGTCTGCGCTCCGCGGAGTCGCAGGCGCTCGACCACCTGCCCGACTCGGACGTGAAGGAAGCGCTCCAGGCGATCCCCGAGGAATTCCGCATCGCCGTCTATCTCGCGGACGTCGAGGGCTTTGCGTACAAGGAGATCGCGGACATCATGGGGACACCCATCGGCACAGTGATGTCCCGGCTGCACCGGGGCCGTCGTCAACTGCGCGGCATGCTCGAGGACTACGCGCGTGACCGCGGACTGGTCCCGGCCGGTGCCGGAGACTCGGACGAAGCGAAAGGCTCGGGCTCATGAGCTGCGGTGACGAGCACGAAACGGACTGCAGTGAGGTCCTCGACCATCTCTACGAGTTTCTCGACAGCGAGATGCCGGACGTCGACCGCGCGAAGTTCAAGCAGCACTTCACGGAGTGCTCGCCGTGCCTGGAGAAGTACGGTCTCGAAGAGGCCGTGAAGAAGCTGGTCAAGCGGTGCTGCGGGCAGGACGACGTGCCGACCGACCTGCGTGCCAAGGTCCTGGGACGGCTCGATCTGATCCGTTCCGGGCAGGCCGTGCCCGAGCACGACCTCACGGCCGCCCCCAGGAGTCCTGACCCCGGTCACGACCTCCCGAGGTTTCCTGAACGGGCGACCGTCACCCGAACGTGCTAATCCCCGGGTGATACGCCCGCGGGCCCGCCCCCGACCGCCCTAGGCTCCTCGGCCTGGACAGGCATGGTCGGGGGAAGGGCGTCAGCCATGGAGGCGGCACCGGCACGGGCACGTGCGTACGTCCTGTGTGTCGTCCTCGCCGCGCTGTGGTGTCTGCTCCCGCTGCCGACCGTCCACACACCCTGGTGGGCGGTCGCCCTGCTGGCCGCGCTCTACGCCGGCTGCGAGCAGGTCGCCCGCCGCCGCTTCGCCGGCACCTTCTACCCGGTGCTGCTCGCCGCGGCCTTCCTCCTCCCGCCCCCGCCGCCGCGCTCGTACCGCTGCCGGCCGCGCTGTTCTCCCGCGTCGAGAAGGGCTCGCCCTGGCTGCGGCGCGGCTGGCGGGCCGCACAGCTCGCGCTCGGCGTGTGGGCCGCGGCCCGCGTGCACTGGGCGCTGGGCGGCCGGAACGCCGTCGTCGCCTCCGACTTCCCGTACGCCCTGGTGCCCGCCCTGGCCGCCGTCCTCGCCTTCTGCCTGGTCCTGACCGTGCTCGACGGCGGGATCCTCGCGCTGGGTGGGGGCACCTCCCACGCCTCTCGGGCAGTGGGGAGGATGCCGGTACGGCGGGCCTGGCGCGGTCTGTTCCTACGGTCCCTGGCGCCCATCGGCGTGCACGGGCTCGTCGGGCTGATGATGGCCGTCCTGTGGCGCAGCCCCTACGGTCCCGTCGCCGCGCTGCTCGTGCTGCTGCCGATGGGGTCTCCTGGTGGGTGTTCGCCCAGTACCACCGGGAACGCGCCGCCCATCAGGCCACCATCCGCGCCCTCGTCCAGGCCGTCGACATCAAGGACGGGTACACCCGCGGGCACAGTGAGCGGGTCGGACAGGCGTCGATGATGATCGCCCGCGAACTGGGCATGGACGACTCACGGGTCGAGGTGCTCCGCTTCGCCGGGATTTTGCACGACGTCGGCAAGCTCGGCGTCCCCACGCGGTTGCTCCGTAAGGACGGGCCGTTGACGCCCGAGGAGCGGCGGGTGATCGAACTGCATCCGGAGTACGGCCACGAGATGGTGCGGGGCATCGGTTTCCTGGGTGAGGCCCGTGCGGCTGTCCTGCACCACCACGAACGCCTGGACGGGAGTGGGTATCCGTACGGGCTGTTGGGGAGTCAGATCCCGGAGTCCGCGCGGGTCGTCGCGGTCGCCGACGCCTTCGACGCGATGACGTCGACTCGGTCCTACCGCCGCGCCCGCCCGGTGTCCGCCGCGCTGGAGGAACTCTCGCGCTGCGCCGGCACGCAGTTCGACCCCTTGATGGTCAGGGCGTTGGTGCGGGCCCTGGGGCGGTGCGGATGGCACCCGGCGGTCACCGCCGACGAGGTCCGGTCGTCCGTCGTCTTCCCACCGAGCCCGCCCGTCTCCACTGTGCTGAGGGGTTGACGAAGTGCTCTCACCCCGCCCCCCTCTCACCCTCACCCTCATCCACACCTTCGCCGCCCTCCTGGCCCTCACCTCCCTCACCCTCACCCTCCGCACCGGCCTCGAAGAACCGCCCGTCGCCCTCGCCTTCGGCATCCTGGTCGCCGTAGGAGAACTGGGCCGCTGGAACGGCACGACGGGCCTCAGGGAGACCGCCCCGCTCGGCGCGGCCGGTGCCCTCTCGTACGCCCTGCTCGGCGCCGACGCCGGCCACCCCACGCACCACGGCCTCTTCCAGGTCGTCGCGGTCGTCGTCGCCGCCGCCCTCGTCGGCTGCGTCCCGCACATCGCCCGCGGCCACAGCCGCACCCCCGACCACATGGCCCGCCGCATCCTGACCGTCGGCTTCGCGGCCGTCTGCTTCCAACCCCTGTACAACCAGGGGGCGTTCAGGCACTGGGGCGGCCCCGCCTACGCCCTGCTCCTCCTCGCGCTGCTCTCCCTCACCGCGCTCTGCGACGCCGTGCTCGCCGCCCGCGCTCGCGCACTCGCGGACCGGGTGGCCGTTCGGGCCGCTGCTGCGGGACGAGCTGCGCGGGATGCTCGGCATCGGGTCCGCCGTGTGCGCGACCGGCGCGGTGATGGCGCTCGCGGTCGCCGTCGTGGGGCTGTGGGCGCTGCCCGTGTTCTCGCTGCCGCTGCTGCTGACCCAGCTGTCCTTCCGGCGGTACGCGGCCGTACGGGACACCTACCGGCAGACCATCGCCTCCCTCGCCCGGTCCACCGAGATAGCCGGTTACACGCCTGCCGGGCACGCCCGCCGGGTCGCCGCGCTGTGCCAGGCGGTCGGCCGGGACCTGGGGCTGTCCGAACCCGACCTCACCGTCCTGGAGTACGCCGCCCTGATGCACGACATCGGCCAGCTCAGCCTCGTCGACCCGGTACCGGCCGGCGCCACCGCCACGCTCCCCGCGGAGGAGCAGCGGCGGATAGCCCTGCTCGGCGGGGCCGTCGTACGGCAGACCGGGGTGAGTCCCCAGGTCGCGGCCGTCGTGGAGCGGCAGGCCGACCCGTGCCGGGAGCAGCCGCTGTCCGCGCGGATCGTCCGGGCCGTGAACGCGTACGAGGAGAAAACCCGGGCAGGCGGCCCCGGCGGGCCTCTTCAGGCGCTGGAGGAGCTGCGCCTCGGGACCGCGGGGGACTACGCTCCCGAGGTCGTGGAAGCGCTGGCCCGGGTCCTGTCCCGGGACTGTCTGACCTTGCCCTCGGCTGGGTAACCCATGGGTAATGAGCGCCCTTCCAGTCGTACGTGGTTGGATGCGAAGAAGAGGGTGTCCGGGGGCATGGCCAGCCCACTGAACGGAACTGGCAGGCGGGAATCGTGAGGATCTTCGGCAAGGGACGGCACCGGCCCTCCGCCTCCTGGCGGCAGGCCACAGACCGCGCGTTCACGCTGATCGGCGACGGTCGGTACGAGGACGCGGGCGCACTGCTGACACGTGCCGCCGATCTTGAACCCTGGCTGTCCGAGTCCTGGTTCAACCTCGCCCTGCTCCACAAGTTCCGGCACGACTGGGAGCAGGCGCGGGCGGCCGGACTGCGGGCCGTCGCGCTGCTCGACCGGGAGGCCGGGGCACCTGACTGGTGGAACGTCGGCATCGCGGCCACCGCGCTCCAGGACTGGCGCTGCTGGCGCGGCGGGCCTGGCAGGCGTACGGGCTGCGGGTGCCGGGCGGAGTCACCGGTGCGGGTGAGCCGGCCGGGATGGATCTCGGCAGCGCGGCCGTACGGCTCTCTCCCGAGGGGGAGGCCGAGGTGGTGTGGGGGCGGCGGCTGGATCCCGCGCGGGTCGAGGTGCTGTCCATTCCGCTGCCCTCCTCGGGGCGGCGGTGGGGTGAGGTCGTGCTCCATGACGGGGTGCCGCACGGGGAGCGGACGACCGCCGCCGGGCACTCGTATCCCGTGTTCGACGAGATCGAGTTGTGGGCGCCCTCGCCTGTGCCCACGTGGGTGGTGCTGCTCGAGGCTGCCACCGAGGCCGATCGGGACGCGCTGGAGCAGTTGGCCGCGGACGCGGGGTTCGCGGCGGAGGACTGGTCGTCGTCCGTGCGGTTGCTGTGCCGGATGTGTTCCGAGTCCCGCATGCCTTCCGATGAGGGGGACGGGGAGCATCTCGATCCGCATGATCACAGTGAGCCCGGGCATCCCGGGCCGCTGGGGCATCGGACGGACGGGCAGTTGTGGGTGCCGGAGCGGGAGTGCGGGCTGGCTGCGCCGGCGTCGCTCGTGCGGGGGTTGCTGGACGGCTGGGTCGCCGACAGCCCCGACTCCCGGGACTGGCGGGATCTGGAAGAGGTCTGCTGAGGAGCTCGTTCGTCTGCGGGTCCGTCGTGGCTGGTCGCGCCCACGCGGGCGGAGCCGCACATCGACAGAGCCCCCGCCCCTGCAAAGGCCGCCGGGTATCACCGCAGCCCGCGCCTCCTGAAGAACTCCACGTACCCTGTATCAGCAACTTCTCCCCCTTGGCTTGAGGAAGGCGTTCGTCGGCATGGCGCAGCAGGACACCGATCAGCAGCACGTGGGCGTGCTCCCCGTGGATGACGAGGGGTTTGTCATCGACACCGAGGAGACCGAGGAGCGTGAGGCGGTCTGGCGGGAGCGGGGGACCTCGCGGGCGATCACGGTCGTCGGGAATCCGGTGCTGCACAAGGAGTGCAAGGACGTCACCGAGTTCGGTGCGGAGCTGGAGACGCTGGTGGCGGACATGTCGCGCCTCGCAGCGCACCGCCGAGGGTGTCGGCCTCGCCGCCAACCAGATCGGCGTCGACCTGAAGGTCTTCGTCTACGACTGCCAGGACGACGAGGGCAAACGCCATGTCGGTGTCGTCTGCAATCCCAAGCTCGTCGACCTGCCCGCCGACAAGCGGCATCTGGACGAGAGCAACGAGGGGTGCCTGTCCGTGCCGACCGCGTACGCGCTCGCTCGCACGGCCCGACTACGCCGAGGTGACGGGTCAGGACGAGAAGGGCAACCCCGTCAAGGTCCGCGGCACCGGCTACTTCGCACGGTGTTTGCAGCACGAGACCGACCACCTCTACGGCTACCTCTACATCGACCGGCTCTCCAAGCGGGACCGCAAGGACGCGTTGCGGCAGATGGCCGAGAACGAGCCCCGCTACCCCGTGGTCGCCAACGACTGACCCGGCCGGCCCCAGCGGTCGCCCCTCTCCCTTCCGCACGGCGTCTGTTCAGGAGCACCTCCCTGACCAGGCGCCGTTCGCATGTCCTTCGCACATTCGATCGTTTGTGCTCATGTAGTGATCCAGAATCGGTCACACAAGGGGAGATTCTCGGCACTTGGGGGTAGTGAAGGAAGCAAATCCGTTCCCAGAACGGTCAGTTGTGGTGCTGAATAGGAAGTGCGGGGATACGCAACGGCGCACGCCCGGCACAGCGGGAGGGGCGTGCGCAACTGGCGGCTGAGAGGGGTTTGTTCGTGCCTGCTTTTTCACACAGCACCACAACGACAACGGCAACGACAGCGATCGCGGTTCCACCGTCGCTCTCTCCCGGTGATCGAGGCGGCGTTTCCCGGCAACTGCACCCGTATTGGCCGAGGCTCCAGGAGAAGACACGTGTCTGGCTGCTGGAAAAGCGTCTCATGCCGGCGGAGAAGGTACGGGAATATGCCGACGGTCTTTGCTACACGGACCTGATGGCCGGGTACTACTTGGGCGCCCCGGACGAGGTGCTCCAGGCGATAGCGGACTACAGCGCGTGGTTCTTCGTCTGGGACGACCGCCACGACCGGGACATCGTGCACGAACGGCCCGACGCCTGGCGGCGGTTGAGGTTCCGGTTGCATGCTGCACTCGACTCACCACGGCACCACCTGTTCCACCCGGATCCGCTGGTCGCCGGGTTCGCCGACAGCGTGACGCGGATCTACTCGTTCCTCCCCGACACCTGGAACGCGCGGTTCGCCCGCCACTTCCACGCCGTCATCGAGGCCTACGACCGTGAATTCCACAATCGCACCGAGGGAATCGTCCCCACGGTCGACGAATACCTCGCACTGCGCCGGCTCACCTTCGCCCACTGGATCTGGACGGATCTACTGGAGGCGAGCGCGGGGTGTGAACTCCCGGACAGTGTGCGGAAAAGCTCGGGATATCGCCGTGCGGCCCTGCTCAGTCAGGAATTCGCCGCCTGGTACAACGACCTCTGCTCCCTGCCCAAGGAAATCGCGGGCGACGAGGTCCACAATCTCGGCATCAGTCTCATCAAGCACGAGGGACTGACCCTCGAGGAAGCGGTCGCCGAACTCAGGCGCCGTATCGAGGAATGCATAGCCGAATTCCTGGAGGCGGAACGCGAGACATTACGACTCGCCGACCGCCTCGACGACGGAACGGCACGGGGAGCGGAACTGAGCGCGGCCGTACGGGCCAACCTCGGAAATATGCGGAACTGGTTCAGTTCCGTCTACTGGTTCCACCACGAGTCCGGCCGTTACATGGTCGACAGCTGGGACGACCGGTCCACACCCCCGTACGTCAACAACGAAGCGGCAGGTGAGAAATGACCGTCGAGTCTGTGAAGCCCGCGGCACCCGAGGTGCCGGAGCTGATTGAGCCGCCCGTCGCGGGCGGCAGGGTCCCGCTTCTCGGCCACGGCTGGAAGCTGGTCCGCGACCCCTGGCCTTCATGGCCCAACTCCGCGACCACGGCGACGTCGTGAGGCTCCGCCTCGGCCCGAAGACGGTCTACGCCGTCACCGCGCCGGCCCTCACCGGAGCGCTCGCGCTGAACCCGGACTTCATCATCGCGGGCCCGCTCTGGGAGTCCCTGGAGGGACTGCTCGGCAAGGAGGGCGTGGCCACCGCCAACGGGTCCCTGCACCGGCGCCAACGGCGCATCATCCAGCCCGCGTTCCGGCTCGACGCGATCCCCGCGTACGGCCCGATCATGGAGGAGGAGGCGCACGCGCTCACCGAGCGGTGGAAGTCCGGCGAGACGATCGACTGCACCTCCGAGTCCTTCCGGGTCGCCGTGCGGATCGCGGCCCGGTGTCTGCTGCGCGGCGACTTCATGGACGAGCGCGCCGAGCGGCTGTGCGTCGCCCTCGCCACCGTCTTCCGGGGTATGTACCGGCGGATGGTGGTACCGGCGGGACCGCTCTACCGGCTGCCTCTACCGGCCAACCGCGAATTCAACCGGGCGCTGGCCGATTTGCATCTCCTGGTCGACGAGATCGTCGCCGAACGACGGGCATCTGGTCAAAAGCCGGACGATTTGCTGACAGCATTGCTGGAAGCGACGGACGACAATGGCGAGCCCATCGGGAACAGGAGATCCACGACCAGGTCGTGGCGATCCTCACCCCGGGAAGCGAAACAATCGCGTCCACGATCATGTGGCTGCTCCAGGTCCTCACCGAACACCCGGAACACGCCGACAAGATACGCGAAGAGGTCGAATCCGTGACGGGTGGCCGTCCGGTGGCATTCGACGACGTCCGGAAGCTGGCGTACACGAACAATGTCGTCGTCGAGGCGATGCGCTTGCGTCCCGCCGTATGGATATTGACGCGGCGGGCGGTCGCGGACACCGATCTGGGCGGCTATCGGATTCCGGCCGGGGCCGACATCATCTACAGTCCGTACGCGATCCAGCGCGACGCGCGTTCGTATGACCGCAACGACGAGTTCGATCCCGACCGCTGGCTTCCGGAACGGTCCAAGGACGTACCGAAGTTCGCCATGAGCCCGTTCAGCAACGGCAACCGGAAGTGTCCCAGCGACCACTTCTCGATGGCCCAACTGAGCCTGATCACGGCGGCGGTGGCGGCGAGGTACCGCTTCGAGCAGGTGTCCGGCTCGGACGACTCCACCCGCGTCGGCATCACTCTGCGGCCCAACAAGCTGCTGCTCAGGCCCTTGTTGAGGTGACGGCGGACGGCGTGCGTTCAGGCGGCTTCCGGGCCCCTGAACGTGCGTCGGTAGGCGTTCGGGGTGGTGCCGAGCGCCCGGACGAACTGGTGGCGCAGGGCGGGCGCGGTGCCAAAGCCGGTTCGCCAGGCGATCGTGTCCATCGTCTCGTCCGTCCCCTCCAGCAACTGCTGTGCCAGCAGCACCCGTTGACGCAGGATCCAGCGGTACGGCGTGGTCCCGGTCTCCTGCTGGAAGCGGCGGGCGAACGTCCGCGGTGACATCAGGGCGCGGGCGGCGAGCTGTTCGACGGTGACCTCCTGGTCGAGGTGCTCCGCCATCCACACCAGCACCTCGCCCACCGTGTCGCACCGCGCAGCGGCAGCGGCCGCTCGATGTACTGGGCCTGGCCGCCGTCGCGGTGCGGCGGTACGACCATCCGCCGCGCGATCGCGTTGGCGACCTCCGGCCCCTGCTCCTTGCGCACGAGGTGCAGACAGGCGTCGATGCCGGCCGCGGTGCCCGCCGAGGTGATCACCGGGTCCGCGTCGACGTACAGCACATCAGGCTCTACGACGACCTTCGGATAGCGCCGGGCGAGCAGCTCCGCGTGGTGCCAGTGCACCGCGCAGCGCCGCCCGTCCAGCAGCCCGGCGGCGGCCAGCACGAACACCCCGAGCAGACGCTGAGCACCCGGGCACCCCGGTCGACGGCCCGGCGCAGGGCGTCGAGGAGCTCCTCCGGGTACTCCCGCGCCGCATAGGTCGCACCCGCCGGTACGGCGACGAGGTCCGCGGACTCCAGGCGTTCCAGGCCGTGTTCGACGGCCAGGGAGAAGCCCGCGTGGGTGGAGAGCTTCGGGCCCTCGGCCGAGGCGACCGCGAAGTCGTAGACGGGGAGCCCCTCGTCGCTGCGGTCGAGGCCGAACACCTCGCAGACCACGCCGAGTTCGAAGGGGTGCACTCCGTCGAGCAGGACCACGGCCACGTTGTTCAGCAAGACCCACCTCGCTCGGGCGCGCAGGCGGGCCTCTCCCGCCTGGCTTGTCTGCCGGGGGTCCGGGGTGTCCCCCGGACAGGCGCGGCAGCATGCTGCCAGTGTGCGCCTCGGATGGCAGTAAATCGAGGGTGTGCGGCAGTCCTGCCACTCACGGTAAGGAGTCAACAGGACGAGACTCATGTCCATGAACGCAGCCATGGACAACCTCATCGCCCTCCTCACCGTCGTCGGCATCCTCGTGGCCGTGACCTTCCCCTCGCTGCTCGGCATCGCGCACGACCGGCGCGTCGACCGTCAGATCCGGACCGCCCACCGGGTCATGGCTTCGACACCACGACGGTGACCGACCACGCCTGAATGCCCTTGCACGAGATCTTGTGCGGCGCGGTGGCACACAGCGGCCGGGACGACGTGAGCTTCACGGTCCCGGCCGAGACCGCCTCGTAGGCGTTGCTCGCGTCGCCGGGCCGGATCAGGATCCCGCTGTTGGTGGGCTTCAGGCCGCTGCCCACGGTCTTCACCGGGGCCCAGGGCCGGGTCGTCGTCCCGTCCAGCAGGATGCGGACGGTGGTGCCGGTCGTCAGACAGAACGTGCCGTTCGTGTCGGTCGCGGCGAGGGTCTCCTTCGCCGTACAGGCCGCCCCGCTCTTGCTCGGTGTGGGGAGGACGACGGCGACACGGTGCCGCTGCCGGTGTCGGACTTGTTGCCGCAGCCCGTGAGGGCGAGCGCCAGGGTGGCGACGGCGAGGGACGGACCAAGAATCGATCGGCGCATGGGGGCCTCCTTTGCCCCTTTGACGTGTCACGGACGCATCCGGATCCCTCGTGAGCAGCGCAATATCCGTGGACATGACAGAGCCCCGGCCGCTGCGAGACGACCGGGGCCCAGCTCATACGGAGGTCAGCTGGTCGTCACGGCGGTGTCGTCGAGGACGAAGCTGGTCTGGAGGGAGGAGTCCTCGACGCCGCTGAACTTCAGCGTGACGGTGGAGCCGGCGAAGGAGGACAGGTCGAAGCTCTTCTGCGCGTACCCGGTGGCCTTGTTCAGGTTCGAGTACGTCGCGAGCGTGGTCGAACCGGCGGTGACCGTCAGCTTGTCGTACGCCGTGCTGGTCGAGGTCTCCGCGGTGTCGATGTGCAGGTAGAAGGTGAAGGTGGCCTTGCAGCCGGACGGGACGGTCACCGACTGGGACAGCGTGTCGGTGTGGGTCGAGCCGTAGCCGTCGAGCCACGCGAAGTACGAGCCCCGTGCGCGGCCTCGCCGGTGTCGTTGGTGATGACACCGCTGCTCGCGGTCCAGGTGGTGTTGCCGGACTCGAAGCCCGCGTTGCCCAGGAGCTGGGTCGACGTGCAGGTGCCGCCGCCACCGGAGGTGCTGACCGTCCAGGTGAAGGAGGCCGAGCCGGAGGCGCCGGTGGAGTCGGTCGCGGTCACCGTCACCGCGTAGGTGCCGGCGGTGGACGCGGTGCCGGAGATCAGCCCGGTCGAGCTGCTGATCGACAAACCCGGTGGGCAGGCCGCTCGCGCTGTAGGTGAGGGTCGCGCTCGCGCTGTCCGAGGCCTTGATCTGCAGGCTGGCCGCGGAGCCGGTCACGGTGGACTGGCTGCCCGGGTTGGTGACGGTCACCGTGTTGCCCGTGGTGGTGCCGGAGGTGAAGGCGGCGGTGCCGTCCGGGGTGCCCCAGCCGGTCGGGCCGTCGTAGCCGGTGCCCGCGGTGCAGAAGTAACTCGGCGAGCAGGAGCCGTTGTTGCCGCTGGTGACGTCGTACAGGTTGCTGGTGTGGGAGTAGGGGTACTTCGCCGGGTAGTCACTGGAACCGGGGTGCCGGCCAGCGCGTAGACGCCCGCGATGATCGGGGACGAGGCGCTGGTGCCGCCGTAGACCGCCCAGCCGGAGCCGCCGTAGGTGTCGTAGACGGCCACGCCGGTGGCGGGGTCGGCGACGGCGGAGACGTCGGCCTCCATGCGCTTGGTGCAGCCCGTGTCGGTCTGCCAGGTCGGCTTCGGGTCGTAGGCGGAGCAGCCGGAGCCGCCGCCCTCGGTGCTGCTGGTCTTCCACACGGACTCGGTCCAGCCGCGGGAGTTGGACGACGTCGACAGCGCGGTGCCGCCAACTGCCGTCACGTACTGGGATGTTGCCGGGTACTCGGCGCCGTAGGCCTCGTCACCGGAGGAGACGGTGATCGCGACGCCCGGGTGCTTGAAGTACGAGGTGTCCTCGCTGGTCTGCGAGGAGGACTCGGAGCCGCCCCAGCTGTTGGAGACGAACTTGGCGCCCAGGGCGACGGCCTCGTTCTCGGCGGTGCCGAGGTTGGCGTCGGTGGCCGAAGTGGCCTCCACCAGAATGATGTTGCAGTTCGGGCAGACCGCGCTGACCATGTCGATGTCGAGCGCTTCCTCGCCCGCCCAGCCGCTGTCGTTGGTCGGCAGCGAGGTGGTCGAGCCGGTCTGGCTGACCTGCTTGAAGCAGCCGTTGGCCTTGGTGCAGGCGGACAGGCCGAAGTTCGAGCGGTACGTGGCCAGGTCCGACTCGGCGTTGGGGTCGTTGTACGCGTCGACCACCGCGACCGTCAGGCCGGAGCCGCCGGTCGAGGGAAGCGCGTACGCGCTGTGCAGGTTGGCCGGGCTCAGCCCGGACACCGCGGCCGCGGCGTCCGAGTGCACGGCGGCGGCCAGTTGCTGCTTGATGTCGGTGCGCCGCTGGGCGAAACAGGACGCCGAGCCGGGGGCCGCGGTCGCGCAGAGGCGCTCGGTCGGCACCTTCTGCCCGGCCTTGCCGGTCGCGTGGACGGCCTGGGCCGCGGGGGCGGTCAGGGCCTTGGCGTTCTGGGTGACCTTGGAGACCTGGGCGGACTGGACGGCCGCGTGGGCGGCGGGCTGCGCGCCGGCGGGGGTGGCCGCCACGAGCCCGAAGACGCTGAGGGTGAGGGCGGGTAGGGCGGCGGTCAGCAGTCTTCGCAGACTCCGTCTGGGCTTCTCACGCATGGGGTACTGCCTCCATCGTTGGAGTGGGGTTCCTCGGCGTGGTGGCAGGCCTGTGACGCGCGTAGCGGCGGCAGTTGACGTCGTCATGGGCATGACACTTTGACCGTCCTGCGGGGTCATGGGTACATGACATGAGCAGGACGGGCAGAACGTAGCCGGGGCGGCGAGACCGCGAACAGACGCACCCCATGAACTTTGCCGCTCCATAGAAAACTCCATGGACGGCCCATGGAAGCTCCATGGGCCGTCCGCGAAGTAAGAGGCAGTTAAAGGGACACGCGTGTCCTCTGAGGAGATCTAGAAGTCCTCGTCCAGGTCGACCGTGCCCTCCACCGCGACCTGGTACGCCGACGGGCGGCGCTCGAAGAAGTTGGTCAGCTCCTGCACACCCTGCAACTCCATGAAGGAGAAGGGGTTTTCGGAGCCGTACACCGGCGCGAACCCGAGCCGCTGGAGGCGCTGGTCCGCGACGCACTCCAGGTACTGGCGCATCGAGTCGGTGTTCATGCCCGGCAGACCCTCACCGCACAGGTCGCGCCCGAACTGCAGCTCCGCCTCCACGGCTTCCTTCAGCATGTCCGTGACCTGCTGCTGGAGCTGGTCGTCGAAGAGCTCCGGCTCCTCCTTGCGGACGGTGTCGACCACCTCGAAGGCGAAGCTCATGTGCATGGTCTCGTCGCGGAACACCCAGTTGGTGCCGGTGGCGAGACCGTGCAGGAGACCCCGGCTGCGGAACCAGTAGACGTAGGCGAACGCGCCGTAGAAGAACAGTCCTTCGATGCACGCGGCGAAGCAGATCAGGTTGAGGAGGAAGCGGCGGCGGTCGGCCTGGGTCTGGAGGCTCTCCAGCTTCTCGACCTCGTTGATCCACTTGAAGCAGAACTCGGCCTTCTCGCGGATGGAGGGATGTTCTCCACCGCGTCGAACGCGGCCGCCCTGTCCTCGGGGTCGGGGAGGTAGGTGTCGAGCAGCGTCAGATAGAACTGGACGTGCACCGCCTCCTCGAACAGCTGACGGCTCAAGTACAGCCGCGCCTCGGGGAGTTGATGTGCTTGTACAGCGTCAGCACGAGGTTGTTCGCCACGATCGAGTCACCCGTCGCGAAGAACGCGACCAGCCGCCCGATCATGTGCTGCTCACCCGGCGACAGCTTCGCGAGATCGGCGACGTCCGAGTGGAGGTCGACCTCCTCGACGGTCCAGGTGTTCTTGATCGCGTCCCGGTAGCGCTCGTAGAAGTCCGGGTAGCGCATGGGGCGGAGGGTCAGCTCGAAGCCCGGGTCGAGAAGGTTCTTGGCAGTCATATCTGTCGGCGCGAAGCGCTGTCCTTCAGGGGCGGTGGTCGGGCGACGGGTGGGCATTACTGGCAGGCCTCGCAGGACTCGGGGTTCTCAAGGGAGCAGGCGACCGCTTCTTCGTCAGGGGTCAACTGCTGTACGGGGATGGGGGCCTGGGCCTGGGCGGCGCGGGCGATGCGGGTCGCCGGGCGGGAGCGCAGGTAGTACGTCGTCTTCAGGCCCTGCTTCCAGGCGTACGCGTACATCGAGGAGAGCTTGCCGATCGTCGGCGTCTCCAGGAACAGGTTCAGGGACTGGGACTGGTCCAGGAACGGGGCGGGCGGCGGCCATGTCGATCAGGCCGCGCTGGGGATCTCCCACGCCGTGCGGTACAGGGCGCGCACATCCGCCGGGATCCAACTGAACGCCTGCACCGAGCCGTTGGCCTCGCGCAGGGCCTCGCGGGTGCGGGCGTCCCACACGCCGAGCTGCTTCAGCTCGTCGACCAGGTACGAGTTGACCTGGAGGAACTCGCCGGAGAGCGTCTCGCGCTTGAACAGGTTCGAGACCTGCGGCTCGATGCACTCGTAGACGCCCGCGATGGACGCGATGGTGGCCGTGGGGGCGATCGCCAGCAACAGGCTGTTGCGCATGCCCGTTTGGGCGATACGTTCCCGCAGGGCCGCCCAGCGCTCCGGCCAGGTCAGCTCGACGTCGTAGTGGTCGGGGTGCAGGACACCGCGGGCCGTACGGGTCTTCTCCCAGGCGGGCAACGGGCCGTTGCGCTCGGCGAGTTCGGCGGACGCCTCGTACGCGGCGAGCATGATGCGCTCGGCGATGCGGGTGGAAAGGGCCTGCGCCTGCGGGGAGTCGAAGGGGACGCGCAGCTTGAAGAAGACGTCCTGGAGGCCCATCGCGCCGAGGCCGACCGGGCGCCAGCGGGCGTTGGAACGGCCCGCCTGCTCGGTCGGGTAGAAGTTGATGTCGACCACGCGGTCCAGGAACGTGACGGCGGTGCGGACCGTCTCGTCCAGCCGCTCCCAGTCGATGTCGCCGTTCGCCCGGTCGACGAACGCGCCCAGGTTCACCGAACCGAGGTTGCAGACCGCGGTCTCGCCGTCGTCCGTGACCTCCAGGATCTCCGTGCAGAGGTTCGAGGAGTGGACCGTGTGGCCCGGCTCGGCCGTCTGGTTGGCGGTGCGGTTGGCCGCGTCCTTGAAGGTCATCCAGCCGTTGCCGGTCTGCGCGAGGGTGCGCATCATGCGGCCGTAGAGGTCACGGGCCGGGATGGTCTTCTTCGCCAGCCCCCGCGCCTCGGCCTCGCGATAGGCGGCGTCGAACTCGTCGCCCCACAGGTCGACCAGCTCGGGCACGTCGGCGGGGGAGAACAGCGACCACTCGCCGTCCGCGTTCACCCGGCGCATGAACTCGTCCGGGATCCAGTGCGCGAGGTTCAGGTTGTGCGTACGGCGGGCGTCCTCACCGGTGTTGTCCCGCAGCTCCAGGAACTCCTCGATGTCGGAGTGCCAGGTCTCCAGGTACACACGGCGGCGGCACCCTTGCGCCGGCCGCCCTGGTTCACCGCGGCGACCGAGGCGTCCAGCGTCTTCAGGAACGGGACGATGCCGTTCGAGTGCCCGTTGGTGCCGCGGATCAGCGAACCCCGGCTGCGGATACGGGAGTACGACAGCCCGATGCCGCCGGCGTGCTTCGAGAGGCGGGCCACCTGGTGGTAGCGGTCGTAGATGGAGTCCAGCTCGTCCAGCGGGGAGTCGAGGAGGTAGCAGGACGACATCTGGGGGTGCCGCGTACCGGAGTTGAAGAGCGTCGGGGAGGACGGGAGGTAGTCCAGGCGGCTCATCAGGCGGTACAGCGCGGCGACCTCGTCCAGGGCGCGGACGCTGTCGTCCTCGGCGAGGCCGGCGGCGACCCGGAGCATGAAGTGCTGAGGGGTCTCGATGACCTTGCGGGTGATCGGGTGCCGCAGGAGGTAGCGGCTGTACAGGGTGCGCAGGCCGAAGTAGCCGAAGCGGTCGTCGGCGCCCTCATCGAAGGAGGCGGCGATCAGCGCGTCCAGGCGGGCCGCGTGCAGCGTCGCGAACTCGGCGGTGCGGTCCGCGATGAGGCCCTCGCGGTGGCCCACGGCGACGGACTCGGTGAAGCTCGTGACGCCCTGGGAGGCGGCCTCGGCGGCGATGCTGATCGTCAGCAGCCGGGCGGCGAGCCGGGAGTAGACGGGATCCTCGGAGATGAGGCCGGCGGCCGCCTCCGTGGCCAGTTCGCGCAGTTCCGTCACGTCCGCCTGGGCGGACCGGCCGCGCAAGGTGGCGGCGGCGACCCGGCCCGGGTCGGCGTCGGGGAGGTCGGCGGTCAGCTCGGTCAGGGTCCGCAGGATCGCGGTACCGGGACCGTCGGCTCCGGGAACGGCCGTTCCGGGAACGTCGGTTCCGGGGACGATCGTGGCGGTTGCCCGGTTCGCTGATGCCGGCTCTGCTGGCGCGATGGTCACGGTGGGGCTCTCCCTCGCTCGGCACGGGGCCTCGCTGAGGGCAGGCGGCAGCACACGAGCGCACGGGGCGTCGCGTCCACCGGCCCACTCCACGAGGCCCGGACGTCATGCGTACGGCCGGGTGGCCGCACGCGCGCCGTCGGCAGGTCCTCGGACTGGCCATGTGCGGATATGCGCACAAGTACACCGTTGCGGGACAGTTCCGGATTCGCACCGGATTCCCCTGCGGCGACAGCGAGCATGAGCATACATCTTGTGCTCGCCTGTCACATCACCACCAGATGTTGTGTCGCGGTGGTTTCAGAGTGTCAGCTCATAGGTGAGCAGAGTGAGATCGTCCAGGTGTGGCACGGGATTCCAGTCGCGGTCGGGGGTGCGGACGAAACCGAGGCGTTCGTAGATGCGGTGGGCCGCGTGCATGGACGACTGGGTCGAGAGAACCACGGCCGTGCAGCCCTCCGTGGCTCGGGCGCGGTCGACGCAGGCGCGGACCAGGGCCTCGCCCGCGCCTCTGCCTCGGGCGGTGCGGGCGATGGCGAGGGCGCGGATCTCTGTCTCGCCGGAGCGGGCTATGTCGGCGACAGGGCCGGGGCCGGGGACGAAGGTGACGCCGCCGAGGAGGTGGTCGCCGTCCACCGCGACGAGGACCTCCGCGGTGGCTGCGCGGGTTGCCACGTCCTTCAGTACGTCGAGGTAGGGGTCGGTCTCGCCGTAGTCGAGGAGGCCGTCCTGCAGGTAGGCCTGCGCCGTGATGGTGCCGAGGTCTTCGTATTCGGTGGGGACTGCTCGGCGGATGAGGATGTCCATGGGGGTCAGTGTGTACGAACAGCGGGCCGCCGAGTGACTTGCTTTTCGGTGGCCCGCTGCGGGTTCGTCGTGGCTGGGCGCGCCCACGCGGCGGAGCCGCACATCGATTCAGCCCCGCGCCCCTGGGGAGTTCAGTGGCCGGCGATTACAGGGAGCTCTTCCTTTACGCCCGGGTCGCCTGCGTCGGCCGTGTAGTCGCCGGGGTTGGTCTCGTCCACGCCCTCCGGCACCTTGAAGGCCTTCAGGGCGAAGGTGAGCACCACCGTGACCACCACGTTCATCACGAACGCCGTCAGGCCGATGTAGCCGATCTCGCCGATGCCGGGGATCTCCTTGGACGAGCCGCCGAAGTGGTCCTGGGTCGGGAGGCCACGCCGTAGGCCGCGAGGGTGCCGTAGATCATGCCGACCGCCCAGCCGGCGAGGAGGGCCCAGCGGTGGAACCAGCGGGTGAAGAGGCCGCCGACCAGGGCCGGGAAGGTCTGGAGGATCCAGATGCCGCCCAGAAGCTGGAAGTTGATGGCGACTGTCTTGTCCATCGTCAGGACGAAGGCCAGGGCGCCGACCTTCACCAGGAGCGAGACGATCTTGGAGACCTTCGTCTCCTGGGCCGGGGTCGCGTCCGGCTTGATGAAGTCCTTGTAGATGTTGCGGGTGAAGAGGTTCGCCGCCGCGATGGACATGATGGCGGCCGGGACGAGCGCGCCGATGCCGATCGCCGCGAACGCCACGCCCGCGAACCAGTCCGGGAACATGTTCTCGAACAGCTGCGGGATCGCCAACTGGCCGTTGGTGACCTTGACTCCGGCCGCGATCGCCATGAAGCCGAGCAGTGCGAGCAGGCCCAGCATCAGTGAGTACAGCGGCAGGATCGTGGTGTTGCGGCGGATCACGTCGCGGCTCTTCGAGGAGAGCGTCGCGGTGACCGAGTGCGGATACATGAACAGGGCCAGCGCCGAGCCCAACGCCAGTGTGGCGTACGTCCATTGGCCCGCCGGGGCGGGGACCAGGCCGCCCGCTCCGGCCGCCTTGAACTTGGCGCCCGCCGCGCTGAAGATGTCGTCGAAGCCGCCGAGCTTGATCGGGATGTAGATGATCGCCACCGCGATGACGATGTAGATCAGGCCGTCCTTCACGAACGCGATCAGCGCGGGTGCGCGGAGCCCGGACGAGTAGGTGTACGCGGCCAGCACGGCGAACGCGATCAGCAGCGGCAGGTCCTTCACGAACCAGTTGGAGTTGGCGCTGCCGCCCACGCCCATGACGTCCAACACGGCCTGGATGCCGACCAGTTGGAGCGCGATGTACGGCATGGTCGCGAGGATGCCGGTGATCGCCACCGCCAGCGACAGGCTCTTCGAGCCGAAGCGCCCGCGCACGAAGTCCGAGGTCGTCACGTACCCGTGCTTGTGCGACACCGACCAGAGGCGGGGGAGGAAGGTGAAGATCAGCGGGTAGACGAGGATGGTGTACGGCACCGCGAAGAAGCCGGCCGCGCCCGCCGCGTAGACCGCCGCCGGGACCGCCACGAACGTGTACGCCGTGTAGAGGTCGCCGCCGAGCAGGAACCAGGTGACCCAGGTGCCGAACGACCGTCCGCCCAGGCCCCATTCGTCGAGGCTGTGCTCGTTGTCGGCCCGGCGCCAGCGTGCGGCCAGGAAGCCCAGGACCGTGACGGCCAGGAAGAAGAAGATGAAGACGCCGAGGGCGACGCCGTTCACGCCGTCGTTCACCGGTTACCTCCCTGGCGGGCCCGCTGGTCGCGCTGCCACAGCTTGTAGGCGGTCATCGTCAGCACGGTCGAGATCAGCACCCAGAGCATCTGGTACCAGTAGAAGAACGGGACGCCGATGAACGTGGGGTCGATCTTCGTGTAGGAGCCGACCCAGAGCAGCGCCACGAACGGCGCGACGAGACACACGGCGATGACGACACGGGCCGGCGTCACCACCGGCAGGCCCGTTTCGGGCGGAACTTCGGGCACATCTGACATTTCTCGGCTCCGTCCCCACGCTGATCACCTGTGTAATGCGCAGGCAATCTAGGTCACTGCGTCGCCGCCGCGAAAGACCTCGTCCGCATATCGTCATGTCGATTCCGTGAAAGCCCGACATCGGTGTCGACAGCACCGGAATCCCTGGCGTGGGTCGGCTTCCTGGCGGGCGGCCCGCAGGCGTTCGAAGTCGCGGCGGCCGGGGACCTCCGCCTCGGGGTGGTCTCGGCGGACGGGTGCGGCATACCGGTCGTAGGCCGACTCGTCCATCAACTCCCTGACGTACCACCGCACTCCACGGATCGCCCGGCCGGCCGCCCGCGTCGGCGCCGACCGCGTCGCGGGCCGCCTCCTCCTTCGCCTCGCGGGTCGGGACCGGTCCGGCCGGTGCCGCGATGTTCGACCGGACGTACGGCGTCCCGCTCGGGGTGGAGAGCGCGGGACGGCGGACGGGGCGGACGCGGACCCGGAGCGCGTCCACGATCACGGCCACGACGAGCACCGCGAGAATGGCCGAAAGTATGCCGACGTCCGGGTCGCCGGAGTGCACCCTCCGCCGGCTCGCGACGAGGGTGCCTGTCGCGTCCCGGGCGAGCGGAATCCCCGCGATCCGGGCCCAGCCGGTGACTAGTCCTGCGGGCGCTTCAGTCGCGCCACGAACTTGTAGCGGTCCCCCGGTACACCGAGCGCACCCACTCCACCGGCTTGCCCTCCTTGTCGAGGGAGTGGCGGGACAGCATCAGCATGGGCAGGCCGACGTCCGTGCTGAGCAGGCCGGCCTCGCGCGGGGTGGCCAGCGAGGTCTCGATGGTCTCCTCGGCCTCGGCGAGATGGACGTCGTAGACCTCGGCCAACGCGGTATAGAGGGACGTGTACTTGACGAGGGACCTGCGCAGGGCGGGAAGCGCTTCGCGCTGAGGTGGGTCGTCTCGATGGCCATCGGCTCGGCGTTGGCCATGCGGAGGCGCTCGATGCGCAGGACCCGGCCGCCGGCGGTGATGTCGAGCAGGTCGGCGAGGGTGTCGTCGGCCGTGATGTAGCCGATGTCCAGGAGCTGCGAGGTGGGTTCGAGGCCCTGGGCGCGCATGTCCTCGGTGTACGAGGTGAGTTGGAGGGCCTGCGAGACCTTCGGCTTGGCGACGAAGGTGCCCTTGCCCTGGATGCGCTCCAGGCGGCCCTCGACGACCAGTTCCTGAAGGGCCTGGCGCACGGTGGTGCGCGAGGTGTCGAACTCCGCGGCCAGTGTGCGCTCGGGCGGGACCGGGGTGCCGGGCGGCAGTGTTTCCGTCATGTCCAGCAGATGCTTCTTCAGGCGGTAGTACTTCGGCACACGCGCGGTGCGGACGGTGGCCCCACCCTCGTTCTCCGCACTGCTGACGTCGGTGCTCATGCTCCGCCTTCCCGGCTCCGGACAAGGGTCACTTGGTGATCCCCTCTGTATACCGTCGCCGTCTCTTTTGGTCTAGTCCACAGCGCCAAGTGGTCTAGCGGAAGAGAGTACTCCGGCGGCCCTGTTTTCGCTGCCTTCTTACTTAAAGGTTCCTGCATATGTAGGTCCCATAACGGCTGGTCAGGGCCGTTTCGGGGACCCTTGACAGGCCCTCTGGTCTGGTCCAAGCTCCCGGTACTGGTCTACACCATTGGTTCAGGTCCCGGCCCATGGGCGGGAGGTGTGGCAGGCATCCCTGAGGAGGGTGGCGTGAAGCGCAAGCTCATAGCCGCGATCGGTATCGCGGGCATGATGGTCTCCATCGCGGCGTGCGGGGGCAACGACGACAAGGGCTCTTCGAACAGCGGCGCCGACGCCAAGGAGCTGACCGTCTGGCTCACCGTCGACGCGCAGAACAACTGGCCCGACCTGGTCAAGGCCGCCGACGCGACCGTGCAGAAGGCGCACCCGGGCGTCAAGATCAAGCACGAGTACTACGGCTGGCCGGACAAGAACACCAAGCTCGACGCGGTCCTCGCCACCGACAAGGCGCCCGACGTGGTCGAGATGGGCAACACCGAGATGCTCGGCTACATGGTCAAGGGCGCCTTCGCACCCGTCGACGCCTCCAAGTTCACCAACTCCTCCGGCTGGCTGGACGGCCTCAAGGCTTCCGTCACCTATGACGGCAAGACCTACGGCGTCCCCTACTACGCCGGTGGCCGCGTCGCCAACTGGCGCAAGGACATCGCCGCCTCGGCCGGCATCAAGTCGACCCCGACGACGTACGCCGAGCTGACCTCCGACCTGGACAAGATCCAGAAGAAGGAAGGCAGCAAGTTCAGCGCCTGGTACCAGCCCACCCGTGACTGGTACGCGGCCATGTCCTTCGTCTACGACGCCGGCGGCGCCATCGCCACCCAGTCCGGTGACCAGTGGAAGGGCAGCCTCTCCTCGCCCGAGTCCCTCAAGGGGCTCAACGAGTGGAAGTCCGTCATCGACAAGTACATGCACGGTGACAAGACCAAGGACGAGTCCGACCGCTACATCGTCTACGGCCAGGGCAAGGCGGCCATGATCTTCGGCGCGGCCTGGGAGGGCGCGAGCGCGGCCGACCCGAAGGCCGACAAGACCGGCGGCAAGCTGAAGACCAGCCTCGTCAACTTCGTGATGCCCGGCCCGTCCGGCAAGAACATGCCCGTGTTCCTGGGCGGTTCGGACCTGGCCATCCCGGTCAAGTCCAAGGCGCAGGGTCTCGCCGCCGAGTGGATCAACGCCTTCACCGGTCCGTCCGGCCAGAAGGGCCTGATGGCCAAGGGTAACCTGCCGAACAACAAGACCGACCTCGCGACGCTGAAGAGCGACCCCGCGACGGAGGTCCCGGCCACCGCGGCCGAGTCCAACTGGTTCGTCCCGATGGCACCGGGCTGGGGCCAGGTCGAGAAGGCCCAGGTCCTGCAGACCATGCTGCAGAACATCGGCACCGGCAAGCAGTCGGTCGAGGCCGCCGCGAAGGCCGCGGACAGCGCGATCGACAAGGTCATCAACACCAAGTGACCTGAGTGCGGGGCCCTGTCGAAGCACAGGGCCCTGCATCTCGTACGAGGGCCGCGCAGTGTGCGCGTCCTCGTACGGGGTACGGCCGTACGACCTGAGGGATCGCTGAGGAGCCCGCGATGAGTGCCGACACGACCACCCCCGCCAAGGTGCCGCCGCCGCGGCACGCGCCGCCACCGGGCGTCCCCAGCGCTTCCCGCAGACAGCGGACGTCGAGAGGGACCGGGGTCCCCTGGCTGCTGCTCGCGCCCTGCCTGCTGATCCTCGCCCTGGTCATGGGCTATCCGCTGGTCCGCCTGGTCACCCTGTCCTTCCAGTCCTTCGGCCAGTCCCAGCTGTGGGGCTTCAAGTCCGCCGAGTGGATCGGCTTCGACAACTTCACCGGGATCCTCGGCGACTCCGAGTTCTGGGGCGTCGTCGTCCGCACGATCGTCTTCGCGGCCGGCTCGGTCATCCTCACGATGGTCGCCGGCATGGCCCCTCGCGCTGCTCCAGCAGAAGGTCTCCGGCTGGGTGAAGACCCTCATCAACATTGTCCTGGTGGCCAGTTGGGGCATGCCGGTGATCGTCGCGACCACCGTCTTCAAGTGGCTCTTCGACACGGACTACGGCGTCTTCAACGCCCTGCTCAGCAGGTTGCCCGGCGTCGACATGGTCGGCCACAACTGGTTCGCCAGCGGCCCCCAGGGACTCCTCGTCATCATGCTGCTGGTGGTGTGGGGCGCGGTGCCCTTCGTGGTCATCACCCTCAGCGCCGGACTCACCCAGGTCCCCAGGAACTGGAGGAGGCCGCCCGCCTCGACGGCGCCGGCGCCTGGGGCGTCTTCCGGTACGTCACCCTGCCCATCCTCAAGCCGATCATCGTGATGCTCACGACCCTGTCGGTGATCTGGGACATGGGCGTCTTCCCCAGGTGTTCGTGATGCGCGGCGGTCACCCCGAGGCCGACTTCCAACTGCTGAGCACCTATTCGTACGACCGTGCCTTCGTCGTCAACGACTACGGACAGGGTTCCGCGATAGCCCTGGTCACGGTGGTGCTGCTGCTCGGTGTCGTCGCCGTCTACATGCGTCAGATGCTTCAGATCGGAGAGGTCGAATGAGCGCGCTCACGACCGACGCGCCTCGCAGGCAGACCGGCGGGCGCAAGAAGTCGAAGCTGGGCTGGAACCTCCTCGGCCTGCTCGTCTTCGTCGTCGTCGGCTTCCCCCTCTACTGGATGCTCGACACGGCGTTCAAGCCGGCCAAGGACGCCATCGACCCGAACCCGAGCCTGCTGCCCACCGGCATCACGCTCGACAACTTCCGCCGGGCGCTGGACATCGCCGACTTCTGGGGCCCGGTCGGCCGCAGCCTCATCGTGTCCCTGTCGGTCGTGGTGATCGGCATCGTCGTCGGCCTGCTGGCCGCGCTCGCCATCTCCCGCTTCGCCTTCCGCGGCCGCAAGATCGTGATCGTCGGCATCCTCGCGGTCCAGATGGTCCCGCTGGTCTCGATGATCATCCCGGTCTTCCTGCTGCTGAACGACCTCGACCAGTACGACAAGCTCTCGGGCCTGATCATCACGTACCTGACCTTCATCCTCCCGTTCACGGTGTGGACCCTGCGCGGTTTCATCGTCAACATCCCGAAGGAGCTGGAGGAGGCGGCCATGGTCGACGGCTGCACCCGCACCGGCGCCTTCATCCGGGTCGTCTTCCCCCTCCTCGCCCCGGGCATGGTCGCCACCTCGGTCTACGGTTTCATCCAGGCCTGGAACGAGTACCTGTACGCCCTGATGCTGCTCAGCCAGGAACACCAGACGGCGACCGTCTGGCTCGGCAACTTCACCACCAAGCACGGCACCGAGTACGCCCCGATGATGGCCGGCGCCACGATGATGGCCGTGCCGATCGTCGTCCTGTTCCTCATCGTCCAGCGCAAGATGGCCGCGGGGCTGACCGCGGGCGCTGTGAAGGGATAACGCCACCGATGACGACTCTCGCCAGCGGTACAGACACCCTGACGCGCGACGCCCTCACCGTCCTGCAGCCCGGCTTCCCCGGCACCACGGCCCCCGACTGGCTGCTCCGGCGCCTCGGCGAAGGCCTCGCCTCGGTGGGCCTGTTCGGCCGCAACATCGCGTCACCCGAGCAACTCTCCTCGCTGACCGCCCAGTTGCGGTCCGAGCGGGACGACGTCCTCGTCGCGATCGACGAGGAGGGCGGCGACGTCACCCGACTGGAGGCCCGCACCGGCTCCTCCTTCCCCGGCAACCACGCCCTGGGCGCGGTGGACGACGTCGACCTGACACGGGCGGTCGCCCACGAGCTGGGCCGCCGCCTCGCCGAGTGCGGAGTGAACCTCAACTGGGCCCCCTCCGCCGACGTCAACTCCAACCCTCCAACCCGGTCATCGGCGTGCGCTCCTTCGGCGCCGACCCCGATCTTGTCGCCCGGCACACGGCGGCCTACGTCACCGGCCTCCAGGCCGCGGGCGTGGCCGCCTGCACCAAGCACTTCCCGGGCCACGGCGACACGGCGGTCGACTCCCACCACGCGCTGCCGCGCATCGACGCCGACCTCTCGGTCCTGGAACAGCGCGAGTTGCTCCCGTTCCGCGCGGCCATCGCCGCCGGCAGCCGCGCGGTGATGAGCGCCCACATCCTGGTCCCCACCCTGGACCCGGACCACCCGGCCACCCTCTCCTCCGCATCCTCACCGACCTCCTCCGCGGCCGGCTCGGCTACGACGGCCTCATCGTCACCGACGGCATGGAGATGCAGGCCATCGCGGCGACGTACGGCATCGAACGCGGCAGCGTCCTCGCGATCGCCGCGGGCGCGGACGCGATCTGCGTCGGCGGAGGCCTCGCGGACGACGAGACGGTACGACGGCTGCGGGACGCCCTGGTGGGGGCGGTGCGGTCGGGAGAGCTGCCGGAGGAGCGGCTCGCCGAAGCGGCGGAACGGGTACGGGGTTGGCTCGCTGGGCGGCTTCGACGTCGGCGTCCGAGGCAGGCGCGAACGCAGGGCCGGGGGCGGTTTCCGGATCGGCCTCCGTGACCTGCTCGGCGCCCACCCCGGAGTCCGCAACGCACCCGGCCCCGGCCTCGACCGCCGACGTGACGCGCGTCGACATCGGACTCGTCGCCGCCCGCCGCGCTCTCACGGTCACCGGCGCCGAGGACTTCACCCCGCTCACCGAACCGCCCTACGTCGCGCTGCTCACCCCGGTCGCCAACATCGCCGTAGGCAACGAGAGACCCCTGGGGTGTCGCCGCGGAGCTGCGACGGCGGCTGCCCGGTACGGAGACGGCCGGGTTCGCCGGGACGGACGGGGGCGGGAGATCCTGGCCGCGGCCGGGGCGCGACGCGTCGTCGTCGTGGTCCGGGACGAACACCGGCACCCCTGGATGGCGTCGGCCCTCGACACCCTGCTCGCCGCCCGCCCCGACACCGTCGTGGTCGAGATGGGCGTACCGCAGGCTCCGCCGCGAGGCGCCCTCCACATCGCGACGCACGGCGCGGCCCGTGTCTGTGGCCACGCGGCGGCGGAGGTCATCGCGGGCACGTGACCGTGCGCCGGGGAGCGACCCCGACCAGGGAGACACCTCCGAACACACCGGTGCCGGGCCCTCCACGAGCGGGCCCGGCATCGGTGCGTGGACAGGTGAAGGGGTGTCAGATTCCTTGCCAGTCCGGCTTGTTGACGAACGTGTGCCGGAAGTAGTCCGCGAGCTTCAGCTTGGACGCGGCGCCCTCGTCGACCACGACCGTCGCATGCCGGTGCAGCTGGAGCGCCGACGCCGGGCACACCGCGGCGACCGGGCCCTCCACGGTCGCGGCGACCGCGTCCGCCTTGCCCTCGCCGGTCGCGAGCAGCACCAGGTGCCGGGCCTCCAGGATCGTGCCGATGCCCTGGGTGATCACGTGGTGCGGCACCTGCTCGATGTCGCCGTCGAAGAACCGCGCGTTGTCCACCCGCGTCTGCTCGGTCAGCGTCTTGATCCGGGTCCGCGAGGCGAGCGACGAGCACGGCTCGTTGAACCCGATGTGCCCGTCGGTGCCGATGCCCAGCACCTGGAGGTCGACCCCGCCGGCCTCGCCCAGCGCCCGGTCGTAGGCCTCGCACGCCGCGAGCACGTCCTCGGCGGTGCCGTCCGGCCCGTAGAAGGCGTCCATCCCGATCCCGAGCGGCTCCAGCACCTCGCGCCGCAGGACCGAGCGGTACGACTCCGGGTGGTCGGCGGGCAGCCCCACGTACTCGTCGAGCTGGGCGATCCGGGCCCGCGAGGTGTCCACGGCCCCGGCGCGCACCTTCGCGGCGAGGGCTTCGTAGATGGGCAGCGGCGTCGACCCGGTGGCCACGCCGAGAAGGGCGTCCGGCGTGCGCCGGAGCAGCTGCGCCATGGCCTCGGCGATCAGCTCGCCGCCCGACTTGGCGTCCGGAACGATGACAACTTCCACGCTGGCCTGCCGTTCTGCAGAGGGGACTTCGAGGAGCCCGGAGGTGCTGTGTGGTTTAGACCAATCCGCACACCAATCTAACAGAGGAGGGCCTTGCCTCCCAGAGTTCGCCGCCTGTCCGAAAACCGGTAACCGCCCACCACAGGCGCACCTCCGGCGGAGAGGGTGGAATGGACACCGCAGCACAGCCCGACCGACCTCCGGAGGACCCCGCATGACCGCCACGACCCCGGCTCCCGACAGCGACCTCCCCGGCCGGATCATGGCCCGCGAGATGGCCGAACAGCCCGCCGTCCTGCGCCGCATCCTGGACGAGGGCGCCCCGCGCATCCGCCAGGTCGCCCAGGAGGTCGCCGCCCGTAAGCCGCGCTTCGTGCTGCTCACCGCCCGCGGCACCTCCGACAACGCGGCCCTCTACGCCAAGTACCTCCTGGAGATCCGCCTCGGCCTGCCCTGCGGCCTCACCTCGATGTCGACCACCACGGCCTACGGCGCCCACCCCGACCTGACCGACGTCCTCGTCGTCACCGTCAGCCAGTCCGGCGGCTCACCCGACCTGGTCGCCTCCACCCGGGCCGCCCGCGAGGCCGGCGCCATCACGGTCGCGGTCACCAACAACCCGGACTCACCGCTGGCCGCCGTGTCCGAGTACCACGTCGACATCATGGCGGGCCCGGAGAAGGCGCTCCCCGCGACCAAGACGTACACGGCGTCCCTGCTCGCGCTCTACCTCTTCGTCGAGGGCCTGCGCGGCGGCGACGGCGCCGCCGCCAAGGCGCTGCCCGACCTCGCCGAGCAGCTGCTCGCCCGCCAGGACGAGGTCCGCACCCTCGCCTCCCGCTACCGCTTCGCCGAACGCATGGTCATCACCTCGCGCGGCTACGGCTACCCCACCGCCAGGGAAGCCGCCCTCAAGCTGATGGAGACCAGCTACATCCCCGCGCTCGCCTACCCGGCGCCGACCTCCTGCACGGCCCCTCGCCATGGTCGACAACGTCTCCCCGGTCATCGCGGTGGTGACCGACGGCAAGGGCGGCGCCGCCCTCCAGCCCGTCCTGGACCGGCTGCGCGGCCGGGGCGCCGACCTGGTCGTCATCGGCCCGGCCGGCCAGGTCGAGCAGGCCTCGGCCGGTTTCGTCCTGCCCGTCGCGGGCGTCCCCGAGGAACTCCAGCCGGTCCTGGAGATCCTCCCGCTCCAGCTCCTCGCCTACGAGGTCACCATCGCCCGAGGTCAGGACCCGGACGCGCCCCGCGCCCTGGCCAAGGTGACGGAGACCCGCTGAGTCCGTGGCCCGGCCACCGAAATTGTCATGACCAACCAGTCCCGCACAGGACCCGACACCGTTAGGCTTCCAACATCCTTCAAAGCATGGACACGGTTAGTGGTCTAGTCCACAATGTGTTAAAGGCGTAAGCCTCCGTCCTCCCGCACAGGAGGACGGACCGAGGAACCGAGGCTCTCTGCCCTGACTGCCCCGGCTCCTCATCCATCGGCCGTCCGGGACCGCACACCCCGTGGCCGTTGCTGCTCCGGGCTGCGGTGCCGGGAGGGTTGAGGGTCCCTCCCAGGCGCCGCGGCCCGCGGGTGTTTTTAGGACAGGTACAGACCGGCGGGTACGCTCGCAGACGTGCCCTCCATGAACGAACTCGTACGTCAGCACACCGCACTCGACGACTCCGATCTCGAGTGGCTCCACCTGCTGGTCTCGGAGTGGCAGCTGCTCTCCGACCTCTCCTTCGCCGACCTGGTCCTGTGGGTCCCCACACGCGACGGCACCCGCTATGTCTCCGTCGCCCAGATGCGGCCGAACACCGGCCCCACCTCGTACCAGGACGACATGGTCGGCCACCTCGTCCCGCGCGGTCGCCGCCCCATGCTGGACGCGGCCCTGGACGAGGGCCGCATCGTCCGCGAGGGCGACCCCGAGTGGCGCGAAGAGGTCCCCGTCCGGGTCGAGTCGATTCCGGTACGACGGGACGGGCGCGTCCTGGGTGTCATCGCCCGCAACACCAACCTGCTGACCGTGCGCACCCCGAGCCGCCTCGAACTCACCTATCTGCAGAGCGCGTCGGACCTCGCGCAGATGATCGCGGCCGGCTCCTTCCCGTTCCCGAACCAGCAGGTCGACATGGACGCCTCGCCGCGCGTCGGCGACGGGCTGATCCGCCTCGACGGCGACGGCATCGTGCAGTACGCCTCGCCCAACGCCCTGTCCGCGTACCACCGCATGGGCCTCGCCACCGACCTCGTCGGCCAGCCGCTGGGCGTGACCACCGCCGAACTCGCCCCACCAGGGGCCCGGTGGACGAGGCGCTCGCCAAGCTGGCCAGCGGCTGGGCGCCGCGCGAGTTCGAGATCGAGGCGCGGGACGGGGTGATCCAGTTCCGGGCGATCCCCTCAAACCCAAGGGCACCCGCATCGGTTCCCTGGTGCTGCTCCGGGACGTCACCGAACTGCGGCGCCGCGAGCGGGAGTTGATCACCAAGGACGCGACCATCCGGGAGATCCACCACCGGGTGAAGAACAACCTCCAGACGGTCGCCGCCCTGTTGCGGCTCCAGGCCCGCCGGATCGAGTCCGAGCGCGGTAGGGAGGCGCTGGAGGAGGCCGTACGCCGGGTCGGCTCGATCGCGATCGTGCACGAGACGCTGTCCCAGAACCTGGACGAGCGCGTGGAGTTCGACGAGATCGCCGACCGGGTGCTCGCGATGGTCGCCGAGATCTCCCCGGGCAAGGTCACCGGCCGGGCGCAGCGGCCGCTTCGGGATACTGGACGCCGAGGTCGCGACCCCGCTCTCCATGGTCCTCACCGAGATCCTGCAGAACGCCCTCGAACACGGCTTCCGCGAGGGCGAGACGGGCACGGTCGAGGTCTCCGCGGTCCGCGGCGGCACCTCGAAGGAGGCCCGCCTCCTGGTCACCGTGCAGGACGACGGCGTGGGCCTCCCCGAGGGATTCGACCCGCACCGCTCGGGCAACCTCGGCCTGCAGATCGTACGGACGCTGGTGGAGGGCGAGTTGGGCGGCACCTTCGACATGGTGGCGGCACCGGAGCGGGGGACCCGGGTGATCCTGGACGTGCCGGTGCAGGCCCACAAGTGACGTACGTGCACACGACCTCCACCTGCGCGGGCCTGAACTGCCGTGTCCGCGCGGGTGTTTGAGCGGCCGTGCTGAACAGCAAAGAGCCCCGGACCAGTTGGTGGTCCGGGGCTGCTCGCTCGTTGCGATGGCGGTCCCCCGCTTCGAGCGAAGTCGAGAAGTGGGGAGCATCGGGATACTGCGCGCTGCGGCTCGGGGGCGGGAGATGCGTACTCGCTGTACGCGCCGCCAAGCTCAGGCTGTTAGCAGGGTGGGCGTCAGGCGGAGGCCTGACGGGCACGGTTGCGAGCGGCGCGGCGCTTCATGGCGCGGCGCTCGTCCTCGCTGAGACCACCCCAGACGCCGGAGTCCTGGCCGGACTCGAGCGCCCACTGCAGGCACTGGTCCATAACAGGACAGCGACGGCAGACGGCCTTGGCTTCCTCGATCTGCAGCAGCGCAGGACCGGTGTTGCCGATGGGGAAGAAGAGCTCGGGGTCTTCCTCGCGGCAAACGGCGTTGTGACGCCAGTCCATGGCTGCTACCTCTCCTTGGTATTACGTGCGGGTTGCTTGTGAATGTGAACGCTTTCACGAATCCCTCAACAAGTGAAGGGCCGAACGCCAGACTCACTGGCGGGGTCCTGTGGATTGAAGAGGGGTTCCGGTGATCCGTGGAGGCCGGTGTTGCGGGCCGTCTCGATCGCCACGTAGAGACTCGCAAACCTCAGCGGCGGATACAACCCCTTCTGGAAAGTTTTTTTGATTCCTCGGTGTCGACTAGGTCACAGCCGTACTTCCATGGGGTGGATCCTGGTCTAAACGTTCGAGTGAAAGGACTTCAGCCCTTTCTGCTCACACAATCACACGCAGTGCACGGCGTACGCCTGTGAACGTCACGCTGGTACGCAGTCCGAGGTGGTCGCCGTCCATCTGGAGAGGCAGGGGGACCTTCGAATGCAAGGTGAAGTCACTCAGGTCGTGCAGAGCCTCAGCGTGCTTGCCATGGGGTCCACGCTCGGGGACGAAGTGAGCAACTGGGTGCCATACCGGGCAACCGCGGCGCTGGACAGCCGGCTGAGCCCGAGTACGTCGAGGCCTTTATCGAACGACGCCTTAGGTGACGTGTACATCGGGCGATTGCCGAGATACGTCCAGGGCGAGGTGTTCGAGACTATGGCCACCACCAGATCGGTCACCGGATCCTCACCGGGCTGCTCCAGCGTGATCGTCCCGTGCCGGCGGTGCTGCTCGCCGAGGAACTGCCGGACCACCTGGCGCACGTAGAGAGCGTGTGTGGATTTCTTGCCCTGCTCCCGCTGCTGTTCGACCCGTCCGACCACCCCGGCGTCGAACCCGAGCCCGGCGTTGAAGGTGAACCAGCGCGAGGGCACCGCCTCGTCCTCGGTGCCCGGCGTCCCGGAGGTCAGTCCGAGGCCGACCATGCGCTCGCGGCCCTCGCGCAGGGCGTCCAGGATGGCGCCGGTCGCCTCCACTGCGTCGTTGGGCAGGCCCAGGGCGCGGGCGAAGACGTTGGTGGAGCCGCCGGGGACCACCGCGAGACCGGGCAGGTCCGGGTTCGGGCCGGTGTGCAGCAGGCCGTTGACCACCTCGTTGACCGTGCCGTCGCCGCCGAGGGCCACGACCAGGTCGACGTTCCCGCTCTCCGCGGCCTGCCGGCCGAGGTCGCGCGCGTGCCCTCGGTACTCGGTGGTGACCGCTTCCAGCTTCATCTCGCTCGCGAGCGCGTGGAGCAGAACGTCGCGCGTACGTGCGCTTGTGGTGGTTGCCGCCGGATTGACCACGAGAAGTGCACGCATGAGTTGCAGCGTACCTACTGGGGGTACTCGTCCCATACCGAGGTAGGCGTTGGGTAAGAGGAGACGGCGTGAGCCTGAACACCTGGGGCCGCACCCCGAGGGCTACCCTTCTGGGGTGAGTGCTGAGCAGACCCCCGCCCCGGAGACCGACGGCCCCGGCGGACCCCGCCCGCGCCGGCTGACCTACGCGGCGGTCCTCGTCGCCGTCGAGGGGCTCGCGCTGGCCGTCGCCGGGGTGTGGATGCTCGTCCTCGGACTCACCGGCCAACCGGACGACCGCCGACAGGCCGTGACCGGTGGCGTGACCCTGGTGGTGCTCGCGCTGCTGCCGCTGCTGGCCGCGCGCGGACTGCTCCTGCTGCGCAGCTGGAGCCGGGACCGGCCGTCATCACCCAGGTCATGGCGCTGCCCGTGGCCTACAACCTGCTCCGGGCCGACAGTGTCGCCATCCCGGCCGGGATCGTGCTCGCGGTGCTCGCCGTCGGCGCGCTGGTGCTGCTGGTGAACCCGGCGACGACACAGGCCCTCGGGATCCGAGGGCCTGGTCGTGGAACCGAAGAGCCGAAGAGCTAGTCCCGCTCGGGGGCTACTCCTCGACGAGGAGCTTCTCCCGCAGCTGGGCCAGCGTCCGGGCGAGCAGCCGGGACACGTGCATCTGCGAGATGCCGACCTCCTGCGCGATCTGCGACTGCGTCATGTTGCCGAAGAACCGGAGCAGCAGGATGCGCTTCTCCCGGGGCGGCAGATCCTCCAGCAGCGGCTTGAGCGACTCGCGGTACTCGACGCCCTCCAGGGCTTCGTCGTACGCGCCGAGCGTGTCCGCGACCGCCGGGGACTCGTCGTCCGTGTCGGGGACGTCCAGGGACAGCGTGGAGTAGGCGTTGGCCGACTCCAGGCCCTCCAGGACCTCCTCTTCGGAGATGCCCAGTTTCTCGGCCAGCTCATGGACCGTGGGGAGCGGCCGTGCCGCTGGGAGAGCTCCGCCGTCGCCGTGGTCAGCGACAGCCGCAGCTCCTGGAGCCGGCGCGGGACGCGCACCGCCCAGCCCTTGTCACGGAAGTGCCGCTTGATCTCGCCGACGACCGTCGGGGTCGCGTACGTCGAGAACTCGACGCCGCGCTCCGGGTCGAAGCGGTCGACCGACTTGATGAGGCCGATGGTGGCGACCTGGGTCAGGTCGTCCAGCGGCTCGCCGCGGTTGCGGAAGCGGCGCGCGAGGTGCTCGACGAGCGGCAGGTGCATGCGGACCAGCCGGTTGCGCAGCTCCGCGTACTCGACGCTGCCGTCCTTGAGGGTGCGCAGCTCGATGAAGAGTGCGCGCGCTCCGCTGCGGTCCTGGGGTCGTGCCGTGTGACCTGCACGCTCTGCGTGCCCGCCACGTCGTCCCGCTCGTGCTCGCTCATCGCCTGGTCCGTCGCCCCTTCCCGAGCTTTCGCCGCCTCCTCCCCGCGCTCGACTCAGTCGGAGCCGGGGACCCCGGCAACGGGGAGACCCCACCAATACGCACGGCACCGTCCTGCTCGCGTTGACCGTCGTCCATCACACCGGCCTCCGAGGGTTCGTCCTCCGGGTGCGGCCGGGCCTGCTCGGGGATTCCACCGCGCGGCACCAGGGCGCTGCCGTCCGCCGTGCGGCGGGATCCGTCTGAGCCGCCCTCGGCCGGCAGCTCCCGTGTGCCGCGCTCTTCGTCCCGCACCGGCCCGTCCCCGTTCCTCACGCCGGCCCGGGTCCCGCGCCGCGCTGTTTGTAGAGGCTGATCGAAACGGTCTTGTCCTCGTCGACTGCCGATGAGACCTTGCCCGCGAGGGCCGAGAGCACGGTCCAGGCGAAGGTGTCGCGCGAGGGCGCGTGACCGTCCGTCGTCGGGGCGGAGACGGTGACTTCGAGCGAGTCGTCCACAAGGCGGAAGACACAGCTGAGCACCGAGCCCGGCACGGCCTGCTGGAGCAGGATCGCGCAGGCCTCGTCCACCGCGATGCGAAGGTCCTCGATCTCGTCGAGGGTGAAGTCCAAACGGGCCGCGAGGCCGGCCGTGGCCGTACGCAGCACCGACAGGTAGGCACCCGCAGCCGGCAGCCGGACTTCCACGAAGTCCTGGGTCGCGGGCTCGCCTGCGATCTGGGACACCCTCACCTCCAAGGTGGTACAAGCTCTTTCGGGGGCCCAGGGGTCGCCCCCGGGGTAACGCGATACTTGGTTCAGCGGTGACGCTACCGCGCTCCGAACTTTTCTGTCCCCGGGACCCCAACCCCATGCTGTCACTCATAGTAAACCTACGGATACGCTCCGTGGCTAGGGGTCCTGCGGGCCCAATTGGGAAGAGCGCGCGCCGGGTTGACGTACCCAGACGTCAGACGGTCGAACCGTCCGAAGAGGCGGTCGGATTACGGGGTCACAGGAGTACGTGGTCGACGAAGCACCAGCGCCAGCTCTCCCCGGGCTCGAACGTCCGCATCACCGGATGTCCGGAGTCCTTGTGATGTGCTGTGGCGTGACGGGCGGGCGAGGAGTCGCAGCAGGCGACATGGCCGCAGAAGAGGCACAGTCGCAGCTGCACCGGGTGGGTGCCGGCCGCCAGACACTCCAGACAGGTCTCGCTCTGGGGCCCCGGTTCAGGGAGCGGCAGCGCGTCGGCGTGCGTGCACTGTTTCATGATTGCCAGATTACGACGGGTGTGCGGTTGGCCGCGCGGAAAAACGAGGGTGGGCGAGGTCGATGGACGTGATGCCACTGCTGATGCTGGTGGCGGGGAGTGCCGTGGTGGCCGCCGCGGCCAGACGCACCCCGGTGCCGGCACCGCTGTTGCTGGTCGCGGTGGGGCTGGTCGTCTCGTACGTCCCGGGGTGCCCGACTACACCCTCGACCCCGAGGTCGTGCTGCCGCTGCTGCTGCCCCCGCTGCTGTACACCTCCGCCACCGACAGCTCCTACCTCGACCTGCGGGCCCAGGTGCGGCCCGTGGCGCTGCTGTCGGTCGGCTACGTGCTCTTCGCCACGTTCGTCGTCGGCTGGGCCGCGTACGTGATCGTGCCGGGGCTGCCGCTGACCGCGGCGCTGGTCCTGGGCGCGGTGGTGGCGCCGCCGGACGCGGTCGCGGCGACGGCCGTGGCCCGCCGGGTCGGGCTGCCGTCCCGGATCACGACGATCCTCCAGGGCGAGTCCCTGCTGAACGACGCGACCGCGATCACCGCCTACAAGGTGGCTCTCGCGGCCGCGATCGGCGAGGGCGCCACCTGGGCGGGCGGCATCGGGGAGTTCCTGCTCGCGGCCGTCGGCGGGGTCGGGATCGGGCTCCTCCTGATGGTGCCGATCCACTGGCTGCGCACGCACCTCAAGGAGGCGCTGCTGCAGAACACGCTCTCCTTGCTGATCCCGTTCGTCGCCTACGCGGTCGCCGAGCAGGTGCACGCCTCCGGGGTGCTCGCCGTCGTCGTCGTGGCGCTCTACCTGGGTCACCGCGCGTGGGAGGTCGATTTCGCGACCCGCCTCCAGGAGGAGGCCGTCTGGAAGATGGTCGCCTTCGTCCTGGAGTCGGCGGTGTTCGCCCTGATCGGGCTCCAACTGCCGGTGGTTCTCAAGGGCCTTGGGGAGTACAGAGGCCTGGACGCCGCCTGGTACGCGATCGCCCTCTTCCTGGTCGTCGTCGCGACCCGGTTCGTGTGGGTGTACCCGGCGACCTTCCTGCCCCGGATGTTCTCGGCACGGATCAGGGACCGCGAGGACAACCCCACCTGGAAGGGGGCGTTGACCACCGGGTGGGCCGGCATGAGAGGCGTGGTCTCGCTCGCCATCGCCTTCTCGATCCCGCTCACGGTGCACGGCGGCGGCCCCTTCCCGCAGCGCAACCTCATCCTGTTCCTGACCTTCACGACGGTCATCGGCACGCTGGTGGTGCAGGGCCTGACCCTGCCCCCGATCATCCGCCTGCTGAAATTCCCCGGCCGCGACCAGCAGGCCGAGACGCTCGCCGAGGCCAACGCCCAGGCACAGGCGTCCCGGGTCGCCGAAAAACGCCTGGAGGCCCTTCTGGAGGACGAACGCAACGCCCTGCCGCCTCCCCTCGCCGACCGCCTCCGCGAGGTCCTGGAGCGCCGCCGCAACGCCGTCTGGGAACGCCTGGGCGCCACCAACCCCGTCACCGGAGAGACCGTCGACGACACCTACCGCCGCCTCTCCCGCGAGATGATCAGCGCCGAACGCTCGATGTTCGTCCGCCTCCGGGACGGCCGCTACATCGACGACGAGATGCTCCGCACCCTGCTGCGCCGCCTGGACCTGGAGGAGGCGGCGGCATATCGGGAGGCGGCCTAGCGGTCCCTACGACCCCTGGAGCGCCCGGCGTCCTCCACGGCGCCTGACGCGGTCCTACGGGAACGGTCGCCCGGTGATCACCGCGGCGACCGTGCTCCCGCGCGGGAAGGCCCCTTCGTCGGCCAGGGCGACAAGTCCGTACAGCAACTTGGCGACATAGAGACGCTCCACGGGCACTCCGTGCCGCTGCTCGAAGTCCCCGGCGAAGGCGTCGAGTTCGGCGGGCACGCGCGCGTAGCCCCGAAATGGAACCGGTCGTCGAGGGACCAGTCGCCCCGGCGGCCACCGAAGGCGCGCTCCTGCAGCTCCTCTATGTCGGCGGTCAGAAAGCCGCCCTTGAGGACCGGTATCCCCAAGACCCGCTGGGCAGGGCCGAGTCCGGCGGCCAGCCCGGCCAGCGTGCCGCCGGTCCCGCAGGCGAGCGCGACGACATCGACGTCGGCACGCGCGCGGAGTTCCTCACCCAGGGCCCGACAGCCGCGTACGGCAAGGGAGTTGCTGCCGCCCTCGGGGACGACGTGCGCGTCCTCCGCGCCGACCGCACGCAGGATCGAGGCCAGCGTCTCCGGCTCGGTCTTGCGCCGGTACGTCGACCTGTCGACGAAGTGGAGGCGCATCCCGTCGGCCGCGCACCGGGCCAGGGACGGATTGAGCGGGCGGTCGGACAGCTCCTGCCCGCGGACCACGCCCACCGTGCGCAGGCCCAGGAGCCGACCCGCGGCGGCGGTGGCGCGCAGGTGGTTGGAGTAGGCGCCGCCGAACGTGACGACCGTCCGGCCGGCCGCCGCCGTGAGGTTCGGCGCGAGCTTGCGCCACTTGTTGCCGATCAGGTCCGGGTGGATCAGGTCGTCCCGCTTGAGCAGCAGCCGGATGCCGTGCCGCCCGAAGCGCCGGTCCACGACCTCTTCCACCGGCGAGGGAATCCGGGGCCGTAGGGCGGCGAGGTCGGGGCTGGTCACGGCACCATTGTCACCCGGGCCGGCCGGATCGCCCGGCGGTCACTTCAGGCGGTCGTGGATCCGGTCGCGCAGCCAGTTCATCGTGAACCCGCGCGGGTCCACCTTCCCGGGCTGCCACTCCAGATGCCCGATCACCGACCGCTCCGACCAGCCGTGGTGGCGGCAGATCGCCGCGCAGACCTTCTCGA
The DNA here is from genome assembly GCA_016893485.2 of Streptomyces sp. P3. Lineage (GTDB taxonomy): Bacteria > Actinomycetota > Actinomycetes > Streptomycetales > Streptomycetaceae > Streptomyces. Next base: position 6,510,859 of record JAFEKX020000001.1, read on the forward strand.
TCGTCTCCAACTGGGCGTCGGGCCACGGGTCGTGGCCGTCGCCGAGGTTCTCGCACTCGAAGCCGTAGAAGTGGCGGTTGCCGTCGGTGTCGGCCTCGTTGTCGTGCGGGAGCGCCTTCTCGGCGATCACCGCACGCAGGACGTCGTCGTCGCCGAGGCCCGCGTGGTTGGCGCGGCCGTAGCCGACGAGGTGGAGGCGGCCGTCCTTGGTGATGACGCCGTGGCAGAGCGGGCCGGGAGGTCGGGGCGGCCCTCGCGGCACAACTCGACCGTGGCCGCGCTGCCCTTGGTGACCGTGTGGTGGATCATCACGCCGTGGACGGGCCCCCACGGACCCTTGTGGTTGCGGTTGTGGGTCTGCCAGTCGCCGACCTCGAGGACCGGGACGCCCGCCGCCTTCAGACAGGACAGGAATCCGCCCGCGGACATGGGTGAGGCCATGATCGCCTCCTTCGTGCTGTGCGACGGCCGCCGTTCGCGGTCGCCTGTTGTCAGTGCTTGTACTGACAACTGAGCACTTGGGCCTACTTGTTCGTACGGCGTGCGAGCCGATCCGGACACCCCCGACACCAGCGGCCACTCGAACGACATTCGAGGTGAACGGCCTCCGTGCCCACCTCGTGAAGATCCATTCCCGCTCTTTCGGGTAATACCATCAGCACGCTCCGTGAGGAAGGCTGGTGCGCGAGAAGGATGCCGGGCGCACAGGTGCCGGGCATGAATGGGGAGGGCATTTCTCTATGTCGGTAGGCGAAGAGGTCCGCGCGGAGCAGAACAAGCCGCAGCAGAGTCTTGGTACGGCGGCGGCGCGGAACCTGGCCACGACCACGAAGTCCGCACCGCAGATGCAGGAGATCAGCTCACGCTGGCTGCTGCGCGCACTGCCGTGGGTCAACGTGCAAGGTGGCACATACCGGGTGAACCGACGGCTGAGCTATTCCGTGGGCGACGGCCGGGTGACATTCGTGAAGACCGGCGACCGCGTCGAGGTCATCCCCGCGGAACTGGGCGAACTGCCCGCACTGCGGGACTACGAGGACGAGGAGGTGCTCTCGGAGCTGGCCACCCGCTGCCGGCAGCGCGAGTACGCCCCGGGAGAGGCGATCGCGTCGTTCGGCAGCCAGGCCGACGAGGTGTACCTGCTGGCGCACGGCAGGGTGGAGAAGGTCGGCACCGGCCCGTACGGCGACGACACGGTCCTCGGGGTCCTCGCCGACGGCGCCTACTTCGGCGACCAGGCACTGCTCGACCCGGAGGCCATCTGGGAGTACACGGCCCGCGCCGACACCGCGTGCACGGTGCTGATCCTGGCCCGCGGGGACGTCGAGCAGGTCGCGGAGCGCTCCGAGACCCTGCGCGACCACCTCGCACAACTGCGGGCGATCCCCGAGCAGCGCACCAACAAGTACGGCGAGAAGGCCATCGACCTCGCCGCGGGCCACTCCGGCGAGCCGGACATCCCGCACACCTTCGTCGACTACGACGCCAGGCCGCGCGAGTACGAACTGAGCGTCGCCCAGACCGTCCTGCGCATCCACTCGCGCGTGGCCGACCTCTACAACCAGCCGATGAACCAGACGGAGCAGCAACTCCGGCTCACCGTCGAGGCGTTGAAGGAGCGCCAGGAGCACGAACTGATCAACAACCGCGAGTTCGGCCTGCTCAACAACTGCGAGTACGACCAGCGGCTCCAGCCCCACGACGGCGTCCCCAGCCCGGACGACATGGACGAGCTGCTCAGCAGGCGCCGCGGCACCAAGCTGTTTCTCGCCCACCCGCGCGCGATCTCCGCGTTCGGCCGCGAGCTGAACAAGCGCGGACTGGTCCCCGAGTCCATCGACGTCGGCGGCAACCGCATCCCGACCTGGCGCGGTGTGCCGATCTACCCGTGCAACAAGATCCCGGTCAGCGACCGCCGGACCACCTCGATCATCGCCATGCGTACGGGTGAGAACGACCAGGGCGTCATCGGCCTCCAGCAGGCCGGCATCCCGGACGAGATCGAGCCGAGCCTGTCGGTGCGCTTCATGGGCATCAACGAACAGGCCGTCATCAACTACCTCGTGACGGCCTACTACTCGGCGGCCGTCCTCGTGCCGGACGCCCTCGGCGTCCTGGAGAACGTCGAGATCGGCCGCTGGAGGTGACGTTCCAGCAGTTGGACGCGGTGTCCCCGCCCGAGAGGGCGGGTACACCCCGGTCGTACGCGGCCGGTCGCGGCGCGGGCGTCACCGTCCGCGGACTCTCCGAGGGGGACCCCATGGCCGAGCTGAGGGGTGACCCCGTGGCCGAGCCCAGGACGGAGCCGAGACAGCGGGCCGTCGGCGCGCAGCCGCCCGACGGGCACGAGGCGCCGGTGATCCTGGAGGGGGCCAGGAGGTCCGTCGACCCCGAACTGCGCGCGGCGATCGACTCGTTGCCCGGCTCGATGCGCCGGATCGCGCTCTACCACTTCGGATGGGAGCACGCGGACGGCACCCCGGCCGCGGGCAACGCGGGCAAGGCGATCCGCCCCGCCCTCGTCCTCGCCGCCGCCACCGCGCTCGGCGGCGAGCGGGCCCGGGCGGGCGCGCTCCGGGCCGCCGCGGCGGTCGAGCTGGTCCACAACTTCACGTTGCTGCACGACGACGTGATGGACCGGGACACCACCCGCAGACACCGGCCCACCGCGTGGACCGTGTTCGGCGACGCCGACGCGATCCTCGCCGGGGACGCCCTCCAGGCGCTGGCCCTGCGGCTGCTCGCCGTGGACCCGCACCCGGCGGCCCAGGCAGCCGCGGCCCGGCTCGCGGACTGTGTCGTCGAACTGTGCGAGGGCCAGCACGCGGACACCGCCATGGAGAAGCGGGCCCCCGCCGAGGTCGCCCTCGACGAGGTGCTCGTCATGGCCGAGGCCAAGACCGGCGCGCTCCTCGGCTGCGCCTGCGCGGTGGGGGCCCTGTACGCGGGGGCGTCCGTCGAGGACGTCGAGGCGCTGGACGCGTTCGGCCGGCAGGCCGGGCTCGCCTTCCAGCTGATCGACGACGTCATCGGGATATGGGGCGACCCCGGCCGCACCGGCAAACCGGCCGGCGCCGACCTCGCCGTACGCAAGAAGTCCCTGCCCGTGGTCGCCGCCCTCACCTCGGGCACCCCGGCCGCCGCGGAACTCGCGGAACTGTACGGACTGCCGTACGAGGAAGGGGAGTTGGAGCGCACCGCGCTCGCCGTCGAGCGGGCGGGCGGCCGGGATTGGGCGCAGGCCCAGGCGGCCGACCGCATGGCGCGGGCCGTGCAGGAGCTGGCCCGGGCCATCCCGGACCCGCAGGACGCGGGCGGTCTGCTCGCGCTGGCCGAGTTCGTGACCAGGCGCAGCAGTTGAAGACTCCGGAGCCTGCCGGAACCGCGCGGTCCTGACCCCGCGCGGCCCCCGAAAGGCCCCGGACCGGACGGGTCCCGCGCATCCCCACGGTGCGCGGGGCCCGCCCTTTTGGGAAGCTCGGTTCGCCTCCCGACACCGACGCGCCCCTTCGGCTCACTCGCCCCGAAGTCCCCGTTAGGCTCAACAGCCTTGCCGGTGGCGGTGGTTGAGAGGTAAGGGGTGGGTCATGGGTGTGGCGATACGGGTCGCGGGCGAGGGGGACCGGGAGCTGGTCGTCCGGTTGCTGGACGAGGCCTTCCAGGACGATCCGGTCAGCGGCTGGGTCTTTCCCGACGCCGAGTACCGCCGTACGACCCATCACCGGCTGATGGCCGCCTTCGCCGACGCGGTGTTCGCCGACGGGTGGATCGACCTCACCGAGGACGGCGCGGCCTGCGCGCTCTGGCTGTCGATACCGGGTGAGGCGCATCCGGCGGACGGCGTCGACGAGGCCGTAGAACTACGGGAGTTGGTCGATCCCGACAACGCGCGGGTCGAGACGATCGCCCGGCTCATGGCGGACTCGCATCCAGCGGGGCGGGCGCACGAGTACCTGTGGATGATCGCCGTCGCCCCCGGCAGGCAGGGGCGAGGGACTCGGCGCCGCGCTCGTCCGGCACGTCCTGGACCGCTGCGACCGCGAGGGCCTGCCCGCGTACCTGGAGGCGAGCAGCGAACGCAGCGCCAAGCTGTACGAGCGCCTCGGCTACACCTTCACCGACCGCACCCTCGACCTCCCGGACGGCCCGCGCATGTACCCGATGTGGCGCGAGCCGAGGCCGTAACGTGGGCGTATGCCCGAACACGAACCCACCGCCCCCGTCCTGCACATCACCGAGCGCGCCCTCTGGGACGCGGCCCGCGAGCGCGGGAGCTATGAGTGGTCGACCCGAGGCCGCACCCTCCAGGAGGAGGGCTTCATCCACTGCTCGACCCGCGACCAACTCCCGCGCGTGGCACGCTTTTTGTACGGTTCCTACAACGGCCCCGACGAACTGGTGGTCCTGGTCGTGGACCCGGCACGGCTTGACGCACCGCTGAAGTACGAGGCGCCGGAGCCGGGCGGGGAGGCGTTCCCGCATGTGTACGGGGCGATTCCGGTGGGTGCGGTGGTGGACGTGGAGGCGTGGACGGGCTGAGCCCGTTGACTCAGGGCCGGTTGGGAGCCCGCCGGTCTCCGGGTCGCGGCCGGTCAGGCAGTAGGTGCCGCCCGCCGGGTCGCGCATCACCGTCCAGTGCCTGCCCTGGGAGACGACGGACGCGCCGAGGTGCTCGTGCACCACGACGGCTGTGCCGATGTCCGCGCAGGCCAGGTCGAGATGGGCGGACGCGGGACGCTCCTCGTCGAGACGCTGGAGCAGGACGCGGATCGGCAGGCCGGGCGGGGGCTTGAGGACGTGGAACTCGGGAGCGCCCCCGCCAGCGAGGCCCAGTCGGGCAACAGGGCGCTCCAGAAGGCGAGTTCGGCGTCGTAGGAGCCGGGGCCGATGTCGAGGGAGACCTGGTCGAGGCGGGTGCCGGCCACCACGGGCGGTCGTACGGACTCGCCGTGCCAGGGGACCGCGCAGAACAACTGCCCTGCGGGGACCGGAGTACGGCCCAGCCGTCGTACTCGGCGACGGAGTCCGCGCCGAGTCGCAGCGCGGACTCCACGAACGCCGGTACGTCCTCGACGGAGAAGTCGAGATGAGCGCCACCCGGGCCGTCCTCGACGCCCTGGACCTTCACGCAGGCGTCGGCGCCGGAGGACAACAGGGTGCCGAACTCGCCCTTGTCACCGCGGAGTTCGGACAACTCGGTGTCCGTCGCCGCCGTCCAGAAGTCATGGGCGGGGCCGAGGCGGCCGAGCGGGCGGTCGATGAAGGCGTAGGTCCAGCGGACGGTCGTAGCGCTCATGGCGTGATCGTAAGCGCGGGACAGGGAGCCGCCCGCGGGATTTTCGTCCCCGTCCCCGCCCTCAGTCCTCGCTGCGCTGCATGAACCGCAGCATGTTCCCGGCCGGGTCGCGGAACGCGCAGTCGCGGACGCCGTAGGGCTGGTCGGTCGGTTCCTGGACGACCTCGGCGCCGGACTCCTGGACGCGGGCGTAGAGGGCGTCGCAGTCGGCGGTGGTGAAGTTGACGCCGCGCAGGGTGCCCTTGGCGAGGAGTTCGGCCATGGCCTGCTTGTCGGCGGGGAGGCGTCCGGGTTCGCGGCAGGCGGCTCCAGGACGATCTCCACGTCCGGCTGCAACGGCGACCCCACGGTCACCCACCGCATGCCCTCGAAACCGACGTCGTTACGGATTTCCAGCTCCAGGACGTCGCAGTAGAAGGCGAGCGCCTTGTCGTGGTCGTCGACGGCGATGAAGCACTGGCGGAGTTTGAGATCCATGCAGGACAGGCTAGGGCTGGAGGGGCGGTCCCGCCCGGTTCGGCCGGGTAAAAGTGCGGGCCACGCAGGACGGGATCACCGCGCCCGCCTCGTGCGAACGGGCGCGGTAGGCGCTGGGGTCTCGCCGACCAGCTCGGTGAACCGCGAGCTGAAGGAGCCGAGGGACGTACAGCCCACGGCCATGCACACCTCGGTCACGCTGAGGTCCCCGCGCCGCAGCAGCGCCTTCGCCCGCTCTATCCGCCGGGTCATGAGATAGCTGTACGGCGTCTCCCCGTACGCCGCGCGGAAACTGCGCTGGAAGTGGCCCGGCGACATCAACGCGGTCCGCGCGACCGAGGCCATGTCGAGCGGCTCCGCGTACTCGCGGTTCATCCGGTCCCGGGCCTGGCGCAGCCGTACGAGGTCGTCGCGGTTCACGCCGTCCAGGATGGCACGGGGGCCGCTCGGGCCGGGCCGGGAACGACGAAGGGGCCCCGCCGGCGAACCGGTGGAGCCCCTTCCCCAGACCCGCTGACCGTCGATGGTGCACCGATCGTCGGTCGGCCGGGCTGGGCCGACTGGGTGTCAGGCCTTCTTGGTCTCCCAGAAGATCTTGTCGATCTGGGCGATGTAGTCGAGCGCCTTCTGGCCCGTCGCCGGGTCGGTGGACGCCTTGGCGGCCGAGAGGGCCTTCAGGGTGTCGTTGACCAGCTGGTGCAGCTCCGGGTACTTCTCGAAGTGCGGGGGCTTGAAGTAGTCGCTCCAGAGCACCGAGACGTGGTGCTTCGCGAGCTCGGCGCGCTGCTCCTTGATGACGATGGCGCGCGCCTGGAAGTGCGGGTCGTCGTTGGCGGCCATCTTGTCCTGCACGGCCTTCACCGACTCCGCCTCGATGCGGGCCTGGGCCGGGTCGTACACACCGCAGGGCAGGTCGCAGTGCGCGCTGACCTTCACCTTGGGGGCAAACAGGCGGGAAAGCATGGAGCGTTCCTTCCTCGTGATCGTCTTCTCAGGTGGGACATTACTCCCTGGAGAAGCTGTTTTCGCGAGTGCCCCCATGGGCTTAGGACAAAAGTCCAGGGTCAGACTCAGACTGGTGGAGGATAGGACCGGGGAGGTGCCGGGGATGCCGGAGCTGTCGCAGGAGACCGAGCGCGGAAGGGCCGTACTGCCCTTCGGGACGGCCGAGGTGACCGGCCCGTCCATGGTGCCGACGCTGTGTCACGGGGATCTGCTCGTGGTGCAGTACGGGGCGCGGATCAGGCCCGGGGACATCGTCGTGCTGCGGCACCCGTTCCAGCAGGACCTGCTGGTCGTCAAGCGTGCCGCCGAGCGGCGCGAGGGCGGGTGGTGGGTGCTCGGGGACAACGCGTTCGCGGGCGGGGACAGCACGGACTACGGCACCGTGCCCGAGGACCTGGTGCTGGGGAAGGTGCGGTTCCGGTACCGGCCGCCGAAGGCCGGTCAGCGTTCGCCGGTCGCGGTGGTCCGCTGGGCGCTCTCCGCGGCGAGGCCCGTCCTCTCCGACCGGTCGGCCTCCAGGCGCTTCCGGGCGCGGTAGGCGGCCACGTTCGCGCGGGTCGCGCAGCGGTCCGAGCAGTAGCGCCGGGAGCGGTTCGTCGAGGTGTCCAGGTAGGCGTTGCGGCACGGCGCGGCCTCGCACAGGCCGAGCCGGTCGACGCCGTACTCGGTGAGGTGGAAGGCCAGGCCCATCGCCGCGATCGCCGCGTAGCCGGCGGTGGCGTTCGACGGGTGGTCCGCGAGGTGCATGTGCCACAGCGGGCGGCCGTCGTCGTCGCGGAAGTTGTGCCCGGAGATCTGCGGGCTGACCGGGAACTCCAGCAGCAGCGAGTTCAGCAGGTTCACGGAGAGGGTCTCGTCGCCGCCGTCGGCCGCCTCGAAGACCGCCCGCAGCCGCCCGCGCACCGAACGGAAGCGGGTCACGTCGGCCTCCGTGGCGCGGCGGGCCGCCTCCTGGTTGGTGCCGAACAGATCCCGTACGGCCTCGACCGAGGTCAGGACGTCCTTGCCCCGGACCGGTTCCTCGGTGTTGACGAGGCGTACGGCGTAGTCCGAGTAATAGGCCAGTTCCACTTGTAGTCCTTACGGAGGCGCTCTATGGTCGTGGATGCGGTCGGGTAACAGCTGATCGTGCTTCCAGGGTATTACGACAGTGAGTGGACAGGGGTCCTCATGACGACCGGTGTCGGAACCGACTGGCAGGCCTGGCAGGAGAGCTGGGACCGGCAGCAGGAGTGGTACATGCCCGACCGGGAGGACCGCTTCCGGATCATGCTCGACATGGTCGAGGCCCTCACCGGCCCCGCACCGCGCGTCCTCGACCTCGCCTGCGGCACCGGCAGCATCACCGCCCGGCTGCTCGCCCGCTTCCCGGACGCCACCAGTACCGGGGTCGATCTCGACCCGGCCCTCCTCGCCATCGCCGAGGGCACCTTCGCGGACGACGACCGGGTCAGCTTCGTGACGGCCGACCTCAAGGACCCGGAGTGGACGACACGGCTGCCGTACGACACGTACGACGCCGTGCTGACCGCCACGGCCCTCCACTGGCTGCACAGCGAACCCCTCGCGGCCCTCTACGGTCAGGTCGCGGGGGCTCGTCCGCGACGGCGGTGTCTTCATGAACGCGGACCACATGATCGACGAGTCGACGCCCAGGATCAACGCGGCGGAGCGGGCACACCGGCACACCCAGATGGATCAGGCCAAGCGCGACGGCGCCCTCGACTGGGCCGACTGGTGGAATCTCGCCGCCCAGGACCCGGTCCTCGCCGGCCCCACGGCCCGCCGCTACGAGATCTACGGCGAGCACGCGGACGGCGACACACCGCCCCCGGAGTGGCACGCACGCGTACTGCGGGAGAAGGGGTTCGGGGAGGCTCGGGCGGTCTGGTGCTCGCCTTCGGACACCTTGCTGCTGGCGCTGAAGTAGGACGCGCGGGCGGGACAGGAGAGGGCGGGACAGCAGAGGGCGGTACGAGAGTTCCGTACCGCCCCTTCAACTCACCTGCCTCTAGAGCACCTTGGACAAGAAGCCCTGGGTGCGCTCGTGTTGAGGGTTCGTCAGGACGTCGCGCGGGTGGCCGGATTCGACCACCACGCCGCCGTCCATGAAGACCAGGCTGTCGCCCACCTCGCGGGCGAAGCCCATCTCGTGGGTGACGACGATCATCGTCATGCCGGACTCGGCGAGGTCGCGCATGACGTCGAGGACGTCACCGACCAGCTCCGGATCGAGGGCCGAGGTGGGCTCGTCGAAGAGCATCAGCTTCGGGTCCATCGCCAACGCCCGTGCGATCGCGACCCGTTGCTGCTGGCCTCCGGAGAGCTGCGAGGGTAGCTCTGGGCCTTGTCGGCCAGCCCGACCCGCTCCAGGAGCTGCATCGCGCGCTCCCTGGCCTGCGCCTTGTTGACGCCCCTGACCTGCACCGGCGCCTCGATGACGTTCTCCGCGGCCGTCATGTGCGGGAACAGGTTGAAGCGCTGGAAGACCATACCGATGTCCCGGCGCTTCACCGCGACCTCGCGATCGCGCAACTCGTAGAGCTTGTCGCCCTGTTGGCGGTAGCCGACCAGCTCGCCGTCGACGTACAGCCGGCCGGCGTTGATCTTCTCCAGGTGGTTGATGCACCGCAGAAACGTCGACTTGCCGGAGCCGGAGGGGCCGATGAGGCAGAACACCTCGCCGGACTTCACCTCCAGGTCGATGCCCTTGAGGACCTCGACCGGGCCGAACGACTTGTGCACGCCCTCCGACTTGACCATCGGGACCGAGGAGTCGGACGGGCTCCTGTCCGCGGAGCCGGTCCTGCTGAGCTTCGGACTCATGCCGCGCCTCCCTTCGGACGGCCGATGGACAGCATGTTCGCCTTGATCTTCTGGTACGGCGTCGCCGGCAGCGCGCGGCTGGAACCGCGGGCGTAGTACCGCTCGACGTAGTACTGCCCGACGCTCAGGACGGACGTCATGATCAGATACCAGGCGGCGGCGAGGAAGTACATCTCCACCGGGGCGCCGGAGTTCTGGCCGATGTCCTGGGCGTAGCGGAAGAGTTCCGGATACTGGACGGCCGCCACGAGCGAGGTCGTCTTCAGCATGTTGATCACTTCGTTGCCCGTGGGCGGCACGATCACGCGCATCGCCTGCGGGATCACGATCCGGCGCAGCGTCTTCGCGTGGCTCATGCCGAGCGCGTGCGAGGCCTCGGTCTGGCCCTCGTCGACGGCGAGCAGACCCGCACGGCAGATCTCCGCCATGTACGCGGCCTCGTTGAGACCGAGGCCGAGCAGCGCCGTCAGCAGCGGCGTCATGAACGCCGACCAGTAGTTCTTGTAGATCGGCCCGAGGTTGATGTACTGGAAGACCAGGCCCAGGTTGAACCAGAGGAACAGCTGGACCAGCACCGGGGTGCCGCGGAAGAACCAGATGTAGAACCAGGCGATCGACGAGGTCACCGGGTTCTTCGACAGCCGCATGACCGCGAGGCCGATGCCGCCGACGATGCCGATGACCATCGACAGGACCGTCAGCAGGAGCGTCTTGTAGACACCGGTCATGATCCGGTGGTCGAAGAAGTAGTCCGGTACGGCATGCCAGTTGATCTTGCCCTGGCCGAACGCGTAGATGATCGAGACCAGGATCCCGATCGCGACGACGGCGGACACGTACCGCCCGTAGTGCCGGACCGGAATGGCCTTGATGGGCTTGGGGGGCGTCCGGGGCGCGTCCTGCGCCCCCGGCGTCCCGTCGATGTCAGTAGTCACGGATGTTGCCTCTCGGTGACGGCGGATCCGCGGTCACTTGCCGCCGTTGATCACGGACGACTTGACGGCACCGTCCTCGGCGCCCCACTTCGTCAGGATCTTCTGGTACTCACCGCTCTTGATCACGGCGTCCATCGCGGCCTGCAGCGCGTCCCGCAGCTGCGTGTTGCTCTTGGCGACCGCGATGCCGTACGGCGCCGCCTCGACCTGGTCGCCGACCAGCTGGAAGTCCTTGCCGCCGCCGGAGGTCTTCACCGCGTAGGCGGCCACCGGGAAGTCGGAGGAGGCCGCGTCCGCGCCGCCCGAGCGCAGCCGGGTCTGGGCCTGCTGGTCGTCGTCGAAGGGCTCGATGGTGATCTTCTTGCCGCCTGTGCACTTCTTCGTCTCGCTCTTGGCGAGGTCCTCGGAGACCGTGCCGCGCTCGACCGCGAGCTTCTTGCCGCACAGGTCGGACCACGAGGCGATGTTCCCCGTGTCGCCCTTGCGCGTGTAGATGGAGACACCGGCGGTCAGGTAGTCGACGAAGTCGACGCCTTCGCCGACCTTCTTGCCCGTGTCGCCGTCGATGCCCTCCTGGCGGTTCTTGTTGTCCGTCATCGCGGACATGGCGATGTCGTAGCGGTCCGAGCGCAGACCGGTGAGCAGGGCGTCGAACGTGCCGTTCTCGAACTCGAACTTCACGCCGAGCTGCTTGCCCATCGCGGCGGCCAGATCCGGGTCGAGGCCGACGACGTTGCCGGAGTCGTCCTTGAACTCGACCGGCGCGTACGCGATGTCGGAGCCGACCTTGACGACCCCGGCGCTGCGGATCGAGGCGGGAAGCTTGGAAGCCAGTGGAGCCGTGCTCGTGGACGCACTGCTCGAGTCGGCCTTCTTGGTCTGGTCACCGCAGCCGGTGAGCACCAGGGCGCCGGCGACCGCGATCGCACCGACCGCGGCCAGCCGGGTGTGCGGGGCGGTCGTACGACGGGTGAATCTTGCGGTCATGGTGAGTTCCTCCGGCGGGTGGACGGCAATGCCGACGGGTCGATGTGAACACACACCTTCGAGTGTCGCGACCTCGTGTGATTAGGGCATCTTGCCATTCGGACTGAACCATTCAGGGGACTCTCCATGTCAAAATCGGATAACGGGTGACCCCGAATCGCATCAGGTCGGTACATCAGGACGGCCCCCGCACGGACCATCTACGGGAATCACGCCTTCCGGCCGGAAGACCTTCGGTATGTCTCACGATGTGATCGATCATCGTTCCGTCTTCGGCGGGCGGGATGTGACCTTGCGCCTATTGGACTCGTCCTCGGTGGTGTCCGTCCGGTAAGAAGGGTCTTTACACCCCTCATCCGGGGCTCAGGGCGCGTGTGCGGCGCGCCCGTCGCGCAGGTGTTCGTACGCATCATTTCTGGGCCCTGCGCGGTGCCCGCCCACCCCTCACCAGGGAGTGGCCACCCTCAAAATCAATGAAGACTTAAGGGGTAAGACAAAGTGGCAGCGGAGATCGTCAATCCTCGCAGCGACAGCAGTACGGATCAGGACGGCGGGGCCGAGCCCCTCGATTCCTTCGATCCTGCGTTCGCGCTGCACCGCGGCGGCAAGATGGCCGTGCAGGCCACCGTGCCGATCCGCGACAAGGACGACCTGTCCCTCGCGTACACACCCGGCGTCGCGCGCGTGTGCACCGCGATCGCGGAGCAGCCGGAACTCGTCCACGACTACACCTGGAAGTCGTCCGTGGTCGCCGTCGTGACGGACGGTACGGCCGTGCTCGGACTCGGTGACATCGGTCCCGAGGCCTCCCTCCCCGTCATGGAGGGCAAGGCGATCCTGTTCAAGCAGTTCGGCGGCGTGGACGCGGTGCCGATCGCGCTGGACTGCACCGGCGTCGACGAGATCATCGAGACCGTCGTGCGGCTCGCCCCCTCCTTCGGGGGCATCAACCTGGAGGACATCTCGGCGCCGCGCTGCTTCGAGATCGAGCGTCGGCTCCAGGAGCGGCTGGACATCCCGGTCTTCCACGACGACCAGCACGGTACGGCGATCGTGACGCTGGCGGCCCTGCGGAACGCCGCGCGGCTGACCGGGCGGGAGCTGGGCGATCTTCGGGCCGTCATCTCCGGTGCGGGCGCCGCCGGGTGGCCATCGCCAAGTTCCTGCTGGAGGCGGGGCTCGGTGACGTCGCCGTCGCCGACCGCAAGGGTGTCGTCTCGCGTGACCGGGACGACCTCACGCCCGTCAAGCGTGAACTCGCCGAGCTCACCAACAAGGCGGGGATCTCGGGGTCGTTGGAGGCGGCGCTGGAAGGTGCCGACGTCTTCATCGGGGTGTCCGGGGTACGGTGCCGGAGCCTGCCGTCGCCTCCATGGCCGAGGGGGCGTTCGTGTTCGCCATGGCCAACCCGAATCCCGAGGTGCACCCGGATGTGGCGCACAGGTACGCGGCGGTGGTCGCCACCGGGCGGTCCGACTTCCCCAACCAGATCAACAACGTGCTGGCGTTTCCGGGGATCTTCGCGGGGGCGTTGCAGGTGCGGGCGTCTCGGATCACCGAGGGGATGAAGATCGCGGCGGCTGAGGCGTTGGCCGGGGTGGTCGGGGATGACCTTGCCGCGGATTATGTGATTCCGTCGCCGTTCGATGAGCGGGTGGCGCCTGTGGTTACCGCGGCGGTGGCTGCGGCGGCTCGGGCGGAGGGGGTTGCTCGTCGGTAGGTTGGAGGGTCCCGTCCGTGTGGGCGGGGCCCTTTGCCCACCCGCCCGCCCGTGCGGGGCGTTGGGGGTGGGCGTTTGCCGTGGGGGTCGGGGTGCGTTGGCGACTGCGGGCCGTGAAAAAGACCTTTCCCACCCGCCCGCCCGTTCGGGGCGTTGAGGGGTGCACGTTGCCTGTGGGGGCGGGGTCGTTCGGCGGCTGCGGGCTGCGGGCTGCGGGCTGCGGGCTGCGGGCTGCGGGCTGCGGGCTGCGGGCTGCGGGCTGCGGGCTGCGGGCTGCGGGCTGCGGGCTGCGGGCTGCGGGCTGCGGGCTGGCGGTTGTGTTTTGTGGGCGGTGGTCAGCCTTCAGCCCGTCCGGCGTTTGAGGACGAGGCCGTTCAGGCCGATGGGGGTCTGGGGGCGCAGCCCCCAGGGGCATCGGCATGAACTTCCCGTCCCCGATGGCAAGAGGGCATCTGTCACACCGTGAGGTAGTTCCCTGGCCAACCGGCGGAGCCTATCGTCAAGGTCATGTTCGCCGTCTACGCCGCCCGAATCGACCGCGACCAGCCGCTCTCCGGCCTTGAGTTGGGGGAGCGTCCCGCCCCGAGGCCCGGCCGGGCTGGAGTGTCGTCGACGTCAGGGCCGCTTCCCTCAACCACCATGACCTGTGGTCCCTGCGCGGCGTCGGCCTCGCGGAGACAAGCTGCCGATGATCCTCGGCTGCGACGCCGCCGGGATCGACGAGGACGGCAACGAAGTCGTCCTGCACTCCGTCATCGGCCAGACAGGGCACGGTGTCGGCCCCAAGGAACGCCGTTCCATCCTCACCGAGCACTACCAGGGCACCTTCGCCGAGCGGGTCACCGTACCGACCTGGAACATCCTGCCGAAGCCCAAGGAACTCTCCTTCGCCGAAGCCGCCTGTCTGCCCACCGCCTGGCTGACCGCCTATCGGATGCTGTTCACCAACTCCGGTGTACGGCCCGGGGATTCGGTCCTCGTGCAGGGTGCCGGCGGGGGCGTTGCCACGGCCGCCATCGTCCTTGCCAAGGCGGCGGGGCTGCGCGTCTTCGCTACCAGCCGGGACGAGGCCAAGCGCAAGAGGGCGCTGGAGTTGGGCGCCCTGGAGGCGGTGGAGCCGGGGGCGCGGCTGCCGGAGCGTGTGGACGCCGTCATCGAAACCGTCGGCGCCGCCACCTGGTCCCACTCGGTCAAGTCCCTCAAGCCCGGTGGCACGATCGTCATCTCCGGGGCCACGAGCGGTGACCGGCCCTCGCATGCCGAACTGACCCGGATCTTCTTCCTCGAACTCAAGGTCGTCGGGTCGACCATGGGCACCAAGGACGAGCTGGAGGACCTCCTCGCCTTCTGTGCCACGACCGGTGTCCGCCCCGTCATCGACGAGGTGCTCCCGATGGACCGTGCCCGCGAAGGCTTCGAACGGCTCGACGCCGGTGGGCAGTTCGGCAAGATCGTGCTCACGAACGGTTAGCAGCCTCGCGGTTCCCTTCCCTGTGCGTGACCCTGCGCGGCCGGTCCGGTTCTCCGGGCCGGCCGGTGGCGTTTACCGGCATCAGTTGTCAACTTTGGTTGACATGCGGGGGCGTGTCAACGTAGGTTGACGTCATGACCGAAGCAACGGATCTCGCCGAGCGCGCGGGTGACCGTGATCCACGGGTCGGCCTCCGTGCCGTCTCCGCGCTGCGCAGGCTGGTGGAGCAGTTGGAGGCGGTACAGGTGCGCAGTGCGCGCAATCAGGGCTGGTCGTGGCAGGAGATCGCCGCGGAACTCGGTGTCAGCAGGCAGGCCGTGCACAAGAAGTACGGGAGGCAGTGATGTTCGAACGGTTCACGAAAGACGCCCGCGCCGTGGTGCAGGGCGCGGTGGAGCACCGTGAGCGGTCGGGGGCCCGCTCCGTCGACCCCGACCATCTGCTCCTGGCACTCCTCGACCGTCAGGGCAGCCGGGCCTCCTTCGCCCTGACCGCCCTCGGCCTCGCTCCCGAGGAACGCAAGGAGTCCGTACGCCAGGCTCTCGTCGACGCCCGCCGACGCGCCGGGCTCTCGCAGTCCGAGGCCGATGCTCTCGCGGGGCTCGGTATCGACGTGTCGGAGATCGTCGCCCGGGTCGAGGACGTCCACGGCGTCGGGGCGATGTCGGGCGACCGCAAGGACAAGGAGCCCTGGTCGGGCCGCCGTACCTTCAGCCGCGGCGCCAAGAACGTCCTGGAGAAGTCCCTGCGCATCGCCGTCGCCCACCACGACCGCCACATCGGCGACGAACACCCTCCTCCTCGCCCTGACCATCCTTCCCGGCGTGCCGGGCGAGGTGCTCGCGGACCACGGGGTGACTCATGAGACTGCGACGCGGGTTCTGTACGGGGAGGAGGAGCGGGCTGCGGGGTGAGAGGAGGGGACGGGAGAGTACGACGAGTGGGTGTGCCCGGGCTTCGCTCCCGAGCACACCCGTTACCCACCCGCTCTCGATCCACCCTCACTCAGACCTTCCGTCCACCGCCCCGCAGCACCGCCCCGATGTGCGCCGCCGCCGCGGACAAGTGGCGGCGTGTGTCCCGGAGTTGGTCCTCCGTGACGCCCTGGTCGCGGGCCGCGTCGCGGATGTCGTCCCGGAAGCGGTCAAGGAGCCGGTCCAGGTCGCGGGCCGGGTCGCCGGTGGAGTCCTCGTGGGCCCATGCCGGTTCGTACTCGGCGGGGAAGTCCTCCGGGGTCTGGCCGTACTCGGGTGTCGACCCCGCCGACGGTGTCCCCTGAGCCGAGCCCGACTTACCGGTACCCGCCCCCGCACCCGTCCCCGGTCGCCCGAATCCGAAGTCCTTGCCGAACTCCTTGCCGAAGTCGCCGAACTCCTTGGCCAGTTCGGTCAGGCTCTCGCGGACTCCCGTGGGCCAGTCGCCGCGGGCGAAGTGGTCCTGGGCGTGCTCCTGGACCTGGCGGCCGATGCGCTGCATCTCCTCCTGGGCCTGTGCCCAGGCTCGTGTCTGCGCCTCCTTGGCCTGGCGGCGGGCCTGCTGGGCCTCCTCGCGGGCCCGGCGGCTCTCGTCCTTTGCGCGACGGGCCTGTTCCTTCCACTCCTGCTTGGCGCGGCGCATCTCCTCCTTGGCGGCGCGCCACGATTCCTTGTCGCCGAAGTCCGTGAAGTCCCCGGCGGGGAGTCGTGTTCGCCGGTACGGCCGCGCCCGGTCCTGGCGCCCTGCCGGGCCTCGGAGGCCGCCGCGCGCATCTCGCGGCGCAGATCACCCGCCGCGCCCCGGACGTCGGCCCGGATCTCGGCGGCCAGTTCGGCCACCGACTCGCGGATCTCCAGCTCCAGGTCGGCCAACTCGCCGCTGCGGTCGGCCAGTTCGGCCCGGCCGGCGTCCGTGATGGCGTACACCTTGCGGCCGCCCTCGGTGGTGTGGGTGACCAGGCCCTCGGCCTCCAGCTTGGCCAGGCGCGGATAGACCGTGCCCGCCGACGGTGCGTACAGCCCCTGGAAACGCTCCTCCAGGAGGCGGATGACCTCGTAGCCGTGGCGGGGGCCTCGTCCAGCAGCTTCAGCAGGTACAGGCGGAGGCGGCCGTGGGCGAAGACGGGAGGCATGTCAGAGCACCTTCTTGTCGGTCGTGCCGTCGGCCGCGTCGGTGCCGGAGGCACCGCCTGAGCCGGAAACGGAATTGTCCCCGAGTCGCCCTGAGCCCCGTCCGCAGGGGCGGGTGCGGTGTCGTCCGTAGTGTCAGGTGTGGGTACGCCCGGCGAGTCGTTAGACGTGTCCGGTGCCTTGGTCATGTCGGGACGTGGTGTCTTGTCGGCCCGGGTCGCCGTGGCGGCGGTCCCCGTGTCATCGCCCCCGGTCCTGTCCCACGCTCCGTCGCTCTCGTCCTCGGTCGCCGGTCGTCGTAGGAGGGCGATCGAGCCGGAGACGGTCGTGGCGCGGAGCTTTCCCGTGCCCGCGCCCAGGCGGCCGGTGATCTTGTGGGCGCCCCACTGGCCGTGGACCCGAAGTCCCTCGAAGGCGTTGGAGATCGAGCCGCTCGCCGTGTTGGCCTCGACGTCCGCGTCCGCCGGGTGCGGCAGGCGGATGGCGATCTCGCCCGAGACGTTCGTGAGCCGGACGTCGGTCGGGCCGTCCGGGTCGAGGTCCACGATCATCGAGCCGCTCACGGACTCGGCGCGCACGGAGGGACCCGAGCCCTCGACGACGGTGAAGTCGCCGGAGACGGAGTTGAAGCGGAGGTCGCCGGTGACCGCCTGGGCCTCCAGGTTCCCGGAGACCGTCTCGGCGCGGACCGAGCCGGAGAGGCTCACCAGGGTCGTGTCGCCGGTGACCCCGCGCACCACGGAGGGCCCGCTGATCCCGGAGACCACGGCCGCCGCGCCGACCACCCCGACCTCGACCCGGGTGCTCGCGGGAACGGCCAGGAGACCACCGCGCTGCGCCGCCAGCCCTTGCGGTCGAGCCCTTGAGGAAGCCCTTCCAGGGCAGGTCCTCGTACGCCACCGTCAGCGTGCCGTTCGACTGGGTCACCACGAGGGGCGGGCCGTCGATCTCGGAGATTTCGAGACGGGCGGAACCCTCGTCGGTCCCCACGACGTTCACCGTTCCGTTGACGATGCGCACGTGGAGATCGCTCACGGGCTCGTCGAACGTGAGCTTCTTGGGCTCTGCGACGGACCACTCGGACATGATGCAGACCTCCTCGGCCGAACCGGACAGACGATGACGCGCCATATCGCGTCTTCTGAGAAACACGATATATCGTGGATCCGGAAAGTCAAGACACTCCTTCCGGTGATGAACGACCGGTTGGTGATTGATCGCTGATTGATCGGTGATGGGTCGTAACCGGCGCCGGTGCCGGGCGGCCGGGAGCGCTGCTGCTCTGCCGCGCCGACCCCGAGTCCGTCGCGCAGGCGGCCCATCCGCTCCGCGAACGCATGCTGCTGACCCGCGCGGGCGACGACTGGAGCGTGCTCGTCCCCGAGGGCAGGCCCTGGCTGCACGGCGCGGAACCGGTCGACCGCGTCCTCACCGGCTGGGCCGCCGCGCTCGCCGTCGGCGCCCCTGGCCCGTCCTCGCCCTGTGGTGGGACGCCGACCACGCGGGCTACACCCTGGCCTCGGGTTTCCGCCGCCCGGTCGGCTACGTCTGGCTCACCGACGGCACCCCGGCCGGCGAGGACGAGGCGATGCGCACCTTCGCCGTCCGCCTCGGCCTGGACCCCGTCCTGGACCTGCAGTCCCTGGACCAGCTGACGAAACCGGACCCCGAAGCCGACGCCCGCGCCCGCCTCCGGGGCGTCCTCGCGATCCTCACGCGCGCGGGAGTGGCCCTCCCCACCGGCCTCTCCCCGGGGAGCCCGCCGACCGCCTCCGGGAGATCGCCCGCGTCCAGCCCGACGCCCGGCAGGTTGAGTGGGCGGGCCGGCGGGAAGCGGTCAGCGCGGAACTCGACGCCGTCGACAGCAGCCGCCTCGGCCCCTGGATGCCCTGGTCCGGCACCCCAGGGCACGCGCCGTCGCCCTGACCCAGATCGCGGCGGGCCTCCCGCTCACGGCCTGGGGCCTACGACGCCGTAGCGGAGGCTGGACCGTGGCGGGCGCGCTGTTCCTGGTCGACGGGGCGCTCGGCCTCGCCTACGACCTCGCCCGCCCGCGCGACTGACACGGGCGGGCGGCAGCGCCGTAGCGACTACTCGTCGTCGTCCTCGTCGTCCAGGCGGGCCAGCCAGGTCGCCAGGCGTTCCACCGGGACCTCGAAGTCCGGGTTCAGGTCGACGAAGGTGCGGAGCTGCTCGGCGAGCCACTCGAAGGTGACCTCCTCCTCGCCGCGCCGCTTTTCGAGTTCTTCGATGCCTCGGTCGGTGAAGTACACGGGGATTCTCCTGGGGGCGTGGTTCTGACACCTCCAGGTTATGCGGGGGCAAGGTTCCGATCCCGCACCTCACGCGCGCGTGCCTGGGCACAATGACCACAGGCGCACGAGATCGTCGTACGGGGGCGTGATGGAACGGAAGATCCAGGAGATCGAGCTGCCCGGGGAGAGCGGGTGCTCCCAGAGGGGAACGCCCTCGGAAGGGAGCGGAACCTCTTCGTACGCCTTCAGGACCGTCAGGGGTATTCACCTCAGGAAGGGCGGCGGCGATGGAACGCGGTGTCCGGAGGACCGCTGCAAGGCCATCGGCTGCTCGGGGCAGGCGCCGTCGACTGGACGCAGGCGTCCCTCAACGCGGTACCGCTCCTGTGCCGGCACGCCGACATGGCCACGCAGACCACCGGCCTCGACTTGGCCATGTCCCTGGGCTCCCCCTCATGCTCTGGAGCCGAGCGGCGACCCATACCGACTGCGCCGAGTTCTACGAGCGGGCCGAGGACCTGCTACGGCGGACCGGCACCGCCCGTGAACTCATCGCCCAGGTCTGCTATTTGAGGGCTTACAGCGCCACCCGCCGGGAACCCGAAGCCGCTTGGGCCCGTCACCTCGCCGTCTTCTGCGACCCACCCCCGGCTACTGACACGCCAATGGGCCCGCCCCAAGCCGAATCGACTCGGGGCCGGGCCCACCGTAGAACAGGCCGAGACCTACGCCTCGAACACCTCGCGCACCAGCTGCTCCTGCTCAGCCTGGTGCCGCTTCGCCGAACCCACCGCCGGAGACGACGAGTGCGGACGGGAGATCCGCCGCAGCCGCTCCCCGTGAGGAACATCCGCGCCGACCGCGAGGTCGAGGTGGTCGATCAGGTTGAGGGCGATGAACGGCCAGGCGCCCTGGTTCGCCGGCTCCTCCTGGGCCCACAGGTACTTCTCGACGTTCGGGTACTTGTTGACCTCCGCCTGGAGCTCCGCACCCGGCAGGGGGTACAGCCGCTCGACGCGGATGATCGCCACGTCCGTGGTGCCGCGCTTGGTGCGCTCGGCCTCCAGGTCGTAGTACAGCTTGCCCGCCACGAAGACGACCTTCTTGACGGCGGCCGGGTCGACCGTCGCGTCGCCGATGACCGGGCGGAACTGGCCCGTCGTGAACTCCTCCGTCTTCGACGCGGCTGCCTTGAGGCGCAGCATCGACTTCGGGGTGAAGACCACCAGCGGCTTGTGGTGCGGGTTGTGCACCTGCCACCGCAGGAGGTGGAAGTAGTTCGACGGGAGCGTCGGCATCGCGACCGTCATGTTGTTCTGCGCGCAGAGCTGCAGGAAGCGCTCCACGCGGGCCGAGGAGTGGTCCGGGCCCTGGCCCTCGTAACCGTGCGGGAGGAGCAGGGTGACGCCGGACGTCTGGCCCCACTTCTGCTCCGCCGCCGAGATGTACTCGTCGACCACGGACTGCGCGCCGTTGACGAAGTCACCGAACTGCGCCTCCCACATCACGAGCGCGTCGGGGCGGGCGAGCGAGTAGCCGTACTCGAAGCCCATGACCGCGTACTCGGAGAGGAGCGAGTCGTAGACGTTGTAGCGCGCCTGCTCCTCGGAGAGGTACTGGAGCGGGGTGTAGTCCTCGCCCGTCTGCCGGTCGATGAGGACCGCGTGGCGCTGGCCGAACGTGCCGCGGCGGGAGTCCTGGCCGGAGAGACGGACCGGGGTGCCGTCGAGGAGGAGCGAGCCGATCGCGAGCGTCTCGCCCATGCCCCAGTCGATCGTCCCGTCCTCGACCATCGTCGCCCGGCGCTGCAGCTGGGGCAGCAGACGCGGGTGGACGTGGAAGTTGTCCGGGATGTTGACCTGGGACTCGGCGATGCGCTTGACGACCTCGGAGGAGATCGCCGTGTTGACCGCGACCGGGAACTCGGCCTGCGGGTCCGACATGGGCGCCGCACCCGGCTGGGACGTCGCCTCGCGGACCTCCGTGAAGACCTTCTCCAGCTGCCCCTGGTAGTCCTGGAGCGCCTGCTCGGCCTCCTCAAGGGTGATGTCGCCGCGACCGATGAGGGACTCGGTGTAGAGCTTGCGCACCGAGCGCTTCTTGTCGATCAGGTCGTACATCAGGGGCTGGGTGAAGGCCGGGTTGTCCGACTCGTTGTGACCGCGGCGGCGGTAGCAGATGAGGTCGATCACCACGTCCTTGTTGAACGCCTGACGGAACTCGAAGGCCAGGCGGGCCACACGGACCACGGCCTCCGGGTCGTCGCCGTTCACGTGGAAGATCGGGGCCTCGATCATCCGCGCCACGTCCGTCGCGTACATCGAGGAGCGCGAGGACTCCGGGGCGGCGGTGAAGCCGACCTGGTTGTTGATGACGATGTGGATCGTGCCGCCGGTGCGGTAGCCGCGCAGCTGGGACATGTTGAGCGTCTCGGCCACGACACCCTGGCCCGCGAAGGCCGCGTCACCGTGCAGGGCGAGGGGCAGGACCGTGAAGTCCGTGCCGCCCTTGTTGATGATGTCCTGGCGAGCGCGGACGATGCCCTCGATGATCGGGTCGACCGTCTCCAGGTGGGACGGGTTCGCCGCGAGGGTGACCTTGATCTGCTCGCCGTCCAGGCCGGTGAAGGTGCCCTGGGCGCCCAGGTGGTACTTCACGTCGCCGGAGCCGTGCATCGACTTCGGGTCGAGGTTGCCCTCGAACTCGCGGAAGATCTGGGCGTACGACTTGCCGACGATGTTGGCGAGCACGTTCAGGCGGCCGCGGTGGGCCATGCCGATGACGACCTCGTCGAGGCGCGACTCGGCCGCGCTGTCGATGACCGCGTCCAGCAGCGGGATGACCGACTCGCCGCCCTCGAGGGAGAAGCGCTTCTGGCCGACGTACTTCGTCTGCAGGAAGGTCTCGAAGGCCTCCGCCGCGTTCAGCCGGCGCAGGATGCGCAGCTGCTCCTCGCGCTCCGGCTTGGAGTGCGAGCGCTCGATGCGGTCCTGGATCCACTTGCGCTGCTTGGGGTCCTGGATGTGCATGAACTCGATGCCGGTGGTGCGGCAGTACGAGTCGCGCAGCACGCCGAGGATGTCGCGCAGCTTCATCAGGGACTTGCCGGCGAAACCGCCGACCGCGAACTCCCGCTCCAGGTCCCACAGGGTGAGGCCGTGCTCGGTGATGTCCAGGTCGGGGTGCTTGCGCTGGCGGTACTCCAGCGGGTCGGTGTCGGCCATGACGTGGCCGCGGACCCGGTAGGAGTGGATCAGCTCGAAGACGCGGGCGGCCTTCGTCACGTCGTTGTCGTGCGACGCGTCGATGTCCTTGAGCCAGCGGACCGGCTCGTACGGGATGCGCAGCGCCTCGAAGATCTCGTCGTAGAAGCCGCTCTCGCCGAGCAGGAGGTTCGCGACGATCCGCAGGAACTCGCCGGAGGCGGCGCCCTGGATGACCCGGTGGTCGTAGGTCGACGTGAGCGTCATGACCTTCGAGATGCCGAGCTTGTTCAGGGTGTCCTGGGAGGTGCCCTGGAACTCCGCCGGGTAGTCCATCGAGCCGACGCCCATGATGACCGACTGCCCGGGCATCAGGCGGGGGACCGAGTGGACCGTGCCGAGGCCGCCGGGGTTGGTCAGGAGACCGTGACACCGGTGAAGTCGTCCATCGTCAGCTTGCCGTCGCGGGCGCGGCGGACGATGTCCTCGTAGGCCTGCCAGAACTCGAAGAAGTTCAGCGTCTCGGCCTTCTTGATGCCGGCGACGACGAGCTGGCGGTCGCCGTTCGGCTTCACCAGGTCGATGGCGAGACCGAAGTTGACGTGCTCCGGCTTGACCAGGGTGGGCTTGCCGTCCTTCTCCTGGAAGGAGTAGTTCATCGACGGCATGGCCTTGATGGCCTGCACCATCGCGTAGCCGATGAGGTGGGTGAAGGAGATCTTCCCGCCCCGGGCACGCTTCAGGTGGTTGTTGATGACGATGCGGTTGTCGAAGAGCAGCTTGACCGGGACCGCGCGCACCGACGTGGCGGTGGGGACCTCGATCGACGCGTTCATGTTCTTCGCGACCGCGGCGGCCGGGCCGCGCAGCGTGACGAACTCCGGGCCACCGGTGGCCTCGGCCGCGGGCTCCGCCTTCGGCTTCGCGGCGGCGGGAGCGGCAGCGGCCGGCTTGGCGGCGGGCGCCGGGGCTACGGCCTTCACCGGCGCGGGAGCCGCGGCTGCGGGCGCCGGCGCGGGGACCGCCGGAGCGGCGGGCGCGGGTGCGGCAGGAGCGGCCGGGGCCGGAGCCTGGGTCGGTGCCTGGGCGGCGGGTGCCGCCGGGGCCGGGTGGTTCCTACGGCCCCCGCGGCCGCAGTACCCGCCGAAGTCGAGGTCGGGGCGGCAGCCGCGCCCGGCTTGTAGTCGGCGAAGAAGTCCCACCAGGCTCGGTCAACCGAGTTCGGATCCTGGAGGTACTGCTGATAGATCTCGTCGACGAGCCACTCGTTGGGTCCGAACGCCGCCGCGGGATTCTTACCCGCGGGTTGGTCGGACTCGGTCGAGATGGTCGAGTTACTGGGGACTGTGACGACACGGCGGCAACCGCCCTCTTCCGCTTCACAAGGTGATGGACAGCGGGAATCAAGGCTACGCCCCCATGACGGCCAAGGTCAGGCCGGGCCGGTCCATCGTCGCGTAAGTCACATCGGAAAGTGTGTTTCGAGCGCTGAAATGGCGGGAAACAAGCGTGGTTCCGCTACGGAAGGGGCGCGATCGGGCGCGTCGGCGAGGGCCGGACGCGCCGATGGCGCGGGCCTGTGCCTGATCACACGTGTCCGTCAGCGCGGACCGTCGTGGATCTTGGGGCTCCGGTTCGAACTTTACGTCAACTTGGCACAGATGACAGTCCCGGGAGGGTGACGATGATCCTGCAGCCACGGTCGGATTCGGCCACACCGATCCGGCCGCCGTGCAGATCCACCGCCCAGCGGGCGATCGCCAGGCCGAGGCCCGTACCGCCGTCGCTGCCGGGTCCGTGGGGCGCGCTCACCGCTCCCCGGTTGAACCGCTCGAAGATGTGCGCCCACTCCGCCTTCGGGATGCCGGGCCCCTCGTCCAGGACCTCCAGCTCCAGCGACTCCGGCAGCGACCCGCGCCGCGCCTTGACCGTCACCCGGCCGTGCGCGGGGCTGTGCTTGACCGCGTTGTCGATGAGGTTGGCGACGACCTGGTGGATCCGCTCCGGGTCCGCGAGCGCGGTCAGCTCCGGCGGGGACACGTCGAGGTGCAGATGGACGTCCGTGCGCGTGTGACTCCCCGAGCCCGACGCGATGCCCGCACGCGCCGAGGCGACCATGTTGGCCTCCTTGAGCACGCCCGAGAGATACGGCCACACCTCGAACCTGCGGGTCTTCAGCGGTACGACGCCGTTGTCCAGCCGGGAGAGGTCGAGCAGCGTCTCCACCAGCCGCCCGAGCCGCTCCGTCTGCTTCAGCGCCGTCCGCATGGTCTCCGGATCGGCCGCCGAGACGCCGTCGACGACGTTCTCCAGGACGGCACGCAGGCCCGCGATGGGGTGCGCAGCTCGTGCGAGACGTTCGCGACGAGTTCCTTGCGCTGGCGCTCCTGCGCCTCCAGCTCGTCGGCCATGACGTTGATCGTCCCGGCCAGGTCGCCCAGTTCGTCGCGGCGGTTCTCCCGCACCCGGCGGGTGTAGTCACCGCGCGAGATGGACCGGGCCACCGTGTTCATCTCGTCCAGCGGCGCGGTGAGTGAATGGGCCACGAACTGCGTTATCAGCAGTGTGGCGATCATCGAGAAGACCGTGATGAAGCGCAGCTCCGTCGCCGTGCGCATGGCGATCATCATCAGACCGGTGGTGATGAGCACCGAGATGACGACCAGAGCACCCAGCTTGGTCTTGATCGAGAACGGGCGTACGCCGCCCCAGGGCTCCCGGGGCTCCTCCGTGACGTCGGCCCTTCGCTCATGGCGTCGGTGTCTCCAGTGCGTAGCCCACGCCGTGCACCGTGCGGATCCGCTCGGCGCCGATCTTCCGGCGCAGCGCCTTGATGTGGCTGTCGACCGTTCGGGTGCCGGAGGCGTCCGCCCAGTCCCACACCTCGGCGAGCAGCTGCTCGCGCGAGAGCACGGCACGCGGGGTGTTCGCCAGGCAGACCAGCAGGTCGAACTCGGTGGGCGTGAGATGAACGTCCTCGCTGCGCACCCGCACCCGGCGCTGCGCGTGGTCGATCTCCAGTTCGCCGAGGCGCAGGATGCCCGATCGCGGGGTGGACGCGGCCACCACGGCACGCTCCACCCGGCGCAGCAGGACATGCACCCGCGCGGCCAGCTCCCGCATCGAGAACGGCTTGGTCATGTAGTCGTCGGCGCCGACCCCGAGCCCGACCAGCATGTCGGTCTCGTCGTCGCGCGCGGTGAGCATCAGCACCGGCACCGGACGGGCGGCCTGCACACGACGGCAGACCTCCAGCCCGTCGAAGCCGGGCAGCATGATGTCGAGGATCAGCAGATCGGGCTGCCAGGCCTCGGCGGTGTCCACGGCCGAAGGCCCGTCGCCCGCGGTCTGCACGAGAAATCCCTCGGCGCGCAGACGGGCCGCGATGGCGTCGACGATCGTCGGGTCGTCCTCGACCACCAGCACCCGGCGCTGCGCGCCCGGCGTGGCCGTGGCCGTGCCGTTGTGGGAGGTGTGTGTCTGCTCCATCGCCCGCCCCTGAAGTGTGCTTTCCGGAACCAGTGGGGTGATCCCATGACTGCGCTTGACGCTTGAATGATCGGCGTCAGGGAAGCAGAGTACGGGGAGTCACCGCGCCTTTGCTATCCAGGTCGGACGGCGAGGTGCACGACGTCGGGAACTCCTCGGGCAACGGGGATCTCTTCGGTACGCACCTGTTGGAACCCGGCATTCCATAAGGTTCGCTCAAATTCCGGAGAGGGCTGCGCGGACCACACGGCGAGCACCCCTCCCGGTCTCAACACCCTTGCGCAGCTTGCCAGTCCGGCCGGTGAGTAGAGACTGTCGTTGCCCTCGGTGACGGTCCAGCCCGGGCCGTTGTCGATGTCGAGGCAGAGCGCGTCGAAAGTGGCGCAAGTCTCATTGACGAAAGCGACAAGATCCGTTTCCACAATTGCCGTGCGTGGATCGGCCAGAGCGGGCGCGGAGAGCGCGGACAGCGGGCCCGAGAGGTGCCATTCGACGATCGCCGGCTCCCGTTCGACGACGGTGATCCGGCCCCAGTGGGGTCGGCGGCGGCGTGCGCGAGCGAGAACCCGACGCCTAGGCCGCCGATCAACACATGAGGTGCGGGGCGGGAGTCGAGCGCGTCGCGTGCCGCGTCGATCAGCAGCCGCTCCGAGCGGCCGTCCGAAGTGTCCATCAGGAAGCAGCCGTTGGCGATGATCTGGAGCAACTCCCCGTGCCGGCGCAGCACCACTTCGCCGTAGGGGCCCTCGCGCCGGTCCAGGACGACGGGGGGAGTCGTGCGCGGGAGCGCTGTCGTACGCGGTCGTCATGCGAACCATCCTGGCAGTTTCACCGGATCGGTCAGCCGAATTAACCGGGGCGGACTCGTCCGGGTGCAAGGTACTGGCGGACGCGTCGGAAGCCTTTCAGGTTGCTGTGAATCGGCCCTCGCGTGGCGTCGGTCATAGACAGCGGCAGGTGGGACGACGAAGGGTGGGGTTTGAACCGGAAGGAGCGCCTCACCGTGGAACGGATCGCGACGGCCGACACCCAGGCCTCCGCCACGCCCCGGGCGGGCCCCTGGCCGCTGAATCCGGGTCGGCCGCGCCCCTGGATTCCGGGTTGCTGGACGCGATGCCGAGACAGCGGGAAGTACTGGACGACGCCGGGGAGTTGGTGTTCGCCACGCCGGCCCCGGTGGCCGCGCTCGCTTCCGGCCCCGTGGCGGTGTCGGCCTCCGCGTCGACCCCGGCCGTCCCCGCCGCGTACGCGCCACGAATCGCACCCGCCCTCACCTCCCTGCGCGGCGTCCGCCCCTGGCGACTCCTGCCGACGCCCACCGGGACGCCGTTCACCTTCTGTTACGGCGTGCTGCTCGTCGTCACCTCGCTGATCGCGCAGTACGCCGGCCCCACCCTCGTCGGCCAGTTGCACCAGGCGTCCAGCACGGACGTCACCCATCTCCTCCGCGACCCGTTCCTCGTGCTGCTCTCGAGCGCGCTGTGGATCGTGGGCGGGATGGTGTCGCCGTACGCCTTCCTGTTCCTGCTGGTGCTGACCGCGCTGGAACGGCGGATCGGTGGAGTACGGACCGCCGGGGTGTTCCTCTTCGGCCACATCGTCGCCACCCTCGCGACCGAAGGGACCGTGGGCATCGCGGTGTTGACGGGCCACCTGCCCGCCAGCTCCCTGCACCGCCTCGACTACGGCATCAGCTTCGGCGTCGCCACGAGCATAGGAGCCCTCGCCGGCCTCCTCCGCCCCTGGCTCGGCCTCCCGATGATCACCCTCTTCGGCTGGACCCTGATCCAGTCCCTCCTGGCCTTCACCGACCCCATGACCAACTGGGGCCACCTGATCTCCCTGACGATAGGCATCACCACCTGGCCGCTGATACGGCGCTGGGCACGGGCGGCACAGGTGACAAGGACGGCTGGGGCGAGGCGGGTTGGGATCGCGGGGGCCTGACTACCCGCTTGCCTGGGCGCGTTCAGCTTCTTCACTGGTCCCGGGCTGCCAAGTCGCCGCCCTTCCCCGGCGATTGATCCGGTGACCACACGTACGGCATGGCCGTGGTGATCGCGCGGAATCCCAGCCGGCGCAGGATCGGCGCGCTGTCGTCCGAGGCGTCCACGTGGAGGTACGGCACTCCGCGGGCGGCGGCGAGGGCGGCCCGGGTGGTGACCAGCGCGCGGTAGACGCCCTTGCCACGCCACTCGGCGACCGTCGAGCCGCCCAGCATGGTGGCGAACTCCGTCCCGGGCCGGAAGGCGAGCCAGGCCGCGGAGATCATCTCCCCGTCCGCTTCGACGGCGTGGACGGCCATCTCGTCCGGCGCGGCTGCGATACGGCCGAGGAGGTCGGCGGCCAGCCAGTTCAGGTCCATGTCCCAGATGGCCGACTGGACGGCACCGAGCCGCCGCAGGTCCGCCTCGGCGGTGATCCGGCGGATGGTGACCCCGTAGGGCAGCACGGGCTCCGCCTCCGCCAGTTCCTCGGCCCGCCCGACGAGCACCGTCTCCCGCTTCCCGGGCACGAAGCCCGCCGCGCGGAGGCGGTCGGCGAGGTCGGCCGGGGTGTCGTGGGAGCGGGTCTTCCACTTCACGCTCTCCCCACGCGCCGCGAAGAAGTCCCGCTGCCGGGCGATCAGTTCGTCCAGCTCGCGCCCCCGTACCCCCAGGTCGCGCGGACCGCTCACGTACCCCGGAACTGTCCGACCGTCCGCAGCAGCGGCCCGTCCTTCTCGTACGTCACTCCGGCCGGCGGGATGGGCGGGGTGCCGCGCAGCTGGTCGTCGTAGGCGGCGAGGAGGGTCTGTGTCTCGGTCTCCGGATCTGTCACGGGGCGACGGTACGAGGCACCTGGTTATCGCCGGGGTGCGGGGTCGTCGCCCGTCGGGAGTCGGCTTGAGGTGTCGGTGATGCCGTCGCGGAACTCTTGGAAGGCATGCCAGGCCGAGGGGCCTCCCGGGGTGATCAGGTCTCCTGAGGAGCAGTCCAGGACCTTGCAGTCGAAGGCGCGCGCGAGGCGGAAGACGGAGGTGAGGACGTCGTCGCCGGAGCCGCGGACGTGCAGCATGATCGAGTCCACGGGGTCTTCCGAGCCGATGTTCAGTTCGATGGACCAGGTGGGTCCGGTGAGGTCGCCCCAGGCGGGGTCCGAGAGGTCGGTTCCGGGCTCGGCTCGGCTGATGGTGGCGAGGACTTCGTGCCGTGGACCGAACGGGCGCGCAGAGTGGTCGGCGGGTATGTCCTGCGCCGAGGTGATGTCGTCGGGCAGGTTGAGGAGGAGAATGTCCCAGCTCATGGGGCCTTCCGGGTCGGTGGCGGGTGGGTGCGCTGTTGCGTGGGTCAGGTCAGGCGGGGTTGGACCCCCGGCGGCGGGGGTGTGAGTGTGCTGCGGAGCCGGTTGACGGCCGCGTGCCAGGGGGCGCCGTCGGATTGGGCCCAGAGGTCCAGGAGTTCGGACGGGTCGGTCATGACGCGGTCGAGGGCCTGGAGGGCGAGGGCGCGTAGGCCGGTGAGGTCGGGGACGGGTTCGTCCGGGCCGTAGTGGGGTCGGCGGGCTCGCCGCCGGGGCACTGCGCGGCGACCAGGGCCGCTGCCGCGACGGCTTCGTCGGCGATGTCCGCGTCGAGGTAACCGACGGTGTCGGCCGCTCGGGCGAGGGTGTCGCGGACCAGGCCCGTACGCGCGTCCGGGGCGGCGTCGTCGAGGGTGTTGCACCAGTCCGCCGCGGTGTCGTTGTCGAAGGGGCCGACATCCCAGGTGCCCATGTGTCTCCCGTGATCGTGGTCGTGGTCGTGGTGGTGTTGCGTCCGGGGATCGTGGCAGGCGGCACTGACATCGGCCTCCGAGGTTGGCCTCCGACAGCGACTCGCGGAGGCGGCCGTCGGGAGCGGGCCGCCATCCCCGGCCATCCCCGGCCATCCCCGGCCATCCCTGACCACCCCGGCCATCCCGGCCCTCCCCGGTCACCCCTTCAACGCACCCCGTTCCCGGGAAGCCCCCGCCCCATTTCCGTGTTGACCTGCACAGGGCCGGGGGCGCGTCGTCTGATCGCTCACGGCGAACAACCGGTGGGGAACAATCGGAGACGCCCAGGCATTGAGTCGGCATAGCTCAACTTGACTGCCTAAGGGGAGATCATGGCTTCGACGTCCACACCGCTCACCCTGCCCGTGCTGCCGCTCGACGACGAGGTCGTGCTGCCCGGAATGGTGGTTCCGCTGGACCTGAACGACACCGATGTACGCGCCGCCGTGGAGGCCGCCCAGGCCGCCGCGCGGTCCGAGCCCGGAAAGCCCAAGGTTCTGCTGGTGCCACGCATCGACGGGACATACGCCAGCACCGGCGTGCTCGGCACCATCGAGCAGGTCGGCCGGCTGGCCGACGGTGACCCTGGTGCACTGATCCGCGGCCGTAGCCGCGTGCAGATCGGGGCCGGTACTACCGGTCCCGGGGCCGCGCTCTGGGTCGAGGGCACCGCGCTCGACGAGAGCCTGCCCGAACCCCTGCCCGGTTCCGTTTCCGAGCTGGTGAAGGAATACAAGGCGCTGGCCACCGCATGGCTGCGCAAGCGTGGGGCCTGGCAGGTCGTCGACCGGGTGCAGGCCATTGATGACGTATCCACCCTCGCCGACAATTCCGGTTACTCGCCCTTCCTGACCACCGAGCAGAAGATCGAGCTGCTGGAGACCGCCGACCCGGTCGCCCGGCTCAAGCTCGCCACCCAGCACCTCCGCGACCACCTCGCCGAGCAGGACGTCGCCGAGACCATCGCCAAGGACGTGCAGGAAGGCGTCGACAAGCAGCAGCGCGAGTTCCTGTTGCGGCGCCAGCTGGAAGCCGTCCGCAAGGAACTGCGTGAGCTCAACGGCGACACGAGCGACGGCGAGGAGTCCGACGACTACCGCGCCCGCGTCGAGGCCGCCGACCTGCCCGAGAAGGTCCGCGAGGCCGCGCTCAAGGAGGTCGAGAAGCTGGAGCGGTCCTCCGACCAGTCGCCGGAGGGGTCGTGGATCCGGACGTGGCTGGACACCGTTCTTGAACTGCCTTGGAATGAAAGGACCCAGGACGAGTACGACATCCAGGGCGCCAAGGCGATCCTCGACGCCGAGCACGCGGGCCTGGAGGACGTGAAGGAGCGCATCACCGAGTACCTGGCCGTGCGCAAGCGGCGCGCGGAGCGGGCCTGGGTGTCGTCGGCGGTCGGCGCGGCGGTGCCGTGCTCGCCCTCGTCGGTCCGCCCGGCGTCGGCAAGACCTCGCTGGGTGAGTCCGTCGCGCACGCGATGGGGCGCAAGTTCGTCCGCGTCGCGCTCGGTGGTGTCCGGGACGAGGCCGAGATCCGCGGCCACCGGCGTACATACGTGGGTGCCCTCCCGGGCCGTGTCGTCCGCGCGATCAAGGAGGCCGGGTCCATGAACCCGGTGGTCCTGCTCGACGAGATCGACAAGGTGGGGTCCGACTACCGGGGCGACCCGGCGGCGGCTCTGCTCGAAGTGCTCGACCCCGCGCAGAACCACACCTTCCGCGACCACTACCTGGAGGTCGAACTCGACCTGAGCGACGTGGTGTTCCTGGCGACGGCCAACGTGCTCGAGGCCATCCCGGAGGCACTGCTCGACCGCATGGAGCTGGTCCGGCTCGACGGTTACACCGAGGACGAGAAGGTCGTCATCGCCCGTGACCACCTGCTCCCGCGCCAGCTGGAGCGGGCGGGCCTCAAGGACGACGAGGTCGTCATCGACGAGAGCGCGCTGCGCAAGCTCGCCGGTGAGTACACCCGCGAGGCGGGCGTCCGCACCCTGGAGCGGTCGATCGCCCGACTGCTCCGCAAGATCGCGGCGCAGCACGAACTGGGCGAGCGGAAGCTGCCCTTCACGGTGACCGACGCCGACCTGCGCGGACTGATCGGACGGCCGCACCACGTGCCCGAGTCCGCCCAGGACCCGGCCGAGCGCCGCACCGCGGTGCCCGGTGTCGCCACCGGCCTCGCGGTCACCGGCGCGGGCGGTGACGTCCTCTACGTCGAGGCGTCGCTGGCCGACCCGGAGACGGGCGCGGCGGGCCTGACCCTGACCGGTCAGCTGGGTGACGTGATGAAGGAGAGCGCGCAGATCGCCCTGTCCTTCCCTCCGCTCGCACGGCGCCGAACTGGAGCTGCCGGTCGGCGACTTGAAGGACCGGGGCGTGCACATCCACTTCCCGGCGGGTTCGGTGCCGAAGGACGGCCCGAGCGCGGGTGTCACGATGACGACGGCCCTGGCGTCGCTGCTCAGCGGTCGCCTGGTCCGCACGGACGTGGCGATGACGGGTGAGGTCTCCCTGACCGGTCGGGTCCTCCCGATCGGCGGCGTGAAGCAGAAGCTGCTCGCCGCGCACCAGGCCGGCGTCACCACCGTGATCATCCCGAAGCGCAACGAGCCCGACCTGGACGACGTCCCGGCCGAGGTCCTGGACAAGCTCGACGTCCACGCGGTGACGGACGTCCGCCAGGTCCTGGAGTTGGCGCTGTCGCCGGCGACGAACGGCGCGGCGTCGGAGGTTCCGGTGGCGGCGTGACGGACGTCCACCGGTAGGTGAAGGCCCGGGTCCCTTCAAGGGGGCCCGGGCCTTCGCCGTACGTCAGCCGTTGGCGAGCGCGACCACCCGGTCCAGCGCGCCGTTGAACTTGTCGTGGTCCCCGACCGTCGGCCCGGACGACGTGTACTGCCACATCGTGTAGAAGCCCCATCCCGCAGGAAGCGTCCCCGGGTCCGAGGCGTACCGCGCGATCCACAGCGGATTGGCCGAAGCGAACGCGCTGGAGTTGCCGGTGCAGTCGCTCCACCAGCTCGTCGCCGTGTAGATCACCGCGTCCCGGCCGGTGCGGGACCTGTACGTGGAGAGGAAGTCGGAGATCCAACTCACCATCGCCGACGCCGACTTGCCGTAGCAGGACGCGCCGTACGGATTCCACTCGATGTCCAGGACGCCGGGGAGGGTGCGGCCGTCCCTGGACCAGCCGCCGCCGTGGTCGACGAAGTAGTTGGCCTGGGTGGCGCCGCTCGTCGTGTCCGGGGTCGCGAAGTGGTACGCCCCGCGGATCATGCCGACGCCGTAGGAGCCGTTGTACTGCTGGGCGAAGTACGGGTTCGTGTAGTACGTCCCCTCGGTCGCCTTCGTGTAGGCCCACTTGACCCCGCTGCTCCACAGGGTCGACCAGGCGGCGTTGCCCTGGTAGGCGCTGACGTCGACGCCCTCCGTCTGGGTGGCGTCACCGCCGGTCGGGGTGCCGTCCTGGCCGTCGTGCGCCAAGACGCCGACGCCGAGGTGGGCGGAGCCGCGGGCGGGGACCGTGGCGGCGCCGGCCGGGTGGGCGAGGGCCGCGAGCAGGATTCCGGAGAGGGCGAGCGCGAGGGAGAGATGGCGGGGGCGGGGTGTTCGGGGTCTGTGCGCGGGCATGGCGTGGCCTCCGAGGGCGCGGTGGGGGAGGGGAGAGAAGCGGTGATGATGGCGTGGCCATGCCAGCAATTGCCTGGTAAGGAAGCTACGCACCGAGAAGACCGCGCGGGAAGGGGGTCCGGACGCTGCCGTTGGTCTAGCCCTGCGAAATACTGACGGAGCTGCGGCGATGACGGTGTGTGGCGGAAACTTTCACGAGCGAGGGAAAGCGGACCAATGGGTGCTGACGTGCACAAGGGCGAGGACAGGAACGGCGACCGGCCTTCCGGAGGCGGAGACCGGCTGGGCGGGGACGCCGAGCGGCCGTCCGGAGGCGGTGACGCGGTGCCCGCCGGTGGCGACGAGCCCGTCGCGGACCACGAATACCTCTCCCTGGAACGCGAGTTGACGTTCCTCCTGCGCCGGGCCCGGGCCAACCAGGGCGAGATGGCCCGCGAGGTCCACCCCGACCTGGAGTCCGCCGCGTACGGCCTGCTGGTCCGGCTGGAGGAGTACGGCCGGCAGCGGGCCACCGAGCTGGCCGCCTACATCGGCGTCGGCAAGGCCACCATGTCCCGCCAGCTGCGCGCCCTGGAGGACCTCGGCCTGATCGCCCGCGAGCCCGACCCGGCGGACGGCCGCGCCTGGCTGGTCGACCTCACGGACGAGGGCCGCCGCCGGGTCACCCACGTCCGCGAGGCCCGGCGCGCCCGCTACGTCACCCAGCTCTCCCACTGGGACCGCCAGGAGGTCGCCGAACTGGCCCGCCTGCTGCACCAGTTGAACGGCGTCATCGGCAAGTAGAGGGAGCGGGCCGAGACGGGCC
The DNA here is from genome assembly GCA_016893485.2 of Streptomyces sp. P3. GTDB lineage: Bacteria > Actinomycetota > Actinomycetes > Streptomycetales > Streptomycetaceae > Streptomyces. Next base: position 6,544,859 of record JAFEKX020000001.1, read on the forward strand.
CTCACCACTCGACGTACACGGCCGTCGCGTCGTCGTGCGTCTTGCTCCGCCGCAGATACGTCCGCTCCTCCGCGTCGGCCCGCTCCAGCGCCCGCACCCGGCCGATCAACTCCGCCGCCCCTTCCTTCCGTACGAGCGCGAAGCAGTCCGCCCAGTCGCCCTCGCCGAACTTCTCCACCCACCGCGTCGCCCCGTCCGTCAGGGCGGCGAGGGCGCGGACCTCGGCACGGGGAGCGATCCGGTCACCGCGCGTTCCGCGACCGACGGATCGGCGGCGGCGGTGAAGAAGCCGCCCTCCTTGTTGCGGAGCGTGGTGTCGATCAGGGCGTCCGTCGCGAGGGCGGAGCGCGGGAGGCGGGACAGCCGGTCGTCGAGTACGGCGGTCACCTCACCGGACGGGTTTTCGGCCAGCAGCGCCGAGTCCGAGAGGACCAGGTATTCGATCTCCGCCGGTGACCAGCGGGCCAGCACCACGGTTGCCTGTGGGGTGCGTGGGTGAGAAAGGTCACAGGTGGTGACGTGGGCCTCAACTGTTCGGAGGATCGCCCGGGAGAGAATCTCCGCCAGGGTCAGATCCCGGTAGGAAACGGACAGTTCGGTCAGCGCGCCCCCAGGCGGGCGGTGTACCAGGGGACCGAATGCAGACAACCCGTCTCGCCTCTGGGTGGGGTGACTCCGTCCAGGACGATCAGCGAACCGCCCTGTCCCGAGGCCGGAAGGCCGACACTCGCGAAGTCCTCGTTGGGGCGGCCCGGGTCACCGGGTTCCGACACAAGTTCCGTACGCATTCGGCCAGTCTGCACGACCTCTTCACAGGCTTCGCAAAAAGTTGGCACGCACGGTCGAATGGGCGCACTCGTGCAGGTCAGACGCCTGCTTTGGGTGGGAATGGATCACTCCGGGAATGCGTGGCGGCGAATCCTGCCAAAGCCCGCCGCTCACGTCCAACCGGCCCGGCGCGGGGCCCCCTTGGACGGCCCGCCGGAACTTGCCCGCCAACTCCCGTCCGGGGTTCACTCCTTCGGGTGGCGGGCCGGACGATGCGCGACCGCTGCCTACCGGCACTGGGAGGGTCGCCGTACCGGAGTGACGGAGCGTCACCCGGGCCCATGGGTATCACGAGTCAGGAATGCGAGCACCGGTGCAGAAAAAGCGGCCGCGGCGCACAGGCAAGCAGACGGCCCCTCAGGGGGCGCCACCGGTGCCGCCGTGCCCGACCCCGCGGGCAAGGGACGCCGTACCCACGTGCGCAACCGGCTCATCATCGCGGTGGCCGTCGTGGCCGCCGCCATCGCGGCGGCCGGTGTCCCCTCCTGATCACCGCCTCGGGCCAACTGAGCGACTCCCAGGACCTGGTGACCCTCGCCGGGCAGACCCAGGACGCGCTGTCGCTCGCGCACTCCCTCGCCGACGAGCGGGACGAGGTCACCTCGTACATCGCCGCCGGGCGCCCCAAGTCCCAGGCCCCCGCCGAGGACCGCAGCGCCCGCGTCGACCGCCAGGTCGACGAGCTCCGCGCCGACACCGACATCCCGGCCGCGCTCCGCTCGGACCTCGACGACGTCGCCGCCGTACGACGGGCCGCGCTCACCGGCAAGAGCAGCGCGCTGGAGGCGCACGACGCGTACTCCGGCGCCATCACCGAACTGCACCGGCTGGCCGAACAGTTGGCCGAGAAGATGCCGCCGCGGGCCGGCTCCGGCGCCTACGCGCTCGCCGAACTCGACGCCGCCGTCCAACAGGCCGCCGCCACACGCGGGTTGCTCCTCGCCGCCCTGAACGTGCCGTCGACCACCGAGACGGTCATCAGCCCGATCACCGGCCTGCCGGTCACCGAGTCCACCTCCACCAAGGCCCAGACCAAGGAGCGCGACGCCCTCAGCGCCGCCGCCCAGCAGGCCCGGCTGCGCTCCGACGCGGCCCTCGCCGACTTCCGCGAGACCGCCACGAAGGACGCCGTCGCGGGCTACGACTCCACGGTCACCGGGACCGAGGTCAACTCCGCCGAGAAGTACCTCACCTCCCTCACCGCCCAGCCCACGCTGCCCGACGACCAGTTGGACACCAGCACCAAGAAGCTCGACGCGGCGCTCTCCGCCCGGGTCGACCTGATGCGCGGCGAGGAGTCCGCGCTCTACGTCGACCGCGCCAAGGACCTCGCCCAGCTCCGCGACGACGACGTCAAGGCGCTGGAACTGCGCATCGCGATCCTCGGCGCCCTCATGCTGCTCGCCGTGGGCATCGCCACCGCCATGGCCCGCACCCTCACCCGCCCGCTCTCCGTCCTGCGCCGGGGCTCGACGCGGCTGGCCGAGGCCGAGGACCCGGGGGCCGAGGAGCCCATCAAGTTCACCGGCCGCAACGACGAGTTCGCCCAGGTCGTCCGCTCGGTCAACGCCCTGCACGCGCACGCCGCCGCCCTCCACGAGCGCATCGCCACCCTGGAGGCCGACCGCAAGCACCTCGTCGGCCAGCGCCAGAAGATGGCCGACGCCCGCGAGGAACTCCGTGCCGAAGTCACCGGCTCCGCTGAGCAGTTGGAGCGGCTGCGCACCAGCATCGGCGGCACCTTCGTCAACCTCGCGCTGCGCACGCTGGGCCTGGTCGAGCGCCAACTCGCCGTCATCGAGGGCCTGGAGGAGCGCGAGCAGGACCCCGACCGCCTCTCCACCCTCTTCAAGCTCGACCACTTCGCTACGGTGATGCGCCGCCACAGCGAGAACCTCCTCGTCCTCGCGGGCACCGAACACGTCCAACAGCACGCGGGTCCCGTCCCGTTGGTGGACGTGGTCCGCGCCGCGGTCAGCGAGATCGAGCGCTACGAACGCGTCCGCATCTCGGCGCTCCCGCCGCACGCGCACGTGGCGGGCTACGCGGCCGACGACATCAGCCACCTCCTGGCGGAGTTGATGGAGAACGCCACGTCGTTCTCCCCGCCGGACGCCCCCGTCGAGATCGCCGGCTGGCTCCTGGAGAACGGCGAGGTCATGCTCTCCGTCCAGGACGAGGGCATCGGCATGACCGCCACCCGCATGACCAGCCTCAACGCCCGTCTCACCGAGTTCGACCCGGACTCCCCTACGACCAGGAGGGCGAGGAGGGCCTCGGCCTCGGCCTGTACGTGGTGGCCCGCCTGGCCCACCGCCACGGCGTCCGCGTCCAGCTCCGCGACCAGAAGCAGGGCGGCATCGCGGCGGTGGTGGTCCTCCCCAGCCCGCTCCTCCCCGCGGCCCCCACGTCAGCCGTCCCTCCGCCACCCCGCTCGCCACCGGCGACACCCACTCCTACTCCCTCCCCGGCGCCACAGCGGAGTCCAACTCCAACGTCCTGCACGGCCGTTCGGACCACGAGGACCCGCTGGTCGCGCTGGCGGAGCAGGCGGTACGGGAGACCCCGGCGGAACCTTCGGCGGACGCGCCGAGGGAGGCTCCGGTGGAGATCCCGGCGGAGTCTCCCGCGGAGATGACGATGGAACTCCTGCTGCCCCTGGCGACGGAGGACCCGAAAGCCGCCGACGGCGAGTCCGCCCCACAGGGGCCACCCGCACCCGGCCACGAAAGCCGCACGGTCGGTGCGGGTGGGAACAAGTACACGGCTGAAGGCGAAGCCGAAGCCGTGGAACACGAACGAGCCCAGGACGAGGACCCTGTCACCGACAAGGGCCTCCCCAAACGCACCCCCAAGCTCACCCAACCCGCCCAGGCCCCGCGCCAGCGGACCGGCACGGTCGACGCCGACGCCCTCCGCCGCAGACTGGGCGGCTTCCGCGCGGGAGCCTCCGCCGGCTACCGCGAAGTAGAAGCGGAGATCGCCGAACAGACCGGCCAGAACCCGGTCCCGGCACCGCGCAGCAGCGCGACCGCACGATCCGAGGAACGCACGGGGGGCACCGTCGAGGAGGCAAGCAGTTGACCGCGCCCAGTACCTTCGGACTGAGCAGTGAAGCCCGCAACCTGCACTGGCTGCTGAGCAACCTCGTCGAGGAGGTGCCCGGCATCCAGTCGGTCGCGGTCGTCTCCTCCGACGGGCTGCTGCTCCTGTCCTCCGATCCAGGGAGGAACGCCGAGGCCAAGGAGGCCGTGGAGGCGAAGCGTTCGGGCCCGCGCGGCTCGGCCGCCGACCTCGCCACCATCGTCTCCGGCATCGGCAGCCTCACCATCGGCGCCGCGAAGCTGATGGACTCAGGCCCGGTGAAGCACACCATGGTCGCCATGGAGGAGGGCAGCCTCTTCGTGATGTCGATCAGCGACGGCTCGCTGCTCGGCGTGCACGGCTCCGCGGACTGCGACATGAGCGTCGTGGCGTACCACATGGCGCTCTTCGTCGGCCGGGCCGGCCACGTCCTGACGCCCGAACTCCGCAGCGAGCTACGGAAATCCCTCGAGGACGCGACCACCGGGAGTGCGCGATGAGCCGTACGCCCAACAAGCTCCCGGTGCGCGGCGGCGAGCGCAAACCCGCCCGGGTTCGCCCCTACTCGCTCACCGGCGGCCGTACCCGATTCGGCCATGTCCTCCTCGTGGAGACCTTCGTGGCGGCGCTCGAAGCCCCGGAGGAGCGCAAGGAGTTGACGAACGGTTCCCTCAACACCCGGGTCATGCCGGAGATGCGGGCCATCGTCGAACTCTGCCGCCGTATGCGTACGGTGGCCGAGATCGCCGCGCTGCTGAAGATGCCGCTCGGTGTGGTCCGCGTGCTCCTGAGCGATCTCGCCGACCAGGGAAAGATCCGTGTGTACGGAACCGGAACCGCTCACGGTACGGGCCGTCCTGACCGCGCTCTGCTGGAAAAGGTGCTGAGTGGACTCCGTCGTCTCTGACGCCGCCGCCTACGGCGTCTCCCCGCTCCTCGACGAAGAGGAGCTGCGGCCCCTGGCAGCAGGACCGTACGCGCGCGCCCGTCGCCACGAAGATCGTGGTGGCCGGCGGCTTCGGCGTCGGCAAGACCACCATGGTCGGCGCCGTCTCCGAGATCCAGCCCCTCCAGACGGAGGCGCTGATGACCGAGGCCAGCGAGGAGACCGACGACCTCACGGGCACCCCGGACAAGGTGACCACCACGGTCGCCATGGACTACGGCCGTCTCACGCTCGACGACGACCTGGTCCTCTACCTCTTCGGTACGCCGGGGCAGCAGCGGTTCTGGTTCATGTGGGACGACCTGGTGCGCGGCGCGATAGGCGCCGTGGTGCTGGCCGACACCCGCCGCCTCAAGGACTGTTTCCCCGCGCTGGACTACTTCGAGAGCTGCGGGCTGCCGTACGTCGTCGCGGTCAACCACTTCGTGGGCAGCGAGCGGTTCGACCCGGAGGACGTGCGGGAGGCCCTGACGATCCCCGCGCACGTACCTGTCATGATCATGGATGCGCGGCGGCGGATTTCGGCCATCGAGACCCTGTTGGCGCTCGTCGCCCACGCGCTGGACGTCACCCCTGAGTAGTCGCGACCAAGGAGCCACCACCCGCATGCGGAAGATACTCGTCGTCGGAGCCGGCCAGTCCGGGCTCCAACTCGCCCTCGGACTCCAGTCGCACGGGTACGAGGTCACCCTGATGTCCAACCGGACGGCGGACGAGATCCGCTCCGGGCGGGTCATGTCGACGCAGTGCATGTTCACCACGGCACTGCGGCACGAGCGCGATCTCCAGCTGAACTTCTGGGAGTCCCAGGCCCCGAAGATCGAGGGACTCGGCGTCTCGGTCGCGGCCCCGGTTCGCACGACCCGGGTCCGACGCAGCGCGCGATCGACTGGGTGGGCAAGCTCGACGGGTACGCGCAGTCGGTCGACCAGCGGGTGAAGATGGCCGGCTGGATGGAGACGTTCGCGCAGCGCGGCGGCCAACTGGTCATCCATGGCGCAGCGGTTGGTGACCTCGACTACTTCTCCCGTACGTACGACCTCGTGCTGGTGTCGGCGGGCAAGGGCGAGCTGGTCTCGATGTTCGCCCGCGACCCGGAGCGGTCCCCGTACACCGAGCCGCAGCGGGCGCTGGCGGTCTCCTACGTCCACGGTCTCGGACCGCGCCCGGAGCACCCCGGGTTCGAGGCGGTCCGCTGCAACCTGGTGCCCGGGTGGGCGAGTTGTTCGTCATGCCGACGCTCACCACGTCGGGGCGCGCGGACATCCTGTTCTGGGAGGGCATACCCGGTGGCCCGGTGGACGCCTTCCACGGCATCAAGGACCCGGCGCGGCACCTCTCCCTGACCCTGGAACTCATGGAGAAGTTCACGCCGTGGGAGTACGAGCGGGCGCGCGGGGTCGAACTGACCGACGCGGGTGGGACGTTGGCGGGGCGGTACGCGCCCACCGTCCGTAACCCGGTGGGTCAACTCCCGGTGGTGGACTGGTGTTGGGTGTCGCGGACGTCGTCGTCGCCAATGACCCGATCACCGGGCAGGGGTCCAACTCTGCGTCCAAGTGCGCGGCTTCCTATCTCGCGTCGATTCTTGAGCACGGGGAGAAGGAGTTCGACGGGGACTGGATGTCGGCCACGTTCGAGCGTTACTGGGAGACGGCTCAGCACGTCACCAAGTGGACCAACGCGATGTTGGCTCCGCCGCCGGAGCACATTCTCAACCTCATCGGGTCGGCTGGGCAGTTGCCGCCGGTGGCGGATCGGTTCGCCAACGGGTTCGACAACCCCGCGGACTTCGAGAACTTCTTCTATGAGCCGGAGAAGACCGGGGCGTACCTGGCCTCTGTCGCCGGGGCCTAGGCGCCGTCGGGGTTGCGGGGAGTTCGCGGCCAGTGGTTCGTTGTGGCTGAGCGCGCAGTTCCCCGCGCCCCTTTGGGGCGCCCGTCCGGGCGTACGGCTCCCAGGATCGGGTAGGTCGCGATCGGGGAGACCTGGATCTTCTCGCCAGTTCTCGGGGCTTGCACCACCTTGCCGTCGCCCAGGTACAGGGCGACGTGGGTTGCCTTTGGGAAGTAGATCACCAGGTCACCCGGGCGCAGAGACCGCAGCGGGATTCTCGGCAGGTGGGCCCACTGTTCCTGGCTCGTTCGGGGATGGGGGTGCCTGCGTGGGCCCAGGCCTGCGAGGTCAGGCCGGAGCAGTCGTAGGTCTTCGGGCCCTCCGCGCCCCACTCGTACGGCTTGCCGATCTGCTGGACGGCGTAGCGCAGGGCGCGGTCCCCGGCTCGGGAGGGTTCGCGGTTGTCGTCGCCCAGGGCGCCTGAAGTGACCAGTTTCTGCTGGGCCTTGTCGACGTCGGTCTTCTCGAAGTCGGCGAGCGCGGTGAGTTGGTCGGGGGTCAGGGCGGTGAGGAGTTTCTCGACGTCGGCCAGGCGCTGCCGCACCTCGTCGCGCTCCTTCTTCTGCCGCGCGGCCAGGGTGAGTTGACCGTCCAGGGCCTTGCGGGCCGCGCGGGCCAGGCCGTCGCTCTTCTTCTCGGTGCCGACCAGCCGGCCGATCGTCTCGGCCCGCTCCCGCGCCAACTGCCCGATGACATGGCCCTCGTCGAGCGCGTGCTGCGGATCGCGGGCGAGCAGGAGACGGACGTACGGGGAGATGGCGGTGCTGTTCTGGTACTGCTCCCGGGCCAGCCGTCCCGCGGCACCGCGGCTGTCGTGGAGGGAGAGACGGGCGCGGGTCAGTTCGGAGTCGAGCCGGTCGACCTCGGCGCGCTGCTTCTTCAGCTGCTCCTCGGTGGCGTTGTACGTCTCCGTGGCCTGTTCGGCACCCTGATAGAGGGACTGAAGATCCGTCAGGAGCTCGGCGACAGGGCGCTGTCCGGGCGCCGGGGGTTCGGGTACGGCGGCGGCGGGCAGCGGCGCGAGTACGGTGCCGGCCGCCACCGTAGCCGTACAGACCAGACGCAGGAGCCTTCCTGACACGTCATCACCTCCGGTGCGCGGCGGGCCATCCGCCCCGCACCGTGAGCATCAGCCGGGGCCGGCGGGTCCGCGCGCCGGGTGTGCGCGGTTCGGCGTAACCCGGTCACTCGTGGGTGTCGTCCGGCTTGCCGCCCGGCGTGGCGTCTGGCTTGGTCCAGGGCCACCTGAGTCCGCTGCCGGGCTTTCCTTGGGGGTCGTATTCGTACTTCCAGCCCTTGGGGAGGCCGAGCCGTTTGCTGTGGGCGCGGGGGACCCGGCGGTAGACGAGGACCGTGGGCGGGCCGCCGGCGTCGTCTGGGACCGGGATGCGGTACGTCTTCGGCGGGGTGCCGGTCGGGCCGAGCAGCACGGGCAGGGAACGCCCGTCCATCGGGCCGCCCTCGAACGGGGTCTCTTCGCTCTTCACGGGACCAGTCTCAGCCATCCACCGCGAGACCCTGGACCAGCGCGGCGGTCTGCGGGTCCCGCCGTGCGGTCACCGACAGCACCGCCACGAACTGCTCCACCAGCCAGTCCCGCAACTCGTCGAGCGGCGGTTCCTTGTCCTCGTCGAGCCAGATCAGCGACGCCGCTTCCACGGCCGTGATCCACATCCGTACGGTCATGCGCAGCCGGGGCCCGGGGTCGGCGACCCCGAGATGGCTGAGGATGTGCACGGCGGCGGCCCTGCGGACGCCGTCCACGATGGCCGTCGTACGGGATGTCTCCACGACGCTGCCGCCCTGGAGGAGGGCGCTGAAACCGGCGTCGTGCTGGTCGACGAAGCCGAGGTAGCGGTCCAGGGCGCGGGCGAGGCGGGCGACGAGGGGGCCCTCGCGGGGTTCGTCGAAGCACTGCTGGAGTTCGTCGGCGGCGGACCTGAGCGCGGCCTCGTACAACTGCTGCTTGCCGCCCGGGAAATACCGGTACACCAGGGGCCGCGAGACCCCGGCCGCCTCCGCCACGTCGTCGAGGGAGACCTCCTCGGGAGCGCGGTGCGCGAAGAGGGTGAGCGAGGCGTCCAGGAGCTGGCTGCGCCGCTCCTCGACGCTGAGGCGGCGGTAGGCGGGCGCGGCGGGGGTCATGGGTGCAGGGTAGTCGGGCGGCCCGCGGGCACGTCGTGGCTGGTCGCGCCCCGCGCCCCCTGAAAACGCAGGCCGGCCAATGTCTTTCAGGGGCGCGGGGAACTGCGCGACCCCCCACTCACCCGCACTCTGAACTCAAGCCAATAGCCCGGACGCCTTCCACAGCCGTCGCCCGACACCCCGCAGCACACCGATGTCGTCCAGGAATTCCGTCAGCTTCCTCGACCCGTTCTGCATGACCTCCCGCCGATGCCCACTCGCCCGCACCTGAGCCACCGCCTCGTCCCGATCGAGACCCACGTTCGTGTAGACCTCGGGATTGACGAAGGCGATGGAGAAGATCCGCGCGAACTCCCCGGAAGTGACCCGGGTGAACTCCTGGGACCACCGAGGCGCGGTGATCATCTGCCGCCGCAACTCCTCACGCGCGTACCGCACATGACGAGCCTCCTCGACGACATGAATCCGCGTCACGCCCCGCACCAACGGCTGCACCCGCTCGTCCGGAAACGTCAACCTCTGCATCCAGTCGAGGACTTCCTCACCGAGCAGCGTCGCCGTGAACGAACCGGGCGTCGTGGAGATGGTCTTGAACAGCCGCCCCAGGTTCTGATGGGCCCGGCTCACCGGATACCAGGGGGTCTCGCCCCGCGAGATCAGCCGCGCGAACATCTTCGAGTGCCGGCACTCGTCCTCGATCTCGGTGAGCGCGTAGCGCACATGCGCACTGGTCGCCGCCTTGTCGTAGATGTGCCGGACGAGCAGCTGCATCAGGATCAGCTCGAACCAGATGCCGAGGGACGCGAGCGCCGCGGCCTCGTGCTGTGAGAGCAGGATGCGCTGCTCCTCGCCCATCCGTTTCCAGAGCGGGGTGTCGTACAGGGACACCAGCTCCGGCGGCCAGAACCACTTGCCGTCCTCGAAGGGTGCGTCCCAGTCGAGTTCCTTGTCGGGGTCGAAGGAGTGCCTGGCGGAGGAGGCGAGCAGCCGCTCGGCCACCTGCTCACGGTCCTTGAGCAGGCCGAGCGCGTCGCGCAGCCCGTCGACCGCGTCGGCTTCGGTCAGCGTCGTCATGGTTCTCCCACCTCACGGCTCGCGTGTTACCCGGGTCACACCCCAGGGTCTTATGAGACTGCTTGTCAGCAAGCTCGTCAATCCCCTCGGTGCGACTTCTTGGCCCGGGTTCCACGTATCCGCCGTCGTCCGCCGTTGTCCGCCGTACGGCGAGGCCGCCTCCGACCGTGTTTCCGGACCGAACGGCCCAGCCCGGTCATCGCCTCCCGCACCCGCTCGAACCTCCCCGTCGCCGCCGAGGACCGGCCGGCGCGCTCGGCCCCGGGTGCCCCCGTCTCAGGACCCGAGCACCGCCTCCATCACCGCCTTCGCGATCGGCGCCGCGTCCCCGCCGCCGCTGATGTCCGAGCGGTCCGCCGACGCGTCCTCCACCACCACCGCGACCGCCACCTTCGGCTCGATGTCCCGCTCGCCCTGCGCCCAGGACACGAACCAGGCATACGGCGTACCGGCGTTGCCGATGCCGTGCTGCGCGGTGCCGGTCTTGCCGCCGACCGTCGCGCCGGGGATCGCCGCGTTCGTGCCGGTGCCCTCGGTGACCACGTCCTCCATGAGTTCCCTCATCTGTACGGCGGTTGCCGGGCGCATGGCTTGGCGGACCGGGCGCGGGCCGTTCGTCGACACCGTCTCGCCGCCCCGCCGGGTCGTCCGCTCCACCAGGTACGGCTCCCGCAGCAGCCCGCCGTTCGCGACCGCCGCCGCGACCATCGCCATCTGCAACGGCGTGGCCCGCGTGTTGTACTGCCCGATCGACGACAGCGCCAACTGGGCCTTGTCCAGGGAGGTGTCGAAGGTGCTGGGAGAGACCGAGAAGGGAATCCGCACCCCGGTGTCGTTGAAGCCGAACGCCTCCGCCGTGGTGCTCATGGCCTCGACGCCGACATCGACGCCCAGCTTCGCGAACACCGTGTTGCAGGACCACTCGAAGGCGGACCGGAGCGGCGCGTCCGCGCAGCCGTCGCCCCCGTCGTCGTGAGGATCGTCGTCGTGCCGGGAAGTCTGTACGGGTCGGGGACTTGGTCGCCGCGTCCAGGTCCGTCACCACCCCCGCGTCCAGCGCCGCCGCCGCGGTGACCACCTTGAACGTCGAACCCGGCGGATAGGTCTGCCGTACCGCCCGGTTGAGCATCGGCTTGTCCGGGTCCGCGTTCAGGCGGGCCCAACTGCGGTTCGCCGAGCGGCCGTTGCCGGAGAGGCTGCCGGGGTCGTAGGACGGGGTCGAGACCAGGGCGAGGACGCGGCCGGTCGACGGTTCGATCGCGGCGACCGCGCCGGTGCGGGTGCCGAGCCCGTCGTAAGCCGCCTTCTGCGCGGCCGGGTTGAGGGTGGTGACGACGTTGCCGCCGGGGTTCTGGCCGCGCGTGAGGTCGTTCCACAGGGGGAACGGCGAGAGCATCGAGTCGGTGCCGGAGAGGATGCCGTCCTCGGAGTGCTCCAGGAACGACGTGCCGTACTCCTGTGAGGCGAAGCCGGTGACCGGGGCGTACAACGGGCCGTCCCTGTACGTCCGTTCGTAGCGGAGCTGCTCGCCGGAGTCGCGGGAGCCGGTGACCGGCTTGCCGCCGACGAGGATGCGGCCCCTGGGCTGGTCGTAACGGGCGATGGTGTGGCGGCGGTTGGCGATGTTGCCGTCGTAGGAGCGGGACTGGAAGATCTGGACGCGGGTGGCGTTCACCAGCAGGGCCAGCAGGAGCAGGATGCAGAAGGCCGCGGCGAGGCGGATGTGGCGGGTCATGGTGTCGGTCACGCGGCCACCTCGATGTCGTACTGACGGCGGGCCGAGTCGCTCAGCCGGATCAGCAGGGCCACGATCGCCCAGTTGGTGACGACCGAGGAGCCGCCCTGGGCGAGGAACGGCATCGCCATGCCGGTCAGCGGGATCAGCCCGGTCACCCCGCCCGCGATCACGAACACCTGGAGCGCGACGATCGACGCGAGCCCGACCGCGAGCAGCCGCCCGAACGGGTCGCGCAGCGCCAGCCCCGCCCGGTAGCCGCGCTCGACGAGCAGGCCGTAGAGGATGAAGATCGCGGAGAGACCGGCCAGGCCCAGTTCCTCGCCCGCTGTGGCCAGGATGAAGTCCGACTTCGCGGCGAAGCCGATGAGGATCGAGTGGCCGAGACCCAGGCCCGTGCCGAGCATGCCGCCGGCCGCGAACGCGAAGAGGGACTGGGCGAGTTGGTTGGGTCCGTGGCCCGCGTCGATCGACGCGAAGGGGTGCAGCCAGTCCTGCACACGGCTGTGCACATGCGGTTCGAACCGGCCGACGGCGACCGCGCCGAGGGCCGCGAGCAGCAGGCCGACCGCGATCCAGCCGGTGCGGCCGGTGGCGACGTAGAGGAGGGTCACGAACAGGCCGAAGAAGAGGAGCGAGGTGCCCAGGTCGCGTTCCAGGACCAGGACGCCCACGCTCAGCAGCCAGATCGCGACGATCGGGCCCAGCACGCGCCCGGTGGGGAGTTGGAGGCGCAGACGCGGCGGCCGGCGTAGGCGAGCGCGTTGCGGTTGGCCGCGAGGTACGCGGCGAAGAAGACCGCCAGCAGCACCTTCGCGAACTCGCCCGGCTGGATGGAGAATCCGGCGATCCGGATCCAGATCCGGGCCCCGTTCACGGCCGGGAAGAAGACCGGGAGGGTGAGCAGGGCGAGCGCGGCGGCCACACAGACGTACGCGTAGCGCTGCAGGACGCGGTGGTCGCGCAGGGCGAGCACCACGACGATGAAGAGGGTCACGCCCAGCGTCGACCACACGAGTTGGGTGGGCGCCGCCCGGTCGCCCGGGGTCTCCAGGTCGAGCCGGTAGATGAGGACGAGCCCCAGGCCGTTGAGCAGGACCCCGATCGGCAGGAGGAGCGGGTCGGCGTACGGCGCCCGCAGGCGCACCGCGATGTGCGCGACGAGGGCGAGCACGCCGAGCCCGGCGCCGTAGCCGGCGGCGCCGGGCGGGACCGTGCCGTTCTTGGCGAGACCGACAGCGCAGTAGCCGTACACGGAGAGGAGTACGGCCACGACGATGAGGGTGAGTTCGATGCCACGGCGCCGGGGAGGCGTACAGCGGGCGTGGGAAGGTCCGCTGTGACGGTGGTTCCGGCGTTGGTCATGTCCGGAACTTACCCAAATGGTGCGGGTTGTGTGCCTTGGGTGGTGCGTGTGTCTCGACCGTCAGCACCAGCGCGGGGCGGGGCCGATGTTGTCGATGTACCGCGCCGAGCCCCAGGCCCAGGTGCCGTCCGTGAGGAGGTACCAGAGCGGGTTGCCCTGGACGTTCGAGCCGCCCGTCTTGCAGAAGATCGAGACGCGCTCACCGCGGTAGGCGTACCGGATGACCCTGCTGCCGCGGTCCGGGCGGGAGCGCAGGGCGAGTCGGTCGGCGGTGACGACACCCCGGTACAGCCGCGGGTTGTCGTGGTCGCCCTGGTGGTCGTAGTCCCCGCGGCCGTCGAAGTCGTCGTCGCCGCGCTGGTTCCACCCACCGTCGTCCTGACGGCTGACACCCGGGTCTTCGTCACCCCAGTCGCCGTCGGCCACGGCAGGAGTGACGGCCGCGACGCTGACCAGCGCACCGGCGGCGACCGCTATCCCAAGACGACGCAGGGAGAGGCTGAGGGACATGGGGTACCTCCAGAAGTGGGACGAACCTGACTATTCGCCACATTAGGAGGGAGGAGCGGGACCCCGCTCGTCACACTGGTCCACACGAGCACGCCCCCGCACGCGGCGCACCTGAACACGCCCGCGCAAGCGCGCCCTTCAGGGGTGCGGGGCTGTGCTGACACGCGGCTCCGCCGCGCGGGCGCGACCAGCCGCACGCGACCGCAAGCCGACAACGCGCCCCGCCCGCCCGAGCTCTCGACTAACCCCCGCGGAGGGCAACGTCAGAGTCGCCACCGCCCCACCGTCAACCGCGTTGGAGAACTCCAACCGCGCCCCCAACACCTCCGCCTGTCCGAGCGCGATGGTCAGCCCCAACCCATGCCCCGTAGCCCCGCCCTCCGTACGGAACCGCTGCGGCCCATGCGCCACGAGGTACTCCGGATACCCGTCCCCGTGATCCCGCACAGTCACCACCGCCCCCTCCACGGTCACCACGACCGCCCCCGCCCATGCCGATGCGCGTTCGCGACAAGATTCCCCAGCACCCGCTCCAGCCGCCGCCGGTCCGTCTCCACCCACTCGTCCCGCACGACGACGACCTCACCCCCGCCCCCGGCCCCCGCACCACCCGCTCGGCCAGCGCCCCCAACCGCTCGGTGTCCAGCTCCACCTTCTCCCGCCGCGTATCGAGCCGGGAGATCTCCAACAGGTCCTCGGTCAGCGTCCGCAACGCGGCCACCCGATCCCGCACCAACTCGGTGGGCCGCCCCGGAGGCAGCAGCTCGGCCGCCGCGTGCAACCCGGTCAACGGCGTACGCAACTCGTGTGCCACATCCGCCGTGAACCGCTGCTCGGTCAGCAGCTTGCCCTGCAACGACGACGCCATCGTGTCCAGCGCGGCGGCCACCGCGGCCACCTCGTCCTGCGGCAGGTTCGCGTCCTTCGTGCGGGGATCGTCCACCCGCGCGTCCAGGTCACCCGCGCTGATCCGCCGCGCCACCTGCGCCGTCCCGTGCAGCCGCCGCGTCACCCGGGTCACCGCGAACGCGCCGACCAGCAGCGTCGCCCCGATCGCCAGGCCTGAGGACCAGAAGATCGCCCGGTCGAGCCCGGCGATGGTGCCCGCCCCCTGCGAGTAGTCGACGGCCACGGCCAGCACCCGGTCGTCGTCGGCGGGACCCGCCGCCCACATCGTGGGCCGCCCCGGTGCCTGCCGACCATCGTGCCGCGCTCCCCGCCGGCCGCCAACCGCCGCAACGCCACCGGCAGATCCGCGGAGTCGACACCGGCGCCGTGCACGAGCGAGTCCCCGGCCTCGTACTGGGTCGTCGCCGTCCGCAGCCGCGACAACGCGAGGTCACGGGCCTGCCCGACGGTCTGGTCGGTCACCGAGACATGCACGAGGACACCGAGCAGGGCGGCCAGCGCGCAGCACATCACGGTGATGAACACGCCGGCCTTGAAGGCGAGGGTCCCGGCCCACCGGGGCAGCACGAGCCGGGTCACGGCGTGGCCGAGGGGGACGCGGAAGAGGACGTGAGGGCGCCGGGCGCGGCCGGAGTCGCCCGCCGCACCCCGTGCTTACGGCTCCCCGTCCGCAGGAACTCGTCGTGGGTCAGCAGCATCGCCTTCTGATCCGCGTCCCAGGTCCACTGCACGCGGTACTCGTACCCCGCCAGCTCCGAGGGCGAGCGGATGATCACCGAATGCCCGGCGAGTTCGACCCCGCTGACGGCGTCGTCGTTGGCCATGACCTGCACCAGCCTGTGCTTCTCGACGGTGTAGACCCGCACGGCCGTCATCTTGGTCGGCAGCAGCCGGAACCCGAGCGTCAGGTCGTCGCGTCCGTCGCCGGTGAGGTCGCGGTAGTAGGGCTTGAGGACGGGACAGGCGCCGCGGTCCCCGCCCTTCCCGCAGTCGGCGACGCGGTCACCGGTTCCGCGGTACGGCGCCTTGGCGCCCCCGTAGTCGCTGGGGTGCGCGGCGATCTCCGCGCGTACGACGGCGACCGGGTCGACCTTGTGGATGTCGTCGCCGGGGACGGTGATGCCCTTCACGGTCTCCGTGTCCGCCTCGTCGAAGTCGTAGGCGGGGGAGGCGGCGGGCGACAGATTCGGCCAGAGTCTGGCGGGGCTCGTCGCCGTCGGGGTCGCCCCCGCGCCCCGCAGTGCGCCGGTGTCACCGCAGGCCACGGCGGTCGCCAGCAGCAGGGCGACGGCGGCGGTGGTGCGGACTGCGCGCGCGGGGCGGCCGGGACGGCGGGGGCGACTGGGGGCACTGCTCTCCTGCGGGGCGCGGGTGTGTGACCCGTACACCCTATTCGTAGGGAAGTCCCTTTTGTTCGTGTGTCCCGGTGGAACGGGGGAAACGATTACTCGGCCAGTTCCTCCAGCAGCCGGGCCGTGGACAGGCCCGTCCTCAGGTACTCGACGAACAGTTCGTTGTGGAGTGCCCACGGGGACCGGCGGGCGCGGATCAGCCGTATCGCCTCCTCGGTGGAGTGCCCGCGGCGGACCAGCGCGTGGGCGACGACCAGGCCCGACCGGTTGTAGCCGTGATAGCAGCGGACGAGCACCTTCCGCCCCGCGTCCAGCGCGTCACAGGCGGCGACCGCGAGCCGCATGACGCCGGCCAGCTGTGTCCCGTCCAGCGGACCGTCCGGAATCGGCCAGACCTGGTGCTCGATGCCCGGGTCGGGGCCGTGCCCCGGCAACCGCAGCAGTGTCTGTACGAGATCGAACTCGTCGCGCACCACCGCGAACTCCCGTTGCCCCGAACGTCCCCGGAACTCGTGCCCGCCCATCCACAGACCGGGCGTGATCTCGCTCCACGGAGTGTCCGGAGCGGGTACGTCGGGTTGCTTCCTGCGCGTCCGCAACGGCGCCTCCCCAAGCCCCAGCGACTGACCCAAAGGTAACCGGGTTCTTGCCCCTTGAGCACCCCGCCTGTTCCCATGGTCGGGGGTGATGGTGCATGAGCGGACTGCGCGTGATACCGACCTGGCGCCATGGTCAGGAACGGCTGTACGTCTGTCACACCGACGGAAGGAACGTCGCCTGGTACGACAGGGAGGCGGCCCGGATCAACCTGCTGAGCGAGGACCGCAGAGAGGACGTCCTGCACGCCCTCGGTCCCTTCCTCACCGGCCCGGTCACGGTGGGACCGCCACCGGTGCCGACCCCCGCGGAGCTGGCCCGCCTGACCCTCCACCCCGACGACGACCTGGCCCCCAACCGCCCCGGCGAGGCCCTCCACGTGGCCCTCGACCGCGACCCGGGCCCCCAGCACCGGCTCCGCCCCGACCCCCGCCGCCGCGCCCTCACCGCGGAACAGGCGGTGGGCGAGGCCCTCGACGCCCTCGACGGCGCGGGCTGGCACGCCCTCCACTCCATCCCCCTCCCCGGCGGCGACCGCCTCCACCACCTGCTGATCGGCCCCGGCGGCCTCTACGCCCTGCACACCCTGTACGCCCGCAAACAACGCGTCCAGGTGGCCGACCCCATGGTCACCCTGGGCCGCCGAGACCCCCTCCCCTCCTCCGCCGAACCCGCTCCGACGCGGCCCGAGCCTCCTACGCCCTGACAGCCGAGGTCCACCCGGTCCTCGCCCTCTCCGGCCCGGCCGACATCACGATGACGACCCCGCTCCGCGAAGTCCGCGTACTCCAGGACACGGAACTCTCCGGCCTGGCAAGAACGGGCGGGGTGTTGAAGCCGGCGGATGTGGAGGCGTTGCATGCGATGGCTCGGGATCGGCATACGTGGGGAGGGTGTGAGGGTTTTCCCCTGAGGTCAGCCGGTTTTTTCGTCCAGGTCCTTCGTGCCGTCGGACTTCCAGGTGCGCTTGTACTCGATACCGGGAACTTCGCGTGGATGGTCCCGGTGTCCGTGCGGTTCGGAGCGGATTCGCCCGAGCGCCCTTTCCGGAACCATGCGCCGGCGCACGCGACCACCAACGCTCCGATTCCTGTCAGTTGAGAAGTGCTCGTACCGAAAGCGATCAGCACCACGGCGAAGACGAGAATGGCGAAGAAGATCCAGGCGTCCAGACGCCGGTTCGTCACGGCCGGTGAAACCGTCGTCGCCCCGGACGCGGTGGGCGGGTTGAGGGCCGCCACGATCGCGACCGCGATCAGCGCGATCCCGGCTCCCATGAGGGCGAGCGGGCCGATGTCGTGCGGGATGGGGAGTGTCATGGTCCTCACTCCAACATCCGTTCCTGGCGGGAGCCAGGAAAAGTCGACGTTCCGGAATCTTTCCTGGTCAGCCGGATTCCGCGGGAATTCCGGAATGGTCCCGGGGCACATGAGGGATAGTCGGCACCGTCGGTGCTTGCGTGGAAGGTGGGGCCATGAACGACGATGCCGTGACGGGTGTGACGAAACCCGACGGATCCTTTCGGGCGGACGTACAGAAATTGATCAAGATGTGCGGGCTCACACAGAAAGGGATCGCGGAAAGGGATCTTCACGTCAGCACCACGAAGATGAGTGGATTAATCAACTCCGAAACGACCGACTGGGCGTTCTTCGAGCGGATCATCGAAATCTGTCGGGCGAAGATCTCCGACGGAGCTCGGCCCCGGCCCTGCCGGAGAACTGGGACGTTCTCGACTACTGGCACGACCGGTTCGAAGCGGAACAGGAGTCCCGCCAGGTCGCGGAAACACCTGCCACACCCGCCCCCGGGGCCGAAACACCTGAGTCCACGCCCACCGCACCCGCCGGCGGAACGTCCGCGTTACGGCGCGCCGTGATCGTAGGCCTGGGAGTGGCCGGCATCGCGGCGGTGGTGGCCGGGGCAGTCATGCTCTGGGGTGGAAACGGAGACAAGGGCAGTGCCGGGCCGTCGAGTTCCGTCTCGTCGAGTGCCTCAGTCGCTGCGGCGGGTGACCCGCGGGTCGAGGTCAGCGGTACATGTGTGGGGGCGGACACCCAGTGGCAGGTGAAGTCCTCAGGGTTCACCCCACGGGAAGTACACCGTGAACGTCGCGTATCCCGACGGCAAGCCCTACCCGCTGGGCGGAGCGGGCGACCGGGGCACGCAGGGCGAGGCGAACGGCGACGGATCCCTGAACACCCGGTGGCAGTGCTACGGCCCGGATCCCGAAGGCACGTACACGATGACCGTCCGCGACGAAGCCACGGGCAAGACCGCCACGGCCAGGTTCTACGTCGACAAGCCCGGCTGACGGGACAGTCGGCCGGCATCCGGGGACGACGGTCACGGCACCGACCCCGCCCGACCCGCGTCGAGCAGCGGTGCCAGCAGATCCCCGTGCTCCTCCAGTCGTACGCCCATGTCCGGTGCGAGGAAGGTGAGTTGGCGTGCGGACCGGCACGCCTCGATCTCCTCCCATGTCACGGGTGCCGACACACTCGGGGCCGGGCCCACCCGTAGCGTGTACGCCGTGGCCGTGGTCTTGCGGGCGGCGTTCTGGCTCCAGTCGACGAACACCTTTCCCGGCCGCAGGCTTCGCGTCATGCGGTGGACGACGAGCCGGGGAGGGCCGCCTCCGCCTCCACGGCCAGTTCCTTCGCGTACGACACCGCCCGTTCCGACGGCACCGGCGTGACCCCCGCCAGCAGATGCAGGCCCTTCGACCCGGACGTCTTGGCGTACGTCTCGATCCCGTCCGCCGCCAGCCGCTCGCGCAGCCACAGCGCGACCTCGCAGCACTCGACGACGGTCGCCGGCGCCCCGGGATCGAGGTCGAAGACGAGCCGGTCGGCGACGTTCGGCTCCCCGATGACCCACTGCGGTGTGTGGAACTCGGTGACGAGGTTCGCCGCCCACATCAGGGACGCCAGATCCTGCACCAGCACCATCCGCGCCGGCCCCTCCGAGCGCGGCACCTCGGCGGTGATGACCCAGTCGGGTGTACCGGGGGCACGTTCTTGGTGAAGAAGACCTGGCCGTCGGGCCCGTCCGGGTAGCGCAGGAAGGACACCGGCCGGTCCCGCAACTGGGGCAGCAGGACCCCCGCGGTCGTGGCGTAGTAGTGCAGGACCTCGCCCTTGGTGAAGCCGGTCGCCGGGTACAGCACCTTGTCCAGGTTGCTGAGCGCGAGCCGTCGCCCCTCCACCTCTGTGATCGGCGTCATACGATGAGAATCCCACGGAATCGTGACGAACCGGACGTGAGCCGGAGCGTCGTAGGCCGGAGAGCTGTGAGCCGGAAAACGGAAGGCGGGTGCGGCAGGTGCGATCCATATGGAACGGCGCCATATCCTTCGGCCTGGTCAGCATCCCGATCAAGCTGGTGAACGCGACCGAGAGCCACTCCATCTCCTTCCGCCAGATCCACACCGAGGACGGCGGGCGCATCCGCTACCGCAAGGTCTGCGAACTGGAGGACCGTGAGGTCACCCAGGCCGAGATCGGCAAGGCGTACGAGGACGCGGACGGCACGATGATCCCGATCACGGACGACGACCTGGCCCAGCTGCCGATCCCGACGGCGCGGACGATCGAGATCGTGGCGTTCGTCCCGGCCGACCGGATCGACCCGCTCCAGATGGACGCGGCGTACTACCTCTCCGCGAACGGCGTCCCCGCGGCCAAGCCGTACACCCTGCTCCGCGAGGCGCTGAAGCGCAGCCAGAAGGTGGCCATCGCGAAGTACGCGCTCCGGGGGCGGGAACGGCTCGGCATGCTCCGCGTGGTCGACGACGTGATCGCCATGCACGGGCTGCTCTGGCCGGACGAGATCCGCGTCCCGGAGGGTGTCGCGCCCGACACGAGCGTCACCGTCCGCGACAAGGAACTCGATCTCGCGGACGCCCTGATGGACACCCTCGGCGAGGTCGACCTCGCGGATCTCCACGACGACTACCGCGAGGCGGTCGAGGAGATGATCACCGCGAAGGCCTCCGGCGAACAGCCGCCGAGTCCCCGACCCCGGCCCCCAGCGGCAAGGTCCTCGACCTCATGGCGGCCCTGGAGAAGAGCGTCCGCGAGGCGAAGGAGTCGCGCGGCGAGGACACGGGCGAGGACGCCGGCGCGGAGACGGGGAAGAAGGCCGAGGTCAGACCGATCTCGTCCCGGTCCGCCCGATCCTCCCGCGCGACCCCCAAACAGACCACCGGCAAGAAGTCGACCTCATCGGCGACGAAGAAGACGGCGGCGAAGAAGTCCACGGCATCGACGTCGACCTCGGCGAAGAAGTCGACGGGCGCCACCAAGAAGACCACCACGACCGCCAAGAAGACCCCGGCGAAGACAACAGCAAAGTCCACAGCGAAAACCCCGGCCAAGAAGGCAACCCCCCGCAAGCGCACGGCGTGAGCCCCAACTCACCGGGCAGACGCACTGCTTGGGCCGCGACTCCTTCTCGGTGAGCGGCCGGTCCGAGCCTGGCTCGCGCCCGGCGGACGCCGAGCATGGGCCCCAGCTAGCCCGATGGGCAGGTGATTTGGCCCCCGCCTGCCCCGGCTTCACCCCTCCCGGCAGGCGCCTAGGCAGCCTCCGCTCGCCTCACCCCTCCCCGCAGGTGCCCCGTTTGAGCCCCGACTCGCTCCGGCTTTGCCCCCGGCACGCGCTCCGCCTGAGCTTTAACTCGCCCGAGGGGCAAGTGGTTTGGCTCCGGCCTGCCCCGGCTCCACACCTCCCGGCAGGCGCCCAGGCGGCCTCCGCTCGCCCCACCCCTCCCTGCAGGAGCCCCGCTTGAGCCCCGACTCGTTCCGGCTCCGCTCCCCCGCACGCGCTCGGCCCGAGCTGCAACTCGCCCGATGGGCAAGTGATTTGGCCCCATTCGCTCCGGCTTCACCCCTCCCGGACGCGCACACCCCTAGCCGTAACTCGCATTACAGAAACACCACTTGATCCCTCGGCCCCTCCAGCCCAACCTGCCCCGCCAAGCGCACGGCCCCCCGCAAAGAAGCACCCTGAACCGCAACCCGCTTACCTTCCCTGCAAGCGCAAGCGCAAGCGCAAGCGCAAGCGCAAGCGCAAGCGCACGCACAGCCCGAGCCCCAACTCCCCCTGCACATAAGCCGTTTGAGCCCACCCGCCCCAGCCCTGTCTACCTAACCCGCCGAAGCGCCAACACCGCGTTGTGCCCCCGAACCCGAACGAATTGCTCAGCGCCAGATCCCCACCCCGGGCAACTCCCGCCCCACCCCCGTCACCACATCCAGCCCGATCGCATCGTCCACGTCCGCATCCCCCACCCCCACGGTCGGCGGCACCACCCGTGATGCAGGGTCAGTACCGTCGCCACCGCCTCCACCCCGCCCGCGGCCCCCTGCAGATGCCCGAGATGCCCCTTGATCGCGGTGACGGGAACGTTTCTGCGGCCGAATACCGCGCGCAGCGCACCCGCCTCCGCGAGATCCCCTCCACCGTCGCCGTCGCATGGGCGTTCACATGGACGACGTCCACGACATGCCCGCCCGCGTCCCGCACCGCCCGCCGCACGGCGAGTGCGACCCCGGCGCCCGACGGGTCAGGCGCCGCCATGTGGTGCGCGTCGGCGGACAGGCCCCACCCCGCGGCCTCGCAGTAGATCCGCGCCCCCCCGCGCGCGGGCGTGCTCCTCGGCCTCCAGGACGAGCACCCCCGCGCCCTCCCCGTTCACGAACCCGTCCCGGTCCTTGCCGAACGGCCGTGACGGCGACGACCCGTCCGCCACACCCCGCGTGGACAGCGCCCGCATCGCCGCGAACGACGCCATGATCGCCGGTGTGACGACCGCCTCGGCCCCGCCCGCGAGGGCGACGTCGATCCGGCCGTACCGTATGCGGTCGATCGCCGACCCGATCGCCTCCGTGCCGGAGGCGCACGCCGCGGTGACCGTGCGGGCCTCGCCGGTGATGTGCAGGTCGAGGGAGACCTGGGACGACGCCTGCGACGGCACCGTCATGGGCGTGGTGAGCGGCGAGACCGCCCGCGGCCCCTTCTCGCGCAGCTTGCGGTCGCCGCCGACGAGGATCGACGCGTCCCCGAGGATCGTCCCGAGGCTGACCCCGATCCGCTCGGGATCGAGCCCGCTCTCCCGCGTGCCGCCCGCCACGAACCCGGCGTCGCCCCACGCCTCCCGCGCGGCCAGCACCGCGAACTGCGCCGCCCGGTTCATCCGCCGCGCCGCCGCCCGCGGCAACAGCTCCGCCGGGTCCACGGGCACGGTCCCGGCCACCCGCACGGGCAACTCCGCGAACTCCTCGCCCTCCAACTCCCGTATCCCGTGCCGTCCTTCGAGCAGCCCCCGCCACAGTTCGCCGACCCCGACCCCGAGCGGCGTGACGGCCCCCAGCCCGGTCACCACCACCCGCCGCGGCCCACCGACCGCCGCCGTCGCCCGCTTTGGCCGCGGCAGATGCCGTACGACATGCTCCGCGTCCGCCAGTCCCCGCACCTCGGCGTCGGACGCGACCTCGTCCGTGCTGCCGTCGAGGTCCCGGTGCCACACGCCCCAGCGCCGTACGTACGACACCTCGTCGGCGCCCGGGTCGACCACCCGCAGCGAGGTCACCCGGTCGCCCTCATGGAACTCGGCGCCGGTGAGGTCGTCGGAGACGAGGTGGGGATCGCGCCGGCGTTCAGCCGGCGGCACGCGCTGATGACGCGGCGGTCGCGGCCGAGCACCTCGTCGTGGTCGGTGCCGCCGAGCGGGGGCCGCAGGGTGACGCGGATCGTCTCGGGGTCTCGGGGAGGGTGTGCGTCACGACGTACCAGCAGGAGCGCCCGGCGTCGTCCGGGGTCAGCGCGATCAGGTCGCCCGGGATGACCTCGGCGGCGGACACCGGATGGGGAGCGAACGGAACGTCCGACGAATCCGACGAGTCATGCAAATAGGGCGAATTGGACATAGTTCTACACACTCCCTGGGTCAGAACGGACTTATGGTGCGATGCAAACCATCCCGAGTGAACTGGACGAAACCGGAAAAGGCCACGGTTGAAAGGTGAACCGATTACGCCCCGGGAGCTCTCAAGGTCCGCTGAAATAGGGTGAGTTGTCCAATTGATCACCCGGGTTATGTGTGGAACGTCACTTTCGTGGCCGTCCCAGCCGTCCCCGCACGCACTTGTTCCCTGGATTTAACGCAAGGCCCTCTGGCAACTCCCTTTCTACGCGCGTAACTTGAGCCGACTCCCCACAGGCACCCCGGTATCGGCAGCTAGACGAAGCACGAGGAGACCGCCAGCGTGTCCAGACCTGAAGGGCGTAGACCCCGCGCCCGCCGCACCTCCCAAGCGATCGTCGCGGTCGGCGCGGCGGGAGCGTTCGCCTTCACCGCCCTGCCCAGCGCGTCCGCAACTCCCTCCGCCTCGGCGGTGATTGCCGAGGTGTACGGCGGCGGGGGCAACTCGGGAGCCACCCTGACCCGGGACTTCGTCGAACTCGGCAACGCCGGTTCCGCGGCCTACGACCTGTCGGGCTACAGCGTCCAGTACCTGCCCGGTACGCCGTCCGCCGGCTCCACCTGGCAGGTCACCGCCCTCACCGGCGCGATCGCCCCCGGCGCCCGCTACCTGGTCGGCGAGGGCACCGGCAGCGGCGGCACGACCGCGCTGCCCACCACCGACGCCACCGGCTCGATCGCGATGAGCGCCACCTCCGGCACGATCGCCCTGGTCTCCGGCACCGCCGCGCTGACCTGCAAGACCGCCGCGGACTGCGCGGCCGACCCGAGCATCGTCGACCTCGCGGGCTACGGCACCGCGGTCGTCCGCGAGGGCAGCGGCCCGGCCACCGGCGCCTCCAACACGGCCGCGGTCGCCCGCGCCGACTCGCTCGCCGACACCGACGACAACGCGGCCGACTTCACCGGCGGCACCCCGACCCCGTCAACTCGGCTGGCCAGACGCCCGGTTCGGGCGACGGCGGCGGTGGCGACGGCGGCTCGCCCACCGACCCCGGCACGGTCCGCGTCCACGACATCCAGGGCACGACCCGCCTCTCGCCGTACGCGGGCCAGACGGTCACCCGCGTCCCCGGCATCGTCACCGGCGTCCGCGGCAGCGGCTCCCTCGGCTACTGGATCCAGGACCCGACCCCGACACCGACCCGCGCACCAGCGAGGCCGTGTTCGTCTACACGGGTTCCGCCAAACCCACGGTGGGGTGGGCGATTCGGTCCTGGTCACCGGCAAGGTCACCGAGTACTACCCGAGCAGCACCAGCCAGTCGAACACCGAGATCGGCGGCCCGACCACCACGGTCCTCTCCAGCGGCAACGCGCTGCCCGACGCCGTCGCGCTCAACGCCACCTCGGTCCCCGACGCCTACATCCCGACCGCGTCCGGCGGCAGCATCGAGTCCCTCGCGCTCCAACCGACCGTCTACGCCCAGGACTTCTACGAGTCCCTGGAGGGCATGCGGGTCACCTTCGCCGACGCCCGTGTCGTCGGCGCGAGCGACGCGTACGGCGAGCTGTGGGTCACCGTGAAGCCGACGGAGAACGCCACGGCACGCGGTGGCACCCTCTACTCCTCCTACGACCAGCCCAACACCGGTCGTATCGAGGTGATGTCACTCGACACCACCTCAACCTTCCCCGCCGCCAACGTCGGTGACGAGCTGTCAGGCGTCACGACCGGCCCGCTCGACTACTCCACCTACGGCGGCTACAACGTCCAGGCCACCCAGCTCGGCATCCTCGTCGACAAGGGCCTGAAGCAGGAGGTGACCCGCCGTCAGGAGAAGGACGAGCTGGCGGTCGCCACGTACAACGTCGAGAACCTGGACGCGCTCGACACCCAGGAGAAGTTCGACCGGCTCGCCGAGGGCGTCGCGGTCAACCTCAACTCGCCCGACATCGTGGCCCTGGAGGAGATCCAGGACGACAACGGCGCGACGAACGACGGCACGGTGACCGCCGAGGCCACCTTGAAGCGCTTCACGGACGCGGTCCGTGCGGCCGGCGGCCCGGCGTACAAGTGGCGTTACGTCTCGCCGACGAACAACGCGGACGGCGGCGAGCCCGGCGGCAACATCCGCCAGGTCTTCCTCTTCAACCCGAAGCGGGTCTCCTTCACCGACCACACGGGCGGCGACGCCACGACGGCCACGAGCGTGGTGAAGACCCGCAAGGGCGTCCAACTCACCTACTCCCCGGGCCGGATCGACCCGACCAACGCGGCCTGGGAGGACAGCCGCAAGCCGCTGGTCGGCGAGTTCACCTTCCAGGGCGAGCAGGTCTTCGTGATCGCCAACCACTTCATCTCCAAGGGCGGCGACCAGCCGATCCACGGCCGCTACCAGCCCCCGGCCCGCAGCTCCGAGACCCAGCGCGCGGCCCAGGCGGCGGAGGTCAACACCTTCGTCAAGTCCCTGCTGACGGCGGACAGGAACGCCAAGGCGGTCGTCCTCGGCGACCTCAACGACTACGAGTTCTCCCAGACGGTGACCACCCTGACGGCCGGCAAGGTCCTCAAGCCCCTGATCACCACCCTCCCCGCCGCCGAGCGCTACACCTACGTCTACGACGGCAACTCCCAAACCCTGGACCACATCCTCACCAGCCCCGCGGTGACGTCCTTCACCTACGACGTCGTGCACATCAACGCGGAGTTCGCGGACCAGGCGAGCGACCACGACCCGCAGATCGTACGGATCGACCTGTCGAAGTGCCGTAGGCGCTAGCGGATTTGAGTGACGTTTGGTGGGGCGGAACGGCACAAGCCGCCCGCCCCACCAAGCTCCCGGCGCCGGGCAGGGCAACTCCCAAGGGGCGCGGGGAACCGCGCGACCAGCCACCACGCACCTGTACACCCCGGCAGGCAACAGCAGCCGTAGCGCCCGCTGTCCCACCCCAACCGCCGCCGTACGCCCCTCGTCCAGTGCACGGTGGCGAGCAACTCCGGTGCGTCGACGGTCCCGTTGGGGTCCCGCACCAACCCGGTGATCAGCCAGTGCCCGAACACCACGAGCACGATGACCCACGCACCAACGCCTCGGCCGAGACGATCAACGGGGGCCACTTCCTGCACCGACGGGGTATCGGTGACCCGGCATCAGGAACCCCGAGGTACTGTTACTACCAGTAACAACCCGCAGGTGAGAGGCTTGTCGTTACTCACTTTCGGGTGACGTGCCCGACGGGCCTGGGGTGGCGCACCGTGGCGATCGCCGAGCACGGACCAGTGTCCGCAGGGGCCGTCCGCTCGCCGGGGCGTCAACCTGGTGCATCAGGTACATAAATGGACGGTACAGGCGACAGTCACGGAAACACGACTGACTCGTAACACGATTCACGTATCACTCATATCCCGACCGCCCGGTGGAGAAGGTGTGGGTGTGCGGCCAACAGGCCGCCACCCGCACACCGCACAGCCCGGGGTCCGGCCGTAGCCGTATCCAGGGGAGTGCCCGCACCATGCTGGGGAACCCGTGACCTCTTCACCTTCCGTGTCCGTCCGCCGTCTGGCCGCCGCCGCGCTCGCGGCAGGCGCTCTCGTCGGCGCGGCAGCACTGCCGGCGACCGCTGCCGACCATCACGCGGCCCGGTCGAACGTGGAGATCAGCCGCGTGCAGTACGACTCTCCGGGACCGGAGGACCGCTCCAACCGCTCCTGAACAACGAGTGGGTGGAGATCACCAACCACACCCGCACCGCCGTGAACCTCGACGGCTGGAAGCTGTCGAACAAGGGTGGCGAGACCTACACCTTCCACCACTACCGCCTGGACGGCCACGCCACCGTCCGCATCCACACCGGTATCGGCCGCGACACCAACCGCGACCTCTACCAGGACCGCCACAACTACATCTGGGACAACCGCGCCGACACCGCCACCCTCCGCAACGACCACCGCCGCCTCGTGGACGACACGTCCTGGGGGAACCACCGTGGCGGTCACGGGGGTGGCGGTCACAACGGGGGCGGTCACGGGGGTGGCGGTCACAACGAGGGCGGTCACGGGGGTGGCGGCCACAACGGAGGCGGACACGACGGTGGCGGCCACAGCGGTGGCGGACACGACGGTGGCGGCCACAGCGGTGGCGGTCATGGTGGTGGGGGCCGCCGCTGATTGCCTGCAGTACGACGTCATGACGCCGAGGCGGTGACGTGATGACGGGCGGCGCGCTTCCCCAACCGGGGGCGCGCCGCTCGCGTCTGCACCGAACGACTGCTGGTCGGCAACTGCCCCAGCGCCCGCCCCGAGGAAACCTGTGGATAGCCTCGTTGCGATCACATGCCCATGGCAGCGACGGGGGAGTTCACGCGATGGCGAAGAAGCCGGTACGCGCGGCACTGGGAGACATCTGGCTCAAGTGCCTTGTCTGCCAAGGAGATCTGTTCCGGGACCGAGGCGTCCTGCTCAACAGCACCGGCATGGAATTCATGAAACTGGCCTGGGCCGACGAGAACGCCACCGGCCTGATCTGCTGGCGCTGCGGCTACGTCCACCTGTTCGTGAACAAGGACATCAAGCTGTATCGGGCGGACCGGTAGCGGAAGCGGCGGCTCAAGTAACCTGGCTGGCCTGCTTGTTGGAGCTGGAGCTGGAGCTGGAGCTGGAGCTGGAGCTGGAGCTGGAGCTGGGGGCTGGGGGCTGGTGGCTGGGCCTAGGTGGGCCTGGGAGCGGGAGCGGGAACGCCAAGCCGGCGGAGGGCGCGGACAACGCGATTCCCGGACACTTCGCTGCGCTGCGCTGGGCGCCTACTGCCCCCGGCGACCGGCCCAGTGGCCTGGACTCGCTCTGCGGCGAGCAGCCGCGCGAGGTCGTCGCGCGCGCTGTCGAGCGTGGTGAGCATCTGCATCCGGGTCTGCTCGAAGCGGGGCTCGGTCTCGACACCGAGATCGTGCCGCAGCGTGACCCGCAGGAGATACACGCCGTCGGACAACGACTTGCCGAACCACCTCCTCGCCCGCTGATAAGCAGCGTCGAGGTCGGGACTGCCGGGCAGCTGCTTGACGACCGAATACCCCACTCCGAGCGCCCTGTTGAGAGCCGAGGCCACGTCAGGACGTCCCTCGCCAGCGCCATCTGAGCCTGGGAGTACTCGTCGGCCCAGGCCTCCTTGGCAGCGTCGAGCAGCGCCGGGTCGACACTCTCACCCCGCTGAGCCGCTTCGACTGCGTCCCGTGCGGCGACCCGGTAAGCGCGAGCGGTGGTGTTGAGCCGGGCATAGAGATCCCGTCGGTTCTCTACCGCCTGCTCGTGGCGCTCCTGCTCCCGCTCACGATCAGCACGCTGATTCTGCTCCCGGTTGGCGCGCTGGCTGAGCAACGCCCCACCCAGAGTCCCGCCCAACGTCCCCCGACACCGATGATCGCGACGGCAAGCGTGGTCACATCCACGAGATCCCCCAACTCGTCCCGTCGTTTGCACCTGGCTGCTGGCTGCTGGCTGCTGGCTGCTGGCTGCTGGCTGCTGGCTGGCTGGCTGGCTGGCTGCTGGCTGGCTGGCTGGCTGGCTGGCGGTGACGAAGACAACTCACTTGCGCCCTTGCCCCATGACCCTGCCCACGCCTCGTCCGCAGATCCTGACACGCGGCCACCGCAGGCGGCATCCGCCTGCACACACGCGAAGACCCCGTCCTCAGCTGGCGCGCTGATGGCGGGGTCTTTAGGCACCTAATCCAAGGTGCCCCCGGCAGGATTCGAACCTGCGCACACGGCTCCGGAGGCCGTTGCTCTATCCCCTGAGCTACGGGGGCGTGTCCGTCGCGGTGATCGCGGCGACGGGTAGAACCCTACCAGCTACTTGCGGGTGTCCATGAACAGGTTTCCCGGTGATCAGGAGGTGGTCGGGAAGGTGGGCAGGGAGGCGTGGTGGGTCGCTCGCAGGGGGTGGAAGTGGGGGAAAACCCGGACGCGGTGGCCGGTCCGGACCTACTCTCGAGTTGTGCCAGGCGCGTCGGGTCGGGTGCTTGTTGTGGACGACAACAAGGTCATCCGGCAGTTGATCAGGGTCAATCTCGAGCTGGAGGGTCTCGAGGTCGTGACCGCGGCCGATGGTGCCGAGTGTCTGGACGTCATCCATCAAGTACGGCCCGATGTCGTGACCCTGGATGTCGTCATGCCTCGGCTGGACGGGTTGCGTACCGCCGCTCGGCTGCGCAGCGACCCCGTACCCGTGATCTGCCCCTCGCCATCGTCAGCGCCTGTACCCAGTACGAGGTCGACAGCGGGCTCGACGTCGGCGTCGACGCGTTTCTCGCCAAGCCCTTCG
The DNA here is from genome assembly GCA_016893485.2 of Streptomyces sp. P3. GTDB lineage: Bacteria > Actinomycetota > Actinomycetes > Streptomycetales > Streptomycetaceae > Streptomyces. The sequence goes on from JAFEKX020000001.1 coordinate 6,574,546, forward strand.
AACCTGCCGAACTCATCAGTCTTGTACGGCAGTTGATCGAACGCGGGCGGCGCGAGCCGGGGACCTGTGTGATCCGGTCGGTGGACTCTCCGACGGTCTCCCGGATGGCCTTTCCCTCGGTGGTGCCTTCGGCGGCGGTGTGAGTGAGGGGAGCGGGCCGGGCGTAGCGCGCGGGGTGGGCGTAGCGGCGGCTGAGTCGGTTGCCTCTCTCCGTACGCCCGCCACGCCCCCGTCCACATCCCGGACCTCCGGCCAAACCGGCTGGCCTACCACCCCCCTCCTCCCCTAGGCTTGTCCCGTGACCCCCGTCGAGCTCTCCCGTACCGTGCTGCGCGCGGTGCGTCGTGCTGTCGAGGGCGGGGAGTTGCGCGTGGCCGTGCCGGAGAAGGCCTCGGTCACCGTGCCGGGGGCCGGTGGGTGGGGGACTACGCCACCAACATCGCCCTCCAGCTCGCCCGGCCCGCCGGGAGACCCCACGCCGTGTCGCCGAGTTGCTACGGCCGCATCTCGCCGGCGCCCAGGGCGTCAGCGGTGTCGAGATCACCGGGCCCGGGTTCCTCAACATCAGTCTCGGGAGTACGGCGTCCACCGCCCTCGTCGAGGAGATCCTGCGGCGCGGCCCGCGGTACGGATTCGTAGAGTTCGTAGAGGGGGACGGCACCAGCCATGGCGCCCCCACGGACCACGCCGTCCACCTGCACGCCTCCCACGACCCCCGCGCCCTCGTCGTCATGGACGTCACCGCCCGCCTCCTCCGCTCCCAGGGCACCCCCGTCCGCATCAGCTGCGAGACCCGCCCCGAACCCGAGTGGACCGCGGCCCTCCGCATCGACGTCGACGCGTACGGCACCCCGGCAGCACCGGCAGCACCGGCAGCACCGGCCCCTCTCGACGTCAACGTGCGGCCCGTGCCGGCCCCCGACCTCGCCGAACTTCTCTCCCTCGGCCCCGACGCCGCCCGCTGGGCCCTGCTCCATCCCGCCGCCCACGACCGGCCCCGGCCTACCGCCGACCTTCTGGTGCAGGGTGAGGGCAACCCCTCTTCCGGGTCCGTTACGCCTACGCCCGCACCCGGGCCGTCAGCCGCAACGCCGCCGACCTCGGCTTCACCGCCCAACCCGGCGACGTAGAAGAGGACGTACAAGAAGAGGACGTACAAGAAGACGTACGAGCACACGCACAAGGGGACACCGCCCCAACCACCGCGCCCCCCGCGCACACCCCGTCACCCCCGCCCCCGCGCCCCCGCACCCCCCCGCGCACACCCCATCACCCGCGCCCACCGCACCCCTCCTCACCCACCTCGCCGACCACCCCCGCCTGCTCGCCCGCGCAGCGGCCCACCGTGCTCCCGATCTGCTTGCCCGGCATCTGGTCGCCGTAGCCGATGCGACCCTTCCTCTTCTCCCCGCCGCGCTTCCGCTCGGGGACGAGAAACCCTTGGCCGCCCACCGTGCCCGGCTCGCGCTTGCCGAAGCTGCCGGGGTGGTGCTTGCCGGTGGCCTCTCCCTGCTCGGCATCGACGCACCCGAACACCTCTGAGCGCCACGAAGACATCCACGATCTGCGCGCCAGGAAGAGACAGAAGAGACACGCCATGAGCCGTTCCGCACACCCCGCCGGTCCCCGTCACGCCGATGTCCTGCCCGAGGGGCACTACTCGGGCCCGGCCGCCGACCTCAACGAACTCGATCCCAAGGTGTGGGCGCAGACCGTCGGGCGTGACGCCGACGGTGTCGTCACCGTCGGCGGGGTCGACGTGAAGACGCTCGCCAGAGCGGCACGGCACTCCGGCCTACGTGCTCGACGAGGCGGACTTCCGGGAGCGGGCCCGTGCCTGGCGTACCGCCTTCGGGCAGGACGCCGACGTCTTCTACGCCGGCAAGGCGTTCCTCTCGCGTGCCGTCGTGCGGTGGCTGCACGAGGAGGGGCTGAATCTCGACGTGTGTTCCGGTGGTGAGCTCGCCACCGCCCTTTCCGCGGGGATGCCCGCCGACCGCATCGCCTTTCACGGGAACAACAAGTCCGTCACCGAGATCACGCGGGCCGTCGAGGCCGGGGTCGGGCGGATCGTGCTCGACTCCTTCCAGGAGATCGTGCGGGTCGCTCATGTCGCGCAGTCCCTCGGCAAGCGGCAGCCGGTGCAGATCCGGATCACCGTGGGCGTGGAAGCGCACACGCATGAATTCATCGCCACCGCCCACGAGGACCAGAAGTTCGGGATTCCGCTGGCCGGGGGCAGGCCGCGGAGGCCGTTCGTCGTGCTCTGCAGCTCGACGGGCTAGAGCTGATCGGCATTCACTCGCACATCGGGTCGCAGATCTTCGACATGTCCGGGTTCGAGGTCGCCGCCCATCGGGTGGTCGGGCTGCTGAAGGCCGTTCGCGACGAGCATGGCGTGGAACTGCCTGAGATCGACCTCGGTGGCGGGCTCGGCATCGCCTACACCAGCGACGACGATCCCCGCGAGCCGCACGAGATCGCCAAGGCGCTCACCGAGATCGTCACCCGTGAGTGCGAGTCGGCGAAGCTGCGGACCCCGCGGATCTCCGTCGAGCCGGGGCGCGCGATCGTCGGGCCGACGGCGTTCACGCTCTACGAGGTCGGCACCATCAAGCCCCTCGACGGGCTGCGGACGTACGTCTCCGTCGACGGCGGGATGTCGGACAACATCCGGACCGCGCTGTACGACGCCGAGTACAGCGTCGCGCTCGTGTCCCGCCGCTCCGACGCCGAGCCCATGCTCGCCCGGGTGGTCGGCAAGCACTGCGAGAGCGGGGACATCGTGGTCAAGGACGCGTTCCTGCCGGGGACCTGGCGCCCGGTGACCTCATCGCCGTACCGGCTACGGGTGCGTACTGCCGTTCCATGGCGAGCAATTACAACCATGTGCTCCGGCCGCCGGTCGTCGCCGTGAAGGATGGGGAGTCGTGGGTCGTCGTCCGCCGGGAGACGGAGGAGGACCTGCTGCGGCTCGACGTCGGCTGAGCGGGCCGGTGAGCGGGCCGGAGAAAAGCAAGGGGTGGAAGATCTCCGGTCTTCCACTTCTCTGAAATGAAATCGATGTCTCACGATCCGGACCATGGATAGAAACTCCCGTCCGGTGAGTGAGACTGGTCCAACCGATGACGGTATGAGGAAACGAGGTCGGATGATGCGTACGCGTCCGCTGAAGGTGGCGCTGCTGGGCTGTGGAGTGGTCGGCTCAGAGGTGGCGCGCATCATGACGACGCACGCCGACGACCTCGCCGCCAGGATCGGGGCTCCCATCGAGCTCGCGGGCGTGGCGGTACGGCGGCCCTCCAAGGTCCGCGAAGGCATCGACCCCGCCCTCGTCACCACCGACGCGACCGCCCTCGTCAAGCGCGGGGACATCGACGTCGTCGTCGAGGTCATCGGCGGTATCGAGCCCGCCCGCTCCCTCATCACCTCCGCGTTCGAGCACGGCGCGTCCGTCGTCTCCGCCAACAAGGCGCTGCTGGCCCAGGACGGCGCCGCACTGCACGCCGCCGCCGAGCAGCACGGCAAGGACCTCTACTACGAGGCCGCCGTCGCCGGCGCGATCCCGCTGATCCGGCCGCTGCGCGAGTCCCTCGCCGGCGACAAGGTCAACCGGGTGCTCGGGATCGTCAACGGGACCACCAACTTCATCCTCGACAAGATGGACAGCACCGGCGCGGGCTATCAGGAGGCCCTCGACGAGGCCACCGCCCTGGGATACGCCGAGGCCGACCCCACCGCCGACGTCGAGGGCTTCGACGCCGCCGCCAAGGCCGCCATCCTCGCCGGAATCGCGTTCCACACGCGTGTGCGTCTCGACGACGTCTACCGCGAGGGCATGACCGAGGTCACCGCCGCCGACTTCGCCTCCGCGCGGAACATGGGCTGCACCATCAAGCTGCTCGCCATCTGCGAGCGCGCCGAGGACGGCGGCAGCGTCACCGCGCGCGTGCACCCCGCGATGATCCCGCTCAGCCACCCGCTCGCCTCCGTCCGCGGCGCCTACAACGCCGTGTTCGTCGAGTCCGACGCCTCCGGCCAGCTGATGTTCTACGGCCCCGGAGCGGGCGGCGCCCCCACCGCCTCCGCCGTGCTCGGCGACCTCGTCGCCGTGTGCCGCAACCGGCTCAACTCGACCACCGGGCCCGGCGAGTCGGCGTACGCCGCGCTCCCCGTGTCGGGCATGGGCGAGGTCGTCACGCGGTACCACATCAGCCTCGACGTCGCCGACAAACCAGGTGTTCTCGCACAGGTCGCCACCGTGTTCGCCGAGCACGGTGTCTCGATCGATACGGTTCGGCAGCAGGGGAAGGACGGCGAGGCCCTCTCGTCGTCGTCACGCACCGCGCGTCCGACGCCGCCCTCACCGGGACCGTCGAGGCGTTGCGCAAGCTCGACACCGTGCGGGGTGTCGCCAGCATCATGCGGGTTGAAGGAGAGTAACCAGCAATGACCCACCAGTGGCGCGGAATCATCGAGGAGTACCGGGACCGGCTCCCGGTGTCCGACAGCACGCCGGTCGTCTCCCTCCGCGAGGGCGGCACGCCCCTCGTGCCCGCGCAGGTGCTCTCCGAGCGCACCGGCTGCGAGGTCCACCTCAAGGTGGAGGGTGCCAACCCCACCGGGTCCTTCAAGGACCGCGGTATGACCATGGCCATCACCCGGGCCAAGGAGGAGGGCGCGCAGGCCGTCATCTGCGCCTCCACCGGCAACACGTCGGCCTCCGCCGCGGCCTACGCCGTACGCGCCGGGATGGTCTGTGCCGTCCTCGTGCCGCAGGGCAAGATCGCGCTCGGCAAGATGGGCCAGGCCCTCGTGCACGGCGCGAAGATCCTCCAGGTCGACGGGAACTTCGACGACTGCCTCACCCTCGCCCGCCAGCTGAGCGACAACTACCCTGTGGCGCTGGTGAATTCGGTCAACCCGGTGCGCATCGAGGGCCAGAAGACGGCCGCCTTCGAGATCGTCGACATGCTCGGCGACGCGCCCGACATCCACGTCCTGCCGGTGGGCAACGCGGGCAACATCACCGCGTACTGGAAGGGCTACAAGGAGTACGCCGGTGACGGCGTCGCCGCGAGGACCCCGCGCATGTGGGGCTTCCAGGCCTCGGGGTCCGCGCCCATCGTGCGCGGGGAGGTCGTCAAGGACCCGTCGACGATCGCCACCGCGATCCGCATCGGCAACCCGGCGTCCTGGCAGTTCGCGCTGGACGCGCGGGAGGAGTCCGGCGGGTTCATCGACGAGGTGACGGACCGTGAGATCCTGCGCGCCTACCGGCTGTTGGCCGCTCAGGAGGGTGTTTTCGTCGAGCCCGCCTCCGCCGCCTCCGTCGCCGGTCTGCTGAAGGCGGCCGAGCAGGGCAAGGTCGACCCGGGCCAGACCATCGTCTGCACGGTCACCGGAAACGGCCTCAAGGACCCCGACTGGGCCGTCGCGGGCGCCCCGCAGCCGGTCACCGTCCCGGTCGACGCGGCCACCGCCGCCCTGCGCCTCGGTCTGGCGTAACCCCGTACGACCGCGTACGACAGGGAGATCCCTTACGGGGGTGCACAGGGGGCTTACGACACGCATCGTGCGCCTCCTGTGCGCCCTATGTCGCCACAGAACCTTCCTTCGATAGGCTGTACCGAACCCGCCCGCCGCATATGCCTGCGCGCATGGCTCGGCACCGCGCCGTCTCCACGGCCCGAGGGTCTTCACGTACCTATCGAATGTCATCGAGTGTCTTCGACAATCACGCAGCTCAAGGAGAGTCATCGAGCGATGGCCGGTCCAGCCTTCCGCGCCGCCGCCGTCCGGGTGCGCGTCCCCGCCACCAGCGCCAACCTCGGCCCGGGCTTCGACGCCTTCGGCCTCTCGCTGGGGCTCTACGACGACGTCGTCGTCCGTGTCGCCGACTCCGGGCTGCTCATCGACATCGCGGGCGAGGGCAGCGAGACCCTCCCGCGCGACGAGAACCACCTCCTCGTACGAGCCCTCCGCACCGCCTTCGACCTGCTCGGCGGACAGCCGCGCGGCCTCGAGATCGTCTGCGCCAACCGCATTCCGCACGGCCGCGGCCTGGGCTCCTCCTCCGCCGCCATCTGCGCCGGCATCGTCGCCGCGCGCGCCGTGACCATAGGCGGGGACTCCCGGCTCGACGACACGGCCCTGCTGGAACTCGCCACCGAGATCGAGGGCCACCCCGACAACGTCGCGGCCTGTCTGCTGGGCGGATTCACGCTCTCCTGGATGGACGGCGGAGCCGCGCGGGCGATCAGGATGGACCCGGCCGGTTCCATCGTTCCGGTGGTTTTCGTGCCCGGCAAGCCGGTGCTCACCGAGACCGCGCGCGGCCTGCTCCCGCGCAGCGTCCCGCACGTCGACGCCGCCGCCAACGCGGGCCGCGCCGCACTGCTCGTCGAGGCCCTCACCCGGCGCCCCGAGCTGCTGCTGCCCGCCACCGAGGACCGCCTGCACCAGGAGTACCGCGCACCGGCGATGCCCGAGAGCGCCGCGCTCGTGGACCGCTTGAGGGCGGACGGAGTCCCGGCCGTCATCTCCGGTGCCGGGCCCACGGTGTTGGCACTCGTCGACGCCGACAACGCCGACAAGGTGTCCCACCTCGCCGGCGAGGGCTGGGCCGCCAACCGGCTGGATCTCGACGCACAGGGTGCCTGCGTACTGCCGCTCGCGGCCCCCAGCGCCCATTGACTACGTACCGTCGCCGGATTTCGAGAGGGGGAATGTTTGTTGGATCCGGTAGTGTTAATCTCAAGTCTGCACCCGACCCCACCATGGCGAGGTGCTTGTTGTCCCCGTCCGGGACAGACATTCTTCCGGGAGCCTCCCAAGCCGCACCGTGTTCCGTACGGGCACTGAGCGGTTCGCCGGGCACGCTCCGGAAGCCGGGCACGTTCCGGAATTGGTGCGACCAAGCCACGTGACACAGACACTCGGTGCCGCGGTTTTCGGAAGCGCCGTCACCACATATCTCTTCCGCCGCTTTGGCGGACCACCGCCCGGCACGGTTCACACAGCAAGAACCGAAGCCGGACAGCACAACCGGTCGCCGAGCCAGACAGGCCGACGTCCGCTCCAGGGAAGGACCCTTCGTGAGCGACACCACCGATCTGATGGGCGCACGTGTCGAGGAGACCGCTGCCGCGCCCGCCACGGACGCCTCCGCGCCTGCCACCGGTGCCGGCTCCCGGCGGCGCCGCGGTACCGGCCTCGACGGCATGGTGCTGGCCGAGCTGCAGCAGGTCGCAACCGGCCTCGGCATCAGGGGCACCGCGCGGATGCGCAAGAGCCAGCTGATCGAGGTCATCAAGGACGCGCAGGCTGGGGTGCTCCGGCCAAGGCCGAGACCGCCACCGAGACCAAGCCGAAGCGCCGCGCCACCTCCAAGACCCGTACGGGCGACGAGACGGTCGCCCCGGCCGAGCAGAAGGCCGAGAAGGTCGCCACCGAGAAGGCCGTGGCCCAGCAGCAGATCGACATCCCCGGCCAGCCCGCCGGGGGCCCTCCCGCTCGAGCGAAGCCGAGCGGGGGAGACGACGCCCCCGTCGAGCGCCGTCGTCGCCGTGCGACCGCCGAGGCCGGCAGCCCGGAGACGGTCACCGCCGAGGCGAAGAACGAGTCCAAGGCCGAGACGCCCGCCGCAGCGCAGGGCGAGGCCAGGGGCGACGCGGGTGACGACGGCCGGCAGGGCCGCCGGGACCGCCGCGACCGCGACCGCGGTGGCCGCCAGGACCGCCAGGACCGTGACCGCGGCGACCGCCGCAAGGACAACGAGCAGCAGGGCGGCGGCCAGCAGCAGGGCGGCGGACGCCAGGACCGGCAGGACCGTCAGCAGCAGGGCCAGCAGCAGAGCGGTGGCCGCCAGGACCGTCAGGACCGGCAGCAGCGCGACAACGGCCCGCAGGACGACGACGACTTCGAGGGCGGTCGCCGCGGTCGCCGCGGCCGGTACCGCGACCGCCGGGGCCGTCGCGGACGCGACGAGTTCGGTGGCGCCGCGGGTGAGCCGCAGGTCGCCGACGACGATGTCCTGATCCCCGTCGCGGGCATCCTCGACATCCTCGACAACTACGCGTTCATCCGGACCTCCGGCTACCTGCCGGGCCCGAACGACGTGTACGTCTCCCTCGCCCAGGTCCGCAAGAACGGCCTGCGCAAGGGCGACCACGTCACCGGCGCGGTCCGGCAGCCGAAGGAGGGCGAGCGCCGCGAGAAGTTCAACGCGCTCGTGCGCCTCGACTCCGTCAACGGCATGGCGCCCGAACACGGCCGCGGGCGACCGGAGTTCAACAAGCTGACGCCGCTGTACCCGCAGGACCGGCTCCGCCTGAGACCGACCCGGGGTGCTGACGACCCGCATCATCGACCTCGTCGCGCCCATCGGAAAGGGCCAGCGCGGTCTGATCGTGGCCCCGCCGAAGACCGGCAAGACCATGATCATGCAGGCCATCGCCAACGCGATCACGCACAACAACCCCGAGTGCCACCTGATGGTCGTCCTGGTCGACGAGCGTCCGGAAGAGGTCACCGACATGCAGCGGTCGGTGAAGGGCGAGGTCATCTCCTCGACCTTCGACCGCCCCGCCGAGGACCACACCACGGTCGCCGAGCTCGCCATCGAGCGCGCCAAGCGGCTGGTGGAGCTGGGCCACGACGTCGTCGTACTGCTCGACTCCATCACGCGTCTGGGCCGTGCCTACAACCTCGCCGCCCCCGCCTCCGGCCGCATCCTCTCCGGTGGTGTCGACTCCACGGCGCTGTACCCGCCCAAGCGCTTCTTCGGTGCCGCGCGCAACATCGAGGACGGCGGCTCGCTGACCATCCTCGCCACCGCGCTCGTCGACACCGGCTCGCGCATGGACGAGGTCATCTTCGAGGAGTTCAAGGGCACCGGCAACGCCGAGCTCAAGCTCGACCGGAAACTCGCCGACAAGCGCATCTTCCCCGCGGTGGACGTCGACGCGTCCGGTACCCGTAAGGAAGAAATCCTGCTCGGCAGCGACGAGTTGGCCGTCACCTGGAAACTGCGCCGAGTGCTGCACGCGCTCGACCAGCAGCAGGCGATCGAGCTGCTCCTCGACAAAATGAAGCAGACGAAGTCGAACGCCGAGTTCCTGCTCCAGATCCAGAAGACCACGCCCGGCAACGGCGACTGAGGCAAGCACGCATTATCGAAGGGCCGCTCCCTGGTAAGGGGGCGGCCCTTCGGGTTGTCAGTGGCTCGCTGTACGATCGCGCCCTTCGGACTTGCTTTCGACAATCGTCCGAACTTCTGATCCCGAGGGGGACTTGAGTGGGTACGCCCATGCCTGGGGCCGGTCGGCACAGACGCCGGATCCGTTTCGGACTGCCTGTCGCCGCGGCCGGTATCGCCGCCGCCGTGACCGCCGCACTGCTGACGACGTCCGCCGGCGCGGCCACCGCGCTGCCGACGCCGACCGCGAAGCCCGTCGTGGCCCAGCCGTCGCTCGCGACGCTGAAGGCGCGCATCGCGGGCGCGCAGGCCGGTGACGACACCGCAGGACAGACGACCAAGAAGTCGTCCCTGAGCGCGAGCACCACCGGCAAGACCGTCGACCCGAAGATCATCGGGGGCACGACGACCACCATCAACACCGCGCCGTTCATGGCGCAGCTCTGGTACTACGACGACAAGGGCACCACCGCCACGTCCGACGACGTCGGCTTCTTCTGCGGTGGCTCGGTCGTCTCGCCGTCGAAGATCCTGACGGCCGCGCACTGCGTCAAGGGCTACAACTGGGCCAAGTACGGCGTCGTCGTCACCAGCGCCACCCAGCTGCCCACCGACGACGACCTGCACGGCGGCCAGGCCACCGCGGTCCTGCGCCAGTGGAACAACCCGTCGTACACCGTCTCGACGGACGGCGCCCCGAACAACGACATCGCGGTCCTCACCCTGGCGGCCCCCGTCAAGGCGACCCCGATCCGCATGACGACGAACACCGACACGGCGTCGTACACGGGCACCCCCGCCAAGACCGCCAAGGTCTACGGCTGGGGCCGCACCAGCTCCACCACGCAGGACATCTCCGAGACGCTGAAGACGGCCACGCTGCCGATCAACTCGGACGCCACCTGCACCGCCGCCTACGGCAGCGTCGACTACGTCAAGGGCCACATGGTCTGCGCGGGCACGCCCGCCACCGGCAGCGACACCGGTACGACGACCACCTGCAACGGCGACTCCGGCGGCCCGCTGGTCGTCGGCGGCCGGATCGTCGGCGTGGTGTCCTGGGGCGTCGAGGACTGTGTGGCACAGGGTGCCTACAGCGTCTTCACGAAGGTCAGCACGTACGTCGGCGCGGCCTACGCGCAGATCGACGACGGCAACCTCAGCTACACGGACAACAAGGCCGACGTCTACGCCCGCAAGTCCTCCAACAAGGTGGGCTACGAGCTGGACTCCAAGGGCACCTCGCTGGCCACGCGCCAGTCCCTCGGCGACTGGAGCGCCGTCAACCAGGTCCGCTCGGCCGACCTGAACCGTGACGGCTACCAGGACTGGGTCTACCGGATCGGCAACGGCGCGGTCTACTGGGACCACTTCCAGCTCAACAGCGCCCGGGACGACGGCAGTTGGGTCAGCACGAAGATCTTCGCCAACTGGAAGACCCGCACCCGGATCATCGCCCCCGGCGATGTCACCGGCGACTACCTGCCCGACCTGATCTCGGTCGACAGCTCCGGCGTGCTGTGGATCTACCCGGGCAAGGGCAACGGCACCTTCAGCTCGCCCTCGCGCGTCGGCGGCGGCTGGAGCCAGTACAACGTGCTCGTCGGCCACGGCGACTTCAACGGTGACGGCAACGCCGACCTGCTCGCCCGCAACAAGAGCACCGGCGCCGTCTACCTCTACAAGGGCGCCGGCAAGTCCGGCTCGGGTGCCTTCGCGGCCCGCGTGAACGTGCGCAGCTGGGGCAGCTACAACGCCTTCGACGCGGTCGGCGACTTCACCGGCGACGGCAAGGCGGACCTCCTGATCCGCAACTCGAGCAACGCGCTGTACCTCTACCGGGGCACCGGCAAGGCCACCAGCGAGATCTTCGGCACACCGAAGTCGCTCGGCACCGGTTTCCAGCAGTACGACATCTTCGGCTGAAATCGCAGGTGAGCGGGGCCTGACCCGCTGACGCGACCACGCAGAGTGCCCATCGCCCTACGCGATGGGCACTCTGCGTCGTGCAACCCTTTCCCGAGTTTCCCTGTCTGACCTGGTGGAGCGACCATAGAGCGAGGATTGAGCGGTATCAGTCGCTTCGGCCAGGCCTGAACCCTGAAAGCAGGGGTACCCGACCGGAACGAGATGCGAGGAGCCCATGTCCGCCGAGAGCACGCCGGAGCCCGCCATACCGGGCGATGACGGCAACAACGGCCCGCGCCACCGCGCGGGAAGCCGTAAGAAGGAGCGCAGTCCGCGGCACAAGGCCCTGCTGATCACGGCCTGGGTCGCCGCGGGCGTCGTGGTGCTGGGCGGTACCGGCGCCGGGTACGTGTACTTCAAGCTCAACGGCAACATCAAGAGCGTCGACATCAACCAGGCCCTCGGCACCGACCGGCCGGTCAAGGTCGACAACGGCTCGGAGAACATCCTGGTGCTGGGCTCCGACAGCCGCTCCGGCACCAACAAGAAGCTGGGCGGCGGCACCGACGACGGCAGCGCCCGTTCCGACACCGCGATGATCATCCACGTCTACAAGGGCCACAAGAAGGCCAGCGTGGTCTCGATCCCGCGCGACACCCTCGTGGACCGCCCCGAGTGCACCGACACCAAGGGCGTCACGCACGACGCGGCGTCCGGCGTGATGTTCAACGAGGCGTACTCCACCGGCGGCGCGGCCTGCACGGTGAAGACCGTCGAGTCCGTCTCCGGACTGCGCATGGACCACTACCTCGAGGTCGACTTCGCGGGCTTCGAGAAGCTCATCAACGAGCTGGGCGGCGTCCAGATCACCACCACGAAGGACATCAAGGACCCGCAGAGCCACCTGAACCTCAAGGCCGGCGCGCACACGCTCAACGGCTCGCAGGCCCTCGGCCTGGTCCGCACCCGGCACGGCGTCGGCGACGGCTCCGACCTCGGCCGCATCCAGCTCCAGCAGGCGTTCATCAAGGCGCTGGTCAACCAGGTCAAGCACGTCGGCGTCCTGACCAGCCCCACCAAGCTGTACGAGCTGGCCAACACCGCCACCCAGGCCGTCACCACCGACTCCGACCTCGGCTCGGTCAACTCCCTCACGTCCTTCGCCAACGGCCTCAAGGGCATCAGCTCCACGAACATGAACATGGTCACGATGCCGGTCGAGTACGACCCGGCCAACCCGAACCGCGTCATCGTGGAGAAGTCCAAGGCCCAGATGGTCTGGACGGCCCTGAAGAACGACCGCCCGATCCCGGCGGCAGCCACCAAGGGCACGGCAACAGGCGAAGCCAAGGGCGTCGTAACAGCCGGCTAGAGCGCACCCCCAGCCCCCACGCACCCGCAGGAATAGATCACAGACGGACCCGGTTTGGGAGATGGCTCCAGTGCTGGCAGACTGGTACGTCGGCCCCGGTTCACGCCCCGCAACCCGCGAAGCGACCCGGCGCCCTCCCGAAACTAGGAGACACCCTTGAAGCGCGAGATCCACCCCGAGTACGTCGAGACCCAGGTCAGCTGCACCTGCGGCGCGTCGTTCACCACCCGCAGCACGATCACGAGCGGCAACATCCGCGCCGAGGTCTGCTCCGAGTGCCACCCGTTCTACACGGGCAAGCAGAAGATCCTCGACACCGGTGGCCGCGTGGCCCGCTTCGAGGCCCGCTTCGGCAAGGCTGCTGCCGGCTCCACGAAGTAGCGAGCTTCCATTTCGCCGGTCCACGGCCACGCCCTTTTTCGGCGTGCCGGGACCGGCGTTTTTGGTCGCCCGCCTTCCCTTCCGTACGCATTTCAGGAGCCCAAGATGTTCGAGGCTGTCGAGGACCTCATCGGTGAGCACGCCGACCTTGAGAAGAAGCTCGCCGACCCGTCGGTCCACGCCGACCAGGCCAACGCGCGCAAGCTGAACAAGCGCTACGCCGAGCTCACCCCGATCGTCGCCACGTACCGCTCCTGGAAGCAGACCGGCGACGACATCGACACCGCGCGTGAACTCGGCGCCGACGACCCGGAGTTCGCGGCCGAGGTCAAGGAGCTGGAGAAGCACCGCGACGAGATCACGGAGAAGCTGCGCCTCCTGCTGGTCCCGCGTGACCCCAGCGACGACAAGGACGTCATCCTGGAGATCAAGGCGGGCGCGGGCGGCGACGAGTCCGCGCTCTTCGCGGGCGACCTGCTGCGCATGTACCTGCGGTACGCGGAGCGCGTCGGCTGGAAGACCGAGATCATCGACGCCACCGAGTCCGAGCTGGGCGGCTACAAGGACGTCCAGGTCGCGGTGAAGACCAAGGGCGGCAACGGCGCGACCGAGCCCGGCCAGGGCGTCTGGGCCCGCCTGAAGTACGAGGGCGGGGTGCACCGCGTGCAGCGCGTCCCGGCGACCGAGTCCCAGGGCCGTATCCACACCTCCGCGGCCGGTGTCCTCGTCACCCCGAGGCGGAGGAGGTCGACGTCGAGATCAACCCGAACGACCTCCGCATCGACGTGTACCGCTCCTCGGGTCCCGGTGGGCAGTCCGTCAACACGACCGACTCCGCGGTGCGCATCACGCACATCCCGACCGGAGTCGTCGCTTCCTGCCAGAACGAGAAGAGCCAGCTGCAGAACAAGGAACAGGCACTGCGTATCCTGCGCTCCAGGCTGCTCGCCGCGGCGCAGGAGGAGGCGGAGCGCAACGCCGCCGACGCCCGCCGCAGCCAGGTCCGCACGGTCGACCGCTCCGAGAAGATCCGTACGTACAACTTCCCGGAGAACCGCATCTCGGACCACCGCGTCGGCTTCAAGGCGTACAACCTGGACCAGGTCCTCGACGGCGACCTCGACGCGATGATCCAGGCGTGCGTGGACGCGGACTCGGCCGCCAAGCTCGCGGCGGCGTAAGGCACGGCACGGTTCGGCACGGACGAGTACGACACGGAGGACTTGCGTGCAGCAATCATTTGGGAGCGACCCCAAACCCCGGGGTGCTGCTAGCAGAGGTGGCCCAGGCCACCCAGCGGCTGGCCGACGCCGGCGTGCCCTCGCCGCGCAACGACGCGGAGGAGCTCGCCGCGTTCGTGCACGGTGTGAAGCGGGGCGAGCTGCACTCCGTGAAGGACGTGGACTTCGACGCCCGCTACTGGGAGACCATCGCCCGGCGCGAGCAGCGTGAGCCGCTCCAGCACATCACCGGCCGCGCGTTCTTCCGGTACCTGGAACTCCAGGTCGGGCCGGGGGTGTTCGTGCCGCGCCCCGAGACCGAGTCGGTGGTCGGCTGGGCCATAGACGCGGTCCGCGCGATGGACGTCGTAGAACCGCTGATCGTCGACCTCTGCACCGGGTCCGGAGCCATCGCGCTCGCTCTCGCGCAGGAGGTCCCGCGGTCCCGGGTGCACGCCGTGGAGCTGTCCGAGGACGCGCTCCAGTGGACCCGCAAGAACATGGAGGGCTCCCGCGTCGACCTGCGGCAGGGCAACGCCCTGGACGCCTTCCCCGACCTCGACGGCCATGTCGACCTGGTCATCTCCAACCCGCCGTACATCCCGCTCACGGAGTGGGAGTACGTGGCTCCCGAGGCCCGCGACTACGACCCCGAACTCGCCCTGTTCTCCGGGAGGACGGCCTCGACCTGATCCGCGGCATCGAACGCACCGCGCACCGGCTCCTCCGTCCCGGCGGTGTCGTCGTCATCGAGCACGCCGACACCCAGGGCGGCCAGGTGCCGTGGATCTTCACCGAGGAGCGTGGCTGGGCCGACGCGGCCGACCACCCCGACCTCAACAACCGCCCGCGCTTCGCGACCGCCCGCAGGGCGACGCCGTGACAGCCGCGTTCGCCAGGCAGGCAGCGACAACAGGCGCCCCGGAGGCGAACCGAGCTACAGAAAAAGGAGACCGCTAGACATGGCACGGCGATACGACACCAATGACGCGACCGACCGCACGACGGGTCTGCGCGAGGCCGCGTCCGCCGTCCGCCGGGGCGAACTCGTGGTCCTGCCGACCGACACGGTCTACGGCATCGGGGCCGACGCGTTCTCCTCGGAGGCCGTCGCCGATCTCCTGGACGCCAAGGGCCGGGGCCGCAACATGCCCACCCCCGTCCTCATCGGCTCCCCGAACACGCTGCACGGCCTTGTCACGGACTTCTCCGAGCTGGCCTGGGAACTCGTCGACGCGTTCTGGCCGGGCGCCCTCACGCTGGTCGCCAAGCACCAGCCGTCGCTGCAGTGGGACCTGGGGACACCCGGGGCACGGTCGCCGTCCGGATGCCGCTGCACCCGGTCGCCATCGAGCTGCTGACCGAGGTCGGCCCGATGGCGGTGTCCTCGGCGAACCTCACCGGGCACCCCTCGCCGGAGGACTGCGACGCGGCCCAGCAGATGCTCGGCGACTCCGTCTCCGTGTACCTCGACGGCGGCCCGACCCCGGCAACGTGCCGTCGTCGATCGTCGACGTCACGCGCGAGGTGCCGCTGCTGCTGCGCGCGGGCGCGATCTCGGCGGAGGAGCTGCGCAAGGTCGTACCCGACCTCGAGGTGGCGAATTGACAGCCCCTGACGCGGGGCGTGGCATAGGCAACGGGGAAGTGACGGGGACCTTCGGGCTTCCCATGGACAGCTTCCGCATCCTCCACGTCAGCACCGGCAACGTGTGCCGCTCGCCGATCACCGAGCGGCTGACCCGTCATGCCCTGGCGGACCGGCTCGGCGACCCGCTGTGGGGCGGGCTGATCGTGGAGAGCGCCGGGACGTGGGGCCATGAGGGCGCACCCATGGAGACCAACGCGGCGACGGTCCTCACCGACTTCGGCGCGGACCCCTCCGGGTTCACCGGCCGCGAGCTGCTCGACGACCACGTGATCCGCGCCGACCTGGTGCTGACGGCCACCCGGGACCACCGGGCCCAGGTGATCTCCATGGGCCACTCGGCGGGCCTGCGCACCTTCACCCTCAAGGAGTTCACCCGCCTGGTGAAGGCGATAGACCCGACGACCCTGCCGCCCCTGGAGGACGGCATGGTGGCCCGCGCCCGCGCCCTGGTCCGCGCGGCGGCGGCCCTCCGCGGCTGGCTCCTGGCCCCCACAGCGGAAGCGGACGAGGTCTTCGACCCCTACGGGGCACCCCTGCCGTTCTTCCGCTCCATCGGCGACGAGATAAACCAGGCGATCGACCCGGTGGTGACGGCACTGACGGGCGTCCCCGCGCGGACGTAGGGAACGGCCGCGCGCCCCGCTCGGCCCGGGCCTACATTGGACGTACGTCATCGTCGACGCCCCGGAGTTCGCCATGTCGGTCGTCCCTGTCCTTGAGGCCGATGTCCTGCGTCGGCAGGACCCCGAGCTGGCCGAGATCCTGCTCGGGAGCTGGCGCGGCAGTCGACGACGCTTCAGCTGGTCGCCGCCGAGAACTTCACCTCGCCCGCCGTGCTGGCCGCGCTCGGCTCGCCGCTCGCCAACAAGTACGCCGAGGGATACCCCGGCGCCCGCCACCACGGCGGCTGCGAGATCGTCGACGTCGCCGAGCGCGTCGCCGTAGAGCGGGCGAAGGCGCTGTTCGGGGCCGAGCACGCCAACGTGCAGGCGCACTCCGGGTCTTCGGCCGTACTGGCGGCCTACGCGGCGCTGCTGCGGCCCGGTGACACCGTCCTGGCGCTGGGGCTGCCGTACGGCGGGCATCTCACGCACGGGTCGCCGGCGAACTTCTCCGGGCGGTGGTTCGACTTCGTCGGGTACGGGGTCGATGCCGAGACCGGGCTCATCGACTACGCGCAGGTGCGTTCCCTTGCCCGTACGCACCGGCCCAAGGCGATCGTGTGCGGGTCCATCGCCTATCCCCGGCACATCGACCACGCCCTCTTCCGCGAGATCGCCGACGAGGTGGGCGCGTATCTCATCGCCGACGCGGCGCATCCCATCGGGCTGGTCGCCGGGGAGCCGCGCCGAACCCGGTGCCGTACGCCGACATCGTCTGCGCGACCACGCACAAGGTGCTGCGCGGGCCGCGCGGCGGGATGCTGCTGTGCGGGAGCGAGCTGGCGGAACGGGTCGACCGGGCGGTGTTCCCGTTCACCCAGGGCGGGGCGCAGATGCACACCATCGCCGCGAAGGCCGTCGCGTTCGGCGAGGCGGCGACCCCGGCCTTCACGGCGTACGCCCATCAGGTGGTCGCCAACGCCCGGGTGCTGGCGGCGGGGCTGGCGGGGAGGGGTTCGTCGTCACGACAGGTGGGACCGACACCCATCTGATCACCGTCGACCCGCTGCCCCTCGGCGTCGACGGACGCGCCGCACGGGGTCAACTCGCCGCCGCGGGACTGGTGTTGGACTGCTGCCCGCTCCCGCACGGAGACTCGCGCGGGCTGCGGCTCGGCACCGCCGCCGTCACCACGCAGGGCATGGGCGAGGGCGAGATGGCGACCATCGCCGCACTGCTCGCGGGCGTCCTGCGCGGCCGGGTCGACACCCGGAGGGCCCGTGACGAAGTGCGGGATCTTGTGGGTGGATTCCCGCCCTATCCGGGCTGAACGGGGGTACCCGTACCGAGGTGCACAGCCACACGTGCAACCATCGTCGCTACCCGGAAGTCCCCAACCATATGCGCGCCTCGCTAGGGTGTGGGGCTGTGATGGCCAGCGAGACCTGTGGGGAAGCCTGTGCGTGAATACCTGCTGACGCTCTGCGTGACGGCCGCGGTGACGTATCTGCTGACCGGGCCGGTGCGTAAGTTCGCGATCGTGGCCGGAGCGATGCCGGAGATCCGGGCCCGTGACGTGCACCGGGAACCCACTCCGCGGCTCGGCGGTATCGCCATGTTCTTCGGTCTGTGCGCCGGCCTGCTGGTCGCCGACCACCTGACCAACCTCAGCGAGGTCTTCCAGAACTCGAACGAGCCGCGCGCCCTGCTCTCCGGAGCGGCCCTGATCTGGCTGATCGGGGTCCTGGACGACAAGTTCGAGATCGACGCCCTGATCAAGCTGGGCGGCCAGATGATCGCCGCCGGCGTGATGGTCATGCAGGGTCTGACGATCCTGTGGCTGCCCATCCCGGGCGTCGGCAACGTCGCGCTGACCCAGTGGCAGGGCACCCTGCTCACGGTCGCCCTGGTCGTCATCACGATCAACGCGGTGAACTTCGTCGACGGCCTCGACGGCCTCGCCTCCGGCATGGTCTGCATCGCCGCCGCCGCGTTCTTCCTGTACGCCTACCGGATCTGGTACTCGTACGGCATCGAGGCCGCCGCCCCGGCCACGCTCTTCTCGGCGATCCTGATGGGCATGTGCCTCGGCTTCCTGCCGCACAACATGCACCCCGCCCGGATCTTCATGGGCGACTCCGGCTCGATGCTGATCGGCCTGGTACTGGCCGCGGGTGCGATCTCCATCACGGGACAGGTCGACCCGGACGCGCTCCAGCTCTTCGTCGGCTCCGAGAAGGCGGCGGTGCATCAGACGGTGCCCGTGTACATCCCGCTGCTGCTGCCGCTGACGATCATCGCGGTGCCGGCCGCCGACCTGGTGCTGGCGATCGTCCGCCGGACCTGGCGGGGCCAGTCGCCCTTCGCCGCGGACCGCGGTCATCTGCACCACCGGCTCCTGGAGATCGGCCACTCGCACAGCCGGGCGGTGCTGATCATGTACTTCTGGTCGGCGCTGATCGCGTTCGGCGCCCTGTCGTACTCGGTCAACTCGGCCTCGATGTGGATCGTCCTCGGCATCGTCATCCTGAGCGCGCTTGGGCTCGTGCTGCTTCTGCTGCCGCGCTTCACGCCGCGTGCGCCGCGCTGGGCCGAGCACCTGGTGCCGCCGCGATATCGCCGTCGCGGGGCCGGAGTTGACCCTGTCGTGGTGTTGGCGGAGGAAGACCGTGACCCGCGCCCGCCGGTTGCTTCCGGTGTGTCAGGAGTCAACGGGGCGACCGCCGTCAGTGCCCGTTCACGCCTTCTCGACGGCCGTAAAGCGGAGTCCTCGCGCTGACGGCAAGGTAAGAATCTGACTAAAGCGTTGCCATCTCGTGGGGGGACAAAGCCTCCCTATACCAGACAAGTTGGCCGCTATTTTGCACAGACGCGCACTGTCACTCTCATGTGTGACAGCAAGCACACCTTCTAGGTAAAGACCGCATCAAATAGTTTGTGATACGGTTCACGAGAACCCGGGACAGAGCCGAAGGACCGTAGTGCGAGGGTCCATTGGCGTGAGGTTCTCTCTCATCCCGGGACTACGCTCGTCCATGACGACACGCCCCCTTAGCAAGCGGAGTTGCCGCCATGCCGTCCAATGACGCCCGGATTCTCCTTCAAGCCGCTGTGCCCACAGCTGCCGTCGGCGCGATTGCCGCCGTCGTCAGTGGCGTGGTCGCCGGCGGCAAAGGAGCTATTGGGGCAGCCGTTGCGACGCTGATCGTGATCCTCTTCATGGGAATCGGGCTCTACGTTCTGCAGCGCACTGCCAAATCGCTTCCGCACCTGTTCCAGTCGATGGGACTCATGCTTTTCGCGGCGCAGATTCTTCTGCTGTTCATTTTCCTCGCCGCGTTCAAGCACACCACGCTGTTCAATCCCAAGGCCTTCGCGTTCACGCTGCTCGCCGGCACCATCGTCTGGACCGCCGCGCAGACCCGTGCCCACATGAAGGCCAAAATCCTCTACGTCGAGCCCGAGAAGTCGGGGCACTCGTCGTGAGAGGTAGGGCCGGGATAAGAGGGCGTAGGAGATCCTGCTATCGTCCGGTGCCAACTGCGGCATCGCGGGCGCGGGCATCTGAGCTGACGCCTGCTCAATCGCGAGGCTTGATGCCCCACTGCCGCCCCCACATCCGTAACACCAGTCCAGTGCCGAACCGCGGCCGCGCGCCGCGCCGACACAACGAGGTTGCCGTACCTATGCGCCACGCTGAAGGAGCCCGCGGTGAGTGCTGACCCGACGCAGGTGCTCGCCTTCGAGACCGACTGCCACATCTTCGACGGCTGTGGCTTCCCGGCTCCCGGCCTGCACTCGTTCCTGTTCAAGCCCCTTATCGGGGACGGCGACAGCAACGTCTACTTCAACAAGACGATGCTGCTGGCGCTGCTTGGTTCGATCATCATCGTCGGGTTCTTCTGGGCCGCCTTCCGCAAGCCGAAGGTCGTCCCCGGCAAGCTGCAGATGGTCGCCGAGTCCGGCTACGACTTCATCCGCCGCGGTGTCGTCTACGAGACGATCGGCAAGAAGGAAGGCGAGAAGTACGTACCGCTGGTCGTCTCGCTCTTCTTCTTCATCTGGATGATGAACATCTGGTCGATCGTCCCGGTCGCCCAGTTCCCGGTGACGTCGATCATTTCGTACCCGGCCGTCCTCGCGGGCATTGTCTACATCGTCTGGGTATCGCTGACCTTCAAGCGGCACGGATTCGTCGGCGCCTTCAAGAACTTCAGCGGTTACGACAAGTCGCTCGGCGCGGTTCTCCCGCTGGCGATGGGCATCGAGCTGCTCTCGAACCTGATCGTCCGGCCGTTCACGCACGCGGTGCGACTGTTCGCGAACATGTTCGCGGGCCACACCCTGCTGCTGCTCTTCACGATCGCCAGCTGGTACCTGCTCAACGGCATCGGGATCGCGTACGCGGGTGTCTCGTTCGTCATGGTCCTCGTGATGACGGCCTTCGAACTCTTCATCCAGGCCCTGCAGGCGTACGTCTTCGTGCTGCTGACCTGCACCTTCATCCAGGGTGCGCTCGCCGAGAACCACTGAGCACCCCCTCCAGAACCCCCTTGGTGTCCGGTGGCCAACCCCGCCGGTCCGTACAGATAAGGAAGAATCAGCATGGCTGCCACTGAGACCCTCGCTGCCGTCTCCGGTTCGCTCGGCTCCATCGGCTACGGCCTCGCCGCCATCGGTCCCGGCGTCGGCGTCGGCATCATCTTCGGCAACGGCACCCAGGCGCTCGCCCGTCAGCCCGAAGCTGCCGGCCTGATCCGCGCCAACCAGATCCTCGGCTTCGCCTTCTGTGAGGCCCTTGCCCTCATCGGCCTGGTCATGCCGTTCGTCTACGGCGTCTGATCAGTCGATCAGCAACAGCCCACTAGACGGAAGGCACTGACATGAGCCAGCTGCTCATTCTGGCGGCCGAGAAGGAAAACCCTCTCATCCCGCCGATCCCTGAGCTTGTCATCGGCCTGATCGCCTTCGTCATCGTCTTCGGCTTCCTCGCCAAGAAGCTCCTCCCGAACATCAACAAGGTTCTGGACGAGCGGCGCGAGGCCATCGAGGGCGGTATCGAGAAGGCCGAGGCCGCCCAGACCGAGGCACAGAGCGTTCTTGAGCAGTACAAGGCTCAGCTCGCCGAGGCCCGGCACGAGGCCGCGCGTCTGCGCCAGGAGGCGCAGGAGCAGGGCGCCACGCTCATCGCCGAGATGCGCGCGGAAGGCCAGCGGCAGCGCGAGGAGATCGTCGCCGCCGGTCACACGCAGATCGAGGCCGACCGCAAGGCCGCTTCGCAGGCGCTGCGCCAGGACGTGGGCAAGCTCGCCACCGACCTGGCCGGCAAGCTCGTCGGCGAGTCCCTCGAGGACCACGCCCGGCAGAGCCGCGTGATCGACCGTTTCCTCGATGAACTCGAGGAGAAGGCCGAGGCGGCACGATGAACGGAGCGAGCCGCGAGGCCCTGGCAGCCGCACGTGAGCGTCTCGACGCGCTGACGGACTCCACGTCCGTGACCGCGGCGCAGCTCGCCGACGAGCTGGCCGCCGTCACCGCGCTGCTCGGCCGTGAGGTGTCCCTGCGCCGGGTCCTCACCGACCCGGCGCAGGACGGCGAGGCCAAGGCCGCGCTGGCCGAGCGCCTGCTCGGCGGCCAGGTCGGCGGCCCCGCCCTCGACCTGCTGTCCGGCATGGTGCGCTCCCGCTGGTCGCAGTCCCGCGACCTGGTGGACGCGCTGGAGGAGCTGGCGGCCACCGCCGACCTCACCGCCGCCCAGAAGTCGGGCGAGCTCGACGACGTCGAGGACGAGCTGTTCCGGTTCGGCCGGATCGTCTCCTCGAACACCGGGCTGCGCGCCGCGCTGACCGACCGTGCCGCGAGCACCACGGCCAAGAGCGAGCTGCTGCGCAGCCTGCTCGGCGGCCGGGCCAAGCCGGCCACCGAACGACTGGTGACGCGCCTGGTGACCGCGCCCCGGGGACGTAGCCTGGAAGCGGGACTCGAGTCCCTGTCCAAGCTCGCCGCCGAGCGCCGCAGCCGCCTGGTCGCGGTCGTCACCACGGCGGTCCCGCTGAGCGACCCGCAGAAGCAGCGCCTGGGCGCCGCCCTCGCGAAGCTCTACGGCCGCCACATGCATCTGAACATCGACGTGGACCCCGAGGTCCTCGGCGGTATCCGGGTGCAGGTCGGCGACGAGGTCATCAACGGCTCCATCGCGGACCGCCTCGATGACGCCACCCGCCGCATGGCGAGCTAGCAGCACCACAACAAAGACGTAGTAAGGCGGCCCGAGTTGGGCCGTGCAGAGGATTCACCTCGTTCAGGGGAGTCCCCCATCCCCCAAGTGAAACTTCGGGCCCAACAAGGAGAGCAGGGAACCCAGATGGCGGAGCTCACGATCCGGCCGGAGGAGATCCGGGACGCGCTGGAGAACTTCGTCCAGTCGTACAAGCCGGACGCGGCCTCGCGCGAGGAGGTCGGTACGGTCACCCTTGCCGGCGACGGCATCGCGAAGGTCGAGGGTTTGCCCTCGGCCATGGCCAACGAACTGCTGAAGTTCGAGGACGGCACCCTCGGTCTTGCGCTCAACCTCGAAGAGCGTGAGATCGGTACCGTCATCCTCGGCGAGTTCAGCGGTGTCGAGGAGGGCCAGCCGGTCACCCGCACCGGAGAGGTCCTGTCCGTCGCCGTCGGCGAGGGCTACCTCGGCCGTGTCGTCGACCCGCTCGGCAACCCGATCGACGGCCTCGGCGAGATCGAGACCACCGGTCGCCGCGCGCTGGAGCTGCAGGCCCCGGGCGTCATGGCCCGTAAGTCGGTGCACGAGCCGATGGAGACCGGCTACAAGGCCGTCGACGCGATGACCCCGATCGGCCGCGGCCAGCGCCAGCTGATCATCGGCGACCGCCAGACGGGCAAGACCGCCCTGGCCGTCGACACGATCATCAACCAGCGCGACAACTGGCGCTCGGGCGACGTGAACAAGCAGGTCCGCTGCATCTACGTCGCCATCGGCCAGAAGGGCTCCACCATCGCCTCCGTGCGTGGTGCGCTCGAGAAGAGGCCGGCGCCCTGGAGTACACGACCATCGTCGCCGCCCCGGCGTCCGACCCGGCCGGCTTCAAGTACCTGGCGCCGTACACCGGTTCGGCCATCGGCCAGCACTGGATGTACGACGGCAAGCACGTCCTCATCATCTTCGACGACCTCTCCAAGCAGGCCGACGCCTACCGCGCCGTGTCCCTGCTGCTGCGCCGTCCGCCGGGCCGCGAGGCCTACCCGGGTGACGTCTTCTACCTGCACTCCCGTCTGCTGGAGCGCTGCGCGAAGCTCTCCGACGAGATGGGCAAGGGCTCGATGACCGGTCTGCCGATCGTCGAGACCAAGGCCAACGACGTCTCGGCGTTCATCCCGACCAACGTCATCTCCATCACCGACGGCCAGTGCTTCCTGGAGTCGGACCTCTTCAACGCCGGTCAGCGCCCCGCGCTGAACGTCGGTATCTCCGTCTCCCGAGTCGGTGGTTCCGCGCAGCACAAGGCGATGAAGCAGGTCTCCGGCCGACTGCGCCTCGACCTCGCCCAGTACCGCGAGCTGGAGGCGTTCGCCGCCTTCGGTTCCGACCTGGACGCCGCGTCGAAGGCCCAGCTGGAGCGCGGTCAGCGTCTGGTCGAGCTGCTCAAGCAGCCGCAGTACCAGCCGATGCCCACCGAGGACCAGGTCGTCTCCGTGTGGTCCGCGACCACCGGCAAGATGGACGACGTACCGGTCGAGGACATCCGCCGCTTCGAGAAGGAGCTGCTTGAGTACCTGCACCGCAAGGAGCAGGGCCTCATGACCTCCATCAAGGAGGGCGGCAAGATGTCGGACGACACCCTCACCGCCGCCGCGGACGCGATCACCGAGTTCAAGAAGCAGTTCGAGACCTCGGACGGCAAGCTCCTCGGCGAGGACGCCCCGGCCGCGGCCAAGTGACGTAGGAAGGGACCTGACTCATGGGAGCCCAGCTCCGGGTCTACAAGCGTCGCATCCGATCCGTCACCGCGACCAAGAAGATCACCAAGGCGATGGAGATGATCGCCGCCTCGCGCGTCGTCAAGGCGCACCGCAAGGTGCAGGCCTCGACGCCGTACGCGAAGGAACTGACGCGCGCGGTCACGGCGGTCGGTACGGGTTCCAACACCCGGCACCCGCTGACCACCGAGGCGGAGACGCCGACCCGTTCCGCGGTTCTGCTCCTCACGAGCGACCGCGGTCTGGCCGGCGCCTTCAACGCCAACGCCATCAAGGCCGCGGAGCAGCTGACCGCGCGTCTCGTGGCCGAGGGCAAGGAGGTCGACACGTACATCGTCGGCCGCCGCGGTGTCGCCCACTACAACTTCCGTGAGCGCAAGATCTCGGAGCAGTGGACCGGCTTCACCGACGAGCCCACGTACGCGGACGCGAAGAAGGTCGCGGGTCCGCTGATCGAGGCCATCGAGCGGGACACGGCGGAGGGCGGCGTGGACGAACTCCACATCGTCTACACCGAGTTCGTCTCGATGATGACGCAGACGGCGGTCGACAGCCGGCTGCTGCCCCTCAGCCTCGAAGAGGTCGCGGAGGAAGCCACGCCCCAGGGCGAGATCCTTCCGCTGTACGACTTCGAGCCGTCGGCGGAGGACGTCCTGGACGCCCTTCTGCCGCGGTACGTCGAGAGCCGTATCTACAACGCGCTGCTCCAGTCGGCCGCCTCCAAGCACGCGGCCACGCGCCGCGCGATGAAGTCGGCGACCGACAACGCGGGAGACCTGATCACCACGCTCTCCCGTCTTGCCAACGCGGCCCGCCAGGCCGAAATCACCCAGGAAATCAGCGAGATCGTCGGTGGCTCCGCAGCCCTGGCCGACGCGACCGCGGGGAGTGACAAGTAATGACGACGACAGTTGAGACGGCCGTTGCCACGGGCCGCGTCGCCCGGGTCATCGGCCGGTCGTCGACGTGGAGTTCCCCGTCGACGCGATGCCGGAGATCTACAACGCTCTGCACGTCGAGGTGGCCGACCCGGCCCAGGACGGTGCGAAGAAGACGCTGACCCTGGAAGTCGCCCAGCACCTGGGTGACGGCCTGGTCCGCACGATCTCGATGCAGCCCACCGACGGTCTGGTCCGCCAGGCCCCGGTCACCGACACCGGCGACGGCATCACCGTCCCGGTCGGCGACTTCACCAAGGGCAAGGTGTTCAACACCCTCGGCGAGGTGCTGAACGTCGACGAGAAGTACACGGGCGAGCGCTGGTCCATCCACCGCAAGGCCCCGAACTTCGACGAGCTCGAGTCGAAGACCGAGATGTTCGAGACCGGCGTCAAGGTCATCGACCTGCTCACCCCGTACGTCAAGGGCGGCAAGATCGGCCTGTTCGGCGGTGCCGGCGTCGGCAAGACGGTGCTCATCCAGGAGATGATCTACCGCGTCGCCAACAACCACGACGGTGTCTCCGTGTTCGCCGGTGTCGGCGGCGAGCGCACCCGTGAGGGCAACGACCTCATCGAGGAGATGGCCGACTCGGGCGTCATCGACAAGACCGCGCTGGTCTTCGGCCAGATGGACGAGCCCCGGGCACCCGTCTGCGCGTGGCCCTCGCGGGTCTGACCATGGCGGAGTACTTCCGCGATGTGCAGAAGCAGGACGTGCTGTTCTTCATCGACAACATCTTCCGCTTCACGCAGGCCGGTTCCGAGGTCTCGACCCTGCTCGGCCGTATGCCCTCCGCGGTGGGCTACCAGCCGAACCTGGCCGACGAGATGGGTCTCCTCCAGGAGCGCATCACCTCGACCCGCGGTCACTCGATCACCTCGATGCAGGCGATCTACGTCCCCGCGGACGACCTGACCGACCCGGCCCCGGCCACCACCTTCGCCCACCTCGACGCGACGACGGTTCTGTCCCGTCCGATCTCCGAGAAGGGCATCTACCCGGCCGTGGACCCGCTGGACTCCACGTCCCGCATCCTCGACCCGCGCTACATCTCGGCGGAGCACTACGCCACCGCGATGCGCGTGAAGACGGTCCTCCAGAAGTACAAGGACCTGCAGGACATCATCGCGATCCTCGGTATCGACGAGCTGGGCGAGGAGGACAAGCTCACCGTCCACCGTGCCCGTCGCGTGGAGCGCTTCCTGTCCCAGAACACCCACGTCGCCAAGCAGTTCACCGGCGTCGACGGGTCGGACGTCCCGCTGGACGAGTCGATCGTGGCCTTCAACTCGATCATCGACGGCGAGTACGACCACTTCCCGGAGCAGGCGTTCTTCCTCTGCGGTGGTATCGAGGACCTGAAGGCGAACGCGAAGGAGCTGGGCGTCTCCTGACCCCGTGCTTCACCTGAGGGGGTGGGGCGTGTCCCACCCCTCTTTCACGCCCACTGCTGCATCTCCTGGGGATAACCCCAGACCCCAGCAGAGTCCTGAGGCGGGGCCCCGACATCTTCGTGCTCGGAGCCCTACTAGACTTATTCGCAACACCCGGCATGAGAAGCCGGGTGGTGACCGAGAGCCCACCTTGGCTGCTGAGCTGCATGTCGAGCTCGTCGCCGCGGACCGCCAGGTCTGGTCCGGCGAGGCCACCCTGGTCGTCGCGCGTACCACGTCCGGCGACATCGGCGTCATGCCCGGTCACCAGCCGCTGCTCGGTGTGCTGGAGTCGGGCCCGGTGACCATCCGTACGAGCGACGGAGGGACGGTCGTCGCCGCGGTGCACGGCGGTTTCATCTCGTTCGCGGACAACAAGCTGTCGCTGCTCGCCGAGATCGCCGAGCTGTCGGACGAGATCGACGTCCAGCGCGTGGAGCGGGAGCTGGAGCGTGCGAAGGCGGAGGGCGACGAGTCCGCCGAGCGCCGCGCGGACGTCCGACTGCGTGCGGTGGAGACGCGCTGAACCCAGAAGTGACGCGATGACGTGACTCAGCCGCGGCTGGGACCGGAGGAATCCGGCCCCAGCCGCGGCTGAGGCGAATGCGGGTGTTTTTTCCGTTCCGTTACCTGTTTTACCTAGGAGACGAGGAGGTCGGTGTCGATGGTCCTCGCTCTGACTGCGTGCGGAATCGTGGTGGCCCTGGTAGTCGTGGGGCTGTTCGTCTTCGGCCTGCGCCGCAGACTCATCCAGCGTTCCGGCGGCACCTTCGACTGTTCGCTCCGCTGGGACGTCCCGGAGAAACCCGACACCAACGGCAAGGGCTGGAGCTACGGCGTCGCCCGCTACAACGGCGACCGCATCGAGTGGTACCGCGTCTTCTCCTACGCCTACCGCCCGCGCCGCACGCTGGAACGCTCGGCGATCGAGGTCGCCGGCCGCCGTCTCCCCGAGGGCGAGGAGGAACTCGCCCTGCTCTCCGACGCGGTGATCCTGACCTGTCTGCACCGGGGCACCCGGCTCGAACTCGCCATGAGCGACGACGCGTTGACGGGTTTCCTGGCCTGGCTGGAGGCGGCCCCGCCCGGCCAGCGGGTCAACGTGGCCTGACCGATGTGCCCGCCGGAGGTCCGCGGCGCGAACAACACGCCGCGGACGGACCGGAGTGGTCCGCCCGCGGCGGTCAGGTGCTGAGCGGTGTGGGGATCAGCTCAGCCCGCTGTTGATGGCGGTCACCAGCTCACCGTTGCTGGTGTCGCCGCTGAAGTCCCAGAAGAACGCGCCGCCCAGACCCTGGGTCTTGGCCCAGCTCATCTTTCCGGCGATGGTGCTCGGGGTGTCGTAGGACCACCAGTTGTTGCCGCAGTGGGCGTACGCCGTGCCCGCGATGGTGCCGGTGGCCGGGCAGGTCGTCTTGAGGACCTTGTAGTCCTCGATGCCCTGCTCGTAGGTGCCGGGCGCCGGGCCGGTGGCGGTGCCGCCGGGGGCGTCCTGGGTGACGCCGGTCCAGCCTCTGCCGTAGAAGCCGATGCCGATCAGGAGCTTGTTGGCGGGGACTCCCTTCGCCTTGAACTTGGCGATCGCGTCCGCCGTGGTGAAGCCGGGGTCGGGATGCCGCTGTAGGTGGTGAGCGGGGAGTGCGGGGCGGTGGGGCCGGTCGGGTTGAAGGCGCCGAAGAAGTCGTACGTCATGACGTTGTACCAGTCGACGTACTGGGCCGCGCCCGCGTAGTCGGCGGCGTCGATCTTGCCGCCGGAGGTGCCGTCGGCCGTGGTGGCGGCGGTGACCAGGTTGTTGGAGCCGAACTTGGCGCGCAGGGCCTGCATCAGGTTCTTGTAGGCCGCGGCGCCGCTGGTGTCGCAGGAGAGGCCGCAGGCGTTCGGGTACTCCCAGTCGATGTCGATGCCGTCGAAGATGTCGGCCCAGCGCGGGTCCTCGACCAGGTTGTAGCAGGAGTTGGCGAACGCGGTCGGGTTGGCCGCGGCCTGGCCGAAGCCGCCGGACCAGGTCCAGCCGCCGAAGGACCAGAGGATCTTGATGTTCGGGTACTTGGCCTTCAGCTCGCGCAGCTGGTTGAAGTTGCCCGCGATCGGCTGGTCCCAGGTGTCGGCGACGCCGCTGACCGACTGGTCGGCGGTGAACGTCTTCTGGTAGTCGGCGTAGGCGTCACCGATCGCGCACTGGCCGTTCGTCACGTTGCCGAAGGCGTAGTTGATGTGCGTGATCTTCGCGGCGGAGCCGGACGTCACCAGGTTCTTGACCTGGTAGTTGCGGTCGTAGGTGCCCCACTCGGTGAGGTACCCGAGCTTGACCTTGCTGCCGCCGGTCGGGGAGTGGTCGTGCCGCCCGTGGTGTGCACGGCGACGGCGCCGCTGACCGGTCCTGTCTGGTCGGCGGTGTCGCGGGCCTGCACGGTGTACGAGTAGTCGGTGCCGGCGGTCAGGCCGGTGTTGGTGTACGACGTCGTCGTGACGGTGGCGACCTTGGTGCCGTCGCGCAGGACGTCGTAGTTCTTGATGCCCTTGTCGTCGGTGGCGGCGGACCAGGAGAGGTTCACCGAGGTGTTGGTGATGCCGGAGGCGGTGGGGGTGCCGGGGGCGGAGGGGGCCGCGTCGCCGGGGACCGTGGTGCCGCCATCACAACTGCCGCCGTTGAGCGAGCAGTTGGTGGGCGAGCCGCTGCCTGCGCCGTTGAAGCCGAAGGAGACGGAGGCGCCCGCGGCGATGGTGCCGTTGTAGGACTTGTTCTTCGCGGTCCAGTGGTTGCCGGAGCTGGTGACGTCCGCGTCCCAGGCCGACGTGACGGACGTGCCGGTGGGGAAGTCCCACGTGATCGTCCATGAACTGATCGAGCTGGTACCGGTGTTCTTCACGGTCCACTGACCGCCGAAGCCGGTGCCCCAGTCGCTGGTCTTGGCGAAGGTGGCGGTCGCGGTCGAGGCGGCCTGGGCGGGAGCCGCCAGTCCGACGAGCGCGGCGAGCGGAAGCAGCAGGGTGGCGAACCCGGCAACTGCTCGATGTCTGAAGCGCATTGAGCGCCTCCTCGGGGTGTCGGGGGTGTCTCGAGGATCGGGGCGCGACTGAGCCTTCGCACCACGGTGCCGCGAGAATAGAAAGGTCTGGACCACGGGTCAATAGGTCTGGACCACTTCCGCGCCAGTGCGCTAAACCCCCAACTCCTCAGCCAGTACGGCCGCTTGCCCCCGTCCGCGTGTCCGCGCGAGGACGAGGGCACCGCCGCGGCGCCCGCCTAGCGCTCCCCGCCGGGCACCCACAACACGTCCCCCGCCTCCTTGTTGGCCGCGCGGGCCAGGATGAAGAGGAGATCGGAGAGGCGGTTCAAGTACGTCGCCGTCAGGGGTTCATCACCTCGCCGTGGGCCTCCAGGGCCGACCAGGTCGAGCGTTCCGCGCGGCGGACGACCGTGCAGGCCTGGTGGAGGAGGGCCGCGCCCGGGGTGCCGCCGGGGAGGATGAAGGAACGGAGCTTCTCCAGCCGCCCGTTGAAGTCGTCGCAGTCCGACTCCAGTTTGTCGATGTAGAACTGCTCGACCCGCAGGGGCGGGAACTCCGGGTTCTCCACCACCGGGGTGCACAGGTCCGCGCCGACGTCGAAGAGGTCGTTCTGGACGCGGGTGAGGACCTTCACGATGTCCTCGGGGAGGGCGCCGAGGGCGATGGCCGTGCCGATCGCCGCGTTCGCCTCGTTGGTGTCGGCGTACGCCGAGATCCGGACGTCGGTCTTGGCGACCCGGCTCATGTCGCCGAGGGCGGTGGTGCCCTGGTCGCCGGTCCTGGTGTAGATGCGCGTCAGATTGACCATACGGCCAGCGTAGTTAGGCCCCGGGGTTTCGGCGAAGGGGGCCAACTAGGCCGTACGGGCGGTCGAATGACCCGTGCCGGTGTGATGTCCGTCAGATGAGACGTGACGCGCGTTACTAACCGGTCACACAGCGCCGCAGCTTCGCTAAGGTCCGCCGAGAGGCATACGGATACACGCTGTAGGCGTTTCAAAGGGAGTCGCACAGTGGCACGGAAGCTTGCCGTCATCGGCGCCGGACTCATGGGTTCCGGAATCGCCCAGGTCTCCGCGCAGGCGGGCTGGGACGTCGTCCTGCGCGATGTCACCGACGAGGCGCTCAAGCGCGGTACGGACGGCATCAAGGCCTCGTACGACAAGTTCGTCAGCAAGGGCAGGCTGGAGGCGCACGACGCCGACTCGGCCCTTGGACGGATCACGGCGACCACCGATCTGGACGCCGTCGCCGACGCGGACATCGTCGTCGAGGCCGTCTTCGAGAAGCTGGAAGTCAAGCACGAGATCTTCCGCGCGCTGGACAAGATCGTGCGCGAGGACGCCGTCCTCGCCTCCAACACCTCCGCCATCCCGATCACGAAGATCGCGGCCGTGACGGAGCGTCCGGAGCGCGTCGTGGGCGCGCACTTCTTCTCGCCGGTGCCGATGATGCAGCTGTGCGAGCTGGTGCGCGGCTACAAGACGAGCGACGAAACCCTCGCCACCGCGCGGGAGTTCGCCGAGTCGGTCGGCAAGACCTGCATCGTCGTCAACCGCGACGTCGCCGGGTTCGTGACGACCCGTCTCATCTCGGCGCTCGTCGTCGAGGCGGCGAAGCTGTACGAGTCGGGCGTCGCCACCGCCGAGGACATCGACCTCGCCTGCAAGCTGGGCTTCGGTCACGCGATGGGCCCGCTGGCCACCGCGGACCTCACCGGCGTCGACATCCTGCTGCACGCGACGAGCAACATCTACACCGAGTCACAGGACGAGAAGTTCGCCCCGCCGGAGCTGATGCGCCGAATGGTGGACGCCGGTGACATCGGACGCAAGAGCGGGCAGGGCTTCTACAAGCACTGAATCCGTACAGCCCCCTGACCTGTCACACGCAGGGGTGAATTCGGTATCGGTTCGCTCACGGACGGCAACCTCCCGGCACGTCACACAGTCAGAGGTTGCATCACCTACATCACGGAGTACGCCACCGCACTCACGGGGAGCGCATATGTACATCAGGGGCGACCACGTCGAGCTGGTCGTCGGGGGCCGCCTCGACGTCCGCAGCGCGGCGGACGCCCGTACGGTCCTGCACTCGGCCGTCGACGACGGAGTCGGCGATCTGGTGCTGGACCTGTCCGAGCTCGACTCCTGGGACGCCACCGGCCTCGGCGTGATCATGGGAGCCCATCGACGGGCCGGCCGCTGCGGCCGCCGCCTGGTGCTGCGCGACGTACCGCCGCAGATGCAGCGCCTGCTCGTGGCCACCCGGCTGCACCGCATCCTCGCCATCGAGGGCGGGATCGGCGTGGAGTCGCTGCCCAGGGTGTGACACTTTCGGCGAAAGCGTCCACTTCGCCCAAGTGCCCACGTCAGCGGCCCGCACGGACACACCGCGCACAATCCTCACGAGACCGTGATGTCTCGGGCGGCGCGGTACCCCGGCCTGTCGTAGATACTGAGCGAAGGTTTAGGGTTCGGTCGCCCGCTGCCACACAACCCTTCGAGCGGGCCCGGACCAGAAGCGACAGCGCGGTGTGCACAAGGCCGGGAGGGGCCCTGGGTCCTGTCGACCCGCACACGACGCTTTTGGGGGCTTGGACCTATGGACCCGATCGACCGGGGACCCGAGGAGTACGGCCACGACGGCGACGACACGTCGTCACGTCAGCGCCCGCCGCGGGAACCCCTCACACCCGACTTCGGCCAGCACACACCCGCGCTCGCCCGCACCGTGCAGCTGGTCACCGGCGACTTCCTGCTCACCGTCAACCCCGTCGACGGCAGCGAGATCGAGGTCTGCCCGCCGCCCCGGCGCCCCGGCACGCCCGCGAAGCGCGGCGCCGCCGACCGCGCCGAGGCGGACCGCGCGGCCAGACCACCCGTCCCGCCGGGCCTGAACCGCCCCGCGCTGCCCCTCCTGGAACGCCAGGAGGAGCGCGAGCGTCTCGTACGGCTGCTCGCCCGCGGCCGTTCCGTACGCCTCACCGGACCCTCGGGCTCCGGGCGCACCAGCCTGCTCGACCTGGTCGCCGAGGACTGCCTCGACCTCGCCCCCGACGGCGTGATCCGCCTCAGCGGCTTCCACCGCACCGCGGGCGACCTCCTCCACGACCTCTTCCACGCCGTCTACGACGCACCCCTGCACCGGCCCGACCGGGACGAACTGCTCGCCCTGACCCGGGAGATCGGCGCGGTCGTCGTCCTGGACGACATCGAGTTCGGCGCCGCCGCGCTCGACGAACTCCTCGACGCGACACCCGAGTGCGCCTTCCTGATCGCCGCGACCCCCGAGGTCCCGGCACCGTCCGCGGACTCCGCCGTCGAGGAGATCTTCCTCGGCGGCCTCGGCAGGACCGGCGCCGTGGAGGTCCTGGAGCGTGCCGTGGGCCGCGACCTCACCGAGGAGGAGGCGAACTGGGCGGGCGACCTCTACTTCGAGTCCGAGGGCCTGCCCCTGCGCTTCGTCCAGGCCGGTGCCCTGCTCCGGCAGCGCGACCAACAGCGCGTCGGCACCAGCGCCGTCGAGGAGTTCGGCGTCTTCCAGGACGCGCCCCCGGCCGACGCGCCCTTCGACGCCCCGCCGCTCGACCTCGACGAGGCCGAGGCCGTACCCCTGCCGTCCCTCGGCGAGGCCGCCGCGCCCGCGGCGCTGCTCGCCTCCCGGCTCAGCACCTCGGCGCGGGCCACCCTGCGCTTCGCCGTCGCGCTCGACGGGGAGGTGCCGCACCAGGCGCATCTGCCCGCGCTCGTCGGCGACACCCACGCGGACGCCGCCCTCGGCGAACTCGCGGGCTGCGGACTGGTCTCCCCGGTCGGCTCCCGCTACCGGCTCGCCGCCGGTGTCCAGGCCCAGCTGGAGGCCGCCGGGTACGCCGACGAGGTCGCGTCCGGCGCCCTCATCGCCGCCCTGCACTACTCCTGGTGGGCCGGGCACCCCTCGGTCACGCCCCGCGCGCGTCTGCGCCGAGGCGGACGCCCTGCTCGCCGCCCTCGTCGCGCTGCTGCCGGCGACGACCCCGCCCGGCGACGGCGAGGAGAGCACCACCGTCCACCTCGCCCGCACGGCGGCCCCGCGTTCGCCGCGGGGCTGCACTGGAGCGCGTGGGAGCGCGTGCTGCGGTCCGGTGCCGAGGCCGCGCAGCTCGCCGCCGATGTGAGTGAACAGGCCTATTTCCAGCACGAGTTGGGGTCCTCGCGCTCTGCGAGGGCGACCTCGACCGGGCCCGGGCCGAGCTGGAGTCGTCCATCGGCATGCGCGCCGCCGTCGCCGACAAGCGTGGCGCCGTCGCCGGCCGCCGTGCCCTCGCCCTGGTCGCCGACCGCTCCGGCATCGCGCTCGGCCTCGGCGCCGAGGCCGGTGAGGAGGTGCCGGACGCGCGCCACGAGGAGTCCGCGCCGCCGGCCGGCGGCCCACCGACGCCCTTCCCGCCGCTCCAGCTGCCCGCCGACACGTACACCCTCGTCTCGCACCAGCCGGCTCCGCCCACGTTCCACAACAAGGCCCGGGGCGGTCTGCGCGGCTACGCCCGGCGCAACCTCGTCGCGGCCGGCGCGGGTGTCCTGCTCGCCGCCGTCCTCGGCACGGTCGTGACGCTCGGCGCCACGTCCAACAACAACGCCGACAACCCGTCCGACAAGGTCGGCGTCAACCCGTCGGCCAGCCAGGGCGGCGACGACGGCAGCCTCGGCGCCGACCCGGCGAAGAACGGCGACGGCAACGACACGGGCACGGCGACCAGCAGGCCGACCGATCCGGGCCCTGACGGGACGTACGGCACGTCGGACGATCCGACACCGCCGGGCAGCAGCGGCCGGCCCTCGGACACGCCGAGCGGGACGAGCAGTTCGGGGGCGGGCACACGAGCCCGTCGCCGACGAAGTCCACGAGCAGGCCGACTTCGCCGACCCCGACCCCGTCGCATTCGGCGTCTCCGACCCCGACGGAGTCGCAGAGCTCGCCGCCGCCCACGGACACCGGCTCGCCTGCGCCGACTGACTCCTCCACCGCCCCGTCCACCAACACCTCGGCGAGCGGTGTCGCCTCAAGTGCCCCTGTGGAGACGGCCAGTTCGGTCGCGCCGGTGAGCAGCACGGTGGACACCCCGAGTTCTGGCGCCGCTTCGGGAGACGTCATCTGACCCTCCGTACGACACGAAAGGGCCGGCTCCGATGATCGGAACCGGCCCTTTTCGTCGTGGTGAAGTCGGTGTCCGCCGACGCCTGTTCAGAACAGCCGCAGTTTGTCGTCCTCGATGCCGCGCAGGGCGTTGTAGTCCAGGACCGCGCAGCCGATGCCGCGGTCGGTGGCCAGGACGCGGGCCTGGGGCTTGATCTCCTGGGCGGCGAAGATGCCGCGGACCGGGGCGAGATGGGGATCGCGGTTCAACAGCTCCAGGTAGCGCGTGAGTTGCTCCACGCCGTCGATCTCGCCGCGCCGCTTGATCTCGACGGCGACGGTCTGGCCTTCGCCGTCCCGGCAGAGGATGTCGACCGGGCCGATGGCCGTCATGTACTCGCGGCGGATCAGTGTGTAGCCGTCGCCGAGGGTGTCGATGCGGTCGGCGAGCAGCTCCTGGAGGTGCGCTTCCACGCCGTCCTTGATCAGGCCGGGGTCCACGCCGAGTTCGTGCGAGGAGTCGTGGAGGATCTCCTCCATCGTGATGATGAGCTTCTCGCCCGCCTTGTTGATGACGGTCCAGACGCCTGCCGGATCGTCGGGGACCCGGAACCCTCCTTCAGCGTGCAGGGCGGCGACATCCAGTTGAGGGGCTTGTAGGCCCGGTCGTCCGCGTGGATGGAGACGCTGCCGTCCGCCTTCACCAGGATGAGACGGGGGCGGAGGGGAGGTGGGCGGTGAGCCGGCCCGCGTAGTCCACGGAACAGCGGGCAATGACGAGACGCATGGTCGGCAACGCTACTCGACGGGCGAGGGTCCACGCGATTCGCCCACCCGCCGTCCCCGGGTGCCGCCCCTGTTGTCCTGGAAGACCCGTGACGCCCCTTGTTCATTAGTGGCCGATTGTGGGCCCATTGGGAGTTCCCTATGTACGCATTCTCCTGGTGCCGCCATCCTCCGTTGCCTACCGTATAAACGGGAGGTCGCGAGACGTGTACGCAGCGTGTTCGCAATCGCGGTCTCCCTCATCTGTCCGGCAACCCCCGCGTGTTGGGGGTGCGAGAGGAGAACCCATGTCGCTCGACGTCTCACCGGCCCTACTCGAAAAGGCCGAGCGAGGCGAGGTCGACGAAGCTGAATTCGTCGACTGCGTCCGGACCTCCCTGCCTTACGCATGGGAGATGATCAGCTCCCTGGTGGCTCAGCTGAAGGTCGACGGCGGAGCGTTCGCCGACAACCAGACGCCGCCGCCGGACGAGCAGGCACGCGGTCAGTTGCTGCGTGCGCTCGCGAGTGACGCGATACGCGGCGCGCTGCAGCGGCACTTCGGTGTACGCCTGGCCTTCCAGAACTGCCACCGGGTGGCGGTGTTCCCGCTGGACGGCTCGGTGGACGAGACGCTGGCCCGCTTCACCTCGGTGCGCAGTCAACTGCTGAACCAGTCCCCGGAGTTCAGGGACTGCTGACGCGGCGGACGGCGCACTGCTTGCCGCTCCGTACGCGGGAGGTGTTCTGTACGGGGCGGCAAGCTCCCCCGCGGTCCAGCTCAGCCGAGGTGGGGAGCACCTCGGCACCGAGCCGCCGTACGTTCTCCTCGGTCGCCGCGAGGTCCCCGGAGCCCTCGACGAGCAGGGCGAAGCGGGAGATGCCGGTCCGCTCGGAGGTCGCCGCGAGCCGGTCGACGCACAGCCGCGGGTGCCCACCGGGTGCAGCCCGCAGAGCAGTTCGGTGTACGCGAGCGGGTCGCGCATCCGGCGCTCGCGGTCGTCCACGGTCACATGGGCGCCGAGCCTGCCGCAGCCAGCCCGGCATCGCCTTCACCAGCGCCTCCACGGCGTCGGCGCGCCGGTCCGCGATCTGGCAGACGCCGGCCGACACATGGGCCACGCCGCGGATCTCCTCCGCCGGACGGCCCGCCGCCCGGGCCAACTGCCGCCACAGGGCGACCATTTCGGCTTTCTCCTCGTCCCCGACATGCATGCCGAGCAGCATCGGCAGGCCCCGCTCGGCCGCCAGCCGCACGCTCGCGGGGAGGTGCAGGCGACGACGACCTCGGGGCCCGGCGCGTCCGACAGCGCCTCCGACGGCCGTGGTACGACGGGCACTTCACGGAACGCGAAGCGGTCACCGGTGCCCGCGACCGACGGCTCGCGCAGCCAGCGCATCAGCAGATCGAGTGATTCCGGGAACCCCTGTTCGTACGCGGCGAGACCCGCGCCGAACACCTCCAGGTCGACCCACGGCCCGCCGCGCCCCACGCCCAGCGAGAAGCGCCCCCGCTTGTCACGTGCAGCAGCGCGGCCTGCTCGCCGAGGGCGACCGGATGGACGGTGGGCAGCACGCTGACGGCGGTGCCGACGCGGATGCGCCGGGTGCGGCCCAGCAGTAACGCCGCCAGGGTGACCGCGGACGGGCAGGTGCCGTAGGGCACGAAGTGGTGCTCGGCCAGCCAGGCCGTGTCGAGACCGGCTTCCTCCGCGATCTCGACCGAGCGCACCGCGCGGTGCAGTGCCTCCCCTGGCCCTGCCCCGGGAACTGGGCCGCCAACACAAAACTTCCGACGCGCATGGCATTTCCTGCTTCCTTGGCTCCGACACGGAGCTCCCCACCGGGCATAACCGTCCGACACGTGACGAGGACACGGCCGGGCAGAGAGATTTGCGGATTGTCTGCAGAATGCGCGGCCCCGAGGGGGACTTGTGCGGGTTGATGCCCTTCGCGTACCCCTGTCCGCGACACGTACGCTGGACACAGCCCCTGCCTCCTGTATAGCCCCGTGAGGTGTTCTGTGTCCCCGCGTCGCAACCGACCCAAGGAGTCCGGTTCCTCCGGCCAGAGTGCCGGCGACGACCGCTCGGGCCGTTACGGCGGCTGGCAGTCCACGGAGCAGTGGCGGGGCGAGGAGTGGAGCGTGCGCCATGTCGCCGGGGCGAGCGCGGAGGGCAAGACGTACCGCTGCCCCGGCTGCGACCAGCAGATCCCGTCCGCCGTCCCGCACGTCGTGGCCTGGCCCGAGCACTCGGGCGTCGACGACCGCCGCCACTGGCACAAGGCCTGCTGGAACGCGAAGGACCGCCGCACCACACGGGTGCAGCGGTCCAGGAACGCGCCGAGGTTCTAGCCGGTCCTACGGCTCACACGTCCCGCTGCTCCAGCAGCGCGACGGCGCCCGCGAACGCCAGGGCCGTCACGCCGACGATGATCCACAGCGGGTCCCAGCCCGAAGGGCCGGAGTCGGTGAGGGAGTTGGAGTAGAAGACGCTCAGCTGGTTCGGGATCGAGTACTCGAACAGCTTCTGGCGTACGTCCTCCAGGGACTGCGAGAACATGAACAGCGCGATGACCAGCGGGGCGAGCACCGCGCCGATCATGACGGTGATCGCGCCCGCCGAGTGCCGGATGATCGAGCCGATGATCAGCGAGAGCAGCCCGAGTAGCGCGATGTAGAGCGAGACGCCGACGGTCCCCTTGAGCCACTCGCCCGCGGACGGGTCCTTCGCGCCGTTGCCCTCCAGCAGCGAGGCGTCCACGAAGGCGATGAACACCGAGGACACCAGCGTGACCACGAAGGCGACGGTGAAGAACACGATCGACTTCGCCGCGAGGACCCGGCCGCGGCTGGGGCAGGCGGTCATCGTGGTGCGGATCATGCCCGTGCCGTACTCCGAGGCCGTGGTCAGCACGCCGAGCGTGATGATGCACATGCAGCCCAGCAGCAGGCCGAAGAAGCCGTAGGAGAGCGGGTTCTCGCCGTGCAGCTCCGAGGAGGAGTTGCTGACGACGACGGCGGCGAGCAGGCCGATGCCGATGACCAGGACCACGAACACGCCGAGCGTCCAGAGTGTCGAGCGCACCGACTTGATCTTCGTCCACTCGGAGGCGAGCGCGTGCCCGAGATGCGTGCGCACCACCGGGATCGGCGAGGTGTACCCGGCGTACGGCGCGGCTGCCTGTGGCATCGGGGGCTGGGGCGTGCTCATCGGACGTCCTCGGGCTTGGTCAGGTCGGTGGCGGCGGGGAGGAGGGGCGGGGGGCGGCAGGGGCCGGGGTCGCGTCCGCGGCCGGAACCGGCGGGGCGCCCTGAGCCGGGGCCTGGGGCGGCTGTGTCGGCGCCTGCGGGGTCAGGGGCACCGGGGCCCGTACGGGCCCGGTACCGCCGTGCCGGGCGCCGCAGGGGCGCCGTACGGGTTCGGGGCGCCGTAGGGATTCGCCGGGGCTGGCCCATACCGAAGGGCTGGCCGCCGTGCTGCGGTGACGGCGGCGCGTACCAGCCGGGCTGGCCCTGGCCCGGTACCGGCATCGGCGGCTGCGCGCCCGGCGGCAGCTGCTGCATCAGACCGGCCTTCTGGTCGATCGTCGAGCGGTAGTCGACGGCCCCCTGCGTCATCCGCATGTACGCCTCCTCCAGCGAGGCCTGATGCGGGGACAGCTCCCACAGCCGTACGTCCGTGTCGTGCGCGATGTCGCTGATGCGCGGCAGCGGCAGTCCCGTGACGCGCAGCCCGCCGTCCTGCTCGGGCATGACATGGCCGCCGGCCTCGGTCAGCGCGGAGGTGAGCTTCTCGCGCAGCTGGGGCTCGGTGTCGGGGGTGCGGACGCGCGCGAAGTCGGCGGAGTTCGCCGAGATGAAGTCCCGCACGCTCATGTCGGAGAGGAGCTGTCCGCGCCCGATCACGATGAGCTGGTCGGCGGTCAGCGCCATCTCGCTCATCAGGTGCGAGGAGACGAAGACGGTACGGCCCTCCGCCGCGAGCGCCTTCATCAGGTTGCGCACCCAGAGGATGCCCTCGGGATCGAGGCCGTTGACCGGCTCGTCGAAGAGCAGGACCTGCGGGTCGCCGAGGAGCGCGGCGGCGATGCCGAGCCGCTGGCCCATGCCGAGGAGAAACCCTTGGAGCGCTTTCTCGCCACGTCCTGGAGGCCCACGACCCCGAGCACCTCATCCACGCGCCGGGCCGGGATGCCCGAGAGCTGGGCCAGGCTCAGCAGGTGGTTGCGGGCGCTGCGACCGCCGTGCACGGCCTTGGCGTCGAGGAGGGCGCCGACCTGTCTGGGCGCGTTCGGCAGCTTGCGGTAGGGGAAGCCGCCGATCGTCACCTGTCCTGACGTGGGGTTGTCCAGGCCGAGGATCATGCGCATCGTCGTCGACTTGCCCGAGCCGTTGGGCCTGAGGAAGCCGGTGACGGCACCGGGCCGCACCTGGAAGGAAAGGTTGTACACGGCGGTCTTGTCGCCGTAGCGCTTGGTCAGGCCGACAGCCTCGATCATGCTCCGCACCCATCGAAAGGATCAGGACAGCAGGGCACACGCCCCCGTAAGGGTTAGGAGGATATCGGGGCGCTGACGGTTCCGCCCAAGAGAAAGTAAAGCAACGTCCCGGGTCAGGCGTCCCGGCGCTTCAGAAGGACGTAGGCGCCGACGAGTGCGGCGAGCACCCACAGGGCCATGATCCCGAAGCCGCCCCACGGTCCGTACGGCGAGGAGTCGTCGACCGGCGTGACCACCTGCATGATCTTGCTGCCGGCCTGGTCGGGCAGGTACTGGCCGACCTTCTTCGTCGCGGAGACGTTGCCGAGGATGTTGGAGATCAGGAAGAAGAACGGCATCAGGATGCCCAGCGACAGCATCGGCGAGCGGAGCATCGAGGCGACGCCCATGGAGAACATCGCGATCAGGGTCATGTAGAGCCCGCCGCCGATCACCGCGCGCAGCACGCCCGTGTCGCCGATCTCCGCCCTGTGCGAGCCGAGCATCGCCTGCCCGAGGAAGAACGTGACGAAGCTGGTCACCAGGCCGACGACGAGGCAGAGCACGGTGGCCACCGCGATCTTGCTGAACAGGAAGGTGCCGCGCTGCGGTACGGCCGCGAGCGAGGTGCGGATCATGCCGGTGCTGTACTCGTTCGACACGACGAGCACCCCGAACACGATCATCGCGAGCTGCCCGAGACTCATCCCGGCGAAGCTGATGAACGTCGGGTCG
Source organism: Streptomyces sp. P3 (assembly GCA_016893485.2). Classification (GTDB taxonomy): domain Bacteria; phylum Actinomycetota; class Actinomycetes; order Streptomycetales; family Streptomycetaceae; genus Streptomyces. The sequence goes on from JAFEKX020000001.1 coordinate 6,615,361, forward strand.
AAGGACAGCTTGTCCTTGGCGCTCATGTCGTCGAACTGGCTCTTCGACAGTGCCGAGATCAGCATGCCGAGCCCGATCGTCACCACCACGGCCAGCGAGAGCGTCCACACCGTCGACGCGACGGAGCGGATTTTGGTCCACTCCGAGCGGATGACCTGGTTCGCCGCCATGTCAGCCCTTCTTCCAGCCGTCGCCCCAGCCCTGCTGCGGAGCAGGTGCCGCGGCCGGAACCGCGGTGGGTGGTGCGTCGGAATGCGCGTGGTACTCCACCGACTCCGCGGTCAACTGCATGAACGCCTCCTCCAGGGAGGCCTGTTGGGGACTCAGCTCGTGCAGCACCAGCTGGTGCGACGCGGCCAGCTCACCGATCTGCTCCGACTTGCCGCCGTCCACTTCGAGGACCCCGCTGCCGGACTCGACCACCGTGATCCCGGCCTGGTGCAGCACGTCGAGCAGCCGCTCGCGCTGCGGGGTGCGGATCCGGACGTACGACCGCGAGTTCTGCTGGATGAAGTCCGCCATGGAGGTGTCCGCGAGGAGACGGCCCTGGCCGATGACGACGAGGTGATCGGCCGTCAGCGCCATCTCGCTCATCAGGTGCGAGGAGACGAAGACCGTACGGCCTTGCGCGGCAAGGGACTTCATCAGGTTGCGGATCCAGTGGATGCCCTCGGGGTCGAGGCCGTTGACCGGCTCGTCGAACATCAGGATCTCCGGATCGCCGAGCAGCGCGCCCGCGATGCCGAGCCGCTGGCCCATGCCGAGCGAGAACCCCTTGGCCTTCTTCTTCGCCACCGCGGTGAGCCCGACGGTGTCCAGCACCTCGTGGACCCGGGCCTTCGAGATGCCGTTGCTCTGCGCGAGACACAGCAGGTGGTTGAAGGCGCTGCGGCCGCCGTGCATGGCCTTGGCGTCGAGGAGGGCGCCGATGTACTTCAGCGGGTCCTTGAGCCGGTCGTAGCGCTGGCCGTCGATGCGCACGTCACCGGCGGTCGGCCGGTCGAGACCGAGCATCATGCGCATGGTCGTCGACTTGCCGGCGCCGTTCGGGCCGAGGAAGCCCGTGACGATGCCGGGTCTGACGGTGAAGGTGAGGTTGTTGACCGCCACCTTGTCGCCGTACCGCTTGGTCAGCCCCTCGAGCTCGATCATGCGGCCACGCTAAGACCGCCGTTCGGCGGATGCCACCCGAACGGGCAAACAGAGTCCGACGAGGCAGGCAACAGCCGTGAACGCCGTGGCCCGGGCGAACGCGTGCGGGAAAGCGGAGCTGCCGTGCCCGTGTGCGAGGACCGTCGCCGGCGCCCTCGACCCGGTCGCCGGCTCCGCCCTCGTGGGGATCGTCGACGACGTCCACCCGCCGTCGCCGCGCGGACACGGCTGAGGCCCGCACCCCCGAAGGAGATACGGGCCTCAGCCGTGTGACAAACGCTTGCTTACCGGGACTGCTGAGCCGGAACCCCGCGGGAGATGGGCTCGTCCTCGACCGGCGAGCTGGCGGCGGCCACCGCGGCTCCGGTGAGGGTGGCGAGCATCTCGCGCACGTTCGTCAGCTGCGCGTTGATGCTGTCCCGACGGTTCGTCAGGGCGGCCAGCTCGCGCTCGGACTCCGAACGGATGCGGTCGGCCTTGGCGTTGGCGTCGGCCACGATGTCCTCGGCCTGGCGCTGAGCCGTCTCCACCGTCTGACGGGCGCGGCGCTCCGCGTCCGTCCGCAGCTTCTCGGCCTCGAGCCGGAGCTGCTCCGCGCGGTGCTCGATCTCCGCGAGGCGCTTCTCGGCCTTCTGCTGACGCGACGCCAGATCGCGCTCGGACTGCTCGCGACGCTTGGCGAGGTTCGTCTCGAAGTCGGCGGCGGCCTGCGCGGCCTTGGCGCGGGTCTCCTCGAAGAGGGCGTCGGCCTCCTCGCGCTTCGACTGGGCGTCCTTCTGGGCCTCGCCACGCAGCTGGGAGGCGTCGCTCTTGGCCCTCGACGATCCGGACGCCCTCGTCCTCCGCCTTGGCCTTGCGCTCCGCAGCGAACGATTCTGCGTCGTTACGGACCTGCTGGGCAGCGGACTCCGCGAGTTCGCGGTGCTGCTCGGCCGCGCGCCGTGCCTCCTCGCGCAGGTCCTTGGCCTCTTCCTCGGCGAGGCGGAGGATCTTCTCGACCCGCGCGCCGAGACCGGCGTACGACGGCTCCGCGTCGCTGACCTGGGCCTGGGCGTTCTGCGTTTCGAGGTGGAGCTCCTCGATGCGCTTTTCGAGAGCGGTGATACGGGCCAGAGCGCTGTCACGGTCGGAGACGAGCTTCGAGATGCGTTCGTCCACCTGAGCGCGGTCGTACCCACGCCGCACAAGCTCGAAGCCGTAGGGGAAGTGTCGCTCATGGGGTTCCTGTCGAATGAGACCGGTGAGGTGATAGGTGGAATCCTAGGGGCCGAAGCGGTGTGTCATCGAGCGGATGCGTGTTTGATCTGGAGAATGACACCCCTTTTGAGTGGCTAACCGTCGGACCGCTTGCCAAAGACTCGGTCAAAGGCCCCAGATCCCCCGAACCTCACAGGGTCTTCTCAACCTTCAACAGACTTGCCACCCGAACGAGTTGCGCCCGCTGTGGCTGCCGCCTTGACCCCGCCGTCCTTGGCCGCCGTCGGGGCCTCGAAAGACTCCAACGCCTCCAGGACGTCCTGGACACGGGAGATCTCGGCGTTGATGTCCTCGCGGCGGCGGACGAGCACTTCGAGGTCGCGCTTGCCCTCCTCGACCGTGCGGCGGGCCTCGCGGATCGCCTCCGCCTTCAGCTCCTCGGCCTCGCGGATCAGCGTGGCCTTCTTCTGCTCGGCCTCCTTGAGGAGACCCTCGGCCTTCTTCACGGCGGCGATACGGACCTTGCCCGCCTCGGAGTTGGCCTCCGAGACCAGCTCCTTCGCCTTCGCCTGCGCCTTGCCGAGCTGCTCCTCCGCGGCCTTGATGAGCGCGTCGCAGCGGTCGCCGGCCGACTTCATCGTCTCGGCCGACTCACGGCGGGCCCGCTCGTGCAGGCTCTCGATCTCCGCGGTGATGCGGTCGCGCAGTTCCTCGGACCGCTCCCTTATGGCGGTCGCGTCCCGGCGCGCGCCGACGAGCAGCTCGTCCGCGTCCGTACGGGCCTGCTCCACCCGGGAGTTGCCCTCGACCGTGGCCTCGGACACCAGCCGCTCGGCCTCGGCGCGGGCCGCGCCCACCATGGAGTCGGCCTGCGCCTCGGCGTCCGCCGTCGTCTTCTGCGCCTGCTGCTGGGCCTCGTTGAGGAGCTTGTCGGCCTCGGCCGCGGTCTCCGTGATGAGGGTGTCGACCTGCTCGGCCGCCTCGGAACGCCGTTTGTTGGCCTCCTGGCGGGCCTCGTCCAGCGTCCGCTCGGACTCCTCGCGCGCCGCCGAGGTGACCCGCTCGGCCTCCGCCTCCGCCTCCGCCTTGAGCCGCGCGGCCTCGCTGCGGATCCGCTCGGCGTGCTGCTGCGCCGACCCGACCGTGTCGGCGGCCTCGGCGCGCAGCCGCTCCGCGTCCCCGGTCGCGTCCGAGATGAGTTTCTCGGCCTTGGCCACGGCCTCGGACCGCACCCGCTCGGCCTCGTTGATCGTCTCCGTCTGGAGCCGCTCCGCCTCCGCCGTCACCTCGGTGATCAGGGTGTCGGCCTGCGTCGCCGCGTCCGAACGGATCCGGTTGGCGTCCTCGCGGGCGTCCGCACGGGCCCGCGCCGCGTCCTGGTCGGCCTGCGCGATCGCGTCCGACGCCTCCGTGCGCACCCGCTGGGCGTGCTCCGCGGACTCCGCCCGCAGCTGCTCCGCCTCCGCGATCGCCTCCGCAACGGTGCGCTCCGCAAGGGCCTTGGCCGCGTCCGTCTCCTCGGCCGCCCGGCGCCTGACCCGGTTCGCGTCCTCGGTGGCCCGCTCCCGCTCGCTGTACGCGTCGGCGCGGACCCGGTCCGCCTCCTCCTGCGCCTCGCGCCGGGTACGGTCCGCCACGTGCTCGGCGGCCGAGCGGATCCCGGCGATCTCCTCCTGCGCCTGCTCGTGCAGCCCGGCGACCGACTCCCGTACCTGCTGGGCGTGCTGCTCGGCGCCCGACACCATCTCGGTGGCGCGCCGGTCGGCCTCCTCGACCAGCCGTACGGCCTCGGACTGCGCCTCCTCGACACGGTTGCGCGCCGAGGCCAGCAGCTCCTCGCTCTGCTCCCGGGCCTGCTCGCGCTCCTGCCCGGCCTCCTCACGGGCCGACCCGAGGAGCTCCTCGGCCTCCCGACGACGTCGTACGGCCTCCTCCTGGGCGGCGGCCAGCGTCTCCGACGCCTCCGTGGCCAGCCGCTCGGCGGCGGCCTGCGCCTCCCGCGCGGACCCGGTCGGCGGTGTCCTGTGCCTCGGTCTTGAGCCGCTCGGCCTCCGCGGCCGCATCGGACCGCAGGCGTACGGCGATGGCCTCGCCCTCGGCGCGGGAGGCGGACGCGTCGGCCGCGGCCTCGTTGCGCAGCCGCTCGGCCTCCGCCTCGGCCTGTGCCTGGAGGGAACGGATGCGCTCGGCGGCCTCGCCGCGCAGGCGTTCCGTCTCCTCGGCGGCCTCGCGGCGGATCCGCTCGGCCTCCTCGCGGGCGTCGGTGAGCGCCTGTTCGGCGGCGGCGAGCCGTTCCTCGGCCTCCGTGTGCAGCCGGCGCAGGCCCTCGGCGGCCTCCTCGCGGCGCGCCTCTATGGCCCGCTCGGTCTCCTCGCGCAGCTCGCGCGCGGCCCGCTCGGCGTCCGCCTTGATGCCCTCCGACTGCTCGACGACCTCCGCGCGGTGCCGCTCGGCCTCCTTGCGGGTGCGGTCGAGGGTCTCCTCGGCCTGCCGGCGCAGGGTGGTGGCGCGCTCGATGGCCTCGGTGCGGACCTTCTCGCTGTCCGTGGTCGCGGTCTGGCGCAGCTCGTCGGCGTCCGCGCGGGCCTTGGACAGCAGCTCCTCGGCGGTCTTGGCCGCCTCCTCGATCTGCTGGACGGCCTCACGGCGGGCCTCGGCGCGGATGCGCTCGCCCTCGCCGACCGCGTCGGCGCGCAGCTGCTCGGCCTCGCCGCGGAGCCGGCGCGCCTCCTCCTGCAGCTCGACCGTCTTGGCCCGGTACTCCTTGGTGTCGTCCTTCGCCGCGCCCTTGAGGCCCTCGGCGATGTCGTGCGCCTGGGCGCGCAGCCGGTCGGCCTCGGCCTCCGCCTCGGAGCGGATCCGCTCGGCCTCCTCGGTGGCGGCCTTCGTGGTGTTCTTGGCCTCCTCGGACGCCTTGTCGAGGACTTCCTCGGCGGTACGGGCGGCCTTGGCGAGCTGGGAGGCGGTCTCCTCGGCGGTGAGGCTCCGCGCGTTCTCCTCGGCCTCCGCGACGATCTTGTCGGCCTTGGCCTGGGCCTCGGCGACGATCTGCTCGGCCTCCGACTTGGTGGACTCGGCCTCCTTGGTGGCCTCCGTCACCAGCCGGGCGACCTGCTCCTTGGCGGTCCTGGTGCGCTGCTCGTTGGCCGACTCGGCGCTCGCGAGAGCCTTGGCGGCGGCTTCCTTGGCCTCGGTGAGGACCTTCTCCGCCTCGAGGCGGGCCTCGCGCAGTGAGGTTTCGGCCTCGGCCATACGGGTCTCGGCGGCCCGGCTCAGCTCGGTGGCCTGACGGCGGGCGGAGTCCGACTCGTTGACCGTGGAGCTGCGCAGCTGCTCGGCGTGGTCGGTGGCTTCCTGGGCCTGGGTGGAGGCCGCGTTCAGCAGGCGCTCGGCGTCGGTGCGGGCCCGGCGCAGCAGCTGCTCCGCCTCCGCGCGGGCCGCCTCGGCGTCCATCTCCAGCCGCTGCCGGGCCTCGGTGGCGACCCGCTCGGCCTCGGCGCGGGCGGCGGCCAGCGCCTGCTCGGCCTCGGCGCGCGACTCGTCCACGAGACGGCGGGCCTGTGACTCGGAGCGGGCGCGGAGCTGCTCGGCCCACGCCACGTTCTCGTTGACGTGGGACTCGACGGTCTGCCGGCGCTCGGCGAGCTCCTGGTCGAGCTGCTGGCGCCGGGTCACGGCCTCCTGGTGCAGCTCCGCCTGGAGGCGCGCGGCCTGCTCGGCGTGCTCCTGGAGGATGCGCTGGGTCTGCGCGCGGGCCTGGCTCAGCTCCCGCTCGGCGTCCTGCCGCAACTGGTCGGCCTGGACCTGGGCATTACGCAGCATCTGCTCGGCCTGGTAGCCGATGTCACCGCCGTCGTAAGCCGGTCGGGACATGAGGGTGCGGCGCGCCTCGTGCAGCTTGGCGCGCAGCACCTCGACCTGGTAGCCGAGGTCCTCGGCATGCTGGATCGCCTTTTCCCGCTCGGTCTTCAGCCGCTCCATCTCGGCCTCGAACCGAGAGAGGTGGTCGACGTCAGCCGCCGGCTCTCGCTCCTGGCGTTCGTAGCCCCGCACTGCGCGGTCCCATCCGTCCCCTGGTCACGGTTTACTCCAACGAGCGCCGTCCATCCGCCGAACGGTGCTCCCGGGGAATGGTGTCAGATCAACGACGGAGCATGGGCTGCTGCCCGACGCTCGCCCCCGAAACCCGGACCCCGGCATGCCGTTGCCCCGGTTGCGAGCGACGACCGACCCCAACCCTACCGGCCCATATGTACGAGGGTCAGTGCTCAGGTGACTCAACAGGCGCCGAAGTGACCAGTTCTGTCAGTACGCCATGGCAATCCTTTGGGTGCAGGAACGTGATCCGCGACCCCATGGAGCCGATCCGGGGCTCGTCGTACAGAACGCGTACGCCCTTTCCCCGGATGTCCGCGGAGTCGGTGGCGACGTCCGCCGTACCGAAGGCGATGTGGTGGACACCCTCCCCGTTCTTCGCCAGCCACTTGCCCACGGCGGAGTCCTCGCGGGTGGGTTCGAGGAGCTGGAGGTAGGAGGCGCCGCCGTCGTCCGTGTTGTTGATCTTCAACATGGCCTCGCGCACGCCCTGCTCCTCGTTGACCTCGGAGTGGAACACCTCGAAGCCGTAGGTGGCCCGGTAGAACTCCACTGTCTTGTCGAGGTCGAAGCAGGCGATCCCGATGTGGTCGATTCGCGTCAGCATGTATGTAGTGCAGCGCTCGCGCGGTGGTTACGCAACGTGCGCGCGATCACACCGACGGCCCGATGACGGGGTGGACTACCGCTCAGTACATTTCAAGTAAACCCTCGTTCACTCCTCAGCTGAAAAACGCTGGAAGGGGATCGCACCTCATGTCTGGAACGAACAGCACGACCTCGGTGATCGTCTCGGGCGCCCGGACGCCCATGGGACGCCTGCTGGGCTCCCTGAAGTCCTTCTCCGGAGCCGACCTCGGCGGCTTCGCGATCAAGGCCGCCCTCGACCGTGCGGGTATCGGTGGCGACCAGGTGCAGTACGTGATCATGGGCCAGGTGCTCCAGGCCGGGGCAGGGCAGATCCCGGCACGCCAGGCCGCCGTCAAGGCGGGCATCCCCATGAGCGTCCCGGCGCTCACCGTCAACAAGGTGTGCCTCTCCGGCCTCGACGCCATCGCGCTCGCCGACCAGCTCATCCGTGCAGGTGAGTTCGACGTGATCGTCGCGGGCGGCCAGGAGTCCATGACCAACGCCCCGCACCTGCTCCCCAAGTCCCGCGAGGGCCACAAGTACGGCGCGATCGAGATGCTCGACGCGATGGCCTACGACGGCCTGACCGACGCCTTCGAGAACATCGCCATGGGCGAGTCCACGGAGAAGCACAACACCCGCCTCGGCATCCAGCGCCCCGAGCAGGACGAGATCGCCGCCCTGTCCCACCAGCGCGCCGCCGCCGCCCAGCAGAACGGCGTCTTCGAGGCCGAGATCACCCCGATCGAGATCCCGCAGCGCAAGGGTGAGCCGGTCGTCTTCAGCAAGGACGAGGGCATCCGCGCGGAGACCACGGCCGAGTCCTCGGCAAGCTGCGCCCCGCGTTCAGCAAGGACGGCACGATCACCGCCGGCACCTCCTCGCAGATCTCGGACGCGCGGCGGCCGTGGTCGTGATGAGCAAGACCAAGGCGCAGGAGCTGGGCCTGGAGTGGATCGCCGAGATCGGCGCCCACGGCAATGTGGCGGGACCCGACAACTCCCTCCAGTCGCAGCCGTCCAACGCGATCCTGCACGCCCTCAAGAAGGAGGGCCTCGAGGTCGAGAGCCTCGACCTGATCGAGATCAACGAGGCCTTCGCCGCCGTGGCCGTGCAGTCAATGAAGGACCTCGGGGTGTCCACGGAAAAGGTGAACGTCAACGGCGGCGCCATCGCCCTGGGCCACCCCATCGGCATGTCCGGCGCCCGTCTCGTCCTGCACCTGGCCCTGGAGCTGAAGCGGCGCGGCGGCGGGGTCGGCGCGGCGGCGCTGTGCGGTGGCGGCGGTCAGGGCGACGCCCTGATCGTGCGGGTACCGAAGGCCTGAGCAGCAGTACCTTCTCGTAACGGAACGGAGCCGTGATGCAGGACGTCGCCTCGCTGGTGGCCCAGGCCAGGAAGGCCGGCCGCGCGCCGTGGCCCGGCTGATCTCCCTGGTGGAAGGGGCCTCCCCGCAGCTCAGGGAGGTCATGGCGGCGCTCGCACCGCTGACCGGCGGGGCGTACGTCGTGGGCCTCACCGGATCGCCGGGCGTCGGCAAGTCGACCTCGACGTCCGCGCTGGTCACGGCGTACCGCAAACAGGGCAGGCGGGTCGGCGTCCTGGCCGTCGACCCGTCCTCGCCGTTCTCCGGCGGCGCCCTGCTCGGCGACCGCGTCCGCATGTCGGACCACTCCTCCGACCCCGGCGTCTACATCCGCTCGATGGCCACCCGCGGCCACCTCGGCGGCCTCGCCTGGTCCGCCCCGCAGGCCATCCGCGTCCTGGACGCGGCGGGCTGCGACGTGATCCTGGTCGAGACGGTCGGGGTGGGCCAGTCGGAGGTCGAGATCGCCTCCCAGGCCGACACCAGCGTGGTGCTGCTGGCCCCGGCATGGGCGACGGCATCCAGGCGGCCAAGGCCGGAATCCTGGAGATCGGCGATGTCTACGTCGTCAACAAGGCCGACCGTGACGGCGCCGACGCGACCGCCCGCGAGCTGAACCACATGCTGGGCCTCGGCGAGTCCCGAGGCCCCGGCGACTGGCGCCCCCGATCGTCAAGACGGTCGCCTCCCGCGCAGAGGGCATCGACGAGGTCGTGGAGGCCCTGGAGAAGCACCGGGCGTGGATGGAGGAACACGGCGTCCTCGCGGAGCGCCGTGCGGCCCGGGCGGCCCGCGAGGTCGAGACGATCGCGGTCACCGCCCTGCGCGCCCGCATCGGCGACCTGCACGGAGACCGCCGGCTGAGCGCGCTCGCGGAACGGATCGTGGCGGGGAGTTGGACCCGTACCGGGCGGCGGACGAGTTGATCGAGGGCATCACGCAGAGCTAATCCGATGGCGGGGGCCGACACCCCGTCGATAGGCTGACCGCATGTTCCTCCTCTTGGCATAGGGCCCGCCCGGCCCGCGCACGGCAGCGATCACATCGACGATCACGAACGATCACGATCGCATCGGCTCGCATCGCAACGCCGTCGCGCGGCGCACAGGCGTCCCTTTCTCCTGCCTCCAGTTGAGGAACCTCCCGCATGTCCGCGCCTTCCTCCACGCCGACTTCGGCGTGCCCTTCGTATGCCGCCGTACTCCACGTCCCGTACGCCCGCCGCACGTTCGCCGCGGCGCTCGTCGGCCGCCTGTCGTACGGCACGGTCTCCCCGGCGGTCCTCCTCGCGGTCGTCCGCGCCACCGGTTCCTATGCCGCGGCCGGCACGATCATGGCCGCGTTCGGCACCGCGACCGTCCTCCTCATGCCTCTGCGCGCCGCCCTGGTCGACCGCCACGGCCCGCGCCGCGCCCTCCCGCCCATGGCCCTCCTCTACGGCGGTCTCCTGTGCGTCCTCGCGGCGGTGACCTGGAGCCCCGGGACGCCGGAGGTGGTGCTCGGCGCGGTGGCCGCCCTCACCGGGATGTGCGCGCCCCGCTGGGACCCACGATGCGCTCCGTGTGGGGCGAACTCGTAGATGACCGTGGGTTGTTGCAGCGCGCGTACAGCCTCGATGGCGTCGCCGAGGAACTCCTGTACGTCGTCGGCCCGTTGGTGGTCGGCGGAGTGCTCGGTTTTGCTCCGGCGGCTGCGGGGTGCTGCTCAGCGCGGTCCTCGTCGTCACCGGGACGTTCGCGTTCGTCATGTCACCGGCGCTGGCCGGGGTTCGCGTATCCGCAGGCGGGGGCGGGGTTGAGGCTCACCCGGGTCCGTGGACTCCTCGGCCCGGTCGTGGTGGCCGGGGGATGGGGCTCGCGTTGAGTGCGGTCTGTCTGCTGGTGATGGCGTTCGTGGAGCAGCGGGGGTACGGCGACGATGTCGTGCCGTGGGTGCTGGCGGCGCTCTCGGCGGGCAGTGCGGTGGGTGGGCTGCTGAACGGGGCGGTCAACTGGCGTACGGCCGCGGGGGTTCGGTTGTCCGGGGCGGCGCTGGGGCTCGGGCTGGCGTTGGCCGCCGGCGGGTTCGCCACGGGGCTCTGGTCACTCACCGTGGCGGTGGGGTGTGCGGGGTTCTTTGTGGCTCCGGCGTTGACCACGGCGTATCTGCTCGCCGACGAGACCGCGGTGCCGGAGGCGCGGACGCAGGCCGGGGCGTGGGTCAACATGGCGGTGAACGCGGGGAGTTCGGGCGGGTCGGTGGTGACGGGGCTGTTTGTCGGACGGCTGCCGTTGGGGGTCTGTTTCGTGCTTGCCGGGGTGATGGCAGGGGGTGCGGGGCTTGTCGCTTGCCTGCCGCCGCGTCGTGGCTGGTCGCGCAGTTCCCCGCGCCCCTAAAAGACGGGCGTTGCCGCGGACCGGACCCTGCAGGTCCCCGCCGGTCTGACCGAGCCCGTCCGGCGCCGCTCCGGCACGGGCCGACAATACTCAGCCCGTCCGGCGGCTTTCGAACACGGGCCGACACCAGCCGGCCCGTCCGGCGGCTCTCCAACGCGGGCCGACGGTACTCAGCCCGTCCGGCGCCTCTCCGACACGGGCCGGCGATACTCAGACCGTCCGGTGCCTCTCGAACACGGGCCGGCGATACTCAGCCCGTCCCGCGGCTCTCCAACACAGGCCCGCCATACTCAGCCCGTCCGGCGTTTGAGGACGAGGCCCCTTCAGGGCCGATCGGGGTCTGGGGCGGAGCCCCAGACGGTCCCTGTGCCCGGGGTCAGGGGCGTCCCCGTTGGCCTCGCAGGTGTTCCGCGATCGGCTTCAGCGTTTTGTTCAGTTCCGACAGACCTTCCGGCGTCACAAGATCGATGAAGTGCCGCCGGACGGACGCGACATGGTGGGGCGCGACCTTCTTCATCGTCTCCAGCCCGTGCTCGGTCAGCACCGCGTACAACCCACGCCGGTCCGACTCGCAGTTCTCCCGCCGGACCAGATCCGCGTTCTCCATCCGGGTGATCTGATGCGAGAGGCGGCTCTTCGACTGGAGCGTGGCGGCCGCGAGGTCGCTCATCCGCAGCCGTACGTCCTCCGCCTCGGAGAGATTCACCAGAATCTCGTAGTCGTTCATCGTCAGGCCGAACGGCTGCAGATCCTTCTCGAGTTGGTATGTCAGCAGCCTGTTGACCTCCAGGTGGGTGCGCCAGGCGCACTGCTCCTCATCGGTCAGCCAGCGCGTGGCCGTCTCGGTCTCCATGAATGAAGTCTACCTAAAATGTTGAAAGGCGAACTAGTGAGGGTGGCGTGACGGCGCGCACATGTTCGACGTCACACTCCGCAGACTACCGCTCACAGCCCGAAGCGACGCTGGAGATCCCCAGCTGTCCGGGAAGGCGCGGTGCGCCCGCTTGCTGTGCGGGGCCTGTGTGAGCCCGCCCCCACCGGGTACCCCCGGCTCATGCGGAACGGCCCCCGTGGCCTGCTCGGCCATCAGCGCCTCGGACGACTGGAGCAGGACCGTGCCGGCCCCGACGAACTCGAACTGGTGCTCCTCGCCGGACGCCCCGCCGATGCCCGTCATCGCACGTAGGCCGCCCATCAGGCCGGTCATGTACGCGTGGTCGTAGTGATGGCAGGGGGAGGGGCAGTCGGCCCAGCCGACGAGGGCCTGGGGTCGACTCTGATGGGGGTTCCATGAACACCACCGGGCCGTTCGAGGCGGCCACGAACTTTCCGGTTCCGATGAGTGTCAGAAAGCCGGGAACAATCGACTGCTTGAGAGCGAGACTTGGCTGAAAAGCGAGCAAGTTGCCCGAGCGAATGGTCAGGTTGCCGTCGTCGAGGTCGTACGAATTGACGTCGAAGGCCCGGTCGGCGAGCAGCATCTTGCCCGAGCCCTCCGCCACGACCCAGTCGCTCGCGTGCAGAGGCGAATGGAACGACGTACGGACAAGTCGGTCGAGTCGCCCGTTCCCGATGCCGTTGAACTCCATCGAGCCGTAGTAGGCGATCATCTTCCCCTTCTGCAGGAACCACTGGCTGCTCTTGAGCTCCACGCAGAAGGTGTACTTGTTGACGTTGTCGTCGACCGGGAGGGTCATCGGGTCGTAGACCGTGGGGCCGGACCCCGCGTACTGGCTCACAGCTTCTCCTCCGACGCCTGGACGTACACCGCGCCGCTGCCGCTCAGCTCCAGCTGGAAGGCCTCGCCGGAGCCCCGGCCCACCATGTCGCGCCAACCGAGCGCCGTGGACAGCTTGTTGCGTACGTCGCCGTGGTGGGCGACGTAGGCCTGCGGGTCGACATGGACGGGGCGGCCGGGGGTGATCGGGACCTCGAAGACCCCGCCGTGGGCCATCACGGCGACCGAGCCCTGTCCCTGGAGCGTGGTCGTGAACAGGCCCTGGCCGGTGACCTGGCCGCGGACCATGCCCATGACGCCGCCCTGCGAGCCCATGAACATCGTGCCCTGCTGGAGGGTGCCCTCGAAGGCGAGGAGGCGGTCGGCCTCCACGTAGAGGGTGTCCCCGGTGAGGTTGATGATCTGGATGTGGTGGCCGCCGTGACCGAACATCACTGTGCCGCTGCCCTCGACGGTCATCAGCGGGGTCGCCTCGTTCGCCACGCGGCGCCCGATCATCGACATGACGCCGCCCTGGCCGCCCTGGATGTTCGGGGTGAAGGAGACCTCTCCCTTGTAGGCGAGCATCGCGCCGCGCTGGCTGTACAGCCGCTGGCCCGGCAGGACCGTGGCCTGGATCATCTTCGAGTTGATCTCGGTGAACGCCATGTCAGATGTCCCCCGCGATCGTGTTCCGCTCGCTGGGCTGGACGTAGACGAGGCCGTCGCCCTCGAAGCGGATCTGGAAGGCCTCGCCGCCGCCCTCCCCGAAGAGCGTGCGGAAGGTCACACCGGACTGGAAGGACTGCTGGAGGTTCCCCTGGTGCGCGATGTACGCGCCGGGGTCGACCGTCAGCGGGTACTGCCGGCTGACCCTGAGCACGACGGCCGGGCCGTCCGACATGATCGCCGCCTGGCCGTGGCCCTCGACGGTGGTCGTGAACAATCCGTTGCCCTGCGAGGCGCCGCGCAGTCCGGTGAACGTCGTGCCCGTCCGCAGTCCCGCGTCGGTCGCCAGCAGGTTGCTCGACTCGACGTACAGCTTGTCCCCCTGGAGACTCACGAGGTTGATCTCGGAGGCCCGGTCCGCGAACCAGCAGGTCCCCTGCCCCCTCACCTCCATCACCGTCATCTGCTCACCGGTGAGCCGCCGGGTGACCATCCCCGGATGCCCTCACCGCCGCCGCTCATCTTCTTGAAGGCCATCTGCCCGTCGTACGCGACCATCGAGCCGTTCTTCGCCTTCACGGCGTCCCCGGTCATGTCGACGGCGAGCACCTTGCTGCCCTGGAGTCGAAACATCGCCGCCACGCAGCGAAGGTAGCCGGAGGGGTGCGGTGGAGGACAGGGCCCGTGGGTGGAGATCGACCCTGATCTGTCCCCCTAAGGGCCGGTCCACGGCCTAAGGGCGGGTCTACGGGGTGTGGCGGGGCGGGTTCGGGGCGAGCCGGATGACGGCGGTGCCCGCGCGCAGGTCGACCGTGGACCAGGGCGGCGCCCCCGTCCTCCTCGTCGTCCCGCATCACCAGGGCGCTCTGCCGTTCCTTCAGCTCGGTCTGCTTGCCCGGCGACAGGCTCGCGTGCAGCTGCTCGAAGCCGGTCGCGGATATCTGCCCCTGCCGACCGGCGTTCCGCCAGGGCAGCGCGCCCGCGCGACCGGCCTTCAGGAGCAGCTGGTCGAGGAAGGCGAGCGCGGTCAGGAGGACGACGAGCCCGGGCAGGGTCATGAAGAACACGAACTGCACGGTTGCTCCCCGGAACGTCGGCTGTGGACCCCCAGTCTCGACGCGCTCAGCCGTTTGCCACAATGGGTGAACGTTTGTGCTCGCGTTCACAAACTGTGGACGTCTCCCTCACCGAAGGTGACCCGTGGACATCAAGACCGCCACCGCCCTCCGCCGCCTCCGCCTGGTGTCGGCCCCGAGGCCGTGTCCTTCCTCCTGCTGCTCGTCTGCTCGGTGCTGAAGCGGACCACGGACTTCAACGCGGTGCCCGTCATGGGCATGGTCCACGGCGTCCTCTTCGTCCTCTACGTCCTCTTCTGGGCCGACGCCTGGAACCGGACCAAGTGGGGTGCCAAGACGGCCGCGTTCTACTTCGTCCTCTCGGTGCTGCCCACCGGCGGCTTCTTCGCCGAGCGCAAGCTCAAGCGCGAGGCCGAGGACGCGGTCATCGCCTCCCGCGCCCGCCAGGAAGGAATCGTGAGCGCATGATCGTCGCCTTTTCCGTGACGCCGCTGGGTGTCGGCGAGGACGTGGGGAGTACGTCGCCGACGCGGTCCGCGTGATCCGCGAGTCCGGCCTCCCCAACCGCACCGACGCGATGTTCACGTCCATCGAGGGCGAGTGGGACGAGGTCATGGACGTCGTAAAACGCGCCGTCGCCGCGGTCGAGTCCCGGGCCCCGCGCGTCTCCGTCGTCCTCAAGGCCGACATCCGCCCGGGCGTGACGGACGGCCTCACGTCGAAGGTGGAGACGGTCGAGCGGCATTTGGCGGAGTAGGCCGGGTTCCCTCCGGGGTGCCGAGTCCCTTTCGGGTGGGGCGTGTTGTTCTCGGGTAGGTCGGGTTCCCTTCGGGGCGGCGAGTCCCCTTCGGGCAGGGCGAGTCCTTCTCGGGTGGGGCGAGGGAGCGAGGGGAGCCAGAAGGGGCAGGGGCCCGGGACATCACGGGCCTGCAAGGCTCTCAGGCTCCGCTGTTCCGAGCCCCGCCCCACTGCCCCGGCACCGCACCCGGCCCACCGGCTCGACTGCCCCGGCGCCCCACCCGGCTCACCGGCTCGACCCACCGCGACGAGCCCGCCCTCGCGTCGCCGGGACCACGCCGAGTGCCACCGTGTGCTCACACCGCGGGCGGCCGACGGCTGACGCGAGAGTGGCCCTGAACCCGCCGATCACCTCCTCGCCGTAACCCATCGCCAACGACGTCGGTACGAACGCCACGAGCGCGTCCGCGATCACCCCGCATACCCGCACGCCGGAACCGACGGGACGAACCGCGCCGGCGCCGCGAGCAGCGCCTCCGACCCTTCAGCTCCCGCCGCCCCGAACACCTCGGCTGCCGCGCCGAATTCGGGCCGGGCAAGGATCTCCTCGGCGGGGGCTACTGTCCCGCAGTCCGCAGTCCGCAGTCCGCAGTCCGCAGTCCGCAGTCCGCAGTCCGCAGCCCCGCCCCGGCGCGACGGAGCGCCGACTCACCCCCTGGGGCCCAACGCCCCATTGCCGGAAGCGCCTCGCTCCAGCGCAGGCAAGCCCCCGCCTCGCTCCCGAAGGCACCTCGCCTCGCAGTCCGCAGCCTTGGTGCAGCCCGGCGCGCAGCGCTGACTGACCGACGCGGGGCCCGCCCCCGCCCAGCCCAGAGCCGCCATCGCCCCGCCGGGCTCACCCCCTTCCACCGCCGAAGGTGCTTCGCCCCACAGCCGGAAGCACCCCACTCCGCCGCCGAAGCCACCCCACCCCACAGCCGAAAGCTCCCCACTCCGCCGACGGCACCTCACCCCACTCCCGAAGGCACCCGGCCTCACCTCAGGGACCCCGCCCCCACCGCCGGAGGCATCCCGCCCGACCCCCGGCAGGCACCCCGCCTAACCACAGGGACCCCCGCCCCACCGTCCCAACCCACCCCGGAAGCCCCCCGCCCATCACCCCCGGAGGCACCCCGGAAGCCCCCACCCATCGCCCGGAGGCACCCGCTCCAGCACAGGAAAGCCCCCGCCTCATCCCCGCAGGCGCCTCCCCACCCCGGAAGCCCCCACCTCACCCCCGGAAGCCCCCACCTCACCCCCGACGGCCCCCGCCTCACCCCGACGGCACTCCGCCCCACCCCAGGTAACCCTCCCCGCCCAATCTCGGAACACGCACCCCGCCCCACCCCACGCCCCCGGGGCCAACCCCGCCCTACCCCACGGCCCCCGGGGCCCAACCCTGCCCCACCCCACGGCCCACCCCGCAACACCCCCACCCAACCGCCGGAGGCAACTCCCACCCACCTGGACGCGCCCAGTTCGACACGCCCTCATATGTCCACTTGTGTATGGGTATCGGCCCGGTCGATCTTCGGAACGCAGCCGTTCCGGAATCCCCGGGCGTCGATCACTCCTCAATCATTGGAGGGCGCTGTGCGGCCGGAGGGCTACGACTACGACACCTACAGCCGACTGGCCGGGCCGCTCACCGAGCCGTCCGGTGGGTCGTACCAGGTGCAGTACACCTCGCTCCTCTCGCGCGAGCCCCACCGAATACGCGCTGTCCTCCTGATGAGCCTCGCCCCGTGCTCACCGCCGCCCTGCTCGTCTATCTCGTGTGGCCCTCCCACTGGGTCGAGCGCGAGGGCGGTCAGGAGTGGATGGTCGGGCTCGACGTCACGATGCTGATAGCCATCGGCCTCATCGAACTGTTCATGGTCGTCAACGTCGCCTCCGTCGCCCACGCCACACTGGTCGCCCGCGACCCGATCCCCGTCGTCCCCGCCCCCGGCACCCGCGTCGCCTTCCTCACGACGTACGTCCCGGGAAAGGAACCCCTCACCATGGTCCGCGCGACCCTCGAAGGCGCGGTCAGGGTCACGCACACCGGGCCCGTGGACGTCTGGCTCCTGGACGAGGGTGACGACGAGCAAGCGAAGGCCCTGTGCGCCGAGTTGGGCGTACGGCACTTCACGCGGCACGGCGTCCCGGAGTGGAACCGGCCCAAGGGAGTCCACAAGGCCCGTACGAAGCACGGGAACTACAACGCCTGGATCGCCATGCACGGCGGTGACTACGAGTTCTTCGCCTCCGTCGACACCGACCACGTGCCGCTCCCCAACTTCCTTGAGCGGATGATGGGTTACTTCCGCGACCCGGACGTCGCCTTCGTCGTAGGACCGCAGGTGTACGGGAACTACCACAACCCCGTCACCAAGGCCGCCGAGTCGCAGCAGTTCCTCTTCCACGCGCTGATCCAGCGCGCCGGCAACCGCTACCGCGCCCCCATGTTCGTCGGGACGAACAACGTCGTACGCATGGCCGCCGTCAAGCAGATCGGCGGGCTGTACGACTCCATCACCGAGGACATGGCCACCGGCTTCGAGCTGCATCGGCACCGCACCCCCTGACCCGTACGCACTGGCGGTCCGTCTACACCCCGGATGTGCTCGCCGTCGGGGAGGGCCCGGCCTCCTGGACCGACTTCTTCACGCAGCAGATGCGGTGGTCGCGGGGCACGTACGAGACGCTGATCAAGCAGTACTGGAAGGCGCCGTTCACGATGCCTCCGGGGCGGCTGTTCTCGTACACGATGATGCTCGTCTACTACCCGATGACGGCGGTCAACTGGCTGCTGGGCATCCTGAGTTGCTTCCTGTTCCTGTGGTTCGGGGCGTCCGGCACCCAGGTCGCCGCGTCCGTGTGGCTGATGCTCTACAGCGATGCGGCCGCCCTCCAGATCGGGCTGTACCTGTGGAACCGGCGGCACAACGTCTCCCCGCACGAGCCGGAGGGGTCGGGTGGGCTGGCGGGTATGGCGATGTCCGCGCTGTCCGCGCCCATTTACCTGAAGTCCTTCGGCGAGGCGCTCCTCCGGCGGCCCAGCCGGTTCGTCGTCACCCCCAAGGGCGGCGACGCCAGCCCCGACCGGGTGATGACCTTCCGCATCCATCTCTTCTGGGCGATCCTCCTGGCGACCTCGCTGGGCGGCTCGGTCGTCCTCGACCACACGCACGCGGCGATGCGCACCTGGGCCGTCCTCGGCATGGTCATCTCCCTTGCCCCGCTGGGGATCTGGGTCGGCTCGCTGCTCAAGGAGCGCCGGGAGCGGCGGTCGCTGCTCGGCGGCGCGCGCACCGTCGACACGGCCGAGCCCGCGCTCGCCACCACCGGGGCCGGTCCGTCCGTCTCCAGCACCTTGACAGGGGGCAACTGACCATGGCTTTCCAGCCGTCCCAGAGAACCAGGAAGACCGTCCTCGGCATCGGCGGCATCGCCGTCCTGGCCGGTCTCAACGCCCCGGCCGCCCTCGACTTCGCGAGCGAGCAGTACCACGACTACAAGATCACGCGGCCCGAGTACATGGCCAAGTACGGCTCCTGGGACCAGATCGACATCCCGAAGGAGTACCGCACCAACGCCATCCACGCCTCGCTGCTGCACACCGGCAAGGTGCTGATCGTGGCCGGGTCGGGCAATGAGCAGAAGAAGTTCAACGCGGGTTCCTTCGACACCGTGTTGTGGGACCCGAAGGCCAACACGTTCAAGAAGATCCCGACCCCGGTCGACTTCTTCTGCGGCGGCCACAGCCAACTCCCCAGCGGCAACCTGCTGGTGGCCGGCGGCACCGCCCGCTACGAACTCCTCGACGGCGAGGTCAAGCGGGCCGGCGGCGGCATGCGCGTCAAGAACGAGAGCCCGAACAAGGCGATGTTCCTCAAGAAGGGCACCGTTTTCCGCTCACCGGCCGGCGTCGACTACGTCACCAGGTTCGACGTCACCGTCCCCAAGGCCAAGCGCGAGTTCAAGGTCACGTACAACGCCCGCGGTGCGATGCAACCCTGGCAGACCAAGGTCACCGCGAGCGAGGTACGCGTCTTCGTCGAGGCCGCCGAAGCGGGCCCGATGTCGGTCACCGAGAACCAGGCGCAGTACGACATCGTCGGCCTCAAGGGCAAGGACGCGAACAACACGTACGGCCTCTCCGAGAAGATCACCCTGCAGAAGCAGGACTACCAAGGCATCCGCGCCGCCTACGAGTTCGACCCGAAGGCCGAGCGGTACATCCCCGTCGACCCGATGGAGAAGGCCCGCTGGTACCCGACCCTCGTCGGCCTCGACGACGGCCGCGTCCTCGCCGTCTCCGGCCTCGACGACGTCGGCGTCATCGACCAGGGCGACAACGAGATCTACGACCCGAAGACCAAGAAGTGGACCCCGGGCCCCAAGCGCTACTTCCCCACCTACCCGGCCCTCTTCCTCACCAAGGGCGGCAAGCTCTTCTACCCGGCCTCCAACGCCGGGTACGGACCCGCCAACAAGGGCCGCGAGCCCGGCCTCTGGGACCTGAAGACCAACAAGTTCACCAAGGTCGCCGGCCTGCGCGACCCCGACGAGACCGAGACCTCGTCCTCGCTCCTGCTGCCGCCCGCACAGGACCAGAAGGTGATGATCCTCGGCGGCGGAGGCGTCGGCGAGTCCAAGAAGTCGACCCCGCGCACCGCGGTCGTCGACCTCAAGCAGGACACCCCGCCTTCAAGGACGGCCCCCAACTCCCGCAGGGCACGCGCTACTTGAACAGCGTGATCATGCCGGACGACTCGGTCTTCACCACCAACGGCTCCTCGGACTACCGCGGCCGCAGCGCCAGCAACATCTTCAAGGCCCAGTTCTACGACCCGAAGGGCAACGCCTTCCATCCGGCCGCCGCCCCGATGATCGGCCGCAACTACCACTCCGAGGCACTGCTGTTGCCCGACGGCAGAGTCGTCACCTTCGGCTCCGACCCGCTCTTCGACGACCAGGCCAACACCAAACTGGGCCACTTCGAGCAGCGCATGGAGATCTTCACCCCGCCCGCGCTGCACAAGAACGGCACCAACAGGCCCGTACTGCAGGACGGTCCGGAGACCCTGGACCGGCACCACCGGGCGACCTTCCGCACCGACCACCCCGAACGGGTCGTCAAGGCCCGGCTGATGCGGCCGAGTTCGGTCACGCACACGACGGACGTCGAACAGCGCTCCATCGAACTCGGCCTCGTCAAGGACGGCAGGTCGGTGACGGTGGACGTCCCCAAGGACCGGGCGCTGGTGCCGCCCGGCTGGTACATGCTCTTCGTGACGGACGCGCAGGGCACGCCGTCCGAGGCCAAGTGGATCCAGGTGCAGTGAAGTCGACCCGGTCGAACTGAACCGCCCTGCTACGCCTTGGAGTTGCGCGCCAGCTCCAAGGCGTACTCCGGCCACCACTGCCCGGCGTTCGGACCACCCTCGCAGGTGCCGTCCGAGGCGCCGGGCCGCTTGATCCACAGATAGGCGTCCAGAGCGGCCTCGCCGGTGTCGGTGGTCGGCCGGGTGCCCAGGCCGCGGCCGGGCGGGTTGCACCAGGCGCCGTCCAGCGGACCGTTGCCGTTGCGGCTGGTGTCCACGACGAAGTGCTTGCCGCCCAGGTCGCGCGAGAGCTCGATGCCGTACTTCTTCGTCACCTCGTCCGTCTGGAAGTTGGACACGTTGAGCGAGAACCCGTCCGCCTCCTGGACACCGGCCCGTTTCAACGGCTCCACCAGCTTCCCGGGGTCCCTGATCCAGGCCGGGTTGCCCGCGTCGAGGTACACCTTCGTCCCCGGCTGCTGCTTCAGCCGGACGACCGCCCGCTCAGCAACTGCTCCCGCTCGTCCTGGTACTCACCCGGCGTGCAGCCGTCCACCGTGTGCGCGACGGCATCCGGCTCCAGCACGACCAGCGCCTTCGCACTCCCCAGCGCCTCGGCGAACTTCCCGATCCACGCCCGGTACGCGTCCGCGTCCGCCGCCCCGCCGGCCGAGTGCTGACCGCAGTCGCGGTGCGGGATGTCGTACGCCACGAAGAGCGCCGTACGCCCCTCCTGGCGCGCGGCCGAGGTCGCCGCCCGCACCACGGGGCCGGGGTCGATCTCCCCGGCGGGCCACAGCGCGGCCGGCTCCTCGGCGATCCGCCTGAGCAGGGCGGCGTCCTGGGTGCGCCCCTCCCGCTCCCACAGCTGGATCTGCTCGGCCGCCGGGCTCGCCGGGTCGACCCAGAAGGTCATGTCGCCGGCCGGCCCCTTGGACCGGGCACCGGCGACGGAGGCCTCGTCGACGTCGGACGCGGACGAACAGCCCACCGCGAGGCCGAACACCGCGAGCGCCGCGAACGTGTGGATCAGCCGGGACATGCTGCTCCTTGCGCGAGGGGGACATTCGATGACAATCAGTCAGTAATGCTGGCACAGCGGGCGCGGCCCGCTCCGCTACGACACCGGGCACACGGGTACGGCCGCGGCGGGCCGCCGGGACCGAAGGGCGAGACGGGGCTGACCACGATGTGACCGGCCGGTAAGGTCTGGTGCCGTGCCGAAGCCCCTCAGTCTCCCTTTCGACCCCATCGCCCGCGCCGACGAACACTGGAAGCAGCGCTGGGGAAGCGTGCCCTCGATGGCCGCCATCACCTCGATCATGCGGGCCCAGCAGATCCTGCTCGCCGAGGTCGACGCGGTCGTCAAGCCGTACGGACTGACCTTCGCGCGCTACGAGGCGCTGGTGCTGCTCACCTTCTCCAAGGCCGGCGAGCTGCCCATGTCCAAGATCGGCGAGCGGCTCATGGTGCACCCCACCTCCGTGACGAACACCGTGGACCGCCTGGTCAGGTCCGGTCTCGTCGCCAAGCGCCCGAACCCGAACGACGGCCGCGGCACCCTCGCCTCGATCACCGACAAGGGCCGCGAGGTCTGCGACGCGGCCACCCGCGACCTGATGGAGATGGACTTCGGCCTGGGCGCCTACGACGCCGAGGAGTGCGGGGAGATCTTCGCGATGCTGCGGCCGCTGAGGGTCGCCGCGGAGGACTTCGACGAGGAGTGAGCCGGGCCGCCGACCCGGGGAAAGATCGCCCGGAACGGGTGGTTACGCTCGTCCTCATGAAAAAGAGCGTGTTCACCCGCTACCGCGTTTTGGCGTACACCACGGGTGTGCTGCTGGTCCTGCTCTGCCTGAGCATGATCGCCAAGTACCTCCTGAAGATCGACGGCGCCGGGAGCTTCACCGAGGTCGTCGCCATCGCGCACGGCTGGCTGTACGTCGTCTATCTGCTCTTCGCCTTCGACCTGGGCTCCAAGGCCAAGTGGCCGGTGGGCAAGCAGCTGTGGGTGCTCCTCGCGGGCACGATCCCGACGGCCGCGTTCTTCGTCGAGCGCAGGATCAGCCACGAGCTCGAGGGCCGGTTCGCCGAGCCGGCTCCGGTCGCCGCCGAGGTCTGAGCACCACCGCTTCCACCGCCGTACGAGTCGTGTACGGCGGTCAGCCATCGACATTTACTAGGACGTCCTAGTAAATTCGAAGGTATGGACGCTGACGCCATCGCAGAAGGCCGCCGACGCTGGCAGGCCCGGTTCGACGCCGCACGCACGCGTGAGGCCGACTTCTCCACGCTCTCCGGCGATCCCGTGGAGCCGGTGTACGGGCCTCGCCCCGGGGACAGGTACGACGGCTTCGAGCGGATCGGCTGGCCCGGCGAGTACCCCTACACGCGCGGGCTGCACGCCACGGGCTACCGGGGCGGACCTGGACGATCCGGCAGTTCGCCGGGTTCGGCAACGCCGAGCAGACCAACGAGCGCTACAAGAAGATCCTGGCCAACGGCGGCGGCGGTCTCTCCGTCGCCTTCGACATGCCGACCCTCATGGGCCGCGACTCCGACGACCCGCGCTCGCTGGGCGAGGTCGGGCACTGCGGGGTCGCCATCGACTCGGCCGCCGACATGGAGGTCCTCTTCAAGGACATCCCGCTCGGCGACGTGACCACCTCCATGACCATCAGCGGACCGGCCGTCCCCGTCTTCTGCATGTACCTGGTGGCGGCCGAGCGGCAGGGCGTGGACCCCGCCGTCCTCAACGGCACGCTCCAGACGGACATCTTCAAGGAGTACATCGCCCAGAAGGAGTGGCTCTTCCAGCCCGAGCCGCACCTGCGCCTCATCGGCGACCTCATGGAGTACTGCGCGACCGGCATCCCCGCCTACAAGCCGCTGTCCGTCTCCGGCTACCACATCCGCGAGGCCGGCTCCACGGCCGCGCAGGAGCTGGCGTACACCCTCGCCGACGGCTTCGGGTACGTCGAACTCGGCCTGTCCCGGGGCATGGACGTCGACGTCTTCGCCCCCGGCCTGTCCTTCTTCTTCGACGCGCACGTCGACTTCTTCGAGGAGATCGCCAAGTTCCGCGCTGCGCGCCGCATCTGGGCCCGCTGGATGCGGGACGTCTACGGCGCGCGGACCGAGAAGGCCCAGTGGCTGCGCTTCCACACCCAGACCGCCGGCGTCTCCCTGACCGCCCAGCAGCCGTACAACAACGTCGTTCGTACGGCAGTCGAGGCACTGGCGGCCGTGCTCGGCGGGACCAACTCGCTGCACACCAACGCCCTGGACGAGACCCTCGCGCTGCCCAGCGAGCAGGCCGCGGAGATCGCGCTGCGCACGCAGCAGGTGCTGATGGAGGAGACCGGGGTCGCCAACGTGGCGGATCCGCTGGGGGTTCGTGGTACGTCGAGCAGCTCACCGACCGGATCGAGGCGGACGCCGAGAAGATCTTCGAGCAGATCAGGGAGCGCGGGCTGCGGGCCCACCCGGACGGACGGCATCCGATCGGGCCGATCACCTCCGGCATCCTGCGGGGCATCGAGGACGGCTGGTTCACCGGTGAGATCGCCGAGGCCGCGTTCCAGTACCAGCGGTCGGTGGAGAAGGGCGACAAGCGGGTCGTCGGCGTCAATGTGCACCACGGTTCCGTCACCGGAGACCTGGAGATCCTGCGGGTCAGCCACGAGGTGGAGCGGGAGCAGATCCGGGAGCTGGGCGCGCGCAGGGGCGTCCGGGACGAGGCGGCCGTAGGGGCCGCGCTGGACGCGATGCTCGCGGCGGCGCGGGACGGGTCGAACATGATCGGGCCGATGCTGGACGCGGCGCGGGCCGAGGCGACGCTCGGGGAGATCTGCGGGGTGCTGCGGGACGAGTGGGGGTGTACACCGAGCCCGCCGGGTTCTAGAACTCGCCCTTTTCTACTGGGTGTTGATCGAGGTCAGGCCCAGGAGCAGGACCTGGGTGAAGCTGCGGACCCAGCGTTCGTCGGCGGGTTCCGCGCTCACCAGGGTGCGGTGGACGACCGCGCCCGCGACCACGTCGAAGATGAGGTCGGCGGTGCGGGCGGCCTCCTCGGGGTCGGTCTCCGGGGAGTTCGCCGCGCGCCTGGGCCCGCGCCCTGCCCTCCAGGACCAGGCGCTTCTGCCGGTCGACGATGGACTCGCGGATGCGCTCGCGCAGGGCGTCGTCGCGGATCGACTCGGCGACCACCGCCATCAGCCCGCTCTTGGCCTCCGGGCGGGCCAGGATCGCCGCGAACTGGAGGACCACGCCCTCGATGTCGGCGGCCAGCGTGCCCCGGTCGGGGAGGCGGAGCTCGTCGAAGAGCTCCGCCACCGCGTCCACGACGAGTTCGTTCTTGCCCGCCCAGCGGCGGTAGAGGGTCGTCTTCGCGACCCCCGCGCGGGTGGCGACGTCCCCAACGTGAGCCTGGACCAGCCGAGTTCGACCAGGGCGTCCCGCGTGGCCGCGAGGATCGCGGTGTCCGCCGTGGCGCTGCGGGGGCGTCCTGCGGCGCGCGGGGCGGGAGTGCTGCTCTGCATCCCACGACCATAACCGTCGGGTCCTGTGGCGCAGTGAGGGAGATCACCGGGTACCGGTATCCGGGAGGTGCCCCCACCATTACGCTACGACTCGTAGCGAAACCACGTGCCGGGTGGGGACCCGGCGCCGGACGGCTCGCGCCGGACGAGCTTTCACAACGCTTTTCATTCACACGCGCGGACGGGGAGGATAGACGCATGCAGCCACGGAACATGTCCATGAGCGGAGTCGTCGACCTCGCCGCGGTGAAGGCGGCCCAAGAGGCCAAGGTCAAGGCGGAGCAGGCGCGCGCCGAGACCGCCAGGCAGGGCGGCGGCGGGGCCGTCTCCCCGGCCGACCTGGTGATCGACGTAGATGAGGCGGGGTTCGAGAGCGAGGTCCTGCAGCGGTCCACCGAGGTCCCGGTCGTCATCGACTTCTGGGCCGAGTGGTGCGAGCCGTGCAAGCAGCTGAGCCCGCTCCTGGAGCGGCTCGCCCTTGAGTACAACGGACGCTTCGTCCTTGCCAAGATCGACGTCGACGCCAACCAGATGCTGATGCAGCAGTTCGGGGTGCAGGGCATCCCGGCCGTCTTCGCGGTGGTCGCCGGCCAGGCGCTCCCGCTCTTCCAGGGGGCCGCCGCCGAGTCGCAGATCCGGCAGACCCTCGACCAGTTGATCCAGGTCGCCGAGCAGCGCTTCGGCCTCACCGGGCTGGCCGTCGACCCCGACGCCGAGCAGGGTGACCGCCCCGAGGCCGTCGCCGAGGTACCGGCTGGTCCCTATGACGCCCTGCTCGAAGCCGCCGTACAGGCCCTGGACGCGGGGACTTCGGCGGGGCCGTGCAGGCCTACAAGAACGTGCTGAGCGACGACCCGGGCAACTCCGAGGCGAAACTGGGGCTCGCCCAGGCCGAGTTGCTGCACCGGGTGTCGGCGCTCGACCCGCAGCAGGTGCGCACCGAGGCCGCCGAGAAGCCGGGTGACGTGCCGGCCCAGATCGCCGCCGCCGACCTGGATCTGGTGGGCGGCCATGTCGAGGACGCCTTCAGCCGGCTCATCGACACCGTGCGGCGCACGGTGGGTGACGACCGGGACGCCGTACGGCTGCGGCTGCTGGAGCTGTTCGAGGTCGTCGGGGCCGATGACCCCAGGGTGACGGCGGCCCGGCGGGCGCTGGCGAGGGCGCTGTTCTGAGCGGGGCGCGGGGCCGGTTCTGACCAGTCGGTAAACCTCGTGACCGGTGATGCCGGAGTGAAAGATTCGCCGACGGAGTGTCACTGCGGCCGCGCTTTACCAAAACTTGGTAAACGCGGCCGCTGTTACTTGAGTAAGTCGAGGCTGTTGCTCTGCCGGATTCCGTCCGGGTATCAACTGATTTGCCCTGGCCCACGATGGCACCCAGCGTCGTCGACCGATACCGGCGGGTCGTTGTTCGGTTATCCGGCCGTTACTACCCAGTAACGAAGCCCCTTGTGCGGGCGGCGAGAATGCACCACGATCGGCCACGCTCGGTCCATCGCCGTACCCCGACAGCCGGTCGGGCGGACGGATTTTTCTGGGTCCCCACCGAGTAGAGCCGGAAACACTGGAGTCGGCTCTTGGGCAGGGGGTCTTCGCCGTACGGCGGAGCCTGTCCAGCAAGGTTGTGCGTGATGTGCGTCAGGCGCGACCAGTGGTTGTCGCTCGGGGTGATCGCCGGTGATCGGTGCGCGGTTCGCGCCTCCGAGGACGGGCGCTCCCCTTCCCGAGGACGTAGCACTTCTCCCATCCCTGCCCGGCTGAGCCGCCAACTGGGGGCAGTCAGGGCCAGGAGATGTACGTCCGAGAAGGAGGAAATATGGAGTCCCAGGTGCGTGGCGGGACCAGATGGAAGCGCTTCGCTGTGGTCATGGTGCCCAGCGTCGCCGCTACGGCGTGTATAGGTGTGGCCCTCGCGCAGGGTGCTCTCGCCGCGTCGTTCAGCGTTTCCGGCCAGTCGTTCAAGGTGACGGCCGACCAGCTCGACGGCACGGGCTTCACCCAGTACGGAGCCCTGGACTCGGGCTACAACCTGGACGGCAGCAAGACGGCTCACCCCGTCGCCGTCTCGGCGTTCAAGTCCGCGTCGATCACCAACATGTGCCAGTCGGTGGTCACCCCGAACATCCCGATCTTCGGATCGGTCAGCCTCGTGCTGAAGGCGGGCGGCAGCGGTACGCCGGTCCAGGCCGAGAACCTGTACATCGACGTCGAGGACCTCAGCGCCGACGCTGTGTTCCACAACATCGACATCGGTGTGGCGGCGGGCAACGCCACCAAGGGTCCGGGCATGAAGGGCGGCAGCGAGGCTGCCAACCCGTACGGATTCGCGCAGCAGGCCGAGTCGGCCACGCTGTCCAACGTGAAGCAGACGGCGTGGGCCACCACTGCCGGAACCTTCAAGCTCAGCGGGCTGAAGATGTCGGTCTCGACGGGTACGCACGAGTGCTACTAGGCACTTGACGGCGGGCGGGGGAGCCGGTGGCGCCCCCGCCCGTCCACCTTCCAGCCGCGCCTTCACGCGAGGTGCACCTCTCCACCACAGCAACGCCGTACCAGGGAGCTGTTTTCGTCATGAGCGCCGAGACTCCTGCCGCACCCGGCCAGTTCACCCGCCGGAGGCTGCAGTTCCGCGCCTGGCGTGGCGCGAGGCCGTTCTGGGCCGGCCTGTTCGTCATGCTCGGCGGACTCCCGATCGCCTACTTCCCGTACGCGCATCTCCAGATCGGGCACCTGACGCTGGCGATGGCCACCACCGCGGGCGCCGGGTCCCTGATCATCGGTGTGCTGCTCGTCGTCCTGGGCTTCAGCCTCTGGTTCCAGAAGCACGTGCGCACCTTCGCGGGTGTCGCGGCGATCCTGCTGGCGCTGGTGTCCATCCCCGTGTCCAACCTCGGCGGCTTCCTGATCGGCTTCCTCCTCGCCATGGTCGGCGGGGCGCTGGCCGTGTCCTGGGCGCCGGGCGCACCGCCGGAGCCGCAGGCGGTCCAGGAGGACACCCAGGGAGAGGGCGGCGCCCCCGCCGGGGCCGCGCCGTACGAGGCGGCGCCGCACGAGTCCGCGTCGTACTACGCCGCGCCTCAGGAGCCCGCGCCGTACGAGTCAGCCGACGGTACGGACGAGCCGAACGATCTGTCAGGAACGAGCCCGGTGAACAACGGGGCGAACGGGAGGCACAGTGCCGGCTGACGAGGTGACCCACGGGACTGATGTGGACGAGTCCCGTGTGAGAACCGGGCCGCGGCATGCGGCACCCAAGAAGCCGCTGTTCACCAGGCTCCACATGCCCGCCGGCAAGGCGATAGCCACGGTGGCGATGCCGACCGCCGTCATCATGGGGATGGGCTTCACGTCCTCCCTGGCGCTGGCCGACAACGGATCGACGCCCTCGCCGTCGTCGAAGAGCCTGACGGCCGACGAGTACAAGGACTGCGTCGCGGCCCTCGCCAAGTCGACGGCGAGCGCCACTCCCTCGGCGACGCCGTCCACCAGCGCGAGCGAGTCCGCCGACTCCTCCAAGGACGACGCGACGCCCTCGCCCTCGGCGACGGACGGGTCGAAGTCGGACGACTCCGGCTCGGGCAAGACCTCTTCGTCGGATTCAGGTTCCGACGACAAGGCCGCCACGCCCACGCCGTCCGCCTCCGCGAGCAAGTCCGCGGAGACGAGCGGTTCGTCCGGCAGCACCGCCACCGCGACGCCTTCGGCGACCGCGAGCAGCGGCGGCCTGCTGGACAGCATCGGCGACGCCATCACCGGGATACTCACCGGCGGTTCGTCGAAGTCCGGCAGCACGGCGAGCGCCACCCCGACGCCGACCGCGTCCGCCTCGGCGAGCGCCGGCAAGGACACGTCCTCGGACGGTTCCTCCAGCGCGTCCGACACCGTCAAGGACACGACGAAGAAGGTCACCGACACGGTCGACGACACCGTGAAGGACACGACCGACACGGCGTCCAAGGCGGCCGGAAACACGAAGAAGGCGGCCGAGGACGCGGCCACCACCACCGCCACGGCCACTCCGAGCCCGTCCGCGAGCGCGAGCACCGACACCTCGGACTGCCCGGTCGCCACGGACGACACCAGCGGCGTCGACAACAAGGTGCTGCTGCCGGACGATCCCTGGTACCTGAACGCGAGTTCGCTGCTCCTCAAGGGCGCCGACTACCAGGGCGTCGTCGAGGTGAAGACGGCCAACGGCACGGTCAAGAAGGTTCTGAAGTACGTCATCTCCGGCGGCACCGACATCGGCGACCTGCACCAGACGGTCGACGACAAGCAGTCCGGCAAGACGTACCACGTGCAGGCGGCCTCCGGCTCGACCTCCACGATCCGCGACGGTGACACCGTGATGTACACGGAGTCCATCTCGGGCAACCTGTTCGGACTGATCCCGATCACGTTCGACCCGGACAACCCGCCGCCGCTGAACATCCCGCTGATCTACTTCACCCACGTGAAGGTGGTCCAGGCAGGCCAGTTCGGCGGCACGCTGACCGTCCCCGGCCTGCGCAGCTACCAGAACTGAGTCCACCCACAAGCCCGTCCGGGAGCCGCGCACGAACTGAGGGCGCCCCTTCTCCAGGGGGCGCCCTCAGCGCCGTACAAGAACCTTCAGCGGTGCGTCAGTTGCGCTCGCCGCCGCCGAGGTGGTGGACGCGGAGCATGTTGGTGGTGCCGGGGACGCCGGGGGCGAACCGGCCGTGATGATGAGGGTGTCGCCCGGGTTGAAGCGGTTGATCTTGGCGATCTCCGCGTCGACCATGTCGACCATCTCGTCCGTGCTGTTGACGAACGGCACGACGTGCGACTCGACGCCCCAGCTGAGCGTCAGCTGGTTGCGGGCGCCCTCGTCCATCGTGAAGGCGACGATCGGCTGCGAGGCGCGATAGCGGGACAGCCGGCGGGCGGTGTCACCGGACTGCGTGAAGGCCACCAGGGCCCGGGCGCCGAGGAAGTCGGCGATCTCGCACGCGGCACGCGCGATCGAACCGCCCTGCGTACGCGGCTTCTTGCCCGGCACCAGCGGCTGCAGGCCCTGCTGAGCAGCTCCTGCTCGGCGGCGACGACGATCTTCGACATCGTCTTGACCGTCTCGATCGGATACGCGCCCACGCTCGACTCCGCGGACAGCATGACCGCGTCCGCGCCGTCCAGGATCGCGTTGGCCACGTCGGAGGCCTCGGCGCGCGTGGGGCGGGAGTTGGTGATCATCGACTCCATCATCTGGGTCGCCACGATCACCGGCTTGGCGTTACGACGGCACAGCTCCACCAGGCGCTTCTGCACCATCGGGACCTTCTCCAGCGGGTACTCCACGGCGAGGTCGCCGCGGGCCACCATCACCGCGTCGAAGGCCGCGACCACGGCCTCCATGTTGGCGACCGCCTGCGGCTTCTCCACCTTGGCGATGACGGGGACCCGGCGGCCCTCCTCGTCCATCACCTTGTGGACGTCGTTCACGTCGTGGGCGTCGCGCACGAAGGACAGGGCGACCATGTCGCAGCCCATCCGCAGGGCGAAGCGCAGGTCCTCGACGTCCTTGTCGGACAGCGCGGGCACGTTGACGGCCGCGCCGGGCAGGTTGATGCCCTTGTGGTCGGAGATGACACCGCCCTCGATGACGATCGTCCGGACCCGCGGGCCCTCGACGTCGAGGACCTTCAGCTCGACGTTGCCGTCGTTGATGAGGATCTGGTCCCCGCGCGAGACGTCACCGGGCAGGCCCTTGTACGTCGTACCGCAGATGGTCTTGTCGCCCGGGACGTCCTCGGTGGTGATGGTGAACTCGTCACCGCGCACCAGCTCGACGGGACCCTCGGCGAAGGTCTCCAGGCGGATCTTCGGGCCCTGCAGGTCGGCGAGGACGCCGATGGCACGGCCGGTCTCCTTGGCCGCGGCACGGACGCGGTCGTACCGGCCCTGGTGCTCGGCGTGGGTACCGTGGCTGAAATTGAAGCGGGCCACATTCATGCCGGCCTCGATCAGCGACACCAACTGCTCGTGGGAGTCGACCGCGGGGCCGAGAGTACAGACGATTTTCGAACGGCGCATGGGACGATCCTATCGGTTTGTTTCGCCGCGGAATATTCCGTCTGGCGGAAGATACAAATGGGCGGGCAGGCGCTCAGGCGTTGGAATTTCCGACCAGTGCATAGGTCTGTGTCGCGATCTCCAATTCCTCGTCCGTGGGCACCACCGCGACCGCGACCCGCGCGGACGCGGGCGAGATCAGCCGCGGTTCGTCGCTCCGTACGGCGTTCAGCGCCCCGTCGACCCCGAGCCCCAGCAGCTCCAGGCCGGTGACGGCAGCTTCCCGCACGGCACTCGCGTTCTCCCCGACTCCCGCTGTGAAGGCGACCGCGTCCACCCGGCCGAGTACCGCGCAGTAGGCACCGATGTACTTCTTCAATCGGTGAATGTAGATGTCGAAGGCGAGTTCCGCCTGTTCGTCGCCCTCGTCGATCCGGCGCCGGATCTCCCGCATGTCGTTGTCCCCGCACAGCCCGATCAGACCGCTCTTCTTGTTGAGAAGAGTGTCGATCTCATCGGTGGACATTTCGCCAACACGCATCAAATGGAAGATGACGGCCGGATCCAGGTCTCCCGACCGGGTCCCCATCACCAGTCCCTCCAACGGCGTCAGCCCCATGGAGGTGTCCACACACCGGCCGCCGCGCACCGCGGAGGCGGACGCCCCGTTCCCGAGGTGCAGCACGATCACGTTGACGTCCTCGGGCGCCTTCCCCAGCAGCTTCGCCGTCGCCCGCGACACATACGCGTGCGAGGTCCCGTGGAAGCCGTACCGCCGGATCCGGTACGCGTCGGCGGTCGCCACGTCGATCGCGTACCGCGCGGCCGACTCCGGCATCGTCGTGTGGAACGCCGTGTCGAAGACCGCCACCTGCGGCAGATCGGGCCGCAGCGCCATCGCGGTACGGATCCCGACGAGGTTCGCCGGGTTGTGCAACGGCGCGACGGGGATGAGCCGTTCGATCTCCGCGAGCACGGCGTCGTCGATCACAGTCGGCGCGGTGAAGGTCTTCCCGCCGTGCACCACCCGGTGCCCGATGGCCGCCAACTCCGGCGAGTCCAGGCCGAGTCCGTCCCTGGTCAGTTCTTCCGCCACGGCCTTGAGCGCGGCCTCGTGATCAGGGATCGGCCCGGTCCACTCACGGACGGCGTCCGTGTCGACGTGGGTGTGCTTGAAGCGGGAGGTCTCCTCGCCGATCCGCTCGACGAGTCCGACCGCGAGGCGGGTGCCGGCCGCCATGTCGAGCAGCTGGTACTTCACCGACGAGGAGCCGGAGTTGAGGACGAGGACACGGGTCGCGGTCACTGCTGGGAAGCCTTCTCGTTCGGGGTCTGTGCCTGGATCGCCGTGATGGCGACGGTGTTGACGATGTCCGAGACGAGGGCGCCCCGGGACAGGTCGTTGACCGGCTTGCGCAGCCCCTGGAGCACCGGCCCGACCGCGATCGCGCCGGCCGAACGCTGCACGGCCTTGTAGGTGTTGTTGCCGGTGTTCAGGTCGGGGAAGATCAACACGCTTGCCTGGCCCGCGACTTCGGACTCGGGCAGCTTGGTGGCGGCGACGCTGGGCTCGACGGCGGCGTCGTACTGGATGGGTCCCTCGATCCGCAGGTCGGGCCGCCGCAGCCGGACCAGTTCGGTCGCCTCGCGGACCTTGTCGACGTCGATGCCCGAGCCGGACGTACCGGTCGAGTACGACAGCATCGCGATCCGCGCGGCGACCCCGAACTGCTCGGCGGTGGCGGCCGATTGGATGGCGATGTCGGCCAACTGCTCCGCGTTCGGGTCGGGGTTGACGGCGCAGTCGCCGTAGACGAGGACCTTGTCGGCGAGGCACATGAAGAAGACGGACGAGACGATGTCGGCGTCCGGCTTGGTCTTGATGATCTCGAAGGCGGGGCGGATGGTCGCGGCCGTGGAGTGGACGGCGCCGGAGACCATGCCGTCGGCGAGGCCCTCCTGGACCATCAGGGTGCCGAAGTAGTTCACGTCGGCGACGACGTCGTAGGCCAGCTCGACGGTCACGCCCTTGTGGGCGCGGAGTTCGGCGTACTTCTCGGCGAAGCGGTCGCGGAGCTGGGAGGTGTGCGGGTCGATCAGCTGGGCCGCGGTGAGGTCGATGCCGAGATCGGCGGCCCGCTTGCGGATCTGGTCCTCGGCGCCGAGGAGCGTCAACTCGCAGACACCGCGCCGCAGAAGGACCTCGGCGGCGTGCAGAACACGGGGCTCGGTGCCCTCGGGGAGGACGATGCGGCGCTTGTCGGAGCGGGCCTGCTCCAGGAGCGTGTGCTCGAACATCATCGGGGTGAGCCGGTCGCTGCTCGGCGCCGAGACGCGCCTCAGCAGGTCGCCCGTGTCGACGTACCGCTCGAAGAGGCCGAGTGCGGTCTCCGCCTTGCGCGGGGTGGCCGCGTTCAACTTCCCCTCCAGGGAGAAGAGTTCGGCGGCGGTGGGGAAGGAGGTGCCGGCCACCGAGATCACCGGGGTGCCCGGCGCGAGACGGGCGGCCAGGGTGAGGACGCCGTCGGAGGGCCGCTCGTTCAGGGTGAGCAGCACACCGGCTATCGGCGGGGTGCCGGCGCTGTGCGCGGCCAGCGCGCCGATGACGAGGTCGGCGCGGTCGCCGGGGTGACGACGAGACAGCCCGGGGTCAGCGCGTTCAGGAAGTTCGGGAGCATCGCCCCGCCGAAGACGAAGTCGAGCGCGTCGCGGGCGAGCCCCGAGTCGTCGCCGAGGAGGACCTTGCCGCCGAGGGCGTGGGTGATCTGGGCGACGGTCGGCGCGGACAGGACGGGCTCGTCCGGTACGACGTAGCAGGGGACCGGCAGCCGGGTGTCCAGCCGGTCGGCGATCGCGTCGCGGTCCTCGGGGCGACCCGGTTGGTGACCATGGCGAGGACGTCGCAGCCGAGGCCGTCGTAGGCGCGATACGCGTTGCGCGTCTCGGCGAGCACGGACTCGGCGGTCTGCTTGCGGCCGCCGACGACGGGGATCACCGAGGCGCCGAACTCGTTCGCGAGGCGGGCGTTGAGGGACAGCTCGTCCGGGAACTGGGTGTCCGCGTAGTCGGTGCCGAGGACGAGGACGACGTCGTAGTCACGGGCGACGAGATGGAAGCGGTCGACGAGTGTGGACACCAGCTCGTCGGTGCCCTGCTCGGCCTGGAGGGCGGAGGCCTCGTGGTAGTCCATGCCGTAGACGGTCGCCGGGTCCTGGGACAGCCGGTAGCGCGCACGCAACAGCTCGAACAGACGATCGGGACCGTCGTGGACGAGGGGGCGGAACACCCCACCCGGTCGACCTGCCGGGTCAGGAGTTCCATGACTCCCAGCTCGACGACCTGACGGCCGTCGCCGCGGTCGATCCCGGTCACGTACACGCTGCGCGTCACGGGTGCGTTCTCCCTCTGGATGGTCGTGTTCCGGCCGCCGTGTTCCTGCCCCGGACGGCCATAAAAATCGCCCACCAAGGGTGAGCAGAACCATCTTGACAATACCTCCGGGGGTGGATAAGGCGCCCGTCAGCTGGGGAGGCGTACGGGAGCCGCGGGGGCGCGGAACACGGCATACCGGACCGAACCGGCACCCCCGCGAGGGGACGGAATCGGCAACCCTGTGGAGGACGTGAAAGAATCACCGTGGCTCACCGGTCTCAACAGCGAGCAGGAGACACAGCACGATGCGCATCGGAGTGCTCACCGCAGGCGGCGACTGCCCCGGCCTGAACGCCGTGATCCGATCGGTCGTGCACCGCGCGGTCGACAACTACGGCGACGAGGTCATCGGCTTCGAGGACGGCTACGCCGGACTGCTCGAAGGCCACTACCGCACCCTCGACCTCGACGCGGTCAGCGGCATCCTCGCCCGCGGCGGCACGATCCTGGGCTCGTCCCGACTGGAACGGGACCGGCTGCGCGAGGCCTGCGAGAACGCGCTGGACATCGCGCGCGACTTCGGGATCGACGCCCTGATCCCGATCGGCGGCGAGGGCACGCTGACGGCGGCGCGCATGCTGTCCGACGCCGGCCTGCCGGTCGTAGGGGTCCCGAAGACCATCGACAACGACATCTCGTCGACGGACCGCACGTTCGGCTTCGACACGGCGGTCGGGGTCGCGACCGAGGCGATGGACCGCCTGAAGACCACGGCGGAGTCCCACCAGCGGGTCATGGTCGTCGAGGTCATGGGCCGGCACGCGGGGTGGATCGCGCTGGAGTCCGGGATGGCGGCGGGCGCGCACGGCATCTGCCTGCCCGAGCGGCCCTTCGACCCGGCCGACCTGGTCAAGATGGTCGAGGAGCGCTTCGCCCGCGGCAAGAAGTTCGCCGTCGTGTGCGTGGCCGAGGGCGCGCACCCCGCCGAGGGCTCCATGGACTACAACAAGGGCGCGATCGACCAGTTCGGCCACGAGCGCTTCCAGGGCATCGGCACGGCGCTGGCCTACGAACTCGAGCGCCGCCTCGGCAAGGAGGCCAAGCCGGTCATCCTCGGCCACATCCAGCGCGGCGGCGTACCGACCGCGTACGACCGGGTGCTGGCGACCCGCTTCGGCTGGCACGCGGTCGAGGCCGCGCACCAGGGGCAGTTCGGCCGGATGACCGCGCTGCGCGGGACGGACGTGGTGATGGTGCCGCTCGCGGAGGCGGTCACCGAGCTGAAGACGGTGCCGAAGGACCGGATGGACGAGGCGGAGTCGGTCTTCTAGCAGGGTGTTCATGGGTCCCGGCGTTCAAGAGGGCACTCAGTAGGAAACTTAATGGGGCACTTATGGGGCACTTATGGGGCGCTCAATAGGTACTCCTCTCCACCATGGCCCAGAACCGGCTGATGATCTGGTCGAGGAAGTCCCGGCCGGCCTCGCCCGCCGCGACGGCGGAGTTGCCGCCGCCCCAGCTGAGGGTGGCGACCATCTGCGCCTGGTAGTCCTCGTGCAACTCCTGGAGGGAGTCCTCCAGGAGCCGCCGGTCCAGCGGCACCATCTTGCCGATCGGCCGTACGTACGCCTGCCACCGCGTCGTCATCGCGCTGCGCAGCAGCTCCGCGAGCCGGCTATCGCGCCCGGTGACGCTGATGAACTCGGGCAGCGAGAGGTCGAGCAGTTCGGCCAGTGCGGAGGACTGGCGCTCGGTGCCGCGCCATTGGTCGTGCTCCTCCATCCGCAGATACGCGAGGAGTTCGAGCCCGACGGCCCGGGCGACGTCCTCCGGCGCGAGGCCCCGGGCGAGCCGGTGCTCACGCAGCGTGCGTGGCTTGCCGATGAGTTCACCCGCCGAACACCACAACACGCCCGCGAGTGCGGTCAGTTCGGGCCCGGACGGCGCGGTGAGCCCCCGCTCCCAGGCGATGACCAGGTCAGGCGTGACATACGGCAGTCCGTACGAGGCACGCATGCCGTACGCGACGTGCTCGGGCCCCATGTTGAGCGCGGTACGGAGCCGGCGGGCGGCGGGCGCGTCGAACGGCGGAGTGGGCGGCGGAGGCGGCGTGGACGGGCTGGGCTGAACTGGGGGTCGGCGCACGCGCCACAAGCTAGGGGCGCCCGCGTGCGGTGACTACGGTCTGTTCGGCCAGGATTACGGATTGTAGGAACGTACGGATTTGGTCGCCCGGCGCGTCCGTACCGGGCCCGGGGCGCCTGAGATCGGTGACCCTGAGTGGTGAAGCCGGGAGCGGAGGGGCGAACCGAAGGTAACCCCGGGCCACTGAATATGCCGCCCTGCCTTGCCATTTGCCGGTGCGGCGGGCTTCGGGGGTGGCTTGCCGGGGTGGGGTGTTTGGGCGGGGGTCGAAGGGGAGTGCGTTTGTGGTGGGGGTGGTGATCGGGTGTGGGGGATGTGGGAGGTGGCGGGAATTCGATGGTGGGGGTGGACCTGTCGGCAGAGGCGGCCGGGAGGCTCGGCTTCCCCCTCAGTCCGGACCCGGACACCGAGCCCGAGTTGCGTGCGGAGATCGCCGTCGACCGCGGTGCCGCGCCGCTCACTTCACCTGCGCGCCGCGCTCGGCGCGAACGCGCAGAGTTGATAAGGGTGTTCCGCCCCGGCGCGATGGTGCATGCGTACGGCGGGGATCATCTCCCCTTCCGGGGCGGGAGTTCACGCAGCCGTCACGGCGAGGGCGGAGTACCGGGAGTACGCGCCCGCGCCCAACGCCCCCGAGGCCCGCGGCCGGGGAGATCAGCCCTTGACCGCCCCGCCCAGCGCGAACCCGCCCCCAACCGCCGTGAGATCAGGACGTACAGCAGGATCACCGGCGTCGAGTACACGACGGAGAACGCGGCCAACTGCCCGTAGGCCACCATCCCCGGTTGCCGAAGAACTCGTTGATGCTCACGCTCGCCGGCATCTGGTCCGGGGTGAGGAGCAGCATGAAGGGGACGAAGAAGTTCCCCACATCATCACGAACGAGAAGATCGTGACGACGGCGACACCCGGACCCATGAGCGGCAGCACGATCCGGATCAGGGACTGGAGGGACGACGCGCCGTCCGTCCACGCGGCCTCTTCCAGTTCCTTCGGTACGCCGTCCATGAAGTTCTTCATCAGCCAGATGGCGAACGGGAGTTGGGATGCGGCGAAGAACAGGATGGTGCCCTGCATGGTGTCGATGAGGTTGACCTGAACGAACAGGGCGTACACCGGCACCATGATCGCCGTGATGGGCAGGCTCGTGGTGAAGAGGATGGTGAGGAGGAACGGACGGTTCAGCCGGGACTGGAAGCGGGAGAGCGGGTACGCCGCCAGGGCCGCGCACACCACCGTCAGCAACGTGCCGCCGCCGCACAGGATCAGGCTGTTGAGCAGGGGCGTGAACGTGATGTCCGGCTTCAGGACCGCGTCGAAGTTGTCGAGGGTGAGGCTGCTGGGCGCCTTCACCCGCAGGCCCGCGTGCGGGTCGAGCGAGGACAGTACGACCCAGGCCAGCGGGAGCGCGAACGCGGCGGCCACGACGAGGAGTCCGGCGTCCGCCGCCAGCCGCCGGCTCGTACGCCGGGAGAGCCGGGAGCGGCCGGGGAGAGGGTGGGGGTGAGCGCCATGGGTCAGACCTCCGTCCGCAACAGCCGTACGTACACGAGGGAGAAGAGCGCGCCGACCAGCAACAGCAGCAGAGCGACCGCCGTGCCGTAGCCGATCATGCTGTTCTGGAAGGCCTGTTCGTACATGAAGAGGGGGAGGGTCTGGCTCTTGTTGCCGGGGCCGCCCCTCGTCATCACCCAGATCAGGCCGAAGACCGAGAGGGTCTGGAGGGTGTTCAGCATGAGGTTCGTGCCGATGGAGCGGCGGATCATCGGGAGCGTGATGTGCCACATGCGGCGCCAGCCGCCCGCGCCGTCGACCTCCGCCGCCTCCGTGATCTCCTTCGGGATCTCGTCCAGCGCCGCCGAGTAGACCAGCATCGAGAACGCCGTGCCCCGCCACACGTTCGCGAACGACACCGCGAGGATCGGCAGCGTGAACAGCCAGTTCTGGGACGGGAGATGGAGCCAGACGAGGATCGCGTCCAGGGTGCCCTCGCGGCGGAAGAAGGCGTAGAGGAGGAAGCCCGCGACGACCTCAGGGAGCACCCATGCCGTGATCACGATCGCGCCCGTGATGGTGCGGACCGGTTTCGAGGCGCGCTGCATCAGGGTGGCGAGCGCGAGACCGAGGGTGTTCTGGCCGATCAGCGACGACACCACCGTGAACACCAGCGTCAGCCATACGGCGTTGAGGAACCGAGTCCTTGAAGGCCGTACGGAAGTTCGCGAAGCCCACGAACGACGAGTGGGCCTGGCCGGTGAGTTGGAGGTCGGTGAAGGCGATGTAGGCGCAGTAGCCGATCGGAACGGCCAGGAAGAGGAGCAGGAGGACCAGGGCGGGGGAGAGGGGGGTAGTGGGTGAGGATCCGGCTGCCCGTGCGGGTGCGCTTGCCGCGGTGCAAGTCCCTTTGACCCGTGGGTTGTTGGGGCGCCGGGGTCGGAGCCGGGGCGGACGGCGGCGGGTTCGGGCCCGGGGCGTGCCGGGGTGCCGTGGTCACTTCCGCGTGACCTCGTTGTCCGTGGCCGACTTGAGTTCGTCGTCGTACGAACTCGCCGCCTTGTCCACCGACATGTCACCCGTCGTCACGCCCTCCATCGCCTCCTGGATGGCGGTCGAGACCTTCGGGTACGCCGGGTACGCCGGGCGGTAGTGCGTGCTCGCGACCAGGTCCGTGAAGAACTTGATGCCGGGCTGCGCGGTGGCGTAGGCGGGGTCGGCGGCGACGTCCTTCCGCACGGAGATACCGGAGTTGGCGATGTACCACTTCTCGGCGTTCGCCTTCGTCTGCATCGTCTTGATGAAGTCGAAGGCGAGGTCGGGGTTGCCGGCCTTGGAGGGGATCGCCCAGGTCCAGCCGCCGGACATGCTCACCTTGCCGGGCGCCTGGCCGCTCTGCGTGGGCATGTAGGCGAGCCCCAGCTCCTTGGACCAGTCGGGCCATTCGTGCCCGCTGCCCTTCAACCAGGCCTGGGGAGCCAGGATCCGTCGAGCGCGATGGCGAGTTTGCCCTTGGGGAGCAGTTCACCGGCCACGTAGGTCTGGATGTTGGGGTCGAGGGCGTCCGAGACGTCGGGCCGAGCTTGTCCTTGTACACCGTGTGGACGAAGGAGAGGGCGTCCTTGAAACCCTGGCTCCCGGCGATCCACTTCTTCGACGACCGGTCGTAAAGGGGGTCCGTGGTACCGCTGTTGGTGCCGTAGAGCAGCATCTCGAAGCCCTGCATGGTGGCGGCTTCGCCGGCGGGCTTGCCGGTGTAGACGTTGAGGGGGGTGACGCCGGGGACCTTCTGCTTGATCGTGCGGGCCGCGGCGAGGACGTCGTCCCAGTTCTTCGGCTGCCAATTCGCGGGCAGGCCCGCCTTCTTGAAGATCCCCTTGTCGAACCAGAGGCCTCGGGTGTCCGTGCCGTCCGGGACGCCGTACGTCTTCCGTCCTCGGCCTTGGCCGCGGACTTCGCCGTGTCGACGAACTGGTTCCAGTCCGGCCACTTGTCGAGATACGGGTCTAGGGGCTTCAAGTACCCGGAGGTGATGTCGCTGTTGATGAGGAACGTGTCCTCGTAGACCAGGTCAGGGGCGGTCTTCGGGGAGCGGAGCATCTGCTGGAGCTTGGTGTAGTACTCCGAGTCCGGGGCCTTGATCGGGACGAGCTCGACCTTCTTGCCGGGGTACTGCTGCTCGAACTGCTTCTTGATGTCGGCGAGGTAGGTGTCCATCACCTTGATGGAGTTGTCCGTCGACTGCTTGAAGGAGATCTTCACCGTGTCCGGGTCGCTTCCGGATCCGCTGCCGCAGGCGGTGAGGGTCGTCGCGGCGAGGGCGAGAGCAACTAGGGGTGTGAGAAGGGCAGTTCGGCGGGGGCTGGCGGCGGTGGGGCGCACGGGCACGACCTCCTACGGGCTCACTACGTTGTGGCCTGGGCGGATGGCTGCCCGGTGAAGGTAAGTGGAGTGGTCTAGTCAGGTCAATGAGTCTGCGCGGGATTGGGCGTGGGCGGCTTCGGCGGAAGCGTTGGCTCGGGTGAAGGCGACGGAGGCTTGGAGGTAGGCGGTGCGGGCTTCGGCGGGGTGGTGGGCGGCGTTGTGGGCGCGGGCCAGGTTGTTGAGGGTTCGCGGATCTCGTACACCTGCGTCCCTACGACGACATCGCCGATCCGGATGTCGTCCTTCAGGCTCCCGGCGACCCCGACGAACAACACGGCTCGCGGATGCAGCCAGTTGACGAGCTGGGAGGTGAGCGCGGCGGCCCGGTCGGCGCCTACGCCCGGTTCGCTGAGGGCAACCTGCCACCGGGTGCCGGGGAGTTGGCCCCGCTCCACTCGGGTTCCGTCGCGGTGGACGAGCTCCTCTCGCTGCTCGACCTGCGCGCGGACGGCGTCGTACTCGAGAGGGAGTGCGGTCAGGACGAGGACGGTGGGCTGCGGCTCCGGCACACTCGTAAGGAACTGCGGGGGAAGGGAATCGAGTGCCGGAACAGGACGTGACGGTCGGGCAGTTGCTGCTCGCCGAGTACCAGAGCATCAAGGACGAGCAGAAGGCCAGGATCGGGTTCAGGGACAACCTGCTCTACGTCACGTTGGGCGTCGTGGCCGCCGTCATCGCCGCCGCCGCGCAGGCGAAGCAGGCGTCGATGCTGCTGGCGTTGCCGCCGGTGTGTGTCGTGCTCGGGTGGACGTACCTCGTGAACGACCAGAAGATCTCGGCGATCGGGGCGTACGTCCGCGACGAACTCGCGCCCAGGCTGGCGGTGTTGGCGCAACCGGGCGGTGGGTTCCAGGCGTTCGGGTGGGAGGCCGCGCATCGGGGGACCGGCGGCGCGGGTCCCGTAAGGCCGTGCAGATCGCGGTGGACCTGACGGCGTTCTGTGTCGTGCCGTTGGCCGCGCTGGTGGTGTTCTGGGTGGACGCGGGGAGCGGGCTGCTCGTCGCCATCTCGGGGCTGGAGGCGCTCACCGTGGCGGGGCTGGCCTGGCAGGTCGTCTGGTACGCGAAGGCACCGTGAACTCCCGTGCCGGTCTTCACCGTTGAGCCGTAGGGGGCGGGCGTATGAAGGCTGCTCTGCCGACGCGGCGCGGGATTCCGCGTGGCGCGACGCCGTACGGGAGTGGGGGCGCCGCCGTGCCCGAGGCGTTGGCCGGGTTGTCGCCGAAGCCCGCGCCGCCTACCTCCAGGCTGCCGACGCCTGCACCCGAGCCAACTCCCCCGCCGAAGCCGCCAACGCCCGCACTCTCGCCGCCGCCCCACCTGACCTCACCCCTTCACCCACCGGTACTGCAACTCCGGCCGCCCCACAGTCCCGTACTGCGGACTGCGCGCCGCCCGCCCCGCCTCCACCAAATGCTCCAGATACCGCCGTGCGGTGATCCGGGAGATCCCCACCGCCTCCGCGATCCCCGCGGCCGTGAGCCCTCCCCGCAGTCCCGCAGAGCGACCGTCACCCGCTCCAGCGTCGGTGCGCTCAAACCTTTGGGCAGGGCCGCAGGCGACGGTGCCCGCAGTGCGGCCAGCGCCCGGTCGACCTCGTCCTGGGCGCTCGCTTCCCCCGCCGCCGCATGGAACTCGGCGTACCGCACCAGCCGGTCCCGCAGTGTCGCGAACGTGAACGGCTTCAGCACGTACTGGACGACCCCCAGCGACACCCCCTCCCGCACCACCGCCAGGTCCCGCGCCGACGTCACCGCGATCACGTCCGCGTGATACCCGGCCGCCCGCAACGACCGCGCCAACTGCAGCCCGTGCGCGTCCGGCAGATGCAGGTCCAGCAGCAACAGGTCGACCTGCGTCCGCTCCAGCGCCCGCCGCGCCTCCGCCCCGGTGTGCGCCTTGCCCACCGCCACGAACCCCGGCACCCGGCCGACGTACATGACATGCGCGTCGGCGGCGACGGGATCGTCCTCGACGATGAGAACGCGGATCGGGCCGGCCGTAGTCATGAAGTGCCACCTTTGGAAACAGAACCCTGAGACGGAACAGAACCCTCGGACGGGACGGAATCCCGGGACGACGCCGACGCCCGCGCGTCATCCCCGGTCGGCTCCCGCCCCGCCGCCCACAACGGCAACCGCACCTCGAACACCGCCCCGCCCCCTCCGCCTCGGCCACCGTCAGCGTCCCCTCGTGCCGGTTCACCGCCTGCCGTACCAACGCCAGCCCGAGGCCCCGGCCGCCCGGCCCCGCCGGTTTCGTGGAGAAGCCGCGCTGGAAGACCGCCTCCGCGTGCGCCGGGTCCACGCCCGATCCCGTGTCCGCCACCCGGAGGAGGAGCGCGGAGCCGTCCGTGCCCGCCTCCGTGTACGCCGTCACCGTGACCCGTGCCCGCAGGCTGCCCTGGGCCGCGTCGACCGCGTTGTCGATGAGGTTGCCGAGGATGGTGACCAGGTCCCGCGCGGGCAGGGAGTCCGGCAGCAGGCCGTCGTCCAGGCCGCTGTCCTCCGAGACGACCAACTCGACGCCCCGCTCGTTCGCTTGGGCCGTCTTGCCCAGCAACAGGGCCGCCAGCACAGGCTCGTTGACCGCCGAGACGACCTGGTCGGTCAGGGTCTGGGCCAGTTCGAGTTCGGCGGTCGCGAAGTCCACGGCCTCCTCGGCGCGGCCCAGTTCGATCAGGGAGACGACCGTGTGCAGGCGGTTCGCCGCCTCGTGCGCCTGGGAGCGTAGTGCCTGTGTGAAGCCGCGCTCGGAGTCCAACTCGCCCATCAGGGACTGGAGTTCGGTGACATCTCGCAGGGTCGCCACCGTTCCCCGGCGCTCGCCGCCCGACACCGGCGAGGTGTTGACGACCAGTACGCGGGAGTCCGTGAGGTGGACCTCGTCGACCCGTTCCTCCGAGGACAGCAGCGCGCCCGTCAGCGGTGCGGGCAGGCCGAGGCTGGCCACCGAGCGGCCCACCACGTCGACCTCGGGGCCGACGCCCAGCAACTCCCGCCCGCCGTCGTTCATCAGCGCCACCCGGTATTGGCCGTCGAGCATCAGCAGCCCTTCGCGCACCGCGTGCAGCGCGGCCTGGTGGTAGTCGTGCATGTGGCTCAGCTCGGTCGCGTTCATGCCGTGGGTGTGGCGGCGCAGGCGGGCGTTGACGACGTACGTCCCCACGGCACCCAGTGCCAGCGCGCCGGCCGCGACGCCGATGAGCGCCGTCACCTGGTCCTGCACCCGCTGCGTGATCGCCTCGACCCGGATGCCCGCGCTGACCAGGCCGATGACCTTGCCGCCGCTCTCCACCGGGGTGACCGCGCGGACGGACGGGCCGAGCGTGCCGGTGTACGTCTCGGTGAAGGAGCGGCCCTTCAGGGCGGGCTCGATGTGGCCGAGGAACTTCTTCCCGATCTGCGAGCGGTCCGGGTGGGTCCAGCGGATGCCCTGCGGGTTCATGATCGTGACGAAGTCGACCTCGGTGTCCCGCTGGACGCGCACGGAGTACGACTCCAGGCGCGCGGTCGGGTCGGACGTACCGATCGCCTCCACCACCGACGGCGAGTCCGCGACCGAACGCGCCACCGCCATCGCCTGCCGGCCCGCCGCGTCCTCGGCCTG
The DNA here is from genome assembly GCA_016893485.2 of Streptomyces sp. P3. Classification (GTDB taxonomy): domain Bacteria; phylum Actinomycetota; class Actinomycetes; order Streptomycetales; family Streptomycetaceae; genus Streptomyces. The sequence continues at coordinate 6,659,343 of JAFEKX020000001.1, forward strand.
GCTGCGGTCGCTGACGTAGGTGAACAGCGCGTATCCGGCCACGACGACCGCTATCAGCACGGCCTGCATGCCGAAGAGCTGGCCGGCCAGGCTGCGGGGTCGGGGACGTGCGGGAGGCGCATGCCGTCAGTGTGCCTCTCGGACATGGCGTGAACTAAATGAACGGAAGGGTGACCGGCCTCACAAGCCGGGAGATAGTCACCGCAGCCCCGGAAGCAGCCGCCTCCCGGACGGGTCCGCACATCCATCGGTGCGGACCGCTGTGAAACCCGAGAACTTCCCGGACGTGAGCCGCACTCGCAGTCCGGGTTCCGCCGGTCGTGAGCCGCACGCCGGATGATGCCGACGACGTCGTCAAGGAGGGCAGCCGTGGCCAGCACCCCCGCTCCCGCACCTGCCGCACCGCCCGCGAAGCGGGACCGCACCCACTACCTCTACATCGCGGTGATCGTCGCGGTCGCCCTCGGCATCGCCGTCGGGTTCGCCGCGCCGGGCTTCGCGGAGGAGCTGAAGCCGCTCGGCACGGGCTTCGTCGCGCTGATCAAGATGATGATCTCGCCGATCATCTTCTGCACGATCGTGCTCGGCGTCGGCTCCGTACGGAAGGCCGCCCAGGTCGGCAAGGTCGGCGGACTCGCGCTCGGCTACTTCATCGCGATGTCGTTCGTCGCCCTGGCCATCGGCCTGGTCGTCGGGAACATCATCCACCCGGGCAGCGGCATGCACCTGACCGAGGCCGTCAAGGGCGTCGGACACACGCAGGCCGAGGCCGCTGCCGAGGGCCCGGTCGACTTCCTGCTCGGGATCATCCCGACCACCTTCGTGTCGGCGTTCACCGAGGGCCAGGTCCTCCAGACACTGCTGATCGCGCTCCTCGCGGGCTTCGCGCTCCAGGCCATGGGCCGCACCGGTGAGCCGGTGCTGCGCGGCGTCGAGTACATCCAGAAGCTCGTCTTCCGCATCCTCGGCATGATCATGTGGGCCGCGCCCGTCGGTGCCTTCGGCGCGATGGCGGCCGTCATCGGCGAGACCGGCATGGACGCGCTCAAAGCACTGGGCACGATCATGGCCGGGTTCTACATCACGTGTCTGCTGTTCGTCGTGATCGTCCTCGGCACGCTGACCAAGCTGGTCGCCAAGGTCAACCTCTTCCAGCTGCTGCGGTACCTGGGCCGTGAGTTCCTGCTGATCGTCTCCACCTCCTCGTCCGAGTCGGCGCTGCCGCGGCTCATCGCGAAGATGGAGCACCTGGGGTCAGCCGCCCCGTCGTCGGCATCACCGTGCCGACCGGCTACTCCTTCAACCTCGACGGCACGATGATCTACCTGACGATGGCCTCGCTGTTCATCGCCGACGCGATGGACCAGCCGATGAGCATCGGCCAGCAGATCGGCCTGCTGCTCTTCATGATGGTCGCCTCCAAGGGCGCGGCCGGTGTCTCCGGCTCCGGCATCGCCGTCCTGGCCAGTGGTCTGCAGTCGCACAAGCCCGCCCTGGTACGGCGTCGGCCTGATCATCGGCATCGACCGCTTCATGAGCGAGGCCCGCGCGGTCACCAACTTCGCCGGCAACGCCGTCGCCACGCTGCTCATCGGCACCTGGACCGGCGAGGTCGACAAGGAGCGCGTCAACCGTGTCCTCGCGGGTGAACTGCCTTTCGACGAGAAGACGTTGCTCGACGAGAAGGACGGCGACGACCACCTCGTCGGCGTGCCCGAGCAGGGCGGCGAGAAGGAACTCGCCAAGGCCTGACCGTCCCCCGACACGGGGTGCCCGGGCCGACCTGAACACGGTCCGGACGCCCCGCCGACGCCGGGCGGCTGGGTGTCCCCCGTCGCTCAGCCGCCCGGTTCTCACAGGGATGCACTAGCGTGCCGTGCCGTGCCGGAAACCTCCGGCGCGCACGGCACGTTCGCGTTCGGCGGGAGTCACGGGGACATGAAAATGAAGATCGACTGGGACCGGCGGCACTGCGCCCGGCACGGGCATGTGACGTACGCGCCCGACGAGACGGCGCTACGGGACCGGCTGCGCGCCGAGACCGGCCTCGGGGAGGCCTGGCGCTGCCTGCGCTGCGGCGACTTCGTCCTCGGCGACCCGGGCGCCTCGGGCCCCGCCGAGCAGGCCCCGCTGGTGCCGCGCGGGAAGGTGCTGCGGGACCTGTTCATCCTGCGGTTCCTGGCGATCGAGCGGGCCGTGCGCGGGGTGTTCATCGTGCTGGTCGCCGCCGCCGTATGGAAGTTCAGCAACAGCCAGGACGCGGTGCGCAGGCTCTTCGACGAGTACCTCGACGTCCTCCGCCCGGTCTTCAAGCACTTCCACTACGACCTCGACCACTCGCCGGTCGTCGGCTCCATCCAGAAGACCTTCGGCTACAAGCACTCCACGCTGCTCCTGGTCGCCGTCCTGCTGCTGGCGTACGCGCTGATCGAACTCGTCGAGGCCGGCGGCCTCTGGTACGCCAAGCGGTGGGCGGAGTACCTGACGGTGGTCGCCACCGCCGCGTTCCTGCCGCTGGAGATCTACGAACTCACCGAGCACATCAGCTGGTTGAAGATCGCCACCCTCGTCCTCAACATCCTCGCCGTCCTCTACATCGCCCTGGCCAAGCGGCTGTTCGGGCTCCGCGGCGGACGCAAGGCCTTCGACGAGGAGCGGGAGAGCGCGTCCCTGCTGGAGGTGGAGACGTCCGCGGGGGTCATGGTCTGACGTGCGCGACGCCCGCGGCGGACTCCGCGCACCGTCCTTGCCCTGACGCCGACGTCAAGGATTACCGTCGTGGACATGCGAATCGGCGAGCTGGCCGCGCGGGCCGGGACCACGACGCGGGCCCTGCGGTACTACGAGGCACGGGGACTGCTGCCCGCGCGGCGGGGCGGCAACGGGTACCGGACGTACGACGAGGGTGATCTGAAGCTGCTCCGGCAGATCAGGACGCTGCAGGACTTCGGGTTCGACCTGGAGGAGACGCGGCCCTTCGTGGAGTGTCTGCGGGCCGGGCACCCGGAGGGGGACTCGTGTCCGGCCTCGCTCGCCGTCTACCGGCGCAAGCTGGCCGAACTGGACTCCCTGATCGGGAGTTGCAGGCGGTCCGCGCCGAGATCGGGGTGCGGCTCTCGACGGTCGAGGAGCCGGCACCGTTGTGCGAACTGGGAGGGCGGGACCTGTGAGCGGCGTTACGGACGTTACGGACGAGAATTTCGCGGCCGAGGTGGTCGGTGCGGAGCTGCCGGTACTGGTGGAGTTCACCGCGGACTGGTGTCCTCCGTGCCGGCAGATGGGACCCGTGCTGCGGGCCCTTGCCACCGAGGAGGCCGACCGGCTGAAGGTGGTGCAGTTGAACGTGGACCAGAATCCGGAGATCACGAACGCCTACAAGGTTCTCTCGATGCCCACGTTCATGGTGTTCCGGGGCGGTGAGCCGGTGAAGGCCATGGTGGGGGCCCGGCCCAAGCGGCGGCTGCTGGAGGAACTCGCCGATGTGATCTGAGCCCCTGGACGGCTTCTCGCCGGGCCTCTTGAACGAGAAAATCCCTGAGCAATTGCGCTCGGGGATTTCTTTGCGTATATTCAATGGTTCGCGACTTCGCGGGAATTGGGTCGCAAAGAGGCTTAGTGAGCACAGTATATATGTCCGGGAGTGGAATTGTCAAACAGCGATGAAATTCACGGTGAGCAGGAATTCATCGACGGTCTGTACGCACGCGTGGACGCGCTGCGCGGCGCCACCGAGGACTCCGTCACGGACGCGCTCGGGCAGGGCAACACGCCCATGCAGGCCCGGCTGGAGCGGGACATCCTGGTCGCCGAGCGCTCGGGGCTGCTCGCCGCGCTGAACGCCGTGGACGGCTCGCTCTGCTTCGGCCGGATCGACCTGACCTCCGGCGTCAGCCACCACATCGGCCGCATCGGCATCCGCTCCGACGACGCCGACCTCACCCCGATCCTGATCGACTGGCGGGCCGACGTCGCCCGCCCCTTCTACCTCGCCACCGGCCACACCCCGATGGACCTGCGCCGCCGCCGGCACCTCACCACCGACGGCCGCCGCGTCACCGCCCTGCACGACGAGATCCTCGACCTCGGCGACGCCACCCGCACCGGCCACGAGGACCCCACCGGGGACGCCGTGCTGCTGGCCGCGCTCAACTCCGCCCGCACCGGCCGGATGAGCGACATCGTGCAGACCATCCAGGCCGAACAGGACGAGATCATCCGCGCGCCCCATCGCGGGGTGCTCGTCGTCGAGGGCGGCCCCGGCACCGGCAAGACCGCCGTCGCGCTGCACCGGGCCGCGTATCTCCTGTACGAACACCGGGAGTTGCTCGCCAAGCGGGCCGTCCTGATCGTCGGCCCGAACCCCGCGTTCCTCGGGTACATCGGCGAGGTGCTGCCCTCCCTCGGGGAAACCGGTGTGCTCCTCGCGACCGTCGGCGAGCTGTTCCCCGGCGTGAAGGCCACCGCCACCGACAGCCGGGCCGCCGCCGCGGTCAAGGGCCGCGCCGACATGGCCGACGTCCTCGCCGCCGTCGTACGCGACTGGCAGTCCCTGCCCGACCCCGTGATCGCGATCGAGCACGACCGCGAGATCCTCATGCTCGACGACGGCCTCGTCCGCGTCGCCCGCGACCGCACCCGCGAGGCCCGCCTCCCGCACAACGCGGCCCGCGAGCACTTCGAGGGCCACATCCTCAACACACTCACCGAGATGGTCGCCGAACGCATCGGCACCGACCCCTTCGACGGCACCAACCTCCTGGACCCCAGCGACATCACCCAGATCCGCGACGAACTCGCCGAGAACCCCGAAGTCTGGGCCGCCATCGACCAGTTGTGGCCGCGGCTGACCCCGCAGTACCTCCTCGCGGACTTCCTCGCCGACCCCGTGGGCTACGTCTCCGACGACGACGCGGACGCCATCCGGCGGCCGGTGACGCGCGAGTGGACCGTGGCGGACGTGCCGCTGCTCGACGAGGCGGCCGAGCTCCTCGGGCGGGACGACCGGGTGCGGGTCGCCCGGGCGCAGCGGGAGCGGGAGGAGCAAGTGTCGTTCGCGCAGGGGGTGTTGGACGTGTCCTTCGCCTCCCGGACGTTCGAGTTCGAGGACAAGGAGGAGGGGGATCCCGAGGGGTCCGAGGTGCTGTCCGCGCACGACATCATCGACGCCGAGCGCTTCGCGGAACGGCACGAGGAGTCGGATCACCGCAGTGCGGCGGAGCGGGCGGCGGCGGACCGGACCTGGGCGTTCGGACACATCATCGTCGACGAGGCGCAGGAACTCTCCTCCATGGCCTGGCGGTTGCTGATGCGGCGGAGCCCTACGCGGTCGATGACGCTGGTCGGCGACCCGGCGCAGACGGCGGAGGCGGCGGGGGTCGGCTCCTGGTCGGAGATCCTCGCCCCGTATGTCGCGGACCGCTTCGACCACACGCGGCTCGGGGTCAACTACCGGACCCCCGCCGAGATCATGGACCTCGCGGCGGCGGTCGTCCGCGCGGAGAATCCCGACTTCGAGCCGCCGAGTTCGGTGCGGTCGACCGGGGTACGGCCCTGGGTGCGGGCGACCGATGATCTGCCCGGGGCCGTTGCCAAGGCCGTGGGTGAACTCGCCCCGGTGGAGGGGCGGTTGGCGGTGATCGCGCCGCGGGATCTGCATCGGCGGTTGGCGGCGCGGCTGGACGGGGTGACGGCCGGGGCCGAGCCGGATCTGACGCGTGGAATCGTGCTGCTCGATCCTCGGCAGGCGAAGGGGTTGGAGTTCGACTCCGTGTTGGTGGTGGAGCCGGGGCGGTACGGGACGAGCGATCTGTATGTGGCGTTGACTCGGGCTACGCAGCGGCTGGGGTTTTGCACACGGGGTCGCTGCCGCTGAGCTTGGCGGGGGCGGAAGCGGGGGCGGTGTGATGGTGGCGGGTGTTGGTGTGGGCGTTCTGGGGGCTGCGCCCCCAGGCCCCGTCGGCCCTGAAGGGGCCTCGTCCTCAAACGCCGGACGGGCTGGATAGGGCCAGCCGGAATGGCAGAGGCCCCGTCAACGCCCGCCGCTACCCCTTCTAAGCGGGTCGCAGCCAGACCGTTGCCAGTGGGGGCAAGGTCACTCGGATGCTGGCCGGGCGGCCGTGCCAGGGTTGGGGTTCGGGCTTTATGGGGGCCGGGTTGGTGATGTCGCCGCCGCCGTAGAGGGCGGTGTCGGTGTTGAGGGTTTCGTGCCAGGCCGGGATGTCGTCGGGGGCGCCGAGGCGGTAGTCGTGGCGGACGACGGGGAGAAGTTGCTGACGGCGAGGAGGGGGAGCCGTCGGCGTCGTAGCGGAGGAAGGCGAGGACGTTGTCCTCCGCGGAGTCGCCGGTGATCCACTGGAAGCCGGCCGGGTCGGTGTCCAGTTGCCACAGCGCGGGGGTGTGGCGGTAGACCGTGTTGAGGTCGCGGACGAGGTTGCGTACGCCGCGGTGGTCGGCCTCGGCGCCGTAGGCCGGGTCGAGGAGCCACCAGTCGGGGCCGCGGGTCTCGGACCACTCGGCGCCCTGGGCGAACTCCTGCCCCATGAAGAGGAGTTGCTTGCCGGGGTGGGCCCACATGAAGGCGAGGTAGGCGCGGTGGTTGGCGCGCTGCTGCCACCAGTCGCCGGGCATCTTGGAGACGAGTGACCGCTTGCCGTGGACGACCTCGTCGTGCGAGATCGGCAGGACGTAGTTCTCGCTGTACGCGTACACCATCGAGAACGTCATCTCGTGGTGGTGGAACTTGCGGTGCACCGGCTCGTGGGACATGTAGTCCAGCGAGTCGTGCATCCAGCCCATGTTCCACTTCAACCCGAAGCCCAGGCCGCCGAATCCGCCCGGCCCGATGTGGTGCGTGGCGCGGGTGACGCCGTCCCAGGCGGTGGACTCCTCGGCGATGGTGACGACACCGGGCACCCTGCGGTACACGGTCGCGTTCATCTCCTGGAGGAAGGCCACGGCGTCGAGGTTCTCCCGGCCGCCGTGCTCGTTCGGGGTCCACTGGTCGGGCTCGCGTGAGTAGTCGAGGTAGAGCATCGAGGCGACCGCGTCCACGCGCAGGCCGTCGATGTGGAACTCCTCGCACCAGTAGACGGCGTTCGCCACAAGGAAGTTGCGGACCTCGCGGCGGCCGAAGTCGAACTCCAGGGTGCCCCAGTCGGGGTGCGCGGCGCGGAGCGGGTCCTCGTGCTCGTACAGGGGGCGGCCGTCGAACTCGGCCAACGCCCAGTCGTCGCGCGGGAAGTGGGCCGGCACCCAGTCCATGAGGACGCCGATACCGGCCTGGTGCAGCGAGTCGACGAGGAACTTGAAGTCGTCGGGGGTGCCGAGGCGGGCGGTCGGGGCGTAGAAGCCGGTGACCTGGTAGCCCCATGAGCCGCCGAAGGGGTGCTCGGCGACCGGCATCAGTTCGACGTGGGTGAAGCCCAAGTCCTTGATGTATGCGGGGAGTTGTTCGGCCAGCTGGCGGTACGTCAGACCCGGGCGCCAGGAGGCGAGATGGAGCTCGTAGACGGAGAACGGGGCCTTGTGGGCGGGGACTTGGGGGCGTTGGGCGAGCCACTCCTCGTCGCCCCAGGTGTAGTGCGAGGCGGTGACGATGGAGGACGTGCTCGGGGGACCTCGGTGCGGCGGGCCATGGGGTCGGCGCGGAGCGTCTTGGACCCGTCCGGCCGGGTGATCTCGAACTTGTACAGCTCGCCCTCGCCGATGCCCGGCATGAACAACTCCCATACGCCGGTGGCGCCGAGGGAGCGGAGGGGGCGCCGGTGCCGTCCCAGAAGTTGAAGGTGCCGGCGAGGCGGACGCCCTGGGCGTCCGGGGCCCCACGGTGAACCGGGTGCCGGCGACGCCCTGATGCGTCATCGTCCGCGCCCCGAGCGCCTGCCACAACTCCTCGTGCCTGCCCTCGCCGATCAGGTGCAGGTCCAGGTCACCGAGCGCGGGCAGGAACCGGTACGCGTCCTCGACATCCTGAACGGCACCGTCGTAGGCCACGCTGAGCCGGTACTCGGGCACGCTCTGCAGCGGCACCAACCCCGAGAAGAACCCGTCCCCGTCGTCATGCAACTCCGCCCTCAACTCCCCTGCCACGACCGTGACTCCGAGAGCGAACGGCCGAAACGCCCGGAAGGCGACCCCGCCCGGGACCGGGTGGGCGCCGAGTACGGAGTGGGGGGGCGTGGTGGGTTCCGTGGAGGAGCCGGTCACGGTCCGTGGCGTTCAGGGCGGGGGAGATGGCGGGGGTGGGCTCCGGGGTGTCGGTGAGGACCGCGGGTGTCGCGGCTGGAGCGGGCGGCGAGGTCTGCGGGTCCGTAGGCGTCTTCGGGGCGTCGACGGAGACCGAGGGCGGAGCTGTGGGCTCCGCCGGGGTCGGGGTGGCAGGCGGCGGCGGGGTGACCGTCTCCGGGGCATCGGCAGGGTTCGTCAGCTCGGCCGGGTCCGGGGCGACGGGCGGGGCTGAAGAGGCGCTCGGCTCTGCGGGCTCGGCCGGTGCGGACAGCGGGGCCGGTCGGAAGCCGGGTCCGACGCGGAGAGGAGGCGCGGTTCTTGGGCGGGCTGTGCCTCTGAGGCGGGTCCTGATTCCGAGACGGTGTCCGGATCTGCGGTGGGCCCTGCTTCAAGGGCGGGACCTGACACCGAGGCGAAGTCCGACTCCGAGGCGAGGTGCGGCTCTTGGACGGCGGCCTCTGCCTCCGCGGTGACTCCCGACTCCGATACGAGGTCCGGTTCCGGCGTGAACTCCGGCTCGGAGGCGGGGTCCGATGCCGAGGCGTGGGCCGGTTCTGGCGCGGCCTCCGACTTCGAGGTGAGGTCCGATGATTCCGAGGCGGGGTTCGGTTCCTGGGCGGGCCCGGACTCCGACGCGGGACTCGGGTCCGGCATGCCCCCTGGCTCCGAGGCCGGCCCCGATGCCGAGACGGTGTCCAGGTCTGACGTGGACTCCGGCTCCGAGGCGGGTCCCGACTCCGGCGCGAGATCTGGTTCTGTGGTGGGGCCCGGTGCTGGGGCGGGGCTCGGTGCCGGGGCGGGTGTGGTGCCGGGTGCGGCGGCTGCTTGCTCCGACGCGGAGGTCTCCCGTTCCGGTGCGGAATCCGCCTCGCCTATCGCGGCAGCCGCCTGCTCTGGTGCGGGAGTTGCCTCGTCCGCTGCGGCAGGTACCTGTTCCGGCGCGAGAACCGTCTCGTCTGTTGCGGCAGCCGTCTGTTCGGGTGCGAGAACCGCCTCGTCTGCTGCGGCAGCTGCCTGTTCGGGTGCGAGAACCGCCTCGTCTGTTGCGGCAGCCGTCTGTTCGGGTGCGAGAACCGCCTCGTCTGCTGCGGCAGCTGCCTGTTCGGGTGCGAGAACCGCCTCGTCTGTTGCGGCAGCCGTCTGTTCGGGTGCGAGAACCGCCTCGTCTGCTGCGGCAGCTGCCTGTTCCGGTGCGGAATCCGCCCCGTCCGCTACGCCAGCTGCCTGCTCCGGTGCGGAAGCCGCCCCGTCCGCTGCGGCATCCACCCGCTCCGCCCCGGCACCCACCCCTTCCGACGTGGAAGCCTCCCTCTCCGGCTCCGTAGAAGCCGCCCCCGCATCCGTCCCCGTGTCGGCGCTCACCGTTCGTCGCGTGGGCTTCTCGGCCGCGCTGGTCTTCCTGGCCAGGCCCTTCTTCGCCGAGCTCTTCTTGCCGGCGCTCTTCTTGGCCATGGCCTTCTTACCCGCTGCCTTCTTCGCTGAGGCTCGCTTCGTCACGTTCTTCCTCGAGTCGCCCGTCTCCGCCACGGCTTCAGCCGCCGAACCTGTCTCCGCTGAGCCTGTTCCCACTGAGCCTGTCTCCGCTGAACCCGTCTCCGTCGAACCCGTCTCCGTCGATTCCGTCTCCACCGGGACCTTCACCGTCGCGTTCGTCTTCTTCGCCGCACCCGTCTTCGTCATGGCCTTCTCCGTCGCAGCTCTTGTCGCCGAGGTCTCGTCCGCCGGGCCAGTCTTCGCCACGGCGTTCTTCGGCGCCGCCTTCGCGCCCGGGATCTTCTTGCCCGCAGCGCTCTCGCCCGCAGCCCTCTCGCTCACTGCCCGCTCACCCCCAGCACCGACCCCCTCCCCGGCGCCCGCTTCCCGCAGCTCATCGACATCCGGGCCCCCTCCCACGCGGCCATCTCCCTCGACCGCCCTCTCCGGACGGGAACGGTTGGACGGCGTGCGCGGGGTCACGGTCGAGGCCTCCTGGGCGGGGTGAGGGGCGGAGTCAGGAACGGGGGCGGGTGGGCGGGGGATACATCACGTCGGGTCGGACAAGCGCCGTACCGCCGACATCGGCACCGCCAACCAATCAGGCCGATGCCGTGCCTCGTACAGGACTTCGTAGATCGCCTTGTCCGTCTCGTAGGCGCGGAGCAGGACCGGATCCGTCCGCGGATCGACCCCGTGACCTCCGCGTACCCCGAGCAGTACGCCGCCCGGCACACATCCGCCCACCCGGGCGCGGCCGGGGTCGCGGAGTGGGCCGCGTAGTCGAAGGAACGGAGCATGCCCGCGATGTCACGCACCGGCGGCTGGGGCATGCGGCGTTCCGCGAGGGGCCTGGAAGGCTCGCCCTCGAAGTCGATCAACGACCATTCGCCGGACGGGGAGTACAGGCACTGGCCGAGGTGCAGGTCGCCGTGGATGCGTTGGGCCGTCCATGTCTCACCCTCCGCCGCCAGGTCCGCGAGCGCTGTGAACGCCGAGTGCAGGCCGGGAACGTAGGGGCGGAGCGCCGGTACCGCCTGGGCCGCCGCGTCGAGGCGTTCGGTCATGCCGTCGACCAGGCGTTCCAGTTGGGCGTGGCCCAAGGTGGTCGTGGGGAGAGCTCGGGCCAGGGCCACGTGGACCTCCGCCGTGGCCCGGCCCAGCGACCGCGCCTCCGCGGCGAAGTCCTCGCCCTTCGCCAGTTCGCCCAGCGCCAGTTCCCAGCCGTCGGACGCGCCCTGCACGAAGGGCTGGAGGACGCCGAGGACGTACGGCTCGTCGGCGAGCTCGGCCCGTAGCCAGGCCGTGGGGGCGGGCACCCGGGGCAGCCCTCCAGGGCGAGGGCCAGTGGGAGTTCGAGGTCGGGGTTGGTGCCGGGGACGATCCGGCGCAGGAGTTTCAGGATGTACGTGTCGCCGTAGACGACCGAGGAGTTGGACTGTTCCGCCGTCATCAGGCGCGGGGTCAGGCCCGCCCCGATCTCCGGGGAGTCGGGGCCCGCTCGAAACGCAGCCCGCCGATGCGGGCCTGGGTGCGCAGCGCCTCCAGGAGCACCTCGGCGGGCCGGGGTCGTACAGGGCCTCGTACACCGTGTGACCGGCGAGCGGGCCCTTCTCCACATGTCCGATGAGCGCGGGCGCGAGCCGGGGTGGCAGCGCCTCGCGCACACCTATGAGGAGTTGGTAGCAGTCGCCGGGCGCGGGGACTGATGGGCGCGGATCAGCAGGTGGTAGAGGCCCAGCGGCCCCTCCACCGGAAGCAGCTCGGTCGCCGCCACCAGCGAGAATCCGGTGACGGGACGGCCCTTGCCCGCGAACCAGCGCTGCCTCGGCAGCCACTCCCGCAGGAGGGGGTCGAGGGACGTGAGGAGGCCGGGGCCGGGACTGGTCCGGCCGGAGATTGTGACAGTCTCCGCCATAGGTGCCACATTCCTTTCCCCGGGGGTGGTCGGGGTGTCACTGTTGCGTGCCCCGGGCGGGGCGGAGGAAACCCGAAACCGCCCCACCCCACCGGGATCCAGCAGGGAACTAGGCGGGTTCCTTGCGGAGCCTGAACCAGTAGAAGCCGTGCCCCGCCAGCGTCAGCAGGTACGGCAGCTCTCCTACGGCCGGGAAGCGCACCCCGCCGAACAGTTCGACCGGATGCCTCCCGTTGAACGCCCGCAGGTCCAGTTCCGTCGGCTGCGCGAACCGGGAGAAGTTGTTCACGCACAGCACGAGGTCGTCCTCGTACTCGCGCAGGAACGCGATCACCGCCGGATTCGACGACGGCAGCTCCCGGTACGAACCCAGTCCGAAGGCCAGGTTCTGCTTACGGATCTCGATCATGCGGCGCGTCCAGTGCAGCAGCGAGGAGGGCGACGACATCGACGCCTCGACGTTGGTGACCTGGTAGCCGTAGACGGGGTCCATGATGGTCGGCAACGACAGGCGGCCAGGGTCACAGGACGAAAAACCTGCGTTGCGATCCGGTGTCCACTGCATCGGCGTGCGGACGGCGTCGCGGTCGCCGAGCCAGATGTTGTCGCCCATGCCGATCTCGTCGCCGTAGTAGAGGATCGGCGAGCCGGGCAGCGACAGCAGCAGGGCCGTGAACAGCTCGATCTGGTTGCGGTCGTTGTCCAGGAGCAGGGCCAGCCTGCGCCTGATGCCGATGTTGGCGCGCATACGCGGGTCCTTGGCGTACTCGGCCCACATGTAGTCGCGTTCCTCGTCGGTGACCATTTCCAGGGTCAGCTCGTCGTGGTTGCGCAGGAAGATGCCCCACTGGCAGCCGGACGGGATCGCCGGGGTCTTGGCCAGGATCTCCGAGACGGGGTAGCGGGACTCCCGGCGGACCGCCATGAAGATCCTCGGCATGACCGGGAAGTGGAACGCCATGTGGCACTCGTCGCCGCCGCTCTGGAAGTCGCCGAAGTAGTCGACGACGTCCTCGGGCCACTGGTTCGCCTCCGCCAGCACCACCGTGTCGGGGTACTGCGCGTCGATCTCCTTGCGCACCCTGCGGAGGAACTCATGGGTTGCCGGAAGGTTTTCGCAGTTGGTGCCCTCGGCCGCGAACAGGTAAGGGACCGCGTCGAGGCGGAAGCCGTCGATGCCCAGGTCCAGCCAGAACTTCAGCGCCGAGATGATCTCTTCCTGGACGGCCGGGTTCTCGTAGTTGAGGTCCGGCTGGTGGGAGAAGAAGCGGTGCCAGAAGTACTGCTTGCGGACGGGGTCGAAGGTCCAGTTGGAGGCTTCGGTGTCGACGAAGATGATGCGGGCGTCGGGGTACTGCTTGTCGTCGTCGGCCCACATGTAGTAGTCGCCGTAGGGGCCGTCGGGGTCCTTGCGGGACTCCTGGAACCACGGGTGCTGGTCGCTGGTGTGGTTCATGACGAAGTCGATGATGACGCGCATGCCCCGTTGGTGGGCGGAGTCGACGAACTCGACGAAGTCGGCGAGGTCGCCGAATTCGGGGAGTACGGCGGTGTAGTCGGAGACGTCGTAACCGCCGTCGCGCAGCGGGATTTGAAGAAGGGGGCAGCCAGAGGCAGTCGACGCCCAGCCACTGGAGGTAGTCGAGTTTGGCGGTGATGCCCTTGAGGTCACCGACGCCGTCGCCGTTGCTGTCCTGGAAGGAGCGGACCAGGACCTCGTAGAAGACGGCACGTTTGAACCACTCGGGGTCCCGGTCCTTGGCGGGAGTGTCCTCGAAGGTGTCCGGGACGGGCTCGTTGAAGATCATATTGTGGGTGACCCTCCGATCTGCGGGGACGGTCGCAGGACGGTGAGGATGTGTGCGGGCCGGTTGCCCGGTTCCAGGCGCACATAGTTGGCCCTGCCCCAGTGATAGGTCTCACCGGTGAGCTCGTCGCGCACCGGCACCGACTCGTGCCATTCCAGGCCGAGTTGCGGCATGTCCAACGAGACCGTGGCCTCCTGGGTGTGGTGCGGGTCGAGGTTCACGACCACCAGAACCGTGTTCGAACCGCTCCGCTTCGAGTACGCGATCACCGCCTCCTGATCCACATGGTGGAAGTGGAGGTCACGCAGCTGCCGCAGCGCCGGACTGCGGCGCCGAATGTCGTTGAGTCTGCCCAGCAGAGGCGCGATGCTCCGTCCTTCCCGCTCGGCCGACGCCCAGTCACGGGGCCGGAGTTGGTACTTCTCCGAGTCGAGATACTCCTCGCTGCCCGGCCGCAACGGGGTGTTCTCGCACAACTCATACCCGCTGTACACCCCCACGTCGGCGCGAGGGTCGCCGCGAGCACCGCCCGCAGCTCGAAGGCGGGCCGGCCGCCCTCCTGGAGGAACTGGTGCAGGATGTCGGGGGTGTTCACGAAGAGGTTCGGCCGCATGTAGGCGGCTGCCTCGCCCGACAACTCGGTCAGGTACTCGGTGAGTTCCTGTTTCGTGTTGCGCCAGGTGAAGTAGGTGTACGACTGCTGGAAGCCGATCTGCGCGAGCGTGTGCATCATCGCGGGCCGCGTGAACGCCTCGGCCAGGAAGATCACGTCCGGGTCGGTGCCGTTGATCTCCGCGATCACCCGCTCCCAGAACACGACCGGCTTGGTGTGCGGGTTGTCGACGCGGAAGATCCGCACCCCGTGGTCCATCCAGTGCCGCAGTACCCGGACGGTCTCGGTGATCAGGCCGTCCATGTCGCGGTCGAAGGCGATCGGGTAGATGTCCTGGTACTTCTTCGGCGGGTTCTCCGCGTACGCGATGGTCCCGTCGGGGCGGTGGTGGAACCACTCCGGGTGCTTCTCCACCCAGGGGTGGTCGGGGAGCACTGAAGGGCGAAGTCGAGGGCGATCTCCATGCCCAGCTCGGCGGCCCGCGTGACGAACGCGTCGAAGTCCTCCAGCGTGCCCAGCTGCGGGTGGATGGCGTCGTGGCCGCCCTCCGGTGAGCCGATGGCCCAGGGGACGCCGACGTCCTCACGCCCCGCGGACAGGGTGTTGTTCGGGCCCTTGCGGAAGGTCGTCCCGATGGGGTGGATCGGCGGGAGGTACACGACGTCGAAGCCCATCGCGGCGATCCCGTCCAGCCGTTTCGCGGCCGTGCGGAAGGTGCCGTGGGGCTGCGCCGGAGTGCCCTCGGAGCGGGGGAAGAACTCGTACCACGCGCCGTAAAGGGCCCGTTCCCGCTCGACCAGGAGGGGGCGGGGCTCGGCGGCCGTGACCAGTTCCCGCAGCGGATACCGGGCGAGGACCTTGTCGACCTCCGGGGTCAGCGCGGCGGCGAGCCGGGACATCGGCGGGCGGGTCTCGTCGCGGAGGGCGGTGACGGCGGCACGCAGGACCGGGCGGAGCCCCTTGCCCTTCGGAACGCCGGTGATGGCGCGTTCGTACAGCCGCGCGCCCTCCTCCAGGACCAGGTCCGTGTCCATGCCGGCCGGGATCTTGATCCGGGCGTGGTGGCGCCAGGTGGTGACCGGGTCGCTCCAGGCCTCCACGGTGTACGTCCACCGGCCGGGTGCGCCGGGTGTGACGGTGGCGCCCCACCGGTCGGAGCCGGGGGTGAGTTCCCGCATCGGGGTCCAGGGGCCGGGGCGGCCATCCGGGTCGTAGAGGACGGCGTTCGCGGCGACCGCGTCGTGGCCCTCGCGGAAGACGATGGCCGAGACCTCGAACGCCTCACCGGTCACCGCCTTGGCGGACCGGTGGCCGTGCTGGACGACCGGCCGGACATCGAGGACGGGGATGCGTCCGATGCCGGGCGATGTGCCGTCCGCGGAGGGTGGCTCCGGGGCGGGTGGTGCCGTGCCGACGGGGCGCACGGGGGCGTGGCCGTGCCGGATGTCGGGGGTGGTGACGAGTGGTGCGTGGCGGGCATGACCGCTCCTGTCCGCGTCAACGTGGGTGTGGGCGGATGACTGTGGGGAGGTGGGTCCTGCGAAGAAGATCCCGTGGTGCGTCTGGGGGCGTACCGGTGGAGCCTTCCCACCCTATTCGGGTTAGCAATCCGGCAGGTTGCTAACTACTTACGCGCAGATCTCCACAGAAAGATCCGGCCCCGTCCAGGGCGAACGGGGCCGGAGCCGTCACTCCCGCACTACGACCGCGGTACGTGCAGAAGTTTGTCCGGTGAACCGAGCCCGGCGCCGGACACCTTGCCGGAAACCGCCCCCGCGACGAGAGCCGCGGAGACCTGTGCGGGGGTGGCGCGCGGGTGAACGGCGAGATAGACGGCCGCGGCGCCGGCCGCGTGCGGTGTTGCCATCGACGTACCCGAGTAGGTCGCCTTCCCCGTGTCACTGGCATAGGACGCGGAGGTGATCGAGACCCCGGGGGCGAACAGGTCGACGGCCGGCCCGAAGTTCGAGAAGGCCGCCCGGGCGTCGTTCGGGCCGACGGCGCCGACCGTGACGGCCTCCTTCACGTCCGCGGGGGAGTACGGGTCGGCCGACAGCCCGTCGTTGCCCGCCGCGACCGTGTAGGTGACACCGGAGGCGATCGAGTTGCGTACGGCCGCGTCGAGCTGGGCGTTGTGGTGGCCGCCCAGGCTGAGGTTGGCGACCGCGGGTTTGCGCGCGTGCCGGGTGACCCAGTCGATGCCCGCGATGACCTGCGAGGTCGTACCGGCTCCGGCGTTGTCGAGGACGCGTACGGCGACGACCCGGGCCTTCTTGGCGACTCCATACGTGGTGCCGGCGATCGTGCCGGCGACATGGGTGCCGTGGCCGTTGCCGTCCGGGGCGGTGGCGTCGTTGTCCACGAAGTCCCAGCCGTAGGTGGCACGCCCGCCGAAGTCCTTGTGGGTGATGCGGATGCCGGTGTCGATCACGTACACCGTCACGCCGCTGCCCCGGAGGCCGGCGAGGTGTAGCTCTTGTCCAGCGGCAGGCTCGGCTGGTCGAGCCGGTCGATGCCCCAGGACGGCGGATCGTGCTGGATGCGGCTGGTACTGCGGCTGCTGCTGTCCAGGGTGACGCGGGTGTCCTGCGCGACCGAGGCGACCTGAGAGTCCGCGGCGAGGAGCCGGGCCTGTCTCTCGTTCGCCTCGACGGCATAGCCGTTCAGCGCCGTGCCGTAGGTGTGGCGTATTTTCGCCCCGTACTTCTCGGCGAGGCCCTTTCCGGCGGCCGACGGAGCCTTCGTTCCCCCTTTCAGCGTCACCACGTAGCTGTCGCTGACGGAACCGGGTGCACCGGCGCCGAGTACGGTCCCCTCGGGTGCGGCGTGCGCGGGCAGGGTGATGGCCGAGAACACCACGACTGTGGTGACCGCGGTCAGGCCCCCGCCCGGCGCAGACGCCGCGTACGCGTCCGTGCCATGTCGAGTTCCCCTCCTTCAACTCTCCACAGGGCAGCCTCTCGTGAGGCGCGAAGCACCACAAGGGCGCATGAGGGCGCCTTTTCCGTACATGCCGGTTCAACTTCTTCGGCGGGGGTCTGGGGGCGAAGCCCCCAGCGAGGGCGACACCATCCCCGGTACCGTCGTCCCACACGACGACACACATTGCCGTGTGTCATCCTGCGAAGCGCCGAGGTGGAGCTGTGAAGGCGATCCGTCGATTCACCGTCCGTCCCGTTCTCCCCGAACCCCTCCGACCTCTCAGCGACCTGGCGCGCAATCTGCGCTGGTCCTGGCACGCCGACACCCGCGATCTCTTCCAGTCCGTGGACCCCGAACGCTGGGCAGCCTCGGAACGCGATCCCGTACGACTCCTCGGCAGCGTCTCCGCCGAGCGCCTCACGGAACTGGCCGAGGACGGCCGATTCCTCCGCCGACTCACCGAGGTCGCCGGAGACCTCGCCGACTACGTGGGTGGTGACCGCTGGTACCAGACCCAGGCCGCCGAGCGTGAACTCCCGGCCGCCGTCGCCTACTTCTCACCCGAGTTCGGCGTCACGGCCGCCCTGCCCCAGTACTCCGGCGGCCTCGGCATCCTCGCCGGCGACCATCTCAAATCGGCCAGCGACCTCGGCGTACCGCTGATCGGTGTCGGACTCCTGTACCGGCACGGCTACTTCCGCCAGTCGCTGTCCCGGGACGGCTGGCAGCAGGAGCACTATCCCGTCCTCGACCCGAACGAACTCCCGGTCGCGCTGCTGCGGGAGGAGGACGGCTCCCCGGCCCAGGTCTCCCTCGCGCTGCCCGGCGGACGCTCGCTGCACGCCCGGATCTGGCTCGCGCAGGTCGGCCGGGTCCCGCTGCTGATGCTCGACTCGGACGTCGAGGAGAACGACCAGGGCGAGCGCGGCGTGACCGATGTGCTCTACGGCGGCGGCAGTGAACACCGCCTGCTCCAGGAGATGTTGCTCGGTATAGGGGGTGTGCGGGCGGTCCGGACGTACTGCCGGCTGACCGGTCACCCCGAGCCGAGGTGTTCCACACGAACGAGGGGCACGCGGGCTTCCTCGGCCTGGAGCGGATCGCCGAACTCTGCGACGCGGGGCTGGACTTCGACGCGGGCCTGGAGGCGGTGCGGGCCGGCACGGTCTTCACCACGCACACCCCCGTACCGGCCGGAATCGACCGTTTCGACCGGGAGTTGGTGGCCCGGCACTTCGGTCCCGAGGCCGAACTCCCGCGCCTGGACGTCCAGCACATCCTGAGCCTCGGCATGGAGACCTACCCGGGCGGCGAACCCAACCTGTTCAACATGGCCGTGATGGGCCTGCGGCTGGGTCAACGGGCCAACGGCGTCTCCCTGTTGCACGGTCAGGTGAGCCGCGAGATGTTCTCCGGACTCTGGCCGGGCTTCGACCCCGAGGAGGTGCCGATCACCTCCGTGACCAACGGGGTGCACGCGCCGACCTGGGTCGCCCCCGAGGTGTTCCGGCTCGGCGCCCGGCAGATCGGCGCGTCCCGCACCGAGGAGCGCTGACGGTGGGCGGCTCGGACCGCTGGGACGCGGTCGCGGAGATCCCGGACCAGGACATCTGGGAGCTGCGCCGCGAGCTGCGCGAGCAACTGGTCGTGGAGGTACGGGAGCGGCTGCGCGCGTCCTGGCGTCAACGCGGCGCAGGATCGGCCGAGTTGGGCTGGATCGACGGCGTCCTCGACCCTGACGTCCTCACGATCGGCTTCGCGCGCCGCGTCCCGTCGTACAAGCGCCTGACGCTGATGCTGCGTGACCGGGACCGGCTGATGGACCTCCTCCTGCACCCGGACCACCCCATCCAGATCGTGGTCGCGGGCAAGGCGCACCCGGCGGACGACGGGGGCAAGCGGCTGGTGCAGGAGCTGGTGAAGTTCGCGGACGACCCGCGCGTCCGGCACCGCATCGTCTTCCTGCCCGACTACGGCATGGCGATGGCGCAGAAGCTCTACCCCGGTTGCGACATCTGGCTCAACAACCCGCTCCGCCCGCTGGAGGCCTGCGGCACCAGCGGGATGAAGGCCGCCCTGAACGGCTGCCTCAACCTCTCGGTCCTGGACGGCTGGTGGGACGAGTGGTTCCAGCCCGACTTCGGCTGGGCGATCCCCACGGCGGACGGCACGAGCACGGATCCCGACCACCGGGACGACGTGGAGGCCGCGGCGCTCTACGACCTCCTGGAGCAGCGGGTCACCCCGCGGTTCTACGAGCGCGGTCAGGACGGGCTGCCCGACCGCTGGATCGAGATGGTCCGCCAGACACTGACGTTGCTCGGGCCGAAGGTCCTTGCCGGGCGCATGGTCCGCGAGTACGTGGAGCGGTTGTACGCGCCGGCCGCGCACGCCCATCGCGCGATGACCCCGGACGCGGCGCGTGAACTCGCCGCGTGGAAGGGGCGGGTGCGGTCCGCCTGGCACGGGGTGACCGTCGACCACGTGGAGACGTCCGCGGCCACGGCCACGGCGGAGCTCGGTACGACGCTCAATCTCCGGGTGCGGGTGGGGCTGGCGGGGCTCGCTCCGGACGACGTGGAGGTGCAGGCGGTTTCGGGGCGGGTGGATCCGGAGGACCGGATCGGGGACGCGGTGACGGTGCCCCTGAAGCCGGTGGGGGTCCCGATGCGGAGGGGCACTGGCTGTACGAGGGACCGCTTGAGCTGGATCGCACCGGGCCCTACGGGTACACGGTGCGGATTCTGCCCGCGCATCGGCTGTTGGCGTCCGGGGCGGAGTTGGGGCTGGTGGCGGTGCCGGTGGAGGACGGGGTCGAAGGCGCCGGGGTGTTGATGCGGTAGCGACTCCGGTGGGAAGTCCGGTGGTCGGGTGCGGGCCCGGTGGGGGCTGGTCGCGCAGTTCCCCGCGCCCCTGAAGAACGGGGGTGTCGCTCCCCGGCACCGGACTTCCCTCCCCTCTCACACCTCCGAATACGGCGCGCACATCTGGCGCAGGGTGCTGCCGATCTTGCGTGCGTACGCGTGCTGCAAGCCCCTCGTTGCCGGGCCGCCCAAGCGGGCGTACCACTTGGTGGCTCGGCTGAAGGCGGAGACCGTGAGCCAGACCGTGCCGTCGCCGGTGCGGTCGACCACGAAGGACTCCTCGCCGGATTCGGGGTGGCCGGGGAGGGTGCCGTAGGCCCAGCCCGCGCGGCGGGGTTCCTCGAGGGTCCAGACGATGCGGCAGGGGGCCTTGATGAGGCCGGCGAGGGTGATCGTCACGTCCACGCCGGGGGCGGCCTTCTCCGCGGTCGCCTCGATGCCTATGCCCATTTCGCGGTGGAGTTCCCAGGTCAGGACCGCTTCGGCAGCCCGGCGGAAGACCTTCTCGCCCTCGCCGAGACGTGTGCGCACATACAGGGGATGGAAACCCGGGGGCAGAAGCCGCGTTCGCGGGTCGCGCCGACATCGTCGTACGTGAAGGACATGGAACCCAAGAGTAGGGCGGTACCCGGAGATGCCTTCGCTCCGGGTACCGCCCTCGCGCCTAGCGTGTCAACTCGGCCTGCGTCAGTTGACGTTGACCGCCGACCAGGCCGCCGCCACCGCGTTGTACTCGGTGGAGCCGGAGCCGTAGAGGGCCGCCGCCGCGCTGAGGGTGCCGGTGCGGGCGCCCGCGTACTTGGTGGTCGACGTGAAGTACGTCGTCAGCGCCTTGTACCAGATCTGCAGCGCCTTGGCGCGGCCGATGCCGGTGACCGTGGAGCCGTTGGACGTCGGCGAGTTGTAGCTCACGCCGTTGATGGTCTTCGCGCCGCTGCCTTCGGACAGCAGGTAGAAGAAGTGGTTGGCGACGCCCGACGAGTAGTGCACGTCGAGGTTGCCGACGGTGGAGGACCAGGAGTCCTTCGAGCCGCCGTCCTTGCTCGGCTTGTCCATGTAGCGCAGCGGGGTGCCGTCGCCGTTGATGTTGATCTTCTCGCCGATGAGGTAGTCGCCGACGTCGCTGCTGTTGTTGGCGTAGAACTCCACGCCGGTGCCGAAGATGTCCGAGGTCGCCTCGTTCAGGCCGCCGGACTCGCCCGAGTAGTTCAGGCCCGCGGTGTTGGCGGTGACGCCGTGGCTCATCTCGTGGCCGGCCACGTCGAGCGAGGTGAGCGGGTGGGTGTTGCCCGACCCGTCGCCGTAGGTCATGCAGAAGCAGCTGTCGTCCCAGAACGCGTTCACGTACGAACTGCCGTAGTGCACGCGGGAGTAGGCGCCGACACCGTTGTTCTTGATGCCGCTGCGGCCGAACGTGTTCTTGTAGAAGTCCCACGTCTCCTGGGCGCCGTAGGCGCGTCCGCGGCGGCGGTCACGTCGGTGGTGGAGCTGGACGCGGTGCCGGTGCCCCAGGTGTTGGTGGTCTGGGTGAAGAGGGTGCCGGTGCCGGACGTCCCGTGCTTCAGGTTGTACGTCTTGTGGCCACCGCGCGTGGCGTCGGTGAGGCTGTACGTCGTGCCCGACAGGGTCGTGTCGAGGCTGACGGTGCCCGAGTACAGGGTCTTGCCGGTGCCGGTGGCGTTCTCGATGCCCTGGTACTCGAAGAGCTTCTTGCCGGTGGCCGCGTCGGTGATGACGTGCAGCTGGTTCGGGGTGCCGTCGTCCTGGAGGCCGCCCACGACGGTCTCGTAGGCGAGGACGGGGTGGCGCCGCCGGCCCAGATGACCTTGCGGGCACCGTCGGCGGCGGTCTTGTCGGAGCCGGCGGCCTTGGCCGCGGTCAGCGCCTGCTTCTCGGCCTTGGCCGTGGAGATCTTCGGCGTGACGGTGGCCACCTTGATGGCCGCCTGGTGCGCCTTGGTGACTCCCTCGGTCCTGCCCGACGGAGCGGTGTGGACGACCAGGTCGCCACCGAGGACCGGGAGGCCCGCGTAGGTGCGCTCGTAGCGGGTGTGCACCGTGCCGTCGACGTCCTTGACGACGTCCTTGACGACCAGCTTCTCCTTGGTGCCGAGGCCTATCTGCTGTGCGGTCTCGGGCGCGGCCGCCTGCTTCTCCTTGACCAGCGCGGTCCGCGCGGCGTTGGAGAGCAGCTGCGGGGCAGCGGCGAGGGGGCCGCCTTGCCCGCGGCGGGCTGGGCGGAGGCACCGGTGGTGACGCCGGTGGCGAGCAGGGCTCCGGCGGCGACCGCGGTGGCGATGGCCAGAGTGGTGCGCTTGTGACGCGCGTAGAGGGGGTCACGCAAGCTCCTCTGTGGGGGAGTCCGGCAGTGTGGGGTTACTGACCGGAGCGGGTGGTGAATCGGCTGTGCTGAAGCGGCGTGAGGGAAGAGTGGCATCAGGGGCGCGTACATGTCAGGACCCCAAAGTGATGTTGGCTCAAAATCGACTGTCCGATGAACGTTGCCGCAATGTAAACGCCCACAACAAGGCGCCGCCCCGGAGTTGAAACCCCGGGGCGGCGACTGGTTCGTGCGGCCTGAAGTGGACGGCTGGATTTTACGGGAACGTAAGCTTCCAGCTGTTGATGTAGCCGGTGTCCTGTGCGGCCACGTCCTGGACCTTCAACTTCCATACGCCGTTGGCGACTTCGGAGGACGCGTTGACCGTGTAGGTCGCCTGCACGTTGTCCGCCGAGTCGGACGAGCTGGAGTTCTTCAGGCGGTACGTCGACCCGTCCGGGGCGACCAGGTCGATCACCAGGTCACCGCGCCAGGTGTGCACGATGTCGACCGAGACCGAGAGGTTCGACGGGGCGTTGCCCGTCCGCCCGGACACGGTGACCGACGAGGTGACGGCCGGCCCGTTGTCCGGGATCGACACGTCGGTGGTGTTCTCGAACGACGTGCCGCCACCGCCGCCGCCACCGGAGCGCGCGCCGACCGCGACGGCCGCCCACGCGTCCTGCACCGCCTTGTACTCGGCGCCCGTCGTCCCGTACAGCTCACCGGCCGCCGCGAGGGTCCCGGTGCGGGCCGCCGCGTAGTTGGTGGTGGACGTGAACTTCGTGGTGAGCGCGCGGTACCAGATCTGCAGGGCCTTGTCCCGGCCGATGCCGGTGACCGGAAGCCCGTCCGAGGTGGGCGAGTTGTAGCTGACGCCGTTGATGACCTTGGCGCCGCTGCCCTCGCTCAGCAGGTAGAAGAAGTGGTTGGCGATGCCCGACGAGTAGTGCACGTCGAGGTTGCCGACACCCGAGTACCAACTGTCCGCGGAGCCGCCGTCCTTGCTCGGCTTGTCCATGTAACGCAGCGGCGTGCCGTCGCCGTTGATGTCGATCTTCTCGCCGATGAGGTAGTCGCCCACGTCGGTCGAGTTGTTGGCGTAGAACTCGACGCCGGTGCCGAAGATGTCGGAGGTCGCCTCGTTCAGCCCGCCCGACTCACCGGAGTAGTTGAGCCCGGCGGTGTTGGAGGTGACGCCGTGGCTCATTTCATGCCCTGCGACGTCGAGGGCCGTCAGCGGGTCCGCGTTGCCGGAGCCGTCGCCGTAGGTCATGCAGAAGCAGCTGTCGTCCCAGAACGCGTTGACGTACGAATTCCCGTAGTGGACACGGGAGTAGGCGCCGACGCCGTTGTTCTTGATGCCGGTGCGGCCGAACGTGTTCTTGTAGAAGTCCCACGTCTCGGCGGCGCCGTAGTGCGCGTCGGCGCCGGCCGTCGCCGCGTTCGACGTGGTGCCGTTGCCCCAGGTGTTGCTGGTCTGCGAGAACAGCGTGCCGGTGCCGGACGTCCCGTGGTTCAGGTTGTACGTCTTGTGGCCGCCGCGGTCGCCGTCGGTCAGGGTGTAGTTCGACCCCGACTGGGTGGTGGTCAGCGGGACCGAGCCGCTGTACTGGGTGTTGCCGGTGCCGGTGGCGTTCTCGATGCCCTGGTACTCGTAGAGCTTCTTGCCGGTGGCCGCGTCGGTGATGACGTGCAGCTGGTTCGGGGTGCCGTCGTCCTGGAGGCCGCCGACGACGGTCTCGTAGGCGAGGACGGGCTTGCCGCTCGCCGCCCAGATCACCTTGCGGGCCGAGTCCGCGGTCGACTTGGTGGAGCCGAGGGCCTTGGCGCGGGAGACGGCCTGTTTCTCGGCGGCGCCGGTCGTGACGCTCGGGGTGAGGTCGGCGACCGCGATGGTGGCGTTCGTCGCCTTGATGACGCGCTCGGTGGCGCCGGACTTGGCGGTGTCGACGACCAAGTCGCCGCCCAGGACCGGGAGTCCGCCGTAGGTGCGCTCGTAGCGGGTGTGGACGGTGCCGTCGGCGTCCTTGATGACGTCACGGGCGACGAGCGCCTCCTTGGCGCCGAGGCCGATGTCCTTGGCGGTCGCGGCCCGCGCCGTGTCGGCGTCGCGGATCAGCTCGGCGCGCTGCGAGGGGGAGAGCGAGAGCGCCATGTGCGCCGGATTCCCCTTGCCGACAAGGGGTTTGGCCGGAGCGGCGGAGGAGGTCGCCCCGGCCTGGACGGCCACGGCGAGCAGAGCGGTGACGCCGGCTGCGGCGACTATGTGGGAGGTGCGTCTGCGCGAGGAATTGCTTCTCAACACTGACTCCTTCGAGACGGCCGCGGATCGCGCGACCTGGGGAGATCACAGGGATCACAGTGATCACTGGGTGAAACTGTGGGGTTGCTGTGAAGCGCCAGTGGGAAGAGTGGCAGCAGCCCGCGCTTTCTGTCAGGAGCGCGTCAGGAACTTGGCCGGAATTCGTTCGTTGTCCGGATGTTCATGTTCGCTATACGAACTAGCGGTGGCTAAGGGCGGGCCGACGGGTCCCCGTGCCACGAGTTCCACAGCGCCGCGTACGCCCCCTCCGCCGCCACCAGCTCGTCGTGCGGGCCGAGTTCGGTCAGGAGGCCGTTCTCCATGACCGCCACCCGGTCCGCGTCGTGCGCGGTGTGCAGACGGTGCGCGATGGCGATGACGGTACGGCCCTCCAGTACCGCGGCCAGGGCGCGTTCGGTGTGCCGCGCGGTGGCCGGATCCAGCAGTGCCGTCGCCTCGTCCAGGATCAGGGTGTGCGGGTCGGCCAACACGACACGCGCCAGCGCGAGTTGCTGGGCCTGCGAGCCGTCCGTGCTCCGACCGTCCGCGCCCAGGCGGGTGTGGAGACCGTCCGGCAGCTCCCGCACCCCTCCTCCGCGCCGACCGCCGACAGCGCTGCCCACAACTCCTCGTCCGTGGCGGCCGGTTCGGCGATCAGGAGGTTGTCACGGACCGAACCCAGGAACACGTGGTGCTCCTGGGTGACCAGCACCACCTGGCGGCGCAGCGTCTCCGGCGCCAGACCGGAGACCGGCACCCCGCCCACGGTCACCGTGCCCTCGGTCGGCGCGTCCACACCCGCCAGCAGGCGGCTCAGCGTGGTCTTCCCGGCACCGGACGGACCGACCACCGCGAGCCGCTCACCCGGCCGCACGGTCAGGTCCACACCGTGCAGCACCTCGCCGCCGCGCTCGTACGCGTACCGCACACCGGTCACGTCGATCCGGTCGTCCGCCGGGGTCGGTGCGTCGCCGTCGCCCTCCGCGCGGGGCGCCGCGGCCAGCCCCTCCACCCGCGCGAACGAGGCCCCGCTGCTCTGGAGTTGCTCGATCCGCATCAGGATCTGGTCCAGCGGCTCGGTGAACTGCCGCAGATACAGCGCCGCCGCGACCACCGCGCCCACGCCCACCGCACCGCGCCCGTGCAGCCAGCCCCCGACGAGCAGCACGCCCGCCACCGGGATCGTGTACGACACCTCGACCGCCGGGAAGAACACCGTCCGCAGGAACAGCGTGTACAGGCGGGTCCGCAACGCCGTCCGCAGGGTGTCCCGGCTCGCGGTCACCCGGCGCTCCTGGAGCCGGAACGCCTCCACCGTACGAGCCCCCGCCACGGTCGCCGTCAGGATCTCGGCGACCTCCGAATTGGCCGTGCCCTCCGCGAGATAGCCGTCCCGGGCCCGGCGCAGATACCAGCGCAGCGCGAACCACACCGGCGTCAGCCCCAGCACCCCGAACAGCCCGAGCAGCGGGTCGAGCACGAACACCGCGCCCATCACGAACAGCGCCTGCACCGAGTTGACCAGCAGCTCCGGCCCCACATCGCGCAGGGTCGTCCCCACGATCGCCACGTCCGCCGTGCCGCGCGCGGTCAGGTCACCCGTCCCGGCCCGCTCCACCACCGACGCGGGCAGCGCCAGCGCCCGGTCCACGAAGTCCTCCCGGACCCGCGCCAGCGTCCGCTCCCCGAACCGGTGCCCCACGTACCGCGCCCACCGCGCCAGCAGCAACTGGGCCAGCGCGCACACCACGATGACCAGCGCCAGCCGGTCCACGGCGCTCACCCCGGCCCCGGCCCGCACCTCGTCCACGATCCGCCCGAGCAGCCACGGCCCGGCCAGCCCGGCCCCCCGGCCGCCAGCGCGTTCACCACCAGCACGACGGCGAACGCCCGCCGGTCCGCCCGCACCAGCCGCAGCGCTGCCCGTCGTACGACCGCCGGTTCCGCGACCGGCAGTTGACCGTTGTCCGTCGTCACCGTACGACCTCCTCCGCGTCCGTGTCCCGGGCCAC
The DNA here is from genome assembly GCA_016893485.2 of Streptomyces sp. P3. Classification (GTDB taxonomy): domain Bacteria; phylum Actinomycetota; class Actinomycetes; order Streptomycetales; family Streptomycetaceae; genus Streptomyces. Next base: position 6,685,803 of record JAFEKX020000001.1, read on the forward strand.
CAGCGCGCGGTAGCCGGGTTCCTCCGCCAGCAGCCGGCGATGGCCGCCGCTGGCCGCGACCTTGCCGTCGACCAGGTAGTGCACGGTGTCCGCGTGGTCGAGGACCAGCGGGGACGTCGTCGTCACCACCGTCGTACGGCCCGACCGCTCCGCGCGCAGCCGCCGGGCGACCGCCGCCTCCGTGTGGGCGTCGAGCGCCGACGTCGGCTCCACCGCGAGCAGCACCTCCGGCTCGGCGAGCAACGCCCTTACCAGCCGCACCCGTTGACGCTGACCCCGGAAAGACTCCGGCCCTGCGCGGCCACCGCAGAGTCGAGCCCCTCCGGCAGTCCCTGCACGATGTCGTCGGCGGCCGACGCGTGCACGGCCCGGGCCACCGCCTCCGCCGGCCGCTCCCGCCGCCCCGACACCACCTCCGTCAACGGCCCGGCGAACAGGTCCGCCTCGTTGTCGGCGACCAGGATCCGCGCCCGCACCTGGTCCAGCGGAATCGCGTCGAGCCGCACCTCACCCCAGGTCGCCACCGACGGCGCGTACCGCCCGAGCCGGTCCACCACGGCCAGCGCGTCCCCCCGGCCGCGCCCCCACCAGCGCGGTCAGCCGCCCCGGCACCACCCGCACCCCGAATCGGGATCATGCAGTACGGCCGGTTCGGCGGGCGCGTCCAACTCCCCGCCGTCCGGCGCGGGTTCGAGCCTCAGCAGCGCTACGACCCGGCGCGCGGCCACCACGCCCCGGCTCAGCTCGTAGACCATCTGGACGAAGAAGGCCACCGGGCCGATCAGTACCGCGACATAGCCGTACACGGCGACCAACTCGCCGATGCTCAGCTGTCCTTGGGCCGCGAGGCGGGCCGCGAGCCAGGTCACCACGGCGAGGAACAGCGTCGGCAGCCCGACCCCGAGCGCCTGCACCCAGCTCGCCACCGCGCCCACCCGGTACCCCCTGTGCCCGCAGTCGCTGCGAGTCACCGCGGAACGCGTCCGCGAACAGCCCTTTGCCGCCAAGGCCGTTGAGGACCCGCAGGCCGCCCGCGAGATCGCCGATGCGCGCGGTCAGCACGCTCTGCCGCTCCCGGTACTCCGTCTCCACGCTCTGCAGCCGCAGCGTCAACGGCCCCGCGAGCAGCGCCATCACCGGCACGCCCAGCAGCACCACGGCGGCCAGCGGACCCGAGATCGACAGCAGCACGCCCGCGACGACGCCGTAGACGACGAGGGCTCCGAAGCCGGGGCCTACGACGGTCAAGGACTGGGCGATCGTCCACACGTCGCCGACTCCGGTGGTGATCACCTCACCGGCGCGCGCCCGGCTCCGCAGCACCGCGCCCAGCCGGACGGCCTGGCCGACGATCAGCTTGACCGTGCGGAAGTTGGCGTCGATCCGGACCCGGGTCATCGTGCGGTGGCGCATGATGCTCAGCCACGAGTTGACCGCGCCGACCACGAACAGCGCCCCGGTCCACCAGGCCAGCGGGCCCATGCGCCCCGGCACCAGGCCGTCGTCGACCGCGCGGGACATCAGATACGGCGCCGCCGCCATCAGCACCATCCACACGCTCGACAGCAGCGCTCCGGACACCGCCCGCCCCGGCTGCCGCCGCACCAGCCACCACAGAAAACGCCAGCCGCCCCGACAGTCGGGAGTCCCGGGATCCTCGTACGCGTCGATCATGTGCCTCCTGCCCGGGCTGCCGAGCGAGGGCAGGCAGCCGTAAGCGGTCCGGGGGTGGTTGGAGGCAACGAAGATTACCGAGCGTGAGCGCGGTTGCCCATCGAATATCGGGCGCCCGGCGGGGGCGGGTGAGGCCGGGACCGAGGAGGTGTGGTTCTCCTGAACCCCGCTACTTGCTCTCCAACTTGCCCAAGGAGTCGTGGTCTTGGTCCAGCGCGGTGGCCGCCGTCTGCCAGCCGGTGTCCTCGGGGTGCAGGGCGCTGCGCAGGAACGCCGTGGTGAGCTGCTGGAGCAGGGCCACGCGGGCGGGGTTCTCGTCCGTCGTCTCGGCGACCTCGTAGCCGGGGATGCCGCCCAGCGAGTGTTCCGCGTCGAAGAGGGTGAGCAGGGTCTTGTCGCCGGGGCTGTAGGTGTACGGGTCGGTGAACCAGTCGGGGCCCCGGGTGGAGAGCGGGGAGTCGTCGTGGTCTCCGGCGACGATGAGGGCCGGGGTGGTCATCGTGGTGAACGACGGCCGCATGAAGGGGAGTTGCTCGGCGGCGAACGGGGTCAGGGAGTCGCCAAGACCGGTCAGGGCGAGCAGGACGCCTGCTTTGACGCGGGGGTCGGACAGGTCCTCGCCGGGTACGCCGTCGGGGTCCAGGACGCGGGCGCCCAGGAGCGTGCTGGCCGTCTGGGCTCCCCAGGAGTGGCCGGCCACGGCGATGCGGTCGTGGTCGACGCGGCCCGCGAGGGCCCGGTACGGACGCCTCCAGGACGTCGAGTTCATCCAGTACGCGCTTGAGGTCCGCCACACGGAAGCGCCACATCCGTGGGAAACGGGGGTCCTCGTGCGGGATGGCGAGGGTTCTTGAGTCGAGGTGCGTGGGCTGGATGACCATGAAGCCCTGTGCGGCCCAGTGGTCCGCCAGGGGGCGTAGCCGTTCATCGACCAGCCGTAGCCGTGCGAGAAGACGAGGACGGGCAGGTCGTCGCCGGTGACGGGGGCGGAGACGCGGACCTGGAGGTCCTCGCCCCGGTCGGGGGCCGAGAGGGTCACCGGCTTCACGGACACGATCGCGCGGGGTGAGTCGGACATGGTGGTGGTTCCGTTCCGGTGGGCTCAGCGGCGGCGCAGGGCCGGGTCGAGGAGGGCGGGCGGGGTGTCGTTCTTCTCGTGGGCGGCGAGGTCGGTGCCGGGGGCGACGACGCTGTCGATGGCGTCGAGTACGTCTGCGGGGAGCACGGTGTCGGCGGCGGCGAGCTGGCTGTGCAGGTGGTCCAGGGTGCGGGGGCCGATGAGCGCGCTGGTCACGCCGGGGTGCGCGGTGACGAAGCCGAGCGCGAGCTGGATCAGCGTGAGGCCGGCCTCGTCGGCGACCTTGGCCAGCTGTTCGACCGCGTCGAGCTTTGCCCGGTTGGCGGGGACGGTCGTGTCGTAGCGCTGGGGCATGAACGTGGAGCGGCTGGTCGTGATGGAGCGGCCCTCGCGGATCGCGCCGGACAGCCAGCCCGACGCCAGCGGGCTCCAGGCCAGGACGCCGAGGCCGTACTCCTCCGTCACCGGCAGGACGTGGGTCTCGACGCCGCGCTGGAGGATCGAGTAGCTCGGCTGCTCGGTGACGTAACGGCTCAGGTGGTGCTCGCGGGCGGCCCACTGCGCCTGGACGATGCGGTAGGCCGGGAAGGTGGAGGAGCCGAAGTAGCGGATCTTTCCCGCGCGTTGGAGGTCGGTCAGGGCGGAGAGGGTCTCCTCGTCGCTGGTGCGGGGGTCCCAGCGGTGGATCTGGTAGAGGTCGACGTGGTCCACGCCGAGCCTGCGCAGGCTGTTGTCCAACTCGGTGACCAGCCAGCGGCGCGAGGCGCCCTGGTGGTTGCGTTCCTCGCCCATCGGCAGGCTCGCCTTCGTCGCCAGCACGATGTCGTCGCGGCGGCCGGCGATGGCCTTGCCGAGCAGTTCCTCGGACTCGCCGCCGCTGTACGCGTCCGCGGTGTCGATGAGGTTGACCCCGCCCGCGAGCGCGGCGTCGACGAGGGCCGTGACCTCGTCCTGGCCCGTGCGGCCGATCCTGCCGAAGTTCATCGCACCGAGCGCGAGGGAACTGACCTGCACGCCGGTGCGGCCGAGAGTGCGGTAGTGCATGACCGGGTCCTCCGGGATCGCGTAAGTGGAACCTTGTTCCGGTAACGATACGGAACGGGGTTCCGCTTAGCAAGCGGAGGGTGGAGGGTGAGGTTGCGTTTGCGGCTCGCGGTGCGTCGTGGCTGGTCGCGCAGTTCCCCGCGCCCCTGAAAACGCCGACCCGTGCCGTGTCTTTTGAGGGGCGCGGGGAACTGCGCGACCAGCCCCACCGGCCGGCGGTCACAGAACAACCCCACCCGCTTACGCCAGGCTGTCCCGCCACGCCCGGTGCAGGTCCGCGAACCGCCCCGTCCCCGCGATCAGGTCGGCCGGCGTGCCGTCCTCGACCACCCGACCGTGCTCCATGACCAGCACCCGGTCCGCGATCTCGACCGTGGAGAGCCGGTGGGCGATCACCACCGCCGTACGGCCGCGCAGGACCGTCGACATGGCGCGCTGCACCGCCTGTTCGCCGGGCACGTCCAGCGAACTCGTCGCCTCGTCCAGGATCAGGACCGCCGGGTCGGCGAGCAACGCCCGCGCGAACGCCACGAGTTGGCGCTGGCCCGCCGAGATACGGCCACCCCGTTTGCGTACGTCCGTGTCGTAGCCGTCGGGCAGCGCGCTGATGAAGTCGTGCGCGCCGATCGCCTTCGCGGCCCGCTCGATCTCCTCACGGGGCGCGTCCGGCCGGCCGATCGCGATGTTCTCGGCGACCGTGCCGGAGAACAGGAACGCCTCCTGCGTCACCATCACCACCCCGCGCCGCAGTTCGGGCCCGGACAGCTCGCGCAGGTCGACCCCGTCGAGCAACACCCGCCCCTCCGACGGGTCGTAGAAACGGGCGAGCAGCTTGGCCAGGGTGGACTTGCCCGCGCCGGTCGAGCCGACGACGGCGACCGTCTGGCCGGCCGGGAGGGTGAGGTCGAAGACGGGCAGGACCTCGCCGCCGGTGCGGTAGGTGAAGCGGACGCCCTCGAAGACGACCTCGCGACCGGGCTGGTCCGTCTCGAGTTCCGGGAGTTGCACGGGTGTGGAGGGTTCCGGGACCGACGGGGTCTGGGCCAGCAGGCCCGCGATCTTCTCCAGGAGGCCGCGGCCGACTGGTACGAGTTGAGGAACATGCCGAGCCGGTCGATGGGGTCGTAGAGCCGCCGTAGGTACAGGACCGCCGCGGCCAGTACGCCCAGCTCCAGTGAACCGTCCGAGACGCGGAAGGAACCCCACAGGACGATCCCCGCGACGGCCGTGTTGGCGACCAGGCGCGAGCCGGTGACATAGCGGGCCATCTCCAACAGGGCGTCGCCGTTGGAGCGTTCGTGCTGTTGGTTGAGGACCTGGAAGTCGGCGTCGTTGACGGCCTCGCGGCGGAACGCGCGGACCGGACGGATGCCGTTCATCGTCTCGACGAACTTCACGATCACGCGCGCGATCGCCGTGGAGCGGACCGCGTACACCCGCACCGCGCGCCGCTGGTAGACCCGCACCAGCAGGTACAGCGGCACGAAGGACGCCACCGCGACCGCGCCGAGGCCCAGGTCCAGCCAGAGCAGCATCGCCGAGATGTACACGAACGACAGGATGACCGTGATCAGCTCCTGGAGCCCCTCGCTGAGGAGTTCGCGCAGGGCCTCGATGTCCGTGGTGGAACGGGAGATGAGCCGCCCGGACGTGTACCGCTCGTGGAAGTCGATGCTGAGCGCCTGCGCGTGCCGGAAGATCCGGCCGCGCAGTTCGAGCAGCACGTCCTGGTTGACACGGGCGGAGGCGCCGATGAACGCGTACTGGAGTCCCCGGAGAGCAGCGCGCAGAGCAGATAGCCCGCACCTACGGCGATCAGCGGGCCGTGGTCGTCGTTCCGGAACGCCGGGACCGCGCGGTCGATGGCGTACGCCACGAGGAGCGGGCCGACCTGTACGGCGGCCTGTTGCAGCAGCAGGAGGAGGGTCGTGACGGTGACCCGTGCCTTCATCGGGGCGAGCAGGGAGCGCAGGAGGGCGCCGGTCGCGCCCGGGGAGTGGGCAGGACGTCGTGGTCGAAGGGGTCGCCCGCGGTGGCGGGCGGGCGCGGGGCTCGGGGTGTCGTCGCCGCCGGTGGTGGGAGCGGAGGTGGTGGCCGAGGTCATCGTTCGTCCCCTGGTGGTCGGCGCCTGACATCAGGTGTGCGTACTCGGCGTTCGTCCGCAGGAGTTCCTGGTGGGTGCCCACCGCGGTGATGCGGCCGTCCGAGAGGAGGGCCACGCGGTCGGCCAGGAGGACCGTGGACGGGCGGTGGGCCACGATCAACGCCGTGGTGTCGGCGAGGACTTGACGCAGGGCGGCCTCGACTGCCGCCTCTCGGTGTGGACGTCCAGTGCGGAGAGCGGATCGTCCAGGACCAGGAAGCGGGGTGTGCCCACCACCGCCCTTGCCAGGGCGAGGCGTTGGCGTTGGCCGCCGGAGAGGCTGAGGCCCTGTTCGCCCACCTGGGTGTCCGTGCCCTGGGGAGGGTGCCTACGAAGTCGGCCTGGGCGACGGCCAGTGCTCGCTCCAACTCCGGTTTCCCTGCGGCTTCTCCGGCTCCCATGAGGACGTTCTCCCCGACCGTGGCCGAGAACAGGGTGGGTTCCTCGAAGGCCACGGCGACGAGGGCGCGCAGCGAGTCCCTCGGCATGGCGGTGATGTCCTTGCCGTCCAGGGTGATCTGTCCCGATGTGACCTCGTGGAGGCGGGGGACGAGGGCGGTGAGGGTGGTCTTGCCGGTGCCGGTGGCGCCTACCAGGGCCATGGATTCGCCGGGTCTGATGTGGAGGTTGACGCTGTCGAGGGTGGGTGGGGAGTCCGGTGGGGCGTCCGGGTAGCGGAAGGTGACTTTGGTGAAGCGGATGCCGTCGTGGTCGGGTGCGGGTTCGTGGGGGCTGGTCGCGCCGTTCCCCGCGCCCCTCATGGGCCTCTCCGCTTCCGGGGATTCGTCCATTACCTCGAAATAGCGTTCCGTCGCTGTTGCCGCCTCCTGGCTCATCGCCAGGAGGAAGCCGATGGACTCGACCGGCCAGCGGAGGGCAAGTGCCGTCGACAGGAAGGCCACCAGGGTGCCTGCTGAGAGGTCGCCGTCCGCTACCTGGATGGTGCCCAGGACCAGGGTTGCCCCGAGGGCCAGTTCGGGGAGGGTGACGATGACGCCCCAGATGGTGGCGAGGAGTTGGGCCTTGTGGAGTTCCGTGCCGCGCAGGGTGCGGGAGAGGTCGCGGAAGGCTCGGGCCTGGGTGCGGTGGCGGCCGAAGCCCTTGATGATGCGGATGCCGAGGACGCTCTCCTCGACGACCGTCGTCAGGTCGCCGACCTGGTCCTGCGCGAGGCGGGCCACGCGCGCGTACCGCTGCTCGAAGATCACGCAGGTGACGATCACCGGGATCGCGGGACCCAGGATCACCATCCCGAGAGTCCAGTCCTGGATCAGCATGATGATCACGCCCGCCAGGATCGTCACCGCGTTGACCAGCAGGAACGTCAGGGGAAGGCGAGGAACATGCGGAGCAGCATGAGGTCCGTGGTGCCCCGGGACAGAAGCTGGCCCGAGGGCCATCTGTCGTGGAACGAGACCGGCAGCCGCTGCAGGTGGCGGTACAGGTCCGCCCGCATCTCCGCCTCGACATGGGACAGCGGCCGTGCGACCAGCCAGCGCCGCAGGCCGAACAGGCCCGCCTCCGCGACGCCGAGCAGCAGCAGGTACAGCGCCCCCAGCCATACGCCCGCCGCGTCCCGGTCGGCCACCGGGCCGTCCACCATCCACTTCAGGGACGAGCGGGAACACCAGTCCCGTACAGGACGCGACGACGGCGACCCCGGCCGCGCTGAACAGCCGTACCCGCACCGGCCGGACGTAGGGCCAGAGCCGCGCGAGGGTACGGAGGGCGGATCGGTTCTCGGTGGTTGCACGCGTCGTGGACATCACGGGCGAGCCTACGGACCGGCACTGACAGTGCCCACCGGGTTTTGGCCGGACCCGGATCGGCCGATGGTCCTACGACCTGGGCGACCGGGGTCGTAGCGGCGCGGCCAGGGGAGTCGTAGGCGTGCATCAACCGATCGGTTGATGTCCCTTCGAGCGCGATGGGCGATCTGGCGGACCCGGCGCCGGCGGGACCCTCGGTACATGCCAGCCACACCAGTCATCGAAGTCAGCGCACTACGGAAGTCCTACGGCGGCCGGGCCGTCGTGGACGGGGTGTCCTTCGCCGTCGAGGAGGGCGAGATCTTCGGGATCCTCGGCCCGAACGGCGCCGGCAAGACCACCACCGTCGACGAGTGCGTCGAGGGCCTGCGGGTCCCCGACGCGGGCCGGGTCCGGGTCACCGGACTCGACCCGGTGGCCGACCACGAAGAGGTCGCCCGGGTCCTCGGCGCCCAGTTGCAGGAGAGCGAACTCCAGGCCAAGCTCACCGTCCGTGAGGCGCTGGAGCTGTACGCGTCGTTCTATCCGCACCCCGCCGACTGGCGGCCGCTGGCCGAACGCCTGGGCCTGACCGCGAAGTTGACCACCCGCTTCGCGAAGCTGTCCGGCGGCCAGAAACAGCGTCTGTTCATCGCGCTCGCGCTGATCGGCAACCCCGGGTCGTCGTCCTCGACGAGCTGACCACCGGGCTCGACCCGCGCGCCCGCCGGGACACCTGGCAGCTGATCGAGGACGTGCGGGCCGGCGGGGTCACTGTCCTGCTGGTCACGCACTTCATGGAGGAGGCGCAGCGGCTGTGCGACCGGATCGCCGTGATCGACAAGGGGCGGGTGGCCGCCCTGGACACCCCGGACGGACTGATCCGGCGCTCGGCGGGCTCCACCGTCATCAGTTTCACGCCCTCCGCGCCGCTGGACGACGGTGATCTGAACGTGCTTCCCGCGCTCACCTCCGTGGCCCGCAAGGACGGCCGGATCACGCTCTCCGGCTCGGACGAGACCGTCAACGCGGTCATCACCCTGCTTGCCCGCAACCACATCACCGCCCACCAACTCCGCGTGTCCGACGCCACGTTGGACGACGCGTTCCTGGACCTGACGGAGGTCACCGCATGAACACCGCCGTGCTGCGTACCGAGTTGAGGCTCTTCCGCCGTGAACCGGGCGCACTCTTCTGGATCTTGTTGTTCCCCACCCTGCTGCTGGTGATCCTGGGGTCCATCCCGGGTTTCCGGCACCATGAGGCGGACCTCGGGGCTGCGCACGGTCGACGTGTACGTCCCGGTCGCCGTCCTGCTCGGCATGATCGTCGGCGCGCTCCAGTCGATGCCGCAGAACCTCACCGGCTACCGCGAACGCGGCATCCTGCGCCGCATGTCCGCCACCCCGGTCCGCCCGACCGCCCTGCTCGCCGCACAGATGGTCGTCTACGGCGCGGCGGCCCTGGCCTCCGCCCTGTGCGCGCTGATCGTCGGACGGCTCGCCTTCGACGTACGGCTGCCGAAGCAGCCCGGCGGCTATCTCCTCGCCCTGCTCCTCGCGGTCCTGGCCGCGCTCGCGCTGGGCGCGGTGGTCTCGGCGCTGTCCCGGACCACGAAGATCGCCGGTGCGATCGGGTCGGCGGTGTTCTTCCCGATGATGTTCTGCGCGGGCGTGTGGATCCCGGTGAACTCCATGCCGGACGTCATGGCCCGCATCGTCGGCTACACCCCCTTCGGCGCCGCCGCCGAGGCCCTGAACCGGGCCGCGGCCGGGAACTGGCCGGGCTGGACGCACCTGGGCGTGATGCTGGCGTGGACCGTGCTGCTGACCGCCGGCGCCTCGCGCTGGTTCCGCTGGGAATAGGGGAGAGCGGCCGTGCAGACTGGGGAGATGACCACGAGGGACAAGCAGATCGACCGGCGCTGGGAGCAGCTGCACACCTGGGGACCGTACGGACTGCTCGGTGTCAGTGTCGTCCTCGCGGTCGCCTCCTCAGGGCTTTTCGACCACACCTCCGTCCAGTGGTGGACCGGCTGGTCCCTGGCCGGTGCCGCGCTCGTCCTCCAGCTGTGGTGGCACGGCACCCGCTCCCGCCGCCCCGGCCACGGGCGGACCCCGTCACGGGCGGGGGCCGTGTACTACGTCGTCCGCTGGGGCATCGCCTTCGCCCTCACCTGGATCGACCCGTTCTTCGCGTTCTACGCCGCCTCCGGCTTCATGGACGCCGACGAACTGATCCCGGGCAAGGTACGGCAGCGGATCGGACTGTTCGCGAGCGCCGTCACCGTGGCCGGTGCGCAGGCGGGCGGGATGCCGTTCGGGAGCGGGGTCCAGTGGATCCTGTTCGCGGCGCTGGTGGCCGCCAACTCCGGGCTGCAGATGGCCATCGCGCATCTCACCGAGCAGGAGTCGCTGCGCTCCCACGAGCGCAGTGAGACCATCACCGAACTCGAGCGCACCAACACCGCCCTCCAGCAGGCCCTCGACGAGAACGCCGCCCTGCACGCCCAACTCCTCGTCCAGGCAAGGGAAGCCGGGGTCGCCGACGAACGCCGGCGGCTCGCCGCCGAGATCCACGACACCATCGCGCAGGGCCTCACCGGCATCATCGCCCAGCTGCAAGTCGTGGCGAGCGCCCCCGACTTGACGACCGCCCGCACCCACCTCGAACGCGCCTCCACCCTCGCCCGGCACAGCCTCGGCGAGGCCCGCCGCTCCGTGCAGAACCTCGCGCCCGTCGCCCTGGAGCACGACGGACTGCCCGAGGCGCTGAAGAACACGGTCGCGGAGTGGGGCGAACGCACCGCCGTCCGCGCCGAGTTCACCGTCACCGGCACCACCGAGCAGCTCCACGACGAGGTCTCCGCGACCCTGCTGCGCATCGCCCAGGAGGCCCTGTCGAACGCGGCCCGCCACGCCCGCGCCACCCGCGTCGGCGTGACCCTCTCCTTCCTCGGCGAGGAGGTCATCCTCGACATCCGCGACGACGGCCGGGGCTTCGACCCGCTGGCCCTCCCCGCACGCACCCGTACCCGCGGCTTCGGCCTCGACGGGATGCGTGCCCGCGCCGAACGCATCGCGGGCTCCCTGACGATCGAAGCCGAGCCCGGACACGGCACGGCCCTGTCGGCTCGCGTACCGTTGGTCCGCCATGAGTGACGAGTTGCTGATCTCCCTGTTGATCGTCGACGACCATCCCGTCGTACGGGACGGTCTGCGCGGCATGTTCGAGTCCGCGTCCGGCTTCCGTGTCCTGGGGAGGCGGCCAACGGGTCGAGGCCGTGGAGCGGGCCGCCGACCTCGACCCGGACGTGATCCTGATGGACCTGCGCATGCCCGGTGGCGCGGGCGTCGACGCCATCCGCGAACTGACCCGCCGCGCCGCCCGCGCGAAGGTGCTCGTCCTGACGACGTACGACACCGACTCCGACACCCTCCCCGCGATCGAGGCGGGCGCGACCGGCTATCTGCTGAAGGACGCCCCGCGCGACGAGCTGTTCACCGCCGTCCGTGCGGCGGCGGAGGGCCGCACGGTCCTGTCACCCGCTGTCGCCTCCCGCCTGGTCTCCGCGGTCCGCGCCCCGCAGACTCCGGGCAACGAACCGCTCTCCGCCCGCGAACGCGAGGTCCTCGCCCTGGTCGCCAAGGGCACCTCCAACCGCGAGATCGCCCGCGAGCTGTTCATCAGCGAGGCCACCGTCAAGACCCATCTCACCCACCTGTACGGCAAGTTGGGCGTCAAGGACCGAGCGGCGGCCGTCGCCGTCGCCTACGACCGGGGCATCCTCGGCTAGGACGGGCGAGGGAGAAGGCGCGTACGCGTCGGAGAAGCGCGCGCCCTGGACCCGCGACCCCGTCCCTCAGCCGATCACCTTCAGCAGCAGCACCGCCCGCGCCGGCACCGTGATCGCCGCCCCCGCCCGGTGCACGACTCCCGGAGCCTCCGCCTGCTCCTCCCGTGACGTGTCGACGACCACCTCGTACCGCTCCGCCCACGGCGGCCCCGGCAGCACGAAACTCACCGGGCGGTCACCGGCGTGCAGCACGGCGAGGAAGCTGTCGTCGAGGATCGGGGCACCGCGTTCGTCGCGGCCGGGGATGTCCCGGCCCGAGAGATACATGCCGAGGGTGGCGGCGGGCGCGTACCAGTCCCGTTCCGTCATCTCCGTGCCGCGCGCGGTGAACCACGCCAAGTCCCTTATGCCGTCCGCCGAACGGGCCCGCCCGGAGAAGAACGCCCGGCGGCGCAGCACCGGGTGGCGGTGACGCAGGTCGATCAGGCGGGCGGTGAGGTCGGTCAACGCCCGCCAGCCGGGGTCCTCCTGCAGACCCCAGTCCACCCAACTGATCTCGTTGTCCTGGCAGTAGGCGTTGTTGCTGCCCCGCTGCGTCCGCCCCAGCTCGTCGCCCGCGACCAGCATCGGCACGCCCGTGGACAGCAGCAGCGTGGTGAGGAGGTTCCTCAACTGCCGTCGCCGCAAAGCCTTTACGCGCTCGTCGTCCGTCTCGCCCTCGACCCCGCAGTTCCAGGAGCGGTTGTCGTCCGTCCCGTCCCGGTTGCCCTCGCCGTTGGCCTCGTTGTGCTTGCGCTCGTACGACACCAGGTCCCGCAGGGTGAAACCGTCGTGCGCCGTGATGAAGTTGACCGAGGCGTACGGGCGCCGCCCTCCCCACGCGTACAGGTCGCTCGACCCCGAGAGCCGGTACCCGAGGTCCCGTACGTCCGGCAGCGCACCCCGCCAGAAGTCCCGGACGGCGTTGCGATAGCGGTCGTTCCACTCCGTCCACAGGGGCGGGAACGCGCCCACCTGGTAGCCGCCCGAGCCCACGTCCCACGGCTCGGCGATCAGCTTCACCCGTCGTAGCACCGGGTCCTGGGCGATGACGGCGAGAAAAGGGGGAGAGCATGTCGACGTCGTGCATGGAGCGGGCCAGGGCCGCCGCGAGGTCGAAGCGGAAGCCGTCGACGCCCATCTCGGTGACCCAGTAGCGCAGCGAGTCGGTGATGAGCCGGAGCACGTGCGGCTGGACGACATGCAGGGTGTTGCCGCAGCCGGTGTAGTCCGTGTACCGGCGGGCGTCGCTCTGGAGGCGGTAGTAGCCGCGGTTGTCGATGCCCTTCAACGACAGCATCGGGCCCAACTCACCCGCTTCGGCGGTGTGGTTGTAGACGACGTCGAGGATGACCTCGATCCCGGCCTCGTGCAGCGCCCGCACCATCCGCTTGAACTCGCCGACCTGCTGGCCCGCCGTACCGGTCGCCGCGTAGCCCGCGTGCGGGGCGAAGTAGCCGATCGAGTTGTAGCCCCAGTAGTTCTTCAGGCCCCGGCGCAGCAGATGGTCCTCGTGCGCGAACTGGTGGACGGGCAGCAGCTCCACGGCCGTCACGCCCAGCTTCACCAGGTGCTCGATCGCCGCCGGGTGCGCCAACCCGGCGTAGGTGCCCCGGAGTTCCTCCGGTATGCCGGGGTGCAGTTTGGTGAAGCCGCCGACGTGGACCTCGTAGATGACCGAGTCCGCCCACGGTGTCTTCGGGCGGCGGTCGTCCATCCACTCGTCGTCGGTGGTGTCGTCGTGCACGACGACACCCTTCGGGACGTGGGGCGCGGAGTCGCGGTCGTCGCGCACGGTGTCCGCGACCTGCTGCTGCGGCCAGTCACGGACATGCGCGTAGACCTCGGGCGGCAGCCCGAACTCGCCGTCCACCGCCCGCGCGTACGGGTCGAGGAGCAGCTTCGCCGGGTTCCAGCGGGCGCCGGTCCACGGGTCCCAGCGGCCGTGCACCCGGAAGCCGTAGCGCTGTCCCGGCATGACGCCCGGCAGGAAGCCGTGCCAGATCTCGTGCGTCAGCTCGGTCAGCGGGGCGCGCGTCTCCACGCCCTCCGGGTCGAACAGACACAGCTCGACCGCCTCCGCACCCCCGCCCACAGCGCGAAGTTGGTGCCCGCCACCCCGTCCGGGCCGACCCGGTACCGCGCCCCCAACGGCATCAGGGCCCCGGCCACACGGGCGGGGGCGGCCCTGTGTGCGGGGCGCCGTTCAGCACGGGTGCGGCGCGTGGCGCCGGTATGGCCTCCACGGCGTGCTCCATGGGCACGCCGTCGTCGACGCGCTCCTCCTGCACGGCCTCCTGCTCGGCTGCGCTCGACACCGTCCGGCCTCCCGCGGCTCATGGAACGACGTGGTGAAGGGCAGTTGGCGTCCCGGCCGCGTGTGCCTGTCATGTCGTTCTCCCCACTGTTCTGCCCAGAGCTTGGGCCGCACTCACGTTTCCCGGAGCGGGCCCGCTCGTTGGGCACCCCGTGAGGCATGCACAAGGGCGCGCGCGCGGCGCAGGGGTCGCTCTGGCCGCCGTACTGACATGGGCAGGACTGCTGGCCGGAGCCACCGGCTGTACTTCGGACGGGTCGGGCGGGGGCGGTATCGACGAGATCTTCGGCAAGGCGCCGGCGCCCGAGGATGTGATCCGAATCTCGCCCGACGACGCCAGCAAGGGCGTCAGACCCGGCCGCCGGCTCGAAGTCCGGGTGCCCAGCGGACGCCTGGAGTCCGTGCAGGTGGTGAAGTCGCAGGACGCCCAGGACACCCCGTCCCCGGCCGTATCTCCGACGACGGACTGCGCTGGGAACCCGAGGACCCGCGGCTCGCGCTCGCCGCCGAGTACACCGTCGACGCGGTCGCCCTCGACGGCGACGGCCACCGCTCCGCCCGGCACACCACGTTCACGACCTTCGTCCCCGACGAACGGTTCATCGGCTACGTCACCCCCGAGAACCGTGCCACCGTCGGCACCGGGATGATCGTCTCCCTCGGCTTCAGCCGGGACATCGAGAACCGGGCCGCCGTCGAGCGCGCGATCCACATCACCGCGAAACCGGCCGTCGAGATCCGCCCGCACTGGTTCGGCAGGACCCGCCTCGACTTCCGCCCCGAGACCTACTGGAAGCCCGGCACCCAGGTCACCGTCTCCCTCCGCCTGCGCGATGTGGAAGGCGCCCCCGGCGTCTACGGCCTCCAGTACAGGACGTTCTCCTTCACCGTCGGCCGCAGCCAGGTCTCCCTCGTCGACGCCGCGAAACACACCATGGAAGTGCGGCGCGACGGCGACCTGTTGGCCACCGTCCCGATCACCGCGGGCGCCCCGGGAAGACCACGTACAACGGGAAAATGGTGGTCATGGAGATGCTGGAGGTGACCCGCATGAACAGCCGCACGGTCGGCTTCGGCGGTGAGTACGACATCCCCGACGTCCCGCACGCCATGAAGCTCACCGACTCCGGCACCTTCCTGCACGGCAACTACTGGGCGCCGAACGCCCCCGGGCACGCCAACGTCAGCCACGGGTGCGTGGGACTGCGGGACGTGAAGGGCGGCGGATCGGACACCCCGGCCGGGTGGTTCTTCGACCGCAGCCTCATCGGGGACGTCGTCGAGGTCGTGCACAGCAACGACAAACAGGTCGCTCCGGACAACGGCCTCGGCGGATGGAACATGGGTTGGAAGGAGTGGAAGGCGGGCAGTGCCCTGAAGTGACCGGGGAGGGGTGCCCCCACGTGAGCGGAGACGGTTCGCGGAGCCTGTGTCAGGCGGCAGTTGAAGTTGCGACCGAATGGTGACACTCGCCTGACATGAAGCTGAAAACCTGGCGGTTAATATGCGCGGACGTGCACGTCAGATGCGCGAAGGGGTGCGGGCCTGACCGGGCCCGGCGAGGGGAGAAAGTCTTGAACGTGCGACCGATACCGGGGGCGTCGGTTGACGCGCGCGGCCGGAGAAACAAGGGGCTGCTGGCGCTGATCCTCGGCGTACTGCTGCTCGCCGTGACCGCGTGCGGAGGCGGCGGCTCGAACTCCGGGTCCGGCTCGGGCGACAGCAAGGCCAAGGGGTCGGACACGGCCGAGACCAAGCAGTCGCAGGCGGTCGTCACCATCGCCCCGAAGAACGGCTCGAAGGCCGTCGACACCAGCGGTGCCCTCAAGATCAGTGCCGCGAAGGGCAAGTTGACCCAGGTCGAGGTCAAGGACGCCGACGGCGCGAAGGTCTCCGGCGCCATCACCGGCGGCGGCGCCAGCTGGACGCCGGCCACGCACCTGGCCGCCGCCACCAAGTACACCGTGCACGCGGTCGCCAAGGACTCCGACGGCCGGGTCGCCGCCGAGGACTCCAGCTTCACCACGCTGACCCCGAAGAACACGTTCATCGGCGACTTCACCCCGAGAACGGCTCCACGGTCGGCGTCGGAATGCCGTTCTCGGTCAACTTCACCCGGGGCATCACGCACCCCGACGACGTGAAGAAGGCCATCACCATCACGACCGTGCCGCCCGTCGACGTCGAGGGCCACTGGTTCGGCAACGACCGCCTCGACTTCCGCCCCGAGAACTACTGGAAGTCCGGCACCAAGGTCACCGTCAAGCTCAACCTCGACGGCGTCGAGGGCCGCCCGGGCGTCTACGGCAAGCAGGCCAAGACGATCTCCTTCACCATCGGCCGCAACCAGGTCTCCGTGGTCGACGCCAAGAAGCACACCATGAAGGTCACCCAGGACGGCAAGACGATCAAGTCCATCCCGGTCACCACCGGCAAGCCCGGCTACGACACGTGGAACGGCCAGATGGTCATGAGCGAGAAGCTCGAAGTGACCCGGATGAACGGTGAAACGGTCGGCTACGGCGGCGAGTACGACATCAAGGACGTCCCGCACGCCATCCGCCTCACCAGCTCCGGCACCTTCATCCACGGCAACTACTGGGGCGGCGGCGCCTTCGGGAACTACAACGCCAGCCACGGCTGCGTCGGCCTCCAGGACGTCAAGGGCGGCTACAGCAGCAGCGTGCCGGCCGCGTGGTTCTACAACCACTCGATGATCGGCGATGTGGTCGTCGTCAAGCACTCCGACGACGAGACGGTGGCGCCGGACAACGGGCTCAACGGCTGGAACATGTCGTGGGCCAAGTGGAAGGCGTAGCAGGCTAGTCGACCTTCGGGCCCGGTGCTGTGACACACAGCACCGGGCCCGTTGTCGTTAGCGGCGGTTAACCTTCCGGCATGACCGTGAATCTCGAAGTCGCCGAGGGCGTCGGCACGATCCGCCTCGACCGCCCGCCGATGAACGCGCTGGACGTCGCCACGCAGGACCGCCTCAAGGAACTCGCCGAGGAGGCGACGCGGCGCGAGGATGTGCGGGCCGTGGTGGTGTACGGCGGGGAGAAGGTGTTCGCGGCGGGTGCGGACATCAAGGAGATGCAGCGGATGGACCATGCGGCGATGGTCGTGCGGTCGCGGGCGTTGCAGGAGTCGTTCAGCGCGGTGGCGCGTATCCCGAAGCCGGTGGTTGCCGCCGTTACGGGCTATGCGCTGGGCGGGGGTTGTGAGTTGGCGTTGTGCGCGGACTTTCGTATCGCCGCGGACAACGCGAAGTTGGGGCAGCCGGAGATTCTGCTCGGGTTGATTCCGGGGCCGGTGGGACGCAGCGGCTGGCGCGGCTGATCGGTCCGTCGAAGGCGAAGGATCTGATCTTCACGGGTCGGATGGTCACGGCGGACGAGGCGCTGGCGCTGGGTCTGGTGGACCGGTTGGTCCCGGCCGCCGATGTGTACACGGAGGCGTTCGCGTGGGCGGCGAAGCTGGCTCAGGGGCCGGCGATCGCGTTGCGTGCGGCGAAGGAGTCGATCGACATCGGTCTGGAGACGGACATCGAGACCGGGCTCGCGGTCGAACGGAACTGGTTCGCGGGGCTGTTCGCGACCGAGGACCGTGAGCGGGGGATGCGGAGCTTCGTCGAAGAGGGGCCCAGGAAGGCCAAGTTCCGCTGAACCGGACGGTCAAATACCGCTCAACCACTTGCAATTGACGTGATGTCTCATACAGGTCCCTCGGCGGGTCGGTTTATGGGAACCTTAACTCGACCTTAAGCCTGCCTTGTCGAGGGAGCCTGTCGATTGCCTCCAACAGAGCCTTCACCGCAGGTCGGAGGGCTGTCGCCGACCCTGAAATGACTCTGGCATATGTCGATCGGATGTCGCGGAACGAGGGATTCCGGGGGCGTATTCCTCCGGAACCGCCACGGAGGCCGGTCGGGGCGGCCATGATGGACGCATGGCGGGGCTGGAAGGTATCGGACAGCCGCGGGGACAAGGCCGTGCGACCGCGGCGCGCTGGTCGCCTGCGGTCGAGGACGAGCGGGCGCTCAAGGCGATCGAGTTGTTCGGCAATCCTACGGAGGCAGAGGTTCCGTTGCCGTCCCGGCCGGAGTCCGCGGCGGCGGCCCGCCGACTTACCCAGATGGTCGTTCTGCGGCACTGGGGGCTCAGTCCGAAGCTCACCGAGGACGCGGTCTTACTGGTCTCGGAGCTTGTCGGGAATGCCGTGCGGCATACCGGGGCGCGGGTGTTCGGGCTTCGGATGAAGCGGCGGCGGGGTGGATCCGGGTTGAGGTTCGTGATCCGTCGCGTGGGTTGCCGTGTCTGATGCCGGTTCAGGAGATGGATCTGAGTGGCCGGGGTTGTTCCTCGTCGACAAGCTTTCTGATCGGTGGGGCGTCGATCTGTTGCCGCGTGGGAAGACGACGTGGTTCGAGATGCGGGTTTCCGATCGTTGAGTGAGCTGGTGTGGGCGCCGGGTCGGGTTGTCGGTTCGGTGCGGCGCCGCTGTGGCTGCTCGCGCAGTTCCCCGCGCCCCTAGGGGTGCCCCTGGGGCGGAGTTGGTTGCGTCCCGTTGGCGCGACCCGGGGCGTCGCCCAAACGGGTTAATGCCCCGGTTTCTTACTCTGCGCCCCTTAAATGGGGCGGGTGACCACGACCGACCGCCGTACGGCGTTGCTTGCGGGTGCCGGGCTCGTCGCCGGGGTGCGCTTGCCGCCGGGTGTGCCACGTCCGGCTCCGCCGCAGCCCCCGCCGCCACCCACGCCTCCGCCGGTGGACCGGCGCCCGCCGCCAGGGCGACGCCGCTCACCGCACCCGCCCCCGCGCCTTCCCCAGCAGCCCGCGCAGATCACGCACGGGCCCCGCGACCACCCCCGCATCGCGCTCACCTTCCACGGCCAGGGCGACCCCAGGATCGCCACCGCCCTCCTCACCGAGGCGGAGAAGCACGGTGCCCATGTCACCGTCCTCGCCGTCGGGACCTGGCTCGACACGCACCCCGAGATGGCCCGCCGCATCCTCGACGGCGGGCACGACCTCGGCAATCACACCCAGCGGCACATCGCCGTCAACACCCTGTCCGAGGCCGACGCGCTGGCCGAGATCACCGGCTGCGCCGACCGCCTCAAGCGGCTCACCGGGTCGATCGGCACCTGGTTCAGGCCCTCGCGCGCCCCGGCCGCGTCCCCGCTCGTCCAGCGCTTGGCCCACCGCGTGGGCTACCCGCACGTGCTGTCCTACGACGTCGACTCCCTCGACTTCACCTCGCCCGGCGCCCCCGCCGTCACCCGCAAGGTGCTCGCCGAGGTCCGCAACGGCTCGGTCGTCAGCATGCATTTCGGGTACGCCGACACGGTCGCCGCGCTCCCCGCCGTACTGGAAGAACTCGACCGCCGCGGACTGCGCGCGGTGACGACCACGGAGCTGCTGAGCTGATGCGACACACCCCCTCACCCGCGCCCTCGTCGCCGGGGCCGCCCTCGCCGCGCTGGCCGCCCTCGCCGGCTGCGGTTCGCAGGACCACGCCGACGAGGCCCTCGGCACCAAGGCCGCCCTCCAGCCGCAGCAGGAGAAGAAGGCACAGGTCGCGCGAGCACTGCCCGGAATGCCGCCGGTGCTGAACCCGGCCGACCTGTACGCGGCCGACCGCCCCGATCAACTCTCGCCGGTGGTACGGGACTTCCCCTCGCGGGTCTACGTGCCCAACACCAACTCCAACACGGTCTCGGTGATCGACCCGAAGACGTACAAGGTCGTCGAGACGATCCCGGTCGGTGTGCAGCCCCAACACGTCGTCCCCTCCTGGGACTTGAAGACGCTGTGGGTCAACAACGACCGGGGCAACACCCTCACCCCGATCGACCCGCGAACGGGCCGGGCGGGCAAGCCCGTTGACGTGCACGACCCGTACAACCTGTACTTCACGCCCAACGGCAAGTACGCGATCGTGATGGCCTCGCTGGACCGGCAGCTGGTGTTCCGGGACGCGCACACGATGAGGACGGTCAAGGCGGTCCATGTCGGGTGCTACGGCGTCAACCACGCCGACTTCTCGCCGGACGGGCGGTACTTCATCGTCTCCTGCGAGTTCAGCGGTGAGCTGCTGAAGGTCGACACCGAGAAGATGGAGGTCATCGGGCAGCAGAAGCTGCCGTTCCACGGCTCGATGCCGCAGGATGTCAAGATCTCGCCGGACGGCAGGAAGTTCTACATCGCCGACATGATGGCCAACGGCATGTGGGTCCTGAACGGCGACACCTTCGCCAAGCCGGACTTCCTGCCCACCGGCAAGGGCTGCCACGGCCTGTACATCAGCCGGGACTCGCGCGAGATGTACATCTCCAACCGCGGCGAAGGCACCATCTCCATCTTCGACTTCACCAAGAACAAGCTCACCAAGAAGTGGCACCTCCCGAACGGCGGCAGCCCCGACATGGGCGGCGTCTCGGCCGACGGCAAGGTCCTGTGGCTCTCCGGCCGCTACAACTCCGAGGTCTACGCCATCGACACCCGCACCGGCACCCAGCTCGCCCGCATCAAGGTCGGCGGTGGCCCGCACGGTCTCGCCGTGTACCCGCAGCCGGGCCGCTACTCGCTCGGCCATACGGGCATCTTCCGCTGACAAGTCCCAAACCCGTCTGGAATACCGTCAGTTGGGCATGCTCCCGCCAGGTTGAGATCGTGAGCGGCTGCGAGAGCAACCCGAACTACCTGCCGCGGCGCGGACGTTCAGTGGGTCCTATCGCGCGCTGAGCAGTACCGCCTCCGAACCCACCGGACGGTAGCCCGCCGCCAGGAACGCCCGCAGGGAGCGGGCGTTCCCCGGCGCGACCTGCGCCCACAGCGGCTCGGCGGTGAGGTGGCGGGCCGCCGCCACCAGGGCGCGGCCCAGCCCCGGTGCCGTACGTCCTCGTCCATCTCGACGGAGACCTCCAGCCGGCCGCCGACCCCGCGGCCCAGCACCACCACACCGCCCTCCGTCGTCCACGCGCGCACGTCGTCGCGGCGCCCGCGGGCGTACACGATCCGCGGATGGGCGCCGTCCGTGATCTCCCTCAGCGGGAGCGGGGTTCGCCCGGCAGCGGGGTGCCCACGAGCATCGCGTCGATCGTCTCCGCCGTGCGGCCCGTGCGGTCGAGCAGGGCCGTCAGGAAGTACGGGTTCATCGGTGCCGCGAGCGCGTCGCACGGGACGGCGGCGAGGGTGTCGTGGACCCACCGCGGGTCCTCGTCGGTGAAGACGACGGCGTGCGCGGTGAAGGCGAGGACCCCCGCGTCCCGTTCGGACAGCTGCGGTACGACGGTCACGCGGCCGTCCGCCGGGGAGGTCGTCCCGGGCCACCGCGTCGAGAATGTCCCGCAGAGTCTCCATCACCGTGCTCCTCGCGCCGCTTGAGTCTCCACCCACTGGAAGGCCCACACTCACGACATGATCGACGACGGCACCGGACTTCTCACCATCGGGGAACTGGCCAGATCCACCGGACTGACCGTGCGCACCATCCGCTACTGGTCCGACGAGGGCGTCCTCACCCCGGTGACCCGCTCCGCGGGCGGCTACCGGCTCTACGACGCCGAGTCCGCCGCCCGGCTCGAACTGATCCGCACCCTGCGGGAGTTGGGCCTCGGCCTGGACGACGTACGCAAGGTGCTGGCCGGTGAGACGACCATCGCGGAGGTCGCCGCCGCGCATGTGGTGGCACTGGACGCGCAGATCCGTGCGCTGAGGGTGACCCGGGCGGTGCTGTCGACCGTCGCGAGACGCGGTTCGACCGCGGAGGAGATGACGTTCATGAACAAACTGGCACGGCTGTCGGCGGCCGAACGCAGGCGGATCATGGGGAGTTCGTGGAGGAGCTGTTCCACGGTCTCGACACGGTGGATCCGTGCATCAAGGAGCGGATGCGGTCCTTGGCGGGGATCTTCCGGACGACCCGACGCCCGAACAGGTCGACGCCTGGGTGGAGTTGGCGGAGATGGTGCAGGACCCGGAGTTCCGGGCGCAGATGCGCAAGGCCGTCGAGTTCAACGCCTCGGACCAGGAGCGCGCCGCCGTACGGGGGCGGTCCACCTGGTTCCCCATGCGGCTGGTGCAGCTGGGTGCGGAGGCCAGGGAGCGGGGGTCGACCCCGGGTCGCCGGAGGCCGAGGGGATCCTGCGGGAGGTGCTCGGCGAGGGCGGCGACCCGGCCGTCGTACTCGAACGGATGGTGTCCGCGTCCAACGACCGGCTCGCCCGCTACCGGGAGTTGCTGGCCACGGTGAAGGGCGGTGGGCCCGCGGCGGCGCACCGGGAGGAGTTCGCGTGGGTGGTCGCCGCACTGCGCGCTCGCCTGGCCGGTTAATCTGACCTCCGTCAACAGGCAGTAAAGCGTTACGAAGGGGCGGATCCGGTGGCGGACATCGAGGAAGCACGTAAGCAGTTCGAGCGGATCGACACGGACGGTGACGGCTTCATCACCGCGGCCGAGTTCAAGACCGCCCTGGCCCAGGGAGGCGACTGGAACGTCACCGAGACGGTCGCCGAGGCCATCATCAAGAGCCGGGACCTCAACGGGGACAAGGTCCTGTCGTTCGACGAGTTCTGGGCCCACCTGAACAAGTGACCCGGGAGTGATCCTCGCCTGAGGGGAAGGGGCGCCCGTCCCGTGTCGGACGGGCGCCCCTCCCGTCATGTCCGGCGCCTGATCCGTACGCTCCAGCAGCCCTCGTGCCGGTCCAGGACCAGCGGCAGGTCGAAGCACGACATCGCGTTCGTCGACGCCGACATCGCGTTGCACGCGGCCGTGGTCGCCGCCGCCCACAACCCCGCGGAGGGGGACGCGGAGACGGCGGCGGAGGTGCTGCGGGCGGAGCTGGGGACCCGTTCGGGGAGCAGGCGGCGCGGGGCGGGGTCACTCGTACGGCGGAGGGTCCGGAATAGGCGACGGGCCGTGGCAGTTGAGCCCCCTGGCGCATGCGCGCGCAGGGAACGAGCGCGGAACAGGCACGGATCGCGTGTGCGTCGGATCATGGTTCCGGATCATGGAATTCCGATCGGCGAAGGGTCTGTCATGAAGATCGGCATCATCGGCGCGGGCAACATCGGCGGCAACCTCACCCGGCGGCTCACCGCCATCGGGCACGACGTCTTCGTCGCCAACTCGCGCGGCCCGCAGACACTCAGCGCGCTGGCCGAGGAGACGGGGGCGACTCCCGTACCGGTCGAGGAGGCGGCGCGCGGGGCCGAAGTGGTCGTCGTCACCGTGCCGTTGAAGGCGGTGCCGAACCTGCCCAAGGGCTTCCTGGACGGCGCGGCGGAGAACGTCGCGGTCATCGACACCGGGAACTACTACCCCGGCCGGGACGGCCGGATCGACGCCATCCTCGACGACGGCCTCACCGAGAGCCGCTGGACGGCGCAGCAGATCGGCCACACCGTCATCAAGGCCTTCAACGGCACCTTCGCCCAGGACATCGTGGACCGCCCCCGCCCGGCCGGCGACCCCGACCGCCTGGCCCTCCCGGTGGCCGGCGACGACGAGGCCGCGAAGCGCGTGGTCAGGGCCCTGATCGACGATCTCGGCTTCGACACGGTCGACTCCGGCAGCCTCGACGACTCCTGGCGCCAGCAGCCGGGGACACCGGTGTACGGCCTGCGCGAGGGCGTGGACGGGATCGTGAAGGGGCTGGCGGAGGCCTCGCCGGAGCGGACGGGCGACTTCAAGGGCTGAGGGAGTTCCCCTACGGCCTACGCGACCATCAGGCGTCCCTGGCCCACTTCTGCAAGGCCGCCTTGGTCGTGAAGTCGGCGACGTCCTTGTCGTGCGGCTCCGAGGTGTACTGGTGGAACTTCCAGTCCGCCTTGATGCGGGGCTTGCCCGCCGTGACGTAGTCGGCGATCCAGAGACCGTCGCCCGCGTAGGACGTCGTGTCGATGTTCAGCCAGAAGTCGCGGTTGGTGTAGAGGATGACCCGGTTGTTCGGGCGCAGGGACTTCACCTTGCGGATGAAGCTGTCCTTCTCCGCGTTCGTGGCGTGGGTGCCGTCGCCCGTGGTCTCCCAGTCGACGGCCAGCAAGTCCCCTGCTTTCTCAGGGGACTTGCTGACGAAGTACTCCGCCTGGGCCGTGATGTTCCCGGGCCACAGGAAGTGGTAGAAGCCGACGACCAGTCCCGCGTCACGGCCCGTCTTCGTCTGGGCGGTGAGTCTGGGGTTGACGTAGGTGTGCCCCTCCGTCGCCTTGATGAAGACGAAGGAGGAGCCGTCCGTGTCGTACGCCGTGGACTGGAACGCGCTGACGTCGATGCCATGCAACATGGGGACTTGTGCCCCGTCCCCGGCATCCGGAACCTCAGCTTCGGGTGGCCACCGACGACAGCACCGACGCCGATTTCGCCGACCAGTCCGAGGTGATCACGCTCGCGTGGTCCGCCGCGAGGAGGGCCAGTTTGGCGGCAACTTCGGTATCCGTGGGGGCTGTTGAAGAGATCGCCGGGGCCACCGCGTACGCGTCCGTCATGATCAGGATGTAGTGGTTCGTGGAGTAGAACGACGTGTCGTAGCCGTTGTTGACGTACGTCGCCGCGTCACCGTCGAAGAACACGAACCACGGCCGGATCGAGGTGTCCGAGGTCCAGCGGGCCGCCCTGGGATCGCCGTTGGCCGCGCCGAGCACCGCCGGGAAGGCCTGCGCCTGGGAGATCGTGCCGGCCGCGTACAGGTCCCGCAGATGGTCGCCGTACTCCTGGTCGGTCCAGTAGTGGTCGAAGGGGTTGGCCTGCTCGACCGTACCGGGAATCAGTTCGAAGATGAACTTGCCCTTGAGGGCGTCCCGCAAGGGCCACGCGTTGGCCTGGGCCGCCGCGTCGAGCGTGGAGTACGAGGAGCCCAGCAGGTCGGACGGCTTGTAGACGCTGTTGCCGAGCTTCCGCGAGACGAGGGTGTCGAAGGCGGTCGGGCCGAGGCCGATGGTCTGGTTGAAGCCGACCTTCATCTCCACCTTGATGATGATCGGCGCGTGGTCCGGGTGCAGGGTGTTCCAGGCGGCCATGTTGTCCAGGCAGCTGCCGAGGTCCTGGTTGCGGTCCTTGCTGTACAGGTCGGCCGGGGTGCTCGCGTTCTCGCAGTTGTTGTCGTTGGAGAACAGGTCGCTGTGGCTGACCCGCCACCGCTTGCTCAGACTGTCGACGTAGACGTCCAGTTCGAGCAGCGAGGCCCCTGAGTCCAACGCCTGCGCCCAGTACGTGTACTTGTCCTTCTCGTACGCGTTGTGCGTCCCGATCGTCGTCGTCCCGGAGAACTTCGGCGCCGCCGCATGGGCGTTCCCCGCGGCCCCCGTCACCAGCAGAGCCGTGGCGCCGAGCAGCGCCGCCAGCCGTCTTATCGCCTTCATGGGTGTCAAGTCCCCTTCGCCGTGGCCTAGTTGGCGCGTTGTTGGCGGCAGCAGCGTAGGGCGAAGGGGTTACTGCTCGGTAGAGGTTGGGGGAACAACACCTTCCGCCGATCCGGTAAAGGTTGTCCCTGGGGACTCCTCCGTGTGATCCCGGTGTGCTCGGCGACGATCTCGGCGAGTTGCCGGGCGCTCTGGCGGGCGACTCGGGGCTCCGTGGCCGCGACCCGGGCGTAGGCGGCGACACCGGCGGCCAGGGCCCAGCCCGTGCCGCGCGTCCAGGTCGCGTCGTCCACGCCGAGGGCGCTGCGGAAGAGCGGGCGGGTCGTGGCCGACAGCAGGGTGTATGCGATGACCAGGTCGCACGCGGGGTCGCCCAGGCCCAGGCCTCCGAAGTCTATGACGGCGGAGATGCGGCCGTCGGTGGTGAGGAGGTTGCCGGAGTGGAAGTCCCCGTGGCACCACACCGGTTGACGGTCCCAGGGCGGGGCCGCGAGCGCGTTCTCCCAGATCTCCGTCAGAGTCGCGGTGTCGAACACCCCGTCCACCGCCCTGATCGCCGCCCGGGTGGCGCCGTCGCGTGCGGCCAACGGGGCGCGGGTCAGCTCGGGGTGAGGTCCGGGGCGTAGGAGGTCGGCGGTTGGGGTGGTCTGCAACGACCGTAGAAAGGACGCGAGTTGACTGGTTGTCAGGTCCGGGGTGCTGTTCAGGTCGTCGGCCCTTGCCGGGGTTCCGGGGAGCCAGCGGGTGACGGACCAGTGCCATGGGTAGTCGGGGGTCGGGGTGCCGAGGGCCAGGGGTTCCGGGACGGTGAGGGGGAGGTGCGGGGCGAGGAGGGGGAGCCAGGTGTGTTCCTTGGCGGCCTCGCCGTCTGCCCAGTCGCTGCGGGGGAGCCGTACGGACAGGGTGTCGCCGAGCCGGTAGATCACGTGGTCGGAACCGGCCGGTTCGAGGAGTTCCAGGGGCAGCCCGGACCACTGGGGAAACTGCGCGGTGAGCAGGGCGCGGACGAGCGTGGGGGTGATGGTCATCTCTCCCTTTCGTGGTTCCCTGTCCGTACCCCCTTTCCGGCTCGCCGATCTTGCGCACGGGGATCACTCGTCGGCGTAGGACCCGGTGGGGCGGGAACTCGTGCAGGTGTGCGGCGGGATCGACCGGTTGCGGCGGGTGCGGCCCGCCACCGGTGGACGGGCCGCCGGAAGGAGAAGGTCATGATTCACTCAGCCGATGTCCGCGAATGGCGTGAACGCGACGTCGTGGACCCGGAGTCGCACAAGATCGGTGTGCTCGAGGCCGTGTATGTGGACACCGCCACCGACGAGCCGGCCATGGCCACGGTGCGGGTCGGACTGCCCACACGACACAGGTTGATCTTCGTCCCGCTCGACGACGCGATCGTAGGACCGGACTACGTCAAGGTCGGCTACGCCAAGGCGCTCGCGAAGGAAGCCCCTTCGATCGGCACCGACGACGTGCTGCCCGCCGAGCAGGAGGAAGCGATCTTCAAGCACTACGGCCTCACCTACCGGCCGGGTGCCAACGGCGAGCGGCAACTGGCCCGCCGCTGACGGTTCCGGACGCCGGGAGGTTTCAACTCGGCGTTCGGGGCCACCCGTTGAACATGTCCAGACGCTACGGCGGAAGCCCCGCCGGGACGGTCATCTCCGTCATCGCGGATATCGCGGCACTGATCCTGATCCTGTGGATCGTTCTCTATTTGTTCGACGCCAACACCGCGAACAACTCGGTCGACTGGGTCCACGACGCGGCCAACTGGCTCTCCGGCTGGTCGCACGACCTGTTCACCATCCACTCGGCGGACTGGCGCACCGTGGTCAACTACGGCCTGCCCGCCCTCGTCTATCTGTTCATCGGCCACGCGGTGGCCACCGGGATCAACCGGAACTGACCGGCGGCCACCGGGTCCGTCCCTAGGCCTCGGGGCCGTGGGGGTAGGCGGCCGCACGGTGCTGGAAGGTGAGGATCTTCGGGTTCTGGACGACTCCGTCCCGGATCTCGATGGCCTTCCGCACCGTGACGTCGTCGTCCCACGCGGCGGGGCCGCTCATGACCTTGCGCAGGTAGGGCAGGAGCGCCTCGCTGATCTCCCAGGTGGCGGAGTTCCACAGATGGGACGGGCTGTGGTCGACGGCGTAGTAGTGGCAGCCCGGTCCCACGGTGGACATCGGGTCGCCGAACCCGCTCGGCCGGGCCCAGCTGAATCCCATGCCCTCGTCGCAGGCCACGTCGATGAAGAAGGTCCCCGGCTGGAAGAGGCCGAGTTCCTCCTCGTTGACGAACATCAGCGGCGCGTCGGTGTCCTGGAGGACGCAGTTGACGACGATGTCGAACCCGGCGAGGTACTGCGCGAGCGGTACGGGCCCGAGACCGGTGACGGCCTCCAGGCGCGTCGGGTCGTCCGCCCGCTCCTGGAAGTGGCCCATCACGACCGACGGCATCGGCGAGGCCACGGCCGCCGCCGCACGCTGCGTGAGCACCGTGACGTCGGAGACGCCCATCGCGCCGAGACCCGTGACCGCGCCGCGGGCGGTGGCGCCGAAACTTATGACGACCGCGCGCAGCCGACGGCCGTAGCTGCCGGTCAGCCCGCCGAGCTGCAGGGCGTGCAGCACCGAGCAGTAGCCGGCCAGCTCGTTGTTCTTGTGGAAGACGTGGACGCTGAAGGCGCCCGTGGAGGTCCAGTGGTTCATGGCCTCCCAGGCGATCAGGGTCAGCCGGCGGTCGATGCCGAGCTGCGTCGTCTTCTCGTCCTGCACGCAGTGCGGCCAGCCCCACAGCACCTGGCCCTCGCGCAGTTCCGCGAGGTCGGCGTGCATGGGCTTGGGCAGCAGCATGACGTCGCACTCGGCGACCAGCCGCTCACGCGAGCGGAGGCCGGCGACGGGGGCGCAACGCGTCGTCGCCGATGCCGAACCGCTCGCCGTACCCCTCTTCGAGGAAGATCCGCTCCCGTAGGTCCGCGTCGATCCGCTCGAGGTGGCGGGGGTGCAGCGGCAGACGGAACTCGTTCTCCTTGCGGGAGGAGTGGAGTACTCCGAGACTCATCAGACTCATGTGGGGCGGCTCATTTCCGGCCGGGCACGAAACGCTCCGGCGTTGCCGTTCCCCGAGGGCGACGCCGAAACGGCTGACGGCGTGCGAGGTGCGCTCGGTAAGGCCCACGGTACTCCAGTCCCCGGACGGCCGGATTCCGCCGGTCAGGCCGCCAGCACTCCGGCCGAACCCACCCCCGCAGCGCCATCCGTTCCACCCGGCGGGCCTGGTCCAGGCCGCCGGCGTCGGTGTAGGTGTAGGGGTCGGCGCACACAGGGCGAGGAAGGCGCGTTTCGCCTCCGGGGCGTCGGAGATGACGTGGATGGTGGGGACGGACGGGTCGGGGGCGCCGGTGAACGTCTCCCACCAGACGTTCTTGAAGGCGCCGACCAGCAGGGCCCCGGGGAACGCAGCGGCCAGGTCCGTGCTGCCGCCCGTCGCCCAGGGGCCCACGAAGTCGACGTGGCCGCCGGTGAACGGGTTGGTGATGTCCACCAGGATCTTTCCGCGCAGCCCGGCGCGCCAGGGGCGGAGCTGCTGCACCGCTCCCTGGACGCCGAGCACGGCGGGGATCACGACGGACGACGTCGCTACGACCTCCTCGTAGCCGCCGGTGAGCACTCCCGGCGGTGCCGCCACCCGGCCGGCGGCCGGTGTGCCCAGGCGTACCTCGTGTCCGGCGCGGGCGAACATCGTCGCGAGTGCCACGGCGATGCCGCCCGTGCCCAGGACGCCGATCGTCGGCTGCTCCGCCTCCCCGCTCATGACGTCCGCTTCAGGATCAGGCTGACGTTGTGTCCGCCGAAGCCGAAGGAGTTGGCGAGTGCCGCGTCCCAACTGCCCTGCCGGTTGCAGCCGTTGACCACGTCCAGGTGGATCTGCGGATCGAGGGTGTCGAGGTTGCGGGTGGCCGGGACCACCCCGTGACGGAGCGAGAGCAGGGCCGACATCGCGCCGAACGCCCCTGACGCGCCCAGCATGTGACCCGTCATCGACTTGGTCGCCGTCACCACCGGATGCTCGCCCAGCGCCTTCGCCACCGCGTCGGCCTCCGCGAGGTCACCGCCCGGCGTCGAGGTGGCGTGGGCGTGCACATGGCCGATGTCGGACGGCGCCAACTCCGCGTCCCGCAGGGCCCCTTGGATCGCGAGGACCTGCCCCTCTGTGTCGGACGCCGAGATGTGCCGGGCACTGGAGGTGACCGCCGCGCCGGCCACCGCGCCGTAGACGCGGGCGCCCCGGGCGCGGGCGAACTCGGCGCGTTCCAGGACCAGTACGGCCGCGCCCTCGGCGATCACGAACCCGGAGCGGTCCGCGTCGAAGGGCCGGGACACGGCGGCCGGGTCGCCCTCCTGCCGGGACAGCGCCTTCATCTGCCCGAACGCGGCGACCATCAGCGGATGCAGACTCGCCTCGGTGCCCCCGGCCACCACGACATCCGCGCGGCCGAGCCGGATCAGGTCCAGGGCCAGGGCGATGGACTCGGCGCCCGAGGCACACGCGCTGACCGGGGCGCGGGCGCCCGCCCGGGCGCCGAGGTCGATGCTGACCCAGGCGGCCGGGCCGTTCGGCATCAGCATCGGGACGGCGTACGAGGACAGCTTCCGCATGCCGGACCGCTCGTAGACCTCGTTCTGGCCGAGCGTGCTCAGGACGCCGCCGATGCCGGTGCCGACGACCACGGCCAGCCGCTCGGGTTCGACCGGGGGCTGCCCGCGTCCTGGAAGGCCTCGCGGGCCGCCGCCACGGCGAGTTGCTCACCCCGGTCCAGTTTGCGGGCGTGCACCCGGCCGAGGAGCTCGACCGGGTCGGCGGACACGGAGCCCGCGATGCTCACCGGTAACTCCTCGGGCCAGGAGCCCTGTTCGTCATGCAGGGTGCGCACGCCGGAGCGTCCGTCGAGCAACCCCTGCCATGACTCCGGTGCCGTCCCGCCGAGCGGGGTCATGGCGCCCAGCCCGGTCACGAGCACGTCCGCGTCCCTGAGTCGGGTCATCGCCGTGCCCTCCTTTCCGTTCCTGTCGCTGTTCCCGGCGCTGTCCGTCGGGTGGTCACGCGAAGACGATCGTGTGGTTGCCGTGCCGGATCACACGGTCCTCGGCGTGCCACTGAACTGCCCTGGTCAGGACGGCCCGTTCGACGTCCGCACCACGTCGTTGCAGCTCGGCGGCGGTGTCGGCGTGGCTGACCCGGACCACGTCCTGCTCGATGATCGGGCCCTCGTCGAGGTTCTCCGTGACGTAGTGCGCGGTCGCGCCGACGAGTTTCACCCCGCGTTCCTTCGCCTTGGCATACGGGCCCGCGCCGATGAAGGCGGGCAGGAACGAGTGGTGGATGTTGATGATCGGCACGCCCACCCGCTCGATGAAGTCCGCCGACAGGATCTGCATGTAGCGCGCGAGCACGATGAAGTCGACGTTGCCCCGCAGCAGCTGCAACTGGGCAGTCTCCGCGGCCGACTTGTCCGCCCCGGCGGACGGAACGTGGAAGAACGGGATGCCGAACGACCGCACCTCCTCCGCCGTGTCGGGGTGGTTGGAGATCACCATCGCGACGGAGACGGGGAGTTGACCGCGCCGGTGCCGCCACAGCAGGTCCAGCAGACAGTGATCGGACTTCGACGCGAAGACCGCCACCCGCTTGGGCACCGACAGGTCCCGCAGGGTGAACTCCAACTCGAAGCCCCCGGCCAGCCGTTGGCGCAGCCCCTCCTCGATCGCGGGCAGCGCCGCCCCGAGGTGGTCCAGGCCGAACACGGTCCGCTGGAAGAACGCGCCGCCCTGCGGATTGTCCGAGTACTGGTCCAGGGAGACGATGTTCGCGCCGTGCTCCCCGAGCACCGCGCCGACGGCCGCGACGATCCCCGGCCGGTCCTTGCCCCGGACGGTCAGCGAGGCGTGCCGGTGCCCACCGCGAGCGGCCGGCGCGGGGACGGTCGTAGGACGGACCGCCTTGTCCGGCGCCAGAATTGACGGCATGTCACTTCACCTTCTCGGCGCGGAAGGTGAGGGCCACGTTGTGGCCGCCGAAGCCGGCCGAGTTCTTCACCGCGACGATCTGCTCGGGGCCCAGCTTGAGCGGGCTGCCGTGCACGACGTCGACGGAGAGTCCTTCGTCGAGGCGGGTGAAGTTCCGGGTCGGCGGCACCAGGCCGTGGTGCAGCGCGAGGATCGTGGTGATCGACTCGATCGCGCCCGCCGCGCCGAGGCTGTGCCCGGTCATCGACTTGTTCGCGGAGAGCGCCGGACCCTGGGTGGCGTCGCCCTCCGCGTCGCCGAACACCGACATCACCGCGCGCGCCTCGGCCGCGTCGCCGGGGCGGTCGCCGTGCCGTTGGCGTTGAAGTGCGCGACGTCCGCGGGGGTGACGCCCGCGTCGGCCAGCGAGGCGCGGACCGCCGCCGCGGTGCCGGTGCCGTTCGGCTCCGGCTGCACCATGTGGTACGCGTCGGAGGTGATCCCGATCCCCGCCAACTCGGCGTAGATCCGGGCGCCACGCTCGCGTGCGTGCCGCTCCGACTCGAGTACGAGGATGCCGGCGCCCTCGCCGAGGACCATGCCGTCGCGGTCCGCGTCGTAGGGGCGGCAGGCGGACGCGGGGTCGTCGAAGCGCTGCGACAGCGCCCGCATGGCCGCGAACGAGGACAGCACCATGGGGTGCAGGGGCGCCTCCGCGCCGCCCGCCACCACGATGTCCGCGTCGCCGCGCCGGATCAGCTCCGCTGCCGTGACCAGGGCCTGGGTGCCGGAGGAGCAGGCGTTGACGGTGGCGTGCACGCCGAGGCGCGCGTTCACCAGCAGGGCCACGGCCGCCGCCGAGCCGTTGCCCATCGACATCGGGACGGTCATGGGCGGCACGCGCCGCCAGCCCCGGGTCTTGAGGGTCTCCCAGCCGTCGATGATCGAGGTCATGTCGCCGAGGGCGGCCGAGACGACCACGGCCACCCGGCGCGGGGCGGTGGAACCGTCGTCGAGACCCGCGTCCGCCCACGCCTCCGCAGCCGCCACGACCGCGAACTGCGCGGAACGGCTGAGGCGTCGGCGCTGCTGGTGGTCAAGTCCCGTCCCGGGCTCGGACTTTGCGCGCCCACCGAGCAGCGGCGGCAGGTCCTTGGCCCAGGACTCCTCGTCCAGCAGCCCGAGTCCGCTCTCGCCGCGCAGCATCGCGTCCCAGGTGTCGGCGACGTTCCCGCCGAGCGGGGTGGTCTCGCCGAGACCGGTGACGACGACCCTGTGGTTCTCTTCCTGACGGTTCTTCATCGGTTCCGCGCTCCCTGTCCGAGCTGTGTCGCGAGCTTTCCGGAGTCCTTCTTGACCGAGTTGACGAGCACCTTGCGCAGCAGGGACTTCGGCATGATCCCGAAGTAGTCCCCGGGGTCCACCTCGAACGTCCAGTGGACGGTGGTGGTGCCGTCCTCGCGCCGCACGTACTCGTAGGTGCCGACGTAGCCGAACGGCCCCTCGACGGTGTGGAACTTCGAGCGCCGGCCGGGCTCGAACTCGCTGATCTCGACGGTGAACTGCATCCGCTTGCCGATCAGCTGGAACGTGATCTCGTACCGGCCGCCGGGGCGCGGCTCGCCGTTCAGCAGCGTCACGTCGACGCAGGCCGCCTGCCAGACGGGGTCCTGGGCCGGGTCGGAGATCAGGGCGAACGCCTCGTCGGGCGGCACCGGGAGGTGGAACGCGTACTCGGCCGTGACCTGCTCAGTTTTCGTCATCGTCGGTGGGTCCTTCCATGTGGGGAGCGATCGCGCGGGCCGCCAGCTCCGCGTACGGCGGGTACATCACCGAGTTGTGGTCCCCGGAGACGTCGATGACCTGCAACTCGCCCTTGATCAGGGCCTCCCAGCCGAGCTTCGGCCCGTAGTCGGCCTCCTCGTCGGCCGCGCGCAGCAGCACCAGGTCGAGTTCGGCGGGCTCGGGGAGGTAGGTCTGCAGGGCGATGCCGTTGGCGAGGTAGGCCTCGAAGTAGCGCAGGATCTGCGCGCGGTCGGCGTCCTCGGCCAACACCCCGATGGCGGCGGCCTCGTGGAGGATGTGGTCGAACGCGGCGTCACCGCCGAGCGCCCGCAGCTCGTCCGCCGGGATGTCCAGGGTCTTCCCGGCCGGTACGGCGAGGTCGCGGGCGAACCAGGACAGGATCGTCGAGTCGTCAGCGGACTCCGGGATGTTCTCCTCGACCGGCGCCCTGCTGTCGATGCCGATGATGAACTCGATCTCCTCGCCCTCGGCGCGCAGTTGACCGGCCACCTCGTAGGCGATGACCCCGCCGAAGCACCAACCGCCCAGCGCGTAGGGGCCGTTGGGCTGCACCTCCTTGAGGAGGTCGATGTAGCGGGTGGCCATGGCCTCGACGCTGATCTCGGCCTCGCCCTCGTTCTGGATGCCGGGCGCCTCGATCGCCAGCACCGGCCTGCCGGGCGGGAGATGACGGGTCAGCTCGACGTAGCAGAAGACGGTGCCGCCGAAGGGGTGGAACAGGAACACCGGGCGCTGCTCCGGCTCGCCCTCGCGCAGCGTGACGAGCGGGCCGCGCGCGGTCTCCTGGCCGCCGGACCGGACGATCGCGGCGAGTTCGGCGACGGTGCCCTGCCGGCCGAGCATGACCGAGATCGGGATCTCCACGTCCCACTCGGCGCTGATCGCCGAGCTGAGCCGGACGGCGAGCAGCGAGTGGCCGCCCACGTCGAAGAAGTGGTCGTGGACGCCGACCTGGGACACGCCCAGGATCTCCGTCCACATCCGGGCGAGGGTGATCTCGGTGGCGTCACGCGGCTTCTCGAACCCGGCGTCCGAGGAGACCACCGGCTCCGGCAGCCGGTTGCGGTCGATCTTCTTGTTCGCCGTCAGCGGCAGCTCGTCCAGCACCATCACGATGCCCGGCACCATGTACGGCGGCAGGGACACCCCGGCCGCCGACCGGACCTCGGACGGCTTCAACTCGGCGTCGTTCTCCGCGAGTAGATAGGCGACAAGCCTGTCGTCACGGACCACGACGACGGCCGTGGAGACACCCTCGACCGCTTCGAGAACCGTCTCGACCTCGGAGAGCTCGATGCGGTAGCCGCGCAGCTTGACCTGGTTGTCCAGCCGCCCGTGGTGCAGCAGCCGCCCGTCGCTGGTCCAGCGCGCCCGGTCACCGGTGCGGTACAGCCGCCGCTCCGGCGCGGCCGGCAGCCCGGTCACGAACCGCTCCTCCGTAAGCTCCGGCCGGTCCCAGTACCCGACGGCCAGACCCTCGCCGCCGATCCACAACTCGCCCGGGAAGCTGGGCTCGACACTCCGGCCCTGCGGATCGAGAACGTACAGCTGCGTGTTGTCGAGGGGGACACCGATGTCGATGCCCGACGCGGGCTCCACCACACCGGCGGTGGACCAGATGGTCGTCTCGGTGGGCCCGTACACATTGCGCAGGCTCGCCACCCTGGAGGACAGGAACTCGGCCAGGTCCAGGGGAGTTCCTCACCGCCGCAGAGCACGTTGAGCTGCGGCGCGCCCGTCCAGCCGGCGTCGCGGAGCATGCGCCACGAGGTGGGCGTCGCCTGCATCCAGGTGGCACCGGACTCCTCGATGCGCACCGCGAGCGCGGCACCGTCGGCGGCCGTACCGCTGTCGCACACGACGACCCGGCCGCCCGCCACCAGGGGCAGATACAGCTCAAGTCCCGCGATGTCGAAGGAGATCGTGGTGACCGCGAGCAGACTGTCCGCCGCGCCGAACCCGGTGGTCTCCCGAATCGACAGCAGCAGATTCGTCAGCGCGCTGTGCGGGATCGCCACGCCCTTGGGGCGGCCGGTGGAACCCGACGTGTAGAGGATGTACGCCAGGTCGGCGGGGCCGGTGGCCGGCGCGGGCGCGAGCGGGGCATCGGCCGGGAGGTCGTCCAGGTCCAGCACCGGAAGCCCCGGCAGCCAGCTCTCCCGCAGGCCGCCCTGGCTCAGCAGCAGCCGGGCACGGGAGTCCTCCGCCATGTAACTCAGCCGCTCCGCGGGCAACTTGGGGTCGAGCGGGACATACGCGGCCCCGGACTCCAGCACCCCAGCAGCGCGGCCGGGGCGGCGGCGCGCCGCGCTCCACCATCACCGCGACCCGGTCACCGGGGGCGATCCCGGCCGCCCGCAGCGCCGCCGCCGTCCGCTCCACTGCGGTGAGCAGCCGGCCGTAGCTCCACTCCTCGCCGTCCGCGACCAGCGCGACCGCGTCGGGCGCAGTGCGCACCCGCTCACGGAACAGCTGCGGCAACTCGGCTACGGGCAGGGCGCGTTCGGGTCCCGCACCCCACTCGGCGAGCAGTGCCCGCTGCCGTTCGTCACCGCGCGCCAACTGGTGCAGCGGCTCGTCCGGGCGGTCCACCAGGGTCTCCACCGTGGTGACGAACGTGGCCGCCAACTCCCGTGCCGTACCGGCCCCGAAGATGTCGGTGTTGTAGCGCAGCACCCCCGCGAAGGCACCGTCGCGCTCGGCGCCCATCTCGACCCAGAGATCGGTCTGGCCCTCCTGCTGCGGCAGCGGATACGGCCGCAGGGTCGCGCCCGCGATGCCCAACTCGGCACCCGGGCCCGGCTCCAGGAGGAAAAACGCGTCCATGTCGTTCAGGAACGGCAGCCGGTCCCAGGCGAACCCGGCCTGGTACAGCGGCGTCCGGCTCGGGTCGCGCGGCGGCGCCAACTCCCGTACCAGCCACGGGAACGGCAGCTCCTGCGCCCGCATCGCCTCCGACACCCGCTCGCGGGAGGACGCGAGCAGCTGACGGTACGTCACCTCTTCGTCGACCTCGCCCCGTACGACCACGGTGTTCACGAAGTTGCCGAGCGCGTCCCGGAACTGGCGGTGCAGCCGCCCCGAGGTCGGGGTGCCGATCAGGATCTCCTGCTGGCCGCTCAACCGGCTCAGCAGCACGAAGTACGCGGACAGCAGCACCGAGTACGGCGTCGACGAGGTCTCCCGCGCCAGCCGCCGTACCGCCTCGGTCGCGGTGACGGACAGCGCGAACGGCGCCGAGCCGCCGTCGTAGGACGGCACGGGCGGGCGCGGCCGGTCGCCGTACAGGTCGAGCGCGGGCGGTACGTCCGCCAGCCGCTTGGCCTCGCTGTCGAGCAGCGCCCGCGCGTGCTCGCCGCTCAGGAAGGCCTGTTGGCGCTCGGCGTACGCGGCGAAGGCGCCGCCGTCGAGCGTGAACCGGTTCGGTGTGCCCTCCAGGCGGCTGCGCACCTCGGAGAGCAGCAGGGCCAGCGACCAGAAGTCGGCCGCGATGTGGTGCATCACGACGGTGAACACCCAGGTGCGCTCCCCGGTGCGGTACAAGTGCACGCGCCACAGCGGGGGTTGGGACAGGTCGA
The DNA here is from genome assembly GCA_016893485.2 of Streptomyces sp. P3. GTDB lineage: Bacteria > Actinomycetota > Actinomycetes > Streptomycetales > Streptomycetaceae > Streptomyces. Next base: position 6,722,399 of record JAFEKX020000001.1, read on the forward strand.
AGGGGCTGCGGCTGTCCGCGCGGACGAGGTCGCGCAGTGCCTCGGGGCCGTCTCCCGTGCGTCGGTGTGCCGGATGTCGAGCGGCACCTCGTCCCGCACGAACTGCTCGGGACCCTCGGGGCCGGCACGGAAGCCGATCCGGAGGGCGTCGTGCTCGCGGCTCAGGTCGGCGAGTATCTCCCGTACCTGGACGCCCAGTCGGGGATCGGCGGTGACCTCGGCGCCGAACACGATGTGGTAGGCGGAGCACCCCGGATCGGTCTCGTGGATGAACCAGAGGCCGGTCTGCTGGGCGTTGACGGAGTTCGCAGTGGTCATCGCAGACCGTCCGCTGCGGCGGTGGCGGCGACGGGCTCGGCGTTCATCAGCTTCCACAGCGCCTCGGCCAGGGTGTCGACCGTGGGGTGGTCCCAGAGCAGGTCCACCGGCGGGTCGGCGAGACCGCAGACGTCCTCGATCTCCATGCCCACGGAGAGCGCGGCCATGGAGTCCAGGCCGTAGTCGGTGAAGGGCCGGTCGGTCGCCAACTCGGCCGGGGCGACGCCGGCTTCGGCGGCCACCGCGTGGACCAGGACCTTCTTCACGTCGTCGAGAGTCATGCGGGTGCTGCCCTTCGTGTCGGTCGTGCCCGGGGTGGTGGTCGTGTCGGTCGTACTCATCACAGGTCGATACCTTCCGGCCGGTATGCGGTGCTGATCAGGGATGTCGTTCATGCGGCTGTCGTGGACGCGGCGTCGTCGCGGCCGGTCTCACGGGCTCCGGGCGCGGCCATGCGGACCGTGCGGACGGAGAAGAACTCGTGGTCGGCGCGCTGGGTGTTCATACGGGTGAACAGCCGCCGGGCGGTGGTCTGTTCGAGGTCGCCGACCTCGTACTGGTGGACCTGGCGGCGCTCCAGCGCGGCGTGCAGCCACTCGCCGTCCGCGAAGAACGCGTCGAGGTGGTCCCGGTTGAACAGCCAGACGCCGAGGGCCGCGACCTTGGCGTGCAGGGAGCTGAGCTCCTCCGCCACCCGGATGAGGCGGGGTGCGGTGGACTTGCTGGTCTTCGTCGTCGGCGAGGGCTGACCGGCCGTCGAGCGGCGGATCTCGGTCACGCGGGCGAGCAGCTCGTCCAACTCCAGCCGCAGGTCCTCCGCTTGGGCGCGCAGCGCGGTCAGCCGGTCGTCGTCGAGGCCGTCGGACGGCTCCAGTTCCGCGAGGCGCTCGATCAGTGCGGGCAGGCTGGCGAAGGTGGCGTCCCGGCCGCGTCCGAAGACGCTCACCCGGTGCGGCTCGAAGGCGGGCAGCTCGGCCCGCAGGTCGTACAGCGGACGCCAGTCCTCGTCCCGGTCGTGCCCATGTGCCTTGGCCAGTGCGGGGAGTTGGAGCGCGAGCGAGTCCAGGCAGACCGGCTCGCTGCCGTCGAAGACCGAGACGACGGCGCCGTCGCGGAGCATCTTCTGGAACGTGCCCACGTGTTCGGCGGCGCGCAGGAAGTAGCGGGCGCCGAGTGTGCGGGCCAGCACCTTGCTGTTGGTGTCGACCAGGCGGGCCACCTGCACCTTCGCGAGGTTGCCCCAGATGCTGAACTGCTCGGTGTACAGGTGCAGTCCGCGCATCGCGACCAGGCTCTCGCACTCCGCGACCAGCAGGCTCAGGTACGCGTTGGCGAGGGACTCGGTGACGTACGGGATCTCGTTCGCGGGACCGTCGTAGAGGATGCGGTCGGAGAGGAAGTCGGCGACGGTGCGGAGCATCGTGTCGCCGGTGCCCAGGGACAGGCCGGTGCAGAAGGTGCGGGTGATCAGCAGGCCGCGCAGGGCGAGTTCGAGGCCCTCGCCCTCGGCGCCGAGGCGGGACGTGGCGTCCACGCGGGCGTTGTCGAAGGCCACGCCGCTGATGTCGCAGCCGCGCAGACCGTAGGTCGGGACGCGCGGGACGCCGGTCACCTCGCCGGAGATGACCTGCTCGCGGTCCACCAGGAACATGGACTGCTGACGCTTGGCCGGGGTGTGCTCGTCACCGGTGGTGCCGAGCAGGACCACGTGGGTGGAGGTGCGGCCCCGGTTGATGGGCCACTTCTCGCCGGACAGCACGTACTGGTCGCCGTCCGGGGCGGCCGTGAACCGGTTGGCGGCCAGGTCGGCGCCGTGCCCCGGCTCGGAGTAGGCCAGACACGGGACGACCCCGCCGCGCAGGACCGTGGCCGCGTACTTCGCCTGCTGCTCGGCGTCGCCGCCGATCCACGCGAGCATCATCCAGACCTGGGTGCTCTCGCTCACCGCGACGTTCATGTCCCTGCGGGCGATCACCCGGGTCAGCATGAGGATGTCCTCGGCGGCCCGCAGATCACCGCCCAGCCACTCCGGGACGAAGTACCGGTTGAAGCCGAAGGCGCGGACCTGGTCGATTCCGGCGGCGGGCAGTTCGTCCCGCTCGTCGAGCGCGAGCGCACCGGCGAAGGACAGGGCGTTCGATTCCACTTCGGGGTCCCCGAGCCAACCCTCCAAGGCCTCCGCGAGGGCAGTGCTCGACTGGTTATTTGAGCTTTCCATGAGCTTTCCATTCCATGCCGGAGAGGGCAGTGGCGTGATGACACAGCCCTGCCCGATAAACGGACCTGAAAGTGGACGTGCGGAAGTGACGAATGAATACACGTCGCAGTGGAGAATGCAGGCGAAAGAAGCGCACGGCGCGATGCAAAAAAGCGCAGCACTGTGCGGAGAGTCAGTTCAGTAGCGTCTGACCAGCGCCGATGGGCGCGTTGTCCTCGTCGTCAGCGTTGTCCGATACAACAGCTGGTCGAATGTATAAACATGTTGAAACCCCCGTTGCGCGAAGCGCGGTTTCTTCCCGTGTGTGGCCCGGTCGCAGAGTGCAATGTTCTGGCCAGGCGCTTCGAGAGCGTAGCAGGCGCGCTACTTGGTGCCACGTGACTCAGGTCACGCGGCGTTTCCGAAGCCCTTGCCGAACGTTCGATTCCGTGATCGATCACTTGGTGGCTGACCTCGAAGATCACTGGAGAACGACCAGTTCCATTTCCCCTTATGCGGATGGCTGCATTCCGCTGGATTTTGCATCCCGATAACCGTCCGAGGTCTTGCCTTCGGAGGCGGACTGATGAATTCCATGTGACCCCGGGTCCGAACGCCGGGCGACCGGCGCTCCGTACCGGCGGGTCGCGGCCTGGCCGATTCCCCTGGCGGAGAGGGGTGCTGTCGCGGGAGAACGTTGTATCTTCGATGGTGGAGATTGCAACGATCGAAGGAGTCGGCTCATGGTGCGCACTGCAGGCACGGAGCAGAACGGGGTGTCCCCCGGGAGGACTTCCTCATCGCCGAACGTCCCGGGTACCTGCTCCACAAGGCGGGGCTGGTGCTGGTGGAGGACGTGGAGAAGGCGCTGGGCTCGGTCGGCATGCGCATCCGCTACTTCTTCGTGCTGGCCGCGCTGGCCGGCGGACCCGAGCTGTCCCAGCAGGACCTGAGCCGGCTGCTCAACCTCGATCCGACCACGGTCGTGACGGTGATCGACGAGATGGAGCGCGACGGACATGTGGAGCGCCGCCGCAACCCCGCCGACCGGCGCCGCTACAACCTGATCCTCACCGAGTCCGGCCGCGAGGCCCTCGCGACGGCGGACCGGGTGGCCACGGAGGTCGAGTCGGCGTTCTTCGGCGCGCTGTCGGAGGACGAGCGCGGGGTGCTGCGCAAGATGCTGGGCGTGCTGATGGCCGGGCGCTGGCCCGCGTCGGTGTGTTCGGACTGACCCCGAGTGGCCGGTAGTTGACGTAGTGCGTGCGTAACTGACGCGGTGCGCACGTGAACTGACGCGGCAGGCAGGTGAGTTGAGGCGGTACGCCGACGAGTTGACTTCGTGTGCCCGTGAGTTGACGTAGGACATCCCTGGATTCGGGCAAGCCCGCAGTGCCGGTCGGCACCGCGGGCTTTGTCGTGCCCGGAGATCGTCACTCAGGGTGATCGCGCGCGGCGCGCCGGGCGGGGTGGCATTGACTCGCGGCTTTCCAATCATCTAGATTTCCATCATCTAGAGATCCCAAGGTCCAAAGTTCCTGTTGATTGGAAGGTCCCCGCATGTCCGCAGAACGCGCACCCTCTCCCACTAGGTGGTGGACACTCGGGATCGTCGCGTTGGGCTCGTTCATGCTGATGCTCGATCTGAGCGTGGTCTCCATCGCGCTGCCGCAGATCCACAAGTCCCTGGGCAGCAGCTTCGCCGACCTGCAGTGGGTGTTCGACGCCTACGCCCTCACGCTGGCGATCTTCCTCGTCGCGGCGGGCTCGCTCGCCGACCGGATCGGCCGCAAGAAGGTCTTCCAGGTCGGCTTCGCCATCTTCACCGCCGCCTCGCTGGCCTGCGGACTGGCCGACGGAGCAGGGGAGTTGAGCTGGTTCCGGGCCATCCAGGGCGTCGGCGCCGCCATCATGTTCGCGGTCGGCCCCGCCATGCTCAGCCATGAGTTCCACGGCAAGGAGCGGGCCACCGCGTTCACCGCGTTCGGTGCCGCCGTCGGCCTCGCCGTCGCCACCGGACCGCTCATCGGCGGCTCGCTGATCAACGCGCTGTCCTGGCGCTGGATCTTCTACATCAACGTGCCGGTCGGCGTGCTCGCCATCCTCATCGGCGCGCTGCGGGTCCGCGAGTCCCTCAACAAGAAGGCCCACCCCACGGATTGGGCCGGTCTCGCCACGTTCAGCCTCGCGCTGGGCGCCCTGGTGTACGCCACCATCCGTGGGCCGGTGGAGGGTTGGACCAGCGGCACCACCCTCGGCCTCTACGCCGCGAGCGTCGTCTTCCTGGTCGTCTTCGTCGCCATCGAGCGCCGTCTCGGTGAACGCGCCCTGATCGACCCGGCGTTCTTCCGCAACCCGACCTTCGTCGGCATCTCCCTCGTCGCGATGATCGGCAACGCCGGCGCGCTGCCGTCGGTGTTCTTCGAGACCAGCTACCTGGAGAACATGCTGCACGTCGACGCGTGGGGCACCGGGCTGCGGTTCCTGCCGCTGACCGGCGCGATGTTCGTCGCCGGCGCACTCGGCGGCGGTCTCATCGGCAAGGTGCCGTTCCGGTTCCTGCTGGGCGGTTCGACCCTGGTCATGGCGATCGGCATCCTGTGCCTGCGGCTGACCGAGGCCGACTCGTCCTGGACCGTGCTGATCCCGGCGCTTGTCATCGCGGGCCTCGGCATGGGCGCCTTCAACCCGGCCCGCGCGGCCCTCGCCATCGGGGTCACCGAACCGGCCAAGTCCGGTGTCGCGTCCGGCATCAACGAGACCTTCCAGCAGGTCGGCATCGCGGTCGGCATCGCCGGTATCGGCGCGTTCTTCCAGCACACCGTGACCCAGGACTTCACGTCCTCGGCCGCCGGGAAGCAGCTCGGCGCGGACGCCGCGGAGACCGCCTCGCACGGCATCAGCGCCGGTGGCCTCGACGCCGTAGCCCAGGCCGCGGGACCGCTGCGCGAGAAGGTACTGGCCGCCGGACAGGACGCGTTCATGAACGCGTTCCACGGCGCGATGACCCTCAGCGCGATCCTCGGCTTCATCGCCGCGGTCATCGGCTTCACGATGCTGCGCACGAAGGACCTGCACGCCACGGCCCTGTCGACGATCCCCCGGACGTCGACGAGGACGGCGAGGTGCGTCCCGACGACGCGTCGGACCTCGCGGTCGGAGCACCGGCCTAACACCGGAGCCCGCCCGAACAGGCTCCCCCTGGAGACGTCCTCGCGACCCGAGTCCCCTCCCGATGCACCGTCCCGGTGGCCACATCCCCGCGCCACCGGGGCGGTTTCGGCGTGTCCGGGGTCGGCTCAGCGCAGGGACCAGGTGTCGGCTCGGCGGATGGACCCGGTGTCGGCTCAGCGGATGGACCCGGTGTCGGCAATCCCTCGATCAGGTGACGGCTTCCGGTGCGGCCGATCGAACATCGCGTGGTGACCATGCCTCTCAGTAGCCCCTAGGGGTACGCCCGCATTCTCGAACTTTCGTCCGACGGTTCGCCCGCCCGCACCCGTGACGGCTCCTTGATCAGGCACGTTCTTGTGGCACCGAGTCACCGCACCGACCGCAGGAGTTGCCATGAATCCCGTGCCCGTCCCCGTGCTCACCCCGCTCGCGTTCGAACATCGGACCACCTCGCTCGCGGCCCCGCCCCTCCCCGCGCTGCACGAGGTTGACGCCACGGGCGCCGGCTTCGCGGATACGTCACGACGCGCACCGAGGTGGGGGCATGACCGGAGCGACCACCCTGCCGGACCCCGTCCGGGCCTGGGCCGAATCCGTCATCGGCCCCCTCACCTATCTCGGCGACACCTCCGCCGGCCACGTCGCGCGCGTATGGGAGGTCATGACACGTCCCGACACCGGGCAACGCTTCTGTGTGAAACTCGCCGCCTCCCCACGCCTTCGCCCGCGAGACCTTCGCCCACCGCCACGCCGTGTCCTACCTCGGCCCCGGCCGCGCACCCCGCCTCACCGCGACCTCGGCCCAGCACCTCGCCCTGATCATGACCGCCGCGCCCGGTGTCCCCCTGAACGCCCTCCGCTCGACCGGCGCCGCGCTGGAGTCGGTGCACCGGAAGGCCGGCGCCCTCGTCGCGCAGGTCCACCAGGCCGGGAAGCTGACCCCGGCCGCACGCGAGGAGGCATCGCGGGCACTCCTGCGCACCGCCGACAGCGCCGAGCGCGTCGTCCACGCGGCGGGCGACCAAATGCCCCCGGCGGAAAGGGAGTTCGTGCTCGCCCACGCCGCCGAACTCCGTACCGTCGGGCGGGTCCCGCTCGGCTACGTCCACGGCCGCGTGGACGAACACACCCTGCGCTGGTCCGGCATCCGCGAACCTCTCGCCCTCACCGACTTCGACCGCGCCCGGTTCGCCCCCGTGGTCCAGGACTTCGTACCGCCGGCCTGCGGCCCTGGGCCGAACGCCCCCGCCTGAAGGCCGCCTTCTTCACCGGCTACGGCCGCCGCCTCCTGCCGGAGGAGAAACGCGCCCTGTTCTGCCTCACGGCCCTGCACTCGGTCGGCGGGGCGGCCGGAGCGGCGGAACGCGGCCGCGGGGCTGGGGAGTTGCTGTCCCGCCGCAGCGAAGGGGCCGCCCGATGAGGCACGTACGACGAACTCGCCCACGGCGGCGGCTTGTTCGCGGAGCTGCTTCCCTTGTCGAACGACCACTGAGCACCACGCCCGCTGTCCGCCGCCTCGAAGGGAGCACACCGACACCGTGACCGACGCATGGGACACGCACTACGCCGACGGCAACTCCTTCAGCCCGCTGAGAGACACCGAACGGGCTCTGCTCGCCGAGCACGCACCGGTGCCGGGAGGCGGGGACGCGCCCTGGACGTCGGCTGTGGGGTGGGTGAACTCGCCGGGCATCTGGCCGAGTTGGGGTACGAGGTCGATGCCGTCGACTTCGCCCCCGCCGCTCTCGCCCGCGCCGAAATCCAACCCGGTGCGGTGGCCTACCACTTGCTCGACATCGAGCGGGGCGGTCTCGACGTCCTGTCGCCCGCCTACGACCTGATCACCTTCCGGCTCAGCTGGGCCTTCGTGCGCGACCGTACCCGAGTGATGAACCGGCTTCGTGAGCGGTTGCGGCCGGGTGGGGTCGTCTGTGTGATCACGCCCGTCGTGGAGAGCGTGGGGATGCCAAACGTTCCGTCGCTCTGGATGACGACGAGTTGGGTGTGTTGTGCGCGGGGTGGGGAGCGCCGAGCGGTACGACGCGGACGGGCTCGCGTTCGTCGTTCTGCGTGATCCCGTTGCCGCGCCCGTCTCCTGCGGCGCCAAGAAACGGCCCGCGCCGCATGCCCTCACCGGCGCGGGTGTCGTCGTGACGGACGCGGCGGGGCGGATCCTGCTGGGGTGGTCGGTGCGCGGGGTGTGGGAGTTGCCCGGGGTAAGAACGACCCCGGTGAGGGCTTTCTCGAGGCGGGCGTAAGGGAGTTGGCGGAGGAGACGGGACTGCGGGTCGAGCCGGGTGGGGCGCGGTTGCTGGCCCTCCTGATGGACTCGACCCATGGCATCCCTCGGTTGACGGGTGCTGTGCGTGTCGACGCCTTCACCGGTGAACCGGCCGTCACCGAACCGGAGTTGGTCCACCGGTGGGAGTGGCACGAGGCCGCCGATCTACCGACGCTGCCCCAGCCGCTGTTCACGCCGAGCGCGCATGTCATCGACACGGTGTGGCCCGGACTGCTGCCCGGGCTGCCGCCCGTCCATCGTTACCCGGTCACCGTCAACTCCCCTTCGGACGGCGCCTAGCCGCGCAGGAGGTCCAGCGACTGGCGGACGAACAGCTCATGGTGCTGGAAGAGGGCGCCGTGGCCCGAGTCGGGGTAGATGCTCAGCTCGGCGTCGGGGATTTGGTCCGCGAGGTGGAAGGAGCTGATCGTCGGCGTCCATCGCCTCGACGCTGTCGGGGTGGTGCCGCCCGAGGTGCCGACGCCCCGCGGGTCCGCCAGGATACGCGCGGTGGTCGGTGCCCAGGCCGTCGACCACCGCCGGGTCCCCGTCGTCCAGTGGGAAGGTCTACGCCCTCAGCACTCGATGATGTTCACCGCAAGCCCACCCCGAGCCGTCTCCTTGTACTTCACGCTCATGTCCGCCCCCGTCTCCTTCATCGTCTTGATGACCTTGTCGAGGGAGACCTTGTGCGACCCGTCCCCCGCATCGCCATCCGCGCGGCGGTGACCGCCTTCACCGCGGCCATGCCGTTGCGTTCGATGCAGGGGATCTGGACGAGGCCGCCGACGGGGTCGCAGGTGAGGCCGAGGTTGTGTTCCATGCCGATCTCGGCGGCGTTCTCGACCTGTTCGGGGAGCCGCCGAGGACCTCGGCCAGGGCGCCCGCGGCCATCGAGCAGGCGGAGCCGACCTCGCCCTGGCAGCCGACCTCCGCGCCGGAGATGGAGGCGTTCTCCTTGAAGAGCATGCCGATGGCGCCGGCGGAGAGCATGAAGCGGACCACGCCCTCCTCGTCGGCGCCGGGCACGAAGTTGATGTAGTAGTGCAGGACGGCCGGGATGATGCCGGCGGCGCCGTTGGTGGGGGCGGTGACCACGCGGCCGCCCGCCGCGTTCTCCTCGTTCACGGCCATCGCGTAGAGCGTGATCCACTCCATCGCGTGGGCCAACGGGTCGCCCTCCGCGCGGAGTTGGCGTGCCGACATGGCGGCCCTGCGGCGGACCCGCAGGCCGCCGGGCAGGATGCCCTCCCGTGACATGCCCCGCGAGACGCACGCCCGCATGACGCCCCAGATCTCCAGCAGCCCGGCCCGGATCTCCTCCTCCGTGCGCCAGGCGCGCTCGTTCTCCAGCATCAGCGCGGAGATCGACAGGCCGGTCTCCTGGGTGAGGCGAAGCAGCTCGTCGCCGGTGCGGAACGGGTACTTGAGGACGGTGTCGTCCAGCTTGATCCGGTCGGCGCCGACCGCTTCCTCGTCGACGACGAAACCGCCGCCCACCGAGTAGTACGTCTTGGAGAGGAGCTCGGTGCCCGCCGCGTCGTACGCCCACAGCGTCATGCCGTTCGCGTGGTATGGCAGGGCTTTTCGGCGGTGCAGCTTCAGGTCGGCGTCGTAGGAGAAGGGGATCTCGTGCTCGCCGAGGAGGCTGAGGCGGCCCGACTCCTTGATGCGCTCGACCCGCTCGTCCGCCTTCTCGACGTCCACCGAGCGCGGCGACTCGCCCTCCAGGCCGAGCAGCACCGCCTTCGGGGTGCCATGGCCGTGGCCGGTCGCGCCGAGGGAGCCGTACAGCTCGGTGCGGACGGAGGCGACGGAGTCCAGCAGCTCCTCGTTGCGCAGCCGGCGCGCGAACATGCGGGCGGCCCGCATCGGGCCGACCGTGTGGGAGCTGGACGGGCCGATGCCGATCGAGAACAGGTCGAAGACCGAGATGGCCACGGTGACTCCTCAGAACGCAGACAAGCAGGGTGGTGCGAGGGGGTGGGACACCGGCGCGCACCTCCCAGTGTGCGCCGGTGTCCCCGGCGGGCGGCTACGGCCCGGTGGGCCGTATTACAGCCCGGGGTACAGCGGGTACTTCTCCGCCAGCGCGGTGACGCGGGCCTTCAGGCCCGCCACGGCGGCCTCCCCGAAGGGACCGGGCGCCTTCAGCGTCTCCGCGATGACGTCCGCGACCTCGGCAAAGTCCTCGGCCGTGAAGCCGCGGGTCGCCAGCGCCGGCGTACCGATGCGCAGGCCGGAGGTGACCATCGGGGGCCGCGGGTCGTTCGGGACGGCGTTCCGGTTGACCGTGATGCCGACCTCGTGGAGCCGGTCCTCGGCCTGCTGGCCGTCCAGCTCGGAGTTCCGCAGGTCGACCAGGACCAGGTGCACGTCCGTACCACCGGACAGCACGTCGACCCCTACGGCCTTCACGTCGTCCCGCACCAGGCGCTCGGCCAGCAGCCGCGCGCCCTCCACGGTACGCCGCTGCCGCTCCTTGAACTCCTCGCCCGCCGCGACCTTGAAGGAGACCGCCTTCGCGGCGATCACATGCTCCAGCGGACCGCCCTGGAAGCCGGGGAAGACCGAGGAGTTGAGCTTCTTCGCGAAGGACTGCCTGGCGAGGATGATCCCGCCGCGTGGGCCGCCGAGCGTCTTGTGGGTGGTGGACGTGACGACGTCCGCGTACGGCACGGGGTTCGGGTGCAGCCCCGCCGCGACCAGGCCCGCGAAGTGCGCCATGTCGACCCACAGGAAGGCCTCGACCTCGTCCGCGATCCGGCGGAACTCGGCGAAGTCCAGCTGGCGCGGGTACGCCGACCAGCCCGCGATGATGACCTTCGGCCGGTGCTCCTTGGCGAGCTTCTCCAGCTCGGCCATGTCGACGAGGCCGGTCGTCGGGTCCACGTGGTAGGCGACGACGTTGAACTGCTTGCCGGAGAAGTTCAGCCGCATCCCGTGGGTCAGGTGACCGCCGTGCGCGAGGTCGAGGCCGAGGATGGTGTCGCCGGGCTGGGCCAGCGCGAACAGGGCGGCCTGGTTGGCGGAGGCGCCCGAGTGCGGCTGCACGTTGGCGTACTCGGCGCCGAACAGCTCCTTGACCCGGTCGATCGCGATCTGCTCGGCCACGTCGACGTGCTCGCAGCCGCCGTAGTAACGACGGCCCGGGTACCCTCCGCGTACTTGTTGGTGAGGACCGAGCCCTGCGCCTCCATGACCGCGACCGGAGCGAAGTTCTCCGAGGCGATCATCTCCAGCGTGGACTGCTGCCGGCGCAGCTCCGCGTCGACGGCGGCGGCGATGTCCGGGTCGAGCTCGTGCAGGGGCGTGTTCAGGACGGACATGTTTCTACGACTCCTCAGCCGGCGGAAAACGCGGTGTACTCGTCGGCGGAGAGCAGGTCGCCCGGCTCCTCCGTGACGCGCACCTTGAACAGCCAGCCGCCCTCGAAGGGGGCCGAGTTCACCAGCGACGGGTCGTTCACGACATCTTCGTTGATCTCGGTGACCTCGCCGCCGACGGGCGAGTACAGGTCGGACACCGACTTCGTCGACTCCAGCTCACCGCAGGACTCGCCCGCGGTCACCGTGGAGCCGACGTCGGGGAGCTGGGCGTAGACGACATCGCCGAGCGCGTTGGCCGCGTACTCGGTGACGCCGACCGTCGAGACGCCGTCCTCGGCGACCGACAGCCACTCGTGCTCCTTGCTGTAGCGCAGCTGCTGGGGGTTGCTCATGGCCTGAATTCTCCTGTACGCGGGGAGTGCTGGTGAATGGGGACTACGAGGGGCAACGGCGAACCGGGGCGATCCGCCCCAGGTCACATACGAGACGCTACGACGACTGTCACTTCTCGCGCTGGTAGAACGGCAGCGCCACGACCTCGTACGGCTCGTGACTGCCCCGGATGTCCACGCCGACACCGGCCGTGCCCGGCGCCGCGTGCGCCGCGTCGACGTAGGCCATGGCGATCGGCTTGCCCAGGGTGGGGAGGGGGCGCCGGAGGTGACCTCGCCGATCACCTGGCCGTCGGCGACGACGGGGTAGCCGGCGCGCGGGACCCGGCGGCCCTCGGCGACGAGCCCGACGAGGGGCGCGCGGGGGCTGCGAGGCGGCGCGCTCGGCGGCGGCCTCCAGGGCGTCGCGCCCGACGAAGTCGCCGTCCTTCTCGAACTTCACGACCCGGCCGAGCCCGGCGTCGAAGGGGGTGAGGGAGGTCGACAACTCGTGGCCGTACAGCGGCATCCCGGCCTCCAGGCGCAGGGTGTCGCGGCAGGACAGGCCGCACGGGATCAGCCCCGCCCGCGCCCCGGCCTCGGTCAGCGCGAGCCACAGCTTCTCGGCGTCGGCGGGGAGACGAACAGCTCGAAGCCGTCCTCGCCGGTGTAGCCGGTGCGGGCGATCAGCGCGGGGACGCCCGCGACCGTGCCGGGCAGACCGGCGTAGTACTTCAGGCCGTCGAGGTCGGCGTCGGTCAGCGACTTGAGGATGCCGGGGACGCGGGGCCCTGGACGGCGAGCAGCGCGTAGGCGTCACGGTCGTCGCGGACGACCGCGTCGAAGCCCGCGGCCCGCTCGGTGAGCGCGTCCAGCACCACCTGCGCGTTGGAGGCGTTGGCGACGACCATGTAGGTGGTCTCGGCGAGCCGGTAGACGATCAGGTCGTCCAGGATGCCGCCGTCGGCCCGGCAGATCATGGTGTAGCGGGCGCGGCCGGGACCCACGGAGGCGATGTTGCCGACGAGGGCGTAGTTGAGGAGCTGGGCGGCCTCGGGTCCGGTGACGGTGATCTCGCCCATGTGGGAGAGGTCGAAGAGGCCGGCCTTCGTGCGGACGGCGAGGTGCTCGTCGCGCTCCGAGCCGTAGCGCAGCGGCATGTCCCAGCCGGCGAAGTCGGTCATCGTCGCACCGAGCGAGCGGTGCAGCGCGTCGAGCGCGGTGCGGCGCTTCTCAGGGGTGGCGGTACTGCTCATCGGTCGGTCTCCCAAGGCATGACGGCGAGGTCGTTCCTCCCCATCTGTCATCGGGACCTGAGAGGTTCGCCATGACCGCTCGGGTCACGGGTTGCACCTTGGGTGGGACCACCGTGACCGGAGGTCCGCTTTTCAGATGTGCCTCGCCCGCGCGGTAACGGGGCCTGAGAGATTCAAGGGAGGGACTTGCTCCTTCGGCGCCCCAGCAACAGATGCCTGGGGACTCTCCCGCGCGGATTCAAGCGGCCGGTATGCAGTTAGGCGGGCACATCATCGCACAGGCTTTGTAACAGGCCTGTGGCCGGACGCGCACCGAACCGCGAGACGCCGTGCATTACCTTCTCTTTACGTTTGGTGGGGAGAACCTTTCCTGACCCCGCAGGGAGGACGATCACGGTGACAAGGACCACGGTGTACGCCACGACCTCGGCCGCAGCACTGCCCAAGCAACCCTCCGCCCCGGCCGAAGAGGCATGCCGGGCCCGCCCGGCACCGGTCGTCCGCGACCTCCGCGAGCGCGCGGGGCACAGCCCGCACGGACTCCGCTTCGGCCCCCGCGACCTGGTCGTGGTCACCGGCCTGCCCGGCAGCGGCAAGTCCACGCTGATGCGGCGCGCGGTGACGGCCGGCGGGGTCCGCGTCGACAGCCAGGACACCCGCGACCGCTGGGACACCCGCACACCCGGCCTCCTCCCGTACGCGGTGTACCGCCCGTTGGTCCGCCTCGCTCATTACGCCGGGCTGCACCGCGCCCTGCGCTCCGCGTCCGGAGCCGTCGTGCACGACTGCGGCACGCAGACCTGGGTGCGTGGCTGGCTGGCCCGCGCCGCCGGACGCCGGGGCGGCACCCTGCACCTGGTGTTCCTCGACGTCACCCCGGACACCGCGCTCGACGGCCAGCGCGAGCGGGGGCGGGGAGTCTCGCGGTACGCGTTCCTGCGCCACCGGCGGGCCGCCGCGCGCCTGTTGCGCTCGGTGGAGCGCGGCGAACTCCCGCACGGCGTGGGCTCGGCGGTCCTCCTGGACCGGGACGCGGCGGACGTGCTGTGCCGGATCGACTTCGCGGACTGAGCCGCTAGCCTTTTCAGCCACAGCAGGGTTACAGCAGGCGGTTTCACCAGCAGGCGGTAGGTAGATGGACTTCCCGGCGGACTTCCCGGACAGGCGTACCCCCACCCGCATCCGCACGGCGGATGGCCGGGCAACGAGCTGGAGGAGGTGCTCTCGGTGTCCCTCGGCATGCCCTCGGCAGGCGGCCGGATCGTCGAGGTGCTCGGCCGCAGCTTCGTCTGGGTCCCGCTCCCCAGCGGCGGCGGCCCACAGAGCGGTCCCCTGGACCTGCCCACCCTCGACATCGAGGGGCAGGCCTACGTCCCGGTCTTCAGCTCCGAGGAGCAGTTCCGGCAGGTCGTCGGCTCGCATCTGTCGTTCACCATCGCGCCCGCGGTGGAGTTCGCCCGCGGGCTGCCCCCGCAGGTCGGCATCGCGGTGAACCCCGGCGGCACGGTCGGCGTCCCGCTCCCGCCGCTCGCGGTGGCCGAGCTGTGCCGCTTCGGCCGCACCGCGCTGGACGGCCCCACCAGCGGCGGCCGGGTCCGCCTCTTCGAACCCGACTGGCAGGACGACCCGGTCGACTTCCTCGCCGCCGCCTCCGCCGAGTTCGCGGCCATCGGCGTGGTCGCCACGGCCCGCCGCTGCCTCGCCGCCATCGAAACAGCCGCCCCGGTGATGTTCGTGGGCGTGGAACTCACCAACTGGGACGGCGACTTGAGAGCGGCCCCGATGGAAGCCCTGGCAAAAGCACTGGGCCGGGTAACGGTTCAGTGGCAGGTGAACCTCGTCCTCCTGGACGTGACGCAGGACCCGGTGGCGGAGTGGATGAGGCAGACGGTGCGTCCCTTCTATACACAGGGTCACTGAGGCGTCCCGAAGGGGCGCGAGGAACTGCGCGACCAGCCACACTCGACCGGCACTCGCGAACGCACCACGGGCCCCCACCCCTACGGCGCTTAAGCTGTTTCCCAACGCAGGCCAACTACCAGAAGGGGCGGTACACGTGAGCGCCAGCGGCACAGCGACCGGCCAGGTCGAGCACATGCTGCGCCAGGTGACCCCGGGCGCTACGACGCCTACGAGGCGCTCCTGCGCGCCCTCGCGACCCCCACCCGGTCAGATCTGGATGCTGCTGTGGCACGGCCAGTCCGGCTCCCCGGACGCCCAGTACGGAAACATGCAGGTGGAGGGCCACGGGTACGCCCCGTGCGTCACTTCGGCCCAGGAACTCTCCGCGAGCGGCTGGAACCGCTCGTACGAGGTGGTCGACGGCCTGGACGTGGCCCGCACCCTGTACCCCGACCACTTCGGCCTCTGGCTGAACCCGCACGCCCCCGGCGGCGGCGTCGGCATCCCGTGGCTCGACCTCCGCAGAATCGCCACCGGCCTGGAACGCCAGCCGGCCGGGCCCCTGCGCCTGTCGGAGCCGGGCATCGAGATCCCCCAGTTCTACGCCCTGCTCACGCAGAACGCCCACCGCACCCCGGCGGTCAGGGCGCTGCGCCGCGCCTGGGTGCAGCCCGCGCTCGGAGCGCCGTATCTCGCGATCGGTCTGGACGTCTACGACACCAGCCCGCCCGCGGTGGACTCGGTCCGCGGCATGATGCAGCAGTCGATCGGCGCGGTCCCCGAGGGGCTGCCGGTGTCGACGGTCGCGATGTCCGACGAGTACGACCCGGTGGCGCTGTGGCTGCGGGCGAACTCCCGCCCGTTCTACGACCGTGAGGCCCATGCGGCG
This sequence comes from Streptomyces sp. P3, assembly GCA_016893485.2. GTDB lineage: Bacteria > Actinomycetota > Actinomycetes > Streptomycetales > Streptomycetaceae > Streptomyces. The sequence goes on from JAFEKX020000001.1 coordinate 6,738,116, forward strand.
CCCGCTCAGGCGGGCGGGTACGGATACCCCCGTCCGTGGTGGATACTGAACCCGCGAGTCCTCTTCTCAGCTTCTCCGCAGGATTTACGTCTACGACACATTTCTTCGCGCGTAGACGGCGGTGTGTTGCCCCAAAAGACGCCAGATCTCCGTTCTGTCCCAAGTGCCCGGCGTCCGGGGGCGTTACCCACTGTTCGGATAACGGAATCCCTAGTTAAGCATCACGGTTGCGCATACTTTCGCCGTCAGACCTGGCGGGTGATCGCAGCCACGCTGAAGACTCGCGACTCAGACACAGGGTCCAGGTACCCGTGTCCACTGCAAGTCGACAAAGCCGCTAATCCGCGGCAGGCGTAAGCCGGTAACCACCGGCGAGAGGGGTCGGGTCACAGTGACCGCACCGATCGAGACCACGGGGGCGGAAGCCGGGGCGCAGCCGGAGGCTGTGCTGGCCGGCGCCGACAAGGCGCAGATCGAGGGCCGTTCCCTTGGACAGATCGCCTGGACCCGTTTCAAGAAGGACAGGGTCGCCGTCGCCGGCGGCGTCATCGTCGTCCTGCTGATCCTGGTCGCGGCTCTCTCCCGTCCCATCCAGGCGCTGTTCGGCCTGGACCCGGACGCCTTCCACCAGAACCTGATCGACGCCAACACCTCGCTGCCCACGGGCGGTTGGGGCGGCATGAGCTGGGACCACCCGCTCGGCGTGGACCCGCAGTTCGGCCGTGACGTGGCCACCCGCATCCTCGAGGGCTCCTGGGTCTCCCTGGTCGTCGCCTTCGGCGCCACGATCCTGTCGAACGTGATCGGCACGATCCTCGGCGTCGTCGCGGGGTACTACGGCGGCCGGGTCGACTCGATCATCAGCCGGCTGATGGACACCTTCCTCGCCTTCCCCCTGCTGCTGTTCGCCATCGCCATCTCGGCGACCCTTCAGGGCGGTGCCTTCGGCCTCAACGGTCTGCCGCTGCACCTGTGCGTGCTGATCTTCGTCATCGGCTTCTTCAACTGGCCCTACCTGGGCCGGATCGTCCGCGGTCAGACCCTCGCCCTGCGCGAGCGGGAGTTCGTGGACGCCTCCCGGGGATGGGCGCCAAGGCGCCGTACATCCTCTTCCGGGAGCTGCTGCCCAACCTGGTCGGCCCGATCATCGTCTACTCGACGCTGCTCATTCCGACGAACATCCTCTTCGAGGCGTCCCTCAGCTTCCTCGGGGTCGGTATCCAGCCCCCGCAGGCTTCCTGGGGCGGCATGTTGCGGGACGCGGTCACCTACTACGAGGTCGACCCCGCGTACATGATCGTTCCCGGCCTCGCCATCTTCGTGACCGTCCTCGCGTTCAACCTGCTGGGCGACGGTCTCCGCGACGCTCTCGACCCCCGCAGCCGCTAGGGCCCGCACCCGAGAGTCCACCAAGTTTCCGACAATGGAGGAAGCAGACCATCATGCGAAGGTCAGCGCTGGCCGCAGTTGCGGCCATCGGCTCTGCGACACTGCTCATGGCAGGTTGCAGCAAGGCCGATGACAGTAAGAGTGACAACGGTACGAAGGCGGCTGGGGCCAACGCAGCGACCAAGGACGTCGTCAACGCCTCTACCCACAAGGGCGGGACGGTCACCTACGAACTGTCCGACGTTCCGGACTCGTTCGACCCGGGCAACACGTACTACGCCTACATGTACAACTTCAGCCGGCTGTACGCCCGTCCGCTGATGACGTTCGAGCCCGGCCCCGGTTCCAAGGGGAACACCCTGGTCCCGGACCTCGCCGCGAGCAAGGGTGTCTCCAGCGACGGCGGCAAGACCTGGACGTACAAGCTGCGTTCGGGCCTGAAGTACCAGGACGGCTCGGCGATCACGTCCAAGGACGTCAAGTACGCCGTGGAGCGTTCCAACTTCGCGCGTGACGTGCTCTCCCTCGGCCCGAACTACTTCCAGCAGTTCCTGGTCGGCGGCAAGGACTACAAGGGTCCGTACAAGGACAAGAGCGCCGAAGGCCTCAAGTCCATCGCGACCCCGGACGACACCACGATCGTCTTCCACCTGAACACGGCCTTCCAGGAGTTCGACTACCTGGTCGCGGCGCCGCAGACGGCTCCGGTGCCGCAGGCGAAGGACACCGGCGTCGACTACGTCAAGAACATCGTGTCCTCCGGCTCGTACCAGTTCCAGAGCTACCAGGACGGCAAGCAGGCCGTCCTCGTGCGCAACAAGAACTGGAACGCGGCGTCGGACCCGCTGCGCAAGCAGTACCCGGACAAGATCGTCGTGAACCTGAAGGTGAACGCCGACACGATCGACAAGGATGTCCTCGCGGGCAACGCGATCGACATGGGTGGTACGGGTGTCCAGGCCGCGACCCAGGCGCAGCTGCTCACCTCGGCCGACAAGAAGGCCGGCACGGACAACACCTTCGGTGGTCGTCTCGTCTACATGGCGATCAACACCAAGGTGAAGCCGTTCGACAACATCCAGTGCCGCAAGGCCGTCGAGTACGCCATCGACAAGGTCTCGGTGCAGACCGCCGAGGGCGGCCCGATCCGCGGTGAGATCGCTTCCACCGTCCTGCCGCCGGACATCACCGGCTACCAGAAGGACGACCAGTACGCCACCACCGGCAACAAGGGTGACGTCACCAAGGCCAAGGACGCCCTGAAGGCCTGTGGCAAGACGGCGATCTCGACGAACCTGTCGGCTCGCAGCGACCGTCCGCAGGAGATCTCCGCGGCCACCGCGATCATCAACTCGCTGAAGGCCGTCGGCATCAACGCCAGCCTGAAGCAGTACCCGTCGGGCAAGTACTTCACCGACTACGCGGGTGTCCCGAAGTTCACCGAGCAGCAGAACATCGGCCTGATCATGATGCAGTGGGGTGCCGACTGGCCCTCCGGCTACGGCTTCGAGCAGCAGATCCTGAACGGTGAGGCGATCGGTGCCTCGGGTAACACCAACCTGTCGCAGTACGACAACAAGACGGTCAACAACCTCCTCGCCAAGGCCATCGGCACGGAGGACGTGACCACCCGCAACAGCATGTACGCCCAGATCGACAAGCAGACCATGAGCGACGCGGCCCTGGTGCCGCTGACCTACTTCAAGGTCCTGCTCGCCCGTCCGGCGAACTACAGCAACCTGGTGTCGACGGCGGCCTTCAGCGGCCAGTACGACTACCTCAACATCGGCACCGCGAAGTAGTCGTAGCCCCGGAAGGCAGGTGAAGGCATTGGTGCCCGCGGGCTTTACGGCCCGCGGGCACCAGCGCCGATCCCCGTGATCTCGTACATTCTCCGTCGGACGGTCGCAGCGGTGATCCTGCTGCTGGTCGTCTCCGCGGTCACCTTCGGCATCTTCTTCCTGCTGCCACGGCTCGCCGGCCAGACCGCGGACCAACTGGCCCAGCAGTACATCGGGAAGAGCCCGTCGGCGGCGGACATCGCCGCCGTCAAGCACAACCTCGGTCTGGACCAGCCCCTTTACCTGCAGTACTGGCACTTCATCAAGGGGATCGTGGCGGGCGCCACCTACAACCTCGGCCCCACCACGGTGCACTGCAACGCGCCCTGCTTCGGCTACTCCTTCAAGGACCACGTCGAGGTCTGGCCGCAGCTCACCTCCCGCCTTCCGGTCACCATCTCGCTGGCCGCCGGCGCCGCCGTGCTCTGGCTGCTGTCCGGTGTCACGGTCGGTGTGATCTCCGCGCTCAAGCCGCGGTCGTTCTTCGACCGCGCCTTCATGGGCGTGGCGCTCGCGGGTGTCTCGCTGCCCATGTTCTTCACGGGCAACCTGGCCATCCTGCTCTTCACCTACCAGTGGCCGATCTTCGGCCGCACCTACGTCCCGTTCACCGAGAACCCGGCGCAGTGGGCCAACACCCTCTTCCCGGCGTGGTGTTCGCTCGCGCTCCTGTACTCCGCCATCTACGCGCGGCTCACCCGCTCGGGCATGCTGGAGACGATGAACGAGGACTTCATCCGCACGGCCCGCGCCAAGGGCCTGCGGGAACGCAACGTCGTCGTCAAGCACGGTCTGCGGGCCGCCCTGACGCCGATCATCACCGTCTTCGGCATGGACCTCGGTCTGCTGCTCGGCGGCGCTCTGATCACCGAGTCGGTGTTCTCCCTGCACGGCATCGGGCAGTACGCGGTGCAGTCGATCGAGAGCAACGACCTGCCCCCGATCCTCGGCGTGACCCTGCTCGCAGCGTTCTTCGTAGTGATCGCAAATCTCCTGGTGGACCTTCTGTACGCCGCCGCCGACCCGCGGGTGAGGCTCTCGTGACCGACCTTGATCCTTCGTCCGCGACTGACGCCGCGGTGGGCGAGCCCGTCGCCACCGGCAAGGGGAAGCCGAGTGCCTTCCTCGAGGTCCGCGACCTCAAGGTGCACTTCCCGACCGACGACGGCCTGGTCAAGTCCGTCGACGGGCTCAGCTTCACGCTGGAGAAGGGCAAGACCCTCTCCATCGTGGGCGAGTCGGGCTCCGGCAAGTCCGTCACCTCACTGGCGATCATGGGCCTGCACCGGCTCGGCCCGCGCGGCAAGAACGTGAAGATGTCCGGCGAGATCTGGCTCGACGGCCAGGAACTGGTCGAGGCGCAGCCGGACGAGGTGCGCAAGCTCCGCGGCCAGCAGATGTCCATGATCTTCCAGGACCCGCTGTCCGCGATGCACCCGTACTACAAGATCGGCGACCAGATCGTCGAGGCGTACCGGGTCCACCACGACGTCAGCAAGAAGGCCGCCCGCACGCGCGCCATCGAGATGCTCGACCGGGTCGGCATCCCCGAACCGGCCAAGCGTGTCGACGGCTACCCGCACGAGTTCTCCGGCGGTATGCGCCAGCGCGCCATGATCGCGATGGCCCTGGTCAACAACCCCGAACTGCTCATCGCGGACGAGCCGACGACCGCCCTGGACGTCACCGTCCAGGCGCAGATCCTCGACCTCATCCGGGATCTGCAGAAGGAGTTCGGCTCCGCGGTCGTCCTCATCACGCACGACCTCGGTGTCGTCGCCGAGATCGCCGACGACGTCCTGGTCATGTACGGCGGCCGGTGCGTGGAGCGCGGTCCCGTCGACGAGATCTTCGAGAAGCCGCAACACCCGTACACCTGGGGCCTGTTGGGTTCGATGCCGCGCATCGACCGGGAGACCTCGGAGCGGCTCATCCCGGTCAAGGGCCAGCCGCCGAGCCTCATCAACGTCCCTTCGGGCTGCGCCTTCCACCCGCGCTGCCCGTACGCGGACATCCCCAAGGGCGATGTCACGCGAACCGTGCGTCCCGAGCTGGCGCAGGTCGCCGGCGGGCACTGGTCCGCCTGTCACCTCCCGGCCGAGGACCGTACGCGGATCTGGACCGAAGAGATTGCGCCGAAGCTGTGAGCGATACGAAGAAGCAGACCGCGGGCGTGCCCGGGCAGGCGGCCTCCTCCGAGGACCGCGAGGTACTGCTCAAGGTCGAGGGCCTGAAGAAGCACTTCCCCATCAAGAAGGGGATCCTGCAGCGCCAGGTCGCCGCCGTGAAGGCCGTCGACGGCATCGACTTCGAGGTGCGCAAGGGCGAGACCCTGGGCGTCGTCGGTGAGTCGGGCTGCGGCAAGTCGACCATGGGCCGGGTCATCACCCGGCTCCAGGACCCGACGGGTGGCTCGATCCACTTCGAGGGCCAGGACATCACGACCCTGAACTCGGCCGGGATGCGTCCGCTGCGGCGGGACATCCAGATGATCTTCCAGGACCCGTACGGCTCCCTGAACCCGCGGCACACCATCGGCTCGATCGTCTCGGCGCCGTTCCGGCTGCAGGACGTGGAGCCCGAGGGCGGGGTGAAGAAGGAGGTCCAGCGCCTCCTGGAGCTGGTAGGCCTGAGCCCCGAGCACTTCAACCGCTACCCGCACGAGTTCTCCGGCGGTCAGCGCCAGCGCATCGGCATCGCCCGCGCGCTCGCGCTCAAGCCCAAGCTCGTGGTGGCGGACGAGCCGGTCTCGGCGCTCGACGTGTCGATCCAGGCGCAGGTCGTCAACCTCATGGACGACCTCCAGTCGGAGCTCGGCCTGACGTACGTGATCATCGCGCACGACCTCTCCGTGGTCCGGCACGTCTCGGACCGCATCGCGGTGATGTACCTCGGCAAGATCGTCGAACTCGCGGACCGCACCTCGCTGTACGAGGCGCCGATGCACCCGTACACCAAGGCCCTGATGTCGGCCGTGCCGGTGCCGGACCCCAAGCGCCGGGGCGCCAAGAGCGAGCGCATCCTGCTCAAGGGCGACGTCCCCTCGCCGATCTCGCCGCCCAGCGGCTGCCGTTTCCACACCCGCTGCTGGAAGGCGACGGAGATCTGCCGGACGAAGGAGCCCCAGCTGATCGAGCTGCGGCCCGGCCAGCAGGTCGCCTGCCACCACCCGGAGAACTTCGCGGACCAGGCCCCGCAGGACACCGTCCTGCTGAGCGCCGCGAAGGAAGCGGTGGAGCTGGTGGGCGCGGCGGTCCTGGAGAAGCCGGCGGTGGCTTCCGAGCCGGAGGCGCCGAAGACGGTGGCTCCCGAGGCGGAGGTCCCGAAGACGGAGACTCCCGAGGCCGAATCGGGCGACCAGGAGTCAACTGCCAAGTAGCACATGACGAGTTGGTAAAGTCATGGTCATGGCAAAACGGGAGAGTGCAGAGTCTGGCGTGTCCGTCTGATCGGAAACGCACCCGAAGGGACGACTCATGGCACTCTCCCGTTCGGCACGTCCGGGGTCCCACCCGTCTCCCACCACCACCCTTGGCCGACGCGCTTCGCGCGCAGCCTCGATCGCCACCGCGGCGGCCTCTTTTCTTGTCATCGCCGCCTCACCCGCCCCCACCCCCGGCGCCGACGGCATCGGCGACCCCTACTTCCCCAGCTCGGCAACGGCGGCTTCGACGCCCGGCACTACGCCCTCGACGTCGCCTACAACCCGGACACCGACCGTCTCGACGGCCGTACGACCCTCACCGCCCGCGCCACCCAGAACCTCTCCTCCTTCGACCTGGACCTCCAGAAGCTGGAGGTCACCCAGGTTCAAGTGAACGGAAGACAGGCCCAGTTCACCCGCTCGGGCGACGAACTGCGCATCACCCCGGGGACTCCCTCCGCAAGGGCAGGGACTTCACGGTCACCGTCACCTACGGCGGTGTCCCCGAACCCCTCAACGGACCCATCGTGTTCGGCTCCGACTACGGCTGGATGAAGACCCCCGACGGCGTCTTCGTCGCCTGCGAACCCAACGCGGCCTCCACCTGGTTCCCGTCCAGCGACCACCCCTCCGACAAGGCCACCTACGACATCCGCATCAAGGCCCCCAAGGGCCTCACCGGAGTCTCCAACGGCCGGCTCGTGTCGACGTACAGCAAGGGCGCCTCGACGTACACCCACTGGCGCGAGAGCAAGCCCATGGCGACCTATCTCGCGACCGCCACCATCGGGAAGTTCGACGTCAAGACCGGCAGGACGCCCGGCGGCATACCGATCTACGTCGCCATCGACCCCGTCCTCGCCAACAGCAACAGCGTCGACGTGTACGCCGTGACGGCCGCCGCCACCGACTACTGGTCGCAGCTGTTCGGGCCGTACCCCTTCGAGGAGACCGGCGCGATCGTCGACGACATGCCGGAGGCCGGGTTCTCGCTGGAGGTGCAGAGCAAGCCCGCCTACTCGGCCGTGCGCAACGAGACGACGATCGTGCACGAGCTGGCCCACCAGTGGTTCGGCGACTCCGTGTCCGTCGCGCACTGGAAGGACATCTGGCTCAACGAGGGCTTCGCGACCTACGCCCAGTGGCTGTGGGCCGAGCACCAGGGCACCCGCACCGCGCACGACTCGTTCCTGGCCGGCTACAACTCCCGCCCCGCCACCGACGCCTTCTGGCAGACCGTGGTGGCGGACCCGCAGCGGGACACGATGTTCGCCTCGGGCGTCTACCAGCGCGGCGCGATGACCCTCCAGATGCTCCGCGAACGCATCGGCGACACCGCCTTCTTCAAGCTGCTCCCCGCCTGGACCAAGCTCCACCGCTACGGCAACGGGGACACCGCCGGGTTCATCAAGCTCGCCGAGAAGATCAGCGGGCAGCAGCTCGACGACCTGTTCCAGACCTGGCTGTACACACCGGGCAAGCCCACCCTGTAGCCCCACGGGAGATCCGCCGACCGATCCCCACGAGTAACAATGTGGGGTGCTTCAGCAACTGTTCAGCCCCTCCGTCCAGCACACGCTCGACCTCGTCGGCATCTTCGTGTTCGCCATCTCCGGCGCGCTGCTGGCCGTCCGCAAGAACTTCGACGTGTTCGGCATCGCCGTGCTCGCCGAGGTCACCGCGCTGGGCGGAGGGGTGTTCCGCGACCTCATCATCGGGGCGGTGCCCCGGCCGCCTTCACGGACCTGGGGTACTTCAGCACCCCGCTCTTCGCCGCGCTCCTCGTGTTCTTCCTCCATCCGCACGTGGAGCGCATCCAGTCCGGCGTCAACGTCTTCGACGCGGCGGGCCTCGGCCTCTTCTGTGTCACCGGCACGGTGAAGGCCTACGACTACGGGCTCGGCCTGACCTCCTCGGTGGCCCTCGGTCTCGGGTCCGCCGTCGGCGGCGGTGTGCTGCGGGACGTGCTGGCCAACGAGACCCCGTCCCTGCTCCGCTGGGACCGCGACCTGTACGCGGTCCCCGCGATCGTCGGCGCCACCATGGTCGCCGTGTGCATCCGCTACGACGCGGTGACCCCGTTCACCAGCGGGCTCGCGGTCGTCACCGCTTTCGTGCTGCGCCTGCTCGCGATGCGGTTCCACTGGCGAGCTCCGCGTGCGTGGAACCGGCGGTCGACCGTCCGTGAGGAGTAGGCGTGGTTGTCGTGCCGGTCTTCGCGTGCGGATGGTTCTTGCCCATCTCCAGGGTCAGCCAGCGGAAGACGGCCTTCACCTGGGGCCGCCACAGCGCCATCGTGTGCCCGCCCGCGCTGCGCGGCAGGAACACCACGTGCACGGCCGTCGGCGCCTCCGCGACGGACGCCAGCGCGGTGCCCGCCTCGTAGCCGTCGCCGGACTCACCGGAGATGTACAGGGCGATCGGCGGCGGGGTCCTCTTGGCCTTCAGCAGCAGGTACGGGTTGTTCGCGGCACGCGGGGCCGGGCTCGCGGCGGCGAGTGAATTGCGTTCCGCGATCGGGTCGTTGTAGCCGGACATGCCCACGGCGGCGCGGTAGCGGTCCGGGTGGGCGACGGCGAGCTTGACCGCGCAGTGCGCGCCGGCCGAGTAGCCGGCCACCGCCCAGCCCGAAGGGGCGGGCTCGGCACGGAAGTTGTCCATGACCATCTTCGGTACGTCGACGCTCAGCCAGGTGTCGGCGTTGACCGTGCCGGTGATGTTGGCGCAGCCGGTGTCGACTCCGGCCAGCAGGTTGGTGCGCGGCGCGACCAGGATGAAGGGCGCGACCCGGCCGCTCTCCATCAGCGGCATCAGCTGCTCGTTCGCGTGCAGCGACCCGAACCAGGCCTTCGCCGAGCCGGGATAGCCCGGCAGCAGCTCGACGACCGGGAACTTGTGGTGGCGGTAGGCGGGCTCCTTGTACTGCGGGGGCAGCCACACGTACACCTCGGCGTTGACGCCGGACACCTGGCCCTTGAGCTGGGTGACCTCGACCCCGCCTGCCGCGCGCATCCCGGGCCCGTCGGCGGGGAGAAGTCCTGCCTGACCTTGGGCAGCCGCTTCAGCGAGATGTTCCCGGTGCCATTCCTGCCGAGGTTCGCGGCCTGCTGGACGTGGTTGCCGGTGCCGAGGAGGTCGGCCCAGTTGTCGTAGAGGTTGTTCTGGTTGTTGACCATGACGAAGACCAGGGTGACGGCCGTCGCCTGGGCGAACAGCAGCATCAGGGCCCGTGCCGCCACGCGCACGGCCTTGGGGCCGCGCATCCGCGACCACAGCACGAGCGGCAGTATGAGGGCGACGATCGTCAGCACGACTGCGGTGTAGAGGAACGGAGTCCCGGTGAGGCTCATGTCCCCAAAGAGGGGGATCACGGGCCGTGGGTCACGGACGAGTTCGGACACTTACCAAGAAATTGCCGGTTCCTCACTCGGGCGGCCCAGGATCAGTCGGTGGTTTCATATGCCCGCAACAACAAAGCTACCGCTTAGTAATCAGCTGTTGTACGGTTCATCCATGCCAGAAGCAGCATCCGCGCCGGCGGCCTCCCGGGCCGTGATCGGCGACAGCGAGTTCGACCGCGACACCGCGGTCGTCCGCCGCGCGCCGGGCGTCTACGACATCGACCTCTCGGCCGGCTGGACGATCATCAGCGCCGTCAACGGCGGCTACCTCCTCGCCGTCCTGGGCCGCGCCCTCGCGGACGCGCTGCCGCACAGCGACCCGTTCACGATCTCCGCGCACTACCTCACCGCGTCCCAGCCCGGCCCCGCGGTGATCCGCACGGACACGGTCCGCACCGGCCGCACCCTCTCCACCGGCCAGGCCTCCCTCTTCCAGTACGACGACGAGGGCCGTGAGGTGGAACGCATCCGCGTCCTCGCCTCCTACGGCGACCTGGACGCCCTCCCCGACGACGTCCGGACGACGGCCCGCCCGCCGGTGTTCCCGCCCATGGACCAGTGCTTCGGCCCGGCGGACGGGCCCGCCCCGGTCCCCGGCAGTTCGGCCATCACCGACCGCCTGATGCTCAAGCTCGACCCGTCCACCCTCGGCTGGGCGCTCGGCGCGCCCTCCGGCAAGGGGAGATGCGCTCCTGGTTCGGCCTCGCCGACGGTCGCGACGCGGACCCGCTCTCCCTGCTCCTCGCCGTGGACGCGCTCCCTCCGACCGCCTTCGAGATCGGCCTCAAGGGCTGGGTCCCCACGGTCGAACTCACCGTCCACGTCCGCGCCCGCCCCGCGCCGGGACCGTTGCGGGTGTCGATCACCACCCGCAACCTGGCCGGCGGCTTCCTGGAGGAGGACGCGGAGATCTGGGACAGCGCGGACCGACTCGTCGCGCAGTCACGGCAGTTGGCGCGGGCCCGGCTCAGCTGACCGGCTTCCGCCCCAGCCACGCCGCCAACTGCCCGTAGGCGTCGGCCCCTTCGGGAGCGGCCTGGGCCGTCGCGAAGGGCGTGTCCGCGTCCCGCTCGGCGTCGGGCAGCACCCGGCGGGCGACGGCGAGCGCGAACTCGGCCAGCTCCGGGTCGAGTTGGAGCGGGTGACCCAGCGCCTCGGAGAGATCCCAGGCGTGGGTGACGTTCTCCATGAGATAGCCCGAGAGCGCGACCCGGCCCGGTGCCTCCCCACGGGACCCGGACCGGCGCGTCCAGCCGGGCGTCGTCCGCCCAGGCCTTCCTGACCCGGACGCGGGCCTCGTCGTAGGCGGCCGTCCAGCCCGTGTCGTCGACGCCGTCCACGAAGGGGTGGACGGCCATGCCGTCGCCGCCCTCGCCGACGGTCGCGATGCGGTGGGTGCCGCCGACGAGATGGCTCAGCAGGGTCCGCACGTCGAACTCGGCGCAGGGGTGGGGCCGTCCAGCTGCTCCGGCCGTACCGTCCCGATCAAGGCTGCGGCCTGCTCGGTGGCGCGGGTGTACAGGGGGCGGGGGTCGTTCGCGTTGGTGTTCATGGCACCGATGCTGGACGCATAACCTGACAGTTTCCGTCAACATTTGCGCGGGGTTTCCGGGCGGCGGATCCTGGGGAGTGAAGGCCGACCGACTCCTCTCGATCCTGTTGCTGCTGCAGACCCGCGGGCGGGTTCCCGCACATGAACTCGCCGACCGGCTGGAGGTGTCGGTGCGGACCATCTACCGGGACGTCGAGGCGCTGTCCGCCTCCGGGGTCCCGGTGTACGCCGAGCGCGGGCGGCACGGCGGGATCGAGCTGCTCGCCGGGTTCCGCACGGACGTCACGGGCCTGACCGCCGACGAGTCACGCGCCCTGTTCATCCTGGCCGCGCAGGGCGCCCACGCCGCTCTCGGCCTCGACGCCGCGCTCGGTTCCGCGCTGCGCAAGGTGATGGCAGCGCTCCCGGCGCCGTACCGTCCGGCCGCCGAGGTGACCTCCCGGCGCATCCTCGTCGACGCCACCCGCTGGAAGGGCGGGCCCCAACCCGCCGTGGATCTGGACGTGTTGCAGGACGCGGTCTTCGCCGACCGGCGGCTGCGGCTGCGCTACCGGCACAGCGGCGCGAAGGACCCGAGCACCTACACCGTCGATCCGTACGGCCTCGTCTCCAAGGCCGGCGTCTGGTATCTCGTCGCCGACCGCAGGGCCCGCCCTCGCCTCTTCCGCGCCGACCGCGTGCACTCGGCCACCCTCCTGCCCGACCCGGTGAAGCGCCGCCCGGGCGTCGAACTCGCCGACGCCTGGGAGGAGTTGCGCCGCCAGGTCGAGGAACGTCCCGGCGGGCTCGACGTCACCGTCCGCGTCCGCCGCTCCCGCCTCGACATGTTCGTCCGCCTGAACGCCTCCTCGCTGGCCCGACTCCCCGATGACGACGGGGAGAAGGAGTGGGTGACGGTCCACCTGTCGTACGGCGTCGTGGGCGAGGCGCGTCAACTGCTCCAGTTCGCCGACGCGTTGGAGGTCGTGTCGCCGCCCGAGGTGCGCGCCGAGGTGGCCGCCGCGGCGGCTTCTGTCACGGAGCTGTACCAGCGAGTGAGCGGGTCATCCGAGTGAACTCGCAGGTCAGCCGCGTCCCTTGAGGTGCGCTTTGCCCGACGCACAGGCGCGGGACAGGGCGCCGACAAGCATCCCCTAAACGGCGTTGATTGGCTGCCCGCCTCAACACTCCCTCATCGTTTCTGGAGTTGTTTCTCATGAAGCGTGTACGGCTCGTCCCCGCCGTGGCCCTGCTGGTCCTCTCGCCCCTGGCTCTGGCGGCCTGCGGCTCGGGGGACTCGTCGTCGTCCTCCGGCGCCGGCTCGGGCAGCGGCAACTCCGGCTCCACACAGTCCTGTTCGGCCTCCGGCATGCCCAAGGGCAACGCCACGGCACGGCCCAGCGGCGCCCCCTCCGGCGCACCCACGGGCGCCGCGGCCTCGGGCCGGCCCACGAGCCGGCCGACCGGCAACGCCTCCGGCATGCCGACCCGGGCACCCGGCGGAGGGGCGGAGCGGGCGGCCGGGGCGGCGGCCCCGGCGGCGGGTGCGGCGGCGGTCCCGGCGGCGGCCGGATGAGCGGGGCCCCGCAGCAGGGCTGATTGCGTGCCCGCGCGGCAGGGGCGGCACGTCCGGACACCGGGCGCGCCGCCCCTGTCGCGTGTCCGGGGCGCGGGCTTCTCAGCCGAGCCAGTGGCGGCGGCCGACGCTGATCAACCGCAGCTGGAGCTCGGCGAGTTGGGCCACGCGCTCGCGCTCCTCGGCCGTCGCCTCCAGTGCCTCCAGGAAGAGCGAGGCGGTGATGAGCATCTGGTCGACGTAGAGGTGGGCCAGCATCAGCAGGTCCTCGTCGGGCCAGCCCGCCGACTCCGGGTCCTTGGCGAGCTCGGCCTTCACCTCCTCGGCGAACCGGGCGAGCTGCTCCCGGATCGCCTCCCGCACCGGCTGGACCCCGCCGTGCCGCTCGCGGGCGATGAAGCGGACGTGGGCCGGGTGCGATTCCACGTGGTGGGCGATCAACTCGACGGCGCGGGTGATGCGTTGGGCGCTGTCGGTGGGTGCCACCGTCTGCCGGATCATCGGGTGCAGGCTGCCCAGCGCCTCCTCGACGAGCGCGACCCCGAGGTCGGCCGTGGAGCGGAAGTGCCGGTAGAAGGCGGTCGGGGCGACGCCCACGGCCCGGGTGACCTCGCGCAGGCCGAGACTGCTCAGGCTCTGCTCCTCCAGCAGCCCCAACGCGGCGTCCAGCAACGCCTGTCGGGTCTTCTGCTTCTGTGCCTGCCGGATGCCGAGGGTGTGACTCATGTCATCCAGTTAACAACTGTTCTCCGTAATTGAAAAGCCGTCGGACGGGATAGACTCAAGTTCAGTGAACAAGTGTTACTACAACCGTTCACCGAAACGTAACGAGAGTCGTCCCGGACATCTCGGAGGGGATTCATCCCATGCTGTTCCTCGTCGTAGCGCTCCTGCTGTTCGGCGTCGTGGTGGGCACCGTGGCCCACGCGCCGCTCGCCTTCACCGCCGTCGCCGCCGCCGTCATCGCCGTATGGCTGGGCATCTTCGCGCTCCGCGAGCGGCACGGCCGCCGCGGCCGTCCGTCCGCCAACTGACCGTCCGCCGCCGCCCGTCGGCCGCCCGACCCACCGTCCGCCCGATCATCGGGAGCTGAACATCCATGCAACTCACCGCACCGGCAAGCAGCACCACCACCGCCGTCAAGCCCACCGGCCGGCGTGACGCAGACGGCATGGCCGTCGCGTCCTTCATCCTCGGCCTCGTCGGCCTGCTCGTGCTCAACGTCTTCCTCGGCCCGATCGCCATCGCCCTGGCCGGCGCCGCGCTGTGGCGCGGCACCGCCCGTCGCGGCCGTGCCTTCCTCGGCCTCGGGCTCGGCATCGCCGATCTGCTCGTCCTCGTCGCCTTCATGCAGCTGGACAGCACCGTCTCCTGGAGCTTCTAGGAGACGGGCCGGATCCCGTCGAGGCGCCCGCCCCTCCGGGGTGCGCACCGGGGCCCGTAGAATCGGCGTCACCATGGCATACCTCGACCACGCCGCGACCACCCCGATGCTTCCCGAGGCAGTCGAGGCGATGACGGCCCACCTGAGCATCACGGGCAACGCCTCCTCCCTCCACGCGTCCGGCCGCAAGGCCCGCCGTACGGTCGAAGAGGCCCGGGAGACCCTCGCCGAGGCGCTCGGCGCCCGACCCAGCGAGGTCGTGTTCACCTCCGGCGGCACCGAGGCCGACAACCTCGCGGTGAAGGGCCTGTACTGGTCCCGCCGCGACGCCGACCCGGCCCGCACCCGGGTGCTGGCCAGCCCCGTCGAGCACCACGCCGTCCTGGACGCCGTCCACTGGCTCGGCGAGCACGAGGGCGCCACCGTCGAGTACCTCCCCGTCGACTCCTACGGCCGTGTCCACCCCGAGGTGCTGCGCGAGACGATCGCCCGCAACCCCGACGACGTCGCCCTCGCGACCGTGATGTGGGCCAACAACGAGATCGGCACGGTCCTGCCGGTCCGTGAACTCGCCGATGCGGCAGGGGAGTTCGGAGTTCCGCTGCACGCCGACGCGGTGCAGGCCTTCGGTCAGGTCCCGGTCGACTTCGCCGCCTCCGGGCTCGCCGCGGCCACCGTCTCCGGCCACAAGATCGGCGGGCCGTACGGCATCGGCGCCCTGCTGCTGGGCCGCGAGTACACCCCGTACCCGTCCTGCACGGCGGTGGCCAGGAACGCCATGTCCGCTCCGGCACCCTCGACGTCCCCGCCATCGCCTCCTTCGCGGTCGCCGGCCGCCTCGCCGCCGAACAGCGCGAGTGGTTCGCCCGCGAGATCGGCGCCCTCCGCGACGACCTCGTCGCAGCCGTCCGTACGGCGGTCCCGGACGCGATCCTCGGCGGCGACCCGGTGCACCGGCTGCCGGCCAACGCCCACTTCACGTTCCCCGGCTGCGAGGGCGACTCCCTGCTGCTCCTGCTCGACGCCCAGGGCATCGAGTGCTCCACCGGCTCCGCCTGCACGGCGGGCGTCGCCCAGCCCAGCCACGTCCTGCTCGCCACCGGCACCGATCCGGACCTCGCCCGCGGCACCCTGCGCTTCTCGCTCGGGCACACCTCCACGGAAGCCGATGTCGAGGCCGTGGCCAAGGCGATCGGACCGGCGGTCGAGCGGGCCCGCGCCGCCGGACTGACCTGACCCGACGACAGCCGGAACCGGGGAGAGCCCGTCAGGTGCTCTCCCCGGCTCGGAATGTCCGGCGTCCACGGGGAGGCCGACGCCGGACTTCGGACGACCGTGCCGTGCGCGGGACTAGTCGTCCGTCGCGCTGGCGCTGGGTGTCGCCGTCGCGGTCGAGTCGTCCGTCGCGGAGGCGGAGGCACTCGCGGACGCGCTCGCGCTCGCACTGGCCGTGGCCGTGGAGTCGGTGCTGTCGGTGGTGCTCGTGCCGGTGACCATGAGGGGAGGCCATCATGCCCTCGTCCTCGTGCTGCAGGAGATGGCAGTGGAGCATGTACATATAGGTGTCGTCGGCGAAGTCGGTGAACTCCATGGCGATCTTGATCGAACCGCCGCCGACCACTTCGTAGGTGTCGTACCAGCCGAGCTGGACCCCGGTCGGATCCTCGCCGTTGACGGCGATCAACTGGTAGGGCACGTCGTGCAGATGGAACGAGTGCTCCAGCTGCGTGGCGTTCTGGATCGTCCAGATCTCCTTCGCGCCGACCGTCGTACTGATCATCGCCATCGCGGCCATGGTCGTGCCGATGGCCCCGTTGATCTCCATGCTGGCGCCGCTCTGGCTCAGCGTGATCGTGCGCGCGGTGAAGTCGCTCGTGTCGTAGCGGTCGATGGTGTTGAGGGAGGTGGGCAGGTCGGCCGGGGTGTCGGTGCCGCCGGCCGTCACCGCGAGGACGTCGTACGTGCCGCTGCCGCCGCGGATCCAGCCGGTGGTGATCACGGCCTGGAGGGTGGCGTCCGCGGTGAGGTCCATGACGAACTCGGCCCGGGCACCGGCCACCAGCCGGATCGTGGTCACCTCGGTGGCCTCGGTCAGATAGCCCTGGTCGGTGCTGATCTGGGTGAGGGTGCCGCCGTCGCCGCGCTGGATCACGATGATGTCGGACGGCGAGGCGTTCAGCGCGCGGAACCGGGTCCGGGTCTTCGTGGCGGTGAAACCGAGCGTGGTGGAGTCCACGTTGGTCCCGTTCAGCAGGAGCGGGAAGGTGGTGGTGCTCAGCCGGTAGCCGGCCGCGTCGTACTTGATGTCCCCGCCGGTGTCCACGGCCAGGGACTGGAAGATGAGCGGGACGTCGTCCACGCCGTAGTCGCTGGGCAGCGCGGCGGACGCGTCCGAGGAGTCCTCGACGATGATCATCCCGGCCAGGCCGTGCACGGCCTGCTTGGCGGTGGTGCCCAGGGCGTGCGGGTGGTACCAGAGGGTGGTGGCCGGGTCCTTGACCGTGAACGTGGGCGACCAGGTCGTGCCGTCGGCGAAGGCGACCTGGGGGCCGCCGTCCATCTTCGCCGGCACATGGGCGCCGTGGAAGTGGACGGTCGTGTCCTCGCCGATGTCGTTGGTGATGTTCAGCAGGACCTTGTCGCCGTTCGTCCACTTCAGGGTGGGGCCCAGGAAGTCCTGGTTGTAGCCCATCGTGCTGCTGGTGACGCCCGAGATCACCTCGTGGGTGCCGGTCTTGGCCTCCAGCGTGAACGTGGTGACGCCGCTGGAGGTGGTGCCCTCCAGGAGGTCCGGGACGACCAGGGTGCTGTCCGCCGCGGACGCCTTGTTCTTCGCCGCGTCGTTCAGCAGCGAGAAGGCGCCGCCGGCCGCGGCGACCGCCGCGACGCCGGCCCCGGCCATGCCGCCGAGGAACCTGCGCCGGTGCAGGCCCTTGCCCCGGGCCGCACTGTCCTTGCCGTGGTCGCGCTTCTCCGCCGCGCTCTTGCGGTGGGTGCCCTTGGTGTCTCTGTTCTGTTCCGACGCGGGCTCGCTGGTGTGTGTCATGCGCCAGAGATTTGACCTAAGGGCTGTGTAAAGACTGGGCGACACTTAGTAGTCAGCAGGGCAAGCTGTGAAAGGTGAGCGTGCGCACTCTCTCCCCAACTCCCCTGGAGCATCTGCCGAGTTGGCGTGCCCCAGGTCACTTTCGGGGCAGGGGACGCATCGGACACCGCCGTGACTGAAACGACTCATAGCCCGAGTGTGGTGTGACCTGAGTCACGCTTGTGTCCGGTGTGCCCGCGCTACGAGGTTCATGTACCGGTCCCAGTCCCAGTACCGCCCCGGGTCCGTGTGGTCGGTCCCCGGCACCTCCACATGCCCGATGACATGCACCCGGTCGACGGGGATGCCGTACCGCCCGCATATCTGTGCCGTCAGCCGCGCCGAGGTCGCGTACATCGCGTCCGTGAACGACGACTTCCGGTCCACGAAGCCCTCGTGCTCGATGCCGACACTGCGTTCGTTGTACGCCCTGTTCCCCGCGTGGAAGGCCACGTCCAGCTCGCGGATCATCTGCGTGACGGCGCCCTCCTTGCGGACGATGTAGTGCGCCGCCGCCTGGTGCGCGGGGTTCCGGAAGGCCTTCACCGCGCTGTCGTAGCCGCCCTGGGTGACATGGACGACCACCCGGTCTATCGCGTAGTCGTCCGGCCGGTCCGCCCGTCGGTAGTTCGCCGAGGAGGCCGCCACCCAGGTCGCGCCCAGGAAGTCGACCGCGCCCGGCGTCCGCGGCTTCTCCACGCCCGGCATCCGCCACCACAGCCGCGACAGCTCGTCCCGCGCCAGCACCGCCGTCCCCACGGCCGCGGCCGCCCCGCCGATCAGCAGAGCGCGTCGCCCGGGCCGCCGCCCCGGCGTCTCTCCGTCGTCCTTCGTCTCCCCATGTGATCGTCAACGGATACTCGCGGGTCCCGGTTCCCGATGCCCCGTACTCTGGAAGGGTTATGACTGAGACCTCCTCGCAGCGCCCCCGCCCGCTTCGCGTACTCGCCGCCATGTCCGGTGGAGTCGACTCCGCCGTCGCCGCCGCCCGGGCCGCCGAAGCCGGCCACGACGTGACCGGCGTCCACCTCGCGCTCTCCGCGAACCCCCAATCGTTCCGCACGGGCGCGCGTGGCTGTTGCACCATCGAGGACTCGCGGGACGCCCGCCGTGCCGCCGACGTCATCGGCATCCCGTTCTACGTCTGGGACCTCGCCGACCGCTTCCGCGAGGACGTCGTCGAGGACTTCGTCGCCGAGTACGAGGCCGGCCGCACCCCGAACCCCTGTCTGCGCTGCAACGAGAAGATCAAGTTCGCCGCGCTCCTCGACAAGGCGCTCGCCCTCGGCTTCGACGCCGTCTGCACCGGCCACTACGCCCAGGTGATCGTCAACGAGGACGGCAGCCGCGAACTGCACCGCGCCTCCGACATGGCCAAGGACCAGTCCTACGTCCTCGGCGTCCTGGACGAGAAGCAGCTCGCGCACGCCCTCTTCCCGCTCGGCGACACCGTGACGACCAAGGACGAGATCCGCGCGGAGGCCGAGCGGCGCGGCCTCGCGGTCGCCAAGAAGCCCGACTCGCACGACATCTGCTTCATCGCCGACGGCGACACCCAGGGCTTCCTCGCAGGCCGCCTGGGCAAGGCCGAGGGCGACATCGTCGACGAGTCCGGCGAGGTCATCGGCTCGCACGAGGGCGCGTACGGCTTCACCATCGGCCAGCGCAAGGGCCTGCGCATCGGCACCCCGGCCGCCGACGGCAAGCCGCGCTACGTCCTGGACATCTCCCCGGTCGACAACACCGTGACGGTCGGCCCGGCCGCCTCCCTGGACGTCAGCGGCCTGACCGCAGTCCGCCCCCGCTGGTGCGGCACGGCCCCCACCGGCCCCGGCACCTACACCGCCCAGCTCCGCGCCCACGGCGGCGAGACCGAGGTCACCGCCGAACTCGTCGACGGCACCCTGGAGGTGACCTTTGGCGAGCCGGTGCGGGGCGTGGCCCCGGGCAGGCGATCGTGCTCTACGACGGCACGCGCGTGGTGGGGTCGGCGACGATCGCGACGACCACGCGCGCGGCGACGGCGATGGCCTGACCCGCACGGCTGATGCCGGGCCCGGGCGTGACCGCGTCAGGCCCGGGCGCGGTCAGTCGGAGAAGAACTCCATGAGCAGCGGTGCCAGGACGGCCGGGTCCACCATGTGGGTCTGGCCGTCCAACACGCGGTACGTCCCGTCCGGCGCCGCGTCCGCCGCGTTCCGCGCGGCCTGACGCATCCACTCGGGGCTCGCGCCGCCCGCGATCGTGAGCACCGGGACGGACAGGGACGCCAGCCGCTCCACCGGGACCAGGCCGTCGCCCAGGGCCGCGTCGTCGTAGACGAGGGTGGGGGCGATCGCCTCCATGCCGGGCCACATGGGGGAGCGGCGGGCGCCCTCGATCATCTCCGGGGTGCGCCGGTGAGGGCCATGAACAGCTCCACGGCGTCACCACGGCGGCCCTCGGCGAGGAGTTCCTTCAGCCGCTCGGTGTACTCGGCGCGCTCCTTGGCGCCGCTCCCGTCGAGGGCGAACGGCGGCTCGTAGAGGGCGACTTCGGTCACCGGCAGGCCGCTCGCCGCCGCGTGCACGGCCAGGGCGGCGCCCGAGGAGTGGCCGTAGAGCGCGGCGCTGCCGCCCACGGCGTCGATCAGCGCCGCGATGTCCTCGACCTCACGGGCCACCGCGAACGGCGCCGTGTCGCCGCTCGCGCCCCGGCCCCTGCGGTCGTACGGGACGGCCCCGAACCGGTGCGCGAGCTGCGCGGCGAGCGGCAGCAGCCCGTCGCCCGTGGTCATCGCGCCACCGACCAGGACGACGGGCGAACCCGCACCGATGCGTTCGTACGCGATGGCGGTGCCGTCGCGCGAAACAGTCTTCTTGTCCATGGAACGGAGACTGCAGTACGCAGGCGAACTAATCGGTCACAACACTTCCACTCACAACACTTCCACTTCGTAGAAGCAGAGGTGGTCCTTGATCTGCGCGACGTCCGGCTTGGGGTCGGGGTAGGCCCACACCAGGTCGGTCGCGTCCGGGAGGGACCAGTAGGACGCGTCTCCCTTGAAGGGGCAGTGGGTGTGGGTCTCGGAGGGGGTCAGGAGGTCCAGGCGCACGTCCTCCGGAGGGAGGTAGTAGCGCACGGGACAGCCCGTCTCCTTCAGGATCAGGGGGTGGTCGCTCTCCGCCAGCACCTGGTCGCCGTGGACGACGCGTACGCGGCGGTCGCCCTGCTCGATCGTGATCGTGTGTCCGTCAGCCATACCCGGGAAAGCACTCGCGGGCTCCTGGTTCTTCCCGCGTACGGTGACGACATGAAGATCTGTGTGTTTCTCTCCGCCGCCGACCTGGACGAGCGCTACACCCGCCCCGCGCGGGAGTTCGCGGAACTGCTGGGCAAGGGCGGGCACACACTCGTGTGGGGCGGTTCCGAGTCCGGGCTGATGAAGGTGGTCGCCGACGGTGTCCAGGAGGCCGGCGGACGGCTCGTGGGCGTCTCGGTGACCTTCCTGGCGGCGTCCGCGCGGGCGGACGCCGACGAGATGGTGATCGCGGCCGACCTCGCCGAACGCAAGCGGCTGCTCCTGGAGAAGTCCGACGCCGTGGTGATCATGGTGGGTGGCACCGGGACGCTGGACGAGGCGACGGAGATCCTGGAGCTGAAGAAGCACGGCCACACCGACAAGCCGGTGGTGCTGCTCAACACGGCGGGCTTCTACGACGGCCTCAAGACCCAGTTCCTGCGCATGGAGGACGAGGGGTTCCTGCCCGTCCCGCTCACCGACCTGGTGTTCTTCGCCGAGGAGCCGGTCGGGGCGCTGGCCTACCTCGAGGAGTCGTTCGGTACGCCGTGATGCGAGCATGGCGGGCATGGCTACACATGTGATCACCGGGGCCGGTTCCGGCATCGGCGCGGCCGTCGCCCGCCGTCTGCACGCGCGCGGGGACGACCTCGTGCTCCACGCGCGCGACGCGGGCCGTGCGAAGGAACTGGCGGCGGAGTACCCCGGGGCGAGCACCCTGGTGGGCGACCTGGCGGACCCGGACAAGCTCAGCTGGGCGTTCTCGCACCAGAGCCTGCCCGACCGGGTGGACACGCTGCTGCACATCGCCGGGGTCGTCGATCTCGGCCCGGTGGGCGAGCTGACCCCGAAGACCTGGCGCCACCAGCTCAACGTCAACCTCATCGCGCCCGCGGAACTGACCCGCCACTTCCTGCCCCAACTCCGGCTCTCCGGCGGCCACGTCCTCTTCGTGAACTCCGGCGCGGGCCTGCGCGCGAGCGCCGACTGGTCCGCGTACGCCGCCTCCAAACACGGCCTCAAGGCCCTCGCGGACTCCCTCCGCCAGGAGGAACACGCCCACGGCATCCGCGTCACCTCCGTCTACCCCGGCCGCACCGCCAGCCCCATGCAGGCCAAGGTCCACCAACAGGAGGGCAAGACGTACGACGCGGCCCAGTGGATCGACCCCGAGTCGGTCGCGACGACGATCCTCATGGCGCTCGACCTGCCGTCAGACGCAGAGGTCAACGACCTGACGGTACGGCCGGGACGGTGAGCGCGACGGCCGGCAAATGAACGGGGCCGCGGAGGCGGCCACTTCTCGGCACGGGCCGCCGTCATCCAGCCTGTCCGGCGTCTGAGGACAAGGCCCTTTCGGGGCCGGGGCCGGGGCCCGGGGTCTGGGGGCCTAGCCCCCAGGGGTGCTGCTCTGCCCCGGAGGTTCCGTAGGCTTCCGGGGTGAGCAACAACAGCCAGTTCAGTTTCGGTGCCGCCACCGGTGTCGGTTCCCTGCCCGGTGGTGACGCCCGGGAGGCCGCCCGGACCGCGACCGGCGCCTTCGAGGACTTCCCCTTCCTGCCCGAGCTGCCCGCCCGGGGCCCCGGCGCGGACATGATCGGCCGGACCGCGGGACTCCTCGTCGAGGTGTACGCGCGCGTGGAGCCCAGCGGGTGGCGGGTCGGCGACCGGCCGGGCCGGGACACGAAGCGGGCGTGGGCATGGCTGGGGAGGACCTCGACGCCCTGGAGGAGTTCACCCAGGGGTACGAGGGCCCGCTCAAGGTGCAGGCCGTAGGCCCCTGGACCCTCGCCGCGAGCCTGGAGTTGAGGAACGGCGAGTCCGCGCTCTCCGACCTCGGCGCCGGCCGGGACCTCGCCGGCTCGCTCGCGGAGGGCCTGCGCAACCACCTCGCCGACGTCCAACGCCGCGTCCCCGGCGCCCAGATCGTCCTGCAACTCGACGAACCGTCCCTCATGGCCGTCCTGCGCGGCCACGTCAGATCGGCCAGCGGCTACCGCACCCACCGCGCCGTCGACCGCCAACTCGTCGAGGACACCCTCCGCGAGGTCGTCGGCGTACACGGGAACGGGCCGGTCGTCGTCCACTCCTGCGCCCCGGACGTCCCGTTCGCCCTGCTGCGCCGCGCGGGCGCCGCCGGGGTCTCCTTCGACTTCTCCCTCCTCACCGAGCGTGACGACGACGTGATCGGCGAGGCGGTCGAGGCCGGCACCCGGCTGTTCGCCGGTGTCGTGCCGGGCACGGACACCGCATTGTCGGACCCTGCCGGTAGCGTCATGGGTGTCAGGACGCTGTGGCGCAGGCTGGGGCTGCGACCGGGACTTCTCGCGGAGGCGGTCACGATCACCCCGTCGTGCGGACTCGCGGGGGCTTCTCCCGAGTACGCGCGCCATGCGCTCGCCCACTGCGTCCGGGCGGCGAGATCCCTCGCGGACAACCCTGAGTGACGGAAGGACAACACGGTGGCCGGCGACAGGCAAGCGGAGACGACGGTGCCCGCAGAGGCACGGGAGAAGCACGCGCAGCTCGCTGAGCAGATCGAGGAGCACCGCTTCCGGTACTACGTGAACGACGCCCCGGTCGTCAGCGACGCGGAGTTCGACAAACTCCTGCGCGCCCTGGAGGCGTTGGAGGAGGAGTACCCCGAGCTGCGCACGCCGGACTCCCCGACCCAGAAGGTCTCCGGGGCGTACGAGACGGAGTTCACGTCCGTCGTCCACCGTTCGCGCATGCTCTCCCTGGACAACGCGTTCGACGACCTGGAGCTGGCGGCCTGGGCCGAGCGCGTCCACAAGGACGTCGGCAGCGCCGAGCACCACTTCCTGTGCGAGCTGAAGGTCGACGGCCTCGCGGTCAACCTGACGTATGAGCACGGCCGCCTCACGCGCGCGGCGACCCGCGGTGACGGCCGTACGGGCGAGGACATCACGCCCAACGTCCGGACGATCGCGGAGATCCCGGACCGCCTCACCGGCGACCGCGTGCCCGGCCTCGTGGAGATCCGCGGCGAGGTCTACTTCCCGATGGAGAAGTTCGAGGAGCTGAACGCCCGGCTGGTCGAGGCCGGAGACAAGCCCTTCGCCAACCCGCGTAACGCGGCGGCGGGTTCACTCCGCCAGAAGGACCCCGGGTCACCGCCACCCGCCCCCTGCACATGGTCGTGCACGGCATCGGCGCCCTGGAGGACTTCACCCCCTCACCCGCCTCTCCGAGGCGTACGACCTGCTGAAGACCTGGGGCCTGCCGACCTCCCCGTACAACAAGGTGGTCGACGACCTCGACGCCGTACGGGAGTTCATCCGGTACTACGGCGAGAACCGCCACTCCGTGGCGCACGAGATCGACGGCGTGGTCGTCAAGCTCGACGAGATCCCGCTGCAGGGACGGCTCGGTTCCACCTCCCGCGCCCCGCGCTGGGCGATCGCGTGGAAGTACGCGCCCGAGGAGGTCAACACCAAGCTCCTCAACATCCGCGTGGGCGTGGGCCGTACGGGCCGGGTCACGCCGTACGCCCAGGTCGAGCCGGTGACGGTGGCGGGCTCGGAGGTCGAGTTCGCGACGCTGCACAACCAGGAGGTCGTCAAGTCCAAGGGCGTCCTCATCGGTGACACGGTGGTGCTGCGCAAGGCCGGTGACGTCATCCCGGAGATCCTCGGCCCGGTCGCCGACCTGCGGGACGGCAGCGAGCGGGAGTTCGTGATGCCGGCCGAGTGCCCCGAGTGCGGCACACCGCTGCGGCCGATGAAGGAGGGCGACATCGACCTCCGCTGCCCGAACGCCCGTACCTGCCCTGCCCAGTTGAGAGCGGCTGTTCTACCTCGCGGGCCGCAAGGCGCTCGACATCGACCACTTCGGCTATGTCTCGGCGGCGGCCCTCACCAAGCCGCTGGAGCCCGCCGACCCGCCGCTGGCCGACGAGGGCGACCTCTTCGACCTCACCATCGAGCAGCTGCTGCCCATCAAGGCGTACGTCCTCGACCAGGACAGCGGGCTGCCCAAGCGCGACCCGAAGACCGGCGAGGAGAAGATCGCCACGGTCTTCGCCAACCAGCAGGGCGAGCCCAAGAAGAACGCGCTGGCGATGCTGGACACCATCGCCGCCGCCAAGGACCGCCCGCTCGCCCGCATCCTCACCGGCCTGTCGATCCGTCATGTCGGCCCGGTCGCGGCCGAGGCGCTGGCCCGCGAGTTCCGGTCGATCGAGCGCATCGAACAGGCCACCGAGAAGGAGCTGGCCGACACCGCCGGTGTCGGCGGGATCATCGCCGCCTCGGTCAAGGAGTGGTTCGCCGAGGACTGGCACCAGGAGATCCTCCGCAAGTGGCGGGCCGCCGGGGTCCGCATGGAGGAGGAGGGCTCCGCCGAGGACGAGGGTCCGCGCCCGCTGGAGGGCCTGACCGTGGTCGTGACCGGCACACTCGAACATTTCACGCGGGACGGGGCGAAGGACGCCCTGCAGAGCCGCGGAGCGAAAGTGACCGGTTCTGTTTCGAAGAAGACGTCTTTCGTCGTCGTGGGTGACAATCCTGGTTCGAAGTACGACAAGGCGATGCAGGTCAAGGTGCCTGTTCTGAACGAGGACGGCTTCACCGTCCTGTTGGAGCAGGGCCCCGAGGCCGCCGCCGAAGTCGCCCTTCCGGTCGAGGAGTAGCGAGGAGCAGCGGTTGAAGGCCACCCGATCGGCGCATACCAGATGCATACGGGTGGCCGGGTCGCATTCGGGCAACCGTCTACGACCGCTGCCCGTGGAAGCCTTCTGCGGCCTACTGTTGAGGTGTGCACCTGCCGTGCCCAGCTGCGGTTGGGCAACCCCCTGCTCTTGGTGAGCAGGGGAGGGGTTTCAAACGCGGTGCCGTTGACGGAAGTCGGGCAGCGGACCGCGTGGCGTGGGCACCGCCGGCTGTGAGAGGGACGGGAATGGAACCGACCGAGAGCGCCCCCGGACTCACTGCTGCGCCGGGTCACCGGCGCCTGGCGGGAGAGTCGTTGGGAGCGCGACCCGTGGAGCGTCCGGGCGCCCAGCCGCGCGCCACCGGACAGTACTCCACGCCGGACGCGCGCCACTCCGTACCGCTGACCTCCGACCCCACCGCCGGACTGCCCGGCGGCGAGTCCGACGCCATCTGAGCTGGCCCGCACTGCCGACGGGGGTGGTGGCCGCGGCCGGGTTCGTCCTCGGCGCCGGTTTCTTCCGGGCGTTCACCGGTGACCACGCGCTCTTCCCGTCCGGCACGGTCGGCTGGTCGCTGGCCGTCCTGACCGGCATCATCGTCGGCCACCTGGTCGCCCTCGGCCGCGCCCGCTGGTGGGGCGGCACCGGCTCGGGCGCCGCCCTCACCCTCGGCGTCCTGCTGCTCTACGGCTGGGTCGCCGCCGGGATGGTCAGCCTCACCGTCGTCGTCCTGGTCGGCGTAGCCCGCCGCAACCGCTGGCGCCAGGGCGTGCTGCACGGCGGGGTGGACATCCTCGGCATCGCCGCGGGGGCACTCGTGCTGGGCTCCTTCGGCCGGGTGCCGTCGGTCGAGAAGCCCTGGAACCCGGCCAGTTGGACGGTCTACACCGCCCCGAAGTCGTCCTGGTCGCCGTCGCGTACCTCGCCGTCACCCGCACCCTGCTCTGGTACCTGCACGCCCCGCGCAACGGCGGCCTGCCCACCGTCGCCCGCACCGCCCTGCTCAGACAGGGTCTGGTCGCCGTGGCCCTGCTCGGCATCGCCCCGCTGATCTGCGTGGTCGCCGTAGCGCAGCCGGTCCTGCTGCCGCTCTTCTCGATCCCGCTCATCGCCCTCGACTCCACCCTGTGGATGGCCCGGGCCAGGGCCGAGGAGCAGCTGCGCGACCCGCTGACCGGGCTGCCCAACCGGCAGTGGCTCCTGGAGCGCATCTGGACCGCCCTGGACGACGCCGAGCGCATCGGCGCCAAGGCCGCCCTCATGCTCATCGACCTCGACCGGTTCCGGTCGGTCAACGACACCCTGGGCCATCTCGCCGGTGACCGGCTGCTGTTGCAGATCGCGGACCGGCTGCGGGTGGCGCTGCCGCGCGGGGCGGAGGCCGCGCGGCTCGGCGGTGACGAGTTCGCCGTGCTGCTGCCCGTCGCCGACTCCACCACGTCCGCGACCCGGGTCGCCCGCAACCTCGTCGCCGCGCTCAGCTCCCCGCTCGACCTCGACGGGCTCACCCTCGTCCTGGAGGCCAGCGCGGGCGTCGCCGTCTTCCCCGACCACGCCCTGGACGCCGAGGGACTGCTGCGCCGGGCGGACGTCGCGATGTACCAGGCGAAGCGGGACCGTACGGGCGTAGAGGTCTACGAGTCCAAGCGGGACTCCAACACCCCTGACCGGTTGGGCCTGTTGGGGATCTGCGGCGGGCGCTCGACGCGCACGAGGTGCAGCTGCACTACCAGCCCAAGGTCCGTTTCGACGGTCAGGTCGCCGGGCTCGAAGCGCTGGTGCGGTGGGTGCATCCGGAGCGGGGGAAGGTGCCGCCGGACGAGTTCATAGCGATCGCCGAGTCGTCCGGGCTGATGCCGCATCTCACCGAGTACGTGCTCGACACCGCCCTCGCCCAGGTCGCCAGATGGCGGGCCCAGGGGCTGTTCGTGCCGGTCGCGGTGAACGTCTCGCCGCGCGATGTGCACACCCGGGGTTCGCGGGGTCCGTCGCCGCGCGGCTCGCCCGGCACGGGGTCCCTGCGGGGTCGCTCCAGCTGGAGATCACCGAGCACGTCCTCCTGGAGGACCCGCAGCGCGCCGCCGACACCCTCAACGGGCTGACCGGGCACGGCGTGAAGATGTCTCTCGACGACTTCGGCACGGGGTATTCGTCGCTGGTGCATCTGCGGCGGCTGCCGGTCAGCGAGCTGAAGATCGACCGGTCGTTCGTGGCGCGGCTGGCGGTGGACACGGAGGACGCGGAGATCGTTCGGTGCACCGTCGATCTCGCGCATTCCCTGGGGCTGCTCGTCGTGGCCGAGGGGTTGAGGACGACGAGACGTGGGAGCGGCTGCGGGATCTCGGGTGTGACGCGGTGCAGGGTGGCTTGTCGCCGCGGCGATGCCTCCGGACGACATGACTGCCTGGCTGCGGGCGCGGGGGTCCCGGGGGTGGCAGCGGCCGCGGGCCGCGCTTCCTGCGGCCTTGCCTTCGGCTGCGGCCGATGATCCGGGGCGGATCGGGTGAGGTGTTCGGTGCGGGTCCGTTGTGGCCGGTCGCGCAGTTCCCCGCGCCCCGGGTGGGTCAGCTCGCCCGTGTGGTGAAGTGACTGATCAGCAGCGCCAGGCGCTGGTCATGGGCGTTCTCCGGTAGGCGACCGCTGCGCATGAGCGTCACCAGGCCGTGCAGGCCGGCCCAGTACGTCTCCGTGAGCAGGCCCGGGTCCTCGCCCTTCGCCGCGACGGGCTCGACGGCCTGGAAGATCTCGCCGAAGGCCGCCTGCAAGGGTGCCGGTGCCTCCGGGGTGGCGAACGGCAGGTCCACCATGTGCGTGAACATCGCGTCGTAGAGGGCCGGGCGGCGGCGCGCGAACGACGTGTACGTCTCACCGACCGCGCTCAGCGCCCCGCGCGTGCCCCTCGCCGCCGTGCGCGCCGTACGCAACTCGGCGGCCAGTACGGCGCAGCCCTCCACCGCCACCGCCGCCATGATCGCGCCCTTGTCCTTGAAGTGGCTGTAGAGCACGGGCTGGCTGTACTCGATCTCGGCCGCCAGGCGCCGGGTCGTCACCGCGTCCCAGCCCTCCGTCTCGGCGAGTTCCCGTGCGGCCGAGACGATCAGCCGTTCCCGTTCCGCCCGCTCGCGCTCCCGGCGCGTCTGAATCGTCATGCCCTGGATTCTAGCATCGCTAGCGTTCCTGCCGCCGCTCTGCTAGCTTCGCTCTTGTCGCTAGCGCCGCTAGCAAACGAGACAGGACACGTCATGACCATCACCGCGTACACCCTGGCGATCGCGCTCGACCTGTTCTGCCTGTTCCTCGGCTACCGGTTCCTGTTCCAGCCCGGCCCCGCAGCCGCCGGGTACGGAGTGCCGGCCGACCCCGCCGGTGACGCCGGCGCCTACCTCACGATCAAGGGCGTCCGGGACGGCACGCTGGGCCTGGTCGGCCTCGCGGTGCTGGCCTTCGCCGGGGCGCATGCCGAGGCCTGGTTCATGCTCTGCGTCGCGGTCGTCCCGTTCGGCGACACCGCGATAGTCCTGCGGCACGGTGGAGCGAAAGCCGTCGCGTTCGGGATCCACTTCGCCACGGCGATCGTTGTACTGATCAGTGCCGCCCTGCTCTTCCTCGCCTGAGCCGTGCTCCTCCTTCTCTTCCGAACGGGGTTCCGAAATGTCACTGCTCGTCCCGAAGTCCGGTGAGTCCGGTGAGTCCGTGATCGTCCGCGATGCCGAGGCCGAGGTGGTGGGCCGGGCGCCGACCACCGTGAAGCTGCTGGCGGACAGCGGCGCGACCGGCGGTGCGCTGTCCGCGCAGCGCATCACCCTCACGGGGAGCGGACGGCGCGAATCCGCACTGGCACGGAAAGTCCGCCGAGATGTTCTTCCTGCTGGACGGCGCCGCCGAGATCCTCTCCGGCGACCAGGTCGTCACCGCGGGCCGCGGCGACCTGGTCGTCGTACCGCCCGGCCTGCCCCACGCCTTCGCCGCCGCACCCGGTGCCGACGCCGACCTCCTCATCGTCCTGACCCCCGGCGTCGAGCGCTTCGAGTACTTCCGTCACCTGCAGCGCATCGCCCTCGGAGAGGTCGGCCCGGAGAGCCTCCTGGAGGTGCAGGAGGTGTACGACAACCACTTCATGAAGAGCGCGGCATGGGACGCGCGGGACCGGTGACCGGGGTCCCGGGAAACCGTTTAACGGCTGGGGGCCCCCGCCCCATAGGATTGGGGACTGGCGTCACATTTCCGCCTGCCTCGCGGCGCCTGGCACGCACGCTCGCCGCGTTGCCGAAACGCCCACGTGGCTCCGCCACGAGGGCGCTCCGGCGCCTTGCGATCGCACGCACCAGACGCCGCGAGGCCCGCCCTCCGGGCGGACGGCGGAAATGTGACGCCAGCCCCCAGCCCCAAACCACACACACTCACCCCAGAGGAACGCTGCATGCCTGGCATCACGCGCGAGGAGGTCGCCCACCTCGCCCGGCTGGCGCGTCTGGAGCTGAAGCCCGAAGAGCTCGAGCACTTCGCGGGACAGCTGGACGACATCATCGGCGCGGTCGCCCGCGTCAGCGAGGTCGCCGACCAAGACGTACCGCCGACCTCCCACCCGCTGCCGCTGACGAACGTCATGCGCGCGGACGAGGTCCGTCCCTCGCTCACCCCGAGCAGGCGCTCTCCGGCGCCCCGGCCCAGGAGCAGCAGCGTTTCAAGGTGCCGCAGATCCTGGGGAGGACTAGAACACCATGACGGACAGCAACATCATCAAGCTCACCGCCGCCGAGATCGCCGGGAAGATCGCCGCGGGCGAACTGACCGCCGTCGAGGTCACCGAGGCCCACCTGGCCCGGATCGAGGCCGTAGACGAGAAGGTGCACGCCTTCCTGCACGTCGACCGTGAGGGCGCCCTCGCGCAGGCCCGCGCCGTCGACGAGAAGCGCGCCAGGGGCGAGCAGCTCGGCCCGCTGGCCGGCGTACCGCTCGCGCTCAAGGACATCTTCACCACCGAGGGCATCCCGACCACGGTCGGCTCCAAGATCCTCGAAGGCTGGATCCCGCCGTACGACGCGACGCTCACCAAGCGGCTCAAGGCCGCCGACGTCGTCATCCTCGGCAAGACCAACATGGACGAGTTCGCCATGGGGTCGTCCACCGAAAACAGCGCGTACGGCCCCACCGGCAACCCCTGGGACCTCACCCGCATCCCCGGCGGCTCCGGCGGCGGTTCCTCCGCCGCGCTCGCCTCGTACCAGTCGCCGCTCGCGATCGGCACCGACACCGGCGGCTCCATCCGCCAGCCGGCCGCCGTCACCGGCACGGTCGGCGTCAAGCCGACGTACGGCGCGGTCTCCCGCTACGGCATGGTCGCCTTCTCCTCGTCCCTCGACCAGGGCGGGCCCTGTGCCCGTACGGTCCTGGACGCGGCGCTGCTGCACGAGGTCATCGCCGGACACGACCCGCTCGACTCGACGTCCATCGACGCCCCGGTCCCGCCGGTCGTCGAGGCCGCCCGCAACGGCAGCGTGCGGGGCATGCGCGTCGGCGTCGTCAAGCAGTTCCGCGGCGAGGGCTACCAGGCCGGCGTCATCCAGCGCTTCGACGAGGCCGTCGAGGTCCTGAAGGAGCTGGGCGCCGAGATCGTCGAGCTGGACTGCCCGTCCTTCGACCTCGCCCTGTCGGCGTACTACCTGATCGCGCCCTCCGAGTGCTCCTCCAACCTCGCCCGCTTCGACGGCCTGCGCTACGGCCTCCGGGTCGGCGACGACGGCACCCACTCGGCCGAGGAGGTCACCTCGCTCACCCGTGAGGCGGGCTTCGGCCCCGAGGTCAAGCGCCGCATCATGCTCGGCACGTACGCGCTCAGCTCCGGCTACTACGACGCGTACTACGGCAGCGCCCAGAAGGTCCGTACGCTCATCACCCGCGACTTCGAGAAGTCGTTCGAGAGCGTCGACGTGATCGTCTCCCCGACCACGCCGACCACCGCCTTCCCGATCGGCGAGCGCGCCGACGACCCGATGGCGATGTACCTCGCGGACCTGTGCACCATCCCGACCAACCTGGCGGGCAACTCGGCCATGTCGCTGCCCTGCGGCCTCGCGCCGGAGGACGGCCTCCCGGTCGGGCTGCAGATCATCGCCCCGGCCCTGAAGGACGACCGGCTTTACAAGGTCGGCGCCGCCGTCGAGGCCGCCTTCGTGGAAAAGTGGGGCCACCCGCTGCTTGAGGAGGCACCGTCGCTGTGAGCAACGCACTGTCGAAGGCCAAGGGCTTCAAGAAGTCCAAGTCCGGCACCTATGTGTCCATCGCCACCACCGCGTTCGGCGCGCTGGGCGTCGCCAAGCAGATCAAGAAGGCGCGCACCGAGCACGACACGCTCCGTCTGATCGACGCCCGGTCTCCGCCGTCGCGATCGTCACCGGCCTCGCCATCCTGTACCGCGAGCTGAAGCGGCTGGGCGACGACGACGTCCTGCTGGGCTGAGAGGGAAAGTTCACCGTGACCACCACGACCGACCTGGAGTCGTACGAGGACGCCCTTGCGTCGTACGACCCCGTCATGGGCCTCGAGGTCCATGTCGAACTCGGCACCAAGACCAAGATGTTCTGCGGCTGTTCGACCGAGCTGGGCGCCGAGCCCAACTCGCAGACCTGCCCGACCTGCCTCGGCATGCCCGGCGCGCTCCCGGTCGTCAACGCGATCGGCGTCGAGTCCGCGATCAAGATCGGCCTCGCGCTGAACTGCGAGATCGCCGAGTGGTGCCGCTTCGCCCGGAAGAACTACTTCTATCCGGACATGCCGAAGAACTTCCAGACCTCCCAGTACGACGAGCCGATCGCCTTCGACGGCTACCTCGACGTACAGCTGGAGGACGGCGAGACCTTCCGGGTGCAGATCGAGCGCGCCCACATGGAGGAGGACACCGGCAAGTCGCTGCACGTCGGCGGCGCGACGGGCCGTATCCACGGCGCCTCGCACTCGCTGCTCGACTACAACCGCGCCGGCATCCCCCTCATCGAGATCGTCACCAAGCCGATCGAGGGAGCCGGTGAGCGCGCTCCCGAGGTCGCCAAGGCGTACGTCGCCGAGCTGCGCGAGCTGATCCGGGCCCTCGGTGTCTCCGAGGCCCGCATGGAGCAGGGCCAGATGCGGTGCGACGTGAACCTGTCGCTGCGCCCGCACGGCCGCGAGAAGTTCGGCACCCGCAGCGAGACGAAGAACGTCAACTCGCTGCGCTCCGTGGAGCGCGCCGCCCGTTACGAGATCCAGCGCCACGCCGCGGTGCTGAACTCCGGCGGCACGATCATCCAGGAGACCCGCCACTTCCACGAGGACACCGGGTCGACGACCTCGGGCCGCGTGAAGGAGGAGGCGGAGGACTACCGGTACTTCCCGGAGCCCGACCTGGTGCCGGTCGCCCCCTCGCGCGCGTGGGTCGAGGAGATCCGTAGCGGTCTGCCCGAGCAGCCGCTCGCCCGCCGCAACCGGCTGAGCGAGGAGTGGGGATCACCGCCTTCGACATGCAGTCGATCCTCAACGCCGGTGCCATCGACCCGATCGTCGCCACGATCGACGCCGGTGCCGACGCGGCCTCCGCCCGCAAGTGGTGGATGGGTGAACTCGCCCGCAGCGCCAACGAGTCCGGCAAGGCGCTCGACGAGCTGCCCATCACGCCGGAGCAGGTCGCCCGGGTCACCGCCCTGGTCACCGCCGGCGACCTGAACGACAAGCTGGCCCGCCAGGTCATCGAGGGCGTCCTCGCCGGCGAGGGCACTCCGGACGAGGTCGTCGAGAAGCGCGGCCTGAAGGTCGTCTCGGACGACGGCGCCCTCACCACCGCCGTCCAGGAGGCCATCGCCGGCAACCCGGGCGTCGCCGACAAGATCCGCGGCGGCAAGGTGGCGGCGGTCGGCGCCCTGGTCGGCGCGGTCATGAAGGCCACCCGCGGCCAGGCCGACGCGGCCCGCGTCAAGGAGCTCATCCTGGAGCAGCTGGGCGTCAGCGAAGGCTGAGCCGGTACACCGTGCACGGCCCCGGAGACCCGCTCTCCGGGGCCGTTCCCGTTACGTGCGGCGGCCCACGACCCGGGTGAAGCCGAGGAGTCGCCCCCGGTCGGCCTTCACCAGGTCCACCGAATCACGGGCCATGTCCGCCATCCACGCGTACGGACTCTCCTCGGCGCACACCTCGCTCCACAGCAGCCAGTCCTTCCAGCCGTCGGGCTGCCAGTCGGCGGTCTCGACCTCGACGCCGCCGCCGCGGGTCCAGTGGCGACGCCACCAGGCGGGGAGTGGAACGCCCAGAAACCGGGGTCCCAGAAGGGCTTGAGGTGCTCCGGGGTTCGTCGCCCGTCAGTTCCTCCCGGAGGGCGGGCATGACGACCCCGATCCGGCCCCCGGCTTCAACAGCCGTGTCAGGGTGGGCAGATAGAGGTCTGCGGTGCCGAAGTACTGATAGGCGTCGATCGACACGATCGCGTCGAACGTGCCCTCCCCGAAGGGGATGTCGTGCGCCTCCACCCGGAGGAGGAGCACGCGGTCGGCCACACCCGCCTCCGCGATCCGTACGGCGTTCTCGTCGGGCTTCACCCACAGGTCGGCGGCGGTGACCCGGAGGCCGTACTCCTTGGCGAGGAAGACCGAGGTCATGGCGCGTCCGCAGCCCAGGTCCAGGACGCGGGCGCCCGGGGGCAGGGTGTCCAGGCCGAGGGCCGGGGCCAGCCATTCCAGGAGCCACAGGGCGTGCGGGCCCATCTGGTTCTCGATGGTCCAGCGGGCGTCGTAGGTGTTGCTGCGCGGGTAGGCGGGGTGGGTCAGGCGGGTGCTCAGGTCGGTGTCGGACATCGGTGAACGGGGTCCTCCGGTTCTGCGTAGGTTGCTGTGAGGAAGCAACGAGATTGTGGAGGGCGTCGGTTGGCCGCGCACCAGGTTTCTCAGGCGGAGGCGCTACCCTCGCCCGCCATGGACGGACGCGGGGATGCCGAGACGCCGGACGTCGGCGATCCGGCGCTGGACGCGCGCCGGGCCCGCTGGACGGCCGCGCTGACCGGCGCCGTGCTGGCCCTCGCGGGGGTGGCCGCGGCGGCGCTGCGGGCGAGCGGGTCCGCGCCGGTGCTCGTCCCGGCCGCCTATGCCGTCGGCGCCGCGGTGTGCGCGCTCGCGTCCCTGCTCGGGTCCAGGGGCCGTACCAGACGGGCGCTGTGGCTGCTGGTCGTCGGGGCGATGGTGATGGCGCTGGGGGACCAGTTCGACTGAGGCGACGCCCAAGGCGCAGCCAGGACTACAGAGTTGTCGTTACTGTCCTGTGATCTGGCTCCCACTCCCGTGATTCAGCGCACGAACGTCATAAACGATCATTTTCTGCTGCAAGAGTGGGCCTTGTACTGCTCATGCGTTCTTTGCGGGCTGTTCATCCCTTGAACGAATCTTCCCGGTCAAAGATCCACAATTCGCCATCCCCGGGAGCACGTTCGTGGCAGCCCTTGCACGCTGGTGTGTTCGGCACCGCCTCGTCGCCGTCCTGCTGTGGCTCGTCGCGTTCGGCGGGGTCACCGCCGCCGCCGCGGTCACCGGCTCGGCGTACTCGAACGACTACGAAGCCCCCGGCACCGAATCGGGCCGCGCCACACAGCTGCTCAAGGAGAGCTTTCCGGGACTCGGCGGCGACAGCGACACCGTCGTCTGGCGCACCGCACCCGGCACCGTCCGCGCCGCCGACGTCGAACAGACCATGACCGAGGCCCTGGACAGGATCGCGAACCTGCCCGGAGTCGCCTCCGTGGCCAGCCCCTACGACGGCCAGGGCACCGGCCGGATCAGCGCCGACGGACGTACCGCGTACGCGACCGTCACCTTCGCGCACCAGGCCGACGACATCGACAAGGCGGAGGCGCAGGCGGTCGTGAGCGCGGCCAAGGCCGCCCAGGCCGACGGGCTCCAGGTCGAACTGGGCGGCAGCGCCATCGCGCTCACCGAGTCGTCGAGCGGGCACACCGCCGAGGTCGTCGGGGTCGTGGTCGCCGCCCTCGTGCTGTTCCTCGCCTTCGGCTCGCTCGCCGCGTCCCTCCTGCCCATCGGCACCGCCCTGGTGAGCGTCGGCACCGCGTACGGGGCGATCGTCCTGCTCGGGCACACGATGACCGTCGCCGACTTCGCGCCCATGCTCGGCATGCTGATCGGGCTCGGCGTCGGCATCGACTACGCCCTGTTCATCGTGACCCGGCACCGGCGCGGGCTGAAACGCGGGCTGTCCGTCACCGACGCGGTCACCCACGCGGTCGTCACCACCGGGCGCGCGGTCGTCTTCGCGGGCGCCACGGTGTGCATCGCCCTCCTGGGGATGCTGATCCTGCGGCTCGGCTTCCTCAACGGGGTCGCGATCGCCGCCTCCTTGACCGTGGTGCTCACCGTCGCGGCCTCCGTGACGCTTCTCCCGGCCCTGCTGTCCTTCATCGGCCCCCGCGCCCTCAGCCGCCGCGAACGGCGCAGGCTGGCCGAGCACGGGCCGCAGCCGGAGCTGCCCACAGGCCTCGCCGCCCGCTGGTCCGCGTTCGTCGAGCGCCGGCCCAAACTCCTCGGCACCCTCGCCCTGATCGTCATGGCCGTCCTCGCCCTGCCGACCCTCTCGCTCCACCTGGGCACCTCCGACCAGGGCAACGACCCCAGGGCATCGACCACCCGCCAGGCCTACGACCTCCTCGCGGACGGGTTCGGCCCGGGCGTCAACGGCCCGCTCACCCTCGTCACGAGGATCGACGGCGCCGAGGACAGGCTCACCCTGGACAACCTCGACGCCACCCTCCGCACCACCGAGGGCGTCGCCTCCGTGACCCCGGTGACCTACGACAGCGGCGGCAACACCGGGTACTTCAGCGTCGTACCGGACTCGGCACCGCAGTCCCAGCGGACCAGCGACCTCGTCGACCGGCTGCGCACCGAGGTCCTGCCCCGGGCCGAGACCGGCACCTCGCTCGACATCCACGTCGGTGGTGTGACGGCGAGCTACGACGACTTCGCCGACGTGATCGTCGGCAAGCTCCCGCTATTCGTCGGGGTCGTCATCTCCCTCGGCTGTGTGCTGCTCCTGCTCGCCTTCCGGTCGATCGGCATCCCGCTCAAGGCCGCCGCGATGAACATCGCCGCCGTGGCCGCCGCCTTCGGGGTCGTCGTCGCGATCTTCCAGTGGGGCTGGGGCAGCGAGTTCCTCGGCCTGGGACGCGCCGGGCCCGTAGAACCCTTCCTCCCCCGTGATCATGGTGTCGGTCCTCTTCGGGCTCTCCATGGACTACCAGGTCTTCCTGGTCAGCCGGATGTACGAGGAATGGCTGGAAACCGGCGACAACCGCCGTGCCGTCCGCGTCGGCCTCGCCGAGACCAGCCGGGTGATCAACTCGGCCGCCGTCATCATGATCTCGGTCTTCCTCGCCTTCGTGCTCAGCGGGGACCGCGTCATCGCCATGTTCGGCATCGCCCTCGCGTCCGCCGTCGCCCTGGACGCCTTCGTGCTGCGCACCCTCCTGGTGCCCGCCCTCATGCACCTCCTGGGCGGCGCCAACTGGTGGCTGCCCCGCCGCCTCGACCGCGTCCTGCCCCGCATCAGCATCGAGCCTCCCGAGTGCCGCGCCGCCCATGAGAGGCTGGCCGCCGCGACGGACGCCGAGGTGGCGGACGTCCTGGCGAAGGAGCAGGAGCAGGATGTACGCGATACCCCTGGGTGACGACGGAGCCGAACTGCGTCCCCTGGAGCCGTGGAACGCCGAGGAGTTCCTCGCCCACCTGGACCGCGGCCGCGACTTCATCGGGCAGTTCATCACCTTCGGCTCCAAGGCGACCGACACCGACTCCACCCGGGCCATGCTCCAGCGCTACGCCGACCTCCGCGCCGCCGACGAGGCGTCCCTGCACGGCATCTGGCTCGACGGAAAGCTCGTCGGCGGGGTCCTCTTCCTGAACTTCCACGCCGACCGGGGCAACTGCGAGGTCGGCTGCTGGCTGGAACCCGCCGCCGCCGGGCGCGGGCTGATCACCCGCGCCATGCGGATTCTCATCGACTTCGCGATCGAGCAGCGGGGAATCCACCGCGTCGAATGGCACGCCGCCGCGGGAATGAGAAGAGCCTGAATGTCGCGCGCCGCATGGGCATGACCAGGGACGCGGTCCTGCGCGAGTCGCATGCCCACGGAGGCGTACGGCACGACATCGAGGTCTGGTCCGTGCTCGCACCCGAGTGGCGCGAGGCACGCGCGCGTGTCTCACACAGCGATCATTAAGGAACTTCTCAGACTTCACCCCTACCGTGCGCAGCATGGGTACCAAGACTGTTGACGAGGCCGCGAACGAGGCCACCGAGGTGAAGAGCGACGCGGAGACCGTCGACGTCACCAAGACCGACGACGAAGTGGCCGCGCAGGAGGCGGACCACCAGGCGGAGAACGCCGAGACCGAGGACGACCTCACCGAGGAGGAGTACGCGGCCGAGCTCGCGAAGCTCCACCAGGAGGAGGGCCCCACCGGCGTCGGCCAGGGCGCCGCAGCCGTCGTCTCCGCCGCGCTCGGCTTCATCTCCCTCTCCGGCGGCTGGATCGGCTCCGTCGCCGCCGCCCGCGAGACCCTCGTGGGCCAGCTCCACACCGCCTCCTCCGCGAGCGTGGGCACCCAGATCAAGGAGGTCTACGGCGACGCCTGGCACACCACCGCGCTGTGGGCCGGCATCTTCGCCTTGGTCGCCGCGCTCGTCGGCGTCGGGGCCCTCATCCGGCCCGCGTTCGGCACCCCGGGCAAGCCGCAGGCCACGTGGATCAAGTCGGTCGCGTGGGCGGGCGTCGCCCTCGGTGTCGTAGGACTGCTCCTGGCCGTCCTCAAGTACACCGACGTCCTGCTCAGCCTGCCGTCGGCCAGCTGACGACCGGTTCGCGTCACCGCACGTCATCAGGGGCCTCAGGCCCTTCGTAAGCACCTTACGGAGGACCTGAGGCCCCTTACGTGCGTCTAAGGCCCGCCCGCCGCCGGAAGATGCGGAACTCTCCCGATGTGGCGGACCCCCTCGGAGACGAAGGTTGAGGCATCGCAGAAAGCGAAGCCGAAAAACCGCCTCTTCCAAGGGACTTGAGATGTACGAGTACGAACTCCACCAGATCCGTTCCACCGAGATGCGCCGCGAGGCCGCGAACGAGCGGCTGGCCCGCGAGGCCATGCGTGGCGCCCGCGCCGCCCGCCGCAGCAGGCCCGGCAGGCCGCCGAGGGCGAGGTGCATACCGAACGCCCCCGCAGGCACCTGTTCGCCCGCGCGTGGTGAACGCTCCGGCACGGGAGGGCGGCGGCACTCTCCTGTCCGCGGTCGCCCTCCCGTCGGGCGTCCTCCCGAAAACCGGTGCCGCGTTGTCAGAGCCGCGTGACATGCTCGGAGCCGTGGAGACCAGGTCCGTCAGTCCGGTCTTCGTCGGCCGCGCCGACGAACTGGACACGCTGAACGATGCGCTCGCCCGCGCCGCCGCGGGCGAGCCGCAGGCGTTGCTGCTGGGCGGCGAGGCCGGCGTCGGCAAGACCCGGCTCGTCGAGGAGTTCGCCACCGCCGCCTGCCGGCAGGGCGCCGTCGTCGCCCTCGGCGGCTGCGTCGAGATCGGCGCCGACGGACTCCCCTTCGCCCCGTTCTCCACCGCCCTGCGCGCCCTGCGCCGCGAACTGCCCGAGGAACTGACGGCGGCGGC
Source organism: Streptomyces sp. P3 (assembly GCA_016893485.2). Classification (GTDB taxonomy): domain Bacteria; phylum Actinomycetota; class Actinomycetes; order Streptomycetales; family Streptomycetaceae; genus Streptomyces. The sequence goes on from JAFEKX020000001.1 coordinate 6,777,380, forward strand.
ATCCGGCCAGGAGGAGGAACTCGCCCGGCTGCTCCCGAGTTGGCGGAGACGGCCACCTTCCAGCGGACCCGCGGGCACGACGAGGAGGGCATGGCCCGCCTCTTCGAACTCACCGCGCGCCTCCTGGAGCGCGTCGCCGCCGACCGCACGGTCGTCGTCGCCCTGGAGGACCTGCACTGGGCCGACGCCTCCACCCGCCACCTCCTCGCCTACCTCTTCCGCACCCTGCGCACCGGCCGCCTCCTCGTCCTCGCCACCTACCGCGCCGACGACATCCACCGCCGCCACCCGCTGCGCCCCCTGCTCGCCGAACTCGACCGGCTCCGCACCGTCCGCCGGATCGAGCTGAGCCGCTTCAACCGCGAGGAGGTCGGCCGCCAGATCGCCGGCATACGCGCCGCCGAACCGGACCCCGCCCAGGTCGACGAGATCTTCGAACGCTCCGACGGCAACGCCTTCTTCGTCGAGGAACTCGCCGTCGCCGCCCACGACGGCTGCCGCTCCAGCCTCACCGACTCCCTGCGCGATCTGCTTCTCGTCCGCGTCGAGTCACTGCCCGAGAGCGCCCAGCGGGTCGCCCGGATCGTCGCCGAGGGCGGCTCCACCGTCGAGTACCGACTGCTCGCCGCCGTCGCCCGGCTCGCCGAGGACGACCTCATCGAGGCGCTCCGGGCGGCCGTCGGCGCCAACATCCTCCAGGCCGCCCCCGGTGACGACGGCTACCGCTTCCGCCACTCCCTGGTCCGCGAGGCCGTCGGCGACGACCTGCTGCCCGGCGAGCGCTCCCGCATCAACCGCCGCTACGCCGAGGTCCTGGAGGCCGACCCGACGCTCGTCCCCGCCGACCAGCGCGTCATGCGCCTGGCGAGCTACTGGTACCACGCCCATGACGCGGCCAAGGCCCTCCCCGCCGTCCTCGACGCCTCCGTCGCCGCCCGCGGCCGGCACGCCCACTCCGAGCAACTACGGCTCCTGGAGCGGGCGATGGAGCTGTGGGACACCGTCCCCGACGCCGTGCGCGCGGGACTGCGCCCCGTCGACTACACCGAGGTCTACCCGCCCTGCGGCTGCGACCCCGAGACCACACCCCTGCGCTACCTCGACCTGATGGCGGAGGCCGCCGTCGCCGGACGGCTGAGCGGGGAACGCGAGCGCGCCCTGAAGATCACCAAGCGGGCCCTGCACCTCCTGGAGGACGAGGAGGACCCGCTGCGGGCCGCGTGGTTCTGGGTGCAGCGCTCCGTCCTCGTCCGCTCCCAGGCCCGCGGCGACGGCTGGCCGGAACTCGCCGCCGCCCAGGAACTCGTCCGCGGACTCCCGCCCTCCGAAGTGCACGCGGAGGTGCTCGCCAAGGTCGCCGGCTGGTCCATGGTCCACGTCCCGGGCCCCGACGCCTACGTCGCCGCCGAGCGCGCGGTCGAGTACGCGCACATGGTCGGCGCTCGCGAGATCGAGATGGACGCCCGCCTCACCCTGGCCGGCCTCATGGTCGCCTCCGGGGACGTCGAGGCCGGCCTCGCCGAACTCGTCGATGTCAACGAACGGACGGTCGCCGAAGGCATCACCATCGTCGCCGGCCGCAGCTATGTGAACCTCCCCTCCTCCCTCGAGACCGTCGGCCGCTCCCGCGAGGCCGTGCCCATCCTGGAGACCGGGCTCGCCTTCGCCCGGAAGTTCGGCCAGTTCGACAAAGAGGCCTGGATCTGGGGAACCTCGCGGAATCCCTCTTCACCCTCGGCCGCTGGACCGAGGCCGCCGAGGCCGCCACCAAGGCCGAGCGGGTGGGCCAGAGCGCCCAGCCCCGCGGCTTCCACGCCCGCATCCACGCCGAACTCGCCCTCGCCCGCGGTGACGTACCTGAGGCCCGCCGCCAACTGGCCGCCGCCCGCGAGCACTTCGGCACCCATGACGTGGCACCGCAGCACCACCAGCCCCTGGAGCGGATAGAGATCCAGCTCGCCGCCGCCGAGGGCCGCGTCCTCGACGCCCGCGCCACCCTCGAACGCGTCCTGGACTCCGGCTTCCGCCCCGGCACCCAGTTCGGCGCCTGGCCGCTGCTCGTCACCGCCGCCATCGCCGAGACCCAGGCCATCGGGCTGCCCCTCGCCGACCCCGGCCGCCCCAAGATCCTCGAGCGCATCCGGGAAGCCGCCAAGCCCGTCGCCACCAACGTCCCCGTCTGGCAGGCCCACGAACGCTGGCTCCGCGCCGAACTGCGGCACGCCGAGGGCCGCGCCACCCCGGACGACTGGTCCGAGGTCGTCGCCGCGTTCGAACTCCTCGACCGGCCCTACGACCTCGCCCGCGTCCGCCACCGCCTGGCCGAGGCCCTGCTGTCCGACCCGGCCGGAGACGACGACGAGCGGGATCGCGCCACCGAACTGCTCCGGCTCACCGCCGCCGTCGCCCAGCACCTCGGCGCCCGGCCCTCGCCGACGCCGTCGCCCTGCTCGCCCAGCGGGCCCGGCTGACGCTCACGAAGGTCCCGGCGCGCAGGGCGGTCCCCGCCGATCCCGTCGAGGCGCTCGGGCTCACCAGCCGTGAGCGGGACGTCCTGCGGCTGGTCTCCGCCGGCCGCACCAACCGGCAGATCGCCGAGGAACTCTTCATCTCCCCGAAGACCGCGAGCGTCCACGTCTCCAACATCCTCGGCAAGCTCGGCGTCTCCGGCCGGGGCGAGGCCGCGGCCGTCGCCCACCGCCTGGGCCTCTTCCCGCCGGACCCGCTCACCGTGCGATCCGCGGGATGAGTCGTACGCTGTAGGGGACCGGCACAGGGAGGCGCCGTGTTCAACATGTTCGAGCAGTTGTTCTCACCGGGCCGCAAACACACCCAGGACGAGGCCAACCGCCTAGAGCTGACCAGGGTCGACGTCGCCGACGGAGACCCCGGGCGCGGGCCGATAGACCTGGAGTCAGGCAGGGTGGTCGTACGGCTGCGTGAGTCCGGGGCTGAGGGTGAGCCGGCTGGGGTGCCTGAGGGCGAGCCTGGTGGCGGGCCTGAGGGTGAGGATGCTCGCGGGTCCGAGGGTGAGTCGGCTGATGAGCCTGAGTCTGAGGCCGGTGCCGAGCCTGAGTCTGAGGCCGGTGCCGAGCCTGAGTCTGAGGCCGGTGCCGAGCCTGAGTCTGAGGCCGGTGCCGAGCCTGAATCCGCTGCGGGTTCTGAGTCAGCTCCCGGGCGTGAGTCCGAGGCCCCTGCTGAGCCGGAGGCCGTTGCGGAGCCCGGGTCCGAGTCTGGTCCCGAAACCTAGCCTGCTGCTGGGCCAGAGCCCGAGGCAGCTCCTGAGCCCGAGTCTCGCCCCGCTGCTGGGCCGTAGCCCGAGGCCGTCGCCGATCCCGGGCCCGCCGACAAGCCCGAGCGCGCCCCCACGAGGCCGCCGACGATTCCCGAGTCAGCCCAGTCGCCGGAGTCTGCTCAGTAACCCGGGTCCGGCACCGCCCCGGACCCGCCGCAGACCGATCCACACCACCCGTATCTACGACACCTGGATCTCCAGGATCCGGTCGTCGCCCGACTTGGGTGTGCCGCGGCCGTCCGTGTTGCTGGTCGTGAGCCACAGCTTGTTGCCGCCGGCGGAGACCACTGTGCGGAGGCGGCCGTACTCGCCGGTGAGGAAGGCCTGCGGGGCGGCGGATGTCTTGGTGCCGTCCAGGGGATGCGCCAGAGGCGTTGGCCCTTGAGGCCTGCCATCCATATGGAGCCCTCGGCGTAGGCGATGCCGCTGGGGAGGCGTCGTCGGTGTGCCACTGGGTGATCGGGTTGTGGTACTTCGGGTTGTCTCCCTTGCCTTCCGCGTCCGGCCAGCCGTAGTCGTCGCCCGGCTTGATCGCGTTCAGCTCGTCCCAGGTGTCCTGGCCGAACTCCGAGGCGAACAGGCGTTGTTCGGGGTCCCAGGCGAGGCCCTGCACATTGCGGTGGCCGTAGGTGTACACCGGGAGTCCGGGAACGGGTTGCCCGGTGCCGGGTCGCCCTCCGGGGTCAGCCGCAGGATCTTGCCGCCGAGGGACTTCTTGTCCTGGGCCAGGCCCCGCTGACCGCTCTCGCCCGTACCCGCGTACAACATGCCGTCCGGGCCGAAGGCGATGCGGCCGCCGTTGTGGATGTAGCCCTTGGGGATGCCCTTGAAGATGGTGTCGGGCGCCCTGAGCTGCTCGCCGGTGGGCTTCTTGGGGTCGTAGAGCATGCGGGCGATGCGGTTGTCCGAGGCGGTGGTGAAGTACGCGTAGACCATGTGGTCGGAGGCGTAGTCCGGGAGATCGCGATGCCGAGGAGGCCGCCCTCGCCGGCCGCGGACACCCCGGACACCTTGCCCAGCTCCGTCTTCTTGCCGGTCGTCTCGGTGATCCGGGTGATCTTGCCGTCGTCGCGGGAGGAGACCAGGAGGTTCCCGTCGGGCAGTGGGGCGAGACCCCAGGGGGACTTCAGGCCCTCGGTGACCGTGCGCAGCACCTTGACCGTGCCCTTCGCGGGCGGGGTCTGCGCGGTGGCCTGCCGGGAGGGCGCCGATCCCGTCGCCGTACCGCTGCCGCCGGACGACGCACTCGTGCCGTCACCCGGAGACCCTCCCCGTCGGAGGAGCAGCCGGCCGTCAGCAGGAGCGCGGTCACGGCCAGGGCGGCCGACACGACTCGACGTTGCACGATCAGGTCCTTTCGACGAGCGGGTTCTACTTTTCATACACCGCTCACCCCACCCAGGTTCCCGATCACCACCCACCGACGCACGATCGAGCCGTCGGGGCGGGAGAAGCTGGGCGCTCGTCAGTCCAAGGCGGGAGAAGCTCACCCCTCACCCCTCACCCCTCACCCCTCACCCCCGGTCCCCTCAGTCCCAAGACCCCAACGCCCCCGGCAACCCCGCCACCTCCGCAAGATCCTCCCCGTCAACCGCACCCCCACCGCCCCGGCGTTCTCCGTCACCCAGCGCTCCCGCTTGGTGCCCGGTACCGCCACCACGTGTGCTCCCTGGGCCAGTACCCACGCCAGGGCGACCTGGGCCGGGGTCACCTCCGGGCCGTGGCGGCGGGCGACGCGGCGCAGTCCGGCGACGATGGGCTGGTTGGCGGCGGTCATCTCGGCGGTGAAGCGGGGGTGGCGGGCGCGGATGTCGTCCGGTTCGAAGCCCTCGCCGGGAGTGAGGGTGCCGGTGAGGAAGCCGTTGCCGAGGGGCATCGCGGCCAGGAAGCCGACGCCTCGGGACGTACACCACGGGAGCAACTCGTCCAGGGCCTCCCGGGACCACACCGAGAGCTCCGCCTGTACCGCCGCCACCGGGAACACCTGTTGCACGCGCCGGAGTTGGCGGATCGTTCCGTCGTGGAGGCGCGCGCCGGGGCGGCGGGCGGAGCGGGCGCCTACCGCGCACATGCCCAACGCCCGTACTTTTCCGGCCTGTACGAGGTCCGCCATCGCTCCCCAGGTCTCCTCGACGGGGACCTCGGGGTCGGCGCGGTGGAGTTGGTAGAGGTCGATCACGTCCGTCTGGAGGCGGCGCAGTGACGCGTCGCACGCGCGCCTGACATAGCCGGGGCGGCCGTTGGCCACGATGTGCTGTTCGCCGACCAGGAGGCCGACCTTGGTCGACACGAACGCGTCCGCGCGCCGCTCCTTCAACACCCGCCCCAACAACAGCTCGTTGGTGAACGGGCCGTACATGTCGGCGGTGTCCAGCAGCGTCACGCCCAGATCGAGCGCCCGGTGCACGGCCCTGACCGACTCGTCACCCCGTCGCCGCGACCCGCTGTACGCCCAGTTCATCGGCATGCAGCCGAGTCCGACGGCCCCCACAGCGAGCGCCCCCGCACCGATCGTCCTGCGCTCCACCTGCTCGTGACCCTCCCTCTTCTGGCACACCAACCTAACCTCTACGCGCGTGGCCCTGACATAGCCTCCTGACCATGACTGTCGACGTATGGCTGCCCATCCCGCCGGAGGAGATCGAAGGGCTCCCCGAGGGGCCCAACTACCTGTTCTGGGACGGGGGTGAGGACGGCGACCAGGAGTTCCCCGGTGATCCCGCGGACTGTGTCCTCTACGTCGTGCCGTACATGAAGCGGCAGCCCGTGAAGACGCGGCCCCTGGAGCGGATGCGGAACCTTCAGGTCATCCAGACGCTCACCGCCGGGATCGACGACATGACCGCGAGCCTGTCGTCGATCGCCCCGGGGTGAGGTTGTGCAATGCGCGGGGCGTGCACGAGGCGAGCACCGCCGAACTCGCGCTCGCGCTGACCCTGGCCTCGCTGCGCGGCATCCCGGGGTTCGTGCGGGCGCAGCAACAGGAGCGCTGGCAGGGGGACTTCCACCCCGCGCTCGCTGACCGGTCCGTGCTGATCGTCGGCTACGGGGCGATCGGTTCCGCCATCGAGGACCGGCTCACTCCGTTCGAGCTCACGCGGGTGGCGCGGGTGGCGCGCTCCGCGCGTACCACCGCGCGCGGGCCCGTGCATCAGCTCGCCGAACTGCCCGCCCTGCTCCCGGAAGCGGACGTCGTCATCCTGTCGACGCCGCTGAACGAGACCACCCGGCACCTGGTCGACGCCGAGTTCCTGGCCCGGATGAAGGACGGGGCGCTGCTGGTCAACGTGGCCCGCGGTCCGGTCGTGGACACCAAGGCGCTGCTCGCGGAGCTGGAAAGCGGCCGTATCACCGCGGCGTTGGACGTCACCGACCCCGAACCCCTGCCCCAGGGGCACCCGTTGTGGCATGCGCCGGGGTGCTGATCAGTCCGCACGTCGGCGGGCCCACCTCCGCGTTCCTGCCGCGGGCGAAGCGTCTGGTTGTCGACCAGTTGGGACGGTTCGTGAACCAGGAGCCGTTGCGCAACGTGATCCTTACGACAGGACCGACGGAGTAGTCACAGCACGGGTGTCATCCGCTTCCGGTACCCTCCGCGACCTTCCGGAAGCGGGGCGTGCACGCATCTCCGCTGGTCGTCACGGAGCGTAGAGGAACTATGTCCCTGAGTGACGAGACTGGTGTATCGTCCCGGCAGGCTGCGCCGCGGACCGTTCGGCGCCGGGGATGGACATTTCAGACTGTGAGGGGGCGACGGGCGATGCACGGCCTATGGACGAGCGATCCGACGCGGCGGGGCCGCCGACGGCGACCCTGGCGCACCGCCGCGCGAAGCCGCGGCCATCACGCAGGCCACTGCGGTCATGGCGGCCACGGCGGACATCACGGCAGCCACAGCCATCACCACCGCAGGCCCAACAGCCGCCGCAGGCACGCTCATCCAGCGCACCGGGGCCCGCGGGACCCGGGGCGACGCGGACCGGGAGGGACCGGTGAGTTCCCCACCGTCTCCGACGACCACCCTCAACGGGGCGCTCCGGCACCGGACTTCGCCGGGAGCGCGGCAGTCGTGCCCGCCGGGATCCGGCGGCGCGCGGAGCCTGGTCCAGCAACTCGTCCTGGCCCTGGTCTGCGCGGCATACACCGTCGGTTCCGCGCTCGACTGGGGCTCGCACCAAGTCGCCGTGGTCATGGGCGACTTCGGGCTCAGCGCGGCGGCCGGCACCGCGGCCGTCTCGTGCTTCCTCTACGCGCGAAACCGCCGTGTCCGCTTTCGACCCGCCTGGTTGCTGTTCTCGCTCTCCTCGACGATGGCGGCACTGGGCAACGGCGTCTGGGGGTGGTACGAGGTCGTGCTCGAACAGACCGTGCCCCGCTTCAGTTTCGCCGACCTGTTCTTCCTGTGCTTCGCGCCGCCCGCCATCGTCGGGCTCCTGGTGCTCGCCAAGAGGCCCGTCACGAGGGCCGGTTGGGTCTGTCTGGCGCTCGACGCCTGGCTGATCGGGGGCTCGCTGCTCACGCTGTCCTGGAGCCTCGCGCTCGCCCAGGCCGCCAAGTTCGACGGGCCGAGCGTGGCCTCCACCGCGCTGTCGCTGGCGTACCCGCTGCTCGACATCGCGCTCGTCAGCATGGTGCTCGCGCTGCACTTCCGGCGCTCCTCGGTCAACCGCACCGCGGTGAACACCGCGATCGGCGCGCTGGCCCTGACGGTGATGTGCGACGCCCTGTTCACCTCGCCGCTGCTCCACAACAGCTACCACTCGGGCCAGTTGCTCGACGCGGGCTGGTTCGCCGGCTCGCTGCTCCTCGCCTACGCCCCCTGGGCCGCGCCCCGGCACACCCAGCCCGAGGACGACCGGCACACGCGCGTGGTGCACGAGCACCGGCCAGGACCGCGGGTCGGCATCCCCCAGGTCTCCGTGCCGGGCGGCGAGCAGGTCGGCGACCCCGGCCGCTATCCGGCCACCCGGCCCATCGCGGGTTCGCTGGGCGCGCTCACCCCGTATCTCGCCGCCGCCGTCTGCACGTTGGGGATTCTCTACAACGTGCTCAACGGCCGCAGCCCCGACCGCGTGGTGCTCATCACCGCGGGCTGCGTGGTGCTCGCCCTCGTGGTGCGCCAGGGCATCATGCTGCTCGACAACATCACCCTCACCCAGGAACTGGCGCAGCAGGAGAACCACTTCCGCTCCCTGGTGCAGGGCTCCAGCGACGTCATCATGATCGCGGCTCGAACGGCATCCTCCGCTACGTCTCCCCGGCCGCCGCCGGTGTCTACGGCAAGGACGCGGAGGAGCTGGTCGGGACCGAACTGGCCTCGCTGATCCACCCGGAGGACCTCGGCTGTGTGGTGCACGAGGTGCGACGCTTCCTCACCGCCAGCCCCTCCGACGAACCCACCACCCGCATCGAGTGCCGCTTCCGCTCCGGTGGCGGGGGCACCTCCCGTTCAGGCGGAGCCGAGAGCGGGGGAGGCTGGCTCAACGTCGAGTCGACGGTCAACCGCCACCACGGCGGCCTGATCTTCAACAGCCGGGACGTGACCGAACGGGTGCGCCTCCAGGCGCAGTTGCAGCACAACGCCGAGCACGACCCGCTCACCGACCTGCCCAATCGCGCGCTGTTCACCAAGCGCGTCCAGCAGGCCCTGTCCGGCCGCCGCTCCACCGACCGGGGCACGGCCGTGCTCTTCATCGACCTCGACGGCTTCAAGGCCGTCAACGACACCATCGGCCACCAGGCAGGCGACGAACTGCTCGTCCAGGCCGCCCACCGGCTCCAGTCGGCGGTCCGGCACGGCGACACCGCGTCCCGGCTCGGCGGTGACGAGTTCGCGGCCCTGATCGTCGGCGACGGCACCCGGGACCGCTCCGCCCGCGAGCGGCACATCATGGAGCTCGCCGACCGCCTGAGAGTCACCCTGTCCCAGCCGTACCTCATCGACGGCAACGATGTCCGCGTCGCGGCCTCCATCGGCGTCGCCTTCGCCGAACCGGGCCTGGGCGCGGGGAGTTGCTGCGCAACGCGGACCTCGCGATGTACCGCGCCAAGGGCGCCGGCAAGGGCCGCGTCGAGCTGTACGCACCGCAGATGCAGCAGGACGTCGTACGGAAGGCGGAGCTGGCCACGCGGCTGCGGGCCGCACTGCACGACGGCGAGTTCGCGCTGCTGCACCAGCCCGTGGTGTCACTGGTGGACGGCCGGATCGCGTCGGTGTCCACCCAGGCACGCTGGCGCTCCTCGCAGGGGTGCTGTTCACGCCGGCCGAGTTCCTGCGGGTGGCCGAGGACAGCGACAAGACCGCCGAGCTGGGGCGCTGGATGCTGGAGGAGGCCGTGGAGCAGGCCGCCGAGCGGACCGCGACCGGGCTCGCGGTGTCGGTGGCCGTGCGGATGAGTGCGCGGCGGCTGCTGGACCGGTCGATGCCGCTGGGTTCGATCGAGGCGCTGCTGACCCGGCACGGGCTGCCGTCCGGGTCGCTGGTGATCGAGCTGTCCGACACCGATCCGCGGGTCTCCCTGGACGAGTTGGAGCGCCGTCTGACCGCGCTCAGGCGGCTCGGCGTCCGGATCGCCCTGGACGGGTTCGGGAGCGGCTACGCGGCGCTCACGACGCTCCGGCGGCTCCCCCGTCGACGTACTGAAACTGGACCGCGGTCTGGTCGAGGGCGTCGTCGAGTCCGCGCGGCTGCACAAGATCACCAGTGGGCTGCTGCGGATAGCCTGTGATCTCGGGCTGCAGTCGGTGGCCGACGGGGTCGATCTGCCGGAGCAGGTGGTCGCCCTGCGCGCGATGGGCTGTACGCACGGACAGGGCATGGCCTTCTCCGGACCGCTGGACGAGTACCGGCTGCGCCGGGCCCTGGCGCGCGGTCACTATCCGGTGCCGCACGGCCCCGGCCGAACCCGCGTTCGCGGGGGTGTCGCCGGGGTGTACACCAGTGGTGTGCCCACGGTTTTCGGTGGCGGAACGGCCCTGCGCTCACATAATGAGACTCCCGTCCCACCCACTTGACAGTGGATGCGTGCCGGGGAGGGTCATTGCCATGCGCACCCGAATTCTCGTACTTGGAAAGCGCGTCGGCTGAAGCTGGTGACGTCCGGACGGACCCGGAACTCCCAGCGACCGCACCCGGCGCGCTCCCTCGCTTGCCTCACGGCACGAGGGGTTTTTGTTGCACAGGCACCAGTCGTGCAGCAGTAGAACCCCGCACAAACCTCGCAAAAACCCTCAGCATCGAGAAGAGAATGACGATGACCGAGCAGGCCACCGGGGCCCATCCGCAGCCGCGGCCCCGATCCGGAGGACAGCAGTCCGCCCCCGAGCACGTCACGGGCGCGCAGTCCCTCATCCGCTCTCTTGAGGAAGTCGGGGCCGACACGGTGTTCGGCATCCCCGGGGCACCATCCTGCCGGCGTACGACCCGCTGATGGACTCCACGCGAGTGCGCCACGTGCTGGTCCGCCACGAGCAGGGCGCCGGCCACGCGGCCACCGGTTACGCGCAGGCCACCGGCAAGGTCGGGTGTGCATGGCGACGTCCGGGCCGGGCGCCACCAACCTGGTCACCCCCATCGCGGACGCGAACATGGACTCCGTGCCGCTGGTCGCGATCACCGGGCAGGTCGTGTCCGCCGCGATCGGCACGGACGCCTTCCAGGAGGCGGACATCGTCGGCATCACCATGCCGATCACCAAGCACAGCTTCCTGGTCACCAAGGCGGAGGACATCCCCGGGCGATCGCCCAGGCGTTCCACATCGCCTCCACCGGCCGCCCAGGCCCGGTCCTGGTCGACATCCCCAAGGACATCCTCCAGGCCAGGACCACCTTCTCCTGGCCGCCGGTCATGGACCTGCCCGGCTACCGCCCGGTGACCAAGCCGCACGCCAAGCAGATCCGCGAGGCCGCCAAGCTGATCACCTCCGCGAAGCGGCCCGTCCTCTACGTCGGCGGCGGTGTCCTCAAGGCACACGCCACCGCCGAGCTGAAGGTCCTCGCGGAACTCACCGGAGCGCCCGTCACCACCACCCTGATGGCGCTCGGCGCATTCCCCGACAGTCACGAGCTGCACGTGGGAATGCCGGGCATGCACGGTGCGGTCACCGCCGTCACCGCGCTGCAGAAGGCCGACCTGATCGTCGCCCTCGGAGCCCGCTTCGACGACCGCGTCACCGGCAAGCTGGACAGCTTCGCGCCCTTCGCGAAGATCGTCCACGCCGACATCGACCCGGCCGAGATCGGCAAGAACCGCGCCGCCGACGTGCCGATCGTCGGGGACGCCCGCGAGGTCATCGCCGACCTCGTCCAGGCCGTCCAGAAGGAGCACAGCGAGGGGGCACACCGGCGACTACAGCGCCTGGTGGAACGACCTCAACCGCTGGCGCGAGACCTACCCGCTCGGCTACGAGCAGCCCGACAACGGCTCGCTCTCCCCGCAGCAGGTCATCGAGCGCATCGGTCAACTCGCCCCGGAGGGAACGATCTTCGCCGCGGGCGTCGGCCAGCACCAGATGTGGGCCGCGCACTACATCCAGTACGAGAAGCCCGCGACCTGGCTCAACTCCGGCGGCGCCGGGACCATGGGCTACGCGGTCCCGGCCGCGATGGGCGCCAAGGCCGGAGCCCCGGAGCAGACGGTCTGGGCGATCGACGGCGACGGCTGCTTCCAGATGACCAACCAGGAACTCACCACCTGCGCCCTGAACAACATCCCGATCAAGGTCGCCATCATCAACAACGGCGCCCTCGGCATGGTCCGCCAGTGGCAGACCCTGTTCTACAACCAGCGCTACTCCAACACCGTGCTGCACAGCGGCCCGGAGGCGGACGGCAAGCAGCCGAGCGCCGGCACCCGCATCCCCGACTTCGTCAAGTTGGCGGAGGCGATGGGGTGTTACGCGATCCGCTGCGAGTCCCCTGACGAGCTGGACAAGGTCATCGAGGAGGCGAACTCCATCAACGACCGCCCCGTCGTGGTCGACTTCATCGTCCACGAGGACGCCATGGTGTGGCCGATGGTCGCCGCCGGCACCTCGAACGACGAGGTCATGTTCGCCCGTGACGTCCGCCCCGACTTCGGCGACAACGAAGACGACTGAGCGAGAGAGACGAAAGAGAAATGTCCAAGCACACGCTCTCGGTCCTGGTCGAGAACAAGCCAGGTGTCCTCGCCCGGATCACCGCCCTGTTCTCCCGGCGCGGCTTCAACATCGACTCCCCGCCGTCGGTGTCACCGAACACCCCGACATCTCCCGCATCACGATCGTGGTGAACGTGATCGAGGCACTCCCGCTCGAACAGGTCACCAAGCAGCTCAACAAACTCGTCAACGTGCTGAAGATCGTCGAACTGGAGGCGGGTTCCGCGGTTCAGCGCGAACTCGTTCTGGTGAAGGTCCGCGCCGACAACGAGACGCGCTCCCAGATCGTCGAGATCGTCCAGCTGTTCCGCGCCAAGACCGTCGACGTCTCCCCGGAGGCCGTCACCGTCGAGGCCACCGGCTCCAGCGACAAGCTGTCCGCGATGCTCAAGATGCTGGAGCCGTACGGCATCAAGGAGCTGGTCCAGTCCGGCACGATCGCGATCGGCCGCGGCGCCCGCTCCATCACCGACCGCTCGCTGCGCGCGCTCGACCGCTCCGCGTAGCACCGTCCGCGGGCGGCCCCGGCCGCCCGCATTCCGAGACCCCGGACTTCGATTCCGCCCTCCGTCATACGGTGGGACGCAACACCTGCACACCAAGGAGAGAACCCAAAGTGGCCGAGCTGTTCTACGACGCCGACGCCGACCTGTCCATCATCCAGGGCCGCAAGGTCGCGGTCATCGGCTACGGCAGCCAGGGCCACGCCCACGCGCTGTCGCTGCGTGACTCGGGTGTCGACGTCCGGGTCGGTCTGCACGAGGGCTCCAAGTCCAAGGCGAAGGCCGAGGAGCAGGGCCTGCGTGTGGTGAGCCCGTCCGAGGCCGCCGCCGAGGCCGACGTCATCATGATCCTGGTCCCGGACCCGATCCAGGCCCAGGTCTACGAGGAGTCGATCAAGGACAACCTGAAGGACGGGGATGCGCTGTTCTTCGGCCACGGCTTGAACATCCGCTTCGACTTCATCAAGCCGCCGGCCGGTGTCGACGTCTGCATGGTCGCCCCCAAGGGCCCGGGTCACCTGGTGCGCCGTCAGTACGAGGAGGGCCGCGGCGTTCCGTGTATCGCGGCTGTCGAGCAGGACGCGACGGGCAACGGCTTCGCGCTCGCGCTGTCGTACGCGAAGGGCATCGGCGGTACTCGTGCCGGTGTCATCAAGACGACGTTCACCGAGGAGACCGAGACCGACCTGTTCGGTGAGCAGGCCGTCCTCTGCGGTGGTACGGCCGCGTTGGTCAAGGCGGGTTTCGAGACGCTGACGGAGGCCGGTTACCAGCCGGAGATCGCGTACTTCGAGTGCCTGCACGAGCTGAAGCTCATCGTCGACCTGATGTATGAGGGCGGCCTGGAGAAGATGCGCTGGTCGATCTCGGAGACGGCGGAGTGGGGCGACTACGTCACCGGTCCGCGGATCATCACGGACGAGACCAAGGCGACGATGAAGCAGGTCCTCGCGGAGATCCAGGACGGCACCTTCGCGCGTGAGTGGATGGCCGAGTACCACGGTGGCCTGAAGAAGTACAACGAGTACAAGCAGAAGGACGCCGAGTCCCTGCTGGAGACCACCGGCAAGCAGCTCCGCAAGCTGATGAGCTGGGTCGACGAAGAGGCGTAAGTCCTGCGGCACAGGGGCTGGAGCGAACGCTCCGGCCCTTTGTCCAACCCGTCCAGCCACGGACGGGTGATCCTTCCGCAGAGGCGTAAGACGACTGTCGGCGCGCCACTACACTGCCGTACTAATACGCGTCAGGCCCACAGCGTCGTGCGTCTCCACGCGGCCCCATAGCGACACCGAGGAATGGCAGGCACACCCCCGCGCCGCCCGGCACGCACTCTCGCCGCGGCGGGCGCGGGAGCGCACCCGACATTCCCCGGCGCCGCTGCCTCCACCGCCTGCGGCCGTCGGGACGGCCGTCCGCACGCAATGGACTTGTGAGGACTCACGTGAGCTCGAAACCTGTCGTACTCATCGCTGAAGAGCTGTCGCCCGCGACGGTGGACGCCCTCGGCCCGGACTTCGAGATCCGGCACTGCAACGGCGCCGACCGAGCCGAACTGCTCCCCGCGATCGCCGACGTCGACGCGATCCTGATCCGCTCGGCCACCAAGGTCGACGCCGAAGCGGTCGCCGCCGCACGGAAGTTGAAGGTCGTCGCACGAGCCGGCGTCGGCCTGGACAACGTCGACGTCTCCGCCGCCACCAAGGCCGGCGTGATGGTCGTCAACGCGCCCACCTCGAACATCGTCACCGCCGCCGAGCTCGCCTGCGGTCTGCTGCTGGCGACCGCCCGCCACATCCCGCAGGCCAACGCGGCGCTGAAGAACGGCGAGTGGAAGCGCAGCAAGTACACGGGCGTCGAGCTCGCGGAGAAGACCCTCGGCGTCGTCGGCCTCGGCCGCATCGGCGCGCTGGTCGCGCAGCGCATGTCCGCGTTCGGCATGAAGGTCGTGGCCTACGACCCCTACGTCCAGCCCGCACGGGCCGCGCAGATGGGCGTGAAGGTCCTGTCCCTTGACGAGCTGCTCGAGGTCTCCGACTTCATCACCGTGCACCTCCCCAAGACCCCGGAGACGGTCGGTCTGATCGGCGACGAGGCGCTGCGCAAGGTCAAGCCGACCGTCCGCATCGTCAACGCCGCACGCGGCGGGATCGTCGACGAGGAGGCGCTGTACTCCGCGCTCAAGGAGGGCCGCGTCGCCGGCGCGGGACTCGACGTGTACGCGAAGGAGCCCTGCACGGACTCCCCGCTGTTCGAGTTCGACCAGGTCGTCTCCACCCCGCACCTCGGCGCCTCCACGGACGAGGCCCAGGAGAAGGCCGGCGTCTCGGTCGCCAAGTCGGTGCGCCTGGCCCTCGCCGGTGAACTCGTCCCCGACGCGGTGAACGTCCAGGGCGGCGTCATCGCCGAGGACGTCAAGCCGGGCCTGCCCCTCGCCGAGAAGCTCGGCCGCATCTTCACCGCGCTCGCGGGCGAGGTCGCGGTCCGCCTCGACGTCGAGGTCTACGGCGAGATCACCCAGCACGACGTCAAGGTGCTCGAACTCTCCGCGCTCAAGGGCGTGTTCGAGGACGTCGTCGCCGAGACCGTGTCGTACGTCAACGCCCCGCTGTTCGCGCAGGAGCGCGGCGTCGAGGTACGGCTGACGACGTCCTCCGAGTCGAGCGACCACCGCAACGTCGTCACCGTGCGCGGCACGCTCGGCAGCGGCGAGGAGGTCTCGGTCTCCGGCACGCTCGCCGGCCCCAAGAACCTTCAGAAGATCGTCGCGGTCGGTGACTACGACGTCGACCTCGCCCTCGCGGACCACATGGTGGTGTTGCGGTACGAGGACCGTCCTGGCGTGGTCGGCACGGTCGGCCGGGTCTTCGGCGAGGCCGGGATCAACATCGCCGGCATGCAGGTGTCGCGGTCGGTCGCGGGCGGCGAGGCGCTGGCCGTGCTGACCGTCGATGACACGGTCGCCGCGAACGTGCTGGCGGAGGTGGCGGAGGAGATCGGCGCGACGTCCGCCCGCTCGGTGAACCTGGTCTGAGGTTCCTGACGTTTCGCACGAACGCCGGGTGGGTCGAGGAGAAGTTCCTCGACCCACCCGGCGTTTCTGTGCAGGTGGGGGTCACGCCTCCGCCTTCTGAGCCTCCGTCACCACCGGCTCGGGCACCGGAACCTGGATGCCCTGCAGCGTCCGGACCGCCGCGACCGCCGCACCCAGCAGCAGCACCGCCCCCGCGATCGCCGCCCCGTGCATGCCGTCGGTGAAGGCACCCCGGGCGGTGGCGACCAGGGCGTCTCCCGTGCGCCCCGGCAGCTGGTGGGCGACGGCCAGGGCGCCGCCGAGGGTCTCGTGGGCCGGGGCGGGGGCCGAGGCGGGGATGCCGTGGCGGTAGACCGCCGTACCGATGGAGCCGAGGACGGCCATGCCGAGGGCGCCGCCGAACTCGGAGCCCGTCTCCATCAGGGAGGACGCGACGCCGGCCTTCTCGATCGGGGCGCTGCCCATCGCGAGGTCCATGATCAGGGACATCACCATGACAATCCCGGAGGCGAGGACACCGGCGGCGGCCAGCACCAGCCAGAGGGAGTCGGTGCCGGTGAGGGCGAGCAGGACGTAGCCGCAGGCGGCGACGGTGAAGCCGGACGCGACGACGTGGGCGCGGTCGACTCCCTTCTGGACCAGGGTCGTTGCCAGCGGGGCCGCCATGCCGATCGGGACCGAGGGGAGCAGCGCCCACAGGGCCGCCTCCATCGCGCTCTTGCCGAGCACGGACTGCAGGTACTGCGTGGTGAAGAAGGCCGAGCCGAGCATCCCGAAGGCGGAGAGGAGGTTGAGGACGAGGGAGGGCCCGAAGCCACGGCCGCGGAAGAGGGTCGGGTCGATCATCGGGGACGCGGTGGTGCGCTGGCGGTGGACGAAGAGGGTGGCGAAGAGCAGGCCCACGGTGACCGAGACGACGTACTGCGGGTGCCAGCCCTCGGAGGGGATCTCCTTGAGGCCGTAGATCACGGGCAGGACGGCGGCCATCGACAGCGGGACGCTCGGCCAGTCGAAGCGGCCGGGGGCGGGGTTCCTGGACTCCGGGAGCAGGAACGGGCCGAGGACCAGCAGCAGTGCCATCGCGGGCAGGTTGACCAGGAAGACCGAGCCCCACCAGAAGTACTGGACGAGGACACCGCTCATCACCGAGCCGAGGGCGATGCCCCGGTCATCACGCCGGACCACAGACCGATCGCCTTCGCGCGCTGGCCGGGGTCGGTGAACATCCTGCGCAGCAGCGCCATCGTCGAGGGCATCAGGGTCGCGCCGCCGATGCCGAGGACCGCGCGGGCGGCGATGAGGGTCTCGGCGCTGGTCGCGTAGGCCGCGATGACGGATGCGGTACCGAAGGCGGCGGCGCCGATCAGGAGGAGCCTGCGGTAGCCGATGCGGTCGCCGAGCGAGCCCATCGTCATCAGCAGGCCGGCCAGGACGAAGGCGTAGATGTCGAAGATCCACAGCTGCTGGGTGCCGCTGGGCTCCAGGTCCGCGCTGATCGCCGGGATGGCGAAGTAGAGGACGGAGACGTCCATCGAGACGAGCAGCAGGGGGAGCATCAGGACGCCGAGAGCGGTCCATTCGCGGCGTCCGGCACGGGAGTTGGGGGTGCTCGGAGGGTTCGGCGCGTGCGTCGGGTTCGTCATGGCAGTGAATGTACGCGCGTCTTAAACGCTTGTCTAGAACGCTTGTATAAGTCATGCGTCTAGGACGCCTGTATGGAATCGGCGGTACGGTGGGAGGCATGGGACACCGTGAGGATCTGCTCGAAGGCGCGAAGCGCTGCCTGCTGGCGAAGGGCTTCGCGCGCACGACGGCGCGCGACATCGTGAAGGAGTCGGGGACGAACCTCGCGTCCATCGGCTACCACTACGGCTCGAAGGACGCGCTGCTCGCCCAGGCGTACGTCTCGCTCGTCGAGAACACCTCCGACGCCTTCGAGGGGCGCGACGGCGATCCCGCCGCCGGGGCCGAGGGGGAGCCCGGCTCGCTGGAGCGGTTCCGCTGGGTGTGGTCGAACATCGTCGCCACCATGCGGGAACCGGGATCGATGTGGCGGCTCGGCATGGAGGTCATGACCCTCGATCTCCCCGAAGTCCGCGAGCACTTGTCGGCCGCGCAGCGCGAGGGCGGGCGCGGGCTGGTGGCCCTCCTGACGGGCGTGCCGGAGGAGGAGGTCACCGACGAGACGGCGGACACGCTCGGCCGCTTCTACCTGACCCTGATGACCGGGCTCATCGCCCAGTGGACGTTCGACCCGAAGACCGCGCCGGACGGGAGGCGCTGACGGAGGGCTTGCGGCAGGTGGTCGAGGGAGTGCGGAAGTCACCCTGACCCGGCGGGAGTTCACCGGTCGCGCAGGGCCGGTACCAGGGCGGTCAGCATCAGCACGGCGGTCAGGGTGAAGGCCCAGGGGTAGCCGGTGGAACCGGCGACGAGGCCGAAGGCTGCGGCGCCTACGCCCATTCCGCCGTCGTAGGCGAGGTTCCACAGGGCGCTGACCGTGCCGTAGGAGGCGGCCGGGGTGCGGGCGTACATCACGGTGAGGGTGGCGTTCTGGGCGACGCCGAAGCCCGCGCCGAAGAGGGCGGTGCCCGCGATGACCGCCACCGGGTTGGCAGTTGGGGCGATGACGAGGACGCCCGCCGCCGAGATCAGCAGGCCGGGCAGGACGAGGCGCGCGCTGCCGTGCCGGTCGCCGTCGCGGCCCGCGAGCCAGCGGGTCAGGGTCGAGGCGGCGGTCTGCGTGAACAGGGCCGCCGCGACGACACCGGCGGACGCCGACGGCACGGCCAGCGGCAGGAACGTGACCACGATGCCGGCGGCGGTGGCGGTGGCAGCGAAGACGAGGATCGGGCGGAGCAGCGCGCCGGTGCGCAACCCCGTACGACGCCCAGGGGTTGCTCGGAGCGGTCTCCGCGGTCGGGCAGCCCGAGGACGAAGAGGACGGCGGCCGGCGCGGCGAGGCCACCGGCGACGGCGACCGGGCCGTAGCCCACGTGCCGGGCCAGCCACAGTCCGAGCGGCAGCGCGATCAGCGACGGCACACCGGACACGACACCCACCAACGCCAGCCCCTCGCCCCGGCGTTGGTCCGGGATCAGCGACGCGGTGAGGGCGCCGCCCGTGACGATCGTCAGCGCGAAACCGAGCCCGCGCACGAAGCACACCGCGACGATCCACGCCGCGTCCCCGGACACGGTCAGCACCAACGCCGGTGCCCCGAGCAGAAACAGCCCCACGATCAGGGTCAGCCGATACCCGAACCGCGCGACCAGCCGCGGCGTACCCAGCTCGCCGATCACCGTCGCGAGCATCAACGACCCGGTCGCGAGCCCCGCCGCGCCTTCGCCACCCCGCTCGGTCCAATTCCGAGGGGCTGGACCGGTCACTCCGGCCCGCCCCCTACAACCGTGCCCTCTTCAACCCCATGTGCAACAACAGCCGATCCTCCCCGTCATCCAGATCCAGCCCCGTCAACTGCTCCACCCGGGACAACCGGTAGTACAGCGTCTGCCGGTGGATGCCCAACTCCGCTGCCGTGCGCCCCCGCTTGGCCCGCGCAGTCGAGGTAGGCCTCGGCCGTGCGGGCGAGTTCGTGGTGGGTGGGGAGAGGAGGGGGCGATGGCCGGGTCGTGGGGGAGTCAGGGGGAGGGCGGTGAGGAGGCGGTACGGGCCGATGTGGGACCAGTCGGCGATCGGGGCGAGGCGGGGTTCCGCGAGGGCCGCGCGGGCCGCCGATGCGGCTTCCTGCCAGGTGGTGGCGAGGTCGGTGAGGCCGGTGCGGGGGCGGCCGATGCCCGCTGCTCGGGGGCCGTCCTTCAGGAGGCGGGTCGCCGTCGCCTCCGCCGGGGAGCGGACGTCCAGGGAGCGCAGGCGTACCAGTACCGCCAGGCACTGATCCGTCGTGCCCCACGGCACCGTGCACAGCGCCGTCGCGTGCGGGACCGTACGCGCCGACGGGGCGTCGTCCGGGTCGGCGGACGGCCAGGGGGCGACGCAGACGACCGTGTGGGGGCCGTCGCCGCGGGGGCCGAGGGCCGTGCGGAGGGCGGCGACCGCCATGTCCCGCTGCCAGCCGCGCTCCGCGGTGAGGACCGCGCGGAGCTCGCGGGTGAGGTCCGCGCCCGCCTGCGCCTCGTCCCCGAGGAGCGCGCCGATGCGGGCCGTCACCCGCATCGCCGCGTCCAGTTGGGGTCGGAGGGACCGGGGTCGTCGTCCAGGAGCCAGACGTAGCCGAGGACGACGCCCCGATGGCGTACGGGGAGGCAGATGCGGCCGCGGTAGACGCCCGCCTCGGGGGTCGGCGGGATGCGGACCGGGCCGGTGGCACGGGTGATGCCGAAGCCCTCGAACCAGGTGCGGATCGCCGCCGTGGAGCGCCGGGTCAGGATCGAGCGGGTGCGGACCGGGTCCAGGGCCGTCGGGTCGAGGTCGCCCTCGCCGTCGTAGGCCCCGAAGGCGATCAGTTCGAAGTCGCGGTTCTCCAGGGTCGCGGGGGCGCCGAGGAGCTCCGAGATCTCGTCCACGAGTTCCTGGTAGTCGCCGCTGGAATCGGATGTCACCCGGGCATTCTCCCGCATTCCCGCCGAGCCTTCATACATCTGTCTGAGATCCGCGGCACGGATGCGTGACAGCTGTCGATGGCCGACGATCGGAGAGATCCCTAGGTTTCACGGTGGTTCTCCGTATGTCCCACTGCTTGGAGGTGCCCCGTGCTGGGTCCCGTGATACTCGCCGCCTCGCGCAGCGATCAGATGCGTCGGCTGATCTCGGCGGCGCCGGTGACCAAGCAGGTCGTCGACCGCTTCATCCCCGGTGAGTCGGTGGACGAGATCGTGCCGATCGTCCAGGACCTCACCGCCAAGGGTCTCGAACTGACGATGGACGTCGTCGGCGAGGACATCACCACCCCCGAGCAGGCCGCCGCCGCCCGCGACGCGTATCTGACGCTCGTCGCCCGGCTCGAAGAGCTGGAGCTGGGCACCCGGGCCGAGATGTCCATCAAGCTGTCCATGTTCGGGCAGGCGCTGGACGGCGGTCACGAACTCGCCCTCGCGAACGTCCGGCCCGTGGTCGAGGCCGCCGCCGCGATCGGGACGACCGTCACGCTCGACGCCGAGGACCACACCACCCTCGACTCGATGTTCGCGATCCACGAGGAGCTGCGGAAGGACTTCCCGCAGACCGGCTGTGTCATCCAGGCCTACCTCTTCCGCACCGAGTCCGACGCCCGCCGCCTCGCCGAGGCCGGCAGCCGCGTCCGGCTGGTGAAGGGCGCGTACAAGGAGCCCGCCGAGGTCGCCTACCAGCAGAAGCACGAGATCGACAAGGCGTACGTCCGGACCCTGCGCATCCTGATGGAGGGCGAGGGCTACCCGATGATCGGCTCCCACGACCCCCGCCTCATCTCCATCGGCCAGGAACTCGCCCGCCGCGCGGGCCGCAAGCTCGACGAGTACGAGTTCCAGATGCTCTACGGCATCCGCAGCGACGAGCACGTGCGGCTCGCCGCCGAGGGCCACCGCATGCGCGTCTACACCGCCTACGGCACGGACTGGTACGGCTACTTCATGCGCCGCCTGGCGGAGAAGCCGGCCAACCTCCGCTTTTTCGCCCGCAGCATGCTGACCCGAGGTTGAGGGATGACGGACGCGTCGAGGTTTTTCTGCCGGGGTCCGGGGTCGTCCCCGGGCAGGCACAGCATGCGCCGCCTGGCGGAGAAGCCGGCGAACCTCCGCTTTTTCGCCCGCAGCATGCTGACCCGAGGTTGAGGGATGACGGACGCGTCGAGGTTTTTCCGCCGGGGTCCGGGGTCGTCCCCGGGCAGGCACAGCATGCGCCGCTTGGCCGAGAAGCCGGCGAGCCTCCTCTTCTTCGCACGCTCCACCCTCACCAAGGGCTGAACAGGGATTGACCCCAACACCCGCTCACCTACAAGGAGTTACGGATCTCATGGACGCTGTGACCCAGGTCCCCACCCCCGTCAACGAGCCGGTGCACGGCTACGCGCCCGGCTCTCCCGAGCGCGCCCGTCTTGAGGTCAAGCTCAAGGAACTGGCCGAGAACCCGATCGACCTGCCGATGACCATCGGCGGCGAGCGGCGGATGGGCGGCGGCGAGCGCGTCGACGTCGTCCAGCCGCACAACCACAAGGCCCGCATCGGTACGTACGCCAACGCCACCCAGGCCGACGCCCAGGACGCGATCGACGCGGCCCTCGCCGCCGCGCCCGCCTGGCGCGCGATGTCCTTCGACGACCGCGCCGCGATCATCCTGCGCGCCGCCGAGCTGCTCTCCGGCCCGTGGCGCGAGACCCTCGCCGCGTCCACCATGCTCGGCCAGTCGAAGACCGCCCAGCAGGCGGAGATCGACTGCCCCTGCGAGCTCGTCGACTTCTGGCGCTTCAACGTCAAGTACGCCCGCGACCTGCTCGCCGAGCAGCCCCCGGCGAACTCCCCGGGCGTCTGGAACCGCCTCGACCACCGCCCGCTCGAAGGCTTCGTCTACGCGATCACGCCCTTCAACTTCACCGCCATCGCGGGCAACCTGCCGACCGCGCCCGCGCTGATGGGCAACGTCGTCGTCTGGAAGCCGTCCCCGACCCAGACCCACTCCGCCGTGCTGCTCCTGCAGCTGCTGGAGGAGGCGGGCCTGCCCAAGGGCGTCATCAACCTCGTCACCGGTGACGGCATCGAGGTGTCGAAGGTCGCCCTCGAACACCGCGACCTGGCCGGCATCCACTTCACCGGCTCGACCAAGACCTTCCAGTACCTGTGGAAGACGGTCGGCAACAACATCGAGAAGTACCGCTCGTACCCGCGTCTGGTCGGCGAGACCGGCGGCAAGGACTTCGTCGTCGCCCACCCCAGCGCGGACCGCGCGGTGCTGAAGACGGCGCTGACCCGTGGCGCCTTCGAGTACCAGGGCCAGAAGTGCTCCGCGACCTCCCGGGCCTACATCCCGGCCTCCATCTGGAACTCCGGTTTCAAGGAGGAGTTCGCGACCGAGGTCGACTACCTGAGCATGGGTGACGTCACCGACCTGTCGAACTTCATCGGCGCGGTCATCGACGAGCGTTCCTTCGCCAAGAACAAGGCGGCCATCGACCGCGCGAAGGCCGACCCGACCTGCACGATCGTCGCGGGCGGTTCCTACGACGACTCGTTCGGCTACTTCGTCCGCCCGACGGTCGTCGAGTGCAGCGACCCGGCCAACGAGGTCTTCACGACCGAGTACTTCGGCCCGTTCCTCGCCGTGCACGTCTACGACGACGAGAACTACGACGAGATGCTGACCCAGATGGAGTCGGTCTCCGACTACGCGCTGACGGGCTCGGTCATCTCCAACGACCGTGCGGCGGCGGCCTACACGATGGAGCGGCTCCGCTACGCGGCCGGCAACTTCTACATCAACGACAAGTCGACCGGCGCGGTCGTCGGCCAGCAGCCCTTCGGCGGCGGCCGCTCCTCCGGCACCAACGACAAGGCCGGCGCCCCGCAGAACCTGATGCGCTGGACCCTGACCCGCGCCATCAAGGAGACCCTGGTGGCCCCGACGGACTACACGTACCCGCACATGGGCTGACCCACGGTCAGGTGACACGAGGGGCCGGGCGATTGCCCGGCCCCTCGTGTTTCCCCGAATGGGCCGGGCCGGTGAGCCCTCGTCTCCGATACTGACCCGGTGACCATCCGTATGCGCACCGCCCACACGGCCGACCTCACCCCGGCCGACCTCCGTGCCGCCCGTGACCTGCTGGACGCGGCCTTCGCCGGGGACCTCACCGACCAGGACTGGGAGCACGGCCTCGGCGGCGTCCACGCGCTGCTCGCCGACGACACCGGCCTCGTCGCGCACGGCTCGGTCGTCATGCGCCGGGTGCGGTACCGGGGGCGGTGGCTGCGCGTCGGGTACGTGGAGGGTGTCGGCGTACGGCCCGACGCCCGGCGCCGGGGTACGGCGGGCTCGTCATGGCCGAGTTGGAGCGGATCGTCGACCACGCCTACGACGTCGGGCTGCTCGGTGCCAGCGACGACGGGGCCCGGCTCTACACCGCGCGCGGCTGGCGGCTGTGGGGCGGCAGGATCTCCGCGCTCGGGCCGGACGGGATCGTCCATCTGCCCGAGGAGGAGGACAGCACCTATGTCAGACCCGCGCTCGCCGGGCCGCTAGACCTCGGCGAGGACCTCCTCTTCGACTGGCGTGACGGGGATGTGCTCTGACCGCCGAAATCCGGAAACCACAGGTCAGCGGCGTGTGACTCGTTTCACCGTCTCAGATAGTAGGAAGTCCGAGTAATTGTGGAGACAGATGCGCGGTCCTGTCCTAGCTTTGTAGGAGCCGAACGTCTCGCTAGACCAAGCGAATGGCGGTCGTGAGCCGGACACCGTGCAGGCAACCCCTGCGGTCCGTGACTCCCCGCCCCCTCCGGCGTCTCGTAACCCCCTTTGCACTCCAGGAATGATCGAAGGAGTCGATTCTCCATGGCCGAGACGACCGTCCGCCGCCGCGTCCGCCACGTGACCCGCACGAGCGAGTCCGAGCGCAAGAACGCCGCAGCCGCCCTCCAGCGCGCCCTCGACCGCCGGGACAACGGCGGCGAGACCGGCCACTGAGTCGACGTAACGCCTGTACGACTGAGGAAAAGCACGCCCACAAGCCGGGAGCCGCGCCCGCACGGGGTGCGGCGCGGTCTCACCGACCGCGCCGCACCTCGAAGTGGTCGATGCGCTTGCCGTTCCCGTCCAGCGCCGAGACCTTGAGCCGGGGTGTGCTGCCGCTCTCCGCCTCCACGGAGAGCAGTGAGAAACCCCGGTAGCGCACCCGCGACCACTCCACCGTCTCCGCCTCGGTGTGCTGCCCCTTCTCCCACCGCACGGTGTCGACCGTCCCGTGCCGGGTGACGTGTCCCTCGTAGCTCTCCTTGACGCCCGCCGGGAACCCGTAGAGATCGCGACCGCCGCCGCCCGCAGTGACGTAGACGATTCCGTCCCGCGTCGGATCGGTGGACGCGCCGATCGGTACGGCCCTGCCGACCGCGTTGTTCCGGATCGCGTCGGTCCGCTCGTAGACGTGGTTGTGGCCGTTGATCACCAGGTCCACCTGGTGCTTCGCGAACAGCGGCAGCCACTCGGCGCGCACCCCGCCGTCGGAGGCGTGCGAGGAGGTCGAGTAGGCGCAGTGGTGGAAGAAGACGACGACGAAGTCGACCCCCTTCGTCGCCCGCAGCTCCCGCAGCCTGCCGTCCAGCCACTCCGTCTGCTTCCCGCCCGTGTAGCCGAGGTTGGCGGTGATCTCGTACGACACGTCGTTCGCGTCGAGCGCCACGACGCCGACGTTGCCGTAGACGAAGGAGTACACGCCCGGCGCGTGTGTCGGGTCGAAGCCGTTCTCCGGGAGGGACCAGCGGGCGAGCTGGCCGCCGTAGCCGTCGGGGAGTACCAGGCCTCCATGTCGTGGTTGCCGGTCGTCACCATCCACGGGACGGAGCGGGAGACGGGCTCGTTCTGCTTGAGGAACAGGTTCCAGTAGGTCGGGTCGTAGCCGTCCGTCTTCTTGCCCAGGCCGTTGGTGTCGGCGTAGCAGATGTCGCCGGCGTGGAGGTGGAAGGCGGGGTTCTCGCGCAGGACGACGTGGTCGTTGGCGGCGGCCGCGTTGCTCACGCCCTGGTCGCCGAAGGCCGTGAACACGAACGTCCCGGGGTTCGCCGGCGCCGTACGGAACGAGCCGATCGTCGAGCGGTGGGCCGGCGCGGCCGGGTCGAAGCCCTCGTGGCCGACGCCGTAGTAGTACGTCGTGCCGGGGTGGAGGCCGTCCAGGGCCGCGTGGACGTAGTACTGCTCGACGGCGGGGCGTACGCCCGTGAGCCCCGGGGTGCGCAGGTCGCGGACCTCGGCGGTGATCCGGCGGCCGAGGTCGTCGGGCTTCGACCCCACGCGTACGTACGGCTTCCTGACCGCGAACGGGACCTGCCAGGAGATCCGCATCGCCGTCTTCGGGTCGGCGCCGAAGGTGAGATGGCGGCCGAAGGGGACGACCGCCGTGCCGGGCACCTTGGAGGTGGCGGGGAGGGGGCGCCGCCTTACCGTCGGCGGACGTCCGGTCCGCGCAGCCCGCGAGCAGCCCGCCCGCCGCCACCGCGCCCGCCGACACCAGCGCGCGGCGCCGGGACAGCTTCACGCGCAGGTACTCGTACTGCTCGGCCATGCTCATCCGGACCGCGAGGTGTTCCGGGATGCCGACGTCGGGTGTCTCCATGTCGATGAAGTTCCCCTAGAACTCCAACGCCCTCCCTGCGAGGGGGTGAACTCCGGTCGAACGGCCGACGCCGGCGCCCGGGAACGGCCCGCGTCCTGTCCGTATCGTGGACACCCCGTGTCATCCCATGGGACGCGGAGTACGGTGGCGGGCATGTCTCGCAGCATCGATCTCGCAGTGATTCCCGGTGACGGCATCGGTCAGGAAGTCGTGGCCGAAGGTCTGAAAGTCCTCTCCGCCGTCCTTCCGCAGGATGTGAAGCTGGAGACCAAGGAGTTCGACTTCGGCGCCCGGCGCTACCACGCGACCGGTGAGACCCTCACCGACGCGGACCTGGCCGCGCTGAAGCAGCACGACGCGATCCTGCTCGGCGCGATCGGTGACCCGTCGGTCCCGTCCGGGTGCTGGAGCGCGGCTTCCTGCTGAAGCTCCGCTTCGCCTTCGACCACCACGTCAACCTGCGGCCGTCGAAGCTGCTCCCGGGTGTGGCGACCCCTCGCCGGTGAGCCTGAGATCGACTTCGTCGTCATCCGCGAGGGCACCGAGGGCCCGTACACGGGCAACGGCGGCACCATCCGCAAGGGCACCGAGCACGAGGTCGCCACCGAGGTCTCCGTCAACACGGCCTTCGGTGTCGAGCGCGTCGTCCGGGACGCCTTCGCCCGCGCCCAGGCCCGCCCCCGCAAGAAGCTCACGCTGGTCCACAAGAACAACGTGCTGACCTTCGCGGGCCACCTGTGGACGAACGTCTTCAACAAGGTCGCGGCCGAGTTCCCCGAGGTCACCACCGACTACATCCACGTGGACGCGGCGACGATCTACCTCGTCACCGACCCCGCCCGCTTCGACGTGATCGTCACCGACAACCTCTTCGGCGACATCATCACCGACCTCGCCGCGGCCGTCTCCGGCGGCATCGGCGTCGCCGCCAGCGGGAACATCAACCCGTCCGGCGAGTTCCCCTCGATGTTCGAGCCCGTGCACGGCTCCGCGCCCGACATCGCGGGCCAGGGCAAGGCCGACCCCACCGCCACGGTCCTGTCCGTCGCCCTCCTCCTGCGCCACCTCGGCTACGAGTCCGAGGCCGTCCGCATCGAGGACGCCGTCTCCGCCGACCTCGCGGACCGCACCGGCAAGCCCGCCCGCAGCACCACCGAGATCGGTGACGCGCTGGCCGTACGAGTAGCCGGCTGACCCATCCCCAGAGCCTTGAGGGCCTGGGGTGACCCCCAGGCCACTCGAGAAACTCTCGCAGTATTCGAGGCCGCCGGGTCGCAACAGCACCCGGCGGCTTTTCTTACGTCCCCGCCGGGTGCCACCATCATCCCTGGGTCGCATTCACGCCGTTTTCGTCCACGGTCCACCACGCGCGATAATCGAACGCGGAGCCGCGGAATGAGGGAATGCTCGGACGTCCTAACACTGGCCACTGGCAGCCGAGGGCGTGAGCGCGGCCCGTCACACACAACCGGTGAAGGACAACCACTCATGACGACGCCCACGATCGAGCTCAAGCCCTCGGCCTCGCCACTCTCCGCCGCCGAGCGCGACGCGATTCTGGCGAACCCCGGGTTCGGCCGCCACTTCACCGATCACATGGTGATGATCAAGTGGACCGAGGGCCGCGGCTGGCACGACGGCCAGCTCGTGCCCTACGGCCCGCTCTCCCTCGACCCCGCGAACATGACCCTGCACTACGCGCAGGAGATCTTCGAGGGCCTCAAGGCGTACCGGCAGGCCGACGGCTCCGTCGCCACCTTCCGCCCCGAGAAGAACGCCCGCCGCTTCCAGATCTCCGCCCGCCGCCTCGGCATGCCCGAGCTGCCGGTCGAGACGTTCATCGAGGCCTGTGACGTGCTGGTCCAGCAGGACCGCGACTGGGTCCCGGCGCACGGCGGCGAGGAGTCCCTGTACCTGCGCCCGTTCATGATCGCGACCGAGGTCGGCCTGGGCGTGAAGCCCGCCAACGAGTACCTCTTCCTGGTCATCGCCTCCCCGGCCGGCGCCTACTTCCCCGGCGGCGTGAAGCCCGTCTCCATCTGGGTCTCCGAGGACCACGTCCGCGCCGTCCCCGGCGGCATGGGCGACGCCAAGACCGGCGGCAACTACGCGGCCTCCCTCCTCGCCCAGGCCGAGGCCGCCGAGCAGGGCTGCGCCCAGGTCTGCTACCTCGACGCGGTCGAGCGCCAGTGGGTCGAGGAACTCGGCGGCATGAACCTGTACTTCGTCTACGGCGACCGGATCGTCACCCCCACCCTCACCGGCTCGATCCTGGAGGGCGTCACCCGCGACTCCCTCCTCACCCTCGCCCGCGACCTCGGCTACACCGCCGAGGAGGGCCGGATCTCCATCGAGCAGTGGCAGCGCGACTCCGAGAACGGCACCCTGACCGAGGTCTTCGCCTGCGGCACGGCCGCGGTCATCACCCCGGTCGGCACGGTCAAGCGCACCGGCGCCGAGTGGCAGCAGGCCGCGGGCGAGCCCGGCGAGGTCACCCTCCGGCTGCGCCGCGCGCTCCTCGACATCCAGCGGGGCGACTCCGCCGACGAGCACGGGTGGATGCACCGGCTGGGCTGACAGGTCGACGCACCGGCTCGGCTGACCCGGTGACGCACCCGCTGGGCCGAACTCCCGAGGATCTCCTGCGGAGTTGACGACGAGCGGGGCCGATCCCCCGCGGCGCGGGTCCCGTGCGGAGTTGATGAAGAAGCCCGTCCCTGTCCCGGGGCGGGCTTCTCCGTGGCAAGGTGGGTCGCCGGGCGGAGGCGGGCAGACGGGGAGACGGGGCCTTGGAGACGCTGGACTTCCATGTGGAGATCGGCACCGGGAGCGCGGACGACCGTGACCCCGGCCGCCCGCGCAGCTACGAGGTCACCCTGCGCGGCTCCGCGGGCGACGAGGCCTCCGAGGTCAAACCCTTCCCGCTCACCCCCGGCGAACTGCGCGCCCTGGACACCACCGTCCCGCACGCCGTCCTCAGCTCCGCCGCCCGCCTCCGCCGCGCCCCCACCGACGACGAACTGCCGGTCCGCGAACTCGGCCGCAGACTCCACGAGTTCCTCCTGGGCGGCAAAGGCAGACCTCTCCTCGCCGCCGCCCGCCACCGGGCCGCCCACGAGGACCGCCCCCTGCGCATCGTGCTGCGCGTCCGCCCGGCCGAACTCGCCCGGCTGCCCTGGGAGTTCCTCTACGACCCCGACGAGGACAGCTACGTCTGCCAGACCACACCCCTCGTCCGCCGCCCCGAAGTCAGCATCCCCGAAAGGCCGTTGACGGTACGGCCGCCACTGCGGGTGCTGTGCATGGCGGCCCGCCCCGACGACCAGGAGCCGCTGGCCGTCCGGGCCGAACAGGAGTGGCTGGGCCGCGCCCTGTCCGCACTGCGCCGGCAGGGCCTGATCCACGTGGAGTGGACGGCGGGACCGACCTGGCGCGATCTGCGCACCGCACTGCGCGGCGGACCCTGGCACGCCTTCCACTTCATCGGGCACGGCGGCTTCGACCCGGCCGGAGCCGAGGGCACGCTCGCCCTCGGTGACGACGGCGGCGGCACGTACCACCTCGGCGCCGAGGACCTCGCCATGCTCCTCTCCCGCCACACCTCCCTGCGGCTCGTCGTCCTCAACGCCTGCGAGACCGGCCGCTCCGCCGACCGCGACCCCTTCTCCAGCGTCGCGGGCGCGCTCATGCGCAAGGGCCTCCCGGCGGCGGTCGCCATGCAGTACCCGATCTCGAACGACGCCGCCGTCGAGTTCAGCCGCACCTTCTACGAGTCCCTCGCGCACCGCCGTCCCGTCGACGAGGCCGTCACGGAGGCCCGGCAGACCATCCGCCTCGCCCGGCGCGGCACGCTGGAGTGGGTCACGCCGGTGCTGTTCATGCGCTCACTTGACGGCCGGCTCTTCGACCTCACCGATGCCGGCACGCCCGTAGCGGCTGCGGACGATGAGCTGCGCGACCTGTACGTGGCGGGCCTCGCCGCGCTGCGCCGCAAGCGCTGGCAGCAGGCCGTCGAGATCTTCCGCGACGTCATGGCCCGCGACCCCGGCCACCCCGACGCCCCCGCCAAGTACGCCGAGGCGCTGCGCCTGCGCCGCCTGAACGACCTGTACGAAGCGGGCCTCGGCGCGATCGGGGAACGCCGGTGGGACGCGGCCGTCGACCACCTGGAGGCGGTCGCCGCCACCGACGCCGCCTTCCTCGACACCCCCACCCACCTCGCCGAAGCCCGCCGCCACCAGGCCGCCGCCACCTGGCACACCGAGGTCGCCGCCTTCCACGCGGCCGGCGAGTGGGAAGCGGTCCTCGCCGTCGGCACGGAACTCGCCGCGCTGCTACCGGAGAACCCGGATCCGGAGGGGTTGGTGGCGGATGCGCGGGCGCGGTTGGGGGTGACGGGGAGGTGCCCACTCGGGTGACCGAGGTGCCGGTCTCGGCCGGCGAGTTGGGGACGAGTGAAGTGCGGTCCCCGGTGCGTGAGTTGGCGCCGGACACGGTGGGCAAGGTGGTGCCGGGTGAAGTGCCCATCCCCGTGGGCGAGTTGGCGCCGGGGAGGCGTGGGTCCCGGTGGACGGCTTGGCGCCGGATGAGGCCGGCGAGGTGGAGCAGGGTGAACTGCCCGTCTCCCTCGACGAGTTGGCGCCGGACACCGCGAACAGGGCGGCGCCGGTCGACGAGCCCGCGCCCGTGAGCGAGCCGTCCGCCCCGGCGCGCGACGCTCCGGACCAGCACGTCGAGCCACGGATGACGCACCACGGCTCGATCTCGGACTGGGCGCCTCCCGTGGTCCCGGACAGGCCTGCCCCCGCGAACCGCCGCACGTCCACCTCGTCGACCGCGAGGTCGGCCCATGACGTACCGGTCCGGGTCCCGGGCCGTCCCCTCACCTTCGCGTTCAGCCCGGACGGCACCCGGTTCGTCATCGCCTGTCTGGGCCGGAAGGCCCTGGTCGCCGACGTGCTCGACCCCGGCAGGTCGCGGCTGATCCGGCACGACGGCCCGCTGGAGCGGCTGGGGAGGCTGGCGCGCGAGGACAGGTCGCCGATCGCGGCGGCCCTCGCGCCCGGCGGGGATCGGCTCGTGACATACGCGGTCCCGACCCTGCGTACATGGGACGTGGACCACAGATCCCAGCTCGCGGAATGGCGGACGGACGAGCCGGAGGGGCAGGTCGCTCTCGGTGCCGAAGGCCTCAACGCCCTGTTCCTGCCCGGCAGTTCCGGCGCCCACC
Source organism: Streptomyces sp. P3 (assembly GCA_016893485.2). Classification (GTDB taxonomy): domain Bacteria; phylum Actinomycetota; class Actinomycetes; order Streptomycetales; family Streptomycetaceae; genus Streptomyces. The sequence goes on from JAFEKX020000001.1 coordinate 6,808,836, forward strand.
ACTGGCCGGTCTCCCAGGACACCCCCGACCGGCTCACCGCCCAGGAAGGCAAGGCGGCCCTCGCCGTCACCTCCCGGGACGGGACGATGTTCGCCACGGTGGACGCCCCCGCCGACCCCGGCCGCGCCTGGGTCCTGGCCGCGCAGGGTGCGCACCCGCACCCGTGATCTGTACGTCCGTGTCTGGGACGCCGCCACCGGCCGCCTCCTCGCCGAGCGGAACTGCGGTACCGACGTGATCCGTGTCGCCCTGCACCCCCGCAACACGGACTTCGTGACGGGTCACGGCGACGGCAGGGTACGGGTCTGGGGTCCTGAGGGGACGGGCCGCCTGGTCGCCGAGGAGGGCTCCAGCTTCTTCTTGGACATCGCCTACGACAGCGAAGGGAACCGGCTCGCCGTCGCGAAGGAGGACGGCGCCTCCGTCCAGGACCTCCACAGCGGGCGGCTGGTCGCCTCCCGCCGGTACGGATTCGACTGGACGGTGCGCGCGCTGGCCTTCGGCCCCGACGGCGTGGCCCGCGCGCTGGTCGAGCGCGCCCACGAGGTCTGGCTGACCACCATCGCCACCATGGCCCAGGGAATCCGGGGCATCTGGGACGACGACGGCCCCACCCACGCACGGCTACGAGGAGACGTCCCATGAGCGACCCGGCCCAGACCCCCGACCCGCCGACGTGGAACCGTCCCCGGACCCCCGCCCCCGTACCGCCGACGTCTTCGTCGAGGAGACCGCCCCTCCCGGTCAGGAGACGCCCCTCGTCGAGGAGTTCGGCGCGCTGGGCTTCACGGTCCGCGCCCGTGCCCTCCCCGCCCGCCGCCCGATCGAGCAACTGGCCTGGGCGGTCCTGGTCGTCCTCCCGTTGCAGGCGTTCCTGACCGCACTCGGCGGCAAGGCGGGCGAGGACGCGCACCACGGCCTGAGGAACGCGGTGAGCAAGGTACTGCGGCGCGCATCCGAGGCGGAGCCGTCCACAGGGACCTCCACGGAGCCGACCGGCGAGTCCGAGGCGGAGCCCCTCGCCCCGGCCACCCCACCCACCGTCGTCCTCCAGGACCCCGCCACCGGCATCCGGATCATCCTCGGCCCCCACCTCGACGACACCGCCTACCGCGCCCTCCGTGCCCTCGACCTGACCCGGATCACCCAGGGCCCGGTCCGCTACGACACCGCGGAGGCGCGCTGGCTCTCCGACCTGGACGAGGCGACCTCCGGCTGAAGCACCGGTCGCCGCCCGAGCACCAGGTACGCGGCACCACCGACCGCCCCCGACAGCAGGAAACTGCAGTCCACCCCACCCGTCAGCGACAGCAGCGGCCCCTCGTACGACGGCAGCGACACCGCCAGCAGACCGACCCCCGCGCCCACCGCCCAGGAGACCGTCGCCGGGATGTTCCAGCCCGCCCGGAACCAGTAGATGCCGCCCTGGGAACGGCGGTTGAAGACCTGGAGGGCGTCCGGGTCGTAGACACCGCGGCACCGTACGAAGCCGATGAGCGTGATCACCGCCCACGGTGTGCCGATCGCCGTGAGGAGCAGCACGAAGGACGTCATCGCGGACTGGGCGTTCCAGGCGTAGTGCCCGACGAAGACGCAGAGCATCGCGACGACGGCGACCGTGCAGGTGGCCCGTGCCCGGGACGCGCGGGGCAGGATCGCGTCGAGGTCGAGGCCCATGGAGTAGAGCATCAGGCCGGCGTTGCCGACGGACCCCGCGGAGGCGGCGAGCAGCAGCGGGACCAGGTACCAGCCGGGGAGGCCTGGACCAGCGGGCCCGCGTAATCGAGGGCCGCGTGCGCCGCGTACGCCGTGAAGGTGCCGAAGAGCTGGGGACCAGGAGCCCGGCGATCAGGCCGAGCCAGGTCGCGTGCAGGACCCGGCGTGAGGTGTGGCGGGCCGGGAGATGTAGCGCGTGTAGTCGCCGAGGAGGGTGATGAAGGCGATCGGCCCGGACAGTCCCGCCGCGACCGTCGCCAGACACCACGTCGGCCAGAACCCGCCCAGCAGATACCCGCCCGCCTCCGGGAGCGCGCCGGTGGTGAAGTGCGGGGCGTAGGCGATCACGCCGAGCACCAGCAGTGCGGTCATGCCGATGGACAGGACGCGGGACATGGCGAGCAGCACGCGGTAGCCGTAGACCGCGCCCGCGACGGTCGCCGCCGCGAGCACCGCGTAGACGACGGCGTACGACACCCCGTCCGCCGGCAGTCCGAACAGCCGCCCGAGCACGCCCACCATCACATCGCCGCCGATCCACACGGTCAGCGCGGTGTAGCCGAGGGCGAGGAGGAGGCCGACGACCGAGCCGACGAGTCGGCCCCGCACCCCGAACTGGGCGCCGGAGGAGGTCGAGAGGTTGGTCGCGGTGCGCAGGGAGACCAGTGCGAGCGGGGCCGTGAACAGCGTGCCGACCACCGTGCCCGCGACGATCGAGCTGACCGACGCCCACCAGCCGAGGCCGAACGACGGCGGCAGCCAGCCGAAGATGATCACGCCGAGGCAGAGGTTGGAGCCGAGCAGGATCGACATGAGATCGCGTGGACCGCTGGTGCGTTCCATGTCGGGGACGGTGTCGACTCCGCGCTGTTCTATCGGCATGGTGGGCCCATCTCTTTCTTAGAGTGACGTTCAATGTGAACCGAGCGACCGTGGCGCGTCAACCGTTTCGGAGATGGGTTTTACCGTTTAGAGTGATGTTCTAAAGGAGGAACACGGGATGCGACTGACCCCCACGGAACGCGACCGGCTGCTGCTCTTCTCGGCCGCCGAACTGGCCCGTGCCCGCAAGGCGCGCGGCCTGAGACTCAACGTGCCGGAGGCCACCGCGCTCATCGCGGACACGGTGTGCGAGGCGGCCCGCGACGGCCGCCGGCTGGCCGACGCCATCGAGCGCGCCCGCTCCGTCCTCGGCCCCGACGACGTCCTCCCGGGCGTCGCCGACGTCGTCACCGAGGTCCATGTCGAGGCCGTCTTCGACGACGGTTCGCGGCTCGCGGTGGTCTCCGACCCGATCGGCGGGGGCCTGGCCGGGGACGCCCCGGGCGCCCTGCTGCCGGGACCCGTGCACGCCGAACCCGAGGCCGTCGTCCGCGTCACGGTCACCAACACCGCGACCGTCCCCGTCTCCGTGACCTCCCACTTCCACTTCTTCGAGGCCAACCCGCGCCTCGACTTCGACCGTGCGGCCGGCTACGGATGCGGCTGGCGGTGCCCGCGGGCTCGTCGGTGCGGTTCGGGCCGGGGAGTCGGCGCAGGTCGGACTGGTGCCGATCGGCGGTCTCCGCATCGCCATCGGCTTCGCCGGCCTCGTCGACGGACCGCTGGACGCGCCGGGCGCCCGCGAGGAGGCGCTTCGCCGCGCCGCCGCCTGCGGCTATCTGGGCGTCGGGCCAGATGTCCCGGCGAGCGGCGCGGGCAGCGCTGACGACGTCCGTAACGACAGCCGTGACCAGGAGGCCGACACATGAGCCGCCCCGGGGCACCCGCCGAAGCCCGCCGTCTCACCCCGTACGAGTACGCCGCCACCCACGGCCCCCGCGCGGGCGACCGCGTCCGCCTCGGCGACTCCGGGCTGACGATCCGCGTGGAGTCCGACTCGCAGCGCTACGGCGACGAGTTCCTCGCCGGGTTCGGCAAGACGGCCCGCGACGGACTGCACCTCAAGGCCGCCGCCGTGCGGGACACCTGCGACGTGGTCATCAGCAATGTCGTCGTGATCGACGCGGCGCAGGGCATCCGCAAGGTGTCCATCGGGATCAGGGAGGGGCGGATCTGTTCCATCGGGCGGGCCGGCAACCCCGACACCCTCGACGGCGTGGACGTCGTCGTCGGCACCGGCACCTCGATCGTGTCCGGCGAGGGGCTCATCGCCACCGCCGGGGCGGTCGACACGCACGTCCATCTCCTCTCACCGCGCATCATGGAGGCCTCGCTCGCCTCCGGGGTGACCACGATCATCGGCCAGGAGTTCGGCCCGGTGTGGGGCGTCGGCGTCAACTCGCCCTGGGCGCTGCGCCACGCGTTCAACGCCTTCGACGCCTGGCCGGTCAACATCGGCTTCCTGGGCCGGGGTTCGTCCTCCTCGGACGCCCCGCTGGTCGAGGCACTCGCGGAGGGCGGCGCCTCCGGGTTCAAGGTGCACGAGGACATGGGCGCCCACGCCCGCGCGCTGGACACGGCGTTGCGGGTCGCCGAGGAGCACGACGTCCAAGTCGCCCTGCACAGCGACGGGTTGAACGAGTGCCTGTCCGTCGAGGACACCCTGCGCGTCCTGGAGGGCCGGACGATCCACGCCTTCCACATCGAGGGCTGCGGCGGCGGACACGTGCCGAACGTACTGAAAATGGCCGGGGTCCCGAACGTCATCGGTTCCTCCACCAACCCCACCCTCCCCTTCGGCCGGGACGCGGTCGCCGAGCACTACGGCATGATCGTCTCCGTCCACGACCTGAAGACCGACCTCCCCGGCGACGCCGCCATGGCCCGCGACCGCATCCGCGCCGGGACCATGGGCGCCGAGGACGTGCTGCACGACCTGGGCGCGATCGGCATCACCTCGTCCGACGCGCAGGGCATGGGCCGCGCGGGCGAGACCGTCCGCCGTACGTTCGCGATGGCCGGGAAGATGAAGGCCGAACTCGGCGCCCCGGACGAGCACGACAACGAACGCGTCCTGCGCTACATCGCCAAGCTGACCATCAACCCCGCCATCGCGCACGGACTTTCGCACGAGGTCGGCTCCCTCGAGGTCGGCAAGCTCGCCGACATCGTGCTGTGGCGCCCCGAGTACTTCGGAGCGAAGCCGCAGCTCGTCCTGAAGTCGGGTTCCCGGCCTACGGCGTGGTCGGCGACCCCAACGCGGCGACCGACACCTGCGAACCCCTCGTCCTGGGGCCGCAGTTCGGCGCCCACGGCACCACGCCTGCGGACATCTCCGTGGCCTTCGTCGCGCAGGCCGCCCTGGACCAGGGCAACGACTCGATGCCGACTCGCCGCAGGCGCGTGGCAGTGCGCGGCACCCGGGGCATCGGCCCCGCCGACCTGCGGCTCAACTCCCGTACCGGAGCGGTCGACGTGGACCAGGAAACCGGCCTGGTCACCCTCGACGGCGAACCACTCCGCTCCGAGCCCGCCGACTCGGTCTCCCTCAACCGCCTCTACTTCCTCTAGCGCCAAGAGACTTGGGACTTGTGATGAGCTTCCGTATGCCCCCGAGTGGGCCCCGCACGAGCGCACCTGGATGGCCTGGCCAGGACCCAACCCGACCTTCACCAACGACGAGGAGCTGGCGGAGGCCCGTACCGCCTGGGCGTCCGTGGCCCGTGCCGTGCGCCGCTTCGAACCGGTGACGATGGTGCACGGCCCGGGGCAGGGCGAGTCCGCGCGCGCACTGCTCGGCCCGGACGTCGACCTGGTCGAGCGCGAGCTGGACGACGCGTGGATGCGGGACATCGGCCCCACCTTCGTCACCGACGGCAAGGGTGAACTGGCCGCCGTGGACTGGACGTTCAACGGCTGGGGCGGCCAGGACTGGGCCCGCTGGGAGCACGACTCCAAGATCGCCCGCCATGTCGCGGACCTCACCGGGGCGCCGGTCCTCGGCAGCGCCCTGGTCAACGAGGGCGGCGCGATCCACGTCGACGGCGAGGGCACGGTCCTGCTCACCGAGACCGTCCAGCTCGGCGCCGGACGCAACCCCGGCTGGACGCGCGAGCGGGTCGAGGCGGAGATCCACGCCAGACTCGGGACCAGCAAGGCCATTTGGCTCCCGCACGGCCTCACCGGCGACTACGGCGTCTACGGCACGCAGGGCCACGTCGACATCGTCGCCGCCTTCGCCGCGCCCGGCACCGTCCTGGTCCACAGCCAGCGCGACCCGGCCCACCCCGACCACGCCCGCTCGCAGGAGTACCTCGCCCTCCTGCGCGCCCAGACCGACGCGAAGGGCCGCCGGCTGCAGGTCGTCGAGGTCCCCGCCCCGACCGTCCTCAAGGACGAGGACGGCGACTGGGTCGACTACTCCTACATCAACCACTATGTCTGCAACGGCGGGGTCGTCCTCTGCCTTCGACGACCCGAACGACGAGATCGCAGCCGGGATCTTCCGCCGCCTGTTCCCGGCGCGGACGGTCACACTGGTGGACGCCCGTACGATCTTCGCGGGCGGTGGAGGCATCCACTGCATCACCCAGCAGCAGCCGAAGGTCTAGGGACCCGGCCGGAGGGAGTCGGACGATGGCCGGTGCGCGGAAGAACGCGCCGCCGCGCGAGGACGTCCTCGCCGCCGCCATGGGCATGATCGCCGAACGCGGTCTGGAGCGGCTCACCATGGCGGCCCTCGGCCGCGAGGTCGGCATGAGCAGCGGCCATCTCCTCTACTACTTCCACTCCAAGGACGAACTCCTGCTCCAGGCCCTGGAGTGGAGCGAGGGCAGGCTCGGCGCCGAGCGCGGCCGTCTGCTCACCCGCACCGGGGCGACGGTCCGCGCACGCGTCGACGCGTACGTGGACCTGTACGTCCCCGACGGCCACCGCGACCCGCACTGGACGCTGTGGCTGGAGGTCTGGAACCGCTCGCAGAGCGCTGCCGCCGACGCTGTCGCCCGCGACCGGCAGGCCGCGATCGAGGGCGCCTGGCACCGCGACCTGGTGGCCCTGATCGCGGAGGGCGTGTCACGGGGCGAGTTCCGGGCCGTCGACCCGGACCGGTTCGCGTCCCGGCTGCGCGCTCTCCTCGACGGCTTCTCCATCCATGTGGCGATCGGGCTGCGGGGCACGGACCGGGAGCAAGTCCTCGGCCATGTAGGGAGTTCCTGGACGAGGGGCTTCTCGCGAAGGCGTGACCCGCCGCTTGGGTGGTACGGAGCGGACCTCCCGGTGATCGACCGCATCCTGAGACACCCGTGAGCGGAGTGTCGGGGCTGTGCCAGACTGCCCCCGTGCTCTCGTTCGCCACGATTATTGGCAGCAGGCGCGCCGGTCCGCAGTGACCGCCTCGTACGACCAGGTACGGGCGGCCATCGTCGTCCTCGACCCGCGCGCAGACCTCTCGCACCCGCGAGGGGTTTTTCGCTTTTCTGGCCCACCTTCAGCCGGGAGCGCAGCGCGAGGGATCATTGGGGACGGTGGAGCCGGTCATTCCGGTACAGACCGAGATCCAGATCCTCAGGAGCCAGAGACCATGACGGAACCCAGCGAACTCGACGATTCGTTCCACGTCTTCGACACGACCCTGCGTGACGGCGCGCAGCGGGAGGGCATCAACCTCACCGTCGCGGACAAGCTGGCCATCGCACGGCACCTGGACGACTTCGGCGTTGGCTTCATCGAGGGCGGCTGGCCGGGCGCCAACCCGCGGGACACCGAGTTCTTCGCCCGCGCCCAGCAGGAGATCGACTTCAAGCACGCCAAGCTCGTGGCCTTCGGCGCCACCCGGCGAGCGGGCGCGAAGGCTGCCGAGGACCCGCAGGTCAAGGCGCTCCTGGACGCCGGTACCGAGGTCATCTGCCTCGTCGCGAAGTCCCACGACCGCCATGTCGAGCTGGCCCTGCGCACCACCCTCGACGAGAACCTGGAGATGGTCCGCGACACCGTCTCCCACCTGGTCGCCCAGGGCCGCCGCGTCTTCGTCGACTGCGAGCACTTCTTCGACGGCTACCGCGCGAACCCCGCGTACGCGAAGGCGGTCGTACGGTCCGCCGCCGAGGCCGGTGCCTCCGTCGTGATCCTCTGCGACACCAACGGCGGGATGCTCCCGGCGCAGATCCAGGCCGTCGTCGCCACGGTCCTCGCCGACACCGGGGCCCGCCTCGGCATCCACACCCAGGACGACACCGGCTGCGCCGTCGCCAACACCCTCGCCGCCGTCGACGCGGGCGCGACCCACGTCCAGTGCACGGCGAACGGCTACGGCGAGCGCGTCGGCAACGCCAACCTCTTCCCCGTCGTCGCGGCCCTGGAGCTGAAGTACGGCAAGAAGGTCCTCCCCGACGGCAAGCTCCGCGAGATGACCCGCATCTCGCACGCCATCGCCGAGGTCGTCAACCTCACCCCCTCCACCCACCAGCCCTACGTCGGCGTCTCGGCCTTCGCCCACAAGGCGGGCCTGCACGCCTCCGCGATCAAGGTCGACCCCGACCTGTACCAGCACATCGACCCCGAGCAGGTCGGCAACACCATGCGGATGCTGGTCTCCGACATGGCCGGCCGGGCGTCGATCGAGCTGAAGGGCAAAGAGCTCGGCATCGACATCAGCGGCGACCGCGAGCTGGTGGGCCGGGTAGTGGAGCGCGTGAAGGAACGCGAACTCAAGGGCTACACCTACGAAGCGGCCGACGCGAGCTTCGAGCTGCTCCTCCGCGCCGAGGCGGAAGGCAGGGCCCGCTCCTACTTCGAGGTCGAGTCCTGGCGCGCGATCGTCGAGGACCGCCCCGACGGCACCCACGCCAACGAGGCCACGGTCAAACTCTTCGCCAAGGGCGAGCGCATCGTAGCCACCGCCGAGGGCAACGGCCCGGTCCACGCCCTCGACCGCGCCCTCCGCGTAGCCCTCGAAAAGATCTACCCCCAGCTCGCCAAACTCGAGCTCGTCGACTACAAGGTCCGCATCCTCGAGGGCAAGCACGGCACGTCCTCCACCACCCGAGTCCTCATCGCCACCTCGGACGGCACGGCGGAATGGTCGACGGTGGGCGTAGCGGACAACGTCATCGCCGCGTCCTGGCAGGCCCTGGAGGACGCGTACACGTACGGCTTGCTGAAGGCGGGCGTAGAACCGGCCGAGTGACAAGCACCACCGGAAGGGCTGGACTCCAGCCCTTCCGGCAGTGTGTTCCTTCAGCCCTCCGGCGGTGTGTTCCTTCAGCCCCCTCCGGCGGTGGGTGTTTCTTTCAGCCCCTCCGGCGGTGTGTGTCTTTCAGCCCTCCGGCGCTTGAGGAGCGGGGCCTGGGGCGGAGCCCCAGAGGGATGGGACGGGTAGGGGCGGCGGGGGCGAAAACCTACTGCAGATGCCACTTCTGGTTACCGGCCCCCGTGCACGTCCAGATCTGCGCCCGAGTCCCATTCGCAGACGTATTACCCGTGACATCAAGGCACTTGTTGGCCGCCGTATTCACCACATCACCGGTACCCGCGTTGTACGACCACTGCTGCGCGGCGGTCCCATTGCAGTCGTACAACTGCACCTTCGCCCCGTCCGCGGTCGAAGCCGACGTCACATCAAGGCACTTGCCCAACGCCCGCACCGTCCCGTCCGTCCCCACGGTCCACTGCTGCGCGGTCGAGGAGTTGCAGTCGTAGAGCTGCACGGCGGTGCCGTTGGTGGTCGAACCCCGGCCACGTCAAGGCACTTGCCGGCGAGCCCGACGAACGCCCCGGTCTGGCTGCCGCCCCCGGCCTGCGTGCCCGCCCAGGTGAACGTCGCGGACGTCTTCCCCGGAAGCGAGTAAGTCGCGTGCTGACCACCCCAGTTGATGGTCACCGTCTTCGCCGCGGACGCGTCGTTGTACGCGATCAGCGCCTTCGACCCGTCCGGGTTGCGCCACGCCACGTTCGGCACGTTCGTGGACGCGGTGGACGCGATCCGCTGGGCTCCCGGCCGGACGAACTTCGTCAACTGGCCCATCGTGTAGTACTCGACGGTGTAGTCGACGGTCCCACTCGCGCCGTCCCCGTTGTGCACGGTGATGAGCCCGGTGCAGGTCCCGCACCCACCGTTGTGCGGCCCCATGTTCTGGTCCACGGCGAGCGACCACTTGGTCACCGACTTCGCCCAGTTCCGGGTGTAGTCGATGATGTTGTTCATGTCCTCGCGCTGCTGGTTGGCGATCCAGGTGCCCCGGAGTGCTCGGTGCCGAACGCGTCGAGGTTGGGGTACTGGTTGTGCACGGTGGTCTGCTCGGAGACGTTGCCGCCGTAGCCGTGCCAGGCGATCCCGCCGAAGTTGGGGTGGTTGCGGATCGCCGCGTCGTTGACGAGGGCGGACGCGTAGGAGTCGTAGACGTCCCAGTTCCAGTCGTGCGCGAGGACCTTGGTGGTCAGTCCGGCGGACTGGAGCTGCGGCAGCAGGTTGTTCTCCAGGAAGTACTGGAGCCCGGACGCGTTCCAGCTCATCGACGGATAGCCGGAGCAGCAGGTGGGCTCGTTCTGCGGGGTCACGTACGAGACGTTGACGCCCTGGTTCTTGTACGCCTGGAGGTACTTGACGAAGTAGTTGGCGTAGGCGCTGTAGTCCTCGGACTTCAGCCAGCCCCCGTTGAGCGAGCCGCTGTCCTTCATCCACGCCGGTGCCGTCCATGGCGAGGCCATGACAGTCAGAGCGGGGTTGAGGCTCACGGCCTGCTTGGTGAGCGGCACGACATCGGCCAGGTCGTGCGCGATCGAGAAGGAGGTGAGGTTCGGATCGGTCTGCCCGGCCGGCACGTCGTCGTACGAGTAGCCGTACCGCGCGAGGTCGGACGCGCCCATCGGGTTGCGCAGGAACGAGAGACCGATCCCGTCGGTCGGCGAGAACAGCTTGGTCATGGTCGCGTTGCGGGTCGCCGTCGACAGTGCGCCGCTGCTGTTCATCAGCCAGGCGGCCGTGTCGGTGAAGGACGCGCCGCCGCCGGTGAAGGTCTGGTAGCGGGTGTTCTCGTCGACGGTGATGTTCTCGCCGCTGCCGCCCGTCCCGGAGGAGAAGGCGAACGGCGTCTGGGCCTGCAGGCCGCGCGTGACATGGCGTCCGGCGGCGTCGTCGGTGGTGGTGAGCCAGGCGGTGACCTGTTCACCGGCCGCGTGTGGGGGGTACGGCCGCGGTGAAGCCGGCCACGGAGAGCAGTCCGGCGAGGAGCAGCCGGGCCGTGCGGGGGTTCTCCTGGACATGGTTGCTTTAGCCCTTCCTGACGAGACGTCTTGACGGGTCTGCGGGCCGTTAGTTAACTCACGGCGTGATCTAAGTCATGAGTGAACTGTGCGAACCAGAGTGAACCAGAGCCCCTGAGCCGAGGGAAGGTCCATGCCAAGAACCGCCCTGCTCGTTTCCACCGCCCTGTGCGCCGCGCTGCTGTCACCGGCCGCCGTCTCGCAGGCGGCAGCCGCCGCCGATCCAGCCCCCACGCCCGTCGACCGCTTCGAGGGCGAGGTGCCCTTCGCGAGCCAGCCCGCCGAGGGCATCTTCACCTGGGGCGGTGACACCGACGACCCGCCCCAGCTCGCCCTGACCGCGAGACCCGACGCCCCCGAGGGCGCGAAGGTCCTTTCCGGGACGTACGACATCAGCGGCTACGGCGGCTTCACCCACGACTACGCCGCGACCGAACCCGGCCACGACTGGTCCACGCACCAGGGCATCCGCTTCTGGTGGGACGGCCAGAACACCGGCAAGGCCACCAACTTCGAGATCAAGGACGGCGGCGCGAACGGCGAGGCCTCCGAGCTGTGGACGACGTCCTTCACGGACGACTTCACCGGCTGGAAGCAGATCGAGATCCCGTTCACGAACTTCGTCTACCGCACGGACTACCAGCCCGTCGGCGGCATCGACCACGTCCTCGGCCTCACCCAGATGTGGGGCTACGCCGTCACCCTCCCCGTCGGCATCCACGGTCAGTTCGCCATGGACGACGTCGAGTTGTACGGCAAGGCCGACCAGTCCCTGCGCGCCTCCGTCACCACCGACTCGGCCGTCTACCCGGTCAAGGAGGGCGGCACGGCCGCGGTCAAGGTCACCGTCTCCACCACCGGTGCCGTCCCGCTGGACGACCCGGTGACCGTCGCCTACACCTCCGACGGCGGCACCGCGACCTCCGGCAAGGACTACACCCCGGTCTCCGGCACCCTCACCTTCCCGGCGGGTACCGCGTCCGGTGCCACCCAGACTGTCAAGGTCCACACGCTGAAGGACAAGTCGGCCGAGAACGCCGAGACGATCCCGCTGAAGCTCACGGTCACCGGCGCCAAGGCCCCGACCGAGAACCCGCAGGTCGTCGTCGACGCGCACGGACTGCCGTACCTGGACAGCAAGTTGCCCATCAAGAAGCGCGTCGCCGACCTCGTCAAGCGCATGTCGCTGGAGGAGAAGGCCGGGCAGATGACCCAGGCCGAGCGTGGCGCGATGAGCACGCCGGGCGACATCGCCTCCTACGACCTCGGCTCGCTGCTCTCCGGCGGCGGCTCCACCCCGACGCCCAACACGGCAGCGGCCTGGGCGAAGATGATCGACTCGTTCCAACTCCGGGCGCAGGCGACCCGGTTCCAGATCCCGCTGATCTACGGCGTCGACGCGGTGCACGGCCACAACAACCTGGCCGGCGCCACGATCATGCCGCACAACATCGGCATCGGCGCCACCCGCGACCCCCAACTCGCCGAGAAGACCGGCGATGTGACGGCCAGTGAGGTCCGCGCGACCGGCGTCCCGTGGGACTTCGCCCCCTGCCTCTGCGTCACCCGTGACGAACGCTGGGGTCGCTCCTACGAGTCCTTCGGCGAGGACCCGGCGCTCGTCGAGTCCATGGAGACGGTGATCCAGGGTCTCCAAGGCGCCGCGAACGGCAAGCAGTTGAAGGACGACGACAAGGTCCTCGCCACCGCCAAGCACTTCGTCGGCGACGGCGGCACCGCGTACGGCTCGTCCACCACGGGCACGTACACGATCGACCAGGGCGTCACCACGGTCACCCGGCAGCAGCTGGAAGCCATCCACCTCGCCCCGTACCAGACGGCGGTCGACCGGGGCATCGGCACGGTCATGCCGTCCTACTCCTCGCTCGACATCGTCGGCGACGGACTCAGACCGGTGAAGATGCACGCCCGCGCCGACATGATCAACGGCGTCCTCAAGAAGCGCATGGGCTTCGACGGCTTCGTCATCAGCGACTGGAACGCCATCGACCAACTCCCCGGCGACTACGCCGCGCACGTCGACACGGCGGTCAACGCGGGCGTCGACATGATGATGGTCCCGTACACCTACAAGGACTTCACCTCGACGCTCATCGCCGAGGTGAAGGCGGGTCGCGTCACCGAGAAGCGGATCGACGACGCCGTGTCGCGCATCCTCACCCAGAAGTTCAAGCTCGGCCTCTTCGAGAAGCCGTACGCCGACACGAGCAACGCCTCGAAGATCGGCTCGACCTCGCACCGGGCCGTGGCCCGGCAGGCGGCGGCCGAGTCGCAGGTGCTGCTGAAGAACGCGGGCAACGTGCTCCCGCTGAAGAAGTCGCAGAAGGTCTACGTCGCCGGTTCCAACGCCGACGACCTCGGCAACCAGACCGGCGGCTGGACCATCACCTGGCAGGGCGCGTCCGGCACCAACACCACCGGCACGACGATCCTCCAGGGGATGAAGAACGCCGGCGGGAACGTCACGTACCCAAGGACGCGTCCGCCTCGACCAGCGGTTACGACGTCGGTGTGGTCGTCGTCGGCGAGACCCCGTACGCCGAGGGGATCGGCGACGTCGGCAACGGCAACGACCTGACCCTCACCCCGGCCGACCAGGCAGCCGTGGACAAGGTGTGCGCGGCGATGAAGTGCGCGGTGCTGATCGTCTCCGGGCGCCCGCAGCTGATCGGGGACCGACTCCCCAAGATCGACGCCCTGGTGGCCTCCTGGCTGCCCGGCACCGAGGGCGACGGAGTGGCCGACGTGCTCTACGGCAAGCGCTCCTTCACCGGTCAACTCCCGGTCACCTGGCCGAAGTCGGAGGCCCAGCTGCCGATCAACGTCGGTGACACGTCGTACGATCCGCAGTTCCCCTACGGCTGGGGCCTGACGACGCTGACGAAGGCGCCGACGGGTGGCACGGCCGCCCTCAGGGTGCTGGAGGCCGCGGCGGCGCATACCAGGTCGGCGGCGACCGGCAGGGCGCTCGTCACCAAGGCGCGGCTGCTCGTGCAGGCGAAGGTGGGGCAGAACGTGACGGCGGCGGTGTCGAAGCCGTTCGCCGACGCGGACCATCTGCTGCTGACGGGTAGGTACGCGGCGGCTGTCAAGAAGCTGGAGGAGGCGTACAAGGCGGCGTAGGCCTCGGCCCGTTCGCCGGATTCGCACCCCTGTGGCCTCAACGGCACGGGGGGTGCGGTCTTGACGGGGAGTTTCACCGTGATGCGGAGGCCCCCTCGGGGCGTGGCGTGAGGGTGAGGGTGCCGCCGTGGGCGCCGGTGATGGTCTTGACGATGGCCAGGCCGAGGCCGACTCCCGCGTGGTCGGTGTGGAGGCGTTCGGTGCCGCGCTGGAAGGGCTCGGTGAGGGTCGAGACCTGGTGGCGGGTGAGGATGTCGCCGGTGTTCTCGACCGTGAGGACGGCGGATCCGGGGCCGACGGTGGTGGTCACCCAGACCATTCCCTGGTCGGGGAGGTTGTGGACGATCGCGTTCTGCACGAGGTTCGTGGTCAGTTGGAGAAGGAGGGGCTGGGAGCCGCGGGTGGGGGTGATGTCGCCCCCGTCTCGATGGTGACGCCGTGCTTCTCCGCGAGGGGGAGGAGCGTCTCGGCGGCTTCCTCCGCGACCAGGGACAGGTCGACGGGTTCGCGGGTGAAGGACCACTGGTGGGCGCGGCTGAGCAGGAGCAGGGCCTCGGTGGCCTCGATCGCCCGGGTGTTCACGGTGTGGAGGCGCTGGATGATCAGGCCGGTGTCCTGGTCCGGGTCGGCGCGGGCCAGGTCGAGCAGGGTCTTCGAGATCGCGAGCGGGGTCCGCAGTTCGTGGGAGGCGTTGGCCGCGAAGCGCTGCTGTTCGGAGACGTGGGCTTCGAGCCGGGCGAGCATCGTGTCGAAGGCGTCGGCGAGTTCGCGGAACTCGTCCTTGGGGCCCGGCAGTTGGATGCGGTGGGAGAGCGAGCCGTCCGTGGCCAGCCGGGTGGCCTCCGTGATGCGGGTCAGCGGGGCGAGCATGCGGCCGGCGAGGATCCACCCGCCCACGAGCCCGAACACCAGCAGGAACGCGAGGACGGCGGCCGCTCGCGGCGCGAAGACCTCCAGGAGGGCGGAGCGGATGGGGAAGACCCCGTCCGTGGGCCGGTCGTCGGGGTTGATGAGCATCGCGCGGTTGGGGACGTAGCGGAGGAGGAACACCCACACCGCTGTGAGCAGCAGGGCACCCGCCACCATGAGGAACCCGGCGTAGCTGAGGGTGAGTTTGAGACGGACACTCATCCCGGGCGCCCTATCCATGGCCGTCTGCGTCATCCACGGTCTTCTCCCTCGCGTCCGGCCCGGGCCGCGCGTCGATGCGGTAGCCGACGCCGGGCACCGTGGCGATGATCCAGGGTTCGCCGAGCCGCTTGCGCAGCGCCGAGACGGTGATGCGTACGGCGTTGGTGAACGGGTCCGCGTTCTCGTCCCAGGCCCGCTCCAGGAGTTCCTCGGCGCTGACGACCCCGCCCTCGGCGACGACCAGGACGTCCAGCACCGCGAACTGCTTCCGGGTCAGGGCGACATAGCGGCCGTCCCGGTAGACCTCCCTGCGGAACGGGTCGACGCGCAGCCCCGCCAACTCCCGTACGGGCGGCCGGTTATGGGCGCGTCTGCGGTCCAACGCCCGCAGCCGGAGCGCGAGTTCCTGGAGTTCGAAGGGTTTCGTGAGGTAGTCGTCGGCGCCGAGTCCGAACCCGCTCGTCTTGTCGTCGAGCCGGTCGGCGGCGGTGAGCATGAGGATCGGCATCCCGCTGCCGGACGCGACGATACGGCGGGCGACCTCGTCGCCGGAGGGGTCGGGGATGTCGCGGTCGAGGACGGCGATGTCGTAACTGTTGACGCTCAGCAGCTCCAGCGCGGTGTTCCCGTCACCGGCGATGTCGGCCGCGATCGCCGCCAGGCGCAGGCCGTCGCGGATGGCTTCGGCCAGGTAGGGCTCGTCCTCGACGATCAGCACACGCATGGGTCCGATGGTAGGAGTGGGCACATATCGTCCGCGTATCGAAAACTCCATACGGGCCGGCAACACCGGGCCGCCTTGAGTGACGGGGTGAAGATCCCCGGATTCCGCTCGAACCCTGGAAACGCCGTCCGGAGCTCACGGCGCTGGCCCTGCTGCTCGGCCTGCTGATGATGCTGCACGCCCGGATCCCGGACATCGCGGGCATCGGCAGCCTGCTGGAGAACCTCCTGCCGTGGTTCGGCATCTACGTGCCGGTGCTGCTGGCCGGGGCGCTGTGGCGCCGGTCCCCCTCCGCCGTGGTCGCGCTGGTGCTGCCGGTCACGGTGTGGCTGAGCCTCTTCGGCGGTCTGCTCACCGACAGGTCCCACCCCGGCGGCGACCTCACCGTCGTCAGCCACAACGTCGACGCGAGCAACTCCGACCCGTCCGGCACCGCCCGCCAACTGGCCGCCTCCGGCGCGGACTTGCTGGCGTTGGAGGAGCTGACGGACCAAGCCGCGGCCACGTACGAGAAGGGACTGGCGAAGGCGTACCCGTACCACGCGGTGCGCGGCACGGTCGGCCTGTGGAGCAAGCTGCCGCTGTCGGACACGCGGCCCGTCAACGTGGTACGAGGCGATGCCGGACCACTGGCGAAGACCAAGCCGCCCGCGTCGGCGGAGGAGACGGCGGCCGAGGTCCGGGCGCTGCGCACGACGGTGACCACGGCGCACGGGCCGCTGGCGGTGTACGTGGCGCACCTGGGGTCGGTGCGGCTGATGCCCAGCCGCGGATTCTGGACGGACTCCCGCGACTTCGGCGCGGACGCGCTCGCGAAGGCGATAGCCGCCGAACCGAACAAGCGGCTGATGCTGCTCGGCGACCTCAACGGCACCACGGACGACCGCGCGCTGCACGGCCACACCTCGCGCCTGACCTCGGCCCAGCAGACGGCCGGCAACGGCTTCGGCCTTACCTGGCCTGCGGCTTTCCCGATCGCGCGCATCGACCAGATTCTGGTACGAGGCGTACGACCGCGGAGTGCGTGGGTGCTGCCCGAGACGGGGAGCGATCACCTGCCGGTGGCGGCGCGGGTCAGCTGGTGAGCGGACGCCGGTGAGCGGACGCAGGTGGACCGACCAAAGAGACCGGCTTCCGGTAGCGTCGAATCATGAAGGCCGTCGTACGGATCCGAAGCCTCTCCGGGCTGCTGCTGGCCCTGCTGCTCGCGGCCCTGACCATGGCGTCCCCGGCCGCCGCGGACACCGGGGTCTCGACGATCGCGCAGGCGCTGCGCAAGAGCCCGGTCTACGTCGACCCGTCGGCGAGCGGCCTGCTGTCGACGGCGGAGGCCGACGCGCTGGCCAAGCGGATCAAGGACGCCGACAAACCCGTGTTCGTCGTGGTCCTCCCCGCCGACTTCCCGAAGACGAGCTTCACGGCCCTCCGCACCGCGACCGGCATCACCGGCCTCTACGCGGTCCGCGTCGGGAACCAGTTCGCCGCCCGCGCCGACTCCTCCGTCCTGTCGAACACCGCCGTGCAGAACCTGGTCAGCAGCGTGCAGGGCGAGGACGCGAAGACCCAGCTCACCGACTTCACCGACCGCGCGCTCGCCAGCATGGGCGGCTCGGCGCCCGCGTCCTGGGGCGGCTCGTCGGACGGCGGCGGGGAGTCTCCTCTACGGCGCTGATCGTCGCGGGCGGGGTGCTGGTGGCCGGCGGCGCGGGGGCGTACACCCTCGTGCGCCGCGGCCGTCGCCGCCGCGAGGAGGAACAGCGAGCGGCGCTCGACAAGCTGCGGGTGGTCGTGGACGAGGACATCACGGCCTTCGGCGAGGAACTGGACCGCCTCGAATTCCACCCCGCCGAACCGGGCGCCGACGACGTGATGCGCGCGGACTACGAACGCGCCCTGGACGCCTACGAGCAGGCGAAGTCGTACATGGCGGCGGCCACGAAACCCGAGGACGTCCGGTCGGTCACCCAGGCCCTGGAGGACGGCCGCTTCTCCCTGGCCCAGCTCGCCGCCCGCCGCGAGGGCCGCCCGCTGCCCGAGCGCCGCGCCCCCTGCTTCTTCGACCCGCGCCACGGCCCCTCGGTCGCCGACGCGACCTGGACCCCGCCCGGCGGCGCACCCGTGAGGTCCCGGTCTGCGCGGCCGACCAGGCCCGCCTCGCCGACGGCCAGGACCCGATGATCCGCGAGGTCGACACCGACCATGGCCGCCGCCCGTACTGGGACGCCGGCCCCGCCTACGGCCCCTGGGCAGGCGGCTACTTCGGCGGCGGCCTCCTCCCCGGCCTCCTGGTCGGCACCCTCCTCGGCTCCATGATGTCCACCCCGACCTACGCCTCCGACTACGGCACGGGCTACGGCGACTTCGGCACAGGCGGCTTCGACGGCGGCGACGTCTCCGGCGCGAACTTCGACCCCAACGACTTCGGCGGCGGCTTCGGAGACGGCGGCGGAGGGGACTTCGGCGGCGGCGACAGCGGCGGCGGCGACTTCGGCGGCGGCTTCTAGCCCCGGTCGGCTCAACTCCCTCAAGGGGCGCGGGGAACTGCGCGACCAGCCCCCACCGCCCCGCACCCGATCAACTACCTGCAAGCCGTTCCATCAACGCCCCCGCCAACTCCAACACCCCCGCTCAGTCGCACTCAACGACCCCAACGCCTCCGCCAACCACACATCGCGCTCCCCATGTCCTGATCCAACGCCCGCCGCCCTTCCACCGTGAGCGTGAGAACGGACTGGCGCCGATCCACCGCACTCGGCTCACGCGAGATCAACCCCTCAGCCTCCAGCTCACCGAAGACCCGGGTGAGGGACTGGGGCCGCTGCCGCTCGGCCACCGCGACCTCGCCCGGGGTGGCGGACCCGTGCCGATGCAAATGCCCCAGCACGATCAACTGGTTCGGGGTAAGCCCGGCCTCGTTCCCCCGCTCCTGCCGCAACCGCCGATTCAACCGCACGACCCCGCGCCGGATCCGCGCCGCTTCGGAAAGATGATCCATACCGGATATCGTACGCGGATACTTACTACCCACGCTCCATAAGCCCCGCTATTCTCGACACAGTGACCGCCAAACTAATACGCAACGCGTACGAAGCGGCCCTGACAATGACCGCCGTCCTGCTCTGCTGGGGCGCAGCCCTCTGGCTGGAGGGCACCGCCGGCCTCCACACCGACGTCCTCGTCCTCGCGGTCGCGCTGACCCTCACCCTGTCCTCAAGCCAGCGCACCGCGGACACCCGCCGCCGTCTCACCGCCCTCGTGCTGCTGCCCGCCACAGCCGGTGCCTCGATCCTCGTCGGCCGCCTGATCGGCTTGCACTACGCGCTCGGCGCCACCGTCTACACGGCGGGCATGGCGCTGGCGATCTGGATCCGCCGCTACGGCCCCACCGCCACCAAGATCGGCACCCTCATCGCCCTCCCGCTGGTCACCCTCCTCGTCGTCCCCGGCCCCGCGCTGCCGGCCAAGGCACAGAGCGGGCTGGTCACTTGGGCCTGGGCGGCGCTGATCGGGGCGCTGGCGTGCGCCGGGGTGTGGCTCGTGCAGGGGCTGGGGACCGGTACGGGCCGCAGGACTGGCGTATGCGGGCGGCCCTCGAACCACCCCGGCGCCGCTCCCGCCTCCACCCCCGCCCCAGCACCCGCATGGCGCTGCAGATGGCCGCCGGCATCGCCGCCGCCTTCGTCCTGGGCAACCTCCTCTTCGACGACCACTGGCCCTGGGTGGTCCTCACCGCGTACGTCGCCGCGAGCGGCAACCGCGGCCGAACGGACGTCCTGCGCAAGGGACTTGAACGCCTCGCCGGAGCCACCGTGGGCACGCTCCTCGCCGCCGGTGTCGCGGCGGCCGGGGTCACCGGACACACCGCCGTGGCGCTCATGTTCACTGTCCTGACCGTGGCGTTGTGGCTGCGCCCCCTCAACTACGCCTACTGGGCGGCCGGAATGACCTGCGCCCTCTCGCTCCTCCTCGGCTACTTCGGCCAGGACGCCCTGAGCGTGCTGCCCATCCGCCTCGAAGGGATCGCGGTCGGCGCGGTGCTGTCGGTGGCGTCGGCGTGGTGGCTGCTGCCGGTGCCGCGCGCCCGCCGCCGTCAGCCGGTCCTCGGCACCACGAGCCCCGTCTCGTAGGCCATCACCACGGCCTGCGTACGGTCCCGCAGCCCCAGCTTGGACAGGATGCGGCTGACGTGCGTCTTCACGGTCTCCTCGCCGACGTGCAGCCGTGCGGCGAGTTCCGGTTGGACAGCCCTCCGCGAGCAGCCGCAGCACGTCGGTCTCGCGCGGGGTGAGGACGTCCAACTTCCCTGTGTGGGCGCCTTCGGGCGCAGCCGCGCGAACTCGGCGATGAGCCGCCGGGTGATGCCGGGCGCGAGCAGCGCCTCACCGGCGGCCACGACCCGGACCGCCTCGAAGAGCCGTTCCGCCGTCACGTCCTTCAGCAGGAACCCGCTCGCCCCGGCGGCGAGCGCGTCGTAGACATGCTCGTCGAGGTCGAACGTGGTCAGGACCAACACCCTTGGCACGACAGGGCAGTTCTGGAGTCGCGCGGTGGCCTCGATGCCGTCCATGACCGGCATCCGTACGTCCATCAGCGCCACGTCCGGCGACTCCTCCCCGCACACGCGCACCGCCTCAGCGCCGTCGCGCGCGGTGCCTACGACGGTGAAGTCGGCCTGGGTGGCGAGGAGTCCGGCGTAGCCGAAACGGGCGATCTCGTGGTCGTCGGCGACGACGATCCGGACGCTCATGGCAGCGCCACCGCCTCCTGGGACGTGACGGGCAGGCGTGCCTCGACCAGGAAACCGCCGCCGGGAGCGGGCCCGGTGCGCAGGGTTCCGCCGACCGTCGCGGCCCGCTCACGCATCCCGAGCAGTCCGTGACCGGAGGGGGCCGAGGTGGGCCCCGGCCCGTTGTCGCGCACGCGAAGCGCCAAGTCCCCGTCCCCGTAGCGGAGTTCGACGTCCACTGCCGCGCCCGGCGCATGCCGACGGGCGTTGGTGAGGGCCTCCTGGACGATTCGGTACGCGGTGACCTCGATGCCGGGGTCCAGTGGGGTGATGGGGCCGCTGACGATCAGGCGGGTGCTGGAGCCGGCCGCGTCGCGTGAGGCGTCGACGAGGTCGAGGAGTTGACCGAGGCCGGGCTGCGGTTGGCGTTGGACCCCGGTGTCGGCGTCCTCCCGCAGCACGCCCAACAGCCGCCGCATCTCGGTCAACGCGGTGCGCGCGGTGTCGCCGATGGGCGAGCAGCCGGGTGGCGCCGTCGGCGGGGAGACCGGGGGTGGTGAGCCGGGCGGTCTCGGCCTGGACGGCGATCATCGAGATGTGGTGCGCGACGACGTCGTGCAACTCCCGCGCGATGCGCGCCCGTTCACCCCGGGCGGCGTGTTCGAGGAGGGTGTCCGCGAAGGCCTGTTCGGTCGCGCTGTGGGCCTGTGCCGTGCTGCGGACGTGGTGGGCGATGCCGGTGGCCGCGGCGGCGGAGGCGAGGGTGGCCACCAGGACGGCGACGATCCTGGTCAGTTGCTCGTGACTGCCGAGGGCGATCACGACGTAGGGGAGAACGAGGACTCCGCCGAGGCGGGTGGCTCCGGCGCGTCCCAGCACGTACACGCAGACCAGTTGGGCCACGACCCCGGCGACGGTGAGCCCGCCGAAGGGCACGAGGGAGAGCACGCAGGCGAGGCTGAGCGCGAGGGCGGCGCAGCGGCGCAGCTAACCGGGCGACGCGGCCTGTGCCGAGGACGAGGGCGAGCGGAAGGGTGGAGGCGAGGCCGAGCAGCAGCAAGGCGGCGAACCCGCTGGCCAAATCGGTGCCGCGCAGCAGGACTTCGGCCTGTGCGAGGACGGCAAGGGCGACGGGAACGGCGAGCTCCACGCGTCGCGAGGCGGCGGCGAGCCCCGCGCGGCCGACACCGACCAGCCGACGCACATGCAGGTCCCGGCCCGGGACATCGGCTGTCACCGGACCGTGTTCCTTCGCCCCGCCCGCGCTTTCCGGCGCTGCCGAACCCTCCACGCGCGACGCCCCCTCCACGCCCATCCGGCCATTGTGCCGATCGCCGTTCCGCTCGGCGTCCCCTTCGTGAGGGACCCCGTCGCGTGACGACGGACACCGGCCGACCCGCCTAGCCTCCCTCAGCATGAGTCAAACAACCGACGCCACCATCGAAGTCCGGGAGCTGCGCAAGCGGTTCGGGCGGACGCTCGCGGTCGACGGGCTGTCGTTCACGGTCGAGCCCGGCACGGTGACCGGGTTCGTCGGCCCCAACGGGGCGGGGAAGTCCACCACCATGCGGGCCGTGCTGGGGCTGGACGCCCCTGACGGGGGCAGGCGTTGATCGGCGGTCGCCCCTATCACGCCCTGCGCACCCCGCTGTTGGAGGTCGGCGCCCTGCTGGACGCCGCCGCCCTGCACCCCAGCCGCCGGGGGCGCGACCACCTCCGCTGGCTCGCACACTCCCACGGGCTGTCGATGCGGCGGGTGGACGAGGTGCTCGAACAGGTCGGGATGGCGGAGGCGTCCCGGAGGAGGGCGAGTGGCTACTCCCTCGGTATGCGCCAACGGATCGGGATAGCCGTCGCGTTGCTCGGTGACCCACCGGTGCTTCTTCTCGACGAACCGGTCAACGGCCTTGATCCCGAGGGGATTCAGTGGATCCGAGGCCTGCTCCGGCAGCTCGCCGCCGAGGGCCGGGCGATCCTCGTCTCCAGTCATCTGATGAGCGAACTCGAGGACACCGCCGACCATGTGGTGGTCATCGGGCGGGGGCGGCTCATCGCCGACACGGCCGTGGCCGATCTCCTCGCGGCGGCCTCCGGTGACCGGGTGCGGCTGCGCACCGGCAGCCGTGCGGAGGCCATGGAACTGCTCGCCCGGGAAGGCGGGACGGTCGCTGTCGTCGATCGCGACGTCCTCACCGTCACCGGTCTCCCCGCCGAGCGGGTGGTGGAGCTGCTCTCCGGGGCCCGGGTCCCCTTCGCCGAAGTGGGCGCGCACCGGGCGTCGTTGGAGGAGGCCTATATGGAACTCACCCGGGACGCGGCCGAGTTCACGTCCACGCCCGCCGGGGAAGCGGACGGGGTGACCCGGTGATGACGACGACATCGACGAGGACGGTTCCTCCGTACCGCTCGGGTCTGCATCCCGCGCGGGCCGGGTTCGGGCGGCTGCTGCGGGCGGAGTGGGCGAAGTTCTGGACGGTCAGGATCTGGGTGGCGGTGCTGGCGATCACCGCGGTGGTCGTGGTCGTGGTCTGTGAGCTGGGGGCGAGCGGGTCCACTGTGGGCGGTGGACCGCCGGTGGTGCTCGGGCCGGGGGCGAGGTCGTCAACGACGCCTTCCGGTTCGTCCACCGGCCGTTGACCGGCGACGGTACGGTCACGGTCCGGGTCACCGGGATGAAGGGTGCCTCCGGGGCCGAGCCGGAGCCCTGGACCAAGGCCGGGGTCATCGTCAAGTCGAGCCTGAAGCAGGGGTCTCCGTACGCGGCGGTGCTGGCGACGCCCGCGCACGGGGTCCGTATGCAGTGGAACTTCACTCACGACACGGCCGGCCCGAGCAGCGATCCGACGAAGGCCCCGCAGTGGCTCCGGTTGCAAAGGCGGGGGAGAAACTCACCGGTTACGCGTCGGTGGACGGCGCGACATGGACCCGGCTCGGGGAGGTGAGGATCTCGGGGCTGGGGAGGACGGTCCAGGGGGGGCGTTTCTGGCGGCTCCCAACCGTGAGGTCGTGCACCGGTCCTTCGGCGGTACGAGTTCCGTGGCGGGCAGCGGCCAGGCCACCGGCACCTTCGACCACCTCGGCCTCACCGGCACGTCGGGCACGGGCGGTTGGACGGCCACGGACATAGGGGCACCCACCCCTCACGCCCCGCCGGGGAGCACACGGCCGGGCGCGTCGACGGTGACCCCGGACGGCGTCTACACCCTCACCGGCCAGGGAGACATCGCCCCGGACGAGAACAACCCCGACATGGTCCAGATGAGCTTCCAGGGAGTGTTCGTGGGCCTGCTCTTCATGGCCACCCTGGGCACGCTCTTCGTGACGAGCGAATACAAACGGGGCCTGATCCGTACGACGTTCACGGCGACGCCGTCCCGGCTGAAGGTGCTCGCGGCGAAGACGACGGTGATCGGCGCCGTCACCTTCGTGACAGGCCTGCCCGCAACGGCGATCGGCTTCACCGTGGCGCAGAGGACCCTGCGCTCCAACGGCTTTCAAGCCCCCGAGTTCCCCCGACCTCTCCCTCCTGGAGAACCCGGCCCTGCGGGCGGTGGTGGGCAGCGCGGTACTCCTGTCACTGGTCGCGGTCCTGGCCCTCGCCGTGGGCGTGGTGCTGCGCAGCAGTGCGGGCACGATCGCGACGGTGGTGGTCCTGGTGCTCCTCCCGCAGATCCTCTCGGTCGCCCTCCGCTCCCGGCGGCGCAGTGGCTGCTGAGGGTGACACCGGCGGCGGCCTTCGCGATCCAGCAGGGGGTCACGTACTACCCGCAGGTCCACCACAACTGCCTTCCCGAGGGCGGCTGTTACCCGCTCACCCCGTACCACGGCCTGGCGGTCCTGGCGGCCTACGCGGTGGCGGCCCTGCTGCTGGCGGCCTGGACGGTCAGGAGGCGGGACGCGTGAGGTGGCTGGGTTCGTTGCACGCCGAGTGGACCAAACTCCGTACGGTGCCCAGTACTTGGTGGCTCCTTGCGGCAACGGTCGCCCTGACGGCGGCGGTCGGCGTGGCGGCGGCCTCGTCGCTCACGACCCAGGTGTGCCCGTCACCGGCGGCCTGCCACGAGGACACGGTCAAACTGAGCCTCACCGGCGTCCAGTTGAGCCAGTCCCTGTGCCTGGTGCTGGGCGTGCTCTCGATGGGCGCGGAGTACAGCACGGGCACGATCCGCACGACGCTCACGGCGATGCCGGGGCGGTGGCGGGTCCTGACGTCCAAGGCGGCCACGCTGTCGCTGCTGACGGCGGTGGCCGGAGCCTTGGCCGTCCTGTCCGCCCTGGCCCTGTCCCACCTGATCCTCCCGAGCCCCACGGACGGCGCGACGCTCCGAGCGGCGGCGGGCTCGACCCTGATCCTCGTCCTGGTGACACTCCTGGGCCTGTCCCTGGCGACGCTGTTCCGCGACACGGGCGGCGCGATCACCCTCGGCCTGGGCGTCCTCTACGTCATCCCGATCCTGTCCCGCCTGGTCAACTCCCCAACCTGGCAACACCGCCTCCAGCGCTGGACCCCCATGCCGGCGGCCCTCTCCATCCAGGCGACGAAGAACCTGGAGAGGCTGACGATCGCTCCGTGGCCGGGCTTGGGGGTGCTGGCGGCGTACGCGGTGGGGTTGTTGGTGGCCGGAGGCGCGGCACTCAGAGTGCGGGACGCGTGACCCCGCCGAGGAACTCCGTCCAAGTGCCGGGGAGACGGTGAGGTTGGCTCCGGCGGGGTTCTTGGAGTCCCGGATGTGGATGGCGGCGGGGTGGGCGGCGACCTCGACGCAGTCCCCGCCCTCACTGCTGCTGTGGCTGGACTTCCGCCAGGCGTAGGCGACTTCGACGCAGTTGCCGCCCTCGCTGCCGCTGTAGCTGGACTTGAACCACGCCAACTGCTGCCGTGCTGCGGTGTTCATTGCTCTCCTAGCAGTCGCTCCAGGAGGCGCATGCTCTCGGAGGGAGAGAGCGCCTGTGACCGCAGCATTCCATATTTCAGGTGGTAGTTACTCACCTCTTCCGGGTCCTCGACGAGGAAGCTGGCGCGCTGAACTTCCAGGTAGGCGAGGCGTTGATGGTCCGGAGTCTCGAGCAGTACGAGGGGACCGTCGAGGCAGGCGTGGGGCATCCGGTCCATCGGCATGATCTGCACGCCCATGTGGGCCGGTTCGTTGGCCTCGACCAGCTTGCGGATCTGTTCCCGCATGGCCTCCGGGCCGCCGACGTTCCGCCGCAGGACGCTCTCCTCGATGATGAAATGCCCGACGGGCGGCCGGTCGCGCGTCCAGATCTCCTGCCGTTGCATCCGATTGGCAACCCACTGGTCGGCTGTCTCGTCCGCGACCGCCGGATGCCCGGATTCGAAGACGCAGCGGGCGTACGCCTCGGTCTGGAGCAGACCGGGCACGACCTGTGTCTCGTACGACAGGATGGCGATGGCCTCCTGCTCGTTGTCGACGAGTCCCTGTGCGAAGGCAGGCATCCGCGCCTGCACCGGCAACTTGTCGACGACGGCGAACAACGCCCCGCCCGTGTGCAGCAGTTGGTCGAACTCGACGGCCCGGTGATCCTGGAGCGCAAGCCTCCCTGCTCGTAGGACCTGATGGTGTCGATGTGCAGGTTCGCCATCTCCGCGAACTGCTCCTGTGTGAGCCCGGCATGCCTCCGGAAGTGGGCGACGAGCCCGCCAACCGCCTGCCAAGTACCGACCTTCTTGGGCCTCTTCGCCGATTGCATGCGTGTCCCTTTCCCCCGCGCACACCCGAAGTCGTCGTAGTGAGGTCGTAGAGAAAACAAATACGACCTCACTCACTGACCCACGATAGTGACTGCCTGTGACAGTGGCCTCATGAATGAACAACCTCAACGCAGCCATATCCGCGAGGCGTTCTACCGAAGGGACCGCAGATCGGTAGCCCTGGCCCGCACGTTCACCCGCGACACCCTGGCGGACTGGGAGATCACCGCCCGCACCGGCGATGTGCTGCTCTGTGTAAGCGAGTTGACGACGAACGCGGTCCTTCACGGCGCACCCCGGGCCGCGGCCTCGCCCTCCGGCTGCGCATCCACCTCGACGGAGTCCTCCGCGTCGAGGTCCACGACAGCGGCACGGTCGAGCTCCGCAGGATCCGCACCCCGTACCGCTCACTGGACGCGGAGAACGGCCGCGGGCTGATGCTCGTCGCCGCGCTGGCGGACAAGTGGGGGTGGGGAACGGGTGCCGGGGAAGGTGGTGTGGTGCGAGTTCGCGGTGGACTACGGGTGAGCGTCCGGGACGTCGGCGGTGCCGAGTTGGAGAAGCGCGGTGCTTATGCCCGGACGTGGGCTTCGAGCGCCTGGTCATGCGACCCCGATTAGTGCCGGGTCCGCCCCAGGTTGTTTTAGACGGTGGCCCGGTGGTGCCAGTCGCGGATTCGGCGCACAGCGGCCCAGCTTGTGAAGGGTCCTGCCGAGGCCGTCACGGGCCAATCTCTCGCTCTCCGTGCCCGGTTGTCAGTGGTGCGTCCTAAGGTCGACAGACACGGGCAGGGCGTCTGTTCGCAGCGGAAAGGGACGGCACATGGGGACGGCATTCAGTGGCCGGCGGGCGGGACGACGAGCTCCGGATGGATGCTGGACGTCCGCTTCGCGCGGGGCATCGGCACCGAGGAACACACACGCCACCTCCCCGCACGCGCCCAGTGGAGCCCCCGTGCATGAACTCACCCGACCCCAGGCCCGCAGAATCGCCGTCCAAGCCCAGCTCCTCGACGCCGACCGGCCCACCGAACTCCACCCCGTCGTACGTCAGTTGACCCTTCTCCAGATCGACCCCACCGCTGCCATCGCCCCCAACGCCGACCTCGTCGCGTGGAGCCGCCTCGGCTCGGCGTACGCGCGGGAAGACCTCACCGCCGCGCTCGCGGACCGGAGCCTCCTCGAACTGCGCGCGATGATCCGCCCGAGCGAGGACCTGGCGCTGTACCGCGCCGACATGGCCGTATGGGAGAGGGAGGCGAAGCACTATCGAGAGTGGGTCGCCGCCAACGACGCGTGCAGGCGGGACATCCTGGAGCGGCTCGGGGGTCAAGGGCCGCTCACCTCACGGGAGTTGCCCGACACGTGCGCGGTGCCGTGGAAGTCGTCCGGGTGGACGCACCACCGCAACGTCAGCCAGTTGCTGGAGCTGATGGTGCTGCGGGGGAGGTCGCCATCGCGGGGCGGGCGGGGCGGGAGCGGCTGTGGAACCTGGCCGCGCGCGTCTACCCGGACGAACCCGCCGTGCCGGTCGACGAAGCGCGCCGGCGGCGGAACGAACGGCGGCTGCGCGCCCTCGGCATCGCCCGGGCCACCGGCACCGCACTCCCGGTCGAACCCGCTGTCGTGGGCGACGCCGGTGAACCCGCCGTCGTAGAAGGGGTGAAGGGGAGTGGCGGGTCGATCCGGCCTACCTCGACCGGCCGTTCAGCGGGCGGGCCGCACTGCTGTCGCCCTTCGACCGGCTGATCCACGACCGAAAGCGCACCACCGAACTCTTCGGCTACGACTACCAGTTGGAGATGTACAAGCCGGCCGAGAAGCGCCGCTGGGGGTACTTCGCACTGCCGATCCTCTACGGCGACCGGCTCGTCGGGAAGCTCGACGCCACCGCCGACCGCAAGGCCGGCGTGCTCCTGGTGAACGCCGTCCATCAGGACGTGGAGTTCAGCAGGAGCATCGCCGATGCCGTGGACGCCGAGATCGAGGATCTGGCGGTGTGGCTGGGCCTCAGGCGTTCTTGATCGCCGAGATGTCGAAGTTCAGCTTGATCTTCTCGGAGACGAGGACGCCACCGGTCTCCAGCGTCGCGTTCCACGTGAGGCCGAACTCGGAGCGCAGGATCTCGGCCTTGCCCTCGAAGCCGACGCGCTCGTTGCCGAACGGGTCCTTGGCCGCGCCGTTGAACTCCAGGTCGATGGTGATCGGCTTGGTGGTGCCGAGGATCTCCAGGTCACCGGTGACGCGGTAGTCGTCGCCACCGAGGGACTCGGCGGAGGTCGAGCGGAAGGTCATCGACGGGAACTCGTCCGTCTTGAAGAAGTCCGCGCTCTTGAGGTGACCGTCGCGGTCCGGCGAGCCGGTGTCGATGCTGTCCATCTTGATGTCGAGCGACGCGGTGGACTTGGTCGGGTCGGAACCGTCCAGGTGCAGCGTGCCGGAGAAGTCGAGGAACTTGCCCTTGACGTTCGTGACCATCGCGTGGCGGGCGGTGAAGCCGAGCGTGGTGTGCGCCGGGTCGATCGTGTAGTCGCCGGTCAGCGCGGCCAGGTCGGGGTTGGTCGCGGCGGGTGCCGAGGTGGTGTCGGTGTCGTCGCTCTTGCGGCCGAAGATGCCCATGACGTGCTCCTAAAGGGGACGGGAAGCGTGCGGGATCGAATCTGTTGAACGTTCAACGAAGCGAACAAGAAGGACCGTAGACCTATTCCATTCAATTTTCAACATCATCCGCAGGGTGTTGAGCCAACTACTACGGGCCACTTCTACGAGTACGCTCTCCCGGCACTCCCGGCAACGCGAGAATCACTCTGGAGATGGCATCCGCCCCATGTGAATGTGAGGTGGCTCTCAGCCGTCAGCTTTGTGTAACCCCTACAACCAGCATGCCCCGTGAGCAGTCGGAACGGCTGCATGGCGGTGAGGTTCTGTTCAGGGGTACCAGGAAAACGGGCCGGAGACTGTGCAGAGTCGACGGCGCCCTTTCCTTGGTGTCCTTCGTAGGGTCAGTACATGACCGTTTTGGATGAGGCGCCGGGTGAGCCGACGGACGCGCGAGGGCGAGTGGCCGAGCTGCACGAGATCCGTGCGCGGGCACTGGCCGGCCCGAGCGAGAAGGCGACCGAGGCGCAGCACGCCAAGGGGAAGCTGACCGGCCGGGAGCGCATCGACCTGCTCCTCGACCCCGGGTCCTTCCGTGAGGTCGAGCAGCTGCGCCGGCACCGCGCCGTGGGCTTCGGCCTGGAGGCCAAGAAGCCGTACACCGACGGTGTCATCACCGGCTGGGGCACGGTCGAGGGCCGCACGGTCTTCGTCTACGCGCACGACTTCCGCATCTTCGGCGGCGCCCTGGGTGAGGCCCACGCCACGAAGATCCACAAGATCATGGACATGGCCATCGCGGCCGGTGCGCCCCTGGTCTCCCTGAACGACGGCGCCGGCGCCCGTATCCAGGAGGGCGTCTCCGCCCTCGCCGGCTACGGCGGCATCTTCCAGCGCAACACCAAGGCCTCGGGCGTCATCCCGCAGATCAGCGTGATGCTCGGCCCGTGCGCGGGCGGCGCGGCCTACAGCCCCGCCCTCACCGACTTCGTCTTCATGGTCCGCGAGACCTCGCAGATGTTCATCACCGGCCCGGACGTCGTCAAGGCGGTCACCGGCGAGGAGATCACGCAGAACGGCCTCGGCGGCGCCGACGTCCACGCGGAGACCTCCGGCGTCTGCCACTTCGCGTACGACGACGAGGAGACCTGCCTCGCCGAGGTGCGCTACCTCCTGTCGATGCTCCCGCAGAACAACCGGGAGAACCCGCCGCGCGCCGAGTCGAGCGACGAGGCCGACCGCCGCTCGGACATCCTGCTCGACCTGGTCCCGGCCGACGGCAACCGGCCGTACGACATGACCAAGGTCATCGAGGAGATCGTCGACGACGGCGACTACCTGGAGGTCCACGAGCGCTGGGCCCGCAACATCATCTGCGCGCTGGCCCGCCTCGACGGCCAGGTCGTCGGCATCGTCGCCAACCAGCCGCAGAGCCTCGCGGGCGTCCTGGACATCGAGGCCAGCGAAAAAGCTGCGCGCTTTGTCCAGATGTGTGACGCTTTTAACATTCCGATCGTTACGTTCCTGGACGTGCCGGGATTCCTTCCCGGCGTCGACCAGGAACACGGCGGAATCATCCGGCACGGAGCGAAGCTGCTCTACGCGTACTGCAACGCCACCGTGCCGAGGATTTCGCTCATCCTGCGCAAGGCGTACGGAGGTGCCTACATCGTCATGGACAGCCAGTCCATCGGCGCCGACCTCACCTACGCCTGGCCCACCAACGAGATCGCCGTGATGGGCGCCGAAGGTGCCGCCAACGTCATCTTCCGCCGCCAGATCGCCGACGCCGAGGACCCCGAGGCGATGCGGACGCGCATGGTCAAGGAGTACAAGTCCGAGCTGATGCACCCGTACTACGCGGCTGAGCGCGGACTCGTCGACGACGTCATCGACCCCGCCGAGACCCGCGAAGTACTCATCAGGTCGCTCGCGATGCTGCACACCAAGCACGCGGACCTTCCCTCGCGCAAGCACGGCAACCCCCGCAGTAACCCAGCGGATCCTTCGCGGTCCTTCCGCGGAAACCCTCTCACGGAGACTGAGACCTATGAGCACCCCTGACATTCGTGTCGAGAAGGGCCACGCCGAGCCCGAGGAAGTCGCCGCCATCACGGCCATCCTCCTGGCCCGCGCCGCGGCCGCCCCTGCCGAGGCCCCGGCCCACCGCCCCCTGCCCAAGGCCGGCTGGCGCCGGCTGGAGCGCGAGGGCGGCTTCCGGGCCCCGCACAGCTGGCACTGAGCGTCCAGCGCGTCCGCTGCGGCCCCACTCTCCTTCGGGAGGGTGGGGCCGTTCGCGTCGAGGACAACCAGGGCACGACAAAGGGTCCCTCCCGAAAACCGGAGGGACCCTTCAAGAGGCGCCCACGAACGCGCCCTGAGGGGGCGCGGGGAACTGCGCGACAAGCCACGAGGCACCCGCAGCCGGCCAACTACCGTTCCTGGCAACCCAGTAGCCGCCTGCTCACCACCCCGGGCGGGCCACCGCTCGCTACCGCAGGCGTGCCATGAGTGCGTGCTCGACCAGCGTGATCAGCGCGCTCTTCGCGTCCGCGCGGTGGCGGGCGTCCGTGGTGATGATGGGGGTGTCCGGGCCGATCTGCAGGGCCTCGCGGACCTCGTCCGGGTTGTACGGCTGCTGGCCGTCGAAGCCGTTGAGGGCGATGACGAAGGGCAGACCCGAGTTCTCGAAGTAGTCGACCGCGGGGAAGCAGTCGGCGAGACGACGGGTGTCCACGAGCACGATCGCTCCGATCGCACCGCGCACCAGGTCGTCCCACATGAACCAGAAACGGTCCTGACCGGGCGTGCCGAACAGGTACAGGATCAGGTCCTGGTCCAGGGTGATGCGTCCGAAGTCCATGGCGACCGTCGTGGTCGTCTTGTCTCCGGTGTGGGTGAGGTCGTCGATGCCCGCCGACGCGGACGTCATCACGGCCTCGGTACGCAGCGGGTTGATCTCCGAGACGGCCCCGACGAACGTGGTCTTGCCCACGCCGAAGCCACCCGCCACCACGATCTTCGCCGAGGTGGTGGAGCGGGAAGGACCGCCGCTAGAGCTTGCGAAGTCCACTGAGCACCCTTTCGAGCAGTGTCACATCTGGCTGGCCGCCGGCGTTCTCGTCGCCGCCGGGCTGATGAATGGCGACCAGGCCCGCCTCCGCCAAGTCGGCGACGAGGATCCTGGCCACACCGAGAGGGATCGTCAGGAGGGCCGAGATCTCGGCCACCGACTTGATCTCCCGGCAGAGGTTGCAGATCCGCTGATGCTCGGGCAACTGGCCCTGCATCTGGTGCGGCTGCGCGGTGGTGTGCACCAGCGCCTCGATGGCGAGCTGGTAGCGGGGGCGCGTCCGGCCGCCGGTCATGGCGTACGGGCGCACCAGGGGATTGCTCGTCGACCCCGCGGGTGCCGACTCGGGGGAGCGTCGATGGGGCTGCACCGGCTGGATCCGCGGCGCCGGCGGCTGGTCGTACGGCGAAGGACCGGGGCCCTGCGGGTACGGCTGGCGGCGCGGGGAAGGGGAAGAGGGGAAGTTGTACCGGTTCTGGGAACCGTCGCCCTGTCCCTGGCCGGGACCGTACGACCAGTTGCCCGAAGACGAACCGCCTGGGGTGTTGCCACTTTCTCCTCCTCCGACTGTGCCGGGCACCCATCAATGTGGAGCCGCGTCCCGAAACCTTATGGCCTCGGGACGCCAAAACGCACCGTCCGTCTGTTAGTTGAGAAGGCTCCCCTGGAGCTCCGCTCGAAGGTCCGGGGTCAGGACAGTGCCGGCGCGGTCCACCAGAAGGGCCATCTCGTACCCAATGAGGCCGATGTCCGCCTCGGGGTGCGCGAGAACCGCGAGCGAGGAACCATCGGATACGGACATGATGAACAGGAATCCCCGCTCCATCTCCACAACCGTCTGATTCACGCTGCCGCCCTCGAAAATGCGCGAGGCGCCGGCGGTCAGCGAGGTAAGACCCGACGCTACGGCCGCCAACTGGTCGGCACGGTCGCGCGGGAACCCTTCGGACATCGCCAGAAGGAGTCCGTCGGCGGAGACCACCACCGTGTGGGACACCCCGGGGTGTTGTCCACGAAGTTGGTGATCAACCAGTTCAGGTTCTGCGCCGCCTGGCTCATCGGGCTCACACTAACGCTCCTGGTTGTAGGTGCTGTCAGAGCCGAAGCCCTGACCGTTCGTTTCGCTGCCTTCGCTGCGTCCTCGCTGGACCCCGCGGCGCAGGTTGCTCAGCCTGCCCCGGATGTCCTCGGGAGCGCGGGAGACCTGGGGCCGCCCTGGGAGTGCTCTCGGCGGTGCCCTCGACCAGGTTGGCCTTGGGTACCCGCCGCGGCAGGCCGGAAGAGGTGACCCCGCCCGCCTTCGGCTTCTTCAGTGCCGAGGCCTGCTGCCAGCGCTCGTCGTTCGCCGACCGCCAGTCCACGGTGCCGGTGCCGCCGTTCGCGGTGCCGAAGACGTCGACCTTGCTCTCCGGCGCGGCCGACGGCCCCTGCTGCGCGGGCCCCGAGCCGTTCGTGCCGCTCGCGGCCGAACCGCGGCGCGGCAGTCCGGCGTCGGTCAGCGCGTGCACGGCGGAGGGCGCCGGTCCCGGACGCTCGAAGCCTACGTGGTCCCGCTCACTGACGTCAGCGGCGGCCTGCGTGGACTCCGCTTCCGGAGCGTACTGGTCCGGATACCCGTTGCGGTAACCGTCCTGCTGCGGCCAGTCGTCCTGGTAGGACGGCTCTTCGAAGCCCGTATACGTCTCCGGGGCCGCGGAGTGTGCCGACGCGTGCTCCTCCTGCACCGGCTCCGCGTAACCCGGCTCCGGGTAACCGCCGTTCGACGGGAAGGAGTCGGGGAAGGCGTCGCCCTGCGGCACCCGCCGTTCGGCGCGAAGTACTGCTCGTCGTACGTGGGCTGCCGCGGCTCGTCGTACGACGTCTGCTGCTGCTCCTCGTACGGCGGCTGGCCGGTGAAGCCGGTCGGCTGGTCCTGGTAGCCCTGCTGGCCGTTGCCGTACTGCTGCTGCTGCGACTCGTCGAACTCGGAGAACTCCGGGTAGTCGCCGGCCGCGGACTCCCTGGCCCGGCTTCTGGGTCTCCAGGGCCGCGCGGCGCTCCTCGCGCATCAGCGAGCGGCCCACCGGGTCCAGCTCGCGGATGTCGTCCGGCACCTCGGAGTAGCGGGTGTCGTCGAAGCCGAGCTCGGCCGCGGTGCGCATCGGGGCGTGGTTGAAGTCCTCGCCCTGGAACTGCTGCTGCGCCTGCTCCGGCATGATCTGCGAGACGGTGAACTCGTCGCGCTGGAGCTGCGATTCGCCACCGCCACCGTGCGTGATCGCGTCCGGCAGCATGACCAGCGAGGTGGTGCCGGCCTGCTCGCCCGAGGGGCGGAGCTGGACGCGGATGCCGTGCCGGTCGGAGAGGCGGCCGACCACGAACAGGCCCATGCGCTGGGAGATCGCGACGTCCACGGTCGGCGGGTTGGCCAGCTTGTGGTTGATGTCCGCGAAGTCCTCGGCGGTGAGGCCGATGCCCTTGTCGTGGATCTCGATCATGACCCGGCCGTCCGGGAGCCGGGTGGCCGTCACACGAACCTTGGTCTGCGGGGAGGAGAACGTCGTCGCGTTCTCCAGCAGCTCGGCGAGCAGGTGCACGAGGTCGGTCACGGCGCGGCCGTGGATCTCGGCCTCCGGGACGCCCGACAGCTCGATGCGCTCGTACTGCTCCACCTCGGAGGAGGCGGCGCGCAGCACGTCGACCAGCGGGACCGGCTGGTCCCAGCGGCGGCCGGGCTCCTCGCCCGCGAGGACCAGGAGGTTCTCGCCGTTGCGGCGCATACGGGTCGCGAGGTGGTCCAGCCGGAAGAGGTTCTCCAGCTGGTCCGGGTCGGCCTCGTTGTTCTCCAGGTCGGTGATCAGGGTCAGCTGGCCCTCGATCAACGACTGGTTGCGGCGCGACAGGTTGGTGAAGATCGCGTTGATGTTGCCCCGCAGGAGAGCCTGCTCGGCGGCCAGTCGTACGGCCTCGCGGTGCACCTGGTCGAAGGCGCGGGCGACTTCGCCGATCTCGTCCGTGGTGGTGATGGGGATCGGCTGGACACGGGTGTCCACGCGGCCGGGGTCGGTGCGCGAGAGCTGGTCGACCAGCATCGGCAGACGCTGCTCGGCGATCCCGAAGGCGGCGTTGCGCAGCTGGCGCATCGCGCGGCTCATCTGGCGGGCCACCATGCCGGCCAGGATGAACGCGGCGAGCAGCGCGACCACGACGGCGGCACCGGTGATGATCGCCGACTGCTTGGCGTCGTCCGCGATGTTGGCGGCCTCGCTCACCGCGGTGTCGGCGAGGTCGGACTCGATCTTGTGATACGCGTTGTACTGGAGGGTCGTGACCGCCCACCAGTTCTGCGCGGTGATGCCCTTCGTGGCGAGCGCCTCGCGGTAGGAGGCGTCGGTGCCGCCGAGGGTCGCGAGCGCGGTGACCATCGTGGTCGGATCGGCCGGCGGGGCCACGTAGTTAGGGTCCTTGGCCTTGGCCTGCTGGACCATGGCCGCGCCGTCGGTCGTCATCTTCTTCTGGGCCGCCGCGAGCTTGTCGGCGTCGGCCTGGGTGCCACCACCGGTGTACTCCTCGATGGCGATGCGCTCGAGATAGGCGTACGACGAGAGCGCGACGCGCTGGCTGGCCAGGTTGCCGCGTCGGGACCCGGCTTGACCAACATGTGCATGCCGATCGAGCGGTCCAGCGACAGCGCGGCCTTGGTCAGCGAGATCGCGTAGACGGTACGGCCGTAGCTCGTGATGTTGCCGGTGCCCAGACCGAGTTCGTTGGCGAACTCCATCAGGGGTGGGCGATCTCCGTGTAACCCTCTTCGGTCTGCACACCGGTGAGCTTGGTGGTGTACGCGGCCGCGCGCAGCGACTGGAGGGTGGGCTCCTCGGCGCGGAAGAGCTTCAGACGGCGCTTCAGACCGGCGGTCTGGGGCATGTTCTGGGCGGCCGCGTCGAAGGCGTCGGCTGCCTGGTCGGTGTTCTTGCGGAGCGCGGTGACCGTCGCCTTGTCGTTGCCCAGGAGCAGCGGGGCGGCGCTGCTGTCGCGCTCGACGTACAGCGCGTCGCCGTAGTTGAGGGCGGCCTGCACCAGGCGGGCGGTCTTCTCCGCGTCCTCGGCGTTCTGCCAGGTGTCGATCGAGCTCTTCACCTGGAAGCCGCCCATGACGAGGCCGACCACCACGGGTATCAGCAGGATCGCGTTCAGCCGGGTCGGTACCCGCCAGTTCCGCGGTGACAGCCGGCTGCCGCTCGGAGGGGGCGGTGCCGAGGGCTCCGAGCCTGGCACAGGGGGGGCGGGCGCCGCTCCGCGCGGCGGCGGGGTGAAGTTGCCCCGGGCCGACGGCTCGGGACCGTTCTTGCTTCGCCTCACTCGACCAACAACCTTCCGGCGGTCGGCACCTATCCTCGTGCCGCAGTGTCTCAAGCCCGTCAACGACCTCTGCCTATCAGTACGTCGTTGACTATTGGGCAGTTCACGCATTCCAGCACGTCAGCATCCGCGATTCCAAACAGTCGGAACCGCGGATTCCGAGTGATGTAAGCCCCAGATAAAACGGTCATAAAGAGCGAGCCCCGTCAAAAGACGGGGCTTTGTTAGCGGAGCGGCACCGGATGAACGCGACGCGTTGCGGTACCACCCGATTCCTCTGCCGAAACGTTATGAACACCGGGGCCGACCGTGTCAAAGGCCACAGTCGGCTCCGGGGTGTCTACGACAACTGCCGTACGGCGCTGCCGACTTGAGCACTGCATCAAGGGCGGCCGAAGCTAGCGCAGCCGGGCCATGAGTGCGTGCTCGACCAGCGTGATCAGCGCACTCTTCGCGTCCGAGCGGTGCCGGGCGTCCGTCGTGATGATCGGCGCGTCCGGACCGATCTGCAGCGCCTCGCGCACCTCCTCCGGAGAGTACGGCTGGTGCCCGTCGAAGCCGTTGAGGGCGATGACGAAGGGCAGACCCGAGTTCTCGAAGTAGTCGACCGCGGGGAAGCAGTCGGCGAGACGACGGGTGTCGACCAGGACCACGGCGCCGATCGCGCCGCGCACCAGGTCGTCCCACATGAACCAGAAGCGGTCCTGACCCGGCGTACCGAAGAGGTACAGGATCAGGTCCTGGTCCAGGGTGATGCGTCCGAAGTCCATGGCCACCGTGGTGGTGGTCTTGTCCCCGGTGTGGGTGAGGTCGTCGATGCCCGCACTCGCGGACGTCATGACGGCCTCCGTGCGCAGCGGGTTGATCTCCGAGACGGCACCCACGAACGTGGTCTTGCCGACGCCGAAGCCACCCGCCACCACGATCTTCGCGGAGGTGGTCGCCCGCCCTCCGTCAGAGCTTGCGAAGTCCACTGAGCACCCTTTCGAGCAGCGTCACGTCCGGTGCGCCGCCGTTGTTCTCGTCGCCGCCCGGCTGGTGGATGGCCACCAGTCCGGCCTCGGCGAGGTCCGCGACGAGGATCCTGGCCACACCGAGGGGCATGGCCAGGAGTGCCGACACCTCCGCGACCGACTTGACCTCGCGGCACAGGTGGCAGATGCGCTGGTGCTCAGGGAGCAGTCCCATCAGCGCTGCCGGATCGGCCGTGGTGCTGATCAGGGCCTCTATGGCGAGCTGGTAGCGCGGCCGGGTCCGGCCGCCGGTCATCGCATACGGACGTACCAGCGGCTGGTCGCCCTCGTCCCCGTACGGCTCGGCGTACGGATCATGAGAGGCGGTGGGCGGGGTCATGAATCCTCCGGGCGGGACAGCAAGTCGGTCGGGCTAGCCGTCTGACAGGGCCGGTGGGGGATTGTGGCGGCCGGACGGTGATTTGGTGAGACGGGTGGTACCGGGGCCGGTCAGTGAAGCAGACTGCCCTGGAGTTCGGCGCGCAGGTCCGGCGTGAGGACCGCCCCTGCACGGTCGACGAGCAGTGCCATCTCGTAGCCCACGAGGCCGATGTCGCACTCGGGGTGTGCGAGCACTGCCAGGGACGAGCCGTCCGAGACGGACATGAGGAAGAGGAATCCCCGCTCCATCTCTACGACCGTCTGTGCCACGTCGCCGCCCTCGAAGATCCGGGACGCCCCGGCCGTCAGCGAGGTGAGCCCGGAGGCCACGGCCGCGAGCTGGTCGGCGCGGTCGCGCGGGAACCCTTCCGACATGGCCAGAAGGAGTCCGTCGGCAGACACGACGACGGTGTGGGACACACCCGGGGTGTTGTCCACGAAGTTGGTTATCAACCAGTTGAGGTTCTGTGCCGCCTGGCTCATCTGGCTCAACTAACGCTCCTGCTGGTGAGTGGGGCTGGGGAAGCTGCCGGTCTGGCCGGTACCCGTACCGGCCTGTCGACCCTGTGCGATGCCCCGACGGAGATTGGTCAGCCGGCCGCGTACGTCGTCAGGCGCACGGGAGACCTGCGGACCCGTTTGGTGCTGTTGCTGCTGAGCCGTACCCGGGACGAGGTTCGCCCTGGGCACCCGGCGCGGCAGGCCGGAGGTGGTGACGCCGCCCGCGGCCGGTTGCCGTACGCGCTCCGCCTGCCGAACGAGATCGTCGTTCGGCGAGCTGCGCCAGGTACCGCCCGTGGGACGTTGGGGGTGTCGCCGGAGCCTGCGGTGCCTGCGGCTGCGGGGCGGGCGCGGAGCCGTTGCTGCTCTGGCTCTGCTGCTGTTCCGCCTGCTGGCCGTGGAACCAGTTGGTCTCCAGCGTGTCGTACAGCGGCGTCCTGCCGTCACCGGGACCCGTGGCAGGCGGCAACGCCTCGGGCTCCTGGCGGGTGGGACGCTGCGGGGCGGGCGGTCGCTGGGCGCCGTAGTCGGCACCGTTGCGGTTCCCGTCGACCTGCGGACGTTCGAACTGCCCGGTGTTCGCGGGGTTCTGACGGTTCGGCAGATTGTGCTGACCGGTGGACCCGTTGTCAAAGCCGGGGTTCGCGAACTGCCCGGTGGAGCCGGCGTCGTAGGCCTGCGGGACGGCGAACTGTCCCGTGTTGGCCGGATTCGACGGGTTGTTGGCCGGGCTGTTCGGGGCA
The DNA here is from genome assembly GCA_016893485.2 of Streptomyces sp. P3. Taxonomy (GTDB): domain Bacteria; phylum Actinomycetota; class Actinomycetes; order Streptomycetales; family Streptomycetaceae; genus Streptomyces. The sequence goes on from JAFEKX020000001.1 coordinate 6,847,783, forward strand.
CCGAAGACGTCCGAGCGGACGAACTGCCCGCCGTTCTGCGGGGAGTTGGCGCCGGGACGCGGGGCGTCGAAGTCCGGCCGCGGGAACGAGCCCGTGTCCTGGGGCTGCCCGCACCGGGCCGGGGAAGGAGCCCGTGTCCTGCGAGCCGTTCGCGCCCTGCTGGGGAACTGCCCGGTGTTCTGCTGGCCGTTGGTGCCGGGACGCGGGAACTGGCCCGTGTTCTGCTGCCCGTTGGCACCCGGGCGCGGGAACTGGCCGCTGTCCTGTGCGTCGAAGCGGGGTATCGCCGGCATCTCCGTCGTGGCCGCGGGGCCCTGACGGTCGTCGATGCGGGGCATCCGGGAGGTCTGCTCGGCGTCGCGCTCGTCGTGACCGCGCGGGGCGTCGAGGTTGCCGCGGCCCAGCGGGGGCTGCGCGTTCTCGTCGCTCCAACTCGGGCGCTGCTGGCCGTTGTTGCCGCCCGGCAGCTCGGCCCGGGCACCACCGCGGGGCGGGAGCTGAGGCTGCCGTCCACGGCGCCGGCCACCACCGCGGGGCGGCTCGGGCTCGTCGTTGCCCGTGCGCTGCGGCGGAACCGGGTTGCCGTTCTGCGGCGGGGGACCGCCGAAGGCGTCCTGACGTCCGTCACCGAAGCCCTGGCGCCACCCGCACCCGTGGCCTGGAGGCCCTGCGGGGCGGCGGGCGCCTGGCCGAAGAGACCGCCGCCGGTGTTCTGCCGGCCCTGCGGCGCCGAGGGACCCTGCGGTCCACGCGCACCGCCCGGGCCACCGGGGCCTGCGGGACCACCCGGACGTCCACCGCCCGCACCGGGCAGCGCGGCCCGCGGGCCCTGACCGGCACCGACCTGGCCGCGCGGAGCGGCCCCGGCACCGAGAAGTCCTCCGTTGCCACCGGCAGGCGCGCCCGCGCCGAGCGCGGAGCCCCTGCTGGCCGTTGCCCCGGCGGGCCGCACCGGCACCGGCCGCGGCGGCTGCGCCGCCGCGGCGCCGACGGCGGCCTGACCGGGCTTGCCCGGAGCGGGCTTCTTGCCGCCCTGGGCTACGTCGACGGGGAGCATGACCAGCGCGGTCGTACCACCGGAGTCGGAGGGGCGCAGCTGGATGCGGATGCCGTGGCGCTGCGACAGGCGGCCGACCACGAACAGACCCATGCGGCGGGAGACCGAGACGTCCACGGTGGGCGGCGACGCCAGCCGCTCGTTGATCGCGGCGAGGTCCTCGGGGGAGAGGCCGATGCCGGTGTCGTGGATCTCGATCAGCACCCGGCCGTCGGGCAGCGCGTGACCGGTGACCTTGACCTTCGTCTGCGGCGAGGAGAACGAGGTCGCGTTCTCCAGCAGCTCGGCGAGGAGGTGCACGAGGTCGTTGACCACACGGCCGGCGACCTCGGTGGTCGGCACGGAGGCCAGCTCGATGCGCTCGTACTGCTCCACCTCGGAGGCGGCGGCGCGGAGCACGTCGACCAGCGGGACCGGACGGGTCCAGCGGCGGCCGGGCTCTTCACCGGCGAGGACCAGGAGGTTCTCACCGTTACGGCGCATGCGGGTCGCGAGGTGGTCGAGCTTGAAGAGCGAGGACAGCTGGTCCGGGTCGGCCTCGCGGGACTCCAGCTCGGAGATGAGCGAGAGCTGACGCTGGATGAGGCCCTGGGAACGGCGCGAGAGGTTGGTGAACATCGCGTTGACGTTGCCTCGCAGGAGGGCCTGCTCGGCGGCGAGGCGGACGGCCTCGCGGTGCACGTCGTCGAAGGCCGCGGCGACCTGGCCGATCTCGTCCCGGGAGTGCACACCGACCGACTCCACGGACGTGTCGACGTCCTGCGGGTCGGACTCGGAGAGCTGCTTGACCAGCTCGGGCAGCCGGTCCTGGGCGACCTTGTTGGCGGTCTCCTGGAGGCGGCGCAGCGAGCGGATCATGGACCGGGCGATGACGAAGGCGCCGACGAGGGAGACACCGAGCACGAGCAGGATCAGCGCACCGGAGATGATCGCCTCGCGCTCGGAGGCGGAACGCAGCTCGCGGGCCTTCTGCTCCATGTCCTCGAGCAGCGTGTGCTCGATCTTCTTCATCTGCTCGATCTTCGTCGAGCTGTCGTCCACCCAGTCCTTGTACGACCGCTTGTCCAGCGAGGACAGACCGTTCGCGTTGTCGAGGACGCGCTGCGCGTAGGTGTCGGCCGACTCGATGGTCGGGTTGCCGTCCTCGATGGGCGCGATGAGTTCCTCGGCGCCCTGGGTGCCGTAGATGTTGCGGAAGATGCTCAGTTCCGACTTCTCGCTCTCCAGGGCGGAGTCGGCGTAGAGCCGGTCGTTGTCGGAGAGCTTGCCCAGCTGGGTGTTGTTGTTCGGCAGGGCCGCCGCGATCACCGCGCGCTGGACGGAGGAGAACTCCTTGGCGGCGGAGAAGGCCGCCAGGGCGCGGGTGCGCTGGATCATCTCCGGGTTGCTGGTGGCCTCCGCCATGTCCTGCGAGAGGTCGAGCAGCTGCGTGATCAGCCGGTGGTAGGCGTCGACCGTCTGGGTCGAGTTCTCCTTCGACTGGTACGCCGACTTCCGGATCTTGTCGAGGTTGTCCAGCTCGGTCGCGAGACCGACCAGGCTCTCCCGGACGCCCTGGAGGTTGCCGCTCTTGCTGGCGCTGTCGACCTCTTCCGAGGCGTTGATGAAGTTGTCGCGGGCCCGGTCGGTCTTCTGCTGGTAGCCCTTGACCTGGTAGTCGGTCGCCTTGCCGCCGTGCGAGAGCGGGCCGGCCGACTGGTCGCGCTCCTCCTGGAGCGCGGTGGCCAGCTCCGTGGCCTGCTTGGTCATGTCCGTCAGCAGCTTCATGTTGTCGAGCTGCTGGATGTCGGTCATGGAGTCGCTGATGCGCAGGGCACCGAGCGAGGTGGCCGCGACCACCGGGAGCGCGAGCAGCGACACCAGGCGCGTGGAGATGCGCCAGTTGCGCAGAGCGACGCGCGAGCCGGGTCCGGGCGAACCCGTCGGCTGCTTCACCGGGGCACGGGGGTCGGGGCTGCGGACGCACCGGGGCGACCGGCGCCTCCACCGTCTCCTGACGGGGCCGGGCCCGGGTTCTGGGCGTGCTGGGGCGAGGAGCTGCCGGTCTTGGGGCCAGCCCCGCCATGCGGCTCCGGCTCCGCCGAAGCACTGCCATCCCTCTTGAAACGTCCCTGCACTAGCGTCGCAACCTCTGGACCAGGCGCCCCTCCGCGCGAACGGAAGGACGGTGTCGGCGTCTTAGGGAGCGCCCTGAACGCGCACCCCAGTGTGTGGTCGTGAGTGACCGGCGCTGCTCCCCCTTCCGCCGCCCTCGGCGCTGTGTTGCGCCCCTGAGCGCCGGGCTGATTCTGCGGCGGTCCGTGGAATTCCAGCACAGTGCAGGATCTCCAACAAGGCCCGTAGGCCAGGCTGTGACCTGTGTGACACCGCGTGAGGAGTGCGTCACGAGACGTAGAAAGCTATTCACTCCAAAGGGGGCAAATGCCTACGGCCCTCAAGGGCATGCCATGTGCCCAAGTCGCCATGATCAGGAGCGGAATGACAGCTTCAGGGGGTCAATGTCCGTTTCGTCGAGGTGAGTTGGCAGTCCGAATTGGCCGGTATGCCTACGGGGTGGTGAGCAAACTCACACCCGGATCACGGCCTCTTCACGTCTTCGGCCGGGAATTGAATGTTTAGCCTGACGCTTTACATGAGGGCAGAAACTGCCAACCACCCACCCACGGACGACGAGGGTCGAGTACAACAGTGAAGACGACGATGATGTTCCGCAACATTGCCAACCCGCGACGCACGACGCTGGCGCACCTCGCGGACGCCGAGGCGCTGCAGACGCCGGAGCTGCAGGAACACTCGCTCGACCTGCCGGCCCAGACGGCCAACCCGCGCCGCACCATCCTCATGGAGATCCCGGTCACCGCCGCCGCGGAGTAGTCGCGCGAGCAGGCGCCCCGCACCGCGTTAGCCTGGAGCGTCAGACTCCAGCCAGCTCAGTGAGGGGCGCCCATCCCGTGCGCATCGCCAGATTCTCCATCGACGGGAACGTCGCCTTCGGCGCGGTAGAGGGCGACAAGCCGGACGAGCTCGTCCTCGACATCATCAAGGGCATCCCGTTCGCGGACTTCGAACTCTCCGGTACGAAGGTCCCCTTGAGCAAGGTCAGGCTGCTGCCGCCGGTGCTCCCGAACAAGGTCGTCGCCTTCGGCCGCAACTACGCCGAGCACGCCAGGGAACTGGGCAACGAGGTGCCGGACGCCCCCTTCGCCTTCTTCAAGCCCTCCACCTCGGTCATCGGCCCCGGCGACGCGATCCAGTACCCCTCCTTCACCGAGGACCTCCACCACGAGGCCGAACTGGCCGTCGTCATCGGCCGGATGTGCCGCGAGGTCCCGCGCGAGCGCGTCAAGGACGTCATCCTCGGCTACACCTGCGCCAACGACATCACCGCGCGGGACGTCCAGAAGCGCGAGAAGCAGTGGGCCCGGGCCAAGGGCTTCGACACCTCCTGCCCGCTCGGCCCGTGGGTGGAGACGGACCTCGACCCGAGCGACCTCACCATCCAGCTCACGGTCAACGGCCAGCAGCGCCAGCTCGGCCGCACGAGCGAGATGATCCACTCGATCGAGGATCTGATCGTCAACATCACCGAGGCCATGACGCTGCTCCCCGGCGACGTGATCCTCACGGGCACCCCGGCAGGCGTCGGACCGCTCACCGTCGGCGACGAGGTCGCCGTCACCATCGAAGGCATCGGCACTCTCACCAACAAGGTTGTCAAGCGTGGCTAGCGCATCCGCCCCAGCAGTCCGTGTCCGTTTCTGCCCCTCGCCGACCGGCAACCCGCACGTGGGCCTGGTCCGCACCGCCCTGTTCAACTGGGCCTTCGCCAAGCACCACCAGGGCACCCTGGTCTTCCGCATCGAGGACACCGACGCGGCCCGCGACTCCGAGGAGTCGTACGGCCAGCTGCTCGACTCGCTGCGCTGGCTGGGCTTCGACTGGGACGAGGGCCCCGAGGTCGGCGGCCCGCACGCGCCGTACCGCCAGTCGCAGCGCATGGACATCTACAAGGACGTCGCCCAGAAGCTCCAGGACGCCGGCCGCGCCTACCCCTGCTACTGCTCCACCGCAGAGCTGGACGCCCGCCGCGACGCCGCCCGCGCCGCCGGCCGCCCGTCCGGCTACGACGGCCACTGCCGCGACCTCACCGCCGAGCAGAAGGCCGCCTACGAGGCCGAGAACCGCACGCCGATCATCCGCTTCCGGATGCCCGACGAGACGATCACCTTCACGGACCTGGTCCGCGGCGAGCTGACCTTCACCGCGGAGAACGTGCCGGACTACGGCATCGTCCGGGCCAACGGCGCCCCCTGTACACGCTCGTCAACCCGGTCGACGACGCCCTGATGGAGATCACCCACGTCCTGCGCGGCGAGGACCTGCTCTCCTCCACCCCGCGCCAGATCGCCCTCTACAAGGCGCTGATCGACCTGGGCATCGCCCAGGAGATCCCCGCCTTCGGGCACCTCCCGTACGTGATGGGCGAGGGCAACAAGAAGCTCTCAAGCGCGACCCCGAGTCCTCGCTCAACCTCTACAGGGAGCGCGGTTTCCTCCCCGAGGGGCTGCTCAACTACCTTTCCCTGCTGGGCTGGTCGCTCGCCGCCGACCGGGACGTCTTCTCCATGGACGAGATGGTCGCGGCCTTCGAGATCTCCGACGTGAACCCCAACCCGGCGCGCTTCGACCTCAAGAAGTGCGAGGCGATCAACGCCGACCACATCCGCCTGCTCGACGTGAAGGACTTCACCGAGCGCTGCGCCCCGTGGCTGAAGGCGCCGTTCGCCCCCTGGGCGCCGGAGGACTTCGACGAGGCCAAGTGGCAGGCCGTCGCGCCGCACGCGCAGACCCGTCTGAAGGTCCTCTCCGAGATCACGGACAACGTGGACTTCCTGTTCCTCCCCGAGCCGGTCCAGGACGAGGCGTCCTGGACGAAGGCCATGAAGGAGGGCTCCGACGCTCTTCTCCGTACGGCCCGCGAGAAGTTGGAGTCCGCGGACTGGAACTCGGCCGAGTCCCTCAAGGAGGCCGTCCTGGCCGCCGGCGAGACCCACGGCCTCAAGCTCGGCAAGGCGCAGGCCCCGGTCCGCGTCGCCGTCACCGGCCGCACCATCGGCCTGCCGCTCTTCGAGTCCCTGGAGATCCTCGGCAAGGAGAAGACCCTCGCCCGGATCGACGCGGCCCTCGCCAAGCTGGCCGCGTAACGCACGCACGCGTGAAGGGGCGGCAGCCGCAACCGGCCGCCGCCCCTTCGGCGTTGTCAGTACGGGGCGTTAGGGTTCCGGTTCATCGAAGATCGTCCCGGAGAGGCACCCGCAATGCCGATGACCGCACGTGACTACGGCTGGATGTTCACGCCCGGCAGCACGTTCACGCAGCACGAGACCGGCACGGTCGGCGTGATCCACCTCGCGGACGGCGGCCAACTCTGGCTCCCCACCGGCCAGGTGGTGGCCTGCGACCCCTTCGTCTGCCTCGGCGGCGGCGAGGTCGAACCCTTCACGGTCACGGTCGAGCCCGGCCGCTACCGCGTCGAGGCGGCCGTCGCCACCCTCACCCAGCCCGACGAACCCCGTCCGACAAGCCCCACTTGCGCATCGCCGCCGCCCGCCTGGTCATACGCGACGAACCCACCACCGCCTGGGAACTCGCCCTCCAGTCGGGCCAGGACCTCGCCGACCTCACCGAGGACGAGTTCTACGGCTACGGAGTCGACGCCGGCACGGGCGCGTTCTACGACGCCTCGGTCGACGGCTCCTTCCCGGAGTGCGAGGGCGACGAGGGCCCGCTGTGGGACGCCTTCGAGGAACACGGCCACGCCCCGGGCCCGTACCTGGTCACGTCCCCTCCACCGGCCACACCCTGGCGGCCTTCGGCTCCGGCTGGGGCGACGGCGCCTACCCGACCTGGATCGGGCGTACGGCGGCCGGTGACGTCACCTGCTTCGTCACGGACTTCTTCGTCGTCCCCGTGTGACGGCCGGCCGGGGGCAGACGCGCCCCTGGGCCCCGGGTTACCGTCGGATCATGACCATTCGGGCCGTCGTCTGGGACGTCGACGACACGTTGTTCGACTACACCGGTGCCGACCGCGCGGCGATGCGCGAGCACCTGCTGGCCGAGGGCCTGGCCGACGGACCCGCGGGCCTGACGGAGGCCCTGGAGCGCTGGCGGGAGGCCACCGAGCTCCACTGGGCCCGCTTCTCGGCCGGCGAGGTCTCCTTCGAGGGCCAGCGCCTGGACCGCGTACGACTGTTCCTGGGGCGGGAGTTGACCGACACCGAGGCCGAGGACTGGTTCCAGCGGTACAAGGCGCACTACGAGACCGCCTGGGCCCTCTTCCCGGACGTCCTGCCCGCCCTGGACGCCCTCGCGGCCACCCACCGGCACGCCGTCCTCTCCAACTCCAGCCTCACCGTCCAGGACCGCAAACTGCGCACCCTCGGGGTGTACGACCGCTTCGAGGCCGTCCTGTGCGCGGCCGAACTGGGTGTCTCAAGCCCGAGGCCGGGGCCTTCCTCGCGGCCTGCGAGGCGCTGGAACTGCCGCCGCACGAAGTGGCGTATGTCGGAGATCACCCCGAGATCGACTGGCGCGGTGCCGCGGACGCAGGCCTGCTGTCCGTGTGGATCGACCGTCACGGCGGACACACTCCTGGTGAGGTCCTCGTGGGGCGGCACCGGATCGCCTCGCTCGCCGAACTCCCCGCGCTCCTCGGCGCCGATACCCGTTTTGGAGCCCCGTCCACCTTCAGGTAATGTTCTTCCTGCGCCGCCGGAGAGCGGGCCGAAAGGCCGGGAACCGGAGGCGCAGACTAGAATAAGATCCCGCAGGGGATTGAGTTTCAGTGGCCTATGGTGTAATTGGCAGCACGACGGTTTCTGGTTCCGTTAGTCTAGGTTCGAGTCCTGGTAGGCCAGCTCGCAGAGCTCATCTGCAACCGCAGAGACCAGCTCTGCAAAGCCCCGTTGTGTAGCGGCCTAGCACGCTGCCCTCTCACGGCAGTAGCGCCGGTTCGAATCCGGTCGGGGGTACAGATCCTTCCCAGGAAGGTGGCCGGGTCGCACCCGCCACCTCTCATGCAGGATCGCTAGGGCCCCCGTTGTGTAGCGGCCTAGCACGCTGCCCTCTCACGGCAGTAGCGCCGGTTCGAATCCGGTCGGGGGTACGCTTTACCTTGAATCACCTTGGTCTATGGTGTAATTGGCAACACTACGGTTTCTGGTACCGTCATTCTAGGTTCGAGTCCTGGTAGACCAGCTTTGATCTGCGACGGTGTAGTTTTAACCGCCTGCACGATCTGGGCCCCCGTTGTGTAGCGGCCTAGCACGCTGCCCTCTCACGGCAGTAGCGCCGGTTCGAATCCGGTCGGGGGTACCTACAGCAGAGCCCCTCCACCTCGGTGGAGGGGCTTTCGCGTTGTCCGCCCGGTGCGTCAACTCGGCGTGGTGCGCGAGGAGTTCGGCGCCCGGACATGGCGAAGGGCCTGCCGCGGCGTTGAGGCAGGCCCTCCTTGGATCTTCCCGGCGGATCAGCCGGTGCGGCGCAGGGCCTCGGAGAGACGGGCGGCGGCGTCGATGACCGCCTGGGCGTGCATACGGCCCGGGTGACGCGTCAGGCGCTCGATGGGGCCGGAGACGGACACGGCGGCGACCACGCGGTTCGACGGGCCGCGCACGGGCGCGGAGACGGACGCGACGCCCGGCTCGCGCTCGCCGATCGACTGGGCCCAGCCCCGGCGCCGTACACCCGAGAGGGCGGTGGCCGTGAAGCGGGCGCCCTGGAGGCCGCGGTGCAGGCGCTCCGGCTCCTCCCACGCCATCAGGATCTGCGCGGACGAACCGGCTTTCATCGTCAGCGTCGAGCCGACCGGGACGGTGTCCCGCAGTCCGGACAGGCGTTCCGCGGCGGCGACGCAGATGCGCATGTCGCCCTGGCGGCGGTAGAGCTGAGCGCTCTCGCCGGTGATGTCCCGCAGATGCGTGAGCACCGGGCCCGCCGTGGCGAGCAGGCGGTCCTCGCCGGCGGCCGCGGCCAGCTCGGCGAGACGGGGGCCGAGAATGAAACGGCCCTGCATGTCGCGCGCCACCATGCGGTGGTGTTCCAAGGCCACGGCCAGCCGGTGTGCCGTGGGTCGTGCCAGCCCGGTCGCCGCGACCAGACCCGCGAGGGTGGCCGGACCGGACTCCAGAGCGCCCAGGACAAGGGCTGCCTTGTCCAGGACGCCGACGCCGCTACTGTTGTCCATGAAACGATACTCGCGTCTCACTCTGTGAAACGCAAGTTCCTTTTTCGTGAGACGCGCAACTCTTGTAGGCACAGCGGCCCGGTCACCAAACGGGCCAGGCGGCGGCTGCCCGTGAACCAGGGGTGCGAGCGCCGTCTCCTCAGGATCTCTAGTTGGGCCGGCGCGTTCTGTCGGCCGGAGGGAAAGCGATGGGTAGGACACTCGCGGAGAAGGTCTGGGACGACCATGTCGTCCGGCGCGCCGAGGGCGAGCCCGACCTCCTCTTCATCGATCTGCACCTGCTGCACGAGGTGACCAGCCCGCAGGCCTTCGACGGTCTCCGTCAGGCGGGCCGTCCGGTGCGGCGCCTCGACCTCACCATCGCCACCGAGGATCACAACACCCCGACCCTCGACATCGACAAGCCCATCGCGGACCCGGTCTCCCGGGCCCAGCTGGAGACGCTGCGCAAGAACTGCGCCGAGTTCGGCGTGCGCCTGCACTCCCTGGGCGACGTCGAGCAGGGTGTCGTCCACGTCGTAGGACCGCAGCTGGGGCTGACCCAGCCCGGTACGACGGTCGTGTGCGGTGACTCCCACACCTCCACCCACGGCGCCTTCGGCGCGCTGGCGTTCGGCATCGGCACCTCCCAGGTGGAGCACGTGCTGGCCACCCAGACGCTGCCGCTGGCCCGTCCGAAGACCATGGCCATCACGGTCGACGGCGAACTGCCCGACGGCGTCACCGCCAAGGACCTGATCCTCGCCATCATCGCGAAGATCGGCACCGGCGGCGGCCAGGGCTACATCCTGGAATATCGCGGCCCGGCCATCGAGAAACTCTCGATGGAGGCTCGCATGACCATCTGCAACATGTCGATCGAGGCCGGTGCCCGCGCGGGCATGATCGCCCCCGACGAGACCACCTTCGAGTACATCAAGGGCCGCGCCCACGCTCCCGAGGGCGAGGACTGGGACGCCGCCGTCGCGTACTGGAAGACCCTGAAGACCGACGCGGACGCGGAATTCGACGCCGAGGTCGTCATCGACGGTCCCTCGCTGGCGCCGTTCGTCACCTGGGGCACCAACCCCGGTCAGGGCGCGCCGCTTTCGGCGTCCGTCCCCGACCCGGCTTCGTACGAAGACGCTTCGGAGCGCGTCGCCGCCGAAAAGGCCCTGGAATACATGGGGTTGGCGGCCGGACAGCCGCTGCGCGACATCAAGGTCGACACCGTCTTCGTAGGTTCGTGCACCAACGGCCGTATCGAGGACCTGCGTGCGGCCGCCGCGATCGTCGAGGGCCGCAAAGTCGCCGACGGTGTACGGATGCTGGTCGTTCCCGGTTCCGCGCGGGTCGGTCTGCAGGCCGTCTCCGAGGGCCTGGACGTCGTCTTCAAGGAGGCCGGCGCCGAATGGCGGCACGCGGGCTGCTCGATGTGTCTGGGCATGAACCCGGACCAGTTGGCGCCCGGTGAGCGCTCCGCGTCCACCTCCAACCGCAACTTCGAGGGCAGGCAGGGCAAGGGCGGCCGTACGCACCTCGTCTCGCCGCAGGTCGCCGCCGCGACCGCCGTGCTGGGCCACCTGGCCTCGCCCGCCGATCTGTCCGACGCCCCTGTGCCCGCTGGAGTCTGAGAGTCATGGAAGCATTCACCAAGCACACCGGCCGGGCCGTCCCGCTGCGCCGCAGCAACGTGGACACCGACCAGATCATCCCCGCCCACTGGCTCAAGAAGGTGACCAGGGACGGCTTCGAGGACGGGCTCTTCGAGGCCTGGCGCAAGGACGAGAACTTCATCCTCAACCGCCCTGAGCGCAAGGGCGCGACGGTCCTGGTGGCCGGTCCCGACTTCGGTACGGGGCTCCTCGCGCGAGCACGCCGTGTGGGCGCTGCAGAACTACGGCTTCAAGACCGTGATCTCCTCCCGGTTCGCCGACATCTTCCGCGGCAACTCGCTCAAGAACGGCCTGCTCACGGTGGTTCTGGAGCAGAAGATCGTGGACGCGCTGCAGGACCTCGCCGAGAAGGACCCGCAGGCCGAGATCACGGTCGACCTGGAGGCCCGCGAGGTGCGCGCCGAGGGCATCACCGCCGCCTTCGAACTCGACGAGAACGCCCGCTGGCGGCTGCTGAACGGGCTGGACGACATCTCCATCACCCTCCAGAACGAGGGCGACATCGCCACGTACGAGGCCAAGCGCCCCTCGTACAAGCCGCGGACGGTCCAGGTCTGACCCGAACCGCCGTACCGGGTCGAGAATCGGCCACGCGACACCCCCGTCTGTACCCCCGATCGCCACGATTGGGGGTACAGCCATGTCTGCACCCGAACGGCCCTGCGCGCCTGCAACGCTTTGCTCAACTCCCTGTGTTAGACAGGGTGTTGACGGGGTAAGCGCAGCTTTGAGCCAAGGCTGTCGCCAGGCTCCGGAACGCTGTTTGAGGCACCAGTTGCTACCCCCGCAGGCGACAACTCGCCCCAGATGGCACAATCTGTGCATGGAACACGACGGCCAACTCAAGCTCTATGCGGCAGTCGCGGACCAACTCAAGGAAGCGCACACAAGGGTGCGCGCACTGCAAGTCCCGGAGGGCGTACGGATGGCGCTGGCCCGGAAGCTGCTGGTCATTACGGCCGCGGCCAAGCACGATCTCGCCGACGCGACAAGGCGGCTGGACCGGTTCACAGAGGACCTCGACGCGGGTCGATTCCCGGAAGAGGAACGCTGAAACAAGTCCAGGACAGCCGAGTTCGTTGCGGCGCACGGGTGATTAGCCCGTTTCGTGTTTGATTTGCGGTATATATCTGCCTAACGTGCGAAAAAGCCGGAGCAGTTTCGTTCCGGCAATGTCTCCGAAGGGGAAGACGTGAACAAGGCGCAGCTCGTAGAAGCGATTGCGGACAAGGTCGGTGGCCGTCAGCAGGCCGCCGAGGCGGTCGACGCGGTTCTGGACGCGGTCGTCCGTGCCGTCGTCAATGGTGACCGTGTTTCGGTCACCGGCTTCGGTTCGTTCGAGAAGGTCGACCGCCCGGCCCGTTACGCCCGCAACCCCCAGACGGGCGAGCGGGTTCGGGTCAAGAAGACCTCCGTGCCGCGCTTCCGCGCGGGCCAGGGTTTCAAGGACCTGGTGAGCGGCTCGAAGAAGCTCCCGCGCGGCGGCGAGGTCGCCGTCAAGAAGGCGCCCAAGGGCAGCCTGAGCGGCACCGCTTCGGCGACGGTCAAGAAGGCCGCGGCCAAGAAGACCACCGCCAAGAAGGCGACGGCCAAGAAGACCGTGGCGAAGAAGACGGTCGCCAAGAAGGCCACCGCCACCGCCAAGAAGACCACCGCCAAGAAGGCGACCGCCAAGAAGACTTCGGGCGCGGCCAAGAAGTCGGCGGCCAAGACCGCCACCGCCAAGACCGCGGCGAAGAAGGCCCCGGCCAAGAAGTCGACGGCTCGCAAGACGACCACGCGCAAGACCACCGCGCGCAAGTCGACCGCCAAGTAGGCCACCACGCGCCGGCAACAAGGGCGCAAGGCACTCACGCGCCGGGCCGGACTCCCTCTGGGGTCCGGCCCGCGGCGTCTCCAGCGGCCCGCGGAAAGGCCGTACGGAAAAGGGTGTTCAGAAGGTCTGCAGCGTCACCAGGGTGACCCTGAGGCCCTCCTTGGGTCCCTCGGTCTCGATCCGCACCCGCTGGCCCGGCCTGAGCAGCCGCAGGCCGCCCGCGTCGAACGCGGGGGCGTCGAAGGACACCGGGGTGCCGTCGTCGAGCAGCACACTGCCCGTGCGGGTGTCGGCGTCGTAGGTGTAAGCGGTCGCCTGCATGGCCGCAGCCTACTGCCGGCCCGCCCGCTACGGCTGTCCCGGGATCAGCAGCCCGCCGCCGCCGCTGCCGCCGTGCGCGGCCCCACCCCGAGGGCCAGCGCCGCCCGCAGGTCCTCGCCGGTGTCCACGTCCTGGCGTACGGATTCCACCGCGTCCAGGGTGAGTTCGTGCGCCCCCGAGGCGCGATGGCGGGCGCGGGAATCCGTGCCGAATGCGGGGCGCAATTCGCGGCCCCTCTCGCGGTGAGCAAGGTGGTGCCGATTGCCGCCGCGTCCGGGAGAAAAGCACGCGGGAATTCGGCGGCCGCGTCCAGGACGCGGGCCAATTCGGCGGGACGCAGAGCCGGCAGATCGGCGTTCAGGGCCGCGACGGCGCTTTCGGGGCGGGAAACACGCACGGCCGCCGCCCCGTGCCGCAGAGCGGCGTTCAGGCCGCCTCCCGGCTCGTCCGCGACGATACGGGCGCCCAGCGCGGCCAGTTCGCGGCCGGCCAGGGCGTCGTCCGTGACGACCGCCACATCGCGGACCGCCTGGCAGGCCAGCACGGCCGCCACGGTGTCCTGGGCGAAGGCGAGGGCGAGGCCGGGGCGCAGCCCGTCGCCCGCGGTGTCCGAAAGCCTGCTCTTGGCTCGCGCCAGAGGCTTCAGGGGATGACCAAGGTCCACTGCACGGGCGTTCCGTCCCTCTCTTGTCGCGGCCATTGTCACCCGGCGCCCCTGGCGGTGTCGGTGGCGGGGCGTACGGTGTTCTCGACAGACCGACGGCCTGGGGCGACACTTGTGCGGCCCCCGGGTCCTAGAGGAAGGTGTTCGCGTGCCCCGCCGCAGAATCGGGTTCTGGTACCGCTTCGCAGCGGTCCTCTGCAAACCGCCGCTGGTGGTTCTGATCAAGCGGGACTGGCGCGGAATGGAGCACATTCCGGCCGAGGGCGGATTTATCACCGCGGTCAACCACAATTCGCATGTGGACCCCTTCGCTTACGCTCACTTTCAGTACAACACCGGACGCGTTCCGCGATTCCTCGCGAAGAGCGGCCTTTTCAAGAAGGGATTCGTCGGCGCCGCGATGCGCGGTACCGGACAGATCCCCGTCTATCGCGAGACCACGGACGCGTTGAGTGCCTTCCGCGCCGCGATCGACGCCGTGGAGCGCGGTGAGTGCGTCGCGTTCTATCCCGAGGGGACCATCACCCGGGATCCCGACCAATGGCCCATGACCGGCAAGACCGGTGCCGCGCGGGTCGCTCTCCAGACCAGGCGCCCGGTCATTCCCGTGGCGCAGTGGGGCGCGAATGAATTGCTCCCGCCCTATGCCAAGAAGCTGCACGTCTTTCCCCGCAAGACCAGCCATGTGCTCGCGGGCCCGCCGGTGGACCTCGCGCGCTTCTACGGCAAGGACATGACCCCGGACCTCCTCAAGGAGGCGACCGAGGCCATCATGGCCGACATCACCCGCCTGTTGGAGCAGATCCGCGGTGCCAAGGCACCTGAGACGCCCTACGACCCGCGCCGCGAGCGGATCGAGCAGCGGCGCCGGACGGCCGCGGAAACACAGGAGTTGGAGTCTCAGGCCGAGTCGGCGACCGAGCCGAAGGTCGAGCAGGAAGAGGGGCAGGGCACGTGAGCAAGCCGGTCAAGGCGGCTGTCTTCAGCGCCGGTTCATGGGGCACGGCTTTCGGCATGGTGCTCGCCGACGCGGGGTGCGAGGTCACGCTGTGGGGGCGTCGCGCGGAAGTCGTCGAGGCCATCAACTCCTCGCGTACGAACCCCGATTACTTCCCCGGCGTCGAACTCCCGGCGAACCTGCGGGCCACCACCGACGCCGCCGAGGCCGCCGCCGACGCCGACTTCACCGTCCTGTCGGTCCCTTCGCAGACGCTGCGCGCCAACTTGGCCGACTGGGCACCCTGTTGGCGCCCGACACGGTCCTCGTCTCGCTCATGAAGGGCGTCGAGCTCGGCTCCGTCATGCGGATGAGCGAAGTCATCGAGGACGTCGCGAAGGTCGGCCGCGACCGCATCGCCGTGGTCTCCGGACCCAACCTCGCGCGCGCGAGATCGATCGCCTCCCGGATGCCGGCCGCCGCGGTGGTCGCGTGCACCGACGAAGCGGTGGCCCGCCGGCTCAAGCGGCTTGCCACACCCCGTACTTCAGGCCATACACCATCACCGACGTGGTGGGCTGCGAGCTGGGTGGCGCGGTGAAGAACGTGATCGGGCTCGCCGTCGGCATCGCGGACGGGATGGGGCTCGGGGACAACGCGAAGGGGTCGCTGATCACCCGCGGGCTCGTCGAGACGACGCGGCTCGGGCTGGCGATGGGCGCGGATCCGCTGACGTTCTCCGGGCTCGCCGGCCTGGGCGACCTGGTGGCGACCTGCTCGTCGCCGTTGTCGCGCAACCACACCTTCGGGACGAACCTCGGCAAGGGCATGACCCTTCAGGAGACGATCGCGGTCACCAAGCAGACCGCGGAGGGGGTCAAGTCCTGTGAGTCCGTGCTGGACTTGGCGCGGCGGCACGAGGTGGACATGCCGATCACGGAGACCGTCTTCGAGATCGTGCACAAGGGGAAGTCGCCGGTGGTCGCGGTGAAGGAGCTGATGTCTCGCAGCGCCAAGCCTGAGCGTCGCTGAGCGGTGCGCCAGGGGCCGCCGCCGGATCTCGTCGTGCGGCTGCGACGCCGTGGTGGCTGGTCGCGCTCACGCGGCGGCAGCCGCATATCGATACATCCTCGGGCCCTTTGGGGCGCTCCTCGGAGCCGCTGATCGAACCGCCGCTCGTCAACGGACGCTGACTCCAGGCCGTACCACCGGGTACTCTCATCGCGATATGAGCACCGAGAACCTCCCCAGAGCCCTGAGCAGCCGCCTCGCAAGCCGCGTGTGGCCGTCGTGTTCGGCGGTCGCAGCTCCGAACACGGGATCTCCGTGGTCACCGCCGGCGCCGTCCTCGCGGCCATCGACCGGGACAAGTACGACGTCCTGCCGATCGGCATCACCCGCGAAGGCCGCTGGGCCCTGACCGCCGACGCCCCGGAGCGGATGGCGATCACCGACCGCCGTACGCCGGACGTCGACGAGCTCGCCGAGTCGAGCGAGGGCGGAGTGGTGCTCCCGCTCGACCCCGGGAACCGTGAAGTCGTCCTCAGCGAACCGGGATCCGTGCCCAAGGCCCTCGGCGAGGTCGACGTCGTCTTCCCCGTCCTGCACGGCCCCTACGGCGAGGACGGCACCCTGCAGGGACTCCTGGAGCTGTCCGGTGTGCCGTACGTGGGCGCGGGTGTGCTCGCCTCGGCCGTCGGCCAGGACAAGGAGTACATGAAGCGGGTGTTCACCTCGTTCGGCCTCAAGGTCGGCCCCTACGTCGTGATCCGGCCGCGCGAGTGGGAGCGGGACGAGTCCGCCGCGCGCAAGAAGATCGTCGACTTCGCGGGTGAGCACGGCTGGCCGCTCTTCGTGAAGCCCGCGCGCGCGGGTTCCTCGATCGGCATCACCAAGGTCGACGACCTCTCCGGCCTCGACGAGGCGATCGAGGAGGCGCAGCGGCACGACCCGAAGATCCTCGTGGAGGCCACGCTGCGCGGACGCGAGATCGAGTGCGGGGTGCTGGAGTTCGAGGACGGGCCGCGCGCGAGTGTGCCGGCCGAGATCCCGCCGCCCCAGGAGCACGCGTACTACGACTTCGAGGCGAAGTACATCGACTCGACCCCGGTATCGTGCCCGCCCCGCTGACGCCGGACGAGACCGCCGAGGTCCAGCGGCTCGCGGTGGAGGCCTTCGACGCGGCCTCGTGCGAGGGGCTCGTGCGGGCCGACTTCTTCCTTACCGAAGACGGCGATTTCGTCATCAACGAGATCAACACCATGCCCGGCTTCACGCCGATCTCGATGTACCCGCAGATGTGGCAGGCCAGCGGGGTCGACTACCCCGAGCTGGTGGAACGCCTGGTCCAGGCCGCGCTGCGCCGGTCCACGGGACTCCGCTGAGCCGGTCGGGCCCCGGTGAACTAGTCGGCGATCCCCTCGGGGATCGCCTTCTTCACAGACTTCGCCAGGTCGACCAGGGGTGCCATGCCGTCCCCGGTGCGGTCCTTCGGGATGGTCACCTCGACGTAGGCCTTCCGCAGGGTCGTGGTGAAGCGGAAGGAGCCGTCGTTCTCTTTCTGCAGCAGCCAGCCGACGCCGTTCACCTCGACGCCGTCGGCCTCCGGGTCGTTCATCTTGGCGGGCCTGACGACACCGCAGCGCAGTATGATCGCCGGGTTCCCCAGCCCGCGGTCAGCACTGACGCGGGCTCGGGATCCCGGCGGCCCTGGCCGTCGACCTTGACGGCAGGGCCTCGTTCAGATTCCGGCACAGCCCGGTGACCTTCGCGCCCGGCGAGGGAACCGCCGCCGACGCGCTGTCGTCTGCTGAGGAGCAGCCCGCAACGGTGATCAGCAGGGCGAGCACGGACAGCCCGAGGACAGAGCGGCGCCGGTGACGGAGAGAGTTCACCGGCCAAGGGTAGACGGGGCTACAGATGCACCACCGGGCAGGTCAGGGTGCGGGTGATGCCGTCCACTTGCTGGACTTTGGCGACCACCATGCGGCCGAGATCGTCGACCGTGTCGGCCTGGGCCCGCACGATCACGTCGTACGGTCCTGTCACGTCCTCGGCCTGGATCACTCCAGGGATCTTGCTGATCGTCTCGGCGACGGTCGACGCCTTGCCGACCTCCGTCTGGATCAGGATGTACGCCTGTACCACGGAACCTCCAGGGCGGCCACGAGGATCATGTGGGGAAAAGGAACGCCACGGTATCGCGTCGCCGCTCGCCGCGGGGAGACCCGCGGCGGCCCGAGGACGTGTCCGCGCGGTGCCGCCTGCCCCGAGGAGACTGTGCGGACCCGACCCGGCCACCGAACCGGGGCGCGGGCCCGACCGGACTCGACGGTCACCTCGACCGTACCCAGCACACCGACGGCTCGCGACCGGGCGCTGCCGTCACGAGAAGAGGACGAACGATGAAGGGCACCGTGGGTGAGTTGGGAGAGTTCGGGCTCATCAGAGAGCTGACTTCCCGCCTCACCACCACCCCGGCGGTCCGGGTCGGTCCCGGCGACGACGCCGCGGTCGTCGCCGCCCCCGACCGCAGGGTCGTGGCGAGCACCGACATCCTGCTGGAGGGCCGGCACTTCCGCCGCGACTGGTCCACCGCCTACGACGTCGGACGCAAGGCCGCCGCGCAGAACCTCGCGGACATCGCGGCCATGGGCGCCGTACCGACCGCGCTGCTGCTGGGCCTGGTCGTACCGGCCGAACTCCCGGTCACCTGGCCCATGGAGCTGATGGACGGCCTGCGCGACGAGTGCCAGGTCGCGGGCGCCTCCGTGGTCGGCGGCGATGTCGTACGAGGCGACACGATCATGGTGTCGATCACCGCGCTCGGTGATCTGCGCGGCCGGGAGCCGGTCACCCGGGGCGGCGCGCAGCCCGGTGACGTGGTCGCCGTGACGGGATGGCTGGGCTGGTCCGCGGCCGGGTTCGCGGTGCTGTCACGGGGCTTCCGCTCGCCGCGCGCGTTCGTGGAGGCGCACCGGCGCCCCGAACCGCCGTACCACGCGGGTCCCGCGGCGGCCGGGCTCGGGGCGACCTCGATGTGCGACGTCAGCGACGGGCTGATCGCCGACCTCGGGCACATCGCGGAGGCCAGCAAGGTCCGGATCGACATCCGCTCGGGCGCGATCGACGTCCCGACGCAGATGAACGACATCGGGCAGGCCGTCGGCGTCGACCCCATCCAGTGGGTGCTGACCGGGGGAGAGGACCACGCGATCGTGGCGACCTTCGCGCCGGACGTGAAGCTGCCGGCCCGCTGGAAGGTGATCGGCGAGGTCCTCAACCCCTCCGCGCTGCCCCAGGTGACGGTCGACGGGGCGCCCTGGACCAGCAAGGGCGGCTGGGACCACTTCGGGGACATCGGGTCGTGAAGCCCCGGGTACTGACGGTGGCCGGCTCCGACTCCGGTGGAGGGGCCGGAATCCAGGCCGACTTGAAGACGATGCTCGCGCTCGGCGTGCACGGCATGAGCGTCGTCACGGCGGTCACCGCGCAGAACTCCCTCGGCGTGCAGGGCGCTTGGGAGCTTCCGGCCGAGGCGGTGCGCGCCCAGTACCGCAGCGTTGTCGACGACATCGGTGTCCAGGCCGTGAAGACCGGGATGCTCGCGTCGGCCGAACTCGTCGAGACCGTCGCGGGGTTGATCGGCGGCACGGACGTTCCTACGGTCGTCGACCCGGTCGGCATCTCGAAGCACGGGGACTCGCTGCTCGCGGACTCCGCGCTGGACGCCGTACGGACGAAGCTGTTGCCGGTGGCGACCGTGGCCACGCCGAATCTGGACGAAGTGACGCAACTCACCGGCGTACGGGTCGAGTCGGAGCGGCAGTTGCGGGAGGCCGCGGCTGCCGTGCTGGCGTACGGGCCGCGTTGGGTGTTGATCAAGGGCGGTCATCTGCCGGGTGACGCCGTGGACTTCCTCACCGACGGCTCCGAGGAGCACTGGCTGCGTGCGCCCCGGCACGACAACCGGCACACCCATGGGACCGGCTGCACGCTCGCCTCGGCGATCGCGTCACGGCTCGCCCAGGGGATGCGGTGCCGGAGGCGGTGACGGCGGCGAAGGCGTATGTCACCGGTGCCATCGCGGCGGGGTTCGCGCTGGGGGCGGGATCGGGCCGGTGGATCACGCGTGGGCCCTGCGGAGAGGGCTCTCCTGAAGGGCAGGCTTTCTCACAACCGGGTTTTCTCGATTCCGGGTTTTCTGAAGCCCGGGTTTCCTGAGAGGGCACGGCAAAAGCCGGCCCACACGAGGTGGACCGGCTCGATGCAGCGAACCAGCAGTGGCCGCGCGCTCAGCAGTGCGTCAGCGCGAGACCTTGCCGGCCTTGATGCACGAGGTGCAAGCGTTCACGCGCTTCGGCGTCCCACTGACCACGGTACGGACGCGCTGGATGTTCGGGTTCCAGCGACGGGACGTACGGCGGTGCGAGTGCGAGATGTTGTTGCCGAAGCCCGGCCCCTTGCCGCAGACGTCGCAGTTGGCAGCCACGGGTCACTCCAAAGACTTCAGATGCACAGATGCACTTACGGATGATCCCGGCATGCCGGGATCAAGATCGTAGGATCTGGAAGTGGCACTGCAGGGGGGGGATGGCCCGATCGGGATCGGGCAACCGGAGCAGCATACAACGACCGCGCCAGTACAACGAAACTACCATGCCTGGTCGGGGGCCCGCTCCGGCCCTCCTCGGGCCCGGGCCGCTCCGGCGGTCTACGCTGCCTGCCAGTCCAGCAGCTCAAGGAGGCGCAGGTGCCGCAGGTGCCGCAGACATTCTTCGATGCTCTCGCGGTGCGCACCTGGTGCGGTCTCGCGCTGCGGGCCCTGGGGCGTGCGCGCGAGGAGATCGACGCGATCAACGTGTACCCGGTGGCCGACGGGGACACCGGCACCAACCTGTACCTGACCATGGAGTCCGCCGCCGCCGCGGTCGAGGCGGTGTTCGCCGGGCACGGCACCCTCGCCGAGCAGAAACCTCCCCTGGCCGACGCGGCCGGCGCGATGGCCCACGGCGCCCTCATCGGGGCGCGCGGCAACTCCGGCACGATCCTCGCGCAGCTGCTCCGGGGCATGGCCCAGGTCCTCGCCGCCGACGGTGAGACGGCTCACACGGACGGGAGGGCCTACGGCACGCCCTGCGCCGCGCTGCCGACTCCGCCCGGTACGCGGTGGCCCACCCGGTCGAGGGCACGGTCCTCTCGGTCGCCTCGGCGGCGGCGGACGCGGCCGAGGCGACCGAGGGTGACTGCGGGACCGTCGCACGGGCCGCCTACGAAGGGGCGTGCGCGGCGCTGGCCGCGACCCCGGGACAGCTGGCCGTCCTGGAGCGCGCGGGCGTCGTCGACGCGGGCGGGCGGGGGCTGGTGGCGGTGCTGGCCGCGCTGGTGGAGACGTTCACGGGGAGTCGCCGGTATTCGGGGCGCACACACGCGTGGCTGTTGGCGTGACGCACACACGCGTGGTGGAGGTCGATTTCGACGCCGGCCCCTTGATTCCTCCACCGGTGTTCTCGATGTCGCCGAAGTCACTCTCTGCGAGGACGGCGCGGAAGCCGTCCCGGGGGCGGTCCCGCCTTCGAGGTGATCTACCTCCTGGAGGCCGGCGACTCGGCCGTGACGCGGCTCCGGCAGCGGCTGGACGCCCTCGGGGACTCGCTCGTCGTGGTCGGCGGGGACGGCCTGTGGAACGTCCATGTGCACGTGGACGACGCGGGCGCCGCCGTCGAGGCGGGCGTCGAGGCCGGGCGGCCGTACCGGATCCGGATCACGCACTTCGGGCTCGGTGACGTGCACACCACCGGTGCCGAACGGCCGCCCAGGAGCGCGCCCAGCGGGCCGTCGTCGCCGTGGTGCCGGGGAGGGTCTTGCGGGGCTCTACGAAGAGGCCGGTGCGACCACCGTGCTCGCGCGCCCCGGAGAGCCGCCCGCCAGCGGGGAGTTGGTCGCGGCCGTACGGCGGGCACACGCGCGTGAGGTGGTGCTGCTGCCCAATGACGCCGATCTGCGGCACACCGCCGCCGCTGCCGCCGAGCAGGCCCGGGCCGAGGGCATCCGGGTCGCGCTGATCCCGACGCGTTCCGCGGTCCAGGGGATCGCGGCGCTCGCCGTGCACGAGCCGGAGCGGCGCTTCGACGAGGACGTCGTCTCGATGACCTCGGCGGCGGGCGCGACCCGGTACGCCGAGGTCGCCGTCGCCGAACGCCAGTCCTGGACCATGGCCGGGATCTGCCAGGCCGGGGACGTCCTCGGCCTCGTCGACGGCGACGTGGCGGTGATCGGCGCCGATGTCACGGTCACCGCCCGGGCCGTCCTCGACCGCATGCTCGCGGCCGGCGGCGAACTCGTCACCCTGGTCGTCGGCGACGAGGCACCCGTGAGCGTCGCCGACATCCTGGAGATCCACGTCCGGGAGTCGTACCTCGCCGTCGACACGGTGGTGTACCGGGGCGGCCGGCAGGGTGCCCTGCTGCTCATCGGCGTGGAGTAGGCGCCGACTTCCCTTACTTGTCGGTCTGTTCCTCCATCAGCTGGAGGAGCTGCTCGGCCTCGGCGCGACGGGACCGTACCGTTTCGTCGCCGTCGTCGGCACCCTCGTAGGCCTTCAGCACGCCACGCGCGCGTGCCGCCGCGTCGGCGGGGCGGCTGAGGTCGGCCTCCAGCCAGCCCGCGGCGAGTTCGGCGGCGGTACGGGTGTGCACCGCGCCCTCCCCGAGGGCGGCGAAGACGGTGACCGACTCCGCGGTCTCGGCCAGGGCGTCCTCGAACGCGGCCTGGATCGCGGTGTCCTCGGCCTCCTCGGCGACGGAACGGGCCAGCAGTTCGCCGAACTGCCGGTGCGTGTGGCCGAGTTCACCGGTGAGCCGCTGCCGTGCCTCCTCGTCGTCGGTCACCAGGAGCGCGGCCTCGCACTCCTCGATCGCGCCCGCCATCAACTCCCGTGCCCGGTCCAGGCCCCGGTCCGCGCGCAGCGCCAGCCACGCGCGGGCGCGCAGCGAGCGGACCAGCCCGTGCACGTTCCCCAGCGTTCGCCACAGGTCGCCCGCGCGCTCGTACGCCCGGTCCGCCTCGGCGGGCAGGTCCGCGTGGCCCAGGGACTCGGCGGCCAGGTGGGCGAGGGTCGCGTGGTCGTTCTGCTCGGGCCAGTGCCGGGCTGTCTCGGCCGCCTGCAACCGCCGTTCGGCCGCCGCGCGGTGCTCGCCCAGCTCGCTGAGGCAGTCGCCGAGCCACCACTGCGTCTGGACGATCGCGCCGTCGCCGTGCGTCTCGGCGCTCAGGTCGGGCAGCGCCGACTCCAGCACCTCGGCGGCCTCGGCCCAGCGGCCCTGGCGCAGCAGGAAGCCGCCGAGCTGGTGCCGTGCCCAGGCGCCAAGCGTCGGACCCTCGCCGGCCTCGTCGGACCAGTGCGCGGCCTCCAGGGCGTGCTCGGCGGCCTCCTCGGACCGCCCCCGGCCCCCGAGCACCGGCGAGCTGGAGATGCAGCTGAGCCCGCCCAGGCGCCTCCAGATACGGCCCGCCGTGCTCCAGGGCGGCCCGCAGCGCCCGCTCCGCCTCCGTGATGTCACCGAGGTGATGGGCGAGCCCCGCGAGCCGGGCCTCGTACTCCACCGCGAACCACGGCAGCCCCGCGGCCACGAACGCCGTCGACGCCTTCGAGAACAGCCGTACGGCCGTCTCCAAGTCCCCGGCCCGCACCGCGAGTTCGGCCAGCATCGCCTGCCCCTCGGCCCCCGCGCGGCCAGCCGCACATCGTCCCCGGTGTGCCCTCGACCAGCGCCAGCACCTCCCGTACGGCGGCCTCGGCGACGGCCAGCGCCTCGGGGTGGGGGTGTCGTCCGGGACTCCCCGTGGACCCTGCGCATCAGGATGCGCGCCCGGCTCATCAGCACGGCCGCCGTCTGCCGTACGCCGGTGCGGTCCTCCGAGTACAGGGCGAGCACGCCGTCGTACGGCGCGTCGATCGCCGCGAGGGCCTCGTCGATCTCGCCCGTCAGAGCGCGTACGTACGCTCCACGCGCGCGTGCCGCCAGCGCCTCACCGGGGTCGCCCGCCTCGGCGAACAGCTCGGCCGCGCGCTCGAAGAGGGCGATGCCCTCCGGTCCCCGGTCCATCGCCTGGTGGTCGGCGATCTCGGCACGGTCGTGGGCGGACAGCTCGACGCCCTCGGCGGCCCGCGACACGGCCAACCAGGCCTCTACGGCGTGCGGTTGGAGGGTGTCCGACAGCCGCCGCGCCTCCGCGAGGAGCGCGGTGAGGTCCTTCTCCGGGATGACCTCGGGCACCGGCGTCGGCACCGGCGCGCCGACCGGCCTGGCCGCCGAACGCACCCCAGGGGAGCCGTTCCACCAGCGGACGCTGGTCCATGCGCGCGCGTGCCCCGTCGCCGATGTGCGTCGTGCCGTTGCGCTCGTCGAAGCGGGCGGCCAGGAGAGGGCCTCCGCGCGCGCGTGGACGGCGAGTTCACGTGCCGTCCAGGTGCGCCCGGCCGGCCCCGGCACCTCCTGGTCGCCGAGGCCCAGCGCGGTCAGCCGGTCCATCAGCAGCGTCACGACGGACAGGAAGTCCAGTCCGCTGCGCGGGTTCCCGGAGTCCGTGAAGTACGCCGGACGCTCCGCGAGAGCAGCTCAAGACCGCGCGCCTCGTTGCCGCTCAGCGTGCAGAACTCCACATGGTCCGCGTACGCGCCCCGCATGCTCTCCATGGGCCGTACGAGACGGAAACCGCGCAGGTGATGCGCGCGGGCCTCCTCGGTCCGTCCCAGGCGCAGCAGCGGGGCCAGGGAGGACGCGAGGACGGTGTGCGGCTCGTGGGCGCAGGTGAACTCGCCCTCCAGGACCGGCTTCCACAGCTCCAGGGCGTCGGCGTCCCGCTCCCGCCGCACCTGCCACTCGCCCTGGGTGTGCAGCTCGCAGGCGTGGCAGTCGGCCATGGTGTCCCGGTCCGCGGCCAGCCACGCCGTGTACGCCCGCTCGGCCCGCGCCAGGTCACCGACGTGCGAGGCGACGCTGAACTCGGCACTGCGCACGGCCCGTTCGGAGTGCCCGGCCAGCCGGTAGCGGTGCTCCATCTCGCCGAGCCACTTCTCGATCGACGCGAGCGGGATGTGCGGCTGGCCCAGCATCCCGGACGACACCCACTTGAAGACCCAGTGCAGCGAGTGGACCTCGTACTCGTCGAAGTCTCGGGCCGCTCGTCCCACATGCGCAGCAGACGCGCGAAGGGGACGAACATCTTGTCCTTCTCGGAGCTGTAGTTGTAGACCTTCAGCTGGTGCCCGAGCGCCTCGATCACCGCCAGCGGGACGTCCAGCTTCTCCGCCTCCGCGAGCAACTGCTCCGCGCGCGCGTTGCGGGCCGGTCCCTCCGGCTCCTCGGAGTTCTCCGCCATCGCCCGGCGCAGCTCGCCGAAGTCGGTGATCCCTGTCATCAGTGCTCGCCCTCCCCGTGTGTGGCCCACTCCAGGAGGCCGATGAACGCCCGGTTCAGCAGAGCCGAATCGGCGGGGCGCAGGGGTCGCTGCGCCATCAGGAGTGCCTGTCCGTAGAGCGACTCGGTGGCCGTCCCGATCAGGTCCCGGTCCCCCAGCGAACTGATGCGCCGGATCAGCGGGTTGAGATGGTTGAGCACGAGACGCGCGCGGGGAGCGCTGCCCCGCAGCGAGCCCAGGATGCCCGCCCACAGGTCGTCCGCCTGCTCCTCGGCCTCCGCGCGGGCCTGCTCGTGCCGGGCGGAACGGTCGTCCAGGTGCAGCGCGGGCACCGACAGCGGATGGAACGCCCGGAGCACGACATCGCAGCCCAGGGGATCCAGCTTGGCCCGCGCGGCGGCCAGGAAGTCCGCCAGCGCCAGTTCCTCGGCCGGGTCCACCGAGTCCAGGTGCGCGGTCACGGTGTCCGAGTCCAGCTCGGCGACCACCGTCCCCGGGCGCACCGACGGCAGCGCCTCGACCAGCTCGCCGTCGTAGGTGTAACCGCCGTTGATCACGCCGATGCCCTGCGCGGACGCGATCGGGGCGACCTGGCGGTACTCCTCCACGGTGCGCGTGAAGTGCACCACCGGGTGGCGCTGCGCGAACTCCTCCAGGGACACCCGTCCGTCGGTCGTCTCGAACGGGAGCCACGGAAGCATCGTGCGCAGCATCTCCTTGTCGTGCCGCGCCAGGGACTTCACCCCCAGGTGGTGCACCGACAGGAACGCGGCGAGCCGCTCCGGATCACCCGCGGCGAGCCCGGTCAGCCAGCCCCGGATCCGCTCCCCCGAGCGCCTCCCGTACGGCGGCCAGCGTCTCGTCCTCGTAGAGGGATTCGCGCGAGGCCGTCGGCCGCAGGCTGTCCGTGTCCAGCACACAGCGCACGAAGAACGCCCAGTCGGGCAGCAGCTGTTCGGCTCGCTCGGTCAGCAGCATGCCCTTGAGATGCACCCGGTGGCTCGCCCGCTGCGCCGGACTCACGGCACCGGGAAGGACGTAGGCCACTCCCGGATGCCCGCGAGCGGCACGGAGAGGTCGATCGAGTCCAGCGGCGTGAACCCGAACAGCTCGTGGCAGTGCCGCGCCAGCGCCACCCTTCGGGTGCCGGGACTCGGGTACGGCCGGTCCCAGGGCGCGGGCAGGTCGGTGACCGCCTCGCCGTCCACCTGGACGTCGTACGGCAGCAGCGCCCCGAAGTCCCGGGCCAGCGCGAGGACCCGCTCCTTGGTGAGCCACTCGGCGGCGCCCGCGCGGGCCACCAGGTGCACGGTGGTGCCCGGTTCGGGGCGTTCGGCGTCGGGCACGGTCCGCACGGTGTACGAGCCGTCGTCGGCCGCCGTCCACTCCACGGGCGGCGCGTCCGGCGTACGGGCGCTGCGGCTGACGACCCGGATCCGCTCGGCGACCACGAAACAGGCGAGCAGCCCGATGCCGAACTGCCCGAGGAAGTCGGAACGGGCCTCCTGGAGCCCGTCGGCGCGCTTGGAGCTACGGCCGATGGTGGCGAGGAGGTTGTGCACGTCCGCCTCGGTGAGGCCGACGCCGGAGTCCTCGACGCGCAGGGTGCCGCCGTCGGCGTGGAGCCGCACGAGGGCAGGAGAGTCGGGCTGCTCGGCCCGGCGGGCGGTGATCGCGTCCACGGCGTTCTGCAGCAGTTCGCGCAGATAGACCTTGGGGCTCGAGTAGAGGTGATGGGAGAGCAGGTCCACCAGACCGCGCAGGTCGACCTGGAACGTGTGAGGTGACTGGGATGCCTGAGATGACTGTGAGGTCTGGGAGTCCATCGTCGCAGCGCCGAGGTGGGGAGGTGCGATCGGCGCGGGGGTCGGGCGGTCCCTGTGAGGCGGTGACCGCGGGGATGGCCGGAGCGCGCCATCCTAGGCCCCGAACGACCCGCCTGACCAGGGGTTTCGCAAGACGTATACGGCATTGTCAGTGGCGTGGTGTGCAATGGATCTCGTGCCCGCACTGGAAGAACCACTAGAACAGCCATTGAAAACAGTGCTCGGCCCCGCCACCGCGAAGGTGATGGCCGAGCATCTCGGCCTGCACACAGTGGGCGACCTCCTGCACCACTACCCGCGCAGATACGAGGAGCGGGGCCAGCTCACGCACCTCGCCGAGCTGCCGATGGACGAGCACGTCACCGTGGTCGCCCAGGTCGCCGACGCCCGTCTGCACTCCTTCGCGTCCAGCAAGGCCCCCGGGGCAGGGCCAGCGCCTCGAAGTCACGATCACGGACGGCAGCGGCCGGCTCCAACTCGTCTTCTTCGGCTCGGGAGTTCACAAACCCCACAAGGAACTCCTGCCGGGCACACGCGCGATGTTCGCCGGCAAGGTCTCCGTCTTCAACCGCCGACTTCAACTCGCGCATCCGGCGTACGAGTTGCTGAAGGGCGACGCCGAGGAAGCGGTGGAGACCTGGGCGGGCACCCTGATCCCCATCTACCCCGCCACCGCCAAGCTGGAGTCCTGGAAGATCGGCAAGGCCCTTCAGACGGCACTCCCCAGCGCCCAGGAAGCCGTCGACCCCCTCCCGGACTCCCTCCGCGAGGGCCGCGGCCTGGTCTCCCTCCCGGAGGCACTCCTCAAGATCCACCGCCCGCACATCAGGGCGGACATCGCCGCCGCCCGCGACCGCCTCAAGTGGGACGAGGCCTTCGTCCTCCAGGTGGCCCTGGCCCGCCGCCGCCACGCGGACGCCCAACTCCCGGCAGTGGCCCGCAAACCGACCCCGGACGGCCTCCTCACCGCCTTCGACGACCGCCTCCCCTTCACCCTCACGGACGGTCAGGTGAAGGTCTCCAAGGAGATCTTCGACGACCTGGCGACGGAGCATCCGATGCACCGGTTGTTGCAGGGGGAGGTCGGTAGCGGAAAGACCATGGTGGCCCTCCGCGCCATGCTCGCCGTCGTCGACGCGGGTGGGCAGGGCCGCGATGCTCGCGCCCACCGAAGTGCTCGCTCAGCAGCATCACCGGTCGATCACCGAGATGATGGGGAGCTGGCCGAGGGCGGGATGCTGGGCGGGGCGGAGCGGGCCACCAAGGTCACGCTGCTCACCGGGTCCATGGGGACGGCCGGTCGGCGTCAGGCCCTCCTGGACCTCGTCACCGGCGAGGCCGGGATCGTGATCGGTACGCACGCGTTGATCGAGGACAAGGTCCAGTTCCACGACCTGGGCCTGGTCGTGGTCGACGAACAGCACCGCTTCGGCGTCGAACAGCGCGACGCCCTGCGCAGCAAGGGCAAACAGCCCCCGCACCTCCTCGTCATGACCGCCACCCCCATCCCGCGCACGGTCGCGATGACGGTCTTCGGCGACCTGGAGACCTCGGTCCTCGACCAGCTCCCGGCCGGCCGCTCACCCATCGCCAGCCATGTCGTCCCCGCCGCCGACAAGCCGCACTTCCTGGCCCGCGCCTGGGAGCGCGTCCGCGAGGAGGTCTCCAACGGCCATCAGGCGTACGTCGTCTGCCCCCGCATCGGCGACGAGGATGGACGACCCCAAGAAGGCGGGCAAGGCCAAGAAGAAGTCCCCGAGGACGAGGCGGAGAAGCGCCCGCCGCTCGCCGTCCTCGACATCGCGGCCCAGCTCGCCAAAGGCCCGCTCCAGGGCCTCAGGATCGAGGTGCTGCACGGCCGTATGCACCCCGACGACAAGGACGCCGTGATGTGCCGCTTCGCCGCCGGGGACACCGACGTCCTGGTCGCCACGACGGTCATCGAGGTCGGCGTCAACGTGCCCAACGCCACGGCCATGGTGATCATGGACGCCGACCGCTTCGGCGTCTCCCAGCTCCACCAGCTCCGCGGCCGAGTGGGCCGGGGCTCCGCGGCCGGTCTCTGCCTCCTGGTCAGCGAGATGCCCGAGGCCAGCCCCGCCCGCCAACGCCTCAACGCCGTCGCCTCCACCCTCGACGGTTTCGAACTCTCCCGCATCGACCTCGAACAGCGCCGCGAGGGCGATGTGCTGGGCCAGGCCCAGTCCGGCGCCCGCATCGTCCCTGCGCGTCCTCTCTGTCATCGAGGACGAAGAGGTCATCGCGGAGGCGAGGGGAGGAGGCGACGAAGGTGGTGGCAGCAGATCCCGAGCTGGAGCGCCTGCCGGGCCTGCGCACGGCCCTGGACGCACTGTTGGACGAGGAGAGGGAGCAGTACCTGGAGAAGGGCTAGCGGGAAGCCACCTTCGTTCGGGGGCACGGTGCCGCATTGAACTGCGGCTACCGCCGCGCGAGCGCGACCAGCCACAATGGACCTGCACCGACCCACGAGCAAGGACCCCACATGACCCGCGTGATCGCCGGCGAGGCCGGCGGACGTCGACTCGCCGTGCCGGCAGGCACCGGCACCCGCCCGACCTCCGACCGCGCACGCGAGGGCCTCTTCTCCACCTGGCAGTCCCTCCTCGGCGCCCCCTGAACGGCGAACGGGTCCTCGACCTCTACGCCGGCTCGGGCGCCATCGGCCTGGAGGCGCTCTCCCGCGGCGCGAGCCACACCCTCCTCGTGGAGGCCGACCCGAAGGCCGCCCGCGTCATCAGGGAGAACGTGAAGAACATCGGCCTCCCCGGCGCCGAGGTCAGGGCGGGCAGAGCGGAACAGATCGTCCGGACACCGGCGCCGACGGACCCGTACGACATCGTCTTCCTCGACCCGCCGTACGTTGTCACAGATCACGATCTTCGGGAGATTCTCCTCACACCCGGTCGGGGGCTGGCTCGCGCCGGACGCGCTCGTCACCGTGGAGCGCAGCACCAGAGGCGGCGAATTCGGGTGGCCGGACGGCTTCGACGCGATCCGGGCCCGTCGCTACGGCGAGGGGACCTTTGGTACGGTCGCGCCGCCTCTACGTGCGAAGACGCACGATGACCGGACCGAGAGCGAGGGAACCCAGTTGCGCCGCGCCGTATGTCCGGGGTCGTTCGACCCCATCACCAATGGACACCTCGACATCATCGCCCGTGCCTCCCGGCTGTACGACGTCGTGCACGTCGTGGTGATGATCAACCAGTCGAAGAAGGGCATGTTCACCGTCGACGAGCGGATCGAGCTGATCCGCGAGGTGACCTCGGAGTTCGGCAACATCCAGGTCGAGGCGTACCACGGACTGCTCGTCGACTTCTGCAAACAGCGCGACATCCCGGCCATCGTCAAGGGCCTGCGCGCGGTCAGCGACTTCGACTACGAACTCCAGATGGCCCAGATGAACAACGGGTTGTCGGGCGTCGAAACCCTGTTCATCCCCACCAGCCCCACCTACAGCTTCCTGTCGTCCTCGCTGGTCAAGGAGGTCGCCCAGTGGGGCGGCGACATCTCCCACCTGGTGCCGGGCGTGGTCCTCGAAGCGCTCACCGAGCGGCTCGGCAAGAGCTGACGGACTGACAGTGCGTCACCCGGTGTCGGGCGGGGCGGGAGTGGTCGTACAGTCGACCCGTCCGTCTCCAACACGTCGGTAGAGAGTGGCGAGCACACGGTGGACGTGCAGAAGAAGCTCGACGAGATCGTCTCCTCGGTCTCCAGCGCCCGGTCCATGCCCATGTCGGCCTCGTGCGTGGTCAACCGCGCCGAGCTGCTCACGCTGCTCGAAGAGGTGCGCGCGGCGCTGCCCGACTCGCTGGCCGAGGCGCAGGAGCTGATCGGCGGCCGGCACGAGATGGTCGAGCAGGCCCGCCAGGAGGCCGAGCGGATCATCCAGACCGCGCACGCCGAGCGCGGCTCGCTGATCTCCGACACCGAGGTCGCCCGCCGCTCGCAGAACGAGGCGGACCGCATCCTCGCCGAGGCCCGCCAGGAGGCCGAGGAGATCCGCGCGGAGGCCGACGACTACGTCGACTCCAAGCTCGCCAACTTCGAGGTCGTCCTCACCAAGACCCTCGGCTCGGTCGGCCGCGGCCGCGAGAAGCTGCTCGGCACCGGCCCCGGCATCGACGACCAGGGGTACGAGGACGAGGACGCCCCCGAGCGCAGCCACGACCCGGAGACCCTGCGCCGCGACGCCGACGCGTACGTGGACGTCAAGCTCGGCGCCTTCGAGGCGGTCCTCGCCAAGACGCTGGAGGCCGTAGGGAAGGGCCGGCAGAAGCTGCACGGCCGTATCGCCAGCGACGACCTCGGGGCCCTCTCCCTCGACGACGAGGGCAACCAGGTCCAGCACACCAGCGACGCCGACTACCTCGCCGACCTCGCGACCGTCACGGACACCCCGGTCTCGGCGACCCTGCTCCAGCCCGAGCAGCAGGACTACGCCCCGCAGGCGGCCTACGACTACCAGCAGCCCGCCCAGCAGGACCCGTACGGCTACCAGCAGCAGGGCTACGTCCAGCAACAGGACCCCTACGGCTACCAGCAGGCCGACCCCTACTCCCCCGGTCTCGACTACGCTCGACCGGGAGGGGCCCCTACCAGGGCTACGACACCGGCCAGCAGCCCGTGTACGACCCGAACCAGCTGCAGCAGGCCCAGGTCGACCCGCAGCAGAACCAGGGTCAGCAGGGCTACGCGCTCGACGAGACCAGCCTCTTCGACACCGGCATGATCAGCGCGGAGCAGCTGCGGGCGTACGAGCAGGGCCGCGGGCTGTAGCGGATCCGGGCCGGTGGCCGGGAGCGGGCACCGGATTGGGCCGAGAGCGAAAGGTCCAGTATCCTGGCTCTTCGGTCGCGTGTACGTCCGCGATCACCGCTGCCCGGAAGCACCGAAGGGCAGCGCCCCATGAGCTCAGCAGACCGAAAGACAGGGATGGCTCTGAACGCCCGCCTCGACCACCGCAACCCACTCGTGTTCGACACTCACGAGCTGGGTCGGCGTCCTGGTGCGCTGCAGCGCCTGAACCGTTCGATCGAAGCTCCCAGGGATCTCGGGATCCAGGGTGTCATCGGAGTGCCGGAAGGCGCCCCGGTGGAGCTCGACCTCCGCCTTGAGTCGGTCATGGAAGGGGTGCTTGTCACAGGCACCGCCTGTGCACTGGCGAAGGGGGAGTGCGTAAGGTGTCTGGAGCCGGTCGAGCTGTCGCTCGAAGCGGACTTCCAGGAGATGTTCTCGTACCCTGACGCCGACGACCGTGGCCGTGTGAAAGCGGAACCGGTCGACGACGCCGAGGAAGACGAGGACAGGCTCTTCATCGAGGACGGCTTGTTCGACCTCGAACCCGTGCTGCGCGATGCGGTGGTGCTCGCACTGCCGATGCAGCCGGTGTGCCAGGACGACTGTCTGGGCCTGTGCTCCGAGTGCGGAGTGCGGCTCACGGACGACCCGGACCACCACCACGACGCCGTCGACATCCGTTGGGCGGCACTGCAGGGACTCGCCGGTTCACTCGAAGACGGCGAGAAGGACGAGATCAGTGGCGAAGCGCCCCGACCGGCGCGCGCCAACGAGAAGCAGGAGAAGTAGCCGTGGCTGTTCCGAAGCGGAAGATGTCGCGCAGCAACACGCGCCACCGCCGGTCGCAGTGGAAGGCTGCGGTCACCCCTCTGGTTGCGTGCGAGCGCTGCCACGAGCCCAAGCAGCAGCACATCGCGTGCCCGTCTTGCGGCACGTACAACAAGCGCCAGGTTCTCGAGGTCTGAGCGGCTGGTGAGAGGCACCATGTCTGACGTCAAGGCGGACTCAGTCGCCAAGAAACACGCGGACACGGCCTCGTCCCACACGCTGTTGGAAGGGCGGCTCGGGTATCACCTCGAGTCCGCCCTTCTGGTGCGTGCGCTGACCCACCGTTCGTACGCGTACGAGAACGGCGGTCTGCCGACGAACGAGCGGCTGGAGTTCCTCGGGGACTCCGTGCTCGGCCTCGTCGTCACGGACACGCTGTACACCACCCACCCCGACCTGCCCGAAGGCCAACTGGCCAAGCTGCGGGCCGCGGTGGTCAACTCTCGTGCGCTGGCGGAGGTCGGTCGCGGTCTGGAACTCGGCTCCTTCATCCGGCTCGGCCGGGGCGAAGAGGGCACGGGAGGCCGGGACAAGGCGTCCATCCTCGCCGACACCCTGGAAGCGGTGATCGGCGCGGTCTATCTCGACCAGGGCCTCGATGCGGCCTCCGAACTGGTGCACCGCCTGTTCGACCCGCTCATCGAGAAGTCCTCGAACCTCGGTGCCGGCCTGGACTGGAAGACCAGTCTCCAGGAGCTCACCGCGACCGAGGGGCTCGGTGTCCCCGAGTACCTGGTCACGGAGACCGGTCCCGACCACGAGAAGACCTTCACTGCTGCCGCCCGCGTCGGAGGCGTCTCGTACGGCACCGGCACCGGCCGCAGCAAGAAGGAGGCGGAGCAGCAGGCCGCCGAGTCCGCCTGGCGGTCCATCCGGGCCGACGCGGACGAGCGCGCGGCGAAGGCGAAGGAGGCGGCCGAGCAGCAGACCGCCGAGGTCGTCGTCGAAGCCGCTGAGCAGCCTGCCGAGGAAAGCGCCGACACGTCGTCGGCGTCCGCCTGACCGAACAGCGCGACCTGAGCGCCCGTCCCCGCAGCGGGGCGGGCGCTCGGTTCATCCACCCGCCGTCACAGGGGATGTCATGCCCGAGTTGCCCGAGGTCGAGGTCGTCCGGCGGGGTCTGGAGCGGTGGGTCGCCCAGCGGACCGTCGCCGACGCCGAGGTGCTGCATCCGCGTGCGGTACGACGCCATGTCGCCGGCGCCGACGACTTCGCGCACCGGCTCAAGGGGCATCGGATCGGCACCCCGAGCAGGCGCGGCAAGTACCTGTGGCTGCCGCTGGAGGACACCCGTCAGGCGGTGCTCGCGCACCTCGGGATGAGTGGTCAACTCCTGGTCCAGCCGCACGAGTTGCCCGACGAGAAGCATCTGCGCATCCGGGTCCGGTTCGCCGACGCCGTCGACACGGAACTCCGCTTCGTCGACCAACGCACCTTCGGCGGGCTGTCGTTGCACGACACGACCCCGGACGGGCTGCCGGATGTCATCGCCCACATCGCGCGTGACCCCTGGACCCGTTGTTCGACGACGAGTTGTTCCACCAGTCGCTGCGCCGCAAGCGGACGACGATCAAACGGGCCCTGCTCGACCAGTCGTTGATCAGCGGGGTCGGCAACATCTATGCGGACGAGGCCCTTTGGCGGGCTCGCGTCCACTACGAACGCCCGACCGCGACCTTCACGCGCCCGCGTACCGCCGAACTCCTGGGCCACGTACGGGATGTGATGAACGCGGCCCTCGCGGTGGGCGGCACCAGCTTCGACAGCCTGTACGTCAACGTGAACGGGGAGTCGGGCTACTTCGACCGCTCGCTCGACGCGTACGGCCGCGAGGGTCTGCCGTGCCGGCGCTGCGGTACGCCGATGAGCCGGCGGGCGTGGATGAACCGGTCGAGCTACTTCTGCCCCAAGTGCCAGAAAGCGCCCCGGAGTTAGCGGACCCCGCGCGGGTCAGACGGCGCTGCGCGTCTCGTCGTAGCGCGCGCGGGCGGCGAGGACGTCGTCCATGCGGGACTCCACGAAGTCGACGAGGCCCGTCAGGCGCTCGGCGACGCCACGGCCCAGCGGGGTCAACTCGTAGTCCACGCGCGGCGGGTTGGTCGGCTGGGCCTCGCGGTGGACCAGGCCGTCGCGCTCCAGGGCGTGCAGGGTCTGCGAGAGCATCTTCTCGCTGACGCCGTCGACGCGGCGCCGCAGTTCGTTGAAGCGCAGGGAGCCCTCGTTCAGCGCGCACAGGGTGAGTCCGCCCCAGCGGCCCGTGACGTGCTCCAGGGTGCCCCGGGAGGGGCAGGCCTTCGCGAAGACGTTGTACGGGAAGCTCTGCTCCTCCGTACAGTCCTGGGTCGTGTCCATGGCACAAGGGTACGCGAACACAGCGCTAACCGACAGGGAGCACTAACCCGTGGTTAGTGCTCCCTGTCGGTGTGCTCGTTCCTAGTACCCGAAGTCCTGCGTCCACCAGGGGCCGCCGGTGCCGAAGTGCACACCGACGCCCAGGGTCTTGAAGTCGCAGTTCAGGATGTTGGCCTTGTGGCCGGGGCTGTTCATCCAGGCGTCCATGACCGCGGCAGCGTCGGCCTGGCCGCGGGCGATGTTCTCGCCGCCGAGGTTGGTGATGCCGAGCTTCTCCGCCCGGTCCCACGGGGTGGCCCCGCTGGGGTCGGTGTGGTCGAAGAAGTCCTGGTCGGCCATCTGCGTGCTGAAGTTCTCCGCCAGCGTGGTCAGCGAGCTGTTGGCGGCGACCGGGCTGCAGCCGACGAGCGCGCGCTG
This sequence comes from Streptomyces sp. P3, assembly GCA_016893485.2. Taxonomy (GTDB): domain Bacteria; phylum Actinomycetota; class Actinomycetes; order Streptomycetales; family Streptomycetaceae; genus Streptomyces. Next base: position 6,883,145 of record JAFEKX020000001.1, read on the forward strand.
TTCGTTGACGAGCTTGAGGACCTCGGCCTCGGCCGCGGCCTCCGTGGAGACGGTCACCGCCGGCGCGGCGGCGGACTGCGTGGGCGTCGGCGTGGGCTTCGCCGAGGGGGCCTTGGGTGCGGGCTTCTCGGTCGGGGCGGTGGCCACCGGCTTCTTCGCCGGTGCCTTGGTGGCCGGCGCGGTGGCGGACTTGGTCGGAGCCGCCGACGGGGAGGCCGCGCGGTTCGCGTCGCGGCTCGTGGCGGAGCCGTCGTCGCGGGACTCCGCGCTGCCGGACGTACCGCCCTGCTCGGTCGCCGAGTTGGTCGGCGAACCGGCGGCCTGCACCTTGTCCGAGCTGTTGCCGCCGCCGAGCTTGTAGTTGTCCAGCCCCGGCACGGCACCCGCGGCGACCGCGACCGTACCGATGGCGACCGCCGCGGAGACCCCGAGCAGACCCGACTTCACCGGCGTCACGCTCTTGCGCTTGCGGCGGCGACCGCGGCCCGCGCGCGAACCCTCGCCCCGGGCGGAGGAACCCGCCGCCTCAGGGAAGACCACGGCGTAGTCCTCCTCGGTGGCGAAGAGGTAGGCCTCGCTCTTGCGGCGGGAGTCGGCCTTGAGGCGGGTCTCGGCCTGCAGGCGGGCCTCGCTCTTCGGCGGGACGTCACCGCTGTGTGCGTGGACCTCACGGACCCGGTGGTCGGCCGGGGCCTGGTGGAACCCGGAGGGGCCCTCCGGGTGAAGGTAGGGCGCCATGCCGATCGTCGAGCCGTCGGCCGGGTTCCAGTCGGACCGGTCGTTCCAGTCGTAGGAGTCATGCGGGCCGTAGCCGCTCGTGTATGAGCCGTGCGTCTCTGTGACCCCCGTGGCGCGGCCCGTGGCGGCGCGGCCGGCGGCGGAGCGTCGGTGGCGTCCCATGTCCTTGCCTTTCGTCCTTGCGGTCAACTCGTCCGTGTGACCCGGCTCACTCCATCGAGTGAGTTTCATATGAGATTCATTGGGGCGGACGGTACCGCATGGCGCGTGGGGAGCAAGTGTCCGGAGAGACATTGGCCGGTTAGGTTGCAGCCATGAGTGAGGATGTTCGGATGGTCGCCTGGGTGCGAGGGCGTGTGCAAGGTGTGGGTTTTCGGTGGTTTACCCGTGCCAAAGCCCTGGAGATCGGCGGCCTGAGTGGTTTTGCTCTCAATTTGGGCGACGGGCGGGTGCAGGTGGTCGCCGAGGGGGCGCGCGAGGGCTGCGAAGGACTCCTCGACTGGCTCCGCGGAGGCGACACGCCCGGGCGCGTGGACGGCGTCACCGAGATCTGGGACACACCTCGCGGCGGCTACGACGGCTTCGCGATCCGCTGAGCGCAAGCTGCGAAACGGTGTAAAGCGGCCCTGGCGGAAGCGGAGGGACATGCCACCGGCAGCTGCCCACAGCAGAAATGACCTGGTGGTTGCCAATGAGGGCTCGCTCTGGCAGGCTCCGCACCTAAGGATGATCGCCACACTTGGAGAGGCCCCGCAGGAGTCGCAGCGCCGCCCGCTCAGGGCCGCGTGCCCCGGGTTGCCGCCAATACGGGGTGTGATCGTGTTGACCCTCAAACTTTTTGGTGAGACTCTGAAAGCCCCGCGCACCTTAGCTGTTTGGCATGGAAGAACAGCAGAGCAACACTTAAGTCTGTCAAGCACCGCGGGTGCGATTCCCTCACGACCCACACCGCTTCGGTCGGTCACTCAGTGTGGAGGACCATCCATCATGGCAAAGGCGCTTCTCGGTTACGTCGGCGGCTCCGACCCGCGACTCCTCGCCGAGATGCGACGGCTCCAGCAGCGCGTCCAGGACCTGGAATCCGAGCTCGTTCGGATCCAGGAAGAGAACGACGCGCTGACGGCTGCCGCAACTCGCGATTCGCTTCTCGAGCTCGACGCACGCCAGGCAGAGCCCGCGCTCACCTGATCACTGCGACGCACCACATGGCACGCAGTGGTCGGGAGGCCTGCTTCAACCACTAAGTTGTCAGAGTTTGCAAGGGACGCTTCGGCGTCCCTTCTTTCTTTCCCCCGTATGCCTCCACCCTCTTTAACGTTTGGTGTGCCCTGCACGTTCACGGGCGAAACCGCGGGGAACCGGACGTTCATGGAGAGAGCGCGCGGCGGAAGGTAGAGTCCAGCGGCGTGCACCTCAAGGCCCTGACCCTGCGGGGGTTCAAGTCGTTCGCCTCGGCGACCACGCTCCGGTTCGAGCCGGGCATCACGTGCGTCGTCGGTCCGAACGGCTCGGGCAAGTCCAACGTCGTGGACGCGCTCAGCTGGGTCATGGGCGAACAGGGCGCCAAGTCGCTGCGCGGCGGCAAGATGGAGGACGTCATCTTCGCCGGCACCACCGGCCGCCCCCGCTGGGCCGCGCCGAGGTGTCCCTGACCATCGACAACTCCGACGGGGCACTGCCCATCGAGTACGCCGAGGTCACCATCACGCGGATCATGTTCCGCAATGGCGGCAGCGAGTACCAGATCAACGGCGACACGTGTCGCCTCCTCGACATCCAGGAACTCCTCTCCGACTCCGGCATCGGCCGCGAGATGCACGTCATCGTCGGCCAGGGCCAGCTCGACTCCGTGCTCCACGCCGACCCCATGGGCCGCCGCGCCTTCATCGAGGAGGCGGCCGGGGTCCTCAAGCACCGCAAGCGCAAGGAGAAGGCGCTCCGCAAGCTGGACGCGATGCAGGCCAACCTCGCGCGCGTGCAGGACCTCACGGACGAACTCCGCCGCCAGCTCAAGCCCCTGGGCCGCCAGGCCGCCGTCGCCCGCCGCGCCGCCGTCATCCAGGCCGATCTGCGCGACGCCCGCCTCCGCCTGCTCGCCGACGATCTCGTACGCCTGCGCCAGGCGCTGAACACCGAGATCGCCGACGAGGCCGCGCTGAAGGAACGCAAGGAGGCCGCCGAGCGGGAGCTGCGCAAGGCGGTCCAGCGCGAAGGGCTCCTGGAGGACGAGGTACGGCAGCTCACGCCGCGCCTCCAGCGCGCCCAGCAGACCTGGTACGAGCTCTCCCAGCTGGCCGAGCGGGTGCGCGGCACGATCTCGCTGGCCGAGGCACGGGTGAAGAGCGCGACCTCGGCGCCCCCGAGGAACGGCGGGGGCGCGACCCCGAGGACATGGAGCGCGAGGCCGCCCGCATCCGCGAGCAGGAGGCCGAACTCGAAGCAGCCCTGGAGGCGGCCGAGCACGCCCTGGAGGACACGGTCGCCCACCGCTCCGAACTGGAGCGCGAGCTGACGGCCGAGGAACGGCGTCTGAAGGACGTGGCCCGTTCCATCGCCGACCGCCGCGAGGGCCTCGCCCGGCTCAACGGCCAGGTCAACGCGGCCCGTTCACGCGCCGCCTCCGCGCAGGCCGAGATCGACCGCCTGGCCGCCACCCGCGACGAGGCCCAGGAACGAGCGGTCACCGCCCAGGAGGAGTACGAGGCACTCCAGGCCGAGGTCGACGGCCTCGACGCCGGCGACGCCGAACTCACCGAGCAGCACGAGGAGACCAAGCGCCAACTGTCCGAGGCGGAAGCCGCGTTGACGGCGGCCCGGGAAGCAGCCACGGCAGCGGAACGCAAGCGAGCCGCCACCCAGGCCCGCCACGAGGCACTGGCACTGGGCCTCCGCCGCAAGGACGGCACCGGGATACTGCTCGGCGCACGGGACGGACTCACCGGTGTCCTGGGCCCGGCGGCGGAGCTGCTGACGGTAACCCCGGGCCACGAGGTAGCCCTGGCGGCGGCCTTCGGCGCGGCGGCGGACGCGATCGCCGTGACCACTCCGGCATCGGCGGCGGACGCCATCCGCTTGCTGCGCAAGCAGGACGGCGGCAGAGCGGCGCTGCTGTTGGCCGGATGCCCGGACGATCCGACACCGGCCACGAACACATCCCCAAGGGGCGCGGCCAGCCACGACGAGCCCGCGGACAACAGACAACCCTTCGCCGCTGATTTCGTCCGCGCCCCCGCGGACCTCATGCCCGCGGTCCGCCGCCTCCTCCGCAACTACGTCGTGGTCGAGACCCTCGAGGACGCCGAACAACTCGTATACACCCACCCGGAGTTGACCGCGGTCACCGCCGAAGGCGACCTGCTCGGCGCCCACTTCGCCCACGGCGGCTCCGCAGGCGCCCCCAGCCTCCTCGAAGTCCAGGCCTCCGTAGACGAAGCCGCAGCCGAACTCGAAGAACTGGCCGTCCGCTGCGAGGAGTTGGCCACCGCCCAGCAGACCGCGACCGAGCGCCGCAAGGAACGCGCCGCGCAGGTGGAGGAGTTGGGGAGCGCCGCAGAGCCGCGGAGCGCGAGAAGTCCGCCGTGGCACAGCAGTTGGGACGCCTCGCGGGCCAGGCGCGGGGCGCCGCCGGCGAGGCTGAACGATCCGCCGCTGCCGCCGCGCGAGCGCAGGACGCCCTCGACAAGGCCGTGGAAGAGGCTGAGGTTCTCGCTGAACGGCTGGCTGTTGCCGAGGAGATGCCGGTCGAGGAGGAGCCTGACACCTCTGTGCGGGATCGGCTTGCCGCTGATGGGGCCAATGCCCGGCAGACCGAGATGGAGGCGCGGCTTCAGGTCCGTACGCACGAGGAGCGGGTCAAGGGGCTGGCCGGGCGGGCCGATGCGCTGGACCGGGGGCCCGGGCCGAGCGGGAGGCGCGGGCGCGGGCGGAGCAGCGGCTCGCCCGGTTGCGCCACGAGGCCGGGGTCGCGGAGGCCGTGGCCTTCGGGGCGCGGCAGCTGCTCGCGCACGTTGAGGTGTCCCTGCGCCGCGCCGACGAGGAGCGCACCGCCGCCGATGCCGCGAAGGCGCGCCGCGAGCAGGAGCTGACGGCCGCCCGGAACCAGGGCCGCGACCTCAAGGGTGAACTCGACAAGCTGACCGACTCCGTGCACCGGGGGAGGTGCTCGGGGCCGAGAAGCGGATGCGGATCGAGCAGTTGGAGACCAAGGCGCTGGAGGAGCTGGGTGTCGAGCCGTCGGGGCTGATCGAGGAGTACGGGCCGCATCAGCTCGTGCCGCCCTCGCTCGCCGCCGAGGGCGAGGTGCTGCCCGAGGACCCGGAGGATCCGCGCAACCAGCCCCGGACCTTCCACCGTGCCGAGCAGGAGAAGCGGCTCAAGTCAGCCGAACGGGCGTACCAGCAGCTGGGGAAGGTGAACCCGCTCGCGCTGGAGGAGTTCGCGGCGCTGGAGGAGCGGCACAAGTTCCTCAGCGAGCAGTTGGAGGACCTGAAGAAGACCCGGGCCGACCTGCTTCAAGTGGTGAAGGAGGTCGACGAGCGCGTCGAGCAGGTGTTCACGGAGGCGTACCGGGACACGGCCCTGCAGTTCGAGGGTGTCTTCAGCAGACTGTTTCCGGGTGGCGAGGGCAGGTTGATCCTGACCGATCCCGACAACATGCTGACCACGGGTGTGGATGTGGAGGCCCGCCCGCCCGGCAAGAAGGTCAAGCGGCTCTCCCTGCTCTCCGGCGGGGAGCGTTCCCTGACCGCGGTGGCCCTGCTGGTGTCGATCTTCAAGGCGCGGCCCAGCCCCTTCTACGTGATGGACGAGGTCGAGGCGGCCCTCGACGACACCAACCTCCAGCGGCTGATCCGGATCATGCAGGAGCTCCAGGAGGCCTCGCAGCTGATCGTGATCACCCACCAGAAGCGCACGATGGAGGTCGCCGACGCGTTGTACGGCGTTTCCATGCAGGGCGACGGAGTGTCGAAGGTCATCTCGCAGCGTCTTCGCTAAAACCCCACCGATTGTTCAACTCTTGAACGCGGAGCTGTCGCGCACGAGGTCACCTGCGGAGTTCCCCTGGCAGGGGACCCCTCTTGACTTCGAAACTTGAAGGCATAGTCTCTGCAACGTTGCTTTTACCTTCAGGTGGTGGGCAGCGGGAAGCTGTGCGCCACTGGAAGGGTCGCCCCCACCCCGGCGGCGTTGCCGGTGGCCCGAGGAGTTACACGTGACCAGCACTGCGCAGGCACCTCAGTCAGGAGCCGGGTCGGCTCATCCCGAACATCTCGGGCATGTCATTTTCATCGCGGCGGCGGCCGCGATGGGCGGTTTCCTTTTCGGCTATGACAGTTCCGTGATCAACGGGGCGGTGGAGGCCATCCGTGACCGTTACGACGTGGGTTCCGCGGCTTTGGCGCAGGTCATCGCGATCGCTCTGATCGGCTGTGCGATCGGTGCGGCGACGGCGGGGCGGATAGCGGACCGGATCGGCCGGATCCGCTGTATGCAGATCTCCGCGGTGATGTTCACGGTCAGCGCGGTGGGTTCGGCGCTGCCCTTCGCGCTGTGGGACCTGGCGTTTTGGCGGGTGATCGGTGGTTTCGCCATCGGTATGGCCTCGGTCATCGGCCCGGCCTACATCGCCGAGGTGTCCCCCGCCCGCCTACCGCGGCCGGCTCGGTTCCTTCCAGCAGGCCGCGATCGTCATCGGCATCGCGATCTCGCAGCTGGTCAACTGGGGTCTGCTGAACGCCGCGAACGGCGACCAGCGCGGCAAGCTGATGGGCCTTGAGGCCTGGCAGGTCATGCTCGGCGTCATGGTGGTCCCGGCCGTCCTGTACGGGCTGCTGTCCTTCGCGATCCCCGAGTCCCCGCGTTTTCTGATCTCGGCGGGCAAGGTGAGCCGCGCGCACGCCGTGCTGCGGGAGGTCGAGGGCGACGACGTCGACCTGGACGCCCGGGTCGCCGAGATCGAGCACGCGATGAAGAGCGAGCACAAGTCGACGTTCAAGGACCTGCTGGGCGGGGGCGGCTTCTTCTTCAAGCCGATCGTCTGGGTGGGTATCGGCCTCTCCGCCTTCCAGCAGCTGGTCGGCATCAACGTCGCGTTCTACTACTCCTCGACGCTGTGGCAGTCCGTCGGCGTCGACCCGACGCAGTCGTTCTTCTACTCCTTCACGACGTCGATCGTGAACATCATCGGCACCGTGATCGCCATGATCTTCGTGGACCGTATCGGCCGTAAGCCGCTGGCCCTGATCGGCTCGGTCGGCATGGTCGTGGGTCTCGCGCTGGAGGCGTGGGCCTTCTCCTACCACCTCGTCGACGGCAAGCTGCCCTCCGCGCAGGGCTGGACCGCGCTGGTCGCGGCCCACGTGTTCGTCCTGTTCTTCGCCCTGTCCTGGGGTGTGGTGGTGTGGGTGTTCCTCGGCGAGATGTTCCCCAACCGCATCCGCGCCGCCGCCCTGGGGGTGGCCGCCTCCCGCGCAGTGGATCGCCAACTGGGCCATCACCGCGAGCTTCCCCTCGCTGGCCGACTGGAACCTGTCGGCGACCTACGTGATCTACACCGTCTTCGCCGCGCTCTCCATCCCGTTCGTCCTCAAGTTCGTCAAGGAGACGAAGGGCAAGAAACTCGAGGACATGGGCTGACGCAGCCCCACGAACCGGGCCCCGTGCACCGGGGCCCCGGAACTCGGGGAGACGGGCTCCATCCCCCGCCGCCCGTCTCCCCGAAACCCTCCCTCACCAGATGAGGACGCCGCCGCCGATCTCCCGGGCCCGGAGAGCGGCGGCCTCGATGTTGTCGAGGCGGCTCCCGATGACATCGGACGGCTTGCCGACATCCCCGGCGACGGCTTCCAGATGCTCCCGGAGCAGCGCGATCTCGCGCAGGAACTCCGGTACGTCCGAGGCCTCGACGTACAGGTCGCTGGAGGCCAGCACGGGAAGGTACGTGGCGCCCAGCGCACGTACGGGCGCCGAGCCCCACACGGTCTCGCGCCAGTTCTCGAACCCGGCCGAGTCGTTGCATCCCTCCGGAACGTCGAGCACGTTCCACTGGCCGTCCGCGTCACGCAGGAACACATCCACAGCCAAGGTCATGACCGCAGTGGACCACCGGTGGCGCGGCCGGTCCACCGGTTCCGGGTAAAGGTCACTCTCCGGGTCGGGGTCACCCCTCGAGCCGCGGCAGCACCCGCTCCGCGAACAGCCGCAGGCTGCGCCACCCTCGTCCACCGGCATCCCGCCCGCCAGCGGATGCAGCACGAGGTTGTCGAGCCCCAGCGCCACGCACTCGTCGGGCGTGAGGATGCGGTACACGCCCTCCGCGCGCAGCTCCGCCACCGTCGTCGCCCCCGACTTCACCGCCGAGCGGATCTCCCGGACTGCCAGGAGGCATACGTCCGTGCCTCGTGCAGGAAGTGCGCGCCGTACTCCGCCCAGGCCCGGTCCGGGTGCTCGGCGATGTGCAGCAACGGCGTCTGTGGCCCCGGCATCATCGTCCAGCCCTCGGTGCCGTACTCGACGAGCCGGTCCTTGTAGTAGGCCTCCAGGTCGGGCAGGTGCGCGCTGGGGAAGAACGGCAGGCCCAGCCGGGGGCCCGGCGGGCGGCGGCCTTCGAGGAACCACCGACCAGCAGCAGGGGGTGCGGATCGGAGAAGGGGCGCGGGGTGACCCGTACGGTACGGCCGCGGTACTCGAACTCCTCGCCGGACCACGCCTTCACCAGCGTCTCCAGCAGCTCGTCCTGGAGCCTGCCCCGGCGCTTCCAGTCCACGTCGAACTGGGCGTACTCCTCGGGCCGGTAGCCGATCCCCTGCCACGGTCACCAGCCGGCCGCCGCTGAGCAGATCGAGTACGGCGATGTCCTCGGCCAGTCGCAGCGGGTCGTGCAGCGGGCCGATGACCGCCGACACGGTCACCGCGATCTGCCGGGTCGCGCCGAACACCGCGCCCGCGAAGGCGAAGGGCGAGGGCAGCCAGTTGTTGGCGACGCCGTGGTGCTCCTCCGTCTGCACGGTGGTGATCCCGTGCTCGTCGGCGTACGCGGCCATCTCCAGGGCGGCCCGGTAGCGGGCGCTCAGCGAGGCGGGGGTGGCACCGGGTTCGACGAGGTTGAAGCGTACGACCGAGACGGGCATGGGAGGTCCCCCTTCGTGTGCGGCGGGGTCGTCTGTGCGGGGGACGGTAGCTGACGGTGCGTCAGATGGCCATGGCCATGACTACGGCGTTCCGGGTCTCCGGGCCTCTCGGCGCGTGCGAGCTCCGGGCGCGCCCGCGCTTAGCCCCGGCGAGGCCCATGGCTGATACTGGGTGGGTTATGGAAACCGTCATCCTTGCTGTAGTCATCGCCGTGGTCGTGCTCGGTGCGCTCGGCGGGCTCGTCGTCGGCAGTCGGCGCAAGAAGCCGCTGCCCCCGCCGCCCACCTCCGTGCCCGACATCACCGCCCCGCCGGCCGAGCCGCACGTCGGCGACGAGGCCGAGACCCCGCGCGACGAAGCGCGCCGGACCATAGAGGAGGTGGATCTCCCCGACGGGTCGGCGCCGGTCGCCGTCGAGGAACCCCGTACCGGATGTCCCCGTACTGGATGTCCCCGAGCCGACCGCCGGACGGCTCGTCCGGCTCCGCTCGCGGCTGTCCCGCTCGCAGAACGCGCTCGGCAAGGGGCTGCTCACGCTCCTGTCCCGCGAGCACCTCGACGAGGACACCTGGGAGGAGATCGAGGACATCCTCCTCACCGCCGACGTCGGCGTGGCCCCCACCCAGGAACTGGTCGACGGGCTGCGCGCCCGCGTGAAGGTGCTCGGCACCCGCACCCCGCAGGAGCTGCGCACGCTGCTGCGCGAAGAGCTGCTCAAGCTGGTCGGCACCGACATGGACCGCACCGTGAGGACCGAGCCCGAGGGCCGCAAGCCCGGCATCGTGATGGTCGTCGGGGTCAACGGCACCGGCAAGACCACCACCACCGGCAAGCTCGCCCGCGTCCTCGTGGCCGACGGGCGGTCCGTCGTGCTCGGCGCGGCCGACACCTTCCGGGCCGCCGCGGCCGATCAGCTGCAGACCTGGGGCGAGCGGGTCGGTGCCCACACCGTGCGCGGGCCCGAGGCCGGCGACCCCGCCTCCGTCGCGTTCGACGCGGTGAAGGAGGGCAAGGAGATGGGGTCGACGTCGTCCTCATCGACACGGCGGGGCGGTTGCACACGAAGACCGGGCTCATGGACGAGCTGGGAAGGTCAAGCGGGTCGTGGAGAAGCACGCGCCGCTCGATGAGGTGCTGCTGGTGCTCGACGCCACGACCGGGCAGAACGGGTTGGTCCAGGCGCGGGTCTTTGCCGAGGTGGTCGACATCACCGGGATCGTGCTGACGAAGTTGGACGGCACGGCCAAGGGGGCATCGTGATCGCCGTTCAGCGGGAGTTGGGGGTGCCGGTGAAGTTGATCGGGCTGGGTGAAGGGGCGGATGACTTGGCGCCGTTCGAGCCGGAGGCGTTTGTTGACGCCCTTATCGGCGACTGACGCTCCGCGGGTTCGGCGGGTCTTCGGCTACCGGTCTGTGGGGGCTTGTCGCGCCCACGCGGCGGAGCCGCACATGTCACAGCCCCGCGCCCCTGACGGGGCGCTGAAGTCACCCCCGTTCGAAAAAGTGCCCGTCCTCAACTTGCCGTTGGGGGCGGGCACTTCGTCGTTCTACGGGCTACGCGCGCGACCTGTGCGCCACGTACGCCAGGGTGCCCAGGAGCAGGCGGGCCGCCGGGGGCCTCGTGGCCGAGTCGAGGGCGGGGGAGCGGAGCCAGGTGACCGGGCCCAGGCCGGAGCGGTCCGAGGGCGGAGCGGTGATGTGGGTGCCGGGGCCGAGGCCTCTGAGGTCGAGGGAGGTGGGGTCGTCCCAGCCCATGCGGTAGAGGAGGGAAGGGAGTTCGGCGGCTGCGCCGGGAGCGACGAAGAACTGGGCGCGGTGGTCGGGGGTCGCCGTGACCGGGCCGAGCGGGAGGCCCATGCGCTCCAGGCGGGCCAGCGCGCGGCGTCCCGCGGGCTCGGCGACCTCGATCACGTCGAACGCGCGGCCCACCGGCAGCATCACCGCGGCGCCGGGCAACTCGGCCCAGGCGTCGGTCACTTCGTCGAGGGTGGCACCGGCACGCACCTCCGGCGCGAAGGCCAGCGGATGCGCGCCCGGCGTACGGCATGCCGTGTCGCCGCAGGAGCACGCGCCGCCGGCGGCCCGCGCGCCCGCGACCACGTCCCAGCCCCAGAGGCCGGTGAACTCGGCCACGGCCGTGCACTCCGACGTGCGGCCGCGGCGGCGCGTGCCGGAGCGGATGTCGCGGATGGCCCGGCTGCTGCCGATCGTGAAGCCCATGCCCCCTCCAACGGGTCCAACGCACCGGTGGTTACGAGACGGATGCGTAACGTCACTCTGTGTTCACGCCTGCCCCGCACCGCGTGGTCCAGGCGGCGCCCGGGAGCACCCCGGGTGGTGCACTCGACGGCACGCGCCCCTGCGCGCACCGCTCCGCCCACTTCCGGTCGTCCTATGTCAAGTGAATCGTGCGCGGGCAACCGTAGGTTCATTCGAAGGGGTGGCGAATGGTGGCGTTTCCGCGATCGCCGTGGCTGGACGGGTGATCGTAGGATTACTTTGAGTGCACAAGCCCCGGGGCACATGCGCTCGTGGGTATGCCGGAGGCAACTCGTCATCTCGTTCGAAGGGTGACAAGTGCGGGACGGGAAGCCGTATTTACCGGCATTCTGATAGGGCTTGGCGCACAGCGGCGACAAGTGGTTCCAGGGATGGGGGCGTTCCAGTGGGCGGCAACGGCGGAAGCGGGACAACCGCGGCCAGTACGGAGAAGCGCCCCAATGAGCTGCTCGGCTCGTGGTTCGTGCGCAGCGGCTGGTCCAAGGGCGAGCTGGCGCGGCAAGTGAACCGCCGGGCGCGGCAGTTGGGGGCCAACCACATCTCCACGGACACCTCGCGGGTGCGCCGCTGGCTGGACGGCGAGAACCCGCGCGAGCCGATCCCGAGGATCCTCTCGGAGCTGTTCTCCGAGCGCTTCGGCTGTGTCGTCTCGGTCGAGGACCTGGGCCTGCGCGCGGCCCGCCAGGCACCCTCCGTGTCCGGCGTCGACCTGCCGTGGACGGCCCCTCAGACGGTGGCCCTGCTCAGCGAGTTCTCCCGCAGCGACCTCATGCTGGCCCGGCGCGGCTTCCTCGGCGCCTCGCTCGCCCTGTCGGCCGGACCGACCCTCATCGAGCCCATGCAGCGCTGGCTCGTCCCCGGCCCTCGACCCAGCAGTCGGAGCCCGAGCCCGCGAGCGTCTCCCGGCACCAAGGGCGGCTCTCTAGGCCCGAGTTGGAGCTGCTGGAGTCCACCACCGCGATGTTCCGCAAGTGGGACGCCCAGTGCGGCGGCGGCCTGCGCCGCAAGGCGGTCGTAGGACAGCTGCACGAGGTGACCGATCTGCTGCAGGAGCCCCAGCCCGAGGCCACCACACGGAAGTTGTTCAAGGTCGCCGCCGAACTCGCCGAGCTGGCCGGGTGGATGTCGTACGACGTGGGGCTCCAGCCCACCGCGCAGAAGTACTTCGTCCTCGCGCTGCACGCGGCCAAGGAGGCGGGGACAAGCCGCTCGGGTCGTACGTCCTGTCCAGCATGAGCCGGCAGATGATCCACCTCGGGCGGCCCGACGACGCGCTGGAGCTGATCCACCTCGCGCAGTACGGCAGCCGGGACTGCGCGAGCCCGCGGACCCAGTCGATGCTGTATGCGATGGAGGCCCGCGCCTACGCCAACATGGGCCAGCCGGGGAAGTGCAAGCGGGCCGTCCGGATGGCCGAGGACACCTTCGCGGACGTACACGACTGGGACGACCCGGACCCGGACTGGATCCGTTTCTTCTCCGAGGCCGAGCTGTACGGCGAGAACTCGCACTCCTATCGCGACCTCGCCTACGTCGCCGGCCGCAGCCCCGCCTACGCCTCGCTGGCCGAGCCCGTCATGCAGCGGGCGGTGGACCTCTTCGCCAAGGACGACGAGCACCAGCGGTCGTACGCGCTCAACCTCATCGGCATGGCCACCGTGCACCTGTTGCAGCGGGAGCCCGAGCAGAGCGCGGTGCTGGCGACGGAGGCGATGACCGTCGCCAAGAAGGTGCGCTCCGAGCGCGTCAACACGCGTATCCGCAAGACCGTCGACACCGCGGTCCGCGACTTCGGCGAGCTGGCCGAGGTCGTCGACCTCACCGACCGGCTCGCCATCGAGCTGCCGGAGACCGCCGAAGCGGTCTGACACCCCAGAACCCCGGCCGCGGCCGGCCCTCCCGAACCGCCCGACTCGGCTCCCCCATGCCAGGTCATCGGAAGGCCGACCGCGGCCGGTCCTGTTCCGCCGCCGAACGGTCCCGACGCGTCCCGACTCGTATTCGAAAGACCCGCCGCGCCATGGTCTGCGGCAGCGGTCGCCCGGCCGGAATCGCCGTACGCGCCGGGTGGCTCCCGGACCGGCCCCGGCAGTGCGCCGAAGTGGCCCGGCCCCATGCCCCGGCGCCCCCGCGCCGAGCAGCCGGGAGGCGGACCGCGGCCGGTTTCCCGCCACGGGAAAAGGTTGCGCCACGATAACGATCGCGCGGCCGGAGATCCGGCGGTTCATCGACGCGTAACACGTACGGCGCCTTCGTCACCCCGGTGAAACATCGAGGGGCTTCGACCGAAACCGCGCTGCGCCAATCTCAGGGCGCATAACCGGACCCCCGCCTTGACCGGACCGCATCCAGGCTTCGCCCGCACGGGGCCGTACAACCGACGAGGAGACGCCGATGGCATCAGCCGCCATCACGCTTGCCGCTGAGGCACCCAAACTGTCCTCCGCGAACACAGGCTTCATGCTGATCTGTTCTGCCCTGGTGCTGCTCATGACACCGGGACTCGCCTTCTTCTACGGAGGCATGGTCCGCGTCAAGAGCACCCTGAACATGCTGATGATGAGCTTCATCAGCATCGGGATCGTCACCATCCTGTGGGTGCTCTACGGCTTCTCCCTCGCCTTCGGTTCGAGTAACGGCTTCATCGGCTACAACTCCGACTGGCTGGGGATGAGCAACGTCGGACTGACGGAGCTCTGGGACGGCTACACCATCCCGATCTTCGTGTTCATGGTCTTCCAGATGATGTTCGCCGTCATCACCCCGGCCCTGATAAGCGGTGCCATCGCCGACCGCGTGAAGTTCTCGGCCTGGGCGCTCTTCGTCGCCCTGTGGCTGACGATCGTCTACGTCCCGGTCGCCCACTGGGTGTGGGGCGCCGACGGCTGGGCCTACAAGCTCGGCGTGATCGACTTCGCCGGTGGTACGGCGGTCCACATCAACGCCGGTGCCGGCGCCCTCGGCGTCATCCTGGTCATCGGCAAGCGCGTCGGCTTCAAGCGTGACCCCATGCGTCCGCACAGCCTTCCGCTGGTCATGCTCGGCGCCGGTCTCCTGTGGTTCGGCTGGTTCGGCTTCAACGCCGGTTCGTGGCTCGGCAACGACGACGGCGTCGGCGCGCTGATGTTCGTCAACACCCAGGTCGCCACCGCCGCCGCCATGCTCGCCTGGCTCGCCTACGAGAAGATCCGGCACGGCGCGTTCACCACGCTGGGCGCGGCCTCGGGTGCCGTCGCCGGTCTGGTCGCGATCACTCCCTCCGGTGGCGCGGTCTCCCCGATGGGCGCCATCGCCGTCGGTGCCATCGCCGGTGTCGGCTGCGCCGCGGCCGTCGGCCTCAAGTACAAGTTCAACATCGACGACTCCCTCGACGTCGTCGGCGTCCACATGGTCGGCGGTATCCTCGGCTCCCTGCTGATCGGCTTCTTCGCCACCGGCAAGGGCCAGTCCACCGCCACGGGCGTCTTCTACGGCGACCACACCTTCACCCAGCTGTGGAAGCAGTTCGCAGGTGTCGGCGCGGTCCTGGGCTACTCCCTGGTCGCCTCCGCGGTCCTCGCCTTCCTCATCGACAAGACCATCGGCATGCGGGTCACCGAGGACGAAGAGGTCGCGGGCATCGACCAGGCGGAGCACGCCGAGACCGCATACGACTTCAGCGGAGCAGGCGGCGGCCTCGGCAGCAGCAGCCCTCGCCACGGCCACGGAGACGAAGAAGGTGGACGCATGAAGCTCATCACCGCCGTCGTGAAGCCCCACCGGCTCGACGAGATCAAGGAAGCCCTGCAGGCCTTCGGGGTCCACGGTCTGACGGTCACCGAGGCGAGCGGCTACGGTCGTCAGCGGGGACACACCGAGGTCTACCGGGGTGCCGAGTACACGGTCGACCTGGTCCCCAAGATCCGCATCGAGGTGCTGGCCGAGGACGACGA
The DNA here is from genome assembly GCA_016893485.2 of Streptomyces sp. P3. Classification (GTDB taxonomy): domain Bacteria; phylum Actinomycetota; class Actinomycetes; order Streptomycetales; family Streptomycetaceae; genus Streptomyces. The sequence continues at coordinate 6,898,225 of JAFEKX020000001.1, forward strand.
CGCCGAGCAGCTGATCGACGTCATCGTGAAGGCCGCCCGTACGGGCAAGATCGGTGACGGCAAGGTCTGGTCCCTCCCGGTCGAGACGGCCGTCCGGGTCAGGACCGGCGAGCGCGGACCGGACGCGCTCTAAAAAGAAACAGAACAGGAGTCGCTGGGTGACGAGTACGGACGTGCGCAAGGATGCAGAGGACTCCGGACCCAGCGGCTACGCGGCGGCCCGGCTGCGCCTCCTCACTGAGGGGGTGCGGTCCGGGCCGCCGCGCCGTGCGGCCCTCGCCGAACTGACCGACGAATGGCTGACCGGCCTCTTCGCCGCCGGATCCGAGGCGCTCAAGGGCGTCTCCCTGGTCGCGGTCGGCGGTTACGGCCGCGGCGAACTCTCCCCGCGCAGCGACCTCGACCTGCTCCTCCTGCACGACGGCGGCGACTCCGACGCGGTCGCCGCGCTGGCCGACCGCATCTGGTACCCGGTCTGGGACCTCGGCCTCGCCCTCGACCACTCCGTCCGCACCCCCGCCGAGGCCCGCAAGACCGCGGGCGAGGACCTCAAGGTCCAGCTCGGCCTCCTCGACGCCCGCCACATCGCCGGTGACCTCGGCCTGACCGCCTCACTGCGTACGGCCGTCCTCGCCGATTGGCGCAACCAGGCGCCCAAGCGCCTCCCCGAACTCCAGGAACTCTGCGCCGAACGCGCCGAGCGCCAGGGCGAGTTGCAGTACCTCCTCGAACCCGACCTCAAGGAGGCCCGCGGCGGCCTGCGCGACGCCACCGCGCTGCGCGCCGTAGCCGCCTCCTGGCTCGCCGACGCCCCGCGCGAGGGACTCGCCGCCGCCCGCCGCCGTCTCCTCGACGTGCGGGACGCACTGCACCTCGCCACCGGGCGCGCGACCGACCGGCTCGCGCTCCAGGAGCAGGACCAGGTCGCCGCCGAGCTGGGCCTCCTGGACGCGGACACCCTGCTGCGGCAGGTCTACGAAGCGGCGCGTGTCGTGTCGTACGCCAGTGATGTCACCTGGCGTGAAGTGGGGCGCGTGCTGCGGTCCCGTGCCGTGCGGCCGAGGCTGCGCGCCATGCTCGGCGGGGGCGCGAAACCCGCCGCCGAGCGCTCCCCCGCTCGCCGAAGGGGTCGTAGAACAGGACGGCGAGGTGGTGCTCGCCCGGGCCGCGCGGCCCGAGCGCGACCCGGTTCTTCCGTTGCGTGCCGCCGCTGCCGCAGCGCAGGCCGGACTCCCGCTCTCGCTGCACGCCGTACGGCGCATGGCGGCCGGTGTGCGCCCCCTGCCCACGCCGTGGCCGGCCGAGGCGCGCGAGCAGCTGGTGACGCTGCTCGGTTCCGGGCAGCCCACGGTGGACGTGTGGGAGGCGCTGGAGGCCGAGGGCCTGATCACGCGGCTGCTGCCGGACTGGGAGCGGGTGCGGTGTCGCCCGCAGCGCAACGCCGTGCACATCTGGACCGTCGACCGGCACCTCATCGAAACCGCCGTCCGCGCCTCGGAGTTCGCCCGCCGCGTCAGCCGCCCCGACCTCCTCCTGGTCGCCGCGCTGCTGCACGACATCGGCAAGGGCTGGCCCGGCGACCACTCCGTGGCCGGCGAGATCATCGCCAAGGACGTGGCCGCCCGCATCGGCTTCGACCGCGCAGAGGTCGCCGTACTCGCGACCCTCGTACGCCATCACCTGCTGCTCATCGAGACCGCCACCCGGCGTGACCTGGAGGACCCGGCGACGGTCCGTTCGGTCGCCGAGGCGGTCGGTACGACCGGCACCCTGGAGCTGCTGCACGCGCTGACCGAGGCGGACGCGCTGGCCACCGGACCGGCCGCCTGGTCGTCCTGGCGGGCCGGTCTCGTCACCGACCTGGTGAAGCGGGTCGCCGCCGTCCTCTCCGGGGACGCCCCGAGGAGCCCGAGGCGGGCGCGGCCACCGCCGAACAGGAACGCCTCGCGATCGAGGCCGTGGCGACCGGCGGCCCGGTGCTCGCCCTGCGCGCCCAGACCGAACCCCCGTCGGAGGACGAGCCCGCGGGCGACCCCGAACCCCTCGGCGTGGAACTCCTGATCGCCGTACCGGACCAGCCGGGCGTGCTCCCCGCGGTGGCCGGCGTCCTGGCGATGCACCGCCTGACGGTCCGTACGGCGGAGCTGCGCGCGCTGGACCTGCCGGACGGCGTGGAGGGTTCCGTGCTGCTGCTGAACTGGCGGGTCGCCGCCGAGTACGGCTCCCTGCCCCAGGCCGCCCGGCTGCGCGCCGACCTCGTACGCGCCCTGGACGGCTCCCTGGACATCTCGGGCCGCCTCGCCGAACGCGACGCCGCGTATCCGCGCCGCCGGGGTGTCGTCGCCCCCGCGGCCCGCGTGACGGTCGCCCCGGCCGCCTCCCGGCACGCCACGGTCATCGAGGTGCGCGCGCATGACGCCCCCGGGCTGCTGCACCGGATCGGCCGCGCCCTGGACGACGTGGGCGTACGGGTCCGCAGCATGCACGTCTCGACGCTGGGCGCCAACGCGGTCGACGCCTTCTACGTGACGACCGCCGAGGGCGTCCCGCTGGTGGGGGACGAGGCGGCGTCGGTGGCACGGAAGCTGGAGGAGACCCTGCGGGCCTGAGCCCCTCCCGGCTTTCCGACCCCGCGGGCGGGGACGATTCGCTTGCGCGGCCGGATACCCTGGAAGACGCTCACACTGCCCCCGACTCCGAGGACCGACGCCGCCGTGTTCGATACTCTCTCCGACCGCCTCTCAGCGACCTTCAAGAATCTGCGTGGCAAGGGGCGTCTGAGCGAGGCGGACATCGACGCCACCGCGCGCGAGATCCGTATCGCCCTCCTCGAAGCGGACGTGGCCCTGCCGGTCGTACGGACGTTCATCAAGAACGTCAAGGACCGCGCCCTCGGTGCCGACGTCAACAAGGCGCTGAACCCGGCCCAGCAGGTCCTGAAGATCGTCAACGACGAACTCGTCACGATCCTCGGCGGCGAGACCCGGCGTCTGCGCTTCGCCAAGAACCCGCCGACCGTGATCATGCTCGCGGGTCTGCAGGGTGCCGGCAAGACGACCCTCGCGGGCAAGCTCGGCAAGTGGCTCAAGGACCAGGGGCACTCGCCGCTGCTCGTCGCCGCCGACCTCCAGCGCCCGAACGCGGTGAACCAGCTGAGCGTCGTCGCCGAGCGCGCCGGCATCGCCGTCTACGCCCCCGAGCCGGGCACGGCGTGGGCGACCCGGTCAAGGTCGCCAAGGATTCCATCGAGTTCGCGAAGTCCAAGGTCCACGACATCGTGATCGTGGACACCGCGGGCCGCCTCGGCATCGACCAGGAGCTGATGCAGCAGGCCGCGGACATCCGTGACGCGGTCTCGCCGGACGAGATCCTCTTCGTCGTCGACGCGATGATCGGCCAGGACGCTGTCAACACCGCCGAGTCCTTCCGCGACGGCGTCGGCTTCGACGGCGTGGTGCTCTCCAAGCTCGACGGCGACGCCCGCGGTGGTGCGGCCCTGTCGATCGCCTCGGTCACCGGCAAGCCGATCATGTTCGCGTCGAACGGCGAGAAGCTCGAGGACTTCGACGCCTTCCACCGGACCGGATGGCCTCCCGCATCCTCGACATGGGTGACCTGCTCACCCTCATCGAGCAGGCGGAGAAGACGTTCAGCCAAGAAGAGGCCGAGAAGATGGCCTCCAAGCTGGCGTCCAAGAAGGGCCAGGACTTCACCCTGGACGACTTCCTGTCCCAGATGGAACAGGTCAGGAAGATGGGCAGCATCAGCAAGCTGCTCGGCATGCTCCCCGGCATGGGCCAGATCAAGGACCAGATCAACAACCTGGACGAGCGGGACGTCGACCGTACGGCCGCGATCATCAAGTCGATGACCCCGGCCGAGCGCGCCGAGCCGACCATCATCAACGGCTCGCGCCGCGCCCGTATCGCCAAGGGCTCCGGCGTCGAGGTCAGCGCCGTGAAGGGCCTGGTCGAGCGGTTCTTCGAGGCCCGCAAGATGATGTCCCGCATGGCCCAGGGCGGCGGGATGCCCGGCATGCCGGGGATGCCGGGCATGGGCGGCGGCCCCGGCCGCAGCAAGAAGCAGCCCAAGAAGGCCAAGGGCAAGCAGCGTTCCGGCAACCCGATGAAGCGCAAGCAGCAGGAGCTGGAGGAGGCGCAGCGCCGCGAGGCCGGCGCCGCCCCGGGCGGCAACGCCTTCGGACTGCCCGAGCAGGGCGCCCAGGACTTCGAGCTGCCGGACGAGTTCAAGAAGTTCATGGGCTGACCGCCCGTGCGCCGAGCTGCAGGAAGCTCACGGGCCGACCGCCCTTCTACGTCGCCGAGGGCGCCCCTCTTTGGAAGGGCGCCCTCGGCGCATGCCGGGCGTGCCGACGCCTGGCCCGTGTCGTAACTTGCCGATATGACCAACCCCGCGCCGCCGCGCAAGTCGCCCGACCAGCCCTGGCGTACCGAGGGCACCCCGGACGAGCCCCCGAAGCCGTCGCCGGGCGGGAAGAAGATGCGCGGCGGCTGGTGGAGCCTGATCCTCACCGCGCTGGTCGTGTACCTGATCGCGAATCTGATCCTGTCGTTCTTCAACGAGGGCGACGAACCGACCATCTCGTACACGGAGTTCAGCAAGCAGGTCGACGCGGGCAACGTCACCAAGATCTACGCCAAGGGCAACGCGATCCAGGGCCAGCTCAAGAAGGAGCAGAAGAACCCTGGCGGCGACGGCAAGTACACCAAGTTCGACACCGAGCGGCCGACCTTCGCGGACGACAAGCTCTGGGAGGACCTGACCAAGCACGACGTCACCGTCACGGCGGAACCCGTCGTCCAGCACCGCAGCTTTCTGGCCAATCTGCTGATCTCGCTGGCCCCGATGCTGCTCCTGGTCGTCCTCTGGCTCTTCATCGCGCGCCGGATGAGCTCCGGGATGGGCGGCGCGGGCGGCATGCTCGGCCGCAAGGCTCCGCCCAAGCCGGTCGAGCTGGAACCCGGCAAGCAGCGCACGACCTTCGAGGACGTGGCCGGCATCGACGAGGTCGAGGGCGAGCTGAACGACGTCGTCGACTTCCTCAAGAACCCCGACGAGTACCGCAGGATGGGCGCCAAGATGCCCCGGGGCGTCCTCCTCGCTGGCCCGCCCGGCACCGGCAAGACGCTGCTCGCGCGGGCGGTCGCGGGGAGGCGGGGGTGCCGTTCTTCTCGGCGTCGGCCTCCGAGTTCATCGAGATGATCGTCGGTGTCGGTGCCTCACGCGTGCGTGAACTGTTCGCGGAGGCCCGCAAGGTGGCCCCGTCGATCATCTTCATCGACGAGATCGACACCATCGGCCGGGCCCGCGGCGGCGGCTCCGGGATGGGCGGTCACGACGAGCGCGAACAGACCCTGAACCAGATCCTCACCGAGATGGACGGCTTCTCCGGCTCCGAGGGCGTCATCGTCATCGCGGCCACCAACCGCGCCGACGTCCTGGACCCGGCGCTCACCCGCCCCGGCCGCTTCGACCGCGTGGTCGTGGTCTCACCGCCCGACCGGGGCGGCCGCGAGGCGATCCTGGAGATCCACACCCGTCAGATCCCACTCGCGAAGGACGTGAACCTCGCCCAGGTCGCCCGCACGACCCCGGGCATGACCGGCGCCGAACTCGCCAACCTCGCCAACGAGGCCGCCCTCCTCGCCGTCAAGCGCAAGCAGAGCGAGGTCACCCAGTCCGACCTCTCGGAAGCTCTGGAAAAGGTCCAACTGGGCGCCGAACGCCCGCTGGTGATGCCCGAGGAGGAGCGCCGCCGCACCGCCTACCACGAGAGCGGCCACGCCCTCCTCGGCATGCTCCAGCCCGGCGCCGACCCGGTCCGCAAGATCACCATCGTCCCGCGCGGCAGAGCCCTCGGCGTCACGCTCTCCACCCCGGACGCCGACAAGTACGCGTACACCGAGGAGTACCTGCGCGGCCGCATCATCGGCGCCCTCGGCGGCATGGCCGCGGAGCAGGTCGTCTACGGCGTGATCACCACCGGTGCCGAGAACGACCTCGAACAGGTCACCAACATCGCGCGCGGGATGGTCGCCCGCTGGGGCATGAGCGAGCGCGTCGGCCGCCTCTCCGCCCTCCCCAGCGACGCCCAGCAGGCCTACGGCCTCGCCGCCGCGCCCCAGACCCTGGACGTGATCGACGACGAGATGCGCCGCATCGTCGACGAGTGCTACGACGAGGCGATCCGCAAACTCGGCGACCACCGCGACCAGTTGGACGCGCTCGCGGCGGCCCTCCTGGAGAACGAGACCCTGGAGGAGACGGACGCGTACCGCATCGCGGGCGTCACCCGCCTCTTCAAGGAAGAGCCGTAGTCATCCTCAGGTCGTACGCGCGCTGACTCATCCTCAGGTCGTACGCGCGATCAGATACCGGAAGACGTTCGGCATCCACACCGTCCCGTCCTGCCGACGATACGGATGTAACGCCTCCGCCAACTCCTTGTCCACCTGCGCCTGATCCGTCGCGACGATCGCCGCGTCGAACAGCCCCGTCGACAGCAGCCCGCGTACGGCGCTCTCGACATCGGCGTACCCGAAGGGGCACGCCACCCGGCCCGAGCCGTCCGGCCTGAGACCCGCGCGGTGGGCGACCACCTCCAGGTCGTCGCGCAGGACCGGGCGCGGGCTGCCCGTACCGCGCAGCGGGTCCGCCAGCCTGGTCGCCACCCGCAGCACGGACGAGGTCGCGCAGCGCTCCGGCGGACCCCAGCCCGCCAGCACCACGGCCGCCCTGCGCGTGGCGAGCGGCGTCGCGGCGGCGAGCGTGTCACCGAGCCCCTCCGAATCGCCCGCGAGACACCCGATGGGCTCGAAAGCGGTCACCAGGGTGTACGCGGGCGTCTCCGCGTCGGCCGCGTCCCTGGGGGAGCCGTAGACGAGCCGGGTGCGGGCACGCGCGCGTGGGGCGTGTGCGTCCGGGAGCAGGCGCTCCCGGGCCAGGGTCAGCCGCTCGGGGAGAAGCTCTCGACCCCGGTGACCGTCGCGCCTCTGGAGGCCGCCATCAGCAGGGCGAGCCCGGAGCCGCAGCCGAGGCCGAGCAGCCGGGTGCCGGTCCCCACCTCCAGTCGCCGGTAGACGGCTTCGTAGAGCGGCACCAGCATCCGCTCCTGGATCTCGGACCAGTCACGCGCGCGTGCACCCAGGTCCACCCGGGGCACGGGCCCCGTATGTGGCAGGTACTGCCGCACGAGCGTAGGTGTCATCGAAAGCGCCCCAATCCGCCGAGAGTTGTGGCCGTGCCCGTTTCCGAGGCCCCGTGATGTGCGCTCGCACTTCCCCGTATGCCAGCAAACTCCGCACTCGCTACGGCGTCCAGGGGTAGTGGGCCCCCGCTTGTGGCTTGCCTGTGGGAGTGGCGAGAATTCACATGTCGGCAACGTGGGCCCGTACGATCTCGCCATGGCCAAGGCACCCGTACTCACACCGCGGGCGGACGACTTCCCCCGCTGGTACCAGGATCTGATCAGCAAGGCCGAACTGGCCGACAACGGTCCGGTGCGCGGCTCCATGGTCATCCGACCGTACGGATACGGCATCTGGGAGCGGATGCAGGCCGAGATGGACGCCCGCATCAAGGAGACGGGCACCGAGAACGCCTACTTCCCGCTGCTGATCCCGCAGTCCTACCTCGCCCGCGAGGCGGACCACGTCGAGGGCTTCGCGCCGGAGCTGGCCGTGGTCACGCACGGCGGCGGCAAGGAGCTGGAGGAGCCCGCGGTCGTCCGGCCCACCTCCGAGATGATCATCAACGAGTACTTCGCGAAGTGGGTGCAGAGCTACCGCGACCTGCCCCTGCTGATCAACCAGTGGGCCAACGTGGTCCGTTGGGAGCTGCGCCCCCGCCTGTTCCTGCGCACCAGCGAGTTCCTCTGGCAGGAGGGCCACACGGCGCACGCGACCTACGAGGAGGCGCGCGACTTCGCCGCGCACATCCACCGCCAGGTGTACGAGGACTTCATGGTCAACGTCCTCGCGATGGACGTCGTACCGGGTCGCAAGACGGTCAAGGAGCGGTTCGCCGGAGCCATCAACACCCTCACCCTGGAAGGGATGATGGGCGACGGCAAGGCGCTGCAGATGGCGACCAGTCACGAGCTGGGCCAGAACTTCGCGAAGGCCTTCAACACGCAGTACCTGTCCAGGGAAGGCAAGCAGGAGCTGGTCTGGCAGACCTCCTGGGGCTCCACCACGCGCATGATCGGCGCCCTGGTGATGATGCACGGCGACGACGACGGACTCCGGGTGCCGCCGCGGCTGGCGCAGATCCAGGTCGTCGTCCTCGCGATCAAGGGCGACGAGGCGGTTCTGGCCAAGGTCCGCGAGATCGGCGCCCGGCTGAAGGCGGCGGGCGTGCGCGTCCGCGTCGACGACCGCACGGACGTCCCCTTCGGGCGCCGGGCCGTCGACTGGGAGCTCAAGGGCGTGCCGGTACGGATCGAGGTCGGACCCCGTGACCTGGAGAACGGCACCGCGATGCTGGCCCGCCGGATCCCGGGAGGCAAGGAGCCGGTCGCGATCGACGCTCTCGTAGAGCTGCTTCCCGTAGTTCTGGAGGAGGACCAGGCGCTGCTGCTGAAGCAGTCGCGTGAGCGGCGCGAGTCGCGGACCTCGGAGGTGTCGACGGTCGCGGAGGCCGTCGAGGCCGCGAGTGCCGGCGGCTGGGCGCGCATCCCGTGGGCGACGCTCGGCGAGGAGGGCGAGGCCGAGCTGGCCGAGCACGCGGTGACCGTGCGGTGTCTGGTCGCCGAGGACGGGTCGGTCCCGGACGCCGACGAGGCACCCGGTAACGTCGCGGTCGTCGCACGCGCTTACTGAGGTGACGCCCTCCGGCGGGAGAGCGACCGAAACGCCTCTTGCGCAACGGCGGAGTACAGCTACCCCGGCGTGCGGACACCGTCTACACGCCGGGTCGTACGGAGGACTACGCACCAGCTTGTGATGAGCTGTGAGGCTTCTCCGCAGATCAGCGCACCCGCCCTCCTCCGGACGCATCAGCGGCAACTGACGGGTACGTGCAAATTATTTGGGATGCCCCGGAATCGGAACACAGGGGCACTCCGGCTCGTTGTCATTACGTGAGCACGACACAGACACCACCTGTTCTCGCCGCAGAGCTGGCAGAGGCGTGGGCCGACATTCAGCGGTACCACCCCGAACTGCCCGATCTGGCCGCGCCCGAGTCCCTGATCGGAGAGTCGTCGTCCGCCTGCGGACACGAGCTCTCCTTCGAGCGACTGCTGCATGAGGCAGTCCATGGCATCGCCGCTTCGCGCGGCGTGCGTGACACGTCCCGCGCCGGCCGCTACCACAACCGCAGATTCCTCGCGATCGCCGAGGAGCTGGGCCTGGACCACCCCGACGAACCGCATCCCAGCAGCGGCTTCTCGCTGGTCCAGCTCAACCCCGAGGCCAAGCGGCGGTACCGGCCGACGATCGAGCGCCTCCAGCGCGCGCTCAAGGCACACACCGTCGCCACCTCGGCCGACACCTCCCGCACGTTCCGCGGCCCGGCCGCCCGTCACGGCTCGTCCGGTGGCGGCGTCCGCGTCAAAGCGGTGTGCGACTGCGGTCGTAACGTGCGGGTCGTCCCGTCGGTGCTGGCCCAGGCGCCGATCGTGTGCGGGGGCTGCGGCAAGCCCTTCCGCATTCCGGAGGCCGTGGCGGCCTGAGGACGCGGCTGCTCGTGGCAGCCGCATCCCGCGGGCCGGGTTGCGCACACCCGCGCCGGTCACCTCCCGGCGCCGGGTGTCGTTTCCGCGCGGGCGGGAGCAGGTGGGGGCCTGCTCCCGGTCGGGCGGACCGCCAGGGTGTGGCACAATGGCTAGCTGTACTCGACAGCCGCACAGGAACCCTCTCGCCTCCGGCTGACGCGTCCATCGGGCACTCGGGTACCGCAACCCCACGCGGCCATCTCGCCGTGCCCAACCACGTCAAAATCAGGAGAACCCACTCCCGTGGCAGTCAAGATCAAGCTGAAGCGTCTGGGCAAGATCCGTTCGCCTCACTACCGCATCGTCGTCGCCGACTCCCGGACCCGCCGTGACGGCCGGGCCATCGAGGAGATCGGTCTGTACCACCCGGTGCAGAACCCCTCGCGCATCGAGGTCGACACGGACCGCGCGCAGTACTGGCTGAGTGTCGGCGCCCAGCCGACCGAGCCCGTCCTCGCCATCCTGAAGCTCACCGGCGACTGGCAGAAGTTCAAGGGCCTGCCGGCCCCGGCTCCGCTGCTCGTGGCCGAGCCGAAGGCGGCGCGCCCGGTGTTCGACGCCCTCGGTGGCGACGACCAGGGCAAGGGTGAGGCCATCACCCAGAAGAAGAAGGCTGAGAAGAAGGACGAGGCTGCCGCCGAGTCCGAGTCGACCGAGGCCTGAGCATGCTCGAGGAGGCTCTCGAGCACCTCGTGAAGGGCATCGTCGACAATCCTGACGATGTGCAGGTCGCCTCCCGCGACCTGCGTCGCGGGCGCGTGCTGGAGGTCAGGTGCACCCCGACGACCTCGGCAAGGTGATCGGTCGCAACGGCCGCACCGCTCGCGCTCTGCGCACCGTCGTGGGCGCCATCGGCGGCCGAGGTGTCCGCGTCGACCTTGTCGACGTCGACCACGTCCGCTGACGCTCATATCGCACACCGGCGGGGCCGGTTAGGCGGGTCAGGTCGCAGGAAATCAGCGTCTGCTTCACGGCACACGCGAGCGGGGCCTGGTGCGTCCAGCTGCAAGGCGGAGGAGGGAGTCGACGCGAAGCGTCGGCGACCGACGGCAACGCCGCAGCTGGGCGTGCCAGGCCCCGCGTCTGCGACCGGATCCGCCGGGCCGGTCCCGGGGGCCGGGAGGGCCACTGGCCGTCCCCGGCCCGATCTGCATGAAACAGGAGATGTGGACACGTGCAACTGGTAGTCGCACGGATCGGCCGTGCCCATGGCATCAAGGGCGAGGTCACCGTCGAGGTACGCACCGACGAGCCCGAGCTGAGGCTCGCGCCCGGTGCCGTCCTGTTCACGGACCCCGCCCCGACGGGTCCGCTCACCATCGAGACGGGCCGCGTCCACAGTGGCCGCCTCATCCTCCGCTTCGTGGGCGTCGCCGACCGCACCGGCGCCGAGGGCCCTGCGCAACACCCTCCTGATCGCCGAGGTCGACCCGGAGGAGCTGCCCGAGGAGGAGGACGAGTACTACGACCACCAGCTGATGGACCTCGACGTCGTCACCAAGGACGGCGAGGAGGTCGGCCGGATCACCGAGATCTCGCACCTGCCCTCCCAGGACCTCTTCATCGTCGAGCGTCCCGACGGCAGCGAGGTGATGATCCCCTTCGTGGAGTCGATCGTCATCGAGATCGACCTGGAGGAGCAGCGCGCGGTCATCGACCCGCCGCCCGGGCTGATCGACGACCAGGCGGAGATCGTGTCCTCCCAGGACGACTCCTCGGACGACGACCCTTCGGAGGACGTCTCTTCCGACGAAGCCCCTTCCAGGGAACCCTCCTCCGGGGATGCCGACGCATGAGGCTCGACGTCGTCACGATCTTCCCCGAGTACCTCGACCCGCTGAACGTCTCCCTCGTCGGCAAGGCGCGCGCGTGGACAGCTGAATGTGCACGTGCATGATCTGCGCTCCTGGACCTACGACCGCCACAACACCGTCGACGACACCCCCTACGGCGGCGGCCCCGGCATGGTCATGAAGACCGAGCCCTGGGGCGAGGCACTCGACACCGTCCTGGCCGACGGCTACGAGACGGGCTCCGGTACGCCCGCGCTCGTCGTGCCCACCCCAGCGGACGCCCCTTCACCCAGGAACTCGCCGTCGAGCTCTCCGAGCGGCCCTGGCTGGTCTTCACGCCCGCCCGCTACGAAGGCATCGACCGGCGCGTGATCGACGAGTACGCGACCCGGATGCCCGTCTACGAGGTGTCCATCGGCGACTACGTCCTCGCCGGCGGTGAGGCGGCCGTCCTGGTCGTCACGGAGGCCGTGGCCCGGCTGCTGCCCGGTGTCCTGGGCAACGCCGAGTCCCACCGCGACGACTCCTTCGCGCCCGGCGCCATGGCCAACCTCCTGGAGGGCCGATCTACACCAAGCCGCCCGAGTGGCGCGGCCAGGGAATCCCGGACGTGCTGCTCAGCGGTCACCACGGCAGGATCGCCCGCTGGCGACGCGACGAGGCGCTGAAGCGCACCGCCGCCCACCGCCCGGACCTGATCGAGCGCTGCGAGCCGAAGACCTTCGACAAGAAGGACCGCGAGATGCTCTCGGTCCTGGGCTGGTCACCGGACCCCGAGGGCGAGCCCTACGGCCGATTTTGGCGCAGGCCGGAGGGCATGGAAGAATAGGTCGCTGTTGTGCGTCGTCCGGCGTGCGCCCCTGCCACAGGGGGACATGACGCCCGCCCCGACACGAACAGCATCCTTCTCCACACCTATCTCCCGTCGGTGACCTGTGGCATCGATGAAGAAAGCAGACGACATGTCCCACCTGCTCGACATCGTCGACGGCGCCTCGCTGCGCACCGACGTCCCGGCGTTCCGCCCGGGTGACACCGTCAACGTCCACGTCCGCGTCATCGAGGGCAACCGCTCCCGTGTGCAGCAGTTCAAGGGCGTAGTCATCCGTCGCCAGGGCGCCGGTGTCCGCGAGACCTTCACGGTCCGCAAGGTCTCGTTCTCCGTCGGCGTCGAGCGCACCTTCCCGGTGCACACCCCGATCGTCGAGAAGATCGAGCTCGTGACCCGTGGTGACGTCCGTCGCGCGAAGCTGTACTACCTCCGTGACCTGCGCGGCAAGGCCGCGAAGATCAAGGAGAAGCGCGACAACTGAGGTCGCGACGGGGTTCTCATCGGGGCCGGATAACATCTGGCTCCGATGGACACCGAAGCACAGCCTACGGAGCGCGACCGCTCCTCCCGCCCTCCCGACTCCGAGGACACCTCGGACCCGGCAGGACCGGAGGGACGGTCGCGTTTCGCGTTGGTGTCGCGCGCCGCCGACTGGCTCCCCGGCGGCCGGATCACCCTGACCGTCCTCGTCTGTCTGGTGTTTGTGCTGCTGCTCAACACCTTCCTGCTGCAGCCGTTCCAGATTCCCAGCGGATCAATGGAGTCCGGATTGAGGATCGGCGACCGCGTTCTCGTAAATAAGTTGGCGTACCGTTTCGGTGCTCATCCGCGGCGCGGCGACATCGTCGTGTTCGACGGCACCGGCTATTTCGGGGACGCCGACTACATCAAGCGCGTTGTGGGTGTGGGGGGAGACCACGTGGTCTGCTGCGACGAGGAGGAGGCTCCAGGTGAACGGGCGGTCGGTCGACGAGACGGCGTTCCTGTACCCCGGGGACACCCCGTCCGGCGTGGCATTCGACGTCGTGGTGCCCGACGGCACCCTCTTCGTGCTCGGCGACCATCGCGGCGACTCACGTGACTCCCGGGACCACCTGGGCGACCCGGGCGGAGGCATGATTCCTGTTGGTGACGTCATCGGACGAGCCGATTGGATCGTCTGGCCCGCCGGCCACTGGACCCACCTCGTCCGACCCGACGCCTACGCGCGCGTACCCGCCGCGGACGGCGCCCATGGGTAACCGCGGCAAACCGCGCGGCGCGACACCGGGCGGCTCCTTCGGGAACGAGAACCTGCTGCCGACCGGCTCCCGGCGCGCCGGCGCGCCCGCCCCCTCCGGGGAGGCGGCCGCAGCCGGGCCGAGCGGCGCAAGCTCCAGCGCAAGGTCAAGCGGCGCCGACGGCGGTCCGCGGTCCGGGAGATACCTCTCCTGGTCGGTGTCGCCGTTCTCATAGCCCTCGTCCTGAAGACCTTCCTCCTTCAGGCGTTCGTGATCCCGTCCGGCTCCATGGAGCAGACGATCCGCATCGGGGACCGGGTCCTGGTCGACAAGTTCACCCCGTGGTTCGGCTCCGAGCCCAAGCGCGGTGACGTCGTCGTCTTCCACGACCCGGGCGGCTGGCTCGCGGACGAGCAGACCACCAAGAAGAACGACCCCATCGTGGTCAAGCAGGTCAAGGAAGGCCTCCAGTTCATCGGCCTGCTGCCGTCGGACAATGAGAAGGACCTCATCAAGCGGGTCATCGGCGTCGGCGGTGACCACGTCAAGTGCTGCGACGCGCAAGGCCGGATGACCGTCAACGGCGTACCGCTCACCGAGGGCGACTACCTGTATCCCGGGAACGCACCGTCCGAAACACCGTTCGACATCACCGTCCCCAAGGGCCGGCTGTGGGTGATGGGCGACCACCGGGGCAACTCGGCGGACTCCCGGGCCCACCAGAACACCAGCTACGGAGGGACGGTCCCGCTCAGCCTGGTGGTGGGACGGGCCAAGGTGATCGCCTGGCCCATGGGGCACTGGACCAGTCTGAATGAACCTAAAACCTTCGCATCGGTTTCCAACTCCGTGTCGGGGACGACCGCCGGTCCCGAACTGTCGCATAGGGTTGCCCCGGTCGATCCGAACGGATCGGTCCAACTCCCGAGCCCTGCGGAACTCCCGCTCGTTATGGGAGTGGTGGGCCTGCGCCGAGGATGGGGCAGGCGGCGGCACAGAGTAAGGAGTTGGCGTGGGGATGTGGCGGTTGGCGCACGGTCCGGACACGACGGCGAGGAGCACCACGGACGTCCCGTGGAAGCACCCGCCCCGGCCGCGGACAGCGCCGTGACCTCCGGGAGTGACTCCGGAGCGGACGTGGACGGTACGGCGCCGGGCGACGCGACCCGCACCGAGGAGCAGGGCCCGGGCGACCAGACCCCAGCCGAGGAAGCCGCGCTCCTTCTGGAAGGAGCTGCCGATCCTGGTCGTCATCGCGCTCGTCCTCGCGCTGCTGATCAAGACGTTCCTGGTGCAGGCGTTCTCCATCCCCTCGGACTCGATGCAGAACACCCTCCAGCAGGGCGACCGTGTCCTGGTCGACAAGCTCACCCCGTGGTTCGGCTCCAAGCCCGAGCGCGGCGAGGTCGTCGTCTTCCACGACCCGGACGACTGGCTGGCGGGCGAGCCCGCGGCGAACCCCAACGCCCTGCAGACGGTGCTCAGTTGGATCGGCCTGATGCCCTCCGCCCAGGAGAAGGACCTCATCAAGCGGGTCATCGGCGTCGGCGGCGACACCGTCTCCTGCAGCGGCACGGGCCCGCTGATGGTCAACGGCAAGGCGCTGAACGAGCCGTACGTGTACCCCGGCAACACCCCGTGCACCAACGACGACCAGGGCGGCCAGTTCACCGTCAAGGTCCCCAAGGGCGACATCTGGGTGATGGGCGACCACCGGCAGAACTCGCGGGACTCGCGCTACAACCAGTCCGACAAGCACCACGGCATGGTCCCGGTGAACGAGGTCGTCGGCCGCGCGATCGTCAAGGCCTGGCCCATCAACCGCTGGGGCACGCTGCCGATCCCGGACACCTTCGACCAGACGGGCATCAACACCCAGGCCTCCGCCTCCCGCCTGCTGACGGCCGCCCCGGAGGGACTCGCCCTCATCGGTGTGCTGCCGCTGGTCCTGTGGCGCCGCAAGCGCTCGGGCAAGGACGAGTAAAGGGCTTGTAGAGCTTCTGACCATGGTCCCGGAGGAAGGGCTGACCACCCTCGGTACCGCCGGGTAGGGTGCGGACCCATGGGTGGCGAGAGCGCAACACGTACGGCCCCGCGTACCGGCGGTGGCACTGGCAAGGGCCCGGTGGGCAGCCGGACCGGACAGAGGCTGTCCGACTGGCCGTCGCGCTGGGCCTTGTGCTGTTCCTCGGCGGATTCGGCTGGGGAGCGGTCGTCTACCGGCCGTACACGGTGCCCACCGGCTCGATGACACCGACCATCGCCATGGGCGACCGGGTGCTCGCCCAGCGGATCGACGGCGGTGAGGTGCGCCGGGGTGACGTCGTCGTCTTCACCGACAAGACCTGGGTGACGAACGCCCCCGTGGTCAAGCGCGTGGTCGCCGTCGGCGGGGACACCGTCTCCTGCTGCACGAACGGCAAGCTGGTCGTCAACGGCAAGCAGATCGCCGAGGGGTACCTCAAGGGCGGCGCGGTCGAGGACAAGACCATCCCCGCGGTGAAGGTCCCCAAGGGCCGCCTGTTCCTCCTCGGTGACGAACGCCAGGGCTCCCTGGACTCCAGCGCCCACCTCACGGACGTCGCCAGCGGCACCGTCGCGAGCAGCGCCGTGAGCGCCCGCGTGGACGCCGTCGTATGGCCCATGAAGGGCATGCTGGAGCGCCCCACCGGCTTCGAGACCCTCGGCGGCCTGTCTCACCCCGGCCCGCTGGGCGTGATCCTCGTGATCATCGTCGCGGGCGCGGTCCTCGTCCTCGGTGGCGGCGCCTACGGCCCGATCGCCAAGCTCGCGGCCGGCCGCCGCGCCCGCACCCGGACGGAGCCCGCCGGTGCCCGCTGAGGCCACCGAGGAGGGCTCCTACGACGACTCGTACACCGGCGGGCTGCGCAGGGTCGCCCGGGTGATCCTGCTCGACCCGCAGGACCGCATCCTGCTGCTCCACGGGCACGAGCCGGACGACCCGGCCGACGACTGGTGGTTCACGCCGGGCGGCGGCCTGGAGGGCGACGAGACCCACGAGGAGGCCGCTCTGCGGGAACTCGCGGAGGAGACCGGCATCACCCAGGTCGAACTCGGCCCGGTGCTGTGGACGCGGACGTGTTCCTTCCCGTTCGCGGGCCGCCGCTGGGACCAGGACGAGTGGTACTACCTGGCCAGGACGGCCGCCACGGCCGACGGAGTGCCCGGCGCCACCGCCCTCACCGAGCTGGAGCGGCGCAGCGTCTCCGGAGCACGTTGGTGGACGTGCCGGGAACTGGACCTGGCGCATGAGACGGTGTATCCGACCAGACTCGCCGAGCTGCTCCGCAGGCTGCTCGACGAAGGTCCCCGGCCGGGCCCGTGACCCTGGACACCGAAATCGTCTAGGGGCTGGCGGGACGGGCGCACAATGGTGGGATCGCACGGGTGAAGGGGAACATGCCATGAGCGCCGAGGACCTCGAAAAGTACGAGACCGAGATGGAGCTGAAGCTCTACCGGGAGTACCGCGATGTCGTCGGTCTGTTCAAATACGTGATCGAGACCGAACGGCGCTTCTACCTCACCAACGACTATGAGATGCAGGTGCACTCGGTCCAGGGTGAGGTGTTCTTCGAGGTGTCCATGGCGGACGCCTGGGTGTGGGACATGTATCGACCGGCTCGCTTCGTGAAACAGGTCCGCGTGCTCACGTTCAAGGACGTGAACATCGAGGAGTTGAACAAGAGCGATCTGGAGCTGCCGGGCGGCTGACGGCGGTGACCCGCCGAGAGACTGTCGCTCGTGCGGGTGACGGAGTTGTCCACAAGCACTGAACGGCCCACCAAGATCCACTTGGTGGGCCGTTCCGCGTGACGGTGGGTGCCGGAGGTGGTGCCGACATGAACGCACGCAGTGCACTCGGCAGGTTCGGCGAGACGGTGGCCGCACGACGGCTGGCCGCGGCCGGCATGACGGTCCTGGAGCGCAACTGGCGCTGTGGCAGGACCGGAGAGATCGACATCGTGGCGCGGGACGGCGACGTCCTGGTGGTCTGCGAGGTCAAGACCCGGCGGACGGGCGCCTTCGAGCACCCGATGGCCGCCGTCACACCCGAGAAGGCGGAGCGCCTACGAGGCCTCGCCGAGCGCTGGATCCACGCGCACGGCGGAGCCCCGCCAGGAGGGGTCCGTATCGACCTGGTGGGCGTCGTCGTGCCCCGGCGCGGCAGGGCCGTGGTCGAGCACGCCCGGGGGTGGTCTGAGATGGGGTTCGCTCGTACGTGTTCGGTGGCGCTGGTGGGCGTCGAGGGCGTGGTCGTCGAGGTACAGGCCGACCTCGAACCGGGTGTCGCCGCGTTCACGCTGGTGGGACTGCCCGACAAGAGCCTGACGGAGAGCAAGGACCGGGTGCGGGCCGCGGTCGTCAACTCGGCTGCGCCTGGCCGCAGAAGAAACTGACGGTGGGGCTCAGCCCGGCGTCGGTCCCCAAGAGCGGCAGCGGCTTCGACCTGGCGGTGGCCGCGGCGGTGCTGGGAGCGGCGGAGCGGATCGATCCCCGGGTGCTCGCCGACATCGTGATGATCGGCGAACTCGGCCTGGACGGACGGGTGCGGCCGGTCCGGGGCATCCTGCCCGCCGTACTGGCCGCAGCGGACTCCGGCTACGAGCAGGTCGTCGTCCCGGAATGCGCCGCCGCCGAGGCGTCCCTCGTGCCCGGGGTGTCCGTCCTGGGCGTGCGCACCCTGCGGCAGCTGATCGCCGTACTCGCGGACGAACCCGTGCCCGACGAGGACCCGGACGACCTCGGCCGCCCCGACCCGCTGCTCGCCGGGCTGCGCCTGCCCGGCACGGGCGCGGCCACGGGGATGCACAGCGTGGGCGCGTCCCAGCACGACCCGGGGCACGACCTCGCCGATGTCGTCGGCCAGTTCTCGGCGCGGACGGCGGTGGAGGTCTCGGCGGCCGGCGGTCACCATCTGTTCCTCGAAGGCCCGCCGGGTGCCGGCAAGACGATGCTCGCGGAGCGGTTGCCCGCCGTCCTGCCCCGGCTCGGCCGGCAGGAGTCGCTGGAGGTCACGGCGGTCCACTCGGTGGCGGGCCTGCTGCCCCGGGCAAACCCCTGATCGACGTCGCCCCCTACTGCGCCCCGCACCATTCGGCCACGATGCAGGCCCTCGTCGGGGGCGGACAGGGGATCGCACGGCCCGGAGCGGTGTCGTTGTCTCATCGAGGCGTGCTTTTTCTGGACGAAACCCCGAGTTCAGCGGCCAGGCCCTGGACGCGCTACGACAGCCGCTGGAGGCCGGGCACGTGGTGATCGCGCGCAGTGCGGGCGTCGTGCGGTTCCCGGCGAGGTTCCTGATGGTGCTGGCCGCCAACCCGTGTCCGTGCGGCCGTTTCTCGCAGACCGACGACCTGTGCGAATGCGCACCGATGTCGATCCGCCGGTACCAGGCCCGGCTCTCCGGGCCACTGCTCGACCGGGTGGACCTGCGGGTGGAGGTGGACCGGGTCACCCGGGACCAGCTCACCGGGCGGGGTTCGCGGGGTGAGTCCACGGCGACGGTCGCGGACCGGGTGCGGGCGGCCAGGGAGCGGGCGGCGGCACGGTTCGCGGACACGCCCTGGCGCACCAACAGCGAGGTGCCCGGCCGCGAACTGCGCAGCCGCTGGCACGCCGAGCGCGGCGCGATGGACGAGGCCGAGCGCAGCCTGGAGCGCGGTGCGCTCACCGCGCGCGGGCTCGACCGGGTGCTGCGCGTGGCCTGGACGGTCGCGGACCTGGTCGGCCACGACCGCCCCGGCGCGACCGACGTCGCCCTCGCCCTCCAACTCCGCACGGGCGTACCGCGGGGCGTGCCGATGGCTATCGGGGCGTTGACGTGACCGCGCGGGATGAGTCGGGCGGCGGGTTCCTTGGCGGGGTTGGAGAGGGCCGGCGTGTGGCTGCGGGTGGTGGGTCGGATGCCGGGTTCCTTGGCGGTGCTGGAGGGATCGGCGTGTGGCCTTGGATGGTGGACCGGAGGCCGGATTCCTCATCGGCGATGGAAGGGGCCCGCGTCTGGCTGAGGACGATGAGTCGGATGCCGGGTTCGTCGGCGGGGCTGGAGGGCGCTGGCATGCGACCGCTTGCGATGAGTCCGGCGGCGGATTCGTCGCCGGTCCTGGAGGGGGCCGGCGTGTGGCTGCGGGTGGTGGGTCGGATGCCGGGTTCCTCGACGGTTATGGAGCGGACCGGCACGTGACCGCGGACAGTGGACCGGAGGCCGGATTCCTCGTCGGTGATGGAGGGGACCGGCACGTGACCGCGAAAGGCGAGCCCGGCGCGGGCTTCCCGAGCGTCCTGGAGAGGTCAGGCAGGTGACCGCACACGGCGACATGGGCGGTGACTTTCGCGCCCGTGTCTTCCTCGCTCGGGTCGTCGAGCCCGGTGACGAGGTCGCCGGGCGGTGGATCCGGGAGTTGGGGGCCGTGGAAGTGGCCCGGCGGCTCAGGCGTGGCGGGCCGCAGCTCACCGGGGTGACCGACAAGCGGTGGGGTGGGTTGTGTGCGCGGGCCCGGCTGGTCGAGCCGGGGCGGGATCTGGCCGTCGCGGAGGCCGCCGGTGTCCGGTTCGTGTGCCCCGGTGGCGCCGAGTGGCCCGCCCAGCTCGACGACCTCGGGGACGCGCGGCCCATCGGACTGTGGGTGCGGGCAGCCCAACCTCCGTGTGTGGGCGCTCGAATCCGTCGCGGTCGTCGGCGCCCGCGCCTGCACCGAGTACGGCGCCCACATGGCGGCCACCCTCGCCGCAGGCCTCGCCGAGCGCGGCTGGGTGGTCGTGTCCGGCGGTGCCTACGGAGTCGACGGCGCCGCCCATCGCGGCGCCCTCGGCGCGGGCGGGGCCACCGCCGCCGTGCTCGCCTGCGGCGTCGACCGCCCCTACCCGCGCGGGCACGCCCAGTTGATCGGCAGGATCGCCGAACAGGGCCTGGTGATCGGGAGTTGCCGCCCGGCGAGCATCCGACGCCGAGCAGGTTCATCCTCCGGAACAGGGTGATCGCGGCGCTCACGCGAGGCACCGTGGTGGTCGAGGCCGCGTACCGGAGCGGTTCACTCGTCACGGCCCGGGCCGCGCAGCGGTTGGGCCGCCACACGATAGGAGTGCCCGGGCCGGCCACGAGCGCGCTGTCGGCCGGAGTGCATGAACTCCTGCGCGGAGAAGCCGTGCTGGTCACCGACGCGGCCGAAGTCGTCGAACTCGTCGGCGGCATGGGCGAACTGGCCCCCGACCGCCGCGGACCGGTGCTCCCGCGCGACCTGTTGGAGCCGGCCGCCCGGCGCGTCCTCGCCGCACTGCCCGGCAACAGGGCGGCGGAACCGGGGAGATCGCGCGCGGAGCACAGACCACACAGGACGACGCGGTCGCGAGACTGTACGAACTCCGAGCACTTGGTTACGTCGAACGACACGGCGACGGCTGGAAGTTGACACGCCAGGCGATGATCTCGGTCCGGGACACCGGCGGGCGCCGCTGACCGAGCGTGTTCGGCCGTCCGGGGAACCCCGACACCCTTGGGAATTCCCGCAGTTGGCGCATTCCGATGATCACGCAGAGCAATCGGGGCGACCCGTTCCGGTACCCCGTCGAACGCGTCCGTGCCCGGTCCATGCCCTGGCCTTCGCACACCGCGACACTCCAGTCACGCTACGCTCACGGGGATTCCGGCGCAGAACGGCAATCACGGCACCACTCCGACACCTCACCCAGGCACCCCCACTTCACAGCAGAACGGCACAAGGCGACGAATGCCCCAGCACACCTCCGGGTCCGACCGGGCGGCGATCCCCCAGCCGCCCGTGACGGTGGCAGCGTCCGGCCGCCCGCTCCCTCGACGCTCGAGGAGCTGTGGCGGTCGTACAAGACGACGGGCGACGAGCGGCTGCGCGAGCAGTTGATCCTGCACTACTCGCCGCTGGTCAAGTACGTCGCGGGACGGGTGAGCGTCGGGCTGCCGCCCAATGTGGAACAGGCGGACTTCGTGTCGTCGGGGGTGTTCGGACTGATCGACGCGATCGAGAAGTTCGACATCGAGCGGGAGATCAAGTTCGAGACGTACGCGATCACTCGCATCCGGGGCGCGATGATCGACGAACTGCGCGCGCTGGACTGGATCCCGCGCTCGGTGCGGCAGAAGGCGCGGAACGTGGAGCGGGCGTACGCCACGCTGGAGGCGCGGCTCAGGCGCACCCCAGCGAGGGCGAGGTGGCCGCCGAGATGGGCATCGCGGTGGAGGAACTCCACGCCGTCTTCAGCCAGTTGTCGCTGGCCAACGTGGTCGCCCTGGAGGAGCTGCTGCACGCCGGCGGCGAGGGCGGCGACCGGCTCAGCCTGATGGACACCCTGGAGGACACCGCCGCCGACAACCCGGTGGAGGTGGCCGAGGGCCGGGAGCTGCGGCGGTTCCTGGCGCGGGCGATCAACACGTTGCCCGAGCGGGAGAAGACCGTCGTCACGCTCTACTACTACGAGGGCCTCACCCTCGCCGAGATCGGCAACGTGCTCGGGGTGACCGAGAGCCGGGTCAGCCAGATCCACACCAAGTCCGTGCTGCAGCTCCGCGCCAAGCTGGCGAGTTTTGGCCGCTGAGCAGAAGTAGTACGGCCCGGGTGACCTCGCAGAATCGTGCCTGCATGGCCTGGGTCACTCCCGCCGGGGTGCGCCGTCCGTAGAGTGGTTGACGTGCCAAGGATTCGAGCGGCCTCCGTGGCCGAGCACCGGTCGATGCAGCGAGCCGCCCTGCTGGACGCGGCTCGTTCCCTGCTGTCCGAGGGCGGGACGGAGGCGTTGACGTTCCCGGCCCTGGCCGAGCGGACGGGGCTCGCGCGGTCGTCCGTGTACGAGTACTTCCGCTCCCGGGCCGCCGTCGTCGAGGAGCTGTGCGAGGTCGACTTTCCCGTGTGGGCGGCGGATGTGTCGGCGGCGATGGAGGGGGCGTCCTCGGCGGAGGGCAAGGTCGAGGCGTATGTGCGGCAGCAGCTGGCGTTGGTCGGGGACCGGCGGCACCGGGCTGTCGTCGCCATCTCCGCGAGTGAGCTGGATGCGGGGGCCCGGGAGAAGATCCGGGCCGCGCACGGGGGGCTTGTCGCGATGATCGTCTCCGCGCTGGGGAGATGGGGCACGGGGAGCCTCGGCTGGCGGCGATGTTGCTTTTAGGGGGTCGTCGATGCGGCTGTGCGGCGGATCGAGCTGGGTGCCGCGGAGGATCCTTCGGTGATTACGGAGGCTGCGGTGAGTATGGCTTTGCGGGGGGTTCTGGGTTGAGTTTCGTCTGTGCGGCCGGTGGGGGCTGGGCGCGCAGTTCCCCGCGCCTCTGAAAGGCGGGCGCTGCGAGGACCGGCAGCAGGCGTGACGGGCCTCTGTTCAGTAGCCATGGGGGCAGTAGCGCCAGTGGGTCCAAGTACGTCTCCCCTCTCAACAGGCCCCAGTGCACGCATGCCGTCGGGCAGTGGGAGCCGGTGATCTCCACCGTGCCGACCACACCGCCCGGCTCCACCTCGGCTCCCTTCTTCACCGTCGCGGTCACCGGCTCGTAGGTCGTGCGGAGGTCTGTGCCCGCGAGCTCCACCGACACCACGCCTCTGCCCGCCACCCGGCCGGCGAAGGACACCCGGCCCGCCGCGACCGCTCGCACCTGGGCGCCGGCCGGGGTTGCCAGGTCCACGCCTCGGTGGCCCCGGGCGTAGACCGTCGCCGGGGCTCCCAGCCTCGTAGGACCAGGGGGTGTGAGCCGACCGGCCAGGTGCTCGCGAGTGCCGGTACGGAGGGTGGGGGTCCGGGGGCCGGGGAGGGGCGCCGATGGCCCGGGTCGTGCAGGTCAGGAGGGTCAGGAGGAGCGCCAGCAGAAGGGCCTGGACAGTACGGGCAGTTCGGTCATGTCGTCGCGTCCGCATAGGGCAAACCGTGCCGTATCCGAGGCGATCATGGCCGGGACCTGTGGGCCGGTGCGGGGTTGTGGACAACGGCGTCACCCGGTGCCTCGCGGGTCCCGTACACTTCCTTTGGCGATCCGGGTGACCGGGTCGACTTCGCACGCCCCGGCAACCGGTCCTCCGTCGCAAGACGAAACCGGTGTCAGCGCTCCTCGGTCCTCTGGGCAAGCGCACGTGGGCGTCAGGCGCGAGTGCCGTCCGGTGCTCGCGGCACAACCGAGAAAATCAAGGAGAACGGCCATGGCCGTCGTCACGATGCGGAGCTGCTGGAAAGCGGCGTCCACTTCGGTCACCAGACCCGTCGCTGGAACCCGAAGATGAAGCGCTTCATCTTCACCGAGCGCAACGGCATCTACATCATCGACCTGCTCCAGTCGCTGTCGTACATCGACCGCGCCTACGAGTTCGTCAAGGAGACCGTCGCCCACGGCGGCACGGTCATGTTCGTCGGCACGAAGAAGCAGGCGCAGGAGGCCATCGCCGAGCAGGCCACTCGCGTCGGCATGCCCTACGTCAACCAGCGCTGGCTGGGCGGCATGCTCACCAACTTCTCCACCGTCTACAAGCGTCTGCAGCGCCTCAAGGAGCTCGAGCAGATCGACTTCGAGGACGTCGCCGCGTCCGGTCTCACCAAGAAGGAGCTTCTCGTGCTCTCGCGCGAGAAGGCCAAGCTGGAGAAGACCCTCGGTGGTATCCGCGAGATGTCCAAGGTCCCCAGCGCCGTCTGGATCGTGGACACCAAGAAGGAGCACATCGCGGTCGGTGAGGCCCGGAAGCTCAACATCCCGGTCGTCGCCATCCTCGACACGAACTGCGACCCCGACGAGGTCGACTACAAGATCCCGGGCAACGACGACGCGATCCGCTCCGTCACCCTGCTCACCCGCGTGATCGCCGACGCCGTCGCCGAGGGCCTCATCAGCCGCTCCGGTGTCGCCGCCGAGGCCAAGGGTGACAAGGCCGCCGGCGAGCCGCTCGCCGCGTGGGAGCGCGACCTGCTCGAGGGCGAGAAGAAGGCTGACGAGGCTCCGGCCGCCGACGCCGAGGTCCAGACCTCCGCCGAGACCGAGAAGGTCGCCGACGCCGAGCAGGCCGACGAGGCCCCCGCCGCCGAGACGGCTGAGGCCGCCGCCGAGGTCGAGGCCCCCGCCGCCGAGGCTGAGGCCGCTCCGGCCGCCGAGGCCGAGCAGGCCTGACCTTCCGGGCCAAAGGGCTGACAGGAGGAGGGGCGGGTGGTGCGGACCGCGCCACCCGCCGTTCATCCACAGCCCCTAGATCTTCGTAGCCCGTAGATCCTTGGCGGGAGCCCGCGTCACCCGCGGCCGCCGCCGACTTCGAGACTTCGAACTCCGAGAAGAGATTCACAGATCATGGCGAACTACACCGCCGCCGACGTCAAGAAGCTCCGTGAGCTCACCGGCGCCGGCATGATGGACTGCAAGAAGGCGCTCGACGAGGCCGACGGCAACGTCGAGAAGGCCGTCGAGGCGCTCCGTATCAAGGGCCAGAAGGGCGTCGCCAAGCGCGAGGGCCGCTCCGCCGAGAACGGCGCCGTGGTCTCCGTCATCGCCGAGGACAACACCTCCGGTGTCCTGGTCGAGCTGAAGTGCGAGACGGACTTCGTCGCCAAGGGCGAGAAGTTCCAGGCCGTCGCCAACCAGATCGCCCAGCACGTCGCCGCCACCGCTCCGGCCGACATCGCGGCGCTCCTCGCGTCCGACATCGAGCCCGGCAAGACGGTCCAGGCGTTCGTCGACGAGGCCAACGCGAACCTGGGCGAGAAGATCGTCCTGGACCGCTTCGCCCAGTACGCCGACGGCTACGTCTCCGCGTACATGCACCGCACGATGCCCGACCTGCCCCCGCAGATCGGTGTCCTCGTCGAGCTGGACAAGGAGAACGCCGAGGTCGCCCGCGGCGTCGCCCAGCACATCGCCGCCTTCGCGCCGAAGTACCTGGCGAAGGAGGACGTGCCGGCCGAGGTCGTCGAGTCCGAGCGCCGCATCGCCGAGGAGACCACCCGCGCCGAGGGCAAGCCCGAGGCCGCGATCGCCAAGATCGTCGAGGGTCGCGTCAACGGCTTCTTCAAGGACGCGACGCTGCTCGGTCAGCCGTACGCGCTCGACCCCAAGAAGTCCGTCCAGAAGGTTCTGGACGAGGCGGGTGTCACCCTGAAGCGCTTCACGCGCATCAAGGTCGGCATCTGAGTCCGTACCGCGATCGACGCGCGGCGCCCGGTGGAATCCCGCTAGGGTCGTCAGCAGTCGGCCCGGTACGCCGTCGCGCGCACGCGCGTGGCGGACGACAGCAGATCTGACGAGGAGGCCATTGCCGAGCATGGGATGCGACAGACACCCCACCGGCAGTGGCCTTCTTCGTATGTGCACCATGAGGAGAACGCCATGACCACCAAGCCCCAGAAGACCGACGACGGCAAGGTACGCGGCCGGTTCATGTTGAAGCTCTCCGGAGAAGCCTTCTCCGGCGGCGGGGGCCTGGGTGTGGACCCCGACGTGGTGCACAAGATCGCCCGTGAGATCGCGGCCGTCGTGCGGGACGGCGCCGAGGTCGCCGTCGTCATCGGCGGCGGCAACTTCTTCCGCGGCGCCGAGCTCCAGCAGCGCGGCATGGACCGGGCCCGCTCCGACTACATGGGCATGCTCGGCACCGTGATGAACTGCCTCGCCCTCCAGGACTTCCTGGAGAAGGAGGGCATCGACAGCCGCGTCCAGACCGCCATCACCATGGGCCAGGTCGCCGAGCCGTACATCCCGCTACGCGCCGTGCGCCACCTGGAGAAGGGCCGCGTGGTCATCTTCGGCGCCGGTATGGGCATGCCCTACTTCTCCACCGACACCACCGCCGCCCAGCGCGCCCTGGAGATCGACGCCGAGGCGCTGCTGATGGGCAAGAACGGCGTGGACGGGGTCTACGACTCCGACCCGAAGACGAACTCCGAAGCCGTCAAGTTCGACTCGCTCAGCTACGGCGAGGTCATCACCCAGGACCTCAAGGTCGCGGACATGACCGCCATCACGCTGTGCCGCGACAACAAGCTTCCGATCCTGGTCTTCGAGCTTCTGGCGGAGGGCAATATCGCCCGCGCCGTCAAGGGTGAGAAGATCGGCACGCTTGTGGGTGACCAAGGCAGCCAGGGCTGATGACCCTGACCGGGGATGGACAATGTCCTGCCGGTCGGGAACCGTGCAGGAAGAAGACGCGACGCAGCCGGCCGCCGACGCCGACACAGCACAGCAGCCGGGCCTACTCAAGACACGCAGGAGCAAGTGGTGATCGAAGAGACCCTCCTCGAGGCCGAGGAGAAGATGGAGAAGGCCGTCGTGGTCGCCAAGGAGGACTTCGCCGCGATCCGCACCGGTCGTGCGCACCCGGCGATGTTCAACAAGATCGTGGCCGACTACTACGGCGCGCTGACGCCGATCAACCAGCTGGCCTCGTTCTCCGTACCGGAGCCGCGGATGGCCGTGGTGACCCCGTTCGACAAGTCCGCGCTGCGGAACATCGAGCAGGCGATCCGCGACTCGGACCTGGGTGTCAATCCCAGCAACGACGGCAACATCATCCGGGTGACGTTCCCCGAGCTGACCGAGGAGCGCCGCAAGGACTACATCAAGGTGGCCCGGGCCAAGGCCGAGGACTCCAAGGTGTCCATCCGCGCCGTCCGCCGCAAGGCCAAGGACGCGCTGGACAAGCTCGTCAAGGACAAGGAGTCCGGCGAGGACGAGGTCCGTCGTGCGGAGAAGGAGCTCGACGACACCACGGCGAAGTACGTCGCCCAGGTGGACGAACTCCTCAAGCACAAGGAAGCGGAGCTGCTCGAGGTCTGATGAACGACTCTTCCTGGGGGCACCGCCACAAGCCGGGTACTGGGGGCCGTCCGACCAGGGGCCTGTCCAGGGGGCTGCCCCGGCGGGTCCCACGTACGATGCGCCTGAGGCGCAGCAGACTCGCCCCATGCCCATCGTGCCCGACGAGCCCGCATACGGCGGACACCAGGATGACGACCGGGGGCCGCTCGGCTGAGCGGCCCCTTGTTCCGCGACGAGACGCAGCAGCCGCCGTACGACGTACGGCAGCCGCCGCCGTACGACCCGCGGACGCAGCCCTCTGACACGCCGCAGGCGCAGCCCTACGGGGCGGTGCCGCAGAATCCGGAGCCCATGGCCGACGTCCCGTCACCGGCGCCCGCCCCGCAGAAGAAGAGCGCGGGCCGGGACCTGGGTGCGGCCATAGGGGTCGGGGTCGGACTCGGTGCGGTGATCATCGCGTCCCTGTTCGTCGTCAAGGCCGTGTTCGTCGGCGTCATAGCGGTCGCCGTCGTCGTGGGCCTCTGGGAACTGACCTCGCGGCTGCAGGAGCGCAAGGGCATCAAGGCGCCTCTCGTGCCGCTCGCGGTCGGCGGCGCGGCGATGGTCGTCGCCGGCTACGTCCGGGGTCCCGAGGGTGCCTGGGTCGCCATGGCGCTCACCGCGCTCGCGGTCCTCGTCTGGCGGATGACGGAACCGCCCGAGGGCTACCTCAGGGACGTCACGGCGGGCGTCTTCGCGGCGTTCTACGTGCCGTTCCTGGCCACGTTCGTCGCCCTGATGCTCACCGCCGACGACGGCGCCTGGCGCGTCTTGACGTTCCTGCTGCTGACCGTGGTCAGCGACACGGGCGCCTACGCCGTCGGCTGGCGCTTCGGCACGCACAAGCTCGCCCCGCGCTCAGCCCCGGAAAGACCCGCGAGGGCCTGTTCGGGGCGGTGTCCTTCGCGATGGTGGCGGGCGCGCTGTGCATGCAGTTCCTGATCGACGACGGCCGCTGGTGGCAGGGCCTGATCCTGGGCCTCGCGGTCGCGGCCAGCGCCACGCTGGGCGACCTCGGCGAGTCCATGATCAAGCGCGACCTCGGCATCAAGGACATGGGCACGCTCCTGCCGGGCCACGGCGGCATCATGGACCGGCTCGACTCGCTGCTGCCGACCGCGCCGGTGGTGTGGCTGCTGCTCGTGCTGTTCGTGGGCTCCGGCTGAAACACGGCCCGACCTGCTGCTTTGTACGTGAGGGGCTCGTTGTCCACAGGGCGGCGGGTCCTCTTCGTATGTCTGCGACACTGGTAGGGCCATGCCTAAGCCCGGAGAACTGGCAATCGTCTGGCGTCATCAAACGTCCCACCTGCATGTTTTCCCCCTTTAGAGGGGGTGATCCGTGCTGCTGGGCCGTCCCTGGGCCGTGAGGGTCAGAACGGGGCTCGTCAGCCACCGACACCACGTCCCCGCCGGAGGGGGCGGTGTGCCGTCTGAGTCGGGAGTCTTGCCCTCCTTGAGACGGCGCTCCCGCTCAAGGCGCTGCGCCTTGCGGTGTCTGACCCGGGCCGGGGATTGGAAGACTTCGTCCAAGATCTCGTCCATTAGACCGAGGATCTCGGTCGCCGTAACGGTATCCATCGGCTCGGCAACGAGGTCACCGTGAGCCACCTCGTTGCCGCCGAAGCGGACCTCATGGGCTGCGTCCCTGACGTACTCCCGAATGAGCCTCTGATCAAACAGGGCGTCGATCTTCTTTTCGAGAGTGCCCGTGGTGATCCCACGATCCTTTGCTGTGGCCTCGACGACGGCACGGGCCAGCGCGACGGCTGCTCTGTTCGCTTCGATGTCGAGGCATTGGTGAGCTTCGCTGGCCATGCTCGCTATGACAGTTGGGACGTCGTCGTACACGCGCTTGCCGACCTGGCGAGGGAACCAAGTGCTAGAGCCGTGCACCACGAGGCGAGTCTTGGTGTTATCCCACGCTGTGACCTCACGGCTGGCCATAGCGACGCTGAGATGCCCGCACCCGTCACATCGAAAGACCACTTGGACGGGTTGCGGGTCCCCCATCCACCGCTGCCAACATCGGCAGTGTGGACCGACTGCATGTTGCACCGGTCACCGCACCAACCGCAGGTTCTGACTACTCCCATAGCCGTAGGTTAGGGACCTTTTCGCCAAGCAGTCAGCGATTATTGGACGTTGGGCGCAAAACCGAGTCAACGGCCTTCCGCGTACGCTCCCGACTCGACGGCATCAGGTGCGCGTACACCCGTAGCGTCAGCGCCGGATCGGTGTGCCCAAGGTACTGGCTGACGGCTTTGATGCTCTCCCCGGCGTCCAGCAAGACGGACGCGTAGAAGTGCCTCAGGGCGTGCATGCCGTGCTCGCGCGCGGACTGGTACTTGCCGTCCGGCCCGGCGTCCGGGATGAGGCCAGCGAGCGCGAGCGCGGGCTTCCACTCCTGGATGTTGAAGTTGCTGCGCCACACGACCCCGCTCGCGGTGTTTGTGAACAGTAGGCGAGCCGAGACCTTCGGGCCATCCGGCCTCCGCCACGGCAGCGTGATCTCGACGGGCTTGAAGACGTCAATGTGGGCACGCAGGGCCTCAGCCACCTCCGACGGCAGCGGTACGTCCCGCTCCTTGTTGCACTTCGGCGGGGCGAACACGGCCTTCCCTCGGATGAGCTTCACCTGCCGGACCACCCGCAGGATGCTGCCCTCGAAGTCGATCGCGTCCTCAGCGAGACCCACGATCTCCCCCTGCCGGAGTCCGCACCCCGCTCCCGTGTCCACCATGGTCCTGTACCGCTCGGGGAGCCCCGCGCGAACGGCGTGCACCTGAGTGGGCAGCCACGGCACAACGCGGCGCCGCTCGACCGCCGGCGGGCGTACGGACTTCGCGCCGCACGGGTTACGCGGCAGCAGACCATCGTCGACAGCCGCGCTTAGCACGGCCCGTACGTCGCCGTAGATGTTCCGCGCGTACGAGCCGCTGACAGCGGGGTCCGTCTCCAGGGTGCTCACGAGTTCGCGGATGTGCTCGGGGCGGAACGAGTCCAGGGGCGGGAGCCGAGCACCGGGAGCGCATGAAGGCGCAGCCTCTGTTCGGCCACGATCTGACTCGACAGGTCCGCGCTGTGGGTCCTAAGCCACTTCTCGGCGTAGGTCTTGAAGGTGATCCGGGCGGCCTTC
Organism: Streptomyces sp. P3; assembly: GCA_016893485.2. Lineage (GTDB taxonomy): Bacteria > Actinomycetota > Actinomycetes > Streptomycetales > Streptomycetaceae > Streptomyces. The sequence continues at coordinate 6,928,747 of JAFEKX020000001.1, forward strand.
GGGTCGATGTAGTGGCCGCGCGACATGTCGGACGCGGTGTTGGTGAGCCAGTCCTCGGCGAGCCGCTTCTGACGGTCGGGGAAGCTCTTGGACTTCTCGGTGCCGTCGGGGCCGATGTAGCGGGCGCGGTAGCGAAGTCCGGTTCCGTGGCGGTCGGACTTGACGCGCACGGTCTTGCCGGCGGCGGTCGTTTCGGTTTTGTACCAGCGGTCTTGGATGTGGCCTGCCATGCGGGGTGTTCCCTTCGGGCATGGGGAAGGGAGGGCCACGGTGTGGCCCTCCCTGGGGTGCTGAGCTGTGGCGTTGTGGGCGGGTCAGGCGGCGGCCTGGTCCTCGGTCTTGCGCTGGGTGACGTAGGCGCGAACGTCGGTGGGGTCGTAGCGGACGTACTTGCCGATGCGGAATCCGGGTGGGCCGACGTGCTTCTTGCGCCACTGGTAGACGGTCTCTTTGGGGACCTCGAAGATCTCGGCGATGTCGTCGGGGGTGAGGTACCGGTCCGGGAGGCCTTCCCGGAGGATCGCGCGGGGGTCCGGTCGGTCGGGGGTTCGGGCAGCTTGGGGCGGGCCACGGTGGGGACTCCTTCTCAGATCCTGTGGGAACCGGGAATCCGCTGACAGAACTGACAGAACCTCCCCGGAACGTCGTTGACCTGCGGCTTTGCCGGGTTCTGGATCTCTGACAGAACTGAATTAAAACCTGACAGAACCTTGCCGGGGAGGTTCTGTCAGAGGGCGCCCGGTGGGGTTGCCGGGAGTTCTGTCAGGTTTTTATTCAGTTCTGTCAGAACCGTGATCATGGTTGTTCGTGCAGGTCAGCGGCTTGGGTGGGGGTTGTGTCAGTTCTGTCGGCGGTCGGGGGTTGTGTCAGGCTCCGCGTGCGATGCGGGGTGGGTCTCGTAGCGGGGCGAGGGCGGCCGGCCGCCCTTGCCGGAGCGGGGCGGGGGCGGGAGCTGGCGGATCCAGCCGTGTTCTTCGAGCAGGGCGAGGGCGGGGTCCAGGTCGCTGATGGCGGGGAATTCTGCCGGGCGCAGCGTCCGGAACAGCTCGCGTTTGGTGAACTGCGCGGGGTTGCTGGAGACGAGCTGGGCGAGGACGGTGAGCGCGGATTCGTGGGCGGGGTCGGCGCTCATGGCGCTGAACACGTCCAGGGCGTGCGCGGTGAAGTAGTCGCCCAACTGGGTTGCGGCGGCCATGGTCGGGGCTTCGATGGGCTTGTGCCATCCGTCCTCGGGGTGGGTGGCGAGGTGCAGGAGTCCGGCGATGCGGGCCACGGCTCCGTCCCGCTTGGACGCCCATTTCACGATCGGAGCGAAACTCCCGTCCGGACCCAGACGCGATTCGGTGACCTTCTGGAAGGCCAGAAGTACCGCGTCGGCTTCGGGGTGAGCTGGATGAGGGCGGGGTCGGTCCAGTCCGCCAGAGCGAGCGTCAGGCCCGCGAGGTGCTTGGCGTAGGTGGCGGCCACCTGCTCGTCGAGCAGGGCGGGGGTCAGGCTGCGGGAGCCGACCAGGGACAGGGGCTTGGAGTAGAGGAAGCGGGCGAGCAGGCCGCGTCCGTCGGCTCCGTCGATGCGGGAGAGTGCGTCCAGGACTTCCGGCTGCACGGCCAGACCGATGGTGACCGCCGGGAGTCGACGTGCTGGGCGCTGCGGCCCTGCCGGTTGACCCGGAGCATGTCGCCCGCGTGGCCCTTGAGGAACATGCCCATGTTGGGCTTGCCGGTGTAGCGGCCGGCGATGATGTCGAACAGCTCCCCCTCGGCACTCAGGCAGGAGATACGCCCGCCCTGCTCGTCCAGGAGGGTTCCGACGTTCTCCGGGGTGACGTCGTCCGCGACGAGCTGCGGTTCGGCGGGAACCCTCATCTTGTCGGCGTCCTGGGCGAGTTGGACGGCTTCGGCGGTCAGGGTGTCGCGGTGCTCGGGTTCCGCGTTGGCGGCCTTGCCCGCAGCTTTCTCGGCGGCGGACTTGGCCAGCCGTGCCAAGGTCTCGGCTTCCGCCCGCACGGGTCCGGACAGTTCGATCAGGGCTTTCTCCGCATCGAGAAGGGGCTTGACCATGAGGTCGAAGACGGCGGACTTCCGGTTGCCGGGGGCAGGGCGATGGCGGTGTAGATGTTCACGGGCTCGCGCCAGTGACCGCGAACGCACACCTTGACCCGCCCGCCGGCGGCGGTGGCCAGGACTGCCAGGGCCAGGCATCCGGCGAGGTCCGCCGGAGTCTGGGTCTCCTCGGCAACCCCGCGCACCATGCCGCCCAGCCAGGCGGGCAGGACGTCCACCGGGAAGTCGGGGAGGGGCGGGCGGGCGCGGAGGGGGACGGGTTCGTCCCAGGTGGGGCCGGTGATCTGCTCGGGTTCGATGTGCTCGAACCCTTCCCACAGGTCCGAGGTGGCGTCGTTGGTCGTCATGCGGCGGCCCTGCCTTCCGGAGTGGGGTTCAACAGCGAACAGGTGGTGCGGTGTTCGCCGTGAGCGGCGATCAGTTGCAGGACGGCGGCGCGGCCGATGGCCTGACGCTCGTACCCGCAGGTGCACCAGGAATGAGCGGAGGGGTGACGCCCCAGGACGGCGGCGCGGTGATGTGGAGCCAGGCCACGGGGCGGCGTCCGTCGTCCCTGAGCGGGTCAGGGCGAACAGCAGTGGGGACGCCTGCGGCGACGCCCTTCGGTTCGCCCAAGTCCGGCCGTGGCGCGGCGGGTTCGGCGGGGCGGGTGCCGGTGGTGGTGGTGGGGGTGAGGCTCTTCAGGCGGGGGCGGGGGTGGTGCTCATGCCGCATCCCGGCGAGCCGTGTTGTGGGTGATGGACCAGTTCAGGGCGCTGCGCAGGGTCGAGCGGCACTCGGCAGCGGACAGTCCGGTTGACTCCCCCGCCTCCTGAAGAGCCTGCTCAACCACGTGCCGGGGAGGTCGCCCCACGCGACGAGCCGTCCCAGGGCGCGCGCCGCCCGGAACAACGTGGCTTCCCGCCCGCCCTGTTGGGCCGACGCGACGTTTTGGGCTTCGTTGGCGAGTGCCGTGTCAGCGTATGAGCTGGATTGTGCCGTTACGGGCCCTGAGGGCGCCCGTACGGGCTTGGGGGCCGGTGTGAGGATGCTCAGCAGCCATCCGGGCACAGGGGCCGTCTCAGGGGCGCTGAGGGCTTCGTAGGCTCCGGTGGGGGTGGTGCTGCCGGCCGCGACGATGTAGCCGCCCCATGCGCGGGTGTCGACCAACTCCCCGATGGTTCCTGCCGTGTTGGTCAGCCGCACCCCGGCGGGGGCGGTGAAGTACAGGTGCTCACCGCCGCTCGCGGTCCTGACCCGGTAGGTGTCGGGGACGGCATGGCCGGCGCGCTCGCAGAGCGCCCTGAAGGTTGCCGCGCCGTCAGGCGCGTCCGAACTGCCCTTCCTGTTTGTGGTCTTGGGCATGTCGAGGTCGACGACGAGCAGACCGGACGGGCCTGTTGCGATGGCCACGTTGGCGTCGCAGGTTTCCCAGCACAGCCGGATGCGCTGCGGGTTGGTGCTGGCGCGCTGCTCCCACTTGCGGTGCCCGTTGGCGCAGTCGCCGGTACCCACGCAGCGGTCGGAGCCGTGCAGGGCAGGCCGCTTGGTGCCAGGGCGCAGCGGGAAAACGTGCCAGCCGCGTTCGGCTGCGTTCAGCGCGGCGCGCATCAGGTGCTCGCTCATGCGGCCACATCCAACGCGGGGGCGAGGAGGGCGAGCACTCGCCCGAAGTCGGTTCGATGGGTCATGCTGGAGACCTCCAACAGGTCTGTTGAGGACGGGTTGGACAAGAGCGGCCCCGCGACTTTGGCGAGACGAGGGGGCCGCTCTTGGCGTTGCTGGTACGGCTGTAGCGCGGACCGGTGGTCGAGATCCGGACGCGGTTCTGGGGTACACGGGTGGCCATGGGGAGATCGAGTGGGGCACCGCATGTGATGGCTGACTGGTGGGCCCGTCGGTGGGTACGGGCGGCGGTACTGATCCCTCTGTGGTTCGCCACTTGGGGGTTAGGCGCCGTCTTTTGGCACCTGTTCTTGGATCACTCGTGGGCGGACTCGCTCACGTTCGCAGCGGCACTGGCCGGATCGCAGGCGGCAGTTCAGTGGTGGTTTGTGCGTACGGGGCGGTCGAAGCAGTGGCGCGGGCGGCGCGGCCAGTGAGGTTCAGCCGTAGAACTTGTTCCGCTTGATCACGGCTTTGCGGATGTGGACCGTGGTCCCGCTCTTGCCGTGGCCGCGTGTGCTGAAGACCTGCACGGCGATCCACCCTCCGAAGATCACGGCGGCGAGGGTGATGAGCTGAGTGATCAGCGCGGTGAGCGCCGTGATGAAGGCGGTCAGCATCAGCAGTCCGCCACACACGGCGAGGAACCCGACGCCTCCCAGCGCGATGTTCACGGCCGCGCGGGAGACGGGAGGCTTGGCCGCGATCGGCTCCGGCTGCATGGGGTTGATGGCGTAGCCGGTGACGACGCGTCCGTCGGGAAGGACGATGCTCGCCACGGACGGGACGCTGCCCGGCTGGACGGGCACGACTGGTGCCGGCGCCATGGCGGCGGGCGGGATGGGGGCCGGGTAGTGGACTTCCGGGGCCCGTTCGGCGGGGGCGTGGCGGGCAGGTTCGGGGTACATGCGGAATCCCTTCCGGGCATGGGTCAGGGAGGCGGGGACACCCCCTTCAGGGGGCGCTGTGGAGGGGGTTTCAGAGGTCTGGCCTGGGATGCCTCCCTGCCTCCCTGAACGATCATTCGTGCAGGTCAGATGGAGGGAGGCGGGTCAGGGAGGCGTTCAGGGAGTTCTCCCTGCCTCCCTGACCCGTCCGGCATCGGCTCCCTGCCGTCATGAGACAGAAGCGGAACCCTCGTCACCTCGGTTCGCGAGCGCGGCGACGAGCCGGTCGCGGCCGATGACCATGCGGCCGTCCGACTTGTACGGCTCGGCTCCGGTGCCGTCGAGAACACGCTTGAGATCGATGAACGACCACTTCCCGTAGGCGTCCGCGTTCAGCGCAGCGAGCCGCTTCAGCACGTCCTGGGTGAGCACCCGGGAGGCGTCGCCGACCACGGCCGCGATGTCCGCGAGCGGGTCACGCTCCTCGCCCCGCTCGATGACGGTCAGCGTGGTGACCCCGTCACGCAGGGCCTTGGCCCGGTCGGTGATGGCCACGGCGGCGTCGTCGTCGACGTAGTGCGTGCGCACGGTCAGCGAGGACTGTCCCTTGGGAATGTCGATCCCCGACGAGGCGACCACGAGGGTTCCCTGATCCAGACCGGGGCGCAGCAGGTTCGGCGCCGCGCCCCCGTCGACCGCCTTGTCCCCCAGCGCCATCCGGGCCTGCGACTCCGTGCCCAGCGCGAGCGAGGCCCGGGTGTGAGCGCCCTCGCGGACCAGCTTGGGAAGGTTCTGGTCGGTGGGGTCCTGGGTGCCCTGCCACATCAGCACGTTGACCGCACGCCCCTGGTTGTGAATCTTGCGGACGGCCATGAAGTACCGCGACGTGGCCTTCGATCCGCCGTAGTAGCGGCCGTCCTCGTCCTTGAGCGGGCACATGAACGCCACCTGCGCCTCATCGACCAGGACGATCAGCGCGGGGAACACGGTGCCGGGCGGGGCCATCAAGCGGCGGTTCATCTCGTCGACCGCGCCTTCGACCATCTCCGTGACCTGGATGACGTGGTCGTCGGTCGGACCCTGGATCAGGACGTCGGCCAGGCCGTCGAACATGGCCCAGTCGCCCACGCCCTTGAGGTCGCCCATCAGGAAGCGCACCGACTTGTCCAGCGCCAGCCACAGGGCGAGGGAGCGCAGGGCGACGGTCTTGCCCTGGTTGGACAACCCGGTGATGAGCAGGTGGCGCTGATACAGCGACAGGGCGGCTGCGTCGCCGCGCAGGTCCTGTCCCCAGGGGCGCGACCCTTGGCGTAGTCGGCGGTCATCGTCTCGTCGGTGACCAGCGGCGACGGGCCGATCGGCTCGTCCAGTGCCCCGGAGTCGGCAACCCACAACCGCACGGTGCGGGCCGCCTGCGGGATGGTGATGAACACCTCGTGCTCGTGCCGGGAGAGGTTCTCCGCCAGCTTGCGGCGGCGCTGCTGCGCTTCGACCGTCGACACCCCGGACGGCAGGGTGACGTCGACTTCCACCCCGCACCCGGCGATCGTGATCGGGCCCAGCATGGACGCGCCAGCGTCACCCATCTCCTTGATGGCGTTGCGCAACGCGGGCACACCGAGGTCGCGCAAGCCTTCACGACGATGGAAGGGGTGATGGGTTCGCCCTCGCCGTTGCGGACGTTGGCGGGCAGGGCCCAGGTCGGTGCGGCTTGCTGCTTGCTGCCGACCATCCACAGGGCGAGCAGCGCGAACAGCGGTCCCAGGACCACGGCGGTGGGCCACACCATCTGCACGATCCGGATCAGCGTTGCGATGAAGTCGACCGTCGCCTTGAGCGGCGTGATGACGTCGCGGACATCGTGGTTGTTGATGGCCATCACGACCCCCAGCGCGACCAGCACACCCATGCCCATACCGGCACTGACCCCGACGCCCTTCGCGGCCTCAATCGGGGAGTGGAGGAGGTCCATGCGGCGGTGGTGGCGGGCCTGCCGGAAACGTTGTCCGCGTTCCTCCCACTCAGCGGCCAGTTCGTAGTTCCCAGCGGCTTCGGCGGCTCGCTGCATCCGCTCGTAGCGGGCCGGGGTCTTGCTGTCCCAGGTGCGGCGGGCCACGATCCGGCCCCCGTTGAAGGTGTAGAGGCTGTGCCGGGCCATCGCGCGGGCGGCGGACTTGGTGTTCTCGTGGGTGACCACGTGCCGCACGGCGCGGCCGGAGCGCACCCACAGGGGGACCAGGGGCGCCGGAGCGGGTCGGGGACCACGGTGAGGACCGTGGGCGTGACGTCCGGCTCAGCAGCGGCCGGGGGTTCTTGACGAGTCGTACGACGTTCTCGGTCATGCTGGGACTGCTCCTGACTGCCCCCTTCGGGGCGGGATGTGGGAGAGGTGCCGGGGTGCCGGTGTCCGTGGAAAGAGCGGGCACCCCGGCTGCCGTACGGGCTGGTCACAGCCAGCGGGAAGGCTTCTTGGGCACGATGTGCGGGTGGCCGTTGAGCATGTGGTCGACGCACTGCGGGCAGTCCTGCCGGGGGCGCAGGCGGCGGTGGATGCTGCGGTCGTTGGCGTGCTGCCAGCACTGCGGGCACTCGCCGGGAGGGGTGACCAGGGGTTTGCCATGGTCAGAACCACCCCGACCGCTTCTTCGCGGCCTTTTCACGGGCCGCCTCACTGAGCAGACTCTGCTTCGCGGTGTGCAGGGCGGTCAGTTCGGCGGTCAGCCGGGACGTGATGGAGGAGTCCAGGGAATCCATCCGGCTCTCGGCTCCGCTCGTGCTGCGGCCCTTGTGGACGCTGTGGGCGCCACCTGCCAGAGCGCGGGTCATGGACAGACGTTCGCGGGCGGTCAGCGGCCACCACTCACCCCGCTGCACCGCTTCCAGCTTGTTTTGCGCCTTCTGGATCTCGCGGTCCAGGCGGCGGATCTCGGACTTCGACACGCTCAACTCCCTTGTGGAGTAGTGGTGTTGGGGTAGGCGCACAGGACGCACATGCCGAGTGAGCGCGGCATGCAGTAGCTGTACGTGACCCGGCAGACCGGGCACGTCTGGCGGGCCAGCATCGCCAGCGCGAGGGCGCCCCACTTCCGCGACGTCATCGGCCGCACGGGCTTGGCGAGGTCGATGCGGTAGAGGTAGGCGACGCGGACCGTGCCGGCGCGGCGGTTGATGCGCATGACCTGCGCCGCTATCGGCTGACCCCGGACGCAGACCACGCGCCCGTAACTGCCGGCGGGTGGCGTACTGCTCGTCACTGGGGGCGTACTTCCAGGGGAAGGTAGGGACGCCGTACCGGGCCCCGCTCGGGTCGTAACACTTCCCGAAAGCGGCGGACACGACGTCAGCCCGCCTTCGGCGTGCGGCGGCGGTGGGGCGTGGCCATCGGGCCGGTGGGTGAGCAGCCGGGCCGGACCCCTGCGCGCCCCCACATGCCGGGCGCCTTGCCGGCCGGGTTGATGGGGCCGGGGGCCGGTCGGGTGATCTCGTCGTCCCTGCGCGGGGTCTTGTCCCGCCACAGGCCCATCAGATGGACCCCGTTCCCAGCGCGGGGACGGTTGCGGCACGCTCGGCGAGGATCGTGTCCCGCAGCATCCGGGCGTTGGCCGGTGAGGTACGGATCATGCGGCGGATGCCCTCTGCGGTCACCTTCGCGTCCGGCAGGTTCGCGGTCGCGGTACGGGCCTCATCGAGCAACTGCGCCTGCGTGCGCTTCGGTTGGGGCGACCGGGCCACGCTCGGAACCCGACCGGTCGCCGCGCGCGGACGGGCGGACGTAGCCGCAACCGTTGTCCGCTTCGGAGTCGACCCGATCGCGTTGACCGAGGCCGATCCGATCGCGGGTGCGGGCTTGAGCGGGAGAGTCGACTTCAGGAAGCCGAGCGGTACCGGATCGGGTGTCCGTACCGGGTTCGCCACGGCGGGCGCGGTGATCGGTGCGGGGGTCGATTCCGGCAGGTCAGCCGTAGACCGTTTCCTTGCGGTCTCGGTAGATTCCTCCGCATTCGCGACCGGGGCCACGATCGGGGCGGGCTGGTGATGCAGCACCTTGGCGACGAGGTCGGAACCGAAGTAGATCGACCCGACCGGAAGCGACGTGGCCAGCAGCACCAACGCGTAGTTGGCGGGGTCCCAGTCGGCGAGGCGTCCCCAGTCGACCGTGGTGCCGTGCAGGGCGGGGACCAGGCCGTGGACGTAGTTGAGGACCAGGGAGGCGGCGGTGTAGGTGCCCAGCACCTTCAGGGCGAACCTGCGGTCGTCGTCGACGAGGACGAGGGCGGCGACCAGGGCGAGGGCCATCAGGCCGTCGACCACGAACGGGTACAGGGTCGCGGCAGTGTGGTCCGCGCCGATCGCGTTCGCGATGTCCCGCAACGCGTTCCACGACACCCGAAACGCCATGCCGACCACGGCGACCAGCGCGAGGACGAGGGCGATACGGCCCTTGCGGTTGAGGCTCACCGCAGCCACCCCCGCCGCTTCTTCTGCGGGGTGGACTGCTCCGCCTCCCACTGCTCCCACTCGCGGGCGTCTTCCTCGCGTCCACTGGTCCGGGCCAGCTCTGCCGCCTTCTGATGCGGCGTCATGGCTTGCCACTGCGCTTCGGTGGCGGGACGGTGCGGCTGTGCCGGCACGGGTGCGGGAGTGCTGCGGTCGACCTGCCGGGCCGCGTACTGCTGCTCCGGGCTCTGCATGTCCTTGAATCGGCGGCCCATCACGCACCCCCGTCCGCGTCGTAGTGGCGGTAGGTGGTGGGCGGCTTCTGCGCGAGCCGCTCACGGAGGTAACCGGTGTGCCAGCCAAGCCCCCAGTCGGAGGCCTGCGGCTCGCCCAACACCCCGTTCAGGGCCACGACCGCATCCAGCACGCGGTCTTCGAGCAGAACCCGGAATGCTTCGTGGTCACCAAAGGTGGCCGGGGTGGGGATGTTGATGGCGTCCAGGACGGCAGTCAGGAACTCGCGGGTGTCGGCGTTCATGCCGCACCGCCGGGCAGGGTCTCGTCGACCGTGCGGTTGATGAGGGCCACCCGGGCGGCGAGCGCCCGGCGACGGGCCCGGCGCAGGCGCCGGACGTCCAACTCGGTCGGAGTGCGGTCCAGGGTGATGATCTGTGCGTCGAGCAGGTCGACGTCCGCCAGGATCACGGGCATCTCGGAGTCGATCGCGTCCAGTTCCGCAGCCGTGGGCTCAAGCCATTCGGCGAACGCGGTAACAGCCTCTTGAACAGTGACGATGTTGCTCATTGGGTCGTGGTTCCTCTCGCAGGGTGAACGGCCCGAACAGCACCCCGGAGGGCCAACTCCGGGGTGCGCGCCGTTGGGGAAGAGCCGCACGCAGACGTGCGGCATGACCGCTGAGCAGCGGCCGGAGCGCCCCGACCGGGAGTCGAACCCGGTCTTCGACCTTCGGGGCGGTGGTGCGGGCTCAGCGGCGGAAGGTCTGGCGGATGCCGCCGTGGTTGTCGCCGTTGACGACGATGCCGCCGTTGGTGTTCTGCGGTTCGGCGGTGGTGTTGACCTGCGCTCCGGTGCCGACATGGGTCGGGCCGTCGGCGTTCTCGATGACGGTCGTTGCCAGGTTCTTCAGGTCCTCGGTGCTGAGTGCCACGGCTGTACTCCTGGGTTGGATCGGGCCGGCCGGTCGTGGCCGGAGTGCCCCGGGCGGGATTCGATCCCGCACCCTCACGGCATGGCTGCCGGGGCGGTCGTGCAGAGTCAGGCGTAGACGCGCTCGGCGCCGGCGGTGCGCAACGCGGTGTGCGCCACACGGGCCCGCAGGCCGGCCGCGTCCAACTCGCCCTCCGGGGCATCCCCGAGGGCCATCGCGGCGTTCACCGCTTCCTGCGCCAGCGTCAACAGGACCCGGTCTGCGGTGACCATGTGGAGCGTGTCCATGGCGCTGGTGACCTGCGAGCGGGCCGCGTAGCGGGCCTGCCGGGTGTCGGGGGTGTCGGACAGTCCGTCACGGCGGGCCACGATCTTCAGGTACTGCTGCTCGCGATGGCGGACCAACGCGGCAAGCAGGGCCGGTATCGCGTCGGCCAACGCCCGGCGGCGCTGTTCGGCCGTTGCGGCGCGGGTCGTGCGGGTCGTGGTCAGGTGCTGCATGAGGCCGGCCACGATGGTTCCGGCGAGCGTGCCCAGCACGGCGACGAGCGTTGCGATCATGCGAACTCCCAAAGGGGAAGGGGTGTTCCGGCTCCCTGCCACCCCGCCCGTACGGCGAAGAGCCGGACGGGCGGGGAGGCAGCCGGCCGCCGCAAAGATCGCGGCGACGAGGCGAGGTGATGCGAATGTCTCCTTCGGGAACACGGGCCCCGGTTCAGGCGTATGGAGACGTGACCTTTCGGTCTAAGCCCTCCGGACTGCCAAGGGGTCGGGTCCCTCGCCCCCGCCGAAGCGGGGCCTCATGACCCCTCTCGGGGCCCTTTGCACACCGCGAATCGGAGGCGACTCCGTCATCTGGTGCGCACCAGTAGGTAACCATCTGGTGCGCACCAGAGTCAAGGGTCTTCGTCTGTTCGAGTAGCGATTGCTCGCCTCGGTGCATCTCTAGAAGACCCGTTTGGGAGGGGTGGCCGGTAGCCAACAGGCCTTAACTCCCGTCCTGTTAACCCCTGTTGACCTGCGGTGATGTGAGGCATGCTGGGAAGGTCAGTGAATGGACCTATCGCCGGACGGTGGCTGTGAGCGCAGGACTGCGGAGCGCGCGAAAGGCGCGAGGCTGGTCTCAGGAACGACTGGTTCGCGAGATCGAGCAGTACGCCCGGCAGCACGTCATGGACGTTCCGCAGACCGCGAGTTTGCGCGTGTACGTGTCCGAGTGGGAGAACGGCAAGCGCAACATCTCGGATCGCTACGCCGCGATACTTCGACAGCTCATGGGCGTCACGGACGCAGAGCTGAGGGGTGGTCCGCTCACGCTTCCCCGTCAGTGGCTGACGGATATGAGGAGCTGCTGAGCAGGATCGATTCGGCCAGTAGCGTCAGCCAGTCAATGGTGAAGGCGTTCGAGTCGCAGACTGAGCTACTGCGCACTATGGACCGACAGATGGGCGCGTCCAGTCTCGTGGATCAGATGACGGGGCATCTCGGTGCCCTCGAAGACGCGTTGAACTTCGCGGTCCTCCCGAATGCCCGGCGGCCTGTGGCGCTCGCGCTCGCGGGGGCGTCAACCCTTGCGGCATGGCAGGCGATTGACTCGGGCGCGGTTGAAAGGGCATGGCGACACTACGAACTCGCGAAACGCGCCGCTCGCGACGCTGAGGCCCCGATGTACCTCGCGCACGCGATGGCAGAGCAGGCGTACGTGTTGTGCGAGGCGGGGAGGCCAGCGCTCGGGGTTGACCTGGTCCGCGACGCCCAACGCACCCTTGGCCAGGCTGGATCACCCCGTCTTCGGGCGTGGCTGAGTGCGGCTGAAGCGGAGTTGTGCGCTCATGCGGGCATGCCCGACGACTGCCGGCGCGCCCTCGAAGTGGCCATGGCTACGATTCCGCCGGGTTCTGAGGACCGAGACCCGGACATGCTGAGCATCTTCCTGAATGGTGCTCATCTGGCCCGTTGGCACGGCAACGTGCTTGCCCTACTTGGCGACGGTGACGCGGTGACCAGCTTGTATGACGCGCTGGACGTGATGGACCCGACCTTTGTCCGAGCACAAGCAGGACTGCATGCCGACCTCGTACAGGCTCACTTGGCAAGAGCCGAGTACGACGACGCGCACACTCATCTGAGGCAGGCGCGACTGCTGGCGAGCCGCACCGGTTCGGTACGGCAGCGCCGCCGTGTCGACCTTCTCAGCGCGAAGTTGTGACCCCCTGCTTGCCCCGGCTCGCAAGGATGTGGAGTAGAGCAACGAGGGTCCCGGAACCCATCAGTTCACCGCGAGCCATCAGGCCCGGGATGTCTGCCAACGGCACCCATTCGATGTGCCCGGCTTCTTCCAGATCAGTGGGGAGCCGACTTGGTCAGCTCCGTGTCCGACAAAGATCTCGTGAGGCGAATCGACCATGCCGACCATGGGCTGATACGTGACGACGTGGTCCACGGACTTCGGTCGCCACCCCGTCTCTTCTACGACCTCTCGTAGCGCTGTGTCTCCCGGCTCCTCGCCCTCGTCGACGATCCCGCCCGGGAGTTCCCAACCCCACTGCTGTGGAACGAAGCGGTAGCGCCACATCATCAGGACGCGATCCTGATCGTCCAGAACCGCAGTGACGGCCACACGGTGAAGCTTCACGACGTGATGCTCGAAACGCTTCACGCCCGGCGGCTCCACGTCCCAGACCTGAAGCTTGACCCACGGGTTGTCGTAGATGTCCCGCTCACCGTGGATACGCCAAGGTTCCAGCCCCTCAGGTGCTGTGACGCTCACCGCACCTGGGACCCGGTACGAACTCCGCCCCCGAACCTCCAAGGCGCCCTCAGAGACGAGTAGGGCCAGTACCTGCCGTAGCGCGGTACGGCCGATGCCGAGTTCCTCTACGAGCGCCCGTTCCGAGGGGGAACTTATCGCCGGGGGCGTAGGTGCCCGTAGCCAGCCGATCGCGCAGCGTCTCGTAGACCTTCGTCGTCTTCGGTCCCATCCGTGGAGCACTCTCCGTTCTCAGGTGGTGCATACCAGCGTAGTGGGCCAGGGGCACACTGCCTCCAGTCTTGTGGGAAAGGGATGCGGGGCTGCCCGGATGGTTGGCGGCCCCGCGCGTTGCAGCAGGTCACAGGCTCCTTTCCGGGCCGTCTGTGGGCCGTACGAGGGTGACTGACGACGGCCGATAACGACCGACAACAACCACAGCCCGAACCTTCGGCCGCAGGTCACACGATTCGATCTGCGACACTGGTAGGGCCATGCCTAAGCCCGGAGAACTCACATTCGTCGCCCCCGCGGAGCCCAGAAGCCGCCGCGGCACCTCGCCGACCTCACGCCCGCCGAGCGCAAGGAAGTCGTCGCCGCGGTCGGGGAGAAGCCGTTTCGCGCCAAGCAGCTCTCGCAGCACTACTTCGCGCGGCTCGCGCACGACCCGGCGGAGTGGACCGACATCCCCGCCGCCTCGCGCGCCAAGCTGCAGGAGGCGCTGCTCCCTGAGCTGATGACCGTCGTACGGCATCTGTCGACCGACCAGGAGACCACGCGCAAGACGCTGTGGCGGCTGTTCGACGGGACGCTCGTCGAGTCCGTCCTGATGCGGTACCCGGACCGGGTCACCATGTGCATCAGCTCGCAGGCCGGGTGTGGCATGAACTGCCCGTTCTGCGCGACCGGTCAGGCCGGCCTGGACCGCAATCTGTCGACCGGCGAGATCGTGCACCAGATCGTGGACGGCATGCGGGCGCTGCGCGACGGCGAGATCCCCGGCGGGCCCGCGCGGCTCTCCAACATCGTCTTCATGGGCATGGGCGAGCCCCTCGCCAACTACAAGCGGGTCGTCCAGTCCATCCGCGCCCTCACCGACCCCGAGCCGGACGGCCTCGGCCTCTCGCAGCGCGGGATCACCGTCTCGACGGTCGGACTCGTCCCGGCGATCCACCGCTTCGCGGACGAGGGCTTCAAGTGTCGCCTCGCGATCTCGCTGCACGCGCCGGACGACGAGCTGCGCGACACCCTGGTCCCGGTGAACACCCGCTGGAAGGTCCGCGAGGTCCTCGACGCGGGCTGGGAGTACGCGGCGAAGTCGGGCCGCCGCCTGTCCATCGAGTACGCGCTGATCCGCGACATCAACGACCAGGCGTGGCGCGGTGACCGCCTCGGCCGCCTCCTCAAGGGCAAGCCGGTGCACGTCAACCTCATCCCGCTGAACCCGACGCCGGGCTCGAAGTGGACCGCCTCCCGCCCCGAGGACGAGAAGGCGTTCGTCGAGGCCATCGCGGCCCACGGCGTGCCGGTCACCGTCCGGGACACCCGCGGCCAGGAGATCGACGGAGCGTGCGGCCAGCTCGCCGCGACCGAGCGGTAGGCTGACCGGCGTAGGTACATCTTCATATTCCGACAGGGGAGCGCCACAGCGCTGAGAGTGCGGGATTGTCCGCAGACCCTCTGAACCTCGCCCAGGTCATTCTGGGTAGGAAGTTCGGTCATCACTCTTGCTGTTGCGCCCTGCCCGCGTCCCGTGGGCAGGGCCGCGTCTCTTCCTGGACACCCCAGGAGGAAAACAACCGTGCACACCAAGGCATTCATCGCCGCGGCCGTCGGCCTCGGGCTGCTCACGCTCTCCGCGTGCGGCTCGTCCGGCAGCGGCGGCGACTCCAAGACGGTCACCCTCGTCAGTCACGACTCGTGGGCCGTCTCGAAGAGTGTCCTCAAGGACTTCGAGAAGCGGTCCGGCTACACCGTCAAGGTCCTCAAGGACGGCGACGCCGGCCAGGCCGTCAACAAGGCGATCCTCACCAAGGACAACCCCCAGGGCGACGTCTTCTTCGGCGTCGACAACACCCTGCTCTCCCGCGCCCTCGACAACGGCCTCTTCCAGTCCTACGACGCGAAGGGCGCCGCGCTCGTCAAGCCCGAGTACCGCGTCGACCAGGCCAAGCACCGGGTCACGCCCATCGACACCGGCGACATCTGCGTCAACTACGACAAGGCCTACTTCAGCAAGCACAAGCTGACCCCGCCGACGTCCTTCGCCGACCTGGTCAAGCCGGAGTACAAGAACCTCCTCGTCACCGAGAACGCGGCCACCTCCTCGCCCGGACTCGGCTTCCTGCTCGGCAGCGCGGCGCGGTACGAGGACGGGGGAGGCTGGCAGGCCTACTGGAAGAAGCTCAAGGCCAACGGCGTCAAGGTCGTCGACGGCTGGGAGCAGGCCTACGACCAGGAGTTCTCCGGTTCCGCCGGTGGCAAGAAGGCGGGCGGTGACCGGCCCCTCGTCGTCTCGTACGCCTCCTCGCCGCCCGCCGAGGTCATCTACGCCGACCCGAAGCCGACCACCGCGCCCACCGGGGTCTCGTACGGCACCTGCTTCCGGCAGACCGAGTACGCGGGGCTGCTCAGCAACGCGAAGAACACCAAGGGCGGCAAGGCGTTCCTCGACTTCCTGCTCACCAAGGAGTTCCAGCAGGACATGCCGCTCAACATGTTCGTCTACCCGGTGATCCAGGGCGCCCAGGTACCGCAGGAGTTCGAGCAGTACGGCCGTCAGGCCCCGGACCCCGAGACCATGGCGCCCGCGAAGATCGCCGCCGACCGGGACCAGTGGGTCAAGTCGTGGACCTCGCTCGTACTGAAGTAGCGGAGGCGGCCCCGCGAAAGTCCCCGGGAACAGGGGCAACGCGACGCGGCTCTGCCTCATGGCCCTGCCCGTCGCGTTCTTCGCGGTGTTCTTCGCCTACCCCGTCGCCGCGATCGTCGCGCGCGGCCTCAAGGTCGGCGGCGCCTGGCAACTGGGCCGTATCGGGGACGTGTTGGTCGAGTCCGACATCCGGCACGTCCTCTGGTTCACCACCTGGCAGGCGCTCGCGTCCACCGCGCTCACGCTCCTGATCGCGCTCCCCGGCGCGTATGTCTTCGCGCGCTTCGACTTCCCGGGCAGACATGTGCTGCGGGCCGTCGTGACGGTTCCGTTCGTGCTGCCGACGGTCGTCGTCGGTACGGCGTTCCTCGCGCTCGTCGGCCGGGGCGGACTCCTCGACGACCTGGGGGCGTACGGCTGGACACCACCGTGTGGGCCATCCTGCTCGCGCACGTCTTCTTCAACTACGCGGTCGTCGTACGGACGGTGGGCGGCCTCTGGGCGCAGCTCGACCCGCGTCAGGAGGAGGCCGCGCGGATGCTCGGCGCCTCCCGGCCGCGGGCCTGGCGGACGGTGACGCTGCCCGCGCTCGGGCCCGCCGTGGCCGCCGCCGCGCTGATGGTCTTCCTCTTCACCTTCACGTCGTTCGGCGTGGTCCAGATCCTCGGCGGCCCGACCTTCTCCACCCTCGAAGTCGAGATCTACCGCCAGACCTCCGAGGTCTTCGATCTGTCCACGGCGGCCGTCCTGACGATCGTGCAGTTCGTCGCGGTCGGCGCGATCCTCGCCGTGCACGCCTGGACGGTACGGCGACGGGAGAGCGTCCTACGGCTCGTGGACCCGGCGGTGACCGCACGGCGCCCGCGCGGGGCCGGCCAATGGGCCCTGCTGGCCGGAGTCGTCGCGTCCATCGCCGTGCTGCTCCTGCTGCCGCTCGCCGTGCTGGTCCAACGCTCGCTGGACACAGCGGACTTCGGCTACTACCGGGCGCTGACCCACGACGACGGCGGCACCTTCCTCGTCCCGCCGATCGCCGCGATCGGCAACTCGCTGGAGTACGCCGTCGCCGCCACCGCCATCGCCGTGGTGATCGGCGGACTCGCCGCCGCCGCCCTCACGCGGCGCGATGCCGGGCGGCTGGTGCGGGGCTTCGACGCGCTGCTGATGCTGCCGCTCGGGGTGTCGGCGGTCACCGTCGGCTTCGGGTTCCTGATCTCGCTCGACAAACCCCGCTGGATCTGCGGAGTTCATGGATTTTGGTGCCGCTCGCGCAGGCGCTGGTCGGCGTCCCCTTCGTCGTACGGACGATGCTGCCCGTGCTGCGGGCGGTGGACGGGCGGCTGCGGGAGGCGGCGGCCGTCCTCGGGGCGTCGCCGTGGCGGGTGTGGCGCGAGGTCGATCTGCCGCTGGTACGGCGGGCGTTGCTGATCGCCGCCGGGTTCGCGTTCGCGGTGTCGCTGGGCGAGTTCGGGGCGACCGTGTTCATCGCGCGGCCCGACAACCCGACCCTGCCGGTCACGGTGGCCCGGCTGCTGTCGCGCCCCGGTGATCTCAACTACGGCCAGGCGATGGCCCTTTCGACGATTCTGATGCTGGTGTGCGCGGTGGCCCTGCTGGTCCTGGAGCGGCTGCGCACCGACCGGACCGGGGAGTTCTAGATGCCGCCGAACATGCCGCCGAACATGCCGCCGAGCGTGGAGCCGGCCCCTGCGCCGACGATGCTGCTCAGCCTTGAGGGCGCGACCGTACGGTTCGGTGGGCGCCCGGTGCTGGACGCCGTCGACCTGGGTGTCGCCGAGCACGAGATCGTGTGTGCTCGGGCCGAGCGGCAGCGGCAAGTCGACGCTGTTGCGGGCGGTCGCCGGGCTCCAACCCCTGGACGCCGGGCGGGTGTTGCTCGACGGCAGGGACCAGTCCGGTGTGCCCGCGCACAAGCGGGGCGTGGGTCTGATGTTCCAGGACCACCAGCTGTTCCCGCAGCGGGACGTGGCAGGCAACGTGGCCTTCGGGCTGCGCATGCACGGGGCGTCGAAGCGGCAACAGGACGACCGGGTGGGCGAGTTGCTCGACCTGGTCGGACTGCCGGGCGCGGCCCGCCGTGCCGTCGCCGGGCTGTCCGGCGGTGAGCAGCAACGGGTGGCGCTGGCCCGGGCGTTGGCGCCCCGGCCCCGGCTCCTCATGCTCGACGAGCCGCTCGGCCAGCTCGACCGGTCGCTGCGGGAGCGGCTGGTCGTCGAACTCCGGGAACTCTTCGGCACGTTGGGCACGACCGTGCTCGCGGTCACGCACGACCAGGGCGAGGCGTTCGCGCTGGCCGACCGGGTGGTGGTGATGCGGGACGGGCGAATCGCCCAGTCCGGTACGCCGCTCGAGGTCTGGCGGCACCCCGCCGACGAGTTCGTGGCCCGCTTCCTCGGCTTCGACAACGTGGTGGAGGCCACGGTCGCGGGGAGGCCGCCGACACCCCCTGGGGCAAGGTCCCGGTCCCCGAGGACGCTCCCCAGGGCACCCGCAGCCTCCTCGTACGCCCGGCCGGGGTACGGCTGTTGCCCGCCGACGAGGGCCTGCGCTGCACGGTCGCCGCCCGCACCTTCAAGGGCACCCACGTCGCCGTACAGCTCCAGCCGGAGGACGCGCCGCGCCTGGAGGCGGCCTGCGCGCTGCGGGCGGCGCCTGAGGTCGGGAGCGCGGTCGGGGTGGAGTTCGACGCGGCGGAGATCGTCGTACTCGACGGCTAGCGGGCGGGCGGGTCACCGGCTGCCCTGAACCGCACCGCGCCCGCGGGTCACCAGCCCGCTCCACGAACAGGTCCGCGCACGCGTGTGGCCCGTCCCCACGAACCGGACGGGCCACACCAGCGGGTTTTTCAGCGGCTGTTGATCAGCTGCCGTTGTTCGCACCACGACGGCGCATGCCGAAGTAGACGGCTCCGCCGCCCACGACGACGAAGGCGCCCGCGATGCCGGCGATCATGCCGGTGTTGGAGTTCGCACCGGTCTCGGCGAGGTTCGAGGAACCGGCCGCCGGGGACGGGGCGTTGTCCGTGGTCGTCGCGGGAGCGGTGCTGCTCTCCGTGGCCGACGGGGTCGGGCTGCCGGACTCGGCCGGGGTCGAGGCGGTCTCCGACGGGGTCGGGGAGGCCTTGGTCGGCGTCGGGGTCGGGCTGGGCGACTCCTCGGCCTTGCAGGCCTTGGACGGCGTGGTCAGGTTCGGCGTGATGTCCTTGTCGACCTGCTTGCCGGCCTTGACGTGAACGCGGTACGCCGCGTTCGGCTGCCAGTCCTCGGCGAAGGTGATGGTGACGCCTTCGCGCGAGCCCTTGACGGTCTGCGCCGTACCGATCTGCTTGGCGTCGGCGCCGTTGTTCTCCAGGAACACCGTGACGGTCGCCTCGGTGGCCGAGGCGTCCTTGTCGGTGACCGTGATGACACCGCTGGTGCCGTCACAGGTCGCTTCGGCGGAGAACTCGCTGATGTTGCAGGCGAGCGCGTTGCCCGCAAATCCGAGCGCGAGTGCGGCCGAGGCGGACGCGACACCGAGGATGCGTACGGAACGTCGAGATATGGACACGTTTGCCCTTCACGGGATGTGCAACTGCGGGGGGTTTAGGGGAGATGGAGCGGCAATGAGGTGAGGCACCACTACCCCAGGAGTCTCACTGGTCTATAAGTGCTGCGTAAGCAGTGTCAATGCATATGCGGTGTACGGCAGTTGCCTTTACCCGTACTTTAATCAGAGAGACGTTTCAGCGCCTCCGGAGCCTCCTCGATCCGGTCAACGAGGGCGATACGGGCCTCCATTGGCCGTTCCCGGGCAAGTGCACGCAGCAGCGGCCACGTCGGCAGCCGCTCGGTCCAGTGCTCCCGGTCCACCAGCACCATGGGCGTGGGCTCGCCGCGCGACTCGTAGTAGTTCGGCGTCGCGTTGTCGAAGATCTCCTGTACGGTCCCGGCCGCGCCCGGCAGGAACACCACCCCGGCGTTCGAGCGGGCCAACAGGCCGTCCTCTCGCGTGGCGTTGGCGAAGTACTTGGCGATGTGCGAGGCGAAGGCGTTCGGCGGCTCGTGGCCGTAGAACCAGGTCGGGATGCCGATCGAGTGGTTGCCCTTCGGCCAGCGGGTGCGGACCTCGAAGGCGCGCCGGGCCCAGTCGGTGATGGAGGGCTGAACGACGGTGATCCGGCGAGGAGCCGGCACGCCTCCTCCAGCATCGCGTCCTCGTACGGAGCCGCGTACGCGCCGAGGTTGGCCGCCTCCATCGCGCCGGGTCCGCCGCCGGTGGCCACGGTGTAGCCGGCGCGGCTCAGCTCGCGGCCCAGGCGCGCGGCACCGCCGTAGGCCTCCGTGCCGCGGGCCATCGCGTGGCCGCCCATGACGCCCACCACCCGCGCGCCGCGCAGGAGTTCGTCCAGGGCGTCGGAGATCGAGTCGTCGTGGACGGCGCGCAGCATCGACGCGTATATGTCGCCGTCGGCCTTGGTCCGCTGGAACCAGGCGTACGCGAGCGCGTCCGGGGTCTGTTCGTAGCCCTGGTCGAGCGAGGCGAACAGCTCGGCGGGCGTGTAGAGATGACCGCGGTAGGGGTCGAAGGGGAGGTGCGGGACGGGCGGGAAGACCAGGGCGCCGTCGGCGCGGGCCTTCGCGGCCGCCTCCTCGCGCATCGGGCAGCCGAGGAAGACGGCGCCCGAGGTGTCCGTGGTGAGCAACTCCCGCGTACGGTCCGTCAGATCGACGCCCTGGACGCGGTGTCCTGCGAGAGTGCCGCGGGACGAGACGGTCGCGTCGAAGTCCTCGACCGTCTCGATCTCGCGTTCGTCGTGATGGGCCGCATGGGCCGGGCTGGTCTGCACGCGCCCATGCTAGGCACCCGGCAGGTCAGCCCTGGACGGCCGCCGGGTCCATCCACACGATCTCCCAGGAGTGGTTGTCCAGGTCCTCGAAGGAGCGGCCGTACATGAAGCCCTGGTCCTGGATGTCGTCGTTGGCGGTGCCGCCCGCCGCGACCGCCTTGTTGATCAGCTCGTCGACCTTCTCGCGGCTCTCGGCGCTCAGACACAGCAGCACCTCGCTCGTCTTGGCCGAGTCGGCGATGTCCTTCTTCGTGAAGTCGCTGTAGCGCTTCTTCTCCAGGAGCATCGCGATGATCGTCTCGCTGATCACGACACACGTGGTGTCGTCCGAGCTGAACTGCGGGTTGGTCGAGAAACCGAGCTCGGTGAAGAACTTCTTCGACGCGGCGGCGTCGTTCACGGCCAGGTTCACGAAGATCATCTGCTGGTACATGCTGGGGCCTCTCCCATCGGGCGTGCGTGCCAATCGGTGGGTAGACCGGCGCTCCGCGGAAAACTCATCGGTGGGCGAGCGGAAGGGCCGCGAGTTCGGCGATCACGACGGTCAGCGGCACGAACAGGGCGAGCAGCGCGCCCGCGCGCAGGGCCGCCGCGCTGCGCAGCACGGTGGCCGGAGCGCCGAGGCGTACCAGCGCGGCCGTGGTGTCGGCGCGGGCCTGCCGGGCCTCGACGGCGGCGGTGAGCAGGGTCGCCACCGTGCAGCCGGTCACCAGGAGCGTGCCGAGGGTGGTGAGCGGGCCGACGGCCGCGTCCGTGTCGTAGAGCGCGGTCATCGCGTACGCGCCCGACGCCACCGCGCAGACCACGCCCAGCGGGCGGCCGATGCGGGTCGCCTCCTCCATGAGGACCCGGCCGGCGAGGAGCCGGAGGGCGCCCGGGCGCACGGCCTGGAGGAGCCGTCCGCACAGGTGGGTGAGGCCGGGGCCCGCGAGGGCGAGACCGAGCGCGGTCAGCACCCAGCCGGCCAGCACGCCTGCGGGGCCGCCCGCGTGCCCGCCGGGCATCGACAGCCCGTCGGTGTCCGCCGTCCGGTTCGCGTACGCCTCGACGGCCAGACCGGCGGCGAGGACGGCCACACCCCAGGGGAGACCCTTGGGGACCTCGCGGGGGCCGGGGGCGGGTGGGGTCGAGGTCGACGGGGCTCATGGCGGTGCCGGTGGCGGTCGGTTCGGCGTCGGCCGCGGGCTCGGGTGCCGGGGCGGACGGCTCCTCGACTTCCGCTCTACGGCCGCCCGTTCGCAGGCGGGCGCCGAACCTGCCGTAGGTCCCGAAGGTCTCGCGGGTGCCCGACCTGCCGTAGGCGCCGAAACGGCCGTAGGACCTGGGGGCGCTCTTCGGGGAGGTGTCCTTCGGGCGGAGGGTGAGGGCCACCGAGACGGACGCGGTCACGGGGACGATGGCGAGCAGGGTGAGGGCGGCGGGGGGGGGAGGGGGGGGTGTCCGAGGCGAGGAACTCCGCCGCCGCTCCGTCGAAGGGCATGCCGTTGAGGTCGCCGCGGAGGTGGAGGAAGAAGAGGAGGGCCAGCATCGAGCCGAGGGTGCAGGCCAGCGCGGTCGTGGTCGCCGAGATCGCCATCAGGCGGCCGGGGCCGAGGCCGATCGCGGAGAGGCCGGGGCGGGGTTTCGTCGCCGGGTCGGTGCGGGCGACGGCCACCGCGAAGTAGACCGTGGCGGCCAGCGGGGTCGCGCACCAGGCGAGGCGGAGGGCCGCGGCGGCGGGGGAGTCGGGGTGGCTCATCGCGTAGCCGAGGGTGCACAGCAGCAGGAAGCCCGTGCCCGCCGAGGCCACCGCGACCAGCAGTCGGCGCAGTTGGACGGCGGGGTGCGAGCCGCGGGTCAGACGGAGAGCGAGCACGCGGCCCGGCCTTCCGACTCGGCGACCGGGGAAGGTGGACCGTGTTCACCCGGCGTCCGTCGAGGAGCGACACCGTGCGGTCCGCGAGGGCGGCGGTCTCCGCCTCGTGGGTCGCGAGGACGACGGTGATGCCGTGCGAGCGGGCCGCCGTGGTGAGCGTGCGCAGGACCTGGGCGCGGTCGGCGCGGTGCAGCGGGGCCGTCGGCTCGTCGGCGAACAGGACGGTGGGCGCCGGGGCCAGCGCGCGGGCGATCGAGACGCGCTGGCGTTCCGCCTGGCGCAGCTCGTGCGGGCGCTTGCGGGCGTGGTCGCCGATGTCGAGGCGGTCCAGCCACTCCAGGGCGGCGGTCTTGGCGCGGCGGCGGCTGGTGCCGCGCAGCATCAGGGGAGGGCCGCGTTCTCCCAGACGTTCAGCTCCGGGACGAGCACGGGGGCCGGGTCGATCCAGCCGAAGCGGTCGCGGCGCAGCCGTTCCCGGGTGAGCGGGCCCATGGTGTGCACGGGCACGCTGTTGAACCAGACCTCGCCGCGGCCGGGGCGCTCCAGGCCGGAGAGACAGCGCAGCAGGGTCGTCTTGCCGCTGCCGCGCGGGCCGCTGACGGCGAGGATCTCGCCCTCCCGGACACCAAGCGAGACACCGCCCAGCGCGGGCGTTCCGTCGTGGTGCTGGAAGTGCAGGGCGCGTGCCCAGAGCACGTCGTTGTCCGGCGGGGCCACCATGCGCGTACACCTCGTTCTGATCCGTTTTCCGTACCGCGTCCCCCTTGCGGGGGAACGAGGACGGGGCCGATCGGTTACCAGGCACGCTAAGGACGATGGGGCGCGACCCCGGACAGCACACGGCCCGGGGTGCACCCTTCTCACTCGAACGGGTGCACCCCGGGCCGTATAAACTCGTTGAATCGCCGGAGGCTAGAGCTTCGTCCACGCCTCCGTGAGGACCTGGCGGACGATGCCCTCGATCTCGTCGAAGGTCGACTGGTCGGAGATCAGCGGCGGCGACAGCTGGATGACCGGGTCACCGCGGTCGTCGGCGCGGCAGTAGAGGCCGTACTCGAAGAGCTTCTTGGAGACGAAGCCGTAGAGCACGCGCTCCGACTCCTCGTCCGTGAAGGTCTCCTTGGTGGCCTTGTCCTTGACGAGCTCGATGCCGTAGAAGAAGCCGTTGCCGCGGACGTCGCCGACGATCGGGAGGTCGTGCAGCTTCTGCAGGGTTTGCAGGAAGTTGGCCTCGTTGTCGAGGACGTGCTGGTTGAGGCCCTCGCGCTCGAAGATGTCGAGGTTGGCGAGGCCGACCGCGGCGGAGACCGGGTGGCCGCCGAAGGTGTAGCCGTGCAGGAAGGTGTTGTCGCCCTTGTAGAACGGCTCGGCCAGGCGGTCGGAGATGATGCAGGCGCCGATCGGGGAGTAGCCCGAGGTCATGCCCTTGGCGCAGGTGATCATGTCCGGCACGTAGTCGAACTTGTCGCAGGCGAACATCGTGCCCAGGCGGCCGAAGGCGCAGATGACCTCGTCCGACACGAGCAGCACGTCGTACTGGTCGCAGATCTCGCGCACCCGCTGGAAGTAGCCGGGCGGGGGCGGGAAGCAGCCGCCCGCGTTCTGCACGGGCTCGAGGAAGACGGCCGCGACCGTCTCCGGGCCCTCGAACAGGATCTGCTGCTCGATCTGGTCGGCGGCCCAGCGGCCGAAGGCCTCCGGGTCGTCGCCGAAGAGCGGGGCGCGGTAGATGTTGGTGTTCGGCACCTTGTGCGCGCCCGGGACGAGCGGCTCGAACGGGGCCTTCAGCGCCGGGAGTCCGGTGATGGACAGGGCGCCCTGCGGGTGCCGTGGTAGGCGACCGCGCGGGAGATGACCTTGTACTTCGTGGGCTTGCCCTGCAGCTTGAAGTACTGCTTGGCGAGCTTCCAGGCGGTCTCGACGGCCTCGCCGCCGCCGGTGGTGAAGAAGACCTTGTTTAGGTCGCCGGGCGCGTGGTGGGCGAGACGCTCCGCCAGCTCCACGGCCTTCGGGTGGGCGTACGACCAGATGGGGAAGAACGCCAGTTCCTTCGCCTGCCTGGCCGCGGTCTCGGCCAGTTCGGCGCGGCCGTGCCCGGCCTGGACCACGAACAGACCCGCGAGACCGTCGAGGTAGCGCTTGCCCTTGTCGTCGTAGATGTAGGTGCCCTCACCACGGACGATCGTGGGAACGGGCGCGTTCTCGTACGAGGACATGCGGGTGAAGTGCATCCACAGGTGGTCGTACGCGGTGCGGCTGAGGTCCTTGCTCACGGTTATCGGGTTCCCCACATGTAGGTCTGCTTCTTGAGCTTCAGATAAACGAAGCTCTCGGTGGAGCGCACGCCGGGCAGCGCCCGGATGCGTTTGTTGATGACGTCCAGCAGGTGGTCGTCGTCCTCGCAGACGATCTCGGCGAGGAGGTCGTACGAGCCCGCGGTCATCACCACGTACTCCACTTCCGGCATGGCCGTCAGCGCGTCCGCCACGTGCTCGACATCGCCCTCGACGTTCACCCCGACCATCGCCTGCCTGCGGAAGCCCACGGTGAGCGGGTCCGTGACGGCGACGATCTGCATGACGCCCTGGTCGAGCAGCTTCTGGACGCGCTGGCGCACGGCCGCCTCGGAGAGGCCGACGGCCTTGCCGATCGCGGCGTACGGCCGGCGGCCGTCCTCCTGGAGCTGCTCGATGATGGCGCGGGAAACGGCGTCCAAGTGAGGAGTACTGCCGTTCCTGGACTCGCGGGAGTCCCTCTGGTCTGCGCTTCGACTGGCCACGGCTTCACTGTGCACGACGTCTCGACCGTTCCGCAAGGCCGCTTCGATGAAATTCGTTGTTTACGTGGTCAAGACTTGCGGATTTCGTAGCCTTGGCGCGATCGGGGGTGTTGAAAACGTGGGCCGGGCGATTAGGGTGGGTGTCTCAGTGATTGGACACCCAGACCTTGGAGGGCCGGCAGTGAGCACCGAGCTGCGTCGTCTGCGCAATTACATCGACGGTGAGTTCCGGGACGCCGCCGACGGACGGACCACCGAGGTGGTCAACCCGGCGACCGGCGAGGCGTACGCGACCGCCCCGCTGTCCGGCGAGGCGGACGTCGACGCCGCGATGGTGGCCGCCGCCGCGGCCTTCCCCGCCTGGCGGGACGAGACCCCGGCCAAGCGGCAGAAGTACCTGCTGGACATCGCCGCCGCGTTCGAGGAGCGCGCGGAGGAGCTGATCGCGGCCGAGGTGGAGAACACCGGCAAGCCGATCGGGCTCACCCGCTCCGAAGAGATCCCGCCCATGGTCGACCAGATCCGCTTCTTCGCGGGCGCGGCCCGGATGCTCGAGGGCCGCTCGGCCGGCGAGTACATGGAGGGCATGACCTCGATCGTCCGACGCGAGCCGATCGGCGTCTGCGCGCAGGTCGCCCCGTGGAACTACCCGATGATGATGGCCGTCTGGAAGTTCGCCCCGGCGCTGGCCGCGGGCAACACGGTGGTGCTCAAGCCCTCGGACACCACCCCCGCCTCCACCGTCCTGATCGCCGAGATCATCGGCTCGATCGTGCCCAAGGGCGTCTTCAACGTCGTGTGCGGCGACCGCGACACCGGCCGCGCGATGGTCGAGCACCACATCCCGGCGATGGCCTCCATCACCGGCTCGGTGCGCGCCGGCATGTCCGTCGCCGAGTCCGCGTCCAAGGACCTCAAGCGGGTCCACCTGGAGCTGGGCGGCAAGGCCCCCGTCGTCGTCTTCGAGGACACCGACATCGCCAAGGCCGTCGAGGACATCTCGGTCGCGGGCTTCTTCAACGCCGGGCAGGACTGCACCGCGGCCACGCGCGTCCTGGTCCAGGAGTCGATCCACGACGAGTTCGTGGCGGCGCTCGCGAAGGCCGCGTCCGAGACGAAGACCGGCCGGCCGGACGACGAGGACGTGCTCTACGGCCCCCTCAACAACCCGAACCAGCTCAAGCAGGTCACCGGCTTCATCGAGCGGCTGCCCGCGCACGCCAAGGTGGAGGCGGGCGGCCACCGGGTCGGCGAGGTCGGCTACTTCTACGCCCCGACCGTCGTCTCGGGCCTGAAGCAGGACGACGAGATCATCCAGAACGAGGTCTTCGGCCCGGTCATCACCGTCCAGTCCTTCACGGACGAGGCGCAGGCCATCGAGTGGGCCAACGGCGTCGACTACGCGCTGGCCTCCTCGGTCTGGACGAAGGACCACGGGCGGGCGATGCGGCTGTCGAAGTCCCTGGACTTCGGCTGCGTGTGGATCAACACCCACATCCCGCTGGTCGCCGAGATGCCGCACGGCGGCTTCAAGAAGTCGGGCTACGGCAAGGACCTGTCGGGCTACGGCTTCGAGGACTACACGCGCATCAAGCACGTGATGACGTCGCTGGACGCGTAGGTCCCCGGCGTCTGACCGGACGTACACAGCGCGGCCCCGCACGGGATCAACTCCCGTCCGGGGCCGCCGTGTTGTGTCCTGGGGAGCTGGCTCTCGCGGTGCCGACACCCGGCCCGGAGCCGGCGAAGACCGCGCGCCGGACCCGCTCGGTGTGAACGTGCGGCTACTTCACAGGCAACCGATCGACAAGGTGTCGGGTCCACAGGAACCCGCTCGACGCAGCGTCCATTGATCGGGGCCAGGAGACCGGGCCATGCTGCGCGGGTGCCCCAGACTCCGAAGTCGTCCTCGCCCTCCCGTCGCTCCCTGCTGCGCGCGCTCGGCGGGACCGCCGCGCTCGGCGCGCTCGCCGGGTGCGGTGTGCCCGCCGCGTATGTGAAGGCGGGCGACCGCGCCGGCGCCGATCTGTCCACCAAGGACAAGCGGCTGACCTGGGCGAACTGGCCGCTGTACATCGACACCGATGACAACGACGCCACGAAGCGGCCCACGCTCGACGCCTTCGAGAAGCGCAGCGGGATCTCCGTCGACTACATCGAGGAGATCAACGACAACGACGAGTTCTTCGGCAAGATCAGCCCGGCGCTCATGAACCACCAGCGGACCGGCCGCGACCTGATCGTCATGAGCGACTGGATGTGCGCGCGGTTCGTCCACCTCGGCTGGGTCCAGCGGATGGACCGGTCCGCGCAGCCCAATGTGGCCAAGTACCTTGACCCGCAGCTCAGTTCGCCCGCCTTCGACCCCGGCCGCCGGTACACCGTGCCGTGGCAGTCGGGCATCACCGGCATCGCCTACAACCACCGCAGGCTCGGCCGCGAGATCCGCCATGTCTCCGACCTGTGGGCGAGCGACCTGAAGGGCCGGGTCACCCTGCTCTCCGGGCTCGACGAGGCGTTCGCGCTGCTGATGCAGGGCAACGGCGTCGACATCACCCAGTGGACCGCAGCCGACTTCCACAAGGTGTGCGACCAGGTGCGGACCCAGATCAGCCGCAACCAGATCCGCCGCTTCACCGGCAACGACTACACCAAGGACCTGGTCAGCGGCGATGTCCTCGCCTGTCAGGCCTACTCCGGCGACGTGATCCAGCTCCAGGCCGACAACCCGGACATCCGCTTCGTCGTCCCCGAGGAGGGCGCCGAGCTCTGGGCGGACTCCTGATGATCCCGGACCTGGCCCGCCACAAGACCAACGCGGAACGCCTCATCGACTACTACTACGAGCCCGAGGTCGCCGCCGAACTCGCCGCCTGGGTCAACTACGTCTGCCCGGTCCCGGCCGCCCAGGCCGTCCTCGCGGACTCCAAGGACAAGGACACCGCGGAGCTGGCCGGGAACCCGCTCATCTTCCCGGACTCGACGATGCGGAAGCACCTCGCGATCGCACGGGACATCACGTCGACGGAGCGGGTGGAGTTCGCGAAGGAGTGGAACAAGATCGTGGGCCTGTAGGGGGCGGTGTCGCGGCATACGGCCGTGCAGCGTGGTTTTCCGGCAACTCCCTGCCCGGATTGAGGGTTGGGGCGCGATATGCGTGGAGTCGGGAAGAGTTTCCGCAGGGTTCCGGGGATTCCCTCACGGGAACGGAAGGGTCGGGGGCTCATTCGGCGCTCGCCGGCAGGGCGGGCGCCGTTCCATGCGATGGGAGACCGACCAACGATGTTCACTCCGGTGCGGAGAAGAGTACGGACGGCCGCGCTCGCGCTGTCGGCCATTGCGGCCCTCGCCCTGGGCGCGACCGCCACGAGCGGCGCGGCGGCGGCGCCCGCCGCCGCGAAACAGGGACCGACCTCGGTGGCGTACGTCGAGGTGAACAACAACAGCATGCTGAACGTCGGCAAATACACCCTCTCCAACGGCGGCGCCAACGTCTTCGACATCGCCGTGATCTTCGCGGCGAACATCAACTACGACGCCGGCACGAAGGCGGGGACCCTGTACTTCAACCCGAACGTGCAGCGCGTCCTCGACAACGCCGCCACGCAGATACGGCCGTTGCAGCAGAAGGGCATCAAGGTCGTCCTCTCGGTGCTCGGCAACCACCAGGGCTCGGGCTTCGCCAACTTCCCGTCGCAGCAGACTGCTTCGACGTTCGCGAAGCAGCTGTCGGACACCGTGACCAAGTACGGCCTCGACGGCATCGACTTCGACGACGAGTACGCCGACTACGGCAACAACGGCACCACCCAGCCCAACGCCAGCTCGTTCGTGTACCTCGTGTCGGCACTGCGCGCCAACATGCCCGGCAAGATCATCAGCCTCTACAACATCGGCCCGGCCGCGTCACGCCTGTCCTACGGCGGCGTCGACGTCACCTCCAAGTTCGACTACGCCTGGAACCCGTACTACGGCAGCTGGCAGGTCCCCGGCATCGCCCTGCCCAAGTCGAAGCTGTCACCGGCGGCCGTCCAGATCGGCGGCACCTCGCAGAGCACGGCCGCCTCACTCGCCGCCCGCACGGTCAGCGAGGGGTACGGCGTCTTCCTGACGTACAACCTCGACGGCACCGACCGCACCGCCGACGTCTCCGCGTTCACCAAGAACCTCTACGGCAGTGCCGCCCACTACACGCCGTAGGCCTACGGCGCTCCCAGGCGTCCGGTGCCTCCTCGGGTCCGACCGGGTCCCGTAGGGCTGCGCCTCGGGCAGGCCGCGCTTCCGACAACGATGTCGGAGGCGCGGTCGCCGCGGACACCGTGACCCGATGGCGGCCGGCGGGCCCCGTCACAACTCCGCGGTGCTGTCCTGGTCCAGGGTCGCCGCCCAACTGGCCAGCAGCTGAAGGCTGTCGTGGGCCGGGGTGCCCGGCTCCGCGCTGACGGCGGTGAGGCCTCTGTCCGGTATCCGCGCCTCAGGCTTCTCTCCCCGGCTCACTTCGATGCTCCCAGCCGGAATCGGGGCAGGGCAACCGGGACCGGAGAACGGGAGAGGTGAGGGCGATGTCAGGCCACTTTGTCGGGGGTGGCTCTGTTCCGGCCGGGTGGGCGGCCGTTGGGATGGAGGCGGGACACAGCAGGAGCCGTTCGGAAGGGGCTTGACGACCATGCCGCGCAGCCGTTCGTTCATGCAGGTCGACGTGTTCTCCACCAGTCCCTGCTCCGGCAACCCGGTCGCGGTCGTCCTGGACGGGACCGGCCTGAGCGACGAGGAGATGCGGGGGCTCGCGCGCTGGACGAACCTGTCCGAGACCACGTTCCTGCTGCCGCCCACCGTCCCCGAGGCGGACTACCGCGTGCGGATCTTCACCCCTGGGGGCGAGTTGCCGTTCGCCGGGCACCCCACCCTCGGGTCCGCGCGGGCCTGGCTGGAGGGCGGCGGCACCCCGCAGGACGACGAACGCATCGTGCAGGAGTGCGGCGTGGGCCTGGTCACCGTGCGCCGTGGTGAGGACGTGCTGTCCTTCGCCGCCCCGCCACGCGTGCGGGAAGGAGCGCTCGACGAGGATCAACTGCTGCGGTTCGTGGGCGCGTTGGGGATCAAGCGGGATCAGGTCGTGGCCCACGAGTGGGTCGACAACGGTCCCGGGTGGGCCGTGGTCCGGTTGGCCACCGCTGCGGAGGTCCTCGCGCTCGAACCCGATTTCTCCCTCATGCCGGACGCGATGGTCGGGGCGATCGGGGCGCACCCCGACGGGTCCCGGCACGCGTTCGAGATGCGGACCTTCGCCCCCGGCGCCGGTGTCCCCGAGGACCCCGCCTGCGGCAGCATGAACGCCGGTGTCGGCCAGTGGCTCACCTCCACCGGCGCCGCGCCCGCCTCCTACCGGGTCTCCCAGGGCACGAGGCTGGGCCGGGCCGCGAGCATCGAGGTCACCGCCGACGCGGACGGCACGGTGTGGGTCAGCGGCGCGGCCGTCGTCCTCATCAGCGGCACCATCACCCTCTGACCGGCCCGCCTAGGTGTCGGCGTCGGCGGTCAGCGTCTTCATCGTGACGTAGCTCGTCACCGTGGCCACGCCGGGCAGGGTCGCCAACTGGTTGGCGTGGAAGTCCTCGTAGGCCGGGAGGTCGGCCACCTCGACCTGGAGCAGATAGTCGAAGTTGCCGGTGATGTGGTGGCAGGCGATCACCTCGGACAGCCGGGTGACCCCCTGCTCGAACGCGACCACGTCGGCACGCGTGTGCCGCACCAGCCGTACGCCCGCGAAGACCCGCAGACCGCGGCCGACCGCGGCCGGGTCGATCAGCGCGCGGTAGCCGCGGATGACCCCGGCCTCCTCCAACTGGCGCACGCGCCGCAGGCAGGGCGAGGGGGGGGAGGCCCACCCGGGCGGCCAGGTCGTTGTTGCTGATGCGGCCGTGCGTTTCGAGTACGGCCAGGATCGATCGGTCCACGTCATCCATGGCGGCAGAATATTGCGCGCTGGGCGTCGCTACCACAATTCTCCACCCGTGCGCTGCGCAATTTGCTGCCGAAGTTGCCGGGACCCGGGCACATCGGGCGGCCGGTCGGTCACGCTTCATGGAGTCCCCACCTCAGGGAATCGGGCCTCCGGAATTTCCACCTCCTGGGGTCACACCGACGGTCCACGTCCACGGAAGGGCGGCAGCCATGCCGGGCAAGAGCACGATCACCGTTCACGCCGATCGCGAGGTCCACCCCAGCCGTGCGGTCGCGCCGCCCATCTTCCAGACGGCCGCGTTCTCGGCCGAGGACGGCGAGACCTTCGCGCGAGGGGCCGTGGAACCGCGCGGCAAGGACTTCTACACCCGCTTCGGCAACCCGAACCACGCCCAAGTCGCCGCTGTCGTGGCCGAGTTGGAGAACACCGAGGCCGCCATGGTCACCGCGTCCGGAATGGCCGCGCTCACCACGGCCGTGCTGGCGCTGGTGTCCGCCGGTGACCATGTCATCGGGCAGCGGTCCACCTACGGCGGCACCGCGTCGGTGCTGCTGAACCTCCTGCCCCGTCTCGGCGTGACGACCACACTGGTGGACCAGACCGACCCGGAGGCGTTCGCGAAGGCGCTGACCCCGCGGACCCGGCTGATCCTCGTGGAGACCCCGAGCAATCCGCTGCTCCAGATCACCGACCTGCGCGCCGTGGCCGAACTCGCCCGCGCGCACGGGGTGTTGACCATGGCGGACAACACCTTCGCCACCCCGCTCAACCAGCGCCCGGTGGACTTCGGCATCGACCTGGTCTGGCACAGCGCGACCAAGTACCTCAACGGCCACTCCGACGTCTCCGCCGGAGTGCTGGCGGGGCCGGCCGAGATCCTCGACCGGATATGGGACGTCGGCCTCCTCACCGGCGCCACGCTCGGCCCGATCGACGCGTGGCTGCTGCTGCGCGGGATGCGGACCCTGCCGTTGCGGATGCCGCGGCACAACGCCAACGGCCTGGCGCTGGCTGAGGCGCTCGCCGCGCATCCGGCGGTGACGACGGTGCACTACCCCGGGCTGGCGACCCATCCCCAACACACGCTGGCCGTGGACCAGTTGAGCGGTTTCGGCGGGGTGCTCGGCGTCGAGTTCGCCGGTGGGTTCGCGATGGCCGACGCGTTTCTCGGCCGGCTCCGCTACCCCCGCCGGTCGGCCGGCCTCGGCGGTGTGGAGTCGCTGGCCGTGCATCCGGCGTCCATGTGGCGCGGGATGCTCAGCGAGGAACAGCTCGCGGAATCAGTGCCGTTGGGCCTTGTCCGGCTGGCGGCCAGCACGGAGGACACGGCCGATCTGGTCGCGGACGCGGTGGCTGCGGCCGACGCGGTGCTCGTCAGCGAAGCGGCAGAAGGATGAGCGGCCGCTCCCCAACACCCTCCACCCGAGCCGGAGTTCGGCCCGCGCCCCAGTCGCCCCCTATTGCTTCAGTCACCCCCGCACGTAAGGAGTCCCGCGATGAAGACCCTGCTCACCGGCGGCACCGTGCTCACCATGGACCCGGCCGTCCCCGATCTCGTACGCGGTGACGTGCTGATCGAGGACGGCGTGATCGTCGAGGTGGCCGCGCGGATCGACGCGCCGGACGCCGAGGTGATCGACGCGACCGACCGGATCGTCATGCCAGGGTTCGTCGACAACCACCGGCACAGCTGGCAGACCGCGTTCCGCGGCGCCGGTGCGGACTGGACGTTCCCGAGTGGGCGCAGGCCATGCACCGCACGGTCAAGCCCCACTACCGGCCCGAGGACGTCTACGTCGGCACCCTGGTCGGCCGCCTGGAGGCCCTGCACTCCGGGGTGACCACGATGCTGGACTGGTACCACGTCGCCCAGACCCACGACCACGAGGACGCCGCCGTCGCCGCCCTGCGGGACGCGCGGGGACGGTCCGTCTTCTGCCTCGGCGCGGGCTGGGGCACCGCCGATCCCGTGGACGCCGACATCCGCCGCGTCCGCGCCGACCTGACCGGCGAAGGCCCGGTCACCCTGGCGCTGGGTCTTCGCGGCCCCGACGACACCGACATGGACACCGTCGCCCGCGAGGTGAAGCTCGCGGACGAACTCGGCCTGCGCACCAGCCTGCACGTCGACCCGAGCGGAACCAGCCGTACGGTCGCCGATCTCCGCGAGCACGGTCTGCTGCGCGAGACCACCACGTTCGTGCACGCCAACGGCATCAGCGACGAAGAGCTGCGGATGCTCGCCGACGCGGGCGCTTCCCTGTCGGTCAGCCCGGACGTCGAGCTGAAGATGGGTTTCGGATCGCCGGTCACCGGGCGGGCGTTGGCGGCCGGCGTGCGCCCGACCCTGTCCGTCGACGACGTCCCCTCGGCCGGGGGCGACCTGTTCTCCACGATGCGTACGGCCTTCGCCGCGCAGCGCGGTCTCGACGGCGGCCTGCGCTCCCGTGACCTGCTGGAGTTCACCACGATCGACGCGGCCCGCTCCTGCGGACTCGACGCCCGCACCGGCAGCGTCACCCCGGCAAGGACGCCGACCTGATCCTCCTGCGCACCGATGACCTCACCGTGTTCCCGGTCACCGACCCGGCAGGCAGCATCGTCAGCGCGGGACACCCCGGCCTGGTCGACACCGTCCTCGTCACGGGCCAAGTGGTCAAACGGGACGGGAGTTGCTGGGCGTGGACCTGCCCGCGCTGCGGAGCCGCCTGCTCGCCTCCCGCGACCGGATCGCGGCGGCGGCGGGCATCCCGGTCGACGGCACATGGCGGCCGGCGGGGTGAGCGCTGCGGCGCAACGTGGTGGTCTGGCAGTAGCGTTGGCCCGGCTCTTCAGGACAGGTCGGCCTCCAGTGCCGAGGGATTCAGCGACGCCAGCAGCTTGAGCAGCAGCGTGTGCGTCTGCTCCTGCTCCGCCGGTGTCAGCACCTGAAGCGCCTCCGCGTGCGCCGCGTCCACGATCTCCGCCGCCTCCGCCGCCAGCCGTACCCCGGCCTCCGTGGCGTGCAGACGCTGGGTGCGCCGGTCGCCGGGCGTGGTGCGGCGCTCCAGCATGCCCCGCTCGACCAGCCCGTTGACCGCCGTACCCATGGACTGCGGGGTGATCGCCGCCCGGCGCGCCGCGGTCGCGCTGGAGACCCCGGGTCGAGGACGGCCTGCATCAGGGCCCGGTGCTGGGCGAGCGTGAGCTGGAGCGGGCGCAGGGCGCGCTCCATCCGGGCCGCCATGATCTGGCCGATCTGCCAGGCCACATAGCCGGTGCGGCGGTCGGGATGTTCCACGGAACGGACCTCTTTTTGGAAGGCAGCTGATCGTGATGTACAAATATTATCAGTTGCCTTCTAATCGAGGACCGCTCCGATGTCCCAGCACGTCGCACACCAGGCCACCGGCACGACCGGCTCCGCCGGCACGACCCCCACCCCCGGCACCCGCACAAGCACGCCCTGGACGTGGCCCATCCGCCGCCCGGCCCCGGGAACACGCGTGCCGTCCTGCTCCCCGTGGCCGTCGTCCTGCTGGTCGGCGCCGTGTTCGTCAGCGTCTACCTCGCCGCGTTCCACGCCCCGAAACCGCACCAACTCCGCGTCGGCACAACGGAGATAGGCACCGCCCAGGCCCACCTGAACCAGGACCTCGAGCGCGTCGCCCCGGGCGGCTTCACCGTGGAGACCTACCCGGACGAGCCCGCCGCCCGTGACGCCGTACAGGACAGGAAGGTCTACGCGGCCTACCTCGGCGACGGGAAACTCCTCTACGGCAGCGCCAACGGAGCCGCCGTCACCGCCACCGTGACCACCGCCTTCGGCAACGTGGCCCACGCGGAGCAGCACGAACTCGCCGTCGAGGACGTCGCCCCGGCGGCGGCGGGGGACACCCGGGGCCTGTCCGTGTTCTACGCCGCCTTCGGCCTGGTCCTCGCGGGCTACCTCTTCGGTATGACGACCTACCAACTCGCGCCCCGCCTCCAGTACCGCTGGCGGATGACCAGCCTGGCCCTCTTCGGCATCGTCGGCGGCCTCCTGATCGCGAGCATCGCCGGCAGCACGGGCTTCGGCGCGCTGCCGGGGTCGTTCCTGCCGCTGGTCGTGGTGATCTCCCTGATGGGCGCGGCGGTCGCGGCCACGACGATGGTCCTGCTACGGCTCTTCGGCTCGGCCGGCGTCACCCTCGCCTCCATCCTCATGCTGATCCTCGGCAACAGCACCAGCGGCGGCATCATGCCGTCGGCGTACCTGCCGGGCTGGCTGCGCCCGCTCTCCGAGATCCTCCCGGTCGGCGTCGGCGTGCGCGCGATGCAGGGCCTCTCCCGCTTCCAGAACGACGGCCTGACCCGCGCCCTGGTGATCCTCCCGGTGTGGGTGCTCGGCGCGGTCCTCGTGCTCTACCTCAAGGACGTGTACCGGCGCGGGCCGCGGGCCGGGACGCCTGAACCGGCGCAGGAACCGGTGCCGGTGTCGGTGCCGGGCCCCGCGACCGGCTGATTTCGCCTGATCGTCCTCGGACGCGGCATCCTGGACACCGTAGAGGATCTACATGGACCTCCTCTCGGGAAAGGACCTTCCGATGGACCAGCAGGACGCGCAGGACGAGCGGTTCGATGTCGTCGTACTCGGTGCGGGCCCCGGCGGTTACGTGGCCGCCGTCCGCGCCGCCCAACTCGGCAAGCGGGTCGCGGTCATTGAGGAGAAGTACTGGGGCGGTGTCTGTCTGAACGTGGGCTGCATCCCCACCAAGGCCCTTTTGCGGAACGCCGAGTTGGCGCACATCTTCACCCGTGAGGCGAAGACCTTCGGCATCAAGGTCGAGGGGAGGTCTCCTTCGACTACGGCGAGGCGTTCAGCCGCAGCCGCCGGGTCGCGGACGGCCGGGTCAAGGGCGTCCACTATCTGATGAAGAAGAACAAGATCACGGAGATCGACGGCCGCGGCACGTTCCTCGACGCGCACACCCTCCAAGTGGCGGGCTACGACGGCGAGTCGCGCACGATCGGCTTCGACCACTGCATCATCGCGACCGGTGCCACGCCCCGGCTGCTGCCCGGCACCAAGCGCACCGCGCGCGTGGTCACGTACGAGGAGCAGATCCTCGCCGACGACCTCCCGCAGTCCATCGTCATCGCGGGCGCCGGGGCGATCGGCATCGAGTTCGCGTACGTGCTGCACAACTACGGCGTGAAGGTCACGATCGTGGAGTTCCTGGACCGCGTGGCGCCCTGGAGGACGTCGAGGTCTCCACCGAACTCGCCAAGCAGTACCGCAAGTTGGGCATCGACGTGCTCACCTCCACCCGCGTCGAGTCCATCGACGAGTCGGGCCCGCGGGTCCGCGTCACGGTCACCGGCAAGGACGGCACCCAGCAGGTACTGGAGGCCGACAAGGTGCTCCAGGCGATCGGCTTCGCCCCGAACGTCACCGGCTACGGCCTGGAGAACACGGGCGTACAACTGACCGAGCGCGGCGCGATCGACGTCGACGGGCACTGCCGTACGTCCGTCCCGCACCTGTACGCCATCGGCGACGTCACCGCGAAGCTGATGCTCGCGCACGCCGCCGAGTCGATGGGGATCATCGCCGCCGAGACCCTCGCGGACGCGGAGACGATGGAGCTGGACTACGCGATGATCCCGCGCGCCACCTACTGCCAGCCGCAGATCGCCAGCTTCGGCTACACCGAGGCGCAGGCACGGGAGTTGGGGCACGACGTCAAGGTCGCGAAGTTCCCGTTCACGGCGAACGGCAAGTCGCACGGCCTCGGCGACACCACCGGTTTCGTGAAGCTGATCAGCGACGCGAAGTACGGCGAACTCCTCGGCGGCCACCTCATCGGCCCCGACGTCACCGAACTCCTCCCCGAACTCACCCTCGCCCAGCAGTGGGACCTCACCGTCCACGAGGTCGCTCGCAACGTGCACGCCCACCCGACGCTCGGCGAGGCGGTGAAGGAAGCGGTGCACGGTCTCGCCGGACACATGATCAACATGTGACGCACGGGTCGACCGGCCTTCCCCGCCCGCCGGATGCCCCTCCGAACGACTTTGCCAGCCCTTTACAACCCACCCTCCCGCTGCCTCGTCTCTCCGCTCGATCAGTGACCCGCCCTGCCGGACCGCGCGATGGTCCCGGCGGGGCGGCCGACGACGAGAGAGCGATTCATGCGCCGAACTGTCCTGAGCGCGCTGGCACTTGCCTGCGGTGCCGTCCTGGCGAGCACCGCGCCCGCGTTCGCCGACGGGGCCTCCGCGACCCCGACCCGCGCCCCGTCCGCCGCGCCGTCCGCGGTGCCGAGCGCCACCAAGGCGCCCACCCAGGAGCCCAGCGACGCACCCTCCCGGAGCGCGAGCACCGTGCCCTCCGCCGAACCGTCCGCCGCGCCCGCCCGGGGCCGCGGCCAGGTCGCCGTGGTCCCGAGCGGCGCCCCCGACACGGGCGTCGCCCCGGCGTCGAAGTCGTCCGGCGACCTGACGACCGGCCTGGCCGGCGGGGAGCCGCCGCGCTGGTCGTCGGCGGCGGCGCCTTCCTCGTCGTACGGCGCCGGAGGACGACCGGCGTATGACCTCGCTCTCCAGGCGCGCCTTCGTCACCGCGGCGACGGCGACGCTGCTCGCCGGCTGCGGCGGCGGGCACGCGACGACTTCGACCGCGAACTCCGCTACGGAACAAGGGAGTTCGGCCAAGAAGCAGTCCACACCCCCGCACCACCCGCCGGCAGGGCGGCGCACGCCCTGGCCCGTTCCGTCCCGGTCACCCTGCGGGTCCCCGCGATCGGGGTCGACACCCCGGTCATGCGGCTGGGGCTGGCCTCGGACGGCACCGTGCAGGTGCCGCCGATCACGGCCCACGACCGGGCGGGCTGGTACCGGAACTCGCCGACGCCCGGGCAGACCGGGCCGTCGGTGATCCTCGGCCATGTGACCGTCGGCGCCTACGGCGACGGCGTGTTCCGCCACCTCGCGAAGCTGCGCAGGGGCGACCGGATCGAGGCGGGCCTGGAGAACGGCACGACGGCCACGTTCACCGTCACCACCGTCCGGACGGTCGCCAAGGCCGACTTCCCGTCGGACGAGGTGTACGGGAACGTGGACCGTCCCGAACTGCGTCTCATCACCTGCGGAGGGACCCGTACCGGTACGGGCTACCTGGACAACGTGATCGTCTTCGCCGCGCTGACCGCGTAGCACCGCGTGGCCCATCCCCGTACCGACCATGGAGTGTGTTGAAACGGTCCCGCGAGCGGGCAGCGTCCGAACTGTTCGCCGCCGTCTATCCGCGTCTCGCCGGCTGGTGCCGCCGTCTCGTCGACGACGACGAGACGGCCCACGAGATCGCCTCCGAGGCGTTCACCCGGCTCTGGGCCCGCTGGACGAAGGTGGCGGAGCCGCGCGGCTTCCTCTACGTCACCGCGGCGAACCTCGTCCGGGACCACTGGCGCAAAATGGAGCGCGAGCGCCGGGCGGTCCGCCGCGCCACCACGGAGGAGGCGGTCCGCCCACCCACCGAACAGGAAGACCCCTCGGTACGGCTGCTCGTGCAGTCGCTGCCCGAACGGCTGCGCGTCCCGATCCTCCTGCACTACTACGCCGACATGACGGTCCGGGAGGTGTCCGTGCTGACCGGACGCAAGGAAGGAACCATCAAGGCCGACCTCCACGCGGCCCGCGAACTGCTCCGCGCCCACCTGAGGAGAAGCGTTGACCACACACTTTGACGAGGGAGACGAGGGCCCGGACATCGACCCCGACGACCCCCTCACGGTCATCCTGCGCTCCTCCTCGGACTACCTCGGCCCACCCCGGCCGCTACGAGACGATCCGCCGCGGCGCCAACCGCCGCCGCCTGCTCCGCGCGACGATCGGCGCCGGCGCGACCTGCGCGGTGATCGTCCTGGCCGCCCTCCCGTTCCGCCTGGCCCACCACGACACTCCTACGACCCCCATGGTCCCGCTCGCCCCACCCCCGCGAGCAGCAGCCCCACGCCCACCCCCACGCCCACGCCCGCCCAGTCCGCGGCCAAGTCCCCGAGCCCCACCGCGATCCCGAGCTCCCCCGTGGACCCCCGCGTCCCGAGCCGCACACCGATCTCGACCGCGGAACCGTCCAGGGTCCCGACGTCCCCCTCCGCCTCGGCGTCCGCACCGGAGACGGCGACCGGCGCGGCCTCGCGAACGTCCCGCACCGACGCGCCGTCGGCTGTGGAGACCACCGCGCGGTAACGCGTCCGTACCACCCTGGCAACCGTGAGCGTGCTCGGCCTCGGGTTGCCGTCCCCGATAGCCGTCCACGCCCTGAAGTCCCCTCCCACCCAGGGAGTCGGGCCGGCACCCCGGTCGTCGGATGGATCCACGGCGGCGGTTTCACCGGTGACGCGGGTCAGGACACCAACCCGCGCAAGTTCGTCCAGCTGGCTTCCGGATTGTTTTGAACGTGTTCAATTCTCGGCGTAGGCTGCCCTCATGAGCGACAGAGCCGCCCTCCTGAAGGGCATCCGCGCCTGGCTGGTCCTGTTCGTCGTCTGTCTGGTGCTCAGCGGCGCCACCGCTTTTCCGCTGGTCCATGAACTCCGGTGGACCGAGGACGTGTTGAGGTCCCTGTCCGTACCGCACTACCTGCCCACCCTGATGGACTGGATCGTGCAGGTACGGCAGGGCCTCGACACCGCCGACACCGACTACCCCTTCCTCCTCTACGGCACGGACTGGCTGGCCTTCGCGCACCTCGTCATCGCGGTCGCCTTCTACGGCCCCTACCGCGACCCGGTCCGCAACATCTGGGTCGTCGAGTTCGGGATGATCGCCTGCGCCGGCATCGTCCCGCTCGCCCTGATCTGCGGGCCGATCCGCGGAATCCCCTTCTGGTGGACGGTGATCGACATGTCCTTCGGCGTCATCGGCATCGTCCCGCTGTACGTCGTACGGAAGAAGATCAAGCGCCTGGAGGCCCTGACGCTCGCGCCGAACACCGCCCTCACGCCCGCTGCTTGAGCGCGGCCAGTGCGATCCGTTCCGCCACCGGGTTCATCGACTCGCCCTTCGCGTCGGTGGAGTTGACCGAGTAGACGAGGGTGCGGGACAGGTCGCGGGTGGCGAGGACGACGGCGCTGTAGCCGTACCGGGCACCGGACTTGAGCCAGTAGACCTCCCCGCCGTACTCGAAGCGCTGGAGGCCCGCGCTGTAGTCGGCGCCCTCGATGCCCGCCGGGACCGTGAACATCTCCCGGAGTTGCGGGGCCGGCACGATGCGGCCCCGGAACAGGGACGTGATCAGGCGCTCCAAGTCGGCGGTCGTCGAGATCATGTCGCCGGCCGCCCAGCGGTCCGCCTGGTTCCAGTCGGTGACGTCCACGAACCGCGCTGAACCGTCGGCCTGTTGGACCAGCTGGTAGCCGTGGTTGTGCGGGCCCCGGATGCGCGGGTCGGTGCCGGGGAAGTACGTGTCCCGCATGCCCGCCGGACGCAGGACGAGCCGGGTGGCCTCCGAGGCGTACGAGTGGCCCGTGACCTTCTCGATCAGCAGGCCGAGGATCGTGTAGTTGACGTTGAGGTAGTCCTGCTGCTGCCCGGGGCCGAACTCCGGGCCCTTCGCCACCGCCGACGCCACCACCTGCCTCGGCGTGAGCGTGTCGAAGCGGTGCGCGTACTGGTCCTCGAAGGCGTCCCCGAAGCCGTCACCGGCCTGGATTCCGCTGGTGTGGTTGAGCAACTGCCGTACGGAGATGGGCTCGAAGGCCTTCGTGAGGAGCCCCGGCAGGTAGTGCTGGACCGGCGTGTCCAGGTCGACCTTCCCCAGTGCCGCGAGCCGCAGCACCGTCGCCGCCGTCACCACCTTCGTCGTCGAACCGGCCCGGAACCGCGCGTCGGGATCGGCCGCGGCACCGCTCTTCAGATCGTGCACACCCGCGCTTCCCCGCCACGCCCCGTCGGTCCCTCCCACTCGTACGAGAGCCGCCGTGGCGTCGGCGTCGGGGAGCCCGGCGAGCGCGGCCCGCAGCGCTTCGGCGTCCGGTCCTGCCGATGCCCGCGCGGTGGCCGACGGTGACGCGGCGAACGCGGGGGCGGCCAACGGTCCTGCGGCCAGGGCGAGTACGAGGGAGGCGGTGAGGACGGCGGTGGTGCGGTGGCGGGGGCGCATCGGCTGCTCCTGCGGTCTGGTCTCCGGCGGGTGTCGGTGATCAGCCTTGTCCGGTACGGCAGTTCGCGGATCGTCGGCGAGGAGGGCGCTCGCCCCCAGGTCACCCCGAAGCAATTGCCGTACCGCGCGGGGGTTGCCGGGGTTGCCCCCTACGGGATGCAACGCGGCACGGCGGAGACGGAGTTGCATCCGGCGCCGGAACCGTTCTCGAACCCGGTACCGGAAAAACCGTTATCGCGCACCCCTTCACCCCGTCTCCCTCTGCGTCCCCCGTCTCCTCACGCACCGGAGCCACGCACATGGCCACCAGCGCACCCAAGCGCCCCACCAAGCACCGCCTCCCCGCCGAGGCCTGTTCACCCTCGGCGGCGGAGTCGCGGCGGCGGGAGTCGTCGGCGCCGGGATCGCCGCGTTCACCGGCGACGGGGCCGACGCCACGCAGACCGGCACCGCCGTCGGTACCGTCGAGTACGTCGCCAAGTACAACCTCGGCGCGGCCGTGCCCTTCACGACGTACGGCCGGCGCACTGGCCAGGCAACGGCAAGTACATGGAACAGCCTGTGATCTCGGACATGGCCCGGGGAGCGGTACGCCCGGTCTGGGAGATTCTGTACAACCACTACGCGCGCCGACGGCGTCTCTCCGCCCCGTTCATCACCCTCATGGCTGAGAAGGTGCGTGCGGAGGGCGGTGGCGGCGACTACGGCCCGAACAGCGGCGGTTTCGACCAACTCGGCTTCGGCATGCTGCTGTACAGCAAGTGACACCGTCGTACACCGAGTCATATCGAGGGACACCGGGGAAGGTGAGGAACGACGTGGACGGGCGGCAGTGGCACTCCACCATCGCGGCGGCACAGGCCGGTGACCGGCGGGCCCTGGACGAACTGGTCGCGGGCTGGCTGCCGTTGGTCTACAACGTGGTCGGCCGCGCCCTCAACGGCCACGCGGACGTGGACGACGTGGTCCAGGAGACGATGCTCCGCGCCGTCGACCACCTCGGCTCGCTCCGCGACCCGGACAGCTTCCGGTCCTGGCTGGTGGCCATCGCCATGCGCCAGATCCGGGGCCGGGCGCGCCGCACCTCCCGGACCGGCTGCCCGACGGACTGCCCGGTGGAGCCACCGACTTCGCCGAACTGACCTTCCTGCGGCTCCAGTTGGAGGGCCAGCGGCGCGAGGTCGCGGAGGCGGTGCGCTGGCTCGACGACGAGGACCGCCAACTCCTCTCCCTGTGGTGGCTGGAGGTCGCGGGCGAACTCACCCGCCGCGAACTGGCGTCGGCGCTCGGCATCAGCCGCCAGCACGCCGCCGTCCGCGTCCAGCGCATGAAGGAACGCCTCGAAACCGCCCGTGCGATCGTCCGCGCCCTCGACACCGCCTGCCCCGACCTCCGCGCCACCACCGCCCGTTGGGACGGCCGCCGGGACTCGGTCTGGCGCAAACGCCTGGCCCGTCACCTGCGCGGCTGCGCCTACTGCGGCGACCCACGCGAGTCCGTCGTACCGGCGGAACGCCTCCTCGCCGGCATCGCCCTGGTCCCGCTTCCGCTCGGCTTCACCCTGTCGCTGGCGTTCGGCGCGAAGACTGCGGCTGCGGCGACGGGGGTGGTCGGGGTCGCCTTTGGGGTGGGGGGTGAGTGGGGCGGCCGGTACCGGTGGCGTCACAGGTGCGGCGGGGTTCGCGGGTTCGGCGGGTGCTTCCGGCGTTGCCGGTTCCGCCGGGGCGGCCTTCGGAGCGGGGACGGGCGGGGCGGCGGGCGTCACCGGCGCCGCGGGCTCCGCAGGTGCGGTCGGCTCGACGGGAGCTGTAGGCGCGGCGGGTTCCCTGGGCTCGGCGGGCGCGGCCGGGACGGCGGGCTCTGCGGGTGCGGGAGGTTCGGCAGGGGCCGCCGGCGCGTCCGGCGTCGCGGGTTCGGCGGGAGCGTCCGGGGCCGCGGGCTCGGCAGGTGTTCCGGCCGGCTGGTCCGCCAAGCTGCTCGGGGTGTTGACCAAGCCCGCCGTGGCCGTGGCCGCGGGGGCGACGATCGCGGCGGGCGGCGTCTACGTCGTCACCCAGTCCCCGAACGACCGACCCCCAGGGCCCTCATCCCCACGGCGGCGGCCACCGCACCCGGCCCGGGCGCCGACGCCCCGACGACCTCCGCGTCCCCCTCACCGTCCCCGTCCCGGTCGCCCTCCCCGTCCACGTCCCCGTCGAAGAAGACGACCACCACCGGCCCCTACGGCTCGGTCGTCGACGCCGTGGACCGGGCGCCGGACCCCAACACGCCCCCCCACCGCCCTCCCGCACCGCCCCGCGTCCGGCGTGTCCAGCACCGGCGGCGCGCACGCCACGCTGAACCATCGCGGGGACAACGTGACGCTCAGCGGCCAGGGTTACGTCCTCGTCCGCTGGCAGATCTCGCCGCAGTACCGCAACGGCGCGGTGGTGATGCCGAGTTGGACCGCCCTGAAGGGCAAGCTCTTCCACGTGGCCTCCGGCGGCGGCCGTCGCATGGACGACCCGGTCAGCACCACCGACACCACCGCCACCGGCATGGGCAACTCCACCACCGGCTACGACGTCCTGCCCACCGGCACCCAACAGATGTGGCAGAACGAGTACTTCCACGTCGACGGCAGCGTCACCCTCACCGTCAACGAACGCGGCGCCGACTACGGCCTCAACGTCTTCCCCACCACCTGGGACGCCGTGGAGAAGGACATCACCACCGGCCCCACCCAGGGCGCGACCCGTTACGGCCTCACCCGTGACACCGGCAAGGACAACACCCCGGTACCGCAGTACGTCACCCGCACGACTCCGGCCGACCCGGCGACGGTGGCTCAGGAGTCCCGCGTGTAGTCCTCCTGCGCGGCCATGACGTCGTCCCCGTGCGCGAAGTCCTTCGGCGTTCCGCTGCGCGGCGACGACCCCGAAGCGCTCGCGGTCGTAGGCCAGTTGGTGCGGGACCTCGGCCGCGCCGCTGATCCGGCTGTGGGCGGGGGAGGGTGGACGCTCAGTCCATCGCCCCGCCAAGGGGGTTGGCGGGGCGGCACGACAGAACCCTCAGCCCTTCTTCCTGAGCCCGCACAGCACGTCGACGCGGTTGGTGGTGATCGAGTCGACGCCCATGTCGAGGAGCCGGCGCATCGAACGACGGGTGTCCGGGGTCCACACCGACAGCAGATAGCCCTCGCGGTGGATGTGCGCGGTGAGGTCCCGATCGACCAGCGTGAAGCGGTAGTTGAGCCAGCGCGGCCGTACCGCGTCGAGCACGGCGGGGCGCGGGGGAGCGAGGGAGGTCCAGGTCAGGGCGATCTCGGCGGAGGCGTCGGCGGCGCGGACGGCGAGCATGGCGTGGCGTGGCGCCCGCGCAGTAGTACACGCGGTCCGTCGCGCCGTACTCGCGGATCGCGTCCACGATCCGGCGCACGGCCCGCTGGTCGGC
Organism: Streptomyces sp. P3; assembly: GCA_016893485.2. Taxonomy (GTDB): domain Bacteria; phylum Actinomycetota; class Actinomycetes; order Streptomycetales; family Streptomycetaceae; genus Streptomyces. The sequence goes on from JAFEKX020000001.1 coordinate 6,973,572, forward strand.
GGGGCCGGGCAGGTCGACCATCACCCGGCTGCCCTCGGTCGCGGCGAGTGCCTCGGCGAGCGTCGGCACCCGGCCGTCGGTGAGCCCGCGCACCTCGTCCACCGACAGGGAGGCCAGCGGCCGGTCCACCTCCCACAGCCGTTTCAGCGTCTCGTCGTGCAGCAGCACGGGTACGCCGTCACGGGTCAGCCGTACGTCGAACTCGACCGCGTCCGCGCCCTGTTCGAGCGCGGAACGCAGCGAGTCGATGGTGTTCTCGCGGAGACGGTAGGGGTCGCCGCGATGGCCCACGGCGGTCACGTTCTGCATGGGCCCATTGTGCTGGTTGTCAGGGCGCCAGCCACGCGGAGGTGTAGGTGTCGATCTCCTCGTCGATACGGGCCTTGCCCGCCGCGTCGAGGAACGAGGCCCGCACGGCGTTCTTCGCGAGGTCGGCGACACCGCGTTCGTCGAGGTCGAGGAGGCGGGCGGCGACCGCGTACTCGTTGTTGAGGTCGGTGCCGAACATCGGCGGGTCGTCGGAGTTGATCGTGACGAGGACGCCCGCGCGGGTGAACTCCCTGATGGGGTGCTCGTCGAGCGTGCGGACCGCGCGGGTGGCGATGTTGGAGGTCGGGCAGACCTCCAGCGCGATGCCGTGCTCGGCGAGATGCGCGAGGAGCTCGGGGTCCTGGGCGGAACTGGTGCCGTGCCCGATGCGCTCGGCGCGCAGGTCGTTCAGCGCGTCCCAAACGGTCTCGGGACCGGTGGTCTCACCGGCGTGCGGCACGGAGTGCAGCCCGGCCGCGATGGCCCGGTCGAAGTACGGCTTGAACTGCGGCCGGGGCACCCCGATCTCGGGCCCGCCGAGCCCGAACGACACAAGCCCCTCGGGACGCAGCCGGTCATCGGTGGCGAGCCGCACGGTCTCCTCGGCGGCCTCGAGACCCGCCTCGCCGGGAATGTCGAAGCACCACCGCAGCACGGTCCCGAACTCCGCCTCCGCCGCCTTGCGGGCGTCCTCGATCGCGTCCATGAAGGCCCGCTCGTCGATCCCGCGGTGCGTCGACGAGAACGGCGTGATCGTCAACTCGGCGTACCGCACCTGCTGGCGGGCCATGTCCCGGGCGACCTCGTACGTCAGCAGCCGTACGTCCTCCGGCGTGCGGATGAGGTCGACCACGGACAGATACACGTCGATGAAGTGCGCGAAGTCCGTGAAGGTGAAGAAGTCGACCAGGGCCTCGGGGTCGGAGGGCACCTTCGTGTCGGAGTGCCGCGCGGCCAGCTCCGAGACGATCCGCGGGGAGGCGGAGCCGACGTGATGGACATGCAGCTCGGCCTTCGGCAGCCCGGCGATAAAGGCATGCAGGTCACGGGCCTGACCGGCGGCGGGTACGGCGCGTTGGTCGGACAAGGTTCCTCCCGGAACAGCGCCCCGGTCCATACCGGCCGGAACGCGGGTGATCGGCTGATCGATGACTCGGGATCATCGTAGGCCGGGGTGGGGACGGGGCGGTGGGGGAGTGGGGGTGCTGGTGGGCCGGCGCCGGGGGCGCTCGCGCAGGTGATGGCGGGACGGTGACGGTGGCCGCACCGGGGTTGCTGCGTAACTGGCGGGCGGCGGGCGGCACATGGGCCGGATCGGCAGCGGCGGCGGCGCCGGGCAGGACCAGCGGCCGTCCAAGTGGCTGTTCTGGCGGCCAGTCCATTGACGGTTCCGGCCGGGACCGACGATGACGTCCGCACTCCCGGCCGGGACCCGTGGGACAGGACTGCCTGTGGAACGCTCTAGCATGGTCGCTCGGACGATGGACCGACGGGGACAACGGGGACGGGGACGGGGCATGGGGACGAGACACAGCCGGAGGCCAACTCCGGCGCGGGCACGGGCGCGGGCGCGAACCGGGACTTGTGGGCACCGCCGGACGGCAGGCCGTCGCTGGAAAAGGGCGCGCAGCAGCCGCCGCAGGCACCCGCACCACAACCGACCCCGCAGGACCAGCACCCGGCGACCATGGTGCAGCCGCCGCAGTCGCCGTCCGTGCACAACCAGGCCACGGTGACCTCGATGCCGGCCGAGGGCTTCGCCCCGCCTGCTTCCGGTTCCGGCGCCCCTGGTCAAGGCCAGCCCGGCACGGCCCCGGCACCCCGGGCTACGGCCACCCCGCCACACCTCCCGGCCTCCCCACCTACGGCACCCCGAACTACGCCCAGCCCAACACCGCAGGCGGCTACGGCACCCCGCACCCCAGAGCGCCCCGGCCCGGGCCCCGGCGGCTACGGCTACCCCGGCTACCCGCAGGGCTACGGCTGGCCCGGTATGCCGATGGCCCCGCAGAACAACATGGGCACGGCGGCGATGGTGCTGGGCATCCTGTCCTGCTGCCTGTTCTGCATCTACGGCATCGTCTCCCTGGTCCTCGGCGTCACCGCGATCATCCTCGGCGTCAAGGGCAAGAAGCGCGCAGACCGGGGCGAGGCCACGAACCGAGGTCAGGCGCAGGCCGGTTTCATCACGGGCATCATCGGAACCACCCTGGGCGTCCTCACGGTCGCCGCGCTGGTCGTCGGCATCGTGTTCGCCGTCAACCACGGAGACAGCACCGACACCTCGGACTCCGACCCCTTCTACAACTCGGCCCCCAGCGTGACGCCCCCGCCCCAGGTCTGACCCACGGCAGCCGGGCCGGAACGCCCCACGAGCCGCCAGCCGCCAACGCACGGGAGCGGGTCGTGGCGGTACGGCGCAGCCCGCCGCGTACCCGGCACCAACCCCGCTGCCCCCTGTCAACAAACGGCGGGGCCCGACCGGCGGCGGGCTCGCTGTACCGCCACGACCCCGACCCCACAACGCACGAGCGCGCCCACCCGCACCGGTGACCCCGCCCACCCAGACCCCCAGGGGCGCGGGGAACTGCGCGCCCAGCCCCCACGCACCCGCACCCACACAACAACTCCAGGCCCCCCACCCCCAAGGCCCCCGGGTCACCCCTCCCGCAACCGCTCCCGAGCCACCATCAACGCAAACCCCAACAAGTTGGGCCCCGCCACCGCTCAGGATCCCCGCAGCCACATCATCCGCGGCAAGCCCAATCCCCACACCCGGTCAACCGGACTCGCCTCAACAAGCACCCGCTCCCCGTCCCCAGCAAAAACCCCCGCAACTCCGCATCCGCCGAGAACTTCCGCACACTCCCTCGATGACGATCCCGACCCGCTCCCGAGCCCAGACCTCCTCGTCGAACCCCCGCACCAACCGTCCCGCGTTCTTCGCCTGAGACGGATGCCCCGCACCCAGCACCCGCGCCAACGCGTCCCCGTCGCCGAACAGGCGCGCCTTCCCCGCCATCATCCAGTGCTCGGCGGTCGCATACGTGACCCCGTCCACCGTGAACGGCGACGGCCACCACTGGCTCAGACAGCTCGCGCCCACGCGGCCGTCCGCCCGCGGCCGGTGCCCCCAGAAGTGCAGGTACTTGACCTTCGCCCCGGCGCGCACTTCCCTGATCAGGGCTTCCTGAGAGTCGATCTTTCCGGCGCCCCCGCCGTGAGCTTCCCCGTGATCCCGTCCATACACGCGAGTCTTGCAGGCACCACTGACACTCCGTCCCCCTTTTCCACGAGGACTCGACACCTGGTCGACAGATTCCGTCGCGTAACCAAAAGGCAACAACGGAATCACTTGTTGGAGTCCCTTTGCTCTGTCAGGATCGGCATTCAAATCGAGCTGGAGCTACGCCACCCGCCAGCGGACGAAGCGGGGCGAAGGCGGAGGAGAGCGACATGCACAACCCGGGCAGCGAGACCCCGGAACGATTCCCCGCACAGGAGTACTTCGCGGACGGCGCGCAGTTCATCGCGGGCCGCCTGACGAAGGGCACCTCGGGCCGCACCCATGCCGTCGTCGACCCGGCCACCGGCGAGGACGTATACACGTACGAGCTGGCCGGCACGGCAGACGTGGACGCGGCGGTCGCCGCGGCCCGCGCCGCGTTCCCGGGCTGGTCGGGCGCCACCCCCGGCGAGCGCTCGGACGCGCTGCACCGATTCGCCGCCGTGCTCGCCGAGCGCGCCGACGACTTCGCCCGCGCCGAGTCACTCCAGTGCGGCAAGCCCCTCAAGCTGACCCGTGAGTTCGACGTCCCCGGGACGATCGACAACACGGCCTTCTTCGCCGGTGCCGCACGGCATCTGCAGGGACAGTCGGCGGGGGAGTACTCCGGCGACCACACGTCGTACGTACGCCGGGAACCCATCGGTGTCGTCGGCTCCATCGCGCCCTGGAACTATCCCCTCCAGATGGCTGCCTGGAAGATCCTCCCGGCGATCGCCGCGGGCAACACGATCGTGCTGAAGCCCGCCGAGCTGACCCCGCTGACCTCGCTGATGTTCGCCCAGGCCGCCACCGAGGCGGGCATCCCGGACGGTGTCATCAACATCGTCACCGGCTCGGGCAAGGAGGCCGGTGAGCACCTCGTCGGCCACCCCGACGTGGCCATGACGTCCTTCACCGGGTCCACCGCCGTCGGCAAGCGGGTCGCGGAGATCGCGACCGCCACCGTCAAGCGCATCCACCTGGAGCTGGGCGGCAAGGCACCCTTCGTGGTCTTCGACGACGCCGATCTCGACGCCGCCGTCAACGGCGCCGTCGCCGGTTCGCTCATCAACACCGGGCAGGACTGCACGGCCGCCACGCGCGCGTACGTGCAGCGGCCCTCTACGACGCGTTCGTCCAGAAGACGGCCGCCCTCATGGCGAGCGTCCGGGTCGGCGATCCCTTCGCCCCGGGCACCGACCTCGGGCCGCTGATCTCGCACGTACAGCGCGACCGCGTCGCCGGTTTCGTCGACCGGGCGCGTGGCTACGCGCGCGTGGTGACCGGCGGCGAGGCTCCTCAGGGAGATCTCAAGAACGGCGCGTACTACCGCCCCACCCTGGTGCGGACGCCGCCCAGGACAGCGAGATCGTGCAGTCCGAGCTGTTCGGCCCGGTGCTGGTGGTCCTGCCCTTCGACACCGACGACGAGGGCATCGAGCTCGCCAACGACACTCCGTACGGCCTCGCGGCCTCCGCGTGGAGCCGGGACGTGTACCGGTCCCATCGCGCGACCCGCGAGATCAAGGCCGGCTGCGTGTGGATCAACGACCACATCCCGATCATCAGCGAGATGCCTCACGGCGGATACAAGGCGTCCGGCTTCGGCAAGGACATGTCCGCCTACTCGTTCGAGGAGTACACCCAGATCAAGCACGTCATGTTCGACAACACGGCGGTGGCCCGCAAGGACTGGCACCGCACGATCTTCGGGGACCGATAGCAGAAACTGACGGCCGCCCGAGCCGCGGCCGTCTCCTCCCGAAAGGGCAGCACGCGCATGAAGCAGTACGAGCCCGACCGCCTGACCCCGGCCGAAGTGGCCGCCGCGCGGCGCAGTTTCCGCAAGAGCAGGTCCGCGATGACCCGCCGTTCGGTGCTGCGCGCCTCCGCGGGCGGCGCGCTCGCGGTCGGCGGACTCGGGGCCCTGAGCGGCTGCGGGATCCCCGCGGCAGGCAAGACACAGGGCGGCGTGTCCGCCGACGACCACTCGGCCACGGAGAAGGAGATCGACTTCTCCAACTGGCCCGAGTACATCGACACGGACGAGAGCGGCAACCACCGTCCGACGCTGGAGGCGTTCACCAAGCGGACCGGCATCAAGGTCAAGTACACCGAGGACATCAACGACAACGACGAGTTCTTCGGCAAGATCCAGCCGCAGCTCGCCGCCGGCCAGTCCACCGGCCGCGACCTGATCGTCCTCACCGACTGGCTGGCCGCCCGCATGATCCGTCTCGGCTACGTCCAGAAACTGGACGCGTCGAACCTGCCGCACGCCTACGCCAACCTGTCGGACCAGTTCCGCAGCCCCGACTGGGACCCGGGCCGGGCGTACTCGTACGTATGGCAGGGCATCTCGACCGTCATCGCCTACAACAAGAAGGCGCTCGACGGCATCGAGGTGAAGTCGATCTCCGACCTCCTCGACAACCCCAAGCTCAAGGGCCGCGTCGGCTTCCTCACCGAGATGCGTGACAGCGTCGGCATGACCATGCTCGACATGGGCAAGGACCCGGCGAAGTTCACCACCGACGACTACGACGCGGTCATCGCCCGCCTCCAGAAGGCCGTGGACCAGGGCCAGATCCGCCGTTTCACCGGCAACGACTACACGTCCGACCTCACCAAGGGCGACTTCGCCGCGTGCGTCGCCTGGGGCGGTGACATCGTCCAGCTCCAGGCGGACAACCCGGACGTCGGCTACGTCATCCCCGACGCCGGCTACATGACGTCGACCGACAACATGCTGATCCCCAACAAGGCGCGCCACAAGACGAACGCCGAGCGGCTCATCGACTACTACTACGAACCCGAGCCGGCCGCCGAACTCGCCGCCTACGTGAACTACGTCAGCCCGGTCGCGGACGTGAAGCCCTACCTCGCCAAGATCGACAAGTCGGCGGCGAGCAACCCGCTGATCCTTCCCGACAAGGCCATGGCGGCCAAGTCCCACGCCTTCCGCTCCCTGAGCTCGAAGGAAGAGACGGCATACCAGCAGAAGTTCGCAAAGCTCACAGGGGCGTGACGACGATGAACACCACGGACACCAGCGGCGATGTCCGCCTCTCCGGTATCAGCAAGACCTACGGCTCCTTCACCGCCGTGCACCCGCTCGACCTGACCGTGCCCCAGGGCTCCTTCTTCGCCCTGCTCGGCGCCTCCGGCTGCGGCAAGACGACCACCCTGCGCATGATCGCGGGCCTGGAGGAACCTTCCTCCGGCACCGTGTTCCTCGGCGACCAGGAGGTCGGCCATCTCCCGCCGTACAAGCGGCCGGTGAACACCGTCTTCCAGTCCTACGCCCTCTTCCCGCACCTCGACATCTTCGAGAACGTCGCCTTCGGTCTGCGCCGGCGCGGCATCAAGTCGGTGAAGAAGCAGGTCGAGGACATGCTGGACCTGGTCCAGCTCGGCGAGCAGGCACGGAAGAAGCCGCACCAGCTCTCCGGCGGCCAGCAGCAGCGCGTCGCCGTCGCCCGCGCCCTCATCAACCACCCCAAGGTGCTCCTCCTCGACGAGCCTCTCGGCGCCCTCGACCTCAAGCTGCGCCGCCAGATGCAGCTGGAGCTCAAGCGCATCCAGACCGAGGTCGGCATCACCTTCGTGCACGTCACGCACGACCAGGAGGAGGCCATGACCATGGCCGACACGGTCGCCGTGATGAACGCGGGCCGCGTCGAGCAGCTCGGCTCGCCCAGCGACCTCTACGAGAACCCGAACACCACCTTCGTCGCCAACTTCCTGGGCACCTCCAACCTCATCGAGGCCGAGGTCGACTCCAAGAGCGGCGACGACATCATCCTCAAGGCGGGCGGCGGCAAGCTCGTCCTGCCCGAGTCGCGATGTTCGGCGCCCACCACGACCGGCGGCAAGGTCCTGGTCGGCGTACGCCCGGAGAAGATCACCCTCACGCACGCCGACGACGCCGGCGAGATCCCGGCCGGCCGCAACCGCATCACCGGCACGATCGCCGACTCCAGCTTCATCGGCGTCTCCACCCAGTACGTCATCGACAGCCCGGTCTGCCCCGAGTTCGAGGTCTACGCCCAGAACATCGACCGTGACGCCCGGCTGCGGCCCGGCGCCGAGGTCGTCCTGCACTGGAACCCGGCCCACACCTTCGGTCTGGACGCGGCGCAGGACATCGACGCCGGTGTCGACGTCGAGGAGGAGGCCGCCTGATGGCCGCTGTCACCGAGGCGCCGCCCCTGGCGCCCGCGCCGGAGGAGAAGCCGCCGCGCAAGAGGAGGGGCCGTTGGACGCCGTACTGGCTGCTGCTGCCCGGCATTCTCTGGCTGATCGTCTTCTTCGCGCTGCCGATGATCTACCAGGGCTCCACGTCGATCCAGACGGGTTCCCTGGAGGACGGCTACAAGGTCACCTGGCACTTCGCCACCTACTGGGACGCGCTGTCCGAGTACTGGCCGCAGTTCCTGCGCTCGGTCTTCTACGCCGCCGCCGCGACCATCCTCTGTCTGCTGCTGGGCTACCCGCTGGCGTACCTCATCGCGTTCCGCGCGGGACGCTGGCGCAACCTGATCATGATCCTGGTGATCGCGCCGTTCTTCACCAGCTTCCTGATCCGCACGCTCGCCTGGAAGACGATCCTCGCGGACAGCGGCCCGGTCGTCAGCGTCCTCAACACGCTGCACGTCCTGGACGTCACCAACTGGCTCGGCTGGACCTCCGGCGACCGTGTGCTGGCCACACCCCTCGCGGTGGTGTGCGGACTGACGTACAACTTCCTGCCGTTCATGGTGCTTCCGCTCTACACCTCGCTGGAGCGCATCGACGGACGGCTGCACGAGGCGGCCGGCGACCTGTACGCCAAGCCGTTCACCACCTTCCGCAAGGTCACCTTCCCGCTGTCGATGCCCGGCGTCGTCTCCGGCACCCTGCTGACCTTCATCCCGGCGGCCGGTGACTACGTCAACGCCGAACTCCTCGGCTCCACCGACACCCGCATGATCGGAAACGTCATCCAGACGCAGTTCCTGCGCATTCTGGATTACCCGACGGCGGCGGCACTCTCCTTCATCCTCATGGCCGCCATTCTCGCCATGGTGACCATCTACATTCGCAAGTCCGGGACGGAGGATCTGGTCTAAATGGCCGTCGTACGCTGGTTCAAGCGCCATCTCGTCGTCATCGCGGGGCTGTTGACCCTCGGATATCTCCTCCTTCCGAACGTCATCGTCACGGTGTTCTCCTTCAACAAACCGAAGGGCCGCTTCAATTACGAGTGGCAGCAGTTCTCGCTGGACGCCTGGAAGAAGCCGTGCGGTGTCGCCGACATGTGCGGCTCGCTCTCCATCAGCCTCCAGATCGCCGTCTGGGCGACCATCGGCGCCACCCTGCTCGGCACGATGATCGCCTTCGCGCTGGTCCGCTACCGCTTCCGCGCCGCGGCGCGATCAACTCGCTGATCTTCCTGCCGATGGCGATGCCCGAGGTCGTCATGGCGGCCTCGCTGCTCACCCTGTTCCTCAACATGGGCGCCCAACTGGGCTTCTACACCATCCTGATCGCCCACATCATGTTCTGCCTCAGCTTCGTCGTCACCGCCGTCAAGGCCCGCGTGATGTCGATGGACCCGCGCTTGGAGCAGGCCGCCCAGGACCTCTACGCCGGCCCGGTGCAGACGTTCCTGCGCGTCACCCTGCCCATCGCGGCCCCGGAATCGCTGCGGGCGCGCTGCTCTCCTTCGCGCTCTCCTTCGACGACTTCATCATCACCAATTTCAACGCGGGCTCGACCGTCACCTTCCCCATGTTCGTCTGGGGTTCGGCACAGCGCGGCACACCCGTTCAGATCAACGTCATCGGTACGACCATGTTCCTCGTCGCCGTATTGTTGGTGCTCGTTTCCATGGCGATCACCAACCGCCGCAACAAGGTGAAGGCATAACCGCGGCAGTAGCGCCAACCCTGTGAACCCTGTAGGGAGTTGAAATCATGGCCCCAAGCGCCATGAGCCGTAGCAACAATTGGACCAAGTCTCTTTCCGAAGCACGCCCGGTGCCGTTCTGGCTGGACGACCCCGGCAAGCCCCACCCCGAACCCGCGCTCACCGGCGGCGAGACCTGCGATCTGCTGGTCGTCGGCGGCGGTTACAGCGGACTGTGGACCGCGCTCATCGCGAAAGAGCGCGACCCGCAGCGGGACGTGGTGCTGGTGGAGGGCCGCGAGGTGGGCTGGGCCGCCTCCGGCCGCAACGGCGGATTCTGCGCCGCCTCGCTCACCCACGGACTCTCCAACGGCCTCACCCGCTGGCCCGACGAGATCCACAAGCTGGAGGAGCTGGGCGCCCGCAACCTCGACGCGATCGAGAGCGCGGTCGCCCGCTACTCCCTGGACTGCGAGTTCGAGCGCACCGGCGAGATCGACGTCGCCACCGAACCGCACCAGGCCGAGGAACTCCACGACTGGTACGGCGAGTTGGAGAGCCAGGGCCTCGCCGACGGCACCGAGTTCCTGGACGCCGACGCGGTCCGCGAACAGGTCGCCTCCCCGACCTTCCTGGCCGGCCTGTACGACAGCCGGGGCGTCGCGATGCTCAACCCGGCCAAACTGGCCTGGGGGTTGAAGCGCGCCTGCCTCCAACTCGGCGTGCGCGTCTACGAACACACCCCCGCCCTCGCGCTCAAGCCGTACGGCGCGGGCATGGCCGTACGCACTCCGTACGGCTCGGTCCGCGCCCGCCGGGTCGCGCTCGGCACCAACATCTTCCCGAACCTCGTCAAGCGCGTCCGCTCGTACACCGTCCCGGTATACGACTACGCCCTGATGACCGAGCCGCTCTCCGCCGACCAACTGGCGTCGATCGGCTGGAAGAACCGCCAGGGCCTCGGCGACTCGGCGAACCAGTTCCACTACTTCCGGCTCTCCGCCGACAACCGCATCCTGTGGGGCGGTTACGACGCGATCTATCCCTACGGCGGCCGGGTGCGCGCCGAGTACGACGACCGGCCGGAGACGTACGCCAAGCTCGCCGAGCACTTCTTCACCTGCTTCCCGCAGCTGGAGGGGCTGGGCTTCAGCCACGCGTGGGGCGGCGCGATCGACACCTGCTCGCGCTTCTCGGCGTTCTTCGGCACCGCCCACCAGGGCAAGGTCGCGTACGCGGCGGGCTTCACCGGACTCGGCGTCGGCGCGACCCGCTTCGGCGCGGACGTGATGCTGGACCTGCTCGCGGGGGAGCGGACCGAGCGCACGGAACTGGAGATGGTCCGCAAGAAGCCGCTGCCCTTCCCGCCCGAGCCCTTCGCGTGGACCGGCATCGCGCTCACCAAGTGGTCGCTGGCGCACGCCGATTCACACGGCGGCCGGCGCAACCTCTGGCTGAAGACGATGGACAGGCTGGGTCTCGGCTTCGACAGCTGACCCGTCCTTGATCGGCGGGTGTGATCCGGTTCACTCCTTCGTGGTGCCCGAACCCGCGTAATGCCCGCCGCCGACCTCCCTCTCTCCTGTGACGCGACCAGCGTCGACATGAGAAAGGGAGGTCTCCTCATGACTGGGGCGAAGACGGCCGTCGAGTGGCTGGCATCCGTAGCTCCGGATCCGGAGGCCTGCCGCTGGGAATGGGAGCGCAACCCCTCGGGGTCGCGCTGCTGCCCGCCGGCAAGGCCTGGGACGTACTCATCCTGCCGGGTGAGCTCGGCTATCCCACGCTCGATGTGCTCACCAGGGTCATCGATCAACTGGGCCCGGTACTCGTCGACTTCGGCGACGCACGGATGGGTTTCCTCGTACCGCCCGGCACCGCGGCCCGCTGGCTTGGCACCGGTATCCGCACGGCCGGGCTCGGCACCTGGATCGTCGTGCCGTACCCCGGACGGTCGACCGGGGAGTCCGCTGGCTGGTTCCACCGGACGGCTCCGGCACCCTCACCGACCCCGCGCTCCTCGAACTCGCCATGCACGAGGCGGCGGCGGGGCTGGCCACCACGGAAGGGGAGGACGGCTAGCCGACAACTGACCCGACGGCAGAGGTCCCGACACCGGACATCTTGACAACGGCAATTGGTCTGGACCAAATTGGGCGCGCTCCACCCTCCATCTCCCCATGCCCGGAGGCACTTGTGGATCGCACCAGACCTGTCCTCGCCGTGTTCGCGGCCGCGGCCCTGGCCGTGTCCGGCATCACCGCGCTCTCGTCGGCCGCCCGTGCGGCCGACGCGGACCTGGCGAAGAACGGAGGCTTCGAAGCGGGCCTCGACAGTTGGACCTGTTCCGCGAACAGCGGTACGGCGGTCAAGTCGCCCGTGCACGGCGGCAGTTCGGCGTTGCAGGCGACCCCGGCCGGCAACGACTACGCCCAGTGCGCGCAGACGGTGTCCGTGCAGCCCAACTCCCAGTACTCGCTCGCCGGTTACGTCCGCGGCAGCTACGTCTACCTCGGCGCGAGCGGCACCGGCACCACCGACGTCTCCACCTGGACCCAATCGGCCGCCGACTGGCAGCAGTTGACGACCAGCTTCCGCACCGGCGCGTCCACCACCAAGGTCACCATCTACACCCACGGCTGGTACGCCACCGGCGCCTACTACGCCGACGACATCTCCCTCACCGGCCCGGCGGGCACCGTGGGACAGCCGCCCGCCACCCCGACGGGCCTCACCGCGGGCACCGTGACGTCCTCCTCCGTCGCCCTGTCCTGGTCCGCCGTCACCGGCGCGACCAGCTACGCGATCTACCGCGACGGGGTCAAGGTCCAGACGGCGAGCGGCACTTCGGCCACCGTGAGCGGACTGTCGGCCGCGACGTCGTACAGCTTCCAGGTCACAGCGGTGAACGACGCGGGCGAGTCCGCGAAGTCGACGGCGGTCACCGCGAAGACGTCCACCGGCTCGGGCCCCGGCACCGGCCTGCCCACCCACGCTTTGGTCGGCTACCTCCACGCGAGCTTCGCCAACGGCTCGGGCTACACACGCCTCGCCGACGTCCCCGACAGCTGGGACGTCATCGACCCTGGCCTTCGGCGAGCCCACCTCCGCCACCTCCGGCGACATCCGCTTCAACCGCTGCCCGGTCAGCGAGTGCGCGAACGTCGAGAGCGACGCCGACTTCAAGGCGGCCGTCAAGGCCAAACAGGCGGCGGGCAAGAAGGTGTTGATCTCCATCGGCGGCGCCAACGGCCAGGTCCAATTGACCACGACAGCGGCCCGCGACACCTTCGTCTCCTCGGTCTCGAACATCATCGACACCTACGGACTCGACGGCCTCGACATCGACTTCGAGGGCCACTCACTGTCCCTGGACACGAGCGACACCAACTTCAGGAGCCCCACAACTCCCGTGGTGGTCAACCTGATCTCGGCCCTGAAGACCCTGAAGGCCAAGTACGGCTCGAAGTTCGTGCTGAGCATGGCACCGGAGACGTTCTTCGTGCAGATGGGCTACCAGTTCTACGGCACCGGCAAGTTCGGCGGCCAGGACCCGAGGTGCGGGGCGTATCTGCCCGTCATCTACGCCCTGCGCGACGACCTCACGCTGCTGCACGTCCAGGACTACAACTCGGGCCCGATCATGGGGCTCGACAACCAGTACCACACCATGGGCGGCGCCGACTTCCACATCGCGATGACGGACATGCTGCTCACGGGCTTCCCGTGGCGGGCGACACGAACAACATGTTCCCGGCGCTGCGTCCCGACCAGATCGCCATCGGCATGCCGGCGTCGGTCAACGCGGGCAACGGCTATGTCGCCCCGGCCGAGGTCACCAAGACCCTGGACTGCCTGACGAAGAAGGTGAGTTGCGGCTCCTATGCGACCCACGGCACCTGGCCGACCCTGCGCGGCCTGATGACGTGGTCGATCAACTGGGACCGGTACTCGAACGGGGAGTTCCAGAAGACGTTCGACGGCTACTTCGGCTGAGGGCCGTCGCGGAAGCGGCCGAGGAAGAGCCGGAACGACGCGAGCAGCACCGTACCGAGGCACCAGCTGGCCACGACGTCCAGTGGCCAGTGGTAGCCCCGGCGGACCAGGCCGAAGCTGACGCAGGCGACCAACAGGGCGCAGGCGATGACCAGTTCACGGCGCGCGTACACCGTCCGCAGCCAGGGGAGGAGGAGCAGCGTCGCGGAGCCGTACGCGATCATCGCGGTGGCCGTGTGGCCCGAGGGGTAGTAGCCGGTGCCGGGCGGGACCGCCGGGGTGCCGCCGCGGGCGATCAGTTCCTTGAGGGGGACGACGATCACCGGGACCAGGGCCATCAGCACGGCCCCCGCGAGCGGCGGCAGCCACCAGCGGTCCATACCACTGGCACGGCCGCGCCAGGCGACGTGGACGAGAACCACGACGAGGACCGGGACCGCGACCTGGATGTTGCCGAGGTCGGCGAGGAGTTCGGAGGCGCGGTCCGGGTGGACGAGGGCGCGGCTGAGGCGGGCGTCCAGGTGGAGGAGGGGTCCGTGGGCCGCGACCTGCCAGGTGATCACCGCGAACAGCAGCGCGGGAAGGGCGAGAAGCAGCCAGCAGAAGGAGGTCGGCCACCCCGGAACAGGGGGTGGTTCCGGGGTGGCCGTCCGGATCGGTTGGCCGGCCGCCCCGGGGGTTTGGGGCGGGCGACTGTCCGATCGGTGAGGAGATTCGGAGCCAGAGGCCCCGGTTGTGTGCGCGAGGGCACGACCAGGTCGAAGCTGGGGAGGCCCCGGCCTGAAGTCGCCCACAGTCCCCTGTGGGCGGGGTGTATCTCTCATCTGGGTAGAACCTACGGCAGGGGCGGCGGGTGCGACAGGCGGAATCGCGTCCCGTCATGCACCCCGCACACCTTCTTCACACGGCCCGACGGGGGCGCGGGAGTGGCTCAGATACGCGCGAACGCCTGCTCGATGATGTCGAGGCCCTCGCTCAGCAGGTCCTCGCCGATGACCAGCGGGGGCAGGAAGCGCAGCACGTTGCCGTAGGTGCCACAGGTCAGGACCAGCAGCCCCTCCTGGTGGCAGGCCTTGGCGAGCGCGGCGGTCGCCTCCGGGTTCGGCTCCTTGGTCGTACGGTCCTTGACCAGCTCGATCGCGATCATCGCGCCGCGCCCGCGGACCTCGCCGATGATGTCGAACTTCTCCGCCATGGCGCCGAGCCGGGTCTTCATGACCGACTCGATGTTCTTCGCCCTGGCGTTGAGGTCCAGCTCCTTCATCGTCTCGATGGCGCCGAGCGCACCGGCGCAGGCGACCGGGTTGCCGCCGTAGGTGCCGCCCAGGCCGCCGGAGTGCGCGGCGTCCATGATCTCGGCGCGACCGGTGACGGCGGCGAGCGGCAGGCCGCCCGCGATGCCCTTCGCGGTGGTGATCAGGTCCGGGACGACACCCTCGTCCTCGCACGCGAACCACTGGCCCGTACGGCAGAACCCGGACTGGATTTCGTCGGCGACGAAGACGATGCCGTTGTCGGCGGCGAACTTGCTCAGCGCCGGCAGGAAGCCCTTCGCGGGCTCGATGAAGCCGCCCTCGCCGAGGACCGGCTCGATGATGATCGCGGCGACGTTGTCCGCGCCGATCTGCTTGTTGATCATGTCGATGGCCTGCGCGGAGGCCTCGGCACCGGCGTTGTCGGGACCGGTCGGCCAGCGGTAGCCGTAGGCCACCGGCACGCGGTACACCTCGGGCGCGAACGGCCCGAAGCCGTTCTTGTACGGCATGTTCTTCGAGGTCAGCGCCATCGTCAGGTTGGTCCGGCCGTGGTAGCCGTGGTCGAACACGACGACGGCCTGCCGCTTGGTGTACGCCCGGGCGATCTTCACGGCGTTCTCGACGGCCTCGGCGCCGGAGTTGAACAGCGCGGACTTCTTGGCGTGGTCGCCCGGGGTCAGCTCGGCGAGCGCCTCCGCGACCTCGACGTACCCCTCGTAGGGCGTGACCATGAAACAGGTGTGGGTGAAGTCGGCGAGCTGCGCCGACGCACGGCGGACGACGGCCTCGGCGGACGCGCCGACGCTGGTCACGGCGATGCCGGAACCGAAGTCGATCAGCCGGTTCCCGTCGACGTCCTCGATGATCCGCCGCCCGCGCGGGCGGTGAACACGGGCAGTACGGAGCCCACACCGGCCGCGACCGCGGCGGTACGGCGGGCCTGCAGCTCCTGCGACTTCGGGCCGGGGATGGCGGTGACGACGCGGCGCTCCTGCGGAAGTGCGGTCATGAGGGGCTCCTGGGGTGGTGCGGACGCTTTTCTTCTCTTCTCGCAGGCTAGGGCGGGTGACCGGGGGTGGGCATGCTCCATGTGGGCGGTGTCGGCGCCGCCGGTTGTCCGCCATGGACAGTGCCGGTATCCCGGGGTTCGGTACGGCCCGGCCGCGTAAACGGTGAACTCCCCTTCCTGGCGCGTTAGATTGACTCGCTGACGGTGCACGGAACGGCTGGTCAAGGGGCGAGGGCGAGGACGATGGACAGCGACGGAACGCGGGACGCGCACCACACACAGGCCAACCCTGTGCCGCGTCCGGCGGGACCGGCGGACATGCCCGGACAGCGGGGGTGCCGCCTCGGCCGGTGCACGCGCCCGAACAGGCTCCGCGGTTCGCCCCGGCCGTCGCCGACTGGCTGAACGAGCCCCGGCCGGTCGCCGCCCCCGGCATCTGGCGCTACGGATACCGCCCGCCCAAGGCCGACCGCGCGTCGACGCGGCTCACCCCGGTCGCGATCCTCGGTCTGCTGGTCCCCCTGGTCGTGGCGCTGATCGTGTGGTCGTTCTGGCGCCACGGCGCTGTCCCGTACCAATGGGCCCTGCTCAAGCTGTTCACCCCGAGCGACTGGTGGTGGGCGGGCACCGTGTCCCCCAAGGGGAGCGAGGGTGGGGACGCCATCAACGTCTACGACGGTGTCTTCTTCGCCCTGCTCGTCTACGCCGTCGTGAAGCTCGGCGGCTGGCTGGAGGTGGCCCGCCATGTCGTCGGCGGTCGCCCCCAGCCCGCTCGTGCCCTGCTGGCGCTCGTCGGTGGCTCATCGCGCTCAGCTTCGTCTTTCCCTCCGCGTTTCCCGGTATCGGCTGGAGGCCCCTGCCGGTCCAGGACCCGGTGTTCTCCCTTGTCTTCCTGACCGCCGGCCCCGACATCTTCCAGTCGGTGCTCTTCACCGACACGCTGTACGCACTGATCACCGTGCTGGTCCTGTGGCCCTTCGCCCGGCTCGGCGGCTGGTGGGGGCTCGCGAAGGAACGGCTCGCCGCGCGCGGCCGTAGCGGAGAGGGCGAAGTCCGGCCGGCGCCCGCCACCGTGCTGCCCGCCCAGTGGCCCCAGCTGCGCGAGGCGGGCCAGTACGAAGCGGCGGAACTCCTCACCGCCGAAGTGCTCACGGGCCGTATGAACGACGTCGACTGCGCCCGGGTCGGGCACGCGTGGGAAACCGCCCGCAAGGAAGCGCAGGTCGCCGCCTTCAGCGACACCGTGCTGCGCAAGGGGCCGCGGCCTGGGTCCACCCGTCCGGGGCCCGGGACCTGCCCGGCCGGGCAGCGCGACACGACCTTCTCGACGGGCAGGTGCGCATCGGACAGTGGACGTCCGGCGACCGGACGCCGTCGGCCTACCGCGGTGCGGGCACGGCCCTCGGCCCCGAGACACTCGGCACCTCGCTCCTCGTCGTGGGGCCGTCCGGCTCCGGCAAGACCAAGCACGTGGTCGCCCCGGTCGTCGAGTCCCTCGCCCTGCGGGCGCTGACCGGACAGTGCGCCGTCGTGGCGGTCTGCGCGGCCGGCACCCCGCTCGGCCCGGACTCGGCGTACGACGTCGTGGTGCGGATCGGGGACCCCGCCTCCGTCTACGACCTCGATCCGTACGCCGACACCGCCGACCCCGACGCGGCCGCCGCCTTCCTCGCCGAGGGGCTGGTCGGGGACCTCGACACCGTCGGCGCCCAGCGGGCCACCACCGCGCTCGCCCAGCTGCTCGGGCCGTACCGGGCGGTGCACGGCACCTTCCCTTCCCTGCCCGTGCTGCGGGAACTCCTGGAGGGCGAACCCCCGGCGCTCGACGCCCTGCGCCAGGCGCTGGCGGCGCCGGAGCACGCCGGGCTGCGCCGCGACCTCGACGCCCGGGCCCGGCAGAGCGGCAGTGCCGCCGATCCGGGCACGGTGCTCGCCGACCGGCTCGCGCTGCTTGACCGGCCCGTGTTCGCCGACTTCTTCGGCACCGGCGACGCGGCCGTCCGGCCGTTCTCGCTGCGCGCCGTCGCCCACCACCCACTGCGGGTCCGCATCGACGTACCGGCCCACGGGCACGAGGAGGCGTCCCGGCTGATCACCCGGCTGGTCCTGGCCCAGTTCGACCACGTCGTGCACGACTCCGCCCGCCGTCACTTCGCGTGCCTCGTCCTCGACGACGCCACCGGGTCGGTGACCACCGAATCGGTACGGCGCATGCAGCGTCTGCGCTCCCAGAACGCGGGTGTGCTGCTCGCCCTGCGCACGCTCGGCGACGTGCCCGAGGCACTGCACGGGCCACTGCACGGGGCGGTCGGCTGCCGAATGGCCTTCTCGGGGTCACTACCTGGGACGGCAGCCGCTTCGCGCACGCCTGGGGCACGGAGTGGGTGGAGACCCGGGACGTGGCCCAGCACACCGTCTTCGCGGACCAGCCGATGACCCGGGCCATCCACGCCCTGCGGAAATTGGTGACGGGCCGCGCGGTGACGACGGAGGCCGTGACCGTACGGCAGGTCGAGCGGGAGCGCTGGTCCGCGTCCCAGCTCGCTCACGAGGTGCCGCCCGGGCACGCGGTGCTGTCGCTCACGACGGTCGAGGGGAAGCACACTCCGCCGTCCCTGGTGGACCTGCGCACCCCACCCCTGACCAGCGCACCTGGACATACCGGCACGCCCCGCCCATACAGTGAGGCAGAATCGCCATAGGCAGTTCATACGCCACGGCCAAAAGATCGACCTGATCGACGGTTCTTCCTCCACCTGAAGGCACCATGCCCCCCACGCTCGCCTCCCTCGTCCACCACTCCGCGCTCAAGCTCACCGTGCGCGCGGGTGAGGACCACCTGGACGTGCCCGTGCGGTGGGTGCATGCCAGTGAGCTGGCGGATCCGGTGCCGTACATGGAGGGTGGGGAGCTGCTGCTGATCACCGCGCTGAAGCTGGACGCGGAGGACGCGAAGGCCATGCGGCGGTATGTGAAGCGGCTGGTGGGCGCGGGGTCGTAGGGCTCGGGTTCGCCGTCGGGGTGAACTACGACGAGATCCCCGAGGCACTCGTCGCCACCGCGCAGGAAGAGGGGCTGCCGCTCCTCGAGGTCCCCCGCCGCACGCCCTTCATCGCGATCAGCAAGGCCGTCTCCGCGGCGATCGCCGCCGACCAGTACCGCTCCGTCACCGCCGGCTTCGCCGCCCAGCGCGAACTCACCCGGCAGGCCCTCACCGACGGCCCCGAGGGCCTCCTCACCGCACTCGCCGCCCAGGTCGACGGCTGGGCCGCGCTCTACGACGCGTCCGGCGCCGTCGTCGCCACCGCACCGGAGTGGGCGGGCCGCCGCGCCGCCCGGCTCACGGCCGATGTGGAGCGGCTGAGGGATCGACCCGCCCCGGCCTCGTCCGTCGTCGGCGGCCCGGACAACGAGGACCGCGTCGAGCTGCACACCCTCGGCACCGGCCGCCGCCCCCGCGCCGCACTCGCCGTAGGGACGGCTGCGGCGCTCGGTACGGCCGAGCGGTACGCCGTGCACTCCGCGATCGCCCTCCTGACCCTCACCACCGAACGCTCCCGTTCCCTCCAGGCCGCCCAGGACCGGATCGGCGCGGCCGTGCTCCGCATGCTGCTGGCCGGGCAGCCGGACCACGCGCGGGCGGTCGCCGGTGATCTGTTCGGCGGGCTGCTGGACGCGCCGTTCCGGATCGTCGTGGGCGAGTCGGACGACGGCGCCCTGGACGCGCTCGCCGAGGTCGTGGAGTCGGCGGCGGCCCGCTCGGGCGAGGCCGTGCTCGTCGTACCGGAAGGGCCGGAACGGCTGGTGGTGCTGGCCGTCGACGACGGCGCCGCGGTGGAGGCGTGCGGGGAGTACGCGGCGAGGCTGGAGGCCGAGCGCGCCACCTCGGCCAACGGGGAGCGCGCCGGCGAGGATGACGACCTGGTCGTCGGACTCTCGGCGCCCGCGGGACCCATCGCCGCGGCGGCAGCGTACAAGCAGGCCGAGCAGGCGCTGTCCGTCGCCCGGCGCCGCGGGCGCGTGCTGGTCGAGCACGAGCAACTGGCCGCCGGATCCGTCCTCCCGCTGCTCGCGGACGACGCGGTGCGGGCCTTCGCGGACGGGTTGCTACGGCCGCTGTCGGAGCACGACGCCACCGGGCGCGGGGATCTCGTCGCCTCGCTGCGGGCGTGGCTGTCCCGGCACGGTCAGTGGGACGCGGCAGCCGCCGATCTCGGGGTGCACCGGCACACGCTGCGGTACCGGATGCGGCGCGTCGAGGAGATCCTCGGACGCTCCCTGGACGACCCGGACGTACGGATGGAGCTGTGGCTCGCGCTGAAGGCGACCGCCGCGGCGGAGTGACGGCATCTGCCGAACTGGAGTGTCCCCGCCCGGCACTGCTACGGCCCGGACAAACACACCCGCGCTTCCCCGCCCCTACGGTGGACCGAGAAGCACCGAGTACACGCACCCCCAACGCGGAAGGGCCGGCACACGCAATGCCCAACGAAACTGTGGCAGTCACCCACGCCTTCTGGCTCGCCGGCCGCCAGGCCACCGGCGACGACACCTTCGACGTCACCTCCCCTGGGACGGACGCCTCGTGGGCAAGGTCAGCCTGCCGACCGACGCCCAGGTAGAGGAGGCGGTGGCCGCCGCGTACGCCGTACGGGACGAGTTCGCCGCGACCCCCGCCCACGTCCGCGCCGCCGCCCTCGACCACGTCAGCCGGCGTCTCGTCGAGCGCACCGAGGAGATCGCGCAGCTGATCTCCGCCGAGAACGGCAAGCCGATCAAGTGGGCCCGCGGTGAGGTCGGCCGTGCGGTGTCCGTGTTCCGGTTCGCGGCGGAGGAGGCCCGGCGGTTCAACGGCGGCGAGGCCCAGCGCCTCGACACCGACGCCGGCGGTCAGGGCCGGCTCGCCCTCACCCGGCGCTTCCCGAAGGGCGTCGTCCTCGGCATCGCGCCCTTCAACTTCCCGCTGAACCTCTGCGCCCACAAGATCGCCCCCGCGATCGCGGCCGGCGCCCCGATCATCCTCAAGCCGGCCCCGGCCACCCCGCTCTCCGGCCTGATCATCGGCGACCTGCTCGCCGAGACCGAGCTGCCCGCCGGGTCGTGGAGCATCCTCCCGGTCGCCAACGACCACATGCCCGCCCTCGTCCAGGACGAGCGGTTGCCGGTGATCTCCTTCACCGGTTCGGAGAAGGTCGGCTACGCGATCATGGACTCGGTGCCGCGCAAGCACTGCACCCTGGAGCTGGGCGGCAACGGCGCGGCCGTGGTCCTCGGGGACTACTCCTCCGACGCCGACCTCGACTGGGCCGCGACCCGCATCGCCACCTTCTCGAACTACCAGGGCGGCCAGTCCTGCATCTCCGTGCAGCGGGTCATCGCCGACGCCGCCGTCTACGACCGGCTGCTCCCGCGCATAGTCGCCGCCGTCGAGGCCCAGGTCACCGGTGACCCGGGCGACGACAAGACCGACGTCGGGCCGCTGGTCAGCGAGGCCGCCGCGCAGCGCGTCGAGTCGTGGGTCCAGGAGGCCGTCGAGGCGGGCGCCACGCTCCTCACGGGCGGCAAGCGCGACGGCGCCTCGTACGCCCCGACCGTCCTCACCGACGTCCCGGCCGACACGACGATCTCCTGCGAGGAGGTCTTCGGACCGGTGCTGACCGTCACGAAGGTGGACGGCGAGGCCGCCGCCTTCGCCGCCGCCAACGACTCCAAGTACGGCCTCCAGGCAGGGGTGTTCACCCACGACGTGCAGGTCGCCTTCCGCGCCCACCGCGCGCTCGAGGTCGGCGGTGTCGTGATCGGTGACGTCCCGTCCTACCGCGCCGACCAGATGCCGTACGGCGGCGCCAAGCAGTCCGGCGTCGGCCGCGAGGGCGTGAAGTTCGCGATGGACGACTACACCTACGAGCGTGTGCTGGTCCTCACGGGCCTCGCGCTCTGACCGTCCGCGGGACCAGAGCGATCGTTCTGACCGTCCACCCGGCGAGAGCGGTCGCTCCGGGCGTTCCGTCACCGGACTGCTCTAGCTAATGGGATCCATTTTCATATAGCCTTCCCGAAGGGGCCCGGCACCGATGCCTTCCGGTGCCGGGCCCTTCTCCGTGTCGACCCCTCCGGACCCTCAGCCGGAGAACCCGACCCGCGCGAGCCGCAACGGCCCCCGCAGCCTCAGGTGCACCTCGTGCACGCCCTCGACGACGATCCCGGCGCCGAGCGTGGTGTAGTCGTAGGGGCCCGACGTCGGTTCGGGCAGGGCGAGTTCGGCGAGCGCCGGGCCGCCGTCGAGGGAGAGTTCCACGACGCCCTCGCCCGCCACCTCCACGGTCACCTCCGTGACCCCGTCGCCGAAGTCGCAGTGTCGGTAGGTCAGTTCGGCCGTACCGCCCCGCGCCGGGGTCACCGCGTCGCCCGCCGCCTTCGTCCGGTCGACGATCTCGCCGCCCGACTGCTCGTCGAAGTCGGCCGCGGACAGGCCGTGTTGGACGAGAGCCCGGGGTGTGGCGGGTTCGCCGTCGAGCGTCACCGCCGTACGGAGGCGGATGTCCTCGCTGGAGGCACCGATCAGGAGGTCGTACGACCCCGGCTCCAGCCGCCACCCGCCCCGCGCCACGTCCCAGAACTCGAAGGCGGACAGCGGGACTTGGAAGTCCAGCTCGGCCCGCTCGCCCGGCGCCAGGGTCACCCGCCGGTGCGCCACGAGTTCGCGGCGCGGGCGCGGGACCGACGGGTCGGCGGCACGCGTGTACAGCTGCGCGACCTCGTCCGCCGTCACATCGCCCGTGTTGGTGACCATGAACTCCACGTGCACCGCGCCTTGTTCGGCCCGTGCGGTCAGGTCGGTGTACGCGAAGGACGCGTAGGACAGGCCGTGACCGAAGGGGAAGAGCGGGGTGCCCTCGAAGTAGAGGTAGGTCTGACGGCCGCCGATCACGTCGTAGTCGAGGAGGCCGGGCAGGTCGGTGTCGGACGCGTACCAGGTCTGGGGAGGCGGCCGGCGGGGAGACGTCCCCGGCGAGGACGCGGGCCAGGGCGGTGCCCGCCGCCTGGCCGCCGTGGGCGGTCCACAGGATCGCCGGGAGGTCGGCCGGGTCGACCGCGTACGGGTACGCGGAGACCAGGGCCAGGACCGTGTTCGGGTTGGCGGCGCGGGCCGCGCGCAGCAGGCGTTCCTGGTGGGCGGGGAGGCGGAGGGTCGTACGGTCCTCGGTCTCGCGGCCGTTGATGTGCGGGTCGTTGCCCGCGACGACGAGCACCACGTCCGCCGCCTCCGCGACCCGGGCCACCGCGTCCTCGCCGCGCTCGGCGACCACCACCTCGAAGACGTCCGCGCCCTCTTCGGCAACCTTCACGCCGTCGGCGGCGACAGAGACGTGGCGACCCGTACCGATGTGCAGCAGGAGGTGACCGTTCTCGTGTGGTTCCAGGCGGAATGTCTCCTGGACGACCCAGCCTCCGGGCTGGTCGGCGGAGGCGCGGACATAGCCGTCGTCGGCGACCGAGAGGTAACGGCCGTCGGGGGCGCGGAGGGTGAGGACGCCCTCGCCCCAGTCGACGAGAGCGAGCTCGGTGCCGGTCGCGTCGGTGGTGAGCGGGGGGCAGGTCGGTGCGGCCGGCGAGCAGGGCCTGGTCCAACGCGCCTTCGGCGCCGCGTACTTCGTCTTCCACGTCCGCCAACGGGACGTGCAGGAAGGCGCCTTGGAGGGTTCGCAGGAGAACGCGGTCCACGCCCTCCGCGAACTCGACGCGCTCGGCGCCGAACCGCTCGTACAGACCCTCCAGCGGGGTGGAGCGGTGGATCAACGTGCCGCTGTACCAGTCGAGTTTGCACTCGTCCGCGAGCAGACCGACCACGGCGAGACGGGTGTCGTGGGCCAGCGGCAGCAGGTCGTCGTTCTTGAGGAGGACCACCGTCTGCTCCGCTGCCTCCTGGGCGAGGGCCCGGTGCGGCGGGGTGTCGAAGTCCTCGGTGCCGGAGTGCGGGTCGTGGTCCGGGTCGAACTCGCCGAGCCGGAACCGCACCGAGAGCTGCCGGCGGACCGCCGCGTCGACGTCGGCCTCGGTCAACAGGCCCTGGTCCAGCGCTCCTTGGACCCGGGCCACGATCGTCGCACCGTCCGTGCCGTGATCGGTGAAGCTGTCCACACCGGACAGCAGCGAAGCCGCCGTCGCCTCCTCGTGGGTGTCGAAGTAGTGCTCCGAGTCGACCAGATTGGAGGGCGCGCCCGCGTCCGAGCAGACCAAGAGGTCCTCGTCGGTCCAGGTGCGCAACTGCTCGCGCAGATACGGCGACACGTGGTTCGGCGGCCGTTGACCAGGTTGTAGGCGGGCATCACGCCCGCCACCGCACCCGCCTCGACCGTCTCACGGAAGGCACGCAGGTCGTACTCGTGCAGGACGCGCGGGCGCACCGAGGACGACGAGACGTCGCGCCCCGTCTCGTTGTTGTGGGCGAGCCAGTGCTTGAGGACGGGCGCCGTGCGCCAGTACGTCGGTGGTCGCCGCGCAGGCCGCGCGTGTAGGCGGTGGCGATCGCCGAGGTCAGCTCGGGGTCCTCGGAATAGCCCTCCTCGTTGCGGCCCCACAGCGGGTGGCGCAGCAGATTCACCGTCGGCGACCACACGTTGAGGCCGACGCGGTCGTCGCGGGCCCGCATCGCGCGCACCTCCTTGGACACCGCGTCGCCGACCCGTCGTACGAGATCCTCGTTCCAGGTCGCGCCCAGGCCCACCGCCTGCGGGAAGACCGTCGCCGGGCCCATCCACGCGACGCCGTGCAGGGCCTCCTGGCCGGTGCGGAACGCGGCGACACCGAGGCGCTCCACAGCGGGCGCGTACTGGTGCAGGAAGCCGACCTTCTCGCCGGGGGTGAGCCGCGCCAGCAGGTCGTCGATGCGCTTCGCGAAAGGCAGCCGCGGATCGCGGAAAGGCGGCGTAGGCGGCGTTTGTGCGGTCACGTGGGGTTCCCCTTGCAATGGAGCGGAGAGGCGCTTTCGAAGCGCTTCGATGCTGATTCGATGCGCGTCAGGTGTCAAGAGACCTTCACCGATATTTCAAGCAGCACATACGGACAGGTCACCCCTGCACTGCGGAGGAATCTTGGGAGCGACCCTTGTGCACCCCTGGGTGTTCACTTAACCTCGCAGCAACATCGAAGCGCTTCGACTAAGTGCTCTGTTCCACTCAAGACACCGCAGCCGACGGCTCCACCGCCGGGTGTCCTGGTGCGCCATGAAGGGTTGACGCAATGACGCCGAACGCCTCCGCCGCCTCCGCTCCCAGCCGGAGAAGCTTCCTCGCCTCCACGGCGGTCGTCGCCGCAGCGGTGGCGGGAGGGTGCCGCTGCTCTCCGCCTGCGGCGCCTCGGACAGCGGTTCGGGCGGGGGCAGTTCGGAGGGCAAGGGCGTCAAGAAGCTGCTGCCCGCGTTCGTCGCCGGCAACGTGGTGGCCCCGGACATCGCCTCCAAGAACGGCTCCGCGGTCGGCTTCACCAGCAAGCTCGACCTCGCCACGCTGAAGACGTCGGTGCCGAAGAAGCTCGGCAAGGGCGGCAAGGTCAGCATCATGTCGCCGTTCTGGGGCTCCCCGCCGAAGAACGACAACGCCTACTACAAGGCGATGAACGCCCTGATCGGCGTCGACGTCGCGTGGCAGAACCAGGACGGCAACACCTATGACCAGAAGCTCGGCGCGGTCCTCGCCTCCAGCGACATCCCGGACGTCGTGGTCGTCCCCAGCTGGAACATGGGCGGCAAGATACCCAGCGCCATCATCGGCAAGTTCGCCGACCTCGGCCCCTACCTCTCCGGCGACAAGGTCAAGGACTACCCGAACCTCGCGGCGATCCCGTCCGACGCCTGGCAACGCTGCGTCTTCGGCGGCAAGTTGCGCGGACTGCCGATGCCGTCCTCGTACGTCCCCAACATCGTGCCGCTCTACCGCAAGGACATCTTCGACACGGAGGGTACGAAGTCCCCACCTCCGCCGACGAGTTCATGGCCCTGGCCAAGGAGATCACCAACGCCAAGGCCAAGCGCTGGGCCTGCCTGGACATGAAGTGGACCGCCTTCAACGCGTGGGGCGTGCTCTCCGGCAGCGAGAAGTCGCTCGGCTGGAACCTCGTCGACGGCAAGCTGATCAACCGCATCGAGACCCAGGAGTACCTGGAAGCACTGGAGTGGACGCGCAAGCTGTTCGCCGCCGGATACGTGCACCCCGACGCCAAGTTGGGCAAGAGCGCGGCCACCGACCCGGGCCCCAAGTTCGCCGCTGGCGAGTTCCTCATCTACAACCAGGACATCTCGCAGTGGTGGAGCCGCACCGCCGAACAGGCCACGCAGAACCCGGACTACAAGATCTGGGGCATGGACATCTTCGGCCACGCGGGCGGCAGCCCGACCCTCTGGGCCGGTGAACCGGCGGGCATCTTCGCCTTCATCAGCAAGAAGGCCTCCGCGTCCGTCGTCCACGACGCGCTCGCCGTCGCCAACGTCACCGCCGCGCCGTACGGCACCAAGGAGTACATGCTCACCAACTACGGCGTGGAGGGCACCCATTACACCGTCAAGAACGGTGTCCCCACCAAGACCGACCAGGGCAACAACGAGGTCATCAACGCCTACGTCATGGTCGCCAGCCCCGCGGCGACCATCGCCCACCCCGACTTCCCCGAGGTCGCGAAGGCACAGGTCGAGTGGCAGCAGCGGATGGGCGCCTTCACGAAGAAGTCGGCGTTCTACGGCCAGCAGATCACCGAGCCGAGCCGCTACACCAACCTCTCCAACGACTTCGAGCAGTTGGAGGACGACATCACCCGCGGCCGCAAGAAGATCAGCGACATGCAGCAGGCCGTCTCCGACTGGAAGAGCAAGGGCGGCGACCAACTGCGCGCCTGGTACCAGAAGTTGCTCGACGACAACGGCACCGCGACGAGCTGACCGGGCACCGAGGCAAGGAGAACGGCCGTGTCCCACAGCACGGTGCCTCGGAGCAGGACCGAGGCCGACACGACGGGAAAGACCCCGGTGGCGTCCGGTGGCGCCAGTGGCCCGCGACGCAACCGCTCCCAGGAAAAGGTGAGTTGGCGGCTCAGGTTCAGACGCGACCGCGTCCTGCTCCTGATGACCCTGCCGGCCGTCCTGCTCATCCTGGTCTTCAACTACCTGCCGATCCTCGGCAACATCGTCGCCTTCGAGGACTACGACCCCTACGTCAGCGACAACGGCATCGTCTCGATGCTGCACAGTCCCTGGGTCGGCCTGGAGAACTTCCAGCAGATCTTCGCGGACTCCGCGTTCTGGAGCGCCGTACAGAACACGCTCGTCCTGTTCTTCCTCCAGCTCATCCTGTTCTTCCCGATCCCGATCCTCCTCGCGCTGCTCATCAACAGCGTGGTCAGGCCCCGGGTGCGGGCGCTCTCCCAGGCGATCCTCTACCTCCCGCACTTCTTCTCCTGGGTGCTGGTCATCGCCGTCTTCCAGCAACTCCTGGGCGGCGCGGGCCTGTTCTCGCAACTCCTGCGGCAACACGGCTTCGACGGCCTCGACGTCATGACCGACCCCAACACGTTCAAGTTCCTCATCACCGCGCAGAGCGTCTGGAAGGACGCGGGCTGGGGATCATCGTCTTCCTCGCCGCACTGTCCTCCGTCAGCCCCGATCTGTACGAGGCCGCCGCGATGGACGGCGCGGGGCGCTCGCGCCGCATGTGGCACGTCACGCTGCCCGCGCTACGACCGGTCATCGCGCTGCTGCTGGTCCTGCGTGTGGGCGATGCGCTCACCGTCGGCTTCGAGCAGATCCTGCTCCAACGCGACGCCGTGGGGCCGGGAGCGGCGGAGGTCCTCGACACCTTCGTCTGGTGGAACGGCGTCCGCAACCAGGACTTCGGCTACGCGGCCGCCGCCGGACTCGTCAAGGGCGTGATCAGCCTCGGTCTGGTCCTCGCCGCGAACAAAGTGGCCCACCTCATGGGCGAGCAGGGGGTGTACAAGAAGTGACCGCCGTCATCGACCAACCCGTCGATCGCTCCACGTCCGCCAAGTCAGCGCGACCGCCCGGGCGTTGGGCCGCGCCGCCCCGGCCCGGCTGGGAGGAGGAACCCGGCAAGGTCGGCCTCGCGGGCAAGGGGCTCGTCCTCACGCTCGCCTGCCTCGCCATCCTCTTCCCGCTCTGGATCGTCCTCGTCACCAGCCTCTCCTCCCGCAAGACCATCGACCAGGCCGGCGGACTCGTCATGGTGCCCAAAGGAGTCACCTTCGTCGCCTACCGAGAACTCCTCAGCGGCGGCCAGGTCACCCGCGCGGCGATCATCAGCGTCCTCATCACCGTCGTCGGCACGGCGTTCTCCATGGCGGTATCCGTCCTCTGCGCGTACGGACTCTCCCGGATCGGGTCGCTCGGGCACCGGTGGATCCTGATGCTGCTGCTCGCGACGATGTTCTTCAGCGCCGGGCTCATTCCGACGTACCTGCTCGTCCAGTCGCTCGGCCTGACCGACAGCTATCTCGCGTTGATCCTGCCGAGTGCGCTCAGCGTGTTCAACATCCTGGTGCTGCGCGGGTTCTTCATGGGGATCTCGCAGGAACTCATCGACAGTGCGCGGATCGACGGCGCCGGCGACTTCCGGATTCTCTGGGTCATCGTCATGCCGTTGTCGCGGGCGGTGCTGGCTGTCATCACGTTGTTCTATGCCGTGGGGTATTGGAGTGCCTGGTTCAACGCGTCGCTGTATTTGAACGACCAGGACATGATGCCGTTGCAGAACGTCATGATTCAGCTGGTGCAGAAGCAGGAGGCTCCCGTGGGGCTTGGTCAGGCGATCAAGACGGGGAGCTGTCCGGGCTTGCCGTGCAGATGGCGGTCATGGTGATGGCGTTGTTGCCGGTGGCCGTGCTTTCGCCTTTTGTACAGCGGCATTTCAAGAAGGGGATGCTTACGGGCGCCGTCAAGGGCTGAATCCGTTTTCTTTTGTCTGCGGGCGCGTGAGGGCTGGTCGCGCCCGCGCGGCGGAGCCGCACATCGATACAGCCCCGCGCCCCTTAAGTGTCTCTCCTCACCCCATCTCCTACAGCGAGGTATGTGTCATGGAGGCATCCCGACTGAGTCGGCGTTCCGTTCTTGCCGGGGCTTCCGTTGCCGCCGCGCTCACCACCGTGCCGCTTCTCGCCACCAGGGCGCAGGCGGCGGAAGCCCCCGCCTACCGCTGGCGCAATGCCGTGATCGGTGGCACCGGATTTGTCACCGGTGTTCTTTTCCACCCCTCCGTCCGTGGGCTCGCCTACGCCCGTACCGACATCGGCGGTGCCTACCGCTGGGACGACCGGACCGCCCGCTGGACCCCCTCACGGACCAACTCGGCTGGGACGACTGGAACTTGCTCGGGGTGGAGGCCCTCGCCGTCGACCCCGCGCACCCGGACCGGCTGTACCTCGCCCTCGGCACCTACGCCCAGTCCTGGGCGGGCAATGGTGCCGTACTCCGCTCCGAGGACCGGGGCACGACCTGGACCCGCACCGACCTCACCGTGAAGCTCGGCGGCAACGAGGACGGGCGGGGTGCGGGGGAGAGGCTGCTTGTCGATCCCCGGGACAGTGACACCCTGTGGCTCGGCACCCGGCACGACGGGCTGCTCAAGTCGACCGACCGGGGCGTCACTTGGGCAGCCGTGAGCGGCTTCCCGGCGACCGTCAGCCAGAGCGGCCAGGGCGTCACCTTCCTCGTCGCCGTCGGGCGTGCCGTCTACGCCGGGTGGGGTGACGGCGACTGGAGCGCAGGCGCCGTCAACCTCTACCGGACCACCGACGGCGCCACCTGGACCGCCGTCCCCGCGCAGCCCACCGGCACCTCCGCCAAGGTCCCGATCCGGGCCGCCTACGACGCGCGTGCCCGCGAGCTGTACGTGACGTACGCCGACGCGCCCGGGCCCAACGGGCAGTCCACCGGCAGTGTGCACAAGTTGGCTGTGGCCGACGGGACTTGGCGCGAGGTCACGCCGGTGAAGCCGGGGGACCACGTCCGACGGGTCCGCCGACAGCTTCGGGTACGGCGGAGTCGCCGTCGACGCCCGTCGCGCCGGCACCGTCGTCGTCTCCACCAACAACCGCTGGGCGGCCGTCGACACCCTGTACCGGACCACCGACGGCGGCCGTACCTGGACCTCCCTCAAGGACGCTGCCGTCTTCGACGCGTCCGAGACTCCTTTCCTCAAGTGGGGTGCGGATGAGCCGAAGTTCGGCTGGTGGATCCAGGCCGTGGCCGTCGACCCGTACGACTCGAAGCATGTCGTCTACGGCACCGGCGCCACGCTCTACGGCACCCGTGACCTCACCCACTGGGCGCCGCGGGTCCGTGGCCTGGAGGAGACGTCCGTGATCCAGCTGATCTCGCCCCCGGTCGGGGAGGCGCACCTGATCAGCGCCTCGCGGGACATCGGCGTGATGTACCACGAGCGGCTCACGGCGTCTCCGTCGCGCGGCATGGCGACGAACCCCGTGTTCGGGTCGGCGACCGGGATCGCGCAGGCCGCGGGCAGGCCGTCGTACGTAGTCCGCACGGGCTTCGGCGACCACGGCAACGGTGCGTACTCCCGCGACGGCGGGCGGAGCTGGGCGCCCTTCGCTGCCCAGCCCGACATCGCCGGGGACTCACCGGGGCCGATCGCCACCAGCGCCGACGGCGGCACGCTGCTGTGGTCCTTCGTGCACTGGGACGGCACGAAGTACCCCGCTCACCGCTCGGCGGACAACGGCGCGACCTGGACCGAGGTCTCCTCCTTCCCGAAGGGCGCCACGCCGGTCGCCGACCCGGCCGACCCGACGCTCTTCTACGCATACGACACCGACACAGGAACGCTATACGCCAGCACTGACAGTGGCCTTTCGTTCGCACAGCGTGCGGATGGACTGCCCTCCGGCGACAGCCAGTACCAGCTGGTCGCGGCGCCCGGGCGGTCCGGTGACCTGTGGCTCAGCGTCAAGTGGAACGGGCTCTACCGGTCCGTCGACGGGGGCGTCAGCTTCTCGAAGGTGGCCAGTTGCCGGGCCTCCCACACGCTCGGCTTCGGCAAGGCCGCGCCCGGCGCCGACTACCCGGCGATCTATCAGGTCGGCTCCACCGAGACCCTCACCGCCGTCTACCGCTCCGACGACGAGGCGCGGACCTGGGTGCGCATCAACGACGACCAGCATCAGTGGGGCTGGACCGGGCAGGCCATCGTCGGTGACCCGCGCGTCCACGGGCGCGTCTACCTCGCCAGCAACGGGCGCGGCATCCAGTACGGGGAGCGGCTCTGATGCCTCACCTCGGCGACGCCACGCGCGGGCGCATCCTCTTCGGCGGCGACTACAACCCCGAACAGTGGCCCGAGGAGACCTGGCACGAGGACGTCCGGCTGATGAAGGACGCCGGCGTCAACTCCGTCACCCTCGGCGTCTTCTCCTGGGCCAAGCTCGAACCGGAGCCGGGAGCACGGGAGTTCGGCTGGCTCGACCGGCTGATGGACCTGATGCACGACAACGGCATCGGCGTCGTCCTCGCCACCCCCACCTCCTCACCACCCCCATGGCTCGGCCGCCTCCACCCGGAGACCCTGCCCCGCGACGCCGACGGCCGGATCGAATGGTGGGGCGGACGGCAGCACTTCTCGCACTCCAGCGCCGTCTACCGCCACCACGCCGCCGCCATCACCGAGACCCTGGCCGCCCGTTACGGCAGCCACCCCGCGCTCACGATGTGGCACATCAACAACGAGTACTGCACCTTCGACTACGGCGACGAGGCCGCCGTCGCCTTCCGCCGCTGGCTGCGCACGAGGTACGGCACCCTCGACGCCCTCAACTCGGCCTGGGGCACGGCCTTCTGGAGCCAGGGCTACGACACCTGGGACGGCGTCCTGCCTCCGCGGCACGCCCACTACCTGAACAACCCCACCCACGTGCTCGACTTCCGGCGGTTCACCTCCGACATGCTCCTGGAGTGCTGCACCGCCGAGCGCGACATCGTCCGCCGGCACACCCCGCACCTCCCGGTCACCACCAACTTCATGCCGCTGTGGGTGGGGCAGGACGGCTGGCGCTGGTCCGAGGAGGAGGACGTCGTCTCGGTGGACCTCTATCCCGATCCGCGCGATCCGCTCGGCGCCCAAAGTGCCGCCCTCGTCCAGGACTTGACCCGCTCCCAGGCGCACGGCGGCCCCTGGATGCTCATGGAACAGGCCGCCGGACCCGTCAACTGGCGCGGCGTGAACCACCCCAAGCCACGCGGCCTCAACCGCCTCTGGTCCCTCCAGGCCGTGGCCCGGGGCGCCGACGCCGTCTGCTACTTCCAGTGGCGTCAGTCCCGCCAGGGCGCCGAGAAGTTCCACTCCGGCATGCTCAGCCACGCGGGGGAGCAGGGCCGCACCTTCCAGGAGGTGAAGCAGCTCGGCGCCGAACTCGCCCGGATCGGCGTCGAAGTGACGGGCACTCACCTCACCGCCGACATCGCGATCCTGCACGACTGGAACGCCTGGTGGGCGGGTTCGCAGGACGGCCGTCCCTCCACCGAGGTCGACTACCCGGACGTCCTCCGCGCCTGGCACCGCGCCCTCTGGGAGTCCCACCACACCACCGACCTCGCCCACCCCGAACACGACCTGACCGCCTACAAGTTGGTCGTCGTCCCGCAGCTCTACCTCCTCACGGACACCGCGATCGACAACCTCCTCGCCTACGTCCGCGCCGGCGGCACCCTGGTCTCCGGCTTCCTCACCGGCATCGCCGACGAGGACGACCGCGTACGCCCCGGCGGCATGGACCCCCGCCTCCGCGAACTCTTCGGCATCCGCACCCTGCACGAGTGGTGGCCGCTGGACGCGGGGGAGACGGTGGAGTGCGAGGGGTTCCGCGGGACGCTGTGGTCCGAGGAGATCGAGCCGGAGGACGACGGCGTCGACGAGGTGATGCCGTACAAGGGCGGGGAGTTGGACGGCCTGCCCGCGGTCCTGCGCAGGGGCCGGTCCTGGTACGTCTCGACGCTCCCGAACCGGACGCGCTGCGGGACCTGCTCGCCCGTGTCGCCGCCGACGCGGGGTGCGTCCGGTGCTCGCCGGGCTTCCCTCGGGCGTGGAGGCCGTGCGGCGCGGAGAGCTGCTGTTCCTCCTCAACCACGGCCGCGAACCAGTCACCCTCGATCTCCCGGGCACCCACCGGGACCTGCTCACCGACACGACCGTCGGGGGCGGGATCGTCCTCGGCCGCTACGGTGCGGCAGTGTTGCGCCCATGACCAGCGAACACGCACCGGCCGACCCGTCGGCCCCCGGCCCCGTACACGCCACCTGGGAGCCCCGCCCCGCCGCCCGCTGGGAGGACGCCTTCCTCAGCGGCAACGGCCACCACGGCGTCCTTGTGTTCGGTGATCCGAACGACGACCGTGTCATCGTCACCCACCACACCCTCGTCCGCCCGAACGGCGCCGAACACGCCCGGCCTCCCCGCCTGGCCGCCGAACTCCCGCACTCCAGGCCCGGTTGCTCGCCGGTGACCTCACCGCAGCCGAGGGCTTCACGGACGACCGCCCGCTCCAGTGGGTGCAGCCCTTCCACCCGGCGTTCCAGCTACGGCTGCGCAGACCGCCCGGCACCCAGGCCGACGACTACCGCCGCACCGTCGACTTCACCACCGGCGAGGTGACGGCCGCCGCCTCCGATCCGGACTGGCGCAGCCGCGTCTTCGTCTCCCGCGCCGACGACGTCGTCGTCCAGCACATCACCGCCCCCGACCTCACCCTCGACCTCGCCCTGGACCACCAACTCCCGGGAGCGCCGCCCGGGTTGGGCGTCGGTCACGGCACCCTCCTCACCCCCGAGGGCGCCCTGCTCAGCCTCCGCGTCCGCTACCCCGACAGCGACCGCGCGTACACCGGCGTCACCCTGGCCGTGGTCACCGGCGGCACGACACGCCTCGCCCCGCCGGGGTCCGGATCGCCGGTGCCACCGAGGTCCTGCTCCTCACCCGGGTGCGACGCCACACCGGCGAGCTGGACGTCGTGGAAGAGACGCGTGCCCTGCGGGAGTTGATCGACGAGCGGTCGGACATCTGCGACTACGAGGCTCTTCTCGACCGGCATCTCGCCCTGCACCGGACCGCCTACGGCCGGGTCGCCCTCGACCTCCATGCCGCTGACGCCGAACGGGCGCTGCCCGGAAGCGAGTTGTTGAAGCGGACCCGTGATTCGGCGCTGCTCGAACGGCTCTTCGCCGCCGGGCGTTATCACCTTCTCTCCGCCAGCGGTCTGTGTCCGCCCCGGCTCACCGGGCTGTGGACCGGGGACTGGGACACGGCCTGGTCGGGGGCGTTCACGAACGACGCCAACCTCAATCTCCAGACCGCCTCCGCCGCGAGCGCCGCCCTGCCCGAAGTCACCGACGCGCTCACGTCCTTGATTGATCGTCAGCTCGACGACTGGAAGGAGAACGCCCGGGCCGTCTTCGGGGCCCGGGGTGTCGTCGCCCCCGCGCACACCGACGGGGAGTCCGGGCTGTCGTACCACTTCAGCCGGGAGTACCCGCTGCACCTCTGGACCGCCGGGGCCGACTGGCTGCTCAAGCCGCTCGTCGACCACGACGAGACGCGCGGTACCCGTGATCCGCGTACCGCCGCCGCGCTCGCCGAAGTCGCCCTGTTCTACGAGGACTTCCTCATCGCAGAACGCGGCGACGCCGACGGCCGCCTCGTCATCGTCCCCTCGTACTCGCCCGAGAACCGGCCCGCGAACGCCAGTTGGGGTGCGATCAACGCGGCGATGGACCTCTCCGCCGCCCGGCACGCGCT
This sequence comes from Streptomyces sp. P3, assembly GCA_016893485.2. Lineage (GTDB taxonomy): Bacteria > Actinomycetota > Actinomycetes > Streptomycetales > Streptomycetaceae > Streptomyces. Next base: position 7,008,104 of record JAFEKX020000001.1, read on the forward strand.
CGAAACGGCTGCCGCGTACCACCCGGGTACGCCGGAGGCCCTGCGGTGGCGTGCCCTCGCCGACCGGCTGCCGTCGCACCGGGTCAACTCCCAGGGCGCGCTGGCCGAATGGGCCTGGCCGGGCCTCGACGACACCTACGACCACCGTCATCTCAGTCACCTCTACGGCGTGTGGCCGCTCGACGAGATCAACCCGTACGACACCCCGCGGCTCGCCGCCGCCGCGCACCGCGCGCTCCAACTCCGGGGCGCCGAGAACGACTCCGCGCACGGGCATCTGCATCACGCACTGGTCGCCGCCCGGCTGCGGGACGGCGAGCGGGTCGCGCACGCCCTCGGGCAGGTGCTCGACGGTGACTTCTTCCACGCCTCGCTGATGAGCGCGCACTACCCGAACCGCGACGTCTACAACGCGGACGCGGCGCACACCCTGCCCGGCGTGCTCGTCGAGGCGCTCGTGCAGTCGACCCCCGACCGGCTGGTTCTGCTGCCCGCGCTGCCCGCGGCGTATCCGCACGGTCAACTCACCGGCGTACGCACGAGGTTCGGGGCGGAGGTCGAACTGCGCTGGACGCCCCACTCCGCCACGGCGCTGATCCGGCCGTCCCGTACCCACCGCGTCGAACTCCGGACTTCCGCCGGCACGGAGCCGCTCGACCTCGTCGCCGGAGAAGACCGCGTCCTCACCCTGGGGGCGCGGTAGCCACTCGCAATCTCCCCCCACCCATGGAAGGGACACCATGGCAACACGCAAGCCGGGCCGCGTACTCACGGCCGTTCTCGCCCCCGCCCTCGCGCTCGGAGCCACCGTCGCGCTCGCCTCGGCCCCCGCGTCCGCCGCCGTCTGGAGCTCCTGCGACCAGTGGGGCTCCACGACCCTGAACGGCTACACGCTCTACAACGACATCTGGGGCTCCGGCGCCGGCAGCCAGTGCATCTGGGCCAACTCCGGTACCAACTGGGGCGTCAACGCCAACCACCCCAACACCGGTGGCATCAAGGCCTATCCGAACGCCAAGAAGGTGATCGGCAAGTCGATCACCTCGCTCGGCTCGCTCAAGAGCAGCTACAACGTCACGGTGCCGTCGTCCGGCGCGTACAACACGTCGTACGACATCTGGGACACCAACTACGCCTACGAGATCATGCTCTGGGTCAACAAGACCGGAGCGGTCGGCCCGCTCGGCACCTCACAGGGCAGCCTCACGCTGGGCGGCTCCACCTGGACCGTCTACAAGGGCAACAACGGTGCCAACGACGTGTTCTCGTTCGTGCGCAGCTCCAACTCCTCGTCCGGGACGATCGACATCCTGCCGATCCTCAAGTGGATCAAGGACACCAAGGGCTGGTTCGGCAACGTGACCATCGGGGACCTGCAGTTCGGCTTCGAGATCACGTCCTCGTCCGGCGGGCTCGCCTTCACCACCAACAGCGAGAGCGTCACCAGTAGTTGACCCCGTGTAGTCCGGTCAGCCGCCCGGTCCCCGCACTCCGCGAGGGCCGGGCGGTGCCACGACGAGCGCGGCGACCCAGCTGCCGAGCGCGGTCAGCGTGAGGGCGAACACCGCCGGATTGACGTACCCGGGAACGGTGTCGGCGACGTAACTCCCGCCGTCCGACGTCTCGCAGACGAACCGGAGCGGGACGAAGGCCAACGAGTAGTCGGTGACGCTCTGGACCTTCTCGTCGTACTGCCGGCCGCTCGTACGGCAGGGCCGCGGCGGCGATGAGCCGGCGCCGCCGTCCTCCGCCTCCAGCAGCGCGCCCAGGACGTGCAACAGGCCCCAGAGATACAGGGCGAACGCGGCGAGGCCCGCCGCGAGGGCGAGCTTGCGTAACACCATCGGAGGAGTCCAGCAGAACAAGATCGACACGGCTGTGACGGAAGCCACAGTTCCGCGCAACGGAAGCGTCACGGGCGCCCGCCCCCACCGGGCGCCCCGGCCCCTACTCCGCCACGGGCAGCGCCGCCCGTCCCGCAGGAACAGCGGGATGCGGTCCAGCGGGGCGTCCACCGTGACCGCCGTACCGCCCTCGTACGTCTCGCCCGTCCACGCGTCCGTCCACCACGCGCCCGCCGGGAGGTACGCCGTACGGACCGTGGCGCCGGCCGTCAGCACCGGCGCGACCAGCAGGTCCGGGCCGAAGAGGTAGGCGTCGTCGACCGACCAGGCCGCCGCGTCCTCGGGGAACTCCAGGAACAGCGGGCGCATCACCGGCAGCCCCTCCTCGTGCGCGGCGCGCATCACGTCCAGGACGTACGGCCGCAGGCGTTCGCGGAGCCGCAGGTACTTCTCCAGGATCGGCAGGGCCCGATCGCCGTACGACCAGACCTCGTTGGGGCCGCCGGTCATGTCGGGGCCCAGCGGCATGCCCGGGTCGCGGAAGCCGTGCAGGCGCATCAGCGGGGACAGCGCGCCGAACTGGAACCAGCGGACCATGACTTCTTGGTACGCCGGGTCGTCCGGGTCGCCGCCGTGGAAGCCGCCGATGTCGGTGTTCCACCAAGGGATACCGGACAGCGCGGTGTTGAGGCCGGCGGCGATCTGGCGGCGCAGGGTCGGGAAGTCGGTGCCGATGTCACCCGACCAGAGCGCGGCGCCGTGACGCTGACTGCCCGCCCACGCCGAGCGGTTGAGGGTGATGATCTCGTCGTCACCGACGCCCTCGGCGCGCAACCCCTCCGCGAACGCGCGGGAGTTCTCCGCCGGGTACATGTTGCCGACCTCAAGGCCCGGTCCCGCCCAGTAGCGCAGGTTCTCCTGGTGGCCCGGCTTCAGCTCGGGCTCGCACGCGTCCAGCCAGAAGGCCGTGATGCCGTACGGGGCAAGGTAGTTGTCGCGGATTCTCGACCAGAGGAACTCGCGGGCCTCGGGGTTGGTGGCGTCGTAGAAGGCCACCTGGACGGTCGACGCGACCCCCTTGTCCGGCCAGTCGGCGTGGGCCATCGGGCCGTACTGGGTGCCGATGAGGTAGCCGCGCTGCTCCAGTACGCCGTGGTTCTCGCTCAGCGGGGACACCGACGGCCAGACGCTCACCACCAACTTCACCCCCAGCTCGTCGAGTTCGCGGACCATGGCCGCCGGGTCGGGCCACTCCGCCGGGTCGAACTTCCAGTCGCCCAGGTGCGTCCAGTGGAAGAAGTCGCAGACGATCGCGGAGAGGGGAGCTCGCGGCGCTTGTACTCCCGTGCCACGGCGAGGAGTTCGGCCTGCGTGCGGTAGCGCAGCTTGCACTGCCAGAAGCCCGCCGCCCACCCGGGAGCATCGGCGTACGGCCCGTCACCGCGCTGTAGCGGCGCTGGCCGTCGGCCGGGTCGCCCGCGGTGATCCAGTAGTCCAGCTGCCGGGCCGAATCCGCCACCCAGCGTGTGCCGTTGCCGGCCAGCTCCACGCGGCCGATCGCCGGATTGTTCCACAGCAGGGTGTAACCGCGGCTGGAGACGAGGACCGGGATGCCGACCTCGGCGTTGCGCTGGACCAGGTCGAGGACCAGGCCCTTCTGGTCCAGCTTCCCGTGCTGGTGCTGTCCGAGGCCGTACAGCTTCTCGCCCTCGTACGCGGCGAAGCGCTGTTCCAGGCGGTGGTGGCCGTTGCCGACCGCCGTGTAGAGGCGCGAGCCGGGCCACCAGAAGTGGGCGCGGGCCTCGGCGAGGAGCTCGCCGGAGTCGGCGGTGCGCAGGAAGCGGACCAGGCCCTCGGCGTCCACCTCGACCGTCAACTCGCCCACGGTCAGGGTGCCTTGGCCGTCCTCGATCTTGACGCTCGCCTCGGTGGGCGGTGCCTCGTCCAGGAGGGCGCCGGGCAGTCCTTCGAGCAGCGGGCCGCCGAGCCGGGCCCTGACCCGGACCGCGTCCGGTCCCCACGGTTCGATCCGCAGGGTCTCCTGGCGGCCGCTCCACTCCAGCGCGCCGTCCCGCTCGCGGAACGTTCCGACGGTGGGGAGGACTGCGCGAGGCTGACCTCGGACTGGATTTCGGCATGCTGATTCACGAGGAGTGCTCCTGGAGGAAAGCAGAACAGGGGGTAACCGCACAAACACGTGGAGCGTGGCTGGTCAAGAAGCCGACGGTGCCGGTCCCGTGCTCGCCCGCACCGTCAACTCCGGCGCGATCAGCACGACTTCGTCGCTGCCGCGGCCGTCCAGCTTGGCCACCAGATGCTCCACGGCGTAACGGCCCATCTCCTGGGCGGGGATGGCGACGGACGTCAGCCGCACCGAGGCCTGGGTGGCGACCTGGTCGGGGCAGACCGCGACCACCGACACGTCCTCCGGCACCGCCCGGCCCTGCTGGCGCAGCAGCGCGAGCAGCGGCTCGACCGCCGACTCGTTCTGCACGACGAAGCCCGTGGTGCCGGGGCGCTCGTCGAAGACCCGGGCCAGGGTCAGCGACATCGCGTCGTACCCGCCCTCGCACGGCCGGTGCAGCACCCGCAGGCCCAACTCCCGTGCCCGGGACCGGAGTCCGTCGAGGGTGCGCTCGGCGAAACCGGTGTGCCGCTCGTAGACCGCGGGGGCCTCGCCGATGACAGCGATGTCGTGGTGACCGAGCTTGGCGAGGTGTTCGACGCACAGCGCGCCGGTCGCCCCGAAGTCGAGGTCGACGCAGGTCAGTCCGGTGGTGTCGGCGGGGAGGCCGATGAGCACGGAGGGCTGGTCGGTGCCGCGCAGCAACGGCAGCCGCTCGTCGTCGAGTTCGACGTCCATCAGGATCATCGCGTCGGCGAGGCCGCTGCCGGTGACCCGGCGCACCGCGTCGGGACCCTCCTCGCCGGTGAGCAGCAGGACGTCGTAGCCGTGCAGGCGGGCGGTGGTCGCCACGGCGATGGCGATCTCCATCATCACCGGCACGTACATGTCGGTGCGCAGCGGCACCATCAGCGCGATGATGTTGGACCGGCTGCTGGCGAGGGCGCGGGCGCCCGCGTTCGGGTGGTAGCCCAGCTCGCGGATGCTCTGCTCGACCCGCTGCCGGGTGGCTCCGGAGATGGACCGCTTGCCGCTGAGGACATAGCTCACCGTGCTCGCCGAGACTCCGGCGTGCTGGGCGACCTCGGCGAGGGTGACCATCCAGCTCTCCAAGCTTTGTGAAGCGCTTCGACAGTGCGCGTTGCTGACAAGGGCGAGTGAGGGTGGTTCGACATTAGCTTCAGGCGGTGTGGGTGTCCATAGGTTGTCGAAGCGCTTCGACACTTTCTGGAAGCACCGGCGTCCGCGAGATTCTCCGGGTGGGGAGGCAAGCTCCGGGCCGGTCGGCGGCCACTGAGAGGTCGTAGACGAACCGTCCCCCGGAAGGACCCCCGATGCAACATCGCGGACCCCGCCTCTCGCGACGAGGCCACGGGCAGCGTCAGCCTCGACGGCGCGATGGGGGACATCTACCAGGGGAACATCGGCTGGAACGTCCACTCCTTCGTCCGGCGCAAGCTGCTCAGCGACGACAAACACCTCTCCGGCATCGAGTCCGGCACCGAGATCTTCAAGGGATCGGGGCGCCTTGACACCAAGGCGTACTCCGTCCACATCGGCTGAACGGACGCGCGAGGGGTGGCTGCTTCGCGGCGGATCGGGTACATACGATCGGGTAGCACCCGTCGGTAACCAGCATGGTCCGAGGGCCCGATTCGCGGCGAGGTGAGCCTCATGTCCGCTCCATCCAGCAAACCCACCGTCACCGAGCGAGAGGCCCGGCGGGTGGCGGAGGCGGCCCGGGAACAGGACTGGCGCAAGCCCAGCTTCGCCAAGGAACTGTTCCTCGGCCGCTTCCGGCTCGACCTGATCCACCCCCACCCTCCCGCCCGCCGAGGACTCCCGGCGCGGCGAGGAGTTCCTCGCGAAGCTGCGCGTCTTCTGCGAGACCCAGATCGACGCGGCCCGCATCGAACGCGAGGCACGCATCCCCGACGAGGTCATCGCCGGCCTCAAGGAGCTCGGCGCCCTCGGCATGAAGATCGACACCAAGTACGGCGGCCTCGGCCTCACCCAGGTGTACTACAACAAGGCGCTGGCGCTGGCGGGCTCCGCCTGCCCCGCGGTCGGCGTGCTGCTCTCCGCGCACCAGTCGATCGGCGTACCGCAGCCGCTGAAGCTGTTCGGCACGGACGAGCAGAAGGCGGAGTTCCTGCCCCGCTGCGCCCGCACCGACATCAGCGCCTTCCTGCTGACCGAACCGGACGTCGGCTCCGACCCGGCGCGGCTCGCGACCAGCGCGGTGCGGGACGGGGACGCCTACGTCCTCGACGGGGTGAAGCTCTGGACCACCAACGGCGTGATCGCCGACCTCCTGGTCGTGATGGCCCGGGTGCCGAAGTCCGCGGACGGCAAGGGCGGCATCACGGCCTTCGTCGTCGAGACCGACTCGCCCGGCATCACCGTCGAGAACCGCAACGCCTTCATGGGCCTGCGCGGCATCGAGAACGGCGTCACCCGCTTCCACCAGGTCAGGGTCCCGGCCGCGAACCGCATCGGCCCCGAGGGCGCGGGCCTCAAGATCGCCCTCACCACCCTCAACACGGGCCGCCTCTCGCTGCCCGCGTCCTGCGTCGCGGCCGGCAAGTGGTGCCTCAAGATCGCCCGCGAGTGGTCGGCGGCGCGTGAGCAGTGGGGCAGGCCGATCGCCGAGCACGAGGCCGTGGGCGCGAAGATCTCCTTCATCGCGGCCACCACCTTCGCCCTGGAGGCCGTACTCGACCTGTCCTCGCAGATGGCCGACGAGGACCGCAACGACATCCGCATCGAGGGCGCGCTCGCCAAGCTCTTCGCGTCCGAGATGGGCTGGCTGATGGCCGACGAACTCGTCCAGATCCGCGGCGGCCGAGGCTTCGAGACAGCCGAATCCCTCGCGGCACGCGGCGAGAAGGCGGTCCCCGCCGAGCAGGTCCTGCGCGACCTCCGGATCAACCGCATCTTCGAGGGCTCGACCGAGATCATGCACCTCCTCATCGCCCGCGAGGCCGTCGACGCCCACCTCAAGGTCGCCGGCGACCTCATCGACCCCGACAAGTCCCTTCAGGACAAGGCGAAAGCGGGCGCGGGCGCAGGCGTCTTCTACGCCAAGTGGCTCCCGAAACTGGTCGCGGGCAGCGGCCAACTCCCGGGCACCTACGGCGAGTTCCGCCACGGCGTCGACCTCTCCCGGCACCTTCGCTACGTCGAGCGCAACGCCCGCAAGCTGGCCCGCTCGACCTTCTACGCCATGTCCCGCTGGCAGGGCCGCATGGAGACCAAGCAGGGCTTCCTGGGCCGGATCGTCGACATCGGCGCCGAGCTCTTCGCGATGAGCGCGGCCTGCGTACGGGCCGAACTCCTGCGCACCCAGGGCGATCACGGCCGCGAGGCCTACCAACTCGCCGACGCCTTCTGCGAACAGTCCCGTATCCGCGTCGAGGAACTCTTCGGCCGCCTGTGGACCAACACCGACGCCCTCGACCACAAGGTCGTCAAGGGCGTCATGGGCGGCGCGTACACCTGGCTGGAGGAAGGCATCGTCGACCCGTCCGGTGACGGACCCTGGATCGCCGACACGACCCCGGGCCCGTCCAAGGCGGACAACCTGCACCGCCCCGTCAACTAGCGCTGGTTCAGCGGTACTTGTCGCTCGGATCCCGTGTCGTCCACGAACAGGTGTCGACCTTGCTGCCGTTGGACCTCGTCAGCGTCGCCGTGTCGCTGGTGTTGTTCCAGACGTAGGCGGCACGGCCCTGGTACGTGTTCGACGCGGTGTCCGTGCCCTTGCCGGTGTGCACCTTGATGTACTTGCCGGCGCCGATCTTGATGTTCTTGAAGGTGTAGCGGTGGTTCGAGACGTCCTTCAGGACATAGCCCTTGAGGGAGATCGCCGACCGGCTGGTGTTCTTGATCTGCACCCACTCGCCGTTCAGGCTCGTGTTCGACCGGTTGTCCGAACCCGGGCTGTCGAACCAGACGTGGTAGATCGTGACCCCGCCCGCGGCCTCGGCCGGAGTGCTCAGCAGGGTGCCGGTGAAGATCACGGCGCCCGCGAGCGCGGGCAGGGCAGCGCGTTTCCGCATGGAGAATCCCCCAGGATGTCGTCCACTCGCCGGTCGTCCACCGGCGCAGGACTGAAGTGTTATCACACGACCTTCACGCCGTATTCACAAAGGGGATTTCCCTTCAATCACCGACGAGAGCCGATAAGCCACCCGCGCGAGGGGAACCGCTGTCCACCGGGCCACCCGTTGCGGCAACAATGGAGGGATGAGCGACAGTCCAGCACCCCTCGCCGACCCCCATCTCGTCTACGACCCCGTCGTGGGCGACGGTCCCAAGGCCCTGGTGATCCTCGGGTCCACCGGGTCCATCGGCACCCAGGCCATCGACCTGGTGCTGCGCAACCCGGACCGCTTCAGGGTCACCGCCCTCTCCGCGAACGGCGGCCGGGTCGGCCTCCTCGCCGAGCAGGCGTACCGGCTGAGGGTGCGGACCGTGGGGTCGCCCGCGAGGACGCCGTACCGGCACTGCGTGAAGCGCTCGCCGCGCGGTACGGCGCGGGGGGAGCCGCTCCCGGAGATCCTGGCCGGACCCGACGCGGCCACCGAGCTCGCCGCCTCCGACTGCCACACCGTGCTGAACGGCATCACCGGATCCATCGGCCTCGCGCCCACCCTCGCCGCCCTGGAGGCGGGCCGCGTCCTCGCGCTCGCCAACAAGGAGTCGCTCATCGTCGGCGGCCCGCTGGTGAAGGCGCTCGCCAAGCCCGGCCAGATCATCCCGGTGGACTCCGAGCACGCGGCACTCTTCCAGGCCCTCGCGGCCGGTACCCGCGCCGATGTCCGCAAGCTCGTCGTCACCGCGTCCGGCGGCCCCTTCCGCGGCCGTACGAAGGCGGACCTGGCGCGAGTGACCGTGGAAGAGGCGCTCGCGCACCCCACCTGGGCGATGGGTCCCGTGATCACGATCAACTCCGCGACCCTGGTGAACAAGGGTCTCGAAGTGATCGAGGCGCACCTGCTGTACGACATTCCCTTCGATCGCATTGAGGTGGTCGTACACCCGCAGTCGTATGTCCACTCGATGGTGGAATTCACGGACGGTTCGACACTCGCCCAGGCGACGCCCCGGACATGCGCGGGCCGATCGCCATCGGGCTCGGCTGGCCCGAGCGGATCCCGGACGCGGCGCCCGCGTTCGACTGGAGCAAGGCGTCGACGTGGGAGTTCTTCCCGCTCGACACCGACGCGTTCCCGTCGGTCGGCCTCGCCCGCCATGTGGGACAGCTCGCGGGCACGGCCCCGGCGGTGTTCAATGCGGCCAACGAGGAGTGCGTGGAGGCGTTCCGCGCGGGCGCGCTGCCGTTCAACGGAATCATGGAGACGGTGACACGGGTGGTCGAGGAACACGGGACGCCGGCCACGGGAACTTCCCTGACCGTGCCGGACGTCCTCGAAGCGGAGACCTGGGCACGCGCCCGGGCCCGCGAACTGACAGCGCAGACGACCACGGCGAACGCGGAGGCGCGTGCATGACAGCCCTGATGATGATCCTCGGCATAGTCGTCTTCGCGGTCGGCCTGCTGGTCTCGATCGCCTGGCACGAGCTGGGGCATCTCTCGACGGCGAAGCTCTTCGGCATCCAGGTGCCCCAGTACATGGTCGGCTTCGGGCCGACCATCTGGTCCAAGCGCAAGGGCGACACCGAGTACGGCTTCAAGGCCATCCCGTTCGGCGGCTACATCCGCATGATCGGCATGTTCCCGCCAGGACCGGACGGCAGGATAGAGTCCCGCTCCACCTCGCCCTGGCGCAGCATGATCGAGGACGCCCGCTCGGCCGCCTTCGAGGAGCTGGAGCCCGGCGACGAGTCCCGCCTGTTCTACACACGCAAGCCCTGGAAACGGGTCATCGTGATGTTCGCGGGCCCCTTCATGAACCTCATCCTCGCCGTCGCGCTCTTCCTCACCGTCCTGATGGGCTTCGGCATCTCGCAGCAGACCAACACGGTCAGCTCGGTCTCCGAGTGCGTCATCGCGCAGAGCCAGAACCGCGACACCTGCAAGAAGACGGACCCGCCGTCCCCGGCGGCGGCGGCGGGCCTGAAGGCCGGCGACAAGATCGTCAGCTTCAACGGCGTCAGGACCACGGACTGGAACAAGCTCTCCGACCTGATCCGCGCCACCCCCGGCAAGACGGTCCCGATCGTCGTGGAGCGCAAGGGCCAGTCCCTGACCCTCAACGCGAAGATCGCGTCGAACCAGGTCGCCAAGAAGGACTCCAGCGGCCAGATCGTCCAGGGGCAGTACGTCACCGCCGGCTTCCTCGGCTTCAGCGCGGCCACCGGCATCGTCCGCCAGGACTTCGGCGACTCGGTCACCTGGATGGGAGACCGCATGGGCGAGGCCGTCGACTCCATCGCGGCCCTCCCCGGCAAGATCCCGGCCCTGTGGAACGCGGCCTTCGACGGTGCCCCCGCCAGGCCGACTCCCCGATGGGAGTGGTCGGCGCGGCCCGCGTGGGCGGCGAGATCTTCACCCTCGACATCCCGCCCCCCAGCAGCTGGCCATGGCGCTGATGCTGGTCGCGGGCTTCAACCTCTCCCTGTTCCTCTTCAACATGCTCCCGCTGCTCCCGCTCGACGGCGGGCATGTCGCGGGCGCGCTGTGGGAGGCGCTGCGGCGGAACCTGGCGAAGGTGCTCAAGCGGCCGGACCCGGGCCCGTTCGACGTGGCGAAGCTGATGCCGGTGGCCTATGTGGTGGCCGGGATCTTCGTCTGCTTCACCTTGTTGGTGTTGGTGGCGGATGTGGTCAACCCGGTGAAAATCTCCTAGTCACCCCTGGTTCGCGGCGGCCCGGCATCTCTTGTGCCGGGCCGCTCTCCATTGAGTGGGTTTAGCGCCGGGATGTGCTCGGGCCCGTGCGGTTGACGTAATCTCGAAGCCTGGAGCCCGCTGATTCGGGACCGGGGCCTTGATCCACGACTTGGGGTTGCACAGCAGATGACTGCGATTTCTCTCGGCATTCCGTCCGTTCCGACCCGGCTCGCCGAGCGTCGCAAGAGCCGGCAGATCCAGGTCGGCACCGTCGCGGTCGGCGGCGACGCGCCGGTGTCGGTGCAGTCCATGACGACCACCCGTACGTCGGACATCGGCGCCACGCTCCAGCAGATCGCCGAGCTGACCGCGTCCGGCTGCCAGATCGTCCGCGTGGCCTGCCCGACGCAGGACGACGCCGACGCGCTCGCGACGATCGCTCGCAAGTCGCAGATCCCGGTGATCGCGGACATCCACTTCCAGCCGAAGTACGTCTTCGCCGCGATCGAGGCGGGCTGCGCGGCGGTTCGCGTGAACCCCGGCAACATCAAGCAGTTCGACGACAAGGTCAAGGAGATCGCGCGCGCCGCGAAGGACCACGGCACGCCGATCCGGATCGGTGTGAACGCGGGTTCGCTGGACGCCCGACTGCTGAAGAAGTACGGCAAGGCGACCCCCGAGGCGCTCGCCGAGTCCGCCCTGTGGGAGGCGTCGCTCTTCGAGGAGCACGACTTCCGGGAGATCAAGATCTCGGTCAAGCACAACGACCCGGTGATCATGGTCGAGGCGTACCGCCAGCTCGCCGCCCAGTGCGACTACCCGCTCCACCTCGGCGTCACCGAGGCGGGCCCCGCCTTCCAGGGCACGATCAAGTCGGCCGTGGCCTTCGGCGCCCTCCTCTCCCAGGGCATCGGCGACACGATCCGCGTCTCCCTCTCCGCCCCGCCGGTCGAAGAGGTCAAGGTCGGCAACCAGATCCTGGAGTCCCTCAACCTCAAGCCCCGCCGCCTGGAGATCGTCTCCTGCCCCTCCTGCGGCCGCGCCCAGGTCGACGTCTACAAGCTCGCCGAGGAAGTCACCGCGGGCCTTGAGGGCATGGAGGTCCCCCCTCCGCGTCGCGGTCATGGGCTGCGTGGTGAACGGCCCCGGCGAGGCCCGCGAAGCCGACCTCGGCGTCGCCTCCGGCAACGGCAAGGGCCAGATCTTCGTCAAGGGCGAGGTCATCAAGACGGTCCCCGAGTCGAAGATCGTGGAGACCCTCATCGAGGAGGCGATGAAGATCGCCGAGCAGATGGAGGCGGACGGGATCGCTTCGGGGGAGCCTTCGGTTTCCGTGGCGGGTTGAGGACCGGAAGGTCTCCGGCCTGCTGAGAGGCCTTGCGCGGGTTGAACGTCGGTGGCGGGCTGCGGGTCCTGCGCGGGCTGGGCCGGTGGCGGGCTGAACGGCCTGGCTTCGGCCGGGGTCTGTGGATGGGCGGATTGGTCTTGGCATGAACTCGGGGTCTGTGGATGGGCCGCAGGGGCTGGCGTGAGCTCGGGGTCTGTGGCCAGGGTTCAGGAGCTGGCGACGGCTGAAGGGTCGTGGCGGGCCGAGGGGTTGGCGGGGCCCTGCAAGGTTCGTGCTGGCCGAGGGGTTTGGCGGGTCTGCGAGGGTCGTGGCGGGCCGAGGGTTTGGCGGGGCCTGCGAGGGTCGTGCGGGCCGAGGAGTTGGCGGCCCTGCGAGGGTCGTGCGGACCGAGGGGTTCGGCGCGGTTTGTAAGGTCCGTGCGGGCCGAGGGGTCTGGCGCGGCCTGCACGGTTTGGCGTGGGTCGAAGGCTGGTGGCGAGGTCGAAAGGTTTTGCGCGGGCTGAAGGCCGGTGGCCGGCTGAGGGGTTCGGCGTGGGTCGAAGGCCGGTGGTGGGGCCGAGAGGTTTTGCGCGGGCTGAAGGCCGGTGGTCGGGCTGAAGGGTTGGCGCCTGCGAGGTTCGTGGCGGGCCGAGGAGTTTGGCGGGCCTGCAAGGTCCGTGCGGGCCGAGGGCTGGCGCGGCCTGCAAGGTTCGGCATGGGCCGAAGGCCCGTGGCCGGGCTGAGGGGTTCGGCGTGGGCCCAAGGTCTGTGACGCGGTGCAAGGTCCCGCGGAGCTGAAGGTCCAGGCGGGCTGAAAACGTCCGCGGCGCGCTCGAAGGTCGTGGGGCTGTACTTCGTCGAGGCCTGGAGCTCTGCTCGTCGAGCGCTCAGGGCCCAGGGTTCCGATCGTCGAGTATCGGCGCTTTCCTCGTGCGGAGTTCGAGGCCGTGCCACTCGACGCCTGAGGCTTCGCCCGCCGAGGTCTTGGGGTCGCACGAGTCACGGGGCGCCGGGAACCCCCGCCTCGCGGAGTACCCCGCCCACGCCCCGGCGCAGGCCAGCGCACCCCCAGCCCGTCCGGCGTCCGAGGACGAGGCCGTACAGGCCGACAGCGGGGGCTGGGGGCGGCAGCCCCAGAGACGGTCACTGAACCCAGCCCCGCTTACAAGCGAACGGCACACAACGCGGCACCGCTCAGCTTCCGCAGGTACAGTGCGGAGATCAGCAGACCTTAGGGTGAGGCCCCGCACGTGTTGACCCAGACCACCTCTCGGGTGCTCGAACCGAGCGACCTGGACGCCGCGCTCGCCGTGCTCGACCGCGAGCCGGTCACGAACGCCTTCGTGACCTCGCGGGTACAGGTCGCCGGCCTCGACCCCTGGCGCCTCGGCGGCGAGATGTGGGGCTGGTACGAGGACGGCATGCTGACGTCCCTCTGCTACGCGGGCGCCAACCTCGTCCCGATCTGCGCGACCCCCAGAGCCGTCCGCGCCTTCGCCGACCGCGCCCGCAGGGCAGGCCGCCGCTGTTCCTCGATCGTCGGCCCGGCCGAAGCGACCGCCCAGCTCTGGCGTCTCCTCGAACCCAGCTGGGGCCCCGCCCGCGAGGTCCGCGCCCGCCAGCCCCTCATGGTCGCCGACCGCATGCCCACCGACATCGCCGCCGACCCGTACGTCCGCCGTATCCGCAAGGACGAGATGGACACGATCATGCCGGCGTGCGTGGCGATGTTCACCGAGGAGGTCGGGGTCTCCCCGCTGGCCCGGCGACGGCGGCCTCCTCTACCAGGCCCGCGTGGCCGAACTCGTAGGCGCGGGACGCTCGTTCGCGCGTCTCGACGAGCAGGGCAAGGTCGTCTTCAAGGCGGAGATCGGTGCGGCGACCTCCAAGGCCTGTCAGATCCAGGGCGTGTGGGTGGCCCCGAGTACCGGGGAGAGGCGTGGCGGCCCCCGCGATGGCAGCGGTACTCCGTTACGCCCTGGCGGACGTGGCCCCCGTGGTCAGCCTCTACGTGAACGACTTCAACACCCCGGCAAGAAGGGCCTACTTGAGGGTCGGCTTCCAGGAAGTCGGCGCGTTCATGAGCGTCCTGTTCTGAAGGTCTTTCAGGGGTGCCGGGCGGTGACATCCGCAGCTCCGCCGCGTGGGCGCGACCAGCCACATAAGACCGGCACTCGAACGACGACAGACACACCCCTGTACTCTCCCCACATGCGATTTCCCGGTCACGGTCACCGCCACCCCGAAGACGTCGTGATCGGCCCCCTGGACCTCTCGGCCCACGTGGACGAAGCACTGGCCGTACAAGCCCTCGCATTCGGACTGGGCCCGGACGAGGTGGCGGTGAGACGCCAGATCGTCCTGCGCCACATGACCTACCCCGGCGCCCGCGCCCTCGGTGCCACCACCGAGGGCCGCCTCGTCGGCTTCGTCTACGGCATGCCCAACAGCCGTACCCACTGGTGGTCCACAGTCGTCGAGCCCTACCTCCGTGCCCGCGACCACGACGACTGGCTCGACCACTCCTTCGTGATCACCGAGCTGCACGTCCACCCGCACTACCAGAACCGCGGCGCCGGCCGTTCCCTGATCACCACCATCACGGACACCGCCACCGAACCCCGCTCGATCCTCTCCGCGATCGACACCGACAGCCCGGCCCGCGGCCTCTACCGCTCCCTCGGCTACGAGGACCTCGCCCGCCAGGTCCTGTTCCCGAGCGCCCCGAAGCCGTACGCGGTGATGGGCGCCCCCTGCCCCTCCGCCGTCGCTAACCGATTTCCACCGGCACAGCACGCCCGGCTAACCTCCTAGCCATCACCCTTTCCCGGCAGGAGTACAGGAACCATGGCGAACGCACCGGTCCAGCGCATGTCCCAGTTGATGGCGAAGACGCTGCGCGACGACCCGGCGGACGCCGAGGTCCTCAGTCACAAGCTGCTCGTGCGGGCCGGGTACGTCCGGCGTACCGCCGCCGGGATCTGGTCGTGGCTGCCCCTGGGCAAGAAGGTGCTCGCGAACGTCGAGCGGATCGTGCGTGAGGAGATGGACGCGATCGGCGCCCAGGAGGTGCTGCT
This sequence comes from Streptomyces sp. P3, assembly GCA_016893485.2. Taxonomy (GTDB): domain Bacteria; phylum Actinomycetota; class Actinomycetes; order Streptomycetales; family Streptomycetaceae; genus Streptomyces. The sequence continues at coordinate 7,023,274 of JAFEKX020000001.1, forward strand.
TCCCGCGATCCTGCCCCGCGAGCCGTACGAGGCGACCGGGCGGTGGGAGGAGTACGGCCCCGAGCTGTTCCGCCTCCAGGACCGCAAGGGCGGCGACTACCTCCTCGGCCCGACCCACGAGGAGATCTTCACGCTGATCGTGAAGGACCAGGCGTCCTCGTACAAGGACCTGCCGGTCATCCTCTACCAGATCCAGCACAAGTACCGCGACGAGGCCCGCCCCCGCGCCGGCATCCTCCGCGGCCGCGAGTTCCTGATGAAGGACTCGTACTCCTTCGACACGGAGGACGAGGGCCTCGCCCACTCCTACGCCCTGCACCGCGAGGCCTACCAGAAGGTGTTCGCGCGCCTCGGCCTCGACTACCGCATCTGCGCCGCCACCGCGGGCGCGATGGGCGGCTCCAAGTCGGAGGAGTTCCTCGCCCCCGCCGAGGCCGGCGAGGACACCTTCGCCGACTGCCCGAACTGCGACTTCGCCGCCAACACCGAAGCGATCACGTATGAGTTGAAGCCCGTGGACGCCGCGGGCGTGCCCGCGCTCGAGGAGATCCCGACTCCCGACACCCCCACCATCGAGACCCTTGTCGCCCACCTCGGCGTCGAGGCCTCCGCCACGCTGAAGAACCTCCTGGTGAAGGTCGACGGCGAGATCGTGGCCGTAGGCGTCCCCGGTGACCGCGAGGTCGACCTCGGCAAGGTCGAGGCCCATTTCGCCCCCGCCGCAGTGGAGTTGGTGACGGCGGAGGACTTCACCGGCCGTCCCGACCTCGTGCGCGGCTACGTCGGCCCGCAGGGCCTGGGCGAGAAGGTCACGTACATCGCCGACCCGCGCGTGGCCCCGGCACGAGCTGGATCACGGGCGCCAACAAGGAGGGGGCACGCACGCGAAGAACGTCGTGGCGGGCCGTGACTTCGAGGTCGACACGTACGTCGACGTCGTGGTCGTCCAGGAGGGCGACCCCTGCCCCAAGTGCGGCACCGGCCTCAAGCTGGACCGCGCCATCGAGATCGGCCACATCTTCCAGCTCGGCCGCAAGTACGCCGACGCCCTCAAGCTGGATGTCCTCGGCCAGCACGGCAAGCCGGTCCGCGTGACCATGGGCTCCTACGGCATCGGCGTCTCCCGCGCGGTCGCCGCCCTCGCCGAGCAGACCGCCGACGACAAGGGCCTGTGCTGGCCCGCCGAGGTCGCCCCGGCCGACGTGCACGTCGTGGCCGCGGGCAAGGCCCTGCAGACCGAACTCGCCCTGGACGTCTCGGAGAAGCTGCGCGCGGCCGGCCTGCGCGTCCTGGTCGACGACCGCGCCGGGGTCTCCCGGGCGTGAAGTTCACCGACTCGGAGCTGATCGGCGTACCGAAGATCCTGGTCGCGGGCCGCCGTTCCGCCGAGGGCGTCCTGGAGTTGAAGGACCGCAGGACGGGCGAGCGCGAGGAGCTGACCGTCGACGAGGCGATCGCACGCCTCACCGCACACTGAGTTATTGAAGCCTCAAGCAATTCAAGGTTCCTCTCAAAGAGTTCTCGGGAGGCGTATGGGCGCCTCACAGACTTCTCTCAGGCCGGTCCCCGACCGTAGGACGTGACAGAGCGTCACTGCGGAGGGGAACGGTCATGACAGTCAAGGATCGTGGGGCCGCTACGGCGGTCCGCAGAGGAAAGCGGCGCATCGCGGCCGCCACGGCGGCGATCACGCTGGCCGCGGCGGCCGGGGTCTTCGCCCTGGTCGGCACGGTGCAGTCGGACGCGGAAGCGGACACGGCGGCGAGCAGCACCGGCACGAGCAGCTCGTCGTCGTCCTCGACACCTTCGCCGTCCGCCTCCTCCAACACCTCGTCCACGTCGGACAGTTCGACCTCTACGTCCTCCTCATCCTCCACGTTCTCGTCCTCGTCCGGCGTGACGTCGTCCTCCGGCGGCTCCACCGACTCGACGTCGGGAGCGTCGTGATGAGCACACGTACGAGCACCCCGCCCCCGCGCACCACGGCCGCCGCGGACTGGTGTGCCCTCGGGACCGGCGTCCGGCTGGTGGTCACCGACCCGGCCCTGCTGGACTCCTGCAACCTGCTCCTCGCCCGGCACCTCGCCGAGGTCGACGCGGCGTGCAGCAGGTTCCGTACCGACTCCGAACTGGCCGCCCTGGAAGCCGCGTTGGGCCGCCCGGTCACCGTCAGCCCGCTCCTCGCCGAGGCGTTGGCGGTCGCCCTGCGCGCCGCCGAGGCGACGGACGGCGCGGTCGACCCGACGGTCGGCTCGGCCATGAACTCCATCGGCTACGACCGCGACTTCACCCTCGTCCGCGAGGACGACCGCCCGGTCCGCCTCACCGTGAGGTGCGCCCCGGGCTGGCGCGCGATCGACCTGGACGCTGCGACGGGCACGGTCACCGTCCCGGCCGGTGTCCGCCTCGACCTCGGCGCCACCGCGAAGGCGTGGGCCGCCGACAAGGCCGCGGCGATGCTCGCCCAAGTGGCGGGCTGTGGCGTCCTGGTCAGCCTGGGCGGCGACACGGCCGTCGCGGGGAGCCCCGGCCGGCGGCTGGAACATCCGCGTCCAGGACGTCACCGGCTCCGTCGACGAGACACCCGAGCACGGTACGTACGCCACGGTCGCCCTGCGCTCCGGCGGCCTCGCCACCTCGGGCACCGCCCGCGCCGCTGGCGCCGGAACGGCTACGAGCTGCACCACATCGTCGACCCACGCACCGGCCTCCCCGTCCGCAGCCCCTGGCGCACGGTCTCGGTCGCCGCGGCGAGCAGCACGGAGTCTCCGCAGTCCTGGTGGGCGGCTACCACGGCACCTGGATTCCGGCCGCGGAAGCGTCCCAACGCACCCTGGACGCGAGCGACTTGGGGGCCGGAGTCCTCGCGGCACTCCCCATCGACCGCTGCGGAGTGGCCGAAACCGCCTGAGTCCTCCGCTACTTGGCCCTGCAATCGGCCGGCCAGTGCGGCCCCTGCTTGAACGGCCTCCCACGCATCGCCTCCGCCTTCCAGACCCTGGCCACCCCCGGCCCCCGGCCGACACCCGCCAGGACGTGGCCCGTTGGTCGGGCCTGGTGGAGGGCCGAGGCGCCTGCCACCACCCCGACGGGGCGGCCCGCCTGGTTCGCAGCGCGCTGACCACGTTCGCCCCCGAACTCGACGCCCACGCAAGGGGATTGTGCACGGCGAGCGACCCCACCCCCTTGCTCCCGATCCCGAACGAGGCCCACTGATCCATGGACCACCAACAGCTCGACATCGACTGGACGTCCTGCCAGGCACACGGCCTCTGCGCAGAACTCCTCCCGGACCACATCACCCTGGACGAGTGGGGCTACCCGCTGCTGGACGGTTTCCCCCACGCACCCGCACCCAAAAACCGACCTAAAGCCACCCGGCAAATTCCAGCAACAACTCGGCATCCCGAGGCCGCCCCACGCGCAGTGCCCGCACCCCGGACTCGACAGCCCGGAACAACGTCCACCCCCGCAACCGCTCCTGATCCACGTCCAAGGACTCAGCAAGTCGCTTGACCCGCCGCCGAGTTGTCGCGGCCCCCGACGGCGTGGCGATCAGATCCTCCACCCGGTCCCGCACCAACCGAGCGAGATCGAACGCACACTCACCCACCACCGGATCCGGCCCCACCGCCAGCCACGGCATCCGCTCGGCCGCAAGCACCTTGCTCTGCCGAAACGTCCCGTGCAGCAACCGCACCTCAGGCGGCGCGACCAACAACGACTCACGAGCCTCCAGCGCGGCGGAGACAAGCGCGGAGACCTCGCTCCCAGCCCCCGCATGGCGACAGCCTGCCGCCCCGTCCGCTCCGCCACGGTCTCGAACGCATGGTCACCGGGCGGCTCGACCCACAGCCGCCGCAAGGTCCCCGCGGCCTCCAGCAACGCCTTGGCCTCAGGCAACGACCGCACCGACACATCGGGATGCAGCCGCTCCAGCACCAGCACACCCTCCGCCGCGAACGGCTCGACGAGCTGCACCGCCCCCAGCCCACCCCAGCGCGCGAGCGCGGCCCGTTCACTCTCGGGACGAGCCCGGCCAGGAGCCAGCTTCAGTACCGCCGGGGTGCCGTCGGCCCGCCGCACCAGCACGACCAGACTGCTGCGCCCACCGGGCACCTGCACGCGTTCGACGGTCAACTCGCGTAGATCGACGGCCTGTCGGGCCACCTCGGGCAGCTTCTCCAACCAGTCGTCACCGCTCGGTGCCGTCTCACCGAGCGCCCTCACCAGACGCTGCGGCGGTTCGAAAGCCATGCGCGAGTAGTTCCCTTCCTGCGGTACTGCCGTCCTGCGTCCCCGTGCGGATCACGCCGTGGGTGTCGCCGGGGCCGTGGGTGTCGCGGCCCGCTCGGCGAGACCAGGGAAGGGTACGCTCCCGCCGCGCCAGCGCACCGCCCGGACCGCCGCTTCGCGCAGCGCCTCCGCGGCCGTACCGCGCAGCCCGCCCGTCGCCGCCCGTACGAGGTCGGGTAGACCCCGGCCACCCGGTCCTCCAGCTCCGCGGCGAGCTGTACGGCCGCCGCCGAGTCCGGCACCGGGAACGGCAGCGCGTACCCGGCGGACGCGGCCACCGGGGTGCCGCCCAGGTCCCGCACCTCGCGGACCAGCGCGTCGCGCCGGGCGCGGTGGGCGTCGTAGGCCGTCTTCGCCTCCTGGCGGCGGCCCTCGCGGATGCGGCCGCCGACGACGCCGTAGCCGTACACCGCCGCGTGTTCCGCGGCCAGGGCCGCCTGTACCGCGGTCAGTTCCGCGGCCTTCTCCTCGCTCACTTGGCACCCTCCGTCAGCAGATACGCGTGGGCGGCTCCGGCGGCGGCCACCGAGGCCAGCAGGCGGGCCAGTTCACCGGGCAGGTCGAGCAGTGCCTTGGCCCGCCGGTCGGCGAGACTCCGCTCGGCCGCGGCGAGTCCGGCGAGGGCGTCGCCCTCGGTCGTGGGGCGGCCGTGGAAGAAGTGGAAGAAGCAGTGGCCGACGGGGAGGCGGTGGCCGTGGCGGAAGGGGGTGCGCTGGAGCCGCCGAAGGCCGTCGTGTGCCGTACGACCTCCGCGCGCAGCGGGTCCAGGCGGGGTGCCAGGGTCGGGTGGGCGGCGAGGACCGTGTCGTAGTGGCGCAGGAGGGTCTCGCTGTCGGAGGCCGCGCGCGCGCGCGTGCGTGTTCGGCGGCGGACGCGCTGCCGCCCGTGGTCCCGGAGTCGTCGGCGCCGGAGGAACAGCCCGCCAGGAGGGCGGCCCCGGCGGCCGAGACGAGCAGGCTCCTTCTGCGCGGCCCGGCGAGGGTGCGCGGAGGTGAGGGGAACGGCACGGCAGACGTCCTCGGGGGCTCGTACGAACGGAATGACGGCAAGGGCAGCGCGCCCGTGATCACGGTACCCGCGGAGACCCCCGACGTATGTCACCGGCTCGTACGCCTGCCCAAGGGGCGCGGGCCGTGTCGATGTGCGGCTCCGCCGCGTGAGCGCGACGAGCCCCCACGGACCCGCACCCGCCCGGCCATGTCGGCCACCCGAGCTCAACGGCGTCCCGGTCCACCGCCGGAGGCACGCGTGGACGGCAACACACCCCGCGACCGGATACCCTTTGTGCAGACACGCGCCCTACCCACAACAGCACACGCGGCCGAGGAGTCACCCGGATGAGCACGACCCAGAGCGAGAGGCTGCGAGAACTGCTGGAACCGCTCGTCAGCTCCCAGGGACTCGATCTCGAAGAGGTCGCGGTGGACTCGGTCGGACGCAAGCGGGTGCTGCGCGTGGTCGTCGACTCCGACTCGGGCGCCGATCTCGACCAGATCGCGGATGTCAGCCGCGCGCTCTCGGCGAAGCTCGACGAGACCGACGCGATGGGCGCGGGGAGTACACCCTCGAGGTCGGGACCCCGGTGCCGAGCGCGAGCTCACCGAACACCGTCACTACGTGCGTGCCACCGACCGGCTGGTGAAGTTCCAGCTGGCCGAGAGCGGTGAGCTGATCGCCCGGATCATCGAGGTGGACGACGACGGCATCGACGTCGAGGTGCCCGGCGTGAAGGGGCGCAAGCCCACCGCCAAGCGGCTCGCCCTCGCCGATGTCGTCAAGGCCCGCGTCCAGGTCGAGTTCAACCGCAAGAACAAGAACGACGACATCAAAGACACCGAAGACACCGAAGACAACGAAGAGAACGTAGAGGAGGCGTAGCCGTGGACATCGACATGAGTGCCCTGCGGGGCTTGGTGCGGGAGAAGGAGATCTCCTTCAGCCTGTTGGTCGAGGCGATCGAGTCGGCCCTCCTCATCGCCTACCACCGCACCGAGGAAGCCGCCGCCACGCGCGTGGAGCTCAACCGGGAGACCGGCCACGTGACGGTGTGGGCGCGAAGGAGGACCCCGAGGACCTGGAGGAGGGGCAGGAGGCGCGCGAGTTCGACGACACCCCGTCCGACTTCGGCCGTATCGCCGCCACCACCGCCAAGCAGGTCATCCTGCAGCGGCTGCGCGACGCCGAGGACGACGCGACGCTCGGCGAGTACGCGGGCCGCGAGGGCGACATCGTCACCGGAGTGGTCCAGCAGGGCCGCGACCCGAAGAACGTGCTCGTCGACATCGGCAAGCTGGAGGCCATCCTGCCGGTGCAGGAGCAGGTCCCCGGCGAGACGTACCCGCACGGCATGCGCCTGAGGTCGTACGTCGTCCGGGTGGCGAAGGGTGTGCGCGGTCCGTCCGTGACGCTGTCCCGCACGCATCCCAATCTGGTGAAGAAACTGTTCGCCATGGAGGTGCCGGAGATCGCCGACGGGTCGGTGGAGATCGCCGCCATCGCGCGCGAGGCCGGCCACCGCACGAAGATCGCCGTCCGCTCCACCCGCAGCGGTCTGAACGCCAAGGGCGCCTGCATCGGCCCCATGGGCGGCCGGGTGCGCGCGGTCATGGGCGAGCTGAACGGCGAGAAGATCGACATCGTCGACTGGTCGGACGACCCGGCCGACATGGTGGCCAACGCGCTGTCCCCGGCGCGGGTCTCCCGCGTCGAGGTCGTCGACCTGGCGGCCCGCTCCGCGCGGGTGACGGTGCCGGACTACCAGCTGTCGCTGGCGATCGGCAAGGAAGGGCAGAACGCCCGGCTCGCCGCCCGTCTGACCGGCTGGCGGATCGACATCCGCCCGGACACCGAACAGCCGTCCGACCAGCCAGGGGAATAGATCTCGGCCGCGAGTGGCTCAGATCACGACAACAGCCGTTCGATTCTTGCCCCAAAGGGGTGAGGTCGGTGCGGGGAGGTAGACTTAGCAGTGTCTGGCCGGACGCGAGCCCGCGCATGCCCTGAGCGCACCTGTGTGGGGTGCCGGGAGCGAGCGGCCAAGAAGGACTTGCTGCGCACCGTGGCGATCGAGGGCGAATGCGTCCCCGATGATCGCGGTACGCTGCCCGGCCGGGGTGCGTATCTGCATCCCGCCCTGGTCTGTCTGGACCTGGCGGTCCGCCGCCGGGCGTTCCCACGGGCGCTGCGTGCCCAGGGAGCGCTCGACACAAAGGCGTTGCGCCTCTACGTCGAGCAGGCAACACCGTAAGAGCGAGTCGTACGGAACCTCCGTGCGGCCCGGTATTCCGCGAGTTGGAAGTAGGTCGAGATTGCGATGAGCACTCGATGAGCACGCGATGAGTACGCCCATGAAGTAGCGACGGTCCGGACGCACCCGGACCTAAAAGGAGCGAAGTGGCTAAGGTCGGGTATACGAACTCGCCAAGGAGTTCGGGGTGGAGAGCAAGGTCGTCATGGCCAAGCTCCAAGAGCTCGGTGAATTCGTCCGTTCGGCGTCCTCGACGATCGAGGCGCCCGTTGTACGCAAGCTGACAGACGCCCTCCAGCAGGGCAACGGAGGCGGCAAGCCCGCCCCCGCACGCAAGGCTGCCCCGGCTCGTCCGGCGGCCCCCTCTTCCGCGCAGGCCGCCCGTCCGGGTCCGGCCGCCCCGCGCCCGCCGGCCCCGAAGCCGGCCGTCGCCGAGAGCGCCCCCGCGGCTCCCGCCGCCCCGGCCGCTCCGGCCTCCGCCGGTGGTCCCCGTCCGGGCCCGCGCCCCGCGCCGCGTCCGGCTCCGGCCTCGCCGGCGCCCACCGCGCCCGAGTTCACCGCCCCCGGCGGCTCCGGCGGCACCCGCCGCCCCTGCCTCCAACGGCGGTTCCAGCTCTGCCCCGCGTCCGGGCGCCCCGCGTCCGCCGGCCGGCCAGGCCCCCGTCCGGGCGGTGCCCGTCCGGCCGGTCCCGGCCAGGGTGGTCAGGGTCGTGGCGACCGTCCCGAGCGCAGTGACCGCGGCGACCGTCCCGGCGCACCCCGTCCGGGTGGCCAGGGCGCGCGTCCCGGTGCTCGTCCGGCCGGTCCCCGTCCGGGCAACAACCCGTTCACCTCCGGTGGTTCCACCGGTATGGCGCGTCCCAGGGCCCCTCGTCCCGGCGCTCCGCGTCCCGGCGGTCAGGACCGTCCCGGTGGTGCTCCCGGCGGCGCTCCGCGTCCGCAGGGTGCCGGTCAGGGCGGTCCCCGTCCCCAGGGTGCCGCGGGCGGTGCCCGTCCCGGTGCTCCGGGCGGCGCGCGTCCGACCCCGGGCGGCATGCCCCGCCCGCAGGGCGGCGCTCCGCGTCCCGGCGGTGGCCCCGGTGGCAACCGTCCGAACCCCGGCATGATGCCGCAGCGTCCCGCTGCGGGTAGCCCCGTCCCGGTGGCGGCCCCGGTGGCCGTGGTCCCGGTGGCGGCGGCGGTCGTCCGGGCGGTCCGGGTGGCGGCGGCGGTCGTCCCGGTGGCGGCGGCGGCTTCGCCGGTCGTCCGGGTGGCGGCGGTGGCGGTTTCGCCGGTCGTCCCGCGGGTCCCGGTGGCGGTGGCGGCGGTTTCGCCGGCCGTCCGGGTGCTCCCGCCGGTGGCGGCGGTGGCCGTCCCGGCTTCGGTGGCCGTCCCGGTGGTCCGGGTGGCCGCGGTGGCACACAGGGCGCCTTCGGCCGTCCCGGTGGTCCCGCGCGTCGCGGTCGCAAGTCGAAGCGGCAGAGGCGCCAGGAGTACGAGGCCATGCAGGCCCCGTCGGTCGGCGGTGTGATGCTGCCTCGTGGCAACGGACAGTCCGTCCGTCTGTCGCGCGGTGCCTCGCTCACCGACTTCGCCGAGAAGATCAACGCCAACCCGGCGTCGCTCGTCGGCGTGATGATGAACCTCGGCGAGATGGTCACTGCCACGCAGTCCGTCTCCGACGAGACGCTGAAGCTCCTCGCGGACGAGATGAACTTCGTCCTCGAGATCGTCAGCCCCGAGGAGGAGGACCGCGAGCTGCTCGAGTCCTTCGACATCGAGTTCGGCGAGGACGACGGGGGCGACGAGGACGACCTCGTGGTCCGTCCGCCGGTCGTGACCGTCATGGGTCACGTCGACCACGGTAAGACCCGCCTTCTCGACACCATCCGCAAGACGAACGTCGTCGCGGGCGAGGCCGGCGGTATCACGCAGCACATCGGTGCGTACCAGGTCGCGACCGAGGTCAACGGCGAAGAGCGCAAGATCACCTTCATCGACACCCCCGGTCACGAGGCGTTCACCGCCATGCGTGCCCGTGGTGCCAAGTCGACCGACATCGCGATCCTCGTGGTGGCGGCCAACGACGGTGTGATGCCCCAGACGATCGAGGCGCTGAACCACGCCAAGGCGGCCGACGTGCCGATCGTGGTCGCGGTCAACAAGATCGACGTCGAGGGTGCCGACCCGACCAAGGTGCGCGGTCAGCTCACCGAGTTCGGTCTGGTGGCCGAGGAGTACGGCGGCGACACGATGTTCGTCGACATCTCCGCCAAGCAGGGTCTGAACATCGACTCCCTGCTGGAGGCCGTGGTCCTGACCGCGGACGCCTCGCTCGACCTGCGGGCCAACCCGGAGCAGGACGCGCAGGGTATTGCGATCGAGTCCCACCTCGACCGCGGCCGCGGTGCCGTTTCGACGGTCCTGGTCCAGCGCGGCACGCTGCGCATCGGCGACACCATGGTGGTCGGCGACGCGTACGGCCGTGTCCGGGCGATGCTCGACGACAACGGCAACAACGTCGAGGAAGCGGGTCCGTCGACCCCCGTCCTGGTCCTGGGTCTCACCAACGTCCCGGGCGCCGGCGACAACTTCCTCGTCGTCGACGAGGACCGCACGGCACGTCAGATCGCCGAGAAGCGCGCGGCGCGCGAGCGCAACGCCAACTTCGCCCGGCGCGGAGTCCGGTTCTCCCTGGAGAACCTGGACGAGGCCCTCAAGGCCGGTCTGGTGCAGGAACTCAACCTCATCATCAAGGGCGACGCGTCCGGTTCGGTGGAGGCTCTCGAGTCCTCGCTGCTCCAGCTCGACGTCGGCGAAGAGGTCGACATCCGCGTCCTGCACCGCGGCGTGGGTGCGGTCACCGAGTCGGACATCGACCTGGCGACCGGCTCCGACGCGATCGTCATCGGCTTCAACGTCCGCGCCGCGGGCCGCGCGGCGCAGATGGCGGAGCGCGAGGGCGTCGACGTCCGGTACTACTCGGTGATCTACCAGGCCATCGAGGAGATCGAAGCAGCGCTCAAGGGCATGCTCAAGCCGGAGTACGAGGAGGTCGAGCTCGGCACGGCGGAGATCCGCGAGGTCTTCAAGTCGTCCAAGCTGGGCAACATCGCCGGTGTCCTGGTCCGCTCCGGAGAGGTCAAGCGCAACACCAAGGCGCGCCTCGTCCGCGACGGCAAGGTCATCGCGGAGAGCCTCAACATCTCCGGTCTGCGTCGCTTCAAGGACGACGTCACCGAGATCCGCGAAGGGTTCGAGGGCGGTATCAACCTCGGCAACTTCAACGACATCAAGGTCGACGACGTCATCGCGACGTACGAGATGCGCGAGAAGCCTCGCGGCTGATCGTCACAGCACGCGATCGGGGCCGGTCGGCGGAGAGAATTTCCGTCGATCGGCCCCGGCCGTTGCGTGTACGGTTCCTGTATCGGTGTCCGAGCGCGGCGCCCGTACCCCGAACCGGCGGGACATCCGGACACACATGTATGTGGGGACTCTGTCCTTCGATCTGCTCCTCGGCGACGTCCACTCGCTGAAGGAGAAACGCTCTCTCGTCCGTCCGATCGTGGCCGAACTCCAGCGCAAGTACGCGGTGAGTGCGGCCGAGACGGGCAGTCAGGACCTCCATCGCAGGGCCGAGATCGGGCTCGCGGTGGTCTCCGGGGACACGGGACACCTCACCGACGTACTGGACCGCTGCGAGCGACTCGTCGCCGCGCGGCCCGAGGTGGAACTGCTCTCCGTTCGACGCAGACTCCACAGCGACGAAGACTGAAGCAAGCGGCAAGACGTAGTTGCAGCACGACGTAGTTACTAAGGAGACGGACCAGTGGCCGACAACGCGCGTGCCAAGAGGCTGGCGGACCTCATCCGAGAGGTGGTGGCCCAGAAGCTGCAGCGCGGCATCAAGGACCCGCGGCTCGGCACCCACGTCACCATCACGGACACCCGCGTCACGGGTGACCTCCGGGAGGCGACCGTCTTCTACACGGTCTACGGCGACGACGAGACGCGGGCCGAGGCGGCGGCGGGCCTCGAGAGCGCCCGGGGCGTCCTGCGCTCCGCGGTCGGCGCGGCGGCCGGCGTGAAGTTCACCCCGACCCTCACCTTCGTCGCGGACGCCCTCCCGGACACCGCCAAGACCATCGAGGACCTCCTCGACAAGGCCCGGCAGTCCGACGAGAAGGTCCGTGAGGTATCGGCCGGCGCCGCCTACGCGGGCGAGGCGGACCCGTACAAGAAGCCCGGCGAGGACGACGAGGACGACACCGCCGAATGACCGAGAAAACCCGGACGCCCGACGGCCTTGTCATCGTGGACAAGCCGTCGGGCTTCACCTCGCACGACGTCGTCGCCAAGATGCGAGGCATCGCCCGCACCCGCCGCGTCGGCCACGCGGGAACGCTCGACCCCATGGCCACGGGCGTACTCGTCCTGGGAGTGGAGAAGGCGACCAAGCTCCTCGGACACCTCGCCCTCACGGAGAAGGAGTACCTGGGCACGATCCGCCTGGGCCAGAGCACCCTGACCGACGACGCCGAGGGCGAGATCACGGGGTCGTCAGACGCCTCGAAGGTCACCCGGGACGCCGTCGACGCCGGGATCGCCAAGCTCAGCGGCGAGATCATGCAGGTCCCGTCCAAGGTCAGCGCCATCAAGATCGACGGCGTCCGCTCGTACAAGCGGGCCCGCGACGGCGAGGACTTCGAGATCCCCGCCCGCCCCGTCACCATCTCCTCCTTCACGGTCTACGACGTCCGCGACGCCGTCGCCGAGGACGGCACCCCCGTCCTGGACCTGGTGGTCTCGGTGGTCTGCTCGTCCGGCACCTACATCCGGGCCCTGGCCCGCGACCTGGGCGAGGACCTGGGCGTCGGCGGCCACCTCACGGCCCTCCGCCGCACCCGCGTCGGCCCGTACAAGCTGGACACGGCGAAGACGCTGGAGCAGCTCCAGGAGGAGCTGACGGTGATGCCGATCGCGGAGGCGGCCGAGGCCGCGTTCCCGCGCTGGTCCGTGGACAGCCGACGGGCGAAGCTGCTGCTCAACGGCGTACGGCTGGAGATTCCCGAGGAGTACACGGGCGTCGGCGCGGTCGGCGTCTTCGATCCCGAGGGCCGCTTCCTGGCGCTCGTGGAGGAACAGAAGGGCAAGGCGAAGAGCCTCGCGGTCTTCGCCTGACGGTCCCTCCGGGGCGGCCGAGGAAGCCGTAGAGGAAGCCGTCGAGTACGGCGCCGGATACGGAGCCGGACCACGGGCGGGGTCTCAACTCCCGCCCGTGGAGCGGCGGTCACGGGGTCTACGTTCCCGCCGCTCCACGGTCCCCCTCGGTTTCCCCACCCCTAGGGTGTATCCAACCCTCCGTCTCTATTCACCCGTCCGGGCAGGCGCTCGGAGTGAACCGAGGGGAGCGGAAGGGGGCGCGTTCACCACGCGATCTGTCCCGCTGATCACGCCACGCCTACCGTCGAACACAGGGCACGGGTACGGCGGGAGGTTCGACCATGGCGGGACGTGGCCCGCGGACGGGCGGCACCCGTCGGACGCGGGAAAGCGCGGGGGAGCGGCCGGCGCGGGGCGTCGCGTCGACTGTCGGCGAGGCGATGGGGGCGTTCCCGGTGACGGAAACGGCGCCGCATCCACGCCCGCTGCCGACGACACGCCAGACGCCGCCCCCACCACCGCCGTCACTGACAGGTCCCTGGTGCGCATCCGGGACCTCGCCGGACGCCCGCGCGGCACCGGCTTCGTCGCCGACCATCACGGCACGGTCGTCACCAGCCACGAGGCGGTCGACGGACTGCCCCGCCTCCTCCTGCACGCCGCCGACGACCGCACCTGCCTGGTGAGCGCCGACGCGGTGACCCCGTTGCCCGCCCTCGATCTCGCCCTCGTCCGCACGGAGGGCCTGGGCGTCGATCCGCTCCCCGTCACCGTCCGGGACCGCGTGGAGACCGGTACGTACGTGCGCATCGCCGCGGGCTGCTGGCGCGAGGCCCGCGTGCTGGGCGCGACCTCCGTCACCTACACGGCCACCGACCGCTTCCATCTCCTCGACGACGCCCTGGAGTTGGCGATCGGCACGGCCGGCCGGGACGCGCTGCGGCTGGGCGGAGGAGCGGCCGGGGTCCGGTCCTGGACGCGGAGACCGGCGCGGTGGTCGGCATCCTGGGCACCGCCCTGCAATCCGGCCAACGGGACACGGGTTTCGCGGTCCCGCTACGTCAACTCCGGTCGGCTGAAGGCGTGTTGGGCGCCATCCCGGACCCGCTGGACGACCTCCTCGCACGCAACGCGGCCACCGTCCCCGCATACGGCGCCGACCTCAACCTGGCGGGCGTCCTGGAACTGACGGCGACCTCGGTCGGCTCGGACGGCCCACCGGGAGCACTGGCGGGCTTCGTCGGCCCGGCAAGTGCGGTGGACCCGGTCGAACGCCCGGACCTGGCAAGGGAGTTCGCCGCGTTCCTCGACAGCCCGGCCGCCGTGCTCGGCCTCGTCGGACCACCAGGCAGCGGCCGTACGACGGAACTCGCGGCGCTCGCCGCCCGACGCAACGGCGGCGCGGAACCGGCCCCCACGCTGTGGCTGCGCGGCGCCGATCTGCGCGACGACGACACGTCGGTGGCGGACGCGGTACGCAGAGCAGTGGACCGGGCGGCACGGATCGTCGCGGCATCCGTCCCGCCGCCGGGGATTCCGGCGACCTCGGCGACGTCGCCCCCGAACGGCTGGCGCGGGTGGCGCGTGACGCGGGGCGGCCGTTGTTGCTCCTGCTCGACGGGCCTGAGGAGATGCCGCCGGTGCTGGCTCATCGACTGGAGGAGTGGACCGAGGGGACGGGGAAGTGGTTGCGGGGCGTGGGGGCGCGGTTGGTGGTGGGGTGTCGGGTGGAGTACTGGGAAGGGGCCGGGTTTTCGGGGAGTTGTTGTACGGCGGATGTCATTCCGCGGCACCCAGGGCGGTACTCCCGGCCTGCGTTCGGTTGGGGGACCTGCGGCCCGATGAGGCCCGCCGGGCGCGCGACGCGTACGGGATTCCGGAGGGCGTCCTCACCGGCGCCGACGCCCGGCACCCGCTCACCCTGCGGCTCCTCTCCGAGGTGCTCGCCGCGCTGCCCGCCGCCCCCGACACCCAGCTCGACCGGGACGACGTGTTCTCCGCCCACCTCGACCTCATGTGCCTCCGGATCGCGGTCCGGCTGGCCGCGGAGAACGGGCTGCGCGGCACCGCCGTACGACGCCTCGCCGCCAAGGTGTCCGGGCAGGTGCACGAGGCCGCACGGCGCAGTCTCGGCCCGGGACAGGGGAGTTGGACCGGGAGTCGTTCGAGGCGGTGTTCCCCTGGGGCCCCGCACCCGCGCGGCTCGGCGGTGGCACCGGCTGGGCGTCAGCCGTCCTCACCGAAGGGCTCATCGTGCCCGCCGGCACCGGATACCGCTTCGCCCACGAGGAGTTGGCGGACTGGATCCAGGGCACCCACCTGGACCTGGACGAAGCCCTACGGGCCCTGGTCCACCGCCCCCGCACGGCACGAACAGGGCACCCCTCCCCGTGCCGCACCACCGCATCGGCCCCGTCGTACAGGCCCTGCTGCTCCTCGCCCGCCAACACGGAGCCCCCGAACTCGCCGTCAAGCTGGAGGAGTTGACAGCAGCCCTGGACGCCGACCCGGACTCCTGGTGGGCCGCGCACCTGCTGGCCGAGGTACTGCTCCGGGTCCCCGACGCAACGCCGTACGACACCGTATTGCGCCTCCTGGCCGATCAGTTGGTGGCGCGGCGGCGGCAACACCTGGCCGTACCAAGGGAGTTCGAGCCCCACTTCTGGACGGGCGCTGAGTCTCCCGCACTCCCAGCGGTTCGAGCTGCTGCGCCGACTCGTGCTCGCCGACGACGCCCCCGCAGCACACCTCCGCCGCGCCCCGATTCCTCGACACCGCCGCCGAGTTGCTCGCCGCCGAGCCCGCTGTCGTACAGCCGCTCCTGGCCCGGTGGTTCGACGACGAGCGGCCGTTGCCCGCGACGCCGGAGGCGACCGTGGCGACGGCCGCGCAGGCGTTGCTGCACACGCATCGGCGGCGGGGGCTGGACGAGTTGACGGAGGTGCTCGTCGGGTGTGCGCACGGGCGGGCCGATGAGCTTCTCGGCGTGCTGGCCGAGGAGGAGCCGTCGGCCGTGTGCCGTGCGGTGGACCGGTGGGCGCACGACGAGCGGCCGGCGCGCAGGGTGGCGGCGGTGGCGTACGGACTGCGGGCCGCGCCGCACGTACGGACCGAGGCGGACCGCGAACTCCTGCGCTACGCGGCCGAGTTCCTGCTCGGACGGTCCGCCGACTCCACCCTGCACGGCGGCGCCCTCGCCCTTCTCGTCCGCGACCCGCACACCCGCGCCCACCATCTCCCGCAGGCACTACGGCACTTCGCGGCCGGCGACCCCAATTCCCGCCGAGCGCCCTGGCCGCCGCGCTCACCACGCACCCCGAACCGGTCCTGGAGGCCTTCCGCGCCCGTCTGCACGGACCGAACGCGAGCGAGGCGGTCCGCACCCTCGCCGACGTGGCGACCCCGTCCCTCGTGAGCCGGGCAGCCGCCCTGGTCCGCGAGACCGCCGTACGGTGGCCGGAGACAGCCGCGCACCTCGGCCTCTACGTCGACCGCTGCCTCGACCACGGCCCCGCCGCCCGCGCGATCCTCTACCCCCTGGTCACCGGCCTCCTCGACGGCGGCCCCACGCCGGTACGCACCGCTCTCGCACCCGTGCTCGCCGCCCCAGGCGCCCCGGCCTCCCGCCCGCTGCGCCGCGAACTCCTCGAGTTCCTGCTCACGCACGAGCACGACCCGGCCGTACTCGACGCGCTCCTGCACACGGCAGGGCGGCGCGACGACGACGAGATCCGCGACCTCGTCCACCGCACCGGGCGGCTGCTCGTCCGCACCCCCGCCGGCGCGACCCGTTTCGACCGCGGGCTGGTCGACCTGGGCCGGCACGTCCCCGGTTTCGCCGCCCTGATGGCCCGCTGGCTGGCCGACACCCCGGAGGACTGGGCGGCGGTCGTCGGACCCAGCACGCGGCGCATGATCGAGAACCTGGCCGGGGTGGGTGTTCCGGCCTAGCGGCCTTTGTACGTGCGCCCGGTCACAGCCTCCATGCCGATGCGGGGCGGAGGCCCCGGCATGGCACCCTTAGACCTGCGTAAGAGGTCAACGACACAGGTCTACATACGGACACGGGTTCGATGAGGAGCGGTCACAGTGCAGCGCTGGCGTGGCTTGGAGGACATCCCTGAGGACTGGGGGCGCAGTGTCGTCACCATCGGTTCTTATGACGGGGTCCACCGCGGACACCAGCTGATCATCCGGCATGCCGTGGAACGCGCCCGTGAGCTGGGCATTCCCTCGGTCGTCGTCACCTTCGACCCGCACCCCAGCGAGGTCGTGCGCCCCGGCAGCCACCCGCCGCTGCTCGCCCCGCACCACCGCCGTGCCGAACTGATGGCCGAGCTGGGGGTCGACGCGGCGCTGATCCTGCCGTTCACCAAGGAGTTCTCCAAGCTGTCCCCGGCCGACTTCGTGGTCAAGGTCCTGGTGGACAAGCTGCACGCGAAGGCGGTCGTCGAAGGCCCCAACTTCCGCTTCGGCCACAAGGCCGCGGGCAATGTGGCCTTCCTGACCGAGCAGGGCAAGACATACGACTTCGAGGTAGAGGTGGTGGATCTTTACGTGAGCGGTGCGGCGGGCGGCGGCGAGCCCTTCTCCTCCACACTGACCAGGCGGCTGGTCGCCGAGGGCGACGTCGAAGGCGCCCGCGAGATCCTCGGGCGCCCGCACCGGGTCGAGGGCATCGTGGTCCGCGGCGCCCAGCGCGGCCGTGAACTGGGCTTCCCGACGGCCAACGTCGAGACCCTGCCCCACACGGCGATCCCGGCGGACGGCGTCTACGCCGGTTACCTGCACGTCGGCGGAGAGGCCATGCCGGCCGCGATCTCCGTCGGCACGAACCCGCAGTTCGACGGCACCGAGCGCACGGTCGAGGCGTACGCCATCGACCGCGTCGGCCTCGATCTGTACGGCCTCCATGTCGCCGTCGACTTCCTCGCCTTCGTGCGCGGCCAGGCGAAGTTCGACTCGCTGGAGGGCCTGCTGGAACAGATGGCCCAGGACGTGAAGCGCTGCCGCGAACTGATCTCGGCGGACGCGGCGGCCGAGCCCGACGACACGGACGCCGGGTAACTGTTCTCTTTCCTACGACGACGAAGGGCGGCCGGTGCCTGTTGGCACCGGCCGCCCTTCGCGTGCGCCTACTGCTGCGGGGGCGCGGGCGGCGGGGGAGGCGGGGCCTGCTCGCCGTCCTGCTGAGGGGCCTGCGGGGGCCGGCCGTAGCCCGGGTGCTGCGGGTACGGCGGCGGGGGCGGGCCCTGCGGGGTGGGGTTGCCGGCCGTAGAGCTGACCGGGGTGAGGGGGCTGTGCCTGCGGCTGCTGCTGAGGTAGGTGCGGTTGTTGCTGTTGCTGTTGGGGGTACGGGCCGGGCCGGCCGGGGCCTGCTGGCCCGGGTACGGCTGCTGGCCCGGGTACGCGGGTTGGCCCTGCTGGCCCTGCTGGCCTGGGTATCCCGGGTAGCCCTGCTGGCCGGGCATCGGCGGGGCCAGTACCGGGGCGGGTTGCCGTCGTTCGTCCACAGGCCGTGCATCTGCTGGTGGCGGACGAAGTCCTCGGCGACCAGGGCCGCGAGGTTGAAGTACGACTCCCGTACCTTCGGCCGCATCATGTCGAGGTCGACCTCCGCACCGGCGGCGAGATGCTCGTCGAACGGCACGACCACGACACCCCGGCAGCGCGTCTCGAAGTGGCTGACGATGTCCTCCACCTTGATCATCTTGCCGGTCTCGCGGACCCCGGAGATGACCGTGAGCGAACGGGAGACGAGGTCCGCGTACCCGTGCGCCGACAGCCAGTCCAGCGTCGTACTCGCACTGCTCGCACCGTCCACGGACGGCGTCGAGATGATGATGAGCTGGTCGGCGAGGTCGAGCACACCGCGCATCGCGCTGTAGAGCAGACCCGTACCGGAGTCGGTGAGGATGACCGGATACTGCTTGCCCAGCACGTCGATCGCGCGCCGGTAGTCCTCGTCGTTGAACGTCGTCGACACGGCCGGGTCGACGTCGTTGGCGATGATCTCGAGACCGGACGACGCCTGGGACGTGAACCGGCGGATGTCCATATAGGAGTTGAGGTACGGGATCGCCTGGACGAGGTCACGGATGGTGGCCCCGGTCTCGCGCCGCACACGGCGGCCGAGGGTGCCGGCGTCCGGGTTGGCGTCGATCGCGAGGATCTTGTCCTGGCGCTCGGTGGCGAGGGTCGAGCCCAGCGCGGTGGTGGTCGTGGTCTTGCCGACACCACCCTTGAGGCTGATCACCGCGATCCGGTAGCACGACAGCACCGGCGTCCGGATCAGCTCCAACTTCCGCTGCCGCTCGGCCTCTTCCTTCTTCCCACCGATCTTGAACCGCGACGGCGCGGCTCCGGGCCGCCCGCTCTTCGCCTTCTGCTTCTTGTTGTGCAGCAGCCGGTCCGACGACAGCTCCACGGCGGCGGTGTAACCCAGCGGCGCGGCAGCGGGGTTGGTCGGCTGCCGCTGGTCGTGCTGGATGGGCTGGGGCCAGGCGGCGCCGGTGCGGGGGTCGACCGGGGGCGGGGATTGGGGGTGGGGCTGTTGTGCGTGCGGCTGGGGTGGGGACTGGGGCTGTGCTTGAGGGGCCTGCGGGGGCAGGTTGGGGTGGGGCGCCTGGGGGCGGGGGCTTGTGACGGGAGTGCGGTGCCGGGACCGGCCTGCGGGGGGGGCAGGGTGGCCTGGGGGCCTGCCTCGGGAGCGGCGGGGCGGGGGAAGCCGTAGCCGCTCTGTGGGTTGGGGGTGGGGTTGGGGGTGGGCGGGGCCTGGGTGTGTGGGGGTTGGGGAAGCCGTAGGCGCCCTGGTCGTTCGGGGTGGGGGGTGCGGGGGGCTGCGGGAAGCCGTAGGCGCCTTGCTGGTTCGGGGGGGGGTGCGGGCGGTTGCGGGAAGCCGTAGCCGCCTTGCTGGTTCGGCGCGGGGGCTGGGGAAGCCGTAGCCGTCCTGTTGGTTCGGCGCGGGGGCCGGGACCTGCGGGGTGGCCGGCGGTGCGTCCCAGGATGCCGGTGCCGGCTGCGGGGGCTGCGGCTGGAACGGGGGCTGCTGCTGCGGCGGCAATGGCGGCTGGGCCGGGGCCTGCACGGGTTGCTGCGGCACGGGGTGCTGAGGCACGGACGGCTGCGGCACGGGCGGCTGCTGGGGTGCGGCGGCGTCCAACGGCTGCGGCTGTACCGGGAGTTGAGCCGGGGGCTGGGCCTGCGGGTGGGGCTGCGCGGGCCACTGGTCGGCCGGGGCCGGGGCGGCGGG
The DNA here is from genome assembly GCA_016893485.2 of Streptomyces sp. P3. Classification (GTDB taxonomy): domain Bacteria; phylum Actinomycetota; class Actinomycetes; order Streptomycetales; family Streptomycetaceae; genus Streptomyces. Next base: position 7,043,214 of record JAFEKX020000001.1, read on the forward strand.
CTGGTAGGAGGGCGGGAGCGGCGGGATACCGGTCTGCGGGGCCGGCGGGGGAGTCCAGGTGGGCGGGATGTTCGCGGCGTCGGCGGTGGAGGGCGTGGCAGGGTCGGTCGGGTCCGTCGCGTCCGTCGCGTCCGTCGGGTCGACGGGGTCCGCCGGGTCGGTCGGGTCGACGGGGTCGATCGGACCGGCCGGGTCGGGGAGTCGTTCTCCGGTGTGGACGGCGAGGCGTCGGTGTTGGTCGGCTCGGCCTCCGCGTCAGCGGGTGCGTCGACGGGGGCGTCGACGGGTGCGTCAGCGGTGGGCTCGGCGTCGGGGTGCGTCACGGAGGCGGCGGACGCGTCGTCGGCGTTCTCGTCGCCAGCCGTGGCCGTGGCCGGGGCTGCGTCCGTGTCCGTGTCCGTTACCGGGTCGGTGACCGCGCTGGCCTCGTCCTGAGTGCTCACTTCGGCGGCGTCGGGGTCTGTGATGCCCTCGGCGGAACCGTCGTCGCCAGGCGTCCCACCCTCGAACTCCCGCTCCCTGGAAACGAGTTCCGCGTCACGGTTACCGTCACCGTCACCGGCATCCGAGCCCTCGGCACCGTGCACGGGAACGTCGGCCGGAGTTGGAGCCGGAGCCGGAGGCGGAGTTGAATCCGGAACCGGAGCTGAATCCGGAACCGAAGCCACCGGAGTCTCCTCATCGCCCTGCTCCGACGAACCCTCCGCGGTCCCGCCCCGCTCAGCGATCTCCCGCTTCAAGGCGGCCGAAGAGATCCGCATCGTCGCCCCGCTGACGAGGTCACCGCCGTCGGCGTCCTCCTCCTCGGGAACCGCAGGCGGACCCACAGGCGGAACCGCCGCGGAAGGCGCCCAACCGGTCTGGAAACCGGAGTTGTCCGGCGGCGCCGGTACCGGGAACGCCGGCCCGACCGGAGGCGGCGGCACCGCCGTACCGCTCGCCGGAGTCGGCGGCGGCGTGGCCTGCCCGGACGCGCCCGACGCACCCGACGAGTTCTGCGTGTACCAGGCCGGCGGCGCGTAGTCGATCGTGAACTCGCCCGTCATCTCGATGGCGGACTCGTCGTCGGGCTGGTCATCGCCGGGCGTGGCCCAGCCCCCGCGGATCCCGTCCCGATCGCTGCTCACAATTCCTCCTGGTGTGGTCGAGCACCCTCATGCCGTGCCGGGGCGACCGTTCGCACCGTCCGGTGCGCCGGGTTGTCCCCCTGGGGCCGCTGGGTCACGGACCGCTCGCTCGCGGACAACTCGTGACGTGCCCCGTCCCAGCCTAATCACCAAAACCGTGGACTCGGCAGGCCCGCCCACCCCTTAGTGCAGCCCCGCCTGACCGAGACCGTCGATAGCGGCTCAAATCCCCTGGGGAACGGCTAAATGGGACAGTCGGGGTAACTCGATCCGTTCGTCCAGTGGGGGTCCGAACCCCTCAGTCCATTCGCCGGGCCACACCCAGCAGACCGACCTCCGCGTCCGTCGGCTGTGTCATCACGTACTGCCGGTCCCGCTCCGTGCACCACAGCGTGACGCCGTCAGGCAGCGTCGGCAGCGCGTCGAGCTCCGTGCGCGGCAGGCCGATCACGCGCCCGATCTCCGCCGCCTCGTCCGGGGACACCCGCTGCACGCCCACCAGCCGCGCCTGCCGCATCAACCGCGGTGCCACCGGGCTGAGATACGGCAGCAGCGTGAGCACGGACTGCCAGGGCGCCGAGGTCACCCGCCCGCGCGGCGGCCGCATCCCGCAATCCCGGACCACGAGCACGGGCGTACCGGCGGAGGCGCCCTGCGGGGGACCCGGCCGACGTCGTAGACCGCGAGGCCGTTCTGGCCGCCGCCCATCGCGTGCACCATCTGCATCCAGGCCTGCGGCCGTCCCGTCTCCACGGCGACGCGCGCTCCTGTGGCCGCCGCGCGCAGCGCCAGCACCTGGGCCGTCCAGAGGCCGCTGATGAGCAGGATGTCGTACGGCGTGGGGCGGTTGACGCCGAGCACGGCCGGCTGACCCTCGGGGTCTATCCCGACGACGACGCCGTCGTCCCCGATGGGCAGGGACAGCGCCTCCACCTGGTCGACGGACAGCGTGTGACGCGGGTGGCGGGGCCCGAGCAGGCCGAAGCCGGAGCGCAGGCGGGAGGTGAGGCCGGTACCCCGGGGTTCTGTGGGTGTCATGGTCATCAGCGGGCACCTCCGAGGGGCAACGTGGCGAGGACGCCGGGGAGTTGTTCGCGGTCCAGGCGGGCGATGCCGGTCCGCGCCCGCCGTGCGGCCTGCTCCAACTCGCGCCGGGCGTCGGTCAGTTCCTGGTTGCTGCGGCCGGTGACCCGCAGGTGCCCGGTGAGCGCCACGTCCTGCTGCTCGCCCCGGGCCAGCGTCAGACTGAAGGTCGTCGCGAGCGCGGGGACCGCCGTGAGTTGGGCCACGAGCTGGGCCAACGTGGTGCCGGAGGGACCGAGTTGGGGCCAGCGGCGCACCCAGTACGTGGTGTGCCGGCGGTTGTCGCAGCGCCAGCTGCGGCTGGACTCCTCGGTCCGCCGCTGCGGCGCCTCGCTCCGCCCGGCCTGCGCGGTCACCATCGGGTTGGCGCACGCGGAGGTGGCGATCGCGGCCGTCAGCTCCTCCTCCGAGAGTACGTTGGCCCGCAGTCCGGCACCGGACAAGCGGCTCGACAGGTGCTCCGCCGACCGCGCGAGACACTTCTGCGCGCCGATCAGCCCGCCCCCGCGCGCGGCCAGCGCCTCGGGGCACAGCTCGGGGTCGAGCTTCAGCGCGATCCAAGTGATGCGCACCGCGGGGGAGCCTGTCTGGGCCTGCAGCGGCGCGTAGTTGCTCACCACGACCGACTGCTGCGGCAGATGCAACGCGGGCGCGGGCTGGGTGTGCACCACGATCTGCGCAGACTCGAGCCGGATGCCGTCGACTTCAAGAGTGTCCCGAACGAGCCCGACCGGCAGCGGTCTGCGCCCGCGCTCGGCGCGCAGCGCACCCGCGTCCGACTCCACCTGGAGCACCGCGGTGAGGAAGTCGCCGTCACCGACCATCCCGACGGGCCGCTGGTCGCGGTCGTCGCCCCGGTGGTAGCTGTACGTCCGCAGGTTCGGGTCGCACTCCACTGCGGGCGCCAGACCGGCGTCGGTCCCTGGCGGCACCGGAGTACTCGCGGCCCGCCGAGTTCGGGCGCGCAGCGCCAGCAGGGTGCCGAGCCACTCGGGCAGGGAGCGCCCCCTTCGGCGTACGACAGCGAGGACCACGAGAAGAGCGGCGAGGACGATCGCGGGCACGAGCGCCATCGGGCCGATGAGCCAGCCGGACACCACCAGTGCGGCGGAGATCTCCAGCAGCACCAGCCGCTGGGTCGTGAACGAACCCCCGCGCCCCGAGCGGGACTTCAGATGCGGTGTAAAGGCACCGCGGTGCGGTGCACCGGCCCGTGACGCGGGCGGGCGGGAATCCGGCTCCGCTGCTGATTGCGATCGCGACCGGTTCCGCGTTGCGGAAGCCATCACTTCAAAACCCCGAACTCTCCCGAAATTCGCTGCGCACCGGCCCCTGAGGGGCCAGAGCACCCTACCCGTGACACAAGCACACCCGCTCAACAGGCATAGTAGGGGGCGGGTCTGACACCTGAGGTATCAGAGGCATCCGGGGGCGGGGACGTATCTCCACAGGTCCTCCACGGCTCCGCACGGGGGAGAGCGGACACAGATGGCATCACGGCGCGACGAACTCAACGCCTACACCTTCGCGAAGCGCCGCACGCTCGCGTCCTTCCTGCAGCCGTCGCCGACGGGCTCGGAGGAGGGCGCCCCGAAACCGCTGGGCGCGCTGGTGCCCGGTGTCGTCGTAGGCGTGGTGATCCTCGCGGTGTTCGGCGGGATCGGCATGTTCAAGCCGACGGCCCCCGCGGGCTGGTCCGACGTCGAGTCACACGTGATCGAGGCCAGCGAGTCGACCACGCGCTACGTCGTCCTGAAGACCGGCAAGGAGGCCCAGCTCCACCCGGTCCTCAACATGGCCTCCGCGAAACTTCTCCTGGATCCCGACAAGGACTCCGTCATCACCGTCGACGAGGACGTCCTTGACGGCGGAAAGCTCCCGCACGGCGCCACTATCGGCATCCCGTACGCCCCCGACCGCCTGCCCTCCTCCGACGAGGCCGAGGCGGCGAAGCGCTGGGCGGTTTGCGAGAGCCCGTCGGCCGGCGGCCGGTCCATCCGGAAGGCCGCGTTCGTCCTCGCCAAAAAGGACTGGGCCAAGACGGAGGGCCGCGACAAGCTCTCCGGCGGCGACCTCATGTACGTCGTCGGCCCGGACGGCAAGAAGCAGTACGTCGTCGACGCCCGGGGCACCGCCTACCCGCTCGCCAACCCTCCGACACGGAACTCCTCAAGGCCCTCGACACCCAGGGCCGCGACCCGCAGCGTGTCTCCCAGGAGTGGCTCGACACCCTCCACAAGGGGGACCCGATCGAGATCCCGAAGATCACCGACGGCACCCCGGGCGCGAAGGCGAACGCGCTCACCGATCCGTCACTGCGGGACTTCGACAAGGTCGGCGAGGTCATCAAGGCCAACGACGGCCAGTCGCTGAAGTACTACGTGGTGCTGCCCGGAAAGGTGGCCCGCGTCTCGGAGTTCGTCGCCACGCTGCTGCTCAACAGCGGTGACCTCGTCCCGGTCGGCCAGACCGGCGAGGCACAGCCGGTCAGCCCCGGCGCGGTCGCCGACAGCGCGACCTTCGAGGCCGACAAGAACTGGCCGACGTACATGCCGAAGACGGTCAACGACGGCACCAGCGCCACCAGCGGCCGCAACACGGTCTGCAACGTGCTGCGCTCGGTGGGCGGCGGCAACAAGACGACACTCTCCACATGGGCGGGCACCGACTTCCCCGCGACCCTCCCCACCGGCTCTTCCAGCGCGTACGTCACCGCCGGCTCGGGCCAGCTCTACCGCCAGGTCATGGGCACCGAGGCCGACGCCGGCCCGGTCTTCCTGGTCACCGACACGGGCCTGCGCTACGCCCTGCAGTCCAACAGCGACAGCACCACCGACGACAACGGCATCGGTACGACGGCCAAGCAGCGCAAGGAGGAACTGAGCGAGGCCAAGATCGCCCAGACCCGCCTCGGCTACGAGAAGGTCAGCCCGGTCCCCGTCCCCGCGGAGTGGTCGACGTTCCTCCCGACGGGCCCGCGCCTGTCGGAGGCGGCGGCACGGCAGCCGCAGGGTTCGTAGGCGCGAGGGGGACATCAACTCATGCTGACCGTAACCACGTTGGGGCCGCGCAGGCTGGCCGCGCTCACCGCGACGACTGCGCTGCTGGCCGTACCGCTGTCTCTGGCACTGCCGTTGACGACGCCCGCTCACGCGGATGACGCCCAGTGCACGTTCCCGTCGAAGTCGTACGCGGGCCGCCCGTGGGCGCTGCAGCGCGTCAACCTGGACGAGTTGTGGGCGCAGTCGACCGGCAAGGACGTCAAAGTCGCCGTGATCGACACGGGGTTGACGTCAAGAACCCGCAGTTGACGAAGGCGGTCGACGCGTCGGCGGGGGAGAACCTCCTGCCGGCCAAGAACTCCAAGGGCGAGACGATCGACCGCGGCAACAACAAGGGCACCACCGACACGGTCGGTCACGGCACGCGCGTGGCCGGCATCATCGCGGCCCGCCCCGCGAAGGGAACCGGCTTCGTGGGCCTGGCCCCCGACGCGACGATCATCCCGATCAAGCAGAACGACGCGGAGGGCGACGGCACGGCCGAGACCCTGGCGACGGCGATCGACAACGCCGTCAAGAAGGGCGCCGGCGTCATCAACATCTCCCAGGACACGGCGAACGCGGTCGCCCCCGACGACAACTTGGAAGCGGCCGTGGACCGCGCTCTATCACGGGGCGTCGTGGTCGTCGCCTCGGCCGGAAACGACGGTCTCGGCGGCAAGAACCAGATCACCTACCCGGCCTCGTACAAAGGCGTCCTCGCCGTCGCGGCCTCCGACCGCAACAACGAACGCGCCTCCTTCTCCCAATCAGGCGAGTTCGTCGGCGTGGCGGCCCCTGGCGTCGACATGATCTCCACCGTCCCCGGCAAGGGCCATTGCTCGGACAACGGTACGAGCTTCTCGGCGCCCTATGTCGCGGGCGTGGCGGCCCTGTTGAAGGCCAAGTACCCCGACTGGACAGCCCAGGAGATCGTCGCCCAGATCGAACAGACCGCGGAACGCTCCATCTCCGGCCACGACCGCCTCGTCGGCTGGGGCGTTGTAGACCCGGTCAAGGCCCTCACGGACGTGGACCCCGAACACCCTGTGGAAACCGCCAAACCCGAGGGCGGCGTCGCCAGGGCGAGGCCCCGTCGGTGGCCCCCTCCACTTCGGTGAAACAGCCGACGAACGCAACATCCGCCTCGGCACGTACGTGGTTGTCGGCGGGCTGGTCGCGGTGGTCGGGCTGGGGGGTACGGCGGTGGCGGTACGGGATGCGCGGAGGCGGCGGGTTCGGGGTGCGGCGGGCGGCTGAGGGCCCGGCTCGCGGAAGCGTGGTCCCAGTAGGGAGCCTCGACACCCGCTCAGGAGGTCTTCTGCTTGCAGGGCGCCTCTTTTTGACCCTCGCCGTGTAGTCGGAGATCAGGCTCTTCATGGCCGGCTCGTCCGATCGCCCCGGCTTCAGTACGTTGATGAGGATGCTGATGTCTTCCTCCTCCACGGCGGCCCCACGGCACTTGAGCAGTGACACGGCGGCGTGGCCGGCGTAAGCGATGGTGTTGCCCTCAGCCAACTTCGGCCGCGCGACGCGGAGTTGGGTGAGCAGGATGTGCCGCGCCGAGTCACCGGCGACGATTCGCTCCCTGCTCAGATCCAACACCCTCACGCCGTCGACACTGACGGTGCAGAGCAACGCATCGTCGGTCGATCCGTCCGCCTCAGCGGTGAGCTTCTTCCCGGAGGCGGGCAGCAACCGAGAGAGCGCGTCGACCGGCACGGACACTCCGCACAGGGCCTTGGGCACCGAGAACTCCCGACTCGGCTCTTCCGCTGAACACCCGGTCGCGGAGACAAGACCGGCCGTGGTTACGACGACGGAGATACCCTGCAGGACGAATGTCTTGAGCTTCACTTCGAGTCGCTCTCCGAGTTCCATTGGGCGCCGTCGGTGTGGCTGATACCTGCAGCCGTGCGAGCGGCGCGCCTCAGATCCTCGGCCGTGGCGAAGTTGATGTGCTGATTGTTCAGCAATGCGTTTTTACCGCGGCTTCAGCTGAATCGACGGCTGCACTACGACCCTCGGTGTATTTCTCACCCGCCTCTTGTTCCGCTTCGGTGGCCGTGTCCTTCTCGATGCTCTTCATGATGGACTCCTGAATGTCCTCAGAGGCCCACTCGAGAGGAGCGCCGGCAATGGGAATGCGTTCACCGACCTTTTCGATGCCCATGCCGAGAATGCGGTTCACCCATTTCTGCTTGTCTGCCGCCGCCTCGTTGAACTCTGTGTCCGACGCCGTGTGATACTCGTAGATCGCGTTGGCTCTGGCATCGCTCATGATGCCCGCGATCGCCGATCCGGGCGCCACGGCATTGCCCACGCGCCCGTCCAGCGAGGCTGTCGAATCGCTGCCGCCGTTGATGACGTGGTCCACGACCTCGGTGGTGTAGGCCTGCTGCGCACTCGTGATCGCCGAATAGGCGTCGGGATCCTGTCCCACCGCGCCGAGGAATCGAGCGGCGTGACCGGGGTCCAGGCCCGCGGCCTCTCCGAAGGTCGGGAACAGGTCGCTGCTGGGGTCTTCCTTGTACATGACCCGCTGGAAGTCGCCCATGTACTCGGCGGTGATGTCGCCGAGACTGCCGCGCAGTCCGTACAGCGGCCCCGACTCCGCGTCGTCCAGGTCACCGTTCTCGTTGTGCCGGATGAGTTCCGGGTTCTCGCCGAACTTGTTGACGATGTCATTGACCAACTGCGCCTGGGCCGCCGAGTGCTTGATGGCGTCGCCGGTGTCGTCGTCGTACGGTCGCCCGGTCGTCGCCGACTCCAGCGCGTGCCCGAGTGCTTCGGGGCCGAAGGTGAGCGCGTTCTTCGTCTTGTCCTCGTCGGCGAGGATGTTCGTGTCGTTGGTGTCGACCGTCCAGTCGAAGTCCTTGTCCGTGAACAGGTCGAGATACGACGTGAGCCCCGGGCTGCCGCCCTTCTTCGTGCCGTCCTCGTTGTACGCGGTCGGCGACTGCGTGAAGAACTTCTCCGAGGCCTCAGGGCTGTGCCCGAGCGCTTCCAGCACGCTGTTGAGCGGGTCGTTGCCGGAGCCCATCCGGCCCGACGGATTGAACCCGTAGATGTCCTCCTGGCCCATGGCCTTGTTGTTGAGGAAGAAGTACGGGTCCTTCTTGTGCAGTTGGGTGACGTGCTCGGCGATCGGGTCGAGGAACCGGGGTCGTAGTTGCCGTAGCGCAGCAGGCCGCCGAGGACCTGATAGCCGTACGGCTTCTTCCACTGGCCCTTCTCCCAGCCGATCTGCTGGGTGCCCAGGCGGCGGAAATCGTCTCCCCATGACGCGGGCAGATGGCTCTTCGTGTCCGGGTCCGTGGCGTTGGCCAGCGCGAATCCCATGTTCTGCTGCAGGTCCTTCATGGCGTTCAGCCGGACCTTGCTCGCGTCGGGATTCGTCCCGTCGATCGACATTTCGGCGTAGAACTCGAGTGCCTTCTCGGGGCCGCCGAGGCCCTTGTAGAACTCGGTGGCGAACTCGCCGTCCTTCTCCCGGCCGTTGAAGCGCATCAGCCGGTTGAACTCCTGCAGTTCCGCGTCGCTCATCTTGTCGCCCTTGCGGGCGAGTTCCAGCGCGCGTTCTGCCTGGGCGTCGTTCAACGACTCGTACCTGCTGTGGCCCGAGTTGTGGGCGTCGTCGCCGTGGCTCATGCGCAAGGCCCGGGCGACCGAGGCGTCGATCTCCGCGGCGTGGGAGAGGATCCGGTTGATCCGGTTCTCCAACTCCCGCTTGGCGTCGAGCTGTTCCTGCGTGCGCTCGTCCGTGTCGCCGCGGATGTGGGGAAGATGCAGACGACCTTGCCGTCCCCGATGTCGTTGACGCGCACGCCGAGCGCGCTCGCGTCCTTCCCCGCCGCGTCCTTGACCTGCTTCTGCAGCGACACGAGCTCAGGATGTCCGTCGGCGAGCACCCGGTAGATGCTGTTGGCCTCGGCGTGCAGGTCCGAGACCTCCTTCGCGGTCTTCGCGATGAACTCGCGGGTCACCGTCGCGTTGACACCCGCCCACTGCGCGGAGTCCGACTTCGCCTGCATCCCCTTGTGGGCGTTCTCCGCCGACGTCTTGAGCCGGTCGACGGTCTTCTTCCACTCCGACACGGCGGTGCCGAGTTTGTCGAGGTCGACCTCGACGAGGTCCGTGAAGGTGAGAGCCACAGTCGCTTCCCCTACCTGAAGTACTCGTTGAGTTTCGACACCGACAGGGCCCCGCCGTCGCTGGCGCGAACGACGGTCCCGATCTCCGCGTCGTCCTCGGCATGGCGCTTCTTGCTGTAGTCGAGGTGGTCGGAGATGTGGGCACAGGCCTGGAGCACGGACTTGACCTGGGACGTCCACACCTCGACGGTCCGCTCCAGGGCGCCGCCGGTCTCGAAGCCACGTGACTTCAGGGCGGAGGCGGCCTGCGCGGTCGAGCCGGCGCCGTCCTTGCTCGCCCCCGCGCCGGCGATGTCCGCCCCGGAACGGATGTCGTCGTACAGGATGTGCGCCTCGTGCCCGACGGCACCGAGGTCATCCTGCTGCGCGACGAGGTCCCCGGAGTCCCCGCCTCCGCCGTCCGGCGCCAGCTGATTGAGGCGCATATGGGTCGACTGCCGCTCAGCCGCCCGGGACTTGAGCTGCTCCCACTCCTCCCACGCCATGCGTGGACCCCTTCCCCGTGTGCTCTGCCGCAGGCGCTCCCGCTCGGCGGACGCGACCGCCGCACCGTCGCGCGGTCAAGTTAGCAACCTGGACCGGGCAAAGTCCGGGTCATATCCGTAATGCCTTGATTGTTACAGCGTGAAGCTTCGAAGGAGATGCTTTCGGGGCTTCACCGGCTTCGTAGTCGCCCGCGTCAAGCCGACGGCCGACGTTGCTCCCGCCGTGCGTCGATCGCGTGTGGAAATTTGACGGAGACCACTGAAGAGTGAAGCTTTCGCGGCGGTGGGCACGGTGACGATTGACCCGCCCACGCCCCGGGTAACGGACCTGAGGCCGTGTGACCGTTGGGGCGCGAACCGGCAAACCGGGCAAAGCGTGGCGTCTGCTACGGCACCGTAACTGAGTTAACACACAGGCCGGTTGGTCCCGATGTACAGGTTGACTACAGTGGTAAACGCGTTGTCAGGCGCGGCTCACTTTGCGATCGTACGGAGAGTGGACGAGATCGGCCCGCCTGACCGCGGCCGATGGACGGACGGGGAAACGGGGAACGTCGTGCTTCCGGCAGACATGGTGGGGGCGTGTCGGCTACCAGGGCGGCGAACCTGGAGGCCAGTAACGAGGCGCTGACCACCTTCATGAAGCGGGTGGACGCAGTCCTGCGGGATCTTGAGGGGTCGGCCGGCAACCCGACCAAGGTGGGCGCTCAGGGCATCAAGCAGACGTCTCTGAGCAACGGGGCGCATGCTCTCTTCCCTGAGGCGCGCGGGTTGTACCTGCAGTACAACAGGGTGCACACGGAACTGACTTCCTTGTCCAAGACCCTGCACCTGCAGATCGAGGCGATCGGCATCGCGGTTCAGGGTGCGCACCGAGGCTTCGACAATCTCGAAGAGGAGCAGCGGCAGCGCTTCTGGTCGATCCAGGCACAGATCCAGGACATCCAGGACGCGAAGGACGACAAGCTGCACGGCAATGACTCGAAGACCGGTGCGGGGCTCTGACGATGACGGATAAGCACAAGGCTGACCTGGACCGGATTTCCAGTCGTAACACGTACACGGACTTCACCCGGACTGCTGAGAATCTGCCTCAGGGGGCGGCCTGTTCACCGGCATGGTGAACGGCACCCTGCGTGCTGTTGCCGAGCAGAGCCCGTACGCGAAAGCAGTACATGACAGTACGGACTTCGGCAGCACCGATCTGGGGCTCAACCAACTGCTCGACTTGATCGAGCGGACGGACCCAGGGGACCTCGAATCCTCCGGGAAAGCACTGTGGGATGCGCGTGACGCCATCAAGGCGGCGGCGACTGAGCTTGACGGGCACGTCAACAGGGTCGAGTGGATCGGCGAGTCGGGCGAAGCGTTCCGGGCCTGGGGCAGCGACCTTGTCACCAACACACAGCACCTGAGTGACTACGCCGGAGCGGCCGGTGATCAGATCACGGCTGCGGCTGTGGGGCTTGCGTCCGTGCGGGGCGCCATGCCGTCGCGTGATACGCAGGCTGACCGGAAGCGCCCCCACGCCTTCACGGAAGCCGAGAAGACGGCGAACAAGGCGGAGTACACCACCGCGGTGAAGGTGGAGAAGGACCGCCAAGAGGCGATCAACCAGATGAATCGGTTGGCGTCGTACTACTCGGTGTCCGAAGAGGGCATGGCGTCACTGCCGGTCAAGAAACCTGAGTTCAGCTCCATGCCCGACGTCGGCGTCCCCAAACCTGTGACCGAGTATCGCGTCGAGCCGGTGCCCACCAAACGCTCAAGCGGTGGAACCGAAAAGGTGTCTCCCGTGAGTCATCACTCGACGGTCGTGACACCGACGGATGCCACCCGGCCCGTCACAAGTGACACTTCAACGCCTGCGAAGCACGTCACCGTCGGCACCACACATCCTGATCGCCCGGTCGGCACGAACATCGACAGCGTCGGCACACTTCCGCCCACCTCGCCCACGCCCGTGACGGGCCACACTCTGCCGGTCACGGGCACCTCCGCCACCAGCGCAGGCCCGACCGGCGGGTTCGAAACCGGCTTCGGGACTCCGATGCCCAATGGATCCTTGGGCCGGAGCGTCGGCGGGGGCGGCGGTCTCCGTACCCCTGCGTCCGCGCAAGGCCGACCCGGCACATCAGGTTCAGGCAACTCTGGCTCCGGCCGTTCGGTGGGGCGCGGCGGGACGAACCAGCTGGGTCGTGCCACCGCGACCGGTGAGTCGGTTGCCAGAGGCGGTGCCTCCAGTGCGAAGTCGTCCCCGATGGGGCGCGGTATCACCGGCGGTACTCCGAGGGCCGGCGGCGCGTCGTCGCCACGGGGCGGATCGGCCACCGGTGCCGGTCGCAGCAACGGCGTGGTAGGCGGACGGCCCACGAATGCTTCCGGGAAGTCGTCGCAGGGTGGGTCAAAGATGCCGCGCGGCACGGTAGTCGGTGCCGAAGAGACGTCCAACTCCCGTTCTGCGACCAGTCGGCCTGGGCAGCGTGGGGTTTTCGGGGCGCCGGAGCCGACCGGTCGGTCCGGTTCGAGTGCGGGCACGCCTCGTAGCGGTAAGGGGACATCGGACGCTGTCACTGGCAGGCCTGCCGAACGCAACTCCGTCGCCCGAGCCGAGCGCAACGGTATGACGCGTGGGGGCGCCGGTCTCGTGCGCCGATCGGACAAGCGCGGAAAGCGTGATGAGGAACAGGGCTCGCGAGAAGATTCGTGCGCTGACCGCCCTGGCGAAGACGAAGAGACGCACCTGCCGAACAATCCGCGGCGCGATGTGCCGCCGTCATCAACTGAGCACGAGCGAGGACAGACAACGCCATGAAGTCAGGGACCAGCCGACAAGCCGAGCAGGCTGCGCTCCTCAGGACGCGCTACGTAGGGCGAGCGCGTGCCGTGGGCGCGGCCGTCGGCGCCCTGGCTGCAGTGGGCATGGGTTTCGCTCCGAGTGCCGCCGCGTCCGACGCGCAGTCGAAGCAGTGGTACCTGGACCCGATGCAGGCCGAGCAGATGTGGAAGGTCAGCACGGGCAAAGGCGTCAAGGTCGCTGTCATCGACAGCGGAGTGAACGCCGACACGCCCTCGCTGAAGGGGCAGGTCCTGGTCGATGAGGTGCCCAAGTCGGTTGGCTACCACGCAACCGACGACTACACCGGACACGGAACGACCATGGCCGAGCTGATCGCGGGCACGGGTGCCGGTGGCGGACTTCAAGGTCTGGCGCCAGGGGCGAAGATCGTGCCGTTCCGCATTGATCTGGAGGGCCTCAAGGGCGCGGAGGAGAAGCAGAAGACACCTGACGACACCGCAGCGATCAGGGCTGCCGCCGACACCGACGTAAAGATCATCAATATGTCGTTTGGGTCGGAGGGGCCGAGTTCCAAGGAGAAGGCGGCTGTCGAGTACGCCGCTTCGAAGGGCAAACTCCTTATCGCAGCGGTGGGCAACAGCGGCGAAACCGCGGGCAGGATTGGTTATCCGGCCGCCTTCCCTATGTGGTGGGAGTGTCGTCGACGGACGAGTCGGGCACAGTGTCCAAGTTCTCCTCGTACGGAGGCTACGTGGACCTCACGGCCCCGGGCAGGACTTCCCGGGTTGGTGCGATGCGAACTTCCGGTCGTACTGCGACGACGTGAACGGCACGAGTTCGGCGGCTGCGATCGCCTCGGCCTCCGCCGCCCTGATCTGGTCCGCCCACCCTGACTGGACGGTCAACCAGGTCACCCGCGCTCTCATCGATACGGCGGGTCGTGACTGGCCCAAGAACGATCCGAGCAAGTACCTCGGCTACGGGGCCGTTCGCCCCCGCGTGGTGCTCGCGGACTCTGGCTACGACCCGGGCTCTGCGAATGTCGACCCGCTCGCCAAGGAGAACGGCGGGGATCTGCTGGCGAAGTCCTCGACCGTGTCGTCGCCTTCGACCCCGTCTGCTTCAGCCACGGCGCAGACCCAGGAAAAGGCCTCAACCGGCGGCACCTCCGCCGCAGGCTCGAGCGCCGAGTCCTCCAGTGACAGCAACACGCTCTGGATCGCCCTCGGCGGAGCCGCCGCAGTGGTCCTCGTCGCCGGCGCAGGCGTAGCCGTGACGCGCGCGGCGTGCCAGGTAACCGGGACATCCAGTCAGGCCACGAACCAGTCAGTACAAGTCGGTCAACACAAGAAGGGTGAGCTGAGCATGTCCAACAAGCAGAAGCTCGAAGATGCCGCAGTAGTCGATATTCAGAAGCAGATGCTCGACAAGTACGACGGCATCGCCAAGCGAGTGCACGGGCTTCAGGGTGTGATCGACGGGCTTGAGGGCCAGTGGCACGGTATTGGGCGTGCCGCGTTCGACAAGAAGCAGTACGAGATCAACGAGTCGCTGCGGAAGATCGGCACCATCCTCGGTGACGTCATCGAGGCGATGACCGCGACGCGCAACATCAAGGACAGCAAGGAAGACGAGGTGCGCGCGGCGGTCAACAAGATTGACCTCCAGGACGGCGCGCCGACCGTGACCCCGTCCTCGTTCAACTCCTACTGAGCCACGCGCTACCACGTAACGCCACCACGTACGACGACACTCAGCGGCCCATCGGCCCCACCCGAACGAGACGAGGTACACACGCATGAGCCGTAATTCCGATGGCCTTTCCGTCACTTATGACGGGCTGGACTTCGCGGCCACCAAGATCGGCAACGAGGCGAAGCAGCTGGAGCAGGACCTGCAGGAGCTTCGCGCACTGGTCGTGAAGAGCCAGCAGTACTGGGAGGGTGACGCGCAGGGCACCTTCAACGAGAAGCTGCACAAGTGGGACAAGGAAGCCAACGACATCCACACGGCGCTGACCGGCATCGGCCACGTCGTGCACACGTCGGGCGGCACCTACATGGAGGGCGACAAGAAGGCCGCCAGCTACTTCCACTAGGACGAGGTTCGCCGTAGGACCAGTACAACCAGCAGGACCAGTAAGGAACAGGGTGGGTGCGCGCGGGAGGCGCCCACCCTGTTGTTGTATCGGGCTGCCGCTATACCGCTCCTGCTACCGCGATCTCATGCCGCCGGACATCGTGCTGCCCTTGGACGGGCCGCGCCTCATCGACTTCGGCACCGTCGGCCCCGAATTCGTCTCAAGCTCGCCCGCCGGTGCACGGCGCCGAGCACGGAACGCCCTGCTTCCGCGCTCGGCCCCGCCCTCACTCCGTCGTGTCCGGCACCTGCCCGATCTGAACCAGCGGTTTCCCCCGCTTGCGGGACACGAACACGCCCCGCCCGGTCGGCATCGGCCGTGGCCGCACGCCGCCCAGGAGGTCGCCCTCGGCCGGGTCGCCCGCCAACAGCACGCCCTGGGCGCCGAGTTCCTTCATGCGCTGCATGAAGGACTCGTAACCGGCGCGTCCCGCGCCCGCCGTGGAGCGGGCGATGACGAACCGCACGCCCACGTCCCGGGCGAACGGCAGGAGTTCGGTCAGGCCCGACAGCGGGTTGCCGCTCGACGTGGACACCAGGTCGTAGTCGTCGATGATCACGAAGACCTGCGGGCCGTGCCACCAGCTCCGGTCCCGGAGCTGCTGCGGAGTGACGTCCGACGTCGGCGTCCGGCGCTGCATCAGGTCGGCCAGCGCGTCCATGTGATGCTGCATCTGGTTCGACATGGGGATGTACTCGGCGAGGTGCGAGGTCGGGGTCACGCCCAGCAGGGAACGCCGGTTGTCGACCACGAAGATCTTGCACACGTTGCCGTCGTAGCGCTCGGTGAGGCGCTTGATGATGAGCTTCAGGAGGTTCGACTTGCCGGACTCGCTCTCGCCGAAGACGAGGAAGAACGGGTCCTGGTCGAAGTCGACGAACACCGGCTCCAGGTTGTCCTCGTCGAGGGCGAAGGAGACGCCCCGGTTCGGGAAACGGTCGCCCGGCGGCAGCTGGGCCGCCGCGAACTCCCGGGGAGCAGCCGGACTTCGGGCGCGCCCGGCTCCTGCCAGTGACGGGCGACCTCGGCCGTGAGTGCCGTCGTCGCCTCCGCGAGGTCAGTGTCGGAGGACAGGCCGTCGATGCGCGGGACCGCCGCCATGAAGTGCTGCTTTTGCGGGGTCTGGCCACGACCGGGCACGCCCGTCGGCACGTTGGCCGCGACCTTGCGGTCGAACTCCGAGTCCATCGGGTCGCCGAGCCGCAGCTCCAGCCGGTTCATCAGGTGGTCCTTCATGTTCGCGCGGACCTCCATGGACCGCGACGCCGTGAGGATCACATGGATGCCGTACCCGAGGCCGCGCGCCGCGATGTCCAGCACGATCGGTTCCAACGCCTCATAATCCGTACGGAAATTGCCCCAGCCGTCGATGACTAGGAAGACGTCACCCCAGGGCTGGTCCGCCACGGAGATGTCGCCCCGCGCGCGGCGGGCGCGGAACTCCGCGATCGAGGAGATGCCCGCCGTACGGAAGTACTCCTCGCGGCGAGTCATCACGCCGTAGACCTCGGCCGCCGTGCGCCGGACCTTCTCCGGGTCGAGGCGCGAGGCGACCCCGCCGACGTGCGGCAGGGCGGCCACGGCGGAGAGCCCGCCACCACCGAAGTCCAGTGCGTAGAACTGCACTTCGTGCGGGTGTGGGTGAGCGCGAACGACGCGATCAGCGAGCGCAGCAACGTCGACTTGCCGGACTGCGGGCCGCCGAGGATCTGCATATGGCCGGCCGCGCCGCCGAAGTCGGTCCACAGCGGGTCGCGCCGCTGCTCGTACGGCTTGTCGACCAGCCCGACGGGGACGACGAGCCGGCCCGCGCCCTCGTAGCCCGGTTGCGTCATGCCGCGCCCCGGTACCGCGGCGAGCCCGGGCAGCAGGGAGTCGAGCGACGGCGGGCTGTCCAGCGGGGGAAGCCACACCTGGTGGGCGGCAGGACCCTGCGCCTCCAAGCGGCGCACGATCACGTCGAGCACGGTGTCGGAGAGCGCGTCGTCCTTCTCCTCGACCGTCTCCTCGTCGCGCCGCTGCCGCGGCACGGGCGCGTACTGCACGGGCACCTGCGCCGCCGTGAACAACACCGGCCTGCGGTCCACCGGGAGCGGCCCGCCGAGCGCGGCGGCCTGCTGCGAACTGGTGCGGTACACCCCGGAGACGTACGCCGCCTTGAAGCGCACCATCTCGTCGGTGCCGTACTTCAGGAAGCCGGAACCCGGCACGTTCGGCAGTTCGTACGCGTCGGGCACACCGAGCGCGGCCCGCGACTCGGCCGCCGAGAACGTGCGCAGACCGATCCGGTACGAGAGGTAGGTCTCCAGGCCGCGCAGCCTGCCCTCCTCCAGGCGCTGCGAGGCCAGCAGCAGATGCACGCCCAACGACCGGCCGATGCGGCCGATCTGGACGAACATCTCGATGAAGTCCGGCTTGGCGGTGAGGAGTTCGCTGAACTCGTCGATCACCAGGACGAGTGACGGCACGGGTTGCAGGGGGTGCACCAGCCGCACGTGCCTTCTCGTAGTCGTGGATGTTGGCGTAGTTGCCCGCGTCGCGGAGCATCTCCTGGCGGCGGTTCAGCTCGCCGCGGATCGAGTCGCCCATGCGGTCGACGAGGGTCAGGTCGTCGGCCAGGTTGGTGATGACGGCCGCCACGTGCGGCATCTGCGCCATGCCGGCGAAGGTCGCACCGCCCTTGAAGTCCGCGAGGACGAAGTTCAGCGTCTCCGAGGAGTGCGTCACCGCGAGGCCGAGGACCAGCGTGCGCAGCAGCTCCGACTTGCCGGAACCGGTCGCGCCGACACACAGGCCGTGCGGGCCCATACCCTCCTGGGCCGCCTCCTTGAGGTCGAGCATCACGGGCCGGCCGTCCTCACCGAGCCCGATCGGCACCCGCAGCCGCTCGGCCGTCGAGCGCGGGCGCCAGGTCCGCTTGGGGTCTACGGAGGCCGCGTCCCCAGATTCAGCAGATCCGTGAACTCCAGGTTGGCGAGCAGTGGTTCGTCGTCGTCCCCGCCCGACACCATGCGCAGCGGCGCCAGTTGACGCGCGAGCGCCTCGGCTGCCTCGTACGACAGGATGTCCGGCGTGCCCTCGTAGACCATGCCATGGCCCGACTCCAGGCGGAGCACCTTCGGGTGGACGACGACCGAGAGGTCGCCCCGGCCGCTGTTGAGGTCGCCGGGCACGACCTCGATGATCGTCACCCCTTGCAGGCCCTCGGGGCTGGCGAGGAAGGAGGTGGGCGGCAGGGAGACGCCGTCCAACACGACGACCAGGTGCGGCTGTTCGGGCACCGGGGCTCCGGTGGGGTGGAAGCGTGGCCGGCCCTGGAGGCGGTCGGCCAGCATCTCCTCCAGCTCCATCGGGTCGGTCGCGATGAGGCGCACGCTGCCCGCGCCGTCCGCGAGACCCGGTGCCTGCGCGTGCGGGAGCCACTTGGCCCACTCCCACTCGGGCACCGACTCGCGCCCGGTGGCGACGGCGACGACGAGGTCCTCGGGGAGTGCAGCGATGTGAGGGAGGCGGTGACCGCGCGGGCGGTGCCCCGCACGGTGACCGGCTCGCCGCTGATCGTCACGTGGTAGAAGGCGCGCAGCGAGACCGCCATCGGCAGGTCGTCAGGGTGCCGTGCGTGGCCAGGAAGCGCTGCATCGCGCCCGCGGTGAGCGGCTCCAGCTCGTCGACCGGCGCGGTGTCCGGCGGGATCAGTGGGGTGGCGAGACCTTGCGTGCCGAGGCCGACCCGGACCTGTCCGAAGTCCTCGTCGTTGGTGCGGCGTTCCCAGACGCGGCTGCCCTCGGCGACCAGCGCCCACAGTTGCTCCGGCGAAGGATGCAGGTAGTACTGGGCGTCGCGCTGGGACCGCGCGGTCTCCAGGGCCGTACGACGTGTCTGCGACAGATAGCGCAGATAGTCGCGGCGCATGTCGGCCATCTGCCCCTGGTTGCCCCGGCGGTAGCGGACCAGCATCGAGATGCCCATCGCGAGCGTCGACGCGATCATCACCATGCCCATGATCTTCATGAAGGGCTGGGCACTGGGATTGAAGAAGAACACCACCGAACCGCCCATGCCGAGCATGGGCAGAAGCTGCATCAGCGCGCCCTCCTGCTGGCCGCGCGGAAGCTCCGGCGGGGCCTGCAGCACGACCTCGTCCGTGGGCACTTCCTTCGGCAGCGACCTCGGCGGGCGCTTGACGACGATCTGGCTCACTAGGCACCAATTCCCTTGCCGGACCGAGTTGTTTCGTCCGCCGCCCCGTGTCGGGTGGACGCCGATCCGCACTGCGCGATCCTACTGACAACCACTGACAACGGCGGGCGGTAGGGTGCCCGTGAGACGTGTGAGCAGTTGCGAATCGTTCCGGGAAAACCGGGCAAACCGCAGCGTTCGAAGCAGGTGAACCCGTTGGGTCCCGGGCGCGACGGCGCCCACGGCCGGTGGGACGGGTGGCACGGCACGACCTACACAGGATCTTTACGGCGGATGCGCGCGGCAGCATCGCGAACCGTCCGTCACTCACGAGGGGGAACAGCAGGTGAGCATCACGGCCTCCGCGCCGACCGGCGCGACCGGCGGAACGAGCACCGGAGCCCCTTCCGCGGCGGGCATGGGCTTCGGCTTCTGCCGCGTCACCATCGTGGCGCCCGACAGCCGGATCGACGTGGCCCTGCCCGACGACGTACCGGTCGCCGACCTCTACCCCGAGATCCTGCGGCTCTCCCAGCAGAGCCTCGCCGAGGGCGCCCCCGTCGGCTACCACCTCGTCCGCCGCGATGGCACCGTCCTTGACGGCGCCCGCTCCTTCGCCGCTCAGCGCATTCTCGACGGCGAACTGCTCACCCTGCGCCCCTTCGCCGACTCCCTGCCGCCCGCCGTCTACGACGACGTCTCCGAGGCGGTCGCCTCCGCCGTCACCCGTGACCGCACCCTGTGGAACGGCGAGTTGACGCGTGCCGCCGGTCTTGTCGCGGGCGGCATCCTGCCCGCGCTGCTCGCGTTCGTGGCCTGGAGCTCGCAGATCCACCACGACATGCACAGCCTCCAGGGCATCGTCGCGGGCCTCGCCGGCATCCTCCTCGTCACCATCGCCTGCGTACGCGCGCGTGTGTACGACGACCGGGGCTCGGCAGTCGCCCTGGGTCTGGGTGCCCTCCCGAACATCGCCGTGGCGGGCTCGGGCCTTCTGCCCTTCTCCGAAGGAGAAGGCATCGGGCGGCTCCAGTTTCTGCTCGCCTGCGCCGCCGTCCTCGTCGCCACCGTCGTCCTCACCCTGGTCTCACCCGGCGGCGACGGCCCTTCGTGGCCTTCGTCTTCGCCTCCACCATCGGCCTGTTGACGACGTTCGTCGCGATGCTCACCCACCTCAAGCCCATCGAGACGGCCGCCGTCTGCGCCCCGCTCTCCGTGTGCGCGCTCGCCTTCCTCCCAGGCCTGTCCATGCGCTTCGCCCGCCTCCCCATCGGCTTCGAACCGCCGAACCCCAACCGCGGCTACGGCGACGGCGAACCCGTGGTCCAGGAGCCCGTCGACGCCGAGCGCATCGCGGCCCGCGCCCGGCGCGGCCACGAACTCCTCGTCGGTCTGGTCGGCGGCTGCGCCCTCGTCTCCGTCGGCGCCTCGATCGTCCTCGGCTTCTCCAGCGACATCTGGGCCCAGCTCCTCGCTTTCGCCACCGGCGTCGCAATGCTGATGCGCGCCCACCTGTTCCGCTACACCGCCCAGGTCGGTGCCACTCTTGCCGCGGGCCTGGCCGCCCTCGTCTTCCTGGGCCTGGGCCTCGCCCTGAACCCTCCGCACGCGTACGTGCGCGACGCGTTCCTGGGCGACACGAACTCCCTGGACATCCGCAGCGTCTGGCTCGCGGCGGCGGTCGCCGCCTCCACCGCGCTGGTCACCGCGATCGGCCTGATCACCCCGCGCCGCGGGGTCACCCCTTCTGGGGCCGCTTTCTGGAGATCGCCGAGAGCTTCGTCCTGCTCACCCTGATCCCGCTGTCCCTCGCCGTCTTCGATGTGTACGCGCAGGCACGGGCCATGACCAGCTGACGACCGCAGGCACAGAAGAGGGGGCACGCGCACGCGTGCCACCCCTCTTCTGCCCCCGTACGACTACTGCTGCTCCTCCGGCCCCGGCTCCAGATCGAACTCCCCGTCCCGCGCCCCCAGCACGAACGCCGTCCACTCCGCCTCGGTGTACCGCAGCACGGTCCCCGGGTCGAGGGACGAGCGCATGGCCACCGCGCCGTCGGGCAGGTCGGCGATCTCGACGCGCTCCTCGTGGTCCTCCGTGCCCGGCGCGCTGCGCCACTCGACACCCGAGATGTCGAGGGCGTACAGCTCGTCCCGCTCCCGCTCCTTGCGTGCCTTGATCTCCTGCTCCGTCTCCGCCATGGCGCGGCGACCCCTTCCCGAAGAACCGACGTGTTCCACCATGGGTTTCCGCGTTCCGTCCATGGATGGAATCACCCTAGTGGCCGCATCCCCGCCGGTCAGGGCCCTTCGGGGAGCTGGATCGGGGCATCCCCCAGGCTGGTACGCTGTGTAGCGGCCGTTTGTGTACGCGCCCCGGAGCTCACGCCCTGGAGGCCGCGCGCAGCGGATCCCGCCTCCGAGTCACGGAAGCTCCCCTGAGAAGTGGACCAGGGGCACTCGGTGGCACATCCAAGACTACGAGGAGTACGCGTGTCGCTCGACGCCGCTACGAAGAAGCAGCTCATCAGCGAGTTCGGTCAGAAGGAGGGCGACACCGGCTCCCCGAGGTCCAGGTCGCCATGCTTTCGCGCCGCATCTCGGACCTGACCGAGCACCTCAAGACCCACAAGCACGACCACCACTCCCGTCGTGGTCTGCTGATCCTGGTCGGCCAGCGCCGCCGGCTGCTCCAGTACCTGGCCAAGAAGGACATCCAGCGCTTCCGTGCCCTGGTTGACCGGCTGGGCATCCGTCGCGGTGCGGCGGGCGCCAAGTAAGACGCCGTGAAGGGGGCGGTTCCCGAAGCGATCGGGAGCCGCTCCCTTTGCCGTACGTGCGGATTGCCCGTACGTGCGGAAACGTGCGGAGTGTCACTCACGCTTTGTAGTGTGGTAGCACAACGCACGACGCAGGACGTACGACCGAGCACGACACCGTACGAAGACAGCACGACAAAGAAAAAGAAGAGGAGAAGCGCGCCTCGCAGCCGCCGGTCCTCGGTAGTGGCCCCGGGCATTGACGCCCCGGGTGCTTCGATCGAAGACCGGCCCGCACCAGACAGCGCTTCTCCGCCACCGTCCCCGCCACACGGGCGGGGAGGGACGAAAGACGACAAGTAACGGAGAAAACGCTAGTGGAGAACGAGACCCACTACGCCGAGGCCGTCATTGACAACGGCACTTTCGGCACCCGCACCATCCGCTTCGAGACGGGCCGCCTGGCCAAGCAGGCCGCAGGCTCCGCCGTCGCGTACCTGGACGACGACACCATGGTGCTGTCGGCCACCACCGCCTCCAAGAACCCCAAGGACCAGCTCGACTTCTTCCCCCTCACGGTGGACGTCGAGGAGCGGATGTACGCCGCCGGCAAGATCCCCGGCAGCTTCTTCCGCCGCGAGGGCCGGCCCTCGGAGGACGCGATCCTCACCTGCCGCCTGATCGACCGCCCGCTGCGCCCGTCCTTCAAGAAGGGCCTGCGCAACGAGATCCAGGTCGTCGCCACGATCATGGCGCTCAACCCCGACCACCTGTACGACGTCGTCGCGATCAACGCGGCCTCCGCGTCCACGCAGCTGGCCGGTCTGCCCTTCTCCGGCCCGGTCGGCGGCGTCCGCGTCGCGCTGATCAACGGCCAGTGGGTCGCGTTCCCGACGCACACCGAGCTCGAGGACGCCGTCTTCGACATGGTCGTCGCCGGTCGCGTCCTCGAGGACGGCGACGTCGCGATCATGATGGTCGAGGCCGAGGCCACCGAGAAGACCATCCAGCTGGTCAAGGGCGGCGCCGAGGCGCCCACCGAGGAGGTCGTCGCCTCCGGTCTGGACGCCGCGAAGCCCTTCATCAAGGTGCTCTGCAAGGCCCAGGCCGACCTCGCCGCGAAGGCCGCGAAGCCGACCGGCGAGTTCCCGATCTTCCTCGACTACCAGGACGACGTCCTGGAGGCCCTCACCGCCGCCGTCCGCCCGGAGCTCGCCTCCGCGCTGACGATCGCCGGCAAGCAGGACCGCGAGGCCGAGCTGGACCGCGTCAAGGGTCTCGCCGCCGAGAAGCTCCTCCCGGAGTTCGAGGGCCGCGAGAAGGAGATCTCCGCCGCGTATCGCGCACTGACCAAGGCCCTGGTCCGTGAGCGTGTCATCAAGGAGAAGAAGCGCATCGACGGCCGCGGGGTGACGGACATCCGTACCCTCGCCGCCGAGGTCGAGGCCATCCCGCGCGTGCACGGCTCGGCGCTGTTCGAGCGTGGCGAGACCCAGATCCTGGGCGTCACCACCCTCAACATGCTCCGCATGGAGCAGCAGCTGGACACCCTCTCCCCGGTGACCCGCAAGCGCTACATGCACAACTACAACTTCCCGCCGTACTCCGTCGGCGAGACCGGCCGCGTCGGCTCCCCGAAGCGTCGCGAGATCGGCCACGGAGCGCTTGCCGAGCGCGCCCTGGTCCCGGTCCTGCCGACGCGCGAGGAGTTCCCCTACGCGATCCGCCAGGTCTCCGAGGCCCTCGGGTCGAACGGCTCGACGTCCATGGGCTCGGTCTGCGCCTCCACCATGTCGCTGCTGAACGCCGGTGTGCCCCTCAAGGCCCCCGTCGCCGGTATCGCCATGGGCCTGATCTCCCAGGAGATCAACGGCGAGACGCACTACGTCGCCCTCACCGACATCCTCGGTGCGGAGGACGCCTTCGGCGACATGGACTTCAAGGTCGCCGGCACCAAGGAGTTCGTCACCGCTCTCCAGCTCGACACCAAGCTGGACGGCATCCCCGCCTCCGTCCTGGCCGCCGCTCTCAAGCAGGCCCGTGACGCCCGCCTCCACATCCTCGACGTGATGATGGAAGCGATCGACACGCCGGACGAGATGTCCCCGAACGCCCCGCGGATCATCACCGTCAAGATCCCCGTGGACAAGATCGGCGAGGTCATCGGCCCGAAGGGCAAGATGATCAACCAGATCCAGGAGGACACCGGCGCCGAGATCACGATCGAGGACGACGGCACCATCTACATCGGTGCCCAGGTCGGCTCGCAGGCCGAGGCCGCCCGCGCCACGATCAACGGCATCGCCAACCCGACCATGCCGGAGGTCGGCGAGCGCTACCTGGGTACGGTCGTCAAGACCACCACCTTCGGCGCGTTCGTGTCGCTGCTCCCGGGCAAGGACGGTCTGCTGCACATCTCGCAGATCCGCAAGCTCGCCGGCGGCAAGCGCGTGGAGAACGTCGAGGACGTCGTCGGCGTGGGCCAGAAGGTCCAGGTCGAGATCGCCGAGATCGACTCCCGCGGCAAGCTCTCCCTGATCCCCGTCATCGAGGGTGAAGAGAACGCCGAGGACGACAAGAAGGACGACGACGACAAGTGACGTCGACCAGCACCACGACGACGGCCCGCACCTCCTCGGAGGCGCGGGCCGTCGCCCGTACCCAAACCCTCATCCAGGGCACCAACGGCATCGGCACGGTCCGCAAGACCACCCTCCCGGGCGGCCTGCGCATCGTCACCGAGACGCTGCCCTCGGTCCGCTCCGCGACCTTCGGCATCTGGGCACACGTGGGCTCCCGCGACGAGACACCGTCCCTGAACGGCGCCACGCACTACCTGGAGCACCTCCTCTTCAAGGGCACGCACAAGCGCAGCGCGCTGGACATCTCCTCCGCGATCGACGCGGTCGGCGGCGAGATGAACGCGTTCACGGCGAAGGAGTACACGTGCTACTACGCACGCGTGCTCGACACCGACCTGCCGCTCGCCATCGACGTGGTCTGCGACATGCTGACCGGTTCCCTCATCCGTGAGGACGACGTCAACGTCGAGCGCGGCGCCATCCTCGAAGAGATCGCCATGACGGAGGACGACCCGGGCGACTGTGTGCACGACCTGTTCGCGCGCACGATGTTCGGCGACAACCCCTCGGCCGCCCCGTCCTCGGCACGGTCGACACCGTCAACGCCCTCACCGCGGACCGCATCCGCCGCTTCTACAAGAAGCACTACGACCCGACCCACCTCGTGGTCGCCGCCGCGGGCAACATCGACCACGACAAGGTCGTACGACAGGTCCGCGCGGCCTTCGACAAGGCGGGCGCCTTCCGCACCCCGAGGCGGCACCCATCGCCCCGCGCGACGGCCGCCGCGTCCTGCGCTCCACCGGCAAGGTCGAGCTGATCGGCCGCAAGACCGAGCAGGCCCATGTCGTCCTCGGCATGCCCGGCCTGGCCCGCACCGACGAGCGCCGCTGGGCCCTCGGGGTCCTCAACACGGCGCTCGGCGGCGGCATGTCCTCCCGCCTCTTCCAGGAGGTCCGGGAGAAGCGCGGCCTGGCCTACAGCGTGTACTCGTACACGTCCGGCTTCGCCGACTGCGGACTCTTCGGCGTCTACGCCGGCTGCCGGCCCTCGCAGGTCCACGACGTGCTGAAGATCTGCCGCGACGAACTCGACCAGGTCGCCGCGAACGGCCTGTCCGACGACGAGATCGGCCGTGCCGTCGGCCAGCTCCAGGGCTCCACCGTCCTCGGCCTCGAGGACACGGGCGCGCTGATGAACCGGATCGGCAAGAGCGAGCTGTGCTGGGGCGAGCAGATGTCCGTCGACGACATGCTGGCCCGGATCGCCTCGGTCACCCCGGACGAGGTCCGCGAGGTCGCCCGCGAGATCCTGGGGCAGCGGCCCTCGCTGTCGGTCATCGGCCCGCTCAAGGACAAGCAGGCGGACCGACTGCACGACGCCGTCGCCTGACACCCGCCTTCGGAACCCGTATCCGGTAAGGAAGCAAGAACGATGAGCAAGCTGCGCGTGGCGGTCCTCGGAGCCAAGGGCCGCATCGGCGCCGAGGCGGTACGAGCCGTCGAGGCCGCCGAGGACATGGAACTGGTGGCGGCCCTGGGCCGGGGCGACTCACTGGAGACGCTCACACAGTCCGGCGCCGAGGTCGCGGTCGAACTGACCACCCCCGCCTCGGTGATGGACAACCTCGACTACTGCGTGCATCACGGCATCCACGCGGTCGTCGGCACCACGGGCTGGACCGACGAACGCCTCGCGCAGCTCACCGGCTGGCTGGCCACGACCCCGAAGACGGGCGTCCTCATCGCGCCCAACTTCTCCATCGGGGCCGTACTCACCATGAAGTTCGCGCAGATCGCCGCGCCCTACTTCGAGTCGGTCGAGGTCATCGAGCTGCACCACCCGAACAAGGTGGACGCCCCCAGCGGCACCGCCACCCGCACCGCGCAGCTCATCGCCGAGGCCCGCGCCAAGGCCGGCTCGGCCCCCGCCCCGGACGCCACCACCACGGCCCTGGACGGCGCGCGCGGCGCGAGCGTCGACGGCATCCCGGTGCACGCGGTCCGGCTGCGCGGTCTGCTGGCCCACCAGGAGGTCCTGCTCGGCGGCGAGGGCGAGACCCTGACCGTCCGCCACGACTCGCTCCACCACAGCAGCTTCATGCCGGGCATCCTGCTCGGCGCCCGCCGTGTGGTGACGACCCCGGGCCTCACCTTCGGCCTGGAGCACTTCCTGGACCTGGGCTGACATGCGCGCCAAAATCACCTACGCCGTCACGGCCGCCGTCCTGGTCTTCTACTTCGTCCTGGTCGGCAGCCGCGGCGTCATGCTCATACAGTCGGGCACCGTCATCACCGTCACCTTTGGGATCGCGGTCCTGATCCTGCCGGTGATCGGCATCTGGTTCCTCTGGAAGAACACCCAGTTCGTCCGCAACGCCAACCGCCTCGCCGCCGAACTCGACGCCGAAGGCGGCCTGCCCGTCGACGAGTTGAGGCGCACCCCGGGCGGCCGAATCGACCGCGACTCCGCCGATGAGGTCTTCGCCAGGCGCAAGGCCGAGACCGAGGACGCCCCGGACGACTGGCGCAGCTGGTTCCGCCTGGCCGTCGCCTACCACGACGCCCGCGACACCCCGCGCGCCCGCAAGGCGATGCAGCGCGCGATCGCCCTGCACGACGGCCGTCCCGTCCCGGCCTGACCCGCAGGACGACACACCCGTACGCCGAAGGGGCCGGCCCGCACTCGCTGCGGACCGGCCCCTTCGGCGTACGACTGCTGTCGGGCGGTCAGCTCCGCCGGTACTCGTCGGACCACACCTCGACCGAGTCCGCGGCCCGGTCGAAGGCGGAGGCACGCGCCAGGAAGTCGATGTCGTGCGTGGTCAGCAGCGCGGTCACGTCCTCCGGAGCACGGTCCTTGCGTACGAGGACCAGCGCCTGCCCCTGCACCGTGCGCGGCAGGCCGAGCCAGCGCACCGGCTGCTGCACCGTGCGTACGGCGACGATCCGGTTCCACGGCACCGTACGGGTGAAGAAGAACCGCACACCGCGCAGCCCGCGCGCGCTCACCCACACGCCCATGCGCAGCAGCCGCAGGGCGCAGAGGATGACGACCACGGCGATGCCGAGGATCACCACGGCCTCGGACCGCGAGCCGGTCAACGCGATGATGACCGCGGCGAACAGCACGTACGACGCGAGCAGCAGCACGAGCGCCGCCACCGCCACCCGCCACGGTCCGGGCCGGTAGGGGCGCCGCCAGCGGTCGCGGTCGTCGAACGGCAGCGCGAGCTCGTCCGCGACCTCGAATGCGCGGTCGGCCGTAAGGAAGGGCAGGGGCACGGCTGGTGTCCTCACTGAATCCATGCGTGGGCTGTGCCCGGTGAGGCTATCCGGCCGTGTTCTCCCTCACCACCGCTGGGGGTCCGGATGAGTCATGGTCAGCTGTACGGCCGTGTGCGGCAGGTCAGCGATTGTCGGCGGCCTGGGACTGCTGATGCTGTGTCGAGAGGTTGTTCTGCGACAGCGCCGGCATCCCGAGGACCAGGGAGCCCACGATTCCGGCGACGATGGTGAGGCCCAGGAGCCAGCGCCCGGCCAGCTGACCGGCGGAGGCGCGCTCACGCGGCGGCGGGGTGACATTGCTGCGGAAGCGGTCGGTCTCGGCGATGAAGGCGAACGGGACGGGTTCGCTCCGACGGAACATCGGTGGTGCTTCTCCCTTCGGGGATCGAATCGGGGATCGAACGGAAGGTTCTTACTGGTACAGACGAGCGAACGCGACGAAAGGTGCCCTGTTTCTCCGATTTCACTCAGTCAAGACAGTGAAAGTCCGGTTTGGCGGGCCGTAGAGTGGCGCTCGCCAGGAGCCAAGATGGGAAGGACCTTCCGAACCGTGACCCCACATCCGACGACGATTTCAAGATCGACCTCCGCAGTGAAGTCGGCGTTGAGCTGGTCAAACACAGTGCGGCGGACTCCGATGTGCTGTTCGCAGCCCGTGTGTCGACCGTCGGCGAGCAGTCCCTGGACGAGATGGGCAAGGACCCTGAGCGCTCCAAAGGACTGATCAATTACCTGATGAGGGATCGGCACGGCAGCCCGTTCGAGCACAACTCGATGACCTTCTTCATCAGTGCTCCGATCTTCGTGTTCCGTGAGTTCATGCGGCACCGGGTCGGCTGGTCCTACAACGAAGAGTCGGGACGCTATAGGGAGCTGCAGCCCGTGTTCTACGTGCCGGACACGTCGCGCAAGCTGGTCCAACAGGGAAGGCCGGGCAAGTACGTGTTCGTCGAGGGCACCCCGGAGCAACACGACTTCGTAGAGCGGGCCATGGAGGAGTCGTACCGTCAGGCGTACCGGACGTACCAGGAGATGCTCGCCGCCGGCGTCGCCCGCGAGGTCGCCCGTGCCGTCCTCCCCGTAGGCCTCTTCTCCTCGATGTACGCCACGTGCAACGCGCGCTCGCTGATGCACTTCCTCGGCCTGCGCACCCAGCACGAGCTGGCGAAGGTGCCGTCCTTCCCGCAGCGGGAGATCGAGATGGTCGGCGAGAAGATGGAGGAGCAGTGGGCCAAGCTCATGCCGCTCACGTACTCCGCCTTCAATGCGAACGGCCGTGTCGCCCCGTAGCGCACCTCTGTTTGCCCCTCGGGCACACATGTACGGATGGGCCGCACGAAGTGTCCGTATTGCGGCATTTGGAGAAGTTCATCTAGCCTGATCAAACGGACCCGGCACTGCTTGAACCCCGAGCAGGCAGTGCCGGGCTCCATATTTGTCACGACTTGTCGCCTGCCCCTAGGGCAGACCCCGCATTGAGCAGCGAGTAGCGTGTTCCCCATGGCTCCGACCTCCACTCCGCAGACCCCCTTCGGGCGGGTCCTCACCGCCATGGTCACGCCCTTCACGGCGGACGGCGCACTCGACCTCGACGGCGCCCAGCGGCTCGCAACCCACCTGGTGGACGCAGGCAACGACGGCCTGATCATCAACGGCACCACCGGTGAGTCCCCGACCACCAGCGACGCGGAGAAAGC
The DNA here is from genome assembly GCA_016893485.2 of Streptomyces sp. P3. Classification (GTDB taxonomy): domain Bacteria; phylum Actinomycetota; class Actinomycetes; order Streptomycetales; family Streptomycetaceae; genus Streptomyces. The sequence continues at coordinate 7,072,547 of JAFEKX020000001.1, forward strand.
GGATCTCGTACGAGCCGTACTGGAAGCGGTCGGCGACCGCGCCCACGTCATCGCGGGCGTCGGCACGAACGACACCCACCACAGCGTCGAACTCGCCCGCACGGCCGAACACGCCGGCGCACACGGCCTGCTCGTCGTCACGCCGTACTACAACAAGCCCCCGCAAGAGGGCCTGTACCGTCACTTCAAGACGATCGCCGACGCCACCGAACTGCCGGTCATGCTCTACGACATCCCCGGCCGCAGCGGCGTCCCGATCGGCACCGAGACCCTGGTCAGGCTCGCCGAGCACCCCCGGATCGTCGCCAACAAGGACGCCAAGGGCGACCTCGGCCGCGCCAGCTGGGCCATCGCACGGACCGGCCTGGCCTGGTACTCCGGCGACGACATGCTGAACCTGCCGCTGCTCTCCGTGGGCGCGGTCGGCTTCGTCTCGGTCGTCGGCCATGTGGTCACACCCGAGCTGCGCACCCTGGTGGAGGCGTACGTCTCCGGTGACGTCCAGAAGGCCACCGAGATCCACCAGAAGCTGCTCCCCGTCTACACCGGCATGTTCCGCACCCAGGGCGTCATGACCACCAAGGCCGCGCTCACCCTCCAGGGACTGCCCGCCGGACCGCTGCGCTCACCGATGGTCGAGTGCTCGCCCGAGGAGATCGCCCAGCTCAAGATCGATCTTGCCGCCGGCGGGGTACAGCTCTGACAACGGACTTCACAACTGAATACGCGGGGCTTCGGCGCCCGCACCCCACACCGACAACTGCATTTGCACGAACGTCATGCGCGCCACGTGCCCACAGGTACGTGGCGCGCATGGGTAGGAGAGTCTTTTGAGTCATCCGCATCCTGAACTCGCCCCGCCGCCCAAGCTCCCCGAAGGCGGCCTGAGGGTCACCCCACTCGGCGGCCTCGGGGAAATCGGCCGAAACATGACGGTCTTCGAATACGGCGGCCGCCTGCTCATCGTCGACTGCGGCGTGCTCTTCCCCGAGGAGGAGCAGCCCGGAATCGACCTGATCCTGCCGGACTTCACGTCCATCAGGGACCGCCTCGACGACATCGACGGCATCGTGCTCACGCACGGCCACGAGGACCACATCGGCGGCGTCCGTATCTCCTCAGGGAGAAGGCGGACATCCCGCTGATCGGCTCCAAGCTGACCCTCGCGCTCATCGAGGCCAAGCTTCAGGAGCACCGCATCCGGCCGTACACGCTCGAGGTCGCCGAGGGGCACCGCGAGCGCATCGGCCCGTTCGACTGCGAGTTCGTCGCGGTCAACCACTCCATCCCGGACGCGCTCGCGGTCGCCATCCGCACCCCCGCGGGCATGGTCGTCCACACGGGCGACTTCAAGATGGACCAGCTCCCGCTGGACGGCCGTCTCACGGATCTACACGCGTTCGCCCGGCTCAGCGAGGAGGGCATCGACCTGCTCCTGGCCGACTCGACGAACGCCGAGGTCCCGGGATTCGTCCCGCCCGAGCGCGACATCTCGAACGTCCTGCGACAGGTCTTCGGCAACGCGCGCAAGCGCATCATCGTGGCGAGCTTCGCCAGCCACGTCCACCGCATCCAGCAGATCCTGGACACGGCCCACGAGTACGGTCGCCGGGTCGCCTTCGTCGGCCGCTCGATGGTCCGCAACATGGGCATCGCGCGTGACCTCGGCTATCTGAAGGTCCCGCCGGGTCTGGTCGTCGACGTCAAGACGCTCGACGACCTCCCGGACAGCGAGGTCGTCCTGGTCTGCACGGGCTCCCAGGGCGAACCGATGGCCGCCCTGTCCCGCATGGCCAACCGCGACCACCAGATCCGCATCGTCTCGGGCGACACGGTGATCCTGGCCTCGTCGCTCATCCCGGGCAACGAGAACGCGGTCTACCGCGTCATCAACGGCCTCACCCGCTGGGGCGCCAACGTCGTCCACAAGGGCAACGCCAAGGTCCACGTCTCCGGACACGCCTCGGCCGGCGAGCTGCTGTACTTCTACAACATCTGCCGTCCGAAGAACCTGATGCCGGTCCACGGCGAATGGCGCCACCTACGGGCCAACGCCGAGCTGGGCGCCATGACCGGCGTCCCGCACGACCGCATCGTCATCGCCGAGGACGGCGTGGTCGTCGACCTCATCGAGGGCAAGGCCAAGATCTCGGGCAAGGTCCAGGCCGGCTATGTCTACGTCGACGGCCTCTCGGTCGGTGATGTCGGCGAGCCGGCGCTGAAGGACCGCAGGATCCTGGGAGACGAGGGCATCATCTCGGTCTTCCTGGTCGTGGACTCGTCCACCGGCAAGATCACGGGCGGCCCGCACATCCAGGCCCGCGGCTCCGGCATCGAAGACTCCGCCTTCGTGGACGTGGTCCCGAGGATCACCGAGGTCCTGGAACGCTCGGCCCAGGACGGCGTGGTCGAGCCCCACCAGCTGCAGCAACTCATCCGCCGCACGCTGGGCAAGTGGGTCTCCGACAACTATCGGCGCAGGCCGATGATCCTCCCGGTCGTCGTGGAGGTCTGACCGTCGTACGACCTCTCGTACGCGTGAACCTGGAGCGGGCCGCCTCGATTTGCATCGAGGCGGCCCGCTCCAGTACGTTTACGGCTCCGCCTGAGGGGGAACCCGGACACTTCGTGTGTACGGGAGCCACTCCCGGAGGGCCGGAAATTCCGACTCAGAACTTCTGATAAAGTCGGAACCGCCGGAAAGGGAAACGCGGAAGCGGAAACCTGGAAAGCACCGAGGAAATCGGAACCGGAAACGGTCTGATAGAGTCGGAAACGCAAGACCGAAGGGAAAAGCCCGGAGGAAAGCCCGAGAGGGTGAGTACAAAGGAAGCGTCCGTTCCTTGAGAACTCAACAGCGTGCCAAAAATCAACGCCAGATATGTTGATACCCCGTCTCCGACTGTCATCTGATGGTTGGGGCGAGGTTCCTTTGAAGAAAATACACAGCGAGGACGCTGTGAACGGCCGGGCTTATTCCGCCTGGCTGTTCCGCTCTCGTGATGTATCACCCGATTACGGGTACACATTCACGGAGAGTTTGATCCTGGCTCAGGACGAACGCTGGCGGCGTGCTTAACACATGCAAGTCGAACGATGAACCACTTCGGTGGGGATTAGTGGCGAACGGGTGAGTAACACGTGGGCAATCTGCCCTGCACTCTGGGACAAGCCCTGGAAACGGGGTCTAATACCGGATAACACTTCGGGCCTCATGGTCTGTGGTTAAAAGCTCCGGCGGTGCAGGATGAGCCCGCGGCCTATCAGCTTGTTGGTGAGGTAATGGCTCACCAAGGCGACGACGGGTAGCCGGCCTGAGAGGGCGACCGGCCACACTGGGACTGAGACACGGCCCAGACTCCTACGGGAGGCAGCAGTGGGGAATATTGCACAATGGGCGAAAGCCTGATGCAGCGACGCCGCGTGAGGGATGACGGCCTTCGGGTTGTAAACCTCTTTCAGCAGGGAAGAAGCGAAAGTGACGGTACCTGCAGAAGAAGCGCCGGCTAACTACGTGCCAGCAGCCGCGGTAATACGTAGGGCGCAAGCGTTGTCCGGAATTATTGGGCGTAAAGAGCTCGTAGGCGGCTTGTCACGTCGGTGTGAAAGCCCGGGGCTTAACCCCGGGTCTGCATTCGATACGGGCTAGCTAGAGTGTGGTAGGGGAGATCGGAATTCCTGGTGTAGCGGTGAAATGCGCAGATATCAGGAGGAACACCGGTGGCGAAGGCGGATCTCTGGGCCATTACTGACGCTGAGGAGCGAAAGCGTGGGGAGCGAACAGGATTAGATACCCTGGTAGTCCACGCCGTAAACGGTGGGAACTAGGTGTTGGCGACATTCCACGTCGTCGGTGCCGCAGCTAACGCATTAAGTTCCCGCCTGGGGAGTACGGCCGCAAGGCTAAAACTCAAAGGAATTGACGGGGGCCCGCACAAGCAGCGGAGCATGTGGCTTAATTCGACGCAACGCGAAGAACCTTACCAAGGCTTGACATACACCGGAAAGCATTAGAGATAGTGCCCCCTTGTGGTCGGTGTACAGGTGGTGCATGGCTGTCGTCAGCTCGTGTCGTGAGATGTTGGGTTAAGTCCCGCAACGAGCGCAACCCTTGTCCTGTGTTGCCAGCGTGCCCTTCGGGGTGACGGGGACTCACAGGAGACCGCCGGGGTCAACTCGGAGGAAGGTGGGGACGACGTCAAGTCATCATGCCCCTTATGTCTTGGGCTGCACACGTGCTACAATGGCCGGTACAATGAGCTGCGATACCGTGAGGTGGAGCGAATCTCAAAAAGCCGGTCTCAGTTCGGATTGGGGTCTGCAACTCGACCCCATGAAGTCGGAGTTGCTAGTAATCGCAGATCAGCATTGCTGCGGTGAATACGTTCCCGGGCCTTGTACACACCGCCCGTCACGTCACGAAAGTCGGTAACACCCGAAGCCGGTGGCCCAACCCCTTGTGGGAGGGAGCTGTCGAAGGTGGGACTGGCGATTGGGACGAAGTCGTAACAAGGTAGCCGTACCGGAAGGTGCGGCTGGATCACCTCCTTTCTAAGGAGCACTTCTTACCGATCCCCTCGGGGTGAGGTCAGAGGCCAGTACATCGGCGAATGTCCGGTGCTGGTTGCTCAAGGGTGGAACGTTGATTATTCGGCACTGCCTGTCATCTCGGGCTGCAAGTACTGCTCTTCGGGGCGTGGAAAGCTGATCACGAGTGACGGTGGTGCCGGGCACGCTGTTGGGTGTCTGAAGGTACGGCTGTAAGAAGCTGCCTTCAGTGCCGACCCCAGTGAACTTGCCCGTGAGGGCGGGGTGATGGGTGGTTGGTCGTTGTTTGAGAACTGCACAGTGGACGCGAGCATCTGTGGCCAAGTTTTTAAGGGCGCACGGTGGATGCCTTGGCACCAGGAACCGATGAAGGACGTGGGAGGCCACGATAGTCCCCGGGGAGTCGTCAACCAGGCTTTGATCCGGGGTTTCCGAATGGGGAAACCCGGCAGTCGTCATGGGCTGTCACCCTTGCCTGAACACATAGGGCAAGTGGAGGGAACGCGGGGAAGTGAAACATCTCAGTACCCGCAGGAAGAGAAAACAACCGTGATTCCGGGAGTAGTGGCGAGCGAAACCGGATGAGGCCAAACCGTATGCGTGTGAGACCCGGCAGGGGTTGCGTATACGGGGTTGTGGGATCTCTCTTTCACAGTCTGCCGGCTGTGAGACGAGTCAGAAACCGTTGATGTAGGCGAAGGACATGCGAAAGGTCCGGCGTAGAGGGTAAGACCCCCGTAGTCGAAACGTCAACGGCTCGTTTGAGAGACACCCAAGTAGCACGGGGCCCGAGAAATCCCGTGTGAATCTGGCGGGACCACCCGCTAAGCCTAAATATTCCCTGGTGACCGATAGCGGATAGTACCGTGAGGGAATGGTGAAAAGTACCGCGGGAGCGGAGTGAAATAGTACCTGAAACCGTGTGCCTACAAGCCGTGGGAGCGTCGCGCATCAAGTTTACTTGGTGCGTCGTGACTGCGTGCCTTTTGAAGAATGAGCCTGCGAGTTTGCGGTGTGTTGCGAGGTTAACCCGTGTGGGGAAGCCGTAGCGAAAGCGAGTCCGAATAGGGCGATTCAGTAGCGCGCTCAAGACCCGAAGCGGAGTGATCTAGCCATGGGCAGGTTGAAGCGGAGGTAAGACTTCGTGGAGGACCGAACCCACCAGGGTTGAAAACCTGGGGATGACCTGTGGTTAGGGGTGAAAGGCCAATCAAACTCCGTGATAGCTGGTTCTCCCCGAAATGCATTTAGGTGCAGCGTCGTGTGTTTCTTGCCGGAGGTAGAGCACTGGATAGGCGATGGGCCCTACCGGGTTACTGACCTTAGCCAAACTCCGAATGCCGGTAAGTGAGAGCACGGCAGTGAGACTGTGGGGGATAAGCTCCATGGTCGAGAGGAAACAGCCCAGAGCATCGACTAAGGCCCCTAAGCGTACGCTAAGTGGGAAAGGATGTGGAGTCGCAGAGACAACCAGGAGGTTGGCTTAGAAGCAGCCACCCTTGAAAGAGTGCGTAATAGCTCACTGGTCTAGTGATTCCGCGCCGACAATGTAGCGGGGCTCAAGCGTACCGCCGAAGTCGTGTCATTCCAGCAATAGGGCCAACGCCTGCTGGGATGGGTAGGGGAGCGTCGTGTGCCGGGTGAAGCTGCAGCGGAAGCTAGTGGTGGACGGTTCACGAGTGAGAATGCAGGCATGAGTAGCGATACACACGTGAGAAACGTGTGCGCCGATTGACTAAGGGTTCCTGGGTCAAGCTGATCTGCCCAGGGTAAGTCGGGACCTAAGGCGAGGCCGACAGGCGTAGTCGATGGAAAACCGGTTGATATTCCGGTACCCGCTGTGAAGCGTCAAACATCGAGCATCGTGATGCTAAGGCCGTGAAGCCGTTCCGGACCCTTCGGGGAATGGAAAGTGGTGGAGCCGCCGGCCCAAGCGGTTAGTAGGTGAGTGATGGGGTGACGCAGGAAGGTAGTCCATCCCGGGCGGTGGTTGTCCCGGGGTAAGGGTGTAGGACGAGTGGTAGGCAAATCCGCCATTCATTAAGTCTGAGACCTGATGCCGAGCCGATTGTGGTGAAGTGGATGATCCTATGCTGTCGAGAAAAGCCTCTAGCGAGTTTCATGGCGGCCCGTACCTAAACCGACTCAGGTGGTCAGGTAGAGAATACCGAGGCGTTCGGGTGAACTATGGTTAAGGAACTCGGCAAAATGCCCCCGTAACTTCGGGAGAAGGGGGCCATCACCGGTGATTGAATTTACTTCATGAGCTGGGGTGGCCGCAGAGACCAGCGAGAAGCGACTGTTTACTAAAAACACAGGTCCGTGCGAAGCCGTAAGGCGATGTATACGGACTGACGCCTGCCCGGTGCTGGAACGTTAAGGGGACCGGTTAGTCACTCTTCGGGGTGGCGAAGCTGAGAACTTAAGCGCCAGTAAACGGCGGTGGTAACTATAACCATCCTAAGGTAGCGAAATTCCTTGTCGGGTAAGTTCCGACCTGCACGAATGGCGTAACGACTTCTCGACTGTCTCAACCATAGGCCCGGTGAAATTGCACTACGAGTAAAGATGCTCGTTTCGCGCAGCAGGACGGAAAGACCCGGGACCTTTACTACAGTTTGATATTGGTGTTCGGTTCGGCTTGTGTAGGATAGCTGGGAGACTGTGAACTCTGGACGCCAGTTCAGGGGAGTCGTCGTTGAAATACCAGTCTGGTCGTGCTGGATGTCTAACCTGGGTCCGTGATCCGGATCAGGGACAGTGTCTGATGGGTAGTTTAACTGGGGCGGTTGCCTCCTAAAGAGTAACGGAGGCGCCCAAAGGTTCCCTCAGCCTGGTTGGCAATCAGGTGTTGAGTGTAAGTGCACAAGGGAGCTTGACTGTGAGACCGACGGGTCGAGCAGGGACGAAAGTCGGGACTAGTGATCCGGCGGTGGCTTGTGGAAGCGCCGTCGCTCAACGGATAAAAGGTACCCCGGGGATAACAGGCTGATCTTCCCCAAGAGTCCATATCGACGGGATGGTTTGGCACCTCGATGTCGGCTCGTCGCATCCTGGGGCTGGAGTCGGTCCCAAGGGTTGGGCTGTTCGCCCATTAAAGCGGTACGCGAGCTGGGTTTAGAACGTCGTGAGACAGTTCGGTCCCTATCCGCTGCGCGCGCAGGAACATTGAGAAGGGCTGTCCCTAGTACGAGAGGACCGGGACGGACGAACCTCTGGTGTGCCAGTTGTTCTGCCAAGGGCATGGCTGGTTGGCTACGTTCGGGAGGGATAACCGCTGAAAGCATCTAAGCGGGAAGCCTGCTTCGAGATGAGTGTTCCCACCCCTTGAGGGGTTAAGGCTCCCAGTAGACGACTGGGTTGATAGGCCGGATCTGGAAGCCCAGTAATGGGTGGAGGTGACCGGTACTAATAGGCCGAGGGCTTGTCCTCAGTTGCTCGCGTCCACTGTGTTAGTTTCTGAAACCACGAACAACCCCATACCCGGGGCCACCGGGTGTGGTGCGGTTGTCTGTTTCATAGTGTTTCGGTGGTCATAGCGTGAGGGAAACGCCCGGTTACATTCCGAACCCGGAAGCTAAGCCTTACAGCGCCGATGGTACTGCAGGGGGACCCTGTGGGAGAGTAGGACGCCGCCGAACAAATATTGAAAGGGTTGGATCCTGAACTTCGGTTCGGGGTCCAACCCTTTGTTGTGCGTCACTTGAAGTTCACGTTGCGCAATCACCATCCGAGCATGGGTACTGCTGCAATGCTCAGGGCCGCAGGCGTCGGACTCGGTGACGAGGTCGTCGTGCCGGCGTTCGGGAACGTGGAAGTCGCCGAGGCCGTCACCCTCGCGGGTGGCCTGCCGGTGTTCGCCGACATAGATCCGGTGACCTACTGTCTGGATGCCTCCGCTGTCGAAGCGGCCGTAACTCCGCGCACCGCGGCGATAGTTGTCGTGCATCGATTCGGGCGGTCCGCCGATGTGGCGCGGTTGCTCGGGGTCGGGCAGCGGCACGGGCTGCTGGTGTTGCAGCAGGGGGAGTCCGAGGCGCCGTACGACGAAGTCGCTCAGCGGCGGGAGCGGGCCGCCTACCTCGACGCGAAGTTGCGGGGGTGCGGACGCCCGATGGTGGGGACGGGCACACCTACCAGCAGTACGTCGTGCGGGTGCCGGGAACGGGCGGCCGGATCGGGACGCCTTCGCTCGGGCCGTGCGCGGCAGGGGAGTTGAGTGCCGGGTGCCGGTGAAGACTCCTGTGCATCGGCTGCCGGAGTTCCGGCGCTGTGTGGCGCTGCCGGAGACCGAGCGGGCCGCGGACGAGACGCTCGCGCTGCCGGTCGACGCCTCGTTGACGAAGCGGGAGATGCAGAGGATCGTTTCTGCGTGCAACGCGCTCGGGGCCTGTTGCAGCCCGCTTTCTGATCGAGTCGGGGTCGGGAGACGGTGGTTGGGCGCACGGGCCTGTTCGGGGTATGATTCTTTTCGTCGCCGCGAGGGAAACCTCGGGAAAGCGACAAGGCCCTCTTAGCTCAGTCGGTAGAGCGTCTCCATGGTAAGGAGAAGGTCAACGGTTCGATTCCGTTAGAGGGCTCCAGACATCAGAAGGCCACGCCCAATTGGGCGGGGCCTTCTGCGTGTTCGGGGTCCGTCAGTCCTTCTGGAGGCCCGGGACGCGCATCGCGAGGATCGCCATGTCGTCGGACGGGGCATCGGAGGCGAAGCGTTCGACCGCGCGCATCACGCGGGCCGCGACCGCGCCGGCCGTGAGGCCCGTACAGGTCGTGAGGACGTCGGCGAGGCCGTCGTCGCCCAGCATGCGGGTGCCCTCGCGACGCTCCGTGACGCCGTCCGTGACGCACAGGAGGACGTCTCCGGGGTCGAGGGTGACCGTCTGCTCGTAGAGCTCCAGGTCGTCCATGACGCCGAGGAGGGGCTGGGGTTCGGCGGCGGGTTCGACCGTGCCGTCCTGGCGGAGGCGGAGCGGGAGGGGGTGTCCTGCGCAGACCACCTTCAGTTCGGCGCTGCCGTCCTCCTGGGGCCACAACTCGCCGTAGAGGAGCGTCAGGAAGCGGCTGCGGGCTCCCTCGTCGAGGATCGCGGAGTTGAGGCGCTCCAGGACCGCGGGGCCGCCGAAGCCCTCCCTGGCGAGCAGGCGGAGGGCGTGGCGGGCCAGGCCGGTGACCGCGGCGGCCTCGGGGCCCGTGCCGCAGACGTCGCCGATGGCGAAGCCGTAGACGCCGTCCCGGATGGGGAAGAGGTCGTAGAAGTCGCCGCCGACCTCGTTGCCCTCGCCGGCCGCGCGGTAGATGACCTCGACCTCCACGCCCTCGATGTGCGGGAGGTCGGGGGCAGGAGGCTGCGCTGGAGGGACTGGCTGATGGCCGTGCGCTCCGAGTACAGGCGGGCGTTGTCGAGGGCGAGGGCGGCTCGGCGGCTCAAGTCCTCGGCCAGTTCCAGGATTTCCTGGCGGAAGTGTTCGTCGGTGGGCTTGCCGAGGGTCAGCATGCCGATGACGCGGTTGCGGGCGACCAGGGGAGGACGACCGTCTCGCCGCCGACCGCGGAGGCCGTGGCGAGCGTGGGGCCGATGCCCGAGCTGACGGGGCGGGTGGGTTCGCCGAGGCCGAGGCTGCGCATGGAGGTGCGCAGGGCGGCCTGGTGGGCGGCCTCGGCGGGGGCGGCCCACACGCGGGCGCCGGGGGTGGGGACCGGGTCCGGAGGGGCGATCTTCGAGAGCAACGACTTGATGCCGTCGATGAGTTCCTCGTCCTCGTGGAGGACGTAACTGAGGTACGGGTCCGAGGACTGGTCGGCGATCGTGTAGACCGCGCACCAGGTGGCGAGGGTCGGGACCGTCATCTGGGCCATCAGGGCGAGGGTCTGGTCGCGGTCCAGGGTGCCCGCGAGGAGGTCGGAGGCCTCGACCAGGAAGCTGAGCGAGCCGCGGCGCAGGCGTTCCAGTTCGCCCAGGCGGGCCGACTCGACCGCCAACGCGATGCGGTCGGCGGCGAATTGAAGCCGTAGGGCCTCTTCGTTCGAGTATCTGTTGGGGGCCTCGGCGGCGACTCCGAGGGAGCCGGTGAGGCGGCCCTCCACCTTCAGGGGGACGGTGACGACCGAGCGCATTCCGGTGCCGCTCAGCAGCGGTACCGCGCCGGGGACGGCCTGGAGGTCCTCGTGGACGGCCGGCATGCGGGCGGAGCCGTAGCGGCCGGGGCCCGCCTCGACGGGCACGCGCGCGAAGCGCTGGCGGGCGGAGGGCAGGCCGGTGGAGGCGCGGACCTCCAACTCGGTCTCGTCGTCGGTCGCGAGGAGCAGGAAGGCTGAGTCGCCGTCGAGCATGTCGCGGGCGCGCTCGACCGTGCGCTGGAGGAGGCCGTCGAGGTCGTCCGGCGCGGGGGAGCCGATGAACACCTCGAAGGGGTCGGCGTTCTGGCCGTCCCCGTGGACGCCGCGTCGGGGGCGGGGCCGCGCAACGGGGTCTGGAGAACCGCGCGTTCGTGGTCCCTCACCAGGAGGCACACGGTTGACGGCTCGCCGTCCCGTGTCGCGGACGCGGAGGTGGGAGGCGTAGACCGGGGTCACGCGGCCGTCGGCGCCGCGGATGCCGTAGGTGCCCTCCCAGCGGGAGAGGCGGAGGGCCTCGGCGATGCCGGTGCCGGTGCCGGGGGTGTGCGGCCAGGCGGCGAGGTCGGTGAGGGGCTTGCCGGTGACCTGCTCGGCGGCGTAGCCGAAGAGTTCCTCGGCGTCCTCGTTCCAGGACGTGATGGAGCCCGCGCGGTCGATCTGGACGACCGCGACGCGGACCCTGCCGTCGGCGAGGGGAGCAGGGCGGCCGGGAGGGACGGGCCGGCCGCGCGGGTGCCCACCGGGCGTGCGGGCAGATCGAGCCGGAACCAGACCAGCTTCTGGGTGGGGTGTAGTCGACGCCCCAGCGGCTGGCCAGGGCCGCGCACAGCTGGAGGCCGCGGCCACCCTCGCGGTCGGGGCTGCTCATGGAGATCGCGGCCCCCTGGAGGGGGATCTCGCGCTCGGGGTAGTGGTCGGCGACCTCGATCCTCACGCCGTCGTCACTCCGTAGGCACAGAACATCCGCGGCCGTGCCCGCGTGCACCACGGCGTTGGTCACCAGCTCGCTGGTGAGGACCACGGCGTCGTCGACGATGTCGGCGAAGCCCCAGCCCTGGAGGGTGTCGCGGACGAAGGACCGCGCGGTGGCGACCGATCGTCCCACGGGGTCGAAGCTGGCGGCCGCGCGCGCGGTGATCACAGAACTCCTCGGCCTGTCGTCGGCGGGCAGGTCACCATGGCCGATCGGCGCCTGCCGGGGCACCGGCTGGTTTCCGGTCGGCGGGGGATCCTGGGGCGTTCCCCAGGATGCAGTCCGGTGGTCATGGTGCGGTGCCCCTCCGATGCCTGCCCGCTCGTGCTCGTGCCACCGCCCAGGCCGGACGGAACCGGCGCGGCTGGACAGCCGCATGCAAGGTTACTTACCTTCACCGTCCATGCGGATGCCGGTCCGCAGTGTTTCCGTCCGGAGGGTGTGCGGACGATGTGCGAAGCTGCCGAACTGTTATGGCCTGGTTCAGGCAGGGTGAAACACTGGGCAGGATTCTGGTGAAGGTCCGGGCGGGCTGGGTGTCCTCCGCGCATGGAGGGCGCCGGGCCCTCTTGAAGCCCGGTAAACCGGGCAGGGATACGCGGCGGTAGCTGATACGCCGAGCAGTGGCACACGGGCACAGCGGTAACGGTCGACCCCTTCGGGAGGGACACAGTGGAGTCTGGCGCAGCGACGCGGGCCACCAAGACGCGCGCGAAAGGCGGACAGTCCCTGAAGAACCAGCGCAAACCGCGCAATGGGACCACGGAAGTGGACGCGGCCTCCTTGGACCGGCTGCTGACGGCTCTGGTCTCCATGCGGGACGGGAACTTCCGCAAGCGGCTCACGGTGTCCGGCGACGGCGTGATGTCGGAGATCGCCGCCGTGTTCAACGAGGTGGCCGACCGCAATCTGCACCTCACGGGTGAGCTGTCCCGGGTGCGGCGGATGGTGGGGCGTGAGGGAAAACTCACGGAACGGCTGGAGACGGGCGCCTGCGAGGGTTCCTGGGCCTCGGCCATCGACGCCTCCAACGCCCTCGTGGACGACCTCGTACGGCCCGTCTCCGAGGTCGGACGGGTGCTGTCCGCGGTGGCCGAGGGTGATCTGTCGCCGCGCATGGAGCTGCGGACGCAGGCGCCGGACGGGACCGGGCATCCGCTGCGCGGGGAGTTCCTGAAGGTCGGGCGGACAGTCAACAACCTGGTCGACCAGCTGTCGACGTTCACCGACGAGGTCACGCGCGTGGCCAGCGAGGTGGGCACCGAGGGCAAGCTCGGCGGGCAGGCACGCGTGCGTGGCATGTCCGGCTCGTGGAAGGACCTCACGGAGTCGGTCAACACGATGGCGTACCGGCTGACGGCCCAGGTGCGGGACATCGCCCTGGTGACGACGGCGGTCGCCAAGGGTGACCTGTCGCGCAAGGTCACCGTCCATGTCGCCGGCGAGATGCTGGAGCTGAAGAACACCGTCAACACGATGGTGGACCAGCTGTCGTCGTTCTCCTCCGAGGTGACGCGCGTCGCCCGTGAGGTGGGCACCGAGGGCGAGCTGGGCGGCCAGGCGCAGGTACCGGGTGTGGCCGGGGTGTGGAAGGACCTCACCGACTCGGTGAACATCATGGCCGGCAACCTGACGGCCCAGGTGCGCGGGATCGCGCAGGTGACGACGGCGGTCGCCAACGGTGACCTGTCGCAGAAGGTGACCGTGTCGGCGCGGGGCGAGGTCGCCCAGCTCGCCGAGACGATCAACCAGATGACCGAGACGCTGCGGACGTTCGCGGACGAGGTCACGCGCGTGGCCAACGAGGTCGGTGCCGAGGGGCAGCTCGGCGGGCAGGCGAACGTGCCGGGTGCGGCGGGAACGTGGAAGGACCTCACCGATTCGGTGAACACGGTCTTCCGGAACCTGACCATCCAGGTGCGGGACATCGCCGCCGTGACGACGGCCGTGGCGAGCGGTGACCTGTCCCAGAAGGTCACCGTGAACGTGGCCGGCGAGATGCTGGAACTGAAGAACACCGTCAACGGGATGGTCGACCAGCTGTCCTCGTTCGGTGCCGAGGTCACGCGCGTGGCCCGTGAGATCGGGGTCGAGGGCGAACTGGGCGGCCAGGCGCAGGTGCCGGGCGCGGCCGGTACCTGGAAGGACCTGACGGACTCCGTCAACACGGCGTTCCGCAACCTCACCGGACAGGTGAGGAACATCGCGCAGGTGACGACGGCCGTGGCCAACGGCGACCTGTCGCAGAAGGTCACCGTCGACGTGTCCGGCGAGATGCTTCAGTTGAAGAACACCGTCAACACGATGGTGGACCAGCTGTCGTCGTTCGCCGACCAGGTGACCCGGATGGCCCGTGACGTGGGCACCGAGGGCCGACTCGGCGGCCAGGCGCGCGTGGACGGCGTCTCGGGCACCTGGAAGGAGCTCACCGACTCCGTCAACTCGATGGCGGGGGAACCTGACGTCCCAGGTGCGCAACATCGCCCAGGTGACCACGGCGGTGGCCCAGGGCGACCTGTCCCAGAAGATCGACGTGGACGCGCGCGGCGAGATCCTGGAGCTGAAGAACACCATCAACACGATGGTCGACCAGCTCTCCGCCTTCGCCGACCAGGTGACCCGGGTGGCCCGCGAGGTGGGCACCGAGGGCCGTCTGGGCGGGCAGGCGCAGGTGCCGGGCGTGGCCGGCGTGTGGCGGGACCTGACCGACTCGGTGAACGGCATGGCCGGCAACCTCACCGCGCAGGTCCGCAACATCGCCCAGGTCGCGACCGCGGTGGCCCGGGGTGACCTGTCCCAGAAGATCACCGTGGACGCGCGCGGGGAGATCCTGGAGCTGAAGAACACCCTGAACACGATGGTCGACCAGCTGTCCTCGTTCGCCGAGGAGGTCACGCGGGTGGCCCGCGAGGTGGGCACCGAGGGGCAGTTGGGCGGGCAGGCCGAGGTGCAGGGTGTCTCCGGCACCTGGAAGGACCTCACGCAGTCGGTGAACTTCATGGCGAACAACCTGACCATCCAGGTGCGCCAGATCGCCGAGGTCACGACCGCCGTCGCCAAGGGCGACCTCTCCAAGAAGATCACCGTCGACGCCAAGGGCGAGATCCTCGAACTCGTCACGACCGTCAACACGATGGTCGACCAGCTGTCGTCCTTCGCCGAGCAGGTGACCCGGGTGGCCCGCGAGGTGGGCACCGAGGGCATCCTGGGCGGCCAGGCGCACGTACCGGGTGTCACGGGCATCTGGAAGGACCTCAGCGGCAACGTCAACCTGATGGCCAACAACCTGACCGTGCAGGTGCGGAACATCTCCCAGGTCGCGGCGGCCGTCGCCAACGGCGACCTGACCCGGACGGTGACGATCGAGGCGCGCGGTGAGGTCGCGCAGCTCGCCGACACCTTCAACACCATGGTGAAGACGCTGAGTTCGTTCGCCGACCAGGTCACCAAGGTGGCCCGTGAGGTGGGTACGGACGGCATCCTCGGTCAGGCGCGCGTGCCCGGTGTGGCCGGCACGTGGAAGGACCTCACCGAGTCGGTGAACGGGATGGCGTCCAACCTGACCGGTCAGGTGCGCAACATCGCGATGGTCACCACGGCCATCGCCAAGGGCGACCTGACCAAGAAGATCGACATCGACGCCCGGGGCGAGATCCTCGAACTGAAGACCACGATCAACACGATGGTCGACCAGCTGTCGTCCTTCGCCGAGGAAGTGACCCGGGTCGCCCGCGAGGTGGGCACCGAGGGGCAGCTCGGCGGTCAGGCACGCGTGCGTGACGTCGACGGCACCTGGCGCGACCTCACCGAGTCGGTGAACGAGATGGCCGGGAACCTGACCCGGCAGGTGCGTGCCATCGCGCGCGTGGCGACCGCGGTGACCCGAGGCGACCTCAACCTGAAGATCGACGTCGACGCGGCCGGCGAGATCCAGGAGCTGCAGGACTACATCAACAAGATGATCGCCAACCTGCGCGACACCACGATCGCCAACAAGGAGCAGGACTGGCTCAAGGGCAACCTCGCCCGCATCTCCGCGCTGATGCAGGGCCGCCGCGACCTGGACGACGTCGCCTCGCTGATCATGAGCGAACTGACACCGGTGGTCTCCGCGCAGCACGGCGCGTTCTTCCTCGCGCTGCCCCTCGCGGACGCCGAGGGCGAGGACGCGTACGAACTGCGCATGCTCGGGTCGTACGGCTACTCCATGGGCTCCATGCCGACCTCGTTCAGGCCCGGTGAGGCGCTGATCGGGACGGCCGCCCAGGAGCGGCGCACGATCCTCGTGGAGAACGCGCCCAGCGGGTACCTGAAGATCTCCTCGGGGCTCGGGAGGCGCCGCCCGCGCAGGTGATCGTCCTTCCGGTGCTGTTCGAGGGGAAGGTGCTCGGCATCATCGAGCTGGCCTCCTTCACGCCCTTCACGCACATCCAGAAGGACTTCCTCAACCAGATCGCCGAGATGATCGCGACCAGCGTCAACACCATCTCCGTCAACACCAAGACGGAGGTGCTGCTGAAGCAGTCGCAGGAGCTGACCGAGCAACTCCGCGAGCGGTCGGCCGAGTTGGAGAACCGGCAGAAGGCACTCCAGTCGTCCAACGCCGAACTGGAGGAGAAGGCCGAGCTGTTGGCCCAGCAGAACCGCGACATCGAGGTGAAGAACACCGAGATCGAGGAGGCGCGGCAGGTCCTGGAGGAGCGTGCCGAGCAGCTCGCGGTGTCGATGCGCTACAAGAGCGAGTTCCTCGCCAACATGTCGCACGAGTTGCGCACACCGCTCAACTCGCTGCTGATCCTGGCCAAGCTGCTCGCCGACAACGCGGAGGGGAACCTCTCCCCGAAGCAGGTCGAGTTCGCCGAGACCATTCACGGCGCCGGGTCCGACCTGCTCCAGCTGATCAACGACATCCTGGACCTGTCGAAGGTCGAGGCGGGCAAGATGGACGTGTCCCCGACACGCATCGCGCTCGTCCAGCTCGTCGACTACGTAGAGGCCACTTTCCGCCCGCTGACCGCGGAGAAGGGTCTCGACCTGTCGGTCCGGGTGTCGCCGGAACTGCCCGCCACGCTCCACACCGACGAGCAGCGACTGCTCCAGGTGCTGCGCAACCTGCTCTCCAACGCGGTGAAGTTCACCGACTCCGGAGCGGTCGAACTGGTCATCCGCCCGGCCGGCGCCGATGTGCCGGTGGCGATCCGGGAGCAGCTCCTGGAGGCCGGTTCGCTGCGGGACGCGGACGCCGACCTGATCGCGTTCTCCGTGACCGACACCGGGATCGGGATCGCGGGCAGCAAGATGCGGGTCATCTTCGAGGCGTTCAAGCAGGCCGACGGTACGACCAGCCGCAAGTACGGCGGTACGGGCCTCGGGCTGTCGATCTCCCGGGAGATCGCCCAGCTGCTCGGCGGCGAGATCCACGCGCAGAGCGAACCGGGCCGCGGATCGACCTTCACGCTGTATTTGCCCCTGCACCCCACCGAACTGCCCCCGCAGGGGTACCAGCAGCTGCCCGCGCTGGAGGCGGGCGACCTGGTGGCGTCCGCGGCGGAGCTCGCCGAGCTGTCGGAGCGGAGCGAGGTGGGCATCGAGACGCCGGCCGAGGTGAAGTCGTACCACGAGACGCAGAACGGCGCCGCCGCGCTCTTCAGGCGCCGCCGCAGGGCCGTCGAGCAGTCCACGCAGCTCGGGCACACCGTGCGCGACCAGTGGGCGGCCGAGGAGTCCGCGCCGACCCCCGCCGGGGCATCCGGTTCGGCGGGGAGAAGGTGCTGATCGTCGACGACGACATCCGCAACGTCTTCGCGCTGACCAGCGTCCTGGAACAGCACGGCCTGTCCGTGCTGTACGCCGAGAACGGCCGCGAGGGCATCGAAGTCCTGGAGCAGCACGACGATGTGACGGTCGTTCTGATGGACATCATGATGCCGGAGATGGACGGCTACGCGACGACGACGGCGATCCGCAGGATGCCGCAGTTCGCCGGGCTGCCGATCATCGCGCTGACCGCGAAGGCGATGAAGGGCGACCGGGAGAAGGCGATCGAGTCCGGAGCCTCGGACTACGTGACCAAGCCGGTCGATCCCGATCACCTGTTGTCGGTGATGGAGCAGTGGATGCGGCCGGAGTGACGAAATCGACCGGACCTGACGGGAAAGCAGTGGGAACGCTACGGGGAACGTTCGGTGTGCACGCGGAGTTGCTGACTCAGTGTGGCCGAAGCCGTGTAGAACCACGGGATTCGGGGAACCTTCTGGTCTCCCGCTACGTTTCTGCTACGTGCACAGTGACATCGCGGTGACAGGGTGTGGCGACAGGCGGGGTGCGGCTACCATGACCGGCACAAGGACGGGCGACGCAAGAGAGTCGTCCCCTGGGGCGGCGCCCGGTGCACATCCGGGGCGAGGAGGGCGGGCCATGGTGCAGAAGGCCAAGATCCTCCTGGTCGATGACCGGCCGGAGAATCTGCTGGCGCTGGAGGCCATCCTCTCTGCGCTCGATCAGACACTGGTTCGGGCATCTTCCGGGGAGGAAGCGCTCAAAGCGCTGCTCACGGACGACTTCGCGGTCATTCTGCTGGACGTCCAGATGCCAGGCATGGACGGTTTCGAAACCGCCGCGCACATCAAGCGACGGGAGCGGACCCGGGACATCCCGATCATCTTCCTCACCGCGATCAACCACGGCCCGCACCACACCTTCCGGGGTTACGCGGCGGGCGCGGTCGACTACATCTCCAAGCCGTTCGACCCGTGGGTGCTGCGCGCGAAGGTCTCGGTCTTCGTCGAGCTGTACATGAAGAACTGCCAGCTGCGGGAGCAGGCGGCGCTGCTGCGGCTCCAGTTGGAGGGCGGCGGCAAGCCCGCGGCCGGTGCGGCCAAGGAACCGGCCGGACTGCTCGCCGAGCTGTCGGCGCGGCTCGCGGCCGTCGAGGAGCAGGCGGAGGCGCTGTCCAAGCAGCTCGACGACGAGTCGGCGGACGCGGCGGCCGTGGCCACCGCGGCCCATCTCGAACGCAAACTCACCGGCCTGCGCAGGGCACTCGACGCCCTGGAGCCGGGCACCGGCAGCGGAGCAGCATCCGTCCCGTCGCAGAACTGACGTCCGCCGCGGGCGCAGTTGTGCGTGAGCGAGCGTCAGTTCCCCGTCCCGTACGGGCGACACGAACGGGTGAAGCAGTGGGCACACGTGTCCGCCGCCGTCTCCACAGGTAACCTCACACCTATGGCCTCACGTCCCTCCGCAGCCAAGAAGCAGCCCGCCAAGAGGGCTGCTCCGGCGAAGGCCCCGGCGAAGAAGGCCGCTGCGAAACGGGCCCCGGCGAAGAAGGCGGTCGCCAAGAAGACCGCCCGCCCCGCGCCCCGGCCGGCGCCCAGCCCCACCGGAGGCATCGTCCGGCTCGTGCGCGCCGTCTGGCTCGGCACCGCGCACGCCGTCGGCGCCGTGTTCCGCGGCATAGGGCAGGGGGCGAAGAACTTGGACCCGGCCCACCGCAAGGACGGCGTAGCGCTGCTGCTGTTCGGCCTCGCGCTGATCGTCGCCGCCGGCACCTGGGCCGACCTGCGCGGCCCGGTCGGCGACCTCGTCGAGATCCTGGTGACCGGCGCCTTCGGCCGTCTCGACCTGCTCGTGCCGATACTGCTCGCGGTGATCGGCGTGCGCTTCGTCCGGCACCCCGAGAAGCCCGAGGCCAACGGCCGCATCGTGATCGGCCTCTCGGCGCTCGTCATCGGCGTGCTCGGCCAGGTCCACATCGCGTGCGGCGCGCCCGCCCGCAGCGCCGGCATGCAGGCCATAAGGGACGCCGGCGGCCTCATCGGCTGGGCGGTGGCGACCCCGCTGACCTACACCATGGGCGAGGTCCTCGCCGTACCCCTGCTGGTGCTGCTCACGATCTTCGGGCTGCTGGTCGTCACGGCCACGCCCGTCAACGCCATCCCGCAGCGCCTGCGGCTGCTCGGCGTGAAGCTGGGCATCGTCCACGACTTCGACCGCGAGGACGAGTTCGGCGGCGAGGACGACGAGCGCTACGACGAGCAGTGGCGCGAGGCGCTGCCCCCGCGCACCCGCAGGCGCGGGAGCGCCCCCGAGGCCTACGACCCCGACAGCGCGGAGCAGGACGCCCTCACGAAGCGCCGGAGCCGCCCCCGGCGCTCCGCGGTGCCCCAGCCCGACATGAACCGCCCCATGGACGCCGTGGACGTCGCCGCCGCCGCGGCGGCGCTCGACGGGGCCGTCCTGCACGGCATGCCGCCCTCGCCGATCGTCGCCGACCTCACCCAGGGCGTCCGGGCGGGAGGCGACCGCGAGGACACCACCCCGACGCCCGTCCCGGCCCCCGCCGCGCGCCCCAAGCAGGAGAAGCTCAAGGGCGAGGTCATGGACCTCACCAAGGCGCCCCCGGAGGAACCCCGCGACCTCCCGCCGCGCGCCGAGCAGCTCCAGCTCTCCGGCGACATCACGTACGCGCTGCCCGCTCGACCTCCTCACGCGCGGGGGCCCCGGCAAGGCACGCAGCGCCGCGAACGACGCCGTCGTCGCCTCCCTGACGAACGTCTTCTCCGAGTTCAAGGTCGACGCCGCCGTCACCGGCTTCACGCGCGGGCCGACGGTCACGCGCTACGAGGTGGAGCTCGGCCCCGCCGTCAAGGTCGAACGGATCACCGCGCTCACCAAGAACATCGCCTACGCCGTCGCCAGCCCCGACGTGCGGATCATCAGCCCCATCCCGGCAAGTCCGCGGTCGGCATCGAGATCCCGAACACGGACCGCGAGATGGTCAACGTCGGTGACGTGCTGCGCCTCGCTGACGCGGCCGAGGACGACCACCCGATGCTCGTGGCGCTCGGCAAGGACGTCGAGGGCGGCTACGTCATGGCCAACATGGCGAAGATGCCGCACATCCTGGTGGCCGGTGCCACCGGCTCCGGCAAGTCGTCCTGCATCAACTGCCTGATCACGTCGATCATGTGCCGGGCGACCCCGAGGACGTCCGCATGGTCCTCGTCGACCCCAAGCGCGTCGAACTGACCGCCTACGAAGGCATCCCGCACCTGATCACACCCATCATCACCAACCCGAAGCGGGCCGCCGAGGCGCTCCAGTGGGTCGTACGCGAGATGGACCTCAGGTATGACGACCTCGCCGCCTTCGGGTACCGGCACATCGACGACTTCAACCAGGCCATCCGCGACGGCAAACTGAAGACCCCGGAAGGCAGCGAGCGGGAGCTCAAGACCTATCCGTACCTCCTGGTGATCGTCGACGAGCTGGCCGACCTGATGATGGTCGCGCCGCGGGACGTCGAGGACTCGATCGTGCGCATCACACAGCTCGCGCGCGCGGCCGGCATCCACCTGGTGCTCGCGACCCAGCGCCCGTCCGTCGACGTCGTCACCGGTCTCATCAAGGCGAACGTGCCCTCCAGGCTCGCGTTCGCCACCTCGTCCCTGGCCGACTCCCGGGTCATCCTCGACCAGCCCGGCGCCGAGAAGCTCATCGGCAAGGGTGACGGCCTGTATCTGCCGATGGGTCAGAACAAGCCCACCCGTATGCAGGGCGCGTTCGTCACCGAGGACGAGATCCACGCCGTCGTGCAGCACTGCAAGGACCAGATGACGCCGGTCTTCCGGGACGACGTCACCGTGGGCACCAAGCAGAAGAAGGAGGTCGACGAGGAGATCGGCGACGACCTCGACCTGCTGTGCCAGGCGGCCGAACTGGTCGTGTCCACGCAGTTCGGGTCGACCTCGATGCTCCAGCGCAAACTGCGCGTCGGCTTCGCCAAGGCCGGGCGGCTCATGGACCTCATGGAGTCCCGGAACATCGTCGGACCCAGCGAGGGCTCCAAGGCACGTGACGTTCTTGTGAAGGCCGACGAGCTGGATGGCGTGCTCGCGGTGATCCGCGGGGAGTCTGAAGGGTAGGCGTCCGCCGAAAGGATGAGACCGTGACTCACCCGTTAGAGATCGCCGGGCAACCGTTTCCCTTTGCCGTACGTCAAGTTGAGCGAGAAGACAGATCGGGCTCCCACCATGGGGTCCGTGTCTGCCTCGCCGTCGGGCGTTCCTTCCATACCGATGGCGTACAAAGTCCCACCGCCCGGTTGCCCCACCCTTCTGTACCCCCTAGACTGAATTTCCAGCACAGGCGGCTACACGCTCGAAAGGCGCCCCCGTGTCCATCGGCAACTCCCCTGAAGACGACCGTCCGTTCGAAGACGGCCGATCCGAAGACGGCCATGAGGAAGAAGTCCGCCCTTCCGTCGGCCGAGCCCTGCAGCAGGCACGTATCGCCGCCGGACTGACCGTCGACGACGTCAGCAGTGCCACCCGGGTCCGCATCGCCATCGTGCACGCCATCGAGGCCGACGACTTCACGCCCTGCGGCGGTGACGTCTACGCGCGCGGGCACATCAGGACCCTCGCCAAGGCCGTCCACATCGATCCGGCCCCGCTCCTCGCCCGCTACGACGACGACCACGGCGGGCGTCCCGCGCCGACGCCGGCGGCGCCCTCTTCGAGGCGGAACGTATCCGCCCGGAGCGCCGCGGACCCAACTGGACCGCGGCCATGGTCGCCGCGATCGTCGCGGTGATCGGCTTCGTCGGGTTCACCGCGGTCAAGGGCGGCGACAGCGACAGTGACGCCGCGTCACAGGTCACCCAGGGCACCACGCCCTCCGCCAGCAAGCCCGCCAAGCCGAAGCCCTCGAACAGCGACTCCGCCACGCCGAAGTCGGACCCCTCCGACAGTGCCATCGCCGCCGCGCCGCAGGACAAGGTGACGGTCCAGGTGAGCGCTGTCGACGGCCGCAGCTGGATCTCCGCCAAGGACCACAACGGCCGGATGCTCTTCGACGGACTCCTCAAGAAGGGCGAGTCGAAGACCTTCCAGGACAGCTCGAAGGTCAACCTGATCCTCGGCGACGCCGGGGTCATCCAGCTCTACGTCAACGGCAAGAAGATCGAGGACGACTTCCAGCCCGGAGCTGTGGAGCGCCTCACGTACACCAAGGGCGACCCCGAGGTCGGCTGAGGCCTCCAGGCCGGTCCACCGGTCCGACAGGGTGCTTGTTCAAGGGGTTGGCCAAGATCGGCCAGCCCCTTCGACGTGGGGTGTCAGTGGGACGAAGTAGTCTTGAGCCCATGCCTGAACGCCGTACCGTCGCACTCGTCACTCTTGGCTGCGCCCGTAACGAGGTGGACTCGGAGGAGCTCGCAGGCCGCTTGGAGGCGGACGGCTGGCAACTCGTGGAGGACGCCGAGGACGCGGACGTCGCCGTCGTCAACACCTGTGGCTTCGTCGAGGCCGCCAAGAAGGACTCCGTCGACGCCCTCCTCGAAGCCAACGACCTCAAGGGCCACGGCAGAACGCAGGCCGTCGTCGCGGTGGGCTGCATGGCCGAGCGGTACGGCAAGGAGCTCGCCGAGGCGCTGCCCGAGGCCGACGGAGTCCTCGGCTTCGACGACTACTCCGACATCTCCGACCGCCTGCAGACCATCCTGAACGGCGGCATCCACGCCTCGCACACCCCGCGCGACCGCCGCAAGCTGCTGCCGATCAGCCCCGCCGAGCGGCAGGAGTCCGCCGCCGACGTCGCGCTGCCCGGCCACGGACCGGCCGACCTCCCGGACGGCCTCGCGCCCGCCTCGGGCCCGCGCGCGCCCCTGCGCCGCCGCCTGGACGGCTCCCCGGTCGCCTCGGTGAAGCTCGCCTCCGGCTGCGACCGCCGCTGCACCTTCTGCGCCATCCCGTCCTTCCGCGGCTCCTTCATCTCCCGCCGCCCCAGCGACGTCCTGAACGAGACCCGCTGGCTGGCCGAACAGGGCGTCAAGGAGATCATGCTGGTCTCCGAGAACAACACGTCCTACGGCAAGGACCTCGGCGACATCCGCCTCCTGGAGACGCTGCTGCCCGAGCTGGCCGACATCGACGGCCTGGAGCGGGTGCGGGTCAGCTACCTCCAGCCCGCAGAGATGCGCCCCGGGCTCATCGACGTGCTCACCTCCACCCCGAAGGTCGCGCCCTACTTCGACCTGTCCTTCCAGCACTCCGCGCCCGACGTGCTGCGCTCCATGCGCCGCTTCGGCGACACGGACCGCTTCCTCGAACTGCTCGACACGATCCGCTCCAAGGCCCCGCAGGCCGGCGTCCGCTCGAACTTCATCGTCGGCTTTCCCGGCGAGTCCGAGTCCGACCTGGCCGAGCTGGAGCGCTTCCTGAACGGCGCGCGCCTGGACGCGATCGGCGTCTTCGGCTACTCCGACGAGGAGGGCACGGAGGCGGCGACGTACGACAGGAAGCTCGACCAGGACGTCGTGGACGCACGGCTCGCGCACATCTCACGGCTCGCCGAGGAACTCGTCTCGCAGCGCGCCGAGGAGCGCGTCGGCGAGACCGTGCAGGTGCTGGTCGAGTCGGTGGACTCCGAGGACGGCGCCTACGGCCGCGGCGAGCACCAGGCCCCCGAGACGGACGGCCAGGTGCTGCTCACGAGCGGCGAGGGCCTGAGCGTCGGCCGTATGGTCGAGGCGAAGGTGGTCGGCACGGAAGGTGTCGACCTGGTGGCCGAGCCGCTCCTGGGCTCGCTCGCGTGTAGTGAGGAGGCGGGCAGATGACCGGAGTCCCGGCATCGGCGGCGGGCGGCACCTCCAGCGCGAACGGCGCGCCCGCGAGCGCGAGTTCGGGTACGGCCTCCGGTGGCGCCCCTTCCGGCGCGATGTCGGGCAACGTCTCCGGCACGGTGTCTCCCGGTGAAGCCCCGGTCGGCGCTGTCCCGGCCGGTGATGTCTCGCCGGGTGGCGTCGAGACCGGCCTGCCCGATGGTCCGAGGCCGGCGCGCGGAGCGAAGGTCGTCGCCGCGGCGGTCAACCAGGCGAGCGTCTGGAACATCGCCAACTTCCTGACCATGCTCCGGCTGCTGCTCGTCCCCGGCTTCGTCGCCCTGATGCTGGCCGACGGCGGGTACGACCCGGCGATGCGCTCGTTCGCCTGGGCGGCGTTCGCCATCGCCATGATCACCGACCTGTTCGACGGCCATCTGGCCCGCACGTACGACCTCGTCACCGACTTCGGCAAGATCGCCGACCCCATCGCCGACAAGGCGATCATGGGCGCGGCGCTGATCTGTCTCTCCTCCCTCGGCGATCTGCCGTGGTGGGTGACCGTCGTCATCCTCGGCCGGGAACTCGGGATCACGCTGCTGCGTTTTCTTGTCATCCGGTACGGCGTCATCCCCGCGTCGCGCGGCGGCAAGCTGAAGACGCTCACGCAGGGCGTGGCCGTAGGGATGTACGTGCTGGCGCTGACGGGCTGGCTGGCCACGCTGCGGTTCTGGGTGATGGCGGCGGCGGTCGTCCTGACCGTGCTGACCGGGCTCGACTATGTGAGACAGGCCATTGTGCTGCGCAGGCAGGGGATCGCCGAGCGCATGGCGGCCTCGGAGGAGACGGAAGCGTGAGTTCCACGGCCACTGAAGTGGTGCGACTACTGACCGTGAGCGGTGCGACGCTCGCTGTCGCCGAGTCGCTCACCGGTGGTCTGGTTGCGGCGGAGATCACATCGGTGCCCGGAGCCTCCAAGGCCTTCCGCGGCTCGGTCACCGCCTACGCCACCGAGCTGAAGCACCAGCTGCTCGGTGTCGACGCCACCCTGCTGAGCGAGCGCGGGGCGGTGGATGCGCAGGTCGCGGCCCAGATGGCGGCCGGCGTGCGGAAGGCGCTCGGCGCCGACTGGGGCATCGCGACCACCGGCGTGGCGGGTCCGGAGCCACAGGACGGACAGCCCGTGGGTACCGTTTTCGTGGCCGTGGACGGCCCCTTTGGACCCGATTCGGGTGCCGCCGGTGGCGGAAAGTAGCCGCGCTGCGGTTGAACGGCGGCCGGGCGGAAATTCGTATGGAGAGTGTACGGAGCGTACTCGCGCTGCTTCTGGAGCGGCTCGTGAGCGAACAGACCAGGAATGAGCGGGCACAGGATACGGAACAGAACGGGGGTTTTGATGTTTGCAGCCCTGAGTGAACACGACATCGCTCCCCGCACGGCCGCGGCGCAAGGCGGTACGGTGGGGCGAGAAGGATGCGGCTACGCGGTCCGAGGAGGGAGCCACCGATGATTCTGCTCCGTCGCCTGTTGGGTGACGTGCTGCGTCGGCAGCGCCAGCGCCAGGGCCGTACTCTGCGCGAAGTCTCCTCGTCCGCCCGAGTCTCACTCGGCTATCTCTCCGAGGTGGAGCAGGGGGCAGAAAGAGGCTTCCTCTGAACTGCTCTCCGCCATCTGCGACGCGTTGGACGTACGGATGTCCGAGCTCATGCGGGAAGTGAGTGACGAACTCGCTCTCGCCGAGCTGGCCCAGTCTGCTGCGGCCACCGATCCTGTACCCACTTCGGTTCGTCCGATGCTGGGTTCCGTGTCGGTGACCGGTGTGCCACCGGAGCGGGTGACCATCAAGGCCCCCGCCGAGGCGGTGGACGTGGTCGCCGCGTGACGCTCACGCTGGTGTAGGCCGATGTGACGCTGATCGGCATCGAGCTGATCAGCACCGAGAAGTGTGCGAGCCCCGGCCGGGGATTCTCCAGGGAGATCTGGAGGGGTGCGGTCGGGGTTTTTCGCGTTTCGGGGGCGTTCGGCGCTGGGGCTGTTCGTGGGGGCGTGCGCGTGGGTGCCGGTGGGCGGTGGGCCGTGGGCGGTGGACGTGCCTGGTGGGTGCGGCTGGTGTGAGCGTGCGCGTGCCGGTGGGCTTGGGCTTGGGCATGGGTTGTGACCGTGGTCGTGGTGTAGCGGTGCGTTTGCCGGGGTGGCTCGGTGCGGCCATGGTTGAGGCGGGTGGTGCGTCCGTGTGCCGTCGATGCGCCCTCCTTGCGGTTGACCAGGACGTTCTAGCGTTGGGCAGGAGGTGGGGCCATGGCGGGGCGAATAGCGCGCTGGGGGCTCGCGCCGGTGCTCGGCGCGGTGTGGTGGTGGGCCGTGCTCCGGCTCGCCCTGACCCCGCACGCGGGCGCGCTGGGGGGCTGTGGCGGCCGGGGATGGGGTTGAGTCTCCTCCCCGTGCACTGCATGCCGAAGGCGCGGGCTGCGGGGGCGGTGGCTGCGGGGCGGTGGCGGGAGGCTTGGAGGGGGTTGGGGGCGGTCTGGTGTGGTGGCGGTGATGCCGGATCTGGGAGCGAGGGGCGCGGACGCGTTGCCGGATCTCGGTGCGTCGGATGCTGCGGTGATCTCGGGCCTCGGAGCGATGGACGCCGGGGTGTTGGCGGACGCTGAGGTCAGGGACGAGGGGTGATGCCGGGGCCCTGTGGGACGGATGTGGGGAGTTGGTGGGTCCTGGTGAGGTGGAGGGCAGGGCTTCGCTGGACCCGGGTGTGACGGAGGCTGGAGTTCCGCCGGACCTGGGCTTGACGGACGCCGGAGCGTCGCTGGACTTGGGCGGGACGGGGGCTGGAGTTCCGCTGGACTTTGGCGTCCGGGGTGGGGGCGTTCCCGGCTTGCGGTGGGGCGGGCGCGGGGGTGCCGTTGGAGCTGGGTGTCACGGACGGTGATGTGTTGCCGGACCTCGGCGCGAGGGAGGCGGTGGTGTTTCCGGACTCTGGTGGGTCGGGTGCGGGGGTGCCGTTGGAACCTGGTGTCGCGGGCGCTGGCGTGTTGCCGGACCTCGGTGCGAGGGAGGCGGGGGTGTTTCCGGACTCCGGTGGGTCGGGTGCAGGGGTGCCGCTGGAACCTGGTGTCGCGGGCACTGGCGTGTTGCCGGACCTCGGCGCGAGGGAGGCGGCGGTGTTCCCGGTCCCCAATGGGACGGGTGCTGGGGGTGCCGTTGGAACCTGGTGTCGCGGGCGCGGGTGTTCCGCCGGAGGTTGGTGTGAGGGGTGCGGAGATGGGTCCGGACCTTGGCGTGATGGGTGCTGGTGCGTTGCCGGATCTTGGCGTCAAGGCCGCGGGGATGTTCCCGGGGCTCGGCGAGTCAGACGGTGGGTTGTCGCCGGATTCCGGTGTGTCGGACGCAAGCGTGTCGTCGTCGGCGGCTGGGGTTGCGGTGCCAGGTGCCGAGGTTGCGGTGCCGGGTGCCGGACTTTCGTCGGGTGACGGGTCGTTGTCGGGCTCCGGCGCGGCCTCGGGCACCGAGCTGTCGTCGTCAACTGGACCAACGCCAGCGACTGAAGCATCGTCGGCCGTTGAACCAACGTCGGCCCCTGAACCCTCGGCGTCGATCGGCCCAACGCCAGCGACTGAACCATCGCCGGCCGTTGGACCAACGCCGGCCCCTGAACCCTCGGCGTCGACCAGACCAACGCCAGCGACTGAACTGTCGCCAGCCGCTGAACCAACGCCGGGCACCGAGTCGGAGCCAGTTACCAAGGCATCGCAACGCCGCCGTTCGGGCGGAGGATCTGACCCGTCGTGAAGGATGACGCGTCCGACGCCAGGTGCAGCACGGTGTGGGCGATGTCCTCCGGTTCACCTACTCGGCCCAGCGGTGACAGCCGGCTCATCATCGCCTCGGTACGGGCCTGTGCCTCGCCCTCGTGGTGGTTGGTCATGGGCGTGCGGATCCAGCCGGGCGCGACCGCGTTGACGCGGATGCCGTGTCGGCCCAGCTCCGTCGCCAGTGTCTTCGTCAGCTGGACGACGGCCGCCTTGGCCGCGCTGTAGCAGAGGAGCCCGGCCCCTCCGGTGTCGATCGCGCCGGATGCCATGGTGACGATGCTGCCCCTGGTGTCCCGGTCGAGCATCAGCCGGGCCGCCTCCTGGCAGGCGTACAGGACACCTTTGAAGTTGACGTTCAGCACCCGGTCGAGATCCTCGTCCCGGGTCTCCAGCACCGTGCTGCTGTGCATGATCCCGGCGACGGCCGCCATCACATGCAGGTCGTCGCAGGACTCGACGGCCTGTCTGACCTGCGCGTGATCGGTGACGTCGAGGTGGTGGACGTGGGCGGTGCCGCCCTTGTCCTTGATCAGGGTCGCCGTGTCGTGCAGTCCCTGCGCGTCGCGGTCGGCGCAGTGCACGGTGGCGCCCGCCTCGGCGAGCAGTACGGCTGAGGCGCGGCCGATACCGCTGGCGGCGCCGGTGACGAAAGCGGTGCGTCCGGTGAGGTCGTACGCCGTGACGGGCATGAAACGACCGTACGAGGGTGTCTGACGGGTCGTCAATTAGTCGTACGGTGCTGAGTTCTGCGGGGTGCGGTGGTGCCCGGAGCCGGTCCTACCTGGCAGGTGGGGCACCAGTACGTGGGGCGCTCGCGGGAGCCGTCGCCCTGGTCGGCCGTGCGGATGGGGGTGCCGCAGCGGAGGCAGGGGCGGGGTGCGCGGGCGTAGACGAAGAGGTCGGGGTGCTGAGGCCTGCGGCGCGGTGGGGCGTAGTGCGGGTCGGGGTGGTGGTTGCGAAGGCGCCGGTGGTCTTGCGGACGGGGCGTTCGCGGTTGGCTTCCAGGAGTCGCTTGGCGATGGCGGGGAGCTTGGCCGCGCGGTCGGCGGGGAGTGCGCCGACGGGGAGCCAGGGGTGGCGCCCAGGAGGAAGCAGAGTTCGCTTTTGTAGATGTTGCCGATGCCGGCCAGGTTGCGCTGGTCGAGGAGTGCCTCGCCGAGGGGGCGGGCGGGGTCCGCGAGGAGGTTGGCGAGGGCCAGCTCCGGGTTCCAGTCGGGGCCCAGGAGGTCGGGGCCGAGGTGACCCACGACGCGGTCCTCGTCGGGTGTGCGGAGGAGTTCGAGGACGGGGAGCCGGTAGCCGACGGCCGTGAGGTCGGCGGTGCCGAGGATCACCCGGATCTGGTGGGCCAGGCCGCCACCGCTCCAGCGTCGGCCGTTGGCGTACACCCTCCAGGTGCCGTCCATCCGCAGATGCGAATGGAGGGTGAGCCCGCCCTCGATACGGGTCAGCAGGTGCTTTCCCCGAGGCGTGACGTCCAGAACGGTACGGCCGGTGAGGTCCGCCGTGGCGTACTTGGGCACCCTGAGGTCGCTGCGGGTCAGCACCTTGCCCGCGAGGGCGGTGTCGAGCCGCTTCGCGGTCTGCCAGACGGTGTCGCCTTCAGGCATGGGTCAAGGGTGGCATGGAGGGAGGGGTGGTGCGGGGCGCGGGGAGACGGACCTTATGGGGTACGGGGGCTCGGGCGGCGGGGAGAGGGACATCGCGCGCGGGGCGTGGGGCGGGGGCGGCTTTGTAGTGAGGTGAGGCTTGGGCGGCGGGTGGCTCGGGGTGAAGGGGGCCCGGGCGGAGGGGCCGGAGGCGCCTGACCGGAGTGAGCCGTGGTCGGACCCCGGACGGCCGTTGCCGTGGCTCATGCGCGGAGGCGCAGGCCGCGAGGTGTCGCGATGAAGCCCGCTCCTTCCAGGAGGGTGCCGATGGGGGAGGTCAGGGCCGAAGTGCCGTTGACGCGCTCCACCGTGACCGTGCCGAGCGAACCGGCTCGGGCCGCCGCCGCGAGCGCTTCGGCCGCCGCCTGGAGGCGTGGGTCCTCGGTGGCCGAGGTGTCCGGTGCGGAGGGCCAGGCGAGCAGGGTCTTGCCGCCGCGCTCCATGTAGAGGGTCAGCTCACCCTCGACCAGCACGACCAGCGAGCCCGCCTTGCGCCCGGCTTGTGCCCGGCGCCGGTCGGCGGCTCGGGCCAGGGGAGGGCGGCGCCGTACGCGTTCGCCGGGTCGGCGGCGGCCAGGACCACGGCTCTGGTGACGAGGGAGGGGCGGTGGGTGCGGTGGTTGGCGTAGGGGAACTGGTGTTGCCCTGGGGTGCCGGGGGCGGGGAAGTCGCGGGGGAGACGTAGTCGCCCGGGGCCGGGGGTGGGAGGCCGGAGTGCGGTGGTTCCGGGACGCGGGAGCGCCCGGGTTCGTGAGGCCGCCGTCCGTTGAGCCCACGCTGTCGAGGTCGTCGAAGTCGGTGAACGGGCCGAAGGCGTCGGCGAAGTCGTGGACTCCGGGGAGCCCGATGTGCCGTGCCGTCCGTGGTCGGCGGCGGAATCGTTGCCGGAGCCGGTCATCCGTGAGGTGGAGTCACCGAGGGTCCCGAAGCCGTAGGGGTCGTTGTCCGTTGGGTTCGGGGTGGGCAGTTCGTCGCCCCGGTCGCGGGCGTTGGCGACCGCGCGGAGGCGGTCCACCGCGCCGTCCATCGCGAACTGGGCGGCGCCGAGCCCCTCCACGACATAGCCGCGCCGCGCCTGGCCGCTCTCCTCGAAGACGGACAGGATGCGGTACGTCGCCGAGAAGCCGCCCTCGACGCCCTCCGCGGCGACCGCTCCCCGGGTCACCACGCCGTGCCGGTCGAGCAGGGTGCGGGCCAGGGCGTGGGCGCGGACGGTGGGGTCCGGTTCGTGAGCGGGAGCATGGACCAGCGGCCCGCGACGGTCGGCGGACCGGTGCGGGAGGTGGGGCGGGCGGCGGCGGTGAGGGAGCCGTAGCGCCCGCGCGGGACCGTGCGCTTGGCGCGATGGGCCGTGGAACCTGCCGTACGACCGGAGCCCAGCAGGGAGCGCATGGGGGCGAGCGTGTCGTTGGTGAGCCGGCCGGACCAGGCCAGGTCCCATAGGGCGTCGGCCAGTTGGGGTCGGTGACGTCGGGGTGGGTGGTCGCGCGGATCTGGTCGGTGATCTGGCGGAAGAACAGGCCGTAGCCGCCGGAGAGGGTGTCCAGGATCGACTGGTGCAGCGCTGTGAGTTCGAGCGGGTGCGGTGGCGGGAGGAGCAGAGGGGCCGCGTCCGCCAGGTACAGGGAGATCCAGCCGTCCTTGCCGGGGAGGGAGCCGGCGCCGGCCCACACCAGCTCGCCGGCCGAGGTGAGTTCGTCGAGCATCGCGGGCGCGTAGTTCGCCACGCGGGACGGCAGGACGAGCTTCTCCAGGGCGGACGCGGGGACGGAGGCGCCCTGCAACTGCTCGACCGCGCGCACCAGTCCGTCGATTCCGCGCAGCCCGTGGCCCTTGCCGATGTGCTGCCACTGGGGCAGGAACTGAGCGAGCGCGGCGGGCGGCACCGGCTCCAACTCGTGCCGCAGCGCGGCCAGGGAGCGGCGGCGCAGGCGGCGCAGCACGGTCGCGTCGCACCACTCCTGGCCGATGCCGGCCGGGTGGAACTCCCTTGTACGACACGGCCGTTGGCCGCGAGCCGCTGCAACGCGCCCTCGGTGACCGCCACACCCAGGCCGAAACGGGCCGCCGCCGTGGCCGACGTGAACGGGCCGTGGGTGCGGGCGTGCCGGGCGAGGAGGTCGCCGAGCGGGTCCTTGACCGGTTCGGTGAAGGCCTCCGGGACGCCGACCGGCAGTGCCGTGCCGAGCGCGTCGCGCAGGCGGCCCGCGTCCTCGATCGCCGCCCAGTGGTCGGCACCGGCGATACGGACCCGGATCGCGCGGCGGGCCGAGGCCAGCTCCTGGGCCCACTGCGGCGCGGCGCCCCGCTCGGCCAACTCGGCGTCGGTGAGCGGGCCGAGCATCCTCAGCAGGTCGGCGACGCCCTCGGCGTCCTTGATGCGGCGGTCGTCGGTGAGCCACTGCAGCTCGCGTCCAGCTCGGTCAGCACCTCGGCGTCGAGCAGTTCGCGCAGCTCCGCCTGGCCGAGCAGCTCGGCCAGCAGGTGGGAGTCCAGGGACAGGGCGGCGGGCGCGGCGCTCGGCGAGCGGTGAGTCTCCCTCGTAGAGGAACTGGGCGACGTACCCGAAGAGGAGGGAGCGGGCGAAGGGGGACGGCTCGGGGGTGGTGACCTCTACGAGGCGGACCTTGCGGGACTCCAGGTCGCCCATCAGCTCGGTGAGGCCCGGGACGTCGAAGACGTCCTGGAGGCACTCGCGGACCGCCTCCAGGACGATCGGGAACGACCCGAACTCGCTGGCCACCTGGAGCAGTTGGGCCGCGCGCTGACGCTGCTGCCACAAGGGCGTGCGCTTGCCGGGGTTGCGGCGCGGCAGCAGCAGCGCGCGGGCGGCGCACTCGCGGAAGCGGGCCGCGAACAGGGCCGAGCCGCCGACCTGGTCGGTGACGAGCTGGTTGACCTCGCCCTTGTCGAAGGCGACGTCCGCCGCTCCTACCGGGGCCCGGTCGGCGTCGTACTCCGTGCCCGCCTTCATGGGCTCCTGGTCGAGCAGGTCCAGGCCCATCAGGTCGGCGTCGGGCAGGCGCAGGACGATGCCGTCGTCGGCGTGCATCACCTGGGCGTCCATGCCGTAGCGCTCGGAGAGGCGGGCGCCGAGGGCGAGGGCCCAGGGGGCGTGGACCTGCGCGCCGAAGGGGAGTGGATGACCACGCGCCAGTCGCCCAGCTCGTCGCGGAACCGCTCCACGACGATCGTGCGGTCGTCCGGGATGTGGCCACAGGCCTCGCGCTGCTCGGCCAGGTACGACAGCACGTTCTCCGCGGCCCAGGTGTCGAGGCCGGCGGCGAGGAGGCGCAGGCGGGCGTCCTCCTTGGGCTGCGATCCGACCTCGCGCAGGAACGCGCCCACCGCGCGGCCCAGTTCGAGCGGGCGGCCCAGCTGGTCGCCCTTCCAGAACGGGAGCCTGCCCGGCACGCCGGGCGCGGGGAGACCAGGACGCGGTCGCGGGTGATGTCCTCGATCCGCCAGGAGCTGGTGCCGAGGGTGAAGACGTCACCCACCCGGGACTCGTAGACCATCTCCTCGTCCAGCTCGCCGACCCGGCCGCCGCCCTTCTTGGGGTCGGCGCCCGCGAGGAAGACCCCGAAGAGGCCGCGGTCGGGGATCGTGCCCCGGAGGTGACGGCGAGGCGCTGCGCTCCGGGGCGGCCGGTGATCGTGCCGGCGACGCGGTCCCACACCACGCGCGGGCGCAGCTCGGCGAACGCGTCCGAGGGGTAACGGCCCGCGAGCATGTCGAGCACGGCCGTGAACGCCGACTCCGGGAGCGAGGCGAAGGGGGCGGCCCGGCGGACCGTGGCGAGCAGGTCGTCGACCTGCCAGGTGTCCAGCGCCGTCATCGCGACGAGCTGCTGGGCGAGGACGTCCAGGGGTTGGCGGGGACCTTGAGGGACTCGATGGAGCCGGTGCGCATCCGCTCGGTGACCACGGCGGCCTGGACGAGGTCGCCCCGGTACTTCGGGAACACCACGCCGGTGGAGACCGCGCCGACCTGGTGTCCCGCGCGGCCCACGCGCTGGAGGCCGGAGGCCACGGAGGGCGGGGACTCCACCTGGATGACGAGATCGACGGCGCCCATGTCGATGCCCAGCTCCAGGCTGGACGTGGCCACCACGGCGGGCAGCCGGCCCGCCTTGAGGTCCTCCTCGACCTGGGCGCGCTGCTCCTTGGAGACCGACCCGTGGTGGGCGCGGGCGATGACCTGGGGCGCGCCCTGGGCGGCGCCGGAGCCGCCCATCAGCTCGGCCGGTGCGTGATGCTCGTCCAGGGGTTCGCCGGTCGCGCGCTCGTAGGCGATCTCGTTGAGCCGGTTGCACAGACGCTCCGCCAGGCGGCGGGAGTTGGCGAACACGATCGTTGAACGATGCGCCTGGACGAGGTCGGTGATGCGCTCCTCGACATGCGGCCAGATCGAGGGCTTCTCCTTGCCCTCGCTGCCGTCCGCCACCGGGGAGCCGCCCAACTCGCCCAGGTCCTCGACCGGCACGACCACGGAGAGGTCGAACTCCTTGCCGGACTTCGGCTGGACGATCTCCACCTTGCCGCGGGGGAGAGATAGCGGGCGACCTCGTCGACCGGGCGCACGGTCGCCGAGAGGCCGATACGGCGGGCCGGCTTCGGCAGTAGCTCGTCCAGCCGCTCCAGGGACAGCGCGAGGTGCGCGCCCCGCTTGGTGCCAGCGACCGCGTGCACCTCGTCCAGGATCACCGTCTCGATGCCCGTCAGCGCGTCGCGCGTGGCCGACGTCAGCATCAGGAACAGGGACTCCGGGGTGGTGATCAGGATGTCCGGCGGGCGGGTGGACAAGGCGCGCCGCTCGGCGGGCGGGGTGTCACCGGAGCGGATACCGACCTTGACCTCGGGCTCGGGCAGGCCCAGGCGGACGGATTCCTGGCGGATGCCGGTGAGCGGGGGGAGCGGAGGTTGCGCTCGACGTCGACCGCGAGGGCCTTCAGCGGAGACACGTACAGAACGCGACAACGCTTCCTCGGGTCGGCGGGCGGGGGTGTCGCGGCGAGCTGGTCCAGGGCTGCGAGGAAGGCGGCCAGGGTCTTGCCGGAACCGGTCGGGGCGACCACCAGCACGTCCGAGCCCTCGCCGATGGCCTTCCACGCGCCCGCCTGGGCCGCGGTGGGCGCGGAGAAGGCCCCCGTGAACCAGCCGCGGGTCGCGGGGAGAAGCCGTCGAGGGCTCGGTGTGCGGAACTGACCATGCGTCCATCCTGCACCCGACCACTGACAATCCGTCTGACCTGCGGAAATTCTGCGACGGTTGTTCGCCGGATCGTTTCGGCTCCCTGTCGGCCGTCGCAGGCAGGATCGTTTCGGCGGCTTCCGGCCGCCGTGGCCGGGACCGCGCCCTCGCCTCGCCGTGGCGGAGAATGGCCGTATGGCGGGTTCGGGCGAGCTGGCGAGGCACTGGCGGTACACGGAGCTGCCCGGCGTCGACCTGCTGCGGGCCCGGTACATCCACAAGACGTTCATCCGGCACACGCACGAGAACTTCGTCATCGCCGCCATCTCGGACGGCGTCGAGGTGTTCCAGCACGGCGGGGGCGACGTGTCCGCCGGGGCCGGAGCGCTCGCGCTGGTCAACCCGGACACTCCGCACACCGGCCGGGCGGGTGTGCCCGAGGGCTGGCGGTACGGGGCGGTCTACCCGTCGCCCGAGGTGGTGGCCGCGATAGCCGCCGAGACCACCTCGATCCGCGGTACCCCGGTTTCGTCAGTCCCGTGCTCGACGACCCCCACACCGTCGGCCTCGTCCACCAGATCCTGCGCGCGGCCGACGAGGGCAACGCGCTCGCCGCCGACACCCTGCTGCGGGTCGCCGTCACCAGGCTGCTCCGGCTCAACGGCGGCCCGCTGCCACAGCGCGTCGTGCCCACGGCGGGCGACCGGGTCGCCGCACGCGCGCGTGCCGTGCTGGAAGCGCGCATGGCGGAACCACCCACCCTGGAGGAGCTCGCCCGGGACCTGGGGACCAGCCCCTTCGCGTTGCTGCGCGCCTTCCGGAACGCCTACGGGATGCCGCCCCACACCTGGCTGACCGACGCCCGTGTGCGCCGGGCGCGTCGCCTCCTGGACGCGGGTACGGGTCCTGCGGAGGCCGCCGTAGCCGTCGGCTTCACGGACCAGCCGCACCTCAACCGGCACTTCGCCCGGATCGTGGGCGTGCCCCGGGCGCCTACCAGCGGGAGCGCAAGAACGTACAAGACGCGGAGCAGCGGCTGCTCCTACCGTTCGACGCGTGGCAGAACAGATCGCTTCAGAAGACATACGCGCCGGAGCGGAAGGGACTGGACCGGAAGGGAGACGAGCCCCGAGGCGGCAGAAAGGCCGGACTCCGCCGTCGTACGGGACGCCCTCGGGTAGGGATCGCCGTAGGGCTGTCCGGGTTCGCCTTCGGGGTGACCTCGGCCGGTGGCGGGCTCAGCCTGCTGCAGACCTGCGCTCTCAGTCTGCTGGTGTTCACCGGGGCATCCCAGTTCGCGCTCGTGGGGGCACTCGCGGCCGGCGGCAATCCGCTCACCGCGGCGGCGGGAGCCTTCTTCCTGGGGGTGCGGAACACCTTCTACGGGCTGCGTCTCTCGCAGGTGCTGGCCCTCCCGCGCGCGGTGCGCCCGTTCGCCGCTCAGTGGGTCATCGACGAGACGACGGCCGTCACGCTCGCGCAGCCCACGCGACGGGCCGCGCGGATCGGCTTCACCGTCACCGGGCTCAGCCTGTACCTGCTGTGGAACCTCACCACGCTGCTCGGCGCGCTGGGCGCCAAGGCCATCGGGGACACGGACGCGTGGGGTCTCGACGCGGCCGGGCCCGCCGTCTTCCTGGCGCTGCTGGCACCCATGCTCACGACCACCACGGAGCGTGCCGTCGCCGCTCTCGCGGTCCTTCTGGGACTCGGCCTACTGCCCGTGCTGCCGGCCGGTGTGCCGGTCCTGGCCGCCGCTCTCGCGGCGCCGATCGCCCTCTACGTAGAGGGCCGACGGCACGGAGGGACACACAACGACACACAGGAGGAGGACCGTTGACCGTCTGGATCGCGATCGCGGCGACCGCGATCGGCTGCTACGTCGTCAAGCTCGCCGGACTGCTGGTGCCCGCGGGGCGCTGGAACGGCCGCTGGTGAGGCGGCTCGCCGCCCTGCTGCCGGTCGCCCTGCTCGCCGCGCTCACGGCCCAGCAGACCTTCGCCGACGGGCACGCGCTCGTGCTCGACGCCCGGGCCGCGGGACTCGCGGCGGCCGCCGTGGCGCTGGTGCTGCGGGCACCGTTCCTGCTCGTCGTCGCGGCGGCCGTCGTGGTGACGGCGGGCGTGCGGGCCATCGGCGGCTGACGCGCCCCGGGATCAGCCCACGGGACGGCCGTACGCCTTCAGGGTGCGCAAGGTTTGGATGGTCACCATGGGGCGTGCCTCCAGGGCGATGCCCGGCGCCCACTGACGCCAGCGGATCGGCCAGCCGCCGTCCTCGCGCTGGTCGCCTGCGAGGTGGTCCAGGGAGCGGGCCATCTCGTCGTCCGTGAACCACGCGCGCGCCAGCGAACTCGGCGTCTTCGCGTAGTCGTACGGGAAGTGGTGCTCGCCCGGCGCGTATCCGGGGCGACCGGGTACGCCTCCAGGTGCTCCGGGTCCAGGGCGGCGAGCCGGTGCTCGCGCACCAGGCGGCCGAGGCGGTCGGCCGCCGCCTCCGCGCGCGGGCGGTCGGGCGCCGAGTCCAGGAAGGCGACGGCGGCCTCGATCTCGTACGGGTGCGACTTCTCCAGGGCGTCGACGGCCTGCCAGCAGTAGTCGGTGGCCCGGAACAGCCACGCGTGCCACACCTCGTTGCGGTGCAGCAGGCCCACCACCGGCCCGGTGGCGAGGAGTTCACTGGGCGGGTCGTCCACGATCGGCACGAAGGGCGCCGTCGGATAGCCGCGCTGGCCGGGAAGGATCGCCGGCAGCGCGCCGTCGGCCGTGGAGACCGAGGTCAGATACCGGCACACACGTTCCACCCGCTGCCCGCCGCAGCGCCCGACGGCGTCCAGGACGCGCAGCGCGTGCCCGGTGTGCAGTGGCTGGCTGACCGGGCCGCGCAGATCGGGCTCCAGGGCGTGCCCGTAGCCGCCGTCCTCGTTGCGGTAGGCGTCCAGCGCGGTCTCCACCGGATCGGGTTCGCCGTTGAGGAAGTGGTACGCGAAGAGGCGCTGCTCCAGCACGCGCGCGGTGAGCCAGACGAAGTGCTCGGCGCGGAAGAGCGGGGAGTGCGCCGGGGGCGTCGGAGGGAGTGGGGAAGCTCCTGTTTCGGCCATGGGTCAGACCGTAGGACGGAAAGCGGTCTCCGCAAGGGGTCCCGACCTGGTCCCACTCTCAGGGCGGGATACTGGTGTCATGCGGTTGACGGTCTTCTGGCAGCGGATGACGGAGCACTTTGGCGCGGGGTACGCCGAGAGCTTCGCGCGCGATCATGTGATGACGGAACTCGGTGGGCGGACGGTGCGCGAGGCGCTGGACGCGGGCTGGGAGGCCAAGGACGTATGGCGTGTGGTCTGCGACGTCATGAACGTTCCGCAGCAGAGCCGCTGATCATCCGCCCCAAAGTCGCTGATCGGTCACGAAGATCGACGGTGGTGACCGGTTGTCAGTGGCGTAGGCGAGACTTGCACC
This sequence comes from Streptomyces sp. P3, assembly GCA_016893485.2. Taxonomy (GTDB): domain Bacteria; phylum Actinomycetota; class Actinomycetes; order Streptomycetales; family Streptomycetaceae; genus Streptomyces. Next base: position 7,110,897 of record JAFEKX020000001.1, read on the forward strand.
GTGGCAGTCACTGACGAGACCGGGCGCGACGCCCCGCGGACATCCCCGACCGATGCGACGCCGCCGACCCGGCCCCCGGCCGACGGCGCCGTGCCTCGCCCGGGCATGCCGCGCTGGCTGCCGCGCGCCATGGTGCTCGCGCTCGCCCTCGTCGCCGTGTTCCAGCTGGGCAGTTGGGCCTTCCACCAGCTCATCGGGCTGCTGATCAACATCCTCATCGCGTTCTTCCTGGCCCTCGCCATAGAGCCCGCGGTGAGCCGCATGGCCGCCTTCGGGATGCGCCGGGACTCGCCACCTTCCTGGTCTTCCTGGGCCTGTTGATCGTGTGCGCCGGGTTCGTCACGCTCCTCGGGTCGATGCTCGCCGGCCAGATCATCAAGATGATCGAGGACTTCCCGGACTACCTCGACTCCGTCATCAACTGGGTCAACGGGCACTTCCACACCGACCTCAGACGGGTCGACATCCAAGAGGGTCTGCTCCACTCCGACTGGCTGCGCAAGTACGTGCAGAACAGCGCGACCGGCGTGCTGGACGTGTCCACCCAGGTGCTCGGCGGCCTCTTCCAACTGCTGACGATCGGTCTGTTCTCGTTCTACTTCGCCGCTGACGGGCCGCGGCTGCGGCGCGCGCTGTGCTCCGTACTGCCGCCCGCCCGGCAGGTCGAGGTGCTGCGCGCGTGGGAGATCGCCGTCGACAAGACAGGCGGCTACATATACTCACGCGGCCTGATGGCGCTGGTCTCCGGAGTGGCGCACTACATCCTGCTGCAGGCGCTGGGCATCCCGTACGCGCCCGTGCTCGCCGTCTGGGTGGGCCTGGTCTCCCAGTTCATCCCGACCATCGGCACGTATCTGGCGGGCGCCCTGCCGATGCTGATCGCCTTCACCGTGAACCCCTGGTACGCGCTGTGGGTGCTGATCTTCGTCGTGGTCTACCAGCAGTTCGAGAACTACATGCTGCAGCCCAAGCTGACCGCGAAGACCGTCGACATCCACCCCGCCGTCGCCTTCGGCTCGGTCATCGCGGGCACCGCGCTCCTGGGCGCCGTGGGCGCGCTGATCTCCATCCCGGCCGTCGCCACGCTCCAGGCGTTCCTCGGGGCGTACGTGAAGCGCTACGACGTCACGGACGACCCCGGGTCCAGGGCCACCGGACGACCCGCGGCCCGGGTGGCCCCGGCCTGCTGACACGCGTACGTGGGCTGTGGGAGCGGCGCCCTGGGGAGGGGGCAGCGGAGCTGACAGAGGCCGCCGCCGGCACGACCGGCCCCGCCCGTACGACCGACGCCACCGGTTCGACCGACTCCGGGAGAGCCGACTCGCGGTCGGCCGATCCGGAAGCGACCGACTCCGAGCCGACCGACTCCAAGCCGAGAGACTCCGGCGAGAGCTCCTCCTGAGGGAGGACTTGCCGGGCCTCCCGAGGGATGATCGGCGAGAACACCGGCCCGTCGCGGTCAGCACGTGAGCACCGCCCACACCCCGGCACCGGCCACGGCGACGACGTAGCAGCCGACCGCCACCTCCACGACCCGCAGCCGTACGGTCTCGCTCCAGGACGTGCGGGACAGCAGCCACGCCAGTGCGGGTAGGACCAGGACGGCGTGCAGGCTCACCCGTGCAGCGGCTTGAGCGGGGCCGTCGAGTGGTACGCCGCCTCCTGGTGACCGGTCCGGGCGAGGACGACCCCGCGCGCGATCATCGCGGCGCCAGAGGCCAGCGCCACGAGCATGATCGCGAACCCGGAACGCACCGCGAGCGCCATCCCCGTAGGACCCGTCGGCCGGTGACGGAAGGACGTCACCGCGAACACGGTGAGCAGCACCACGAGGACGCCGCCGCCCACCGCGAGCATCATGGACACCGCCGTGTCGAAGGGCGTCTCCATGTTGAGGTGCGACGGCACCCGGCGCCACGCCTGAAGGGTGATGCCGCCGACCTCCACGACGCAGTCGGCGGCGAACACGACGAGCAGCACGGTGCGCAGCCGGGCCCCGATGCGCAGATACGACGTGACCCAGGTGACCGCGATCAGCGTCGCCCCGAAGGAGAGCCCGAACGTGACGGGCTTGCGCCAGGAGACAGGCCCGTACCAGGGGCCGCCATCGACCGCGAACACCCCCAGGTGCACGAGCCCGGAGAGGATCAACAGGGCACCGATCACATGGCAGAGACGCTCGGCGGGACGTACGCGCAGCTTCATGGCCCGAGCCTCGCGGGAACCCGTCCCGCAGTCGTCGTACGACCGAAGGCACCCGCCGTACGACGGCGGAAGTAGGCCCCCGAAGACGTGCGAAGAGCCCGCAGCGCAGCGACATCGCGCCCACCCCCACCGCCGGCGGACACCGGGCGGCAGACCGCCGCGGGCAAGGTGCTGTGGCGCTTCACGATGTCGCTGGACGGGTTCGTGGCGGGGCCGGGGCATGCGATGGACTGGATGACGGGGTTCTGGTTCCGGCCCGGCCTCGTCGAGGAGTACGTCGCGATGACCGGCGCCGTACTGGGCGGCCGGGACGGCTTCGACGCCTTCCCCGATGCGGGCAGCGTCTACGGGGGCGCGTGGCAGGGACCGGTGTTCGTCCTCACGCACCACCCCGACGACGCGCCGCCCACCCCACGATCGACAACCCCGGAGGCACCCCCGTCCGGCTCGGTCTCCTGAACGGCGGCGACCACGCGGGCGCGGTCAACGTGCGCTGTCGGCCGGTTCGATAGCGCGCGGCGCCCGGGGGCTACTGGTAGCAGTTGCCGCTGCACAGGATGGTGACGGTACCGGTCTCGCCGGCCGGGACGATCGCCGTGCTCTGCGTCGGCGCGGGCCTGTGCACGAGGCTGGTCTCCCACGGCATGGGAGCGGCCGATGCCGCCGGGCTCGTGATGCCGATGGCCACCGCGGTCAGTACGGCCGCGATCCCCGCGCGCTTCCACGTCTTCATCGCGTTCTCCTTGTGGTCGGTCGGCGTTGGCTGCTGCCGTCAGTCAAGGGGCCAGGCGCCCGGCACAGGAAGGATTTCCATGTCGTTCGAAGCGTCGGTACGGCGTTCGGCGTCAGAGGAGATCGGTGACGTGAGTGCCGCGTGGTGCGCTTGACACGAAAATCGAACATCCATTCTTATGGAAGCTCCGGCGAGGCCATGACGGGCATTTCGACAGGCTTTTGATGGCGAAGTGTCCGAGTTATCCACAGGCCGGACGGGCGTCGGGGCGCATTGTCAGTGGCAGGCGTTAGCGTCTTTGACGTGAAGCGATCGACTCAAGCAAACCGGGTGGAACCCATGGCAGGAACCGACCGCGAGAAGGCGTTGGACGCCGCACTCGCACAGATTGAACGGCAATTCGGCAAGGGCGCGGTGATGCGCCTCGGCGAGCGGCCGAACGAGCCCATCGAGGTCATCCCCACCGGGTCGACCGCACTGGACGTCGCCCTCGGCGTCGGCGGCCTGCCGCGCGGCCGAGTGGTGGAGGTCTACGGCCCGGAGTCCTCCGGCAAGACGACCCTGACCCTGCACGCGGTGGCGAACGCCCAGCGGGCCGGCGGCCAGGTCGCGTTCGTGGACGCGGAGCACGCCCTCGACCCCGAGTACGCGAAGAAGCTCGGCGTCGACATCGACAACCTGATCCTGTCCCAGCCGGACAACGGCGAGCAGGCCCTGGAGATCGTGGACATGCTGGTCCGCTCCGGCGCCCTCGACCTCATCGTCATCGACTCCGTCGCGGCGCTCGTGCCGCGCGCGGAGATCGAGGGCGAGATGGGTGACAGCCACGTCGGTCTGCAGGCCCGCCTGATGAGCCAGGCGCTGCGGAAGATCACGAGCGCGCTCAACCAGTCCAAGACCACCGCGATCTTCATCAACCAGCTTCGCGAGAAGATCGGGGTGATGTTCGGCTCGCCGGAGACCACGACCGGTGGCCGCGCCCTGAAGTTCTACGCCTCGGTGCGACTCGACATCCGCCGTATCGAGACCCTGAAGGACGGCACCGACGCGGTCGGCAACCGCACCCGCGTCAAGGTCGTCAAGAACAAGGTCGCACCGCCCTTCAAGCAGGCCGAGTTCGACATCCTCTACGGCCACGGCATCAGCCGCGAGGGCGGCCTGATCGACATGGGCGTGGAGAACGGCTTCGTCCGCAAGGCCGGTGCCTGGTACACGTACGAGGGCGACCAGCTCGGCCAGGGCAAGGAGAACGCGCGCAACTTCCTGAAGGACAACCCCGACCTGGCCAACGAGATCGAGAAGAAGATCCTGGAGAAGCTGGGCGTGGGTGTCCGTCCTGAGAAGGACAAGCCCGCGGCCGAGCCGGTCGCGGACGCGGCGGTCCCCCGCCACGGACGACGCCGCCAAGGCGGTGCCCGCTCCGGCGGCGGCCAAGACCACCAAGTCAAGGCCGCGGCAGCCAAGAGCTGACCCGTGACACGACGAACGGACTGGTCCAGTACGCGTATCCCGGCGCCCCCAGGGGCGCGGGGAAGGCGGCGACGGCTTGGCCCACGGTGCGGACGGCAGGTTCGAGGAGCCGTACGGCGGTGAGCCGGGCGGCACGTGGTCGGTCGGCGGCTTCGCGGGGGAGCCCGGTCCGCCTTTCGGCGGCTCGGAGCCCGGCGACGGTTCGGCGGGCACCGGCCGGCCTTTCAGGAGCTCGGCGCCCGGCGGCAGTTCGCCCGGCGACGAGTCCGCCGATGACGACGCGGTACGGCCGCGGCTCACGCCGTAGCCGTGGAGCGCGTGACCAGGGCGGCTCGAGAGGGTCTTCGGCGCGCGGTGACGGCGCGCGCGCGGTAGACGCGGGCGCCGTGGCCGTGGCTTCGGCGAGTCGTCCGGAGAGGACGGGGGTGACTTCTCCTCGTCGAGGGCCGAGAAGGAGGAGCCACCGGCGGACCCGGCTGAGCGGGCGCGGGGTATCTGTCTGCGCCTGCTCACCGGGAACCCGCGCACCCGCAAGCAACTCGCGGACGCCCTGCGCAAGCGGGAGATCCCGGACGAGGTGGCCGACGAGGTGCTGTCGCGGTTCGAGGAGGTCGGGCTCATCAACGACGGCGCGTTCGCGGACGCCTGGGTGGAGTCCCGACACCGCGGACGAGGCCTGGCCCGGCGCGCGCTCTCCCAGGAGCTGCGCACCAAGGGCATCGACTCGACACTGATCGACGAGGCCGTCTCCCAGCTCGACTCCGAGCAGGAGGAGACGACGGCTCGTGAACTGGTCGACCGCAAACTGCGGTCGACCCGAGGCCTCGACCGCGACAAGAGGCTGCGCCGCCTCGCGGGCATGCTGGCCCGCAAGGGCTACTCCCAGGGCATGGCCCTCAGAGTGGTCCGACAGGCGCTGGAGGAAGAGGGCGAGGACACGGAGTTCCTCGGGGACGAGGGGTACTGATCCGGAACAGTTCCGGATCTCACCCTTCGGTGGTGCGAACGTCCTGAACACGGTGGACGCGCGGGGGCGCCGACCGCGTTCAGGCAAGCACCGTCCGGGAAGGTGTCCGCGCAGACGGGGTCCTCGCCTCCCAGGGGCCGGGCGTCCCGGCAGAAGCCGCACGGCAGCTCCGCGCCCGGCACGACGGCGTCACCGAAGTCGTCCGTACGACAGTCCACGTGGGCCTCGCCACATACGCGGCACAGGGCGGCACGCCGGCGGGACTCACCCGCGCCTGGGATCCCGACGTCACCGCCGGATCACTCCGCGGGCTCACCGAGCGCACCGCGGCCGTAAGCGAACTGGCCGCGGACCAGCTCCACTTGAAGCCCGGCAGCACCCTCAAGCTGACGCTCGGCGACGACGGCACGCCCCGCCCCCGCACGCTCACCGTTTTCGCCGTCTACGCCAGAGGTCTCGGCTTCGGCGATCTCACCTTCGCGCACGATCTCGTCGCCCGGCACGTCGACAATCCGCTCGCCTCCTCCGTCCTCGTCAGCACGACCCGTACACAGACACAACTCGCGACTACCCTCCGTGAGTTCCCGGGCGTCAAGTTCTTGCGCCAGCCGAAGCCGACTCGCTCCAGGCGCGGCGGCAGCAGGCGAACGCCGAGGTCAACTACCTGGCCATGGGACTTGTTCTGGCCTTCACTGCCATCGCCGTGGTCAACACACTTGCCATGTCGGTCGCGGAGCGTGTCCGGGATTTCGCGTTGCTCCGCCTCGCCGGGGCGACCCGCCGTCAGGTACTGCGCATGCTGCGTGCGCACCGAGGCGCTCTCGGCGCTGCTTATCGCCACCGCCCTCGGCAGCGGTATCGCCCTCGCCGTCCTGACCGCGTTCAGCGTCGGGATGACCGGCCGGGCGCCCCCGTCGGTCGAACCCCTCGTGTACCTCACGGTGATCGCGGTGGCCGACACCCTCGCCCTCGTTCCCACGGCGTTGCCGGGCCGGGTGGCGCTCATGGTCCGAGCGGTCACGGTGGCGACCGCCAGACAGTGAGCGATGGAAACCGCCCGGGAAGCCCGGACGCGTACCTGGGACGGAGCCCCCAGTACGCACGCCGCACAGGGAAGCCCACGGACGTACACCCGAGAGGCAATCAGACGCCCGCCCTGGACGAACCCCGACCGTCAGCCCCAGAAGCCACCCACCCCCACCAGGGTGCACACCGCGCAGACTTAGCCTGCATTTCGCGGAGGGTGCGCATGTTTGGCCAGGGGGTAGCTTCTGCTGCCGACCCGCGATCCCTAAGCCTCAACTCCCCGGCGCTCTCCGCCTGCTGAGCCGCAGTCAGGACTGCCTGAGTGCCTTCGGCCGCTCGTCGACCGGTCCTCGTACGCCCTGAAAGGCGGCCACCCTTGTCGTTGTCCCTGCCCGCGCACCACCGAAGAACCCTGGTCGTCCTCATGGCCGGTGCCGGTCTCCTACTGAGTGGTTGCGGGCTGGAGTCCAGTGCGACGCCCGCCCACGACGGGCCCACCACTCTCGGGTTCGTCAACGGCGGCAGCACGGAGTTCCACACCTGTCTGCAACGGTCGATCGAGAACACGGCCAGGAGCAACTTCGCGAAGCTCGTCACGGCCGACTCGCATCAGGACGCCGCGCGGGAACTGTCCAACATCCAGGACATGATCGCCCGCCATGTCGACGCGATCATCGTGCAGACCGTCGACACCACCGCCCTCAAGAGCGACATCGCCAAGGCCAAGGCCGCGCACATCCCGATCTTCCTGACCTCGGTCAGCGCCGATCCGAACGACATCCTGGGGGCCGTCGTCGTCGACCTGAAGACGGTGGGCAAGCTGGACGCCGACTGGATCAGGGACGACGCCGCAGGACGTGACGTACAGGTGGGTGTCATCGCGGGCGCCCCGGGCGCGGCCTCCGATCTGCTCGTCGGCGGGTTCACCAAAGGGCTCCCGGCGAACGCGAAGGTGGTCGCGAACCAGCCCGCCATGTTCGTCGCCGCGAAGGCCAGGACCGTCGCCGAGGGCATGATCAGGGCGCATCCCGATCTGGACTACGCCTTCGTCGCCAACGAGGAGATGGCGTTCGCCGCCCGCGAGGCCTTCGACGCGGCCGGTGGCAAGAAGGTCAGGATCGTGACGGTCAACGGCACCGACGAGGCGCTGGCCGCTCTCAAGGACGGCCGTTTCGCCGCCACCGTCTCCAACTCGGCCAAGGACACGGGCGAACTGGCCGTCACCAACGCCATCAGCCTTCTCCGTAAGGAGAAGGTGCAGAAGATCGCCACGACGCCGGCCCGCCTGATCACCAAGGGCAACGCGGACACCGCCCCGCTCTACTGCCCCTCCGACGGGCTGTGAGCGGCCGGACGGTCACGTCGTGGACAGCGCGCCCGAAGTAGGACCGTCCGCCCTGCCACAGGCAGAGCGGACGGAGTGCGACATCCCGTCCTGACGTAGACAGGGTGTCTAGGAAAACGTGACCGGCAACCCGGCGGCCTTCCAGGCCTGGAAGCCGCCGACGAGGTCCGTCGCGCGGTGCAGGCCCAGTTGGTGCAGGGAAGCGACCGCCAGGCTGGACGCGTAGCCCTCGTTGCAGATCACCACGACGCGCAGGTCGTGGCCGGTGGCTTCGGGGCACGGTGGCTGCCCCGGGGTCGAGGCGCCACTCCAGTTCGTTGCGCTCGACGACCAGGGCGCCGGGGATGAGGCCGTCCCGGTCGCGCAGGGCGGCGTAGCGGATGTCGACCAGGAGGGCGTCGCCGTCGCGGGCCGCTTCGTACGCGGCCCGTGCCTCGATCCGTTCGTAGTCCGCGCGGACCCGCTCCAGCAACTCGTCTATGCCGGGCGGCTGTTCGCGTACGGCGCTCACTGCCAGTCCTCCGGGCGCTCGACCTGCTCCAGGCGCAGCACCGGGCCCGTACGGCTGTAGCGGCGGATCTGCGGCAGCGGCGGGTAGTAGGCGTGGACGGAGATCGCGTGCCCGTCGAGGGACTCGTTGAGCACCTCGTGGACGTGGTGGCGGCCGAAGGCGCGGCCCTTGCCGGTCGGCAGCCGGCGCTCGCGGTCCACGCCCTCCTCCAGTTCGAGGGTCTTCCAGCCGTGGCTGGGGAGTCGAGCGGCGAGCGAGTTCTCCTTGAGTTCGCCGGCGGCGGTGAGGAAGGCGCCGACCGACTCGGCGTGGTCGTGCCAGCCGGTCCCGCTGCCGGGCGGCCAGCCGATCAGCCACGCCTCACTGCCGCCGGGGCCTTCGAGCCGTACCCAGGTGCGGCCTTCGGGGTCGAGGGGAGCGAGGCGATCAGCTCGGCGTCGGCGGCCGTGCGCCGGACGAAGTCGAGGAGGTCCGCCTGTGTCGGGGCCTGCGCGGGCGCGGCGGGGGACACGGGGGCAGAAGGGAAGACAGACACGTGCACCGTCCTGATGAAAGTTCGCGAAGGTGCGCGCAGGCATCACAAAAGTGGCGCGCGCGGGTGAGGGAGATGCGAATTCAGCAGGAGATGTGACACACGCAGCCCACGTAGCGGACAAGGTCCAGATGGACCTTCCGCCACAGGTGGACAGAGGTATCAGTCACGATTCGGAGTACAGCATGGTGGTGCGGACCGGTCAACTCACCGTCACTATGTGGACAGCGGCCGGCCCGCCGGCCTCAGCGCGAACCGGCCGTCGCCTCCGTCCGCGCCGGACCGCCCAGCGTCGCCTCCGCCGCCGTGTACAGGTCGGCCGGACGCACCCCGCTCAGCGCTGTGACCAGGTGTCCGTCGGGCCGTACGAGCAGGACGGTGTGGGCGGCGGCGCCCGGGTAGCTCTCGGCGACCAGCAGCTCGGCCGGATGCGGCAGGGCGGTCACGGCGGCGGCGAGCCGGGGCATGATCCCGGCGGTCACCCAGTGCTTGCGCTCCCACACGCCCGTGCCCGGCGCGACCAGCACGACCAGCAGGGATCCCCGCCCGAGGCGGTCCCGCAGCCGTACGAAGGCGCCGTCCTCGGCGGTGACCCGGACGTCGGCGACGGGCGCGCCGGGCGGGGTGTCGACGGGGATCTCCGCCTCGATGTGCAGGGGTGCGAGCGGCGAGTCGGCGTACGCCCCCGGCGCACCGAGCGCGCCGCGCCCCAGGTGACCGTCCGTGAGCAGCACGTCGTGGTTGCGCGTCGAGCCGGGCACGACGGCGCGCAGTCCGGCGCCGCCGCGCACCAGCGGCAGCGCTTGGTCGGCGGCGCGCAGCCGGGCGGCGACAACCGACCGCCGCTCCTCCTGATAGCTGTCGAGCAGCGTCTCGTGCGGTCCGTGGTGCCAGGCCAGGGCGAGCTTCCAGGCGAGGTTGTCGGCGTCCCGCAGCCCTTCGTCCAGCCCCTGCGTCCCGAGCGCCCCCAGCAGATGCGCCGCGTCCCCCGCGAGAAACACCCGCCCCACCCGCCACCGCCGCGCGAGCCGGTGGTGCACGATGCACACCGGTGTCGAGCAGTTCGTACGGCGGGTCGGGCCCTCGGTCCAGCCCGCGAGCGTCTCCCGGATGCGGGCCAGCAGCAGCTCGGGGGTGACCAGGTCCTTGCCCGGGGGCAGCAGCCAGTCCAGGCGCCACACGCCGTCGGGGAGGGGGCGTCCGGTGACCTCCGCCGCCGAGGGTCCGGACGTCCGCCACGGCGGCACCCGATGCAACAACGCCTGGTCGGGCCACGGAAGTTCCGTGCGCAGCGCGGCCACGGCGTGTCGCTCCACCGCCGTACGGCCGGGGAAGCGGATGTCGAGGAGTTTGCGGACGGTCGAGCGCGGGCCGTCGCAGCCCACCAGGTGACTGCCGCGCCACCAGGTGCCGTTGGGGCCGCGGGTGTGCGCGGTGATGCCCGAGGGCTCCTGCTCGATCGAGTCCAGGCGGTTGTCCGGGGCGACCTTCACCAGCCGTTCGGCCGCGAGGGCCTGGCGGAGGGCGCCGGTCAGGACGTGCTGGGCGATGTGCAGGGGGCGGGTTCGGTCTCGTCGAAGGTGATCTCGCGTGTCACCTGCTTGCGCCGCATCGACCGCCATCCGGCCCATTGCGTTCCGGCCCCGCCGAGCGGCGCGCCGGTCAGCCGCTCCAGGAGCGCGGTGGTGTCCTCGCGCAGGACGACGGTGCGCGCGAGGCGCGGTTCGTCCTTGCCCGGGCCCTCGTCGAGGACGACGGAGGGCACCTCCTGCCGCGCCAGTGCCAGGGCGAGCGTGAGCCCGACGGGCCCCGCCCCGACGATGATCACCGGGTCCACGGTGTGGCGCCCCCTGCCCGTGACGGTGTCCTCAGGGACGCATGTGAACAGGAAGTTGGAGCAGGGTGCACGATCACAGAACGTATGCAACCCATTGCCGGTGCTTGCGTCAAGTGACGGAGGCAGTGGCGATCATGCCACTGCCTCCGTGTGCCGTTCACGCCTTTTGACGGATCATCACACTACGTCGGCGCTGGCCCCATACGATCCGCCGACCTGCGCGGGGTTGAGCCCCGTCGCGTCTTCCAGGTCGACGGTCGCGCCCGTGCTCTTCTTGCTGCGCCGCAGCCTGCGCTCCAGCCAGCTCGCGAAGGTGGTGAGGGCGAGGTTCAGCAGGATGTAGATGATTCCTACGACGATGAAACTCGCCACCACGTTGGCGTAGTTGGCCGCCAGGGTGCTGCGCGAGTTGAGCAGCTCCGTGAAGCCCAGCATCACGCCGCCCAGCGCGGTGTCCTTCACGATGACCACGAGCTGGCTGACGATGGCCGGCAGCATGGCGGTGACGGACTGCGGCAGCAGGATGCTCGTCATCGTCTGGCCCTTGCGCAGACCGATCGCGTACGCGGCCTCCGTCTGCCCCTTCGGGAGGGACAGGATGCCCGCCCTGACGATCTCGGCGAGCACCGAGGCGTTGTAGAGCACCAGGCCGGTGACGACGGCGTACAGGGGCCGTTCCTCGCTGCTGATGCCCGTGGAGCGGACGTAGAACTCGTTCGCGAACAGCATCAGCAGAAGGACCGGGATCGACCGGAAGAACTCGACCACCACTCCGGCGGGGACCCGCACCCACCTGTGGTCGGACATCCGGGCGATGCCGAAGAACGCGCCCAGGGGAGGGCTATCACCATGGCGAGGCCGGCGGCCTTCAGGGTGTCGCCGAGGCCCGGCAGCAGATACGTCGTCCAGGCGTCCGCCGTGGTGAACGGCTGCCACAGGGACCACTTCAGCTGCCCCTTGTCGTCCATCGTCTGCCAGACCCACCACAAGAAGAGGGCCAGCAGGACGAAGAACACCACGGAGAGGAGCACGTTGCGCCGCTTGGCACGGGGGCCGGGCGCGTCGTAGAGGACGGAGGTCATCGCTTCACCGCCAGTCGCTTGCCCAGCCAGCCGAGGAGGAGGCCGGTGGGCAGGGTCAGTACCACGAAGCCGAACGCGAAGACCGCGCCGATGGCGACCGTCTGGGCCTCGTTCTCGATCATCGTCTTCATCAGGGCCGCCGCCTCGGCGACCCCGATCGCCGCCGCCACGGTGGTGTTCTTCGTGAGGGCGATCAGTACGTTCGCCAGCGGCCCGATGACCGCGCGGAACGCCTGCGGAAGGATGACGATCCGCAGTACCTGACTGAAGCTCAGCCCGATGGCGCGGGCCGCCTCCGCCTGGCCGACCGGCACCGTGTTGATGCCGGAGCGCACCGCCTCACAGACGAAGGCCGCGTGGTACGCCACGAGACCCAGCAGTGCCAGCCGGAAACCCTGCACCTTGAAGTCGTCGGACGCCCCCATGGTGACGCCGAAGATGTCGGCGAGGCCGAGTGAGGTGAAGACGATGATGACCGTCAGGGGATGTTGCGGACGGTGTTCACGTAGAAGGTGGCGAAGCCACGCATCAGTGGGACCGGGCTGACCCGCATTCCGGCCAGCAGGTGCCCCAGACCAGGGAGCCGAGGGCGGAGAGGGCGGTGAGTTTCACCGTCATCCAGAACGCCCCGAGGACGTCATAACCTTGAAGAAAGTCGAACACGATCTCCCGCGCTTCCGGGTATGGGGCCTGCCTTACCGGGGTTTCCTCGGGCTTACTTGACGATGTTGCCGATCTTCGGGGCGGGCTCGTTCTTGTAGTCGGCCGGGCCGAAGTTCTTGGTCACCGCGGTCTGCCAGGCGCCGCTGCTGACCATCTTCTCCAGCGCGGTGTTGATCTTGCCGAGGGTCGCGGAGTCGCCCTTCTTGACGCCGATGCCGTAGTTCTCGTTGCTGAGCTTCAGGCCGGCGAGCTTGAACTGACCCTTGAACTTGTCCTGCGCGGCGAAGCCCGCGAGGATCGAGTCGTCCGTGGTCACCGCGTCGACGGCACCGCTCTGGAGGGCCGCGATGCACTCCGAGTAGCCCGCGTTCTCACGGAGGTTGGCCTTCGGGGCGATCGTGTCGTGGATGTTCTGCGCGGAGGTCGAACCGGTCACGGAACAGAGGTTCTTGCCGTTGAGGTCCGTGGCCTTCGCGATCGTCGAGTCCTTCTTGACGAGCAGGTCCTGGTGCGCCAGCAGGTAGGGGCCGGCGAAGTCGACCTTCTTCTTGCGCTCGTCGTTGATCGAGTACGTGGCCGCGATGAACTTGACGTCGCCGCGCGCCAGCGCGTTCTCACGGTCGGCGCTCTTGGTCTCGACCCACTCGATCTGGGCGGGCTTGTAGCCGAGCTGGCCGGCGACATAGGTCGCCACGTCCACGTCGAAGCCGGCGTAGGTGCCGTCCGGCTGCTTCAGGCCGAGGCCCGGCTGGTCGAACTTGATGCCGATCTTGATCTTGCCGCCGCCGCCGGAGCCCGAACCGGAGTCGTCCTTGTCGCCGCTTCCGCAGGCCGTCGCGGCGAGCGAGAGGACGAGAGCGGTGCTGGCGAAGAGGGTGACCTTGCGAAGCTTCATGGTGAACATCCTTTGACTGGTGCGGAGATGAGGGCCCGTCAGGGCGTGTGACGGCGGCCGTCAGGGCGTGCAGGGCCCCAGCGGCAGTCGGCGGCCGCCCGTCGTCGGCGGGCCGCCAGTGGCTGGCTGTAGCGGTTCGTCAGCCCTCGTGGCTGATCGTCAGGGGACGCCGGCGACGGCCGGCGGTCGTCAGTGGTGCAGGATCTTCGACAGGAAGTCCTTGGCACGGTCGCTGCGCGGGTTGCTGAAGAACTGGTCCGGCACGGCTTCTTCGACGATGCGTCCGTCGGCCATGAACACCACGCGGTTGGCGGCCGAGCGGGCGAAGCCCATCTCATGGGTGACGACGATCATCGTCATCCCGTCCCGGGCGAGCTGCTGCATGACCTCCAGCACCTCGTTGATCATCTCCGGGTCGAGCGCCGAGGTCGGCTCGTCGAAGAGCATCACCTTGGGGTCCATGGCCAGCGCCCGCGCGATGGCGACGCGCTGCTGCTGACCGCCGGACAGCTGGGCCGGGTACTTGTCCGCCTGCGTGGCCACGCCGACCCGGTCGAGCAGCGCGCGGGCCTTCTCCTCGGCCTGCTTGCGGTCGGCCTTGCGGACCTTGATCTGACCCAGCATCACGTTCTCGAGCACGGTCTTGTGCGCGAAGAGGTTGAAGGACTGGAAGACCATTCCGACGTCCGCACGCAACCGGGCCAGCTCCCTGCCCTCCTGGGGCAGCGGCTTGCCGTCGATCGTGATCGAACCCGAATCGGTCGTCTCCAGGCGGTTGATGGTGCGGCACAGAGTGGACTTCCCGGACCCGGAGGGCCCGATCACCACGACGACCTCGCCGCGGGCGATCGTCAGATCGATGTCCTGGAGTACGTGCAACGCGCCGAAGTGCTTGTTGACGCTCTTCAGGACGACGAGTTCGCCGGTCGCGGCCACATTTTCCTTGGCCACCGATACTTCGGTCATCGCTTGCTGGCTCCGTCCTCGTCGGTTGCGGAGGACAGTAGTGAGGCCGTACGACCAGCGTCATCACATCTGAGCGAGATCTGAGCATCACGATCGGATAGCAATCGGACACGTGTCGTAGCACCGGGCGCCGGGACGCGTACCGGCTGGATAACGGAAGCGGCGCGCAACCGGAACCCACTTGACTGCGTCTTCGTCCATCAGCGTGACTGCCTGGGTGCACGCGTGCGTGAGTCATGCTTTTGTACAGGCCGACACCATACGAACGATGAACCGGAGGGGGCCGGGATGAGACTGCTCCTCGTCGAGGACGACAACCATGTCGCAGCCGCTCTGTCCGCGGTCCTGGCGCGACACGGATTCGACGTCACCCACGCCCGCAGCGGCGAGGAGGCCCTCCAGGCACTCGTCCCCGAAGGCGACGTCTTCGGTGTCGTCCTTCTCGACCTCGGCCTGCCCGACCAGGACGGCTACGAGGTCTGCGGCAAGATCCGCAAGCGCACCAGCACCCCGGTGATCATGGTGACCGCCCGCTCCGACGTGCGCTCCCGCATCCACGGCCTCAACCTCGGAGCCGACGACTACGTGGTGAAGCCGTACGACACCGGGGAACTGCTCGCCCGTATCCACGCCGTCAGCCGGCGCAGCGTCCACGAGGACGCGAGCGGCGACGGCGACACCGCGCTCAGGCTCGGCCCGGTGCGCATCGAACTGCCCACCCGCCAGGTCAGCGTGGACGGTTCGGTCGTCCAACTGACCCGCAAGGAGTTCGACCTGCTGGCACTGCTGGCCCAGCGCCCAGGAGTGGTCTTCCGGCGGGAGCAGATCATCAGTGAGGTGTGGCGCACCAGCTGGGAGGGCACGGGACGCACCCTGGAGGTGCATGTCGCGTCCCTCCGTGCCAAGCTGCGGATGCCCGCGCTGATCGAGACCGTACGAGGCGTGGGCTACCGGCTCGTCGCTCCGGCCGCGTAGCGGGCACGGGTGCGCACACGGCTCCTCCCGCTGCTCATCGTCCTGCTGGCGGCCGTTCTGCTCGCGCTCGGCGTACCGCTCGCGATCAGCGTGGCCGCGGCCCAGCAGCAGAAGGTGATCGTCGACCGTATCGACGACACCGCGCGGTTCGCGGCACTCGCCCAGTTCGTCACCGACGTGCCCACGGGATCACGCCCCGCCGACACGGTCCCGGACGAGCGCCAGCAGACCCTGGACCGCGAACTCGCCAGCTACTACGAGGTCTACGGCATCCGCGCGGGCGTCTTCTACCGCACCGACACCTCCATGGCGAACGCCCCGGACGACTTCCTGGTGCCCAAGACGGGCGAGGTGCGCGACGCGTTCGCCGAGGCGCTCCTCAGCCGCCGCAGCCATGACCCGGAGCAGGTCTGGCCCTGGCAGCGCGACCGCCTGGTCGTCGCCTCGCCGGTCATCCGCGACGGCGACGTCATCGCGGTCGTGGTCACCGACTCGCCCACCGGACCGATGCGTTCACGGACCCTGCGCGGCTGGCTGACGATCGGCGCAGGCGAGATCGCCGCGATGCTGCTCGCCGTAGGCGCCGCCCTACGGCTGACCGGCTGGGTCCTGCGCCCCGTACGCGTCCTCGACGCCACCACCCACGACATCGCCACCGGGCGCCTGAAGTCCCGGGTCGCGGCCGCCGGCGGGCCGCCGGAACTCCAGCGCCTGGCCCGTTCGTTCAACGAGATGGCGGACAACGTCGAGGACGTGCTGGAGCAGCAGCGCGCCTTCGTCGCCGACGCCTCGCACCAGTTGCGCAACCCGCTCTCGGCGCTCCTGCTGCGCATCGAACTGCTCGCACTCGAACTCCCGGAGGACAACGACGAGATCGCCTCGGTCCGCACCGAGGGCAAGCGTCTGACCCAGGTCCTGGACGACCTGCTCGACCTGGCCCTGGCGGAGCACGCGGACGCCGACCTCAGGATCACCGACATCGGCGCGCTGACCGCCGAGCGCGTCGCGGCCTGGGCACCGACGGCGGAGGCCAAGGGCGTGCGGCTGGTGGGCAGTTGCCCGCCCACCACGGCCTGGGCCGACCCGATCACCCTGTCCAGCGCCCTGGACGCGGTGATCGACAACGCGGTGAAGTTCACGCCCGAGGACGAGTCCGTCGAGGTCACGGTCGCGTCGAACGGCGAGACCTCGACCGTCGTCGTCGCGGACCACGGCCCGGGCCTCACCGAGGAGGAACTCGCGCGTGGGGGACCGCTTCTGGCGCAGCGGCCACCACCAGAACATCAAGGGCTCCGGCCTCGGCCTGTCCATCTCCCAGGTCCTGCTGGCCGCGGGCGGCGGCTCTCTCACATACGCCCACCACGAGCCGCACGGCCTCAAGGTGACGGTCACGGTCCCCAGGACCGGCCCAGCGGCCTGAACGGGCCCTCCAGGGGCCTGTGTTGGGCCCTCCCGGCCTTGCGGGCAGATGGCCTGGGGTCGGGTCGTTACGGTCCGGGGTCGTTACGGTCCTGGGCGCTCCTACGGCCTACGGCTTCACGGAGCGGTAGTAGCGCCGGGCGCCCTCGTGCAGGGCCAGGGGTCGGTGTAGATCGCCGTCCTCAGGTCCACGAGTTGCGCGGAGTGCACGTGCGCGCCGATGCCGTCCCGGCTCTTGATCACGGTCTTGGTGATCCACTCGGTGAGCCGGGGTTCAGGTCCTCGCGTGTCATCAGCAGGTTGGACACGGCGATCGTCGGCACGGTGGACCCGCGTTGGATGCTCGGGTAGGCCGACTCCGGCATGTTCGTGGCGCGGTAGTAGCGGGTGGCGTCGCCCTGTTCGTGCATCTTGGCGACCAGGGTGGCCTCTATGGGCACGAACCGGAACGAGTAATGGGCGGCGAGGTCCTTCAGGCCGTCCGTCGGCAGTCCGCCGGACCAGAAGAAGGCGTCGATCTTGCCCCGCCTGAGCAGATCCGGACCGGTGTCGATACCGGCCGGCACCGGCTTAACGCCCTTCTTCGGGTCGATGCCGGCCGCCGTGAGCACCCGGTCGGCGATCAACCGCACACCGGAACGGTCGGGCCCTATGGCCACCCGCTTGCCCCGCAGATCGGCCACCGAGTCGATGTCCGAGTCGTGCGGGACGATGAGCTGGACGTAGTCGTCGTAGAGCCGCGCGACCCCGCGCAGCTCGGACGCACCGGGCTTGCCGCCCTTCTCGTACGTCTCCACCGCGTCGGCCGCGGCGATGGTGAAGTCGGCGTGACCGGTCGCCACGCGCGCGACGTTCTCCTGCGACCCGGCGCTGTTCACCAGCTTCACCTTGAGACCCGGCATGTCCTTGTCCAGCTCGGTGCGCAGGAGTTTGCCGTACTCCTGGTAGACCCCGAGCGGGGTCCCGGTGCTGAAGGTGATCGTCCCGGTCGGCGGTTCGTCGCCCAGGGGCAGCAGCCACCACAGCAACAGCCCGAACGCGACGAAACCGGCCGCCGCGCCCTGCAGGGCCCGGCGCCTGCTGATACGGGAGAACACCTTGAACATGCGCGCGATCCTGCCAGCCGGGACGCGGTGCTGACCAGGGCGGGCTGTCGGCACGGCTCGGGAGTGGAGTGGGCCGGGGTGCGCGTCGGGTTGTGGGGATCGGCGGGGCTGATCGGCGCCGGAGAGGTGGGCAACCGCCCGGGAGGGCGAGGTGGCCCGGCGCGACAGCGGTGGCCGCGCAGGAGTGTCAGTGGTGGTCGTTAGGGTCGTGGCATGAGTACTTCGCCCGCCGACCTGGTCCGCGAATTCCACCTGGCCTGCGGGCTCGACGCCCGCAGCACCCCACCGAGGTCTCGCCCGCCCTCGCCGCACACCGGGGTGAACTGCTCGCCGAAGAGGCCGCCGAGGTCGCCGAGGTCGCGGTGAGCGGCCCCCTCGACCGGCTGGCGCACGAGCTGGCCGACGTCGTCTACGTCGCGTACGGCACCGCCCTCGTCCACGGCGTCGACCTGGACGCGGTGATCGCCGAGATCCACCGCTCCAACATGACCAAGATCGGCCCGGACGGCCAGATGGCCCGCAGAGCAGACGGCAAAGTGCTCAAGGGGAGCACTACGAGGCGCCGGACGTCACCGGGGTGCTGCGGAAACAGGGGTGGGACATTGGGCGACGCGTGACGTGAGCCGGGACGGGTTCTCGGCCGCCGGGAGAGTCACTCCCGGCACCGCCTACCCTTGTCACATGAGCAGCGGTGACCGGAGCGGGGCAGTGGACGTCAAAACGTACGAAGTGCGCACTTATGGGTGCCAGATGAACGTCCACGATTCCGAGCGGCTCTCCGGTCTCCTGGAGGGTGCCGGTTACGTGCGCGCACCCGAGGGGTCGGACGGGGACGCGGACGTCGTCGTCTTCAACACCTGCGCCGTGCGCGAGAACGCCGACAACCGCCTCTACGGCAACCTCGGCCGGCTCGCCCCGATGAAGACGAAGCGTCCCGGGATGCAGATCGCCGTCGGCGGCTGCCTCGCCCAGAAGGACCGCGACACCATCGTGAAGAAGGCGCCCTGGGTGGACGTGGTCTTCGGCACGCACAACATCGGCAAGCTGCCCGTCCTGCTGGAACGCGCGTGTGCAGGAAGAGGCGCAGGTCGAGATCGCGGAGTCCCTGGAGGCCTTCCCCTCGACCCTGCCGACCCGGCGTGAGAGCGCCTACGCGGCCTGGGTGTCGATCTCCGTCGGCTGCAACAACACGTGCACCTTCTGCATCGTCCCGGCCCTGCGCGGCAAGGAGAAGGACCGCCGCACCGGCGACATCCTCGCCGAGATCGAGGCACTGGTCGGCGAGGGCGTCTCCGAGATCACCCTGCTCGGCCAGAACGTCAACGCGTACGGCTCCGACATCGGCGACCGCGAGGCCTTCAGCAAGCTGCTCCGCGCGTGTGGCGCGATCGAGGGCCTGGAGCGGGTCCGGTTTACCTCCCCGCACCCGCGCGACTTCACCGACGACGTCATCGCCGCGATGGCCGAGACGCCGAACGTGATGCCGCAGCTGCACATGCCGATGCAGTCCGGTTCCGACCCGATCCTCAAGGCCATGCGCCGGTCGTACCGCCAGGAGCGCTACCTGGGGATCATCGACAAGGTCCGCGCGGCCATCCCGCACGCCGCCATCACCACCGACATCATCGTGGGCTTCCCGGGGAGACCGAGGAGGACTTCGAGCAGACGATGCACGCGGTCCGCGAGGCCCGCTTCGCGCAAGCGTTCACGTTCCAGTACTCCAAGCGGCCCGGTACACCGGCCGCGACCATGGAGAACCAGATCCCCAAGGAGGTCGTCCAGGCGCGCTACGAGCGTCTCGTCGCCCTCCAGGACGAGATCTCCTGGGACGAGAACAAGAAGCAGGTCGGCCGGACCCTGGAGCTGATGGTCGCCGAGGGCGAGGGCCGCAAGGACGGCGCCACCCACCGCCTCTCCGGCCGCGCCCCCGACAACCGCCTCGTCCACTTCACCAAGCCGGACCAGGAGGTCCGCCCCGGTGACGTGGTGACGGTCGAGATCACGTACGCCGCTCCCACCACCTCCTCGCCGAGGGCCCCACCCTGAACGTGCGCCGCACGCGCGCGGGGGACGCCTGGGAGAAGCGGAACGCGGCCGAGGCCGCGAAGCCGGCGGGTGTGATGTTGGGTCTGCCGAAGATCGGCGCGCCCGCGCCGCTGGCGGTTGCCACGGGGAGCGGTTGCGGGTGTGACTGAGGTGTTGCCGGCCCCTGACGAGTGACGTTGGGGGCGACGGCGGGGGCGGTGTGGGCGTGGCTGGGTGACGTGTGCCGCTGCAGGGTGTGTTCCTGTGGGGCGGGACTGTGTGAGGCGTACACCTGCGGGGTGTATCTCTGCGGGGCGGGGCCCGGTGAGGAGATCGCCTGCTGGGCGTATCTCGCTGCGGGCGTGGCCATTTGAAGCGTGCGCCCTTGGGACGGGGTCCATGTGAGCCGTGCGCTTGCGGGGCGTGGCCAAGTGAGACGTGTACGCCTGCGGGGCGTGGACCTTGCGATGCGGCGGCCGTGTGACGTGACCTGTGGATTGTCGGCGTGGCCGGTCGGGGTGCCTTGTTAGGGTTCCGGCCATGCTCGTAGCCGCCGCTGTCTGTCCCTGCCCGCCGCTTCTCGTCCCCGATGTCGCCGCCGGTGCCGCGCCGGAACTGGCCGTCGCGCGGGCCGCGTGCACCGACGCGCTGGGCGTGCTCGCCGCCGCCCGGCCCGATCGGCTGGTGGTCGTCGGACCCGCCGAGCAGAGCGGGCGCGGGCCGCATCCTCAGGGCACCCGGGGTTCCTTCCGCGGCTTCGGCGTGGACCTCGACGTACGGCTGGGCGGGGACGGGCACGGAGAGACCGGCGCCGTGTCGGAGCGTGAGCTTCCGCCCTCGCTCGCCGTCGCCGCGTGGCTGCTGGAGCGGACCGGGTGGTCCGACGCCCCGATCGAAGGACTCGGCGTAGGGGAACCTCTCGAGCCCGAGCGGTGTATTCAAACCGGGAGAAACATTGTCGCCCCGACCGACCGGGTCGCGCTCCTGGTGATGGGCGACGCCAGCGCGTGCCGGACGCTGAAGGCGCCGGGCTACCTCGACGAGCGGGCGGCGCCGTTCGACGCGGAGGTCGCGCGGGTGCTGGGCGCGGCGGATGTGGCGGGGGTGAAGGCGCTGGACGCGGAGTTGGCGTACGAGTTGAAGGCGTCCGGCCGGGCGCCCTGGCAGGTCCTTGCGGGGGCTGCGGAGGGTGCGGGGTTGGGCGGGGCGTTGTTGTACGAGGACGCGCCGTATGGGGTTGGGTACGTGGTTGCTACCTGGTCGTAGGGGCGGGGGCGGGGGTGAGCTTGCGGGTCGGCGGGGGTGTGGCCGGGGCGGGTTGCCCGGCGCGGTGAGCCCGTGGCGTGGCCTGGGCGTGGGTCTGGGCGGCCTTCGCTTGTGGGGGCGGGGCGTGAGCTAGGCGTTCTCCGTGCGGGTGCGGGTGCGGGTGCGGGTGCGCGGCGCGGTTGGTTCGGGTTGCGCCGGGGCGAGGGGCTGCGCCGCGTGGGATGCGCTGCGCCCGAGTGGGTCGGTGACGGCGAGCTAGGTGGCGGCGGGGAGTGGGTAGCGGAGGCGGCCCTCTGCAGGGGCTCTGAGTTGACGTACGCCTGCGCCCGGCGCGCGGCACGCACCCGCCCGCCACAGCGTCGCTCAGACGGCAGGTGCCAGGTGGCGGACAGCGCGGCTGACGGGCGGCACGAAAGGCAGGCAGTGCGGGACAGACGCCGGGCCCGAGGGCTGCCGTAGCGCCCGCGCACCGCCTGCACCACCACTCACCCCGCTCCGAACCGACCCCACCCGCCCCCACCCTCAAGCATCCGAACCACCCCGGCCCGCAATCCGAACCGCCCCCGCCCCGCCTCGTCACCTCGCCCCGCAAGACGCCGGACGGCCGAGGAGCCCTACGCCCCTCGGCCGTCCGGCGATCGCTGTGCAGGTGCCGCTCAGGAAGTCGGCGGAGTCGAGCCCGGAGGTGGTGGTGGCGGTGTCGTGCCGCCCACCTCCTGCCCCGTATTCCCGGCGCTCTCAGCGTTTCCGGTGCTCTCCGCGCTCCCCGTTCCGTCGTCCTTGTGCGCGAGGCGGTCCATGGCGTCCTTGGCCTTGCCCGTGCCGGTCTGGATCTTGTCGCTGTACTTGCCCTTGGTCTTCTCGTCGACCATTTTCGCGGCCTTGTCCAGGCCGTTCTCGATCTTGCCTCCGTGCTGCTGTGCGAGGCCCGAGACCTTGTCCTTCGCCGGGGCGAGTTTGGCCTTCCAATTGTCCATCAGACCCATGGTTCACCTTCCCACGCGGGGCAGTTACGTGCGGGCGCCCTCACCGGCCTCGTTGTCGGCGGCCACCTCGGCGGACTGCTGTTTGGGGATCTCGACGCCGTCGGCAGCGCCCGCGGACCCGGCGGTCGCGACGGCCTCCGTCGCCGTCGTCTCCGCCGCCTCCTCGACCCCTGCCCCCGCCTCGGCCCCCGACACCTCGTCCACCGCCTCGGCGGTCGGTGCCTCGGCCGTCTCCGTGTCGGTCACCGTCTCGGCGGTCGACGCCTCCTCCGTAGCCTTCGACCTCCGAAGAATCCGGTCAAAAACGCCCATATCAGCTCCATACGTTACTCGTGCGGGCGAAATCCCGCGTAGCCCGGTGCGTCCGTTTGCGTCGCCCGGGTCACCGCCTCCAGAAACCGGCGGCGGGATACCTCGCAACGGCAACGACCCCAACAGGCGTGCTGTCACGTAACTCGTTCGAGGCGAGGCTCCGACGTTTGCGAGACTGGGAACGTGAGCAGCGCACCCCCGCCCCCGAGTCATCGCCGTCGTCGGACCGACCGCGGCCGGAAAGTCCGATCTGGGCGTCTTCCTGGCCCAGCGCCTAGGTGGCGAGGTCGTCAACGCCGACTCCATGCAGCTCTACCGAGGGATGGACATCGGCACCGCCAAGCTGACGTCCGAGGAGCGCGACGGCGTCCCGCACCACCTCCTGGACATCTGGGACGTGACGGTCACGGCGTCCGTCGCCGAGTACCAGCGGCTCGCCCGCGAGCGCATCGACGCCCTGCTCGCCGAGGGGCGCTGGCCGATCCTGGTCGGCGGCTCCGGCCTCTACGTGCGCGGCGCCGTCGACAACCTGGAGTTCCCCGGCACCGACCCCGAGGTGCGCGCCCGCCTGGAGGAGGAGCTCGCCCTGCGCGGCTCCGGCGCCCTGCACGCCCGCCTGGCCGCCGCCGATCCCGAGGCCGCGCACGCCATCCTGCCGAGCAACGGCCGCCGTATCGTCCGCGCCCTGGAGGTCATCGAGATCACCGGCAAGCCCTTCACCGCCAACCTCCCCGGCCACGACTCGATCTACGACACCGTCCAGATCGGCGTCGACGTGGCGCGCCCGGAGCTCGACGAGCGCATCGCGCGCCGGGTCGACCGGATGTGGAGCGCGGGTCTCGTGGACGAGGTGCGGGAGCTGGAGGCGCGCGGCCTGCGCGAGGGGGTCACGGCGTCCCGCGCGCTCGGCTACCAGCAGGTGCTCGCGGCGCTCGCGGGGAGTGCACGGAGCAGGAGGCGCGCGCGGAGACCGTGCGTGCCACCAAGCGCTTCGCGCGCCGTCAGGATTCGTGGTTCAGGCGCGATCCTCGGGTGCACTGGTTGAGTGGGGCTGCGGCGGATCTCACAGAACTTCCGCACCTGGCACTGGCGTTGGTCGAACGACCGGTCACAGCCTGATCACGTCATGGCATCGGGACGCTCCGGCCGCCGTTTCGGCCTCCGGGGCGTGCCATCATCGAGCTTCGATCGACCAAGTGGAGTCCGAGTTGGGAGGGCGCGTGGCGATGGAGGCCGGCCCTCGCGAGACCGCAGAAGGCACTGAGCAGGTCACCGCGGACCGTGGTGAACCGGAAGAGGGCGACGGCAGGCTGAGCCCGGACGGCCCGGACGAGATCCAGGGCGGTGTGACCGCCGACGGTCCCGGGCCCGACGAGATGTTCGCCGGACCCGAGGTCGAGGTCGAGCTGCGTCCGCAGCGCCGACTGCGCATCTGGCAGCTCGCGCCCATCGTGGCCCTGGCCGCGGTCGGCTCCCTGATGTTCGCCTTCCCGCTCGCCTTCGACTTCGGCGACAGCGGGGCCGTGATCGCCATGCTCGGCCTGCTCATCTGCTCCTGCGCGGCCGGCTGGGGCATGATGGCCGCCCGCCGCGTCGGCTCCACCTGGCCCGGCTTCCCGCAGCGCGGCTCCGGGGGCCGCCCGGACTATCGGGTCGTCATCGCGTACGCCCTGGTGGTGGGCGCGGTGGTGGTCCTCGCCGTGTGGCGCGTGGCCAGGCTCCGCTAGCCGCCGCTGCCGGTCTCCGTGATCGTCGGGTTGTCGTAGGCACCCCGTACGATCGAGGGATGAGCACGCGGATCGCCTTTCTCAAGGGGCACGGCACCGAGAACGACTTCGTGATCGTCCCGGACCCCGAGAACGCCATCGACCTGTCCCCGGCCGCCGTGGCCGCCCTGTGCGACCGCCGCGCGGGCATCGGCGGCGACGGACTGCTGCATGTGGTGCGGTCCGCCGCGCATCCCGAGGCGCGCGACATGGCGGCCGAGGCGGAGTGGTTCATGGACTACCGCAACGGCGACGGCTCGATCGCGGAGATGTGCGGAAACGGCACCCGTGTGTTCGCCCGCTACCTCCAGCGCGCCGGGCATGTGGCCGAAGGCGACTTCGGCATCGCCACGCGCGGGGGTGTGAAGCCCATGCACATCGCCAAGAACGGCGACGTGACCACCGGCATGGGCAAGGCCCGCCTCCCCGAAGGGGACGTCAAGGTGACCGTGGGCGACCGCAGTTGGCCCGCGCGGAACGTGAACATGGGCAACCCGCACGCGGTCGCCTTCGTCGACGACCTCGCGCACGCCGGCGACCTCTACGCCCCGCCGCCCTTCAGCCCGGCCGCCGCCTACCCGGACGGGGTCAACGTGGAGTTCGTCGTCGACCGCGGCCCCCGGCACGTCGCCATGCGCGTGCACGAGCGCGGCGCCGGCGAGACCCGCTCGTGCGGCACGGGCGCGTGCGCGGTCGCCGTGGCCACCGCCCGAGAGACGGCATCGACCCCGCCGTCACCGGGACGCACGCGACGTACACCGTCGATGTGCCCGGAGGAACGCTGGTGATCACCGAGCGGCCCGACGGAGAGATCGAGTTGACCGGTCCCGCGGTGATCGTCGCCGAAGGTGAGATCGATGCGGAATGGCTGGAAAACGCCATCCGCTGAACGGGTGAAACTCGGTTCCGGCCGCCCAGGGTGCGCTGATTCCAAGTCTCCGGCGTCCGGAGCGGCTCGAAAGCACGGCTGACCTCGTATGCCGTGGCGCAAAACCGTAAACCTTCCGACCTTCCCTCGAATGGGTGATCCGTTTCACGCTCGGCGAGAGGCGGTCAGTCGCACGTGGTGGGCTCGGTAGCATCAAGCACCGGCCCGGACGGGGATCGTCACCATCCCCTGAGCCGAGTACGCCATGGGGCACCCGTCCGCCGGTCAAGCAGCCGGAGGTGCCCATGAGTGCGGAGGCCACGAACCCTGCGACCCCAGGCCCTGTGACCAACACAGTGCCCCGCAGGAAGGCCCGCCCCGGATCGACCTGCGCCGGCTCGGCCGGGCCGCGCTGCTCGGCCCCACCGCGCGCGACCGGTTGCCGGACGCCATCGGCCATGTCGCCGAGGCCCACCGCGCCCACTACCCCGACGCCGACCTCGAACCGCTGCGCCGCGCCTGGGTGCTCGCCGAGTCCTCGCACCGCGGCCAGATGCGCAAGAGCGGCGAGCCGTACATCACACACCCGCTCGCCGTGACCCTGATCCTCGCCGAACTCGGCGCGGAGACCACGACGTTGACGGCCTCCCTGCTCCACGACACCGTCGAGGACACGGAGGTGACGCTCGATCAGGTCGGTGAGGAGTTCGGCGCCGAGGTGCGCTATCTCGTCGACGGCGTCACGAAGCTGGAGAAGGTCGACTACGGTGCCGCGGCCGAGCCGGAGACCTTCCGCAAGATGCTCGTCGCCACCGGCAGCGACGTCCGCGTGATGTCGATCAAACTCGCCGACCGGCTGCACAACATGCGCACCCTGGGAGTGATGCGCCCCGAGAAGCAGGCCCGCATCGCCAAGGTCACCCGGGACGTCCTGATCCCGCTCGCCGAGCGGCTCGGCGTCCAGGCGCTCAAGACCGAACTCGAGGACCTGGTCTTCGCGATCCTCCACCCCGAGGAGTACGACCACACCCGCGAGTTGATCGTCGACAACGCCTCCCGCGCGGACGACCCGCTCGCCGAGGTCACCGACGAGGTGCGCGGCGTCCTGCGCGACGCCGGCATCCAGGCCGAAGTCCTCATCAGGCCACGGCACTTCGTCTCCGTGCACCGCGTCGCCCGCAAACGCGGCCGGCTGCGCGGCGCCGACTTCGGCCGCCTCCTGGTGCTCGTGAACGAGGACGCGGACTGTTACGGCGTCCTCGGCGAGCTGCACACCTGCCTGAAGCCGGTCGTCTCGGAGTTCAAGGACTTCATCGCCGTCCCCAAGTTCAACCTGTACCAGTCGCTGCACACCGCCGTCGCCCACACCGACGGCCAGGTCGTCGAAGTCCTCATCCGCACCTACCAGATGCACAAGGTCGCCGAGGCCGGCGTCATCGCGCTCGGCAATCCGTACGCTCCTCCTTCGGAGGAGCAACAGGCCGCGAACGACGGCGAGCGCGCCGACCCCACCCGGCCCGGCTGGCTCTCCCGCCTCCTCGACTGGCAGGAGGGCGCGCCCGACCCCGACACCTTCTGGTCGACGCTCCGCGAGGACCTCGCCCAGGACCGTGAGATCACCGTGTTCCGGCCCGACGGCGGCACGTTGGGCCTGCCCGACGGCGCGACCTGTGTGGACGCCGCGTACGCGCAGTACGGCGAGGACGCCCACGCCTGCATCGGCGCCCGCGTCAACGGCCGCCTGGCGACCCTCAGCACGGTTCTCAAGGATGGCGACACCGTCCAACTGCTCATGGGCCAGGACCCGGCCTCCCGAGCCCTCCAGGGAGTGGCTGGAGCACGCGCACACGCCCGCCGCCCGGATCGCCATCCAGCGCTGGATCACCGCGCATCCGGGAAGCGACGACGGAGCGCGCGCCGCGGCCGACGAGAGGACACGGAGCGTCCGTGCGGCACCTCCCGCCGCCGAAGACACCGCGCCCCCTTGGACACCCCCGCCACCCCCGTGGTCGACCAGCCAGGCGCGACCGTACGGCTCGCCGGCTGCTGCACGCCCGTACCGCCCGACGAGGTCACTGGATTCTCCGTACGCGGCGGGGTCGTGACCGTCCACCGTGTCGGGTGTAGCGCGGTGGCGCACATGAAGGGCGTGGGGCGCGCGGAGGTCGGTGTGCGCTGGGGGACACCACCGAGTGCCGGGTCACGCTGGTAGCCGAATCGTTCGGCCGCCCGCATTTGCTCGCCGACCTCACCGAAGCGATCGCCCTGGAGGGCGCGGAAATCGTCTCGGCGACCGTCGAACCCCCACCCAGCAACGCGTCCGCCACACCTACACACTGCAACTCCCGGACGCGGCTCACCTCTTGACCCTCATGCGGGCGATGCGCAACGTCCCGGGGGTCTACGACGTGAGCCGCGCGCAGCATCACCAGACGTCGGCCTTCTGAGCGGGGCGCGTGTTCCGACACCGGCCCCCTGGGATGTGCGCCCGGTTTTCGCCTCCCCTGTAGAGGGGCTTTTGCGACGTGCGCCTGGAGGTGCTTTTGCGTCGCGCACCTGGAGGTGCCTTCGCGACGTGCGCCTAAGGGTGCCTTTCGCGACATACGTCCGCTGTGAGGCCTCGGAAGACCCCGTTCGAGTGGGCCGGTCGCGAGTCGTCGCCGTACGGCACGCGCGCGCTGGTAGCGGTGGTGCATGCTGCTCACCCCCGCACCGGCACGACCGGCAACGGCGTCCCCGCACCGGCTCCGGCGATCCGGCCCCCGGTCGCGCACCAGGAACTCCCGACGGCTGAAGGCAGCGCTGCTCGCCTCCGCCGTGTCCGTCTGCCTCGTCGCCGCGAGCGCGCCGCCCACGCCCCTGGGAGTCGGTGACCGCCTCTTCCCGACCCTGGGCAACCCGGGCTACGACGTGGCGTCGTACGACCTCTCGTTCACGTATCCCGGCAGTAACAGCAAGCCGCTCCAAGCGGTCACCACCATCGACGCGTGGACGACCCGGACGCTGGACCGGATCAACCTCGACTTCGCGCACGGCACCGTGGACTCGGTCGAGGTCGACGGGCGGCCCGCCGACTTCGCCAGTGCCGGTGAGGACCTGGTCGTCACCCCGGAGAGGCCGATTTCCGAGGGGAGTTGGACGCGGATCACCGTACGGCACACCAGCGACCCCGTGTCCGTGAAGGGCGAGGACGGCGGCTGGGTGCGCACCAAGGACGGGCTCGCGATGGCCAACCAGGCCGACGCCGCGCACCTGGTGTTCCCGTGCAACGACCACCCCTCCGACAAGGCGATGTTCACCATCAGGGTCACCGCCCCCAACGCCTACACGGCCGTCGCCAACGGACTCCCGGCAGGCGTCGACAAGGTCGGCGGCAGCACCACCTGGACGTACCGCACACAGCACCCCATGGCCACCGAACTCGCCCAGGTGTCCATCGGCCGCTCCGCCGTGCTGCACCGCACCGGACCGCACGACCTGCCGATGCGGGACGTCGTCCCCGCCAAGGACGCCAAGCAGCTCGAACCGTGGCTCAGGAAGACCCCCGACCAGATCGCCTGGATGGAGAGCAAGGTCGGCCGGTACCCCTTCGAGACGTACGGGCTGCTCATGGCCGACGCGTCCACCGGCTTCGAACTCGAGACGCAGACGATCTCTCTCTTCGAGAGATCTCTTCACCGAGCCCGCCTACCCGAAGTGGTACGTCGAGTCGATCATGGTGCACGAACTGTCCCACCAGTGGTTCGGCGACAGCGTCAGCCCTCGTACCTGGTCCGACCTGTGGCTCAACGAAGGACACGCCACCTGGTACGAGGACTGTACGCCGAGGAGAAGGCCCACAGGCCCATGGAGACCCGTATGAAGGCCGCCTACGAGGTCTCCGACCGCTGGCGCGCCGCCGGCGGGCCGCCCGCACTGCCCAAGGTGCCCGCACCCGGCCAGAAGATCGGCATCTTCCGCCCGAACGTCTACGACGGCGCAGCGCTCGCCCTCTACGCCTTGCGCCAGGAGATCGGCCGCCCGGCCTTCGAGCGCCTGGAGCGCAGCTGGGTCCACATCCACCACGACGGCACGGCCACCACCGCGGACTTCGAGGAACTCGCCTCCGCGATCTCCGGCCGCGACCTGAGCGACTTCTTCAAGGCCTGGCTCTACGGTGCGAAGACCCCGCCGATGCCGGGTCACCCGGACTGGAAGTCGCAGGCACCGGTGAAAAAGCGCGGCGAGGGGCACTGAATAAGGCAGTGACGTGGCGATCCGCGTCGTGCGACCATCTTCAGGTCGGCGGCGCGGGTACCGGGACACACCGGGCAGCCATCGGGAATCCGGATTCGCCGGGAATCTCCGGAGGCACTCGCACGTTATGACCTTTGCAGGACTCCCATCGACGTAAGGACCCAATGACCTCCTCTTCTTCCCCTTCCCAGGACACTGAGCGCTTCGCGCACGCCTACCCCGAAGGTCTTCGGGCCGATGCCCTGATGGAAGAGGACGTCGCCTGGAGCCACGAGATCGACGGAGAGCGGGACGGCGACCAGTTCGACCGCTCCGAGCGCGCGGCCCTGCGCCGCGTCGCCGGCCTCTCCACCGAACTCGAGGACGTCACCGAGGTCGAGTACCGACAGCTCCGCCTGGAGCGTGTCGTACTCGTAGGCGTCTGGACCACCGGCACGGTCCAGGACGCGGACAACTCGCTCGCCGAGCTGGCCGCCCTCGCGGAGACCGCGGGCGCGCTGGTGCTCGACGGTGTCGTCCAGCGCCGCGACAAGCCGGACGCGGCCACCTACATCGGTTCCGGCAAGGCGAACGAACTGCGGGACATCGTCCTGGAGACCGGCGCCGACACCGTCATCTGCGACGGTGAGCTGAGCCCGGGCCAGCTGATCCACCTCGAAGACGTCGTCAAGGTCAAGGTCATCGACCGTACGGCCCTGATCCTCGACATCTTCGCCCAGCACGCCAAGTCCCGAGAGGGCAAGGCGCAGGTCGCACTCGCGCAGATGCAGTACATGCTGCCGAGGCTCCGAGGCTGGGGTCAGTCGCTGTCCCGCCAGATGGGCGGCGGCTCGGGCGGCGGCCTCGCCACCCGTGGTCCCGGTGAGACCAAGATCGAGACGGACCGGCGTCGTATCCGCGAGAAGATGGCGAAGATGCGCCGGGAGATCGCGGACATGAAGACGGGCCGCGACATCAAGCGCCAGGAGCGTCGTCGCCACAAGGTGCCCTCGGTCGCGATCGCGGGTTACACCAACGCCGGCAAGTCCTCCCTGCTCAACCGCCTCACAGGCGCGGGCGTCCTGGTGGAGAACGCACTGTTCGCCACCCTCGACCCGACCGTGCGCCGGGCCGAGACCCCGGGCGGACGGCTGTACACGCTGGTCGACACCGTCGGCTTCGTCCGGCACCTGCCGCACCACCTGGTCGAGGCCTTCCGCTCCACCATGGAGGAGGTCGGCGACGCCGACCTGATCCTGCATGTGGTGGACGGTTCGCACCCGGTCCCGGAGGAGCAGCTGGCCGCCGTGCGCGAGGTGATCCGGGATGTCGGCGCCACGAAGGTGCCCGAGATCGTCGTGATCAACAAGGCGGACGCGGCGGACCCGCTGACGCTCCAGCGACTGATGCGGAACGAGAAGCGCTCCATCGCGGTCTCGGCCCGCACCGGCCAGGGCATCGAAGAGCTGCTCGCGCTCATCGACAACGAACTGCCGCGCCCCTCGGTCGAGATCGAGGCGCTCGTGCCGTACACCCACGGCAAGCTGGTCGCCCGCGCCCACTCCGAGGGCGAGGTGATCTCCGAGGAGCACACCGCGGAGGCACCCACCTCAAGGTCCGGGTGCACGAGGAACTGGCGGCGGAATTCGCGCCGTACGTCCCGGCACCGCTGGCCTGACGGGTCGTAGCAAAGGTTGTGGCCGTGGCCGTGGAGACGGTCGTGGAACAGCCCGAAGGCCCGCCCCAACTCGCTTCCCGGGGGCGGGCCTTCGGCATGCACGCGTGCGCGGGTGCGTGCCGTGCGGATGTGCGTGTGCGGATGTGTGTGCGCGGGGGTCACTGACCGCCGTGGGTCCTGCTCATGTTCTCGTAGAGCGACTTGGCGGTGGCGCCGAGTTGGGGGCCCGCGAGCCAGGTGTTGTCGGTCGGGCCGATCGAGGTGTTGGAGACCAGCTCGGTCTTCCCGTTCACCACGCGGAACCAGCCGCCGCCGGACGATCCGCCGGTCATGGTGCAGCCGATGCGGTACATCGTCGGCAGGGTCGTGTCGAGCGACAACCGGCCTGGCCGGTCGAGGCACTTGAACATCTTCAGACCGCTGTACGGCGGAGCGGCCGGGTAGCCCCAGGCGCCCATCGAGCCGGCCTGCGCCGCGGAGGGCGCCGAGAAGTCGACGTCGAGCGCGGCCCCGACCGTCTCCTCAAGGGACTTGGAGCCGGACTGCGGCTTCACATGCAGGATCGCGTAGTCGTACGCGGCACCCGCGCCGCCCGTTTCCGAACCGCCCTTAATCCACTGGTTCGACGTCGACGCCCAGTCCGCCCACCACTGGCCGTAGGGAGCTATCTCCGAGGCCGAGGCGTTGCTCAACTGGGCGGCGGACTCGCCGAGATCGTTGTACGAGGGCACGAACTCGATGTTGCGGTACCAGCCGCCGTCCCTGCCCGCGTGGACGCAATGGCCCGCCGTCCAGACGAGGTTGGACTTGCCGGGGTGGTTGACGTCCTTGACGACCGTCCCGGAGCAGACCATCGAACCCTCGGGGGAGTCGAAGAAGACCTTCCCGACCGGGGCCGCGTTGCGGTGGTACGGCGTCTTCTCGGCCGTGGCCTCGACGGGCGTCGGCTCAGGGTCGCTGACGCCCTGGTCGGCGGCGGCGTCCTTCGTCGTGACCGTCTTGTTGGCCTCGTCGGCGGACTTCATCCGCTCGGGTTTCCACAGCCCCTTGATCACCGGATTGACGAAGTCCTTGGCCGAACTGAGCCACTTGTCCTTGTCCCAGTCCTTCCAGCCGCCGTCGGCCCACTTGTCCACGTCGACGCCGTGCTGCTTGAGCTTGTCGGCGACGGAGGGTGGAATCGGACCTTGTCCTGACCGGAGGTCTGCGTGGCGGTGGCGGCGGGCTTGTCGCTCGCGGAGTTGTCACCGTTGCAGGCGGTCGCGGTGAGCGACAGCGCCGCGATGAGACACGCGGCGGCCAGAACGGTGCGCCGCCCGCGCGGATCGGTCGCGGACGTGCTTGTGGAACGCATGGTGCGGTTACCCCGTGGAAACTACTGGTCTTCTACTGTCGGCCTGCTGTTACCGGTCTGCGGTTACCGGTCTGCGGTTACCGGTCTTCTGCTACCTGTGTCGGCTACCGGTCTTCTGCTATCGATCTTCTACAGCTGGTCTTCTGCTGCTGGTCTTTACGGCCGATCGCGTCCCGGCGATCAGGTGCCGCTGCGCGCGCTGCGACACCCCACTATGCCCGGGGAGTTGGGGACGAACGCCGGTGAGGCGGTGAGGTTCCTGTGAGACACCCCGCCGATGCCTGTCCCCCGACTGTGCCTGCCCCCGCGCCTACTGCCCGGCGAACTTCTTGCTGACCGAGTCGTACACACCTTTGGCCACGTGGCCCAGCCGCGGACCCGCCAGCCAGCCCGAAGTCACCGGACCGATCGAGGTGTTGGAGACCAGCGCCGGCTTGCCGTCGGAGCCCGTCTCGACCCAACCGCCGCCGGACGAACCGCCCGTCATCGTGCAGCCGATGCGGTACATCGTCGGGTCCGAGACGTTGATCGACAGCCGCCCCGGCCTGTCCGTGCACTGGTACAACGTCGAACCGTCGTACGGCTTCGCCTCCGGGTAGCCGGTCGCCGTGATGGTGGACACCTTCGGCACGGCAGGCGCGTTGAAGTTCACCGGCAGGGCCGAACCGACCGTCTCTTCAAGGGACTTGCCCCCGTTGCCCTTCTCCGGCGTCACATGGATCACGGCGTAGTCGTACGACGAACCCTGGCCGCCCGTCTCGCCGCCCTGGTCGATCCACTGCTGCGAGGTCCGCGCCCAGTCCCCCACCAGACGCCGTACGGAGCGACCTGGTCGCGGGTCGCGGTCTCCAACTGCGCTGCCGAACGGCCCGAGTTGTTGTACGACGGCACGAACGCGATGTTGCGGTACCAGCCGCCCTTCTTACCGGCGTGCACGCAATGGCCCGCCGTCCAGACCAAGTTGGACTTGCCCGGGTGCGCCGGGTCCTCGACGACCGTCGCCGAGCAGACCATCGTGCCCTCGGGGAGTCGAAGAACACCTTGCCCGCCGTCGCCGCGTTGGCGTGGTACGTGGGCGACACGGCCTTCGCGTCCACCACCGCGGGCGTCGGGTCGGTCACGCCCTGGTCGCCGGAGATGTCATTGGTGTCGACACCTTTGTCCGGGTCGTCGGCGCCCCGCATCCGGCCGGAACTCCACAGCCCCTTGATGATCGGGTTGATGTAGTCGTCGGCCTCGCGCAGCCAGTCGTCCTTGTTCCAGTTCTTCCAGGCGCCGCCCTTCCACTTGTCGATGTCGATCCCGCGCTCTTTGAGCTTCTGCCTGATGTCGTCCGGGATCTTGATCTTGCCGTCACCGGTGTCACTGCTGCTCGCGGACGCCGTGGACTGCCCATCGGCCTTCGTGTCACTGGAACCGCACGCGGTCGCGGTGAGCGCGAGCGCCGAGGCGAGGGCAACTGCGGCCAGCACGGGGAAGTTCCGCGCAGCGTGCCCCTCCCACGACGGGCGCTGAAGGACGGCCGTATCGATCGCATGGTCTTGACTCCCCTGGGTGAACGGACGGTGCGCTTCCGACGGTGATCGCAGCCGGACCTCATGGCGAGTCCACGCCGAACTCACGACCTTCGGAACGGCACCACACACTATGCGCTCGCTGTGGGCGACTTCCCGCGGAACGGCAACGGTTTAGCTACGGCAAGGATCTTGAGTCAACCCGTAACCCGCTGCGGGGTGCGGTGTTGGTAGCGGTGGGGGGTCTGCTGTCGATACGCGGGCCCCTGTGCCTGTGGCGACATTGCTCTTGGCGACTGCGGCGGTGGCGACTGCAACGGTGGCGATGCGGGGCCTCAACTCGCTTGTGGCGGCGGGAGGGAGGGGTGGCTGTGGGTGAGTCGGGGTCTGTGTCTTCGGCTGTGCGTGTACCTGCGGATAGGGGATGTGGGTCTGCGGGGGTGAGCGAGGCCCGCGAAGTCGCCGGTGTGTCCTCGGCGGTGGGAGCGCGGGAAGGTGTTTTGGGGGATGGGCGGCGGGTGGGGAGCATGTGGGCAGCCACGGGCGGGAGTTGGGGTCGGGCGGAGTGAGACCGCTCTGTGGGTTCGGTCGGCGGGGCCGGGGATCGGGGATGGCGCGGGGTGTGAGCCAGCGCGGGACGTGGGCTGCGGCGCTTCGGGCGGTGAGCTGATGCGGGATGGGGATGGGGGCGGAGACGTTCCGGACCAGGAGTTGGCGGGGGTGGAGGCGGGAACGTTCCGGACGGGGCGTTGGCGGGGGATGGAGGCAGGGACGTTCCGGGTCGCGAGGCGACGTGCGACGGGTTCAGGGATGCGCCGGGCCATGGGGTGACGCGTGGTGAGTTCGGGGTTGCCTCGCGTGGTGAGGTGGCGGGGGACGGGCGCGGGGTTGCCTCGGCTGGTGAGGCTGCGCGTGGCGGGGGTGCAGGGGGGCGCCCCGGGTCGTGAGCGGGCGGGTGAGGTGTGCGGGGACGCCCCGGGTCGTGAGTCGGCCGGTGAGGGGTGCGGGGATGCCCCGGGGCGTGAGCTGACGCGGGGCGTGTACGGGGACGTTCCGCGCCGTGAGCCGGTGCGCGACGGGTACGAGGGGATTCTGCGGCGGCACGCGGTGCGTGAGGCGGCGGCGCGGACTTACGCGCGGGCCCTTCCCATCGTGCCGGTACGGGCGCGTGGCCTGACCGTCGAGGGCGCGGACGGCCGCCGTTACCTGGACTGCGCCTCGGGCGGCGGCGCGCTGGCCCTCGGGCACAACCACCCCGTGGTCCTGGAGGCGATCCGCGGCGTCCTCGACTCGGGCGCCCCGCTGCACGCCTACGACCTCGCCACGCCCGTCAGAGACGCCTTCGTCACCGAGCTGCTCCGCACATTGCCACCCGAACTCGCCGACCACGCACGCGTGCGGTTCTGCGGACCTGCCGGTACCGACGCGGTCGAGGCCGCGCTCCAACTTGTCCGGGCCGCGACCGGCCGCACCGAGATCCTCGCCTTTGCTGGCGGCCAGCAGGGGGTGACCACGGTCGCGCGTCAGGCGTCCGGAGACGCATCCGGCATCCGCGGGGGAAGTCTTCCCACCCCGCAGGGCTACGTCAGTCCGCCCGACACCGACGGTGCGTGCGGCGGTGAACCGGGCTCCCTCTGGGCGGAGTTCGCCCTCGACGCCCCCAAGTCCGGGTTGCCAAAACCCGCAGGGGTCCTCCTTGAACCCGTCCGGGGCAACGGCGGAGTGATCCCGGCCCCCGACGACCGGATGCGGCGCATCCGGCACACCACCGCCACCGACTCCATCCCGCTGATCGTCGACGAGACCGAGACGGGCGTCGGTCGAACCGGCGCCTTCTGGGCCGTCCAGCACAGCGGCGTCATCCCCGACGTGATGGTCCTCTCCAATGCCATCGGCGGCAGCCTGCCCCTGTCCGTGATCGTCCACCGCGACGACCTCGACGTCCGCCAACCCGACGCCCACGCATGCGAGTTCCGCGCCAACCAACTCGTCATGGCCACCGGTACCGCGACCCTCACCTACGTCCGCGAGAACGACCTCGCCGGTCGCGCGGCCGATATCGGCGCGCGGATGCTGGGCCAACTCCGGCGCCTGGTTGGCGAGTTCGCATGCGTGGGGGCGTGCGGGGACGAGGGCTGATGATCGGGGTCGAGTTCGTGGGCGGGGAGGGGACGGGAACGGGCTCCGGAGTGGGCGTTGGGGAGGCTGAGGGTGCCTTTGCCGGTGAGGGGGCGAAGGCGCGGCACCAAGGGGGCCTTGCTGACGGGGTAGTTGAGTCGGGGCCCAAGAACCCCTCGGCCTCTACCCGCGCCGCCGAACTCGCCGCCGCAGTCCAACAGGAGTGTCTCCGCCGTGGCCTCATCGTCGAGCTCACCGGCCACCGCGCAAACGTCGTACGCCTCCTCCCACCCCTCACGATCACCGACGAGCAGGCGGCTGCGGTCATCGACCGGTTGTACGACGCGGTGGGAGGCTGTGGCCGGCGGCCAGAACGGAGGTAGTAACGGCATTGGCGGTGGCAGTGGGCGTACTGGCCGCGCTGACCGTCGCTCCGAGTGGGCCGGGTAGCGCGAAGTGGGCGGTGTGTACGTGGGCGCGGATGTGTGTGCACGTCGACTGGGCCGAACCGGCACGCCGACCCGATGCCGCGGGTACTTCGCCCCGTGTGTCGAGGCGACCGCTCCAGAGGGCGCAGCGCCCCCAGGCGTCAACTCCACTGATCTCCAAGACCAGTTGCAGAACAACCAAGCTCAATGCTCGCCACAACACCGGGACTCGACCCCACACGCTTCCCACTCCGAAACACCTCCCGAGGAACAGTCTTGAACCCCACACCCACCCCTGACGGCAACTCCCACGAGGCCAGCCCTCACCACACGCAGGCCCTGACAGCGTCGGCCGAGCCCGTCCCCGGCAGCAGCCCCGTAGCCCGGAAGTCGGGCGCCCCTGGAACCCAGAAGCAGAGCAACCGCGCGGCACAACCTTCGACCTCCCGGAGCATCCCGACCCCACACCGCCGCTCAGGCCGCGGCCGTCGAGAACCTCCTGCGCTGCTGGGCACGCGAAGCGAACCTCCCCGCCCCCACCAACGGCACCCTCCACATCCCCCTCCCCGCCAGCGGCACAACCCTGCTCGCTCAGGTCCACTACTGGTCCCCGACGGGCTGGCACCGCTTCGGTCT
Source organism: Streptomyces sp. P3 (assembly GCA_016893485.2). GTDB lineage: Bacteria > Actinomycetota > Actinomycetes > Streptomycetales > Streptomycetaceae > Streptomyces. The sequence continues at coordinate 7,147,795 of JAFEKX020000001.1, forward strand.
TCCGTACCTCTCGACCGCTCCCTACGGCGCACCACCGGTCGACGCGGTGACCGTCGCGGCGTTGCTCGCCAGGGAGACGGTTTCGCGCGGCGACGGCTTCGAGGCGGGTGCCGATATGGCGCACGGTGCCTTCGAGGGAGAGGTGACGCAGGGAGCTGGCCGCGTCGGCGGTAGCGCTGACGTATCGGCAAATACCCGCTCTGGCGCGCATGTTGCGGAGGTGACGGTAGCGACAGGGGCAACGGCATCGGCAGCAACACCGGTACCGGTACAGGTACCGGACACGGGAACCGACCTCGTGGCCCGCGTGGCCGACTCCGTCCGCCGTACCGCCACCTTCATCACCGAACGCCGTACTCACCCGGCCGACGGCTCCGACCTCTTCCTCTCGGCCGAACAGGCTCTCCTGCTCGGCCACCCACTGCACCCGACCCCGAAGAGCCGCGAGGGTCTCTCCGACGCCGAAGGCCGCCTGTATTCACCGGAGTTGCGCGGCTCCTTCCCGCTGCACTGGTTGGCTGTCGCCCCTTCCGTACTCGCCACCGACTCGGCCTGGACCGAACGTGGTCGTCCCGTCCCCGCCGCTCAGCTCACGGCCCGACTCGCCGGCCCCGAACTGCCGTTGCCGGACGGGCATGCCGCGCTTCCCTGCATCCCTGGCAATGGCGCGAGATCCGACACCGAGCCGATATCTCAGCCCTGCTCGACTCCGGGCTGCTCCAGGACCTCGGTACCCATGGCGCCCCGTGGCACCCCACCTCCTCCGTACGAACCGTCCACCAATCCGGCGCAACCGCCATGCTCAAACTGTCCCTAGGCCTCCGCATCACCAACTCCCGTCGTGAGAACCTCCGCAAAGAACTCCACCGCGGCGTCGAGGTACACCGCCTGCTGCGCACCGGCCTCTCCCAGCAGTGGCGCGCCGCCCACCCCGGCTTCGACATCGTCCGCGACCCGGCGTGGCTGGCCGTCGACGCGCCAGCCACGCCGGCCACGTTGGACGAGCACGGCGCCGACTCGGGGAGCGTGGCACGGACGCAGGTAGGCGTGGGTTCGGCCTGGGCCATGGCAGTTCGGACCGTGCTGGCCGTGCCGAGCGGGATGCCCGTGTGCCCTTGGCCGGCATCGACGTGGTGATCCGGCACAACCCGTTCAGCCCGTCCGACGACGTGTCCTGCGTCGCCGGGTTCGTCTCAGTTCGGCCGTACGCCGGGCGGAGTGCCGCCACCGTGGGACTGGGACCAACTCCGTACACCAGCCACCCCGCGTCCGGAGTACCGCTGTTGCGGTCCCGTCTGGCCGAAGTCATTACGGGCCTCGCCACGCGGACCGGCCGACCACGTGGCGCGGTCGCCGCCGAGTGGTTCCTGCGCTACCTGGAGCAGGTCGTACGTCCCGTGCTGTGGCTGGACAGCGAGGCAGGGATCGCGCTGGAGGCGCACCAGCAGAACACCCTGCTTCTGCTGGACGGCGACGGTTGGCCCGTAGGTGGCCGCTACCGCGACAACCAGGGCTACTACTTCCGCGAGTCCCGACGCGCGGAACTCGACGCCCGGCTCCCCGGCATTGGCGAACACAGCGACACGTTCGTCTCCGACGAGGTCACCGACGAACGCTTCGCGTACTACCTCGCGATCAACAACGTGCTCGGCCTCATCGGGGCGTTCGGCTCGCAACGCCTTGCCGACGAGCGGCTGTTGCTCTCAGCCTTCTGCCGCTTCCTCAGCGACCTGGCCACCGGTCCCGCCCGTCTCCGCACCTCCTTGCCGACCCACCTGCTCGACTCACCCGTCCTGCGCTGCAAGGCCAACCTGCTGACCCGACTGCACGGCCTCGACGAACTCATCGGCCCGGTCGACACCCAGTCCGTCTACGTCACCATCTCGAACCCCCTTTGTTCCTGACCGCTCCGCCACCGTCATTGGCTCCGAACGTCACCGATTCCCTTTGATCCCGGCCGTCACGAATCAATGCCCGTCGTCCAACTCCCTTCGCTTCTAAGGAACATGACCCACCCCATCTCCTGAGAGGAGCGTCACCGTGCTTCCCATCGATGCGAGCGCCGACTCCGCGACCGGCCCCGGCTTTGCCCCCGTCACTAGCCCGCGCGCGAGCACAGCGGCGAGTGAGAGTGCGAGCCAGAGTCCAAGCACGGGCTGCGAGGGCACCCTCAACCTCCGCCTTCCCGAGGAGTTCTTCGCACTCTGCGCCGAGACAGGCCATCACGCAGCCGCCTCCAACGAGATCGCCCTCCACCCCGATGCGGTCGTGCCCGACCCAGCCGCCCATGGCGAGGCCGGCCCCATCGCGCGACGGAACCCGACAGAGGACGCGCAGGGCACGCCTTGGGTCGCCTTCGATGCCGGGCCTACCCACGACGCCCCGCCCACCTCCGACGCCCCGCCCAACCCCAACATCTCGCCCCGCACCGACACCCCGCACCCCCACCCACCGCCGACCTCCTAGACCGCATCGACGACTGGGGCCCGACCCGCACCCCCGCAGGCCCCTTCCACCTCCTCCCCGTCCACATCGAACGCGACCTCCCCTTAATCCACCGCTGGATGAACGACCCTGCAGTCGCAGAATTCTGGGAACTAGCCGGCCCCCGAGCCCTGACCGAGAAACACCTGCGCGCACAACTCACCGGCGACGGACGTAGCGTCCCCTGTCTCGGCGTGCTGGACGGCACCCCGATGAGCTACTGGGAGATCTACCGGGCGGACCTCGACCCACTGGCCCGCCACTATCCCGCCCGACTCCACGACACCGGCATCCACCTCCTCGTCGGCAACGTCGACGACCGAGGACGAGGGCTGGGCGGCACCCTGCTCCGGGCCGTCGCCGACCTCGTACTCGACAAGCGCCCCGGCTGCGCCCGCGTCATCGCGGAACCCGACATTCGCAACACCCCTTCCGTAGCTGCCTTTCTGGGCGCCGGTTTCCGGTTCTCCGCCGAGGTCGACCTGCCTGACAAACGGGCCGCCCTCATGGTCCGAGACCGTTCCTTGCGCGATCTGCTGTAGCGCCGCGTGGCGACGCCATCACTTTTGGTACACCGGCCGGTCCGATCCGGTTCCCACTTCCTCGAATCGGATTCCGATCAGCGCGGCCCAGCCCTGAAGTCCGCATCGCTCTCGGCCTACCTCGCCCACACCGCCGCCGACTTACCGCAGTCGACCGGGCCGACAGTTCCGCACCGGCAACTGACCGCCACCCGGCTGGGACCGCACGCCAGCCGACCCGGACCGCACACCGGCCGACCGGAACCGCAACGGAGCCCCAACCCGAACCCGCCGTATCCGCCCCACCCTGAAAAACCCGAGCCAGCCCACCCGACCCCACTTCGCCCCGGACCGGTCCCCACACCACCCCGAACCGGTCCCCACCCGAACCAAACCAACAACCAACCCGATCCCCAGCCGCCCCAACCCGATCCCCACCCGAACAAAACCCGCCCCACCCCAAAGCCCACACCCCCGATCCACCCCTGCCCCCGGTCGTGATCACCCGGTTGTCAGTCCCGCCCCGTAGGGTGGTCGCGCTATGACGAAGCCCTCACTCCCCGAACTCCTGCATGCTGCCGTCACTGCCGTCGGCGGTTCGGAGCGCCCTGGCCAGGTGACCATGGCCGAAGCCGTCGCGGAGGCGATCGACGACGGTTCCCATCTGCTGGTCCAGGCAGGCACCGGCACCGGAAAGTCGCTCGGCTACCTCGTGCCCGCGCTCGCGCACGGGGAGCGAGTGGTCGTCGCGACCGCCACCCTCGCGCTCCAGCGCCAACTGGTGGAGCGCGACCTGCCCCGCACGGTCGACGCCCTGCACCCCCCTGCTGCGCCGCCGCCCCCAGTACGCGATGCTCAAGGGCAGGTCGAACTACCTGTGCCTGCACCGCCTCCACGAGGGCATGCCCCAGGACGAGGAGGAGGGCCTCTTCGACCAGTTCGAGGCGGCCGCCCCCACCAGCAAGCTGGGCCAGGACCTCCTACGGCTGCGCGACTGGACGGACGGGACCGAGACCGGCGACCGGGACGACCTGACACCCGGAGTGTCCGACCGCGCGTGGGCGCAGGTGTCGGTGTCCTCCCGGAGTGCCTGGGCGCCCAGAAGTGCGCCTACGGAGCGGAGTGTTTCGCCGAGATGGCTCGTGAGCGGGCCAAACTCGCCGAGGTCGTCGTCACCAACCACGCGCTGCTCGCGATCGACGCCATCGAAGGCGCCCCGTCCTCCCGCAGCACGAGGTGCTGATCGTCGACGAGGCGCACGAACTCGTATCGCGCGTCACGGGAGTGGCCACCGGCGAGCTCACCCCTGGCCAGGTCAACCGCGCGGTGCGCCGCGCCGCGAAGCTGGCCAACGAGAAGGCCGCCGATCAGCTCCAGACCGCCGCCGAGGGCTTCGAGCGGCTGATGGAGCTCGCCCTGCCGGGCCGCCTGGAGGAGATCCCGGAGGACCTCGGTTACGCCCTCATGGCGCTGCGCGACGCCTGCCGTACGGTCATCTCCGCGATCGGCGCCACTCGTGACAAGTCCGTGCAGGACGAGGACGCGGTCCGCAAGCAGGCGCTGGCCTCCGTGGAGAGCGTGCACGACGTGGCGGAGCGGATCACCAACGGCTCCGAGTGGGACGTCGTCTGGTACGAACGCCATGACCGCTTCGGCGCCTCCCTGCGCGTCGCCCCCATGTCCGTGTCGGGCCTCCTGAGGGAGAAGCTCTTCGCTGATCGCTCGGTGACGCTGACCTCCGCGACACTCAAGCTCGGCGGCGACTTCAACGGCGTAGGGGCCTCTCTTGGGCTCGCCCCGAGGGCACGGCAGGCGAGGATCTGCCGCAGTGGAAGGGCGTCGACGTCGGCTCGCCCTTCGACTACCCGAAGCAGGGCATCCTGTACGTTGCCAAGCACCTCGCACGCCCCGCGCGGGACGGCGATCGGGCCGACATGCTGGACGAGTTGACGGAGCTGATCCAGGCGGCCGGCGGTCGCACCCTGGGCCTCTTCTCCTCGATGCGGGGCGCTCAACTCGCCGCCGAGGAACTACGCTCCCGCATCCCGGAGTACCCGATCCTGCTCCAGGGCGAGGAGACGCTCGGCGAGCTGATCAAGAACTTCGCGGCCGACCCGAAGACCTGCCTCTTCGGCACGCTGTCGCTCTGGCAGGGCGTCGACGTCCCCGGAGCGAGCTGTCAGCTGGTCGTCATGGACAAGATCCCGTTCCCGCGCCCGGACGACCCGCTGATGAGCGCCCGCCAGAAGGCAGTTGAGGACGCCGGAGGCAACGGCTTCATGGCGGTGGCCGCCACACACGCGGCGCTCCTCATGGCCCAGGGAGCCGGCCGTCTCGTCCGCGCGTCGGGCGACCGGGGTGTGGTCGCCGTCCTCGACCAGCGGCTGGCCACGGCTCGCTACGGCAGCTATCTCAAGGCGTCACTGCCGGACTTCTGGTACACCACGGACCGTAACCAGGTCCGGAAGTCGCTGGCCGCGATCGACGCGAAGGCGAAGCAGGAAGAAGCCGAATCGGCAAAGGAGGAGGCTGAAGCGGCAAAGGAGGAGGCCGAATCGGCGAAGGAAGCAGCCGAATCGGCGTGATCCGGGAAGGGGTTGGTCCGGCGCCGCCGGGCCGACCCACGGATGCCGGGAGCCGGACAGCACAGGACCCCGGAACCGGCGCAGGGGTCCCGGGGTCCGGTCAGGGGGGCGAGGCCGATGGTGCCCGCCCGCCGCGGCCGTCACACGCGCCGCAGCACTGCCACCACCTTGCCGAGGATCGTCGCGTCGTCGCCCGGGATCGGCTCGTACGCCGAGTTGTGCGGGAGGAGCCAGACATGGCCGTCCTCGCGCTTGAAGCGCTTGACGGTGGCCTCGCCCTCGAGCATGGCGGCCACGATGTCGCCGTTCTCGGCGACCGGCTGGCGGCGCACGGTGACCCAGTCGCCGTCGCAGATCGCGGCCTCGATCATCGAGTCACCGACGACCTTCAGGACGAACAGCTCACCGTCACCGACCAGCTGGCGGGGGAGGGGGAAGACGTCCTCGACCGACTCCTCGGCGAGGATCGGGCCACCGGCGGCGATCCGGCCCACCAGCGGGACGTACGACGCGGCGGGCTTGCCCGCGGTGTCCGTGGGCTGCACCGACGAGGACTGGTCGGAACCGCGGACCTCGTACGCGCGCGGGCGGTGCGGGTCGCGGCGCAGGAAGCCCTTGCGCTCCAGTGCCATCAGCTGGTGTGCGACCGAGGATGTGCTGGACAGGCCCACGGCCTGGCCGATCTCGCGCATCGACGGCGGGTATCCCCGTCGCTGCACCGAGTCCCTGATGACCTCGATCACCCGGCGCTGCCGGTCCGTGAGCCCCGAGCTGTCCGCCCGGATACCGGGAGGTCGGCCCGGTAGGGAGCGCTTGTGTCCCTCGGGATTCGCGGCTTCGTTCATTGCATGCACCGGCTCGAGTCGGCCCTGGGAGCGATCCTGGGCAGTGATGGTGGCACTGTCTGCGGTGGTGGTCACGTCGGCCCCTCTCGATGGTCTCCCTGCTGGACAACGGTAGTTGCTTTCGAAAGGTTGCGCCAAACACACGTTCGAGTGAAAAAGTACAGATAGCCTGTCGCGATCATGCGTCTGGGTGTATGGCTAACGCGGCACCTGGCGGACAAAAGAGGTCATTGTCGTACTCTTCGCCGCCGGGGTGGTGGCCTCGCGGGTTGTCGCCACAGTCTGCCACCCGGTGTCCTGGCAGTCGGGGGCCGGTCCCGTTCTGTGCGGGAGCCCCACGCCTCCTCCGTGCCGCGCTCACGGTATCTCCGTATGTGGCCTGGCGGTACGGCTGCGCGCCCGCGTGTTCGGGGCGACGGGATGGCCGTATGGCACATGCCAATACGGCTGCGACACGCGCGTGCGGCGTGTTTGTGTGAGCCAATCACCACATCTAGTGGTTGGATTGCTGCAGCAGCCCAGAAGTTGTGGTCCCCCGGGTCTCCAGAGTCCCGGCCATCGCCTATGCTGGGGGCTGCTTCGAGAGGCCCAAGGGGTCTCACGAGGCCATTGAGTCTGCTGTGAGGGAGGGTTGGAGACCATGCACTGCCCCTTCTGCAGGCACCCCGACAGCCGTGTGGTCGACAGTCGAACGACCGACGACGGCACGTCGATCCGCCGACGCCGCCAGTGCCCTGACTGCTCCCGTCGTTTCACGACTGTGGAGACGTGCTCGCTCATGGTGGTCAAGCGGTCCGGAGTCACCGAGCCTTTCAGTCGTACCAAGGTCATCAACGGCGTGCGCAAGGCATGTCAGGGACGGCCTGTCACCGAGGACGCACTCGCCCAGCTCGGCCAGCGGGTCGAAGAGGCGGTGCGCGCCACCGGAAGCGCCGAACTGACCACCCATGATGTCGGGCTGGCCATACTCGGCCCGTTGCAGGAGCTCGACCTCGTCGCCTATCTGCGATTCGCCTCCGTCTACAGGGCGTTCAACTCCCTTGAGGACTTCGAGGCCGCGATCGTGGAGCTACGGGAAGCGACGCCAGACCCCGCCGCGGACGACGAAGACGCGGTAGCGGGGAGCCAGGAAGACGACGGCGGGAGCGGGGGACTGTTCAGGTTCCCGTGCCCGCCCACTCCGCCGACTGACCGACGGGCCGGAACCGGGCGGAGACCCCGGGTCCGGTCGGGCGGCGGCGTACCAGGACTTGTCGCGGAGCCATGAGCGTGTGGGCTGCCGAGACACCAGACAAACACTCTGCCACGGGAACATTGTGGCATTTTCAGGCGTTTTTGCCTGTAGAGGGAGGCGGCATGACAGAGACGGCGAGCGGTCCGGCACGAGGTTCCCGCGCGAAGGGCACCAAGGCCACCAAGGGACTGCGCATCGAGCGTATTCACACCCACCCCCGGCGTGCATCCGTACGACGAGGTGGAGTGGGAGCGCCGTGACGTCGTCATGACCAACTGGCGCGACGGCTCGGTCAATTTCGAGCAGCGTGGCGTCGAGTTCCCCGCCGAATGGGCGGTGAACGCGGTCAACATCGTCACCAGCAAGTACTTCCGCGGTGCCGTGGGCACCCGCAGCGCGAGGTGAGCCTCAAGCAGCTCATCGACCGCATCGTGAAGACGTATCGGAAGGCCGGCGAGGACTACAAGTACTTCGCCTCGCCCGCCGACGCCGAGATCTTCGAGCACGAGCTGGCGTACGCCCTCCTGCACCAGGTCTTCAGCTTCAACAGCCCCGTCTGGTTCAACGTCGGGACCCCGCAGCCCCAGCAGGTCTCGGCCTGCTTCATCCTGTCCGTCGACGACTCCATGGAGTCGATCCTCGACTGGTACAAGGAAGAGGGCATGATCTTCAAGGGCGGTTCCGGCGCCGGCCTGAACCTCTCCCGCATCCGCTCCTCCAAGGAGCTGCTCTCCTCCGGTGGCAACGCCTCGGGTCCGGTCTCCTTCATGCGCGGCGCCGACGCCTCCGCGGGCACCATCAAGTCCGGTGGCGCCACCCGGCGCGCGGCCAAGATGGTCATCCTGGACGTCGACCACCCCGACATCGAGGACTTCATCCAGACCAAGGTCAAGGAAGAAGAGAAGATCCGCGCCCTCCGTGACGCGGGCTTCGACATGGACCTGGGCGGCGACGACATCACGTCGGTGCAGTACCAGAACGCCAACAACTCGGTCCGCGTGAACGACACGTTCATGAAGGCCGTGGAGAACGGCGACAAGTTCGGCCTGACGTCCCGCATGACCGGCGAGGTCATCGAGGAGGTCGACGCCAAGCAGCTCTTCCGCAAGATGGCGGAGGCCGCCTGGGCCTGCGCCGACCCGGGCATCCAGTACGACGACACCATCAACCAGTGGCACACGTGCCCGGAGTCCGGCCGTATCAACGGCTCGAACCCGTGCAGCGAGTACATGCACCTGGACAACACGTCCTGCAACCTCGCCTCGCTGAACCTGATGAAGTTCCTCAAGGACGACGGCAAGGGCCACCAGTCCTTCGAGGTCGAGCGCTTCGCCAAGGTCGTCGAGCTCGTCATCACCGCGATGGACATCTCCATCTGCTTCGCGGACTTCCCGACGCAGAAGATCGGCGAGAACACGCGCGCGTTCCGCCAGCTTGGCATCGGCTACGCCAACCTCGGCGCCCTACTGATGGCGACGGGCCACGCGTACGACTCCGACGGCGGCCGTGCCCTCGCCGGGGCCATCACCCCTGATGACCGGCACGTCGTACAAGCGCTCCGCCGAACTCGCCGCGGTCGTCGGCCCGTACGACGGCTACGCACGCAACGAGCAGCCGCACCTTCGCGTCATGAAGCAGCACTCCGACGCCAACACCGTGGCCCCGCGCGCGGACGACCTGGACACCCCGATCTGGGCCGCCGCCACGGAGGCTGGCAGGACACGCTGCGCCTCGGCGAGAAGAACGGTTTCCGTAACTCGCAGGCGTCCGTCATCGCCCCGACCGGCACCATCGGTCTCGCGATGTCCTGCGACACCACCGGACTTGAGCCCGACCTCGCCCTGGTCAAGTTCAAGAAGCTGGTCGGCGGCGGCTCGATGCAGATCGTCAACGGCACCGTCCCGCAGGCCCTGCGTCGCATGGGCTACCAGGAGGAGCAGATCGAGGCGATCGTCGCCCACATCGCCGAGAACGGCAATGTGATCGACGCCCCGGGCCTCAAGCAGGAGCACTACGAGGTCTTCGACTGCGCCATGGGTGAGCGCTCCATCTCCGCGATGGGCCACGTCCGCATGATGGCCGCGATCCAGCCCTGGATTTCCGGCGCGCTTTCCAAGACGGTCAACCTGCCGGAGACGGCGACCGTTGAGGACGTCGAAGAGGTCTACTTCGAGGCGTGGAAGCTGGGCGTCAAGGCGCTCGCGATCTACCGCGACAACTGCAAGGTCGGCCAGCCCCTCTCCGCGAAGACCAAGGAGAAGGAGAAGGCCGAGGTCACCGCCAAGGCCGAGGACACCATCCGCACCGCGGTCGAGAAGGTCGTCGAGTACCGTCCCGTCCGCAAGCGTCTCCCCAAGGGCCGCCCGGGCATCACGACCTCCTTCACGGTCGGCGGCGCCGAGGGCTACATGACCGCCAACTCCTACCCGGACGACGGTCTCGGCGAGGTCTTCCTGAAGATGTCGAAGCAGGGCTCCACCCTCGCCGGCATGATGGACGCCTTCTCGATCGCCGTCTCCGTAGGCCTGCAGTACGGCGTCCCCTGGAGACGTACGTCTCGAAGTTCACGAACATGCGCTTCGAGCCGGCCGGCATGACGGACGACCCGGACGTGCGGATGGCGCAGTCGATCGTCGACTACATCTTCCGCCGCCTGGCGCTCGACTTCCTGCCCTTCGAGACGCGCTCCGCCCTCGGCATCCACTCCGCCGAGGAGCGCCAGCGTCACCTGGAGACCGGTTCGTACGAGCCGACCGAGGACGAGGTCGACGTAGAAGGCCTCGCCCAGTCGGCGCCCCGCGCCCAGGAGTTGAAGGCCGTGGCCGCACCGAAGGCCGTCGCCGAGGCGGTCAAGCCCGCACCGCAGCAGGCGCACACCAGCGCCGAACTGGTGGAGATGCAGCTGGGCATCCAGGCCGACGCCCCGCTCTGCTTCTCCTGCGGCACGAAGATGCAGCGGGCCGGTTCCTGCTACATCTGCGAGGGATGTGGCTCGACCAGCGGATGCAGCTGATCAAGAGCACCTGCTTGAAGTGAACTAGCTGGTCAGGGCGGTGAAGCCGGTATCCGGGCTTCACCGCCCTCAGCATGTCCGGGCCCCGGTCGAATCCGGTTTCCCACCGGAACGATCAGCAGTTAATCTCCCTCGACGCGCATAGCGTGCGCACAGGGGAGGGTGGGGGCATGGTCGACAATTCAGTCGAGCCCGAAAAAGGTATGAGGGCGGGGGCCCAGGCAGTCGCGGCGGTGGTCGTGGTCGGGGGTGTCGTAGGCGGCATGTGGGGACTCGGGGAGTCCTGCCGAAGACGTCACAGGCGGACAGCAAGCCGGCGACCTGCTCGGCGAGCACGGACAAGACCCTGCCGGCGAAGTACGTCTCGCCGACGCAACTCTGCACGGCACTGAACCGCTCGGACCTTCCGGTGCTCCTGCGGACCCCGGAAGAGCACGCGGAGACCGCCGGGGGCAGCGCGGGCTGGATGACACTGGCGGGCGGCACCAAGATCGCCAGCCCTGAGGCCGAAGTCGACCTGAAGACGTACTCCGTGCGGCTGTCGGCGTCCTACGACGACATTCCCGTCGCCGAGGCGGCCCGGTACGTGGACTCGACCTCGGAGGTGAAGATGGTCCTGGGGCACCCGGCCGTCCTCTACTCGGACCGGACCATCGCCATCAGCTTCAACCTCGGCGGAGGCAAGGCCAGTACAGGCCCCGGGGCGTCGCCCGCAGCCTGCTGGTCTCCACGAGCGCGAAGGACGGCGGCGACTCCTTCGAGATATCCATCTGGCGTCAGGACGACGTGCCGCCCGACGACGAGGCGCTGTTCCGCATCGCCGAGGAGGTGCTGCCGACGGTCCCGGGCTGGACCGCCGGCTGACGAGCCGTCCGCGACGGGCTCAGGGCTGCTGCGCCCGGCCCATCGTCCTGGTGAAGGTCGCGGGGTCGTCCTCGAAGCCCCGGATACCGGGATGGAAGTCCCAACTCCCGGAGTCGTCGCGGACGAACTCCCCGACCGTTGCCGCCGTAGCACCGAGGACGTCACCGAAGTCGTCCTCCGTGAGGACGGTGTATCCCTCGCGGATGCGCAGCTTCGGGTTGAGCACGTTGACGAACGTGCGGTGCGCGACCCGCTGTTGGATGACGACACCGACCACCACGCGCGCGTACCGCTCGGAGAGTCGGTCGAGCTCCAGTGTCATGACCTCGTCCCAGCCGAAGCCCTTGCCGTCCTTGCTGTCCCGGTTGAGATAGATGGTGCCGTCGGGGAGCGGCTGTCGAAGTGCACCGCGTACGCGGGAGCACCGTACAGATCGCCCGCCACATACGTGGTGGCGACGATGTCCAGATCGACGGGCGGCTGCCCGGTGGGACTCGGATCCCACTGGAGCCCGACTTCGGCCTTGCGGATCCCCTTGCTGAGGCCGTTCACCACAGTTCCCCTTCCCCGTTCGCCTCGAACGCGCGCCCCAACTACCGGGCGACCAGCGTGCGTTGTCCATCGTGCCACGCGCGCGGGGGCGTATGCGCCGACGATCTCAACCGGAGCGTGACCGGCGCCACGCTCCGTGGCCTTACGATGGCGCGGTGCTGGTCAAGTGGATTCGCTGCACCGTGGTGGACCGCCGCGGCTTCGAGCGCGGGCAGCGAAAGTGGGCGGGGCTTCTGGGGAGCCGGGATTTCGGGGACAGGGGGAGGCTGGAGCAGAGCGCGGCCAGGAGTGGCGCACATCTTCGCGTTCTGGGAAAGCCGTGCCTTCTACGACTCCTTCATGGCCCGATCCCACGACCGGCTGGCGTCGGCCCAGGTGGGCACCTTCAAGGACGCGCAGGTCAAGCTGTTCGACCACCGCTTCGACGTGAAGACCGGGTTCGAGCCGCGCTTTACCGACGCCGACCTGGTGCGAGTCGCGCTGTGCCGGGTCCACGAGGAGCGCGCAGAGCACTTCACGCTGATGCAGGAGAAGGTCTGGAACCCGGCGATGGCCGGTTCCCCGGCATGCTCCGCGGGCTGTTCGGCGAGGCCCCGGGACACGAGTTCATGGTGCTGTCCATGTGGCAGTCGGCCGCGGAGCACGGCAAGTACCGCACCGAGCGGGTCGAGCGGCTCGCCCTGCGGGCCCAGATCGAGGCGGACATCGATTCCCTCACCGGGGACATCGTGCAACTGGAACCCTCCTGGACGGTTTGAAATCCCAACTGACGCCATGGGTGTCCCACTCTGCGAACCGGCGTCACCGGCGTCCCTCTGTGTGAATCGTGCGCCCCTATGTGGTCCATCGGGCCCAATTCGTGTGACCTACGCCGTATGGAGCCCGTACGAGTGCTCGATATGCCGTCACTCGATCTAGGGTTTTGGCATGGCACGACCACGGCGCATCGTCCTTGTCCGGCACGGCGAGTCAACGGGCAATGTTGATGACACTGTGTACGAGCGTGAACCCGACCATTCCCTGGCACTGACCGACCAGGGCTGGCTCCAGGCGGAGGAGACCGGCAAACGGCTGCGGGAGGTGTTCGGCCGCGAGCGCATCAGCGTGTACGTCTCCCCGTACCGCCGCACGCACGAGACCTTCCGCGCCTTCCACCTCGATCCCGACCTCGTCCGCGTACGCGAGGAACCCCGGCTGCGTGAGCAGGACTGGGGAACTGGCAGGACCGGGACGACGTGCGCCTCCAGAAGGCCTACCGGGACGCCTACGGGCACTTCTTCTACCGCTTCGCCCAGGGCGAGTCCGGCGCTGACGTCTACGACCGGGTGGGCGGCTTCCTGGAGAGCCTGTACCGCAGCTTCGAGGCCCCCGACCACCCGCCGAACGTGCTCCTGGTGACCCACGGCCTGGCGATGCGGCTGTTCTGCATGCGCTGGTTCCACTGGACGGTCGCTGAGTTCGAGTCGCTGTCGAATCCGGGAACGCCGAGATGCGCATGCTCGTTCTCGGAGAGGACGGCCGGTACGCGCTGGACCGGCCTTTCGACAGCTGGCGGGACCCGGAGCCGTACGGGATCACCGGATAGGGTGACCCACCGATGACCTCTGACTCCTCTCCCGACTCTTCTGCCGGGCGCCTGGATCGCGCCCTTGCCAGCCTGCGTGGACTCGCCGTGGGCGACGCGCTCGGCTCACAGTTCTTCGTCCCGGCCAACTACCCGCTGCTCAAGCGTCGCGAACTGCCCCCGGACCTTTGGCAGTGGACCGACGACACGGAGATGGCCTGCTCCGTGGTCGCCGTCCTGGCAGCCCACCGCCGCATCGACCAGGACGCCCTGGCGCAGTCCTTCGCCGAGCACCACGACTTCGACCGCGGCTACGGCCCGGCGGTCAACCGACTGTTGCGTCTCGTCCGTGAAGGCGGCGACTGGCGTGAACTGTCCGCCGCCCTCTTCGACGGACGGGGGTCGTGGGGCAACGGCGCGGCCATGCGGATCGCACCCCTGGGCGCCTGGTACGCCGACGACCCCGAGCAGGCCACCCATCAGGCCGAGATCTCGGCCTACCCCACGCACCAGCACCGCGAGGCCGTGGTCGGCTCCATGGCCGTCGCCGCGGCCGCCGCACTTGCCTCTGCCCCGGGCGGCCCGCCCAGCGCCGAGGCGCTCCTCGACGGCGTCATCGCGCTCGTGCCGAAGAGCGCCGTCGGCGCGGGCCTGCGCCGCGCCCGGGACATGCTCGACTACGCCGATCCGGGCACCGTCGCGGCCGTCCTTGGCTGCGGACGCCGTACGTCCGCTCACGACACGGTGCCCTTCGCACTCTGGTCGGCCGCGCGTGGCCTCGGGGACTACGAGCGGGCGTTCTGGGACACCGCCCAGGTCGGCGGAGACGTGGACACGACCTGCGCCATCGTGGGCGGTGTGATCGCCGGCGCGGAGGCGGGGGCGCCGCCTACGGGGTGGCTGGAGCGGACGGAGGCGCTGCCGGGCTGGGTTCGGGCGTCGGTCTGACGTTCTGAACTCTCGGCCCGGGCAGCACCGTCCGTATCCGGTCGAAACTCTCTGTGCGTTCCGGGAACTCTCCGTGACCATCCGCCCGTTGTCGTGGCAGTCGCTGTGCGAGACATGGGTCCGCGCAGGCAGGAAACGACAGGTGTGGGGGTGGTCATGAGGTGGTTTTCGCTGGTGCCGTTCGGCCTAGTCCCGACAGGGTCCGGCCGGTCAGCCCGCCCCCGCCCCTGCCGCCGCCCCCGCGCCCGCCGTGCCCGCGAGGGCTTCGAGGTCGCTCTTGCGTACCCGGATCACGAACCAGGCGGTTACCCAGGGCGAGCGCTGCCATCGCGGCGGCCGGGACGAAGGCAGTCGAGATGCCGTGCGCGAGCACTTCGTTGCCCCAAGGCGCAGGCAGCCGGTGCGTCTTGGCGAACTCCGCCTTCTGCTGCGCCGAGCCGTCGGTCATGAACTTCGGCAGCTGCTTCTTCAGTTCGTCCCGGCTGGCCGAGCCGAACACCGTGGTCAGGATGGACAGACCGAGCGAACCACCCACCTGCTGCGTGGTGTTGAGCAGTGCGGAGGCCGCGCCCGCCTCGTGCGGAGGGACACCGGAGACGGCGGTCACCGTCAGAGTCACGAAGTTCAGGCCCATGCCGAAGGCGAACACCAGCATCGGGCCGAGCACTCCGCCGACGTACGAGCTGTCCGGCCTGATGAAGCTCTCCCAGATCAGCCCGATCACCGTGAGCGTCGAGCCGATCAGCATGAGCGGCCGAGGTCCGAGCACCGGCAGGAACCGCTGGGACAGACCCGCGCCGGCCCCGATCGCCACCGTCAGCGGCAGGAAGGCGAGACCTGCCTGGATCGGGCTGTACTCCAGCACGTTCTGCACGAAGAGCACGATGTAGAAGAACATGCCGAACATCGCGGCGGTCAGGGTCAGCATGATCACGTACGTGCCCGACCGGTTGCGGTCGGCGAACATCTTGAGCGGGGTGATCGGCTCCTTGGCCCGGGACTCGATGAGCCCGAAGGCCAGCAGCAGGACGATCGCGGCGGCGAAGGACCCGATGGTCACGCCGTTGCTCCACCCCTTGTCCGCCGCGTGGATGAAGCCGAACACGAGGGTTGCCATGCCCGCCGTCGAGGTCAGCGCGCCCGCGATGTCGAACCGGCCGGTGATCCGTCCGGACTCACTGATGTACACCGGCGCGAGCACGGCGATCAGCAAGCCGATCGGGACGTTGACGAAGAGCACCCAGCGCCAGTCGAGCCACTCCGTGAGCATGCCGCCCGCGAGCAGACCGAGCGCGCCGCCGCCCGCCGAGACGGCGGCGAAGACCCCGGACGCCTTGTTCCGCTCCGGGCCTTCGGGGAACGTGGTGGTGATGAGGGCCAGCGAGGTCGGCGAGGCGATCGCGCCTCCGGCGCCCTGCAGGACGCGGGCGGCGAGCAACTGCCAGGGTTCCTGGGCGAGTCCGCCGAGCAGCGAGGCGAAGGTGAAGAGCAGGATGCCGGTCATGAAGACCCGGCGCCGGCCGAGGATGTCGCCGGCCCGGCCGCCGAGCAGCAGCAGACCGCCGAAGGTGAGCGTGTAGGCACTCACGACCCAGGTGAGGTCGGTGGTGCTGAAACCGAGGGCGACTTGAATGTGCGGGAGGGCGATGTTCACAATCGTGCCGTCGAGTACCACCATGAGTTGGCAGGCCGCGATGACTGTGAGCGCGATACCGGGATGCCCCTCCCGACGGGCGGCCCCCGGTTTCGGGGTTTCGATCGACTGAGAGGTTGTCACGATGGGTCCCCCACAAGTCCGTTAGTGAACGCTGGCGTTCACTGTCGCGGCAACGGTAGTGAGTCCCAGACAGTGAACGCAAGCGTTCACTTAGGCCGTCTTCGTGCGGCCCGGGCCCCGCACCGGTGCCGCATGTCCTGTTCTCGTTCCTCGAACATCCCGTTGACCCCTGCTCGCTGGAGACACTCAGATGGTTACCTCGGGCGGGACGGCCGCCGCCGTTCCGACGGCCTCCCCCTCCGCCGCCGCGGCGCCGTGCTCGAACGCGCGATCCTGGACGCCGCGTTGGACCAGCTCGGCACGGTCGGATGGAACGCCCTGACGATGGAGGGCGTCGCCGCGGGTGCCCAGACCGGCAAGGCGGCGGTCTACCGGCGCTGGTCGTCCAAGGAGGACCTCGTCGCGGACGCGCTGCAGGCGGGGCTGCCAGGGCTGAGCGAGGCGCCCGACCTCGGGACCGTGCGCGAGGACCTGCTGGCGTTGTGCGTGCAGGCGCGCGACGCGATGTATTCGCGCCCCGGATATGCCCTCCGCTCCGTGATTCACGAATGCGACACCGCGCAGGCGGAGCGCTTCCATGGCGTGATCTTCGAAGGGGTCGTGGAGCCCACGATCCGACTGCTCGGAGAGGTGATCAACCGCGGAATCGAGCGGGGTGAGGTCCGCTCCGACGCCTCCAACGCCTATGTCCTGGACGCCATCCCGGCGATGATGATGTACCGCTCGAAGATGTGCGGCAGTGAATGGCCGGATCGCGATCTCGAGGAAATGATCGACCAGTTGATGCTTCCGCTGCTCCGGCCAAGCGGTGCGTGAGGTGGGAAGGGGGCGGCCCGGGAGGGGATCTCGGAAGGCTGGGTGTCGCGCGGGGTTCCGGGCGGCGTAGGCTGATCCCGCCATGCCGTACGAAGCACCCACTCACACCGTCGAGCGCTCACTCCGCGCCACGACCGGGGCCAAGGTCATTGCCGGCGTCGACGAAGTGGGGCGCGGCGCGTGGGCCGGCCCCGTCACCGTCTGCGCGGCGGTCACTGGACTGCGCCGACCCCCGAAGGCCTCACCGACTCCAAGCTCATCGCGGTCAGACGACGCACCGAACTCGCCGAGCACCTCCGCAAGTGGGTCACGGCGTACGCCCTCGGACACGCCTCCCCGGAGGAGATCGACGACCTTGGGATGACGGCCGCGCTGCGGCTCGCCGCGGTGCGTGCCCTGGAGGCCTTGCCGGTTCGCCCCGACGCGGTCATCCTCGACGGTAAGCACGATTACCTGGGGGCCCCTTGGCGGGTCCGTACGGTGATCAAGGGCGACCAGTCGTGTGTGGCGGTCGCGGCCGCTTCCGTCATCGCCAAGGTTCAGCGCGACAAAATGATGGCCGAACTGGGCATCGACCATGCAGACTTCGCTTTCGCGGCCAACGCCGGGTATCCGTCTCCCGTGCACAAAGCCGCACTGGAGGAGCGGGGGCCCACCCCGTACCACCGGTTGTCGTGGGCGTATCTTGATGCGCTGCCCCAGTGGCGGCACCTCAAGAAGGCCCGCAGTTGGGCGGAGGGAAACGTTCCGGGGATCGAGGGCCAGCTCGGCTTCGACTTCTGACCGTTCCGCTCGCACTCATGTGCCACCCGCTGCCGCAAGCCGCACCAGTGTTTGATAAAAATCAGCTCATGCCTCTCATTCCCGAGGAGCCTCAGATTCACGAGAGTGCCCAGGGTCCCAGCGCCACTCCGGCCAGCAGCCGTGTCGCGCCGACCCCCGCCCTGTTCCCGGTCCCCGCCCCGCGGCTCCGTCGCGTCCCGGTCGTCCCGGCCCCCTGCGGCCGACGGCGCCGGCGCAACGTACGCCGCGTGACGTGGCCGTGGCCAAGCCCGGACCCTCGGGTCCGGCTGTTCCCGCCTCCTCCGACGCCGCTGTGGCGACCCCGCAGATCCAGCTGATCCCGGCCTCGGCCGAGGGCGCGCTGGACGCTGCCGAGGAAGCCGTGGACCTGCTCCTGGAGTCGGGTCGTGCCCCCGGTGACGTGCTGGTGATCACCACCGGCGAACCGCACCCGTGGGCTGCCCACGAACTGTCCTTCGGTGAAGCCTCCTACTGGGCGCAGCACGACGCGCGCGACGACGTCTTCTACGCGGACGCCGCCGTCGCGGGCCGGGCAGCATCCCGTCCCGTCGTCGTGGTCGCCGTCAACGGGGCTCCGCCGCCGTTGCCACCACCGCCCTGCCCCTGGCCCTCGGCCGGGCCGGCGCCCTGCTGATCGTCTGCGGTGACCCGCAGCAGATCAACTCGGTGCTGGGCGCGGGCGTCTGAGCCTTCCGGGATCTCCGGAAGGCTCCAGCACGGCGACGGCGGTCAGGTGAACGCCGTCGCGGCGGTCTGTGCGCGGTGAGTCCTTCGGCGTGCGCGGAATTCGGCGAAACCTGCCCTCCATAGGCGAAACGTGCCCTCCATAGGGGCCGCGTCGCGAGGAGAACCTATGTGAGCCCCCATAGGGGCCGGCTCGGCACCTGGGTCGTACCGCCGTACGGTCCGGGCGCGAGGCCCGGACCGGGGTTCAGCGGGCCGCGGCGCGGCGCAGGACCTCAGAGGCGGCGCCGCCGGTGCGGGGGCAGAAGGGGGCTGTACCTCGGACAGGGCGAAAGGTTCCGGCGCGGAGTCCGCGCTGGGCCGTCGGCCACCACGACCCTCGCCCAGCACCTGCCAGCCGTCACGGGTCAGCGTGATGTAGGCCCCGCAGCGCAGTCCGTGCAGCGTGCAGGCGTCCCGCAGCCCCACATCCACGCACCGTCCTCCTCCGTCCAACGCGCGTCGCCCTCACGGCAGTAGAGCAGCACGGCCGTGCGCACCGGGGTCCGGCGGCGCAGGTCGTGCGGGATGACGCGGCGCAACTGCGCGAGCAGCGCGTTGCGGAACATCCAGCCGTCGGCCGGGACGGACCGCCGGACGAACGAGGCACTCGCGAGCAGCCGCTCGTCCGGGTCGAGGACGGCCACGACCGCGGTCGCCGGTTTCGGCCGGTGCCGGGAGTGCAGCCCGCTGACGACCTCGCGGGGATTGCGCAGCAACGGGATTCCGGCGGCGGCCCATTCGGAGGGCTCGAGCAGACGGGCAAGGGGGTTGGCGGAAGCGGCGGACAGGTCGGCAGACGTCGACATGGATGCCGCGGAGGACGGAGCGAATCCGAAGGTCACGGTCCTCCCTTCGGCTACGCGCCCACACTACGGGCGGGGTCGGATTCGGGGAGCGCACACCGCAACGGAGCCCTACCGGATCACGGACGAACCGTGCGGGGAGCGGACTCCAATTCTTCCTGTCGAACTTGGATGCGGCAACGAGCAAATGGGGCCACAGACCCTTATCTGGCGGTGTGTGGCTTATATCCCTACCCAATGCGTCACCCTGCAACGCCCGGGACGTTCGGGCACGACACTTTCGTACGCCATCGAGGTGCGGGAGGTCCAGAGCGCGCCGGTGGGAAGGGGTGCGGGCAGAGGCCCGCGGGGTCCGTCACGGCGGGGATTGGGCCGATGTCAGTGGCGTGCGGTTGCATGGAGGTATGAGCAACCAGGAGCTGCGTGCCGAAGCCGACGCCATCCTCGCCGAGCTGGTCGGTGATCCGAGCGGCACGGCGCGGCTGCGCGAGGACCAGTGGCAGGCGGTGGCGGCCCTGGTGGAGGAGCGCCGGCGCGCGCTGGTGGTCCAGCGCACCGGCTGGGGCAAGTCGGCGGTGTACTTCGTCGCCACCGCCCTGCTGCGCCGACGCGGCGCCGGTCCTACGGTGATCATCTCGCCGCTGCTCGCGCTGATGCGCAACCAGGTCGAGTCGGCGGCGCGCGCCGGAATCCGGGCGCACACCATCAACTCGGCCAACCCCGAGGAGTGGGACACCATCTACGGAGAGGTCGAACGGGGCGAGACCGACGTGCTCCTGGTGAGCCCGGAACGGCTCAATTCCGTCGACTTCCGCGACCAGGTGCTGCCCAAGCTCGCGGCCACGACCGGCCTCCTGGTGGTCGACGAGGCGCACTGCATCTCCGACTGGGGTCACGACTTCCGCCCCGACTACCGCAGGCTGCGGGCGATGCTGGCCGAACTGCCCGCCGGCGTACCGGTCCTGGCCACCACCGCGACCGCCAACGCGCGCGTGACGGCCGATGTGGCCGAGCAGTTGGGCACCGGCGCAGGAGAGGCCCTGGTGCTGCGCGGTCCGCTGGAGCGGGAGAGCCTGCGGCTGGGAGTGGTCCAACTGCCGGACGCCGCCCACCGCTTGGCGTGGCTCGCCGAGCACCTGGACGAACTGACCGGCTCCGGGATCATCTACACCCTCACCGTGGCCGCCGCCGAGGAAGCCACCGCCTTCCTGCGCCAACGCGGCTTCAAGGTCGCCTCGTACACCGGGAAGACGGAGAACGCCGACCGGCTGCAGGCCGAGATCGACCTCCAGGAGAACCGCGTCAAGGCCCTCGTCGCCACCTCCGCGCTCGGCATGGGCTACGACAAGCCCGACCTGGGCTTCGTGGTCCACCTCGGCTCGCCGTCCTCGCCGATCGCCTACTACCAGCAGGTGGGCCGTGCGGGCCGCGGGGTCGCCCACGCCGACGTGCTGCTCCTGCCGGGCCGCGAGGACGAGGCGATCTGGCGCTACTTCGCCGATACGGCCTTCCCGCCCGAGACGCAGGTCCGCCAGACCCTCTCGGCCCTGGCCGACGCGGGACGCCCGCTGTCCGTGCCCGCCCTGGAGACGGCTGTCGACCTACGGCGCAGCCGCCTGGAGACCATGCTGAAGGTCCTGGACGTCGACGGCGCGGTCAAGCGTGTGAAGGGCGGCTGGGCGGCCACGGGCGCCGAGTGGATGTACGACGCCGAGCGGTACACCTGGGTGGCCAAGCAGCGGGCGACCGAGCAACAGGCCATGCGCGACTACGTGAGCACGTCCCAGTGCCGGATGGAGTTCCTGCGCCGGCAGCTGGACGACGAAGGCGCGGTGCCCTGCGGCCGCTGCGACACTGCGCGGGCGCTTGGATCGACTCATCGGTCTCCTCCGAGACGTTGACAGGGGCGACCAAGGAACTGGACCGCCCAGGTGTGGAGGTCGAGCCGCGCCGCATGTGGCCGACCGGCATGGCCGCGCTGGGCGTCGACCTCAAGGGCCGCATCCCGGCCAAGGACCAGTGCTCCACAGGGCGTGCCCTGGGGCGGCTCTCGGACATCGGCTGGGGCAACCGCCTGCGCCCGCTGCTCGCGGAGAACGCCCCCGACGGCCCGGTCCCCGACGACGTCCTGAAGGCCGCGGTGGCGGTCCTCGCCGACTGGGCGCGCTCTCCCGGCGGTTGGGCACCGAACGTCACGGACGCCTCGCCCCGACCCGTGGGCGTCGTGGCCGTCCCGTCCCTGGCACGCCCGCAGCTGGTCGGTTCCCTCGCCCAGGGCATCGCGACCATCGGCCGCCTCCCCCTCCTGGGCACCCTGACGTACACGGGCCCGGACGGCACGCACGGGGCACGCCGCAGCAACTCCGCCCAACGCCTCAGGGCACTGTCCGACGCCTTCGCCGTCTCGGAGGAACTGGCCGCCGCCCTGGCCGCCTCTCCCGGCCCCGTCCTGCTCGTGGACGACTACACCGACTCCGGCTGGACTCTCGCAGTCGCGGCTCGATTGCTCCGCCAGGCGGGCGGCGAACAGGTTCTTCCGCTGGTGCTTGCTGCCGCTAGCTGAGGTTTTCCTTTGGGGGCCTTGGCGTGGCGGGGCCGCGTTTGGGGTGATGTCGGCCTGCGGGCGCGGCGATTGAGACAGGGCGAGCCTTCGGCGGCGACCGGGACGAAGCGCCTCGGTCGTCGCCTCCTCGCAGGGCGACCGCACGATCATCGAAGCAGTCCGGATCTCCCGGTCACATGGCTCGACTTGGCCGCACCGAGCCCATGTGACGTGTCCCTGGCCGGACTTATCCACAGGCTCAAGCAGGACTTTGCAATCCGCGAGATCGTCATCGCATGACGAATCACAGCGAAACGACCGGATCCTCCGAAAACGGAGACATCGGCCCCACCGCGTACGACCGACACACCAACCCCGAGCACCAGCTCACCCTGCGCAGCCCCGCCGAACTCGCCGACGCCCTGCCCTATCTGCTGGGGTACCGCCCCGAGGACAGCATCGTCCTCGTCGCCCTGCACGACCGGGCCGGCCGGGGTCGGTTCGGCGGCAGGGCCCGGCTCGGCATCCCAGCCGGCGCGGACGACTGGGCCTCCGTGGCAGGCCAGTTGGCCCACGGCCTGGTGACCGGCAGCGAGCGCCGAGGAACCCGCCCCGAGCAGATGATCGCCTACGTCTGTCAGGAGCCGGCGCCGGGAGAGTCCGGGCGCCAGGTCATGGAGCGCCTGCGCCCACTCGTCCAGAAGCTGCGCACCGAGTGCGGTCGGCTCGACGTGACGGTGATCGAGGCGCTCTGCATCTCGGACGGCCGCTTCTGGTCGTACTGCTGCTCGGGCCAGGGATGTTGCCCGGTCGACGGCTCCCCGATGGGCCTACCCGGCACGTCCGTACTGGCCGCTGCGGCGACCTACGCGGGACTCCAAGTGCGGGGCACACTGCGTGAGTTGCGGGCGAGGCTGTTGCCGTGGGAGACGGCTGCCGCGCTGCAGCAGGAAGTCGCCCTGGACGCCGCCGGTATGACCCTGGTCCCGAAGATCCTCGACGACGCCAGCCGGGCGGACGTCGCGGAGGACACCCTGGACCTCGCCCGGCGGATCATGAAGCGATTCGCCCTGGCACCGCGCGTGACCGGTGTGCTGCACTCGGACTTCCGCGACGACGCCCTGCTCACCCACGACGAGGCCGCCCACCTGATCCTCGGCCTCCAGGACCGCACGACCCGCGACCGCGCCGCCGAATGGATGGAGGGCGACGACGCGCTACCGGCCCTGCGCCTCTGGCGCGCACTGGCCCGCCGCTGCGTCGGACCGTACGGCGAACATGCCGCGGCTCCGCTCACCCTCGCCGGGTGGGTCGCCTGGTCGACCGGCGACGAGCTGGAGGCCAGGAGGCCCTGGCCATGGCCTTGGGCGCGGACCCCGACTACCTCTTCGCCCGTCTCCTTCACCAGGCCTGCAACGAGGGCCTCGACCCGGAGTCCATTCGCCGTTGCCTGCGCGCGGAACGGGTGGAGCGCGCGGAGGGGACGGGAGTTGGAGAGGTATCCGGTGCTGGAGGGGCGACGCGAGCTGGAGAGGTGGTCGCTGACGGTTCCGTAGAGCAGGGCGCGAGCGCTCCCGCCGGAGCCCCGGCACCCTCACTCACGGCTTCACCCGCCCCTCCCGTCGTCGGCACCGCACGCGTACCCCCGACCTCGACGGAGTCCCCGGCCGTCCCCGTTCCTCGGGCGCGGACAGTCGCCGATCCGGCGGGACGGACGGATCCCGTCCCCGCACACCGGCGCAGGGCACCGCACGCCCCGGTGGCACACGTTCGCGCACCTCAGGGAAGGGCGGATCGCGCCGCTACGACACCTGCTCGGAGGGGTCGCAGCCGGAGGTCAACGGCCTTGAGGGGGACGGGTGATCAAAGCTCCGGGGAGTGAGGGGCGTCACCGCAGGTCCAGTGGGCGGCTCGGTGTGTTCGGAGCTTGGTTTCGCCGATCGACGGTGCGCCGAGTGGGTGGCCACCGGGACCGGCGGACTGAGGCCGACTGCCCCGCCCTTCCACCGCGCCGCCATTCGGTCGGCTTCGCAGGCCGGGGGCGTGACCAGGAGGAGCCCGGTTCCGTTCACCTGAGTGGCGGAACGCCTGAACGGGCGGTGTCGCCGGACAGTCCCTGTCCTCTCGGAACCGTCCCTCGCGGAACCGTCCATACGGCGCCGAACACGTCTGAGGCGCACCGAGCGCAGAAGAAGCCGCCCATGCACCAGTCGACGCCGCCCTCGGCCGACGACGACCGCTCTGACTTCGATCCCCCGTGCCACGCCCGAGCCGAGGCACCGGCTCATCGCCCCCGTACACGGGCACGGCCGATCCCGAACATCCACCGCAACCCTCCCCCGCCGCTCGGAGGCTGGACACCCGGCCGAAGCCGGCATCCACCCCCGTCACCGCAACGGCCCGCTTCCCTCTCCCCACCCCCAGATTCCCTGCCACACCCGTCCCGCCCGATGCTCCGCCGCTTCCTCGAACTGCCGCCCACCCACACCACCTTGATCTGCGTGGCGCTCCCCGGCCTCGCCGTCTCCACCGAGCAAGGGCAGCTCAACGGCAGGGGGTTGGAGGGGTTCTACCGTGCGGGCCGGCGCGTGCTCTCCCGGTGCCAGCTGCGGGTGGCCGGACGGGAACCGCTCGCGGTGCAGGCGCGGATGACGGCGGCCGACCGTGCCCGTTTCGTGGGGACCCTGCGGGTGTCCCCGGACTGCGGCCCGGACCCGGACCTCCTCGTCGAGCGGACCCGGCACGCGGACGGCAGCGAGCGCATCACGCTGCGCAGCGTGTCCCGGCGCCCGTTACGCCTGCCGGTCGAGGTGGCACTCGGCACCGACATGGCCGACCTGGGAGCGATCGCCGCAGGCAACACGGGACCCGAACTGACCGCAAGCGTCCACGACTCCGGCCTGCGCTGGTCCGGCGCCACCGGCAGTTCGGCGGTCACGGCCGACCCACCACCCACCGACGCACTGGCCTCCGCGGGACTCCTGCGCTGGGAGTTCGAACTGCCACCGGGCGGAACGGCGACCGTGGAACTCCGGGTACGGCCGGACGGCGCGGCACCGGTCAGGGCCGTGGGCCACGGAGCGACCAGCCCCCTCGCGACCGCACGGGCGACCGGCGACGACCCCGAGTCCACCCGCTCCTGCGGACCAGCGTCGAGGACCTCCAGGCACTGCTGCTGCGCGACCCCGCGCATCCCTCCGACACCCATCTCGCGGCAGGGGGCACCCTGGCGCTGCGGGCTGGCTCCGGCGGAGTCGCTCACGGCGGCGCGGATGACGCTGCCTCTCGGTACGCGTCTGGCCGCAGGCACGCTGAGGACACTCGCCCGTACCCAACTCCAGCGTCCAGGAGCGCAGTTGGGCATGATCCCCGGGCCGCGTCGTGATGCAGGCGCTCATCTGCCGCCGAGCTGCACCGGGACGGAGGCGACCCTGCTCTTCCCGGTGCTGCTCGCGGAGGCCCGTCGCTGGGGGCTCCCGGAGCAGGAGACACAGGAGTTGCTACCGGCCGCCGAGCGCTGTCTGACCTGGCTGCGGACCACCGTGGGCGACGGCATTTACCTGCACGACCCGCACCCGGACGGACCGGTCCGCTGCGAGACACAGGCCCACGCCCACCGGGCGGCGTTGCTCGGCGCCGATCTGCTCGACGCGTACGGCAGACCCGGCGGCACGGAACTCCGGCAGTGGGCGCAGGAGTTGCGCACCGCCTTCCGCGCCGAGTTCTGGATCGGGGACCTGGGCGGCGGCCGCCCGGCAGCGGCCCGGGCTCCGGACGGACGCCTCGTGCCGCACCTCGGCGCGACGGCGTCCCACCTCCTCGACACCGGACTCTTGGGCGGCGGCGAGTACGCACCTGGCCTGCTCGACAAGGTGCGGGCAGAACAACTCGCCCGGCTGCTCGGTGCCCCGGCCATGGATTCGGGTTGGGGACTGCGCGGCCTGGGTGTGAAGGAGCCGGGGTACAGCCCGTTCAGCCACCGGGGTGGAGCCGTGCGGGTGGCGGAGACGGCGATCGCCGTAGCGGGCCTTGCCGTGGCCGCGTACGAGAACGAGGCCACCTCGCTGCTGCAGGGCGTCCTCGCCGCGGCCGAGGCGTTCGGACACCGGCTCCCCGAGATGTACGCGGGGAGCAGCGTACGGACGGGAGCGCTCCCCTTCCCCATCCGGCGGCCTGCCGCCCGGCAGCCACGGCCGCGGCCTCCGGAGTGCTGCTGCTGACCACCCTCGCGGGCATCCGCCCCGACGCCCCCGCCCGCACGGTCACTCTCCGTCCGGTGCGCAGCGCGCGCCCCTGGGTGAGATCGGCCTGACCGGACTGCGGATCGCGGGTGCCCCCTTCTCCGTACGGGTCGGCCGGCTCGGCGTCGCCATGGTCGAGGAGGCGGCTGATGGCCTGCAATTGGGCGCGTGACCTCTGGGAGGCGGTGTCGGCCGACGGCCGGAAGCGGAGGAGGAAACCGTCCTTCGCGCCGCAGTGGATCAGTCTGGGCGGTACCGGCGAAGGGAGTGTTTATCGTCAGGCAGACGACTATGATCGCCGCATGTCCTACGACCCGTCAGCGTATCCGCCCTTCGCCGTCACCGTGGACCTGGTCGTGCTGACCGTGCGCCGCCATGCTCTGTGCGGGCTGGCGGTACGCAGGGCGAGCCGCCGTTCCAGGGGCGCTGGGCGCTACCAGGCGGTTTCGTACGGGCCGACGAGGACCTGGCGCAGGCCGCGGCACGCGAACTCGCCGAGGAGACGGGACTGCGCGCCCATGACCCCGGCGCGCCCGCCCAGGACAACGGAGCGCACCTGGAGCAGCTCGCGACCTACGGCGACCCCAAGCGCGACCCGCGAATGCGCGTCGTCAGCGTCGCCCACCTCGCGCTCGCTCCCGACCTGCCCGCACCCCGTGCCGGCGGAGACGCCAGCAACGCGCGGTGGGCGCCCGTCGAGGAGCTGCTGCAACAAGGGGGTTCGGCCGCGACGCCGATCCCGTGGCACCGCTCGCCTTCGACCACACGCAGATCCTGTCCGACGGGGTGGAGCGCGCCCGTTCGAAGATCGAGTACTCGTCCCTGGCCACGGCGTTCTGCCCCACCGAGTTCACCGTCGGTGAGCTGCGCCGCGTCTACGAGGCGGTGTGGGGCGTGGCGCTCGACCCGCGCAACTTCCATCGCAAGGTGACCGGCACGCCCGGGTTCCTCGTCCCGACGGGCGGCACGACGACCCGTCAGGGCGGGCGCCCGGCGCAGTTGTTCCGGGCCGGCGGGGCCACGCTGCTCAACCCGCCGATGCTGCGCCCCGAGGTGTGACGCCGTAGCGCGTCGCCCGCGGCGATCAACCGTTGCGCAGCGGGCCGTTCGGTGACCGGAAAAACGGACATAGCGCGCTATCTTGCTGTGGGTGATCCAGGCCTTCGGACTGACCAGCAACGCCCGCAAGGAGCATCCGCCCGCCGTCGACGACGTCTCCTTCGAGGCACGTGCGGGCCGTGTCACCGCACTCCTCGGAGCACCGGGCGCGGGCAAGACGGCCGCGCTCAGGCTCATGCTCGAACTCCAACAGGGACGTGGAATCACCTACTTCAGGGGCCGCCCCCTGCACCGCATCGCCCACCCGTCACGCGAGGTCGGCGTCCTCCTGGGCGATGTGCCGGGTCATCCGGCCCGATCGGTGCGCGGCCATCTCCGGATGCTGTGTGCGGCGGCGGGCGTTCCGGCCCGGCGTGCCGACGAAGTCCTCGAAGTGGTCGGCCTCGTCAGCCTGCGCGACGAACGCCTCGGCAGCCTCGCGCGCGGCATGGACCGCCGCCTCGGTCTCGCCTGCGCCCTGCTGTCCGACCCGCACACACTCGTGCTGGACCAACCCGCGGACGAACTCTCCGCGCGCGAAAGCCGTTGGCTGTACGGCATGCTGCGCGCACACGCGGCCCAGGGCGGCACGGTCCTGTTCACCACCGCCGAGCCCCAAGGAGGCCGCCCGCTGCGCCGACCGGGTCGTCACCCTGGAGCAGGGCAGACTCGTCGCCGACCAGGACGCCGGAGACTTCGCCCGCACCCGGCTGCGCCCCCGCGTCGCCGTCCGCAGCCCGCACGCCGCCCGCCTCGCCGCCCTCCTCACCAAGGAGGCCCGCACCGCACACCGCTCCGTCGAGGTCGTCCGGGAGGACGGCAACCGCCTCTCCGTGTACGGCAGTACGTGCGCCGACGTGGGCGAGACGGCGTTCCGGCACGACATCCTCGTACACCAACTCGCGGACGAGATCGGGGACATGGGGCCGGGCGCGGGCGCACTCCGCCGAGAGGGGCCCGAATCCGTCGAGGACCCGCGAGTCCCGGTGACCCCGTCGACGACCGAGATCCCAACGGCCCGCACCAATGCACCGCGTGCCGAGTCGCCAGCGCCGCGCATCGACACACCGCTTGCCGAGTCGCCAGCGCCGCGCACCGACACACCGCCTGCCGAGCCACCAGCACCCCGCACGGACGCGTCGCTTGCTCAGCCCCAGCGCCACGCGTGGACGTGCCGCGAGCCGAGCCGCCAACGCCACGCGCGGACGTACCGCTTCCCGAGCCGCTGACGCGCCTAACCGATGCAACGCCCACCGAGATGCCAACCCCCGCGCAGACAAGCCCCTTGCTGAGCTGCCCGCGGGGCCGGCCGATGCGCCGCCCACCGACATGCGGTCTGCCGAGGGCCCACAACCGCACGCCGATGCCTCCCAGGAGCCTCACGCCGCCGCGCCGCTCACCACCACGACGCCCACCGCCGAGCCGCCCGTCGCCGAAGAACCGCAACCCGTAACCGAGCCCCACCCGCCGTACGAACCCCACCCGCCGCACGAGGCCCACGCACCCGCCGCGAGCCCCCGACCGCAAACTCCCGGCTGGTCGCCCTCATCGACCCCGAGGAGTCGGCCGGTACCCGCCTCGGCGCGCGTGTCGCACGCCCCGCCCAAGCCCTCACCCTGGACGCCCTGCCCCCGCTCCCGCCCCCATCTCCGTCCGCTCCGCCCCCAGCCCGCTGCGCCCGCTCCGCTACGAGCTGCGCCGCGCCGCCGGTATCGGTACCGGATTCCTGACCGGGGCCGCCGTGCTCGTCGTGTCCGTGCTCACCGCGCTGTTCCTGGCGCGCATCGGGCACACCCCGCAGCCGCGTCTGCTGGCCGCGTGGCCGCGGGAGTTGCCCCTGCCGCCCGCGGCGCTCGGGGCGGGACTGCTCGGGGCGCTCGCCTTCGGTGACGAGTTCCGTCACCCCGCCCTGGCGGCGGATCGCGGCACCGTGCCCCGCCGGATGGGACTGCTCGTCGCGAAGCTCCTCGTCTCCGCGGCCCACCGCGCTGCTGCTGGCCTTCCTCACGGTGGGCTGCGACGCCGAAGCGCTCTACCTCGTCTACGGACGGGAGCTCGCGCAAGTTCCCGCCGACTGGCTTTCGATGAGCGCGAGTTGGATCGGCCTGGTCGTCGGCTGCGCCTGGGCCGGTGTACTGGCCGCCGGGATCTTCCGGTCCACCACGGCCGGCCTCGCCGCGGTGGTCGCCGTACCGATTCTCGTCGTACCCCTCGTACACAAGGCGTTGGAGGGACCGGCCGTTCGGACCGCGGAAGGTTTCCCGCTGCGGATGCGGAAGGTGTTCCTGCTGCAGTGGCCCTTCGGGGGCGAGCGCTATCTGTCCGCGGCGGCGCGTGTGATCGCCCAACCCGTGGGCGGGGCACTGACGTTGTCGCTGACCGCACTGCTCTGTGCGTATCTGCTCACGACCCTGCGGAGCAGGGTCCGATGACGACCGTCCGCGTCCTTAGGGGCCCGCTCTGCGCACAACTCCCCGAAGAAAGCACATTTCTTTCCGATAAGGCGTCAATTGCGACGGGGTGAGCGATCACCCTTTCGTGTGCTTTTCACCAAAGACCTCAAGGGAGTTGGAGCCAACGCCGACAAATGATCCGTGAGTACCCTTGCGCACACCATGATGACCGCCGCCCGCTCCGCAGACTCCGGCCTCGCCGGCCCGGGCGAACTCGACCGCTACCCCTATGCCGAGGCGCCCGTCACCGAGCGCCTCGGAGCCCCTTCCTGGGACGGTTCCGACCCCGAACTGGGCCGCGTGGGCCGGCGTGCCGCGGGCAGCCGCGGACGCGGGCTGCACGGCCAACTCGTCCAGCAGCTGGGTCAGATGATCGTCTCCGGGGACCTGGGCGCCGACCGCCCGCTGGTGCCCGAGGAGATCGGCCAGCGTTTCGAGGTCTCCCGCACCGTCGTCCGCGAATCGCTCCGCGTCCTGGAGGCCAAGGGCCTGGTGAGCGCCCGCCCGAACGTCGGCACGCGCGTGCGCCCCGTCAGCGACTGGAACCTCCTCGACCCGGACATCATCGAATGGCGCGCCTTCGGCCCGCAGCGCGACAACCAGCGCCGCGAGCTGAGCGAGCTGCGCTGGACGATCGAGCCGCTCGCCGCGCGCCTCGCCGCCGGACACGGGCGCGAGGACATCCAGCAGCGCCTCTCCGACATGGTCGAGATCATGAGCCACGCCCTGGGGCAGGGCGACGCGCTGACGTTCTCCCGCGCGGACGCCGAGTTCCACTCGCTGCTCATCCAGGTCGCGGGCAACCGGATGCTGGAGCACCTTTCCGGGATCGTCTCCTCGGCCCTCCAGGTCTCCGGCGGCCCGGTCACCGGTTGTGACCGCCCTACCGACGCTTCCCTGGGGCACCACGCCCGGATCGTCGACGCCCTCGCCGCCGGTGACGGCGCGGCGGCCGAGGCGGCCATGCGGCAGCTGCTGATCGTGCACCCCGAGGTGGAGCGCGTGGTGCCCGCCCCGCGCGAACACTGACGCGTGCCGGGTGGTCGGCGCGGCCGAGGTGTGCCGCGCTCTCGTGGCGTCGCCCCGCCGGGGTGCCCGTCTCCCGCCGGACCCCGCAGGATCCTCCAGGGAACCGGCGGGGTCCGGCGGTGCGACGGGGTGTCGGATCTCTCTGAGGGGCGCTTGTCAGGGCCACGAGTGACCTCCTCTGCCCGTGTCTGACCGTTTTTGCGCGCTTACGGGGTGTGACTCGGGCCACGCAGATTGGGCGTAACGCTCGCGGGAACTGCGCGATGACCTAAGAGGTGACAGCCGCGGAAGGGAATACGGACGCCGTTCAAGGCGCTGTGTTTCTTCCCGGCCCCAGCCCGCGCCGTCGGCCCATCCCCAGTCGGCGGTCGTCGGCTCCTGTCCGTACCGGACGGGGCCGGAAGCCGTTTTCCATCGTTCCGAGAGGTTGTTCGTGTCGGCCAGCACATCCCGTACGCTCCCGCCGGAGATCGCCGAGTCCGTCTCTGTCATGGCGCTCATCGAGCGGGGAAAGGCTGAGGGGCAGATCGCCGGCGATGACGTGCGTCGGGCCTTCGAAGCTGACCAGATTCCGGCCACTCAGTGGAAGAACGTACTGCGCAGCCTCAACCAGATCCTCGAGGAAGAGGGTGTGACGCTGATGGTCAGTGCCGCGGAGCCCAAGCGCACCCGAAAGAGCGTCGCAGCGAAGAGTCCGGCCAAGCGCACCGCCACCAAGACGGTCGCCGCGAAGACGGTGACCGCCAAGAAGGCCACCGCCACCGCCACTCCGGCCGCACCCGTCGCCGACGCTCCCGCCGAGGACGACGCCCAGAAGGCCGCCGCCAAGAAGACGGCGCCCGCCAAGAAGGCGGTCGCCAAGAAGGTCGCCGCCAAGAAGACGACGGCGGCTGCCAAGAAGACCAGCGCCAAGAAGGACGACGTCGAGCTGATCGACGAAGAGGCCACCGAGGAGACCCCCGGCAAGACCGGGGACGAGCCCGAGGGCGCCGAGAGCGCCGGGTTCGTGCTCTCCGACGAGGACGAGGACGACGCGCCCGCGCAGCAGGTCGCAGCCGCCGGTGCCACCGCCGACCCCGTCAAGGACTACCTCAAGCAGATCGGCAAGGTCCCCTCCTCAACGCCGAGCAGGAGGTCGAACTCGCCAAGCGCATCGAGGCCGGTCTGTTCGCCGAGGACAAGCTGGCCAACGCCGACAAGCTCGCCCCCAAGCTCAAGCGCGAGCTGGAGATCATCGCCGAGGACGGCCGCCGCGCCAAGAACCACCTCCTGGAGGCCAACCTCCGTCTGGTGGTCTCCCTGGCCAAGCGCTACACCGGCCGCGGCATGCTCTTCCTGGACCTCATCCAGGAGGGCAACCTCGGTCTGATCCGCGCGGTCGAGAAATTCGACTACACCAAGGGCTACAAGTTCTCCACGTACGCCACCTGGTGGATCCGTCAGGCGATCACCCGCGCGATGGCCGACCAAGCCCGCACCATCCGTATCCCGGTGCACATGGTCGAGGTCATCAACAAGCTCGCGCGCGTGCAGCGTCAGATGCTCCAGGACCTGGGCCGCGAGCCCACCCCGGAGGAGCTGGCCAAGGAACTCGACATGACCCCGGAGAAGGTCATCGAGGTCCAGAAGTACGGCCGCGAGCCGATCTCCCTGCACACCCCCTGGGCGAGGACGGCGACAGCGAGTTCGGTGACCTCATCGAGGACTCCGAGGCCGTCGTCCCGGCCGACGCGGTCAGCTTCACCCTCCTCCAGGAGCAGCTGCATTCCGTCCTGGACACCCTGTCCGAGCGCGAGGCCGGTGTGGTCTCGATGCGCTTCGGCCTCACCGACGGTCAGCCGAAGACCCTCGACGAGATCGGCAAGGTGTACGGGGTCACCCGTGAGCGCATCCGCCAGATCGAGTCCAAGACCATGTCGAAGCTGCGCCACCCGTCGCGTTCGCAGGTACTGCGCGACTACCTCGACTAGGTCGTAGTCGTACGACACGGAAGGCCCAGCCCCCTCGGGAGCCGGGCCTTCGTGCTGGCGCGCGGGTGCGGGGTGCGGGGTGCTGGATCACTGTGGGTCTCCCATGACCATCCCAGAGTGAGGAACGTGCATGCGTGGTCCCCTTGCCCGGGCGCTGACCCGGCCGCTGGTCCTGGCGGCTGCCGCGTCCGCCATACCGCTGGTCTCCGCCGTCCCCGCGGCCGCGGACAGCATCGTCGTCGGCGGGTTCCCGGTCGACGTCTCCGTGAGCCCGTGGACTGTGGCGCTGTCCAGCCGTGACCGGTTCGGGGGTACCCGGGCAGGACAGTTCTGCGGCGCCGTCGCCGTCGACCGGAGCACCGTGCTGACCGCGGCCCACTGCATGGCCGACGACGTCCTGGGGGCGCCGCCGCACCGGGCGACCGACCTCAAGGCCATCACGGGCCGCACGGACCTGCTCTCGGACCGGGGCCGCGAGATCGCCGTACGCACTGTGTGGGTCAATCCGGCCTACGACCCCGCCACCAACGCCGGTGACTTCGCCGTGCTCACCCTCGCCGAGCCGCTGTCCCAGAGCTCGGTGATCAAGATGGCCGCGACGGGTGACCCGGCCTACGCGCCGGGCATGGCCGCCACGGTCTACGGCTGGGGCGATCTGACGGGCGGCGGCGACTACGCGGGCAGTCTGCACGCCGCGAGCGTGCACGTGCTGCCCGACGCGCGCTGCGAGGAGGCCTATCCGGCCGGTTCCGACGGCACCTACCTCCCCGAGTCGATGCTCTGCGCCGGAGAGGTCCAGGGGGTCGGGACGCCTGCCAGGGGACAGCGGGGGACCGCTGGTCGCCCAGGGACGGCTGATCGGGCTCGTGTCCTGGGGCAGCGGGTGCGGGCGGGCCGGGAGCCCTGGCGTCTACACGAGGGTGTCCGACGTCCTGCGGACCCTCGCGGCCGCCGAGGGTCCGCAGGGCCGCACAAGGGCGCCTGACGGCGTCTGAGAGGCATCTGCGGGTCGAGCGACACCCGCGGGTACGAAGACGGGCGGCCCCGCTCCTGTGGTTCAGGAGCGGGGCCGCCCGTCGCCGGCCTGGGCCGGTGCTGGCTCGTCGTGGACGCGATGTGTCAGCGGTCTTCTTCAGGAGCGCTTGCAGCAGGAGCGGAGGTCAGCCGCTCCGACTCGTCCTGTATCTCAGCGGCGATCTTCTTGAGTTCCGGCTCGAACTTGCGGCCGTGGTGGGCGCAGAAGAGCAGTTCTCCGCCGCTCAGCAGGACGACGCGCAGGTATGCCTGGGCGCCGCAGCGGTCGCAGCGATCGGCGGCCGTCAGTGGGCTCGCGGGGGTCAGAACAGTAGTCACGTCGCCTCTTCTCTAGCTCGACGAGCTGTCGTACCAGGGTCAACATCCAACCAGCCCGAAAACGTTCCCGCTCGTGGCTTTTCCTCGAAAAATTCTTCCGGGGCGGCTGTCTGCTGCCGGTTGGCGGCGAATGTGCCGTATTGCGTGTCTATGTGTCTGTACGGGTTCGCGCTGTCTGTCAGGGTCGGGTCCTCCCGGCTGGGTTGCCGGTTGTTCTTGAGGACGTGCCCGGAGCCTAAATGGTTCATGCCCCGAAGGGAACGTGATATGTACTTCACTCCATCGAGGGATCGAACAGGTATACGACCCTGGACTAGTGTGAGGAGGAGACGAGGGTGGCGTTACAACGGCTCTACCAGGCCTCGGTACCCTCTGAGCGGCAACCGAAGCCGGGCCCTTACCCAAAAGGGCCTCATCTGAAATTCAGCGAGGAGCGAACCGCGTGACCGCCGAAACGTCCGTGCCGTCGACAGCGCTGCTGGCAGGAGCAGACCGGGACGGTTCCAACTACACCGCGCGGCACCTGCTCGTCCTCGAGGGGCTCGAGGCCGTACGCAAGCGCCCTGGGATGTACATCGGGTCCACCGACAGTCGTGGCCTGATGCACTGTCTGTGGGAGATCATCGACAACTCCGTGGACGAGGCCCTCGGGGGCTACTGCGACCACATCGAGGTGATCCTGCACGACGACGCCTCGGTGGAGGTCCGGGACAACGGCCGGGGCATCCCGGTCGACGTCGAGCCCAAGACCGGCCTCTCCGGTGTCGAGGTCGTCATGACCAAGCTGCACGCCGGCGGAAAGTTCGGCGGCGGCTCCTATGCCGCCTCCGGTGGACTGCACGGCGTGGGCGCCTCCGTGGTGAACGCCCTGTCCGCGCGGCTGGACGTCGAGGTGGACCGCAGCGGCAACACCCACGCCATCAGCTTCCGGCGCGGGGTGCCGGGCTCCTTCGCGTCCGCCGGTCCCGATGCCGCGTTCGAGCCCGGTGGCCTGCGCAAGACCAAGCGGATCCCCAAGACCCGCACCGGCACGCGCGTGCGCTACTGGGCCGACCGCCAGATCTTCCTCAAGGACGCCAAGCTCTCTCTGGACAACCTGCACCAGCGGGCCCGGCAGACCGCGTTCCTGGTGCCCGGGCTGACCATCGTCGTCCGCGACGAGTACGGCCTCGGCGAGGGCGGCAGGGGGGAGGAGTCCTTCCGCTTCGACGGCGGCATCAGCGAGTTCTGTGAGTACCTGGCGAGCGACAAGCCCGTCTGTGACGTCCTGCGCCTGTCGGGCCAGGGCACCTTCAAGGAGACGGTGCCCGTCCTGGACGACCACGGCCAGATGACGCCCACCGAGGTCACCCGCGAACTCGGCGTCGACATCGCCATGCGCTGGGGACCGGCTACGACACGACGCTCAGGTCCTACGTCAACATCATCGCCACCCCCAAGGGCGGCACCCACGTCGCCGGCTTCGAGCAGGCCATCGTCAAGACGATGAACGAGGTGGCGCGCGCCAAGAAGCTGCTGCGTGTCGCCGAGGACGACGTCGTCAAGGACGACGCCCTGGAGGGCCTCACTGCGGTCGTCACCGTCCGGCTCGCCGAACCACAGTTCGAGGGCCAGACCAAGGAGGTGCTCGGTACGTCGGCCGCCCGCCGCATCGTCGCCAACGTGGTCGCCAAGGAGCTCAAGGACTTCCTGACCTCGACGAAGCGTGACGCGGCGGCCCAGGCCCGCGTGGTCATGGAGAAGGCCGTCGCCGCCGCACGGACGCGTATCGCGGCCCGACAGCACAAGGACGCGCAGCGCCGGAAGACGGCCCTGGAGTCCTCCTCGCTGCCCGCCAAGCTCGCCGACTGCCGCAGCGACGACGTGGACCGCAGTGAGCTGTTCATCGTCGAGGGAGACTCCGCGCTCGGTACGGGCCAAGCTCGCCCGGAACTCCGAGTTCCAGGCGCTGCTGCCGATCCGCGGCAAGATCCTCAACGTCCAGAAGTCGTCCGTCACCGACATGCTGAAGAACGTCGAGTGCGGGGCGATCATCCAGGTCATAGGAGCGGGCTCGGGCCGCACCTTCGACATCGACGCGGCCCGCTACGGCAAGATCATCATGATGACCGACGCCGATGTGGACGGCTCCCACATCCGCTGTCTGCTCCTGACCCTCTTCCAGCGCTACATGCGGCCCATGGTCGAGGCCGGCCGGGTGTTCGCCGCGGTGCCGCCGCTGCACCGCATCGAACTCGTCCAGCCCAAGAAGGGCCAGGACAAGTACATCTACACGTACTCGGACCGTGAGCTGCGCGAGAAGATGCTGGAGCTCCAGAGGAAGGGCGTCCGGTACAAGGACTCCATCCAGCGTTACAAGGGTCTCGGCGAGATGGACGCCGACCAGCTGGCCGAGACGACGATGGACCCCGTCACCGCACCCTGCGCCGGATCAACCTCTCCGACCTGGAGGCGGCCGAGCAGGTCTTCGATCTGCTGATGGGCAACGACGTGGCACCGCGCAAGGAGTTCATCTCCAGCTCGGCCGCGACGCTGGACCGGTCGCGCATCGACGCCTGACCATCCCGCCGGGTTCGGGTTCGGGTTCGGGTTCGGGTTCGGGTCCGGGTCCGGGTCCGGGTCCGGGTCAGGTCCGACCCTAGTCCTGGTCCGGGTCCGACCCTGGGTTCGCATGCCCGGGCCCGGAGGCTTGGCCCCGAGCCGACGCGATCGCTCCGTTTTCCGACGACGCCCGTTGCGATCGCTCGGTTCCGCCCACCGACCTGGCGAGTCCGCCCGCCGACCTGGTGCGATCATCCCGCTCACGGCACGTGCCCGACACGATCGCCCGTCGCCGAGACGAGCCCGGCACCGTCGCGCTGTCCCCGACACTGACCCTGTGCCGTGGCCTCGCCCCTGAGCCGCACCCAGCCCCGCCCAGCCGTCGACTCCACCCGTGGGTGGAGGACGGACCGGTTCGGGAATCCACCCGCGATCCACCCTGGCGCCGATCTGCTGAGCTGCGGATTTCCGTAGCGTCGAAGGCGTCGGCAGCGCTCGCCGCCGGCATCCTCTTCCGCTCACGGAGGCTCTGATGTCCGGGCTCGTCAACGCGTTGGTGATCGTGGCCGTCGTCGCGGTGGTGATCGTGCGGCAGTTCCGCGCCCGCCAGATAGGCACCGACCGGCGCTGGTGGCTCCTGCCCGTGATCCTGGGCGTCGTGGCGCTGCGCGAGCCCGGTCTGCTCGACGCGCACCACCACACCGCGTCCGCCCTCCTGCTCGGCGTCGAGCTGGTCATCGGACTGGCCACCGGAGCCGGCTGGGCCTGGACCACGCGCCTGTGGATGGAGTCCGACGGTTCCGTGTGGAGCAAGAGCACCAAGGCGAGCGGTGGCGTCTGGGTCGTCGGCATAGCCCTGCGCGTCGGCCTCATGGCTCTGGGCGCGGCCGTGGGTGTGCACCAGGACAGCTCGGCCCTGATGCTCGGTCTCGCGGCGACGCTGCTGGTCCGCTCCGGGGTCCTGACCTGGCGGGCCCAGTCCTTCACCGGGACGGCCGGATCCGCCCCGGCGTACGGTTTCGGCATGGCCCGGCCTGCCCGGAAGGAACGCGTGTGACGGAGAACGCCTGGACGCGCTGGCCCTCGCGGGAGGCGCTGGGCCGTGAGGGGGTCTCACGGCCCCGGCGACTGCTCGCCTGGGCCGTCCGGCTGTTGGTGATCGGCGTGCTCCTGGGGGCGCGCTCACCGGCAGCCACATCCACGGCTGGGCCCTGGCCGGAGGCGCGGCCGGGATCCTGTTGGCGGCGGTCACCGCCTGGGCGTTCTGGCGCACGACTCTCGCCCACAGGCTCTGGCCGTCGGTGGCACTCATGGCCGTGCTCCTCGGGATGGCGGTCGGGGACAGGCAGCAGGTTTCAGGGTTCCGGCCCTCGTCATCTGGTGCGGTTGTGCCGTCAGCTCGCTGGAGCGGCTGCCCATCGCGGTCGCCGTACCGGTGACCGCGGTGTCCCTCGCGACCTTCGCCGCGGTCAACAACGACGTCTGGCTGACGACCGCGGTCACGACGGCGGGCCTGGCCCTCGCCGGATACACGCTCCGCCTCGACGCCGAGGCCAGGGGCAGCGCCCAGCGGCTGCTGACCCAGGAGCGCATGGCGAGAGCGGCCGAGGCGGAGTCAGCCGCGCTGGCGGACGGGCCCGTATCGCCCGGGAGATCCACGACGTGCTGGCGCACAGCCTCTCGGCCCAGCTCGTGCACCTGGAGGCGGCCCGGCTGCTGATCGAGCGAGGCGCCGACCGGGAGACGATCCTGGAGCGGGTCGTCGCGGCCCGGGGATGGCCCGTGACGGACTCTCCGAGACCCGGCAGGCGTTGTCCGCGCTGCGGGGTGAGATGAGCCCACTGGAGGACTTCCTGTCCGAGATCGTCGGTACGACCGGAGGCGCCGAGGTCACCGTTACGGGTGATCGGAGACGGCTCTCCGCCGAGGCCTCGCAGGCCGTGCGCCGGGTCGCCCAGGAGGCCCTGACGAACGTCCGGAAGCACGCCCCGGGCGCCAAGGTGCTGCTCACGTTGGACTACGGCGAGCGCGAAGTGACCCTGGACGTACGGGACTCGGGCGGCTCGCCCGGCGAACTGACCGGGGCGGGAGGTGGATACGGTCTGCTGGGCATGCGGGAACGCGCCGAGTTGCTGGGTGGTTCGCTGCGCGCCGAGCCGGACGAGGAGGGATTCGTGGTGACGCTGAAGGTGCCCGCATGACGGAGGAGCCCGTGAAGAGGCCCGCGCGGGTCGTGGTCGCGGACGACCAGACCGTCGTACGGGAAGGCATCGTGATGCTGCTGGGGCTGCTGCCCGGGATCGAGGTCGTCGGCGCCGCCGGCGACGGGGACGAGGCGGTGCGGCTCGTCGCCGAACTCGCCCCGGACGTCGTCCTGATGGACCTGCGCATGCCCCGCTGCGACGGCGTCGAGGCGACCCGGCGGATCCGTGCCGGGCATCCCGGTACGCAGGTGGTGGTGCTCACGACGTTCGCGGACGACGCGTCGCTGTTCCCGGCGCTGCGTGCGGGGGCGCGCGGCTATCTCACCAAGGACGCGGGCGGCGACGAGATCGTACGGGCCGTGGAGAGCGTGCTGTCGGGGGACGCGGGACTGTCGCCGAGCATCCAACGCCGGTTGCTGGAGCGGCTGTCGGAGCCCGAGCCACAGCCGGCGGCCGAGCCCGCCGAGCCGCCGGACGGGCTCACCGCGCGGGAGGTGGAGGTCTTGGTGCTGATCGCCGAGGGCCTGACCAACCAGGAGATCGCCCGCGAGTTGCATGTCTCCACGGCGACGGTGAAGACCCACATCAACAACCTGTTCGCCAAGACGGGGCTCAAGGACCGTGCGCAGGCGGTGCGTTACGCCTATGGGAAAGGACTGGTGCGGCCACCAGCGAGTTGAGTCACCTGATGGGGTGAAGTGACCGGAGAAGAAGAGTCGGGGATCTTCCCGTTCTGTCCATCCTTGGGCATGCAGTCAAGCAACGGTCGTCCCCGCGGTGGCGGGAGCGGCCACGAGAGTCCGGCCGAGAACCACGAAGGTCATGACCTGACCCCCGCCGAGGCGACCGGAAAGGTGAGGTACCACGACCCCTGGTACGACGCGCTCGCGTCGGGCTGGGGCGAGTCGGACGGCGCGGGCGTGCCCGCCCCGAGGTGCCGGCCGCCCGCCGGGAGGACGAGGTCAGGGCGATGCGCGCCGCGGACGTGTATCGGGAGGTGCAGCGCAGCGCGGCCTTCCAGGAGGTGCGCGGCCGGTATCTGCGGTTCGTGGTGCCGGCCACCGTCGTCTTCTTCACCTGGTACGTGGCCTACGTGGTGACGGCGACGACGGCACCCGGATTCATGGCCCGGCCGGTGGCCGGCGCGGTGAACATGGGGATGGTCGCGGGACTCGGACAGTTCCTCACCACCTTCCTGCTCACCTGGGCCTACGCCCGGCACGCGCGGCTGCGCAGGGACCGGGCCGCGCTCGAACTGCGCTGGGACACACAGGAACTGACACGAGGCATTCGAGGCGGTACGTCGTGACCGGGAACCATCAGACGCTGGCGCTGCTGCTGTTCAGCGTGTTCATCGCGGTCACCCTCGGGATCACCACCTGGGTGAGCCGCAACCGGCATGGATCGGAGGAGGAGTTCTACGCCGGCGGGCGGCTCTTCTCCCCGATGGAGAATGGTTTTGCCATCTCGGGTGATTATCTGTCCGCGGCCTCCTTCCTCGGGGTCACCGGACTCATCGCCCTGTTCGGCTACGACGGCCTGCTGTACGTGGTGGGCTTCTTCGTCGCCTGGCTCATGGTGCTGTTCCTCGTCGCCGAACTGGTGCGCAACTGCGGGCGGTTCACACTCGCCGACGTGGTCGCCGCCCGGATGAGCGAGCGGCCCGTGCGGATCGCGGCGGGAACTTCCTCGGTCACCGTGTCCGTTCTCTACCTGGTGGCGCAGATGGTGGGCGCGGGCAGCCTGGTCTCGCTGCTGCTGGGCGGGACGAGTCCGGCCGCACGGGCCTGGACCGTCATCGGCGTCGGGGCGCTCATGGTGATCTATGTGTCGATGGGAGGGATGCGGGCCACCACCTGGATCCAGATCGTCAAGGCGGTCCTGATGATGAGCGGCACCATCGCGCTCACGGTGCTGACCCTGGTCCGCTTCCACGGGAACCTGAACCACCTGCTGCTCACGGCCGCCGCGCGCAGCGGTCACGGCGCGGCCTTCCTGGCGCCGGGGCTCAAGTACGGCGGGGACTGGACCGCGCGGTTCGACTTCATCAGCCTGGGCCTCGCGCTGGTACTGGGCACGGCCGGGCTGCCGCACATCCTGTCGCGCTTCTACACCGTGCCTACCGCACGGGCCGCGCGCCGTTCGGTGGTGTGGTCGATCGGGCTCATCGGCGCGTTCTACCTGATGACGATCGTCCTCGGCTTCGCCGCCGCTGCGGTCGTGGGACCGGACACGATCCGCAAGTCGAACGAGGCCGGGAACACGGCGGTCCCGCTGCTCGCCCTCGACCTCGGCGGAGGAGCCGATTCCACCGGAGGCACCGTCCTGTTCGCGATCGTCGCGGCCGTGGCCTTCGCCACGATCCTCGCGGTGGTCGCCGGGATCACCCTGGCCTCCTCGGCATCCGTGGCGCACGACCTGTACGCCTCGCTACGGCGCCCGAACGCCAAGCCGCGCAGCGAGGTGGCCGTGGCACGGGTCGCCGCGGTCGGCATCGGCATCGCGGCCATCGGGCTCGGCCTCATCGCCAGGAACCTCAACGTCGCCTTCCTGGTGGGTCTCGCCTTCGCCGTCGCCGCCTCCGCGAACCTCCCCGTGCTGCTCTACTCGCTGTTCTGGCGCGGCTTCACGACCCGCGGCGCCGTGTGGGCCGTATACGGCGGACTGATCCCCGCGCTCGTGCTCGTGCTGCTGTCGCCGGTCGTGTCGGGCAGTCCTGAATCGCTGTTCCCGGGCGTCGACTTCCAGTTCTTCCCGCTGCAGAACCCCGGCCTCGTCTCGATCCCGCTCGGCTTCCTGGCCGGCTGGCTCGGCACGGTCACCTCGACGGAGGTCCCGGACGAGGCCAAGCACGCGGAGACCGAGGTGCGTGCGCTGACCGGGGCGGGGGCCGTCTAGCGGTCCCTGTGTGCCGTAGCCACGCGTGAGTTGTGCGGCTGTCGCGTGGCTACGGCGCCACCCAGGCGTAGCGGTGCTCCGGGCGGCCCGTGTCGCCGTACTTGAGGGAGAGGCGCAGGAGGCCGACCTGTTCCAGGTGGCGGAGGTAGCGCTGGGCCGTGGAGCGGCTCAGGCCTGTCTCGGCGGCGACCTCGTGGGCCGAGAGCGGGTGGCCGGCGCGGTGCAGGACGCCGCAGATCAGGTCGGTGGTCGGTTCCGAGTGGCCGCTGGGCAGGCCGGGGAGGCTGGTGCGGGCGTCGTGCGCAGGGCGCCGAAGATGCGGTCGACCTGCTCCTGACCGGCGATGCCCCGGCCGCCGACACGCTCGACGGTGCGCCGTAGGGCGGCGTACGAGTCGAGGCGGGTGCGGAGCGCGGCGAAGGTGAACGGCTTGACCAGGTAGTGCAGGGCGCCGAGGCGCATCGCGCGCTGCACGGTCGCCACGTCACCGGCCGCCGTGATCATGATGACGTCGGTGCCATGGCCCTGCTCCCGCATGTGGTGGACGAGTTCGAGACCCGTCCGATCGGGCAGATAGTGGTCGAGCAGCACCAGGTCGATGGTCCCGCGTTCCACGGTGGCCAGCGCCTGGGCAGCGCTGTGTGCGCGGGCGGCGACCCGGAATCCGGGAACCTTCCCCACGTACTTGGCGTTGATCTCGGCGACGCGAAAGTCGTCGTCCACGACCATGACGTCAATCATTGGGCCTCTTTCCTCAAGGCCAGGCGAGCGTTAAGCCCGTGTTTCGGCTCCGCAGTTGTAGCGCGAGCAAAACGAGCACAACAGGCTCTTGCGAGCAAAAGAACGGCTTGCGCCCAGAAGACTGCTGTTGTGGTCCGGGCCACATCTACGGTCCCGGTCATGAGCGCAGACACCAGCCCCGCCATCGAGCTGCGGGGCGCGAGCAAGACCTTCAGGACCCCGTCGGGGGTCTGCACACGGCCGTACGGGGGCTCGATCTCACCGTCGGGCGTGGCGAGTTCGTGGCGGTCGTCGGCCCCACGGGCTGCGGCAAGTCGACCACGCTGACCCTCGTCAGCGGGCTGGAAGAGCCCTCCGAGGGTGATGTCCTGGTGGCCGGTGAGCCGGTCTCCGGCGTCGGCGACAAGGTCGGCTTCGTCTTCCAGCAGGACGCCACCTTCCCCTGGCGCACGGTGCTGTCCAACGTCATGGCGGGCCCGCGCTTCCGCGGCGTACCGAAGGCGGAGGCCAAGGCGAAGGCGCGTGAGTGGCTGGCCCGGGTCGGGCTGTCCGCCTTCGAGGACCGCTATCCGCACCAGCTCTCCGGCGGTATGCGCAAGCGCGTCGCGCTCGCCGCGACCTTCGTCAACGACCCCGAGATTCTGCTGATGGACGAGCCGTTCTCGGCGCTCGACGTGCAGACCAGGGCTCTGATGTCGGACGAACTCCTCGAGCTGTGGGAGGGCACCGGCGCCTCGGTCGTGTTCGTCACGCACGACCTGGAGGAGTCCATCGCGCTGGCCGACAAGGTCGTTGTCATGACCGCGGGGCCCGCCACCGTGAAGCAGGTTTTCGACATCGACCTGCCGCGGCCCCGCAAGGT
This sequence comes from Streptomyces sp. P3, assembly GCA_016893485.2. Lineage (GTDB taxonomy): Bacteria > Actinomycetota > Actinomycetes > Streptomycetales > Streptomycetaceae > Streptomyces. The sequence continues at coordinate 7,191,263 of JAFEKX020000001.1, forward strand.
CGAATCCGTGCGCATGGAGCCGCGGTTCATCGAGATCTACCGCGAGATCTGGGAGTCCCTGGGCGAAGAGGTCCGCATCACGCGCGCGAGAGGTGCGGCCAATGTCGCCTGACGTCATGCCCGAGAGCAAGGTCGTTCCGGCCGTGGTCGAGTCCGGTGCCACGTCGGACCGCGCCCATTCACGCGCGCGTGCCGCACGTAAACGCAAGGTCGGTGTCGCAGCGGCCCGGGTGCTGCTCCTGGTCGCCGTGCTCGGCCTGTGGGAGTGGCTCTCCCGGGTCAAGGTCATCGATCCGTTCAACTTCTCGATGCCCTCGAAGATCTGGGACCAGATCTACACCTGGGTGATGCACGGGACCGCGCTCGGCTCCCTGGGGAGCAGATCTGGTACACGCTCCAGGAGGCGCTGCTGGGCTGGATCATCGGTGTGGTCGCCGGTGTCGTGTTCGGTATTGCCCTGGGGCGGATCACCTTGCTCGCCGACGTACTTGGTCCATACATCAAGGTGCTCAACTCCATACCCAGGATCGTGCTCGCCCCGATCTTCGTGATCTGGTTCGGGCTCGGACCGGCGTCCAAGGTCGCCTCGGCCGTCGTGCTCGTCTTCTTCCCGGTGTTCTTCAACGCCTTCCAGGGTGCCCGTGAGGTCGACCGCAACCTGGTGGCCAACGCCCGCATCCTCGGTGCCAGCGACCGCCGGGTGACCCTCCAGGTGGTCATCCCGTCGGCCACCTCCTGGATCTTCACCAGCCTCCATGTCAGCTTCGGCTTCGCCCTCATCGGCGCGATCGTCGGCGAGTACATCGGCGCCACCAAGGGCATCGGCCTGCTCGTCGCGCAGTCCCAGGGCACCTTCAACGCGGCCGGCGTGTACGCCGCGATGGTGATCCTCGCCGTCGTCGCCCTGGTCGCCGAAGGGCTCCTGACCTTCGCCGAGAACCGCATCTTCCGCTGGAAGCCGTCGGGCTCCGACAGATGAACGGCCGCTCGCCGCAGCCCTGTTGAAGAGCCCTCTTCTCCGCCCCGCACCCTCACAAGGACGTGAACCGCCATGCGTAAAACCGCCAGATACGCGGCCCTGGCCGCCTCGGGCCTGCTCGCCCTCTCCTCCCTCACCGCCTGTGCCAACGACGCGGCCAGTACCGCTTCCACCGGCTCCGGCAGCAAGGGTGACGGCAAGGGCGAGAAGGTCAAGATCATGGTCGGTGGCCTGGACAAGGTCATCTACCTGCCCGCGATGCTCACCCAGCGGCTCGGCTACTTCGACGCCGAGGGCCTCGACGTGGAGCTGCTGAGCGAACCGGCCGGCGTCCAGGCCGAGACCGCGCTCGTCTCCGGACAGGTCCAGGGAGCGGTCGGCTTCTACGACCACACGCTCGACCTGCAGGTGAAGGGCAAGTCGGTCGAGTCCGTGGTGCAGTTCTCGCAGGCGCCCGGCGAGGTGGAGATCGTCTCCACGAAGGCGGCGGGGAAGGTCAAGTCGGCCAAGGACTTCAAGGGCAAGAAGCTCGGCGTGACGGGCCTCGGCTCCTCCACCGACTTCCTCACCAAGTACCTCGCCGTCAAGAACGGCGTCAACGTCAGCGAGTTCACCCCGGTCGCCGTGGGCGCGGGACCGACCTTCGTCGCGGCGCTCCAGCAGGGCTCCATCGACGCGGGGATGACGACCGACCCGACCGTCGCGACGATCCTCGACAAGAAGGCCGGCAAGATCCTCGTCGACATGCGCACGCCCGAGGGTTCGCAGGCGGCGCTGGGTGGACCGTATCCCTCGTCAAGTCTGTACATGCAGACGGACTGGGTGAACGGCCACAAATCAACGGTGCAGAAGATGGTCAATGCATTCGTCAAGACGCTCAAGTGGATGTCCACCCACAGCGCGACGGCGATCGCGGACAAGATGCCCGCCGACTACTCCCAGGGCAACAAGTTCCTCTACGCGACCGCGATCAAGAGCACGCTGCCGATGTTCACCAAGGACGGCGTGATGCCGACGAACGGCCCGGAGACCGTCGAGAAGGTGCTCAAGGCGTTCAACCCCACCATCAAGAACGCCGACGTGGACCTCGACAAGACGTACACGACCGAGTTCGTGAAGAACGCGGCAGGCTGACGGTCGCGCGGTCGGCATCCGTACAGGAGGGCGGGTACGGCCTCTTCCCCACCCCCCACAGGCCGTGCCCTCAGGCGCGGGTCGCCCACACGTAACGGTGTTCCGGGCGGCCCGCGTCGCCGTATTTCAGCGTCAGCCTGGCCCGTCCGGTGCGCTCCAGGAGCTTCAGATAGCGCTGGGCGGTCTGTCGGCTCACCCCCGTGCGATCGGCGATCTCCTGGGCGGACAGGGGCCTTCGGCGTGCATGAGGGACTGGCGGACGAGTTCCGCCGTGGTGGGGAGTGCCCTTTGGGCAGTCCGGGCTCCGAGGGTGCCGACAGGGCGCCGAAGATGCGGTCGACCTCGGCCTGTTCGGCCTCGCCGCCGCCGTCGAGGGTGCGGCGCAGTTCGGCGTACGCCTCCAGCTTGGCGCGCAGGCCCGCGAAGGCGAACGGCTTGACCAGGTACTGCAGGGCACCGTGGCGCATCGCCGCCTGCACGGTCGTCACGTCCCTAGCGGCCGTCACCATGATCACGTCGGTCTGGTGACCGCGCCTGCGCATCTCCTGGACGACCGCCAGGCCCGTCTCGTCGGGCAGATAGTGGTCCAGGAGGACCAGATCCACCTGGGGCAGCGCCTCCAGCCGGTCGAGCGCCTCGGACGCGCTGTGCGCCTCGGCCGCGACATGGAAGCCCGGCACCTTCTCCACGTAGGCCGCGTTGACCTGTGCGACCCGGGTGTCGTCGTCCACGACCAGGACCTCGATCATCGTGACTCCTCCTCGGCGACGGGCTCCCCGGGGCGGTGAGGGCCGGGGCGAGGTCCGGTTCGGTCATAGCCTCGGGGAGGACGACGACGAACTCCGCGCCGCCGCCGAACGCCTCGGTTGCCACCGCGCTGCCTCCCTGCCGTTCGGCGAGCCGACGCACCAAGGAGAGCCCGATTCCGCGCTTTCCGTGAGCCGGGGCTTCTTCGTGGACCATCCCTCGGTGAAGATCAACTCCCGTTGCTCCGCCGGGATTCCGGGCCCCGTGTCGCGCACCCGGAGCACCGTCGTACGCCCCTCCGTCCGCAACTCGACCTCCACGCGTGCGTGCGGTGTGCCCGCGACGGCGTCGAGCGCGTTGTCCACCAGGTTGCCGACGACCGTGACCAGCCCGCGCGGGTCGATCAGCCGGTCCGGCAGCCAGGTCCGGTCGGAGATCCACAAGGCGACGCCCCGCTCGGCCGCGACGGTCGCCTTGCCCACCAACAGGGCGGCGAGCAGCGGGTCCTGGATCTTCTCCGTGACCTGCTCGGCGGTCGCCCGGTGATCGCCGACCACCTCGCCGACGAAGTCCACGGCATCGTCGTACATCTCCAGTTCGAGCAGTCCCAGGAGTGTGTGCATACGGTTGGCGTGCTCATGGTCCTGGGCGCGCAAGGCGTCGATCAGGCCGTGCGTCGAGTCCAACTCCCGGCCGAGCTGCTCCAGTTCGGTGCGGTCGCGCAGGGTGGCGACGGCGCCGCCGTCGTCGGTGGGCATCCGGTTGGTGACCAGGACCCGCTGACCCCGGACGGCGAGCAGGTCGGTGCCGGTGACCCGGCCGGCCAGGACGTCGGTCGTCCGTCCCTCGCCGAGCGCCTCGTCCAGGGAGCGGCCGACCGCCTCGTCACCGATGCCCAGCAGGCGCCTCGCCTCGTCGTTCAGGAGGCGTATGCGGCCGGTGCGGTCCAGGGCGACGACGCCCTCCCTGATGCCGTGCAGCATCGCCTCGCGCTCCGAGAGCAGCGCCGAGATGTCCGAGAAGGCCAGGTCCCGGGTCTGCCGCTGGACCCTCCGGGAGATCAGCCAGGCCGCCAGGGCGCCGACCGCGAGCGCGCCCCGGCGTACGCCAGCAGCCCCGGGATCGCGCTGATCAGCTGCGCGCGGACGCTGTCGTACTTGATGCCCACGGAGACCGCCCCGACGACCGTGCCGTCGGTGTCCCGCAGGGGCACCTTGCCGCGCGCGGAGCGTCCCAGGGTGCCCTTGTCGATCTCCTTGACCTCCTGGCCCGCCAGGGGCTGGCCGGGAGAGGTCGAGACGAAACGGCCGATCTCGCTCGGCGTCGTGTGCGACCACCGCATGCCCCGCCAGTCCATCACCACCACGTACTCGGCCTTGGTGGCCTTCCGGATCCGCTCCGCCTCCCGCTGCACGGGTCCGTCCACGGTCGGAGGGGTGTTCTGGATCTCCTTGACGATCTGCGGCTGCTGCGCGGTCGTCTGGGCGATGGCCAGGGCGCGGTTCATCGCCTCTTGGTCCAGCTGCTTGCTCAGCGGCGCGAGGAACAGCCCGGTCGCCAGGACCGCGACTCCGGCGGCGATCGCCAGCTGCATCAGCAGCACCTGGGAGAACACCCGCCGCGGCAGCCCGAGGCGCCGGCGGCGTGCGGGGGAGTGGGGCTCATACCCCTGACCGTACGTGCCGGGACGGGGGCTGCCCCAGGGGTGTGGCGCGGATCTCTTGACCAGTTCTTGGGAAAACCGGCCTCCAGAAGAGGGCGATTTTCTGTCCGGGCCCTCCAGGGGGCCGGCTGTCGTGCGGGTCAGCCCGCCAGTGCCGTCGTGAGTTCGCGCACCGCCACGACGTCCATCCGCGCCGGTGCGCCGAGGACCGCCGCCCCGCAGCTCTCCGGCCGGGGCGGGAGCGATGCACCCTGGGCGACGATTACCCGCCAGTGGCGTCCGTCGGAGTGCGCGACGGTCACCTCCCAGCGCGGTGCGGCACCGTCCGTCCGTGTGACGCTCAGAGCGTCCATCGCGTACTCGCCCGCCGCCGTCCGCACGGCCAGCTCCGCCGCCTGTCCGGGCCTCTCCCAGGCCGAAGCGCCCCGGCAGCCCTCGAGGACCACACGGCCCTCCTGGACGCCGTGGAGGATCTCCTTGATGCCGTGCGCCTGGACCCTGCCGTACGCGTAGCCGTACGGAAGGACGAGCACGGTGGGCGAGAAGCGGTGACCGCCGAGATGGGTGACCTCCCAGGCGCCCTCGACCCCGGAGGCGGCCAGTTCCGCCGCGAGGGGGCGGCCCAGGAGCGCGCAACAGCGGTCGCGCTTGCCGTTCGTGCACACGAGCGCGAGCGGATCACCGGTGTGGGGCCGCCCGCCGAGCGCCGAGCCGAACGAGCGGGGATCACCCGCGCCGAGGGCCGTGAAGTCGAGGCCGAGCAGCTCCCGCGGATCCTCGGTCGTGGCGCTGTGCAGCCACACGTTTCCGGGAACGGTGTGGGCCGCGTACACCTGGCGCACCGGCGAGGACGCGGGGTCGGCGTGCCGCCCGGGACGCCGGATGAGGGCGATCCGTACGCCCGTGTCCGCGGCAGCCGCTTCCAGGGCACGCCCCACCACGGGGTCCAGGTGGCTCGAAGTGAGCGCTTTGGCACCCCAAGGACCGGGCTGTTCCAGCAGCAGCCACGTCGTTGCCGTGGCCGCGGTTCCGGAAATGGGCTCGTCGAGCTCCTGAGAGACGGTCGCGCACGTACTCACAGAGGTGAGCCTAACCTGACTTGGCTCGGGGCGACTTCCGGTCGTGCTCGTGTCCTATTCCGGTAGCGGTCGAGGCGGCCTGGGGCCTACGTAGTGACCGCTGGGCCGCATCCGCAGCGGGCGCTCCCCGTACTCCTCCAGGGCGTGCGCGATCCAGCCCGCCGTACGGGCGACGGCGAAGACTGTCTCGCCTGCCGTGGAGGGCATCCCGGAGGAGACGGTGAACACGGCGAGCGCCAGGTCGACGTTGGCGTGCAGGGGGTGTGGCGGGCGGTGGTGGCGACGATGTCGCGGGCCGCGGCGAGGGCGGGCGCGGCGTCCGGGATCTCCTCCAGGAGCGCGAACAGGGCACGCGCGCGTGGGTCTTCGCCCGGGTAGAGCCGGTGGCCCAGTCCGGGGATACGGCGGCCGGAGCGCAGTTCGTCCGCGACCACCGGGGCCGCGGTGCCCTGGTCCAGCACGTCGAGCAGCAGCCGGTGCGCCAGGCCGCTGGCGGCGCCGTGCAGGGGGCCTTCGAGGACGCCCAGGCCGGAGGAGACGGCCGCGTAGGCGTGCGCGCGGGCGGAGGCGGCGACGCGGACCGCGAGCGTCGAGGCGGCCAGGTCGTGGTCGACGAGGAGGCCAAGTGCCGTGTCCAGGAAGCGCAGTGACGCGTCGTCAGCCGGTCGGCCGCTCAGTCGCGCCCACAGGCGGTGGGCCAAGGGGCCCTCGTCGCGATGGGTGCGCCGCACCGGTGGCAGGGCCGCGACGAGGGTGGGGATGAGGATGCGCGCGGTGCCGAGCACGGCGTCCTCGGACAGGTCGAAACGCAGCGGGTCCGCGGTCGCCGCCGCGATGGCCGCGACCCGCAACCGGTCGGTGGGGCCGGCGTGTTCGGGCAGCGCGTCCACGGCGCGCCGGGCGACGGCGACGGCCGCCTTGGGCGCGGTGAACGTGATCCCGGGGCGAAGTTCCCCGGTCCACAGCCACTCCGCGATCTCCTCGTAGGAGTGGCGGGCGGCCAGCTCGGTCGCGTCGACGCCCCGGAAGTAGTACCGGTCCTTCTCGATGAGCGTGATCCGGGTCCGTACGGACAGCTCGCCCCCGGAGCCCGAACTCCCGCTGCTCTCGCGTCTGTTGCGCCGCGCGAGCGCCTCCACCTCCTGGGCGTCGAAGGTGCTGCCCCGGCCGCCGGGCTCGCGCCTGCTGCTCAGCTGTCCGCGACTCACGTACGCGTACACGGTGTCGGGCTTCACGCCGAGCAGCTCGGCGGTCTCCTTGGTGCTCAGCCGTCGCTCGGGGTGACCGGGAGCGGGTTCTTGATCGCGCATGGGGGCCACCGTATCCATCCGCATGCACACCTTGCAGATATTGATTCAATCAATATTGACAGAGATTGAGTCAACCATAGACATTGAAATCAAGTCCAGGGAGGAAACATGTCCAGCAACAAGGCCGTAGCCACGCGCATCGAGGTGCCGCGGGGACTCGCGGGCGTCGTCGTCACCGACACCCGAATCGGTGACGTCCGAGGCGTCGAAGGGTTCTACCACTACCGCCAGTACTCCGCCGTCGACCTCGCGCAGACCCGCGGCTTCGAGGACGTGTGGCATCTCCTGGCTCACGGCGAACTGCCGGACGCCGAGCGGAGCGCCGCCTTCGCCGCCGAGACCGCCGCGCTGCGCCGGCTGCCCGAGGAGGTGCGGACCGCGTTGCCCGCGGTGGCGGCGGCGAGCGGTACGTCCGGGCCGTTGTCCGGGATGCGTACGGCGCTGTCGCTGCTCGGCGCCGCGAAGGGCTTCCGGCCGGTGTACGACATCGACGCGGACGCGCGCCGCCGGGACACCCTCGTGGCCTCCGCCGCCGTACCGACGCTGCTGACCGCGCTGTACCGGCTGGGGCAGGGACTTGATCCCGTGGAGCCACGTGAGGATCTCTCCTACGCGGCCAACTACCTGTACATGCTGACGGGTTCGGAGCCGGACAAGCAGCAGGCCAGGGCGATCGAGCAATACTTGATCTCAACCATTGACCACGGATTCAACGCATCAACCTTTACCGCGCGGGTCATCGCGTCGACCGGGGCGGATGTGGCGGCCTGCCTGGTCGGGGCCGTAGGAGCGCTCTCGGGTCCGCTGCACGGGGTGCGCCCAGCCGAGCCCTGGACACCCTGGACGCGATCGGCACGCCGGACCGTATCGACCCCTGGATCCGTGAACGCGTCCTCGCCGGTGACCGCATCATGGGCTTCGGCCACGCCATCTACCGCACGGAGGACCCTCGTTCGCGGATGCTGCGCGAGGTCGCCCAGCAGTTCGGCGGGCCGCGGGTCGAGTTCGCGGTGGAGGTCGAGCGGCAGGTGGAGGCGATCCTCGCGGAACTCAAGCCGGGCCGCGAACTCCACACGAACGTCGAGTTCTACGCGGGGCTCGTGATGGAACTCTGCGGGCTGCCGCGGGAGATGTTCACCCCGACCTTCGCGGCCGCGCGGGTGGTGGGGTGGAGCGCGAACGTCGTGGAGCAGGCGGAGGATCCGAAGATCATTCGACCGGTGGCTCGGTATGTGGGGGTGGAGGCGCCGGTGGCGGTGCCGCTGATGAACTGAGGACGGGCCCCGGGAACGCGTGTGGCCTGGTGCCGTTCTGGCGCCAGGCCTCATGGGTGGTGATCGAGCAGTGACGGGGTGGCGGGCTGCTCGCCGGTCGGGTGCCGGACTCGCTCACGGTGGCGTGCGGCCGGAGTTCGGTACGGGACGGGTCTTTGGTGGACGCGTGCTCGTGCGGTGCTGTCAGGCGTCGGGGATGTCTGCCTTGGCTCGAATCAGCGTTTCCCGACTCACGATGACGATGCGTTCGTAGTCGGCGCGTGCGGCGTCCGGGGCAGTTCACCGTCCAGCGCCTGGGTGGCCTCGGTGCCGATGACGGCGAAGTTGCCGTCACTGAGTTCGAACACGTCCGGGCAGGTGCTTCCTGAATTACTGCCTCGGGCGCTTGGGGGCACACCGATGCGGCGCACGATCTTCAAGGGTAGTGGTCCTTACGAGCAGCAGGTCTGGACGTTGTAGCGGAGGGCATGCTACTGAGGTCCAGGGGGCTGGTGCGGCAGGATGGCCGAAATTCCACTCAGTCGTGTCCGTGACGCATCTCGCTTGACCGGTCCGGTCCGGTGGCTTCGCTAGTCGGTCGGTGGGTTGCCGACAACCCACCACTCGTCCGTGTCTGCGTCGTCGAGGTCCTTCACCAGGCCGTCGACCATGTGCCCCAACTGCGCTTCCACGGAGGACTCGTTCAGCGAGGCGCGCATCTGCCTCGATGCCTCCCAGTACTCGCGGAAGACCGGGCTCTGGAAGAACTCCCGCAGATGCCTGTACAGCACCTCTCGTTCCAGTAGTCCTGCCTGGTAGAGGTGGTAAAGATGGACATACCACGCGTTTGCGTAGAGGAACTGTCGGCGCCTCTCCGCCGGGATGGCCTTGTCGTAGGTGTCGATCACCTCAGCGAGGGATGGGTCGTCGATCGCGCGGGCCAACAGTTCCCACTGCATGCGCTGCTGATGCGCCAACGCCTTCCGCCGTATCGCCAACTCCTCCAGTTCCAGACGCCGTTCCTCCAGCCGCTGTTCGGCCAGGCGTGCCGCTTCCAGACGTCGCTGACGTGCCGCGAGTGTCATCGTGGCGGTGGCGAGCAGCAGGCTGAGCGCTGCGGAACCGACCCTCCACGCCGAATACTTCCGTGTGGCCATGTCAACAACCCCGAATCAGGCGGCCATCCGCCGGCCGTCGGGTGCGGGTTGGTGAAGACGGGGACCGGCGAGCGATGGGCGGCGCTTGCCGTCTCCCAGGGTGCCGAGCGGCTCTGATCGGCAGGGAGGCGGAGAGGAGGCGCACGGAGGGAAGCGAGGGTCGCACGAACCGGCGCCTTCCCCAACGTCTGCCCCGTGGGTGCTGCTAACAATCGTTCACTTCGCGGCGATTCTCCCGGCTCGTATCCTGGGGCGGCATTCAACCTCCGTACGTGTGCCGCATCACGAGCCGGTGCACGCGTCGGCGTGAAAGAGGTCGCACGTTGAGCGAGCAGAGCCCGAGCCGAAGCTTCGGCCCGAGTGGTGGCCCCGGGTCGAGCGGTGGCCCCGGCCCGAGTCAGAGCACACACCCAGGCTCGAGTCCGCCCCCGGCGTCAGCCCCAGGCACAGCCCCCACCCCGCCTCCGCCCCCAGCATCGGCACCCCCGCCCCAAACCCCCGTCATCGTGCTGGCCGGCTTCCTGGGCTCAGGCAAAACCACCCTCCTCAACCACCTCCTGCACCACAGCGGAGGCAGCCGTATCGGGGCGATCGTCAACGACTTCGGGGCGATCGAGATCGACGCGCTGGCCGTGGCCGGGGCCCTTGGTGACTCGACCGTGTCGCTCGGCAACGGGTGCCTGTGCTGTGCCGTCGACGCCAGTGAACTCGACGTCTATCTGGAGCGGCTCGCCCGGCCCTCCGCCGGGATCGACGTCATCGTCATCGAGGCCAGCGGGCTCGCCGAACCGGAGGAGCTGGTGCGGATGCTGCTCGCCAGCGAGCACCCGGGGATCGTCTACGGCGGGCTCGTCGAGGTCGTCGACGCGGCCGAGTTCGACGACACGCGCGTGAAGCACCCCGAGATCGACCGGCATCTCGCCCTCGCCGACCTCGTCGTCGTCAACAAGCTCGACCGGGCGGCCGACGGCCCGCGCGTCCTCGGCCTCGTCCGCTCGCTCACCGACCGCGCCGCCGTCGTACCCGCGACCTACGGCCGTGTCGACCCGGAGTTCCTCTTCGACTGCCGCCCGAACGAGGAGCGCATCGGACAGCTGACTTTCGACGACCTCCATGAGCCGGACCACGAGCACGAGCACGGTGGTGACTCTCACGCCGGTCACCTGCACGACGCCTACGACAGCCTCTCGCATGTCTCCGACGTGGCCCTCGACCCGCGCAGGCTGATGGCGTTCCTCGACAGCAGGCCCGAGGGGCTGTATCGCATCAAGGGGTACGTCGACTTCGGCGCGCACGATCCGCGCAACCGGTACGCCGTGCACGCCGTAGGACGGTTTCTGCGGTTCTATCCGGAGCCCTGGGCCGACGGGGACGCGCGGCTCACGCAGCTCGTGCTCATCGGTACCGGTCTCGACATGGCCGCTCTCGGCAAGGAGTTGGAGGCGTGTGCGGACGGCGACGCCCCACTCGCCGACGAGCGCGGAATGTGGGGCGTCCTCCGTTACGTACAAGAACCGGAGCGGGAGGCCGAGTTCGAACCCGAACCCGAAGCCGAGCCCGAACTCCAACCCGATTCGGAGCTCGGCCTCGACTACTGACCGGTGCTACACCGGCCCCGCCACCACCGACACCGTCTTCGGCAGTGACACGCCCGAGCCGTCGCGGCGCGGGTCCATCTCCGGCAGCTCCGCCGGGGTGCCGTCCCGTTGGGCCGCCCTGGCCGGTACCGCGCCCGCCCAGGCCAGGGAGAGGCAGTCCTCGCCCTTCAGGAAGCGCTGGCAGCGGACGCCGCCGGTGGCGCGGCCCTTGCGGGGGTACTGGTCGAACGGGGTCAGCTTGGCCGTCGTCTGGACGGAGTCGTCGAGCGTGCCGCGTGAGCCCGCCACCGTGAAGACGACCGCGTCCACGGCGGGGTCGACGGCCGTGAAGGAGATGACCTTCGCGCCCTCGGTGAGCTTGATGCCCGCCATGCCGCCTGCCGCGCGGCCCTGGGGGCGCACCTGGGAGGCCTGGTAGCGCAGCAGTTGGGCGTCGTCCGCGATGAAGACCAGGTCCTCCTCGCCGGTGCGCAGCTCGACGGCGCCGACGATCCGGTCGCCGTCCTTCAGCGTGATGACCTCCAACTCCTCCTTGTTCGTGGGGTAGTCGGGGACCACGCGCTTGACGACGCCCTGTTCCGTGCCGATGGCGAGGCCGGGGAGGACTCGTCCAGGGTCGTCAGGCAGATGACCGTCTCGCCCTCGTCCAGGGAGACGAACTCCGAGATCGGGGCGCCCCCGGAGAGGTTCGGCGCGGCGGCCGTCTCCGGGAGTTGCGGCAGGTCGACGACGTTGATCCGGAGGAGGCGGCCCGCCGAGGTGACCGCGCCCAGCTCGCCGCGCGCGGTCGCCGGGACCGCCGAGACGATCACGTCGTGCTTGGTGCGCCGGGCGTCGGCGTCCTCCGGGAAGGGCTCGCCGTTCGCCGTGCGGGCCAACAGGCCCGTCGAGGAGAGCAGCACCCGGCACGGGTCGTCGGCGACCTGAAGCGGCACGGTGGCGGCGGGGGAGCCCGCCGACTCCAGCAGGACCGTACGCCGGTCGGTGCCGAACTTCTTCGCCACCGCGGCCAGTTCGGCCGAGACCAGCTTGCGCAGCTCTGCGTCCGACTCCAGGATGCGGGTCAACTCGGCGATCTCCGCCTGGAGTCGCTCCATCTCCGACTCCAGCTCGATCCGGTCGAACCGGGTGAGGCGGCGGAGCGGGGGTGTCCAGGATGTACTGGGTCTGGATGTCCGACAGCGAGAAGCGCTCCATCAGACTCTGCTTCGCCTGCGCGGAGTTGTCGCTGGAGCGGATGATCCGGATGACCTCATCGATGTCGATGAGCGCGGTGAGCAGACCCTCCACGAGGTGGAGACGGTCGCGCCGCTTGGTGCGGCGGAACTCGCTGCGGCGCCGTACGACGTCGAAGCGGTGGTCGAGGTAGACCTCCAGGAGTTCCTTGAGGCCCAGCGTGAGGGGCTGGCCGTCGACCAGAGCAACGTTGTTGATGCCGAAGGACTCCTCCATCGGCGTCAGCTTGTAGAGCTGCTCCAGGACCGCTTCCGGGACGAAGCCGTTCTTGATCTCGATGACCAGGCGCAGGCCGTGCGCGCGGTCCGTGAGGTCCTTGACGTCGGCGATGCCCTGCAGCTTCTTCGCGCCGACCAGGTCCTTGATCTTGGCGATGACCTTCTCGGGGCCTACGGAGAAGGGCAGTTCGGTGACGATCAGCCCCTTGCGACGGGCCGTCACGTTGTCCACGGTGACCGTGGCGCGGATCTTGAAGGTGCCGCGGCCCGTCTCGTACGCGTCCCGGATGCCGGTGAGGCCGACGATCCGGCCGCCCGTGGGCAGGTCGGGGCCGGGGACGTGGCGCATCAGGCTGTCCAGGTCCGCGTTCGGATAGCGGATCAGGTGCCGGGCGGCGGCGATGACCTCGCCCAGGTTGTGCGGCGGCATGTTGGTGGCCATGCCGACGGCGATGCCCGACGAGCCGTTCACCAGGAGGTTCGGGAAGGCGGCGGGAGGGCCACCGGCTCCTGCTCCTGGCCGTCGTAGTTCGGGGTGAAGTCGACCGTGTCCTCGTCGATCGACTCGGTCATCAGGTTGGCGGCCTCGGACGGCCGGCACTCGGTGTACCGCATGGCGGCGGGCGGGTCGTCGTTGCCCAGCGAGCCGAAGTTGCCGTGGCCGTCGGCCAGGGGGACGCGCATGGAGAAGGGCTGGGCCATGCGCACGAGGGCGTCGTAGATCGACGCGTCCCCGTGCGGGTGCAGCTTGCCCATGACCTCGCCGACGACACGCGCGCACTTCACGTAGCCGCGGTCGGGGCGCAGGCCCATCTCGTCCATCTGGTAGACGATGCGTCGGTGGACCGGCTTCAGGCCGTCCCGGGCGTCCGGCAGGGCGCGGGAGTAGATGACCGAGTACGCGTACTCAAGGTAGGAGCCCTGCATCTCGTCGACGACGTCGATGTCGAGAATCCGCTCCTCGAACGAGTCGTCGGGCGGCGGGGTCTTCGTGCTGCGGCGGGCCATCGCTGCCGGCTCCTCTTTTCTGGTCGCTCGCCTGGGGTCGCTCCCCTTCGGCTCACTCTTGCTGAAGCGTGAACGGGGTCTTGACGTGAACCATTGTGGACCGCGGCACTGACAACGCGGACCAGGACCCGGCGTTGCCCGCTCGGGTCCGTCGCCGGCGGCTGCCGCGTGAGTCCACGTGTGCGACTGCCCGCAGGCTACGCGATCTCGCTCTCGGCGTACGTCCGCCGGGAACTTCGCCGACGGTCCGCACGCTTGCATACAGTGGCGGGACGAGCAGGATTTCTGCGTTTCCAGCCAGAGAATCCGCGATCGAAGGGACGTACATGCCCATGGGTCACACGGCCACCGCCGAGGCAGGCTCCGGCGGCCTGACAGCGACCGAACACCGCTTGGCCAACGGTCTGCGCGTGGTGCTCTCCGAGGACCACCTGACCCCGGTCGCGGCGGTGTGCCTCTGGTACGACGTCGGTTCCCGCCACGAGGTCAAGGGACGTACCGGCCTGGCTCACCTCTTCGAGCACCTGATGTTCCAGGGCTCCGGACAGGTGAAGGGCAACGGACACTTCGAACTGGTGCAGGGCGCGGGCGGTTCGCTCAACGGCACCACCAGTTTCGAGCGCACGAACTACTTCGAGACCATGCCCACCCACCAGTTGGAGCTCGCCCTCTGGCTGGAGGCCGACCGCATGGGCTCCCTGCTGGCCGCCCTGGACGAGGAGTCCATGGAGAACCAGCGGGACGTCGTCAAGAACGAACGCCGCCAGCGCTACGACAACGTGCCCTACGGCACCGCGTTCGAGAAGCTGACCGCCCTCGCCTACCCGGAGGGCCACCCCTACCACCACACGCCCATCGGCTCGATGGCGGACCTGGACGCGGCCACCCTGGAGGACGCGCGCGCGTTCTTCCGCACCTACTACGCGCCCAACAACGCGGTCCTGTCCGTGGTCGGCGACATCGACCCCGAGCAGACGCTCGCCTGGATCGAGAAGTACTTCGGGTCCATCGCCTCGCACGACGGCAAGCCCGCACCCCGTGACGGCGCGCTGCCCGACACGATGGGCGGCGAGCTGCGCGAGGTCGTCGTCGAGGAGGTCCCGGCCCGCGCCCTGATGTGCGCCTACCGCCTCCCGGAGGACGGCACGCGCGCGTCCGACGCGGCCGACCTCGCCCTCACCATCCTCGGCGGCGGCGAGTCCTCGCTCCTCTACAACCGCCTTGTACGACGCGACCGTACGGCCGTCGCGGCCGGCTTCGGACTGCTGCGGCTGGCCGGAGCGCCCTCCCTGGGGTGGCTGGACGTCAAGACGTCCGGTGACGTCGAGGTGCCCGTCATCGAGGCCGCCATCGACGAGGAGCTCGCCCGGTTCGCCGAGGAGGGCCCCACGGCCGAGGAAATGGAGCGCGCCCAGGCCCAGTTGGAGCGCGAGTGGCTCGACCGGCTGGGCACGGTCGCGGGCCGCGCCGACGAACTGTGCCGGTACGCCGTCCTGTTCGGCGACCCGCAGCTCGCCCTGACCGCCGTACAGCGTGTCCTCGACGTGACGGCGGAGGAGGTCCAGGAGGTCGCCAAGGCCCGCCTGCGCCCCGACAACCGCGCGGTGCTCGTCTACGAGCCCGTCGCGGCAGAGGACGACGAAGCAGAGGCCGGCGACGAGAACGAGGAGGCGGCCAAGTGACCGAGCTCGCCACGATGGAATTCCACCCCCAGCCCCAGGCCGGCGAGGCTGCCGTGGGCCTTCCCGGCCCCCGAACGCGGCACGCTGGCCAACGGCCTGACGGTCCTGCGCTGCCACCGCCCCGGCCAGCAGGTCGTCGCCGTGGAGGTGCTCCTGGACGCGCCCCTGGACGCCGAGCCGGCCGGCCTGGACGGTGTCGCCACGATCACCGCGCGGGCCTTCTCCGAGGGCACCGACAAGCACTCCGCCGAGGAGTTCGCCGCCGAGCTGGAGCGCTCCGGCGCCACGCTGGACGCGCACGCAGACCACCCGGGGCTGCGCCTCAGCCTGGAGGTCCCGGCCTCGCGCCTGGCCAAGGGCCTCGGCCTGCTCTCCGACGCGCTGCGGGCGCCCGCCTTCGCGGACAGCGAGATCGAGCGGCTGGTCCGCAACCGCCTCGACGAGATCCCGCACGAGACGGCCAACCCCTCGCGCCGCGCCGCCAAGGAGCTCTCCAAGGAGCTGTTCCCGGCGACCTCGCGCATGTCGCGTCCGCGCCAGGGCACCGAGGAGACCGTCGAGAAGATCGACTCGGCGTCCGTACGCGCCTTCTACGAGCGGCACGTTCGCCCCGCGACGGCCACCGCCGTGGTCGTCGGCGACCTCACCGGCATCGACCTGGACGCGCTGCTCACGGACACCCTGGGTTCGTGGACGGGCTCCGCCGCGCAGCCGCGTCCCGTGCCGGCGGTCACCGCCGACGACACCGGCCGCGTCGTGATCGTGCACCGTCCCGGCGCCGTCCAGACCCAGCTGCTCATCGGCCGCGTCGGCGCCGACCGGCACGACCGCGTGTGGCCCGCCCAGGTGCTCGGCACGTACTGCCTCGGCGGCACCCTCACCTCGCGCCTGGACCGCGTCCTGCGCGAGGAGAAGGGCTACACCTACGGTGTGCGGGCGTTCGGCCAGGTGCTGCGTTCGGCACCCGACGGCACGGGCGCCGCGATGCTCGCCATCAGCGGCTCCGTGGACACCCCGAACACCGGTCCCGCGCTGGACGACCTGTGGACGGTGCTGCGCAAGCTCGCCGAGGGCGGTCTCACCGACGCCGAGCGCGACGTCGCCGTGCAGAACCTCGTGGGGGTGGCGCCGCTCAAGTACGAGACCGCGGCGGCCGTCGCGAGCACGCTGGCCGACCAGGTCGAGCAGCACCTGCCCGACGACTACCAGGCGACGCTGTACCAGCAGCTCGCCGCGACCGGCACCGTGGAGGCCACCGCGGCGGTCGTGAACGCCTTCCCGGTGGACCGTCTGGTGACGATCCTGGTCGGCGACGCGGAGCAGATCAAGGCGCCCGTGGAGGCGCTCGGCATCGGCGAAGTGACCGTCGTCCCGGCCGAGTAGACGACCCGTAGCGAGCCGGCGGGCGGCACGCGCGTGGGGGTCCTGGTGACGGAAGAGTCACCAGGGCCCCTATTGTCCGAATTGGGCGAGAGGTTGCCTATCTGCCCTGTGGCGTGTGCAACAAAAACCGTGATCCGTTTGGGGATTGAAAGTGGCCCCCTTAGCGTCAGTCCGGCTGTCCGTCAGGCACCGCGCCGCACTCGCGGCACCGGACAGTCATCGCCGAGTCCCCGTACGGCGCGAGCCAGGGGAGCCGGGGACCCATGTCCCTGGGGTGAATCGGACGCCCGTCGAGGGAGTCCGTAGGAGACCTTCCTGCTCCGAACCCGTCAGCTAACCCGGTAGGCGAGAAGGAAGGAAAGGATCAGCCACTCCATGGCGTTCACCCGCGCCACCGGGAAGCACCGTCGCCCGAGCCGGACCCACCGCACCACCCTTCGTGTCGCGAGCGTCGCGGCCCTCACCACCACCGGCGTCGTCGGCACCCTCGCGAGCGCCCCCGCGTTCGCCGCGGAGTCCGCAGCCGAACAGACCGGACTCACCCCCGTCATCGCCATCGGCGACTCCGTGGCCGAGCAGATCGACGCCCAGGCCGCCGCCCAGCGACAGGCCGCCGCCGAGGCGCAGGCCAAGGAGGAGGCCCGGGCCCGGGCCGCCGCGCAGGCCAAGGCGGAGCACGAGGCCAAGGAGCGCGCCGCCCGCGCCGCCGAGCGCAAGAGGCTCAACACCTTCGTCCCGCCGATCACCGGCTCGTACGTCTCCACCGGCTACAAGACCGGCGGTTCCCTCTGGTCCTCCGGCGCCCACACCGGCATCGACTTCCACGCCTCGACCGGCACCAGCGTCCACGCGGTCGGCTCCGGCACCGTCGTCGAGGCCGGCTGGGGGCGGCTCGTACGGCAATCAAGTGGTGATCAAGATGGCCGACGGCATGTACACCATGTACGGCCACCTGTCGTCCATCGGTGTCTCCGTCGGCCAGAGCGTCACCCCGGGCCAGCAGATCGGCCTCTCCGGGGCGACCGGCAACGTCACCGGACCGCACCTCCACTTCGAGGCCCGCACCACCGCCGAGTACGGCTCGGACGTCGACCCCGTCGCCTACCTCCGCAAGCACGGCGTGAACGTCTGACGGCGTAGCACCGCACTTCCCGAAGCCCTGGCCCGCCGGCCGGGGCTTTCGGCGTTTCCGGAGCCCTCCTGTCCAAAAAATATGCATGGATTCCGGCCCCCGTCGGAAATTCCCGCTCATTGCAATAGAGTCACGGAACACACGTCAATCGTCGACGTTTCACGGGGATTAAGGCGGAGGTCGGACATGCGTATTCCGGCGCACTCGGTATGCACGGCGATCCGGGACGACATCGTCGCCGGTGTCTACGAGCGCGGCAGCCGGCTCACGGAGGAACTCCTCGCGCGCCGGTACGGGGTCTCGCGCGTCCCCGTCCGGGAGGCCCTGCGCACGCTGGAGGCCGAGGGGTTCGTGGTGACCCGGCGGCACGCGGGCGCGTGCGTCGCGGAACCGACCGAGCAGGAGGCCGCCGACCTGCTGGAGATGCGGATGCTGCTGGAACCGCTCGGCGCCTCCCGGGCCGCGCAGCGGCGCACCGAGGCCCACCTCAAGGTGCTGCGCGGCCTCGTCAGGCTGGGCCAGGAGCGTGCCAGGCGGGGCAACAGCGAGGATCTGCGCTCCCTGGGCAGCTGGTTCCACGAGACGCTGGCCCAGGCCTCCGGGAGCCCCGCGCTGACCTCGATGCTGACCCAGCTGCGGCACAAGATCGCCTGGATGTACGCGGTGGACGCCCCGGCCAACCCCGTGGAGTCCTGGGCCGAGCACGGCGCCATCGTGGACGCCGTGGCCCGCGGCGACGGCGAGCGCGCCCGGGCGATCACCGCCCTGCACACCGAGCGCGCGGGCACCGCACACCGGCTGCGCTTTCCCGGTGGGGCGAACGGCGCGAACGGCACGGACCGTGTGAGGACTTCGCAACCTCCCGTAAACATGTCGGGTCTGCGGCATTAACACGGGCACCGTATACAAAGAAGGGCTAATTCCCGGGGATTATTTATGCTGCCCACAAGTGGAATTGCGAAGGGCTCGCCCGGTAATTCGGACGAGCCCTTCGAGGTTGTGGTGCACCGGGTTTTGGGCCAAAAGCACCGCAACCCTCAATTGGGTGGTGCTCAGACGGTCTCGGGAGTTCCTCGAGGCCTTCCGCGACCAGCTTCGCGAGGCGGTCGAGGGCCGCGTCCGCGCCCTCGGCGTCGGACGCGAGGACGATCTCCTCGCCGCCCTGGGCGCCCAGGCCCAGGACCGCGAGCATGGAGGCCGCGTTGACGGGGTTGCCGTCGGCCTTGGCGATCGTCACGGGGATACCCGAGGCCGTGGTGGCCCGGACGAAGATGGAGGCGGGGCGGGCGTGAAGGCCCTCCGCCCAGCCGACGTTGACGCGGCGCTCAGCCATGTGATGCTGCCCTTCAGAGTCTCAGGGTTGTCTAGACCAGTTTCCCACACGTGAAGCGAGCCCGGACCGGTCCGTCGGACCGTCCGGAACGGGGTGTCGGACCGCGGCCTCGGCCCCACTCCCCGCGCTCTGTTGTTCCCCACAGACTGCCTCGCGCCGTTGTCGGACGCGAGCCGTACGCTGGGCCCCATGCAGACCTCGTCGGACCGGCACGAGTACCCCGCCCACTGGGAAGCCGACGTGGTGCTGCGCGACGGGGGCACCGCACGCATCAGGCCCATCACCGTCGACGACGCCGATCGCCTGGTCAGCTTCTACGAGCAGGTCTCCGACGAGTCGAAGTACTACCGCTTCTTCGCGCCGTATCCTCGCCTGTCCGCCAAGGACGTCCACCGCTTCACGCACCACGACTTCGTGGACCGGGTGGGACTCGCGGCCACCGTCGGCGGCGAGTTCATCGCCACCGTACGCTATGACCGCATTAGTGCCGACGGGCGAGCCGCCTCCGCCCCGGCAGACGAGGCCGAGGTCGCCTTCCTGGTGCAGGACGCCCACCAGGGGAGGGCGTCGCGTCCGCCCTCCTGGAGCACATCGCGGCCGTCGCCCGCGAGCGCGGCATCCGCCGCTTCGCCGCAGAGGTGCTGCCCGCCAACAACAAGATGATCAAGGTGTTCACGGACGCCGGCTACACCCAGAAGCGCAGCTTCGAGGACGGCGTCGTCCGCCTGGAGTTCGATCTCGAACCCACCGACCGGTCCCTCGCCGTGCAGCGCGCGGGAACAGCGCGCCGAAGCACGGTCCGTACGACGGCTGTTGGTGCCC
This sequence comes from Streptomyces sp. P3, assembly GCA_016893485.2. Lineage (GTDB taxonomy): Bacteria > Actinomycetota > Actinomycetes > Streptomycetales > Streptomycetaceae > Streptomyces. The sequence continues at coordinate 7,210,997 of JAFEKX020000001.1, forward strand.
GGCTCGGTCGCGGTCGTCGGTGTCGGCCGTTCCCCGGAGGGTGGGCCGCAGCGTTCTCGACAACATCAGGGACGCCGGTTTCACCGGTGACCTGTACGCCGTGAACAAGGCGTTCCCCGAGGAGCAGAAGGACCTCGACGGGGTGCCGGCGCACCGCTCGGTGCGCGACATCGAAGGCCCCGTGGACCTCGCGGTCGTCGCCGTCCCGGTCGAGCACGTCCTCGAAGTCGTCACCGAGTGCGGTGAACACGGGGTGCAGGGGCTCGTCGTGGTCACCGCCGGATACGCCGAGCGGGCCCGAGGGACGCGAGCGCCAGCGCGAACTCGTGCGCCACGCGCGCACGTACGGCATGCGCATCATCGGACCGAACGCCTTCGGCATCATCAACACCGCGGCCGACGTACGCCTGAACGCCTCCCTCGCCCCCGAGATGCCGCGCCCCGGACGCATCGGCCTGTTCGCCCAGTCCGGCGCCATCGGCATCGCCCTGCTGTCCCGGCTGCACCGGCGCGGCGGCGGGGTCACCGGAGTCACCGGCGTCTCCACCTTCGTGTCGTCGGGCAACCGCGCGGACGTCTCCGGAAACGACGTCCTCCAGTACTGGTTCGACGACCCCGACACCGACGTCGCCCTCATGTACCTGGAGTCCATCGGCAACCCCCGCAAGTTCACCCGCCTCGCCCGGCGCACCGCGGCGGCGAAACCCTGGTCGTCGTCCAGGGCGCCGGATCCGCCCCCAGGGACACGCCGTACGGGCGACCCGCCTGCCGCACGCCACGGTGTCCGCGCTGCTCCGCCAGGCCGGGGTGATCCGCGTCGAGACGATCACCGAACTGGTCGACACCGGGCTGCTCCTGGCACGGCAACCCCTGCCCGGTGGCCCGCGCGTGGCGATCGTCGGGAACTCCGAGTCCCTGGGACTGCTGACGTACGACGCGTGCCTCTCCGAGGGGCTGCGGCCGCTCGCCCCGCTGGACCTGACCACGGCCGCGACGGCGGGGACTTCCATCGGGCGCTGTCCGAGGCGTTGGCCGACGAGGCGTGCGACGCAGTGGTGGTGACCGCGATACCCGCGGTGGGGAGGGGCCGGCCGAGGACGCCGCCCTGGCGGAGGCACTGCGCTCGGCGGCGGCGGCCGTTCCCGGGAAGCCCGTACTGGTGGTCCACGTGGAACTCGGCGGCCTGGCCGAGGCGTTGTCCGCCGCGATGAGCACGGCACCCCAGGTCGCCTCCAGGGCACCCGGCACGGAGGCCGGCGCCGACCGGCACCGCCCCGCCGAGGGAGCACCCCGGCCGAACACCGCGGAACCGGAGCAGGCCGTCACCGAGATGCCCACCCCCGAGGGCGGTGGTCTCATCCCCGCCTTCCCCGCCGCCGAGCGCGCCGTCCGCGCCCTCTCCGAAGCCGTGAAGTACGCCCAGTGGCGGCGCGAGGCCGTCGACCCCGGCCGGGTCCCCGAGTTCGAGGACATCGACGAGAAGGGCGCCGCCGCACTGATCGGCAGGCTCCTCGCGCGCGGGCAGGGCCTCACCCTCGGCGTCGACGACACCTGCGACCTGCTCGGCAAGTACGGCCTCGACGTCCACCGCGCGCTCCCCGCACCCACCCCGGATGCCGCCGCCGAAGCCGCCCGCACCCTCGGCTACCCGGTCGCCCTCAAGGCCACCGCCCCGCACCTGCGCCACCGCGCCGACCTGGGCGGTGTCCGCCTCGATCTCGCGGACGAGGACCAACTGCGGCGGGCGTACGCCGAGTTGGGCGAGCTGTTCGGGACCCCGGAGGAGCTGCGGCCGGTGGTGCAGCGGATGGCTCCGCGCGGGGTCGACACCGTCGTACGGGCCGTCATCGACCCGGCGGCCGGGGCCGTGCTGTCGTTCGGGCTGGCCGGGGCCGCCTCGCAGCTGCTCGGGGACACCGCGCACCGGCTGATTCCGGTCACGGACCGGGAGGCCGCCTCGCTGGTCCGGTCGATCCGGACGGCGCCGCTCCTGTTCGGCTGGCGCGGCTCCACACCGGTCGACACACCTGCCCTGGAAGAACTGATGCTCCGGGTGTCGCGGCTGGTCGACGACCACCCCGAGGTGGTCGCCGTTGCCCTGGAGCCGGTCGTCGTCGCCGCGCACGGCCTGAGCGTCCTGGGCGCCTCCGTCCGCCTGGCCCCGCCCCCGGCCCGCGACGACCTCGGCCCGCGCACGCTCCCCGTGTACTGAGAGTCGCGGCAGGCGCCCTCGAGCGCCTCCTCCCGCGCGCGGGGCACGGGCTTGGGACAGGAGAGATGAGACGGCCCTGACCGGTGCCTCGCAGTCAGTGCGCCACCGTAGGATGGACGTCATGGCCAAGACCAGTACGACGACCCAGGGGCTGCGTGCGGCGATCGAGCGCAGCGGCTACTACCCGGCCCTCGTGGCCGAGGCGGTGGAGGCCGCCGTGGGCGGCGAGCCGATCCGGTCGTTCCTGGTCCACCAGGAGACCACGTTCGACCAGAACGAGGTGCGCCGGCATGTGACCGTGCTCGTCCTCACCGGCAACCGCTTCATCGTCAGCCACACCGACGAGCAGGCCGCCGACAGCACCTCCCCGACGCCGTACGCGACGACGTCCACGGAGTCCGTGAAGCTCGGCCGGATCTCGTCGGTGGTGCTCAGCCGCGTGGTCGCCAACCCGGAGTCGTACACCCCGGGCACGCTGCCCCGGGAGGTCGTGCTGACCATCGGCTGGGGCGCCGTCGCCCGGATCGACCTGGAGCCGGCCGCCTGCGGCGACCCCAACTGCGAGGCGGACCACGGCTACACGGGCAACTCGACCGCGGACGACCTGAGCCTGCGCGTCAGCGAGGCAGGCGACGGCCCGGAGACGGTGCAGCAGACCCTGGCCTTCGCGCAGTCCCTCTCCGAGGCGACCGCGGACGTTCCGCGCTGATGTCCCAGCCAGCGACCTGGGACCACCTGGAACCCCTGGCCGTCGAGTCCGCACCCGTCCCCGAGTACGGCTCCGGCTCCCTCGCCGACCTGCTGCCCACGCTGGCCGCGGGCATGGGCGTACCCGGCACGACCGCGGCCATCCCGGAGCTGACCCCGGCCGACCGCAACTGCGTCTTCCTGATCGACGGCCTCGGCTGGGAGCAGATCAAGGACCACGCCGACGAGGCGCCCTACCTGCACGCCCTGCTCGGCAGCTCGCGCGGCGGCACCGGACGCCCTCTCACCGCCGGGTACCCGGCGACCACCGCGACCTCCCTCGCCTCGGTCGGCACCGGCCTGCCGCCCGGCGCCCACGGCCTGCCCGGCTACACCGTGCGCAACCCGGCCACCGGCGAGCTGATGAACCAGCTCCGCTGGCAGCCGTGGACCAAGCCGCGGGCCTGGCAGCCGTACCCCACGATCTTCCAGCTGGCCCAGGACGCGGGTGTGCACGCCGCCCAGGTGTCGTCCCCGACCTTCCAGAACACCCCGCTGACGAAGGTCGCGCTCAGCGGCGGGACGTTCCACGGGCGGCTCACCGGCGAGGAGCGCATGGACCTCGCGGCCGAGCAACTGGCCGCAGGGGACCGCTCGTTGGTGTACACGTACTACGCCGAACTCGACGGCGCGGGCCACCGTTACGGCATCGCCTCCGACACCTGGCGCGGCCAACTCATGTACGTGGACCGGCTGGTCCAGCGCCTCGCCGACCAACTCCCGCCGCGCAGCGCCCTGTACGTCACCGCCGACCACGGCATGATCGACGTGCCCTTCGACGAGGAGCACCGCATCGACTTCGACGCGGACTGGGAGCTGCGCGCCGGCGTCGCCCTCCTCGGCGGCGAGGGCCGCGCCCGCCATGTCTACGCCGTGCGCGGTGCCGAGAGCGACGTCCTGACCTGCTGGCGCGAGGTCCTGGGCGAGCAGTTCTGGGTGGCCTCCCGGGACGAGGCCATCGCGGCGGGCTGGTTCGGCCCGCACGTCGACGACCGCGTCCACGACCGCCTCGGCGACGTGATCGCGGCAGCCCGGGACGACGTCCTGATCATCGCGTCCGAGCGCGAGCCGAAGGAGTCGGCGATGGTCGGCAACCACGGCTCGATGACCCCTGCCGAGCAGTTCGTCCCCCTGCTCGAAGTACGCTCCTGAAGTCCCTCCGACCTCCGTCTTGCCGAAAGGTGCTCAACTCCCCATGCCCGAGCTGGTGTTCTTCTCCGGAACGATGGACTGCGGGAAGTCGACCCTGGCGCTCCAGATAGAGCACAACCGCTCGGCACGCGGACTGGCGGGGATGATCTTCACCCGGGACGACCGCGCGGGCGAGGGAAAGCTTTCCTCACGCCTCGGCCTGGTCACCGACGCCGTGGAGGTCGAGGACGAGCAGGACCTGTACGCGTACGTCGTCGAGCACCTCTCCCAGGGTGGCCGCGCGGACTACGTCATCGCCGACGAGGCGCAGTTCCTGGCGCCGGTGCAGATCGACCAGCTCGCGCGCGTGGTCGACGACCTGGGCCTCGACGTCTACGCCTTCGGTATCACGACCGACTTCCGCTCCAAGCTCTTCCCCGGCTCCCAGCGCCTGGTCGAACTCTCCGACCGCGTGGAGGTCCTCCAGGTGGAGGCCCTGTGCTGGTGCGGCGCCCGCGCCACCCACAACGCCCGCACGATAGGCGGCGAGATGGTCGTCGAGGGCGCCCAGGTCGTCGTCGGCGACGTCAACCAGTCGGAAGCGGTCGGCTACGAGGTCCTGTGCCGCCGCCACCACCGCCGCCGTATGACGGCGGCCACGGCCCACGCGGCGGCCCTGTCCCCGGACGTGCTGCCGATGACGTCGGCCTAGCGCGGCCCCTCGATCACCGAGAACATCGCACCCTCGGGGTCCGCGACCGTCGCCACGCGCCCGTGCGGGCTGTCGTGGGGCGCGGCGAGCGTGTGCCCGCCGAGCTCCGCGACACGGCGGAGCGCCTCGTCCGTGTCGGCGACCTCGAAGTACGTCATCCAGTGCGGGGCCCCGGTCGCGCGGCAGGTCGCTGCCGACGCCGTGGATGCCGGCCACCGGGTGGCCGTCCAGGTGGAGGGTGACGTAGTCGAGGTCGGCGGCGGCCACCGGCCGCTGCTCGTAGCCGAACACCGCCTCGTAGAACTTGGCGACGTTCGCGGTCTCGGACGTCAGCAGTTCGTTCCAGGCCGGTGTGCCGTGCACGCCGGTGATGGTCGTGCCGAGATGGTCGGCGGCCTGCCAGATGCCGAACACCGCCCCCGACGGGTCGGAGCCGATCGCCAGCCGGCCCGCCTCGGCCGCGTCCAGGGGACCCACCCCGACCGTGCCGCCGCACATCCGTACCGTCTCGGCCGTCTGGTCGACGTCGTCCGAGGCGAGATACGGCGTCCACGCGATGGGCAGATGCCGGTCCGGCGGCAGCTGGCCGATGCCGGCCACCTCCTGCCCGTCGAGCAGGGCCCGCGCGTAGGGGCCGAGCTGCTGCGGTCCGGGCTCGAACTCCCAGCCGAACAGCTCTCCGTAGAACTCCTGAGTCGTGGCCATCCCGTGCACCATCAGACTCACCCAGCAGGGTGTGCCCTGCGTACGCCGAGTGTGCGTGTCGCCGTTCAGGCCGGCCGACCCCGTGCCTCGGTCATCGTCACCTTCTCCTAGGCCCCTTGCGGTGGCCGTGTCGCTTCCGCTCTGCGGATCCGCGTGCCGCACCCGCGTGCACGCCCCCGTGCCGATGCTCGCACCCCCGTGGCGCACCGCGTCCCGGCCGCGCCGTCGGCGGACGGCTCACGTGGAGAGGATGACCGATCTGCGGCCCTTCGTCCGTTTCCGGGCGATTGCCGGGGTGTCCATCGGTTGTACAGCATGTGCTCGTTCCCGTACGCCTCGTGATCGAGACTGCCCGGCCGAGCAGAGTAGTCGGCCCTGGACGCCGCGGCCACCCCTTGCGCGAGGATGGGGGCCATGAACGCCATCATCTCCGCATCCGAACTGGCGACCGATCTGGCCGGACCGAACCCGCCCGTCCTGCTCGACGTCCGCTGGCAGCTCAGCGTCGCCAAGGCCGCAGGTGAACCGCCCTTCGACGGCCACGCCGCCTACGCGAGCGGGCACATCCCAAGTGCCGTCTACGTAGACCTCGACCAGGATCTCGCCTCGGCCCCCGGCGCCGGTGGCCGGCACCCCCTGCCCGACACCGCGCGCTTCGGTGCCGCGATGCGCCGCGCGGGCGTGTCGGCCGGCCGGCCGGTCGTCGTGTACGACGGCGGCCAGGGCTGGGCGGCGGCACGCGCGTGGTGGCTGCTGCGCTGGACGGGTCACCCGGACGTGCGGGTCCTCGACGGCGGTCTTCCCTCCTGGGAGGGGTCTCTGGAGACGGACGCACCGGCCCCCAAGGAGGGCGATTTCTCGCCGGAGCCGGGTGCCGTGGACCTACTGGACGCCGACGGAGCCGCCGCCCTCGCCCGCAGTGGCGTCCTGTTCGACGCCCGCGCGGGGAGCGTTACCGGGGCGAGGTGGAACCGATCGACCGCGTCGGCGGCCACATCCCGGGCGCCCTGTCCGCCCCGACCAACGAGAACGTCGGCCCGGACGGCCGCTTCCTCCCGGCGGACCAACTGGCCGCCCGCTTCACGTCCTGGGCGCTACGGAGGGCACGGGCGTCGGCGTGTACTGCGGCTCCGGCGTCTCGGGCGCCCACGAGGTGCTGGCCCTGGCGGTCGCCGGGATTCCGGCCGCGCTCTACGTGGGCTCCTGGTCGGAGTGGTCCTCGGACCCGGAACGCCCGGTCGCCGTGGGCCCGGACCCCAGTAGGACCCGTACATCCGCAGTACCCGTATCCCCGTACGACGACGGGAGCCCGCCACCGAACCGGCGCGGGCCCCGTCGTCGTACGCACAACCGCCGTACTACGCCTGCTGCTTCCTGCTACTCCTGCTTCTTCCTGCGCGTCCCGAAGACGATCTCGTCCCAGCTCGGCACGGCCGCTCTGCGGCCCGGACGGACGCCGTCCGCCTCCGCCTGGCGGTCGGTGGAGCCGATGAGGCGGTCGCGATGGGCTCCTACGGAGCGGGGCATCAGGACGTCCGCGTAGGCCGAGCCGGCCGAGGCCGCGGGGGCCGGGGGCTCTTCCTCCTCCGGCTCCACGGCGGACTCTTCCGGGGTCTCCGAGGGGCGCTCGGGGACCACCATGTCGCCGCGGAAGCTGGGCACCGCCTCCAGGAGGCTGGTCAGGGAGTCGCGCTCGCTCTCCTCGACCGGCTCCGGCGACGGCAGCGCGGGACGCTCCGGGCGCTCCAGGGCACGGTCCAGCGGCCGGTCCCGGGGCAGCCGGGCGATCCGCGGCACGAACGGGAAGCTGGGCTCGGGCGTCGAGGCGAGGTCGTCGGACTCGCCGATCAGCGAGCGCGCCTCGTCGTCGACGGCCTGGACGAGCCGCCGGGGCGGGTCGTACGTCCAGCTCGCCGAGTGCGGTTCGCCCGCGACCCGGTAGACCAGCAGGACCTCCCAGGTGCCGTCGTCGCGGCGCCAGGAGTCCCACTGGACGGTGTCCTTCTCGGCACCGCGCAGCGTCAGGCGCTCCTGGACGGCCTCGCCGAGCTGGGGTCCCGCGTTCTCCCCGGGGCGGCGGACGGGAGTCTTGCGGGCCCGCTCGGCCATGAAGGCGCGCTCCGCGAGGACGGGGCCCTCGAAGCGGCGCACCCGGTCGACGGGGATGCCGGCGAGCTGCGCGACCTCCTCGGCGGAGGCCCCGGCGCGTATACGTGCCTGGATGTCTCGGGGCGGAGATGGCTCTCCACCTCGATCTCGATCTGGCCGAGGCGGGGACGGTCGCCGCGTACGGCGGCGCGCAGACGCTCGTCAATCGGAAGCGTGTACTCCGTGCTGTCCGCAGCCTTCAGCACCAGCCGTGTGCCGTCGTTAGAGACGGCCACGACACGCAGTTCGGGCATGGGGACCTCCCGGGTGGTGCCTGCCGACGTCACGTGCGTCGCTGCTTCCGCTAGTCGAGTGTGGCCTGCCCGGGTGCAGCCTGCCACAACCTTGCCGAGTTGCCCGGCGTGTCGGGCACGGGCCCGGACTCGCCGTTATGGCACGGTTACCTATTCGCAACGCTAAGTGACCAACTACGTCACCCTGTGCAACGGGCCCCTTCTGGGCGGTCCAAAAGCCTGTGGACGCCCTGGCGGGAGGCCTGACCCAGGGCTCGCAACAGTACTCCATTTGGACCACGTGCGTGGATTGGCACGCCGCCCAACTTCTTGTGGGGGCGGGACTTGGCGCCCCGGAGTGGGGTTCGGGCGATCTTGAAAGTGGCGTACTTCACGCAATAGCCCGAAACGGAACTATTGGTTTCGGCCGTACGTCCCTTTGTCGTACAGATAGTTGATCAGGTACGGGAAAGGCAGGCAAGGCCCCGGAATGCGTGAAGTGCCCGATGTCAGCAAGAAGCGGATCGAACTGAGCGTCCCTCAAGTCGCCGGGAGCGCGGTGGCGGCGGTGGTGGCCGCCAAACTCGCCTCCTACTTCGGGGTCTACGGCACGATCCTCGGCGCCGGCGTCGTGAGCGCGATAGCCACCTCCGGAGGCACCGTCTTCCAGCACTTCTTCAGCAGAACCGGCGCCCAGCTCCGGGAGGCGAAGGTCACCTCCAGGGATGCCGTCAGCTCCAGGGAGCCGGGACAACCCCCGCGCGCCCCGGCGAGTTCACCGAGGGCACGGTCTACCGCGCGCGGGTGGGCAGTTGGAAGCGCCCGGTGCTCGCCGCGGCCCTCGTCTTCGGTGTCACGATGACCGGGATCACCGTCTACGAACTGGTGTCCGGCGACAGCTTCAGCGGCGGCAAGGGCACCACGGTCAGCGCCGCCGTCACCGGCCACGACACGTCCTCGTCCCCGAAGTCCGGCGACCACACCCCGAGTCCGGCCGACTCCCCGTCCGGCTCCCCGAACGACTCGTCGCCCTCCCCGGAGTCGCCGTCCGGCTCGACCGACACCGGCACACCTCCCAAGAGCGGTGCTACGACAGCCGGTCCGACCCCGGCACTTCGGACGGCGGCGGTACGCCGACCCCCACACCGAGCGCGTCGGCTACCGACCCAGCACCCTCCGCAAGTAGTCGTTCTGGAAGCGGCGATCAGGATCCAGCCGATCCCGCAACGCCGTGAACTCGCCGAAGCGCGGGTAGACCCCGGCGAAGTACTCCGCGTCCCGGGTGTGGACCTTGCCCCAGTGCGGACGGCCCTCGTGCGCGGTGAGGATGCGCTCGGCGGCGGTGAAGTACGCCTGGTAGGGCGTGCCTTTGAACATGTGCACGGCGATGTAGGCGCTGTCCCGGCCGGAGGCGGTGGACAGGGCGATGTCGTCCGCCGGGGCGGTGCGGACCTCCACGGGGAAACTGATCCTCAGGTCCGAGCGGTCGACCATGGTCTTCAGCTCGCGCAGGGTCTCGACGAGGGCCTCGCGCGGGACGGCGTACTCCATCTCCACGAAACGCACCCGGCGCGGGGACGTGAAGACCTTGTAGGGGATGTCGGTGTACGTCCGTGCCGACAGGGCCCTGCTGGAGATCTGGGCGATCGACGGGACCGTGCCGGGCGCCGCGCGGCCGACCCACTGGGCGACCTGGAAGACCCCGTTGGAGAGGAACTCGTCCTCGAACCAGCCGGAGACCGGGCTCACCGGTTTCTCGGGGCCCGCGCTGCGGTTGTTGCGCTTGGTGTTGGTGCTGCCGGTGTGCGGGAACCAGTAGAACTCGAAGTGCTCGTTCTCGGCCCAGAGTTCGTCGAAGCGTCCGGTGACCTCGTCGAAGGTCATCGGCTCCTCGCGGGCCGTCAGCAGGAAGACGGGCTCCACGGCGAACGTGATCGCCGTGATGACCCCGAGGGCGCCGAGGCCTATGCGGGCCGCCGCGAAGACCTCCGGGTTCTCCTTCTCGGAGCAGGTGAGCACCGAGCCGTCCGCGGTGACCAGCTCAAGTCCCTTGATCTGGGCGGCTATCGAGGCCGACTCGCGGCCGGTGCCGTGGGTGCCGGTGCTGGTCGCCCCGAGACGGTCTGCTCCATGATGTCGCCCATGTTCGTGAGCGACAGTCCCTCGCGCGCGAGAGCCATGTTGAGTCTCTTGAGCGGGGTGCCCGCCTCGACCGTGACCGTCAAGGCATCCCGATCAATGTTGCGGATGCCGGTCAACAGTTGAGGACGGATCAACACGCCGTCCGTGGCGGCGATCGACGTGAAGGAGTGCCCGGTACCGACGGCCTTCACCGTCAGACCGTCCTCACCGGCCCGCCGCACGGCCGCGGCCAGTTCCTCCACGGAGGCGGGCGTGACCTCCCCGCGCGGGCCGCGACGCGACCGTACCGCCCCAGTTACGCCACGTGCCGTTCTTCGCGCTCGCTGTGGTGCTCAACGGTGCCTCCCCGACCCGGCGCCGGTCTGCTGAGCCGGCGGTACCCCAGGAAACCGACCGCGACCGCGACGGCTCCGGCGACGACCGGAACCCCGTACCCGGCACGCGCGCCGGCTGCGTCGATCACCCAGCCGGCGACGGAGGAGCCGAGCGCGACCCCGACCGCAAGGCCGGTGCTCACCCAGGTCATGCCTTCGGTGAGCTTCGCGCGAGGTACGTGCTCTTCGATGAGGGACATCGTCGTGATCATCGTGGGTGCGATGGACAGGCCCGCAAGGAACAGCGCCACGGCCAGAAGCGGCAAGTTTCCGACCAGTAGGAGGGGGATCATACTCACGGCCATCGTGCATATGCCCAGCAGCCATCGACGTTCCGGGGCTCCCCGGAAGCGCATCAGCCCGAAGACGACACCCGCCGCGCAGGAGCCCGCCGCGTACAGCGCGAGGACGATGCTGGCACCGCCCTTGTGGCCCCGCTCGTCGGCGAACGCCACGGTGACCACGTCGACCGCTCCGAAGATCGCCCCGGTCGCCACGAAGGTGGCCACCAGCACCTGGAGACCGGCCGTGCGCAGCGCCGAGCCACCGGCCTTGTCGCCCCGCGCGCGTGGATGCGGCGCGGGCTCGGTGGCGCGCTGGGAGGTCAGCCAGAAGACACCCACCGCCAGGAAGCAGGCGGCCAGCAGGGGACCGGCCTCCGGGAACCATGCCGTGGACAGCCCGATGGAGATGATCGGCCCGAAGATGAAGCACACCTCGTCCACCACGGACTCCAGGAGTACGCCGTGTGCAGCTGCGGGGTGCCCCGGTAGATCGCCGCCCAGCGCGCGCGGACCATCGCGCCCAGGCTCGGCACCGACCCGATGCCGGCGGCGCACACGAACAGCACCCAGTCCGGCCACTCGAAGCGGGCGGCCAGCAGCAGCCCGGCCGCCGCGAGCAGCGCCACCAGGGTCGCCGGGCGCAGCACCCGCCGCTGCCCGTACTGGTCGACCCAGCGAGAGATCCGCGGCCCGATCGCGGCGGCGGCCAGCGCGATGGTGGCCGACAGGGCGCCCGCGAGTCCGTAGCGCCCGTTGATCTGGGAGATCATCGTGACGACGCCGATGCCCATCATCGACAGTGGCATACGGCCGAGGAACCCCGCGGCGGAGAAGCCCTTGGAGCCGGGTGCGGCGAACAGGGCGCGATAGGGGCTGGGCACGGTGTCTCCGGTCGGGAAAGAGCAGGGGGCGGCTCGGTGGTGCCGCGGTGACGGCTACGTAAGGTGCTAATGCGGCTGATACAGCTTACGAGCAGGTGGGCCCCGTTGCACCCGTCCGTCACCGGTCTGGATCTACGGGCGGATCTCGGCCCCGATCCCCGTCCCGATGCTCCGTCCGGCACCCCGCCGTTTCCCGGCTGTCAGTGGCGGGTGGCAGGATCGGAGGCATGCCAGACGTGCTCGATGCCACCCCGTACGACGCCCTTCTCCTGCTCTCGTTCGGCGGCCCCGAAGGCCCGGAAGACGTGGTTCCGTTCCTGGAGAACGTGACGCGAGGGCGAGGCATCCCCAAGGAACGCCTCAGGGAAGTGGGCCAGCACTACTTCCTGTTCGGCGGGGTCAGCCCGATCAACGACCAGAACCGCGCCCTCCTGGACGCCCTCCGCAAGGACTTCGCGGACCACGGCCTGGACCTGCCCGTCTACTGGGGCAACCGCAACTGGGCGCCGTACCTGACGGACACCCTGCGCGAGATGGTCGCCGACGGCCGCCGTCGCATCCTGGTCCTCGCCACCAGCGCCTACGCGTCGTACTCGGGCTGCCGCCAGTACCGCGAGAACCTCGCGGACTCCCTGGCCGCCCTCGAGGCAGAGGGGCTCGACCTCCCGAAGGTCGACAAGCTGCGCCACTACTTCAACCACCCCGGCTTCCTGGAGCCGATGATCGACGGCGTCGTCGCGTCCCTCGCCGACCTCCCCGAGGACGTCCGGGACGGCGCGCACCTCGCCTTCTCGACCCACTCCATCCCGCTCGCCGCCGCCGACAGCTCCGGCCCGGCCGAGGAGCACGGGGACGGCGGGGCGTACGTCAAGGAGCACCTGGACGTGGCCCGGCTGGTCGCCGACGCCGTTTGCGAGCGCACCGGCGTCGACCACCCCTGGCAGCTCGTCTACCAGTCCCGCTCCGGCGCCCCGCACATCCCGTGGCTCGAGCCCGACATCTGCGACCACCTGGAGGAGCGGCACGCGGCCGGCGTCCCCGCGGTCGTCATGGCCCCCATCGGCTTCGTCTCCGACCACATGGAGGTCCTCTACGACCTCGACACGGAGGCCACGGCCAAGGCGGCCGAACTGGGCCTGCCCGTACGCCGGTCGGCCACCGTCGGCGCCGATCCGCGCTTCGCCGCCGCGATCCGCGAACTGGTCCTGGAGCGCGCGGCCGTCGAGAGCGGCGGCCAGGTCACTCCCTGCGCCCTGGGCGCGCTCGGCGCAAGCCACAACCTCTGCCCGGTGGGCTGCTGCCCCGCCCGCGCCCCCGCCCCGCCGCCGCGGGCGCCCGACAGCCCCTACGCCTGAGGAGCGCCGTGACCGACCCCCTGCACCAGGAACTGCTCGCCCTCGCCCAGGAGGCCGCCCACAAGGCAGGCGCCCTGCTGCGGGACGGGCGCCCGGCCGACCTCGCCGTAGCCGCCACGAAGTCCAGCCCGATCGACGTCGTCACCGAGATGGACATCGCGGCCGAGAAGCTGATCACCGACCTGATCTCCGAACAGCGCCCCGACGACGGCTTCCTGGGTGAGGAGGGCGCCTCCGTCGTGGGCACCAGCGGCGTCCGCTGGGTCATCGACCCGCTCGACGGCACGGTCAACTACCTCTACGGACTGCCCACTTGGTCGGTCTCCATCGCGGCCGAGCTGCACGGCGAGACCGTCGCCGGGGTCGTCGCGGTCCCGATGCGCGGCGAGACGTTCCACGCGGTGCTCGGCGGCGGGGCGTGGGCCACGGGCGCGTGGGAGGGCGAACGCGGGCTCGCCTGCCGCCCGACGGCGCCCCTGGAGCAGGCGCTGGTCTCGACCGGCTTCAACTACGTCACCGAGGTGCGTGCCCACCAGGCCGACGTGGCCCAGAAGCTGATCCCCCTGCTGCGCGACATCCGGCGCGGCGGCTCGGCCGCGGTCGACCTCTGCGACGTGGCGTCGGGCCGCCTCGACGGCTACTACGAGCGGGGCCTGAACCCCTGGGACCTCGCCGCGGGCGACCTGATCGCCCGTGAGGCGGGCGCCCTGACCGGTGGACGCCTCGGAGAACGCCCCGCACGCGATCTGGCGATCGCCGCCACCCCGGGCGTCTTCGAGCCCCTCCAGCGGCTGCTGGAGGACTTCGGCGCCTGGCACGACTGACGCTCCCGGCACCGGCTTGGCTGCCCGGGCGGCGAGAGAGCCACAAGCAGCAGGACCCCGGCGCTGGATTCGCCGGGGTCCTGCTTTTCCGCTGGCCGCACTGATCAGACGCTCGTCGCGCCGACCTCCACACCGTGGTCGGCGGCGAGGCGGCGCAGGTCGTCGAGCTCGGCCTGTTCCACCTCGACGAGGAAGTCGTCGCCCTCGTCACGAGCCCGCGTCAGGTCGGTCTCGGTCGCCCTTATGCGCTGCAGAAGTCCTGCGGTGAATGCGTCCATGCTGCGCCCCCTCGTCCTGGGTCGTGGGTCGTTTGGCACGGGGTGTGCCGTCCGGAAGGGGCGATCACGTCTGCGGTTCGGGGTGCCCAGCGCTGCCCTGGCTGGGCGGCGACGGTGCCGGACACCCACGCCCGCTCTGCGGAAGCGGTTGGACGTACCACAAGGTGGCTTGCCACGTGCAGAGCGTGATCGCGGGGTGTAAAGCCGTCCTCCCCCGCTCCCTTCCGTGGAAACCTCAACCCACCGAGAAAATCCCGCATTCCCGGGCCTCACACCTGACCTTCATCTCGCCCCGGGCCGCCTTACAGCCGACTTATGGCCGAAAAGGGCAGGATGGAGGTCACACAGCCACGAAGACCCTGCCCGCGTGCGCCCAGGCGCGCTACGCGGGTGGACAGAGGAAGGACAAGCGACGTGCGCGTACTCGTCGTCGAGGACGAGCAGCTGCTCGCCGATGCGGTGGCCACCGGACTGCGCCGGGAGGCCATGGCCGTCGACGTCGTGTACGACGGTGCGGCCGCCCTGGAGCGCATCGGCGTCAACGACTACGACGTGGTCGTCCTCGACCGCGACCTCCCGCTCGTGCACGGGGACGACGTCTGCCGCAAGATCGTCGAGCTCGGCATGCCCACCCGCGTGCTGATGCTGACCGCGTCCGGCGACGTCAGCGACCGTGTCGAGGGCCTGGAGATCGGCGCCGACGACTATCTGCCCAAGCCCTTCGCGTTCAGCGAGCTGACGGCACGCGTGCGTGCCCTCGGCCGGCGCACGAGCGTGCCGCTGCCCCCGTCCTGGAGCGCGCCGGCATCAAGCTCGACCCGAACCGCCGCGAGGTGTTCCGGGACGGCAAGGAAGTCCAGCTCGCGCCCAAGGAGTTCGCCGTCCTGGAGGTGCTGCTGCGCAGCGAGGGTGCCGTCGTCTCCGCGGAGCAGCTCCTGGAGAAGGCGTGGGACGAGAACACGGACCCGTTCACCAACGTCGTGCGCGTCACCGTGATGACCCTGCGCCGCAAGCTCGGTGAGCCCGCGGTCATCGTCACCGTTCCCGGCTCCGGCTACCGGATCTGATCACCTGTGGCCACGACCCCGGCGCCTCCCCAGGCGCCCCCGAAGCCCACGTGGGATCCCAGAAGGCCCGAACCGCCGTTCCCCTGGCTGCGACCCACCATCCGCATAAGGCTCACGCTGCTGTACGGCGGCATGTTCCTGATCGCCGGCATCCTGCTGCTGTCGATCATCTACCTGCTCGCCGCGCACGCGTTGAACGTGGGCAGTGAGCTCCCCTTCAAGGTCATCTCCGGCTCGGTCGGCAGCAGCACCTGCAACTTCCCGTCCTCGCCGTCTGCGCCCGAGATGAACAACGCGATGAACGAGTGCGTCAACCAGCAGCGCCAGCACGCTCTCGACGACCTGCTCAGCCGCTCGCTGCTGGCCCTGCTCGGCCTCGCGATCATCGCCTTCGCCTTCGGGTACGCGATGGCGGGCCGGGTGCTGTCCCCGCTGGGCCGGATCACCCGGACGGCCCGCGCGGTGGCCGGCTCGGACCTGTCCCGCCGGATCGAGCTGGACGGCCCGGACGACGAGCTCAAGGAGCTCGCGGACACCTTCGACGAGATGCTGGACCGGCTGCAGCGGGCCTTCACCGCCCAGCAGCGCTTCGTGGGAAACGCGTCGCACGAGCTGCGCACCCCCTGGCGATCAACCGCACGCTCCTTGAGGTGCATCTGTCCGATCCCGGCGCCCCCATCGAGCTCCAGCAGCTCGGCAAGACCCTGCTGGCCACCAACGAGCGCAGCGAGCAGCTCGTCGAGGGCCTGCTGCTGCTCGCCCGCAGCGACAACCAGATCGTCGAGCGCAAGCCCGTGGACCTCGCCGAGGTCGCCGAGCAGGCCGTCGACCAGGTGCACGCCGAGGCGGTCGCCAAGGGCGTGGTGATCCGCGGCGAGCGGAAACCCGCGGTCGTCCAGGGCAACGGCGTCCTCCTGGAGCGCATCGCCCTGAACCTGGTGCAGAACGCGGTGCGGTACAACGTGCCGGAGGACGGCTGGGTCGAGGTCACCACCGAGGTCCAGCACGGCCACGCGGTGCTGGTCGTCTCGAACTCGGGCCCGGTGGTCCCGGCGTACGAGGTCGACAACCTCTTCGAGCCCTTCAGGCGGCTGCGTACGGAGCGAACGGGCAGCGACAAGGGTGTGGGCCTCGGTCTCTCGATCGCGCGCTCCGTGGCGCGCGCTCACGGCGGTCACATCTCGGCCCAGCCGCGCGAGGGGGTGGGCTCGTGATGCGCGTCACCCTGCCCATCTGAGATCATGTCGCCGACACACGAGGATGTTCGCTTTGCGCGGAATTCTCTGGCCGCTTCCTCGGCACCCCCGTGTGTGATCGATCACAAGCGCGATTTTCAGGCCATCTACTCTCCGTGATCATGCACCCTGTCGGAAAGCCGGGAAAATCCGGGTTTTCGAGGGTCTTGATCACGGGAAGTACACGATGAGGCGCCTTTGAAGAGCGGCACGAGGACCGTGTACGGTCCCCTTCGCCATCCAAGCCGATCACTCTTGAGGGGTCCGGTTGGGTGTCGATTGAGTAACAGACCTTGATGTGAGGCAAAATCTCCGCCTCAGGTCGGGCACAAGTCCGGCCTCTCACGCGTTACGTGCGCTGGAGACACCGCAGACACCCAGAGGGGAGAGCGACATGGCAACGGATTACGACACCCCACGCAAGACCGACGACGACGTCGACTCGGACAGCCTTGAAGAGCTCAAGGCGCGTAGGAACGACAAGTCGACTTCCGCAGTGGACGTCGACGAATTCGAGGCCGCCGAAGGCCTCGAGCTGCCCGGAGCGGACCTCTCGAACGAAGAGCTGGCCGTCCGGGTGCTGCCCAAGCAGCAGGACGAGTTCACTTGCATGAGCTGCTTCCTGGTGCACCACCGCAGCCAGCTGGCCCGCGAGAAGAACGGCCAGCCGATCTGCCGCGACTGCGACTGAGGAGGGGTCGGCCGTGACTGGCTCGACCCCACCCTGGAAGCGCCGCTCCCGGCGATCGGGAGCGGACGAAGGACCGACTGTGGGTCCTCATGGCGCGCGTGACGACGAGCGGGGCTCATCCGACCAGGGATCAGCCTCGCTCGAACCGGCGGCGAACCGGGCTGACCTCCCGGTGCCGGCGAACGATCCCGCAGCCGCCCCCGTCGCCAAACGACGGGCGGCGGTGATCCGGGACAAGGCCAGGGAAGGCGTCCGTAAGGGCGGCAGCCGGGCCAGGGCCGGTCTGGCGTACCTCGCGGACCGGATCATCGACATCGCCCCGCGGATCCCCGTACGGGACCTCGAGGCGCTTCGGCGGCAGTTCCCGGGCCTCGGCCCCGAGCAGCTCGCCGACAAACTGGTGGCGGGCGCGGCGAACGCGACGTCGACCGTCGGCGCGGGCATCGGCGCCGCGGCGATGCTCCCGGTGCCGCCCGCGATGCCCACCGAACTGGCCGCCGAGATCACCGGCGTGGCCGCGATCGAGCTGAAGCTCATCGCCGAGCTGTACGAGGTCTACGGCGTCCGTCCGCCTGGGGACCTCCGGCAGCGCAGCGTCGCGTATCTGAACTCGTGGTCCGGGGAGCGCGGCATCGACGTGACCAAGCCGTCGACCATGAGCACCGCGCTGAACGGCCACATGAAGCGTGAGCTGCGCCAGCAGATCATGAAGCGCATGGTGCGGGACCTGCCGAACCTGATGCCGTTCATGGTCGGCGCCGCCGTCGGAGCGGTCATGAACCGCCGGGACACCAAGAAGCTCGCCGAGCGCATCCGCAAGGACCTGCGCAAGGACCAGGTCCCGTGGGACGCGCTGCCCCAGCTCCCGCCTCTTGAGGCCCCGCCGGACCCACTCCGGATGGGTGAGATCCCGAAGGAACTCGGGTACTAGACGGCCGCCGCCCGCGCGGTCTTCAGTGCCGCCGCCAGCCGCTCCGGCTCGCGGGTCGACAGGTACAGGTACGGCGTCGGGTCGTCCGGGTCGGTGACCTCGACGCGCAGTGCCCTCGGGATGTACGAGCGCAGCAGCAGGAAGGCGCGGGTGTCGGCCTTGTAGGTCCGCCAGGCGCGGGCCTCCTCCGGCTCCAGGATCTCCGCCTCGCCCAGGGCCGTCACCGGGATCTTCGCCTCGCCGGCGATCAGCTGGTCGCCCACGATCCGGATGCGGAGCGAGCCGTAGGAGCTGGCCATCACGGAGGCTGCGGCGGTGCCGCCGACCAGGCCGCCGAGCAGCGGCAGGGTGCCGAAGGGCAGCAGGATCAGGGCGAAGGAGACGCCCACCAGGAACGAGATGAACCACCACGAACGGGGGCGGTGAGGCGCTCGTCGTAGGGGAGGCGGAAAGCTGCATGGAACCAAGCTTGGCACGGTGTCGGGAACCCGCCGACGCGCGGGTAAGGTCTGCGGCTGTGAGTGGTACTTCTCCAGCTCTTAAGCCCCCGCCCGACGCCGTGAAACCGGTGCGGCACCCTGGCGCGCCCGCGCCGGGAGAGCTGCTCGGTGCGCACTACGAACAGTGTTTCGGGTGTGGCGGCGACCAGCCGCACGGGCTGCACCTGGCGGCGCGGGCCGGTGAGGGCGTGACCATCACCGCCGAGTTCACCGTGCGGGCCGCCCACCAGGGCCCCGGGCCTCGCGCACGGCGGGGTGCTCGCCAGCGCGCTGGACGAGACCCTCGGCTCGCTGAACTGGCTGCTGCGGACGATCGCCGTGACCGGCCGCCTGGAGACCGACTTCGTCCGGCCGGTGCCCGTGGACACCGTGCTGTACCTGGAGGCCGAGGTGACGGCCGTGGCCGGCCGGAAGATCTACTCGACCGCCACCGGACGCATCGGCGGCCCCGAGGGACCCGTCGCGGTGCGCGCCGACGCCCTCTTCATCGAGGTGAAGGTCGACCACTTCATCGACAACGGCCGCCCGCAGGAGATCCGGGCCGCCATGGACGACCCGGACCAGGTCCGGCGTACCCGTGCCTTCGAGGTGAACCCGTGAGCCGTGAACCCCGTCCGGAGCTCGGCGTGCTGATCCGCCGCGTCGACCCCGACGTACCGCTTCCGTCGTACGAGCACCCCGGGGACGCCGGGGCCGATCTGCGGACCACCGAGGGGCGGGAACTGAAGCCGGGGAACGGGCCGTGCTGCCCACGGGGGTGTCTATCGCGCTCCCCGAGGGGTACGCGGCCTTCGTGCACCCTCGTTCTGGGCTCGCCGCCCGCTGTGGTGTCGCCCTCGTGAATGCCCCGGGGACGGTTGATGCCGGGTACCGTGGGGAGATCAAGGTGATCGTGGTGAATCTCGACCCGTACGAGTCGGTACGGTTCGAGCGCTTCGACCGGATCGCCCAGCTGGTCGTCCAGCAGGTCGAGAGGGTCCGCTTCCAGGAGGTCGCGGAGCTTCCCGATTCGGCGCGGGCCGAGGGGGCTTCGGGTCCACCGGCGGTCATGCCGCCGTGGGCGGCACCACGGGTGGGAATCGATACGCTTCGGTCGTATCCGACCGGGAAGGACAGTGACGTGTTCGGACGTCGCAAGAAGGGCACTGCCGCCGAGGACGCGGCGAGCGAGGCCGAGCAGGTCGTCGACCACGTCGACACTGAGGGCGGACGGATCGGTCGAGCGCGTGAAGCTCGAGCCGGAGCCCCGCCCCGACGGACCCTGGGACGACTCGGAGATCGGCGACCCCGCCGAGGGCCGGGTGGACCTGGGCGGTCTGTTCGTGCCGGGAGTCGACGGCATGGAGCTGCGGGTGGAGGTCGCTGGTGACGCGATCGTCGCCGCCACCGTGGTCCTCAAGGACAGTGCCATCCAGTTGCAGGCCTTCGCCGCTCCCAAGCGCGAGGGCATCTGGGGTGAGGTCCGCGAGGAGATCGCCAGCGGCATCACCCAGCAGGGTGGCATCGTCGACGAGGTCGAGGGACCGCTGGGCTGGGAGCTGCGCGCGCAGGTCCCAGTGCAGCTGCCGGACGGCACGGGCGGTTTCCAGGTGGTGCGGTTCGTCGGTGTGGACGGTTCGCGCTGGTTCCTGCGCGGGGTGATCTCCGGGCAGGGCGCGGTGCAGCCGCAGGCGGCCGGTCTGCTGGAGCAGATCTTCCGGGACACGGTCGTCGTGCGCGGCGAGGGCCCGATGGCGCCCCGCGACCCGATCGTCCTGAAGCTGCCGAACGACGCGCAGATGGTTCCCGAGGGCGTCCAGCAGGAGGAGGCGGGTTCCCGCTTCTCCGGCGGCATGGGCCAGCTGCAGCGCGGACCGGAGATCACCGAGGTCCGCTAGCGGGAACAGCCGTACGGGAATCAGACGTACGGAACAGTCGTAGCCGAAAGGGCCGTACCCCTCCCCGGGTGCGGCCCTTCGTCGCGCGCACTCTTGACGGCGCATTGGTCCGTACCTATGGTCTCGGCTCAACGCCCACGTTCATCAGGGTGCTCTTTGTTCACATACAAGAACGGAGTCACCGTGCGCCGCGCTGCCCTGCTCTCCGTCGTCACCGCGCTGGTCCTGGGCTTCTTCGCCCAGCCCGGCACCACAGCCCAGGCCGCCCCCGCCACCTTCGTCCACCCCGGAGTCGACGTCTCCAGGAGCCAGCTGGACTTCGCCCGCACCGAGGTCCTCGCCGGCGCCCAGCCCTGGAAGGGTGCCTACGACCAGATGATGGCCAGCTCCTACGCGAGTCTGAGCCGCACCCCGAAGCCCCGAGCCGTCGTCGAGTGCGGCTCGTACTCCAACCCCAACTACGGCTGCACCGACGAGCGCGAGGACGCGATCGCGGCCTACACCGACGCGCTCGCCTGGTACATCACCAAGGACGCGCGCTACGCCCAGAAGGCCATCGAGATCATGGACGCCTGGTCGGCCACGATCACCAGCCACACCAACAGCAACGCGCCCCTGCAGACCGGCTGGGCCGGTGCCTCCTGGCCCAAGGCCGCCGAGATCATCAAGTACACGTACACCGGGACATGGACCAACTCGGCCCGCTTCTCGACCATGCTGCGGAACGTGTACCTCCCGGAGATCATCAACGGCTCCAATTCCAACGGGAACTGGGAACTGACGATGATGGACGCCGCGATCGGCATCTCCGTCTTCCTGGAGGACAGGACGTCGTACGACAAGGCCATGGCGCTCTTCCGGACGCGGACGGCCGCGTACATCTACCTCGCCTCGGACGGTTCCGTGCCGAAGACCGTGCCGAGCCAGAACCTCAACACCACGGCGAAGATCGTCAGTTACTGGCAGGGACAGTCGACCTTCGTCACCGGGCTCACCCAGGAGACGTGCCGCGACTTCACGCACACCGGGTACGGCCTCTCGTCGATCTCGCACGTCGCCGAGACCAGCCGCATCCAGGGCACCGATCTCTACGGCACGGACGTGGGGAGCGTCTGCGCCAGGCGCTCGGGTTCCAGGCCAAGTACCAGCTGGGGCCGCCGTCCCGAGCTGGCTGTGCGGCGGGTCGCTGACCCTCGGGCTCGGGCCGGTCACCGAGGTCGGGTACAACGCGCTGCACAACCGCCTGGGCATCGCGATGACCAACACCCAGACCCTCACCCAGAACAACCGCCCGGCCGGCACGAACAACCTCTTCGTGGCCTGGGAGACCCTCACGCACGGCGACAACCCCAACTGAACAGCGCCCGACCCCGATGCCCGTACGGTGCCGACCGCGGTGCCGTACGGGCATCAGGGATGCGTCAGGACGTCCCCGGCACGCACTCCACCCCATTTGTCGGACTTATTGGCCGTACAGTCGACGCTGCGTACACAGCGGTGACGGGAAGACAATGGGGCCATGGGACGCGGCAAGCTTCGGATCTACCTCGGTGCGGCACCCGGCGTGGGCAAGACCTACGCGATGCTGTCCGAGGCCCACCGCAGGGTGGAGCGGGGCACCGACTGCGTGGTCGCCTTCGTGGAGCACCACGGGAGGGCCCGTACCGAGGTGATGCTCCACGGCCTGGAGCAGGTCCCGCGCGCGGAGCCCGCCTACCGCGGGAGCGTCTTCACCGAGATGGACGTCGACGCGGTGCTGCGCCGGGCCCCCGCCGTCGCCCTGGTGGACGAACTCGCCCACACCAACATCCCCGGCTCCCGCAACACCAAGCGCTGGCAGGACATCGAGGAACTGCTCGCCGCCGGCATCGACGTCGTCTCCACCGTCAACATCCAGCACCTGGAGTCCCTCGGTGACGTCGTCGAGTCGATCACCGGGGTGCGGCAGCAGGAGACCGTCCCGGACGAGGTCGTCCGCCGGGCCGACCAGATCGAGCTCGTCGACATGTCGCCGCAGGCGCTCCGCCGCCGCATGGCGCACGGCAACATCTACAAGCCCGACAAGGTCGACGCGGCCCTCTCGAACTACTTCCGGCCCGGAAACCTCACCGCCCTGCGGGAGTTGGCGCTCCTGTGGGTGGCCGACCGGGTCGACGAGTACCTCCAGGAGTACCGCAGCGAGCACGAGGTCTCGGCGATCTGGGGTTCGCGCGAGCGGATCGTCGTAGGACTGACCGGCGGCCCCGAAGGGCGGACGCTGATACGGCGGGCCGCGCGGCTCGCCGAGAAGGGGGCCGGCGGCGAGGTGCTGGCCGTCTACATCTCCCGCAGCGACGGCCTGACCTCCGCATCCCCGAAGGAACTCGCCCTCCAGCGCACCCTCGCCGAGGACCTCGGCGGCACCTTCCACCACGTCGTCGGCGACGACATCCCGGCCGCGCTGCTCGACTTCGCGCGCGGGGTCAACGCCACACAGATCGTCCTCGGCTCCTCGCGCCGCAAGACCTGGCAGTACGTCTTCGGGCCGGGGGTGGGCACCACGGTCGCCCGCGAGTCCGGGCCCGACCTGGACGTCCACATCGTCACCCACGAAGAGGTCGCCAAGGGGCGCGGACTGCCCGTGTCCCGGGGCGCGCGGCTCGGGCGGAGCCGGATCGTCTCCGGGTGGCTGGTCGGCGTGGTGGGCCCGGTGGGGCTCGCGTTCCTGCTGAACGCGGTCCACCTCGGGCTCGCCAACGACATGCTGCTGTTCCTGTCGCTGACGGTGGCGGCGGCGCTGCTCGGCGGGCTGGCTCCCGCGCTGGTGTCGGCGGCCGTCGGATCGTTCCTGCTGAACTACTACTACACGCCCCCGCTGCACCGGCTGACGATCGCCGACCCCAAGAACATCGTCGCCATCGCGATCTTCGTCGGGGTCGCCGTGTCCGTGGCCTCCGTGGTCGACCTCGCCGCGAGACGCACCCAGCAGGCCGCCAGACTGCGCGCCGAGTCAGAGATCCTGTCCTTCCTCGCGGGCAGCGTGCTGCGCGGCGAGACCAGCCTCGAAGCACTCCTGGAACGGGTCCGGGAGACCTTCGGCATGGAGTCCGTCGCCCTGCTGGAGCGCAAGAGCGACGTGGAGCCCTGGACCTGCGCCGGCCGGGTCGGCGCGGGGGCGCCGCTGGAGCGGCCCGAGGACGGCGATGTGGACATGCCGGTCGGCGACCACATGGCCCTCGCGCTGACCGGCCGCGTCCTGCCCGCCTCCGACCGCCGGGTCCTCGCCGCCTTCGCCGCCCAGGCGGCCGTCGTCCTCGACCGCAGGCGCCTGCGCGAGGAGGCCGACCAGGCCCGCGCGCTCGCCGAGGGCAACCGCATCCGTACGGCCCTCCTGGCGGCCGTGAGCCACGATCTGCGGACCCCGTTGGCCGGCATCAAGGCGGCCGTCTCCTCCCTGCGTTCCGACGACGTGGCGTGGTCCGATGAGGACCAGGCCGAGCTGCTGGAGGGCATCGAGGACGGCGCCGACCGGCTCGACCACCTCGTGGGCAACCTGCTCGACATGTCCCGCCTCCAGACCGGCACGGTCACGCCGATCATCCGCGAGATAGACCTCGACGAGGTGGTGCCGATGGCGCTGGGCGGGGTCCCCGAGGGCAGCGCCGAACTGGACATCCCGGAGACGCTGCCCATGGTCGCCGTCGACCCCGGCCTCCTGGAGCGGGCGGTGGCCAACCTGGTCGAGAACGCGGTCAAGTACAGCCCGCCCGGAGAAACCGTCCTGGTGTCCGCCAGCGCCATCGCCGACCGCGTGGAGGTGCGGGTGGTCGACCGGGGCCCGGGAGTCCCTGACGAGGCCAAGGACCGCATCTTCGAGCCCTTCCAGCGCCACGGCGACGCCCCGCGCGGCGCGGGAGTCGGACTCGGGCTCGCCGTGGCGCGTGGCTTCACCGAGGCCATGAGCGGCACCCCTGAACGCCGAGGACACCCCCGGCGGCGGCCTCACCATGGTCCTCACCCTCCGCGCCGCGGCGGAGCCCTTCGAAGCCGCGCCGGCCGACAGCGCCGTAGAAGACACGCAAGAAACGCAAGACATGCGGGACGTGCAACCGGAAAGGCAGGCCTCATGACCAGGGTCCTCGTGGTCGAGGATGAGCCGCAGATCGTGCGGGCCCTCGTGATCAACCTCAAGGCGCGGAAGTACGAGGTCGACGCGGCCGCAGACGGCAAGACCGCCCTCGACCTCGCCGCCTCCCGCCACCCGGACGTGGTCGTCCTCGACCTGGGGCTGCCCGACATGGACGGCGTCGAGGTGATCCGGGGACTGCGCGGCTGGACCCGGGTGCCGATCCTCGTGCTGTCCGCGCGGCACTCCTCCGACGAGAAGGTTGAGGCCCTGGACGCGGGCGCCGACGACTACGTCACCAAGCCGTTCGGGATGGACGAGCTGCTGGCCCGGCTGCGGGCCGCCGTGCGCCGGGCCGAGCCCACCGGGGCCGGCGAGGACGACGTCCTGGTGGAGACCGAGGAGTTCACCGTCGACCTCGCCGCCAAGAAGGTGCACCGGGACGGGCGTGACGTACGGCTGACCCCCACGGAGTGGCATCTGCTGGAGGTGCTGGTGCGCAACACCGGGCGGCTGGTGAGCCAGAAGCAGCTGCTCCAGGAGGTGTGGGGGCCGTCGTACGGGACCGAGACGAACTACCTCCCGCGTGTACATGGCGCAGCTGCGGCGGAAGCTGGAGACGGACCCCGCGCATCCCAGGCACTTCATCACGGAGCCCGGTATGGGCTACCGGTTCGAGCGCTGAGGGCGTGGGTGCGTCGCTGTCGGTGGACCCCGGTACGCTTCAGATATGAGCGCTGTCCCTCGTTCCGAAAAGCCGGCCGGACGGTTCCGGCGCATGCTCGACCGGCTCTCCACCTCGCAGGAGGACCTGGAGTCGGAGGAGCTGCGTGAGGACGCCGAGACCGAGGGCTGTGTCCGGATCGGCGACTGCCACGACCGACAGATCGTGACGGTTACTGGTACCTTGCGCACGGTCACGCTGCGCCCCGGGCGGGAGTCCCGGCCCTGGAGGCCGAGTTGTTCGACGGCTCCGCCGCCCTGGACGTGGTGTGGCTCGGCAGGCGCTCCATCGTGGGGATAGAACCGGGGCGCAAGCTGATCGCGTCCGGCCGGATCTCGATGAGCAGAGGCCGCCGCGTGCTCTTCAACCCGAAATACGAACTGAAACCCCTCGGACGGGAGTAGCCGGTGACGTCGCTCGACAAGCCGACCGCGGACACCGTGGACGCCGAAGACAGCGAGCAGGATGTCCGGGCGGTGACCGAGGCGGCCCTCTTCGAGGCGTTCGGCGGACTGCGCGGCATGATCGAAACGGTCCTGCCCGGGCTGCTCTTCGTCAGCATCTTCACCGTCAGCAAGAACCTGCACTGGTCGGCGATCGCCGCCCTGGCCGTAGCGCTGGCACTGGTCGTGGTCCGGCTGGCCACCCGCGACACCGTGAAGCACGCCTTCAGCGGTGTCTTCGGCGTCGCCTTCGGTGTGGTCTTCGCGATGATGACGGGCAACGCGAAGAACTTCTACCTCCCCGGCATGCTCTACACGCTGGGCCTGGCGCTGGCGTACATCATCACCACCCTCGCGGGCGTCCCGCTGATCGGCCTCATCCTCGGCCCGGTCTTCAAGGAGAACCTCTCCTGGCGGACCCGCAACCCCGGCCGCAAGAAGGCCTACGCGAAGGCCAGTTGGGCCTGGGGCCTGATCCTGCTCGCCAAGTGCGCGATCCTCTTCCCGCTCTACTGGTGGGCCAACACCGCCCAACTCGGCTGGGTCCTGGTCGCGTTGAAGATCCCGCCCTTCCTCCTCGCCGTCTGGCTCACCTGGGTCTTCCTCGCGAAGGCACCCGCGCCGATCGACGTGTTCGCGGAGATGGAGGCGGAGGAGCAGGCCGAGAAGGAGCGCAAGGCTGCCGCCGCAGAGGCCAACGGCGAGGGCCAGGACGCCACGCCGGGACGGCACCGGCGCGACGCGTAGCACCCGCCACCCCCAGCACTTCCGCTACGACGAGGAGGGGCGCCCGGAGATCTCCGGGCGCCCCTCCTCGTCGTAGCCGTACGACCGGTCAGCTCGGCGCGTCCTCCCGGCGCACCGACAGCAGGTCCTCCAGCTGCTCCTCGCGTGCCTGAGCCGCCACGAACAGCAGCTCGTCGCCCGCCTCCAGCGAGTCCTCGCGGGACGGGGTCAGGACGCGGGTGCCGCGGATGATCGTGACCAGGGACGTGTCCTCCGGCCATTCCACGTCGCCGACCTGGGTGCCCGCGAGCGCGGACTCCTCGGGGAGGGTCAGTTCGACGAGGTTGGCGTCGCCGTGGCTGAAGCGGAGCAGACGGACGAGGTCGCCGACCGACACCGCCTCCTCGACCAGGGCCGACATCAGACGCGGGGTGGAGACGGCCACGTCGACGCCCCAGGACTCGTTGAAGAGCCACTCGTTCTTGGGGTTGTTGACGCGGGCGACGACACGCGGGACGCCGTACTCCGTCTTCGCGAGGAGGGACACGACGAGGTTGACCTTGTCGTCGCCCGTCGCGGCGATCACCACGTTGCAGCGCTGCAACGCGGCCTCGTCCAGGGACGTGATCTCGCAGGCGTCGGCCAGCAGCCACTCCGCCTGGGGACCCGCTCGACCGAGATCGCGGTCGGGGCCTTGTCGATGAGAAGGATCTCGTGACCGTTCTCCAGGAGCTCTCCGGCGATCGAACGACCGACCGCGCCGGCTCCGGCAATGGCGACCCTCATCAGTGACCGCCCTCCTCTTCGGGACCCTTGGCGAACGCCGCCTCGACCTTGTCGACCTCGTCCGTACGCATCATCACGTGCACGAGGTCGCCCTCCTGCAACACGGTCTGCGAGGAGGGCAGCATCGCCTCGCCGAGCCGGGTGAGGAACGCCACGCGGACGCCCGTCTCCTCCTGCAGCCTGCTGATCCGCTGGCCGACCCACGCGGCCGAGGCGTGCACCTCGGCGAGCTGGACACCGCCGGTGGGGTCCCGCCACAGCGGCTCCGCGCCCGAGGGCAGCAGCCGGCGCAGCATCTGGTCGGCGGTCCAGCGGACCGTGGCCACGGTGGGGATGCCCAGGCGCTGGTAGACCTCGGCACGGCGGGGGTCGTAGATACGGGCCGCGACGTTCTCGACGCCGAACATCTCGCGGGCCACACGGGCGGAGATGATGTTCGAGTTGTCACCGCTGGAGACGGCCGCGAACGCGCCCGCCTCCTCGATGCCCGCTTCGCGCAGCGTGTCCTGGTCGAAGCCGACGCCGGTGACCCGGCGGCCGCCGAATCCCGGGCCCAGCCGACGGAAGGCGGTGGGGTCCTGGTCGATCACGGCGACCGTGTGCCCCTGTTGCTCCAGGGTCTGGGCGAGAGCGGAACCCACTCTGCCGCAGCCCATGATGACGATGTGCACGACCGTCCTTCCGGTGTCCTGAAATCAATGCTCAGCCCCATCAGGGTCTCAGACCGAGGCCCAAGCTACACACGCCCGGTCCCTCCACGGCACCCCTGTGCGTCAGCGGCGCCCGATGCTGCGCACGCTGGCCAGGGTGAGGAATCCGAGGCCGACCAGGGCGGCCAGGGCGCCGATCAGCTCTGCGGTCGCGGGCATGGAACCTCCAGGAGGCGATGGGAGCGGGGTTTTGTCATATAGACACGGCGTCGGCGCTCCCGACGGAATCCGCAACTCCACTCGTCCCTTATTTCACTCGTGAGGCAGATGACAGGGGGTAAGACGGCGGAAAGTGGAGGATCGCCTGTTCGAAGCCCTACGATCCTCTGTTGTGTCCAAACTGACCGACGTGCCCAAGCGCATCCTCATCGGGCGGGCGTTGCGCAGCGACCGGTTGGGCGAAACGCTCCTGCCGAAGCGCATCGCACTCCCCGTCTTCGCTTCCGACCCGCTGTCCTCCGTGGCCTACGCGCCCGGCGAGGTGCTGCTGGTCCTCTCCATCGCGGGCGTGTCGGCCTACCACTTCAGCCCGTGGATCGCGGTCGCTGTCGTGGTGCTGATGTTCACCGTGGTCGCCTCCTACCGGCAGAACGTGCACGCCTACCCCAGCGGCGGCGGGGACTACGAGGTGGCCACCACCAACCTCGGCCCCAAGGCCGGCCTCACCGTCGCCAGCGCCCTGCTCGTCGACTATGTCCTCACCGTCGCCGTCTCGATCGCCTCCGGCATCGAGAACCTCGGCTCCGCGGTCCCGTTCGTGGTCGAGCACAAGGTGTTCTGTGCGATCGCCGTGGTCGTGCTGCTCACCCTGATGAACCTGCGCGGGGTGAAGGAGTCCGGCACGCTGTTCGCGATCCCGACGTACGTCTTCGTCGCGGGCGTCTTCATCATGATCGCGTGGGGCGCCTTCCGCGGACTCGTCCTCGGCGACACCATGCGCGCGCCGACCGCCGCCTACCACATCAAGGCCGAACACCAGGGCCTCGCGGGCTTCGCCCTGGTCTTCCTGCTACTCCGGGCCTTCTCCTCCGGCTGTGCCGCGCTCACCGGTGTCGAGGCGATCTCCAACGGCGTCCCGGCCTTCCGCAAGCCCAAGTCGAAGAACGCGGCGAGCACCCTGGCCGCGATGGGCCTGCTGGCCGTCACCATGTTCTGCGGGATCATCGCCCTCGCCATGACGACCAAGGTCCGCATGGCCGAGAACCCGGCCACCGACCTGCTGCACAACGGGGTCGCGATCGGCTCCGGCTATGTCCAGAACCCGGTGATCTCCCAGGTCGCCGAGGCCGTCTTCGGCAAGGGCAGCCTCCTGTTCGTCGTGCTCGCCGCGGCCACCGCGCTGGTGCTGTTCCTGGCCGCCAACACGGCGTACAACGGCTTCCCGCTGCTCGGCTCGATCCTCGCCCAGGACCGCTACCTCCCGCGCCAGCTGCACACCCGCGGCGACCGCCTCGCCTTCTCCAACGGCATCGTGCTGCTGGCCGGCACCGCGGCCATGCTGCTGGCGATCTACGGCGCCGACTCGACCCGGCTGATCCAGCTGTACATCGTCGGCGTGTTCGTGTCGTTCACCCTCAGCCAGACCGGCATGGTCCGGCACTGGAACCGCCACCTGGCCACCGAGAAGGACCAGGCCAAGCGCCGCCACATGGTCCGCTCCCGGGCCATCAACACGTTCGGCGCGTTCTTCACCGGCCTGGTCCTGGTCGTCGTCCTGGTCACGAAGTTCACGCACGGCGCCTGGGTGGCGCTGCTCGGCATGTGCATCTTCTACGCCACGATGACCGCGATCCGTAAGCACTACGACCGGGTCGCCGAGGAGATCGCGGCCCCCGAGGGTCCCAGCGACGACAGCCTCCGGCCGTCCCGCGTCCACTCGGTCGTCCTGATCTCCAAGATCCACCGCCCGGCTCTACGGGCCCTCGCGTACGCCAAGTTGATGCGCTCGGACACGCTGGAGGCGCTCAGCGTCAACGTGGACCCGGCGGAGACCAAGGCGCTGCGCGAGGAGTGGGAGCGGCGCGGGATCGACGTACCGCTGAAGGTGCTGGACTCGCCGTACCGGGAGATCACGCGGCCGATCATCGAGTACGTGAAGGGGCTGCGGAAGGAGTCGCCGCGCGACGCGGTGTCCGTGATCATCCCCGAGTACGTGGTCGGCCACTGGTACGAGCACCTGCTCCACAACCAGAGCGCGCTGCGGCTCAAGGGCCGGCTGCTGTTCACGCCGGGCGTGATGGTGACGTCGGTGCCGTACCAGCTGGAGTCCTCCGAGGCGGCGAAGAACCGGGCGCGGAAGCGGCAGGAGTGGAGCGCGCCGGGCGCGGTGCGACGGGGGGCCCGCGGAGGAGCGGCACAGCGAGTCGTCCAAGTCCAAGCTCTAGCTCCGGCTGCGACGGCCTTGTGGTGAGCGGCCGGGCGGGGTCCACGTAGACTGGTGGGCTGTTGTCCGGCCGTACCCCTTTGACGTTGTGGAGTCACCCCGCCATGCAGGCAGAACCGAAGAAATCGCTGGTGGGGGGAGTACGAGGTCGAGGTGGGCCCCGTCGCCCATGGCGGGCACTGCATCGCCCGTACGGCCGAGGGCCAGGTGCTGTTCGTCCGGCACGCGCTGCCCGGTGAGCGCGTGGTCGCGCGGGTCACCGACGGCGAGGAGGGCGCGCGGTTCCTGCGCGCCGACGCCGTGACGGTCCTGGAGGAGTCCAAGGACCGCGTCGAGGCGCCGTGCCCCTACGCCGGACCCGGCCGCTGCGGCGGCTGCGACTGGCAGCACGCCAAGCCCGGCGCCCAGCGTCGCCTCAAGGGCGAGGTCATCGCGGAGCAGTTGCAGCGGCTCGCCGGGCTCACGCCCGAGGAGGCCGGCTGGGACGGCACGGTGATGCCGGCCGAGGGCGACAAGCTGCCCGCGGGCCAGGTGCCGCAGTGGCGTACGCGCGTCCAGTACGCGGTGGACGTCGACGGCAACGCCGGTCTGCGCAAGCACCGTTCGCACGAGGTCGAGCCGATCGAGCACTGCATGATCGCGGCGCCGGGCGTCAGCGAGCTGGGCATCGAGGAGCGCGACTGGTCGGGCATGGCCTCGGTCGAGGCGATCGCGGCGACCGGCTCCCAGGACCGCATGGTCATCCTGGAGCCCCGCCCCGGCGCCCGCCTGCCCCTGGTCGAGCTGGAACGCCCCGTCTCCGTCATGCGCGTCGAGGAGCACGACGGCGGCATCCACCGCGTGCACGGCCGCGCGTTCGTGCGTGAGCGGGCCGACGGCCGTACGTACCGGGTCGGCAGCGGCGGCTTCTGGCAGGTCCACCCGATGGCCGCGGACACCCTCGTCAAGGCGGTCATGCAGGGCCTGCTCCCGCGCAAGGGCGACATGGCCCTCGACCTGTACTGCGGCGTCGGCCTCTTCGCCGGCGCGCTGGCCGACCGCCTCGGCGACAAGGGCGCGGTCCTCGGCATCGAGTCCGGCAAGCGCGCGGTCGAGGACGCGCGCCACAACCTCGCCGGCTTCGACCGCGTCCGCATCGAGCAGGGCAAGGTCGAGACCGTGCTCCCGCGGACCGGGATCAACGAGGTCGACCTGATCGTCCTCGACCCGCCGCGTGCGGGGGCCGGCAAGAAGACGGTCGAGCACCTGTCGTCGCTCGGCGCCCGGAAGATCGCGTACGTGGCCTGCGATCCGGCTGCGCTGGCCCGGGACCTGGCGTACTTCCGGGACGGGGGTATCGGGTGCGGACGCTCCGGGCGTTCGATCTGTTTCCGATGACGCATCATGTGGAGTGCGTGGCGATTCTGGAGCCGGTGGCGAAGTTGGCCTGAGTGCACGGACCAACCGACCCCCGCTACCCCTGCTCTCCCACCGGCCTCGGCCAGCTCTCCAGCAGCTGTTCGTCCGTCATCGCCGACCCCGTTCCGCCGGTGTCGGCGTCAGACCGAACCCCACCATCAGCACCTCCGCGTACCGCCGCCACGCATCCGGCGCGACCTCGTTCGTCTGGTCGGCGACCGCGCCGATCATGTACAGGTAGGCGTAGACGTCCGCACTGGCGAAGTCCTTGCGGACGGCGCCGGCCGCCACCGCCCGTTCCGCGAGGGTGTCGACGAGGCGGCCGAGTTGGTCGCGGGTCTGCGCGATCGGGGCCGTGTCGACGCTCGCGTTGGCCATGATGACCTCCAAGGCGCGGTCGCCGGCGCGGAGTTGGGCCGCGTTCAGGAGGTAGTGGCGTAGGGCTTCCGCCGGGTCCTCGTGGGCCGCCGATGTGGTCGCGAGGTGCAGGAAGACCGTGAAGCGTTCCGTGAACAGGGCGTCGACTAGGGACTGGAGGTCGGGGAAGCGGCGGTAGACCGTGCCCACGCCGAGGCCCGCCTCGCGGGCGATCTCGTTGAGGGGGACGACGGACCGCCGCTGGGCGAACAGGCGGTCGGCCGTCGTCATGATGAGGCGGCGGTTTCGTTCCGCGTCCGCTCGCAGCGGGCGTTGCGCATCGGGGCTCACGCCGGGACATTCTCCGGGATCCGTGCCTCGGCCGGGCGGCGGGCCTGCCTGACCAGCAGCGCCACGCCGGTCACGACGCTCCACAGCAGCCACGAGTAGACACCACCCCGCTCGAAGATCCCCGCCGTGCTCGTCGAGACGCCCACGCCCGCCTCGCTCAGCAGCCCGAGCGCGCCGACCGCGATGCTGAACACCCGGTACGCGCGCGGCAGTTGGAGGCTCTTCAGCGAGCCCGCCATGATCACGATCGTGTTCGCGCACAGGATGGCGACCGACGCGCCGCCGACGTGCAGCCCCAGGCTGTAGCTCGCGCCGTCCGCGGAGCCGTGGAACAGGCCGACCAACAGGAAGCCCACCGCGTGCGCACCCGCCAGGGCGATGACGACACGGCGCACGCGGCCCGTGAGCAGGGGCACCGCCAGCAGGATCACCCCGGCGGCGAACAGGATCCCCTGGACGATGAACGACGTGTTCATCAGCGCGTGATCCGGTGAGCAGATGGTGCGGTCCTGGAAGGTCGTGCCGCAGTCCGTGACGCCCAGGTCGCTGATGTAGTTCGTGGCGTAGCTGTAGGCCGGGTCGGTCCAGGCGCTCGCGGCGACCGCCTCGGACACCACCCACTGCACCGCGTTCAGCACCAGGACGGCGGCCCCCAGCGGTAGCCAGATCCTGCGTGACATCGGAACTCCCATCACCACTCCTCACGATTCCTCTCGACAGGTCCTGCTCGCCACCCTACATTAAGTGGATGGATCTATCCGGTTAGCGCGCCGAGTACCTACCGGGCACGCGCCGCCCATGTGACCGGCATCACATCGCAAGGTTCGAACTTCGAGGGCCGCCGTGCATCTAGTCGGCGTCCACTCCACTCCACCGAGGAAACAACCAATGTTGGCTTATCTGCCCGGATTCGCCCCCTGGATCGTCGCCGGCGTCCTCTCCTCCTTCGACTGGCGCTGGGGCGCCCTCGGCGGTCTCGTCACGGGGCTGCTGATGATGCTGAACGACCGGCGCCGCGGGGTCGGCTTCGACGCCCTGGTCCTGGAGATCAGCACCCTCGCGTACTTCGTCGTGCTCGGCGCCGTCTCCGTCACGAAGCCGGACTCCTCGCTGTCCGGCCACACCGACGTCATCTCGTTCGTGTGGCTGGCCGCCACCGCCTGGGGAGTCTGGTGGTGCGGAGCCCCTTCACGCTGGGCATCGCCAAGCGGCAGACCCCGCGCGAGTACTGGGACATGCCGGAGTTCGTCCAGGTCAACAACTACATCACCAGCGCCTGGGGAGCCGGCTTCACCTTCATCGCCGTCAGTCTGGCCATCGCCAACGCGACGGACGCCCCCGCCTGGGTCGGCATCGCCGCCCACGTCATCGGCCTCGTCGCCCCCGCCGTCTTCACCAAGGTCTACCCCGCCCGAGCCCAGGCCCACCTGCTGGCCCAAGCCCAGGCCCAGCCACCGGTGACGGCCCTCCCGTAACCCCACGGGCAGTCAACCGCCGTGCCAGGTCCGCGACTTGCCCGGCCTCCCCGGACCGAACCACTCACCTCATTCACCCCTCGTTCACCCCACGAAGGAGTTGGCGCATCATGAGCACCACACCGGAAACCGGCACAGCGCGGAACGTCGTTCTCGTGCACGGCGGATTCGTCGACGGATCGGGCTGGCGGGGCGTCTACGACGCGCTCCGCGCCGACGGCCACCGCGTGAGCGTCGTCCAGAACCCCACCCTGTCCCTGGCGGACGACGTCGCCACGACCCGGCGGGTCCTCGACGCCCAGGACGGGCCGACCGTACTCGTCGGACACTCCTACGGCGGCGCGGTGATCACCGAGGCCGGCACCCACCCGAACGTCTCGGCGCTCGTCTACGTCACCGCGTTCGCGCCCGACAAGGGCGAGTCCGTGAACACCCTCATCGCCGACCCGCCGCCCGGCGCTCCCGTGCCGCCGATCCTGCCGCCCGTCGACGGGTTCCTCTTCCTCGACCGGGAGAAGTTCGCCGCGTCCTTCGCCGGCGATCTGCCCGCCGCCGACGCCGAGTTCCTCGCCGACTCCCAAGTGCCCTGGGGAGTCGAGGCGTTGGCGGGTGTCATCACCGAGCCCGCCTGGCAGAGCAGGCCGAGCCACTACCTCGTCGCCACCGACGACCGCATGATCCCGCCGCCCGCCCAGCGCGCCATGGCCGAGCGGGCCGGTGCGACGGTGGCCGAGACCGCCGGCAGCCACGCCGTGTACGTGTCCAAGCCCGCCGAGGTGGCCGCGTTCATCGCGAAGGCGGCCTCCGGTACCACCACTTGAGCCTGATCCGCTGACAGGCGTGGCGGCCGGGGCAACCAGCACGGCCGCCACCACCCCAGCGGCCGACCCGCGCCCTTAGCGCCTGCCGCGTCCGCCGCCGCGCCCGACTCCCCTCCGTACCAGAGCAGTTCACGTCTACGGCGGCCTCGGCGATCCCCGTGCCCCGCCCGACGTGTCCCACCTGCCCGCCCCCAGCCCTCCAACTCGCCAGCCCCCTATGACCCCTTGAAGGAACCCCGCATGACCGACGAGACCCCCGCCCCCTCTACCTCCAGGGCCGCTTCGCCCCGGTCCCCGAGGAGCACACCGCCGCCGAACTGACCGTACGCGGCACCCTGCCCCCGAGCTGGACGGCCGCTACCTCCGCAACGGCCCCAACCCGCTGCCCGGCGAGGACCGCGGGCACTGGTTCACCGGGCCCGGCATGCTGCACGGCATCCGGCTGCGCGGCGGGCGGGCCGAGTGGTACCGCAACAGGTGGGTGAAGACACGGGAGTTGGAGGGTCACCCCTTCGTCCGTCAGGACGGCACCGTCGACCTGGCCGCGACACCCGCGAACACCCACGTGATCCGGCACGCCGACACCGTCCTTGCCCTGTGCGAGGTCGGCCTGCCGTACTGGGTCACTCCGGAGCTGGAGACCGTCGGGCCGTACGACTTCGCCGGGAAGCTGACCACGGCGATGACCGCGCACCCGAAGGAGGACCCCGTCACCGGTGAACTGCACCTGTTCGGGACCGGGTTCGCGCCGCCCTACCTCACCTACCACCGGGTCACCCCGGAGGGGGAGCTGCTCGACAGCCGGCCGATCGACGTGCCCGGGCCGACGATGATGCACGACTTCGCCATCACCGAGCACCACATCGTGTGGCTGGACCTGCCCGTCGTCTTCGACCACACCCTGGCCGGGCACGGCGGCATGCCGTACCGGTGGGCGGACGCGTACGGCGCGCGGATCGGGATCATGTCCCGCGAGCACGGTTCCACCGACGTGCGCTGGTTCGACGTCGACCCCTGCTACGTCTTCCATGTGGGCAACGCCTACGAGGACGCGCAGGGGCGTGTGGTGCTGGACGCGGTGCGCTACGACGACGCCGGGTTCCGGAAGGTCTGGGGCGACATCGGCGGCCCCACCGGCGCGGGCGTCCCTACCGGCGCGGGTGTCCCCGGCGTCGTGAACGGTCGGGTCGGGGTGCGCGAACCGGGGCACACCCGGCCCCCTCCGTCCTGTACCGGTGGATCCTGGACCCGGTGGCCGGCCGGGTCCTCGAGTCCCAACTCGACGACCGCGAGGCCGAGTTCCCCACCCGCAACGAGACCCTCACCGGGCGCCCGAACCGCTACCTCTACACGGTCAACGGCGACGGCATCGCGAAACACGACCTCGTGCGCCAGACCGGTGACGTCCACAAGACGCCCGGCAGCCGCTACTCCGGCGAGGCCGTCTTCGTACCTGCGTCGGACGGCACCGACGAGGACGCGGGCTGGCTCATGTCACTCGTCTCGGACGACGACGGCGCGGCCGGTGAACTCCTCGTCCTCGACGCCTCCGACCTCTCCGTGCAGGCGGTCGTGGAACTGCCGTACGCGGTCCCGTCCGGCTTCCACGGCAGCTGGTTGCCCAGAACCGAGGCCGAGACCGACTCCGTTTCTGCCCAACAGGCCTGACGCGAAAGCGGGTTGAGTGATCGGGCCGGGGGCCCACGAGGAGCCGTAGCGGCGTATCTTCCTCGGCGAGGGGTCCCTCGGTCCGCCACGTGGGGGCCATCTCCCGTTCATCGGCGGGTGGGAGAAGTGGGGTTCCCGGAGCATGAGCCCCAACTGCCCGTAGTGGCGCAGGGTTTGTGATGTGTGCGCATGGAGGCTTCATGGTGCCCCTCGACCGTCCCACGGATGAGGAACTCACCCGCAGGGCCCAGGCCGGTGAGTCCGGCGCCCTCGGGCTGCTGCTGACGCGCCATCAGGCGCCCATGCGAGCGGTCGCGTTGAGCCTGCTCGGGCACGGTCCCGATGCCGAGGACGCCGTACAGGACGCGGCGTTGACCGCGCTGCGGCGGATCGGTGACGTGCGGGAGCCCGCGGCCGTCGGGGCGTGGCTGCGGGCGATCGTGCGCAACGCGTCCCGG
This sequence comes from Streptomyces sp. P3, assembly GCA_016893485.2. Taxonomy (GTDB): domain Bacteria; phylum Actinomycetota; class Actinomycetes; order Streptomycetales; family Streptomycetaceae; genus Streptomyces. The sequence goes on from JAFEKX020000001.1 coordinate 7,247,729, forward strand.
ATGCGGCTGCGGGCCGTGCGGGAGCTGCCCGGGCTCGACGCGTTGGAGCAGGTGTACGGGCGGGACGACGGGCCCTCGCACCCGGAGCGGGTCGTCGAGCAGCACGCGATGCGGGACTGGATCTGGGACGCGGTGGAGGAACTGCCGCAGCAGCAGCGGCTGGTGCTGATGCTGCGGCACTTCAGCGGGATCACCTCGTACCAGGAGATCGCCGAGGCCTGCGAGGTCCCGGTGGGCACCGTGCGCAGCCGGCTCAACCAGGCCCGGGCGAAGATGGCCAAGGTCCTGCTCTCCACCGCGGCCGGCGGCCACGACGACGCCACCGCGCTCACCGAGGACAGCCGCCAGGAGGCCGAGGTCACCCTCGACGGCGCGATGCGCGGCCAACTGCCGGGCGAGATCCTGGAGTTGTGGCCGGAGGAGACCGAACTCGTCGGCGTCCTCAACAAGGACGGCGGACGCTGCCACCCCTTCCCGGCGATGCGCAGCACCCGGGACAAGGGCGTGACCCAGCACCTGCGCCATGTCGTGGCCAGCCGGGACATCGCCATCTGGGAGATGGAGGCCGTCAACCCGGCCGGGATCACCAACCCCTGCCCGCCCACCCTGGCGTGGCTGATGTTCCGCCAGGACGGACGGGTGCGGCAGCTCCGGGTGGTCTTCCCGGGGCGGGCGACGGGTCAGGCGCGCGCAGCAGCTGTCGTAGGGCCGTGGTGTCGATGACGTGGGCGCGGGACGGGAACACCTTCTCGACCAGCACCCGGTGGGTCTCGGCGTCGGGGTCGGCGACGCCGTCGGACAGGACGAGGACGCGGTAGTCGCGGTCGGCCGCGTCGATGACCGTGGACAGGACCACGCCGCTGGTGCTGATGCCGGCGAGGACCAGGGTGTCGATGCCGCGGTCGCCCAACCGCTCGTGGAGATCGGTGGTCGAGCCGGAGCCGTAGCGGATCTTGCGGACGACGATGTCTCCCTCCTCCGGTGCGATCCGGGCGTCGAGCTGGGTGGCGTCGTCCTCGTGGTGCAGCATCTTCGCCGCGGCGACCGCGCTGAAGGACTTGTTGGTGTCCGGGACCGCCGACCAGTCGTCCTCGGTGAAGGCGACACGGACGTAGCCGATGGTGCCGCCGGCCGCGCGGACCTCGGCGATGGTGTCCTTGACCCGCTCGACGAGGGCGTCGGAGTCCGGGGCGATCGGGACGATGCCGTTCTGGAAGTCCATGACCAGCAGGGCGGTGCGCTCGGGGGGGGTGATCGTGGGGAGGGAGGGGTGCTCACGCGCGGTTCTCCTTGATGGGGTCTTGCGGGGGCCAGGGGTGCGGTCAGGTGGTCGGGGTGGTGCGGCCCATCAGACGGCGGTCCAGGACGGTCAGCAGCAGGACCGCGAGGCCCGCGCCGACCAGGACGAGGCCGAGGATGTGCAGGCCGTGGTCGGTCACTCCGGTGCGGAAGACGATCCCGCCGATCACGGCCGAGGTGATCGTCCCGAGGTAGCCGAAGGTCCTGAACAGGCCGGAGGCGGTGCCTATGTGGTCCGGCGGCGCCTCCAGGTAGAGGGCCGTCTGGTTGCCGACCGTGGTGGTCGCCGAGGCGACGCCGAAGACCAGGGACACCAGCACGATCGCGATCGCCGGGCTGTGCGAGTTCAGCAACATGATCCCGGCCGAGCCGATCAGCATGGTCACCGCCGCGACGACCAGCGGGCCGCGGATCAGATTGCGGCGGGCGAGCGGGCGCGAGAGCAGCGCGGACACGGCGCCCATCGGCAGCAGCAGGAGCCCCGCCGCCACGCTGGACAGCCCGTGCGCGGCCTCCATCCACTGCGTCACGCCGTACATCACGGTGTACGTGCCGAGCAGGGTGAGGGCCTGGCGCAGATAGGTGCGGGTGAGCGCGCCGTTGGCGGCGAGGCCGCGGAAGTCGAAGAACGGGGCGGGCCTGCGCAGCTCCCACCAGACCGTGGGCACCGCGGCCACGGCGAAGACGGCGAGCGTGCCCCACTCGATCCGGGGAGGGCCGTCAGAAAGATGACCAGCGCGCTCATCGACACGGCGAAACCGACGATGCCGGGCAGGTCGATCCGGTCGGCGACCCGGCGGAAACCGTGGTCCACGCGGTCGAGCGGCGGGTCCGCGGGCAGCCAGCGCACGGCCATCACCATCGCCGCCAGCGTCACCGGGATGTTGATCAGGAAGGCCCAGCGCCAGCCCGCGGCACCGACCAGCAGCCCGCCGATCGGCGGTCCCACGGCGGCGGTGGCCATGCCCGCGATGGCGATCCCGCCGAGGACTCCGCCCGGCGGGGCGTCGAGCCCGGCGTCCTGGGCGCGGCGCCGGATCAGCACCATCGCGCAGGGGAACGCGGCCGAGGTGCCGATGCCGACCAGCACCCGGGCCACGGTCAGCATCGCCAGGTTCTTGCCGAGGCCGCCGACGACCCCGCCGAGCAGCACCAGCACGATCCCGAACAGGAAGATCCGGCGCGCCCCGAGCACCTCCGCCAGCTTCCCGGCGGTGGGCTGCGCCACGGCGCTGGCCAGATAGAGCGAGGAGACGAGGACGGCGGTGCTGCCGACCGCGACATGCAGTTCGGTGGCGATCGGCACCAGCGCGGTCGCGATGATGGAGCTGTTGACCGGGTTGAGGCCCGCGCCCACGTAGAGCGGGGTGGTGAAGGTCCACGCGAAGGGCTTGCGCGCGACGGCGGCCGTTTCGGTGTCGGTGCCCTCGGTGCTCATATGCCGTCGGCGTTCAGGTCGACATCGGCGAGGCGCTCCAGCAGCTCGATCGCCCTCTCCACGTCCTCGCGCTCGCCCGGGGTGACCAGATGGTCGATGGCCCGGGCCAGGAAGGAGGCGCGACCCGCGAGCAGCTTCTCGACCAGCTCGGTCGCGGACGGGTCGGCGCTCATCAGCTTCTTCCGGCCGTCCCGCGCGTCCGGCTCGCTGCGCACCAGCCCGGCGGCCTTGAGCACGGCCAGGCTCTGCGCGATGGACTGCGCGCTGACCCGCTCCAGCGTGGCCAGCCGCGCCGCGGTGACAGGGCCTTCCCGTACGACGCTCGCCAGCACGCCGAGCTGCGTGAGGGTCAGGCCGGTCGCGTGCTGCCCCGACTCCGCGCGCAGCCGGGCGCGGAGCCGGGCCATCGCGTCATTGAGCCGCTGCGCCGTCGCGACGGACTGCCGCGGGGGGTTCGTGGTCATGTCCCCAACGTAAAACTGCACAAGCAACTTCGCCAAGTTACTTGTGCAGTTTTGGCTGTCTACTGGATCACACGGCCAACCGGCTCCGATGAACGCCCCGCTGGATCACACCGCCAGGTGCGCGGCGAAGAAGTCGTCCAGTTTCTCCACGGCAGGCGTCACGTACTCCTCCTTGTCGTAGAGATCGACGTGCGAGGCCCCCTCGATCCACGCCAACTCCTTTGACCCGTATGCCTTTTGGTACGCCTCCACGCTCATCCAGGACGTCACGGCCGCCCGCCCCACGATCAGCAGCAAGGGCCGCGGCGCGATCAGCGCGACGGACGCGAACGTGTCGAAGGCGGCGATGCGGTCCACGCTGGTCCAGGTCAGCGACTTGGCCGAGCGGGGGTGCCGGGCGCGCGGAGTGCAGTAGTACTCCCAGCCGTCGTAGACATGCGGACCGCCCGCACGCGCCTCCTCCTCGGTGGCGGGGAACACCGGGAAACGCCGGACGTCCGCACCCCGTGCCTCGGCGGTACGGGCCTCGGAAGCCGCGGCCAGCATGCCCGCCACGACGGCCGGGTCCTGGGTGCCGTCCGCACCGAGCCGGAACTGCCGTGACATGTCTGCGGCGCTGACCGCGCCCACGGCCCGGATGCGCGGGTCGGTCGCGGTCGCCGCCAGGGCGTAGCCGCCGGAGGCGCAGATGCCCAGCGCCCCGATCCGGTCCGGGTCGACCTCGTCGAGGGTGCTCAGGAAGGAGACGGCGGCCTTCAGGTCCTCGACCCGCTGCCCCGGATCCTCCAGACCGCGCGGCTCGCCCTCGCTCTCGCCCTGGTAGGCGGCGTCGAAGGCGAGCGTGACGAACCCGCGCTCGGCCAGCAGACGGGCGTACAGCCCGGAGGCCTGTTCCTTCACGCCGGTGCCGGGATGCCCGACCACGATCGCGGGCCGCGGCGACCCGCCCCGCGCCTCCCCGTCCGGGGTGTGGAGATGCCCGGCGAGCTTCAGGCCGGCGCTGAGAAAGGTGACATCGGTACGCATGGGGATGCACTCCAGTCGCGAAGGGGGCCGGATGACGGCCGTGCCCCCACCGTCGCTCCGCCCCACCCCGTGCCACCAGGGACGGCCCTGCCTATGCGGTTCTGTACCAGGCACGCGCCCGCCGACCCGAGCACACTGGACCCATGGCAGACCGTGACGAGCCGTCCCCCTCCGGCAACGAACTGGGCGACTTCCTGCGCGCCCGCCGAGCGGACCGCGACCCGCGGCAGGCCGGCTTCCCCGACGACGGCAGCCTGCGCCGCGTGCCCGGACTGCGCAGGGAGGAACTGGCCTTCCTCGCGCACGTCAGCGTCGACTACATCGTCCGCCTGGAACAGGGCCGCACCCGCCGGGGCTCCCGTGCCGTCCTGGACGCCCTGGCCGACGCGCTGCACCTCGCACCGGACGAGCGCACCTACCTCTTCACACTGGCCGAGGTCGCGCCGGGCGCGTCCCCCGCCTGCCGGGTCGCTCCGAAGTCGCCCCGCGGCTACGGCAGTTGCTGGACACCATGCACGACATCCCCGCGATGGTGCTGCACCGGGGCATGGACGTCCTCGCCTGGAACCGCGCCGCCACCGCCCTGCTCACCGACTTCGGCGCCGTGCCCCCGGCCCGGCGCAACCTGATCCGGCTCACCTTCCTGGACCCCGACTTCCGTGCGCTGTACGCCGATTGGCCCCGGGCCGCCCGCGAGTGCGTCGCCGTGCTGCGCATGGAGGCGGGCCGCACCCCGCACGACCCGGCACTTGACGTCCTGATCGCCGAACTCACCGCCCACGACCGGGACTTCCGCACCTGGTGGGACGAGCATCAGGTGCGGGGTCCGCGCCAGCTCACCAAGGCGTATGTCCATCCGGTCGCCGGTGAACTCACCCTGGACGTCCAGCAGTTCACCGTCGACACCCACCCGGAGCAGTTCCTCGTCGCCTACACCGCCCCACCGGACTCGCCCTCGCAGGAGGCGCTGCGGTTCCTGTTGCAGTGGGCCGGTCTCACCGGCGCGCAGACGGGCTGATCAGCCGCCGACCGGTGCGCCCGCCACCGCCGAGGTGCCGGGCAGGGGAGTGCGGGCGGTCCGTTCGGCGAGGACGTCGAGGATGTTGTCCACGGCCAGGTCGACCATCGCGGCCCGGGTCGCCTCCGTCGCCGAGCCGACGTGCGGCAGCGTGATCACGTTCGGCTCGGCCACCAGCGGGGACAACTCCGTGCCCATCGGCTCCCGTTCGAAGACGTCGAGCCCGGCGGAGTGCAGCCGCCCCTCGCGCACGGCGTCCAGCAGGGCCGCCTCGTCGATCACTCCGCCGCGCGAGGTGCTGACCAGTGTGGCCGTCGGCTTCATCGCGGCCAGTTCGCGGGCCGAGATCAGATGGCGGGTCTCGTCGGTGAGCGGCACGTGCAGGGACACGACGTCGGCGTCGGCGAGCAGCGCGGCCAGGCCCACCGAGGTCGACAGGTCGTCGTCGGGGGCGTACGGGTCGTGGTGGATCACGCGCATCCCGAAACCGTGGGCGCGGCGGGCGACCGCGCGGCCGATCTGGCCGTAGCCGACCAGGCCGAGGGTGGCTCCGTGGACGTCCTGGCCGAGGTGGTCATGCATCCGGAACAGTTCCCAGGAGCTCGCGGGCTGGACCCTGGCGGGCCGTGAACGCGGCTTCCCGCTCGTCGTCACCCTCGTGATCGCCACCCAGGCCGCCCTCCACTCGGCGTTTTCCTGGCACAGCCCACGACAGGGCAGTCGCCGGCCATGGACATGGGGTCGGCCGACATGGGGTCCATGCACATGGGCTCCATGCACATGGGCGCCATGGACTCCATGGATATGGGTCATATGTCGGCCACCACCACAGACCCGTCCTCGACCGGCATGCTCGCCGCGCACCTCCTCGCCGCCCTGCTCTGCGGTCTGTGGCTGGCCCACGGCGAGCGCGCCGCGTTCCGCGTCCTGCGCGCCGTGGCCACCCGACTCGCGGCTCCGCTACGACTGCTGCTCGCACTCCCCGCCCCGCCGCACCGCCCGCGACTCCGCCCGCGCCGCCCCCGCTCCGAGCGGGTGCCGCGCCTTCTCCTTCTCGGCCACGCGATCACGGCGACCCCGCCGCCGTCGACGACCTCGTACGCGCGCTGCACCGCGACGTCCTGCGCTACGTCTCCCACCTGTGCGCCGACCCGCAGGCGGTCGACGACCTCGCCCAGGACACGTTCCTGCGGGCGCTCGGCAGCCTGCACCGCTTCGAGGGCCGTTCCTCGGCCCGTACCTGGCTGCTGTCCATCGCCCGCCGCGCGGTGATCGACAGCTACCGCCGCGCCGCCGCCCGCCCCCGCCTGTCCGACGTCCAGGACTGGCAGCTCGCCGTCGAACGGGCCCAGCCCCGGGGCCTGCCCGGCTTCGACGACGCCGTGGCACTCCTCGGCCTGCTCGCCCCGCTCCCGGACGAACGCCGCGAGGCGTTCCTCCTCACCCAACTCCTCGGCCTGCCCTACGCGGAGGCGGCGGAACACATCAACTGCCCAGTGGGGGCGATCCGTTCGAGGGTCGCCCGAGCGCGGGCGACCCTCGTGGACCTGCTGGCCGAAGGGGGAGCCGTTCCCACCCTCTGACCGGGGCCGCTAGCGGGCGGTGAGGCTCCACAGATGGTCGGCCGTCCCGTTGTCGTCCCACTGCAGGACCTGCGCCCCGGAGGCAGTACTCATGTTCGTCACGCCGAGCAGCAGCCCGCTGTTGTAGTTGGCGATCTTGTACGTGCCGTCTCCGGCCGGGATCAGCTGCCAGAGGTGGTCGGCGGTGCCGTTGTCGCCCCAGATCAGGGCGGTACCGCCGGCCGCCGTACCGGCGTTGGTGATGCCCAGCAGCAGCCCGCTCGCCTTGTTGCCGATCTTGTACAGCCCGGACCCGGCGGCCGTCAGCGTCCAGGACTGACTGCCGCCGGTGCCCGACGCGGCCTGAACGACCGCCGTCCCCTGGGCGGTTGCGGCCCCCTGCGTGTCCAGCGCCAGCCCACTGTTCTTGTTCCTGATCTGGTACGTCCCCGCCAGCAAGGCCGAGGTCCCGGTGGGCGTGACGACCAGGTGGTAGCCGTCGGAGGCGTTCATGGCGACGGGCACGGTGATCGAGCCGTTCGTCACGGTGTAGGTGGTGTCGGAGATGGTGACCGGCGCGGCCACCCCCGTGGTCCGCCCCTTCGACGGCGTGTACTCCAGCTTGACGTGCACGGTACTGCCGAAGCCGGACAGCGACCCAAGCCCGTTCACCTGCACGGCAGTTGAGCCCGCCCCGCCCCGAAGACGACACTGATCTGCTTCCCGTCGCCGGTCAGCGCGGCGGCGCCGTCGATACCGGTCTGGGCCGGGGAGTGGTGGTGAGCATGGTGCCCGACAGGTCGCCGTACCACTTGTAGAGCCAGTACGACGCGTTGGGCGAGCCTCCCGTGTCGGTCAGGGTGTCGCCGAGGGTGCCGTAGTGGTTCCAGAAGGCGAGTTCGGCGTCATGGACGCCCGCACGCTCGAACTTGGCGACATAGCCCACCAGTTGGCCCGGTACGCCGATCTCGCCCGTCGTGCCGTACTCCTCGATCGAGATCGGGCGCGGGCTGATGCCCAGGCTCGCCTCGAGCGCACGGTACGCGGCCACGTGCGCGGCGATGCTCTGCGAACCCTGCAGCTCGTGCCAGCTCACGATGTCGGGGAGGGTGCCGCTCGCCTTGGCGTCGGTGAGGAACGTGCTCATCCAGCTCTGGTTCCACGCCGAGTAACTCGGTCCCTGGACCGGCGTGTTGGCATCCTTGGAGCGGACCTCCTTGTACGTCGTCGCCCAGCCGGCGTCGAACGCGCCGGCCGCCGAGGTGTTCCAGGTCCAGTCGGGCTCGTTCCACAGCTCGTACGCGGCGATGTTGGTGGCGCCGGAGGACTTCACGGACGCGACCTGCTTGTCCACGGCGGACAGCCAGTCACTCCAACTCACCCACTTATAGGGAAGTTCGGATACCAGTCGGGCATTCTCACCACCACCTTCGCCCCGGCCCGTGCCGCCTTCGACGCCACGACGAGCGCGTCACCGGCGGGCTTCGGCTCACCGTTCGGCAACTGGGCGCCGCCCGGCGCCATCTGGACGAAGGTGTTCGGCTTGAGCGGGGTGACCAGGCTGTCGGCGGGGGTGCTCGCGTCGGCGAGGCCGTAGAGGCTGCCGGTCGCCACATGCGTGACCGGCCGCAGGGTGGAGGCCGCGTTGACGACCAGGGTGGTCGCGGCGGTGGGGGCGGCCTGCGCTGGGGCGGTGCCGCCGAGTGCGGCGGCGGCCGTGAGGATCGCGGCACCGAGGACGGCTCTGAGGGATGTGCGGCTCATGACATGGATCTCCTCAGGAAGGGGTTGCGCCGGTGGGGAGTTGAAAGGCAAGTCGGGGCAGGTCGGTCGAAGGGGAAGCCGGTTGGGGAAGCCGGTTGAGGGGAAGTCGGTTGGAGGTGGGAGTCGGCTGGAGGTGGGGTCAGTCCTTCACCGCGCCCGCGGTGACGCCCGCGGCCACATAGCGCTGGGCGAGGACCAGGAGGACGGCCGCCGGGACCGACGCGACGACGGCGGTGGCCATGATCGCGTTCCACTCCTGGTTGTTGTTGCCGATGTACTTGTAGATGCCGAGCGTGATCGGCCTCCAAGTACCGCCCCCGTCCAAGGTGTTGGCGAAGACGAAGTCGGACCAGGCCCACAGGAAGCCGAACAGCGAGACCGTGACGACCGCGTTGCGGCTCAGCGGCAGGACGATCGACCGGAAGGTGCGCCAGGTGCCGGCGCCGTCGATCAGCGCGGCCGAGATCAGCTCACCCGGGATGCCCGACATGAACGCGGTGAAGATCATGACGCCGAACGGCACGGCGATGGTGGAGTCCGCGATGATCAGCCCCCACCAGGAGTTGAGCAGCCCGAGGTCGAGGAAGATGCCGTAGAAGCCCATCGCCATCACGATCCCCGGGATCATCTGGGCGATCAGCAGGGCCAGGCTCAGGGCGCCCCCGGCACGCGGCCGTAGCTTCGCCAGCGCGTAGCCGGCCGGGGCGGCGATCACGAGGGTCAGGGCGACCGTGCCGATCCCGATCAGCAAACTGGTGCCCAGATAGGGAGTTGGTCGTGCAGCACCGCCCGGTAGCCCTCGAACGTGGGGTGCAGCGGGAGCAGGTCGGGCGGTGACTTGCGCATGTCCTGCTGCGGGGTGAGGGACACGTTCAGCATCCAGTACACCGGGAACAGCATGAGCGCCGTGAGGAGGAGACCGATGACGGTGCAGCCGCGCGCTCTCACGTCTCCTGCCTCCTCTGGACGCGGATGTACAGCAGCCCGAAGACGAGCGCGATGAGGATCAGGATGTTGCCGACGGCCGCCCCCGGCCCGAACTTCGGCAGCAGCGTGCCGAATCCGAGCTGATACGACCAGGTCGCCAGCGTGGACGACGAGTCGCCCGGCCCGCCCTTCGTCATGATCCAGATCAGGTCGAACACCTTCAGCGTGTAGACCAGCCCGAGCAGCACCGTGATCGCCGACACCGGCCGCAGCAGAGGAAAGGTGATCCGCCGGAACCGCTGCCACCCTCCCGCCCCGTCCAGAGCGGCGGCCTCGTACAGCTCCGCCGGAATGTTCTGCAACCCGCTGTACAGGATCACCAGATTGAACGGAATCCCGATCCAGACATTCGCCACGATCACCGAAAGCAACGCCCAGTCAGGCGAGGTGAGCCACCCGACCGGTTCCACCCCGACGAGATGAAGCCCGTAATTCACCACCCCCGACTCACTGTTGAACATCCACGACCACGTGGACGCCGACACGATCAACGGCAACAACCACGGGATCAGAAACAACGCCCGCAACGTCGACGCCAGTCGGAAGTGCCGGTTGAAGAACACGGCGAGCGCGAGCCCGATCACGTACTGGAAGACGATCGACACAAAGGTGAAGATCATGGTGTGCCGCAGCGCCGGGCCGAACGACGGATCATGCAGCACGGTCGAGAAGTTGCGCCACCCCGAATACGGCGCATTCCCTGCACAAACGACCGAACGGTGTAGTCGCGCAGGCTCAGATCGAGATTGCGGTAGAGGGGATAGGCGTAGAAGGCGCCGAGATAGGCGAGCAGCGGGGCGACGAAGGCGAGGGCGGTGATCCGGCTTCGAAACGCGGGCCCCCTGCGAACTCCCCGCTGCGCCGGTGCCCCGAAGGGGCGCGAGGCTGTATCGATATGCGGCTCCGCCGCGGGGCGCGACAAGCCCCCACCGACCCGCAGGTTCACAACCACAGGTCACCCCTTGCCGGCAGCCGACTGAGCCACATCCAACGCGGCCCCCGGACTCTTCCCCCGGACAACGCCGACTGCACAGCCGTCCACAACGGCTGCGATATCCCCGGATACTTGACCCCGAGCCCGCCACTGGTCCGCCCCCGCGCAGCGGCAACCGCAGCCACCCACGGTTTCAACTCCGCGTTCCTGGCCACCTGTTGCGCCTGCACCGAGGCAGTGGGCGCGATATACGTCAACGTCGTATCGGTCGCCAGCAAACTGCTCGAACTGGTCAGACACGTCACGATCTTCTTGCTCACGTCATACCGTCCGGCATCCTTCTGCACCGGCACGGTCACGAACTCCCCACCGGTGGGCACCGGCGCCGAAACCCCGTTCCGGGCGGGAATGTTGACGACCCCGTACCCGAACCCCGCCTTGTCCGCGTTCCCGAGCTGCCACGTCCCGTTCTCACCGAACGCGTAATCCCCGGTGGCGAACTCCTGCCAACTCGTCGTCTGCGTGTTGTTGAGCACGTCCTTGGGCGCATACCCGGAATCCACCCACTGCTTCCACAGACCCAACGCGGCGGCCCCCTCGGGAGAGTTGAGCCTGGTGAGATCCCCACCCGCCCCCAGAACCACGGCAGAAACTGAAAACTCCCCTCCTCCGTGTTGATCGCGGAGAACGTGATCCCCTTCTTGCCCGCCGCCTTGACCTTCTTCAGCGCGGAAGTGAGCGACGCCCAGTCCTTCACGGAGGCGGGATCGACCTGCGCGGCGGCGAGGATCTTCTTGTTGTAGTAGAGGGCAAGGGTGTTGGCCCCCCACGGGTATCCCGTACGCGGCGCCGTCCAGCGTGCCCGCGCCGATGATGTTCTTCTGGATCGACGAGGTGTCGAGCCCGAGGTCGCTGGTCTTGTTGAGGATGCCCGCCTCGACCAGTGTGGAGACGACGGGGTTGTCCACCAGCATCACGTCCGGCGGGTTCCCCTGCTGGGCGGCGAGGAGCGCCTTGTTGCCCAGGTCCGTCGTGTCGTACGCGGTCCGCTTGATGGTCACCCCCGCCTGCGTGCCGCACTGCGCGACCCGCTTGCCCCAGTCGGAGGAGGCGTCGAACTGCGGGTAGGGGTCCCAGAAGGCGTAGGTCTTGGAGTCTCCGGAGGACGAGGAGGAACCGGAGCCCGAGCCGCACGCGGCGACCGAGACGAGCGCGCCGGTCGCGGTGAGCGCGATGAGGAGGGTTCTGCGGGTTCGGCGGGTATTTCGCACGGGGTGACCTCGTTGTCAGGTGAACCGAACTGGGAAAAAGGGAGTTCAGGAGGTCGGCAGCCAGACGCGCATGCTGCCGTCCTGCCGGTTGGCCCACGCGTGGTAGGGGATCGCGGTGAGCTCGACCAAGTCGCCGACCGGTGCGGCTTCGGGTCCGGCGGCCCGGTACGGCCACCAACTCCCGTCCTCCGCAAGGTTCCTGCGGTACCCGGCGGCGACGACGGTGGTGACCCCGCCGAGCAGATCCGGGCGGTGCTTCACGGCGAGCGGGCGGGTGGGGTCGAGGACGATGTCGTCAAGCCGCCGCCGGGTACGTCCACTTGCTCCAGGCAGTACACGAGCGGCCCGCGCTCGATCGCCGCACAGCCTCGCACCGCGTCCACCCGAGGATCGGCCGCGGTGAGCCGGGGTTCGAGCGCCAGCTCCAGGACGACCGAGTCGCCCGGCGCCCAGGCCCGTTCGAGCCGCAGCCAGCCGTCCTCGACCGGCGCGTCCGTCTCGTCGTACGACAACTCCGCGACCTGGACCCGGAATTCGCGGCACCACTGCGGGATGCGCAGGGACAGGGTCCACGGCCGGTCGGGAGTGTCCTCGACGGTGAGGGCGATCGTGCCGTGCCAGGGGTAGTCGGTCTCGGCGCGGACGGACATCCCGCCGTGGGAGTGGCGGCCGGTGGTGAACTGGTGCAACTGCAGGCCCTGTTCGTCGCCGGACGCGAGGTAGTGCTCCAGGGACGCCAGCAGCCGCATCACGTTCGGCGGGCAGCAGGCGCAGCGGAACCAGCGGGTACGGCGGGCCGACTGGTCGCCGCCGGGGTCGGTGTGGCCGTCGCGGACCTGGAGCGGGTTGACGTACAGCCAGCGCTCGCCGTCCAGGGAGACCCCGGCCAGGAAGCCGTTGTACAGGGTGCGTTCGATCAGGTCGGAGTAGCGGGCCTCGCCGGTGAGCAGGGCCATGCGCCAGCTCCACTGGACCGACGCGATGGCCGCGCAGGTCTCGCAGTAGGCGCGCTCGTTGGGGAGTTCGTACGGGTCGCCGAAGTCCTCCTTGTCGTGGTGGGCGCCGAGACCGCCGGTGAGATGGGTCTTGGCCGCGGTCATCGCCACCCACAACCGCTGGGCCGCGGATCGGAGTTGGGGGTCGTCCGTCTCGGTGGCCAGGTCGGCGACGGCCGCCAGCAGATACAACTGCCGTACGGCGTGGCCCTCCACGTCCGTGGCCTCGCGCACGGGGACGCGGTCCTGGCAGTAGGCCTCGCCGCCGAGGAGGCCGTGGCCGTGCCGGTCGACGAAGTAGCCGGCCAGGTCGAGGTGGCGGCGGTCGCCGGTCTCCCGGTACAGCTCGACCAGGGCGGTCTCGATCTCGGGGTGGCCGTCGATGCCGTCGATCGGCCTGCCGCTGCCGGGCGGTCCGAAGACCAGACCGAGGTGATCGGCGAACTTGACGGCCACGTCGAGGAGTTCGGGGCGCCCTGTGGCCCGGTGGTGTGCCACGGCGGCCTGGATGAGATGGCCCGCGCAGTACAACTCGTGGCCCCAGCGCAGGTCCTGGTAGCGGGCGCCGCGCTCCCGCACCTGGAACCAGGTGTTGAGGTAGCCGTCCGGCTGCTGGGCGGCGGCGACCAGGTCGATGATCCGGTCGACCGCCGACTCCAGTTCCTCGTCGGGCTGTTGGGCCAGCTGCCAGGAGGCGGCCTCCAGCCACTTGTAGACGTCGGTGTCGACGAACGGGTACGCGCCCTTGAACTCACCCTCGACCGCGCCGGCGGCGACGCGCAGGTTGTGCAGATTGCCCGCGGACTCCAGCAGCTGGGGGCCCTGGGGAGGGACACCCGGGCGTTGACCTCGCGGCGGCTGTGCCAGAAGCCCGCGTCGACGGCGGTGGTGGCGGGGCGCAGTGCCGCGCGGGCGGCCGGGCCGAGCCGGACCGGGCCGAGGGAGGACGCGGCGGACGAAATGCGGGGGCATGGCTCTCCGGTTCTTCTCAGGAACTCGTTTGAGCAATCGTTTTCCTGCCCGAAAGTAGAGGGAGTCGACGGATCTGGGTCAAGTAGCGCGACCCAGCTTTTTTCACGCCGTACTTGGGCTGCTACTGTCGCCGATGAGGCCGTCGGCGCCGACGCCTCGTCGGCGAGGGGGAAAGGACCGCCCGTGACCTCTGCTTCCCGTTCGCCCTCCGCGGGCCGGGCCAGACTCACCGATGTCGCCGCGCTCGCGGGCGTCAGCGTGGGCACCGCGTCGAAGGCGCTGAACGGCGCCGGCCGGATGCGGCCCGAGACCCGGCAGCGGGTGCTGGACGCGGTGGAGACCCTCGGCTTCCGGCCCAACCAGAACGCGCAGAGCCTGCACACCGGCCGGAGTTGGACCGTCGGGCTGATGACCACGGACGGCATAGGGCGGTTCTCCACACCGGTGCTGCTGGGCGCCGAGGACGCGCTCGGCGCCGGCAAGATCTCCGTGCTGCTGTGCGACACCCGGGGCGACGCGATCCGCGAGCAGCACCATCTGCGCAACCTCATGGACCGCCGCGTCGACGGCATCATCGTCACCGGCCGCCGTACCGACCCCCGCCCGCCGCTCACCGGCGTCGACGAGATCCCGGTGGTCTACGCGCTGTCCCCGTCCACCGCCCCGGACGACACCTCCGTGGTCTCCGACGACGAGGGCGGCGCCCGTCTCGCCGTAGAACATCTGCTGGCCACCGGGCGCACCCGGATCGCGCATGTCACCGGCCCGGCCCACCACGCCGCCGCCCGCGATCGGGCCCGGTTCGCGGGTGACCAGTTGAGGGGTGCCGGGCTCGAACTCGCCACCGGGCGCGTCCACTTCGGCGAGTGGAGCGAGGCCTGGGGTCGCCGCGCGGCCGACGCGGTCCTGCGTACGGCACCCGACACGGACGCCTTCTTCTGCGGCAACGACCAGATCGCGCGCGGTGTGACGGACGCGCTGCGCGAACGCGGGGTGGGCGTCCCCGCCGACATCGCGGTGGTCGGCTACGACAACTGGGACACCATGGCCCTGGCCAGCCGCCCGCCCCTCACCACGATCGACATGAGCCTCGCCGAGATCGGCCGGATCGCGGCCCTACGGCTCCTGGAGGCGATCGACGACGACCTCGCGCCCGGACGGCACACCGTGCCGTGCCGACTGGTGGTGCGGGAGTCCAGCTGAGCCGCGTCAGTTGACGGTGAGATCGGGCAACAGGGCGCGCATGGCGTCGTGTTGGGCCGGTCCGACGAACCGGCCGAGGGCGTGCTTGACCGTCTCGGAGAGCGTCCCTGACGCCTCCTTCAACAGCTCGCGCGCCTTCTCCGTGAGGGCCACCTCGACCCCGCGCTTGTCCCCGCACACCGACTTCCGGGTGACGAGGCCCGCGTGCTGGAGACACGCGATCTGATACGTCAGCCGGGTCTTCGGGCGGCCCAGCAGCTCGGCGATCCGGGTCATACGCAGCCCTGCGGGGCCTCGGCGAGCAGGCACAGCACCAGGAACTCGTCGTGCGAGACATCGAGGCTGCCCTTCACCGCCGACCGCAGCTCCTGCTCCACCGCACCCGTCGCCGCCAGCAGCAGCATCCATGCGCGCAGCTCGGGCGGCAGCAGCCCGTCGCCCCGCAGGGAGGGACATTCGGGCTGGTCGGCAGGGTGCTCCACAAGGTCGGCCATGGCGTCGAGTCTACCCGTAGTCCAATTTTGGAGCAGTCTGTTGTCCAGATTTGGATAATGGGCTAGCGTGAGGCTCATTCAAATTTGGACTACCGGAAAACCAGTGGGAGAGATCATGACCGTCGCCGTCGAAACCGGTGTGTGGCAGCTGGACCAGACCGCCTCCACCGTGGGCATCAGCCACAAGACGATGTGGGGCCTGGTCAATGTGAAGGGCACCTTCGGCACCCTCAGCGGTCAGGGCGAGGTCCGGGGCGACGGCTCCGCGATCGGCACGGTGACCCTGGACGCGGCCTCCTGGACACCAAGAACGCGAAGCGCGACAAGCATCTGCGGTCCGCCGACCTGTTCGACACCGACAAGTTCCCGGAGATCACCTTCGCGGCGCGCAGCGCGGAACTCCGCGACGGCGACACCGTGCACGTCGTCGGCCAGCTGACCGTCCACGGCATCAGCCGCCCCAGACCTTCACCGCCCGTCTCAAGGACGCGACCGCCGAGGCGCTCACCCTGGACACCGAGTTCACCGTGGACCGCGACCAGTTCGGCCTCGGCTGGAACCAGCTGGGCATGCTCCGCGGCCTGACCACCGTCACCGCCACGCTCCGCTTCGTGCGTACGGGCGCCTGACGAACCGTCAGCCAGTCGGCCGCAGCCGGAGGTCCGAGCTGGACAGCGTCTGCGGGGTGGCGGTGAAGGCCCGCACCCGGATCCGGATGTTCTTGTGGGGCAGCGTGAACGCCCCGTTGGGCGGCCGGAGTTCGATGGTCTCCGTGCTGTGCGCGGGCAGCGTCGCCGGGCCGCTCACCTGGGACCAGTATCTGCTCATGCCCTGACCCGTGGTGAGCGTGTAGTGCGGGGTGAGTGCGTCGCCGGACGAGTTGGTCACCCTGAGGGTCAGCCGGGTCACCACGGTGGGCAACGCCCGCCGCACACCGGTGAGTTGCATGGCCATCGGCGGAGCGCCCGTCGCCGCCACGGCGGCGCTCGCCAGCGCGGGCGTGACCAGCAGCACGGCCGCCGCGACCCGGGCCTGCCTGCGGTGCGGGCCGGACAGCAGCCGGGGCGCGGCTGCTGCCGCCGTACGGAACTCGGCGATCGGCGCGGTCACCGCCGACGCCAGCCACAACGGCGTCATCAGCAGGTAGTAGCCGTCCTGCGAACGCGTCGCCAGATAGAAGGCGCACCACGGCAGCACGGTCGCCGCGGGCCCCAACCGCCGTACGAACAGCACGAACACGGCCAGCAGGCCCGCCGCGAGCAGCATGCTCGCGTGGGAGTACCAGTCGAGCCGGTCGCTGCCGTCCGTGAAGTACAGGGAGATGTCCACCAGGCCCTGGCCGCACCACCACCGCGCCCTGCGTCAGCGGCAGCGCGATGCCCCGCAGCCAGGTGCCCGGCTCGTGCACGATGAAGTACGTGTTGATCAGCAGCCATACGGTGACGGCGACCCCGGCGATCCGCAGCAGCACCAACGCGGCCTGCCGGGCGCCCAGTTCACCGCGCCGCACCGCGTAGATCCCGGCGAGCAGGAACGGCGTGAGGAACCAGGGGAGTTGCTGCGCCGCGCAGGCCGCCCCCAGGCACGCGGCCTGGGCGAGCCCGGCACGGCCGAGCCGGCCGCCGCTGCCGATCCGGGGCCAGCGGACCACCACCGGCACCAGCAACGCCAGCGCGAGCACGGCGGGATAGCCCTGACGGCCGTAGGTCGGCAGCAGCCCGAGACCCAGGCACGCCATGGTGGCCGCCGACCGCCACTGCGTCGGCAGCAGCCGCCACATGAGGACCGCCGCCGCGATCAGCGCGCCGGTCGCGACCGCCGTCGCGGGGGCGCCGTCGTGGCCGATCCACAGCAGGGGCGCCGTCAGCAGCGTCTCCAGCGGGGGATAGCCGTAGGTGTAGTCGTAGCCGCCGGTCACCGTCGGGGTCAGCGCGACGCCGTGGCTGGGGTGGAAGAGCCACGGCCAGGGCTGACCGTAGATCGGGTGTCCGGCGACGAGTTCCCTGGCGGCCTGGGTGGTGAGGACCGCCTCGTCGCCGCCGGTGTGGAACACCGACCACGCGGACAGGGCCAGCAGGACCGCGGTCACCAGCACCACGAGGTCGATCCGGGCCAGCGACCGCGCCTGGCGGACCACCAGCGTCAGCACCCCGCACACCAGGATCGAGGCGTAGCAGAGGCACACGACCGCAGCCACGACGAGCCGGTGACTCGCGGCCTGCGTCCACACCGAGCGGACGCCGATGAAGAGACTGATGTCGGCGAGCAGAGTGAGGATGCGGTGCCACTGCGCGGGAGGTTCCGGGGCGGACACCGCCGACTGTGTCCGCCGACCGGGTGTCACCTGTTGCGTTTCTGCCAAGTGCACAAGAGGGGACGCTAATCCCGGCCGGTGAGCGGTGTGTCGGCAATCGAGAAGATTCCGGTGTGAGACCGGTAAGAACCCCTCGTCATGGCCTAAATGGGGCAAACTCGAACGGCTTTGTTCAAGTGGCCGTGGCCATCAGTTCATTCAGTAAACATCGCGCACATACCGCTTCGCCGCCGTCAGTTGCTTCACGTACGCCCCCGCCTCGCCCTCGTCCATCCCGCCGTGCGCGACCACGATGTCCCGCAGCGCACGGTCCACGTCCTTCGCCATCCGCGAGGCGTCCCCGCACACGTAGAAATGCGCACCCTCCCGCAACCAGCGCCACACCTCGGCCCCGTGCTCCCGCAACCGGTCCTGCACATACACCTTCGCGCGCTGGTCACGGGAGAACGCCGTGTCGAGCCGCGCGAGCGCCCCTCCTCCAACAGCCCCGTCAGCTCCGCCTCGTAGAAGAAGTCCGTCGTCCGATGCTGCTCCCCGAAGAACAGCCAGTTCGGCCCGGCATGCCCGAGCGCCCGCCGCTCGTGCAGGAACCCGAGGAACGGCGCGACGCCGGTGCCGGGTCCGACCATCACCATCGGGGTCGCGGGATCGGCGGGCGGCCGGAAGTGCGGGGACCGTCGCACGAACACCGGGACTTCGGTCCCCGCCTCCGTGTCAGCCAGAAACGTCGAGCAAACCCCGCCGCGCGGACGCCCGTTGAGACTCTCGTACCGCACCACCGACACCGTCAGCGAGACACGGTGCTGATCGACGAGCGGGCTGGAGGAGATCGAGTACAGCCGGGGCTGAAGCCGCTTGAGGACTCCGGCCCACTCCTCGGCCCCTGCCGTCACCGGATACTCGGCGAGCACGTCGACCAGCTGCCGTCCCCAACTCCACCGCGCCAGACCGTCCTTGTTGTCCGGCCGCAGCAGCCTCCGCAACTCCCGGTCGTCGCGGGTGCGTTCGGCTACGAAGCGGAGCAGGTCCGGGGTGATACGGGTGATGTCCAGGTGCTGGTGGATTGCCTCGGCGAAGGTCAACCCTCCAACACCGCTCAGTTCTACGACGGTTGAGGCATCGACGCCGGAAATGGTGAGCCATTCGTCCACCAGGGCGAGGGAGTTGACCGGCCGGACGCCGAAAGCGTCACCGGTCTCGTACGTCAGGTCGGTGCCGCGGGTGTCGAAGGTGAAGCGGCGGACCTCCTTGGCCGCGCCGGGGCGGCTCAGCAGACGGTTGCCGACGAGCCGGGCGGTGGTGGGACTCGGGGTGAGCTCAGGGGCGCGGGGTGGTGACGTGGGGGCGCTTTCGGTGCCCAGCGCCGTGAGCACCTGCCCCAGCCACGCGTCCGCCGACGGCTCGAAGTCCGGCTCGCAGTCCGTGCGCGGGGTCAGCCGCACCCCGCCCAACTCGCCGAGCCGGGCGTCCAGTCGACGTCCGTGCCCACAGAAGTCGTCGTACGACGAGTCGCCCAGGGCGAGCACCGCGAACCGCACTCCGTCCAGCCGGGGCGCCTGTTCACCGGCGAGCGTGTCCCAGAAGCCGGAGCCGTTGTCGGGGGCGTCGCCGTCGCCGAACGTGCTGGTGACGAAGAGGAGATCGGCGCCGGCCGGGAGCGTGCCGGGGTCGGCCTGGTCCATGCCGACCAGCGTCGCCCGGTGCCCGGCCGAGCCGAGCCGTTCGGCGGTGGCCGCCGCCAACTCCTCGGCGGTGCCGGTCTGCGAGGCCCACAGGACGACGATCTGCCGGGCGGGGGCGGCTGTTGTCGTGGGGAGCGGGGGTCGACCTTGAGTACATCCCGGCCAGCACGCCGTTGACCCACAGCGCGTGCTCGGTGCTGAACGGCGCATCCGGCGGGAGGGTGGGCACACCCGGGGCGCCGGATTCGATGCCCGCGAGGAAGCCGGTCAGGTAAAGGCGTTCCTGGGCGGTGAGGACGGGTGGCGGGGTCGGGCCGAGGCCGAAGGGACTCGCGTCCGGGGTGACGGTGTGCGGAACAACTGCCCTTTGGGAGGGCGCTGTTGATGCCGGTACCGGTGTGGGCGCCCCTTTCGTCAACGACACCGCGCACACCTTGAACTCCGGCTGGAACGACACCGGGTCCACCGCATCGCTCGTCACCGCGTTGACGCTCAGGTACTCGCCGAAGAGGTCGTTCCAGTGGAACGGTGCGAAACAGCCCCGGGCCGCACCCGGTCGGTCACCACGGCGGGCAGCACCGCCCGCCCGCGCCGGGACGCGACCTCCACCGAGTCGCCCTCCGCGATCCCCAACTTCCCTGCGTCCAGCGGATGCAGCTCGACGAAGGGCCCGGGGTTCAGCTTGTTGAGCTTGGGGACCCTGCCCGTCTTCGTGAGCGTGTGCCACTGGTGCTGGAGCCGTCCGGTGTTCAGTACGAACGGGTAGTCGTCGTCGGGCAGTTCGGCGGCGGGCATATGAGGGCGGGCATGAAACACCGCGCGCCCGCCGGGAGTCGGGAAGCGCGGTTCGCCTCCGCCGATGTACCGGATGGGGTTGCGGTCGGGTCCGGTCTCCTCCGCCGCCGGCCACTGCACCGGGGTGGACCGCAGCCGCTCGTATGTCACCCCGCGCAGGTCCCAGCCGGTCACCGGGTTCCAGAACTGCCGCAGCTCCTCGAAGACCTGCTCGGCGCTGTCGTAGGAGAAGCCCTTCTCGTAGCCCATCGCGCGGGCGACGGACGCGATGATCCGCCAGTCGGGGAGTGCCTCGCCGGGTGGGGGACGGCGGGGCGGGCGAGGGTGAGGGTGCGTTCGCTGTTGACGAGGACGCCCTCGGACTCGGTCCACAGCGCGCCGGGGAGGACGACATCGGCGTAGGCGTTCGTCTCGGTGTCGGCGAAGACGTCCTGGGTGACGACGAACTCGGCCGCCTCCAACCCCTCGATGACGGTACGGCGGTTGGCGACCGAGGCGACCGGGTTGGTGCAGATGATCCAGCAGGCCTTGATGTCGCCGTCGGCCATCTTCCGGAACAGCTCGACCGTGCCCCGGCCGACGCCGTCCGCGCGGATCGTGCCGGGAGGCAGGCCCCACAGGTCCTCGGTGAACTCCCGTTCCGCGTCGACCAGTACGGATCGCTGGCCCGGCAAGCCCGGTCCCATGTAGCCCATTTCGCGACCGCCCATCGCGTTCGGCTGGCCGGTGAGGGAGAACGGGCCGCTGCCGGGGCGGCAGATCGCGCCGGTCGCGAGATGCAGGTTGATGAGGGCGTTGGTGTTCCAGGTGCCGTGCGTCGACTGGTTGAGGCCCATCGTCCAGCAGCTCATCCACTCGCCCGCCTCGCCGATCAACCCGGCCGCCGTACGGATGTCGTCCTCGGCGAGACCGGTGAGGGCGGCGACGGTGTCCGGCGCGTAGTCGGCGAGGAAGTCGGGCAGCGCCTCCCAGCCCTCGGTGTGCGCGGCGATGAACTCCCGGTCGGTGTGGCCGTTGTCGTGCAGCAGCCTCAACAGGCCGTTGAGCAGGGCGAGATCGGTGCCCGGCGCGATCTGCAGGAAGAGGTCAGCCTTCGCCGCCGTGGCCGTCCGGCGCGGGTCGACGACGATCAGCTTGGCGCCCGCCTTGACCCGTTCCATCATCCGCAGGAAGAGGATCGGATGGCAGTCGGCCATGTTGGAGCCGATGACCAGGAACACGTCCGCGCGCTCGAAGTCGTCGTACGACCCCGGCGGCCCGTCCGCGCCCAGCGACGACTTGTAACCGGCGCCCGCACTCGCCATGCACAGCCGGGAGTTGGACTCGATCTGGTTCGTCCGGACGAACCCCTTGGCCAGCTTGTTCGCCAAGTACTGCGCCTCCAGGCTCATTTGACCCGAGACGTAGAAGGCGACCGCGTCCGGCCCGTGCTCGTCGACGATCTGCCGGAGCCGCCGCGCAGTCTCCGCGATGGCGTCGGCCACGGGTGCCGGCACCGGCTCCGCGCCCCGCTCGTCCCGCATCAGGGCCCCTGCCAACCGGCCCGGTGCGGCCAGCATGTCGGCCGTGGTCGCGCCCTTGGTGCAGAGCCGCCCCGCGTTCGCCGGGTGCGCCTTGTCGCCGGACGCCCTGAGCACCGTAGGACCGCCGTCCGGGCCCGCGCCGATGTCGAGCAGCATGCCGCAGCCCACCCCGCAGTACGAGCAGACCGTCCGTACCTGCCGTGCCGGGGTCGTCGTCATGGCGTCGACCGTACGAATTGCCCGTTACGCCGATGTCACGCGGCTCGATCTTGAGGGGTTACGCGCGCTGCACAATCGGGGCGGCGCCACTGTGAGATGCGCCCGATCTTGTCGCGGAGTGTGTCGCTGTTGAGCCGAACGGGTGACAGTGCGCAACAATTGGCGGATGCAGACTGCCAGCGCGACCCAGGACGGAGCATGCCGGTGAACAGCCACGATGTCACCGACGAACAGTGGGAGGGGCTCGCCCAGGTAGTGCCGCTGCGGGGGCGGGACGCCTGGCCGTCCGCCGTGGGCCACCGTGCGATGCCCGAGGCCCCGACCGAGCCGCGCCGACGCTTCGTCGTCCTCCGCGTCAATGTGTTCGGGGATGCCCGCGAGGTCGCGGAGACCCTGATGGCGGGCATCCCGGTGCTTCTCGACCTCACCGGCGCGGAGACCGAAGTCGCCAAGCGGGTGCTGGACTTCAGCACGGGCGTCGTCTTCGGCCTCGCGAGCGGGATGACCCGCGTCGACCGGAACGTGTTCCTCCTCACACCGCCTGGCACCGAGGTGCAGGGGTTGATGGAGGGGCGGGGGTTCCGGGCGTGTGAGCGAGCCGCGCGATTGCGGGTGCGTGAGCCGTCCCGTTGACGAGGGTGGTGGGCTGGTCCCCCGATCGTAGGAAGGTCCCCGGGGCGGAACGGTTCGCCTGCCGGCGGAGCCCTACGGTCCGGATATGACCGTGTCAGCACAGTCGCCCCGACCGCCCGGAGCAGCAGCCGGGCGCGCCGCGCCGCCTGAGTCCTCGCCGTCGCTCGCGCCCGCGTCGGCGTCGCGACCCCCGCCTCCCCCGCTCCTCCGAGTCCGTGCCCCAGGGCAGGGCCGCTCGCCCGAGGCCGGCTCGCCCCGTACCCGGCCCGTGCCGGAGCCGGCGGCCGGTCTCGCGCCGGTCGCGTCGCGGGCGCCCGGCGCGGCGGACCCCGGGCGCATCGAGGTGTACTGCGACCGGCCCCACCTCACCGAGCTGCGGCTGTCGGCGTTCGCGTCGCATCGGGGTGCGGGGCTGCCGCTCGGGCCGCTTACCCTCTTCGCCGGGTCCAGCGGGAGCGGGAAGACCAGTGCGCTGCGGGCCTACGAGGCGCTCGCGCGGCTCGGGGCCGGGGCCGCGGTGGGGAGGTGTTCCCTGACCCGGTCGCCTGCGTCCCGGAACGGGCCCGGCCCGACGCCCAGCACCGGCGCGGCTTCCGCATCGGCTGCACGGCGGACGGTCCCGAGGGTCCGGTACGGCTCGACGTGGCCGTGCAGGCGGAGCCCGAACTACGCATCGTGGGCGAGCGGTTGACGTCGGGCGGGCTCGTCCTCCTGGAGACCGCGCTGCGCGACCCCACGCGCCGCTTCGTGCAGGCCGCCTGGCACACGGCGGGTTCGTCGCCGGTCACCCGCGCACCGCTGCCGGACGACCGGCTCGGCACCGCGCTGCTGCCGTTGCGGGTCGCGGGCAAGACCGACGGGCAGCGCCACGTCCTCGCCGCCGCCGAGCAGATGGTGGTCGCCCTGCGGTCCGTCTTCGCCTGCGACCCGGAACCGGGGCGGATGCGCGACGCCGTGCCGATCGGCGACGGGCGGCTGCTGCGGGACTGCGGCAACCTCGCCGACGTGCTCTGGCGCACCCGGACCGAGTGCGGGCGACGGCACGGGCAGCTGGTCACGGCGGTGCGCACCGGTTGCGCCGGGCCCGTGGTCGACGTCCTCGCGGAACCGCTCCCCGACGCCATGCTCCGCGCGGTCCTCGACCGGGGCGACGGGCTGCGCACCGGCTTCGAACGGCTCGGCGACGGCGAACTCCGGTACGCGGCACTGGCGTTGGTGCTCCTCACCGGTCCCGGCGTCCTGGAGGTCGACCCGCCGGGCGAGGTCCCGGCCGCGATGCAGACCCTCACCGTCCTCGCCGACGGCCTCGACCGGGCCGTGGACGTACGGCAGCGGGCCGAACTGCTGCGGCTCGCGGCCCGGATGTGCGAGCGCGGGCACATCCGGCTGGTCGGCGCGGTGAGCGACGCGTCCTGGGCCACCCGGATCGACGGCGTCACAGTGGTACACCTGGAGCCGTGACAGAACATCTCGACGTGGCGAAACTGCAGCGCAGACTGGCCGAGTTCGCGGCCTCGCGGAACTGGCAGCAGTACCACACCCCCAAGAACCTCGTCTCGGCGCTCAGCGTGGAAGCCTCCGAACTCATGGAGATCTTCCAGTGGTTGACCCCGAGGAGTCGGCACGGGTCATGGACGACCCGGGCAGCGCGCACCGGGTGCGGGACGAAGTCGCCGACGTCCTCGCCTACTTGCTCCAGCTGTGCGAGGTGCTGGGCGTCGACCCGCTCGCCGCGCTGGACGCGAAGATCGACCGGAACGAGCACAGGTTCCCGGCGCCGTAGCCGACAACTCCTCGGCCCTGTCGATCAATTGGGGTCCGTTTGGAGGAGTCGGCGCGTCCATTTTCACTCTCCGGAGTCATTCATCTGTCCGCAACCGATTTGTTGTCCACAGATTTCCGCCTTCCTCTGGCTTTTCCCCTCAGGGACTCTCACTCTGGGTAGTGGACAAGGGAGTTCGGGCGGACGTGCGAACAGCACGTCGGGACATGACGGGGGCAGCGCATGGACGCGATGCGGCTCATCGTGACGAGCAGGCGCGCCCTGGCCGGCAGCGGCGACGTGCCGGAGACGATGACGGAGGTGTGGCAGGCACAGGCACTCGCCCAGGCGATAGGCAGTCGGCTCGCGGTCTTCGGTCCGCCCGAACTGCGGGGCGAGGCACTGGGGTTGACCGAGCTGGCGGGCCGGGGCTGCGGGGTGCTCGACACCCCGGTGCTCGCGATCGAGGACTTACGCGCGGCCCAGCTCACGGAGTTGGGCGACGCCCGCCTCGCCCTGCTCTGCCTGGGCGGTCTGCTCGGCGAGGTCGGTATCGCCCTCGTGGGCATCGCCTGCGCGGCGGACGACGAGGGCACGCTGGCAGTGCATGGAGGCGATCGACGCGGCGGACGAGTCCCGGGACCGGGTGCTGGAGATGCTGCGCAGGCTGGCGGACCGGGAAGCGGCGGCGGTACCGGAGCGGGAGGCGGGGTGACCTCGGCGTTCGCCTCCGGCGGGGGACGTGACGCGGGGCTGCGTTCCGGTGCGCGGGGCTGTGGCGGTTGCGGGTTGTGGGGGCGGGCGGGCTACTTCGGGTGCGGCGGTCGCCGCGGTGGTCGCGGGATGTGGGGCTGCGCGACTCCGTCGTGGCTGGTCGCGCAGTTCCCCGCGCCCGTTCAGGGCGCCTTACGCGGCCTGTGTCGTCGGCGTCGAGTTCGCCTGGTCAGCCGGTCGGGCCGGCCTCCTTGGCGGGCGCCGGCCCCGTGCCGGCGGTCGACTGCAGATCCGCGTCCAGGGCGGAGAGGTCCGCGTTCAGGGACGCCATCAGCTCCTCCATCTGCTGCAACAACCCCTTGGGTTGCGCAGGCCCACCCTGCTGCGGCACGGCTTCTTCGGACATGACGGCCTCCTCGGCCCGTGGCCTCCCCGGCGAGGAGGAGGCCGATGCGGGTGACGCCCCGACGTCGTCCAGCCGGTGCGGGAATCCGGGCGGTCCGGCTCCGCCCGAGCCAACGATCATCAACGGGGCCGGTCACTGGCGCGGGCAGCCCCGTGCGCACGGTTGACGCAATTTCACCCGACCGGGGACGGGATCGGCCGGAGGGACCGATGGGGTTGACCGGCACCCGACCGTGCAGGATGGAACCATGGATCTGCGTATCTTCACCGAGCCCCAGCAGGGGGCGACCTACGACACCTTGCTCGCCGTGGCCAAGGCCACCGAAGACCTCGGCTTCGACGCCTTCTTCCGCTCCGACCACTACCTCGCCATGGGCTCCGGCGACGGCCTCCCCGGCCCCACCGACGCCTGGATCACCCTGGCCGGCCTCGCCCGCGAGACCAAGCGCATCCGCCTCGGCACCCTGATGACGGCCGCCACCTTCCGGCTCCCCGGCGTCCTCGCCATCCAGGTCGCGCAGGTCGACCAGATGTCCGGCGGCCGGGTCGAACTCGGCCTGGGCGCGGGCTGGTTCGAGGAGGAGCACAAGGCGTACGGCATCCCCTTCCCCAAGGAGAAGTTCGCCCGCCTCGAGGAGCAGCTCGCGATCGTCACCGGCCTGTGGGCGACCAAGCCCGGCGACACCTTCGACTTCCACGGCACGCACTACGACCTGACCGGCTCGCCCGCGCTGCCCAAGCCCGCGCAGGCGAAGATCCCCGTGCTGATCGGCGGCCACGGCGCGAGCCGCACCCCGAAGCTCACCGCTCAGTTCGCCGACGAGTTCAACATGCCGTTCGCCTCCATCGAGGACAGCGAGCGGCAGTTCGGCCGGGTCCGCGCCGCCGCCGAGGCCGCCGGCCGCAAGGGCGACGACCTGACCTACTCCAACGCCCTCGTGGTCTGCGTCGGCAAGGACGACCAGGAAGTCGCCCGCCGCGCCGCCGTCATCGGCCGCGAGGTCGACGAACTCAAGGCCAACGGCCTCGCGGGCACCCCGTCCGAGGTCGTCGACAAGATCGGCCGCTACGCCGAGATCGGCTCCCAGCGCGTCTACCTCCAGGTCCTCGACCTCGCCGACCTGGACCACCTGGAGCTCATCTCGGCCCAGGTGCAGACGCAGCTGTCGTAGTCCCGTCGTAGGACCGGCAGTTGAGCCGTGCGGGCGGGTGTGCCGACCCCGCCCGCACGGCTCGCCCGAACCGTCCTAGCCCGAACTCGACGCCCCCGCCCCCGCGGTGGCCGTAGCGGGCACTCCCGCGGCCACCGGCTTCCGGCGTCCCGGGAGGAACGCGGCCAGGAACAGGGCGGCCAGGGACGATGCCGAGCCGATGCCCATGATCACGCGGAAGCCGTTGTGGGAGGGGACGGTGAGGGAGCCGAAGGTCGTCGTCATATGGGCCAGTACGACCCCGGCGACGGCGCTGGAGGCGGACGTACCGATCGACCGCATCAGGCTGTTGAGGCTGTTCGCGGCGGCCGTCTCGGGAGCGGCACGGCGCCCATGATGAGCGCGGGCATCGCGCCGTAGGCGAAACCGACACCGGCCGAGATCACGCAGCACACCACCACGACCTGCCAGACCGCGGCCATCATGACGACTCCGAGGCCGTAACCGGCGGCCACGATCAGCGCGCCCAGCATCAGGGTGATCTTGGGTCCGGCCGCCGCCGAGATACGCGCGGAGAGCGGGGCGGTCGCCATCATCACCAGGCCGGACGGGCCGAGCGCGAGGCCCGCCGCGAGCACGGTCTGACCGAGGCCGTAGCCGGTGAGCGTGGGCAGTTGGAGCAGTTGCGGCACGGCCAGCGACATCGCGAACATGGCGAAGCCGAACATCACCGACGCGAGGTTGGTGAGCAGCACCTGGCGGCGCGCGCTGGTGCGCAGGTCGACCAGCGGCCGTACGGTGCGCAGCTCCCACCAGCCCCACACCAGCAGCACCACAACCGCCGTGGCGAACAGCCCGGTTGTCGTGCCGCTGCCCCAACCCCAGTCCGCGCCCTTGGAGATGGCGAGCAGCAGGCACACGAGGCCGATCGACATCCCGACGCCGCCCACCACGTCGAACCGGCCGCCGCTGCGCACCGCCGACTCCGGTACGAGGGCCACGACGAGCGCGGTCACGACGGCGCCGAGCACCGCCGCCGTCCAGAACAGCACGTGCCAGTCGGTCTTTTCGGCGATGAACGCGGCCGTCGGCAGCCCCAGCGCACCGCCCACCCCGAGGGACGCGCTCATCAGCGCGGTCGCCGATCCCAGCCGCTCGGGCGGGAGTTCGTCCCGCATGATGCTGATGCCGAGCGGGATCACGGCCATCGAGACGCCCTGGAACGTCCGCCCGACGATCATCGGCACCAGCGTGTCGCTGAGCGCGCCGATCACGGACCCGGCGATCAGTAGCACCAGGCTGAGCAGCAGCATCCGCCGCTTGCCGTACATGTCCCCGAGCCGCCCCACCACCGGGTTGGCGACGGCGCCCGCGAGCAGGGTCGCGGTGATCGCCCAAGTGGCGTCGGACGGCGCGGAGTTCAGCAGTTTGGGGAGTTCCGGCACGATCGGGATGATCAGCGTCTGCATCAGCGAGACGGTGATCCCGCCGAGCGCCAGGACCCAGACGACGGCGCCGGAGCGCGAGCGCCCGACCCCCTCGATGGGAACGGGTGGGGGGGGAGCTGGACGCGGACATGGTGAAGCCTCCGGCTGGCGCGTGCGACACGGGGCTGAGCGAAACGAGTCTGGCATGTTTTTCGTATGACGTACGCAAAATAGGTGGAGCCCGGATGGAGAGCGGCCGGAGCGGTAGCCTTCTGGTGTCCGGGCGAGACCGTCGCGGACGGAGAGGCGCGGGAGATGACGCAGGTGGCGATCGGTCCTGACCGTCGCGGCAGGGGGCGTCCGCCCCGGCTGTCGCGGGAGCGGATCGTCGAGGGCGCGGTCGAGGTCCTGCTCGCCGAGCCCGCCGTCTCCCTCACCATCAAGCGCGTGGCCGACGCCGTCGGCGCCGCCCCCATGGCCCTCTACCGCTACTTCCCGGACCGCGACGCCCTCCTCCAGGCCACCGCCGACCACGTCCTCGAAGCCATGGAGCGCGCCCCCATCGCCGACGGCCCTGGCCGGACCGGCTGCGCGCCTGGATGCGCGCCGGGCAGGCCAACCTCCGCCCCTACCCGCAGCTCATGCCGTACATGACGACGACCCGGCACCCGTCCTGGCTCCCCGGTCTGACCCGGCTGCGCGAGATCCTCACCCCGGCCGGACTCTCCGCCGAGGACCTCGCCCTCGCCGCCGCGCTCATCTCGTCAACGATGCTCGGCCACGCCGTCTACGAGGGGTATCGCAGGCCCGACGAGGAGATGACGGCCCTGCTCGACGACGCCGTCGGCCACGGTCCCGACCCCACGACGGACGCCCTGCGCCCCCTCGTCGCCGGCCTCCCCGCGGCCCACGCCCGCCTCTACGACACGATCCTCGACCAGACGGTCACGACCGTGGAGCGGCTGGCGGGCGGCGGTGCCCGGTAGTCGGCGGGACGGACAGTCGAACGGGCCCTCGCGGGCGGGCACTTGTCCGGTCGGCGTACCGTACGGTGCGATGCGGGGCCGTCCTGCCTATCGAGCCGGGGAGCGGGTATGAGCGAGCAGGCCAGTGGGCGCGGGGTCGCCGTGGACGACGGGGCGCCGGACGGCCCGATGGTGGTGGTCGAGGATCTGCGCCGCATCTACGGCAGCGGGGACACCGCCGTGCACGCGCTGCGCGGGGTCTCCTTCAGCGTGCCGCGCGGTGAACTCGTCGCGCTCCGGGGCGGTCCGGCTCCGGGAAGACCACCGTGCTCAACCTGGTCGGCGGGCTCGACACCCCGGACGGTGGCCGGATCGTCCTGGACGGCACGAACCTGGCGGGGCTCGGCGACGATGAGCTGCTGGCGCTGCGCCGGGACCGGATCGGCTTCGTCTTCCAGTCCTTCGGGCTCATCCCGATCCTGACGGCCGCCGAGAACGTCGGGGTGCCGCTGCGGCTGCGGAAGGCCCCGGCCCGTGAACGCGAGGCCCGTGTCGCCCTGTTGCTCTCCCTCGTCGGTCTCTCCGACCACGCCGACCAGCGTCCCGGCGAGCTGTCCGGCGGCCAGCAGCAGCGGGTCGCGATCGCCCGCGCCCTCGCCAACAACCCGGCGCTGATCATCGCCGACGAACCCACCGGCCAACTCGACGCGGACACCGGCCTGACCGTGATGGACCTGCTGCGCGCCGTCGTCCGCAGTGAGTCCGTCACCGCCCTCGTCGCCACCCACGACACCCAACTCCTCGCGCTGGCCGACCGGGTGCTCGAACTCCGCGACGGCCGCATCGTCGAGGACAGCTGACGGCGGCGTAGGTCCGCCGCACTACCCTGACCGCTGTCCGGCATCTCATCCGCAGACTTCACCTCCTCGGGGACCGCGTGGCAGTTCACCAACAGCCCACCAGGGCACCGGACTTGGGCGAGCTGCGGCGGCGGGCCGTCGCGGCTGCCGCACCGCGCCGCGAGGAGGGTCTGGTCGTCTGCGAGAACCTGGTGCGGATCTACCAGACCGAGGGCGTCGAGGTACAGGCCCTCCAAGGGCTCGATCTCGCCGTCGCCGAGGGCGAGATGATCGCGGTCATCGGTGCCTCGGGGTCCGGCAAGTCCACCCTGCTGGGCATCCTCGCCGGCCAGGACGTGCCCACCGCCGGTGCCGCCGAGGTCGCCGGACACGACCTGCTGACGATGAAGCGCCGCGACCGCCTCGCCTACCGTCGCGGCACGGTGGGTTTCGTCTGGCAGCAGACCTCCCGCAACCTGCTGCCGTATCTCTCGGCCGCCGAGAACGTGATGCTGCCGATGACGTACACCGGCATCAAACGCTCCCAACGCCGGGCACGAGCCGAGGAGTTGCTCGACCTGCTGTCCGTCGGCCACTGCCGTGACCGCACGCCCGACACCCTCTCAGGCGGCGAACAGCAGCGCGTCGCCGTGGCCGTCGCCAACGCCAACGAACCCCGGGTGCTGTTCGCCGACGAGCCCACCGGCGAACTCGACACCGCCACCAGCGACGAGGTCTTCGCCGCGCTGCGCCGGGCCAACGAGGACCTGGGCGTCACCGTCATCGTCGTCACCCATGACGCGCTGGTCTCCGAGCAGGTCCAGCGCACCGTACGGATCCGCAACGGCCGTACCTCCACCGAGGTGTTGCGCCGGGTCGCCACCGACGAGGACGGCGTCGAGGTGCTCACCGCCGAGGAGTACGCCGTGCTCGACGCCAGCGGACGGCTCCAACTGCCCGCCGAGTTCACCGAACGCCTGCACCTGCGCAAGCGGGTCCGGCTGGCCCTGGAGACCGACCACATCGGCGTCTGGCCCGACGAGGCGGCACGCCGGGCGAGGTCCGAGGCGGAAGGTGGCGACCTCAACGAGAGCACGCCGTAGGCGAGTTGCCCGTCAGGTGAGGCGCAGCACCGCCCCCAGTCGCCGCCTGCGGGCGAGCATCGTCTCCGACGCGGCGGCGACCAGGATGAGCAGTGTCACGCCCGCGACCAGCGCGAGGGTGAGCGAGAAGTCGGTCCGCAGCGCCGGTTGGGCCGGGCCGCCGGTGAACTGTCGTAGGTCCAACGTCGGTGCCAGGAGCCGGGGTTCGAGCAGGCCGAGCAGGGTGCCGCCCAGCGCGGTCGCCGCCGCCAGCGGAAGCAGCTGGAGGAAGTGGATCACCCCGGCTTCTCTGGCGCCGAGGCCAAGTGTGCGCAGGAACGCGGTCGTTCGGCCGCGATCGTGGGCGGTGAGCGTCAGCTCCAGGGCCAGCGCGAGCAAGCCGGACAGGGCGGCCAGGATCGAGGTGGTGGCGTAGATCGTGCCGAGGCCCTGGGTCAGGCCGTCCGCGCGCAGGGTGCTCAACGTCTCGGAGCGGACACGGATCTGCGCCAGCGGCCCGAGCGCCCTGGCCGCCGCCGACCGCAACGCCGTCGCCTCGCCGCCCTTCCCCTTGCCGTCGCCTCCGAGGAGCAGGACGGTGCTCCCTGAGGCTTGTTGGGGCAGCAACCGCTCCGCCCCCACGACGGTGATCAGCATCGGCGTCCCCGCCGGGATCCGCGCCGTGACCGGCCCGAGGAGAGGATCGCGCAGTTCGTCGGTGGTGAGGGTGCCGACCGGCCTGAAGGTCAGGTCCACCGGGGGCTCGCCCTGCGTCACGACCGTGGCGCCGAAACCGCCGGTGCGCTCGGCCGCCCGCAGGCCGGGGAGACGAAGGACGGCAGCGGGACCCGCGCGTCGACCCGGGCCGCCGACCCGCCGCCCAGCCCGGACAGCAGCGCCTCGGCCAGCCCCGACTTCGGTGCCACGGCGGCCAGTTGACGCGGGTCCACGGTGATCACGGCGACCTGCGAGACCACCGCCCCGTCGTCCTGCCCGACGAGGTCGAGGGCGTACAGCCGCTGGAGGGCGGTCCGGATACCGGTCGTCGTGGCGGCCCCGGTGCCACGGCCACCGTCCCCGCCACCGTCGCGCTCGCGTCCGCGCCGCTCGTCCAGGCCGCTCCCGTGGCCAGCCCGTCGCCGATCGTGCGTTGCACGAGACCGCCGAACACGGCCGTGCCCAGGGTCAGGACGAGGACGAACAGGGCCAGCCCGGTCGCCGGGGCGTCATGGGCGGCCCGGGCCGCGCCGATGAAGCCGACCGTTCCCCGACCGCGCCGCGCCTGCCGCAGCACCAGGCGGAGCACGAGCGGATAGACGCGCAGCAGGAGCAGTACGACGGACAGCGCCACCAGCACCGGTACCGCGCCCAGGATTCCGTCGGGGCCCTGTGAGCGCAGGGCGACCACACCGGCCGCCGTCGCGAGCAGCACCGTCAGTTCCAGGACCACGCGGCGGCCCACGGCGGTCTTCCGGCGGGTGCGGCGCAGGCGGCCGGGTCTGTGCGGTTCGCGGACCGCGAGCCAGGTCATCAGCGGCACCGTCAGCAGCACCGCGGCGGTGGCGAGGGCGGCGGGCAGGGGCTGCGGCGAGCCGGACGCGCCGGTGGGCGCGAGGGCCCGCCCGACCGCCCAGCCGAGCAGCGCCGCGAGCACCACCACCGGCCACGCCACCGCGCAGCGCAGCAGCACCAGCCGCGTGGTGGACGCGCCCCGCGCCCGCTGCAACCGAAGTTGCGGCTGCCTCCGGCGCAGCAGCAGGCGTACGGCGACGGCGACGGTGGCCAGCGCGACCGCCGCCAGCGCGTCGACGGCGTAGGTCGCGAGCGCTCGGGCCTGGTGGTCCTGGGCGGTGAACGCGATGAGCAGCGGGGTCAGGGAGTCGGTCACCAGCAGGGAGCCGGTGGTCTGGTCGCCGATCTGGCAGCTGATGTCGCCGGTGACCCAGTCGCTGCCCTGGCAGCGGGCGGCGCTGAGGTCGGCGCTGTAGTGGGAGAGCGGTCCGGTCAGGGCGCGGGCCCGGTCGTAGGCCGCCCCGGACAGGTCGGCGCGCAGCTGCCAGGTCACCCGGGGCCGCCCACCCCGACGCCGGCCAGCAGGTCGGCGGCGTCGCGGCCGACGAGTCCGTGGACGGCGAGCACGGTGCCGGCGGAGCGTTCCGCCGCGTAGCGCGCGGGCCGGTCCAGGGTCTCGCGGCCGGTCCAGAAGTCGTCGGCGGCGGCCGTGGCGCGGTAGATCCCGCTCACCGACAGGGTCGCGTGGGGCGGTGCGTTCTGGGCCTCGGGGTCCGGGGAACTCCAGGGACAGTCGGCTGCCGGTCCGGACGCCGAGTGCCTGCGCGGTGGTCTGCGACAGGGCTATCTGGGGCGGGGTGGCCAACGGGGTGTGATCCGCCGGTGGTTGGCCGCTGATGTAGCGCAGGTGGGTTCGTGCGGCCGGTAGATAACTGGCCGTCAGGTTGGTGCTCGTGTTCGCCGGACCCGGTGGCCGGGGTGAGAGCAGGGATGCCGGGTCGTAGTCGTAGCTGCCGCCCGTGAAGGACAAGTGCCGTGCCGCGGAGCCGAGTTGCTCGGTGAGGGTGCGGCCCGCGGTGAGCAGGGAGGCCATGTCGACGGCGGGCGGTGCGGTGGTGAAGACCTCCGGGGTGGTGCTCAGGCTGATCAGGGGCGCCTGGGTCTGCGCCGCGTCGACGCGCTGTCGTAGCGCGCGGTCCTCCTGGCGGCCCGCGAGGGCGGGAGCCCAGGCGCAGAGCGCGGTCAGCAGCAGGACGAGTACCGCGAGGCAGGCCAGCAGGGGAGGTCGCCGCGGGTCTCGCGGCGGATCAGACGCCGGGTCACCGCCGTGCCCGTGGTCGTGGGGCGGGTCGCCGCCCGCTCTGTCGTGTGGCTCAACGGTCTTCCCCGCTCGCAGGACGCGGACCAGGTCGACCCGGGCCAGTAGCCGTGCCAGGGCCAGGACGATCGCGCTGATGGCGAGGGCGGTCGCCAGCGCGGTGAGGGTGACGGTGGCCCAGGGGGTGATCTGGGGCAGCGGTGGATAGGGGGCCTGGCCGGTGTCGTCCACGGTGACCAGGGGCAGTACGACGGCGGCCAGGGCCATGCCCAGGAGCGCCCCCGGGATCACCGCGAACAGCGCCAGGCCCACCTGTTCGGCGCCCAGCAGCGCGGACAGGCTCTTGGCGCGGACGCCGATCGCGCGCAGCAGCGCGAACTCCTTGCGGCGCTCCCGGGTGGAGACCACCGCGTGCACGGTAAACGCGATGACCGCGAAGCCGGGGGCCAGATACCGGACCAGTTCCAGCACCCGGCGCAGCCCGCCGCGGAACGGGTCGGCCTGGAGGGCGGCGGCGGTGCGTGCCGTGGTGGTGACGGCGCCCAGCGCGGGCTGCGCCTCGGCGGCGGCGGCCGTACGCGCGCTGTCGCCGCTGCCCAGCCACCAGAACGCGGGGTCTTCCTGGTCGGCTCCGACGAACGTGAGCGCGCTGGAGAGTTGACGCTGGTCGGCGATCAAGTGCCCCTGCGCGCGGCCGAGTCCGGGCGGCGAGTCGACGCGGCCCACGATCCTCGCGGTGATCCGGCCACCGCCCAGGTCGAGCGTGGTCGTACTGCCGATGCGCAGACGGGCCGCGTTCAACGTCGAGGCGTCGGCGCGCACGGGGAGGGTGCCGGGCCGCCGGACGGCCCTGCTACGAACCGCACTTGGCTGCCGGGCTCGGTCGTGTAGTCACCGGCCGACAGGCCGCCGAAGGTGTCCGAGATCGCCTGCGAGGGCCGGACCCCGGTGCTGACGGTGGCCCGGAGCACCTCGGAGCCGCGCGGCGCGATCGAGCACACTCCGGGGACGCCGGGTTCGTAACTCCCGGCCAGTTTCCCCTTGCAGGCCCCCTTGGTGGCGTCGGCGGCGTGGTCCGTGCCGTCGGACCAGGCCTGACCGCCGGGGAGTTGGGTCACCCAGGTGTCGGCGGTGTCGCGTGCGCCGACCCGGAGCAGGTCCAGGTCCAGCCGGGCGGGAGCAACGTTCGGCTGCGGCAGGACGCTGATCGCGGTCACCGTCAGCGGATACGCCCTCGGGTGGCCGCCGCTCAGCGCCACGGCCAGCGGCACCGCGACCGTGTGCCGGGCGCCGTCGGCGGCGGGCAGCCGGGCCGGTACGGCGCTGACCAGGCCGGACGCGTCCTGCACGGTCAGTTCCAGGCTCGGCGCCACCCGGCTGCCGTCGCCGCGCAGCCGCTCGTCCAGCAGCAGCGCGGTCGGCCGCCCGGGCAGCCGTATGCCCGGGACGACCGGAGCCGGGGTGCGGGGCGCGGGCCCGCCGACCGTGCCGACCAGGTCCTCGGTGGCGCCGCCGGGCAGGTTCACCGTCGCCCGTGTCACCGGGGTCACGGAGGTCACCCCCGGCAGCGCGCGATAGGCGGCGCCCAGGACGGCGGAGGGATAGCCGTCGTCGGCCGACGGGTCGATCCGTACGTCCGCGCCGACGGTGAACGCGGCCTCCTCCGACGCCAGTCCGCCCAGACACGCGAGCGCGGTGGTGGCGAAGGCGCTCACCGCCACGGCCAGACACATCAGCACCACCGGCCCGGCATTGCGAGCGGCCCGGCGGCTCAACTGCCAACCGGCCAGGGCGAGTACGAGCCCCGGCCACGCCGCCCGAACGCGTCCAGCAGCAGCGAGGTGAGCGGCAGCAGCCGCAGCAACAGCAGTGCGGCGGCACCCGCCACCAATGTCGGCACCAGCACCAGCACCGGGTCCACGGAAGCGCTGCCCGAGCCCACGTCGGCGATCAGCGAGTGATGCCGCCGCAGCTCCAGATACCCCAGGGTCGCCACGGCCACCAACGCCAGGTCCACGCCCAGCCGTTGGGCCGCGGCGGCCCGCGCACCCGGCCACCCCGCGCCCGCGCCGACGGCAGCACGGGCAGCAGCACCGCCGCCGCGTGCACCACCAACGTCAGCCCTACGGCCGCCCACGCGTCGGCGCCCCGGGTGCCGGGGTGCAGCAGCCCGGCCAGGAACGGCGCGGCCAGGGCGGCCGGGATGCCGGTGAGCGCCCACTCGGCCGCAGCGCCGCGCAGCAGCCTCAACGTGCCCGCGCCCCGCGCCTGTTGGAGGGCCAGCTCGTCGCGTCGGCGCACGGTCAGCTGACGGGCGGCGAGCACCAGGGTGGCCAGGGCGAGGACCGCGAGGAGCACGCTCGGCAGATACAGGGAGGAGCGGGCGGCGACCGTCGGGACGGTCAAGTCGTCGATGGCGCCCGGCAGTCCGGACGCCACCGTCAGGTCGTCCAGGGACGGCTGCCGTCCGCCGAACACCGACACCTGGCTCTGGCTGCCGGAGAACGCCCGCAGCCGGCCGTGCAGTTGGGCCAGGCCGTCCGCGTCGAGCCGGGAGAGGTCGGGCTGCACGCTCCAGTGGGCGGTGAGATGCCCGTTCAGCACGGCACTGCCGTTCAGCGCCGCCGCCGAGACCACCAGCAGATCCTGGTCGGCGGTCTCGCCCTCGGTCAGGTCACCGGCCATCGCGGGCCAGAACCCGACCGCACCGCTCGCCCGGAACACGCCGGTGATCCGCAGGGTCATGGGCCGGCTGAACGCGTCCCGCACCCGGAGCCGCGAACCGGCGCCGACACCGAGGCGTTTGGCGAGCGCGACGGGTATCGCCGTGTCGACCGGCGCGGTGGACCCGGTGGCGACCGGGACATCGGGCAGCGAGGTGAACGCACCGGCCGGTGCGTCGGCGGTACCCGCGGGCCACCGCCCGGCCACCAACTCCCGAACGTGCCCGGCTGTTGTACGGCGACGGATGCAGCCCGCTGCCCCCGGGCCCGCGCGGCGGACCCGCGACCCCGTCGATCCCGGAGACGGACACGGGCGAGGTGCCGAGCAGTCCCACGTACGTCCGCTGCGGCACCCCGGCGAACACCCGCGCGGCGGCGGCCCGCACATCCCGGTCGGCGGCGGCCATGCCCCCCGCCCGGTAGGACGCGTTGACGTTCACCTGCGCACCGGGATCGGCGGCCAGCCGCCGTGCGGCCCCGGACTGCACCGAACTCCCCGCCAGCGCCGTGAGCGCGGCCAGCGCCGTCGCGCACAGCAGCACGGTCACCGCCACGGCGGCCAGCACCAGCCCGTGCTGGGTGGCCCGCCGGGCAACTACCGGCATCCGCCGCCGACTTGGGCGCGGAGCGTCGGGGCTCCGCCGAGACGAGGACGGCAAGGCCGTGGCGACCACATGAACCCCGCAGAATCGAACATGTGACGGCGACAGCGCGGCTCAGTCCTACCAGCCCGCCCACGGCGCCGCAAGAAACGCCGACCGTCACGGCCGCCCGACGGGGAGGGGCGGGGGAAAATGCCTGAGTCCGTGAGGGATGTTCGCTGTACGTTGGGCGGGCGCCCCGAGTTCCGCGGTGGCGCGCTTCCCCAGTTCAGAGGCTCAGCAGACGTTTCGAGGCATACCCACCGTGTTCCTGACGATCAGTACCACCGGCACCCCAGAGCGCCCCGCCACCGACCTCGGTTTCCTGCTGCACAAGCATCCCGACAAGGCGCAGGCGTTCTCCACGTCCTACGGCAAGGCGCACGTCGTCTACCCGGAGGCCGATGCCGAGCGCTGCACGGCGGCGCTCCTGCTGGAGGTCGACGCGGTGGCGCTGGTCCGGCGCGGCAAGGGCAGAGGACGCGGCGGCGCGCCCGACGCGGCGCTCGCGCAGTACGTCAACGACCGCCCGTACGCGGCCTCTTCACTCCTCGCCGTCGCCCTGAGCGCGGTCTTCTCCAGCGCCATGCGGGGCGTGTGCACCGCCCGCCCCGAGCGCGCAGGACAGCCGCTGCCGCTGCGCGTCGAGGTACCCGCGCTGCCCGCCAGGGGTGGCCCCGACCTCGTACGGAACCTCTTCGCGCCGCTCGGCTGGACGGTCACCGCCGAACCGGTCGCGCTGGACGCGGAGTTCCCCGAGTGGGGCGACTCGCGGTACGTCAGCCTCGTCCTGGAGTCGCAGACGCTGACCCTCGCGGAGGCACTGCGCCACCTCTACGTCCTGCTCCCGGTCCTGGACGACGCCAAGCACTACTGGGTGGCGACCGACGAGGTCGACAAACTGCTGCGCGCGGGCGAGGGCTGGCTGCCCGCGCACCCCGAGCAGAAACTCATCACCAGCCGCTATCTGTCCCGCCGTTGGTCCCTCACCAGGAGGCCATGGAGCGGCTGGAGCTGGTGCGGCTCGCCGAGGCCGACGACAGCGAGGTCGAGGAGATCGACAACGCCGTCGAGGCGGAGACCGAGACCGAGGAGAAGCCGACACCCCTCGCCGTGCAGCGCCGGGACGCGATCGTCGACACGCTCAAGACGTCCGGTGCCGCCCGCGTGCTCGATCTCGGCTGCGGACAGGGCCAGTTGGTGCAGGCGCTCCTCAAGGACACCCGGTTCACCGAGATCGTCGGCACCGACGTGTCGATGCGGGCGCTCACCATCGCCGGCCGCCGCCTCAAGCTCGACCGCATGGGCGAGCGACAGGCCTCGCGCGTCCAGCTCTTCCAGAGCTCCCTCGCCTACACCGACAACCGCCTCAAGGGCTACGACGCGGCCGTGCTCAGCGAGGTCATCGAGCACCTCGACCTGCCCAGGCTGCCGGCCCTGGAGTACGCGGTGTTCGGCGCCGCCCGCCCCAGGACGGTCGTCGTCACCACCCCGAACGTCGAGTACAACGTCCGCTGGGAGTCCCTCCCGGCCGGGCACGTACGGCACGGCGACCACCGCTTCGAGTGGACGCGCGCCGAGTTCGGCGCGTGGGCGGCGAAGGTCGCCCAACGGCACGGCTACGAAGTCGAGTTCGTACCGGTCGGGCCCGACGACCCCGAGGTGGGCCCGCCCACCCAGATGGCCGTGTTCCGTATGACCACCGTGAAGGAGGAGAAGGCCGCATGACGAACGAGACCCCCGCGAAGGTACGGACCCTGCCCGTCACCGACCTCTCCCTCGTGGTGCTGATCGGTGCCTCCGGCTCGGGCAAGTCCACGTTCGCGCACCGCCACTTCAAGCCCACCGAGGTCATCTCCTCGGACTTCTGCCGGGGCCTGGTCGCCGACGACGAGAACGACCAGAGCGCCAGCCGGGACGCCTTCGACGTCCTGCACTACATCGCGGGCAAGCGCCTCGCCGCCGGCCGCCGCACCGTCGTCGACGCGACCAGCGTGCAGCAGGACAGCCGACGCCAACTGATCGACCTGGCCAAGCAGTTCGACGTGCTGCCCATCGCCATCGTGCTCGACGTACCGGAAGAGGTGTGCGCCGAGCGCAACGCCTCCCGCTCCGACCGCGCCGACATGCCGCGCCGCGTCATCACCCGCCACACTCGCGAACTCCGGCGCTCCCTGCGAGGCTTGGAGCGCGAGGGCTTCCGCAAGGTGCACGTCCTGCGCGGCGTCGAGGAGATCGAGAACGCGACGGTCGTCACCGAGAAGCGGTACAACGACCTGACCCACCTCACCGGCCCCTTCGACATCATCGGCGACATCCACGGCTGCGCCGCCGAACTGGAGACCCTGCTCGGCAAGTTGGGCTACGACGACGGCGTCCACCCGGCGGGCCGCACGGCCGTCTTCGTCGGCGACCTCGTCGACCGCGGCCCCGACTCGCCCGGTGTGCTGCGCCGGGTGATGTCCATGGTCGGCTCGGGCAACGCGCTGTGCGTCCCCGGCAACCACGAGAACAAGTACGGCCGCTACCTCAAGGGCCGCAAGGTCCAGCACACCCACGGCCTCGCCGAGACCATCGGGCAGATGGAAGAGGAGACCGACGAATTCCGCGCCCAGGTACGGCAGTTCATCGACGGACTCGTCAGCCACTACGTCCTCGACGGCGGCAGGCTCGTGGTCTGCCACGCCGGGCTGCCCGAGAAGTACCACGGTCGCACCTCCGGCCGGGTCCGCTCGCACGCCCTCTACGGCGACACCACCGGCGAGACCGACGAGTTCGGCCTGCCGGTGCGCTATCCGTGGGCCGAGGACTATCGAGGTCGGGCGGCGGTCGTCTACGGTCACACCCCGGTTCCCGAGGCCACCTGGCTCAACAACACCATCTGCCTCGACACGGGCGCCGTCTTCGGCGGCAAGCTGACCGCCCTGCGGTGGCCGGAGCGGGAGTTGGTCGACGTACCGGCCGAGCAGGTCTGGTACGAGCCGACCCGTCCGCTGCGCACCGAGGCACCCGGCGGCCACGACGGCCGCCCGCTCGACCTGGCGGACGTGCACGGCCGCCGGGTGGTGGAGACCCGGTACGCCGGGCGGGTGTCGGTCCGCGAGGAGAACGCGGCGGCGGCCCTGGAGGTCATGAGCCGCTTCGCGGTCGACCCGCGCCTGCTGCCGTATCTGCCGCCGACGATGGCTCCCACGGCGACCTCGCACGTGGACGCCCGCGGCGGAACCGCTGACGGACACTTCCTGGAGCACCCGGCCGAGGCGTTCGCGCAGTACGCCGAGGACGGGGTCGCGCGGGTCGTGTGCGAGGAGAAGCACATGGGGTCGCGGGCGGTGGCGCTGGTGTGCCGGGACGCGGAGGCTGCGGCGAAGCGGTTCGGTGTGGACGGCGGGCCCACCGGGTCCCTTTACACGCGTACGGGGCGTCCGTTCTTCGACGACGCGGCGGTCACGGAGGAGATCCTCGGCCGGCTCCGGACGGCGCTGGACGAGTCGGGCCTGTGGGCCGAGCTGGACACCGACTGGGTGCTGCTGGACGCGGAGTTGATGCCGTGGTCGCTGAAGGCGTCCGGGCTGCTGCGCGGTCAGTACGCGGCGGTCGGTGCGGCGGCGCGCGCGGTGTTCCCGGGTGCGCTCACCGCGCTGGAGGGTGCGGCGGGCCGGGGTGTCGACGTGGACGCGCTGCTCTCCCGGCAGCGTGAACGCGACGCGGACGCCTCGGCGTTCACCGACGCGTACCGGCGCTACTGCTGGACCACGACCGGCCTCGACGGTGTCCGCCTCGCCCCGTTCCAGTTCCTCGCGGTCCAGGGACGCAGCCTCGCCGCACTCCCGCACGACGACCAACTCGCCCTGCTGGACCGGCTCGTCGAACACGACGGCACGGGCCTGCTGCAGACCACCCGTCGTCTCTACGTCGACACCGGTGACCCCGAGTCCGTCCAGGCCGGTGTCGACTGGTGGCTGGAGATGACCGGGCGCGGCGGCGAGGGCATGGTCGTCAAGCCGGTCGGAGCGGTGGTGCGCAGCGGCGCCGGGCGGCTTGTTCAGCCCGGGATCAAGTGCCGGGGGCGGGAGTATCTGCGGATCATCTACGGGCCGGAGTACACGCGGCCCGACAACCTCTCGCGGCTGCGGGGCGGTTCCTGAACCACAAGCGGTCCCTGGCGATTCGGGAGTACGCGCTGGGTCTTGAGGCGCTGGATCGGCTGGCCGAGGGGAGCCGTTGTGGCGGGTGCACGAGGCGGTGTTCGGGGTGCTGGCGTTGGAGTCCGAGCCGGTGGATCCTCGGTTGTGAGGTGTGGTGCGGGTGGGCGGGAAACGGGGGTCTGGGGCGGAGCCCCCACGGACGTTCAGCCGACGAGCCGCAACCTCTGCCCGCACACCCCGACCCGAACCCCCTGCCCCCACGTCAACTCCACCGCATCCCCCTCCATCCCGTCCCCGAACACGATCAACGCCTCGGACTCCACGGTGAGTTCAAGCACCGCTGAACCGACCAGCTCCCCGGAGACCAACGACGTGCCGGTCACCGGTGACGGCCACGCCTCCCGTACGAACCAGACGAGCCTGCCCTCCGAGGGGGGTGTGGCAGGGACAGGGCACTGCCCCGTTCCTGCCACACCGACCGAGCCACCCCGTGGCCCCCGTGCCCGTTCCCACGAGCACCCCGGAGGACGCCTGGGCCTCGACGACACCCCCGTCGCCCTCCAGACCCAGGCGGTATCGGGCCGTCTGATGACCGACGGCTCCCAGATAGATCTCGTTGAGCGCGACCAGCCGCTGCGTGTCGTCGGCGACGGCCTCGACCATGGTGAGTTCGTCCACCCCGGTACCCACCGAGT
The DNA here is from genome assembly GCA_016893485.2 of Streptomyces sp. P3. Classification (GTDB taxonomy): domain Bacteria; phylum Actinomycetota; class Actinomycetes; order Streptomycetales; family Streptomycetaceae; genus Streptomyces. Next base: position 7,289,704 of record JAFEKX020000001.1, read on the forward strand.
GCGCCGAGGGCAGCAGCGTGGCCGCGGCCGACGGGCTGTGCCGGACCAGGACACCGGGGTTGCGCCCGGGATCGGTGTCGAAGCCCAACACCGGTTGCCCGGTGAGGTACTTGGCGACGTTCGCGACCAGCCCGTCCTGCCCGACCACGGCCACCACATCCTCCGGTGCGAACAGGAACCGGTCCAAGTCGGCCCGCTCGACCTGGGTCTGACGCCAGGTCAGGGGGATCGCCGCCGACACCTCGGCCAGCGCCCGCCGGGTCCTGCGGTGCCGTTCGGCGACCTCCTCGATGTCCCGCCCGCGCGACCGGAGGAAGTACGCGGCCTGCCCGTGCGTCCCGTGCCGGGCCACCAACTCCTCGTACTCCGTGGTCCGGTGGACGATGACGGCCCGCGGCGCGAGACTCACGCGCCCGTCTCCCCGGCACCGCCGGCGAGCCTGGTCAGCAGCCCCGTCAGCACGTCCGGCGAGATGGTGATGCTGTCGATGTTCGGCAGGTTCTCCGCGAGCCGTGTCCCGGTGAGCGCGTTCAGCGTCGCCACGTCGACATCGGCGTGCACCCGCAGCCACGCCGCCTGGGCGTGCGCCCGCGCGTCACCCACCTCGCGCGCACCCTCGGCCTCGGCACGGGCGAGCCGTACCGAACGGGCCGCCTCGGCGTCGGCCAGCCGTACCGTGCGGGTCGCCTCCGCCTCGGCCCGTACGCCGTCGGCCGCCGCGTGCTCCTCGGCCTCGCGGCGCGTGTTGGTGCCGCGCTGGTCGACCAACTGCTCCTCGCGGCGGGCGAGTTCGATCTGGCTGTCGAGTTCGTTCTCGGCGATCGCGCGCTCCCGCTCGACGGCCACCGCCCGGCGTTCGTAGGTGGCCTTGTCCGCCTCCTGCTGGATCTGCTCGCGGGCCGGGGTGCGCAGCGCCCGCTCCACCTCGGGCTCGGGGCGGATCGCCATCACGCGGACGGCGACCACCTCGATGCCGGTGGCCGGCAGCCGGGGTTCGGCACCCAGCCCGGCCGCGATCCGCTCCCGTACCGCCGTCACCCCGTCGACCAGCGCGGCGGCGAGGGGGTCCTGGCGAGGACCGCCAACGCGTGCTGCTGGGCCGTCTCGGTGAGCAGGGTGCCGAGCTGTTCGAGGGGCGAGCCCCGCCACACGCCCGTGTCCGGGTCGACGGAGAAGTCGAGGCGGGCGGAGGCGAGGGCCGGGTCGCTGATCCGGTAGGTGACGGTCGCCTGCACCGCCACGTCCTGGAAGTCGGACGTACGGGCATGGAAGGTCATGGCCAACTCGCGGTCGTCGACCGGCACTTCGGAGAGTGCGGCGGTCAACGCGCGGAACCAGAAGCTGAGTCCGGGACCGTCGTGCAGCAGCTTGCCCCCGCGGTGGTGCCGGATGTGCGCCGTCGGCGCCCCGCGCAGGTGGCGCCAGCCCAGGCGCCGGGTGATGTCGGCCATCAGAGTCCCTCAGATCCGGTCGTTCCCAGGGGATCCGGTCAGATCCCGCCTCGATCTCGTCAGTAAGACGATAAGCGGACTTCGCACTTGTCGTCAAGAGGACGAGAACAAGTGCAGTATGAAAAGTACGGGGTGAACTCGGCCCGGTGTGGTCAGGATGGAGGCATGGCACTCCATGTCGACTCGAGACCGGGCGGCTGCGCCGCGTCATCCTGCACCGGCCGGATCTGGAGCTCAAAGGCTCACCCCGGCAACAAGGACGCGCTCCTCTTCGACGACGTGCTCTGGGTGCGCCGGGCGCGCGCCGAGCACGACGGCTTCGCGGACGTGCTGCGCGACCGAGGTGTCGCCGTCCACCTCTTCGGCGACCTGCTCGCCGAGTCCCTGGCGATCCCCGAGGCCCGCGCGCTCGTCCTGGACCGCGTCTTCGACGAGAAGGAGTACGGCCCCCTCGCCACCGACCACCTCCGCGCCGCCTTCGAAGCGCTGCCCGCACCCGAACTGGCCGAGGCGCTGGTGGGCGGCATGACCAAGCGGGAGTTCCTGGAGGCGCACGCGGAGCCGACCTCCGTCCGCTTCCACGTCATGGACCTCGACGACTTCCTGCTCGCCCCGCTCCCCAACCACCTCTTCACCCGCGACACCTCCGCCTGGATCTACGACGGCGTCTCCGTCAACGCCATGCGCTGGCCGGCCCGGCAACGCGAGACCGTCCACTTCGAGGCGATCTACCGGCACCACCCGCTCTTCCGCGGCGAGAAGTTCCACGTCTGGTCCGAGGGGCAGGCCGACTACCCGTCCACCATCGAGGGCGGCGACGTGCTCGTCATCGGGAACGGCGCGGTGCTCATCGGCATGAGCGAGCGGACCACCCCGCAGGCCGTCGAGATGCTCGCGCACAAGCTGTTCGCCGAGGGCTCCGCGCGCACGATCGTGGCCCTCGACATCCCCAAGCAGCGCGCCTTCATGCACCTCGACACGGTGATGACGATGGTCGACGGCGACACCTTCACCCAGTACGGCGGGCTCGGCATGCTGCGGTCGTACACCATCGAACCGGGCGTCGGAGAAAGGGAGTTGAAGGTCACCGACCATCCGCCGGAGCACATGTACCAAGCGATCGCCGCCGCCCTCGGGCTGGGCGGGATCCGGGTCCTGACCGCCACCCAGGACGTGCACGCCGCCGCGCGCGAGCAGTGGGACGACGGCTGCAACGTCCTCGCCGTCGAGCCCGGCGTCGTCGTCGCGTACGAGCGGAACGCCACCACCAACACCTATCTGCGCAAGCAGGGCATCGAGGTGATCGAGATCCCGGGCAGCGAGCTGGGCCGGGGCCGGGGCGGGGGCGCGCTGCATGAGCTGCCCGGTCGAGCGGGACGCCGTATAGCGGGACAGACGGGATGCCGTATAGAAATTCTATGTATCGTATAGAATTCCAAAAGTAAGCACGGGTTCCCCATGTCCCCGTGTCCTCGTGTCCCCGTATCCCCGTACCTGCATCGATGGAGCGCCCCCATGGCGACAGTCCCGACCGCCCCGCCGGCCGCCACTTCCTCAAGGAGCTGGACTTCTCCGAGGAGGAGTTCCGCGGCCTGATCGAGCTGGCCGCCGAGCTGAAGGCCGCCAAGAAGGCCGGGGGCGAGACGCGGTACCTGTCGGGGAAGAACATCGCGCTGATCTTCGAGAAGACCTCGACGCGCACCCGCTGCGCGTTCGAGGTCGCCGCCGCCGACCAGGGGGCCTCGACGACCTACCTCGACCCGTCGGGCTCGCAGATCGGGCACAAGGAGTCCGTGAAGGACACCGCGCGGGTGCTCGGTCGTATGTTCGACGCCATCGAGTACCGCGGCGACAGCCAGGTCGCCGTCGAAGAGCTGGGCGCGTACGCGGGCGTGCCGGTCTACAACGGGCTCACCGACGACTGGCACCCCACCCAGATGCTCGCCGACGTGCTCACCATGACCGAGCACAGCGACAAGCCGCTACGGCAGATCGCCTTCGCCTACCTCGGCGACGCCCGCTTCAACATGGGCAACTCCTACCTCGTCACCGGCGCCCTGCTGGGCATGGACGTACGGATCGTCGCCCCGAAGTCGTACTGGCCCGCCGGGGAGATCGTCACCGCCGCCCGCTCTCTCGCCGCGCAGAGCGGTGCCCGCATCACGCTCACCGAGGAGATCGAGGAGGGCGTCGCGGGCGCCGACTTCGTCGTCACCGACGTCTGGGTCTCCATGGGCGAGCCCAAGCAGGTCTGGGACGAGCGGATCGCGGCCCTCGCGCCGTACGCGGTGACCATGGACGTCCTACGGGCCACCGGCAACCCGGACGTCAAGTTCCTGCACTGCCTGCCGGCCTTCCACGACCTCGGCACCAAGGTCGGCCGCGAGATATACGAGACCCACGGCCTCGACTCCCTGGAGGTCACGGACGAGGTCTTCGAGTCCCCGCACTCGGTCGTCTTCGACCAGGCGGAGAACCGACTCCACACGATCAAGGCCGTCTTGGTCGCCACGCTGGCCTGACCAGGCCCGATCTCCTACGGCGGCTATCCCGCCGGGCGCCACTGGGGCGGTACGACGGGCAGCCTGAACCACACGGCCTTGCCCGACTCGGTGGGGCGGTGACCGCAGGACGAGCTGAGGGCGCGGATCAGCAGCAGGCCGCGCCCGTGCTCCTGCCAGGGGTCGGGGTCCTCGACGACGGGTTTCGTGAGACTTCCCGGCGGCTCCGGGTCGGGGTCGTGCACCTCGACCTGGCAGCCGGTGGGCAGCAGCTCGACCACGAGCTCTATGGGAGCGTCACCGGCGGTGTGCTCCACCGCGTTCGCGACCAGTTCCGCCGTCAGCAGCTCCGCGGTGTCACTGTCGGCCGTGTACTTGACCTCGGACAGAGCCGTACGGACCAGCGCGCGGGCCACCGGCACGGCCGCGGCGGTGTGCGGCAGTGCGATGCGCCAGGAGGCGGAGGCGGAGGGTCGTTCTTGCAAGGCGGGTCCGTTCATGGAGCAGGCTGTCCTGCTTTCAACTATATGAATGGTACGGCGCCCTTTGTCAGAGTCTCTCGGCAGGCGCCGGACGGGACCTTCGCCCCGGTACCGAGCGGCATACCCCGTTCAACGGTCCCTCCCGCACAACTGCTCCCGTTGTTACCGCGCTATTGACGACTCGTGACGGATGCGACGGCAACAGGTCATTTCGACAGGCTATTTCGGCTGGGCAAGAGAACGCCCTCGGGGCCCGTCCGAAACGGGCCCCGAGGGCGTCATGCGGGTAAGAATCAGGTCAGCCTGAGGTCTGGCTGAGTTACCGCCCTCACACGCCTGCGAAGACCGCTCCCGCGTCCCGCAGCCGCTCGTGCAGCGCCCGGAACACCTCGGCCGAGCGGACGCCGGGCCAGTCCCGGGGAGCAGGGTCGCGGGCAGTCCGGGGTCGACGTAGGGAGATGGCGCCAGGAGTCCAGGGCGAGGAGGTAGTCGCGGTAGGCGTCCTCGGGCGGGGTGTCCGGGCGCTGCTCCCAGGCGTGCAGCACGCGCGCGTGGCGGTCGAGGAACGCCTGGTGCTGCGCGGCGATCACGGGCAGGTCCCACCAGCGGGCCACTGCCTCGGCGGTCGGCGCGAAGCCGAGGTGCTCGCCGCGGAAGAAGTCCACGTACGGGTCGAGGTGCAGCCGGTGGAGGATGTGCCGGGTCTCCTCGTGGAGCCGGGCGGGTGCGATCCACACGCCGGGGCTGCGGTGCCGAAGCCGAGGCCGGACAGGCGCGAGCGCAGGACGTGCCGCTTCTGGCGCTCCGACTCCGGTACGGAGAACACCGCGAGCACCCAGCCCTCGTCCTCCGGGGAGTGCTCGCGTAGACGCGCCGGTCGCCGTCGTCGAGCAACTGCCGTGCCTCGGGCGAGAGTTCGTAACCGGCGGCGCCTGTGCGGTACGCGCGGGCAGAAGCAGCCCGCGCCGTTTGAGGCGGGACACGGAGGAGCGCACGGACGGTGCGTCGACGCCGGCGGCGGCCAGGAGCCGGATCAGTTCCGCGACCGGGACCGGGCCGGGCACGAAGCGGCCGTACGCGCCGTAGAGCGTGACGATGAGAGACCGTGGAGCATGCTGGTCGGACACGTTGATCATCTTAGGCCGACGGCATCGCTGCTGGTCACCTCGGGTGCGCAAGCCGAACCTGCGCCGTGCGCGGGTGGCGGTGCCGCGGGCTGTGCCCGGCGGTCCCGCCGTATCGCCGGCGAGCCGAACGGTCAGGCGGCGACGGCGAGTTGGTCCGCCGGCACCCGGTGCGGGGCGACGATCCGGCCGTCGGGGAGCAGGGCCCCGGTGTCGTCGAAGACGATCGCGCCGTCGCACAGCAGCGTCCAGCCCTGCTCGGGGTGGGCGGAGACGATGTGCGGGGTCTCGGTGCGGGTGTCGGTCACGGGGCACGAGGACTGGTGGGAACACATGGCGTACCTCCACGTCGGATGCGATCCGTTCCGGCGGCTCCGTCACCGCCCGCATCGCCTGTACAGACCATCCTCCCGGCGCGAACTCATCGGAACAGCCCGCTGTGAAGCGTGACAACACGCGGACAACACTCGGACGGTTCCACGACGGTCGATGCGGAGCCGCCACCTGGGGAACCCCGAGGAACCCCGAGGAACCCTGAGGAACCCTGAGGAACCCTGAGGAGTGACGATCGCATCGCCCGGCGCGGACTCGCCACCGAAGGAGTGAGGATCACGGGAGTCGGGGCGCTCGCCCGGTACCAGTGGAGGCCCCAACTCCAGGAGGTATCCCCATGTCCCTGCGTTCCGTCCTCGGTACGGCGGCCGGTGCCGCGCTGCTCCTGCTGGCCGGCGCCCCCGCCGCGACCGCGTCCGCCGACTCCTACGAGACGGTGACGGTCGACCCCACGGGCAGCATCGCCCCGGACGGCACCGTCACCCTTTCCGGCACCTACCGCTGTCTCGGCAACTCGGGCCCGGCGTACGTCAGTTCCTCCGTCTCCCAGGGCGACCCCTCGGTCCGGCACGGCATCGGCGGCACCCAGGCGGTCTGCGACGGCATGGAACACGCCTGGGAGAACTCCGGCAAGCCGTCCCACCCGGTCACCCCCCGGCACCGCCCGCGTCGAGGCCACGGTGATGGAACTCACCGCCGGTTCCGGCCTCCCGCTGCCCCGCTTCCACGCGGTGCAGCAGCAGGACATTACCTTCTCCGCGAGCTGAGCCCGCGGTCGGCGGCAGTGGTGCCGGACGCGTTCGGGACGGGGGCGACGTCCGGCACCGGGCGCGGCGCGGTGCACGGGGTGACGAAGCCCTGGTGGCGGCCTTCAAGGCACTCCGGCGCACCCCGCATCGAGGAGACCCGGTCGCTGTCCGCCTGACCCCTGCCTTCCGCATGCCTCCGGCCCGACCCCAAGTGGGGGCGGGCCGGAGGGAGTTGAGGGCGGTCAGTGGACGGTGTTGGTCGCCCAGATCGCGGTCGAGCCGGAGTAGATCACCATGTTGCCGTCGCCCTGGAGCCGCAGGGTCGCGCCGTTGTGGCCGTCGGTCCGGCCCAGACGGCGCGGTTGTCGGCGGTGTAGACGACGAGGTTGCCGTCCGCCTGGAACACGGCGTGGAAGTTCGAGCCGAAGGTCATCGTGGCCCAACGGGCCTTGTTGTTCTCGTCGTAGAGCACGAAGTTGCCGTCGGCCTGCATGCGCAGCCGGGCCTTCTTCGCGTTGAGGGACTGGCCCGCGTTCAGCACCCGGGTGGCCGTGACAAGGACGTCCGACGGGTACGAGGACGTGGACTTGGAGGTCGAACTCGTCCCGGACTTCGCCGTCGACGTGGACTTCTTCGGCTTCGGCGTCGCGGCCGGCTTCTTCGACTTCCTGACCGTCGTCGGCTCGCTCACCGGCTGCGCGAGGGACGTCTTCGCCGGCGCCGTCTTGTGCGGGAGTGCCTTCGGCGAGGCCTTCAGGACGGACGCGGACGGGCTCGACGAGGCGTACGCCCCCGCTCCCTGCGTCGCGTCGCCGCCGCCGAGCACGGTGCCCGCCTGGTCCGCGACCACCCGGTCGTGGCTCTCCGGTGTCCGGTCCCGGCTCATCAGCAGCCCCGGTACGGCGATCAGCAGCGCGCCGAGCACCGCGGCACCGGCCAGCAGCGGCCGGCCGGGACGCCCCACCGACGCGGCGTGCGCGTCGGGGTCGGGCCCGTCACCCTCGGGCACGCTCGCGGCCAGCACCCCGGCGGGCGCCTCGGCCTCGACCTCCTGCCGCCCGACCCGCCCGGAAGCGGAACCCGCACCCGGCCCTGCCGGTCCCTCCGCCGCACGACTCCCGGCGAGCGCGGCGGCCTCCGCCGTTGCACCGGCCGCCGTGCCTGTCGTCACACCGGTCGCCGTGCCGGCCGCCGTGCCTGTCGTCACACCGGTCGCCGAGCCGGCCGCCGTGCCTGCCGCCATACCGGCCGCCGCCGAGGCTGCCGCCGGGTTCGTGGCTGCGCTCGCTGCGGTGCCCGCCGGGTTCGTGGCTGCGCTTGCCGCGGTGCCCGCCGCGTCCGTGCCCAAGATTGCTGCCGTGGCCGCCGCGCTCGTGCCCGGGCTGGCTGCCGTGCCCGCTTCCGAGCTCGCGCCTACTGCCTTGCCCGCCGAGCCTGTTGCCCCACTCGCCGTGCCCGTTTCCGCACTCGCGTTCGCTGCCGTGCCCGTGCCTGCCGCCGCGCCTGCTTCCGAGGCCGCGCCTGCCTTCAAGGCCGCGCTTGCTTCCGAGTCCGCGCCTGCTTCCGAGCCCGCGCTCGCGGCCGTATCCGCGCCCGCCGCCGTGTCCGTCCTTGCGGTGTCGGCCGCCGAGGGTGTCGCCGGTGCAGGTGTCGTCGGGTCCGCCGCCGCTTCGTCGGCCGGGGTGCCCGCCACCGATTTCTCTGCCGCAGTGTTCCGCGCGGCCGGTCCGGTCCGGTCTGTCATCCGCCCTGTCCGCCCTGTTCGCCCAGCAGTTCGTCGTACGTCTGTCCGCGCAATCCTATTCACCTCCGTTCACGCGCATGCGCCAACGACGGTTCCTTTCACCGGAGTTAACAATCACCTCGCTTGCACCCCGCCGCTGGTACGCCTGTTGCGCGACAGCCCATAATTCGACGTACGGCACGGTGGTGCCGCACCGCGCGCACCCCGGCCGGACGTCCCGCGTACCGGACCGGAGTGGGAACGCGCGTGCGGGGACGGCATGATGGGGTTGCCGCAACCGACAGGTGCCGACACGAGGAGGTCAGCTGAGTGCGCCAGGTACTGACGGTCTGTCCGGAGGGCACCGGGGACGCCCGGACGATCGGAGAGGCCCTGGCCAGGGCGCGCGGAGGCGCGGTGCTGAGTGTGCGCCCGGGAACGTACGAGGAGAACCTCGTCGTCACCACCCGGGTCACCATCGTCGCCGAACAGGCGCGCGGCACCGTCCGGTTGGCGCCGCGCAAGGGCATCGTGATCTCGCTGCGCGTGGACGCGGTGATGCTGACCGACCTCGTGGTGCAGGGCCAGGACGAGGAACAGCCCGCTGTCGACGCCTCGCACGGGCAGGTCGCGATGCAGGGCTGCGACCTCTCCGGCGCCTCCTGGACGACCGTTCTCGCCCGCAACTCCGGTTCGCTCGCGATGCGTGAGTGCCGGGTGTCCAACCGCACCGGCGCCGGTGTCGTGGTCACCTCGTCCACCGAGAGCTCGCTGGAGTCCTGCACCTTCGAACACTTCGGCACCAGCGGCGTGGTGATCAGCGACCGCGGCCGGGCCACCCTGCGCGGCTGCACCGTGCGCGACGCGCGCGGCAACGGCGTGCTCGCCAACGGCGACGCCCAGGGCTCCGTAGAGGACTGCGACCTGGCGTCCACGGACAAGCCGTCGCTGGCACTCGAGGAGCGGAGCGCGGTGCGGGTGCTGCGGACCGTGATCCGTGACACCTCGATCGGGGTGCATGTGACCAGTGCCGCCCGCTGTGAGCTGGAGGAGGTCCGGGTCACCGGTAGCAGCGGCCCCGGCATCATCGTCTCGCACGGCTCCGACCCGGTGCTGCGCCGCTGCCGTACCGCCCGCAGCACGGGCAACGGCCTGCTGGTGACGGACCGTTCGCGCGGTACGTACGAGGACTGCTGGCTGACCGGCGCCCAGATGGCGGCGCTCCGGGTGGCCGGGGCGTCCTCGCCCACGCTGACCTCGCTGACCATTCGCGACGGCGAGTCCGACGGCGTCCTCCTCGAAGAGGACTCGGCGGCCGAGCTGGAGCGCGTGGAGATCATCGACGTCAAGGGCACCGGCGTGGTGATCCGCGGCAACGCCAACCCTCTGGTGCGGCGCGCCCGGATCACCGGGGCCGGCGGCTGCGGTGTGTCGGTGCGCGACGGTGGACGCGGCCGGGTCGAGGACTGCACGGTGGAGACACCGGGCGGTTCCGGCGCGGAGATCGCGGCGGGCGGCAACGTCTATCTCGCCGGGTTCCGGGTCAACAACCCCGGCGGCGCGGGTCTGGAGATCGGCGGCGAGGGCACGGCGGCGATCCGTGACGGCGAGCTGGTCTCGGCCGGCGGCTGCGGTGTACTCGTGGACAGCGGCGGCGAGTTGACGGCGAACCGGGTACGGACGGCGGCCGCCGGCGAGCACGGCTTCCTGGTCCGCGAGGGCGGCCGGGCCTCCTGAACGGCTGCGAGGCCGCGGGCAACGACCGCGACGGCATCCGCGTCGAGTCCGAGGCGCCGGTGTCGGTCGTGGGCTGCACGGTCCGCGACAACAAGGGCGGCGGCCTCGTGCAGGCCAAGGCGGGCGGCCGGCTCGCGGTGGAGAACCTCACCAGCACCGGCAACGAGTCCCGCGACGCCTGGGGCTTCGGCGAGGCCGAGGGCACCGACCCGGCGGGCACCGTCCCGGCGTCGGAGGGGCCCGGTCGCCCTGACGGACCGATGGCCGCGCTGGAGAGCCTCATCGGTCTCGACAACGTCAAGGAACAGGTCCGCACCCTCGTCAACCTCACCCAGCTCGCCGCCCGCCGCGCCCAACTCGGCATGTCCGCCCCGCCGATGAGCCGCCACCTGGTCTTCGCGGGCCCGCCCGGCACCGGCAAGACGACCGTGGCCCGCCTCTACGGCACGATCCTCGCCGAGCTGGGCGCCCTGCGCTCCGGCCACCTGGTCGAGGTCTCCCGCGCCGACCTCGTCGCCCAGGTCATCGGCGGTACGGCCATCAAGACCACCGAGGCCTTCGAACGCGCCCTGGGCGGCGTCCTGTTCGTCGACGAGGCGTACACGCTCACCTCCGACTCCCGCGGCTCAGGCGCCGACTTCGGACGCGAGGCCGTGGACACGCTGCTGAAGCTGATGGAGGACCACCGCGAGGACGTGGTCGTCGTCGCGGCCGGCTACTCCGACGAGATGCGCAGCTTCCTCGGCTCCAACCCCGGTCTGGCGTCCCGCTTCTCCCGCACCGTCGAGTTCGAGAACTACTCGGTGCCGGAGCTGGTGGAGATCATGGAGAGCATGTGTGTACGCCACCAGTACACGCTCGCCGACGAGACCCGCCATGCCCTCGCCGTGCACTTCGAGCGGATACCGAAGGACGCCGGTTTCGGCAACGGCCGTGCCGCGCGGCAGGTGTTCGAGGAGATGGTGGACCGGCAGGCGGTACGGCTGTCCGCCCTCACCGACGTCACCGAGCAGGACCTCTCCCTGCTGCTGCCGCAGGACATCAGCGAGGAGGCCGCCCGCACCGCCGCCGACGGACCGAACGCGGCCGACCCCGGCGACGACGCGCTCAGCAGGCTGGACGCGCTGGTCGGACTGCACGCGGTCAAGCGGGACGTCACCGACCTCGTCAACCTGGTGTCCACCGCCAAACAGCGCGAGGCCGCCGGACTCCCGGTGCCCCGCCTCAGCCACCACCTCGTCTTCACCGGCCCGCCCGGCACCGGCAAGACCACGGTCGCCCGGCTCTACGGCGAACTCCTCGCGTCCCTGGGCGTGTTGCCGCGCGGCCAGCTCGTCGAGGTGTCCCGCGCGGATCTCGTCGGCCGCTACGTGGGCCACACCGCGCAGTTGACCCGGGAGGTCTTCGAACGGGCCCTGGGCGGTGTGCTGTTCGTCGACGAGGCGTACACCCTCACCCCGCGCGAGGCGTCCGGCAACGACTTCGGCCGGGAGGCCGTGGACACCCTGCTGAAGCTGATGGAGGACCACCGCGACAAGGTGGTCGTCATCGTCGCCGGCTACACCCAGGAGATGGAGACGTTCCTCGCCTCCAACCCGGGCCTGTCCTCCCGCTTCTCGCGCCGCGTCGAGTTCGCCGACTACTCCTCCGACGAGCTGGTCACGATCGTCCGCGAGCACGCCGTACAGCTCGGCTACGAGTGCGCGGCCGGACTCGGCCCGGTCCTGCGGCAGTACTTCGACGCGCTGCCCCGCGACCGGTCGTTCGGCAACGCGCGGACCGCCCGGCAGATCCTGGAGCGGATGATGACCCGACAGGCGGGCCGGCTGAGCAGGCTGGCCGTCCCCAGCCTCGACGACCTGCGGCTGCTGCTTCCCGAGGACCTCGCCGATCCGGCGGGCGCCTCCTCCAGCTCCACCGGGGCGGCCCGGGCATGACGACGACACACGGCAGGGCCCTCGCCGCCGGACTGGCCCTGCTGCTGACGGCCGGGGCGGGCGCCTTCGGCGCCGGTACCGCCACGGCGGCCGACGGCTCCACGGTCCAACTCCCCGTCCTCGCTTCGAAGTTGGCCGCCGACGCGGCCTGTACGACGGGCTCGGACCAGCGGGCCACCGACATACCGTGGGAGCAGGTCTCCCTCCAGCTCGGCCGGACCTGGCAGTTCGCCTCCGGCGCCGGGGTGACCGTAGGCGTGGTCGACACCGGTGTCTCGTCCTCGGCACCCACGCTCAAGGGCCGGGTGACAGCGGTCGGCGACGCCGGGACCGACTGCGTGGGACACGGCACCTTCGTGGCCGGGCTGATCGGCGCGGCCGTAGCCGACGGGGTGCGGTTCGCGGGGGTCGCGCAGCAGGCGCGGATCCTCGCGGTGCGGGGCAGCGACGCGCGGGGGTCGGTGACCGCGGACCGGGTCGCCGACGGCATCCGGGCCGCCGTGGACGGCGGTGCGAAGGTCGTCACCGTGTCGGCGGCGCTCGGCAGCGACTCCTCCGCGCTGCGGTCGGCGGTCGCGTACGCCGTGCAGAAGGACGTCCTGGTGGTCGCCGCCGCCGTACCGGACACCCCGGCCTCGGCGACGTCGGCGACCGACAGTCCGCCCGCCCGCGCCTACTACCCGGCCGCGGACAAGGGCGTGCTCTCCGTCCTCGACGTGGACGTCGACGGCAAGCGTCCGACCGGCGCGTACACGACCGACAGCGCCGCCGTCGCCGCGCCCGGTGACGGGGTCGTCGGCATCGGCCCGGCGAAGAAGGGCCACTACATCGGCTCCGGGGCGTCCTTGGCCGCCGGTTTCGTGGCCGGTACGGCGGCCCTGGTCCGCTCCGTCCACCCCGACCTGACGGCCGCCCGGACCGCGACCCTGCTGCGCACCTCGGCCTATCCGGCGGACGTCCCGCGCCTCGACCCGTACGCGGCCGTCACCTCGATCCTGACCGGCACGGCCGCATCCTCCCGGGGCGACGACTCCGTCACCCCGGTCCACCTCCCCGCCGACAAGGCGGCCGCCCCCTCCGCCGCGCCCTGTGGCCCGCGTCGGCCGGCCTCGCGGTCATCGTCGCAGTGGTGTGGCTGGGCCTGATCATTCCGCGCGGGCGGCGCCTGGGCTGGCGTCCGTCGCGGCCGGATGCGGCGGCCGGCCCGGCGGAGCCGAGGGGTACGGCCGAGCCCGAGGGTGCGGAGAGCCCGGTTCCGGTGGGCACGGGGGCACAGGGGACCTCGGAGAGCTGACGGCAGACAGCACGTACAGCGTGAAACGGAACGGGCCCGGGCGGCGAACACTCGCCCGGGGCCGCTCCGTTCAGTACCGGTTCCTCACTCCTCCGCGCCCGGCGCCGCCAGTGCCGTCTGGATGAGGGACGGCTTGCGGCGGACGATGTGGAGGGCTCGGCCCGGCGGGAGGACCCGGGGCTTCACGTTGCCGAAGACATAGCCCTCGGACGGGGAGCAGGACATCAGGACGCCCGGGGTGTTGACCTCGTCCAGGCGGCGCAGGAGCTGGTCGTTGAGACCGCGGCCGGCGCCCGTGGCGGAGCGGGCCACGACCACGTGGAGGCCCAACTCGTGGCCCAGGGCGAGGTGTTCGAAGAGCGGGGCGAAGGGGTGGTCCATGACCGTGCCGCCGCCGACCATGTCGTAGTCGTCGACGAGGACGAACAGGCGGGGTCCCGTCCACCAGTCGGCCTGGCGCATGCGGGCCGGGGTGATCTCCTGGCCGGGGACGCGGGTGCGGAGGGCCTTTGCCGAGCCGCCCACCAGTTGCTTCAGGGCCTCCAGGGCCACCGCGTGGCCGAGGCGGTACTCCTCGGGGACGGCGTCGACCAGGCCGCGACGGTAGTCGACGACCAGGATGCGGGCCTCGGCGGGGGAGTAGCGGGCGACGACCGAGTCCGCGACCAGCCGCAGGAGGTTGGTCTTGCCGCTCTCCGTGTCGCCGACGGCGACCAGGTGCGGGGTGCGGGAGAAGTCGTGCCAGACCGTGCCGAGGGTCTCCTCGTCCTGACCGAGCGCGATCTTGAGGCTGACGCCGTCGCCGAGTTCGGGCTCGGGGAGTTCGGTGGCGGGCAGCCGGTGCGGGAGCATCCGGACCTGCGGGGCGCGCGGCCCGTGCCAGGCCGAGGCGATCCGGTCCACCAGGTCGGCGACGCCCTCGCTGAGCGTCTCCGGGTCGGTGGAGCCGTCACCGCGCGGCAGCGCCGACAGGAAGTGGAGCTTCGTCTCCACGGTCAGACCGCGGCCCGGGATCTGCGGTACCGCGCTCGCCTTGCGGATGTCCACGACGGAGTCCATCGTGTCGCCGAGCCGGAGTTCGAGCCGGGTCGCGGACTGGTCGCGCACCGGGGCGGTGAGTTCCAGCCAGCGGGCGGTCGCGACGATCAGGTGGATGCCGTAGTTGAGACCGCTGGTGGCGATCTGGTTGAACGTCGGGATGAACTGGTCGAAGTTCTGCCGGACCGCCGACCAGCCGTCGATCACCAGGAAGATGTCGCCGTGCGGTTCGTCGGGGAACTCCCCGGCGGCCCGGCGGCGCCGGTAGGTGGACATCGAGTCGATGCCGTTGTCGAGGAAGAACTGCTCGCGCTGGGTGAGGACGGCGGTGACCTCGGCGACCGTACGGCTGATCCGCTCGGTGTCGAGGCGGGCCGCGACCCCGCCTACGTGCGGCAGGCCGGTCAGCTGGGAGAGCGTGCCGCCGCCGAAGTCCAGGCAGTAGAACTGCACTTCGCGCGGGGTGTGGGTGAGCGCCAGCGCCATGATGAGGCTGCGCAGGACCGTGGACTTGCCGCTCTGTGAACCGCCCGCGACGGCGACATGGCCACCGGCCGCGGCGAGGTCCACCACGAGCGGGTCACGCCGCTGGTCGAAGGGCTTGTCGACGAGGCCGACCGGCACCCGCAGCTTCCCGGCACCGGCCCAGCGGGACGCCGTCAGGCCGCGGTCGGGGTCCTCGGTGAGACCGCCGAGCAGCACGTCCAGCGGGGACGCGGTGTCCAGCGGCGGCAGCCACACCCGGTGGGCGGGCGGCCCGGAGTCGCGCAGCCGGTCAAGGGCCACCGCGAGCAGGCTCTCGGCGTTCTCCTCCGCCTCGGGCTCCGGCACGATCGCGGCCGGCGCGGGAGCGCGCGGCACGATGTACCCGGTCGACCAGGGCACCACCTGCGTGGCGACCCGGGCCTGCGCGACCGCGCCGCCGCGCCTGCGGTACGGGCCGGAGACATAGGCGGCGCGGAACCGGGTGAGCGCCTCGATACCGGACTTGAGGTAGCCGCTGCCGGGCTGCGAGGGCAGCTCGTACGCGTCGGGGACACCGAGGACACCCCGGGACTCCATCGCGGAGAAGGTGCGCAGACCGATCCGGTACGAGAGGTGCGACTCCAGCTGGTGCATCCTGCCCTCGTCCAGGCGCTGCGAGGCGAGCAGCAGATGCACGCCCAGCGACCGGCCGAGGCGGCCGATCATCACGAACAGCTCCATGAACTCCCGGTGCGAGGCAAGGAGTTCGCTGAACTCGTCGACGACGACGAAGAGACTGGGCAGCGGGGCGAGAGCGGCACCGCCGGCCCGCGCCCGCTCGTACCCAGGGCCGAGGTGTAGTTGCCGGCGGACCTCAACAGCTCCTGGCGGCGGATGAGTTCACCGTGCAGCGCGTCCTGCATGCGCTCCACCAGGGCTGCCTCGTCGGCGAGGTTGGTGATGACGGCGGAGGTGTGCGGGAGTTCGTCGAGACCGAGGAAGGTCGCGCCGCCCTTGAAGTCCACCAGGACGAAGTTGAGTGTTTCGGAGGAGTTCGTGAGCGCGAGACCGAGGACCAGGGTGCGCAGCAGCTCCGACTTGCCGGAACCGGTCGCGCCGATCAGCATGCCGTGCGGGCCCATGCCGCCCTGCGCGGACTCCTTGATGTCCAGCTCGACCGGCCGCCCGTCGGCGCCGACGGCCACCGGGACGCGCAGCCGGGCCGAGCCGGTGTGCCGCCGCCAGATCGTGTCGGGGTCGAGCCGGTGCAGGTCCGCGATACCGAGCAGGGTCGTCAACTCGGTGTCGTTGGACAGCGGTTCGACCGCGTCGGAGGAGAGACTCATCCGGTACGGCGCGATCAGCCGGGCCAGTGACTCGGCGGCGACAGGACCCACCCGGTCGGGGCGGCCGAGGACCGTGGACTGTTCCTTGCGGCTGCGGTCGGTGCGCACCAGGGAGACCGCGTTCGGCGCGACGTCGAGACGCAGGGTGGAGCGGCCGGGGCGCCAGGTGAGGCTGTCGGAGAGGTCGAGGACGACGGCGTTGCGGTAGCCGGGGCCGTCGAAGCGGTGCCCTGCCGGGATGGCCGCGCCGTCCACGATGACGACCACGAGCGGCTCATCACGGCCGGGCACGGCGTCCGGGTCGAACGCGGGCCGCTCGGAGAACTCGCTGCCGAGCTGGTCCTCCAGGTCGGTGAACGCGGAGGCCACCATGCGCAACGGACCGGCGCCGTCGGTCTCCTGGGGGTGCTGGTTGTGCGGCAGCCACTTCACCCACTCCCATTCGGCCCGCACCTCGTCACCGGCGCAGACCGCGATCCACAGCTCCTCCGGCGGGTGGAACAGGGCGAGTTGGGCCAGCGCGGCACGCAGCATCCCGCGCGAGGCGTCGTGGTCACCGCGCACCAACACCCGTGACCAGGACCGCAGGTACAGCGCGATCGGCTGGCCCGGCACCGTGCTGTAGGCGCGGATGAAACGCCGCAGGGCGTGCGCGCACAGCGGCTCCAGGTCCTCAACGGGCTTGCTGGAGACGGGCGTCAGCCGCATCGCGAGCTGCTGGTCGCCGACGGCTATCCGTACCTCGCCGAAGTCCTCGTCCTTGACCCGGCGTTCCCACAGCCGCGTGGTGCGGACCATGGCCCGCAGCACCCGGGGCTCGGGATGCCGCCAGGCCAGGGCGAGCTGCTGCTCCACCACGGCCCGCTGCACCGTACGACGGCTCTGCGCCAAGTAGCGCAGGTAGTCACGGCGTTCACCGCGAAGCCGCTGCTTGCGGTCACCGGCCTTCCGCATGACCTGGCCGACCATCATCGCGCCGGCGGCCATCACCATCATGCCGAGCGCGATGTACATGAAGACGCCGCTGGACTGGCCGCCCGACCGCAGGAACAGCATCATCATCGAGACCGACATCATGGCCATCGGCAGATACGTCCACACCGCGGACGTGTCCGGGACGGTCTCCATGAGGGTCGGTGGTTCCTGGAGGACCAACTCGCCGGCGGGCATGTCGGGTCCGCGACGGCGGGCAGGGCGACGGAACAGGACCACGCTCAACGCTTGGGGCTCCTAACGGACTTCGCGCACCGCGGCGGCACGTGGGGCGTGCACCGGAACCGGCCTCGGCACTGGCACGGTGGAAGACGCTGTCAACACCGTTCGTGGGGACTCCCGTTGACACGCGTCTCGGGAGTGTCAGTAGTGTGCACCCCGTCAACTCCGTACGTCCATGTCACCCCCGCTTCACACGCACCCCGTTCCCCCACCCCCGCACGCCGCGCCGCCGCGTGCCCCCGTTTCGATGTCCAGGAGACGTGAGCCCCGGTATGACCGACACTTCCGTGACCGGACTGTGCCACCTGACCGTGCGTGCCCCGGCCCGCACCATCGACCTCGCCGTGCCGTCCGACGTACCGGTCGCCGACCTGCTGCCCACGGTGCTGCGGTACGCGGGGGGAGGAGGCCGAGGAGACCGGTCTCGAACACGACGGCTGGGTTCTCCAGCGCCTCGGCGGCCGGCCCCTCGACGAGGAGGCGACCCTCGCCTCCCTCGGGCTGACCGACGGCGAGGCCCTCCATCTCCGGCCGCGCACCGAGGCGTTGCCCGAGGTACGCCTCGACGACCTGGTCGACGGCATCGCCGCGGTCACCCGGGACCGGCTGCACGGCTGGAGCCCCGAGGCGGCCCGCCGCCTGCTGCGCGGACTGCTCGCCGTGGCGGTCCTCACCGGTCTGGTCCTGCTGGCCCTGCCGGACGCCCCGGCGTCCCTGCGCGCGGCCACCGCCGTGGGAACCGGTCTGCTGCTGCTGGCCGGTGCCGCCTCCGCCAGCCGGGCCGTGGACGACCCGGCGACCGGTGTGATCCTGGGCCTGCTCGCGTCTCCGGCGCTCGCGCTCGCGGGCTGGCTGGTGCCGGGCGGTGAGCTGAGCGGGCCGCAGGCCCACCAGGTGCTCGGGGCACGGCTGTTGGGGGCGGCGGCGGCCTGGGCGGGCGGCGCGGTCCTCGCCCTCGCGGCGTCCGCGGCCCGCACCCCGCTCTTCCTCGCCTCCGCGCTTGTGGCGTTGGCCACAGCGGTCGGCGGTGTCCTGATGACGGTCTTCGACGTACGCGTGGCGGCCGCCGCCGGTGTGGTCGCGGCTCTCACGGTGCTGCTCGGCGGTCTGGTGCCGTCGCTGTCGTTCAAGTTCGCCGGGATGCGCATGCCCGCGCTGCCCACCAACGCCGAGCAGCTCCAGGAGGGCATCGAGCCCTACCGGGGCAACGACGTCGCCGTGCGCACCGAGCTGGCCGGCGAGTGGATGACCGCCCTGTACGGCGCGACCGGCGTGCTCTCCTCGGCCTGCCTGGTGGCGCTGGCCCGCCGCCCGAGCCTCCCCGCGCTGCTGGTCGCGCTGGTCCTGTCGCTGCTGCTGCTCCTGCACGGCCGGGGCCTGGTGAACACCGCGCAGCGGCTGGTGCTGGTGCTGCCCGGCGCGTGGGGTCTGCTGCTGCTCGCGTTCGGCTGGGGGCTGCGGCTGTCCGGCACCGAGCGGACCCTGCTCGTCGCGGGCCTGCTCGCGGTGGCGGCGGCGCTCACGGTCGCGGTGTGGACCGTACCCGGACGGCGTCTGGTCCCGTACTGGGGGCGCGCGGCGGAGATCCTGCACTCGCTGCTGGCGATCGCGCTGCTGCCGCTGACCCTGTGGCTGCTGGGCGTCTTCGGCACCCTCCGCGGCCTCTTCGGCTGACCGCCCGCCAGGGCCGACCCGACCAGAACCTGAACGACCGAGCAGGAGGAAAGCGTGCGGTCGAAGCGCGACCAGGTGCAAGCGCACACGTTCATGATGGGCCGCCTGACCTCGGGCATGCTGCTCGCCGATCCGGACGCCCCGGAGAGCCCGCTGGGCCGTACCAGCCGGGGCGC
Organism: Streptomyces sp. P3; assembly: GCA_016893485.2. Taxonomy (GTDB): domain Bacteria; phylum Actinomycetota; class Actinomycetes; order Streptomycetales; family Streptomycetaceae; genus Streptomyces. The sequence goes on from JAFEKX020000001.1 coordinate 7,308,949, forward strand.
GCTGGTCGGCGTCATCGTCGGCATCCTGATCAGCGCGGGTGCGCTGGTGTTCGGGCTGCTCAGGCCCGGCGGCAACGACGCCTGGCGCAGCGGCGACACCCTGATCGTCAACAAGGACACCGGCGCCCGCTACCTGTACGCCGACGGCAGGCTGCGCCCGGTGCGCAACTACGCCTCGGCCGTGCTGATCGGAGGCGCCGACCTGAAGACCACGTCGGTCGGCTCGAAGTCGCTGGCGGGCACCCCGGTCGGCCGCCCGGTCGGCATCACCGGCGCCCCCGACTCCGTACCGGGCACCAGCGACCTGGAGACCTCGCCGTGGGAGGTCTGCTCGACGGGCTCCGGCGCGCAGACGACCCTCGTGCCGGGTGCCCCGGTCGAGACGGACTCCGTCGGCGCGAAGTCGGCGCTGGTCGTCAAGGGCCCTGACAAACACACCTACTTGGTGTGGCAGGGCAGCCGCCTGGAGCTGGACGAGGACTCGGGCGCGGCGGAGTCCCTCGGCTACGCGCCGGTGACCCCCGCCCGGTGTCCGCCGCCTTCCTGGACGCCCTGGTGACCGGCCCGGACCTCGCCACCCCGAAGGTCGACGGCCGCGGCACGGCAGGACCCGAGCTCGGCGGCCGGGCCACCCGCATCGGCCAGGTGTTCCGCGTCGTGGCGGGCTCCGGCAACCAGGAGTACCTCCTCCAGAAGGACGGCCTGCACCCGGTCACGGACACCCAGTCCGCCCTGCTGCTGGGCGATCCGGACACCCGTAAGAAGGCCTACGACGGCGGGGCGCCCAATGTCGTCACCATCGACGTGTCCGACCTGCGCGCCCACCAGGCACCGGGCTCGGCGGGCACCGACCCGTCGGTCGCCGGGCTGCCGGACACCCCGCCGAGCGCGCTGTCCCTGTCCGCCGGCGAGTCGGTGTGCGCCCAGGTCGACCCGGCCGACGGGCAGGTGCGGGTGACGTCGGTACGGGTCGCGGAGTCCGCGCTGTTCCCGGCGGCCCAGGCCGACCCGACGGCGCTGACCGCCGCCTGCGTGAACGTGGACCGGGTGGTGGCACGGCCCGGACACGGCGCGCTGGTACGGGCGTTGGGCGCGGCCGGCGGCACGGTCGGCGACACCACGTTCCTGATCGGCGACGACGGCGTGAAGTACCGCATCCCGGACTCGAACGCGCTGGCCGCTCTCGGCTACGACGGGGCCACGCCCGTGAAGGTGCCATCCACGTTGCTGTCGATGCTGCCGACCGGCCCCGAACTCAGCGCCAAGGCGGCCTCGTCGGACTCGGGCACGGTGGCCGGGGCGCCGGGCGGCGCGGCGGCGCAGTGCGGCACCGGGGCCGGATCCAGGTCCGGTGCCGCCCCCGGCGGAGCCATCGGCGCCGGGCTTCCGGCGATCGCTCCAGGTGCCTCGAACTGACAAGAACGCGCCGATGGAGATCGTGTTCACGCCAAACCGGATCAGGGTCAGAACCGACGTCCTCGGAACAGCGTGTTCCGGTCAAGTTGCCTACCGGTAAAAGGCTTTGGACGGAAGCGGTAGGCAACCTCAGATCTTCCTCAGTTCGTTGCCAGCGCAACTTACGTCAACCTAGGCTCAGTTGTACTCGTACTGTAGATCGACTCATGAAAGGTGGGACGATGGCTGGAGATGGCCAGCAGTCAAGCGAAGGTTCGACCCGGAACGGAATCCAGGCCCTGGAGAGCGCCTTCAGCGGCATCGTGAAGATCCGTCAGGACGTCGACAGCACCCGTTCCACCCTGGGCAGCGGCTACCAGGGCAGCGACGGTGGCCAGTACGGCCAGCTCCTCGCGCAGTGGGACGGCCAGTGCAACGTCATCCTCAAGAACCTCGAGGACGTCATCGACCGGCTGAACCAGAGCCTCGTGGAACACAACAAGACCCAGGGTTCCTCGAACGACTCCATCAACCAGGCGTACAACGCGTCGCAGTCGGCCTTCGACCAGCTCGCCGGCTGACCACGCGGTCACGTCCGATCCCCACATCGAGCAAGACCCATCGCGTAAGAGAGGCAAGCTGTGGCAGACAACCTGTCCGACGGTGTCATCTACGTCAGCTACAACCACATGTCGAACGCCGCGGACGACATGGTGGCGCAGACCAAGGCGATCGCGCAGACGCTGTCCAATCTTGAGGCGGAGCTCAGCGAGCTCTCCAAGACCTGGTACGGCAACGACGCCGACACCTACCGCCAGAAGCAGGCGGCCTGGGACGGCGCGGTGCAGAACATGGAGACGCTGCTCACCTCACACTCGCAGCTCCTCAACGAGATCTCGAACAGCTACAAGTACAGCGAGAACTCGCTGAGCCAGATGTGGTCCGAGGTCACCATCGGCCGCTGAGCCGGCCGGCTCCCACCGCACCGGCCCGTCCCCTCGGTCGGTGCGGTCCAGGCTCCTTCCCGTTCCGTCGCCGCGCCGTACGCCAGGGTCGGCGCGTTCCGCCCGCGGAGGCACCCATGGCAGACCTGACCCACCTCGACTCGACCGCGCTGAAGAACTTCAAGAACACCGACGTCGCCGACTTCATCAGCGATCTGGTGGCCATCCGCAAGGACAACGCGGGTGTCCGGTCCCTGAAGAACCTCGTCGCGGAGACCGGTGAGGGCTCGGCCGCGGGCCTCGCCAAGATCCTCCGGATCGGCCTGATGAACGGCGGCGACAGCAAGGACCCGGTCGGTGGCTCCACGCTCGTGGAAGCCCTCAAGACGCAGGCGACCGCCCTGGACAAGATCCTCACCGGCCAGAAGACGCTCTTCGACGACATCGACGTCGCCCTGGACGAGACGATCACCACCCTGCTGAAGACCCAGGGCGACAGCCTCGACTCGATCGACGGCGAGAAGCTGCTGGACATCTTCGACACCGTCGACGGCGACATGAGCGGCAGCGACTCCAAGACCACCTGAGCCCGGCGCGCGCCCGGCTCACGCTTCCCGGGCCGCCCCCTCTCATTTCGTCACCCCGTCCCCGCCCCCACATTCCCAGCAGGGGAGTTCCGCCCCATGGCCGAAAGCACCACCTCCGGGACCGCCAACTACGACCCGGACGACTACTTCGCACAGGCCGTCACCGACTTCACCGGCTACACGCTCCCGGCCCGGTCCACCCTGTTCGACAAGCTGAGCAGCTCGAGCAACGACGACTTCGGCAACCTCAAGCTGTTCCGGATGGACATCCAGGGCATCGACATGAGGTCGGTGACCGCGGCCGACTACTCGGCGATCGGCGGCTGGCAGGTCAACAAGGGCGAGGACTACGACCTGGCCTTCTACGACGCCGGCGGGGACGGCGCGCACAACAGCGTGAAGATGAAGAAGGCCCGCATCGTGATGATCGGCGTCACGGTCGACGAGAACGGCCGGGCCACGCTGTGGAGCGGCGGCGAGGTCACGGGCGGCGGCGCGTTCGAGGGCTCGTACTCGCATGTCCAGTGGGACTCGGGGCCGATGGCGCAGTACATCTCCGGCAGCAAGCTGGTCCTCGACCACCTGCTGGCGTCGCCGTACTCGACGCAGGGCTTCTCCTACAGCGGGCTGTCGGTCATCGACGACAACGCCGTCGACATGCTCTCCTTCGAGAACACCGGGCAGTCCTTCGACCGGGTGGTGCAGTTCTTCAAGGACCACTCGGACATCGTGGACAAGTGGATGACCTCGCTCGGCGAGGACCAGGCGTCCTGGAAGGGCAAGGCGGCCAGCCTCTTCTGGCATCTGCTGGACGAGCTGAAGACCAACTACAACGGCTACGTCTCGCAGTTGGGCGGCAGCGACTACACGCCGACCAACACCACCCTCGGCGGCTACGTCCCGAAGTCGAAGCTGAGCGACGCGCTGGCCGCCGCGCAAACGGCCCTGAAGGACGCGATCACCTCGATCCAGGCCGCCTGGACCGACTGGGCGTCGGACGGCCAGCACGACCCGCACTACCACGTGAAGAAGATCCTCGACGACATCAGTCAGTGGGTCATCAACAACAACATCAACCACGTGCTGTCGTCGCAGCACTCCACGTACAGCCAGTACGGCGGCGGCACCTACACCTCCTACTCGACCGACGCCAACTTCAAGCAGTCGGTGCCCGAGTACGGCGACCTCACCCAGCACACGACCTGGCAGAAGGTCGCCGACGCCGCCGTCAAGAGCTGGTCCGACCACGCGGACGCCAAGCTCAAGCAGCCGTCCATCGACGCGCTCAGCGCCGTGAAGAACGCCTGGGCCGACGTCCAGGACGCCTTCGACCAAGAGGTCACGAACAAGAACAACGAGACGCTCTCCGAGGTCCTCCAGAAGGAGGAGAACGAGATCGCCGAGCAGGAGGCGAAGGAGAACAGCGACAACCTCAACAACAGCCTCAACAACCTCGGCAACAACCTCAACAACCTCGGCGACAACTTCAACAATCTCAACGACAACCTGAACGACAACCTCAACAACCTCGGGGACAACCTCAACAACCTCAACGACGGTCTGAACGACAACCTGAACAACCTCGGGGACAACTTCAACAACCTCAACGACAACCTGAACAACGACCTCAACAACATCGGTGACGGGCTCAACGACAGCCTCAGCAACCTGAACGACGACCTCGGCAACAGCCTGAACAACGTCGGCAACGGCCTCGACGACCTCAACAACAACGACCTGCTGAACAACAACGGCAACGACCCGACCCAGCTCGCCAACTCCCCTCCTGAACGGCGGCGGCTTCAATCCGAACTCGTTCCTGAGCAACGACCCCTGACGAGCAACCCCACCAAGAACGGCTCGACGACGCTGAACTCCCCGACCGGGGGCGAGACCCAGCTCAACGGCGACGGCAGCCTCACCACGACGTTCCCGGACGGTTCGACCCAGACCATCGACCCCTCGACCGGCCTGGTCACCACCACGAACCCGGACGGCACCACCTCGGTCTCCCAGCTCAACCCGGGCACCACCATCACCAACCCGGACGGCTCGACGACCACGCTCAACGACGACGGCACGCTCACCACCAAGTTCCCGGACGGCACGAGCCAGACCCTCAACCCGGACACCGGCCAGGTCAGCACCACCAACCCGGACGGGACCGTCAGCACGTCGACGCTCAACCCGACCGAGGGCTCCTTCACCACCCCGGACGGTTCGACGGCCCAGCTCAACGCCGACGGCTCGGTGACCACGAAGTTCCCGGACGGCTCCACCGAGACCCTCAACCCGGACACCGGTCAGATCTCGGTCACGGACCCCTCCGGCCACGTCACCACCTCGCACCTCGACCCCGGTGACACCTTCACCAACCCGGACGGCTCGACCACCACGCTGAACGACAACGGCACGCTGACCACCAAGTTCCCGGACGGCTCCAGCCAGACCCTGAACCCGGACACCGGCCAGCTCACCACCACCGACCCGTCGGGCCACGACCACCACCGACATCGACGGCAGCCGGCTCCCCTCGTCCTCGATCGACACCAGCGGCCTCAACGGCAACGGCATCGACACCAGCGGCATCGACACGAGCGGCCTGAACAACAACGGCAGCAGCCTCGACACCAGCGGCCTGAACAACGGCGGCGGTCTCGACACCAGCAGCCTCAACGGCGGCGGCCTCCACACCACCGGCGGCGGCCTCGATTCGGGCCTCGACAGCGGCTACGACGACTACGACAGCACCCCCTACACCGGCGGCGCGCTCCGCTCCGACGCCCTCGACGGCACCGCGCTCAACGCCGCAAGCCCGGCGCAGGCGTCCAGCGGCACCCCGCTCAACCCGATGGGGATGGGCGGCGGCATGGGAGGCATGGGCGGCGGCGGCATGGGAGGCGGCGGCGGACAGGGCGGCGGCACCAGCGAACGCACCCGCGCCGTCCTCACCGACCCGTCCAACGGCACCACCCGGCGCGGCCGGGGCAACCGGGCGGCCTCCGTGGACGAGGACGAGGACGTCGTGTATACCCGGCCCACCACGTCCAGCGCCCCCTACCCGGTGGGCGGCCCCGGCGGCAACGGCGCCGGCCAGAACGGCCGCTCCACCGAGAGCGGCGACCGCGCCCGCGAGGCCTGGCTCACCGAGGACGAGGACGTCTGGGGCACGGACGAGGGCGGCGCCCCGGCGGTGATCGGCCGATGACAGGACGCGTACGAACGGTGAACGGCGGCCGGAACCAAGGCCGTTGGGGAGGTACGGAGTGAACGGCAGCGAGTCGATCGAGCAGCGGCTGGCCAAGGCGGTGGCCGAACTCGAGGCCACCGAGGCCGCCGTGGCCCGCGCGGAGGGCGAACTCGCCCACGCCGAGAGCACGGTGCGCTCCGCGGACCGCGCGGTCGAGGTGACCGTCTCCGCACAGGGCGACCTGCGCGCGCTGACCTTCCTGGACGACAAGTACCGCACCATGCCCGCCGGTCAGCTCGCCGCGAGCGTGCTGGAAGCGGTCCAGGAGGCCCGGGCGCGGATGGCCCGGCACGTCATGGCCACCTTCGAGCCCTTCACCAAGGCCAACCCCGAGGCACCCGAGATCACCGGCTTCGACATCGACTGGAACAAGATCTTCGGGCCCGGTGTACTGGAGGGCCCCAAGGGCGGCCGACGGCGCGGGGCCGGCCGGCTCCGCGACGAGATCAGCGAAGACCCGGAGGACTGAGAACACGATGGGAAACGCCTACTCCGCCAGCCCGGCGGCGCTCATCGCCGGCACCCGGCAGATCGAGCAGATCAGCCGGCTGGCCAACGAGATGATCAGCGAGTTCATCACCGACGTCTCGGCCACCTCCCGGTGGCCCGGACACGACGACAGCTACGCCAAGCAGATGCTGCCGCAGGAGAAGGAGCAGCGGGAGGGCACCATCACGACCGGCTCCTCCCTGTCCGAGGCGATCGTCGGCGTCGGTGACGGCACCCTCGCCAACCTCAAGAGCGTGGTCGGCACGCAGAACGGCGTCCTCGGCGCCATCCACGACTCCGACATCAACTCGGGCGACACCGACGGTGGTTCGCACGGCGGAAAGCACTGACGCAGCGGATCGCCCCTGATGACCATCCACGCGTCGCCCCAGCTGAACAACCTCATGTTCGTGCTCATCGGCGAGAAGTTCCTCCAGGCCGACGAGGACATGGCCTTCGCCAACGGCAAGCCGTACGAACGGCTCGGCCGGCGTGTCCGCGATCTCTCGGACCTGATCGAGCAGACCGCCGGTGGGGTGGGGCGCGCGTTGCCGCCGCAGGTCGGGAACAACTATGTGCGGGCGATGCACATGTTCCTCGACAGCGGCGGCGTCAACTACCTGAAGGAATTCGCCGACCAGCTCGACGGCATCGGACAGTCCCGCACCAAGTCCTCCATGGACATCATGGAGTCGAAGTGGCAGATCATCGCCGAACTGGTGCGCCTGCTCATCGAGTTGCTCGTCATCGCGGTGCTGTCCGCCTTCACCGGGGTTCCGCCTCCAGCCAGGCCGCGGTGGCGAAGGCCCGCAGCCGGGTCGCCATTCTCACGTTGATGGAATGGCTGATGAAGAAGACGCATCTGCTGCCGAGCCTCACGGAGGCAATCGAGGAGGCGTTCACGACCTTCGCGGTACGGCTGGCCATGATGCTCGGCGCGCCCAAGGGCCGCCGCCCGCACGGGTTCGACTGGTCGCAGATCATCCAGGACGGTGTCTTCGGCGCGTTCACCGGACTGTTCCACGGCCTGCTGCACGACCTCGGCAAGAACCTCAAGAACAACTTCAAGAACATCTTCAACAGCCACAACCCGTTCAAGGACATCAGCGGCAACGGGAAGAAGTTCGACAACCACAAGTTCGACAACCCGGACCTCAACACCAAGCCGAACCCGAAGCCGACGCCCACGCCCAACCCGAAGCCGACGCCCACGCCGAACCCGAAGACCACGCCCAACCCCACGCCGACCCCGCACATCACCCCGAAGCCGAACCCGACGCCCACCCCCAAGCCGAGGACCTTCGGCGACAAGGTGAAACACGAGATCGGCGAGGACTTCGAGCACTTCCTCACCGAGGGCGGCGCGGAGACGCTCGGCGAGATCGCGACGGCGTCCATCTTCGGCTTCCCCATCGACCCCTGAACACCTTCCTCGGCAGCGGCCTCAGCTCGATGAGCGAACGCCATCTCGGCCAGGGCGCGGGCGCGTTGGGCAACAAGTTCAACTTCAACACCCCGGCACCGGTCAACACCCTGGGTACGGCGGACATCCCGGACGACACGGACTCCGACACCCATTCCAGCTCCCACACCGACTCCGGCCCCGGCAACGACTCTTCGACGAACGGTCCGTCCCCGTCCACCACGTCGGGCCCCGGCAACATCAACACCACGTCGAACAACGGCAGTTCCTCGCCGACGACCGGCAATCCGCAGCGCACGACCACGAACACCCCGTCGGCGGAATCCAACGACGTCGACACGCACCTCACCGACCCGCACCTCGACGAGGTGAAGGTCGACGGCGGAGACCTCCAGAGCAACGTCCCGCACGGATCGACGAACCCGACGACCACGACGCATACGCCGACGGGGACGGGGACGGGGACGCAGGGGCAAGGTCAGGGCAGGGGGCAGGGGCAAGGGCAGGACCAGGAGCAGGAGCAGGACCAGCCCGACCCGAACACCGCCACCGACAACACCACCGACAACACCATCGAGCCGCAGGGCACCGGCCAGCGGAACGGCGTTCCGGTCGCGAACGGGTCCAACAGCACCGTCGTACCGCCGAGCACCAACACGAGCACGACCGGATCCGGTACTCCCACCCCGAGCAGCACGACCTCAAGCAACTCGACGCCTGGCTCCGGTACGTCCTCGAACGCCGGGGGCACCCCGCGTACCACGCCATCGGGGCGCCCGCAGAACACGACATCCGACGGCACCACCACCAGCGACAACAACAACGGCACCGACGCCACCGGTACCGACACCACCAGCACCGACACCACCGGCACGGACACCACCGGCACGGACACCACCGGCACGGACACCACCGGCACGGACACCACCGGCAGTTCGACCCCCGCCGTCACCGAGGGCACCGACACCTCCCACTCCGAGTCCGGCGTCGACAGCAACACCACCACGGACACCGACACCACAGCGGACACCGACACCACCGCGGACACCAACACCGGCACCGACCTACCCACCCCAGTCACCACGACCAGCAGCAACAGCGCCCCGCCCACGACGAGTTCGACGCCGGACACCACCCCCGCCCCGGAGCCGGCCGCGCAGACGCCGACCCCCGTCCACACCTCCTCGGACCTCTCGTCCACCCCGGTACCGGAGAGCACGCCCGCCCCGGAACCCGCCGTACTGACCCCCTCCCGGCGCCCAACTCCCTGCCGGAGCCCGGGAGTTACGAGGACGTCCGGTCCGGGGTCGAGCCCTCGGAGCGGAGTACCACCTGGGTGGACCCGGTGTCGCGGCCGATCGGGCCGGACGGTCAGCCGACGCAGTACGTCGTGCGGGCCGGGTTCGCCGTGCGGCAGTTCAGTCATGACGGCGGGCCCGTCACCGACGTGACCGTCACCTACCGGCTGACCGGAAGTCCGCAGCTCGGGCCGCAGGTCGACGGTGTGCACCAGCGGATGACGGACGGGATCCAGCGGGTCTTCAACGCGCCGGGTCACCGGCTGCGGGACGGAAGCCTGCTGCGGGTCAACGTCGTACCGGCCGCCCCCGGCGAGACCCCGCATCTCGACGTCACCCTCACCGACCCGGCGGACGGAGTCCCGACCACCCCCACTCGTGGCCGGCCGACATCCCCGAGGACAAGCTCGTCCACGAGGTCGGCCACCAGCTGGGCCTGCGCGACGAGAGCGGTCGCGACCCCGCCGCCCCGCACCGCGGCGGCACCGCGAGCCTGATGGGCGACCCCACCGGGCCCGTGCCCGAGACCGGCCCGGACGACGCGCCGTACGTGGTGGGCGGGTTGAGGCCCCACCACCTCGACGTGATCGGCGGGATCGTCAACACCACGCCGGTGGCCGGGCGGGGCAACAGTCCCCGAGGGCCGCTCAGGGCGCGCCCGGCGCGGACCCGCCCGCTCCCCCTGACCACGCCCACGTCCACGCCCACGTCCACACCCACCGTCGATCCGGCGGACACCCCACCGACCCCCGTGGTCACCACGTCCACGCCCTGACGGTGTCCCAGGACACGGTCACCCCGGACCCCGATCCGGCGGACACGCACACGGAGCCCGAGCCGGAGACCGCCCCCGCGGTCGTGCCGGCGCCGGCGCCCGTCATCACCGTGACCTCCCGGAGGGCGACGTCACGCCGGTCGAGGCACCGTCCGGTGGTGGCCGTCGTACCTCCTACCTCGGTGGCTATGGGCGGCGGCACGACGGTCAGTGGGGCCTGGTGCATGTCGAGCCGTTCTCGCCGGACGTCGTCGACGGGCTGCACCGGCAGGTCCTCACCGCGCTCGGCAGGCCCGCGCCCGGCCCGGACGACCCCGTGCGCGCGCAGTTGCAGGACGTGCTGTCGGCGGAGCAGATGGCGCTGAACATGCCGTATCTGCGCAGCCTCGGCGGTCACCGGATCACGCTCGACGTCGACGGCGTCGAGCGGCAGGTCGACGTACGGCTGTCGCTCGACGACGCGCGGCCGTCCGCGCGCGGCGGGCTCGACACGAGCGACCCCGACAAGCATGTCGAGCGGCGCGGGTACGGCACCCGGGAGATCGTGTCGGCGCAGCCGTCCGGCACGTTCTCGACGTTCCCGCTGCCGTGGACCGGTTCGGTGCCGATCGGCGCGGCGGGCCCGGTCCGCGGGATCGACCTCGCACTGTCCGGGACCTTCACCCACAACCAGGCGGACGGCTCGGCCACCGTCACCCAGGTCGTGCAGACCACCAGCGCCCAGCGCAGCAACGAGCCGTCCCGCGCCTACGACTTCACCGGCAACTGGCAGGTCCGGCTGGACGCGGACACCGCTCCGGCCCCGGTCACGAACCCGACGGACACGAGTGGCGCGGACCCAACGGACGTAGGGGACACGGCAGTTGTCACCGCCACCCCGATCCCGCGCACGACTGGCGGCCGGCCGAGCCGCACGGACCCGTCACCATCTGGTTCCCGCAGCACGTCGTGGACGCCGACGCCGATCCCCATCAGGAACTGCCCGAGCCCGCCGGCCTGGACGACCTGCCGATCTACGGCGTGGACTCGGTGCTCCACCCGCGCCGCCTCTACGAAGGTGCCGCCGAGCACTTCGACGCCGACCTGGACGCCACGTCGTCGTCCCAACTCGCCGATTTCCTGGGCGAACCGGTGCTGCGCGGCACCCTGCCGATGCAGCGCGACGGCGGGCTGTACTCGCCGGTGCTCACCGACGCGCACGGCCGGGCCGTCGGCATCATGCGGCTGGACGCGCATGTCACGCCGACCACCCCGGTCGCCAAGAGCATCGACAAGAAGATCAACCTGGAGAGCCACCTCGTCAACACGGTCAAGAACGACCAGAACACCACGTTCAACAGCGGGCTCAACCTCTCCGGCAGCATCGGCCCGAACTTCACCAGCGACCTGCGGGCCGGACACTCCGACGGCTCCCACCGCATCGGCGGCGGCTTCAACGGCAAGGGCACCGCGAGTCTCGCGGCGCAGAACGCGTTCGGCACCAGCTCCCTCGCGGGCACCATGCACGCGGTCCGCACCAACCGCAGCCATCTGCTGACCGAGGCCGACGTCACCTACACCCTCACCATGATCCGGCCCGACGGCTCCGTCAGCACCTACGCGCCCGGCACCTGGACCCACGGACTCGACCTGCGGATGCTCAGCGCCGAGGACGCTCGGGGACACACCCCGACCGAGGACGAACTCCGCTCGCTGCCGCATGAGTTGGGGAACCTGGAGACCGTAGGACAGTCCACCGCGCCGCTCGGCGTGACAGGCACCGACCAGCTGTCCCAGGAGGCGGAGACCTGGCTGCGGGACCACGGCTTCCTGCCGCCGCCCGCCACCGCCCCGCACCGGGGCCGGCTGCCCGACGAGACGCTGGTGCAGGCGCAGTTGAACAACCTGCGGCGGCTGCACGAGCTGCGCTCCCAGCTCGGGCTGCGCGCCGCCACCGACTCCATGGTCGACGGCGGCCACTCGCTGTTCCTTGAGGTCCCCTCGGTGACCGGGCGGCGCCGGGTGCGGCTGGAGCTGGGCGCCCGACGCGACCCGGACCGGCCGGTCACGCACACCACGGTGCTGCCCAACATCCAGGTCATGGGCCTGGCCCAGGCGGCGGGCGGCGGCAACGGCAGGCTCGGCAACACCTACGGCCTGGGCGCCGGTTTCGGCGGCGGGCTCACCGTGCCCACCCCGAACGGCGCGTGGACCTTCAACGGCACCGGCGACTACCAGTACGTCGGACAGGCCACCCTCGGCAACACCACCGCCACCACGCTCGGCCACGACCAGTTCTTCATCGGCACCGGCCAGGACACCCAGGTCTTCGACGTCCCGGCCCGCCTCACCCTCGACCTGTACGAGGGCCCGAGCGCGGACCCGACGGTCCGCTTCGGCGAGGGGAGGACGCCGGGCCCCGCGCCGAGGGCGACCTCGAGCGCGGCCCGCAGCTCATCGGCCCGCGGGGTGTCGGAGGAACGATCCGGCTGGCCGTACCGCACGAGCGGACCCTCGACACCGAGGAGGCCGCGCCGGACGGGGACCCGTACACCGTGCGGGAGGTCGCGCCGCTGGACACCGAGCGGCTGGCCATGACGGACCCGGCCACCGGCGGTCCGCACCCGGACGTGGTCCGCGTCCCGGACGACGCGCTGATCGACGTGATGCGCGGTTCCACGGCCCTCCAGGACGCCTTCCACCGCATCGTCACCGGCACCGGCGTCGCCCCAGCCGTGGACGCGCCGTCGGTCCGGACCTCGACCGACACCAGCACCGTCGATCCCGCCACCGATGGGGACACGGCCCTGTCACCGACCCCGCGATCGACCCGGCTGCCGTCACCGACCCGGCCCCCACCCCGTCACCCCGACTCCCCGTCCCGGGCGGGTCTCCCGGCTCGTGGGTGGGGTCACCGGGTTCCTGAGCAGTTCGCTGATCGGGAGTCCGGCCTCCGACACCACCACGGTGAGCGCCGAGTCCCGTACGGCGGCGCTCTCGCCCGGGTCGCTGGTCGGCCGGGGTCACCAGATCCTCGGCGGCACCTACGTCGTGGAGGGCTGACGCTGCCCGGGCTCGGTGTCGACGGGCAGCTCGCGATCGAGATCCAGGCCGTGGCTCACACACCTCGGCTGACGCACAGCGTGAACCAGTACCTGGAGACCGGCATCTCCGCCGCCGACTCCGCGCAGCAGCTCAAGGGCCTTGGAAAGAGCCACCAGTTCGGCGTGGGCGGCTCGGCGGTCCAGAACAACCCGCCGACCCCCGCCGCCCCGAACCCGCAGCCCGCGGGGAGCCCGGAGTCCACCCCTCCCGGCCCCCACGCCGTCCCGTTTCAACCCGTCGGGCCGCTACCAGTACGACCGCAAGAGCGACAAGTCCGACACCCTCATCAGCGGCACCGGCACCAACCGGACGCCCACGCAGTCGGGTCTCCAGCACCGGGTCACCGCCGACGTCACCTACCTGATCACCGTGCGGTCCGGACACCGCAACGTGATCGCCAACTCCCTCGGGATCGGGCCCGGGCAGACCGTCACGCTCGCCGTGGACGTGCCGCGCGGACTCCAGTTCCTCATGACGGACAGTCAACTCCGGCGTGACGGACGCTGGATGGGCGCCGTGGAGAACCGCCCGGACGACCCGCCGACCGCCGGCCTCGAGAGCCCCGCGCTGCCGAGTCGCTACGTCCGCGACGGCACCCTCGGCCTGGCCGCGGTCACCTCGGTCACCGAACTCTCCGGCCCCGGCACGCGGCAGGCGCCCGCCACCGACCCCGGCGACGGCACCAGCACGAACACCGTCTCCGTGCCGCCGCCGACCGAGCAGCGCAACCGACTCCACGACGAGGTACGGCAGTTGGTGGAGCGGTACGCCCCCGGCGTCACCACCCCCGGCCACGCCTCCTTCCTCCCCGGTGTCGCCGCGCTCATCGCCGACAACACCGGTGTCGCCGGGAAGCGGGCGCTGATCGGACGCGGCGGCGGACAGACCAGGTTCAGCTTCCGGCACCACCGGTTCGGTGGCGCGGCCCTCGTCGAGGTGACGTTCTCGGCCCGCCCCACGAGCACCGCCGTGAGCCGGGGCACCGTACGCGGCATCGCGGTGGCGGGCGACAAGTCCGGTATCGAGCAATGGGGTTCGCACACGGCGGAGGGCCGCTCGCTCTCCTCCTCCGTGGGCCGTCAGCACCGGCTCACCGTGAACCCGACGGCCCGCTTCACCCGCCCCGACAGCGACGACCGCACCGACCGGCTCGGCCCCTCCGTCAATGCCGTCTCCGCGTCCAGCAAGGTCGACAAGTCGGGGCGCACCGCCGAGGACCGGTTCTGGCTGCGCACCGACAGCGCCGCCGACTTCGACGGCCTGGACTACGAGTTGGTCGCCACGGTCCGCTCCACCTACGTCGTCGACTGGCCGCCCAACGTCCTGGGCGCGCTGGTGCAGCGCGGGATCATCGCCTGGGACGACGCCGACGCGCCGACCCGCTCCTGGCTCAGCCGCACCCTCTCCGGCGAACTCGGCGGCCAGGTCCGGGTACCGGCGCTCGTCAGCCTGCGCTTCACCGGCAGCGAGACGAACCCGCCGGACATGCAGGCACCCCCGCCGCCCGCACTGTCCCAGACCGACCCCCGTCAACTCACGGGCAGCCGGCCCTCGTTGGACGACGCCGACCTGTTCCACCCGACCGGGTCCACCCCGGTCTACGGCTTCGACGGCTGGAACCAGCTCTACACGGCCCTGGACCAGGTGGCCCCGTACACCGGAAGCAGTTGGCGCGCCCAGCCGGCCTCGACCTCCGACGAGAACGCGTCGGTACGGCTCGGCGAACTCATCCAGGCCGGCACGATCTCGCTGGACACACCCCGGCAGACCGGCGGGATGCTGCCCGCGATGCCGGGCGCGTTCCCGTTGCAGAACGCGCCGGACCAACGGCCCACGCTCACCGTGTCGTTGTACCGGCCCAGGCCGGTCACCGACGGCGGCGACGTGGCCATCGACCGGCTGCGGATCACCTCGGAGAACACCAGCACGGTCTCCGGCGCCGACACCACCACCGGGCTCTCCCTGCCGTTCGTCCTGAGCGCCGACGACCCCGACCGCAACCTCCTCGGCGTGACCCCGCCGGTCCTCCAACGGCCCGTCGACGCAAGCAACTTCGGCAGCACCGTCTCCGGCGGACGCCGCGACTGGCTCAAGACCGGCAGCACCAGCCTGCCCGCCGACGGCCGTGGCACCCGCAGCTACGAAGTGCGGGCCGACGTCCACATCGAGGTCTCGGGACCCGAGGGCGTCCGCCATGTCACCGGCACCGCCACGATCCGCGTCGAGGAACGCGACGCCCTCGGCCACGGCATCACCGAGCCCCGCCCGGTACCCCGCGTCTACGACCTCCCGGCCCTGCTCACCCAGGGCACCGGTCTCACCCCGGACAACTGGGCGACGACCCCGCTCAGCGACGTACCGGACCTCATGGCCGACGGCGTCCACCCCGACGACGACGGCTACCAGTTCTGGGTCTCCACCGGCCCCGACCCCGACGGCTCCCGCCTCGCCCTCGCCCTCTACGGCGCCTCACGCACCGCGCGCTCCCAGGGCCACCCGGTCGAACTCGTCACCCGGGGCCCGGAAGGCCTCCGCGTCTGGACGTTCGACCCGGACGGGACGCTGGCGGGCCCGCCGACGGACCGGGCGAGCACCGGCGAGGTGACACCGGGGACCGGCGACGGCACGGCACCCGACACCGACTCCACGACCTCCGGCTCCACCACCGGCGTCGCCGCCCTGGACCAGGCGTGGGCGGACTTCGAGCGGGTCGCCGCCGACTTCGACCGGGCCGAGTTCGACCACTCGGCGGCGCTCGTCGACGAAGCCCTCCAGCGCGAACTGCGGATCGACGCGCAGGACTCCCTCGACCGGGCCGTCACCGCCCTGACGAACGCGGCGGCCGAGGCTCACCGCACCCACACGGCCGCGACCACCGCCGAACAGCGGGCGGACCAGGCCGAACAGCATTTCGGCGACCTCACCGGCCGCGAGAAGACCCTCATCGGCGGGATCTCCGCGGGCCGCCGCGGGTCGGCACCCTCACCGACGCGGTCGCCGACGGCCAGCGCGCCGAACTGAGCCTCAGCTCCCAGGCCAAGACCGCCCGCCGCAACCTCGCCGACCTCTACGCCCGCGCGGCGGCGGCCTCTACGGCGAGGACCCCGGCAGCACGGAGAACGCGCCGACGCCGGGCCCCTCCACCACGGACACCGGCACGCAGGACACTGCCGTGGAACCGCCGGTCGGAGACGGCGCCACCGGGCCCACCCTGCCCCCGCCGTTGACCCGGCCCTCACCCAGCAGATCGATCAAGTCACCGCCCAGGTGGGCAAGTTGGACGCCGATCTCGCCGAGGTGCGGGCCCGGCTCGCGCGGGACAGTGCCGACCTCGACGAAGCCAGGAGCGGCCTGGAGCGCGACGAGGCGGATCTGCGGGAGGTGCGGTCGCAGCTGCCGGGCGCCGCGGCCACCGCGGGCAGCGCGCGTTCGGACGCCGACACGGCGCGCGGGCACGCCGAGGACGCGGCCCTCGTCCACGAGGACGCGCGCGAGTCCCACGACCGGGCGGCACAGGGCCTCGCCGACATCGACACCGAGATCGACAACGCCCTCGGCCGGCGCGACGACGCGGCGGCCCGCCGGGCGGCGGCGCAGACCGAACTGCCCGGGGTGACAGGACCGGTACTGGCCGCGGGCCCCTCCGCGCTGCCCACCTCCCGCACGACCCTGGCCTCCACCAGCCCCCGCCGGCCGGGCTCGGGCCTGCCCCGCACGGCGGGCCCCTCCACCGGCAACACCCCGGGCGCCGACTCCGACGACACCTCCACCAGCGACGACGGCACCGACACCACCACCCCGGGCGACGACTCGACGGGCGACGACCACTCGGTCCCGGACACCGAACTGACCACCCCCGACCCGACAGCCCCCGTCCCGCCGAAGGACCCCGCACCGAGCGGCGACGACGACACCACCGGCGGCGACCAGGACGACCAAGCCTCCGTGCCGCACCAGGACAGCGTGTTCGACGCCCTGGTCGGCAACACCGGCATCAACTCGGCTCAGGGCAACGGCAGTACACCCGCAGCCCCGCACACCGCTCCGGCGGGCCCGGACGCGGATGCGGACACGGACACGACCCCCTCACCCAGGACGGGACCAAGACCGACACCAAGGTCGACACCAAGACCGACACCAAGGTCGACACCAAGGTCGACACCAAGGTCGACACCAAGGGCAAGGCGAAGGCGCCGGCTCAGGACGACACCAACGGCACGTCGACCGACCCCACGTCACCCAACTCCGCGACACCGAACACCACTTCGCTCACCCCGGCGGCACCCCAGCACGCCCCCTTCCAGATCCGCCCACCGCGCGGCCGTACGATCCAGACCCGCGGCGACGGCCGCTGCCTGCTCTACACGTTCCTCGGCACCGACCCCCAGCGCATCCGCGACCAGGTGCCCAACCTGCGCACCGAGGCCCCCGCGACCTACGCCTGGCTCGGACGGCCGGACCAAGTCCGCGCCGGAATGGCCCAGTTCGCCCGGTGGAACGGTGTGAGCGGCCCGATACCCACCGCGGGCAACCACCTGCGGATCGCGGCCGACCTGCTCCGCGCCCACGCCGAGGACCGCCTGCTCACCGCCCGCACCGGACGCCCGCTCCCGCACGAGGTGGTCGGCCAGGTACGGCAGACCCTCGCCCCGTGGTTCGACGCGCGCACGGCGGCCATGAACCGGCCCGAACTCCTCGCCACCCTCGACGAGTACGGCATCACCGGGGTGACCGAGCCGGACCAGCTGGACGACCTCAACGCGCGCTACGACCAGGCGCTGACCCAGGACAACGCGACCGGCCCGGCCGAGCCCGGCGTCCGCGACATGTTCGGCTACCTCCGGGACACGAACCGAATCCCCACGTTCGACCAGCTCACCGACGGCCAGCTCCGCAGGCTCCTCGGCCACGGATACACCGACAGCGCGGCCCAGTTCACCGACGCGGAACTCGCCCACGCGCTCGACGCCGTCCAGAAGTGGTCCCAGTCGTGGGAGAGCAACCAGGGCGAGATGTTCCTCCCCCTGCTGGCGGACACCCTGGACGTGGCCGTGGAGGTGCTCCGGCCGAACCCGACGACCGGTCTCGGCACCGTCACCCGCGTCGGATCACCCACCGCCACCCGGGTGTTGGAGGTCCACTACACGGGCCTCAACCACTACAACGCCACCGACGCGGGCCCCCTCGGCGACAGCTCGCCGCACATCACCCCGTCGAAGGCGCCCCGGGGCCCTGAGGATGCCGACAGTGTTCAGCCGGACGGCCGTCACCGCCCCGCGCCGGTGCGTGACGCGGCCGACGACCTGCCCGCCGCGCGCATCAACGACCCCGCGCCGAAGGCCAGTTGGCATGGCCTGCGTCGGCATGCCCGTCCGGCCGTGCACAGCACCGAGCGGTTCGATCCGCACGCGGACCAGTCCAACCCGCCCCGCGCGGGGGTGCTCAGCGGTGCGACGACGCTGATCCGTACGCAGGTCCGTCGTATCCAGGCGCCCAACGGCCAGTGGATACGCGACTACACGCTCAACCTCCCGGTCACGACCAACGACCCGGCTCTCGCACAGCAGGTGAACGACCGAATAACCAGGCTTCTGGACACGCACCTCAACTCCGGCCTGGCGCTGCCCGGTTCGCAGGACCAGCTGCACATCAACGTCAACCTGATCAGCGACCCGTCCCATCCCGAGGCGGTCACGCTCACCGACACCGCGAGGCCGGGCCGGGCGGACCAACTCCACCTGGACGTCAATCACTCCGACGAGGACCTGCTGCACGAGGTCCTGCACTACTTCGGCCTGCCGGACGAGCAGCGTGACAACGACTTCCTGCTCCGCAACCACGCCAACAGCACGACCGTCCGCACGACCGGCCTGATGGCGACCACCCAGGGTCAGGTCCACATCCCGCAGCGCTACCTCCGCATCATCGAGGACGTCACATCCGCGGGCCCCCAACTCCACGACCACACAGGCCAGGACGAGAGCACCCCCGCCGAAAACCCCGACACGACGCCCATCCCCACCGACACCGATCTCGTCTGGCCCGCCTCCCACGCCCCGACCGCCCTGCCCCCGCGCCGAGCCCCCTCCCGTCGTCCTACGTGAACTCCTACGGTTCGCTCCCGGACGGCACGGTGGGGCTGGTGTACGCGGAGCCGTTCTCCGATGCGGTGATCGAGGGGCTGCACGGGCAGGTCTACGAGGCGCTCGGGCTGGATGCCGACGACGTGCCCGAGTCGGTGCGGGAGCAGGTGCAGGGGGCGTTGAGCCGGGAGAACCTCGCGCTTCACCTGCCGTATCTGCGGTCGAACGGCGGTCACCGGATCACCGTGACGGTCGACGGGCGCGATCACACCGTCGACGTACAGCTGACGCTGTCCGACGCGCGAACGTCCCTGCGGCAGGGGCGTTTTGACCAGCGGGACCCCGACAAGCACGTCGAGCGGCGCGGGTTCGGTACGCGGGAGAACTTCTCCGGGCAGCCGTCGGGGACGTATCGCACGGTCCAGGTGCCGTGGACCGGGTCGTGGCCGATCACCGCGCCGACGCCGGTGCGGGCGGTGGACGGTTCCGTGACCGTGTCCCTCACCCACAACCAGGCCAGTGACGCGACGACCGTCACCCAGGCCGTGCAGACGACGTCCGCGCAGCGCTCCAACGAGCCCTCCGATCCAGTGGAGTTCACCACCCGCTGGCGCGTGCGCGTCGACGCCCCCGCCGTCACCGCGCCGCCCGCCGCGCCCGCCACCGCCCCGGTTCCGGACACGTGGGGCCAGCCGGTGTCGCACGGGCCGACCACGATCTGGTTCCCCCGGCACCTCACCACCGCCGACCCGGCGCCGGGTTCGCTGCCCGCGCCCGCCGCTCCGGCCGATCTCCCGCTCTACGGCGTCGACACGGTGATCGACCCCGGGCGCTGTACGAGCACGTCCACCAGACGTTCCACGCCGACCTCGATGCCGTCGCCGCCGGGCAGGTCTCGGACTTCCTCTCCGAGCAGGTGCTGCGCGGCACGCTGCCGATGCAGATCGACGGCGGTATCTATTCGCCGGTGATCACCGACGCCGACGGCAACGCGGTCGGCATGCTGCGCCTGGTCACCGTGCCGGGGACCAGCACACCGCAACGGCAGAGCACCGCCGGGCAGATCAACCTGGAGAGCCACCTCGTCAACACCTCGAAGGTGGACCTCTCGTCGCGCTACACGAGCGGTATCGGCATCAGTGGCAGCGCTGCCGCCGCGCTCACCGGCGACCACGCGCAGGGGCACCCGGACGCGTCGAGCGTGATCGGCGGCAGCCTGGGTCTGCGCGGGCAGGTGCAGGCGACCGTCACCAACACGTACAGCGCGAGCAGTTCGGCCGGCACGATGCACGCGATCCGTACCAACCAGAGCCATCTGCTCGCCTCCACCGCCGTCACCTACCACGCCACCCTGATCCGCCCGGACGGCACCGAGACGGTGGCGCCCCCGCTCACCCAGACCCGGGGCATGGACCTGCGGGTGCTCAGCAAGGCGGCCGCGACCGGTCGCCCGCCGGCCGCCACCGAAGTGCGTGAACTCCCGGACTCCCTGGAGCGGTTGGACGGGATCGGGCTGAGCGCCGCGCCCCTCGACGTCACCGGCACGGACGGTCTGTTCAACGAGGCCGAGGCCTGGCTGCGCCGCGAGGGCTTCCTGCCACCCGCCCCAACGGCCGCCGCCGCGACCGGAGTTGGCGCGCGGCTGAAGCAGGCCGTGCGCAACCATGAGCCCGAGCACCAGATCCGGTTGCACGCCCAGCTCAACAACCTGCGGCGGCTGAACGAGGCCCGTTCGCGTACCGGGCTGCGTGCCGCGACCGACTCGATGGTCGACGGCGGGCACGCCCTGCACTTCGAGGTGCCGAACAGCACCGACACCGGCGTGCGCCGGGTGCGGCTGCTGCTCACCGCCGACCGGGACACCGGGCAGGCCAGCACCCACCGTCTGGTGCTGCCGGGTATCCAGGTCATGGGCCTCGCGCAGATGGCGGGCAGTGACGCCGAGCAGCGCGGCGAGTCGTACAGCGGTGCGCTCGGGGCGCTGGGCAGCGTCAGTGGTCCGTTGCGCAGGTGGGGGTCCATCGGGTTCGGCGGCGACTACCAGTACGGGCAGCAGGTCACCCACGGCGACACCGTGGGCGGCGCCACCGGACACGACCAGTTCTTCATCGCCACCGGCCAGGACAGCCACGCGTTCGACGTACCGGTGCGGTTCGCCCTCGACCTGTACGCGGACGACGGGGACCAGCCCAGCGAGCGGTTCGGGCAGAACATCAACCAGGCCGCCGCCCCGGCACCGGCCCCAACTGTCCCCGGGGCAGCGCCCGTTGCTCCCGCGCCGCCCGTCGCGCCGACCGTCTCCGGGTCGCTGCGGCTCGCGGTGCCGAACGGCCGTACCCACGCACCCGCGACGGCCCCCGCGCCGCCCGCGCGTGCCGACGGGGCGCCACGCCCGACGAACGCGGTCGACCGGGCCCGACTGGACGGGACCGACGCGACCGGCACCCCGCGCCCGGAGTTGGTGCGGATTCCCGATGACGCGCTGATCGACACCGTGCGCGGTTCCGCCGCCATCGAGTCGGTGTTCCGGCGGGCCGCGCGGGAGATCCGCAACCAGGCGCAGCAGGCGGCGCCCCACCCCGGCCACCGGCCCGATCCTTCCGGTCGCCGCCCCCGGCACCGCAGCTGTCCCCGCCGGGCCGCAGCGCGCCAGCGTGTTCCCGCTCGCCGGGCACGGGCTGATGGACAACAGGACGCGTGCCGCCGAGACCCGGCACGCGGCGATCACGCCGGGCAGCCTGGTCGCGCACGGGCACGAACTGTTCAAGAACTCCTATGTGGTTGAGGGCCTGAGCCTGCCGGGGACGTTCGCGGACGGGCAGTACTCGCTGGAGATCGAGGCCGTCGCCCACCGGCCCCGGCTGCTGGACACCACCCGGCAGTACCTGGAGACGGGCGTATCGGCCACCGACAGCGCCCAGCAGGCCAAGTCCCTGGGAAAGTCGCACCAGTTCGGCGGTACGGGGACGGTCACCCAGAGCGCGACCACACCGGTGGCGCCGACCAACACCGGTACCGAGACGGGTGGTTCGGACTCCGCGGGAAAGAGCACCTCGAAGCCGAACAAGAACCAGCTCAACCCGGCCGTACGGCTCAACAAGGTGTCCCGCACCGACACCTCCGACACGCTCTCCGCCGGTACGGGCGTCAACCGCACCCCCACCGAGAGCGGTGACCTGCACCGCGTGGTCGCCGACGTCACCTACGTGGTCACGGTCCGGGCGGGTTCCCGCACGCTGCTCAACGGGGTCGGGAACCCCGGCACGATCGACCCCATCACCTTCTCGGTGGACGTCCCTGACGGTCTCCAGTTCCTCATGACCCAGGGCCAACTCAACCGTGACGCACGGTGGATGGGCTCGGTGAACGGTCTCACCCCGACGCCCGTCCCGGGCCAGGCCCCGCTCCCGGCGGCGTACGTCCGCAACCGCCAACTGGGCCTCGGCGGCGTCCTCTCGGTCATCGAGTACGACCGTCCCGTCGCCGCCCCCGTCCCCGCGACCGGGCCCGCCGCGGGCCAGGTCCCGCTCGGGCCGGTCAACCCGAGGGAGCGGCGCGGCCAAGTCCGCCGCGAACTGCTGGGACTGGTCGAGACCGAGGCACCGGGAGTGTTCACCCCGGGGCGCGCCGGCCACCAGCCCGGTGTGCACAGCCGGATCGCCCAGCTCACCTCGACCGCGGGACTGCGCTCACTGCCAGGGCGCGGCCCGGACGGCACCCCGCACCCGGCCACCACCCGCTTCCACTTCCGCCACCACGGCTACGGCGGCGAGCGACTGGTCGAGGTCACCCTGCGGGCGGTGCCCCGACGGACCCAGAACCTGGCCGGAATCCGGGGCACATCCACCCCGGGCTCGGGTCTCGAACAGTGGCAGTCGCACACCGCGGCGGGCCGCACCACCACCCGTGCCTCGGTCCGGCAGACACAGCTCCCGATCACGCCGACCGTCCGCTACCTCCGTCCGGACCAGGGTCCCGATCCCCTGACGACGGACCGCTCGGCGCCCGGGTTCACCCCGCAGTCCGCGAGCAGCGTCTCGGTCCGGCGGGCGACCACCGCCGACAACCGGTTCTGGCTGCGCACCGACAACGGCGCCGACTTCGACGGCCTCCAGTACGACTACGAGCTGTCGGTCCGCTCCGCGCTGGTCGTCGACTGGCCGCCCAACGTCGTCGGCGGTCTGATCCAGAACGGCGTCATCGCCTGGGCGGACGCGGACGGCGACATACGCCAGTGGATCGACCGGGTGCTGGAGGGCGGCAACTCACGTACCAGCACCGTCCCGGTCAGCCTGGCGCTGCGGTTCACCGGCACCGAGACCAACGTGCCCGTACCGGCGGCCACGGTGACGGCCCCGTCCGCCGAGTCCGGCGCCGACCCGCGCAACACCGTGCTGCCCGGCCCGGTCCGTACGCCGTATCTCGCCGACGCGCAGATGTTCCACCCGGTCGGGCCCACCCCGGCGTTCTTCTTCGACGGCTGGGCGCATCTGGAGTCGGCGCTGAACCAGGTGGCGCCGCCCGGTGGGCACGGCTGGCACGCGCAGATCACCTCCGTGTCGGTGGAGGGACAGGCCGTCCGGCTCGGCCAGTTGATCCAGGCCGGGCGGGTCAGCCTCGACCGTCCCCGGTTGGTCGCCGACCTCACCCGCACCATGCCCGGCACCCGCCCCTTCGAAGGAGCGCCGGAGCAGGCCCCGTCGATCGCGGTCACGCTCTACAACCCGCGCCGCTCAACCCACGCCGACGACGTCACCGTCGACCAGCTCCACAACACGACCGACACGGTGAGCACCGCCGCGGGCGCGGACCACTCCCTGGCGACCACGTTCACGGAGACCCTCAGCGGCGAGGACGACAACCGCCAGCTCGGCGGGATCAGCGTTCCGCTCGCGCAGCGGCAGACCCAGCCCTCCACCTTCGGCGGCACCACCACCGGCAGCCGCCGAGACTGGCTCAAGACCGGCAGCACCTCCGCGCCCGCCAACGGGGCACGCGGCACGCGGAGTTACGTCGTCGACGCCGACGCCCACCTCCTGGTGGACGGACCGCAGGGCACTCGTCACGTCACCGGCACCGTCACCCTCCGCGTAGAGGAACGCGACCTCCTCGGGCACGGCCTCATCACCCCGGCCGAGGCCCCGCCCAACGTCCACGACCTGCCCGCCCTCGTCCCCGACTGGGCCACCGCGGAACCCCACACCCTGCCCGAACGCCTCAACTCCGCGATCCCGCCCGGCGATCACGGCGTCCAGGTCTGGGTCGCCCTCGGCGCCGACCCGCACGGCATCCGACTCGGCCAGGCGCTCTACGCCGCCTCCCGCACGGCAGTGCTGGGCAACCGCCCGCTGGAGCTGATGACCCGGGACCCGCAGGGCATCCGCCGCTGGGAGTTCACCCCCGACGGCGCCCTCCTCACGGCCGACCCCGACCTCACCACCGCGTGGAACGCCTTCGACGCCGAGGCCGTACGGCTGCACGACGCCGCCGACACCCTCGCGGACACCCCGCGCCTGCTGAACCTCCGCACCGCCGCCCGCCGGGAGGCCAACCAGGACTACACGGTCGCCGTCGAGGACCACAGGAAGGCGCGGCTCGCACTCACGAACGCGACCGACGCCCACCGCGACGCCGTGGCCGAGGCCAAGGCCTCCGCGAAGGCGGCGACCGACGCGGCGGCCCTGGTCGAGCGGCTGAAGCGGGACTTCGCGGACGCCCGCAGGACCGTCACCACCCTGCCCCCGCAGATCGCCCTGAACGAGCGGAACGAGACCCGGGCCCGCAGCGACCGTCAGGCGGCCCTGGCCCGTCTCACCCAGACCGAGAACACCGTGCGCGCCGAACGCGCGGCAGCCCAACAGGCAGCACAGGGCGGGCAGTCGACGCCCGCACCGGCCCCCGTCGCACCCAACGCCGCGCGCACCAAGGCCCCTGCGGCCGACGTCGCCGACGACCCCCGCGTGCAGGCCGTGGTCACGGAGATCGACGCCCTCGACGACACGATCCAGCAGACCACCGACCAACTCACCGCCGACCGGCCGAAGTTGGCCCGCGCCGAGCACATCGTCGGCATCGCCCCCAACGCATCGGCCAGGCGGAGAAGGAACACGAGGAAGCCGTCGAGGAGGCGGAACAGGACGCGCGCGACGCCGAGACCGCGGCCAGGAACCTCAGGACCGCCACGGCGCAGGAGGCCGACGCCCAGGACGAGGTGGACGAGGCCCAGGCCGAAGTCGACCGCCGCGACGCGGAGATCGTCGCCGTCGTCACCGCGCAGGTGCGGGCCGCAGCCGAGCAGACGGCGGCCACCGACGCCCTGGAGGACCTGTCCGCCGACGTCCAGGACAGCGCCCCGACCCCGAGCAGTCCCTCCGGACCACCTTCGCGACCACCCCGCCCCGCTGGCCCGCCCCCGACGGCCCGGCCGCCCCCTCCCGGCCGGCGGCCAGACCCACACCCCGCCCCCGGCCACCACCGCGACCACCGGCACGGTCCCCAAGACGACCGCGCCGAAGCCGAAGAAGACCGCGCCGTCCACGTCCGGTACCAGCGGCGGCAAGTCGGCCAAGAACAAGAAGCCGGCCACCAGCAAGACCACGGGCCCGGACAAGAGCACGGGTCCCACCAAGGGCAAGGGCGTCGACAAGGGCAAGGCCCCGCTCGTGACCTCGCCGTCCGGCACGACCCCGGCCGTCCCGCCGTCCCCGTACGTCGCCCCCACGGGCAACGCCGTCCCGACCCCGGGCGACGGCAACTGCCTCCTCTACGCCGTCATCGGCAGCGCGCCCGCCCTGGTCCGCACCCGCCTCCAGGCGGCCGACCCGGCCCTCGACGCGGGTCTCGCGCAGTGGCTCGGCAGGCCCGACGCCGTACGGCAGACCCTCACGACGATGACGCAGCACCCGCAGACCGTGACCCAGGGGTCCGGTCATCTGCGGGCCGCACGGCGGGAGTTGCAGAACCTGGTCGCGGACCGGCTGGCGGCGGCCCGCGACGGCAGCCGCCCGCTGCCTCCGCAGGTACTCGGCCAGCTCCGGGGCGTCCTCGCCGACCGGTTCGAGTCGGCGGTCGAGAACATGTCCGACACGGACGTCACCAACCAGCTGACCCTGTACGGCATCCAGGGCATGACCCAGGCCGAGGACCTCGACCCGGCCGACCTCCAGGCCCGTTATATGCAGGCCGTCTCGCTCGGCACCGCGCCCGCACCGACCGGCGCCGCGCCGAGCAACCGGCGCATGTTCGCCTACCTGCGCGCGGTGAACGCCCTGCCCACGCTCAACGCCATGACACCGGACGAACGCCGGTCCCTGCTCATCGCCGGCTACCACCGCAGCACCGCCGCGCTCACCCCACCCGAGGCGGCCATCCTCGACCGCGCGGTGCGGAACTGGTCGAACGCCTGGGCCGACCCGGTCGGCGACGCCTTCCTGCCGCTGCTCGCCGCCGACACCCTCGGCGCCCCCATCCACGTCTTCGAGCCGGTGACCGCCACCCCACCGGCCCCCAGGGCATCGTGCTGCGCTACGGCCCGAGCACCAACGCCCCCGCGCTGGAGGTCCATTACACGGGCCTCAACCACTACAGCGCGAGCGACGCGACCCGGGCCACGGGCGGCCCGACCATCACCACGTCGAAGGCACCCCGGGGTCCCGAGGATGCCGACAGCGTTCAGCCGGACGGCCGTTTCCGCCCCGCGCCGGTGCGTGACGCGGCCGACGACCTGCCCGCATCTCACGTCAACGACCTTGCCCCGAAGGACAGTTGGCACGGTCTGCGGTCGCATGCCCGTCCCGCCGTGCACTCCACGGAGCGGTTCGATCCGCACGCGGATCAGAGCAATCCGCCGCGCGCGGGGGTGCTCAGCGGTGCGACGACTCTGATCCGTACGCAGGTCCGTCGTATCAAGGCGCCCAACGGCCAGTGGGTACGCGACTACACGGTCAACCTGCCGGTCACCACCAACGACCCTGCCCGCACGCAGCAGTTGAACGACCGCATCACCAGGCTTCTGGACACTCACCTCAACTCCGGTCTCGCGCTGCCCGGTTCACGCGACCAGCTGCACATCAACCTGAACCTGATCGAGGACCCCGCCCACCCCGAAACGGTCACGCTCACCGACACCGAGAAGCCGGGCCGCGCCGACCAACTCCACCTGGACGTCAACCACTCCGACGAGGACCTGCTCCACGAGGTCCTGCACTACCTCGGCCTGCCGGACGAGCAGCGCGACAACGACTTCCTGCTCCGCAACCACGCCAACAGCACGACCGTCCGCACGACCGGCCTGATGGCTACCACCCAAGGTCAGGTCCACATCCCGCAGCGCTACCTCCGGATCATCGAGGACGTCACCGCAGCCGGGCCCCAACTCCACGACCACACAGGTCAGGACGAGAGCGCCCCCACGCTCGATCCCGACGCCACTCCCATCCCCACACCGACGCCCCCTCATCTGGCCCGCCTCCCACGCGCCGACCGCGCCCACCCCCGCACCGGCTCAACTCCCGTCGTCCTACGTGAACTCGTACGGTTCGCTCCCGGACGGGTCCGTCGGTCTGGTGTACGCGGAGCCGTTCTCGGACGAGGTGATCGAGGGGCTGCACGGGCAGGTCTACGAGGCGCTCGGGCTGGATGCCGACGATCCACCGGAGTCCGTGCGCGAACAGCTGCGGGCCGCGCTGAACCGGGACAACCTCGGGCTCCAACTGCCGTATCTGCGCTCGAACGGCGGTCACCGGATCACCGTGACGGTCGACGGGCGCGATCACACCGTGGACGTACAGCTGACGCTGTCCGATGCCCGGGCCTCGTTGCGGCAGGGGCGGTTCGATCCGCGTGATCCGGACAAGCACGTCGAGCGGCGCGGGTTCGGTACGCGGGAGAACTTCTCGAGTCAGCCGTCGGGGACGTACCGGACGTTCCAGGTGCCGTGGACGGGGTCGTGGCCGATCGAGGCGGCGACCGCGGTACGGGCGGTGGACGGTTCGGTGACGGCTGCCGTCACGCACAACCAGGCGAGCGATGCCACCACGGTCACCCAGGCCGTGCAGACGACGTCCGCGCAGCGCTCCAACGAGCCCTCGGATCCAGTGGAGTTCAGCACCCGGTGGCGGGTGCGCGTCGACGCGCCCGCCGTCACCGCGCCGACCACCGGTACCGCGCCCGCCGCCGACGGCTGGGGCACCGCCGAGTCGCACGGGCCGACCACGATCTGGTTCC
This sequence comes from Streptomyces sp. P3, assembly GCA_016893485.2. Taxonomy (GTDB): domain Bacteria; phylum Actinomycetota; class Actinomycetes; order Streptomycetales; family Streptomycetaceae; genus Streptomyces. Next base: position 7,337,502 of record JAFEKX020000001.1, read on the forward strand.
CCCGGCACCTCACCACCGCCGACCCGGCGCCGGGCTCCCTGCCCGCCCCCGCCGCTCCGTCCGATCTCCCGCTCTACGGCGTCGACTCCGTGCTCGACCCGAGAGCGCTGTACGAGCACGTCCACCAGACGTTCCACACCGACCTCGACGAGACCTCGGCCGGGCAGGTCTCTGACTTCCTCTCCGAGCAGGTGCTGCGCGGCACGCTGCCGATGCAACTCGACGGCGGTATCTACTCGCCGGTGATCACCGACGCCGACGGCAACGCGGTCGGCATGCTGCACCTGGTCACCGTGCCGAACGTCGGCACCCCGCTGCGGCAGAGCACCCCGGGTCAGATCAACCTGGAGAGCCACCTCGTCAACACCGCGCGGGTCGACCTGTCCTCCCGGTACACCAGCGGGATCGGCGTCAGCGGCAGCGCTGCCGCCGCGCTCACCGGCGACCACGCGCAGGGGCACCCCGACGCGTCCAGCACGATCGGCGGCAGCCTCGGTCTGCGCGGGCAGACCCAGGCGACCGTCACCAACACGTACAGCGCGAGCAGTTCAGCCGGAACCATGCACGCCATCCGCACCAACCGGGGCCACCTCCTCACCCCCTCCGGCACCACCTACCAGGTCACCCTGATCCGCCCCGACGGCACCGAGACGGCGGCGCCCCGCTCACCCAGACCCGCGGCATGGACCTGCGCGTGCTCAGCCAGGCGGACGCCAACGGGCACCCGCCGACCGCCGCCGAGGTACGTGAACTCCCGGACTCCCCTTGAGCGGTTGGACGGCATCGGGCTGAGCGCCGCGCCCCTCGACGTCACCGGCACGGACGGCCTCTTCGACGAGGCCGAGGCCTGGCTGCGCCGCGAGGGCTTCCTGCCGCCCAGCCCAACGGCCCCCGCGCCCACCGGAGTTGCCGTCCGGCTGAAGCAGGCGGCACGAAATCACGAACCCGAGCACCAGATCCGGCTGCACGCCCAGCTCAACAACCTCCGCCGACTGCGCGAGGCCCGCTCCCGCACCGGCCTGCGCGCCGCGACCGACGCCATGGTCGACGGCGGGCACGCCCTGCACTTCGAGGTGCCCAACAGCACCGACACCGGCGTCCGACGCGTCCGGCTGCTGCTCACCGCCGTCCGCGACCACACCCAGGCCAGCACCCACCGCCTGGTCCTCCCGGGCATCCAGGTCATGGGCCTCGCCCAGATGGCGGGCAGCGACGACGCCGAGCAGCGCGGCGAGTCCTACGGCGGCGCGCTCGGGCCGATGGGCAGCGTCAGCGGGCCGCTCGGCGACTGGGGGTCCATCGGGTTCGGGGCCGACTACCAGTACGGGCAGCAGGTCACCCACGGCGACACCGTGGGCGGCGCCACCGGACACGACCAGTTCTTCATCGCGTCCGGCCAGGACAGCCACGCCTTCACGGTGCCGGTGCGGCTCGCGCTCGATCTGTACGCGGACGACGGGGACCAGCCCAGCGAGCGGTTCGGGCAGAACATCAACCAGGCCGCCGCCCCGGCACCGGCCCCAACTGCGCCCGCAGCACCGCCTGTTGCTCCCGCGCCGCCCGTCGCGTCGACCGTCCCGGGCTCGCTGCGGCTCGCGGTGCCGGACGGCCGTACCCACGTACCCCGGCGGTCGCCGCGCCGCCCGTCGCGCGCGTCGACGGGGCACCGCGTCCGGCCAACGCGGTCGACCGGGCCCGGCTCGACGGGACCGACGCGACCGGCACCCCGCGCCCGGAGCTGGTGCGCATACCGGACGACGCGCTGATCGACACCGTGCGCGGCTCCGCCGCCATCGAGTCGGCATTCCAGCGCGCCGCCGCCGACATCCGCAACCAGGCCCAGCCGACGCCCGCCACCCCGGCCACCGGCCCGATCCTGCCCGTCACGGCACCCGCGCCCGCCGCCGCACCGCAGCGCGACGGCATCTCACCGCTCGCCGGGCACGGGCTGACCGACAGCACGACCCGCGCCGCCGAGACCCGGCACGCGGCGATCACCCCGGGCAGCCTCGTCGCCCACGGCCACGAACTCTTCAAGAACTCCTATGTGGTCGAGGGCCTGAACCTGCCGGGGACCCTGGCCGACGGGCAGTACTCCCTGGAGATCCAGGCCGTCGCGCACCGCCCCCGACTGCTGGACACGACGCGGCAGTACCTGGAGACGGGTGTCTCCGCCACGGACAGCGCCCAGCAGGCCAAGTCCCTGGGAAAGTCACATCAGTTCGGCGGCACTGGGGTCCTCACCCAGAACCCGCCCACGCGGCCGAGCGGCCCGGAGAACGCGGCCGGGCAGGGCAACACCGGCCCCGAGTCGGACGGTTCGGTCTCCACCACCCAGAGCAGCGGCAAGCCGTTCAAGGGACTCTTCAACCCCTCGGCACGCCTCGGCTATGTCTCCCGCACGGACACCGCCGACACCCTCTCCGCCAGCACGGGCGTCAACCGCACCCCACCGAGAGCGGCGCCCTGCACCGCGTCGTCGCCGACGTCACCTACCTGGTCACGGTCAGGGCCGGCTCCCGCACGCTGCTCAACGGCGTCGGCGAGCCCGGCACCGTCGCCCCCGTCACCTTCGCGGTCGACGTACCTGACGGCCTGCAGTTCCTCATGACGCAGGGCCAACTCGCCCGCGACGCACGGTGGATGGGCTCCGTCCAGGGCCTCGCCCCGGCCCCCGCACCGACCCTGACGGCGCCCCTCCCGGCGCCGTACACCCGTGACCGCGAACTCGGCCTCGGCGGCGTCCTCTCGGTCATCGAGTACGACCGTCCCGTCGCCGCGCCCGTCCCCGCGACCGGGCCCGCCGCGGGACAGGTCCCGCTCGGGCCGGTCAACCCGAGGGAGCGGCGCGGCCAAGTCCGCCGCGAACTGATGGAGTTGGTGGAGGCGGAGGCGCCCGGCGCGGTCACCCCGGGGCACGCCGGTTACCAGGCCGGTGTGCACAGCCGGATCGCGCAGCTCACCTCGACGCCCGGACTGCGCTCGCTGCCCGGACGCGGCCCGGACGGCACCCCGCGCCGCGCCACCACCCGCTTCCACTTCCGCCACCACGGCCACGGCGGCGAGCGGCTGATCGAGGTCACGCTCACTGCGGTGCCCCGACGGACCCAGAACCTGGCCGCCATCCGGGGTTCGTCCACCCCCGGCTCGGGCCTCGAACAGTGGCAGTCGCACACCGCCGCCGGCCGCACCACCACCCGTGCCTCGGTCCGGCAGAAGCAGCTCCCGGTCACCCTGACCACCCGCTACCGCCGCCCCGACCAGGGCCCCGATCCGAAGAGGACGGACCGCGCGGCCCCGGTGTTCACCCCGCAGTCGGCCACCAGCAGGTCCGCCCGCCGGGCGACCACCGCCGACAACCGGTTCTGGCTGCGCACCGACAACGGCGCCGACTTCGACGGCCTCCAGTACGACTACGTCCTGTCCGTGCGCTCCGCGCTGGTAGCCGACTGGCCGCCCAACGTCATCGGCGGTCTCATCCAGAACGGAGTCATCGCCTGGTCGGACGCGAACCACGACGTACGCCGCTGGGTGGACGAACTGCTGGCCCGGGGCAACCCTGCGCACCCGCACCGTCCCGGTCCGGCTGAGTCTGCGGTTCACCGGCACCGAGACCCACGCGCCCACGCGGCCCGCGACGGTCACCGCCCCGTCCGTCGTCTCCGGCGCGGACCCGCGCAACACCGTGCTGCCCGGCCCGGCCCCACGCCGTATCTCGCCGACGCGCAGATGTTCCACCCGGTCGGGCCCACCCCGGCGTTCCACTTCGACGGCTGGGCGCACCTGGAGACCGCCCTCGACGACGTGGCACCGCGCGGGGACGCGGCTGGCACGCGCAGATCACCTCCGTGTCGGTGGAGGGACAGGCCGTCCGGCTCGGCCAGTTGATCCAGGCCGGCCGGGTCTCCCTCGACCGCCCCCGCCTCGCCGCCGACCTCACCCGCAAGCTGCCCGGCACCACCCCCTTCGAGGGAGCACCGGCCCAGCCCCGACCATCGCGGTCACGCTCTACAACCCGCGCCGCTCGACCCACGCGGACGACGTCACCCTCGACCAGCTCCACAACTCCACCGACACGGTGAGCACCGCCGCCGGCGCCGACCACTCCTTCTCCACCGCGTTCACCGAACTCCTCAGCGGCGACGACGACAACCGCCAGATCGGCGGGATCAGCGTTCCGCTCGCGCAGCGGCAGACCCAGCCCTCCACCTTCGGCGGCACCACCACCGGCAGCCGCCGCGACTGGCTCAAGTCCGGCAGCACCTCCGCGCCCGCCAACGGAGCGCGCGGGGCGCGGAGTTACGCCGTCGACGCCGACGTCCACCTCCTGGTCGAGGGACCGGAGGGCACCCGCCACGTCACCGGCACCGTCACCCTCCGCGTAGAGGAACGCGACCTGCTCGGGCACGGCCTCATCACCCCGGCCGAGGCCCCGCCGAACGTCCACGACCTGCCGGCGCTCGTCCCCGACTGGGCGACCGCGGAACCGCACACCCTGCCCGAACGCCTCAACTCCGCGATTCCTGCGGGCAGTCACGGCGTCCAGGTCTGGGTGGCCCTCGGCGCCGACCCGCAGGGCGAGCACCTCGGCCGGGCCCTCTACGCCGCGTCCCGCACGGCCGCGCTCGGCAACCGGCCGCTGGAGCTGATGACCCGCGACCCGCAGGGCATCCGCCGCTGGGAGTTCACCCCCGACGGCGCCCTCGTCACCTCGGACCCCGACCTCACCACCGCGTGGACCGCGTTCCACACCGAGGCCGTACGGCTGCACGACGCCACCGACACCCTCGCCGACACCCCGCAGCGGCTGAACCGCCTCACCGCCTCCCTGCAGCACCGCAACCGGGTGCACACGGACGCCGTCGACGCCCACGCGCGGGCCCAGCACGCGGTCACCGTCGCGGTCACCGCCCACCGCGACGCGGTGATCGAGGCTGCCGCATCCGCGAAGGCGGCGACCGAGGCCGCGGCGCTGGTCGAGCGGCTGAAGCGGGACTTCGCGGACGCCCGCAGGACCGTCACCACCCTGCCCCCGCAGATCGCGCAGCACGAACGGGACGAGACCCGGGCCCGCAGCGACCGTCAGACGGTCCTGGCCCGCCTCACCCAGACCGAGAACACCGTGCGCGCCGAACGCGCCGCCGCACGTGCGGCCGCTCAACAGGCCGCGCAGGGTGGGCAGTCGACGGCCGCGCCGACCGCCGCACCGGCCCCGCCGACCTCCGTCGCGCCCAATGCCGCGCGCACCAAGGACCCGGCGGCCGACGTCGCCGACGACCCCCGCGTGCAGGCCGTGGTCACGGAGATCGACGCCCTCGACGACACGATCCAGCGCGCCACCGCCCAACTGGCCGCCGACCGACCGAAGTTGGCGCGGGCCCAACACATCGTCGGCATCGCCCCCGAGCGCATCGGCCAGGCGGAGGAGAGCCACGAGGAGGCCGTCGAGGAGGCGGAAGAGGACGCGCGCGCCGTCGCCCGCCGAGCCGAGAACGTACGGATCGCCAGGTTCCGCGAGGCCCGCGCCCAGCGCCGCATACCCCGCGCCCAGACCAGGATCGCCCGCCGCAACGGCCAGCTCGCCACCACCGTCACCGCCCAACTCCACGCCGCAGCAGACCAGTTGGCGGCAACCGCCGCACTGCCCGGCGTGTCCGCCGACGTCCAGGACAACGCCCCGGCCCCCGAACAGTCCCCGCGCACCACCTTCGCCACCACCCCGCCCCGCTGGCCCGACCCCGACGGCCGCCCCACCCCCTCCCGGCCGCGGGCCAGACCCACACACCGCCCCCGGCCACCACGACGACGGTGCCGAACACCACCACAACGACGGCCACGACGACCACGCAGACCCCGCCGAAGAAGACCGCGCCGTCCAAGCCTCAGAAGGGCAAGGGCAAGCAGCCGGCCAACGGCAAGAGCACGAGCAAGACCGGGCCCGCGCCCAAGCCCGGCACGACCACGACGACCACCCAGAACCCGGCATCGGGCACCACCGCAACCCCGGCCGCCCCGCTGTCCCCTACGTCGCTCCCATCGGCAACGCCGTCCAGACCCCGGCGACGGCAACTGCCTCCTGTACGCCGTCATCGGCAGCGCGCCGGGCCACGTCGCCACCCGGTTGCGCCAGGCCGACCCGACCTTCGACGCGGGCACCGACGCCTGGCTCGGGCAGCCCACCCTCGTCCGGCGGACCCTCACGACCCTCGCGCAGCACCCGCAGACCCTCAATCAGGGAACCGCCCATCTCCGGGCCACCTGACGGGCGTTGCAGAACCTGGTGCTGGCCCGCCTCGCCGCCGCACGCAACAACACCCACCCGCTCCCGCCGCAGGTACTGGGCCAGCTCCGGGGCGTCCTCGTCGGCCGGTTCGCGACGGCGGTGCAGGGCATGAACAACGCCACCGTCGGCACCCAACTCGCCCTCTACGGCATCCAGGGCCCGACCCGCGCCGAGCAGATGGACCCGGCCGACCTCCAGGCCCGCTACGCGCTGGCCGTCTCGGCGCCGGGCGCACCGCCCGCACCGGCCGGCACCCCGCCGAGCAACGCGCGGATGTTCGCCTACCTCCGCGCGCTGAACGCGCTGCCGACGGTCGCCACCATGACACCGGACGAGCGCCGGGCCCTGCTGGTCGCCGGCTACCACGAGAGCACCGCCCCGATCACCGCACCCGAGGCGGCCGTACTCGACCACGCGGTGCGCGACTGGTCGACCGAGTGGGCGAACCGCGTCGGTGACGCCTTCCTGCCGCTGCTCGCCGACACCCTCGGCGCCCCGATCCACGTCTTCCAGCCGATGCCCGCCACACTCGCCGGCACCACCGCGACCGGCGGCCCCGAGGCATCGTCCTGCCGTACGGGCCGACCACCAACACCTTTGCGCTGGAGGTCCATTACACGGGCCTGAACCACTACAGCGCGAGCAACGTGAACACCGTGGCCGCCCCGCCGAACATCACCCCGTCGAAGGCGCCCCGAGGTCCCGGGGACGCCGACAGCGTTCAGCCGGACGGCCGCTACCGTCCCCAGCCCGTGCGCGACACGGCCGACGACCAGCCCGCCGCGCGCATCAACGACCCTGCGCCGAAGGACAGTTGGCACGGTCTGCGCCGGCATGCCCGTCCGGCCGTGCACAGCACCGAGCGGTTCGATCCGCACGCGGACCAGTCCAACCCGCCCCGCCCGGGCACGCTCAGCGGTGCGTCCACCCTCATCCGTACGAGGGTCCGACGTATCCAGGCGCCCAACGGCCAGTGGATACGCGACTACACGGTCAACCTGCCGGTCACCGCGTCCGACCCGGCCGTCGCCACCCGACTGAACGCGCGCATCACCCGTCTCCTGGACACGCACCTCAACTCCGGTCTCGCGCTGCCCGGTTCACGCGACCAGCTGCACATCAACCTGAACCTGATCGAGGACCCCGCCCACCCCGAAACGGTCACGCTCACCGACACCGAGAAGCCGGGCCGGGCCGACCAACTCCACCTGGACGTCAACCACTCCGACGAGGACCTGCTCCACGAGGTCCTGCACTACCTCGGCCTGCCGGACGAGCAGCGCGACAACGACTTCCTGCTCCGCAACCACGCCAACAGCACGACCGTCCGCACGACCGGCCTGATGGCTACCACCCAGGGTCAGGTCCACATCCCGCGGCGCTACCTCCGCATCATCGAGAACGTCACCGCAGCCGGGCCCCAACTCCACGACCACACAGGCCAGGACGAGAGCACCCCGCCGAAAACCCCGACACGACCCCCATCCCCACCGACACCCCCTCACCTGGCCCGCCTCGAACGCCCCGGCGGCGCCGCCCTCTTCGACGTTCGTGCTCGGATACGGGTCCCAACGGGACGGCAACGTAGGCCTGGTGCTGCTCGAACCGCTGTCGGAGGCCGTGGTGAACGGCGTGCATCAACAGGTGATGACGGCGCTCGGGCTGGGGGCCGCGCCGGACACGCACCCGGTGCGGGAGCAGCTGCGGACCGTGGCGAGCGGCGAGGAGCTGGTGCTCAACCTGCCGTATCTGCGCGGGAGTCTGGGCTTCCGGATCACCGTGCGGGTGGACGGCCGGGACCGGACCGTGGACCTGCGGACGCGGCTCGCGAACCCGGTGGCGGCGGCCCGGTACGGGGACGCCGAGGGCGGGGTGCGGGACGTACGCGTGGAGCGGCGCGGGATCGGTTCGCAGGAGTCGGTGTCGTCGGAGGCGTCCGGCACCATCCGTACCCTGATGCTCCCTTGGACCGGGCTGTTCCCGATCAGCAGGGCGATCCCGGTGCGCGGTGTCGACGCCGCGCTGACCCTCGCGCTGACCCTGAACCAGCTGTCGTCGAGCGCGTCGGTGGCGTCCGTGGTGACGTCGACGACCGCGCAGCGCAGCAACGAGCCCTCGGAACCGTACGACTTCACCGCCATGTGGGATGTACGGGTCGACACCCCGGCGCTGGCCGCGCCCGCCACCTGGGGGCGGAGCAGTCGCACGGGCCGGTGACCATCTGGTTCCCGCAGCACCTCGCGCGCGACGAGGACGGGGAGTTGCCGGAGGCAGCGGGTCTTGACGTGCTGCCGATCTGGGGCGTGGACACGGTGGCGGAGCCCGGGCGGCTGCTCGCCGAGACGCTCCAGCACTTCCACGACCGGTTGCGGTCGCTGGACACGGACTCGCTGTCGGAGCTGGAGACGTTCCTGTCGGAGCCGTTGCTGCGCGGCACCCTGCCGATGCAGCGTGAGGGCGGGGTCTTCTCGCCGGTGCTGCTCGACACGTCGGGGCGCGCGATCGGCATGTTCCAGTTGCGGACCGACGTCACGGTCGGCGAGCCGCTGCGGCAGAGCGTCGCCGGGAAGATCAACCTGGAGAGCCACCTCACCCAACTGGTGAAGATCGACGCCCAGTCGAAGTTCAGCAGCGGCGCGTCCCTGTCCGGGAGCGTCGGTCCCGCGCTCACCGGCGACCACAGCGAGGGCCATCCGGAGGCGACGCGGCGGGTCGGCGGCGGTGTGCTGGGGCGGGTCTCGGCCCAGGCCGCGACGAGCGGCGCGCTGAACCAGAGCGCCGGCGCGTCGCTGATGCACGAGGTGCGCACCAAGCGCAGCCACCTGCTGGCACCGGCCACGGTCGAGCACACGCTGGTGTTCCACCGGGCGGGCGGCGGGCAGGAGACGTTCGAGCCGGGCGAGTGGCCGGCCGGCATGCATCTACGGGTGATGACCGCCGAGGACGCCGAGGGCCATGCCCCGACAGCGGAGGAACTGCGGCGCCTCCCGGCGGAGTTGGAGCATCTGCGGTCGATCGGAGCCAACGCGACACCGCTGGCCGTGACGGGCGCCGAACCCCTCTTCGTGCACGCCGAGAACTGGTTGCGCCGTGAGGGCTTCCTGCCCCCGGACACCCACACGCGCAACCGCGTCCTGCCCGACGAGGCGCTGGTGCAGGCCCAGTTGAACAACCTGCGCCGGTTCGAGCAGGCCCGCTCGCAGATCGGGCAGCGGGCCGCGACGGACGCCATGCTGGACGGCGGTCACTCGCTGTTCCTGGAGATCCCGACCGTGCCCGGCAGCCGTAGGGTGCGGCTGGTGCTCAGCGCGGAGCGCGGCGCGGGCGAGAGCACGCACACCACGGTGCTGCCGCATGTGGAGGGCGTCGGCCTGATCTCGCTGTCGACGGTCGCCGCCGACCAGAACGGCTCGCAGTACGGGGTGTCGTACGGCGCGGGCGGCTCCTTCGGCATCCCGGTGCGCGACGGCGCCTGGACCCTCGGTGGGACCGGCGACCATGTGCGCTCCCACCAGGTGCAGCACGACAACAGCGTGCAGGTGTCCGTCGGGCACGACCAGCAGTTCCAGGGCACCGGCGCGGGACAGCGCAGCGAGGTGTTCGAGGTGCCGGCCGACTTCGCGCTCGACCTGTACGAGGGCCCGGGGAGGAGCCGCTGGTGCGGTTCGCGCACCAGACGGTCATGGAGCCGTACGTCCCGCACGGCGCACCGCCGCCCGGGCCGAACGACCCGCCGCCGCCTCCGCCGCCGGACCGGGTGGCCGGGTCGCTGCGGCTGTCGGTGCCCACGCTCCGCACGCTGCCCGCCGTCGACGACGAGCCCGCCCCGGCGGCGCCCGCCGCGCACACCGTGCGGGCCGCGAACGCCGCCGACCGCACCGCGCTCGAACTGAGCGACGAGCACGGCGACCCGCTGCCCGACTCGATACCGCTGCCGGACGACTCGATGGTGGAGGTGTTCCGGGCGTCGGCCGCGCTCGACGACGCGTTCCGCGCGGTGCTCGGCAACACCTACCAGGGGCATCCGGCACGCGGCCTGCTGGACGGCGTGCTCGACGCCGTCGCGGACCGAACTCCCGGCCTCGTGGCCCGAGTCGGCCGTGCCGTCGGTGAGTCGCTGGCCGGTGCCGCCGCCACCGACCCGACCACGGTGACGGCGGAGATGCTGACCGCCGCCCGCAACCCCGTCGCCCTGCTGGCCCGCGGCCACCAGGTGTTCAAGGGCGCCTATGTGATCGAGGGCCTCACCCTGCCCGGGCTCGCCGCCGACGAGGTGCTGTCGGTGGAGATCCGCGGCGCCCTGCGCCGGGCAAGGGCCTCGGACGCGTTCACGCAGTACTTCGAGTCCGGGCTCAACGCCTCCGACGGCGCCGGACAGCAGCGCGGGGTGTCCCACGCCGTGCAGTGGGCGGCCGGCTTCACCTCCGTCCACAACAACTCCAAGTCCCAGACGCCGAGTTCGGACCAGGCGGCGGGCAACGACGGCGACATCGGCGGCCTCGGCGACGGCGGCATGAAACGCCGCGCCGACGCCCCCGCCGAGCCACAGGGCGGCGGTACGTCCACCTCCGCGCCGCGCGCCGCGACCCTCAACCCCTCGGCCCGCTACACCCGCACCAGCCGCCGCGAGAAGGGCCGCGGGCTCGCCTCCTCGACGGTCGTGCACCGCACCGCCACCGAGGGCGGCACCCAGCACCGCGTCTCGGCCGACGCCCTCCTGCTGGTCACCTTCCGCCGCGGCCGCCGCAACGTGGTGGGCAACGCGCTCGGCCAGGGCGAGGGCCGCGCCGTCACCGTCGCGGTCGAACTCCCGGACGCCGTACGGTTCTTGATCTCCCCGGCGCAGATACGGCGGCACGCCCGCTGGTACTCCACCGTGCCCGGGCTCACCGTGCCCGCGCCGGTACCGGGCGACGTGCTGCTGCCGCGCCGCTTCGTCGCCTCCGGCGAGGTCGGCCTCGGCAGCGTCCAGGCGATGGACCAGTTCACCGACGCCACCCGCTCCGTGCAGCGCCCCGACCTGTTCCGGCGGCAACTCCTCACCCTCATCGAGGAGGAGGCCCCCGGCACGACCCGCCCCGGCCACGCGTCCTACCTCGCCGGAGTCGACACCCGCATCGCCGACCTCACCTCCACGGCGGGCCTGCGGACCCTCGCGGGCCGGGGCCCCGGCCGCGTCCAGCGCTTCCGCTTCCGCCACGTCGGCTACGGCGGCGCCCGCCTCGTCGAGGTCACCCTCGCGGCCCGCCCGGACGCCGACGACCACGCGCTCCGGGGGCTGCGCGGCCACCGGGGCGCCCAGGGCACCGGCATCGAGCAGTTCCACGGCCACACCCCAGCCGCGGTGACCGACCGGACCTCCCACAGCGTCCGCCACTCCGGGTTCGTCCAGCTCCAGACCCGGCTCCCGAGGCCCACCGGCGGCCCCCGCACCGACCGCGCGGGCGCCCTGCTCGGCGCCGACACCCTGCGCGGCAACTCGGCCCGCGTCACCCGCGCCGCCGAGGACCGGCACTGGCTGCGCACCGACAACGTCGCCGACTTCGACGGCGTCCCCTACCGGGTCGTCGCCACCGTGCGCTCCTCCCTGACCGCCGACTGGCTGATCGACCTGCCCGCCGGCATGCTCCAGCACGGCGTGCTCAGCCTCACCGACGCGAACACCACCCTCGTCAACCGGATCACCCACCTCTTCCTCGGCCGCCCGACCCGCACCACCGCCGTGCACACCATGGCCGCACTGCGCTTCACCGGCAGCGAGACCGCCGAACCCGCCCCGGCCGAACGGACGTTGGCGGCGGGCCGGTCCGTACAGCGACCGACGCCGACCGGTCACCGGTTCACACCGGGCGGCCCCGCACCCGTCTTCTCCTTCGACGCCGGCACCCACCTCGCCGCCGCGCTCGGCGAGGTCGCCCCGGCCCTCACCCGCGACTGGCGCCGGATCGCCTCCTCCGACTCGGCGGACAACACCGCCGTACGCATCGGCGAACTCCTCCAGGCGGGCACCATCTCCCTCGACCACCCGCGCGGCCCCGCCGGACTCACCACCTCGATGCCCGGCGCCTACCCGCTCCAGGGTGCGCCCGGCACCCCGCCCCGGCTCACCGTGGAGCTGTACCGGCCGCGCCCGGTGACCGACGCCGGCGACGTGACGATCGACCGGGTACGGCTCAACACGGTCAGCGCGGGCTCCGCCTCGCACGCGGGTCTCACCGGGAGCCTCTCGGCGCAGGGCGGCTTCAGCGCCACGGACCCAACCGCCAACTGGTCGGCTTCACCATGCCGGTGCTCGCCCGTCCGGCGCAGGACCCGGCTCGGGCGGGGCCGTCGTCGGCACCCGCCGCGAGTGGCTCAAGCGCGGCGACACCAAACTCCCAGCGGGCACCCGAGGCACCCGCAGCCACGAGATCGTCGCCGACGCGATCCTCACCGTCCACGGCCCGAACGGCACCCGGTACGTCACCGGCACGGTCCGGCTGCGCCCCCTGGAGCGCGACCTCCTGGGCCACGGCGTCACCACGGGCCTGACGAACCCGGGCGTCTACGACGGCGCCTCCCTCACCCGCGAGGCGGCCGACGACCGCGCACCGGGCGACCGCGCCGACGACGTCCTGCGCGACTGGCGCACGGTCCCGCTCCGCGACCTCCCGACCCTCATGGCCCACGGCATCGGCGCCACCGCCGACGGCGACGACGGCATGATCCAGCTCTGGCTCGCCACCGACGGCACCGCCGACCAGACCGCCCGCGCCCTGTACGCGGCCTCGGGCACGGCCGCGCTGCTGGCACGGCCGGTCGAACTCGCCCTGCGGGACGGGCAAGGCGTGCGGTTCCGGCAGTTCGGCGCGGACGGGGATCCCTTGGTGTCGCCGGGAACCGAGGAGTTGGGCGAGGGGCAGGGCGACGAAAGCCTGGAACACGGGCAGTTGGAGGGCGACCAGGGGGACGGTGCGGGGCCGAGCGACGCGGGCCGGGGGCGCCGGGGTGGCGCAGGTCGAGGTGGCGTGCGTCAGGGTGATCCCGCTCTCGACGCGGGCTGGGCCGCCGCACGGGTCCAGATCCGCGCGCTGGAGGACGCCGGGCACGCGGAGGACGCCGCGCGCACCGAGGAGATCCGGCGCCAGGACCAAGTGCCGCACGCCCAAGAGGCGTTGGCCGAGGCCGAACCCCGGGTGACGGAGGCGGACCGGGAACTGCACGAGGCCGAGGCAGCGGCGGTCACCGCCGCCGACGAACTCGACGTCGCCGAGCGGGCCGTCGTGGCCGCCGCGCGCACCGACCAGGAACGCGCCGCCCGCGTCGCGGAGTTGGCGACGGAACTCCAGGAACAGAACGAGCGGGCGGAGGCCGCGACCCGGGCGGCGGGGGAGGCCCACGACGCGGTCCGCACGGCGGAGGACGAACTCGCGGCGGCGGAACGGGCCGTACGAGAGGCGGAGGAGGCCGCGCGGGAAGCGGCGGAGCAGGAGGCAGCCAACGCGGCTGGGCAGAGCGGGAGTTCGCAGCGTGGTGAGGGCAACCCCGCATCGAACGGCTCCGGTTCGCTCGCCCGCCGTCAGTCACAGCGGAACCGGGCCCGCAACATCCTGGACCAGGCCCGGATCGACGCCGCCGCGGCCGACCGTGCCGCCGACACCGCCCGGCACGCCGCCGACGACACCGAACTCCGCCTCGGCCTTGCCCGGGACGCGGCCCGTACCGCCGCCGCCGGACTGACCCGGGCCCGAAACACCGCCGCGACGGCGGCCGAGACGGACCGTACGGCCCAGGCGGAGCTGACGGCGGCGACGGCACACCGCGACCAGATGCTCGCCGCGCGGAACGAGGCCCAGCAGGCGCTGGACGCCCTCACCGGCGGGATCGACGACGCCCTCGCCGAGCAGGCCAGGCAGGCGGCCCGGCAGCGCAACGCGGAGCACGATCTCGGCGACGTCGTAGCCCTGTTGGAGACCCGGCGGGCCGCTGCGGGCGACGGTACGGCTCCGCTGACCACCGGTTCCCTGTCCGCGACCCCGGCCGGCTGGCCCGCCGCACGCCCCGCCCGCCGCTGACCCGCAACGGTCTGGGACCGGCGACCGAGTTGACGGACGACCCGCAGGAAGAGCCGGAGAACGAGCCCCAGGAACCGGAGCTGCCTCCGGTCGTGGCGCCGGAGCAGGGACCCGAGACGTTCGCCCACGCACTGGCCCGTCTCCTCTCGACTCCCGGTACCACCGCCCCCGCCCCCGCCTGGACCCGTGCCCGAGACCCCCACACCGCCCTCCTGGCCTGGGCCCGGGCCGACGTGGTGGCTCATGGCGCCCTGACGACGCCCCGCTGCCGACGCCGGAGACCGCGGTGCCGACCGACGTGCTGGCCGAAATCGGCGCGCTCACCGAGGAGTTGCGCGCCCAGTCGATCCTGCAGAGCGGCACGGTGACCGTCGGGGAGGCCGGCCTCGACGACGCGGCACGCCTCGCCCTGGTGCTGGCCCGCCCCGAAGACGCCGCCTACGCGGCCACCCTCGCGGCCCTGGTCGCACGGGACACCGGGCGGCCGGTCGCGCTGCTCGGCCCCGGCGAGCTCACCCAGCGCTTCGGCCCGGCCGAGGGCACCCCGCTGACCTTGTATTTTGACGGCAACCGGTTCACGGTCAACCCGCCCGCCCCGGACGACGACTGACCGGTCGTCACCCGATCCCCTTTCTGGAAGGACCAGCATGTCCGGCAAGAACAGCCCGCAGCACCAGGCAGCGACGGGCGGGGCGGAGCCCACTCCGGCCCCGGACACCACCGCGAGCGGCGCCCCGAGACCGGCACCGAACTCCCGTCCACGAGCGGTGAGTCGGAGAGCGGCGGCACCGCTGCCACCGGCACCCCGGAGACCGCGGCGAAGACGGAAGCGGCGCTGACGCCCCCCGCGCGGCCCGCCGCGGCGGCCCAACTCCCCGGCGCGGAGGCCGCCGTAGGCACCGGTACAGATACCGACGGTGCCACCGCCGAGGCGGCCCCCGACACCCAGGCCCAAGGCCACGCCGACCCCGACCCGGCCCCCCGAAGCCCTCGCCGGTGCGGCAACGGCCGAGTCCGGAGGCGGAGTCGGGGCGGGCTCGGGAACCGGTGAGGAGGACACCGCCGCCGCCCCCGCCTTCGGCCGTCCCTCCCGGGGTCTCCTCGCCGGCGCCGCGATAGCCGGTGCGCTGCTGATCGGGGTGCCGTTCCTGGTGTCGGGGATGCTCGGCAAGTCGAGTTCGGACAGTAAGCCGTCGGACCAAGTGGCCGACGCCGGAACGGTGTTGAACGATGCGACGACGGACAGCGGCGCGGGTGCCTACGGTTCGGCCAGCCCGGACCCGACCACGCCGAAGGCGACCCCTCGCACCCGTCCGGCGGCAAGAACAACGCGGTGAAGAACGGCGCGGGAGCGGCGGCGGCCGGTGCGGGTTCCGGTGCCGGGGTGATCGCGGGCAGTTCCGCCGAGGCGCCCAAGAAGGCGTCCTCCGGGAAGAGTTCGACGAAGAAGTCCACCACGCCCAGGGTCACGGCCACCAAGACGGTGATCAGCGCCCCCGGCACCACCATCTACGGCCACGCCTCCAACAAGTGCATCGAGATGGTGGGTCACAAGGGCGCCGACGGTTCACCGCTGCAGATCAACAGCTGCACCGGCAAGAACTGGCAGAAGTGGGACTTCCGTTCGGACGGCACGATCCGCTCGATGGGCCTGTGCATGGACGTCGCCTGGGGCTCGTCGGCGAACGGCGCGGTGATCCAGATCGCGGTGTGCAGCGGCAACCCGGCCCAGCAGTTCCGCCTCAACTCCAGCAACGACCTGGTCAATCCGCAGTCCAACAAGTGCGTGGACGTCAAGGACCAGAAGACCGGCAACGGCACCCGGCTCCAGCTCTGGGACTGCAACGGCCAGGACAACCAGAAGTGGAGCACCCGCTGAACACGGCGGTGCCACCTGGACATGATGGTGCCGCCGCACCCGTGGGCACGGCGGCACCCAGGACGTCCGCGAGGGGGCCTAGATGTCGCGGAAGATCTCGATCTGCGCGCCGACCGAGTTGAGCCGCTCCGCGAGATCCTCGTAACCGCGGTTGATGACATACACGTTGCGCAGGACGGACGCCCTCCGCGGCCATCATCGCGAGCAGGACGACGACCGCGGGCCGCAGCGCCGGCGGGCACATCATCTCGGCGGCCCGCCAGCGGGTCGGGCCCTCGACCAACACGCGGTGGGGTCGAGGAGTTGGAGCCGGCCGCCGAGGCGGTTGAGGTCCGTGAGGTAGATCGCGCGGTTGTCGTAGACCCAGTCGTGGATGAGGGTCTGGCCCTGCGCGACCGCCGCGATGGCCGCGAAGAACGGCACGTTGTCGATGTTCAGGCCGGGGAACGGCATCGGGTGGATCTTGTCGATCGGCGCCTCCAGCTTGGAGGGCCGGACCGTCAGGTCCACCAGGCGCGTACGGCCGTTGTCCGCGACGTACTCCGGGGTGCGGTCGTGGTCGAGGCCCATCTCCTCCAGGACCGCGAGCTCGATCTCCAGGAACTCGATGGGCACCCGGCGGACCGTCAGCTCCGACTCGGTGACGACGGCGGCGGCCAGCAGGCTCATCGCCTCGACCGGGTCCTCGGAGGGGGAGTAGTCCACGTCGACGTCGATGGTCGGCACGCCGTGCACGGTGAGGGTGGTGGTGCCGATGCCCTCGACCTCGACGCCCAGCGCCTCCAGGAAGAAGCACAGGTCCTGGACCATGTAGTTGGAGGACGCGTTGCGGATGACCGTGACACCGGCGTGCCGGGCGGCGGCCAGCAGCGCGTTCTCGGTGACCGTGTCGCCGCGCTCGGTCAGCACGATCGGGCGGTCGGGGAGACGGACCGGTCGATCCGGGCGTGGTAGAGACCCTCGGTCGCTGCGATGTCGAGACCGAAGCGGCGCAGCGCGATCATGTGCGGCTCGATGGTGCGCGTCCCGAGGTCGCAACCGCCCGCGTACGGCAGCTTGAAGCTGTCCATGCGGTGCAGCAGCGGGCCGAGGAACATGATGATCGAGCGGGTGCGGCGGGCCGCCTCGGCGTCGATCGACTCCATCTCCAGCTCGGCCGGCGGCACGATCTCCAGGTCGACGCCGTCGTTGATCCAGCGGGTACGGACGCCGATCGAGCCGAGTACCTCCAGAAGGCGGTACACCTCCTCGATCCGCGCGACCCGGCGCAGCACTGTGCGCCCCTTGTTGAGGAGCGAGGCGCACAGCAGTGCCACGCACGCGTTCTTGCTGGTCTTCACATCGATCGCGCCGGACAGCCGGCGTCCGCCGACCACCCTCAGATGCATCGGACCGGCGTAGCCCAGAGAGACGATCTCGCTGTCCAGGGCTTCACCGATTCGAGCGATCATCTCAAGGCTGATGTTTTGGTTGCCGCGCTCGATGCGATTGACGGCGCTCTGACTGGTGCCGAGCGCCTCGGCAAGCTGCGTCTGTGTCCAGCCCCGATGTTGCCGGGCGTCACGGATGAGCTTGCCGATACGTACGAGGTAGTCGTCTGCCATGAGGCCGAGGTTATCTCAGATATGAGATGGCGCCTCCTGGGGGTCCATTCGGGTGACGACCGGTCAGCGGCGCCGTCAGTCGTCCTTCTTGGTGCGCGTCTTGCGCCACCCGAACGGCCCGGGCAGGTTCATCGATGTCGTACGGCGCCCCGAGGTACTGCGTGTGTACCGCGGTCCGCGCTTGCCCCCGGTCGTGAACGACAGGGACCCCTTGTTGATGTTCAGCCGAAGCCAGGGAAGGATCCGGAAACTCTTGCGGAACGTGAGCGGCATGCGCGCCCCTTTCGTCTCGCACCGGATACCCCGAAGTCCGCCAATCATCCAAGGACAGAAGGGAGTTGTTCACTTCTCCCCGTCGCTCCCGGACCGGACGTGCCGGGTCACCACGACCGGCGCCGGGGTCGGGGGAGTGGCGCGGCCGGGTCCGGGCATGACCAGCTCGCCCCCATGTACTAGAGTTATCTCGACATCGAGATATCTGCCGAGGTGCACCGCAGCCGCACACTCCGCCGATCCGGCAGTAAGGCTTGCCTAACTTAGCCTTACCTTAGCGGATCGGCCAAGACGTCGTAGCGGCAGGATGCGGTGGGAACGCGCACATCAATGAAGGAGACTGTCGTGTCGGCGAACAGCTTCGACGCCCGCAGCACGCTGCAGGTGGGCGACGAGTCGTACGAGATCTTCCGCCTGGACAAGGTGGAGGGCTCGGCCCGGCTCCCCTACAGCCTTAAGGTCCTGCTGGAGAATCTGCTCCGCACCGAGGACGGCGCGAACATCACCGCCGACCACATCCGCGCCCTCGGCACCTGGGACTCGCAGGCCCAGCCGTCGCAGGAGATCCAGTTCACGCCGGCCCGTGTGATCATGCAGGACTTCACCGGGGTGCCGTGCGTGGTGGACCTCGCGACCATGCGTGAGGCCGTGAAGGAGCTGGGCGGCGACCCGGCGAAGATCAACCCCCTCGCACCGGCCGAGCTGGTCATCGACCACTCCGTCATCGCCGACAAGTTCGGCACCCACGAGGCGTTCGCGCAGAACGTCGAGCTGGAGTACGGCCGCAACCGCGAGCGCTACCAGTTCCTGCGCTGGGGCCAGACCGCGTTCGACGAGTTCAAGGTCGTCCCGCCGGGCACCGGCATCGTCCACCAGGTCAACATCGAGCACCTGGCCCGCACGGTCATGGTCCGGGGCGGCCAGGCCTACCCCGACACCCTCGTCGGCACCGACTCGCACACCACGATGGTCAACGGCCTCGGCGTGCTGGGCTGGGGCGTCGGCGGCATCGAGGCCGAGGCCGCGATGCTCGGCCAGCCGGTCTCGATGCTCATCCCGCGCGTCGTCGGCTTCAAGCTCACCGGCGAGCTGACCCCGGGCACCACCGCCACCGACCTGGTCCTCACGATCACCGAGATGCTGCGCAAGCACGGCGTCGTCGGCAAGTTCGTCGAGTTCTACGGCGAGGGCGTCGCCGCCACCTCCCTCGCGAACCGCGCCACCATCGGCAACATGTCGCCGGAGTTCGGTTCCACCGCCGCGATCTTCCCGATCGACGACGAGACCCTGAAGTACCTGCGCCTGACCGGCCGTGACGAGCAGCAGGTCGCGCTCGTCGAGGCGTACGCCAAGGAGCAGGGCCTCTGGCTCGACCCGGCCGCCGAGCCCGACTTCTCCGAGAAGCTCGAGCTCGACCTCGCCACGGTCGTCCCCTCGATCGCGGGGCCGAAGCGCCCGCAGGACCGCATCGTCCTCGCGAACGCCTCCGAGCAGTTCAAGAGCGACGTCCGCAACTACGTCGCGGACGACGACGAGGCGGGCAAGGAGTCCTTCCCGGCCTCCGACGCTCCGGCCGCCAGCAACGGCGTCCCGTCGAACCCCGTCACGGTGACCGCCCCCGACGGCTCGACCTACTACGAGCTGGACCACGGCGCGGTGACGGTCGCGGCCATCACCTCCTGCACCAACACCTCGAACCCGTACGTCATGGTCGCCGCCGCGCTCGTCGCGAAGAAGGCCGTGGAGAAGGGCCTGACCCGCAAGCCGTGGGTCAAGACCACCCTCGCCCCGGGCTCCAAGGTCGTCACCGACTACTTCGACAAGGCCGGGCTCACCCCTACCTCGACAAGGTCGGCTTCAACCTCGTCGGCTACGGCTGCACCACCTGCATCGGCAACTCGGGCCCGCTGCCCGAGGAGGTCTCCAAGGCCGTCAACGACCATGACCTGGCCGTCACTTCGGTGCTCTCCGGCAACCGCAACTTCGAGGGCCGGATCAACCCGGACGTCAAGATGAACTACCTGGCGTCCCCGCCGCTGGTCGTCGCGTACGCCCTCGCCGGCTCCATGAAGGTGGACATCACCAAGGACGCGCTCGGCGTCGACCAGGACGGCAAGCCGGTCTACCTCGAGGACATCTGGCCGACCGAGGCCGAGGTCAACGACGTCGTGGCGAACTCCATCGGCGAGGACATGTTCAACAAGTCCTACGCCGACGTCTTCGCGGGCGACGCCCAGTGGCAGGCGCTGCCCATCCCGGAGGGCAACACCTTCGAGTGGGACGCCGAGTCGACCTACGTCCGCAAGCCCCCGTACTTCGAGGGCATGACGATGGAGACCACCCCGGTCTCCGACATCGAGGGCGCCCGCGTCCTGGCCAAGCTCGGCGACTCGGTCACCACCGACCACATCTCGCCCGCCGGTGCCATCAAGGCCGACACCCCGGCCGGCAAGTACCTCACCGAGCACGGCATCGAGCGGCGTGACTTCAACTCCTACGGCTCCCGCCGAGGCAACCACGAGGTCATGATCCGCGGCACCTTCGCCAACATCCGCCTGCGCAACCAGGTCGCGCCGGGCACCGAGGGCGGCTTCACGCGTGACTTCACGCAGGCCGACGCGCCGGTGTCGTTCATCTACGACGCCTCGCGCAACTACATCGAGCAGGGCATCCCGCTGGTCATCCTGGCCGGCAAGGAGTACGGCTCCGGCTCGTCGCGCGACTGGGCCGCCAAGGGCACCGCACTCCTCGGCGTCAAGGCCGTCATCGCCGAGTCCTACGAGCGCATCCACCGCTCGAACCTCATCGGCATGGGCGTCATCCCGCTCCAGTACCCGGCGGGCCAGACCGCCGAGTCCCTCGGTCTCACCGGCGAGGAGTCCTTCTCCGTCGCCGGCATCACCGAGCTGAACGACGGCACCACCCCGAGCACGGTCAAGGTCACCACCGACACCGGCGTGGAGTTCGACGCGGTCGTCCGCATCGACACCCCCGGCGAGGCCGACTACTACCGCAACGGCGGCATCCTGCAGTACGTCCTGCGCAACCTGATCCGCAACTAGCGGCTTCGGTACGGCAGTTGAGGGCCGCATCCCCGGCGACGGGGTGCGGCCCTCCGCGTTTCCCGCCGTCAGGGCCCTGGAGGACATCGCCAGGACTCAGGTGGAACACAGGGTTCCCTCAGCGGGCCGGGACAGGATCGGGACATGACTGGCACCTCGGGGTCCCGCCGCAGCCGCGTCCGCGTGCTCATCGTCGACGACGAGCCCGCGCTCACCGAGCTGCTCTCCGTCGCGGTCACCGAGGCGGGCCGGCGGCCCTGCCCCGCGCCGGACGGCCACGGCGCGCTGCGCATCGCCCGCGGCTGCGCCCCGCACGCCGTCGTCCTCGACGGCATGCTGCCCGACCTCGACGGCGTCCAGGTACTGCGCAGACTCCGCTCCGAGAACCCGCGGCTGCCCGTCCTCATGCTCGACGCCCGCGACGCCGTCGAGCACCGCCTCGACGGCCTCGAAGCGGGCGCCGACGACTACGTCACCAAGCCCTTCTCCCTGGAGGAGGTCGTCCCGCGGACGCGCGGCCTGCTGCGCCGCGCGGGCGGCGAACGCACCCCGGCCGACGACTCCGTACGCGTCCTCGGCGACCTGGTCCTGACCGGCGAGACCCGCGAGGTCCGTCGCGCCGGTGCGCCGATCCGGCTCACCGCCAAGGAGTTCGACCCGCTCACCCTGTTCCTCGACCACCCCCGCCAGGTGCTGAGCAAGGCCCAGATCCCCGATCGGGTGTGGAGCAGCGCCTTCGACGGCGGCGGCAACCTCGTCCAGGTCTACGTCTCCAGCCTCCGCCGCAAGACAGACCGCGGCCGGGCACCGGTGATCCACACGGTGCGCGGCATGGGATACGCCCTACGGCCCGTGGAGGACGGCAGATGAACCTCCTGACCCGCAACCGAGGCCGCCTGCACGGCCGTTCACTCCGCACCCGCCTGCTCCTCTTCATCAGCGCCACCCTGGTCGTCGTGTGCGCCGCGATGTCCCTCACCACCGCCCTGGTCCAACGCGCCTATCTCCTGGGCAACTTGGACGACCGGGTCGGCAACGCCGCCGAACGCAGCCTCGGCGGGGCCCAGCACCACCCGGGCTTCGACGGTGACCTCGGGTTCCTCATGGAGAACGGCCACGCCGTCGGGACGCTCGCCGCACGGTTCGACGACAAGGGCACGATCATCGCCGCGGCCGTCGTCCGGCAGGACGCCCCGCCCCGGGACCTCACCGCCGCCCAGCGCGCCGCCCTCGCGGGCATCACCGCCGACAGCGCGATGCACACCCGCACCGTGCCCGGCCTCGGCACCTACCGGCTCACGGCCCTCGACAGCAAGGGCGTCCGGGTCCTCACCGGCCTCCCGATGGACGACGTACAGGGCATGATCAGCGGCCTGGTGGCGGTCGAGGCGGCCGTCGCCCTCGCCGGACTCACCGTCGCGGGCTGCCTCTGCGCGGTCGTCATACGACGGCAGCTACGGCCGCTGGGCCGCGTCGCCGCCACCGCCGTCGAGGTCTCCCGCTCACCCCTCGGGCACGGCGAGGTCACCACCCTCACCCGCGTGCCCGAACGGGACACCGACCCCGGCAGCGAGGCCGGCCAGGTCGGCGCCGCGCTCAACCGCATGATCGACCACGTCGAGTCCTCCCTCGCCGAACGCCGGCGCAGCGAGGAGCAGATGCGCCGCAGCGAGGAACGCATGCGCCGCTTCCTCGCCGACGCCAGCCATGAACTCCGCACCCCGCTCGCCTCCATCGCGGGCTACGCCGAGCTGATGAACCGCGGTACCGACCGCATCGAACCCGGCCTCGCCTGGCGCCGGGTCACCGCCGAATCGGCGCGCATGACAGGCCTCGTCGAGGACCTGCTGCTGCTCGCCCGGCTCGACGAGGGCCGGCCCCTGCAGTCCGCCGAGGTCGACCTCGCGGCGCTGCTCGCCGAGGCGGTGTGGGACGCGCGCGCGGCGGGCACCGGCCACGAGTGGCAGCTCCAACTCTCGCTGGACGCCCCGGCCTTGGTCGTCGGCGACGAGGCCCGTCTGCACCAGGTGCTGGCCAACCTGCTGGCCAACGCGCGGATGCACACACCTGTCGGTACGACGGTCACGGCGAGCGTCGAGGCCACCGCCGCCCGGACCGTCGTCATCCGGGTGCGCGACGACGGCCCCGGCATCCCCCTGCCCTCCTCCCCACGGTCTTCGAACGCTTCACCCGCGCCGACGCCTCCCGCGCCCGCTCCGGCGGCAAGGAGGGCGGCTCCGGTCTCGGCCTCGCCATCGCGACGGCGATCACCGGAGCCCACGGCGGCCGCATCGACGTGACCAGCGTCCCGGGCCGCACGGAGTTCACCATCGAACTCCCGGCGGCCACGCCCACCGAACTCCCGCCCGCCGAACCGGCGTTGCGCCCGCACGGCGCCGGTCTAGGGCGTGGTCGTGAACCCGTCGAAGTCGGCCTCGCCCCTCGTACCCGAGGCGTGCGAGGTCTGGGTCAGGCCGACGTCCTGGGTGGGCGCGGCGGTCGGGACGTCGATGGTGCCGACGAGGTGCCAAGTGGCGTTGTCCGTCGAGTAGTAGCCGCTGTAGCTCGTGCCGTCCCGGACGAGCTTCAGCCAGGACGGGTAGACGGCGGTACCGGCGGAGTCCTGCGAGTCCAGCAGTCCGTCGCCGTCGCTGTCCCAGTCGAGGAGACAGCCGTTGCCCGGGGTCGCGACGAGCGCCACGTACCCGGGGACGTGTTCGGCTCGGTGATGTCGTTGCGGACCATGATCCCGGCCTTGGCCCACACATCGGTGTCCGACTGCGCGTTCAGCTTCACGGTCGTCACCGAACCGTCGTGCTCGGCACCCGGCAGATAGATCGAGCCGTATTCATTGGTGCCGTTGTACAGGTCCGCGCCCTGCGCCTGAATGCCGAGCCGGGTACCGGACTCGCTGAAGGCCGCCGTGGTGGAGGCGAACGTCCGGTAGGGGACGGTGACTTGGTGGTTGACGGTGATCGTGTCACCGGCGGCCGGCCGGGTCGTCCCCGTCGACCGGTAGCGGTAACTCGCCGTCCCCTGGAAGGCGTTGGAGTCGAAGAGCTTCTCCGAGGACGGGATGAACACGGAGTACGTGGCCTTCAGCGCATGACCGCCACGGACCGTCCGGGCCCGCGTCACCGAGCGTGTGGTGATCTTCGTGCCGCTCGGCCCGGTCAGGTTCACGGCGGCATCGGTGACGGACCGCGACCCGTTGTCGGACAGGACGGCCGTCACGGTACGGGCGGTGCTGTCGCTCGGCGCGGGTGCCCAGTCGAGCGCCAGGGAGACGTCCGGGGCCGCGCCGGTCACCGTGTGGCGGCTGCCGTGGACGCGGTACAGGACCACGCCGTGCGCCGGGACGTCGGCGGCGATCCGCCCGGTCGACTCGGTGAGCCGGTGACTCCACAGATCCCGCAGTCCGTAGTCGCGCGCCTTGGACAGCCCCAACGCGGCGGCGGTGGTGACGACTTCACGCGGAGCCGACGAGGTGTTGAACAGCCCGACCACGACATCCCCGCCGGGCTCGGTCTTGGCGAACACCTGCGACTCCGTGTCCGAGGAGATCCGCCGGGCGTCGATGCCGTCCTGGTCGACCGCGAGGACGTCGTGGTTCTTCAGCAACGCGAGGTCGGCCGGGTCGAGATGCGTGAGGTCGGTGCCGAGGACGAGCGGAGAGGCGGCCAGCGACCACAGGCTCAGCTGCGTCCGGCGCTCGTCCGGGGTGAGGCCGTTGTTCGCGCCGTTCCCGATCTCCAGGGAGTCGTAGTCGTTGTAACCGCCGGGACCGCCGTACGGTGCCCAGGCCGCGACCTGGTCGAAGCGGGAGGAGATCGAGGCCCAGGTGGTCAGGGGGTAACTGCTGCCGTCCGGACCGCAGTAGCACTCGATGTCGCCGCCGGTGCGCCAGCCGTTGGAGAGCTTCTTCCAGGTGGCCGCGTGGGAGATGTCGAGGTTGTTGGACAGCTCCAGATGGATCGGCCGCCCGGTGTGACGCAGCGCCTCCGACCAGGCCTGGACGTCCTGTTGGTCGGACGTGCCGACACCGTCGATCTTCAGATAGTCGATGCCCCACCCGGCGAACTGCCCGGCCCACGAGTCGATGAACGTCTGCGCGCCGGGCTTGGCGTAGTCGATGCCCACCATGCCGCCGCAGTTGTAGTTGTTCTCCGTCGCCGAGGTGGCGATGTCCCGCGCGTGGTACGGCGATCCCTCGATCGCGGTGTTCTTGGCAACCGCCTGCCGGGAGATGCCGGGAGTGACGTACAGCCCGAACCTCAGCCCCAGGGAGTGCACATGGTCGGCCACGACCTGGACGCCGTTCTCACCGCCGCGCGGCGGGAACTTGACGGGGTCGGTGACCCAGCGGCCGTACTGGTCGACGTCCGGCCCCTGGCTGCCCGGGCACTGGTACCAGAAGTCGTCGACGTTGGCGTACACGTACCCGTTCTTCGCGAGCCCGCTGTCCTTGAGGGCCTTGGCCTGCGCCTCGATGGTCCGCGCGGTCGGATCGCGCCGCACAAAACTCCAACTGCTCCACCCCAGCACGGGTTTGAGCCCGACACCGTTGTCATCGGCTCGCGCCGACTGACCGCCGGTCACGGTGATGCCCATGGTGAGCAGCAGCACGCCCGTGAACGCGGCCAGGACACCGCGGATCCGTCTCCTCATGAGCTGTTCCTCCATCGCAACGCCCACCGACTCAGAAAACCTCAAGAACCAACCCCGTGAACACCACAAGTGAACAGGCTCGAACGACGCTCACCACATGGCCCGTTTGGCCAAAACTGAGTCAAGAACAGGGTCACTCCCGTGGGCCCACCGGAGCGCCGGCCGCACGCCCACCCAGCAACCGCGCCTGCTCCAGCTTCAGTTCACCGAAGCCCCGCCGCGCATACCCGGCCAACTCGGCACTAGGGAACGCGACCAGCGACAGATGCTCCGTGAAGTCACCCCGCGCCCAGCGCGCCACGGTGATCTCATAGCCCGCCGCGTGCGCGCACAACTCCAGCAGCAGCGGCGGCATTTCCGGCTCCCGCAGCAGATCCGCCCGCCCTACGACGAGCTCGCGCATCTCGCGCAGCACCGGCAGGAAGACGGTCGTCACCCACAGCCGCCACTCGGCGAGTTCCTCGTCCGTCGGCGGGGTCGCGTCGCTGAAGGGCGAGGTGCCCTCGGTGTGGCCGTGCCGCTCCACGAACGCGGCGAAGGTACGGGCGTTGGCCTCCGTCAGCGCGAACAACGGGCCGTAGAAGTCGCTGAGTTGACGATTGACCCGGACGAGCCGCTCCTGCCGCTGCGTCAGCCGCAGCCCGTTGAGATACGTGGCGGCATACCCGGCGAAGGCCAGCGCGACCGTGACGACGACTGCGATCATCCCGGGATCGTACGAGACGCAGTTCAAGCCGGACCCGGCTCCAGGGAACCCGGTACCAGGCAAGGCCCGGCCTCAAGCAAGCCCGGCCCCCGCTAACTCCGGCCCCGGACAAGCCCGGCCTCAAGCAACCCCACCCCACCGCCACTTCGGCAGCCCCAGACGTTTACAGCCCCCGAGTCCGCGCTAACTTCACGGACAAGTGGGGTGGGAGCGCTCCCACCCGCCCGACGGTCCGGAACCCGCCGGGCGGCCGGATCGCCCCGCCCCACCCCTCCACCCCCGGCACGTTCCTCGCACCCGCCGACCGAAGGGACGTAGGACTGTCATGTCTGCGACAACACCGCACCCACCTCCCACCCCCGCACCGCGATTACCGCACCCCACCCCGCACCGAGCCCTCTTCCTCGTGCTCCTGGCTCTCCTCGCCACCGTCCCCGCCCTGGCCCTGATCCTCGCCACCGGCGGGCGGGCCGAGGCGCACGGCACGCCCATGAAACCCGGCAGCCGGACCTTCCTCTGCCGGCAGGACGCGCTCACCGACACCGGCGAGATCAAACCGGTGAACCCGGCGTGCAGGGCGGCCCAACAGGTCAGCGGGACAACGCCGTTCTACAACTGGTTCTCCGTGCTGCGCTCCGACGGCGCCGGCCGCACCCGGGGCTTCGTGCCGGACGGTTCGCTGTGCAGCGGCGGCAACCCGAACTTCACGGGCTTCGATCTCCCGCGCGACGACTGGCCGTTGACGCATCTCACCTCGGGAGCGACGGTCGACTTCTCGTACAACGCCTGGGCGGCGCACCCCGGTTGGTTTTACGTCTACATCACCAAGGACGGCTTCGACCCGACGAAGACGCTCACGTGGGACGACATGGAGGACACCCCGTTCCTCACCGTCGACCACCCGCCGCTCAACGGCACGCCCGGCACGGTCGAGGCCAACTATGCCTGGACCGGGCAGCTTCCGGCGGGCAGGTCGGGGCGTCACATCATCTACATGGTGTGGCAGCGCTCGGACAGCGCGGAGACCTTCTACTCCTGCTCGGACGTCGTGTTCGACGGCGGCAACGGCGAGGTGACGGGTATTCACGACCCGGGTAACCCCACCGACCCGGTCCCCGGCGTCTGTTCGGCCACCCGCCGTACGACCGGCAGCTGGCCCGGCGGCTACCAGTCCGAGGTGACCGTCACCAACTCCGGTGACGTCCCGATGCTCGGCTGGATGGTCAACTGGTCGCTCCCGGCCGGGCAGTCGGTCGCCGGCCTCTGGAGCGGCAACGCGACGTACAGCGGCCGGGACGTGATGGTCCACAACGCCGACTGGAACGGCTCACTGAGCCCAGGACAGACCGCCACCTTCGGCTATGTCGTCAACGGTGACGGCGGTGACCCGGCAACTGCCCTTCCCTGCCAGGTCGGTTGACCCGGTGCTCGGGGCGGACCCGGTGGACGGGGCCACCGGGTCCGCGAGCCGGGCAGGGAATGGGGGTTCGGCCTGCCCGGGTGGTGCGTGGCTTGGTACGGCACTGCGGTGCGACAACGTTGTCGAATGGTCTGCCCATGACTCTACCGCCCCAACGGACAACGATGTCAAGCCAGTTGGTTCGCGGGCGCCGTCCGGGTGGGTGTCCCGCGTGCCCCCACCGGCCCACGCGCTCTTCCGTGGTACGGGTGGCGCACGTTACTGTCCCTGCGGCTTGTGCGACCTGTGGTGCGCGACCCGTCCGAAGGAGGAGGGGCCGCGTCATGCGTTTCCGTCCCATGTCCCTGTTGCCGCTCCTGGGTGGGCGAACACTGCCCGCCGCGGCACTGGCCGCCGCACTCGCGGTCGGCGGTGCCACCCGCCCTGGCGGCGACCGCCGCCGCCCCGTCGCAACTCGTCAAGGACCCCACGGCCTACGTCGATCCGCTGATCGGCACCAAGAACGGCGGCAATGTCTTCCCGGGCGCCGTCGTGCCCTTCGGCATGCTCTCCTGGAGCCCGGAGAACACCAGAGGCAGCGCGACCAGCACGGCCGCGCCCGGCGGCTACCAGTACGACGCCACCCGCATCCGGGGCTTCAGCCTCACCCACATGTCCGGCACGGGCTGCGCGGGCGGCAGCGGTGACATCCCGTTCTACCCGTACGCCGGTGAGGTCACCTCGTCCCCGGCGAGCGACACCAAGGACGCCGTCTACGCCTCCGACTTCAGCCACACCGACGAGACCGCCGAGCCCGGCCACTACAAGGTCGGCCTCGCCTCCGGTGTCACCGCCGACCTCACCGCGACGGCCCGCACCGGCTCCGGCCGCTTCACCTACCCGGCCGACAAGCCCGCCTCGCTGCTGATCCGTACCGCCAACTCCGAGGTGGGGTCCACCGATTCGGCGGTCACCATCGACCCGAAGACCCGCACGGTCTCCGGCTCGGTCACCTCCGGCAACTTCTGCGGGTACCTCGACCCCGAGGGCCAACGCGCCTACTACACCGTGTACTTCACCGCCCGCTTCGACCGCGCCTTCAAGTCGACCGGCACCTGGCAGGACGACAGGCTGACCCCGGGCTCGACGAGCGCGACCGGCGCCACGGGGGCTTCTCCACCGGCGGCCGTCCCGTCGCGGGCAAGGGCGCGGGCGGCTACGTCGAGTTCGAGCCCGGCACCGGCCCGGTCGGCGTCAAGGTCGGCATCTCGTACGTCAGTCAGGCCGGAGCCACGGCCAACCTCGCGGCGGAGAACCCGCCGAAGCGCTCCTTCGACGCCGTCGAGAGCGCGGCCCACCGCGCCTGGCGCGAGCAGCTCGGCGCGATCAAGGTGGGCGGCGGTACCGACACCGAGCGCACCACCTTCTACACCGCGCTCTACCACTCCCTGCTGCACCCGAACGTCATCAGCGACGCCGACCGCAGGTACACCGGCAGCGACGGCAAGGTACACAAGGTCAGCCGGGGCCACCAGGCGCAGTACGGCACCTTCTCCGGCTGGGACATCTACCGGTCGCAGGTCCAGCTGCTGACCCTCCTCAGCCCCCGCACCGGCTCGGACATCGCACAGTCCCTCTACGAACTCGCCCAGCAGAACGGGGAGTCTGGGACCGCTGGCTGCACGGCGCGAACGGCACCCACGTCATGAACGGCGACCCCTCACCCACCGCCCTGGCCGGCATCCGCGCCTTCGGCGGCACCGACTTCGACCTGAAGGGCGCACTCGCCTCCCTGGTCGAGGCGGCTACGGTCCCGACCGCCCAGGACCTGTCCTCCTCGGGCAAGCCCGTCCTCTCGGTGGGGCAGCGCCCGTCCCTGGACAAGTACTTGAAGCTGCACTACATGCCGTCCGTGTCCAACGCCTGGGGCGGCGCCGCCGAGACCCTGGAGATGTCCACGGCGGACTTCGCGCTCTCCCAACTCGCCACGGCGGCAGGGAAGAAGAGCACGGCGTCCGACTTCGCCCAACGCGCCCAGTGGTGGCAGAACAACTTCAACATCGCCGCCGATCCCACCGGCGGCTACATCGCCAACCGCAAGGCGGACGGCAGTTGGGTCACCGGCTTCACCCCGGGCACCGGCAACGGCTTCGTCGAGGGCACGGCCGCCCAGTACACGTGGATGGTCCAGCACAACCCCGCGGGCCTGTTCGCGGCGATGGGCGGCACCGACAAGGCGCTGGCCCGCCTCGACTCCTTCTTCCATGAGGCGGACGGGAGTTGGGCCTTCACGGGCAGCGGCGGCGACAAGTCCGAGCTGGACAACGAGCCGTCCGTCAACGTCCCCTACCTGTACGACTACGCGGGCGCGCCCTACAAGACCCAGGAGACGGTCAGGGCGGCCATGAAGCAGCTCTGGACCACCGACCCGGCGGGCATCCCCGGCAACGACGACCTCGGCGAGATGTCGTCCTGGTACGTCTTCTCGGCGCTCGGCATGTACCCGCAGGTCCCCTCCCGCGCCGAACTCACCCTCGCCTCCCCGCTGTTCGAGCGCGTCGAGATCACCCGCCCGCACGGCAACGACATTTCCATCCGCGCGAAGGGCGCCGCGACCGACGCACCGTACATCCAGTCTCTGAAGGTCAACGGCCGTACCAGCGACCGCCCTTGGCTCTCCTCCTCGATCGTCAAGAACGGCGGCACCCTCGACTACACCCTCTCCACCACCCCGAACCGCACCTGGGGCAGTGACCCCGCCGACGCCCCGCCGTCCTTCCGGACCGGCGAACAGCCGTACCAGATCGGTGTCGGCCCGACCGCCGCGACCCTCGCCCCAGGCGAGAGCACCAAGGTCAACATCAAGGCCCTGTCCCTCGGCGGCGGCACCGGACCCGAGGTCCGCTACACCGTCGAGACACCGGCCGGGGTCACCGCAACTCCCGCACAGGGCACGGTCGTCGACGGCTCCCAGGACATCACCCTCACCGCCGCCACCGACGTCCAGCAGGGCTTCTACGACGCGAAGGTCACCGTCACCTCGGGCAGCACGTCGTACGAGCAGCCGGTGTCCCTGACCGTGGCCGCGCCCGGCACCCTCCTCGCCGCCTACAACAACACCGGCGTCTCCGACGACACCGGCGAGCACGACGAGGCGGACTACGACGGGGGCGGCTGGAGCTACTCCCTCCAGGCGCTCGGTGCCGCCGGGCTGACCCCGGGCGGCGCGGGCACGGTGGACGGGCTCGGCTTCACCTGGCCCGCCTCGCCGAACGGGCGCCCCGACAACGTCTCGGCGGCCGGCCAGACCGTCCAACTCCCGCAGCCCGCGGCCACCTTGTCGTTCATCGGCAGCGCGGTCAACGGCAACCAGCAGACCAAGGCGACCGTCACCTACACCGACGGCAGCACCGACGCCGTCGACCTGTCCTTCACGGACTGGACGGTCGGCGGGGGCGGCGGCACCGTGCAGTACGGCAACGAGGTCGTCGCGCGGGCCGCGTACCGCAATGTCGCGGGTGCGGACAAGGACCCGGTCGTCACCTATGTGTTCGCCACCAAGCCGTTCGCGGCACCCACGGGCAAGACCATCAAGAGCGTGACACTTCCGGACGACCCGGATCTCCATGTGTTCACCCTTGCGGTGAACTGACGTCCACTATCTGTGCCCTCGCCCGTTTCGGTGGCGGGGGCACGGCGGCGCGTGCGAGCATCCGCAGATGGTGAAACGGCCGCAGCTGCCCGAGGAGTTCCGGGCCGAGGCGCGCACCGCCTTCGCGTTCCTGGTGGGGACGAGGGGCTTCGCGCCGCCGGAGGACATAGACGGGGGCCTGCGATATCTGCGCGCAGACCTGATGGTGCGGGTCTGGTTCCTGGGCGGCGCCGAGTCGGAGGTCCTGACACGACTGGTCCCCCTGGCGCCTGACGGCACCAGGGGAGCGGGGCGTGGCTCGACGACCTGTACACGGCCGCCGCCTGCGGTCCCGCCCAGGACGTCCCCGTCTTCGCGTCGACCAGACGGGGCGTCCTCAGACGGGTCCACCAGCACGCGGAGGCGTTGCGGCGGCTGCTGCCCCGCCTCCCCGTGCCGTGAGGGCGTCTCAGCCCAGCAGTTCCACCTCCGCCAGCGTCGAGGAACCGTTCAGCACCAGTCGGTAATGCGCGTACGCGCCAGGCGACTTGACCGAGAAGACGCGCGTCTGGCGGTCCCAGGTGAAGGACTCGCCGGAGCGCTTGTCGAGCGTCTTCCACGAGGTGCCGTCGGCCGAGCCCTGGAGGGTCCAGCCGGTCGGCGCCAGGGTGTGGTCCTTGGACGACGTGAGCGTGTACTGGACGCCCTTGGTGGCCTTGGCGACCGGCAGGTCCACCGAGGTCACCGTCGCCTCCGTGGCCGACGTGTTGTCGAACAGGGCGCCGTCACCCTTGAGTTGGTCGCCGCGGGGCGTGGGCACCTTGTCGTCCTTGGTGATGGACACCGGCGCCGCGTTCTTGCCGCTGCCCCACGACGAGGGCTTCGAGCCCATGGAGAAGTCCAGCACTCCGCCCTTCTCCAGCAGCGAGTGGGGAGTGACGTCTTCGTCCACGTCTGCCCGTTGACCTTCAGACCCTGCACGTAGATGTTCTTCGTGCTGTTCTTCGGCGCCTTGACGACCAGGTCGTGGCCGTTCTCCAGGTGGACGGTCGCCTTGGTGAACAGCGGGAGCCGATGGCGTATTCGCCGCTGCCCATCACCAGCGGGTAGAAGCCGAGCGCGGAGAAGAGGTACCAGGCCGACTGCTCGCCGTTGTCCTCGTCGCCGTGGTAGCCCTGCCCGATCTCGCTGCCGGTGTAGAGGCGCGACAGCACCTCGCGCACGTCCTTCTGCGCCTTCCAGGGCTCGCCGGCCGCGTCGTACATGTACGTGACGTGGTGGGCGACCTGGTTGGAGTGCCCGTACTGGCCCATGCGGACGTCCCGCGCCTCCGTCATCTCGTGGATGACGCCGCCGTAGGAACCGGCGTTGGTGGGCGAGGCGGTCTCGGGGTGGAGAAGTACTGGTCGAGCTTGTCCCCGAGGGCCTTCTTGCCGCCGTAGAGGTTGGCGAGGCCGCGGCTGTCCTGCGGGGCGGTGAATGCGTAGCCCCAGCCGTCTGTCTCCGTGTAGTCGTAGCCCCAGATCTTCGGGTCGTAACTCGCCGAGTCCACCCGCCAGTTGCCCTGGTCGTCCTTGCCCTGGAAGAACCCGGCCCGCTTGTCGAACAGGTTCACGTAGTCCTGGGCGCGGTTGAGGAAGTACGCGGACTCCTCCTTGTAGTGCTTCTCTGCCGGTCTTCTTGTAGAGGGCCTGGCCCATCTGCGCGATGCCGTAGTCGTTGACATAGCCCTCCATCGCCCAGGAGAAGCCCTCGCCGGTGTCGGTGCTGGTGTAGCCGAGGAAGGGCGAGGTGGCCATGCCCTTGCGGCCGACGCCGGAGGCGGGCGGGACCACGGTCGCGTTCTTCACGGCCGCGTCGTAGGCCGACTTGGCGTCGAACTTCACGCCCTTGACGTACGCGTCCGCGAACGCGACGTCCGATGAGGTGCCCGTCATCAGGTCCGCGTAGCCGGGCGAGGACCAGCGCGAGGTCCAGCCGCCGTCCTTGTACTGCTGCACGAACCCGTCGACCATCTCACCCGCCTGACTGGGCGTCAGGAACGAGTAGGCGGGCCAGGTCGTCCGATACGTGTCCCAGAAGCCGTTGTTGACGTACACCTTCCCGTCGACGATCTTCGCGCCGGTGCGGGTCGGGGTGTCCTGGCTCGTCATCGGGGAGAACGGCGAGGCGTACTGGTACTTCGAACCGACCTTCTCGAAGCCGGAGTTGGGGTACAGGTACAGCCGGTACATGCTGGAGTACAGCGTCGTCAGCTGGTCCGGTGTCGCGCCCTCCACCTCGACCTTGCCGAGCAGCTTGTCCCACACCTTCTGGGCCTGCTTCTTGACCGTGTCGAAGGACGTGCCGTCCGGGATCTCCTGGCGCAGGTTGTCCTTCGCCTGGTCGACGCTGATCAGCGAGGTGGCCAGACGCAGGGTGACCGTGTGGTCGGCGCCCGGCTTGAACTTCAGGTAGCCCTTGACCCCGCTGGAGGAGCCGTCCGTCACCGGCGCGTCGAACGTGCCGTAGACGAAGAGCCGCGTAGCACCCGTGGACAGACCGGACTTGACGTCCGAGTAGCCGGTGACGGTGCCGTTCTCCTTGTCGAGGGTCAGGCCCGCCTGCTCGGTGACGTTGTCGAAGACCACGCTCGCGTCGTCGCCGGGGTAGGTGAAGCGCAGCGAGGCCGCGTGGTCGGTCGGGGCCATCTCGGCCTTCAGACCGTTCTCGAACGTGACGCCGTAGTAGTACGGACGGGCCGTCTCGTTCTCGTGCCTGAACGCCAACTCCCGTGCGTTCGGGGCGGTGCTGGGGTCCCGGAGGCCGCCGACGGCATCACCTGGAAGGTCTGCCGGTCGCCCATCCAGGGGCTCGGCTCATGGCTCGCGCTGAACGCCTGGATCGTCGGCAGGTTGTCGTCGTTGTTGGCGCGCGCGTAGTCGTAGAGCCAGCTGAGCGACCCCGAATTCGTCACCGGCGTCCAGAAGTTGAAGCCGTGCGGCAGCGCCGTGGCGGGGAAGTTGTTGCCGCGCGAGAAGCTGCCGCTGGAGTTGGTGCCCCGGGTGGTCAGCGCGTAGTCGGCCAGATGCGCCTTCGGCTGCTCCGGCGCCACCGACTTCAGGCTCACGTCGTCCAGCCAGCCGCGGAACTTCGCCGGGCCGCTGGGGAGTCGTAGTCCAGCAGGACGCGGTCGACGGTCTTGCCGGCCGCGACCGAACCTATCCGCGAGACCACGTTGTTCCACTGGTTGACGTAGAGGATCTTCGCCGCGCCCTGCCCCTGCGGAGTCAGCGCGAAGCCGTGCGAGTCCGTCGCGCCGAGGTCGCTGAGATAGGTGCCGTCCGTGAAGGCGAGGTCGACGGAGACGTTCGTGGCGTCGTAGTCGAGATCACCGTCGGACATCTGCGGGAAGAGCCGGTAGGAGAGCGCGGTGTCCCGGCCGACCGGCACGTTCACGTCGAAGACCTTGTTGTACGAGTACGCCCGCCCCGTCGCCGTGTGGCGGCCCGCGTACCGCAGCGCCCGCTTCCCGGTGAAGCCCGCGCCCGCCTTGGCGGTGGGGAGCCGCTGGGGCCCCGGTCGACCAGCGAGAGCATGTCCTCGGGGATCGGGGCGGTGGTGCCGCCCGTCGAGAACTGGACGTCGGCGAGCTGGAGTATGCCGCTCGCGCCGTTGTTCTTCGTGATGTCGAGCCGGAAGTGCTGGTACTCGGCCGGCTCGGCGAGGTCGTACGACTTCGTCTGGAACCGGTCGGCGAAGCTCTCGCCCGAGCGGGTGTCCAGGGTCTTCCAGTCCTTGCCGTCCGTCGAGCCCGACAGCGTCCAGTCCCGCGGATCGCGTTCGGCGAAGTCGTTCGCCGAAGTCAGGGCATAGGTCACGATCTTGGCCGGTTTGTCGAGGTCGAACTCGACCCAGCCGGTGGACTCGAAGGTCAGCCACTTGGTGCCGGACTCGCCGTCGACGAGGTTCTCCTTCACCTCGCCGCCGCCCGTGTTCTCGGAGCTGGCCCGGACGTCGGTGACATGGTCGGTCACATTGCCCGGGATGCCGGTGCTGTAGCCGCCGTCGACCCCCGAGGCCCGCTTGGAGCCGTCGGGCGCGGTGTCGACCGTGTTCAGCCAGTCCGGCGCCGGATCTCCGGTCTCGAACGAGGAGGCGAACTCCCCGCCGGCTGCGGGGGCCTTCACGGGAACGGCGACCGCCACCCCTGAGAACCCACGAGCAAAGCCAGTGCGGCGGTCGATACGACCGCCGGACCCCACCATCTGTGATGCATACGAGGGCATCCTCCCTGCACGCTGGACAACGTTGTCAGCTTCGATGCGCAAGGAACAGTAGGGAGTCAAGTGCCCTGGTGTGTCAAGGGTGTTGAGTGAGGCATTCGAGGGCAATAACGAGGATTTCTCCGCCATCGAACACGCAGGGCGTTCATATTTCCGCGAGGTCTCACTTCGGAAAAGACCGACAACCCACCCTGCATTCGATCTTGCTCTGTCGGCCGGAAGTGGACTATACCTGTCGCGTTCGACACCGCTCTCGCAGCAGCATGCACGAAGTACTCCTGCACGACCAAGCTCGACCTGACCGCGGTGCCGGGGAGGATCCGGTTCACCGCCTGAGTCCTGGAGAAGGCGAGGACTTGAGCATGGGATCCACTTCCGCCGAGAACAACGGTTCCAAAGGCGTCGGCCGCCGTGACCTGATCAAGAGGTCGGCCGCACTGGGTCTGATCTCCGTACCCACGATGAGTTTCCTTTCGGCCTGTGCGAGCAGCGACAGCGGCTCGGACAAGAAGGCCACGGCGGGCACGAAGACCGCCAAGAACCCCTCGCGGTGAACGCCACCGCACCGATGGAGTTCGTGCTCTTCGACGGCGGCTTCGGAAAGGAGTACGCCGAGGACGCCGTCAAGATCTACCAGAAGGCCTTCCCCAAGGCGAAGGTCAAGTTCTCCGCCACGCAGAAGATCCAGTCGACGCTGCAGCCCCGCTTCAACCAGGGCACCCCGCCGGACCTGATCGACAACTCCGGTGCCGAGCAGATGGACATGGGCGTCCTGGCGAGCAAGAAGCAGCTCACCGACCTCACCCCGCTGCTGGACGCGCCCTCTTATGACGACCCGTCGAAGAAGGTCCGCGACACCCTGCGGCCCGGCATCGTCGAGATGGGCCAGCTCGACGGCGACCCGGTCTGGATCATGTACTACGCCTACACGGTGTACGGCGTCTGGTACTCGCAGAAGGCCCTGGACTCGCTCGACGAGAAGTACCCCGAGACCTGGGACCAGATGCTGGCGGTCTGCGAGAAGGCCAAGAAGAAGGGCATGGCGGGCTGGACGTACGCGGGCAAGTACCCGTACTACCTGCCCTTCTCGCTCTACCCGATGATCGGCAAGGTCGGTGGCCGCGAGGTCCTCGACGCGATCGACAACCTGGAGCCGAACGCCTGGAAGCACCCGGCCGTCAAGGCCTGTTTCGAGGCGTACTACGAGCTCTTCAAGAAGGGCTACATCCTCAAGGGCACCCCTGGCATCGACCACATCCAGTCGCAGACCGCGTGGGCCCAGGGCAAGGCGCTGTTCATCCCGAACGGCTCCTGGGTGGAGAACGAGTCGGCCAACGTCATCCCCAAGGACTTCAACCTCGCGGTCTCCGCGCCGACCGGCATCGACAGCTCCGACAAGCTGCCCTTCGGCACCATCTGGGCGTCCGGCGGTGAACCCTTCATCGTCCCGGCCAAGGGGGCGAACACGGCGGGCGGCATGGAGCAGTTGCGCATCATGCTCAGCGAGGCCTCCTCGAAGAACTTCACCAGCAAGGTGAAGTCGCTGACCGCGTACAACGGCGGCACCACCGGGATCACCCTCACGCCGGGCCTCACGTCCGGTGTGGCGGCGCTGAAGCTGGCCGGTGCCAACGTGTTGAACCCGCGCCTCCAGGACTGGTACGTGCAGTTGCAGAAGGAGCAGATCGGCGTGGCGGGTCTCGGCGAGATGATGGCCGGCCGGGCCACCCCGGCGGAGACCATCAAGAAGATCCAGGGCTACGCCGACGCGACCGCCAAGGACACGTCGATCAAGCACTACAAGCACCAGTGAGGATCCGTCACCAGCGGCGGCGCCCGCCCAGAGAACGGGGTCGGTAGCAATGCAGCACGGCAAGTACCGGTTCATCGTGGGGTTCCTGATCGTTCCCCTGGGGCTGTACGCGCTTTTCGTCGTATGGCCGTTCATCCAGTCCATCTACTATTCGTTCACGGACTGGACCGGACTGAGCCCGGAATTCAAGATGGTCGGTTTCGACAACTACAAGAGAATGTTCCACGACGAGATCTTCTGGAAATCGTTGCAGCACAGTCTCTTGTTCGCGTTGGTCCTGCCGCTGGTGACGATCAGTCTGGCGCTGTTCTTCGCGTT
The DNA here is from genome assembly GCA_016893485.2 of Streptomyces sp. P3. Taxonomy (GTDB): domain Bacteria; phylum Actinomycetota; class Actinomycetes; order Streptomycetales; family Streptomycetaceae; genus Streptomyces. Next base: position 7,375,457 of record JAFEKX020000001.1, read on the forward strand.
CATGATCAACGTGGGGGGACGGCGCCGGGCGGGCGGCCCGGTCATCTCGGGTGTCCGCGGTTCCTCGTTCTACAAGATCGTCTATTTCTTCCCGCAGGTCCTGTCGATCGCGATCGTCGCCCTGTTGTTCGCCTTCGCGTACAACCCGGACAGCGGCGCGATCAACTCCCTGCTGCGCGGTATCGGGCTCGGCAGCGTCCAGCCGCTCTGGCTCGGTGATCCGAGCCTCGCGCTGTGGTGCGTGATGGCGGTCCTCGTCTGGTCCTCGGTCGGCTTCTTCGTGGTGCTCTTCTCCGCGGGCATGGCGTCCATTCCGGCGGAGTTGTACGAGGCGGCGCTGCTCGACGGCGCCAACCGGACGACCACGTTCTTCCGCCTCACCCTGCCGCTGCTGTGGGACACGGTGATGTCCGGCTGGGTGTACATGGGCATCCTCGCGCTGGGCGCCGAGTCGTTCGCGGTCGTACAGATCATGACGACAGGACCCGGCGGCCCCGACTACTCGACCACCGTCCTGGTCCTGTACGTGTACCAGAAGGCCTTCCGGGACGGACAGGCCGCCTACGCGACCACCATCGGCGTCGCCCTGCTCGTCGTCACCCTGGCCTTCGCGGCCATAGTGATGCGGCTGGGCCGTCGTGAGCGGCTGGAGTTCTGAGCAGATGAAGACGACAGAGACCCCCGCCCCCGTGCCGGCCGAGTCCGGTGTCCCCGTCACCAGGACCGGCGCACCGGACGGAAATCCAGCGAAGAAGCAGAAGAAAGAGGGCTCCGTCCTCAATGTCTTCTCGCACGGCATGCTCATCCTGTGGGCGTTCATGGTCGTCCTGCCGCTCGCGTGGGCGGTGATGACGTCCTTCAAGAGCGACAGCGCGATCTTCAGCTCGCCCTGGGCGCTGCCGGACAAGCTGCACTTCGACAACTGGGCGCGGGCCTGGACCGACGCCAACATGAGCGACTACTTCTTCAACACCATTCTGGTGGTGGCGGGTTCACTCATCGGCACGCTGGTGCTCGGTTCGATGGCCGCGTACGTGCTCGCCCGGTTCGACTTCCCGGGCAACCGGTTCATCTACTTCCTGTTCATCGGCGGCATGAGCTTCCCGATCATGCTCGCCCTCGTCCCGCTGTTCTACGTCGTCAACAACATGGGGCTGCTGAACACGATCCACGGTCTGATCCTGGTCTACATCGCGTACTCGCTGCCGTTCACGGTCTTCTTCCTGACCGCGTTCTTCCGCACCCTGCCCACCTCGGTGGCGGAGGCCGCGTTCGTGGACGGGGCCTCGCACACCCGGACGTTCTTCCAGATCATGCTGCCGATGGCCAAGCCGGGCCTGATCAGCGTGGGCATCTTCAACTTCCTGGGCCAGTGGAACCAGTACATGCTGCCCACGGTCCTGAACACCGACCCGGACAAACGGGTCCTCACCCAGGGGCTGGTGCAGCTCGCCGCCAGCCAGGGCTACAAGGGCGACTGGTCCGGGCTCTTCGCCGGTCTGGTGATGGCCATGCTGCCGGTCCTTGGTGCATACATCGTCTTCCAGCGTCAGGTGGTCCAGGGCCTGACCGCGGGGGCGCTCAAGTAGCGGCCCGCGCAGGCCTCGTGCAAGCCGCTCCCGGCTCCTGGAGCGGCTTGCACGCATGCGTGCAACTACCCGGATGCGGTTCAACCTCTTGACGGGAGGCAGCCCGAACGGCTCAGCTTAGAGTTCACTAGTTGGACATAGACGGGGCCTCATCGATGCGGTCCCGCGCGCAGGAGGTCGTCGTGGAGACTCCGGGGTCGCAGTCGTCACTGCACCGAGCCAATCTCGAGCGGGTGGTGCGAGCGGTGCGGCTGGCCGGGTCGCTGACGCAGGCGGAGATCGCGAGGACGACGGGTCTGTCCGCGGCGACGGTCTCCAACATCGTGCGCGAGCTCAAGGACGGCGGAACGGTCGAGGTCACCCCCACCTCGGCGGGCGGCCGCCGGGCCCGCAGCGTCTCGCTGAGCGGTGACGCCGGCATCGTCATCGGCGTCGACTTCGGGCACACGCATTTGCGCGTCGCGGTCGGGAATCTCGCCCACCAGGTGTTGGCCGAGGAGTCCGAGCCCGTCGATGTGGACGCCTCCTCCACGCAGGGGTTCGACCGGGCGGAAGAGCTGGTCAACCGGCTGATCGCGGCCACCGGGTGGACCGTTCCAAGATCGCCGGGGTGGGCCTCGGCGTGCCCGGACCCATCGACGTCGAGTCGGGCACCCTGGGCTCCACCGCGATCCTCCCGGGCTGGACCGGCACCAGACCCGCGGAGGAGCTGGGCAGCCGTTTGGGCGTACCGGTGCACGTGGACAACGACGCGAACCTCGGCGCCCTCGGTGAGCTGGTCTGGGGCAGTGGACGGGGCGTCAGGGACCTGGCGTACATCAAGGTGGCCAGCGGGGTCGGCGCGGGGCTGGTCATCAACGGCAAGATCTACCGGGGCCCGGGTGGCACAGCGGGAGAAATCGGGCATATTACTCTTGATGAGTCCGGCCCTGTCTGCCGCTGCGGAAACCGGGGCTGCCTGGAGACCTTCACGGCCGCGCGCTATGTGCTGCCGCTCCTCCAGCCCAGCCACGGCACCGACCTGACCATGGAAGGAGTCGTCCGGCTGGCACGGGACGGAGACCCGGGCTGCCGTCGGGTGATCGCCGACGTCGGCCGACACATCGGCAGTGGAGTCGCCAATCTCTGCAATTTGCTGAACCCGAGCCGAGTGGTCCTCGGTGGCGATCTCGCCGAGGCCGGTGAGCTGGTGCTCGGGCCGATCAGGGAGTCTGTCGGCCGCTACGCGATCCCCAGTGCGGCACGTCAACTGTCCGTTCTCCCGGGGGCACTTGGAGGCCGTGCGGAGGTGCTCGGAGCGCTCGCTCTCGCACTGAGCGAGATGGGCGATTCGACCCTTTTGGACGGGTCGCTGACCGCGGCCACACCTGTCTTCACTTAGAGAACGCACGACGCCGTTGCCATCTCGTTAAGTATTTACTTCTTGACGCCGAACGCGCGGCCGAGTTGACTTCCAGCCACCTCGGCCGCAACGACGCGGCCTCGTCAGGGAGGTTTCAAAGTGAACACGCGTATGCGTCGTGCCGCCGTTGCCGTTATCGCCACCACGATGGCCGTTTCGATGGCCGCCTGTGGCAAGGCAGGCGACGACAAGAAGTCCGACAGCAGCTCCAGCTCCTCGGGCGGCGGTACGAACGCCTCGATCGGCCTGCTCCTGCCCGACAGCGTCACCGCTCGGTACGAGAAGTTCGACAAGCCGTACTTCGAGGCGAAGGTCAGGAGCTCTGCTCCGGCTGCACCGTCCAGTACGCCAACGCCAACGCCAGCGCGGCCACCCAGGCCCAGCAGGTCAGCACGATGATCACGAAGGGCGTCAAGGTCATCGTGATCAGCGCCCAGGACTCCGCCGCGATCAAGTCCTCGATCCAGCAGGCCGTCAACAAGGGCATCAAGGTCGTCGCGTACGACCGCCTGGCGCAGGGCCCGGTCTCCGCGTACGTCTCCTTCGACAACGTCGAGGTCGGCAAGCTCCAGGGCGAGGCGCTCCTCACCTCGCTGGGCTCGAAGGCCACCCCGAAGTCGAAGATCGTCATGATCAACGGTGACGACGCCGACCCGAACGCCGCGCAGTTCAAGAAGGGCGCCCACGAGGCCCTCGACGGCAAGGTCGACATCGCCTACGAGCAGTCCGGCCTGTGGAAGGACACCGTCGCCAACCAGAAGGTCACGGCGGCCATCACCCAGCTCGGTGCCAAGAACATCGCGGGCGTCTACTCCGCCAACGACGGCATGGCCGGCGGTATCGCCACCGCCCTCAAGGGCGCGGGCATCAGCGGCATCCCGCTGACGGGCCAGGACGCGGAGCTCGCCGGTATCCAGCGCATCGTCGCCGGTACCCAGTCCAGCACCGTCTACAAGGCCTTCAAGCCGGAGGCCGAGGCCGCCGCGACGCTCGCCGTCGACCTGGCGCAGGGCAAGAGCATCTCGTCGCTCGCCACCACGACCCAGACCAGCGGCTCCGGCAACAAGGTGCCCTCGCAGCTGCTGACCCCGGTGTCGGTCACCAAGGCCAACATCAAGGACACGGTCATCAAGGACGGTCTCTACACCGTCGCGCAGATCTGCACCGCCGACTTCGCCAAGGCGTGCAAGGCGGCCGGTCTGCAGTAATCGCCGCTCAGCGGTGACAGACCCCCTTCGGCGCCCGCCCCACCTCCAAACCCCGCTGCGGGGCGGGCGCCGATCGGAACCCGCGCGAACGCAGCCGTTGCCAACCGGCATCGGCCGCGCGCATGTTCATCTTGTAAATCTGTGCCTAGGCACAACCCTCCGCGCCTTTTGACAAGCGCGGCATCCCCGCCGGTCAGGCGGCGAAGGAGATGGTTCACGTGTCCGCTACGCCCGTGCTGGCGTTGCGCGGAGTCTCAAGCGATTCGGTGCGGTGCAGGCCCTCACCGAAGTAGAGCTGGAGGTCCACGCCGGAGAAGTCGTCGCACTGGTCGGCGACAACGGCGCCGGAAAGTCCACCCTGGTGAAGACCATCGCCGGAGTGCACCCCATCGATGAAGGAGTCATCGAGTGGGAGGGCAACCCGGTCAGCATCAACAAGCCGCACGACGCCCAGGGACTCGGCGTCGCGACGGTCTACCAGGACCTCGCGCTCTGCGACAACCTCGACGTCGTCGGCAACCTCTACCTCGGGCGTGAACTGCTGCGCCACGGGGTCATCGACGAGGTCACGATGGAGAAGAACTCGCGTGAGCTGCTGAGCACGCTCTCGATCCGCATCCCGAGTGTGCGCATCCCGATCGCCAGCCTCTCCGGTGGCCAGCGACAGGTCGTCGCGATCGCCCGCGCGCTCATCGGCGACCCGAAGGTCGTCATCCTCGACGAGCCCACCGCCGCCCTCGGCGTGGAGCAGACCGCGCAGGTCCTCGACCTGGTCGAGCGGCTGCGCGAGCGCAACCTCGGCGTCATCCTCATCAGCCACAACATGGCCGACGTCAAGGCGGTCGCCGACACCGTCAACGTGCTGCGCCTGGGCAAGAACAACGGCTCCTTCCCGGTGAAGGACACCAGTCAGGAAACGATCATCGCCGCGATCACCGGTGCCACGGACAACGCCGTGACCCGTCGTGCGGTGCGCAGCACGGAGGCGGCAAAGTGAGCGACACGTCAGGCACCGTGAAGAAGGACGCGGTGGAACCCACCGCGGCTCCCGTGGACGACCCCACGGCGGCGGCCGCGTCCGCCACCGTCGTCGACCCGCGTCTGCTGGTCCGCGAAGAGGGCTTCAAGGGCTACATCACCGAGTTCAAGCGCAAGGTCAAGGGCGGTGAGCTCGGCTCCCTGCCGGTCGTCGCCGGCCTGATCGTCATCGGCATCATCTTCCAGTCGCAGAACAGCCGGTTCCTGAGCGCGGACAACCTGTCCAACATCAGCTACTACCTGTCCGCGACCGGCATGCTCGCCATCGGCCTGGTCTTCGTGCTGCTGCTCGGCGAGATCGACCTGTCGGTCGGCTCGGTCAGCGGTCTCGCGTCCACCCTGTTCGCCGTCTTCGTGGTCAACCACGGGATGAACGGCTGGCTGGCGCTGGTCCTCACGATCATCACCGGTATCGGCATCGGCGCACTGCACGGATTCTTCTTCGCGAGGATCGGTGTACCGGCCTTCGTGGTGACACTGGCCGGCTTCCTCGGCTGGAACGGTCTGATGCTGTGGCTGCTCGGTTCGAGCGGCACCATCAACATCCCGGACAGCGGCCCGGTGCACCTGTTCGGCCAGAGCTCGTTCTTCATGAACCAGTCGATCGCGGGCGCCTACATCCTGGCCGCCCTCGGCGTCGCGTCCATGCTCTACGGCTCGCTCACCGACCAGCGCCGCCGCAGGGCCGCCGGGGTGCCGTTCCGGCCCACCAGCGAGATCGCCCTGCGCGTCGGCCTGCTCGCCGTGGCCGCGTTCGTCACCGCCTACGTGCTGAACCAGTCCGCCGGTGTCTCCAACGCGCTGGTGATCTTCCTCGCGTCCCTGGTGGTCGTGGACTTCGTGCTCCGTCGTACCCCGTACGGCCGTAAGGTCTTCGCGGTCGGTGGCGGCATCGAGGCCGCGCGCCGTGCCGGTATCAACGTGCCGATGATCCGCATCACCGTGTTCGCCATCTCCGGCGGCTTCGCGGCGGTCGGCGGTATGTTCTTCGCCGGTCAGACGCAGAGTGCCACGCTCAACGCCGGTGGCGGCAACACCCTGATGCTGGCCATCGCGGCCGCGGTCATCGGCGGTACGAGCCTCTTCGGTGGTCGCGGCACCGTCTGGTCCGCCCTCCTGGGCATGCTCGTCATCCAGTCGATCCAGACCGGCCTCGACCTGCTCAACATGAACACGTCGATCCAGTACATGATCACGGGTGGCGTCCTGCTCGGCGCGGTCGTCATCGACTCGGTGTCCCGCAAGAGCCAGAAGGCGTCCGGTCGCGGCTGACCTGTGTCCTTCCGTACTGTGCCCGGTACCGACCTCGGTACCGGGCACAGTCATGTCGTACGAAAGGCTGTTCTTGGGTACAGCCGATCGCGTGACGTACGACGCACAGCCCGGGCGACGTCCGCAAAGGCGGAACATTAGACTCGACAAGCCCGGCAACAGCTCGATCAGCTCTACTCGCAAGGAGGCACGGGTGCCGCTGCTGACCCGCATCAGGGGACCGCGCGATCTGGACCGGCTCAGCCTGGAGCAGCTGGACCAGCTGGCCGGGGAGATCAGGACCTTCCTCGTCGACGCCGTCTCCAAGACCGGCGGCCACCTCGGCCCGAACCTCGGTGTGGTCGAGCTGACCATCGCCCTGCACCGCGTCTTCGAGTCCCCGAAGGACCGGGTGCTGTTCGACACCGGCCACCAGTCCTACGTCCACAAGCTGCTCACGGGCCGCCAGGACTTCTCGAAGCTGAAGATGAAGGGCGGCCTGTCCGGCTACCCCTCGCAGGCCGAGTCCGAGCACGACGTCATCGAGAACTCGCACGCCTCCACGGTCCTCGGCTGGGCCGACGGCCTCGCCAAGGCCAACCAGGTCCTGGAGCGCGACGACCACGTGGTCGCGGTGATCGGTGACGGCGCCCTGACCGGCGGTATGGCCTGGGAGGCGCTGAACAACATCGCCGACGCCAAGGACCGCCCCCTCGTCATCGTCGTCAACGACAACGAGCGGTCCTACGCACCGACCATCGGCGGCCTCGCGAACCACCTGGCGACCCTGCGGACCACCGACGGCTACGAACGCTTCCTGGCCCGCGGCAAGGGCCTCCTGGAGCGCACTCCGGTCGTCGGCAGGCCCCTCTACGAGACGCTGCACGGCGCGAAGAAGGGCCTCAAGGACTTCATCGCCCCGCAGGGCATGTTCGAGGACCTCGGCCTCAAGTACGTCGGCCCGATCGACGGCCACGACATCGAGGCGACGGAGTCCGCGCTGGCCCGCGCCAAGCGGTTCGGCGGCCCGGTGATCGTCCACGTCCTCACCGAGAAGGGCCGCGGCTACCAGCCCGCCCTCCAGGACGAGGCCGACCGCTTCCACGGCATCGGCCCCATCCACCCCGACACCGGCCTCCCGATCAAGGCCTCCGGCGCCGACTGGACCTCCGTCTTCGGCGACGAGATGGTCGCCCTCGGCCACGAGCGCGAGGACATCGTCGCGATCACCGCCGCGATGCTCCAGCCCGTCGGCCTGAAGAAGTTCGCCGACGCCTTCCCGAACCGCATCTACGACGTCGGCATCGCCGAGCAGCACGGCGCCGTCTCCGCGGCCGGCCTCGCCACCGGCGGACTCCACCCCGTCTTCGCCGTCTACGCCACCTTCCTCAACCGTGCCTTCGACCAGGTGCTGATGGACGTGGCCCTGCACAAGTGCGGGGTGACCTTCGTCCTGGACCGGGCCGGTGTCACCGGCACCGACGGCGCCTCCCACAACGGCATGTGGGACATGTCGATCCTCCAGGTCGTCCCGGGCCTGCGGCTCGCCGCACCGCGCGACGCCGACCAGGTCCGCGCCCAGCTCCGCGAGGCCGTCCAGGTCAAGGACGCGCCGACGGTGGTCCGCTTCTCCAAGGGCGCGGTCGGCCCGGCCGTACCCGCCGTCGGCCGCATCGGCGGCATGGACGTGCTGCGCGCGCCCGGCACCGACGCCCCGGACGTCCTGCTGGTGTCGGTCGGCGCCCTCGCGCCGATGTGCCTGGAGATCGCCACGCTCCTCGACCAGCAGGGCATCACCACCACCGTCATCGACCCGCGCTGGGTCAAACCCGTCGACGAGGCCATGGCCCCGCTCGCCGAGCAGCACCGCGTGGTCGTCACCGTCGAGGACAACTCCCGTGTCGGCGGCGTCGGTTCGTCGATCGCACAGGCACTGCGCGACGCCGGCGTGGACGTTCCGCTGCGCGACCGGCATCCCGCCGCGCTTCCTCGACCACGCCTCCCGCGCCGAGGTGATGACGGAGATCGGGCTGACCGCCCCGGACATCGCCCGCCAGGTCACCGGCCTGGTCTCCAAGCTGGACGGCCGCTTCGAGCGCCCCACGGCCGAGGTCGACTCGGTGGAGTCCGCCCGCGACTGAGGCACGGTCAGTACCGCCGAACGGGCCGCTTCCACCACTCTTCGCAGTGGTGAAAGCGGTCCGTTCGCGTGAATCCGCTCGCGCCGGGGCATACGGAGTAGGCCCCCTCTCGATCATGTCGAGGACGCCAAGCGTGGGAGGTACACCCGTGAGCAGCACACTCTTCCGGACGAAGAGAGTCGAACAGTCCATCCAGGACACCGAGGAACCCGAGCACGCGCTCAAGAAATCCCTCTCGGCCCTGGATCTGACCGTGTTCGGCGTCGGTGTCGTCATCGGCACCGGCATCTTCGTCCTCACCGGCACGGCCGCCAAGAACACCGCCGGCCCCGCGGTGGCCCTGTCCTTCGTCGTCGCCGGCGTCGTCTGTGCCCTCGCGGCGCTCTGCTACGCCGAGTTCGCGTCCACGGTCCCGGTCGCGGGCTCGGCGTACACCTTCTCGTACGCCTCGCTCGGCGAGTTCCCCGCCTGGATCATCGGCTGGGACCTGGTCCTCGAACTCGCCCTGGGGACGGCGGTGGTGGCCGTCGGCTGGTCCGGCTACATCCACTCGCTGCTGGACAACGCGGGCTGGCATCTGCCCGAGGCGCTCAGCGGCCGGGACGGCGCCCACGGCTTCGGCTTCGACATCCTCGCGGCGCTGCTCGTGCTGGTCCTCACCGCGATCCTCGTCCTCGGCATGAAGCTCTCCGCGCGGGTCACCTCCGTCGTCGTCGCCATCAAGGTGGCCGTCGTCCTCGTGGTGATCGTCGCCGGCGCCTTCTTCATCAAGGGCGACAACTACAAGCCGTTCATCCCCAAGTCGCAGGCCGTGGAGGCGGGCGGCAACCTCAAAGCCCCGTTGATCCAGCTGATGTTCGGCTGGGCGCCCTCCAACTTCGGCGTCATGGGCATCTTCACCGCCGCCTCCGTCGTCTTCTTCGCCTTCATCGGCTTCGACGTCGTCGCCACCGCCGCCGAGGAGACCCGCAACCCGAAGCGGGACGTGCCGCGCGGCATCCTCGGCTCGCTGGTCATCTGCACCACGCTGTACGTCGCCGTCGCGATCGTCGTGACCGGTATGCAGAAGTACAGCTCACTGTCGATCGACGCCCCGCTCGCCGACGCGTTCAAGGCCACCGGACACCCGTGGTTCGCGGGCCTGATCAGCTTCGGCGCCGCGATCGGTCTGACGACGGTGTGCATGATCCTGCTCCTCGGCCAGGCCCGCGTCTTCTTCGCGATGAGCCGGGACGGACTGCTTCCCCGCTTCTTCTCCCACGTCCACCCGCGCTTCCGCACCCCGTACCGCCCGACCATCCTCCTCGGCGTGATCATCGCGATCGTCTCGGGCTTCACGAGCCTCAGCGAACTCGCCGAACTGGTCAACATCGGCACCCTGTTCGCGTTCATCGTGGTCGCGATCGGCGTCGTCATCCTGCGCCGCTCCCGCCCCGACCTGCCCCGTTCCTTCCGCACCCCCTGGTCCCGGCCCTCCCGATCGTCTCGGTCCTGGCCTCCCTCTGGCTGATGCTCAACCTCCCCGCCGAGACCTGGCTCCGCTTCGCCATCTGGATGGCGATCGGCTTCCTCGTGTACTTCTTCTACGGCCGCACCCACAGCCGCCTGGGCCTGCAACAGGCGGCGGACGCAGGCAAGTCCACGACCCCGCCACCCGGAAACGCCTCGTAGGCGGCCCAGTTGGCTCTACGGCCCGGCAAGTCCCGCTCGGTGAGGGGGACTTGCCGGGCCGTGTGCGTGCGCGTCGGTCGGGTGCGCTGCCAGCCGTAGGGGCTCGTAAGTCCCGCTCGCCGGGGAGGCTTACGAGACCTCATCGCCTGCGCGTCAGCCCCGTACGCTCCGCGGCCCCGTGACCTCCGCACCCAACTCCATGACTCTGCGGCGGAGTTCGCGGTCCGCGGTGATGACCAGGCAGGGGCGGCCGGTGGCCTCGGCGACCAGTTCGACCATGCGGTCGTCGCCGTCGGCGGGGGCCGAGTCGACCCGTACGCCGGGGACGGAGGTCACGCCGCGGGCCGCGCCCTCGACGACGAGGACGAGTTCCACGGGGTCCGTGCGGCCCGGGAGGCCGTCGCTCGCGAGGCGGTCGCGGAGGCGCTCGGCGGCACCCTTGCGGTCGCGCCACCAGCCGTCGGGAACCGAGCCGACGACGTTCGCGCCGTCGACGATCACGAGCAGGGGGAGTGTCCTCGTCCATGGGCCAAGGGTCGCACGCGGACGGGGGCGCCCCGCGCGGATCCGCCCGCCCCAATTACAGTGAACCGGTGAACGGCGACTGGCTCATACGCGGCCGCGACGGCCGGCTCAGTGTCTATCTGCCCTCGGGCGACGCCGTCCGGTGCCGGGCGGAACGCGGCCCCGGCGGCCTCTGGAGCGCCCCGCGCACGGTGGGCGGCGACCAGAAGCTGCTCCCGGGACCCCTCGGGATCGGACAGGGCGCGGACGGTTACGCCCATCTCGTGTCCTGGCGCCCCACGGTGGCCGGCGAGTCCGGACTGGTCCACTCCACCCACTTCAGGCCCCGGCTCGCGGCCCTCGACTGGACCCCGGTCGGCCATCCGAACAAGAAGGGCGACCGCACCGGCGTACCGGCGGTCGCGGTCGACGCGGAAGGCCGCGCCCACCTCTTCGTGCGCAACGCGGGCGGCGGGGTCAGCCTCCTGGCCCAGAAGGAGAAGGGCGGCTGGGAAGCCTGGCGCGACCTCAAGGGGAGCAGGGTCCACGAGGACCTCGCGGCGGTGACGGGGAGTCCGGCACGGTCGAGCTGTACGCGTCCGTACCCGGTGCGATCCTGCACTGGCGCCAACTGGAACCGGGCGGGCCACCGGTGCTGGAGGAGGCGATGGAGGCCCGGGTCCGCCCCGGCACGCTCCGCGCCCTGGCCACCTCCCCGGAGAGCACCACCCTCTTCTACACGGACGACTCCGGCGACCTCTGCGCCTGGCGCCCCGGCAGCAAACCGATCACCCTCCTGCCCTCGGCGGAACCCCGGCCCGGTCTCCGCCGTCCGCTGCGAACTCGACGGCCACGACTGCACGTTGCTCGCCCAGCGCTCGGCCAGCGGCCGGGTCGCCTTCGCCGCGTACCCCACGGAACAGGAGTCGGCCGGCGCCTGGTGGACCGAGTCCGGCCCCCAGCTCCCGGCCGACGCCGAGGTCTCCCTCACCCTGGACGAGGACGACCGGGTGACCGCCGCGACGGTGTCGCCGTCGACCGGCCAACTCCTCGTCACCCGGCGGAAGGCGGAGGCGGGGCTCGCGCTGGAGGCCTGGCGGGAGGTCTGAGCAGCGGGAAGAGCCCGGCCGCCGGAGCCCGGGGACCCGTACACCGCCGACATATGATGAGCGGTGTTTCAGCCAATCCGTACGCATGACGCGTCGGCTTCAGGGGAGAGCGGCAGGCCATGCGGAAGAAGTCGTCAGGTCCCGTCGCCCCCGTCGCGACTGTTCGTCCGGCCGGGACCGGCGTCCGCACCCCGGGGCCGACCGCGTCCGGTACCGCCCACGGCGACTGGCTGACCCTCGGCAGGGACGGCAGGCTCAGCCTCTACGCGCCGACCGACGGCGGGCTGCTGCGCTGGACCGAGAACACCCCGGGCGGAGCGGACTGGACCGGCCCCACCTCGTGCCCGGCGCCGGGCTCACCCATCTGACGGTGGTTCAGGGCGCCGACTCCTACGTGCACTTCCTCGGCCGCCGGGAGCGCACCGGCGCCGACGGGACGCGCCGGGTGGACGTCGTGCACGCGATCCAGTACCAGACCGGGCTCGCCGTCACCGACTGGCGCTCGCTCGGCAACCCGCACCCCGACCGTGAGCAGGGGCTGCTCCTTGGCCCGCCCGTGGGCGCGGTCGCGGCGGACGGCAGCGTCCATGTCTTCGCCCGGGGCGCGCACGGCGGCCTGGTGCTGCGCCGGGAGGCAGCGAACGGCAAGTGGCGGGCCTGGGAGGAACTGCCGGGCGCGGGCATCAGCCCGTGGCCCGCGCCGGTCGCCCTCTCCGGCGGGCGGATCGAGGTGTGCGCCGACGCCGAGACCGGGGTCTTCGTATGGCGGCAGCTCGAAGCGGGCGGCGACTTCACCGGCCCGCGGGGCTTCGCGCTGCGCGCCGCGCCGGGCACCGTCGCCGGAGTGGAGACCGGCCCGGAGCAGGCCACCTTCTTCTGGACCGACGCCGACCACGGCACCGCGGTCTCCTGGCGGGCGGGCGGCTGGCCGACCCCGCTCGGCGGCTCCCGGCGCAGCGGCCGTACGCGACGCTGCGCACGGCGATCGACGGCTACGACTGTCTCGTCCTCGCCCATCGGAACCCCGACGGCCACGCGGTGTTCGGCGTGGGCGGCGCCGGGGACGAGGGCAACGGCCTGTGGTGGTACGCGCTCACCGAGCCCTGCGAGGGCACACCCGCACTGGCCCGGGACGGCCACGGCCGGGTCGTCATGGCGCTGATCACCCCCGACGGCCCCCCGCGAGTGGCCCGCCAGGACCCCGGTGAGGGACTGACCCTGGGCCCTTGGTCGACCCTCTGAGCCGACCGTCCGCACCGGGTCTCCGAGGGCGGTTCAGGTTCCCCGCAGCAGGACTTCCGAGGACGACTCAGCCGCCCCCGCCGGGCTCCGAGGGTCGGTCAGCCGCCCGTTGCCGGGGACTTCTTGGCCGATTCGGGGATGGTCGCGTCGCTGCGGACGGCCTTCCACAGCGTGTCGGCCTGCGGTTCGGCGGCTATCACGCGGTTCGGGTCGACCTTGTCGTAGGCCACCGGGAGCATGATCGTCTCCATGGTGGACGGGTTGACGCCGTTCAGGCTGCGGCCGAACTCCGCGAGCTTGGGGAGCGAGGCGAGCGCGGAGTCGGTGGTGAGCGTGGCCGTGAGCTGGTCGGCGATCTTGTAGGCCTTGACGGGGCTGCCCAGCAGGTCCTGCTTCTGGATCTCGGTGAGCAGGGCCAGCATGAACTTCTGCTGGAGACCTATCCGGCCGAGGTCGCTGCCGTCGCCGATGCCGTGCCGGGTGCGGACGAACTCCAGGGACTGGGTGCCGTTCAGCCGGTGCGTGCCCGCCTTCAGGTCGAGGCCGCTGGAGGTGTCGTGGATGTCCTGGTCGACGGTGACGGTCACGCCGCCTATCGCGTCCACCAGATCCTTGAATCCGGCGAAGTCGACCTCGACGTAGTGGTCCATGCGGACCCCCGACATCTGCTCCACCGTCTTCACCACACAGGCCGGACCGACCTGGGGTAGATGGAGTTGAACATCACGCGCTGTGCCGAGGCGACCGAGGAGCCGTCGGATCTTGTGCACTTCGGCCGGGTCACCAGGGTGTCGCGCGGGATGCTGACGGCCACCGCCTTCTTACGTCCCTCTGGTATGTGCATCACCAGCGCGGTGTCCGAACGGGCCCCGGAGACCTTGCCGGTGTTCAGCTTCGCGTTGGCTCCGGCGCGCGAGTCGGAGCCCAGGATCAGGATGTTCTGGCCCGAGGTCGGCAGCTTCTCCGGGCGGTCGTCACCGATCGCCTTGTCGATGTCGACGCCCTTGATGTTGCCGTCGATCCCGCTGTAGAGCCAGTAGGCCGTACCGCCCGCCGCCAGCACCAGGACCAGCAACGACAGCAGGATGATGCGCCCCTTGCGTCTCTTGCGCGGCGGGGTGGATCCGCCGTCGCCGCTCGACTTCCGGGCACGCCGGGGGCTCGGTCGTGGCGCTGTGGGACATGGATGTGCGGTTCCTCTCCTCACGGGCTCCGCTTCCGCGGAGGTGCAGGGCCCAGGTAGGGGGATTCCGGCCCAACTGAAACAAGCGGTGCAGTGGCAGAACTATAGGCATCCCCATGACCTGGCTTTAAGCCGGGATGTACGGACACCGAGCTCGCGATGAACGCCACATTGCTCGACCTTGACCCATGGTTAGTATCTGTTAAGAATATGTGGATCCTGTGACTCTCGGTGGAGGGGGCTCTGTCCGAGGCCACAGGGGCGGCAGTTGCGTGCCAGCGATGGTGCTGGGGGCGTGCCGAGTCAGGGGGTGTCCGCCCGGAGTGGGCTTCTCGACCAAGCTCAACGGGCGAATTGTCTCGGTAGGAGTCGGAGTTGGCGGATCATCCGCGTCTCAGTGTTGTCGTGCCCTTTCAGGACGTCGAGAGCTATCTCGCGGAGTGCCTGGAGTCGATCGCGCGTCAGTCGTTCCGCGACTTCGAGGTCATCCTCGTCGACGACGGTTCCACCGACCGCTCGACGGAGATCGTCGCCGAGTTCTGCGCGGCCGACCCGCGCTTCCGGCTGATCCGCCAGGAGTCGCACGGCCCGGGCCACGCCCGGAACACCGGCCTGCGGGCCATGCATCCGCGCGGGGAGTTCGTCGCGTTCGTCGACGGCGACGACGTCATCCCGGAGTACGCCTACGAACTGCTCGTGCGCACCCTGGAGGAGTCCGGCTCGGACTTCGTCTCGGGCAACGTGCAGATGATGAACTCCACCAAGAAGTGGCAGTCCCCGCTGCACAAGACCCCGATGCAGAAGAACCGGCGCGGCACCCACATCACCCGCTTCGACGCGCTCATCTACGACCGCACGGTCTGGAACAAGCTGTTCCGGCGCTCCTTCTGGGACCACCACTTCATCGCGTTCCCCGAAGGCGTCCTCTACGAGGACTCCTGGGTGAACATGTTCGCCCACTTCCGGGCCGCGAAGGTCGACGTCCTCACCGACATCGTCTACTACTGGCGCCGCCGCGAGGGCGGCGCCGCCCCTCGATCACCCAGCGCCACACCGAGCTGTCCAACCTCCGCGACCGGGTCGCCGCCGTCCAGTCGGTCAGCCGCTTCCTGGCCGAGCGGCGCTCCCGGCTCTACGAGGAGAGCAAGCGCAAGTACGACCTCGCCTGCCTCAAGTCCGACCTGATGCTGCATCTGAAGGTGCTCCCGGACGCCGACGAGGAGTACCAGCAGGCCTTCATGGGGTGGGTCAACGAGTTCCTCGACGAGGCGGACCCCACCATCATCGACGAGCTGCCGGCCGACGCCCGGGTCAAGTGGCTCCTGGTGCGCGAGGGGCGGCTGCCCGAGCTGCTGGAGGTCATCCGGTTCGAGCGGCGCGGCGGCCCGATGCCCGTCCAGCGCCGGTTCCGCCGCTACCTCAAATACCCCTATCTCGGCGACCGGGAGGTCGGCCTCGACAAGAAGGCCTACCGCCTCGACAAGGAGTTCTCGCTGCACGGCTCGCTCGACGCGGCCCGCTGGAGCGCCAACGGCCAGCTGCTCAGCCTGAGCG
Organism: Streptomyces sp. P3; assembly: GCA_016893485.2. Taxonomy (GTDB): domain Bacteria; phylum Actinomycetota; class Actinomycetes; order Streptomycetales; family Streptomycetaceae; genus Streptomyces. Next base: position 7,391,349 of record JAFEKX020000001.1, read on the forward strand.
GTTCGGCGTACGTCCGCTTCATCAACGTGCACAAGAAGCACATGTCGGTGAAGGCCATCGCCCTGCGCAACAAGAAGCAGGGGCGGATGGTGCTCACCACGGCGAAGACCACGTACGCGCCCCAGGCCACCGAGCAGTCCAACCAGAATCGTTACTGCTACGACTGGGCGGGCTTCGAGGCGAAGATCGACATCACCCGGCTCAAGCGCAAGGGCCAGTGGGTCGAGGGCACCTGGGACGTGGCCGCCGGAGTGCTCAGCCGCGGTCTGTTCCGCTACCGGGGCATCGACCGCGGCAGCGCCGGATCCGCCGCCAATCCGCCGTACCGCTATGTCGACAAGAACACCCGGGTCCTGCCGGTGTTCCTGCAGGGCAAGCTCAAGCTACGCGTGGAGATCGTGCGCTGCCGGATCACCGGACACCGCGTCAGCGGCGACCACCTGGAGCTGAGCGGCGTCTATCTCGGCCCCAAGGTCCCCGAGTGGGGCAAGCTCCGGGTCACCAGCATGAGCGGCACCGGACAGCACGAGGCGTGGGCCCACTTCGGTGCCGGTGGCGACGGCTGGTGCACGTTCACCGCGCGGATACCGCTGCGCGTCCTCATCCCGGGACACCGTGCCGACGCCCAGGCCGGGGCGGACGTACCCCAGTCCTGGAACATGGGCGGCAACGGCTGGAAGACCACCTTCCACGTCGAGGGCCGCAAGATGACCATCTATCCGGTGGTCGCCGAGGAGACGCCCGACGGGCACTACCGCATGCCCGCCGCGCTCCAGACCGGCGAGGGCGACCGCGAGGTCGTCGTGCACCGCAACGGCTCCGGCTACCTCGTGGTCTTCGAGCGCGCGACCCTGCCCATGGCGAGCGACGTCACCTGGGGCGAGGACGGCTCCCTGGAGGTCACGGGCCGCTACCTGGCCGCCGACCGGCTCTCCGCGCGCGAGTACCGCGACGCCCATCTCGTCGTGCGCTCCCGGGCGCACGGAGCGGAGCGCACCGTCCCGCTCCACTGGGACGGCACCGCCTTCCGTGCCGTCCTGGCACCCGCCGCCATGCGGACCCTGGCCGGCGAGATCCCGCTGGCCGCCGGGCGCTGGGACTTCTTCCTGCGCCGCCAGGACCTCTCCTCGGTGGCCCGCGAGGACCGCCTCGAAGACCTCATGGTCAAGATCGAGCAGTCCCTCGTCGAGTCCTTCCCGCAGGACTACGAGGCGAACGAGCGCCGCTACGAACTCCAGGCCGAGGCCTACGACCGGCTCTCCGTCCTGGTGCACTCCGCGATGCCGGACGGCGCCCGCGGCCCTACCGTCAGAAGCTGCTGCGCACCAAGGCCTACCCGGCCGCGCGCCGCAAGGACGTACGCCCCGCGATCCTCCTGGACGCCTTCAAGGGCACCCAGTACTCCGACAGCCCCCGCGCCCTGCACGAGGAACTGGTGCGCCGGGGCGTCGAATTGAGCACCTCTGGGTCGTCCGCGACGACCAGGTCCAGGTGCCCCCGACCGCGACCCCCGTGCGCATGTGGTCACCGCGGTGGTACGAGGCGCTGGCCACCAGCCGCTACGTCGTCGCCAACAACCACCTGCCCGACTGGTTCGAGAAACGCGAGGGCCAGACCGTCGTGCAGACCTGGCACGGCACCCCGCTGAAGAAGATCGGCCACGACATCGAGGCCATCCACTTCGCCGACCAGCGCTATCTGGAGCGGGTCGAGAAGGAGGTGCGGAACTGGGACATGCTGGTCTCGCCCAACAGCTTCTCCACCCCGATCCTCCAGCGCGCCTTCGGGTTCCCGGGCGAGATGGTCGAGTCCGGCTACCCGCGCAACGACGTCCTGCGCAGACCCGGCACGGAGGAGCAGGAGCGGGAGATCCGTCGGCGCATCGGCCTGCCCGACGGCAAGCGGGTCGTGATGTACGCGCCGACCTGGCGCGACGACCAGTTCTACGCGCCCGGCAAGTACAAGCTGGACTTCCGCGTCGACCTCGCGGACGCCCGGGCCCGACTGGCCGCCGACCACGTGCTCCTGGTCCGCCGTCACCCGAACGTGGTCGACCCGGTGCCGGGAGCCGGCGACGGCTTCGTCTTCGACGTCTCGGACTACCCGGACATGGCCGACCTGTCCCTGATCACCGACGTGATGATCACGGACTACTCGTCCCTGATGTTCGACTACGTCAACACCGGACGCCCGATCCTCTTCTTCACCTACGACCTCGACCACTACCGGGACACCCTGCGCGGCTTCTACTTCGACTTCGAGCGCAGCGCCCCGGGCCCGCTGGTGTACTCCTCCGAGGACCTGGTGACCGCGATCCGGGAGATCGACCGCATCCAGGACGCCTACGCCGAGCGCTACCGCTGGTTCCAGCGGGAGTTCTGCGACCTCGACGACGGCTACGCCTCGGCCCGGCTGGCGGACCGGATGCTGGTCGCCGGCGGCGACCTCGCCCCGAGGAGGCGCACGCGCCCGCCGTCGGTTCCGTGGACACGAGTCACCCGGGCCGCCCGCTCACGCCGATCAGCTGGAACGCCCAGCACTGGTTCACCCCGCAGCGCCACCCGGCGCAGACCGGGCCCACCGTCGACCGGCCGGTGAACGCGCTGCCCGCCCAGCCCGGGCCGGCCGAGACCCTCGTCGCGCACGGCACTCGGCAGGATCGTTTCACCGAGGAGCCGTCACCCCGGGAAGGGTCGCCGAGGACGTGGTCGTATGACCGCCGACGACCACGGGCGGCACCGGTGAACGGCGTCTCAGCCGGTGCGCACCCGCAGGAGCAGGGCGTAGTGGTCCGACGTCCCGGTGTCGCGCACCGAGCAGCGGACCCTCGGCAGCCCGGTGAAGAGGTAGTCGAACTTGTGGCCCGACACATGGGTGTCCCGGCCCGCCCGGGAGGACGCGGACGGCTGGTCGCACTCCCGCTGGTCGGTGTAGGGGCCGGACGGCCACACCCAGGAGAAGGGGTTGCGGGAACCCGGCGGATTCACGTTCAGATCACCGCCGTAGACCGTGCGCCGGGCGTCCGCCGCGTGGGCCAGAGCCTTCAGCTGGTCGTTGCGGAACTCCCAGGCGGGGTGCGCCGCATCGCTGTGCCGCGGGCTCAAGTGGGCGGTGCACACCCGGAGTTCGTGCGCGGTGACGGTGGCGCACAGGATGCCGCGCCGCACGCCCACGGTCGGCTGCTGCGAGGCCACGGCGGTGACCGACGACAGGGGATAGGCGGACAGGATCGCGAAACCGGCGGTGCCCGCACCGGGCGTATCGCAGCGGACCGGTGCCGTACGCCCCGCCGCGTCGCGCTCGGAGTACGCGCGGAACGCCGTGTGCCAGGACCCGCCGAGTCCCCGGCGCACCGACTCCAGCTCAGCGCCGCAGGTCTCCTGGAGGAAGATCACCCGGGCCCCCGCCCGGGGTGGCGAGCCGGCCCAACTGCGTCCGCTTCTCCGCCCAGCCGCCCGTGGCGGCGCAGCCCCACTGCCGGACACCGCACATGTTCCACGTCGCCACGGTCAGCGCCCGGGTCGACGCGGCGGAGCGGTCGGGCCTGGACGCCTGGATCGCCGTCACCGCCGTGGCGAGCCCCAGCAGCGCCACCGCGGCGACGGCGACCCTGCGCCAGGGGATGCCCATGTGCCCGGACCCGGGCGGGGAGGTAGCGGGATGCATCACGACATCATGGCCGACCTCCCGGTCCGGCACCGCACCGGCCCGGACCACAAGCACCCGACGAGAGAGAAAGCGCACCATGGCTGAGGCACCCGCGAAGGCCCGCAAGGTGATCGGCGGGATCGACGCCTCAGGCCCGCACCCCGTCAGTACCGGTTCACCCACGCCCGCAGCGGCAACCGGCACCTGATGGTCGTCTTCGCCAACATCTACGCCCCGGACGACTACGGCTGGGCCACCGGCGTCCTCGGCGGCCTGCGCTCCAACATCCTCTGGATCCGCGACCGGTTCGGCGACGGGAACACCTACTACCTGTGCAAGGGGATGGACTTCGGGGTCGAGCAGTCGGTGATCGGCCTCATCACCCGCGTGATGAAGTCCCTCGGCCTGACCCCGGACGACGTGACCCTGTGGGGCAGTTCGAAGGGCGGCAGCGCGGCGCTCCACTTCGGGCTCAGCTACGGCTTCCGCAACATCGTCGCCAGCGTCCCGCAGCTGCGGATCGGCACCTTCGTACGCGACGTCTATCCCGACACCGGCCGGCACATGCTCGGCGAGGCGATGGCCGACGAGGACGTCCGGGTCCTCGACGCGGTCCTGCCCGACCTGCTGGCGTCGGGGCCAACAGGGACGCCAACCTCTACCTGGTGTCGTCGCCGCAGGACGAGCAGTACGGCACTCAAGTGGAGCCGTTCCTGGGGCTGTTGCAGCGGTACCCGAACTTCAACCTCATCTTCAGCGAGTCCCCCTTCATCACCGACCACGGCAAGGTCACCCAGCGCAACACGCCCCCGCTGCTGGGCATCGCCTACCTCCTCGTGGAGGGCATCGCCCCGCGCCTGGGGATCACCCGGCACGGCTACGAGGAACCCGACGCCGACCTCTCGGGCATCACGTCCTTCCTGGAGGCGACCGCGGTGGTGCAGGGCTCGTTCGCCGCACCGGTCGTGACCTCGCCCCAGCCGCACGACCTGCTGCCCACGACCGACGCCCGTTTCACCGGCCGGGCGCCGGGAGCGGTGCGCGTCAGCATCTGGGAGCACGGCAGGTACCTGGCGTCCGCCCCGGTCGCCGCCGACGGCACCTGGACCTGGCAGCGGGACCAGCCGTGGAGTGCGGGCGAGCATCTGCTGCGGCTCTTCGCGGTCGACGCCAGCGGCTATCAGTCCGGGCGTACGGAGGCGCGGTTCACGGCTTCGGAACGTCAACCGGAGCGTGTGGAGGCGCAGTTCGCGGCTCCGGAGCGGCAAGCTGAGCACGCGGGAGCGCAGTTCGCCGCCCCGGCTCCCCAATCTGACGGTGCCGTGGGGCAGTTCATCGCCCCGGAGCCCCAACCCGAGGGCACGCAGGCGCAGTTCACCACCACGGAGCCCGTCGTGACCCTGCTGCCCCCGCTGGTGCGCACGCCGGAGCCCCACCAGCAACTCCTCGACGTGCAGGTGCGGTTGACCGGGGCCGCCAACGGTGCGACCCAGGTGGGGTTCCGGGAGAACGGGGTGTTCCTGGGGTCCTGCGGGCTCGACCACGACGGCCGCTGGATGTGGAACGCGGACTGGCGGTGGGCCCAGGGCCCGCACACCGTCGAGGTGTTCGTGGTGAACGCCGTCGGCGACGAGTCCCCGCCCGCCCTTGTCACCTTCGCCGTCATCCCGACCCCGGCCGCCCCCGCCCACTGAACCCCGACACGTCCCAGGAACGGATTCCGCCCATGTCCCCAGCACCCGCGAACGGGAGGCAGCTGCTCACCGGCATCGAGGCCGCGGGGGCGTACCCCGTCGAGTACCGCTTCGCCCACGCCCAGAAGGGCAACCGGCATCTGGTCGTCGTCTTCGCCAACTTCTCCGCGCCCGGCGACTACGGCTGGTCCAACGGCGTCTTCGACAAGCTGCGCGCGAACATCCTCTGGATCCGGGACAGCTTCGAGGGCAACCGGAGCTACTACCTGTGCAAGGAGATGGACTTCGGCCTGGAGCAGTCCGTCGTCACCCTCATCTCGAACGTGATGAAGTCCCTCGACCTCACCACGGAGTCCGTCACCCTGTGGGGCGGGCTCGAAGGGCGGCAGCGCGGCCCTCTACTTCGGGCTGAAGTACGGCTTCAGGAACATCGTCGCCATCGCGCCCCAGTTCTCGATCGGCACGTACGTGAAGAACGTACACCCCGGGGTCGCCCGCTTCATGCTCGGCGACGGCGTCCCGGACGAGAACGTACGGATCGTCGACGCGCTCGTACCCGACCTGGTCCGCTCCGGCGTCAACCGCGCGGCCAACGTCTACCTGGTCTCCTCGCCCCAGGACGACCAGTACCCGACCCAGGTGGAGCCGTTCCTCGGACTCTTCCAGCACTACGAGAACTTCAACTTCGTCTTCAGCGACTCCCCGCACATCGCGGACCACACACAGATCGCGGGCCGCAACGTCCCCATGCTGATGGGCATCGCCAACCTCCTGATCGACGGCATCGCCCCGCGACTCGGCTTCGTGGGCAACGGCTTCGAGCAGCCGGACCGCGACAGATCCGCGATCGACTCCTACCTGGCCGCCACGAGCATGGTCCGCGGGGAGGAGTTCCCGCCCCCGACGGTGACGACACCCGCACCCGGCACGGAGATCCCCAGGGACGCCGTACGGCTCACCGGGCATGCCCCGGGGCGGTCCGGGTGATCGTCTGGGAGCACGGCAAGTACCTCGGCCAGACCGACGTCGACGCCCACGGCACCTGGTCCTGGGAACTCGGCAGGTCCTGGAGCAAGGGCGAACACCCGGTCAAGGTCTACGGCGTCGACGCGTCCGGCTTCCAGTCGCAGCGCACCGAGGCCCGCTTCACGGCCGTGGAGCCGGGTCAGGGCGTTTCGGCCGGCGCTCCGGCCGCGCCCCTGGCCGCGATGATCTCGACGGTCGGGCCGAGCACCTCCGCGCCGGTGGTGCTGGAACCCGTGGCCCATGAGCAGGTCCTCGACCCGCGTGTCGTCTTCACCGGCTCGGCCGCCGCCTCCACACAGGTGGGGTTCCGGGAGAACGGGGTCCTGCTGGGCGGCACGGTCGTCGCCCCCGAACGGCGCCTGGTCGTGGGAGTCCGGCTGGCAGTGGGCCGCCGGCCCGCACGTCATCGACGTCTTCTCCGTCGACGCCTCCGGTACGGAGTCCCCGGTGACCACGGTCCCCTTCACGGTCATGCACACCACGTCCGGCGCGGCCCCCGCCGCGTACTACGGCGGAACGTACTGAGGAACCGAGAAGGGGGCCTCCACGCGATCACGCGGAGGCCCCCTTCAGCAGTCGCCGGTCGTCACATCACGCCGGAACGCTGGCCAGACCCGGCGCCAGGAACGGCTTGCCGTTCACCCGCTGCGAGACACCCTCACGGTCCAGGTACGGCGTGATGCCGCCCAGGTGGAAGGGCCAGCCCGCGCCGGTGATCAGGCACAGGTCGATGTCCTGGGCCTCGGCGACGACGCCCTCGTCGAGCATCAGGCCGATCTCCTGCGCCACCGCGTCCAGGACCCGGTCCCGCACCTGCTCCTCGGTCAGCACCGAGTCGCCCTGCTGGAGCAACGCGGCGACCTCGGGGTCGAGTTCGGGCTTCCCGCTGTCGTAGACGTAGAAGCCGCGCTTGCCCGCCTTGACGACGGCCGCGAGGTTCGGGGAGACCGTGAAGCGGTCCGGGAAGGCCCGGTTGAGGGTCTCCGAGACGTGCAGGCCGATCGCCGGACCGACCAACTCCAGGAGAACCAGCGGGGACATGGGCAGGCCGAGCGGCTCGACGGCCTTCTCGGCGACCGCGACCGGGGTGCCCTCGTCGATGACGTTCTGGATCTCGCCCATGAAGCGGGTGAGGATGCGGTTGACGACGAACGCCGGGGCGTCCTTCACCAGCACCGCGGTCTTCTTCAGCTTCTTGGCCACCGCGAACGCGGTCGCGAGCGAGGCGTCGTCCGTCTGCTCGCCGCGCACGATCTCCAACAGGGGAAGAATCGCAACGGGGTTGAAGAAGTGGAAGCCGACGACCCGCTCCGGGTTCTTCAGCTTCGACGCCATCTCGGAGACCGACAGCGAGGAGGTGTTGGTGGCGAGGATCGCGTGCGCCGGGGCGACCGCCTCGACCTCCGCGAACACCTGCTGCTTGACGCCGATCTCCTCGAAGACGGCCTCGATGATGAAGTCGGCGTCGGAGAAGCCCTCGGCCTTGTCCAGCACACCGGTCACCAGGGCCTTGAGGCGGTTGGCCTTGTCCTGGTTGATTCGGCCCTTGCCGAGCAGCTTCTCGATCTCGGCGTGGACGTAGCCCACACCCTTGTCGACGCGCTCCTGGTCGATGTCCGTGAGGACGACCGGCACCTCGAGGCGGCGCAGGAAGAGCAGGGCGAGCTGCGAGGCCATCAGGCCCGCGCCGACCACGCCGACCTTCGTCACCGGACGCGCCAGGTTCTTGTCGGGCGCACCCGCAGGACGCTTGCCGCGCTTCTGGACGAGGTTGAACGCGTAGATACCGGCGCGGAGTTCACCGCCCATGATCAGGTCGGCGAGCGCCAGGTCCTCGGCGTCGTAGCCCTGCTGGAGGTCGCCGTTCTTCGCGGCGCCGATGATGTCGAGGGCGCGGTAGGCGGCCGGGGCCGCGCCGTGCACCTTGGAGTCCGCGACGAACCGGCCCTTGGCGACGGCCTGGTCCCAGGCCTCGCCGCGGTCGATCGCCGGGCGCTCGACCTTGATGTCGCCCTTGAGGACGTTCGCCGTCCAGATCAGCGACTGCTCCAGGAAGTCGGCGCCCTCGAAGAGCGCGTCCGCGATCCCGAGGTCGAAGACCTGCTGGCCCTTGAGCTGCTTGTTCTGGTTGAGGCTGTTCTCGATGATCACCGAGACGGCCTTGTCGGCGCCGATCAGGTTCGGCAGCAGCGTGCAGCCGCCCCAGCCGGGGACCAGCCCGAGGAAGACCTCGGGCAGCGAGAAGGCCGCGATGTGCTTCGACACCGTGCGGTACTCGCAGTGCAGACCGACCTCGACACCGCCGCCCATGGCCGCGCCGTTGTAGTACGTGAAGGTCGGTACCGCGATGTCCGCGAGGCGCTTGAAGACCTCGTGGCCGCCCTTGCCGATGGCGAGCGCGTCGTCGTGGTTCTTGAGCAGCTCGACGCCCTTGAGGTCCGCGCCCACGGCGAAGACGAAGGGCTTGCCGGTGATGCCGACTCCGACGATCTCGCCGGCCGACGCCTCCTTCTCGACCTGGTCGATGGCGGTGTTCAGGTTCGCCAGCGAGGCCGGGCCGAAGGTGGTCGGCTTGGTGTGGTCGAAGCCGTTGTCCAGCGTGATGAGCGCGAACCGCCCGGCGCCGTACGGCAGTTCGAGGTGACGGACGTGCGCGGACGTCACGACCTCGTCGGGGAACAGCTCGGCCGCACCCTTCAGAAGCTCGGTGGTGGTGCTCACTTGTCCCCCTCGAAGTGCGGGTTCTCCCAGATGACCGTGGCGCCCATGCCGAAGCCGACGCACATCGTCGTCAGGCCGTAGCGGACGTCCGGCTGCTCCTCGAACTGACGGGCCAGCTGCGTCATCAGGCGAACGCCCGACGAGGCCAGCGGGTGACCGAAGGCGATCGCGCCGCCGTACTGGTTGACGCGCGCGTCGTCGTCCGCGATGCCGTAGTGCTCCAGGAAGGCCAGCACCTGGACGGCGAAGGCCTCGTTGACCTCGAAGAGGCCGATGTCACCGATGCCGAGGCCCGCCTTGGCGAGCGCCTTCTCGGTCGCGGGGATCGGGCCGTAGCCCATGACCTCCGGCTCGACGCCCGCGAAGGCGTACGACACGAGGCGCATCTTCACCGGCAGGTCGTGCTCGCGGGCGAAGTCCTCGCTCGCGATGATCGACGCGGTGGCACCGTCGTTGAGACCGGCCGCGTTGCCCGCGGTGACCCGGCCGTGCACACGGAACGGCGTCTTCAGACCGGCCAGGTTCTCCAGGGTGGTCCCCGGGCGCATCGGCTCGTCGGCGGTCACCAGACCCCAACCCACCTCGCCCACCTGGTCGTTGGTGTTGCGCACCGAGATCGGCACCAGGTCCTGCTGGATCTTGCCGTTGGCGTACGCCTTGGCGGCCTTCTCCTGCGAACGCACCGCGTACTCGTCGGCGCGCTGCTTGGTGATCGTGGGGTAGCGGTCGTGCAGGTTCTCCGCGGTCATACCCATGAACAGCGCGGAGTCGTCGACCAGCTTCTCGCTCACGAACCGCGGGTTCGGGTCCACGCCCTCGCCCATGGGGTGGCGGCCCATGTGCTCGACACCACCGGCGATGACGGCGTCGTACGCCCCGAAGGCGATGGAGCCCGCGGTGGTCGTGACGGCGGTCAGCGCGCCCGCGCACATACGGTCGATGGAGTAGCCGGGCACCGACTGGGGCAGCCCGGCGAGGATGCCGGCGGTCCGGCCCAGGGTCAGACCCTGGTCACCGATCTGCGTGGTCGCCGCGATCGCGACCTCGTCGATCTGCGCGGGGTCGAGCCCGGGGTTGCGGCGCAGCAGCTCCCGGATCGCCTTCACGACGAGGTCGTCGGCCCGGGTCTCGTGGTAGATGCCCTTCGGGCCCGCCTTGCCGAACGGGGTACGGACGCCGTCTACGAAGACGACGTCCCTGACGGTACGAGGCACGATTGGCTCTCCTCCAGGGTGCGGGATCGGCACTGCTGCGATGCGCTGAGCGCGCGCTCAGTACCCATGCTACTTACGAGTAACCAAGCTGCCCAGTCCCGGGGCCGGGAGCGGCGAACGTCACACCCCGCCCGCGCCCGGTTCCCTACCCTGCACCCCGAGGATCTTGGCCTGATCTCGACGCTCCGGTTCCGCTGCCGAGCGCCTCTGTTTCGGGGCGCGGGGCTGTATCGATATGCGGCTCCGCCGCAGGGCGCGACCAGCCACAACGAGCCCGCACCCGCAAAACGACACAGACCCCTACGGCGCCTTCGCGGTCAAAGCCTCCACCAGAACCGGCGCAACCTGCTCAACCTGCCAAGCCCGAGCCCCGTACCCGGCAAGCGCAGCCCCCACCGACTCCACGTCCACATGCTTCGGCGGCTCCCAGCAGACCCGCCGCACGGTGTCCGGGTGATGAGGTTCTCCTGAGGCATGTTCAGCCCCTCGGCCACCGCGGAAACCGCAGCCCGCGCCGCGGACAACCGAGCCGCGGCCTCAGGGTCCTTGTCGGCCCAGGCGCGCGGCGGAGGCGGCCCGGTGACCGGCTGCCCCGGCTGCGGCAACGCCGAGTCGGGCAGCGCCTTGGCCCTGTCCACGGCCACCTGCCACTGCTCCAGCTGCCGCCTGCCCATCCGATGCCCGAACCCGTTCAGCGCGGCCAGCGCCTGCACGTCGGCGGGAAGGGAGAGCGCGGCCTCCACGATCGCCGCGTCGGACAGCACCTTCCCCGGCGACACGTCCCGCCGCTGCGCGATCCGGTCCCGCGTCTGCCACAGCTCGCGGACGACAGCGAGCTGCCGGCGCCGCCGTACCTTGTGCATCCCGGACGTACGACGCCACGGGTCCTTGCGGGGCTCCGCCGGCGGAGCGGACGCGATCGCGTCGAACTCCTGGCGGGCCCAGTCCAGCTTGCCCTGGCGGTCGAGCTCCTTTCCAGGGCGTCCCGCAGGTCGACGAGGAGTTCGACGTCGAGGGCGGCGTAGCGCAGCCAGGGTTCGGGCAGCGGGCGGGTGGACCAGTCGACGGCGGAGTGGCCCTTCTCCAGGACGAAACCGAGCACGCTCTCGACCATGGCGCCCAGGCCGACCCGCGGGAATCCGGCGAGCCGACCAGCCAGCTCGGTGTCGAAGAGCCGCGTCGGCACCATGCCTATCTCCCGCAGACACGGCAGGTCCTGGGGTGGCCGCGTGCAGCACCCACTCGACGCCGGCGACGGCCTCACCGAGCCCGGACAGGTCGGGGCAGGCGACGGGGTCGATCAGCGCGGTGCCCGCGCCCTCACGGCGCAGCTGCACGCACGAGATAGGCGCGCTGTCCGTAGCGGTAGCCGGACGCGCGCTCGGCGTCGACGGCGAGGGGGCCCGTGCCGGCGGCGAAGGCCGCGATCGCCTCGGCGAGGGCCTCCTCGTCGGCGATCACGGGGCGGAATGCCCTCTCGGGGCTCGAGCAAAGGGATCGGCGCCGGTTCGACGTCGTCCGGAGGGCGCCTCCGGTGGTTCGCAGTGAGCTGTCTGCTGCGGTTTCTTGGGCGTCGGTCACCTGTCAAGGGTATCCGTGTATGGACAACGCCCGCCGACGGAACGTTCCGTCGACGGGCGTCTGGGGGTCGTAAACCAGTCAGGTAAGTGAAAGATCCGGTTCACGGTGCGAAGGGGGAGCGGGAAGGGGAGCGGAGCGGGAAGCGGGGACAGGGTCGCGGGACAGGGTCAGTGGATGATTCCGGTGCGCAGCGCCACCGCCACCATGCCGGCGCGGTCGCCCGTGCCGAGCTTGCGGGCGATGCGGGCGAGGTGGCTCTTGACGGTCAGTGCGGACAGGCCCATGGAGACGCCGATGGCCTTGTTCGACTGGCCCTCAGCGACCAGGCGCAGGACCTCGACCTCTCGGCCGGACAGTTCGCGGTAGCCACCCGGGTGGCTCGGGGAACCCGGGGGCGGCGGTGCATACGGGCGGCGGCGGAGCCGATGGGGGCGGCGCCGGGCCGGGTGGGGAGCCCGACGTTGGTGCGGGTGCCGGTGACGACGTAGCCCTTGACGCCGCCCGCGAGGGCGTTGCGCACGGCACCGATGTCGTCGGCGGCGGACAGGGCCAGGCCGTTCGGCCAGCCTGCGGCTCTGGTCTCGGAGAGCAGGGTGAGACCGGAACCGTCGGGGAGGTGGACGTCTGCGACACAGATGTCGCGGGGGTTGCCGATGCGGGGACGAGCCTCCGCGACGGACGAGGCCTCGATGACGTCGCGCACACCGAGCGCCCACAAGTGGCGGGTGACGGTGGAGCGGACGCGCGGGTCGGCCACGACCACCATGGCGGTCGGCTTGTTCGGGCGGTAGGCGACCAGGCTTGCGGGCTGCTCGAGGAGAACGGACACCAGGCCTCCTGGGGTGTGGGACGACTTTCAAGGTCACAGTCGTCTTCGGCACCAAACCCCTGGTCCTTTAGAGAAAGATCACGATTTAGTGAGTAGCAATCAGTGCAATTCGGACACGCTGTCGATCGTTCGGTGAACGAAACGGCTCGTTCGATGGGCCACTCCTGATTGAAAGTGGCCGTATCGACAAAGACACCGGAAGCGATCGGTAAGACCTCGGTGTGCCTCGGGTAAGGCTCAGCGTGACTGCGGGCCCCTGCGCTGCGGCAGCGTGACGATGGACGCGTCGCCCGGGCCCGCCGGGGGCAGGCCCGCGACCTGGGCCAGCAGATCGCACCAGGAGGCCAGATGCGCCGCCGTGTCCGGCACACCGCCGAGCCCCTCGCGCGGAGTCCACGAGGCACGGATCTCGATCTGCGAGGCGGACGGCCGCTCCGACAGCCCGCCGAAGTAGTGGGAGCTGGCCCGCGTGACGGTGCCGCTCGGCTCGCCGTACGTCAGTCCGCGCGCCTGGAGCGCGCCGGTCAGCCAGGACCAGCACACGTCGGGCAGCAGCGGGTCCGCCGCCATCTCCGCCTCCAGCTCGGCGCGCACCAGCGTCACGAGCCGGAACGTGCCGTGCCAGGCGTCGTGCCCGGCCGGGTCGTGCAGCAGCACCAGCCGCCCGTCTGCCAGGTCCTGGTCGCCGTCGACGACCGCGGCCTCCAGCGCGTACGCGTAGGGCGCGAGCCGCTGGGGAGCGGGCGTCGGATCGATCTCGATCTGCGGCCTCAGCCGGCTGTTCCGCAGGGCCTGGACCGCGGCCTGGAAAGCCGGCGGCGCCGCACCGCCCCCATCCCGGTCCCCCTCCTTGGAGTCGTCCATCCCGTCAGCGCCATCCGACAATCGTCCCTGAGCCGCAGCCATGCGGGAAGATTAAGGGGAACGGAGGCATCGTGCGGGACTAGACACCCGCTCTTCCGCTCAGCACACCGTGTAATCGCCTTCTGGCGCCGTGCGAGACTTGCCCCGTGAGTGCCAACCAGAGCCCCGCGGGCCAGCAGCAGACCGCCACTTACGACTCCGCCTTCATGAAGGCGTGCAGGCGTGAGCCCGTACCGCACACGCCCGTGTGGTTCATGCGGCAGGCCGGTCGCTCACTGCCGGAGTACCACAAGGCGCGCACGGGCATCCCCATGCTGGAGTCCTGCACGCGGCCCGAGCTGGTCGCCGAGATCACCCTCCAGCCGGTGCGCAGGCACAAGGTGGACGCGGCGGTCTACTTCAGCGACATCGTCGTCCCGCTCAAGGCCATCGGCATCGACCTCGACATCAAGCCCGGCGTCGGCCCGGTCGTCGCGAACCCGATCCGCACCCGCGCCGACCTGGCCCAGCTCCGCGACCTCACCCCCGAGGACGTCTCCTACGTCACGGAGGCCATCGGCCTGCTGACCGCCGAGCTCGGCTCCACCCCGCTCATCGGCTTCGCCGGCGCCCCGTTCACCCTCGCGAGCTACCTCATCGAGGGCGGCCCGTCCCGCACGTACGAGAACGCCAAGGCGATCATGTACGGCGACCCCGAGCTCTGGACCGACCTCCTCGACCGCCTGGCCGACATCACGTCCGCCTTCCTCAAGGTCCAGATCGAGGCGGGCGCCAGCGCCGTCCAGGTCTTCGACTCCTGGGCCGGCGCCCTCGCCCCGGCCGACTACCGCCGCTCGGTCCTCCCCGCCTCCGCGAAGGTCTTCCAGGCCGTCGAGGGCTACGGCGTCCCGCGCATCCACTTCGGCGTCGGCACCGGCGAGCTGCTCGGCCTGATGGGTGAGGCGGGCGCGGACGTCGTCGGCGTCGACTGGCGCGTCCCGCTGGACGAGGCGGCCCGCCGCGTCGGCCCCGGCAAGGCGCTCCAGGGCAACCTCGACCCGACCGTCCTGTTCGCCTCCACGGAGGCCGTCGAGACCAAGACCCGTGAGGTCCTGGACGCGGCGAAGGGCCTGGAGGGGCACATCTTCAACCTCGGGCACGGCGTGATGCCGAACACCGACCCGGACTCCCTCACCCGGCTCGTCGAGTACGTCCACACGCAGACGGCCCGCTGAGCCCGCTCACCACGTGTGCCGGGGCCTCGCCCGCCTGCCGAACAGCAGGCCGCGCGGTTCCGGCGGCGGGGAGTGCCCGCCTTGAGCGGCCAGGCCAGCAGGCATGCCCGCGAGGAACCCGACGACATGCGCCGCGTACGCCACGGTGCCCGCGTCGGAGACGCCCTCGCCGGACGAGTAGAACGCCTGGAGCACGAACCAGAAGCCCAGCACCAGCCAGGCCGGCAGGCGCAGCGGCAGGAAGAACAGGAACGGCACCAGGACCCACACCCTGGCCTTCGCGTACAGCACCAGATACGCGCCCAGGACTCCGGCGATCGCCCCGGAGGCGCCGATCAGCGGGTCCCCGGAGTCGGCGTTGAGCACCGCGAAGCCGTAGCCCGCCGCGTAGCCGCACACCACGTAGAAGAGCGTGAAGCGGATGTGGCCCATGCGGTCCTCGACGTTGTTGCCGAAGATCATCAGGAACAGCATGTTGCCCAGCAGGTGGATCCAGCTGCCGTGCAGGAACATCGCGGTGAAGACGCTCAGCGGGGCCGACTTGTCGTACGTCGGCGGTCCTGCCGCGCAGGTCGCGCCGCCGGGGCCCGCCTGGACGCCTGCGTAAGGTCGCTGCCGCCCCCGGTCGGGACGAGCTGCGGCATCTGGTGGTGGATCAACTCCCGCGGCACGGCCGCGTAGTGGTCCAGGAAGGCCTGCAGATGACACAGCTGCGAAAGGTCGCTGCCGCCCGCCACGGAGCCCGCCATTCCGGGCGTGAACAGGAAGACGAGCACATTCGCGGCGACGAGCGCATACGTCACCCAGGGGTGCGGCGCACCGGGTTCACGTCATGGACGGGGATGACCACATGAAAGTACTGCCCCCGATCCGCGCGGCGAACCGGTGAACACCGCCGTCCGCCTGTGCGTATGACTCCTCAACCGCCCGCGGGCGGGGAAGGCGGGTCGCGGGGACGACGTGAGGAACAGGCGATGAACGACCGAATTTCTCCGCAGCTGACCGCCACGCCCGACGGCGAGGCCGAGATCTCCCTGGTGGTGCGCCTCCCTGGGAGGACGTCGCCCGGCTGGGCCAGGAGGCGGGCCGCCTCGCCGCCCAGATGCAGCGGCCGGTGACCCTGGACGAGGCGGTGAGCAACCGGCTGCGCTCCAACGCCCTGGGCGCCCACGCCAAGCCGGCCGGGGCTCAGCCCGCCGCGATGGTCCCGCCGAGCGCGTCCGTCTCGTCCCTGCCCGCCAGGCCGCCGGCCGAGCAGGCACGGCAGGCCATAGACCGCATCAACGGCACGGCGTAAACGCTTTACCGCAGGCCCGCCTGGACCTTCGCGGTCGCCTTTCTGGCCGCCACCAGGACCGGGTCCCACACCGGGGAGAACGGCGGCGCGTACCCCAGGTCCAGGGCCGTCATCTGTTCCACCGTCATACCGGCCCGTGAGGGCGACCGCCGCGATGTCGACACGTTTCGCGGCGCCCTCCCGGCCGACGATCTGCACGCCCAGGAGACGGCCGGTACGGCGTTCGGCGAGCATCTTCACCGTCATGAGCGAGGCCTCCGGGTAGTAGCCCGCACGGCTGGTCGACTCGATGGTGACCGCCTCGAACTGCAGGCCCGCGCGGTGGGCGTCCTTCTCGCGCAGCCCGGTACGCGCGATCTCCAGATCGCACACCTTGCTCACGGCCGTACCGACCACCCCGGGGAAGGTGGCGTAACCGCCGCCCACATTGGTGCCGATGACCTGCCCGTGCTTGTTGGCATGCGTC
The DNA here is from genome assembly GCA_016893485.2 of Streptomyces sp. P3. Lineage (GTDB taxonomy): Bacteria > Actinomycetota > Actinomycetes > Streptomycetales > Streptomycetaceae > Streptomyces. Next base: position 7,407,903 of record JAFEKX020000001.1, read on the forward strand.
CCCAGGGCGATGTGCCGCTCCTGTCCGGAGACCAGGTCGAGCACCTCGACGCAGTCGCCCCCGGCCCAGATGTTCTCGTGCCCGCGCACCCGCATCGCCAGGTCGGTGAGCAGCCCGCCGTGCTGTCCGAGCGGCAGCCCCGCGGCCTTCGCGAGCGTCGTCTCCGGGCGGACGCCGATCCCCAGGACCACCACGTCCGCCGGGTACTCCGCGTCCTCCGTGACCACGGCCCGCACCCGCCCGTCGTCCCCGGTGCGCAGCTCGGTGACCCGGGCGTCGTTGACCATGGTGATGCCCAGGCCCTCCATCGCCTTGTGCACCAGCCGCCCCATGTCCGGGTCGAGCGTGGACATCGGCTCCGTGCCCCGGTTGACGACGGTCACCTCATACCCGCGGTTGACGAACGCCTCCGCCATCTCGACCCCGATGTACCCGGCCCCGACCACCACCGCACGACGTCCACGCGTGCGTGCCAGCGAGTCGAGCAGCGCCTGCCCGTCGTCGAGCGTCTGCACCCCGTGCACCCCGGGAGCGTCCACTCCGGGCAGCTCCGGCCGGATCGGCCGCGCCCCGGTCCCGATCACGAGCTTGTCGTACGACGTCCAGGACTCCTCCCCGGAATCGACGTCACGCGCGCGTACCCGCCCGCCCGCGACGTCGAGCTCGACGACCTCGGTGCGCATGCGCAGGTCGATGTCGCGCTCGCGGTGCTCCTCCGGGGTGCGCGCGATCAGCTCCTCCGGGGCGGACACGTCCCCGCCCACCCAATAGGGGATGCCGCACGCCGAGTACGACGTGAAGTGGCCGCGCTCGAAGGCCACGATCTCCAGCTCGTCCGGTCCTTTCAGGCGGCGGGCCTGCGACGCCGCGGACATGCCCGCGGCGTCACCGCCGATGACGACCAGTCGTTCCCGGGTACCCCTCGCACGGCTCATGCTCATGCGAACACGCTACGGGGACCGATCATTTCAGTCCTGGCCGCCCTGCTCCGGCAGAGCGCCCGCTCCGGTGGCCGCCGGCACGGTCCCCGCCCGGCGCGGCCGTACGAGACGCAGCCACACGAAGAGCGCCAGCGCCGCCACGGCCGCGAACGGCAGCACCGCGCCGAGGGACAGGGCGATCCACCGCAGCATCGTCACGAAGACGTGCCAGCCGCCCGCGACGGCGTCCACGAAGCCGGGGCCGTCGTCCTTCGCGGCGGCCTTCGCGACCGGGGTCTGCGACAGGGACAGCGTGATGGTCGCGAGGCTGGTGCGGTCCTTCAGGGAGGCCTGTTGCGCGAGCAGCGCCTCCAGGTCGGACTCGCGGGTGCTCAACTCGCCCTCCAGCTCCACCACATCGCTCAACTTGGTGGCCCGGTCCATCAGTTCACGCACGCGTGCCACGCTGGCCCGCTGCGAGGCGATGCGGCTCTCCACGTCCACGACCTGATCGGTGACGTCCTGCGCCTTCGCGGTCCGCTGCAACAGCTTGCCCGCGCCCTCCAGGTCGGCGAGTACCTCGTCGTACTTGTCGCTGGGCACCCGCAGCACGACCTGGGTGCGCTCGTGCCCCTGCCCGTCCCGGGTGGTGGACTCGTTGCCGACGAACCCGCCCGCGTTCTCCGTGGTGGTACGGGCCTCGTCGAGCGCCTTCGGTACGTCCTTGACCCGCACCGAGAGGGAGGCGGTACGGATGATGCTGCTCGCGGTGAGCTTGGGCACCGCCTTGGTGTTCCTGGCGTTGCCGCTGCCCGCCGCACCCTCCTGCCGGGCGGTGTCCGGAGCGGCGGCCTTGGCGTTCCCGCCGGCGTCACTGGCACTGGAGGTCTTGTCGTTCGCGCCGTCGCTGCACCCGGCCAGCGCGAGCGAGGAGGCCAGCAGGAGCGCGGCAAGGGCCTGGAGGGGCCGTACGGAGTGTCGTGTACGCATGTGTCGCTACCCCGGGGTTCGTCGTGACGACTGACGCACCTTCGACGCCGGGACCGGGCGGGACGTTGGCGGCAAACGGTCCCGATGCGGTCACGGTCGGGACTCGTGCCGGACACCGGCCCGGAGCCGGACTGTCAGTGGGGTCTGAGAGGCTGGGGGCATGCGTGAAGTGGAGACTCGTACGGGCACAGGGCATGTCGTCGTCATCGGCGCCGGGATCGGCGGGCTGGCCGCCGCACACCGGCTGCTGGACAGGGGCGTGCGCGTGACCGTCGTGGAGGCGTCGGACCGGGTCGGCGGCAAGCTGCTGCCGGGTGAGATCGCCGGCGCCCGCGTGGACCTCGGCGCCGAGTCGATGCTGGCCCGCCGCCCCGAGGCCGTCGCCCTGGCCCGCGAGGTGGGCCTCACCGACCACCTCCGGACGCCCGCCACGGCCACCGCGTCGATCTGGACCCGGGAGCCCTGCGCCCCATGCCCAAGGGTCATGTCATGGGCGTCCCCGGCACCGCGTCCGCCCTCGCCGGAGTCCTCTCGGACGAGGGCCTGCACCGCATCGAGCGCGACGCCGACCTGCCCCGCACGGAGGTCGGCGACGACGTCGCGGTCGGCGAGTACGTGGCGGCACGCCTCGGCCGAGAGGTCGTCGACCGCCTCGTCGAACCCCTCCTGGGCGGGGTCTACGCGGGCGACGCGTACCGCATCTCGATGCGCTCGGCGGTCCCGCAGCTGTACCAGGCCGCGAAGACCCACGACTCCCTCACCGCGGCCGTCCGGGGCATCCAGGAGCGCGCCGCCGCCGCACAGCAGACCGGCCCGGTCTTCATGGGCATCCAGGGCGGAGTGGGCCAACTCCCGCTCGCCGTCGCCGAGTCGGCACACGCGCGGGGCGCCGAGATCCTCACCGGAACACCGGTGACGGAGCTGCGCCGCAGCGGCACATCGGGCTGGCGGGTCGTCGCCGGAGACCGCGTCCTGGACGCCGACGGCGTGATCGTCGCCGTCCCCGCCCCGGCCGCCGCCGAACTGCTGCGCCCCGAAGCACCGGGCGCGGCAACCGAGTTGGCGGCCGTCGAGTACGCCTCGATGGCCCTGGTCACCCTCGCCTACCGCCGCGCGGACATCGAACTCCCCGAAGGCAGCGGCTTCTTGGTGCCCCCCGTCGACGGCCGCACCATCAAGGCATCCACGTTCGCCTCCCAGAAATGGGGCTGGATCGCCGAGGAGAACCCGGACGTGGTCGTCCTGCGCACCTCGGTGGGCCGCTACGGCGAGACGGCGATCCTGGACCGCGACGACACCGGCCTCGTGGACGTCTCGCGCCACGACCTGCGCGAGGCGACCGGCCTCGACGCCCAGCCCCTCGCGACCCGCGTCACCCGCTGGACCGACGGCCTGCCCCAGTACCCGGTGGGCCACCACGCGCGCGTGGCCCGCGTCCGCGAACACGTCGCCAAGCTCCCCGGCCTCGCCGTCTGCGGTGCCGCGTACGACGGTGTGGGCATCCCGGCCACCATCGCCAGCGCGTACGCGGCCGTCGAGCGGCTGACCGGTGACCCGGTGCCGAGCGCCTCCGGCGGAGCGGGAGAATAGCCCCATGAGCGACGACGCCCCCACCACCGACCCCGGCCGTGTCCCGAACAAGGGCAAGCTGGCCAAGGACCTCAACGAGGCCATCCGCTACACCCTGTGGTCCGTCTTCAAGCTGAAGGACGTGCTGCCCGAGGACCGCGCCGGTTACGCCGACGAGGTCCAGGAGCTGTTCGACCAGCTCGCCGCGAAGGACGTGACCGTCCGCGGCACGTACGACGTCTCGGGCCTGCGTGCCGACGCCGACCTCATGATCTGGTGGCACGCCGAGACCGCCGACCAGCTGCAGGAGGCGTACAACCTCTTCCGCCGCACGAAGCTCGGCCGCGCCCTGGAGCCGGTCTGGTCGAACATGGCGCTGCACCGCCCCGCCGAGTTCAACCGCTCGCACATCCCGGCCTTCCTGGCCGACGAGACCCCGCGCAACTACGTCAGCGTGTACCCGTTCGTGCGCTCCTACGACTGGTACCTGCTCCCCGACGAGGACCGCCGCCGCATGCTCGCCGACCACGGCAAGATGGCCCGCGGCTACCCGGACGTCCGCGCCAACACGGTCGCGTCCTTCTCCCTCGGCGACTACGAATGGCTCCTGGCCTTCGAGGCCGACGAGCTCTACCGCATCGTCGACCTCATGCGCCACCTCCGCGCCTCCGAGGCCCGCATGCACGTCCGCGAGGAGGTCCCCTTCTACACGGGCCGCCGCAAGGACATCGGCGAGTTGGTAGCCGGCCTCGCGTAGTTCTTTTAGGGGCGCGGGGAACTGCGCGACCAGCCCCCACCGGGCGGCAGTTTACGAACTACCCGGTCGCGCAGCCTTCGGCTCAGCATGCGGCGCACACGCAGCCCGTCGCTCAGGCAGCCGCCCCTCCAACAGGTAAGCGTCCAGATACCCGTTGACGCACTTGTTGGATCCCCCGCGATCCCATGCGTCCCCGCATCCCGCTCAGTCACCAACACCGAGCCGGACAACCGCCGCTGCAACTCAAGCGCCCCGTCATAAGGCGTAGCCGCATCCCGCTCGGCAGCCATGATCAGCACCGGCGGCAACTCCCCAGGCCCGGTCCGCACATCAAGAGGCTCCTGACGCGGCGCAGTCCAGTACGCACAGGGCAGATTCATCCACACGTTGTCCCACGTCTCGAACGGCGCCACCCGAGCGAGCCGGGTGTTGTCCCGGTCCCAGGTCTGCCAGTCCGTAGGCCAGGCCGCGTCGTTGCACTCGACGGCCGTGTACACCGCGTTCCCGTTCTCCGCCTCGACAGCCGCCCCCGGCGTAGGCCCGGCCTGCTGGATCAACGGCTTGGGGTCACCCTTCAGATACGCGGACAAGGCTGCCGCACTGTGCGGCCAGTAGTCGTCGTAGTACCCGGCGGACAGGATCGCGCCCTGCAACTGCGCGGGCCCCACCTTCCCGCCCGCGGGCTTCTCGGCGAGCCGCGCCTCGGCCCTGCGGTAGCTGGCGAGGACCTTGTCCGCCGTGTCGCCGAGGCCGTAGACGTCGTCGTGCTTGGCGATCCACTCCCGGAAGTCCGTCCAGCGGCCCTCGAACGCGGCCGACTGGTCGAGGTTGTTGCGGTACCAGATCTGCTCGGGGTCCGGGTTCACCGCCGAGTCGAACACCATCCGCCGTACGTGCGTGGGGAACATCGTCGCGTACAGCGCCCCGAAGTACGTCCCGTAGGACGCGCCCATGAACGTCAGCCGGTCCTCGCCGAGCGCGGCGCGCAGGACGTCCAGGTCGCGGGCGTTGTTGAGGGAGGTGTAGAAGCGGAGCTTGCTGCCGGAGCGCCTGGCGCAGCCGCGGGCGTAGGACTTGGCCTCCGCGATGCGTTCCTTCTTGTACGACTCCGAGGGGTGGGTCGGCGACTGCGAGGGCGCCTTGAAGAAGTGCTTGGGGTCCTCGCAGGACAGCGGTGCCGACTTGTCGACGCCGCGCGGGGCGTAGCCGACGAGGTCGTAGGCCGACGCGATGCGCTTCCACTCGGGGAGCATGCCGATCAGCGGGAAGTAGAGGCCGGAGGCGCCGGGGCCGCCCGGGTTGTAGACCAGGGAGCCCTGGCGGGGACTCTTCGCTTGCTGTTGTGCGGGTCCTTGTGGGTGGCGTGGGCGCGGCTGACGGTCAGCTTGATCTGCGTGCCGTCGGGGCGCGCGTAGTCGAGCGGGACGGAGACCGTGCCGCACTCCATGGTGCCGGGCAGGTCCTGCGCGTCGGGGCACTTCCCGAAGGTGATGCCCTTCGCCCGGGCGTGCGCGGCGGCCAGCGCGGTGCCGGTCGACTCGGCGGCCCGGATACCGGGAACGGCCGGGGTGCCGGTGGCCGGGGCGGCGGCGAGGGTGGTCAGGAGCAAGGACCCGGCGGCCGAGTACAGGGCGGCGGCTCGCATGGTGGCGTATCCCTTCGGAGCACGGCAGCAACAAAGGGGATGTTTCGTTCGCTTCCAGGCGAAGGCAAGCACCGTCGGGCGGTGTCGGCCCCAATGACCCCTGTGCGCCCCCGGGAGCGCCCTCACGCTGTGGTCAGCGGCGCCACTCGTACTGCTCGCGGTGCGCGAACGCCGCCCGCAGATCCGGCTCGCCGACCGCGCGGATACCGCGTACGGCGACCGACGTCAGATACGTACGGTCGTCCCCGCTGCCCGAGTGCCGCGCCAGCGTGCCCAGCAGCCGCTGACCGGCCGGGGAGGCCCAGCGCGAGTACGGGTGCACCTCGACCCGCGCGATGGCCAGACAGCTCAGCGTGAGCGCGAGCGGCAACGCGAACCAGAGCGCGACCAGACCCGCGGCATCTCGGCCCCCGGCGTCAGCAGCGCGGTCGCGCCCAGCCCGAGGACGACGAGCGCGGCGGCCCGCACCTGCCGGACCCCGGACGCGACAGTGGTCGTACTCCCGTCCGGTACGGCGAGACCCGCGTCGACGAGCCGGCCCGCGAGGTCGCGTACCGCGTCCGTGGCCGCCGCGGTGGCCCGCACCGGGCCGATCCTGGACTGCCCCTCGGGACCGATCGCGCCTATCACCGACCGCTCGATGGCGTCCCGGCCGCGCGGGTCGACGACGGTCGCCCAGCCGGTGTGCGCGAGCAGCAGCCGGTGCTGCCGCGCCATGGAGACCAGCGTCAGATCGGCGACCCGCGCGGGACCGCCGGACAGGAACGCCGCCTCGTAGAGCGTCAGATCATGTCCCGTGCCCGCGTCGTCCGCGTCGACGGCCGCCGCTCTGACGGCGGCCAGGCACAGCCGCGTGCACGCCGTGCCGGCGACGGCCCAGGCCAGGAGCAGGAGAAGGACCCAGAACATGCCAAGTTTCTATGCCAAAGGCCCAGTGCGACGCCATGCCTTGTTCACAATCCGGACAGAGCGTTGTCGGCACGTGACGTTCCGGTTGTCCGGAAACCACCACGGCCGAAACAGGTCTACGGCTGCGCGGACGCCGGGGACTGGAGGCGGCCGGCGGGAGCATGTAGGTCGGGGAGACGGACGGGGCCAGCGGGACGACCTGGCCGGGGTCGGCCGCGGCGGAGACGCTGGGCGCGGGCGAGCTCGACGCCGCCATGTCCCGGGCCAGCTGGGCGAAGTCGACGTAACCGGTGGCCTCCAGGACCCTGATGTGGTCCAGGACGGTCGTGTTCGCGTCGTCGGCGAGGGCGCGCACCAGCGAGTTCTGCGTGGTGGCCCGGACCTGCGCGACCACCGTGAACACCCTGCCGTGCGCGAGGCGCAGGATGTTGGCGAACTTGCGGTCGAAGTCCACGCCCCGCGCCGCGTCGAGGGTGGCGAGCCACTGCTGTTGCTGCGCGTTCGGCTGGTTGGGCAGCGGCACCCGAGCTGCGCGGCGACGTCCCGCACCCGCTCGTCGAGGAACGTGTGCCCGTCGATGAGGTGCTGTCCCGCCGTCCGTACGGCCGCGGTCGTGCCCTTCTCCTCCGCCTGCTGGCCGGCCGGCAGCTCCCACAGCCCGGCCAGCCGGACCTTCGTGACGAAGTCCCGGTCCAGCGCGGACAACGGCCCGTACGGCGTCGTCACGGTCTGGTCGCTGAGCACGCTGGCATCCGCCGTGCCGGACCGGTCGGTGTAGGACCAGACCGGGAAGATCAGCGCGGCCAGGGTCGCGGTCAGCCCGATGACGATGACGCCGGTGCCACTGAAGATGCCTCGGCCCTGTGCGGGGGTCGCGGTCGCATGGGGTGCCTCCTGTCACGGCACCGCACGTGAGTGCGCTTCTCGTGCGGGACCACAACATTACTGTGGGGTCACTGGCGCCTCCCAAGGCCCCACGTCAGCCCCGCTCCGGCCCCTCATCGGCCCAGCAGCACCCGCCGGGTCGCGCGGGCGAGCCGCACCGCGGGCCGCGTCGACCGGGGACGGGCCCCGAGCGCTCCAGCCACCACTCCCGCAGCTCCCGCCGCGCCTCGGCGTCCTCGGGCCCGCCCGACAGCAGCAGCTGCCCGGCGAAGTCCAGCGCGTCACGGCGGTAGCCGCCGGTCATCGGGTGCGAGTGCGCGTACGCGAGGAAGGCCGGGCGGTACGACTCCCGAGGATCTCCGGCAGTTCGGGAGCGACCTTCGCCACGACGTCCGCCCGCTTCACCCCGAGCGCCCGCGCCTGCACACCGAGCCGTACGCGGTCGAAGCCGTCGGGGACGGGGGGTGCCGGCGACCAGGGCGGAGAGGAGGGTGGTCTCGGCCAGCGCGAGGCGCCGGCGGGCGGGGTCGGTGTCGGGGTCGGGGCGGGCCGAGCGGCCCGGGGTACGGGTGCCGGCTCCGGCGCCCCTGCGGCCCCTAGCGCCTCCGGGTTTGTCCTGGCCTTGGCGTTCAGCGAGGCCACCCCGCCGGCGGTCCCCGTGCCCACCCCTTGGTCAGCGCCCCTGATCGATCGCCTCCAACTCCCGCTCCAGCACGCCCGGTTCGGGAAGTTGTCGTCCCGCTCCAGCAGCACCCCGGCGGGGGAGACCCGGGACGCCAGGTCGGTCAGGATGTCGAGGACCGTCGCGGGCACGGGGTGGGCGTGGGTGTCGTGCCACACGCCGTCGCGTTCGATGCCGCCCGCGACATGGACGTAGGCGATGGCCTCGACAGGGAGCTCGGCGAGGGCCTTGGCCGGGTCCTCGCCGCGGTTGACGTGGTTGGTGTGCAGGTTGGCTACGTCGATGAGGAGGCGTACGCCGGTGCGGTCGGCCAGGTCGTACAGGAACTGGCCCTCGGTCATCTCCTCGCCCGGCCAGGCGAGCAGCGCGGCGATGTTCTCGACGGCGAGGGGTACGGGCAGCGCGGCCTGGGCGATGCGGATGTTGTCGCAGAGCACGTCGAGGGCGTCGCGGGTGCGGGGTACGGGCAGCAGGTGGCCGGCTTCCAGGAGCGGGGAGGCGGTCAGGAGGCCGCCCGCGCGGACGAACGCGATGTGCTCGGTGACCAGCGGCGCGCCCAGCGCCTCGGCCCGCTCGGCGAGCGCCGTCAGCCGGGACTCGTCCGGGCGGTCGGCGCCGCCGAGGCCGAGGGAGACGCCGTGCGGGATCACGGTCACACCCCGTTCGCGCAGCCGTAGGAGGGAGTCGGGGAGGTGGCCGGGGCAGACGTTCTCGGCCACGGCCTCGACCCAGTCGATGCCCGGCATGCGTTCCACGGCGTCCGCGATCTCCGGCCGCCAGCCGATGCCTGTCCCCAGTCGCTCCATCGTCCGTCCCCGTCCCCAGGAAATCCATGAACTCCTCATGGCCGCTGTTCCGGCGTGACGGGGTATCGCCGGAACAGCGGGCCCCGAACCCCGGCCGCGTCACCTTCAGAGCAACATTTGAGGTTCGGGGAGCTGTCGCCTACCCCAGGACGCCGTTCGAGTCGACCGGATCGGGTCGCCCGGTGTTGACCGTGCCGGGTGCCGCCGGGGACGGCCGTGAGGTGGCGCCGATGTCGCCGCTCGCCTCGGCGGCCGGCGCGGAGGGCGCGGGCACGCCGGGTGCCGGCGCGGCGGGGCCGGTCGGGCTGGCGGTGGAGGCGTTGGCGATCTCGTTGGCGATGGCGTCGAAGTCGACCCGCCCGGTCTTCTCCAGGACCGTGATGTGGTCGAGCACGGTCTGGTTGGCGTCCGACGCCAACTGCCGTACGAGCGTGTTCCGCGTGGTGTTCCGTACGGCGCCGATGGCCGGGAAGATCTTGCCGTGCGCGGCCCGCAGCAGGTTGGCGAACTTGTACTCGTACTCGGCGCCGGTCGCCGCGCTCATCTCCCGCAGCCAGCCCTGCTGTTGTTCGTTCGGCACGTTCGGCAGCGCAACACCGAGCTGGGCCGCGATGATCCGCACCCGCTTGTCGAGGTCGGTGTGGCCGACGATGAGATGGTCGCCGGCCTCCTTGATTGCCTGGGTCGGCGCGCGCTCGATCGCCTGCTGGCCCGCGGGCAGCTCCCACAGCCCGGCCAGCCGCACCCGCACGATCAGATCCCGGTCGGCGGCCGTCAGCGGCCCCCACTCGGTGTTCACGGTGCCCGCCGCCACGTTCGCCTGCCCGGTGCCCGCGCGGTCGGCGTACGACCACACGGGAAAGGCGAGCGCGCCCGTGGTGGCGACGATGGCCGTGATGAGCACAGCCGTACCGTTGATACGACGCAAGGGAGCCTCCCGGGAAACCAACTGGTCGTTGGAGAAGTCGACACGTGGCCAGTGCCAGGAGGTACGAGCGGGCGGGGCGCCTTGTTCAAAGGGAGGGCAGCTTCGCTCAAAGGGAAGGCAAAGAAGGGGAGTTCGCCGGCCCTCCGTCAAGCCCTCGTCGGCCCGTGTGTCAGTCCTTCGTCGGCCACTGCTCCGGCGCCCGGCCCAGCAGTCGTAGCGTCTCGTCGAGCGGTCCGGCGTCCGGCGGTACGTCGAGGGGGCGCGGCGAAGGCGAATCCCGGTCCGCGTCGAGCCGGGTCCGCCGGCACCGACTGGGCGACGGTCAGGGCGATGTCGAGCACGTCGTCCGACAGGTCCAGCCGTACGCCGAGGGTGGCGGCGACGTCCCAGGCGTGGACGACGTAGTCGACGAAGTGGAAGCCGATCGCCGTCCGGCCGGGAAGCTCGCGCCCAGCTCCGGCAGGGCGAACTCCCGCTCGGTGGCGCCCGGTTCGGCGAACGCGGCGAGGACGACGGTGGCCGCCGCGCGGTGCGTACGGGCCGGGTCGCTCATGTCCGCGGGCTCCCGCCAGGAGTCCAGGTCCCGGCCCGTGCCACGTGCGGCGGCCGCGAACCCGTGATGCTGTGCGGCCATGTGCGCCACGAGCCGCCGCAGGTCCCAGCCCGCGCAGGGGTGTCCCGCTCCCAGTCCTCCGCGTGCGCCAACTCCACTACGCGCAGGGCCTCGTGGACGGCGATCCGGTCGAGCTCGACGATGTCCGTTCCAGTGGTGGTCATGGGGCTTGAGCGTAAAACTGTGCGAACGATCGTGCTACTTGTTTTCAGCCGAAATCGGGAAGAGATGAAAGGCCGTGTATGTCAGGGGACTTGAGGAGCCGTGGCGGGATCGGTGGCCGCGTCCCGCAGCCGGGCCGCTATGCCGGTACGGGCCCTGCGGTACACGCTCTCCTCGTCGTGCAGCACGGAGTACGCGTTGGACGTCTCCATCAACGCGACGATCTCGAAGGCGAGTTGGGGTATGTCGGTGTCGGCCCGCAGCTCGCCGGTGTCCCGGGCCTCGGCGGCCGTCCGCTCCACGAGGGACATCCAGGCCCGGTGCGCGCCGACCATCGCGTCGTGCACCGGCCCGGAGCGGGCGTCGAACTCGGCGATGACCCCGTAGAAGAAGCAGCCACCGGGGAAGACCCGGCCCCGCGAGTACTCCAGCCACAGTTCGCACAGCCGCCACAACCGGCCGATGCCGGGGGCGACTTCGGTAACGGGTCTGATCACCTGCTCGGTGTAGATGCGGGCGGCCTCGCGCACGGTCGCCAGCTGCAGTTCCTGCTTGGAGCCGAAGAGCGCGAACACCCCACTCTTGCTGAGTCGCAGCTCCGTGGCCAACCGCCCTACGGACAGGGCCTCCAGGCCCTCGACGGAGGCGATGTCGACGGTGCGGCGCAGGACGAGCCGCCGGGTGCGGTTGCCCCGCTCGACCCGGCCGTCGAGTCGTGTCATCGCCGTATCCTCGTCAACTCCGCCCGCTCCCATGGTGGCCACCCTAAGCAACACGGGGGAAACGGACCCTTCCTAGGATGCGGCGCGTGCACCTGACCGTCCTGGACGCATCCAACGAGTGGAGCCGGTTCGCCGAGGGCTCCGTCGAGCGCCGCATGCTGCTCGCGCTCGGCGACCGCCTCGGCACACCGCTGCGCCCGAAGCCGCTCATGCTGCCCGACGGCAGCCGCGTCGAGGTCGAGGGGATCGACGCCGCCTGCCGCGTCCTTGTCCAACTCGTCGGCAACCAGGAGCGTACAAACCCGCCTACCGCAACAAAGTCATGGCCGATATGTTCAAACTGCTCTGGCTGCGGGACTCCGTACCGACCGCCGAACGCGCGGTCCTGCTGGTCACGGACGTGATCGTGCAGGCCCTCGGCGGCTGGGTGGCCCGCGCCGCGACGGACCTCGGGATCGAGATCCACGTCTTCGACAATGGCGCGATCGTCCCTTTGCGGGCCCCGTCGCGTCCAGCCGTAAAACGCGCGTAACAGACAACTGCCGTCCGCCGAAACAGAATCTTCCTACGGTCGGGGGCACCTAAGCGGATTTCCGCGTGGCAGTCAGTCGCACTCGCTACGCACGCTCTCCGACTTCCAGGATCGGGCACTCGTGCCCGCGACATGGATGGGAGCGTGAAGGTGACTGGTACGCCAGCACTCGAACTGCGGTCGGTACGACGGGTCTACGGCTTCGGGCCGTCCGCGACCACGGCCCTCGACGACGTCCACCTGACGGTGCCGTCGGGCCGTTTCGTCAGTCTCATCGGCCCCAGCGGCTGCGGGAAGTCGACGCTGCTGCGCCTGGTCGCCGGGCTCGAACAGCCGGACCTCGGCGAGGTGTCGGTGCACGGGGTGACACCGGCCGAGGCCTGCGCGGCCAAGATGATCGGCCTCGTCCCGCAGAGCCCCGCGCTGCTGCCCTGGCTCTCCGTCCTGCGGAACGTCACGCTGCCGCAGAAGATCAACCGGGGTGCGGCCAAGCGCCGTGAGCGCATCGCCGACTTCGCCGAACGGCAGCCGGCGGCACCCGACGTGGAGGAACTCCTCGTCAAGGCCGGCCTCGGTGACGCCCTGCACAAGCTCCCGGCCCAGCTCTCCGGCGGCATGCGCCAACGCGCCGCGATCGTCCGGGCGTTCGGCCTGCGGCCCGACGTGCTCGTCATGGACGAACCCTTCTCGGCGCTCGACGAGTTCACCCGCGAGAGCCTTCAGGACCAACTCCTCGACCTCTGGGAGGAGTTGAGGACGACCGTCCTGTTCGTCACCCATTCCGTCTCCGAGGCCGTCCGGCTCTCCGACACCGTCGTCGTCATGGCGCCGAACCCCGGCCGGATCGTCGAGAGCATCGACGTCGACCTGCCCCGGCCGCGCGGTGAACGGCTCTTCGGGGAACGGCGGTTCCACGAGTACGAGGACCTGGTGAGAGAGCGGCTGCGCCGCGCCTGGCACAGCGAAGCCGCGTGAGTGGGGGCGAGGACATGACCGTAGCCGACGAACGCACCACCGCCCCGGCGGCCAAGACACCGCCGCCCGCCGAACCGTCCCGCTTCAGCCTGAAGCACCCGAGGTCACGGATCGCGTGGATCCGCCCTGCCGTATGGCTTCCGCTCGTCGTGACGCTGGTGCTGCTCGCCGGGCTCTGGCACTGGGGAGCCGGGCAACTCCCTTATCTGCTCCCGCCGTTGTCCGATGTGGGCGACTCCTCTCCAGCGAACTCGGTTACTACGTCCACAATGCCCTTGTCACTCTTGGCGAGGCCACGGCCGGGCTGGGGATGGGGTTCGTCGGGGCGTTCGTGCTCGCGGTGCTGACGAGTGAACTCCCTCTGGTGCGGCGGGCGGTGATGCCGATCGCCGTCGTTCTCAATGTGACGCCGCTGGTGGCCGTCGCGCCGGCTCTGGTCGTGGCGTTCGGGTTCGGGCCCATGCCCAAGCTGATCATCACCGGGCTGATCTGCTTCTTCCCGATCCTCATCAACACGGCTACGGGGTTGCGGTCCGTTCCGCAGCAGGTGTTGCAGGTGTACCGGACGATGGACGCCGGCCGGGTCGAGTTGTTGTGGCATGTGCGGGTGCCCAACGCGCTGCCGTATCTCTTCGCCGCGCTGCGAATCGTGTTTCCGCTGTCGATCATCGGGGCGGTGGTGGCGGAGATGTCGGCGTCCGGGTCCACCGGGGGCTCGGTACCGCGATCAGCGTGGCCTCCTCCATGAATCAACTCCCCGTTGTCTACGCCTCGATCCTCGTGCTCGCTGTGATGGGTGTGCTGTTGTTGCTCGCCGTGACGTTGGTCGAGCGGCGTGTGCTGCATTGGCACGACAGCGCGCAGGAGTAGCTGCGCCGGCTCGGCCCCGCGCCCCTTTTTGGCGCGCCTGTCTGGACCTTTGTCCGTCAACTTCCCGGCTTCTACGCCAGTTCGGAGTCATCCATGCCTCGTTATCGCCTCACCAGATCTGCCCTCGTCGCCGCCGTCCTGGTGCTCGGAGTCGCCGGATGTGGCTCCGGCTCGGACGACAGCAGTTCCGCCGGTTCGGCCGGGTCCGCGATCTCCGCGAAGCGGTGTGCCGAGAACAAGGCCGCCGGGAAGATCACGTATCTCTCCGGTTACCAGTTCCAGTCCTCCGTCTCGATTCTCGAATACATCGCTGCCGCCAAACTCGGCTACTTCAAGGACCTTTGCCTCACCGTCGATCTCAAGCCCGGCAGCGGGGACACCGCGCAGAACACCAAACTGCTCGCCGGTGGACAGGCGACGGTGTCCGCGATCTCCGAGCAGGACCTCATTCAGGCGCAGGCCAACGGGATCGATATCAAGGGGATTTCCTCGTACTCGAATGCCGGGCTCGACATCCTGATGACCAACAAGGACATCACCGATCTGACCCAGCTCGACGGAAAGGTCCTCGGACACAAGGGATATGTGCCCGCCGCCGTCGAGGCGATGCTGGTCAAGGCCGGGGTGAACTGGGACTCGCTCAAGCTGGTCAAGGAGGGCTACGACCCCTCCGTGCTGCCGCGCAAGCAGGGCGGTCTCGAAGCGCTCACCGGGTTCGTCTCGAACGAGCCCAACCAGCTGAAGGCGGCAGGCAAGGACGTCACCGTGTGGAAGCCGGTCGACTACAAGATCCCGAGCTCGATCGGCGCGATGGCGGTCAACCCCGCGTTCGCCAAGGCGCATCCGCATGCCGTGGAGGACGTGCTGCGGGCCGCGCTGCACGCGTACGCGTACTGCTCCGCGAACGAGGCGCACATCAGTGAATGCGTCGGCTACGCGGCCAAGTTGTCGGGCCCGACCTACGACAAGAAGCTCAACGCGACGATCTGGAAGACCGAGACGCAGGTCGTCAAGGAGAACCCGACGCCGGGACAGCCGCTGGGCGGGGTCGATCCCGCCAACGTCTCCCAACTCGTCGCCATGCTGCACCAGTTCAAGATCGTGCCGAGCAGTGTGACCGCCGCGAAGGCCCAGGGGTGGTTCGACACCTCCTTCGTCAAGGACGTCTACAGCGGCGGCAAGCTCGTCTGGCCCGCGCCGTAGCCACCGTGGAGCCGTGGAAAAGCCCCTGAAAGAGCCGTGGAAAGGCCCGCAACGTGCCCGCGAAAGAGTATGGAATCTTCCTTCCCATCGGGAGCGGCGGCTGGATGCTGTCCACCACCGCGCCGCACCCCGAGGCGACCTACGCGTACAACAGGCGTGCCGCGCTGCACGCGGAGGACATCGGTCTCGACTTCGTGATGTCGATGGCCAAGTGGCGTGGTTTCGGCGGGAGTACGGACCACTGGGGCCGCTCGCTGGAGTCGATGACGATGATGGCGGCGCTCGCCGAGGCGACCAGCCGGGTCAAGATCTGGGCGACCCTGCACGCCAACATCCACAACCCGGCCGTCGCCGCGAAGATGCTCACCACGCTCCAGGACATCTCCGGCGGCCGGGCCGGGATGAACATCGTGAACGGCTCGTACGCGGGGGAGTTCGAGCAGTTCGGCGACTGGGACCCCGAGTTGAGCCACGAGGACCGCTACCGGATGACCGAGATGTGGACGGAGGCGGTCACCCGGCTGTGGACCGAGGACTCGGTCACCCTGCGCACCCCGTACTTCGACCTCGTCGACTGCGAGTCCCGGCCGCATCCCGCGATCCGGCCGACCATCATCAGCGCGGGGCGCTCCGAGGACGCGCGCCGCTTCCAGGCCCGCTACGCCGACGGCGCCTTCCTCGCCGCCGACAGCCTCGACGACATGCGGTCGCTCTCCGCCGACGTGCACGCCCGGGCGAAGGCCAACGGCCGTGTCTGCAAGACGTATTCGATGCTCACCGTCGTCCAGGACGACACCGACGAGCTGGCCGTCAAGAAGGTCAAGGAGTGGGGCGCGGGCGTCGACCGCGAGGCGCTCGCCCATATGCGGCACACCTGGGGCGTGCCCGAGGACCAGGCCCGCGCGTGGGCCGCCGGCGCCGACGGGGAGGCGGCCTTCCAGACGCCGTACGTCGCCGGTTCGGCCCGTACGGTCACCGAGCACATCGAGTACATCGTGCGCGAGGCCGACCTCGACGGACTCATGCTGATCTTTCCGGAGTACGACGAGGACATGGTGCTGTTCGGCGAGACCGTGCTGCCCGCACTGCGCGCCCGCGACGAGGTGACGGCCTGATGTCCGACCTGCGGGACAGACAACTCGCCCACCTCACAGGGCCGTTCAGCAGGCCCGCACTCGTCGTGGTCGACGTGCAGCGCGACTTCGCCGACCCGGACCTGCTCGGGGCGTACGGCCTGACCGACGCGGCGCTGGCCACCCTCGACCGGACGGTCACGCGCATCGCCGACCTCGTCGACGCCGCACGCGCCGCCGAAGTGCCGGTCGTCTGGGTGGAGTTGGGCAGCGACCCGGCACGGCCCTGGCGGGCGAGCAACTGGCTGCGCGAGGGCGACTACGACGCACCCATGAGCCCGGACGAGCCGTGCCGCATCGGCACACCCGGCGCCGAGTGGTATCAAATGCGGCCCGCCGAGGAAGAGTTGCGGGTCGTCAAGCGCGGCTACAGCGGCTTCCTCGGCACCGATCTCGACACCCGGCTGCGCGCGACCGGCTGCGACTGGCTCACCGTCGTGGGCCTGACCAGCGAGTGCTGTGTGTACGCCACCGCCCAGGACGCCGTCCAACTCGACTGGCCCGTCGTCGTACCGCAGGACACGACGACCGCCTACGACCACCACGTCAACGCCGCCGCCCTCTTTCAACTCAGTCTGAACGTGGCCGTGTTGAGCGACGCCGACGAAGTGGTCGAGCTGTGGAAGAAGGCCGCGCGATGACCGGAATGCACATCGGCTACGACCTCTCCTTCACCCACACCGAAGGCGCCTGGGCGCGTCAGGGTTCCTGGGTCGGGCGGGACTTCCCGGACGTCCGCATGTTCATGGAACTGGCACAGACCGCCGAACGCGCGGGCGTGGGCCTGCTGTTCTTCGGCGACGGCAGCGGCATCCCCAGCACCTGGCGCGGCAGCATCGCCCCGGCCGTGGAGTGGGGCATCCAGTGGCCGCGCCACGACATGGCACCGGTGATCGCCGCGATGTCCACCGTCACGGAACGGGTCGGCTTCGGGCTGACGTACTCCTCGACGTTCATGCATCCCTTCTACGTGGCCCGGCTGTTGAACTCGCTCGACCATGTGACCGGCGGCCGGATCGCCTTCAACGTGGTCGCCTCCACACGCGGCGCGGACGCCGCCAACTACGGGTTCGCCGAGCTGATGGACCACGACCTGCGCTACGACCGGATGGAGGAATTCGTCGCCGTCTGCCGGGCGTTGTGGGACTCCGTCGCACCGGACGCCATCCTCCGCGACCGGAGCACGGGCCGGTTCGCCGACCCCGCGAAGGTGCACCCCATCGACCACGAGGGACGCTTCTTCACCGTCAAGGGCCCGCTCGCGTCCGTACCCGGACCGCAGTACCACCCGCTGATCGTCCAGGCCGGCAACTCGCCCCGGGGCATCGCCGCTTCGGCCCGATTCGCCGACCTGGTCTTCGGCTTCGGCGGCAGCCTCGCGGGGCAGCAGCGCCACCGCAAACTGCTCGACGAGGCCCTCCTCGCCGAGGGCGGGACCCCGAACGCGTGGGCATCCTCTGGGCCACCCAGGTGATCGTCGGCCGCACGAAGGCCGAGGCGTCGGCGCGCTGCGAGGCGGTGCACGAGTTCTGGAACGAGGAGGCCGTCGCCGCCTATCTCTCGCACAACGCCGGCTACGACTTCTCCACGCTGCCCGCCTCCTTCCAACTGGGCGCGCTGCGCGACGAGTTGGCGGCGGCCAACGCGAGTCCCGCCGGGATCGTCGGCTCGCTCGTCGCGGAGTACGGCGCGGACCGCACCATGAGCCGCAGCGAGTTCTTCGCGCACGGGCGGGGCAGGGCGACGGGGCTGGACCACAGCATCGTCGGCGACCCCGCCACCGTGGCGGACGCGTTGGAGGAGAACTTCGCGGCGACCGGAGCACGCGGCGGCTTCATGTTCTCCAGCCCGCTCGCCATGCCCTCCGGCTTCGCCGCGATCAGCGAACTGCTGCTGCCCGAACTGCGCCGCCGCGGCGCGCTCGCACCGGCGTACCCGGGGCCGACTCTCCGCGAGAACCTGGCAGTTTGAGATGCCGACGGTGAGCGCGGGCGGGGGACGGAGGCGCGGACGCGCGGCGCGACTGGCTCGCCCTCGGCAGCCTCTGCACAGGGTTCTTCATGCTCCTGCTGGACAGCACGATCACCTCGGTCGCCCTGCCGTCCCTCATCACCGGACTGCACGCCGGTGAGACCGCCGCGATGTGGGTCAACAGCGGCTATCTCATCGCGTACGCCGTGCCGTTGGTCGTCGCGGGACGCCTGGGCGACCGCTACGGCCACCGACGCGTCCACCTGATCGGCCTCGCGGCCTTCACCCTTGGCTCGCTGCTGTGCGCAACCGCCGCCTCCATCACGGCACTTGTCGGCTGGCGGGTGGCCCAGGGCATCGGCGCCGCGTTGATGACACCGCAGTGCCTCACCCTCATCAAGGCGCTGTTCCGGCCCCCGCGCCTCGCCGTCGCGCTCGGTGTGTGGGGTGCGGTGGGCGGAGCGGCGGTGGCCGTCGGGCCGCTGCTGGGCGGTTTCCTTGTCGCCGCCGGGGCTGGCCCGCGGTGTTCTGGGTCAACGTGCCGGTCGGGGTGGGCGCGTTGGTGGCCGTGGCCGTGTTCGTACCGGTGCTGCCGCGACAGGAGGCGCGCATCCCGGTGTGGGCGATCTGCGCGAACGCGAGCGGGGTCGGCGCGCTGGTGATCGGCATCCAGGGGACGGACGCGGCGAGCGGTGAAGTGCGGGGCGTGCCACGGTGGTTGCTCGTCGTCGTGGGTGTGGTGGTCGTCGCCGGTGTGGTGTGGTTCCAGCGCCGTGACGGTCAACGCGCGCTGGTGCCGGTGGAGTTGTTGCGCAGGCGGGGGTTCGTCGTCGCGGCCTGGGCCGGTGCCGCGGCGGCCTTCTGCTCCGGGTCGGCGATGATCCCGCTGATGCTGTACCTCCAGCGGGAACGCGGGCTCGACGCGGGTGCCGCCGCCCTCACCCTCGTACCGATGGGCGTGGTCTGCCTGTTGGGGGCGCCGGTGTCGGCCCGGCTCAACAACGGAATCGGGTCGCGGGCGGTCGCCGTGATCGGCTCCGGCGCGCTGGTCCTCTCGATCGGGACATCGGCGGCGCTTGTCGCGACGGACGCGCCGATCTCCGCGCTGACGGCCACGTTCGCGGTGTACGGGGTCGCCAACTCCTTTGTCTGGTCGCCTCTTTCGATCGCGGCGGTGACCTCGGTGGCCCCGGACGAGGTCGGGGCGGCGTCCGGAACTTTCAACGCCATGAAGCAACTCGGGGCGGTGCTGGGCAGTGCGGTGTGCGCGGTGCTGCTGGCCAGGCACGGCTACGCGGTCACGCTCGGCGGGCTCGCGACGGTAGGAGTGCTGTGTCTCCTCGCGTGCGCACTTCTGCGGACCGGGCCGCCGGGAGCGGGCGCCCCGAGGTCCCCGCCCCGTCCCAACTGCCCACGGGGGTCGCCTGATGAAGCCTGCGGAGTCCTCAACGGGCTTGATGCGGAAGGGGGTTGCAGGGTGACGGCAATGGAAGGCCTGGAGGATCTGGACGGCATCATCTCGGATCCCGGGAGATGACGAGCGCGTTCTCCGGGTTCCCGTCGGGGGTCGCGGCGCTCTCCGCCCGCGTCCATGGCGAACCGACCGTGATGATCGTCTCGTCGTTCGCGGTCGGCGTCTCGCACAACCCGCCCATGGTCTCCTTCGCGGCCCAACACACCTCCACGACCTGGCCGTTGCTCTCCCGCGCACAGGCCATCGGCATCTCCGTCCTGGGTGAGGGCCACAGCGACAAGGCCCGCCAACTCGGCTCCCGCAGCAAGGCGGCTCGCTTCGCCGACCTGCGCACGGTGGAGGCGGAGTCCGGCGCGATCTTCCTCGACGGCGCGCCGGTGTGGCTGGAGTGCACGGTCGAGCACAGCTATCCGGCCGGCGACCACGACATCATCGTGCTCCGGGTGCTGGCGATGAGGTCCGACGACGAGCGGAGTCCGGTGGTGTGGCATCGGCGGAGGATGAGGTTGCTGGGGAGTGAGCCGCGGGTGCGGGAGGAGTGAGCAGAGGGAGGCCGGGTGGCTGGGGCCGGGCGTGGTTGGATGCGCGGACGTAGTCGAAAGCGAGGGGGCAACTTCCGCACCGGGCAAGGTAGTTGGCGTCACCGGCTTGATGCTGACGCCTGCCGTAGCCCGCCTACCGCCTACCGCCGACGGACGGGGGCGACCTCAGTCGACCGGCGGTGCGTCCTCACCAGCCAGATCACCGACGCGGTCGTACCCCTCGACCGCGACAGTGAGTCCCGGGCGATCTCGGTGAAGCCCGCGTCACGGACCAACGGGCGTTCGGTGCTGATGAGTTCGGCCCAGTGGGCGGGGGTGGCGGTGCGGACGGAGAGGGGGAAGCCCGCTCGGCGCCAGGCGGTGCGGTCGTCGTCGGACAGTTCCCACCAGGCGAGTTGGGCGCCGTGGCCGGTCTGGGCCATCGTCTTGCCTGCGGACATGTCGAGTTCGGGGTTGAGCCAGAGCACCGGCGCCGTCGGGTCCGCGTCGGCCGGGGGTTCGGGGTCGTCGAGGTCGGTGCCGGAGACCTGGAGCCGGGCGAGGTCCTTGGGCCAGCCGTCGAGCGGGACGGGAGGAAGACCCGTACCTCCGCGGACTTCCCGGTCACGGTGATGCCCGGCAGCGCCTCGGCCCGCCGCCACTCGGCTCCGCGCGCCCGCCGGACCACCTTCCGGATCCGCGCGTCCTGCCAGTCCCGCATGGCCTGCGCCCACTCCCCGTCCCCGAGGGCCCGCTCGTCGCTGAGGATCGTCAGTACGGCACGGGCGGCCGTCTCCAGCGCGTCCGTACGGACCGGCGGCGCGTCCCGCTCGATCCGCACGACGAGGGGCAGCACGAACTGCGGAGCCTCGTCACGCACGGTGGGCTCGTTGACAAACGGGTCGGCGCCGTCGCCGGGAACGGTGGAGTCACTGATCACCCCCACAGTCTGCCAGCCAAAGAACCGGCTCCCAGAGACACCGCTAAGGGTGACCTCCCCAGGGGCGCGGGGAACTGCGCGACCAGCCACAACGGACCCGCACCCGCAAAACCACCCACACCCCCACGGCGCTCTCGCGAGAAGACGCCCCGCCGCTCACCCCGAGCAGGCGGTCCGCTGTGCCTCCTGCCACTCACAGACGGGGCAGAGCGTGATCCCCTTGTACGACTCCGGGTACTCGGTCGGCTCCCGGCACAGCACACACTCCGCGTACACCGGTGCCGTCTCTTCGTCGCTCATGACACCAGCGTAAGAGGAGTGCGCGGCGCTCAGCCGGCTTCAGCGGTGCCGACCGGTCGCCCCGATCAGCTGGGAGACCTTCACGAACCGGTACCCCCTCTTCCGCAACTCGGGCACGATCATGCGGACGGCGCGCTCGGTCGCCGGGGCGGCGCTGCGCGTGCAGTGCATGACGACGACGGAGCCGGGCTTCACCCCCTCCAGCACCTGCTGGGCCACGGCGTCCGAGTCCGTCGCGAACGCGTCGCCGCTCACCACGTCCCACTGCACCGCCGTGACACCGACCGCGCTCAGCGTCTTCAGCGCCTGGCGGTCGTAACACCCGCCGGGGAAGCGGAAGTACGGCATCGCGTTCGGCACGCCGGCCTTCTTGAAGGCGGTGTACGCGCGCTCGACATCGGCCTTCATCCGGTCCGGGGCCACGGTCGGCAGGCCGTAGCAGTCACCGGTGAAGGCGTAGTGGCTGTAGGAGTGGTTGGCGATCTCGAACTGCGGGTCACGGCCGATGGCGCGGGCCTCCGCCGGGTACTCGTCGGCCCAGCGGCCCGTCATGAACACGGTCGCCGGCACCTTCAGCGTGCGCAGCGTGGAGATCAGCTGCGGATTGTCGAAGTGCTCGCCCTTCGCCGCGCGCGGCCCCTCGTCGGCCGTCATGTCGGCGTCGAAGGTCAGCGCGACGGTCTTGCCGCCGACCCGCGGACCGTTCTTGAACACGGGGGTCAGCCCGGCGGGACCGGGCGCGAGCGTGGGCGGCCGCGACACGGCGGCGGAGGGCGCACTGGGCGCCGGACGGCTGGCGTGGGGCGCCGAGGGGGCCCCGCAGGCGGTGAGCGCGGCGCCGAGCGCACAGGCGGCGGCGACTTGGCGTACTCGAATGGTCACCGTAGGAAGATAGAAGGATAAAAGGGATTATCCGGTCACCGACACGGGTGGACGGTGGACGGTCAGCCCGAGCTCAGCAGCCGTTCCCTGCACTCCTCCACGTCGAAGTCCGCCTTCGGGTACTGCGGGTCCAGGGCCGTCAGGTGTTCCAGGAGGAGGCGGCTGATGGCCCAGTTGCGGTACCACTTGCGGTCGGACGGGATCAGGTACCAGGGGGCGTCCCGGGTGGAGCAGCGGGTGAGGGCGGTCTCGTAGGCCTGCTGGTAGGCGGGCCACAGGGCGCGTTCCTCGATGTCGCCCGGGTTGAACTTCCAGTGCTTGTCCGGGTTGTCCAGGCGTTCCAGCAGGCGGCGGCGCTGCTGGTCGTAGGAGATGTGGAGGAGGCACTTGACGACGGTCACGCCGTCGTCGGCGAGGGACTTCTCGAAGCGGTTGATCCGGCCGTAGCGGTCGTTGATCTCGCGGTGCGGGGCGAGGTCGCGGACGCGGGCGATGAGGACGTCCTCGTAGTGGGAGCGGTCGAAGATGCCGATCTCGCCGGGGTGGGGAGGGCGCGTTTGATGCGCCAGAGGAAGTCGTGCCGGCGCTCCTCGGGTGTGGGTGCCTTGAAGGCGCTGATCCGGCAGCCGGAGGGGTTGAACAGGCCGATCACGTGTTTGACCGTGCCGCCCTTGCCGCTGGTGTCCATGCCCTGGAGGACCAGGAGGAGGCGGCGGTGGTCACCGGCCGTGCTCGCGGCCCAGAGACGTTCTTGCAGGTCGGCGAGGTGTTCGCCCATCCGGGCGGTGTCCTTGAGGCCCGCGGCCTTGTCGGCGGGGCCGCCGGGGGTGGCCTTCGGGTCGTAGGAGGCGAGATCGACCGGGCGGCCGACGGGGACGCGCAGCTCGTCCGCCAGAGTGCTCACCTCGTCCTGGGAGGCACGAGTCTTCCCCGACTTCTTCCGGCTCTCGTCCTTCTCCCTGTCCTTGCCCTTGCTCTTCTTCCGGTCCTCGTTCTTCGAGTCCTTCTTGCTCATGGGCCGTCCCTTCCGGTCGGGTCCCTCGATCCTGCAGGGTGGGCGCGGGACTCGCCAGTCCGTTGCGGTCGGCGCCGGGTGTCACTTCTCCACGGGCGGCGGGGGAGGAGGTGCGGCCCGTTCCAGGAAGCGCAGCAGCTCCACCGGGAAGGGAGGACCAGCGTCGAGTTCTTCTCCGCCGCGACCGCCACCACCGTTTGCAGCAGCCGGAGTTGGAGCGCGGCGGGCTGTTCGGACATCTGCTCGGCGGCCTCGGCGAGTTTCTTCGAGGCCTGCAACTCGGCGTCCGCGTTGATGATTCGGGCCCGGCGCTCACGGTCGGCCTCGGCCTGACGGGCCATCGAGCGCTTCATCGTCTCGGGGAGCGACACGTCCTTGATCTCGACCCGGTCGATCTGGACGCCCCAGCCGACCGCCGGGCTGTCGATCATCAACTCCAGCCCCTGGTTGAGCTTTTCGCGGCTGGAGAGCAGATCGTCGAGGTCGCTCTTGCCGATGATCGAGCGCAGGGACGTCTGGGCCATCTGCGAGACGGCGAAACGGTAGTCCTCGACCGTGACGATCGCGTCGGCCGCGTTCACGACCCTGAAGTAGACCACCGCGTCGACGCGCACCGTCACGTTGTCGCGCGTGATGCCCTCCTGCGCGGGCACCGGCATCGTCACGATCTGCATGTTGACCTTGCGGAGCCGGTCCACGAACGGGACGACCATGGTGAAGCCGGGAGCCCGGACGTCACCGGCCACCCGCCCGAGACGGAAGACGACCCCGCGCTCGTACTGCTTGACCACCCGCGCCGCCGCGGCGACGTACACCACGCACGCGGAACCGGCCGCCGCGCCCGCCACCAGCAGTTCCTGGAGCATCCTGACCCCCTCACGGAGAGGCCGTTTCGTCTACTCCTGCAAGGGTATGCCCGGTGCCTGCTCCGAGGCCACGACCACCCCGGAGCAGGCACCGGCACCGCTGTCTCGCCTACTTCGTCGCCGGGATCTTCGCCGCCGTGAGCTTCACCGGCTCGGTACCGGCCGCGCTGTGCCGCTCGGCCCAGTTCTCCAGGGCCGTGCGGCAGGCGTGGTCGAGGTGGTGCAGGCCCGAGAGGTGGAGTTCGACCGGGCGGTCCTGGGGAGAGCCTCCAGGCTGTCGAGGATCTTCGGCAGCCGCAGGAAGGTCGCGTTGCCCGACAGATAGGCCTGGACCGGGCCCGCGCCCTTGTCGACGACCTCCAGCCTGATGTGCGAGGCCTCCCACGCCGTCTTCGCGACGGCCAGCGCCAGGCCGATGAGGACGCCCTCGAACATGCTGACCGCGACGATCGACAGCGCCGTGACGACCAGGATCAGCGCCTCGCCCCGGTGCTCGTGCCACAGCGACACGATTGCCCGGACGGGGATGAGCTTGGCACCGGCGTGCACCAGGATGCCCGCCAGGGCCGGGATCAGGATGTACGCGAGGACGTCCGGCAGCAGCGCCGCGAACAGCAGCAGCCATACGCCGTGCATCACCCGGGACGCCTTCGTCCGCGCGCCCGCCTGCACGTTGGCCGCGCTGCGCACGATCACCGCGGTCATCGGCAGCGCGCCGAGGATCCCGCACAGCGTGTTGCCCACGCCCTGGGCCACCAACTCCTTGTCGTACTGGGTACGTTGGCCGGAGTGCAGCCGGTCGACGGCCGCCGCGCTGAACAGCGACTCGGCGGACGCGATCAGCGTGAAGGCGACGATCGTGCCCAGCATCCCGACCTGCGCGAGGTCACCGAACGCGCTGAGCGGCGGCGGCTGCAACGACCCCAGCAGCCCCTGCACTTCGACCGTCGCCACCGGCAGCCCGAACACGAGCGCGGCGAGCGTCGCCAGTCCTACGGCGGCCAACGGACCAGGCACCGTACGGACCTTGGCCGGCAGCCGCTTCCACAGCACCAGGACGGCGATGGTGGCGGCGCCGAGCGCGAGCGAGGCCAGTGCCTCCGTGTTCCCGACGGCGTCGATGAGCGCGCCGGGAAGCTCGACTATCTTGTCCACCCCCGAGGCGGGGGCCTTCGCCCCGGCCACCGAGTACAACTGCCCGGCGATCAGCACCAGTCCGATACCGGCCAGCATGCCCTCGACGACCGAGACCGAGATGGCCCGGAAGTAGCGCCCCAACTTCAGGACGCCCATGAGGACTTGAAGCACGCCGGTGATGAGCACGATGACTCCGAGGGCGGGCAGTCCGTACTCCCGCACCGCCTCGAAGACCAGCACGGTCAGACCGGCGGCGGGCCCGGACACCTGGAGGCTGCTGCCCCGCATGAGGCCGGTGACGATCCCGCCCACGATGCCGGTGACCAGGCCGAGTTCGGCCGGTACACCGGAGGCGACGGCCACGCCCACGCAGAGCGGGAGCGCGACCAGGAACACGACGAGCGAGGCGGCGAAGTCCTGCCGCAGATAAGGGAACCTGGTCTTCTTCGGGGTCAGGTCATTGTCCATGGCGCGACTCACAGGGCCTCGAACTGGTCGGTGTCCGCGCTGTGTTCGAGCACGGCACCGGTGTGGACCTCGTAGTACCAGCCGTGCACCCGCAGCCGCCCGTCCGCCAACCGCCGCTCCACACAGGGGTAGGAGCGCAGTCGCAGCAACTGGGCGAGTACGTGGTTCTGCACGGCTCCGGCGACCGTAGGGTCGGCGGTGTCGCTGGGCGCGGGTTCGTCGGCGGCGTGCGCGAGCCAGTCGCGTACGGCCGGTACGGCGGCGAGGTCGTCACCGCGCACCAGGGCGCCGACGGCACCGCAGTGGGAGTGGCCGCAGACGACGACGTCCTGGACGCCGAGCACCTCCACGGCGTACTCGATGGTGGCCGCCTCGCTGGTGGGGTTGCCTGAGGCGTACGGCGGGACGATGTTGCCCGCGGTGCGCAGTTCGAAGAGCTGGCCGGGGCGGGCGCCCGTGATCAGGGCGGGGACGACCCTGGAGTCGGAGCAGGTGATGAACAGGACCTGCGGGGACTGGCCTTCGGCGAGTTTGGCGAACTCCTCAGGGCGTTGTCCGAACGTACGGGCGTTGTCGATGAGGGGCTGCATGAAGTGTGACTCCTCCTGGCGCGCCCTCTGGGCGCGTCGGGCTTGCATGACAGTGTGCGTGGGGAAGTGACTGCCTGCCGGTCTCTCAGCAGCGGAAGACCTGAAGTGCCGCCGGAGAGTGCGCTGTCGAGGATCTCGATGTGCGGTGGTGCGCCGCGCCCGGCGTCACCTGGGTGCTGACGGCCGCCGGGTCCTGCGTGAGCAGGGGGCGCTCGGGCGCCTCCGGCCCGCAGTCGGCGGCGCGGTAACGGTCGCGCAGGCGCAGCGGGACGGTGGGGTCCCGGAGGCGCCGCAGTCGCGGAAGGTGATGGTCTCGGTGCGCAGGGCCTTGCCGCCGAGCTTGAGCACCGGCTGTGCTTTGGCCTCTGCATGACGCGCGGTGTGCGCGGGTGCGAAGGATGCCGTGGGCGCGAAGAACTGAAGGGCGAGCAGGACGGCGGTGATCAGCGTGATCACGGACCGTGCCGTCTTACCTCGGAACATTCGCCCCCTTCAGGCAGTTCGCATCTCTTGTGCAGACCAACGCTTGGTCAATGGCTGGTCAAGAAGCACGGTAGCCCAGCGAAGTTGTTTGCAGGGTTAACGCAGCGTTTCCGATGAAAGAGAGCGTGAAAAGCGTGCCTGGGCTGGCGTGAACTAGGCGGTTTCGACGAGGCCCTTGGCGTCCCGGGCCAGCGCGGTCAGGCGGGAGATCGCGCGGAAGTACTTCTTGCGATAGCCGCCGTTCAGCATCTCCTCGCTGAACAGCCGGTCGAAGGGCAACCCCGAGGCCAGGACGGGCACTTCACGGTCGTAGAGCCGGTCCGCGAGGACGACCAGGCGCAGCGCCGTCGACTGGTCGGGTATCGGCTGGACGTCGGTGAGGCAGACCGCCTTGAGGTCGTCCGTGAGGGCGCCGTAGCGGCTGGGGTGGACCTTGGCGAGGTGGGCCAGCAGGTGCGGGAAGTCGTCGAGGAGGCGCCGGGGGTGGCGTACGCGGCCTTCGTCACCTGCTCGTCGGAGAACGGTGTCGGCGCTTCCGGGAGGCCGCGGTGGCGGTAGTCCTCGCCGTCGATGCGCAGCGAGCGGAAGTGCGCGGACAGGCCCTGGATCTCGCGCAGGAAGTCGACGGACGCGAAGCGGCCCTCGCCGAGCTTGCCCGGCAGCGTGTTCGAGGTGGCGGCGAGCGCCACACCGGCGTCGACGAGCTTGCCGAGCAGGGTCGAGACGAGGACGGTGTCGCCCGGGTCGTCCAGCTCGAACTCGTCTATGCACAGCAGGCGGTGGCCCGAGAGCGTCCTGACCGTCTGCTGGAAACCGAGGGCGCCGACCAGGTTCGTCAGCTCGACGAAGGTGCCGAACGCCTTGAGCGCGGGCTCGGCCGGGGTCGCGTGCCACAGGGAGGCCAGGAGGTGCGTCTTGCCGACGCCGTAGCCGCCGTCCAGATAGACGCCGCGAGGGCCCGCCGGAGTCTTCGCCCTGCCCTTGCCGAAGCCCAGGAAGCCGCGCTTGGGGGTGCCGGCCGCGTGTGCCCCGCCGAGTCCGGCGGCGAAGGCCTCCAGGACGCCGACCGCCTCGGTCTGGCTGGGCTGGTTCGGGTCCGGGATGTACGTGGCGAAGCGCACCGAGTCGAAGCGCGGCGGCGGCACCATCTCGGCGACCAGCCGGTCCGCGGGGACGAACGGCTCACGGGCGCACAGGGACAGCGGGGCCGCGTCTGCTATCGGGCTGGTCCCGGCGGCGGCTGAGGAGGACGACACGGTTCACCACTCTAAGGGCCGTGCCACACTGCACGACATGCGACGCCTGATCCCTGTGACCGACGAAACAGCAGCCCAGGCCTCGGACGGGGCCCCTGATGCGGGTGGGACGGACTGCGAATGGGGGCTCGCGGACCTCGCGGAGGCGTACGCCTACCCGGCCGGCGACGCTCCCTGGCTGCGGGCCAACATGGTCTCCACGCTCGACGGGGCCGGCCACCACGAGGGCCGCTCGCACCCCATCTCCGGGGACGCCGACATGCGGATCTTCGGCACCCTGCGGGCGCTGGCGGACGTCGTGATCGTCGGTGCGGAAACGGTACGCCAGGAGGGCTATCGACCCGCACGCGCGCGTGCCGAGTTCGCGGAGGCACGCGCGCGTGCCGGGCAGGGACCGGCCCCGGTGATCGCGGTCGTCACCGCGAGCCTGGACCTGGACTTCTCGCTTCCGCTTTTCGTCTCGCCCCTGGTCCCGACGCTGGTCCTCACTGGCGCCCAGGCGGCGCCGGACCGGATCGCGGCCGCCGAGAAGTCGAGCGCCCGGGTGGTCGTCGCCGGTGACGGCGTCGGCGTCGACCCCGCGCGGGTCGTGGAGGCGCTCGCCGCGCTGGGGCACACCCGGCTGCTGACCGAGGGCGGGCCGCGGCTGCTGGGGCAGTTCGTGGCCGCGGGGGCGCTCGACGAACTGTGTCTGACCCTCTCGCCGATGCTCGTCGCGGGGAGGCGCAGCGGATCGCGGGCGGGCCGTCGGTTAAGGTTCCCCATCGCTTCGAACTGGTGTCCCTGCTGGAAGAGGCCGGGTTCCTGTTCGGTCGTTACCGGCGGTCGTGAAAACGGGGCGGAATCATCCGTTCCGTTTGGCTTTCGACGGGCACACTAAATCCGGCAGTACCCGTGCGATCACGGGGCAGGATGGTTTCCGCAGGGCCTGGCAGGCCTACGGAGGAGAGGGCCCGAGGGCCCTCGAAGGAGAAAGGGCGCCTGGTGTTCACAAGCGTACTGATGATCGAGAAGGCCCTTACGTCCGCCGACGTGGAGTTCGTCACCACCTTGCACGGTGACGAGACCGTCTCCTTCCACGTATTGCTCCAGCCCCGCGGCGACCAGGCGGACCGCCTGCTGCGGGCCATCGACGACGTCGCCCTCGGCGAACTCGACGAGGCGGCGCACGAACGGGAGACCCCCGAGGGCAAGGACGCGGCGGCGCTCGGCGCACAGGCCCTCCAGGTGTCCCTGGACGCCCTGCACGCCGCCGGCAGCGCGGCCGAGGGCCGGCTCATCGAGAACCACCCGCTGGACGCGCTGAAGTCCCTCGTGGAGGAGATCGGCGCGGACGAGGTCATCGTGCTGACCGACCCGCACTACGTGGAGGAGTTCTTCCACCGGGACTGGGCGTCCCGCGCGCGTCACAAGGTCGGCGTACCGGTCCTGAAGCTGTTCTCGCACAGCAAGGAGTAGCGGCCGGCGGGACGGTCGACGGGTGTCCGTGATTGTCAGTGGCACCGCATAGGCTTGCCGCTGAACGTCCGCCGTACCCGTACGGAACCAGCACGCACAGGGAGACACGCATGGCACCCGGCCTTCCCACCGCCATGGACCGACCGCACTTCATCGGCATCGGCGGGGCCGGGATGTCGGGGATCGCCAAGATCCTCGCGCAGCGCGGGGCGAAGGTCGCCGGCAGTGACGCCAAGGACTCCGCGACCGCCGACGCCCTGCGCGCCCTGGGTGCCACGGTCCACATCGGACACGCGGCGGAGCACCTCGCCGACGACGCCACCTGCGTGGTCGTGTCGTCGGCGATCCGCGAGGACAACCCCGAGCTGGCCCGCGCGGCCGAGCTCGGCATCCCGGTCGTCCACCGCTCGGACGCGCTGGCCCGCCTGATGGACGGTCTCCGCCCGATCGCCGTGGCCGGCACGCACGGCAAGACCACCACGACCTCGATGCTCGCGGTGTCGCTGTCCGAGCTGGGCCTGAAGCCCTCGTACGCCATCGGCGGCGACCTGGACGCCCCGGGGTCGAACGCGCTGTACGGCGACGGCGAGATCTTCGTCGCCGAGGCCGACGAATCGGACCGCAGCTTCCACAAGTACGCCCCGAGGTCGCCATCGTCCTCAACGTGGAGCTCGACCACCACGCCAACTACGCGTCCATGGAAGAGATCTACGAGTCCTTCCAGACCTTCGCCGACCGGATCACCGAGGGCGGCACCCTGGTGATCTCGGCGGGACCACGAGGGCGCCCGGGAGCTGACCCGACGGGTCACCGCGGCCGACGTGAAGGTGGTGACGTACGGAGAGGCGGAGGACGCCGACGTCCGCATCCTGTCCGTCGTGGCGCAGGGGCTGAAGAGCGAGGTGACCGTCCTCCTGGGCGGCGAGAACCTCACCTTCACCGTCTCGGTCCCCGGCCGCCACTACGCGAGCAACGCGGTCGCGGCCCTCGCCGCGGGCGTCGCGCTCGGCATCCCGGCGGCGGAGCTGGCGCCCGCGCTGGCCGCGTACACCGGCGTCAAGCGCCGCCTCCAGCTCAAGGGCGAGGCGGCCGGCGTCCAGGTGATCGACTCCTACGCCCACCACCCCACGGAGATGACGGCCGGCCGACCTGGAGGCGATGCGCGCGGCGGCCTCCACCTCCCGGCTGCTGGTCGTCTTCCAGCCCCACCTCTTCTCCCGTACCCAGGAGCTCGGCAAGGAGATGGGCCAGTCCCTCGCCCTCGCCGACGCCTCGCTGGTCCTGGACATCTACCCGGCCCGCGAGGACCCGATCCCCGGCGTCACCAGCGACCTGATCATCGAGGCCGCGCGCCGCGGGCGCCGACGTGACCCCGGTCCACGACAAGGCGGACGTGCCCGAGGCCGTCGCGGGAATGGCGAAGCCCGGTGATCTGGTTCTCACCATGGGAGCGGGCGATGTGACTGACCTCGGCCCGCGGATCCTGGACCGTCTCGCGAAGTAAGGGGCTGAGCTTCATGTCGTACGACGTCGAAAAGCCGGACGAGGAATGGCGCGCGGAGCTGAACCCGGCCGAGTACGCGGTGCTGCGGCAGGCCGGCACGGAACCGGCCTTCGTCGGTGAGTACACCGACACCAAGACCAAGGGCGTCTACGCCTGCCGCGCCTGCGGCGCCGAACTCTTCACCTCCACCGAGAAGTTCGAGTCGCACTGCGGCGAGCCGTCCTTCTACGACCCGAAGGACACCGACGCGGTCGAACTGATCCAGGACCGCTCGCACGGCATGGTCCGCACCGAGGTGCGGTGCGCCCGGTGCGGTTCGCACCTCGGGCACGTCTTCGAGGGCGAGGGTTATGCGACGCCCACGGACCAGCGGTACTGCATCAACAGCATTTCGCTGCGGCTGACGCCCGACGAGGGCTGACACCGGCACATCGCCCGGTAGGCAGGACGGCCCGGCAGCTTCGCCGCACGCCCGAGCCGGCCCCGCGCACACGCGCAGGGCCGGCTCTCGGCATGAGTGCGGCGCTGGTCGGTCACTTC
This sequence comes from Streptomyces sp. P3, assembly GCA_016893485.2. Classification (GTDB taxonomy): domain Bacteria; phylum Actinomycetota; class Actinomycetes; order Streptomycetales; family Streptomycetaceae; genus Streptomyces. The sequence continues at coordinate 7,439,609 of JAFEKX020000001.1, forward strand.
GCCTGGGCGAGCCAGACCGCGTCGGGGCCGGCCGGGAAGCGCAGCTGGCCGGTCGTGTCGTGCGCTGCGCGCCACACCGTCTCGGCGACGTCGCTCTCCTTGGTGAACTGGTCCTGGCCCGTGAAGAGTCCATGGTCTTCTTCGCCCATGCCGCGTAGGGCGCCGGGACCAGTTCGTCCACCGAGGTGCCGTTCGTCGCACGGGCGGCGAAGTTGGTCGTCAGGCAGGCACCCGGCTCGACGGTCTTGGCCTGGACGCCGAAGGGCGCGAGTTCGAGGGAGAGTGACGCGGTGAATCCCTCGACGGCCATCTTGCTCGCCTTGTAGACGGCCGAGAGGGGCATGTGACCCAGCACCACGCTGGAGGTCACGTTGATCACCACGCCGGAGCCCCGCTCGCGGAACTGGGGCAGCACGGCCTGTGTCGTCGCCATCACGCCGAAGGTGTTGGTCTCGAAGACCTCTCGCACCCGGTCCATGGGGTGCCCTCGAACACGCCGATCGACGGGACGCCCGCGTTGTTGACCAGGACGTCGATGGGCCCCGCCGCCTCGAACGCGGCGGTGATGGTCTCGGGCTCGGTCACGTCGAGCGCGACGACCCGCAGCCGGCCCGACTCGGGCAGGACGCCAGCACGCGGCGTGCGCATCGTGGCGATGACGTTCCACCCCTGCGCGTGGAAGTGGAGGGCGGTCGCCCGGCCGTATCCGGATGAGGCACCAGTGATCAGGACGGTCTTCATGCTGAGAACCTCGCGATGTCGTGGGAGCCGCCGACGAGTAGGCATTTTCCTACTCGGCGGAAGAACTTCCGATCCCAGTAAATCGCTCTCACCTGCGGAGATAGTAGAGTCATTCTCTCCCGTACTTGCACGATCCTCTACGGAGCCTTGGTTCGAGTCAGGGCAGGACGCTCACCGGGGCTCGCGCGATGTTCCGCAGGCGGGCCGCGTCCCGGCTCGGGGTTCGCCGAACTGGCGGCGGTACTCACGGCTGAACTGCGACGGGTTGTCGTAGCCGACGCGCTGCCCGACCCCGTGACGTCCCCGGGATGGGTGGCCAGCAGCAGCCGGGCCTCCTGGAGGCGGATCTGCTTCTGGAACTGAATGGGGCTCATCGCGGTCACCGCCTGGAAATTGCGGTAGAAGGCCGAGACGCTCATGCCGGACAGCCGGGCCACGTCCTCGACCCGGAAGGGCTGCGCGTAGTGCTCGCGGATCCAGCGCACCGCCCGGGAGACATGGCTGAGCCCGCTGTCGGCCAGACCGAGTTGCCGGACCGTCGCGCCCTGCTCGCCGGTGATCAGCCGCCACAGGATCTCGCGCTTGGCGAGCGGTGCCAGTACGGCCCGGTCGCGCGGCTCGTCGAGCAGGCGCAGCAGCCGGACCACCGCGTCGAGCAGGGCGGCCGGGGCGTCGCTGACGGCGATCCCCGACGGCGTGGCTCCCGCCGCTGCGGGGAAGGTCGCCGGAACCGGCCTGCAACAGGAGTTCGGCTACGGCGGACGGCTCCAGGGTGAGACCGAAGCCGAGGGCCGGCCGCTCGGGGGTCGGCCCGGGTGAACTGCCCGGTGACGGGGAGGTCGACGGAGGCCACCAGGTACTGCCCGGGGCCGTACTCGTAGACCCGCTCGCCCAGCGCGAGGCGTTTGGCGCCCTGGGCGATGACGGCGACCACCGTGCCGGACATGGAGGGCGCGGGCGGATCCGGCCGGTCGACCTTCGAGATCAGGACACCGTCGATGGCGGTGGTCCAGTCGGGCCGGGCGTGCCGGTCCAGCAGGGTTCGGAACTCTTCCAGGGACATGCCTCCATTGCAGCACCTCGCCGCCGCCCCGCTCCCCGACATCGCGAGGATCGTGCAAGTATCCGCGAGCATCGCTCTAACGTTTACGCAGGTCAGGCGCGTTGAATGGAATCAGTTCAGTCCACCGCTCCACCACCGCGAAGGAAGAAATCATGCTTGCCGACTACGGCTTCAACGCCACCCTGACCGCCAAGCCCGGGATGGGCGCCGAGCTGGTCGACCTGCTGCTGACCGGCCTGGACGAGGGCAGCCCCGGCGCGAGCGAACACTGCGTCGTCTACCTCGTCTCCCGTTCCGCGTCCAACCCCGACGTCGTCCACGTCACCGAGGGCTGGACCAGCGAGGAGGACCACCACCGGATCTTCGCCGGCGAGGCGGCTCAGGCCATCGTGGCGCGGATCGGCGGACTGCTGGCCAAGGAGTCCGAGTACACCGACTACGTCCCGGTCCTGGGCAAGGCGGCCTTCTGAGTCTCCGGACGGACGGCCGATCGGCCGATCCGCTGCCACCTGCCCACCTGACCCTCCCGGCACCACACCACGAAAGGCCCACGCCATGACCCCCGCACGCCCCGCTCTGGACCCCGAACTGCGCGAGCTGCTGGCCGACATGCCCCTCATGTCCCGGCTCACCCCGGAAATTCTCGCGCAGGTGCGACAACTCCCCACGGCGTCCGTCGACTTGCTCTTGGCCGACCGGCGGATCGACCGGCGCGAGGTCACCGTGCCGGCCAAGGACGGTGCCCAGCTCCGCCTGTCGGTCTTCAGCCCCGCGACCACCGACCGCACCGCCGCCGCCCCCTGCGTCTACTGGATCCACGGAGGCGGGATGGTCATGGGCGACCGCTTCTCGCAACTCGACATCCCGCTGGAATGGCTCGACGAACTCGGCGCGGTCGTGGTCTCCGTGGAGTACCGGCTCGCACCGGAGGTCACCGGCACGACCCTCGTCGACGACTGCTACCAAGGGCTGCTCTGGACCGCCGAGCACTCCGAGGAACTGGGCATCGACCCCGCCCGGATCATCGTCGCGGGCGCCAGTGCGGGCGGCGGTCTCGCTGCCGGCGTCACCCTGCTGGCCCGCGACCTCGGCGCCCCGGCGATCGCCGCGCAGCTGCTGATCTGCCCCATGCTCGACCACCGCAACACCTGACCTCCAGCCGCCAGTACTCCGGCGTGCCCGGTGTCTGGACCGGCGAGATGAACGAGTTCGGCTGGCGAGCCGTCCTCGGCGACCTCACCGACGACGAGGTGCCCGCGTACGTCTCGCCGTCCCGCGCCAAGGACCTCTCGGGCCTGCCGGCCACCTACATCGACGCGGGCTCCGCCGAGGTCTTCCGCGACGAGGACACCGACTACGCCACCCGCATCTGGGCGGCCGGCGGCCAGGCCGAACTCCACGTCTGGGCAGGCGGGTTCCACGGTTTCGACGCCCTGTATTCGCAGGCGGACATCTCGGCCACGGCCCGCCGGACCCGCACGGACTGGCTCACCCGGCTCCTGCGCGACATCTGATCGCGGGACGGAGCCGGGGCCCGGGTGAGCGGTGTGTTGGTGGGCTGACTCAGCCGTTGTACGGAGCGGCGACGTCCAGCACCCAGGTGACGCCGAAGCGGTCGGTGAGCATGCCGTACAGCGGGGCCCACTGGGCGGGCGCCAGCGGGCTCACGACCGTCGAGCCCTCGGCGAGCCTGTCCCACAGGGCGCTGACCTCCTCGGCCCCATCGCCGCGGACGGAGACGAAGAACGCGTTCTCGCCCTGGTCCCACGGCAGTTGGGACGGCACGTCGTAGGCCATGACATGGAAGCCGTTGTCGCCGGACACCTCGCCCCACATCACCCAGTCCGCCTCGCTCTCGTCGCGTACGGCGCCCGCGTCCTTGTAGGTGACCGTGACCGTGCGTCCGCCGAAGACGGACTGGTAGAAGTCCAGCGCCGCGCGTGCGGTGCCCCGGAAGTTCAGGTGAGTGGTGGTCGTGACGGACATGACCTGCTCCTTGCCTCTGTGCCTCGGTGACACATGTGTGTCGACACCCATGTGTGTGTCGTCGGACCACATTGGCAGCGGTAGAGGACAGGGTGTGTCCGGTACTTCAGGGAGGATGGGTGTCATGCAGAAGACGTCAGCCCGGCTGCTCGCGTTGCTCTCGCTCCTCCAGACGCCCCGTGACTGGTCGGGCGACGATCTCGCCGAGCGTCTCGGGATCACCTCGCGCACGGTGCGGCGAGACATCGACCGCCTGCGCGAGCTCGACTACCCGATCAGGTCCGTCAAGGGACCGGCCGGCGGCTACCGCCTGGAGGCCGGTACCCACCTGCCGCCGATGCTGTTCGACGACGCGCAGGCCGTCGCCCTGGCCGTGGCGCTGCGGACCGCGGCCAGCGGCACCACCGTCGCCGAGGACGCCTCCCGCGCGCTGGCCACCCTCCGCCAGGTCATGCCGCCCCGGCTGCGCCACCGCATCGACCTGTTGCACGTCACCGCGGTCCGACCACCGTCGGCCGACGACACTCCGAGGTCGACACCCAGGTTCTGATGGAGCTGAGCCGCGTTATCCATGCCTGCGAGGAACTGCGCTTCGACTACGCCCCGGGCCAAGGCACTTCGGCCGACGACGTCCGCCGTGTACAACCCCACCACCTGGTCACCTGGCGTCAGCGCTGGTACCTGGTGGCCTGGGACCTCCACCGCGAGGACTGGCGTACGTTCCGCGTCGACCGCGTCCGGCCCCGCACACCCACAGGACCCCGCTTCGCCCCGCGCGACCTGCCCGGCGGCATCGTCTCCGCCTTCGTCACCAGCCGGTTCCGCGGCAACGACGGCACCACCACCGACTGGCCCTGCCGAGGCGAGGTGATCCTGCACCTCCCTGCCGTCGAGGTCGCGCCCTTCGCCGAGGACGGTATCGTCGAGGAACTCGGGCCCCAGCACTGCCGGTTGATCCTCGGCTCCTGGTCATGGACCGGACTCGCCGCCGCCCTCGGCCGCTTCGACACCGACATCGAGGTCGTCGGCCCGCCCCAACTGGCCACCGCCTTCAGGGATCTCGCCGCCCGCTACGCCCGCGCGGCCCGCACCACCGAACCGGAGACTACCCCGGAGCGGTGAACCGAGCCCCGTCCCGCCCCCGCCAAGACCACCGCGTCACGCCTCGGCGTCAGAGTTCCCGCTGGACACCGCGATCGTGGCCACCGCGCCGCTCCTGGTGCGCCCCAGCCATACCACGCCGCCCGACTCCGCGGGGAACGTGACGAGGTCGGCCTGAAGGGTCTCGTCGCTCAACCGCTCGTAGTTGTCCGGCAGTTGCTCGGACTCGCGCGGCACCGGTTTGCCGTCCACGAACGTGCGGAACGGCGCGACCAGGGTCGGCCACGCCCCGGCGTCGGCGAAACAGCCGACGTTGGCGTCCGAGAAGAACCGGACCCGCTCGCCCGGCTGGAGCCGGTCGACGGCGTCGTGGATCTCGAGGCCCATCTCCCACCCGGCCACCGGCTCGTCGCTCAGACGTATCCGGGTCGCGGCGCACTCGATCCCGTCGAAGTGCTCACCCATGAACTCGTACGGCCCCGCCGTCCAGGCGATCCCCACCGGATACGTGCCCGGCGGGATCCGCACGGCCAGCTCGCGCGGGGACTGGTCGGTGAGCCGCTCTCGTAGTCGGAGATCTCGTCGTCGTGCCACGGCGCGTCCACGACCAGGCGGCCACTGGGGATGCGGATGGTGGTCATCCGCTCAACTCCCGTGACCATGACGGGCGTCGACGGATCGTCGTACACCGTCCCCAACTGCGCGCCGGGCGTGAACGCCGCCTCCAGATACCGGGCGGCCTCCGGCCCGGCGGCCAGCCGCGCGTCTCCCCGCCACTCCATGTCCCGTCCCTCCCCTGACCACCCGGCTCGTCCGGACGCGTCAGGGAAAAGGTACGCGGAGCCACTGACATCGAGCCGGGCGCACCGACATCCGAGGCCTCACAGCCGTCGAAGACATCGCACCGCGCGCTACGACCCCGTCGTCCCGAAGGTCACCCGGTAGTAGCAGGCTCCCTTGCACGGCATCGTCGCCCCGTCGTCGAAGGCGTACGAATAGGCGTAGGGCGCCGCTCGTTTGAAGACCTGGGTGTAGTCGACCGGCCACTTCGCGGGGACGCAGTGGTCGCGGCCCGCCCAGGCGCCGCGACAGCAGTACGTGTCGCCGCCGAACGCCGCGCAGGGCGGCTCGCAGCCGACGACCTGCCCGCCCGAGGTCGCCCGCATCGCGGCGGGGCAGTCGACGTCCGAGGTGCAGACGCCCTTGTAGCAGCCCGAGGAACTGACCGGGTCGACGGTCGTGGTGTGCGAGATGTTGATGTACATCGGCAGGTTCGAACCGTCGACCATGCTCACGTCGTAGAAGTCCATCCCGGCATACGCGTCGAACGTGAACTCCCCAGTGTGGTGGGCGGGTTGGCGCCCTCGCACACGCTGGTGCAGTCGCCGGTCGCGCAGTGGCCCGCGGCCGTCGAGGCGCAGCCCGTGCGGCCCCAGATCCGGCCGCCCCAGTTGTTGGCCACGGTCACCGACACGCTCTGGCCCGGGGCGAGTTGGCGGCCCGCCGGGTAGAGGGCGGTGTTGGTGACGATCGCCCAGACCGTCTTCGGGGTGCGGTTGACGATCGTGATCAGGCGTTTGCCCGCGGGGGCTGTCGTGGGTTGTCGCGCCGGTGCGTCCGAGGCCGTGGCCGGCTTTCGGGTGCTCCGCTTCGGCGCCTTGGCCTTGGCCTTGGGCGAGGGGGAGTTGGCGACCCTGCGGCCCGACGACGGCGACGGCGAGAGAGACGGCGAGGGCGAGGTGCTTCGCGAAGCCGATGGGCGCGTGGCCGTATCCGCGTCCTGGTGGGCCGTAGCGTGCGTGCCGGCCGCCCCCGACGGAGTCCACGCGCCGTAGGCGATCAGTACGGTCGCCGCCGTCGCGAGAGCGGCGACCGCGGCGAACCACCAGCGGCGGCGCGGTCGTTCGGGTACCGCGCCGTGTCTTCTGCGTCCTCGTGCCATCGTTCTCGCGCCTTCCTGATGCTCTCCGGATGCGTTCTCGCGTATCGGTGACCTTCTCGGCGGCGGCTCGACAACATAAATTTCGAGCCGACCGGCCGATTTCTGTTGTCCCTGCGCGCGCCGGCGGTCTCCGAATCAGGGACACAGCACGGCCGGACCACACGCGGAGGAACGAACCAGATGCCCAAGAAGCCCAGAAGCGGACCCGATTCGGGTGTGGTGACGGCCGCGTGCGCGGGTGACCGGCAGGCCTTGGACCACCTGGTGACGCAGTGCCTGCCGCTGGTCTACAACATCGTCGGCCGGGCCCTGAACGGTCACGCCGACGTCGACGACGTCGTACAGGAGACGCTGTTGCGCATGGTGCGGGGACTGCCGAAGCTGCGGGATCCGGCCGCGTTCCGGTCGTGGCTGGTGGCCATCACCATCCGGCAGGTGCGCGACCGCGAGCAACTACGGGCCGTCGACCGCGACCGCAGGGCGCACCTCGAGGACGCCGAGACGATCACCGACCCCGCGCTCGACTTCGCCGGACTGACCATCCTGCGCCTGGGGTTGACCGAGCAGCGCCGTGAGGTCGCCGAGGCCACGCGCTGGCTCGACCCCGACGACCAGGAACTGCTGTCCCTGTGGTGGCTGGAGGAGACCGGCGAACTCGAACGCGCCGACCTGGCCGGTGCGTTGGGGCTCTCCGACCGGCACGCCTCCGTCCGCGTGCAGCGGATGAAGAAGCAGATGGAGGTCTCGCGGGTCGTGGTGCGGGCGCTGGTCGCCGCGCCGCGCTGTGCGGAACTGGACGAGACGGCCGCCGCCTGGGACGGGACCCCAAGTGCCCTGTGGCGCAAGCGTTTCGCCCGGCACATCCGTGGCTGCGGGGTGTGCGAGGGGATGGACGAGGGCCTGCTCCCGATGGACCGGCTGCTGAGCGGGCTCCCGCTGGTGACCGTGCCCCGGGGCTCGATCCGGCCCGAGTCCTCAACGCCGTTACGGGACAAGGAGGTTCGGCCGCGCCCGCCGAACACACAGCGGCGCCTTCACGGTCCGCACGTCGTCGACACGGCCGCCGGTCCGGTCGTACCGGCAAGCAGGTCGTCGGTGGTTCGGCCGCGGTAGCCGTCGCCGTGGTGGCGGCCCTGGTCGCGCCCCGACTGACGGGCGGTTCCTCGTCTACGGCGGCTGTCGCGTCGCCCTCCGCGTCGCACGCGCCGGTGCTCAGTGCCAGCCCGAGCCCGGCCCCCAGCCCTTCGGTCTCACCCAGCCCGTCCCCGTCCCCGACCCCGAAGGCCAAGCCGAGCCCCTCGCCCTCGAAGCACACCGCCGCCGCCCCCGCGCACATCGCCTCCGGTGCCAAGAAGGGCGTCGGGGTGTGGTCGTTCGGCGGGGTGAGCCAGGCGCTGGCCGCGAGCGGGGCGAGCTGGTACTACACCTGGTCCACGCAGCACTCCGGCGTCACCACACCGTCCTCGGGGTCGTTCGTGCCGATGATCTGGGGCGCGTCCTCCGTCACCGACGCCTCGCTCGCGCAGGCCCGGTCGTACGGGCCGTATCTGCTCGGGTTCAACGAACCGGACATGGCGCAGCAGTCGAACATGACCGTCGAGCAGGCGCTGGGGCTGTGGCCCAAGCTGATGGCGGCGGGCAAGATCCTCGGCAGCCCGGCGGTGGCCTACGGCGGGGACACGGCGGGCGGCTGGCTGGACCGGTTCATGTCCGGGGCGCGGGCGAAGGGGTACCGGGTCGACTTCATCACGCTGCACTGGTACGGCGGCGACTTCCGCACCCCGCAGGCCGTCGAGCAGCTGAAGTCCTACCTGGCCGCGGTCCACGACCGCTATCACAAGCCGATCTGGCTCACCGAGTACGCGCTGATCGACTTCTCCCAGGGGACCCGCTTCCCGTCCGCGCAACAGCAGGCCGACTTCGTCACCGCGTCCACCAAGGCGCTCGACGGCCTGCCGTACGTGCGGCGCTACGCGTGGTTCGGGCTGGGCGCGGACCCGTCGAAGCCGAGCAGTGGACTTTTCACGGACGGTACGACGACGACGGCGGCCGGGCAGGCGTTCCAGTCGGCGAGGTGACCTGTGCCCCCGGTGAGCTGGACCGGTGAGCAGTAGTGGTCAGAAGTCGATCAGAAGGTGGCAAGCTGAGCGCGAGTAATCCGCCATACATTGCGGCAGCGGGGCCGAAGATCATCCGGTCGCCCCGAAGAACGACCGGGGACCGACCGGAGGATCGACCTGAAGTCCGGTTCCCCGCCCCCTGTTCGGACATTGCTCTGGAGACACACCGATGAAGATCGCCAAACGTCTCGTCCTCACCACCGCGGCCCTCACCGCCGTGACCGCCGGCACGCTCGTGAGCGCGACCGTCGGCCAGGCGGCCACCCCGCAGCCGCCCGTCCGCCTCGGCGTCACCGTGCCCGACGCGCTGAAGGTCCCCGACGGCAACCGGCTCACCGGCGTCTTCTCGGCCGCCGGCGTCCAGACGTACACCTGCGTCAACAGCACCTGGACGCTGCTGGAGCCGGCCGCCACCCTGTGGGCGAAGAACGACCGCGCCAAGCGTCCCGTCGCCCTGCACTCCCGCGGCCCGGTCTGGGTGTCCACGGTGGACGGCAGCGCGGTCAACGGCTCCGCGATCGCCAACTCGCCCAAGGCGGGCACCATCCCGGAGCTGCTCCTGAAGGCCACCGCCACCCGCGGCACCGGCACCTTCGCCGACGTCACCTACGTCCAGCGGCTCAACACGAGCGGCGGCGTCGCGCCCACCACCGCCTGCACCGGCACCAGTTCGGACCAGGTCAGCGTGCAGTACACGGCCACGTACGCGTTCTACAAGGCCGCCAAGTAAGCGAGTTCGTCAGACGGCGACGGCAGTGGCTCCCGAGCGATCACGAACTGTTCTGTGCCAGGTGATCCCGAGGGGCCACTGCCGCGCGCTCGAACTCGCCCAACTCGCCCGGCCGGCCCAGCCCGCCCAACTGGCCTGACTGGCGCAACTCGCCTACGAAAACTCGCGGTTCGGCTCCTGCTCCGTCCTGATCCGGCCGTGCACCTCCCACTCCCACACCGTCTCCCGCACCTCGTCCAGCGCCCGCGCCAGATGCCTGCGATACGTGCTGAACGCCAGGTTGAGCTTCCTCGCCACCGCGTCCTGCGTGGACGTCGAGTGGTACGTCAGTGTCAGCACGTCGTGCAGATGCCGGGTACGGGGATGGGCGTCGAGCCGCTCCACGGCCCTGCCGATCAGCTCGCGCAGGGCGGTGACCGGGTCGCCCTCGCTCAGTTCCTCCACCAGACGGCCGCGCAGCAGCGCGTTGTCGGTGAGACCGCCGGGTCGAGCCAGCCGCGCAGTGCCTCCCGGACGGCGGCGTCCGACTCCTCCCGACTCAGCGGCGTCAGGCGGGACTTGGGCTTCCCCGCGGCCACCGCCGGTGCTCCGCCGAGCAGACGCGCGTCGATGCCGTCGGCCCACTCGTCCACCCGCGCCGCCCGCCAGTCGTGGCAGAACAGGCCGTACCCGCGATCGGCGTGGACGGCCCTGCGGGGCGGCTGGAACATGCCCAGGTACGTCAACAACGGTGCCCAGAACTTGGGTTCGGCGCTGACGAGGCAGGACCAGGCGCAGTGCTTGGCGCGCAGCACCTCGAGGACGATCCGCGTACGCACCGCGTCCCACGACCGCGAGGGCCGGTGGTGATGCTCCGCGTGCACCATGAACCGCGCCACGCCGAGGTGTTCGCCCTGGCGCGGGGTGTGATCGCGGAGACCAGCTCCCACGCCTCCGCCACCACAGGGTCGGCCGCCCGGGTCTCGTCGTCGAGGCCGTCGATCCTCAACCAGGCCATGAAGCCCAGGAGTTCGCCGGTGGCGCAGCGCCGGTGGACGTGGAACGCGTCGGGCTGACGTCCCAACCAGTACGAGACCGTACGGGCGTTGTGCTCGCCCTCGACGCGCCGGGTCAGCTCGATGAGGGCGGGGACGTCCTCCGGACGCATCGGCTCCTCGTGGACGGCGGGTTCGTCCCGGCCGCCCTGGAACTCCCTCAGCCACTGGGCCCTGGACACGATGTGGTTGAACTCCCCTGCGGCGCGCAGGGCTTCCTTCTCCGGCGCGTTGCGCACCCGCTCCACGAGGTGGCGGCGGATCGTGCGGTGCATGGCCTTGTAACGCTCCGGGTCGCGCCAGCGGAAGTCGCTGTCGAGGGCGTCGCGGACGACGTCGTAGGGGCACACACCGAAGGGTCCCGACTTCATGCACGACAACTGCCGGAGCCAGGCGAAGAGTTCGGTGGCGTCCTCGTCGGGGAGCGCCACGCGCAGCAACTCCTCGGTGGTGTCGGCGACATGGCCGCACACCTCCAGGGCCCGGCGGTGGGCGGGTGTGGGCGGTCGGCCGACCACATGGGTCAGCAGGCGGTCTACGACCGTGCGCAGCGGCGCCCAAAACGCCTCGTCCGTCGCGGTGTTGTCGTGGGTCGCGGCCTCCGCGACCAGGCGCAGGGCGAGCGGATGGCCCGCGGCGAACCGGAGAAGGGCCGCGTGCAGTGCGGGGTCGGCACCCCGCGCGGTGAGCAGCGCGGCCGAGTCGGCGGGCCCCAACTCCCTTACCGGTACGACCTGGAGGACCTCGCTCCACGCCAGGTCCGCCTTCCAGAGCGGGTCCGGTGCGTGCCGTCCGGCGACGACGACCAGGGCGCCCGCCGGTAACCGGGGCAGGAAGCGGTCGCGTATCCACTCCTCCATGTCCCGGTAGCGCTCGAAGTCGTCGACGAGCAGGACAGCGTTGTCACGGACGAAGACCTCGGCGGTCGCCGCCTCGAAGGCCGACGGCGAGAGCTCGACCGTACGGGCGTCGACGCCGACGACGGGACGGCCCGCGGCGCGCGCCTCCGCGGCGAAGCGCTGCAGCAGGGCGCTCTTGCCCATGCCGCCCGGGCCGTGCAACACGATGACCATCGGGGCGCCGGGTTCACCGGCCAACGCGCGGCGGAACAGGGCGAGTTCCTCGTGTCTGCCGACGAAGTACTGCAACCGCGCGGACGCCAGCCGGTCCGCGAGGCGGCCGGTTTCGGCCGATCTGCCAGGCCCATCCGCCGAGTTGGCGTCGCCCGGCCACGACCGCAGGGCGGAATCGTCCGTCGCCATGCCGTTCCCTCCCCGGCGTCGACTCCTTCGGGCCGCTGCGAAACCTACCGGGTCGGGCAGGTCGCCGGGGCGCGGCGCGACCTTACCGATGAGGGACGGACGCCCCGGCCGACAGCGGGCGGGCAGTCGTAAACCTGGCACGAGGCCGTCCGTGGAAACCCGCGCGGACCCGCTTCTTTGTCCTATTCGTGCTCGTTGAGGAACGCAGAAGGGTCCGTAGCCCTCCTTCTGTGTGAAGGAACCAGCACAGGCAAGGAAACCGGGGACTGAGTGGCATGGGTTTGACCAGCGAGACTACCGTTTATGTGGCGGCGGCCGTGGCTGCCGTCTGCGTGGCGCTGTTGGTCTGGGTGTGGCCGCGGCTCGCCAGTCCGAGCGTGCGGCATGTGCTCGGGCGGCTGGCAGCCATTGGGGTGACTCAGGTCACCATCATCGCGGCGTTCGCGTGCTGGCTGAACTCCTCGTACCAGTTCTTCGGATCGTGGGGCGAGCTGTTCGGCAATGTCGACACCGCCCCCGTCGGCGTGACCCAGGCCGCCGGCCACAACAGCGCGGGCACCGCCGTCGCCGTGAAGGGCGCCTTGGTGCAGCCCGCCAGCGACGAGCAGCTGAGCCGGGTCAGCGGACTGCCGAGCGGCAACCCCGCGGTGAACGGCAAGGTGGAGTCCGTCAAGGTCATAGGGCGTCGTACGGGCGTGGTCGACCCGGCGTTCGTCTACCTCCCGCCGCAGTACTTTCAGAAGGCCTACGCCCGTCAGCGCTTCCCCGTCGTCGTCGCGCTCAGCGGCTACCCGGGCAGCATCTTCAACCTCGCGCAGTACCTGCGGGTGTCGCAGACCGCCGGGCAGCTGCAGAGGAGCGGGCAGATGCAGCCGACCATCATGGTCATGATCCGGCCGACGATCGCCCCGCCGCGCGACACCGAGTGCGTGAACGTCCCGGGCGGCCCGCAGACCGAGACCTTCCTCGCCAAGGACCTCCCGCAGGCCCTCAAGTCCGTCTACCGCGTGGGCCACGACGCCAGCGCCTGGGGCGTCATGGGGTACTCCTCCGGCGGCACCTGCGCCCTCCAGCTCACGATGCGCAACCCGCATGTGTACACGACGGCCGGGGCGCTCTCGCCGGACTACAAGATCAAGGACGACCCCACCACCGGCAACCTCTTCGGCAGCGGACTCGGCCGGGTGAACCGGGTCAACGGCCATGACCTGATGTGGCGGCTGAAGCACCTGCCAGTGCCCCAGGTCTCCGTCCTGGTCGCCGAAAGCAAGCACGGCGAGCGCGGCTACCCGCAGACCGTCGCCTTCATCAACGCCGTCAAGGCCCCCATGCGCGTCGCGTCGATCCTGCCCGAGTCCGGCAGCCACAACTTCCCCACCTGGGTGCGGGAGATGCCCGCCACCCTCAAGTGGATGAACGAGCAACTCACCTTCCCCCAGGACGTCGTGCCCCGCCACGTCCCCAAGAAGGGCCACAGCACCGTCCGCGCGGAAGGCACCGAGCAGCCCAAGCCGACGGCCAGTACGCGCAAGAAGTAGCCGACCGCAAGCAAGCGCGAGAAGCAGCCGACCGCAACAAGCGCGAGAAGCAGCAGACGGCCGCCTGCCACGCACGAGACGTGCTCGGCGGCCGTCGGTGCGCGGCGGACGTGGTCAACGCCCGCCGCGCGCCGGTCACTTCCCGCCCGCGCGCCCCAGCACCCCGGACAGCTCGCCCCGCCGGTGGATGCCCAACTTCCGGTAGGCACTGGTGAGATGGGTCTCCACCGTGCGGCGCGCCAGGTGCAGCAGATCCGCTATCTCGGTGTTCGTCCGCCCGTCGGCGGCCAGCTCCGCGATCCGCCGCTCGCTGCTCGTGAGGGACCGCGACCCGGTCCGCGCCGAGGCCGTCCGCCGGGCTCCGCTCTCGCCCAACGCCTGCTCGGCCAGGGCCCATTGACGCGCCGCCCCCAGCCGCTCGGCCCGCTCCGCCGCCTCCCGCAGACAGGCCCTCGCCCGCCCCCGGTCCCCGACCGCGGTCAGCCCCCGCCCTTGCGCGATCAACGCCGACACCAACTCGGCCTCCGTCCCCTCCGGCCCGCCCCGCAGCAGCCGTACGGCCTCCTCCGCCAGCTCCAGACCGCGCCTGCCGCCGGTCGCCCCGGCCAGGACGCGCAGGGAACGGCCCACCGTGCGGGGCGTGTTCCACACCCGGGCCAGCCGCAGCTCCTCCTCCGCCAGGGCGATGGCCTCCTGGGGACGGCCCAGGGCGAGACGGCACTCGGCGGCGGCCGTGCGCCACGGGGTGACGATCGGGCTGACCACCTCACGGGCCGACTGACGGCGCCCGCACTCCAGGAAGTCGTGCAGCGCACCCGCCGTGTCGCCGGTCGCGGCGCGTGCCACTCCCCGCGCGTGGAGAAAGCGGTTCACCTCCCAGGAGTCGGGCGCCGGCCGCAGATCGAGACTTTCCGCGAACCGTACGGCGCGTGCCTCCTCACCGGTCGCGACGAGCGAAAGCAGCACGTGGGCCTGGCGGTTGGAGGCCGTGGTGCGCGCCGGGTCCCGCGCCCACGGCTCGGCCAGCAGCCGCGCGTGCTCGCCGCGGGCGGCCAGGATGTCGGCCCGTACGTTGGCCAGCGCCTCGTGCATCGGGTGCAGCAGGTCAGGCCGCTGACCCACCAGGCCGGACTCCACCAGCCGCTCCGCTTCGGGGAGTTCGTCGGCCCACTGGGCTACCGCGGCGGCCGTACCGATCAGGAACGGCTCGGTCTGCGGTTCGGCGGGCTGGGCGAGCAGCGCCCGCAGCCGCCCCATCGCCTCCGCGGCGGAGATCAGCCCGGCCGTGGCCTCGTGCCGCACGACCAGCGCGTGACCGGCCGTACCGACCAGCTCCGGCGCGTGCTCGGCGGCGTCGCACAGCCACCGGTACACCTCCTCGCGCACCGACGGGTCCTGCTCGGACAGCAGCACCGAGGCGGTCTGGAGCGTGCGGATCAGCTGCGGACGGTCCGTCAACTCGACCTCTACCGTGCGCAGTACGTCCACCGCGGCCACGGTCCTGCCCCGGCCGGCCAGCGCCGTACCGAGCGCGACGGCCGCGCGCACCGTGTCCTGCGGCGCGCCCGGCAGCCGTAACGCCTCGCTCAGGCGGGGATTCCGGCCGAGGTCGCGTGCGCCTTGTACTCCAGGGAGCCCAGTTCGGTCAGCAGGCGCTGCCGGTGGGCGTCCGTCAACGGTTCGCGCAGGGTGCGGCGCAGGAAGGCGGCGGCGTCGTCCGTGCGGCCGTCGCGCAGCGCGAGCGAGGCCGCCTCCTGGAGTACGGCCGACGTCCAGGGCTCGCCCACCGGGTCGGACAGCAGTAACTGCCGGGCGACCGTGTCGGGTGAGACGCCGTGCCGATGCATCGTCTCGGCCGCCGCCGTGTGCGTGGCCCGCCGCCTGGTCGCGGGGACGCCGGTGAGGACCGCGTCGCGCAGGAGGGGATGCGCGTAGCGGGGACGCCCGTCGAAGTAGGGGCGCAGCACGCCGAGGCCGGTCATCGCGGTGAGCCAGCCGGCCACCCGCGCCGGGTCGGCACCGGCCAACTCGGCGATCAGGAAAGCCAGTTCATCGGACCGACAGGTCGTGTCGGGACGGGTGACGCGGTTCGGCAGCTCCCTCGGCGCGTCCCCGTCCCAGCCCTCGTCCAGCGCGGCCAGCACCCGCGCGACCTCACCCGTGCCAGGGCCCGCGCTGTCCAACCACCAGGACACGGCGGCCGGATACGCACCCGGGTACAGCGCGGCCGACGTCGTCGGCACGGTCGGATGCCGCCCGGCACCGAGGTCGTCGAGCAGGGCCCGCAGTAACAGCGCATTGCCCGCGCCCGCCCGTACGCAGTCCTCGACCCAGGACGCGGAGGCATCCGCGTGCGCCGAACGCACCAGCTCCGCACCGGAGTTCGGGGTCAGTGGAGCCAGGGTGAGGGTGCGCACAAGGGCGGGCGACAGAGTGTGGGTCAGGCCCGGGGCCGGGGATCGACGTCGTACTGGCTGCGCTCCGTGGCGACCAGCAGAATCGGTAATCGATCGACGTGCCGGGCGGACTCGACCAGCCAGCGGTGCGAGGCCGGGTCCGCGAGATGGACGTCGTCCACCGCGATCAGCAGCGGCGCCCGGCCGGCGTACGAGTGCAGCACCCGCCGGAACAGCGCGGCACCCCCCGGTCGTCCCCCGCGACCGTCGTCTCCCGAACTCCGCTACGGGAGCCATCAGTTGCAGCACGGTCGCGTACGGCACCCCTGGTCCCGCGGCGAACAGCGCGCCCGCAGCACCCGCATGCCGTGCGCCTGGGCGTCCGCCACGGCCGCCTCCAGCACGGTGGTGCGACCCGTCCCCGTGGCCCCCGCGCAACAGCACGAGCCGGCCCGCACCGGCCCTGGCCCAGGCCGCCTCCACCGCCAACACCCGTACTGCGTCGCGGTGTTCGGGCGGCACGGCGGACATGGCGGCGTCCGACCTCGTCCCCGACATCGTGGTCCCCCTCGTCTCCGTCGTACCCGTCGTACCCGTCGTGCCGGTCGCCTCCGCCGTTCCCGCCGTTCCCGCCGTTCCCGCCGCTCACTCCGCGTGGTCCGCCGTACGTCCGATCTCGTGGTGCTGCTCGTGGTGCTCCACGATGGCGCGCACCCCGTCCGCCCCGTGAGGGTGAGGGGTACCCGGCCGCCACCAGCGCGACCGGGGTGGCACGTAGGTGGATGTGGATTCGAGGGAGAACGTTGCTCAGCTCATCGCGGCCCGCACACCCCGGTACGGGGACTTTGCCGACCGGATACCCGTGGCGGTGCACGCCCCGGACCCGATCTCCCGCGAGGGAGCCCTCAGCCAGCTGCGCGGATACCCGGAGATCGACCTCCGCGAGGAGAGCGACACCGGCCCCGGCAGGGTCGCCCTGTTCATCGCCGACACCCTCGACGAGGCCGCGCTCACCCGGCTGCGCCGACTGGTGCGCAGCGAGGGCGGGCGGGCCGTGCTCGTCGTCGGGGCGTTGCGCGAGGCCGAGTTGCTCGATGTGATCGAGTGCGGGGTCGGCGCCATCGTGTGGCGCGGCGAGGCGACCGCACCCCGCCTGATGCAGGCCGTGGTCGCCGCCGCCCGAGGTGACGGCGATCTGCCGGCCGACCTCATCGGACGGCTCGTCGAACAGGTGGGGACACTGCACCGCAGTGCGGCGGGCCGGTCCGGAGTCCACGCCTCGGGGCTCGCGCCGCGTGAGGTGGACGTCCTGCGGCTGGTCGCCGAGGGGCTGGACACCGGAGAGATAGCCGGCAAGCTCTCCTATTCCGAACGCACCGTCAAAAACGTCATGCACGGACTGACCACACGCCTTCACCTGCGCAACCGGGCGCATGCCGTGGCGCATGCCCTTCGGGAAGGCTACATCTGACCGAACGGGCACTCGAAGGGGCACGTGCGGGCAGCGTCTCTCGCCCTGTCCCCGTCCCCAAGGTGCTTGCGGGGAGGGGCAGTTCGGAGGGCTCCGGAGTCCGAGGTCGAGCGCGCCCGGCGGCCCCTCGCCCCGGTCGACGACCCGGAGCCCCGCCAAGCGCCGTCCGGCGCGCCGGTGCTGCCAGGCCGCCCGATCGCCGCGCGCCCCAGTCCGTCCGGGCACCCGCCATCGACCCCGGCGCCGTCGGCGGAATCCCTGCCCCTGGTACGCCACGGCCAACCGGCCCGACCGGCATTACCGCACCCGCTGCGCGATACGCATGGCCGGCGAGGAGCGCACCTCCGGTCGGACGGAGGCAGCTCCTGACGGACGGACTCCGCTGCTGCGGCCCCCTCAACTCGGCCTGGTTCAGGCGAAGTCGGTGGACGGGACCGTGGCGTACCTGCTCATCACCTTGATCGTCGACTCGGCGTCGAGTTCCTGACCGCCCGCGATCATGCCCCGCAGATCGCGGAAGTACTGCACGTACAGGTCGGGCGTGAAGGTGTTGATCATCACGGCGGGTTCGTCGCCGGGGTTGGCGAAGGTGTGCGGGGCGCCCGGCAGGATCATCGCGAGGGTGCCGGCCGGGGCGATGTGGACGGTCTCGCCGATGGTGAAGTGCACGGTGCCCGAGACGACGTAGAAGCCCTCGTCGTGCTGGGCGTGCCGGTGCTGGGGCGGGCCCTCGGTGTGCGGGGCGAGGGTGATCTCGCCGATCCCGAGACGGTGGCCGGTGGTGCTGCCGTCCTCCAGGATGCGCATCGTGGTCGGGCCCAGGCGGATCGTCTCGCCGTCGTCGGGACCGACCACGGATACCTCGTTCGACACCTCGTTCGACTCCTCGTTCGACACCTCGTCCATCGCCGACTCCCTTGTGTTCGCGGCACGTTGTGACCCCTCGGACCCTAGGCCGACAACTCTCGTTATGCAAGTGAACTCTCATGACGAGAGCCGGGCGTGATAAAGTCGGCGGGACGGACGGCGACGACGAACGGATACGGGGAGTGACGCACCGATGGCGACAGCACAGACGGACACGGGCCGCAGCAACCAGAAGAAGCGCACCCGTACGGCGATCGTCGAGGCGGCCCGTGGCCTGATCGGCTCGGGCAGCGAGGTGACCATGCCCGAGGTCGCCCGCGCCGCCCTGGTCTCCGAGGCCACCGCGTACCGCTACTTCCCCGACCTGCCGTCCCTGATCGGTGAGGCGCTTGCGGGCGTCTGGCCCGACCCGGTCGACGCGCTCGGCCCGGTCGCCGACTCCCGCGATCCGGTCGAACGAATCGCGTTCGCCTGCGAGTTCCTCCTCCGCGGCATACTGGCCCGCCAGGGCGGAGTGCGCGCGATGATGGCCGCGACGATCGTCCGCCCCGACACGGCGAACATGAGACCCGGCATCCGCTTCGGCCTCATCGACCACGCCCTCTCACCCCTCGCGGCCACCCTCGGGACGACCGACCCGGACGCGCTCACCCAGCTCAAGCGGAGCCTCGCGGTGGTCATGGGCGCGGACGCCCTCTTCACCCTCACCGACCTGCTGGCCCTCCCCGGACGAGGCCGTCGCCAGCGCGGTCCACACGGCGAAGACCCTGACGGAGGCGGCGGTGCGGGCGGCGGCGGAGCGGGGTGTGACGGAGGCGGGGCGGTGCGGGCGGTGACGGAGGGCTCTTGACGGAGACGGCGGCACGGTCGCCGGAGGGCGACCAGGACCGACTAGGACCGGCAGGACCGGCAGGACCGGCCAGGACCGGCAGGACCGGCCAGGACCGGCAGGACCGGCCAGGACCGGCCGGTGTCTCCAGGCTGCCCCCTGTCCCTCAACTGCCCCCCGCTTTCTACGGCAGTCGGGTCCGCCGCCAGCCAATGACCATCCGTCGTCCAGCCGAGCAACCGCCGCGCCCGCCCACCGTCCGCCGTGCCGTCGGGGTCGAACGCGCCGCCCGCCACGACCAGCCGCAGTCCGGCCAACGCGGGCGCGAGACGCGCGGCCACATGTGCCGGATGCCGGGCCGTCTCCGCGCCCAAGTCGGCGAGCACACCGCGCTGTTCGGCGGCCGGGCACAGGGCCAGGTGGAACACCGACTGCCGCCACGCGTACGCCGCGTCCTTGATCGTGCTGTACGGCCTCGCGTCATGGTGCACGCGGGCCGTCAGCCGGCACACGGTGCCGAAAGCGCGGCGGGACAACTCGGCCCAGCCCGGCTCGGGGCGATGCCGACCCGGTGGACCAGCGTGGCCAGGTTGTGCGTGGTCAGGATCTGGGACTGCTCGATCACCTTGCCGTTGGCCGCCACCCCGAACCCGCGCGAGACACCGGACGACCCCGCCGGGGCCGAGGACGCCGACGCCGCGCGCTCCGCGCACAGCCGCATGAACCCCGGCGACGTCCGGGCCGCGACGGCCCCCGCCCTGGCTCTCTCCGGCCGTCCCGCCGACCCACCCGCCTCGGCGAGCGCCAGCTCACGGACCGCCGCGTAGTCGATGCCGTAGTACCGCTCGTACACCGAACCGCCGAGCAGTTCGCCCGCGATCCCGGCCGCCGCAAGGAACTTGGGGCCGAACGCGTCCATGAAGATGTCCGCCGCCAGCTCCTCCACGAGCGGTGCGCCCAGCTCCGACTGCCGGGCGAGCACGCCGAGTTCGCGCACGAGCGGGTTGGGCAGGATCGTGCCCGGGAACCCCTGTACTGCCAGCTCGCCCAACTGCCGTAGCAGCAGCGCCGCTTCGGCCGTGGTGTCGCCGCGCCGCGCGGACACCGCGCGGACCCAGGGCAGTTCCTCGATGCGGACCTGCCGCTCCAGGTTGAGCAGGAGCAGCGAACGGCGGTTGCGGAACGCCCGGTAGTTCGCGGCCATCAGCGTCCGCAGCGCCTCGTCGTCGTAGCTCCGCGCGGTGGTGACGGCCACCAACTGCGGTACCAGCGCGGCCAGTACCTCTGCCGAGGGAACAACTCCCCGCTCCACAAGGGTGGATACCGGTGCGCTCAGCGCGCGCTCGACCACCCGCCGTAGCGCGGGCGGGAGTTCGGCCCCGGCAGGGAGGCCGGTGTCCCGCTGCTCCTCCTCGGAGACGGGCGCGAGTACGGGCGCGAGGTCGGCGATGCCCGACTCCTGGGGAGTGCGGCGAGGCGGCCCACCACCAGCTGCGCCAGGGCGTGGTGAGAGGGAAGCGCGGCCTGGGTCCGCTGTGCGCGGCGCAGTCCCGTGTGCCGCGCCGAACCCGGCAGGCCGCGCCGCCGCACCATCGACGTGACGGCGTGCCGCAGCAGCCCGAGCCGTCGCGGGTCCAACGGCCGCCCGGCGACGGTCTCCTCCAGCGCCCCGCGCAGAATCGCCATGTTCTCCTTGGGTCTGCGGTGCTTCCCGCAGCGGGTGTGCTCCTCGGACAGCAGCTCGTACCGGTCCAGCAGGGCGGCACCGCGCGCCAACCAGGCCGCGTCCGGGGTGAGTTCGAGCACCCGGCCGCCGTCCCCGCCGGTCGTCTCCAGCCAGTGCGCGAGCAGCTCGTCCCCGAACGGCTGCCATACGGCGAGTGCCTCGCGCTGTGTCTCCACGGCCGCGTTGGGGCGCCGCCGGGCCAGCGTCGCCACGGTGGCGGAGACGCTACGGCGGTGCAGCGCGTCGCCGGCGTCCGGCGCGGCCCGACCCGTCGACGGGCAGGGCAGGAACCGGAGTCGACCCGCGAACGGCGCCAACTCCGCGACCAGGTCCAGGGCGGCGGCCGTCTCCCCGTGCCGGACCAGCCACGCCACGTGAGCAGGGCGCCCTCCTCGGGCACGGTCACCTCGTACCGTCCGCTGTTCAACTGCCCCCACAGCCAGGTGAGTCCGGTGTCGGTGAGGCAGTGCGCGAACAGCGCCCGCCGGTCCGCGGGCACACCGAACTGCTCCGCGAGCCGCGTCTCGTACGGCTGGAGCGGGCCGCCCGCGCCCGGGGTGCCCGTCGCGAAGCCGCCGTGCACCACCTCGGGGGTGACCCAGGCGGGGAACCCGGCCACCGGCGTGCGCGAACCGATCGTGAGCAGGCCGCCGCTCATCCCCGCGAGGACGGCACGCCAACGCTTCACGCGGCCCTCCGCGCGGCGGCGGGTGTCGGCGTCCTGGTGGGTGAGCGCGGTCGTGAAGGCCTTGGCCAACTGGCCCTGGGCGTAGCCGGGGGCCGCGGTGAGGTGCTGCTGGTCAGCGTTGTCGTCCATAAGCCGACGCGGCAGGTACTGCCCCTGCGCCCTCCGGGTTGAGAGCCCGGTGCTCTGCTGCTGAGCTACACGCCGTCGAGCGGCGACGTTAGACGTGCAACGGGCCGCCGTACAACGGGATTTCACCGAACAGCCGGATTGCACCCAACAACGGGAGGCCGACGGACAACGGGAGGCCGACGGACAAGAGGATGTCGACGGACAGGGGGATTCCGGTCACAGCACCTTCCGGTGGACCAGCGCCGACAGCATCAACGCCCCCGGCAGCAACGGCACCCACACCGTCAGGACCCGGTAGCCGATCACGCTCGCCGTGGCCAGCTCCATGGGGGCGCCGAACGCCACCATCGTGAACACCGTCGCCGCGTCCACCGGACCGATCCCGCCGGGTGCCGGAACCGCGCCGACCGCCGTACTCGCGGCGAGGAACGCGAGGACGACCTGCGGCCAGGACAGCGGCATGCCGAGTGAGGCGCCGACCGAGTAGATCACGGTCGCCTGCAGCACCGGCGCGGCGGCGGCCCCGCCCCACAGGGCGAGGATGCGACTGGGCATGGTGTGCAGCTGCCGTACGTCGGTCAGGGCGGTGCGGAAGCAGCGGAGGACCGGGCGGCGCAGGGGGCGTACGACGGCCAGGAGCAGGGCGGCCGTGACGAGCGCGGCGCCCATACCGCCGAAGGCCAGGACCAACGACCAGCCGTGGGGCACGAGTTGGCCGGAGCGCAGGATCTCGGGGAAGGACACCAGGAACACGAGCAGCACGAGCGTCTTCGCGATCGGCCTGACCAGGGAGTACAGGGCGAGCGAGGCGGTCGCGCGGGCGAGGGGATGCCGCGGCCCTGGAGGAAGCGCAGCGTGACGGCGTGGGCGCCGATGCTGGCCGGAAGGGCGTGGTTGGCGGCACCGGCGGCGAACTGGGAGGCGATCAGCAGACCGGTCGGCAGCCGTTCCGGCACGGCACCCTGGCGGACCAGGGCGGCGGTGCCCCAGCCGAGGCAGGTGAAGAAGAACGCGGCCAGCAGCCACCAGGGGTCGGCGGAGGCGAGCCGGGTCGCGCCGTCGTACATGGCACGCCAGTCGACCGCCGCCCACACCGCGATCAGCAGCAGGGGCAGCAGGGTCAGCACCTTGGTGACGAGGCGCGCCGCGGAAGGGAGCCGGAAGGGGACGGGGGCGGGAGCGGGGCCGGCGGTGGAGGCGGGGGAGCGGCCCGGGGATGTCTTCGAGCGGAAGCAGGGACACGAGGCGAAACGTTCCCCTCCGGTATGACGCCGCGGTGTCCGGAAGCGGAAGGCGCGCGGGCGGGTGGGCGACGCGGACGGCATACATGGCGTGAATGGCACGGTGGTCGCGGCGTGCGGTGCGGGTGGGGCGTGGGGAACACGCACCCGCATCACCTGTCCCGGCCCGGGCCAGTCCTCTGTGTCATCCCCGCGCCGGGCCCGCGCCACTCCAGATCATTCCAGTTCATTCCAGTTCATTGCCTGAATCAACAATCCATCGTTTTGTTGACTTTCGGTTGATCGAGCCATTTGAATTCCATTATGACCCACGCCGAGCGTCCGTCCGCCGCCGCGACCGCCCTCCCCGCCGACCTCGACGAGGCGGCCCACCGCTGTCTGGTCGCCGGGTTCGACGGCACGACGACCGTCCCGCACACGCTCAAGCGGCTCATCGACCGCGGTCTCGGCGGGGTCATCCTCTTCACCCGCAATGTGCGCGACGCCGAACAGGTGCGCCGCCTCACCGACGAACTCCGCGCGCTGCGACCGGACGTGCTCGTCGCCATCGACAACGAGGGCGGCGGCATAGGCCACTTGGTGAACGCCGACGCCCCCGAGGCCCCCGGTTCCTACGCCCTCGGGGTCGTCGACGACCCGGCCCTGACCGCCCGTTGCGCTGACGCCCTCGCCGGCCACCTCGCCACGCTCGGCATCACCGCCTCCTACGCGCCCGTCGCCGACCTCCAGCACCAGCCGCGCAACCCGATCGTGCGCACCCGCTCCTTCGGCGCCGACCCCGTCCTGGCCGGCCGTCAGCTGCGCGCCTGGATCACCGCCACCGACGTCCGCGGCGTCGCCTCCTGCGCCAAGCACTTCCCCGGCCACGGCGGCACCGTCACCGACAGCCATCACGGCATCGCGGTCGATCCGCGGCCCTACGACCAACTCCTCGTCGATCTCGCTCCGTTCCGCGCCGCCATCGAGGCGGGCGTCCCGATGCTGATGAGCGCCCACGTCGTGTTCCCGGCCCTCGACGCCAACCGCCCCGCCACCCTGAGCCGCCGCATCCTCGGCGATCTGCTCCGCCTCGAACTCGGCTTCGACGGCGTCCTGGTGAGCGACGCCCTGGAGATGAAGGCGATCGCCGACGCGTACGGCGAGGCCGCCGGGGCCCGGATCGCCCTCGCCGCCGGAGCGGACCAAGTCATCGTCGCCGTACCGGACTTGACGGTCACCCTGGCCTGCCGCGACGCCGTTTTCGACGCCCTGCACTCCCGCGTACTGCCCGAAGAGCGGATCTGGGAGGCGGCAGGCCGCGTACGGCGCCTCGCCGAGCGGTACGCGACCCCGCGCCGTACGGTCGCCCCCTGGGACGCGGGCGCCGGCCTCGAAGCGGCCCGCCGCGCCGTGCGCACCCGGACCCTGCCCGCGCCGGTGCGCGGCGCCCACGTCGTCGACCTGTTCCCGGCCCCGCACCCCGCCCTCGACTGGGGCGGTGAGGACCTCCTCACCGAACTCCGCGCACTCGACCCCACGGCCACGGGTACGGCACTCAACACTGAGCCGACGGACTGCGCCGCCCTCGTCGACGGGATCGTACGGACGGGCACCCCGCTGGTCGTCGCCACCTCCGACGCCGGACTGCACCCCTGGCAGGCCCGGTTGCGCGACACGCTGGCGGCCCGGCGACCCGATGCCCTGTTGCTCGACACCGGGCTGCCGGAGGGCGGCGCCCTCTGCTCCTACGGCCGGGGGAAGGTCAACCTGCGGGCCGTCGCGGAGGTGTTGGCGGGCGCGTGACCGCCGGGCGCAGGCCGGTCGCGGAAGGTGACGCCGAAGCGGAGCGCAGGAATGGGATCCTCCCCAGGTCCGGTCTCGCACCTCGTCCTGCTGGCCCTTGTTCCGGGCGAATGTACAGACAACGCTAGTCAGCGATGAGCAATGATGTGAACCAGGAATGGGTGATCGGCCTCGATGCCGGAGGCACCCGTACCCGCGCCGTCCTCGCCGCCGCCGAGGACGGCCGTCCCTTCGGCGAGGGAGCGGCCGGTCCCGGCAACGCCCTGACCGTGCCGGTCCCGCGCCTCGCCGACCACCTGGCCGAGGCGATCGGCCAGGCCGTCCCCGAGGCGATGCGCGCCCGGGTGGTCGCCGTGTCCGGCGGCTTCGCGGGCGCCACGGCCGCCTCCACCGAGGATCCGGGACACGTCAACGCCCGCGCCGCCCTCACGGCCGCGCTGAACCGCCTCGGCATCCCCGCCGGGCGGCTCCGCGTCTGCAGCGACATCGAGGCGGCCTTCGCCTCTGCCCCCGGCGCCCCGGCCGACGGCCTCGCCCTGGTCGCCGGCACCGGCGCGGTCGCCCTGCGCATCACCGACCGGCGCACCACGACCAGCGTCGACGGCGACGGCTGGCTCCTCGGCGACGACGGCAGCGGCTTCTGGATCGGCCGCAGCGCGGTCCGCGCGGCGCTCCGCATGGCAGACGGACGCGGCGCTACGACCGTGCTGGCCGGGTCCGTCGGACAGGCCCTCGGGGTACCGGCCGAGGACCTGCCCGGCGACGGCGACTGGACCCGCGTCCACCGCGAGGCCTACCGGATGCACGCCCTCCCCGCCGTCATGGCCGAACTCCCCATCCGCCTGGCCCGGTTCGCCCCCTGGTCGTCGAGGCGGCAGAGAAGAAGGACACCGTGGCGGAAGGCATCCTCGACGAGGCGGCGGCCCAACTGACCGACACCGTAAGGGCGTTGCAGCCGCACCCCGGTGAGCGCCCTCGTCGCCACCGGCGGACTGCTCGGCCCCGAAGGCCCGTTGACCGCGCCCCTCACCGCCCGCCTCCACACCCTCGGCCTCACCCTCGACTGGGTACCGGACGGCTGCCGGGGCGCGGTCGCCCTCGCCCGCCTGTCCCTACCAGAGACTCGGCTGAGCGCCCATGCCGACACTGCGGAGATGATTTAAACAACCATGTCCGCGTAATTCCGGTGGTTCAGCCATGCAGACCCGGCCGAGTTCACCGCCTCGGTCCGGCTGGGATCACCGGCCCCGGCGGGACTTCGCCGTGTGCTCCCCCCGCGATGTGGTCGGTCAGGGCGAGTGAGGCGCTCGCGCGCTGGTAGGAGAGCTGCGCGATGCGGACGTAGAGACAGTCGATGAGGACCAGGACGGAGTGGCGGGCGCCGATGATGCCGGTGGGGAAACTCGTCGCGGAGGACGAGGAGATGAGCCGGATGTCGGCGGCGCGGGCGAGCGGGGAGCGCGGGTCGGAGGTGAGGGCGATGGTGGTGGCGCCGCGCTCCTTGGCCAGCTCGAAGGGCTCGATGGTCTCGCGGGTCGAACCGGACTGGGAGATGCCGATCGCGACGTCCGCCGGGGTGAGCAGGGCGGCGGAGGTGGCGGCCGCGTGCACCTCGGTCCAGCCGCGCACCGCGCAGCCGATGCGGAACAGCCGGGTCTCGGTCTCCTGGGCGACCGCCCCGCTGCCGCCGATGCCGTAGACGTCGATCCGTCGGGCGCGGGCGGCGGCGGTGGCCGCGCGCTCCACCGCGTCGAGGTCGATCCGGTCGATCGTGTGCTGCACCGCGCGGAGGTCCGCGCTGCCCACGACCTGCACGACCCGTTCGAGATCGTCGTCCGGGGAGATGTCCGGGCCGATCTCGGCGGTGCCCCAGTCCGAGACCTCGCCGCGACCGCGCTCCTGGGCCAGCTCGATCAGCAGATGCTGGTACGAGTCGAGGCCCACCGCCCGGCAGAACCGGGTCACCGTCGCCTGCGAGGTACCGGTGCGGCGGCCGAGTTCGGCGGCCGAACAGTGCGTGACGGCGGCAGGATCCTCCAGGATCAGCTCGCCGACCTTCCGCAGCGAGCCGGCCAGCCGGGGCAGCTCGGTGCGGATCAGGGCGGTGACGTCTGTCGGGGGCATGTGCAGAAGGTATCAGCCACCCCACAGGCCATCGATTGAATACCAGGACCGCATGTGATTTATTGATTCATTGATCAAGAAGAAACAGGTGGCTTGATCCACCGGTGGGGAGAATCGTGTGTCCGCCGAGTCCGTAAGCGCCGAGACCTTCGCGCGCGAGAGCCTGGCCGTCCTCCAGCACATCACCGAGTCCAGCCGCGACTCCGTGTCCCGCGCCGCCGAACTGATCGCGGACTGCGTCCGCACCGACGGCGTCGTCCAGGCCTTCGGCACCGGCCACTCCCAGGCCATGGTCCTCGAACTCGCGGGCCGCGCAGGGGGTCTGGTCCCCACCAACCGCCTCGGCATCACCGACCTCGTCCTCTACGGCGGCGACGCCCCGAGCGTCCTCGACGACCCGCTGCTGGAACGCCGGGCCGGGGTCGCCGACCGCCTCTACGACCTCGCCGCGCCCCGCCCCGAGGATCTCTTCGTGATCATCTCCAACTCCGGTGTGAACAAGGTGATCGTGGAGATGGCCCTGCGGGTGAAGGAGCGCGGTCACCGGCTGCTGGCCATCACCTCGCTCGCCCACACCCGGGCCGTCCCGGCCGGTCACCCGAGCGGCAAGAAGCTCGCCGACCTCGCCGACGTCGTCCTCGACAACGCGGCCCCGCGCGGCGACGCCCTCCTCGAACTCCCCACGGGCGGTGCCGTGTGCGCCCTGTCCACGCTCACCGGCGCGATGCTCGTCCAGCTGTCGGTCGCCGAGGCGGCGGCCCGGTTGATCGCCTCGGGGAGCGGCCCCCGTCTATGTCTCGGCCAACGTGCCCGGCGGGTTCGAGGGCAATCTGGAGCTGGAGAAGCGGTACGAGGGGCGAATTCGCCGTACCGCGAGCTGAGTTGGACCTGTGGACGAGCGGCCGGAGCCCCGGAACCGGGCCGCGGCCGCTCGCCGTCGCCACGCCCCCGTCACGCTCGCTGTCAACGAGCGAAAGTCAGACGGGAATTGATGGAATCACCAAGTGATGCTAGACGCGGTGAATGCATCATTCAATGGGGGCCGACCGGTACTCGGGAAGTGCTGGGCGGTACTCAGCCCGTGCGTGTCCCTGAGCGAGCGGGCTCAGTCCCGTCGCGCCACCAGCCGGTACGCGTTCGACACCCCAGCCGGTGCGACAGGCGCTTCACGACGAACCGGTCCAGGAGCGTTCCGAGGAGCAGCGCCGGTATCCCCGCGATCAACACCGCCGCACGGCCCGTACGGGCCAACACCGACGGCGGCTTCGGCAGCCACGGGAGGTCGTCGCGGGGCGCGGCCGTATCCAGGGCCAGCCAGGTGCCGGCCAGGAGGTCGACCGGGTCGTGGGGTTCCGCGTGCTGTTCGGCCACGACGGTGAAACCCAGGTCGGTCAGACGGCGGCGCAGGTTCTCGACCGGGACGAAGTGCAGGTGCTGCGGCTGGAGCCACGGCAGCCACCAGCGGCCCAGCAGCCGGGAGTAGCGGCTGTCGGGGTCCGGGACCTCGATCAGGAGATGGCCGCCCGGGCGCACGGCCTGGTGCGCGGCGGCCAGTTCGCGCTCGGGCTCGGTGCTGTGCTCCAGGTAGTGGAACATGCTGACGACGTCGTAGTGGCCCGCGAGACCCGGGGCCAACTCCGGGAAGCTGCCCCGGTAGCCGCGCTCCACCCGGCCCGCCTGCTCGGCGAGTTCGGCGCCGTCCGTGAAGTCGAGGCCGTCGAAGGTGGTGTCGGGGTAGACCGTGCGGGCCGACTCGCAGAAGTGGCCGTGGCCCGTTCCGACGTCCAGCCAGTTCTTGGGAGTCGGCGAGTGCGGGAGCAGTGACTGCGCGCGCTGCTCGTACATCTTGGTACGGGCGGCGAAGGTGTTGCCCAACTGCTTCTCGCCCAGGCCGTCGTAGAAGTCCCGGTAGTAGAACTCCAGCCCGGCCGGGCTCAGTCGGGGGTTCTGGAACGTGTGCCGGCAGTCCTCGCACTGGTCCAACTCGAAGGTGCCCGGCTTGTGTTGGATCAGGTCCTTGGTGCGCAGTCTGGTCCGGAGCCGGGAGGAGTCGCACCAGGGGCAGGTCTCGCGCCGGGGTTCGAAGAACCGGTCCAACCCCTCGGCCAGGTCGGCCTGGTAGGCGGGGCGCAGGGCGGTGATCTGCTCGGTGCGGCTCGGGGGCGCGGTCTGCGGCTCGTCGTTCACGGGCTCGTTGCTCACTGGTCCTCCTTGAGGGACGCGCCGGCCGTCAGCCGCTCCAGATGGTCCGCCGCCGTGCGGGTGCCGCCGGCCGCGCGGAACGCCGTACGGACGCGGTCGGCGGCGGCGCGGTACGCGGGTTCGTGGAGTACGGCGTCCAGGGCCGCGCCGAGTCGGGTGGCCGTCACCCGGCCGAAGCGGACCCGGACTCCCGCACCGGCGCCGGTGACTTGGGCGGCCACGACGGGCTGGTCGTCGCGGATCGGGGCGACGACGAGGGGGACGCCGTGCCAGAGGGCCTCGCAGACCGTGTTGTGCCCGGCGTGACAGACGACCGCGTCGACCTGTTCGAGAAGGGGAGTTGGGGGACGGACGGGAGGATCAGCAGATCCTTGTCCTGTCCGTCGGGCGTGCCCAGGGTCCGGCCCGGATCGGCAATCACCGCCTGGACGCGGTCGGTTCGGGCTCGTAACGCCGTCACGCACTCGGTGAGGAAGCGCGCTCCCACGTCCGTGTTGGCGGTGCCGAGGCTCACCAGGACCGTGGCGCGCGACTTGTCCAGCCAGTCCCAGGGGAAGTCCGGAGTGGCCGGACGCGTGGCGATCGACGGGCCCACCCAGCGGATCGAGTCGCCCAACCGGGCTCCGGGCCCCGCGAGTTCGGGGTGCTGAACGCCAGCACCAGATGCGGGGAGAAGCGCGGGTCCGCGCTGCCCGACGGGTCGCCGATGCCGGCCCGCAGCTCGCCGAGCAGCCCGTCCAGCCACCCGTGACCTTGGGCATGCCCGCCAGCGGGTCGGTGAACTCGGCCGTCGTGGTCGCCGAGGTCGCCCACGTCACCCCCAGCCGCTCGGCCACCAGCCCACCGGCCAGGGCCTGTTGATCGGCGACGACCACGTCCGGCCGGAACTCCGTCACGGCCGCCTCGACAGCCGGTGCCATCTCCACGGCCAGCGGCGCCAGGAAGCGTTCCCACAGGAACTTCAGCGCCTCCGGGCCACGGATGTCCGCCGGGCGAGCACCGCCCCAGTCGCCCGGCAGCGGCCCGGCGCACGTGAACACGGTCGCGGTCTCGTCCGCGAGCCGTCGTACGAGCGCGGGATCGGCGCACGCCCACGCCAACTCGTGGCCACGGGCGCCCAGTTCGGCGGCCACGGCGGCGGCCGGGTTGATGTGGCCCACCAGGGGCGGGACGACGAACAGGAACCGGCTCACCGGACCGCCGCCGCGGGCGCGCTCGCCTGGATCAGGGAGAGGATGTGCCCGCCGACGGTGCCCGCCGCCTCGACCAGCACCGAGTGCTCATGGCCGGGGACGACGACGGTCCGGCAGTCCGGCAGCGTGGACTCCAGCCACGGTGCGAGCAGGGCGAGGTCGGAGTCCCCGCCGTAGATGCCGAGCACCGGGCAGTCCACCGCGCGAATCTGATCCTCCGTCAACACCGCGCTGGCCGGGATGTCCTGGGAGAGCGAGGTCTCGCGGGCCAGGCGGGCGGCGCCCTTCGCGAGACGGGCGGTGTTGTGGCCGCGGTTCGCACTGATCCACGCGATGGCGTCGTCCTCGTTGTGCGCCAGCTCGTGCAGCACACGGTCCAGGATGCCGCCGAGCTTCGGCGCCCAGGCCGTGGTCGCCGGTTCCGACTCGATGAGCGAGACACTCGCGGCCCGCTCCGGATGGCGGGCCGCGTAGCCGAACGCGACCGTCCCGCCGTAGGAGTTGCCGACCAGGTGCACCGGTCCCGACACCTCCAGGCGGTCGAGCAGCGCCTCCAGGTCGTCGATGTTGTCGTCGAGGGTGTAACCCGTGGCCGGGCGCCCGCTGCGGCCGTGACCGCGCAGGTCGTACATGACGACATCGATGCCCGCCAGCGCGAACGGCGGCGCGATGGTGAAGTAGTAGCTGGCCAGGCTGTCGGTGAGCAGACCGTGCACGAGCACCGCGGTGGCGGTGACCGGACGGCCGTCGGGTGGGCTCATCCGCTGTACGTGCAACCGGAGTTGACCGGTGTCGACCATCGCCATGGGTCAGCCCGCCTCGGCTGCCTTGAGGCTCTGCACGACGTACTCCACGAGCCGGCCGACGGTGAGTTCGATGATCTCGTCGAACTCCATCCCGGCCAGGAACTCGGCGAAGTTGACCTTCGTGCCGTAGTGCTCCTGGAGCAGTCCGGCCAGGGTCACCAGGTCGATGCTCTCCAGTTCCAGATCGCGGTTGAAGGTCGTCGTCATGGTGATCTCGACGTCGTCGACGCCGTACTCGTCCTCCAGGAGCGTGGTGAGCATGCCGGTGAGATCGGCGAGGACGGTGTCCTCGGTGGTGGGGTCATCGGTCGTACTCCTCCTCGTGCGCGGGTCCCGTCGTCCAGGCCACGACGTAGGTCCTGTCCGGCAGACTGGGGGATTGCCGGCCGGCTCGTAGTGCACGGTGTAGGCGCGTTCCAGCCGCCCTGACACCAACAGCCGTGACCCGGAGGCCACGTGGAAGACGGCGAAGTCACGCGGCCGGCCCCGGAAGCCGGTGCCCTCCGCCTTGGCCACCGCCTCCTTCGCCGCCCAGAAGCGGGCGAACCACAGCGCCTCCGACTCCCCGCTGGTCGCCAACTGAGCCCGCAGCAGATCGATTTCTTCCTCACCGAGCGCGGTGGTGAGCGTGGCCGGGGCCGGTCCACGACCTCCTCGATGTCGATCCCGGGGCCGGGCCCGGGCACATGCGGCCGTACGATCGCGACCGCCGCCTCGGCGCGGTGGGCGAGCGAGACGTCCAGCGGGGGCAGGGTCCTGCCATGCAGACCGGTGACGTACGGGCGGCCCGACTCGTCGTTGTGGACCCGGATCTCCGCCGGAAAGACCGGTCCGGCGCCCTGGCTCCACAGCCACTGCCGCACCGCGTCCTTCACCGCGATCCGGCCCAGCAGCCACTGCCTGCGCCCGCGCGGCGGATGCTCCGCGTACTGCGAACGCTCCACGCTGCTGAGGGAGTTGCGCATGATGAGATCGCGGGATGCGAGGTCGGGCCAGCGCTCGTTGAGCAGGGTCCGGCCGCCGGGGCGGGCCTCGGACAGGGTGTTGCGCTCGGGGAAGCGCTCGACCGGCTTGGTCTGCGGGTCGTTGTCGAAGCGCCGGTCCTGCCAGCCGGTCAGCTCCGCCCACACCATGCCGTCGACCGTGAGCCGTACATCGGCTTCGAGCACGGTGTCGGTGAGCGAGGTGATCCGCACCAGGCACTCCACCTCCGTGCCCGGGCGCGGATGGGGGCCGTAGAAGCGCATCTCGCGCATGCCGACCGGGAAGACGACGGTGCGTTCCGTGCGGGTCGCCATGATCCAATAGCCCAGGATCTGGCCCACGTTGTCGAGCAGGGCGCCGGGGGCGGGCGGTGTGGTGATGATGCCGCGTACGTGGCGGTCGCCGATCGCGGTGAGTTCGGTGACTCCCTGGAACGCCGGGCCGTGGAACATCCAGCGTTCGTCGTAGAGATGGGCCGCGGTGTGGTCGGGGACGCGCTCGGTGGACGGGTCCGGGCGGGGGTGCGGTGCGGGTGACGGGGCGTGGGCGGGGGCCAGTTCGACCACACCGCGGGCGTGCGGGCCGAAGGAGACGGCCAGGCGGTCGGGGCTGTCCGCGACTACCCGTACCGGTACGTCGATTGCCGGTGTCGCCGTCAGCCACCGGTCGAACCGCGCGTCGTGCACGGCGACCGCGCGCATCCCCGGGGCGGCCCGCTCCGCCAGCTCGATGATGTGCTGCACGATCGTGGTCGCGGGCACCACCGGCCAACGGTCAGCCACATCGGGCCAGTTGGGGCGCTGTGGGAAGAAGCAGTGGTCCATGAGGTACGGCATGGACTCGGGGGAGACATGGACCGTGGTCTGCCACTCCCGTGGGGAAGCGGGAGGCGCGGCCGCGATTCGCGGTGCGGGGAACGGCCGTCGCGGTACGACGGCTGCCCGCGCCGATGAGTTGGGCGGCCGTGTCGGCGGTGTCACGCATGAGGGCGTGCAGTTCGGCGGCGGCCGGGAAGCGGTCGGTGAGGGCGTCCAGGGGTGAAAGGGCAGCGGGGGCGGGAGCGTTGGCGGCGGCCGGTGTCCGTAGTTCCGCCCGCAGTTTCACCAAGGTCGGGGCGTCGAGGGAGACGAGGGCGCCGTCCATGTCGAGCCGCGTCGGGGGCCGTTCCCGTCGTGGCGCGGGCTTCTGGGGAGCCAGCGTCACAGGGTCTGTCGTTCCGCCCGCCGACCACAAGGCTGTTGCCACGCGCCGGAGTTGGGCCAGGCCGGAGCGGTGGGGCGAGTTCGCGGCCACCACCAGGTGGTCGCGTCCGCTGAGGGTGGCGTCGATGAGGGAGCCGAGCTGGCCCGTGCCGACCTGGACGAAGGCGCGGTGGCCGGCGGCGTACATGGCCTCGACGAGTTGGCGGAAGCGCACGGGTTCCAGGAGATGGCGGATGAAGAGCGCGCGTACCCCCGACTCCTCCGCGGGGTACGGCGCGGCCGTGGTCCCGGACCAGAGGGGGACCGTCGGCGGGTGGAGGCGGAAGCGGTTCGTGGCCTCTTCGATCGGGGCGAGATAGGGCTTCAACATCGGTGTGTGGAAGCCGGATTGGAACGGCAGGAGCTGGCTCAGGACACCCTGCGCACGGAAGGACCGCACGAACGCGTCCACCGCTCGGTCCGGTCCACACACCATCGACTGGCCCGGCGCGTTGTCGTGCGAGAGGACGATCCCAGCGGCCGGCCAGTCGGCGGCGAGTGCCGACAGCACGCGCTCGGCCGGGGCCCTGATCGCCCCGAACGCGAGGCCGGGGACCGTCACCGAGTCGGGGTCGAACGCCTCCATGAAGTCGCTGACCTCGTCCGGCGCGTACACCCCGGCGGCCGTCATCGCGGTCCACTCGCCGACGCTGTGTCCGGCGACCGCGTCCGGGACGACGCCCATCCTGCGCAGCGCGGCGTCCAACAGCCGCCCGACGCCCACGACATCGAAGCCGTGACGGCCGACATCTCCTACCTGCGCGGGAGTTGCGGACCGGGTCTCACGCAGGCCGAAGTACGCGGCCACGTCCTCGACCCGGGGTGTGAAGTCGCCCTCCAGGCCCGGGAAGACGAACGCCAGCTTGCCCGCGCCGGGTCCGATGAGCGGGCTCGGCGTGAACCACACATCGCTACGGCCCTGCCAGGCACGCCCCTTGGCGACCGCCCGCCGCGCCAGCGCGAGGCGCCTGGCGTCCGGGGCGACGATACCGAGCCGTGAACGGCCGGAGGTGGCAGGGGCGTTGGGTGCGGAGAGAAGAGTGGAGTCGTCGGTGTCCAGCAGTGCGGCGAGGGCCTCGGGGCTGTCGGCGGCGAGCGTCAGCACGCGCTCCGGTTCGTCCACGGAGGCCGTGCGGGCACGGGGGCGTTCCGGTTGGTCGGCGACCGCTGCCGCCGAACGTGATGCGCGTGCCCCGGGCGCTTCCTCCAGCACCACATGCGCGTTGATGCCGCCGAACCCGAACGCGTTGACCGCCGCCCGGCGTATCGGGTGTTCGGGGTCGTCTCCCAGGGTGCCGCCTGCTCCAGCGGGCGGAACCGGGTGGCGGCGAGCGCCGGATGCGGGTCGTCGCAGTGCAGGGTCGGCAGGAGCATGCCGTGGTGGACGGCGAGGGCGGCCTTGACCAGACCGGCGACTCCGGCGGCCGGCATCGTGTGGCCGATCATCGACTTCACCGAGCCGATGACCGCACGGCCGTGGGAGGTGCCCGTGTCCCCGAACACCTCGGCCAGCGTGGCGAGTTCGGCCGCGTCACCGGCGGGTGTCGCCGTGCCGTGCGCCTCAAGGAGACCGATCGAACCGGGCAGCGCGGGGTCGAGTCCCGCCGCCCGCCAGGCCTGCCGTACGGCGTGGGTCTGGCCGGCCGAGTCGGGGTTGACGAGACTCGCCGCGCGGCCGTCGCTGGACACACCGGTGCCGCGGATCACGGCGTAGATCCGGTCTCCGTCGCGTTCGGCGTCGGCGAGGCGCTTGAGGACGACGACGCCCGTGCCCTCGCCGATCAGGATGCCGTCGGCATCGCGGTGGAAGGGGCGGATGCGCTGGCTCGGGGAGAGCGCGCGCAGCTGGGAGAAGACGCTCCACAGCGTGATGTCGTGGCAGTGGTGGACACCGCCGGCGAGCATCAAGTCACAGCGCCCGGCGGCCAGTTCGGTGACCGCCTGATCCACGGCGATCAGCGAGGACGCGCAGGCCGCGTCCACCGTGTACGCCGGGCCGCGCAGGTCGAGGCGGTTGGCGACACGGGACGCCGCGAGGTTGGGGACCAGGCCGATGACCGACTCGGGGCTGTCGGGGCCGAGCCGTTCGGTGAACGCGGCGCGGATGCGGTCGAGTTGGCCGGGGTCCAGGTCGGGCAGCAACTCGCCCAGGGTGTGCACGAGTTGGCCCGCCGTGCGGACCCGCTGGTCGAGGCGGACCAGGCCGGGGGTGAGGTAGCCGCCCCGGCCGAGCACGACGCCGACGCGCTGCCGGTCGGGCAGGCGGGCCTCGCCGCCCGCGTCGGCGAGGCGGCGGCGGCGGCCACGTGGAGGGCGATGAGCTGGTCGGGTTCGGTGCCGGGCACCGAGTTCGGCATGATGCCGAACCGGGTGACCTCGACCTCGGCCAACTCGTCCACGAAACCACCGCGCCGGCAGTACACCTGGTCGGCGACGGCCGGACCGCTCGCGGAGTCCGGGCGGTAGTAGTCCGCGTCCCAACGCCCGTCCGGGACCTCGCTGATGGCGTCGGTGCCGCCCAGCAGATTCCGCCAGTACGCGTCGAGGTCGGCGGCGCCCGGCAGCAGCACCGACATCCCCACGATCGCGACCGGCACTTGAGCGTCCGTCACGGCTACCAGCCCGAAGCGGTGTAGACGACGGCCCCTGCCGACTCGTCGCCCCAGGCGAGTTCACGCAGCAGGGCCGCGGTGCCCTCCTCGGGGTCGATCAGCGAGATACCGCGCCGGGCGTACTCGCGTCCCAACTCCGGCGTGACCATGCCGTGGTGGCCACCGGTGGGCGCCCAAGGACCCCAGTGCACGGTGAGGGCGCGGTGCCCGGTGCGGGCCGCCCAGTCGGTGCCCAGGCTCTGCAACGCGTCGTTCGCGGCGGCGTAGTCGACCTGGCCACGATTGCCGAGGACGGCCGAGATGGAGCCGAACAGCACCGCGAAAGCAGGGCCGTTGGGCAGCTCCTCCAGCGCCGACAGCAGCGTCCCGGCGCCGTGGATCTTCGTGCCGTAGACCCGCTGGAAGGACTCGGTGGTCTTCTCGGCGATCAGCCGGTCCTCGATGACCCCGGCCGCGTAGACGACACCGTCGAGGCGGCCGTGTTCGGCGTGGATCTCCTTGACCGCCTGGAGCGCGGCGTCCGGTTCGCGGAAGTCGACGGAGTGGTAGCGGGCCTGGCTGCCGAGGGCGGCGAGTTCGTCGAGGGTCGCGGTGATCTCCCGCTGGGCGAGCAGGAGTTCGGCGGTGCGGTTGATCTCGGCGGGTGTGAGTCCACCGCTGGTGCGGGCGAGGGCGGCACGCAGTTCGGCCGGGGTGCGGGCGCCCGCGGTCGCCGGGTCCTCGGGTCCGGCCGGTGCGGCCGTCCTGCCCAGCAGTTCGATACGGCAGCGGGAGGCCGCGGCGAGCGCGGCGGCGAACTTCGCGGTGATGCCCCGCGCTCCGCCCACCAGCAGCACCACCGAGTCACGGTCGAGCCCGATCGCGGCGGCCTCCGCGACTCCGTCACCGGCGGGTCCGGCACCGTTCGTCGCGAGCGCGCCGAGCGGCGTCTCGGTCAGCGCAAGTCCGTGCCGTCCGGCGGCAGTTCGGAGTACGACCGGCTCGGTGTCGGGTGCGAGGAGTTCGGCGATCAGGGCATCGGCGACGGCGGCCGGTGCGGTGTCCGACAGCTCGATGACCCGGGCGACGGTGTCCGGGTACTCACGCGCGACGGTGCGGAACAGTCCGTGCAGGCCCGCCGATCCGCCGTCCGCCCGCTGTACCGCCAGGAGTTGGCGGGGGCCGCGCCGCAGGGCGGCCTGGAACACGGGGAACGCGTCCGGCAGCACCGGTGCCGACGCCGTGAGCGGGGCGAGGTACAGGATGCCGTCCACCTGGCCGTCGGCGTCGGAGAGTTGGTGCTCGGGGAGACGATCACCGCGTCGGCGCCGTAGGAGGAGAGGCGGGCCGCGACCGTCTCCGGGACGTCGCTGCCTCCGTCGCCGTAGAGGACGACGCGTCGGCCGCTCAGCACGGATGCCGGGTCCGCCGGGTTGTCGCCGTCCTGGTGTGCCAGGAGTACCGGGCGCAGTTGGAGGCGCTTCGGGGCGACGCCGGTGACCGCGTCCTGCGGCACGGGGGCAGGTGGGGAGGCGACCTCAGGGGTGCTGACAGTCGCGGGAGTCTCGTCCGTCGCCGAGGGTGCCGTCAGCCGGGCCGACAGCCAGCCGGTGACGGAGGCCGCCGTGCGGGCCTTCGCCAGGTCCTCCAACTCGGCGTCGTCCAGCGTCGCGACGTCCATCCCGCCGCCGATGCCCAGCCGTTGGGCCAGCTCGCCGGCGATCTCGGCGCGCTTGATGGAGTCGATGCTGAGGTCCGCCTCCAGGTCGAGGTCGGGCTCGATCATGTCGACGGGGTAGCCGGTGCGCTCGCTGATGATCTCCAGGACGACCCGGAGTACGTCGGCCTCGGTGACGGTTTCGGGTGCCTGGGGGCGGGCAACTCCGCGACAGCCGTGACCTGTCGAGGTACGGGTGCTGTCGCGGCCGGCAGGGCGGGTACCTGGGGAGCGCCTCGATCGCGGCGGGTGCCGCCGGTGCGGGTATCCAGGTGCCCTGCGGTGCCGTGCCCTGTACCGCGCCGAAGTACGTCAGCAGCACATCCCGTTGCGCGGCCACCATCTCCCGGCTGGTGCGCAGGAATTCGGAGATGAGCGCGTCCCTGTTCGCCTCGACGGGGGCACCGTCCTGAGGGTTCGTCGTCACAGTCGTCTCCACAACGCGTCGGGCCGGTGCGAGGGCACCGGGCAGGAGTGCTCCGGCGGCGGTGCGGACGAGCTGTCCGTCCACCGTCCAGCCGGGTCGCGAGGGCACGGGAGTGCGGGCGGCGTCGACGGCGTCGCGCCCGTTGAAGAGCCAGGCGGTGCGTACCGGCACCCCGGCGACGGCCAGTTGGGCCAGTGCGTCGAGCCAGCCGCGCAGCCCGCTGTTCTGGTTGGGCTCGCAGGCGACGGTGCGGTGCGGGCGGTCGCCGAGGATCTGGCCGACCAGACGGGTGAGGACGGAGCCGGGTCCGGCCTCGACGAAGACCCGGGCGCCCGCCTCGTACATCGCCTCGATCTCCGCGACGAAGCCAACCGGGGAGCCGATCTGCGCGGCGAGTTCGGACCTGACCGCGTCGGCGTCGTCGCCGTAGGGGGCCGCCGTGCGGTTGGACCACACGGGGAACTCGGGGGTGAGGACAGGGCGTTGGGCGAGGGCCTGTGCGAAGCGCTCACCGGCGCCCGCCACGAGCGGACTGTGGAAGGCGCAGGCGACGGGGATGCGTTGGGCGCCGAGACCGGCTTCGCGCAGGAGGCGTATGGCGGTGGCGACTGCCTCCGTCGGGCCCGAAATCACCGTCTGGCGAGGGGAGTTGTGGTTGGCGATGACGACGGAGTCCGGTGCGTCGGCCTCCTTCAGGGCCTGTTCGACGTCCTCGGCGCCTGCCGCCACCGCGGCCATGGTGCCCGGGTCGTCCGTGCCGGTGGCTTCGAGGATCGCCGCCGCGCGTTCGGTGCTCAGCTCCAGCAGCGCTTCCGGCGTGATCGCACCGGTCGCGCACAGCGCGACCAGCTCGCCGTAGCTGTGCCCGGCCGCCATGTCGGGCCGCACGCCCGCCTCGGTGAGCAGGGCGTGGGCGGCCAACCCGGCGATTCCCAGGGCGGGTTGCGCGACCCGGGTGTCGGTAAGGCCTGCCTGCTGGCGGTCACGGGCGGTGTCGTCGAAGGCGGTCGG
Organism: Streptomyces sp. P3; assembly: GCA_016893485.2. GTDB lineage: Bacteria > Actinomycetota > Actinomycetes > Streptomycetales > Streptomycetaceae > Streptomyces. Next base: position 7,478,551 of record JAFEKX020000001.1, read on the forward strand.
CGGGTAGAGCGCGTCGGTGTGGTCGCGGCCGAGGTGCAGGTAGTGCTGCAGCTCGGGGAAGGCGATGAAGACGTCGGCGAGCATGCCGGGGCGCTGACTGCCCTGGCCGGGGAAGAGGAAGGCGACCTTGCCGGAATCCACGCTCGCATCACCGAGGTGAATACCGGCGGCCGGATCCTGCTCACCGTCCAGCGCCCGCCGCAGCTGCCCGACCAGCTCCTCCACATCCCGCGCCACGACGGCCACCTGGACCGGTTCTAGCCGGGCATCCGCCCGCCGTGACGCACTCAGCGCGAGGTCACGCAGCCTCCAGTGACCGGTCTCCGCGAGCGTCAGGATCTCCTCGACGCCCCGCCGTGCCACCGCCCGGTCGGCTCCCGGAACGTGAACAGCTCGGCGGGCCACGCGTCCAGACCCTGTGCGGGGGTACGGCGTCGCCGTAAGCCCCGATCACCGCGTGGAAGTTGGTGCCGCCGAAGCCGAACGCGCTGAGGCCCGCGACGCGTTCCTCGGCCGGTGCCGCCCACGGCCGTGGGCGGGCGTGGAAGACGAACGGGCTGCTGTCCTCCTGCCAGGCCGGGTTGGGCTGCTTCATGTGCAGGGTGGGCGGCTTGACGCCGGTGTAGAGGGACAGCACGGTCTTGATGAGACCGGCGAGGCCCGCGGCGCACTTCGTGTGCCCGATCTGGGACTTGACCGAGCCGAGCGCGCAACTGCCCCTCTCCGCGCCGGACTCGGTGAACACCTGGCTGAGGATGGAGAGTTCGGTGCGGTCGCCGACGACCGTGCCGGTGCCGTGCGCCTCGACGAGCCCGACGTCGGCGGGGGAGACGCCCGCGTTGCGGTACGCCCGTTCCAGCGCGGCACGCTGGCCCTCGGGGCGGGGTGCCGTCAGGCCGAGGGAGCGGCCGTCGCTGGAGCTGCCGACTCCCTTGATCACGCCGTAGATCCGGTCGCCGTCCCGCTCCGCGTCCGCGAGCCGCTTGAGGACCACGCAGGCGACGCCCTCGCCGAGCGCGATGCCGTCCGCCGAACTGTCGAAGGCGCGGGAGCGGCCGGTGGGGAGAGGGCGTGCACGGAGGAGAAGAGGACGTAGTCATTGATGCCGTTGTGGAGGTCGGCGCCCCCGCACAGCACGACATCGCTGGTGCCGCCCACGAGTTCCTTGCAGGCGACGTCGACGGCGGCCAGCGAGGACGCGCAGGCCGCGTCGACGGTGAAGTTGGCGCCACCGAGGTCGAGCCGGTTCGCGATGCGGCCCGAGATGACGTTCGAGAGCATGCCGGGGAAGGAGTCCTCGGTGAGCGCGGGGAGCTGCTCCTCGACGCCCGGCGGGATCGTGCCGTAGTAGGAGGGCAGTACGGCGCGCAGCGTCGTCGCGTTGGACAGGTCGCTGCCGGCCTCGGCGCCGAACACCACGGAGGTGCGGGCGCGGTCGAACTCCCGCCCCCGGTCGCCGTATCCGGCGTCCTCCAGGGAGCGCCGGGCGGCTTCGAGGGCCAACAGCTGGACCGGTTCGATGCTGCCGAGGGAGGTCGGCGGGATGCCGTAGCGCAGCGGGTCGAAGGGGATGCGCGGGAGGAAGCCGCCCCACTTCGACGGGGTGGCGCCGCCCTTGTCCGCGGAGTAGTGCACGGCGGGGTCCCAGCGGTCGGGCGGGACCTCGTCGACGGAGTCGCGTCCGCCGAGGATGTTCGCCCAGAACGTGGGGAGGTCGGGTGCCTGCGGGAACATGCACGCCATGCCGATGACAGCGATGTCCAGCGGGGCCGGCGCCTCCGGCTCGGCCGTCTCCTCGACTCCCAGACGGGCGCGGCGGGTTCGCGAGGTCTCGGCCAGGAAGTCGGCCGCCCCCTCGGTCACCGAGCGGTGCAGGGCGTCGATCGTGGTGGTCGCCGAACGCAGCACGGCGACCTCGCCGGCCATGAACATCCCCTCGGCGAACTGGCGTTGCTCGTCCACCGAGGTCAGCGCACCGGCCGCGTCCCGCTCGACGCCCTTGCTGGCGATGCGCAGCCGGCCGACGTTGAGCCGTTCCAGTTTCTCCCAGATCTGCCGGTCCGGGACGCCCTGCTCGCGCAACTCGGCTTCGAAGAGCAGGTAGTTGTCGCTGAACGGGCTGGGTATGCAGCGGGTGGCATGACCGGGCGCGGTCTCCAGCAACGCGGTCCGGGTGGCCCGGACCACCTGCTCCTGGAAGAGGGGTTGGACCGTTCCACGCGTCACCGCCTCCTCCGTGAAGAGGTAGGCGGTGCCCATCAGTACGCCGACGGCGGCGCCGCGTGCGGTGAGCGGTGCGGCGAGCGCGGCCACCATCGCGGCCGAGCGCTCGTCGTGGACGCCGCCCGCGAAGAAGACCTCGACGTGTTCGGCCGTACCCGGGTCGGCTTTCGCCAAGAAGTCCTCCAGGACGGCGAGTTGGGCCTCCCAGAGCGGGAAGCTGCCGCGTGGTCCGACGTGGCCGCCGCACTCGGAGCCCTCGAACACGAACCTGCGGACACCGGCGTCCAGGAACTGCCGCAGCAGTCCCGGTGAGGGCACGTGAAGGAAGGTGGCGATCCCGGACCGTTCCAACGCCTCGGCCTGGGAGGGGCGACCGCCCGCGATGATCGCGTGCGTGGGCCTCAACTCCCGTACCGCTTCGAGCTGGGCGTTGCGCATCTCCTCGGGCGCGAAGCCGAGCACCCCGACACCCCAGGGCCGGTCGCCCACGGCGGCGCGGGTCTCGGCCAGCACCGCCCGTGACTGCTCGCCGGTCGACAGGGCGAGCGCGACGAACGGCAGCGCACCGGCCGAGGCGACGGCCGCCGCGAAGTCGGCCTGGTCGCTGACCCTGGTCATCGGGCCCTGGGCGACGGGGAGTTGAGTGCCCAGGGCGCGGCTCATCGGGGAGCCTGCGCGTAGGGCGTCGGCCGGGCTCTCGTTCCGTACCGACTCCCGTACGGCGGAGGTCAGTTCGCGTATCGTGCGGCCCACGTCGCCCCAGCGTTCCGCGAAGCGGGCGGCGAGGAAGCCGTCCTGGCCGACCGGCAGCAACTGAGTGCGCGGGTCGCGGGCGCCGAGCAGTTCGGAGACCCGGTCGGCGGGCACCTGCGGGGCGTCAGGGCCGCGTCGTAGGAGCACGCGGTGACCGGCCACCACCGTGGTCTCGGAGCCGTCCATCGAGCGGAGTGCGGCGGCGGCCGTCTCCGGGAGGCCCGACTCGGCCAGCAGGGCGAGTTGGCTGTCCAGGACGACCCCGGCGGCGCCACCTGCGACGGCCGCGGACGCTGTACGGGGGCCGATGCCGCCGCAGGCCCAGACCGGGACGTCCACGGCGGGCTCGGCGAGCAGGTGCTGGAGTAAGACGAAGGTGCTCAACTCGCCTGTCCTGCCGCCGCTTTCGGCGCCCCGGGCGATCAGCCCGTGCGCACCGGCGCGCACCGCCGTCAGCGCCTGGCCCAGGTCGGTGATCTCGACCAGCACCCGGTGCTCCGCGACGACCTCGTCGACCCGCCAGGGCGCGTCCACCGCGAGGACGACGGTGTGCGGGGCGGCGCCGGGGCCCGTGGTGAGGTCACTCGGACCGGTCCGGCAGTGCGGTCCGACCCGTACTCCGAAAGGGCCGGGGACCAGCGCCGGATGCGCGCCAGGGCCCTCTGGATCTTCGGTCGCCATTCCCCAGGTCCAGTACGCCCAACGCGCCGGCGCGGCTGACGGCCGCCGCGAGCCGGGCGTCCGGCTCATGGAAAGGGGTGATTCCAATGATCATTTCTACGGCGTGCGCGACAGACGTCATGATTCTCCGAATAAACGGTGAAACTGCACGGTGGGGGTTTTCGGCCGCAGCGCCGAATAGCATCGCAAAGGCGCGAGATGGCTGGTTGAAAGCTAGCCCCCTGTTACTCGTCGGTCAACAACGGCTAGGCAATCAACTGGTGGACGGCAGTGATCCGGCCAGCCGGAACCGGTCCGCAAACAACCGAAAACCCTGCCAATTTCCTTCAGATGGCACACCACTCGGCCGCAGTGGCGCAAGCGGTCCAAAAGCCCCCGCTATTCATCCGAGGCTCACAGTCCCGAAACACCACTGACGGCAGGACGGAATTATGTAAACGTTGGGTGTCGATGCCTCCTCGCATAAGCCGCGCTAGGTTGGCACCCATGAGCACACCGCGTGACCTGATGATCGTCGCCATGGATGTCGCACCCGACCGCCCTGTCGAGACGGGTGACCTTTCGCTCGCGCTCGCCGGAGCGGAGGTGGTCGACCTCCTCGCCGCCGGAGCCGTCGTACTGGACGGCGACCTGATCGTGCCGAACCCCAAGTACCCCTGGAGGACGGCCTGTTGGACCAGGCAGCGACCGCGCTCGTACGGGAGACGCCGTACGAGTCGGTCGAGAACTGGCTGTGGCGGCGGGGGCGTGGCCTCTCCTCCGCCTATCTCGCCGCGCTGGAGGCGGAGGGGCTGGTGGCCCGGCAGCGCGGGCGCTGGATCCCGGTCCGCACCGGGAAGACGGCCCTGGTCGACTCCCCGGCCCGCAGCCGCGCGGCCGAGCGCTGGTCCGAGGGCGAGCCCGTCCTCGCCCAGCTCGCCGCTGCCGCCGGTATCGGCGAGGTGTCCGACGAGGACTCCGCGAAGGTCGCCGACGAATCGCTGGACACGGTCATCGCCGTGGTCCATGACGCGGTGACGGAGCTGGAGGCCGTACGGCAGCGGAAGACCGTCGAGGACGCGGCGTACGACAATGTGTGGCGCGGGATGTGACGGCGACCTCTGGGCTTCGAAGCACGGCAACTGCCGATGAAACAGAGCCAGTTGATGGTTCTGAGCCTCAGGTGACGACACGTCACCCATGGTAGGCACAAGCCCTTCAAGGAGCCAGAGCGAGCGACGGCACGCCACCCGCGTTCACCGGGCCGACGCGGCCCCCAGCGGGATCGTCACCGTGAAGACAGTGGCGCCGGGCTCGGACGTCAGCTCGACGGAGCCGCCGTGCGCCTTCGCCAGCGACCGGGCCACGGCGAGGCCGAGCCCGCTGCCGCCCCGGTCGCGGGTGCGGGCCTTGTCGACGCGGTAGAAGCGGTCGAAGACCCGGGCCCGGTCGTCCTCCGGGATGCCGGGCCCCGCGTCGGCGACCCGCACCGACGCCATGCCACCGGCGACCGCCAGCGTCACCGAGACCGCCGTAGCGGCCGGGGTGTGCACGGCCGCGTTGGCCAGCAGGTTGTCCAGCACCTGCCGAATCCGCACCGGGTCCACGCGCAGCCGCACCGGACGCTCCCCGACCTCGACCGTCAGCGGATGGTCCGGATGCCCCGCGCGGAAGGCGTCCGCCGCCTGCTCCACCAGCTCGGCCAGGTCCGCGTCCTCCGGCCGCAGCGGAGTCTCCACATCGGCCGCGTCCAGGCGGGCCAGCAGCAGGAGGTCGTCCAGGAGGACGCCCATGCGGGCGGCCTCGGCGCGCAGCCGGGCCAGGTGCCTGTCGCGTTCCTCGGGCACGTTGGCCGCCGCGTACTGGAACAGGTCCGCGTAGCCGCGCACCGACATCAGCGGGGTCCGCAGCTCGTGCGAGGCGTCCGCGACGAATCGGCGCAGCCGCTGCTCCGCCTCCGCGCGCACCGCGAGCGAGTCGTCGATGTGCTCCAGCATCGTGTTGAACGCGGTGCGCAGCTCCTCCACCTCGGGCCCGCCGTCGCCCCGCTCGGCCCGCAGCGGCAGCCGGGCCGCCGAGTCCGTGAGGTCGTGCGAGGTGATGCCGTGGGCCGTGGTCGCCATGTCGCTGAGCGGCCGCAGCCCGCGCCGCAGCATCTTCCGGCCGATCACCACCAGCACCAGCAGCGCCAGCGCGAACGCCACCACCTGGACCGCGACCAGCCGCCGTACCGTGCCCTCCACGTCCGCCAGCGGTGCCGCGCTCACCAGGACCACACCGGGTTCGACCTCGCAGGCCCGCAGCCGGTAGGGGCCCTCGCCGTCGATCGTCACCGTGCGGGAGATCTCCGTGGTGGAGTGCGCCATCGTCTTCGCGAGGGCGGCGAGCGCGCCGGTGTCGTCCGGCACGTCGGACGGCTCGCGCAGTCTCGGGGTCGTACCGGAGACGTCGTAGACCGCCGTGTACCAGCCGTAGTACGGCTTGCGCTCGACGACGCCGTGGATCTGGGCGTCCTTGGACTGGACGACCTGGACGAGCTTCAGCTGCTCGCTCAGCTGGCGCTGGAGATAGTCGCCCATGTACGTCGTGAGGACGGTGCCGACGACCGCGAACACGATCAGCGAGCACGCCCACGCCCAGGGCGAGCCGGGTGCCGAGGCGCACCCGGCGCCAGTTCTCGCGCAGCCGGCGGATCACTCGGCGGCCTGCCGGATCACATAGCCGAAGCCGCGCACGGTGTGGATGAGGGGATCGTGCCCCCTCGTCGAGCTTGCGGCGCAGGCGGCTCACCACCAGCTCCACCACATTGGAGCGGCCCCGAAGCCGTACTCCCACACATGGTCGAGGATCTGCGCCTTGGTGAGCACGGTCGGCGACTTGCGCAGCAGATAGCGCAGCACCTCGTACTCGGTCGGCGTGAGCGTGACGAGCCGCTCGCCGCGCCGCACCTCGCGGGTGTCCTCGTCCATCGTCAGGTCCGCGACCCGCAGCACCGAGCGCGGGAAACCGGGCCCCGCACTGCGCCGCAGCACGGTCCGCAGCCGGGCCATCAGCTCCTCCACCGCGAACGGCTTGACCAGATAGTCGTCACCGCCCCGCGTCAGCCCCGCGACCCGGTCGGCGACCGCGTCCCGCGCCGTGAGGAACACCACGGGGACCATCGTCCCGAGCGGCGCAGCCGGTCCAGCACACCGAAGCCGTCGAGGCCGGGCAGCATCAGGTCGAGCACCACGATGTCCGGCTGGAACTCGGCGGCCACGGTCAGCGCCTCCTCACCGGAGTACGCGCACGCGGCCTCCCAGCCCTCGTACCGGGCGACCGTCGCGACGAGGTCGGCGATCGGCGGGTCGTCGTCCACGACGAGGAGTCGTATTTTGTCCACCCGCTCATACTGCTTCACGCACCGCGGGACACCAGACCCGCGTCACCGTCCCACCCACATCGACAGCCACTTGAAAGTCGTCCGACAGGAAAACGACAGCCCCGCGAGGTGAAGCTCGAGTCCCAGGACCCGATCAAGGAGCTGCCGTCCGTGACGACCGTCCAATCACCCCCTGCGCCCCCACGGCGATACGCCCCAGGGTGGTGGCCCGCACGAGCCTGTACGCCGTGCTGGCCGCGAACGTCGCCGTGGTGACCGTCTTCTTCGTCCAAGCGGGCTTCGCCTCCAACAGCCTCATCGTCATCGGCCGCGTCCTCGGCCTCTACGCCGCCCTCGTCATGGCCTTCCAGCTGCTGCTGGTGGCCCGGCTGCCCTGGCTCGACCGCCGCATCGGCATGGACCGGCTGACCTCCTGGCACCGCTGGACGGGCTTCGCCCTGCTCTGGACGCTGCTCGGACACCTCGTCTTCATCGCCTTCGGCTACGCCCAGGGCACCGACACCGGCCCCGTCGGCGAGGTCGTCGACCTCGCCGAGACCACCGAGGGCATCCTGCGCGCGCTCGTCGCGTTCGCCCTGATCCTCGTCATCGGCGCGACCTCCGCCCGCTACGCGCGACGCCGACTCGCCTACGAGACCTGGCACTTCATCCACCTGTACACGTACGTCGCGGTGGTCCTCGCCTTCACCCACCAGGTCGCGGTCGGTACGACGTTCACCGCGTCGTCCGCCGCCACCACGTACTGGTACGCGGTGTGGGGCGTCGCGCTCGGCTCGGTGGCGCTGGGCCGCGTGATCCTCCCGCTGTGGCGCAACCTCCGCCACCAGTTCCGGGTGGAGGCGGTCGTCCCCGAGTCCGACAACGTCGTCTCGATCCACATCACCGGCCGCGACCTCCACCGACTCCCGGCCCAGGCAGGCCAGTTCTTCCTCTGGCGGTTCCTGACGAAGGACCGCTGGTGGCAGGCCAACCCGTTCTCCCTCTCGGCCGCCCCCGACGGCACCCGCCTCCGCCTCACCGCGAAAACCGCCGGCGCCGGCACGGCCGCCCTGCGTCACCTCAAGCCCGGCACCCGCGTCTTCGCCGAGGGCCCGTACGGCGCCTTCACCACCCTGCACCGCACCAAGCCGGAGTCCCTGCTCATCGCGGGAGGCGTCGGCGTCACCCCCATCCGCGCCCTGCTGGAGGACCTGGAGGGCCACGCCGTCGTCATCTACCGCGTCGCCACCGACCGCGACGCCGTCCTCTACGGCGAACTCGTCGAACTCGCCCACGCCAAGGGCGCCCAGCTCCACCTGGTCACAGGCCCGCCCGTCCCCGACAAGCTCGCCCCGCGCGAACTCGCCCGGCTCGTACCGGACATCGGCGACCGCGACGTCTTCCTCTGCGGCCCGCCGCCGATGATGAACGCGGTGCTCCGCAGCCTCGGCGACCTGGGCGTGCCCAAGCGGCAGATCCACTTCGAACGCTTCAGCCTGGCGGGATGAGAGACATATCGTGAAGCGAGTCATACCTGTTCTGGTGCTGTCCGTCGCGGGGTTGATCCCCGTGTGGCGCTACGAGCCGTCCATCGGGACGACGACGAGTTCGGCGAGCACGCTGGCCACGGTGACGACGCCGAGTCCTACGGCCACCTCCTCGTCGGCGGGATCCGCGTCCACGCCGTCCACGTCCTCGAAGACGGTCGTGCGGGGCACCGCGATCAACACCTCCAAGGGCACCGTGCAGGTGCAGGTGACCTTCGAGGGCGACAAGATCGGCTCGGTGAGCATGCTCCAGCAGCCGGACCACCCGCAGACCACGGCGGCGGTCCCGGTGCTGATCGAGGAGACCCTCAAGGCACAGAGCTCGACGATCGACACGGTGTCCGGTGCCACGATCACCAGTGACGCCTACGTCCAGTCGCTCCAGGCGGCGATCGACGCCAAGGGCGCGTGAGATGCGCCGAGTCGAGCACGTGATGGGTTTCCCGGTGTCGTTGCGCGTCGACGACGAAGGCATCGGGGACGAGGTGGCGGACGCGCTCTTCGCCTGGCTGCGCGAGGTCGACGCCCGCTTCAGCCCGTTCCGCCCGGACAGCGAGGTCTGCCGCCACGACCGGGGAGATCCAACTCGGCGACCTCAGCGCGGACTTGGCCGAGGTTCTCGACCTCTGCGAGCAGTACCGGCTCGCGACCGGCGGCGCCTTCGACGTCCGGCTGCCCGGCCGCCCCCTGCGCGGTCGTCAAGGGCTGGTCGGTGCAGCGGGCGGCGGAACTCCTCACCGCCGCCGGCGCCCGCCGCTTCATCCTCAACGCCGGAGGCGACGTGGTCGTGTCCGGCGGCCCGTGGCGGGTGGGCGTACGGCACCCCGAACACGCCGATCAGCTGTGCACCGTACTGGAGTTGACCGACGGGGCGGTGGCGACCTCCGCGCGCTACGAGCGCGGCGACCACATCGTCGACGGCCGCACCGGCACCCCCGCGACCGGCCTCCTCAGCGTCTCGGTCGTGGCCGCCTCCCTCACCGAGGCGGACGCCACCGCCACCGCGGCCTTCGCGCTGGGCCCGGAGGGCGTCGACTGGGCCGCGTCCCGGCCCGGTTGCGAGGTGTTCGCGGTCGACGCCGAGCGCCGGGTCCGCCGTACGCCGCGATTCCCGGTCGCGATGGTGGAGGCCTAGGCCTACGACTACTTCATCCACGACATGCGGAAGGGCCGCCGGGGATACCGGCGGCCCTTCCTGTCGGGAGTTGTGGCTCGGGGGAGTGGATCAGCTGACGTCGGAGGCGTCCAGGCGGTACAGGCCGCTGCTCGTCGAGGAAGTGGACGTGGACGAACTGGAGCTGTACGCCGAGGACTTGACCGCCGTGCCGTGGGCCTTGACCCAGGCCGTGATCGCGGAGTTGGTGCCCTGGCCGCCGTCGCTGCTGACGATGATGTAGTGCAACTTGCCTGACTTCACCAGGGACTTGAGCTTGGCAAGGGTCATCGCGTTGTCGCTGCCGGACCAGCCGCCCATGGAGATCACGGGCTGACCCGACTCCAGGATGATCGAGGACGCCGTCTGGTCGGTGGAGACCGCAAGCAGCCAAGTCGCGCCGTCCTGGTGCTGCTTGAGGTAGGTGATCATCTCGGACGAGACCTGGGTGCCGCCGCCCATACCGCCGCCAGCCTGCCGCGCACCGGACTCGGAACCTGACTCGGAGCCCGACTCCGTGGAGCTGGAGGAGGACGAAGGGGCCGAACCGCTGCCGGAGGGCCGGGTGCCGGACGGGGCCGAACCACTGGGCTTCGTACCGGACTTGGTGCCGCTCGGCGCGCCGCCCATACCGCCACCGCCGCCGCCACCCATGCCGCCACCGGTACTGGGACCGGCCGTCGGGTTGGTGCCGTTGGTGGAGGAGGTCGCCGCCGAGACCGAGTAGGCCGCGGGACCGGCGAGCAGGGCGACGACGGCGGCGAGGGCCGCGAAACCCATCAGACGGTGGCGCCTGGTGAACCGGCCCACCAGCAGGCCGAGCACGGAGGCCACGCCCGCCACGGCGACGACGAACTCCGCGACCGTGTACACCGTGCCGGAGCCGGAGACCCGCTGGAGAAGGACGACCGCCCAGATCGAGCCGGCCGCGATCGCCGCCGGGAGCAACAAGGCCCTCCCCCAGTCCCGGCTCCGCCCGACCGGGAGACCCCACGGCCACCGAACCCTCACGGAAGGCGCGGTACAGCAGCACCCCGCCCGCACCGGCCAGAGCGGCGATGCCGGGGGCCATGGCGGTGACGTAGTAAGGGTGGAACGTGCCCTCGGCGAGCGAGAAGGTCAGGAAGTGGAGGACGAACCAGCCGCCCCAGAGCAGCAGGGCCGCGCGCTTGGCGTCCGTGCGGGGAGCGCGGCCCCGCAGGACCAGCCCGCCGATGAGCGCGATCGCCGCGAAGGGGATCAGCCAGGAGATCTGGCCGCCCATGATCTCGTTGAACATCCGGTACAGGCCCGAACTCCCGCCGAACGAAGCCCCGTTGCCCTGCGAGCCGACCGAGGAGCCGGCGCCGAAGATGCGGCCGAAGCCGTTGTAGCCGATGACGAGGTCCCACACCGTGTTGTCGGTGGAGCCGCCGATGTAGGGGCGGGAGGACGCGGGGATCAGGTCGACGATCACCATCCACCAGGCGCTGGAGACGACCAGCGCGACGGTGGCGACGGCGAGGTTGCGGATGCGCCTGCCGAGGGAGACGTCAGTGGCCCAGAGGTAGACGAGGAAGAACGCGGGCAGGACGACGTACGCCTGCATCATCTTGGTGTTGAACGCGAAGCCGATCGCGACCGCCGACCACACCAGCGGCATCAACGTCCCGTTGCGGACGGCCTTCATGAGCGCCGCGGCGCCGAGCATCATCAGCAGGACGAGGATCGGGTCCGGGTTGGTGTCACGGGTGATGGCGACCGTGATCGGGGTGAGGGTGAGGACGATCGCCGAGATCGTGCCCGCCACCGCGCCGAAGTCCCGCTTCACCTGGCGGTACAGGAGGGCCACCGAACCCGTGCCCGCCGCGACCATCGGCAGCGTCAACTGCCAGGTGCCGTAACCGAACACGCGGGCGGAGAGGCCCATCACCCAGAGGGCGAAGGGTGGTTTGTCGACCGTGATGAAGCTGCCGGAGTCGAGCGCGCCGAAGAAGAACGCCTTCCAGCTCTTGGTGCCGCTGTAGACGGCCGCGTCGTAGAAGGTGTTGCCGGTGATCGAGGTCAGGTTCCACGCGTAGAGCGCGGTGGCGAGGAGCAGGATGCCCCACAGGGCCGGGCGGGCCCAGCGGGGTCGTCCGCCGGGCCCGTGAAGAGCCTTCTGGCACGGGAGTTGAGGCCGCCGTCGGCGGGCGGGCCCGCGCGGTGCGAGCGACGGGCGCTCTCCTGACCGGGGGCGGGGCGAGGGTCGTCATGACGCGTACTCCAGGTGTTCCGCGGAAGAGGCGGGCGCCCCGACGGGCAGGACAGGGGTGGTGGTGCGGGTGCGGCGGGTATGTCGACGCGGCTGTCGGGGTCGTCGATCTCAGCCGGCTGCCCGGTGGCCAGGTCGCCGTGACCGGACAGGAGCGGCGCGAACAGCGGCAGGAAGCCCTCGAGGCCGGTGGAGAGATCGACGTCCATGTACGCGACGACGTCCGCTCCGGAGCGGCTCCACACGTGCTTGAGGGCGCGGCCCCGGCCCTTGGCGTCGACGTGCACGGCGTGCACGTGCGGCAGCCGCTGGGTGAGGTCGAGCGCCGTCTCGACCGGGCGCTGCCGGACGCCTCCCGCGTTCTGTGCGTTCATGACGGTGACTTTCCGGTCCCCGCCTGTGCCGTTGCTGAGCCTTCACTGAGCGGCCGATGAGAATCAGCGGACTCACAGGTCGCGCACAGCGCGCTGAGGCCGGGCCCCAATGCTGGGGCCCGGCACGGCAGTTCGGGCCGGGCGCGGAGGGCGTCAGATGGGCTGCGGTTCGAAGTCCCAGCCGGGTGGTTCCTCCGCTCCCGTCCCCGACGCGTCCTCGCAGGCGCGGACGAGCGGATGGTCGCGGCCGACGGCGTCGCGGGCCCGCAGCAGGGTCTCCCGGCGCAGCTCGGCCGCCTCCTCGGGCCGTCCGGACAGCCAGCGGACCGCCGCCGCGTTCAGGGCGCAGCCGAGGGTCCACGGATGGTCGGCGCCCACGGCGTTCGTCATGCCCCGCAGCGCCTGCTCGATCAGCCGTGCCCCGGCGGCCCGGTCGCCGCCGAGCCACAGCAGCAGGCCCCGGTTGCCGAGGACTCCCACGGTGTACGGGTGGTCGTCGCCGAGGAGATGCCGGTAGCCGTCGGCGACCGCGTCCGTCAGCTCGGCGGACTCGGTGAGATCGCCGTACGAGCGCAGGAAGGAGGCGTGGTCGGCCTGGACCATCAGGGTCATCGGATGGCGGACGCCCTGGAGGTTCCGGCACCGTTCGACGAGGCTGCGCAGCAGGTCGGCGGCGGCGGGGACATCGCCTGAACGGCGAAGGCACAGCGCCTGGTTGTGCAGGGCGGCCAGGGTCTGCGGATGGTGGTCGCCCATGGTCCGGCGGTGCAGCAGGGAGTTGACGCCCTGGAGCGCGGTGGCGTCCTGGTGGCGGCCCAGCAGGCGCAGCGAGCGGGCGTACGTGAGCCCGCTCAGCAGGGTCGACTGGTGGTCGGAGCCGAACGACTGCCGCCGCAGGACGAGGAGTTGGGCGTGGACGTCGGCCGCTTCCTGGTAGCGGCCGAGGAGGCCGAGAGCGACGCCGAGGTTGTTGAGGCAGGCCTGGGTGCGGGGGCTTCGGGACCGTCGAGGACGTCGTAGGCGCGCCAGACGTCCTCGAAGAGCTGGTGGGCCTCCTTGAAGAGGCCGAGCGCCATCAGGGAGCCGCCGAGGCCCGCCTCGGCGCGCAGCAGGTCGAGGTCGTCGGAGGGGCGCTCCTCGGCGAGTTGCTCGACGACGGCCCGGCCGACGGCCTCCGCCTCGCGGTAACGGCCGCACCGGCGCAGCATGTTGGCGTGCTGGTGGACGAGGACCAGCATCGACGGGTGCGTCGGCGCGAGCCGGATCCGCCAGCGGGCCAGCACCTGTTCGCACAGGGTGAGTCCGGTGCTCTCCTCGTCGCGCAGCCGGAGGTACTCGATGCAGTTGAGGACGAGATCGCGCACCGGAGCCTCGGAGCTCTCCAGGGCGCCCGACGGGTGCAGATGCGGCAACAGTTCCGCGTACACAGGCCAGTTGGCGACCTCGGACGGCGAACGGGGATCGGCCGAGACCAGCACGCGGCAGGCGACCGCCGAGAGTTCGTCGCGTTCGCCGGGGGTGAGGGTGCGGCGCAGGAAGCGGTGGTAGAGGCGGTGCATCTCCACGCTGTCCACATAGCCGACGCTGTCCGAGGGCTGAACGTAGTCCATCCGCACGGCAGTTGACTCCGACAGGCGGCGCAGCGCGCCGAGCCAGTGGGCCGGGTCGGCGGCCAACTCGGCCAGCAGCGTGGGGAGATCGCCGGGACGGGCCCGCTGGAGCTGGCGTACGGGAATGGAGCCGGGGAGAACATCGCGAACAGGCGCAGAAGTTCGGTGGCCTCGGGGCTGTCCTGCTCCAGCGAGTCGAGGGTGAGGGCCCAGCTGGTCTGGAAGCCGATCGGGTAGTCCGGCAGGGTCTGGATGCCGATCTCGTCGGCGTCGCCCCGGCGCAGTAGCCCGATGTACTCGGCCGCCGACATCCGGTTCGCGTCCAGCCACGCCGTCGTCTGGGCCAGCAGCAGCGGGAAGTCCTCGACGGCGTCGGCGAGTTGGTCGGCCTCGTCCTCGGTGAGCCGCTCCACGTGCCGCCGCGCGTAACTGATGCTCTCCGCCCGGGTGAACCGCTCCACCTGCACCTCGGCGACCCCGCCGGACGCGGCCCAGCCCTGCGTGAGGGTGGTCACCGCGACATGGCCACCGGCCTCGGGGAGGAGGTCGTAGACCTGTTCCAGGTCGTCGGCGCTGTCGAGGACGAGGAGCCAGCGGCGGTGCGGGCGGCCCGTGCGCAGCGCCTCGCGGACCGCGCGGACCCGCTCGGGCAGCGCGCTGCTGTCGGCGAGGCCGAGCGGTTCGGCGAGGTCGGCGAACTGCTGGCGGGCGGTGGCGCGGAAGCTCGCGCTGATCCACCAGACCACGTCGTACTCGTTGGCGAACCGGTGGGCGTACTCGATGGCGATCTGGCTCTTGCCGACGCCCGAGATACCGCGCAGCGCGACCCGGGCACCCGCCGGAGGGGGCCGTTCTCGAAGAGGGCGCGGAGTTCCTCCAGGACCGTGTCGCGGCCGGTGAAGCGGAAGTTGCGGCGTGGCACGTTCCACACGGCGGGCGGCGCGTCCGGGAAGCGGGGGCGACGGACTCGTCCTCGGGCTCCGGCCGGGCGTCCTGGAGGTCGAGCGTGGTCAGCAGCCGGCGCAGCGCCTCGGCCGGGTCCAGTTCACGCAGACTGACCGGTCCCAGCACCGCGGTCGAGGGGGCAGGGTGCGGGCGGAGAGGTCCACGGCGGCGAACCGGTCCGGGTCCGCCCCGACCACCGCGCCCAGCGCCTCGCTCCACTCCGGCTCGGTGCGCTGACCGAGCCGCAGGTACTCCTCGTCGAGCAGCAGCAGCACCCGGCCGGGCGCGCTGAGGAGATCGGACAGCAGCCGGGCCAGCGGCACCCCGGGCGGCGGGTCCCAGCGCAGCAGGAACGTCTGGCAGCCGTGCCGCTCCAGCTGCCGCGCCGTCCACACGGCCCACGCGCGGTCGGTGCCGGCATAGCTGATCGTGATGTGGTGCGGCGACCAGACACCGGACGCGGGACGCCGTCCGGTGCGTTGACCTGGGACGGTGTGCTCTGCGGGGAGGGTGGCGGTCCTGCCGTTCAGCGCGGGCACGACGACATGGCCCTGGCCTACGACCGCGTCCGCGACGATCTCGCTGGGCAGCTCGACGGTACGGACCGGGACACCCCAGCGGTTGCTGATCGTCAGCCAGATCGTGCCCGGGCCCGGCGCGCGGCTCGCCTTGATCACGAAGCGGGCCGGGCCGTAGGTGCCGCCGAAGCGGTGCAGGACCACGCTGGGTTCGTTCAGCGCCTCGCACACGAAGCGGCGGGAGCCGTCCAGGGAGACGCCGAAGTCGAACTCCTCCTCCTCGTACGGCCAGTCCTCGGGCGCCGCCGGGCCGTTGAGGTCGACGGTGACGAGATAGCTCTGCCCCGCCTGGGCCTTGCGGGGCCAGCCCACCAGGGGCTCGATCATCAACGCAGCGGGATCGCCGCTCATGTCCTCGCCTCCTGCGCGCGGACGCTGAGCCGCAGCGTGGTCAAGGGGTGTCCGAAGTAGAGGAACATGAAGCTGTAGAGGATCGGCAGAATCTGCCGCTGCCCCTCGGCGTCGAACCGGTCGTCGTCACCGTAGACGTACGGCAGCGGATCGGGCAGCCGGGCGACGGCGGCGGCCCGGAAGTCGCGCAGGGCGCGGGCGACGGCAGTTCGGGGTCGGCGCAGAGCCGGCCGACGAGTTCGCGGATCAGGGCGTGCGCCACGTCGTCGCCGACCTTGCCCGAGGTGGCGATGCAGCCGCCCCGCGCCCTTGCGGAGGAAGAGCTCCGCGAAGCCGCGCAGGGCGTTCTCGCCGAGCGGCCGGTTGTTCACGAACCGGGCGGGTGGCAGGCGTTCAGGCACACCAGGGTGCGGCGGCCGTCCAGCGCGGACATGTCCAGGTCGTTGAGTTCGTTCCAGGTGACCGTGCCGAGCTTGAGCTTGTACAGGTTCGGGCCGTGGGTCGCGTGACAGCCCATGTAGACGAGACCGGCGCCGAGGCTCGGGCGGGCGAGTTCGGTGAGGAAGGTGCGGGTGGTGCCGAAGTGGCCCCGGTGCTCGAAGTTCTCGAACACCGTGGCGTCCCGGCGCATCTCCTCCGCGTAGTAGCCCAGCACATGGCCGGAGCAGACCGCCGGTTCGTTGAAGGGGGTGCGGCCGGCCTCGCGGATGGTGGTCCAGCGGACCACGGTCACCAGGGCACCGAGGATGCCGTCGTCCACGCCGTGGTCCCGGCCGCCGGTCAGGCGCAGCATCTCCCAGGGGATGTCGTAGTCGGTGTCGTCCCAGATCACCAGGTGCAGGTCGGGGCCGAAGCGGGCGCGGAGTTCGTTGATCCAGCGCACGACGTCCCCTTGGTGGCCGGACCATTCGGCCACCGCCCGGAAGATCTCGGTGGGTGGGAAGCCGTCGGGGCGGAGGTTGCTCAGGGCGAGGCCGGTGGGGCGTAGGCGGGTGTCTTCCGAGTCGAGGGAGAGTTCCAGGTCGCCGCTGTGGCCTGTCAGCCAGAAGACCTCCTGGCCGGTGTCGTCGTAGGCCCTGTTCACCGCCAACTTGGCGAAGCCGGGCGGGAGTTGGGCGTTCGGGTCTACGGGGTCGGGGTGAGCGGTACGGGTTCGTACGGCTCTACGACGTGTTCGGGGACGCCGGCTGTGCGTGGGGCGGTGAGGGGTTCGGGGGCGGGTCTGCGGGCGGGGGTTCCTGGGCCCAGGGGGACTGCTCCGCCGAGGGGGCGGGGGCCGGGGGTTCAGCGGGCATGCGTCACCCCGGTGTGAGGTTGTCGGTCGGGTGCGGGTCTGTGGGGGCTGGTCGCGCAGTTCCCCGCGCCCCTTTGGGGCGCTGATCTGCGGGGGCCTAAAAGGTGCTCGCTTAGTGGGCATGGGGCACCGCCCCCGCGTTGTGCGGCCTGCCACTGTCACTCCGCCCAGGGCGTCCCCCAGGAGGAAGGGGAGGTCCGGGTGGGGTTGGCGGGCCGCGTCTACGACCACGGAGTGGAGGCGCATGCGGCCCATGGCGCCGATGTGGGCGGCGGCGGTGATCGCGTCGTCGATGCCGGTGCGGCGGACCGGGCCCAGGAGGCGACCGCCCGCGCTGGCGTCCAAGGGGACGTTGCCTCGGCCGTCGGAGACGACTACCAGCCAGGCCTCGACCAGGTTGGAGCGCTGTTGGAAGGCTCGGCGGAGGAGTTGGTCGGTGAGGGTCAGGCCGTGGGCCAGGGGGTGCTGCGGCCGGGCTGGCGGTGGAGGGCGCTGCCGACCCTCGGGTCCAGGACGCTGCGGGCGATGAAGTGGTCGGCGCGCAACTCGTGGGCCGCGTCTCTGCTGCCGACCTCTACCAGGCAGACCGAAGCCCGTCCCGTGTAGGCCCATTGAAGGTAGGGGGCGAGGGCCGGTTGCCAGTCCCAGCCTCGGCGGCAGGTGTGGTCGAGGAGGAGGACCAGCATGCGTTCGGCCACCGGGAGGCGGGCGTAGCTGCGGAAGTCCCCTGGCAGGACGACCAGTTGGCCGTCGCCGGCCGCTCGTAGCGCACGGCGGCCCGGCAGGTTCTGGTGTTTGGCCGCCTCCACGACCGTCGCAACGACCGCCAGATCCCGCAGGGTTGTCGCGGAGCGGACGCCTATCACCGGGCCCCGCGCGGAACTTGGTTCCGGGCGGCGTTGCCAGGGGATGCGCAGCGGTGCGAACTCCCGTAGGAACCTCGCGTCGTCCTCCGGGAACGGGGAGCCCTGGCCCTCTCCCGTGTCGGCCGTGAAGGTGTCGAGGGCTTCGGCGGGGCCTGCGGGGAGTGCCATCGCGCCGCCCGGCTGGCCGGTCGGAGCGGTCTCCTCGGGTGCCGGGTCCGCCTTCGGCTGTTCGGGGGCGGTGGGCGGCCGTCGGTGCCGTCGCCGGTGGCGAGTGAAGTGCCGTTGGCGGAGTGGCCGGTGCCGGCCGGGGTCGCCGGGGGGTGCGGCCACGCCCAGGAGGCGGGCGGCCTCGTCGACGTGGTCGGGGCCGCAGGTGTCCGCGCCGTTCACCATCGCCAGGACCCGGGCCAGGCGTGCCAGCCCGATCGCCCGGCGGCCGCTGGTGTCCCCGCGGAACAGGCCCACGGCGTGTGCCGCCGCCTCCTCGGTCAGGGTGCACGCCGGGCGCGTGCGGGCCGTGAGTGCGGTGCGCCAGGACGGCGGCAACTCGCCCAGCCCCGGCTCGGGTTCACGTCCGTCGAGCGCGTCCAGCACCCGGTCGGGGCCGCTGCTGGTCCGCCGTAGACCGGCCGCGTTGAGGCGGATCGGGAAGCGGTCCAGCAGGTGGGGAGAGGCGGCCGATCTCCGCCTCCTGGCAGGCGGCCAGCCAGCGGGCGCGGGGGCGCCAGCGGGCCCGGAAGCCGGACCGCTCGACCGCCGCCACGTCCGCGCCGAGGAGTTGTACGGCCGCCCGCATGCCCGGCAGGCTGAGGCGGACCAGGTCGGGGACCACGACGACCATCGCGGAGTCGGGGGTGGTGTCCACCAACGGGCCTGGTGACAAAGAGAAGTTGACACCGTTGCCGTCGTGGCGCAGCGTCGGGCGCAGCCACAGTTCGTCGTCACCGGTGACCGAGCCGAGCGTGGTGCGCCGTACGGGACGCTGCTCGCGGAGCTGGAGCAGGGCGGCGAAGGCGTCCGTCACCGGGGCGACCATCTCCGGCTCCAGGTCGAACAGCAGCACCCCGTCGAGGCCGGGGCCCAGCGCGGAGCAGGCCAGGACCTGTAACAGGCGCTGCCGGGGCCCGACCGGACGCGCCTCCGCGGGCGCGCTCACCCCAGCAGCCCGTCGAGCAGCTCCGACTCCTCCGCCGTCCACTCGACCGGACCGCCGTGCGCGGCCTCGGGCCGCCGGTGCCGCAGGGACAGCGGGACCACCCGGCGCACATGGTCGGCCGTCACCGCGTCCGCCTCCTCGAACGCGGCCAGGGCGCGGGCGGCCCACGCGGTGACCACCTCGCCGCGATGGCCCACCGCCCGCAGCCGGGTGGCGACATCGGCACACAGCTTCGCGATGTCCTCGCTCAGTCGCACGTCCTGGATGCCGTCCCTCGCCCGGTCCAGCCGCTCGCGCAACTCCCGGTCGCGGTCGAGGCCTTCGGCCAGCCACGGGAGTCCGTACCGGCCGCGTCGTCGAAGCGGAGCACGGCCAGCACCATGGCCCGGCGCTGCTCCTGGTCCAGCTCGGAGACGGCGACCATCAGCCCGAACCGGTCGAGCAACTGCGGCCGCAGACCGCCCTCTTCGGGGTTCATCGTGCCGACCAGGCCGAAGGCGATGTTCCGTACGGTGTCGATGGCCTCGCGCTGCACGGACAGCACGCCGGTGGAGACCACGTCCAGGATGATGTTGACGATGTGGTCGTCCAGCAGGTTGACCTCGTCGATGTACAGCATCCCCTTCTCGCCGGCCTCCTCCAGCAACCCCGGCTGGGTCCGCGCCTCGCCCCGCATCAGCGCGTCCAGCTCCCAGCCGCCCAGCACCCGGTCGTCGGTCGCGTTGATCGGGAGGGTGACCGGCAGTTCGCCCCGGTCAGCAGTGAGAAGGCCCGTACCACCGTGGACTTGGCGGTGCCGCGCTGCCCGCTGATGAGGACCCCGCCGATGCGCGGCGCGATGTAGTTGAGTTCGAGCGCGAGCTTCAGCTCGGCCTGCCCGACCACATGGCTGTACGGCAGGATGTGCACGTCCGAGCCGCCCGGCGCACCGGTCACGACGCGCTGCCCGGTGTCCAGCGGAAGGTCACCTGGAGCTGTGCCTCGGCCCCCGACTTCACCAGGAACGCGCCGAGTTCGGCGTCGAGCTTGATGGACAGCTGGAGTTCGATCTCGTCCGGGGTCAGCCCCTCGCCGAGGTCGTGCAGCCGGGTCGCCGCCTGCCGGGCGCAGCGCCGGGCCAGCTCCAGACCGTCGCCGTAGACGTCCCGGGCCACCGCCAGCACGCGGTCCGCCGCGTTCTCCCGGGTGTCGATGCCGTCGTAGAGGCCGTCGAGGCCGCCCGGTGCGAGCGGGGTGTCGACCTCCACGTAGAGCGGCACCTGTCGGTCCTGGCCGTCCGCGGCCACCCTTGTCACGATCGCCATGCAGCACTTCCCCGTTGGCTGAAGCCGGAATCCTCTCCTTACCTTCCCCAATTCTGGCGTGCCATCAACAGCCTTGTGGTCAACGTGCGTTGTTCGCTTCGCGGGGGAAGTCGGCGTCGGCGGCGCTGCGCACCCGGCGGGCGATGTGCGGGATGAGGAGGTGCAGGTCGGCGCAGTAGACGGAGGGATTGCGGAAGCCCTCGACCGGGCGGTAGCGGTGCGCGTAGTTGCCGCCGCCGCACACCTCAGCGAGCGGACAGGTGAGGCAGGTGGGGAGAGCGCGTCGGTGCCCAACTGCCGTGCCACCACGCCCGGATGGTCCAGGGCGTCGTCGAAGGTGTGGTCGAAGACGTTGCACCCGGTGGCGGGCGCTCCGGCGTAGGCGGTCTTCAGGGAGTCGACCTGCTCGATGGTGCCGTCGGTGTCGACGACGACGGCGACGACGGGCGCGTTGCCCACCGCCTCGGCGCGGGCCGGCACCCCGAGGAGCAGGGCGATGATCTCGTGGAACAGCCGCACGGGCACGGCCCGTTCACCGGCGTCGAACCAGAGGTCGAAGAGGCGGACGAGCCAGTCGCCGTAGGGATGCGGGCCCTTCGCGGCGGGCGGGAACGCGTGGTTGGCGTGCGGCAGCAGGAAATCCATCGAAGGGGGTTCGAAGGCGGTCAACGACGTGTAGACCTCGGCCGGGTCGGAGTCCGGGTCGATCACGCTGAGGATCCCCGCGTAGGCGTCGGGACGGCCGCGCAGCACCCGTAGTCCGGCCACGGTCGCCGCCCAGGAGGAGCGGCCCGCGTGGTCGACCCGGCGCCGGTTCAGTGCGGCGGTGCCGCCGTCCAGGCTCACCCCCGATCCGTACGCCGGCGTCGGCGAGCCGGTCCACGGCGCGCTCGGTGAGGAGCGTGCCGTTGGTCTGCACCGAGGCGTCAACAGTGCAGCTTCGGCCACAGCGGTCGCGGACCGCCTCGCGCACCGCGCCGACCTGGTCGATCAGATGCGAGACGCCCGCCAGCAACGGCTCACCGCCGTGCAAATTGATCTGCAGGGAGGTGAGTCGATGGGTCGCGGCGTGCTCGGCGATCCGGGTCGCGGTGCGCTGCACGACGTCCGGCGAGACCCGGTTGGGGCGGTCCCGCCAGCTGCTGTCGGCGCCCTCGTAGACGTAGCAGTAGCTGCACGCGAGATTGCAGCGGCCGTTGACCTTGAGGACGAACTGCCGGAACGGCACAGGCCTGACCCCGGACCGCCGCAACGCCGCGACGTCGAGTTTCTCAAGGGGCCACAGGGCGGTCACAGTTGGTAGGGGCCGTCCTCGTAGAAGGCCATCGCGGGCTCGCCGCGCAGCATCCGGGGCAACAGGCCGCTGGCCACCGCCGCAAGCACCGGATGCGATGACTGACGGGACAGGGCCCTCAGCTCCAGATCCGCGAAGTCGGGCAGCACGCCACCCGGCCCCCGCTCTCCCAGCCTGGAGGGGCCGTCCCCTTCTCTTCCCCGCACGATCTACCTCTCCAGGAAGGCCGAAGTCCCTCTTGGGATAACGAATTCGGCCATGCTACTGGTCCCCTGGGGCTCATGTTGTCAACGGTTCGAAGTCCCAGTACGGCCGTTCTCTGCGGCGCACGGACAAGGTGTGCGGATGCTGTGGGCCGAGGGTGTCCGAGAGCTGCTGGAGTGCCTCGTTCTCCAGCTTGGTGGCCTCCTGGCCGCGGCGCAGCGTGCGCTGGTCACCGGCGAGGGCCGCCTTGCAGGACAGGGTCAGTGGATGGGTCTCGCCGAGGGTGGCACGCGCCGACTCCAGGACGACACGGCTGAGTTCGGCCGCCCCCTCCTCGTCACCGGCCATGCTCCGCGCACCTGCTCGCGTTGAGCGCGGCGCCGAGTGCCCACGGGTGGGTGGGACCGACCGCGGCCCGCATCCTGGTCAGCGCCTCCTCGGCGATCCGCAGCGCCTCGTCGCGCTCCCCGTACTCCCACAGCGCGAGCCCGACATTGCCCAACGTGCCTACGGCATAAGGGTGATCGGGGCCGACGAGACGGGCGTAGTCCTCGGCCACGGTGGCGGCCATCTCGCGGGCCTGTTCCAGATTGCCGTGCTCGCGGTTGAAGGTCGCGAAGTCGGCCTGCACGAGCAGCGCGTCCGGGTGGCGCGGTCCCTGGCGCTGCACGAACCGCTCGACCACGCTGCGCATCAGCGACTCGGCGCCCAGCAGATCACCGGTGCGCCGCATGCACAGCGCGAGGTTGTGCTCGGCGAACAGGGTCTGCGGGGTGAAGCGGTCCATCGCCTGCCGGTGCGCGCGGACGTTGAGTTCCTGCCGCGAGGTGGCCTCCGCGTACCGGCCCAGCAGCCGGAGCATCCAGGCGTAGAACATGCCGGAGCGCAGGGTGAGATGGTGGCGCGGGTTCAGCAGCCGCTCGCGGATCAGCAGGATGTCGCGGTGCAGGAGGAGCGACTCCTCGTAGCGGCCGAGGAGGCTGGTGACGACGGCGAGGTTGCCGCGGTCCTGGAGGGTGCGCGGGGCCTCGGCGCCCAGGGTGTCGGAGTAGGCGTGGACGCACTCCTCGAACATCTGGTGGGCCTCGTCGTAGCGGCCCAGCGACACCAGCGTGCCGGCGAGGCCGTTCTTGGCGCGCAGCAGATCGGGGTCGTCGTCGGCCCGGGTCTCCGTGAGCTGGTCCAGGACGGCACGCCCCACGGCCTCCGCCTCGCGGTAACGGCCGCTGCGGCGCAGCATGTTGGCGTGGTCGTGGGTCAGCACCAGCATGTCCCGCTCGTCGGGCTGGAGCCGGGTGCGCCAGCGGGCGACGGTCTGCTCGCACAGGCGCAGCGCGGCCCGGTTCTCGCCCCGCACCCGCATGTAGTCGATGCAGTTCAGGACGAGCTGGCGGACCACGGGCTCACGGCTGTCCAGTGCCCCCGCGGTCTCCAGGTGCGGGATCAGCTCCGCGTAACGGGTCCACTCACGCGTGTCGTTGGGCCGCCGCGGGTCGGCGCCCGCGAGCAGCGTGCAGGCGATGGTGGACAGTGCCTCGCGGCGGTCCTCGGTGAGGGTGCTGAGCAGGAAGCTGTGGTAGAGCCGGTGCATGGACACGCGGTCCACGGCCGGCTCGGCCTCCGAGGACTCGACGTAGTCCAGGCGGACCGCGGTCGACTCGGAGAGCCGGCGCAGCGCCGTGTGCCAGCGGATCGGGTCGGCGGCGAGCGCGGCCAGATGCGCGGGCAGATCGGACGGGTGGGCGGCCTGCATCAGCCGGACCGGGATGGCGTCCGGCGAGAACAGCGCGAAAAGGTGCAGAAGCTCCACCGCTTCGGGGTTGTTCTCCTGCAGCGTGTTCAGAGTTATCGACCAACTGGTCTGGAAACCCATCGGGTAGTCCGAGGAGATCCGGATCCCGATCTGGCTCGCCTCGCCGCGCCGGATCATCGCCACGTAGTCCTTCGCGGGCATGACGTTGGCGTCCAGCCAGGCCGCCGTCTGCGCGAGCAGCAGCGGCAAGTCCTGTACGGCGTCGGCGAGATCGTCGGCCTCGTACTCGGTCAGGCGCTGCGCGCGGCGGCGGGCGTAGGCCACGCTCTCGGGGCGGCGGAAGGGCTGCACCTCGATCTCGGTGACGCTGCCCGAGGTCGCCCAGTCCTGGGTGAGGGTGGTGATCAGGACATGGCCGTTGCCCTCCGGGAGGAGGTCCTCGATCTGCTCCATGTCGTCGGCGCTGTCCAGGACGAGCAGCCAGCGGCGGAACGGCCGGCCGGTGCGCAGCGCCTCGTGGACCGCGCGGATCCGCTCGCCCAGCTCCTGCCCGACCGGCAGTTCGAGCCGGGGCGCCAGCTGGGCGAACTGCTCACGGGCCGGGGCCCGGAAGCGCGCGCCCACCCACCACACGATGTCGTAGTCGTTGCCGAACCGGTGCGCGTACTCGATCGCGATCTGGCTCTTGCCGACGCCCGAGATACCGCGCAGGGCGACCCGGGCACCGCCGCGGCCGCCCTCCTCGAAGCGGGCGTGCAGCTTCTCCAGGATGGCGTCGCGGCCGGTGAAGCGGACGTTGCGGCGGGGCACGTTCCACACGGCCGGCGGGTCGTTCGGGAAGCGCGGCGCGGTGCCGGAGACCGGGCCGGGGAGACCGTGGCGTCCAGGTCGAGACGGCGCAGGATACGGCGCCGGGCCTCGCGCGAGTCCAGGTCGCGCAGGTCGACCGGGCGCAGCGGGGCGGCGGTCGCGGGCAGCGCCCTCGTGGCCACACTGACCGCGGAGAACCGGTCGACGTGCGGCGGCACCACCTCGTGCAGTGCCTGCGTCCACTCGGCGTCGGTGCGCGGGCCCAGCGAGAAGTACCAGTCGTCGAGGACCAGCAAAACCCGGCCGGGCGCCTGGAGCAGATTGCGCAGCGCCTCCGCGAGCGACATCCGGCGCGGCGGGTCCCAGCGCAGCAGGGTCGTCTCGTGCCCCAACTGCTCCAGCTGGTGGGCGATCCAGGTGGCCCACGGCCGGTTGAATCCCGCGTAGCTGATGGTGAAGTGCTCGTGGGACTCGGCGCCCTTGGACTTGTCGGTCATCCGGCCGTCTCCCCTGCACCGAAAATAGGCAAATGAGCTGTTTTCTCATGGTTTTACGGGTTTTCGCGTGCACGATAGTCGATGCGGACTCAGTCCTCGGGCATTACCGCGCTCAGCCGTCGGGCCGCGTGCCGCACCAGTTGTTCCAGATCCGCGCAGTAGACGGAAGGGTGCAGGAAGCCCGTTCCGGCGGAGTACCGGTGGCCGTAGTTGCCACCGCCGCACACCCGGCCGACCGGGCACGCCCGGCACTCGTCCGCGAGCCCCTCGACCCCGAGCTGCCGGGCCACGATCCCCGGGTGGTCGAGCGCCTCGTCGAAGCTGTTGCCGAAGACGTCGAGCCCGGTGGCGGTGGCCCGGTCGTAGGCGAGATTGAGGGAGTCGATCTGCTCGACCGCGCCGTCCGTGTGCACGACCACCGCGCAGGTCGGGGACAGGCCCACGGACTCGGTGGCGCTGGGGACGCCGAGCAGCAGGGCCACGATCTCGGTGAACAGGCGCACCCTCGGCTGCGTCCCGTCCGGAGGCCCGTCCCACCACAGGTCGAAGGCGGTCGAGAGCCAGTCGCCGTACGGGGTGGGGACCTGCGCGCGGGTGTGGCGCGGCGGGCGGGCGGCCAACCCCGGAGGCGGGCTGGACCAGTTGGCGTGCGGCAGCAGGAGATCCAGGCGGGGCGGACGCAGGGCGGCCAGCGAGGAGTACACGTCCTTCGGGTCGCTGGTGATGTCGATCGCGCACAGGATCCCGGCGTACAGCTCCGGGCGGTCCGCCAGCAGCCGGGCGGCGCGGGCGGCGGCCGGCCAGGAGGAGCGGCCCGCGTGGTCGACCCGGCGGCGGTTCAGCACGGCGTTGCCGCCGTCCAGGCTCAGGCCGACCCGGATGTTCGCGTCGGCGAGCCGGTCCAGGGTGTGCTCGGTGACCAGCGTGCCGTTCGTCTGCACGGTGGTCCGCAGCGCGGTACCGGCGGGCAGCGCGGCGCGCACGGCGGCCGTGTAGGCGAGCGCCGACTCGGGTCCCGACAGCAGCGGTTCGCCGCCGTGCAGATCGATCCGCACCTCCGACAGCCCGTGTACGACGGCGTGTTCGGCGATCCGGCGCGCGGTCTGCCGCATCACCTCAAGGCCCACCCGCGCCGGACGCTCGCGCCAACCGGCGTCCTGGCCCTGGTAGATGACGCAGTACGTGCAGTCGAGATTGCACCGGCCGTGCACCTTGAGCACGAACTGCCGGAACGGGAAAGGCCGTTGACCCGCGCGCCGCAGCGCCGCCACATCGAGCACGGCATGCGGCCACGGCGCGAGTTCCCGGTCCCTGGCCGTCCGTAAGGTGTGCTCCGGTGCCCTGTGCACAGCGTCGCCTCCCGTCGGCCGGCGCTCTGCCGCCCCTATCGTTCTGCCCCGGGGAGTCCTCGTGATACGCGACAAGGCCCCCGTCGGGATGGCAGGACCGGGCCAGCAGCGTCGCCAGCACCGCACCCAGCACCGGGTGGTCCACCCGCGCCCGCAGCGCGGTCAGATCGACCCCGGTGTAGTCGGGCAGCGGCCCCCGCCCTCCGTCCGGCGCGTGCACGACCGGTTCCGTCACCCCGTACTCCTGCACGTCGTAGCGCGCCAAGTCCGACACCCTGCACTCCTCTACGTCGTCGTCCCGAGCGCGGTCATGCGCTCGAACGTGGACCGGGCCTGCGGCCCCTGTGCCGCACCGGCGCGCTGCCACAGCTCCCAGGCCGCCCGGTACGACGCCAACGCCCGCGCCGGACCCGCCGTCCGCTCCAGCACCGCGCCGCGCTGATGGTGCGCCTGCGCCGCGAGCAGCGGCTCACCGGCCCGCAGCGCGCTGCGCACCCCGTGGTGGTACGACTCCGCCGCCAGATCCAGCCACTCCGGCGCCCCGGTCGCGCCGGCCAGCGTCAGCAGCACCTCGCCGCGCTCCAGCCAGGCCAGCGCCGCCGTACGGTCCGTCCGGGCGCCGCGGGCCGCGCGGGCCAGGATCCACTCGGCCTCGTGCAGATCGGTCGCCGCGCCGCCCGCGGTGTGGTGCCGGCGCAGGGCCCGGCCGAACAGCAACTGCCGCTCCGCCAGCCGGAGTTCACCGCCCGCCGTCAGCGCGAGCGCGGCGCGCAGTTCCCGCACCGCCTCGGCGGCCACCTCCAGTCCGCCGCCGCTGTCGGCACGGGCGAGCAGCACCTCGCCCCGGCCCGCCAGCAGTTCAGCCCGCACCGGGTCGTCGCGCTGCACCAGACCCTGCGCCTGCGCGAACACCCGGTCGGCGGCGTCGAGTTCGGCCGGGTCGGCGGTGTAGCGGTAGCGGGCGCCGTGTGCCTCGGCGAGCCTGCGCAGCGCCAGCACCCGCAGATCGGGGCTCACGTCCCGGACGTCCTCGACCGCCTCGTGCAGCGCCTCCAGCACCCCGGTCGCCCCGCTGTCGGCCGCCGCCACCGCCCGCGCCTCGGCCAGGTCCAGCAGGGCCCGGCAGCGTACGGCGGAGGGCGTGCCCGTGCCGCCGGTGAGCCGCACCCCGCGCTCCAGGTCGGCCGCCGCCCGCAGGGCCAGCGTCCGCGCCTCCTCGGCCGAGTCACGGCCGCGCGCGTCCCCGGCGAGGGCCAGCAACCGGCGTCCCCGGGCGAGCACGGCGGCGTCGGAGGGGGACGTACCGCCGTTCGTCACGTCGCGCTCCTCGTCATCGGACGGCCGGATGCGTGCGTATGTGGTCGAGAGAGATCGAGAGGGATCAAGAAGTGTCGGTAACCATCGGGTTACCGTCCATGACAGTACGCGGCTACCGACCGGTCAACAGCGCTTCCGGCCGCCGGGGACCGGTCGCGACCGGTCATCCCGAGGCGGATCCCGCCAAGTTCCCGCAACACTGGCGGTCTAGACTCTGCCCCCAGTGGCCTGCGACCGTGGCCGAGAACGGGCAGATTCTGCCAAACCCGAAGGGTATTCGGCGTTTTGATACGGATAGATTCAGTCACCAAGCGGTACCCGGACGGCACGGTGGCGGTCGACCAACTGTCCTTGGACATACCGGACCGCGCGATCACCGTCCTCGTCGGCCCCTCGGGCTGCGGCAAGACGACCACCCTGCGCATGATCAACCGGATGATCGACCCCAGCGAGGGCACGATCTCCCTGGACGGCGCGGACATCACCAAGCAGCCGGTCAACACGCTGCGCCGGTCGATGGGGTACGTCATCCAGAACGCCGGACTCTTCCAGCACCGCACGATCGTCGACAACATAGCGACGGTGCCCCCGCATGCTCGGCTGGGGCAAGGAGAAGGCCAGGGCGCGGGCCACCGAACTCATGGAGCGGGTGGGCCTCGACGCCGCCCTCGCCAAGCGGTACCCGTACCAGCTCTCTGGCGGTCAGCAGCAGCGCGTCGGCGTCGCCCGCGCCCTTGCCGCCGACCCGCCCGTCCTCCTCATGGACGAGCCCTTCTCGGCCGTCGACCCCGTGGTCCGCAAGGGGCTGCAGGACGAACTCCTGCGCCTCCAGGACGAGTTGGGCAAGACGATCGTCTTCGTCACCCATGACATCGACGAGGCGATCAAGCTCGGCACGATGGTCGCGGTCCTGCGCACCGGCGGCAAACTGGCCCAGTTCGCCCCGCCCGCCGAGCTGCTCTCCGACCCGGCGGACGCCTTCGTCGAGGACTTCCTCGGCACCGACCGCGGCATCCGCCGCCTCTCCTTCTTCTCCTCGGCCGGCCTCGACCTCAAGACCTCCCCGATCGTCGCCGTCGACTCCACCCCCGAGCAGATCGCCGAACGCACCACCCCCGACGCGCCCTACCTCCTCGTCACCGACCTGGACGGCAGGCCGCTCGGCTGGAGCGAACCCGGCACCCTCGTCGCGGGCCAGATCGACACCGCCCAACTCCTCGCCCACGGCCGCCCGTTCGAGGCCGGCAAGGACTCGCTGCGGGCCGCGCTGGACGGGGGCGGTGCTGTCGCCGACCGGATGGGCGGTCGGCGTCGACGGGACCGGTCGCGTGGTCGGGGTCGTGTCGCAGGGCGCGGTGGGCGAGGCGATCCGGAAGGCGCACGCGGCGGGGCGCAGCGGCGCGAAGGTCGCCGGATGAACGACTGGTTCCGCATCCCCAGCGACCTCCAGAACACCTACCTCGGTCTGATCGGGCTGCATCTGCGCGAGGCCGTCATCCCGGTCCTCGTCGGACTGGTGGTCGCGCTGCCCATCGCCCAACTCTGCGTGCGGCTGCGCTGGTTGTACCCGCCGGTGCTGTGGGTGACGACCGTGCTCTACGCGATCCCCTCGCTGGCCTTCTTCGTCGTCCTCATCGACTACACCGGCCAGACCGAGACCACCGTGATGATCCCGCTCGGCGTCTACAGCCTGGTGGTGTTCGTCCCGGCGATCGTGGACGGCGTCCGCTCGGTGCCCCAGGAGACCCTGGACGCGGCCACCGCGATGGGCCTCGGTCCGGTACGCCGGTATCTCCAGGTGCAGTTGCCCATCGCCGTGCCCGCGATCATCGCCGGACTGCGGGTGGCGACCGTGTCCAGCATCTCCCTCGTCAGCGTCGGCATGCTGATCGGCAACCAGGGCGCCCTCGGCAACCTGCTCAACGACGGTCAGATCTACCACCAGCCACGCCTGATCTGGCTCTCCGTGATCACCACGGCCGTCCTCGCCATCGTCGTGGACGCCGCCTTGGTCGCCGTACGCCTGCTCCTCACGCCCTGGATGCCCCGCGGCACCCGCAGGGCCCGTACCGCCGAGGACCGGCCCGAACCGGCCGAGCCCGCACTGGAGGACGCAGTCCGGTGAACGTACTCCACTTCATCAACGCCTTCTTCAGCGACAGCAGCCACTGGCACGGCTACGACGGCATCCCGACCCGGCTGCGCGAACACGTCCAGTACTCGCTGATCGCGCTCGCCATCGCCGCCGCCATCGGGCTGCCCGTCGGCCTGGTGACCGGCCACACCGGGCGGGGCGGCAACACCCTCGCGCTCATCGCCACCGCCGCCCGCGCCCTGCCCAGCTTCGGGCTGCTGGTGCTGATGTTCGTGCTGATCGGCTTCGGCCTGGTCCCGGTGATGATCCCGCTGGTCGTCCTCGCCGTACCGCCGATCCTCGTCACCACGTACGAGGCGATGCGCTCCGTGGACCCGTCCCCGGTCGACGCGGCCCGCGGCATGGGCATGAACGAGGCGAACATCCTCGTCCAGGTGGAACTCCCGGTCGCCCTCCCGCTGATCCTCAGCGGCCTGCGCTCGGCCGCCATCCAGATCGTCTCCACGGCCACCATCGCGGCCTACGTCAGCCTCGGCGGCCTCGGCCGCTACATCATCGACGGCCTCTACCAGAAGAACTACGAGAAGGTCGTCGGCGGCGCGACCCTCGTCGCCGGCATGGCCCTGGTGACCCTGGGCCTGTTCTGGGGCATCGCACGGCTCGCGGTGTCACCTGGGGTCCGCAGGAGCAACTGAACACCCCTGTAAGTAAAGGGAGATGGGGAGGGTCACGGTGACCCTCCCCATCTCCCCTTCTGTCGCCGTCAGTTCTGCGTGCGCGCCAGCGCCAGTTCCAGCACGACCAGCAACGCGTCCCGCACCGAGCCGCGTTCACGGGCGTCGAAGGCCAGGACCGGGACGCGTTCGTTGACGTCCAGGGCCCAGCGGACCTCGTCGAGGGAGTGCTCGATCTTGCCGTCGAAGGCGTTCAGGGCGACCGCGAACGGGATCTGCCGGTGCTCGAAGTAGTCCACGGCCGCATAACAGTCGTCGAGCCTGCGGGTGTCGACGATGACGAGACCGCCGACCGCGCCCTCCACGATGTCGTCCCACATGAAGCCGAACCGGTCCTGCCCGGGCGTACCGAACAGATACAGCTTCAGCGTCGGGTCGATGGTGATGCAGCCGAAGTCCATCGCGACCGTGGTGGTGGTCTTGCGCGGGGTGTGGGACAGGTCGTCCACGCCCGCCGCGACCTCGGTGATGGCGGCCTCGGTGGTCAGCGGCTCGATCTCGGAGATCGCGCCCACAGTGGTGGTCTTGCCCACGCCGAAGCCGCCCGCGACGACCATCTTGACCGGCAGCGGCGGTCGTACGACGGTCTGTGCAGCCGCACCGCGGGCGACCGGTTCAGTCGGTGTCACGGAGTACTCCCGGGAGTTGGGGATGGCGCGGAGGCCATCGATGACCCTTCGCAGGACGGTTGCGTCATGGATGATGTCGGAGTTGGGCACGTGCACCGTCAACTGCCCGGCGGCACGCAGGTCCTCGGCGAGGACCCGCACCACGTTCAGGTGCAGCCGCAGCCGGGCCGCGATCTCCGCGAGGGACTGCGGCTGCCGGCAGGCGGCGACGATGTCGTGCTGCTCGAAGGAGAGCCGGTCGAGCACCTCAAGACCCGCGGCCGTGGCCACCACCTGGGTCTCGACCGGGATCGGCCGCCCGGAGTCGGCCGCTCCGGCGCCCGCCACCCGGCCGGCGGTGACCAGGAACGGCCGTACGGCGGAAGGCGTGCGCACCGGATCGCGACCCGGGGTGTGGCCCCGTCCGCGCCGGCACCGCTCGGAGTGCGGCCGTCGGGCATGAGTGGCTGTTCCTCTCTCGACCGGTCGGGGACCGGTCACCGAGCCGAAGCGGCGCCGACGCTGTTCTTCAGCTGGAGCACCAGCTGCGGGTTGAGCGCGGAACCGGCACGGTTGGCGAACAGCGTCATCTCGTAGGCGATGTTGCCGAGCTTGGCCTCCTTGTCGGCGACGACGCCGAGGACGGCGCCGCTCCCGATCGCGGAGACGAGGACGTGACCGCCCTCCAGGTCGATGATGACCTTGTTCAGGCCGCCCAGACCGTAGTTGCCGGAGGCCCCGGCGGCCAGGCTGGTGATGCCCGAGACGATGGCCGCGAGCCGCTCCGAGTGGGCGCGCTCACGCAGTTCGGCCACGGCGATCAGCAGACCGTCGGAAGACACCGCGATGGCGTCGACGACACCCGCGGTCTCCGTCGCGAAACGGTTGAGCAGCCAGTTGAAATCGGCCGCGGCTGCCTGCAGATCGGCCGGCGTGGTGCCTCCCGTGGGAGTTTCACCTGTCGACGTACTCACTGCTCCGCTCCTTTCGGGAGGTGGTTCCGGTCGTGCGGGTGGTCCCCGTCCGGCGCGCGCAGGCCCGTGAGGGTGTCGCTGTCGCGATGCGCTTGCTCCACGGCGGCCTCGAACTCCTCGAGGGCCGAGCGGACGGCGTCCGCGTCGGCGGGCCGTGGGGCCTGCCGGGCGGTTTGCTGGGCGGCGTCGTCGGCGCCCGTACGAAGGGTGGCCCCCGGACCCGCCGCCGCAGCGGACGGGAGCCGCCGGGCGCGCTGTCGGGACCGTCGGCGGACTCGTCCACCGGGGCGTGCGGGGAGCCGGTTCCGCCACGGCGCCGGCCTGGACCGTGTCGTAGCGGGAGACCCGGCGGGGCAGCGGGGCGGGCTCGTCGGCGCGCATGTGCTCCTGGGCGACCGGCTCGGGCGTGCTCAGGGTGATCGCCGGGCGGGGCCCGGAGTCCGAGGTGGCCCAGGACGGTGCCGGGCGGTGGTCGTGGTTCGCGACGGGGGCGGGCTCAACGGGCGCGGGTGGGGGAGTTGATCCCGCCCCGGACCCCAACTCGGGTAGCCACCGCCTGCCGCGCCGGTGGAGGCCAGCGCGCTCATGCGCAGCAGCAGCGTCGCCGGGATCGTGATCTCGGCCGTCACGCCACCGCCCGGGGTGCGGGCGAGCGTGACGTCGATGTCCCAGCGGCGGGCGAGCGTACCGACCACGAACAGGCCCAGCACCTTCGTCGGCACCAGGTCGAGACGCTCACGGCGGATCAGCCGCGCGTTCTCCTCGGCGATCCGCTCGGCGCTCATCCCGAGACCGTGGTCGGCGACCACGATCAGCGCGTCGTCGCCGTCGGTCCGTACGACCACCTCGACGGGGCTGCCCGCGGGCGAGAACGAGACCGCGTTCTCCAGGAGTTCGGCCACCATCAGCGTGAGGTCGCCGATGATGTCGGGCTCCACCATGACCTCGGTGTCGGCCCGCAGACCCACCCGCTGGAAGCCCTCGATCTGGCCGAGCGCGGCCCGTACGACGTTCGTGAGTTCGGTGGGTCCGCCGTCCAGCACGGTCTCGCGGATGCCGGCGAGCAGCATCAGGCTGTCCGCGTTGCGGCGCAGGCGGACGGCGATGTGGTCGATGGAGTACAGCCGCTCAAGGAGCGCCGGGTCGGTCTCGCCGCGCTCCACCGCGTCGATCAGCGCGAGTTGACGGGTCGTCAGGTTGCTGACGCGGCGGCCGACGTTGCCGAACATCTCGGCGACGTTGCGGCGGCTGACCACCTGGCGGGCCAGCAGCGCGGCGGCCGTGGTCTGCACATGGTTGAAGGCCGCGGCGAGGTCGCCGATCTCGTCCTTCGCGGTGACCGGCATGTCCCGCAGCAGCGGCGGTCCGTCGTCCTCGGCGTCGTCGTCGGCGACGCGGGCCAGCTCACGGCCCGCGACCTCGGCGACCTGCTTGGCGGCGCCGGTGAGGGCCTGTACCGGGCGGACCACCGAGCGGCGTACGACCACCACGAAGAAGAGCCACAGCGCGAAGCCGATCAGCGCGAGGTTCAGCAGCAGTCCGGCGCGCCAGGACGCGGAGCTGGAGGCGCTGTCGGCGCGGCTCGCGATCTGGCCGATCATCGAGTTGGTGATCTTCAGCCGGCTCGCGGCCTGCTGCGGGTAGGCGGGGTAGTCGCTCATGGCGTCCGCGAAGGCCTTGCGGACGGCGCCCGGTGTCGACGCCTGGAGCCCGCTGGGGTCGACCTGCAGCTCGGCGTAGGCCTCGGCGATCAGTCGCTGCGCCGGGGTGTGCTCGATGCCGGAGAGCTGGTCGGCCTGGTCCTCGGTGGCGAACCGGGCGAACCTGGCCGCCTGGTAGGTGTAGAGGTCGTAGGAGCCGACCGCGTTGGTGAACTCGATCAGCGCGTTGCTGTCACCGGTCGTCGCCGAGAACACGCTGGTCTCGAACGAGCTGTGGGCGGCGTCGGCCCGCAGCACGGAGTCCAGCAGGTTGCCGGTGAAGGTGGTGGAGAGGTTCGCGTTGTGCTCGAGGTCGAGGCCGTCGATCAGGCTGTCGGAGGCGCTGGTGTACGCCGGGTCGATGTTGTCGGCGGGCAGATAGCTCTGCTCGACGGTGTCGCGCAGGGTCTCCAGGCCGTTGATCTCCCGCAGCGCCTGGGCCTCGTTGTCCGGGAGCCGGTCGCCGAAGGTGTCGCGCACCTTCTCGACCTGGGCGTCCACGGCCTTCTGGGCCGATCGGTAGGCGCTCTGCGAGGGGGTGCCGCCGTCGTTGGTGGCCTCGAAGCGCACGGAGAGCAGGATGGCCTGCTGATGCTCCGCCTCCACGAGGTTCACCAGCTTGGCGACCTGCCCGCTGTCGCGGACCAGCTGCGCCGCGTCGCTCGCATCCATCGACTGCCCGATCTCATCGGCGATGAGATACGCCAGCAGCGCCGCGACCACCGCGAGCGGCACGCCGACCAGCAGATTGAGCTTGCGCCTGAAGGGCCAACGGTCTGCGAAGCCCCGTATGGACACCAGGCCTCCTTTGTGGGGTGTTGTCACGGTACGCGCAGCGACGCGTGTGACTGTTTTTGATCGAAGCGGCCCCCGCACACCGCTGTGACCGACGCCAACTCCGGGAGACTACCGCCTCTTCGGACGATCAAGTGCGTCGCCCTACGTCAAGAATCAATTACAAAGCGCCCGCGTTCGTGACCGGTCTGTTTACGTTGCCTTCACAATTGGGCACTCATTGAGGCCAATCGGTGACCAGACTTCTCTTGACTGACCAAGAACCGGCTGGATTGGATCAGCGGAGTGCGGTGTTCACGCCCCGCGCGTGGACGCCACAGCCATGCCTGCACGCCTGTGCCAACATCCGAGCCCGGAACGGGAATTGTGACTTCTAAAGCGAAGAACAGCTGGTCCAGTACTAGGTACCCCGGCGCGGCCGCCATCGCGCTCGCCGCGACGGCTGCGCTGGTCACGGGATGTGGTTCGTCCTCCGACAGCAAGTCCTCCGATCCGCTCTCGGACAGCAAGGCGAGCGGCGACACCGTCGTCGTCGGCTCGAACAACTTCGCCGAGAGCATCCTGATCGCCGACATCTACGGCGAAGCCCCTCAAGGCCAAGGGCGTCAAGGTCACTTACAAGCCGAACATCGGCAGCCGTGAGACGACCTACGGTCTGCTCAAGAACGGTTCCATCACGGTGCTGCCCGAGTACAACGGCGCGCTGCTGGCCTACCTGGACGCCAAGGCCACCCCGACGACGGAGGCCGCCACGACGGCGGCGATCAACGCCAAGCTCGACTCCAAGCTGTCGCTCCTGGACCCGTCGCCGGCGCAGGACAAGGACTCGGTCACGATCAACGCCGAGACCGCGAAGAAGTACCACCTCACGTCGAGCTCCAGCATCGGTGACCTCAAGGACATCGCGAAGGACCTGGTCATCGGCGCCTCGCCGGAGTTCCAGACCCGGCAGCAGGGCCTGGTCGGCCTGAAGTCGGTCTACGGCCTGGAGTTCAAGTCCTTCAAGGCGCTGGACGCGGGCGGCCCGCTGACCGCCGCCGCGCTGAAGAAGAACACCGTCCAGGCGGCGGACCTCTTCACCACGGACCCGACCATCGTCAAGGAGAAGCACGTCACGCTCCAGGACCCGAAGAACCTCTTCGGCTTCGAGAACGTGCAGCCCCTCGTCTACAAGAGCGGCCTCTCCTCGGCCGGCGTCGCCGCCCTCAACGCGGTCTCCGCCAAGCTCGACACGGCGACCCTGCTGGACCTCGACACCCAGGTCCAGTCGCAG
This sequence comes from Streptomyces sp. P3, assembly GCA_016893485.2. Classification (GTDB taxonomy): domain Bacteria; phylum Actinomycetota; class Actinomycetes; order Streptomycetales; family Streptomycetaceae; genus Streptomyces. The sequence goes on from JAFEKX020000001.1 coordinate 7,514,362, forward strand.
AACAAGGACCCGCTGGACGTGGCGAAGGCCTGGCTGAAGACGGCCGGCCTGGACTAGGACTGCTCCGGCCGACGCGGGTGCCTCCGTTCTCCGGGAGGCACCCGCGTCGTGCTGCGCTGATCCGGCGACCGGCCCTCAGTATCCGACGCGGAAGGTCGCGTCCTGCCGGTCCGTCGTCGTCGAGACCGGGTCGATGCGCAGGACGTAGTTCGAGTGCCGGATGTAGCGGGTCGGGTTGTTGTACGACCGGAACGACGCCCAGGTCGAGTCCGCGAGTCCGGCCGTCCGGTAGAACGTGGCGTCCCCGGCGAACGTCGACGTGCCGTCGTTCACGTCGAGTTGGAGCGCGTAGTCGTAGTGCCGCAGATAGCGGGTCGGGTAGTTCACCGACTGGAAGGACACCCCGGCCGGGTCGGCGAGGCCCGGCACCAGCGTCCACTGCGAGTCGGTGTACGGGTCGAAGGCGTACTCGTCGATCCGCCCGACGAAGTTCGCGTGACGGACGTAACGGGCCGGATAGTTGTAGGACTTGAGCCGGTTCCAGGCCGGAGTGCCCCACTTCGCAAGGAGGTTGGTGTACTCGGCGCCGGTGATCGGCTGGATGCCGCAGTGCTTGAGTTGAGCGGCTGCGTGTAGAGCTTCTGGTCGACGGCGGTCCAGGTGCCGGCCGCGAGGCTGCTGGTCTGCCAGGCGTAGAAGACGCCGTTCGGATCCCAGGTGTCACCCCAGAGGTACCAAACGCCGTTCGAGGCAAGGGACTTGACCAACTCCGGTGCCTCGGTGCCGTTGTGCGAGACCGCTGTGCTGAACTCCGTGAAGCTGCCCGGGTCCAGTGACGTGGACCTCGCGCCGACCAGCGTCGAATTCTTCTTGAAGTAGAGGTAGTTGACCCCGTTCACGCCCACGGCGATGTCACCGTCGATGACGTCGTACCCGGGGTCGAAGAACACCTGCGGCTCACCGGCGGTCACGAAGTCGCTGGTGTAGTTGACCATGATGACGTTGTGGCCGCTGTCGTTGACGGCCGAGTAGATCACGCCGTACTGCCCGCGCCCCGCGTCCCAGAAGGACTCCGGCGCCCAGGCGTGCGTGTTCAGGTCATGCAGCTTCATCCGCCGGTAGCCGGTGAAGGCGCGCAGGTCGGTGGAGTCCCAGACGTGGATGTACTGGCTGACGTACGACCAGTCGGTGCCGTTGAGGTCCGTGGCGAGGACGACGAACGTGCCGTCCTGCTTGCGCAGGATGAAGGGGTCGCGCAGGCCGAGGGAGCCTGCCGTGGGGGTGGCGACGGGGGCGTTCTGGTTGAGCGGGGTCCACTCCAGCCCGTCGGGACTGACGGCCAGGTGCAGACCGTAGTTGGCGCCCAGGAACGTCGGCGACTCGGTGAAGTAGCACATGACGTAAGCCGAGTTGGCGGCCGCGTGGGCGCTGCCCGCGCCGAGCGTGAGCGCGCCGGTGGCCGCGAGGGGGACGGTCGCGGCCATGCCGAGGAACAGGCGGCGGGACGGGTGGGGAGCGGAGGGACGGCCATGTGTTCTCCAGGGGGTACGTGCGGCCCGATAGTCCTGCGTGGCTATATCTGTCCGACGTGTCGAACGTGGTTCGGCAAGCCGATCAGAAGGTAAGGAGGGGGCGCGTGCACGTCAATCACACGGTCGGGCTTGGCCGATTCCCGTCGTTCACGTAGGCGTGCGCTGAGTGCCTGCTGTGTGGATCGGGGTGCGGAGGTGGTGCGGATCAGTACGGATGAGGGTGTGGGTCGGCGTGCGGCCCGGCGTGGGACCAGCGTGGGGATCAGCGCCTCCTGCACCTCACCCGCCCGCGACCCCGCACCTCGCACACCTACGCTCCCTGCACCTCGCACACCTACCCTCCCTGCACCTCACGCCCGTTCTCCCGGGCCCTCACCCGCCCGCTCCCACCCCGAGTTCCGCCCGCGCCCGGGCCGCCGCACCGACCGCCACCGCGTCGCCGCCCAGCAGCGCCGGCAGCACCCGCACCGGATGGCCGCTCACCGGCGGCTCCAGGGTCAGCGTCTCGCGTACACCCGACTCGACCAGGTCCCACGCCCGGGCGACACCCCCGCCGATCACGCACGTCGTGACGTCCAGCAGCCCGGCCGTGATCAGCAGCGCGCGGGCCACACCGCGACCGAGTGCCGCGTACACGGCCCGCGCGTCCGGGTCGCCCGCCCTGGCCGCCTCGGCGACCTCGCGGGCGGTCCGCTCGCGCCCCGTCCGCTCCCTGTACCGCGCCGCGACCGACCGCCCCGACGCCAGCGTCTCCAGGTGTCCCCGGCCGCCGCAGGTGCAGGGCAGTTCGCCGAATCCGGGCACATGCCCGATCTCGCCCGCCGCCCCGCGCGGCCCGTCGTACAGGGCGCCATCCAGCCACAGGGCACCGCCCACGCCCGTGCCGAGCGTCATCCCCAGCACGTTCGTCTCACCGGCGACCGCACCCCGCGCGACCTCGCCGCGCAGGAACGCGTTCACGTCGTTGTCGAGGAACGCCGGTACGCCCAGGGCCTGTTGGACGGCGGCCGTCACCTCGAACCCGGCCCAGTCGCGGAAGGAGTCGCTCGCCACGAGGATCCGCCCGGCCCGCGCGTCCACCACCCCGGCCGCACCGACCCCCACCCCGGCCAACCGTGCGTCGGGCCTACGGTCGAGCAGTGGCCGTAGCGCGGAGAGGGCCGCGTCGAGCATCGCGGGGCCGCCCTCGCTCGCCGGGGTTGGTACCTCCGCCCGGTCCAGGACGTCGAGTCGGGGCGTGCACAGCACGACCTGGGTGGTCGTGCCGCCGATGTCGACGCCGGCGACCACCTGGAGAGGGTCGCTCACGCGCCCGCCCCCGTCCCGAGCGCCAACCGACGTTCCCTGCGCTCTCGTTGGAGGACCGGATCGGGCACGGGCACGGCGGCGATGAGGCGGCGCGTGTACGCGGTCTCCGGTGCAGCAGCGTGCTCATCGTCGGCCCCTGTTCCTCGACCCGGCCGTTGCGCATCACGACGACCCGCCCGGCGAACTGCTGCACCACGGCGAGGTCGTGCGACACGAAGAGACACGCGAACCCCAGTTCTGCCTGCAGTTCGGCGATCACCTCCAGCACGGTCTGCTGCACGCTCACGTCCAGCGCGCTCGTCGGCTCGTCCGCGACCAGCAGCCGCGGCGCGAGGACCAGCGCCCGTGCGAGACTCACCCGCTGCCGCTGCCCACCGGACAGCTCACGCGGCCCGCGCCGCGCCAACTCCTTCGGCAGCCGCACCCGTTCGAGCACCTCGGCGACCCGCTCGCGCCGCTCGGCGGCACCCATCCCGCGCCGGTGCACCCGCAACGGCTCGGCCACGCACTCCGCGACACTCATCCGCGCGTCCAGCGAGGCCACCGGATCCTGCAGCACCACACCGACCCCGGCCAGCAGCGCTCGCCGGGCCCGCCCCCGCGCCTTGCGCAGATCGGTCCCGAAGAGCGAGACGCCGCCCGACTCCGGCGCTACGAGCCCGAGAGCGACCCGCGCCGCGGTCGACTTCCCCGACCCGGACTCCCCGACGAGCCCCACGGTCTCACCGGCCCGCACGGTCAGGGACACCTCCTCCAAGGCCCGCACGGCACCGGGCCCACGCCCGAACCGCACGCTGACATCCCGCAGTTCGACAACAGGAGCCGTCTCGTCGGACGCACGTACACGTCCGACGGCACCCACCGACTCGCTCACCGCCAGCCGGGGCACGGCGGCCAACAACCGCCGCGTGTACTCGTGAGTGGGCCGCAACAGCACGTCCTCCACCGCCCCCGTCTCCACGACCTTCCCTTCCAGCATCACGGCGACGCGGTCGGCGAAGTCGGCGACGACCCCCATGTTGTGCGTGACGAGCAGTACCCCGGTCCCGGAGTCGGCGGCCAACGCCCGCAGCAGATCGAGGATTTCGGCCTGCACGGTGACGTCGAGCGCGGTGGTCGGCTCGTCGGCGACCAGCAGTCCGGGCGAGTTGGCGATGGCCATGGCGATGACGACCCGCTGCCGCTGCCCACCGGACAGCTGGAACGGAAACGCGGAGGCCCGCCGCTCGGGCTCGGGAATTCCCACCCTGCGCAACAACGCGACGGCCTCGGCGGCGGCCTCCTGCCGGGACACGTCCCGGTGATTGCGTACAACTTCCGCTATCTGCCTGCCGATTCGGGTCAGCGGATCGAGCGCGGTGGCGGGCTCCTGGAACACCATCGAGGCCGTACGCCCCCGCAGCCGCGCGAGTTGGGCCTCACCGGCCCCCACGACATCCGTACCGTCGACCGAAACGCCCCCGGACGCACGGGCGTTGCCGGGCAACAACCCGAGCGCGGCAAGCGCCACGGTCGACTTCCCGGACCCGGACTCCCCGACGAGGGCAAGCGTCTCCCGGGCTCCACCCGCAACGACACCCCACGCACGGCGGGCACATCACCGCTCTCGGTGGAGAAGGTGACGCCCAGGTTCTCCATCTCCAGGATGCTGTTCATCCCCGTCCCTTCACGTCGAAGGCGTCACGAAGCCCGTCACCGATGGCGTTGAACGCACACACGACCAGGATGATCGCGAGACCCGGCGGAACGATCAGCCACCAGCGCCCCGAGTAGGCGGCCGTCAGCCCGGCCGAGAGCATCCCGCCCCAGTCGGTCGCCGGCGGCTGAACTCCCAGCCCCAGATAGGACACGTAGGCGACGAGCAGAATCGCGTCGGCGACCTGGAAGGTGGCCGCGACGACGATGGTCGACACCGAGTTCGGCAGGATGTGCCGCGTGATGGCCCGGCTGTGCGACCCCCGATGGCACGCAGCGTCAGCACATAGTCCCGGCTCTTCAAGGTCAAGGTCTCCGCCCGCACCAGCCGCGAGGGCACCAGCCAGGACACCAGCCCCAGAATCAGGATCAGCCCCCGGTGTCCGGCGTGGTGATGGCGGAGACGACCAGCAGGATGAAGAGGGCGGGAATGGCGATCCCCGCGTCCACGACCCGCATCATCACGGCATCGACCCACCCGCCCGCATACCCGGCGACCGCCCCCACAAGGTCCCGATCACAGTGGCGAGCACCCCGGCCGCGAGCCCGACGAGCAACGACACCTTCCCGCCGTACATGAGCCGCCCGACCTCGTCATGCCCCACGGCGTCGGTACCGAGCCAATGGGCCCCGCTGGGCCGGAGATTGACCTGCGTGAGGTCGGTATGGATCTGATCGGTGGAGTAGAGAAAAGGCCCAACGAAGCAGAACAGGAAGAAGAGGGCGACGACTACGAGCCCGGCCACGGCAAGCTTGTTGCGCGCGAAGCGCGCTTTCAGGGGCGCGGGCGGTGTCGATTCGCGGCTCCGCCGCGGGGCGCGACCAGCCTCCACCGGCCGGCATTTTGAACGCTCATGCCCGACCAGCCTTCACTCGGGGATCCACGATCCGCTGAACGACGTCGGCAAGCAGCGTCCCCACCACGGTCGCCACGGAAATGACCAGGACGCACCCGAGCAGCACCGGGTAGTCAGAAGACTGAGCCGCACTCCAGAACAACAGCCCCATCCCTGGGTAGTTGAACAGCTGCTCGACAACCAACGCCCCGCCGAACAACACCGGCACGTAATACCCCAGCATCGCGATCACCGGCGTCAACGAGTTCCGGAAGACGTGCTTGAAGAGAACCGCCCACTGCCGAGAACCCCCGCCCGAGCCGTACGGACGTAGTCCTCGGACAGGTTCTCCAACGTCGAGGCCCGCATGTACCGACTGAACACGGCGACCATGGAAGCCGCCCCGGTGACGACAGGCAGCACCAACGCCACCGGATCCGCGAAGACTTGGGCGACCGTGTCCCCCTGTGGCGCCTGCGAGGGAAACCACCGCAGCAGCTGCGTGAAGACGAGCACCAGCACAAGTCCCAGGAAGTACACGGGAGTCGAGTACGCCACGAAGCTGAGCGTGGTGATGACGTAGTCGGCCGGCTTGTTCCGCCGTACCGCCTGCCACATGCCCAGGGGGATGGCGAGCACCAGCCCGAGCACTGCCGACAGCACGGTCAACACCAGTGTCTTCGGGAGCCGTTGCTCGATGAGCTGGGACACCGCCTCGTTCAGGGTGTACGACGTGCCGAGGTCACCGTGCAGCAACTGCCGCAGGTAGTACAGGTACTGCACGGGCAGCGGCCGGTCGAGGCCCTGGTCGTGGTTGAACAGCGTGATCTGCTGGGGTGTGGCCTGCGGGCCGAGGATCCCGCGCGCGGGACCCCGGGCAGCGCGTGCAGCAGACCGAACACCACGACCGTCACGATGAGGATGACGACCAGCGCCTGGGCGATCCGCCGGGTCAGATACAGGAGGGTGTCCATGCCTCAGCTGGTCCACTTCCACTGGGCCGGGTGGAAGTTGGCGAGCGGGTCCTGCGAGAAGCCGCCGAGGCCGTTCTTGACCACGGAGATCTGGTAGTCGGGCTCCGGCAGCCAGATCACCGGCAGATCCTTGGCGAGGGCCGCGCTGTAGTCCTGGATCGCCTGGGTCGAACTCGACGTCGTGGACGCGGAGATGAGCTTGTCGACGTCCGCGTTGGAGTAGTTGCCGAAGTTCGCGCCGCCCTTGGACTGGAACAGGGAGTCGCCGGTCGGGAAGGCCGGGAAGTACCAGCTGCCCGCCGTGCCGAAGAAGGACAGCTGCCACTTGCAGATCGACTGCGAGGCCGTGCACTGCGGGGTCTGCGAGAGCACGGAGTTGACCGGCGCGGTCTTGATGGAGAACTTGATGCCGGTCTTCGCCAGCGAGGACTGGATCGCGCTCATCATGTTGTCGGTCACCGTCGAACCGGACTGCGACAGCACCTGCATCTGGAACCTGGTGCCCTTGGCGACCCCTTCACCGCACTGCGCGGCGCCGGTGCCGGGGCCGGTGCAGGTCATGACCCCGCCCTGCTCGGTCCAACCATGGCCGCTGAGAAGGGACTTGGCGGCCGAGGTGGAGAAGGGGTACGGGTCGGACTTCTGCGTGGCCGACAGGAACGACGACGTCTGCGCCTGCGGAATCGGCCCGTATCCCGGGACCGCCGTGCCGTTGAAGATGACCTTCGACAGACCGGCCTGGTCGATGGAGCGCTGGACGGCCTGCCGGGCGTAGAGCTGCTTGAACACGGCGCCCATGGAAGGGTTGTTGAAGTTGTACGGCATGTAGGTGATCGCCCAGCCCGACCACGGCTTCACCGTGTAGCCCTGGGCGGTGAAGCTCGCCTTCTGGTCGAGGTCGGTCGCCTCGATGTAGCCGTAGTCGACGGACCCGGAGCGCAGCGCGTTCTTCTCCGCGTCCGCCGTCGTGAAGGGGAGGAGGTTCACGGTGGGGATGCCGGGCTTCTCGCCGCCGTCGTACTTCGCGTTGGCGGTCAGGACGACCTTGCCGGCCGTGGAGAAGGACTTGACGGCGTAGGGGCCGCTGATCGTCTTCCACAGGGCGTTGGTGGCGTAGCCGTTGATGTTCTTCGCCGCGTCGTTGAGGTACGTCCAGTCCTTCTTGGCGTCCCCGGCCTTGTCCCACACGTGCTGGGGAGCGGGGTGATGGAGCTCAGCTCGTTGGCCAGCATCCACTGCGGGTTGTAGGCCTTGTCGAACGTGATCGTGAAGTGGGTGGTGTCGACGGTCTTGAAGGACGTCCAGTTGTCCGGCGCCTTGCCCGGGTTGTAGCCCGCCCACTGCGCCTTGTTCGCCTTGATGAGGTCGAACCAGAACTTCACGTCGGTGGCGGTGATCGGCTTCCCGTCGCTCCAGTGCCGGTCGCCGAGGGTGATCGTGACGCTCTTGTCGTCGGCCGCGAAATCGGCGGCGGTCGCCACCGAGCCCTTCTTGTTCCAGCCCATGGTCCCGGTCGAGCCGTCGTAGGCGATGAGCGGCTCCACAGTGAGTTCGCGAGGGAGATGTTGTTGGTGTTGAGGTGGGCCGCGGTGCCGATCGGCAGGATCCAGTTCGGGGTGAAGTTCGCGGGCAGCGCGTAGTCGATCGAGTCGTGGGACCCGGACGACGACGTGCCGCTCGACCCGGAACAGCCCGCGAGCAACAGCGTGGCCGTGGTCAGGAGGCACCTGCGAGGAGTCTCGAGCGAACAGGGGACATGGTTCTCCTCGGAAAAAAAGAGGGGCGGAGGCGGGAGTGAGGACAGTCAACGACCCCTGCCGTCGAAGAAACAGGCGTTCGGCTGTAAAAAGCCTGTTACTGCCGTTCTGAAAAAGCCACCAGGGCATCTGGGTGACTTACGCTCGTCGCCTCGATCGCCGATCCGGAAGTAACTTCCTTCATGGCTGAAAAAGTGCGCACCGCCGGAAGAGCACCTCGGGCGTCTCCTCACTGGCCGAGCACGTCCTCGAACTCCTCGCCTCCGGTCAGGCCGCGACCCGCACCGAACTCGCCCAACTCCTCGGCGCCGCCCCCTCGACGATCTCCCTCGCCGTGGGCCAGCTGGTCTCGCTCGGTCTGGTCGCCGAACACGGCACCCGCTCCTCCACCGGCGGTCGCCCGCGCAAGGTGCTCCGGCTGGGCGGCAGCGACGGCTTCGCGGTCGCGGCGGAACTGGGCGGCAAGCACGCGCACGTCGGGGTCGTACTCCCCGGCGGCGGCCTGACCGACGTCTCGACCGTGCCGTTCCCCACGGCCGAGGGCCCGGAGGCCGCCCTGCCCGGCCTGGCCGACACCCTCCAGGGCCTCGCCGAGCGCCGCGGGCCGGAACTGCTGCGCGGGGTCGGACTCTCGCTGCCGGGTCCGGTCGACGTCACGAACGGCGTCGTCACCCTCCCGTCCCGCATGCCCGGCTGGAACCGCTTCCCCGTCCGGGCCTGGCTGGAGGACCGCTTCGCCGTCCCGGCGGCCATCGAGAACGACGCCAACTGCATGGCCGTGGGCGAACACACCGTGCAGCCCGCCGACCGACGCCAGTCGATCATGGTCAAGACGGGCACGGCGATCGGCGCGGGCGTCATCGCCGACGGCCGCCTCTACCGCGGCGGCACCGGCGCGGCGGGCGAGATCACCCACGTCCGCGTCGAGGCCGCGCACGACATCCCCTGCTCCTGCGGCAACACCGGCTGCCTGGAGACCGTCGCCTCCGGTGCCGCCCTGGTCCGCATCCTGCGCGGCCTCGGCCTCGACGTGACCTCCACCGAGGACGTCGTACGCCTCGCCACCGACTCCCACCCCGAAGCGACCCGAGCGGTCCGCCAGGCCGGCCGCTACCTCGGCCAGGTCCTCGCAGCCAACGTCAACTTCTTCAACCCCGACGCGGTGTACCTGGGCGGCATCCTCTCCACCCTGGAACCCTTCGTCGCCGCCGTCCGAAGCCAGCTCTACGAAGGCTGCCACCCCCTGGTAACAGAACACCTGGCCATCGAACGAGCAAGCCTGGGCGCAGACGCAGGCCTGGTGGGCGCAGGCCAATTCGCCCTGCAGAGAGCCTTGGCGCAGGCCCTCCAAACGGTCACGGACCAATCCACGACACGATGACCGACGTCCAGGCGCCATCGGGCTCGCGCTGACCCGCCTGCTTTTCAGGGGCGCGGGGAACTGCGCGACCAGCCCTCACGCACCCGCACCCGACCCACAACCTGGAGCCCCCATGCCAAAACCCCGCCCCACCATCGCGATCGCCGGCCTGGGCATCGAATCCTCGACCTTCTCCCCAGCCCGCACCAACGCCCCCGCCTTCCACCCCCACCGAGGCCCCGAAGTCCTCACCCGCTACCCGTTCCTGGCCCCCGGCACCCCCTCAGAGAATCCGCGACCTGGCAGGGCGCCCTCGTAGGCAAGGCCCTCCCCGGCGGCACAGTAACCGCAGCCGCATTCACCGAACTCACCGACGAACTCCTCACCCGCCTAGCGGAGTTGGGCCCCGTGGACGGCCTCTGGTACGACATCCACGGCGCGATGACAGTGGAAGGAACAGACGACGCCGAATCCCGCCTCCTCACCCGCATCCGGGAAACCGTGGGCCCGACCACCCTGATCTCCACCTCGATGGACCTCCACGGCAACGTCTCCCGCGACCTCGTCCACCAGAGCGACCTGATCACCTGCTACCGCATGGCCCCGCACGAAGACGCCATGGACACCAAGGAACGCGCCGCCCGCAACCTCGTAGACCTCCTGACAAGCGGCGCCCCCGCCCGGTCAAGGCCTGGATCCCGGTCCCCGTACTGCTCGCGGGCGAACAGACCTCCACCCGCATCGAACCGGCGAAGAGCGTCTACGCGGCCGTTGCGGACGTAGAAGCAACCGAGGGAGTCACCGACGCCGCGATCTGGGTCGGCTACGCCTGGGCGGACGAGCCCCGCAACCGAGCCGCGGTCGTAGTGACCGGCCCGTCGGAGCCCCAAGTCCGAGCCGGCGCCGAACAGTTGGCCCGAGGCTTCTGGGAGGCACGGCACGACTTCGAGTTCGTCGCCCCCACCGGCACCCTGGCCGACTGCCTGGACGAGGCCCTCGCCTCCACCGCCCGCCCTTACTTCATCAGCGACACCGGCGACAACCCCACCGCGGGCGGCGCGGGCGATGTCACCTGGGGCCTCCAACAGGTCCTGGAACGCCCGGAGTTCAAGGACGAGAGCGGCCCTACGGTCATCTACGCGTCGCTCCCGGGACCGGCAGCCGTAGCCACAGCGGAGCGCGCGGGCGTCGGCGCCACCGTCACCGTCACCGCGGGCGCCGAGGTCGACGACCGGCACGCGGGCCCGCTCACCCTCACCGGAGTCGTGCACTCGATCCGGCACGGCGACCGGGACGCGGAGACCGAGGTCGTCCTCAGGGTCGGCGGCGTGCACGTGATCCTGACCCGGCTGCGGAAGCCGTACCACCACGAACACGACTTCACCGACCTGGAGTTGGACCCGCGCTCCGCCGATCTCGTGCTCGTCAAGATCGGCTATCTCGAACCCGAACTCTTCGCCATGGCCGCAGACTGGAAGATGGCACTCACCCCGGGCGGGGTGGACCAGGACCTCGAGCGGCTCGGCCATCACCGCATCCGGCGGCCCATGTTCCCCCTTCGACCGGGACATGCCCGACCCGGACCTCACCGCCCGGGTCATCGCCCCCTCGGACGAACCGCTCAGCGGGCCGGACGAGTGAGCTTGCCGCCGCCCCCGTCCTCGATGGCGGCGGCGATCAACTGGTCGAGCAGCGCGATGAGTACGTTCCGGCACGAGTCGCGCTCCCGCGCGTCGCAGAGCAGCACCCGGACGTCCTCCGGGAGGGCCAGCGCCTCGCGCACCGCCTCCGCCGGATACGGGTGCTCGCCGTAGAAGCCGTTCACGCCCACCACGAACGGGATGCCCCGGCGCTCGAAGAAGTCGACGGCCGCGAAGCTGGACTTGGGGCGGCGGACGTCGATCAGGACGACCGCGCCGAGCGCGCCGAGGGCGAGGTCGTTCCACATGAACCAGAAGCGCTGCTGGCCGGGGGTGCCGAACAGATAGAGCACCAGGTCCTGGCCGATGGTGATGCGGCCGAAGTCCAGGGCCACGGTGGTGGCCCGCTTCTCCTCGATGCCGTCGAGGTCGTCGACGGCGAGGCCCGCCACGGTCAGTGGCTCCTCGGTGCGCAGCGGGGCGATCTCGCTCACCGAACCGACCATGGTGGTCTTGCCGACGCCGAAGCCCCCGCGATCAGGATCTTGACCGTCTCGGGCGGCGCGGGTGCCGGAGCGATGGTGTCAGAGCCGGTCAAGGCCCTCCCTCACTTTCTGCAGCAGGTCCAGGTCCGGGCTGGTACGGGAGACCGGGTGCGGGGGCCGGGCCGTGATCAGGCCCGCCTCCAGCAGATCGCAGAGCATGATCACTACCACGCTCACCGGAAGGTCGACAAGAGCGGCGACCTCCGCCACCGCCAGCGGCTCGGCGCACAGCCGCAGGATGCGGGACTGCTCCGGCTGCGGCCGGGGCGCACGCGCGGGCGCCGGCTCGACCGCGGTCACCGTCGTGATGAGGGTGAAATCGGCGCGGCTGGGCCGGGTTCTGCCACCGGTCAGCGTGAACGGCCGTACGAGCCGCCCCGCCGCGTCGCCACCGCTCACCTCACTCGCCGGAGCCGGCCGCGGGGCCGACACCGGCCCGCGGCGCGGCGCTGAGATGCTCGCCGATCTTCTTCACCAGCATGTTCATCTGGTACGCCACGACCCCGACGTCCGCGCCGGGACCGGTCAGTACGACCAGGTGGGCGCCGGGGCCCGCCGAGGTGAGGATGAGATAGCTGTTCGCCATCTCGATCAGCGCCTGGCGCACCGGGCCACCCCGGAAGTCCATGCTGACCCCCTTGCTGAGGCTCATCAGCCCGGACGCGGTGGCCGCGAGCCGCTCGGCGTCGTCGCGCAGGAACCCGGTGGACTTGCTGACGACCAGGCCGTCCTCGGACAGCACGACGGCCTGGTTCACCTCGGCCACCCGGTCCACGAGTCCGGTGAGCAACTGGTCGAGCTGGGTGTGCGTGGCGGGGACGGGACGTGTCATGGCGGAGTCCTTCATGCGAGCGGTCGGCGGGCGGATTCGAGGAGGCTGCTGCCTCCTCCCGGTCGTACTGCGGTGGCGCGTCGTCGTCGATGGAGTCGCGCGCCTGGAGCGTGCCGCGCTGGAACCCGGCGAGCGAAGAGGCCGCGCGTTCCGCGGTGAAGTCTTCCAACTCCTCGTCCTCCTCGGCCGGTCCGGCCTCCTCCCGCAACTCACTGGCCAGACTGGTCTGCGGCACCCGCCGCGGCAATGGGGCGAGCCCACCCAGATCGACGGCCGCCGCCGGCTCGGGCGACCGCGCCGGCGGGATGACGGGCCGCGCCGCGGGAGCAGCATCCGCGTCCTCAACTGCACGGCCCGTCGCGGCGGTTGGGGACGCGGCTGCCTTCTCCGCCACGACTGCCTCGTCCTCGGGGGCACTTGAGGCATCCGGCGCGAACTCCTCGACCGGTTCGGGTACGACGATGTCGTGCGGGATGAGCACGATCGCGGTCGTGCCGCCGTACGGCGAGGAGCGCAGGGTCACCGCGATGCCGTGCCGGGTGGCGAGCCGGGCGATCACGAACATGCCGAGCCGGAGGTCGTCGGCGAGGGCGACGACGTCGAACTGCGGGGGCGCGGCCAGCTGCGCGTTGAGCGAGGCGTAGTCCTCCTCGGACATGCCGAGGCCGCGGTCCTCGACCTCGATGACGAGGCCCTTGGCGACCATCGCGGCCCGCACGCCGACCGGGCTCGGCGCGGGGAGTACACCGTGGCGTTGTCGATCAGCTCGGCCAGCAGGTGGATCACGTCGGCGACCGCGGGCGGCGCGAGGCACACCTCCTCCTCGGTGTGCACCTCCACCCGCTGGTACTCGGCGACCTCACCGACGGCGCTGCGCAGGATGTCGATCAGCGCGACCGGCTCGGTCCAGCTGCGGCGGGGCTGCTCGCCGCTGATGACGACGAGGTTCTCCTCGTAGCGGCGCAACTGGCTTGCCGTGGAGTCCAGTTCGTACAGGCCACGCAGCACCTCGGGGTCGTCGTGGCGGCGCTCCAGCTGGTCGAGCTTGGTGAGCTGGAGGTTGACGAGGTTCTGGCTCTGCCGGGCGATGCCGAGGATGACCTTCTGGAAACCCCTGCGGGTGTCAGCGAGTTCGACCGCGGTGTGCACGGCGGTGCGCTGCGCGGCGTTGAACGCCTGGGCCACCTGCCCGAGTTCGTCGTCGCCGTAGTCCAGAGGCGGGGTCGCCGACTCCACGTCGATCTTCTCGCCCCGGTTCAACCGGGCCACCACGTCGGGCAGTCGGTCCTCGGCGAGGCCCAGCGTGGCCATCTTCAGGCCGCGCAGCCGGCGGGACAGGGAGCGGGTGATCCGCCAGGACATGCCCACGCACAGCAGCAGGGCGGCGAGTCCGCCCGCGCTCAGCGAGGCGGCGGTGACGAGGAGGTTGTGCGCCTTGTCGGAGCTGCGGTCGAGGAGCCCGGACGTCTGCTGCCGGATCAACGCCGTGTACTGGTCGGCGACTTCGGCCAGTGCCGCGTTCCACTCCTTCTGCTCGGCGGGCAGCTTGATCTGTCCCACCGTGTCGTTGTCCGCCGTGCCGGACGCGAGCACCGCGTCCTCCACGGACTCCAGGGTGCTCCACTCCGGGCTCTGCAGGACGTGCTCGATCTTCGTCTTGGCGGTGCCCTGGAACGCGGTGACGATCTGGTCCTGGACCAGCCAGCGCCGGGCGTGCACGACCTCGGCGAACTGCTCCCACGACTTGTCGTCGAAGTGCCCGGAGCGCCAGGCCAGGGTCAGTTGGGCGTCCTCCTGGGAGACCAGCTCGGCGCCGTGCTCCAGCGCGACGAGCGGTTCCGCCTGCGAGGTGAGGTCGCCGTCGTCGACCTGGGACAGCTCCTGGAACGCCTGGATCTGGTCGTCGATGATCGACGTGTACTGGTCCAGCACCTGCTGGGCGGTGATGTCGGTGGGGTTGTCGACCTGGTCGCGGTAGTACTCCAGGCTGTCCACGGACGCGACGACCGAGTACATCCGGTCCTTGATGCGGGACGGCGCCTTCTTGATCGCCCCCGACTGGCCCACGAGTTGGGCCACCGCCTTGTCCGTCGCCGCGCGCTGGGACTCCAACGCGGCCTGGGAGCCGTGCGGGTAGGCCATCCACGCCGCCGAGACTGCGTTCCTTCTGGAGGGCGAGCGCGGCCTCGGTGCCCATGGCGCCGGTCGAGCGGCTCAACTCCGTCTGGGAGCGCAGCCGTAGGCCCTCCGCGAACATCTGGGTCGTGGTCACGCCCCCACATCGCGGCCAGCGTGACGCTGGGGACCAGGGCCAGCAGGATCAGGGAAAGTCGGATGGAACCGACGCGGCGCCGGGCACCTGTCCGTGGAGACATCGTGGTCGTCCTCGCTACATCCTCGTACGAAGTGTCCGGTCAGCGCGTTCCGTTGGCCGCGAACTTCGCGACCGCGCCGACGTTCGTCCTCGTCGCGAACGCCGGGCCGGTGAGCACGGGAGCCACCCCGCCGCCACTGATGTTGCCGTTGGTCTTGTACAGCCACAGCGAGTCGACGGCCAAGTAGCCCTGGAGGTAAGGCTGTTGGTCGACCGCGAACTGCACGTCTCCGCTCTGCACGGCCTTGACCAGGTCCTGGTTCAGGTCGAAGGTGGCGACCTTGGCCCTACTGCCCGCCGCCTTCACGGACTTGACCGCGGCGAGGGCGAAATCGGCGCCCAGCATGACCACTTCGTCGATGCTGGGGTCCTGCTTCAGCCGGTCCGTGACTCCGGCGGACACGGCGTCCATGTCGGTGCCGTCCACGTAGAGCATGTCCGTCTCGCCGGTGAACGACTTCTTCACGCCCGCGCAGCGCGCCTCCAGGGCCACATTGCCCCGCTCGTGGATCACACACAGCGCGTGCTTGGCCTTGAGGGCGTCCAGTTTCTCACCGACGGCGCGGCCCGCGACACTCTCGTCCTGACCGAAGAACTGCAGGACGCCCTCCGACTGCCAGGAGGCGATACCGGAGTTGAGGCCGACCACCGGGATGTCCGCGGCCCTGGCCTCCTTGATCGGCCCCTTCATCGCGGCCGGCTTGGCGAGCGTCAGCGCGATGCCGTCGACGCCGTCCTTGACCGAGTCCCGCACCAGCTCGGCCTGCCCGGTGGCGTCGGGGTCGCTCGAGTACGTCAGATCGACGCCGTCCTTGGCCGCGGCGGCCTCGGCGCCCTTCTTCACCAGCAGCCAGAAGGCGTCGCCCTTGCTCGCGTGGGTGACCAGCGCGAGCTTGAGGCGGCCGGTGTCCGCGGCGCCGGCGGCGTCCGTGCCGGAACCGCCGGTCCCGGAGCAGCCGGAGAGCAGCACGCACGCGGCCACGGCGAAGGGCAGCGCCGTGCCGCGTATGAGACGGGAGGAGGGGTGAGGTGAGGGAGGAGTGGTCATGGGGGTGCGGCACCTCGCTGTGCGGCCGAGCTCGGGGACGGGGAGAGTGCGCCCGGAGCCGTATGAGGTGCGCCGACCGGGTTACTCCCCTAGGGCCGGAGCCAATCGCGTGTGACCGCTGGTAGTCAAGTGAGCAGCGACATGGAGTGAGTTGTTGCTGCCGCATCGTGATCATCCCGACGGCGTACGGGAGTTGCCGAGGGGGCGAAGGTTACCTGGGAGCAGACGGAGAAGCGTCCCGGACGTGGGCTTTGACGGCTGGTCAGAGGTCGAACTCGTGCGGCGGGAGGTCGAGCGTGAAGCACGCCTCGCGGACCACGGCCTGCTCGGTCTTGTCGAAGTCGCCGTCCGCGCCGCCGATCACGATGCCGATCTGGATCACCGCACGCGCCTCGGCGGGCTTCTTCTTCGCCTTGGCGACCTCCTGCAACACGCTCACCTTGCCGAGCGCGAAGTCGGCCGTCAGCTTGTTCAGGTTCTCGTCGAAGCGGCGCTGGAGGTCCGTCGCGTCGAAGTTCTTCAGTACTTCGTTGCTCGCGATGAGCTGGGCGACGCGCTGCCGCTCGGACGGGTCGATCTTCCCGTCGGCGGCGGCGACGAGCGCGCACATCGCCATGCTCGCGTCGCGGAAGGCCCCGCTCTTCAGGTCGTTCTTCTTCGCGACGAGCTGGGTCTGCATCGTCGACGCGGACTCCTTTGAAGCGGTCCCACAGGGCCATGCCAACTCCTACGTAGCAGGCGTGCGGCACGCACCGGTCGTCCGTCCGCGCCCTCCTGTCTGCGAGCACCGTGGAAACTCCCCACGCAGGGGAGAAGTTCCGGCCGCCTAGACTGGGCGGTCCGTGCGAAGGACCGGCCAGAGGCGGGAGGCGACGACGGTGACGGCAGCCGGCAGCGGTTTCGACGACCCGTCCGCCGACGTGCTCGCGGACGCCGCCGCGGCCTTCGGGCTGCTGGCCTCGCCCGCGCGGCTGCACATCGTGTGGGCGCTGGCCCAGGGCGAGAGCGATGTCACCGGGCTCGCGGCGCGGGTCGGCGGCGCGCTGCCCGCGGTCAGCCAGCACCTCACCAAGCTGCGGCTCGCCGGACTGGTCCGGGCCCGCCGCGAGGGCCGCCGCCAGGTGTACTTCGTCGACGACCCGGACGTGGTCGACGTCGTCCGGCTCGCGGTCACCCGCCTCGGCGCCCGCGCCGACCGGACCGCCCTGCCCACGCCCCGCCTCCGCGGACTCTGAGCCCGCCACCCACCGGGCCCACCCTCCCAGGTCCTACGACGTCCTGGCCCTGAGGGGTCTGCGCGCGACCTCCGGGTTGTACAGTTGCGCAACATAGCAACTGTTGTCGGTGAAGAGAGGCGAGGTCATGCTCCGCAACGGACTCGAACCATGGCATCTGCTGGTCGTGGTGACCCTGGCCATCCTGCTGTTCGGCTCGAAGAAGCTCCCGGAGGCGGCCCGCGGACTGGGCAAGTCCATGCGCATCCTCAAGAGCGAGGCGAAGGCCATGAAGGAGGAGAGCAACACGGTGGAGCCGACCACGGTGCACACCACCGTGACCGAGTCCCCGGCGGCCACCGCCACGGAACCACCGGCAACCGCTCACTGACCCCCTGGGCGCGAGACAGAGCGGAACGCGTCGAGCCCCGGCAGTCGCCGGGGCCGAAGTGTTTTTCAGGACTGCCGCTGGAGGGGTTCCGTCGTCGTCTTCGCCTCACGCTTACGGTGGCGGCGCTCCGACCGCGGCTCCTGGTCCGGCAGCCAGCCGAACGTCATGCAGCTGCCGACGATGCCCAGCAGCAGCCCGACGAAGAAGCCGCCGAGGTTCGAGGTGAGCCAGCTGCCGAGGCTGCACAGGATGCCGACGATCGAGTAGAAGAGGCGCTGGCCCGGACTGAAGAGGATCAGCAGTCCGCACAGCAGCATCACCACGGGCAGCAGATAGCCGGTCATGCCCTGCATGCCGATGTGCATCGCGACCTTGATCGACACCTTCTCCGTGACCAGGATCTCCGCCCCGCCCAGGGCGAGCAGCAGCCCGCCCCAGAACGGACGGCGGGCCCGCCACCCTCGGAAGGCGGGCCGCATCCCCTGCCGTGACAGGTTCCCGGACATCAGCAACCCGAGTCGCTGAAGCTGAGCTTGAGGCCCGGCAGCTTGAACACACCTGCCGTGGTGGCGTAGTTGGTCTGCCGCAGGTTGTCGATGTGCACGGTGTCGGCCTGCTGGCTGAAGACGCCCTTCTTGCCCTGCACGCCCGCCTTGTTGAGCGTGCTGGCGTCGTTGCCGATCTCGATGTTGTTGAAGGACGCGTTGCCCGACATCTCCGTCGAGTCCGTCATCAGGTCGGTCGCCGTCACCTTCGTCGCGCCGCTGCCCGCCTTGATCAGCAGGTTGACCCCGCCCAGGTCGACGCTCTGGCAGAGGCTGTCCAGGGTGGCGTTCTTGATGGCGGAGGTGATGATCAGCTCCTGGCCACCGGTGTCGCCCGCGTTCGGGCTGTCCGGGATCATGTTGTCGAGGTCGCCGAACTGCTCGAAGCCGGTGCCGTCCATCGATCGGTGACCGTGACCGTGAACGGCATGCCGGAGATGGAGAACTGCACCCCAGGGCGCCCTGGGCGGTGAGCACCGCGAGGGTCGCGGCGGCCAGTGTGGCCGGCACCGCCATGATCGCGGCGCGGCGCAGTCGGACCTGACCGCGTCTCTCGGGCCCCTCGGCGGTCTCCGGCGCGGAACCGTGTTCCGGCTGCTCAGGGGTGTTTCCGTTGGACGGGGTGGCGTCCGAGGGTGAAGCCATGTCTGCTCCCAATGTGCTGCTCTGGTTCAACGCGGGTCGGATTCCATATGGCGCGTTGTCCTGGCGCGGACAGCGGGTGCGGCGCAGCCCTCCTCACAACTCCCGGCGGGTGCAAGGGCTTTCAGGTTACGCAGCAGTAGCCGTCGAGGAAGTTACCGGGGTTACATTCAAGGGTCAAGGGAGTTGTGAAAAAGAGTGTTGATGATGCGCCACCTGTGAGGCAACGCTTTCCGGCCCCTCGGTGCGCCTCGTCTTGTACATCAACTTGCCCTGGATCCCCTTGACGTTGACGGACACTCAGGTCTACAACTCTCCCTTGTTTGCCGGATCCGTGGCGCCGGATCCGCCGCGCGGCACGAGCCGCGTTCCCGGACTTCCCTTTCCGCAGGGGCAGATGACGCCCCCAGAGTCCGCACTCCGCGGCCCGGCACGGCCGCTTCCCCCTGGTCCGTGCCGTCCGCTTCACAGCCCGGCCCGGCCGGAGACCCCAACCCCCGCGGGCCTCCGGCCGGTCACCGGCCGACCGCCGTCGCCGGTCCGTCGCGTACGGAGAAGGCGTCACGGGCCGGCGGCGGCGACGCGCACACGAGGGGCGGCGGCGAACTCGCGCCCCCGACCCCCATTCCCCACCCCCTCAGAACCCCCGGTTCGACCGTCCACTTCGGAAGAAGAGGTACACCCGCATGCGTACTCGCACCGTCCTCACCCTCGTCGGCTCCGTCGCCGCGCTCACCATCCCCTTCACCGTCCCGGCCTCGGCGGCCGACACCCCGGTGCTCTACCACCGGCAGCCTCGGCGGTACGCCCGTCGCCGTCGGCGATGTCCTGACCGCGCCGCTGGCCACCGGCACCACGGCCACCCTGTACTCCAGCGCGACCGGCACCAGCGGCATCAAGTGCACCGCGTCGCAGTTCACCGCGACCGTCACCGACAACCCGACCGCGCCGGGCACCGCCACCGAGTCCGTCTCCGGGCAGAGCTTCGACAGCAGCACCTGCACGAGCAACGTCCTCGGCGTCACCGGTGTCACCAGCATCACGGTCGACAACCTGCCGTACAGCACGGCGGCCGTCTCGGACGGCACCCTGACCGTCACCCCGGCCAGCGGCTCCACCATCCAGACCACGGTCAAGCTGAAGACCCTGCTGGGCAGCATCACCTGCGTCTACCAGGCGCCCAGCCTGAGCGGCACGGCGAGCAACACCGACTCCAGCATCAACTTCACCAGCCAGGCCTTCACCAAGACCTCGGGCTCGTCCCTCTGCTTCAGCGCCGGCTACTTCACCGCGAAGTACGCCCCGGTGACCGACGGCGGCGCGGCGGTCTTCACCAACTGATCAGTAATGGCCGAGCGGTTCCGGCCACGTAGCGAGTAGGGCCTGTACGCGCCGAGTTCAGCGTCGGCGCAGTCGCAGGCCAGGGCGGCGCCCCCGGTGAGCACCAGCACCGCGGCGGCGCCGCCCGCCATCATGGGCGCCGACGGACCGCTGGACGCGTCGGTGTCGGACGCCACCGGACTGCTGCCCGGCGCCGTGCTCTCCTCGGCGGGGACGCCTTCTGCGCCGTGGCGGACGTGGGAGCGTCAGCCGAACTGCTCGCCGCCGTAGGGGACTTGACCACCGACGACGACGGGTTCGCCGACCTGCCCTTCGAGGCGGCCTTCCCCGCGGACGAGGCGGACGAGGGTGTGGAGGCGGTCGTGCCGCCCGGGAACACCACGTCCGAGCACGAGTAGTAGGTGTCCTCGGTGCTGCTGTTCTGCCAGATGGTGTAGATGAGTTGGCGCCCGGTACGGCCCGTCGGCAGCGTCGCCCCGATGCGGTACGCGCCGCCGGTCAGCGGCGGGTCCTTGACCTCGGCGAAGGGTGTCGTCGGCAGCTCGGACCAGGTCAGCGGCTTCGCCGGGTCGTAACCGGCCTTCGTCAGATACAGCTTGAACGTGCCGGTGTGCGCGATCGTCGACGCGTACGTCATCGTCAGCTTCGCCCCGGGGTCAGCCGCGTGGACGGCCAGTCGGTGCGCGCGAGATCGAGCCCCTTGTAGTCGGGGAGTCCACCGCTGCACAGCTTCCCGTCGGGGATCAGCCGTCGGTCGCGGCCGTTGATGGCGGGGACACGGAGGTTGTCCCAGTAGGTGAACGGCGCCCCGTTCGCGGCGATCGCCGCCTTGCACGCGGCCGAGCCGGCCTGGCTGCCGCCCTGGGGCGAGCAGGCGTAGACGCGGCTGACCGGATAGGTCGGCGCGCCATGCGCCTGCGCCGGACCCGCCGCCCAGACGGTGAGCAGCAGCGGGGCCAGGGCGGCGCCCGCCATGGCGGTGCGATGTGCGGTCATCCGGGACATCCGGAACGTCTCCTCGGCCGGGGGCGGCAACGGTCTGTTCGTGCAATACGGGAACCAGGCCCGGCGCGTTCAGTCCGCCCCCTCGCCTTGAACCAGGACGTTTCCGGTCAACTGTCCGACGGTCAGGGGTGATTTCCGGCCTGATCGAGGGTTTCCCCGTATCCCTATGACCTTCTCTTTGCCTATCGTTTGACCACAGCTGACCCATGGGCAACCCCTGTTGTGGCAATCGCCCGCGCCCGGCGCTCCTCGGCTCGACCCCCACCGCTTCGACGGCGAAGCGCATCGACCGCCGTTCCGCGCCGCGCGGAGCACGGCCACGAAAGGCAAGCCCTTGCGCACTCCCACGGCATTCCCCACCGGACGGGCCCTGATATCCGTCGCCGCGGTCTCCGCGGCCCCCTCGCCACAGCCGCCACCTCGGTCGCCGTCGCCCAGGAACCCCCGCCCAGGCCGCCGCCCCGGCCCTGTCAGGACAGACCGAGGCCGCCCCGGCACCCTCGCCGAACGCCTCATCGTCGGCTACAAGTCCGGTGCCGCAGAAGCGAGTTCGAACCGTGCCGCCGAGGCGGACGCCACCGCCAAGGGCGAAGTGACCGGCGAGCGCGTCGACTTCGAGCGCCGCCTCGGCACCGGCGCCGCCCTCGTCGGCCTCGACGACGCCCGCTCCACCACCGAAGTCGCCGACGTCATCGCCGAGTTCAGATCCGACCCGCGGGTCGCCTACGTCGTACCGGACCGGCTGAACACCCCGCAGGCCGACCCGGACGACACCGGGTACGGCAAGCAGTGGGACCTCTTCGAGACCACGGCAGGGATGGACGTGCCCGCCGCGTGGCCGACTTCGACCGGCAGTGGCGTCACCGTCGCCGTCATCGACACCGGCTACGTCACCCACTCCGACCTCGCCGCGAACATCGTCGCCGGCTACGACTTCATCTCCGACACCGCCGTCTCGGTCGACGGCAACGGCCGCGACGGCAACCCGGCCGACCCCGGCGACTTCCACGCCGCGAACGAGTGCGGCGCGGGCATCGCGGCCGGCCCCTCCTCCTGGCACGGCACGCATGTCGCGGGCACCATCGCCGCCGCCACCAACAACGGCAAGGGCATCGCGGGCATCGCCCCCGGCGCGAAGATCTCCCCGCTGCGTGTCCTCGGCAAGTGCGGCGGCTACGACTCCGACATCATCGACGCCATCACCTGGGCGTCCGGCGGCAGCGTCTCCGGCGTCCCCGCCAACGCCAACGTCGCCAAGGTCATCAACATGAGCCTGGGCGGCGACGGCGCCTGCACCTCGGCCACCCAGAGTGCGATCACCGCTGCCGTGAACCGCGGCACCACGGTCGTCGTGGCCGCCGGGAACGACAACGACAACGTCGCGAACCACTCCCGGGCAACTGCGCCAACGTCATCTCCGTCGCCGCCACCAACCGCTCCGGCGCGAAGGCGTCCTACTCCAACTACGGCTCCGGCGTGGACATCTCGGCCCCGGCGGCCAGACCGGCGCCGCCAACGGCATCTACTCCACGCTGAACTCCGGCACCAGGACGCCCTCCACCGAGTCGTACGCCTACTACCAGGGCACCAGCATGGCCACCCCGCACATCGCGGGCCTGGCCGCGCTGATGAAGTCGGCCGACTCCGCGTTGACCCCGGCCCGGATCGAGTCGGCCATCAAGGCGAACGCCCGCGCGCTGCCCGGCAGTTGCTCCGGCGGCTGCGGTGCCGGGCTCGCGGACGCGGCCAAGACGGTGCAGGCCGTGCGCAGCGGTTCGTAGCGCGCCTCCGCACAACAACCCTGGGCGCACAGGGGATGGACAGAAACAGACCGACTGACCCGTAGGGTGAGGCGCGCTTCCGGAGGCGCCCCGCAGGGCCGGTCGGTCCTCTGTTTGGCCGGGAACCGGCGCTGACACGTGCCAGGGCCACTGAAAGTGGTCAAGAGTCGGGACAGGGGTGACACAGAGATGCAAGTGATGGGAACGTGAGGGGTGTTGGTGGTCTTCGGGTGCAAGGTCGACACCGCCACAGGGTGAGCTACTGTGTACAGGGGTAAGAAAAACGGCATGGGCCGTTGTTTTTACTTCATCGGGAGTGTTTCAGTCGATGGTGAGGCAGCTACGGGCCGAACAGACCCGCACAACGATCATCACGGCCGCCGCCGAGCTGTTCGACCGGCAGGGCTATGAATCCACCAGCCTGAGCGACATCGTCGACCAAGCCCAGGTCACCAAGGGTGCCCTGTACTTCCACTTCGCGGCCAAGGAAGACCTGGCCCACACCATCCTGGAGATGCAGGCCAAGGCCTCGCGCCAGATGACCAAGGAGTTGGACAGCAGGGGCTACTCCTCACTCGAGGCGTTGATACGTGTCACGTTCGGCATGACACGCCTCGCGGTCGAGGGCCCCATCCCGCGCGCCGGACTCCGGCTCGCCGCCGGGGAGATCGAGGTACGGCCCCCGATGCCGCACCCCTTCACCGAGTGGCTGGACATCGCCTCCCGCAAACTCGCGGGCGCCGTCGCGGAAGCCGACGCACACCCCGACACCGACGTGGACGCCATGGCCCGTACCGTCGTCGGCCTCTTCGTGGGCGTCCGCGTGCTGGGCCGCACCCTCGAACCCGTCGCGTTACAGCCCCGTAGGACGGCCGAGATGTGGCACCTCGTGATCCGCGGCCTGGTCCCCGTCCCGCGCCGCGCCCGCTATCTCAGCCTCGCCGCGCGCCTGGAGCGGGAGATCGAAGCCGACTGACCCGCCGGGTACGGTGATCCGCATGCCCGACACCCCCACCGCGCCCGTGATCCTCGGCGACGAGCCCGGCTCGTTCCCCCGCAGCGTGCTGGCCGAACGGCACCCCGCGATCATCCACCAGGTACGCGACGCCTTCCCTACGGCCCCGAGCAGCACCGCGCGCCCTCGACGCCCTCCTGAAGAACTGCACCGAGGGCACGATCGAACCCCTCCCCAGCGACGCCCCCGACCACGACCAATGGGCGGCCTGGGGCACCGACCTGTACGCGGGACAGTCCTGGTACGACGTGCCCTGGCTCTGGTCCGAGAGCTACTTCTACCGCCAACTCCTCAGCGCCGTCGGCTACTTCGAACCCGGCGCCTGGCAGGGCATCGACCCGTTCCGCCCCTTCAAGCGCGCCGAACTCGACGCCCCCGAGACCGACGAGGAACTCGCCGCACTCGACGCATTGGCGGAAACCTCACCCGAGGAACGCGCCGACTCCCTGCTGCACGGCTCCCTTTGGGGCAACCGCGCGGACCTCGGCTTCCGCCTCTCGGCGGCCGGAGCGGAGTCGGCGGCGCGGGCCCCGGCGCCGGCCCTGGTCGCCGACGACAGCGAGCGGCTGTGGACGCTCCTCTCCGGCACCGGCACCGGCACCCTCTGCCTCGTCGCCGACAACGCGGGCCGCGAACTCATCCCCGATCTCCTGCTGTTGGCCCATCTCCTCGACCAACAGCGCGTCGAGCGCGCGGTGTTGCACATCAAACCGCACCCGTACTACGTCTCCGACGCCACGACCGCCGACGTCGTCGACGCCCTGCACCGGCTGGTCGGGGCGCCGGGCGCGGCGGCGACGTACGGCCGCAGCCTCTGGGCGGCCATGGCGGACGGTCGCCTCACCGTGCGCGCCCACCCCTTCTCCTGCGCCCCGCTGCCGTACGCCGACATGCCCGCCGACCTCCGCGCCGAGTTCGCCGCGGCGACCCTGACGATCGTGAAGGGCGACCTCAACTACCGCCGCCTGGTGGGCGATCGGCGCTGGCCGCCCACCACGCCGTTCGCGGACGCCACCGCGTACTTCCCGGGCCCGGTGGCCGCCCTGCGCACCCCTCAAGTCCGACGTGATCACCGGGCTTGACGCCCGCACGGAGACCGCGCTGGTCGAGGCGGAGGGGCAGCGGTGGCGTACGGGGGTACGCATGCGCTGATCCAGGTGAGGGGCGCGTAGGCGACCCGGCCGCCTCGGTGGCCGTACGGACGGGGAGGCGCAGGATCGCGCGGGCCGTGTCGCCGTAGTAGCCCGGCGGGATCACGTCGGTGGCGCGGTTCAACGAGGCGTTGAACATGGCGAACCGCACGGTCCGCCCGTACCGGCCGTGCTGCCCGTCGTGCGCGATGGCCGACGCGCGGGTCGTGGCGGTACCGGCCGGCGCCGCCCCCGCCAGCGAGGCGAGCGTGGCGCGGCGGGAGAAGGTTCGGGAGCGGTTCATCGGGACTCCGGCCAAGGGAGGGGACACGTGAACCCCCGTAGTCTGCGCGCGTAGAAGTGGACGTCACAAGATGCCGCCGGAACTCATGGCTTCACCGGTGATTCACGCGATGGTGTGATCATGTCCCCTGCCCGGGATGGGCGTTGAGGGCCGCGGGTAGGGCCCGGCCATGACCCAGCCGTTCGAACTCCCGCACTTCTACATGCCGTATCCCGCGCGCCTCAACCCGCATCTGGACGAGGCCCGCGCCCACTCCTCCGTGTGGGCGCGCGAGATGGGCATGCTGGAAGGCTCCGGGATCTGGGAGCAGGCCGACCTCGACGCGCACGACTACGGCCTGCTCTGCGCCTACACCCACCCCGACTGCGACGGGCCCGCCCTGTCGCTGATCACCGACTGGTACGTGTGGGTGTTCTTCTTCGACGACCACTTCCTGGAGACCTTCAAGCGCAGCCAGGACCGCGCCGGCGGCAAGGCCTACCTGGACCGGCTGCCGCTGTTCATGCCGCTCGACCTGTCGACCCCGTACCCGAGCCGGAGAATCCGGTCGAGGCGGGGCTCGCCGACCTGTGGGCCCGCACGGTGCCCTCGATGTCCGTCGACTGGCGCCGCCGCTTCGCCGTCTCCACCGAGCATCTGCTCAACGAGTCCTTGTGGGAGCTGTCCAACATCAACGAGGGGCGGGTCGCCAACCCCGTCGAGTACATCGAGATGCGCCGCAAGGTCGGCGGGGCGCCCTGGTCGGCCGGACTCGTGGAGTACGCGACCTGCGAAGTGCCCGCGTCCGTCGCCGAGGAGCGACCGCTGCGCGTGCTGATGGAGACCTTCTCCGACGGCGTCCACCTGCGCAACGACCTCTTCTCCTACCAGCGGGAGGTCGAGGACGAGGGCGAACTGAGCAACGGCGTCCTCGTCCTGGAGTCCTTCTTCGGCTGCACCACCCAGGAGGCCGCCGACACCGTCAACGACGTGCTGACCTCGCGGCTCCACCAGTTCGAGCACACCGCGTTCACCGAAGTGCCCGCCGTGGCCCTGGAGAAGGGTCTCACCCCGGACGAGGTCAGGGCCGTGGCCGCCTACGCCCAGGGCCTCCAGGACTGGCAGTCCGGCGGCCACGAATGGCATCTGCGCTCCAGCCGCTACATGAACGAAGGCGCCCTGGACAACTCGCCGTTGAACGGCCCGACCGGCATCGGCACCTCCGCCGCCGACGTCGGCGCGCTGCTCGCCTCGGTCGGCACCGAACGGCTGCGCGCCTACACCCACGTGCCCTTCCAGAAGGTCGGCCCCTCCCAACTCCCCGACTTCTACATGCCGTTCACGGTCGAACTCAGCCCGCACCTCGACGGCGCCCGGCACCGCCTCGTCGACTGGGCGCACGCCATGGGCATCCTGGAGGAGGGCGTCTGGGACGAGGAGAAACTCGCCGCCGCCGACCTCCCGCTCTGCTCCGCGGGCATCGACCCGGACGCCACCGAGGCGGCACTCGACCTCAGCTCCCGCTGGCTCGCCTGGGGACCTACGGCGACGACTACTACCCCCTCGTCTACGGCATCCGCGGCGACCTCGCCGCCGCCCGCGTCACCACGGCCCGCCTCTCGGACTGCATGCCCATCGAGGGACCGGCGGCCATCGTGCCGGTCAACGGCATGGAACGCGGCCTCATCGACCTGTGGGCCCTCACCACCGCCGAGATGCCCCTGGACGACCGGCGCACCCTGAAGACCGCGATCAACACGATGACCGAGAGCTGGGTCTGGGAGCTGTCCAACCAGATCCAGCACCGCATCCCCGACCCGATCGACTACCTGGAGATGCGCCGCGCCACCTTCGGCTCCGACCTCACCCTCAGCATGTGCCGCATGGGCCACGGCCCGAAGGTGCCGCCCGAGGTCTACCGCACCGGTCCCGTCCGCGCGCTGGAGAACGCGGCCATCGACTACGCCTGCCTCCTCAACGACGTCTTCTCCTACCAGAAGGAGATCGAGTACGAGGGTGAGGTCCACAACGCCATCCTTGTCGTCCAGAACTTCTTCGGCATCGACTACCCGACCGCACTCGGTGTCGTCCACGACCTGATGACCCAGCGCATGCGCCAGTTCGAGCACGTCGCCGCGAACGAACTGCCCATCGTCTACGACGACTTCGACCTCTCGGACGAGGCCCGCGAGATCATGAAGGGGTATGTGATCGACCTCCAGCACTGGATGGCGGGCATCCTGAACTGGCACCGCGAGGTCGACCGCTACAAGGCCGAGTACCTGGCGAGCCGCTCGCACGGGTTCGTACCGGATCGGGTGCCGGCGCTGCGGTTCGGCTGAGGGCGGACCGGTGACGGCGGGTCGGTCGGGGTCCCGGGAACCTGAGACAGCTGCTCAGCCGAGATCCCGGGAATCCACGACCCGCTCGGCGACCTCAACGGCGAGGTGTCGTACGGCCGTTGCGGCGGCCCCGAGAGCTCGCCGCGTATCTCCTCGGCGGCGGTCAGGGGCGCGCGGGCCTCTGCAGGGAGGTCCGCGTAGGTCAGGGCGCAGGGGCCGTCCTGGCCAGCTCGACGAGCCCCTGGTCGGCCGCCAACTGGGCTCAGGTGGGCGGGGGTTCATCGGAAGGGTCCGTACCGAAGAACGACTCGTCCAGGCCCCGGGCCCACTCCCGCAGCGCCGCGCCGTCCGCGTTGGGACCGGCATCTCGCTCAGCCCGCACGCCGTGTCGAAGTCCGTGTCCCGCCGCTGCGCCTGGACGCCGCCCGCGCGGACGTCGTCCGGACGGCCACCGCCCCCGAACGCGGACTCACCCTCGCCACCGCGCCGCCCGCAGTCGTGCCCCGCGTCCTGAACGCCCTCCCGCGCGCGGGCGTGACGCTCCGTGTCCTCACCCGGGACGAGGTACCCGTCGCGATCGCCACCGGCACCGCGGATCTCGGCCTGGTCGACGGTCAGTCTCACTCGTTCGTGGCACGTCGCGCGCCGGTGCGCCGGGTAGAGCATCTGCCGGAGGCGATCCATGGAACAGACTGCGTTGCGTCCCAAGCCGATGCCCGGGCAGGAACCCGGCGACGGCACCAGGCCGGGCGGCCCCCGGCGCCCGCATGCCGCGCGTCGCCGCGGCCGACGACTCATCACCCTGCTGTTCAGCGTGTTCGTCGGGACCGTCCTGGTCCTCTCCGGGGTGGGCCTCGGCACGGTCGGCGCCACGGTGATCGGCATGAGCAAACTCGCCGAGATGCAACGCCAGGCGGCCCGTCAACCGGCGCCCACGACACCGTCGTCCGGTAAGGCCGCATCCTCCGTGAGTCCTACGCCGACGCCGTCATCCAGGGCCGCCGCCGCGACCCTCGGTGTGGAGGCCGTGGACGCGGAGAAGGCGGGCGCCCTGATCGTCGGCGTCCACATGCCCGGCCCCGGCTACACCGCCGGTCTGATCCGCGGCGACGTACTGCTCACGTTCGACGGCGACCGTGTCGACTCGGCCGCCGACCTCGCCCGCGCCGTCGCCCGGGCCCACCCCGGGGACGAGGTCACCGTCACGGTCCGCCACCACAGCGGCGGCTTCCAACAGTTCACCGTGGTCCCCGGATACGTCCTCTGACGAACCGTGCCACCGGGAAGCACCCGATCAGGGAAGCCCCCGACCCCGGAAAGCACTGGTCTCCTGTCCCCGAAAGAGACCACACCGAACGCGGGGCCCGGGCCTCGTACCGAGCGTGCCGCTGCTCCTGGGAGTCCGCATGGCCCTGGAGAGCTGACTCCGGGACCGTGTCCTGGGCGGAAAGAGCGGGCGATCGGCTCGCGTGGCCCCGGGTGCGGGCAGGATGCTGACCGTAGCTCCCTTTCGTCCGCTCTCGGAGGCCCTGAATGACCGGTAGTACGCCCGCGCCCTTCACCGCCGCCGACTACAGGGCCCGCATGGACCGCGCAGCCCGGGCCGCCGCCGACGCCGGTCTCGCGGGGCTGCTGGTGGCTCCGGGACCGGACCTCGTATGGCTCACCGGCTACGCGCCCACGGCGATCACCGAACGGCTCACCGTCCTCGTCCTGGCGCCCGGACGCTCCCCGGTCCTCGTCGTCCCCACCCTGGAGGCCCCCGACGCCGCGAAGGCGGCCGGAGCCGACGCCCTCACCCTGCGCGACTGGACCGACGGCAAGGACCCCTACGCCGCCACCGCAGCGCTCCTCGACGCCACCGGCCGCTTCGGGATCAGCGACAACGCCTGGTCCATGCACCTCCTGGGTCTCCAGAAAACGCTGCCCGACACCACCTACGCCTCCCTCACCGACGCGCTGCCGATGCTGCGAGCCGTCAAGGACAAGGCCGAACTGGACCTCATGGCGGCGGCCGGAGCCGCCGCCGACGCAGCGTACGAGGAGATCAGGAAGGTTCCCTTCGCCGGCCGCCGCGAGTCCGACGTCGGGGCCGATCTCGCCGATCTGCTGCGGCAGTTCGGGCACTCCCAGGTCGACTTCACGATCGTCGCCTCGGGCCCCAACGGAGCCAACCCGCACCACGAAGTGGGCGACCGTGTCATCCAGCAGGGGGACATGATCGTCCTCGACTTCGGCGGCCTCAAGGACGGCTACGGCTCCGACACCTCGCGCACGGTCCACGTCGGCGAACCCAGCGACGAGGAACAGCGCGTCCACGACCTCGTCCGCGAGGCCCAGGAGGCCGGCTTCCGCGCGGTGCGCCCCGGAGTCGCCTGCCAGGAGGTCGACCGCGCCGCCCGCGCGGTCATCGACTCCGCCGGGTACGGCCCCTACTTCATCCACCGCACCGGCCACGGCATCGGCGTCACCACGCACGAGCCGCCGTACATGATCGAGGGCGAGGAACAGCCCCTCGTGCCCGGGATGTGCTTCTCCGTGGAGCCCGGCATCTATCTGCCCGGCCGCTTCGGGGTACGTATCGAGGACATCGTCACGGTGACCGAGGACGGCGGTCGCCGGCTCAACAACACGGCCCGTGAGATGGCCCTGGTGGACTGACGACGACCAGGAGCCCCGACCCCGGAACGGCGACGGCGCGACCATGACCCAGGCACCGACACCCACCGCGGACACCGTCCGGCAACTGGTCCGCTCCTTCTCAAGGACAGCGCCGCCGACAGTGTGGGACCCGAGATCCGGCCCGTCGCCGAGGGCGGCGAGCACACCACCTGGTGGGTCGGCTCCCGCCATGTCCTGCGCCTCGCCCCGAACCGCGAGGCCGCCCTGCGCCAACGCCGCGAACTGCGCCTGCGCGACCTCGTACGGCCGTCCCTCCCGGTCGCGGTCCCGACGAGCGTGGCCTACGGCGAGTGGGCGCCCGGGCTCACCTACACGCTGGACACCAAGGTGGCCGGGCGTTCCGGCGAGGACCAGGACGTCTCCGCCGTCGGCGAGGCCGACCTCGCCGGACTGCTCACCGGGCTGCGCGAGGTGCCCGCCCGGCAGGCCGAGACACTCGGCGTCCCGCGCGCCGCGCCACGCTCCCTGGAGGCACTGCGCCGCACCGCCGAGCGGGCCGCCGAACGGCTCGCCGCCGCCGACGAGTTCGACGCCGCCCGCCTCCACCAGCTGACCCAGCCCGGCGCGATCCAGCTCGCCGCGCAGCCCGGCACCGCCGTCCTCGTCCACCACGACCTCAAGGGCGAACACCTCGTGGTCAGCACCGACGGCCGCGTCCGCGGCGTCCTGGACTGGACCGACGCGGTCGTCGGCGACCCCGCGGAGGACATCGCCGGGCTCGCCCTGGCGGTCGGTTCACCCGCCGCCGTACGCGCCGCGACCCTCGCCGGCTACGGCGCCCGCCCCTGCCTGCGCGGCCTCTGGCTCGCTCGCTGCGACACCGTCATCCGCCTCGCCGACCACCTCAAGGGCCGCGACACCGGCCCGCTCCCCCTCCTCAGGACCCAACTACGGCGCACCTGGGAGGCGATCCTGCTGGAACGCGTGACGGAGCTGCGGGACGCGGGCGGGGACGGGGACGGGGTCGCGGAACTCTAGGACGTAAACGCTTGCGCAAGCGTTTACGTCAGTAGTCCGCAAACGTTTACGCGAGCGTGTACGTCACCCCTGCGCCAGCACCACGCACGACTCCGCGGGCACTCGCAGCAACCCGTCCGCGCCCGGCACCTCCACCGGTTCCCACGCGGCCAGGATCTCCGCCGGGCGGGTGCCGAGGGGGATCTCGGCGGGTTCCTTGCCGAGGTTGACGGCGACGCGGACGTCGCCGCGGCGCAGGGCGAGCCAGCGGGCGTCCTCGTCGTAGGCGACCTTCGTGTCGGTGAGGTCGGGGTCGGTGAGGTCGGGCTCCTGGTGGCGGAGGGCGATGAGCCGCCGGTACCAGGCCAGCACGCGCGCGTGGGGCTCGCTCTGCGGTTCCGTCCAGTCGAGGCAGGAACGGTCGCGGGTAGCCGGGTCCTGCGGGTCGGGCACGTCCTCCTCGGCCCAGCCGTGCGACGTGAACTCCCGCCGCCTGCCCCGCCGTACGGCCTCCGCGAGGTCCGGGTCGGTGTGGTCGGTGAAGAACTGCCAGGGCGTGCCCGCGGCCCACTCCTCGCCCATGAACAGCATCGGTGTGAAGGGCCCGGTCAGGGTCAGCGCGGCGGCGCAGGCCAGCAGGCCGGGGAGAGGGAGGCCGAAAGGCGGTCCCCCTGGGCGCGGTTGCCGATCTGGTCGTGGGTCTGGCTGTAGCCCAGGAGCCGGTGCGCGGCCACGCGCGTGCGGTCCAGCCGACGGCCGTGATGACGGCCCCGGAAGCTCGAATACGTGCCGTCGTGGAAGTAGCCGCCGGTCAGCGTCTTGGCGACGGCGGAGAGCGGGGCCCGTGCGAAGTCCGCGTAGTAGCCCTGCGATTCACCGGTCACGGCGGTGTGCAGGGCGTGGTGGAAGTCGTCGTTCCACTGCGCGTGCAGCCCGAGGCCGCCGCCCCGCGCGCGGGGTCACCACACGCGGGTCGTTCAGGTCGGACTCGGCGACCAGGAACAGCGGCCGGCCCGTCTCGGCGGCCAACGCGTCGACGGCGGACGACAGTTCCTCCAGGAAGTGGCACGCGCGCGTGTCCTTCAGCGCGTGCACCGCGTCCAGCCGCAGCCCGTCGATCCGGTACTCGCGCAGCCACGCCAGCGCGCTGCCCAGCAGGAACGCGCGGACCTCGTCGGAGCCGGGCGCGTCCAGGTTGACGGCGCTGCCCCAGGGCGTGTGGTGCGTGTCCGTGAAGTACGGGCCGAATGCGGGAAGGTAGTTCCCGGACGGGCCAAGGTGGTTGTGCACCACGTCGAGCACGACGCCCAGGCCCAGTTCGTGGGCGCGGTCGACGAACCGCTTGAGTGCCTCGGGGCCGCCGTAGGGCTCGTGCACGGCCCACAGGGATACGCCCTCGTAGCCCCAGCCGTTGCGGCCGGGGAAGGGGCACAGGGGCATCAACTCGACGTGGGTGACGCCCAGTTCGACGAGATGGCCGAGCTGGTCGGCCGCCGCGTCCAGGGTGCCCCCTCGGGGTGTACGTGCCGACGTGCAGCTCGTAGAGGACCGCTCCGGGAGCGGACGTCCGGGCCAGGACGCCCGCCAGCTGTACCGCTCGTGGTCGACGACCGCGCTCAACCCGTCAGGGCCGTCCGGCTGTCGGCGCGAGCGCGGGTCGGGCAGCGGCGGGCCGTCGTCCACCGCGAACCCGTACCGCGAGCCGTCGCCCGCCTCCGCCTCCCCGCGCCACCATCCCGCGCGCTCGGGATCGCGCTCCAACGCGCGCGTGGCGCCGTCGCAATGGAGCGTCACTCGGTCTGCCTCTGGTGCCCACACCTCGAACTGCACGGACGGTTCCCCTTCGTCTGCTCACCGGGATGTAGCCCGTCCATCGTGCTTCAAACGAGATCAATCCGCCTTTGTATCCACCCCTTTGGCGCGGGTGTCGTCATGTCCGCGCGCGTGCGGGCCGTTTCCGCGTCTTCTGGACACCCGGGGTTCACTGCCCGACAATCACGAACGTGACGTCGTCCTTCGAGTTCCACACGTACCCCGCGCGGCTGTCCGACGCGGAGCGCGACAAGGCGCTCAAGGTCCTGCATGACGGCGTCGCCATGGGCAGGCTGTCGCACGACACGTTCATCCGGCGCATGGAGCTCGCGCTCGCCGCCCGCCGGTCCGAGGACCTCGTGCCGCTCACCGCCGACCTGCCCACCGAAAGCCGCCTCTCCAGGCTGCTGTTCGGCAGCGTGGAGGCCGTCTCCGGCTTCACATCGTACGGCTGCGCAGGGCCTGGCAGGCCGAGCGGCTGCCGAAGCTGCTGCTGCCCCACCCGGGCAACGGACATCCGCTGCGCATCGGCCGCGACCCCGCCAACGGGCTGCGGCTGACCCACGAGACGGTGTCCCGGGTGCACGCCGAACTCCGCCGCCAGGGCGGCATGTGGGTGCTGCGCGATCTCGGTTCGACCAACGGCACGACGGTCAACGGCCGGCGGGTCATCGGGGCGGCCGTCGTCCGCGAGGGCGACCAGATCGGCTTCGGGCGGATGGCGTTCCGGCTCGCCGGCAGCTGAACCCGGACACCGTCCGACGACGGACGACCTCGCCTCCACCTCACCTCTGGCCTGGGCGTTGCTCGATGTGGCGATCTTGGTGTGCGTGAAATCCCTTTGTGTACCGCGGTGTTGACGTACCCCGTACGTCGTGACTGACTGTGCGTACACCATGCACACCAGGTGAACCGACGGCACCACATTTGTGGAGGTGCGCCCTGCCGCCACTCCTCCGCTACCCGTCCGTGGACGAGTTGGGCGCCCAGGCCGCCGCGCTCGTCGCCCGCCACCCCCAGGACGCCCGGCTGCGCCGCGTCGGGACCTCCCGGGCCGGTACGCCCCTGTGGCTGCTCTCCGTGGGCCACGGCAGCCGTCAGGCCCTCGTGGTCGCAGGACCGCACGCCAACGAGCCGGTGGGCGGCGCGACGGTGCTGCGGCTGGCCGAACGGGTCCTGGCCGATCCCCGGTTGAGCGAGGGCGCCGACGCCACCTGGAACCTGCTGCTGTGCCTCGACCCCGACGCCTCGCGCCGCAACGAGGGCTGGCTGTCCGGCCCGTACAGCCTCGGCCGGTACTTCCGGAACTTCTTCCGGCCCGGCTTCCTGGAGCAGCCCGAGTGGCTCCCGGACGGCGCGGCCGGGGCCCGACTCCCGGAGACCCGCGCCCTGTTGGCGGTCCAGGACGAACTCCGGCCGTTCCTCCAGTGCTCCCTGCACGGCGTCGACGTCGGCGGCGGCTTCGTGGAACTCACCCACGACCTCCCCGGCCTCGCCCGCCGCGTCGCCCACACCGCGGCCCGTCTCGCCGTCCCGCGCGAACTCGGGCCGTACGACACGCTGTACTGGCCGAGCCTGGGCCCCGCCGTCTACCGCATCCCGCCACCGCGCCCGGGCGACCTGGCCGCCGCCATCACCGAGGCCGCCGTCGAGTCGACCTGGTACTACCCGCACCGGTACGGCACCGTCACCGCGGTCGTCGAGGCGCCGATGTGGGGCGTGGCCGGCGTCGAGGACGGCACCCCGCCCGCCGACGCGGACGCGTTCCTCCGCACCGTGAGCCACACCCTGCGCCACGACACCCGCATCCTGGAACAACTCCTCGCGCGGATACGGCCGTTCGTCCGGGGCGGCGCGGAGGCGGGAGGACTCTCCAGGGCGGGCCTGGAGCCGGGCGGGCTCGCGAGGGCAGGTGGCCTGGTGCCGCCGTCCACCGTGCCCGGCGCGCGGCCCGGGACCCTCGTCGTCCGTCCGACGCCGCACGGCTGCTCGCGCCGGTCGACGACTATTTACTGGTCTGCCCCGGGCTCGCCGACGCGTGGGACCCCGATGTCGACACCGGCGCCGCCCGCCCGCTCCCGCCGCTCAACACCGCGCATCTGGCCGCACTGCGCATCGCGGGCGACGGCTGGCCCTGCGCACGGCGGGGCTGCTCTACCAGCTCGTCGTCACCTCCGGACGCGATCAGGCCGGTGTCCTCCCGGAGTTGGACCGGCTGATCGACCAATGGTGTGCCGACTACCGCGACGGCTGCGGGGCCCGCTGGATCTCGGTCGCACGCCAGGTCGAGTACCAGTCGCGCGTGGTGCTCAGCGCGTTCGAACTGGCCCACCGGCACGCGCCCGTGCGTTCCCGTTCGGGTGAGCCGGGGTGGGGTACGGAGACCGTGGTGCCGATGCACCGGGAATGACGCACACCACCTCCAAACCGCACACCCCGAAGACCCGCATCGCGGAAACCCGCCCCCTGAAGACCCGCACCAGGAAGGCCACCGCTCTACGGAGTGCCCTGCTCGCGACGGCTCTCGTGCTCCTCGCCGGGCAGGCACCGGCCCAGGCGACCGCACCCCACCACGGTGTCCGGGGCGACTGGCTCTACCTCACCGTCACGCGCGGCGACAGCCGGTCCAGTGACACGCGCGGGACCCTGCTGCTGTGCGACCCTCCCCAGGGGCACGCCCACGCGGCCGAGGCCTGCGCCGAACTGGCGGCGGCGGACGGCGACATCGACGCGCTCCCGCCCAAGAGCGTCTTCTGCCCGATGATCTACGCCCCGGTGACCGCCCACGCGCGCGGGGAGTGGAAGGGGCGCCCGGTCGACTACAGCAGGACGTTCTCCAACGGGTGCTCCATGGCGGCACGCACGGGACACGTCTTCGCGCTGGACAGCTGAGGCGCGGTCGGGGCGGGCGGGGTCAGGCCAGGTGCCGGGCACGCGCGCGTGAGACGTCGTCGAACCCGCCCGCCTGCTCGCGCGCGTGCAGCGCCGCCGCCACGACCGTGCGCGCCTGGTGCTCGACCTGGTTCTCCAAGGGCACCCAGCGGGCCGGAAGCGTTCCTCGAAGGCGTCGCTCCAGGACGCCACGAGGTGTTCGAGCAGGGGCACCGCGCGGTCGTCGGTCTCCCGCAGGACCCGCAGCAGCATCGCCGCGGCCCGCAACGGCAGCCGCCGCCCGAACGCGTCCACGCTGCCCACGTACGCCATCGTCGTGTCGGCGGGCTCGGTGTGCATCCAGTCCGCGGCGAGACCCGGCACCAGCCCAGGGCCCACTTCGCGGCCCGCAGCAGCGGCCCGTCGACGCCCTGGAGCCGCGGCAGCGCCTCGGTGAGGACCCGCTCCACCTCGCGCCCGTCCCGCAGCAGACGGCGCGCCAGGCGCCGTATCGCCGCCGCCGGGGCGGGATGCGGCGCCGGGTCGTCCACCAGGTCACTGGCCCACATCGGGACCTCCACGACCGCCGTGAGGCCGCCGTACCGGTGCGCGTGGTACCAGGTGCTGTGCCGGGCGTCGTCCGGCATGCTCGGGTACGCCATGTCCGCACCGGGCGCCGGCATCACATGCACCCGGGCCCCGAGGCGGGCCAGCCCGCCGCGTCCGAGGCGCCCGTCTCCACGGGGATGTGCAGCTCGGCCGCCGACTTGGCGAACGGCTCGGCCAGCCCCGGTATGTCCTTCGTCAACTGCACCCAGCTGCCGCCCAGATCGGTGCCGTGCAGCGTCACCTGGAGGTAGGGCCGCAGCTCGTCGATCACCCGGGTCAGCGCCCGCGTCTCGGGCGGCAGCCGGTCGGGCGGCAGCACCGAAGGCGACCACTCCGGCTGCTCAGGCCCGGCCGGACGGAAGAACCCCAGGTGGTAGTCGAACAGGCTCCGCGGCGCCGGCGTCACATGCAGACTCGCCCCGTCCGGATCAGCGCAGAGCAGGAAATGCCAGGAGGTGTCCGACCTCAACTCCCTCTCCGCCACGACCCGTTCGGCCAGGGCGAGGAGAGTGGAGCCGCCGGTCGGCTCATTGGCGTGGGCGCCCGCGACCACCAGGACGGCGCGCTGGGCGTGCCCCACGGACAGCAGCTGCAGTGGTCTGCCCGCGCGGGAGACGCCCACCTGCCTCAGGGCGCACAGGGCCGGCCTGTGCGCGGCCAACGCCCTTGCGGACGAGACCAGTTCGGTCACACTGGGGTATCGCAACTCCGGCAGGAGACTCACCCCCGACTACTCCGCCCCGGCTTCGCAACCGCAGTACCCCACGGCCTCTGGGAACTGTCAAGGAGACCGCGGGGAGGCTACCGGGGCGCCCAGGCGCGCTTACCGGCAGCCGGTCAGGGCGTGGGTGCCAGCAGGGGGCCGCAGTTCTCCAGGGTGCCGCACGGGCCAGATGCTCACTGCCGGTGACGTCCTCAACGGGCACACGCGCGTGCCTCCGCACCGGGACCTCCCCACGCCGTGCCCCGTCACCGCACGCCCGCCGCCCGGCCCGCACCCCGGGTCCGCACGCGGGTGCGAGCCGGTGGCCGCACCGGCCCCACGGCGTGCGGCCGTCCCCGTACGCCGTGGGGCCACGGAACGTCCGCCTCACCCGAACGGCCGTACGGGAGCTGCGCCCGCGCGGGGCGGTGGTCGGCTGGGGGCAGCCGCGTGTGCGTTTGGCGCGGACGACCGGCCGCGTGCCCTCCTGGGCAGTGTGCGGCGGAGCGACGACCACGGGAGCGGACGCCGGTGCTGTGTCTCACGGACGTCCTCGTCGCACGGAGCGCGGGCACCCCGGCCCGCCCACCGGCCCCGCCGAGCCTTCGGACGGCCGTACGGGACCCGTATCCGCTCTACCGGACCCTCCGCACGCACCACCCCCTGGTGTACGACGAGCCCTTCGGCGCCTGGCTCGTCAGCCGTTACGACGACGTCAGCGCCGCGCTCGCCGACCCCGGCTCGTCCCCCTGCCCGGCGAGGGGACGTCGGAAGCCGATCAGCACCTCGAACGGGCGCTGCGCGGGCTCGCGTCGGCCGCGCTGACCGCCGCCGTCGAACGCGGCGCCCATGTCCTCGCCCGTCGGCTGGCCGCGCGGGAAGAGGCCGACCTGGTCGCCGAGTTCTGCGTCTGGCTGCCCACCGCGACGGTCGTGGCCGCGCTCGGGCTGCCGTACGAGGAGACCGCGCGCGTGCACTGCTGGTGCCGCACGGGACTCGGCCCCTCCGGGGGCGGGCGTTCCGAACTGGGCGTCTTCCTGCGCCCGTTGACGGCCAGGCGCCGCGCCCACCCGGGCGGTGACCTGCTGTCCGTGCTGTGCGCCGAGCGGACCGACGAGGCCGTCACGGGGCTGGTGGGCACGCTGCTCGGCGCGGCGGGGGAGACCACCGCGCGGGCGCTGGCGTCGTTCCTCGCCAACCTCCTTGATCACCCACGGCAGTTGGCGGTGCTCCGCGACCGGCCCGACCGCACGGCCGGCGCCTGGGCGGAGTCCCTGCGCCGTGACCCGCCGCTGCACATCGTGAAGCGCCGGGCCGTCGAACCCGTCGGCGCGATCCCCGCCGGGGCCACCGTCGCCTGCCTCCTCGGCGCCGCGGGCCGTGACCCGGAACGCTTCACCGACCCCGACCGCTACGACGCCTTCCGCCCCGACCCCCGCCCCGCTTGCCCACGGCACGGGCCGTCATGCCCCGCCGAGGCCCTCCTCGCCCGTCTCGCGGCCGAACACGGCCTGCGGGCGCTGCTGGCCGCCCTGCCGGGCCTGCGCCGCGCAGAGGGCACCCAGACGGCGCCTGAGGACCTTGTCCGGCGCTCGCCCAAGATCCTCAGGGTCCGCACCCGCTAGTTGCTCTCGCCCACCCGCTCCAGCAGCACCGCGGGCGACGACGCGAGAACGTCCGCCACGCGTGCGCGCCCCGTGAACTCCCGCTCCGGAGCCAGCACATCGGCCCACCGCCCCGGTGGCAGCGGCAGCACGGTGTCCCGCCAGCCGCCCGCCTCCGCGAGCCGCGACGACAGCCGGGTCACCGCCGTGACCGCGCTCCCCGAGCGCGCGAACGCCACGCAGTGCGCCGCCGCCGGGCCCTCCGCCGTCAGCGGGGTGTACGTCGCCGCGTCGCCGAACACCTCGGGGCGCCTGGCCCGCAACCGGAGCGCGGCGACCGTCAGCGCGCCCTTGTCGCCGGGGTGCGGCGCAGGGAACGGCACGGGGCGGCGGTTGTCCGGGTCGACCAGGGCCCGGTACTCGGTCTCCGTGCCCTGGTAGAGGTCCGGTACGCCCGGCATCGTCAGGTGGACCAGAGTGGCGCTCAGCATGTTGGCCCGGACATGGGCCTCAAGTGCCGTACGGAACGCGGCCACCCGCTCGCCCGGAGCCCCGCACGGGCCCGCCGCGACGAACGCCGCCACCGCCTCCTCGTACGGCGGCTCCTGCCCGTCCAGCTCGTGAACAGGCCCGCCTCGCGCACATGCTTCAGCAGGGCCTCCTGGACGCGCTCCTCGTCCGCGGGGCCGAGTCCGAACACCGTCTGCCAGGCAGCCCACGCCAGTTGGGCGTCCGGCACGCCCTCGCCGGTGCGGGTCACCTCGGCCAGCACGTCCGCCCACCGCTCCGGCACCTCGGTGAGCACGGCCAGCGCGGCCCGTACGTCGGCGCTGCGCTTGGTGTCGTGGGTCGACAGCACCGTGCCCATGGCGGGCCAGTCGCGCTGCACGCGCGCGGAGAACGCGTGGAAGTCCTCCGGGGACACCGCGGGGCTGCCCGGGTTCCCGCCCACC
Organism: Streptomyces sp. P3; assembly: GCA_016893485.2. Taxonomy (GTDB): domain Bacteria; phylum Actinomycetota; class Actinomycetes; order Streptomycetales; family Streptomycetaceae; genus Streptomyces. The sequence continues at coordinate 7,554,143 of JAFEKX020000001.1, forward strand.
TCGGTCGCCGACAGAAGCGGCACATACCGGTAGAACGCCGTGTCCTCGACGGACTTGGCCCGCAGCGCGGACGCGGTCTGCGCGAACCGCGTCCGGAACTCGACCTGTTCGGGCCCGTCCCCGTAACCCCCAGCAGCAGCTCCCGTACGACGTCGACGGCACCGGCCTCCTCCGGGACGACGAACGCCTGTCGGGCCTCGGCCGCCGCCTCCTCGGTGACGACGGCGGCGGTGTCCCCGGAGGTGTAGGGCCGGTACACCTCCAGGCGGACCAGCAGCTCCAGCAGCGCGGTCCGCAGCGCCCAGGGGGCACGGTCGCGCAGCGCGGGCTCGGGGAGGTGGCGCACAGCCGGACCACGACCCGGGTCAGCCGGTCCATCTCGGAGACCAGCTCGTGCGTGAGCACCTTGTACGCCGCCCGCCGTACCGTCGCCTCCCACTGGCCGCCGCGGTCGGTCTGCGGGGCCGCGAACCTCCGGTACTGCCCCAGGAGTTCACCGACGCCCGCCGGGTCCGTGAACAGCCCGTCGACCTGGCGGAGGGCGTCGTAGCCGGTGGTGCCCGCGACGGGCCAGGACGCCGGCAGGTGCTCCCCGTCCGCGAGGATCTTCTCCACGACCGTCCAGCGGCCCCCGGTGGCCTCGTGCAGCCGCGCGAGGTAGTCGTCCGGGTCGGCGAGACCGTCGGGGTGGTCGACGCGCAGCCCGTCGACGACGCCCTCGCGCAATAGCTGGAGCATCTTCGCGTGGGTGGCGTCGAAGACCTCCGGGTCCTCGACGCGCACCCCGATCAGCTCCGAAATGCTGAAGAAGCGCCGGTAGTTGAGCTCGGTGCGGGCCAGCCGCCACCACACGGGGCGGTACCACTGCGCGTCCAGGAGCCGCGGCAACGGCAGCTCCGCCGTGCCCTCACGCAGCGGGAAGACGTGGTCGTAGTAGCGCAGCACGTCACCGTCGACCGCCATGTGCTCCAGCTCACCGCCGACGGGACCGCCCAGCACCGGCAGCAGCACCTGCCCGCCCTGGGCCTCCCAGTCGATGTCGAACCAGCGCGCGTAGGGCGACTTGGGGCCCTCCCGGAGGACCTCCCACAGGGCGTGGTTGTGGCGCGGGGACATCGCCATGTGGTTGGGCACGATGTCCACCACGAGGCCGAGACCGTGCTCCCGCGCGGTGCGCGCGAGGGCCCGCAGCCCGTCCTCGCCGCCGAGTTCGTCCCGCACGCGCGTGGTCGACGACGTCGTAGCCGTGCGTGGAGCCGGGGACGGACTCGAGGACGGGGACAGGTGCAGATGCGAGACGCCTAGCGACGCCAGGTACGGCACGGCCGCAGCTGCCGCCGTGAACGGGAACTCGGGCTGCAGCTGAAGCCGGTAGGTGGCCGTGGGCACTGCCGGGTCGGGTCGCTCAGGTGTCATGCAGACCTACGTACCCGCCCGGCCGTCTTTCGTGTCATCGACCTCGCATTCGGTGCACTGATCGGCCGCCCCGCCGCCTAGGTGGGCCGTTGCAGCACGGTCATGCTGCGGTCCACCAGCGTCAGCCGGTCACCTGCCTTCACCATCGCGCCCGTGCCCGGCGGCACCCCTCGGGGCGGCCCGTGTCCACGACCACCTCCCACTGGCGGCCGTGATTGACCGGCACGACGAATTCCAGCGTCTCCGGAGAGGCGTTGAACATCATCAGGAACGAGTCGTCGGCGATCCGCTCCCCACGCTGACCGGGCTCCGAGATGGCATTGCCGTTCAGGAACACCGACAGCGCGGACGCCTGCGCCGAGTCCCAGTCCCGCTGGGTCATCTCCTTGCCCTCAGGCGTGAACCAGGCGATGTCCGACAGCTCGTCGTGGGTGCCCTCGACGGGCCGCCCATGGAAGAACCGCCGGCGCCGGAACACCGGATGCTCCTTGCGCAGCCACACCAACGCGCGCGTGAAGGCGGGCAACCCCGCCGACTCGGCCTCACTCTCGGGCCACTTGACCCACGCCAGTTCGCTGTCCTGGCAGTACGCGTTGTTGTTGCCCTTCTGGGTGCGCGCGAACTCATCCCCGTGGCTGATCATCGGCACGCCCTGGGACAGCAGCAGCGTGGCCACGAAGTTGCGCATCTGGCGTGCGCGCAGCTCCAGGACGGCCGGGTCGTCGGTCTCGCCCTCGGCCCCGCAGTTCCAGGACCGGTTGTGGCTCTCACCGTCCCGGTTGTCCTCGCCGTTGGCCTGGTTGTGTTTGTCGTTGTACGACACCAGGTCGTTCAGCGTGAACCCGTCATGGCAGGTCACGAAGTTGATGGACGCCAGGGGGCGGCGGCCGTCGTCCTGGTAGAGATCGGACGAGCCGGTCAGCCGGGACGCGAACTCCGCGAGCGCCCGTCCCTCGCCCCGCCACATGTCGCGCACGGTGTCCCGGTACTTGCCGTTCCACTCCGTCCACAGCGGTGGGAAGTTGCCCACCTGGTAGCCGCCCTCGCCGACGTCCCAGGGCTCCGCGATCAGCTTCACCTGGGAGACCACCGGGTCCTGCTGCACCAGGTCGAAGAACGACGACAGCCGGTCCACCTCGTGGAACTGCCGGGCCAGGGTGGCCGCCAGGTCGAAGCGGAAGCCGTCGACGTGCATCTCGGTGACCCAGTAGCGCAGCGAGTCCATGATCAGCTGGAGCACGTGCGGGGACCGCATGAGCAGTGAATTGCCCGTCCCCGTGGTGTCCATGTAGTAGCGGGGTCCTCCGTCAGCCGGTAGTACGAGGGGTTGTCGAGGCCCTTGAAGGACAGCGTCGGCCCCAGGTGGTTGCCCTCGGCGGTGTGGTTGTAGACGACGTCCAGGATGACCTCGATACCGGCCTCGTGCAGCGCCCGTACCGCGGACTTGAACTCCAGGACCTGCTGGCCGCGGTCGCCCCAGGAGGCGTACGCGTTGTGCGGGGCGAAGAAACCGATCGTGTTGTAGCCCCAGTAGTTGTTCAGCCCCCATGTCGACCAGCCGGTGGTCGTTCACGAACTGGTGCACCGGCATCAGTTCCAGGGCCGTCACGCCCAGCTCCACCAGGTGCTCGATGACCGCCGGATGCGCGAGCGCCGCGTAGGTGCCGCGCAGCTCGTCCGGCAGCCCCGGGTGCTGCATCGTCAGGCCCTTGACATGGGCCTCGTAGAGCACGGTCTCGTGGTAACCGCGCCGGGGCAGCCGGTCGTCGCCCCAGTCGAAGTACGGGTTGACCACGACCGAGGTCATGGTGTGCGGCGCCGAGTCCATGTCGTTGCGCTTGTCGGGCGCGTCGAAGTGGTAGCCGTACACCTCCTCGCCCCAGTCGATCGATCCGCTGACCGCCTTCGCGTACGGGTCGAGCAGCAGCTTCGCGGAGTTGCACCGCTGGCCGCGCTCGGGTGCGTACGGGCCGTGCGCGCGGAAGCCGTACCGCTGCCCGGGCATGATGCCGGGCAGGTACGCGTGCCGCACGAACGCGTCACTCTCCCGCAGTTCCACCGCCGTCTCCGAGCCGTCGTCGTGCAGCAGACACAGCTCTACTCGGTCCGCGGCCTCGGTGAAGACCGCGAAGTTGGTACCGGCGCCGTCATACGTGGCACCGAGTGGATACGCCTCTCCAGGCCAGACCTGCATGGTCACGACTCTTTCAGCCGGGCCCCGCCACCGGGGCGCCTTGGGCATGAGTCTTCCCGAAAGTGAGGGAACCACCTATGACTTACGTCCCTCTTACCAATGTGACCGGTGGATACGACGGATGTCGTATCCCAAGGAAGTGCGACACACCACTCCCAGCGGTCCGCGGAAGGGCCCAGGGGGAGTAGGGGGAAATGTGCGAAGGACAGTGCACCGCCACCTGGGCAAAGTGGTGGCCGGTGCGGCCATAGCGGTCGCCGGGACCGCCGTGATGGTCGCCGTCACCCTGCCGGGCACGGCGGGGGCCGACGAGTCGGGCGGCACCGGACGGGCCGCCGGATCGGCCGGGCAGCAGGTCGCCGACACGCTCGGCGCGGCACCCGGAGTGGTCCAACAGGCCCCCGCGGAGGGCGAGAAGGGCAAGGGCCGCGACCCGCTCACCGACGACGAGACCAAGCGCGTCGAGCAGATAGCGGTGAACCAGCAGCTGTTCAACTCCATGGAGAACGTGGACGGGAAGCGCGGCCCGCAGCGCCTCGACGTCGAACTCGCCGACCCCGAGCCGAGCGAGCTGGACAACCCGAACGCACCGCGCCGCGCGGACGTGACGTTCTACGACTACAAGGACGACTCGGTCGTCACCAAGACCGTGAACCTCGACACCGGCAAGGTCGAACAGACCGGCACCCAGCACGGAGTGCAGCCCCGGCGAGCAACGCCGAGGACGTCGAGGCCGCCGATCTGCTGCTCGCCAGCCCGCTGGGTGCGGGCCTGAAGGCGGACTACAAGGACGCCACCGGCAGTCAACTCACCTCGCCCGACCAGCTGTTGCTGACCGCGATGATCTACAAGGCCACTCCGGGACGCCAGTCGGGCGACCTCGACCAGTGCGGCGAACACCGCTGCGTACGGCTGTTCCCGAAGGTGAAGAACGGGCCCTGGATCGACGCCCGCGACTTCGTCATCGACCTGAGCGCCCGCAAGGTCGGCAAGCTCACCGGCTGAACCGGCCCGTCCTTCGTCCACCGTCCCAACTTGCTTCTCCTGTAAGGGAGTCACTTCTTCATGCGCGTCAACAGAATCAGCCGTGCCCGCAGGCGGGGGAGCCGTCGCTCTCGCGGTCGCCGCCCTGGCCGCCGGTGCCACCGCGGGCGCGGGCCCGGCCGTCGCCCAGCCGAAGGCCGCCCCGAGCGCCGCCGTCCCCGGCTGCAGCGCGGCCTACACCATCGAGCAGAAGCTCTCCACCGGCACCACCTGGCGGATGTGCTGGCACTACGAGCGCGAGGCCGGCCTCGTCCTGGAGAACATCTCCTACCAGCCGCCCGGCCAGGCCACGCCCATCAAGGTGCTCGCCGACGCCAAGCTCGCCCAGATCCACGTCCCGTACGACGACGGCAAGAACGAGTACAGCGACCTCACCCAGTACGGCTTCGGCACGGGCCTGATGAACATGGCGCCCGGCGAGTGCCCCGGCGGCACCATCAAGACCGTCAAGGTCCCCGACGCCTTCGACCCGGCCCACCCGAACGTCAAGGGCCTCTGTACGACGACCCGTTCACGCGGCCACGCCTTCCGCATGCAGGGCGACACCGCCAACAAGGTCTTCCAGACCCAGGGCAAGGACTTCCTCGTCTACACGGTCAACCAGGTCGGCTGGTACGAGTACATCACCGAGTGGCGCTTCCAGGACGACGGCACCATCAACATGAACGTCGGTGCCACCGGCAGCCTTTCGCCCTACGACTACGACGCGGGCGACGGCCGCGGCTGGCCGCTCGGCAAGAACGCCACGGCGTACGCGACGAGCCACCAGCACGACGTCTTCTGGAAGTTGGACTTCGCGCTCGACGGCTCCTCCAAGGGCCGCGTCGAGCAGTACGACTCCGCGGTCACCACGCACGGCGCCAACACCCCCACGAACAAGACCACGTTGACCAAGGTCACCAAGGAACTCGCGGGCGACGCGAAGAACATGCGCTGGTGGCGCATCGTCAGCGCGACCGGCAAGAACAAGGACAACCACGCCCGGTCCTACGAGATAGTCCCCGGCCCCACCACCAAGTACCCGGGCCGCAGCTTCACCCAGCACGACGTGTACTTCACCAGTACAACAAGTGCGAGCAGTTCGCCAGCGACAACCTGCCCAACTGCGGTGCGGGGCACCCGAAGCAGGTCGACAAGTGGGTCAACGGACAGACCCTCACGCAGCCCGTGGTCTGGGTGAACGTCGGCTTCCACCACATCGCCCGGGACGAGGACCAGCAGCCGATGCCGGTCCACTGGCAGGGATTCTCCATCGCCCCGCGCGACGTCACCGCCATGAATCCGCTCACTCCGGCCGCGCTCGCCAACCAGAACGGCAATGTGAACGGCGGAAGTTGAGAAACGACCCTGTCCATCCGGCTGCACCGCCGACCGGTCCCGGAGTACCCTTCCTTGATCGTTGAGACTGGGGAGAGCTCGGGGAGCGGAAGGCGGTGCACGGGTGGGCTCGGGAGGGCTGGAGTTGCCCCCTGGTGACGAGGGTCACGGGGGAACTCCGCAGAAGTCCCGCCCGGCGCGGTGTCCCTGGCACGTCCGATGGACGCGGCTGGTTCCATCGGTCCGGAGCTGGACTGGGACGCCGACGCCTGGCGCGAGGTGCGTACGCGCGCCCAGCGAGCCGGCCGCGCCTACATCTGGCTGAACCTCGTCGAACAGCGGCTGCGCGCGGTCGTGGCCGCTGTTCTGCGTCCCATCTACGAACCCGTCCACGGTGACGAGTGGGTGGTCGCCGCGGCCGGACCGGCAGGGCAGGAGTGGGTGCAGCGCGCGGTCGCCGTCCGCGAAGTCAGCCGCCGCAAGGGCTACTTGCTCGACCCGGCCGACGACAACGTCCTCAGCTTCCTGACCCTGCCGCAGCTGCGCGAGCTGATGGTGCAGCACTGGCCGTGCTTCGAGCCGTACTTCGACGAGCGCCGTGACGTCGAACTCGCCCTGGACGAGCTGGAGGTGACCCGCAACGTCGTCTCCCGCAACCGGGCCCTGTCCGAGGCCGTCCTCAACCAGGCCGAGCGGGCCTCCGCGAAACTCCTGGAGACCCTCGGCGCCGGCAGCGACGTGCCCTCGGCGCGCCGGCTGCCCGTCGACGCCGTCGAGGAACTCATCGGCGACCGCTTCGCCGACGTGGTCGCCGTGCACCCCGACCGGGTGCGCCTGATGCGGCAGTTCCCGGCCGAGGACATCTTCGGCGGAGCCCGGCGCGTCGACGCCATCGGCATCGGCCTCAACCTCCTCGTGCAGAACTTCTCCGGCCGCCGACTGGTCCGGCTCGCCGAGTCGGGCTGCCGGGCACGGCTTCTCTTCCTCAACCCGCCTCCAGCGCGGTGAAGCGGCGCGAACGCGAACTCGGCATCAAACGCGGTGAGTTGAGCCGCGCGGTCGAGATGAACATCCTGCACATGCGGCGGGTCCGCTCCCGGCTGCGCGACCCGGACGCCTTCGAGATCCAGGTCTTCGACGAGACGCCGCGCTTCACGGCGTACCTCGTCGACGGCGACGGCTCGGACGGCATCGCCGTCGTGCAGTCCTATCTGCGCCGCAGCCGCGGCATGGAGGCGCCGGTGCTGGTGCTGCGGAACGGCAGCCGGCTGGTCAAGTCGGACGAAATGGATGACAGCGCACTTTTCCCCACCTACCGCGATGAGTTCGAGCAGATGTGGGCGGATTCGCGACCGGTGTCCTGACCTGTCCCAGGGCCGTGCCCGTCCGCTCCGGCGATAAGCGGAACGCGGTCATCGGATTGTCAGTGGCTCATGCGATCGTGGAGACCACTGGGGAAAGCACCACCGAGAAGGGGGCCGTCATGGCCTGGCACCAGGAGCTGCTCATCGGCTTCGACCTGGAGACGACGGGGACCGAGCCGCGCGAGGCGCGCATCGTCACGGGCGCGGTCATCGAGGTCAGGGCGGACGCCCGATAGGCCGCAAGGAGTGGCTGGCCGATCCGGGCGTCGAGATCCCGGCGGACGCCGTCGCGGTGCACGGCATCACGAACGAACGGGCGACCACCGAGGGCCGCCCCGCCGACCAGGTCGCCGACGCGATCGCCGACGTCCTCGTGACGTACTGGAAGACGGGCGTCCCGGTCGTCGCGTACAACGCGGCCTTCGACCTCACCCTGCTCTCCGCGGAGCTGCGCCGACACGGACTGCCGTCCCTGCGCGACCGGTTGGGCGGCACCGACCCCGCCCCGGTCATCGACCCGTACACGATCGACCGCTCCGTCGACCGCTACCGCCGAGGCAAGCGCAACCTCGAAGCGGTCTGCCAGGAGTACGGCGTGGTCCTCGACTCCGCCCACGACGCCTCGGCCGACGCCCTCGCCGCCGCCCGCCTGGCCGGCGCGATAGCCGACCGCCACCCCAAGGTCGCCGCCCTCGGTCCCGCGGACCTCCACCGCCGCCAGATCGAGTGGTACGCCGAATGGGCGGCCGACTTCCAGAGCTTCCTACGCCGCAAGGGCGACCAGGCCGCAGTGGTGGACGGCACCTGGCCACTGCGTGAGCTGGCAGACGAGACGGTCTGACGCGGCGGCGCCCCGAAAGGGGCGCGGGGAACGGCGCGACCAGCCACCACAGACCTGCGGCCGCCCAGAGATCCACCGCACCCGGATCAGCAGGCGCTCAAAACGGAAACCACCGCACCGTCTCATCCCCGTCCCGCAAAGACCCCACCCGCCGCCGAAACTCAACCCGCGCCTCAGGGTTGCTCGGCGCATGCTGAGCGACCCAGGCGCAACTAGCCGTCTCCCGAGCCCCCGCAGCACCCCACACCCGTCCCACTCCCGTACGTCCCACCCATACGCCTCGACGAACGAGTCATAGGCCCGAGCCGGATACGCGTACCGGTCCCGCGAGAGCGCCATCACCACAAGGTCATGCTCACGCAGATCCGAGGAGAAGGTCTCCAGATCGACCAACACCGGCCCGTCCGGCCCGACATGCACATTCCGGGGCAACGCGTCACCGTGAATCGGCCCCGGCGCCAGACGCGGCGTCAGCGCGGCCGCGGCCGCCGCGAACCCGTCCCGGCGTTCCCGCAGGTACGCGGCATCGGCCGGATCGATCGCATCGCCCGCGAGACGCAGCCACCGCTCCACGCCGCCCAGCAACTCACGCGGCGGAAGGCCGAACGAGGGGGCGGGGAGGGCGTGGACGAGGCGTAGCAGTTCGGCCAGATCCCGGGCGTCGGCGGGACGTACGGAATCGGCCAACCGGTGCCACACCGTCACCGGGTGCCCGTCGACCAGCCGCGCCTCCGACTCCGCGGCCCGCACCGCCGGCACCCCCGACTCGGCCAGCCACAGCGCGACATCCAGCTCGCGCCGCGCCCGGTCGAGGAGTTCGGCGTCCCGGCCCACCTTGACGACCAGGTCACCCGCGGCGAACACCGCGTTCTCGCCGAGGGCCAGGAGCTGGGCGTCCCGCGCCGCACCCGGCAGTACGTCCGCCGCGGCCAGTACGTCCCGGGCCCGTGCCTCGTCCATCGTCCGCCTCCGTGTGCTCCCTGTACGCGTGCGGAGGGCGTCGGGTTCCCGCCATCCGACGGCCAGTGTCGCATTCGCACAGGTGGGACGGCATGCGAGGTGCCTTGACGCGGTACGACGTGTTCACGACCATGACGGGGCCCGACCGGGCCGCGCAAAGGGGCTGATTCCATGACATCGGTGACGGAGGCGAGGAGGCCGTCGCGCCGCGCCCCGAGCCGGGACCGCCGACGAGGCGCTCCCCGACCACGCGGCCTGGTTCCTGGTGTTGCCCGCCCTGATCCCGATCCTCGTGCTCAGCGTCGGCCCTCTCCTCTACGGCGTCCTGCTGGCCTTCACCGACTCCCAGTCGGGCCGCACCGCGCCCACCCAGTGGATCGGCGGTCTCAACTTCCGGGACCTGCTCCACGACACGCTGTTCTGGGAGTCGTTCCGGATCGGCCTGGTGTGGGCGGTCGGCGTGACCGTGCCGCAGTTCCTGCTCGCCCTCGGTCTCGCCCTCCTCCTCAACCAGGACCTGCGGTTGCGCTGGCTCGCGCGGGCGCTGGCGATCGTCCCGTGGGCGATGCCCGAGGTCGTCGTCGGCATCATGTGGCGCATCGTCTACAACCCGGACGCGGGCATCCTCAACGAGACCCTGCACGACCTCGGCCTCGGCAACGGCCGGGACTGGCTGAGCAGCCTGACGACCGCGCTGCCCGCCGTGATCGTCGTCGGCATCTGGGCGGGCATGCCCCAGACCACGGTCGCCCTCCTCGCCGGGTTGCAGAACACCCCGCGCGAACTCCACGAGGCCGCGGCGGTCGACGGCGCCGGAGCCTGGCGCCGCTTCCGCACGGTCACCTGGCCCGCCCTCAGACCCGTGGCGCTGGCGATCACGGCGCTCAACCTGATCTGGAACTTCAACTCGTTCGCCCTGGTCTACGTCCTGACCAACGGCGGACCCGGCGGCCGCACCCGGCTGCCCATGCTCTTCGCCTACGAAGAGGCCTTCCGCTACGGCCAGTTCGGCTACGCGGCGGCGATGGGATGCGTGATGGTCGCGGTGATCTCGGTGCTCCTCGCCGTCTTCCTCGTGGGCCGTATCAGGGGAGAGGACGCGTCATGAGGACCAGCACCGGAGCCCGCGCCGGACAGTACGCCGCCCTGGTCGCCTATCTCGTCTTCCTCGGCTTCCCGCTCCTCTGGCTGATCTCCACCGCCTTCAAGTCCCCGCGCGAGCTGGGCAGTCTGCACCCCACCTGGATGCCCCGGCACCCCACGCTCGACAACTTCCGCCAGGCCTTCGACGAACAGCCTCTGCTGCACGCCGCGTCGAACTCCCTGCTGGCCGCGCTCGGGCCGCGCTGATCGCCGTGGTGATCGCGACCCCGATGGCGTGGGTGATGGCCCGGCGCCGCACCCGCTCGCGCGGGCCACGACCGGGTGGGTGGTGGTCAGCCAGGCGTTCCCGTTCGTGCTGGTGATCATCCCGCTGTTCCTGGTGCTGAAGAACCTGCGGCTGATCGACTCCCTGGCCGGGCTTGTCCTGGTCTACGTGGTGTGGTCGCTGCCGTTCGCGCTGTGGATGCTCGTCGGCTATGTCCGGGCGGTACCACCGGAGTTGGAGGAGGCGGCGGCCGTCGACGGCGCGGGAAGGCTGCGGACGCTGGTATCGGTCACGGCGCCCCTGCTCGCGCCGGGCATCGTGGCGACGGCGCTGTTCGCGTTCGTCACCGCGTGGAACGAGTTCTTCTTCGCCCTGGTCCTCCTCAAGACCCCGGAGAAACAGACCCTCCCGGTCGTCCTCACCCACTTCATCGGCGCGGAGGGCGTCGCCGACCTCGGCCCGCTGGCCGCCGCCGCGTTCCTCGCGACCCTGCCCTCGCTGATCGTCTTCGCGCTCATCCAACGCCGCATCACCGGCGGCATGTTGACCGGGGCGGTGAAGAGCTGATGCGCACCCGCTGGATCCTCGCCCTCGCCCTGACCCTGCTCCTCACCGGCTGCACCGGCCGCGGAAGCACCTCCGCGCCCGGCCGGATCACCCTCCGCTTCCAGTCCCTGGCCTGGCAGGACGAGTCCGTCACCGCCAACAGGGAACTGGTGAAGGAGTGGAACGCCACCCATCCCGGCATCAAGGTCGAGTACGTGCAGGGCAGTTGGGACAGCGTCCACGACCAGCTCCTCACCTCCTTCGAGGGCGGCGAGGCCCCGACATCATCCACGACGCCTCCGACGACCTCGCGGACTTCGCCTACGGCGGCTACCTCACCGACCTCCGAAACCTGCTCCCAGCCCGCCTCAAGTCGCAGATCCCGCAGCGCAGTTGGGACACGGCGACCTTCGGGCACGGCGTCTACGGCGTCCCGTTCCTCCAGGAGCCCCGGGTGCTCATCGCCAACGCCACCTGGCTGAAGAAGGCGCACGTACGCATCCCGACGCCCGAACACCCGTGGACCTGGCCCGAGTTCAGGGACATCACCCGGCGGCTCAGCGGCAACGGCAAGTACGGCGTGGCCTGGCCGCTCAAGGAACCGGTGTCCGCCACGCTCAACCTGTCCCTGTCGGCGGGCGGCGGGATGTTCCACCGGGGCAGGGACGGCAAGGTGACCGTCCGCTTCGACCAGGGCGACCAGGTCGTCCCCGCACGATCCACGACCAGGCCGGTATCGACCACAGCGCCTCACCCACCACCCTCGGCAGCGGCGGCTCGGACACACTGCCCGGTTTCTTCGGCGGCAGGTACGCGATGGTCCCGCTCGGCTTCTCCTACCGCCAGCAGATCGTGCAGCAGGCCCCCAAGGGCTTCGACTGGCAGGTCCTGCCCGCCCCGGCCGGCGCCGACGGCCTCACCCAGGGCGTCAGCCCGCAGACCCTGTCCATCGCCCAGGACAGCCCCCACAAGAAGGAAGCCGCCGAGTTCATCGCCTTCCTCCTCCAGCCGAAGAACATGGTCCGCCTGGCCCTCGGCGACTGGATGCTCCCCACCGCCACCCAGGCCCTCAAGTCCCCGGCCCTTCACACCGCCAAGAACGACTGGTCCACCGGCACCGCACTGGCCGACGACCTGGTCCCGGCCCCCGCCCAGTCGGTACGCGGCTACCCCGAGTGGAAGGACAAGGTCGCCACCCCGGCCTTCCAGGAGTACTACAGCGGAGCGATCACCCTGCGCGAACTACGCCAACGCCTCGAGAAAGACGGCAACTTGGTCCTGGCGAGATACCAACGCTGACGGTGTACCCCCTGGAAGCGCACCCCCAGGGACGCGGGGAACTGCGCGACCAGCCCCCACGGGCCCGCACTCGCCGAACAGCCGCACCCCTTTCCCCAGATGCCGCTCCTGTCCACAAAACCCCGTTGCCCCACCCGACCCGGCCACCTACCGTGATGCCATGTCCGCCGCGAACGCGATCACGAACTCCGGTCCCCACCGGAGCTGCACGCATGCGATCCGTATCCGCCGCAGCCCCGGTGCCCTGACCGGCCCGGGCGCACAGGCCCGCTGACACCCCGCGCCGCCATTCCCGCCGACCGTCACTGACGGTCCGCGGTCCCCGCGCCGTCTTCCGGTCAGGGCCTTCGTCTGCCCGTATGCCCTTCACGGAAGACAAGGACCGCAGGCCATGGCCCGCCCTGCCCGCATTTCCCGCGCGCTCTCGCAGAACTTCCTCGCCGACCGCGCCACCGCCGACTATGTCGCCCGTCTGGCCGTCCCGCACGGCCGGCAGGTACCGCTCCTCCTCGAAGTAGGCGCAGGCAAAGGCGCGTTGACCGCGCGACTCGCCCCCGCTGCCACGAACTCCACGCCCACGAGATCGACCCCGGCTCGTCCCGAAACTCCGCACCCGCTTCACCGCCAACCCCCAAGTACGGGTGATCGCCGGGGACTTCATGGACACCCGGCCCCCGCGCACCCCGTTCGCCGTAGCCGGAAACGTGCCCTTCTCCCGTACCGCCGACATCGTCGACTGGTGCCTGCGTGCCCCCGCCCTCACCGACGCTACCCTCCTCACCCAGCTCGAGTACGCCCGCAAACGCACCGGGGACTACGGCAGTTGGACCCTGCTGACGGTCCGCAGCTGGCCGCGCCACGACTGGCGGCTGGTCGGCCGGGTCGACCGGCGCCGGTTCAGTCCCGTGCCGCGCGTCGACGCCGGGATCGTACGGATCGAACAGCGCCGCACCCCGCTGCTCGAACCGGCCGCGCTGCACGACTGGCGGCGCCTGGTCGAGCTGGGTTTCTCGGGTGTCGGCGGCTCTCTGCACGCCTCGCTGCGCCGGGCCCACCCGAGACGACGCGTGGACGCCGCCTTCCGCGCCGCGCGGCTCGATCCACGCGTCCTGGTGGGCGAGGTGTCCCCGGACCACTGGCTACGGCTGCACCAGGAGCTGACGTCGTAGAAAAGGGGTCGTAGGCCAGGGGAGCGGCTGTCGGACGTGCTCGGGGAGGGGCGGGATGCGGCGTCAGGTGTGGTGGGCGTCCGCCGGTCCGGTCGGTGTCGTGTCGGCGGGCTCGGGGTGGGAGAGGGCGGCGAGGAGCCGTAGTCTCTCGTCGCTGTCGCTGTTCCTGTCGGGGTAGTAGACGACGAGGATGACGTCGTCGACGGGGAGTTTGTCGCGGTGGAGGCGGAGTTCACCGACGACGGGGTGGTGGACCGTGGTCGTGCCGCCGTCGAGAGCGCGGACGTCGTGGCGGGCCCACAGGGTGCGGAACCGCTGGCTGGACAGGGCGAGTTCGCCGACGAGTTCGACGAACCGGGGTTGTCGGTGTCGTCCCCGATGGTGGTGCGCAGCGCGGCGACGAAATCGGCGGTGGCTTTCGTCCAGTCCTGCTGGAAGGCCTGTTCCTCGGGATCGAGGAGGAGGGAACGCAGCCGGTTCTGGCCGGGCCGCAGCCGGGGAGAGCGCGACGGCCATGGGGTTGGAGGCCAGGACGTCGAACGCGCGCCCTCGACGAACGCGGGGATCTGCAGATGGGCGAGCAGCTCGTGCACCCGCGCCGGCACGTGCTCCGGCCGCATCCGGCGCGGCGCCCTGGGCCGTGTCGCCGCGAGGCCGAGCAGATACGTCCGCTCGATGTCGTCGAGCCGCAGGACCCGCGCGAGTGACTCGAGCACCTGGGGCGAGGGGTTCTTGTCGCGGCCCTGCCAGGCGCAGGTAGTAGTCGGGGCTGATGCCGGCGAGCAGGGCGACCTCCTCACGGCGCAGACCGGGCACGCGGCGGTTGCCGCCGGACGGAATCCCCGCCTGAGCGGGGAGACCAGCTCACGCCGGGCACGGAGGTAGCTGCCGAGTCGGTTGCCGGATTCCTCGTCCTTCATGTTCTCACCGTAATCCGGTGCGCGTGATTCAGCGGGGGCCCTGCCAGGACCAGGGAAGACGGGGCCCTGCCACACCGGACGCAGGCCGCCGAGACTGCGGTGACAACGCGCTCTCGACTGAAGGGAAGATCCCGTGGATCTCTCCAACCGCACCGTTCTCGTCGTCGGTGGAACCTCGGGCATCGGACGGGAGCTGGCCCGCCGGTTCGCCGCGGCGGGCAGCACCGTGGCCGTCGGCGGCCGTAGCCCGGAGGCGCTCTCGGAACTCGCCGGGGAAGGGTTCGGCACGTTCGATGTCGACGTCACGGACGGTGCCTCCGTCGCAGCCGCTCGTGACGCCGTGCTCGCCCGCCACCCCGAGCTGGACACCGTGGTGACCATGTCGGGGGTCATGCTCCTGGAGGACCTGCGCGACCCCGCGCACTTCGCGGCGGCGGAGACGACGATCGACACCAACCTGCTCGGCACCATCCGCGTCGTCGACGCCTTCACCCCCACCTGATCGGGCGGGGCGCCGGCACCTTCATCACCGTCACCTCCGGGATCGCCTTCCTGCCGTTCCCGCCGATGCCCGGCTACGCCGCCTCGAAGGCCGGGGTGCACGCCTACTCGGAGGCTCTGCGGGCGCAGCTCGACGGCACCGGCGTCGACGTCGTCGAGCTCGTCCCCCGGCCGTCGCCACGGCAGGCCAGGAGAAGGTGAACCCGCACGCGCTGCCCCTCGACGACTTCGCCACCGAGGTCATGCAGTTGCTCTCGGGGACCCCACCCCCGCGAGGTCCTCGTGAAGGGCGTCCTCATGCACCGCTGGGCCGAGCGCGACGGCACCTACGACGACCTCGTCGCACAGCGCGCCCGGGCTCTGTCCATGCTCCCCGGCCGCGAAGGCTGACGTCCTGCACCCGCCGAAGGTCCGCCGAGTCGAGGGGACTCGGCGGACCTTCCAGCACGTACCAACAGGCCTTTGGCCAGCGGGAGTTACACCCGCACGGGCTTGCCCTCGCCCGTCACCGCGGGCGGTGTGAACTCCTCAGGCGACTCGTCGTGCGTGAGGTCCGGGAGGCGGTGGAGCCACTTCGGGAGGTACCAGTTGCGCTCGCCGAGCAGGGCCATCACCGCCGGGAGCAGGACGCCCCGGATGACCGTGGCGTCGATGAGGACCGCCGCCGCGAGGCCGACGCCCATCTGCTTCATGGACTGCATGGACAGCGTGCCGAAGATCGCGAACACGGCGACCATGATGACCGCGGCGCTGGTGACGACACCGGCCGTGGTGACCACCCCGTGCTGGATCGCCTCCTGTGTCGTACGGCCGCGCAGCCGCGCCTCGCGGATCCGGGAGACGACGAACACGTGGTAGTCCATCGACAGGCCGAACAGGATCACGAAGAGGAACAGCGGCAGCCACGTGACGATCGCGCCGACCCCCTCCGCGCCCACCAGCGAGGCGCCCCAGCCGTGCTGGAAGACGGCGACGAGGATGCCGTAAGCGGCGCCCACGGACAGGAGGTTGAGGGCGATCGAGGTGATCGCGACCGTCAGCGAGCGGAACGAGAGCAGCATCAGCAGAAAGGCGAAGACCACCACGAACGCGAACACCGGGACGACGGAGCCCAGGAGTTGGTCGTTGAAGTCCTTCGACCCCGCGACGTTCCCGGTGATCGGCGCCTGCACGCCGTCGACCTTGCCGAGGGTGGCGGGCCGTACGTCGTCGCGCAGCTTCTCCAGGCTCCTGGACGCCTTGTCCTGGTCGGAGCCGCCGACGAGCGGAACGTAGACGAAGGCGACGTTCCGCGCGTCGTGCAGCTTGATGTCGACCGGGCCGCGCGAGGCGCCCGAACTGACCGCCTGCGCCTTGAAGTCGGCCAACGCCTGCTTCACATCGGGTGCGTTGATGTCCTTCGCCTTGACGACCACCTCGGCGGGTTCCGAGCCGCCCGGGAAGGCGTCGTTGACGCGGTTGTAAGTGCCCACGATCGGGAGGGAGTTGCCGAACTCCTGGTCCAGCGTGAGGTTCTGGGTCTTCATGCCGATCGCGGGAGCGGCGATCGCGAGCAGCGCGCCGGTCGCGACGAGGACGGAGACGAGGGGCCTGGCGAGCACGCCCTTGAGGACGGCGGTCCAGAACCGGCTCTCCCCGTTGCCCCGGCGGCTGCGCCGGCGCAGGAACGGGATGCGGCCCTTCTCGACCCGCTCGCCCAACAGCGAGAGCAGCGCGGGCAGTACGGTCACCGAGCCGACCATGGCGACCGCGACGACCATCAGCGAGGCCAGGCCCATCGCCTCGAACTCGGCGAGCCCGGTGAACAGCATGCCCGCCATCGCCACGCACACCGTGACGCCCGAGACGATGATCGCGCGGCCACTGGTCGCGGCGGCGATGCGCAGCGCGGCCCCGGCGTCACGGCCGGCCTCGCGCTCCTCGCGTTCGCGGCGCAGATAGAAGAGGCAGTAGTCGACACCGACGGCCAACCCCACCAGCAGCATCACGGAGTTGGCGGTGTCGCTCATCGGCTGCACATGGCTGACGAGGCCCATCAGGCCCATCGTCGCGATGATCGCCGTGATGGCCAGGGCCACCGGCAGCAGCGCCGCGACCAGTGCGCCGAAGGCGATCAGCAGGATGCCGAAGGCGACGGGCACGGCGGAGTACTCGGCCTTCTGGAAGTCGTTGCCGAAGGCGTCGTCGTACTGCTTCGCCATGCTGGCGCCGCCGATCTCCTCGATCCGCAGCGAGCCGTGGTCCTTCTGCACCCCGGCGACGGCCTTCAGCACCGGCGCCACCCGGTCACCCGCGGTGTCCGCGTCGCCGCGCATGTCGAACTGGACGAGCGCGCTGCGGCCGTCCTTCGAGATCGTCCTCGTGTCGTACGGGGACGACACGTCCGTGACCCGGCCGGTCCCCTCGACGGCCTTGACCACGGCGGTGACCGCGGTGCGGAACTCGCTGTCCGTGGACGTGACCGACGCGTCCTTCGACTGGATCAGGACGGTCTCACTGGACGGTTCCTTGATCCCCGCGTCGTCGATGATCGTCGCGGCGGTATGGGTCTCGCCCTTCAGCTGGTCGCTCTCGTTGACGTCGACGCGGCCCGCGGCCGAGCCGATCCCCATCGACAGCACCACGAACAGCACCCAGATGCCGACCGCGGCCCAGCGGTGCCGGGCGCTCCAGCCGCCGGCCCGGGCGGCGAGCCCCCGTACCCGTGAATCTCCGTTCCCCATGACGGGCTTGCCCTCGCGCACGGTGCCAGCCCCCTGCCGCCACCTCATGGTTCGAAGGTATGCGCGGAATAAGAACGCCCCCTCGTGCTCACCGGTGAAGTACCGGGCGCCCTGCTCCTCCGGACGGACCCCGGGCCCTCCGCACTGGGGAGGACGGCGGCCCCTACATCTACCCGGCGGCCTCGGGGTGGTGATCAGGGTTGACGGTGTCCGATCCGTCGGCCCGGACCCGCTTTGTCATTACGCAACCTTGTTGAACAAGTCACAGCCGGCCCTAGGTGTGCCTGTACGTGTTGATCCCGGCCCACCTCATCCGCGAGAGTTTCCGCGCACCCGCACTCCTGAAGCGGCCGTCGTGCCCACCCCACGGGGCACGAAGGCCGCTTTATGGTGTCCGGATGACGACGACGTATGCGGCGCTGCTGCGCGGGATCAACGTGGGCGGCAACAAGAAGCTCCCGATGGCGGACCTGCGCACGCTCCTCGAAGGCCTCGGACTCGACGGCGTCCGCACCTACCTCCAGAGCGGGCAGGCCGTGTTCACCAGCGGCCACGGCGACGAGGAGTCCCTCGCGGCGGACATCGCGCGGGCGATCGAGAAGCGGTTCGGCTTCACCGTCGACGTCGTCGTCCGCGACCACGCCTACCTGGCGGCGATCGTCGCCGACTGCCCTTTCCCGGCCGCCGAGTTGGAGGGCAAGCAGCTCCACGTCACGTACTACTCGGTGCCTCTCGCGGACGACCGCTTCGCCGCACTCGACCAGGCCGCCTTCCTCCCCGAGGAGTTCCGCCTCGGCGACCGCGCCCTGTACCTCTACGCCCCCGACGGCCTCGGCCGCTCCAAGCTCGCCGCGGAACTCTCCCGGCCGCGCCTCAACAAGGGGGTCGTGGCGACGACCCGCAACTGGAACACCGTCGTCAAACTCGTGGAGATGACGGCCGGTTGAGCGCCCGCACGGCATGGAAGGAGAGATCCACGCTGTGCGAGGCTCGACCCATGCGCTACATCATCATCGGAGCAGGGGCGGTCGGCGGAGCCATCGGTGGCCGGCTGGCCGGGGCGGGACACGAGGTCGTCCTGGTCGCGCGGGGGCGCGCAGCGGGCGGCGCTGACCGAGCACGGGCTGCGGCTCAAGGTGCCGGACGGGCAGTCGACGTACCGGCTGCCCGTCGTCGAAGGGCCCGCGGAACTGGGCGAGTTGAGGGCCGACGACGTCCTCGTGCTGACCGTCAAGACGCAGGACGTCGAGAGCGCGCTCGCGGTCTGGGGCCCGGCACCGGTCGCCGGGGCGGTACGGCCGCCGAGCGGCTGCCGGTCGTCTGCGCGCAGAACGGTGTGGAGAGCCCGCGCCTCGCGCTGCGCCGCTTCCGCCGGGTGTACGCCGTCTGCGTCTGGCTGCCCTCGACCTTCGTCGAACCGGGTGTCGTCTCCGCCGAGGGCACCCCCTCACCGGCATCCTCCACCTCGGCCGCTATCCGCACGGCACGGACGGGACCGCCCGGCTGATCGCCGCCGACCTGGAGAAGTCGAGGTTCGAGGCACCGGTCGTACCGGACGTGGCCCGCTGGCAGTACGCCAAGCTGCTCAGCAATCTCGGCAACGCGCTCGAAGCGGTCGTGGAGGTGCTCGACGTCGAAGCCCACCTGGCGTTCTACGCGCGGGTACGGGCCGAGGGCGTGGCCGTGCTCGACGCGGCCGGGATCGACTGTGCGAGCGCCGAGGAGGAGAAGGCGCTGCGCGGCGACAAGATCCGGCTCGTCGAGATCGACGGCGTCCCGCGCCGCGGCGGCTCCTCCTGGCAGTCGCTGAACCGGGGCACCGGCACCATCGAGGCCGACTACCTCAACGGCGAGATCGCGCTGCTGGGGCGGCTGCACGGCGTACCCACCCCGCTCAACGAGCTGCTGCAACGGCTCGCGAACGCCTTCGCGCGCGAGCGCAGGCCGGCCGGCTCGCTGCCGTTCGACGAGCTGGTCCGGCTCGCCGACGAGGCTGTCGCGTTTGTTCAAGAGTCCTGAGAGCGCCCTCCCTAGCGTGGGGGCATGAGCAACGACGACCTGAACCCGCAGCTGAACGACCTGTACCCGTACCTGACCGAATGCGCCGCCGAGGCGGCCCGCGTCGCCCGCGGTGTCGGCGCGGACCGCCTCGACGACCCCACGCACTGCCCCGACTGGGACGTCCGCGCGATGGTCAACCACTGGGTCCTCTACACCTCGCACGGCCTGGAGCACCGCGCCCTGCGCACCCAGCTCCCCGAGGAGCTGACCACGCGCGACTTCACCGCCGATCCGGACTGGGCGGAGGCCTACGCCGCCCAGCTTGACCGGGCCGTCGCTGCCTGGGCCGACCCTTCGGTGTGGGAGGGCGAGGTCGACCTCGGCATGGCGAAGATGCCCGCCGACGAACTCGCCTCGATGATCATCAAGGAGCTGGCGGTGCACGGCTGGGACGTCGCCACCGCCACCGGCCAGCGGTACCGCGTCTCGGACGGCGCCGCCCGCCTCGTCCTCGCCGTGGTCGAGAAGCACGGCGACCTCTACCGCCAGTACGACGGCTTCGCCGACCCCGTCCCCGCACCGGCCGACGCCCCCGTCTTCGACCGCGCCCTCGCGGCCAGCGGACGGAACCCGGAACAGCAGGCCGTGAGCGCGGCGGACCACTGAGAACCCGGCGAAGTGGACCACTGGGAATCCGGCGCATTGGATCGTTCCTTTACGCCACCACGCGGCTAACGTTTCCGGTATGAGCCAAGACAGCGGCCACGCCACCCCCGTCCGGGTCGACTTCTACTTCGACCCCGCCTGCCCCTTCGCCTGGATCACCTCCCGCTGGCTGTTGGAGGTCGAGCGCGAGCGCCCGCTCGACCTCCGCTTCCACGCGATGAGCCTCTACCTCCACAACACGGGCAACGAACTCCCCGACTGGTACCGGGAGTTGGTCGACAAGTCGATCGGCCCGGTGCGCGTCGCGGTGGCCGCCGCGGAACAGCAGGGCGACAAGATCCTGCGCGACCTGTACACCGCCTTCGGCGAGCGCATCCACGAGCGCCGCTACGACGACTTCGACGCCGTGATCACCGAGTCCCTCGCCGAACTCGGCCTCCCCGCCGAACTGGCCGCCGCCGCCCACGATCCGTCGTACGACGACGCCGTGCGCCGCAGCCACCAGGCGGGCGTGGAGGAGGAGTCAGGCGGCTACGTGGGGACACCGACCCTGCACGTCGACGGAACGGTGTGGTTCGGACCCGTGCTCCGGGCCATCCCACGCGGCCCGAAGGCGGCCGAACTCTTCGACAGCTTCCGGGTGTTGGCCACCAACCCCGACTTCTTCGAACTGAAGCGGACGCGCACCGGAGGCCTGTCCTTCGACTGACCGGGCCGACTCGGACTGACCCGCGGTGACGGAGGAGTGACAAGAACGCCGGACAAGGCGCAGTACAGAAAGCGGCCCCCGTAAAGGCACTTGCCGACCGGGGGCGCCGCGGCGGACGGTCGTCCGGGGTCCGACATCACAGGGGAGTGCCGGAAACCGGACGGCTTTCCGCATGCCCTGTGGCCAACACCCCGCCCTGGGACGCGTGTTACGCGCTGACGGCCGCCAACGCCGGCGCCAGGGCGGCGTCGTAGCGCTCCAGCAGGACCCGCGCCACCTCGGGGCCGGACCCAGCACCTCGGCGAGGACGTCCGCCTCCGCCGCGCCCCGCGCGATGCGGTCGGGCAGGAAACCGGGGGCGAGGACGTACGGCGCGACGGCGACGCGTTCGCAGCCCAGCGCCCGGAGTTCGCGGACGGCGTCCTCGGTGCGGGGGAGCGCCGCCGAGGCGAACGCGGGCCGCACGGCACGCCAGCCGGTCTGCCGCCACTCCCGCGCGAGGCCGTCGATCACCGCGATCGCCTCCGGGTCGGTGGACCCCGCCGAGGCCAGCACGATCCCGGTCGTGGACTTGTCGGCGGGCGTCAACCCGGCCTCGTAGAGCCGCCGTTCGAGGGCGCGCACCAACAGGGGCGAGGGGCCCAGCACCTCCGCCTGCCTGATCCGCAGCTGCGGCGGCGCGTCCCGCAGGACCGCGGGGATGTCCGCCTTCGCGTGGAACGCGCGGGTCAGGAGCAGCGGGAGCGCCACGACGTCCTGGACGCCCTCCGCCGCGAGGGACTCCAACACGCCCTGTACCGAAGGGACGTTGAAGTCCAGGAAGCCGGTCTCCACGCGCAGCCGGGGTCGCCGTGACCGTAGCCGGCGCACCAGGGCGTGGACGGTCGCGGCGTGCCGCGGATCGCGGCTGCCATGGGCGATGACGAGGAGGACCGGCTTCCTGTAGTACATGGGACTCAGCTCTTCACCAGCAGACCGCGGCTGCGCAGCACCCACCGCTCCAGCGGGCTGAAGATCAGCAGGTCGATGGCGATACCGACGAACAGGATCAGGATGATGGCCTCGAAGACCCCGGCCATGTCGCTGTTGGTGCGGGCGTTCTCCAGCAACTGGCCCAGGCCCACGCCGAGATCGGGAAGCTCGCGATGATCTCCGCCGCCATCAGCGAACGCCACGAGAACGCCCAGCCCTGCTTGAGGCCCGCCACATAGCCGGGGAGCGCCGCCGGCAGGGTGACGTGCCAGATGCCCTGGAGACCGGTCGCACCCATCGTGCGGCCCGCCCGCAGGAACAGCGGCGGCACCTGGTCCACGCCGGACACCAGGCCGTTGGCGATCGAGGGGACCGCGCCGAGCAGGATGACCGTGTACATCATCGAGTTGTTCAGACCCAGCCAGATCACGGCCGGCGGCACCCACGCCACCGACGGCAGCGACTGGAGACCGGACAGGATCGGGCCGATCGCCGCGCGCACGAACTTCACCCGCGCCACCAGCAGCCCCAGGGGTGCCGATGAGCAGTGCGAAGAAGAAGCCCAGCAGACCGCGCGAGACGCTGGTCCAGACGTAGCCGATCAGATCGCCCTTCAACCAGGCGTCCTTGAACTCGGCGCCCACCGAACTCAGCGAGGGCAGCTTCGTCGGGTCGTCGACGATCGGGGTCAGGATCGCCCAGACCACGAGGACCACCGCGATCGCGACGACCGGCGGGAAGATCTTGCTGACGAAGGTCTGCCGCAGGCTCGGCCGGCCGGTGGCCGTGAACTCCAGTGCGTCCAGGCCGGCTTCGACGCTGCCGCCGTCCTTGACCGTCGTCGTCTCAGTGCTGGCCATGACGGCGGATCTCCCCACGCAGTACATCGGTGATCTCAAGGGACAGTTCGGCCACGGGCGCGTCCTCGATACGGCGCGGCTGCGGGATGTCGACCGTCCACTCGCGGGCGATCCGGCCGGGCCGCGAGGACAGCAGGATCACCCGCTGGGCGAGCCGCACCGCCTCGCGCACATTGTG
The DNA here is from genome assembly GCA_016893485.2 of Streptomyces sp. P3. GTDB lineage: Bacteria > Actinomycetota > Actinomycetes > Streptomycetales > Streptomycetaceae > Streptomyces. The sequence goes on from JAFEKX020000001.1 coordinate 7,577,192, forward strand.
CGTGACGAACAGGACGGACAGGCCCGTCTCGCCCCAGATACGGGTGAGTTCGTCGTGCAGGACGTCCCGCGTGATGGCGTCAAGGGCCGCGAACGGCTCGTCCATCAGCAGGATGCGGCTCTCCTGGGCGAGCGCGCGGGCCAGGGCGACACGCTGGCGCATACCACCGGACAGCTCGTGCACCCGCTTGCCGTACGCGCCCGGCAGCCGGACCAGGTCGAGCAGCTCCTCGGTCCTGCCGCGCCGCTCCTCCTTCGGAACTCCCCTCAGTTTCAGGGCGAGTTCGATGTTCTTGCCCGCGGTGAGCAGGGGAACAGGGCGTGCTCCTGGAACATCAGCGCGGGGCGGCCGTCCGTCGCGATGGACCCGGCGGTGGGCTTGTCGAGGCCCGCCACCAGGTTCAGCAGGGTGGACTTGCCGCAGCCCGAGGCCCCCAGGAGGGTGACGAACTCGCCCGGCGCGACATCGATGCTGATGTCGTCCAGGACGAGCTGCTGCCCGCCCGGCGTCGCGAAGGACTTCGAGACATGCTCAAGGCGTGCCGCGTGCTCGACCGCCGCGGTGGTCTCCTTGGCGAGGGTGGTGGCCATGGTCGTCACCTCCTGGGAAGTCATCGGGATCCCTGGTCAGCTCGTGCCGAGGCCGGCGGCGTCGACGGCGCTGTCACCGTCGGCCTTGAGGACCTTGTTGAGGAGCGTCAGGTCGTAGATGCCCTTCAGGTCGGGCTTCTCCAGCAGACCGGCCTTGACCGCGTGGGCGGCCTCGGTGTTGAGGGTCGAGGCCAGGGGGTCGTTGGTGAAGGTGATCGAACTCCACGCCGGGTCGAGGACGTTGGCCTTCAGCGCCTTGCCCGAGTCGGCCTCCAACTGCTTGTTCGCCGCGGCCTTCGCCTCCGTCGGGTTGGCGTTGATCCACTTGTTGGCCGCGACCGAGCCCTTCAGGACGGCCTCGACGACCTTCGGGTGCGCCTTGAGGAACTTCTGCGACACGATGATGTTCGTGATCACGAACTTCTTGTCGGGCCACAGCGTCGACTCGTCCAGGATCGCCTTGCCGCCCTCGGCGACCAGCTTCGACGCGGTCGGCTCCGGCACCCAGGCGCCGTCGATCGAACCGGACTTGAAGGCGTCCGGGGTGATCTTGTTGTCGGTGCGGACGACGGTCACATCGCCCTTGCCGCTCTGCGCGTCGACCTTCCAGCCCTGGTCCGCGATCCAGTTGAGGAACGCCACGTCCTGCGTGTTGCCCAGCTGAGGCGTCGCGATCTTCTTGCCCTTGACGTCCTTGAGGGACTTGATCTTCTTCGGGTTGACGACCAGCTTCACTCCGCCCGACGCCGAACCACCGATGATCTTCAGGCTCTTGCCATCGGACTTGGTGTAGCCGTTGATCGCGGGGAGGGGCCGATCCAACCGATGTCGATGGAGCCCGAGTTGAGCGCCTCGATCTCGGAGGGGCCCGCGTTGAAGGTCGCGTAGTCCGCCTTGGTGGCGCCCAACTCCTTCTGGAACAGGCCCTGTTCACGGCCGACCAGCGCGGTCGCGTGCGTCAGGTTGCCGAAGTAGCCGATCTTCACCGAGGCGAGACCCTCGATCTTCGAGGCCCCGGCGGCCACCTTCTCCTTGGAGTTGGTGCTCTTGGAGTCCGACCCGTAACCGCAGGCGGCGAGGGTGAGCAGAGGGAGCGCGGCGAACACGGCTATGCCGCGACGCAGATAGGTCATGGGGCGCCCCCATGCGAGCGAAGTCGAGAAAAGGGGAGAGTGGCAGGCACGGGAGGTGTTCCTCTCGTTGGCCCGGCGGTCACGGTCTCAGGTCGTGGCCGGGAGGTCGGCAGGTCTTCGTTTTCGTCGCGTCCGGGACGTCGGGTGGGGGACAGGGCGCGCAGGCAGTGCGCGTACGTCAGCGCGCACATCGCGCCACCCCGCCCTGCCCGCTGCCGAGGGCGCCGCTGCCGACGCGGCCGCCCTCCTTCGCGAACGTGGAGTAGAAGTCGATGGACGTCATGTCAGAAGTCCCAACCGTCGTCGTCCGTACCGTCCTTGACCGGCTCCGGCGCCGCGAACGACTCGCCGACCATGCCGGCCGTGAGCGTCGTACCGTCCGCCGGGTCGATCAGGATGAAGGAGCCCGTGCGGCGCGAGTCCGCGTACGAGTCGACCGGCAGCGGCTCCGCGGTGCGGATCTTCACCCGGCCGATGTCGTTGGCGACGAGCTGTCCCGGATGCGGGTGCAGGGAAAGGTCGTCGAGCGTGAGCCGGGACGGGATGTCCTTGACGATCGCCTTGACCGTGCGGGTGCCGTGCTTGAGGAGCACCCGGTGGCCCACGGTCAGCGCTGCGTCGGCGACATGGCAGACCGTCGCCTCGATGTCCTGCGTGGTCGCCGGGGCGTCCTTGCTGGGCACGATGAGGTCGCCGCGCGAGATGTCGATGTCGTCCTCAAGGAGGAGGGTCACCGACTGCGTGGTCCACGCGGTCCGCACCGGCTTGCCGAGCAGGTCGATGCCGGAGATCTTCGTGGCCCGCCCGGACGGCAGCACCGTCACGGACTCACCGACGCGGAACGTACCGGCGGCGATCTGGCCGGCGTACCCGCGATAGTCCGGGTACTCCGCGTTCTGCGGCCGGATCACGTACTGCACGGGCAGCCGCGCGTGGCAGTGGCTCAGGTCGTGCGCGACCGGCACCGACTCCAGGTGCTCGAGGAAGGTCGGCCCGCCGTACCAGTCCATGTTGGCGGAGGGTTCCACGACGTTGTCGCCGGCCAGCGCCGAGATGGGGATCGCGGTGATCTCCGGGACGCCCAACTCGCTTGCGTACGCCGTGAATTCCTCGGCTATCGCGGCGAACACGGTCTCCTTGTACTCGACCAGGTCCATCTTGTTGACCGCGAGCACCACGTGCGGGACCCGCAGCAGCGCCGCGATCGCCGCGTGCCGCCGGGTCTGCTCGACGACACCGTTGCGCGCGTCGACGAGGACCACTGTCAGCTCGGCGGTGGAGGCACCGGTGACCATGTTGCGGGTGTACTGCACGTGCCCGGGGGTGTCGGCGAGGATGAACCGGCGCCGGGGCGTGGCGAAGTAGCGGTAGGCCACGTCGATGGTGATGCCCTGCTCGCGCTCGGCGCGCAGCCCGTCGGTGAGCAGGGCGAGGTCGGGTGCGTCCTGGCCGCGGTCGGCCGACACCCGCTGCACGGCCTCGAGTTGGTCGGTGAGGACCGATTTCGAGTCGTGCAGCAGCCGCCCTACGAGCGTGGACTTGCCGTCGTCGACGGAGCCCGCCGTGGCGAACCGCAGCAGCGTGGTGGCCGAGAGTTCCTCGGTCGTGATGGTGCTCATGGTTAGAAGTACCCCTCGCGCTTGCGGTCTTCCATCGCGGCCTCGGACAGCTTGTCGTCGGCCCGCGTCGCGCCCCGCTCGGTCAGCCGGGACGCCGCGATCTCGGTGATGACCTGCTCCAGGGTCACCGCGTCGGAGTCGACGGCGCCGGTGCACGACATGTCGCCCACGGTCCGGTACCGCACGAGCCGCTTCTCGACCGTCTCGGTCTCCTTAGGCCCGCCCCACTCACCGGCGGTCAGCCACATCCCGGCGCGGCTGAACACCTCACGCTCGTGCGCGAAGTAGATCTGCGGCAGCTCGATGCCCTCCCGGGCGATGTACTGCCAGACGTCCAGCTCGGTCCAGTTGGAGAGCGGGAAGACCCGGACGTGCTCGCCGGGCGCGTGGCGTCCGTTGTAGAGGTTCCACAGCTCGGGCCGCTGCCTGCGCGGGTCCCACTGGGAGAACTCGTCGCGGAGGCTGAACACCCGTTCCTTGGCGCGGGCCTTCTCCTCGTCACGCCGACCGCCGCCGAAGACCGCGTCGAAGCGTTCGGCCTGGATCTTCTCGGTCAGCGGCACGGTCTGCAGCGGATTCCGGGTGCCGTCGGGGCGTTCGCGCAGCACACCGCGGTCGATGTAGTCCTGTACGGAGGCCACATGGAGGCGCAGCCCATGTGCGGCCACCACACGGTCGCGGTACTCAAGGACCTCGGGGAAGTTGTGTCCGGTGTCCACATGAAGCAGCGAGAACGGCACCGGCGCGGGCGCGAACGCCTTCAGCGCCAGGTGCAGCATGACGATCGAGTCCTTGCCGCCGGAGAAGAGGATCACCGGCCGCTCGAACTCGCCTGCCACCTCACGGAAGATGTGCACCGCCTCGGACTCGAGAGCGTCCAGGTGCGAGAGGGCGTACGGCGTGTCCGTACCCTCGTCGGCCGTGGCAACGGTCGTCGTCATGCCAGTCCCCTCTCGGTGAGCAGCGCGTGGACGGCCGCCGCCGACTCCTGCACGGTCTGGTGCTGCGACTCGATCCGCAGGTCCGGCGACTCGGGCTCCTCGTACGGGTCGTCGACCCCGGTGAGCCCGGTCAGTTCACCGGCGGCCTGCTTGGCGTAGAGACCCTTCACATCGCGTACGGAGCACACGTCGACCGGGGTCGCCACATGCACCTCGACGTAGGCGGCACCGCTCTCCTGGTGCCGCTTGCGGACGGCCTCGCGGCTGTCGGTGTACGGCGCGATGACCGGGACGAGCGTCAACACACCGTTGCGGGCGAGCAGTTCGGCCAGGAAGCCGATGCGCTGCACGTTGGTGTGCCGGTCCTCGCGGGAGAAGCCGAGGGCCGCCGAGATGAACTCGCGGATCTCGTCGCCGTCGAGCACCTCGACGAGGCGGCCCTCCTCGCGCAGCCGGCCTGCCAGCTCGTACGCGATGGTGGTCTTGCCGGCGCTCGGCAGACCCGTGAGCCAGACGGTGGCTCCGGTCGTCACGTGCAACTCCTTGTCGCTGATGGTCATTCGTGCAGCCCGCACTCGGTCTTGCCGCGGCCCGCCCAGCGGCCGGGCGCGCGTCCTCGCCCTCCAGCACCCGGCGGGTGCAGGGCGCGCAGCCGACGGACGCGTAGCCGTCCATCAGCAACGGGTTGGTGAGAACGCCGTGTTCGGCGACGTAGGCGTCCACGTCGTCCTGGGTCCAGCGGGCGATGGGGAGACCTTGACCTTCTGCCGCTTCTCGTCCCAGCCGACGACCGGGGTGTTCGCCCGGGTCGGGGACTCGTCACGGCGCAGTCCGGTCGCCCAGGCCGCGTACTCGGTCAGGCCCTGCTCCAGCGGCTGGACCTTGCGCAGCTTGCAGCACAAGTCCGGGTCGCGGCCGTGCAGTTGAGGGCCGTACTCGGCGTCCTGCTCGGCGACGGTCCGGCGCGGGGTGAGCGTGATGACGTTGACGTCCATCACGGCCTCGACCGCGTCACGGGTGCCGATGGTCTCGGGGAAGTGGTAGCCGGTGTCGAGGAACACCACGTCGACGCCGGGCATCGCGCGGGAGGCGAGATGGGCGACCACCGCGTCCTCCATCGAGGAGGTCACACAGAACTGCTTGCCGAAGGTCGCGACCGCCCACTGGAGGATCTCCAGCGCGGAGGCGTCCTCCAGGTCGCGGCCCGCCTGCTCGGCCAGGGCTTTCAAGTCGTCGGTGGGGCGCGCTTCCTGAGTCGTCGTCATATCTCGTCTCCCCTGCGTCGGTCTGCCGAAGGCCCCGGGCGAGGAGCCCGAGGAACTTCAGCTGAAAGGCCCGATTGCATGCCGCGCATTCCCATGCGCCATGGCCCTGCTCGCTGGGGCGCAGGTCCTCGTCGCCGCAGTAGGGGCAGTAGAAGGGGGCGGCCCGCTCGCTCATGACCCCTCCTTTCGCTGTCGTCCGCCGCCGCTCACGACAGTGCCTCCTCGGAGGCGCGGGTGGCCCAGGCGGCGAAGCGTTCGCCGTCCTCGCGCTCCTCCTGGAACCGGGTGAGGACCCGCTCGACGTAATCGGGCAGTTCCTCCGAAGTGACCTTCAGGCCACGGACCTTGCGGCCGAAGCCGGCCTCCAGACCGAGCGCGCCGCCGAGGTGCACCTGGAAGCCCTCGACCTGCTCACCCTGGTCGTTGAGGACCAACTGGCCCTTGAGACCGATGTCCGCGACCTGGATACGGGCGCAGGCGTTCGGGCAGCCGTTGATGTTGATGGTGATCGGCTCGTCGAACTCCGGGATGCGGCGCTCGAGTTCGTCGATGAGCGTGATGCCGCGCTGCTTGGTCTCGACGATCGCGAGCTTGCAGTACTCGATGCCGGTGCAGGCCATCGTGCCGCGCCGGAAGGGGGAGGGCTTCGCGGTGAGGCCGAGCGCTTCGAGGCCCTCGACCAGCGACTCGATCTGCCCCTCCTCGACATCGAGCACGATCATCTTCTGCTCGACCGTCGTACGCAGCCGGCCGGAGCCGTGCGCCTGGGCCAGGTCGGCGATCTTCGTGAGCGTGGTGCCGTCGACACGGCCGACGCGCGGGGCGAAACCGACGTAGAACAGGCCGTCCTGCTGGCGGTGGACGCCGACGTGGTCGCGCCAGCGGGCGACCGGCTGGTCCGGGGCCGGGCCGTCGACGAGCTTGCGCCCCAGATAGTCGTCCTCCAGGATCCGGCGGAATTTCTCGACGCCCCAGTCGGCGACCAGGAACTTCAGGCGGGCGCGGGTGCGCAGCCGCCGGTAGCCGTGGTCGCGGAAGATCGAGATGACGCCCTCGTAGACGTCCGGGACCTCGTCCAACGGCACCCAGGCGCCGAGGCGTTGGCCGATCTTCGGGTTGGTGGAGAGGCCGCCGCCGACCCAGACGTCGAAGCCGGGGCCGTGCTCGGGGTGGTGCACGCCGACGAAGGCGATGTCGTTGATCTCGTGCGCCACGTCGAGGAGCGGCGAGCCGGAGATCGCGGACTTGAACTTGCGGGGCAGGTTCGAGAAGTCCTTGTTGCCGATGATCCGGCGGTGGATCTCGTCGATCGCCGGGGTGCCGTCGATGATCTCGTCCTCGGCGATACCGGCCACGGGCGAGCCGAGGATCACGCGGGGCGTGTCACCGCAGGCCTCGGTGGTGGAGAGACCGACCGCCTCCAGGCGGTTCCAGATCTCGGGCACGTCCTCGATGCGGATCCAGTGGTACTGCACGTTCTGCCGGTCGGTGAGGTCGGCCGTGCCGCGCGCGAACTCCTGCGAGATCTCGCCGATCACCCGGAGCTGCTCCGTGGTCAGCCGGCCGCCGTCGATGCGGACGCGCAGCATGAAGTACTTGTCGTCCAGCTCCTCCGGCTCCAGGATCGCGGTCTTGCCGCCGTCGATCCCGGGCTTGCGCTGGGTGTACAGCCCCCACCAGCGCATCCGGCCGCGCAGGTCGTTCGGGTCGATCGAGTCGAACCCGCGCTTGAGTAGATCGTCTCAATGCGTGTCCGCACATTGAGACCGTCGTCGTCCTTCTTGAACTGCTCGTTGCCGTTGAGCGGGGTGAAGTGCCCGGCTGCCCACTGACCTTCACCGCGGTGACGGCTCACCTTGCGGCAGGGCGCTGCGGCTGCAGGGTTCTCAGGGGTGGCGGCCATGGTTCTACGTCCTCCGGGACAGGCGGGTGATCGGCTCTGACCTGCGCGTACGGGCGCATGCGGGCATACGTGCGCATCATTGCGCAAGGTGAGGCAGATACGGGGGAATCCGGCGGTGCTGCGGCTCGGCTAGCCCGCCGGACAGATGGCGCTGGACATGCGGCCGAGGTCGACGTGCCGCCGACTCACCAAGGCAATTCCAGTTCCGGACATGACGGAAGCGTGTCACGGCGTTCTGGACACAGTCCAGCTTCGTCCGTCATGCGGACACCCTGGTCCCGCTATGTGAGACAAGGGTGTCATCGGTCACAAGCCGCGCACGGCGTCTTGTCGGCGCAGGTCAGACAGGGTAGGGCCCCGGCCAGGGGCCCGGCGTGGGCGCCTGCCGCACCTCCTCGACCTGGGTGTCGAAGAGCTTGAAGCCCCGCCGCTGGTAGTTGTCCATCGCGTGCACCCCGTCCAGGCTGCAGGTATGCAGCCAGACCCGCTTGGTCGGGGTCAGGCCGGGCCAGCGGTCGGCGAGGTCCCAGGCGCGGGCGGCGCCGTAGGAGAGGAGGTGGCCGCCGAGACGGCGGCCGCGGAAGGCGGGGACCAGACCGAAGTAGACGATCTCGACGACGCCGTCGTCCTGCGGCTCCAGTTCCACGTACCCACCGGGCGTGCCCCGGTCGTACACGACCCAGGTCTCCACACCCGGCCGGTCCAGGTGCTCCCGCCACTCGCGAACGTCCAGTGCAGCCGGTCGATCCAGAGGATGTCCCCGCCCACGGACGCGTACAGATAGCGGCTGAACTCGGGGAGGGCACCTCGGAGCGGACGATCCGCACGTCCCCGTCCGGCGCGATGGCCGGGAGGAGGTCGCTCGGGTCGGTCTGCTCCAGGGACCAGGTGGTCACCGGCATGTTCGTCATGCCCGTCAGGGAATCATCCGGCCCGGGGATCTGTCGATCAGGTGATCATCCGAGCGAGCTGTCGATCGAGTTCAGCGGCAGGGCGAACAGCATCCGCCCGGAGACCGACCAGACCTCGCCGGTCTCCTGCCAGTAGGAGAGGGAGTCGGTCTGCGCGCTCCAGCACCGGTGCGTGTCGTCGGCCCCGCACTCGGTGGCCTTCGCGTCGCCGGTGTCCTGGCGCCACAGCGAACCGCGCGCGTCGTCCTTCCCGGGCGCGCCGCCCACGTACCAGGCGGACCCGTGCGCGAGCACGCCCCTGTACCACCGGCCTTCGTCGCGTACGCCTCCTCGGGCACCGCGCGCCCCGCGGAGTCGGTGGCGAGCAGGCCCGGCCGCGCCGGGTCCTGGCTGAAGGGGTAGCGCCACAGCCGCTTCGCGCCGCTCGCGACCAGACTGTCCGGGACGCTGCTGCGGTCCAGCGAGAGACCCGTCGGCCGTACGGCCGCCGTGCCGCCGCTGAGCCGGTACGACCCGACGGCGGGCAGCACATACCGGTACCCGGCGGCCGACCAGCCCTCGCGCACCCGGCCGACCGCGCCGGCCGTCACCGTGGTCCGCTGGATGCGGTTCATGTCGTACACGTACAGCGCGTCGCGGGTCCCGCCGGTGGTGGTGACCAGGAGCTTGTCCTGGTACCAGACCATGCCGGAGATCTTGGAGACGAGCGCGTGATAGTCACGCCCGCCGTCGGTCGGTACAGCCAGGAGGGCCCAGGTGTAGGTGAGGCGGGCGGGGTCGTCGGCGTTCACGAAGGCGACCCGGGCCAGGCCGCGGGTGTTCGCGGTCCAGCCGGAGAGGATCACCCGGTTCGAGCCCCACCAGCCGTCCTCGTCGGCGTCGCCCGAGGTGGTCACCGAGCGTGGCGTCCACGCGGGGTCGGCCGCGTCGCCGCTGTCCCAGCAGTACGCGTGCGTGGCCGCCGGTTCGACGGGCAGCGCGGACTTCTCGTCGGTCGTGCAGTCGGCGGCGTCGCGCAGGGTGTGGTCGGCGCTCTTGAGGACGGCGTCGACACCGACCGGCCGGCCCATCGCCGAGGCGAGCCGGTCCAGGGACCGCTGTGGCTCCAGACGCTCCCTCAGCTGCAACGCGCCCAGGTCGGAGGCCGAGGTGAGGGGCTTGAGCGCCCCGGGATCGGAACCGACCGTGGCCTGCGAGGCGCTGATCATCGTCGCCGCCGCGGTGAGGCCGAGCGCGGCCCCGGTCAGCACGGCGCGCAGCGCCCTGCCCCGCTTACGCCGGCGGTGTCGCCCACGTGCACTCATAGTGTCCTCCCGAGGCGAGCCAACTGCGGCTGGTGATCCGTGCGTTGACCAGGGAGCAGGTGGGGTGGCCCGTAGAGGGATGCTACGGCAGTCATGGCCCCCGCATGGGTAAGACCCTGCAAATATGCGGAAGATGCCGCAGGACGCGTCTTTTGCGCCACCTGTCCCCGGGAGCGCCACGACCCGCGTCTCCTTCTCCGCTACGGGACTTGGGCCGACGTCCGCCCCCTGGTCACCCCGGGTGCCGTCGAGTGCGGCAGCAGCCTGCGCGGGTCGTCCGGCAGCAGCACCTCCACCTCGGCGTCCTCGCGGAAGCGGTACGGGCGGTGCTCAAGGACCGCGCCGAGATAGCGCCGTACCCGGGAGAGTTCGGCACGCACCGTCACGGTGCGGCCCGGGTCGCCGAACATGTCCTCGGCGAGGTTCGCGGCGCTGCGGCCGGCGCGGTGCAGGGCCAGGAGGTAGAGCAACTCGGCGTGCCGCGGGCTCAGTTCGTGGGTCCAGGAGCCCGCGCTGCCGGACACCGTCACCGACCAGCGGCGCGGCAGCGCCAGGTCGAGCACGATCCGGGCGGCGCCCCCGCCACCGGATCGTCGTCGGCGCGGATCAACCAGCCCCCGGCCAGCGGCTCCAGCGAGCACAGCCCGAGCGAGGGCACCCAACGGCGGCCCTCCGAGGGCGCCTTGGGCAGCGCGATCCGCTTCACGTACGGCATGCCGGTGACCGCGGCGGTCCAGCCGTCCCGGTCCACCACCAGGGCCTGTCCACCGATCCGGGGCAGGATCGGCGCCGCCACCGCGCGCAGCCGCTCCAGCGAGGTCATGTGCAGTTCGCGCAGCCGGGCCTCGGCGAGCTTGGCCACCGAGTCGACCCAGGCGAGGGTCGCCGGATGCATGGTCTCCAGCGGGCCGCTGACATCGACGACGCCGATCAGCCGGCCGTCCCTCGGGTCGGTGATCGGGGCGCCCGCGCAGGTGAACGCGGCCAGCGCGTGCGAGAGATGCTCACCGGCGAACACCTGCACCGGCCGCCGTACGACCGCCGGGGTGCCCACGCCGTTGGTGCCGACGACGTCCTCGCGCCAGTCCGTGCCGACCTCGATGCCCACCTCGTCGGCCTTGCGCAGCACGGCCGCGCTGCCCTCCCGCCACAATGCGCGGCCCTCGTCGTCGGCAACCAGCACGATGTGGTGGGCGGCGTCCGCGACCGACACCAGCCCCTCGCGCAGCACCGGCAGGACATGCCGCAACGGGCTTGCGCCGCGCCGCCGTTCCACCTCCTCCAGGGAGAGCAGCCCGGTGCGCAGATCGTGGTCGGGGCGGGTCCCGCCGCGTAACGCGCGCTCCCAGGACTCCTCGATCACCGGGCGCGGCGGGGTGCGGGCGCGCTGTCCGGAGAGCGGGGTGTGCCGGGCGTCGCTGAGCATCCGGGCCGTCCGAGCCGCGTCGACATTGGTGCGCCACGTCCGGCCGGCCGGCGGGTTCGCCATGGGTCCTTCTCTCCGGTCCCGTATCGACTGTTGTTCTCATAGTGCCGCTCCGCGGTGACGGAGGGAGACAGTCCGGACACAGAAGCGGCCAAGTTGCAACCCTCTGCAACCCTGGTGAACGGTCGTACGGTGTCTGAAACTTGTCCCACGCTGCGAGGGTGGTGCCGTGTCGGCGCAGCACCACCCTCGCGTTGTGCCGGTGTTGCCTCAGACCGTCGGCCGGGCCCGCTCGGCGATCGACGTGAGGTCCAGGCTCGGCGGCAGGGTGCCGAACGCGGTGCCCCAGTCGCCGCCCAGCCGGGACGCGCAGAAGGCGTCGGCGACCTCGGGCGGCGCGTACTGGACGAGCAACGCCCCCTGGAGCACGAGCGCCATCCGCTCGACCAGGCGCCGGGCGCGGCCCTCGATGCCGTCCAGGTCGGCGAACTCGGCGAGCAGGTTCTTCATCGCCCCGTCCAGCCGGTGATCGGCGCCGCGCACCCGGCCGACCTCGATCAGGAACGCGTTCAGCGCCTGCGGTTCACGCCGCAACGCCCTGAGCACGTCGAGGGCCTGGATGTTGCCCGCGCCCTCCCAGATCGAGTTGAGCGGTGACTCCCGTACCAGGCGCGGCAGTCCGGACTCCTCCACATAGCCGTTGCCGCCCAGGCACTCGGCCGCCTCGACCGTGACCGGTGAACAGCGCTTCGTCACCCAGTACTTGGCGGCCGGGACCGCCAACCGCAGAAACGCCGCCTCCTGTTCGCCGCCGTCGTCGTAGGCCGCCGCGAGCCGCAGTCCGAGGGCGGTGGCCGCCTCCGACTCCAGGGCCAGGTCGGCCAGGACGTTGCGCATCAGCGGCTTGTCCATGAGCGTGCCGCCGAACGCCTCGCGGTGGGCGGTGTGGTGGACCGCCTGCGCGACGGCCTGCCGCATCAGCCCGGCCGAGCCGAGCACACAGTCGAGCCGGGTCGCCGCGACCATCCCGATGATGGTGCGCACCCCGGCCCCCTCGTCGCCGACCCGGCGCGCCCAGGTGCCGTCGAACTCGACCTCGGCGGAGGCGTTCGACCGGTTGCCCAGCTTGTCCTTGAGGCGCTGGAGGAGGAACACGTTGCGGGTGCCGTCGGCCAGCACGCGGGGGACCAGGAAGCAGGTGAGGCCGCCCGGTGCCTGCGCGAGCACGAGGAAGCCGTCGGACATGGGCGCCGAGCAGAACCACTTGTGGCCGGTCAGTTCGTACGTCCCGTCCTCGGCGAGCGGGCGCGCCTCCGTGGCGTTGGCGCGGACGTCGCTGCCGCCCTGCTTCTCCGTCATGCCCATCCCGAAGACCGCACCGGCCTTGAGATGGGCGGGCCGCAGCTCACGGTCGTAGACCGTCGAGGTCAGCCGTGGCTCCCACTCGGCGGCGAGCGCGGGGTCGGCGCGCAGGGCGGGCACGGCCGCGTGGGTCATCGACAGAGGGCAGCAGTTGCCCGCCTCGACCTGGGTCCACACCAGGAACCCGGCGGCCCGGCGGACATGGCCTGCCGGGCGGTTCCAGGCGGCGGTCAGGCCGGCGGACACGCCCTTGCCGAGCAGCCGGTGCCAGGCCGGATGGAACTCGACCTCGTCGGTCCGGTGGCCGTAGCGGTCGTGGGTGCGCAGGACCGGGGGTTCTCGTTGGCCTGCGCACCCCACTCCTGGAGCTGGGCCGAACCGGCGGCGCGGCCCAGCGCGGAGAGGTCGTCCCGGACCTCGTCCAGCAGTCCGGGCGGTGTGTGCCGTTCGACCGCCTCCGTGAGGACGCGGTCGGCGGTGAAGACGTCGTAGCCGACCAGTGGGGAGTCTGGTTCGTCACGGTGTGGGTGGTGCGTGCCATGGCTGGAACCTACCCGGGGGACGGCGGTGGTCTGGATCTCCACCCTGCGGAGCGCGGGATCTCCACCCTGACACGCCGTCGACCCCGACGTCAGGCCGAGGGGGACATGGCCGCCAGCATCGCGGTCTCGGGCGCCGCCGCCTCCTCTTCCTCCAGCCAGCCGGTGCGGTACACGGTGTCCAGATAGCGTTCGCCGAGGTCGGGTGCGATCGCCACCGCCGTCGTGCCGTGCCGTCCGTTGCGCGCGAGCCACTGCTCGGCGCCCCTGACGACCGTGCCGGTGGACCCGCCGAACAGGAAGCCCCGCGCGGCCAGTCGGCGGCAGGTCTGCACGGTGTCCGGCTCCTCGACATGGATCACGTCGTCGATGTACGACGTGTCGAGGAACGGCGGTGCCACGCTGGTGCCGAGCCCCGGGATCATCCGCGGCCCGGCCTCCCCGCCGAACGTGACCGAACCGGCCGCGTCCACGGCGACGATCCGCACCCGGCGCCGCCACTCCCAGAACCAGCGCGCACAGCCCATCAGCGTCCCGGTCGTCCCGGCGCCGACGAACAGCACGTCGAGCTGCGGGAACCGGCCGGCGATGGCGGGTGCCGTGGTGCGGTAGTGCGCCCGCCAATTCCCCTGGTTCGTGTACTGGTTGAGCCAGACGTACCGCTCGTCGGACGCGCACAGCGCCCGCACGTACCCGATCCTGGCGCCCAGGAAGCCGCCGTGCGTGTCGGGCTGGTCGATGACGTGGACCCGGCTGCCGAGCGCCTCCATCAGCTGCACCGTCGGCACGTTGCAGCGTCTGTCGGTGACGCACAGGAACCCGTAACCGCGGCTCGCGGCGAGGACGCTGAGCGCCACGCCCAGATTCCCGGACGACGACTCGACGAGCACCGAGCCGGGCCGCAGGATCCCGGCCCGCTCGGCGGCGTCCACCATCTCGGTGGCGGCCTTGAGTTTGACCGAGCCGGCGAAGTTGAACCCCTCGCACTTCAGATAGAGCGGCAGTTCCAGCGCGGCCCGCAGGTCGACGTAGAGGTCGTCCTCGTTGAACTCCGCGGGATCGGAAATAACAGCCATGTTCTCCCCCTAGTGGTGCGCCACGATCGCCGTCAGCCGTACCGGCGCAGCTCGTGGAAGAACCCGTCGACGACGTGGAGTTCACCCCGTCGCACCACTTCGTCGTGGACGAACCTGCCGACCGCGAGATCGAGCACCCCGAGCCCGAAGGGCGAGAACACCACGGTCCGGTCGGTCGGTACGGTCACCCGCCCGGTCAGTACGTCGTCCAGTGTGCCGTCGATGAACTCCCGCCCCCGGTGGCCTGTTCGGCCAGATGCGGAGACGTGTCGGCCTTCAGACAGTGCTCGACGTCGTCCACGAAGTTCGCGGACGCGAGCAGGATCGCCGGGTCGAGATCCCGCAACGACACGTGCAGCACCAGCGGATGGTGGTCGAACCAGGCCGGATCGTGCACGTGCGGGCTGCCCGCGATCGTCGCGAACACCAGCAGGTCGCCGGCGCGCACGAGACCTTCGAGCTTGTCGTGCACGGTGACCCGCCCGGGGACTTTGACCGCTCCAGATAGCCCCGGAACCCCTCCGCGCTCTCCGCGGACAGGTCGTACACGCCGGTCTCCTCGAACTCCCAGCCGGTGGCGCGGAGATGGGTGTGGATGTAGCGGGCGATCAGACCGGTCCCCACGAACCCGACCCGCGAAGGCCGTGTCCGTCCCTGGCTGAGCTTGTCGGCGGCGAGCGCCGCCGAACTCGCCGTACGGGTCGCGCTGATCACCGAACTCTCCAGGCAGGCATACGGATAGCCGGTGTCCGGGTCGTTGAGGATCAGCACCGCCGAGGCCCTGGGCAGTCCCGACCCGGTGTTCCCGGGAAGCTGGAGATCCACTTCAGCCCGTCCACCCGCGACGGCCCCCGAGCGACGCGGGCAGGGCGATGATCCGGGACGACGGACGGTCCGGGAAGCGCAGGAAGTACGACGGCGGGTTCACCGAGTCGCCCGCGCCGTGCAGCCGGTACGTGGCCTCCACGAGGGCGCCGATCTCCGACTCCCGCCCGGCCAGGGCCTGTTGGACCTGCTCGCCGCTGATGACCGAGAAGGTGGGTGTCTCGATGCTCATGCCGCCCTCCCGCCGGCCGACGGGGCGAGGTCGCCGGGCCGCACCGGATCGCCGAGCCCGGCGAGCACCTCGCGCGGCCCCTCGAACGGCTCCCTGCCGTGCGCGGTACGGATGTTGTCCACCAGCAGCAGATCCCCGAACGCCACGGCTCACGCCGCATATGACGGTCGTAGGTCTCGTTGACGGCCGTCACGATGCCCGCGTCGATCGGATCGCCGTTCCCGAAGCGGGTGTTGAAGGGGAGCGCGTCGGCGCCGTAGACGTCGACGAGGTACTCGCGGACCTCGGGTTCCATCGTCCACTCGTTCAGGAACGCGACCTGGTTGAACCAGCAGCGGCGGCCGGTGACCGGGTGGCGGAGCACGGCGGCGCGGCGCTGGCGGGTGCGGAGCGAGCCGTCGTGCTGCCAGGCGAACTCGATGCCCTGGGCCCGGCAGTAGCGCTCGACGACGGCCCGGTCGTCGGTGCCGAAGGCCTCGGCGACCGAGGCCCCGATCTCCTCGTGGTACGTCCGCGTCAGCATCCAGCCCTCGCGCTCGAACCGCTCCACCAGCGGCGCGGGCAGTGACTGCAGGACGGCCTCGGCGTCGGCGACCGGGGTCGCGCCGCCCTCCGTCGGCGCCTCCAGACAGGCGAAGAGCAGCAGCCCCGGGAACTCCAGGGCGTAGCTCAACTCGTGGTGCTGGCACATCGGTTGGTCGGTCGGCCACTTCGTGGCGGAGTACACGCCCTCGGTGTACGTACGGCGGGGCGCGAACGGCTCCCGGTCGGCCATCAGGAGTTCGCGAGCCGCCGGAAGACGGCCTCGGCGTCCGCCGGGTCGGCGAGGCCGAGCCCGCGGACCAGGACACAGCCGTGCTCGGCGACGACGGCCCGCAGCGCGTCACGGTGTCCGGCGGCCCAGCCGACCGGGTCCCCGCCGGCGTCGGTGTGCAGCAGCGGCGGACTGTCCGGGCCCAGGGCGACGGAGTGGAGCAGCGTCGCGGAAGAGAGCGACATCTCGGTGTTCCTTTCGGTGGTGCTGTCGATCATTCGGCCGGGGGTGCGGCTGGGCTCAGGAGGAGACCGGCGGGTCCAGCAGTCCGGCCAGGTCCGCGAGGACCGGGTGGCGGGTGACGTCCTTGAGGCTGATCGCCCGGTCGAGGGCGACCGCCAGCTTCACCGCGGCCAGCGAGGTGCCGCCGCGGTCGAAGAAGTGGTCCTGTCGGCCGATCCGGTCGGCCGGGATACCGAGGACCACCGCCCAGGCCGCCGCGAGCCGCCGCTCGGCGGGCGTGTCCGGCCCGTCCCCACGGCGTCCAGGTCACCGGCGAGCGCGGTGAGCGTCCTGCGGTCGGTCTTGCCGTTGGCGGTCAGCGGCAGCGACGCCCGCCAGTGCACGACCGACGGCACCATGTACGCGGGCAGCGACTCCGCGAGCCGCTCCCGCACGGCGCCGGCCTCCACGGGCCGCGGGCCGGTGCAGAACGCCACCAGCTGCGTCCCGCGCACGACGACCACCGCGCCGTCCCGCACCCCGTCCACCCGCAGCAGCGCGTTCTCGATCTCGCCGATCTCGACGCGGAAACCGCGGATCTTCACCTGGCTGTCCCGGCGCCCCAGGAACTCCAGCTTCCCGTCAGGACGCCAGCGCCCGTGGTCCCCGCTGCGGTACAGCCGCTCACCGGGCCGGTACGGGTCCTCGGTGAACGCCGCCTTCGTCCGCTCGGGGTCGTTGACGTACCCCCGGCCCACGCACACACCGGAGAACACGATCTCGCCGGGCGCGCCCAGCGGCACGGGCACCAGGTCCTCGTCGACGACGTACACCCGCACATTGGAGACGGGCCGGCCGAGCGGGACGCGGTCGCCGTCCGGTGCCCGGTCCATCACCTCGTGGTTGGTGTCGTCCGAAGTCTCCGTCAGGCCATAGGCGTTGACGAGCCGCACCCCGGGCCGCGCGGTGAACCAGCGGTCCACCAGCTCCTTCTTCACGGCCTCCCCGGTGACCGACACACAGCGCAGATCGGGAGTTCACGCGGCTGCCGCTCCAACTCGGCGAGCACGGCCTCCAGATACGACGGCACGACCTGCAGGACGTTCACCCGCCCCGCCTCGACCGTGTCGGCGAACCGCGCCACGTCCAGGATCACGTCCTGCTCCACCAGCAGCGTCCGCCCGCCCACGAGCGGCGCGCAGACCAGCTGCCACAGCGAGATGTCGAAGCACTGCGGCGCGGTCTGCGCCACCACCTGCCCGGCGCCGATCCCCAGGTCGTCGAGCTTGGCGAACACATGGTTGAGGAAACCCGCGTGCTCGCACATCGCGCCCTTGGGCTCACCGGTGGAGCCCGACGTGAAGTAGATGTAGGCGAGTTGGCCCGGCGTGACCGTGATGCCGAGGTCACCGTCCGAGTGGCCCTCGGCGTACACCTCGTCGACGTAGAGCGTCCGGTCGGACGGGTCGCCGAGTGAGCCGTCGCTGCCGCGCTCGGTCAACACCAGGGCGCACCCGGCACGTTGGAGTACCCGCGCCACCCGCTCGGCCGGGAAGTGCGGCTCGACGGGCAGGTACACCCCGCCCGCCTTGAACACGGCGAGGACGGCGGCCATCCAGTCGAGGTTCCGCTCCAGCACCACGGCGACGACGCCCTCGCGGGTCAGTCCCCGGGAGAGCAGGCCCCGACTCAGCTGGTTCGCGCGGGAGTTGAGCTCCCGGTACGTCCACTGCCGGCCGCCCTGCACCGCGGCGACCGCGTCCGGGCACACCTCCACCATGTCCTCGAACAACTCGTGCACCCGCCGGTCCGGCAGTTCGCGCCGTGGACCCGCCAACTCGTCCAGCTGGAAGCGGAGTTCGGCGTCCGACAGCAGCACCGGCCGGCCCGGCTCGGCGAGCACGGCCAGGTGGTAGCCCGCGATGCGGGCGGCGGCCTCGGCGTCGAGGACATCGGTGCGGTACCGCAGCCGCAGCGTGCGGCCGGTGACGCTCACCTGCAACGCCGGGTCGTTCTCGGCGGGTTCACCCGACAGCGCGCCGAGGACCTTGGCGTGGGCGGCTTTCAGTGCGGCGGGCTCGGCCGACACCCCGTCGGGCAGGGGCACTTCGTGCTCCGCCACACCGGGCACCGGAGCGAGCGTCCACCGCGGAATGGTCTCCATCGTTCTCTTTCCCCCTGGTTCCTTCCCCTGCGGCACGAGCCGTCAGGGAGTCATGTGCTGTCCGGCGCGCCGTGGCGCCACCGCCGGATTCCCGCCCCACCGGGACCGCGCGGGCATCTCCTCGCCCTTCATCAGGAAGGAGTCGGCGGCCAGTTCGGCCCCGTCACCCATCGAGACGCCGTAGTGGACGAGCGCCCCCACCCCGAGGGTGCAGCCGGCCCCGATGGTGATCATTTCGGACTTGAAGGTGCCGTCCTCCTGCGAGTGCGACTGCACCTTGGTGTGCGCCGAGAGCGTGCAGTCGTCGCCGATCGCGGTCAGCGTGCGCTCGGTGATGTAGGCGCCGTCGTCGAAGACCCGGCGTCCCATCCGGACTCCCAGCAGCCGCCAGACCAGGTTCTTGAACGGCGTGCCGTTGAACACCTGGATGTAGGTGTCCGGCACCTTCCACAGCCGCTCGTGCCACCAGAAGTACGGGTCGTAGATCGAGCACAACTTCGGCTCCAGCGGCCGGAATCCGCCGACCAGCCGCTCCACCAGCACGTAGTACCCGGCGGTGAAGCCGAGCCCGAGCATCAGGGACGCGCCGATCAGCAGGCCGCCGCCGACGCCCTCACCGCCGTACAGGTCGACGGCGGCGAAGCCGAGCACGGTGAGGACGAACCAGTGCAGCCAGCGCACGAACAGGTACAGGCCCATCGAGCGCAGGTTGGATCGGTTCTTCGCGGCCAGCCGGCGCTTCAGCTCGTCGCCCTCGCGGAGATGGTCGAAGCGGCTGTCGCGCTCCACCGAGCGCGGGATCTCGAAGCACGGCGAGCCCAACAGGCCGACGCCCTCACGGAGTTCGCCGTCGATCGGCACCATCACCTTGGTGGCGAGCAGGCAGTTGTCGCCGGTGCGACCGCCCGCGGGGTAGGCGATGTTGTTGCCCAGGAAGTTGCGCGGCCCGATCGTGGCGCGCGAGAGGCGGAACGACGTGCTGGAGAAGTCCGCGTTGACGATCGACAGCCCGTCCGCGACCATCGTGCCGCTTCCGACCGTGGCCAGATACGGCGTCTCGTGCTGCACCTCCGTACCGAAGTTGGAGCCGGTCTGCTCCACCACGCCGAGGTCGTAGCCGATCGCCTTCAGGTAGCCGACGACGTAGGAGCTGTCCCCGCACAGCCACTTGAAGAACTTCAGGTTGGTCATCCGCGCCACCGCGCGCTGCACCGAGTAGTGGAAGCCGTACAGCGGATACACCCGGTCCGGCCGCAGCAGCGGACGCAGCAGCCTCGGCACCAGGGACACGGCGGCGAAGCCGAGCACGATGAAGGCGACGAACGCGACGAGCGACAGGGCGAGCGCCTCGCCGTAGAAGCGGGCGGAGTTGAGGTCTCGGGTGTCCGGATCCAGCAGGTGGTCGAGGGCCGGGACGACGGTCAGCACCAGGTAGGTGCCGCCGACCGCGAGCGGGAGGTAGACCAGCAGCATCTGCAGGATCGCGCCCAGGCCGTAGCCGAAGCGGCGCCAGGTCGAGCACTTCGCGTGCGGGACGCGGACGTAGTCGACGTCCGTGGGCTGCGCGGGGGAGCCGTGCACGCGCTGCCCCGCCGGGACGTGCGCGTCGTCGTACAGGGCGGAGGAGTGGCCGAGTTGGGACCCGTCGCCCATGACCGTGCCGATGTCGAGCACGGTCTTCTCGCCGAGGTAGACCTCGCTGCCGAGGGTGATCCGGCCGGTGCGGATGCGGCCGGCGCGTGCCTGGTAGCAGAGGAAGAAGGTGTCCTTGCGGATGACCGTGCCGTCCCCGATGGTCAGCAGGTCGGTGCAGACCGGGACGGAGTGGGACAGGATCGTGACGCCCTTGCCGATGCGGGCGCCGAGGGCGCGCAGGTAGAGGACGTAGACCGGGTTGCCGGCGAACAGGATCATCGGGTTGGCGTGCAGCAGGGCCTTGACCGTCCAGAACCGGACGTAGGCGAAGCCCCAGACCGGGAACTCGGTCTCCTTCCAGCGGCCCACGAGAATCCACTTGGCCACCACCGGCACCGTGCACACACCGACGAACACCGCGCCGCCGAATATCGCGGAGCGCAGATAGACCTGCACCACGCCGTTACCCGAGGAAACCCATTCGTAGCCCTGCCCCGTGACGATCCCGGCGAGCACGCAATACAGCGCGAAAACCAGGAACTGAAGCACCCCGCACAGCAGATAGCGGCCCGTGCTCCCGGCCGGCGGCGGCTCCGCCTGAACCGGTGCGACGGGCTCGGGTGTGTCGGCGAGTGCGGCCGCCAGGCTGCGGATCGTGGGATATCCGTAGACGTCGCGCATCGACACCGACGGCAGATCCTCGCGCTTTCTGACCCGGGCGCAGAAGTGAGCCATGACCAACGAGTTGGCGCCCAGGTCGTCGAAGAAGTGGCTGTCGAGGGGTATCGCTTCCTTGCGTACGACACCGGCCAGGACCTCCGCGAGGACGGTCTCGGTCACGGTGCCGGGTTTTCCCACCACGTGGCTCCCTGATACTGATCGTCGCCTTCGAATTGCCAGAGGCGAATACGGCGGAGTCGCGCCCGAAGTTCACGGCGGGGAATGTCGAAAGGCACGCGAAACGGGTGGGATGAATGGGAATTCATGAGAATGGAGTTCCGCATTGTGTACAGAGTTGCCATGTGTTCGAGACCCCGGTCATGGGTCTATGTGATTCCCCGAGTCGTGTGCGCTGACGTCGTCCCAACGCGCGCAACGAATGCAGTCCGGATTATTTCTGGACATTCTGGAACGGGTCAAGGCTGTTTCGGTCAATGGCGCTTTTTCGTCTTCGCCCGCCGAACTGCGGGTCAACAGGAATTGACGGCCGAAGTCCCCACCGGGACACTCTCCGGAACAAGCGTGAAAGTATCGAATGCGGCTTCGAATGCCCGGGGGCCTTTTTCAGCCAGCGCGAGCATGACACGACGGCCCCCGAAGACGTCCCGCCCGGCCGACGCCCCCAGGGGATGAGTGCATCCCGGCGCGACGGATACCTTTAGGGCGTGCAGTCAGCAAGTGAAACCCCGAGCGGCCCACCAGCCGGTTCCACCGGGCGCGTGCCCTCTACCGGAACGTCTCCAAGCGCAGGACCGCCTGGCTGCTGGTCAAGGACACCGTCAACTCCTGCATGGAGTACCGCATCCTGGGCCTCGCGGCCGAGGCCGCGTTCTTCACGCTGCTGTCCGTCCCGCCGCTCCTGCTGAGCCTCATCGGTCTGCTCGGCTACGTCGACAGCTGGACCGGCGCCGACAGCATCGCCGGCCTGGAGAACAACATCCTCGAGGCGTCCCGCACGGTCCTGTCCGACAAGGGCGTGCACGAGATCGCCCAGCCGATCCTGCACGACGTGATGAAGGGCGGCCGCCCCGACGTCATCTCCATCGGCTTCCTGTTGCCCTGTGGTCGGGCTCCCGCGCGGTCAACGTCTTCATCGACACGATCACCGTCATGTACGGCCTCGACGGCGTGCGCGGCATCGTCAAGACCCGGATCGTGTCCTTCGCCCTGTTCGTCGCGGCCCTGCTCATCGGCTCGGTCGCGCTGCCGCTCATGGTCGCCGGGCCGGACGCCGTGGTGAACGTGGTGCCGTGGTCCGAGACGGTCGTACAGGTCCTGTACTGGCCGGTCGTCATCGTCCTGTCCGTCGTCTTCCTGACGACGCTGTACCACGTGTCCGTCCCCGTCCGCTCCCCGTGGATCGAGGACGTCCCCGGCGCGTTGGTCGCCCTCGCGATGTGGGTCCTCGGCAGCTATCTACTGCGCATCTACCTCACCAGCACGGTCGAGGGCCCCACGATCTACGGCTCCCTCGCCGCGCCCGTCGCCGTCCTCCTGTGGATCGGCGTCTCCGCGTTCGCCGTGCTCGTCGGCGCCGCCGTCAACGCGGCCATCGACCGCGTCTGGCCCGCCGCCGCCACCGCCGCGGCCCGCGCCGCCAACGAACGCCGCCAGGAGGAGCAGGTCGCCGAGTACGTCGCCCGCATGGCCGCGGTCCGCGCCCGGGACGGCGAGGACGACGACGACCCCGACGACTCCTACATGCCCTCCGAGTTCCCCGAACGCTGGTCCCGCTTCCTCCCCGGAGGACGTCACGTCCCGCCTCCGCACCCACGCAAAGAACACCCACACCCACAAGGGCACCGGCGACTCTTCGCAGTCACCGGACAAGTGAGCGCCCCTGCACGGGGCGTGGGCAACTGCGCGACCAGCCACGACGAACCGGCAGCCGACGAACCACCCTTCCAACGGGTAACGCCGCGGCCAGGACAACGAACCCGCGCCCTAAGACCCGGCCTTCCACACCCCCGCCGCAGCCGCCTCCCGCACGAACTCGGAAAAATCCCGAGGCTCACGCCCCAGCACCTCCCGCACCCCTCGGAGAGATACGAGTTCCGTCCGTCCAACAGCGACTCGAACAACTCCACCAGGAACTCGACTTCCTCCGCCGGCACCCCGAACCCCGCGAGAACGTCCCCGTACTGACGAGCCGACACCGCCCGATACGTAAGCGCGCGCTCCGTCACCGCCGCGATCTCCCCAACCGCCTCCCCGAACGTCAACAACCGCGGCCCGGACACGGTGACCGCCCGCCCGACATACCGCTCCCCACCCGTAACCACCGCCACCACCACATCCGCGATGTCCCGCACGTCGACGAACGGCTCCGCACCGAACCCCGGGAAACACCAGCTCCCCACTCTCCCGGAGCCCCTCCACCAACGGCCCCTCGCTGAAGTTCTGCGCGAACCACGACGCCCGCACGACCGTCCAGTCCGCCCCGGACCCCCGCAACGCCTCCTCCGTGGGCCGAGCCCGCTCCTCCCCCGGGACGACAGCAGCACCAGCCGCCGCACCCCAGCCCGACCGCCTCCTGCGCGAGCAACCCCACCGCACGCCCCGCGTCCGGCGCCCCCACGTCCGACGGGTACACGAGATACGCCGCATCGGCACCCCGCAGGGTGTCCGCCCACGTGGACCGCTCCGCCCAGTCGAACCCCCGCGCCCGAGACGCCTCCCGCACGGTCAGCCCCGCCTCCCGCGCCGCCTCCGCCACCCGCCGCCCGGTACGCCCCGTGGCACCGGTGACCACAATCGTCATGTTCCGCGCATTCTGTGTCATGCCTTCCAGTCAACGCCCGCGCACCGGCATCGACCATCGCTGAACGGCTCATTCCCATAAGCGCCCGTCTACGCTGGCCACATGGACGCCCTGGCAGGCCTTCTGGAGGGTCCACGCGCGCGTGGCGCCTTCATGATCCGCGCGTGCTTCGACCCGCCGTGGGCGGTACGCATCGAGGACCGCGCCCCGCTCACGGTCATGCTCATGGTCCGCGGCGACGCCTGGATCACCCCGGACACGGGGAGCGCGTGAGGCTGCGACCCGGAGACCTCGCCATCGCCCGCGGCCCCGCCCCGTACACCTGCGGCGACACCCCCGACACCGCCCCGCAGGCCGTGATCCTTCCCGGCGGCGAGTGCCAGTACCCCGACGGCACCCCGCTCAACGGCTCCATGGACCTCGGCGTCCGCACCTGGGGCGACCGGCTCGACGGCTCCACGGTCATGTTCATCGGTACGTACCTCATGCGCGGCGAGATCAACGGCCGCCTCCTGGACGCCCTCCCGCCACTGCTGACCCTCCCGTCCGAGGTCTGGCAGTGCCCGCTCACCCGCTCCTCATGGAGGAGACCGTCCGCGACGAACCCGCCCAGGAGGTCGTCCTGGACCGCCTCCTGGACCTGCTGGTCATCGCCGCGCTGCGGGCCTGGTTCTCCCGCCCGGAGGCGGAGGCCCCGGCCTGGTACCGCGCGCAGGCCGACCCGGTCGTGGGCAGGGTCCTGCGCCTCCTCCAGGACGACCCCGCCCACCCCTGGACGGTCGCCTCGCTGGCCGCGAAGGCGGGCGTCTCCCGCGCGGCCCTCGCCCGCCGCTTCACCGACCTCGTCGGCGAACCCCCGATGTCCTACCTCACCGCCTGGCGCCTCGCTCTGGCCGCCGACCGCCTCCGCGACACCCAGGACACCATCGGCGCGATCGCGAGACAGGTCGGCTACGGCAGCGCCTTCGCCCTGTCCACCGCCTTCAAACGGGTCTACGGCGTGAGCCCGCAGGAGCACCGGACGCGAGCGGGATAGCGGCTCCGGTGGCCGCCCGGCGACCGGCGTAGCGTTGTGAGCGTGTACGTGGAGAGGGCGTCGCGGCTGCCGGGTGCGGTGGTCTGGAGCCGAACCGTAGAGAACCCCACCGCGGGGCCGGTCCTGCCCGACGGCTGCATGGACCTCCTCTGGAACGAGAGCCGCCTGCTGGTCGCCGGTCCGGACACCCGCGCACACGCCCCCGGCGGCGAACCCACCCGCTGGGCGGGTATCCGCTTCGCCCCCGGCACCGCCCCCACCTACCTCGGCGTCCCCGCACACGAACTCCGCGACCGCCGCGTCGACCTCACCGACCTCTGGCCCATCGCGACGGTACGCCGCCTGCGCACCCGCATCGCCAAGTCCCCCGATCCGGCAGCCGAGATGGAGCAACTGGCACTGGAACGCGCGGCACAGACCCCCACCCCCGACCCCCTCCTACGACACCTCGTCGCGGCCCTCGACACCGGCCGCCCCGTCGCCGCCACCGCCGACGAACTTGGCCTCGGCGCACGCCAGTTGCACCGCCGCTCCTGACCGCCTTCGGCTACGGCCCCAAGACGCTCGCCCGGGTGCTACGCCTCCAGCGCGCCCTCACCCTGGCCCGCGCCGGGGTCCCGTTCGCGGAGACGGCGGCCCGGTCCGGTTACGCGGACCAGGCCCATCTCGCCCGGGACGTCAAGGAGTTGGCGGGGATGCCGCTAAGCGCACTACTCGGCAGAACCGCCTAGCGGGGCGAAGAGGTCCACGCCGTTGCCGTCGGGGTCGTGCAGGACGGCGTACCGCTGCCCCCAGAAGGCGTCCCACGGCTTCAGCTCACCGTGATGGCCGGCACCGACCAACTCCTCGTAGACCCGGTCGACTTCGGCGGGGTCGTCGCAGAGCAGTGCGAGCGCGGCACGGCTGCCGCTGCCGCCGCTGGGCGCCCGCCACCCCGGGTGGAACGAGCGGACCGTGTCCTCGGTGTCCAGCAACAGCCGTAGCCCACCGGGCAGTTGGGCCTCGGTATGCGGCTGGCTCTCGGCGCCCTCGGGGAACCCGAATCCGAGCCGACGGTAGAAGGCGACAGAGGCGGCCATGTCGGAGACGACCAGGCCAATCGCGTCGAATCGTGGAGTCATGGGGTCACGGTAGGCGGGGCCGGGTGGGACGGTCTTGAAGGAATCGGACACGGAGGTCGTGTCGGGCGCGGAGGTCTCGTCGGGGCGGCGGCCGGCTGCTCAGCCGAAGGAAACCGGCCCGCGCGGGGTGTCCAGCGTGAAGGAGAGACGCACCGGCCCGGTCGCCACCGCCAGCTCCACCCCACGGCCGACAGCAACGAGTGGATCTCGTCCGGCGTCGGCGCCGTGGCGGACAGCTCCAGCAGCGGTGCGACGGGCAGCTCCGGCGCGGTCGTCGGATGAGGCGAGGAGGCCCAGTCGATGAGGAACGGCACCAGGCCGGACGGATGCGCGGTGTCCCCGTCGGTGAGCCGCCACTCCAGCAGCGTCCCGTCGGGCCGCCGCCGGCTCATCGCCCGCACGGGCCCGGGGTCGTACCCCCGCGCCCTGGCCGCCGCGACCGCCGCGTCCAGATCGGGCGGGGAGACCGCCCACGTCACCGTCCGGGCGACGTCCAGCCCGTCGACACCGAAGGGCCGTGGCCCTGACGGCTCGGGCTGATCGAGGTCCGGCCCGAGGATCTCCAGATAGCGCGAACCACCCAGCGAGACCAGGCAGTTGCGGGTGCCGAGCCCGACATGGGTTCCGCCCGCGACCGGCACGATCCCCGTACGCCCGGTGAACTCGGCGACCGTGGCCGCCAGATCGGGGGTCGCGAGGACGAGGTGATCGAGAAGTACGGGAATGGCATTCATCCCCACCGAGGCTACGCGGCGAACCCGCACCACAGCAGGGGAAAGCCCCTCAATTCCGTTGCGCACAACGGGATGTCCGGCGCCGTACCGACGGAGACGCCTGCGCTGTCGCCCCGCCACCGGAGGGACCGAACCCCGGCGTGAAATAGGCTGGCCCGCATGGCTGCCGCGCCCCACCTCCTCGTCTGCACCCGCACGACCGCCTACCGCCACGACTCCATCCCGGCCGCCGTGGCCGCCGTCCGCACGCTCGGCCCCTTCGAGGTCACCGCGACGGAGGACCCGGCCGCCTTCGAGCGCCCGCTGACCGACTACGCGGCTGTCGTGTTCCTCTCCACCAGCGGCGAGATCCTGACACCGACGGGCCGCGAACACCTCGCCGCCTACGTCGAGTCGGGCGGCGGCTTCGTCGGAGTCCACGCGGCGGCCTGCACGGAGTACGACTGGCCGTACTACGGCGACCTGCTGGGCGCCCGCTTCGCCCAGCACCCCGCCTACCAGCCCGGCAAGGCCGTCGTCGAGGACGACACCCACCCGGCCACCCAACACCTGCCCGCCGTCTGGCAGTTCACCGACGAGTGGTACGACTTCCGCACCAACCCCGGAGTTCGGTCCACGTCCTCATCACGTCCGACGAATCCTCGTACCAGGGAGGCCGGATGGGCCCCGACCACCCCTGGCGTGGTGCCACCGGAAGGGCGAAGGGCGCGTCTTCTACACGTCCCTGGGCCACGCCTCGGAGGCCTACGAGGACCCGGCCTTCCGCGCACACCTCCTCGGCGGGATCAACTGGGCGGCGGGGCAGGGCTAGAGACGTCGCCGTCGTACGGCCGCACCCGCGGGCCACCGACCGGCGCCCCCGCACCCATGGTCACGAGCTGCCGCGGCGTACCGGCCGCCCGGCGCGCCCGTGCTCGCCCGTTCCACCAACCGCGTCGACAGCCCCGTCCGCGTCCCTTCCGGCCGGTCCCCGTCCATCGGCCGGACCGGTAACCGCGGCGCCGTCGCCGCCATCTCCGAGAGCGGCTGCCAGATCGTGGTCAGCGGTTCGGAGCAAGGGGTGTGCAGCGACTTGTTTCGACGGGCCTGGCCAGACCCCATCTGGCCAGGGGATTTCAAGGGAAACCGGTTACGTAACGCGGGATCTTCCGTCCCGGTCCTTCCGGTCCTCCCGGCCCCGGTCCTTGTCGCGTCGCGCGGGCGGCCGGACCGAGTTCCGTACGACGACATGCGTGCCCAGCACCAGATGGTCGCCGTCGCCGCCCCTGCGCCGGCCCGTGCCGCCGCCCTCGCGCCGGTCCGCCACCGCGCGCAGCGCGACCCGGCCCATCTCCTCGTACGGGACGTGCACGGTGGTGAGCTGAGGCGTCAGCTGGGAGGCCAGCGGGATGTCGTCGTAGCCGACGATCGACACGTCCTCCGGGACCCGCAGGCCCGCCGCGCGCAGTGCCTGCATCGCGCCCGCCGCGACCACGTCGGTGCCCGCGAGCACCGCGGTGAAGTCGACGCCCTCCTTCAGGGTGTCCTCCACCGCCTCGTACCCGTGCTCGTAGTCGTACGGACCGTGTCGCACCATCCCCGGGTCGAACGGCACGCCGTACGCCTCGAAGGCACGTTGCGCGCCCTTCAACCGGCCCTGGGCCGTGGTGAGTTCGGCGGGTCCGGGAGTACCAGGACCCGGCGGTGGCCGGCCGAGAGGAGGTGGCTGGCCATGGCGTAGGCGCCGCCCTCGTTGTCGTAGTCGACCGTCGTCGCCGGGACGTCGCCCTCCAGCGGCGGGCGGCCGACGAGCACGAGGTGTGAGCCCGCCGCGTCGAGGGAGCGGGCGAAGCGGGCCATGCGCAGTTGGTACTCGTCGACGTCGTACGCTCCGCCCAGCAACACCACGGCGGCGACGCCCTGTTGACGCATCAGGTTCACCAACGCGAGCTCGCGCTCCGGGTCGTCGCCCGTCGTGCCGACCAGGGAGAGCCAGCCGCGCAGGGTGGCCGCGCCCTCGACTCCCTTGGCCACGTGGGCGAACGCGGCGCCGGTGATGTTGTTGATGAGGATCGCCACCGTGGGCGTACCCCGCCGGCCAGGGAGCGGGCGTGCGCGTTGGTGACGTAGTCCAGGTCGCCGACGACCTTCATCACCCGGCGGCGCAGCTCCTCCGACACCGGGTAGTTGCCGGACAGCACGCGCGAGACGCTCGCCACGGAGACCCCGGCGCGCTCCGCCACGTCCCGGATCGTGGCCCGGCCGAGGTCGCCCGACGCCCTGCGCTGACTCACCGTAGCGACTCCTTCACCGTGACCGCGTGTCCACCGGGCGCCCAGGGGCCTGCCCCGCGCCGGTCGGGAAACCGTATCCCAAGGTCGTACCCGGTGTGCCGGCCTGTGGACGGCGCGGATCAGGCGACACGGGCCAGGTCCGCGTGCCGTACCTCGTGGGCCGGTGGCAGGCCCGCGGCCAGGCGTTCCAGCTCGTCGACCACGATGGCGCCGAGGCGCGCCAGTTCGTTGCCGAGGAGCCCGCGATGTGCGGGGTGAGGAAGACGTTGGGGAGTTTGTAGAGGGGAGAGGTGGGAGGCAGCGGCTCGGGTTCCGTCACGTCGAGGATCGCGGTCAGCCGGCCCGACAACAGCTCGTCGGTGAGGGCCGCGTGGTCGATCAGGGCACCCCGTGAGGTGTTGATCAGCACGCCGCCGTCCCGGATGAGCGCGAGCCGCCCGCGGTCCAGCATGCGCTGTGTCTCGGGGATGTCGGGGGCGTGCAGGCTGACGATGTCGCTCCGGCTCAACAGGTCGTCCAGCGGCAGGAGTTCGGCCCCCAGCGCGGCGGCCTCGGTGACGCTGACGTAGGGTCGTGCAGCAGGATCTCGAAGTCGTGGGACCGCAGCAGTTCCATGAGTCGGCGGCCCACGCGGGAGGCGCCGATGACGCCGATCCGGCGGCCGAGGTTGCCGACCGGGGCGGTCTCGGCGGGGGTCGGGTAGGTGTGC
Organism: Streptomyces sp. P3; assembly: GCA_016893485.2. Taxonomy (GTDB): domain Bacteria; phylum Actinomycetota; class Actinomycetes; order Streptomycetales; family Streptomycetaceae; genus Streptomyces. The sequence goes on from JAFEKX020000001.1 coordinate 7,606,447, forward strand.
GTGTGCCGGAAGCGCTCCCGCTGGGCGAAGGTGTTCTTCCCGGCCAGCAGGATCATCGCGAGGGTGTACTCGGCGACCGGGAGCGCGTTGCCGGTGACCGCGCTGGAGACGGTTACTCCGCGTTCCCACAGTGCCTCGCCGACCAGTGAACGGACCGAGCCCGCCGCGTGCAGCACGGTGTGCAGCCGGGGTGCCGCCGCCAGCGCGTCGGCGTCGAGGTGCGGGCAGCCCCACCCGGTGATCAGGACCTCGGCGCCCGCCAGGGCCTCGGCGGCCTCGGGGGCGCCGAAGTCCCGTACGACCAGGCCGGGTTCGATCTCGGCGGTCCGGCGGAGGCGGTCCAGCAGGGGCGGGGGAAGAGCAGGGGCAGGTGCACCGGGTCCATGGCGAACACGGCCCTGGGCGGCTGGGCGCTGGGCATGACCCTCCCAGTACGGAGTGGGAAACGCTTTCTGAAAACGTCTTCTACCGTAGATCTGCCGTGGAGCGGGGGTCAATCGGTGAGAAGGGACCCCGAGCGCGGAAATCCTTCGGTCGGCTCCGGGACCGAGGGCAGGCGGTTCCGCGCGGCGTGACCCGTCCAGCGGAGTTCGTCCGCCGGAATAGCCGGGCGCGGTGTGATGCTCTGATGAGCATGGTTCACGAGCGCGACGAGGAGCTGGTGGGCAGATGAGGGCAGAGCAGATGAACCCCGTGGTGGCCACCCCCTACGGGTCGGTGCGCGGCCGGTACGAGAACGGGATCGCGGTCTTCCGGGGCATCCCCTACGCGGCGCCTCCTTCGGCCCCCACCGGTTCCGCCCGCCCGTCCCGCCCGAGCCCTGGACCGGGGTGCGCGACGCCCTCGACTTCGGCCCGACCGCGCCGAAACCGCCGTACTCCGAAGCCTTCGCCAAACTGCTCTCCGACCCCGTCGTGCCCGGCGACGACTGTCTCAACCTGAACGTGTGGACCCCGGAGCCCGGCAGCGGCGCCCGGCTGCCGGTGATGGTGTGGCTGCACGGCGGCGCGCTGACCCGGGGTTCGTCGGCCGTTCCGGTCTACGACGGCCACGCCTTCGCGCGCGACGGCGTCGTCATGGTGTCGGTCAACTACCGCCTGGGGGTGGAGGGTTACGGCCTCTTCCCGGACGCCTCCGCCAACCCCGGCCTGCGCGACCAGCTCGCCGCGCTGCGCTGGGTGCACGAGTCCATCGCGGCGTTCGGCGGCGACCCCGACCGGATCACCCTCTTCGGGCAGTCCGCCGGCGCGATCAGCATCGGCGCCCTGCTCGCCGCACCGCAGGCGCAGGGCCTGGTTCGGCGGGCCGTGCTGCAGAGCGGGCCCCGGAGGCCTTCGACCGGGACAAGGTGCGGCGGATGGTGCGCCGGATGGCGACCCGGCTGAAGATCCCCGCCACCGCCGAGGCCTTCGCCGCCGTCGACCGCGAACTGCTGCTCCGCACCCAGGCCGACGTGGGCAGACTCAGCAGCCCGGTGCTCGGCGGACCCACCTTCGGGATCGTCATCGACGGCGAACTGGTGCCCCGCGATCCGCTGGAGGCGCTCGTCGACGGCGGGATCGCCCAGGGCGTCGACCTGATGCTGGGCTGGACCCGCGACGAATACCGGCTGTGGCTGGTCCCCGGCGGACTCCACGAGCGCGTCGACCGGCTCGGCTCGGTCGCCCTGGCCGGTGCGATGGCCCGCTGCCACTGCGGTGTCGAGGTCCCGCGCGGATACCGCGCCCTGCACCCCGGGGCCGGCGCCGCAGAGACCGTCGGCCAGCTCGTCACCGACCACCTCCTCCGCTACCCCCTGCACCGCCTCGCCGACGCCCGTCCCGGCGCCGCCCACGTCTACGAGTTCGCCTGGCCCTCCAACCTCCCCGCCCTCGGCTCCTGCCACGCCCTCGAACTCGGCTTCGTCTTCGACACGGGCGACATCCCCGAGTCCGCGAAACTCGCAGGTCAGGGCGCGCCCCAGTCGCTCGCCGACGCGATGCACGGGGCGTGGGTGCGGTTCGCGGTGGACGGCGACCCCGGCTGGCAGGCCTGGGACGACACGCATCCGGTACGGATCTTCGGCGAGGGCGAGCCGTACGTCGCGCACGGGGCGCGCGACCCCGAGTTCGCGCTGTGGGCGACCGACGCCGTGGCGAAGGAGACGGCGGCCCGCGCCGAGGGCCCGCCGCCCGCGCGGAGCGCCACCGAACTGCGGTCGGTCGTACGGCGGCGGCTGCGGCGGACGGGAGACGTGCGGAGGTCGTCGTGAGGGCGGGCGTTCGGATCGGGGAAGGAAACCGGTTGCTGAGCGTCGGCTGTCGCCCATCTTCCCGCTGACGTAGGCGAATTGGCCGACGCACGCCCGTCCGCCCCGTCTCCGCCCGCTACTACCCTCCACGCGGGGAACCGGTTGCGGGAGTGTTTCCACCGGCCGGGGAGGGGCGAGACGGTGGATGACCAGGAAGAGCGAGGACGCGAGCGGGAGCACCATCCGGGACGTGGCGGCCCGCGCCGGGGTGTCCGCGTCCACGGTGTCGCGGGTGCTCGGCGGCGACTACCCGCTGAGTACGGCGACCCGCACTCACGTGCTGCGGGCGGTCCGCGACCTGGACTACGTCGCCGACGCACGCGCGCACCCCCGACACCCCCGAGTACCGCGAGCGCACCCGCACCCCGGACTCCCCGGACGAGCACCTGCTGCTGGGCACGCATGTGGTCGTACGGAACTCGATCGCGGCCCGCTCCCAGGCGGGGTCGCTCAGGCGACCCGTCCAGCGTCCGCGCGATCGACGTGATCGCCCCAGGACCCACCCGGCAGCACCCGCCGATCAGCCGCGCGCCGGAGTCCCGCCAGCCCTCGACCTGTTCGGCGGTGAAGGTCGAACGGCCCGTCCACGCGCGGGCCTCCGCGTCCCAGGTCTCGCCGCTGTTGGGGTAGACCACGACCGGCTTGCCGGTGACGCGGGCCGCCGTCTCGACCGCGCCCTCGACGTCCTCGGGGCGCAGCAGTTGACGCCGACCGCGACGATCTCGTCCGCCTCGGCGGCCAGCGCGAACGCCTCCTCCAGCGGCTGCCCGGCACGGGTGCGGTCACCCGCGATCGAGTACGACAGCCAGGCCGGCACCCCGAGTCCGCGCGCCGCCCGCAGCAGTGCCTCGGCCTCGGTGGTGTCCGGGATCGTCTCCAGGGCCAGCGCGTCCGGGCCGACGGCGGCCAGCACCTCCATGCGGGGCCGGTGGAACGCCTCCAACTCGGCCACGCTCAGCCCGTACCGCCCCCGGTATTCGGAGCCGTCCGCGAGCATCGCGCCGTAGGGCCCGACCGAGGCCGCCACGTACAGGCGCCGTCTGATGCCCCGCCGCCCCGCCTCCACCGCCGCGTCGAGCGCCAACTCCACGCTCAGGGCGATGAGTTCGGCCGCCCTGTCGCGCTCGATGCCCCGCTTGGCGAAGCCCTCGAAGCTGGCCTGGTAGCTGGACGTGATCGCCACGTTGGCGCCCGCCTCGAAGTACGCGAGGTGCGCCTCGGTGATCGCCTCGGGCCGGTCCGCGAGCAGCCGCGCCGACCACAGTTCGTCGCTCAGATCGTGCCCGGCCGCCCCGAGCTGGTTGGACAGCCCGCCGTCGAGGACGAGCGTCCCGGCGGCGAGGGCGTCGGTGAACGGGGCAGAGGTATGGCTGGTCATGTCACGACGCTAGTCGATACGGCCGGGCAGCCGGGGCCGCGTCCAGTCCGCGAACGGAATGCCCGGAATGCGGGACGCGGCTCGGGGCCCCGGCAGGCGACCGGGCCGTTGTCGGTCCTACGCGGCGTGCCGTCCGGCCCCGCGCTTACCGCCGTCCCGGGTACGCCTGGTCGCCGGGACCAGGAGGCCGCCGAGGAGGCCGAGGCCGAGGGCGTAGGGCCACCAGCCGAAGCCTTTGCTGCGGGCGGTGTCCGTGGTGCGTGCCTCGGCCGCTGTCGTCCCGGACGAGGACTCGGGGTGGGCGCTGGGGAGGGGCTGCTCTGGGGGCGCTGGTCAGGACGACGTCGTTGCCGTCGCCGCCGCGGTAGCTGATGCGGTACGTCGTGTCGGCGAGCTCCAGACTCGTGCCCTCGCGAAGTCCCTTGAAGGTGCCCGTCGTTGGGGCGTGGCCCGTGTGGTCGAGGATCGTGACGGTCCGCGCGGGACGCGTCCCGGCGGCCGAGAGGTCCAGGTCGCCCGCCAGGCCGACCTTGCCCGCCACCTTCAACGGCACGGCGCCCAGGACGAGTTCGCCCCGCGCGCTCTGCGTGTAGTCCCCGGTCACGGTGAGGCCGGTCGTCACCAAGCTGTCGTTCGTGATCGCACCCTTCACCGTGCCCACCCCGGTCAGCTCCGTCGACACACGCAAGCCGGCCGCCCCCACGTCCAGCCGCGCGCCCGCCGAGGTGAGCCGGATCGCCCTGCTGCGGGCGAGCGTCGCGCCCGACCGCAGCGCCAGCGTGCCCTTCGAGACCGTCGTCGTTCCCGTGTACGTCACCGCAGGACCCGTCAGTGTCGTGGTCGCGGTGCCGGACTGGACGAGGGACCCCGTGCCGCCGACGTGCGACAGCTGGACGCCGAGTGCCGTATTGCGTACGACGAGGGTCCCGTCGTCGACGATCCGCCGCTGCTCCGTCCCGGTCAGCAGCCCGCCGTCGCCGCCCGCCGTGCCGGACCCGAGCCGCAGCACCGCCCCCTGCTCCACGGTCGTCGAACCGTCGTAGAACTGCGGCGCGGCGAAGGTCACGTCGTTCCCGCGCGTCCCCGCGATGACGATGTCCCCGGCACCGGGCGCGGCCAGCGTGTCGTGGTACCTGCCGCCGCCGATCGGTGCGCCCAGGGTGACCGGGCCGTCGTAGTCGAAGGTCAGCCGGGAGCGGACGCCGCTCGCCTCGTGGAGGTTGATGTAGACGGTGTCCTTGGTGCCCGGCATGAAGATCCGGTGGGTGGTGCCGTCGCCCCACTGGACGTCCGCGCCCTCGATGTTGGTGCCGCGCTTGTTCAACTGGTGTGCTGTCGCCCGCCAGTTGAGGTCGGGGTTGCTGAGCGAGGGGTTGGTGTCGCCGCCCTGGTCGCTGTAGCTGTACTGGCCGGTGAGGACGACCTTGCTGCCGGGGCGCGAGTGGACGTTGACGTCGCTGCCGTACTCCCGCTGGTAGAAGTTCTGGCGCAGGGTGATCGTCTGGTGGAGCGGGGTGTCGATGATCCAGGAGCCCTGGTTGAGGATCGCGCGGGCGTTCGGGAGGGCCACCGGGTACTCGGGGCGGCCGGCCGCCGTGCCGGTGCCGTTGTCAATCACCCCTGAGAAAGGGTGAGTTCCGGCCAGGTCGAGCGTGCCCCACATGGCACGCGGCTGGGTGACCAGGCCCGAGCCGCTGATCGTGCCGATGTTGAAGGTGCGGGTCAGGAGAGGCGCAGGGTGCCGTCGACCCGGACGTTCAGCTCGTTGAGCTGGTAGCCGGGCGTGCCGTAGGGGAAGTGGCCGATCAGACCGGTGCCACCGCCCGTGCCGTACTGGAGAGTTGTGCCGCGGTCGACGGTGATCGCGGGCGGGTCCGGGTTGCTGACGGTCGTGTACGGGTGGTTGCCGCCCTGAGTGGTCACCTTCTGCCGCTGCCGGGCCGCCGGGAGCGTGAAGTCGCTGTCCTTGGCGAGGACCAGCGTCCCGCCGCCGCGCACGGTCAGCGTGCCCCGGCCGCGGAACACCCCGTCGTACGTCGTCGTCCCGGACGGCACGGTGACCACCGTGTCGCCGGTGAGCGTCACATCGCGGCCCGCGAGGACGTCGGCGGTCGCGTCACGGGCACCGGCTGGAGCGTCCCGGAGGGGAACGGAGCCAGAAGAAGGAGGCGCACCGACGAGGAGGGCGACGGTCGCGAGGGCACCTGCGGCGGCTGAGGTCTTGCGGGTTTGGCTGCGCACGTCTCTGGAGACGCGCGTCGGCGGCGGCGATAACAGAAATCTCGCGACCGTCTTTGTCCCGCACGACCCGTTGACCTTCCCGTAACACACCCTTACCTTTTCGGCGTTCGTCATGACAGATGCCGTACGAGATATCGAACTCCCTTTGGAGAGGCGTCAGATGAGACGTGTGTACGCAATCCTCGTCGCCCTGTGCTGTGCGCTCGCCGCGGCGCTGGTGACCGCGGGACCGGCGCAGGCCGCGGCCCAGACCATCACCAACGGCACGCAGTTCACGGACACTTCGGGTAACCCCGTGCACGCGCACGGCGGCGGGGTGATCAAGGTCGGCAGCTACTACTACTGGTTCGGCGAGGACCGCAACGCCGACAACACCTTCAAGTACGTGGACGCGTACCGCTCCACGGACCTGAAGAACTGGGAGTTCCGCAACCACGTCCTGACCCAGTCCAGCGCCTCCGAGCTGGGCACCGCGTACATCGAGCGGCCGAAGGTCGTCTACAACGCGTCCACCGGCAAGTTCGTGATGTGGATGCACAAGGAGAACGGCGTCGACTACAGCGAGGCCAGGGCCGCCGTCGCCGTCTCCTCGACGGTGGACGGCAGTTACACCTACCAGGGCAGCTTCCAGCCGCTCGGCGACAACATGTCCTGGGACATCACGACGTTCGTCGACACCGACGGCACCGCCTACATGGTCTCCGCCGCCAACGAGAACTACGACCTGCACATTTACCGGCTCACCGCCGACTACACCGCCATCGACAGCCTGGTCGCCAACCCGTGGGTCGGCGGCCACCGCGAGGCACCGGCCCTCTTCAAGCGCAACGGCGTCTACTTCATGCTGACTTCGGCCGCGACCGGCTGGAGCGCCAACCAGCAGCAGTACGCCACCGCCACCAGCATCAGCGGCCCGTGGACGGCGTTCACCAACGTCGGCGACTCGACCGCGTACAACTCGCAGACCGCCTACGTCCTTCCGGTCCAGGGGACTTCGGGCACCTCGTACCTCTACATGGGCGACCGCTGGGGCAACTCCTTCGGCGGCACCGTCGACGACTCCCGTTATGTATGGCTGCCGTTGACGTTCCCGACCACGACCTCGATGTCCATGGCGTCCTGGTACCCGGAGGTGTCGATCGACACGGCCGCCGGCACGATCACCGGTACGAGCGCGACGTACAACACGCTCATCGCCCGCAACAGCGCCAAGTGCGCGGACGTGGCGAACCAGTCGTTGTGGCAGGGCGTCGCGATCAGCCAGTACACCTGCAACGGCGGCACCAACCAGAAGTGGTGGTTCAAGGACCTCGGCACCGGCTACTACGAACTCATGGGCCGGGGCAGCTCGTTGTGCCTCCAGGAGAACGCCACGAACGTGACCCAGGAGAACTGCACCGGCGCCACCGCCCAGCAGTGGAGCCTCACCACGTCCGGCAGCTACGTCCTGGTGAAGGCCAGGACGAGCGGCGAGTGCCTGGACGTGTCGGGCGCGTCCACCGCCAACTCCGCCGCGATCATCACGTACACATGCAGCGGAGCGACCAACCAGCAGTGGACGCGCGGTAGTTGAGCGCGGATCGTACTCGAGGAAGCGGGCGTTCTTCCACGATGCCGTAGGTCTCCGCGGAGCTGGTGTTGGGTGCCGACGGGAAGCCGTTGAGACCGCCCGCGGCGTCGCCCGAGTAGGCGATGACGACGTCCTCGGCATTGCCCGTGGCGCCCTTGACGGTCAACCCCGTCTTCCCGGACGCACGTTGACGATCTCGGTGTGCGTGCCCTTCGCGACGGAGATCGTGCCTCCGGCAGCGGCGGTGCGTGCTCGGCTCGGTCATGCCGACAAGTCGCCGCGCCCCGCCGGGAGGTGCCGTCTTCAGGCGAGCAGGTCGATCGCGTCGACGGACGTGCCCGCGCTGAGGAACGACGTCGTGCCCGATCCGCTCGCCACGTAGATCTTCAGCGTGTTGTAGGCGCCGGCGTCCGTCAGCCAGGCCGACGCCGGAACGCTGTACGTGAACGTGTAGTTGTTGCCCCGGTACGAGCCCACGGTCAGCGACCGGGTGCTCGGCTGGGTCGGCGGCGAGGGGACGGCCGAGGTCCAGGTGTCGTTGACGACGACCTGCGGCCGGCCGTTCGCGTACGCCGTCGTCACCCCGATGCGCAGGGGTGCGCGGCACTCGACTGGGCGGCCGTCAGCTTGAAGTACACGGTGATGCCGCTGTTGACGTCCTTCCACAGATAGCAGGGGAACGCCGAGGTCTCCGTCCCGCTGCCGACGACGACGTTCCCGGTCCAAGGCGCGGCCCGTACGTCCGAGGGGTGCGCGTACGTCATCAGGTCCGCGTTCTTGAACCCGCTCGGCGAACCGTCCCAGTCGCCGATCCGCCAGATCGCGCTCGCGTTGGACGGGTCGTTCGAGGCCGGGATCGCGATGCTGTTCAGCGTCGTCGTCCCGCCCGCGGTGACCGCCACCGAGCTGGTGTGGACGGCGAGTTCACCCTTGAACACGGTCAGCGTGTACGTCCCCGGCAGCACCCCGCGATCGAGAAGTAGCCGTCCGAGGCCCGTGCCGAACCCCCAGTACTGCGCGGCCGAGTTGGCGAGCCCGACCGTGTACGCGTACGCCGTGTCGCGCCCGGTGATGCCCACACCCGCGACCCGGCCCCGCGAACTCGCCGCCGTGTAGCCGGAGATGCCGAGCCCATCGGCCCACGAGCTGGTGAGGTTGGCGTGGTAGAGCGACGAGGAGGGCGCGCCACCGTCGGTGAGGGCGATGACGTACGGGCCCTGGAGGCCGAAGCGCTGCGCCTCGGTCTGGTTCTCGCCGTAGTGCAGGATCTCGTACAACCCGCCGCCGTCCGCGCTCTGGTGGCGCAGCAGCGAGCGGTAGAACGGGCCGCCGGACGCCTTCTCGTGGTTGCTGCGGACGACCCACAGGCCGACGCTGCCGGTGGTCCAGCCGACGTAGTCGTAGTCGATGACCCGGTTCTTCGCGTAGTGCTTGGAGCGGGTCTGGCCGTCGGACTTCTCGAAGACGTCCGCCGACTCGATGGTCGTCGGCGCGTAAGTGTAGGAATCCGGCTGGTCGTTGAGGAACAGGCCGGCCTTCACCCGCACGATGTAGCGGGTCGCGCTGACCGAGGTGTCGGCCTTGTTGGTCCACAGGTAGACGTTGTTCTCGCCGCTGCGGGCCGCGTAGTAGTGCTTCAGCGTGCCGTGCGTGACGGAGATCAGGATCGTCGTGCCGGACTGCGCGATCGTCACCGTGGACGCGCCGAGGCCGGACTCGACATGCGAGTTCATGCCGCCGTAGCCCTGGTACTCGGTGCCCTTGTAGAGCAGCGAGGTCAGATCGCCGTTCGTCTTGCTGACCTTGAAGACCAGGCTCGCGCCGGTGTCGACGACGTAGTTCGAGCCGTCGTCGGTGTAGCCGAAGCTCGCGGCCGACGCGCTTTCGGCGAGCGGCCCGGCGAGCGCCGCCGAACCGGCCGTGGCCGCCGTGCCGAGGACGAAGGTGCGGCGGCGAACCGGTCTGTTCACGGAGCCGGACATGGGGGTGCCTCCTTCGGGAGGTGGGGGTGCGGGTGCTTTGGAGCGTGGCAGTTGAATCGATTTCGCGAAAGGGCTTTCACGCCCTTGGAGTTGGTGAGGATGTGAAAACTTGCCGGGCTCTGGAAAGCGCTTGTCCGGAGCGGTACGGTCCTCCGCCAGGCCTTGTCGTCGGACGGAGGAGCCACGCATGAGACGTTTCACCATCGCCCTGCTGGCCGCACTGACCCTGAGCACCGCCCTGTCGGCCGCGCCCGCCCAGGCACACGACCGCACACCCCCGCTCGGCCTCGCCAACTGCACCGCCACCGCGTGCCACTTCGACGTCCCGCCCGGCACCTACGACGTCACGGTCCGCCTCGGCGGCACGGCGGCGGCAAGTACGGCCATCAGCGGCGAGACCCGGCGCTCCCTGCTCCCCGAGACCGCCACCGCCGCCGACCACACCGTGACCCGCGCCTTCACGGTCGACGTCCGCACCCCGAAGGCGAACCCACCGGCCCCGACGGCACCCCGGCCTCGACCTCACCCTCGGCGGCACCGCCCCCGCGCTCGCCGATATCCGCGTCACACCCGCGCTCCACGCCCGCCGGATCATCCTCATCGGCGACTCCACGGTATGCGACCAGCCGGGCGACCCGTACTCGGGCTGGGGTCAACAACTGCCACAGTTCCTCCGGAAGGGCGTCTCGGTCGCCAACTACGCGGATTCCGGGAGAGTACGGTCACCTATCTGGAGAATCCCCTGCTGTGGGCGACGGTTGAGCCGCTGATCCGCCCCGGCGACCTCGTCCTCGTCCAACTCGCCCACAACGACAAGACCACCGATGAGGCGACCTACCGCGCGAACTTGGAAACGCTCGTAAGGGGTATCCGTGACAGGGGAGGCCGTCCGGTTCTCGTGACACCGATCGTCCGCCGCTGGTTCAATGCCGACGGCACACTGGACAACGACACCGCGCTGCTGGTGAACGGGCTAGGCGTCGACCTTCCGGGCGTCATCCGCTCGGTCGCCGCCGCCGAGAGGGTAACGCTCGTGGACCTTACGGCGCAGACCAAGGCGCTGGCGGAATCGCTGGGAGTGGAAGGCTCGAAGGCGATCTACCTCTACAACGAGAAGAAGGACAACACGCACACCTCCGCGCACGGCGCCACCGTGTACGCGGGCCTGGTCCGCGACGCGCTCGTCGCCCGGCATCTGCTGCCGGAGGACCGGGTACGAGTGGGGTGAGACCCGAAAGACCCCTGGGGCGTTCCGACCGGAACCGGGGCGCCCCAGGTTCCACCCTCCAGCGTGAGAGCGAGCCGATGCACCTGCCCTCCGACGACCGCGCGTCGAGCCCCGCACCGGCTTCACCCGCGCCCACTGGGAGACGACGGCCGACGCCCTCCTCGCCGCCGTGGAGCCGTACGCGACCGAGGACCGCGCGCTCTACCACCTCCCGGCACCCACACCAGCCACTCCGGCAGGCTCTCCGACGGCCTGGAGGGCTACGCCCGCACCCTCCTGCTGGCCGCCCTCCGCCGCGACGAGACGGCACTGGAGCGCTACGCCGACGGCCTCGCCGCAGGCGTAGCGGGCGTCTGGCCGAGCATCGAGGACCGCAGCCAGCCGCTGGTCGAGGCGGCCTCGGTCGCCCTCGCCCTGCGCCTGACCCGCCCCCTCCTCTGGGACCGCCTCGACGACCCCGTACGACAGCGCGCGGCGGACTGGCTCGCCGACGCCCTCACCGCCGAACCCTGGCCCTGCAACTGGGAGTTGTTCCCCGTCACGGTCGGCGGCTTCCTCCAGGACGTCGGCCACGAGGTCGACGCCTCCCGCAAGGCGATCGACCGGGGCCTGTCGCGCATCGAGGACTGGTACGTCGGCGACGGCTGGTACACCGACGGCGACGGCCGCAAGTTCGACTACTACAACGGCTGGGCGATGCACCTCTACCCGGTCCTGCACGCCTGGCTCGCCGACGACCCCCGCCTCCTCGACCTCTACGGCGGACGCCTGGAACGCCATCTCGCCGACTACGCCCGCCTGTTCGGCGCCGACGGCGCCCCGATGCTCCAGGGCCGCTCCCTCACCTACCGCTTCGCGACCGCGGCCCCGCTGTGGCTCGGCGCGCTGACGGGCCGTACGCCGCTCCCGGCAGGGGAGACCCGGCGGCTGGCGTCGGGCGCCCTGAAGTACTTCCTGGAGCGCGACGCGGTCGACGCCGACGGCCTGCTCACCCTCGGCTGGCACGGCCCCAACGAGGCGTTCCTGCAGAGCTATTCGGGTCCCGCCTCCCCCGTACTGGGCGAGCAAGGCCTTCCTCGGCCTGCTCCTCCCGCCGGACCACGAGGTCTGGACGGCGACGGAGGAACCGGGCCCGGCGGAACGGGAGGACGCGATCACGCCGGTCGCGCCCGCCAACTGGCTGCTTCAGTCGACCAGTTCGGACGGCCTCGTCCGCCTCCACAACCACGGCAGCGAGGACGTCCGCTACGACCCGTACTACACGCGCCTCGCCTACTCCACGGTGACGGAGCCCTCGTCGTCGTACGACAACAGCGTGATCGTCGGCGGCGATCCGAGCCGTACGGAGATCGTGCCGCTGGGGGTGGGGAGGGCTGGGTAGCCTCCCGGCACACGGCGGCCGACGGGGCTCACGTGGTCAGCCTGGTGGTGGCCGAGGGGGCGGTGGAGGTGCGGGCCCATCTGGTGGTGGGCGCGGCGCGGGGACGACCGTGCGGGTCACGGGGTGGCGGGCGGGGAGTCGGCTGTGGCCGAACTCGCCTCCCTGCACGGGTTGTTGGAGGGCGAAGGTGTGATCGGTGACGGTCCCACCCTGTTCGTCGCGCTGGTCCGGCTCACGGCGGAGCCGGACCCCCGTCCCCTCGCGGACCTGGTGGCCGTGGAGATCGACGGGGATCACGGCCTCTCCGTTCAGTGGACCGACGGCAGGCGGGTGGGCTTCCGCTTCACGGAGCCGGCCGGGCGCCCCGGAGGCTCGTCGTGGTCGGTGACGCCCCGTTGAACGGGGTCGCGTAGGTCGGCGTGACCGGGGCGCAGGCCCAGATCAGGGTGCCGTTCTTGAGGACGCCCTGGCACCGCCGATCCGGGCGGTCGCCGACCTGTCCGCGCCCTCAGCCCTGCCGTTCCAGTCGATCCGCCGCCGCTGCCGTGGTCCGTCGCCGCGGTCGCGTACCAGGCACCGCCGAGGTCTCCGTCAGCCCTCGCCCGGCCACCGTGTCAGCGCCACGTGCAGCGCGTCGACCGCCCGCTCCCACGACACCCGCACATCACGGGACGCGCCGAAGCCGCCGGTGGACTCCAGGGCGCAGTAGCCGTGGAACGTACTCCTCAACAGCCGTACGGCGTCGGTGAGATCGGGTTCCTCCAGGCCGTAGGCGCGCAGCATGCCGTAGGTGATCTCGGCGGTGCGGCGCAGGGCGGGGAGTCGGCGACCAGGGCCTGGTCGATGCGGATCTGGGTGGCCGCGTACCGGCCCGGGTGCTCCAGGGCGTAGGAGCGGTAGGCGTCGGCGAAGGCGCCGAGGGCGGCCCGGCCGGCGCGGCCGGCGACCGCTACCGCGATGCGGTCGATCAGTTCGCCGCCCGCGAGGAACGCGACGCGGGTGCGCAGGTCCTGGAGGTTGCGGACATGCGAGTACAGGCTCGCGTCCTTCACACCGAACCGGCGGGCCAGCGCGGACAGGCTGACGTTCTCGAAGCCGACCTCGTCGGCGAGGTCGGCGGCGGCCGACACGACCCGGTCGGCGGTGAGTCCCGCGCGTGCCACGGCCCACCACCTCTTCTCTGACCTGCGACGACGTGACCCCTAGGACAATAGCCAATAACAAGACGGGCACCCGGCGCGTTTCACCGCCGTCCCCACCGGATTCCGACTCCAGACTTGACCACCATGGACGACGACTCCGGCACCCCGCACCCACCGGCCTCCCCGCCACCGCACTGCTCGGCCGCCCCAAGCTGTGGCTGATCCCCACCGTGCTCACCGGCCTGCTCGCATTCCTGCTGTCCCTCCTCTACATGGGCGGCATCGTCAACCCCAACCGCGAGCTGAACGCGCTGCCCATCGCCCTCGTAAACGGCGACACGGGCAAGCCCCTCACCGGGCAGCAGCAGAACGTCGGCACCCAGATCGCCCACTCCATCGCGACCAACTCCGCCAGCCGCGCGGCCGGTTGGCGTCAACTCACCAGAGCCCGGGCGCAGGACGAACTCGACGCCGGAAAGGTCTACGGCGCCCTGGTCATCCCCGCCGACTTCACGAACTCCGTCGCCGCGCTCACCACCGCGAACGCCACCACCCGCCCCACGATCACCGTGCTGACCAACCCCGGCAAGGGCAGTCTCGGCTCCTCGCTCGCCAGCCGGATCAGCACCACCGCGGCCCAGCAGGCCTCCCTGGCCATCGGCAAGCAGCTCACGGCGGCGGCACCGAAGGCCGACGGCACGCAGAAACTGCTCCTCGCCGACCCCGTCGCCGTCACCACCCAGGTCGGCCATCCCATCGGCGACAACAGCGGCATCGGCCTGACCGCCTTCTACTACACCCTGCTGCTGGTCCTGGCCGGATTCATGGGCGGCAACGTCATCAGCAACGGCGTCGACACCGGCCTCGGTTACGCCGACAACGAGATCGGCCCTGGCACACCCGCCGCCCCACCGTCCCGATCAACCGCACCCAGACGCTGGTCCTGAAGATGGCCATGACCGCCGGGATCACCCTCCTCAGCGTCTCCCTGATCATGCTCGCCAGCGTCAGCATCCTCGGCATGGACGCGACCCACATCCCGCTCCTGTGGATCTACTCCTACTGCGCCGCCCTCGCCGTCGGCCTCGGCGTCCAGGCCATCAACGCCGCGTTCGGCGGGATCGGCCAGCTCATCTCGATGTTCGTGTTCATCGTCCTGGGCCTCCCGTCCTCCGGCGCGACCGTCCCCCTCCAGGCCGTCCCCGGCTTCTACCGCTCCTCTCCCACTTCGAGCCGATGCGCCAACTCAGCGACGGCGTCAGGGCGATCCTCTACTTCGACGCCCGCGGCGACGCGGGCCTCGACCGCGCGTGGACCATGATCGGGGTCGGCGCGGCAATCGGCCTGCTCTTCGGCTTCGCGATGGTCCAGTACTACGACAGGAAGGGCCACAAGCGCCTGACGCCGCAGCCTGCCTGAGTAGTCGACTGGTCCGGCCCCGCCACCGTCTCTCCTCGAACGAGGCCGGTCCCGAGCGGCTCGCGCGCGCTCGCTCAGGACCGGGGTCTCCACCGGTGGCGGGGGCGGTCAGCCCGCGCAGAGGGTCACGTTGACGGTGTCGCCCTTGACCACGATCTTCGGGCTGTGGGGGTGAGTTCGATGACCGAGCCCGGCTTGCAGCCGGGCCCGGTCCCCTTGACGACGGTGCCGAGCCTCAGCTGCGCCTTGAGGAACTGCTGCTTGGCGGAGTCCAGGTCCCAGCCCGTGAGGTCGACCGGGATGGGGTCCTTCGTGAGGTTGCCCAGGAGGAAGGTGGCTTTGGCGTGGTCGACTTCCGAGGCGGCGGCCGGCTTCGTCTGTGAAGTGGTGATGGACGCCAGCGCCGTGCCGCCGCCCGCCAGGATGAGGGCGGTGGCGACACCGGCGACAAGGGTGGCGCGCCTGCGCCGGTTGCGGCGGACCATGCCGGTCGTGTCGAAGTCCGGTGAGTCGGTGGAGTGCGCGAAGTCGTTCATGGCGTTGATCAGTTCCTCTTCGAAAGGTGTGCAGCCGGAGGACCGCGGGTCGTACGAACTCATCGGGTTCCCTCCGTGAGCCGCTGTGGTGAAGGGGCGGAGAGTGCGGGAACTGGCTTCTCAACCGGTCGATGCCGCGCACCAGTTGGGAGCGGACGGTGCTCTGCGAGATCTTCAGGTCGGCCGCTATCTCGGCGTCCGACAGGTCGTGGAAATAGCGCAGCACGACCACCGTCCGCATCCGCATGGGCAGTTGCTGAAGCGCGCGGACCAACTGGTCCCGGCTGTCGATCCGTCCGTACTCGTCACCCGGCGCGGCCGGGTCACCCTCGACCGGATGCTGGGCCGTCCGGCGGAACCGCCGCCAACGGTCGTTGGCGAGGTTGACCATGATCCGCCGCACATACGCGTCCGGGGCGTCCTTGGCGCTGATGGTGCGCCACTTGCGGCAGGTCCGTTCCAGGGTCTCCTGGACCAGGTCCTCCGCCGCGTCGCGGCTGCCCGTCAGGACGAGTGCGCCCCGGAACAGCGCGGCCGACCGGGCGGCGACGAATCCATGGAAGTCCTCCATCGACTCGGCGTCGCCGCGCGCCGTGCCCGCTGCCCACTTGGCTGCCAGATCCACACGCTCCTCCCTTCCTGTCACCCCTCCTCGACGGGGAAACAGGCGGATCTGCTGCACGCCACTTCCGAGACCTGGGTCACAACTCCCGTGGTCTGCTCACCCGTTCACCCCCGTGTAGTGCGCCAGGCTCCACCGCCACAGCAGTCGTGATCCGAGATACGCCAGCACGCCCACCAGCGGTGAGACCGCCGCCAGCCAGTACGGGACGCCGGTGTCGTGGCCGTGGCCGGTCAGGACGGCGGCCGGGAGATAGGCGACGAAGGCGAGCGGGAGGGCGTAGGTGAGGAAGCCGCCGACCGCGCGGGGGAGGACGTTGAGGGGGTAGCTGCCGAAGGTGCCGAGGAGGTCCTCCAGCCAGCGGCTCCAGTAGTCCGCCGAGGGGAAGCGGAGCGAGGCGCCGGCCACGGCGGTGAAGAGGGCCGCCTCCAGGAGCATGCCGCCGACGACCGCGGCGATCAGATACGCGATACGGCCCGGCGTCCAGTCCAGGTGGCTGCGGCTGAGCGCGCCGATCATCAGGCCGGTCGCGACGGTGAGGTCGCCGATCGCGTTGGTGGGGAAGTACTCCAGCTGTGCCTGGCGGTGGACCGGCATCGGGCGCACCAGGTAGATGTCGATACGGCCCTCTTGGATGTACCGGCCGATGCCGTGCATCCGGCCCAGGACCAGCACCATCAGCCCGTGTGCCATCATCCGCGTCGCCGGGATCAGCAGCACGTCCGAGCTGTCCCAGCCGCCCATCCCGGCGAACCGGGTGAGGAGCACCGTGGCGAACACGATCACCGACACCTGCCAGATCGCGCCGATCGCGATCATCAGCAGGAACTCGGTGCGATATTCCAGCTGGGCGCGGAAGTTGAGGCGCGTGATGCGCCAGACGATGCGGACGGCGTTCACGGACATCAACCTCCTTGGGCCACGACCCGGCGGCCGGCGCGCCGCCACAGGAACCGGGTGAACAGGGACAGGGCCACCACCCAGGCTGCCTGCAGGGCGAGTTGGGCCGCCGCGTCGGACAGCGGGACCCTTCCGACGTAGATCGACAGCGGCACGCTCAACGTCGCCTGGAAGGGCAGGAACTGGCTCATCGTGATGAACCAGCCCGGGAAGAACCACAGCGGCGCGTACACCCCGGACAGCAGGTTCTGCGCGAAGATCAGGATGAGCATCGCGGCGCCGTTGCGGAGCGTCCAGAAGCACAACTGGTCGATGACGAGCATGACGTAGTACAGGACGAGCTGGCCCAGCAGCATGCTCAGCGCGAACACCCCCGCCACGGCAGCCGACTTGGGCGGCTCGACGACACCGACGGCGAGACAGACGACGTAGCCCGTCAGCGCCCAGGCCAGCCCGTACAACTGCTCGCCGAACGCCCGCAGCGCGTAGTAGCGCTGGGGCGGCAGCGGGCGCAGATACCAGTAGATGATCGTGCCGAAGTGCATGTGCTGCAGGACCGTGTCCCGCCCCGCGTACTGGTCCAACTCCCGCAGCCGGGAGGCGAGTACGGCCAAAACGGCGTACGTCACCGCCTGGTCGCGGGTGAGTCCCGCGGTGGGGCCGGTATGGGCGTACAGGCCGCGCCACAGCGACGCCACCAGCGCCACCTGCACGGTGAGGCGGAGCAGGGCGGCCGTGATGCGGGGGCGGGGCGAGCAGTTCGCCGAGCGGGGTGACACGGGCGGCGCGCCAGGCGTGCGGGGCGGCCATGTCAGGCCTCCTCGGCCGGCGGCCCGGCCTGGACGTAGGCGGCCCGCATCACGTCCTCCAACTCGGCCTCGTCCATGGCGACTTCGGTCACCTCGTACCGCTCGATGACCTGCTTCAGCGCCTGATGGACCGTCGGCCCCTCGGTCCCGTCCGGGCCGAACACCACCTGTGGTCCGTCCCGCCGTACGACCGCGATGCCCGGCAGCGGTACGACCTCGGCGTGCGCGTCGGCCAGCGTCGCGCGGATCTGCCAGGTCGAGCCGAACCTGCGGCGGATCTCGCCGAGGGTGCCGTCCAGGACCAGGCGGCCGTGGTTGATGAGGACGACCCGCTCGGCGAGCCGGGCGACCTCCGTCATGTCGTGCGTGGTCAGCAGGACCGTACGGCCGCGCTCCTCGACCTGGTGCCGCAGGAACTCCCGCACCTGTTCCTTCACGACCACGTCCATGCCGATGGTCGGTTCGTCGAGGAAGACGACCGGCGGGTCGTGCAGCAGGGCGGCGGCCAGGTCGCAGCGCACCCGCTGGCCGAGGGAGAGATGGCGGACCCGGGTGTCCCAGAAGGCGGACAGTTCGAGGATGTCGTCGAACTCCCGCAACCGAGCCGCGTGTTGGGCCTTCGGCACCTCGTAGATGTCCCGCAGGATCGCGAACGACTCACGCACCGGCAGGTCCCACCACAGCTGGGTGCGCTGCCCGAACACCGCCCCGATGTTACGGGCGTTGCGCTCCCGCTCCTCGTACGGCACCACGCCCGCGACCCGGGCCTCGCCCGAGGTGGGCCGGAGGATGCCGGTGAGGATCTTGATGGTGGTGGACTTGCCGGCGCCGTTCGGGCCGAGCAGGGCCAGGAGTTCACCCGGCGCGACGTCGAACGTCACATCGGAGACGGCGTACTTGGGCACGCGCTCCGGGTTGACGAGGGAGCGCAGACCGCCGACGAGCCCCGGCCGCCGCACAGTGGTGTGGAACGTACGGGACAGCCCCGCACCTCGATGCTGCTCGCGCTCACTGGATCAGCCTTCGGGTGAGCCGGAACAGTGCGTTCATGACGTGGACCTCCTCGTGAGTCGGATCAGCCGGAGCGTCGCCAGCAGCGACGCGCCCGACAACACGGTCAACAGCAAGGGCACCGCGTGGATACCGGAGGCCTCGATCCCGAGACCGAGCAGCGGCGGAGCCGCCACTCCGCCGACGTTCGAGGCCGCGATCACCCACGCCCCCGCCCGCCTGGCCTGGGGCAGCGCCGAGTTGAGCCAGGCGAGGCCGGTCGGGAAGACAGGCGCGATGAACAAGCCGACACCGGCGTACGCCACCGGTGCCACTCCGTTGATCAGCGTCAGCAGCAGGCACACCGTCATCCCCGCCGCGCACACCGCGAGGATCCGCTCAGGGGGCGTGGCGCAGCGTGATCGGTACGACGAGGAAGCGGCCCGCCGTCATCATCAGCCAGTAGACGGAGGTCGCCGACGCGGCCACGGTCGCGGTGTAGCCGACCGTCTCCAGATGCGTCGGCTCCCAGCCGCCGACGCCCGCCTCGACGGCCACGTTGAGGATGTAGAGGACGAGGAAGCCGACGAGGACCCGCGAGACACCCAGCGACCGTGACCTCTCCGCAGCTGGTGGAGCGTCAGCTACACGTGTACGTACGCCACTTGAGCCCGCGAGCACCAGCACCGCCGCCAGCGCCGCGCACCCGCCGAACGCGTACGGGTAGGCGTCCGGGCCGAGCCAGGCGATGAGCGCGGGGCCCAGCACCGCGCCGATGCCGAAGTGGGCGTTGAGCACGTTCAGCATGGCGGTGGAACGGTCGCCGAAGCCGACGGCGAAGAGCTGGTTGAGGCCGTAGTCGACCCCGCCGAAGCCGAGACCGGTGAGGAAAGCGGCGGCCAGGGCGAGGGGCCAGTCCGGCGCGAGCGCGAAGCCCGCGCCGCCCGCCGCCATCAGGGCGTAACCCCACGCCAGGAGTGCCCTGTTGCTGATCCGGGAGTGGATCACGTTGAAGGCGAGGACACCGGCGACCCCGCCCGTGAAGTGCAGGCTCAGACCGAGACCGGCACCGGCGGGGGAGAGGCCGAACTCGTGGCGCAGGCCAGGGACCGCGGGGCCGTAGAGGGCCTGGAGCATGCCGATGAGGATGAAGCCGACGCAGGACGCGACCGCGGCCGACCGGGCGAAGAGCCGGTCGGCCGCAGGCGGGTTCGTGACTGTGTCGGTCAACTGGTCTCCGGGGTTTGCGAGAACACGAAGGAGAACTCGGTCGGTCGGGCGTTCAGGAAGTACCGCGGGAGCGGGCCGGGGCCGCAGGACTGCGAGCCGATGCCGTGCTGGCCGTGGTCGAGGTTCACCCACAGAGTGTCGCCGGGGTGAGATCGGTGCGGTGGGTGGCCGCGTCCAGCTGCTCCGTCGTCCAGCGGCGGGCGGTGAACCAGAACTCCGGATCACCGTCGATCCGCAGCCCGCCCACCTCCGCCCAACGGACGTCAGGGCGTGCGCCGTTCTCCTGCGGACGGAGGTAGGGGTCTGGAGGCCGTCGATGGTGGACTCCCAACGCCCCAGCAGCGAGGCCGACTTGGTGTCCGGGTATCCCTCACCGGGACCACCGCCGAACCAGCGCACCCGGTCGGCGCTCGGGTCCAGCCCGAACCGGATGCCCAACCTGGGCAGCGGAAAAGCCCAGTTGCCCTCGGGTGCCACGGACATCGTCAGCCGCAGCCGCGTACCGTCCGAGGTCCAGCGGTACACCGTGGCGAGCCCGATCTCCCGGGCGGCGGGCGCCACCCGGGTGCGAACCGTCAACGCGTCCTCGCTCAACTCCACGCCGTCCAGGCGGTGTCGCATCCGGTGCAGGCCGAACGTCCGCCAGAGCAGCCCGAACCGGGTGTCCGTCTGCCAGGACGCGCCGTCGTCGTTGTCGGTCGGCGCCCGCCACACGTCGAGACGCAGACCGGTGACGTCCACCGCGCCGATCGTCCTCAACTCCCGGTGCGGGCGTCGAAGGTGGCCGGGCCGAGGGTGATCCGCCGCTCCCCGGTCACGGGTCCGGCGAGTGCGGAGACGGACGGCAACGGGCGTGCCGTGACCGGGAACTGCCCCCAGCCGACGACATGACCGGCGGGACCCCAGGCGGTGTCGGCCGCGAGCGACGCCCGTACGGTCCAGTGGGACTCGGCACCGTCGGACTCCGCGGGCGGCTCGGGCAGTTTGACGTCGGCGGACTCGCCGGGGGCGAGCGAGGGCACGGTGAGGGCGCCCGACTCGACCGTCTCGCCGTCCACTTGGTACGACCAGGTGAAGGCCAGCGCGGAGAGATCGGCGAAGTCGTACTTGTTGGTGACGCGTACGGTGCCGTCCGCGCGTCGTCGCCCGTGATCCGGACCGGCTCGATCACCTTCTTGTACTCGACCAGACCGGGGAGGGTGTGCGGTCCGGGAAGATCAGCCCGTCGCAGACGAAGTTCCCGTCGTGCAGCTCCTCGCCGAAGTCACCGCCGTACGCGAAGCCGAAGCGCGCGTCCTTGATGCCGTGATCGATCCACTCCCAGACGAAACCGCCCTGGAGCCGGTCGTACGACTCGAAGAGGCGCTGGTAGTCGGCGAGTCCGCCGGGGCCGTTGCCCATGGCGTGGGCGTACTCACAGAGGATGAAGGGGAGGTGGCGGCGCCGCTGGGTGCCGCCGTCCAGACCCCGCCCGATGCGTTCGACCTCGGCGTGGTCGGCGTACATCCGCGAATAGACGTCCGTGTCACGGCAGTTGACGTCGCCCTCGTAGTGCACGAGACGGAGCTGTCGCGGGCGTGGATCCACTCCGACATGGCCGTGAGACCGCGCCCGGTGCCGGCCTCGTTGCCCAGCGACCAGATGACGACGGAGGGGTGGTTCTTGTCGCGCTCCACCATGCGGGCCGCGCGGTCCAGCAGGGCCGGGGTCCAGCGGTCGTCGTCAACGGGGTTGTCGCGCCAGGCCTGTTCGGTGAAACCGTGGGTCTCCAGGTCGCACTCGTCGATGACCCACAGGCCGTACTCGTCGCACAGGTCCAGGAAGTCGGGGTGCGGCGGGTAGTGCGAGGTGCGGACCGCGTTGATGTTGTGCCGCTTCATCAGCAGCACGTCCTCCCGCATGGTCTCCAGATCGAGGGCGCGGCCCTTCTCCGGGTGCCATTCGTGGCGGTTGACGCCCTTGAACAGGATCGCCTTGCCGTTGACCTTGATCAGGCCGTCGGAGAGTTCCACGGTCCGGAAGCCGATGCGGAGGGGACGCGCTCGCCCTCGGTGGTGAGTAACCCGTCGTAGAGACAAGGGAGTTCGGCCGTCCACGGCTGGACCGGCACGGTGACCGACTCGCCCGTCGCGACATCGATGTCCAGGGCGGGCACGGTGACACGGCCGTCGACGTCGGAGTCGACGCGGAGGGTGCCCGCGCCGCCGACGTGGTCGTAGGAGGCGTGCACGAAGAAGTCGAGGGCGCTGCCCGGCGGGCGGTGCAGCAGGGTGACGTCACGGAAGATGCCGGGCAGCCACCACTGGTCCTGGTCCTCCAAGTAGGAGCCCGCGGACCACTGGTGGACACGGACGGCGAGCACGTTGCCGGTCGGCTTCAGCAGGTGTCCGACCGCGAACTCGTGCGGCAGCCTCGACCCCTTGAACTCGCCGATGTCCGTGCCGTTCAGCCAGACCCGGGCGCAGGACTCGACACCGTCGAAGCGGAGCACGGCCCCGCCGTCCGAGGGCCACTCGGACGGCAGGTCGAAGGTGCGGAGGTGGTCGCCGGTCGGGTTCTCGGTCGGGACGCGGGGCGGGTCGACCGGGAAGGGGTAGAGATGGTTGGTGTAGATGGGGGAGCCGTGGCCTTGCAGGACCCAGTGGCCGGGGACCGTGACCTCGGCCCAGTCCCCGGCGTCGTAGCCCTCCCCGGCGAACGAGTCGTCCTCGGCGTCGGCCGTCGCCGACACACGCAGACGCCAACTGCCGTTCAGTGACAGTGACTTCGCGTCCGAGGACGCGTACCGGGGCGCGGGTGGGAGGGCCCCGCTGCCCGGGGAGACGTCTTCGAGATGGTCGGCGGCGGTGCTGGGAGTCATCGGTCTCCTGATCGTGAGAGGCGGGTGTCAGCCCTTGATGCCGGTCTGCGCGATCCCCTGGACCAACCAGCGCTGGAGGAAGAGGAACACGAGGACGAGGGGCAGGATGGAAACTGCGGTGGCCATGAAGATGAGATGGAAGTTGACGGTCTGGTTCGTCATGAACGACGACAGGGCGATCTGCACGGTCCACGAGTCCGGGTCCTGGCCGATGACCAGCGGCCAGAGGAACGCGTTCCAGCCGCTGATGAACGTGATCGTGGCGATCGCCGCGAAGAAGTTCAGCGAGTTGGGCACGACGATCCGCCAGTACGCGCCCCAGTATCCGAGCCCGTCCACGCGCGCCGCCTCCTCCAACTCCTTGGGGAACCCCAGGAAGTACTGCCGGAAGAGGAAGCACGTGAAACCACTGAAGAGGCCCGGGATGATGAGACCCCGGTAGGTGTCGACCCAGCCGAGCGACGAGACGAGCACGAAACTCGGCACGAACGTCACGGCGGTGGGGACCATCAGGGTCGCCAGGACGGCGTAGAAGACCTTGTTGGAGTGCTTGTAGGGGATGCGGGCCAGGCCGTAGCCGGCCAGCGAACAGACCAGCAGGGTGCCTGCGGTCATCAGGACGGCGACGACCGTCGAGTTCCACAGGGCGCGGCCGAACTGGACGGTCGGGTCGTCGAACAGCTCCGAGATGTTGCCCCACTGGAAGGGGGAGCAGCTTCCAGTTCTCGCCGGTGATCTCCGGGTCCGTGGAGAGGGCGTTGCGGAGGATCAGATAGAAGGGGATGAGGAAGAGCAGGGCGGCGATCCCGACGGCGAGGTAGAGGCCCGTGTTGCCGAGGACGCCTCCGCGCTTCTTGCGGTTCTTGCCCAACCGCGGTGCGGTGGTGGTCACTTGGACTCCTCACCTCTTCCGAATCCCATGATCCTGCCCTGGGCGAGGGTGACGACGCAGATCAGCAGGGAGAGGATGACCGCGCCCGCGCTGCCGGCGCCGTAGTCCTGGCTGGTGCCGAGGGCCGTCTTGTACAGCTCCATGAGCGGGGTCTGCGCCCAGGTCGCCTTCGTTCCGATGATGTTGAAGAACTCGTCGAACGCCTGGTACGCGGCGACGAGCAGCAGCAGGATCACCGCCGTCGAGGTGGCGCGGAGTTGCGGCAGCGTGATGTGCCGGAAGGTCTGCCAGCCGCGCTTGGCGCCGTCGATGGCGGCGGCCTCGTACAGCTCGGCCGGGATGTTCTGGAGCGCCGCCAGGAACAGGATCATGTAGAAGCCGGCCTGGATCCACAGGCGCAGGGTCACGATGACCAGCCAGTACCAGGGCGGGCTGGGGTTCGCCAGATAGGCGATGTTGTCGACGCCGAACCAGCCGAGGGCGGTGTTCATCAGACCGAAGCGGACGCCGCTGAAGATGGACATCTTCCAGATCAGCGCGGCGGCGACGTACGAGACGGCGGTCGGCAGGAAGAACACCGAGCGGAAGAACGCCCGCATGAACCGGAGTTGGTTCACCAGCAGCGCGAGACCCAGGGACAGCGCCCAGGTGGTCGGCACGATGAACGCGGCGAACACCGTGAACGTCAGCAGCGATTGGGGAAGTTGCTGTTGGTGAGGATCTGCTTGTAGTTGTCGAGGCCGATGAAGTGGCTCGGCGTGACGGTGTAGCGGGCGTCGAAGAAGCTGAGCCAGACACTCCAGCCGATGGGGACGAAGACGAAGATCACCAGGCCGATGAGGAAGGGGCCGGTGAACAGCCAGAAGTTCAGGGTGGCGTTGGACCGCAGGCCCCGCCGCGGCCGGGCCTGGGAGGCCTTGGCCGGGGCGGGCTTGGCGACCCCGCGTGTGGTGGCGGTCGACATCTCGGGTTCCGTCCGCCGGCCTATCCGAACAGCTTCTTGAGCTCGACGTCGACCTTTTTGTCGCAGGCGTCGAGCGCGGCCTCCGGATCGCCGTTCTTGCGGACCGAGTTGGCGATCACGTCACCGAACGCGGTGATCATCGTCTGGTCGAAGCCGATGTTGTCGAAGTGGCCGTAGTCGGTGAAGAGCTTGACGCCCTCGGCGGGGAGGCCGGACTTGAGCTTGGTGGCCTCGTTGGCGATCGAGGTGCGCGGCGGGATGTGGAAGCCGTAGGACAGCGCCCAGTCCTCCTGGTACTTCTTCTGGTCGATCCACAGCCATTTCACGTACTCCTTGGCCGCCTCGACGTTCTCGCCCTTGGCGTTGACGAACATCGACCAACCGCCGTTGTACACCGACTGCTTGCCGCTGCTGCCGATGCTGGGGAAGGGGAAGATCCCCAGGTCGTCGCCGAGCGCCTTCTGCATCACCGGCATGGACCACATGCCGCCCCACTGGATGGCGCACAGGCCCTGGTCGAGCGAGGACGGGTCCCAGAAGTCGGTCGGGGCGTCCAGCAGGACGTGCCCGCTGGTGAACAACTGGCGGAGCTGCTTGAGGCCTTGGACCACGCCGTCCGTGTGGTAGGCGATCTTGTTGTTCGTGTCGAGGGTGTCGGCGCCGGCCGACCAGATCACGTTGTTCTGGACCGCGGTGAAGTCGTTGCCGAGGTAGGCGCCCTTGACCTTGCCCGTGGTGAGCTTGGCGGCGGCCTCCAGCAACTCGTCGAGTGTGGTGGGGACTTCGACCTTGGCCTTCTCCAGCATCGACTTGCGGTAGTAGAAGAACTGCGGGTCGTCGATCATCCGGATGCCGTAGATCTTGCCGTCCACGGTGTGCGACTTGATGTCGGCCGGGTTGAAGTCGTCCTTGACCGGATCGATGATGTCGCTCAGGTCGGCCACCTGACCGCTCTTGACCAGCTGCAGCTGCGGGTGGAACTCGAAGACGTCGGGCGCCTGCTTGGTCAGCAGGGACGAGAAGAGCTTGGCCTCGAAGTTGTTGCCGGTGATCCAGTTCGTGGTCACGTCGGCCTTGAGTACGCCTTCGCGTAGCGCTTGATCGCCTGCTCGGTCCCGGCCTCGCCGTAGGCGTGGAAGTACTGGACGAGCTGCTTGCCCGAACCGGAGCCCCCGCCCCGCCCGTTGTTGCCGCCGCAAGCGGCCAGCGTCCCCGCGGCCGCCATCCCCGCGGCCGCCCGGAATATCGATCGGCGGGACCAGTTGCTGTTGCTCATTGCCGACATGGTGACGTCCTTGTCTCTCGCGCGGCTGCGGCTCCACGGCTCCGCGGCACGTGGCCCGAATCGAGGTGCGGTGCGGGACGTTAACCTTCGCCTAAGGCTTCGGCAAGGGGTTGGACGAAGTCTGTTCGAAGCGTTGCGTAGCGTTCGGGATACCGGACGTGACGAAGGCGCGGATCGCCGCGGAGACGACCCGCACCCCGCTTTCAGATGGTCATTACACCTTTGACCAGGCCTCGTTGGCCCCGCCGTTGCAGCTGTAGAGGATCACCTTGCTGCCGTCGGCGGTCGCCTGCCCGCTCACGTCGAGGCATTTCCCGGACGCCTCGCTGAGGATCTGGCCGTTGGCGTTCAGCAGCCAGCGTTGGCCCGGGGCACCGGTGAAGCCGGCGGTGGTCGTCAGGCCCGAACTCCCCGCCGTCAGATAGCCGTTGAGGGTTCGCAGGCCGCCCTTCGCGTCGTACGACCACGTCTGCTCGGCCCCGCCGGTGCAGGTGGCGAGCACGGCTCCCGAGGCGTCGGCGGTCAGGCACTTGCCGGACTGGCCGCCCTGGAGGGCACCGGTGACTGGCGTCGAACTCCCGTGTCCCTTACCGCCGTTGGCGCCCTTCCCGCTCTTCTGGTCGAAGACGTACGTCGTGATCGAGCGGGGCGCGAGCGACGCGGACACCGTCGATCCGCTCACGTCCGGCGCCGCGACCTTCGCCCAGTTCTCCGTGGCCGACGTCCGCACGGCCTGTGTGGCGCGCAGCGGCGTCCTGCTGTTGAAGTGCAGGTTCAGCGAAGTGCCCGTCGTGTTCTGGTTGTTGACCACGACGACCCACTGGCCGTCCCGGTCGTACGAGCTGACCTCGACACCGCTCGGCGCGCCCGTCACGTTGTGCGCGACCGAGCCCGGGGTGACGAACTTGCTGTACTGGCCGAGCGCGTAGTACCGCTTGGTGAAGTACAGGGTCTGGTTGCCGTTCGTCGCGTAGTCGGGGTCGTAGTAGATCAGCCCGTCGTTCCAGCCGGTGTCGTTGCGCGCGGTCGGGTCCGTGCCGTAGCCGCTGGCGAGGGCCACCCACCACTGGAACGCCGAGTCGTGCGAGGTCGCGAAGTCCTTGTAGATGATGCGGGACATGAGGAGGGCGTTGTCGATGGTCGGGTCGTACTCCTGGTTCCAGCCCGTGGTGCCCTTGCCGAAGCAGCAGATCTCGGTGGCCCAGGAGTCCTTGCCGACCGTCTTCGCCGTCTCGTAGACGTTGCCCAACTGGCCGTCGTTCGGATTGTTGTACGTGTGGTGCGCGAGCTTCGAGACGTACTGCGCGGTGTCCGGCTGCGAGATCCACTGCGGGACCTCGGCGGAGAAGCTGACCGTGCTGCTCGACTCGTCGGCGATGATGCTCGTCCTCTGGTGCCGGGCTCTCTGCTCGGCCCCCAACGCCCGCACGATGTCGTCGCGTTGGTCGACGGTGACCTGCATGCCCTCCTGGCCGCAGTCGCCGAAATCGTTGTTCGGCTCGTTGAAGGGGCTGATGTAGTCGAACTTCGCGCCCTGCTTCGCGAAGTGGGCGGTGACGTCGGCGACGTACTTCGCGTAGTCGCCCTCGTTCTCCGGCTTCAGCCGGCCGCCGCAGCTCTGCCCGTTGGTCGTCCACTGTGCGGGCGCGCTGTTGACGAAGCCGATCAGGTCCCGCACGCCGTACTTCGCGGCGTACTTGAGGAACGTCTGCCCGCCCTTGTCCCTGCTCCAGTCGTACGAGCCGTCGGAGTTCAGGAAGTCCTGGGCGGCGCGGGCCGGGGTGGTGACCGCGGTGCCGCCTCCGCCGATGTTGTAGCGGTAAGAGCTGAGGTTCAACCCCTTGGCGGAGAAGAGGAGTTGGGCTACCCGGGCCTGGACGGCGGGGGTGAAGTGCTGGAGGTCGTTGACCCACCAGGCGCCGGACGCGCCGATGTCGTCGATGGTCTGGGCCGTGTGCGGGGAGACCTCGGCCGGTGCGGCGCCGTCGGCGGTCGCGGGCGGGGCGGAGAGCAGGGCGCCGGTGACAGCGAGCGCGGCTGCCGTGGTCGCGAGGACCGTTCTCCTGGGGTGGGGGTGAGTCATGTGCATCCCTTCCGTCGTCATGAAGGTGGTGCGGTACGGCTCCTTGTGATCTTCTTGCCGGCCCTCTGCCCCACCGACTGAAGTGCCCCTTCCAGCGCGAACGTCGCCGCGCCCAGGCACGCCGGGTCGGTGAGGATGGGGAGAGGACGATCTGGGTGGCGGCGAACGGCCGTCTGAGCGCGTGCCGTTGGACGGCCTCGCGCACCTCGTGCAGCAGTGGTTCGCCGAGGGTACGGGCGACCCAGCTGCTGAGCACGACGACTTCGGGGTTGAGGATGTTGACCAGGTTGGCGATGCCCGCGCCGACGTAACGGGCCGTCTCCCGTACGACCTTGAGCGCCACGGGGTCGTTCGCGGTCACGCCGCCGGCCAGCGCGTCGATGGTGGCCGTCTGGTCGTCGGGGTGCAGCAGCGGGCTGCGCGGGCTCAACTCCCGTAGGTTCAGCATGATTCCGGGCGCCCCGACGTACGCCTCCACGCAACCGTGGTTGCCGCAGCGGCACAGCCGGCCGTCCAGGACGAGTGTCGTATGGCCCCACTCGCCCGCGCTGTTGCTCACGCCCCGGTACAGCGCCCCGCCGAGCGCGAGGCCCGCGCCGACGCCGGTCCCGAGGTTGACCACCACCGCGTCCCCGCGTCCCCGCGCCGCCCCGAACCACATCTCGGCGACCGCGCAGGCGCGCAGCGGATTGTCCAGGTACAGGGGGTAGGCGATGACCTCGGACAGCAGGTCGAGCAACGGCACGTCGTGCCAGTCCCAGTTGGGCGCGTACTCCGAGACACCGGTGTCGCGGTCCACCTGCCCCGGCACGCTCACCCCGACGCCCAGCACCCGTGCGCCCTCGACCCCGGCCTGCGCGACCACCGAGCCGACAGCGGCGGCCACATGGCTCACCACCTGCTCCGGCAGGCTCTCGCCCGGGCGCATGTCCTCGTCGGCGCGGGCCAGGACGTTCAGCGCCAGGTCGAACAGTTCGACATGGACGTACGTCTCCGCGATGTCGACGCCGATCAGCGCGCCCCCGACGCGTTGACCGCCACGAGCCCCCGGGGCGGCCCCCGGCCGAGTCCTCGAAACCGACCTCGGTGATCATGCGGAGGTCGAGCAGCTCCCCGACGAGCGTGGCCACCGTGGCCAGGCTCAGCCCGGTGGCGGACGCCAACTCCTGCCGGGACGTGGGAGATTCGGCGATGATCTGGCGCAGCACCTCGTAACGGTTCGCGGTTCTGATGTCACGTGATGTGCGCTTCACCGGAGTGACCGCCATCCCTCCCCCTCGCATCAAGCCGAGGCACGACGGCACCGGCGCGCGGCAAGGCTATGGCGAGGGGGCGATGTTCGACAAGGGGTTAGGAAAGGGGCTGTACAAAGTCGGCCCCTGCTCGGTCACCGCTCGGCCACGCGGGCGGTCACCGCCCGGTCACCCGCTCAGTCGCCGAGCACGCCCCGGACGAAGGCGTTGGCGAACTTGCCCTCCGGGTCGAGGCCCCGCGCCAGCGCCGCGAAGTCCCCTAGCCGCGGATACCGCCCGCGCAGCACCTCCGCCGGAGTCGTGAACACCTTGCCCCAGTGCGGCCGCGCGTCGAAGGGGTCGAGTGCCTCCTCCAGCCGCCGCACCACGGGCAGCACCGCATCGGTGTCCTCGATCCAGGTGAAGTGCAGGGCGACCGTGTCCCGGCCGTACGAGGGGCTCAGCCACTGCGCGTCGGCGGCGACCGTCCGCACCTCGCAGGTCTGCAGCACGCTGGAGACCGTATCCCGGATGCCGTCGACCGCGGCCAGCGCCTCGACCGCCGCGGAGCGCGGCAACAGGTACTCCGACTGCAGCTCCGCCCCGCTGCTCGGCGTGAACTCCGCCCGGAAATGCGGGAGTCGCTCGTGCCACGGCCCGGGCACCCCGAACTGCTCGGTGGTGTTGACCGCGGGCATCCCCGGCACCGGGTGCAGCGCCACCGTCGCGGGCGCGGCCCACGGGAAGTCGGCCGGCGGCTGGTCGGTGCGCCGCTTCAGCCACACCTGCCGGAAGCCCGGCGCCCGCCAGTCGGTGAACAGACTCACGCTGTACGCCGACGCTGCCACCGCCTCGAAGTCCAGCCCGGCGAGCGGAAGTTCGGTGAAGACGTACTGCTCGACCTCGAAGGCGGGCTCCAGGTCGAGGGTGAGGAAGGTGACGACACCGAGCGCGCCGAGGAGGTCACGGCACCCTCGAAGCGGTCGTCGCCGCGCGCGATCGTCACCGTGGAACCGTCCGCCGTGACGATCTCGACCTCCCGCACGGCCGACGCCAACGAACCGTTGCCGACGCCCGAGCCGTGGGTGCCGGTCGCCACCGAACCGGCCACCGAAATGTGCGGCAGGGACGCCATGTTGGGCAGCGCGAGCCCCTGCGCGTCCACCCGGCGGGCCAGTTCGGCGTACCGGACGCCGCCCGAGACCCGTACCGTACGGGCCGTCGTGTCGATGTCGAACTCGGGCGGCAGCACGCCGGTCGACAGCAGGGTGCCGTCGGGGCCCGGCTCGGCGATGTCGTTGAAGGAATGGCCGCTGCCCAGCACCCGGACCCGCGCGCTCTCGGCCACGAGGGTCCTGAGGGCGTCGAGTGTGCGCGGGCGGTGGAGTTCCTTCGCCGCGTAGGTGATGTTGCCGGCCCAGTTGGTGACCGTCTCCGTCATGCCTGCCGTCCCTCCGGGAGCGTGCGTTCGCGTGTTCTGCCCCAGGGGTCGGTGCGCCACAGCCGGGCGTGGATCAGCCCGACGAGGAGGACTCCTGCTGCTGCCGCAGCATAAGTCGGCAGCCGATGTGCCTGCGTATCGGTGTAGTGCCAGCAGACGGCGGCGGCGACGATCAGCACCCAGCCGGAGAGGACGTTGGCGGTTGCGGAGGGCCGGAACGGGCTGGGACCGACCCCCTCGCCGGTGCTGCCCATGACGTAGTACGGCAGGCCGTTCCCCGCGCAGAAACCGGCGGCGAGACCCAGGGCGATCGTACCGATCATGGTGCTCAACTCCCTTGTGGTGGCGGGGTGTTCCTCTGGTCCGGCCCGCTGTCGAGGCCGCTCGTGACGAGGTCGACGAGGCGACGCAGCCGGCCCCGGAGCAGCTCCGGGGTGCCGTCGGACTGGCCGATGCCGACGGTCGCGGCGAGCAGGAGCGCGGCGGTCTCGCGGGGTTCGGGAGTGTCGGCGAGCAGTTCCACCAGCGCGTCCAGCAGTCCGTCCTCGGCCGGGGTGAGCCCCATCGCGGCGGCCTCCGCGACCAGCTCCTGCCGGAACCGCGCCTCGGTGACCCCGATCGCCGTCTCCAGCTTCACCGCGAGGACGCCGTGGACCCGGTCCGCCGGTGTCCCCTCGGCGTCGCGGGCGCGGTGGGCCGCGGCCGTCATCAGGTCGGTGACCCGGGCGGCGACGGCGGTGAAGACGTCCTGCTTGTTCGCGAAGTGCTGGTACAGCGCGGGCCGGGACACGCCCGCCGCCCGCGCGAGGAGCTCCATCGAGGTCTGCCGGAACCCGTACCGGCTGAACACGTCGACGGCCGCTGTGACGATGTCGTCCCGCTTGCCCATGCTGACAATACTGACGAAAAATGTCAGCGGCGTCAATGCTTCGGATTTAGTCGCGCAAATGACACGCGAGTGCGGTATCCGTTGGAGGTATGGCCATTGATCTACGACATCGGTAGTCTCCGACGGTATGACCGACCGTCTCCCGCAGACCGACCGCACCCGCCACCGCCGCCTCGCCGACCAGGGCAGCCTCGACCGCGCCGACCTGGACGCGATCCTCGACGCCGGGTTCGTCTGTCACCTGGGGGTGGTGATCGAGGGGCGGCCGGTCGTCGTCCCCACGGTGTACGGGAGGCACGGGCGGGAGCTGTACTTCCACGGGTCCGTAGCGAGTCGCAGTCTCGCGGGCGGCACCCCGTGTGCGTCACCGTCACGCATGTCGACGGGCTGGTGCTGGCCCGGTCGGTCTTCGAGCACGGGGTCAACTACCGCAGCGCGATGATCCACGGCGTACCCCGCAAGGTCACCGACCCGGACGAAAAACTGGCCGGCCTGCGCCGCCTGACCGAACACGCGACACCGGGACAGTGGTCGTACGCCAGACCGCCGACCCGCAAGGAACTCGCGGCCACCGTCCTGCTCGCCCTCCCCCTCGACGAGGCGTCCGTCAAGATCCGCACCGGCGGCCCCGATGACGGAGACGGCCCCGACGCGGAACTGGGACTCTGGGCGGGAACACTCCCGCTGACCTCGGTCTGGGGCGCCCCGTACCGGACCCCGTGCTCCCCCTGGCACCCCGGTACCCGACCACATCGCCCACCGAGAGGCATCAGACCAGAGCTGACCCGGCACTGCCGCCCCAACCCCGCCCACCCTCACCCCCTCAGGGGCGCGGGGAACTCCACGGCGTCAGGGATGCATTGCCGACTGAACCCCGCCCACCCCCACACCCTCAGGGGCGCGGGGAACTGCGCGCCCAGCCACAACGCACCCGCACCCGGCAGACAACCCAAGCCCCCACCCACAACGCACCCGCACCCGCACCCCGCAGACAACCCAAACCGCACCACACCGCCCCCCGCTCCGACCCCCAACCGCCGGGGGCATACCGTGAGGAGTCGTACGCCTAGCCAGGAGGAGATACGGGATGGGCAGCCGCACCGCGCTGGTCGAGGATCTGATGGAGCGCTTTCCGCATGTGCCGCGGGAGGCCGTCTTCAAGGAGGACCTGCTCCGCGGGGGTGTCGCCTTCGACCCGTCCGCGCTCAGCGACAACGAGGGCGGTGAGGTCAAGCCGAAGTCGTACTTCATCTTCTCCTTCGACCACGGCACCCTGCCCGAGCTGGGCGAGGCCGCGCTGCGCCGCCCCCGGAGGAGATCATCCTTACGGGAGGCCCGTACGACCTGCGACGGACCGTCGTCTCCGTGCGGGTGAACCCGACCTCGCCGTACCGCGTGGCCGCCGACGACGACGGAATTCTCGGGCTGTACCTCGACGGGAAGCGGATCGCGGACGTCGGGGTGCCGCCGATGCCGGAGTACTACCGGCACAAGCTCGCCAACGGCAAGTCCGTCATGGAGGTCGCCCCCACCATCCAGTGGGGCTACCTGATCTACCTCACCGTCTTCCGCGTCTGCCAGTACTTCGGCGCCAAGGAGGAGTGCCAGTACTGCGACATCAACCACAACTGGCGCCAGCACAAGGCGGCGGGCCGGCCGTACACCGGGGTCAAGGACGTCGAGGAGGTACTCGAGGCCCTGGAGATCATCGACCGGTACGACACCGCGAAGGTGTCCACCGCCTACACCCTCACCGGCGGCGCGATCACCAAGACGGTCGCCGGGCGCGACGAGGCCGACTTCTACGGCCACTACGCCAAGGCCATCGAGGAGCGCTTCCCGGGTCGTTGGATCGGCAAGGTCGTGGCCCAGGCGCTGCCGAAGGACGACGTGCAGCGCTTCAAGGACTACGGCGTGCAGATCTACCACCCCAACTACGAGGTGTGGGACGAGTACCTGTTCAAGCTGCACTGCCCGGGCAAGGAGCGCTACGTCGGCCGCGCCGAGTGGCACAAGCGGATCCTCGACTCCGCGGAGATCTTCGGCGCACGCAACGTGATCCCCAACTTCGTGGCCGGCGTGGAGATGGCGGAGCCGTTCGGCTTCAAGACCGTCGACGAGGCGATCGCGTCGACGACCGAGGGGCTGCGCTTCTTCATGTCGCAGGGCATCACGCCCCGCTTCACCACCTGGTGCCCCGAGCCCACCACCCCGCTGGGCAAGGCCAACCCGCAGGGCGCGCCGCTGGAGTACCACATCCGGCTGCTGGAGGCCTACCGCGCCACGATGGAGGACTTCGGGCTCAAGTCCCCCGCCCGGATACGGCGAACCGGGCCCCGGCCGCGCCGTCTTCTCCGTCAGTTCCTTCATGGACAGTCTCCCCGCCGAGGAGCCCGCGCCTTTGTAAGGTAACGGTGTGGCCAACTCCTGCGACGGGTGAGCCGGGAGAGTCCCGGACACGTACAACTGCACAGAGGCGACTGACAGTCACCGCAATTGAATACGCGGCTTGTCAGTTGTGTGGGATGCGTGAAAGGCTCTGGCCCTGTCACGAGGCAGTCCCCCTCCAACTCGCTTACCGTCAAAGCTGGTTGGCCGTCATTCGTGGATGCAGGAGACCCATGCCCGACCTGCCGACTCCTCAGGACGCCGCTGAGGCAGCGCTGTTCACCGAGTGCTGGGACGCCGTGCTGTCCTACGCCGACCTGTGCACGTCCGGAGCCGAATCGGCCACCGAACTGGCCGGGGAGGCGTTCGCGCTCGGCATCCAGGAGGCCCGGTCCGCCGGGTCCGGCCTGATGCGCGGACCGGCCCGTCGGGTGCTGCCGGTGATACCGCTGCTGCTGACCGCCGTACGCACCACGGCGGCGGCGTGGGAGCTGGCCGGGCGGGGGCACCGGCTCGACCCGGACCTGCGGCTGTGGCTCAACTCCGAGAAGGCCGCCCGCTATCACGGCATGCCGTTGCAGCGACCGATCGCCCTGCGCGGCCTGCGGGACCTGCAAGAAGCGGACGCGGCGCTGCTGTGGCTGGCCGAGGTGGAGGCCCTGCCGCTGCCCGTCGTGGCCCGCCGCCTCGGCCTCGACCCGACGGCCGTCTCCACCGAACTCGCCCAGGTGCGGGCTCTGTTCAGGGATCGCTGCCACCGCAGCCACCTCGACACCCCGATGGACGCGGAGTGCCGCAGCTACGCCCGGCTGCTGGACGCGGTGACCCGGTCACCGGCCGCCGACACTCCTGAGGACCTCTCCCGGCACCTCGCGACCTGCGTGCAGTGCGCGGAGGCCGCCGCCTGTCTGCGGCTCGCGGGCGGTGGGCTGCCCGCGGCCCTCGCGAGCGGCGTCATCGGCTGGGGCGGGCTCGCCTATCTGGAGCGCCGCCGCCGGGCCGCCGAGGTACGGCTGGGCGCGGGGCGTCCCGTGGCCGAACTGGAGGCGGGGGAACCGAAGGAGGGCGCGAGCAAGGCGCGCCTCGTGCGCAACGGACTGCTCGCCGCGGCCGTGCTGTTGTCCCTGGTGGCGCTCGGTGTGTCGATGATGCCGATGGGCGGCTCCGGCCACGACAACGCGGCCCGTGACGACGCCGACCGTCAGCCGGTGGCCGACCCCGGCCCCACCCTGTCGTCCGCCGGCGCCCACTCCTCGGGCACGTCCTCGACGTCTCCCCGGCCCACGGCGAGGAGTACGGCGACCGACGCGGGGGACAAGAACCCGGACACGGAACCCCAGGGCACCGCCTCGGCGACGGCGGGCAACTCGCAGGCGCCCACGAGGAGTTCGGGCTCCGGCGCGGGTTCGGGATCGGGTTCGGGCACGACCGCGCCGGCCGGCTGTGACGTCACCTACGACCTCGTCAACCAGTGGTCCGACGGCTTCCAGGCCACCGTCACCGTCACCACCACCAAGGCCCTCGACACCTGGCGCCTCTCCTGGTCCTACCGCGACGGCCAGCAGGTCACCCAGATGTGGGACGCGAGCGTCGCCCAGGACGGCTCCCGGGTCACCGCCACCGCCGCCGACTACAACAAGAACGTCGCCGCGGACGGCAGCTTCACCTTCGGCTTCCTCGGCACATGGAACAACAGCAAGAACTCGGCGCCGTACGGCTTCACCCTCAACGGCGCGTCCTGCAAGTAGCCCGGCCCCCTTCAGGTGCCGACGCGGTACGGGCCGAGGGCAGGCGTGCCGTAATTCGCTGGCACCGCGGCCTGTGTGTCTTCTAGGGTTGGTGCTGTTGGAGCGGCAACCGTGCGTTGCCGCAGGTGACTTGGCTTGTGTTGTGGGAGGTGTGACCGATGGCTGTCGTTGAGATGGGCGCTGCCCGCATCCGGAAGTTCATCAAGTCCACACCCGTGGCCGCCGGCTGACCTCTCTCTTCTTCCCGCGTCTGTGTGCGCGGTGCCGGGGCCACCCTTGTGAAGGGTCACCCCTTGTCTTTCTCTTCTCTCCCGGGTTCGTTCTCGCCGTCTTCCTCTGTGCATCCGCTGCAGCCGTACGGCTGGGATGCGGAGTGGGAGGCCGAGTTCGCCCGTTCGCCGAGCAGGGGCTCCTGCCCGGCCGTGTCGCGCGTGTCGACCGTGGTCTGTGTGATGTCGTCACCCCGGCCGGCACCGTCCGTGCCGACACCGAGTTCGTCGTCCCCGTGACCCGATGAAGGTCGTGTGCACGGGCGACTGGGTCGCCGTGGACCCCGAAGGCGGCACCCCGCGCTACGTACGGACGTATCTGCCCCGCCGTACCGCCTTCGTGCGCTCCACCTCCTCCAAGCGGTCCGAGGGGCAGATCCTCGCGGCCAACGTCGACCACGCGATCATCGCGGTGCCGCTGACCGGGGAACTCGACCTCGGCCGTATCGAACGGTTCCTCGCGCTCGCCTGGGAGTCCGGGGCCCAGCCCTGGTCGTGCTGACCAAGGCCGACCTCGTGCCGGACGCGGTGACGCTGTCGTATCTCGTCCAGGACGTGGAGACGGCCGCGCCCGGTGTGCCGGTGCTGGCCGTGAGCGCCGCCACCGGGGACGGCATCGACGTGCTGGCCGCGGTCGCCGCCGGGGGCACGTCCGTGCTGCTCGGGCAGTCCGGCGCGGGCAAGTCGACGCTCGCGAACGCGTTGCTGGGCGAGGACGTGATGGATGTCCAGGCGACGCGTGACGTCGACGGCAAGGGCCGTCATACGACCACCACGCGCAACCTGCTCGCCCTACCCGGCGGCGGGGTCCTGATCGACACCCCGGGCTGCGCGGGGTCGGTCTGTGGGACGCGCAGACCGGCGTCGGCCAGGTGTTCGCCGAGATCGAGGAACTGGCGTCCCGGTGCCGCTTCCACGACTGCGCCCACACCGCCGAACCGGGCTGCGCCGTCCTCGCCGCCCTCGACTCCGGCACCCTCCCCGAACGCCGCCTCGACAGCTACCGCAAGCTCATGCGCGAGAACCAGTGGATCGTCGCCAAGACCGACGCCCGCATGCGGGCCGAACTCCGCCGCGACTGGAAACGAAAGGGAGCGGAGGGCAAGGCGGCGATGGAGGCGAAGCGGGGACGCTGGGCGTAGGGGTGGCCGGCCCGGGCGGTCCGGGGAGGGCTCGTGGCGCGGCCTGCGGGGGTCTCGGGCGCGTGTTCCGGGTGCGGGGTGCGCCCGCTCGCGGCGGTCGGGGGCGGGCCTTGGGTGTCCGGTCCCGGCTACTGGTCGGCGGGCTGACGCCCTGGGTGCTCTGGGTGCCTTGGGTGCCTTGGGTATCTGGTCCGGCTCCGCCTGGTCAGCCGCGCGCGAGCCCTCGGCACCCGCCTCTCCGGCCCGGCGCCCGCCTCTCCGGCCCGGCACCCGCCTCTCCGGCCCGGCGCCCGCCTCTCCGGCCCGGCACCCGTCACTCCGGTCCGGCGCCTCCCTCCCTGGTCCGGCGCCCGCCTATCCGGCCCAGCGCCCGCCTCTCCGGTCCGGTGCCCGCCTTCCCGGCCCAGCGCCTGTCACTCCGGTCCGGCGCCTCCCTCCCTGGTCCGGCGCCCGCCTCCCTGGTCCGGCGCCCGCCTCTCCGGTCCGGCGCCCGCCTATCCGGTCCGGCCCAGCGCTCGCCTTCCCGGCCCAGCGCCCCTCCCCGGTCAGGCGCCCGCCTCCCCGCCCCCAACACCGCGTCCGATTTCCGCCAGACCCGCCCCGGGGATGGCGGAGACTGGACACTGTGATGGACGAGGAGAGCAGGTACGAAGCCGTGCGGAGCCGGGATGCCCGGTTCGACGGGGAGTTCTTTTTCGCGGTGGTCACGACCGGGATCTACTGCCGGCCCAGCTGCCCGGCGGTGACGCCGAAGCGGCGGAACGTGCGGTTCTTCGCGACCGCCGCCGCCGCGCAGGGCTCGGGGTTCCGGGCCTGTCGGCGGTGTCGGCCGGACGCCGTGCCGGGGTCGGCCGAGTGGAACGCGCGCGCCGATGTCGTGGGCCGGGCCGTGCGGCTGATCGGCGACGGCGTCGTGGACCGCGAGGGCGTCGCCGGGCTCGCCGTACGGCTGGGATACAGCGCACGGCAGGTCCAGCGGCAGCTCACCGCCGAACTCGGCGCCGGGCCCGTCGCCCTCGCCCGGGCCCAGCGCGCGCACACCGCACGCGTGCTCGTGCAGACCACCGACCTGCCGATCACCGACGTTGCCTTCGCGGCCGGGTTCGCCAGCGTGCGCCAGTTCAACGACACCATCCGCGCCGTGTACGCGTCGACCCCGAGTGAGTTGCGGACCGCCAAGGCGCCGCACGTGGCGAGAGCGACAGCGGCCGGCCCCTCCGCCGGCATCCCGCTGCGACTCGCCTACCGCGGTCCCTACCAGTCCGCCGCCGTCTTCGACCTGCTCGCCCGCGAGGCCGTCCCCGGTGTGGAGGAGATCATCGGCAGCCCCGGCCGCCGTACCTACCGCCGCACCCTCCGCCTCCCTTACGGCACCGGAATCGTCGCCGTCGACGAACGCCCCGGCGTCCTCAAGGCCGCGTCCCTCGCCCACCCCGGCGGCTGGCTCGACGCCCGGCTGCACCTCACCGACCACCGGGATCTGACCACCGCGGTCCAGCGGCTACGACGGCTCTTCGACCTCGACGCCGACCCGTACGCCGTCGACGAACGGCTCGGCGAGGACCCCCGGCTCGCCCCGCTCGTCGCCGCCCGCCCCGGCCTGCGCTCACCGGGCACCGCCGACCCGGAGGAACTCGCCGTACGGGCCCTGGTCGGGCCGGCGGAGGCCGAGCGGCTGGTGCGGCGGTACGGCAAGACGCTGGACGCCCCGTCCGGCGGCCTCACCCATCTCTTCCCGAGCCGTCCGCCCTGGCGGAGGTCGCACCCGGCGAACCCCTGTCCGCCCTCGCCACCGCCCTGGCCGACGGCACCGTACGGCTCGACGCGGGTGTCGACCGGGACGACGCCCAGGCCGCCCTGCTCGCGCTGCCCGGCATGGACGCCGCCACCGTCGCCGTCATCCGCACCCGTGCCCTCGGCGACCCCGACGTGGCACCGCCCGGCACCGACACCCCGGACGCCTGGCGGCCCTGGCGTTCCTACGCCGTCCAGCACCTACAGCACGCACAGCACGCACAGCATGAACAGCACGTAGAACACCTACAACACGTACAACACCTGCGCACGGCAGGGGAGTTGGAGCACCGATGACCGGCCCCACGACCGATCCGACCACCGTCCGCTGGACGAGTTTCGGCAGCCCTCTCGGTCAACTCCTGCTCACCGCCGACGAGTTCGGTGCCCTCACCTCCCCTCTCCGTCCCCGGGCAGAAGGGCGGCCGCAGCATCCAGCCCGGGTGGCGGCAGGACCCCGGCCCCTTCCGTGCCGTCGGCGACCAGCTCGCCGCCTACTTCGCCGGTGAACTCAAGGAATTCCAGCTGGAGTTCCGCACCTCCGGCACCGACTTCCGTGAGCGCGTGTGGGCCGCCCTCGACTCCGTGCCGTACGGCGCGACGACGACGTACGGCGAGATCGCCGCGCGGATCGGAGCACCCCGGGCCGCCGTGCGGGCGGTCGGCGGGGCGATCGGCGC
The DNA here is from genome assembly GCA_016893485.2 of Streptomyces sp. P3. GTDB lineage: Bacteria > Actinomycetota > Actinomycetes > Streptomycetales > Streptomycetaceae > Streptomyces. The sequence continues at coordinate 7,645,832 of JAFEKX020000001.1, forward strand.
CAACCCGTTGCTGGTGGTCCGCCCCTGCCACCGCGTCATCGGCGCCGACGGAACACTGACCGGCTACGCGGGCGGTCTCGACCGCAAGGTCCAACTCCTCACCCTGGAGAACGTGTTGGGGTGAGTCGGCCTCAGGTCTCCAGGCCCCAGCTGTGGATCCGCCGGGGTGGATACGGATCACCTCTTCGCTCATGTGCGGCCCCAACTCGTGCGGGCCGACGAGGAGTTCGGCCTCACCCCGGATGTCGATGCCCCGTACCTTCCAGGGGCTGACGCTGACGATGTCGTCCACGACCAGCGCGACCTTCGGGTTCTTCCGCAGGTTGCGCCACTTTTTGGTGCTGCCCATCGCGTAACCCCCGACCAGGATCGTCCCGTCGGCCTGCGGGAAGAAGCCGACGGGGTTCGCCTGCGGCTGGCCCCGGGGTCGACGGTGGCCAGTCGGCCCAGCCGCTGCGAGGTGAGGTACGCGCGTTCGGCCTCGGTGAATTCGGTCATGCCCGCAGCCAAACACGCCCGCGCGCCCCGCGCATCGGCCTCCGGTCCCAGCCGCCGTCCGCAGTCCGCCCTACGCCGGACAGGGGACGCGGCGCCCGGCACCGGTGATGCGCCGCCGTCCGCCCGTCCCCGCGTGCCACGGTCGCCTTCGTCGTGGCTGGTGGGAGAGGTGGAGGGCGCATGGTCGGGGCCGGACGGGTCGTCGTAGGACTGCTGGTGCTCGGGCTGGGAGCGGCGGTCGGGACGGCGGGGACGGTGGAGACCGCGGGTGCGGCGACCCCCGAAGCCTCCGCGCCCTCAGCGTCCGCTCCCCGAGCCGCTGCTCCGCGAATCTCTGCTCCGCAAGCCGCCGCTCTCAAAGCCGATGCTTCCGGCGCCCCCGCGCCCGGCGCCTCCGTCCCCGACGCCTCCGCTCCCCAAACCCCGGCCCGCGACCCCTTCGGCACCTGGACCGGCACCTGGGAAGCCGCCCCCTCCGGGACCGTGCCGGCCCACCCCGGTGCCTCCTTCCGCAACGTCGTGCACCTCAGCGTCGGCGGTGGCGCCGCCCGGGTGCGGCTCACCAACCGGCTCGGTACCGCGCCCCTCCGGCTCGACGCGGTGACCGTCGCCCTGCGGGAGTCGGGAGCGGACGCCGTGCCCGGCTCGATGCGTGCCGTCACCTTCGCCGGTGTCACGGCGGTCACGATCCCGGCGGGCGAGGACCTGGTCAGTGATCCCGTTCCGCTCGCGGTGCCCGACGGAGCCGATCTCCTGGTCACCGTCCACACGCCCGGCGACTCCGGCCCCGCGACCTACCACCGCGCCGCAGGACAGACCAACTACCGTGCCCCGCAAGGGAATCGGACCGCCGACGAGGACGGCTCCGCGTACACGGCGACCACCACCTCCTGGTACTACGTCACCGGCGTCGACGTCCTCGACGCGCAGGCGGCCGGCAGTGTCGTGGCCCTCGGCGACTCCCTCACCGACGGCAACGGCTCCACCCTCGACGCCAACCACCGCTGGCCCGACCGCCTCGCCGGCCGCCTCGCCACCCTGCCGTCGTACCGCCGCCTCGGTGTCCTCAACGCCGGTATCTCCGGCAACCGGCTGCTGCGCGACGACGTGGGCCCGAGCGGGCTGTCCCGCCTCGACGCGGACGCGCTCTCCCGGTCGGGCGTGCGCGTGCTGATCGTCCTCGAAGGCATCAACGACATCAAGGGCATCCCGAACGCGACCGACCCCGGCGCATTCGAGGACGCGTACCGCACCCTCGTGGCCCGCGCCCACGCGCACGGCATCCGCGTCATCGGCGCGACCCTCACGCCGTACGGCGGCGCGGGCGCCTTCACGGCCGCGCGGGAGGCCGTACGGCAGAAGGTCAACACGTTCATCAGGGGCGGCGGCCCTTCGACGGGATCGTCGACTTCGACGCCGCCGTCCGCGACCCGGCGCACCCGCAGCGGATCCGGCCCGGCTACGACTCCGGCGACCATCTGCACTTCAACGACGCGGGCATGCGGGCGCTCGCCGACGCGATCGACCTCACCGCGCTGGGTTGAGGGGCCCGGGTCAGCCCCAGATCACGGCGCCCACCCACGCGCCCATGATCAGCAGGCAGGTGAACAGTTCGGTCAGCACGCTGGAGCCGCCCGAGCGCATCGCCGTACGCAGGGCGGCCATCGCCTCGCCGTGCCGGCCAAGGCGCAGGCGTTCGTGGAGGTAGATCCCGGCCATGAAACCGGGGATCGCGCCGAGCACGGGGATCAGCACGAAGCCGAGCAGGGCGCCGACCCCGGCGTACACGCCCATCCGGGGTCGCCCCGCTCGTGCGCAGCCGGCGCGGCGGCAGGACCCAGCGCACCACCTGGGACAGGAACAGGACGACGGTCGCGCCGACGAGGACGCCCCACGCGACCGGCTGCGGGTCCTTCAGCGCCCACCACAGGACCGCGGCCCACACCAGCCACGACCCCGGCACTCCGGGCACCAGGACTCCGCACAGGCCGAGCAGGATGACGACGCCGACCAGGAGGAGTTCAGCCACTCCCATCTGACCAGCGTGCGGGACGGACGGTGAAACCGCAGGTCAGCTACGGGCCACCCAGCCCCGTTCGTACGCGTGCCAGCCCAGTTGCAGCCGGGTCGTCACCCCGCTCAGCTCCATCAGCCGCTTCACCCGGCGCTGGACCGTGCGCAGGCCCAGATCGAGCTGTTTCGCGACGCTGGCGTCGGTCAGCCCGGCCAGCAGCAGGGACAGCACCTCCAGGTCCGTGCCGTCGGGAGCGTCCGGCTGCTGCTCGGTGGCGCCGGATGTGCCCAGGCGCAGCGGGAGCGCGTCCCGCCAGACCGACTCGAAGAGCCCGCAGAGCAGCTCCAGCAGCCCGCTCGCGTGCACGACGAGCGCGGCGGGCTCGGCGGTGTGCGAGGTCAGGGGACCATCGCGAGGCTGCGGTCGGCGACCACCAGTTTCGTCGGCACGGTGTCGACCACCCGCACCTGTTCGTCACGGCCGAGCGCGGCGGTCAGTTCGGTGAGGCCGTCGGGCAGGTCGAGGGCGGCGCGTTCGAGGACGACCCGGTAGCGGACGCCCCGGTCGGCGGCCTGCTCCTCCGCGTCGTTCTCCCCGCCGGTGACGGCGACCGGGTTGCCGGTGACCAGCGCGCAGACCTCCTCGGTCGCGCCGAGCTGGAGCTGGAGGAAGCGCTGGCTGACGGCGGCGGCGCCGATCACCACCTCCACCAGGTCGTGCACGGCGGGTTCGGCGGCGGTGGCCCGGTACTCCTCGGCGAGGAGCGCGGCGGCCAGTTCGGCCTTCTCCAGTTCGTGCCGCCGCTGGGTGAGCAGCGCGCCGAGGGCGACCCCGGGCGGGGCGGCGACCCAGCGGCCGGGGCGGGACGAGGACTGGGCGGCGAGTCCGTGCCGTTCCAGGCGGCGCAGGGCGCGCTCGGTGTCGTGCTCGCCGAGGGTCAGCCGGCGGGCCAGATCGGGCACGTCCGCGGCGCCGACGGACACCAGTGCCCGGTACGCCGACTCGTGTGCCTCGTCCAGGCCTATCGCTCCCAGCATCAGGCGCCGTCCCTCCCGGAAGACATCACCCCGTGGGGTGCGGGTGACGGAACCGGCCGCGGTGGCGGGAAACAGCCACGGCGCGAACCCGCCTCCGTACATCATCGCCGTACCACCCGTCACTCTGCCAAGGTTGCGTCACGGGGGCCTCAACTGTCGCCCGTAATGCCCGTATTGGGCCTTCTTGGCCTGCGGGTTCGCGTACGGCGTGCTGTGGGTGAGGCCGTCGGAAGTCACAGCGGATCTTCAGGAAGACAGGTCACACTCGGGCCGGGCGGGCCGAACTCCCAACGGATTCGGTCATATGGAACGTGACCCGGGCTCATGCCGTGCGCTCGCACGCGGGGGAGCCGGGGCCGGGTCACCCAGGTCGTCGCCGGGCGGTTCTCCCGTGGGGGTGGGACCGTCCGGCGGCTCTGTGCCGGATGGGTGTTCGGTACGTCCCCGACACGCCGTTCGAGGACCGGCTTACGTCCGATTTTCCGGACGCCCCGTTTCCAACTGGCCTGCGCGGTGGACAATTAGGGGCATGAGCCAGCAGGGGGAACGCCGACCGGTCACGAGGACGACTGGTGGAGCCAGCTGTACGACGACACCGCGGATGACACGGGTCCGACGGCCGCGGGGACTCCGTCGACGACCGGTTCGCCTCGGCGGCGGGAACGGTGGAGCTTCGCGGGCCGGGGAGGGGGCGGGGTCTGGGGCGGGTGCCGGTTCGGGTCCGGCTTCGGGTGCCGATCCGGTTTCGGGTTCGCGCGCGGCTTCCGGTGCGGGTCCTGCTTCGGGTTCCGGTTCCCGGGTGGATTCGGGTGCGGGTCCGTTGGGTGAAGGCGCGCGTCCCGGGCCGGGTGTGGGCTCGGTGGGCGAGGGAGCGCGTTCGGCGGGATCGGGTGTTCCGGCACCGCGTGCGGCGGGCAACGCCGGGCGAGCTGCCGCTGACCCGGTTGCCGAGCCTCCCCTGTTCTCGCCCATCGCCCCGGCCGCACCGAGCGAGGATGCCCCGCCCGCCCCGAGCGAGGATGCTCCGCCCGCGCCGCCCCGGCAGAACCGCCCGGTGGACGCCCAGCCCGACCTCCCGCCGGGGCACCTCCGCAGCCGCCTGGTCCGCCCGCGCCGTCTCCCTACCCCCAGCCACCCGCCGCTGCCCCCGCACTCCCCACTCCCGCCCCGCAGCCCCTCCGCCCTGCCCGCCCGCTTCGCCCGTACGACCCGCGCCCCTACCCGCAGCCTCCAGCAGCCGCACCCCTCACCGACAACCCCGCTTCCGACCAAAGGGACCTGCGTCCCGGCAGCCCGTCCCCTCTCGGCCCGTACCCGCAGCCACCCGCTCTCCCCTCCGCCGACCCTGCCCCGCGGCTCCTTCCAGCCGCCCCACCCCAACCACCCCTCACCCTCGACTACGTAGGCTCCGGACCCCCACCTACGACGCCGAGCCCACCGCGCTCCCCGGCCGACCCGGACGAACTCGACGACCTCGTCGCCGACACCGTGTTGGACGGGGCGCGGTACGGGGCGAGCACGATTCGGGCCGCTTCCGTGCGGGGGACTCCGCGCGGTTCAGGGGGAGCCGCGGCGGGACTCGTTGCTGACGGCGCGGTTCGGGGTCGGGGAGCAGGCGTTGGTGCTGGTGGCGATGGCGACCGGGGCGCGGGCCACGCCGGGGCGCACCGGGCCGCGGCCGAGGCGTGTCACTGGATCGCGCGAGCCGTGGGGCGCAGTCACGCCCGGCTGTCCGAGGACATAAGGGCCGCCCGGCGCGGTGACCTGAAGTCCGGGCTCCACCGCCTCACCGACCGCAGCCTCGGCAAGCTCCGCGCCAGCGCCGCAGAACAGGGCATCGACCCGGAGGAGTACTCGGCCGGCCTGCGCTGTCTGCTCCTCCCCGCGCACCCGGAGTGCCGTACCCGCGTGTTCTTCGGGGTCGGACCGGGAGGACTCTTCCGGCTGCGTGACGGCGAGTGGCAGGACATCGAGCCCAGCGTCTCCGACGCGATCGGCGAGGCGGTCGTCGGTTTCGGGTCGCAGCCCGCCGAGACCCCCGAGGGCGACCGGCTGACGATGGACCTCGGGATTCCGACCCCGCCGAGCCCGTACGAACCCGCCCCCGAGCCACCCCGCGAACCCTTCCGCTTCCGTGCCTCCGTCGCCCGCCCGGGGACGCGCTCCTCATGTGCACCGGCGGCCTCGCCGAGCCGTTGCGCGGCGAACCCGAACTGTCCGCCCATCTGGCGGGGCGCTGGTCCGGCACCACCCCGCCCGGTCTCGCCGCCTTCCTCGCGGACACCCAAGTGCGGGTCAAGGGTTACGCCGACGACCGCACGGCCGCCGCCGTTTGGGAGGCGTGAGCGCCGAGGCTGTGAATTCATGGACCCCAGAGGGATCCGTAGGACACAGGAAACCGAAGGGCACGCGAGAACCATGGCCAAGCAGAACGTTGCCGAACAGTTCGTCGACATCCTCGTCCGCGCCGGAGTCAAGCGCCTCTACGGGGTCGTGGGCGACAGCCTCAACCCTGTGGTCGACGCCATCCGCCGCAACTCCGCCATCGACTGGATCCACGTACGGCACGAGGAGACCGCCGCCTTCGCCGCCGGCGCCGAAGCGCAGATAACGGGGAAGCTCGCGGCCTGCGCCGGCTCCTGCGGCCCCGGAAACCTGCACCTCATCAACGGCCTCTACGACGCCCACCGCTCCATGGCCCCGGTGCTCGCCCTCGCCTCGCAGATCCCGTCCAGCGAGATCGGCCTCGGCTACTTCCAGGAGACCCACCCCGACCGGCTCTTCCAGGAGTGCAGTCACTACAGCGAGCTGATCTCCAGCCCGAAGCAGATGCCCCGGCTGCTCCAGACCGCCATCCAGCACGCGGTGGGGCAGAGCGGCGTCAGCGTCGTCTCGCTCCCGGGCGACATCGCCTCCGAGCCCGCCCCCGACAAGGCCGCCGAGACCGCCCTCGTCACCTCCCGCCCCTCCGTCCGGCCCGGCGACGCCGAGATCGAGCAGCTCGTCGAGATGATCGACGAGGCGGACAGGGTCACCCTCTTCTGCGGCAGCGGCACGGCCGGCGCGCACGCCGAGGTGATGGAGTTCGCCGGGAAGATCAAGTCCCCGATCGGACACGCCCTGCGGGGCAAGGAGTGGATCCAGTACGACAACCCGTACGACGTCGGCATGAGCGGACTGCTCGGCTACGGCGCCGCCTACGAGGCCACCCACGAGTGCGACCTGCTGATCCTCATCGGCACCGACTTCCCGTACAACGCGTTCCTGCCCGACGACGTGAAGATCGCCCAGATCGACGTACGGCCCGAACACCTCGGCCGGCGCTCGAAGTTGGACCTCGCGGTGTGGGGCGACGCGAAGGAGACGCTGCGCTGTCTCATCCCCGGGTGAAGCCGAAGGGGGACCGGAAGTTCCTCGACCGGATGCTCAAGAAGCACGCCGACGCGCTGGAGGGCGTCGTCAAGGCGTACACGCGCAAGGTCGAGAAGCACGTCCCGATCCACCCCGAGTACGTGGCCTCCGTCCTCGACGAACTCGCCGACGAGGACGCCGTGTTCACCGTCGACACCGGCATGTGCAACGTCTGGGCCGCCCGCTACATCACGCCCAACGGCCGCCGCCGCGTGATCGGTTCGTTCTCGCACGGCTCGATGGCGAACGCGCTGCCGATGGCGATCGGTGCCCAGTTCACCGACACCGAGCGGCAGGTCGTGTCGATGTCGGGCGACGGCGGATTCTCCATGCTGATGGGCGACTTCCTCACCCTCGTCCAGTACGACCTGCCGGTGAAGGTCGTCCTGTTCAACAACTCCTCCCTGGGCATGGTCGAGTTGGAGATGCTGGTCGCCGGACTCCCGTCGTACGGCACCACCAACAAGAACCCCGACTTCGCCGCCGTCGCCCGCGCGTGCGGTGCCTACGGTGTGCGGGTCGAGAAGCCCAAGGACCTCGAAGGAGCGCTGAAGGCCGCGTTCAAGCACAAGGGCCCGGCGCTCGTCGACGTCGTCACCGACCCCAACGCCCTGTCCATCCCGCCGAAGATCAGCGCCGACATGGTCACCGGGTTCGCGCTGTCGGCGTCAAAGATCGTGCTGGACGGAGGAGTCGGTCGGATGCTGCAGATGGCCCGCTCCAACATCCGCAACGTGCCCCGGCCCTAACCGTCGACCGGCACCCACCCGTTCGACGAGTACCAGAGGTGCCGCAGACCCTTGATGCTGCTCGTGCGGAACGGCCTGCCGTGGTCGTCGACGCGGAGGGTGCCGGTGCGGCCCTGGGAGGACCAGTCCAGTTCCAGGTACCAGCGGCAGTCGCAGGTCCCGGAGCGGGCCTTGACCAGCAGGACCTCCGGGTCCGTGGCCGAGACTCGGTACGGCAGGTGCGCCACCGGGACCTTCCTGCCCGTGTCACTGCCCGGCTCCGGTGTGACGAGCGGGCGGTGGGCGTCCAGGTTCACGCCGAAGTAGCGCGGGGTGATGTCCCCGCCGCAGCCCTGGGCCATCGAGTACGCGGTGCCCGGGGCGGGTGCCGTACGGCCGACGACCCGGACTCGAAGTGCCTCCAGGACCACGGCCGTTGAGCTTTTGCCCTGCACCGAGATCTCCACGTTCGTCTGCCCGCCGTGCACCGCGTGCTGAGTCGCCGCCCAGACCCCGGCGTCCTGCTGGACCGGGGGCGGCGGCACGTCCTTCGGCGCCTTGTCGATGACGTAGTCGTGGTCGCAGCCGATCTCCCAGGCCTGCGAGTCGGCCGTCCAGGTGAGGGGTGCGGGGACGGCTGACGGTGAAGTGCGGCCCGTAGCACCGGTGTTGGTGCCTGCCCCGGTCCCTGTCCCCACCCCGCCCTCGGACTTGGCCGTGTCGTGCGTGGACACCGCCGACAGGGTGCCCCACACCGCGAGCACCGCGCACACGGCGGCGGCGGTGAGGGCGAGGCGCCGCCGGGACCGGAGCGAGCGGGCGGCGGGACCGGTGGCCACGGCGCCGGCAGCCACCGGCGGGTCACCGGCATCCGGCATCGGCTCCTCGGTCGGCCCCTCCGGCAGCGCCTCGGCCACCGGAGCCGCCGCCGCCGCCCCCGTCGGCCTGGTCGCCCCCGCCTCCCGGCGCCGCCGGCGCGCGGCCACCGCCAGGATCCAGAACCGATGCAGCTCCACCCGCTCCTCCGGCGTCGCCCCGCACAGCGCGGCGAACCGTTCCACGGGGGCGAAGTCGAGGGGACCGCCTCGCCGACGCAGTAGCGGTGCAGGGTCGAGGCGTTCATGTTCAGGCGGCGGGCCAACTGGCCGTAGCTGCGGTCCGTGCGTGCCTTCAGACGCCGTAGCAGCGCCGCGAACTCCTCGACGTCCTTGTCGTTGGCCTCGCCCGACACCGTTGCCCCGGGTGTGTCGCGTCCCAGGACGGCATCCCAGGGACTCCATGTACCAGGAGGTCAGAAGGGGTGGGACGGTTCCACCGTCGCGGGATCGGCGGCGGTGATTGCGGTCGCCGCCGCCGGGCGCCGAAGCTCGGTCCGACCACAGCACGGCACCGAACCGAAACGGGGACCACACGTGAACAGCAAGAAGGCCACGCGCCGCACCGCCCTCGCCGCCGGCCTCGCCCTCGCCCTCGGGCTGGGCGTGGCGGCCCAGGCGTCCGCCGGAGCCCCGCGCACCGTGAGCGGCTCACCGGACGACAACATCACCCGCATCGCCGACTTCTACGGCGCCTACATCGACGCAGAGACCGACCTGGACAACGGCGGCGGGAAGCTGACCACCGAGCTGCGCAGCTACTACCTCACCCCGGCCTACCTCAAGGAGCTGAAGGCCTGGGAGGCGAAGAACCACGCGGACGGTGTCCTCCAGGCGCAGAACACCCCCATGAGCTGGAAGGTCACCGACAACGGCACCGCCGACCACACCGAGGCCGCCATCACCCTCACCTGGGGCGGCGGCGACACCACCAAGCTGATCGTCGACATGACCCGTACCACCCACAAGATCATCCACATCGGCACCAAGGGAATCGGCGGCAAGTAGCGCCCGCCGAGCGGCCGTTGCCGGTTGCCGAGCGGCTGATTCCGGCCAGTTTCACGGAGTGCGGGCCTCGGGGAGAGGCACGGCCGGTCCGATCGCCCGTGGTCAGGACGTCACGGGGTGTCAGGTCCCGTCGCCGGGGTCATGGCACCCCGGAGGAAACGCCCCGACCGTCCCACCCGGGCCGCATGCTCCGTACTCCCGCTGTTCGACGTGCCGGACGGCATCGCGCCCGGAACCTCCGCCCCGCCGGACACGGCGTACGCATGGCCGAACACCCGGTCGTCAACCACTCGACATGACTGCCCCGTTCCCGACGAGGGCATGGATCCCCGTGAACGTGTTCGAGCAGGAGGGAACCGGAAACCGGCGTGCAGGCGGGGGTCATGAAGAGGCAAGCACGAGGAAGCGGTCCCATGGCGATCAGGGCCTCCTCGGCGAAAGCGGCGGAGGACAAGGCCGACAGCGCCACGGAACCGGCGCAGCCGCCTCAACTGAGGCGCAGACTCGGACGCGCGGACCTGCGGGCGGTGCCCGAGGCGCGCAGGGCGTTGCGGGAACTGTTACGGCACTGGGGAGGCCGGGACGATCGGAGATAGCGGAGCTGCTCACAAGTGAGCTGGTCACCAACGCGCTGATCCACACCGACGACGACGCCGTGCTGACGGCGACCGTCGGGCCGCGTGGACTCCGTGTGGAGGTGAGGGACTTCGTGGCCCGCAGGCCCCGACTGCACGTACCGGACGCCGACGACGGTACGCACGGGCGGGGCCTGGTCCTGGTCCAGTCCCTCGCGGACTCCTGGGGAGTCTCGGCCCACGGGGTGGGCAAGTCCGTCTGGTTCGAGCTCAATCCGGACGCGGTGTGAGCGACGTGCCGGGCACGGCATGAGCAACGGGGCGGGGGCGGCGTCCAGTTGGACTCCGCCCCCGCCCCGTTTGTCGCCCGGTCCCGGTTCTCGTGTGACAGCTCTCCGGCTCAGCCGAACTGCTGCTCCAGGTCCTTGAGCTTGCGCTCAAGGGAGTCGAGACGCGGCAGGGCCATGGTGTCGTCCTCGGCGGTGAGGTCGACGGTTATCGGGTCAGATGCCCCGCGGACTGGCTGGAGTGAGGGACGCGTGCGAACCGGCAGTTGTTCCGGCGTCGATAGAGCAGGCTCCGCGGATGCTTGTCCGGAGCCGCCACGCTCCAGCGCCTGCGGTTCCGGCGACCGGCCGTTGCCCCGGCCGATGAGGCCGCGCTGGCCACGGCTTATGGCCTTGAGCTGAGCCCGCTCGATCCGCTGCTGGTCGCGGCGGCGCAGTCGGGTCTCCTCCTTCTTCGCCTTGTCCTCGCGCACCTCGTCGACCGCCTCGTCCAGGCTGCGCACGTTCTCCAGAAGCATCAGCGACCAGGCGCTGTAGGTCTCCCGGGGGCCCGCAGCCAGCGGACGATACGGATCTGCGGCAGCGGACGCGGCACCAGACCCTGCTCGCGCAGCGCGGCCCGGCGGGTCTGCTTCAGCGCGCGGTCGAAGAGGACCGCGGCCGACAGCGACATGCCGGAGAAGAACTGCGGAGCGCCCGCGTGGTCGACACCCCTGGGCGCGTGCACCCAGTTGAACCAGGCGGCCGCGGCCGCGAACGTCCACACGAGTATCCGCGAGCCGAGGGCCGCGTCACCGTGGCTGGCCTCGCGGACCGCGAGGACGGAGCAGAACATGGCCGCGCCGTCGAGGCCGAACGGAACCAGGTACTCCCAGCCGTCGGTGAGGCCGAGGTTCTCCTGGCCGAAGCCGACCAGTCCGTGGAAGGAGAGTGCCGCGGCGACCGCCGCACAGCAGAACAGAAGGACGTAGGAGGCGATGCCGTATATGGCCTCCTTGCGCCTGCGGCGCTCCTCCGTGCGCTCCCACGAGTCGTCTTTCGCGTGCTCCCCGGCGGACCGCTTGCTCCGCGCGAGCACCGCAACCGCCGCCAGCATGCCCAGGAGCAGTACGGCGCCGGGAAGCAGCCAGTTAAGCGATATGTCGGTCAGTCTCATCTGGGGTCCCTTGCATTGGGATAGGGCGTAACGCCCGCCATAGTGGCCCAATCCCAACGGCCCTCAGGCGTTTTCGGGGCAAGAGGCCGCCAAGGAGGTGCAAGGGGATGCCCAGGGCGGCTTTCTGCTCGAACTGCCGCTTGAGGGGCGGGAGTTGAGTTCGAATAAGACTACCCGTACGGGTGGTTCCACGGAAAGTTCCTGCGACAAGTGAGGAAGTTGTGAATCCCCTGTAACCGGGTGGGCGCCTCGTTCGGGGCTGATCCTAGCGGGCGTTGAGGGACGCCTGTGACTGAGGGTCCCTCAACTCGCGGTGGCCGCCAGCAGCTTGGTGACCCGCTCGGTCACGCAGGTGCGCGGACAGGTCGCGCAGGCGTCGTCCGCGTCCAGCGTGTAGTACATGCAGCAACTCGCCCTGTCCCGCGTGGACAGCGCCTCGCCGCCCGGCCCGGTCACCTCGCGGAACGCGGCCGAACCGACGTACGGCTTGGTGGATCCCGGCAGCAGCCGCTCCAACTCCCGTACGGCCCGCGGCTGTTCGCCGAAGAGATCGGCGACGTACCAGATGCCCTCGACGACCTCGTCGGTCGCCATGCCCCACAGGGCGCGGCCCCGCCGGCGCATCCGCGGGCCGAAGCCGGCCAGCACGGGTTCCATGTGCTCGGCGACCGCGGCGCGCACCTCCGCCCGCAGCGCCTCCTCGTCGGCGACCACCCGGGCGCCGGGCAGGGCCGCGGCCGGGTCGCCGGGCAGGCAGGCGAAGGTGTCGGTGCGGACGGCCAGCCGGCCCATGTCGAAGCTCTCGGCCGTGCGGTCGTAGGAGACGTGGGTCACAGGGAGGCGGGGGACGCGGCGGTGCAGGAACCACGGGACGGTGAAGAGGAGGACGGCCGGCCAGGCGTAGCGGTGCAGGCCGAAGGTGGCTATGACGTCCGGGCGGCCCCGGCGGCCGTGGTCGCGCAGGACCTGGGCGTCGTCCCACGCGAGGAACGCCTCCAGGCCCGCCCCGCCCTCCGCGAGCGCCGCCGCCGAGGCCCAGCCGCCGCCGGTCGGGGTCGGCTGGTCCGGGGTGAGTTCGGTGATGCCGAGCCCGGGGACGACCTCGGTGAGGCGGGCGTACGCGTCCGCTGTGGCCGAAGAGGGCAGGGGCATGCCGGGACCACCGATTCGCCGTTGGTTTAGAGGTAAGGCTTACCTTACCCAACTGGGCGGGGATATGAACCAGTCCGATCTGCGCCTAAGGTGCTTGACGGACGAGTAACAAGCCGCCGTAATGACCCCAAGTACCGACACGTCCGGAGGAGGACCCGTGAAGCAGGGCACGCAGAGCTCCGCCGGTACGGGTGTCCCGGATCCGCGCACCCGGGGTTCCCGGGTGCCGCCCAGCCGCGCGCGGCCGACGTGGACCGGAACCGGGATCTCGCGGACGGCACGGGCGGTGTACGCGGCGAGCACACGCACAGCGAGACACCGATCCCGCGGCCCCGCGCGGTCGTCCAGCGTTCCTCCGTACGCGGCCAGATCCTCGACGCGCTGCGCACCGCGCTCGTCGGCGGCGAACTGACCCCCGGGTGAGGTGTACTCCGCGCCCGCGCTCGGCGACCGCTTCGGCGTCTCCGCCACCCCCGTGCGCGAGGCCATGCAGCAGCTCGCCACCGAGGGCGCCGTCGAGGTCGTACCGAACCGCGGCTTCCGGGTCGTCGAGCGCGGCGCCCGCGAACTCGCCGAACTGGCCGAGATCCGCGCCCTGATCGAGGTCCCCGTGATGCTCCGGCTCGCCCGGACCGTGCCCGCCGAGCGCTGGGCCGATCTGCGCCCGCTGGCCGAGAGCACCGTCCGCGCCGCGTCCTCCGGGTGCCGGGCGACCTACGCCGAGTCCGACCGCGCCTTCCACCGCGGGGTCCTCGCCCTCGCCGGCAACGAGCAGCTCGTCCAGATCGCCGAGGACCTGCACCGGCGCGCCCAGTGGCCGCTGGTCGGCGGTCCGGTCACGCGCGGGCGGGCCGACCTGGTCGCCGACGCGGCCGAACACCTCGCGCTCCTCGACGCGTTGGGCGCGGGGGAGTGGGACGTGGCGCAGTCACTGGTGCGGGAGCACTTCGCGGGAACCGCGTGACCATGAATATGTGACTCCGGTCACGAGCGGGTCCGGGTCCGGCCACCGAGCGCCCTACCGGGAACCCGCCCGCCCGGCACTGGCGTGCCCCACGGAGAGGACCGACCGATCCGTGGGGAGAACGCCGATGTTTCCGAATCCCGGCCAACAGGCCGCCCAGCAGGCCGCGCAGCGCGGCGCCGAACAGTCCGCGCGCCAGGCCGCACAGGACGGCATGCGCGCCGCCCAGATGGGCGCGAGGCGCGGTCACTCCGGCTCGTCACGCGGCGGCTTCCTGACCTTCCTGCTGCTCGTCGCCGTCGGGGTGCTGGTCGCCCGCGACCCCGAACTCCGGGCATCCGTCCTGCACTTCGTCCACCACGTCGTGAACGTCGTCCAGAGCCGCACCGACCACGCCTGACCTACGCCGTCGCCGCACCCGGCGCCGGCACCGCCAACTGCCGTGCCAGCCACGTCGGTACACCGCCGAGCAGCCGGAACAGCCGCCGCGCCTCCTCGCGCAGCCGGGACGCCTCCGGCTCGGCCTCCGCGTCCGCGAGCGAGGCGAGCGCCGGTGCCGTACCGACGAGGTAGCCCAACTCCTCCCGGATCCGCAGGGATTCGGCGAAGCCGTGCCGGGCCTCCGTCAACTCCCCGTCCCGCAGGGCCAGTCCGGCCAGATGACGGTAGGTGAACGACAGCAGCAGCGGGTCGGCCCGGTCGGCGGCCCCCGCGTGGGCCCGCCGGTACGCGGCCCGCGCGGCCTGCGGCGAACGCGCCAGGTTCTCCGCGAGCAGCCCCGCCGGAAGTCCAGCAGCGCCCGCCCGGCACCGTCCGGCGGGATCAGCGCCGCCGCCCGCCCGAGCGCGGCCCGCGCCTCGTCGGCCCGGTCGCGCACCCCGTGCAGCGTGGCCGCGTAGGCGAGGTGCCCGCGCTCGCAGGCCGCCGCGCCCCGCTCGTCGTCGCTGTGGGCCAGCGCCTCGGCCGTCCGCAGCGCGTCCTCGGCGTCCTCCCAGCCCTGCTCGGTGTAGAGACACCGCTCCACGAGGAGGGCGGTCCGCTGGAGGGCCGGAGCCGCGGTGTCGGGCCGTAGCAGCGCCGCCGCGTCGGCCCAGCAGGCCCGCGAGCGCAGCCGCCACACCGCGGTCTGGAGGGGATCGTCACCTTCGGTCGTTCCGTTTCCAGACATGGCGGAAAGCGCCACGTTGCCCTCCCCGAGCACACCATTGAGCTGTTGAGTGGTGGCCGCATCTCAGCACGAATCCCGGGGCCCGGCCAAGGGGCTGGGTGAAAGAATTCACAAAGTCGTGGGATCCCCGGGTCAGCTCATCCGCAGTGCCAGGAAGAAATCCAGCTTGTCCTCAAGGCGGGAGAGGTCACGACTCGTCAACTGCTCGATCCTGCCGACCCGGTAGCGCAGCGTGTTGACGTGCAGGTGCAGCCGGGTCGCGCAGCGCGTCCAGGAACCGTCGCACTCCAGGAACGCCTCCAGCGTCGGGATCAGCTCCGCGCGGTGCCTGCGGTCGTAGTCCCGCAGCGGGTCGAGCAGCCGTGCGGTGAACGCCCGCCGCACGTCGTCCGGCACGAACGGCAGCAGCAGCACGTGCGAGGCCAGCTCTTGATGACCCGCCGCGCACACCCGCCCGGGACGCGCCGCCGCGACCCGGCGCGCGTGCCGCGCCTCCTCCAGCGCCCCGCGCAGCCCCTCCGCCGAGTGCACGGCGGCGCTCACCCCGAGCGTCACCCGCCCGTCGCCGTCGAGCCCGGCCGTCAGCGGATCCCGTACGGCGTCCAGGAGCACGTCCGCGTGGATCCCGGACTCGGAGCCGTCGTGCTCGGCCGACACCGCGGGCAGCGGTACGAGCGCGATGGCCTCGTCGCCCGAGTGGGCCACGGCTATGCGGTCGGAGGGCTCGGGGCCCGTCGTCTGCGGGTCGACCAGGATCTCCTCCAGGAGCGACTGGGCGACCGGGCCCGCCTCGATGTCGGTGCCGTCCCACTCGACCCGGGCGACGACCACCTGCCAGTGCGGAGCCGCCCCGAGCCCGGGCAGCAGCACGGGAGCGGCGACCCGCAGCCG
This sequence comes from Streptomyces sp. P3, assembly GCA_016893485.2. GTDB lineage: Bacteria > Actinomycetota > Actinomycetes > Streptomycetales > Streptomycetaceae > Streptomyces. Next base: position 7,661,596 of record JAFEKX020000001.1, read on the forward strand.
CGCGGCGATCTCGGCGGGCGCGGCACCCGTCTGGACCAGCTCCAGGACCTCCTGCGCGAGCCGTCTGCGGACCGTGCGCGCCGCGTCCCGCCGGTCCCGCTCGACCGCGATCAGCTGGGTGACGCCCTGCAGCAGGTCCAGCCGCTCGTCCGGCCAGTCCCCGGCGTCCGCCTCCACCGCGAGCAGCCAGTCCGACAGCACCGTCTCGCGCACGTCCCGCGCGCCCTGCGGGGTGCGCCCGCCGCCGCGGATCGGGAAGAGGGAGTACGTCGACGCGCCGAGCGTCAGCCGGTGCGGTCCCCGGCGGCCCGTGCGGGCGGCGGCCAGCTGCTCGGCGGCCAGCCGCGCGCACACCTCGACCGGCAGCGCCGGGCCCGACACCTTCGAGCCCGCGATGAGCCGCCCGGTCGGCGACAGCACCCACGCCCGCAGATCCAGGTCGGAGCCCAACAGGTCCAGGACCACGTCCGGGCCGCCCCCGCGGGACCCGAGGTCATCATCCGGCGGTGCCGGTCCACCACGGCCGCGAGATCACCGGCCCGCTCGCCCGACACCTGCCGTACGACATGCTCGGTGATCGTCGCGAACGCCACCGACTCGTTGACCGCGAACAGCGGCAGCCGGTGCCGGGCGCAGGCGGCCACCAGGTCGTCCGGGACGGCGCCCAGCTCGGCCTCGCCTGCGGCCAGCGCGGCCACCCCGGCGGACACCAGCAGCCGTACGAACGGCTCGGTGTCGGCCGCGTTCCGGCGCCAGGCCAGACCGGTCAGGACCAGCTCGCCGCCGGAGAGATAGCGGCTGGGATCGCGCAGGTCGGTGGTCATCACCCCGCGGACCGCGCGGTCCAGCTCGTCCTCGCCGCCGAGCAGGCGCAGCCCCAGCGCCCCGGTGTCCAGAAGTGCGCGCAGCCGCATCGCCGTCGCCGCCGTTCTTTGTCTAGAAAACTACGATGAACCAAGAGGTGCCGTGGGTGCAGGGCCGTGCGGGGCTGTTTCCCACGTTTCCACAGGGAATCGGAGGGGTTACTGATGACCTCCGTTCATATGAATCTACAAGATGCCCGTGCTGGCCAGCCAACTCCTTCATGGTTTCCGTGACTGACCCGCTCCGCGCACGGCGCTGTGTACTGACCCCACGCTGCATTAACAGCGCATGAACGAGCCGGGCCCGCCGCACACGAACTGGCTTGATCCGTACGACCCGAGACGAAGAAGAGAGCCGGTCATGGACTTCCTTCGCCCCGCCAGCTGGGATGAGGCGCTCGCCGCGAAGGCCGAGCACCCCACCGCAGTACCGATCGCGGGCGGCACCGATGTGATGGTCGAGATCAACTTCGACCACCGCAGGCCCGAGTACCTGCTCGACCTGAACCGCATCGGCGACCTCTACGAGTGGGAGGTCGGCGCCGACAGCGTGCGGCTCGGGGCCTCGGTCCCGTACACCCGGATCATGGAGAACCTGCGCGCCGAACTGCCGGGCCTCTCCCTCGCCTCCCACACGGTCGCCTCCCCGCAGATCCGCAACCGCGGCGGCGTCGGCGGCAACCTCGGTACCGCCTCCCCGGCCGGCGACGCGCACCCCGCGCTCCTCGCGGCCGGCGCCGAGGTCGAGGCCGAGTCGGTACGCGGCAGCCGCCGTATCCCGATCGACGAGTTCTACACCGGCGTGAAGCGCAACGCGCTCGCTCCCGACGAGCTGATCCGGGCCGTCCACATCAAGAAGGCCGACGGCCCCCAGCAGTACTCAAGGTCGGCACCCGCAACGCGATGGTCATCGCCGTCTGCGCCTTCGGCCTCGCCCTGCACCCCGCCACCCGCACGGTCCGCACCGGCATCGGATCGGCGGCGCCGACCCCCGTCCGGGCGAAGGCCGCCGAGGAATTCCTGAACGCCGCACTCGACGAGGGCGGCTTCTGGGACAACGGCAGGATCATCACCCCGTCGGTCGCCAAGCAGTTCGCGGACCTGTGCTCCGCCGCCTGCAACCCGATCGACGACGTCCGCGGCACCGCGAGCTACCGCCGCCACGCGGTCGGCATCATGGCCCGCCGCACCCTGACGTGGACCTGGGAGTCGTACCGCGGCAGTGAGGGCCGCTCCATCGAGAAGGGGAGTGTCGCCTGATGCGCGTCAATTTCACGGTCAACGGCCGCCCGCAGGAAGCGGACGACGTGTGGGAGGGCGAGAGCCTCCTGTACGTCCTGCGTGAGCGCATGGGGCTGCCCGGCTCCAAGAACGCCTGCGAGCAGGGCGAGTGCGGCTCCTGCACCGTCAGGCTCGACGGCATCCCCGTCTGTTCCTGTCTCGTCGCCGCCGGTCAGGCCGAGGGCCGCGAGGTCGTCACCGTCGAAGGGCTCGCGGACTACGCCAAGCAGCGCGCGGAGCACGGGAGTTGCGGAACGGGCGCCTGCGGCACCTCCGTCGACGAGGCCAAGGCCTGGACGGCGAAACCGCTCGACTCGCAGACCGGCGAGGGCACCCGACTCGCCCCGATCCAGCAGGCGTTCATCGACGCCGGCGCCGTCCAGTGCGGCTTCTGCACCCCGGACTCCTCGTCGCCGCCGACGAGATGCTGGAGCACAACCCGACCCCGACCGACGCGGACATCCGCGAGGCGCTCTCGGGCAACCTGTGCCGCTGCACCGGCTACGAGAAGATCATGGACGCGGTACGCCTGGCGGCCGCCCGGCAGGGAGAGGCGGTCTGACGATGGGCACCACCGGCACCCCCACGAACCTCACCCAGCGCTCCAAGACCAAGGGCGGCATCGGCGAGTCCACGCTCCGCCCGGACGGCACCCTCAAGGTCACCGGCGAGTTCGCGTACTCCTCGGACATGTGGCACGAGGACATGCTCTGGGGCCAGATCCTGCGCTCCACGGTCGCGCACGCCGAGATCGTCTCCATCGACACCGTCGAAGCCCTGAAGACCCCGGGCGTCTACGCCGTCCTGACCTACGACGACCTGCCGACCGACGTGAAGAACTACGGCCTGGAGATCCAGGACACCCCGGTCCTCGCGCACGGCAAGGTCCGCCACCACGGCGAGCCCGTCGCGATCGTCGCCGCCGACCACCCGGAGACCGCCCGCCGCGCGGCCGCGAAGATCAAGGTCGAATACCGCGAACTCCCGGTCATCACCGACGAGTCGTCCGCGACCGCGCCGGACGCGATCCTCATCCACGAGGGCCGCGACGACCACCACATCGGCCATGTCCCGCACCCGAACATCGTGCACCGGCAGCCGATCGTGCGCGGAGACGTCGAACAGGCCGCCAAGAAGGCCGACTTCATCGTCAAGGGCGAGTACACCTTCGGCATGCAGGACCAGGCCTTCCTCGGTCCGGAGTCCGGACTCGCCGTGCCTTCCGAGGACGGCGGAGTCGACCTCTACATCGCGACCCAGTGGCTGCACTCCGACCTCAAGCAGATCGCGCCCGTCCTCGGCCTGCCCGAGGACAAGGTCCGCATGACGCTGTCCGGCGTCGGCGGCGCGTTCGGCGGGCGCGAGGACCTGTCGATGCAGATCCACGCCTGCCTGCTGGCCCTGCGCACCGGCAAACCGGTGAAGATCGTCTACAACCGCTTCGAGTCCTTCTTCGGCCACGTCCACCGCCACCCCGCCAAGCTGTACTACGAGCACGGCGCCACGAAGGACGGCAAGCTCACCCACCTCAAGGCCCGCATCGTCCTGGACGGCGGCGCCTACGCGTCGGCCTCACCGGCGGTCGTGGGCAACGCCTCCTCCTGGGCGCCGGCCCCTACGTCGTCGACAACGTCGACATCGAGGCCATCGCGCTCTACACCAACAACCCGCCCTGTGGCGCGATGCGCGGCTTCGGCGCGGTCCAGGCGTGCTTCGCCTACGAGGCCCAGATGGACAAGCTCGCCGACAAGGTGGGCATGGACCGGGTCGCCTTCCGTCAGCTCAACGCGATGGAACAGGGCACGATCATGCCGACCGGGCAGCCGGTCGACTCCCCGGCGCCGGTCGCCGAACTCCTGCGCCGCGTCAAGGCGATGCCCATGCCGCCCGAGCAGCAGTGGCTCGCGGCCGGAGAGGCCGCCGACGTACGGCAGTTGCCCGGCGGTCTGTCCAACACCACGCACGGCGAAGGCGTCGTACGGGGTGTCGGCTACGCGGTCGGCATCAAGAACGTCGGCTTCTCCGAGGGCTTCGACGACTACTCGACGGCCAAGGTCCGCCTGGAAGTCGTGGCCGGTGAGCCCGTCGCCGTCGTGCACACCGCGATGGCGGAGGTCGGCCAGGGCGGCGTCACCGTCCACGCGCAGATCGCCCGCACGGAACTGGGCGTCACCCAGGTGACGATCCACCCGGCCGACACCCAGGTGGGCTCGGCGGGTTCGACCTCCGCGTCCCGGCAGACGTACGTCACCGGCGGCGCCGTCAAGAACTCCTGCGAGCTGGTCCGCGAGAAGGTCCTGGAGATGGGCCGCCGCAAGCTCGGCACCTACCACCCGGCCTGGGCCACCGCCGAACTCCTCCTGGAGGGCGGCAAGGTCGTCACCGACGGCGGCGAGGTCCTCGCCGATCTGGCCGACGTCCTCGAGGGCGAGGCCGTGGAGGTCGAGGCCGAGTGGCGCCACCGCGCGACCGAGCCCTTCGACCTCCGCACCGGACAGGGCTTCGGGCACGTCCAGTACACGTTCGCCGCGCACCGCGCCGTCGTCGAGGTCGACACCGAACTCGGCCTGGTCAAGGTGATCGAGCTGGCCTGCGCGCAGGACGTCGGCAAGGCGCTCAACCCGCTCTCCGTCATCGGCCAGATCCAGGGCGGCACGACCCAGGGTCTCGGCGTCGCGGTCATGGAGGAGATCATCGTCGACCCCAAGACCGCCAAGGTCAGGAACCCGTCCTTCACGGACTACCTGATCCCCACCATCCTCGACACCCCGACCATTCCGGTCGATGTGCTCGAACTCGCCGACGAGCACGCCCCGTACGGGCTGCGCGGCATCGGCGAGGCCCCACCCTGTCGTCGACTCCGGCTGTCCTAGCGGCAATTCGGAACGCGACAGGACTGGAACTGAACAGGACACCGGTACGCCCGGAGCACCTCACGGGCACGTGACCTCACGAGGTCCCAACCGGTGACGCCCTGGGGGAGTTGGTCCCCAGGTCCCCATTGTTCGTCTCGGGCCGTCCCCGGGTCGTCCATCCCAAATCCCGCGCGCCGCCGAGGCGGCCGACGGGTGCCCCTGTGAACCTTGGGAGATGGCCCCATGACCCAGCAGTCCGTGGAACCCAGGACCGCCGCCGAGGACTCGGGTGAAGGAACCCGCGTCCCCGCCGGACGGTCCTGGCTGGACCGGTACTTCCACATATCCCTGCGGGGATCGACCGTCGCGCGCGAGGTGCGCGGCGGAGTCACCACCTTCATGGCGATGGCGTACATCCTGCTGCTCAACCCCTGATCCTGTCCGGCAAGGACGCCGCGGGAGACACGCTCGGCCAGAAGGGCCTGATCACCGCGACCGCGTTCGCGGCGGCCTTCAGCACGCTCCTGATGGGCTTCGTCGGCAAGGTGCCCCTCGCGCTCGCCGCCGGCCTCTCCGTCTCCGGCGTGCTCTCCTCGCAGGTCGCCCCGCAGATGACGTGGCCGCAGGCGATGGGCATGTGCGTCCTGTACGGCGTGGTCATCATGCTGCTCGTCGTCACCGGCCTGCGCGAGATGATCATGAACGCGATCCCGCTCGCGCTGAAACACGGCATCACGATGGGCATCGGTCTGTTCATCGCGCTCATCGGCTTCTACAAATCAGGCTTCGTGCACCAGGGCAAGGCGACCCCGCTGACCCTGGGCCCGGCGGGTGAACTCGCGGGCTGGCCCGTCCTGTTGTTCGCCGGCACCCTGCTGCTGATCTTCATGCTCCAGGCCCGCAACATGCCCGGCGCGATCCTCATCGGCATCATCACCGGCACGGTCGTCGCCTCGGTCCTGAACGCCGCCGGGGTCATCGCCCCCAAGCAGTGGGCCAGCGGCGCCGCCCCCGAACTGCACGGCAGCGCGGTCTCGATGCCGGACTTCTCGCTCTTCGGCCATGTGGAGTTCGGCGGCTGGGGCAAGGTCGGCGCGATGACGGTCGGCATGATCGTGTTCACCCTCGTGCTGGCCGGTTTCTTCGACGCGATGGCCACCATCATCGGCGTCGGCACCGAGGCCGAGCTCGCCGACGACAAGGGCCGCATGCCGGGCCTGTCGAAGGCGCTGTTCATCGACGGCGCCGGCGGCGCGATCGGCGGTGTGGCGGGCGGCTCAGGCCAGACCGTCTTCATCGAGTCGGCGACCGGGGTCGGCGAGGGCGCCCGAACGGGCCTCGCCGCCGTCGTCACGGGCCTGTTCTTCGCGGCCTGTCTCTTCTTCACCCCGGTCACCGCGATCGTCCCGCAGGAGGTCGCGTCCGCCGCCCTGGTCGTCATCGGCTCGATGATGCTGATGAACGCCCGCCACGTGGACTGGGCCGACCGCGCCACCGCGATTCCGGTGTTCCTGACGGTCGTTGTGATGCCGTTCACCTACAGCATCACCGCGGGCGTCTCGGCGGGAGTCATCTCCTACGTCGCCATCAAGACCGCCCAGGGCAAGGCGCGGGAGGTCGGCGCCTTCATGTGGGGGCTGACGGTCATCTTCCTCGTGTACTTCGCCCTCAACCCCCTCGAGAGCTGGCTGGGCGTGCACTAGCCGCCCCCAACCCCCTTTCCCCGCACCCCTGTTAGGAGACCGAGAGATGCTGGACATCGCCGAAGAGCTGCACCGGTGGGTCGAGCAGGGCCGCGACTTCGCCGTCGCCACCGTGGTGGCCGTCGGCGGCAGCGCACCCGCCAGCCCGGCGCCGCCCTCGCGGTGGACACCGAGGGCACGGCGATCGGCTCGGTCTCCGGGGGCTGCGTGGAGGGCGCGGTCTACGACCTGTGCCAACAGGCGCTCGCCGACGGCGAAACCGTCCTGGAGCGCTTCGGCTACAGCGACGAGGACGCCTTCGCCGTCGGCCTGACCTGCGGCGGAGTCATCGACATCCTCGTCACACCGGTACGGGCGGGCGACCCCGCCCGACCGGTGATCACCGCCGCCCTCTCGACCGCGACAAGCGGCGGAGCGGCGGCCCTGGCCCGCATCGTCTCGGGCCCAACTCCCCTGCGGGGGCAGGGCAATTGTCGTCCATCCCGACGGTTCCTACGACGGCGGGTTCGGCGCCCATCCCGAGCTGGACCGCACGGTCGCGGCCGAGGCCGGCGCCTGTCTCGACGCGGGCCGCACCGGCACCGTGGAGATCGGCGAGCAGGGCTCCCGCTGCGGCGCCCCGCTCACCGTCCTCGTCGAGTCGTCGGTGCCGCCGCCCCGGATGATCGTGTTCGGCGCGATCGACTTCGCCTCCGCCCTGGTCCGCGTCGGCAAGTTCCTCGGCTACCACGTGACGGTGTGCGACGCCCGCCCCGTCTTCGCCACCCGGACCCGCTTCCCCGACGCCGACGAGATCGTCGTCGAGTGGCCGCACAAGTACCTCGCCCGCACGGACGTCGACGCCCGCACCGTCCTGTGCGTCCTCACCCACGACGCCAAGTTCGACGTACCCCTGCTCCACCTCGCGCTGCGCCTCCCGGTGGCCTACGTCGGCGCGATGGGCTCCCGCCGCACCCACCTCGACCGCAACGAACGCCTGCGCCAAGTCGGCGTCACCGACATGGAGTTGGCCCGCCTGCGGTCCCCGATCGGCCTCGACCTCGGCGCCCGGACGCCCGAGGAGACGGCCCTGTCGATCGCCGCGGAGATCGTCGCCAACCGGCGCGGCGGCAGCGGCATCTCCCTCACCGGCGCGCACACCCCGATCCACCACGACGCGGCGTCGCTGCCCGCCGGACGGATCGGCTCGGTGGCCTGAGCGGTACGGCTCAGCGCGCCGCGGGCGGCCGTACCGAGAAGGCGGTGTCGCCCGCCACGGCCACGAGCGTGTCCTTCACGAGCAGGACGGACGGCGTGGTGTCGGCCGTCGAGTCACCGGCGTTCGACAGCGCGGACGTACTCCACTCGACGGTTCCGGTGCTCCGGTTCAGCGCGAGCAGCCGGCCGAACTGGTTGGAGAAGTAGAGCCTGTTGAACTTCGCCGAGTACACCGGCGTCGACAAGTTCTCGGTGTTCGTCTCCCGCTGCCACAGCCGCTTGCCGTCGCTCGCGCGCACGGCGGTGACCGTGCCGTTCGGGCGGACGAAGTAGATCACGCCGTCCACGAGGGTGGGCGTGCCGCGCGAGCCGCCCGCCAGCGGGACCCGCGTGCCCCCGCCGACGGGGTCCACCTCTTCCAGGGCGGTGTACGGCTGGTCCTCGCCGCTGCCGAAGGAGCCCTCCGCCAACTTCGGCACCGCGAACAGCAATTGCCCCTCGGTCACGCCCAACGGCATCGCCCCGGTGGGGAGTTGACCGACCTCCTTCGCCGTGCCGGTCCTCGGGTCGAGACGCAGCAGGCTGGTGTCGCCCTTGGTGGGATCGTCCTCCGGAGTGCACAGGCCATAGGGGGCGCCGCCCAGCACGGTCGGGGTGCAGGCGTCGCCGCTCGGCGACTTCGCGGCGGCGGTCCAGAGCTGGCGGCCGGACGTGTCGTAGGCGACGAAGCGGGTCGCGGCCACGTCCATCGCCAGGATGCCGCCGTCGAACAGCACGGCGTTGCGGTCCTCGCTGACCGGGTGCTTCCAGAGCTGGGTGCCGGTCCTCGCGTCCAGGGCGACCAGACGCCGGGGATGTAGCTCTGGGACGAGTCCGGCTTGACGTAGGTGAAGACGCGGCCGTCTTGGACGCCGACCGGGCGTGAGGTCTCCGGACTGGTGCCCGAGCGCCACCCCACCCTGCCGGAGGCGGAGTCGAGCGCGGTGACCGTGAAGCCGGTGCCGGCGCAGTACACGGCGGTGCTGCCCGCCACGCAGCCGGACTCGCCGTAGTCGAGGGGCTCGCCCGTCTTGGCGGTGAGCAGGCTCGACCGCCACGGCTGCCAGCCGGCGGGCAGCGCCATGGCGGCGGTGGACGTGGACGCGGCCGGTGTGCCGGTGTCCGTGGTGCGGTCCGACATCCAGTGCAGGGTCGTCAGGCCGAGCGCGGAGACGGCGACCGCGGTGGCCAGGGCGATGACCGACCGCCGGGCCCGGCGCGGCCGTTGACCGTTGTTCGGGACCGTCTCCGGAGCTTCGGGGCGGGGTACGGCGCCCGGGGGCGGTCCGTCACCACGGTGGGCCAGGACCCCTCCCCGGACTCGGACTCCGCATCGGGCAGGTCCAGCAACAGGCCGTGCAGTTCGCCCAGTTGGGGACGGGCCGCCGCGTCCTTGTCCAGACAGCGCCCGGCGATGCTCCGCAGCGGCTCGGCCACGCCGTCCAACCTCGGCTGCTCGTGCATGACCTGATAGCCCGTCAAGTACGGGCTGGCGCCGTCGAAGGGGCGGTTGCCGGTGGCCGCGTAGACGAGCAGCGAGCCGAGGGAGAAGACGTCGGAGGCGGCCGTGACGTCCCGGGGCGCCGCGAACTGCTCCGGGGACATGAAGGGCGGGGTGCCGATCAGCCGGCCGGTGACGGTGAGGGTCTGGTTGTCGGCGGCGCGGGAGATGCCGAAGTCGATGACGCGGGGGCCGTCCTCGGCGAGCAGCACATTGCTCGGCTTCAAGTCCCGGTGCACGACGCCCGCTTGGTGGATGTCCCGCAGCGCCTCGACCAGGCCCAGGGCGAGCGTGCGCAGGGCCCGGCCCGTCAACGGGCCGTCCCTCTCGACGACTTCGGCCAGCGTGCGGCCGGGCACGTACAGCGTGGCCATCCACGGCACCTCGGCGTCCGCGTCGGCGTCCACGACGGGCGCGGTGAAGGCGCCGCTCACCCGGCGGACCGCCGCGATCTCCTGCCGGAAGCGGGCCCGGAACTCCTCGTCCAGCGCGTACTGCGCGTGCACCACCTTGACGGCGACCTGCCGTCCCGAGGCCGACCGCCCGAGATACACGACGCCCATCCCGCCGCTGCCGAGCCGGTCGACCAGCGCGTATCCGCCGATCGACTCCGTGTCCCCGGGGCGAAGCGACATGTCGCCGGTCACCTTTCCTGATTCCGTGCGCGGACGGGCTGTCCGGACCCATCACACTAGGGCGTTCGTCCCACGCGCGGGACATCGACCTTGCGGGACACGGGACGGGAGACGGGAGGGGGAGCGGCGGCCCGGGGGTCGGGGAGAGCGGAAATGGGTTGCGGGCCCGGGGCGCTCGCACCTTCCATGGCCCCATGGTGTCCACCGACCGACTGCTCGCCTTCGCGGCCCTGTCCTTCCTGCTGATCATCGTCCCCGGCCCCAGCGTCCTGTTCGTGATCGGCCGCGCCCTGGCCCACGGCCGCCGGGCCGCGCTCACCACCGTCGTCGGCAACACCCTCGGCGCCTATCTGCTCGTCGTCGCGGTCGCCCTCGGCGTCGGTTCGCTGGTGGAACGCTCGGTGCTCGTCTTCACGGCACTGAAGCTCGCCGGCGCCGCGTACCTGGTGTATCTCGGGGTGAGGGCGTGGCGGCAACGCGGCTCGCTGCGGGCCGCGTTCGCGGGCGAGGAGACGGCCCCGCACAGCGGACTGCGCACGCTCTGGGAGGGGTTCGCCGTCGGGGTGGCCAACCCCAAGACCATCGTGTTCTTCGCCGCCGTACTGCCCCAGTTCGTGGACCGCGAACAGGGCCATGTGACCACGCAGATGCTGCTCCTCGGCCTCGTCTTCAACCTCATCGCCGTGGCCTCGGACAGCGTGTGGGGGCTGGTCGCGTCCACCGCCAGGGAGTGGTTCGCACGGTCGCCCCGGCGGCTGTCCGCGGTGGGCGGGATCGGCGGCCTCACGATGATCGGGCTGGGCGTGACGGTCGCGGTGACGGGGCGGAAGGACTGAGGAGGCAAGGGGGCGGAAGAGCCGGGGCGTTGACCGGGCGGAAGCAATGAGACCGTCGGCCGGGTGGAACGGCGTAGACCCGGCACCGCCCCACCGGACGCACGGACAGCGACGACGACCCTCACTCCCGTCTCAGCAGGGCGTTCACCGCCCGCCCGAACATCGACCGCGCCATCCAGCGCAGCGGCCCGTCGAAGAGGCGCGGCAGGAAGCGGACCCGCAGCTCCTCCTCCCACACCACGCGGCTACGGCCCCGGGTCCCGGCCGTACCTCGATCTCGGCCCAGCCCAGGACGACCCGTCCCCGCTTCTCCAGCCGGACGAGACCCGGCTCGCCGTCGGCCGGCGGGCGCCACACCGTGACCTCCATCCGGTCGTCGAAACCGAGCGGGCCGAGCCCGGAGCGGGCCACGAAGACCGTGCCCTCGGCGGTCGGCGGGGAGTGACCACGGTGACCCGGGTCAGCGGCACCACGTCGGCGTGGCGTGGCCACTCCGTCAACCGGCGCCACGCCTCCTCGAGCGGGAGCGGGGCCGTGCGTTCGAGACGGAAGTTGACCATGTGTGGATCGTAGAGAACGCTTCTTGATCGGCGGTACTTTCACCGAGGGCTCACACCCTTGGCCTAGCGGTTCATGGGTTCGGAGACGTACACCGGACAGCCGCCCCGAGTTTCCCCGCGTCCGGGCCGGAGCGGGCGCCTCCCCCTACGCTTGCCCGCATGGGCGGGCATCCCGCCTGCCCGCAGGGGAGTTGGTCGTCATGCCGCTGAAGGCCTACGGCGTATTGATCACGCGCGCGGTGGACACGAGGCGCGAGGGCGCCGCCGGTACACCGCACTACCAGATCCATCTCACGGACGACTCGGGCACGCATTTCCGGGCCGCGGTCAACGTCCTGTCGGCGGAGCAGCCCTCCGAGCTGCTCTACCTGGTCAGCGAGGACTTCCAACACCCGGTCACCGCACGCCTGGAGGGCCTCCCGAGCGGCTGGAACACGCTGCTGCCAGGACCCGGCGGCCCGAACCTCGACTTCGTGCGCGGCAACCTCTTCGACCCGGCGCAGCTCCGCACGCTGCCGCCGGACGCGAGCGGCCCCGACAACGACCTCGCCGACCTCCTCGACCACTACGTACGGCGTGCGGTGGACGACCCGGATGCCCGCCTGTACGTCTTCGGTGAGCGCTTCGGTCCCGAACCGACCGTCAAGGACAAGGTGTTCGGCTTCCTGCCGGGCAACGGCGTCCACGACATCCACATGAACCAGGGCAACAGCCGCCGGTTCAGCGGCGACGACGGGGTCTGGCAGGACGGCGGCCTCCTGATCCACTTCCCGGCACAGTCGCGCTGGGTCGGCATCTTCCTCGCCTTCCAGAGCCAGTCCTGGCACACCGACGACACCACCGGCCACACCCTGGAGGGCACGGACGGTTCACGCCCCGACCCCGGCAGCCGGCCCGTCCGCGTCGTGGCGGCCCTGGTCAACCCCGTGGCCCGGCGCCCGAGTCGGAGAGCGTCACCCTGCTCAACGCCTCGCCCGACCCGCTCGACCCGGCCGGCTGGCACGTCCGGGACCGGCTCGGCCACTCCTGCGCGGTACCGCCCGGCCCCCTCGCCCCGGGTGCCACCCTGCTCGTCCCGCTCACCGACGGCGTCCAACTAGGCAACCAGGGCGGCGAGATCACCCTCCTCGACGCCAACGGCCTGAAGGTGCACGGCGTCTCGTACACCGCGGACCAGGCCGCCCGCGAAGGATGGACGGTCGTCTTCTGACCAACTGACCGGCGCTGCCCAGAAGTCCCGGCCGGAAAGCGACTCGGCCCCGCCCGGTGAGTCAGGGACGGTAGACCTTCCCCGGCTCGGCGTGCCCCGGTGCGAGCAGCTGCGGCACGGTCACGAACACGTACCCCCGCTCCTTCAACGCGTCGATGATGCCCGGGACGGCGGGCACGGTGCCCTGGTACAGGTCGTGCAGCAGGATGATGCCGTCGCGGGAGGCCTGGGCGAGGACGCGCTTGGTGATGAGCGCGGAGTCGGTGGTCGCGTAGTCCTTCGCGGTGACGCTCCACAGGACCTCCGAGAGGCCCAGCTCCCGGCAGATCTTGTGCACGGTGTCGTTGGTGCGGCCCTGCGGCGGGCGCATCAGCGTGGGCCGCTTGCCCGTGATGCGCTCTATCGCGGTGTCCGTGCGTTCCAGTTCGTCGCGTATCTGCGCGGGCGTTATTCGGGTCAGGATCTTGTGGTCCCAGGTGTGGCTGGCCACCTCGTGCCCCTCGGCCGCCATGCGCGCGACCAGCTCCGGGTACTTCTCGATGTGCCGCTTGCCGAGCAGGAAGAAGGTCGCCGGAACCCGCTTCTCCTTCAGCACATCGAGCAACCGCGCCGAGTTCTCACTGGGCCCGGCGTCGAAGGTGAGCGCGATGCACTTCACCTCCCGACAGTCGACCGCCCCGAAACGCGCCTGTGCGACTCCCGCCCCGCCCTCTCCACGGGCAGCGGCCGGCGCGGTCGTGTCCCCCTGCCACACCCACTGGAAGCCAGCACCACCGCAAGCCCCACCACAAAGATGCCGACACCACGCAACCCGCCCCGGCTTCTTTCCCTCTTCTTGCACAGAGACCTCAAAGTTGACATGGCATGACTATACACAGCGAGTATATACGCAGTGTATAGAAGGCTGGCCCGGACCGCCCAGGCCAAGCGCACCCCGCCTTTTAGGGGCGCGGGGAACTGCGCGACCAGCCCCCACCGACCGTCAGACAGGCAACTGCAGCTCCAACGCGACGCACAACGCCCCTAACTCTCCAGCTCCCGCCCAACCCGCACATTCCACCGCCCACCCCGCCCACTGACCTCGGTCGCGCTCAACGGCACCACATCAAGCCGCCAGAACGCCTCCCCAGTCGCACCGAGAACGGCGACCACAACAGCCCGCACAAACTCCTGCTCAACCACCGCAAGCGTCCGCCCTCAACCCCACCCGCCCCGTCGAGCCACCGCACAGCCCGCTCGCAGAGCCCCCGCACGGACTCCCCACCGTGCGGCACCGCATCCGGATCGGTCAGCCACCCCATCACCGCGTCCGGCTCCCGCCCCATCACCTCGTCAAGCGTCAGCCCCCGCCATCGCCCCACGTCCAGCCCCGCCAACTCGGGCTCCACGACGGCCGAGAGCCCCAACGCCGACGCGGTCTCCCGGCACCGCACGCTGGGCGAAACCAGCACCCGGTCAACCGAGCGGAGCGAACCGGCGAGAGACGCGGCCCGCGCCGCACCACTCGGGTCGAGCGAGCACCCGTCGTCGAACCGGGTCTCCCGCAGGGACCGGTTCATCGCAGGCGAGATGAAGGTGATGCGGCTGGTCACGTAGTCGCTCCAGTTATCCGGGCTGTGCGGGTCATCGTCTCCCACGCACCTCACGGCGGGGGCGGCCGGGAGGGTGACCCCCGACCGCCCCCGCCATCATCGGCTCAGGACCCGGCCAGCTCCGCACGGACCGTGCGGGCCGCAGCGACCAGGTTCTCCAGGGACGCCCGGGTCTCCGGCCAGCCGCGCGTCTTCAGACCGCAGTCCGGGTTGACCCACAACCGCTCCGCCGGAATGGCCTCAAGTCCCTTGCGCAGCAGGGCCGCTGCCTCGTCCGCGCCCGGCACGCGCGGGGAGTGGATGTCGTAGACACCCGGTCCCGCCTCGCGCGGATAACCGTGCTCGGCCAGCTCGCGGGCGACCTGCATGTGCGAGCGGGCCGCCTCCAGGCTGATGACGTCCGCGTCGAGGTCGTCGATGGCCCGCACGATGTCGCCGAACTCGGCGTAACACATGTGCGTGTGGACCTGTGTCTCCGGCCGGACCCCCGCGGTGGTCAGCCGGAACGCCTCCGTGGCCCAGGCGAGGTACGCCTCCCGGTCCGCCGCGCGCAGCGGAGGGTCTCGCGCAGCGCGGGCTCGTCGACCTGGATGACCGAAGTCCCGGCCGCCTCAAGGTCGTTGACCTCGTCGCGCAGGGCGAGGGCGACCTGCCGTGCGGTGTCGCCGAGCGGCTGGTCGTCGCGGACGAACGACCAGGCGAGCATGGTGACCGGCCCGGTGAGCATCCCCTTGACCGGACGACCGGTGAGCGACTGGGCGTACGTCGTCCAGCGCACCGTCATCGGCTCCGGGCGGGAGACGTCGCCGGCCAGGATCGGCGGACGGACGTACCGGGTGCCGTACGACTGGACCCAGCCGTGCCGCGTGGCGAGGTAGCCCGTCAGCTGCTCGGCGAAGTACTGGACCATGTCGTTGCGTTCGGGCTCACCGTGCACGAGGACGTCCAGGCCCGTCTTCTCCTGGAACGAGATGACCTCCTGGATCTCCGCCCTGATCCGCTCCTCGTACCCGGCCGTGTCGATCCGCCGGGCCCTCAAGTCAGCTCGCGCGGTGCGGAGTTCGGCCGTCTGCGGGAACGACCCGATGGTGGTCGTCGGCAGCGGCGGCAGCCCGAGATGCGCACGCTGGGCCGCCGTCCGCTCGTCGTACGGCTGGGAGCGACGCGCGTCTGCGTCGGTGACGGCGGCGGCCCTGGTCCGTACGGCGGGGTCGCTGGTGAGCGCCGAACCGGCGCGGGAGGCCAAGTCGGCCCGGTTGGCCGCGAGTTCGGCGGCGATCGTGTCGGTGCCCTGCGCCAGGCCCTTGGACAGGGTGACGATCTCGGCCGTCTTCTGCCGTGCGAACGCCAGCCAGCGCAGGATCTGCGGCTCGATGTCCCGCTCGGCCGCCGCGTCCAGCGGCACATGCAGCAGCGAGCAGGAGGCGGCCACGTCGACCCGCTCGGCGAGACCGAGCAACGTGCCCAGTGTGGCAAGGGACTTGGTGAGGTCGTTGACCCAGACGTTACTGCCGTTGACGACACCGGCGAGGAGCCGCTTGCCGGGGATGCCGCCCGCCGCGGCCAGGTCGTCCAGGTTGGCGGCGGCGGCCGGCCGGTGAAGTCGAGGGCGAGCCCCTCCACCGGCGCCTTGGCGAGGACGTGCAGGGCCTCGCCGAGCCGGTCGAAGTAGGAGGCGACCAGGATCCGCGGCCGGTCGGTGAGGCCCCGAGGTCGCGGTAGGCGCGCCTGGTGGCGTTCAGTTCGGCGGGGGTGCGGTCCTGGACGAGCGGGCTCGTCCAGCTGCACCCACTCCGCGCCCGCCGCGCGCAGGTCGGCGAGGACCTCCGCGTACACCGGCAGCAGGCGGTCCAGGAGGGTCAGCGGTTCGAAGTCGGCCGCGACACCCGGGGCGGGCTTGGCGAGCAGGAGATAGGTGACCGGGCCGACGAGCACCGGCCGGGCGGTGAGGCCCAGCGCGAGGGCCTCCTTCAACTCCGAGACCTGCTTGGTGGAGTCGGCGGTGAAGACGGTACCCGGGCCCAACTCGGGCACCAGATAGTGGTAGTTGGTGTCGAACCACTTCGTCATCTCCAGCGGCGCCACGTCCTGCGTGCCGCGCGCCATCGCGAAGTACCCGTCCAGCGCGTCGAGTTCGACGGCGGTGCGGTGGCGGGCGGGGATCGCGCCGACCATGACGCTGGTGTCCAGGACATGGTCGTAGTACGAGAAGTCGCCGGTCGGTACCTCGTGGATGCCGGCGTCGGTCAGATGCTGCCAGTTCGTGCGGCGCAGTTCGGCGGCGGTGGTCCGGAGGGCGTCGGCGTCGACGCGGCCCTTCCAGTAGCCCTCGACGGCCTTCTTCAGTTCCCGGCCCTGGCCCTGACGGGGGTAGCCGTACACGGTCGACCGTGCTGCCGCGGCTGCGGACTTCGCTGTCACGGAAATCTCCTTCGCGAGATATCTCCCTGGATCCCGGTGGCGGGACGTGAGCGCGAAGGGTCGTAGACCGGGAGGTGGTGACCGCCCGTGTGTACGCCGACCCGCCCACGAGGTCACCGGGACTCCGCGCGCGCATGCTTCGCGTGCGGGCAGGTGGCAGGTCTTCGGACTTGCGGGCACGTCCCCCTCTTTGACCGGAGGACACCTACTGGCCGTCGCTTCCCAGGTCCTGGTGTGGGCCCAGTGCGTATGACGGCGGTCGTTCCCGCTCACCGCTGCGGGGCAGTCCCGGAGTTTCACCGGGTTCCCTCTTGCGACGCGTCCGTCTGGGTGACGGGGCGAACCAGCTGCGTGGCCAGCCTAAAGGGTCTGGGGTGGGTGCGTCGATTTCTGTCCGCGGCTCGGTGGGGGCCGGGCGCGCCCACGCGGCGGAGCCGCGGATGGATACAGCACCGCGCCCCTAGGGAATGTCCGCCTGCCCGGTTTCGAAGGCTTGCAGGATGTGCTCAGCCGCCGAGGTTGCCGTCAACTCGCCCTCTCGTACCCGGCGTTCCAGGTCCGGGGCCAGGGCGCGGACCGACGGGTTGGCGTGCAGGCGGCCCAGAAGTTCTTCTCGGACCATCGTCCAGGTCCAGTCGACCTGCTGCTCGCTGCGCTTAGCAGCAAGGCGGCCGGTGGACTCCAGCAGTGAGCGGTGTTGTTCGAGGCGTTCCCAGACCGTGTCCAGGCCGGTGCCCTCGCGCGCGCTGCAGCTCAGGACCGGTGGGGTCCAGGCCGCGTCGGCGGGGTGCATCAGCCTCAGGGCGCCCGCCAGTTCACGCGCGGCGCTCTTCGCGTCGCGCTCGTGCGGGCCGTCCGCCTTGTTGACGGCGATGACGTCCGCCAGTTCCAGGACGCCCTTCTTGATGCCCTGGAGCTGGTCGCCGGTGCGGGCCAAGGTCAACAGCAGGAAGGAGTCGACCATGTTGGCCACCGCCGTCTCCGACTGGCCTACGCCCACCGTCTCGACGAGGACCACGTCGTAGCCCGCCGCCTCCATCACCACGATGGACTCGCGGGTCGCCTTCGCGACGCCGCCCAGCGTGCCGGCGGTGGGGAGGGGGCGGACGAAGGCGGCCGGGTCGACGGCGAGGCGTTCCATGCGGGTCTTGTCGCCCAGGATCGAGCCGCCCGTGCGGGTCGACGACGGGTCCACGGCCAGCACCGCGACCCGGAAGCCCTGCGAGGTCAGCAGCGTGCCGAACGCGTCGATGAACGTCGACTTGCCGACGCCCGGTACGCCGCTGATGCCGATCCGCCGGGCCCGGCCGCTGTGCGGGAGGAGTTCGGTCAGCAACTCCTGGGCCATGAGCCGGTGTTGGGGCTTCGTCGACTCGACGAGGGTGATGGCGCGGGCCACGAGGGCCCGCTTGCCGTCGAGGACGCCCTTCACATAGGTGTCGAGCTCGATCACAGGGTGTGCCCGAGGTCGGCGGCCAGTCGCCGCACCAGGTCGTAGGCCGCGTCCGGGATCACCGTCCCGGGCGGGAACACGGCCGCCGCGCCCATCTCCAGGAGGGTGGGGACGTCCTGCGGCGGGATCACGCCGCCGACCACGATCATGATGTCCTCGCGGCCCTCCTCGGCGAGCGATTCCTTCAACGCCGGTACGAGGGTGAGGTGTCCGGCGGCGAGGGAGGACACCCCGACGATGTGCACGTCCGCCTCGACGGCCTGGCGGGCCACCTCGCCGGGGGTCTGGAACAGCGGGCCGACGTCGACGTCGAAGCCGAGGTCGGCGAAGGCGGTGGCGATCACCTTCTGGCCGCGGTCGTGGCCGTCCTGGCCCATCTTGGCGACCAGGATGCGGGGGCGGCGGCCCTCGGCCTCCTCGAACCCGGCCACGAGGGTGCGGGTGCGCTCGACGGACGGGGACTCGCCGGCTTCGGTGCGGTACACACCGGAGATCGTACGGATCTGGCTCGCGTGTCGCCCGTACACCTTCTCCAGCGCGTCGGAGATCTCGCCGACCGTCGCCTTCGCGCGGGCCGCGTTCACCGCCAGCTCCAGGAGGTTGCCGGTGCTCTCGGCCGCGCGGGTGAGGGCGTGCAGGGCGTCCTGGGTGGCCTGCTCGTCGCGCTCGGCGCGCAACCGCCGTAGTTTCTCGATCTGTTGGGTGCGGACGGAGGAGTTGTCGACCTTGAGGACGTCGATCTGCTCGTCGGTCTCCACGCGGTACTTGTTGACGCCGATGACCGGCTGGCGGCCGGAGTCGATGCGGGCCTGGGTGCGGGCCGCGGCCTCCTCGATGCGGAGCTTGGGGATGCCCGCGTCGATGGCCTTGGCCATGCCGCCCGCCGCCTCGACCTCCTCGATGTGCTGCCAGGCACGGCGGGCCAGGTCGTACGTCAGTCTCTCGACGTACGCGCTGCCGCCCCACGGGTCGATCACGCGGGTCGTGCCGGACTCCTGCTGGATGAGGAGCTGGGTGTTGCGGGCGATGCGCGCCGAGAAGTCGGTGGGGAGCGCGAGGGCCTCGTCGAGGGCGTTGGTGTGGAGTGACTGGGTGTGGCCCTGGGTCGCCGCCATCGCCTCCACGCACGTGCGGGTGACGTTGTTGAAGACGTCCTGCGCGGTCAGCGACCAGCCCGAGGTCTGTGAATGGGTGCGCAGGGAGAGGGACTTGGCGTTCTGCGGGTCGAACTGCTTGACCAGTTTCGCCCACAGGAGGCGGGCCGCTCGCAGCTTCGCGACCTCCATGAAGAAGTTCATGCCGATCGCCCAGAAGAAGGAGAGCCGGGGCGCGAACGCGTCCACGTCCATCCCCGCCTCCCGGCCCGCCCGGATGTACTCCACGCCGTCCGCGAGGGTGTACGCCAGCTCCAAGTCGGCCGTCGCGCCCGCCTCTTGGATGTGGTAGCCGGAGATGGAGATCGAGTTGTAGCGGGGCATCCGCTGCGAGGTGTACGCGAAGATGTCGGAGATGATCCGCATCGACGGCTTCGGCGGATAGATGTAGGTGTTGCGGACCATGAACTCCCTTGAGGATGTCGTTCTGGATGGTCCCGGCCAACTTCTCGGGCGGTACGCCCTGTTCCTCCGCCGCCACGATGTAGAGCGCCAGTACGGGCGGGCAGACCGCGCCGTTCATCGTCATCGACACGGTCATCCTGTCCAGCGGGATGCCGTCGAAGAGCTGCCGCATGTCGTAGATCGAGTCGATCGCCACGCCCGCCATGCCGACGTCACCGGTCACGCGCGGGTGGTCGCTGTCGTAACCCCGGTGCGTGGGCAGGTCGAAGGCGACCGACAGCCCCTTCTGGCCGGCCGCGAGGTTGCGCCGGTAGAAGGCGTTGGACTCCTCGGCCGTGGAGAAACCCGCGTACTGACGGATCGTCCAGGGCTGGTTGACGTACATCGTCGGGTACGGGCCGCGCAGATACGGCGCGATGCCCGGGTAGGTGGCGAGGAAGTCCAGGCCCTCCAAGTCGTGCCCCGTGTACAGGGGTTTGACCGCGATGCCCTCCGGGGTCTCCCACAGGAGGTCGTCGCCGCTCGCCGCCTTCTTCACGGCGTCACGCCACTCGTCGGTGCCCGCTCCGGTGGCCGGGGTCCCCAGCTCGACCCCGGAGAAGTCGGGGATGCGCCCCATCGCTGCCATCAGGACACTCCCATGCGGTCGAGGGTGGCGGAGAGTACGGCTACGGCGTCGCAGCCCGCGAAGACGTAGGCGTCGACTCCTGGGTACTGCCCGGGACGGCCCGCGAGGAACACGTGCGCGGCACCGGCCGACTTCAACTCCCCGGCGACCGTGGCCGCTTGCTCCTCGTACAGCGCGTCGCTCGAACACAGGCAGGCCTCGGTGGCCCCGCTGTCCGTGAACGCGCCCGTGGTGACGGGTTCGATGCCGCCCGCCTGGAAGAGGTTCGACGCGAAGGACAGCCGGGCGGTGTGCGCGGCGGCCGGGCCGAGCGCCGCCAGGAAGATCCGCGGCCGGGAGCCGGTCGCCGCGAGGTGGGCGTCGGAGCGGGCGCGCAACTCTTCGTAGGCCTCGTCGCGGCGCACGCGCGGCAGCCCACCGGAGGGCTCCACGGGGGCGGGTGCCCGCTCCGGGAGTCGCTCGGTGAGGTTCGGGAACTCGCTTACGCCCGTGATCGGTTCGCGGCGCTTGGCGAGCTTCGCGCTGCGGGTCGCCCAGGTCGCGGCGAGGTCCCCGTGGAGACTGCCGGAGCTCAACACCGCCGCCTGACCGCCCTGTTGCTCGATGTGCTGGAAGAACTCCCAGCCCGCGTGGGCGAGTTCGTCCGTCAGGCGCTCCACGTACCAGGAACCGCCCGCCGGGTCGATCACCCGGGACAGATGCGACTCCTCGACCAGGATCGTCGAGGTGTTACGGGCGATCCGGCGCGCGAACGCGTCCGGCAGCCCGAGCGCGTGGTCGAAGGGCAGCACGGTGACGGACTCGGCGCCGCCCACCCCGGCGGCCAGCGTCGCGACCGTCGTGCGCAGCATGTTCACCCACGGGTCGCGACGGGACATCATCACCGGCGAGGTCACCGCGTGCTGCACCTGCCCGCCAGGCGCCGCGCACACCTCGGCCACCCGCGCCCAGAGCCTGCGCGCCGCGCGCAGCTTGGCGATGGTGAGGAACTGGTCGGCGGTGGCCGCGTACCTGAACTCCAGCTGTCCCACGGCCTGTTCGACGCTCAGGCCCGCCTCGGTCAGCTCCGCAGATAGGCGACGCCGGTCGCCAGCGAGGCGCCCAGCTCCTGCGCCGCCGAACCGCCGGCCTCGTGGTACGGCAGCGCGTCCACCGTCAGCGCGCGCAGCCCCGGATATCCCTCGGCGCAGCGCCGGGCGAGCGCGGCGACCGGTGCGAAGGGGAAGCCCTCGTCGCCGGTGCGGGCCGCGTAGCCCAACGGATCGGCGCCGAGGGTGCCGCGGGCGGCTTCGGGCGCGACGCCCCGCTCCGCGTAGAGCCTGAGCAACTCGGCCGCCGCGGGCTCGACTTCGCTGCCCGCGTCGAGGGCGACGGGCGCCAGGTCGAGATAGACGCCGTCGAGGGTGGCGCCGAGCGACGCGACCGGGATGCCCCGCTCGCCCACGACCAGCCACAGCGAGGTGACGCCGTTCTCCAGGTCGCCGAGGACCGCGGTGTTGTCGGCGGTCGTGTGCCGCTGCCGTACGTCCCAGCCGCCGAGGGTGGTGCCCTCGGCGCGGGCACCGCGCACGAAGGGGGCGAAACCGGGCAGGCCGGGGTCGGGCGCGGAGTCGTCCGCGGTGTACAGGGGGCGGGCGCGCAGCCCGTCCTCCAGCGAGGTGGACAGGGCGTCTTCCGCTGCCGCGCCCGAGACTTCCTTGCCCGACTTGCGCAGGACGCCTGCCACCAGGCTTTGCCACTGCTCATGGGTCGCGTCAGGGAACTCGGCGGCCAGCGAGAGCCCGTCGTCAGGCAGGACCGTCATGCTCGGATGCTAGGGCAAATGCGCAGGTGAGCAGCAGAGGACGCGGCTGTGACCTTTGCCTCTCCGGGCGGTCTAGACCAGTCCGCGCGCCGCCCACCAGGGGGCTTCCGGATGGGCGCGAGGCTCGGACACGTCCGTCACGCCGGGTGCGTCCCGGGCCGGTCACACCGGCCCGGGACGGCCCCCACCCTGCATCGCGAGACACCCATGGCGTTCGGTCCGGCCCGCCGCGAACCGCGCCTGCGGCGCGCGGGGAAGGCGACCGGAGCCACCCGACCGGTCTCGAAGGGGCTCGCCGCGCTGTCCCCGGCGGCACCCGGAGCTACAGCCCGATGTCCCTGCGGCTCATGTCGTCCAGGGACTCGCGGCGGACCAGCACCCGCGCGATCCCGTCCGCCACCGCGACGACCGGCGGACGGCCGACGAGGTTGTAACCGGACGCCATCGACAAGTGATACGCCCCCGCCGCCGGTACGGCCAGCAGGTCCCCGGGGTGCACATCGCCGGGGAGCGCCACCTCGTCCGCGAGGACGTCGCCCGCCTCGCAGTGCCGGCCCACGACGGTCACCAGGCGGGGCGACGCGGTCGCGGGGCAGCCGATCAGGCGGGGTGCGTAGCGCACGCCGTAGAGCGCGGGCCTCGGGTTGTCGCTCATGCCGCCGTCGACCGCGACGAACGTGCGGTCGCCGGTGCGCTTGACGGCCAGGACGCGGTAGACGGCGACCCCGGCGGGGCCGACGATCGCCCGGCCCGGTTCCAGGGTGAGCCGGGGCACGGGCAGGCCGGTGCGGGCGCAGCCGTCCTCCAGTTCGGCGCGGATCCGGCCCGCGAGGACCGGGATGTTCAGCTGCTCGTCGCCGGGGCGGTAGGCGATGGCGTGGCCGCCGCCGATGTCCAACTGCGGGAGGGTGATGCCGTGTTGGTCGCGGATGCGGGCCAACAGCCCGACCATGCGCCGGACCGCGGCGACGTACGGCTTCGTGGTGGCGATCTGCGAGCCGATGTGGCAGTGCAGGCCCACGAGTTCGAGGTGCGGCTGGTCAGTATCCGGGTCACCGCGTGCTGCGCGGAGCCGTCGGTGATCGACAGGCCGAACTTCTGGTCGTCGGTCCCCGTGCGCACCTTGACGTGGGCGCCGGCCGCGACGCCGGGCACCACCCGCACCATCACCTTCTGGCGGGTGCCGGCCGGGGTGATCGCGGCCAGCCGGGCGATCTCCGAGGTGCTGTCCACCACGATCCGGCCGACCCCGAGGCGCAGCGCGGCGCGCAGGTCCTCCGGGCTCTTGGCGTTGCCGTGCAGCACGATCCGCTCCGGCGGGAAACCGGTGGTGACCGCGAGCGCGAGTTCACCGGCCGAGCAGACGTCGAGGCCGAGCCCCTCCTCCTGCACCCAGTGGGCCATCGCCCGGCACAGGAACGCCTTGGCCGCGTAGACGACGTCGGCCTCCGGGAACGCCGTGCGGTACGTACGGCAGCGCTCGCGGATCTCCTGCTCGTCGAGGACGTAGACCGGAGTGCCGAAACGGTCGGCGGCCTCGGCGAGGACCCCGCCGACGGTGAGGTCGCCGGTGGGGGCGGGGCGGGTGGAGCGGGGCCAGACGGCGAGGTCGTCGGCGTCCGCCGGGACCTGGGGCAGGACGTGCAGCGGGGCGTCCAGGATGGACATGGGGGCTCCTCAGCCGATCAGGAGGTTCAGGCAGGCGACGGCGGCGGCGGCGCCGGTCACCCGCAGGGCGCCGACGTGCTGGGGATGCCGGCGGCGCCAGAAGTTCGCCCGCTCCCGCACGGCGGCGGCCGTACGGTCGGCGGCCGGGGCCGAGAACTGCGGGTCGACGGTGAGGGCCGTCACGCCGAGCGGAGCGGCGAGGGCGCGCAGCGCGGGTGCGGAGAGCCGGATACTCGCCTGCTCGGGGCCCAGGGTGGCGGCGAGCCGTGCCGCCGAGGTGAAACCGACCGCCGTACGGCCGCCCAGCGGCGTACGGAAGAAGCGGGCCGTGCAGCCCGCGGGACCCGACCGGACCGGGACGTACAGAAGTCCGGCCGGGACCCGTTCGGAGGGCTCGGCGTCCCCGGTTCCTTGAGGCCCTCGGCGTGCTCGACTGGAGACATCGTGCGGCTCCTTGCGGAAGGTGATGTGCGGGGCCCGGCCGGTGCGGCCGGGCGCTCTTCGAAGCTATGCCCGCGGGGAGGGGTCCGGGTGCCGCTCTGACGGATGCTTGACGGGGAGCGTCCAGCCATGACGCCCTGCTGACGGGGGTACGACGGTTCAGCCGCCGCCCTCCGTCAGCTCCCGCGCGTCGAGCCGCAGCGAGATACGGCGGTGCAGGGAGGCCGGCTCGCTCTCCAGCGGCGACGGCGGCACCGTCAGCACCGGGCAGCCGGCGTGCGCGACGCAGTAGCGGGTGACGGACGGGAACAGGGCGCGGAGCGGGCCGCGCGGACCCGTGCCGATGACGAGGAGGTCGTCCGGGCGGTCTGCGGTCTCCACCAGCGCGCGGCCCGCCGTGCCCCGGACCACCAGGCCCTGGAACGGGACCCCGGGACCCGTCGCGCCGAACGCCGCGTCCAGTACGGCGAGGAGCCGGTCGGCCGCGTCGCGTCGGAGGCGGGCCACCGGAGGCGCCAACATCGAACGCCCGTGGGCCAGTTCACCGCCGGGCGGCTCCCAGGCGCTCCACCGGGCGGCTGGACAGCCAGCAGCTCCGCGTCCGTGCGGCGGGCCTCCCGCACCGCCCGGTGCAGCGCGGCCAGGCTGCCCGTCGACCCGCTCACTCCGACCACGGCACGTGCTCGCCCGCCACCGCTCATCGTCACTCACCTCTCGGCGTACACAGTCGTCCGTGTCCCATCGAAGAGGGGAAGAGGGCGGACGGAGCGCGGTGTTGGCGCGCGTCTGACGCCGGAGGGTCGATTCCTGACGCGGCGATGACGCCGTGACGGCGTGTCGGCGGTGGCCGGAAATGGTTCCTCGCTCCGCGCCCCGCGACCCGCCCGCGTCAACGAAGTGGCCGTCCCTGGCAAAGCCCGGGGCAAGAATCTCCCCGGCGCCCGCACCCCGGGCCGCGATGACCGTCTGGCAACGCACTGTTCACTCGGGGGCCGCCGGGAAGCGCCACTGTGCGGTCGTCGTCAGCTCAACTGCTCGCCAGGGAGGGCACCATGACCACACAGACCGAGACACCCGACGGGTCCGCGCAGTCGTCCGAGGGAGTCAGCCGGCGTCACGCGCTGGGTCTCCTCGGTACGGCCGGCGCCGGCGCGGCCGTCACCCCCCTTGCTGGGAGCAGGCACGGCGCAGGCCCGCACCGCTCGCCGCCCCGGCCCTGCACCTCACCGCGGACTCCTCCGGCACATCCCCGGTCCAGGGCCTGCACCTCACCTTCGGCGCCGACCCGCGCACCCAGATGAACGTCTCCTGGATCACCGACAAACCGGTGACCAGACCCGCCGTCCGCTACGGCACCCTGGAGCACGGCTTCGGCTCCAAGGCCGATGCCCACACGGTCACTTACGTGGACGGCACCTCCAGCCGTACCGTCTACGTCCACCACGCCTCGCTGAAGCGCCTGTCGCCCGGCACCGACTACGTCTACATGGCCACCCACGAGGGCGCGACCCCGACAGCGGCACCTTCCGCACCGCGCCGCGCGGCCGGGCCCCCTTCACCTTCACCAGCTTCGGCGACCAGTCCGCCCCGCAGGTCACCTGGGCGGGCGACGGCACCGTGGCGCTCGACGCGAACTCCACCCCGGCGACGAAGGACATCGTCACCGGCATCGAGCAGGTCGCCCCGCTCTTCCACCTCCTCAACGGCGACCTCTGCTACGCCAACCTGGACGTCGACCGGGTGCGCACCTGGAACAACTTCTTCACCAACAACACCCGTTCGGCCCGCTTCCGCCCCTGGATGCCGGCGGCCGGAAACCACGAGATCGAGAAGGCCAACGGCCCGATCGGACTCGGCGCGTACCAGACGTACTTCAACCTTCCCTCCACCGAGACCGACGCCGAACTCGCGGGCCTGTACTACGCGTTCACCGTCGGCTCGGTCCGCGTGATCGTGCTCCAGAACGACGACAACTGCCTCCAGGACGGCGGCGACGTCTACATCAACGGCTACTCCGGCGGACGCCAACTCGCATTCCTGGAAAAGGAGTTGAAGGCGGCCCGGGCCTCGCGCGACACCGACTGGATCGTCGTCGCCATGCACCAGGTGATGATCAGCTCCTCGGACGCCAACGGCGCCGACCTCGGCCTGCGCCAGAAGTACGGCCCCCTCTTCGACCGCTACGGCGTCGACCTGGTCCTGTGCGGCCACGAGCACAACTACGAGCGCTCGCTGGCCGTGCGCGGTGTCGTCACCGGCAGCGAGACGCTCACCCCGAACCCGGTCTCCACGGCCACCGACTCCATCGACACCGGTCTCGGCACCGTGCACATGATCCTCGGCGGCGGCGGTGTCTCCGGCACCACCAACCAGAGCTTCTTCAAGGACGGCACCGCCAAGGTCATCACCGCCGTGTCGTCGAGCCCCGGCTCCAACGGCAAGCGCACCTCCACCTACACCAAGGAGGAGGCGATCTGGACCGGCGTCCGCGACACCGAACACCCCTATGGCTTCGCGGCGTTCACCGTCGACCCGGGCCGCCACGCCGGTGACACGACCCGCATGCACGTCACGTACTACAACGTGAACAAGCCGCACGGCGAGCTGTCGGTCTTCGAGACGTTCACGATCCACCGCAAGCGTTCGGACGGCCACAGCCGCTGATCCGGGCGGTCTTGTGGGTGCGTCCGCACGCCGAAGGTCCCGCAGATCCACGTCGTTCCGGTGGACCTGCGGGACCTTCGGCGTCTTCAGCCCGTCGTCGCGGACTTCTGTCCGGAGGGGGCGATGGCGTACCACTCGCCGTCCTTGCCCTGGCCGTTGACCTGTCCGGCCGCCGTGTCGCCGATGTACCGGTACAACGGCCAGCCTGCGAGGGTGAGTTGCTTCAGGCCGCTCCGGTGGACCGTGCCGAGGAGGCTCTTCTCCACGCCCGACGTCTGGACGGAGTCCCGCACGATGACCGGGATCCACGTCATCGTGCAGGCGCC
Organism: Streptomyces sp. P3; assembly: GCA_016893485.2. Taxonomy (GTDB): domain Bacteria; phylum Actinomycetota; class Actinomycetes; order Streptomycetales; family Streptomycetaceae; genus Streptomyces. The sequence continues at coordinate 7,688,832 of JAFEKX020000001.1, forward strand.
CTTGCACGTCCACTTGGACGGGGACGGTTCGTCCTTGTCGAAGCGGTAGAGGGTCATGCCGTTGTTGTCCGTGACCACGTTGCCCAGGCCGTTCATCGCCCTGGCGGTCACGGCGGTGGTCGTGGTCCCGCTGTCGGAACCGGTGCCGGCCGCGGCGCTCGCACTCGCGCCCGTGCTCGGCGGTGAGGCCACCGGTGTCGAGATCGCGGGGTCCGACGCGGCCGGAGCGGCATTGTCGGTGCCGGTGCCGTTCGAGGAACCGCACGCCCCCAGCAACAGCGTGGAGGCGAGCCCTGCGACGAGGCTCAGGACGATGCGTCGCGGCTTCAAGGAAGTGCCCTTCGTCGGGGTCGTGTCTGCTTGCTTCCTTAGTACGTCGGCAGGTCCCGGCCCTCTCAGCCCCGGATTCCACATGACGCACTCTTGACCCCCGATCCGGATGTAACCCGGATCACAGCCGCTAAGTGCAGCGCGCTACCGGGTCCAGGGCCTTTCTCTCTGTGTAAGGGGCTTGCCTGAACGGGGACGGTACGGATGGAACAGAGTCGGGCCGAGGGGTTCGACGGGTTCGTGGCAGCCCGCTGGTCGGCGTTGTTCCATCTGGCCTGTCTGCTCGTGGGAGGTGACCGGCACCGCGCCGAGGACCTCCTCCAGGAGGCCATGGTCAAACTCTGGTTCGCCTGGCCGAAGATCGGCGAGGAGGCACCGGAGCCGTATGTGCGCAGAATCCTCGCCCGGGCGGCGGCGCGTTCGGCGCGGCGGCGCTGGTGGGGCGAGCGCCCGGTCGAGCAACTGCCCGACCGGGCGGAGACCGGGGACGTGTCCGCCGTGGTCGCGGAGCGCTCGCGGCTGGAGGCGGCACTGGCCCAGCTGCCGCCCGCGCAACGGGCCGCCGTGGTCCTGCGCTACTACCAGGACCTGCCCGACAAGCAGGTCGCCGAAGTGCTGGGGTGTCCGGTCGGCACCGTCCGGTCCCATGCGTCGCGGGGCGTGGCGCGGCTGCGCCGGATCCTCGGCGACGTCATCGAGCCGGTGGGATGAGGGGGAGCTGATGGACCACTTCGACCAAGGCGATGAGTTCGACCGACGCGATCAGTTCGACCGAGGCGATCAGTTCGACCGACGTGATCAGTTCGGCCAAGGCGACCAGTTCGGCCGGGAAGATCACCTCGACCAGGGCGATCCCCACTCCCAGGGGGACCATTTCGGCCAAGGTGATCGCTTCGACCGCTTCGAGCGGGAGCTCGCGCGGATGATGCGCGACACCCAGGAGCCCACCCCTTCGAACCCCGGCACAAGACCCGGCTCCGCGACGGCGTACGGGCCAGGCGCCGCGCCCGTACGGCACAGAGGGCGGTCGGCTCCGCCCTGGCCGTCGCCGGGATCGGCCTCGGCTTCTTCCTGCTGCCGCACGACCGGGTGGACGACAGACCGCAGGCCCCGCTGCCCCGCCCCGCCCTGAGCCCGACCCTCCCCGGCCCCACCCCGACCCCGACCCCGGACACCACCCCGAGCGGGACCACCAGTCCGACCCCACCCGCACCACCGCGCCGCCCACCACACCGACCACGAACCCGGGCGGAGGCTCGTCCACCCCGTCCACGGACCCGGCCACGACCGGCCCGGCCGCGCCGCCGTCCGCCACGGGGACGGCCAACACGTCCACGGGACACGGCACTTCGACGAACACGGCCACGGCACCCCCGGCGACCGAGTCGTCCGAGACGGTCGGTGTGGGGGCGACGAACACCGGATGACCCGCCCCACCCCATAGGCCCCATCGGCCCGTAGGTCTCAGCCCGTACATCCTCGTTGCGACATCGCGCCCGCCGGCGATCCCGCATGCCCTGCGACGACTCACAGACCAGGACAGAACATGAAATTGCCGACGAGCCAGATGAGCCAACTACCGCTCCGCACACCGGTGTCCGCCCACCAGCACGAGCCCGTCCTCGACGTGGTCGTCCCCGTGTACAACGAGGAGACGGACCTCGAACCGAGCGTACGGCGCCTGCACGCCCACCTGCTGGAGACGTTCCCGTACCCCTTCCGCATCACGGTCGCGGACAACGCCAGCACGGACGCGACCCCGCGCATCGCCGCCCAACTGGCCTCCGAACTGTCCGAGTTGGGTGGCTGCGGCTCCCGAGAAGGGCCGGGGCCGGGCGCTGCACGCGGCCTGGTCCGGGTCACGCGCACCCGTCCTCGCCTACGTCGACGTCGACCTGTCGACCGACCTCGCGGCGCTCCTCCCGCTGGTCGCCCCGCTGATCTCCGGCCACTCCGACATCGCGATCGGCACCCGCCTGGCCCGTGGTTCCCGGGTGGTGCGCGGCCCCAAGCGGGAGGCCATCTCCCGTTGCTACAACGCCCTGTTGAGGTCCACCCTCGCCGTCGGCTTCTCCGACGCGCAGTGCGGTTTCAAGGCGGTACGGCGTGATGTCGCCGAGCGGCTGCTGCCACTGGTGAAGGACTCGGGGTGGTTCTTCGACACCGAGCTGCTGGTGATCGCCGAACGGGCCGGACTGCGCATCCACGAAGTGCCGGTCGACTGGGTGGACGACCCCGACAGCCGCGTCGACATCCTGTCCACGGCACTGGCCGACCTGCGCGGAATCGCCCGCATAGGGCGGGAGTTGGCGCGCGGCACCCTCCCGACGGCGGGACTGCGCCGGTCCGCCGCCGACGGTTCGCCCCCGGCCGGCCTGGCCGCCCAACTGCTGCGCTTCGCCGCCGTGGGCGCAGTCAGCTCGGTCGGCTACGTCCTGCTGTACGTGGCGTTGCGCCCGGTCGCGGGCGGTCAGGCCGCGAACGCGCTGGCGCTGCTGCTCTGCGCGCTCGCCAACACGGCCGCGAACCGCCGCCTGACCTTCGGACTGCGCGGCCGCACCGGCGCCCTCCGCCACCAGGCCCAGGGCCTCCTGGTCTTCACGATCGGCCTCGCCCTCACCAGCGGCTCCCTGGCCCTCCTCCACCGCACGAACCCAACTCCCGCGCGCGGCACGGAAGTCGGGGTGCTGGTCGCGGCCAACCTCGCGGCGACTCTCGTACGGTTCCTGCTCTTCCGGGCCTGGGTGTTCCCGGCCGGGCGCCGCGACGAGACGGAGGCGACGACGACATGAGCGAGACGACGACGTTGACGCGCCCTGTCTCCGAGACCGCAACTGACGTGTCCCGCACGGAGGTTGGCGACTTCCTGCGCCGCACGACCCGTCACTACGGCCCGGTGCTAGCGCTGTACGGCGTGCTGAAGCTGATCGGCTTCGCCGTCTTCATGTACCTCCTCGACTCCGACGGCGGCTTCCGGACGAAGAACCCGCGCTTCGGCGGCGGCGCCCACGTGTGGGACGTACTCGCGACGTGGGACGGCTGGTGGTACCAGCAGATCGCCGCGCACGGCTACGACCCCGCGCTCGTCCATGTCCCCGGCGCCACCGGCATGATCACCCTCGAAGGCAACTCGGCGGCCTTCTTCCCGCTCTACCCGGCGATGATGCGACTGGTCTCCGAGGTCACGGGCCTCGGGCTGTACGGCTCCGGGATGCTGGTCTCGGTCGTGGCGTCGTTCGCCGCGGCGCTCGGCATCCACGCGGTCACGGCGAGGTTCGGGGGCAGACGGGCCGGGTTCGCGGCGGCCGGTCTGTGGGCGGTGTGGCCCGGCTCCGGCATGGAGTGGGCGGCGTACTCGGAATCCCTCTACATCGCCCTCGCGGTCTGGGCCTGCCATGCCGTCATGACCGACCGCTGGCTCACGGCGGGCGTCCTGACCTTCGCCGCCGGCCTGAACCGCCCCACGGCCGTCGCCCTCATCGCAGCCGTCACGGTCGCCGCGCTCCAGACGCTCCACCGCCGCCGGGACCCACGGCGACCCCTGGTTCGCCATGCTGGTCGCACCGCTCGGCCTGACCGGCTACCTCCTCTGGGTCGGCAACCGCATGGGCAACCTGGCCGGTTACTTCGCCCTCCAGAAGGGCGCCTGGGGACACACCTTCGACTACGGCAAACAGACCGCCGACGTCTTCAGCTCCATGGCGGTCGGCCGCTTCGACTACCTCTTCGCGTTCCCCTTCGAGGACACCATCGCCGCGGCCACCGTCCTCCTGGCCGCACTCGTCCTTCCCTTCCTGATCCGCCTGCGCCCGCCGGCCGTCCTGATCGTCTACACCCTGCTCACCCTCGCCCTGGTCCTGGGCAGCCAACAGATCTTCGGCAACGTGTCCCGCTATCTGCTCCCGTGCTTCCCCCTCTTCATCCCGCCGGCGATGAGACTGCGGACCGTCGGACTGCCCACGCTGTGCCTGGTGTTGGGGTCGCGGCGGTCGCGTCGGGGTCCTATGCGGGGTACGTGTTGTTCGAGGCGGGGGTTCCGTAGGCGGTTCGTACGTGACGAGGGTGTCGAGCACGTCGCCGGGCGGTTCGTCGTAGTGGGACCAGGACCCCAAGTAGCCGCTCTCGGCTTCGAGGTAGACCCCGGGGTGCAACGCGTAGGGAACCTCCGCCCCGAGCCGAACGGCCAAGTCCCTTACGACCGGCTGGATTTCGACTTTCACGGCGCGCTGCTCCCTGTTGGTCGGGCAGTGGGCGATGCCGCTCACGCACCGGGTCCCCGCGTTCGGCGGATGCGATCACCCTGACATGCGGGCCTCGATGCCGTCGAGCAGGAAGCCGAGGCCCGTCCGGAAGGTGTGGTCGGCGTGGAGCCGGGCGGCATCGCGCACGACAGGCGGCCGGCACGTCACCGGCCGCTCGTCAGTGGGCCTGGCTCCGGCGGGATCAGAGGGTGAGGACGAGCTTGCCCCGCAAGTGGCCTGTGTCCAGCAGGCGGTGGGCGTCGGCGACCCGCTCGAACGGGAACGTCTCCTGCACGTGGACGCGGAGTTTGCCCTGATCGACGAGTGCGACGAGACCGCGCAGGGCGACCGGATCGGGGTCGACCGCGATGCCGCTGAAGCGCAGGCCGGCCGCCTCGTAGCGGGCGATGAGGTCCTTGTCCTCCTCGGCGACCGCTGTCACCAAGTGGCCGCCGGGGCGCAGTACTTGGAGCGACCGCTCGACAGTGTCGCCGCCGATCGTGTCGAGCACGAGGTCGATGTCGCGGACCGCCTCGGTGAAGTCGACCGCCGTGTAGTCGATGACCTCGTCGGCGCCGAACCCCTCGACGAACTCCCGCTTGCTTCCGCTCGCGGTCGCGATCACATACGCGCCAAGTGCCTTCGCGAGCTGGATCGCGACGTGGCCGACCCCGCCGCCACCGCCGTGGATCAGCACGCGGTCGCCCTCGCCCACACCGCCGAGATCGACGAGGCCCTGCCACGCCGTCAGCCCGACGACGGGCAGCGCGGCCGCCTCGACGTGCGAGAGTGAGGCCGGTTTGCGGGCCAGGTGCAGTGCGGGCGCCGACACGACCTCGGCGTACGCGTTCGCCGCGCCAGGGAACAGAGGCATCCCGAAGACCTCGTCGCCGGGCCTGAACCGCCAGGTCCCCGGCGCCTGTTCGACCACGCCGCTGATGTCCCAGCCGAGGACGAACGGCGGCGGGCCGAGCAGCGGGAACTCACCGGCCCGCAGCCGCGCCTCCAGCGGGTTCAGCCCGATCGCCCGGACGCGGACGAGGACCTCGGTCGGGAGCGCGCGGGGTTCGGGCGCGTCCACGATGGTGAGCACCTCGGGTCCGCCGAGGGTCTGCTGGGTGATGACCCGCATGGATCGCGTGGGTTGGGTGGGTCGGGTCGGTCGGGTGGGTTGTACGGGTTCCATGGGCTGCATGACTCTCCTGGCTGGGAAGGGGAGGGAACCCACGCTAGGTTTCCGACAGGAACCGCCAGGTACCTTAGGCGCCATGAGCGGTTACGGTCCCGGTGATCCCTTCCTCGCCGACTGCCCGGCACGCCTGACGGTCGAACTCCTCGCCGACAAGTGGACCGCGGTCGTGCTCTACGGCCTCAGCCAAGGCCCCGTCCGCCACGGCGAGTTGGTCGAGCTGATCGGCGGCATCTCCCGCAAGATGCTCACCCAGACCCTCCGCCGACTCCAGGCCCACGGCCTCATCCAACGCCACGCCTACGCCGAGGTGCCGCCCCGCGTCGAGTACGAACTCACCCCGCTGGGCGCGACGTTGATCGACCCGATCCACATGCTGACGGAGTGGGCCAGGGCGAACGGGGACGCCGTACTCGACGCGCTCGACGCCGACGCCGACGCCGACGCGGTCACTCACAGCGACTGAAGTCCCGCCGGTGCACCAGGTATCCACTCGCCGCCGCCCGGTATGGGCACGGTGGACGTCGGAGCCGTAGGGCTCATCCTTCCTACAGACAACGGGACTTGGCGACCCCCGCCGATCACGGCGCGGGGCCGGACGCGAGAGGGGCCGGAGCGAGGACCTTGTCGCCGAACGACCAGCTGGAGCCGCGGCGGGACCCGCGCGACGAACTCTCGGTGTCGACGCCCGACGGGCCGGTCAACGCGGTGTGGCCCGCGCCGGCGAGACGGTGGAGATCACCGACACGGTCGCTTCAGCCACCCGCCGCGCCCACGGCACCACTGGCGGGGCCGGTCGGTGGAGCGGTCGGCGGAGCCTGCTGATAGAGCGCCACCAGCACGCCGTGGACGGGCTCGTCCTCCGCATCTTCTTCCGCGTCGTCGACCAACTTGGCGAGTGCTTCGCCGAGTTCTCTTGCCGTGGCAGGGCTGAGGCGCAGGTGACGCAGTGTCAGGTGGTGGTCGGTGGGGAGAGGTCCAGCTCCTGGGCGACGGCGGCGAACATCGCGGCGGTGCCGGCCGCCTGGGGTTCGGCGACGAGCATGCGGCGGGCGGTGCGCTGGTAGTACTGCTCGGTGCCGCCACGGACCTGGCGCGTCTCGGCGACGTGGATGAGCCCGGCCTCGCGGAGCACCTTGACGTGATGGGCGACGTTGCCCTTCTTCGCGTCAAGCTGCGCCGCGAGCCGGCTGATGGTGGCAGGCCGTTGCCCCAGGGCGAAGAGCAGCCGTTGCCGCAACGGGTGGGCGAGGGCCGCGAATTGCTCGGGCGCGCCGATCTCCAGAACGTCCTCAGGGGCGGGGGATGGGAAGGCTGATCACGCATACCGAAAGTGTCTAATCTCGTTGACGCTTTCGCAAGGGCGGTGCTCTACTCCCTCCCATGACAACCCTGACGAAGCTTCAGCCGGCCCCCGTCATCGACGAGACGGCCCGACTCCTGACCGAGCACTACGTCTTCCCCGACATAGCCGAGCAACTGGCAACCCTGCTCCATCGACGCCTCACCGAGGGTGCCTACGACGTCGACGACGCCGAGGAGTTCGCCCGCCTGGTCACCGCGGACCTGCAATCCGCCAACGGCGACCGCCACTTGAGACTCAAGCACCACGCCGACCCCGTACCCCCAAGCAGGGAGCGGCCAACTTGGCTGCCATCCGCCGGGACTTCGACAACTCCCTGGGCGGTGCGCCCCGAGTGGAACTGCTCAACGGCGCAGTCGCCGTACTGGAGTTGGCCCCGATGCTCTTTCCACTGGAGTGGGCCGCCGAGCCACTGAGCGCCGCCCTCACCCTGGCCTCCCGCGCCCAGGCACTGATCATCGACCTGCGCGCCAACCGGGGTGGCGACCCGGACACGGTCGCCTTCGTCTGCAGCTACCTGCTCGACGAGCGCACCCACCTCAACTCCATGTACTGGCGCGCCGACGACCGCACCGAACAGTCCTGGAGCCTCCCGCACGTCCCCGGCACCCGCTTCGGCGGCACGAAACCGCTGTACGTGCTGTCCAGCGCCGACACCTTCTCCGCAGCCGAGGAACTGGCCTACGACCTCCAGCAACTCGGCCGCGCGATAGTCGTCGGCGAGCGCACCCGCGGCGGCGCCCACCCGTGCGAGGGCTGGACCGTACACCCCACCTGGAAGCCACGGTCCCGGTCGGCCGCGCCGTCAATCCCGTCTCCGGCACGAACTGGGAGGGCACCGGCGTACAACCGGACGTCCCGTGCGCCGCGGCCGACTCCCTCACCCAGGCCCACGCGCTTGCCCTGGCCCAACTGGCAGGCTGACCCGGTCCTGCGCCTCGACGGGGCTCCCGACCGCATAGCAACTCCGTGATGGCGGGGGGAACACGTACTCCACCACTGGCGTTTCCCGCGAGGCGCTCGCCGATCTGACGGCGCTCCGCGCCAAAGGCTGGATCGCGGCGGGGATAGCCCCCGGCCCAGCGGGTCGTCCAGATCGGACCGAGGCTGACCTTGCCCGGCGGCCTCAGGCACTCCGTCGGCGCCTGCGTTCGAGGCTCCCGCGTACGGACCACGACTGCTATCGGATACAGGCTGAGGTCAACGACTTCTCCGTGTCCCTCGCCGCCCAACACCCGGGCCGTTTCGGGTACTTCGCCACGCTGCCCCATGCCCCATGCCCGATGCCACCGCCTCCGCCGTCGAGGCCGAGCGGCCCCTGGACGAACTGGGGCCGACGGGGTCACCCTGCTCGCCAACAACCAGGGCGTCCACGTCGGCGCGGGCGGCCAAGGCGAACTGTGGCAGACCCTGAACGACCGGGGCGAAGTCGTGTTCGTCCACCCCGCCGACCTCCCGGCACCCGCCGTCGACGGGCTCCCGCCGTTCGCCGCCGACTTCCTCCTCGACACCACCCGGGCCGCATACCTCCTGGTCCGCAACGGCGTCGTACGCACGTACCCGAACATCCGGTTCATCCTCAGCCACGCCGGCGGCTTCGTGCCCTACGCCTCCCACCGCATGGCCCTGGCCGTCGCAGGCGACACCGGACGCAGCCTCCTGGACGTGCTGGACGACTTGCGCGGCCGCTACTACGACACCGCGCTGTCCTCCAGCCCGCCGCCCTGCCCACGCTGCTCGCCTTTGCCCGCCCCGGACACATCCTCTTCGGCAGCGACTGGCCGTTCGCCCCCGCCGCCGCGAGCCAGTACTCGCCAACGGCCTCGGCAGCGGTGTCGACCCTGGTGTCCTCCAGGCCGTCAACCGCACCCACGCCGAAACGCTCTTCCCCTGCCAGGGCGCTGCCTGCCTAGAGCCAGTCCCGGCGCTTGAAAATCAGGTACAGGCTGACGCAGACGACCCCCATCAGCCCGATCGCGAACGGATACCCGAGGCCCCAGTTCAGCTCCGGCATGTGTGTGAAGTTCATGCCGTAGATCGTGCCGACGAGCGTGGGCGCGAAGAGGATGGCTGCCCAGCTGGAGATCTTCTTGATCTCCTCGTTCTGCTCGAAGCCCGCCTCCGCCAACGCCCGCATTTCCGCGTTCTGTTCCTGGGTGACGAGGGTCGCGTTCACGGTGAGGATGTCGGTGAGGGCCTGGCGGAAGCCGTCTACCTGTTCGCTGGTGTGGGTGACGTGGTCGGCTACGTCGCGGAGGTAGCGCTGGAGTTCCTCGTCGGTGCCGTACTTCGCGAAGCCGGCCATCAGGCTGTGCAGCATGCCGACCAGGGGGCGGGTGGCGCGTTGGAACTCGACCATTTCGCGGGAGAGTTCGTAGATGCGGCGGGAGACCTTCGGGTCGCCGCGGAAGACCTCTGTCTCGATCTCGTCGATGTCGGTCTGGACGCCGGCGACGACCGGTGCGTAGCCGTCGACGACCGCGTCGAGGATGGCGTAGAGCACCGCCTCGGGGCCGAGTTTCAGCAACTCCGGGGATTCCTCCATGCGTTGGCGCACCGCGGAGAGGTCGGGGGCCGCGCCGTGCCGGACCGTGATCACGAAGTCCGGGCCCACGAAGACGTGCAGTTCGCCGAAGTCGACCTCCTCCGTGTTGTCCAGGTAGCGGGCCGCGCTCAGGACGACGAACAGCGTCTCGCCGTAGCGCTCTAGTTTGGGCCGCTGGTGTGCCTCCATCGCGTCCTCGACGGCCAGCGGGTGGAGGTCGAACTCGGCTGCCAGGGAGAGGAGTTCGCCTTCGGTGGGGCGGGCGAGGCCGATCCAGGCCATGCCGGAGGGCTGTTCGCGGAGTTCGCGGAAGGTGTCGGCGAGGGTCTCCGGCGCGGAGACGCGTACGCCGTCCCGGTACAGGGCGGCCTGCACGACGCTGCCCGCGTCGGACGGATCCGGGGGCGGCGCGTCGGACGTGGACGCCGGGGTCTCGGGGGCCATTTCGGGGTGGGGCGGGTGTGCGGCGCCAGCCGGGGCGTCGGCCGGTCCTGCCGTTCTTCGAGGTGGGGCGGGCGCGTCGCTGGGGCATGCGCGGCTGCCTCTCGGTCGAACCTACGTCTGCGTGATCGCGGAGCGGGATCAGAGCAGGAGCAGGATATACGCGGCAAACGACCTTGGCGTGTGCACCCGTTCCCGGATTCGGTGAGAGTTGCGGACACCCCCTGTCCGCAACCGCCCGTAGCGTGGAGAACGTGACCAAGGAGAAGCCCCCGGCTGACGCGAAGACCCCGGCCCAGGCCAAGCCCCCCACCAAGCCCCAACCCCAACCCCAACCTCCCACCAAAGCCAAACCCCCACCCCGTCAAAGCCCCCGCCGCCGTCCTGGACACCCGCACCCTCAACCGCGCCACCCTCCACCGCCAACTCCTCCTCCACCGCACCCCCTCCCCGCCGGCGCAGCCGTCTCGCGCCTCCTCGGTCTCCAGGCGCAGAACGTCAAGCCGCCGTACTACGCCCTCGCCGCCCGCCTCGACGGCTTCGCACCCGAGGAGCTGTCCGGGGCGATGGCCGAGCGTGAGGTCGTCCGGATCGTCACCCTTCGTTCCACCATCCACACCCACACGGCGGACGACGCTCTCACCCTGCGGCCGTTGGTGCAGGCCGCCCGGGATCGGGAGTTGGGGACCTTCCGTAAGGGGCTCCTCGGGGTCGATCTGGACCGGCTCGCCGTCCTCGCCCGGGAACTCGTCGAGGCCGAGCCGCGCACGATGAAGGAGTTGAGGCAGGCGCTGCTCGTCGAGTGGCCGGACGCCGACCCGCAGGCCCTCGCGATCGCCGCCCGGTGCAAGCTGCCGCTCGTCCAGGTCACCCCGCGCGGGCTCTGGGGGCAGAGCGGGCAGGTGGCCCTGACCACCGCCGAGCACTGGCTGGGCCGCCCCGCCGAACCCGCGCCCGCCCCGGACGCCACCGTGCTCCGCTACCTCGCCGCCTTCGGCCCGGCCTCCGTGAGGGACATGCAGACCTGGGCCGGCCTGACCCGCCTGCGCGAGGCCTTCGAGCGGCTACGGCCCCAACTCGTCACCTTCCACGACCCGAACGGCGTCGAACTCTTCGACCTCCCGGACGCTCCCCGCCCCGCCGCCGACACCCCGGCCCCGCCGCGTTTCCTCCCGGAGTTCGACAACCTGCTCCTCTCCCACGCCGACCGCACCCGGGTCGTACCGGCCGAGTACCGGGGCCGCGCCTGGCAGGGCAACGTCGCTCACCGCACCCTCCTCGTCGACGGCTTCCTCGCCGGTGTCTGGAAACTCGACGAGGGTGCCGGCCACCTCGTCATCGAGCCCTTCGGCAAGTTGAGCAAGGCGCAGCGGAGCGAGGTCGTCGCCGAGGGGGCGCTGATGCTCGACACCCTGCACAAGGGGACGTCGTACGACATCCGGTTCGGGACGGTCGTCGGCCCCGAGGTCCCCTAGGGCCCGTACAAAGATCAGTCCGCCCGCCCCGTCACCGCCACCGTCAACCCCAGCCCGATCATCGTGAACCCGCCCGCCCCGCCGATCAGAGACAGCCGGCGGTCGGAGCCCGCGAACCACGTGCGGGCCGCCGAGGCGGTCAGGCCCCAGAGAGTGTCCGTGACCAGGCCGATGGAGATGGGGATCAGGCCGAGCAGGAGCATCTGGAGCGGGACGTGGCCCGTGGAGTGGTTGACGAACTGGGGAGTACGGCGGCGAAGAACACCACGCCCTTGGGGTTGGTGACGCCGACGAGGGCGCCGTCGAGGACCGTGCGGAGGTCGCCCGGGGTTCGGTCGCCGGGCCCGCCCGCATCGCCGACGCCTTGAGTTCCTTGCGGTGGCGGAACGCCTGGACGCCCAGGTAGACGAGGTAGGCCGCACCCGCCAGCTTCACCGTCAGGTAGACCGCGACCGAGCGTTCCACCAGTGAGCCGATGCCGAACGCGACCGCTGTCACGAGTAGGTACGAGCCGAAGACGTTGCCGATCGCCGTCGCCACCGCCGTACGGCGGCCGTGGGCGAGCGCGCGGCCGATGACGAACAGGACGCTGGGTCCCGGGATCACGATCACCAGCAACGACATCGCTGCGAACGCGAGGAAACGGTCCGTGGACACCATGTCTGTCACTCCCACCCGCTCGCGTTTGTCCGGCGCTCCCGCCGGCCCTGGTTCCGGCCCTGGTTCCGGCGCTCATTGAAACAGGCGTCCAGGCGGCCCCTCTAGAGTCGGGGGCATGGAACTGCGGCAGCTCACCTACTTCGTCGCCGTCGCCGAGGAGCTGCACTTCGGGCGGGCCGCCGAGCGGCTGCACATCGTGCAGTCGGCGGTGAGTCAGCAGATCCGGCGGCTGGAGCGGGAGTTGGGGGCCGAGCTGTTCGACCGTTCGCCCCGGCGGGTGCGGCTCACGGGTGCGGGGGAGCGGCTGCTGCCCGAGGCGCGCGGGCCGTGCTGGCCGCCGCCGAGCGCGCCCGCGCGGCCGTAGCCCCGCCGGAAGGGCTGCAGATCGGCACGAGTACCGGACTCGGCGCCCATCTGGACCGGGTGCTCGGCGCGTTCGCCGAACGGGCGCCGGACGTTCCGGTCGAGCTGTTCTCGCTGCCGGTCGGTGAACGCCTCGCGCGGGTCGCGGGCGGGCAGTTGGACGCCGCGTTCGTCCGGGCGGTGGAGCCGGTGCCGGGCGTACGGGTGCTGCCGCTGTGGGCCGATCCGCTGGTGGCCGCCGTCCCCGCCTCGCACCCGCTCGCGGGCCGGCCGGAGCTCCGTATCGAGGAACTCGCCGCGCTGCCCCTGGCCCTCACCGAGCGCCGGAACAATCCCGCCCTCGTCGACCTGGTCGTCGGCGCCTGCCACGACGCCGGGTTCGAGCCGCTGCCCGGACCGGTGAGCGGCTCCCTCCAGGACACCCTCGCGAGCATCGGCGCGCGCCCGCTGTGGACGGTCGTCTACGCCTCCCACGCGCGCGTGCTGCACAGCCCGCGCGTGGCCTTCGTACCGTTCGCGGCGCCGGGCCTCACTCTGTCGACGGGCCTCGCCGTGCACGCCACGAAGGCGCTGCCGCATCTGGACACCCTGTTGCTGGCCTGCGGCGATCACGGGAACTGATCGCTGCGGTCGCGGACTGCTTCTTGGTCGGGGGCGGGTGACGCGGTGGACTGGAGTCAGCCGGGAGGCCTACCAGTCCGCACCGGCACACCGGCCCCAACGGGCTTACAGATCAAGGGAGTTCAGCATGCCCATCGTGACCATCCAGCAGGGTCCGCGCGACGTCGAGCTGAAGCGGGACCTCGTCAAGCGGGTCACCGACGCCTTCGTCGACGCGTACAGGATCCCCGCCGAGAGCGTGCAGGTGTGGATCCACGAGGTGCCGGCCGACAGCTGGGGTGCGGCGGGGAAGCTCACCGCCGACAAGTAGGTCGACGAGCAGGTCGACAAGTAGGTCGACGAGCAACAGGCGTCAACCGGCATATGGATAGGGTGCGTTGCGGGCTGCTCGTGGAAGCCCGCAACGCACCCTGGTTCTTCCCTGAGGGATACTCAGGAGTTCTTCCGGGTCACGAGTTGACCTGTGCGGTCACCAGGCTGGAGAACGTGGTCAGCCGGGAGTACACACCGGGTAGCCCGCCTCGGCACAGCCCTCGCCCCAAGAAGTGATCCCTGCCAGGACGCCCCCGATGAGCAGGGGACCGCCGCTGTCGCCCTGGCAGGTGTCTACGCCGCCGGATGTGTATCCGGCGCAAACCATGTCGGACGCGATGAAGTCCGAACCGTAGGAGCTCTTGCAGCTGGAGTCGGACACGATCGGGACGGTCGCGGTCCGCAGCTGGTTGGAGGAGCTGCCGTTCTCCGAGGTGGTGCCCCAGCCGAGGATGCGGGCGGTGGTGCCGGCCGCGTACACGCTGGTCTGGGAGGAGGAGACGTAGGACGCCGTGGTGTAGGGCATCGACGTCGACAGCGTCAGGACGGCCACGTCGTCGCCGTTGGTGGCGTCCGTGTAGCTGGGGTTGATCCAGATCTTGCTGACCTTGCTGACGGTGCCGTTCGTCCCGTTGAGGTAGGTACGGCCGCCGACCACGCGGACGCTGCTGGTGCTCTCGCCGACCATGCAGTGGGCGGCGGTGACCACCTTGGTCGCGGAGACGAGCGTGCCGCCGCAGAACTGGTTCTGCGAGGCGTCCGTGATCTGCATGACGAACGGGTACGACGTCGTCGTGGTCGTGGAACCGCCGACGATGGGCTGGGGGCTGCCACAGCGGTGGGGGCGCTGAGCAGTGCGGTCGCCGCGGCAGCGGCTGCTGCTGCGACGACTGCGGTGGTTCTCCTGGCGCGGTTGAGCCCGAACATGAGTCTCCTCACTGGGTTGCCGGTGGGGGTCGCGCGGGTGTGGGGGGTGCAACGGGGTCGCGGGACCGACCCCGTATGCCCGGGCGAGCGGCACACCCATAAGCTAGAACCCGGTGCACCCTGCTCCCAATGAGGGAACCCCTAGGGGAGTTGGGCAGGGAAAACCCTCGGTCGCCGCACAGTAAACCCGTAGGTCCTCAGTTCGGACGGCGCCCCGCCGCCAGTCGGACGATATCCACCCGGGAGCGGATCCCCAGCTTGCGGTAGACCCGGGTCAGGGTCGCCTCGACCGTCTTGACGCTGATGAACAGCCGGGCGGCGATCTCCCGGTTGGTGGCGCCCTCCATGACGAGCGCGGCGACCTGACGCTCCATCGAGGCCAGCCCGTCGAGCCCTTCGAGGGTCGGCGCGGGCGTGGGCACCGGCGCGGGCTCCGGCGGGCGCGCCACGGCGGCCTCGTCCACCTGCCGCAGCCAGGGCAGCGCCCGGCACCGCCGGAACAGCCGGGTCGCCTCGTCGTAGGACGTCGGTCCTGGCTGTCCGGTCCGCAGCGACGCCAGCGCGAAGGCGGCGCGCGCCTCCTCCAGGCCGTAGCCCAGCTTGGCGAGGCGGTACTGAACGGACGTCAGCTGCGCCACGGCGGCGTCGTGTTCGCCGCGTTCCGCGCGCACCAGGGCCTCGGCGCGGTCGAGGACGGCGAGGACGCTCTCGCGGCCCAGCCGCAGCGCGCGCTCCCGGGTCACGTCGATGACGTCCTGGGCCTCGGCGCTCTCGCCGATCCGGACGAGGGCCTCGGCGAGGTCACCGTGCCAGCGGCCCCGGGCCGGGTCGGTGACCCCGAGGGCCTGCTCCAGTTCGCGGACCCGGCGCAGCGAGCGGACGGTCCCGTGGGCGTCCCCGGCGACCAACTGGGCGTATCCCAGGGCCCCGAGGGCACGGGACAGATACATCTGGTCGCCGTCCTCCTCGGCGTGCTCGACCGCCTCCCGGGCGAGGGCCAGCGCCTCGTCCACGTCACCGCCGGAGGCCTCGGCGAGCGCGGTGAGCATCGCGGACGCGGTCTGCCCGATGCCGGAGTCGCGGGCCAGCCGGAGCCCTTCGCGGGCCAGGTCGAGGGCGCGGCCGCAGTGCCCGGAGCGCAGTTCGGTCTCGGCGAAGCCGCGCAGGAAGTGCACCTCGCTCTCCACCGACCCGCGCCGCCGCACCTCGCGCAGCAGCGCGGTGATGGTCGCGCGGGCCTCGGGCAGCTGATCGCTCATCACCAGCCAGCGGAACCGGGCCGAGCCCGCGCCGTTGTGATGGCACGCCACCCTCGGGTCCTGGGGCTCCTTCAGGGCGCGCTTGATGGTCAGGGGTGCGTCGGGGTGGCCCATCAGGGTCTCGGTCTGCGCCTGGAAGGAGAGCGCGAGGAGTTCGGTGCGCCGGTCGCCTGCGCGCGCGGCGAGCTCGGCGGAGCGCGCGGTCTCGGCGCGGGCCTCGGCGAAGTCGCCCTCGACCAGCAGGGCGCGCCAGGCCAGTTGGTAGCGGACCAGGGCGAGCAGCCGGGGTCGTCGCCCGCGTCGGCGAGGGCCTGCGGGAAGACGGCGTCGACGTCCGCCATGGAGTGGCCGGCGGTGTCGATCACGATGATCCAGGCCCGCACCCGCTCGGCGGCCACCGAGGTCCGGGTCAGCACCTCGCGCGCGATGTCCCGGGCGAGGTCCAGCTCCCCGGCGGTGATCGCGTCCTCGGCGGCCTGCAACCTGCGCTCGTCCGGGCCCGGCACGCTGTCGCCGGGGGTGTGCCGGGCGGCGAGCAGTCCGAGCGAGGCGGCGACCGAGGGCGCCCCCGGTCGCGGGCCAGGGTCGCGGCCTCGGCGAGGCGGGCGGCGACCTCCGGGTCGGTGCCGGTGGTGGCCAGGGCGAGATGCCGGGCGCGCTCGATGGGGTCGGAGGCCGCCGTCGACAGCGCCGCGTGCGCGGCCCGCCGCTCCTGCGCGGGCGCCTCCGCGTACAACGCGGCTGAGATCAGCGGATGCGCGAACCGTACGGCGGGGCCCTCGGGTTCCGTTGCCAGCAGGCCGAGTTCGGCCGCCTGGGCGGTCTCCGCCTCCGCGTTCTCCCGGCCGGCCGTCTGGAGCAGGGCGACCGTGGGACGGGCGCCCGCGCTCGCGACCAGCAGCGTGCGGCGCGCCTCGGCGGGCAGCATGTCGAGCCGGCTCAGCACCAACGCGCGTAGCGACGTCGGCACGGGCAGCGGCTCGCCGGGTCTCGGCGGGGTGGGGTTCTCGGCCAGGGCGCGGCCCAACTCCAGCGCGAACAAGGGGTTTCCGCCGCTCGTACGGTGGATCTCGCGGACCGTGGAGCGCGGCAGCCCGGCGTACCCGCGATGGTCGAGCAGCCCGGACACCTGCGCCCGGGACAGCGGACTGAGCCGGAACGCGAGGGTGTCCGGCGGCGACGCGCTCAGATACCGGTCGTACTCCTGGCCCTCGGTGCGCACCGCGAACACCATCTGCACCTGCGTGTCCCCGAGCCGCCGCGCCGCGAACCCGAGCAACTCCGCGCTGGCCGGGTCCAGCCACTGCAGATCGTCGGCTACGACGAGGACGGGACCGTCGGCCGCGAGGGCGCGCAGCGCGGACAGGACGGCCAGGCGCAGGGCGAGTCCGTCGCGCTGGAGGGAGGACTCGCCGCGTCCGGTGAGCGCGGATTCCAGTGCCGTGCGCTGTGCGGCGGGCAGCCGCTCGGACACCTCGTCCAGGACCAGACCAAGGAGGTCGGCGAGGGCCAGGAAGGGAGATGCGATTCGGACTCCGTGGCCGAGCAGCGCAACACGGTCCGCGCCGTCTCGCCGTATTCCGCGGCCAACGCCCGCAGGAGGGTCGACTTTCCTATTCCGGCGGGGCCGTGGAGCAGCACACTGCCGCCCTCCGCGAGCTGGTCACGGGCGGCGGAGAACATCTCCTCCCGGCCGATGACCAGGTCGGGGCGGCATCTGGCAGGCTCCTTGAAGTCCCGTCGCACGGTCACCGCTCCCCTCGTGTGTCGTGTCCGGGCCAATATTAGGCAATCAGTCCTTGAAATTCGGATGGACGGGGTCGTGAGGGAAATAACAACGGGGCGGCATCAGGAAATTCAAAGCTCCGATGAATGAATAGACGCTCGCCACGGAAGCCCGCTCCGGAGGCACCGCGACCTCTCTCACGGCAGCACCCCCGCCCGCCGCGCCGCCACCACGGCCTCCCCGCGGGTGTGCGCCCCGAGCCTCCGCATCGCCGAGCGCAGATACCCCTTCACCGTCTCCGCCCGCAGCCCGAGCCGCTCCGCCGCCACCGCGTTCGTCGCCCCCGCCGCCACACACGCCAGGACGTCCAGCTCCCGGGGTGTCAGCCCGACCTCACCGGTGGCCGCCTCCGCCGTCAACAGGCCGCAGGCGTCCAGCAGTTCGGCCCGCAACGCCGGGTCCGCGATGCGCGGGGCCAGCGCCCGCAGCGCCGTGTGCGCCTCCCGCACCTGCTCCCACACCGCGCTCGCCGCCGGGTCGGGGGCCGGCGCCGGACGCGCCGCGCTCAGCAGCTCCCGCACCTCCTCCCGTACGACCAGGGCCTGTTCGACGTCCCGGGCGGCCTCCATCGCCGCGCTCAGCATCCGGTCGCCGAGCGGCTGGGCGGTGCGCAGCGCGCCGTAGAGGACACCGCGGACGCGGCGGCGTACGACGACCGGGACCGCGAGGATCGCGCGCAGGCCCTCGGCGGCGACCGGGGCGTCGTACTCGTGGCTGATCTGGCGGGAGGCGGAGTAGTCGAGGACGGCGCACGGGCGGGCGAGGGCGACCGCCTTGCCGCCGAGGCCGTTGCCCGAGCAGACCGCGAGGGCGCGCAGGGCGGGGGTCGCGGTGCCGCTCAGTTCGCTGATGCGCATCTGCCGGCCGGACTCCACCAGGCCGCCGAAGGCGACCGGCAGCCCCGTGCCGCGCCGGAGCCGGACCAGCGCCGACTGAATCTCCACCATCCCTGCCGCGTCCGTCGTCACCCGCTCGCCCCTTCATTGCGGCCGTCCTGCTGCACACACCCCCGTACGGGGGTAGTGAGACCCACATCACGGATTACACGATGTCAGAGGGCCGCCCGGCAATGGTCCGGTACTGAGGAGGACAGATGACGACGGCGAGTGAGTCGTTCCGTAGTGCGCGGGATTTCCTGTTGGCACATCGCGAGGACTATGCCACGGCCTACGAGGGTTTCTCCTGGCCCCGGCCCGAGCACTTCAACTGGGCGCTCGACTGGTTCGACGCCATCGCGGCCGGGAACGACCGCACGGCCCTGCGCATCGTCGAGGAGGACGGCACCGAGTCCGCCCTGTCCTTCGCGGAGATGTCCGAGCGCTCGAACCGCGTCGCCAACTGGCTGCGCGCCCAGGGCGTGCGCCCCGAGGACCGGATCCTCGTCATGCTCGGCAACCAGACCGAGCTGTGGGAGACGGCCCTCGCCGCGATGAAACTGCGCGCCGTCGTCATCCCCGCCACCCCGCTGCTCGGCCCCGCCGACCTGCGCGACCGCGTCGCCCGCGGCCGGGTCCGGCAGGTGATCGTGCGCTCCGAGGACGCCGCCAAGTTCGACGAGGTGCCGGGGTCGTACACCCGGATCGCGGTGGGCGGCCCCGTCGAGGGCTGGCGGTCCTACGCGGACGCCGACACCGCCTCCGCGGAGTTCACGCCGGACGCGCCGACCCTGGCCGACGACCCGCTGATGCTCTACTTCACCTCGGGTACCACCGCCCACCCCAAGCTGGTCGAGCACACCCACCTCGTACCCGATCGGCCATCTGGCGACCATGTACTGGATCGGCCTCAAGCCCGGCGACGTGCACCTCAACATCTCCTCGCCCGGCTGGGCCAAGCACGCCTGGTCGAACCTCTTCGCGCCGTGGAACGCGGAGGCGACCGTCTTCATCCACAACTACACCCGCTTCGACGCGGCCCGGCTGATGGCCGAGATGGACCGCGCGGGCGTCACCACATTCTGCGCCCCGCCGACCGTGTGGCGCATGCTCATCCAGGCCGACCTGACCCAGCTGCGCACCCGCCCCGCGAGGCGCTGGCGGCGGGGGAGCCCCTGAACCCCGAGGTCATCGAGCAGGTCAGGCGGGCCTGGGGCGTCACCATCCGGGACGGCTTCGGGCAGACCGAGACCGCCGTCCAGGTCTCCAACAGCCCCGGCCAGCCGCTGAAGACGGGGTCGATGGGCCGGCCGAGTCCGGGGTACCGGGTCGAGCTGCTCGACCCGGTGTCGGGTGCGCCCGGCGCGGCCGAGGGCGAGATCGCGCTCGACCTGTCCGACCCGCCCGTCGGCCTGATGACCGGCTACCACGGAGACCCGGACCGTACGGCGGAGGCGATGGCCGGCGGCTACTACCGCACCGGCGACATCGGCTCCCGCGACGAGGACGGCTACATCACCTACGTCGGCCGCTCCGACGACGTCTTCAAGGCCTCCGACTACAAGATCTCCCCGTTCGAGCTGGAGAGCGCGCTGCTGGAGCACGAGGCGGTGGCCGAGGCCGCCGTGGTGCCCGCGCCGGACGAACTGCGGCTCGCCGTACCGAAGGCGTACGTCGTGCTCGCGGCCGGCTGGGAGCCGGGACCCGACACCGCGAAGGTGCTGTTCGAGCACTCGCGTGACGTCCTCGCCCCCTACAAGCGCATCCGGCGGCTGGAGTTCGCCGAGCTGCCCAAGACGGTCTCCGGCAAGATCCGCCGGATCGAACTGCGCGAGGCGACGGCCGCCGGGTCGGCCGCCGAGTACCGCGAGGAGGACTTCCGGTGAACTCGTACGCTCATGGCTCCGATGGAACCAGCGGGACCTCACTCCTCGGCGACACCATCGGCGCGAACCTCGACCGGACCGTCGCCGCCTGGCCCGACCGCGAGGCGCTCGTCGACGTACCGTCGGGCCGACGCTGGACCTACAGCCAATTCGCCGCCGATGTCGACCAGTTGGCCTACGCGCTGCTCGCGAGCGGGGTCGCCAAGGGTGACCGGGTCGGGATCTGGGCGATCAACTGCGCGGAGTGGGTGCTCGTCCAGTACGCCACCGCCCGCATCGGCGCGATCATGGTGAACATCAACCCGGCGTACCGCACCCACGAGGTCGAGTTCGTCCTCAACCAGGCGGGAATCTCCGTCCTGTTCGCCTCGGTCGGCCACAAGAGCAGCGACTACCGGGCGATGGTCGACCAAGTCGGGGCAGGTGCCCGGAGTTGCGCGAGGTCGTGTACATCGGCGACCCGAGCTGGGACGCGCTGCTGCGGCGCGGGACGCCCGACCTGTACGAGGACTTGTGGACCCGCAGGAGCGAGCTGTCCTGCGACGACCCCATCAACATCCAGTACACCTCGGGCACGACCGGCTTCCCCAAGGGCGCCACCCTCTCCCACCACAACATCCTCAACAACGGTTATTTCGTCGGGGGAGTCGATCACCTACACCGAGCAGGACCGGGTCTGCATCCCGGTGCCCTTCTACCACTGCTTCGGCATGGTCATGGGCAACCTCGCGGTGACCTCCCACGGCGCGTGCATGGTCATCCCGGCCCCGTCCTTCGACCCGGCGGCGACCCTGAAGGCCGTACAGCGGGAGCGGTGCACCTCGCTCTACGGCGTCCCCACCATGTTCATCGCGGAGTTGAACCTCCCCGACTTCGCGTCCTACGACCTCTCCTCGCTCCGCACCGGCATCATGGCGGGCTCGCCCTGCCCGGTCGAGGTGATGAAACGGGTGGTCGCCGAGATGCACATGGCGGAGGTGTCCATCTGCTACGGCATGACGGAGACCTCCCCGGTCTCGCTCCAGACCCGGCGGGACGACGACCTCGAACACCGCACGGGCACGGTCGGCCGGGTCCTCCCGTACCTGGAGGTCAAGGTCGTCGACCCGGCGACCGGCGTCACCCAACCCCGGGGCACGGCAGGGGAGTTGTGCACCCGCGGCTACAGCGTGATGCTCGGCTACTGGAACGAGCCCGAGAAGACCGCCGAGGCGATCGACGCCGGCCGCTGGATGCACACGGGCGACCTGGCGATGATGCGCGAGGACGGCTACGTCGAGATCGTCGGCCGTATCAAGGACATGATCATCCGGGGCGGCGAGAACATCTACCCGCGCGAGATCGAGGAGTTCCTCTACACCCACCCGAAGATCGCGGACGTCCAGGTGGTCGGCATCCCCGACGAGCACTACGGCGAGGAGGTCCTGGCCTGCGTCATCCCCCGCGACCCGGCGGACCCGCCGACGCTGGAGGAGGTACGTGCCTTCTGCGACGGGAGGCTGGCGCACTACAAGATCCCGACGCTGCTGCGGACCATGGACGCGTTCCCGATGACGGTGTCGGGAAAGGTGCGGAAGATCGAGCTGCGGGAACGGGCGGTACGGGGGAGTGAGGTGGAGGTGCCCGCGGACCTGCCGTCGCCCGGTGGGTCCTCCGACGGGACCAACTAACTCCCCGCCGCGTCGAGTTGATCCGCCAGGTCGTTCACCGGCTGTGGTGTGCCCGTGAGGTCGAGGACGAACAGGGGGACGCCGAGGGTGTCCGCGTGGGCGCGGGCGTCGTCGGCGTAACCGGCGAGGGAGAAGTAGACGCATTCGGCGGACTCCGTCATGGCGGTCAGCCACAAACACTCCACGTCCCGCAGTGATGCCGGGCGGACGGTCGGGTCCACCTGCGCGAGGATGCCGCGGGCCGCGAGACCGATGCCGGACGGGGGCCGCTGGTCGGCGCGGCGGATGTCCCGGTAGCCGAGCCAGCGCAGATACAGCGCGGCGGCGGTGACCGCGTCGCGCGCGGTACGGATCGTCACCGGCTGGAAGGCGGGCCGCCCCCGCACATCGGCGCCGAGCCGCGTGGTCCGCACGGCCGGCTCCGAGGTCGGCTCCGCGCCCGCGACGGGAATCCGCAGCAGGGTCCCGCAGGGGCAGCCCAGCTCCGGGTACGGCCACTCGTCGAGCCGCCCGCAGGCCGCGCAGCGCACCGCGACCCAGTCCTCGTCCCACACCCGGTGGGTCACGACCGTCGCCACGCCGCGATGATCCAGCGGCGGGGCGACGGGGGCTCCGCACACACAGGGGTACGACGGCGCAGCGTAGACGTGCTCACGTCGGCAGGCCGGACAGCGCACCGGCACGCTCTCGGACATGAGCCCCATGGTCCTCCTGGAAACCCCTGCTTGTCCGTCTCTTGACGGCCTTGGTCACCCCACTTACATTACTTCCAGATAGTAGAAGTTAAATTCCGTAATGCGGAAGTCCAAAGCTAGCGAGGAGCTTTCACCGCGGGGCGCGCCGGTGAGGTGATTCCGACAGCCGAAGCAGGAGTACTCCATGGCTCGTATGACCGCTGCCCGCGCGGCAGTCGAGATCCTCAAGCGCGAGGGCGTCAGCGACGCGTTCGGCGTCCCGGGTGCGGCGATCAACCCGTTCTACGCCGCGCTCAAGGCCTCCGGTGGCATCCACCACACCCTCGCCCGCCACGTCGAGGGCGCCTCGCACATGGCCGAGGGCTACACCCGTACACGTCCCGGCAACATCGGTGTCTGCATCGGCACCTCGGGCCCGGCCGGCACCGACATGATCACCGGCCTCTACTCCGCGATCGGCGACTCGATCCCGATCCTGTGCATCACGGGCCAGGCCCCGACCGCCGTGATCCACAAGGAGGACTTCCAGGCCGTCGACATCGCGTCGATCGCGGCCCCCGTGACGAAGATGGCGATCACGGTCCTGGAGGCGGCCCAGGTCCCCGGCGTCTTCCAGCAGGCCTTCCACCTCATGCGCTCCGGCCGCCCGGGCCCGGTCCTGATCGACCTGCCGATCGACGTGCAGCTCACGGAGATCGAGTTCGACCCGGAGACGTACGAGCCGCTGGCGGTGTACAAGCCGACGGCGACCCGGGCGCAGATCGAGAAGGCGATCGGTCTCCTCAACGCCTCCGAACGCCCCCTGCTCGTCGCGGGCGGCGGTGTCATCAACGCGGACGCGGCCGAACTCCTTGTCGAATTCGCCGAGTTGACGGGCACGCCGGTCGTCCCGACCCTGATGGGCTGGGGCGTCCTGCCCGACGACCACGAACTGAACGCCGGCATGGTCGGCCTCCAGACCTCGCACCGCTACGGCAACGCGACCTTTCTGGAGTCCGACTTCGTCCTCGGCATCGGCAACCGCTGGGCCAACCGCCACACCGGCAAGCTCGACGTCTACACGGCGGGCCGCACCTTCGTCCACGTCGACATCGAGCCCACCCAGATCGGCAAGATCTTCGCCCCCGACTACGGCATCGCGTCCGACGCGAAGGCGGCGCTGGAGCTGTTCGTCGAGGTGGCAAGGGAGTTGAAGGAGGCGGGCGCCCTCCCCGACCGCTCGCGGTGGGCGGCCTCGGCCCAGGAGCGGAAGGCAACTCTCCAGCGCCGTACGCACTTCGACGACATCCCGATCAAACCCCAGCGCGTCTACGAGGAGATGAACAAGGCCTTCGGCCCGGAGACCCGGTACGTCTCCACCATCGGCCTCTCCCAGATCGCCGGCGCCCAGATGCTGCACGTCTACCGCCCCCGCCACTGGATCAACTGCGGCCAGGCGGGCCCCCTCGGCTGGACCATCCCCGCCGCCCTCGGCGTCGCGAAGGCCGACCCCGAGGCATCGGTGGTGGCCCTCTCCGGGGACTACGACTTCCAGTTCATGCTCGAAGAACTGGCGGTCGGCGCCCAGCACCGCATCCCCTACGTCCATGTCCTCGTGAACAACGCCTACTTGGGCCTCATCCGCCAGGCTCAGATCGGCCTGGACATCAACTTCCAGGTCAACCTGGAATTCGAGAACATCAACTCGCCCGAGCTCGGCGTCTACGGCGTCGACCACATCAAGGTCGTCGAAGGCCTCGGCTGCAAGGCCATCCGCGTCACCGACCCCACCGAACTCGGCGCAGCCTTCGAACAGGCCAAGAAGCTCGCCGCGGGTTCCGGGTCCCGGTCGTGGTCGAAGCGATCCTGGAACGCGTCACCAACATCGCCATGAGCAAGACGAACGACATCAGCAACGTGGTGGAGTTCGAGGAGTTGGCGACAGAGCCGGGCCATGCGCCGACGTCGATCAAGACGCTGAAGGTGTAAACGCGGGAAGCGCAAGGCGGGGCGGCTCATCCGGGAGGATGAGCCGCCCTTTTCGTGTAGGCCTTTTTCGTAGGCGCAAGGCGCCACAGAAAGGGGCGCGGGGCTGCGTCGATTCGCGGCTCCGCTGCGTGGGCGCGACCAGCCACGAGCGACCCGCACCCCGCAACGAACGGCCCCAGGCAACCCCTACCCGCCCCAGCGGTCCGTCTGAGGTTCACAGATCGTGTTCCGAGACCCGGCCACTCCTCCGGCCCACCTCCCTGCCACTCGATCAGGTCACTCTCCTCGACCTCGATCCGATCAAGGTCGGCCAGCCGCAGAATCTCGACGACGTCGTCGAGGTGGGACGCGACCCCGAGGGTCTCATCCCCGTTGGTGACCCGGCGGGAGCCGTCCAGCGCAGGGGCGTGCACCACGATGTGCGGAATTTCCGGTGGGTGTGCCATGCCTTCAGGCTGCTGCGCGGACGCCCGATCCGCACCCGGAAACCGTCGGCGGCTCGTCGTGAGTGGCCGCGACCGCCACGTGGCGCCCGCACCCCGCGCAGAAGAGCGCCGGATACGGAACCGTCCGTATCCGGCGCTCGTCGTGGTGGCCGTCCGGTGGCGCGAGGCTGGGCGTGTCAGGACGTTCGCGCCGCCGGACGGAGTCTGGGGAGAGGGTGCTCCACGGGAGGTGGAGAAATCGGCTGGGACCGCGGCGGTCGCGACGGGACCGGGGTGCCCCTTCCCTCAGGTCGAGAAGGAGGCCTCGGTGCCTTCACCACCGCACTGGCTCGCACTCCGCCGCGGTCCTGGCCCTGCCCGCGCCGTGCCGGTGACCACCCCTCATCCGGGTCGTCCGGCACACACGGGCCGTCGGTGGGGTCAGTCCTCGCGCAGGGCGTGGACCGCCTCCTCCACGCGCCGGCCGTACTCCGGGTCGGCGGCGTGGAAGTGCGCGAGGTTCTTCTCGATCACGTCGTCGCGGGAGACCTGGGACAGGCCGCCGGCGATGTTCGCGACGAGACGGGACCGCTCCTCGGACGACATCAGGCGGTACAGCTCGCCGGCCTGGTAGAAGTCGTCGTCCTTGGTGTGCTGCGGGGCCTCGTGCGTGCCCGTGTAGCCGGTGACCGGGAGCGGCGCCGACAGGGCGCGGCCGGTCTCGGTCGGGCCGTCGTAGGAGTTCGGCTCGTAGTTCTTCGCCCCACGGCCCTGGGAGTTGGACGCCATCAGCCCGTCTCGGCCGTAGTTCTGCGCCGTCGTCGCCCTGGGGGCGTTCACCGCGAGCAGGGTGTGGTTGACGCCCAGGCGGTAGCGGTGCGCGTCCGCGTAGGCGAACAGACGGCCCTGGAGCATCTTGTCGGGCGAAGGACCGATGCCCGGCACGAAGTTGTTCGGGGAGAACGCGGCCTGCTCGACCTCGGCGAACACGTTGTCCGGGTTGCGGTCGAGGACCAGGCGGCCCACGCGCTGGAGCGGGTAGTCCCGGTGCGGCCACACCTTCGTGAGGTCGAACGGGTTGAAGCGGTACTCCGCCGCGTCCGCCGCCGGCATGATCTGCACGTGCAGGGTCCAGGACGGGTTCACGCCCCGCTCGATGGCCTGGAGCAGGTCCGTCTGGTGGGAGTTGGGGTTCTTGCCCGCCAACTCGGCCGCCTGGTCGGAGGACAGACTGCGGACACCCTGGTTCGTCTTGAAGTGGTACTTGACGAAGAAGGCCTCGCCCTCGGCGTTCGTCCACTGATAGGTGTGCGAGCCGTAGCCGTTCATGTGGCGGTACGACGCCGGGATGCCGCGGTCACCCATCAGCCAGGTCACCTGGTGCGTGGCCTCGGGGCTGTGCGCCCAGAAGTCCCATACGTTGTCCGGCTCTTGGCGGCCCGTGAAGGGTCGCGCTTCTGCGAGTGGATGAAGTCCGGGAACTTGATGGGGTCCTTGATGAAGAACACCGGGGTGTTGTTCCCGACGAGGTCGTAATTCCCCTGCTCCGTATAGAACTTGACGGCGAAGCCGCGCGGGTCGCGCACCGCGTCCGCGCCGCCGAGCGAGTCGGCGACCGTGGAGAAGCGCAGGAACAGCTGGGTGCGCTTGCCGACGCTGCCGAGGAAGTCGGCGTGGGTGAAGCCGGTGACGTCGTCGGTGACCTCGAAGTAGCCGTACGCGCCGGAGCCGCGGGCGTGCACCACGCGCTCCGGGATACGCTCGCGGTTGAACCGGGCGAGCTTCTCCAGGAGGTGCTGGTCCTGGAGGAGGAGCGGGCCGCCGATGCCGGCGGACGCGGAGTTCTGGTTGTCGGCGACCGGGGCGCCGGACTCGGTGGTGAGCACGCGCTTCGACATCGTGACCTTCCGTACGAGGGGCAGCGGAATTCTTCGGAAGTTGTTTTCCGCTTTGTGGAGCCTAAGTTTGGGGCGATCGAGACGTCAACAGTTTGTTGAACCCGATTGCGTGGGGATTCCGGGCCGCGGCGCCGCCTGGGCGCGACAGGACAGATGTCAGCGGCGCCGCGGCCCGGAAGTCTTGGGGACCGATCGGAACGGACCGACCGATCGGAACGGGTCGGTCAGAACGGGTCAGTCAGAGCTGGGCGCCCGACAGGCGCTCCACGGCGCGCAGCAGCGCCGAGTGGTCGAGGCCGCCGTCGCCCTGGGCGCGCAGCGACGCGACCAGCTGGGCCACCACGGCACCGACGGGGAGCGCGGCGCCGACGTTGCGGGCCGCGTCCGTGACGATGCCCATGTCCTTGTGGTGCAGGTCGATCCGGAAGCCCGGCTTGAAGTCACGGTTGAGGAAGTTGTCCTTCTTCCGCGTCAGCACGGTCGAGCCGGCGAGCCCGCCGTTGAGGACGTCCAGCGCGGCGGCCAGGTCCACGCCCGACTTCTCCAGGAAGACCACGGCCTCGGCGCACGCCTGGATGTTCACGGCGACGATCAGCTGGTTGGCGGCCTTCACGGTCTGCCCCGAGCCGTGCGGACCGCACAGCACGATGGTCCGGCCGAGCGCGTCGAAGATCGGCTCGGCCTCCTCGAAGTCGGACTGCCCGCCGCCGACCATGATGGACAGCACGGCCTCGATCGCCCCGGCCTCACCGCCGGACACGGGAGCGTCCAGGACCCGAATTCCCTTGTCCGCAGCGGCCTTTGCCAGGTCGACCGAGGTCTGCGGGGTGATCGACGACATGTCGATGAGGAGGGCGCCGGCGCGGGTGTTCTCCAGGATGCCGTCCGGGCCGTAGGCGATCGCATCGACCTGCGGGGACGCGGGGACCATCGTGATCACCACGTCGGCGTCGCGCACGGCCTCGGCGATCGAGCCGGCCGCGGTGCCGCCGGCGGCGGTCAGTCGGTCCAGCTTGTCCTGTTCCAGGGTGAAGCCGGTGACGTCGTAGCCCGCCTTGATCAGGTTCTCGGACATGGGGAGCCCATGATGCCGAGGCCTATCCACGCGATCTTGGGAGACTGCTCATGAAGGGGACCTCTCTAACTGCTCAGCGAAGTAGGGGGAGTTCAGCGCGCCGCGCGCGGGAGCCAGTCGAAGGCCTCGGCGCTCGGGCGGTCGCCGGGCTTGTACTCCAGGCCCACCCAGCCGTCGTAACCGGACTTCCTCAGCTGGTCGAGGAGGTCTTCCAACGGGAGCGTGCCGGTGCCGGGGGCGCCGCGGCCGGGGTTGTCCGCGATCTGCACATGGCCGGTCTTCGCGGCGAACCGCTCGATCACGGACGGAGTTCCTCGCCGTTCATGGACAGGTGGTACAGGTCCATGAGGAAGCGCGCGTTGCCGAGGCCGGACGCGGCGTTCACCTTGTCGACGACCTCCACGGCGGCGGGCGCGCTGACGAGCGGGTACAGAGGCGACTCGGGCTTGTTGAGCGCCTCGATCAGCAGGACCGCGCCGATCCGGTCGGCGGCGCGGGCCGCGAGGACCAGGTTCTCCAGCGCGAGCGCGTCCTGCTGGGCCGGGTCGACGCCCTCCACGCGGTTGCCGTACAGCGCGTTGAGCGCCGTGGCGCCGACGGAGTGGGCGAAGTCGGCGGCCACGTCGATGTTCGCGCGGAACCGCTCCGACTCCTCGCCCGGGATCGACAGGGCGCCGCGGTCGGGGCCCGGGAGCTGGCCGGCGTAGAAGTTCAGGCCGGTGAGCTGGACGCCCGCGTCCTCCAACGCCCGCTTGAGCGCGTCGAGTTCGGACTGCTCGGGGGTGGGGAGTCGATCCAGGGCCACCACAGCTCGACCGCGGTGAAGCCGGCCGCGGCGGCGGCTGCCGCGGGGCGCTCCAGGAGCGGGAGTTCGGTGAAGAGGATCGACAGGTTGACGTTGAAGCGCTGGTCTGCGAATCCCATGAGCCGCTGCGCTCCCTTCCGTGGTGTGTTATTCCGTATTACGGAAGTTTGTTTCTGCTTAATGGAAGATTGCCGTCGAGGGTCGGAGCTTGTCAAGAGGGCTCGGCGGAAATTGGCACCGCGCGTTAGGTTGTGCCCGTGCGATTGCGAGTGGAGTTCACGACAGAGCCCTTCGATCTCGACGAGGCGCCCGCGCATGCGCTGGTGGCCAGGGAGGTCATCGAGGCCGCGGAGCTGGACGCCGTCGACGTCGGGCCGTTCGGCAACACCGCCGAGGGGGACGCGGGCGAGGTGCTCACCGCCGTGGACGCGCTGCTGCGCAGGGCGCTGGAGGCCGGCGCCACCCGGGTCTCCCTCCAGCTCAACGTGATCGGGGAGAGCGGACGATGACCGGCATGGGGACGAGCCGTTCATCACGGCCGTGAAGCCGCTGGTCGACGCCATGGGTGGGGAGATGCTGCCGCCCGACGAGGCCGGACCCGACGACGTCGTGCTCGCCTGGGAGGGTGCCGACGTCGTCGCCGTACGCCTGCCGCAGCTCGCGGACTCGCTCGATCACATCCTCGCCGCGATGGAGCGCAAGCAGGGCAAGCCCCTCGCCGACCTCGACCGCAAGGCCAAGCAGGAGGTCGTACGGGTCCTGGAGGCCCGCGGCGCCTTCTCCGTGCGGCACGGGGTGGAGACCGTGGCGAGCGCCCTCGGGGTCAGCCGGTTCACCGTGTACAACTACCTGAACCGCGAGAAGGACGCCTGAGCCGCGTCCCGGGGGCGGCGCATCGGCACCCGCTGGAGCCGGCCGGACACCGGCGTCCTCTTTGTTACCCGGAATTTTCAACAAAGTGTTGACGTCGTGTTTCCGAGCGCGTTAGCTACTGGCAGCCCGTTCAGCACAAGGCCACGGAGGCTGCCGTGACGTCGACTTTCACGCCGCCGGGGCTCGCCCGGTTCAACGTCCTGGAGGAGCACGCGGCGTTCGCCGTACTCCTTGAGGCGTGTGCCTCCACGGCGTGGGCGCGGCGGCTGCTCGCCGCCCGTCCGTACGCCGGCCCCGAGGACCTGTACGCCGCGAGCGACACCGCGACGGCCGGGCTGACCGACGGTGACCTGGCCGAGGCGATGGCCGGCCACCCGCCGATCGGCCGCCCCAAGCCCGGCGACCCCGCCTCCGCCCGCGAACAGCGCGGCATGGCGGGCGCCTCCGAGGACCTCAGGGCCGAGATGCTCGACCTGAACCTGTCCTACCAGGAGAAGTTCGGTCATGTGTTCCTGATCTGCGCCACCGGCCGGACCGGCGAGCAGATGCGCGACGCGGTCAAGGAGCGGATCGGCAACGCGCCGGAGCGGGAACGCGAGATCGTCCGCACCGAGTTGGGCAAGATCAACCGTATCCGGCTCGCCCGCATCGTCGAAGAGGAAGCCCGAGCATGAGCACCAGCACCACCGCCTCGGTGTCCACGCACATCCTGGACACCAGCGTCGGCCGCCCCGCCGAGGGCGTCGCCGTCCAACTCGCCGCGCGCAGCGGCCCGTTGGGGGACTGGCAGCCGCTCGGAGGTTCGGCCACCGACGCGGACGGCCGGTGCAAGGACCTCCCGCCGCTGCCGGAGGCCACCACACACGTACGGCTCGACTTCACGGTGGAGCCGTACTTCGAAAAGAAGCAAGCCGATGCGCAGCAGGACGCCCCCGCGAATCGGGACAGCGGTGCGACCGGAGTGTTCTTCCCCGAGGTGGCGATCACCTTCGCCGTCAAGCCCGGCGAGCACTATCACGTACCGCTGCTGCTCAACCCGTTCGGCTACTCCGTTTACCGAGGGAGCTAGCAGAAGATGCCCACGATCCTGGGACAGAACCAGTACGGCAAGGCCGAGAACCGAGTCGTCAAGATCACGCGGGACGGCGCCACCCATCACATCAAGGACCTCAACGTGTCCGTGGCGCTGAGCGGCGACATGGACGAGGTCCACTACTCCGGCTCGAACGCCAACGTGCTGCCGACGGACACCACCAAGAACACGGTGTACGCGTTCGCCAAGGAGCACGGCATCGAGTCCGCCGAGCAGTTCGGCATCCACCTCGCCCGGCACTTCGTGACCAGCCAGGAGCCGATCAAGACGGCGCGCATCCGCATCGAGGAGTACTCCTGGGAGCGGATCGACACCTCCGACGCCAACTCCCAGTTCATCGGCGCCGACGAGGTCAAGCACTCCTTCGTCCGCAAGGGCCAGGAGACCCGGGTCACCCAGATCACCTACGACGGTGAGAAGTGGGAGGTCATCTCCGGCCTCAAGGACCTCGTCGTGATGAACTCGACCAACTCCGAGTTCTGGGGCTACGTCAAGGACAAGTACACGACCCTCCCCGAGGCCTACGACCGCATCCTGGCCACCCAGGTCTCCGCCCGCTGGCGCTTCAACTGGTCCGACGACGAGCAGAAGATGCCCAGTTGGGAGAAGTCCTACGAGCAGGTGCGCAAGCACATGCTCCAGGCCTTCGCCGAGACGTACTCGCTGTCGCTCCAGCAGACCCTCTACCAGATGGGTTCGCGGATCATCAACAACCGCGGCGAGATAGACGAGGTCCGCTTCTCGCTCCCCAACAAGCACCATTTCCTTGTCGACCTGGAGCCGTTCGGGCTGAAGAACGACAACGAGGTGTACTTCGCCGCCGACCGGCCCTACGGCCTGATCGAGGCGACCGTCCTGCGGGACGGCTGCGAGCCGGGGATACCGGTGGACCTCACCAACCTCTGAGCAACTCCCGCTCCACCGGCTCACTTTGCGGCACCCGTGGCCCGCCCGTCCCGTGCGGGCCGCGGTACTCAAATCCCGGGGTCCTGCCGTGCCCACTCCCACAGTGCAGAGGACGAACCATGGCAGCAGTTCAGCGCACCGTCATCGAGAACTGTTCGATCGCGACCGTCGACGCCGACGACACCGAGTACGCGACCGGGCACCTCGTCGTCGCCGGCAACCGCATCGAGTCCCTCGGCGCGGGCAGCGCCCCCGAGGGCCTGGAGAACGTCGTACGCCGGATCGACGCCTCGGGCCATCTGGTGACCCCGGCCTGGTCAACACCCACCACCACTTCTACCAGTGGATCACCCGGGGCCTGGCCACCGACCACAACCTCTTCAACTGGCTCGTCGCGCTGTACCCGACCTGGGCGCGCATCGACGAGCAGATGGTCCGCGCCGCCGCGCAGGGTTCCCTCGCGATGATGGCCCGCGGCGGAGTCACCACAGCGATGGACCACCACTACGTCTTCCCGCAGGGCTCCGGCGACCTCTCCGGCGCGATCATCGGCGCCGCCCGCGAGATGGGCGTCCGCTTCACGCTGGCCCGCGGCTCCATGGACCGCAGCGAGAAGGACGGCGGACTGCCCCGGACTTCGCCGTCGAGACCCTCGAAGGCGCACTCGCCGCGACCGAGGCGACCGTACGGGAACACCACGACGCCTCCTTCGACGCGATGACCCAGGTCGCCGTCGCCCCCTGCTCACCGTTCTCCGTGTCGACCGAACTCCTCAAGCAGGGCGCCGAGTTGGCCCGCCGGCTCGGGTGCGGCTGCACACGCACGGCTCGGAGACGGTCGAGGAGGAGCAGTTCTGCAAGGAGCTGTTCGGCATGGGCCCGACCGACTACTTCGAGTCCACCGGCTGGCTCGGCGAGGACGTCTGGATGGCGCACTGCGTCCACATGAACGACTCCGACATCGCCGCCTTCGCCCGCACGAGGACCGGTGTCGCCCACTGCCCCTCGTCCAACGCCCGCCTCGCCGCCGGGATCGCCCGCGTCCCCGACATGCTCGCCGCCGGCGTCCCGGTCGGCCTCGGCGTCGACGGCACCGCCTCGAACGAGTCCGGCGAACTCCACACCGAACTGCGCAACGCGCTCCTCATCAACCGCCTCGGCGCCCACCGCGAAGCCGCCCTCAACGCCCGCCAGGCACTGCGCCTCGGCACCTACGGCGGCGCCCAAGTCCTCGGCCGCGCGGGGGAGATCGGCTCCCTGGAGCCGGGCAAGCTCGCCGACCTGGTGCTGTGGAACCTGGACACGCTGGCCCACGCCTCGATCGCCGACCCGGTGACCGCGCTCGTCTTCGGCGCCGCGGCCCCGTCACCGCCTCCTTCGTGAACGGCCGTCAGATCGTCGAGTCGGGCCGCCTGTTGCACGTCGACGAGGACACGATCGCCCGCTCCACGCGGGACGAGGCCCGGCGCCTGGCGCGGATCGCCGCGCAGCACTGAGCCGACAGCGGCGACCCCGGCCGGCATGAACCGCGCTGCCGCGTCGCCCAGTCGAAGATCTCCGGTCGAGGGGGACGGCCCTCGTCCGGTGGCCGTGGCCGGGGCGTGCACACCTGTGCGCGCCCCGGAACGGCCCTACCCACCCTGTGTGTTGGGTTCCGTCCCGGTCCCGCACGACCGCGCACCACCTCCTGAAACCCACGTCAGAGCCGACGTGTTACCCGCCCGGAGGAGCCGCCGTGACCACCCGTCCCGTTGACGAGCACGTGTCCATCCACCCCGTTGACGAGAAACTCCCCGCACTCAAGATGGCCACCACGGGCCTCCAGCACGTGGCCGCCATGTACGCGGGAGTCGTCGCCCCGCCGCTGATCGTCGGCGCGGCCGTCGGCCTCTCCGGCACCGAACTCACCTTCCTCACCGGCGCCTGCCTCTTCACCGCGGGCCTCGCGACCTTCCTGCAGACCCTCGGCATCTGGAAATCGGCGCCCGGCTGCCGTTCGTCAACGGCGTCACCTTCGCCGGTGTCGCCCCGATGACCGCGATCGTCGCCTCCACCAAGGACAAGTCCGACGCGCTGCCGATCATCTTCGGCGCGGTGATCGTCGCCGGCCTCCTCGGCTTCCTCGCCGCCCCCTTCTTCAGCAAGGCGGTCCGCTTCTTCCCGCCGGTCGTCACCGGCACCGTCATCACGCTGATAGGCGTGTCCCTGCTGCCCGTCGCCTTCGGCTGGGCGCAGGGGCCCGACCCTCGGCGCACGACTACGGTTCGCGCACCTACCTCGGCCTGGCGGCGGCGACCCTCGTCATCGTCCTGGTCCTCCGCCGCTTCACCCGCGGCTTCGTCAAACAAATAGCCGTTCTGCTCGGCCTGTTGATCGGCACACTGCTCGCGATCCCCTTCGGCGCGACGGACTTCGGCCCGGTCGCCGACGCCGACGCCATCGGCTTCCCGAGCCCCTTCCACTTCGGCGCACCGCAGTTCCAGGTCGCCGCGATCATCTCGATGTGCGTGGTGATGGTGGTCTCGATGACCGAATCCACCGCGGACATGCTGGCGTTGGGCGAGATCGTCGACCGCCCCGCCGACGAACGGACCATCGCGGCCGGCCTGCGCGCCGACACCCTCGGCTCCGCCCTCAGCCCGCTCTTCAACGGCTTCATGTGCAGCGCCTTCGCCCAGAACATCGGCCTGGTCGCCATGACCCGCATCCGCAGCCGGTACGTCGTCGCCACCGGCGGCGGCTTCCTGGTCCTCATGGGCCTGTGCCCGATGGCCGCCTCGCTCATCGCCGTCGTACCCCGCCCGGTCCTCGGCGGAGCGGGTGTCGTCCTGTTCGGCTCGGTCGCCGCCAGCGGCATCCAGACCCTCGTCAAGGCGGGCCTCGACCGCGACGACAACATCCTCATCGTGGCGGTCTCGCTGGCCGTCGGCATCATCCCGATCACGGCGCCGGACTTCTACCACGCCTTCCCGCAGACCGTACGGATCGTCCTCGACTCGGGCATCTCCACGGGCTGTGTCGCCGCGGTGGCGCTGAACCTGGTCTTCCACCACCTCGGCCGGGCCCGCGAACAGGCCGGGGCCACCACCGGAGCCGTACCCCTCGCGCGTCAGCCGATCTCGTAACTGTCGCCGTACACCCGCCAGTTGAGCGGCGGATCCAGGTCGAGACTGCCCTCCCTCAGGAACACCCGCTGGGCCGTCTCGACCCGGGTCACGTCACTGTGCGCCTCCTCCTGCCTCGTCGCACCGACCCGGGCGTCGAGGAAGGCGTGCAGATACGCCGTCTCGTCGCCGCCCTCGGCGGGAGTCGCCGCGTGAACGTTGCCCGGGACCCGCTGCGTGTACAGCTCGACCAGGGCCGGCATGTCGCTCGTCCCGGAGCAGAACCCGATGATCCCGGCGGCTCTCTCCGGAACAGGGGCACGTCATCTCCAGGGCGGGGTGTGTGTACGGCTTCCGCATGTCCCGTCAGCCGCGTCGGATCACCCGGCAGGGCATCGCCTCCGGCAGGCGCCCCGTGAAGTAGGAGCGGGGCGGGACCCCATCAGGGCGCGGAAGTCGGAGGTCATGTGGGACTGGTCGTAGTAGCCGGTGACGGCGGCGAGTTGGGCCCAGGACAGTTCCGTGGCGTGGGCCAGCACGGCACGGACGCGGTTGATGCGGGCGTAGTGCTTGGGGAGAGACCGACGCCCTCGGCGAACAGGTTCCGCAACTGCCGCTCGCTGACGGCGAGTTCACGGGCCACGTCCGGTACCGGGCCGGGGAGGCGGCCGGTGCGGATGGACATCGCGTCGACGCCGGCCCGTACGAGTTCGGTGCGGGAGGGGTCGGCCACGGCGGTGAGGCGGGCGGGGAGGATCTCGGCGAGCCGGTTCGTCGTCGACTCGGGGTCGGGGTCCAACCCGAGTAGTTCGGCGGCCAGTTGGCGCGGTCCCTTGCCCGGGAGATCGCCCAGGAACACCGCCCGGCCGACGGGTCGACCGCCGGAACACCCAGCAGCGGCAGCGTGGTGCCCGGCGCCAGCCGTACCTCCACGCAGGACACGATGGGCTTGCCCGCGTGGTACGTGGCCCGGACGCGCGGCCCCACGACGAGGACACTGCGCCGTCCGTCGCCCTCGACCCGCACGACCACCTTCGTGTCCGGGTCCGGGAGATGGACGAACGGCTCCTTCGGCACGGTGTCGAGCCGCAGCACGCCGACACGGGTGATCCAGGGGCGCAGTTCGTCGGGCAGGTCCACGACCCGCTCGGACAGGGCGTTCGTCACCCCTCCACGGTAAGCGCGTCCGGCTGCCGGAACGGACCCCGAACGTGCCGGAATCTCCTAGAACCCGGGCCGCCTGCCCGCCCACTGTGGTGACCATGATCCTCGTGACGGGTGCCACCGGCACCATCGGCAGTGAAGTCGTACGACAGCTCGCGGCGCGCGGCGAGAAGGTCCGCGCCCTGACCCGGGACCCCGAACGGGCCGACGTACCCTCGGGAGTCGAGACAGTGCGGGGCCACCCCGCCGACCGTGCCTCGGTGCAGGCCGCGCTGACCGGCACCGAAGCCGCGTTCCTGGTGGGGGTGTTCGGCCCGGACGACGCCGAGCACGACCGGGGTCTCGTCGAGGCGGCCCGGGCCGCCGGCGTCCGCCGGATCGTGAAGCTCTCCGGCATCGGCACCGGCGAACCCGCCGTCGGACCGGTCGGCACCTGGCACGTGGCCGGTGAACAGGCCGTGCGGGACAGCGGGTTGGAGTGGACGATCCTCCGTCCCTCGGCCTTCGCCACGAACACCCTAGGCTGGGCGGCGTCCCTGCGCGCGGGCAGTCCGGTACCGAACACCAGCGGCGACGGCGGCCAGGGGGTCGTCGACCCGCGCGATGTGTCCGAGGTCGCGGTGGCCGCCCTGCTCGACCCGGCCCACTCGCAGCGGACGTACACGCTGACCGGCCCCGAGGTACTCACCGTCCCCGACCAGGCCGCCGTCCTCGCCGACATCCTCGGCCGCCCGGTCCCGGTACGCGACCTGTCCTCCGCCGAGGCCCGCGAGTACCTCCTCGGGCTGGGCTTCAGCGACACGTTCATCGACGCCTCCGAGATCAGCCGCGCGTTCGTGAGGAACGGCGGCAACGAGGTTGTCACGGACGACGTACGGGAGGTGCTGGGGCGTCCGGCGCGGACTTACCGGGAGTGGGTCGTGGATCACCGGGTGGCGTTCGGGAAGGGGTGAGTCGGGGGTTGAGGGAGAGGCACGGAGCGTTGGCAGAGACGCGGGGCGGAGGCGGAGATGCGGGGGCGTGGGCAGAGGCGCGGGGCGTGGGCGGAGATGCGGGGCGTGGGCAGAGGCGCGGGGCGTGGGCAGAGACGCCGGGCGGAGGCGGAGATGCGGGGCGTGGGCAGAGACGCGGGCGCGGCCGTGGGGATGTCAGCCCTGTTTCCGCCCCCGCTACCGCCCCTGCCTTTACTCCCGCTTCCGATCCCGCCCTGCTCTCACCCCCGCTCTCATCCCCGCTCCGGCCCCCTCCCCGATCGCAACACCGCCGCCGCCAGCGCCAACGCAGCCACGGCGATCAACGCCCCCGTCCGGAAGGCGAGTTGGTACCCCTCCGCAGTCGCCGGTATCAACTCCGCGCCCCTGGACATCAGTTCATCGGTCCGCCCCGCCGCCAGTGTCGTCAGTACCGCGAGCCCCAGCGAACCACCCACCACCTGCGTCGTGTTGAAGAGCCCGGAGGCCAGGCCCGCGTCCTCCTCCCGGGCTCCCGTCATGGCGAGCCCGGTCAGCGCGGGCATCGCGGCGGCGAAACCGGTGGCCAGTAGGAGCAGGGCCGGCAGGACGTCCCGGACGTAGGAGCCGTCGGCGGGGGCGCGGCTCAGCAGGGTCATCCCGGCGATGATGAGGACGAGGCCGGTGAGCAGGACGCGGTAGGCGCCGTAGCGGCCGATGGTGCGGGCCGAGAGGCCGAGCATCAGGGCGCCGATCGCGACCGGCGCCGGGAGGAAGGCCGTCCCGGTGAGCAACTCGCCGAAGCCCAGGACGCGTTGGAGATACAGGGCGCCGATGAACTGGAAGCCGAACATGGTGCCGATCATCAGGATCTGCACGGCGTTCGCCCCGGTCAGGAGTCGGGACCGGAACAGTCGCAGGCGCAGCAGCGGGCGGGCGGCCCGGGCCTGGCGGACGGTGAACGCCACGAACAGGGCCAGGGCGAGGGCGGCGAGGAGGAGGGTGGGGGTGAGCGGGCGGGTGCCGGACCCGATGATCACGTACACGCTCAGCATCAGCGCACCGGTGACCAGCGCGGCTCCCGGGTAGTCGGCACCCTTGCCGAGTCCGGCGCCCTGCTCCGGGGCGAGGACCCGGACGGCCGCGAGCCAGGCCACGATTCCGATCGGGAGGTTGATGAGGAAGATCCAGTGCCAGTTGAGGGCCTGGGTCAGCGCCCCGCCGAGGAACGTGCCGAGCGCCCCGCCCCCGGCGCCCACCGCGCTGAACACCGCGATGGCGCGGGCCTGTTCGCGCGGTTCGGGGCTGTGTTGACCATGCGGCTCCCGCCGCGCGGGCGCGACCAGCATCCCGAGGACCACCGCCGAGGTCATCGCCCCGCCGACGCCTTGCACGGCCCGCGCCGCGATCAGCAGGCCCTGGCTCGTCGCGACCCCGCACAGCACGGACGCCGAGGTGAACACGGCGAGCCCGGACGTGAACATCCGCTTGCGGCCCACGAGATCGCCCAGCCGCCCGACGAGGAGGAGCAGTCCGCCGAACGGGATCAGATACGCGTTCATCACCCAGGCGAGTCCCGGCCCGGAGAAACCGAGGTCGTTCTGGATCGCCGGGAGGGCGACGACCACGATGTTGCCGTCGAGGACCGTCATCAGCGTCCCCGCGCACAGGACGACGAGCGACACCCAGCGGGGGTACGTTCGGCGTGGGGGCGGGTCGGTGACTGAGTGAGTGCCGTCATGGCGGCCTGACCTCCGTGGATTTCCATGGGAACCGTAGGTGCACGACTTGTAACGGGGTACATCGTGAGGAACCATGGAGGCCGCCGTAAGGAGGCACTTCGATGTCCCGAGGGAACACCGGTGTAACCGTCCAGGTCGTGAACGCGCACGCCTGCCCGGTCCGTGAGGTTCTTGACAGGGTCTCCGGCAAATGGAGCGTGCAGATCCTGGTCGCGGCGGCCCACGGACCCATCCGCTTCACCGAGTTGGAGCGCGGCATCGAGGGCATCAGCCGCCGCATGCTGACCCTCACCCTGCGCAACCTGGAGCGCGACGGACTCGTCACCCGCACCGTGCACGCGACGGTGCCGCCGAAGGTCGAGTACGAACTCACCCCGGTGGCGCGGGAGTTGCACGAGACCCTGCAAGGTCTGACGGACTGGGCGGAGCGCAACCGCGTCTACATCGCGGAGTCCCGTGCGGCCTACGACACCGAGCGCGACGCCGAGCGCGAGCCCGAGTAGTACCGGGAGTTCAGGTCGTCCCTGGTGCCCCTGTCGTCCCGGATCAGAGCCCGAACAGGCCCGGATTCGTGGTCAACTTCCGGAAGACCTCCTGCGGTTGGCTGACCAGCCTGCGCTTCTGGAGGTCCAGCAGTCCACCGGTCGACACGATCTCCGCGGAGACCGTGCCGTCCGCCTTGGTGATCGTCTGCAGCACGCGGAACGTCTTGCCCTCGCCCCACTCGAAGCCGCAGCTCACCGTCACCTCCTCGTCCACGCGCAGCTCGCGCAGATAGCGGATGGTGGTCTCCAGGACGACCGGCCCGATCCCCACGGCGATCAACTCGGGCTGGCCCGCCCCGCGGCGGTCAGCGCCGACCAGCGGGCGTGCTCGGCGTACTGCAGGTACACGCTCTGATTGAGGTGCCCCAGGCTGTCGGTCTCGTATCCGCGGACGGTCACCGGGACGGAAAACGGCTCGCTCACTGCGTTCCCTTCTCGTACTGATGGACGATCTGACCGACCGATCTTGGCATGCCCGTCAGGTCCCGTCAGGTCCGGTCCCGTCACGTCCGTCGTGGCGACGCGAGCAGGTAACTCGCCCCCGTTCGCGGCTCCTTGTGCTCGCTGACCTGCCAGCCCGCCCGCTCCAGCGTCCCCGCGCAGGCGCGCAGCGCCTCCCCGTCCGGATCGCGTACGGCGACCGCCTCCGGCTGCGGGGTGACGCGCACCTTGTAGCCCGCGGACTCCTGTCCCGTCGCGTCCCGTACTGCCGGCCGGTGCCCCGCGGCCTCCAGGGCGAGCGCGGCGGCCTGCACCAGATGCGTACGCTCCCAGCCGCACGGCCGCTCCACGGAACCGTCCGGGTTGGTCATCCGGCGCAGCTCCAGCAGCCCCTGCCAGGCGCTGTGCACCTCGCGCGTGCGGGCGGCGGGGGCGGTGTCCGACGCGTCCTCACCGCCGATGCGCGCGGCGAACACCCCGGAGGCCGAGGTCGTGGTCGCGGGCGCCACGGCGGGCGCGGGCTCGACGACGTCCGGCGGTGACTCCCGTATGCGATGCCCCGCCGGTGTCAGGAAGTGGTCGTGGGGCGGGCGCGGGTGCCGGAACGCGAGCCCCCGCTTCACCAGTGCGGCGAGCTGTGTCTCCGTACCCCGCAGCCGCCCGGTGACGGGATCGGCGGCGTCGATCACGCACGCCGCTGCGCGGCGGTCGGCGGTCGTGTCACGGCGTGCTCCTTCCCGTCTTTCGGCCCACTGGGACGTCGTAGGCGCGCCCATTCGAAGGCTACGACGGGGTCTGACATTCCAGGCGGCGATGACCGGCCGTCCGTGTTCCGTGCCGAGGCGGCAGAGGGTTCCGGTCGCGAGCTGGAACAACGCGCCCTTCGACGGCGGCAGCCCGAGCCAGCGCGCGGTGAGCACCCGGAGGAAGTGGCCGTGCGCGACCAGGACGACCACGCCCTCGGTGTTGGCGAGGGCCGCGTCCACCTTGGCCAGGGCGCGGTCGGCGCGCCGGCCCACCTGCTCGGGACTCTCCCGGGGTGGTCCGGCGGCCCGGGCGCGACCCCGTCGGTGAACAGGAACCAGCCCGGCCGAGTGCGCTGGATCTCTACGGTGGTGATGCCTTCGTAGCCGCCGTAGTCCCACTCGCGCAGATCGACGTCGACGCGTCCGTCCGTCAGCCCGATCAGCTCGGCGGTCTCCCGCGCGCGTTGCATGGGGCTGACGAACGCGGCGCCGACCCGGTGCGAACGGATCAGCGGGACCAGGCAGCGTGCCTCCTCCCGCCCCTTCGCGGTGAGGGGACATCGGTCGAGCCGGTGTGCCGCCCCGACCGGGACCATTCGGTCTCTCCGTGCCGTACGAGGAAAAGATCGCCCATGGCTCACAGGCTATGGGCCCACTGCTCCAGCGTCGCGAAATCGCTCTCCCGTAGACCTCTGCGCGGGTCCACCTTGAGGAGGAGTGCGGGCCCGTCATGGTGTGCCTCTACGTGCCGTACGTCCAGGTCGGTGACCAGGTCGTCGACCCAGGCGAAGGGGCGTCCTGCGGCCCAGGCGACGATCTGGCGGGTCTTCCAGTAGAGGCCGTCCGGGGCCTCGGCGAACAGGTCGGTGAACTCGATCACCGGCAGATCACCGGGCAGCCCGACCACCGGCGCGATCATCTCGTTGGCCTGGTGCATCCAGGTGGTGGCCCAGGCCGGTTCGTAGGGCAGCGCGCGTATGCGTGCGCCGTGCCCCGGGTGCAGACGGACCCGCAGTCCGCGCCGTAGCCGACGGGAGCCCGGCTCCTGCCGGGCCGACCAGTTCGGCGGCCACATCCGTCGGGTGACATAGCCGCGGTGGCGCAGGAACCGGGCGCCGTACGGGTTGAGGGGTCCGTCGACGTCGAGGAGGAGCAGGGGGCGGTCGGTCATGCGGAGGAGCTACCCAGGGCGGTGCGCAGATAGCTGCTACTGGCGGTACCCGCCCAGGAAGCGTCCGATCCTGCCGATCGCCGCCTCCAGGTCGTCGGCGTACGGCAGGGTGAGGATGCGGAAGTGGTCGGGGTCGGCCAGTTGAAGCCGGTGCCCTGGACCACCTGGATCTTCTCCCGGAGCAGGAGGTCCAGGACGAACTTCTCGTCGTCGTGGATCTTGTGCACCTTGGGGTCGAGCCGGGGAACGCGTACAGCGCGCCCTTCGGCTTCACGCACGAGACCCCCGGGATCTCGTTCAGCTTCTCCCACACCACGTTGCGCTGTTCGTGCAGCCGTCCGCCCGGAACGGTCAGGTCGCGGATGGACTGGCGGCCGCCCAGCGCGGCCTGGATGGCGTACTGCGCGGGCGCGTTGGGGCACAGCCGCATGGAAGCCAGCATCGTCAGGCCCTCCAGGTAGTTCTTCGCGTGCTGCTTGGGGCCGGTGACCACCAGCCAGCCCGAGCGGAAGCCGGCCACGCGGTACGTCTTCGACAGGCCGCAGAAGGTGAGGACGACCAGGTCGGGGGCGAGCGCCGCGGCCGAGTGGTGCACGGCGTCGTCGTAGAGGATCTGGTCGTAGATCTCGTCGGCGAAGACCATCAGGCCGTGGCGGCGGGCGAGGTCGAGGATGCCCTCGACGATCTCCCTGGGGTAGACGGCGCCGGTCGGGTTGTTCGGGTTGATGATGACGACGGCCTTGGTGCGGTCGGTGATCTTCGCCGCCATGTCCTCCAAGTCCGGGTACCAGTCGGCCTGTTCGTCGCAGAGGTAGTGCACCGCCTTGCCGCCGGAGAGGGTCGTCACCGCCGTCCAGAGCGGGAAGTCCGGGGCGGGGATGAGGATTTCGTCGCCGTCCTCAAGGAGGGCCTGTACGGCCATGGAGACCAGCTCGGAGACGCCGTTGCCCAAGAACACGTCGTCCACGTCGACTTCGAGACCCAGGGTCTGGTAGCGCTGGGCGACCGCGCGGCGGGCCGAGAGGATGCCGCGCGAGTCCGTGTAGCCGTGTGCCTGGGGAAGCATCCGGATCATGTCCTGGATGATCTCCTCGGGCGCCTCGAAGCCGAAGAGCGCGGGGTTGCCGGTGTTCAGGCGCAGGACGCTGTGGCCCGCCTCCTCCAGTGCGTTGGCGTGCTCGATCACCGGACCGCGGATCTCGTAACAGACCTCGCTGAGCTTGCTCGACTGCCGGAACTCCATTGCGCCCTCGCCCCATCGGCTTCGTGTGTTGCTTGGTTTTACCAAGTGTGAGCTTGGAAAGTCCAACAACATGTCTAGACTGCGTCGCATGTCACCTCGCCGAAGCTACGACCAGTACTGTTCCGCGGCCCGGGCGCTCGACCTCGTCGGCGACCGCTGGACCCTGCTGATCGTCCGCGAACTCCTCGCCGGCCCGCGCCGCTACACGGACCTGCATGCCGATCTGCCGGGTGTCAGCACGGACGTACTCGCCTCACGGCTCAAGGACATGGAACGGGACGGACTCACGACACGTCGCCGGCTGCCGCCTCCCGGAGCGGTCTACGTCTACGAACTCACCCGCCGGGGGCGGGAGTTGCTGCCTGTCCTCCAGGCCCTCGGGGCGTGGGGCGCGCCCGAACTGGGGGAGCGGCGGCCCACCGACGCGGTGCGCGCGCACTGGTTCGCGCTGCCGCTGCTGCGGGCGCTGGAGGGCGAGGGACTGGTCGAAGTCCGGCTGGAGGAAGGGGAGTTCCATGTGTACGTCGGGATGGAGGAGGGCGGGCTCGTCTACGGCGAGGGGTCGCGCCCCGGGAGCCCGACGCCCGGCTCGTCCTCGATGTCGACACGTGCACGGCCCTCGCACAGGGGGAGTTGAGCCTCCCCGACGCGGTGCGTGCCGGGCGTGTCGAGGTGACCGGCGACGGGGCCCTCGCGAAGGCGCTGCGGGAGGCGTGACACCGGGCCCCGGAATGACAGAAGGCCCGCCAGGAGCGGGCCTTCTGATGAACCGTCACATACCGGGTGGCGGCACCCGCCTGGGCCGTCCCGACCCCCGCGTCAGCGCGTACCCGCCGATCCCGGCCAGCGCGGCCAGGATGCCGCCGACGCCGGTCCACACCCAGCGGTCGGACCACCAGCCGGAGGACCAGCCGCCGTCGGGCTCGATGCTCGACAGGGCCGCCGAGGTCGACGACGAACTGCCGTCGTCGGAGGTCGACTTGGCCGCGATCCCCGGCGTCAGGGGGCTGCGCCAGCGAGCCGTCCACGGCCGCCGCACCGCCGATGTCCTTGGAGTCCACCCGCATCTCGGTGCTCACCGGCTTGCCCAGGTCCGCGGACGGGAGGTCCACGACCGTGAGCCGCACGTAGTACGTGCCCGGCAGCGGGTCATTGGCCCACGTCTCCGACCAGGCACGGACGGTGCGCAGCGTGCACGCCAGGTCCAGGGAGGTCGCGTCCTGCGCGGCGGTGCGCGTCGCGGCCCCGTACTGGCAGGCCTGGCGGCGCCGCAGCCCGTCGTAGACGTCGAGCTGCCAGGTCTCGCCCGCGTGGGTGTCCGGCAGCTTCACCGTCGCCTTGACGGTGGGGCGTTGGCCGGCGTCAGCGGCGAACGACCAGTACAGGTAGTCGCCCGTGGAGCCGCTCGCGGTGGCCTGCTGACCCTGGTCCAGCTCCGTCGCCGTACGGAACGAGGTGCCCGCCTGGGTGGGGGCCGAACTGTCGTCGGACGGGCTCGCGGAGGGGAGGAGTCCGCCGCCGCGGGCGTCGCCGCCAGCCCCGCCAGCAGCAGGGCCGTGCTCAACACGCGTGTGATCCGCATCAGTTGGTCCTCCAGACCGCGAGACGCCAGCGGGACAGCCAGCCCCACAGCAGACCGGCGACGAAGCCGGTCAGCACGAGCGCGCCGAGCAGCCACCAGCCGCGGCCGAGACCGAAGGAGGCCACGTCGCTCGCCTTGTCCGGCCCGTCCACGACGTCCACGGTGAGTTCGAGGGGCAGACCGGGGGTGGTCTTCACCCCGGAGGCCGCCGAGAAGGAGTTGGTGACCTGAAGGCACACCGTCTCCGCCGGGGCGTTGTCGTCGTCGCTCTCCGCCTTCGGGTAGCGAAGACCCGTGGAGATGACGTCCGTCCGCCCGTTGCCGGTGCCCTCGCCGCGCACTATCTCGCGGCCGTGCACGGTGACCGCCCGCATCAACACCCCGTAGTCCGGGTTGACGTCGCGGTCGGCGCCCACGCTCACCGAAGCACGCAGCTCCTGGCCCGGGTTGACGTCCACGCGGTAGAAGCGCTGCTTGCCGAACTCCTCGCGGTCCTTGTACAGACCGG
This sequence comes from Streptomyces sp. P3, assembly GCA_016893485.2. Lineage (GTDB taxonomy): Bacteria > Actinomycetota > Actinomycetes > Streptomycetales > Streptomycetaceae > Streptomyces. Next base: position 7,733,708 of record JAFEKX020000001.1, read on the forward strand.
ACTTGAGGGTCGGGGCGCCGGCGCACTGGCTGGCGCCCTCGGTGGCGACCGGGGTCACCACCGGGTCGGCGGCGCGGTCCACCAACTGGCCCACGCGGTCGGAGAGTTCCTCCTTGTGCTGCACGGAGGTGTAGGTGCCGCCGGTCGCGTCCGCGATGCAGCTGAGCTGGTCGCGGGTCTTGGCGTCCGGCACCAGACCCAGCGTGTCGATGGTCAGGCCGATGCCCTTGGCCGCGATCTCACGGGCCACCTCGCACGGGTCCAGCGGCTGGCAGGTGTCCTCGCCGTCGCTGATCAGGACGATACGGCGGGTGCCGTCACCGCCGTTCAGGTCGTCCGCCGCCTTCAGCAGCGCCGGGCCGATCGGGGTCCAGCCGGTGGGCGTGAGGGTGGCGACCGCGGTCTTGGCCTCGGTGCGGTTCAGGGTGCCCACCGGGTACAGCTGCGCGGTGTCCTTGCACCCCGTCTTCCGGTCGTTGCCGTGGTAGTTGGCGCCCAACGTGCGGATACCGAGCTGTACTTCCTCGGGAGTCGCGTCGAGCACCTCGTTGAACGCCTGCTTCGCCGCTGCCATCCGTGAGCCGCCGTCCATGTCCCTGGCGCTCATGGATCCGCTGACGTCCAGCACGAGTTCGACCTTCGGGGAGGCCGCGGAGTCCGTCTCGTCGGCGACCGCCCCGGCAGGGAAGGCGACCCCGGCCGTGAGGGTGGCGAGCAGGGCACAGATCCCCGCCGCCAGCCGTTGTCTTGTGATCATCGCCGGATCCTATTGATCAGATGGACCGGGCTCCAAAACGAGCGGGTTGGGCAGCCCCGTCCACTGGTCCCCGGGCAGCTCCGGCGACAGCCGCATCAGCGTCAACGCCTTGGTCGGCAGAGGCTGTTCGAGCAGCGTGCGCAGATCCGGCGTGCGCGGCAGCTCCGGTACGACGGACGCCAGCGCCGCCCTGAGCGCCGTACCGGAACCCGCCGTGCCCGCGAGCGCTCCCGCCACCAGGGAGCCGAACAGCTTGCGGCGCAGCGTGAGTTCGTCGTCGGTGACGATGCGTCCGCTCAGTTCGGGGACCGGAATCCCCTGCCCGGCAAGGCGCTTGGGGCTGACCCGGATGTCGGCGAGATCGCGGTAGACCAGGCGCAGAGGGGCACCCGTGCGGGACAGCACCACCAGCAGGTTCTGACCGTGCGCCTCAAGGGCCACACCGGACTCCAGCAGCCGCAGACAGACGACGAGGGCGAGACGGGTGAACTCGGCCAGCCAGACGGGCGAGCGGGGCAGGCCGGTGGTCGCTAGGGCGGCCACCGGCAGGACCCGCTCGCCCGCCGCCGTGTCCGCGTACGTCTGCGGCGACTCACGCAACACCGCCGCGAGATCCGGCGAGTTGGCCGTCGCCGCGCCCAGCGTGCGGGTGACGTGCAACAGGCCGTCCGAGCGCGCCGCCAGTGTCTCCCGAAGGCCGACAGCGTCGCCGAGAGCCCGATCGAGTAGACCGAGATGTCCCGTACCGAGGAGGTGAGCCGGGCGCTCAGCGCGGTCTTGACGTGCGGTCCGTCCGGCAGGGCGAGGGTGCGCAGGGACATCAGCGGATGCGCGTCGAGCGGCGCGTCCCCGTCCGCTTCAGCACATGCGCCGCCTGCCACGGGTGCACCGGGATCAACAGCCGCTCCCCGTCCCGCAGTTCGTCCGGCCACACCCCGTCACCAGCGACTCCTCCGCCCTGACCGGCGCCAACCCGAGGGTGACCACGGGCCGGTGCTCGGGGCCGTAGGCCAACTGCTCCGCCACCGAGAACCCGGGGCGGGAGCGGCAGTTGGGGTGGAAGGGGTGCCCGTCGACGATCCGCTGCTCCCACTCCCAGTCGTGCGTCGGCCACTCGTCCACGGGGGCGGGCTGGTTGGCCCGGGACAGCGCCAACGAGGCGACGCTGTGCCCGAGTTCGGCCGCGAAGGCGGTCCCGTGCGGCACCGCGAGGTCCGTCATCAGGCGCGCCGGATCGTCGTAGGCGAGGTCGTCGAGGTGGACGACGGAGACGTAGGAGCTGGTCGTGTACGGATCCGGGTGCGGACCGCGCAGCCGGCGGCCGTCGGCGAGCCGTAGGACGGGGCCCGGGGCCCTGTCGGCGATCCACGGCAGCGGCTCGAAGGCCAGCGCCCGCCACAGGCGGGTGAGGACCGCGGCACGGGCGCCGGGGAGTTCGGCCGCGTACCGTCGCACGAGGTCGGGCCGGACGGCGGCGAGTTCCTCGGCGACCTCGGTCTCGGGAAGCGGGGACGGTCCACGGTCGGCTCCTCGGGTGCGGACGGGGCGTCATGATCGGTGACGACGAGAGGCGGGGCGGGGAGAGGCAGAGCGGTGAGCGGTCGAGCTGGTGGCGGGGCGGTGGGACACAGTGCGACGACAGACATACTGATCGCGATCGATGGACACGGACTGAGGGAACGAATGGATCGCGTCGACTTCACACCTCCGGGCGACGGTATGGCGGAGCGCGCCGACGCGTACGCGACCGCGCCCCTCCTCAACTGTCTGCTCCGGGAGGTGGCCGAGCCGCTCCCGGACCCGGGCGAAGGCCACGCGTACCGGCTGCCCGGGACCGGCCGGCTGCTGCGGGTGCGCGGCACGCGACGGCCCGCCGAGCCCGAGGAGGTGTACACGGACGGCGACTGGCACCACCTCGGCCACACCGAACTCGTGAAACTCGTCGCCGACGAACTGCGCCGCGACACCGGCGTGGCCAACCACGAACTGCCCGCCGAGATGACCGACAGCCGCGACACGGTCGCCGCGCTGCTCACCGCGCGCGACGGTGCGACGGCGCCCGACGACCCGTATCTCCGCTCCGAACAGTCCTTGATCACCGGCCATCCCTACCATCCCGCGCCCAAGGCACGCGGCGGCGGCCCCGTCGCGGGCTGGCTGCCCTACGCCCCGGAGGCGTACGCCCGTTTCCGCTGGTGCTGCTCGGGCTGCGCGAGGACGCGGTCGTGGAGGAGGGGACGTCTCGGCGCTGGACGCGCTCGGGCAGGCCCCGGCCGGGTACCGGCTGCTGCCCGCGCACCCCTGGCAGCTGGACCTCGTGGGCGCGGGCCTCGCGGACGCCTTCGCGGACGGCCGGCTGATCCGCCTCGGCACGACGGCGACCGAGGTCTGGCCGACGGCCGCGATCCGTACGGTGTACCTCCCCGGGCCCCGGAGCGCGCGGACGATCTGTTCCTGAAGTTCAGCCTCGATGTACGCATCACCAATGACGTACGACGGCTGTGGCGTCACGACCTGCTGAGACTCCGGCGCACCGACGCGGCCGTCCGGGACGCCTTCGCCGCGATGGGAGGGCCCGGGGCCTGGCTGAGCGACCGCGGTTACCGCACCGCCGACTTCGCCTTCGAGGAACTCGCCGTCATGGTCCGCGACGGACTGCACGACCACCTCCTGCCCGGCACGACTCCCCTGCTGGCAGCGGGCCTTGTGGAGGGTTCGAGGGCAGCCCGCTCGACGGCACGGCCGACCCGGAGGCCTGGTGGGAGGCGTATCTGCGGCAGGTCGTACCGCCCGCGCTGACCGCCTTCGCGGACCACGGCGTCGTACTCGAGGCGCATGTGCAGAACACGCTGGTCGCCGTCGACGCGGACGGGATGCCCGTGCAGGCGCTGTACCGGGACGCGGAGGGCGTGAAGCTGCTGACGGACGTGGAGCGGGGGCCGGGTGGGAGCGGTTGGTGTACTGCCTGGTCGTCAACCACCTCGTCGAGGTCGCCGGGGTTCTCGCCGAGCGTCATCCGGGGCTGGATCCCTGGCCCGCGGTGCGTGCCGAACTGGCCCGTCACGACCTGCCCGAGGTCGCCGCGCTGCTGGCCTCGCCGACGCTGCCCGGCAAGACCAATCTGCTGCTGCGGTGGACCGGGGCGGACGGGGCGGACGCGCGGTATCTGCCGTTGCCGAGTCCGTTGGTGGAACCGGTGGCCGGGTGAACACGGAGGTCCCCGGGAACCGTTCCTGACCCGGTGACGTCATGAGCGGAGCACCTGGACTGATGGCCGGTATCGGGGGAGCCTCGCGGCTGAATACCGCCGTGCTGCGGAGGCGGGATGGGGGAGCCATGAAACCGCTCGAGGCGGGTGATCCCGCGTCCGTCGGGGACGGCAGGTACCGGCTGGTCGGACGGCTCGGCCGGGGCGGGATGGGGGTCGTCTACTTCGGCCGGTCGCGGTCGGGGCGCGCGGTGGCCGTCAAGGTCGTACGGCCGGAACTGAGCACCGAACCGGGGTTCCGGCGCCGGTTCGCCGACGAGGTGGCCGCGGCCCGGCGCGTCGGCGGCTTCCACACCGCGCCGGTCGTGGATGCGGACCCGGAGGGCGATCCGGCCTGGCTGGTGACGGCGTACGTACCGGGACCGACCCTGCAGGCCGTCCTGGAGCGGGTCGGCTCCCTGCCCGCGGACACGCTCACCGTGCTGGCCGCCGGTCTCGCCGAGGCGCTGGCCGCCATCCACCAGGCCGGGGTCATCCACCGCGACCTGAAACCGGCGAACATCATCGTCGCGGAGGACGGCCCCGGGTCATCGACTTCGGCATCGCGCGGGCCCTCGACGGTACGGCGCTCACGCAGACCGGGTTCCAGATCGGCACCCTCGGCTCCCTCGCGCCGGAGCAGCTGACCGGGGGCGCGCTCACCCCGGCGGTGGACATGTTCGCGCTGGGGTCGTCCTCGGCCAGGCTGCGGGCCGGGCTCCCTTCGGGGACGGGGGTCGGCGGCGTGGCCGTACCGCGTCGTCCACGAGCAGCCCGAACTCCCGGACGTTCCGGGCCAGTTGCGCGACCTCGTCGCGGGCTGTCTTGCCAAGGATCCGCGTGACCGCCCCACCCCGACGGAGTTCCTCAACCGGCTGACGGTCCGGCATCCGTCGGATGTGTGGCTTCCGGCGGAGGCGACCGCGCTTGTGTGGAGTCACGAGGCGGGGGCGTATGGCGTGGGAGTGGATCGGGGGCCGGGGTGCCCACGGATCCGCGTACGGGGATGGGGGTCCGCCGGGGACGGGGAGCGGTCGCCTCAGTCGCCGGTGAACGCGGAGGCGCCCACGGCCGCGCCGACGTTCGACGAGCGGCCACCTGAGGTCTCTCATCCCCGGACCGTCCAGTCGTCGCCCGACCCTGGCTTCGGCCCTCGCCCCGGCTTCCGTCCCGGCCCCGGATTCGGCCCCGCGCCGGTGTTCGCGCCCACGCCCGCGCCCGGCTCGGCCGGTGGTGCGGGAACCGTGCCGGTGGGTGATGGGCCGACGGTAGGTGCCGCGGGGGCTCCGGGCCGCCGTAGGGCAGCGGTCGCTGCGGCGGCGTTGGTCGTGGCCGTCGCCGCGGGGGTGCTGGTGTGGCATCCCTGGACCGGATCGGGTTCCGGTTCCCGTTCCGGTGGGAACGGGGTGCTGCCGGGGGGGAGCGTGTCCTCGTCGCCGCCGGTGACCGCCGCCGCGTTCCCCGACGCCCCGCTGCTCGTGCGGATGGACACGGACCCCGGGTCGTCGACGTGTCACAGCGTGATCGGTCGGCGGGACTCCACCAGGGACGACCCGAAACAGCTGATCGCCGGGACGTGCGACGCGCTGCCGCAGTGGTCGCCCGATCACAAGTCGTTCGCGTTCACGCGCACCACGGGGCACGAGTCGGCGGTGTGGACGGCGAACGCGGACGGCACGGACGTCCGGCGCGTCGCGGCCATCGCGGACGGCCGGGTGTCGTGGTCCCCGGACGGCAGACGGCTGGCCGTGCTGCGGCGGCAGGACGGTGTGCAGCAGCTGTTCGTCGTGACCGTCGCGGACGGTTCCGCGCAGCAACTCACCACCGGTACCGGCAATGTGGAGGACCCGGCGTGGTCCCCCGACGGCAGGCACATCGTCATCTGCCTCCAGAAGACGTCGAGTTGGCAGATCCACCTCGTCGACCCGTCCCGACCCGGCGCCGAACCACGGCAGATCACCCACCAGCCCCGACGCGCACTCGACCCCGTCTGGTCCCCGGACGGCCGCTACTTCGCCTACACCGCCGGCGCACCGAACGTGGGCACCGGCGGCGACATCCACGTCGTCAAGGTGGACGGCACGGACGACCGGACGCTGGTGCAGACCGCCGCGCAGGAAATGGACCCGGTGTGGTCGCCCGACGGCACGTGGGTGGCCTTCGTCCGGGGTCCCTTCGACCAGCCCGCCGTCTGGGCCGTCCGCGCCGACGGCACGGGCGCCCGAAGGCTCACCACGGGCAGCACGCCGGAGGGCCATCCGTCCTGGCGCTGACCTGCCTCTATGCTCGTTTCATGCCGGACATGCTGAGAGAGGTCACCGCGACCCGCTACATCGAACCCCTGCGGTCCGGTGGGTCCGTGCCCGGGGTGGTCGAGGCCGATGACCTCGGGACGTATGTCGTGAAGTTCACCGGGTCCGCGCAGGGACGCAAGGCGCTGGTCGCCGAGGTGGTCGTCGGGGAGCTGGCGCGGGCTCTCGGGCTGCGGTTTCCCGAGCTGGTGCTGGTGCACTTCGATCCGGTGATCGCGGAGGAGGAGCCGCATCAGGAGGTGCGGGATCTGCACAGCGCGAGCGCGGGGCTGAACCTCGGGATGGACTTTCTGCCGGGGGCCCAGGACTTCACGCCGGAGATCGCCGCCCAGTGCACCGTCGATCCGCTGGAGGCCGGGAAGATCGTGTGGCTGGACGCGTTGACCGTCAACGTCGACCGTACGGTGCACAGTTCGAACCTGATGATCTGGCCGACGCTCGGCATCGCACCCCCGCGCCTGTGGCTCATCGACCACGGCGCCGCCCTTGTCTTCCACCACCGCTGGGACGGCGCCGACCCGACGAAGGCCTACGACTTCCGTCATCACGCTCTGGGTCACTACGGGCCCGACACCCTTGCCGCCGATGCCGAGTTGGCGCCCAAGGTGACCGAGGAACTGCTGCGCCGGATCGCGGCCGAGGTGCCGGACGCCTGGCTGGCCGGCGAACCGGGCTTCGCGACACCCGACGCCGTACGGGAGGCGTACGTCGCCTACCTCCACGCGCGCGTGAAGGCCTCCGCGGCCTGGCTCCCCACCGACTTCCCCAGCCGGGAGGAACGCGCCGCCGAAGAGGCCCAGCGGGCGGCGAAGACACAGCAGGGCCGCCCGAGTTGGCTCAAGCGGGTCCCCGACCTGCACGGCAGACCGGCGGCGGAACAGGACTGGTCGGTACACCTCGGCTGACCCGGCGAGTCAGAGCGTCCGAGTGGTCCCGGGAAGTCCCGGGGCCACTCGGACACGTGAGCCGATCCCGCATGTGGGCCGTTCCCGGCGCCTGGTGAGGCTCAGCCCCGCAGCTGCTCGTACGCGGGCAGGGTCAGGAAGTCCGCGTAGTCGTCGTCGAGCGCGACCTCCAGGAGGAGGTCGTGGGCCTGCTGCCAGTGGCCCGCGGCGAAGGTGTCCGCGCCGATCTCGGCCCGGATGTTCTCCAGCTCCTCGGCGGCAACCTTCCGCGCCAGCTCGGGAGTTGCCTTCTCGCCGTTCTCGAACTCGACGCCCGCGTTGATCCACTGCCAGATCTGCGAGCGCGAGATCTCGGCGGTGGCCGCGTCCTCCATCAGGTTGAAGATGGCGACCGCGCCGAGCCCGCGCAGCCACGCCTCGATGTAACGGATGCCCACCTGCACGGCGTTGACGAGCCCGGGGTACGTCGGCTTCGCGTGCAACGAGTCCACGGCGATCAGGTCGGCCGCCTTGACGTCGACGTCCTCGCGCAGCCGGTCCTTCTGGTTCGGCCTGTCGCCGAGCACCGCGTCGAAGGAGGCCATGGCGATCGGCACCAGGTCCGGGTGGGCCACCCAGGAGCCGTCGAAACCGTCCCCGGCCTCACGGTCCTTGTCCGCCTTGACCTTCTCGAACGCGACCTTGTTGACCTCCGCGTCGCGGCGGGACGGGATGAACGCCGCCATGCCGCCGATCGCGTGCGCGCCGCGCTTGTGGCAGGTGCGGACGAGGAGTTCGGTGTACGCCCGCATGAACGGGGCCGTCATCGTGACCGCGTTGCGGTCCGGGAGGACGAACTTGGGCCCGCCGTCACGGAAGTTCTTCACGATGGAGAACAGGTAGTCCCAGCGGCCCGCGTTCAACCCCGAGGCGTGGTCGCGGAGTTCGTAGAGGATCTCCTCCATCTCGTACGCGGCGGTGATCGTCTCGATCAGCACGGTGGCGCGGACGGTGCCCTGCGGGACGCCGACGTAGTCCTGAGCGAAGACGAACACGTCGTTCCACAGGCGGGCTTCGAGGTGCGACTCGGTCTTCGGGAGGTAGAAGTACGGGCCCTTGCCGAGGTCGATCAGCCGCTGCGCGTTGTGGAAGAAGTACAGCCCGAAGTCGACGAAGGCGCCGGGGACCTGCTCGCCGTCCACCAGAAGGTGCCGCTCGTCGAGATGCCAGCCGCGCGGGCGCATGACGACCGTCGCGAGCTCGTCCTCGGCCTTCAGGGCGTACGACTTGCCGGAGTTGGGGTCGGTGAAGTCGATCGCGCGGGTGTAGGCGTCGATCAGGTTGAGCTGACCGGTGACGACGTTCTCCCACGTCGGCGCGGAGGCGTCCTCGAAGTCCGCGAGCCAGATCTTCGCGCCCGAGTTGAGGGCGTTGATCGTCATCTTGCGGTCGGTGGGACCGGTGATCTCGACCCGCCGGTCGTTGAGGGCGGCGGGGGAGGGGGCCACCTTCCAGGAGTCGTCGGCGCGGATCGCGGCGGTCTCCGGGAGGAAGTCGAGGGTGGAGGTCCGGGCGATCTCCGCGCGGCGCTCGGCCCGGCGGGCGAGGAGTCCGGCCCGGCGGGGCGTGAACCGGCGGTGCAGCTCGGCCACGAAGGCGAGGGCCTCGTCGGTGAGGACCTCCTCCTGCCGGGGAGGGGTTCGGCGTCGACGACGACCGGCGAGGACGGCGCTGGTGCGGACATGAACTGTCACTTCCTTCAGCGTGCGTGGCACCGGGTGCCAGGTGACCCGGGTAGGGCTGGGAGCACCCGAGGGGCCGTCGGGCGCTTCTGAACAGTGGATACTAGTTTCCTCATTGTGGAAGTTCAATGGTTTGTTGATGTCGAGATTCTCCGGATCGAGCCAAGGTGGCGCTCGGTGCCACCCCGCTCACTCAAGGTGGACGAGATCCGCCTCAGTGTCGATGTCGTACGGCCGCGCCGCATCCCCGCACTCGACCAGCGCGACCGCGTCCGCGTGCGCCCTGAGGTACGCCCGCGCGCCCCGGTCACCGGTCGCGCTCTCGGCGATCCCGGCCCAGTGCGCGGCCCCGAACAGCACCGGATGACCGCGTACCCCGTCGTAGGCGGCCGAGACGAGGGAGTCCTCGTCCGTGAATCCGGCCAGCACCCGCGCCACCGCCTCCGCGCCGATTCCGGGCTGGTCGACGAGCGACACGAGCGCCGCGCGCGCCCCGGAACTCGAGAGCGACTCGAGCCCCGCTCGCAGCGAGGACCCCATCCCCTGCTCCCACTCCGGGTTCTCCACGACCACGCACCCGGCAAGATCCGCCCGCTCCCGTACGGCGTCGGCGTCCGCCCCCAGGACCACGTGGACGCGGGTGAGGCCGGCCGTGCGCAGGACCCCGACCGCGTGCTCCACAAGGGGCCGCCCCGGTGTCGTAGCAGCGCCTTGGGCCGTCCGCCGAGGCGTCGGCCGCCTCCTGCCGCGAGGAGCAGCCCGGCGACCTGGTCTTCGTTTCGCGTCATGCGTCCTGCATACCTGACGGGACGGCGACGGCACGGAATCCTCCTACTTAATTTCGGTCCGTGGAGTGGCGCACCCCGCACCGGGTGGCGTTTACTGACCCGCGTCCCTTGGCGCCCGACCAGTGTTGCGGGGTACGCGGCGGGACCACAAAGTTCTTGCGCACGAAGACGTGCGAGGGGGAGAGCTGTGTTGCGGAGCTTGGGGCAGAGGTCAGTGACCGGCAGCGACGAGGATCCGAGGGTGGCGGAACTGCGGACCGCGGTGTCCCGGTTGCGCCGCGAACTCGCCGCGCATCCGGCCGAGTTCCCCGACCGGGTCATCGCCGAGGACGAACTCGCGGCGCTGGCCGCGATGACCATCGACGGTGTCCCCGAAATCCCGCGCCTGCGCCGCTCGTTGCTCCTGATCGCCGGTTCGATCGGCTCCGTGAGCGCTCTCGCGCGGGGTCTGACGGACGTACGCAACGCGGTGGACCTGTTCGGTCAACCTCCGCGCGGACGGGGTTAGTTCACGGCCGCACGGGCGCCGGGAACGGTCCTCGGTAGCCCGTGTGCGTGCTGCTCCTGTGCTCGAACTCCCCGCAGAGCCAGGTCTCCTGGACGAACTCGGTGTGCTGGTCCCAGATGGCGAAAATGCCTGTCGGGCCGTGCTTGCCGTCGACCTGGCGGTAGCGGTCCTTGGCGTCACGGAAGCAGGCGAGCCCCGCCATCAGCCCGTTGCCGAACGGGCTGTAGTCGGACCAGGCGCACGCGACACAGGCCCGCATCCTTACCCCTGGGAGTTGACGCTGAACCTCGTTCAGCGCGTCCTCGAAGGTGTCGGCGCCCGCCGCGTTCCGGTACGCGTGGCCGTCCAGGCGCAGGGTGGTGGTCAGCGTCTCCGCGTCCAGGCCCTTGCCCGGTCCGGCCGGCGCCCCGAGCCGCAGCGCGCAGTCCAGTACGGCCGTCCGTACGCCCTGCCCCTCGACCGCGACGGACAGCGGCACCTCCCACTCCACCAGGCAGGAGCACAACGCCCCGTCGAAGAAGGTGAACGGGGCGTCCGGGGGTCGCCGCCGAGCGCGCCGCGAGGTCGTCCATGCTGAAGCCCTCGAAGCGGACGTCCCGGATCGTCGTACGGATCGACTCCCGGCCGTCCGTCTCGAAGACGACGGCCTCGGCGCCGTGCCGGTCGGTGTACCGGCCGGGCCAGAACCGCCCGGTGCTCACGCGGGGTTCTGGCTGGCCAGTGCCTCCGACAGTTCGCCGGCCACCTGCTGGAGCACCGGCACGATCCTGTCGGTCGCCGACTCGGTGACCCGGCCCGCCGGGCCCGAGATCGAAATCGCGGCCGCGGTGGGGAGTTGGGGACGGAGACGGCGAGGCAGCGGACGCCGATCTCCTGTTCGTTGTCGTCGATCGCGTAGCCGAGGCGGCGCACGTCCGCGAGGGCCGCGAGGAAACCGTCCGCCGTGGTGATCGTCTTCTCGGTCGCGGCGGGCATTCCGGTCCGGGAGAGCAGCGCGCGCACCTCGTGGTCCGGGGTGTTCGCGAGGAGCGCCTTGCCGACGCCGGTGGAGTGCGGCAGGACGCGTCGGCCGACCTCGGTGAACATGCGCATCGAGTGCTTGAGGGCACCTGCGCGACGTACACGATCTCGTCGCCGTCGAGCAGCGCCATGTTCGCCGTCTCGCCGGTCTCCTCGACCAGCCGGGCGAGGTAGGGGCGGGCCCAGGTGCCGAGCAGCCGGGACGCGGACTCGCCGAGGCGGATCAGGCGGGGGCCGAGGGCGTACCGCCGGTTCGCCTGCTGGCGGACGTAACCGCAGGCCACGAGCGTGCGCATCAGGCGGTGGATGGTGGGCAGCGGGAGGCCGCTGCTGGCGGAGAGCTCGCTGAGGCCGACCTCGCCGCCCGCGTCGGCCATCCGCTCCAGCAGGTCGAAGGCGCGCTCGAGGGACTGGACACCACCGGTGGCGGACTTGGTGGAGTCGGTGCTGCTCACGCTGGACGGCGGCACGGCGCGTTCCTTTCGGCACGGGCGGGAAGGGCTGAAGCCTACCCGGGGTCGGTTGACTCCCCGCCTGTGCATAGCTACGTTCTGCTTGCCGGAAGTATAATTCCGCTTTGTGGAAACGTCCAGAGTGTGCGCGTGCGGCGCATCGTGGAGTGGTGTGCCCTTGACGGTACGGGGGCGGGAGTGAAGACTCCTTCAACAGAACGTTGAATTCCGTTACGTGGAAGTAAATCCCGTTTCCCGGAAGTAACGGAGAAACGGAAGCGACGACGGCGGCAGAGAGAGGGGTCCGGGTGTCCGACGCTGAACTGGTGGTGCGCTCCACACGTGTCATCACCCCCGAGGGGACACGCGCCGCGGCGGTCGCGGTCGCCGGCGGGAAGATCACGGCAGTCCTCCCCTACGACGCCCAAGTCCCGTCCGGAGCACGGTTCGAGGACTTCGGCGACGACGTGCTGCTGCCCGGCCTGGTCGATACCCATGTGCACGTGAACGACCCGGGCCGCACCCACTGGGAGGGCTTCTGGACCGCCACGCGCGCGGCGGCGGTCGGCGGCATCACCACCCTGATCGACATGCCGCTCAACTCCCTCCCGCCGACCACGACGGTCGACAACCTCCGTACGAAGCAGCAAGTCGCCGCAACGAAGGCCCACATGGACGTCGGCTTCTGGGGCGGCGCCCTGCCCGACAACGTCAAGGACCTGCGCCCGCTGCACGACGCCGGTGTCTTCGGCTTCAAGGCGTTCCTCTCCCCGTCGGGCGTGGACGAGTTCCCGCACCTGGGCCAGGATCAACTCGCCCTGTCCCTGGCCGAGATAGCCGGATTCGACGGCCTGCTCATCGTCCACGCGGAGGACCCGCACCACCTCGAGGCGGCCCCGCAGCACGGCGGCCCCAAGTACGCCGACTTCCTCGCCAGCCGCCCGCGCGACGCGGAGGACACGGCCATCGCCGGGCTGATCGCGCAGGCGAAGCGGCTCAACGCGCGTGTGCACGTCCTGCACCTGTCCTCGTCGGACGCGCTCCCGCTCATCGCCGCCGCGAAGGCCGAGGGCGTCCGCGTCACCGTCGAGACGTGCCCCCACTACCTCACCCTCACGGCGGAGGAAGTCCCGGACGGGGCAAGCGAGTTCAAGTGCTGCCCGCCCATCCGCGAGTCCGCCAACCAGGACCTCCTGTGGCAGGCGCTGGCCGACGGCACGATCGACTGCGTGGTGACGGACCACTCGCCCTCGACCGCCGACCTGAAGACCGACGACTTCGCGACCGCGTGGGGCGGCATCTCCGGCCTCCAGCTGAGCCTCGCCGCGGTGTGGACGGAGGCCCGCAAGCGCGGCCACGACCTCACGGACGTCGTCCGCTGGATGTCGTCAAGGACCGCGCAGCTGGCGGGACTTGACCAGAAGGGCGCCATCGAGGCGGGCCGCGACGCCGACTTCGCGGTCCTCGCCCCCGACGAGACCTTCACCGTCGACCCGGCCGCCCTCCAGCACCGCAACCGCGTCACGGCGTACGCCGGAAAGACCCTCAGCGGGGTCGTCAAGTCGACCTGGCTGCGCGGCGAACGCATCGTGCTGGACTGCGAGTTCACCGAGCCGAAGGGTCAACTCCTGGTCCGGAAGCCGTGATCCGGCCCCCGCGCTCACCCGCAGCGGCCCACCTCCGAGAGGCGGGCCGGCCGTGGACGGCGAGTTCACCCGACCGAAGGGCCGACTCCTGACCCGTACCCCCTGATCCGACCTCCGCACCCGCAGCGGCCCCTCCCGAAAGGCAGACACAGCAGTGACGGCGATTCCCAGTTTCACCGGCGACGCGAATCCCTACGGAGGCGGTGACCCGTACGCGGACTACCGCACGGCCGACTTCCCCTTCACCCAGTACGCCAACCTCGCCGACCGGCAGCTCGGCGCCGGTGTCATCGCCGCCAACGACGAGTTCTTCGCCGAGCGCGAGAACCTGCTGGTGCCCGGGCCCGCCGAGTTCGACCCCGAGCACTTCGGGCACAAGGGCAAGATCATGGACGGCTGGGAGACCCGCCGCCGCCGCGGCACCTCGGCCGAGCACCCCTGGCCGACGGCGGAGGACCACGACTGGGCACTGGTCCGCCTCGGCGCGCCCGGCGTCATCCGGGGCATCATCGTCGACACGGCCCACTTCCGCGGCAACTACCCGCAGGCGGTGTCGGTCGAGGGCACCTCGCTCCCGGGCTCCCCGTCCCCGAGGACCTCCTCGCCGACGATGTGAAGTGGACGTCCCTGGTCCCGCGCACACCGGTCGGCGGCCACGCGGCGAACGGCTTCGCCATCGCCACCGAACAGCGCTTCACCCACCTCCGCGTCAACCAGCACCCCGACGGCGGCATCGCCCGCCTCCGGGTCCACGGCGAGGTCGTCCCCGACCCCAACTGGCTCGCGGCGCTGGGCACGTTCGACGTCGTCGCGCTGGAGAACGGCGGCAGCGCCGAGGACGCGTCCAACCTCTTCTACTCGCCCGCGAGCAACACCATCCAGCCCGGCCGCTCCCGCAAGATGGACGACGGCTGGGAGACCCGCCGCCGCCGTGACCGGGGCAACGACTGGATCCGCTACCGCCTCGCCGCCCAGTCCCGGATCCGCGCCCTCGAGATCGACACGGCGTACCTGAAGGGCAACAGCGCGGGCTGGGCCTCGGTATCGGTACGGGACGGCGAGAGCGGCGACTGGACCGAGATCCTGCCGCGCACCCGCCTCCAGCCCGACACCAACCACCGCTTCGTCCTCCCGGCCCCGGCGATCGGGACGCACGCACGCGTGGACATCCATCCCGACGGCGGGATCTCACGGCTGCGGCTGTTCGGCTCGCTGACGGAGCAGGGGGCGACGGCGCTGGCGGCGAGGCACCAGGAGCTGGGCGGCTGACGCGGGCCGCTCGAACGCCGGACAGGCATCGTCAGCCTGTCCGGCGCCTCCGCGACGCGGGCCGCCACACCCCACCCGCACCCGGAACCGGGACGGCCACCCGCTACGTTCTCCTCTCGTGACCCTTCAGCAAGAAATCGTCGGCAACGCCATGCAGATGGCGGTCGTCAACCTGACCCCGGCCAGACCGTGTACTGCGAGGCCGGAAAGTTCCTCTTCAAGACGACGAACGTGACCATGGAGACCCGCCTCAGCGGCCCGTCGAGCGGCGGCCAGCAGCAGGGCGGCGCTCCGGGCGGCGGCATGGGCGGCATGCTCCGGCAGGCCATGGGCACGGCCATGCAGGTCGGCCAGCGCGTCCTCGCCGGTGAGTCGATGGCGTTCCAGTACTTCACCTCCCAGAGCGGCGAGGGCACCGTCGGCTTCGCGGGCGTGCTCCCCGGCGAGATGCGCGCCCTGGAGCTGGACGGCACGCGCGCGTGGTTCGCGGAGAAGGACGCCTTCGTGGCCGCCGAGTCCACCGTCCAGTTCGGCATCGCCTTCCAGGGCGGCCGCACCGGCATGAGCGGCGGCGAGGGCTTCGTCCTGGAGAAGTTCACCGGCCACGGCACGGTGATCATCGCGGGCGCGGGCAACTTCATCGACCTGAACCCGGCCGACTTCGGCGGCCGCATCGAGGTCGACACCGGCTGCCTCGTCGCCTTCGAGGAGGGCATCCAGTACGGCGTCCAGCGCATCGGCGGCCTCAACCGCCAGGGCCTGATGAACGCCGTGTTCGGCGGCGAGGGCCTCTCCTGGCCACCCTGGAGGGCAACGGCAGGGTCATCCTGCAGTCCCTCACCATCGAGAGCCTCGCCAACGCCCTGAAGAAGGCCCAGGGCGGCGACAAGCAGGGCCCGACCGGCGGCATGTTCTCGACCCACGCGGGATGAACCGCCGTAGCGGAGACCGATGAGTTGCGGGGGCCCGCGGGGTCTGAGCTGATGACACCATCGGCCCTCGCACCAGGAAGCAGGCACCCGACATGGGCAAGCTCGTCTCCACCCTCTTCGTCACCCTCGACGGCGTCTACCGGGCCCCGGGCGGCCCCGAGGAGGACACCCGCGGCGGCTTCGCGCACGGCGGCTGGAGCTTCGTCTACGGCGACGACGACTTCGGCCGCTTCGTCGTCGAGGTCTTCGACCGCTCCGGCGCCTATCTGCTCGGCCGCCGCACGTACGACATCTTCGCCGGGTACTGGCCGAACATGACCGACCCCGACGACCCGATCGCCGCCAAGCTGAACGCGCTGCCGAAGTACGTCGCCTCGTCGACTCTCACCGACCCCTCCTGGGCCGGCACCAGCGTCCTCGGCGGGGATCTCGCCAAGGAGGTCACCGACCTCAAGGAGCGCACCGAGGGCGAACTCCAGATCCACGGCAGCGGCGCCCTCGTGAGGTCCCTGCTCGCGCTCGGCCTCGTCGACACGCTCCACCTGGTGACCTTCCCGGTGGTGCTCGGCAGCGGCCTGCGCCTGTTCCCCGAGGGCACCGAGCCCATGGCCTTCCGGCACACCGGCGGGCGCGTCACCGGCACCGGGGTCTCCATCCAGTCGTACGACCTGGCGGGCCGCCCGACCTACGGCTCGTACGCGGACGACGGCGCGAACAACGCCTAGTCAGCGACGGCCCGCGCCGGTACCGTGATCGTTCCGTGTGGCAGCCACCGATGTCTCCACCCCGTCGCCGGAGACCGGGAGAGCCGCCCCCATGTCCTCGATCGCCGTACCGCGCGCCGTCGCGCCCCGCCGAGCCTGGCAGACCGACCTGCCCGTCCTGGTGGTCGCGGTGGTCTGGGGCGCCAGTTACCTGGCCGCCAAGGACATCACCACCGCCCGCACGGTCCTCGCCGTCCTGGTGCTGCGCTTCGCCCTCGTCCTGCCCGTCCTCGCGGTCGTCGGCCACCGCTCACTGCGCGCCCTGACGGCCGCCCAGTGGCGCGGCGCGGCCCTCCTCGGGCTGATCCTCGCCGGGATCTTCCTCCTGGAGACCTACGGCGTCGTCCACACCTCGGCGACCAACGCGGGTCTGATCATCAGCCTCACCATGATCTTCACCCCGCTCGCCGAGGCCGCGGTGACCCGTACCAGGCCCTCGCGGGGTTTCCTCGGCGCGGCGGCCCTCTCCGTGCTCGGCGTGCTGCTGCTGACCCAGGGCGCGGGTTTCACCCGCCCCTCCCTCGGTGACCTCCTCATGCTGCTCGCGGCCCTCGCCCGCACCCTGCACGTCCTCGCCATGTCACGGACCAAGGCCGTGCGCGGCGCCGACGCGCTGCCCCTGACCACCGTCCAACTCGGCACCGCCGTCGCGGTGTTCGCGCTCCTGTCGACCGGCGCGGACACCACCCCGTGGGAGACGGCCGCCGACTTCGGGGTGCGCGAGTGGGCCGGGCTGCTGTTCCTGTCCGTGTTCTGCACCCTGTTCGCCTTCTTCGTGCAGATGTGGGCCGTCCGCCGGACCTCGCCCTCCCGCGTCAGTCTGCTGCTCGGCACCGAGCCCTGTGGGCCGCCGCGGCCGGTATCGCCCTGGGCGGCGAACGCCTCGGCGCGCTCGGACTGGCGGGCGGCCTGCTCGTCCTGCTGGGGACAGCGTGGGGGCGCGGGGCCGCACGGTGACTCCCGGAGGGCTGGGGGCCGCTCGGCGAGCGGCACCTGACGGCCCCGCCGCGACGGTTCCGTCGGTGCCGCTCGGTGGGGTTACTTCGTGGCGAGGAACAGGTAGTCGGCCGTGTAGGGGACGCGGGCGGTGGGCTGTGTGGCCGGGTCGCAGGTGCCGGTCGGGGCGACGCCGCCGGCGGTGTCGAGCCGTAGGACCGAGGTGGTCTTCGACAGGAGTCCCTCGCTCTTGCCGGTCTGCTGGGCGCGGAGCAGGAGTTGGGGATGTTGCCCTCGCCGTTGGCGAACTTGTTGACGACGGTGCCGGTCACCGAGGAGCCGTCGGGAGCGATCCACTGCGGCGGGCCGGCCGGGCCGTGCTTCGCGAAGCTGTGCTGGATGCCGCCCTGGAGGGTGGCGTCGACGTTGTCCTGGGTGAAGGCGTAGGAACCGTCGTCCTGCTTGGTGCAGGCGTAGATCTGGGCGCCCTTGACGACGCCGGCCAGCGACGAGTGCCGGATGGCGTCGGGCAGCGAGACGGCGCCCGGCAGTGCGACGGCCTGTCCGCGGACCGCGCCGCCCGGGAACTCGGCGGTGTGCAGGTTGAAGTAGAACCGGTCGGGATGCGCCTCGATGTTCCGCAGCAGTCCGGCGTCCTTGACCCGCACGGTGCCGAACACGAACGGTGTGCCACCCTTGGGCCTCTCCATGAAGAACGGGATCTTCACGTCACCGTTGGTGCCCCGGGCACCCTGGTGGAGATGGGCCATGGTCGGGGTGCCGATGCCCGTCCACGCGAACGCGAAGGACACCTCGTCGCCCTGGACGCGCATGAGGGCCACCGCGCTGCCGTCCTTGTCACCCACCGCCGGCCTGCCCTTGACGGGCACCTCGTTGTCGCCGGTGAGGATCGTGGTGAAGTACCGCGCTCCCGGCGCGTTCTCGGCGTAGCGGCCGAGGGCACCCGCCGCCCGCGTCGCCCCCTGCCGCCGGGTGCGACACGGTAGCGTCGGCCGCTCCGTCCACGCCGTTGCAGGCGGTCAGGAGCAGGGTGCCGGTGATCGCGGTCGCGGCGATGGTCCCGAATCGCTTGAACATCATGTGTCTCGTTCTCCCGTGATGGCCGATCCGCGGCTGTCCCGCGGTCGTTCTCCCTCCATCACGGGGCCCCTGGGGCGAACCCTCAGCCGATGACAGTCCTGAGACACGCCTGAGAAGGGACGGCATCACTGAGGACACGACCTGGACATGGGGGCCTGCTCCGGCCGCGCCGTGAGCGTCAGGGCGCGCGGGGTGCCCTGCCCGGGGAAGGCGGACGGCACCCGCTCCAGGACGCCGCCCGCGAAGACGTCGTACAACGGCAGGGTCTCCAGATGGACATAGCCGATGTGGCAGTCGCAGACGGCCAGCGGACACGCGCGCGGGCGCAGCGCCGCCCGGTAGGAGCCGTCGTACAGGTTGCCCAGTTCCTCGCGGACGAAGTGGCAGCGGCGGACCGTGCCGGTGCCGTCCACCGAGATCACGGACTCGCCGGTACGGCACGGAAGTCCGGCGCTGCGGTGCGGGTGCCTGCTGTACGGGAAGAGCGGGTCGAGCGCGGTCCAGTCGTCGGCCTCCGCGTCCCCGTAGGCGTGCCCCTCGGCCGCGTTGATCCACAGGTACACGTGCGGGGGCAGGTCGTCGCGGAGCCGGCGGGCCGCCGCCAGATGACCGGGCAGGCCCACCACGCCGACGCTGAAGCGCACCCCGCGGTCGGCCAGGTCGCGGCACTTGCCGAGGAAGCGGTCGTACGGGGTCTGCCCCGGGTGGTACGTGCACCACAGGGCGAGCGTGTCGAGGTCGGCCTCGGCGAGCCAGCCCGTCCGGCAGCTCAGGTTGGTCTGGATCGCGACCCGGCGCACGTGCGGCAGCCGGGACAGCTCGGTGAGGGTGCGCCGGTACCAGGAGCGGACCAGCCCCTCGCCCCACGGCGTGAACAGCAGCGACAGCTCGTCCTGACTGTCCGCCGCCCAGCCCGCGAAGCGCTCCAACGCCTCCCGGTCCGCGCGGAGTTGGGCGGTCGAGTCGCGCCGCTTGGCGAACGGGCAGTAGGGGCAGTCGTAGTCGCAGGACGCGAGCGGGCCACGGTAGAGGACGGTGAGATCCATGACGGTCCGTCACTTCCGTTCGTAGGCGGCCATGGCGGACCGCACCTCGGGGGAGAACAGCTCGGGCCCCACGGCGTCGGAGTGCGCCAGGCCCTCCGGGGTCAGCACCAGCCGCTCGCCCGCCGTGCCGGCCAGCCAGCCGCGCCCGGCCAGCCGGTCGAGCTCAGCCCCGAAGTCCTCGTCGGGTGAACTCCCGAAGCGGGTGCGGTAGTCGGCGACGGACAGCCCCTCGGCCTGGAGCAGGGACTGGAGGAGATGACGGCGACGCGCCTCGTGTCCGTCCACGCGGTAGCCGACCTCCGCGCGCGTGAAGTCGGCCGTCGTGACGTAGTCGTCGATGATGCCGCGGATCTCGTGCATGCCGACCGCGTAGTCGAAGGAGTAGTGCAGTGCCGACGTGTACGAACGGGCCCCGCAGCCGAGCCCGATCATGCCGTCCGTCTGGCAGGCGTAGTCGTCGGCGCCCTGCGGCGGGGCGTCGGCCCGGCGGAACATCCGCATCGACTGCTGGACATAGCCCCGCGCCAGGAGGTGGTCGCGCCCCGCCCGGTACAGCCGCAGCCGCTGCTCGTCCCACGCCGGGTCGGCCCCGGCATCCCCCTGATGCCGGCCGAGACCGGTCAGCGGCCGGACGTAGAGCGGGTACAGGTACAGCTCCTCGGGCCGCCAGGCCAGGGCCGCGTCCAGCGAGTCGCGCCAGGTCCGCTCCGTCTGGCCGTCGATGCCGTAGATCAGGTCGATGTTGAGCACCGGGATGCCGGCGTCCCGGATCCGGCCGAGCGCGGCCTCCACGTCGGCGCGGCGCTGCGGGCGTACGGCGGCCCTGGCCTCGGAATCGACGAAGCTCTGGACGCCCAGGCTGAGGCGGGTCGCGCCCCGGTCCGCGAGGACGGCGAGGCGGTCCGCGGTGGCCGTGGCGGGCGAGGCCTCCACGGAGAGCGGGACCGCGCGCAGGTCGGCGCCCATCCGCCGCTCGGCGAGGTCGCACAGACGCTCCAGCTCGGACGCGGTGAGGAAGGTCGGCGTGCCGCCGCCGAACGCCGCGGTCGCGAACCGCACCGGCTCCGCGTCACCGAGCGCCGCCCGGACGGCGTCCGCCTGTCGCCCAGGGCGTCCAGATAGGCGCCGCTCAGGCCGTCCGGGGCACCGATGCGGGTGAAGAGGTTGCAGAACCCGCACCGGACCTCGCAGAACGGTATGTGCACATACAGCGAGAGCGCGGCGCGATCCTCCGCCGCCCACAACTCCCGCAGCGCGGGCCGGTCGGGCAGGCGGCGGTACGCCGTCTTGTGAGGATAGGCGTACACGTAGTGCTGGTACGAGCTGGTCTGCTGCGCGGTGGTCATCGGACGGCCTCGGCGGGGTCGAGGAAGAAGTGGGCGTACGGCACGGTCCACACGGACTCGTGGCCCAGGCGGTGACCGGTGTAGCCGTCGTCGCCGTAGGCGGTGCCGTGGTCGGAGCACACGATGACGAAGCACGGGCGCCGGGAGCTCGCGGCGGCGAACAGCCGCCCGATGTGCCGGTCGACGTACTCCAGCGCGGCGGCGTGCGTCTCCCGGGTGTCGCCCGCCTCGCGGGTCGCGCCCGGCAGGTGGAACCAGTTGGGCTGGTGCAGCGCCGACACGTTCACGAAGAGGAACAGGCGCTGCTCGGCGGGGAGTTGGCCCACCACCTGCTCCACCCGGTCGACCTGGTTCTCGAAGGAGTGCGGCGAGGTGACGCCGAACTCCTCCTCCCAGTGCGCCTCTTGGAACAGGCCGGGCAGCACGGAGCCCAGCGGACCGCGCCGGTTGAAGAAACCCACGCCCCCGACGCAGACCGTGCGGTAGCCGGCCGCCGCCAGTCCGGACACCAGGTCGGGGGTGTCGTAGACGAAGGTGCCCTCGGCGGTGGTCTCGCTGCCGGCGAAGCTCGCCGCGAACAGCCGTGGATGCGGGCCGGGTTCGGCCGGAGTGGGCAGGAAACCGGCGAAGATCGCCTGGTGCGAGGCGTAGGTGAAACTGCCCGGGGCGTGCCTCTCCTCCCAGCGTCCGCCGGGGAGATGGCGGGCCAGGTGCGGGATGCGCCCCTCGGCCGCCAACTCGGCGGCCACGTCGTGCCGCAGCGTGTCGAGGGTGACCAGCAGGATGTCGTAGTCACCGACGACCGTGTTCATGTCGGGTTCAGGCATGGGCAGTTCCTGTTCTGTACGGGTGACGCGGGCCGCTCGTGGCCGGTGCGCGCAGGACGGCCGCCACCTGCGCGCCGTAGGTGTCAAGGCCCTCCGCACCGCTGCCGGGCAGACCGGTGAGCCGGGGCAGCAGGTCGCCGAAGGCGTTGACCTCGCCGACGAAGGCGCGCCGCCAGTCCACGGCCGGCAGCAGGTCGACCCCCACGCACAGCGTGCGCGGGAAGCAGGACGCGGCGCGCTCGCACACGTCCAGGACGTCGGCCCACCGGGCGCCCGCGGCGGTGAAGGCCCGCCGGACGCCGTCGAGATCGCCCCGGCTGCCGCCCAGATGCAGATTGGTCAGCGGCCCGCGGCTGGTGCGCACCACCGCGTGGGTCGCCCGGCCGGCCACGACGACCACCCGGAGGTCACCGGCCCGGCCCGCCTGGGACGCCTTCGGCACCCAGCGCTCGAGATGCAGCCCGTCCGGCGCCAGCGCGTCCACGATGCGGGCGACGTCCCGCTCGTCGTGATACCGCCGCACCCGGAGGGAGTTGTGCAGCACGCCGTCCGCACCGGTCTCGACGGACGTGGTCGCCCGGATCCGGCCGCCGCCCGCCGTCTCGACCGCGAGGACACCCGACGCCGACGAACCGTGCGCGGGCTTGACGAACAGCCGGGGCATCCGGTGCTCGCGCATCAGCGCCCGTACGTCGTCCCAGCCCCGCACGCGCGCGCCGAGCGGACCCGACGTCGGGGACTCCGGGACGGGCACACCGGCCGCGTCCAGCACGGCGTGGCACGCCCGCTTGTCGAACAGCACCGCCAGGTCGTCCGGGTCGGCGAGGCGGGACACCGCCGCGCAGCGTGCGCAGCGCGGCGGTGAACCCCGTGTACCAGCGGGCCGAGCCCTCCACCCGGGTCGGCTCCGCGGTACCCCCGCAGCAGCCGGTCGACCTCGGGGTTCTCGCCCGGGGAGTCGACCCGGACGAACTCGTCGGCGGCGAAGTCCGCACCCCGCGCGCGCAGGACGTCCGCCCAGGCGACTACTCGGGGCGCGGGCAGCCCGCCGCGCGCACGGCGTCCGCGAAGAGGGACACCCTGCGGTTCTCGGGATTGCCGACCACCGCGAACCGGAGGCCGGCCCGGGCCGACGGCGTGACGGCGGCCGCCCCGGCCGCGGTGGACGCGGTCACTCCCCGACGGCGACGTAACGCCAGACCGTGCCGTCGTCCTCCGTGTCCTCGTCCGCGTCGTCACGGTCCAGGTCGACGTCCACCCCCGCCGGCACCAGCGTCTGCCGCACCCGCTCCGCGACGTCCTCGCTGAGGTAGTTGTGGTGCAGGTCCAGCTTCTTGAGGTGCGTCAGCGGCTGCCCGCTCAGCAGCGCGACCGCGCCCTCGTCGGTCAGCACGCCCATCGACAGGTCCAGCACCTCCAGGCGCTCCACCACCGGGGCGGAGGCGACCGCGGCGGCCACCGCGTCCTGCATCTCGCTGTTGCGCAGGGCCAGATGACGCAGGCTCGGCAGCCTGGCCCCGGACAGGATCGGCTCCAGGTCGGCGGCCTCGCTGTCACCGCCGTAGTCCGGCGTGCCCAGCCACAGGTCCAGGTGCTCCAGGGCGGGCAGGTCACTGGCGCCGATGCCGCGCACCACCTCGACGGGCAGCCCGCCCGTCTCCGCCACCAGCCGGCGCAGCGAGCCGTGCCGCAGCGCGGTGAACTCGAGGCCGGTGCCGCCGCGCACACCGAACTCCTCCAGCGCCGGGTAGGCGTTGAGCAGCGGGGTGACGTCGGACTGGTGGATCCAGGAGATCTCGCACTCCTCCATCACCAGGTCGCCCAGGAACATCGCGCGCAGTGCGGGAAGGCGTCCCGGGCCTCCACGAGCGCCTCGACGATCGGCGTGGGCGCGGTGTCGTAGGCCTCCTCCTCCCAGCCGCCGATGATCAGGGCCCGGACCCGGGCCGTGTCGACGTCGGCACGGAAGCGGGCGAACGTGTCGGTCCACGCCTCGTCGGTGTCGTACACGTTGGCGCCGATGCGCCAGGCCACCGACTCCGGCTCGGGCAGGCGGTCGGCCGGGGCGTCCGGCCCGGGAAAGGTGAACGACGGCAGCCGGTACAGCGCGTCGAGGTGCTCACCGATGGTCATGCGGCCGCTCCTGAGAAGAAGAGTGCGTGGTCTGTGATGCGCCTTTCTACCAACCGGCACTGACAGTGCCGTCGGGCGGGGCGGGCCCCAGGGCGTTGTCAGTGGCGGCGCCTAACGTCTTGGTCATGAGGCCGGTGCGCGAAGCACCCGGCGGTGAGGGGACAGCCATGTACCGACAGGGAGACGTGCTGATCGTGCCGGTCGCGCAGGACGCCGTGCCCGCCCACGCGGCACACGCCCCGCGGGAGCGGCGGGACGGACGCGGACGGCTCGTGCTGGCGCTGGGCGAGGTGACGGGCCACGCCCACGCGGTCGTCGGACCGGGGAGTTGGTGCGCGAGCCGGGACCTCACGGTCCGTTGCTGCTCCATCTGCCCCAGGGCGGGCGGGTGGTGCACGAGGAGCACGCGGCGATCGCGCTGCCCAAGGGGTGGTTCCGGGTCGTCAGGCAGCGGGAGTACGTGCCCGGTTCGGTACGGATCGTGGCCGACTGAGGAACCGGGACGCACCGGCGGCATGCGAGCGCCGGGCACGGAGTGGAGGAGGGCACGTGGGCGGGACGGACGTGGGAGTGGACGGGGCGATGGACCGGAAGCCGGACGGGGAGCGGGGAGCGTGACGACGATCGCGGAGCCAGGTACCGAAGGGGCCCGACTCGACGACGGGGGAACGGCGTTCGGGCCTTCCGCCGACCTCGCGGAGTGGCGGACGCGGTCCTCGGCGACCGGCGCCGCGGACCGGACGCGCGCCGAGGAGGGCGTCCGGCGGGCCTACCGGCTGGCGGGACTCGCGGAACCGGAGCGGGTGGTCTGGGCGGGTTCACCGCGCGCGGCGGTCGCTCTCGTCCGGGAGCTGACGGACCGTGGCCCGAGCGTCCGGGACGCGGTGCGCAGCGCGCCCTGGGCTGCCGCGAGGCGGCTGCTGCACGCCGAGTTGGGGCCGGCGGGCTGGTCGGCGCACTGGGCGGCGACCGGCGGACGGTTGTGGCCTTCGACGCAGGCCCTGGTGGACCGGATCCGTACGGGCGTGATCGAGGACCTGGCCGGTAGCGACACCGGCAAGGAGGCCGCGGCGATCCGGCTGATCCTCCTGGACGCCGTGCTCGGACAGCACGACGCGCCGTGGCTCGCGGCGTTCCCCGCCGACGACGGCCCGCTCGACGCGCTGTCCGCGGTGTGCGGCAGCGCCGGCTGGTGGTGGCCGTTCGCGCGGGTCGCGGTGGTGTCGGAGCGCCCCTCGGCCCTCCACCGCGACGAGGCGGGCCGCCTCGACCACGGGGACGGCCCGGCGCTCGCCTACCCGGACGGCTTCGCCCTGCACGCCTGGCGCGGCATGCCGGTCCCGGCCGCCTTCCTGGCCGAACTGCGCACGCTGACCCCGGACCGCATCAGGGCCGAGGAGAACACCGAGCTGCGCCGCGTGATGCTCGAGTACTACGGCTACGACCGGTACCTCACCGATTCGGGCGCCCGTCCCCTGCACCGGGACGAGACGGGCACGCTGTGGCGGATCGATCTGGCCGACGACGAGCCCGTGGTCATGGTCGAGGTCCTCAACTCCACACCGGAACCCGACGGCACCCACCGCACGTACTGGCTCCGGGTCCCTCCGTCGACCCGCACGGCCAGAGCGGGGGTCGCCTGGACCTTCGGCCTGGACGCGGAGACGTACGCGCCGCAGCGGGAGACCTGAGCGCCCCCTCCACCGGGCGTGGCCCGGCTCCGCCCGGCGGCAGGACGTGCCTCGCCCCGCGGCCCATGGACGTGGGGGAACCGCGGGGCGAAGGGTGAGCGATGGTGCGGCCGGGGAGAGCCGGACTCCCGGATGACTACGGAACGGACCTGAACGACCGGCTCAGCAGCCGAAGTTGATCAGGTTGAACGTGACGTAGTGGTCCGAGGTGTAGTAGTCCTCCTTGGTCTTCTTCCCGGTGACGATCCGACGCGCTCCGCGCGTGGACGAGCCGGGAGTCTTGACTGTGTACTCGTGGTAGTAGCCGGACGCCTGGCTGGGGAGGACACCTTCCTGGTTGCGGAAGACGACGCCGTCCTGCGAGTACGGGAAGGGCCCGTTCGTCGCGATCAGGCCGAGCGTGTCGTACGCCTGGGAAGGCAGGGCGCTGTAACAGATGCTGCCGACCGCGGCGGCCGCCGGGTCGCGGTGGCGACGGTGCCGCCGATGAGGAGAGTGGACAGAACGGCGGCTGCCGCGCCGATGCCGGTGATCCGTGGGGGAATCTCATGGCTTCATGATGACGCGCGTAGATAGTGGCATGTCAATGACAACCGCAGAGATTTTCCCGCCAAGTCCGATGAGTTTTCGGGAAGTTAACCTCGCGCCGTCCTTCGCCCCGCGTTCCCGGGTCGCGGGGCGAGGCGTGTCCGCCGAAAGTCTGCGACCTCGCGACTTTGGTCGTCGTTCCCCCGCGCGAGGTGGGTGGCAGGGCCGGGACCCGCATAGATTTGTCGACCGTGACCGGAAACAGGACAGCACAGGTACCGACGGCCTTCGCGGGGGCGCCGCTGGCTGCTGCCGTCCGCCGTGGCCGACGAACTCGATCCCGACGTCGAACGGCCCGGACGGCCCCGCCGGACCGCACGCGACTGGGTCGTCGACACCGTCTGCTTCCTGCTGGCCCTGCTCATCGGCCTGGCCGCGGCGCAGACCCTCAGGAACGACTCCTCGACCCCGCACCCCCTGGCCGTTGTGGACCAGTTGTTCGGGGTGCTCGCCTGCGGCGCGGTGTGGCTGCGCCGCCGCTGGCCGCTCGGGCTCGCGGTCGCGATGATCCCCGTCAGCCTGGTCTCGAACACCGCGGGCGGCGCCGCGATGGTCGTCCTCTTCACCCTGGCCGTGCACCGGCCCTTCCGCTACGTCGCCTGGATCGGCGGCATCCAGCTCGCCCTCACCCCGCTCTTCTTCTGGATGCGCCCCGACCCCGACCTGCCGTACGCCGGAGCGGTCGCGTTCACCGAACTGCTCACGCTCACCGTCATCGGCTGGGGCATGTTCGTCCGCTCCAAGCGGCAGCTCATGCTGAGTCTGCGCGACCGCGCGCGGCGCGCCGAGACGGAGGCGGAGCTCCGCGCGGAGCAGGCCCAGCGGCTGGCCCGCGAGGCCATCGCCCGCGAGATGCACGACGTGCTCGCCCACCGGCTGACCCTGCTCAGCGTGCACGCGGGCGCGCTGGAGTTCCGCCCGGACGCACCCCGCGAGGAGGTCGCGCGGGCCGCCGGTGTCATCCGGGAGAGCGCCCACGAGGCGCTCCAGGACCTCCGGGAGATCATCGGCGTCCTGCGCGCGGGCGAACCCGACGACACCGGCCGCCCGCAGCCCACGCTCGGCGCCCTGGACGCGCTGGTCGCCGAGTCCCGCGAGGCCGGCATGAAGGTCACCCTCGCCAACCGCGTCACCGACCCCGCCGCCGTCCCCGCCTCGGTCGGCCGCACCGCCTACCGCATCGCCCAGGAAGCCCTCACCAACGCCCGCAAACACGCCCCCGGCGCGGAGGTCACGGTCATGCTCACCGGCACCCCGGGCGACGGCCTGACGGTCACCGTCCACAACCCGCCCCCGGAGGGCGAGGTCCCGCACGTCCCCGGCTCCGGCCAGGGCCTGATCGGCCTCACCGAACGCGCGACGCTGGCGGGGGACGACTGGAGCACGGCCCGCAAGCGGGCGGCGGGTTCCGGGTACGGGCGTGGCTGCCTTGGGGTGAGTCCTCTACGGCACGTCAGGCGCAACTCCGCTGCTGCGCACGGGTGATGGAGACCCCGCGAGAGTCACCCTTCTCTGGGCCGCCCCCGAACCGCCCCCGAACCGTCCCCTGAGCCGCCTTCCGCGCCGCCCCTCGGGGTGTCCCCGCCGGCCCGGTAACCGCCCGCCACGCGCGCGTGGTTACGTAGCCCCATGACTGCGATCAGACTGCTCCTCGTCGACGACGACCCGCTGGTGCGGGCCGGGCTGTCCTTCATGCTGGGCGGCGCCGCCGACATCGAGATCGTTGGCGAGGCCGCCGACGGCAGCGAGGTCGAGGAACTCGTCGACCGCGTCCACCCGGACGTCGTCCTCATGGACATCCGCATGCCCTCCATGGACGGACTGACCGCCACGGAACGGCTCCGCGCCCGCGGTGACGCGCCCCAGATCGTCGTCCTCACCACCTTCCACGCCGACGAACAGGTGCTGCGGGCCCTCCGCGCGGGCGCCGCCGGTTTCGTCCTCAAGGACACCCCGCCCGCCGAGATCCTCGACGCGGTCCGCCGGGTCGCGGCCGGCGATCCCGTCCTGTCGCCCGCGGTCACCCGCCAGTTGATGGAGCACGCGGCCGGCACCACCACCGACACCCGCCGGGCACGCGCGCGTGAGCGCATCGCCGCCCTGGGGGAGCGCGAACGCGAGGTCGCCGTCGCCGTCGGCCAGGGCCTCGCCAACGCCGAGATCGCCACCGGCCTCTTCATGAGCGTCGCCACCGTCAAGACGCACGTCTCCCGCATCCTGGCCAAGCTCGACCTCAACAACCGGGTGCAGATCGCCCTGTTGGCCTACGACGCGGGCCTGCTCGAAGAGGACGGGAGAGCGGGCACTAGTCGCCGCCGCCGTCCGTTCCCACTGCACTGGAAGACCTCGGGAGTCGTCCGGGAGGGGACAGACGTGACCGAAGTGATCGATCTGGGGAGTTCGGCGAGGAGTTCCGACGGGACCCGCACCGGGTGTACGCGATGCTGCGGAAGTCGGGCCCGGTCCACCGCGTACGCCTGCCGGTGCCGGACGCGCACCACGTGACCTGGCTGATCGTGGGGTACGACGAGGCGCGCGCCGCGCTGGCCGACCCGCGACTCGCCAAGGACGGCGGCAAGATCGGGATGACGTTCCTCGACGAGGAGCTGATCGGCAGATACCTGCTGATCACCGATCCGCCCGACCACACCCGCCTGCGCGGGCTGATCACCCGCTCGTTCACGATGCGCCGCGTCGAGGAACTCCGCCCGCGCGTCCAGCAGATCACCGACGAACTCCTCGACGCCATGCTGCCCTCCGGCCGCGCCGACCTCGTCGAGGCGCTCTCCTATCCGCTGCCGATCACCGTGATCTGTGAGCTCCTGGGCGTGCCCGAGCTGGACCGCGCGGAGTTCCGCAAGCTGTCCACGGAGGCGGTGGCGCCCACCAGCTCGGGCACGGAGTACGACGCGTTCGTGCGGCTCGCCGAATACCTCGGCGACCTGATCGAGGACAAGCGCTGCGCGGGCCCCGCCGACGACCTGCTCAGCGATCTGATCCGCACCACCGCCGAGGACGGCGACCGGCTCTCCCCGCAGGAACTGCGGGGGGCATGGCCTTCGTCCTGCTCATCGCCGGCCACGAGACCACCGTCAACCTCCTCACCAGCGGCATCCACGCGCTGCTCAGCCACCCGGACCAACTCGCGTCCCTGCGCGCCGACTTGAGCCTTCTCGACGGCGCGGTCGAGGAGATGCTGCGCTACGAGGGCCCGGTGGAGAACGGCACGTTCCGCTTCGCCGCCGAGCCCCTGGAGATCGCCGGTACCCCGATCGAGCGGGGCGATCCGGTCATGGTCGGCCTGACCGCCGCCGACCGTGACGGGGAGCGCTATCCCGCCCCGGACCGGTTCGACATCCACCGCGACGCCCGCGGTCACCTCGCCTTCGGCCACGGCATCCACTACTGCCTCGGCGCCCCGCTGGCCCGCCTCGAAGCCCGCACGGCGATAGGCACCCTGCTGACCCGCGCCCCGGGCCTCGCCCTGGACGGACCTCCCGGCGACTGGCTCCCGGGAATGCTGATGCGCGGGATGCGGAATCTGCCGGTGCGCTGGTAGAACGGCGATACCGGGTGGGTGTGGGGACGCGGGGTGGTGCCGGTGGGCGTGGCGGCGCCGGGGGCCTGAGAGGCCTTAGCAGCTATGGCAGTTGGAGCCGCCTTGGAGGGTGCGGAAGCCCCAGCAGGCCCGGCAGCCGCCTCAGCCGTTGCCCCGTGGAAGCCGTGGATGCCGTGGAAGCCGTGGAAGCCGTAGAAACCGCAGAAGTGGTAGAAACCGCAGAAGTCGTAGACGCCATAGGAGGCCCGCCCCCGTTTGCGGGCGGGACGGTGCTGGGCCCCGCCGTCCTCACCGGGGCCTCTCCATCCAGTACGTCCGCCCGGTCAGCGGTCGCACCCTGCGCGCCCACGCCGAGGTCGTCCAGGCGGGACGCCGTCAGGCCGTCGTCCGCTGTGGTGTCCGCACGCTCGCGGACGACGGTACGGAGGCGCTGTGCGCGGTCGCTCAGGGGACGGTGCTGCCGGTCCGTACGCCCTGAGCCCCGCTCAGCTGTAGGGGAGGGCGCCCGCGATCTCCGCGAGGCGGACGGGTCTGTGTTCGCGTCTGGACACTTCGCAGGCCTCGGCGATGCGCAGTGCTTGGAGGGCCTCGCGGCCGTCGCACGGGTTGGTGCGCTGGCCGACGACGACCTCGACGAAGGCGATCAGTTCGGCCTCGTACGCGGGCCCGAAGCGCTCCAGGAAACCGGTCCACGGCTTGGTCGCGGCCGGGGGACCCGTCGGCTCGGTGGACGCGATGGGCGTGCGGTCGTCCAGGCCGACGACGACCTGGTCGAGTTCGCCGGCGAGCTCCATCCGGACGTCGTAGCCCGCGCCGTTCAGCCGCGCGGCCGTCGCCGTGGCCAGGGTGCCGTCGTCCAGGGTGAGGACCGCCGCGGCCGTGTCGACGTCACCGGCCTCGCGGAACATCGGTGGCCCGGCGTCCGAGCCCGCCGCGTACACGTCGACGACCTCGTGCCCGGTCACCCAGCGCAGCATGTCGAAGTCGTGGATCAGGGTGTCGCGGTAGAGCCCGCCCGAGATCGGCAGGTAGGCGGCCGGGGAGGCGTCTGGTCGGAGGTCGTCGCGCGGACCGTGTGGAGCCGTCCCAGCCGCCCCGAGCGCACCGCTTCCCGGGCGCCCATGTAGCCCGCGTCGAACCGGCGCTGGAACCCCATCTGGAGGATCGTCCCGGCCGTCTCGACCTCGGCGATGGCCTGCAGCGAGCCCGGCAGGTCAAGGGCGATGGGCTTCTCGCAGAACACCGGGAGCCCGGACCGCGCCGCTCTCCGATCAATTCGGCGTGGGCCGAGGTCGCCGTCGTGATCACCACGGCGTCCACGCCCCACTTGAAGATCTCCTCCGTACTCGGTGCCGCCGTCTCTCCCAGGCGGTTGGCCAGCTCCTGGGCCCGTGCCGGGTTGACGTCCGTGAGGATCAGCGAACCGACCTCACGATGGCGGCTCAGGGTCCTGGCATGGATGGTCCCGATGCGGCCCGTACCGATGACTCCGATGCGCATGGGAACAAACTGGGGGCCGACCAGGCACGCTGTCAATGCGTATGTCCGGACAATCGAACTACATCACTTCCCGTCAACCATTCACACAGCTACGCTCGGGCCCGTGCCGAAACCAGATGTGGACCCGACAGTGCCGCTCGAGCTCAGCGTGGACCGGAGCAGCCCGGTGCCGTTGTACTTCCAGCTGTCCCAGCAGCTGGAAGCCGCGATCGAACACGGCTCGCTCACGCCCGGCAGCCTGCTGGGCAACGAGATCGAACTGGCGGCCCGGCTCGGCCTGTCCCGGCCCACGGTCCGCCAGGCCATCCAGTCCCTGGTCGACAAGGGGCTCCTGGTGCGCCGCCGGGGCGTCGGCACCCAGGTCGTGCACAGCCAGGTCAAGCGCCCGCTGGAACTCAGCAGCCTCTTCGACGACCTGGAGGCGGCCGGACAGCGCCCCGCCACGAAGGTCCTCGTCAACACCGTCGTCCCCGCCTCCGCCGAGGTCGCGGCGGCGCTCGGCGTGGCCGAGGACGGCGACGTCCACCGCATCGACCGGCTGCGCCTCGCGCACGGCGAGCCGATGGCGTACCTCTCCAACCACATCCCGCTCGGCCTGCTCGACCTGGACACCGCGCAGCTGGAGGCCACCGGCCTGTACCGGATGATGCGCACCGCCGGCATCACCCTGCACAGCGCCCGCCAGTCCATCGGCGCCCGCGGCGCCACGGCGGAGGAGGCCGAACGGCTGGCCGAGTCCGAGGGCGCCCCGCTGCTCACCATGCAGCGCACGACGTTCGACGACACGGGCCGAGCGGTGGAGTTCGGCAGTCACACCTATCGGCCGACCCGCTATTCGTTCGAGTTCCAGCTCCTGGTGCGTCCGTGAGTGCATCGCTTCGCCCTGCGGTCTTCGTCATAATGTCCGGACAATCAAGCGGGTTTCCTCGCTGACATCGGACTTCGACGATTTCTGTGCCGAGTTGGAGGGCGCCGCTTTGGGGGCGCGGGGACGGCGCGACCAGCCACGATGCACCCGCACCCAAGAACGATCCGCACTCCCCTCACGCCCCCGCACAGCACCCAGTGTCACGGTGAGGCAGAATCGGGCCTTGATGAGCACCTACGGCAATTTCAGCGCCCCCATAGGCTCCCGCCGCGCGCCCGCGCTCCGCACCGTCGGCACCCGGGAGCGGCGTTCGCACCTGACGGCCCCCGCGTGCCCACGGTCGGCATCGACATCGGCGGCACCAAGGTCATGGCGGGCGTCGTGGACGCCGACGGCAACATCCTGGAGAAGCTCCGCACGGAGACCCCGGACAAGTCCAAGAGCCCCAAGGTCGTCGAGGACACCATCGTCGAACTGGTCCTGGACCTCTCCGACCGGCACGACGTGCACGCCGTCGGCATCGGCGCGGCCGGCTGGGTCGACGCCGAGCGCAACCGCGTCCTGTTCGCGCCCCACCTGTCGTGGCGGAACGAGCCCCTCAGGGACCGCATCACGAGCAGGCTCTCCGTGCCGGTCCTGGTGGACAACGACGCCAACACCGCCGCCTGGGCGGAGTGGCGCTTCGGCGCGGGCCGCGGCGAGGACCACCTGGTCATGATCACGCTCGGCACCGGCATCGGCGGCGCGATCCTGGAGGACGGTCAGGTCAAGCGCGGCAAGTACGGCGTCGCCGGCGAGTTCGGCCACATGCAGGTCGTGCCCGGCGGCCACCGCTGCGCGTGCGGCAACCGCGGCTGCTGGGAGCAGTACAGCTCCGGCAACGCCCTGGTCAGAGAGGCCCGCGAGCTGGCCGCCGCCGACTCCCCGGTGGCGTACGGGATCATCGAGCACGTCAAGGGCAACATCGGCGACATCACCGGCCCGATGATCACCGAGCTGGCCCGCGAGGGCGACGCCATGTGCATCGAGCTGCTCCAGGACATCGGCCAGTGGCTCGGCGTCGGCATCGCCAACCTCGCCGCCGCCCTCGACCCGTCCTGCTTCGTCATCGGCGGCGGTGTCTCGGCCGCCGACGACCTGCTGATCGGCCCCGCGCGGGACGCGTTCAAGCGCCAGCTCACCGGCCGCGGCTACCGCCCCGAGGCCCGCATAGTGCGCGCCCAGCTCGGCCCCGAGGCCGGCATGGTCGGGGCCGCCGACCTCGCCCGCCTGGTCGCCCGCCGCTTCCGCCGCGCCAAGCGCCGCCGGGTCGAGCGGTACGAGCGCTACGAGCGGTTCGCGGAGTTCCGGCGCGGCAGCCAGGACACGGCATGACCGCATCACTGCCCCGTCAGGCCATGCCTCGTGACGAGCCACCCCGGCCGCCCGAGAACCCCCGCCGCAAGGCCCGCCGCCGCGCGATCACCCTGCTCATCATCGTGCTGCTCATCGGCGTACCGGCCGTCTATCTGGCGATCTCCGCCAACCAGAGCCGCAACAGCGGCAAGGACAAGGAGTCCAAGTACTCGGCGACCGGGCTCACCGTGGGCTGGCCCTCGAAGGTCCAGCGCCGCCTCTACCAGGTGCCGGTCCCGCACCCCGCGGAGAAGGTCGCCTTCTACGAGACCAACAACTGGAAGACCAGCCGCCTCTACGTCCAGTTCGAGACCACGGACGCGGGCCTCGACACCTTCCTCGCCGGCGTAGGTGTCGACCGGGACACGCTGAAGAAGAACGACATCGCCATCAGCGACCGCGACCAGAAGATCACCGGCTGGAAGTTCACCGGCCCCGGCCCCTGGTGGGGCGTCGTCAACAAACAGAAGGACCCCGCCCCCACCCAGGACATCGTGGTGAACCTGTCCGACCCCAAGCTCCCCATGGTCTACGTCGTCGCCCGCACGGTTCCCTAGCAGCCGGCCCCGGCCGGTCGCCGGAGCCGATTGTCAGACCCCGCCCGTAGAGTCGAAGACAGCTGACACGACACACGGGCGGGAGGTGACAGGACGTATGACGGACACGGCGATCACGGAGCAGATCTCCGTACGGCTGGCCGCCGTCTTCCTGCCGTCCCCGGTCGTCCCGCGCGAGGGCCGCGTCGCCTTCTGGGACCCCGACGGCGAGCGCGCACTCCCGAAGCGGAAGAGGGCGTGGAGCAGACCGAGTTGACCGTCGTACGACGACAGGGCGCCGCGGTCCGCCGCAGGTCAGCCCCCGCACTGACCCTGCCGATCGAAGCCGCCCTGCCCCTGCTCGTGCACGCCCGCCGCGACCCCGCGGCCCACCCCGCCACGGCCTGCTGGGGCGCCGCCGCCCTGCACGCGCTCCGACTCGCGGCCCGCGGCCGGCTCCTCCCCGGGCTCACGGCCTCGGGCCACGACGCGTGGCGCGCGGGCCCCCTGGAGCCGGAGGACATCGCGCACGTCCGCGCGGTCGCGGCGGCCCTGCCGTACGAGGGCCACGCGGTCCCGCTGCCGGGCCCCGGCCCGCTCCGGCTGCCTGAGCCCGAAGCGCTGATGCGGTCCTTCCTGGACGCCGTCGCGGACACCCTGCCCCGCACCCCGGCCGCGCCCTACACCTCAGGGATGCCCTTCGCGGCCCGCGCCCCGCAGCGGCTGCGCGACGCCCAGGACTGGGCCGCCGAGGTCGCCGCCGGCATGGACGCGGGCGTGCGGATCTCGCTCCGCCTGGACCTGTCGGCCTACGACCTGTTCGACGACACCGGGCGCGTGCGCAGCGCGGGCGCGGCGATCGTCCAGGTGCACAGCCTCGCCGACCCGACCCTCGTGGTCGACGCGGCGGCCCTGTGGGCAGGCACGGCCGACTCCGCGTTCGGCCCCCGCGCGCGCGTGGACGCCGCACTGGCCGTACGACGGGCCGCGCGCGTCTGGCCGCCACTGGACCGCCTCTCCGAGCAGGACGTGCCGGACGTACTCGCCCTCTCCGAGGAGGAGTTGGGCGAACTGCTCGGCATGGCGGCCACCCGGCTCGCGGCGGCCGGGGTCGCCGTCCACTGGCCCAGGGACCTGGCCCAGGACCTGACGGCGGCGGCCGTGGTCCGCTCGGCACCGGGCTCCGCGACCGACGGCACCGGCTTCTTCGAGAGCGAGGAACTCCTCCAGTTCCGCTGGCAGTTGGCCCTCGGCGGCGACCCGCTCACCGAGGCCGAGATGGACACCCTGGCCGAGGCCCACCGCCCTGTCGTACGGCTGCGGGACCAGTGGGTGCTGGTCGACCCGGCCCTCGTCCGCAAGGCCCGCAAACGCGAACTGGGCCTGCTCGACCCGGTCGACGCCCTCTCCGTCGCCCTCACCGGCACGACAGAGGTCGACGGCGAGACCGTGCAGGCCGTCCCGGTCGGCGCGCTGGCCACCCTCCGCGACCGCCTGACGGCAGGCATCCAGCCCGCCGAGGCGCCCGAGGGCCTGGACGCCACCCTCCGGGACTACCAACTCCGGGGCCTGGCCTGGCTCGACCTCATGACATCGCTGGGCCTGGGCGGCTGCCTGGCCGACGACATGGGCCTCGGCAAGACGATCACCCTGATCGCCCTCCACCTGCGGCGGGCCCACCGCGCCCCCACCCTGGTGATCTGCCCCGCCTCCCTCCTGGGCAACTGGCAGCGGGAGATCACCCGCTTCGCCCCCGGCGTCCCCGTCCGCCGCTTCCACGGCACGGACCGCACCCTGGAGGACCTGACCGACGGCTTCGTCCTCACGACGTACGGCACGATGCGCTCGACGGCGGCCACGCTGGCCCAGCAGCCCTGGGGCATGGTCGTCGCGGACGAGGCGCAGCACGTCAAGAACCCGTACTCGGCGACGGCCAAGGCCCTGCGCACGATCCCGTCCCCCGCGCGCGTGGCCCTCACCGGCACCCCGGTGGAGAACAACCTGTCCGAACTCTGGGCCCTGCTGGACTGGACGACCCCCGGCCTCCTCGGCCCCCTGAAGTCCTTCCGCGCCCGGCACGCGCGTGCCGTGGAGAACGGCGAGGACGAGGAGGCGGTGACCCGGCTCGCCCGCCTGGTCCGGCCGTTCCTCCTGCGCCGCAAGAAGTCCGACCCGGGCATCGTCCCCGAACTGCCGCCGAAGACGGAGACGGACCACCCGGTCCCGCTCACCCGTGAACAGGCCTCGCTGTACGAGGCGGTGGTGCGGGAGTCGATGCTCGCGATCGAGACGACGGAGGGCATCGCCCGCCGGGGCCTGGTCCTGAAGCTCCTCACCTCCCTCAAGCAGATCTGCGACCACCCCGCGTTGTACCTGAAGGAGGACCACGCGGCGGCACAGGCCACCGGCGACCGGCTGACCGCCCGCTCCGGCAAACTCGCCCTGCTGGACGAGCTGTTGGACACACTGCTGTCGGAGGACGGCTCCGCGATCGTCTTCACGCAGTACGTCGGCATGGCCCGCCTCATCACCGCCCACCTGTCGGCCCGCGCGGTCCCGGTCGAACTGCTCCACGGCGGCACACCGGTACCGGAGCGCGAGCGCATGGTCGACCGCTTCCAGGCGGGCGCGACCCCGATCCTGGTCCTCTCCCTGAAGGCGGCGGGCACCGGCCTCAACCTCACCCGCGCGGGCCACGTCATCCACTTCGACCGCTGGTGGAACCCGGCGGTGGAGGAACAGGCCACGGACCGCGCGTACCGCATCGGCCAGACCCAGCCGGTCCAGGTCCACCGCCTCATCACCGAGGGCACGGTCGAGGACCGCATCGCCGAAATGCTGGAATCCAAGCGGGCGTTGGCCGACGCGATCCTCGGCTCCCGGGAGTCCTCGCTGACCGAGCTGTCGGACCGGGACCTGTCCGACCTGGTGTCGTTGCGGAGGCCTTCGTCATGAGGGGTGTGGGGCGGGAGCCGGCGGAGGCGCGGGAGGACTCCGTGGAGGAAACACCGGAGGAGGAGCGGTCCCCGGCGGAGGAGAGCCCTGCGGATGTGGTGCGGCGGGCGTTGCAGGCGGCCCGTGATCGTGAGAGCGAGGGGGCGGATGCGGAGGTCGCCGGGGCCTCGGGGCTTCGCATGCGCCGGGTGCTTCTCGCGTAACCGGCGCGGACCGTAAGGCAGTTGGCAAGGACCCGGAGCCCCAGTCCCGGCCGGGAGACGTGGCGCGGGCCGCGTTGCGACGGGCCGTCGCCGAGCGGCGCGGTGCCGGCGGCTCGGGGAGGATGCCGGTGTGCCGGGTGACGGCTCGGCTCAGGGTGCGGCCGAGACCTGTTCGGGAGCTGGCGCGGGAGAAGGGGCAACGGACCTTCCGGATACCGGAGTTGGCGAAGCGAGTGGTGCGGGGCAGACCGGTCAGGCGGCGGGGGACGCGCCGGCCGGCCTCCAGAACCCCGCCAGTCCTCAGAGCTCGGCGTCTGTGCAGGAAGCGGCATCCGCCCCGGAGTCCGACACCACCGCGGACGGTGTGTCCACCCGCCCCGCGGATGCCGCGCGCGAGGCGTTGCGGGCAGCTCGGGGTGCCGCGCGAAAGGCCCGGGAAGACGTCGGGACCGGGGAGTGGAGTCGGTACGTCGGCCGGAGCGGCGTGCGAGCGGCGGTTCCGGGACCGGGGACGCGGCGGTGTGCGCGGACGTGCGAGCGAGGTCGGCGCCCGTGACCTACGGGAGTTCCTCGCGGGCGCCTTCCAGCTGCCGGCCGATCTGAACTCGCCCGCCGAGGAGACCGCGCCGGACAACGACCTTTCGGCGCACGGCAGTTCACACCCGAGTACTTCACCTCGACGGCTGCCCCCACCCTTGACCCCGACCTCACCCCCGCACCCCCCACCCCCGACCTCCATGGCATCCCCCTCCCGAGACAGCGACCTGCGCCGCACCTTCCCGGCCTTCCCACCCCGCCCTTTGGAAGGCGACGGCAATGGCGGCAGCGCCGATGACGCCACCGACACCCCCAGTTCGCCGAAACCTGGTGGGGCAACGCATGGGTCACCGCGTTGGAGGAAGGTGCCCTGGACCCCAAGCGGCTGCTGCGGGGCCGGAGTTACGCGAACAAGGGGCACGTCGACGCGATCACCGTGACGCCGGGGCTCGTGCTCGCGTACGTGAAGGGCAGCCGCGCGCGCCCGTACCGCGTGCAGGTCCGGCTGCGGACGCTGGACGACGCCGACTGGGAGCGGTTCCTGGACGCCGCCGCCGACCGGCCCGGGCACATCGCCGCGCTGCTCGACAAGGAGATGCCCAAGTCCCTTGCCGAGTGCGGAGTTCCGTTGCTGCCGGGGCCCGGCGACCTGGCCCCGCAGTGCAGTTGCCCCGACTCGGGTCACCCCTGCAAGCACGCCGCCGCCCTCTGCTACCAGACCGCCCGCCTCCTCGACGCCGACCCCTTCGTCCTGCTCCTCCTCCGTGGCCGGGGCGAACGCCCCCTGCTGGACGCCCTGTCGCGCCGCAACGCCGCCCGCGCGGCCCGCGCCGCCCAGGAGCGGGAACCGGCCCCCTCCCCGGCGTAAGAGCCACGGACGTCCTCGCGGCGCAGGGTGAGCGTCGACTGCCTCCGCTGCCACCCCGTTGCCCATCCCCGCGCACCCCGAGCAGCCTCCCGTGTATCCCGCCGCGCCCGGCGGCCCGGACCCCTTCGCGCTCGACCAGTTGGCGACCGACGCCGCCGCCCGCGCGCACGCGCTGCTCAGCACCGGCCGGGACCCGGTCGGAGACCTGACACTGTGGCAGGACGCGGTACGGCTCGCCGCGGCCCGCCCCGGTTCGGGCCTGACCGTCACCACCCGCGCCCTCTACGCCTCCCTCGCCAAGGCCACCGGACGCTCCACGGGCGAGCTGGCACGCGCGGTCGCCGCCTGGCGGCAGGGCGGCAGCGAGGGGCTCGCGGTGCTCGAAGACCCCTGGGACCCGCCCGCCGGCCGCTTCGACCGGGCCCGCCCGCTCCTCCTCGCCGCCGACCTCCCGGCCTTCCGCCCCTGGCACAACCACCTCACCCACCCCCACGGCCACGTCCAACTCCGCCTGGGCCGCGACGGTTTGTGGTACGCCTACGAATCGGAACCGGGCGACGAGGACTGGTGGCCCAGAGGCACCCCGACCTGGACCCGGTCGGCGCACTGACGGGCCTGGGCGCACCCGGCGACCTCTGAACCACCGAGCACCGCCGAGAACCACCGAGAACCGCCGAGCGCCAACCCCCGCCACCCCACCGGTCTCACACACCCCCGCCCTCCCCGCCATCCGGTGAAGGCCCTGTGAGGGTTCCCCACGGATGTGTGCGAGCAGGGTGCGGAGACCGGGGCCCCACAGCCCGGTCGTTAGAAACGGCGGTTACGTTGGAGCGGTGAGCGACATGAAGACCCCGCACTCCAGTACCGCTTCGACGGCCCCGAAGACGCGCCCGTTCTCATCCTGGGCCCGTCCCTCGGGACGACGTGGCACATGTGGGACCGCCAGGTCCCCGAGCTGATGAAGCAGTGGCGGGTCTTCCGGTTCGACCTGCCAGGGCACGGCGGCTCGCCCGCGCACCCCGCCGGTTCGGTCTCCGACCTGGCCGACCGGCTGCTGGCCACGCTCGACGCCCTCGGCGTACAGCGCTTCGGCTACGCGGGCTGCGCGCTCGGCGGCGCGGTCGGTCTCGAACTGGCCCTGCGCCACCCCGAGCGGGTCGCCTCGCTGGCGCTGATCGCCACCTCGCCCCGCTTCGGCACGGCGGACGAGTTCCGTCAGCGCGGGGTGATCGTGCGTACGAACGGCCTCGACCCCATCGCCCGCACCTCGCCGGACCGCTGGTTCACCACCGGGTTCGCCGCGTCCCAGCCCGCGATCACCGAGTGGGCCGTCCAGATGGTCCGCACCACCGACCCCGGCTGCTACATCGCCGCCTGCGAGGCCCTGGCCGCCTTCGACGTACGGTCCGAACTCGCCCGCATCGGCGTGCCGACCCTCGTCCTCGTCGGCTCGGACGACCAGGTCACCGGGCCCGCCGAGGCCCGCACCCTGGTCGCCGGCATCCCGGACGCCCGCCTCGCGGTCGTACCCGGGGCCTCGCACCTGGTCCCCGTCGAGCAGCCCGCCGCCGTCACGGACCTCCTGCTCCGGCACTTCTCCACCGCCTGGCAGCCCGCCTACGAGCACTCCACCGGGCAGTTCGCCATCGCGGCGACCCCGGTCAAGCCGGTCCTCGCCCCGCCGCAGCAGGTCGCGCCCATCGCCGAGATCGCGCCGCCGCCCCCGTACCGCCGCAGGTCATGGGCCGTCCGGACCCCTACGACGCCGGGATCAAGGTCCGCCGGGAGGTGCTCGGGGACGCGCATGTGGACCGGGCGCTGGGTCAGGCGGACGAGTTCTCCGGGGACTTCCAGGACTTCATCACCCGGTACGCGTGGGGCGAGATCTGGGACCGGCCAGGCCTCGACCGGCGCTCGCGCAGCTGTGTCACCCTCACCGCGCTGGTCGCGGGCGGCCACCTGGACGAGCTGGCGTTCCACACCCGGGCGGCCCTGCGCAACGGCCTCACCCCGGTCGAGATCAAGGAAGTCCTGATGCAGGCCGCCGTGTACTGCGGGGTGCCCGCGGCGAACAGCGCCTTCAAGGTCGCCCAGCAGGTCATCCGCGAGGAGACGACCCCCACGGAGTGACCCCGCGGCGGCCCGTCGAGTGATCGTCCGCCTGGTACCAGAAGCACCAGCCTCACCCACCCGTCCCTGTCTCAGGCGCGGCAGGATGGACCCATGAAGCTGACGAAGAATTCGCATGCCTGCATCCGTCTGGAGAAGGACGGCCGGTCGCTCGTCATCGACCCGGGGACCTTCACCGAGGAGGACGCCGCGGTCGGCGCGGAGGCGATCCTGGTCACCCACGAGCACCTCGACCACTTCAACGAGGACCGGCTGCGGGCGGGCCTCGAGGCCAACCCGGCGGCCGAGGTCTGGACCCTGAAGTCGGTCGCCGACCAGCTCTCCGCCGCGTTCCCGGGCCGCGTGCACACGGTCGGCCACGGCGACACCTTCACGGCGGCCGGCTTCGACGTGCAGGTGCACGGCGAACTGCACGCCGTGATCCACCCCGACATCCCGCGCATCACCAACGTCGGCTTCCTCGTCGACGGCGGCCGCGTCTTCCACCCCGGCGACGCCCTCACCGTCCCCGACCACGCCGTGGAGACGCTGATGCTCCCGGTCATGGCCCCCTGGAGCAAGATCTCCGAGGTCATCGACTACGTCCGCGAGGTCAAGCCGCAGCGCGCCTACGACATCCACGACGCCCTCCTCACCGACCTCGCCCGCCCGATCTACGACCTGCAGATCGGCACGCTCGGCGGCGCGGAGCACCTGCGGCTGGCGCCGGGCGAGGCAGCGGACCTGTGACTGTCAGACCCGTTCGGTAGGTTGTGAGGCATGCGCATCGCGACCTGGAACGTGAACTCGATCACCGCCCGTCTGCCGAGGCTCCTGGCCTGGCTGGAGAGCAGCGGCACCGACGTGCTGTGCCTCCAGGAGGCCAAGCTCGCCGAGGCTCAGTTCCCGTTCGACGCGCTGCGCGAGGCGGGCTACGAGGCGGCGGTCAACGCGACCGGGCGGTGGAACGGAGTGGCGGTGCTCTCCCGCGTAGGCCTCGAAGACGTGGTCAAGGGCCTCCCGGGGACCCCGGTTACGACGGCACCGAGGAGCCCCGCGCCGTCTCGGCGACCTGCGGCCCGGTCCGCGTCTGGTCGGTGTACGTGCCGAACGGCCGCGAGGTGGGCCACCCCCACTACGCGTACAAGCTCCAGTGGTTCGAGGCCCTCAAGGCGGCCGTCGCCGCCGACGCGCAGGGCAGCCGCCCGTTCGCGGTGCTGGGCGACTACAACGTGGCGCCGACGGACGACGACGTCTTCGACGTGGCCGCCTTCGAGGGCCTCACCCATGTCACCCCCGCCGAGCGCGCCGCCCTGACCGCCCTGCGCGACACGGGCCTCTCGGACGTGGTCCCCCGCCCCCTCAAGTACGACCACCCGTACACGTATTGGGACTACCGCCAGCTCGCCTTCCCGAAGAACCGCGGCATGCGCATCGACCTGGTCTACGGCAACGAACCGTTCGCGAAGGCCGTCACCGACTCCTACGTCGACCGCGAGGAGCGCAAGGGCAAGGGCGCCTCGGACCACGCGCCCGTGGTCGTCGACCTGGACGTCTGACCCGAGGTGCCCTCACGGCACCGGCCCACCGCTCAGCGCAGCGACGTGAACCACCGCACGATCGCCGCCGTCGCCGCCCGCTGGGAGCCCAGGTGGCGGGAGCCGCCGTAGTCCGGGGTGCCGAGGTCGACCAGCGGGACCTCGACACCCCGGGCGCGGAACGACGCCTGGCAGTGCTCGCTGTTCCCGTTCACGGCCTGCTCGTCGCCCTCGGCGTAGTACAGCCGCACCGGAGCCTTGGGCGTCCAGCCCGTGCACACCCCGTCGGTGATCCGCAGTGCGGCGGCCAGGCCGCCCGTCGGATGCGCGAGCAGTGCCCGTCCGCGCGGGGTGAGCAGCTCTTCCACGGTGTCCGGGGTCCTGGCCACGACCTCCTGCCCGGTGTGCGTGCCGTCCAACAGGCCCTCGATCGTGCGGGAGTACGGCGCCCGGAAGACCTCGCCGGGGCTGTCGTAGACGTGGTGGAGCCGGTTGAAGGAGACGAGGGCCAGCGCGGTGTAGATCACGCCGTCCTTCGGGTCCGCGCGCCCGTCCAGCAGGGCGGGCAGCGCCACGTCCCGGAAGGCGTACGCGCCGCTCACCGGTGCCAACGCCTGGACCCGGAAGCGCGGATCGGCCCCCTCCTGCAGAGCCCGCGCCAGTCCGAGTGCGGCCGAAGCCCCTTGTGAGAAGCCGGTGATGAGCACGTCGCGCCCCAACTGCCGTCCCGCAGTGGGCGCGTAGGAGTGGGCGGCCCGCAGCAGATCCAGCGCGGCGGTCGTCTCGGAGGGCACGTCCATCCACTGCTGCCGACCCGGACCGAGGCCCAGACCGAGGTAGTCCGGGAGTACGACGGCGAAGCCCGCCGACGCGTAGGTCAGGGCGGGCGCCTGGCTCCACACCTCGGTCGACACCGAGCCGACGTCGCCCTTGAAGAGTTCGGTGCCGTGCGTGAACGAGACGGTGCGCAACCGCCGTTCACCGTTGCGCGGGAACGCGAGCAGCCCGCTGGCGGTCGTGGGCCGGCCCTTCGGATCGACCGTGCGGTACACCACCCGGTAGGTGTCGACGCCGTGGCGGACGGCCCCGGCGTCCCACGGACCGTCCTCGTCGCTCCTCAACTCGGCGGCCACCTGCGGCGCGGACAGCGTCCGCAGGTGCACCACCGACACCAGTCGCCCCCGTGCCGTGTCGGGCACCCCGTGCACGGCCGCCGCCGGAACGGCCCCCGCCCCCACGGCCCCCGCGGACACCGAACCGCTCACCACCAGGGCGACGGTCATCGACGACAGCACCATCATCTTGCCTGTCCGATTCATACGGCAACGGTACGAAGGGGACATCGCACCCACCATCCGGCCAACCCGCCCTCGGCAGAAGGGTTTCCCCCTTCGGAGAGGGGTGCTGACACGCCACCGGTGACGCCCTGTGGTGCGTACGGCGGTGCGAATGTCACGCTGGGCGTATGAACATCCCTTTCCTGGGCGACCGGGGCGAGAAGCGTGCGGCGCACGACCCCGAGGGCATCGCCGAGTTGCTGTCCGAGTGCGAACTGCTCCGCGCCCAAGCGGCCCGGGAGGGTGTCCAACTGGACGACTCCGTCGGCTCGTTGGAGGCGGTCGACCAGTTGGTGCCGCGCTGGCGCGACGACGAGGAGACGCTGCCCCGGCTCGGCAACGACGCCGGTCTGTATCTCGGCACGGTGATCGTGCGGACGGTCCCGGGCGCCGCCTGGGAGATCCGCGCGGACGGCCAGCCCGTCGTACGGCTCGACTCCGGGCGTGAGTTCGACGTCGTCGCCTCCGGACACGAGTGGGCCGCCAGCGGTGTGCCCGAGCTGTCGCAGCTCTACGCGGAGGTCGCGGAAGAGTAACGGCGGCCGTAAATACGGCTAATGCCCGAAAAGTGCGTGTCGTGCCTTAACTCCACTCTTGTCTGGATAGTTTGCGGCAACCACGACACAGCTGAGAGTGAGTAGGGCTGGGCATGGCCGTCGATCCGTTGATCGAACTGCGTGACGTCAACAAGTACTACGGGGAGCTGCATGTCCTGCAGGACATCAACCTCACCGTCGGCAAGGGGAGGTGGTCGTGGTCATCGGCCCGTCGGGGTCGGGAAAGTCGACGCTGTGCCGGGCGATCAACCGGCTGGAGACCATCGAGTCCGGGACGATCAAGCTCGACGGGCAGCCCCTGCCCGAGGAGGGCAAGGCCCTCGCGAAGCTCCGCGCCGAAGTCGGCATGGTCTTCCAGTCCTTCAACCTGTTCGCCCACAAGACGGTCCTGCAGAACGTCTCGCTGGCCCAGGTGAAAGTCCGCAGGCGCAAGCGCGACGACGCCGACAAGCGGTCGCTCGAACTCCTGGACCGTGTGGGCCTCGCCGCCCAGGCGCCCAAGTTCCCCGCGCAGCTCTCCGGCGGCCAGCAGCAGCGCGTGGCCATCGCCCGCGCCCTCGCCATGGACCCCAAGGCACTCCTCTTCGACGAGCCGACCTCGGCCCTCGACCCGGAGATGATCAACGAGGTCCTCGAGGTCATGCGCCAACTCGCCCACGACGGCATGACCATGGTCGTCGTCACCCACGAGATGGGCTTCGCCCGCTCCGCCGCCAACCGCGTCGTGTTCATGGCCGACGGCCGCATCGTCGAGGACCGCACCCCCGAGGAGT
This sequence comes from Streptomyces sp. P3, assembly GCA_016893485.2. GTDB lineage: Bacteria > Actinomycetota > Actinomycetes > Streptomycetales > Streptomycetaceae > Streptomyces. The sequence continues at coordinate 7,778,432 of JAFEKX020000001.1, forward strand.
TCTTCACCAACCCGCGCAGCGACCGGGCCAAGGACTTCCTGTCCAAGATCCTCAAGCACTGAGCGGGGAGTGCGATCCATGTTCCGTACCACCCGTGCGTCCCTCGCCGTCGCCGTGCTCGCCGTGCTGTGCGCGAGCGCCTGCGGCAAGGAGGGCAGCCCGCCCGTCAAGGGCCCGGCCGCCGACAGGCTCCCCAACTACCAAGTGGCGCAAGGCTTTCAGCTCCCGGACTCGAAGACCTGGAAGCGGGCGAAGAAGCGCGGCTACTTCACCGTCGGCGCCAAGGAGGACCAGCCCTACCTCGGCGAGAAGGACCCCGCGACGGGCACCTACTCCGGCTTCGACATCGAGATCGCCAAGATGATGTCGGCCTCCCTCGGCTTCGCCCCGAAGACGATCCACTTCAGGACGATCGCCTCCGCCAACCGCGAAACCGCCCTGCAGAACGGGCAGATCGACTACTACGTCGGCACCTACACCATCAACGACATGCGCAAGAAGCTCGTCGGCTTCGCCGGCCCCTACTACATGGCCGGACAGTCGCTCCTCGTCCGCACCGACGAGCACGACATCGCCGGCCCGCAGGACCTCGCCGGCAAACGCGTCTGCTCGGCGGCCGGCTCCACGCCGTACCAGCGCATCAAGGACGACTACCCGAAGGCCCAACTCGTCGCCTACGACACGTACTCGGTCTGTGTCGACAACCTGCTCACCTATCAGGTCGACGCCGTCACCACCGACGACGCGATCCTCATCGGCTACGCGGCGAAGGTCCCCGACCAGCTCAAGGTCGTCGGCAAGCCCTTCTCGAAGGAGCCGTACGGCATCGGTGTCCCGCACGGCGACAACGCCCTGCGGTTCGCCCTCGACGACGCGTTGGAGGCCCGTGAGAAGAACGGCGACTGGAAGAAGGCGTACGAGGCGACGCTCGGCCTGTCCGGAGTGCCCGCGCCCACCCCGCCCGCGATCGACCGCTACCCGGCGAGCTGAGGGAGGCAGACGTGAACGTACTGACCGACAACTTCTCCACCTTCGCCGACGGCTTCCTCGGTACCGTCGAACTGACCGTCTACGCCTCGGTGTTGGCGCTCGTCCTCGGTTTCCTCATGGCCTCCTTCCGGGTCGCCCCGGTCGGCTCGCTGCGGGTGTTCGGCACGGTGTGGGTGACCGTGCTGCGCAACACCCCGCTGACCCTGCTCTTCTTCGCGGTGCTGCTCGGCCTGCCGCGCTTCGGACTCGTGCTGCCCTTCAAGGTGTTCGCGGTCCTCGCGCTCGGCTGCTACACCTCGGCGTTCATCTGCGAGGCGCTGCGCTCCGGCATCAACACCGTGCCCAGGGGCCAGGGAGAGGCGGCCCGCAGCCTCGGGATGTCCTTCGGGCAGAGCCTGAGCCTGGTCGTCCTGCCGCAGGCGTTCCGCTCGGTGATCCCGCCGGTCGGCTCCACCCTCATCGCCCTCGCCAAGAACTCGGCGATCGCCGGCGCGTTCAGCGTCACCGAACTCCTCGGCACCTACCGGACGTTGAGCGAACTCGGCTACAACATCGTCTGGACGTTCGTCTGGATCGCCGTCGGCTACCTGATCATCACCCTCGCCATCAGCGCGCTCTTCAACGCGCTGGAGAGGAAATGGGGAGTCGCCCGATGACCACCGCCAACGCCCTCTACGACGTCCCGGGCCCCAAGACCCGCAAACGGCACCGCCTTTACGGCATCGCGTCCACGGTCGTCATCCTCGCGCTGATCGGCTGGATCCTCTATCTCCTGTTCGACACCGACCAGTTCACGTACACGAAGTGGATGCCCTTCGAGTACAAGGGAATTCAGGAACTGCTGCTGCGCGGCCTCGGCAACACGCTCAAGGCCTTCGGTCTCGCGGCCGTACTGTCACTGGCACTTGGCACCCTGCTCGCCGTGGGGCGCCTCTCGGACCACCGTCCGGTGCGCTGGCTCTCCACGGTCGTCGTGGAGTTCTTCCGCGCCATGCCCGTCCTCGTGATGATCTTCTTCATCTTCGTGGCGCTCAAGGTGCAGCCGCTGCCCGCACTCGTCGCTGGCCTGACGCTCTACAACGGCTCGGTGCTCGCCGAGGTCTTCCGCTCCGGCGTGGGCAGCGTCGAACGCGGCCAGCGGGAGGCCGCGTTCGCGCTCGGCATGCGCAAGGTCCACGTCATGTCGTACGTCCTCGTGCCGCAGGCCGTGCGGGCCATGCTGCCCGCGATCATCAGCCAGTTGGTGGTCGCGCTGAAGGACACCTCGCTGGGCTATCTGATCACCTATGAGGAGTTTCTCCATGCCGGGAAGCTCATCGCGTCGAACCTCGACTACGATTTGCCGTTCATCCCTGTGGTGATGGTGATCTCGCCGATCTACATCGGGATGTGCATGCTGCTCTCCTGGTTCGCCGGTTGGGTGTCCCGCCGGGAGCAGCGCAGTCCCAAGACCGGGGCCGTGGATGTGGCCCCGGCACAACCAGGGACGCTGCTGCCGCGGGTGCAGTAGTAGAGAGGGCACGTGCCCGCCCGGCAGCAGCCGGAGATCACTGCTCGCGCAGCGGGATCGACACGTACGACGGGTCGTTCGCGGGCGAGGAGAAGGTCAGCTGCGCGCCGGTCGGGTTGTGCTCGACATAGAGCGGGTCGACCGTGTCGACGACCAGGGCGAGACGATGCCCTGCCGGGACGTCGTAGGCCGTGGAGTCCAACTCCAGGTCCACACCGAACGGTTGGCCGGGCGTCTGCCCGTGCCAGGTGTACGGCGCGTCACCGACCAGCTTGCCGAGGCCGAGCGGGCCCACGTCGTAGAGGTATGCGACGAGGGTGCCGCTCTCCTTGGTGTCCGTGACCGTGGTGTGCAACGTGACGGTGCCGCGCACCTGTTGGGCGCTGCCGTACTTCCCCGACTGCCAGACCGCGGCCCAACGGCGGGGCAGCAGCGGGACGTACGCGACCGGGGGCACCTGGGCGACCTGGTCGAGGATGCTGGACAGGAAGACGATCCCGCCGTCCGCTCCCGAGTCCACGTTGGTGTGGATGGTGGTCGTGCCCGCGAGGTCGATCTTCTTCCGGGTCGCGCCGACCGACTTCCAGTCCGGATAGCCCTCGTAGCCGCCCCCGGTACGGGACTTGAGCTCCACCGGCTGCTCGCGGTCGATGCCGTTGTCGGTGTCCTTGAGGTAGTGGTCGAACCAGCGCTCGGTGTCCGTCCACACGTCGTTGGGCAGCCCGAACAGTCCGGTCAGCTCGGCGGTGGCATGGTCGCCGGGGCGGAGCTCAAGACGCTTGGGGCCGGTCAACCTGCCGTAGAAGTCGGCGATCTGGTTGGGCGGGAAGATCGTGTCGCCCCAGCCGTTGGCGAGCATGATCGCCGCGCCGTTCTGGTTGAGCTGATCCAGATGGGTCGAGGCCGACCGCACCTTCCCCCAGTCGATCAACTCCTGTTCCCTGGACAGGTTCGAGGCGAAGAAGTCCTTGAAGACCTGGCTGGTCTCCGTGCTGGGGCGGCCGGTGACGAGGCCGACGCCGTTCAGCAGGGCCGCCGCCTGGACGTGCTCGGTGCGGCCCGAGTAGATCGAACCGATCAGGTCGGCCCAGCCGCTCAACGAGGCAACCGCCTTGATCCGCTTGTCGTGTGCGGCCGCGAGGAGACTGATGCCGGCGCCGTACGACACACCCGCCATGCCGATGTGCCCCGCGTCGGACGGGGTGTTGGCGAGCGCCCAGTCGATCACCTTGGAGGCGTCGGCCACGTCCTTCGGGCCCGCCACCTCGATCCCGCCGCCGGACTGCCAGAAGCCGCGGACGTTGTAACTCACCACGACATAGCCGGAGTTCGCGAGCTTCTCGGCCTGCGCCAGGTACTGGACCTGGGGAAGCCCCAGCTGGTGGGCAGTACGAGGAGCGGGTAGTCGCGCGAGCCGTCGGCGCCCGCGGGCGTGACGACGTTCGCCGCGAGCTTCGTGCCGCCGTCGCCGGTGATGTCGACGTAGCGGACGCCGCTCGTGGCGGCCTGGGCGGTGGGGCGAGCCGAGAACGCCTCCGGCGATCAGAGTCGCGGAGACGGCGCCCGCGGCGGTCGTCCGCAGGGCCTGGCGATGGGTTCGCACGGGGTGCTCCTCACACGTGTCACTGCAAAGTGACCCGACGGTAACCGCACCCCTCTACCCGGGGTAACCCGTCGGTAAGTTACGTGCCAGTAAAGATTGTTGACGCGTGCGCGACCTCAGGAGGCACGGTGCGAACTCCGTGGCGCCGGTGCGGGCAGCGGCGTCTCGGCGGCCCGTGTGACGTCCGCGACCAGCTCCACCACATCCGGGCCGTACGCCTGCGAGTTGATCACCTTCAGCAGCAGGACGAAGGTGTTGCCGCCATGTTTGCGGGCCAGCTTCTCGTGGTTGCGGGCGAGATAGCGGGATGCCGCCTGGTTGGTGATCGCCCGCTGGCCGCAGAAGAGGAACACCGGCCGCGCGCCGCCGAGTTGACCCGCGGTCAGGCGGGCCAGGAGCACGTACTCGCCCTTGCCGGGCTCAAGTCGGTAGCGCTCGCTGCCTATCTGGAACGCGCCCCGGTCCGGCCCCGGTTCCGGGTCGACGTTGACCCGGATGCCCGGGAGCAGGGACGCCAGATGCGCGGCCATACGGCGGTTGGAGGCCGGGCCGCCCACGCAGAACTCGGTGCGTTCCCCGAAGCCCTGCTGAGCCGCGTCGTGCGCGACGACCTGGGCGTGCGCGTTGCAGTCCTTGATCAGGGCCGCGAGTTCGAGCAGCGCGAACACGTCGTGCCGCATCACCGTGAGTTCGGGGCCACCTGCCTCGCGGTTGACCACGAGCAGCGACTCGGAGTTGTCGGGGAGCCCGAAGAACGCCTGCTTGCGCCGGAGTCTGCGCTTCCACAGATAGGTGCGGGCGAGCCAGCCGAGCGCGGCGCTGATGCCGGCGGCGGCCACGCCCAGAACGATGTTGCGCACGTCGTCATTCATGGGCGCGCATGGTAGCGGCCCGACGCGTCTGGTACGTACCGGTGTTCGACGTGTGGCACTCGTGTGACAGTGACGCGAGGTGGTCTGTTGGGGTCATGGCAATGTGGCTACGCTGCGCGGACGGTCCCGACTGGAGGTACGGATGCGTCGCCCTGTGACACGGAAACTGTCGGTCCTGGCGGTCTCGGCCGCCGTCGTGTCGGTCGGGGCAGCGGCCCCACCGGCCGCAACGAGCGGCACACCGACGAAGGTTCCGGTCGCCGTCGGCTACGGCGGTGCCGTGGCGAGCGTCGACGCGGACGCCACCGCCGCCGGCATCGAGGTGCTGAAGAAGGGCGGCAACGCGGTCGACGCGGCCGTCGCCACCGCCGCCGCGCTCGGCGTCACCGAGCCCTACTCCTCCGGCATCGGCGGAGGCGGCTACTTCGTCTACTACGACGCCAAGTCCCGCACCGTGCACACCATCGACGGCCGCGAGACCGCGCCCCTGAGCGCCGACTCCAACCTCTTCGTGGAGAACGGCAAGGCCCTCTCCTTCGCCGACGCCGTCACCAGCGGCCTCAGCGTCGGCACCCTGGGCTCGCCCGCCACCTGGCAGACGGCGCTCGACCAGTGGGGCAGCGAGAGGCTCGGCACGGTCCTCAAGCCCGCCGAACGCATCGCGAGCAACGGCTTCACGGTCGACGACACCTTCCGCAGCCAGACGGCGTCCAATGAGACCCGCTTCCGCTACTTCCCCGACACCGCCAAGCTGTTCCTGCCCGGCGGACAGCTCCCCGTCGTCGGCTCCACCTTCAAGAACCCCGAACTCGCCAATACCTACAAGGAACTGGGCAAGAAGGGGGTCGCCGCGATCTACCACGGCGACCTCGGCAAGGACATCCTCGCCACGGTCAACAAGCCGAAGGTGGACCCGAGTTCGGGCTACAACGCCCGCCCCGGCAAGCTGACCGCCAAGGACCTCGCCGTGTACCGCGCCAAGCTCCAGGCGCCCACGAAGACCTCGTACCGCGGACTCGGCGTCTACTCCATCGCGCCCTCCTCCTCCGGCGGCACGACCGTCGGCGAGGCCCTCAACATCCTTGACAGGACGGACCTTTCGAAGGTCGACGAGGTCCAGTACCTGCACCACTACATCGAGGCCAGCCGGATCGCGTTCGCCGACCGGGGGCGCTGGGTCGGCGACCCCGCCTTCGAGGACGTACCGACGAAGGAACTCCTCTCGCAGAAGTTCGCCGACTCCCGCGCCTGCCTCATCAAGGACGACGCGGTCCTCACCAGCCCGCTCGCGCCCGCCGACCCGCGTCACCCGACGCCCTGCACCGCCAAGGGAACGGCCGCACCGACGACGTACGAGGGCGAGAACACCACCCACCTCACCGTCGCCGACAAGTGGGGCAACGTCGTCTCCTACACGCTCACCATCGAGCAGACCGGTGGCAGCGCGATGACCGTGCCCGGCCGGGGTTTCCTGCTCAACAACGAGCTGACCGACTTCTCCTTCACCCCGGCCAACCCGGCCGTCCACGACCCGAACCTGCCCGGCCCGGGCAAGCGCCCGCGCTCCTCGATCTCCCCGACGATCGTCCTCGACCGGCACAACAAGCCTGTGGTGGCGCTCGGTTCACCCGGTGGCGCGACCATCATCACCACCGTGCTCCAGACCCTCACCGAGTTCCTCGACCGGGGGCTCCCGCTGGTCGACGCGATCGCCGCGCCCCGCGCCAGCCAGCGCAACGCGGCCACGACGGAACTCGAACCCGCGCTCTACAACAGCGACGTGAAGAAGCAACTGGAGGCCATCGGGCACGCGTTCACCCTGAACCCGGAGATCGGGGCGGCGACGGGGGGTGCAGCGGCTGCCTGGTGGTAAGTGGCTGGCGGCCGCGGAAAAGGTACGACGCGGTGGCGGGTCCGCGCAGGTGGTGGATCCGGCTCCGTAGGTCGCGGTCTGCGGGGCGTGGGGGCTGGTCGCGCAGTTCCCCGCGCCCCTGAAGGGCGCCTCAGGCAGGGGCGCTCGATCGGTTCCGGCTGTCGAACACCAAGCGGTCGCCCTCCACGTCCACCGTCACCTGATCTCCCTCCGCGACCGTGCCGTCCAGAAGCAGTCGCGACAGCCGGTTGTCGACCTCGCGTTGGATCGTGCGGCGCAACGGGCGGGCGCCGTACTCGGGTTGGTAGCCCTGGCGGGAGAGCCAGTCGACGGCCGGGTCCGTGAACTCGACCGTGATGCCCTGGGCGTGCAGGAGTCGGCGGGTGTGTTCCAGCAACAGGTCGGTGATCAGCCGGAGTTGCTCGGCCGTCAGTTGGCGGAAGACGACGATCTCGTCGATGCGGTTGAGGAACTCCGGGCGGAAGTGCTCCCGCAGCGGGCGCAGGATCTGCTCGCGCCGGGCCTCCTCGTCCGCGTCCGCGCCGCCGGGACCGAAGCCGATGCCGGCACCGCGCCGGGTGATCGCCTCGGAGCCGAGGTTGCTCGTCATCACGATCACCGTGTTGGTGAAGTCGACCGTGCGGCCCTGGGAGTCGGTCAACCGGCCGTCGTCCAGCACCTGGAGAAGGATGTTGAACACGTCCGGGTGCGCCTTCTCGACCTCGTCGAGCAGCAGCAGCGAGTACGGGTGGCGGCGCACGACCTCGGTGAGCTGACCCGCCTCCTCGTGGCCGACGTAGCCGGGCGGGGCGCCGACGAGCCGGCTCACCGTGTGCCGTTCCTGGTACTCGCTCATGTCCAGCCGGACCATCCGGTCCTCGCTGCCGAACAGCGCCTCGGCGAGCGCACGGGCAAGTTCCGTCTTGCCGACGCCGGTTGGGCCCAGGAACAGGAAGCTGCCGATCGGCCGGTCCGGGCTCGCCAGCCCGGCGCGGGAGCGCAGCACGGCGTCCGACACGACCCGTACCGCCTCTTCCTGGCCGACGACCCGCCGGTGCAGATGCTCCTCGAGCCCGAGCAGCCGGTCCTTCTCCTCCGCCGTGAGACTGCTCACCGGGATACCGGTCTGCCGCGACACCACCTCGGCGATCGCCTCGCCGGTGACCTCCAGGTTCTGTCCTTCGTCGCCGGTGTCCTCACCACCGGCGTCGGCCAGCCGCACCTTCAACTCGGCGATACGGTCCCGCAGTTGCGTCGCCTTCTCGTAGTCCTCGTCGGCCGCCGCCTGGTCCTTGTCCCGGGCCAGCTGCTCCATCTCGCGCTCAAGGGCCCGTACGTCCGTGCCCTTCGTGCGCGCCCGCAGCCGTACCCGCGCGCCCGCCTGGTCGATCAGGTCGATCGCCTTGTCGGGAGCCTGCGGTCGGTGAGATAACGGTCGGACAGCTCCACGGCCGCCACCAACGCCTCGTCCGTGTACCGGACTTGGTGGTGCGCCTCGTAGCGGTCGCGCAGTCCGCGCAGAATCTCGATCGCGTCCGCGACGGACGGCTCCGGCACCAGGATCGGCTGGAACCTGCGGGCCAGCGCCGCGTCCTTCTCGATCCGGCGGTACTCCTCCAGGGTCGTAGCGCCGACGATGTGCAACTCGCCGCGTGCCAGGGCCGGTTTGAGGATGTTGCCGGCGTCCATCGAGCCGCCCTCGCCGCCACCGCCCGCGCCGACCACGGTGTGCAACTCGTCGATGAACACGATCAGTTCGTCCGAGTGGGCGCGGATCTCGCCGACGATGTTCGTCAGGCGTTCCTCGAAGTCGCCCCGGAAACGGGTGCCCGCGACCACGCCGGTGAGATCGAGGGCGACGACTCGCCTTCCGGTCAGCACGTCCGGGACGTCGCCGTCCGTGATGCGCTGCGCGAGGCCCTCCACGATCGCGGTCTTGCCGACGCCCGCGTCGCCGATCAGCACCGGGTTGTTCTTGCCGCGCCGGGACAGCACCTCGATGGTCTGCTCGATCTCCTCGTCGCGGCCGATCACCGGGTCGATACGGCCGTGCCGGGCCAGGTCGGTGAGGTCGCGGCTGTACTTGTCGAGCGTGGGGGTGGTGCCGGGGCGAGGTCCGTCGGTGCGGGTGGCCTGGACGCCGTCCGGGGACTCGGGTGGCAGGCCTGTCGGGGCGTACCGGGCCGCGTTCAGGATGTGACCGGCGGCGGAGTCCGGGTTCGCGGCGAGGGCGCCCAGGACGTGTTCGGGGCCGATGTAGCCGGTGCCGCCCGCTCGGGCCAGGTCGTGGGCGTCCAGGAGGGCGCGTTTGACGGCCGGGGTGAGGGCGAGGGATGCGCCGTCCGGAGCGTGGGCCGGGCCCGAGCGCTCGTCGATCTCCGCGGCGAGGGAGTCGGGTCCGCGCCCGCGCGGGTGAGGAGGCCGCGGGTCGGCTCCGCGGCGAGGGCGGCGCGGAGGAGGTGCTGGGTGTCCAGGTCGTGGCTGCCGTGTTCCGCGGCGTACTGGGCCGCGCCTCGGACGAGGTCCCTGGCCGGTTGGCTGAGCAGGCGGCCGATGTCTATCTGGCGTGGATCGGGGCGGGGGCTCCCCGGCACCTCCGCCCGTGCCTGCGCCTGGGGCTCCGCCGAAGAACCGGGCCAGGAACTCGCCGAGGGGGTCGTCATCCGGGTCTGTGTAGCCGCTGGTCATCAATCCACCATGGCACGGTGCACTGCGTGGGGCATGTCCAGGTTTGGGATGGTTTCTGTTTGACCTTCGAGTGCGGGTCCGTTGTGGCTGCTCGCGCAGTTCCCCCGCGCCCCTGGGGCGGGCCGCCTGAGCGTTGCTTGGTGAGGGCCCTTGGGCGGGGTGTCTCAGTGGCGCTCGGTGAGGATCCTCGGGCCGCTTTCCGTGATCGCCACCGTGTGTTCCACGTGGGCCGCGCGGGAGCCGTCGTTCGTCTTGAGGGTCCAGCCGTCCTTCGCCGTGTGGTAGTCGTCGCGGCCGCCGGCGATCAGCATCGGCTCGATCGCGATGACCATGCCGTGGCGGAGGGGGAGGCCGCGGCCGGGGCGGCCCTCGTTCGGGACTCCGGGGTCCTCGTGCATCTGGCGGCCGATGCCGTGGCCGCCGAAGTCCTCCATGATGCCGTAGCCGGCGCCGCGGCACACCGTGCCGATCGCGTGGGCGATGTCGCCGATGCGGTTGCCGACGACGGCCGCCTCGATGCCCGCCGCGAGGGGGCGCGCTCGGCGGCGTCGATCAGGCGGACGTCCTCGGGGCGGGGCGTGCCGACGATGAAGCTGATCGCCGAGTCGCCGGCCCAGCCGCCCAGCTTGGCGCCGAAGTCCATCGAGACCAGGTCGCCGTCACGCAGCCGGTAGCCGTCCGGGATGCCGTGCACGATCGCGTCGTTCACCGAGGCGCAGATGACCGCGGGGAACGCGGTGGCCGCGAAGGCGGGACGGTACCCGAGGAAGGGCGAGGTCGCGCCGGCCGCGCGCAGCACGTCGTGCGCCAACTCGTCCAGTTCCAGCAGGGATACGCCCACGTCGGCGGCCTCCCGCACGGCCGTGAGGGCACGGGCCACGACCTGGCCCGCCTCGTACATCGCATCGATAGACGTGTCCGTCTTGAGTTCCACCATGCCAATTACTATACCGGTATTAGAATGACGGCATGGTACGCACCCTCTCACTCCCGAAGAGCACGAACGCGGCGAACGGCTCGGCCGGCTGATCCGCGAGGCGCGGGCCGGCCGCAGCATGACCGAGGTGGCGGCGCGGGCGGGCATCTCGGCGGAGACCCTCCGCAAGATCGAGACGGGCCGGGCTCCCACGCCGGCCTTCTTCACCGTCGCCGCCCTCGCCGAGGCGCTCGAACTCTCCATGGACCAACTCGTCGTCAGGTGCGCGCCGTTGGCGGCCTGAGCCCGAGTCCGCGATCGCGCCCGACGGGGACGTGTGCCGTATCCGACCCTGCTCCGGCGCCCCTTCGTCGTGCGCCTGCTCGCCGGTTCCCTCGTCGGCCGCATGCCCAGCGCCATGGCCGCCCTCGCCATCGCCCTCACCCTCCGCGAGACGGGCGCGGGCTACCGCCTCGTCGGCCTCGCCACCGGCGTCTTCGCCGTGGCCGGGGCGATCGGCGGCCCCCTGCTCGGCCGCCTGGTCGACCGCACAGGACAGCCACGCGTACTCATCGCGTCCGCCGTGGTGTCCGGCCTGGGCTACGTCCTCCTCGCACTCGCCCCCGAATCGGTCTACGGCAGTCTCGGCGGGGCCGTCGTCGCGGGTGCGGCCGCGCCGCCGCTGGAGCCTTGCCTGCGGGCGCTGTGGCCCGAGCTGGTGCCCGAGGAGGAGGTGCAGTCGGCGTACGCCGTGGACGCCGGGGCGCAGGAAGTCGTGTTCATCGCGGGGCCGTTGGCCGTCGCCGGTGCCGCCGCGCTCGGCCCCGCGCCGCTCGCCCTGTGGCTGGCGGCCGGGCTGGGGCTGCTCGGCTCCCTGGTGATGGCCACCGCCCGGCCCTCCCGGGAGTGGCGGACCCGGACCCGGGACGCGCACTGGCTCGGCCCGCTGCGCAGCCCCGCGCTGCTCCTGCTACTGGTCGCCCTGTTCGGGGCCGGCTGGGCGCTCGGCGGCTTCAACGTCTTCAGCGTCGCCTACGCCGAACAGCACGAAGTGCCCGGCGGCGCGGGCCTGTTGATGTCCCTGTCGGCCTTCGGCGCGCTCCTCGGGGCCGTCGCCTACGGCGCCCTGCGCTGGACCGCCGACGCACCGCTGAAGGCCGTAGCGCTGTGTGCCGGGATGGCCGGGGCGTACTGGGTGGTGGCGCTCGTACCGGGCCCCGGGGCGCCTGCCTGGTCGCGGTCGGCACCGGTGTCTTCTTCGCGCCCCTGCTCACCGTGTCCTTCGGGCTGGTCGGCGAACTCGCCCCGGACGGCACGGTGACCGAGGCCTTCGCCTGGCTGGTGACCCTGATCGGCGCCGGGGTCGCCGCCGGATCGGCCGTCACGGGCCTGCTCCTCGCCGACGGGACCCTGTCGGCCGCCGCCGCGCTCGGGGCCTGTGGGGTGACCGGGGGCGCGCTGGTCCTGGCGCTGTCCCGGGGCGGCTCGCCCTGCCCGTGACCGTACGGGAAACGACGGATACGGCATGAAACCCGGCGGGGGCACGGTCCTAAGGCGTAGGCTCCCAGACCTCTGCGCCCGGCTCGAAAAGCTTCCGTAGCCGCGTCGTAACACAAATGGTGTTTTCTACGGATCGGAGCATTCCGGTCTGGCGGGAGTTGGGGCATGGCTGTGGATCAACTCCCCGGACAGGTGCGGGAGTTCGCGAACTACCTCGATGGACTGCTGGCGCGCCTCGACCAGGGCGGCGGTTGGTGCGGGGTGTTCTGGCAGCGCGATCCCGAGGGCATGCAGGCCTGTCTGAGCGGGCGTGAAGTGCCGCCCTGGGACGTGGTGGAGGCCCTCCTCCAGGACCTCGCGGCGGAGTACGGCCCCGGTGCCGTGGCCCAGGAGAAGGACCGCGCCCGCGCCCTTCACATGGCGGCGCTCGCCGCGTTCGACGCCCGTCCCGGCAGTCGTGACGCCCTCAGCGACCGGCTCGACGTGATGCTCCGTGAGCAGAAGTACGCGGCCGAACGGCAGCTGAAACTGGGTCAGTTGCTCAACTCCGCCACCACTCAGGACGCGGCCGACGCCCTCCGCCTCGACCTCGCCTGGGCCCACGACGACCACGAACGCGCCACCGCCCGCTGCGCCGAACTCCGCGCCCGCATCGAGGAGTTGGACAACCGCGCCCGCGCCCGGGGCGCCGGGACCGTCCAACGCGACCGCCACGGCAACGTGTTCCGCGTCGACGACACGCCCGCCGCCCACCGACTGCCCCGCCAGCGTGACCCGGGGACGGCCGGCACGGCTACGACCCCACCGGCGCCGACCACCAGGGCAGCGAACCCCGGCACCGCGACAACCGTCGGGGCTACGAGGAGTTCGAGCGCGCGAACCCCGGCTTCGACGGCCAGGACGCCACACCGGACTTCGGCAGGCCCGGGCCCGCGTCCGGTCGTGGCACCCCGGACCCGGCGGGCGACGGTTTCAGGAGCCCCGAGACCGCCTCCGGCTTCGGCGCCCCGGACCCCATGGACGGCGAATTCACGGGTTCCGAGCCCGCCCCGGACCAAAACGCCCCCGCGGACCCCCGACCTCCAGGCAACGCAAGCGCCGCCGGGGCAGCGCCCGCTTCGCCGGTATGGCCGAGGGCGACGCCGCCGCCCCACCCCGGACCCCGCAGCCGTCGTACCGGAGCTGCCCGCGCCCGCGCCCACCGCCCGGCGCAGCCCGCGCGGAGCGCGTTTCGCCGGGGCCGCCGCCCGGCCGGTTGAGCGGCCTCAGCCGCAGCGGGAGCCCTTGGACGCGGAGGCGCGGCAGGGGACCGTGGAGGCCGTGCAGCGGCTGGTGGGGCTGCGGCGTGAGGGCCGTAGCGGCGAGGCGCACGCGCTGCTCGTCGAGGCCGCGTACTGGCCCGCCGCGCGCTTCCCGCTGCTCGCGGCCGAGCTGCAGCGCGCCGGGCTCGGCGCGGACTGGGCCACGCTGCTCTGGGAGGCCGCCTCGCTGCCCGCCGACCGGCTGGTCGGCGCGGCGGACGCGCTGGTCGCGGCGGGCCGTACCGCGGACGGCGAGCAGATCCTGCGGCAGGGCGTGGCCCGTCCCGCCGCCGAGATCGGCGAGGCCGTCCTCGCGCTGGCCGCGGAGGGCGCCGCCGGGAGATCCGTGCCCTGCTCGACGCGTACGTCAGGGTCCGCACCCCGAAGAAGCCGCCCGCAGTGTCGCCGCCGACCCGCAGCAGCTGGTTCCGCTGCTGCTGGAGGCCGCGCAGGGGCGCGTCGGACGAGTGCCACTGGGACCTGGTGCATGCCTTGCGAGTGGCGGGCTTCAGCGCGTGAGCGCTCCGCTGGACGCGCCCGCGCGGCGGAGCCGCCCATCGACACAGCTCCGCGCCGCTTTCGGGGCGCCGGACCCGGCTACCCGGCGCAGCGGGTCACCCACCGGAGGGTGAAACAGGATCGACTCCGCGGGTTAACGACGATGGTCTTGGCAAGGCTCCTCCGGAGGCTTACGTTCATCCCTCTACGGCCTTGTCTACGGGCGTAGAGGCTCTGGCGTCCCGTCGAAGGAGCAGCTCATGGCCAACGTCGTACGCGCCGCTCTGGTCCAGGCCACCTGGACCGGCGACACCGAGTCCATGGTGGCGAAACACGAGGAACACGCCCGCGAGGCGGCTCGCCAGGGTGCGCGGATCATCGGGTTCCAGGAGGTGTTCAACGCCCCTATTTCTGTCAGGTCCAGGAACCCGAGCACTACAACTGGGCCGAGCCGGTGCCCGACGGGCCGACCGTGCGCCGTATGCAACAACTCGCGCGCGAGACCGGCATGGTGATCGTCGTCCCCGTCTTCGAGATCGAGCAGGACGGCTTCTACTACAACACCGCGGCCGTGATCGACGCCGACGGCACCTTCCTCGGCAAGTACCGCAAGCACCACATCCCGCAGGTCAAGGGTTTCTGGGAGAAGTACTACTTCAGGCCGGGCAACGCGGGCTGGCCCGTCTTCGACACGGCCGTCGGCAAGGTCGGCGTCTACATCTGCTACGACCGTCACTTCCCCGAGGGCTGGCGTCAACTCGGGCTCAACGGCGCGCAGTTGGTCTACAACCCGTCCGCCACCTCGCGCGGCCTCTCCGCCTACCTCTGGCAGCTGGAGCAGCCGGCCGCCGCCGTCGCCAACGAGTATTTCATCGCCGCGATCAACCGTGTGGGACAGGAGGAGTACGGGGACAACGACTTTTACGGGACGTCGTACTTCGTCAACCCGCGAGGCCAGTTCGTCGGTGACGTCGCCGGCGACAAGGACGAGGAACTCGTCGTCCGCGACCTGGACTTCGGGCTGATCGAGGAAGTACGCCAGCAGTGGGCGTTCTACCGCGACCGGCGTCCCGACGCCTACGAAGGGTTGGTGCAGCCGTGACCAAGGATCTGCTGGGACGCCACCGGGACGTACTCCCCGACTGGCTGGCCCTGTACTACCAGGACCCGTTGGAGATCACGCACGGAGAGGGCCGGCACGTCTGGGACGCCGAGGGCAACAAGTACCTCGACTTCTTCGGCGGCATCCTCACCACGATGACCGCGCACGCGCTCCCCGAGGTCACCAAGGCGGTGAGCGAGCAGGCCGGGCGGATCAACCACTCGTCCACGCTCTACCTCAACCGGCCGATGGTCGAACTCGCCGAGCGCGTCGCCCAGTTGTCCGGCATCCCGGACGCCCGCGTCTTCTTCACCACCTCGGGCACCGAGGCCAACGACACCGCGCTGATGCTCGCCACGACCTACCGGCGCAGCAACCAGATCCTGGCGATGCGCAACAGCTACCACGGCCGCTCGTTCAGCACGGTCGGCATCACCGGCAACCGCGGCTGGTCCCCGACCTCCCTCTCCCCGCTCCAGACGCTCTACGTCCACGGCGGTGTGCGCACGCGCGGTCCCTACGCCGACCTGACCGACGCCGAGTTCATCGCGGCCTGCGTCGAGGACCTCAAGGACCTGCTCGGTCATGTCCGGCCGCCCGCCGCGCTGATCGCCGAACCCGTCCAGGGCGTCGGCGGGTTCACCTCCCGCCCGACGGTCTGTACGCCGCGTTCCGCGAAGTCCTCGCCGAGCACGGGGTGTTGTGGATCGCCGACGAGGTGCAGACCGGCTGGGGCCGCACCGGCGACCACTTCTGGGGCTGGCAGGCGCACGCGGAGAACGGCCCGCCGGACATCCTCACCTTCGCCAAGGGCATCGGCAACGGCATGTCCATCGGCGGTGTCGTCGCCCGCGCCGACATCATGAACTGCCTGGACTCCAACAGCATTTCGACCTTCGGCGGCACCCAGGTCACCATGGCGGCCGGCCTCGCCAACCTCACCTACCTCCTGGAGCACGACCTCCAGGGCAACGCCCGCCGCGTCGGCGGCCTCCTCATCGAGCGGCTGCGCGCCGTCGCCGCCCAGCATCCCGGCGTACGGGAAGTGCGGGGGCGCGGGCTGATGATCGGCGTCGAGCTGGTCAAGCCGGGCACCGACGAGGCCGACCCGCAGGCCGCGTCCGCCGTACTCGAAGCGGCCCGCGAGGGCGGCCTGTTGATCGGCAAGGGCGGCGGCCACAACACCAGCGCCCTGCGCGTCGCCCCGCCGCTGTCCCTGACCGTCGCGGAGGCCGAGGAGGGCGCCGCGATCCTCGAACAGGCTCTGAGGAGCACGCAGTAGAGCACACGCTGAACAAGGGAAGTCCGTCATGACCACCACCTCGGGAACCCTCGGAACCCTGGACGCCCTGGAGCCCGCGCTGTCGGTGCGCCAGGTCCTCGCCCTGGAGCGGGTCCTCGCCGGGGAACCCGAGGTGGTGGCCGGCGCGGGTCAACTCGACCGGCCCGTACGGTGGGTGCACGTGGCCGAGGCCGCCGACGTCGGCGTGATGCTCACCGGTGGCGAGATGGTCCTCACCACCGGCGTGCTCCTCGCCGACGACGAGGCGGCGCAGGCCGAGTACATCCAGTCCCTGCACCGCGCGGAGGCGTCCGCCGTCGTGCTCGGCCTCGGACGGGCCTTTCCCGCGCCGCCGGACGTCATGCGCCGCGCGGCCGAGCGGTGCGGGCTGCCCATGGTCGTGCTCCACCGGCCCTTTCCCTTCGCGGAGTTGACGGAAGAGGTCCAATCCCGGCTGGTACGGCGGAAGTTCGCCGCCGTCAGCCTCTCCGAGGCCGTACGGACCGCCCTCACCGGACTCATCACCGGCGGCGCCCCGCTGCAGAGCCTGCTCGACGAGGTCGCCGCGCACAGCGCCTGCCCGGTCGTCGTCACCAACCTCGCGCACCGCGTCCTCGCCACGGCGGGGGAGCGGTCGGCGGTGGACGACGTACTGCGCGACTGGGAGCGCATCGCCCGGCAGGCCGGCGGCAGCGAGGGCGACGGCTGGATCCGCGCCGAACTGGGCGGACGCGGCGAGCGCTGGGGCCAGATCATGCTGTGCGGCTACCGCGGCGACACCGCCACCGGCCGCCTCCTGGCCGACCGCGCCGCCGAGGCCCTCGTCCTGCACCGCATGCTCGGCGGCTCCGCGCACACCTGGGAGGAGCAGTCCGCGCAGAGCCTGCTCACCGACCTGGTGAGCGGAGTCGTCACAGCCCGCCACCTCCTGCCCCGCGCCCGCGCGGCCGGACTCCCCGTCAACCGGCGCACCTTCGTCCCGATGGTCGTCCGCGACGGCGACACAGCCCAACTCGACAGAGTTCTACGGCTGTTGGGGCTCCCGGGGCTCGTCGCCGAACTCGCCGACGGGGTCACCGCCGTCCTCCTCAGCTTGCCCCGCGACCAGGACGCGGACGCCCTCGCCGCGCACTTCGCGAGCCGACTGCGCACCGAGTCGGGGGCGTTGAAGGCGGTGGTGGCCGCCGCCGGGCAGCGCACCGCCTGGGACGACGTCCCCGCCGGACTCCGCGAGGCACAGCACGTCGCCGACGCCGTGGCCGACTCCAGCGACGCCCTCGAACTCCCCCGCAGTCGTACGCCTCAAGGACGTCCATCTGCGCGGCCTGATCCGGCTGTTGAGGGACGACCCGCAGGTGCAGTCGTTCGCGGAGCGGGAGTTGGACGGCCTGCTGTGCGCGGCCGACGAGGGCCTCCTCGCCGTCCTGCGCACCTACCTGGCCACCGGCCGCAACAAGTCGCGCACGGCCCAGCTCCACCACGTCTCGCGTCCCGCGCTGTACCGCCGGCTGGAGGCGATAGAGGCCCGGCTCGGGGTGGACCTCGACGACTTCGAACAGGCCGCATCGGTGCACATCGCGCTCCTCGCGCACGACGCGCAACAGGGGTGAAACATGGGACTACCTGGGAAAACGGCGGTGAAACATGCGCCCACACAAGAGTGACACCGTGGAACGCGGCGCCACCTCAGACGTGACACCGTGCACCTCAAACCGGACTTCGGGACTTCCTAGGCTCCTCGCACACCTAGCGACCGGAGGTCCCGATGAGCACCGTGATTCGTGCCGCTCTCTTCCAGACAGCCTGGACGGGCGACAAGGAGTCCATGATCCAGGTCCACGAGCAGGCGGTCCGCGACGCGGCCGCACAGGGTGCTCAAGTCCTGTGCTTCCAGGAGCTGTTCTACGGACCGTACTTCTGCCAGGTCCAGGACAAGGCGTTCTACGAGTACGCCGAGGCGATCCCGGACGGCCCGATCGTCAAGCGCTTCCAGGCGCTCGCCAAGGAACACGGCATCGTCCTGGTCCTGCCGATGTACGAGGAGGAGCAGCCGGGCGTCCTCTACAACACGGCCGCCGTGATCGACGCGGACGGCTCCTACCTCGGCAAGTACCGCAAGCACCACATCCCCCAAGTCCCCGGATTCTGGGAGAAGTTCTACTTCCGCCCGGGCAACAGCGGCTGGCCGATCTTCGACACCAAGGTCGGCAGGATCGGCGTCTACATCTGCTACGACCGCCACTTCCCCGAGGGCTGGCGCGCCCTGGGTCTCGCCGGCGCGGAGATCGTCTTCAACCCGTCGGCGACCTCGCGCGGCCTCTCCGCCTACCTCTGGCAGCTGGAGCAGCCCGCTGCCGCCGCGGCCAACGAGTACTTCGTCGGCGCCATCAACCGTGTCGGCGTGGAGGAGCTGGGCGACAACGACTTCTACGGCACGACGTACTTCGTCGACCCGGAAGCCCAGTTCGTAGGCGAGGTCGCCAGCGACAAGGAGCCCGAACTGGTCGTCAGGGACCTCGACCTGGCCAAGCTGCGAGAAGTCCGCGACCGCTGGCAGTTCTACCGCGACCGCCGCCCCGACGCGTACGGCCCGCTGACCGCCCCGTAAAACACGCAGGGCTTCGCGTCCCTGGGGCGCGCAGCTCCCCAAGGGGCGCGGGGAACTGCGCGCCCAGCCCCCACAGACCCGCACCAGACCACAATCCAGCGGAGTCAAAACAATGAGCACCCGTACCGTCATCCGCGGCGGCCTAGTCATCACCGCGTCCGACGAACTCCACGCCGACGTCCTGATCGAGGACGGCCGCATCGCCGCCCTCGCCACCTCCGGCACGACCGTCGCCGAGGGCTGGACCGCCGAAAGGGTCATCGACGCCACCGGGAAGTACGTCATCCCGGGCGGAGTCGACGCCCACACCCACATGGAGATGCCGTTCGGCGGAACGAAGGCGGCCGACACCTTCGAGACCGGCACCCGGGCCGCCGCCTGGGGCGGTACGACGACCATCGTCGACTTCGCGATCCAGAGCGTCGGCGGAGCCCTCCGCGAGGGCCTCGACGCCTGGCACGCCAAGGCCGAGGGCAACTGCGCCATCGACTACGGCTTCCACATGATCGTCTCCGACGTCAACGAGGACACCCTCAAGGAGATGGACCTGCTGGTGCAGGAGGGCGTCACCTCCTTCAAGCAGTTCATGGCCTACCCGGGCGTCTTCTACAGCGACGACGGCCAGATCCTCCGCGCCATGCAACGCGCCGCCGACAACGGCGGGTTGATCATGATGCACGCCGAGAACGGCATCGCGATCGACGTCCTCGTGGAGCAGGCGCTCGCCCGCGGCGAGACCGACCCCGCTACCACGGCGAGGTCCGCAAGGCCCTCCTCGAAGCCGAGGCCACCCACCGCGCGATCAAGCTCGCCCAGGTCGCCGGCGCCCCGCTGTACGTCGTGCACGTCTCCGCGATGGAGGCCGTCGCCGAGCTGGCCCGGGCACGCGACGAGGGACTGAACGTCTTCGGCGAGACCTGTCCGCAGTACCTGTTCCTGTCCACGGACAACCTCGCCGAGCCCGACTTCGAGGGCGCGAAGTACGTGTGCAGCACGCCGCTGCGCCCCAGGCAGCACCAGGCCAAGCTGTGGCAGGGCCTGCGCACCAACGACCTCCAGGTGGTCTCCACCGACCACTGCCCCTTCTGCTTCGTGGGCCAGAAGGAGCTGGGCCGGGGCGACTTCTCGAAGATCCCGAACGGCATGCCGGGCGTCGAGAACCGCATGGACCTGCTCCACCAGGGCGTCATCGACGGCCACATCAGCCGCCGCCGCTGGATCGAGATCGCCTGCGCCACCCCGGCGCGGATGTTCGGCCTCTACCCGAAGAAGGGCACCATCGCCCCGGGCGCCGACGCTGACGTCGTCATCTACGACCCGACGGCCGAGCAGACCGTCTCCGCGGAGACCCACCACATGAACGTCGACTACTCGGCGTACGAGGGCAAGCGCCTCACCGGCCGTGTCGAGACGGTGCTCTCGCGCGGCGAACTCGTCATCACCGAGCGGGAGTACACCGGGCGCGCGGGCCACGGCGTCTACACCCCGCGTTCCACCTGTCAGTACCTCAACTAGGAGTGGCGCCCATGGACTTCGGACTCGTCCTGCAGACCGACCCGCCGGCCTCGCGGGTCATCAGCCTGATGAAGCGCGCCGAGCGCAACGGCTTCACCTACGGCTGGACCTTCGACTCCGCCGTGCTGTGGCAGGAGCCGTTCGTGATCTACAGCCAGATCCTGGCCAACACCACGAAGTTGACGGTCGGCCCAATGGTCACCAACCCGGGCACCCGCACCTGGGAGGTCACCGCCTCCACCTTCGCGACCCTGAACGACATGTTCGGCAACCGCACGGTCTGCGGCATCGGCCGCGGCGACTCCGCGATGCGGGTGGCGGGCCGAACTCCCAACACCCTGGCCCGGATCAGCGAGGCCATGAAGGTCATCAGGGCGCTCGGCTCCGGCCAGGAGGCGGACCTCGGCGGCACGGTCATCAAGTTCCCCTGGGCCAAGGAGGACGCCCAACTCCCCGTCTGGATGGCCGCGTACGGTCCCAAGGCGCTCAAGATGACCGGCGAGGAGGCCGACGGCTTCATCCTCCAGCTCTCGGACCTCTACCTCACCGAGTACATGGTCAAGGCGGTGAAGGACGCGGCCGTCGCCGCCGGTCGTGACCCGTCCGAGGTCAAGATCTGTGTGGCCGCGCCCGCCTACGTCACCGAGGACGACTCGCCCGAGGCGCTCGCCCACGCGCGCGACCAGTGCCGCTGGTTCGGCGGCATGGTCGGCAACCACGTCGCCGACCTCGTCGCCAAGTACGGCGCGCACTCCGCGGCCGTGCCCGAGGAACTCACGGACTACATCAAGGCCCGTGAGGGGTACGACTACTCCCACCACGGTCGCTCCGACAATCCCGACACGGCCTTCGTGCCCGACGAGATCGTCGACCGGTTCTGCGTCATCGGTTCGGCCGAGAAGCAGATCGAGAAGCTCAACGCCCTGAAGGAGCTGGGCGTCGACCAGTTCGCCGTCTACGACATGCACGACGCGCAGGAAGCGACGATCGACGCCTACGGGGCGAAGATCATCCCGGCGGTCAACGCCTAGCCTGCACACCCCCGTTGGTCTCCCCTTCCCGCCGTCCCGGGAAGGGGGTCAAGGGCGCTCCCCACGCGCACCCCCGGCTCGCCCGCACGGCCTCTCCCGTCCCACCTCATCCGATTGGCCTGCCCATGACCGACACCGCTCCCGCGGCCATACCGCCGACCTCTCAAGTCACCCTCACCGACGGGCGAGTGGAGCTCGCCCTGGGGTCCCCGCCGCCCAGCGGGCCGTACGCCAACGACGATCTGCTGCCGGTTCCCGTCGAGAAGCGCACCTGGACCACGTACAACTTCTCCGCTCTGTGGGTCGGCATGGCCCACAACACGGCTTCCTGGACGCTCGCTTCGGGGCTCATCGCCGTCGGCATGGACTGGAAGCAGGCGGTGTTCACCATCGCCCTGGCCAACCTGATCGTGCTGGTGCCGATGCTGCTCACCGGGCACGCGGGGCCGAAGTACGGCATCCCCTTCCCGGTCTTCGCGCGTGCCTCGTTCGGTGTGCGCGGCGCCAACCTCCCCGCCGTCGTACGGGCGTTGGTGGCCTGCGGCTGGTTCGGCATCCAGACCTGGATCGGCGGTGAGGCGATCTACTTCCTCGCCGGCAAGCTGATCGGGGACAGCTGGGCGAACGCCTCGCACATCGGCGGGTACGCCTGGACGATGTGGCTGTCGTTCGCGCTGTTCTGGGTGCTCCAAGTCGCCATCATCTACCGGGGATGGAGACGATCCGCCGCTTCGAGAACTGGGCGGCGCCCTTCGTGCTCGTCGGCGCGTTCGTCATGCTGTGGTGGATGAGCAGCAAGGCCGGCGGCCTCGGCCCGCTCTTCGACCAGCCTTCCAAGCTCGGCTGGGGCGGCAGCTTCTGGAAGCTGTTCTGGCCCTCGCTCATGGGCATGATCGGCTTCTGGTCCACGCTGTCGCTGAACATCCCGGACTTCACCCGCTACGGCAGGAGCCAGAAGGCCCAGACGTGGGGCCAGGCTCTCGGACTGCCCACCACCATGACCCTGTTCGCGTTCCTGTCGGTGCTGGTCACCTCCGGTTCGCAGGCGGTCTACGGCACGGCGATCTGGGACCCGGTGCAGCTGGCCGCGAAGACCGACAACGTCGTGGGCCTGTTGTACGCGCTGGTGACCGTGCTGGTCGCGACCCTGTCCGTGAACATCGCGGCCAACCTGGTCTCGCCCGCCTTCGACTTCTCCAACATCGCGCCCCGGAAGATCAGTTTCCGCACCGGCGCCCTGATCACCAGCGTCCTCGCGGTGCTGATCTTCCCGTGGAAGCTGTACTCCGACCCGCAGGGCTACATCTTCACCTGGCTCGGTCTGGTCGGCGGTCTGCTCGGCACGGTCGCCGGCATCCTCATCGCCGACTACTGGATCCTGCGCCGCGGCAAAGCTCGACCTCACCGACCTGTACCGCGCGGGCGGTCGCTACTGGTACGACGGCGGCTGGAACTGGCGGGCCGTCGTCGCCTTCGTGGTCGGTGGCGTCCTCGCGGTCGGCGGCGCCGACTTCCACCCGCTGATCGACGGCCGGCCCATCCCTGCCCTGTCCTCGCTCGCCGACTACGGCTGGGCCGTGGGCCTGGGCACGTCGATGGTGCTCTACGTGGTGCTCACCCTGCTGACCGGCAAGAAGACGGCGCCGGCCGAGGCGTAGGACCTGAGCGGGAGGGTGGCGGGGCCTAGGCGGCCTTGCCGCCCTCCAGCGCGGTGACCGCCTCCTTGGCGGCCTTGATCGCACCCTTGTTGATGACGTCCGTGCTGGGCGCCTTCTTGTTCTCGAAGTCGCTGCCGTTGTACGTGATCGTCACCAGCGCGTTGCCCGCGCGGACGACGACCGTGCCCTCACGCGTCTGCTGCTTGTCCTCCGTGGTGAGGTTCACGATGGAGTACGCGGAGTCGCCGAGCCCGGGAACGGCTCCGCCGCCGCTCTTCTCCGCCGTCGTCTCGGTGTACGACTTCTGTGCCTCCGCGTCCGATTCGGTGATCTCGTACGACACGTCGAGCCAGCGGTAGTCGTACCCCTTGAGCGCGTTCCACGAGCAGGTGCGGCGGACCTTCGTGTCCGTCGACGGGATCTCCTTGCCGGCCGTCTTCGCCCCCGGCACCAGCGACTTGAGCGTCGCCACCGACACGCTTCCGCACGGGGCGGGGAGGTGGAGTACGCCTTGGCCGCGGTCGTCGCCGTCGGCGCCGAGGCCTCGGGCGAGGCCCCGGACTCGGGTGTCGACCTGTGCTCGGCGGTCGTCGTCGGGGCGAACGGCCCGGACGTCAGGGCCCAGCCCATCGTGGCGAGCACGACGACCGGCGACAGACGTGCGGTGAGAGCGAGCGGCAGAGGAAGAGAACGCAAGTCGCACTTCTCGTGGGGAAGGGTGCGGAGCGGGTCCGCACTGCGGACGGGGACGCCAGTCTCACATGACTCCCTGTGAGGCGGAAGTGTGAACTCGCTGCGTGCCTGTGCGGTGACACAGCCTCACCGCCGACGGGATGTGTGTCCCCTTATGTCCGTGTGTCAGGTGCGGGCGGCGGTCACCCGCATCGTCGTCTCGATCCGCTCGACGGCCGCGAACGCCCCGTACGCGACGAGCCGCACCAGACTCGCGTCGTCGCGTCCCGGCCCCCGCCAGGCGGCCACGTCGTCCTCGGTGATCCGGTACGGCGCGAGCGCGGCCAGCACCGCGAGCCGGGCCGCGGGCCGCTCCCGCCGGTTCGGGAAGCCCCGCAGCACGACGGGCGGATGCGACCCGTCCCAGGCCCACAGCGTCTCCCGTACGAGCGTCCGGTCGTCCGCGTCGAGCAGCTCGCCGCCCGCGAGCGCGGCCGTCCGCAGCGCGTCGTAGGCCGGGCCCACGGGGGTCCCGGCGGCCCAGTCCGGTCCTGGTCCCGGCGTGTCGAGCAGCGGGAGGGCCGCTCCCGGTACGGCGGTCCGGCGCACGGTGCGGGCGACGGACCGGCCCGCGAGGCGGCGTACCACCCGGAACCGCTGGGCGTTGCCCGGCAGGAGCTGTTCGGTCAGCAGGGCCGACACGACGCGGTTGACGAAGTGGAAGGAGAGGGCGGTGCCCAGGTAGGCGGCCGCCTCCTCGCGCGGGAACGGGTACGGCGTCAGGGCCGCGCCCGGGACCCGCGTCCGGCGCCCCCAGTCGAGCACGCGCGCGTGGACCTCGTTCTCCGGTGTACCGCCCCGGGCCAGGCGCTCGGCGAGGGCGTGGTCGCCGGTGGCGTGCAGCAGGACGGTGTGCGCGTCCGCACAGAACGGGCACTTGTTGGCGAGCGAGACCCCGAGCGCGGCCAGCTCCCTGCCGGTGCGACTGCCCTCGCCGGCGATCAGCGACTCCCGCATCAACGCCCAGGCGGGCGCCAGGAGTTCGGGTGCGGAGGACAGGACCACGAAGGTCGGGGGCCGCTCGATACCGAAGTCGACGGCGATCTGCTCGAGGACCTCGGCGGTGCGGCCCGTGGCGGACTTGGGCGACGGGGGCCGGGTGTACCGGAAGGGTGTGGACATGGCAGCAGCGTGCGCGCCGGGGACGGGCCGGGTCGTCGTACGGGAGAAGGCAGTCGGGGCTACGACGGGGAGGGCCGGAGCGGCGCGGACTACTGCGGGGGAGTAGTCCAGGAGTTGTCCACAGGGCTGACGCCCGTGTCGGCGCGGCGGTCTACCGTGCAGACATGAGCGGGTTCCCGGTCGATGTGACCCCACGCAGGCGGCTCGCCGACGCGTCCCTCGCGGTCGTGATCGGCGCCCTCGTCGTGACCGTCGCGGCCTTCGACCCGGACACCACAGCCGTCGACTACGCGCTGATGGCCCTCGCGGCGGCGGCCCTCGCCTTCTACCAGAAGGCGCCGAGGGCGGTCCTCGCGGTGACCGCGGCGTCCGAGGCGGCCTACGTCCTGCACGCCCACCCGGGGCCCGTCGCCGGTCTGCCCGTCTTCGCGGCCATGCACACGGCGGCCCGCGCGGGACACCGCGGCACGGCGGCCGTGGGGGCGGGGTGTTCCTGGTGGCGTACTTCGTGACCGGGCCGACGACCCAGCAGGTGGTCGAGCGGACCGCGCTGCTGGCCGGCTGGTTCCTGTGCGCGGTGGTCACCGGCCTCGCCGACCGCAACTGGCAGGCGTATCTGCGCCAGACCGAACAGCGCGCCCTGGAGGCCGAACGCACCCGCGAGGAGGCCGCGTTGAGGCGGGCAGGCGAGGAACGTCTGCGGATAGCGCGGGAGTTGCACGACTCCCTCACCCACAGCATCTCGATCGTCAAACTCCAGGCGGGCGTTGCCGTCCACCTCGCCCGCAAGCGCGGCGAGGAGGTGCCGCCCGCGCTGCTCGCCATCCAGGAGGCGGGCGGCGAGGCGATGCGCGAACTGCGGGCCACCCTGGAGATCCTGCGCACCACCGAGGAGCCCACCGGCACCCCCGCGCTGCTCGTCGAACGGGCCTGCGCGGCGGGCCTCGCCGTCGAACTCGCGGTGACCGGCGAGGAACGCCCCCTCGCCGCGACGGTCGACCGCGCGGTGTACCGCATCGTCCAGGAGGCCCTCACCAACGCGGCCCGGCACGCGGGACCGGCGAAGATATGCGTCCAACTGGACTACGGGGACAAGGACTTGACGATACGGGTGGAGGACGACGGAGCGGCCGACCCCGACCGCCCGCCGAAGCCCGGCATCGGCCTCACCGGCATGCGGGAGCGCGTCGCGGCACTGGGCGGTTCCCTGCACACGGCCCCGCGCGCGGAGGGCGGCTTCGCGGTCCGGGCCGAACTGCCGCTGGGGAGGCGGGATGATCCGGGTCGCGGTCGTCGACGACCAGGCGCTGATGCGCGCGGGGTTCCGTGCCCTCCTCGACGCCGAGGAGGGCATCGAGGTGGTCGGCGAGGCGGCCGACGGCGAACAGGGCCTGGCCCTGATCCGCGCCCAGCTCCCCGACATCGCGCTGATCGACGTACAGATGCCGGTGATGACGGGCATCGAGGCCACCCGCCGGATCGCCGCCGACCCGGACCTCGCCTCGGTCCGGGTCGTCATCCTCACCAACTACGGCCTCGACGAGTACGTCTTCGAGGCGCTGCGGGCGGGCGCCGGCGGCTTCCTCCTCAAGGACACCGACCCGGCCGACCTCCTCCAGGCGATCGGGATCGTCGCGGGCAGCGAGGCCCTGCTCTCGCCGGCCGTCACCCGCACCCTCATCGGGAGTTCGTCTCGCGGCCCCCGGACCGCGCCACCCCGCCCGGCCTGGAGCACCTCACCCGCCGCGAACGCGAGGTCACCGCGCTGGCCGCGCGCGGCCTCACCAACGAGGAGATCGCCGCGCACATGGTCATCAGCCCGTTCACGGCGAAGACCCACATCAGCCGCGCGATGACCAAACTCGCGGCCCGCGACCGGGCCCAACTCGTCGTGTTCGCCTACGAGTCGGGGCTCGTGTCGGCCCGCGCCCCGGAATCCCGTTGCGCCCCGGACACGCCGGATCCCACCCTGGGGCGATGACCGAGACGACACGCTCGCAGGACCCGGCCGTCCGTGTGCGCGAGGAGATCCTCGCCTACTACGCCCGGGGCAAGGAGGACGGCCGCCTCCGACAGGGCTTGGACCGGCTGGAGTTCTGGCGCACCCAGGACGTACTGCGGCGCCTGCTGCCGACCGCTCCCGCGCGGGTGCTGGACGTCGGCGGCGGCAGCGGCATCCACGCCGAGTGGCTCGCACGGGACGGGTACGCGGTCCAACTCCTCGACCCCGTACCGCTGCACGTGGAGCAGGCGGGGCGACTGCCGGGCGTGGAAGCCCGCGTGGGGACGCGAGGGAACTGCCCGACCAGGACGCGTCGTACGACGTCGTGCTGCTGCTCGGGCCGCTGTACCACCTGCCCGAACGGGCCGACCGCGTAAGGGCGTTGAGCGAGGCCCGTCGCGTGGTGCGGCCGGGTGGGCCGGTCGTCGCGGCGACGATCAACCGGTTCGCGGGACTGCACGACATGCTCAGGCAGGAGCTGTACTTCACCGCCGAGCACCGCGCGCGGGTCGACCGCGAGAGGGAGGAGGGGCGCCATGTCTCCGAGGACGGCGGGCTCTTCACGACCGCCTACTTCGCCCCACCGCACGAAGCCCCCGAGGAGTTCACGGACGCGGGCCTCGCCGTCACGGGCCAGTACGGCCTGGAAGGCGTCGCGTGGCTGATGGGCGGCATCGAGGACTGGCTGGACGACCCGGACCGCCGCGAGGCCGTCCTCGCGGCCACCCGCCGGATCGAGTCCGAGCCCACGCTGCTCGGCACCAGCGGCCATCTGCTCACCGCGGGGCGACGCGACGCCTAGTGGGGCGGGTGGTGTTGGGGAGCGTTCGGCAGCCGGTACCCGGCGCGCAAGGCCGCCGTACCGGAGCCGTCCGTAGCGTGACGCCGTTCTTCAACTCGGCATTTGGAGCGGACATGGACAGCTCTCCCACCGGTGGCAGAGGCCTCGACGACCACGAGCGGCACACGGCGGGCTGTGAGTGCCCGCGCACCGCGGACCTCGACGGCGACGGCATCGCCGCGTCGAGCCGCCGGACGTTCCTGCACCGGGCCGGTGCGCTCGGCGCGGGCACGGCCGCCGCGGGGCTGCTGGGCGCCGCGCCCGCGTACGCGGCACAGGGCGACAGCGACCCGTACGGCCAGACAACGATGTCACGGGCACCGCGCGGGACGTGGGACCCCGATCCGGACAACCCCCGGTTCACCGTCGTCGTGATGCCGGACACGCAGTACATGTTCGACCAGGACCGCATCCACCCGGTGCCGATGGAGGCGTCGTTCCGCTACGTCCTCGACCCGGAGCGCCGCGCGGGCGGCGACGACGAGAACATCGTGTTCCTCGCGCACCTCGGTGACGTGACGCAGAACGGACTCGCCGGGGAGTACGCGGCGGTCACCAAGGTGTTCGACATGCTGGACCGCGCGGGCGCCTCGTACGGCGTGCTGGCCGGCAACCACGACGTGTCCGCGGACGACCAGCGGGGCCGAACCCCTACCTGGACACCTTCGGCCCGGCCCGCGCGAAGAAGACGCCCGGCTACCACTCCTCCAGCCCCGACGGCTACAACACCGCGCACATCTTCCGCGCGGGCGGCCGGAGTTGGATGCTGCTGTCCCTCGACTGGCGCCTGTCCGCGAAGGGGTTCGCGTGGGCCAACGCGGTCATCGCGGAGAACCCGACGCTGCCGGTGATCGTCACCACCCACGAGATCGTCGGCGCCGACGACGACGGCGTCGCCGAACTCTCCGGCTACGGACAGCAGTTGTGGGACGGCCTGATCAAGGACAACGACCAGATCTTCCTCACTCTCAACGGCCACTACTGGCCGCCCGGCAGCACCGTGCTGAAGAACAGCGCGGGGAACGACGTCCACCTGCACATCACCAACTACCAGGACCGCTACTACGGCGGCGCGGGCATGATCCGCTCCTACCGCTTCGACCTCGACCGCGGCATGATCGACATCGCGACCTTCTCGCCGTGGATTCGCGAACTGGCGGAGAAGGGCGAGGCGAACGCCCTCGCGGCGAAGGAACTCGAACTGACCTCCAAGGTCGACTACTTCTCGATGGAGATCGACTTCGAGAAGCGCTTCGCCGGGTTCGCGCCGGTCCCGCCGCGCAGGTCCCGCCCCGCGCGCCGCATGCTGCTGCCGGGCACGCTGGCCTACTGGCGGTTCGACGAGGGCGGCACGGCCGGTGCCGACGTCGCCTCCGGCACGGTCGTCAAGGACCAGGCGGGCCACGGCAACGACCTCGTCCTCAAGACCGTCCCCGGCACTCCCGCGCACGCGCTCACCTGGACCGGCGACCATCACCCGGACCAACCCGCCCACGCGGGGCTGGTGTTCGCGGGCCAGGGCAACCCGGTCAGCGGCGCGTACCTCCAGACCGTCGACAAGGCACCGCTCAACCGCGAGACCTTCGCCCGCGGCTTCACCTTCGAGGTCTTCTTCAAGGTCCCCGCCGACTGGGACGGCGGCCGCAACGGCTGGTCCTCGATGCTCAGCCGCGCGGGCACGGCGGCCCAGGCCGGCAAGAACGGCCCCTCGGCGACCGCCGACGAACCCGTCCTGACCATCAGCCTCTCCAGCTCCATCGAACTGCAGTGGAACGCCTACCCGCTCAACCAGGACGGCGCCACCACCGCCTGGAGCCACCTCCTCCAGCAGGAGGAGTGGTGGCACGTCGCCGTCACCAACGACGGCCGCATCAGCAAGCTCTACGTCAACGGCTGCGAGGAGGGCCGCAACCCGACCAGCACGGCCGTCGGCCTGACCACCCTCAACATGCCGTTCCTCCTTGGCGGTTACCAGTGGGCGGGCGCGGTCAGCCAGGTCTTCCACGGCACCATCGGCGACGTCCGGATCAGCGACCGGGCCCTGAGGCCGGGGCAGTTCATGAACGCCTAGGTTCCCCGGATTCCGCCGTTCTGTAGATTTTCCGTATGTTCACCACCCGCCCCACGCTCCAGGGCACCTTCGGCATGGTGTCCTCCACCCACTGGCTGGCCTCGCAGTCGGCGATGGCCGTCCTGGAGGACGGCGGCAACGCGTACGACGCCGCCGTCGCCGGGGCGTTCGTGCTGCACGTCGTGGAACCGCACCTCAACGGACCCGCCGGTGAGGTGCCCATCCTCCTGGCACCGGCGGGCGGCGAGGTGCGCGTCCTGTGCGGACAGGGCGTCGCACCCGCCGGAGCGACGATCGAGCACTACAGGGGACTCGGTCTGGATCTCGTACCCGGTACGGGCCCCCTCGCGGCGGCCGTCCCCGGCGCCTTCGACGCCTGGATGCTCCTCCTCAGGGACCACGGCACGAAGTCCCTGGCCGACGTCCTGAAGTACGCCATCGGGTACGCCGAGGACGGGCACGCGTGCGTGGAGAACGTCGGGGCGACCGTCGAGACGGTACGGGAGCTGTTCGAGACGGAGTGGACCACGTCGGCGGACGTGTACCTGCCCGGCGGGACATCGCCCCGCCCTGGGGAGCTGTTCCGCAACCCCGCCCTCGCCGCCACCTGGCAGCGGCTCCTCGCCGAGGTCGCCGGGGCGGGCGACCGGGAGGCCCAGATCGAGGCGGCCCGGGAGGTGTGGCGCTCCGGCTTCATCGCCGAGGCCCTCGTACGGCAGGCCGGGCGCCCCACCATGGACACCAGCGGCGAGCGCCACACCGGCACCCTCACGGCCGCCGACCTGGCCTCCTGGTCCGCGTCCTACGAGGCTCCCGCGACCTACGACTGGAACGGCTGGACGCTCTGCAAGGCAGGCCCCTGGAGCCAGGGCCCGGTCCTCCTCCAGCAACTCGCCCTGCTCCCGCCGGAGTTGCCCGCCCACGGATCCGCCGACTACGTCCATCTCCTGGTCGAGGGCTGCAAGCTCGCGATGGCCGACCGGGAGGCCTGGTACGGGGACGCGGACGCCGTACCCCTCGACGACCTGCTGTCGGCGGAGTACAACGCGGCACGGCGACAGCTGATCGACGGGAAGGCGTCGCACGAGCTGCGCCCCGGCAGCCCCGGAGGGCTCACCCCGCGACTGTGCGAGCACGCGCGCGTGGTCGCTCCCGCGGAGCCCGGCTTCGACCCGATGGGCGCGGGGGAGCCGACCGTCGCACGTCTGACGGCCGACGGCGGCACGCGCGGCGACACCTGCCACCTCGACGTCGTCGACCGCTGGGGCAACATGATCGCGGCCACGCCCAGCGGCGGCTGGCTCCAGTCCAACCCCGTGGTGCCCGAACTGGGCTTCCCCTCGGCACCCGGCTCCAGATGACCTGGCTGGAACCCGGACTGCCCAACTCCCTTGCCCCCGGCCGCCGTCCGCGCACCACGCTCACCCCGTCGATCGCCCTGCGCGACGGAGTCCCGGTCCTGGCGTTCGGCACGCCCGGCGGGGACCAGCAGGACCAGTGGCAGCTGCACTTCTTCCTCGCGGTCGCCACGCGCGCGAAGGCACGCGGCGGACTCGACCTCCAGGGCGCGATCGACGCCCCGAACTGGCACAACGACAGCTTCCCCGGCTCCTTCTACCCGCGCGGGATGCGACCCGGCAGCGTGACGGTCGAGTCCCGCATGGACGAGGCGGTGGTGGCGGAACTGCGGCGGCGCGGACATGACGTGACCGTCGGGGACGCGTGGTCCGAGGGGCGGCTGTGCGCGGTCGCGCGGGACCCGGAGGCGGGCATCCTGTCGGCGGCGGCGAACCCTCGGGGATGCAGGGGTACGCCGTGGGCCGCTGAGCCTCCCGCCGCTGATCCAGGGACACCCGGCCCCGGTGATCTCCAGCGCCGGGTATTCATGGTGAATCCACCCGGTGTGCACCGGGCGAGTGGGGATTGTCAGTGACCCGTGCTCTCATGGAGGCATGATCCAAGACACCGAAACCATCGACGAGTTTCTCGCACAGCACTCCGCCGACGTCGAAGAAGCCATCCGCAAGGCCGCCGCGACGGAGATCATGCCCCGCTTCCGGCAGCTCGCCGCGCACGAGATCGACCAGAAGGCCGGCCCGCACGACCTGGTCACGGACGCCGACCGCAACGCCGAGCTGTATCTGACGGAGGTCCTCGGCGCCCTCCTGCCCGGCTCCGTCGTGGTCGGCGAGGAAGCGGTGCACGCGGACCCGTACACGTACGAGGCGCTCCAGGGCGACGCCCCCGTCTGGATAGTCGACCCGGTCGACGGCACCCGCCAGTTCGTGAACGGCGACACCGGCTTCTGCACGCTGGTCGCGCTCGCCCGCCAGGGAGTCCTGCTGGCGTCCTGGACCTACGCCCCCGCCCGCGACCAGCTCGCCACGGCGGTGAAGGGCGGCGGCGCCTTCCTGAACGGCGCACGACTGCGCTCCGGCGCCCCGGACCCCGCCAGGGACCTGGACGTAGCCACCTCCCACCCGGACTACACGACGGACGCCCAGAAGCGCGCCCTGCTCGGCCTGTGGACGGACGGCGTGCGCACGCGCCCGTGCGGCTCGGCCGGCCTCGAGTACCTCGCCATCGCCCGGGGCGAGTTGGACGCCACGGCCTTCTCCTGGGAGGCCGCATGGGACCACGCGGCGGGCCTGCTCCTCGTCGAGGAGGCGGGCGGCGCCCACCTCACGCTCACCGGCGAGCCCTTCCGCATCACGGGGGCAACGCGCTGCCGTTCACCGCAGCGCGCGACGCGGCCACCGCCCGGCGCGTGATCGAGCTGCTCAGCGGGTCCTAGGGTCACGGGTTCCGCACACTGGCCGGGCTGGCCCCGGGGTTGTCAGTCCCGCGGCATATCCTGGGCCCGAGTTTGCCATCGGCTGACGAAGGGGTCCGAAGGTGCCGTCGATGCTCGATGCGGTCGTGGTGGGTGCGGGGCCGAACGGACTGACGGCTGCCGTGGAGCTGGCCCGGCGCGGTTTCTCCGTCGCCGTGTTCGAGGCACGGGACACCGTGGGCGGCGGCGCCCGCACCGAGGAGCTGACCCTCCCCGGCTTCCGGCACGACCCCTGCGCGGCGGCACACCCGCTCGGGGTCAACTCCCCGGCGTTCCGCGCCCTGCCCCTGGAGCGTTACGGCCTGGGTGGCTGCACCCCGAGCTGCCCATGGCGCACCCGTTCACCGACGGCAGCGCGGCCGTGCTGTCCCGCTCGGTCGCGGAGACGGCCGCGTCGTTCGGGCCGCGTGACGCGGGGGCGTACCGCAGGCTGGTCGAGCCCTTCCTGCCCAAGTGGGACACCCTGGTCCGCGACTTCATGTCCCTGCCGAGCACCGCGCTGCCCCGCGACCCGGTCACCCTCGCCCGCTTCGGCCTGACCGGCCTGCCCCCGTCGACGTGGCTCACGAGCCGCTTCCGGGACGAGCGCGCGAAGACCCTGTTCGCCGGACTGGTCGGCCATGTGATGGCCCCGCTCAGCGGGTTCGCGACCGGCGCGATCGGCCTGGTCTTCGCGCTGGCGGCACACGCGCGTGGCTGGCCGGTGGCCCGCGGCGGCTCCCAGTCCATCTCGGACGCCCTCGCCGCCTACCTCGAGGACCTCGGCGGCGCGATCCACACCGACTACGAGGTCAAGCGCCTCGACGACCTCCCCGGCCCGCGCCTACGTCTTCGACACCTCGCCCACCGCCCTCGCGAAGATCGCGGGCTTCGGCGACTACTACGCCAACTACCGTTACGGCCCGGGCGTGTTCAAGGTCGACTACGCCCTGGACGGCCCGGTGCCCTGGACCGCCAAGGAGGCGCGCACCGCCGGCACGGTCCAGATCGGCGCCGACAGCAAGGAGATCGACACCGCCCTGCGCGCCGCGTCCCGCGAGAACCGCGCCCCCGACCGGCCGTTCATGATCACCGTGCAGCCCAGCGTCGTCGACCCCACCCGCGCCCCGGCCGGCAAGCAGGTCTTCTGGGCCTACGGCCATGTCCCCAGCGGCTGGACCGGCGACCTCTCGGACGCCCTGGAGCGTCAACTGGAGCGCTTCGCCCCGGGGTTCCGCGACCGTGTCCTCGCCCGCGCGACCGCCGGCCCACCCGAACTCGCGGCCCGCAACGCGAACTACGTGGGCGGTGACATCGGCTCCGGTGCGGTCTCGGGCCTGCAGACCCTGCTCCGCCCCAAGCTCTCCCTCTTTCCGTACGGCACCCCGCACCCGGCCGTGTTCATCTGCTCCTCCTCGACCCCGCCCGGCCCCGGGGTGCACGGCATGTCGGGACACAACGCGGCGAAGGCCGTCTGGCGCAGACTGAGGCAGGCATGACCACCATCACCCTCGTCCGGGGCGACATCACCCGACAGACCGCCGACGCGATCGTCAACGCGGCCAACTCCTCACTCCTGGGCGGCGGGGAGTCGACGGCGCGATCCATCGCCGGGGCGGCCCCGCGATCCTGGAGGACTGCCGAAAACTCCGCGCCTCGCACGGCGGCAAGGGCCTGGCGACGGGCCAGGCGGTCGCCACGACGGCGGGCGAGCTGGACGCACGGTGGGTGATCCACACGGTGGGCCCCGTGTACTCCCGCGAGGAGGACCGCTCGGCCCAACTCGCCTCCTGCTACCGGGAGTCCCTCCGTGTCGCCGACGAACTCGGCGCCCGCACGGTCGCGTTCCCCGCCGTGTCCGCCGGGATCTTCGGCTGGCCGATGGACGACGTGGCACGCATCGCGGTGGAGACGGTGCGGGGACTCCGTCGGCTGCCGAGGAGGTCACGTTCGTGCTCTTCGACGAGACGGCGTACGAGGCGTTCGGCCGCCAGGTCGGCTGAGGGGGCGGGGCAGGGGTCGGCAGCCGATTCGCCGGGGTTCCTGCGGCCCAACTCCCTTGAGATACGGGTTGGTTGACCGCGAAGGGGTTCGCCGCGTCGTCGGCCGACAGTGCGGCGAACCCCGTTCTTCCTTGCCTGTGTCAGCCGACGATGCGGTGTGTCGTCCAGAATGACGTCAGGTCCGTGGTCGTCGCCGCCTGGGCCGCCGCCTTGAACTCGGCGGTGGTCGAGACGCCGTACCAGTGCGAAGTGGCGTAGTCCTTCAGGAGTTTGGCCATCGCGGTGTCACCGAGGGTGCGGCGCAGGTCGTGCAGGGCGCACTTGCCGTAGCCGTAGACGACGGTGGAGTAGCGGGACGAGTGGGCGTCCCAGTACGCCATCGAGTTGGTGATGTTCTCCGCCGAGGAGGCCCAGGAGACGCTGTTCCAGCAGTTGGTGCCGGTCAGGCCCTGGGCGAGGTCGGTCGCGTAGTCGGTGAACGCCTCGTCCAGCCACGGGCTGTTGTACTCGTCGTCGCCGACGATGCCGTAGAACCACTGGTGGCCGATCTCGTGGGTGAGGGCCGTGGTGCTGACCAGGTCGAGGACGAAGCCGGGGTACTCCATGCCGCCGAACCAGAAGTTGTTGTCGATGACGGCGTCCAACTCGCCGTACGGGTAGGCCCCGAAGCGGCCCGCGTGGGCGTCGACCGCCGACCTGGCGGTGCTGAGCATCGACTGGGCGTTGGCGGAACTGATGCCCGAGACCGAGTAGATGTTGATCGCGGTGCCCGCCGCCGACGTACCGGAGATCTTGGTGAACGGGCCCGCCGCCCACGCGAAGTCACGGACCTTGGACGCGGTGGCCGTGGTCACCGTACGGCCGCTGGTGCCGGGGTGTCCACCGAGGTGCCCGTGGCCGGGACCGACAGGGAAGTCGGGTGGTCCAGGGTGACCTTGAAGTCGGCGGCCAGGGAGTAGAAGGACTCGCCGTTGTTCGTGTACGGGTCCAGGTGCCAACCCGAGCCGTCCTTGACCGCGAGGACCGGCAGCGCGTTGCCGATCATGTTGAACGCGCCGTCGTGGCCGAACCGGTCCGCGCCGCTCGGGACGGTGATCCCCAAGTCGAAGCCGATCGTGGTGGATTGACCCTGCGTCAGGGGAGTGGGGAGGGCGATGCGCAGGGCCGTGCAGGCGACCGAGAGGGCGCCCGCGGTGCCGCCGGTGACGTTGGTGACGGTGATCGGCGGTGCGGTGCAGGTGCCGTGGTAGTTGTCCCACAGCCGCAGGTACACCTCGGTGAGCGGGGTGGCCGAGGCGTTGGTGAAGGTCGTGCTCTCGTGGCCGGTCCAGACCGTGCCGGCGGTGTCGCTGCTCAGGCTGACGGTGTACGCCGGGGCGGCCGGTGTGCGGGTCGAGTCGGCCGGCGGGGCGGTGTCGCCCGAGGTGTTCAGCGCGATGTCGTCGAGGACGAAGCTCGTCTGGAGGCTGGAGTCCTCGGTGCCGCTGAAGGCGAGGCTCACGGTCTGGCCCGCGAACGAGGACACGTCGAACGACTTCTGGACGTAGCCCGTGGCCTTGTTCAGGTTCGAGTACGTCGCCAGGGTCGTGCTGCCGATCTTCGCCGTGAGCTTGTCGTACGCGGTGGACGACGTCGTCTCGGCGGTGTCGATGTGCAGCCAGAAGGTGAGCGTGGCGCTGCTGCAACCCGACGGGATCGTGACGCTCTGGCTCAGGCTGTCGGTGTGCGTGCCGCCGGTGCCGTCCAGCCAGGCGAAGCTGGAGCCGCCGTGGGCGGACTGCCCGGCGCGGCTGGTGATGACGGTCGTCGAGGACGGCGTCCAGGACGAAGTGCCGCTCTCGAAGTCACCGCCCGAGACCACCTGCGCCGGGGTGCAGGCGGCGGCGAGCGGGGGCCCCGGCGGAGTGGCGGCGGCCGGGGTGACGGGGAGCGAGAGGGCGGCCACCGCGGCGACGGCGAACACACCGGCGGCGAGCCTTGTGGGGGGTCGATCTCACACGGAACTCCTTCTACGGCGGCCGGGATTCCGGCCTGCTCGGTGCCGCCCGGCCGGACTGGGTGTGCCGGTGGGCGGCGCTGGGGTGCGCGTAGCGATTGCGTGATCGCGGGGAAGCTTCGCAGATTTGACCGGGCCATGCCATAAGGAGAGGAAAGTGTGTGCGCGAAGTGGAGGATGAGGTGAGCAAGGGGCGCGGAGGAGCGTGCACACGGCGGCGTTGCACGGGCCATGCCTCGATGTGGCCTCCGGTTGGCCGAATGTACGCCTTCGATTGCTTCCATCGAACGATGGACCACATCACGTTCCTCGTGGCGGTCGTCATCGTCACGGCCTTGGCCTTCGACTTCACCAACGGATTCCACGACACCGCCAACGCGATGGCGACGTCCATCGCCACGGGGGCGCTGAAGCCCCGTACGGCGGTTCTGATCAGTGGAGCTCTCAACATCGTCGGCGCCTTCCTGTCCACGGAAGTCGCGAAGACGATCTCCGGTGGCATCGTCGACGACACCCTGGTCACGCCGGGGATGATCTTCGCGGGGCTCGTCGGAGCGATCCTCTGGAACCTCATGACCTGGCTGGTGGGCCTCCCGTCCAGCTCCTCCCACGCCCTGTTCGGCGGCCTGATCGGCGCCGTCTGGGTCGGGGCGGGCTCAAGGGGTGCACTTCGACAAGGTTGTCGAGAAAATCCTGATCCCCGCGGTGGCCTCGCCGCTGGTGGCCAGGATCGCCGCTCTCCTCGCCACCTACCTCGCCTACAAGATCACCGCCCGGGCCCGCAAGGACTCGGTCACCAAGGGCTTCCGCATCGGCCAGATCGCCTCGGCCTCGCTGGTCTCCCTCGCGCACGGCACGAACGACGCCCAGAAGACGATGGGCGTCATCACCCTGACCCTGATCTCGGTGGGCGCGCTCGGCCACGACGCCGGTCCGCCGATCTGGGTGATCGCCTCCGCCGGACTCGCGATCGGCATGGGCACCTACATCGGCGGCTGGCGCATCATCCGCACGATGGGCAAGGGCCTCACCGACATCGAGTCCCCGCAGGGCTTCGCGGCCGAGGCCGCCTCCACCACCGTCATCCTCACCTCCGCCACCTGGGCTTCGCGCTCTCCACCACCCAGGTCTGCTCCGGCGGCATCCTGGGCGCGGGTCTCGGCCGCCGGCTGGCCGAGGTGCGCTGGGGCACCGCGGGCCGCATGGTCATCGCCTGGCTGGTCACCCTGCCGGCCGCGGCCCTGGTCGGCGGTCTCTCCGCGAGTGTCGTCAAGCACGGCGGCAACCTCGGTACGGCCCTGATCGCCCTGGTCGCCGCCGCGGTGGCCGCGTTCATCGTGATCGCCTCGCGCCGCAACCCCGTGCACGCGGACAACGTGAACGAGACCCACGAGGTCACCATCCGCACCGAGGCGTCCTCCGACGTCCGTACGGCCGCCTGAGCCAAGGGAGTTGAGCTATGAGTCTGGACTGGAACGCCCTCGGCGAGGTCTTCGCGGTGAGCGTCGGCGTGACCGTCGGCGTGGTCGTTATCTTCGCGCTGGGCATCCTGGGCCTGGCCCGGGTCGAGGCCGCCCGTGAGGTGGACGGCGGGACGCATGCCCTCGGCCTGAGGCAGGGTTGTGCTTTCTCGCGTGTGCGGCTGTCGTGGCGTACGGCATTTATTTGATCGTGCCGCAGTTCCACTGACGACGGCTGCGTACCGCCGAGCAACTGAACCCCCTTGAGAGGAGGCCGCGATGACTGAACTGCTGACCGGGCTGCGGGTCGACTACACCGACCAGGACGACCCCGTGCTGATCCGGCCCGACGGCAGTCCGGTGGACACCTGGCGGGAGAACTACCCGTACGAACAGCGCATGGAGCGCAAGGAGTACGACTGGCACAAGCGGCTCCAGCAGATAGAACTGCTGAAGCTGCAGCGCTGGGTCAAGGACACCGGCCGCCGGCTCGTCATCGTCTGCGAGGGTCGTGACGCGGCCGGCAAGGGCGGCACCATCAAACGGTTCACCGAGCACCTGAACCCGCGTGGCGCCCGGGTCGTCGCCCTGGAGAAGCCGAGCGAGCGCGAAAGCGGTCAGTGGTACTTCCAGCGCTACGTCCAGTCCAGCACCGCCGACCGCGGGCGAGATCGTGCTGTTCGACCGGTCCTGGTACAACCGGGCGGGCGTCGAGCGCGTGATGGGCTTCTGCTCGGACGACGAGTACCGCCGCTTCATGCGCCAGGCCCCGCTGTTCGAGCGGATGCTGGCGGACGACGGCATCGACCTGATCAAGTTCTGGTTCTCCGTCTCACAAGGTGAACAGCGCACCCGCTTCACGATCCGCCAGGTGGATCCCGTACGGCAGTGGAAGCTCAGCGCGATGGACCTGGAGTCCCTGGACCGCTGGGACGACTACACCGCCGCGAAGGTCGCCATGTTCCGGGAGACCGACACGGAACACGCGCCCTGGACCGTGGTGAAGAGCAACGACAAGAAGCGGGCCCGCGTCGAGGCCATGCGCAGCGTGCTGGCCCGCTTCGACTACGCCGACAAGGACGAGGAGGTCGTCGGCAGCCCCGACCCGCGCATCGTCGGCGCGGCGGCCACCCTGCTGGAGGCGGGCGAGGACGACACGGCGGCGGTGTTCTAGGACCGGGCCCCTTCGGTCCGGACCTAGTCGCCGTCGCGCGGCACCAGTGTCACCCGGTGGAAGTTGCAGCCGGTCATGGGCGGGCGCCCGGCAGGGGGCCCGCCCGCGTGTGCCTTGAGGGCGACGCTGACCAGGCTCAGCAGCAGGTCGACGTCCGTCTCGCAGTCCAGATGGACGGTCACCCAGCGCGAACCCGGGATGATCCGGATCGCCGTCGACTCACTGAGATCGTGGTGGAACCGGAGAATGGCCCCGACCGTGAGATGCAGGTCCACATCGTGGTCGGAGTGGAAGTGCACGATCTCGCTGTGCGCGGACCGCAGCGCCCGCCCCGTGCCGCAGCTGGCCGGGACCGCGCTGAGGTCGCGCCAGTCTTCCAGTCGCTGCATGGCTCGCTCGGCCAGGGTCATGTCCCCATCGTGGACTGCGCACCGCTTCGCAACCAGAGGTTGAGCGATTCGTAACCGGGGCGTGAGGTACCGCACACCTCGGGCGCGTCAGGCGTGCGGTTGCGCGAACCGGGTCAACTCACGCCGGACACAAGCTTTTCGTACCCCACCAGGCGGACGCAGGTGGCCACCCCGTCGATGATCTCCGCGATCTCCGACGAGTCCGGGAAAGAGGGCGCGATCCGGATCGTACGATCCCTCGGGTCGTCGCCGTACGGATGGGTGGCGCCCGCCGGAGTCAGCGCGAGCCCGGCGTCCGCCGCGCGCCGCACCACCTCGCGGGCGCAGCCGTCGGGCACGTCCAGGGTGATGAAATAGCCGCCCCTGGGCGTCGACCAGGTGGCGAGACCGGTGCCGCCGAGCCGCTCTTCGAGGACCCGCAGCACGGTGTCGAACTTCGGCCGCAGCAGCTCACGGTGCCTCCGCATGTGATCGCGCACCCCGTCAGGATCGCGCAGGAACATGACGTGGCGCAGCTGGTTGATCTTGTCCGGCCCGATGGACCGCTTGGCGCTGTTGCCGCGCAGCCAAGCCACGTTGGCCGGGGACGAGCCGAAGAACGCCACGCCCGCACCGGCCAGCGTGATCTTCGAGGTGGACCCGAAGACGAGGACCCGGTCGGGATGCCCGCTCGCGGCACAGGCCGCCAGGACGTCCGCGATCTCCACCTCCTCGTCGGTGAGGTGGTGCACGGCGTAGGCGTTGTCCCAGAAGATCCGGAAGTCGGGCGCGGCCGTCGGCATCGCGGCGAGCCGTCGTACGGTCTCGTCGCTGTAGCAAGTCCCGTCCGGATTGCTGTACTTGGGCACGCACCAGATGCCCTTGACCGCCGGGTCCTCGGCGACCAGCCGTTCCACCGCGTCCATGTCGGGACCCTCGGCGGTCATCGGCACGGGGATCATCTCGATGCCGAAGCGCTCGCACAGCGCGAAGTGCCGGTCGTAGCCGGGCACCGGGCACAGGAACGCGATCCGCTCCTCGTCCGCCCAGCGGCGGGCCGCGCCGGGGACCGTGCCGAGCAGTGCGTGCACGAGGCTGTCGTGCATCAGCTCCAGGCTGGAGTTGCCCACGGCGAGCAGCTGCCCGGCCGGGACCTGGAGGAACCCGGAGAAGATCTCCCGGAGCTCCAACAGGCCGTCCGCGGCACCGTAGTTGCGGCAGTCCGTGCCGTCGGCGGAGGTGTGGCGGTCGCCGGGCAGCGAGAGCAGTTCGGCGGACAGGTCGAGCTGCCGGGCGGAGGGCTTGCCGCGGGTCAGGTCGAGCGAGAGTTCCTTCGCGCGCAGGGCTTCGTAGTCGCTCCGGGCCGCGTCGAGAAGGGCCGGGAGGGAGTCGGCGGTGTTCGCCGAGGGGGAGTCGGGGTCACGGAAGCCGACGTTACAAAGCCGGGCGCGCCACCACCAATGGTTAAGCGGTGGGTATGGTTCTCGCCCGGCAGCAGGCCACGCGACGTCGATGTCGGATTCCCGCCAGCCGCGGCCCACCGCG
This sequence comes from Streptomyces sp. P3, assembly GCA_016893485.2. Lineage (GTDB taxonomy): Bacteria > Actinomycetota > Actinomycetes > Streptomycetales > Streptomycetaceae > Streptomyces. Next base: position 7,819,526 of record JAFEKX020000001.1, read on the forward strand.
TATCGGATGCTGGGCGCATGCAGAACGGGATGCACACCGACACGGAGCGCTGTGTACGCGCGGTCCAGTCAGGACGCGCGCTTCGACGGCTGGTTCTTCACGGCCGTCCTGACCACCCGCATCTACTGCAGGCCCAGCTGCCCGGTCGTCCCGCCCAAGCCGGAGAACATGACGTTCTACCCGAGCGCGGCGGCCTGCCAGCAGGCGGGTTTCCGGGCCTGCAAGCGCTGCCGCCCGGACACCAGCCCCGGCTCCCGGAGTGGAACCAGCGGGCCGACCTGGTGGCCCGCGCGATGCGCCTGATCGCCGACGGGACGGTGGACCGCGAGGGCGTCCCCGGCCTCGCCGCCCGCCTCGGCTACAGCACCCGGCAGATCGAACGCCAGCTCCTCGCCGAACTCGGCGCAGGACCCCTCGCCCTGGCCCGCGCCCAACGCGCCCAGACGGCACGGCTGTTGATCGAGACGACCGCCCTCCCCATGGCGGAGATCGCCTTCGCCGCCGGTTTCTCCTCGATCCGCACCTTCAACGACACCGTGCGCGACGTCTTCGCCCTCTCCCCGACCGAGCTGCGCAACAGGCGCCCGAAGACGACCGTGTTGACCCCGGCACCCTCAGCCTCCGGCTGCCGTTCCGCGCGCCCCTCAACCCCGACAACCTCTTCGGCCACCTGGCGGCGACCGCCGTACCGGGCGTGGAGGAGTGGCGGGCCGGCGCGTACCGGCGCACCCTCCGCCTGCCCTACGGCCACGGCATCGCGTCCCTGACCCCCAAGTCCGACCACATCGCCTGCCGCCTCACCCTCAGCGACCTGCGCGATCTGCCGGTGGCGATCAGCCGGTGCCGCCGCATGCTCGACCTGGACGCCGATCCGGTCGCGGTGGACGACCAGTTGAGGACCGACCCGGTCCTGGCGCCGCTGGTCGACAAGGCGCCCGGGCGGCGCGTCCCGCGCACGGTCGACGAGGCGGAGTTCGCCGTACGGGCCGTCCTCGGCCAGCAGGTCTCCACGGCGGCGGCCCGCACCCACGCGGCCCGCCTGGTCACCGCGCACGGCGAACCGGTCGACGACCCCGAAGGCGGCCTGACCCACCTCTTCCCGTCCGCGGAGTCACTGGCGGCGCTGGACCCGGAATCGCTGGCGATGCCGCAGACCCGTCGCAGGACGTTCACCACCCTGGTGGCCCAACTGGCAGAGGGCGCACTCCACTTGGGTGTGGAGAGCGACTGGGCGGAAACCCGCGCGCAACTCCTCGCCCTCCCCGGCTTCGGCCCCTGGACGGTCGACGCCATCGCCATGCGCGCCCTCGGCGACCCCGACGCCTTCCTCCCCACCGACCTCGGAGTCCGGCGCGCCGCAAAGGAGTTGGGCCTCCCGTCGACCCCGGCGGCCCTCACCGCACGCGCGGCGGCCTGGCGACCCTGGCGGGCGTACGCGGTCCAGTACCTGTGGGCGACGGACAGCCACCCGATCAACTTCCTTCCCGCGTAAGGAGACTGCAGACCGCATGAAGCACCACACGCTGATCGACAGCCCGTACGGCCCGCTGACCCTCGTCGCCGACGACGACGGCGCCCTCTGCGGCCTCTACATGGTCGACCAACGCCACCGCCCCCGGAGGAGAACTTCGGCAGCCCCGACGACACCCCCTTCGCCGAACCGAAGGCCCAACTACAGGCGTACTTCGCAGGCGAGTTGAAGGAGTTCACCCTCCAACTCCGCCTGCACGGAACCCCGTTCCAGCAGCGCGTCTGGGACCAGCTCTGCCGCATCCCCTACGGCGAGACCCGCTCCTACGGCGACCTCGCCGACGCCCTCGGCAACCCGGGCGCCTCCCGCGCGGTAGGCCTCGCCAACGGCAAGAACCCCATCGGGATCATCGTCCCCTGCCACCGGGTCGTCGGCGCGAACGGCAGCCTCACGGGGTACGGCGGCGGGCTGGAACGCAAGCAGCGGTTGCTGGATTTCGAGAGTGGGGCGGCGCTCTTCTGACGCGCCGGGCCGCGTCGGCAGGCTCTGCGGAGTCATCACACCGGCCGCCGCTCCTGGGCGACGGCCACAGCGAGGACGGGCGTCAACTCCCGCACGGCCGGCCCACACCCCGCGTCACCCGCTGAGCTGACCGAGCCCGCGCAGCAGCCGCGGCAGCGCCGTCCCGATCGGCTCCCGTACGACCTCGTCGGCGAGTTCGTCGTACGGCGTCGCCTCGGCGTTGACGATGACGAGCCGGGCCCCGTGGTCGACGGCGACGCCGGCGAGCCCGGCGGCGGGGTGCACCTGCAGAGTGCTGCCGACGGCGATGAACACCTGGCAGGCCTTGGTGACGGCGGCCGCCTCGCCGAGGACGACGGGGTCGAGGTGTTCGCCGAAGTAGACGGTCGCGGATTTCAGGATGCCGCCGCAGACCAGACACGCGGGATCGTTCTCCCCGGCCTCCACCCGCGCGATCGCGTCCGCCATCGGCCCGCGCGCATGGCACCGCGTGCAGGTGAACTCCCGCGCGGTGCCGTGCAGTTCGAGCACCTTCCGCGCGGGCAGTCCGGCAAGCTGATGCAGCCCGTCCACGTTCTGCGTGATCACCCGCACCGGCACACCGGACCGCTCCAGGTCCACGACGGCCCGGTGCGCGGCGTTGGGCTCGGCCTGGAGGGCGTGGTTCCGCCGCCGCAGCTGCCACGACCTGCGCCGGATCTCCGGGTCACCCATGTAGTAGTCGTAGGTGACGAGCTTCTCGGCCTCGGGGTCCTTCCGCCACAGGCCGTTCGGGCCGCGGTAGTCGGGGATGCCGGAGTCGGTGGAGATACCCGCACCGGTGTGGAGGGCGACAAGAGGCTTGCTCATGCTGGCGAGGGTAGGGGGTGGGGGCGGGGCGGCGAGCGGATATCCCCATGGGCGTTGGATCCGGGGCCGTCAGCCCACCCGCCGACCGTTCTCCAACTCCGCCGTGCCCGCGCCCTCTTCCAGGACGTCCAGTCCGACCAGCACCCGCAGCCCCAGCGAACCCGACAGGTACTCCGGAATGTCCTCGCGCGGGACGAGGCGCCAGGACAGGAGTTCCTCCTCCTGGAGTCGGATCGACGCGAGGTCGTCCGGGGTGAGGGTGCCGCCGTCGTAGAGGTAGGCGACCAACGGCGGGTATTCCGGGCCGTGGTAGACCCAGTCGACGGCGAGCAGGCGGCCGAGTTCGACGTCGAGGCCGATCTCCTCCAGCGTCTCGCGGCGCGCGCCCTGGCGCGGGGTCTCGCCGTCGTCCGACTCGATCGTGCCGCCCGGAAGCGCCCAGCCCTCACGGTAGTTGGGCTCGACGAGGAGGACGTTTCCGTCGGTGTCGCGGAAGAGGGCGGCGGCCCCGGCGAGGATGCGGGGAGACCCGCGAGGTACGTGGCGAAGTCTTGCGTGGTGGTCATTCAGGAAGGGTAACCAGCCCGCGCGGCCACCTCACCGACTCACCGCCCGGCACGGGGAAGCGACAGCGGACCAGGACTCGACCAGGGCCTCCCCGCACCGCGAGTCGTATCGCGAGCCGCACCGCGAGTCATACCGCGGCGCCGCCCAGGCCTTCACCCACGCCACCCCTACGACCCCGTCCGCAACCAGTTCGTGTGGATGGAGGACATCGCCCGCACCCTGCGCGACGGCCTCGGCGAGCACGGCCGTGCCGTCTCCACTCGCCGCCTCCCGGACTTCGCCGTCCGCCTCGCCGCCCGCTTCCGGGACCCGTCCCTGCGCGAGATCACCCCCGCGCTCGGCCGACGCAACCGGCACAGCACGGAGAAGGCCCGCCGCGTCCTCGGCTGGGAAGCGCGCCCCGCGCGCGAGGCCGTCCTCGACCGCGCCCGCAGTCTCATCGAGCAGGGCGCGGTCCAGGCGTCGGCCCGGCCGACCCCGAGGACGCGGTCCGCGCGCGCCGGCCCGGTCCCAGCGTTCGGTCGGGGCATGACGGCGGGGGCGTCCGCCGGTTAAGGTCACAGCGGCGCGACTGGCCCCTGAACGCGCGGGGGCCCGTAGAGCAAGGGGATCGCAAGGTGGCGAACGCTGCACAGAGGGGCACCCACAGGGTGCTCGTCGCCGCGGACAAGTTCAAGGGGTCGCTGACGGCCGTGCAGGTCGCCGAGCGGGTGACGGCCGGGCTGCGCCGGGTCGTACCCGATCTGGAGGTCACGGCCATGCCGGTCGCCGACGGCGGCGACGGCACGGTGGACGCGGCCGTGGCAGCGGGCTTCGAGCGACGGGAGACACGGGTCGCCGGGCCCCTCGGCGACGAGGTCACCGCGGCCTTCGCGGTCCGCGGCGACACGGCCGTCGTGGAGATGGCCGAGGCGAGCGGGCTGCAACGCCTGCCCAAGGGCATCTTCGCCCCGCTGACCTCCTCGACGTACGGCTCCGGCGAACTGCTGCGGGCCGCGCTCGACGCGGGCGCCCGCACGATCGTGTTCGGCGTCGGCGGGAGCGCCACGACCGACGGCGGCGCGGGCATGCTCTCCGCCCTCGGCGCCCGCTTCCTGGACGCGGAGGGCGAACCGGTGCCCCCGGGCGGCGGCGGCCTCGCCGACCTCGCCTCGGCCGACCTCACCGGCCTGGACCCCCGCCTCACCTCCGTCGACCTCATCCTCGCGAGCGACGTCGACAACCCCCTCACAGGACCCAAGGGCGCCCCCGCGGTCTACGGCCCCCAGAAGGGTGCCGCACCGGACGACGTGGACGCCCTCGACGCGGCCCTCGGGCACTACGTGAAGGTCCTGGAGGAGGCGATCGGCGGGAAGGCCGCCGAGTACGCCGCCGCACCCGGCGCGGGGGCGGCAGGCGGCATCGGCTACGGCGCCCTCCTCCTCGGCGCCCGCTTCCGCCCCGGGATCGAGGTCATGCTCGACGTCCTCGGCTTCGCCTCCGCCCTGGAGGGCGCCACCCTCGTCATCACCGGCGAGGGCTCCTGGACGAGCAGACCCTCCACGGCAAGGCCCCGGCAGGCGTGGCCGCGGCGGCCCGCGCCGAGGGCAAGGAGGTCGTCGCCGTCTGCGGCCGCCTCTCCTCCCGCCCCAGTCCCTCGGTCACGCGGGCATCCGCCGCGCGTATCCCCTCACGTCCCTCGAGCCGGACGTGGTGCAGTGCATCGCCGACGCCGGGCCGATCCTGGAGCGGGTGGCGGAGAACATCGCGCGGGACTTCCTGGTCTGAGTCCCGCCCGAGCAACGTCGAAGGGCCCCGAACCGTGAACCGGTTCGGGGCCCTTCCCCATCTGTGGAGACCTACGGCTGTGCGGCTCGCGCCTCGCGCCGGTTGTCACGGAAGTTGTTCACGCGGCGGGCCGTCGCGAACAGCGGGATGACCGCGCCCGTCACCAGCTGTAGCGCGCAGCCGGTCTGGAGGAGCAGCTGACCGCCCGGGGCGTCGAACGCCCAGGCCGCCAGGAGGCCCACCCCTAGCACGATCCAGGTCAGCATCGCCACCGCGAGACGGCCCCGCGGCTTCGGGTACTCGACCCGGCTCACCATCAGCCAGGCGGTGCCCAGGATCGCCAGCAGCGTCGCCACGAAGGGCAGCTCCAGCAGGACGATCGAGACCACCGTGAGCGCGCCGAAGGGGGAGGGCATGCCCTGGAACATGCCGTTCGGCGGGGTCACACAGGAGAAGCGCGCCAGTCTGAGCACCACGGCCAGGAGCACCACGATCGCCCCGACCGCGGCCACTCTCTGGTGCGCGTCGTCGGCGACCATGCCGTAGACGAGGACGAAGTACGCTGGCGCGAGGCCGAAGCTGATCAGGTCCGACAGGTTGTCCAGCTCCGCGCCCATGGGGGAGGAGCGCAGTTTGCGGGCGACGAGGCCGTCGAAGAGGTCGAAGACCGCCGCGCACAGCATCAGGATGACCGCGGTGGCCGCGCTGTGGCGGGCCATGCCGGTCGACTCGTCGTTGCCCGTCAGGTGCGGGATCAGGATGCCGGTGGTGGTGAAGTACACCGCCATGAAGCCGCAGGTGGCGTTGCCGAGGGTGAGGGTGTCCGCTATTGAGAGGCGGAGAGAAAGAGGCATCTCCTCCTCGTCGTCGTCCACGTCATCCGCCTCGGGCACCCAGCCCGCCTGTGTCTCCGGATCAATCACGGTCAATGCGAGTCACCCCAGCCACCGTCTTCTGACCGACCTCCACGTCCACCTCGACACCCTCGGGGAGATAGATGTCGACGCGCGAGCCGAAGCGGATCAGTCCGATGCGCTCGCCCTGCTCGACCTTCGTGCCCTGCGGGACGTAGGGGACGATCCGGCGGGCGACGGCGCCGGCGATCTGGATCATCTCGATGTCACCGAGCTCGGTGTCGAAGTGCCAGACGACCCGCTCGTTGTTCTCGCTCTCCTTGTTGAACGCGGGAACGAAACCACCGGGGATGTGCTCGACCGACGTCACCGTGCCGGCGAGCGGCGCCCGGTTGACGTGGACGTTCAGCGGGCTCATGAAGATGGCGACGCGGGTGCGACCGTCCTTCCACGGCATGATGCTCTGCACCACACCGTCGGCGGGCGAGATGACCCGGCCCGGGGTGATCTCGCGCTCGGGGTCGCGGAAGAACCACAGCATGCCCGCCGCGAGCGCGGTGGCGGGTACGGCCACGACCTTGGCGGCGCCGGACTTGCGTGCGCGTACCAGGCTGAGGGCTGCGGTGGCGACAGTCGGCAGGAGCCACGGCGATGCTCCGCGCGCGAGGCGTACGCCTGCCAGGCTGTCGCGTGGTGCAGAGGTTTGGCTGTGGGGCATGGATGACCTTCGTAGCGGATGATGCCGCGCTGTAACGGGGACGGCGGCTTTCCGGGATCGTACCGGTCGTGGGCCACAACTGGGTAAGCCAGGAAGCCGAGTCGGCGGCTGAGGAGCGTTGACGGGGTGTGATCTTCTTCTCGGAGAAAACACCCCGAAACGGACAATCAGCCCTGGAATCGATACTCTTCGAGCAGCCTGCGCCCGATGATCATTTTCTGGATTTCGGCGGTACCTTCGCCGATCAGCAGCATCGGCGCCTCGCGGTAGAGGCGTTCGATCTCGTACTCTTGGAGAAGCCGTACCCGCCGTGGATCCGGAAGGCGTCCTCGACGACCTCCTTGCAGTACTCGGAGGCGAGGTACTTCGCCATCCCTGCCTCAAGGTCGTTTCGTTCCCCGGAGTCCTTTTTGCGTGCGGCATTGACCATCATCGCATGGGCGGCCTCGACCTTGGTAGCCATCTCCGCCAGCTTGAACTGGATCGCCTGGTGCTGGGCGATGGGCTTTCCGAAGGTGTGCCGCTGCTGCGCGTAGGAGACGCCCAGCTCGAAGGCACGCTGAGCGACCCCGCAGCCACGTGCCGCGACATTGACGCGGCCGACCTCGACTCCGTCCATCATTTGGTAAAAACCTCGGCCGGTCACCCCGCCGAGCACGCGGTCGGCCGGAATCCGCAGGCCGTCCATGATCAACTCGGTGGTGTCGACACCCTTGTAGCCCATCTTGTCGATCTTCCCGGGGATGGTGAGGCCGGGCCGGACCTCTCCGAAGCCGGGTTCCTTCTCGACCAGGAAGGTCGTCATCGACTTGTGGGGCGCGGTGCCCTCCGGGTGTCCTTCGTCACTGCGCACGAGGACGGCGACGAGCGAGGACGTACCGCCGTTCGTCAGCCACATCTTCTGGCCGTTCAGGACGTAGTCGTCGCCGTCCTTCACCGCCTTCGACGAGATCGCCGAGACGTCCGAACCGAGCGCCGGCTCCGACATCGAGAACGCGCCCCGGATGTCGCCGGCCGCCATGCGCGGCAGGAAGTGGTCCTTCTGCTCCTGGGTGCCGTGCTGCTTGAGCATGTAGGCCACGATGAAATGGGTGTTGATGATGCCGGACACCGACATCCACCCGCGTGCGATCTCCTCCACGCACAGGGCGTACGTCAGCAACGACTCGCCCAGGCCGCCGTACTCCTCCGGGATCATCAGGCCGAAGAGGCCCAACTCCTTGAGCCCGTCGACGATGTGCTGCGGATACTCGTCGCGGTGCTCCAGCTCGGTGGCGACCGGGAGGATCTCCTTGTCCACGAAGTCGCGGACGGTGGAGAGGATCTCCCGCTGGATGTCGGTGAGACCGGCGGTCTGGGCGAGTCGCGCCATGGCTACTTCTCCGTCTGCTTCAGTTCGGGCCGGCCGGGCTGCTCGCCGCCGCGCTCCTTGATGTACGTCTCGGTCGGCACCATCACCTTGCGGCGGAACACGCAGACCAGCGTGCCGTCCTGCTTGTAGCCCCTGGTCTCGACGTACACGATCCCGCGGTCGTTCTTCGACCTCGAGGGCGTCTTGTCGAGGACCGTCGTCTCGCCGTAGATCGTGTCGCCGTGGAACGTCGGCGCCACGTGCTTCAGCGACTCGACCTCCAGGTTGGCGATCGCCTTGCCCGACACGTCCGGCACCGACATGCCGAGCAGCAGCGAGTAGATGTAGTTGCCGACGACCACGTTCTTGCCGAAGTCCGTCGTGTTCTCGGCGTAGTTGGCGTCCATGTGGAGCGGGTGGTGGTTCATCGTCAGGAGACAGAAGAGGTGGTCGTCGTACTCCGTGACGGTCTTTCCGGGCCAGTGCTTGTAGACCGCGCCGACCTCGAACTCCTCGTAGGTGCGTCCGAATTGCATGATCCTCAGGCCTCCGGCGCTTCGAAGGTGGACGTCCGCCGCATGCCGGCGGCCCGGCCCTTGCCCGAGATGACGAGCGCCATCTTGCGGCTGGCCTCGTCGATCATCTCGTCGCCGAGCATCGCGGAGCCCTTCTTGCCGCCCGCCTCGGACGTGTAGTAGTCGTACGCGTCGAGGATCAACTCGGCGTGGTCGAAGTCCTCTTGGGACGGCGAGAAGATCTCGTTGGACGCCTCGACCTGGCCGGGGTGCAGCACCCACTTGCCGTCGAAGCCGAGCGCGGCGGCACGCTGGGCGACCGCGCGGTAGCCGTCGACGTTGCGGATCTGGAGGTAAGGGCCGTCGATCGCCTGGAGGTTGTTGGCGCGGGCGGCCATCAGGATCTTCATCAGGATGTGTAGTGGTAGGCGTCCGCCGGGTACCCCGGCGGCTGCTCGCCCGACGACGAGGGACTTCATGTTGATCGACGCCATGAAGTCGGCGGGACCGAAGATGATCGTCTCGACGCGCTGCGAGGCCTGCGCGATCTCGTTGACGTTGTTGAGCCCCTGCGCGTTCTCGATCTGCGCCTCGATGCCGATCTTGCCGACCTCGAAGCCCATCGTCTTCTCGATCTGCGTCAGCAACAGGTCCAGCGCCACGACCTGTTGGGCGTCCTGCACCTTCGGCAGCATGATGCAGTCGAGGTTCGGCCCCGCGCCCTCGACGACCGTGACGACATCGCGGTACGTCCACTCGGTCGTCCAGTCGTTGACGCGCACGACCCGTGTCTTGCCCGTCCAGTCGCCCTCGTTGAGGAACTTGACGATGGTGTGCCGCGCCTCGGGCTTGGCGAGCGGCGCGCACGCGTCCTCCAGGTCCAGGAAGACCTGGTCGGCCGGGAGGCCCTGCGCCTTCTCCAGGAAGCGCGGGTTGCTTCCCGGGACCGCGAGACAGGAGCGCCGCGGGCGAAGCCGGTTGACGGGGGCGGGCGTGGTCATGCGGGGACCTCCAAGGGGTCGAGCAGAGGGTCGAGCTTGTTCGCTTTCCGGATCTCGTCGACGATGCGGCCGATGATTTCGGTGATGTCGAAGTCCTTCGGCGTGAAGACCGCCGCGACTCCGGCGGCCCGCAGCGTGTCGGCGTCACCATTGGGGATGATCCCACCGGCGATGACAGGTATGTCTGTGGCACCGGCCACACGGAGCCGTTCGAGGACGTCCGGCACCAACTGGGCGTGCGACCCGGACAGGATGGACAGCCCGACCGCGTGTCACGTCCTCCGCGAGGGCCGCGTCCACGATCTGCTCCGGGGTCAGCCGGATGCCCTGGTACACCACCTCGAAGCCGGCGTCACGCGCGCGTACGGCGATCTGCTCGGCGCCGTTGGAGTGCCCGTCGAGGCCCGGCTTGCCGACCAGGAAGCGCAGCTTGCCGACGCCCATGTCGCGCGCCGTCACGTCCACCTTGCGCCGTACGCCGGCCATCGCCGAGCCCTCCTCGGCGGGCACCGCGACCGGCGCCGACGAGACGCCCGTGGGCGCCCGGAACTCGCCGAACACCTCCCGCAGGGCCCCGGCCCACTCGCCGGTCGTGACACCGGCGCGGGCGCACTCCAGGGTGGCCTCCATGAGGTTGCCCGTGCCCTTCGCGGCCTCCTTCAGCCGCTCCAGCGCCTTGCACGGGCGCGGGTGGTTGAACGGCGGCTGGTAGCGCGTGTCCCGCCACCGCTGCAACGACGCGATGACGCGGGCCTCGACGGCCGGGTCGACCGTCTGGATCGCCGTGTCGAGGTCGGCGGTGAGCGGATTGGGCTCGGTCGTGTTGAAGATGTTGACGCCGACGATCTTTTCCTGACCGGACTCGATACGGCCCCCTGCGCTCCGCGTGCGAGGACACGAGCTGCGACTTGAGATACCCGGACTCGACGGCGGCCATCGCGCCGCCCATCTCCTCGATGCGGTCGATCTCCGCGAGGGACTCCTCCACCAGGGAGGCCACCTTCGCCTCGATGACATGGGAGCCGTCGAAGATGTCCGCGTACTCCAGCAGGTCGCTCTCGTGCGCCAGCACCTGCTGGATGCGCAGCGACCACTGCTGGTCCCAGGGGCGGGGCAGCCCCAACGCCTCGTTCCACGCCGGGAGTTGCACGGCACGCGCGCGTGCGTCCTTCGACAGCGTCACGGCCAGCATCTCAAGGACGATCCGCTGGACGTTGTTCTCCGGCTGCGCCTCCGTCAGGCCCAGGGAGTTGACCTGGACGCCGTAGCGGAAGCGGCGCTGCTTCGGGTTCTCGATGCCGTAGCGCTCGCGGGTGACCTGGTCCCAGATGCGGCCGAAGGCGCGCATCTTGCACATCTCCTCGATGAAGCGGACGCCCGCGTTCACGAAGAAGGAGATGCGGGCGACGACATCGCCCCTGCGGTCCTCCGGGATCTGGCCGGACGCGAACACCGCGTCCAGGACGGCGATCGCGGTGGACATGGCGTAGGCGATCTCCTGGACCGGGGTGGCCCCGGCCTCCTGGAGGTGGTAGCTGCAGATGTTGATCGGGTTCCACTTGGGGATGTGGTTGACCGTGTAGCAGATCATGTCGGTTGTCAGGCGGAGCGAGGGCACCGGCGGGAACACGTGCGTGCCCCGCGACAGGTACTCCTTGACGATGTCGTTCTGGGTCGTGCCCTGGAGCTGGGTGATGTCCACACCCTGCTCCTCGGCGACGACCTGATAGAGCGCCAGCAGCCACATGGCGGTGGCGTTGATCGTCATCGAGGTGTTCATCTGGTCCAGGGGATGTCCTGGAACAGCCGGCGCATGTCACCGAGGTGCGCGATCGGCACACCGACCCGGCCGACCTCGCCGCGGGCGAGGATGTGGTCGGAGTCGTAGCCGGTCTGCGTCGGCAGGTCGAACGCGACCGACAGACCGGTCTGGCCCTTGGCGAGGTTGCGCCGGTACAACTCGTTGGACGCCTCTGCCGTGGAGTGACCGGCGTACGTGCGCATGAGCCACGGCCGGTCTTTCTGGCGCTCAGTCATCTACGTGACCTCAGATGTTCCGGAAGCGGTTGATGGCGTCGATGTGCTGGGCGCGCTTCTCCCCGTCGCGCACCCCGAGGCCTTCCTCGGGGGCGAGGCACAGGACGCCGACCTTGCCCTGGTGGAGGTTGCGGTGGACGTCGTAGGCGGCCTGGCCGGTCTCCTCCAGGGGTACACCCGGGAGGGTGGGGTGGATCTTGCCCTTCGCGACCAGCCGGTTGGCCTCCCAGGCCTCGCGGTAGTTGGCGAAGTGCGAGCCGATGATCTTCTTCAGGGACATCCACAGGTAGCGGTTGTCGTACTCGTGGTTGTACCCGGAAGTCGACGCACAGGTGACGATCGTGCCGCCCTTACGGGTGACGTAGACGCTTGCGCCGAAGGTCTCGCGGCCCGGGTGCTCGAAGACGATGTCCACGTCCTCGCCGCCGGTGAGTTCACGGATGCGCTTGCCGAACCGCTTCCACTCGCGCGGGTCCTGGTTGTGCTCGTCGGCCCAGAACTTGTAGTCCTCGGCGGTGCGGTCGATGATCGCCTCGGCGCCCATCGCGCGGCAGATGTCCGCCTTCTGCGGTGAGGACACGACACAGATGGGGTTGGCGCCGCCCGCGAGCGCGAACTGCGTGGCGTACGAGCCGAGTCCGCCGCTCGCGCCCCAGATGAGGACGTTGTCGCCCTGCTTCATGCCGGCGCCGTTGCGGGAGACCAGCTGCCGGTACGCGGTGGAGTTCACCAGGCCCGGGGCGGCGGCCTCCTCCCACGACAGGTGGTCCGGCTTGGGCATCAGCTGGTTGGACTTGACGAGCGCGATCTCGGCGAGCCCGCCGAAGTTGGTCTCGAAGCCCCAGATGCGCTGCTCGGGGTCGAGCATCGTGTCGTTGTGCCCGTCGGAGGACTCCAGCTCGACGGACAGACAGTGCGCGACGACCTCGTCACCGGGCTTCCAGGCGTTGACGCCCGGGCCGGTGCGCAGGACCACGCCCGCGAGGTCGGAGCCGATGACGTGGTACGGCAGGTCGTGCCGCTTCGTCAGCTCGCTGAGCTTGCCGTAACGCTCCAGGAAGGCGAACGTCGACAGCGGCTCGAAGATCGAGGTCCACACGGAGTTGTAGTTGACGCTCGACGCCATGACGGCCACCAGGGCTTCGCCCGGGCCGAGTTCGGGCACCGGGACGTCGTCCAGGTGGATCGACTTGCGCGGGTCCTTGTCGCGGGTGGCGAGGCCCGCGAACATGTCCGTCTCGTCCTTGTGCACGGTGATCGCGCGGTACGACTCGGGGAGCGGAAGGGCGGCGAAATCGGCCGGGGTCGAGTCCGGCGACTGGATCGCGTCCAGGATGTCCTTCACGGTCACGGTGTTGCCTCCGGCGAAGTGCGCCCTGAGGGAGGGGCGCGGATGGATACGTCGGTGCTGCTGCTGAGGGTGGGTGCTGAGGTGCCGTCGGTTCGGCGGGGTGGTGCTTCGGCAGCGCTTTGTGGCGCGGGAGGTTGCCTGTGACGCAGGCGTCCGGGCGCGCGGGCCAGTGGCCTACGGGGACAGCCGACGTACGAAAGGTCTCTGCACGCCGGCCGCCCGGACACCTTCAACGTATGACACTGCGTGTCACCTCGCAAGGCACCGAGTGCCATGAATCGCTCTCAGGTGAAATCTTTACGTAACACATGAGCGATGATCGATCGAACGGGGTCGGAAAGCTGCGTGAAAAGGGGCTCTGACATGCCAAAACGGCCACCCCGAGGGGGTGGCCGTCATCACATGGTGCCGGGGGCTCAGCGGTCCCGGAGTGCCTCTTCGATGGTCCGCATGACCTCGTCCAGCGGGGCGTCGGTGCGGGCGACCGTCACCAGGACCTCGCCGTGCCGGTGCACCGCGGTGCCGGCCGGCTTGGGGTCGCGGTGCGGCCGGCGCCGATGCCGGTGCCGAACGTCTTCCGTACGATCCCGAAGGCGTGGTCGAGCTGTGCCTCGACGTCGCCCTGGCCGCCGGCCCGCAGCCAGCGCCGCAGCACGTGGTTGTGGGCGGTGACCACGGCGGAGGCGGCGACCTCGGCGAGCAGCGGGTCGTCGTTGGCGTCGTCGTCGTGCGCGTGCTCGTCGAAGTGGCCCAGGAGATAGCGCGTGAACAGCCGCTCATAGCGGGCCACCGACGCGATCTCGGCCTCGCGCAGGGTGGGCACCTCGCGCGTCAGCTTGTAGCGGGCGACCGAGATCTCCGGGCGGGCCGCGTACATGCGCATGACTTCCTTGATGCCCCGGCACACCGTGTCGAGCGGGTGCTCGTGCGCGGGGGCCGCGTTGAGCACCGCCTCGGCGCGGATCAGGGTGTCGTCGTGGTCGGGAAGATCGCCTCTTCCTTGGAGCGGAAGTGGCGGAAGAACGTCCGGCGCGCGACCCCGGCCGCGGCCGCGATCTCGTCGACGGTGGTCGCCTCGTACCCCTTCGTCGCGAACAGCTCCATCGCGGCCGCCGCCAGTTCGCGCCGCATCTTGAGGCGCTGGGCGGCGGCGCGACTGCCCGCGGCACTCTCCGGTGCGTCGGGCGTGGCTGGTGTACGGGAGGGCTTGGCGGGCTGGGGCATGACCCGAACGTACTGCATGTGCGCAGCTTGGCGTGCACGTCGGGGTTTCCCCCGCCCAGTGCGGGCAGGGGTCCTCCGGTGGGATCGAGCAGCCCGCCCCAGTCCCCGTCGATCCCGGACGGGTCCTCCGGTTGCTCAGCGGCGGGCATATTCGCGGAAGCCGCGGCCCGTCTTGCGGCCGAGGCAGCCCGCGGCCACCAGGTGCTCCAGGAGCGGCGCCGGAGCCAGGCCCGGGTCACGGAACTCGCGGTGCAGGACCTTCTCGATCGCCAGGGACACGTCCAGCCCGACGACGTCCAGCAGCTCGAAGGGGCCCATCGGGTAGCCGCCGCCCAGCTTCATCGCCGCGTCGATGTCGTCAAGGGACGCGTAGTGCTCCTGGACCATCTTGATCGCGTTGTTGAGGTACGGGAACAGCAGCGCGTTCACGATGAATCCGGCCCGGTCACCACAGTCGACCGCATGCTTCTTGATCTTGACGCAGACCTCGTGAACCGTTGACTGGACGTCAGGACCCGTCAACACCGTACGGACGACCTCGACCAGCTTCATCGCCGGTGCCGGGTTGAAGAAGTGCATGCCGATCACGTCCTGCGGGCGCGAGGTGGCACGGGCGCACGCGACGACCGGGAGCGACGAGGTCGTGGTGGCCAGGACCGCGCCCGGCTTGCAGACCTTGTCCAGCGTCGCGAACAGCTGCTGCTTGATCTCCAGGTCCTCGGCGACCGCCTCGACGGCCAGGTCGACGTCCGCGAAGGAGTCGTAGGAACCCGCCGGAGTGATCCGCTCCAGGGTCTGCGCGGCGGCCTCTGCGGTCATCCGGCCCCGGTCGACCGAGCGCGAAAGCGACTTCCCGATACGGGACTTGGCGACCTGTGCCTTCTCCTCGCTGCGCGCGGCGAGCACGACCTCGTACCCGGCCTTGGCGAAGACCTCGGCGATCCCGGACGCCATGGTCCCGGAACCGGCGACCCCGACCGACCGGACCGGACGGCCCGGCGTGAGCCCCGCGTCCTCGGCCGGGGTCAGCGCGTCCCGCACGACGGTCGCGCTGCCCGGCGTCTCGTAGGAGTAGAAGCCGCGGCCCGTCTTACGGCCGGTCAGGCCCGCCTCGCTGAGCTGCTTCAGGATCGGCGCGGGGGCGTGCAGACGGTCGTGGGACTCGGCGTACATGGCCTCCAGGACCGTGCGCGCGGTGTCGATGCCGATCAGGTCGAGCAGCGCGAGCGGGCCCATCGGCAGTCCGCAGCCGAGCCGCATCGCCGCGTCGATGTCCTCGCGGGAGGCGTACTTCGCCTCGTACATCGCGGCGGCCTGGTTGAGATAGCCGAACAGCAGGCCGTCCGCGACGAACCCGGGCCGGTCCCCGACCGCCACGGGCTCCTTGCCGAGTTCGAGCGCGAGGTCCGTGACGGCGGCGACGGCGGCGGGCGCGGTCAGCACCGAGGAGACGACCTCGACCAGCTTCATCGCGGGCGCCGGGTTGAAGAAGTGCAGCCCCAGCACCCGCTCGGGGCGCGCCGAGTCGGCCGCCAGCCGGGTCACGGAGAGCGCGTTCGTACCGGTCGCGAGGATGGTGTCGGGGCGCACGATCCCGTCCAGCTCACGGAAGATCTGGTGCTTGATCTCGTACGACTCCGGGGCCACCTCGATGACCAGGTCGGCGTCGGCCGCGGCGGCCAGGTCGGTGGAGGTGCGGACGCGGGCGAGGGCGTCGGCGCGCTCCTGCTCGGTCAGCCTTCCGCGGCGCACCGCGTGGGCGGTCGCGGCTTCCAGGGCGGCGACGGCGTGGGCGGTCGCGGCCTCGTTGACGTCGATGCCGACGACCTCGCGGCCGGCCCGGGCGAGGACCTCGGTGATACCGGTGCCCATCGTGCCGAGACCGACGACGGCAATGGTCTTGAACGGGGACAGGGGGCGTCGGACAGGGAGCTGCCATCGCGGGACTCCTGGAATGAGGGTGACGACTGGGAGCGCACTCCGTACGCCGAGGGGCGCACGGAGTGCGAGAAGGAGTGCGGGTGGTGCCGGGCAACGAGCGCACACGCCCGGCGAGAAGAGGGAGTTCCGACCGGCCCTGTCCCAGGCCTGGTCGTACTGCGGCGCACGAGGCGCCGAACCGACTGCTCTCACGGCGGCTGCGTCACCAGGCCACCGTGAGGAGATACGCGAGTGGGTAACTCGCTCGTCTGAGCTTAACCCGTGAGTAACGAGCGCGCCAGCCCCGAGTTGGAGATGTGGGTCCCGGGTGTCCGACGACACCCATAGGCTCGGTTTCATGGACGAAGAGTTGCGATCACTCACGGAGCGCTTACGGCGGGAGTCGGGAGGGGCGGTGCCGTACGAGCGTCTCGTGGCGACCGGCGACCTCGACGAACTGGCGGAGGTCCTCACCGCCCCCGGCCATCCGCTCTGGGCGAGGGAGTTGGCCGCGTTCCGGCTGGGCCTCGCGGGCGACCGGCGTGCCTTCGAGTCCCTGGTCCTCCTCCTCAACCACCGCGAGCCGCAGCGCTGCGCCTCCGCCGCGTACGCCCTGGCCCGCCTCGACGACCCCCGCACCGCCCGTGCGGCCGCGGCCCTCGCCACCAACGAACTCCGGGTCGCCTACGCCCTGCACCCCGTCCGCCTCCTGGCCGACCTCCGCGCCCCCGAGTCCGTCCCCGCCCTCATCACCACCCTCCAGCGCCGCCTCCGCCCGCACGACCCGTACCGCCGCGTGGCCCTCGCCTGCGTGGAGGGCCTCGGCGAACTGGCCGACCCGCGCGCAAGACCGGTCCTGAACGACGCCCTGGCTCATCCGGCGCTGGCGGAGGCGGCGGTGCACGCGCTGGGGAGGATTCCGAGACAGCGCTGAGCGGGCGGGGTCGGGCTGGGACGGGTGGCGATCGGTGCGGCGGCTCGGGCGACCCGGGTGCGCGGGCGGTCGGCAGTGCGGCCCCTCACCCCCTCAACTCCCTGACGTACCGCAGCTCGGGCACGAGAACCCCCGCCACTTCGTACGGCTCCTCCGCGCCGTCCGCCCAGAAGCCGCGCGCTCGTAGAAGCGGCGGGCGCGGGCGTTGCCCCGGACGACCCAGAGGTAGACGCGCTCGTGGCCGAGGGCCGCGCACTGCCGTAGCCCCTCCCGCATCAGGGCCCGCCCGACGCCGGTGCCCACATGCTCCGGGTCGAGGTAGATCGCGTACAACTCGGCGTCCTCCGTGCGGAGTTCGTCGTCGCGGTACGGACCGAGCGCGGCCCAGCCGACGATCTCGTCGTCCACCGAGGCGACCAGGTTCAGGACGCTGCCGTCGCCCTCCATGAGACGGGCCCGGTGGCGTTCGGCGTCGGCCCTCGCGCTGAGGGCGTCCAGGAAGGGCTGCGGCATGAGGCCCCGGTACGCGAACCGCCAGCCCAGGACGCGGATTTCGGCGACGCGGTCGCAGTCGGCGAGGGTCATCGGGCGGATCTGCACGGGCTCGGCGTCGCTCATGGCGGCACCCTAGGGAGGCGCCGACCGAGCCCGCCTCCGATTATTCGGCGATCACCGCGAACGCCTCGATCTCCATCAGGAACTCCGGTCGCACCAGCGCGGCGACCTGCACCGCCGACGCGGCGGGGAGCCGGTCGTCGGGTATGTGGCCCGCGCGGGCCGTGCGGATGGCCGGCATGTGCGCCATGTCCGTGACGTAGTAGGTCAGTTTGACCACGTCGTCGAAGCCGGCCCCTGCCGAGGCGAGGCAGCGGCGGAGGTTCTCGAAGACCTGGCCGGCCTGGGCCGCCGCGTCGTCCTCGCCGACGAGCTTTCCGTCCTCGTCCAGGGCGAGTTGACCCGAGATCGCGACGAAACGGCCGGTGCCCGTGACGACGTGCGTGTAGGCCGTCGCCGGGGCGACGCCGTCGGGGCGGGAATCCTCGTCAGCTCACTCATGCGTCCATGGTGGACCATGGGTCTGACAACGAGGATTCCCGCCCCGGGGAGGCCGGCGGGCCGGGCTCAGCCGCGGAAGCCCAGCAAGCCGTGCAGCGTCGAACCGTGCGCCGTGCCGGTCGCCGACTTCGCCGACGTCAGCGGTTTCGGGTCGGGCGTCTTCCGGCACACCGCGTCGACCTCACGGCCACCGCGCGGCACCTTGCCGTCGCTCAGATACGTCGACAGGTACGTGTCCAGGCAGGCGTTCCCGCTCAGCGTGATGCCGTGGTTCCCGCCGCCCTCCTCGACCACGAGACTCGACCCGGCCAGCATCTGGTGGACCGTCGCACCGCCCTCGTACGGAGTGGCCGCGTCGTTCGTCGCCTGGAACAGCAGCACCGGCGGCAGCTTGCCGTTGGCGATGTTGACCGGCTCCTTCGTCTTCGTCGGCCAGAACGCGCACGGCGCGTTGTACCAGGCGTTGTTCCAGACCATGAACGGCGCCTTGTCGTAGGCCGCCCAGTTGTCCCTGCGCCACTGGTTCCAGTCGCGCGGCCAGGACGCGTCACGGCACTGCACCGACGTGTAGACGCTGTATCCGTTGTCCCCGGAGGCGTCGATCGCGGCGTAGTTCTCGTAGGCCTCGACCAGTGGATCGGCGTTCTTGTCGTTCACGTAGGCCGCGAACGCCTCGGCGAGATACGGCCAGTAGCCGTTGTAGTACCCGCCCGGGATGAAGGTGTCCTCCAGTTCGGAGGCGCCCACCTTGCCGTCGGCCGGATTCTTGGCCAGGGCCGCGCGCATCGCGTACCACTTGGCCTCGATCGTGGCCGGGTCGGTGCCGAGCTTGTAGGTGGAGTCGTACTTCGCGATCCACGCCATGAGCGCCTGCTGGCGGTCGTTGAACGCGTAGTCCTGCCCGAGGTTGTCGTCGTACCAGACCCCGGTGGGATCGACGATGGAGTCCAGCACCAGGCGGCGCACGCGCTCCGGGTAGAGCTTGGCGTACACGGCGCCCAGGTAGGTGCCGTACGAGTAGCCGAAGTAGTTGATCTTCCGCGCGCCGAGTGCGGCCCGGATCGAGTCCATGTCGCGTACGGCGCTGACCGTGTCGATGTAGGGCAGCAGGTTCGCGTACTTCTTGCCGCAGGCGGCCGTGTAGGCCTTCACGCGCGCGAGGTTGGCCTTCTCCAGCGCCGGGGTGCTCGGCACGGAGTCGGGGCGCACCGGGTTGAAGTAGCCCGGCCTGCAGTCGAGGGCCGGGGTGCTCTTGCCGACGCCGCGCGGGTCGAAGCCGATGACGTCGTACTGGGAGGCCACCGCCTTGGGCAGCGAGGACGCGACGAAGCCCGCGAGGGTCAGTCCGCTGCCGCCGGGGCCGCCGGGGTTGACCAGCAGCGGGCCCTGGTAGGTCTTCGCGGTGTGCGGGACGCGGGACAGGGCGAGCGTGATCTGCTTCCCGTGCGGGTTCGCGTGGTCGAGGGGCACCTGGACGCTCGAGCACTGGAGCGTCGGATAGTTGGTGGTGGCGCACTTCTTCCAGGTGAGCTTCGCCGGCTGCACGGTCGTCGAGGTGGGGTGCGCGGTGCTCGCGTCGGCGGGAAGAGCGGTGACCGTCCCGGCCACGACGACGGCGGCACCGCACAGTACGGCTGCGCGTTTTCTCATACGTCCTCCCAGGACGGAGGGGAGAGGCCCGTGAGTCCACGGTCCCCGCCGCATCGTCCCGGGTGGGCACCCGGAAGAACCTGTTCCGGCGATACTTGACCCGATTGGGCCGCCGGATGCCCTCGAACGCCCTGAGCTGGGCGCCCTCAGATCAGCGAGAGCTGCGTCGGCTCGGACACCGGCGGACCGGCGGCCTCCGCGGGCTCGGTGATCCGGCGCGGCATCCCCGCGCGCGCGGGACCGATGCCGTACTCCTGCGCCAGGTCATGCACCTGACGGGTGATCCGCCGCTGGTACCACTTCGGGGCGTACGACCCCTCCGCGTACAGCCGCTCGTACCGCCGCACCAGATGCGGGTGGTGCTGCCCGAGCCAGGCCATGAACCACTCGCGGGCACCGGGCCGCAGATGCAGCACCAGGGGCGTCACCGAGGTCGCCCCGGAGGCGGCTATCGCCCTTACGGTGGCGCGCAGTTGGGCCGGGTGATCGCTGAGGAAGGGGATCACCGGGGCCATCAGGACCCCGACCCCGATGCCGTGCTCGGTCAGGGTCCGTACGACGTCCAGGCGTCGCTCCGGGGAGGGCGTCCCGGGCTCCACCGTGCGCCACAGCGCGGGGTCGGTGAAGCCGACGGAGACGGAGATGCCGACGTCGGTGACCTCGGAGGCCTGCACCAGGAGGTCCAGGTCGCGCAGGATCAGCGTGCCCTTCGTCAGGATCGAGAAGGGGTTCGCGTGGTCGCGCAGGGCGCCCAGGATGCCCGGCATCAGTCGGTAGCGGCCCTCCGCGCGCTGGTAGCAGTCGACGTTCGTGCCCATCGCGATGTGGTCGCCGAGCCAGCGCCGGGAGCCGAGCTGGCGGCGCAGCAGGTCCGGCGCGTTCACCTTGACCACGATCTGGGAGTCGAAGCCGAGGCCGGTGTCGAGGTCCAGATAGCTGTGGGTCTTGCGGGCGAAGCAGTAGACGCACGCGTGCGTGCAGCCCCGGTAGGGGTTGACCGTCCACTCGAAGGGCATGCGGGAGGCCCCGGCACCCGGTTGATGATCGAGCGGGCCCGCACCTCGTGGAAGGTGATCCCGCGGAACTCTGGTGTGTCGAAGGTACGGCTGACCACGGCGTCCGCGCCGAACAGCGCGGCATCGGCCGCCCGGCTGTGGCCGCCGGACTCCGCGGTGAGGTTCTCCCAGCGCATGACGCCTCCTAAGTAGGCCTGCCACCCGAGTGAAACACTTGTTCGAATAACTGTGCAAGGGGCATTCTCGATCCCTTCGTCGCCGTGGGGCACCCCGATTTGGGTGGCCGCGGGCGGGGGTGGTTGGCTTGCCCCCACCCCGAGAACTCATGTCCTGGAGGAAACCGATGGCGCAGGTCGAGGCGACTACCGAGCGGGTCGTCGCAGCCGACGCGGAGGCGGTCTTCGACGCCCTCGCCGACTACAGCGGCACGCGCGCGAAGGTGCTGCCCGAGCAGTTCAGCGAGTACGAGGTCCGCGAGGGCGGCGACGGCGAGGGCACCCTCGTCCACTGGAAGCTCCAGGCCACCAGCAAGCGCGTCCGCGACTGCCTCCTGGAGGTCACCGAGCCGACCGACGGCGAACTCGTCGAGAAGGACCGCAACTCCACCATGGTCACCACCTGGCGGGTCACCCCGGCCGGCGAGGGCAAGTCCCGCGTCGTCGTGACCAGCACGTGGAACGGCGCGGGAGGCATCGGCGGCTTCTTCGAGCGGACCTTCGCCCCCAAGGGCCTCGCCCGAATCCACGACCTGGTCCTCGAGCGGCTCGCCGCCGAGGTGGAGAAGTAGGCCGATCAAGGGAGCGGGCCCCAAAGCCCAACTCCCCAGGGCGTGTTGACGCTGTCGCGCGCCCCTCACCGGTTCGAGTGGATCTCCGTTCGAGCCGGGCGCACGCCGTAACTCGTCGCGCTTGTTCGCAGTTGTCGCCCAAAGCGGGAATTGTGCGGCAGGCGCGACGAGGGGAGCGGTACGTGGGCGGGACGACTCTGGTGCAGGACGAGCGGGTCCCGGCGCCCCCGGAGACACCGGTCCCCGTCCCCGTCGAGAAGGCCGAACTCGGCCCGCGCCGCGTGCGGTTGGTGTTCCTCGGCCTGATGCTCGCGCTGCTGCTGGCCGCCCTCGACCAGATGATCGTCGCCACCGCGCTCCCGAAGATCGTCGGCGAACTGCACGGCCTGGACAAGATGTCCTGGGCGATCACCGCCTACCTCCTCACCTCCACGGTCGGCCTCCCGGTCTACGGCAAACTCGGCGACCTCCTCGGCCGCAAGAGCGTGTTCCAGTTCGCGATCGGCGTCTTCGTCATCGGCTCCGCGCTCTCCGGCCGCGCCCAGTCCATGGACCAACTCATCGGGTTCCGCGCGGTGCAGGGCATCGGCGCCGGCGGACTCATGATCGGCGTGCAGGCGATCATCGCGGACATCGTGCCGCCCCGTGAGCGCGGCCGGTTCATGGGCCTGATCGGCGCCACCTTCGGACTCGCCTCCGTGGCGGGCCCGTTGCTCGGCGGCTACTTCACGGACCACCTCTCCTGGAGGTGGTGCTTCTACATCAACGTGCCGTTCGGCGTGGTCACGTTCGCCGTCGTGACGGCCGTACTGAAACTGCCGAAGCCCACCGCCAGGGCGCGCCTCGACTTCCTCGGCGCGCCGCTGCTCGCCGCCGCCTCAACGTGCCTGGTGCTGCTGACCAGTTGGGGCGGGACCGAGTACGCGTGGGGCTCGCGCGTCATCCTCGGGCTCGGCGCGGGAGCGGTGGCCGCCGCGGTCCTCTTCCTCGTCGCCGAGCGCTTCGCGCCCGAACCCCTCATCCCGCTACGGCTGTTCAAGGACGCCGTCTTCAACGTCACCGCCCTCGTGGGCCTGGTGATCGGCGTCGCGCTGTTCGGGGCGGCCAGTTATCTGCCGACCTTCCTGCAGATGGTCGACGGGGCCAGCGCCACCGAGTCGGGACTGCTGATGCTGCCGATGATGGGCGGCATCGTCGGCGCGTCCATCCTCTCCGGCCAACTCATCAGCCACACCGGCCGGTACAAGATCTACCCCGTCCTCGGCAGCGCCCTCGCCACCCTCGGCATGTGGCTGCTCTCCCGGCTGGAGGTCGACACCTCCCGGCTGCAGTACAGCATCTGGATGGCCGTCCTCGGCGCCGGCATCGGCATGGTGATGCCCGTCCTCGTCCTCGCCGTGCAGAACTCCGTACGGCCCGCCGACCTCGGCACCGCCACCAGCGCCAACAACTACTTCCGGCAGATCGGCGGCAGCGTCGGAGCCGCCATCTTCGGCACCCTGTTCGCCGACCGGCTCACCGACGCGCTGCGCGTCCGCATCCCCCGCGGGCAGCGGCCTCCCCGACCCCGAGTCCATCACCCCGCAGCTCGTCCACACGCTGCCCCCGCCCTGCGCGACGGCTACATCCAGGCGTACGCCGACGCCATGCCGCGGATCTTCCTCTACCTGGTGCCGGTGCTCGCCCTCGGCCTGCTCATCGCGATCTTCCTCAAGGAGACCCCCTGTTGAAAGCTGCAGAGTCCCACAACGCCCCCGCCGAGACCTCCGAGGCCGCGCCCCTCAACTCCCCGATCCCGCAGGCCCGTTCGTCGTACGCCGCCGGCATCCCCGTCTGCGGCACGGTGCAGCACCCCGACGGGACCGTCGTGCCCCGGGCCGCGCTGACCCTCATCGACGTCTCAGGACAGCAGATCGGGCGCGGTGCCAGCGGCGCGGACGGGCGGTACGCGCTGTCGACGCCCGGCTCCGGGTCGTACGTCCTGATCGCGGCGGCCGGCGGGCACCAGCCGCAGGCGGTGTCCGTGACCGTCGGCGAGCGGCCCGTCGAGCTCGACGTCGTCCTCGGCGGCGCCGGACGCCTCGCCGGGAGCGTGCTGACCGCCGACGGCACCCCGGTGCGGGAGGCCGCCGTGACCCTCACCAACGTGCACGGCGAGGTCGTCGCCAGCACCCGCAGCGGGCGCGAAGGCGGCTATGTCATCAGCGAGTTGGTGGCCGGCGAGTACACCCTCGCCGCCAGCGCGCCCGCGTTCCGCCCGGCCGCGCTCCCGGTCAGCGTCCAGGCCTCCCGAGAGACCCGCCAGGACGTCGAACTCGCCGGTGGCGCCGTGCTGCGCGGCACCGTCAGGGCGAGCGGCGGGCGGCCCGTCGAGGACGCGCGCGTGACGCTCCTCGACGCGGCGGGCAACGTCGTCGACACCCTCACCACGGGCCCGGACGGCACGTTCCGGTTCGTCGACCTGTCCTCCGGCGAGTACACGGTGATCGCCGCCGGGTACCCGCCCGTGGCCACCGTGCTCCAAGTGGCGGGCGGGGGACGCACCGAGCGCGATCTCCAGCTCGGCCACGAGGACTGAGCCCCGCGCGGGGCGCGCGCCGGTGCGACGGGTCGGCATCAATTCCGGGATTGCCCACATCGCCACCGGCCGCCCCCGTAGCGTGGTCGGTGGCGGCACAGATCTTCCGGAGCCGTGGGGAGAGAGGGCCTGGGCCATGGATCGTGGCACCGAGCGGGAGACACCTCCCGGCCGCGGGGCCGGGGACGACGTGGTGCTGGAACACACCGCGGCGGGCCGCGTCCCGCTGGCCGTGATCCTGGTCGACCGCGCAGGCCTCGTCTCCCACTGGAGCCGCGGCGCACGGCGCCTCTTCGGCGTGACCAAGGAAGAGGCCATCGGCCAGACCGCGGTCGACCTGCTCCCCGTCTCCGGCGCGCTGCCCGACGACGAGGACACCGGCTCCCAGGGCGTGTTCGCCCACTACGACGGCCTCGGACCCGACCTGAGTCCTCCCTCGACGGACGCCTGTCCTACCCCGCCGCGGGCCGCGCCCGCCTCACCGTGCCCGAGCGAGCGAAGCGAGAGGGGGTCCCCTGCCCGAAGGCTGGGGGAGGGACCGCGTGGACGTCCTGTGGTGGGCCTACCCCTGGTCGGCCCCGGACAGGAGCGGCTCCTCGTGCTCGCCGCCGACGCGGGCGGCCTGCGCCAGGACCTCCCCGGCACGGACGGCGCCTTCGAGCGCATCGCCCCCGGCTTCGCCCTGCACACTGACTTCCCCGGTGCCGACGAACTCGCCCGCAGGCTCCCGAGATCCTGCCCAGCATGAGCGTCGGCGAGAGCGCCCGCATCGTCGGGCAGGTCCTCGAACTCGGCTATCCCGTCCTGGAGTTCAGCCAGAACGAACGGGTGCCGGTGACCCCGGACTGGGGCGTGGCCCGCCGCGCCGAGCGCAGGGCCCGCCGCGAGCGCGCCGCCCTCGCCGCCGCCGAAGGGCTCCCCTCCCGGACGACCTCGCGGACGAGGGCGAGGACCTCGAATACGCCGCCGTACGCGACCGGTTGGAGTTCCTCAACGAGGTGAGCGGACGCATCGGCACCTCGCTCGACCTCGCGCAGACCATCATCGAGGTCAGCAAGGCCGTCGTCCCCAAGTTCACGGACGTCGCGGGCACTTACCTCCGCGAACAGGTCGTCGCCGGGGAGGGGTTCCCGGACGGCGTGCCCGACACCACCACCATGTGGCACCGGGTCGCCCTGGAGCACACCGACGAACCCGGCCGCTGGGACGACGTCGTCCCGGTCGGCGAGGCCATGCCGTTCCCCGCGCACACCCCGTTCTTCCAGTGCATGACCAGCGGTGACCCCGTCCTCGTGCCGCGCATCAGCGAGCAGATGGGGCACATGATCGCCTCGCAGTTCGAGAAGCGCGACATCAGGCCGCTGATCACCGGCCGCTCCATGCTCGTCGTCCCGCTGAAGGCCCGCAACGTCGTCCTGGGCTTCATGATCCTGCTGCGCCACCCGGAGCGCGTCGAGTTCAACGACATGGATCGCGTCACCGGCGCCGAACTCGCCGCCCGCGCGGGCCTGGTGCTCGACAACGCGCGCATGTACACCTACCAGGAGAGTGTCGCCGAGACCCTCCAGGACAGCATGCTGCCGCACATCCCGCCGCGCATGGCGGGCTGCGACATCGCCACCCGCTATCTGCCCGGCACGCTGCTCGGCCGGGTCGGCGGCGACTGGTTCGACTCGGTGAAACTCCCCGGCGCCCGTACCGCGCTCGTCGTCGGCGACGTCATGGGCCACGGCCTCAACTCGGCCGCGATGATGGGCCAGTTGCGCACCGCCGTGCAGACCATGGCCGCCATGGACCTTCCGCCCGCCCAACTCCTGCGCAACCTCGACGACTTGGCCCAGCGCCTCGGCGACTCGTACCTCGCGACCTGCCTCTACGTCGTCTACGACCCGATCGCCGGCGAGCTCCACCTCGCCAACGCGGGCCACATCCCGCCGGTGATCGTGCACGCCGGGGACGGCCGCAGCGAGCTCCTCGACCTGCCCACGGGCGCGCCCATCGGCGTCGGCGGGGTGCCCTTCGAGACGATCCGGGTCCGGGTGGAGCCCGGCGACCGGCTCGTGATGTGCACCGACGGTCTCGTCGAGGTGCGCGGCGAGGACATCGGCGTAGGACTCGCGACCCTGTCCGAGTCGGCCGCGCATCCGGCCGCGTCCATGGACGACGCCTGCGACACGATCATCCGCTCCCTCAATACCCGCGGCGGCCGCAAGGACGACGTCGCCCTCCTGATGGCCCGCCTCAACGGCATCGAACCGGACGACGTCGCCGAGTGGCGGCTCACCCTCGACCCGGCCGAGGCAGGCCGCGCCCGCGCGGCGGTCGGCGAACAGCTCCACGCGTGGGGCCTCGCCCGACTCGCCGACACCACCGCCCTGTTGGCGGGCGAGCTGGTCACCAACGCCGTACGGCACTCCCGCGGCCGGGGATCACCCTGCGCCTGGTGCGCGGCGACACCCTGCTGTGCGAGGTGGACGACGACGACCCCACCCTGCCCTCCCTGCTCGCGGCGGGCCCCGACGCCGAGTTCGGCCGGGGCCTGCACGTCGTCGGCGTCCTCGCCCGCGAATGGGGCGCCAGCCGTACCACCACGGGCAAGACCGTCTGGTTCGAACTGACCCTGCCCCGCCGCTGAATCGCAGGTGACCGCGGGGGCTCACGAGGCGCACACCGGCGTACACGGATCGAATGAGCGGTGAAGGTATGCGCCGTGTCCTTGTGAGCGGGACCGGGGCGCGATAGACCGTACTGGCCCGTCACTTACGGCGGAACGGCCTCGCATCCTGGGGAGTTGGGCATGAGCGTGTCGAGTCGGTACCGGGAGGCCTGGGAAGGTTTCTGGCGCGAGGCGCCCGACGGACAGGGGGCCGTCTTCTGGGACGCGGCCCCGGCACAGACCGTAGGACTCCATCTAGCCCTGTTCGAACCGAAGTTGCGTGACCCCGGCCTCCAGATGGTCGACCTGGGCTGCGGCAACGGCACCCAGACCCGCTTCCTCGCCAACCGGTTCACCCATGTCGTCGGCGCCGACCTGTCCGCCGCGGCCGTCGACCACGCCCGGCAGGCCGACCCGGCAGGACAGGCCACGTACCGGGTGCTGGACGCCACCGACAAGACCGACGTCGAGGCGCTGCACGCCGAACTCGGCGACGCCAACGTCTACATGAGGGGCGTCCTGCACCAGGCCGACCCCGACGACCGGCAGCCGCTGGTCGACGGAGTCGCCACGCTGGTGGGGAGCGCGGCCATGTCTTCCTCGTCGAACTCGCCGAGGCCGCCCGCCCGGTCCTCGGCGCACTCGCGCAGGACCCGGCGGGACCGCCGCCGAAACTCGCCCCGGTCTTCCGCCACGGCATCGCGCCCGGCGAGGTCGCCGACGACGCCGTGCCCGAGTACCTCCGCGCGGCCGGTCTCACCGTCCTCGCGAGCGGTGAACTCCCGCTGCTCACCACCGAGTTCAGGCCAGACGGCGCACGCATCGAACTGCCGTCGAAGTGGCACATCGCGAGCCGCGCGACCTGAGGGCGGCGCATCTCCCGGCGCGGGTCCCTTGCGCGGAGCCCGTGCCGGTGTGGTGCGATGCCCTGGGCGTGCCACCATCCGGCGCCCGCGCGGGTCCGGGACGGCCCGCACGCCGTCACCGTCAGGGGAACAGACATGCCACGACCGCCGGGTGGTCATGGGCCGGGCTTCGAGATCAGGCGACAGAAGATCATCGACACCGCCGCCTCCCTGTTCGCACGCCAGGGGTACGCGGCCACCTCCATCAACGACCTGGGCCGCGCGGTCGGGCTCGCCAAGGGCGCCCTGTACTACTACATCGGCTCCAAGGAGAACCTGCTCATCGAGATCCAGTCCCGGGTCCTCGACCCGCTGCTGGCCCGCGCCCAGGAGATCGCGGCCCTCGACGAGGCGCCGCTGCTCCGGCTGCGGCTGCTCTCCGAGTCGCTGCTGACGATGATCTTCCGAAGGCTCGACCACATCCGGGTCTACGAGCACGACCACCGCAGCCTCGGCGGCGCCGAGTTGAAGACCGTGCTGGGCCAACGCGCCGACTTGGAGCTGCTGATCACAGGCCTGGTCACCGAGGCGGTCGAGGCGGGCACCTTCCGCGCGGTCGAACCGCGCCTGGCCACCCGCCAGTTCCTCAACCTGCACAACCACACCTACCAGTGGGTGCGGCCGGACGGCAGCTGGGACGCGGCGTTCCTGTCGGGGAGTACTGCTCGACCCTGTTCCGCGGTTTCGCCGCGTCCGTCGCCGAACTCCCGGACGTCGAGGCCCTGGCCGCCGACTTCAAGCGGTCCAGGCCCGACCTGCCCCTCGACCCCGAGACGGCCTGGGAAGCGCTCCCCGTGGCGGGCTGAGGGGCCTGAGCACGCTCAACGGGCGGCGCGGGCCGCACCGTGAGGATCTGCAGCGCGTGCCCGACCGGGCCGTGGACGTCGTGCAGCACGGTGCTGGTCAGCCCCTGCCCGGTGGGCCCGAAGGCGACCGTCGTGTCCAACCCGGTCCAGTCGCCCTCGGGTTGGCGGTGCAGGTGCACGGTGAGGTCGACGTTCGGGTAGATCCACGCGGTCGGCGGCTGCCGTACGGCGATGCCGTTCGCGGTGTCGACGAGCGCCAGGTAGGACGCGAGCGGGCTGCTGGGCTCACCGGCGACCAGGGCGTGCCGGGTGGAGACCCAGGCGGTCGTACGGCCCGGCCGGGGCGGCGCGAGCGGCCGTACGTCCAGGGAGGCGATGTAGCCGCCGGGCCACAGCGCGCTCATCTCCCAGGGGGTCAACTCCTCGGGCGGGGTGAGGAGTTCGCCGGTGCCGCCAGCGACGGCGGAGGTGTCGACCGCGGCGAGGAACCAGGCGCGGGCCCGCACCACCGGCCGGTCGGCGACCAGCACCACGGCCTCGACCAGCTCGATCGTGCGGCCGGCCCGGACGACGTCCACGCGGATCTCGCACTCGTCGAGGGCGAGCCGCCCCAGGATGTCGTAGCTGACCCGCGCCATCACCAGCCCCTCGCCCGGCCGCTGCGCCGCCACCTGGCGCTCGATGGCGTGGACGACGAGCCCGCCGAGCGGACTGAAGTGCAGCTCGTCCGGGTCCCAGGCGCCGCCCGCGTGGGCCGTGGGCTTGTAGCGGTGCTCGTCGATGCGCTCGTAGTAGCTGTCGGGGACCGGGGTTCCGGTGTTCAACGGACTTCTCTCCCAAGGCTGATCTTGCCGCGTGCGCGGTGTTCCGGTGACCACTCTGCCACCGTACGGAAAGGTCCATACCGGACGCGTCAAGTGATGGAGGAAGGCGGTGGGTTGGGATCGGGCTTGTGGTCGGGTCCTGAACGGATGCTCCGCCGTGAGTGTCGGCAGTGCCGAACCGCCGCTGATTCGGCTTCAGTTGTTGACGGCGGGCAGGGGGTGGGACTACAACCCGGGGAGAGCGCTCCCGACCCCGCTGAGGAGACCCTCCATGCAGCTGTCCGCCAGACCTCCGACCGCAGCCGTACGCCCGCGTACCGCCCTCGGTCTCGTCGTCGTCCTGATCCTCGCCTGCTTCGCCGCCCTGAGCCCCACGCCCGCCCGAGCCGCCGACCAACTCCTGTCCCAGGGACGGCCCGCCGCCGCGTCCTCGACCGAGAGCGGGTCCTTCCCCGCGAGCGCGGCCGTCGACGGGAACACCGGCACCCGCTGGTCCTCCGCCTTCGCCGACCCGCAGTGGCTGCGCGTCGACCTCGGTTCGGTCCAGCAGATCTCCCGCGTCACGCTGAACTGGGAGGCCGCGTACGCCACCGGCTACCAGATCCAGACCTCCACCGACGCGACCAACTGGACCACCGTCTACTCCACCACCACCGCCACCGGCGGCACCCAGAACCTCACCGTCACCGGCAGCGGCCGCTACGTCCGCGTCTACGGCACCGCCCGCGCCACCCAATGGGGCTACTCGCTCTGGGAGTTCCAGGTCTACGGCCCCGGCAGCACCACCCCGCCCGACTCCTTCTGGGGCAGCACCACTGACATCCCGGCGGCCAACAACGCCGTGGAGGTGAAGATCCTCAACCGCACCAACGGCAAGTACCCCGACAGCCAGGTGTACTGGAGCTTCAACGGGCAGACGCACTCCATCGCCGAGCAGCCCTATCTCGACATGCCCGCCAACTCCGCGGGCCGCATGTACTTCTACCTGGGCTCGCCCACCAGCTCCTACTACGACTTCATCGAGTTCACGGTCGGCAACAACGTCTTCAACGGCAACACCACCCGCGTCGACGCGTTCGGCCTCAAACTCGCCATGCGCCTGCACAGCAAGGACGGTTACGACACCGAGGTCGGCGAGAACCGGGCGACCTTCGCCGAGGACCGCGCGACCACCTTCCAGCGGTTCACCGACGCGGTGCCGAGCCAGTTCAAGGTGCTGGCCCAGACCCAGGCGCCGTACCGGATCATCGCGCCCGGCAGCGACCCGAGCTTCCGCGCGGGCGGCGCCAACGCCAACTACTTCACCTCGTACGCCCAGTCGGTGGGCGTGAACGCGGCGACCTCCGACATCTTCGGCTGCGCGGGCTCGCTGGCCGCCGATCCCAACATGTGCGCCGCCCTCAACCGCCATGTGGCCACCCTGCCGGCGTCGCAGCAGTCCGACCCGGCGCAGTTCTACAAGGCGGCCCCCGCCAACTACTACGCCAAGTTCTGGCACGACAACGCCATCAACCAGCTGGCCTACGGCTTCCCCTACGACGATGTCGCGGGCCAGTCCTCGTTCATCTCGCACGCCAACCCGCAGTGGCTCCTGGTGGCCGTCGGCTGGTAGGCACGGAAGCACAGCGAAACGGGGCCGCCCCTGTCAGGTGGGGCGGCCCCGCTTCATGGGGTGATGGTCTGCGCTACTGCACGTTGATCGTGAAGGTGGACGTGGTGTTGCGGATGTCCTGCGCGTTGCCGCTCATCCGCAGGTTGACGAAGGTCGCGGAACCCACGGCGGGTCCCTGGCCGGGCTCGGGCAGCTCGTTGGCCCAGATGCCCCAGCCGGACTTGGCGTCGAACGCGTCTCCGCTCTTCTTGGAGTTGGTGATGGAGATGTCGGTGAAGATCGTGTCCTTCACCGGGAACTGCGGTTGCCCGCCGACGTAGTTGGTCTGGAACATCACTCCGCCGTACGTGGAGTTGTCGATGTCGACGTCGTTGACCCGGATGCCCTGGAAGACCTTCGAGGCGGAGAACGCCCAGATGGCGGGGAAGACCTGGGAGCCCCAGAAGTGGCCGCCCGTTCTGTCCAGGGAGACGTTCTCGATCGTCGTCGGATCGGTCCCGAAGCCGTTCATCGGGTAGCCGAAGTCCAGCGAGGAGATCGTGATGCCGGAGTAGACCAGGGTGTCGGCGACCCGGATGTTGCGGAAGGTGTTGTCGAAGCCGCCGTAGACGGCGATACCGGCCGCACGCCAGGTGAGCGTCGACGTCAGGTTCTCGTAGAGGTTGTTCTTCTCGTCGGAGCCGCCCGCGTCGATCGCCGAGAAGAGCGCGAAGCTGTCGTCGCCCGTAGCGCGGGCGTCGTTGTTGACGACGTGGTTGTCCGTGGAGCCGTTCGTCATGTTGATGCCGTCGGCGAACGTGTCACGGATGCGGGAGTTCTTGATGGTCACGCTGTCGGTGTTGGCGCCCCAGTACATGCACACCATGTGCTCGACCCAGATGTTGTCGATGGTGATGTTGGAGACGTTGGAGAAGTCGAAGACCTTGCCGGGGCCGTCGATGCGGGACGTGTAGTTGCCGAAGTAGGCGAAGCCGGTGAACGAGGAGCCGTTGGCGGTGGCTTCGGCCCGGATGCCGATGTCGGTGTTCTCCTGCGAGGCGGGGGCGTGGAAGCGGGTGAACCACGGCCCGGCTCCGACGACCTTGACCGCCTTGCCGTAGACCTGCAGCTTGCTGGAGGTCTCGTAGTCACCGGCGGGCAGGTAGACGCCGACGAGCTTGCCCGTGGTGTCCATGCGGACCGCGTCGAGCGCGTTCTGCACGTCCTGCTGGGAGAAGCCGGCCGGGACCGCGTAGGCGGCCGGGTCCGGGTTCGGGTCGCCGTCGCCTGCTCGGTGTTGATGAAGTCGATCGCGTACGTCGAGGAGTTGGCCGCGTCCTTCTGCAGCCGGATCTTGGAACCCGCCGGAACCGTCCTGCCCAGCAGGAGGTTCGCCTCGTCGTAGATGTGGCGCTGGGCTCCGGCGCTCGGCGAGTTGCCGGGCGCGGTCTCGTTGCCGTACAGCCAGGCGTACTTGGAGGTCAGATCGATGGCCTTGAGGAACTGGCCGTCGACGTAGACGTCGAGCGTCGAGTCGGTGCCGTCGGGGATGGAGAAGCGGGTGACGAGGGTGTTCGTCGCCGCGCGGGTGGTCCATTCGACGTACTGGCCGGTCGAGTTGAGGGTCACGGCCCTGCGGCCGCTCGCCTCTCCGGCGATGTCGCCGATGGTGCGGTTCGGGCCGACGACCTGGGCGCCGCCGCCCACCGTGCCGTCCTCGGCCTCGTACATGTCGTACGGCATGTCGGCGCCGCGGCCGACGAACAGGGGTTGTGTGGTGGTGTTGTTGGTCCGCTTGACCGGGAGTTCGTTGGTGTCGTCGGCGATAACCGTCTTGACGCTGAACTTGCCGTTGACGGCCGTCCACGTGCCGAGGCTCACCGGTGCGGTCGTCTGGCCGGCCGCGATGGTGCCGTTGTAGGAGCCGGTGAGGGTCTTGACGGTGGTGCCGTTGCCGTCCAGGACGGTGAGCGTGACGCCGTGGGCGCCGGAGGCCGAGGCGACCGTGCCCTGGTTCTTGATCGCCACCGTGAAGGTGACGTTGTCGCCCGCCGAGGGGGCTGGACGGGGTCCAGGCGACCGGTGCGGCGACCAGGTCGGAGCTGGAGACCGGCTTGACCACGAGCGCGTCGGGGCGGCGTAGACGTTGTTGCCCTCGTTCTGCTCGATGACCTTGTTCGACGGGTCCACCTCGGCGCGAGCGGGTAACTGCCCGCGTCCCGCGTGCCGATGCTCGCCGTGACCGTCGCCGACGCGCCCGCCGCGAGGGCCGGGACGTCCGCCGTGGCGGCCTTGGTGCCCCCGAGCGTGAAGTTCAGGTCGGTGGCCTTGGACGCCTTGCTGCCGCTGTTGGTGACGGTCGCCGACAGGCTGATGGCGTCCGACTCGACCGGGGCCGCGGGCGTGTGTGTGATGCCGGTGACCTTGAGGTCGGGGTTGGCGGCCGGGGTGCCGATCACCTGGAACTCGGCGACCTGCGCGCCCGGTGCACCGGTGTTGGAGGCGAACTTGAGCTGGATGTCGGCGGCGGCGCCGGAGACCGGGATGGTCACCGTGTTGCCGGTCGACGGGTTGAACGTGTAGTCCTTCGCGGCCGCCAGACTCGTGAACGCGGTCGCGTCCTGGTCACGGCCCAGCACCTGGATGTTCTGCGTCCGCGTCGACCACGCGCATCCGGGTTCAGCTTCACGACGACCTGACTGAGGTCGGCGTTGGCACCCAGCTTGGTGGGTGAGTGGCCGGGTACGCGCCGCCCCCGCTCTCCCAATAGGTGCTCACCTGGCCGTCGTTGGCGTTCGCCGCGACGTAGGTGAAGGTGTACGACGAGGCATCGATCGGCTTGCCCTGGGCGAGGTCGGACCCACCGCCGGAACCGGCCCGGGTGACGCTGTTGCTCGCGACCGAGACGTTCCCCGCGGCGTCCTTAGCCTTCACGTAGTAGGTGACCGTCGCCGTCGCCGACGGGGTGTCCGTGTACGAAGTGACCGTGCCGGCGAGGGACTTGATCACCTGGTTGTTGGCGTAGACGTCGTACCCGGTGACCTGGACGTTGTCGCTCGACGCCTGCCAGGTCAGCTTCACGTCGCTGCCGGACTGCGTGTAGGCGAGGTTGCCGGGCGCCGTCGGAGCCTGGGTGTCGCCGCCCGCGCCCTTGCGGGTCACGCTGTTGCTGTTGGCGGAGACGTTGCCCGCCGCGTCCTTGGCCCGAACGAAGTACGTGATGTCGCTGCCGGCCGGCTGGGTGTCCGTGTAGGTCAGCACGTTCCCGGCGACGCTCGACCTCAACTGCCCGTTGGCGTAGACGTCGTAGCCCGTCACGGCGGTGTCGTCGGTGGCCGCGCTCCAGGTCAGCTTGATCTGCCCGGTGGCCGGCTCGGTGTAGCTCAGGTTCGTCGGCGCGGTGGGCGCCTGTGTGTCCCCGGTGGCCGGACCGTAGACCTCCAGCTCCGACAACTGCCCCGCGGGCCAGCCGGTGTTCGCCGTGATCAGCACGCGTACGTACCGCGTAGTCGTCGCGTCGAAGGAGATCGTCGTCGACTGGTCGGTGGAGCTGTCGAAGGTGTACGCCTTCGACGCCGTCAGGTCGCCGAAGTTCTGGTTGTCGGTCGAGCCCTGGATCTTGAGCGTCTGGCTGCGGCTCGGCCAGCTGCTCGGGAGCCTGAGGGTCACCTGGTTGACCTTGACCGAGGAGCCCAGGTCGACCTGGAGCCACTGCGGGAAGGCGTTGTTGGTGCTCTCCCAGTAGGTGTCGCGGTTGCCGTCACCGGCGTTGGCCGCGCCGTACACATCGGCGTGCCCGCTCTCGCTGAAGGGCTTGCCCTGCGCGAGGTTGGGGGTCGAGGCGGTGGTCGTGAGGACCTGCATCTCGCCCAACTGAGCTGTTCCGGCGACCGAGTTGGCGCTGAAGTCGGCCCGCACGTACCGGGCGAGCGTCGACGGCACCGAGATCTTCACGGTGTTGTCGTCGCCGGGGCCGAACACGTACTGCGCCGAGGACTTGAGCGTGGCGAAGCTCTTGCCGTCGTCGCTGCCCTGGAGCGCCAGCGTCTGCTTGCGGGTCTGCCAGCCCTCGGGCAGCCGCAGCACGACCTGCCGGACGCGCTTGCTCTTGCCGAGGTCGGTCTGCACCCACTGGGCCGACTTCTTCCCGGCCTGCCAGTAGGTGTCGGTGTCGCCGTCGGTGATGTTGGTGGCCTTGTGCGCGCCGCGAGTGCTGCCCGCGGTGGTCCTGGCCTCCGCGGCGACGTTGGGACCGCCGGCCGCGTGGGCGCTCACGGCGGGCAGCCCCAGCACCATCACGGCGGAGGCGAGCGCGGCGACGGCCGCGTTCCGTCCGGGGATCTCTGCTTGTGTCGTGCCGGTCTGTTCATACGGGGTCACTTCCTGCGGAGGCTCGCGCACCGGTGGGGCGGCGAGGGCGGCTCGTTCCTGGGGGAGTGGTGCAGGAGCAGAAAGGTGCGAGGTGACGTGGTGCATGCTGCCTCTGGGAGGCAGGTTTTTGCGTTGTTTCATCGAAATATTGCAGAGCGATGGGAGGGGGTCTACAGCTGGAACAGCGCAATATTCACCAGAAGCGCTCACGGCCCCGCAGGGACACCAGGGTGGACTTGCGCGAACTTGCGGCCATTGAACGAAAGTGAACGCAAGTCACGCAATTTCTTGCGCGATCCAACGTCGTTCAATTCCGCACCGCTTCTTCCTGGCGGATTCCGCGTCGACGCGTAACGTGATGCCCCATGAAGATCCTCATCAGCGCCGACATGGAGGGTGCGACCGGCGTCACCTGGCCGGCCGACGTGTTGCCGGGGACACCGCAGTGGGAGCGGTGCCGTGCGATGTTCACCTCGGACGTGAACGCGGCCGTCCTCGGTTTCTACGACGGCGGCGCCGACGAGGTGCTCGTCAACGAGGCCCACTGGACGATGCGCAACCTTCTGCTCGAACAGCTCGACGAGCGCACCGAGATGCTCACCGGACGCCACAAGTCCCTCTCGATGGTGGAGGGCGTGCAGCACGGCGACGTCGACGGCATCGCGTTCGTCGGCTACCACGCGGGCGCCGGCATGGAGGGCGTCCTCGCCCACACCTACCTCGCCAACTCGATCACCGGTGTGTGGCTGAACGACGTCCGCGCCAGCGAGGGGCTCCTCAACGCGCATGTCGTCGCCGAGTACGGGGTACCGGTGGTCCTTGTCACGGGTGACGACGTGGCCTGCGAGGACGCCCTCGGGTACGCGCCCGAGGCGCTGAAGGTGGCCGTCAAGGACCACGTGTCGCGGTACGCGGCCGTGTGCCGGACCCCGGCCAGGACGGCCGCCGACATCCGCGGGGCGGCGAAGGAGGCGGCGAAACTGGCGGTCCGTCAGGAACCGGTGCGGGGCGGCCCGTTCACCGTCGCGCTGGAATTCGACGCCGAGCACCTGGCGATGGCCGCCACCGTGGTCCCCGGTGTCGCGCGGGTCGGGGAGCGGAAGGTGGCGTACACCCACGACACCATGTACGACGGCATCCGGACCTTCAAGGCGGTCACCACGATCGTCTCGGCCGCGGTGGAGGAGCAGTATGGCTGACATCGACGAGCGGGCCCTGGCCGAGGTCGTGACGTTCACCTCGGACCTGATCCGCATCGACACGACCAACCGGGGCGGCGGCGACTGCCGGGAGAGACCCGCGGCCGAGTACGCGGCCGAGCAACTGGCCGGCGCGGGGCTCGAACCCACCCTCCTGGAACGGTCCGAGGGCCGCACCAACGTCGTCGCCCGCATCGAGGGCACCGACCCCTCGGCGGACGCGCTGCTCGTGCACGGTCACCTGGACGTCGTGCCGGCACAGGCCGACGAGTGGAGCGTGCACCCCTTCTCCGGGGAGGTCCGCGACGGCGTCGTCTGGGGGCGCGGCGCGGTCGACATGAAGAACATGGACGCGATGATCCTCGCCGTCGTCCGCGCCTGGGCCCGCCTGGGCGTACGGCCGCGACGCGACGTCGTGATCGCGTTCACCGCCGATGAGGAGGCGAGCGCCGAGGACGGCTCCGGCTTCCTCGCCGACCGGCACGCCGGGCTCTTCGAGGGCTGCACCGAAGGCATCAGCGAATCAGGCGCGTTCACCTTCCACGACGGCTCAGGGCGCGAGATCTATCCGATCGCCGCCGGTGAACGCGGCACCGGCTGGCTGAAGTTGACCGCCCACGGCCGCGCGGGCCACGGCTCCAAGGTCAACCACGAGAACGCCGTCACGCGCCTCGCCGCCGCCATCACCCGCATCGGCGAACACGAGTGGCCGCTGCGGCTCACCCCGACCGTCCGCGCGGCCCTCACCGAACTCGCCGCCCTGTACGGCATCGACGCCGACCTCGACGACGTCGACGGACTCCTCACCAAGCTCGGCCCGGCGGCGAAACTCGTCGAGCCCGCGGTCCGCAACAGCGCCAACCCGACGATGCTGAACGCCGGTTACAAGGTCAACGTGATCCCGGGCGAGGCCGTGGCCTTCGTCGACGGACGCTATCTCCCGGGCGGCGAGGACGAGTTCCGCACCACCCTGGACCGGCTCACCGGACCGGACGTCGACTGGGAGTTCCACCACCGCGAAGTGGCCCTCCAGGCACCGCTCGACTCCCCGACCTACGCCCGAATGCGGGCCGCCGTCGAGGAGTTCGCGCCCGAGGGCCATGTGGTGCCGTACTGCATGTCCGGCGGCACGGATGCCAAGCAGTTCTCGCGGCTCGGCACCACCGGCTACGGCTTCGCACCGCTGAAGCTCCCCGAGGGCTTCGACTACCAGGCGCTGTTCCACGGAGTCGACGAACGCGTCCCCGTCGAGGCACTCCACTTCGGCGTCCGCGTTCTGGACCGCTTCCTGAGGACGGCCTAGCAAGTGGGGAGAACGTGCAGACCTTGGCCTACGGTTCGTGGCCCTCGCCCATCGACGCGGCCCTCGCCGCCGCGCACGACGGACACCCCGAGTACGTCGGCTTCGTCGGCGACGAGGCCTGGTGGACCGAACCACGCCCCACCGAGGGCGGGCGCCGCACCCTGGTGCGCCGTCACGCGGACGGCTCCGAGGAATCGGTCCTGCCCGCGCCGTGGAACGTCCGCAGCCGCGTCATCGAGTACGGCGGACAGCCCTGGGCCGGCACGGTCCGGGACGGTCAACCCCTCGTGGTCTTCGTGCACTTCGCAGACCAGCGCCTGTACCGCCACGACCCCGGGAGCGAGCCGCGCCCGCTCACCCCCGTGTCCCGGATCGGCGGCGGACTCCGCTGGGCGGAACCGCAGGTGCGCCCGGACCTGGGTGAAGTGTGGTGCGTGCTCGAGGAGTTCACCGGCGAGGCCCCCGGCGATGTGCGGCGCGTCCTGGCCGCCGTACCGCTGGACGGGTCCGCCGCCGAGGACCGGCGGGCCGTACGCGAACTCACCGACGACCGGCACCGGTTCGTGTCCGGGCCGCGTGTCTCGCCCGACGGGCGGAGGGCGGCCTGGCTCGCCTGGGAGCATCCCCGGATGCCGTGGGACGGCACCGAGCTGCTGCTCGCCGAGATCGCGGACGACGGCACCTTCGGGACGCCCCGGACCGTCGCCGGCGGGCCCGAGGAGTCGATCGCCCAGGTCGACTGGGGCTTCGACGGCTCGCTGCTCTACGCCGGCGACCGCACCGGCTGGTGGAACCTCTACCGCGACCACCAGCCGCTGTGGCGCCCGCGAGGAGGAGTTCGGCGGGCCGCTGTGGAAGCTCGGCCAGCGCTGGTTCGCGCCCCTGGAGGGCGGGTTGATCGCCGTCGTGCACGGCCGGGGCGCCACCGCGCTCGGCGTACTGGACCCCGAGACCGGCGAGGTCGTCGACGCGGCGGGACCCTGGACCGAGTTCGCGTCCACCCTCGCGGTGAACGGCGAGCGGATCGTCGGCGTCGGGGCCAGCCCGCGCAGCGCCTTCGAGGTCGTCGAACTCGACACCCGCACCGGCAGGGCCCGGGTGATCGGCGCCGCCCACGACGACCCGGTGGACCCCGCGCACTACCCCGAACCGCAGATCCGCATCTTCACCGGTCCCGCCGGACGGGACATCCACGCCCACATCTACCCACCGCACAGCCCGAGTTGGGCCGCACCCGGCGACGAACTGCCGCCGTACGTGATCTGGGCACACGGCGGGCCCACCAGCCGGTCCCCGCTCGTCCTCGACCTGGAGATCGCCTACTTCACCTCACGCGGCATCGGTGTCGCCGAGGTCAACTACGGCGGTTCGACCGGGTACGGCCGCGAGTACCGCAACCGGCTGCGCGAGCAGTGGGGCGTCGTCGACGTGGAGGACTGCGCCGCCGTCGCAGAGGCCCTGGCCGACGAGGGCACCGCCGACCGCGCCCGGCTCGCGATCCGGGGCGGCAGCGCGGGCGGCTGGACCAGCGCCGCGTCCCTCGTCACGACCGACGTCTACGCCTGCGCCACGATCATCTATCCCGTCCTGGACCTGGCCAACTGGGCCACGGGGAGACCCACGACTTCGAGTCCCGGTACCTGGAGAGCCTGGTCGGCCCCCTCGCCGACGTGCCCGCCCGCTATGTCGAGCGCTCACCCGTGGAACACGCCGACCGGGTCACCGCGCCGTTCCTGCTGATGCAGGGCCTGGCCGACGTGATCTGTCCGCCCGTCCAGTGCGAACGCTTCCTGGAGCGGATGCGCGGACGCCATGTCCCGCACGCCTACCTCGCGTTCGAGGGCGAGGGCCACGGCTTCCGCCGCGCCGACACCATGATCCGCGCCCTGGAGGCCGAACTCTCCCTCTACGCGCAGGTCTTCGGCATCGAACCGCCCGGCGTCCCCACCCTGGAGCTCACCAAGTGACCGCGCTCGTCCGCCCGTTCCGACTCGCCCCCGGCGCCCGCGTGGCCGTCGTCGCACCCAGCGGACCGGTGTCCGAGGAGCGGCTGCAGGCAGGACTCGACATCCTGCGCGGCTGGGACCTCGACCCGGTCGTGGCACCCCATGTGCTCGACCGCCACGGCGCGTTGGGCTACCTCGCGGGCACCGACGCCGACCGCGCGGCCGATCTCCAGAACGCCTGGTGCGACCCGACCGTGTCCGCCGTGCTGTGCGCCCGCGGCGGCTACGGCGTCCAGCGCATGGTCGACCTGCTCGACTGGGAGGCGATGCGGGCCGCCGGGCCGAAGGTGTTCGTCGGCTTCAGCGACCCCACCGTGCTCCAGCAGGCGTTCGCCACCCGGCTGGGACTGGTCACGCTGTACGGGCCGGTCGCCTCCGGCGCCGACTTCATCAAGAACGCCCGCGCACAGGAGCACTTGAGGGCGACCCTCTTCGACCCGGAGTCCGTGCGGACCATCCGGGCCGTCCCCACCGGGGCGGCGCGCTGGTCCCAGGACGGGCCCGGGGCGTCACGCTCGGCGGGTGCCTTGCCCTGCTCGCCACCGACCTCGGCACCCCGCACGCGGCGGCCGGTGCGCGGGGCGGGCTGCTGATGATCGAGGACGTCGGTGAACAGGCGTTCCGCGTCGACCGGATGCTGACCCAACTCCTGCGCAGCGGCTGGCTCGACGGCGTCGCGGGCATCGCCCTCGGATCATGGGACCGCTGCGGACCGTACGAGCAGCTGCGCCCGGTGCTCGTCGACCGGCTCGGCGGACTCGGTGTCCCCGTGGTGGAGGAGTTCGGGTTCGGGCACTGCGAAGGGGCGCTGACGATACCGCTCGGTGTGAGCGCCGAACTCGACGCGGACGCGGGCACGTTGACGCTGGACGAGCCCGCGCTGCGCTAGCCGCCCGCTTGTTGAATTCCTGTCAAGAAACACCCTTCACGGTGATTGACCTGGCCTGACACGTGTCACACCATGGGCGTGGGCCGGTACTTACCCATCGGTAAGTCGCCGCTCCCTCAGTCGGGTTGTCCTCAGTGTGGAGGTCCCTGTGTCCCGTCGTGCGCCCGGAATCCGCGCCGCGCTGGCTCTCACTCTCACCGCCCCGCTTGCCCTCACCGCACCGCTCGCCCTCGGCACCCCCGCCTCGGCCACCGGCCAGTACACCGTCACGGCACTGAGGTTCACCGTCCCCGCGGGCGGCCGTGACTGCACGGTCGACGCCGATCTGTACCGGCCCGCGGGCGTCGACCACGACCACCCGGCACCCGCCGTCCTGGCCACCAACGGCTTCGGCGGCAGCAAGTCGGACGGTTCCACCGACTCCATCGGCAAGGCCTTCGCGCAGCGCGGCTATGTCGGGCTCGTCTACCCGGGCTCGGCTTCGGCAAGTCCGGGTGTCTCGTCTCGCTCGACGACCCGGGCATCGACGGCCGGGCCGCTTCCGGGCTGATCGACTTCCTGGCGGGGACCCGGGCCGCCGACGACGGCACCCGGGCCGACTTCGTGACGCTTGACGCGAAGGGCGACCCGCGCGTCGGGATGATCGGCGGCTCGTACGGCGGCGCGATCCAGCTCGCGACGGCGGCCGTGGACCACCGGGTGGACGCGCTCGTCCCCATGATCACCTGGCACGACCTGGCATACTCCCTCGACCCCAACAACGCGGTGGGCCAAGGAGTCGGGACGTGCCCGGCGCCTTCAAATGGCAGTGGACCAACGCCTTCTACCTCATCGGCGAGACCCAGCCCCTGACCGTGCCCGGCCTCGATCCGACCCGCATCAACTCCCTGTCCTGCGTGCACTTCGTCAGCAGGGCCTGCGCCATAATCCGCACCCTGAACTCCGGCAGCTATCCGCCCGAGGCGACGGCGGACCTCCTCGCCTACGCGCGCGGCGTCTCGCCGGTGACGTATCTGAAGCAGGTCAAGGCGCCGACCCTCCTCGTCCAGGGACAGGCCGACACCCTCTTCAACCTCAACGAGGCGACAGCGACGTACAGGACGTTGACCGCGCAGGGCACCACCACCAAGATGATCTGGCAGTCCTGGGGACACAGCGGCGGGATGACCGACCCGGCCGCCGGTGAACTCGACCTGACCAAAGGCGACTTGAGTCCAGCTACGTCGGCCGGCGCATCCTGTCCTGGTTCGACCGCTATCTGCTCGAGCGGACCGGCACGGACACGGGACCGGCCTTCGCCTACTACCGCGACTGGATCACGAACCCCGCCGACACCTACGCCACCACGAACCAACTCCCCGCGCTCGACGAGAGGTTCTACCTCTCCGGCGACGGCAAGCTCGTCGACAACCGCGCGAAAGTGACGCGCGGCAGCCGCGGTTACGCCAACTGGCTTGTCCCCACGAGCCATTCGGAGAGTTCGCTGAGCGGCACGATCGGCCTGCCGGACCCACGACCGTACGACACCGCGGGCACCTACCTCGGCTGGACCAGCGCACCCCTGACCCGCACCACGGACGTCGTCGGCGCCCCGAAGGCGACCCTCGAGGTCGACTCCCGAAGGCACGGCAGAGTCAGAACTCCGGCGACGCCGCCGACAACCTCGTCCTCTTCGCCAAGCTCTACGACGTCGCCCCCGACGGCACGAAGACCCTGGTCCACCGGTTGGTCGCTCCTGTCCGCGTGCCGGACGTCACGAAGAGCTTCACGGTGACGCTGCCGGGGATCGTGCACCGGTACGAGAAGGGGCACCGGCTGCGGTTCGTGATCGCGGCGAGCGACGACGCGTACACCGGGAACCGGGGATCAAGCCGGTCACCGTGGTCAGCTCGCCCGGTGACACCGGGGTGCTGGAGCTGCCCGTCGTCGGGGACTGAGCCGGCCGGTCCGCACCGGCCGCCCGACCCCGGCCACCCGGGGCACCCCTTCACCGTGCGTGATGGTGGATTCGGGCCCACCCTGGTGACATGAGCCCGAAGACCACCGAGAGCGGCGGCAGGACCGGCCAGCGGGAGCGTCTGCTGACACCCGCCCGGATCACGGTTCTGCTGCTCGCCGTCCTGGCCCTGATCTTCATCTTCGAGAACACCCGCGCCACCAAGATCCGTCTGCTGATCCCCGAGGTCACCATGCCGCTGTGGATGGCCCTGCTGGGCACGGCGGTCATCGGCGCCCTGTGCGGGTGGTATTTCATGCGACGCCGCCGTTAGGCCCGAACTAAGGTGACGGGATGCCGCACACCGCGTCCCGCTACCTCGCCGAGAGCCCCCGCGTGGGCATCCGTCACTTCACGTACGACGACGGAGCCGAGTTCACCGAGCGGGCCAGGGAGAGCAAGGACCTGCACCAGCCCTGGCTGTTCCCGCCGGCCAGCGGCGACGCCTACACCGCCTACGCGCGGCGGCTGATCCAGGATCCGACCAAGGCCGGGTTCCTCGTGTGCGAGGTGGACGGCGGCGGCATCGCCGGGTTCATCAACATCAACAACATCGTCGAGGGCGGCTTCCAGTGCGGTGCGCTGGGCTACGGCGCCTTCGCGCACGCGGCCGGGCGCGGGCTGATGCGCGAGGGCATGAACCTCGTGGTGGGACACGCCTTCGGGCCGATGCGACTGCACCGCCTGGAGATCAACGCGCAGCCCACCAACCTCCCGTCG
Organism: Streptomyces sp. P3; assembly: GCA_016893485.2. Taxonomy (GTDB): domain Bacteria; phylum Actinomycetota; class Actinomycetes; order Streptomycetales; family Streptomycetaceae; genus Streptomyces. The sequence continues at coordinate 7,862,960 of JAFEKX020000001.1, forward strand.
ATCGCCCTCGCGCGCAGCTGCGGCTTCCGCCTCGAGGGCTTCTCGCCGAAGATGATCTACATCGACGGGGCCTGGCGGGACCACGAGCGCTGGGCGATCACCGCCGAGATGCGGACTTCCGGTTGACCTTCATCGTGTCCAGGTCGGTGACCGTCGACCTCAGATCGCGGAAGCCGTAGCCGAGGCCCTTCAGCGCGGTCTCGGCCCGGTCCTCCGCGAGCGCCGCCGCCATCTCGTCGCCGTCCGCCGCGTCCGACACCACCACGTACCGCCACGAGAAGTGCTTGAGCGGCGACGGCTCGTAGCTGAGCGAGCCCTCCTCGGTGAAGCGCATGCTCAGCATCCCGTGCTCGGCGGCCTCGCCGAGCAGCCGCTCCCGCGCCTCGTCGGTCAGCGCGTCCCAGGTACCCCGGACGATCACCCGGTACGTGTGCTGCTCGCCCATCGGCCGTTCCACTCCTCGGTCCAGGTCGTCGAACGGCCGACTCTACGTCGACCGGGGCGAACCGCACCGGGAATTTCCGGGCGCCCCCGTCTTTGCGGAATCCTGACTGGCAATGCCCTGGCCACCGCACCCGTTGCCGGGTTCCATGGTGATCGTGACGACGATCCGACGTGAGGTACTGACGCTGCCCGCCGCGGAGTTGGGCCCCGACAACCCGCTGCCCCCACTGCGTCCGCTCGACGAGGCACACCGCATAGACGACCGGGACCGCGAGGAACTGCCCCGCGACATGGCCCGCCAGGTCGGCTACGAACCGCTCCGCAGCCTGCTGCCCACCCGCGTCCGGGACGGCTACGACAGAGACCGCACACCCCGCCGCGTCGACGCCCTCGTGATCGAGAACGACCGGCTCCGCGCCACCGTGCTCCCCGCCCTCGGCGGCCGTGTCGCCTCCCTCGTCCACAAGCCCACGAACCGTGAACTCCTGTACCGCAACCCGGTGTTGCAGCCCGCGAACTTCGCCCTCAACGGCGCCTGGTTCTCCGGCGGCATCGAGTGGAACATCGGCGCCACCGGCCACACCACCCTCCTCCTGCGCCCCCGTGCACGCGGCCCGCGTCCCGGCCCCCGACGGCGGCGAGATGCTCCGCCTCTGGGAGTGGGAACGCCTCCGCGACCTCCCCTTCCAGGTCGACCTCTGGCTCCCGGACGGCTCCGACTTCCTCTACGTCGGCGTCCGCGTCCGCAACCCCCACGAGCGGCCCGCCCCCGCCTACTGGTGGTCCAACATCGCCGTACCGGAGGAACGCCGGGTCCTCGCACCGGCGTCGGAGGCCTGGCACTTCGGGTACGAGCGACGACTGCGCCGGGTGGCCGTCCCGTCGTACGACGGAGTGGACCGGACGTACCCCTCAACAGCCCTTACGCCGCCGACTACTTCTACGAACTCGAGGACGGGCGGCGGCGCTGGATCGCCGCGCTCGACGCGGACGGACACGGGCTGGTGCAGACGTCCACCGACGTGCTGCGCGGGCGGAAGCTGTTCGTGTGGGGCACGGGCAGCGGCGGCCGGCGCTGGCAGGAGTGGCTCACCGAACCGGGCACCGGCGGCTACTGCGAGATCCAAGCGGGCCTGGCCCGCACCCAGTTGGAGCACGTACGCCTCGAACCGGAGAGCGAGGTGTCCTGGCTGGAGGCGTACGGACCGCTCGACGCGGAGGCGGACGGGGAGTGGTCCGCCGTGGTGGAGGGCGCCGAGGCGCGGCTCGAAGCGGTGCTGCCGCGCGCCGACGTCGACGCCGCCTACACCGCGTGGAAGCCGTACGCCGACACTGAACCCGGCGCGCTCCTCGCCACCGGCTCCGGCTGGGGCGCCCTCGAAGTCCTGCGCGCCGACTGGAAGTTGCCCGGCACGCCCTTCGACGAGACCACGCTCGGCGAGGACCAGGCACCCTGGGCGGAGCTGCTGCGCAGCGGGGTGCTGCCCGAGCCGCGCCGGGTCAGGCCGCCCGGCGAGACACTCGTCGCCTCGCACTGGCGGGACATGCTGGAGACCGCGCCCGCGACCCCGCTCACCGAGTACCACCTCGGCATCGCGCAGTGGCACGCCGGCGATCGGGCCCAGGCGGTGCGGAGTTGGGAGCGGGCTCTCGAACTCGCCCCGTCGCTCTGGCCGTTGCTGCGCTGTCTCGCCGTGGCCGATCAGGAGGCGGGCCACCACGAGCGGGCCGCCGACCGGTACAACGAGGCCTTCGCCGACCTGTGCCACGAGCGGCGGGACGCGGGGGAGCGGTGGACCGCCGCGACGGCCGCGCTCGGGCGGGAGGCCGTCGAGGCGCTGCTCCGGGTGCGGCGGGTGGCGGACGCGCGCGCGGTCTGGGAGATGCTGCACCCGGCACCCGCGAACGCGGCCGATTCCTGCTGCTCCAGGCGGAGTTGCTGCTCGCGGAAGGACGGCGCGACGACGCGTGGGCCGTCTTCGACGAGGGCTTCGAGGTCGCCGACCTGCGCGAGGGCGCCGAGTCCATCGGCCGGCTGTGGTCCCGGCTCACCGACGAACCACTGCCGGCGCGCTACGACTTCAGGATGCGGCCGGACACGCCCTGAGACGGCACGTGGGCCGGCCGGTCAGCTCCGCCGGTCCACGTACTCGTAGACCATCCCGTCCGGATGCATCGCGATGAGGTTGCGGCCCGCCGGTGAGGCGATGGGGCCCGCGACGATGTGGGCGCCCAGTTCCGTCAGGACCGCCTGGGTCTCGTCGACGTCCTTGACGGCGATGGTGGCCGCGACCTTGCGCAACACCTCCAGCTCCGCGGGCGGCCCGCTCATCAGCAGGAAACAGCCGACCGCGGCCACCGACACCCCACCGCGCTCGAAGCGGAGCGCGGTGCCACCCGCGAGCCGTTCGTAGAAGGGGACGGCGGTCTCCAGGTCGTCGACGCAGATACGCAGCGTGGCTCCCAGAATCTCCATACGGACGAGCCTAGTTGGGGAGAGCGGGCGGTGGTGATCCTTTCGGACGATCCCGGTGGGGTTCGGCGCGTGTTTGGGCCGCTTGATCAGGGGGACGCGGAATGCCCCGCACGACCACCCCCAGAAGGAGCCCCATGGACACCGGTGAACTCGTCGAACTCGGACAGCAACTGCGCGTGGACAGTGTGCGGGCCGCCGATGCCGCGGGCTCCGGACACCCCACCTCCTCCATGTCCGCCGCCGACCTGATGGCCGTCCTGCTCGCCCACCACCTCCACTATGACTTCGACCGCCCCGCCGACCCCGGCAACGACCGCTTCGTCCTGTCCAAGGGCCATGCCTCGCCCCTGCTCTACGCCGCCTACAAGGCCGCGGGAGCCGTCGACGACGCCGAACTGCTCACCTTCCGCATGCTGGACAGCCGTCTCGAAGGGCATCCCACCCCGCAGCGGCTCCCGTGGGTGGAGACCGCCACCGGATCGCTCGGCCAGGGCCTGCCGGTCGGCGTCGGCATCGCCCTGTCCGGCAAGCGACTCGAGCGCACCGGGTACCGCGTCTGGGTGCTGTGCGGGGACAGCGAGCTGGCCGAGGGCTCGGTGTGGGAGGCCGCCGAGCACGCGGCGTACGAACGCCTCGACAACCTCACCCTCATCGTCGACGTCAACCGGCTCGGCCAGCGCGGACCCACCCGGCACGGTCACAATCTCGACGCGTACGCCCGCCGGTTCCGGGCCTTCGGCTGGCACACGGTCGAGATCGACGGCCACGACGTGGACGCCATCGACCGCGCCTACGGCGAGGCCGCGTCCACCGGCAGGCAGCCGACCGTGATCCTCGCCCGCACCCTCAAGGGCAAGGGCGTCGCCTCCGTCCAGGACCGCGAGGGCCTGCACGGCAAACCGCTGCCCGACGCGACCGCGGCCATCGCCGAACTCGGCGGCGTACGCGACCTCCGCGTCCACGTCCAGGCACCCCGGCCGCCCCCGCACCGCACCCCGCGCGCGCCGACCGCCTGGAACTACCGCGCTACGAACGGGGCGACGACGTTTCCCCCGCGACGCCTTCGGCGAGGCCCTCGCCGCGCTCGGCTCCGCGCGCCGGGACGTCGTCGCGCTCGACGGGGAGGTCGGGGACTCCACGCGCGCCGAGTTCTTCGCCAAGGAGCACCCCGACCGGTACTTCGAGTGCTACATCGCCGAGCAGCAACTCGTCGGCGCGGCCGTCGGGTTGGCGGCGCGCGGCTGGGTGCCGTACGCCTCCACGTTCGCGGCGTTCCTCACGCGCGCGTACGACTTCATCCGCATGGCCGCCGTCAGCGGCGCGGGGATCAACCTCGTCGGCTCGCACGCCGGGGTGTCCATCGGGCAGGACGGCCCCTCGCAGATGGGGCTGGAGGACCTGGCGATGATGCGCGCGGTGCACGGCTCGACCGTGCTGTACCCGTGCGACGCCCACCAGACCGCGCGGCTCGTCGCCATGATGGCCGACCTCGACGGCGTGCGCTATCTGCGGACCTCACGCGGCGACGCCCCGGTCGTCTACGGCGCCGACGACGAGTTCCCGGTCGGCGGCAGCAAGGTGCTGCGGTTCTCCAGCCGGGACCGGCTGACCGTCGTGGCCGCCGGGGTGACCGTGCAGGAGGCGCTGGCCGCCGCCGACATGCTGGATCGCGAGGGCGTCCAGGTGCGGGTGATCGACCTGTACTCGGTCAAGCCCGTCGACGTCGAGACCCTGCGCCAGGCCGCCGAGGACACCGGCTGTCTGCTCACCGTCGAGGACCACCACCCCGAGGGCGGTCTCGGGGACGCGGTCCTGGACGCCTTCCTCGACGGCCGGCCGGTGCCGCGCCTGGTCCGGCTCGCCGTACGCACCATGCCCGGCTCGGCGAGTCCCGCCGAGCAGTTGCACGCGGCCGGGATCGACGCGGAGTCGATCGCCGTGGCCGCGCGGCTGCTGGTGGAGACGGCCGTCGTGCGCTGAACGGCAGGCGCGCGCCGCACGCCGGAGCCCGCGGCACCCCGATGTCTCGGGGTGCCGCGGGCTCGATGTCGGTGGGGGTGGGGACGCGCCGCTACCAGCGGTACCAGCGACCCCTGCCGCCGCCGGCCGAGGTGCCGCGGACCAGGAAGCCCAGCAGCCATACGGCTAGGACGATCAGCGCCACCCACCAGAGGATCTTCACGGCGAATCCGGCACCGAACAGGACCAGTGCCAGCAGCAGGACGATCAGGATCGGAACCATGGTGTGTTACCTCCTGACGCCCGAATGCCCCCGATCCCGCGGCTCAGACGTCCTTGCGGGCCAGGATCTCCCCGTGCAGCACGGCGAACCATCCGTCGTCCCGCTTCCCCACTCCCGCCACGCCTCCGCCACGTCCTCCAGCTCCTCTGTGGTCGCGTGGCCGCCCTCGGTGGCGACCCGGGCGTACGAGGAGGCGACGGTACGGTCCGCCCACAGGCCGCTCCACCACGCCCGCTCGTCCGGAGTGTGGAACGTCCAGGTGCTCGACGTGGCCGTGACGTCCGTCAGCCCCGCCTGCCGTGCCCACGACTTGAGACGGCGTCCCGCGTCCGGCTCACCGCCGTTGGCCCGGGCCACCCGCCGGTACAGGTCCAGCCAGCCGTCCAGCCCCGCGACCTCCGGGTACCAGGTCATCGCCGCGTAGTCCGCGTCGCGGGCGGCGATGAAGCCGCCGGGCTTGGTGACCCGCTTCATCTCCCTCAGCGCCTGCACCGGATCGCCCACGTGCTGGAGCACCTGATGGGCATGGACCACACAGAACGTGTCGTCCGGGTAATCCAGCGCGTGGACGTCGGCGACCGCGAAGTCCGCATTGTCCAGGCCGCGTTGGGCCGCCGTCGCCCGGGCCTGGTCCAGGATGCCCGGCGCGTGGTCGACCCCGGTGACATGCCCGTCCGGGACCAGCGCCGCCAGGTCCGCGGTGATGGTGCCAGGGCCGCAGCCGATGTCCAGGATCCTCATGTGCGGCTTGAGCGAACCGAGCAGGTAGGCCGCGGAGTTGGCGGCGGTCCTCTGGGTGTGCGAACGCAGCACGGACTCGTGGTGCCCGTGCGTGTAGACAGCGGTCTCCTGCGGTTTCGGCATGGCTCTACCTACCCCTTCGCGGCGGCTTCTTCGTAGTCCTGAAGGTACGCGCGCATGCCGAATGATGAGACCCACGTTTTACGATATGGACTGACGAGTGATCAGGGAATCCGTCAACGGGCGGTACGCCGTCATCGCCCCGGGCTGCTCCTCCAGCGTCAAGTCCCCTCCATGTAGGCGACTTCACCGACGAAGACGAGCAGCGCGCCTGGGACCAAGCGGCTCAGGCGCAGACGACAGTGAGGGTGGGCGAACGGAACTGCGACCGCCGCCGCGAGCAGCCGTGAGCAGCCGTAGCGCGGGCCTGCGGGCGCCGTGCACGATCCGGATGTCGAGACGCCCGTCCGCCAGGTCGACGTGGCGGCCGAAGGCGATCTCCATCCGGTGACAGGTGCCGTTTGCGGCGAACAGCAGCCACAACGGCCGGGTACGGCCACCCACTTCGACCCCAGCGGATGACGGTCCGCCCGCAGCACCCGCAGCACCCGCAGCGCCGCCAGCACCCCCGCCGGCCAGCCGCCGTTCAGAGGCGCCCACTGCTCCCGCTCCCGCACCAGCTCCGGATGGACCCCGGGCTCGGGGTGTTGAGGAAGATGCCCCGGGTGCCGCCGGACCTGAACCGGCCGGCGTCCACGCGGACGGCGTCGCCCTGCTGACCGGCTTGCTCAGATCGCGCGGACCGTCCACCCCGAGGTCGTACGCGAAGTGGTTGAGGGTGCCGCCCGGAGGACCGCGAGGGGCAGGCCGAGGCGCAGGGCGACCACCGCCCCCGCGTTCACCGTGCCGTCGCCGCCGCACACCCAGTGACCGGGCGCGGGTCGCCGCCCTCTCCAACTCGACGTGGATTTCCGCCGGTTCACGGACGACGACCTCCGCGCCCGGCAGAGTCCGTCAGCGTGTCCGCCCGGTCCGAGGTGCCCGACGCCCAGTCGACCACCATGACCAGACCCTCGCCGTCCGACAGCGCAGGGACCCCGGCGCGGGCCCGGTCCGGCGGCACGATCTACCCGCGCGTCCGGACCATGCCCCGCACCGCGAACGCCGCGCACGCGCCCAGCGCGGCACCCGCCAGCACATCGCTCGGGAAGTGGACACCGGTGTAGACACGGGACGCCGCGACCGACACCGCGATCGGCGCCACCACCGCGCCCCAGGCCGGGGACTCCAGCGCCACACCGGTCGCGAAGGCCGCCGCCGACGCCGCGTGCCCGGACGGGAACGAGGTGGTGATCGGCTGCCGCTTCAGCTGCCGGCTCAACGGGACCGGGTCCAGGGCGGGCCGGTGCCGGCGCACGGTCCGCTTGCCGATCGTGTTGATCGCGACGGAGGCCAGGGAGAGGGAGGCGATGCCCCGGGCGGCGGCCCGGCGGGCGCGCGGCGTACGGCTCGCGGCCACCGCGGCGGCCGTCGCGAACCACAGCACGCCGTGATTGGCACTCCGGCTCAGCCGCGGCAGCACGGGCTGGGCCGCGGGCCACTTCCGCTCAGCCGCCGCCTCGAAGAGACCGCTGTCCAGGGAGAGCAGCCAGTCGCGCAGGGCGTGACGGCCGGGCAGGGGGACCGTGAGGTCGACGTCAGGGCTCATGCCCTCCCGGGTACCCTGAAATGGCCGTTTGGCTGCCCGGCGGACCGACTCCACCGGCGGCTGACCCCTCGGCTCCGGCCGTCGGCGGACCGATCCCACCGTCGACCGGCCGTTTCGCTCCGACCCCCGGCGGACCGTTTCATCGGAGGACCCCCGCATGCGCCTGATCCTCATCCGCCACGGCCAGACCACGGCGAACGTGGCCTTCCGCCTCGACACGGCCATACCCGGCGCCGAGCTGACCGACCTCGGCCGCCGCCAGGCCGCCGCCCTCCCCGAGGCCCTCGCCCACGAGGACATCGACGCCCTCTACGCCTCCACCCTGACCCGCACCCAGCACACCGCCGCCCCGCTGGCCGCCGCCCGCGGCCTCGACGTGCAGATCCGCGACGGCATCCGCGAGCTGACCGCGGGCGACCTGGAGATGCTCCCCGGTGACCAGGAGCCCGGTCACGAGTACATGCGGATCGTGTTCGCGTGGGCCGCCGGCGACACCGAGCTGCGGATGCCGGGCGGCGAGAGCGGCGCCGAGGCCCTCGCCCGTTACGACGCCGTGGTCGCGGAGGCCGTGGACAGCGGCGCCCGCACCGTCGCCATGGTCAGCCACGGCGCCGCGATCCGGATGTGGACCTCCGCCCGCGCGGGCAACGTCGACGTGGACTTCGCCGCCGCCCGCCCCCTCGACAACACCGGCATCGTGATCCTGGAGGGCTCCCGGCCGACGGCTGGAAGGCGCTGTCCTGGGAGGGCGCCCTGGTGGAGACGGCGGCACCGGACACGGACGGCGGCCCGGCGGGCCAGCCGCTCGACGAGGACCAGAAGCCCTAGCGAGGCTCCGGGCCCGGTCATGGCGAGGCCCTGACCGGGCCCGGACGAGGCCCTGACGGGCACAATAAGCGTTTGCCCGGCCGCGAGGCCGCCCCACAGAATGCGTGGTCATGGGACATCTGGAAGCCGCACACCTCGAGTACTACCTCCCCGACGGGAGGCCGCTCCTCGGCGATGTGTCCTTCCGGGTCGGCGAAGGCTCCGTGGTCGCCCTGGTCGGGCCCAACGGCGCGGGCAAGACGACCCTGCTGCGGCTGATCTCCGGCGAGCTGAAACCGCACGGCGGCACGGTCACCGTGAGCGGCGGCCTCGGCGTGATGCGCCAGTTCGTGGGCTCCGTACGCGACGAGACGACCGTACGCGACCTGCTCGTGTCGGTCGCCCCGCCGCGCATCCGCGAGGTCGCGGCCGAGGTCGACAGGGCCGAGCACGGCATCATGACCGTCGACGACGAGGCGGCCCAACTCGCCTACGCGCAGGCCCTGTCGGACTGGGCCGAGGTGCACGGCTACGAGTTCGAGACGCTGTGGGACATGTGCACCATGGCCGCGCTCGGAGTGCCGTACGACAAGGCGCAGTTCCGGCAGGTGAGCACGCTCTCCGGCGGTGAGCAGAAGCGGCTCGTGCTGGAGGCGCTGCTGCGCGGCAGCGAAGAGGTCCTGCTGCTGGACGAGCCGGACAACTACCTTGACGTGCCCGGCAAGCGGTGGCTGGAGGAGCGGCTCAAGGAGACCCGCAAGACGGTCCTGTTCGTCTCCCACGACCGTGAACTCCTCGCCCGCGCCGCCGAGAAGATCGTCTCCGTGGAGCCCTCGCCGACCGGAGCCGACGCCTGGGTGCACGGCGGCGGCTTCGCCACGTACCACGAGGCCCGGCGTGAACGCTTCGCCCGCTTCGAGGAGTTGCGCCGCCGCTGGGACGAGAAGCACGCCCAGCTGAAGAAGCTCGTCCTGAACCTCCGTCAGGCGGCCTCCATCAGCCACGAGTTGGCGTCCCGCTACGCCGCCGCCCAGACCCGCCTGCGCAAGTTCGAGGAGGCGGGCCCGCCGCCCGAGCCGCCGCGCGAGCAGGACATCACCATGCGCATCAAGGGCGGTCGCACCGGCGTAAGGGCCGTCACCTGCAAGGGACTTGAGCTGACGGGCCTGATGAAGCCCTTCGACCTGGAGGTCTTCTACGGCGAACGCGTCGCGGTCCTCGGCTCGAACGGCTCGGGCAAGTCGCACTTCCTGCGCCTCCTCGCCGGCGAGGACGTGAAGCACACGGGGAGTGGAAGCTCGGGCGCGCGTCGTGCCCGGCCACTTCGCGCAGACCCACGCCCACCCCGAACTCCAGGGCCGCACCCTCCTCGACATCCTGTGGAAGGAGCACGCGCAGGCGCAGGGCCCCGCGATGTCCCGGCTGCGGCGCTACGAGCTGACCGGCCAGGCCGAGCAGAGCTTCGACCGGCTCTCCGGCGGCCAGCAGGCCCGCTTCCAGATCCTGCTGCTGGAACTCCAGGGCGTCACGGCTCTCCTCCTCGACGAGCCGACCGACAACCTCGACCTCGAGTCCGCCGAGGCCTTGCAGGAAGGGCTGGAGGCGTTCGACGGGACGGTGCTGTCCGTCACGCACGACCGCTGGTTCGCCCGCTCCTTCGACCGGTACCTGGTCTTCGGCAGCGACGGCAAGGTCCGCGAGACGACCGAGCCGGTGTGGGACGAGCGGCGGGTGGAGCGCGCGCGGTAGGCCGTGCGTGCCGGGCGCGCGGCACCTTGGTACAGAGGCCGCGGGGCCGGAATGCCGGAATGTTCGTAGAGTGGGTTCAAGGACCGTGAGACTCGACGAGCGGGGCACACCATGACCGGAGTCGACCCTGCGCGCCTGGACGATTCCCAGCTCATGAAGGAGCTGGAGACCATCCACCGCACGCGCCACGACACCCTGCTGTACGGCTCGAACGACGCGCTGCGCGCCCACAACGACCGTATGGCCGGACTGGAGGGCGAGTATCTGCGCCGCCATCCGCGTCGACTCGTCGCCCCCGGCCGGACCCGGGAGGGGGCACGCGAGCGCGACTGAGGGGTGACCGGGGGTGTTTGCCCGCAGGGGTCGCGGGCAGGCGAACTTCCAGCGCTGGACCGCACACGCGATCCCACCGACGGTGACCGTCCAACCCGGAGCTTGCTCAAGGGAGTTGTGACGCACCATGCCCACTCGGCCTGCCCGCACGAGCACCAAACGCCCTGCGCACCGCGACGCCCCCGACACCGCGGAGGCCTTCCGCACCCTCGCCGCGCTGCCGCCCGGCCCGCAGCACGACACCGTCCGCGAACGCATCGTCGAGGACTGGCTGCCCATGGCCGACCGGCTCGCGGGACGGTTCCGCAACCGGGGCGAGAACACCGAGGACCTGCGCCAGGTCGCCGCCCTCGGGCTGGTCAAGGCCGTCGACCGCTACGACCCCGAGCGGGGCAGCGCGTTCGAGAGCTACGCGGTGCCGACGATCACCGGGGAGATCAAGCGGCACTTCCGGGATCACATGTGGACGCTGCACGTGCCTCGGCGAGTGCAGGAGCTGCGGAACCGGGTGCGGGTCGCCGGGCTGGAGCTGGCCCAGACGACGCCGGGGCGGCGGCCCACCGTGGGAGAGATCGCCGGGCACGCGTGTCTCTCCGAGGAGGAGGTGCGGGTGGGGCTCGATGCGTTGGAGAGTTTCAGTGCGCTGTCGTTGGACGCGGTGACCTCCGGCGGCTCTGACGGGTTTTCGCTCGGGGACGTTCTCGGGGTGCCGATCCGGCGTTGGATGTCGTCGTCGACCGGGAGGCGGTGAAGCCTCGGCTGGCCGCGTTGCCCGAGCGGGACCGGGAGATCTTGTACCTGCGGTTCTTCGGGGACATGACGCAGAGCCGGATCGCCGAGCGGTTCGGGATATCGCAGATGCATGTGTCGCGGCTGATCAGCCGGTGTTGTCGGCGGATTCGGGAGCAGGTGCTGGAGGGTGCGGCCTAGTCGTCGGGTGCGGGCCGAGTGTGGCTGGTCGCGCCCCGCGGCGGAGCCGCACACCGATACAGCCCCGCGCCCCTGAAAGCCCCGGCCGGGCTGTGTTCACTCGCTCGGCTCTCTCCTTACCGCCAATGGGGGCCGGCCGCGCGCGGCACTCTCCTGCTCGGGCTTCGATGGTGTTGCCGTCGTCCTCGGTCTAAGGAGACCCGCTCATGCGTCGCACCGCCCTTGCTCTGGCCGTCGTCGGCCTTGTCGGCGCCGCCGGGCCCGCCGTGGCCGCCGATCCCGGGGCCGAGGTCAGTCCGAGCAGTGTGCGGGCGGGCGGGAGTGTCACCGTTTCCGTCACGTGTGAAGGGCTCGGGGGACCGTGGCCGAGACCATCGACGCGACGTCCGAGGGGTTCGACGACGGGACCGTCCAGCTGCAGCGTGTACCCGGCAACGACGACCGGGCGGCCGGAACTGCCTACCGGGGCACCGCGCGGATCTCCACGGACGGGGTCGAGCGGGACTCCGCGTGGACCGTGGACGGAACCTGCCCGGCGCCCCCGGAGGACAGGGACGGCCCTGGAGCGCGACCTTCAGCATCGAGCGCGGGGGCGAGCGGCCGCCGTGCCAGGAGCCCCGGGGCGAGGCCTGCGCTGGTGATGTGCCCGCCCCGGTGCAGCGCGGGGTGCGGGCGGGGGAGGGCGGTACCTTCACCGACTCCGTTCCGGCTCTGGTCGCCGGTGGTGTACTGATCGCGGCTGCCTTCGGAGGGGCCGTGTACCGGCTGCGCAGGCGGACGCCGGGCAACTGAGGGCGCGACCGGGACACGGCACGGCACTGCACGAGGGACTGCGCGGAGGCACCATGCGGCAGGCGGACGCGGTAGGCCAGGGGCCTGTGCGGTACGGCCCCGTGTTTCCCGACGACGGCCTGCCCGTACTGCCCGAACTGGCCGAGGTGCTCGCCGCCGCCGCTTCCCGCACCGAGGAACAGCCCGTCGGCGGCGCCCCCGCCCTGCTCGACGCGGCGAGCGGCTACTTCGAACGCCGGGGCCTGCCCGCCGACCTCGCCCGCGTCGCCGCGGCCCCGGGCGCTCCCGCGCTGCTGGTCGCGCTCACCGCCGCGCTCGGCGGTGACGTCCTGGTGCCGAGACCCTGCGCCGCCTGGTGGGCGCCGTACGCACGCCTGTTGGGCAGATCCGTGTTCCATGTGGGCACCCCGGCCGAGTGCGGCGGGGTGCCCGATCCGTACGCCCTGCTGGAGACCGTGCGCCGGGTCCGGGACGAGGGCGGTGACCCGAGGCTGCTCGTCCTCTCGGTGGCCGACGACCCGACCGCGACCGTGGCGCCGCCCGAGGTCATGCACGAGACCGTCGAGGCCGCCGCCGCCGAGGGACTGCACCTGGTCAGCGACGAGACCTGGCGCGACACCCTGCACGCACCCCGGGGCACCATGCTGCTCAGCCCCGCCGCGATGCTGCCCGACCGGGTCACCGTCGTCACCGACCTGGCCGGCGCGCTCCTCCCGTCCGGCTGGCCCGCCGCCGTCGCCCGCTTCCCCGCCGGCCGCGCGGGACAGGCCCCCTCCCGCGCGCGCGTGCTCGACGTCCTCACCGCGCTCGGCGCCCGCGTCGCCGCCCCGGTCGCCGCCGCGGCCGGCCACGCCCTCGGCGAACCCCCGCCCGTCCTCGGCCGCCGCGACAGCGCCGTCCGCCTCCACGCGCGCGTGGCCGCCGCCGCGCACGCCGCCGTCACCGGGGCGGGCGCCTTCTCCCGGCCGCCGCAGGCGGGACGTCATCTCTACGTCGATCTCGGTCCGTTGCGCCACGCCCTCACCCCGCAGGGCGTGGGCGACGCGCAGGACCTGGAGGAGTTCCTGACCGCTCGCCTCGGCATGCCCGCACCCGGCGGCCACCGGTTCGGCGACGACCTCGGCGCGCTGCGGGTACGGCTGTCCACCGGGCCGCTGCTGGGCCGTACGGACGCGGAACGCGCGGAATGTCTCACGTCACCCTTGCCGTTGGAACTGCCACACGTGCAACGCGCGTTGATGTCCTTGAGGTCGATCTTCGACGATCTCCGCGACGACGCTCAGCGATGGGAGCCTCCTCGATGACGCAGCAGTCCGAGTCGACCACCAGCGGTACGACGACACGGCAACCGGCCGACCCGACGCCCCCGTTGATCCCCTCGTCCCCGCCGCTTGCCGAACCCCGCCCGCTCGGCGAGCGCCGCGTCTGGCCCCGCGCCTTCCACGACCGGCTCACCGCCCCGCTCCCCGGCCTCAAGGCCTTCGCCCGCTTCGCCCGCGAGGGCTCCGTGCGACCCCGCCCCGAGGGCCTCGCGGACATCCCCCAACTCCCGTTCGCCCCCGAGCCGTTGCCTCAGGTGGACGCCCTGACCGTCGCCGTCACCTGGGCGGGCCACGCCAGTTGGGTGGTCCGGATCGGCGGCCTGACGATCCTCACCGACCCGGTCTGGTCCCGCCGCATCCTCGGCACCCCGGCCCGGATCACCCCCGTGGGCGTCGCCTGGGAGGCACTCCCGCCCATCGACGCCGTCGTCATCAGCCACAACCACTACGACCACCTCGACGCCCCCACCCTGCGCCGACTCCCGCGTCACACCCCGGTGTTCGCCCCCGCCGGCCTCGGCGGCTGGTTCCGCCGCCGCAGATTCACCCACGTCACCGAACTCGACTGGTGGGAAGCGGCCCAACTCGACGGCGTCCGCCTCGACTTCGTCCCCGCCCACCACTGGTCCAAGCGCACCCTTACCGACACCTGCCGCTCCCTGTGGGGAGGTTGGGTCGTGACGGCCCCCGACGGCCAGCGCGTCTACTTCGCCGGCGACACGGGCTACGGCCACTGGTTCTCCCGGATCGGCCACCGCTACCCGGGAATCGACCTGGCCCTCCTCCCCATCGGCGCCTACGACCCCCGCTGGTGGCTGAGCGACGTCCACTGCGACCCGGAGGAAGCGGTCCAGGCCGCACAGGACCTGGGCGCGAAGCGGATGGCCCCCATGCACTGGGGCACCTTCGTCCTGTCGGCGGAACCGGTCCTGGAACCCCTGACAAGGGTGCGCGCGGCCTGGGAGCAGGCGGGCTTGGCGAGGCAGGACCTGTGGGATCTACCGGTCGGGGCTTCAAGAGTCCTGGACGAGATGCTTTAGGGGCGCGGGACTGTGTCGATGTGCGGCTCCGCCGCGGGGCGCGACCGGCCACACACAACGCGCACCCCGCAACGAGACATCAACCGGCAGCCCGAACCCGCTTCCACAGACCAGGCACCACACTGATCACCACGGTCAACGCGACAGCCGCCACGACACCCTCCCAGGGCTCGGGAAACAGCGAGCCCCCAGGATGCCGATCAACTGATACGTCACGGCCCACGCCAGACACGCAGGCGCGTTCCCCGCGCGAACCGACGGATCGGCCACTCCGCCATGAGACAAGCCAACATCACCGGAATCCGTCCGGCAGGCACCAGCCGGGACAGCACCAGCACAGCCACCCCATGATCGGCCAGCTTCGCCTGTGCCTGCTCCAGCCGATCCTCCGGCGCCCGCGCCCGAATCGCCTTCAGCCACCGGGACCCGTTCTTCGACCCCATCCCCCGCCGCCCCAGCCAGTACAGGGCGATGTCCCCGAGGAACGCGGCCAGCGAGGCCGTGACGAACACCAGCGCCAGCGCGAACGGCGCCGTCTGATGAAACGCGACCACGGCCGCCGAACTCACCAGCGCCCCGGTCGGAATCACCGGCACCAGCGCCCCGAACAGCACCAGCAGGAACAACGACGGGTACCCGAGGGCCTGTTGGGTGGACTCGGGCGAGGTCGTCGCGGTCGCGGACAGCGCCTCCGCTATCCAGCTCACCGGGCGACCTCCGGCCGCACGCTCTCCCCGTGCCCGAGCCGGTGCACCGACACCGACGGCGCGAGCTGCGCGGCGATCCGCACGAACTCGTCGCCCGGCGTGTGGAATTCGTGCGGGCGCACCGCGTCCATCCCGATCGGCCAGTACGTGCCGTAGTGCACCGGCACCGCGCTGGCGCGGCGCGAGCCGGGCGAGGGCCTGGGCCGCGCGGCCCGCGTCGAGATGTCCCTCGCCGAGATACGGACCCCAGCCGCCCACCGGCAGCAGCGCCACGTCGACCGGCCCGACCTCCTTGGCCATGTCGTCGAACAGCCCGGTGTCCCCGGCGAAGTAGGTCCGCGCCTCGCCCTCCACGACGTAGCCCAGCGCGGGGAGCGGTGCGGTCCGACCGGCAGCCGGCGTCCGTCGTGCCGGGCGGGGACGGCCCGTACGACCAGGTCACCGACCCGTGTCCGGTCGCCGGGGCCACCTCCTCGATGCGCAGCTGCCGGAGCCGGCGCAGTCCGGGCACCGCGCGGAGCGCGCCCCGGGGCACGAGCAGGCGCGTGCCCGGCGCGAGACCGGCCAGCGAGGGAAGGTGCAGGTGGTCGGCGTGCAGATGGGAGACGAGCGCCAGGTCCGCGCGCCGGGCCCCGGTCGGCGGCACCGCGCCCCGACGGCGCCGTAGATGCGCGAGGCGGCGGGCGAACAGGGGGTCGGTGAGGACGCGTACGTCCGAGTCCTCGATCGTGCAGGTGGCGTGACCCCACCAGGTGATCTCCACCGGCACCTTCTTTGCCTCCTTCGCGCGACTCCCCCGAAGCCTACGGGCAGGAGTAGGGTCGGCGGCGAAACCCGGAGGTGAGGGGGACGCCATGGGACAGGCACGCGGTGCCTCCGGTATGCCCGTGCCGGTGCGGGTCACGGCCATCGCCAGCCTGACGCCGCTGGAGGAGCTGGACGAGGACCCTTCCTGGTCGACTCCCGCAGTCAGCACGCGATGTGTGCCCGCTGGGCCGCCGACCACGGCTATGTGATCGCCCGTGAACTCCTGGTGCGCAGTCTGCGCCCCGACCACTGCGCCCTGTGGGACGGCGTCCGCCCCGGCCTCGACCTGTTCGTCGCGCCCAGCCGCCGGGTCCTGGAGAGCGCGCTGTCGTCCGTCGAGGAGTTCACCGACGAGTGCGCGCGCCGCGGGGTCCGCATCGAGACGGTCGGCCGCGCGGAACCCTCCTACGACGCCCAGGCGAAGGCCCGCGTGCACCGCCGTCTGTCGATGCCGACGGCGGGCTACGACGGCCGTTAGCGCCGGGCGCCCTCCGTCCCGTATGACAGGCTGGGGAGGCCCGCCAGGTCGACGGGCCAGGGACGTGAGGTGTACGGGGCGTGGGTCCAGGGCGTTGGCGGCGGCTCGTCAGTCAGATCGGGCGCAGTGTCGCGGTGTGGGCGGTCTCCACGGTCACCATGCTGGTGCTCGCCGGGATCCTGCCGGACTTCCAGCTCCAGTCGGCGGACGGTGACAGCGCGACCCGGATCGCGGTCACGGCCGCGTTCGGCGCCGGTGCCTTCGGTCTGCTGTCGGCCCTGGTCTGGCCGCTGCTGGTACGGCTGCTGCTGCTGGTGCCCGCGCTCGTCCTCGGTCTCCTCGTGTTCGTGCTCAACGGGTCGCTGCTGCTGATCGCCCTGCGCATCAACCCGGACGGCGGGCTGCGCGGCCAGGTCGCCCCCGAGACCGCCGTCGTCGTGGCCGCCGTGATGTCCGCCGTCGCCTCCGCCACCGGCGGTGCCCTCGCCGTGCGCGACGACGACGCCTACCGCCGCCGTCTCTACCGCCTCGCCGACCGCCGCCGAAGAACCCTGCCGCCCGGCCCGTCCAGCCCCGGCACCGTCTTCCTCCAGCTCGACGGCGTCGGCCACGACGTGCTCCTCGGCGCGGTCGCCAGGGGCCTGATGCCGACCGTCGCGAAACTCCTCGGCGGCGACCGCCCCAGCCACCGCCTCACCCCCTGGCGCACCGACTGGTCCAGCCAGACCGGCGCCAGCCAGCTCGGCATCCTGCACGGCTCGAACCACGACATCCCCGCGTTCCGCTGGTACGAGAAGGACACCGGCGAGGTGATGGTCTGCAACCGCCCGACCAGCGCCGCCGAACTCCAGCGCCGTTCCATCGAGTTCACCGGCGACGGCGGCCTGCTCACCGTGGACGGCGCCAGCCGCGGCAACCTGTTCAGCGGCGGCGCCGACGAACAGGCCCTCGTGCTCTCCATCGCGACCCGCCGCCGCAACCGGGAGAACCGTTCCCGCGCCGGGTACTTCGCCTACTTCTCCGACCCCGCCAACGCCGTCCGCACCGCGATGTCCTTCGTCGCCGAGGTCGGCCGCGAGATCGGCCAGTCGACCCGCGCCCGCCTCACCAAGCAGCGCCCCGGATCAAGCGCGGCGGCCTCTACCCCCTCGTCCGCGCCTTCGCGACCGTCGTCGAGCGGGACGTCGTCGTCGCGGCCGTCATGGGCGACATGCTCGCCGGCCGCACCGCCGTCTACGCCGACCTCGTGGCCTACGACGAGGTCGCCCACCACTCCGGCCCGCGCAGCCGCCGACGCCGCCAAGGTCCTCCAACGCCTGGACCGCGCCCTCGCGTTGATCGCGACCGTCGCCGAGCACGCCCCCGCCCGTACCGCATCGTCGTCCTCTCCGACCACGGCCAGAGCCCCGGCGAGACCTTCCAGGGCCGCTACGGCCTCACCCTCGGCGACCTCGTGCGCGCGGGCTGCGGGCTGCCCGTGCCGCGCCGGGCCCGCCGTACCCACAGCGGCGCCGAGGCCCGCGCCGCCGTCCGCGCGGCACTGGGCCGGCCGGTGGAGAAGGGCGACGGGCTCCACCGCCAGCCCGGCCGTCACCCGAGCCGGTCGTGCTGGCCTCCGGGAACCTCGGCCTGGTCTCCTTCCCTGACGTGCCGCACCGCATGACCAAGGAGGAGATCGACGCCCGTCATCCGGCGCTGCTGACGACCCTCGCCAACCACCCCGGCGTCGGCTTCGTGCTCGTCCGCAGCGAGGAGCACGGCGGGGTCGTCCTCGGCGCGCACGGCGTGGAGCTCCCGGTGGCCGAACTCGACGACAAACAGGGCCCGTTGGCGGACTTCGGCCCCGGCGTCGCGGACGCCGTCCGGCGCACCCACTCCTTCCCGCACACCGCCGACATCATGGTCAACTCCTGGTACGACCCCGCCGAGGGCGAAGTCCTCGCCTTCGAGGAGCAGATCGGCTCCCACGGCGGCCTCGGCGGCTCCCAGGCCAAGCCGTTCCTGCTCTCGCCGCACACCTTCTCGCCGCCGGTCGAGGACGGCGAGGACCTCGTCGGCGCCGAGCACGTCCACCGGGTCCTACGGCGCTGGCTGCGCGAGGGCAACGGGCCCCAAGTCCCGCTGGCGGCCGAGCCGGAGGAGCACGCCGCCTGAAAATCGGCTGCGCCGGGTGGGTCGTAGGCACACACTGGGGCATCGGAGCGCGCTCGCGCCCTTGTCGAACCCCCTTGAGGAGAGCCTCCTTTGCAGGCTGCCGTCACCGTCACCCCTGCCCGGATACCGGAACTGCTGCTCGGCCTCGCGACCGTACGCCCGGTGTTCATCTGGGGTGCGCCCGGCATCGGAAAGTCGTCCCTGGTAAGGGAGTTCGCCCAGTCACTGGGCCTGGAGTGCGTCAGCCTGCTCGGTACGCAGCTCGCCCCCGAGGACCTCATCGGCGTCCCGCAGATCCGGGACGGGCGCTCGGTGTTCTGCCCGCCGGAGTCCATCGCGCGGGACGAGCCGTACTGCCTGTTCCTCGACGAACTCAACGCGGCCACACCGGATGTGCAGAAGGCGTTCTACTCGCTGATCCTGGACCGCCGCATCGGCAACTACGAACTCCCCCAGGGCTCCATCGTGATCGGCGCGGGCAACCGCGCGACCGACAACGCGCTGGCCCGGCCGATCTCGTCCGCGCTGATCAACCGGCTCACCCACGTCCACCTGGAGGCGTCGCCCAAGGACTGGCTCGACTGGGCCGCCGCGAACGGGATTCACCCGTGGGTCCTGGACCACCTCACCGACCGGCCCGACCACCTCTGGTCCAAGCCGCCGAAGACCGAGGAGGCCTTCTCCACGCCCCGGTCCTGGCACATGCTCTCCGACGCGCTGGGCTCCTTCGGGCCCGACCTCGACGAGGACACCCTGAAGGTCATCGCGCACGGCACGCTGACCCCGGCGCACGCGGTCGCGTTCTGCGGCTACGTCAAGATCGTGCGCAGCCGGTTCGGCATCGAGGCCGTCCTCAAGGGCGACGCCCGCTGGCCCAACCGGACCGAGGACCGCGACCTGTTGTACTACCTCGCCGAGTCCTTCCGAGGCCGCCTGATCAAGGAACTCCCGGCCAGCAAGGACCACTTGTCCGCGAACGGCCGCCAGACCGCGTACCGCGCGAAGTCCCTGCTCGTCCAACTCGCCGAGATCTCCGTCGAGGTGGCCCAGAGCGTCATCGCGTCGGACGAGGACGGCAACCCGGTCCTGCCCGCCTGGTTCCTCGTAGAGGCGGCCCGGGACATGCCCCGGCTGGTGGAGGCGCGGCGGTGAGCCGTACGCGCGGAAAGGGCCCCGAGAAGAAGAAGCCCGACCCGGCGACCGAGGCCTTCACCGCGGGGCTGAGACTCGTGTGGGCCAACCCCCGCGCTCGCCGCGATCGACTTCGAGCTGTGCCGGGAGGAGGAGTGCAGGGCCGCGCCCCAGGACGGCCTCGTGCTCGTCGACTCCAACGGATACCTCCACGCGCACGCCACCCGGCTCGCCGAACCCGCCGAATGGGCCTGGGCCATCGCGCACGCGCTCATCCACCTCGGCTTCGGACACGTCCCCGGCGCGCACGGCGAGCGCGAACAGCCCGACCGCTTCGACCTCGCCGCCCGCTGCGTCGTCGTCAACCGCTTCCTGCTCACCTTCCCGGTCGGCCGCGCCCCCGACGACCTGCCCGCCGCCTACCCCGCAGGCGACGAGGAGCGGCTCGCGGCCCACTGGCGCCAGGACGGCATCCCGGCCGCCTACGAGCACTGCGGTACGGCCGGCGGCGCCCCGACCAGCGGCTCGTGCCGTGGCACGGCTGGCCCGGCAAACCCGTGGACTGGCAGCTCGCCTTCGCGAGCGCGCTGACCCGGACCATGTCCGTCGCGATGGACCTGGCCGGCGGTCGCCGCGACTCGATGTACGGCGGGCCGACCCGACTCCAGCCCTGGGAAAGGGCGTTGAGCTGGTTCGTCTCCTCCTACCCGCTCCTCGGCGGCATCGCGGCCGGCATCAAGGTCGTCGCCGACGCCGAACTCGCCCGCGCCCACGGCATCTCCGTCGCCGCCGTCGACACCGAGGCGGCCGAGATCTACATCAATCCGCTGCGCCGGTTCGACGACGAGGAATGGCGGTTCGTCCTCGCCCACGAGATGCTGCACGCCGCCCTGCGCCACGGCGACCGCTGCGGCACCCGCGACCCGTTCCTCTTCAACATCGCCGCCGACTACGTCATCAACGGCTGGCTGCGCGAGATGGACGTCGGCGCGATGCCCGAAGGCCTGCTGTACGACCCGGAGTTGAAGGACCTCTCCGCCGAGGAGGTCTACGACCGGATCGCCGGCGACCTGCGCCGGACACGCCGTCTTGCCACCCTGCGCGGCAAGGGCGCGGGCGACATCCTGGGCGGCCCGCTCGGCAGTCCGCGCGACTACGTGGACCTCGACGAGTTCTACCGGCGCGGTCTCGCCCGCGGCCTGGACCTGCACCAGCAGCACGAACGCGGCTTCCTGCCCGGCGGGTTGATCGAGGAGATCCGCACGCTGAGCCACCCGCCGCTGCCGTGGGACGCCCAACTCGCCCGCTGGTTCGACGAGTTCGTGCCCCGACCCGAGCCCGTGCGGTCGTACGCCCGCCCCTCGCGCCGCCAGTCGTCCACGCCCGACATCCCGCGCGCCGGCCACTATTTCCCGCCGGAGGAGATCGCCCGCTGCACCTTCGGCGTCGTCCTCGACACCTCCGGCTCGATGGACCGCACCCTCCTCGGCAAGGCGCTGGGCGCGATCGCCTCGTACGCCGAGGCCCGGGACGTACCGGCCGCCCGGGTCGTGTTCTGCGACGCGGCCCCGCACGACGCGGGCTACGTGGCGGTCACCGACATCGCGGGCCGGGTCCGCGTCCACGGGCGCGGCGGCACGGTCCTGCAGCCCGGCATCGACCTGCTGCAGCGCGCCGACGACTTCCCGCCGGGCGCGCCCGTCCTCGTCATCACGGACGGCTGGTGCGACGTGCTGCGGGTGCGGCGCGAACACGCCTATCTGATACCGCAGAACGCTCGTCTGCCGTTCACCGCCCGTGGGCCGGTCTTCCGCGTGCGCTGAACAGGAATGTGATCGGATGGGCCCCGAACGACATCCGCTTCGAAAGGAATCACCGTGGCAACCACGCGCACCGCACACACCGTCTGGGATGGCAACCTCCTCCAGGGCAGTGGAACCGTCACCCTCGACTCGTCAGGCGTCGGCTCCTATCCGGTGTCGTGGGCGTCGCGCGCCGAGGAGGCCAACGGCAAGACCAGCCCCGAGGAACTGATCGCCGCCGCGCACTCCAGCTGCTTCTCCATGGCGCTCTCCCACGGCCTGGCCGGCGCGGGCACCCCGCCCACCCGCCTGGAGACCAAGGCCGACGTCACCTTCCAGCCCGGTGAGGGCATCACCGGCATCCACCTCACCGTCCGCGGCGAGGTCCCCGGCCTGGACGCGGACGGCTTCAAGGCCGCCGCCGAGGACGCCAAGAAGAACTGCCCGGTCAGCCAGGCGCTCGCGGGTACGACGATCACGCTGACGGTGGAATCCGCCTGACCCCCGCCACCACTTCCGCTCGATGCCGCGCCCGGAAAAACGGGTGCGGCATTGACATTCCCGCACTCAAGTTTTGTGCTGGAGATCGGGCAGCGACTGGCGGAAGGGGACGGCGATGGGACGTGCGGTCGGAATCGATCTGGGGACCACGAACTCGGTGGTCGCGGTGCTGGAGGGCGGGGAGGCCACGGTGGTGGCCAACGCCGAGGGGGCGAGGACCACACCCTCGGTCGTGGCCTTCGCGAAGAACGGCGAGGTACTTGTCGGCGAGGTCGCCAAACGGCAGGCCGTGACGAACATCGAGCGCACCGCGCGCTCGGTGAAACGCCACATGGGAGACACCGCGTGGCGCTTCCCCGAGACGGGCGCCATCGACGGAACGCGGTACCGCGCCCAGGAGTTGTCGGCGCGCGTGCTGCAGAAACTGAAGCGGGACGCGGAGGCCTATCTCGGCGAGGACGTCACCGACGCCGTGATCACCGTCCCCGCCTACTTCGACGACTCCCAGCGCCAGGCCACCAAGGAGGCCGGCGAGATCGCGGGCCTCAAGGTGCTGCGGATCATCAACGAACCGACGGCCGCCGCGCTCGCCTACGGCCTGGACCGGGGCGAGGAGCAGACCGTGCTGGTCTTCGACCTCGGCGGCGGCACCTTCGACGTGTCGCTGCTGGAGATCGGCGACGGCGTCATCGAGGTCAAGGCGACCAACGGCGACACCCGTCTCGGCGGCGACGACTGGGACCAGCGGGTCGTCGACCACCTCGTGAAGAAGTTCAAGGGGCAGTACGGCGTCGACCTCGGCAAGGACAAGATGGCGCTCCAGCGCCTGCGCGAGGGCGCCGAGAAGGCGAAGATCGAGCTGTCCTCGTCCTCCGAGACGACGATCAACCTGCCCTACATCACCGCCTCCGCCGACGGCCCGCTGCACCTCGACGAGAAGCTGACCCGCGCCGGGTTCCAGGAACTCACCGCCGATCTGCTCGACCGCTGCAAGACCCCCTTCCACCAGGCGGTCAAGGACGCCGGCGTCAAGCTCTCCGCCGTCGACCACGTCATCCTCGTCGGCGGCTCGACCCGGATGCCCGCCGTCACCGACCTCGTCAAGGAACTCACCGGCAAGGACCCGCACAAGGGCGTCAACCCGGACGAGGTCGTGGCGGTCGGCGCGGCGCTCCAGGCCGGGGTCATCCGCGGCGACGTGAAGGACGTCCTGCTGCTCGACGTCACCCCGCTGTCCCTGGGCATCGAGACCAAGGGCGGCATCATGACGACGCTCATCGAACACAACACGACCATTCCGACCCGGCGTTCGGAGATCTTCACCACCGCCACCGACAACCAGCCCTCGGTCGGCATCCAGGTGTATCAGGGCGAGCGTGAGATCGCCGCGTACAACAAGAAGCTGGGCGTCTTCGACCTCACGGGCCTGCCGCCCGCCCCGCGCGGGGTCCCGCAGATCGAGGTCGCCTTCGACATCGACGCGAACGGCATCATGCATGTCTCGGCCAAGGACCTGGCCACCGCGCGCGAGCAGAAGATGACCGTCACCGGCGGCTCGGCCCTCGCCAAGGACGACATCGACCGCATGATGCGCGAGGCCGAGCAGTACGCCGACGAGGACCGCAGGCGCCGCGAGGCCGCCGAGACCCGCAACCAGGCCGAGCAACTCGTCTACCAGACCGAGAAGTTCATCCAGGAGAACGAGGAACGCGTCCCGGGTGACATCAGGACCGAGGTCGAGGCGGCGGCCGCGGAGGTGAAGTCCCTGCTGGAACACACCGCCGACACGGCCGAGTTGCGTGCCTCCGTCGAAAAACTCGCCACCGTCAGCCAGCGCATGGGCCAGGCGATGTACGCGCAGGCCGCCCAGCAGGCGCCCACGGAGCAGGCGCAGGACACCGACGAGCCCGACCCCGCGCACCAGCAGGAGGAGGAAGGCGTCGTCGACGCGGAGATCGTCGACGACGAACGCGACACGAAGGGCCCCGCGGCCTGACTCCCGGTCCGCTCCCACCCCCGCCGCTCCGGCCGCGGCCCCAGCTCCCTCCGGAGGCGTGGGTCAGCTTGGCGACCATGAATGGAAGGCCGGGGAGGCAATGTCGAGGAGTCTCGACTCGTAGACCTGGGAGGAACGCGTCGTCCGGCCGAACCTGTCGTAGCGGTGGCGCCAGAAGAGGCCGGCGACCAGGAGGACCAGGGCGAGGTAGGGCAGGGCGCCCCACAGGAAGGTGCTCATCGGCGTGCCTCGGGCGGCGGGGGCAGGGGTGGCGCAGACGGCGTCCAGGACGGTCGCGTACGGGGTGCCGAAGTCGGTCAGGCGGGAGCGGAGTCGGTCCAGGGCGGCACGGTACTCGGAGAGGAGGTCGAGGTTGCCGGTGCGGGCCGTGAACCCAGGACCGCGGGGAGGAAGTCGGGCAGCTCCTCGCCGGTGAACTCCAAACCGTGGCACCCGCCGCGTGCGACCCCTTCGACATAGCCGGGATGGGGGAGAAACCCGCGATGCGGTCGGGGCCGTACGTCTTGATCGTGTGGACGTGCGCGGCGGCGACGATCTCGACCGCCTCGTCCCAACTCGCCCTGACCAGACCGCCCTTGCCGCGGGCCTGCTGATAGCGGCGGCGCTCGGGGTCGTTCTGGATGTCCGCCCAGGCGTCGACGGGATCCTGGACACGGCATTTCGCCTCCCGGTACATCTCCAGCAGCACGCCCCGGACGTACGGACAGCGCACGCGCGTCGGGGAGTACGTGTACCAGGAGAACGCGGCGCCGCGCGGGCAGCCGCGGGGCTCGTACTCGGGGCGATCCAGGCCCACCGACGGGTAGTCCGTCTGCTGGGTCTCCCAGGTGATGATGCCGTCCTTGACGTACACCTTCCACCGGCACGAACCCGTGCAGTTCACGCCGTGCGTGGAGTTCACGACCTTGTCGTGGCTCCACCGGTCCCGGTAGAAGGCGTCCGCCTCCCGGCCGCCCGCCAGCCCGATGCTGTGCAGATCGGCCGCCGCCGTGCCCGGGCGGAAGAACCGACCGGCCCGCAGCAGCGCCGCTCCCGGAGAACTCGGCCAGTGTGCGTGGGTGGAAGGGAGTGCCGCCGCGCCGGAAGTGCTCGGCGGCCTTCGCGATCGCGGCGGGGCTGGGTCGGGGTGACCTGCGACATCACGAGGTAGCTGCCCGGGGCGAGCACGTCGACGTACCGTGCGGGTTCGGCTCGGTGGGGATGCCGGTTCCGATGTCGAGGAACTGGCGGATCCCGGCCTCGGCGGCGGTCCGGGTCGCCCGGTGCATGAACCGGCGGTTGGCCCGCGCCCCGCGCACCGCCGTGTCGTCCGCCGCAAGGATTCCGCGGGCCGGCTCCTCGTCGACCGGGTAGTTGTCCTTGCCGCCGAGCCACCAGTCGTACACCCGCGCCGGATGCGGCCCGCTGGTGTCGATCCGGGTGTGCGCGGCGTCGGGTCCGGTCATGCGGTGTCGTCTCCTCGGGAGTTCGCGTGAAGGTGCCCGGGACGTGCTCAGAAGGTCTCGCGGTAGTCCCGCAGGATCTTCTTGGTGCGCTGTGCGGACGCGGCGTGCGCCGTCATGTGGTCGAGGACCTCCAGATGCGTGGAGACCTCCGTACGGGAGTCCAGGTACAGGGCGCCGGTCAGGTACTCCGTGAACACCATGTCGGGCAGCTCCGGTTCGGTGAAACGGAACAGCGAGAAGGGCGCGTACGTCCCCGGGTGCGGACCGTTGTCGAACTCCGCGACCTGGAGCGTGACCCGGTCCCGCTCCGCGAACTGCAGGAGTTTGTCGAGCTGTTCGCGCATGACCTCACCGCGGATGCTCACCGGCCGGCGCAGCACGGTCTCGTCCATGATGACCCACATGTGCGGCGGACTGTCCCGTTCCAGCAGCCCCTGCCGGGCCATCCGCAGGGACACGTGCCGCTCGATCGTCTCCGGCCCGGTCTGCCCGATCGTCCCGGCCTCCAGGACGCGCGCGCGTACTCCTCGGTCTGCAACAGGCCCGGCACGAAGTGCGGTTCGTACGAGCGGATCAGTCCGGCGGCGCCCTCCAGGCTCACGTAGAGGCTGAACCACTCCGGCAGCACGTCGTGGAACCGCTGCCACCAACCTGGCTGGTTCGCCTCCTCGGTGAGCGCGATGAACGCGTCCGCCTCCTCCTCGGCGACCCCGTACGTGCTCAACAGCACCTGGACGTACGGTACTTTGAGCGCGACCTCGGCCATCTCCATCCGCCGTACGGTCGCCGGGGCCACCCTCAGGACCTGCGCGGCCTCCTCGCGCTTGATGCCGGCCGCCTCACGCAACTCCTGCAGCCGCCTGCCCAGCACCACTTGGCCCACGGTGGGCGCAGGCCGTCGTTCACTCACAGCCACGCCTCCCCATACGCGCCGAAGTCTGGGGGCAGTGTGCCATGTTCCGGCCACTCTCTCAGCGGTTCGGAGGTGATCATCCGTCAGCCCCCAGAGCGTGCAGGTACTTGGCGGTCGCCGGATCGGCCGGCAGGAACGTCTCGATCGCCAGCTCCGAGACCGTCACGTCCATCGGGGTGTTGAACGTGGAGATGGAGGAGACGAACGACAGCACCCGGCCGTCGTGCTCGATCCGCAGCGGCAGCGCGAAGTAGGGTACGGAGTCCTTCGGTTGCTCTCCGTCGTCGACCGCCTGGGGCACCGGATACGCGGCGACCTCCTCGTACAGCGCCCGCAGCGGCTCGGACCGGTGCAGGGCGATCTGCCGCTCCATCTGCGTGAGGAGATGCCCGCGCCATGCACCCAGATTACGGATGCGCGGCGCCATGCCCTCGGGGTGCAGCGTCAACCGCATCGCGTTGAGCGGGGGTTGGAGGAGCGACTCCGGTACACCGTCCAGAAGCATCGTGATGCCCCGGTTCGCCGCGACCACGGTGTACGTGGCGTCCACCACCAGTGCCGGATACGGCTCGTAGCCCTGGATCAGCCGCTCCAGCCCCTCGCGCAACGCGCCCAACGCCGGGTCGTCCAACGGGGTCTCCGGATAGCGCGGGGCGTAACCGGCAGCCAGCAGAAGGGAGTTGCGCTCCCGCACCGGCACGTCCAGGTGCTCCGCGAGGCGCAGCACCATCTCCTCGCTCGGCCGGGACCGCCCCGTCTCGACGAAGCTGATGTGCCGCGCCGAGGAGTCGGCCCGCAGTGCCAGCTCCAGCTGACTGACCCGCCGCCGCTCCCGCCAGGCACGCAGCAACGGGCCGACACCCGGGCCGGCCGGGGCGGCGGCAGCGCTGTCGGTGCCGGTCGAGACAATGGTCATACGCATGACGGTAGTCGAAGGAGCGCGCACGTGAACGAGGCGAGGAACCCGTACGAGCAGGCCAGGAGGGACTCCGGCGGCGAGGCCACCGCGATGTACCGGTCCAGAGTCCGCGGCTGCCTCCTCGGCGGCGCGGTCGGCGACGCCCTCGGCTACCCGATCGAGTTCACCTCCCTGGACCGCATCCGCGCGACCCACGGACCGCGCGGGGTGACGGGCTGCACGCCCGACGACCTCGGAGCCGTAGGCCTGGTCAGCGACGACACCCAGATGACCCTGTTCACCGTCGAAGCCCTCATCACGGCCCACGCGCGCGAGCGGGAGAAGGGCATCGGCGGCGCCTGGCCCCTGCTCCTGCGGGAGGCCTACGAGCGGTGGCTGGAGACCCAGTCCCGGCCCGCACCGGCCGACCGCACCACCTCCGGCCTGCTCGCCGAGCCCTGGCTCTACGCCCGCCGCGCCCCCGGAAACGCGTGCCTGTCCGGGGTCGCCCAGAAGTACGCGCCCGACCCGTGGACCCCGTCGACGGCAGCCCCGGCCCCGTCAATCCCGACTCCAAGGGCTGCGGCACGGTGATGCGCTCGGCCCCCTTCGGCCTGCTCAAGACCCCCGACGGTGCCTTCGCCATGGCGGCCCGCGGCGCCCAGATCACCCACGGCCACCCCACCGCCTACTACGCGGCGGGCGCCCTCGCCGCCATCGTCGCGCACCTCGTCGCGGGGGAGTCCCTGGAGGGCGCGACCCTGCGCGCGCTACGACTGCTGGAGCGCCACCCCGGCCACCAGGAGACGTCGGCCGCTCTGCGCGCGGCCCTCGACCTGGCCGCCGAGGGCTCGCCCACCGCCGAGAAGGTCGAGTCCCTCGGCGCGGGCTGGGTCGCCGAGGAGGCCCTCGCGATCGGCGTCTACAGCGCGCTCGCGGCGAGCGACGTCAAGGCCGCACTGCTCCTCGCCGTCAACCACTCGGGCGACAGCGACTCCACCGGCTCCATCTGCGGCAACCTCCTCGGCACCCGCTACGGCGACCACGGCCTCCGCACACCTGGGTGCGGGGTGTCGAGGGCCGCGCCACGATCGCCGCCCTCGCCGACGACCTCGCGGCGGCGTGCGTACCGGGCTGACCTCCGGGCACCCTTCTGACCAGGGCGGCGAGCCCGCCCGAGACACGCCGCCTGTGCCACGCTGAAGTGGGGACCGACCCGAAGCCCGACCCGAAACCCCGAGCTTGAGGAAGGAGCGAGGCCATGCCCGTCGCACCGCTGTCGCAGAAGGAGATCGAGGACCGTCTCGGGGACCTCCCGGGCTGGTCCGTCGACACCGACCGCCTCACCCGCACCTACCGCCTCGCCTCGCACTTCGCCGCCACCGCGATGGTCGTTCACATCGCCCAGGTCCAGGAGGAACTGGACCACCACTCCGACCTCACCCTCGGCTACCACACCGTCTCCCTGACCGTGAACACCCACAGCGTGGGCGGCGCGATCACCGAGCTGGACTTCCAACTCGCCCGCAGAGTCGAGGACTTGGCTCCGGGACACGGCGCGAACTGATCGGCGCGCTCGACCACGACAGTGAAGGGCAGGAAGGAGAGGCGTGCTCGACTACGACAAGGAAGCCGACGCCTACGACGAGACCCGCGGCGGTGAGCCCCGAGCCGAGGCGGCCGCGGAAGCCGTACTCGGCCTGGTCCCGCCGAACGCCCGACGCCTCTTGGACGTGGCCTGCGGCACCGGCATCGTCACCCGCCGCCTGGCCGCGGCCCGCCCGGGCCTACGGGTGACGGGGCTCGACGCCGCCCCCGCCATGACCCGTACGGCGGCGGCACGATTACCCGGCGCGATCATCCTCGCGGACAGCCGCCAACTCCCTTTCCCTGACGGGGTGTTCGACGCGGCGACGACCATATGGCTGCTGCACCTTGCGGAGGGTCCGGCGGACGTCAGGGCGATCATCGCGGAGTGCGCGCGGGTCCTCCGCCCCGGCGGCGTGTACGTCACCACGGTCGACAAGGCCGCCGCCCACGACGTCGGCAGCGACATCGACGATCTCCTCGCACCCCGCCCCCGCCGCCCGGCCCAGGACCGCCCCGACCACGTCCGCACCTACGCCGCCGAGTACGGCCTCCACCTCGCCGGCACCGCCCGCTTCCGGGGCACGGCCAGGGCCGCAGCCCCCGCAGCACCGTCGCGGATCTACGCCGAGGCTGGTTCACGATGCTCCCGCCCGGCGAACCGCTCACCGAACGGTTCGCCGCCCGGCTGGAGTCGTTGCCGGACCAGGAACGGCCGCGCGCGGACCCGGAGTTCACGGTCCTGGCCTTCAGGAAGCAGGCGGCCGGGTGAAGTCCACCGTCCAGTTGTCACCCAGCTCGCCCCGTCGTCCACCGAGAGCGCCTGCTCCCACCGCGCGCCGCTCGCGGAGACCCCGACCACACGAACCGCACCCGCACGTCCTTGCCGTCGTGCGTGTCGTCGCCGTAGAACTCGCCCCGGTCGAGTGGTGTCGTAGAGGTGGAGGGCGCGCACCTCCGAGGCGCACGCCCCTCGCTCAGGCCACCGCGCAGCTCTGATCGCCCACCTTGAACGCACCCGGTTTCGTGTTCACCCCCGTCCAACTCCCCGTGAACCCGAAGCCCACCGACGACCCCGCGGCCACCGTGCCGTTCCAGCTCGCGTTCTTCGCTGTGACCGTCGTGCCCGCCTGGGTGTAGTTGGCGTTCCACAGTTGGCCGATCTGCTGACCGTTGGCGAAGGACCAGCCAAGTGACCAGCCGTTCCAGGGGTTGAGCCGGTGTTCGTGATCTGGACGTCCGCCTGGAAGCCGCCCGTCCACTGGTTCGTGATCCGGTACGTCACCGTGCAGGCGCCCGTGGGTGCCGGGGTGCCGCCGTCCCCGCCGCCCCCGGTGCCTTCGTCGCCGGCGTCTGAGGAGTCGCCGTAGATGACTCCGCGGCCGTTCGTCGAGATGTACACGCGACCGTAGATTCTCGGGTCCCCGGTGATGGCCGCGCCGGTCCAACCCCATTGGTGCGCGGGGTCGTTGACGCGGGTCCAGGACGCGCCCTTGTCGGTCGAGCGGAAGATGCCGCGGACGCCGCCGATCCTCGCGCTGGTGTAGAGCGTCTGGTACGAGGCGCCGGTCGCCGCCTTGCCGAAGCCGATGGTGTCGGCCTGGTCGACGTTCGTGAGCTTGGTGAAGGTGGCGCCGGAGTCCGTGGAGTGCCACAGCCCGTACGCGCCGTCACTCGCTCCGCCCGCGAGCCACACGTCGCCCTTCGTGCCGGGCAGCGCCTTGAAGCGCACGCTGTCACCGGCGGGCAGGCCCGCTGCCGTCGACGCGGTGAAGGTCGCCCCGCCGTCCGAACTGACGTAGAACTTCCCCGACGTGAAGCCGTAGAAGGTCTTCGCGTCGGCCCGGTCGGACTCGACGATCGCGCCCGCCGGGATTCCGCTCGACGCCGACCAGGACGAGCCGAAACCCGTCGTGTACTGCACACCGGCGCCCGCCGGACTCCACACGAAACGGCTGCCGTCCGACGCCGCCGCCACGGTCCCGCCGCCGCTCACGCCCGAAGGGTCAGTGCCCGCGAACCAGTTGGCGCCGTTGTCCGTCGAGAACGCGATGTGCGCCCCGAGTCCGCATTACCCACCCGCACCACGGTGTTGGGGTTGGTCTCCGCGAAGTCGAGGCTCGTGGTCGTCGTGAAGGTCGGTGAAGTGAACATCATCGAGGGGACCTTGGTCGGATCCGTGTGCCGGAACCCGCCGATGTCGCCCAGGGCGCTGAGGAGTTGGGCCCCGCCGGACGGAGGAGCGGCGAGGTCGTTGACGGACGTCTCCTCCAGCCCCTGCACCATCGGCTTCACGGTGAACCGGCCACCGCTGTCCCAGTTCGTCAGGTTCTCCGTGCCGTAGAGCGTCGCTCCCGTCCCGTACATCATCCGGTTCGAGTCGAACGGGTCGATCTCCAGCGACTCCGTCATCCAGCCCAGTTTCGGGGCCTGTTCGGGCGGCGACGGGTTCGCGCCGAAGGTCAGCCAGGGCGAGGACGACACGTCCATGGTGTAGCGGTTCGCACGGGTGGGATACGACGTGTAGTCCCAGGCCTTGGTCCAGGTGCCGCCGCTGTCCGTGGAACGGAAGATCTGCGTGTCCGGCCACCACGAGCTGGACGCCGTCGCCATCACCGTCCCGGGTGCTGCCGGTCGACGGTCAGCCCGCTGAAGCCGTAGGAGGTGTCGGCCTCCGCGACCGGGCTGATGTCCGTCCAGGTGCCGGTCGCGGTCGCGTACCGCCACACCTGCCCCTTGCCGCCGTCGTACGGCCCGCCCTTGTCGCTGTATGCGATGTACAGATAGCCGTTGACCGCATCCAGTACACCCTTGTGCGCCAGATACCCCGTCGGCTGCCCGGCCACCCGGCTCCAGGTCGCGCCCGCGTCCGTCGACCGGTACACGGCGTTGGCCTGGTCGGCGACCCCACGTAGATCGTTCTGGTCGCGGTGCCGGCCGTACCGGTCGACTCGTCGAAGGTGACCCACACGACGCCCTGGTTGTCGTTGGCGTAGCCGCTCGTGTCGGTCGGATCCTGCACGTAGTCGCCGACGTCGGGGAAGTTCGTCACCTGCGACCAGGTCACCCCCGAATCGGTGGACCGCCACAACCCCTTCCCGCTCGGCGCCCCCAGATACAGCACGCTGTCCTTGTGGGGATCGACGGCCAGCCGCTCACCCATACCGCGCCCGGGCATGTTCCCGCCGAGCTTGAACGGCAGGTCCGTCTTCTGCCAACTCCCGCCCCGGTCAGCCGACCTGAGCACGGCCCCGTTCGTCGGATCCCAACTGTTCGTGTACGTCCCGACGGCCGCGTACACCTTGTCCGGAGCGACCGGGTCCGACGCCAGACTCACCACCCCGGTGTGCCCCCACTCGTCCCACCCGACCGAGTCCAGCAACGGTGTCCACGTCTTCGTCGACTCCTGCCAGCGGTAGGCACCGCCGATGTCGGTACGGGCGTAGGCGAGGTTCTTCTCCTTCCGGTTGAACACGATGCCGGGCACGAACCCACCACCGTCGATCCGGGCGTTGTGCCATGTGTACGTGTCGGCCGCGACGGTCGCCTTCGGCGCGCTCGCGCTCGGGTTCGCGTTCACGGCAAGGGCGGACGGACCACCCACCAACAGCCCGGCGGCCAGGGCGAGTACGGCCGTGAGAATTCGAGTTCTTCGCACGGGAGGTCCTCTCACGAAGAGGGGTTCACAACACGAGCGCCGGGCGACCCCCAGTGCGGGTGGGGGCCGCCCGGCCGGTAGGTCTCGTCGTCAGGTGACGAGACCACGCACGCGGAACTTCGGGCACTCTCCGAGAAAGGGCACTGTCCAACGCCTCTGTCTTTTAGGGGCGCGGGGAACTGCGCGACCAGCCACAACGGACCCGCAGTCAAAGAACGACCCAACCCGCGGAGCACCCGGCGGGGCTATTCGAGAAGCTCCGCATACGACCCCATGGCCAAGGCGACATCCGCCTGAGCCCAGAACCGGTGATACGTGAAGACCGGCGCGGCCCCACCCGCCAGATAGCTCTGGATCTTCGACCACGCCGGATCGTTCTTGTAGAAGGACCGCAACGAGGCAAACGTGGAAGCGGAGTTGACCGCATCCCCGTTCGGCATCGTCCCGCTGAACCCACTCGGCACGTACACACTGTCGTCGAACCGGTTGTAGTCCGCCCGAGTCTCCGGAACGGCGACACCCAGGCTGTCCTGGTAGTTGCCCCACATCCCGTCGAGCAGCGCCTTCGCGGTCGTCTTCGCGGCCGCGTTGCCGGACTTCGCGCCGTAGTACGTCAGCGTCTTGGCGTATGCGGCGGCCACACCCACGTCATTGGTGTAGTCGGCCACGGTGACATGAAGTCCCGTATTGGCGCCGGGACTTGACGCGTTCCACGTGTCCGGCTGCCCCGACCACTGCAACGTCGAGGGAATCAGATACGTCCCGTCCGGATTGACCGTGGTCTTGGACAGCGCCCACGCCACCCACTTGTCGAGGACCGCCTTCGCGCTCGCGTTCCCCGTCTGCTGGTAGTACTCGGCGACCCGCTCCATGGACCACGCCTGGAACCCGAACCACTGGTTGGACGGCGGGTCGTGGTAGACGGGCTGCGGGTCGTAGTACATGCCGTAGAACGTCGACGTCCCGGCCGGCGGAGTCGCGTACCGACCCTGCCAACTGTTCGTCGCCCCACCGGCGATGGCGCCCTCGCTCGACTGCAGCCAGCGGTAGAACTCCAGCTGCCGCGACAGCGAGGTGCTCCAATCCGCCGCGCCGGTCGCGGACTTGGGCTTCAGGTCCGCGTACGAGCTCAACGCGTAGGCCGCCAGCGGGTTTTGGTAACCCCGTGCACATGGCTGGACCCGATGCGCCAGGCCCAACCCGCGCTGGTGTCATTGGCGCCGCCCCACGCGTAGTACCAGGACAGCAGATAGTCCGAGGCGTCCTTGCCGGTCCCGGCCGGGCAGGTCGAGGGTCCGACGCAGTTGCCGATTTTCTTGAAGTACTTGTCGTACATGGCGTACCGGAGATAGTCGCCCATCTTCGCCGCCTTGCCGACGGTCGCGGAGACGTCGGAGCCCTTGCCCTGCTCCTTGGCCCACACGTCGGCCCAGTACGCGGCCTGCACAGCCCGCGCGTCGGCGTCCGGCGCGTCGGTGTACTTCCACTGCCTGGCGTACGAGGAATCACCCGTGAAGAGGTCCAAGTACCCGTTCTTTCCGCCGTACTTGAAGGCATCGCAGGTCGGCTGCGGCACCGTCTCCCACACCGACTCCTGCGCTCCGCGCTGGAAGGTGTTGATGTACGACGGCCCGCTCGCCGTCGGCCCGCCTCGCACCCGCCGCCCGGCGTGTCACCGTAGCCGTAGGTGTTGTCGACATCCTCCAGCCAGTGCATACCGTAGACGTCGTCCGTACCGTATGCGGTCTTCAGTTCACCGGCGATCGGATCCGATCCCACCGGCACCGAGGGGTCGAGCTTCGCCGGATACTCGTTCGGGGTGTCCAGTTCGGGCGCGTACGTCGCCGGCTTCGACGCGTTGTAGAACGAGTTGGTCGGCTGGTCGGCGTGGGTCGGGATCATGTACTTCTCCATGAGAGCCCAGGCACCGTTGAACTTCGACCAGTCGCCCGTCACCTTGCCGTACATCGCCTGCAGCCACAGCAGATAGCTGTACGCCTCCGACGTGGTCTCGTGCCCCTGGTCCGGTGCCTCGACGATCAGGGTCTCCACCGAGTGGTAGGGGATGCCCTGCGGCGAGAAGTAGCCGTTCGCGGGGTTGGTGATCCTGCCGTACAGGTCCAGGAAGCGGGCGTCGTACGCGTTCGCCGCCGCCAGCTCCGTCACCGTGACCGTCGCTTTGGTGAACCCCGTCGCCGTCGACTCGAAGGACGCCGACCCGGTGCCCGACGCGTCGGCCGTGAGGGTCACCGGCTGCGCGGTGTTCCAGTTCGACGGCGTGAAGGTGAGCGACGCGCCGCCGGTGACCGACAGCCCCGTGGTGCCGCTCTCGCGCGAGCCGTCGTCACCGTCACGTTCGACGCCGGCTGCGAGGACAGCGACACCGCGAAGGTGCCCGTCTTGCCCTGCTGGACGCCGAGTTGGGCCGGTGAGGCAACCACCGCGGGCCCCGACGTCACCGTGATGCCGACCGGGGTCGACTCCCCGGACGCGCCGAGGCTGTCGTAGGCCTTCGCCACCAGCGAATGACTGCCCACGGTCAAACCGGAGGCCGAAAAGGAGTACGGCGAGGTCGTGTCCGTGCCGAGCAGCGTGGTGTCGTCGTAGAACTCCACCTTGCTGATCGTCGCGCTGTCGGCCGCCGCCGCGGTCGCCGCGAGCGGGACCGCGGCTCCCTGCGTGTAGATCGCGCCCGCGTTCGGGCTGGTCAGCACCGTGATCGGCGGTTGGTGCGCGCCGGCGCAGGTGGTGCCGTTGACCGCGAACGAGGTGGGCGCGGTGTTGGTGCCGCTGTAGCTGAACTGCGCGCCGGTCGAGACGGCGGCGCCGGCGGCGATCGTCCCGTTGTACGACGCGTTCGTCACCGAGACCGTGGAACCGGACTGGGACCAGGTGCCGTTCCAGCCGTTGCTGAGCTTCTGGTTGCCGGTGTAGCCGTACGTCAGGGTCCAGCCGTTGATCGCGTCCGTACCCCGGTTGGTGAGGGTCAGATCCGCGGTGAAGCCGGAGCCCCAGTCATTGGTCCTGTAGTCCACGCTGCACTGAACCGTCGCCGCCTGAGCGGGAGTTGTACCCGTCGCGAGCAGCGACAACGGAAGGGCGAGGGCCGCCACGACGGCGGTCCAGAGTCTCCGCGTGACGCGGCGTCTCCTTCTGGGGTGCATGTGCTGGTTCCTCCTTGCGGCTCGGAGAAGTGGGGGCGGAGCAGCAACAAGCCTTGAACCAGTGGGAGCGCTCCCATCGTGGGGACGAGGGTGTGAGCCGTCAAGGTGCTTACGGAGTCGAAAAGATTCGACGAGCGCGGATTGGGGAAAGTCAGCGAAAGTCTGTGACTCCCCTGTCCTTTACCGTCACTTGGCGCTACCTTCCTGGACACCAGTGGGAGCGATTCCGTCAGTCGACGCGTCCTTGCGACGCGCCCGAGCTGCAAGGAGTCGCTCATGCGACACCCCCGCGTTCAGTACTTTTAGCCGTGGCCGGCGCGACCGCCCTTGTCGGGGCATTGGTCGTTCCGGTGGTCACGGCGTCCGGCGCCACTCCCGCGTGCACGGTGGAGTACTCCGTCACCGGCCAGTGGGACACCGGCTTCCAAGGTGCAGTGCGGATCACCAACAACAGGGCACCGGTGAGTAGTTGGAGCCTGAGCTTCGACTTCGCCGGCGGCCAGAAGGTCACCCAGGGCTGGAACGCCAAGTGGTCCCAGTCCGGCACGACGGTCACCGCGACCAACGAGAGCTGGAACGGCACCCTCGGCACCGGCGCGAGCGTCAGCGCCGGGTTCCTCGCCAACTGGGCGGGGAGCAACGCCGTACCGTCGGCGTTCAAGCTCAACGGCACGACCTGCAACGTCGACGCGGAGCCGACGCCACCCACGTCACCGCCTCCGACCTCACCGCCGACCGACGGCACCGCACCCGCGCTGCACGTCTCCGGGAACAGGCTCGTGGACGCCGACGGCACCAACCGGCGTCTGCTCGGGGTCAATCGCTCCGGCGGCGAGTTCATGTGCGTGCAGGGGTACGGCATTTGGGACGGCCCGGTGGACGACGCGGCCGTCGCGGCGATCGCCGACTGGAAGGCGAACACGGTCCGCATTCCGCTCAACGAGGAGTGCTGGCTGGGGCTTTCGAACATCAAGCCCGAGTACGGGGGCGCCAACTACATCGCCGCCGTCAAGGACCTGGTGGCGAAGGTCGAGGCGCACGGCATGACCCCGATCGTCGAACTGCACTGGACCTACGGCCAGTACACCGGCAACTCGGCGGGCTGCTCCGACGTGCACGCCACCTGCCAGAAGCCGATGCCGGACGCGCAGTACACGCCGTCGTTCTGGTCCTCGGTCGCCAGCACCTTCAAGGGCGACAAGGCCGTCGCGTTCGACCTGTTCAACGAGCCCTACCCGGACCGCGCGACCTCCACGACCACCCAGGCGTGGCAGTGCTGGCGCGACGGCGGCACCTGCCCCGGCATCGGGTACGAGGTCGCCGGGATGCAGGATCTCGTCGACGCCGTACGGTCCACCGGCGCCACCAACGTGATCATGGCCGGCGGGCTCGCGTACTCGAACGACCTGAGCCAGTGGCTGGCCTACAGACCCACTGACCCGACCGGCAATCTCGTCGCCGCGTACCACGTGTACAACTTCAACACCTGCGCGACCGAGAGCTGCTGGAACACCACACTCGCCCCCGTCGCGGCCCAAGTGCCGCTGGTGGCAGGGGAGATCGGCGAGAACACCTGCTCGCACGCCTTCGTCGACCAGGTCATGAAGTGGTTCGACGACCGCGGGCTCTCGTATCTCGGCTGGACCTGGAACACCTGGGACTGTTCCACGGGTCCGTCACTGATCTCCGACTACGACGGTACGCCGACGGCGTACGGCATCGGGCTGCGCGACCACCTGCGCGCCCTCAACGGATAGGCGCCCCCGCACACCGAACAGCGCACTCCGCACAGCGCACACCGCAGCACCGCACTCAACTTCCTTCACAGACAAGGAAACCCGCACTCATGAGCCGTACCAGAACAGCGTTGCTCGCTGCCTTGGTGCTCGTCGCCGGGGCCTCGGGGACGGCGGTCGCCGCCGCTCCCTCGGCGGACACCGGCATCGCCGCGATCCCCTGCAGCGTCGACTACAAGGTGCAGAACCAGTGGGACACCGGCTTCACCGCCGCCGTCACGATCACCAACAACGGGGCCGCCAAGTCCAGTTGGGCCGCGAAGTGGTCGTACGCCGGCAACCAGAAGGTGACCAGCGGCTGGAACGCGAAGATCAGCCAGAGCGGGACCGCCGTCACGGCGGCCAACGAGACCTACAACGGAAGCCTGGCGACCGGGAGTTCGGTCAGCTTCGGCTTCAACGCCTCCTACAGCGGCACCAACGCGCTGCCGACCACCTTCACCCTCGACGGGGTGACCTGCAACGTCGACGACGGCAGCGGCGGGGAGGGGCGGTGGCACCACCGATCCCAGCGGGCGGGTCGACAACCCGTACGCGGGCGCCAAGGTGTACGTGAACCCGGAGTGGTCCGCGAAGGCCGCCGCCGAGACCGGTGGCAGCCGGGTCTCCAACCAGCCCACCGGCGTCTGGCTCGACCGCATCGCCGCGATCAACGGCGTCAACGGCGGGATGGGCCTGCGCGCCCACCTCGACGCGGCGCTCGCCCAGAAGGGCACCGGCGAAGAGGTCGTCCAGCTCGTCGTCTACGACCTCCCCGGGCGCGACTGCGCGGCCCTCGCCTCCAACGGTGAACTCGGCCCGACCGAGATCGGCCGCTACGAGAGCGAGTTCATCGACCCGATCGCCTCGATCCTCGCCGACAGCAAGTACGCCTCGCTGCGGATCGTCACCACGATCGAGATCGACTCGCTGCCCAACCTCGTGACCAACACCGGCAGCAAGGCCACCGCCACCCCGCAGTGCGACACGATGCTCGCCAACGGCAACTACGTGAAGGGCGTGGGCTACGCGCTGAAGAAGCTCGGCGCGATCCCCAACGTCTACAACTACATCGACGCCGGACACCACGGCTGGCTCGGCTGGGACGACAACTTCGTCCCCTCCGCGAACCTCTTCTACCAGGCCGCGAACGCCGAGGGCGCGACCGTCGACGACGTGGCCGGGTTCATCACCAACACGGCCAACTACAGCGCCCTGAAGGAGAACAACTTCACCATCAACGACAGCGTCAACGGTGTCTCCGTGCGCCAGTCCAAGTGGGTCGACTGGAACCGCTACGTGGACGAGCAGTCGTACGCCCAGGCATTCCGCAACGAGTTGGTGTCCGTGGGCTTCAACTCCGGTATCGGCATGCTGATCGACACGTCGCGCAACGGGTGGGGTGGGTCCGCCCGTCCTGCCGGGCCGGGCGCAACCACCAGCGTGGACACGTACGTTGACGGTGGGCGGTACGACCGGCGGATCCACATCGGGAACTGGTGCAACCAGGCCGGCGCGGGACTGGGTGAGCGGCCGCAGGCTGCTCCTGCCGCCGGGATCGACGCGTATGTGTGGATGAAGCCGCCGGGGAGTCGGACGGGTCCAGTACTGCCATCGCCAACGACGAGGGCAAGGGGTTTGACCGGATGTGCGATCCGACGTATACGGGAAATGCGCGCAATGGGAACAATCTGTCTGGGGCGTTGCCGAACGCGCCGTTGTCC
Organism: Streptomyces sp. P3; assembly: GCA_016893485.2. Taxonomy (GTDB): domain Bacteria; phylum Actinomycetota; class Actinomycetes; order Streptomycetales; family Streptomycetaceae; genus Streptomyces. Next base: position 7,902,305 of record JAFEKX020000001.1, read on the forward strand.
GGGCACTGGTTCTCGGCTCAGTTTCAGCAGCTGATGGCGAATGCGTATCCGCCGCTGTAGGACAAGGGGCGTGGGGTCAGGCCTTGTTCGACAGGCCTCAGCGCATTGCTGACTCCACCAGCGAACAGGTGCCGTCGGGGCGGTCCAACTCGTATGGCGCTGCCGGCATCAGGGGTGGTTGGCCCATGAAGCGGGGGCGGGTGCCGTGGTGCGGCTGGGCCGCGTGGACCAGGAAGGGGTGGCAGAGGTAGACGTCGCCGGGCTTGCCGGTGGCGTGTGTGGGGGCGCCCGGCGGACGCCTCGGCCACCTGCGGGCCGAGTGCGAGCGACGAGGCGCCCTTCTCGCCGTACGGGGCAAGGACGCGGGGCACGTCCAGGTGGGAGCCGACCCGGATGCGGGTCGGGGCGTCCTCCTCGGTGACCTCGGAGTAGAGCATCAGCATCAGCAGCGCCCGGCCCCGCGACACCAGGTTCGTGTACGGCCACTCGTGCTCCGCACCCTCCGCCGCGTAGCTGCCCTCGATGTGCCAGCCGGCGTCGTCCGGTTCCGTCGCGTGCGGGAAACGCAGCGGGAAACTGCCCACCGAGTACCGGGACTGCCACCGCCCGGCGCCCACCAGCAGGTCGAACGCCTCATGCAACGCGGGGAGTTGACCGACGCGGCGAACGGTCCCTGGGCCATGTCGCCCACCCACACCACGGGATCCTTCCAGGTGCCGGGGTCCTCCGGGTCGTAGCCCGTCTCCCGCCACAGCAGTCGCGCGCAGTGCTCCGCGACCCGGGGCGGGAAGGCGCCCTCGATCTTCACGAAGCCGTCCTCGAGGAAGCGTTGCGCCATCGCGTCGTCCATACGGGCATGCTCCGGGACCGGTGGTCTCCGGCGCATCCGAATTTCGACGCCTCTTTTTGCCGCAGTATTTTGCCGCTTCGGCAACGTGACTGGCCGCCGCGCGGTGCGTCGGCGCAGGCTGGTGGCAGGCGGACGAGAGGCTGACCACCATGGCGCACGAGCACAGGCACGACCACGGGCACGAGCAGGACGGCCGGCACGACCACGGGCATGATCACGGTCCCGGGCACGGGAAGGAGGCCGGTGGGGGCCGCCGTCAGCACGACCACACCGCGCTCGACTGGGCCGTCATGGGCCCCCTGCTGGAGAGCCAGGCGGAGCTGTTCGCGCCGCTGTACGAACGGGCCATGGCATGGCTCGCGAAGGAGCGGACCGACCCGGGGCTGATCGTCGACGTGGGCAGCGGACCCGGGGTGGTCGCGTGTCTGTTCGCGGAGACGTTCCCTGGTGCCCGCGTCGTCGCCGTGGACGGTTCCGAACCCCTCCTGGAGCGGGCCCGCGCCCGCGCCGACCGGCAGGGCTTCGGTGACCGCTTCAGCACGTTGACCGGTGAACTGCCCGAGGTGCTGGGCGAGTTGGAGTACCCGGCCGACCTGCTGTGGGCGAGCCGCAGCCTGCACCACCTCGGTGACCAGCGGGCCGGGCTCGCCGCGTTCGCGGAGCGGCTCGCGCCCGGCGGCACCCTCGCGATCATGGAGGGCGGCCTGCCCTCCCGGTTCCTGCCCCGCGACTTCGGTATCGGCCGCCCTGGCCTGGAGGCGCGGATCGACGCGATCGAGGCCGAGTGGTTCGCGCAGATGCGCGAGGAGCTGCCCGGCGCCGTCACCGAGACCGAGAACTGGCCCGCCCTGATGGAGTCGGTCGGCCTCAAGCACACCGGCACCCGCAGCTTCCTCCTCGACCTGCCGGCTCCGGCCCCGGACCGCGTCCGCGCCTACGCCGCCACCTGGCTGACCCGGGTCCGTGACATCTACGGCGAGGCCCTGGGCGCCGAGGACCGGGCCGCCCTCGGCCGGCTCGTCGACCCGCAGGACGAGGCGAGCGTGCACCGGCGCGCCGATGTGTTCGTGCTCGCCGCGCACACCGTGTACACGGCGGTGCGGACCGGCTGAGTCGGCCCGTGGTCCGCCCGGGCGGAAGGGCCCGTGATCTCGGCGGCTTGACTTCGAGCGTGCTCAAGGTGATGAACTGCCCCTCCAACTGCGCGGAGTTCACCGATACACGGGGGACCACCACCATGAACGACAACTCTCACGTCGCGCTCATCACCGGCGGCGGCAGCGGGATCGGCGCCGCCGTCGCCCGTCAACTCCTCGCTGCCGGGGGCCGGGTGGCCGTCACCGGCCGCAGCGAGCAGCGGCTGTACGACTTCGCCGCCCAACTCGGGCACCCCGAGGGCCTGTTGACGATACCCGGCAGCGCGGCCGAGTACGACGAGGTGCAGGCCGCCGTCGAGACGACACTGAAACGCTTCGGGCGGCTCGACGCGGTCGTCGCCAACGCCGGGGTCGCCACGCACGACGCGGTGGCCGACGGCGACCCGGCCGGATGGACCGAGATGGTGCTGACCAACGTCCTCGGTCCCGCCCCCTGCTCATCCGGGCGTCCGTCGACGCGCTGAAGCAGACGCACGGCCGGATCGTGCTGATCGGCAGCGTCGCCGGGTTCGTGCACACCCCGGCAACATCTACGGCGCCACCAAATGGGCGATGACCGGCCTCGCCGAGAACACCCGGCGCCAGGTCACGGAGTTCGGGATCGGGGTGACGCTGGTGGCCCCCGGCCGGGTGGAGACCCCGTTCTGGGACGGCAACGGCAGCCTGCCGCCCGGCCATCTGCTCACCGCCGACCAGATCGCCGACACGATCCTGTGGTCGATCCGCCAGCCCGCCGGGGTCGACATCAACACCGTCGTCGTACGGCCGATCGGGCAGCCCAACTGACATAGACGGCCCAACTTCCCTACGGGTGAGACCCGTTGCCGCCCCTGCTCGCGACAACGGGCCTCCTCTCCCCCTCCCGGCTCAGTTGTTGGCGAGGAACTGCTTCGCCAACTGGTCGCCCAGCGAGACCGCCGCGCTGTGGCTCTCGATGGGGGACACGGTCGAGTTCTTGAACAGGATGTACGTCACGCCGGAGTCGGCGCCGCCGGTCGCCGGGTCGGGGTCGATGCCGAGGGCCTTGGCGGTGGCGTACGAGGCCTCGCCGATGATGTTCGTGGGGCCGGTGTCGCCGACGACGGCGTACTCGACCTTGTTGTTGTAGATCACGGCGACCACGCCGCCGCCCTTGATGCCGTAGCTGGAGTACTTCCAGATGCTGCTGGAGCTGGGCACCACGATGTACGGCAGTGAATCCGCCTTCAGGGGCTGGCCGTTGGACTGGTGGAACGCCGTGTCGTCCTGGTACCAGGGGTCGGCGTTCTCGTTGCACTTCGTGGTGCGCTGGCCGTCGCAGTCGATGTCCATGTCGGCCTTCCAGAACACGGCGCCGTTCTTGCCGCAGACCGGGACGGTGGCCGAGGTCTCGTCGTCGGTGCGGTAATTGCCGTTCGATATCTGCGAGCAGGAGGTCACCTTGGAGAGCAGGTCGGCCGCGCTGACCGAGCCCTCCTGCGCGGACTTGGGGGGTGGCGCCGGAGGCGCTCGCGGGGAGCACTCCGGCGGCGAGCAGGGCGGCACCTGAGGCCGCGGCGAGGGTCAGTGTTCGCATGCGCACTGTGGGGGACCCTTCTGTTAGGAAAGTTTCCTTACCAGGTGCGCAACAAGGTGCCTCTTCTGCATGCCCGCGTCAAGACCCTGGTACGAACCAAGTGAGCCGGCGGTGGGGAAAGCGAAGCGCCCCGGAGCCGCAGGGCTCCGGGGCGCTCGCGCTGCCTGGGGTTCAGGCCAACTGCACTGGAATCAGGCCGCGTTGAACGTCGACGGGTCCGGACCCAGCCGCCGGTCCTCGTTCAGCGCGCTGATCGCCGCGAGGTCCTCGGGGTCCAGGCTGAAGTCGAAGACCTCGATGTTCTCCTTGATCCGCGACGGCGTCACGGACTTGGGGATCACCACGTTGCCCAGCTGGATGTGCCAGCGCAGCACGATCTGCGCCGGGGTGCGGCCGTGCTTCTGGGCGATGGCCACGATCGCCGGGACCTCCAGGAGGCCCTTGCCCGAGCCGAGCGGCGACCAGGCCTCGGTCGCGATGCCCTGCTCCGCGTGGTACTCGCGCGCCGCGAGCTGCTGCAACTGCGGGTGCAGCTCGATCTGGTCGACCGCCGGGATGACCGAGGTCTCCGCGATCAGCCGGGCCAGGTGGTCGGGCTCGAAGTTGGAGACGCCGATCGCGCGGATCCGGCCGTCCGCGTGCAGCTTCTCGAACGCCTTGTAGCTGTCGAGGTACTTGTCCCGGGCCGGGGTCGGCCAGTGGATCAGATACAGGTCGAGGTACTCCAGGCCGAGCTTCTCCAACGAGACGTCGAAGGCGCGCAGTGTGGCGTCGTACCCCTGGTCGCTGTTCCAGAGCTTGGTGGTGACGAAGAGGTCCTCGCGTGGGATGCCGGACGCGGCGATGGCCTTTCCGGTGCCCTCTTCGTTGCCGTAGATCGCAGCGGTGTCGATGCTGCGGTACCCGGCCTCGAGCGCGGTGGCGACCGCCCGCTCCGCCTCGTCGTCCGGCACCTGCCAGACACCGAAGCCCAGCTGGGGCATCTCGACACCGTTGTTGAGGATGATCGGGGGACCTTGCTGCTCACGAGCTCTCGATCCTTCAGTCGTCGGGTGGTACTCATATCGTCAACGATCACGGCCCGTGCCGCATTCCTGACCGCGAAATCCGTCCGGATCCACCGCCGGATCGGCGACCTCCAGTCGAAGGTTGGCGAGAAATGCATCCGACCTTTTTCGGTCCGGACCATTGACCGCTGACCGTCCTGCCGCAACTCTGAAACACGCCGCCGGACGTGTCCGTGAACGTGATACGTCCATGTGAACACTTGCACCTGTCAGGACTCCGAGACTCCCCTTCTCAGGAGAGTAGGTATGCCCACAGCAGTACAGCGCTGTCCAGGTTTCTGTAGGCAGCAGATCGTATGCGCGAAACATCGGATGAAAGGGTGTGGTGAAGGCCTCGTCGACCCCGGGCGCGCACGGGTTGTCGGCCGACGGCGGCGAGCGGGTGCCTCTTCACCCCCACCGACTGATCAGTCGGTCAGTAGACCAGGAAAGGGAGGAACATGAGACGCCGACGTCTGCGAACGGCCCTGACCGCCGCGGCCCTTGCCACCGCCACCCTGACCGGAGCGGCCCCGCCGCTCGCGACCGCGGTGAGGGCGAGCCGGCCGGCCGCCGCGCCCGACTGGTCCGTGGCCGTCGTCGACTCCACGACGGCCCGCTACACACCGAGCACCATCGGCGGCTGGTCGTACCCGGTCGGCCTCTACCTCTACGGCCAGTACCTCACCTACAAACGCACCCACGACGCCCGCTACCTGGCCTACATCAAGAGCTACGTCGACCGCTTCGTGAAAAGCGACGGCTCGATCGGCCAGTCCTTCAACAGTCTCGACAGCATGCAGGCCGGCCGGCTTCTGGTGATCCTCCATCACGAGACCGGCCAGGACCGCTACCGCAAGGCCGCCAAGAAGATCCGCGACCGCCTCGACACCTACCCGCGCACGGGCGACGGCGGCTTCTGGCACGCCGACAGCAGCAGCCGCGCCCATCAACTCTGGGCGGACGGCGTCTACATGGTGAACCCGTTCCTCGTCGAGTACGGCAAGGAGTTCGGCGACAGCGCGTACACCGACGACGAGGCGTCCCGGCAGCTGTACGTCTACGGCAGTCATCTCCAGGTCGCAGGCGGCCTGTTGAAGCACGCCTACGACGAGTCCCGCACCGCGAGCTGGGCCGACCCCGGCACCGGACTCGCGCCGGAACACTGGTGCCGCGCGATCGGCTGGTACGCGATGGCCGTCACGAACGTCCTCGACGCCCTTCCCGCCGATCACCCGCGACGGCCCCAACTCCTCGCCATCTTCCGCCGGTTGGCGGCCGGACTGGAGAAGTACCAGGACCCGGCCACCGGCCGCTGGTTCCAGGTCGTCGACAAAGGCGCCCGCAGCGACAACTGGACCGAGACGTCCTGCTCCAGCATGTTCGCCTACGCCCTCTCGCGCGGCGCCCAGCAGGGCTACCTGGACCGGCACTACGCCGACGTCGCCCGGCGCGGCTACGAGGGCGTCCTCGCGCGGCTCTCGGTCGGCGCCGACGGCCGCACCGACCTCGGTGACATCTCCGTCGGCACCAACGTCGGCGACTACGCGTACTACGTCGCCCGCACCCGGGCCGTGAACGACTTCCACGGCCTGGGCGCCTTCCTGATCATGAACGAACAACTGCGAGGTGATTAGTGTCATGGGCACGTCCAGAAGGGCGGTGCTCGGCGCCGCTCTCGGCGGAGCCGCCGGCGTGGCGGCCGGCCTCCCGGCCGCCACCCCCGCCCACGCCGCCTCCTGGCAGCAGAAGTGGGCACCGACCGCGAGCGGCGACGGCCTCGGCGCCTTCGAGACCGTCGAGGACGACCGCGCCGACTCACACCCGGCCGGCCACCCGCACATCCGCGCCACCGGGGACGACTGGCGCTTCGACATGCACACCGTCGACCGCGACACCTCGACCGACCGGCAGCGCCAGGAGGTCACCGGTCTGCGCACCGGCACCAGCGGCTACCTCAAGTGGACCCAGGGACAGACCTGGCGGATCACGTACTCGATGTACATCCCCAGCTCCCTGAAGGCGACCACCACCTTCACGCACATCATGCAGATGAAGCAGCCCGGCAGCGGCACCTCGCCGATCGTCGTGCAGTCGCTGCGCCGGGTGAACGGCGTGCAGACCATCGAGCTGAACCTGCCCATCGCCGGTGTCCTGGTCGGCCGTACCGGTCTCGACCCGCTGCACGACACCTGGACCGACGTCGACGTCCAGGTCAAGGTCGGCAACGGCACGGCGGGTTCGGTCCGCTGGATCCTCACGTCCGGTTCCACGACGGTGATCGACAAGTCGAAGACCGGCGTCGACACCTTCCTCGCCGACCGCGTCCGCCCCAAGTGGGGCATCTACCGCTCCCTCGGTGACACCTCAGGGTCCCTTCAGAACACCTATCTCCTGCTGACCGATCTCCGCGGCTACCAGCTCGTGTGAGGAGTCCGTGCCATGAAACCCCCACCAGGTCCCGTATGAAACCCCCGATGTACAGGCGCAGTTGGGCGGCGAGCGTGTTCTTCGCGTTCGCCGTCGTGCTCGGCCTCGCCCACCCCTCGGCCCTCGCGGCCACGCCTCCCGCACCGGATGCGCCGCACGCCACCGTCTACGACGTCCGCGACTACGGCGCCAAGGGCGACGGCTCCGCCAACGACACCCCGGCCGTCAACAAGGCCATCACGGCGGCCAATTCGGCCGGCGGCGGCACGGTCCGCTTCCCGGCCGGCACCTACAAGTCCAAGAACACCATCCACATGAAGAGCGACGTGACGCTCCAGGTCGACACCGGCGCCACGATCCAGGGCTCGTCCGCGGACACCTACGACGCTCCCGAGGCCAACCCGAACGACCAGTACCAGGACTACGGGCACAGCCACTTCCATGACGCGATGATCTACGGCGACCGGCTCACGAACATCGGCTTCGTCGGCGGCGGGGTCATCGACGGGCTCGGCAACCTGATCACCGGCAACCCCAGGTCCGGCCAGGCCGACAAGATCCTGTCGCTGACCCGCTGCGACGGACTCCGGATCGGCGACGGGCTCACCCTGCGCCGGGGCGGCCACTTCGCCGCGCTGATCAACGGCTGCACCAACGTCACCTCGGACCGGCTGACCATCGACACCGCGAGCGACCGCGACGGCTGGAACATCATCTCCACGACCCACGTCACGATCACCGGCGCGAACATCAAGGCCAACGACGACGCGCTCGTCTTCAAGAGCGACTACGCACTCGGCGCGAAACTCCCCAACGGCCATGTCCGCGTGAGCGATTCCTCCTCTCGGCCAGGTGCTGCAACGCGCTCATGTTCGGCTCCGAGACCTGCGGGGACTTCTCCGACTACCAGTTCCAGAAGATCCGCATCGAGGGCGCCGACAAGTCCGGCCTCGGCATGGTCTCCATGGACGGCGCGAAGATCTCCGACGTCCACTACCGGGACATCACCATGACCGGCGTCCACTCGCCGATCATGGAGAAGATCGGCACGCGGAAGCGCTGCGGCAACAGTCCGGGCGTCGGCTCGATCAGCGACGTCACCTACGACAACGTCACGGCCACCGGCAACAGCCCCTCCTTCAGCCCGACCCTGTGGGGCGAGAGCGGCCACCGGATCAGCGGGATCACGTTCACGAACGTCCACATCACCGTCCCCGGCGGCAACGGCACCATGTCCACCGGCGTACCGAGCAACGACCCCAAGGACTACAACCCGAAGGCCATCGGCACCCGGCCGGCCTACGGCTGGTACCTGCACAACGCCGACCACGTCCACTTCACCGACAGTTCCGTGAAGTTCGCGGCGAACGACGGCCGGCCCGCCGTCATCGCCAACGCGGCGAGCGACGTCCGCTTCACCGGCTTCACCGCGCAGCGGGGCACCAACTCGCCCTACGACCTCGGCTTCCAGGACGTGAACGGTTACTGCGTCAGCGGCGCCGGTGCGCCACGCGTCTCCAATACCGGCTCCACCGAGAACTGCGCGACCGAAGCGACCGGCGGGACCGGCGCGACCACGAGCACCCTCCCGTCCGGTGCCGCCGCCCGCCCCCTGGACCTGGAGAACCCCCGCCAGGACTTCCTCCGAGGCTCCGTCGGCGGCCTCTTCCTCCACTGGGGTCTGCGCACCGCGCCCGCCCACACCAGTTGCACCGCCTGGGAGAACGACGTCACCAGCGGCGGCTGGACCCCGACTACTGGATCAACGAGGCCCGGAAACTGCATACGCAGTACCTCGTCCTGGCGACCTTCCACAGCCGCCTCGGCTACGCCCGCCCCTGGCCGTCCAAGATCCCCGGATCCTGCTCCACCAAGCGGGACTTCCTCGGCGAGCTGATCACCGCGGCGAAGGCCAAGGGCATGAAGGTCATCCTCTACATGACCGACGACCCGCAGTGGCACGACGAGGGCGGCCACGAGTGGCTCGACTCGGCCGCCTACTCCGCCTACAAGGGCAAGAGCGTCGACCTGACCACCCGCGACGGCTTCGGGCAGTTCAGCTACGACAACTTCTTCGAGGTCATGGACCGCTATCCCGACCTCGGCGGCTTCTGGATCGACAACGACAACGCGTACTGGGAGAGCCACGACCTCTACCAGCAGATCTACCAGAAGCGGCCGAACTACACGCTCAGCAACAACAACGAAGACACACCCATCATGGACATGATCAGCAACGAGCAGAAGACGGGAATGTCGCCCGCATACGACTACCCGCAGGCTGTGTACACCGCACAACCCCGCCTGACGGAAGCTGACTTCAAGCTCCCCTCGACCGGCGCCTGGTGGTACGACGGCTCCGACCCGGCCGTCGACCGGATGCTCACCCTGGGCCGCCTCGTCACCAACACGGGCTCCTCGGTGAAGGCGCTGATGGCGGAAACCGCCCAGGTCAACGGCAAGTTCCCGGCCAATCAGGCCGCCTTCAACAACTTCGCGAACTCCTACCTCGACCCCATCTGGGAATCCCTGCACGGCACCGAGGGCGGCGGCTACCTGTACGGCGGCCTCAAACCCGGCTTCTGGAACGACGGCGCCCACGGCGTCACCACCGTCAGCCGGACCGACCCCGACCTCCAGTACATCCACGTCCTGACCCCGCCCAGTACCAGCACCCTGCGCGTCCGCGACAACGGCTACCGCATCGCCTCCGTCACCAACCTCCGTACCGGGGCGGCGATTTCGTGGTCCCAGTCCGGCGGGGTGCTCACCCTCAGCGGGCTCGGCGGCTGGGACCCGTACGACACCGTCTTCAAGGTCACGACCGCCGGCCGTCAGGGCATCCTGCCCGGCGTCACGGTGAGCGCGAGCGCCTCGGCGAGCGGCCGCGCGGGTTCGGCGGCCGGGGACGGGAGTTACCTCACCTACTGGGACAACAACAAGACCCTGCCCGTCAACCTCACCTTCGACCTGGGCAGTTCGAAGAAGGTGCAGTACATCGGGCTCAACCAGCGTGAGGACTCCGTGGCCTACGCCCGCTCCGACACCGAGCAGTCGGCACGGATCAAGGCGTACAAGGTGTACCTGAGCAACGACGGCACCACCTGGGGGAGTGCGGTCAAGACCGGTGAGGTGCCAAGCCGGCGCGGAATCCAGGGCATCGACCTCACCGCGGCCACCGCGCGATACGTCCGCCTCGAAGTCGACTCCACCTGGGCCGCCGCCACCGACACCACCCGCTACAAGCGACTGCGGATCGACGAGGCATGGATCGGCACGTCCTACGCGACCCCCGCGACAGCCTTCACCCCGATGTCGGACAACGGCCAGTCGCAGCGCCCCGCCATGGGCTGGAGCAGCTGGAGCTACGTCCGCCGCACGCCCACGGAGGCCAAGATCAAGGCCCAGGCGGACGCGCTGGTGGCGAGCGGCCTCAACAACCACGGCTTCGTGTACGTCAACCTCGACGACTTCTGGCAGAAGTGCGACGCGAACGGCTTCACCGTCGACTCCTACGGCCGCTGGGCCGTCGACCCGGCCAAGTTCCCGTCCGGGATCAAGGCGTTGGCCGACTACATCCACTCCAAGGGGCTGAAGTTCGGCTTCTACGTCACCCCGGGCATCGCCAAGAACGCGGTCACCGCGAACACGCCGATCGAGGGCACCTCGTACCGCGCGAAGGACATCGCGGACACGTCGAGGACGGAGAAGAACTACAACTGCAAGAACATGTACTACATCGACTACGGGAAGCCCGGCGCGCAGGAGTTCGTCGACTCGTGGGCGAAGCAGTTCGCTTCGTGGGGCGTCGACTACCTGAAGATCGACGGCGTGGGCAGTGCCGACCTCGCCGACGTGCAGGCCTGGGACAAGGCGTTGCGGGCGAGCGGACGGCCCATCAACTTCGCGCTCTCCAACAACCTTCCGATCGCGGACGCCGCCACCTGGCGTCAGTACGCGAACAGTTGGCGCACCCAGGGCGACGTGGAGTGCTACTGCGGGCCCGGCGCCAACGGCAGCGGTTACCCGCTCACCGACTGGTCGCACGTCTCCGCGCGCTTCAACACCGCCGCGTCCTGGCAGCCGTACGCCGGGCCGGGCGGCTGGAACGACCTGGACTCCCTGGAGGTCGGCAACGGCGACCAGGTGGGACTGACGGCCGACCAGCGGCGCTCGCACTTCACCCTGTGGGCGATGGCGGGCTCACCTCTGCTGCTCGGCACCGACCTCACCCACCTCGACACCGTCGACAAGGCGATGCTCACCAACGACCGCCTCATCGGCGTCGACCAGGACGGCGTCGCCGCGGAACGCGTCGTGAACAGCGGCGTGAAGCAGGCCTGGAGCAAACGCGAGAGCAATGGCGCCTACGTGGTCGCGCTGTTCAACACCGGTACGTCCGGCAGCGCGACGGTCTCCGTGAACTGGTCGCAGGTCGGCTTCACCGGCACGGGCGACGTCACCGACCTCTGGTCCGGCTCGCACAAGGGCACGATCGCGGACTCGTACAGCGCGACACTGCGGCCGGGCGAGACCCGTCTGATCCGTGTGAACCCGGTCAACAGCACCCTGAGAGGGCGGTCATGAAACGCGACAGAAGGCTCGCACGGGGCGCATGGGGGCTCTCCCTGGCCTCGCCCTGCCGCTCGCCGGGCTCACCGGCGCCACCGCGCACGCGGCGAGCACCGACTACCAGGCCGAGGACGCCACCGTCGTCCAGGGCACCGTCGCCACCAACCACACCGGCTACACGGGCACCGGCTTCGTCGACTACACCAACGTCACCGGTTCGTATGTGGAGTTCACGGTGAGCGCCGCGGCGACCGGCCCCGCGTCGGTCGCCCTGCGCTACGCCAACGGCACCGCCGTGGACCGCCCATTGGACATCTCCGTCAACGGCACGGTCGTAGCGCCCGCCGTCTCCTTCCCGGCGACCGCCGACTGGAACACCTGGGCCACGAAGACCGTGAACGTCCCGCTGACGGCCGGCACCGACAGGATCCGGGCGACCGCGACCACCGCGAACGGCGGCCCCAACCTCGACCGCATCAGCGTCGGCACCGCCACCGACGGCCAGGCCCCGACCCGTCCCGGCCAGCCGAGTTGCTCGGACATCGGCGAGGACGGCCTCACCCTGAACTGGGGCGCCTCGACCGACAACGTGGGCGTCACGGCGTACGACCTCTACGAGCACGGCAACAAGATCGGTGAGGCGCCCGGGAGTTCGACGAGCAAGGCCCTCACCGGGCTGACCCCGAACACCACCTACGACCTCACCGTCATCGCCCGGGACGCGGCCGGGAACACCTCCCCCGCCAGCCCGGTGGTCGACTGCACGACCACACCCAGCTCCGACACCAACCCGCCCACCAGGCCCGGCACTCTGTCGAGCGCCGCCATCACGGCGAACACGGCCGACCTCGCCTGGGGCGCCTCCACCGACGACCGTGCGGTCGTCGCCTACGACATCCGCAGCGGGGACACCGTCTACAAGACGGTCACCACCGGCACCTCCACCACCCTCACCGGCCTCGCCTGCGACAGCCCGTACACGCTGGATGTCGTGGCCCGCGACGCGGCCGGCAACGTCTCCGCGCCGAGCAACACCGTCACCTTCACCACGAAGGCCTGCGCGACCGACGGCGGTGTCCCCTCGTCGATCGCCACGCTCTCCAGCGGCTGGACCATCCCGTGGGGCACCTACTGGATGCCCGACGGCCAGAGCGCCCTCGTCACCGAGCGGGACGACTTCAAGGTCTGGAAGACCACCAAGGACGGCACCCGGACCCAGGTCGGCACGGTGCCGAACGCGGTGACCACCAACGGCGAGGGCGGCCTCCTCGGCGTCGCCGTCGACCCGAAGTGGGCCACCAACCACTACGTGTACTTCATGCACACCGCGTCCGAGGGCAACCGCGTCGTCCGCATGACGTACAACGGCACCACCCTCACCGACTACACCGTCCTCCTCCAGGGCATCAAGAAGAACCGCTACCACAACGGCGGCCGCCTCGCGTTCGGACCCGACGGCTACCTCTACGTCTCCACCGGCGAGGCCCAGACCCCCGACCTCGCCCAGGACAAGACCTCCCTCAACGGCAAGATCCTGCGCATGACGACGGACGGCAAGCCGGCGCCCGGCAACCCGTTCGGCACCTACGTCTACTCCTACGGCCACCGCAACCCGCAGGGCCTCGCTTTCGACCGCAACGGCCGCCTGTGGGAAGCCGAGTTCGGCAACAGCTCCAAGGACGAACTCAACCTCATCAAACCGGGCGCGAACTACGGCTGGCCCACCTGCGAAGGGACGTGCGGTGTCGCCGGCATGACCAACCCGAAGGCCACCTGGAACGTCAACGAGGCCTCGCCCAGCGGGATCGCCATCGTCCGCAACGTCGTCTACATGGCATCCCTGCGCGGCGAACGCCTGTGGCGCATCCCGATCAACGGCGACACCGAGAACGTCGGCACCCCGACCGCGTACTACGTCGGCACGTACGGCCGGCTGCGCACCGTCACCAAGGTCCCCGGCGCCGACCAGCTGTGGCTGTCCACCACCAACTGTGACAACAACGGCAATCAGCCCGTCGGCTCCGACAAGCTCTTCCGCGTCAACATCGGCTAGAAAGAAGGAAGTTCAGGCCCGGTACAGCGCCTCGACCTCGTTCGCGTACGTGTTCTCGATGGCCTTGCGCTTCAGCTTCAGGGACGGGGTCAGCAGACCGTGTTCCTCGGTGAACGGCTGGGCCAGTATCCGGAAGGTGCGGATCGACTCGGCCTGCGAGACCAGGGTGTTGGCGGCTACGACCGCGCGCCGCACCTCGGTCTCCAGGTCGGCGTCGCGCACCAGCTCGGCCGGGGACATCCGCGGCTTGCCGCGCATGGTGAGCCAGTGCTCGACAGCCTCGTGGTCGAGGGTGACGAGGGCGGCGATGTAGGGGCGGTCGTTGCCGACGACGATGCACTGCGAGACCAGCGGATGGTCCCGCACCCGCTCCTCCAGCAGTCCGGGCGCGACGCTCTTGCCGCCGGAGGTCACCAGGATCTCCTTCTTGCGCCCGGTGATCGTGAGGTAGCCGTCCTCGTCGAGGGAGCCCAGGTCCCCGGTGGCGAGCCAGCCGTCGTGCAGTGTCTCGTCGGTCGCCTTCTGGTTGTTGAGGTACCCCTGGAAGACGTTGGGTCCGTTGAGCCAGATCTCGCCGTCGTCCGCGATGTGCACGGTGACGCCGGGGATGGCCTGGCCGACCGTGCCGTAGCGGGTGCGCTCGGGCGGATTCGCGGTCGCGGCGGCCGTCGACTCGGTGAGGCCGTAGCCCTCGTAGATCTGGACGCCCGCGCCCGCGAAGAACAGTCCGAGGCGACGGTCCATGGCCGACCCGCCGGACATGGCGTTGCGGATACGGCCGCCCATGGCGGCCCGCACCTTGGAGTAGACGAGTTTGTCGAAGAGCTGGTGCTGCATGCGCAGGCCGCCGACGGTCCGGGGCCGATGCCCCACGCCTTCCCCTCGACCGCGTCCGCGTACTTCACCGCGACCTCGACGGCCTTCTCGAACGGACCGGACTTGCCGTCCTTCTCGGCCTTGCGGCGGGCCGCGTTGAAGACCTTCTCGAAGATGTACGGCACGGCCAGGATGAACGTCGGCTTGAAGGCGACGAGGTCCGGCAGCAGGGCGGCGGCGTTCAGCTGCGGCTGGTGGCCGAAACGGACCCCGCCGCGGATCGCCGCGACCTCCACCATCCGCCCGAAGACGTGCGCCAGCGGCAGGAACAGCAAGGTCGCCACCTCGTCGCCCCGCTTCGAGTGGAAGACCGACTCCCAGGAGTCGATGACCGTGTCCGCCTCGTACATGAAGTTGCCGTGCGAGATGACACAGCCCTTGGGTCTGCCCGTGGTGCCCGAGGTGTAGATGATCGTCGCCGTCGAGTCCGGGGTGACGGCCTGGCGGTGCCGGTGCACCACCTCGTCCTCGATGTGCGCGCCGGCGTCGTACAGCTCCTGCACGGCGCCCGTGTCGAGCTGCCACAGCTGGTGCAGCGCGGGGAGCCGGTCGATGACGGTGGCGATGGTCATCGCGTGGTCCTCGTGCTCGACCATGGCCGCCGAGACCTGCGCGTCGTGCAGCATCCAGAAGCACTGCTCGGCCGACGAGGTGGGGTAGATCGGCACCACCTGGGCGCCGATCGTCCACAGCGCGAAGTCGAACAGCGTCCACTCGTAGCGGGTGCGGGACATGATCGCGACCCGGTCGCCGAAGCGGACGCCCCGCGCGAGCAGACCCTTGGCGAGCGCGAGGACCTCGTCACGGAACTCGGCGGCGGTCACGTCCCGCCACTCGTCCTGCTCGTCCTTGCGGCCGAGGGAGACATGGAGGGGGTCGTCCTGGGCACGCTCGAAGACGACGTCGGCCAGACCGCCCACCGGCGGTGCCAACGCCAACGGAGGGTTGTTGAACTCGCGCAAACCCCGCTCCCCGATCCTGTTGGCACTCCCCTACAGCGCGGTGAAAGCTACCCCACGGCGCAGAAGGGCGGGAGGGTGGGAATCCTGGAGGTTCGCGCGTCCGCACAGGTCAGCGGTGGAAAATGCCCGCACAAGGGGAAGGGCAGGACAGAAATCCTTACGGTTCCGTAGGTTTCGGGCCCGTAATCTCCACTGAATCTGTACGACCCGATTACCCCTGGCGTCCGGTCACCCGCCGTCACCCGCGCGCCGCCGTCTCCTCCGCACCCGGCGCCCGCACGGCCGGCCCCGGTGCCGCAGGCCGTTCCGCGCGCCCCGCCCTGACCAGGGCGAGCACCAGCGCGCCCGCCGCCGTCCCGACGAACCCGGCCGTCACGAGCGCCGAGTCGAGCCCCGACGCGAACGCGGCCCGCAGCGCGTGCTCCGAGAACGCCCCACGCAGCGCCCCGGCCCCACCGCCCGCCAACGCGTGCGCCGCGTCGTGCGGAAGGGTGTCCCGCATCCGCGAGGTGAGTACGGTCCCCGACACGGCGACGCCGAGTGCATACCCCAACTGTCGTACGGTATTCACGGCTCCGCCCGCCATCCCCGCGCGCTCCGCGGGCACCGCCGCGAGGGCCGCCCCCGCGATCCCGGGCGCCACCAGACCCGTACCGACGCCGACCAGGACCAGCCCCGGCACCAGCGTCGTCCAGTCCGAACCGGCGCCCAGGACGGCCTGGCAGAAGCAGCCCGTGCCGATCAGCAGCAGCCCGCCGCCGATGGTCAGCCGCGCCGGCACCCCGTGCAGCAGCTTCCCGGCGAGGACCGACACCACGACCGCCGCCCCCGTCAGCGGCAGCAGCGTCAGCCCGCCGCGCACCGGGCTCATCCCCAGCAGCGTCTGCATCCAGATCGACAGATACGGCATCACGCCGAACGCCACCCCGTTGAAGGCGAGCGCCCCCGCCATCACGCCCACGAACGCGGGCTTCCGCAGCAGCGACAGATCGAGCAGTGGATGCGCCACCCGCCGCTCCACCAGCACGAAACAGACCAGCGCGAGCGCCGCGACCGCGAACGAACCGAGCGTCGCCGAAGCACCCCAGCCGTCCTCACCGGCCCGCACCACCGCATACGTCAGCCCGCCGGCGAACCCCGCGAACGCGACCGTGCCGAGCCAGTCGATGCGCATCCCGCGCGGCCCCCGCGACTCGGGCACCACCCGCAGCGTCAGCCACACCGCGGCGACGCTCACCGGCAGGTTCACGAAGAAGATCCACCGCCACCCCGGCCCCTCGGTGAGCACCCCGCCCAGCACCGGACCGACCGCGGCCGCCCCACCGCTGACCGCGCCCCACATCCCGAGCGCCACCGACCGCTGCCGCCCCCTGGTACACGGACCCGAGCAACGGCAGCGTCGTGGCGAGCATCGCCGCCGCCCCGACCCCCTGCACGGCCCGCGCGGCCACCAGCGCCCCGGCCCGTCCGCGAGCCCGCACAGCAGCGACGCCACCGCGAACAGCACGACGCCCACCACATGCACCCGCCGCCGCCCCAGGATGTCGGCGGCGGCGCCGACTCCCAGCAGCAGCGCGGCCAGTGCCAGCGCGTACCCGTCGACCACCCACTGCAGATCACTCAGCGACGCGTGCAACGACCGCGCCATGTCCGGCAGCGCGACGACCACGATCGTCACGTCGAGCAACAACATGAACGTGCCCAGGCACACCGCCGTGAGCGGCCCCCATGTACGCATTCCCTCAACTCCCCTGTCCGAGCTGTGCAGTGCTCCGTACGATGAGCCGCACGCGGACGATCAGAGCGGTACGGGACGCCTCACCGCCGGAATCCGACAGGAGAAGCCGTGCTGCAGATGGAATCCGACACCTTCGACCTGCTGGACCTGCGCCTCCTGACCGCCCTGGAACTCAACGGCCGCGCCTCCTTCAGCCGCCTCGGCACGGTCCTCGGCGCCTCCGACCAGACCATCGCCCGCCGCTACCGCCGCCTCACCGCCGAGGCGGGCCTCCGCGTCGTCGCCATCCGGGACGCCGAACGCCTCGGCCAGGACCAGTGGATGCTCCGCCTGCGCTGCGCCCCCGACAACGCCCTCAACATCGCCGACGCCCTCGCCCGACGCCCCGACACCGCCTGGATCGGCCTCGCCTCGGGCGGCACCGAGATCGTCTGCCTGACCCGCCCCCGCAGCCCCGGCGACTACGACGACCTCCTCCTCGGCAAACTCCCGCGCACCCCAGCGTCCTGGACATCCGCGCCCACCAGATGCTCCACCGCTTCTACGGCGGCCCCACCGGCTGGCTCCGCCGCTTCAGCCTCCTCACCGACGACCAGACGGCCGCGCTCCTCCCCGAACCGGCACCCGATCCCGGCCCCGCCCGCATCACCCCCGACGACGAGCCCCTGATCGCCGCCCTCGAACGCGACGGCCGCGCCACCCACCCCGAACTCCAGCGCGCCACCGGCCGCTCCGAGTCCGCCGTCAAACGCCGTCTCGCCACACTGCTCGGCTCCGGCGCGCTGTACATCGACCTCGAGTACGACTTCGAGCTCTTCGGCTACTCCCGCGCCGCCGTCCTCTGGATCACCGCGACCCCGGCCGCCCTGCACTCGGTCGGCGAAGCCCTCGCCACCCACGACGAGATCGCCTACGCCTCCGCCACAGCCGGCCCGTCCAACATCGTGGTCACCGCCGTAGCGAAAGACACAGCGGGCCTCTACGCCTACCTCAGCGGCCCCCTGGGCCACCTGCCCGGCGTAACCCACGTAGAGGCGAGCCCGTTCCTCCGCAGGGTGAAACAACTGACCTACCGAACCCCCGCTGAAGCGCCGGGACCCTTGTAGTCACCGGGTCCGACACCCCCTTAGGGGCGCGGGGAACTGCGCGCCCAGCCACGACGGCGCGGCAGACGAACTTCCACTCGACGCACCCCACCCTCAACCCCGCAGATGCAACCGATCCCCACCCGCGAGGATCGCCCGGCCAAAGCATCCGCCGCCCCCTGCGCGGAAACCCGCCGCCGCCCATGCACCAACACAAAATCCACCTCCCCCAACTCGGGCAACCCCACCCGCTCAGGCACCCGCACCAGCCCCGGCGGCACCATCCCCGAGAGTGAGCCATCACCCCCAACCCCGCCCGCGCCGCAGCGATCAACCCGTTCAGACTCCCGCTGGTACACGCGATACGCCAAGCCCGCCCCTGCCGCTCCAACGCCTCCAACGCCAACGCCCGAGTGATCCCCGGCGGCGGATAGACGATCAGCGGCACAGGACGCTCCGCATCAAGACGGAGCCGCTCCGCCCCGATCCACACCAACTTGTCGTGCCAGACCAACTCCCCGGGAATCCTCGGCCCGCCGCTTGGCCAGCCAAGTCCAGCTTCCCCGCGGCCAGTTGCTCGTGCAGCGTCCCGGACAGTTCGACCGTCAGTTCAAGATCGACCTCGGGATGGTCGGAGCGAAACCCTCAAGGATCTCCGGCAACCGGGTCAGCACGAAGTCCTCGGACGCCCCGAACCGCAGCCGCCCCCGCAACCGCGTCCCGGCGAAGAACGCCGACGCCTGCTCCTGCACCTCCAGCATCCGACGCGCGAACCCGAGCATCGCCTCGCCGTCCTCGGTCAGCTCCACGGAATGCGTGTCCCGCGTGAACAGCTGCCGTCCCGTCGCGTCCTCCAGCCGCCGCACATGCTGGCTCACCGTGGACTGCCGCAGCCCGAGCCGCCGCGCGGCCTGCGTGAAACTCAGCGTTTGGGACACCGCGAGGAAGGTACGCAGGTGGGAGAGGTCGTACATGCCCCCACGGTAACCGCTTATCGCACAACGTGATGGCAGTCAGAGCGGTATGACGGATTCCCGATCAAGAGACCGGAGAGGAGGATGGGGAGGGCACGAGTCCGCCCCGGACGACGGGACGGACGTACAGCGAGGTAGTGGAGCACAGTGAAACGCCTGCGACGGCCGAGCCGGATGCCGATCGACCCCTACATCCTGCTGCTGCTCGGAACGGTGGGCGTCGCCGCGCTCCTCCCGGCCAGAGGCACCGGCGCCGACATCGCCTCGGGCGCCTCCACGGCCGCGATCGCCTTCCTCTTCTTCCTCTACGGCACCCGGCTCTCGACACGCGAGGCCGTGGCGGGCTTCAAACACTGGCGGCTGCACACCACCGTCCTGGCCTGCACCTTCGTGGTCTTCCCGCTGCTGGGCCTGGCCGCCCGCGGGCTCGTCCCGGTGCTGCTGACGCACCCCTCTACCAGGGGCTGCTGTTCCTCACCCTCGTCCCGTCGACCGTCCAGTCGTCGATCGCCTTCACCTCGATCGCGCGCGGCAACGTGCCCGCCGCGATCTGCGCGGGCTCCTTCTCCTCGCTCGCCGGCATCATCGTCATCACCCCGCTCCTCGCGGCGGCACTCCTCGGCGGCAACGCGGGCGGATTCTCCG
Source organism: Streptomyces sp. P3 (assembly GCA_016893485.2). GTDB lineage: Bacteria > Actinomycetota > Actinomycetes > Streptomycetales > Streptomycetaceae > Streptomyces. Next base: position 7,922,248 of record JAFEKX020000001.1, read on the forward strand.
CCGACTCGCTCCTCAAGATCGTGCTGCAGCTCCTTGTGCCGTTCCTGGCAGGGCAGTTGCTGCGGCGCTGGATCGGCGGGTTCGTCACCCGGCACAAGAAGGTCCTCGGCTACGTCGACCGCGGCTCGATCCTCCTCGTCGTCTACACGGCGTTCAGCGAGGGCATGGTCCAGGGCATCTGGCACCAGGTCAGCGCGGTCCGCCTGGCCGGACTGCTCGCCGTCGAGGCCGTCCTGCTCGCCGTGATGCTCGCCCTGACCTGGTACGGCGGCAAGGCGCTGCGCTTCGACCGGGAGGACCGGATCGCCATCCAGTTCGCCGGGTCGAAGAAGTCCCTCGCGTCCGGACTGCCCATGGCCAGCGTCCTGTTCGGCGCGCACGCCTCCCTCGCCGTGCTGCCGCTGATGCTCTTCCACCAGATGCAGCTGATGGTGTGCGCGGTCATCGCCAAGCGCCGCTCCCACGATCCGCTCCCGGAGGTCAGCGGGGCGGCGGCCCCAACCGCAGGGTCACGAACCGCGGTCGGTACAGCGACACGTTCCGGCTGAGGTTCAGGGCGGCCGACGTGGCCGTCGCGTCCAGCCAGTTGACGTCGTAGCTGAGGACGACGCGGTCGCCGTCGCCCAACTCCGGTTGCACCTGCGGGTTGTAGGCGGCGACCTGACCCGGCGGCAGCGGCGGACTGAAGCTCCGGGTCGGCCCGTGCCAGGGCCCGGCGGGCGAACAGGCCCAGTACGAGGTCACGGTGGTGAGGCCCCGGCTGCCCGCCGCCATCGTGAACAGGACGTACGTCCCGCCGTCCCGCACCACCGAGAACGCGCTGCCCACACCGGTGCGTTGACCATCTCCGAGCACCGGTCGCGGCCCGGCCCGGGCCGTCCACGCCGAGCCGTCCCAGAACTCCCAGGCACCCGGCTCCCCGAGCCGCCCCACCGGCACCCGCGCCACATACGCCGAGGAGGTCGGCCGGGCCGCGGCCTGCGCGTCGTTGCCGCCGAAGACGTACGTCCAGTCGCCCACCACGACCGACGACGTCCCGAACTGCACCCGCTGGGACGGGTCTTGGACCAGCTCCTGGCCGAAGACCCGCACGATCGACTCCACCCGCAGATCCGGCAGCGACAGCGTGGCCACCTCGGTCGCTGCCGGCACGCCGTAGATCCACGGGTACGGCCCCGCCGTCCGCGTCCACAGCAGCACCCGTACGACCGACTCGGCCGAGCCGGGCGAGCGGGGCTCGACACGGGCCGCGACCGGCCAGCGCCAGGCGTTCGGGGCGGGATCGGGGAACAGCGGTGCCGGGAGCGTGAGATGGGGGTGCCCGCCGCGCATCACCACCGCCGAGTTGCGGACCAGCGGCGCCGCGGTGTCCCGCCAGGCGTACGACTCGCCGACCGGGTTGGGCGGGGCGTACACCCGGCCGAGGTAGGTGTCGGAGAACAGCCACAGCACCCTGCCGTCCGGCAGCCTTACCGAGTGGGTGCCGTCGCCGCCGGTCCAGTCGTCGGTGCGGGTCTCGTCGTCGCCGTACGCGGCAAAGGAGTCGGTGAGTCTCGTGTCCGGCGACCACTCGCGGACCGTGCGGGCCGTGCACGTGCCGCCGCCCTCCCGTGGTGGTCCCGGGGAGGGCGGTGAGCAGCACGGCCGCGAGAGCCAGGGTCAGCAGCAGGCCGACCCCGGCTCCCGTGCGCTGTCGTGCTCGTCGGTCGTCGGGCACGCCCGGGACGTTAGTGGCTGCCGCTCACATGGTCCATGGGCAGCCACAGGACGGTCCCGGCGGGAGAAGGATGCCGCGCGGCGAGTTCGTCGTCCGTCAACAGCCGTTCCCAGACGTGGACTTCGTCGATCGACCCGGTGAAGTACTGCAGGCTGTCCATGCGTTGGCCGACGTGCACACCGAACGGCGAGTTGCGGCTCACGGAGCCCACGACGTCGGCCGTGCTCACCGCCGTCCCGTCGACGGACAGCGTCAACTGGCCGCCGCCGCGCCGCAGTACGGCCTGGTGCCACTGGCCGTCGTTGTAGGCGCCCGCGGTGACCACGGAGGTGGTGTGGACGGCCGTCGCACCGTCGCGGGCGGTGATGAGCGCCCGGACGCGGTTGCCCGCGGGCTCACCGCGCAGCCAGACCTGCGGCTGGGTGGTGCCGACCCCGCCCATCCACAGGAACGGCTGATCACCGCTCGTCGCGGTGTAGCGGAACCAGAGCGACACCGTGAAGTCCTCTGTCCCCAGCGGGAGTCGGTCGCTGTACGGCAGCCGCACCGCGTCGTCGACGCCGTCGAAGGACAGGGCGCCGCCCAACACGCCGTCGGTCTCCTGGGCGCCACCGAGCACGGCCGGGCGTTTCGCGAGCGGGGCGAGGTCGGCGGTCGTCGGGTCCGGGCCCCGACGCGGTTGCAGCCAGGCCTCGTTGAAGCGGGCGAAGCGGATCTCGTCGGTCGCGCTCACCGCGCCGCCCTCGTAGAGCAGGCCCACGCTGTCGCCGTCGATGCGCGCCATGTCGGAGTAGCCCGACCAGTCCTTCGTCACGACCGTGCCGCGGTCCACGCTGTCCAGGTGCGGCCGCCGTCGTAGGAGGAGCGGATCATCATCGTGCGGCGGCGGTCGGGGTCGGCGTCGCAGGACAGCAGGATGCGCGAGCCGACGCCGAGCGTCGAGCACTGGACCTGCGGGGCGTACAGGTCGGGCAGGTCACGGAAGGGCGCGGTGAAGCTGTCACCGCCGTCGCGGCTGACCGCCTGGGTACGGTGGCCGAGGTCGGTGCCGTCCTGCTCGCGGCCGCTCACCAGGATCGAGCCGTCGGTGCGCTCGGTCAGCGTCACCTCGGACGGTTTCTGCCGCCAGGTGCCATCGGCCGCTATCGGGTACGAGTCGGTCGCGCCGATCTTCCAGTGGTCGCCGCCGTCGTCGCTCACGATCAGCGCCGCGTTGTTCGCGGCGACCCGACTCCCGTCCCACGTCTCGGTGTTGACGCCGAACACGAGCCGCCCCCGGTGCCGGCCGCGGGTGAGCTGGATGCCGTGCACGGGTCCCGTGGCGTACCAGGAGTTCCAGTTCGGGGGCAGGATCTCGTCGCTCAGGTCACGCGGCTGCGACCAGGTCAGTCCGTCGTCGTCGCTGTACTGCAGGTGCGGGGTACGGTCGCAGGGGACCGAGCAACTGGCGCTGTCCTTACGGCCCGTGTTGTACGTCTCGGCGAGCAGGATGCGGCCTGTCCTCCGGTCCACGACGGGGGCCGGGTTGCCGTGGGTGTCACCGCCGCCGTGGTTGACGACCTGCAACGGGCTCCAGGTGACGCCGTCGTCCGTGGAGCGCTTGACGACGATGTCGATGTCGGCGGCGTCACCGCAGTTGAGGACCCGGCCCTCGGCGAACGCGAGCAGGGTGCCGTCGTCGGTCTTCACCATGGCCGGGATCCGGAAGCAGGCGTAGCCCGCGTCCTGGGGAGCCTTGAAGAGGACCTGTTGGTCGAACTCGGGTGCGGGGGCGGTGGTCTGGGCGGTGGTGGCGTGCGCGTGGCTCGGGAGCACGAGCAGCGCGGCCAGGGTGAGTACGGCGGTGAGGGTGGATCTCAGACGTGCGCGAAGACTCGACGGCATGGTGCTTCCTGCCCTTCATTCGTCTGGACATGCGGACATCCCACGTCCAACGGGCGTGTCACAGACGTTAGTTGGGGCCTCCGGCGCCTCACAAGAAGCGTGCAGCGCTCGTCACCCCGTAACGTCGCCATGCGGGACGGGTGGTGAGGGAGCGTCAGGTGGGGCGATGGTCTCAGGGGCGCAGCACCACCTTGCCGAGGTTGCTCCGCGACTCGATCACCCGGTGCGCCTCCGCCGCCTCCGTGAGTGCGAACTCCCGGTGCACGGCCGGTTTCAGGGCACCTTCGGCGAACAGCCGCCACAGCTCCCGCCGCCACCGCTCGTACAACTCCGGTTTCCCGCGCGCGATCCGCGCCATCTGGAACCCGATCACCGACTTCGCGCCCACGAGCAGGTCGTACGCCTGGATCGTCCCGCCACCCGAGCTGTACGCCACGAGCCGACCGCCCGGCACGAGCGCCGCGACGGCCGCGGTGAGCAACTCACCGCCCACCGCGTCGAGTACGTAGTCGACGGGCTCGCCCCAGTCCGGCCGGTCCAGACGGTCGTAGGTGATCACCTCGTCGGCGCCCAGTCCGCCCACGAAGTCCGCCTTCGCCGGATCGGACACCGCGCCGACGACCCGTCCGGCACCCCGAGCCCTCGCCACCTGCACGGCGAGATGACCGACCCCGCTCGCCGCAGCCGTGATGAGCGCGGCCTCGCCGGGCTCGGTTCGGGCCGCGTCCAGCGCGCCCAGGGCCACCAGCCCGCTGCGGACCAGCGCCACCGCGTCGACGGCGGAGGCGGTGTCCGGCACGGGGAGGCCATCGCCTCGTGCAGGACCGCGAGGTCGGCGTACCCGTGCCCGAAACACAGCCCCGTCACCCGCTCGCCCACCCGGAACCGGGTCACTTCCTGCCCTACGGCGGCCACCTCGCCCGCGATCTCGCCGCCCAGCGGGATGGGCTCGGCGGCCTCGGTGACCTTGCGGACGACGGGCAGGGTGACCCCGATCGCCTCGGTACGGACCAGGAGTTCACCCGGGCCCGGCGTGGGGACGGGGGCCTCCTCCAGGAACAGCGGGCCGCCGGTGGACTCGTACCGGACGCGACGCATCGCACCTCCAGAGATCGTTGGGAGGCCCAATGATATTCACGATTTCGTTGGGAAGTCCAACGACTTTTCGCTAGGCTGCCCGCATGGCCGAAGCATCCCTCTCCGCGATCCGCTCCCTCCCCAGCTGGCTCCTCGGCCGCGCCGCCGCCCGCGGCCGGGCCCTGGTCGCCGACGCGCTGGCCGCCGAGGGGCTGAAGCTGTGGCACCACGTGGTGCTCTCCGCCGTCCGCGACCTCGCCCCCGTCGCCCAGGCCGACCTCGGCCGCAGCGTCGGGCTCGACCCCAAGGACCTCGTCGGCGTGCTGAACGACCTCCAGGCCGCGGGCTCGGTCGTACGGGAGCCGGACGTGAAGGACCGCCGCAAGAACGCGGTGTCGCTCACACCGGAGGGCGCACGGCTGCTCAAGCGCTGCGAGAAGGCCGCCCGCGCCGCCAACGACGACCTTCTCGCCCCGCTGTCGGAGGCCGAACGCGACCAGTTCATGGGCCTGTTGATCCGGATTTCCGGTACGGACGGCTGACGGGGGCTAACGTTCCGTCATGACTCCACCCCGGACACCCGATCCCCGGCTCGCCCTCGATCCCGAGCGCACCGCCCTGGTCCTCGTCGACCTGATGGACCGCATCGTCGCGCTGCCGCTCGAACCGTACAAGGGCACCGAAGTCCTCTTCGTGGCCGAGGAGTTGGCAGCCGCCTTCCGCTCCGCCGGCGCGCTCGTCGTGCTGATCCGGGTCGAACGTCCCGGCACAGCCGAACAGCCCGCCGGGAGTGGACTCGTCGACGGGCTGTTCCGGGACGGGGACCTGGAGATCGTGAAGCGGACGATAGGCGGCTTCCAGGGCACGGGACTTGACGAGCGGCTGCGTGAACGGGGCATCACCACCCTGGTGTTCGGTGGGATCGCCACCAACCTCGGCGTGGAGTCCACCGCCCGTGCCGCGGGCGACCTCGGCCACCAACTCGTCTTCGTCGAGGACGCGATGAGCGCCCTCACCGCCGCCGAACACCAGGCGTCGGTGAAGCTCGACTTCCCCGGTTGGGGTCGGTGGTGATGGCAGGGGAGGTGCGGTTCGCGGCGGGGGACTGAGACGCGGTGCGTCGCGCCGGCCGAGGTGCGCTGTGCGGAGGGCGGCTGAGGTCCGGTTCGGCGCGGGGCCGACTGGCGCTCCGTGACGGGCAGTTGAGTCGCCCCCGGTGCGGGGGGCGGCGGGGTTGAGGCGGGGCCCTGCGGCGCAGGGGGCGCTCCCCGCCGGTCGGGGCCCCGCCGCCGTGACGCGGGGCGTGGGCCTCAGCCCTGGGTGGCCGTGGCCTCGAGGGCGATGCGGTCCTCGCCCGCGTACACGTTCATGTTGCTGCCGCGCAGGAAGCCCACCAGGGTCAGGCCCGTCTCCGCCGCGAGGTCCACGGCGAGGGACGAGGGCGCGGACACCGCAGCCAGCACCGGGATGCCGGCCATCACGGCCTTCTGCGCCAGCTCGAACGAGGCCCGGCCCGACACCAGCAGGATCACCCGGGACAGCGGCAGCTCCCGTTCTGCAGGGCGCGGCCCACCAGCTTGTCGACCGCGTTGTGCCGGCCCACGTCCTCCCGTACGTCCAGCAGTTCGCCCGCCTCGCTGAACAGGGCCGCCGCGTGCAGACCCCGGTCCGGTCGAAGACCCGCTGGGCCGCGCGGAGCCGGTCGGGGAGGCTCGCGAGCAGCGCGGGTTCGACACGGACCGGGGAGTGTCGGCGATGGGCCAGCGCGCCGTCGTACGGACCGCGTCCAGGCTCGCCTTGCCGCACAGACCGCACGAGGACGTCGTATACACATTGCGTTCCAGCGTGATGTCCGGAATGACGACGTCGGGAGACGTCCGTACGTCCACCACGTTGTACGAGTTCGAACCGTCTACGGTCGCCCCCGCGCAGTACACGATGTTCTGCAGATCGTATGCATGCGCCAGTACACCTTCGCTGACCAGGAACCCGGCCGCGAGCGCGAAGTCGTCGCCCGGGGTGCGCATGGTGATCGCGAGCGGCTTGCCGTTGAGCCGGATCTCCAGCGGTTCCTCGGCGACCAGCGTGTCCGGGCGGCTGGAGACCGCGCCGTCCCGGATCCGGATCACCTTGCGTCGTTCCGTGACTCGTCCCATGTCCTGATCAGCCCCGGTTCTGTACGTACTGGTGGCCGAAACGGCCCTTGCTGCGGAGGTCGCCGCGGGGCGCCGGGCGATCGTGCGCGGAGGCGGCCTTCGCCGTCCCATTGTCCTGCACGTGCCGTCCCGCCGGTGCGGCGCGGCTCCTCACGCCGCGCTCCGCAGCGCGAGGAGGTCCGAGATGGCGTGCACGGTGCGCAGGGTGGGGACCTCCACGCCGGTGATCTCCGCCAGCTCGACCACGGCCGCGAGGAGCACGTCGAGTTCGAGCGGCTTGCCGCGCTCCAGGTCCTGGAGCGTCGAGGTGCGGTGGTCGCCGACGCGCTCCGCGCCCGCGAGCCGGCGTTCGATGGAGACGCCGACCTCGCAGCCCAGGGCCTCGGCGACGGACAGCGTCTCGGTCATCATCGTCTCGATGACCTTGCGGGTGCCGCCGTGCAGACACATCTGCCGCATGGTGGCACGGGCCAGTGCGCTGATCGGGTTGAAGGAGATGTTGCCGAGCAGCTTGAGCCAGATGTCGTTGCGCAGCTCGGGCTCGACCGGGCACTTCAAGCCGCCGGCCCGCATCGCCTCGCTCAGCGCCAGGCAGCGCGCCGAGACGCTCCGGTCGGGCTCGCCGATCGAGAAGCGGGTGCCTTCGAGATGCCGGACGACTCCCGGTCCCGCCAGCTCCGTTGCCGCGTAGACGACACAGCCGACGGCCCGTTCGGGCGCGAGCACCGCACTGACCGCGCCGTCCGGGTCCACGCTCTGGATGCGGTGGCCGTCGTAGGGGCCGCCGTGCGCGTGGAAGTACCACCAGGGGATGCCGTTCTGGGCGGCGACGACCGCCGTGGTCTCGTGCAGCAGGGGCTCGATCAGCGGCCCGCACGCCGCGTACGAGTTGGCCTTCAGGCCGAGGAGGACGAAGTCGACCGGGCCGATCTCGGCCGGGTCGTCGGTGGCGTGGGCGCGGGCCGTGAAGTCACCGCGCGGGCTGAGCACGTGGACGCCGTGCTGCCTCATGGCCGCGAGGTGCGGTCCACGGGCGACGAGATGCACATCGGCGCCCGCACGATGGAGCGCGGCACCGACATAGGCGCCGATCGCACCGGCGCCGAGGACTGCGACTTTCACCGGAGACTCTCCGTTCGGTCGAGGGAGTACCGCGGAGGTGGCTGCCGCGGTGTCCGGCACCGGACCGGGCCGGGGGCGAACACTGTCGACGAAATATTGTCTACAGTATGGAAGGTGGGGCGACAAGGGTTCCGGCAGGGACTGGAACCAGGGAAGGGCGAGAGGAGCGACCGCGCCCCGCGCTAGCGTCGGATCCATGATCGTATGGCTCAACGGCACCCACGGCGCGGGCAAGACGACCACCAGCCCGCTCGTGCAGCAACTGCTCCCGGAATCAAGGGTGTTCGACGCCGAGAAGGTCGGCGAGACCCTCATGGACATCACACCGGGGCTGCCCACGACGGACAACTTCCAGCACTGGCCGCCCTGGCGCCCACTCGTCGTCGAGACCGCCCGCCACGTCCTCGACTACACCGGCGGCACCCTGGTGGTCCCCATGACGGTCCTGGTCGAGCGGTACTGGCGCGAGATCAGCACGGGGCTCGCCCAATACGCCATCCCCGTACGGCACTTCGACCCCCACGCCGACCAGGACACCCTCCGCGCCCGCATCGCGGGTGACACCGTCCTCGGCCCCGACTCCCCGTTCCGTCTCCGGTACCTCGAGCCCTACGCCGAAGCGGCCCGCACCTGGCTGCACCGCGAGGCCGAGGTCGTCGACACCACCCACCTCACCCCGCCCGAGGCCGCCCGGCGGATCGCGGAGTCCGTGCGGGGCTGACGGCTTGCGCAGGAACTCGGCGGCGACCGTTCGGCGCAGCCTGCATACCGTTCATCGCATACGGTCGACGCGCTGCCTTCTCAACTCCCGTGCCGCTCCCTACCGTCCGGGATCATGAGTCCCCCGTCGCACCCCCGGCGTGGAGCCGCTGGCTGGTTCCACCCGCCGCCCTCTCGGTACACCTCTCCATCGGCCAGGCCTACGCCTGGAGCGTCTTCAAGCCGCCGCTCGAATCCTCGCTGAACCTCAGCGGCACCCAGAGCGCGCTGCCCTTCCAGCTCGCGATCGTCATGCTCGGTCTGTCGGCCGCGTTCGGCGGGACCCTCGTCGAGCGCAACGGGCCGCGCTGGGCGATGACCGTCGCCCTCATCTGCTTCTCCTCCGGCTTCCTGATCTCCGCGCTCGGTGCGGAGACGAAGCAGTTCTGGCTGATCGTCCTCGGCTACGGCTTCGTCGGCGGGATCGGCCTCGGCATCGGCTACATCTCGCCGGTCTCGACGCTGATCAAGTGGTTCCCCGACCGGCCCGGCATGGCCACCGGCATCGCCATCATGGGCTTCGGCGGCGGCGCGCTCATCGCGTCCCCGTGGTCGGCCCAGATGCTGAAGTCGTTCGGCTCCGACAACACCGGCATCGCGCAGTCGTTTCTCGTACTCGGTCTCTCGTACGCGGTCTTCATGACGCTCGGCGTCCTGCTCGTGCGGGTGCCGCGCACCGAGAAGCCCGTCGCAGACGCGCCCAGCGTCCTCTCGGGCGTCCAGGTCTCGGCCAACACCGCCGTCCGCACGCCGCAGTTCTGGTGCCTGTGGGTCGTCCTGTGCATGAACGTGACCGCGGGCATCGGCATCCTGGAGAAGGCCGCCCCGATGATCACGGACTTCTTCGCGGGCACCTCCACCCCCGTCTCGGTATCGGCCGCCGCCGGCTTCGTCGCGCTGCTCTCCGCGGCCAACATGGCGGGCCGCATCGGCTGGTCCTCCACCTCCGACCTGATCGGCCGCAAGAACATCTACCGCGTCTACCTCGGCGTCGGCGCGGTCATGTACGCGCTCATCGCACTGTTCGGCGACTCCTCGAAGCCACTGTTCATCCTGTGCGCGCTGGTGATCCTCTCCTTCTACGGCGGCGGCTTCGCGACGGTACCCGCGTACCTCAAGGACCTCTTCGGCACCTACCAGGTCGGCGCGATCCACGGCCGACTGCTCACCGCCTGGTCCCTGGCCGGCGTCCTCGGACCGCTGATCGTCAACTGGATCGCCGACCACCAGAAGGCCGCCGGCAAACACGGCGCGTCCCTCTACGACACGTCCTTCATCATCATGATCGGGCTGCTCGTCATCGGGTTCGTCGCCAACGAACTCGTCCGGCCCGTCGACGCCCGCCACCACATCCCCGCCCCGAGGGAGGCCGCCGATGTCGAACGACAGCAGTCAGAGTCCGCCTGACCGACGGCCGCTCATCGCCTTCGCCTGGCTCTGGGTGGGCGCGCCCCTTGTGTACGGCCTGTACGAACTCGTCCTCAAGGCGAAGCAGCTGTTCACCGGCTGAATGTTCGGGCGACACCGTCCATCGCAGGATGGATGACAGAAGCCGACAACCCGGACCGTTGTTTCCTGTGGCATCACCTGCCGTCGTACCCGCGAGTCACTGGCAAGACTGGTGGATCCCGCTACCCAAGGCAACGAGGGGAACCACCCATGAACGGCACGCGGATCGCCGCCGTCGGCCACTACCAGCCCGCCAAGGTACTCACCAACAAGGACCTGGCGGGCCTGGTCGACACCAGTGACGAGTGGATCACCTCCCGGGTGGGCATCCGGACCCGGCACATCGCCGGGCCCGACGAGCCCGTCGACGAGCTGGCCGCGCACGCCGCCGCCAAGGCCCTCGCCGCCGCGGGCCTGACGCCCGGGGACATCGACCTGGTCCTCGTCGCCACCTCCACGGCCATCGACCGCTCCCCGAACATGGCCGCCCGCGTCGCCAACCGCCTGGGCATCCCGTCGCCCGCGGCCATGGACATCAACGTCGTGTGCGCCGGCTTCACCCACGCCCTGGCCACCGCCGACCACGCCGTCCGCGCGGGAGCGGCCACCCGTGCCCTGGTCATCGGCGCCGACAAGATGTCCGAGGTCACCGACTGGAGCGACCGCACGACGTGTGTCCTCGTCGGTGACGGAGCGGGCGCCGCCGTCGTCGAGGCCGCCGAGGAGCCCGGCATCGGCCCGGTGCTGTGGGGCTCCGTGCCCGAGATGGGCAACGCGGTACGGATCGAGGGCACGCCCCCGCGGTTCGCGCAGGAGGGCCAGAGCGTCTACCGCTGGGCCACCACCCAGCTCCCGCCCATCGCCCGCAAGGCCTGCGAGAAGGCGGGGCTGACCCCGCCGATCTCGCCGGAGTCGTCCTGCACCAGGCGAACCTGCGCATCATCGAGCCCCTCGCCGAGAAGATCGGCGCCGTCAACGCGGTCGTCGCCCGCGACGTCGTCCAATCGGGCAACACCTCCGCCGCCAGCATCCCGCTCGCGTTCTCGAAACTCGTCGAACAGGGCGCCATCCGGACCGGCGACCCGGTCCTGCTGTTCGGCTTCGGCGGAAATCTTTCCTACGCAGGACAGGTCGTCCGCTGCCCGTGACCTGCGTCTCCGTGCGACGCGGCACCGGATGTGACGAGGCCGACTCCCGTGTTCTCTGGCCAGTGTGCGCCGTAGACTGTAGACGATAGACAATCGATACTGGGTGGTACGGGATACGGCCGTCCGTCCACTGTCCGCCGTCCGCTGTCTACTGTCTGCACCATGCCGATGCTGCCCAGGAGGGGGACCGCGATGTTGTCGCAAGGACTGCCGCAGGGGGCGGTGCCCAAGCTCGAACGTCCGGGCCCGCTGCGCGACCGCGTCTACGAGGCGCTGCTCGAACTCATCACCACCCGCGCCCTGCAGCCCGGCCAGCATCTCGTCGAGAGCGAACTCGCCGGGCACCTCGGGGTGTCCCGGCAGCCCGTGCGGGAGGCGCTCCAGCGGCTCAACACCGAGGGCTGGGTCGACCTGCGGCCCGCCCAGGGCGCGTTCGTGCACGAGCCCACGGAGGAGGAGGCCGACCAACTCCTCACCGTACGCACGCTGTTGGAGGCCGAGGCCGCCCGGCTGGCCGCCGTCAACGCGGGCAAGGCGGGCATCGCCGTCCTGGAGGAGCTGTGCGCGGAGGGCGAGCGCGCGGTCGACGCCGACGACGTGGACGCCGCCGTCGCCATGAACGCCCGCTTCCACGCGAAGATCATGGAGCTGGCCGGGAACGCCGTCCTCGGCGAACTCGCCGCGCAGGTCGACCGCCGGGTCCGCTGGTACTACACGCCGGTGGCCCGTCAGCGCGGCCTGACGTCCTGGATCGAGCACCGCCGCCTGATCGACGCGATCGCGGCCCGCGACGAGCTGCGCGCCGGCCTGCTGATGCGCGAACACACCGAGCACACCCGGCGGTCGTACCACGAGCGCCCCAAGTCCTGATCCCGGCACGGCTGTTCGCGCGGAGGCGGGCCACTGTGTCGGCGCCGACGACGGCGCGATGGCCCTCCCGACCGGGGAGGGCCACCAGGTGGTCCGACGACCGTGACCTGTGAACTGTCAGGTCGCGGGCTGCGGTTGGGGAGCCTGGGTCAACTCCCTGTCTCCGCGCCCTGGTTGACGTAGCAGCAACGCGATGGCCGCCGCCACCATCGAGACGCCTCCCGCCAGTGCGTACGCGCCGTTGTAGCCCCAGGCCGCGACCACCATCGAGCCGAGGCCGCCGCCGAACAGGCCGCTGACGAGCTTTCCGCTGTACACCAGGCCGTAGTTGGTGGCGTTGAAGTTCTCGCCGAAGTAGTCCGGGGTCAGGGCGGCGAACATCGGGTAGAACGCGCCGCCGCCGAAACCGGAGAGGAAGGCGAAGAACAGGAACAGCCACTCGCTGCGCAGATGGCCGGCCCAGATCACGCCGAACTGGGCGAGGCCCAGGACCAGAATGACGAAGACCAGGGTGAGTTTGCGGCCCCACAGGTCGGACAGCCAGCCGACGACGGCACGGCCGATGCCGTTGATGACGGCCATGATGCCCATCGACGACGCCGCCACCAGCGGGCCGAAACCGACGTCCTTGGCGAAGTCGACCTGGAAGGAGATCCCGAAGATCGACACCCCGGCGGTCAGCACGATCGACAGCCACATCAGGGGCAGCATGCCGGTCCGGATGGCCTCCTTCGGGGTGAACTGCTTCACGGCGGGAGGGTTCTTGGCGAGGCTCGTCGCGCTCTTGTCGTTGCCGCCGTAGGTCAGCGGGTCGATGTCGGCGGGCCACCAGTTCTGCGGCGGGTCCTTGAAGAAGAACGCGCAGCCGAACACCACGATCAGGATGTAGCACCCGATCAGATCCAGGACCCGGTGGTAATTCCCGGTGTCGAACGCGTAGTTGAAGATGAAGATGAACGGCAGCGAGCCGTACGCGAAGCCGCCGTTGACGAACCCGGTGCGGGCGCCCCGCCGTTCGGGAAACCACTTGCCGACCATGTTGATGCAGGTCGCGTAGACGAGCCCGGCACCGATACCGCCGATCATGCCGAAGCCGATGATCGCCAGCCCACATTGCCCAGGTGCGACAGGGCCAGGAAACCGATGACGCACAGCACCGAGCCGATGAACATCGCCCGGCGCGCCGTGAGGATGCCCTTCTCGCGCATCCAGCCCGCCGGGAAGGCGATGCCGGCCTGGAAGAAGACCCAAACGCTCAGGATCCAGAAGGTGTTGCTCTGCGTCCAGCCGTGCGCGCTGGACAGGGTGTCCTCCGCGGAGCCGTACGCGTACTCGAAGACACTGATCGCCATCATGGCGATCCACGGCAGATAGATCATGATCTTTCGTGAGTGGCCGAGGATGTCCCGGTCGGTCTCGCCGACGCGGTAGACACGGCCGTGGGCGTCGGTCACTTCACGATAGGGACGGTTCGCGGCGCCGGATTCGTTCGTGGTGATGGGATCTGCGGTCATGTCACGCCATCTCCTCGCCGAGCGGGTGCGGATTGGGCACGATGCGCCGGGCGTCGGGCCTGCCCGGAGCCTTGAGGAAGAGCGCCAGCACAGCGGAGGCCAGGCCCACCGAACCGGCCAGGACGAACGCGCCGTGGTAGTCCCACTCACCCACGACGACCGCGCCCAGACCGGAGCCGACGAGCCCCGAGATCAGCTTCGAGCTGTAGACCATCCCGTAGTTGCTGGCGTTGTTGTTCTCACCGAAGTAGTCGGCCGTCATGGCGGCGAACAGCGGGAAGATCGCCCCGCCGCCGAAACCCGAGACCATGGAACAGAACAGGAAGAACGGCATGCTGCCCATCTGGCCCGAGACCAGCACGCCGAACTGGGCCGTACCGAGCACGAGACACACGATGATCAGCGTGTGGCGGCGGCCGTAGCGGTCGGAGACCCAGCCGATGACCCCGCGCCCGGTGCCGTTCACGATCGCCTTGAGGGACATCGCGGTGGCCACGATCCCGCCCGCGAAGCCCATGTCCTTGCCGAACGGCACCTGGAAGGCGATGCCGAAGATGTTGATACCGGCCGTGCACAGCAGACAGAACCACATCATCCAGAGCACGGGGGTACGGGCGGCCTCCTTGGGTGTGTACTGCTTGACCGCCGGCGGGTTCTTCTCCAACGCCCGGCGAATCCTGGGGTCTTGGGCCGCCTTCAGCGGATCGACGTGCGCGGGCCACCAGTTCTTCGGCGGATCGCGGAAGAACCAGCCGGCCGACGCCACCACCAGACACAGCCCTACGCCGACCAGGCTCAGCAGCACCTTGTAGTTGCCGACGTCGAGCACCGAGGTGAACAGGAACACGAACGGCACCGAGCCGTAGGCGAATCCGCCGTTGACGAAGCCGGTCTTGCCGCCCTTGCGCTCCGGATACCACTTGCCGACCATGTTCACGCAGGTCGCGTACACCAGCCCGGCGCCGATCCCGCTGCACATGCCGAAGCCGAAGTAGGCGACGAGCACGTTCGGCGCGAACGCCAGCGCCAGATAGCCCAGCAGCGTGCCGAGCGCGCCGAGCAACATGGCCGTACGCGCCGGGAGTCGGCCGCTCTCACGCAACCGCCCGGCCGGGAAGGCCACGGCCGCCTGGAAGAACACCCAGACGCCCATCAGCCAGAAGATGTGCCCACTGCTCCACAGATGCGCGTCGTGGAGCGTGTCCTCCGCCGACGTGAACGCGTACTCGGCGGAACTGATGCCCATCATGCCCACCCAGGGCAGGACGACCATCCACGTGCGCGCCCGGCCCATGATGTCGACATCGGACTCACCGATGCGGTACACACGGCCGTGACGGTCCGTCACTTCCCTGTAGGGGACGGACGTCTCGCAGTCCGTTGTTGCCATTGCTCAGTGCCCCCTCGCGTCGAAAGTTCTGGCCAGCGCCCCCTGTCCATCGCCTTTCGCGTGCGCACGGGTCCCCGGGGCCGGCCGACCGCACTGTCGGCCGGCCCCGCGTCGGCTCACGTCATGAACCACCGCCCAACAGCCCTGCCCGCGCGCCCATTGGTACTTCGCGCCGAGCACCGCCACCGGCTTCTCCGTGGTGTACGGGTACGCCACCACCCCGCGCTCGTACAGGTACTGGCAGGCCTCCTCGACCTCCACGTCACCCGCGAGCGACGCCACCACCGGCTTCTCGATCCCGCGTTGCCTGAACTCCGCGACCACCCGCGCGGTCAGCTCCGCGAAGACCACGGGGGTGACGATGGTGTGCCAGTAGCCGAGCACCAGCGCGTGGATGCGCGGGTCCTCGAGACCGAGCCGGATCGTCGCCTCGTACGTCGACGGCGGCTCGCCCCCGGTGATGTCGACCGGGTTGCCCGCGGCCCCGAAGGGCGGGATGAACTTCCGGAACGACGCGTCCAGATCGGCCGGAATCTCCATCAGGGACAGGCCGTTGTCGGTCACCGCGTCCGAGAGCAGGACGCCGCTGCCGCCGGCGCCGGTGATGATGACGACGTTGTCTCCCTTTGGGAGCGGGGAGCACCGGCAGCCCGCGCGCGTACTCCAGCATGTCGTTGAGCCCGGGGCCCGGATGACACCGGCCTGCTTGAGGATGTCGCTGTACACCGCGTCGTCACCGGCCAGCGCGCCCGTGTGCGAACCGGCGGCCTTCGCCCCCGCCGCCGTACGACCCGCCTTGAGCACCACAACCGGCTTGCGGGGCACGGTCTTTCGGGCCGCCTCGACGAACGCGCGGCCGTCCTTGAGGTCCTCCAGGTGCATCGCGATGCACTCGGTGTGCGGGTCCTCGCCGAACCAGGTCAGCAGGTCGTCCTCGTCCAGGTCCGACTTGTTGCCGAGCCCGACGATCGCCGACACCCCCGTCTTCGTGGTCCGCGCGAAGCCGAGGATCGCCATCCCGATGCCACCGGACTGCGAGGTCAGCGCCACCCCGCCCTTCACGTCGTACGGCGTGCAGAACGTGGCGCACAGGTCCTGCCAGGTCGAGTAGTAGCCGTAGATGTTCGGGCCGAGGAGGCGCACGCCGTAGCGCTCGGCGATCGCCACGATCTCTTCCTGGAGGGCGACTTCACCGGTCTCCGCGAACCCGGAGGGGATGAGGACGGCGTTGGGGATGTTCTTGCGTCCCACCTCCTCCAGTGCCGCTGCCACGAACTTGGCGGGAATGGCGAAGACGGCCACATCCACCTCACCGGGAACGTCCGTGACACTCTTGTACGCCTTGCGGCCCAGAATGTCATCGGCCTTGGGGTTCACCGGATGGATCTCCCCGGCGAAGCCGCCGTCGACGAGGTTGCGCATCACCGAGTTGCCGATCTTGCCCTGCTCGTTCGAGGCACCGATCACGGCGACCGAGGCCGGCTCCATGAGGCGGCGCATCGACGTCAGGATCTCGTCGCGTGTATACCGTCGACGGGCCACTGGCTGCGATTCCGCGAGGATCACCCGGATGTCCGCCGCGACCGCGCCCTCCGGAGTCGCGATCACCGGATTGAGGTCCACCTCGGCGATCTCCGGGAAGTCCGCGACCAGTTGGGACACCCGGCGGATCTGCTCGGCGATGGCCCACCGGTCGACCGCCGCCTGCCCGCGCACCCCGCGCAGGATCTCCGCCGCCCGGATCGAGTCCAGCATCGACAGCGCCTCGTCCGGGGTGACGGGTGCGAGCCGGAACGTCACGTCCTTGAGGACCTCGACCAGCACCCCGCCGAGCCCGAACGCGACGACCTTCCCGAACGTCGGGTCCGTCACCGCGCCGACGATCACCTCCTGCCCCCGCGGCAGCAACTCCTGTACCTGGACGCCCTCGATGCGGGCTTGCGCGTCGTACGCCCGCGCGTTGTCGACGATCGTGTGGAACGCGGCCCGTACGTCCGCCGCGCCCTCGACCCCGACGATCACTCCGCCGGCGTCGGTCTTGTGCAGGATGTCGGGCGAGACGATCTTCATCACGACGGGGCCGCCGAACCGCGCCGCGTACGCCACCGCCTCGTCGACGTCCGTCGCCAACTCCTCGCCCGGTACGGCGATCCCGTACGCGTCGGCGATCACCTTGCCCTCGGGCGCGGTGAGCGCGAACCGTCCTTCGGCCCGCACGGAGTCCAGCAGTGCGCGCACCCTCAGGGTCCGGTCCTCTGCCATCACGTCAGATCACCCCGTTCGACTTGAGCAGGCGCAACTCTTCGTCGCCGAGACCGAGTTCGCCAACGTAGACCTCTTCGTTGTGCTCGCCGAGCAGCGGTGAACTGGTCACGTCCACGGGGAGTCGGAGAGCTTCAGCGGGCTGCCCACGGTGACGAACTCGCCGCGCTCGGGGTGCGGCACCGTCACGACCATCTCGTTGGCGACCAGCGACTCGTCCTCGATGATCTCCCTGGTCGACAGGATCGGCCCGCACGGGATGTTGTGGGCGTTGAGCCGCTCCAGCACCTCCCACTTGGGCAGCGTGGACGACCACTCCTCGATCAGCTGGAACATCTTGGAGAGCTGCGGCAACCGGGCCTCGGGCGTCGCCCACTCGGGATCGTCGGCCAGCTCGGGCCGGCCGATCAGCTCGGTCAGCGGCTTCCAGCCGACAGGCTGCACGATCACGTACACGTAGTCGTTCGGGCCGCCCGGCGCGCACTTGACCGCCCAGCCGGGCTGCCCGCCGCCGGACGCGTTGCCCGAGCGCGGCACCTCGTCGCCGAAGTCGTCGTTCGGGTACTCGGCGAGCGGCCCGTGCGCCAGGCGCTGCTGATCGCGGAGCTTCACCCGGCACAGGTTGAGCACGGCGTGCTGCATGGCCACGTTGACGCGCTGGCCCCGGCCGGTGTGCTCACGCTGGAAGAGTGCCGCCAGTATCCCGGCTACTGTATGCACTCCGGTGCCTGAGTCACCGATCTGGGCGCCGGTGGCCAGCGGCGGCCCGTCCTCGAAACCCGTGGTCGACATCGACCCGCCCATCGCCTGGGCGACGACCTCGTACGCCTTGAAGTTGGTGTACGGACCGTCCCCGAAGCCCTTGATGGACGCATACACGATGCGGGGATTGATCTCCTGTATGCGATCCCAGGTGAATCCCATACGGTCGACCGCACCCGGCCCGAAGTTCTCGACCATGACGTCGGAGCGCCGGATCAGCTCGGTGAGGATCTCCTTGCCGCGCTCGGTCTTGGTGTTGAGGGTGATGCTCCGCTTGTTGCAGTTGAGCATCGTGAAGTAGAGCGAGTCGACGTCCGGGAGATCGCGCAGCTGCTTGCGCGTGATGTCGCCGGTGGGTGCCTCCAGCTTGACGACGTCGGCGCCGAGCCAGGCGAGCAGTTGGGTCGCGGAGGGGCCGGACTGGACGTGCGTCATGTCGAGGACGCGGATGCCCTCAAGTGCCCTGGCGGTCATGGCCGTTCACCTCACTTGTACATCGTCTGGTTCATGGTTCCGGGGCGTACGCGTCCGGGTCGACCCAGACGTTGATCAGCGACGGCTTGCCCGACTCCCGGGCGCGCCGCAGCGCGGGGCCGATGTCGGCGGGGTCGCGGACCTCCTCGCCGTAGCCGCCCAGCATCTGGGCGAACTTGTCGTAGTGGACGTCGCCGAGGGTGTTGCCGACCCGCTCGCGCTCCAGGCCGTACTTGGCGGCCTGGCCGTAACGGATCTGGTTCATCGAGGAGTTGTTGCCGACGATGCCGACGAACGGGAGGTCGTAGCGGACGAGGGTCTCGAAGTCCCAGCCGGTCAGGGAGAACGCGCCGTCGCCGAAGAGCGCGACGACCTCCTTGTCGGGGCGGGCCTGCTTCGCCGCGAGGACGAACGGGACGCCGACGCCGAGGGTGCCGAGCGGGCCCGGATCCATCCAGTGGCCGGGCGACTTGGGCTGCACGACCTGCCCGGAGAAGGTGACGATGTCGCCGCCGTCGCCGATGTAGATGGAGTCCTCGGTGAGGAAGTCGTTGATCTCGCTGACGAGCCGGTACGGGTGGATCGGCGACGCGTCGGACCTCAGACTCGGCAACCGCTTCTCGATCGCGGCCTGTTCGACGGCCCGCAGCTCGTCGAGCCACTCCTTGCGCCGGGACGCACCGC
This sequence comes from Streptomyces sp. P3, assembly GCA_016893485.2. GTDB lineage: Bacteria > Actinomycetota > Actinomycetes > Streptomycetales > Streptomycetaceae > Streptomyces. The sequence continues at coordinate 7,941,516 of JAFEKX020000001.1, forward strand.
CGTTGAGACGTCCCGAGGCGGCCTCCGCGACCGACTTGAGGACGAGTCCCGCGTCGCCGACGATGCCGAGGTCGATGTCGCGGTTCTTGCCGACGGTGCGGTAGTCGAGGTCGATCTGCACGACGGTCGCGTCGGGGACAGGCGCTTGCCGTAGCCCATACGGAAGTCGAAGGGTGTGCCGACGATGACGATGACGTCGGCGTGGGAGAAGGCGTAGCGCCGAGAGAGCTGGAAGTGGTGCGCGTCGCCGGGCGGGAGGGTGCCGCGGCCCGCGCCGTTCATGTACGCGGGGATGTTGAGGGTGCGGACGAGGTCGATGGCCGCCTCGGTGCCGCGCGTTGTCCACACCTGGCTGCCCAACAGGATGGCCGGCTTCTCGGCGTGGACCAGCAGGTCGGCGAGTTTCTCGATCGCCTCGGGGTCGCCGGCCGAGCGGGTCGAGGCACGGTAGGCGCCGGGCTTGGGCACCCGGGCCTTGCCCACGGGCACCTTCGCGTCGAGGACGTCGCGCGGGATCTCCAGGAAGGAGGGCCCGGGCGCGCCGTGGTAGCACTCGCGGAACGCCATCGACACCATGTCGGCGGCGCGCGCCGTGTCCGGGACGGTCGCCGCGAACTTGGTGATCGGGGTCATCATGTCGACGTGCGGCAGGTCCTGGAGTGACCCCATCTTGTGCTGGGTGAGGGCCCCTTGGCCGCCGATCAGGAGCATCGGCGACTCGGCGCGGAAGGCGTTGGCGACACCGGTGACGGCGTCGGTCGTACCGGGACCCGCGGTGACCACGGCGCAGCCGGGCCTGCCGGTGATCCGCGCGTAACCGTCCGCCGCGTGGGCCGCCACCTGCTCGTGGCGTACGTCGACGACTTCTATGCCCTCGTCGACGCAGCCGTCGTAGATGTCGATGATGTGGCCGCCGCACGGGGTGTAGATGCGGTCGACCCCCTCGGCCTTCAGGGCTTTGGCGACGAGATGACCACCGGAAATCACGTCCTGGGTGTCGTCGGGCATGGCGAAGTCCTGTCCCTTCGTAGGGGTTGGAACGCTCTCGCGGTACATTGCATACAGTCGACGAATACTGTATGAAACTTGTTATCCCGCATCCGGTGGGTGGTGTCCAGGGGGCGTGCGGCACTTTTAGGTCAGGAGCCCGGATGGATCTGTACGAGCACCAGGCAAGGCAACTCTTCGAGGACCACGGCATCTTGGTGCCCCGGGCCGAGGTCACCGCCTCGTCCAAGGAGGCACGGGAGATCGCCCGCAGGCTGGGCGGACGCGTCGTGGTGAAGGCGCAGGTCAAGACCGGTGGGCGAGGCAAGGCGGGCGGGGTCAGACTCGCCGCCGACCCGGCCGCCGCCGAGCTGACCGCACGCCAGATCCTCGGCATGGACATCAAGGGACACACGGTCGGCACGGTCATGCTGGCCCAACCCGTCGACATCGACGCCGAGTTCTACGTCTCCTACGTCCTCGACCGCGCGGCGGGCGCTTCCTCGCCATCGCGTCGGCGGAGGGCGGCATGGAGATCGAGGAGGTCGCCGCCCGTCGACCGGAGGCGGTGGCCCGTATACACATCGACCCCGCCGAGGGCGTCACCTCGGCCAGGGCGGCCGAGATCGCCGAGGCGGCCGGCCTGCCGCCGCAGACCGTCGACGTCCTCGTACGGCTGTGGGAGGTGCTGGTCCGCGAGGACGCCGTCCTCGTCGAGGTCAACCCGCTCGTACGGACCCGGCAGGGGGCAGATCCTCGCTCTCGACGGCAAGGTGACCCTCGACGACAACGCCCGCTTCCGGCAAGCGCGTTGGGGAGGAGAGGGCACCGGGCACGACGATCCGCTGGAGGCCGTCGCCGCCGCGAAGGGGCTCAACTACGTCAAGCTCGACGGCGAGGTCGGCATCATCGGCAACGGCGCGGGCCTGGTCATGTCGACGCTCGACGTGGTCGCCGGCTGCGGCGCCCGCCCCGCCAACTTCCTCGACATCGGCGGCGGGGCGTCGGCCCAGATCATGGCCGACGGCCTGTCCGTCATCCTCTCCGACCCGGCCGTGAAATCCGTGTTCGTCAACGTCTTCGGCGGGATCACCGCGTGCGACGCGGTGGCCGACGGCATCGTACGGGCCCTGGAAACCGTCCAGTTGACCAAGCCGCTGGTCGTCCGGCTCGACGGCAACAACGCGGCCAGGGGCCGGGCCATCCTCGACGGACACGCGCATCCGCTGGTCCAGCAGGCCACCACCATGGACGGCGCCGCCCGCCGCGCCGCCGACCTCGCCAACGCACGTTAAGGAGCCGGGACATGGCGATCTACCTCACCAAGGAGAGCAGGGTCCTCGTCCAGGGCATGACCGGCGGCGAGGGCGTGAAGCACACCCGCCGGATGCTCGCGGCCGGCACGGACATCGTCGGCGGCGTCAACCCGCGCAAGGCCGGCCGCACCGTCGACTTCGACGTCCCCAGTGCCTGAACGGCCTGGGAGGCGCCCCCATCGCCGTGCCGGTCTTCGGGTCGGTCGCCGACGGTATGCGGTCGACCGGAGCCGATGTCAGCGTCGTGTTCGTGCCGCCCGCCTTCGCCAAGGCGGCCGTGATCGAGGCCGCCGACGCGGGCATCGGCCTCGTCGTCGTCATCACCGAGGGCATCCCCGTCCACGACTCGGTCGCCTTCACGGCGTACGCCGCGTCGAAGGGCACCCGGGTCATCGGCCCCAACTGCCCCGGCCTGATCACCCCGGCCAGGCCAACGCGGGCATCATCCCCGCCGACATCACCAAGCCGGGCCGCATCGGACTGGTCTCCAAGTCCGGCACCCTCACCTACCAACTCATGTACGAACTACGGGACATCGGCTTCTCCACCTGTGTCGGCATCGGCGGAGACCCCGTCGTCGGCACCAGCCACATCGACTGCCTCGCCGCGTTCCAGGACGACCCCGACACCGAACTCGTCGTCCTCATCGGGGAGATCGGCGGCGACGCCGAGGAACGCGCCGCCGCCTACATCCGCGACCACGTCACCAAGCCGGTCGTCGGCTACATCGCCGGCTTCACCGCGCCCGAGGGCAGGACGATGGGCCACGCCGGCGCGATCGTGTCCGGCTCCTCCGGCACGGCGGCGGCGAAGAAGGCGGCGCTGGAGGCCGTAGGAGTCGCCGTCGGAAGCACGCCGACGGAGACGGCACGGCTGGTACTGGACCGCCTCGGCGCCGAGCAGATGGCAAGTGACGTCACTCATAGGTGAGGTGACGTGACTGTTGCGCTCCTTCGAGCACAACTAGCTTCATTCGTACGGCGGTTCGCGCGTCGGACCGTTCCTGTTTCACCCCGCCCCGACTGTGCACCGAGAGCGGAGCAGAAGCATGGCATCAACCCTCACACCCGGCACCACCTCCACACCCTCCCTCCGTCCCCCGACCCTCAAGGCGGACGCGTCCTGGAGCGACGCCTGGCGGCGCTGTCTCGCCGTCGCGCCCGAGGCGTTCCAGGACGACCGTGTCCTCAACCTCTGGAACGCCACCTGGCAGCGGGACGGCCGGGCCCTGCCCGCCACCACCCCCGTCGACGGCAGCCCCATCGCCGGGCCGCCCCGGCTGGACCGTTCCACCGCCCACCAGGCCGTGCGTGCCTCCCTCGACCAGCACCGCGCCTGGCGCCATGTCCCGCTCGACGAACGGCGCGCCCGCGTCGCCGCCACGCTGGACGCGCTGACCGAGCACCGCGAACTCCTCGCGCTGCTGCTGGTCTGGGAGATCGGCAAACCCTGGCGGCTCGCGCAGGCCGACGTGGACCGGTCCATCGACGGGGTGCGCTGGTACGTCGACGGCATCGAGCCGATGCTCGCCGGCCGCAGCCCGCTGGACGGTCCGGTGTCCAACATCGCGAGCTGGAACTACCCGATGAGCGTGCTCGTCCACGCGATGCTCGTCCAGGCGCTCGCCGGGAACGCGGTCATCGCCAAGACCCCGACCGACGGCGGCGTCGCCTGCCTCACCCTGGCCGCCGCGCTGGCCGCCCGCGAGGGCATTCCGGTCACCCTCGTCAGCGGCAGCGGGGGCGAGTTGTCGGAGGCGCTGGTCCGCGCGCCCGAGATCGGCTGCGTCTCCTTCGTCGGCGGACGCGACACCGGAGCCGCCGTGGCGACGGCCGTGGCCGACCTCGGCAAGCGGCACATCCTCGAACAGGAAGGACTCAACTCCTGGGGCATCTGGAACCACACCGACTGGGACGCGCTCACCGCCGTCATACCCAAGCTCTTCGACTACGGCAAGCAGCGCTGCACCGCATACCCGCGCTTCGTCGTCCAACGCGAGTTGTTCGACGACTTCCTCACGGCCTACCTCCCGGCCGTCCGCACCCTGCGCGTCGGCCACCCGCTGGCCGTGCAGGACGCCCAAGACCCTTACCCGCAGCTGGACTTCGGCCCGTTGATCAACGCGGCCAAGGCCAAGGAACTCCACGACCAGGTGGCCGAGGCGATCGACCGCGGCGCCGTACCGCTGCACCGCGGCAAGCTGTCCGACGCCGACTTCCTTCCAGGGCAGGACACTTCGGCGTACGTCCATCCCGTCACGCTCCTCAACCCACCGCCGTCGTCCCCGCTGCACCACGCGGAGCCGTTCGGACCGGTCGACACCATCGTCCTGGTCGACACGGAGGCGGAGTTGCTCGCCGCGATGAACGCGTCCAACGGCGCGCTGGTCGCCACCCTGTCCACCGACGACCGGGCGACGTACGACCGACTCGCCCCGCAGATACGGGCGTTCAAGGTCGGCCACGGCACCCCCGCTCACGCGGCGACCGTGACGAACTGTTCGGCGGCTTCGGCGCGTCCTGGCGCGGAGCGTTCGTCGGCGGTGAACTCCTGGTCCGCGCGGTGACGTACGGGCCGGTGGGGAGCGGTTGCCCGGCAACTTCCCGGAGTACCAGCTGATGCCGTGATCCGAGGCCGGGCGGTGCTCGTGTCCGACGGGTGCCGCCCGGGTCGGCGCAGGGCGTGGAGCGGTCGTCCGGGACCGTTCCTGTCGTGGGCCGTCAGCCTGTCAGGTGATCCGGGGCGCTGACGACCAGGTCGAGGAGCCGGTGGGAATACAGTCGGCGCATGGCCCACGATGAGCGCCCCGTGCCCCTGGAGTCCCGGCTCGGGTACCTCCTCAAGCAGGCGCAGGCCAGGCTGGCGCGGGCGTCGGCCGAGGCGCTGGTGCCGCACGGGGTGGACGGGCATGAGCTGGGCGTGCTGGTGGTGCTGTCGGCGGGAGAGCCGTTGTCGCAGGTCGAGGCCGCCGGGCGGCTCGGGGTGGACCGCACCACGATGGTGTCGTTGATCGACGGCCTGGAGGACCACGGCCTGGTCGAGCGCCGGCGCAGTCCGCACGACCGCCGGAAGAACATCGTCGAGCTGACCCCGGAGGGCCGGGACTGCCTGCGCCTGGCCGAACAGGCCCGGCGCGCGGCCGAGCGCCGCTTCCTCGCGCCGCTCGACGAGGAGGCGGCCGAGTCACTCGTCCGGGCACTGCAGACGCTGGTGATCGCCGAGCGCGAGTGACCGGCGGAAACCGGCCTCCGGTCGTAGTCGATCGTGCACCCGCGGTGGCGGCTTCCCGCAGGTCGCGGGGTGTCCGCGAGCGCCTCTCTCGGGGGCGGATATGCAGGTGAAAGGCGCTCCGAAAGCTTGGTATTGTTGTCCATGTCGCTGCGGGAACACCCCGGCCAGGCGGCAGACACCTGGTCCGGGTGGCGGAATGGCAGACGCGCTAGCTTGAGGTGCTAGTGCCCTTTATCGGGCGTGGGGGTTCAAGTCCCCCTCGGACACAGCGAGACGGAACACCCGCCTCCGGCGAAAGTCGGAGGCGGGTGTTCTGTCGTGTCAGGAGGAGCGTGTCCGGGTTCCGGCGACCTCCTCAGCCGAGAGTGAAGTCGTCCGCCGTGACCGCCGACTGGCCGTACCAGCCGTGGACGTAGACCGTGACGGTTCCGGAGCTGCCGGTGGTGAAGGTGACCTTGAGCTGGTTCCAGGTCGAGCTGTTCGACCAGGTGCTCGCGGTGGCGCCGCCCGATACCCGAGGTAGGCGTACGGGCCCTGAACCCAGGCGGTGAGGGTGTAGCTCTTGTTGGGGGACAGGGTGACCGTCTGGTCGCACTCACCGGTGCTGCCGGCGGTCGGGGTGACCTGGAGGCTGTGGCTGCCGCTGTGGACCGGGCTGGAGACCACCGCGCCGCCCGCCGCGCACGTCCAGGGACTGAGACTCCCGGTCTCGAAACCGGCGTTGGTCAGTGAACCGCCCCCGCCGCCCCCGCCGCCGGTCGTCGTGACCGTGAGTGTGTAGGTCGCGCTGTGGGTCCCGGACGCGGCGCTGCCCGTGACGGTGATCGGATAGCTGCCCGCCGCCACGGACGAGCCGACCGTCGCCGTCAGGGTCGAGCTCCCGCCCGAGGTCACGGACGTAGGACTGAAGGCGACCGTGACGCCGGACGGTGCGCCGGAGGCGGTGAGGGCGACGGACTCGGCGCTGCCGGAGGTGACGGCGGTGGAGACGGTCGCCGTGGCCGAACCACCCTGCGTGACCGACGCCGAGCCCGGCGACAGGGACAGGGAGAAGTCCGTGGTGGTGCCTCCGCCACCCCCGCCGCCCGTGCCCTCGTACGGTACGAACGCGTCGGTGAACGCGAGGCTGTTCTGGCTGATCTCACTGCATGTGGGAAGGGAGTTGGCGCTTCCGCCGCACGCCTGGTCCCGGGTGATCGCCCAGAAGGCCAGCCGTCCGACGCCGTTCTGCGTGGCGAAGCTCTCCACCGTCTGGGCGTCGGCCAACGTGAAGGTGGAACCGTCGTCGTTCTTGCCGATCATCGGCGTGATGCCGAGGTTGGCGTACGTGTAACCGGGGTCGACCGACTGCATCTGTGCCAGCGTCGCCTTCGCCGCGGAGACCGCGCCCTGGCCCATCTCGGTGCCTGTGCCGGCGTAGTAGTCCATGGCCATCACGTTGACCACGTCGATCTTGATGCCCGCGTTCTTCGCGGCCTTGAGGATGTTGACGCCGTCGTTCGTCAGCCCGCTCGTCAGCACCGGCAGGGTCATGGAGAACTGCAGGCCGGGGTTGGATGCCTTGAGGTCCTTCATCGCCTGCATCTGGCGGGCGGCTGCCGCGGTGTCCGCGATGGCGGCGCCCTCGATGTCGAAGTCGAGCTGGGTGACGCCGTAGTCGTTGATGATGGCCTGGTAGCCGGCGTCGATGCTGCTCTGGGTGGAGCAGGTCCAGGCGAGCGGTTCGCCGCTGGCCCCGCCGGAGGAGACGATGACGGAGGCGCCTTCGGACTTGGCCCTGGCGATCTCGGGGTCGGTGTAGGAGTCGTTGCCGATGGGGAGCGTGTCGCCCCAGATCTGCGTGCAGCCCACGCCGAGCACGAAGGCCGCGGTGTACGCCTTGAGGTGGTGGCCGGTGATGGCGGTGTCGAGCAGTCCTTCCTGGCCGTTCGACATGTCCACGTAGGGGGCAACGGAGTAGACGCTGCTTCCCGCGGCGCTGCTTGCGGGGGCCAAGGCGACGGTGACGCCGGTGACCGAGAGCGCGAGGGCGGAAACGGACGCCGCCAGTCTTGCCAAGTGCATGACAGTACCCCTTTCGGGGGTGCCCATCGGGGCGGGGTGAGGGGTGCCGGGGATGCGGTGCGGGGGTGAGGCGTGGGGGTGCGTCGCGCGAGTTATTGGTACATACCAAACAACTCGCGGAGCCCTCCGTCAAGAGGACTAGACCAACTCGGTTCAGCGGCAAGGAGATGCGTCGACTCCGGCTGGTGGCTCGCGTTTGGCCCGGGTGGAGTGGCATGCCTCAACTGCGGTGCGGTGCACGGCCGTAGAGGTCGTACGTCCATGTCGCGTCCGCCGTATGTCGGCGCCCCGGGGCCTCCGCCAGGGAAGACGTGGTTGGTCGGCCGTTCCGACGCTCGCACCTCAACTCGGCCCAACGGCACCGCGGCTGACTTCTTATGAACTTCACACCCAGAAAGTCATGCCCGCCTCGTTGACACATCCTCAGCACTGGCGTTTCACTCGACACTCGTGCATGGCAACGTTGTCAGGCCGTGGAAGCGACCGGGAACTGTTGCCTGTCGTCGGCGTTCCGGTGCATTCCGGCGCGCCGCCACCTGATGTGCGAAGCACGAACCGCTGCGGAGGCGACCGATGGTGAGACCCCGACGTCCAGCCGTGCCACGTGACCGAAACAGATTCCGCCAACGCCTCGCCGTCGTCTGCGTGTTGGGCATGACGGCCCTCACGCTTCCGGCGATCGGGAGCGCCTACGCCGCGAGCACCGCGACGCCGACCCTGGTGACGGACCCCGCGTCCCTCGTCAACCCGCTCATCGGCACCTCCGGTGCGGTGGACACCTTCCCCGGACCCGACATGCCGGCCGGCATGGTGCAGTGGGGGCCCGACACCACGCCCAACCGTCCCGACGGCGGCGGCTACGAGTACCAGGACAAGAAGCTCTCCGGCTTCAGCCTCACCCACATCTCGGGACCCGGCTGTCCCGTCGCGGGCGACCTGCCGATCCTGCCGGTGACCGGTGCGCTGTCGGGCGACCTCGGCAGTACCTCCGTCGGTTTCAGTCACGCCGACGAGCAGGCCGGCATCGGGAGTTACAAGGTCACCGACGCGAACGGCGTCAAGACCGAACTGACCGACACGACCCGCGCCGGGCTCGGCAGCTTCACCTTCCCGACGGGTCAACAGGCCAACCTGCTCTTCAAGTTGAGCGGTGGCGCCACGCAGGTGGACGGGACCCGCGTCCAGGTGATCAGCAACAAGGAGATCAGCGGGGCGATCGACAGCGGCCATTTCTGCGGCGCCGGCAACCGGTACACGCTGCACTTCGACATCAAGTTCGACCGGGCGTTCACCGCGAGCGGCACCTGGGTCGGCGGAACCATCAATCCCGACGCGAAGTCGCTGAAGGCGGGGAAGGCCCAACTCGCCCCGCAGGCAGTCAAGTCGGCGCCGCTGAAGGAGAAGCACTTCACCGTCCCGGCGAAACCCGCCCCGACGATCCACGGCACCGGTGCAAAGGGCACGCCGTCCGCCACGGCCAAGGCCGCCCAGCCGCCCACCACCGGGGCGAACGGCATGTACCTCACCTTCGACACCGCCGCGAACCCCACGGTCAGCGCGAAGGTCGGCGTCTCCTACACGAGTGACGCGGGCGCCGCGAACAACCTCGCCAGTGAGATCAAGAACTGGAACCTCGGCGCCGTGGAACGGTCCAATCACGACGCCTGGAACGCCGTACTGAACAAGGTCCAGGTGGGCGGTGGATCCGCCGACCAGCAGACGCAGTTCTACACCGCGCTCTACCACGCGCTGCTGCACCCCAACGTCTTCTCGGACGACGACGGCCAGTACATGGGCATGGACAACCAGGTCCACAAACTGGCCAAGGGGCAGAAGGCGCAGTACGCCAACTACTCGGGCTGGGACACGTATCGCTCCCAGACGCAGCTGATGGCGATGGTCGAGCCCAAGGTCGCCTCCGACGTCGTCACCTCGATGCTCAACGGCTACGACCAGACAGGCCTGTTGCCCAAGTGGGCCTCGAACAACGGCGAGAGCTACGTCATGGTCGGCGACCCGGCCGCCGGCATCATCGCCGACGCGTACGCCTTCGGCGCGACGGGCTTCGACACCGCCAAGGCCCTGGCCGCCCTGCAGCACGAGGCCACCGTCCCGAACAACGACCGCCCCGGCGAGTCCGTCCGGGACGCGAAGGGCTATCTCCCGCTCGACGAGAACGACTACAACTGCTGCAACTTCTACGGCCCGGTCTCCACTCAACTCGAGTACGACTCCGCCGACTACGCCATCGCGGCCTTCGCGAAGTCGCTGGGCAAGACGTCCGTCTACGAGAAGTTCGCCACCCGCGCCCAGGACTGGATGAACGTCTTCAACCCGCAGACCGGCTATATGCAGGCCAAGAACAAGGACGGCCAGTTCGCGAGCGGCTTCACGCCCGGCACCTCCAACGGGTTCGTGGAGGGCACCTCCGCGCAGTACACGCCGATGGTCCCGTTCAACCTGCAGCAGCTGATCCAGGCGCGCGGCGGTGCGAAGGAGTACTCGTCGTACCTGGACAGCCTGCTCGACGACATCACGAGCCCCGGCAACACCGACGCCGACCTGAGCAACGAGCCCAGTGTGGAGATCCCTTGGGAGTACGACTACACGGGTCAGCCCTGGAAGACGCAGGCGGCCGTCCGTGAGGCGCAGCAGAAGCTGTACTTCAACGCTCCGGTCGGTTCGTTCGGCAACGACGACCTCGGCGCGATGAGTTCCTGGTACGTCTGGTCCGAGCTGGGCATGTACCCGGAGACCCCGGGCACGGACACGCTCGCGCTCGGCAGCCCGGTGTTCCCGGCGGCCAAGGTGACCTTCGGCAACGGAAAGACGGTGCGGATCAACGCGCCGCAGGCCGCGACCGACGCGCCGTACGTACAGTCGCTCGCCGTCAAGGGGCAGGCATGGAACGCCTCATGGCTGACCTACCAGAAGTTCCAGGGCGGGCTCCCTCGACTTCACGCTCGGCGCGCAGCCCAACACGGCCTGGGCGTCGGCCCCTTCGGCGGCGCCGCCGTCGGACACCACGGGCGGCGGACGGGTGCTGGCCGCGACCGGTCCCGCCAACGGCCTTGTGCTCCAGCCGGGTTCGGCCGCTGACGGCACGCTCGACCTGACCAACCTCGGCAGTACGGCCGTCACCGTCGACTGGAAGGCGACGGCGCCCTCCGGCGTCACGCTGGACACCGCGTCCGGTTCGCTGACGGTGCCCGCCGCGGGCAGTGCCGAGGCCAAGGTCAAGGTGACGGCGGGCGCGAACGAGGGGCTGTTCCCGGTCACGTTCGCGCTCACCGACCACAACTCCGGTGCGACGCAGGCCGGGGCGACCCTCCGGGTGGCGGTGGCGAAGCCCGGTGCGCTGTGGCCGTACGACACGAACGAGGGCATCTATCCCGACGGCGCCACCTTCTCGGGCGGGTTCGACGGCGGGGGCTGGGCCTTCTCGCAGAACGCGCTCGCGGCGGCCGGTGTCACGAGCGGTGCGCCTCTCACGGTCGACGGGATCAACTACACCTGGCCGACGGTGACTTCGGGCCAGCTCGACAACCTGGAGATGGCCGGCCAGACCATCTCGATGCCGGCCGGTACGTCGGGTGGGTCGCTCGGGCTGCTGGGCACGGCGACCAACGCGCCGACCGACGGCAGCGGGGTCTCCGGCGACGTGACCGTCACGTACACCGACGGCACCACCTCGCGGGGGACGGTCACCTTCCCGGACTGGACCCTCAACGGCGGTTCCAGCAAGCCGCTTCCGGGTGACACGACGGCCGCGACGACGGCCTACCGGAATACCGGGAGCGGTGGCCGGGACGGCGTGAAGACCTATGTCTTCGCCGCCAAGGTCGCGTTGGACCCGTCCAAGCAGGTCGCGTCGATCACGCTGCCGGTGACGGGCTCGACGGGCACCGACCATCTGTTCTCCTACGGCTTCGGCCAGTAGGCAGGACCGAGGGCACGGAGAGGGCCGGTCCCCGGGTTCATGCCTGGGGGCCGGCCTGTGCCGGCGGAGTCATTTGAGGTGGACCAGGATCCGGCCCGCGTTGGTCGGATCCGTCTCCACCCGGGCGTAGAGCTTCCTGAGGTGCTTCTGCGCCAGGACCGCCAGCACGCGCTTCTTCAGCTGGCCCGTGCCCTTGCCCGGGATGATCTGGACGACGTCGACGCCGGTGGCGGCGGCCTTGAACAGGGTCTGCCGCAGGGCCGTGTCGATGGCGCGGTCGCTGCGGAAGACGGGGTGCAGATCCAGGGTGATCAGGGCCATCGCCTCCGGGGTTTCGGCGTAGAAGCATGCGGTCGCAGCGTATGCGAGACGGCTCCCGGGGTGGACCGGTCCCGGACCTGACCCGCCTGTTCGCACGCAAGCAGTGGGTCACGGAGCGGTTCACCCCGGCACAGACCGCCGGTGACCCGGCGCTGGAGGTGACGACTCTGCGCAGGTGAGAGGGTCGGCGCGGCGCGGGCCGGTCGTAACTCGGTTGCGCGGGTGGTGGGTTGACTGGTCTATACCCTTGACTGGTACAGACCAATACGGTTCAGTGAGTGGGTCATCCCCCACCACGGCCGCCCCCACGCCGTATCCGGTCCGACCGGCCCGTGCGCACAAAGGCTCCGCTCCGCCCTGCCCTTTTCCGGGGAACGGCCGTGCTCCACAGAGGAGTTGAACCCTGTGTCGAGACGCCGCATCGCCGCAGTGCTGACCGCACTCGTCCTCGGTAGCCTGACGCCCGTGGTCCTACCCGCCGCCGGCGCCTCCGCCGCGTCCTGTTCGAGCTATCCCAACTGGGTGGCCGGCCAGTCGTACGTCACCGGCAACATCGTGCGCTACACCGATGGAAACGCATATATCGCCGAGCACGACAACCCGGGCTACGACCCGGTCATCAGCACCTGGTTCTGGGAGCCGTACGCCTGCGACGGGGGTTCCGGCACGCCCGTCGGCAACTTCGTGGTGAGCGAGGCCCAGTTCAACCAGATGTTCCCGAGCCGGAACTCCTTCTACACCTACAGCGGTCTCACCGCCGCCCTCAGCGCCTACCCGGGCTTCGCGAACACCGGCAGCGACACCACGAAGAAGCAGGAGGCCGCCGCCTTCCTCGCCAACGTCAGCCATGAGACGGGCGGGTTGGTGTACATCGTCGAGCAGAACACCGCCAACTACCCGACGTACTGCGACTGGAGCCAGTCGTACGGCTGCCCGGCCGGCCAGGCCGCCTACTACGGGCGCGGTCCGTTGCAGATCAGCTGGAACTTCAACTACAAGGCAGCAGGGGACGCGTTGGGCATCGACCTGCTGGGCAACCCCTGGCTGGTGCAGAACGACTCGGCCGTGGCCTGGAAGACCGCGCTCTGGTACTGGAACACCCAGAGCGGCCCCGGCTCCATGACCCCGCACAACGCGATCGTCAACGGCGCCGGCTTCGGCCAGACCATCCGCAGCATCAACGGCTCGATCGAGTGCGACGGCAAGAGCCCCGCACAGGTGCAGAGCCGCGTGGACGCCTACACGCGGTTCACCTCGATCCTCGGGACCAGTACCGGGGCCAACCTCTACTGCTGACCGTGCGGTACGGGCACCGGTCCGACCGCTCCGACGGCCGGTGCCCGTCCCACCCGCGCGTTCCAGGGACCTCACGTCCCCGCAGGTCAGCCCCTGTGCGAACGTTCCAGCTTCCCGTTTCCCCGTCGGTCGTAGCCGCTGGGACGGATCGCCGCGCACGCTGCGGTTGTTCGACAGCGAGGCCCACCACGACCCGGTGGCCCGCCTTCCGGCACCGCACCCAGGGGGAACCCGATCATGTCCAGCACGCTCTTCCGCCGCCGTACCGCGCTCCTGACCGTCGGCTTCGCCGCGGCCGCCTCACTCGCACTGACCGCCTGTGGAACGGGTGAGGACACCGGCGCCCAGCACGCCCCGAACACCGCCGCCGACACCAGGGCCGCGGCCTCCGGTACGGACTCGGTCGTGACCGTCGCGAAGTCCGACCGGAACACCACCACCTCGAAGACGGCCACGGGGTCCAAGGCGACCAAGGCCTCCTCGGCCGGGGTCACCTGCACCGGCGCCAACACCAGGTCACCGCGCAGACCGTGACGCGTCCGCTGAACCACATGCTGCTGACCGTCAAGAACACCGGCTCCAAGACCTGCTACCTGTACGGCTACCCGGCCCTCCGCTTCCAGGACGCCCAGGCCGTGCCCCGGTCGTCGAGGACTCGCGGCCGCAGGCGGTCACCACCCTCCGCCCCGGCCGGTCGGGCTACGCCGGCGTCAACCTCTCCAGCGCCGACGGCAGCGGCACCGGCGGCTACACCGCGAAGACCCTCGCGGTGATCTTCCAGAACCGCGACCTCGACTTCATCGGCTCCGGCGTCGACGTCCCGCTGCTGAGCAAGGGCACCTACATCGACAGCTCGCTGCGCACCACCTACTGGCTGAGCGACCCCAGGACGCCATCAACTGGTAGGCCCGGCCGCACGGAGAGGACGCTGGTGTGTCCAGTACAAACGCTGGCTCTGGAGCCGCACGGTGGGGAGTTCCTCGCCTTCCTCCGGGAGACGGCCGCGCCCCCGGCGGCGCGACCCGGGTCACCGGAGCTGCCGCTCTCGGACTGCGCGTAGCCGGCGCCGGGACGAACGGCATGGCCGCGATGGTCGTCGGCGCCGGATGTACCGGCGGACCGAGCGCGGCTGATCCGCTCGCCCGTGCGAGGGCTGCCCCCGCCGACAGGGGGCAGCCCCGTGCGAGTACCGCCAGGAGGTGCGGTGACGGGCGCCTTGCCATGACAGCCGTGGGGTTGACCAACACTGCCGGCACCCGGGACCTCCGTTCCCCTGGCGGTAGGAACAGCCTGGGGCGCCGGGTGGGGGCGGGGGCGTGAACTCCCGTAGTTCGGTGGGGATATCGGTGCACGTAGGTGTCGGCGGGGGACGCGGAGAGGCTACGTAGGTACCGGGTACCTACGCCGACTCGGTGCCCCGGGGTGTGCCGCGGCCAGGATCTCGGTACGCGAGGTGATGCCCAACTTGGCGAGGATGTGCTCGACATGGGCGTCCACGGTGCGTTTGGAGATGACGAGCCGCTCGGCGATCTCCCGGTTGGACAGGCCCTGGGTGACGAGCGCGGCGACCTCACGTTCACGGCGGGTGAGGGAGTCGGCGGGGCGGTTGTCGGGCGTCGCGGTGCGGGCCGCGGGGATGCCGGGCGGTTCGTCCGCGTCCGACCGTACGGCGTCCAGGAGTTCACGGCCCGACATGCGGGCGCCCGCCTCCCGCCATCGCTCGTACTGTTCGTCGCCCAACGCCGCCCGTACCGCACGCTGTTGGGACTCCTGTTCCTCCAGCAGCCGGGGAGCATGCCGACCGGGTCGCCGCCCAGCCGTCGCGCGTGCTCGGCGTACCCCAGCAGCCAGCAGGCCCGGACGTACCGCTTCCGCCCGGCCGCGTGCCAGGCCAGGCCCAGCGACGCGAGCGCGGCGACCAGCACCTCGCCGATCTCGCTCGCCGCCTCCAGGCCCCGGCGCAACGCCGTCGCGCTCTCCTCGGGACGGCCGACGAGCCAGAGGATGACCCCCTGGACGGTGAGCGTGGAACCGTACAACTGGCGCTCGCCGCGCCCCTCCAGATACGTCAGGCCCGTCTCGCACCACTCCAGCGCGCGGTCCGTGAAGCCCAACGCCGCGTACAGCAGGGCCCCTTCGTAGTGGACGACGCCGATGCCCAGCGCGTCGTCGGCCGCGATCATCCGTACGCGGACCGCTTCGAGCGCCGCCGATCCCTCCTCCACCGCTCCGCCGAGCAGGGTCAGGGCGCCCAAGTAGCCCTCGCTGAACAGCTCGACGCGGCTCTCGCCGATCCGGCGTGCCACGTCGAGGGCCTGCGGGAACCGGTCCAACGCCGTTTCCAGGTCGGCCGTCCACACCCCGAACACGCCGGTCATGAACAGCCCCCAGGCCCGCACGGCGGAGTCCTGCGGGGCGAGTCCGAGGCCCTTGTCGATCCAGTACCGGCCCTCGGAGAGCGTCCCAGCCGCCCGCCAGTACGCCCCGAGCCGGGTCGCCAGCCAGAGCGCGTCCGCCGCCCGTCCCTCGGTGGCGCAGCCGTACTCCAGGGCGGCCCGTACGTCGGCGATCTCCGCGCGCACGGCATGGTGCAGCCGGACCTGGCCCCGGCCCATCAGACCGTTCCAGAAGCGGTCGACGAGGCCGTCGTAGTGCGCGAAGTGCCGTTGTCGTACGGCCTCGGCGTCCGCCGTGCCGGTCAGGCGCGCGGTGCCGTACTCGCGGATGGTGTCCAGGAGCCGGTAGCGGCCGCCGTCCTCGCCGATGCGCTGGACGACCGACTTGTCGACCAGCCCGATGAGCGCCTCGACGACCTGCTCGCCGTCGAGTGGGACCGTGCCGGCCGGATCGGTGCCCGCGCACACCCGCTCGGCGGCGGACAGTTCGAAGGAGCCCGCGAACACCGACAGCCGGGCCCACAGGAGTTGTTCCTGCGGTGTGCACAGGTCGTAGGACCAGTCGATGGCCGCGCGCAGCGTCTGGTGGCGGGTGAGGGCCGTGCGGCGCCCGCCGGTGAGGACCTCGCAGTGGCGGTCCAGGCGGGCGACGAGTTCCGCGAGGGGACGGCCCGCAGGCGTACGGCGGCGAGTTCGAGGGCGAGGGGATGCCGTCGAGGCGGTCGACGAGGGCGAGGGTGCTCTCGCGGTCGGCGCCGTCGAGGGCGGGGCCGCCGGTGACGGCAGCGGCGCGCTGCACGAACAGGTCGACGGCGTCGGCGCGGGCCAGCGGGGCGATCGGCAGACAGCGCTCACCGGGCACGTCCAGCGGCTGCCTGCTGGTGGCGAGGACGCTCAGGCCGGGGGCCTCGCGCAACAGGATGTCGCAGAGCATCGCGCACGCGTCGACCAGGTGTTCGCAGGTGTCGAGGACGATCAGCATCCGCCGCCCGCGCAGATGTTCCACGATGGCGTCCAGCGGCGTCATGCCGGACTGCTCGGGCAGTTCCAGCACGCCCGCGAGGGTCGGCGGCACCAACTCCGGGTCGTGCAGGGCCGACAGCTCCACCAGCCGCACCCCGTCGGCGAACCGGTCGGCGACCGCGCGGGCCGCCCGCAGTGCCGTACGGCTCTTGCCGACGCCACCGGGACCGACCAGCGTCACCAACCGGGACCGTGCCAACTCGCCCTGGAGCACCGCGAGTTCCTCGGCGCGTCCGACGAAGCTGGTCAACTCCACCGGGAGTTGACCGCCCCGCCGCTGTCCGAAGCCGTATCCCATGCCGCCCCCATACCCGTCCGCCAACCGGTCACCACAGCGTAGGCGAGTGACTCCCGAGCGTGAACGGTAGTCGAGTCCGGTGGGTGGGCGCGAGATCGCGCGGGCGCCCGGCGGCGCTCCGGTCAGGCGACGCGCGCGCCGTTCACGCCGGGCTCACCCAGGCGCCGGTCTCCACGGAACGCACCATGGCGTCCACAACTGCCGCGCTGCGTACGGCATCCGTGAGCGTCGCGCCGTACGGCACGCCCTCGGCGACGGAGCGCAGGAAGCGGTACGCCTCGATCACCTTGAGGTCGTCGTAGCCCATCGCGTTCGCCGCGCCGGGCTGGAACGCTCCGAACTCGCCGTCGCCCGGGCCGACATACACCGTGGTGACGGGCTGGTCCTGGTAGCTCGTGCCGCGGCTGACCGCCAGCTCGTTCATCCGGCGGAAGTCCCAGAACACCGCGCCCTTGGTGCCGTGCACCTCGAAGCCGTAGTTGTTCTGCTCGCCGACCGAGACCCGGCTGGCCTCCAGGACACCCCGGGCGCCGGAGGCGAACCGCAGCAGGCAGTTGACGTAGTCCTCGTTCTCCACCGGGCCCAACTCCCCGCCGGTGGCCAGCGCGTGGCCCGCCGTCGCACCGGTGGGACGGGCCCGCCGGGGCAGGAAGATCGCGGTGTCGGCGGCGAGGGACGTGATGTCGCCGAGGAGGTACTGGGCAAGGTCCGCGCCGTGCGAGGCGAGGTCGCCCAGGACGCCGTGGCCGCCGCGCCCCAGCTCGTAGCGCCAGGTCAGGGCGCCGTCGGGGTGGGCCGCGTAGTCACTGAAGAGGCGGACGCGGATGTGGGTGACCGTGCCCAGCTCGCCGGAGGCGATCAGGTCGCGCGCGGCCTCCACGGCGGGCGCGTTGCGGTAGTTGAAGCCGACCGCGCCCTGGACGCCGGCCTTCGAGACCGCGTCGGCCACGGCGGAGGCGTCCGCCGTCGACAGGCCCACCGGCTTCTCGATCCAGATGTGCTTGCCGGCCTCGGCCATGGCGACGCCGATCTCGCGGTGCAGGAAGTTCGGCGCGGTGATGCTCACCGCCTGCACACGCGGGTCCTCGACCACCTCGCGCCAGTCACGGGTGGTGGAGGCGAAGCCGAACTGCTCGGCGGCCTGCTCGGCCCGCCCGGGCACCTCCTCGGCGACCGTCACGAGCCGCGGCCGCACGGTCAGCCGCGGAAAGTGGTGCGGGACACGGGCGTACGCCTGGGTGTGCACCCGCCCCATCCACCCGAAGCCCACGACGGCAACACCGAGCGAGGTCACCATGACTGCCCTTCTTTGGACCGGTCCACAAACTGTCCCGGCCACACTCGAACCCATTCGTCCTAATGTCAATACCTGACCCTCTGTGCTGAGCGTCAACACCGGGTGACCGCGCCTCCGGTGGGGCGCGCTAGCGTGTGGAACGGCCAGGGATCGTGGGATCACTGCCCGAGAACGTGGTGCAGCAGCAACTCGTGTGCATGGCACGGTAGTTGACTGGCAGGATGGGTTGGCGTGAGTGAACGCACCGCCTTCATGACCATCGCCAGGGCCGCCGCGCCGCTGTACGTGACCACCCTCGCCGCGTCGGCCGGATCGCTCGTCGACACCGCGCTGCTGGGGCGGCACGCCACCGTCTCGCTGGCCGCGTTCGCCGTGACGATCGCCGTGTTCAGTCCGGCGACCGCCACCGTGGCGGGCGCGCTGCGCGGGTCATGCCCTTCGTCACACCCCATCGGGACGATCCCGAGGGGCTGTTGCCGTTGGTGCGGAGCGGGATGTGGCTGGCGTTCGCGGTGGGAGGGGTGTGCGGCGGCGGTGGCCGGAGTGCCGTTGTTCGGTGGGGTGTTCGGGGTTCCGGACCGCATCCTCGACCAACTCGGCCTGTTCCCCTGGCTGTTGGCGGGCAGTGTGCTGCTGATCGCCGTCAACTCGTCCGCCACGTCCGTCCTCGTCGCGCTGGGGCGCTCGGCGCGGGTGATGCGGTCCGGGCTGGTGGCGACCGCCGTGTCCGTGACCCTGTCGGTGGTGCTGGTCGCCGGACCGGGGCCGTTGCCGAGCTTCGGACTGACGGGCGCCGGCGTGGCCATGGTCGCCTCCAGCCTGGTCGGGGCCGGTCTCAACCAGTACGCGCTGCGCCGCCGTACGGTGCTCGCCGGGCGGCCGATCCGGCCCGGCCGGCCCGATCCGCGCGAGGTGCTGCGGCTGGCCCGCGTCGGGCTGCCGCTCGGCGGGACCGTGCTGGTGAAGTTCTCCGTGCTGGGCGTGCTGACCTTCGCCGCCGCCCGCATCGGCACCGACAGCGCCGCCGTGCACAGCGTCTCCGAGTCCCTGGTGAACATCGTCTTCACCGCCGCCGTGGCGGTCGGGCAGGCGACGGTGCCGTTGATCGCCGGGTACGCCGCGGAACGCGACCTCGGCCGCATCCGGCGGAGTGTGGACGCCGGGTTCGGGGTCGCCCTGTGCGCGGTCGTCGCCCTCGGGGCCGTACTGGTCGTGCTGCGGGACCCGGTGATCGACCTGTTCACCAGGAGCCCGGACCTCGCGGACCAGGTGATACGGCTGTTGCCGCTGGTCCTCGCCGTGGTCGTCACCGACGCCCTCCAGGCCGTGGCGGGCTTCGGCCTCGTCGGACTCAAGCGCACCATGCCGAGCCTGGTGTCCACGGCGGTCTGGTTCGGCGTCCTCGCCACCCTCGCCGTACCGATCGCCGACAGGGCGGGTCTGGCCGGCCTGTGGACCGCCCTGGCCTGCGCGAATCTGCTCCAGGCCGTGACCAAGTTCGTGTCCTTCCGGCGGCACGGTGCCCGGATCGTCGGTGCCCTGTCCGCCGTGGCCGTGGCGGAGGAAAGCGGCGGCGCGGTGCCCGAGCCGGGTCGTGCGCAGCGGTCGTAAGGACCGGTCCGAAAAGGGTGAACAGGCGCCGAAGTCCTCTGGTCCAGGGCGAGTTGGGGGTGTGCGGGAGGCAGGGTTCCGCAACGGGCACCCGGGCTGACGTCGGCCCCGCCCCGCGTCCGCGCGATGTGACGTCACGCTGTGCGCCCACTACGGTCGTAGGGACGTCCGAGGTGTCGGAAGAGGGGCAGCATGAGCAGCGGGAACGTGGGTGAGCTCGCGCGGGTCGAGGACGCGGCGCTCACCCTGGCCGCGCAGGCCGGGGACGTCGCCTCGCTGGGGCTGCTGCTGGAACGGCACCGGGCGGGGATGCGGGCCGTCGCGGTGAGCGTGCTGGGGCCGGGGCCCGACGTCGACGACGTGGTGCAGGACGCGGCGCTGGCCGCGCTGCGGCGCGTGGGGACGTACGGGACCCGGAGGCGGTGGGGGCGTGGCTGCGGATGATCGTGCGCAATCACGCGCGGTCGCTGCTGCGGGCATCCGTCGACTTCCGGCCGCTCGACGATCCGCACCTGCCCGTCGTGGACTCCGGACCGGAGCGGTGGCTGGAGCGGCACACCATGCGGGACTGGATCTGGACGGCCATCGAGGAACTCTCGCCCGCCCTCCGACTCCCGCTCGTGCTACGGCACTTCAGCGTCGGTGTCACCTCCTACGAGCAGATCGCCGCGGCCTGCGGGGTCCCTGTCGGAACGGTCCGGAGCCGGCTCAGCCAGGGGCGGGCCAAGCTCGCGCTGGCCCTCGCCGCCACGGCCGACGCCCCGCACGGCGACGTCGGACGCCGTACCCGCGCCAGCCGCATCGAGGCGCGCGAGACGTTGCACGCGGCCGAGAGCGGGCACTTCGGCAAGCTGCTCACCGAGCGCTGGTCGCCCGAGGCCGCGCTGGTCAGGGGGCGACCGGCCGGTGGGCGACCGGGACCTGCTGGTGCGCGGGATGGAGTGCGACCTGGAGGCCGGCGTACGGCAGCACCTCGCGCACGCCGTGGCCGGGCGCTCGCTGGTCGTCTGGGAGATGGACATCAGCAACCCCGACGACGACCCCGAGCACTGCCCGCCCGCCGTGGCCTGGCTGATGAGCCTGGACGGCGCCGGACGGGTGCACCGGCTGCGTCTCGTCCACCCCCGGCCGGTGCCCGTCCCCAGGCACTGCTTGTGTGACCGGCGCCACATCCTTCATTTCGAACTTCGCCCTTCCTCCCGCGTCCTGTCCTTGTCATCGCCACCCGCAGGACAGGCAGAACAGGGAGATCTCATGAGCGACAGCATCGGTTCCACCGCCCCCTCGCGACCGGAACACACACCGTCGAGATCGACGGGATCACACAGAGCTACCACGTGTACGGGACCGGCCCCGTGTGCATCGCGCACTCCGGCGGACCGGGCATCTTCTGGGAGTACCTGCGCATGCCCGCGCTGGAGGAGCACCTCACGGTCGTCTACCCGGAGCCCATCGGCACCGGCGCCTCCGGCCGCCTGCCCTCCCACCCGAACGGCTACACCCGGGCCCGCTACAGCCGCTTCCTCTCCGCCCTGATCGAGCACCTCGGCGTCCCCCGCGTCCACCTGCTCGGGCACTCGCACGGCGGCTTCGTCGCCCAGTACCACGCCCTGCACCACCCCGACCGCATCGCGGAGTGATCCTCTACGACAGCGCCCCCGTGACCGGTCCCGAGCACGGCGCCGAGGCGATGCGCAAGGTCCAGGAGTTCGCCGCCCGGCACGCCGACAACCCGGAACTCCCCAGGTGATCGGAGCGTTCCAGAGCATCCCCACCATCTCCGACGACACCCAGATGACCGCCGTGGCGCGGGGCATCTTCCCCGCGTACTTCGCCGACTTCTGGGGCCGGGAGGCGGAGTTCGGCCCCGCGCGCGCCGCGGTGGCCGCCACCCACATCTCCGGGCTGGACGCGGACCTCGCCCCGGACGTCATCGACGACCGCGCCGACCTCGGCTCGCTCACCGTGCCGGCCCTCGTCGTCGTCGGCCGGTACGACGTCATCTGCGGGGTGCGCTGGGCCGAGGAACTCCACCGGCTCATCCCCGGTTCGGAGTTGGTGATCCTGGAGAACAGCGGGCACTTCGGGCACCTGGAGGAACCGGAGGCCTTCGCGAAGGCCGTGACGGCGTTCGTCGAGCCCCCCCCACCGTCCCCGTCGAGACCCCCCCACTGTCCCCGGCGTGACCGCTGCCGGCAACTAGGTCATTTGGTCGAAGCCCCGGCGGACGGTCCGGCCTAGTTTGGACCCGTCCGCAGGGTTTCCGACAAACAAGGAGCAACGGCATGAGCGCCGTGAAGAACATCGTTCTCGTGCATGGCGGATTCGTCGACGGTTCCGGCTGGCAGTCCGTGCACCGCCTGCTCACCCAGGACGGCTACCGCGTCAGCGTCGTACAGAACCCGACCGTGTCCCTCGTCGACGACGTGGCGGTCACCCAGCGGGCCCTCGACGCCCTGGACGGCCCGGCGGTCCTCGTCGGCCACTCCTACGGCGGCGCCGTGATCACCGAGGCCGGCCGTCACGACAGCGTCGCCGCGCTCGTCTACATCGCGGCCTTCGCGCCGGACAAGGACGAGTCGGTCGGCACACTGGTCGCCGACCCGGCGCCGGGCGCGCCCGTCCCGCCGATCCTGCCGCCGGTCGACGGGTTCCTCTTCCTGGACCGGGACAAGTTCGCCGCGTCGTTCGCGGGCGACCTGCCGGCCGAGGACGCGGCGTTCCTCGCCGACGCGCAGGTCCCGTGGGGCCTGGACGCGCTCAACGGCCCGATCACGGAGCCGGCCTGGCGGGCCAAGCCCAGCTGGTACCTCGTCGCGACCGACGACCACATGATCCCGCCGCCGGTCCAGCACCAGATGGCCGAGCGCGCCGGGGCGACCGTCGCCGAGGCCGCCGGCAGCCACGCCGTCTATGTCTCCCAGCCGCAGGCGGTGGCGGACCTGATCAAGCAGGCCGCCGGTCAGTGACCACACGTCAACTCCCCGCCTCAGCCCGCCTGTTCACAAGCGGGCTGTCCGCGTCGCTTCCCGAGGGAAGCCGCCACGACCCGAGAGAGAACAGCACCCCATGACGACCGTCGTCCAGCCGTCCGTCGCCGAGCAGTCCGAGGCGGAGGCCCTCTACCGGTTCCAGACGGAGGCTCCCGACACCGTCCGCGCCGCGCTGGCCATGACCGCCACCCGGATCGGCGGGGAGTGGTGCTGTCGATGCGCGACGACACCACCCGCTTCTGGAGCAAGGCCCTCGGCTTCGGCATCAGCGCCCCCGTCACCGCCCAACTCGTCGCGGACGTCCGCGACTTCTACTACGCGGCGGGCACCCCGCAGGCCACCTTCCAGATAGCGCCCGCGTTCCTCCCCGAGGACTGGGCGGAGATCTGCGCCCGCGAGGGCATCGTCCGCGGCTCCTCCTGGGCGAAGCTCGTCTGCGCGACCGACGAGGCCGTCGCCCGCGCCGACGCCTCGGACGTACCGCCCGACGGCATCCGCGTGGCCCCGCTGAAGCCCCAACACGCCCTGGAATGGGGCACGGTGATGATGCGGGCCTTCGGAACACCGGTCGAGCACTACGCCGAGATGGGCGCCGCGACCGTGAACCGCCCGGGCTGGCACGCCTTCGCGGCCTGGCTGGACGGGGAGTTGGTCGGCACCGGCACCCTGTGCGTCCGCGGCGACACCGCGCAGCTGTTCGCCGGCGCCGTACTGCCCCACGCGCGCGGGCGCGGCGGACAGACCGCGCTGCTCGCCGCCCGGGCGCGTGCCGCACGGGAGTTGGGGTGCCGGGTCCTCGTCGCCGAGACCGGCGCCGAACAGCCCGGCACCCACAACAGCTCCCTGCACAACATGCTCCGCCTCGGCTTCGAGGTGGCCTACGTACGTCCCAACTGGACTTTGAACCTGGATCCCGGAGTCGGCTGAGCGGGTGGCGTCACTGGACGGGGCCGGTCAGCGCGTCGCGCAGGCCGCCCCGTGAGGTGACGTTCAACTTCCGGAAGACACTGCGGAGATGGGCCGCCACCGTGCGCGGCGACAGGAAGAGCCGCGCGGCGATCTGCTTGTTCGTCAGCCCGGTGGCGGCCAGTTGGGCCGCCACCCGCTCCTGCGGTGTCAACAGCGCGTGCCGGGCCAGGAGTTCGGACCCGGCGGGCTCAAGCTGCCGGACAGGGATCCCGCTCGCCCGCAGCTCGTCGGCCGCCCGCGCACTCCACGGCGCGGCGCCCAGCCGCTCGAACGTGCCGAGCGCCGATTCCAGATGGACCCGGGCTGCGCCGCCCGCCTTCCCGCGGCGCAGCCGCTCCCCGTAGGCCAGACAGATCCGCGCCCAGTCGAACGGCCAGCGCTCGGCACCGGGTGTGGCGATGGCCGCCTCGAACAGGTCGTGGTCGATGAAGTCCGGGACGGACATCGCCTCGGCGGCGTCCGTCACCATGGCCAACCGGGGCGAGATCGACGGGATGTCGGACTTACGGATCGCCGCCACGTGTGCCGCCGCCTCCTCGTGGCGGTCGGTGCGGGCCGCCGCCTCGGTGAAGTCCAGCAGCAGCCACAGGGCTTGGGGCGCGAAGTGCGGCACCTCACCCGGGGTGCCGAGCGCGCGCAGCAGACGGTGGGCGGCGTCGAAGTCCGCGCCGCCGAGCGCCGACAGGGCCTGGATCTGCGCGGCGTAGACCCGCAGCGCCCCCAGCCCGCGCGGGTTGCCCCACGACACGAGCCGGTCCGCGATCTCCCGCGCCGTCGCGGCATCACCCCGCGCGGCGACCACAAGTCCCCGCTGGAAGTGGCCCGTTGAGGCAGCCAGGCGGTAGTCGTGCGTCTCGCACCAGCCGAGGCCCTCCGCGGTGACCTCCAGCAGCTCGTCCCACTGGCCGCTCGCGTAGGCGTCGTTGGCCAGCAGGAACTGCGCCTGGATCGCCAGGGCCACCGCCCCGCCGTCGCGGCCGTCGTCGACGACCCAGCGCAGCGCGCTGCGGCAGCCGGGCAGGCGGTCGGTGTAGGAGGCGGAGAGCGCGAGACCGAAGATCCGTACGGGATCGGTCTGTTGGTGCAGATCCGAGATGAGGTGGTCGAGCCGGTCCAGGAAGGGCAGCGCGCCGTACGCCGGGTCGGCGAAGGTGCCGAGGATCAGCGGCAGCAGACGGCGCGACGTGCGCGGCCGCCGGCGCACCACGACCTCCTCGAAGGAGCGCCACAGTTCCGGACGGCCGCCGTAGAAGCACACCAGGAGAAGGGTGTTGAGGGCTTCGCGGAAGATGTCCTCGACCGTCTCGCCGTCCTCGGGCCACACATGGGTGTTGATGGCGCCCAGCAGCAGCCGGTGGGCGGTGTCCACATCGCCCTCGCCGTTGAGGAGTCGGCTGGCCGCGGCGGTGGCGGCGGCGAGGGAGCCGAGGCCGGTCGGGTCGGCGTGGCCCGCGTTGTCCAGCAGCGCGCGGACGTTGCGCAGATCGCCGGTGATGTTCGCGCCCAGGCAGGCCGCCTCCGCGAGCCGCCGCGCCTTGGCCGTGCCCGAACCGCTCAACTCCGAGGCGCGCAGCAGGGTGCTGATCGCGCCGACCGCGTCGCCGCGGCGCAGGGTGCTGTACGCCACCTCGTGCAGCAGGGCGGCCCTTGGTCGTCGGGACCCACGGCCGCGTCGGCGAGGTGCCGCGCCCGGTGCTCGGAGCCCTCGGGGAACTCGGCGGCCAGCGCCCGGTGCGCCCAGCGGCGTTCCTCGCTGGTCGACAGCTCCATCACCGCGGAACGGGTCAGCGGGTGCCGGAACTCCAGCCTGCCGGTGCCGCCGCGCACCTGGACGAGTCCGGCACGCTCGGCGGGGACAGCCCGGCCAGCCCGTCCGGGGCGCCCAACGCCCGCTGGAGGACGTGCAGTTCACCCGAACCGTCGAGTACGGCGAGCAGCAGCAGCTTCCGGGTCGCGTCCGGGAGCGCGGCGACCCGGGTGGAGAAGATGCCCTTCAGCCGCTCGGTCAACGGCAGCGCGGCGGGCAGCGTGCCCCCGCTCCGTCCGCTGCGAGGAGTTGAGGGGGACGGGCAGTTCGAGCAGGGCCAGGGGGTTGCCCCGGGCCTCCGCGACCAGTCGCCGCCGGACCCTGGCCGTCATCGCCGGGAACCGCTCGGAGACGAGTTGGTTGGCCGCGAGGTCGTCCAGGGGCTGGACCTCGTACTCGGTGATCCCGATGCTGCTCAGGAAGGACTCGTCGCCGGTGCGGGACGCGCCCAGCACGGTGATCGGTCCGACGCACAGGGAACGGGCGAGGGTGCCCAGGACCGTGGCGCTGGACCGGTCCACCCAGGCCACGTCGTCGACGATCAGCGCGACCGGGCCGTCCTCGGCGGCGGTCCGCGCCAGCAGGGCGTGCACGGCGTTCGCGATGGCGAGCAGTTCGGTCGGCTGCTCCTCGGACAGCCCGCGCACCGCCTGGAGCGTCTCCGCCTGCCGTGCGGGCAGGGCGGGATGCCCTCGGCCAGCGGTTGCAGCAGCTGGTTCAACGCCGAGAAGCCGACGCCTCGTTGGAACGGGCAGCCGGAGATCCGCAGCACCTGGAAACCGGCCGCCGCCGTGCGCACCGCCGCCGCGTCCAGCAGCGCGCTCTTGCCGACCCCGGCCTCACCGGTCAGCATCAGCGCGGCTCCCGACGCGAGGGCGGTGTCGAAGTGCCGTTCCAGGGCGGCCAGTTCGGCCGATCGTCCGATGAGGGCCGGTGGAGTGAGGGCTGCCGATGCCATGACGCCTCCCGTGGGTCGGGCAGGAACGGGAACGGTCCAACGCCGTACCGCGGCCGGCTCCCCTCCGGCGCGCGGTGCCGACGCGGACAAGATGCGGGAACGGCCGCAAAGTTCGATCCGGACGCCGTGAGCCCGGTCACAGGGCGGGTCCGCGGCGCGCTCTCCTGTCATGAGCATTGCCGGTTTCGGGTGGACAGGATGAGCTGTGTCTTCCTGGAGCCAGGCTCCGACCGTGTCCTCCGCGAGCGACTGGGACGAGATCTTCACCGGCCTGCACGGTGCGGGCCGGATCACGGTGCCGGACCGCCGCGCCCCCTGGTCCGGACATCTGGAGTGGCAGCGGTCGACGACGTACAGTCTCGCGCTGTGCACCGGCGGTGAGGAAGTGGTGGACCGGGACAACCGGCACATCCGCACCGATCCCCGCGGCACCTTCGAACTCCTCGTCCCGCTCTCCGGTTCGGCCTGGGTGGAACAGGGCGCGGCCTCCGGCGAGATCGGGCCCGGCGTCATGGCGCTGTGCGACATCGACCGGCCCCTGACGTTCGCCCACGGCGCCGACCTCCGCAGCGTCTCCCTGATCGTCTCCGGGCAGCACCTCGCCGCACGCAGCCAACTCGCCGCCGGGGACTGCATCTGCTCGTCGGCGACCGCGGACTCGGCCGTGTCGTACGGCAGTTGACCACCGCCCTGCACGAGGAGCGCGAGCCGCGACGGACTCGTGGGACTAGTCCCGGTTCAAGGACGGGAACCCGTCGACCCGGGGCAGGATCGGCGGCACGGCGGCACGGCGGCACGGCGGCACGGCGGCACGGCGGCACGGCGGCACGGGGGCGCCGGGCGAAGGGTCGGCGATGAGGGTGCCGACGGACTCGCCCTTGTCGGGCACGAACGCCGCGACGTATACGAGCGCGGCGACCCGGTCGTGGTGTCCCGCCACGGTGATGACGGCCCCCGCCGTAGGAGTGCCCGACCAGCATTGCCGGTCCGTTGAGGGCGTCCTGCTTGTGTGGTTGGTTCGCGTGGGTGCGGGCCGGGCGGGATCGGAACGGTCCCAGGCGGCCAGGGTCCGCACCGCCGGTTTGCTTCACCGGCCAGGGTCCGCACCGCCGGGCTCCTTCACCCGCCCAGGGTCCGCACCGCCGGTCTGCCTCACCCGCGCTGCCCCCGCCAGGCCACTCCGCCTCACATCCGAGACCTCAGCACATCGACCTCGCACCCCGGCGCGAACGGGTCGAACCCGTGCTCGCTCAACCAGCGAATGATCAGCAGGCTGCGCAACGACCACCACCCGCGGATCACATCGAGGTCGACGTCGGTGCCGTAGCCGACGAGGACGTCATCGAGGCGCTCCTCGTGCCCGAGCGTGAGGGTGGCAAGGTCGAACATGGCATCGCCCGGGCCCGCCTCGGACCAGTCGATGATGCCCGTGACCTCGTCGCCGTCGACGAACACGTGGGCGATCTGCAGGTCGCCGTGCGTGAACAGCGGCGTCCACGGCCGGAGCGCGGCCTCGGCGACCTCGCGGTTGCGGGTGACCAGGTCGGCGGGCAGGACACCGTTCGTCACGAGCTGCTCGCACTCGCCGTCGAGGTCCGCCGCCAGCTCGTCGAGGCTCTTTCCCCGGCGGGGCCAGGGCGGCAACGGCGCGTCGTGCAACTTCCGGATGGCGGCACCCGCCGCGGCCCACGCCGCCGGAGACGCGGTCGACGGCTCTCCCAGCCGACCGAGCGCCGTACCCGACACCGCGGCGATCGCGAGCACGGGCGGCTTGCGCCACAGGACCTCCGGGGTCGGCACCGGCACCAGACCCATCGCCTCCACCTCGACGTCCAGACGTGCCTGATCGAGTCCACCTTCAGGAACACGTCGCCGACACGCAGGGTCGCGCGCTCGGAGTGGGCGACGACAACTTCGACCTCATCCATGGGCGCAGTATCCCGGCGACGACCATCCGAGTCGCCGGGTTTATGACGTACGACCGCGAAGCGCACCGCGCTCTCCCACTCGCGCAGTCCCGACGGACCTCAACCCCACGCCCTGCAGCGCCGACGGTTCGCGTCGTCGGGCTTATCGCATACGGCCACACGGCGCACCGCGCTCCACCACCGGCGCAGTCCCGACTGACCCCAGTCCAACGCGCAGCAGCGCCGCGCCCCTCAATCCCACGCCTCGTAGCACCGACGGACCTCAGTCCCACGCGCAGCAGCGCCGCCGCGGACCTCTGTCCCACGCGCAGCAGTCCCGACTGACCTCAGTCCCACGCGCAGCAGTGCCACAGACCTCGATCCCACACCCCCATAGCACCGACGGACCGCAGTCCCCGCCCCCGCAGTCCGCCCGAATTATCCACCCACCCGGCGACCATGTCCCTCATAACCCGCTACGTCACCTTCTTCCACCCCACGCTGGTACGTTGCTCGAACGTCGCACCCCCGCACCACAGACGGCACCCACCACCCCGAACCCCACACCCCAGCTCCACCCCCGCACCCCACCCCGGCCCCGAAAAAGGAGAGCCCTCCGTGGCCCCGCACGGGACGCGCCCCAGCCTGCCGGCCCTCTTCGCCCTCGCTGCAGCCCTCGCGTTCGCCCTGCTGGCCGGACCGGCCTGCGTACCCGGTGCCGAAACACCACCCCCACCCACGCAAGCAACCCCGGTACGTCCGGCCGTACCGTCGACCACCCCGCCGACCGACTACGGCGCCTACGTCGGCTACGGCGCCCAAGCCGTCCGCCGCGTCGCGGAGTTCGGCGCCTGGCTGGGCCGCCCCGAACCCCTCGTCGGCCACGCGTACCTCCCCGGCGACAACTGGAGCGACATCGAGGGCGCCTCCGACGACCTCCCCCTGTGGGCCGACTGGCGCCAGGCCCGGCAGGACCGCCTGCTCGTCCTCAACGTGCCGATGCTGGACCGCAACGAGGCCCACCTCCCCGACGGCGTGGTCCGCACCGAACTCGCCCAGGGCGCGGACGGACGCTACGACGACCACTTCCGCGTCCTCGCCGACCGCCTGGTTCAACTCGGCCTCCCCGACGCGGAGATCGTCCTCGGCTGGGAGATGAACGGCACCACCTACACCCACCGCTGCGCCCCCGACCCCACCTCCTGGAAGCGCTACTGGACCCGCATCGTCACCGCGATGCGTTCCGTCCCCGGCCAGCACTTCCGCTTCGACTTCACCCCCACCCGGGGCCGCGACGCGGTCCCCTGGACCGACTGCTACCCGGGCGACCGCTACGTCGACGTCATCGGCATGGACGCCTACGACGCCCCCAGGGCCTGTCCTTCGCCCGCCAACTCACCGAGCCGTACGGCCTGTTGGCGCAGGTCGACTTCGCCCGTGCGCACCACAAACCCGTGGCCTACCCCGAGTGGGGCCTGTACGAGAACGGTGACAACCCCGCCTACATGCGCGGCATGCTCACCTGGATGGCCGCCCAGCACCCGCTCTACCAGACCATCAGCGACTACTGCCCCCACGGCGTCTGGCGCTGCCGGGCCAACCCCAAGTCCTCGGCCGTATACCGCTCTTTGACGAGCAGTCGGCAGTGAGTGAGCAAGGGGGCGGAGGGCGGCACCGCCGCACTCCGCCCCCCGTGTCGTCGAACCCGAACTACCGCCCTACGACGTCCACTTCACGTTCGGATTGACCTGTCCGGTCCAGTTGAAGATCGCCATGTTGTCCCAACCGTCCCCGCTCCCGGAGATGTTGGCCGGGTCCCAGCCGTTGCCGGTGACGGCGTACCAGGTCGGCTCCCAGTAGAAGACGCCGATCGCCCCCGCGCTGCGGGCCGTGTTCTGCACGGCGGTGAACTCCGCGCCCTGGCCCGCCCAGGTGAGCGGATAGCCCGTGCACCCCGAAGTCACCGAGTTCGCCGTGCTGTCCGCGTCGGACGTGGTGAACGGGTAGGCCGTCTCCGCGATGATGACGTCCTTGCCGTAGCGCGACTTCATGTCCGAGACGACGCTGCCCATGTTGGCGAGCGTGCCGTGCCACATGCAGTAGTAACTCAGCCCGGTGATGTCCCAGTTGACGCCCTGCGCCTTGATGCCGTCGTAGAACCAGCGGGCGTTGGAGTCGCTGTCCGCGTCGGCGGTGTGGATGATCACCTGGGTGGAGCTGTTGCACGCCTTGGTCGCGTTGTAGCCCGACTTCAGCAGCAGCGCGAGGTTGGTGAAGCTGTTGTTGACGACCTTGCCGTCGTCCCACAGCATGCCGACGTTGATCTCGTTGCCGATCTGCACGCTGTCCGGGGTGGTGCCCTGGGACTTGAGGCTGTTGCAGACGTCGTAGGTGTAGTTGTAGACGTCGGTCTGCAGCGCGCTGATGCCATGGCTCGCCCAGGCCGCCGGCTTGTACTGCTTGCCCGGGTCGGCCCAGGTGTCCGAGTAGTGGAAGTCGATCAGCAGCTTGAGGCCCTTGGCCTTCACCTGCTTCGCGTACGCCAGCACCTTCGCCTTGTTGTTGTAGCCGCTGGCGGGGTTGTTCCAGATCCGCAGGCGGACGTAGTTGACGCCGGCGCCCTTGAGGATGTCGAGCGGGTCCTTGGCGACGCCGTTCGCGTCGTAGTACTTGGCGCCGAGGTCGATGGCGCGCTGCGCGGACGAGACGTCGGCGCCGAGCATGGTGAGCGAGTTGGCGGCGCTGGCGTTCGTGGGGGTGAGCAGCGCCGCCGGCAGGGCGACTGCGGCCAGGAGCAAGGCGACTTTGACTATGCGGCCCGGGCTTCTCACGGGGATCCCGACCTCCTTGGGTCGACTGACATGCGCATGCGGTTGGCTCTGAGAACGTTCACAGTAGGAGAGGTAACAGACGCTGTAAATATGTGTGTCGGTGGTATTTCCCGCAGTTGGTGGACGTGGAACAGATATGCTTGAGGTGGGAACGTACACAATCCAAGGGGAGTAGTGGTACCGCGGTACTACGGTCGCGGCCTCAATGACCCCGCGGTACGACGGTTTCGAGGCGCCGCGCGCCTAGCGTTTCCGGTGGGACGGCCCAGTGGGGGCGGTGGCACGTGAGCGTGAGGGAAACCGATGATCGAGGCACACCAACTGACCAAGCGGTACGGGGAGAAGACGGCCGTCGACCGGCTGGACTTCGTCGTCCGGCCCGGCACGGTCACCGGCTTCCTGGGCCCGAACGGCGCCGGCAAGTCCACCACGATGCGCATGATCGTCGGTCTGGACGCGCCCAGCGCCGGCACGGTCACGGTCAACGGCAGGCCCTACGCCGAGCACAGCGCGCCGCTCCAGGAGGTCGGCGCGCTGCTTGAGGCCAAGTCGATCCACCCCGGCCGCTCCGCGTTCGACCACCTGATGGCGCAGGCCCACACGCACGGCATCCCGCGCCGCCGGGTCGACGAGGTCATCGAGATGACCGGGCTGCGGTCCGTGGCGAAGAAGCGGGCCGGGGCCTTCTCCCTCGGCATGGGCCAACGGCTCGGTATCGCCGCCGCGTTGCTCGGCGACCCGGCGACCGTGATGCTCGACGAACCCGTCAACGGGCTCGACCCCGAGGGCGTGTTGTGGATCCGCAACCTGCTGACCGGGCTCGCCGCGGAGGGTCGTACCGTCTTCGTCTCCTCGCACCTGATGAGTGAAATGGCCCTGGTGGCCGATCACTTGATCGTCGTCGGACGAGGTCGGCTGCTGGCCGACACCACCGTCCAGGACCTGGTCCGGCACGCGGGCGGCGACACCGTCACCGTCGCCTCCGAGCAGCCCGCCCGACTCCGCGAGGTCCTCGCGGGACCCGGCGTCGAGATCACCGGTGAGGTCGGCTCCGAGGAGCTCCACGTCACCGGGCTCACCGCGCGGGCCATCGGACTCAAGGCCGCCGAGCACGGCATCCCGCTCTTCGAACTCAGCGCGCGCACCGTCTCGTTGGAGCAGGCGTTCATGGACCTGACCCGGGACGCCGTCGAGTACCACGGTTCCACCACCGCCGACACCACCGGGAGGGCCGCGTGAGCACCATCACCGCGACCGACAGCGCCGCACCCGCACCGGCGAAAGCGGCCCGTCCGCCGTACAAGGTCACCGGGCGGCGCGTACTGCGCTCCGAGTGGGCCAAGCTGTGGTCCCTGCGCTCCACCTGGATCACCCTCGGCCTCGGCCTGCTGTTCCTGATCGGGTTCGGCCTGATCGCCGCCGCGCACTACAAGTCCTCGTACGGATCAGGGCACTTGCGGCCGGACGACGTGAACTCCACCGCGCTCGACATCTCCCTCTTCGGCACGAACTTCGCGCAGCTCGCGCTCGGTGTGCTGGGCGTCCTGGTCACCGCCGGCGAGTACTCGACCGGCATGATCCGCTCCACGCTCGCCGCCGTACCGCGCCGGTTGCCCGTGCTGTGGTCCAAGGCCCTTGTGTTCGGCGTGGTCGCGCTCGGTGTCTCCCTCGTCGGGGTGTTCGTCGCGTTCCCGATCGTGAGCGGCATCGTCTCCGGCACGCCCGCGGCCCTCTCGTTCTCGCACTCCGGAGTCGTACGCAGCCTGCTCGGCGCGGGTCTCTACCTCGGCCTGGTCGCCGTGATCGGTACCGCGCTGGGCGCACTCCTGCGCTCGGTCGCCGGAGGCATCTCGGTGCTGGTGGCCTCACTGATGCTGGTGCCCGGACTGATCTCGCTGCTGCCCAGCTCTTGGCAGGACAACATCAGCCCGTATCTGCCGAGCAACGCGGGTGAGGCGATGTTCGCGCTGACCCACGACTCGACGACCCTCTCACCGGGCGCCGGACTCCTGGTCTTCCTGGGCTGGACGGCGCTCGCGCTGGCGGGGGCCGCCTACAGGCTGGTACGCACGGACGCCTGAGGCCTTGGGGGCCGAGTGTCCGACGCCCGAACGTCTCGCACCCGGCCCCACAATGAACAGGTGACCTCGATGAACCCGGACCAGTGACACCGATGAGCCTTGACGACCCCGCCCAAGTGCTGTTCGCGGAGACGGACCTCCCGTGGAACCATCCCTCGCCGGCGGGCTGTCCCGGCTCGGCCGCCGGGTCAAGCAGGGCGACCGGCGCCACCCCTGGGTGCTGGACACGGCCCTGGTGGTCGTGGTGACGCTGATGTTCTGCCTGCCGGACCTGGTGGACGACGACGACGGCAGACGGCGGGGCTTCGACAACAGCTTCATCCATCTGCCCTGGCCCGCGACCGTCGCGCTACAGGCCGGGCTGGTGCTGCCGTTGCTGTGGCGGCGCCGCAGGCCGACCCTGGCCTTCGCGCTGATCGCCGCGGTGTTCTTCGTCCAGGCCGGGCTGGGGTCTGGCTGCGCGCCGACGTCGCCCTGCTGATCTCCCTCTACAGTCTCGTGCTGCACGGGCAGCTGAAGCGGCTGCCCGTCGCCTGCGCGGTCACCCTCACCGCGCTGGGGCTGTTCGCGCTGCGGCTGCCGTCCCAAGTGCCGGTGCTGGACGCGCTGTTCGTCCTGTTCAGCACGATCACGGCGGCGGTCGCGCTCGGCTTCGTCGTCCGCATCCGGCGCGCCCAGCTCGCCGTACTGCGCGACCGTGCCGCCCGCCTGGAGATCGAGCGCGACCAGCGCAGCAGACTCGCCGCCGCCGCCGAACGCACGCGTGTGGCACGGGAGATGCACGACATCATCGGCCACAACCTCTCCGTCATCATCACCCTCGCCGACGGCGGCGCCTACGCCACCGACCTCGCCCCCGAGCGCGGCAAGCAGGCGCTGCTCCTCATCGGCGACAC
This sequence comes from Streptomyces sp. P3, assembly GCA_016893485.2. GTDB lineage: Bacteria > Actinomycetota > Actinomycetes > Streptomycetales > Streptomycetaceae > Streptomyces. The sequence goes on from JAFEKX020000001.1 coordinate 7,975,738, forward strand.
GGGACGCCAGGCGCTCGGTGAACTCCGGCGCATGCTGGGCGTGTTGCGTGTGCAGACCCCCGCGCCGGACGCCCCCGAACTCAGCCCGCAGCCGGGCGTCGCCGACCTCGACGCCCTGTGCGCCCGCATCCGCGCGGCCGGTCCCCAGGTTGTGTACCGCACCGGCGGTGAGCCCGCCGCCCTCGATCGCGGGGTCCAACTCACCGTGTACCGCATCGTGCAGGAGGCCCTCACCAACGCCCTCAAGCACGCCGGCCACGACACCCGCGTCGAACTCGCCGTGAACGTCGAGGAGTCGAGGGTGCACATCGACTGCCACGACACCGGCCCGGGCAGCGCCGCGAGCGGACCCGCACCGAGCCACGACGAAGGACACGGACTCGCCGGCATGAGAGAACGCGCCGCCCTCTACCACGGCACCGTCACCGCGGGCCCCGCCCCCCGGGCGGCGGCTGGACGGTACGGGCGACCCTCGACACCACCCCGCTCACCGGGACGACCGGGGAGCGGCATGACGACCGTGCTCATCGTGGACGACCAGCCCCTCCAACGCCTGGGTTTCCGCATGCTGTTGGAGGCCACCCCCGACACCGAGGTGGTCGGCGAGGCGGGCCAAGGCGGCGAGGCGGTGCGGATGGCCGCCGAACTGCGCCCCGACGTGATCCTGATGGACGTACGGATGCCCGGCATGGACGGCATCGAGGCCACCCGCCGGGTCGTCGCCGCCGGGGACCGCTCCCGTGTCCTCATCCTGACCACCTTCGACCTCGACGAGTACGCCCACGAGGCACTGCGCGCGGGAGCCAGCGGCTTCCTCCTCAAGGACGCCCACCCCGAGGAACTCCTCGCCGGCATCCGCGCGGTGGCCTCCGGCGACGCGGTCATCGCGCCCGCGCTCACCCGCCGCCTGCTCGACGCCTACGCCCAGCACCTGCCGAGGAGTTCACCGGAGGGACCCGCGACCGTGCCCGCGACGGACGACCCCCGCATCCGCTCCCTCACCGAACGCGAGCGCGAGATCCTCGTCGCCATCGGCCAGGGCTGGACCAACGGCGAGATCGCCGAACGCCTCTTCCTCTCCGAGTCCACCGTCAAGACCCACGTGGGCCGCGTCCTCGCGAAGGTCGGCGCCCGCGACCGCATCCAGGCGGTGATCCTGGCCTACGACCTCGGCCTCGCCCGCCCCAACGCGCCCGACCAGTGAGCCGGTCCGGTTCCGCTGCCGTCACCCACAGAGGTGAGCCGCCGTTGCCCGCGAGCCCACAACACCCCAGCTCACCCCGGGTTTCCTGACCAGCCCGTCGACGGGCAACAGGAAACCCGTCGACCCCGGAACTCCCCGGGACAGGCTGATCCCCGTCAGCACGAAGCACGGCCTGCGGTGACGCAGGAGACCCACTTGGGGGAGACATGCGCAAGATGTTGAGCGCCGTCGGAGCGTTCGCGACCGCGGCCACCGCGGTGGTGGCGATGGGCGGCGCGGCCCAGGCCGCGCCCGCCACCAACACCACCCAGTACGGCTGCCCGTCCGGCGCCGTGTGCATCTACGGCCAGGGCGTCTACCCGCCGGACAACCCGCACCCGACCAACGTGTACTACAGCTACGGCGCCCACAACCTGAGCAACCAGATCGGCGCGCACTACGTCCTCAACAACCAGTACGGCGGCGCCTCCGCGAGCCTGTGCACCAACTACGGCGGCACCGGCTGCGTGTACACCCTCCCGCAGGACGGCGCGGTCTACTACGACCTCACCCCCATCAACTCCATCACCCTCAACAGGCCGTAACGGACCTTTCGCCACGGGGAGCACTGCCGGGACCGCCCACACCGGTCCCGGCAGTCCCGTTTTCGCCACTCCGGGTGAAAGTCCTGTCTTCGCGTCCGACCCCCGCAGTAACCTGGGCATCCGCTGTCTCACGATCCGGACAGGCCATGCCAGGGGACGCCTTGGGGGATCAGCAGTACGACCACGCGGGCGCCGACCGGTCCGACCAACCGGCAGGCACCGCACAGGCCACGACGTCCTTTCCCGCGCAGCTGAGACGGCTGCGCCGGGAGCGCGGACTGTCGCTGGCCGATCTCGCACGTCAGACGCACTACAGCAAGGGCTATCTCAGCAAGATCGAGACCGGCGTCAAGCGGGCCACCGTCGACGTCGCCCGCCAGTGCGACCACATCCTGCGCGCCGACGGCGAGTTGCTCCGTCTGGTGCGGGAGGCGGGACCGGCCGAGCGCGGCGCCGGTGCGGCCGCCGACACCGCCGCGCCCGCCTGTCCGTATCGCGGACTGTCCGCCTTCACCTCGCAGGACGCGGCCTGGTTCTTCGGCCGGGAGCGGTCCACGGCCGCGCTCGTCGAGCGGGTCTTCCAACGCGTCGGCGGCGGACCGCTGTTGCTCGTCGCCCCGTCCGGCGCCGGCAAGTCCTCGCTCCTGAACGCCGGACTCGTCCCGGCGCTGCGGCGCCCCGGCGGCTTCCCGATGCCCGGGGCCGAGCGCTGGCCGGTGGTCGCCCTGACCCCTACCGTCCATCCGCTGGACGAACTCCTCGAACGGACGGCGAAGGCCCTCGGCAGCGATCTCCATCTCACCGCACAGGAGTTGACCGACCGTCCCGAGGCCCTGCTGGAGGCGGTCCGCTCCCGCTCCGAGGGTGCACCGCCCGGCCCCGACGGGCGCCGCCCGCCGCCGGTCCGGCCGGTGCTGCTGGTCGACCAGTTCGAGGAACTCTTCACCCTCTGCTCGGACGAGAGCGAGACGGGCCTTCGTCCGGGTGCTGCGGGCGCTCTCCACCGGCGGCCCCGACCCCGCCGTCGTCGTGCTCGGCGTACGTGCCGACTTCACCGGCCGCTGCCTCGAACTCCCGGAACTGGCACCGGTGTTCACGGACGGACTGTTCGTCCTGCTGCCCATGTCCGTGGCGGAGCTGCGCGAGTCCATCACCCGGCCCGCCGAACTCGCCGGCGTCACCCTCGAACCCGGCCTGGTCCCCCTCCTCCTGCGCGACGCCGGCCTGCGCGACGAACCCGGCACCGGGCCGCACACCGCCACCGCCGACACCACCCCGTCCGGCGCCCTGCCCCTCGTCTCGCACGCCCTCCTCGCCACCTGGCAGCAGCGTGAGGACACCACCCTCACCGTCGCCGGGTACGAGCGCACCGGCGGCATCCAGGGCGCCATCGCCCGCACCGCCGAGACCGTGTTCGCCCAGTTGTACCCCGCCGAACAGCGCACCATCCGGCGGGTGTTGTCCCGCCTCGTGCACGTCTCCGACGAGGGCACCGCCGCGACCCGCCGCCGCGCCAGCCGCAGCGCCCTGATGGAACAGCTCGCCGACGCGGACGCCGCCTCGGCGGCCCTCGACGTCTTCGTCCGGGCCCGGCTCATCACCGTGGACCAGGACACCGTAGAGATCACCCACGAGGCGCTGCTGCACGCCTGGCCCCGGCTGCGCGACTGGATCCACGCCGACCGCGCCGGACTCCTCATCCACCAGCAACTCGCCCACGCCGCCGCCGAATGGGAGCGGGAGGACCACGACCCGTCCGCCCTCTACCGCGGCACCCGCCTCGACACCGTCCGCTCCTGGGCCGACGACCTCGACGGCCGCAGCCGCCTGGGCCCCCGCGAGGAGGCCTTCCTCCAGGCCAGCCAAGTCGAGGAGGACGCCCGCCAGCAGCTGGCGAGGCGTCAGATCCGCTTACGTCAGGCCCTGTTCGCGACCCTCGCCGTCCTCCTCGGCCTCGCGGTGACGGCCGGCGCGCTCGCCTACCAGCAGCGCGCGAGCGCCTCGACCAGGAGCGGGTCGCCCGCTCCCAGGCCCTCGCCGTGCAGTCCACCTCCCTGGCCGGCGGCCAGCCCGAGGCGTCCATGCTGCTCGCCGAGGAGGCCTACCGCGCCGACCGCACCCCCGAGGCGCGCGGCGCCCTGCTGAGCACCCAGGCCCAGGCGTTCTCCGCCCGCCTCGTCGGCAGGCACGGGCCGGTCAACGCGGTCGCCTTCACACCCGACGGCCGCTTCCTCGCGACCGGCGGCTCCTACGGCGCCGTACAACTGCGCCGTACCGCCGACCGCCGGACGACCGCCACGCTCCCCGTGCCCGGACGGGTCCGCTCGGTCGCCTTCGGTCCCGACGGATCGACCCTCGCGGCGACCTCGTCGGACGGGCCGGTCCGGATCTGGGGCACCACCGACCACCGGCTGCGGACCCTGCTCCCCGCGGCCACCATCGGCGCCCGCGCGCTCGCCTTCGACCCGCGCGGCCGTACCCTCGCGGTCGCCGGGGACGACGGCGCGGTCCAACTGTGGGACATCGACGCCAGTCACCCCACCGCGGTGCGGCTCGTCGGGCACACCGGCCGGGTCAACACGCTGGCCTACGCACCGGACGGCAGGACCCTGGCATCGGGCGGCTCCGACCGGACCGTACGCCTGTGGGACACCGACCGGGGGGGCGGCCGCTCGCCGTGCTCAAGGGGCACACCGACGAAGTGCTCGGGGTGGCGTTCGCGCCGGACGGGCGGAGCGTGGCCTCCGGGGCGTCGACCGGACCGTACGCCTGTGGGACGTGGCCTCGCGCCGGTCCACGGCGACGCTGACCGGGCACAGCGACGACGTCAACGCGGTCACGTTCACGCCGGACGGCACGACGGTGGTCAGCGCGGGCGGCGACGGCACGACCCGGCTGTGGGACGTGCGGACGGGACGGCCGGTCGCGGTCCTCGCCGGGCACACCGACTACGTGATGTCCGTCGCCGTGGACTCCACCGGGACGACGCTCGCCACCGGCGGCTTCGACCAGTCGGTGGTGCTGTGGGACCTGCGCGGCCCGGTGCTGACGGCCCGTCCCTTCACCGAGGTCTCGCAGTCCGCGTACAGCCCGGACGGAAAACTGCTCGCCACCGCCGACGCGGACCACACCGTACGGCTGTGGGACGTGGCCAGGCGCCGGCTCGTGACCACGTTCAAGGGCCATCGCGAGAGCGTGTTCTCGGTGGCGTTCTCGCCGGACGGGCGGACCCTCGCGTCGGCGGGCTCGGACGGCACGATCCGGCTGTGGGACGTCCGCTCGCACCGCGCGCTCGCGACCCTCACCGGCCACACCGGCGACGTCTTCTCGGTCGCGTTCGCGCCCGACGGCAGCACCCTCGCATCGGCCGGCGCCGACCGCACGGTCCGCCTCTGGGACGTCGCGGGCCGCCGTCAACTCGCCGTCCTCGAAGGCCATACGGACTCCGCCAACGATGTCACGTTCAGCCCCGACGGCCGCACCCTCGCCAGCGCGGGCGACGACCTGACCGTCCGCCTGTGGGACACCGCGACCCACCGCCTGCTCGCCATCCTCACCGGCCACACCGGCGCGGTGCGGGGCGTGGCCTTCAGCCCGGACGGCCGCACCCTCGCGAGCAGCGGCAACGACGGCACCGTCCGCCTGTGGGACGTCCGCCACCGCCGCTTCGAGGCCTCCCTCACCGGCCACACCGGTTCCGTGCGCGGCCTCGCCTTCTCCCCGGACGGCACCCTCCTCGCGAGCAGCGGCAGCGACCGTACGGTACGGCTCTGGGACCTGGCCCGGCGGCGGCCGTGGGCCACGCTCACCGGGCACACGAACGCGGTGTGGGGCGTCGCGTTCGCCCCCGGCGGGCGGACCCTCGCGAGCAGCAGCAACGACGGGACCGTACGACTGTGGGACCTCGACCCGGCCGCCCAGCTCACCCGAATCTGCCGGCTGCGCAAGGCGATCGGTCCCGAGGAGCGCAGGAAGCTGATGCCGGGACTGCCCGTGTCCCTCACCCCCGCGTGTGTGAAGCCCTGACCGGCAAGGGCCGACTCCCGCTGGTGGGAGGGGGTTTCCCAAGGGTTTCCCGTTGCCCTTCGGGGTGGGGTGACACCGGGTCCTCGACCGGCCGGGCCGGGCTCGGCAGGCTGGTGCCCGACCACTTACGGACCACAGAAATCGGGGTCCCGGCATGCTCCGGCGGACCGGAATCATCGGCACACTCATCGGACTACTCGCCCTCGTCCTCTGGGCACCCTCGGCCGTCGCGGCCCCGGCCGCACCGGCCGCCGGCGACTGCGGTGTCCTCGCACCCGGCGCCTCGGCCGCCGCGCAGAGCGCGATCGCCGCGGCCTGCGCCCAGGTCGACGCGGGCACCTGGTACACGTGGGGCGGCGGCCACGGCGCACAGCCCGGCGCCACCTACGGCCAGGTCGACCCCACCGACCCGGCCAGCGACCAGGACCCCGAGCGGCTCGGCTTCGACTGCTCGGGCCTGGTGCGCTACGCCTACGCGCAGGCCGCCGGCTCCGACATCCTCAACGGCGACGCGAGCCAGCAGTACTACACCACCCGCGCCGCCGCCCGCTTCACCGCGGCCCAGGGCCTCGCCCCGCTGCTCCCCGGCGACCTGCTCGCCTACGGCAACTCGGCGGACCTGCACCACATCGCGATCTACCTCGGCGCGGGCAAGATGGTCGAGGCCAAGCAGTCCGGCACGCATCTGATGGTCAGTGATGTGCGCCTGGGCGGCGACTACTTCGGGGCCGTCCGCGTCAACACCGGCGCGGTCACCGGCCATGTCTTCCGGACCTGGGGCACCGGCGTCTGGACGAAGACCGCACCCTCCGTCAGCGCCACGCGCGTCTACGCCTTCCCCGGCCCGACCAGCATCCGCGTCGAGTGCCAGAAGCACGCCGAGACCGTCACCTCCGACGGCTACACCAACGACGCCTGGGCCTACCTGCCCGACTACAAGGCCTGGATGACCAACATCTACATCCAGGGCCCGGCCTGGCTGGACGGCGTCCCCACCTGCACCACCTGATAAATACGGTGCTCCGCACCCCGGGCTTCCCTACACTCGCCACATCCGTTGACGAGTGAGGGGAGCCCGGCCGTGTGTCACACCACCGCTGTCGTCGCCCCCGCTCCCGGTACGAGGTGATCCTCGTGTCCTCGGCCCTCCGGTGCCCGCCGCGCGGCCGGTACCGGACACCCGCGACGTGACAGGTTGCTGACGTTCCGTCAACTGCCCTGCTCCGCACGGGAATCGCGCTGCCCTGCACGGAATCACTTTCGAAAGGCCATGGGCCGTGCGCACCGAACTCCCTCTCACCACACCGCTCTCCGCCGTCCGCAACCTGGGCATCCTCGCCCACGTCGACGCCGGCAAGACCACCGTCACCGAGCGGTTCCTCTACCTCACCGGCAGCACCCACAAGCGCGGTGAGGTCCACGACGGCACCACCGTCACCGACTTCGACCCCAGGAGCGCGACCGTGGCATCACCATCTTCGCCGCGGCCGTCACCTGCGCCTGGGACGGTCACCGGATCAACCTGATCGACACCCCGGGCCACGTCGACTTCGCCGACGAGGTGGAACGCTCCCTGCGGGTGCTCGACGGCGCGATAGCGGTGTTCGACGCGGTCGCGGGCGTCGAGCCGCAGAGCGAGTCGGTGTGGCTCCAGGCCGACCGGTACGGCGTCCCGCGCATCGCCTTCGTCAACAAGCTGGACCGCACGGGCGCCGACCTCGACACGGCCGTCGCCTCCATCCGCGAGCGGTACCATCCGGCGCCGTTGGTGGTGCAGTTGCCGATCGGCACGGAGGCCGGCTTCACCGGCGTCGTCGACCTGCTGCGCATGCGGGCCCTGGTGTGGACCGATGGCGACGACACGGCGGAGGAACTCCCGGTACCGGCAGGCCTGTTGGAGGAGGCCCGCAGACGCAGACGGCAGCTGGAGGAGGCGGTCGCGGAACTGCATCCGGGCGCGCTGGAGGAGTTCTACGACGGATCGGCCCTGTCCGCCGAGACGTTGAGGACCGCCCTGCGCGACCTCACCCGCACCGGCGAGGGTGTCGTCGTGCTGTGCGGTTCGGCCTACCGCAACCGCGGCATCGAACCGCTGCTGGACGCCGTGGTCGCGTATCTGCCGTCGCCGTCGGACGTACCGGCGGTGCGGGGCACGTACGACGGCGGTGAGCAGGAGCGGGCGGCCGATCCTCGACTGTCGTTGGCGGCACTGGCGTTCAAGGTGAGCGCGACCGCGACCGGGCGGCTGACGTATCTGCGGATCTATTCGGGCACGATCGAGAAGGGGGACACGGTATGGGACCCGGGCGCGCGGCGCACCGAGCGGATCGGGCGCATCCTGCGGGTGCAGGCCGACCGGCACGAGCGGCTGGACCGGGCGGTCGCCGGAGACATCGTCGCGGTGATCGGACTCAAGTCGGCCCGCGCGGGCTCGACTCTGTGCGCGCCGGACGCCCCGCTCGTCCTGGAACCGCCCACGGTCGCCGACCCGGTGGTCTCGGTGGCGGTCGAGGCCCGCAGGAGCACCGACACCGACCGGCTGACGTCGGCACTGGCCCGACTGGCCGAGGAGGACCCGTCGTTGACGGTACGCACCGACGGCGAGACCGGGCAGACGGTCCTGTCCGGCATGGGCGAACTGCACCTGGAGGTCGCGGTGGAGAAGATCCGCCAGGCCACCGGTGTGGGAGGTCAACGTCGGCCGCCCCAGGGTGGCTTACCGCGAGACGGTCGTGCGCGGGGTGTCCGGGATGGTCTTCCGGCACGTCAAACAGGACGGCGGGGCGGGGCAGTTCGCGCACATCGTGCTCGACGTGGAACCGCTGGACGGGCCCGGTTTCGAGTTCCGCTCGGCGGTCGTCGGCGGGCGGGTGCCGCAGGAGTACGTCCGCTCGGTGGAGGCCGGGTGCCGTGACGCCCTCACCGAGGGGCCGATCGGCGGCTTCCCGGTGACCGGGCTGCGCGTGACGCTGACCGACGGGGCGACCCATGTGAAGGACTCCTCGGAGCAGGCGTTCCGCACGGCCGGCCGCCTGGGCCTGCGGGAAGCCCTGCGCGCCTGTACGACGGTGCTGCTCGAACCGGTCGTCGAGGTCACGGTCACCGTGCCCGAGGACGCGGTCGGCGGAGTGCTCGGCGATCTCGCCGCACGGCGCGGCCGGGTCACCGGCTCGACGGCCCGGACGGGTTCGGCGACGGTCACGGCGACCGTGCCGCTGGCCGAACTCTTCGGCTACGCGACCCGGTTGAGGAGCCGGACGCAGGGCCGGGGCACGTTCACCGCCCGGCCGACGGGCTACGCGCCCGCGCCGGGAGCGGTGACCGTCCGGTGACGGTGGCGGGTGCGGACCGAAGGGGAGCTTCGGCCCGCACCCGCCACGTACTCAGGGCTCCGGGGTCTCAGGGACTCCCGGAGTCTCAGGGGTACGAGACCACCGTGGACGGCACGGTCGACGTGCCCGAGGTCGGCGCGCCCGTCTCGTTGATGACGTGTTCGTACTGGCCCTGGCCGCCGAGCGAGACGACCAGCAGGTCGTGGAACTTCACGCCCGAACGGTTCGGCGCCGCGAAGCCGTTGTGCTGCACGATCGACGGGTTGACGTTGTAGTAGCAGTAGCTGCCCAGACCCCAGCCCTCGTGCACGGTCACGCTGTCGGCGACCTTGTAGGCGGCGTAGCCCTTGACCGAACCGTTCTGGATCGCGGCCTGGTTGGGCGCGTCGTACGCCTTCTCGTTCTGGAAGAAGATCGTGCGCCCGCGCTCACCGTTCCACTGCACGTCGTACTTGTTGAAGTGCTCCACGAACAGGCCGGTGGCCAGCACGTCCGCGCCGTTGACGACGAGGCCGTAGTCGGCCCGGTTGGTGTCCCAGCCGATGCCCGAGCCGTGGTCGGCACGCCACAGCCAGGTGTGGTCGACGATGGTGTGCCGGTTGTTGATGACCATGCTCGTGGTCGCCTTGCCCGCGCCCGCGCCGCCGATCCGGACGAAGACGTCCTGCACGGTGGTCGGGTTGGCCGAGTGGTCCGTCGTCGTGCCGGCGGGACCGACCTCCAGCAGGGTGGTCGAGTTGACCGTGCCCGCGTCGATCAGGAAGCCCGCGAGGCGTACGCCGTCGACGTCGGCGGTCTTCACGGCCGTAACCCCGTTGTCCGGGACCAGAGTCGCGTAACCCAGGCCCAGGACCACGGTGTTGGCGCGGTTCACCTGGATCGGCTGGTTCAGGTGGTAGATCCCCGGGGTCAGCAGGAGGTGAAGTCCCTGCGCGAGCGCCTGGTTGAGGGTCGCGGCCGTGACGCCCGGCTTGGCGACGTAGAACTGCGACAGCGACAGCGAGGTGCCGCGCGGGGTGCCGTTGCCCCAGGTCACACCGCTCGCGTTGGTGCGCTTCTCCGGGAGGAAGACGCGGTACTCGGAGCCGTTCAGGTACAGGAAGGGCTTCTCGCGGGAGACCGGGGTGGTGCCGAGGGGGTGGTGTACACCGGGTTCGGGAAGCCCTGCGCCGGAGCACCCTGGACGCCTGAGAAGACCATGTTCCAGACGCCGTTGAGCCAGCCGCCGATCGCGCTGTCCCGGGTGTACCACTGCTGCTGCGAGTACGGCTGGACCTGGCCGTCGATCCGGCTGTCGGCGATGTAGCCGCCGGAGGCCCAACCGTAGCCGTTCGGGGCGAGGTTGAGGTTGCCGCGCACGTGCATCCGGCGGAAGGGGGCCGCCTGAGCCACGGCCCACCTGTTCGTGCCGCTCACGGGGACCAGCGCGAGGTTCTCCGCCGAACGCCAGAAGTTCTGGGTGGCGTTGCCGTTGAACCAGCCGGCGTCGACCGTGACGTCACCGTTGATCGTGGTGTCGTCGGGGAGAGGCCGAGGCCCGCGATCGAGGTGTAGAAGCCGAGTTGGGCGTTGAGCCCGGAGTAGGTGCCGGGCTTGAAGAAGACGGCGTAGCGGCCGGTGCCGAACTGGGCCGTCTCCTGCTGGGCGAAGATCTGGTCCAGCCTCGCCTGGATGCCCGACGTCGACGGGTCGAAGACGATGACGTTCGGGCCGAGGTCGCCGCCGCCGGGCAGCGCGCGCGGGGTCACCGCGGTGGGGGTGGCGGGGGCGGCGGAGGCGGGCGTCGGCAGCCCGGCCAGGGCGGACACCGCGGCGGCGGCACCGAGGACGGCTCTGCGGGGAACTGGGGACATAAGGCGGCTCTCCTTGTTCATGGCGAAATGAACGCGGGTGGGGATGGGAGCGCTCTCTCGCGGGGGAATGCTTCAGGCCGGTGAACGCGGTCGTCAAGAGCTACGACCGAGTTCGACGAGTGGCGTCCAAACTCTTGACGCCTCTGGCTTCCGAGGTTTAACTCACGTCCTAAATTAAGTCGTGAGTGCATTCCCTGAAGGGACACCCGGAGTATGCGCAGCATCGAGCCGCGGCCGTAGGCGCCGTCACCATGTCACTCGCCCTAGCGGCCACGGCCTGCGGAGGCGGTTCGTCCACGGGTGGGGATCCAACGACTCGCCCAAGACGCTCACCTACTGGGCCTCCAACCAGGGCGCCAGCATCGCCATCGACAAGAAGGTCCTGCAGCCCGAACTCGACAAGTTCAAGAAGCAGACCGGCATCACGGTGAAGCTCGAGGTCGTGCCCTGGTCCGACCTCCTCAACCGCATCCTCACCGCGACCACGTCAGGACAGGGCCCCGACGTCCTGAACATCGGCAACACGTGGAGCGCCTCCTCCAGGCCACCGGCGCCTTCCTGCCGTGGAGCACGGCCAACTTCGCGAAGATCGGCGGCAAGGACCGCTTCGTCGACTCCGCGCTCGGCTCCACCGGCGCCACCGGCAAGGACCCGGCCGCCGTCCCGCTGTACTCGATGGCGTACGCGCTCTACTACAACAAGCAGATCTTCGCCGACGCCGGCATCTCCCAACCGCCCGCCACCTGGGACGAGTTGGTAGCCGACGGGAAGAAGATCCAGGCGAAGGGCAAGCAGGTCATCGGCGCCGAGGGCGCCAACGTCTCGAGAACATCCACCACGCCTTCGTCTTCGCCAAGCAGCACGGCGCCGACTTCTTCACCGCCGACGGGAAGCCCGACTTCACCAGCGACGGCGTCGTGGCGGCCGTCAAGCAGTACGTCGACCTGATGGCCAAGGACAAGGTCATCCCGGTCGGCAACGCCGAGTACGCGCAGAACCAGTCCGTCAGCGACTTCGCCAAGGGCAAGACGGCGATGCTGATGTGGCAGTCGGCGTCCGCCAACCTCAAGTCCCAGGGCATGAGCGAGAGTTCGTACGGCATCGCCCCGATCCCCGTGCAGTCCGGCACCCCGGGCACCGGCGCGCAGACCAACTCGATGGTGGCCGGCATCAACCTGGCCGTCTTCAAGAACACGAACAACCTCGACGGTTCCACCAAGTTCGTGAAGTTCATGACGAGCGACGCCGAGCAGAAGATCCTCAACACGGCGTACAGCTCCATCCCGCCGGTGAAGACCGCGCAGGAGGACACCGCGTTCAACACCCCCGCGAACGCCGTCCTGAAGGACACCCTCGCCAAGAGCGCCGCCGCGCTCCCGCAGGTCGCCGACGAGTCACAGTTCGAGACGGCGGTCGGCACGGCGGTCAAGGACCTGTTCGCCGACGCCGCCGCCGGACGCGCGGTCACCACCGCGTCCGTCAAGGCGGAGCTCCAAAGGCCCAGCAGCAGATGCCGGCGAAGTGAGTCGACTGTGACGAGCACTGTCACCCCGGAGGCCGCCGTGCGGAAGGACTCTTCCGCCACGGCGGCCCCCGGCCCGCGCCGCCGCCGTACCGACCGGATCCGCCGCATCGGACTGCCGTACCTGCTCCTCCTGCCCGCGCTGATCCTCGAACTCCTGGTCCACCTGGTGCCGATGGTCATCGGCATCGTCATGAGCTTCAAGGAGCTGACGCAGTTCTACATTCGCGACTGGGGCACCGCGCCCTGGTCGGGCTTCGACAACTACAAGGTCTCGGTGGACTTCAGCGCACCCGTGGGCAAGGCGCTGCTGCACTCCTTCTTCGTCACCGTGGTCTTCACCCTGCTGTCGGTCGCCTTCTGCTGGCTGCTCGGCACGGTGACCGCGATCTACATGCAGGACAACTTCCGCGGCCGGGGCTTTCTGAGAGCGCTCTTCCTCATCCCGTACGCGCTGCCGGTCTACGCGGCCGTCATCACCTGGGTCTTCATGTTCCAGCACGACAACGGCCTGGTGAACCACGTCCTGCACGACCAGCTGCACATCACCAGCAAGCCGTCGTTCTGGCTGATCGGTGACAACAGCTTCTACGCGCTGCTCATCGTGCACGTGTGGAAGGGCTGGCCGTTCGCGTTCCTCATCGTCATGGCCGGCCTGCAGAACATCCCCAGGGAGCTGTACGAGGCCGCGTCCATCGACGGCGCGGGCATGCTGCAGCAGATCCGCCGCATCACCCTGCCGTCGCTGCGCCCGGTCAACCAGGTCCTTGTCCTCGTCCTGTTCCTGTGGACGTTCAACGACTTCAACACGCCGTACGTCCTGTTCGGCAGGTCGGCACCCGAAGCCGCGGACCTCATCTCGGTGCACATCTACCAAGCGTCGTTCGTGACCTGGAACTTCGGCACCGGCTCGGCGATGTCGGTCCTGCTGCTCCTGTTCCTGCTCGTCGTCACCGGCGTGTACCTGGTGGTCACCTCACGCGGAAGGAAGGCGGCCAATGGCTAGCTCCTCGCTCTCCAGGTCGCCGATGGCGCCGCCCCGCTCCTTCCTCTGGTCGCGGCGGATCTTCCTCACCCTGCTCGCCGGCTTCGTCCTGGTGCCGGTGTACGTCATGCTCTCCAGCTCCCTGAAACCGCTCTCGGACGTCACGGGCAAGTTCCGCTGGCTGCCGAGCGGTCTCACGATCCGCCCGTACATCGACATCTGGTCGACGGTCCCGCTCGCCAAGTACTTCATGAACTCGCTGATCGTGTCCGTATCGGCCACGCTCTGCTCGGTGGTCATCGCGGTCTTCGCCGCGTACGCCGTCAGCCGCTACGAGTTCCGCGGCAAGCGCGTCTTCACGGTCACGGTCCTGTCCACCCAGATGTTCCCGGGCATCCTGTTCCTCCTCCCGCTGTTCCTCCTCTACGTCAACATCGGCAACGCGACGGGCATCGCCCTGTTCGGCTCGCGCGGCGGTCTGATCCTGACGTATCTCACCTTCTCGCTCCCCTTCTCCATCTGGATGCTGATCGGCTACTTCGACTCCGTGCCAAGGGACTTGGACGAAGCCGCGCTGGTCGACGGCTGCGGACCGCTCGGCGCGCTGCTGCGCGTCGTCGTCCCCGCAGCGATCCCCGGCATCGTCGCGGTCGCCGTGTACGCCTTCATGACCGCGTGGGGAGAAGTCCTCTTCGCCTCCGTCATGACGAACGACTCGACCCGCACGCTCGCCGTCGGACTCCAGGGCTACTCCACGCTCAACGACGTGTACTGGAACCAGATCATGGCCGCCTCGCTGGTCGTCAGCGTGCCCGTGGTCGCCGGCTTCCTGCTGCTGCAGCGCTATCTCGTCGCCGGGCTGACGGCGGGCGCCGTCAAGTGACCGACCCGACCAACTCAGCTGACTGTGAAGGAACTTCAGTGACCATCGATTTCGCCGCACTCCCGCACGACTTCCTGTGGGGCACGGCCACCGCGGCGTACCAGATCGAGGGAGCCGTCACCGAGGACGGGCGTTCGCCGTCGATCTGGGACACCTTCTCGCACACCCCGGAAAGATCGCGAACGACGACAACGGCGACGTCGCCTGCGACCACTACCACCGCTGGCGCGAGGACATCGGCCTGATGCGCCAACTCGGCGCCAACGCCTACCGGTTGTCCGTCGCCTGGCCCCGGGTGCTCCCCGGCGGCGACGGCCCGGTCAACCCCAAGGGCCTCGCGTTCTACGACGAGTTGGTGGACGGCCTCCTGGAGGCGGGCATCACCCCCTCCGTCACCCTCTACCACTGGGACCTGCCCCAGGCCCTCCAGGACCGCGGCGGCTGGCCCGAGCGCGAGACGGCCGAGCACTTCGCCGCCTACGCCTCGGTCGTGGCCGAACGCCTCGGCGACCGCGTCACGCACTGGACCACCCTCAACGAGCCGTCCTGCTCGGCCTGGATCGGGCACCTCGAAGGCAAGATGGCCCCGGGCTGGACCGATCTGACGGCCGCCGTCCGTGCCTCGTACCACCTGCTGCTGGGCCACGGCCTGGCCGCGCAGGCGATCCGCGCCGCCGCGCCCGACGCCCAGGTCGGCATCGTCAACAACCTCTCCACGGTGTACCCGGCCAGCGACCGTGACGAGGACGTCCAGGCGGCCCGCCGACAGGACGGCCACGTCAACCGCTGGTGGCTCGACCCGACTCACGGCCGCGGCTTCCCGGCCGACATGGTCGAGACGTACGGCGTCGAACTCCCGGAACAGCCGGGCGACTTGGCGACCATCGCCGCCCCGCTGGACTGGCTCGGCCTGAACTACTACTTCCCGGCGACCGTCGCCGACGACCCCGACGGCCCCGCCCCCTACACCCGCGCCGTGCGCCGCCTCGGCGTCCCGCGCACCGGCATGGACTGGGAGATCGACGCGTCCGGCATCGAGACCCTGCTGCTCCGCCTCACCGAGGAGTACGGCCCCCGCCGGATCTACGTCACCGAGAACGGCTCCTCGTTCCCCGACGTCGTACGCCCCGACGGCACCGTCGACGACCCGGAGCGCCAGGACTACCTGGTCCAGCACCTCGCCGCGTGCGCCTCGGCGGCCCGCAAGGGCGCCCCGCTGGCGGGCTACTTCGCCTGGTCGCTGCTCGACAACTTCGAGTGGGCGTACGGCTACGACAAGCGGTTCGGACTGGTCCACGTGGACTACGACACCCAGGTCCGCACGATCAAGGGCTCCGGCCACCGGTACGCGGACATCATCCGCGACCACCGCAGCCGGGCGCAGCGCGCGGCCTGACCGAGACCGTCCCGGTGGGCGCGGGCGGGGAGCCCGCACCCACCGGGACACCGACAGCCCTCTCGTCCCAGCAGTCCCCCACGTCCGCCGGCCCCATGTGTGTCATGCGCACGTCAACAAGATCGGTACGTCCAACGCTCCTTTCGCCACCTCCTTCAAGGAGACCCGCATGCCGTCCCGCACCCTGCTCACCGCACTCGCCACGCTCACCACCGCGGCCCTGCTGTCCACGGGCCCCGCCCTCGCCGCCCCCGCCCCGCAGGCAGCGGCCGCCGCGACCTGGGACACCGACCGCGCGGCCACCGCCTACGCCGCGAACCCGGCCGCCGTCACCGCCTCCGGCAGCGAGAACGCCGGCACCGCCCCCGGCCTCGCCTTCGACGGCAACGGCGCGACCCGCTGGTCCAGCAACTTCGCCGACGACGCCTGGATCCGCCTCGACCTCGGCACCATCCTCCGCGTCGACCGCGTCACCCTCGACTGGGAAGCGGCCTACGGCAAGAGATACGTCCTGGAGATCTCGAAGAACGGCACCGACTGGACCCCCTTCTACACGGAGACCGCGGGCACCGGCGGCTCGGTCACCACGAGCACCTACCCCAGGAGGTGACGGGCCGCTACGTCCGCCTGCGCGGCCTGGAACGTGCCACGCCCTACGGCTACTCGCTCTACTCCTTCAAGGTCTACGGCGGCGAACCGGCCCCCGCGTCCACCACCCGCACCAACCTCGCCCTGAACCACCCGGCGTACTCCAACTACTACCAGCACAACGGCAATTCACCGGCGTACGTCACGGACGGCGGCTGGCCCGCCAACCTCAAGGACGACGCGAGCCGCTGGTCCAGCGACTGGAACGCCGACCGCTGGGTCTCGGTCGACCTGGGCGCGACCTCGACGATCTCCACGGTCGACCTCTACTGGGAATCGGCGTACGCCGTCGACTACCTGCTCCAGGTCTCGGACGACAACTCCACCTGGCGCACGGTCTACGAACCCTCGGCCGCCGACATCGCCGCCCGCCGAGCCAACGTCCAGGCACCCGCCGACGCCACGGGCCGTCACGACACGGTGACCCTGCCCCAGCCGGTCACCGGCCGCTACGTCCGCATGCTCGGCAAGGAACGCCGCTCCTTCTACAACCCGGCCCCCTACACGGCCCAATTCGGCTACTCCCTCTACGAGTTCCAGGTCTGGGGCACCGGTGGCAGCGCGGCGGCGGCCTACCCCGCCCTCCCCGGCGATCAGTCGGGCACGTACCAGACGACGTTCTTCGACGACTTCACGTCCGCCGCGCTGGACCGTTCCAAGTGGCGGGTGGTCAGGACCGGCACGGAGATGGGCTCGGTCAACGGAGAGTCCCAGGCGTACGTCGACTCCACGAACAACGTCCGTACCCAGAACGGTGAGTTGATCCTCGCGGCGAAGTACTGCAAGGGCTGCACCCAGGCGGGCGGCGGCACCTACGACTTCACCTCCGGCCGCATAGACACCCACACCCACTACGACTTCACCTACGGGAGGGTCAGCGCGCGGATGAAGCTGCCGGTCGGCGACGGCTTCTGGCCCGCCTTCTGGCTGCTCGGCAGCAACGTCGACGACCCGTCCGTGTCCTGGCCCGCCTCCGGCGAGACCGACATCATGGAGAACATCGGCTACCCGACCTGGACCAGCACGGCCCTCCACGGCCCCGGCTACTCCGCCGACGGCAACATCGGCGCCCGCCAGACCTACCCCAACGGCGGCACCGCCGACCAGTGGCACACCTACGCCGTCGAATGGACCCCGACCGCGATGCGCTTCTACGTCGACGACAGCCTCGTCCAGGAGACCACCCGCAACAAACTCGAATCCACCCGCGGCGCCTGGGTCTTCGACCACAACCAGTACGTCATCCTCAACCTCGCCCTCGGCGGCGCGTACCCCGCCGGCTGGAACCAGGCGACAACTCCGTACTGGGGGCTGCCCCAGTCGAGCGTGGACAAGGTGGCGGGCGGGGGAGTACAGGCTGAGGTGGATTGGGTTCGGGTGGAGCAGAAGCGGTGACAGGGGGCCGGCCCGGAGCGCGGAACCGGGCCGGTCTGTTTGCCGCCGTGGCGGGGTGATACCGACCGGTTCGGCGAGCTTGGCGAGCTCGGCGACGGGTTCGTCGTGTCCGGCGACGCTTTTCCGGGTGAGTCAAATTCCCTGGCCGATGCTGATTTGGTGCGGACCGCGCGGCTGCGGAGAGTCCGGGTGGGCGGTGTGCTAGGCATGTGGCCATGCCGCTTCCGCATTTCGAACTGACCAGTTCCCAGTACCGGATCCTGGCCGAAGCGTCACTCCGATCCTTGCCGGATCCCGCGAACGACGAGGCATCCCAACAGGATTGGTTCGTAAGGGATTTGGATCCGGAAGAGGCTCGGTCCGAGATCCCGGAGCTGGTCTTCCTCGGGCTCGTCGCGAGGGAGGGCCGCACTGTGGCCCTGACCGCTCTGGGCTCGGCCGTGCATCACCGAGCCGGTCAAGAGGCCGCCGAGGAACGACTGGCAGCCGTGACCCGGCTCGCCGACGCGATGGAGGATACGGCTCCTCGGCTGGCCCGTACGGTTCGACAGCTGGCGCAGGGAAGTATCTCGCTCGGAGAGGCGCTCGCCGAAGCGGCCGAGGGAGACTGAGTGATGCCCGGACGTCAGACAAGGCCGGCCCCCGGCGCGAACAGGGTGTCTTCCTGGTGGTGCCGGGCCTTCCGCGCTCCGGGTGGGATGGGAAGAACTCCGGCCGTGGTCAGATCGGCGACGCTCACCACCTCGCCGGCGAGAATGTCGGTGAGCAACTCGGCCTGCGCAGGCGCCAGATCAGTGAGGCGGCGCAGAGCCGAAAGCAGCTCGATCAGTTCGGTCGTCCACTCCTGCGGCCAGCTCTCCACATGGATGTCGTCCAGCGGACTGGTCCTCTTGCTGGTGGGAGAGGCCTTGCGGTAGCCGAACCACTTGTTCACGACACCCATACCGCCGACGTCGTAACTCCAGACGGCCTCGGGGACCGGCGCGAAGGCTGCCCTGCCGACGTACAGGGTCTGGGCCTCGGCGTCGTAGCGCATTCTGGTGGGGAGGCCCTCACCGATGTGGCTCAGATACTTCACCTGCCGCTCGTCGCCAGGCGCGAACCCGACATCCCGGGGTCGAGCGGGCGACGGAGCCGCACCGCACTCTCCGTACGTGGAGGCCCAGAGCACCGAGCGGCCGAGCGAGACGGCCCGTTCCCACAGCTCCCGCTCCCGAGTGAGGGGGAGACGTACACCCGGGGTGAGCAGTTCCTCGGTGAAATGCTCGGTGAAACCCCTGTGCCCGGCGACGGCAACCGTGTACGCCGCGAGGTCCTGGACGGTGACCCGTTCCACGTCGAGCACGCGGGCGAGATACGGCAAGAGCCCGGTGGGAGTGTTCGCGGAGCCGTCCGGATGGAGGGTCGGCAGGACCCGGCCGCCGCGGCCGTTGAAGTGGTGGGTGTCGGGAGCAGATGAGTCGCCACCACAGCGGGACCGGAGTCGATGGCATGGGACGACTGCTCATTGAGGAAGATCTGGCCGGGTTGGACGGCCGCCCACAGATCGGGCCGGGGGTAGTCGAGGACTCGATTGTCGGCGATGAGGTACTGGCGGTCGAAGCTGCGTTGCGCGATGCGTATGACCTCCGGAGTGGTGGCAGTCTCCTGGCCCAGGGGACCGTCGAACAGGTACGGCCCGGCAAGGGGTCCCTTCTGTCCGTCAGCGTCCGGTCGCGCGTCTCCTTGAACAGCCTGGCCTTCTCCGCGGGGTCGGTTTCCCGGACCATCCGGGCCCATCGGCCCCGTAGGGTCTCGGCGGACGGGAGCTTACCCAGGAGCGGTTCGCCTTCGATCCGGGGCTGCCCCAGGGGAACAGGTCGGTCAGTTCCGGGAACGCGTCCCAACCCGAGTGCGTGGCCGGTGTGAACGGGCGCGGGCTCTCCGCATGGGTGTTGCGCCAGCCGTCGTCGTCCAGGCGGACGTCCTTGATCTGGCGGAACTTGTCCGTTCGTCGCCCTGTCACCTCCCGGTAGTGGACGAGGGCCTGATGGCTCGGTCCACGTACCGCGTCCGCCCTGCGGATGAAGATGTGGATCGCCAGGGGCTGGGCCACGCCCGGAAGACCCGGTTCGGCACCGGGGCTCGCAGCCCCGCAGGCGAAAGGTTGATGATCCACCCTTCGTCGCAGGTACGCCGCAGATAGTCCCGCATACCGCGACCGCCGGGTCCTGTGGCCCATCCCGACGGGGTGATCAGGCAGACCACGCCGTGCCGGTCCTCGGGGTGGGCGTCGAAGACCTTCCAGGTCGCCCACCGCCAGAAGTACACGTACATGTTCTTGAGCACGTGCTCGTAGCGCCCGTTGCCCGGGTAGCGGAAGGCGTCGAGAAGCGGCGGTTCCTGGCCGGCCGGGCGCTTCTCCACCCAGCCGCCGCGGTCCTCCGCCCTGTCGTCGTAGGGAGGGTTGGTGACCACCGCGGTCACGGGTGTGCGCGCCTTGATGCGGTTGGCCCGCCGACGGGAGTCGGCGAGAGCGTCGTAGGTGGAGGCCAGGTACTCCTCCTCCACGAACGGGTTGTCCAGGGTGTCCGTGACGAAGAAGCTCAAGCCGCTCCGTGGAAGGGGCGCCCCGTACCGCTTGAGCAGGTCGGACGCGCGGAGCTCGGCGACCGCGAAGGGACCCATCTGGAGCTCGAACCCGAACAGCCTGGTGGCGAGCCGGGAGATGGCGTCGCGGGCCATCGCCTGCCCGTGATGGCGGGTCGCCTGCTCGGCGACCCGCTCGATGACGGTGTGGAGGAACGTGCCGGTACCCATGGCGGGGTCGATGATCTTCACCTCGTCCGCGCCGAATCCGTCCTCCTGGCCGAGCCGGGTGCGGACGACGTCCTCGGTGAGGCGGACCATCTCCTCCACGATCTCGTGAGGCGTGTAGTAGGAGCCGCTCTGCTGGCGCAGCGCCGGGTCGTAGACCGTGAGGAAGTGCTCGTAGAGGTGGAGGTACGCGTCGCGGTTGCCTGATCGAATGACCTCCCAGTCCACCTTGGCGATGCTACGGGTCAGCAGGTCGAGCGTGACGGTGAAGCGTTCGTTGATGTTGTCCGTGAGCAGCTGGAGCGCCTTGCCGATGAGGGCGTGGTCGGCGTCGAGACGACGGCCGATCTCATGGAAGGAGTTGAGCTCCAGCTCGATGCCCTCGGTGTGGGCCAGCAGGAGCGCGAAGGTGATGCTCTGGGCGTATCCGTCGGCGAAGGTCGCGTCGTCGGCGGTCGGGAAGAGCAGCCGCCGCCAGTCGTTCCTGAGTCCGGTGAACGGGCGGGCCCGTACGTCGTCGTCGGGTGCCGATGACCGTGCCTCGAAACCGAGTTGCTCCACGACAGTGGCACGCAGCAGTCGGCACAGCGGTGCGATGTGCTGCACGAGGCGCGATACCTGCGCGATCCGTGGAGGGCTCCAGCGCAGGAACTGTTTCAACAGGGCATCGAACGCGATGGGGTTGTCGAGAGCGAGCCTCTCGCCGGCGCTGCTGAGCGCTCCGCGGAAGAAGACCGGGTCCCCGACCTGTTCGCCGTGGCGGAACAATCGCCACTCGGTCCCGTTCGAATAGAGGAGATTGGGCAGATCCCGGAGCTTCTCCCACTGCTCGCGGTTGTGCCGGGAAAACGTCTCGGGTCCACGGACAGCCCGGGTTTCTTCAGTTCGATGTAGCCCGTGATGTCGTTGTTCGCCCGCACCGCGTAGTCGGGTCGTACTCCCAGATCGGGCAGACGGTATTCGTCGTGCCAGGTCACATCGTGGAACTGGTGACGTTCGCCCACGGCCTTCAGCAACACCTCGAGTGGAGCACGTATGGCCGACTCCTGGCCGCCTCCGCCGGACAGTTTCCGTCGGCACTCCCGACCGAAAACCGCCACGGCGCTGTGTAACCAGCCGTACTCGTCATCAGGCATGTTCCCCCCGAATGAGAATCGCCCCGGGTCGACTGGATCCGGGGCATGCCACATGCAAGTCGGTGCGCCAAATGCGCTGCGCCTGACTGATCGTGACGGACCGTATCCGCCATGTCCATCCCCGGCAGAGAGTTGACCGCTCAGTCCCCCGGGAATCAGGTCCGTCTACTCGATGCCGTGTGTGTCGAGTAGACGGAACCAGGCTCGGGCTGCCGTGTCAGCAGTCCCTGAACTCCGGTGACTGATTCAGCACTTGGGCCCGTACCGACGTGAACCGCGCGTACGTCTCGCCGCCCAGCGCCCCCGGCCGGAATGCCGCCACCCGGTGGCAGTTCTGGAAGGCCAGGGTCACGCCGAAGTGGCGTTCCAGGCTGCCGCGGATCGCGTCGCTGGCCAGGGCGCGGAGGAGTTGGCCGCGTTCCTGTTCGGACGGGGGCGGGGTCTGGTTGTCGGTGAAGTCCCGTGTGCTGTGGCCGAGTTCGGTGGCGAGGCCGGCGATGAGGTTGTAGGCGTACGGGAGGGACGTGCGGACCGTGTCCACGAAGTTCGCCTCGCGGATGTCACCGTGTTCGGCTTCGGCGAGGAGTTTCGGGGAGACGTCGAGAGACATGAAAGGGGGTGTCCTGTCCGGTAGTTGGGGAGGGGAGTGGGGGCGAGCGGGGGCTGTCGTCAGGGTTGTGGCGTCCGGCCCGGTACGTAGTCCGGGTCCACCTGGGCTGCCAGGTCCAGGCCGGTCGCCTTGTTCGCCCAGGCCTGGGCGTTGCGCAGGTGGAACTCGACCGCGTGGCGGTGCAGGGTCGGCCAGTCGCGGGGGTGGGTGTCGACCGTGTCGCGGATGACCGTCAGGGCGTGGTGGTTGTGTGGCTCCAACTCGCCCTGGATGCGGCCCTGTTCGGCGGCGCGGACCCAGGGGACTGGACCAGGTGGGTCAGGAGGTCGTCACCCACCTCCTCCTTGAGGAAGAGCAGGTCGTCCTCGCCGGTGATCTTGTTGCCGATCACGGCGAGGCGGATGCCGAACTCCCGGGCGTGGTCGCGGTACTGGTGGTAGACGGAGACGCCCTTGCGGGTGGGTTCGGCCACCAGGAACGTGATGTCGAAGCGGGTGAACAGTCCGGAGGCGAAGGCGTCGGCGCCTGCTGTCATGTCGACCACGACGTATTCGCCGGGGTGTCGACGAGGTGGTTCAAGTACAGCTCCACCGCGCCGAGTTTGGAGTGGTAGCAGGCCACCCCGAGGTCGCTCTCCTCGAACGCGCCCGTCACCATCAGCGGAACATCACCCGCACGGCCCACATGACGGGCGTGCACCTCGTCGTCGCCGAGCAGGCGCAGAAGGCGTGAGCCGCGTCCCGGTGGTGTGGTCTTGATCATGGCCTCGGGCGAGGCGATGCGCGGGTTGGTGCCGCGCAGGAAGTCCTTCAGGTCGGCCAGGTGGGCGGCCAGGGGGCGGGGCTGCGGCCGGTTCCGTGTGGGGGGACAGGGCCTCGGCCAGGTGCTGGTTGATGTCTCCGTCGATCGCGAGCACCGGGGCGCCGGAACGGTTCACGTGGCGGGCGAAGAGGGCCGACAGCGTGGTCTTTCCGCTGCCGCCCTTGCCGACGAACGCGACGCGCACTACCGGTCCGTCGCATGCGCAGTTTTGAAAATGAATGTCATGTGGCTAGGTTTTAGGGGTGGCCGCGAGGCTGTCAAATCCAGTGGATCAAGGGCGATCCGGGAGCGGTCCAAGGGTGATCAAGGCCTGGGAGTCTTAATGCATATGATGTGCAAGTGCTTGACTACTGCATCAGGGCGGCAGGCCTGGACGATATCGACGGTGCGCGTGCCGTGATGCTCGACACCGTCTACCGCGACTTCCGGACCGGCTACGTGCCCCGCTGGCACGCCGACATCATCGACCCGGCCGCCGCCTACCTCGCCCCGGCCCGCCCACCCTCCTCGTGGCGCTCGACCCCGACGGCACGGTCGTGGCGACCGCCGCCCTCGACTCCCGGGGCCGGTCCATCCGCCGAACCCGTGCGACCTCGCCGCGCGCTACCCCTCCGGCGGGACCGCGCAGCTGCGCCGCGTGTACGTCCGCCCCGCGCACCGTCGTCGCGGCCTCGCCCGGCATCTCGTCGCCGACCTCCTCGCGTTCGCCGCGGCCGACGGCGGCTACCGCGCCGTATATCTGCACACCGATCCCGCCGTGCCCGGCGCGGAGGCGTTCTGGCGGTCGCTCGGGAAGGTCGTGCACGACGAGCGCGACGATCCGGGCGGCGGGGGGGGATCGTGCACTTCGAACTGGCGATGGAGCGATGACCGCGATGCGATTCCGACGCGTGAACGTCAGCGCAAGGAGGCCTGGCCGGGCGCCTGTTGGGCCGATGCGGCGGTCCCGGCTGCTCCTCGCCCTCGTGCTCGCGCCGGTGCTCACCGGCTGTTTCTCCTCTGCCGGTGAGGAGGCAGGGGAAGGCGCCGGGGTACGACGTCCGGTTCGCGGCTGCGGGTGGCGCTCGCCTTCCCGCCCGCCGAGAATCTCTCCCCTACGGCGCCGACGCCACGATCCTCAGTCGCCTCGGGGTCACCGAAGGGCTGACCTCGCTGGACGCCAACGGCTCCGCCGTACCCGCGCTGGCCCGATCCTGGCAGCGGGAGAGCGACCGGAGTTGGCTGTTCACCCTGCGCGAGGCGCGCTTCCAGGACGGTACCGATGTCACCCCGGGCCGGGTGGCCGCCGCCCTCGCGTATGCCGTCGCGGCGAAGCCCGCGCCCGCCGCGCTGTCCGGTGTCACCCTCGCCGCCGAGTCCGCGGGCGCCGACCGTCTGCGCATCACCACCAACTCCCTGATCCGGTACTGCCGTTGAGGCTGGCCGGTCCTGCTCTCGCCGTGCTCTCCCCGAAGGCGTACGACGGGAAGGAGCGCGTCGATCCGGTCGGCACCGGCACCGGTCCCTTCGAGTTGACCAAGGTCAGCGGTTCCACGGCCGCCACCCTCGACCGCTTCGACGACTACTGGGGCGGCCTCGCCCAAGCGCCCGGAATCGACGCACGGTTCATCGCGGACGGCACCGCCCGCACCAACGCGCTGCGCACCGGGCAGGTCGACATCGCCGAGGCGATACCCGTCGCCCAGGCCGCCACCCTCGACGCGGACACCCGCCGCGAGACCGCCACCACTCGCACCACGAGCCTTCAACTCAACACGAAGAGGGGCGTGTTCAAGGATCCGAAGCTCCGTGCCGCCGCCCGCGCGGCCGTCGACACCTCCGCACTCGCCAAGGGTGTCTACGAGGGTCATGCCGACGCCGGGGCGGGTGTCTACGGCCCCGCCGTCACCTGGGCCGCGGGCAAGCGCGAGCAACCGGTCGGGCGGGCGAACGCCGCGGCGCCCGGCGGGCGGACCGTCACCCTCGCGACGTACGACAACCGGCCCGAACTCACCGAAGTCGCGCAGGTGTTGAAGCAGCAGCTCGAACAGGCCGGATTCAAGGTCGAGTTGGAGGTGCGCGAGTACTCGCGGATCGAGAGCGACGCGCTGGCCGGAAAGTTCGACGCGT
Organism: Streptomyces sp. P3; assembly: GCA_016893485.2. Classification (GTDB taxonomy): domain Bacteria; phylum Actinomycetota; class Actinomycetes; order Streptomycetales; family Streptomycetaceae; genus Streptomyces. The sequence goes on from JAFEKX020000001.1 coordinate 8,001,039, forward strand.
TCGTCGTCGCCCGCAACACGCTGGTGGACACGGGGGATCCGGTGGCCGTCCTCGCCAGCGACTACACCTGCGACGGCGGGTACAACCTCGCCCTGCTGTGCGACAAGGACGTCGACCGGGCCGTCGCGAAGGCCCAGGGCACCGTCGACACCTCCGCACGGCAGAACGCGGCGATGGCGGCCGAGGCCGAGATCCTGGGCGCCGACGCCGTCGTGCCGCTCGTGCACCAACGGGTCATGACCGGCGTAGGTTCCTCCGTCGAGGGCGTGCTCCTCGACCCGTACGAGCGCACCCTCGTCGGCCCCGGCACCCGGCGCTGAACGATGCCGCACCGCACGGCCACGCTCCTGTGGCGCGCCTTCCTCGCGGCGGCCCTGGTGTGCGCCGTAGGGCTGCTGCCCTGGCTCTCCCGCACCGACCCGGCGCTCACCGTCCTCAAGGCGCGGTCGGCGGAACGCGACCCCGATCCCCAGGTGCTCGCCGCTGTCCGCAGCCAACTCGGCCTCGACGAGGGCCCGTTGCGCCTCCTCGGCCAGTGGCTCGCCGGCCTGCCCCGCGGTGACGCCGGACGCTCCTGGATCTCGGGCGCCGAGGTCATGCCCGGCCTGCTCCAAGCCCTGGGCGCGTCCCTGCTGTTGATGAGCGGGGCGGCACTGGTGGCTGTCGTCACCGCCGGGTTGGTGTGTGCCCGGACGCTGCGGCGGGGTGGGCGCGCGATCGAGGGGTCGGGTGGGGGCGGAGCCGGACTCCTGCGCGTGCAGGGGGAGTTCATAGCGCGGCGGCATCGCGGTCGGCCGGCGGAGTTGCCCGGCGGCAGCGAGTCCACCGTTCCCGCCGCGTGGCCAGAACCCCCACCCGCCGTAGATCCCCTGGCTCGGTCGAGCAGGCTGGAGGCACTGGCTCCGGCGTGCTCGCCGCGTGGCCGTGTCGCTTTGCCCGCCGTAGTTCCCCTGGCTCGGTCGAGGAGGCTGGAGGTACGGGCTCTGCCGTCCTCGCCGGGCGGCCGGGACGCTTTCCCCGCCGTAGTTCCCCTCGCTCGGTCGAGCAGGCTGGAGGCACTGGCTCCGTCGTCCTCGCCGGGCGGCCGTGTCGCTTTGCCCGCCGTCGATCCCCTGGCTCCGCCGAGCATGCCGGAGGCACCGGCTCCGCTGTGCTCGCCGCGCTCCCCGAATTTCTCACCGCGTCCGTGCTCGCCACCGTCGTCGGGGTGCAGCTCAGGTGGTTGCCCGCGCTCGGGTGGTACGGGCCGCGGTGGGTGGTGTTGCCGGCGCTGGCGCTCGGGTTGCCCGCCGGCGCCGTGCTCGGGCGGTTGGTGGATGATCTGTTGCCGGGGGCGTTCGGGGAACCGTGGGTGCGGGCCGCTGCCGCGCGGGGGCTGTCCGGGCGGCGCATCGCGCGGCAGGCCGTGCGGCGATGTCTGCCCGGGCTGCTGCCCAACATGGGGTTGTTCGTGGTGGGGTTGACCGGTGGGGCCGTCGCCGTCGAGCAGATCTTCGACATCCCGGGGCTCGGGCGGACGACCCTCCAGGCAGCCCTGGCCCAGGACTTGCCCGTTCTTCAGGCCGGTACCCCTCGCCCTCCTTCTCCTCGCCGCCGTCGCCGCCGGACTCACCCGGCTCGTGGCACGGCTCCTCATCGGCCCCGCACTCGGCGCCGACGCGCTCCCCTCCCTGCACGGCCCCACCACCTCAACTGGCCGACGCACCCTGCCCGTTGTGTACGGCACACTCCTCCTCGGCGTCGTCGCGCTCGGCCTGCCCCGCGATCCGCTCGCCCTCGACACCGGGCTGCGGCTCCAACACCCCACCTGGGCGCACCCGTTCGGCACCGACGCACTCGGCCGGGACCTCCTCGCGCGGGTCGCCCACGGTGCCGTCGGCACTCTGCTGCTCGCCCTTGCGATCAGCGCCGTCGCGCTCGGAGTCGGCGTGCTGCTCGGGTTGTTGCCCCGGGTGTCCGGGCCGCTCGTCGACACGGTGAACGCCGTGCCGCCGGTCCTGGCCGCGCTGTTGGTCACCGCCGTGGCGGGCAGCGGGGCGGCGACACCCGCGCTCGCCGTCGCCGCGCTCGCCTGGACGCCCCTCGCGGCGCACACCTCCGCCCTGCTGAGCCAGGAGTGCTCCACCCTGCATGTGACCGCCACCCGGGGGCTGGGCGCGGGCCGTTGGTACATCCTGCGCCACGCACTCCTGCCCGCCGTGCTGCCGCCCGTCACCCGGCACGCGTTGCTCCGCCTGCCCGGAGTCGCCCTCGCGCTCGCCTCGCTCGGCTTCCTCGGCCTCGGCGCGCAACCGCCCTCCCCGGAATGGGGTCTGCTCCTCGCCGAGAACCAGCCCTACGCCGAACGCGCCCCCTGGGCCGTCCTCGCCCCGGCCGCCGTCCTCGCCCTCCTCGGCGCCCTGGCGGTCACGGCGGCGAAGGGTCTGCAAGGGCCAATCGCGCAAGGGAGTTGGCTGTCCGGTGACCTCCGTGGCCCTCGTCCGGACCCCGCTCTCGCCATTGCTCCGGCTGCTGATCCTCACTCAACTCGCCTTCAACATCGGGTTCTTCGCCGTCCTGCCGTTCCTCGCCGAGCACCTGGCGGATGTGATCGGCATGGCGGGTTGGCTGGTTGGGCTCGTGCTCGGGCTCAGGACCTTCAGCCAGCAGGGGCTGTTCGTGGTCGGCGGGGCCCTCGCCGACCGGTACGGCGTACGGCCCGTGGTGCTCACGGGGTGCGTGCTGCGGATCGCCGGGTTCGGCTGGCTCGGGTACGCGGGGGACACCTGGTCCGTCGTCGGGGCCGTACTCCTCATCGGGTTCGCCGCCGCGCTGTTCTCTCCGGCGGTGGAGTCGGAGGTGGCGCGGCAGGCCGTCGAGTGGGAGGCGACGGGCGGAGGTTCACGCACCCGGGTACTCGCGCTGTTCACCGTCTCCGGTCAAGTCGGCGCGTTCGTCGGGCCGTTGCTCGGGGCGCTGCTGCTCGCGGTGGACTTCCGGGTGGCGTGTCTGGCCGGGGCCGGGGTCTTCGTGCTCGTGCTCGCCTGGCATGCGTGGCTGCTGCCGCAGCACATTCCCGGGCGGACGCGTATCAAGGAGAGGGGCGGTGTACGGGCCCTGGTGCGCAACCGGCCCTTCCTTGCGCTGTGTTGTGCCTACGGCGCCTATCTCCTCGCGTACAACCAGCTCTACCTGGCGCTCCCCGAGGAGGTGGAGCGCGCGGCAGGTTCGCAGGCTCCGCTGGCCTGGCTGTTCGCGCTGTCCTCGCTGCTGGTGGTGACCGCGCAGCTGCCCGTCACCCGGTGGGCGGGGGAGCGGCTCGACCCGCGCCGGTCCGTGACGGCCGGGCTGTCGCTGATCGCCGTCGGGTTCGCGGTCGTCGCGGTGGCCCGTCCCGCCGAACTCACCGGTACCGCGGGGGTGTTGCCCGCGACCGGCTTAGTCGTCCTGCTCACCCTCGGCCAGATGCTCATCGCCCCCGTCGCCCGCGCCTGGGTCCCCGACCTCGCCGAACCCGGCCGCCTCGGTCTCTACACCGGCGCCCTGTCCTCCGTCTCCGGGCTGATCGTCCTCGTCGGCAGCGCGGCCACCGGCACCCTCCTCGACACGGGGGCTGCCCGCGGCCGTTCCTTGGCTGGTGCTGGCCGCCGTACCGATGGCGGCGGTCGGGCTGCTGCCGCGCTCGCCTCACAACCCGGCATCCGCCCCCAACCCGTCCCTCTGAACACCCCACCCCTCACCCCCGTACCAACCCATGAACCAGATATGAGCTGCCCCCGAAACCGCCATCGGCGACAACGGCGGCAGCGGCGCGTGGGAGGATCCGTCACCATGAGCGCTTCCCCGGCGGTTCGAGTCTGCGCGCCGCGGTGTTCGCCGCGGGTGTGTGCTGCTGGCTGCCGCCGGGCACGGGCTCGCCACCGGGGCGACGCCTCCGTGGTGGGCGGACGGTGCCGGGTTCCTCGTCGTGTTCGTGATGGGGTGGCTGCTCGGCGCGCGGGAACGGTCCCTGCCCGGTATCGGGGCCGCGATGCTCGCCACCCAGGCCGGTCTCCACCTCGGGTTCGATATCGCCCGGCCGCGCAACGGCGGCATGGCGATGGCCGGGATGGCGCACATGTCGGGGCACGCCATGGCGCCCATGCGGCAGTCGCAGGCGATGACCCCGCACGCCGTGGCCGCCCACATCGTCGCCGCGCTCGTCGCCGCCTGGTGGCTGCGGCGCGGGGAGGCCGCGCTGTGGTCGCTGCTGCGCTGGGCCGTCGCCCTCGTACCCGGACTCGTCGCCTGGTGGCGCGACGCCCCCGCCCCCAGCCCGCCCGCACCACCCGCCGCCCCGGACGCACCGCCGCCGGCGCGGCCCCCTGCGCCAGCTCCTCCTCCGGCACGCGGTCAGCCGTAGAGGACCACCGATCGCGATCCCGTACCCGGTCTGATCACCCAACTTCCTTTTCCCGTACGGAGATCGCCTCACCATGTCCGCTCACCGCACCACCCTGCGCCGCGCAGGTACCGTCGCCGCGCTCGCCACCGCCGGAGTCCTGGCCGCCGCCGGGGTCGCCTCCGCGCACGTCACCGTCCACCCCGAGAGTTACGCCAAGGGAGCCACGGACGGCGTCCTCACCTTCCGTGTCCCCAACGAGGAGGACAAGGCCAGCACCACCAAGGTCCAGGTCTACCTGCCCACCGACCACCCCGTCCTCGGGGTCCTGGTCACCCCGCAGAACGGCTGGACCGCGAAGGTCACCACCAGCAAGCTGAAGACGCCCGTCAAGACCGACGACGGCACCATCACCGACGCGGTCTCGCAGATCACCTGGACCGGTGGGAAGATCGGGGCCGGACAGTACGAGGACTTCAACGTCGCCTTCGGTCAACTGCCCGACGACACCGACCAGTTGGCGTTCAAGACGCTCCAGACGTACTCGGACGGCAATGTCGTGCGGTGGATCGAGGAGGCCGCGGCGGGCGGCGACGAGCCGGAGAACCCGGCGCCCGTCCTCAAGCTCACCGCGAAGGAGAGCGAGGACGGCGACGGCGCACCGGCCGCCTCGGCCTCGGCGGCAGCCGGCTCCACGAAGTCCGACTCCGACGCCTCCTCGTCGAGCAGCGCGTCGGACAGTGACTCGACCGCCCGCGGGCTCGGCATCGCCGGGCTGATCGTCGGCGTACTCGGCCTCGCGGCCGGCGCGTTCGCGATCGTGCGCAGCCGCACCCCGCGGTCGTAGAACAGAGCCCGAAGCGCCAGAGCCACAGAGGCCGTAGAGCAGAGGCCGTAGCACTCACGTAGAACGCCAAAAGGCCCGGATCATCAGTGATCCGGGCCCTTCGGCGCGATCGTCCCTACTGCGAGACGAGTTCCAGCAGCTTCTCCTCCGCCGGAATCTCCTCGACGAGGGAGGTGCGCGAGGTGCGCCGGAGCCACAGGACGTCGCGGCCGAAGGACCAGACGAGCGTGCCGAGCGCGAGGGCCACCACGGCGATGTTGGCCGCGTACGGCAGCAGGTTCGCGCCCGCGAGGAGGAGCAGGATGCCCTGCGTGGCGGCGACCGTCTTGCGGGCGGTGCTCGGCGGCAGCGGGGCGTTGAGCCACAGCCAGACGCGGGCCGCGGCGACGAACGCGTAGCGCATCGCGCCGATCAGCAGGACCCACGGGCCGAGTTGGGTGGAGACGTAGACGCTGAGGACCAGGATGAGGAACGCGTCGACCTCCATGTCGAAGCGCGCGCCCAGTGCGGTGGAGGTGCCCGTGCGCCGGGCGACCTTGCCGTCGACGCCGTCCAGGATCAGGGCCACCGCCGTCAGGCCGACGAACAGGGTGACCGGCGGCGAGCTCTCGAAGGAGTCCGCGACCAGCGCGGTCACCCCGCCGACCAGGATCGCCCGGCCGAGGGTGACCCGGTTGGCCGGGCCGAAGGAACGGGTCCGGGTCCGGTGCAGGGCCTTGGAGAGCACGGCCCAGGTGGCGATCGCGAACGCCAGGCCGGTCAGCCAGCCCGCCGGGCCCATCCCGATCGCCGTGCCGAGCAACGCCAGCAACAGGATCTGAACGCCCGCTCCCACAGCGGTCTCCTGCTGGACCAGCCTTGCTTCGTATGTGTTGTTCAGGGCCACCGCACACCCTCCGGCCGTATGACAGAGTCGATCAACGCCGCGTACTGTGCGCGGCCTGTGGTTACCCGTACGTGAACAGCTTCCCGATCGTTCAGGAGGATCCCGATGAAGCGCACCGCGAGGGCGTTTTGGACCGGTCCACCCGGTCACGGCGAGATACGCGACGTCGTCCTGCCCGACCCGCCGAGGGCGAGGTGGTGGTCCGTTCCCTGTGGTCGGGCGTGAGCCGCGGCACCGAGACCCTGGTCTTCCGCGGGGGCGTCCCCGAGAACCAGCACACGACCATGCGGGCGCCCTTCCAGGAGGGCGACTTCCCGGGTCCGGTGAAGTACGGCTACCTGAATGTGGGGGTGGTGGAGGAGGGGCCGGACGCGTTGGCCGGCCGTACCGTCTTCTGCCTCTACCCGCATCAGACGCGCTACGTCGTCCCCGCGAGCGCGGTCACACCGGTGCCGGAGTCGGTGCCCGCCGGGCGGGCCGTGCTCGCCGGGACCGTGGAGACCGCCGTCAACGCGCTGTGGGACGCGGCCCCGCTGGTCGGTGACCGGATCGCGGTGGTCGGCGGCGGGATGGTCGGCTGCTCGGTGGCCGCGCTGCTGGCCCGCTTCCCTGGCGTACGCGTGCAGTTGGTGGACGCCGACCCGGCGCGCGCGAAGACCGCCGAGGCGCTCGGTGTCGGCTTCGCGCTGCCGGCCGACGCGCTCGGGAACTGCGACCTCGTCGTGCACGCCAGCGCCACCGAACAGGGCCTCGCCCGCGCACTGGAACTCCTCACCGCCGAGGGCACCGTCCTCGAACTCAGCTGGTACGGCGACCGGAAGGTCAGCCTCCCGCTCGGCGAGGCCTTCCACTCGCGCCGCCTGGTGATCCGCAGCAGCCAGGTCGGTACCGTCTCCCCGGCCCGCGCCAATCGGAGCTACGCCGACCGGCTCGCGCTCGCCCTTGACCTGCTCGCCGACCCCGCGCTGGACGCGCTCGTCACCGGCGAGAGCGACTTCGAGGAGCTGCCCGATTTGCTGCCGAGGCTGGCCTCGGGGAGATCCCGGCGCTGTGCCACCGGGTCCGTTACGCCGACATCGGCTGAGAACCGTTCAATTCCGTACGAGCAAGCGCGTCTGACCTGAGAAAAGAGTGAGAGAGGGCTGAACAGGGGGAGGCGTGGAGCCGTACTACACGGCATCCCCGGCAGGGATCAGCCGGAGGACCAGACGCGCCGCACCTGGAGGGTCGTCCGTTGTTCAGCATCACCGTCCGCGATCACATCATGATCGCCCACAGCTTCCACGGCGAAGTGTTCGGTCCCGCGCAGCGGTTGCACGGAGCCACGTTCCTGGTGGACGCCACCTTCCGGCGCGAGCAGCTGGACGACGACAACATCGTCGTCGACATCGGACTGGCCACCCAGGAGCTCGGTGCCGTCGTCAGCGAGCTGAACTACAGAAACCTCGACAACGAGCCCGACTTCGCCGGGGTCAACACCTCGACGGAGTTCCTCGCGAAGGTCATCGCCGACCGGCTCGCCGAGCGGATCCAGAAGGGCGCGCTCGGAGACGGCGCCCGGGGTCTGACCGGCCTCCAGGTCACCCTGCACGAGTCGCATGTCGCCTGGGCGAGTTACGAGCGTGCCCTGTGAGCGACCTGACCATCGACCGCGCCACTCCCTCGCTGGGATTCCTGCCCGCACAGCGCGCGGCCTCCCGGAATGCCGAGATCATCCCCATGTCCCTGCGCACCGTGCACTTCGTGATGCCGGGCGGTGTCGACGACCCGGCCGCGCCGAGCGGCGGCAATGCCTACGACCGCCGCGTCAGCCTGGACCTGCCCGGCTTCGGCTGGCAGGTCCACAAGCACGCCGTGGACGGCGAGTGGCCCCGGCCCGGCGCGGACGCCCGTGCCGAACTCGCCCGGGTACTGCGCGAGTTGCCGGACGGCGCCGCCGTCCTCATGGACGGGATCGTGGCCTGCGGGGTCCCCGAGATCATCGTCCCGGAGGCCGACCGGCTGAGCCTGGCCGTCCTCGTCCACCTCCCGCTCGGTGACGAGACCGGCCTCGACGCCGCCGTCGCCGCCGAGCTGGACGCCAAGGAGCGCGCGGTCCTCCGCGCGGTCTCCGCGGTCATCGGCACCAGCGAGTGGGCGGTCCGCCGCCTCGTCTCGCACCACGGCCTGGCCCCCGACCGGGTCCATGTCGCCACCCCGGGCGCCGACATCGCCCCCTCGCCTCCGGCACCGACGGCGTCTCCCGCCTGCTGTGCGTGGCCACGCTGACCCCGCGCAAGGGCCAGCACCGGCTGATCGAGGCCCTCGCCGCCGCGGCCGACCTGCCGTGGACCTGCGTCTGCGTCGGCGGCTTCGGCAACGACCCGGAGTACGTCGACCATCTGCGCGGCCTCATCGAGCGCCACGGCCTCCAGGACCGGCTGCACCTCGCCGGGCCGCGGGCCGGCGCCGAACTCGACGCCACCTACGCCTCCGCCGACCTCATGGTCCTCATGTCGTACGCCGAGACGTACGGCATGGCCGTCACCGAGGCCCTCGCCCGCGGCATTCCCGTGCTGGCCACGGACGTCGGCGGGCTGCCCGAGGCGGTCGGCCGCGCCCCCGACGGAGGCGTGCCCGGCATCCTCGTCCCGCCGGAGGACCCCGCGGCCCTCGCCGCCGAACTGCGCGGCTGGTTCGGCGAGGCCGACGTACGACGGCGTCTCAAGGCGGCGGCCCGGGGCCGGCGCGCGGCCCTCGACGGGTGGGCCACCACGGCCCGCAGCCTGGCCGGTGTCCTCACCCGCCTCCCCAGCGAACCCCGGAGGGCGGCATGAGGAAGACGGCCACCACGGCACAGGCCGGACGGATCCCGGCGCAGCCGGGGCCCAGGGGCGTACCGCTGGGCATGCTGGTCGCCCCGGCGCAGGCCGACGCGAAGGACCTGACGGCTGGACAGCCGGGGCCGGAGGACATCATGGGTGGAACGGTCCGAGCGGACGCCGGCGAGCAGGCGGAGCCGGGCTCCGTGATCCCCGGCGCCGGACCCGCCAACCCGCCCGGCGAGCGGGCCACCGTACGGCTGCGGGACGTCGGACCCGACGACCCGCCGCGCTACGCGCCCGAGTGGCTGGAGCTGCGGGAGGGCGCCGACGCCGTCGCGCGGGCGGGCGATCTGCTCGACCCGCTGCGCATCCGGCTCGCGAACCTGCCGGGCCGCTCCGGGGTCGTCATCCACGACCTGGGCTGCGGCACCGGCTCGATGGGACGCTGGCTCGCGCCCCGCCTGGACGGCCCCCAGCACTGGATCCTGCACGACCGCGACCCCTACCTCCTGCACTTCGCCGCCGTCGCCTCCCCCGCGCGCCGCCGCCGACGGCAGCCGCGTCACGGTCGAGACCCGGCGCGGTGACGTGGCCCGGCTCACCCCGGACGCGCTGGTCGGCGCCTCGCTGGTGACGGCCTCCGCGCTCCTGGACGTCCTCACCCGCGAGGAGGTCGACGCCCTCGTCACCGCGTGCGTCGGCGCCGGGTGCCCGGCGCTGCTCACCCTGTCGGTGGCGGGCCGGGTCGAACTCACCCCGGCCGACCCGATGGACGAGGAGATCGCCGACGCGTTCAACGCCCACCAGCGGCGCGACGGACTCCTCGGCCCGGACGCCGTCACCGTCACCTGCGAGGCCTTCGCCGCGCACGGCGCCACGGTCCGCGTCCACCCGAGCGCCTGGCGGCTCGGCCCCGACGAGGCCGCGCTGACCGCCGAGTGGCTGCGCGGCTGGGTCGGCGCCGCCGTCGAGGAGCGCCCCGCACTGAAGGACCGCGCCGACCGCTATCTCCGGGACCGCCTGGAGGCGTGCGCGGCAGGGGAGTTGAGCGTGCTCGTCCACCACAGCGATCTGCTGGCACTGGCCCGGCCGACGGGGGCACACGATGAGCGTGGAGACGATGAGGACGGTCGCACCGAGGCCCGGCACCCGGACCCGCAGGGTGCACGTGGACCGGCCCGCACCGGTCGCGCCCGAACCGCGCACCGAGACCGCCGTGGAGGAGGTGCGGCTACGACCGGGGCACGCCCCGGCGCTGCACAGCTCGGCCGTCTCCGGCGACCGTATCGGGGTGATCGTCGCCGCTCCGCGCCCCGGCACCGACCGCGCCTCCCGCGCCCGCCGCGTGCTGCGCGCGATCCTGACCCGGGTGAACTCCCGCGCCGTACGCACCCACTTCGGCACCGTCGCCGGCATCACCATCCTCGGTGTCCTCCTCTGGCGTCTCGGCACCGGCGTCTTCCTGGACGGCCTGCGCCGCATCGACGCGCCGACGCTCCTGATCGGCCTCGCGATCGGCGTGGTCACCACGGTGTTCAGCGCCTGGCGCTGGGCCCTGGTCGCGCGCGGCCTGCGCATCAAGCTGCCGCTCGGCCCGGCCGTCGCCGACTACTACCGCGCCCTGTTCCTCAACGCGGCCCTGCCCGGCGGCATCCTCGGCGACGTGCACCGCGCGGTACGCCACGGGCAGAGCGCCGGCGACATGGGCCGCGCCGTCCGTGCCGTCGTCCTGGAGCGCGTCGCGGGCCAGATCGCGCTGGCCGTCGTCGGGGTGACGATCCTGCTCGGCCTCGACTCCCCGGTGATGTCCGAGGTCCGCGGCATCGCCCCGCTCGTCCTGCTCGCCGCCGTCGGAGCGCTGGCCGTCGTGGCCGCCGTACGCATGAACCGCCCGGCCGCCGCCACCCGCAGGGCCCGTGCCCTGCGCACCACCCTCGACGAGGCGCGCGCCGGACTGTTCTCCCGCGCCAACTGGCCCGGCGTCACGGTCTCTTCGCTGATCATCCTCGCCGGCCACCTCGCGATGTTCGTGGTCGCCGCCCGCGCCGCCGGGTCCGCCGCCACCGTGGCCCAGCTGCTGCCGATCGCGGTCCTCGCGCTGGTCGCCATGGGCCTGCCGCTGAACGTCGGCGGCTGGGGGCCCCGCGAGGGCGTCACCGCCTGGGCGTTCGGCGCCGCGGGCCTCGGCGCGAGCAGCGGCCTGTCCGTCTCGGTGATCTACGGCGTCCTCAGCTTCGTCGCCGCGCTGCCCGGCCTGGCCGTGCTGATCGTGCGCTGGGGCGCGGGACTGCGCACCGCCGGATCCGGCACCGCCATACCGGACCCGGCGCCCGCTCAGGCCTCCGCGGTCAGCACCGAGAAATACGCGCCGAAGGAATCGGCGAGGCTCGCCAGCAGCGCCTTCCCCTTTTCCGCCGAGCCGAGGGACGGGCGCCCGATGACGCCCGACTCGGTATAGCCGGACATACCGAGCGTCAGGAGATGGCGACGGTCGTCGGCGACGAAATCGGAGGTCTCATATCCGGGACGGATCAATTCGGGATGAGCGTGCAGAAGAATGGAGGTCTCGATTTCCCCCGCATGCATATCGGTGAGCAGCGAGGTCAGCACCCCGGCCCGCTCGAGCGCCGTCTCCCAGTCCTCGGCGGCCGGGAACAGCGCCATCCGCTCACCGCGCGCGGAGGACTCCTGAACGACGTTGCCCAGGACGTAGTTACCGCCGTGACCGTTGACCACCACCAGGGTCTCCACCCCCGACCGGCGGAGCGAGTCCGCGATGTCCCGCACCACCGCATGAAGGGTCACGGAAGAGATGCTGACGGTCCCCGGCCAGGCCGCGTGCTCGTGCGAGCAGGCCATCGTCACCGGAGGAGGAGATGCACCGGGTATGCCGCGGCGATCTCCCGGGCCACGGCACAGGCGACCAACGTGTCGGTCGCCAGCGGGAGATACGGGCCGTGCTGCTCGAAACTGCCGACCGGAAGGACAGCTACCTGTGTTGAGACATCCGCCCCCTGACCCTCACGTCCTCCGTGGTGTCCGCCGGCACCAGTCCGTATGCCGCCGTCCGTGAGCCCGAACCATTCATTGTTTCACGGCCTTTCGTCTCTGCTTAGGAACCAGATCATGACAGAAAACATTGGCGTACTCGGCAAGAAGAAGTCTCCACAGCCCACCGGCGTGGAACGCGTCGTGAATGCTCCCTTGCCCACCGTGTACGGCAAATTCCAGGCGATCGGTTACCTGGACCACGACCGCGGTGACGAGCAAGTGGCCCTGGTCTACGGCGAGATCGGCACGGACGAGGTGCTCACCCGGCTGCACTCCGAGTGCCTGACGGGCGATGCCTTCGGCTCCCAGCACTGCGAGTGCGGTGATCAGCTGGACGCCGCGATGCGGGCCGTGGTTGCCGAAGGCCGGGGCATAGTCGTCTACTTGAGAGGCCACGAGGGCCGGGGCATAGGCCTGCTCGCCAAGTTGCGCGCGATGGCCCTCCAGGCGGAGGGCCTGGACACCGTCGAGGCGAACCTCGCCCTCGGCCTGCCGGTCGACGCCCGCGACTACGGCGTGGCCGCCGAGATCCTGCACGACCTGGGCGTCGCGAGCGTCCGCCTGATGTCCAACAACCCGCGCAAGCGCGAGGCGTTGATCGACCACGGCATCCAAGTCGTCGAAGAGGTACCGCTGTTGATCCCGCCGTGCGAGAACAACATCACCTATCTCCGCACCAAGCGGGAACGCCTCGACCACCGGCTGCCCCATTTGGACGCGGATAGGAAGAGGGAATGACCGGACGTCCTCTTCCTCTCCGGACGGTGGCGCACTGGTCCTGATTCCGGTGAGCGGAGTCCGGATAGGAAGAGGGAATGACCGACGACGTCCTCTTCCTCTCCGGCGACCGGGTCACGGACCTGCTCGACACCGACGCGGCCATCGCCTCGCAGCGCGCGGCCTTCACCGCGCTCGGTGACGGCACCGCCGACCTGCCCGGCAAGATCATGCACCCGAGCCGCTTCGACGACAGCGTCGTCTTCGCCTACGTCTCCCGGCTGTCGGCGGACACCGGGGCGGTGGCGAAGTTCGGCAGCGTCAACCCGGCCAACGCGCGGGCCGGACTGCCCACGATCCACGCGGTGATCAGCGCCCTGGACCCGGTCACCGGGCAGCTGGTCGCGGTCATGGACGGCACGGCGGTGACGACCCTGCGCACGGCCGCGGGCAGCGCCGTCGCCGTGGACGCCCTGGCCGCCCCTGACGCCACCCGCCTCGCCGTCCTCGGCTCCGGCACCCAGGCCCTCGCCCACGTCCGCGCCATCATGCCCGGGTCAGGGACCTGACCTCCGTACGCCTGTGGAGCCCGAACCCCGAGCGCCGCACCCGCGCCGCCGAGACCCTGGCCGCCGAACTGCCCTTCCCCGTCGAGCCGTCGGCCACCGCGAGGGAAGCCGTCACCGGCGCCTCCGTCGTCGCGGCCTGCACGCTCAGCACCACCCCGGTGGTGCACGGCGAGTGGCTCACCCCCGGCTGCACGGTCGTCAGCGTCGGCTCCTTCGAACCCACCCGCAGCGAGGTCGACCCGGACGTCCTACGGCGTTCCGCGGCCGTCGTGGTCGACGACCCGGAGACGGCCGCCGAGCACGCCGGACCGATCGTCGGTGCCCTGCGCGAGAGCCTGTTGACCCCCGACGACCTGGTCCCGCTCGGCGCCGTCCTCACCGGCCGCCGGGCCGCCCGTACCCGACCCGACGACATCGTCTACTACAACAGCGTCGGCCTCGGCATCCAGGACGCGGCAGCGGCCTGGGGGCCGTCGTCGACGCGGCCAAGAAGGAGCGCCCGTGAAGCGTCAGGCAGAGGTCGTCGTCATAGGCGGTGGGGTCATCGGCACCAGCATCGCCTACCACCTGGCCCGCGCCGGCGTCCGGGACGTCGTCCTCGTCGAACGGGACGAACTCGCCGCGGGCTCCACCTCCAAGGCGGCCGGGGAGTGCGCGCACAGTTCTCCGACGTCCTCAACGTGCAGCTCGGCGCCCGCAGTCTGGAGGCCTTCGCCCGCTTCGAGGAGGACACCGGGTACGACATCGGGTTACATCGCGTCGGCTATCTCTTCCTCCTCTCCTCCACCCCGAGGACGTCGCGTCCTTCGAGTCGGGCGTCCGGCTGCAGAACTCCCTCGACGTGCCCAGCCGCATGATCGACCCCGCCGAGGCCCGCCGCCTCTCCCCGCTGATCAGCACCGAGGGCCTGCTCGCCGCCGCCTACTCGCCCGACGACGGCCACTGCACCCCGAGTCCGTCGTCCACGGCTACGCCTCCGCGGCCCGCACCCACGGCGCGACGATCCTGCGCCACACCGACGTCACCGGCATCGAGACCCGCGGCGACACCATCACGGCCGTGGTCACGACCCTCGGCCGCATCGACACCCGCACGGTGATCTGCGCGGCCGGCGCCTGGTCCAGGGCGATCGGCGCGATGGCGGGCGTGGACCTCCCGGTGCAACCGCTGCGCCGCCAGATCGCGGTCACGGAACCGGTGGCAGGTCTCCCGCCGACGCTCCCCATGACGATCGACTTCACCACCAGCCTCTACTTCCACACCGAGGGCCCCGGCCTCCTCGTCGGCATGTCCGACCCCGACGAGCGACCCGGCTACGCCACCGACACGCACGACCGCTGGATCCCCCGCCTCGCCGACGCCATGCGCCGTCGCGCCCCGACCTCCTGGAGCTGCGCCGCACCGGCGGCTGGGCGGGCCTGTACGAGAACACGCCGGACCACAACGCCCTGATCGGCGAGGCGACTTCGGTCTCCCGCTTCCTCTACGCCACCGGCTTCTCCGGCCACGGTTTCCTCCAGGGGCCGGCCGTCGGCGAGGTCGTCCGCGACCTGTACCTCGGCCACGTACCCTTCGTGGACGTCAGCCCCCTGAGCGCCGGCCGGTTCGCGGCCGACGCCCCGCGTCCGGAGGTCAACCTGGTATGACCGAGCTCCAGCTGTGGCTCCGCCACGAGGCCCGCACGACCGAACGCCGCACCCCGGTCGTCCCCTCCGACGCCCGCCGTCTCGTCGAGCACGGGTGACCCTCACGGTCGAGGAGTCCCCGCAACGGATCTTCCCGATCGAGGACTACGAGGCGATCGGCGCCCGCGTGGCTCCGGCGGGCTCGTGGGTGTCGGCGCCGCAGGACACGGTGATCCTCGGCCTGAAGGAACTCCCGGACGAGCCGGGCGAGTTGACCCACCGTCATATCTTCTTCGGGCACGCCTACAAGGGCCAGCCCGATGCGAGCGACCTGCTGAGCCGGTTCGCGGCCGGCGGCGGAGCACTGCTCGACCTCGAATACCTGGTGGACGACAACGGCCGCCGCCTCGCCGCGTTCGGCTTCTGGGCGGGCTACTTGGGCGCGGCCTCGCCGTCCTCCAGCACCGGGGCCGACTGGTCGCGCCGTTGACACCCACGTCGAAGGAGGAGTTGGACAGGACGCTCCAACCCGCCGACGGCGAACCGGAGTTCAGCGCCCTGGTGATCGGCGCGCTCGGCCGCAGCGGACGCGGAGCACGCGTCGCGTTCTCCACGGCCGGGATCGATCCGACCTGTTGGGACCTCGCCGAGACCCAGAACCTGGACCGCCCCGCCCTGTTGGCCCACGACGTGCTGGTCAACTGCGTCCTGGCCACGACCCCGGTCCCGCCCTTCCTCCGCGAGCCGGACCTCGACGACCCGACCCGCCGCCTCCGCACGGTCTCCGACGTCACCTGCGACGTCGGCTCGTCCCTCAACGTCCTGCCGGTCTACGACCGCACGACCGAATGGGATGCCCCGGTACGGCAGTTGCGCGACCGTCCCCGCTCGACCTCATCGCCATCGACAACCTGCCGTCCCTCCTCCCGAGGGAGTCCAGCACCGACTTCTCGGCCGCGCTGCTGCCCCACCTCCTCGACTTCGGGACCGGCGAGGCCTGGCGACGCGACCTCGACCTGTTCCGTACGAAGTCCCGTGAACTCGGAATCGCCGTGGCGGAAGGGAAGTTGGGCCATGTCTGACGTGGTGCGCGCGAGCGGTACCGTCCACTGGATCGGCGCCGGACTGTCCACGGGCAGCGGCCTCGCCCTGCTGTGCGACACGGCCGAGCGGGTACGGCTGTGGCACCGCACCGAGGAACGGGCGGCGCGGGCCCTCGATCACCTGGGTCTGACGGGACGTGCCGAGCCGCGGGCGTTCGGACTCGCCGCGCTCACGGCCGAGTTGGCGCCCGGAGACGTCGTCGTCTCCATGCTGCCCGCGCCCGAGCACGCGGCGCTGCTGGCCGTCTGTGTGCGGCGGCGGGCCCACTTCGCCTGCTCCAGCTATGTGTCGGACGCCGTCCTGGAACAGGTGCCGGCGGCGGAGAAGGCCGGGATCGTCGTCCTCACCGAGGCCGGTCTCGACCCCGGCATCGACCACCTCTTCGCCCACAGCCTCGTCGCCCGCGCCCGCGAGGCGATGGGCGACGAGGCCACCTACAGCCTCACCTCGTACTGCGGCGGGGTGCCCGCGGTGCCCAACGAGTTCCGGTACCGGTTCAGTTGGGCACCGGCCGGGGTGCTGGGCGCGCTACGTTCACCGGCGCGGTATCTGGAGGACGGCGAGGAGATGACGGCCGAACGCCCGTGGGAGGTGACCCGGCCGCATGTCGTCGACGGCGAGACCTTCGAGGTCTATCCGAACCGGGACAGCGTGCCGTTCATCGAGCAGTACGGCCTGCCGCCGGGCTGGCGGCCCCGGACCTTCGTGCGCGGCACGCTACGCCTCGAAGGCTGGCTGCGGGCCTGGGACGCGGTGTTCGAGGAGCTGAAGGCGGGCGACGACGCCCGGATCGCCGCGCTGGCACGGGAGTTGGCGGCCACCTATCCGACCACGGACGCCGACCACGACCGGGTCGTCCTCGCGGTGTCCCTGGAGGTCCGGGGCGACACGGGCGAGACCTGGTCCGGCAGTTACCTCCTCGACCTGGTCGGCGACGAGGAGGAGAGCGCGATGGCCCGCTGTGTCTCCCGTCCCTCTCCCTCGCCGTCCGCCACATCCTGTCCGACGACCTGCCGTCCGGGCTGAACCGGGCGGCGGAGACGGCGGAACGGTCACGGGAGTGGCTGAGCGAACTGGCGGGGAGGGACTGGAGTTCACGCTGCGGGTGGATCAGTAGCAGCTGCCTGGGAGCGGCGGAGGCTCAGTCCGTGATCGCCTCGTGCACCAGCTGCTTCAGCTCCGGGATGATCTTCAGGGAGTGCTTCGGCCGCAGCTGGGTCATGAACTGCACGGTGAGGTCGCGGCCCGGGTCCACCCAGAACGTCGTCGTCGCCGCGCCGCTCCATCCCGAACGCACCCAGTCCCATGGGGATTGGGTGCGTTCGGGGTCGATGACGACGGAGACGCTGAGGCCGAAGCCCATGCCGTCGTTGCCGGGCTCCTGGTGCGCGGGGCTGCCGAAGGCGCGCATGTCGGCGCCGCCGGGCAGGTGGTTGCTGGCCATGAGGTCGACCGTCTCGGGGACAGCAGCCGTGTGCCGTCGAGTTCGCCGCGGCGGCGCAGGAACTCCGCGAACCGGTGCACGTCGTACGGGCTCGCCGCCATCCCGCCGCTCCCCGACAGGAACCGCGGCCGGCCGCCCCGCAGCGGCAGCCCGGCGATCGGCTCGATCCCGCCGCCGTCGGCGTCGCCGTACAACTCCGAGAGCCGGTCGGCCCTGTCGTCCGGGACCTGGAAACCGGCGTCCGGCATCCCGAGCGGGCGGAAGATCCGCTCGGCGAAGAACTCGTCGAGCCGCTGCCCGGAGACCACCTCGATGACACGGCCGAGCACGTTCGAGGCGACGGAGTAGTTCCACTGCGTGCCCGGCTCGAACTGCAGCGGCAGGCTCGCGTAGATGTCGATCGCCTCGGCGAGGTTCGCGCCGGGCGGCACGGACGACTCCAGGTGCGCGTCCCGGTACAGGGCGTCCACCGGGTGCGAGTGGTAGAACGCGAAGGTCATGCCCGAGGTGTGGGTCATCAGGTGGCGGATCAGCATCGGCTGCTCCACCGGCCGCGTCTTCACATCGGCGCCGGAGCCGCTGTCGTAGACCCGCATGTCCGCGAAGGCCGGCAGGTGGTCGCCGACCGGGTCGTCCAGGGAGAGCTTGCCCTCCTCCATCAGGATCAGCGCGGCGACCGCCGTGACCGGCTTGGTCATGGAGTAGATCCGGTACAACGTGTCCGACGTGACCGGGAGTTGGGCCGCGACATCGCGGTGCCCGTGCGCGGTGAGGTGGGCGACGCGACCGCCGCGGGCCACGGACACCAGGAAGCCCGGCAGGCGCTCCACGTCGACGTAGTGGGCGAAGTGCTGGTCCAGGCGGTCCAGCGCCTTGTGATCCAGTCCGACCTCGTCCGGGTCGACCTCTTGTCGCAGCTGTGCCATGGCTCTCCTCCGAATTGCGTTCACGAGGTGGGGTCCCGCATACCCGGCCCCGGACACCTCGGAACTCATCGTCGCGCAGGAACACCTGCGCGGTCTCCTGTAACGGGGGATGTGAGCGACGCGACTGTCCGACCGGGCAGCACGAGACAGGCGAGAGAGCCGGTCAGCGCCACCGCGGCGAGCATTCCGAGGGCCGGCTCCCGGCCACTTCCGGCCATCAGCGCACTTCCCGCCGCGACCCCAGCGTCGGCCCCACGTTCACCGCGGTCTGCTTGAGACCGCCCGCCACCCCGGCCGACGCCACCTCCGCTACCCGCACGACGACTTGGGTCCCCGCCACCATCACCGCCCCGAACCCGGCCCCGAGCAGGGCGAAAACCCCGCATACCGCGAAGGTGCCGGAAGCCCGGGACAGCACGAGAACAGCCAGGGCTACGACCACCATCGCCACGCCGGCCGTACGACGGGCCCCGGCCCGGCGCAGCACCACGGCGGTCGAGGGTGCCGCGAGCACCATGGCGGCGGCCAACGGCAGCCCTCTGAGGGCGCTTTGGAACGGATCGAGTCCCGTCGTGTCCTGAAGGAAATAGGTGACGACGAAGAGCGTCCCGGAGAACGCGGCCGACGCGGCGAGCAGCATCCCGAGCGCACCGCGGATCGCCGCCGAGCCGACGACGTCCGGCGGCAGGAGGGGATGTGCGGTACGGCGCTCATGCCGTACGAAGGCGAGACCGGCCAGTGCCGACAGGGCCAACCCGGCGGCCGAACCGGGCAGATCCACCAACGCCTGGACGAGCGAGGCGAGGGAGAGCGCGAGCAGCAGGGCACCCAGCAGATCGAACTGGACCGCTGACGCCCTTTCCCGGTAAGGCTCCCGCACGGTGAGGGCGAGCACGCCGAACACCAGCGAGGGCACGACGTTGAGGAAGAACACGGCCCGCCAGCCCACCGCGCCCACCAGTGCCCCCGCCCACCAACGGCCCGGCGGCGCCCGCCACTCCGATCACGCTGGTCCGTACGGCGATCGGCATGCCCAGCCGGTCGGGCGGGAACGCGGCGCGCAGCATGCCGAGCGTGGCCGGTTGCAGCAGCGCCCCGAACACCCCTGGACGACTCGGAGTCCGATCACCCACCCCACCCCGGTCGCCAGCCCGATCCCGGCCGAGGCGACCCCGAAGCCGAGCATCCCCACCCCGAACACCCGCTGATGCCCGTACCGGTCGCCGATCCGCCCGGCCGACACCAACAGGCTTGCCACGGCGACGAGATAGGCGGTGCTGGTCCACTGGACCTGCGCGAGCGAGGCTCCCAACTCTCTTCGCAGGGTGGGCTGTACGACGGTGAGCACGGTCCCGTCCAGCGCGACGATCGCGGCCCCCGCCACACTGCTGGCCAGCACGATCCGCCGGTGCGCTGTCATACGGCGGCCTCCGGACCGAGGTGCGCGTCGAGGGCCGAGCGCAGCAGGGGGTGAAGTCGTGCGCGCCGGTGGCGAGTTGGAGGCTGCCCCAGCGCCAGAGCTGGGCGACGCCGTGCAGGTTCGCCCACAGCGCGCCCGCGACCAGGCGGGCGTCCACGTCGGGGCGGGCCCGGCCGACCAGCTCCACCAGAATCCCGAACAGCGGCAGGCTGGTGTCCCGCAGGCCCAAGTGCCCGCTTTCCAGCACATCGTGACGGAACATCAGCTCGTACATGCCGGGGTTGTCGAGCGCGAAGTCCAGATAGACGCGGCCCAGTGCTGTGAGTTGCGTACGCGGGCTCGCCCCGGCATCCGCCAGGGTCTCCGTCGCCCGCTCGCCCAGCTGGGCGAAACCGCGCCGCGCGATGGCGGACAGCAGCTCCAGGTGGGGGGAAGTGGCGGCGGGGGCGCCGTGCGAGACCCCGGCCCCGCCGGGCGATCTCGCGCAGGGTGAGGGCCTGCGCTCCTTCCCCTCGCGACCAGGTCGACGCCGACGTCGACGAGGCGGGCGCGGAGTCCTGTTGCTTCCGAGGCTTCCGAGTCAGGCATAGACACTGTCTACCAGGTAGCCGTAGACAGTGTCTACTCCCTGCTTGTCGGGGAATGGCGGATGCGCCGAGCCCGTTGCACAGTCATGACCGAGAACACGGCACAAGACGACGCGGCACTTCTCAGCCTGCTCTCCGAGGGCCATGGCGGGGTACTGGTGACCCTCAAGAGCGACGGCCGCCCCCAGCTGTCGAACGTCAGCCACGCCTACTACCCCGACGAGCGGATCATCCGGGTGTCCATCACCGACGACCGCGCCAAGACGCGCAACCTGCGCCGTGACCCCCGCGCCTCGTATCACGTGACCAGCGCCGACCGCTGGGCCTACACGGTCGCCGAGGGCACCGCCGACCTCACCCCCGTCGCCGCCGACCCGAACGACGACACGGTCGAGGAACTCATCCGCCTCTACCGCGACGTCCTCGGCGAGCATCCCGACTGGGACGACTATCGCCAGGCGATGGTGCGGGACCGGCGGCTGGTGCTCCGGCTGCGGGTGGAGCGGGCGTACGGGATTCCGGTGGCGGACAAGCGGAGTTGAGCGCGCCCCTCGACCACCTTCCGCCCGGGTGATCGGGCACGTCAGTCGGCCCCGGGCCCGCGTGCACCGGCCGCCCCTGAAATCGGCCGGGGCACGCGGAGACCCCTACTGGCGGCGCAGGGCGGTGAGCGCCTTGGTGGCACCCTGCGCACGAAGGTTCACGAAGGCCGGTGTCACCGCCAGTGGTGTCGCGTAGGACTTCAGCGTCACCGGGCCCTTGACCGTCCTACCCCGGTTGACGTCGTACCACGTGCCCGCCGGGA
Organism: Streptomyces sp. P3; assembly: GCA_016893485.2. Lineage (GTDB taxonomy): Bacteria > Actinomycetota > Actinomycetes > Streptomycetales > Streptomycetaceae > Streptomyces. Next base: position 8,022,184 of record JAFEKX020000001.1, read on the forward strand.
GATGGATGTCCCGTGAGGCCGACGCGGTGAGGTTCGGTGCCGCGAGGACCGCCGGGCCCAGCATCCACTCGTCACCGATCGTGTAACTCGCCCTGTCCTGCGGGAAGTCGAAGAACAGCGGCCGCACGATCGGGTCCCCGGTCTTCAGCGTGCGCCGCACCTGGTCCCAGATGTACGGCGCGAGCCGCTCGTGCCGGGCGATCGCCTCGCGGTACAGGGCGACCGTCTGGTCGTCGTACGGCACCTGCTGACCGGTCGTCACATCCGTGGTGCCCGCCGGAGAGGTCGACGCGTACATCAGCGGCATGTACGACGACGACTGCGCCCAGCGCACCAACACGTCCTTCGTCGGGGCGGGTTGGCCCAGGGAGCCGCCGATCATGTCGGTCTCGACGAAGGGGTAGCCGATGGTGGACAGGGCGAGGTTCTGGGAGACGGACGCCTGGAGCGAGTTCCAGTCGGTGCCCTTGTCCATCTGACGGACCACGAACCCGGCCTCGTGCGCCGCGCTGCCCCAGTGGACGCGGATGCCGGCGCCCTGGAGGTCGTAGGAGTCGGCGAGTTGGGAGCCGAGGCCCCCTGGTAGTCGGAGCCGGTGTACCCCGCGCGCGGGGCGCACTGGTCGTCGAAGAAGCGGGTGTCGAACTTCAGGCCGTCGACGCCGTACGTGTCCATCAGGGTCTTCAAGTTGCCCTGGTACCAGGCCTTCGCGGCCGGGTTGCCGAGGTCGACGATGCCGGCGGTGCCGTTCCACCAGGTGACCGTGCACGGTTTCGTCGGGTCGGCCGCGTCGTGGAGGAGGTAGTCGTGGTCGGCCGCGTACCGGTAGTTGGTGGAGTCGAGGTTGATCCATAGCGTGACCCAGAGGCCGAAGTCGTAGCCCAGGGCGTGGATTCGGGCGGACATCGCCTTGGGATCGGGGTAGGCCTTGGGGTCGAAGGTCATGTTGCCGTAGTTGGACTCCCACTTGTCGTCGAGCTGGACGGTGTGACCGCCAAGTCCCTTGTCGTGCAGGGCGGTTGCGTAGGCGAGGAGCTTCTCCTGGCTCACGTTCGTGTAGAACTGCGCCCACGAGTTCCACGCGGGTTCTCGTACTGCTCGTAGGTCGCGTCGCTCTGGCGTGGTGTGCCGACGATGCCGATGTAGTCGTCGTAGACCGCGCGCGGTGTCGACTCGACGAACACCGTGGCCTTGTAGGTGCTGCCCGAGTCGACGCCGAAGCGGCCCAGGCCGTCCTGGCCGGCGTTGAGGGAGACGTCCATCGTGTCGCCGGTGTGGACGTACAGCCCGGCCGAACTCTCCGTGTACCAGAAGGGATCGACCATCTGGTACGACGCCGGTCCGAAGTCGGGCTGCTCGACCTGACCGGCGTCCAGCGGCCACGGCTGGTCGGTGTACGGCCCGCCGGCCGGGGTGGTGGTCTCGCCGTGGCCGTACCAGTGGCCGGAGGCGGAGAGACCGTAGACGAGGCTCAGTTCCGCCGCGTCAACTCCCTGCATGTCCCAGTCGAGTTGGTAGCGGTCGGCGGTGGGGTCAGGCGGGCCTCGACGCGCGCGCCCGGGAGGGTGGTGGCGGCCTTCAGGGTGAGGATGCCCGCGTGCCAGTTCCAGCCGGTGAGTGTGGTCGCGTGCTGCCAGGCGGAGTCCGAACCGGCCCTGAAACGCAGGGAGTCGGCAGCTGTCGCGAGGACCGTGCGGCCCGATCGTCTTGTGGTGAGGGCGAGTTGGCCGTGGGTCGGCACGGTGACGGAGTAGCCGGGGAGCCGGATGACGGCGGGACCTTCAGCGATAGCCCGGCCGGGGAGGAAGAGACGGTCGGGCGGCCGGGCGGGTGCACCGGGGTGCCGTGGGCCGTCGACGGCAGGAACGCCATGGTCAGGGCGGTCGCGAGGAGGCAGCCGAACTCGCGGGAAAAGATGCGCACCACTCATGTCCTTCTGCGGGGACGGGAGAGTCATGGGGTTGCCGTGCAACAGCGCTGTTCTTTTCTGCTCGTTCCGGCCGATGTTCTTGCGCGAAACGTCATCTGTCAACGGGTGCGACTCCGCCGGGGAGACCTTGAGACAGTCTTTCGTTTGACATTCAAGACACTTTCTTGCAGGCTGAAATCAGCTTGAAATTCAAGAGGCATGACTATCAAGGAAAGTGGTCCTCGTGCACGTTCTGATCATCGGCGGCGGTACCGGCGGGATGTGCCTGGCGCACGGACTGAAGAAGGCCGGTGTCTCGGTCGCCGTCTACGAGCGGTACGGCTCCCGCCGGGACGGCCTCTACGGCTACCGCGTCGGCATCGACCCCACCGGCAACCGCGCCCTCAAGGAGTGCCTGCCGCCCGAGCTCTTCGACACCTTCGTCGCCACCTGCGCCCGGGACCCGCGCCACTTCAACGTGCTCACCCAGTCCCTGCGCACCACCGCCACCTTCGAACTGCCCGAGAGCCGCGACGCGGTCGACAGCGAACGCTCCGTCTCCCGCTCGACCCTGCGGCAGGTCCTGCTCACCGGCATGGACGACGTCGTGCACTACGGCAAGGAGTTCACCCGCTACGAGCAGCACCCGGACGGCACCGTCACCGCCCACTTCACCGACGGCACCACCGCCACCGGCGATGTCCTGGTCGCGGCGGACGGCACCCGCTCGGCCGTGCGCCGCCAGTTCCTGCCGCACGCGGAGATCAAGGACGCCGGCATCACCGCCATCGCCACGAAGACCGCCCTCACACCGGAGACCCGCGCTCTGCTCCCGGACGAGGTGGTCAACGGCCTCTCCCTGATCTTCGGGACGAAGGGCATGATCGGCATGCTCCACGTCATGGAGTTCAAGTGGGACGAGCAGGGCCGGCCCAAGGACCCCGCCGACACAGCCCTGTTGGAGAACTGGTCGGGCCTGCAGTTCGACAACACGCGCGACTACGTCAACCTGTCGGTCTGGAGCGCCCACGACCACTTCCCCGAGGACACGCACCGGCAGCGCGGCAGGCAACTCCTCGACACCGTCCTGGAGTCGATCCGCAACTGGCACCCCGACCTGCGCCGGATCGTCGAACTCTCCGACCCGGAGGCCGCGTTCCCGCTGCGGATCGCCACCTCGGTCCCCGTCGACCCCTGGCCCACCACGACCGTCACCCTGCTCGGCGACGCCATCCACACGATGACCCCGGGCCAGGGCGTCGGCGCCAACACCGCACTGCGCGACGCCTCCCTCCTCTGCCGCGAACTCACCGCCGCAGCAAGGGAGTCAAGCCGCTGCTGACCGCGATCGGCGCCTACGAAGCCGAGATGATCCCCTACGGCTTCACGCGCGTCGCCGAGTCCCTCGACAACAACGGCACCAGCGGCGACGACCCCTCTACCGTCCCGTCACCGGCCGCCTCGCGCTCTTCGCCGCCCGCGGCTTCTTCAGCGTGACCAGCAAAGTTCCCGCGCTGCGGCGGAAGTTCCTCGCCGACATGTACGCGTACCGCGGTTCCGAAACGGCCTGAACGAGGCGGAAGCCGAAACCCCGGGCGACGTCGTCAACGAAGCCCGGGGAGCGGCGGTTGGGAACGACGGTCAGGCTGTCACCGTCTCCGGCTGTGACGCCTCGCGGGGCGAACGGGTGCCGAGCAGCTCCGACGGGACCGTGTGGGTCTCGCGCGCCGAGAGGGACGTACGGCGACCTCAGTCGGTCGCGCGCTCCGCCGTGAGATAGGCGATCACCATGTCGCCCAGCATGGTCCGGTAGTGCTCGCGCTGCGCCGGGGCCACCAGGTCGCGGCCGAACAGGGCGCCGAAGGTGTGCCGGTTGGCGACCCGGAAGAAGCAGAAGGAACTGATCATCGCGTGCAGGTCGACGGCGTCCACGTCGGCCGTGAACAGGCCCGACTTCTGGCCCGCCTCCAGGATGCGGCGGATCACGTCGAGGACGGGCGAGCCGATCTTGCCGAGCTTCTCGGAGGCGGCGATGTGCTCGGCGCCGTGGATGTTCTCGATGGACACCAAGCGGATGAAGTCCGGGTGCTGCTCGTGGTGGTCGAAGGTCAGCTCGGCGAGCCGGCGGATGGCCGCGACCGGGTCCAGGTGCTCGACGTCCAGGCCGCGTTCGGCCTCGCGGATCACGCCGTAGGAGCGTTCCAGGACGGCGGTGAAGAGCTGTTCCTTGCCGCCGAAGTAGTAGTAGATCATCCGCTTGGTGGTGCGGGTGCGGGCGGCGATCTCGTCGACGCGGGCGCCGTCGTAGCCGGCCCGGGCGAACTCGTCGGTCGCCACGTCGAGGATCTCGGCCTTGGTGCGGGCGGCGTCGCGGATCCGCCCGTTCGGTCGTGCCGGTTCTTCGACGCTGGTCATCGGGTTCCTTCGGGCGAGGGGCCAGTGCCGGTGATTCTAGAAGCCGGGTCCCTGCGGGGACGCCTAGTCGGTCGCCGGGGCTTCCCGCGGGGCGGCGGTGCTGGTATGGCTAACGCACTAGTTCGTACATTAGCGAACCCTCAGGAGGCCGCCGTGGCCGATGTCTTCAGGACTCGTGTGACGTCGAGGGCGGGGACGGGTCCGGGGGCGCGGATGCCTCCGGGGTGGTCGGCGTGGACGTCTCCGGGTTCGAGGGCTTCGGCGGGTCTGGGCGGTCGTATCTCGTCGGGCTGATCGGTTCCGGTATCGGGCCCTCCCTCAGTCCTGCCCTGCACGAACGTGAGGCCGACCGGCAGGGGCTGCGGTATGTGTACCGGCTCATCGACATCGACGTGCTCGGTGTGGGCCCGGAGGCGGTGGGCGAACTGGGCCGCGCCGCCCGCGACTTGGGCTTCGACGGGCTCAACATCACGCACCCGTGCAAGCAGCTCGTCGTCGAGCACCTCGACGGACTCGCCCCGCAGGCCGAGGCGTTGGGTGCGGTCAACACCGTGGTCTTCGAGGCGGACGGCAGCGCGATCGGCCACAACACCGACGTCACGGGCTTCGCCGCGTCCTTCGCGCGAGGCCTGCCTGACGCCCCCATGGAGCGTGTCGTACCAGGACCTCGGCATCCTCTACGACCGGGACGCGGGCGGCGCGTTCCGGCGCTGCTACACGCGGACCGTCGGCCGGGTCTTCTTCGAACTGGTCCAGCGCGAGGCGGGCTACCGGGGTTACGGCGCCCGGAACGCGCCGGTGCGCCTGGCCGCCCAGCACACCGCGAAGCGTCTCACTGGCGGCTGACGGTCCTGGTCACGCCGGTGACGACCGTCGTGGCGAGGATCCAGCCGGTGATGATCAGGCCGTAGGCGAGGTACTGGTACCAGCCGTCCGGCGCGAACGCCTCCTCCTGCCCGAAGGAGATCACCGGCAGCAGCAGGTCGAGGGTGTAGAACACCGGGTTGAAGTGCGGCGCCTCGGACGCCTTGAGGGCGTGCGGGTGGTGCAGGCCGTAGGCGAGGGAGCCGATCGCCAGCAGTGACAGCAGCCAGGCGCAGGCGCGCAGCGGGCGGAAGCCGTAGCCGACGGTGGCGTCCTGGACGTAGCCCCACACGCGGCCGTACCAGGGGCGGGTGCCGCGGACCCGGCGCTGCTTGGCGAGTTGGACGCGCCGGGCGGCCTGGTCGTCGCCGACGCGGCGGTAGGCGGCGGCCAACTCCTCGTAGGCGTGCGGGACATAGCCGTCTCCGTCGCGTTCCAGCATGGTCAGCCGGCGCTCGGCGGGCTCGTGCGGGATGAGCGAGGTGTAGGCGAGGCTGGTGAGGAAGACCTGCTCCGGAAGGACCTCCGGCTCCAGCAGCAGGACGTCGATCTGGGCGTTGCGCAGCACGACACCGCCCCGGACCGGCGGGCTCTCCCGCAGCCAGAGTTCGCCCATGGTGGTGCTGGACGCGAGCAGCGCGGCACCGCCGGGGTTGGCCAGGCTCGTGTACGACAGGTCGAGCCGGCCCGCGATCCGTGCGCCGCGCAGTCCGACCCAGCCCTCCACCCGGGCCTCCCGCAACAGGAAGTTGCCCTCCACGGAGAGGACTTCGGCGTCGACGGCGGAGTCCCCGGGGTTGCGGAAGTCCACCGTGTTGAAGTTGACGGACCCGGCGACGCTCGCGCCGCTGAGCCGTATCTGCCCCCGGGTGCGCAGCCCCATCGCCCGCAGATCGTCGCCCACGGCGGCCTGGTTCAGCTGGAGTACGGGCTCCTCGGCGTCCGGGGCGATGATCTCCGAGCCCTCCATGAACAGGCTCCCGGCGATCTTCGCCCCGGCCAGTCGCACCACCCCGCGGAACCGTGACCGGGTCAGCCGCAGCACGCCGTCGACGCGCATCGCGTGGGCGGTGAGGCCGGGCAACACCGAGTCGCCGAAGTTGAGTTCACGCAGCCGGGAGGCGTAGAAGCGGGGCACGTCGTCGAAGTGGCAGTACCGCAGCCGGACGGGCTGGTCGATCGTCGCGTACTGCAGGTCGAGCCTGCCGGTGATCCGGGCGCCCGCCAGGCTCAGCGACGCTATCTCCCCTACTTCCTGGGGCCCGTTGAGCAGCAGAGCCCGCAACACGTGGGCGCGGACGGTCCGTTCGGGACCCCAGGTGGCGCCGAGGGCCACGTCCTCGTCGTCCGCCGTGCGGAAGTCCACGGACTCGCCCAACGGGAAGGCCCGCCACACCTGTTCCTCGGCCGGGGTCAGATCGTTGATCTCCATCAGGCGGGACTCTAGCCGGGGCGGGCGCGCGGGCACAGAGGACGGCGACGGCCCGGACCGCACGTCAACGTGTGGTCCGGGCCGTGGAGTTGTGCCGTCGCTACGGCCGGGTGTTCCACTCCGCGATCACCGGGCGGTCGTGCTCGGTGGACAGCCGGCTGACCGTGCCGGTCGCCAGCTGGAACAGGCGGCCGTCCGCCGCGGGCAGGCCCAGCCGCCGTGCGGTGAGGACGCGCAGGAAGTGGGCGTGGGCCACGAGGACCACGTCACCGTCCCCAGCGAGGCGTCCACCCGCTTCAGGACCCGGTCGGCGCGGGCGCCGACCTCGTCCGGGACTCGCCCGGGTGTCCGGCAGGGCCCGGCGGCACCCGTCGTCGGTCCACAGGTACCAGTGGGGGCGGGTGCGGTGGATGTCGACGGTGGTGACGCCCTCGTAGGCGCCGTAGTCCCACTCGTGCAGCTCGGGGTCGGGTACGGCCCCGGTGATGCCCGCGAGTTCGGCGGTGCGTATCGCGCGGCCGAGCGGGCTGGTCAGTGCGAGAGCGAAGGCCCGGCCCGAGAGGAGCGGAGCGAGGGACCTGGCCTGTTCCTCGCCGTGCTCGGTGAGGGGCAGGTCGGTCCAGCTGGTGTGCTGGCCCGACACGCTCCACTCCGTCTCGCCGTGGCGGACCAGCAGAAGATCCCCACGGCGCGCCTACTTGGACTCGACGGCGTGGCCGCCGAACTGGTTGCGCAGCGCGGCGACCATCTTCATCTGCGGCGAGTCGTCCTGACGCGAGGCGAACCGGGCGAACAGGGAGGCCGTGATCGCGGGCAGCGGCACCGCGTTGTCGATGGCCGCCTCGACGGTCCAGCGGCCCTCGCCGGAGTCCTCGGCGTAGCCCTTGAGCTTGTCCAAGTGCTCATCGCCGTCAAGGGCGTTGACCGCGAGGTCCAACAGCCACGAGCGGATGACCGTGCCCTCCTGCCAGGAGCGGAACACCTCCCGCACGTCCGTGACGGAGTGGACCTTCTCCAGCAGCTCCCAGCCCTCGGCGTAGGCCTGCATCATGGCGTACTCGATGCCGTTGTGAACCATCTTGGAGAAGTGCCCGGCGCCGACCTTGCCGGCGTGCACGAAGCCGAACTCGCCCTCGGGCTTCAGCGCGTCGAAGATCGGCTGGACCTTCGCGATGTTCTCGGCGTCGCCGCCGACCATCAGGGCGTAGCCGTTCTTCAGGCCCCAGACGCCGCCCGAGACGCCCGCGTCGACGAAGCCGATGCCCTTGGCGCCCAGCTCCTCCGCGTGCTTCTCGTCGTCCGTCCAGCGGGAGTTGCCGCCGTCGACGATGACGTCGCCGGGCTCAAGCAGGTCGCCCAGCTCGTCGACGACCGACTGGGTCGGGGCGCCGGCCGGGACCATGACCCATACCGTGCGCGGGGCTTCGAGCTTGCCGACCAGTTCGGCGAGGCTCTCGACGTCGGTCACTTCGGGGTTGCGGTCGTAGCCGATGACGGTGTGGCCCGCGCGGCGGATGCGCTCGCGCATGTTGCCGCCCATCTTGCCGAGGCCGATCAGACCCAATTGCATCGCTGTCATGTCAGCTTCACTTCCTGAGAATCCTGGGAATTACGGAGCGTCCGGTAGGTGGCCACGAGAGCGGCGGTGGACGAGTCGAGGCCGGGCACGTCGGCGCCTTCGGTGAGGGCGGGTTCGACGCGCTTGGCGAGGACCTTGCCCAGTTCGACACCCCACTGGTCGAAGGAGTCGATGTTCCATACCGCGCCCTGGACGAACACCTTGTGCTCGTAGAGGGCGATCAACTGCCCGAGGACCGAGGGGGTCAGCTCGCGGGCCAGGATCGTCGTCGTGGGGTGGTTGCCCTTGAACGTCTTGTGCGGCACCAGCTCCTCGGGCACGCCCTCGGCACGCACCTCGTCCGGTGTCTTGCCGAACGCCAACGCCTGGGTCTGGGCGAAGAAGTTGGCCATCAGCAGGTCGTGCTGTGCCTTGAGTCCGTCGCTCAGCTCACCGACCGGGTTGGCGAAGCCGATGAAGTCCGCCGGGATCAACTTCGTGCCCTGGTGGATGAGTTGGTAGTAGGCGTGCTGGCCGTTGGTGCCGGGCGTGCCCCACACCACGGGACCGGTCTGCCACTCCACCGGATTCCCGTCCCGGTCCACGGACTTGCCGTTGGACTCCATGTCCAGCTGCTGCAAGTAGGCGGTGAACTTGAGAGATAGTGCGAGTACGGCAGCACCGCGTGCGACTGGGCGTCGTGGAAGTTGCCGTACCAGACGCCCAACAGGCCAAGGAGGAGAGGGGCGTTGGACTCGGGGGCGCGGTGCGGAAGTGCTCGTCGACGAGGTGGAAGCCGTCGAGCATCTCGCGGAAGCGGTCCGGGCCGATGGCGATCATCAGCGAGAGGCCGATCGCCGAGTCGAAGGAGTAGCGTCCGCCGACCCAGTCCCAGAACTCGAACATGTTGTCCGTGTCGATGCCGAAATCCGACACCTTCCCGGCGTTCGTCGACAGCGCCACGAAGTGCTTCGCGACGGCCTTGTCGTCGCCACCCAGACCATCGAGCAGCCACGTCCGTGCGGACGTCGCGTTGGTGATCGTCTCGATCGTGGTGAAGGTCTTGGACGCGACGATGAACAGCGTCTCGGCCGGGTCGAGGTCACGGGTGGCCTCGTGCAGGTCGGCGCCGTCCACGTTCGACACGAAGCGGACCGTCAACGAGCGGTCCGTGAACGCGCGGAGCGCCTCGTAGGCCATCGCCGGACCGAGATCGGAGCCGCCGATGCCGATGTTGACGATGTTCCTGATGCGCTTGCCGGTGTGGCGGGTCCACTCGCCGGAGCGGACCCGGTCCGCGAAGCCGGCCATCTTGTCGAGCACGGCGTGGACCTGCGGCACGACGTTCTCGCCGTCGACCTCGACCACCGCGTCGCGCGGGGCGCGCAGGGCGGTGTGCAGGACCGCGCGGTCCTCGGTGACGTTGACCTTCTCGCCGCGGAACATGGCGTCCCGGAGGCCGAACACGCCGGTGGCGGTGGCCAGTTCCTGGAGCAGGGCGAGGGTCTCGTCCGTGATCAGGTGCTTGGAGTAGTCGATGCGCAGGTCGCCGACGGTGACGACGTACCGCTCCGCACGCTCCGGGTCCGCGGCGAACAACTCACGCAACTGCGGGCTCAGTTCGGCCGCGCGGTGGTCCTCCAGCGCGGCCCACTCCGGCCGCCGGGTGAGCTTGGGGAGTCAGGCATGACGGGCGGTCTCCTTGGTGCCCTCGGCCCGCAGGGCGATGGCGTACATCTCGTCGGCGTCGAGGCGCCGCAGCTCCTCGGCGATCAGTTCGGAGGTGGTGCGGACCTTCAGCGCGAGGGTGCGGGAGGGCTGACCGGGCAGGGTCAGCGTGGCCAGCGGGCCCTCGGGGCGGTCGATGACGACCTCGCCGCCCGCGGTGCCCAGCCGGACGGCCGTGATGACCGGTCCCGCCGTGACCACACGGTCGATCTTCACCTTGAGGCGGGCCTCCAGCCAGCGGGCCAGCAGCTCGGCGGCCGGGTTGTCGGCCTCGCTCTCCACCGCACCCGAGGTGATCTTGGACTTGGCCTGGTCGAGGGCCGCCGCCAGCATCGAGCGCCACGGCGTCAGCCGGGTCCACGCGAGGTCGGTGTCGCCGGGCGCGTAGGAACGGGACCGGGAGTCCAGTGCCACCAGCGGGTCCGCCGCCGCGTACAGGTCGGTGATCCGGCGCTGCGCGAGGGCGCCCAGCGGGTCCTTCGACGGGACCTCGGGGCGTCCCCGGGCCACCAGACGACGACCGGCGCGTCCGGCAGCAGCAGCGGCAGCACCACGGAGTCGGCGTGGTCGGTCACCTCGCCGTAGGTCCGCAGCACGACCGTCTCGCCGGTGCCGGCGTCGGCGCCCACCCGGACCTCGGCGTCGAGGTGCGAGTTGGTGCGGTCCCGCGGGGTGCGCGCGTGCCGCTTGATGACGACCAGGGTGCGCGAGGGGTGCTCGTGCGAGGCCTCCTCGGCCGCCTTGATCGAGTCGTAGGCGTTCTCCTCGTCCGTGACGATGACCATCGTCAGGACCATGCCCACGGCAGGGGTGCCGATGTCGCGGCGACCCTGCACCAGCGCCTTGTTGATCTTGCTTGCCGTGGTGTCGCTCAGGTCGATCTTCATGGCCTGCGCCAGCTCCGTCCGTCTCGTGCGAGCATCTCGTCCGCCTCCTCGGGACCCCAGCTGCCCGAGGAGTACTGCGCGGGCCTGCCGTTCTGTGCCCAGTACTCCTCGATCGGGTCGAGGATCTTCCAGGACTCTTCCACTTCCTGGTGGCGCGGGAACAGGTTGGCGTCGCCGAGCAGCACATCCAGGATGAGCCGCTCGTACGCCTCGGGGCTCGACTCCGTGAACGACTCGCCGTACGCGAAGTCCATGGAGACGTCCCGGATCTCCATCGAGGTGCCCGGCACCTTCGAGCCGAACCGGACCGTCATGCCCTCGTCGGGCTGGACGCGGATGACGATCGCGTTCTGGCCCAGTTCCTCGGTGGCGTTGGAGTCGAAGGGGGAGTGCGGGGCGCGCTTGAAGACGACCGCGATCTCCGTGACACGCCGGCCGAGGCGCTTGCCGGTGCGCAGGTAGAAGGGGATGCCCGCCCAGCGGCGGTTGTCGACCTCCAGCTTGACGGCCGCGTAGGTGTCGGTCTTCGACTGCGGGTCGATGCCGTCCTCCTGGAGGTAGCCGACGACCTTCTCGCCGCCCTGCCAGCCCTCCGCGTACTGCCCGAACACCGTGTGCTCGCCCAGCTTCTCCGGCAGCCGCACCGACTTCAGCACCTTGAGCTTCTCGGTGAGCAGCGCCTCCTCGTCGAAGGCGATCGGCTCCTCCATGGCGGTGAGCGCCATCAGCTGCAGCAGGTGGTTCTGGATGACGTCACGGGCCGACCCGATGCCGTCGTAGTACCCGGCGCGCCCGCCGATGCCGATGTCCTCGGCCATCGTGATCTGGATGTGGTCGACGTAGGACCGGTTCCAGATGGGCTCGTACATCTGGTTGGCGAAGCGCAGCGCCAGGATGTTCTGGACGGTCTCCTTGCCGAGGTAGTGGTCGATGCGGAACACCTGGTCCGGGTCGAACACCTCGTGCACGATCTTGTTCAGCTCACGCGCGCTCTTCAGGTCGCGGCCGAACGGCTTCTCGATGACCGCGCGCCGCCAGGAACCCTCCGGCGCGTCCGCGAGGCCGTGCTTCTTCAGCTGCTGGACGACCTTCGGGAAGAACTTCGGGGGTACGGGAGATAGAACGCGTAGTTGCCGCTGGTGCCGCGCGAGGTGTCCAACTCGTCGACGGCCGCGCGCAGTTGCTTGAACGCGGTGTCGTCGTCGAAGTCGCCGGGGATGAACCGCATGCCCTCGGCGAGCTGCTGCCAGACCTCCTCGCGGAAATCGGTCCGCGAGTGCTCGCGCACCGAGTCGTGGACCACCTGCGCGAAGTCCTGGTCCTCCCAGTCGCGCCGGGCGAACCCGACGAGGGAGAAGCCCGGCGGCAGCATCCCGCGGTTGGCCAGGTCGTAGACGGCCGGCATCAGCTTCTTGCGGGACAGGTCGCCGGTGACACCGAAGATGACCAGCCCGGACGGGCCCGCGATCCGGGGCAGCCGGCGGTCGCGCTCGTCCCGCAGCGGGTTGTCCCATTCGGCGGTCAGTGCGTCCGTGATCTCCTCGACGGTCAGGTCGTGCCCGGCCGGTTTCGTGGTGGGAAGCTCTTCGCTCATTCCCCGTCGACCCCCTTGCTGCTCAGCGACTTCGCGACGGCGTCCAGCAGGTCCTGCCAGGCCACCTCGAACTTGGCGACGCCCTCGTCCTCCAGCTGCTTGACGACGACGTCGTACGAAATACCCAGCCGCTCCACGGCGTCCAGGTCGGCGCGGGCCTGCGCGTAGCCGCCGGTCACCGTGTCGCCGTGGATGTCACCGTGGTCGGCGGTGGCGTTCAGCGTCGCCTCCGGCATGGTGTTGACCGTGCCGGGCGCGACCAGCTCGTCGACGTACAGGGTGTCCTTGTACGACGGGTCCTTCACGCCGGTCGAGGCCCACAGGGGGCGCTGCTTGTTGGCCTTCGCGCCCGCGAGAGCGGTCCACCGGTCACCCGAGAAGACCTCTTCGTAGGCCTGGTAGGCGAGCCGCGCGTTGGCGAGGGCGGCCTTGCCCTTGAGCGCGAGGGCCTCTCCCTCAGTGCCGAGCGCGGTGAGGCGCTTGTCGATCTCGGAGTCGACGCGGGAGACGAAGAAGGAGGCCACGGAGTGGATGGTCGCCAGGTCGATGCCCGCCGCGCGGGCCTTCTCCAGGCCGGCCAGGTAGGCGTCCATGACCTCGCGGTAGCGCTCCAGCGAGAAGATCAGCGTGACGTTGACGCTGATGCCCCGGCCGATGACCTCGGTGATGGCCGGGAGACCGGCCTGCGTCGCCGGGATCTTGATCATCACGTTGGGACGGTCCACCAGCCAGGCCAGCTGCTTGGCCTCGGCGATCGTCGCCTCGGTGTGGTGGGCGAGGCGGGGGTCGACCTCGATGGAGACCCGGCCGTCCTGGCCGCCGGTCGCGTCGAAGACCGGGCGCAGGATGTCGGCGGCGGCGCGGACGTCTGCGGTGGTCATCATCCGTACGGCCTCTTCGACCGTCACCTTGCGCACGGCCAGGTCGGCGAGCTGCTCCTCGTAGCCCTCGCCGGAGCCGATGGCGGCCTGGAAGATCGAGGGGTTGGTGGTGACACCGACGACGTTCCTGGTGTCGACGAGCTCGGCGAGGTTGCCGGACTCGATCCGCTTGCGCGACAGGTCGTCCAGCCAGATGGAGACGCCCTCGTCGGACAGGCGCTTGAGAGCTCCCGCGGTAGCGGTCACTTCGGTCACTGTGATCATCTTCTTTCTGGCGATCGGATCAACCGCGCGCGGCGGCAAGGGATTCCATGGCGGCTGCGGCGACGTTCTCGGCCGTGAAACCGAACTCGGCGAACAGGATCTTGGCATCGGCGGAGGCGCCGAAGTGTTCGAGGGAGACGATGCGTCCTGCGTCACCCACGAACCGGTACCACGTGAGACCGATCCCGGCCTCGACCGCAACGCGGGCCTTCACGGACGGCGGAAGGACACGGTCCCGGTACTCGCGCGGCTGCTCCTCGAACCACTCCACGGACGGCATCGACACCACCCGGGTACCCACGCCCTCGGCTTCCAGCTGCTCCCGCGCCTCGACGGCGAGGTGCACCTCGGAACCGGTCGCGATCAGCACGACGTCGGGAGTCTCGGTGGAGGAGTCCTTGAGGACGTAACCGCCGCGCGCCGCATCGGAGTCGGGCGCGTAGGTCGGCACACCCTGGCGGGTCAGCGCGAGGCCGTGCGGGGCGGGCTTCGTGGCGTGCCGCTTGAGGATCTCGGCCCAGGCGATCGCCGTCTCGTTGGCGTCGGCGGCGCACGATGTTCAGGCCCGGGATGGCGCGCAGCGAGGCCAGGTGCTCGACCGGCTGGTGCGTGGGGCCGTCCTCGCCGAGACCGATGGAGTCGTGCGTCCAGACGTAGGTCACCGGGAGTTGCATCAGCGCGGACAGGCGCACGGCGTTGCGCATGTAGTCGGAGAACACCAGGAAGGTGCCGCCGTAGACACGGGTGTTGCCGTGCAGGGCGATGCCGTTCATCTCGGCCGCCATCGAGTGCTCGCGGATACCGAAGTGGATCGTACGGCCGTACGGGTCGGCCTCCGGCAGCGGGTTGCCCTTCGGGAGGAAGGACGACGTCTTGTCGATGGTGGTGTTGTTCGAGCCGGCGAGGTCGGCGGAGCCGCCCCACAGCTCGGGCAGGACCGCTCCGAGTGCCTGGAGGACCTTGCCGGAGGCGGCGCGGGTGGCGACGGAGGAGCCCTCCTCGAAGACCGGCAGGGACTGCTCCCAGCCCTCGGGGAGCTGACCGGCGACGACGATCCGGTCGAAGAGCTTCGCGCGCTCGGGCTGGGCGCCGCGCCACTTGTCGATCCGCTTGTCCCAGGCGGAGTGCGCCTCGGCGCCCCGGTCCAGGGCCTTGCGGCTGTGCGCGATGACCTCGTCGGCGACCTCGAAGGACTGCTCCGGGTCGAAGCCGAGGACGCGCTTGGTGGCGGCGATCTCCTCGGCGCCGAGCGCGGAGCCGTGGGAGGCCTCGGTGTTCTGGGCGTTCGGGGCGGGCCAGGCGATGATCGTGCGCATCGCGATGATCGAGGGGCGCTCGGTCTCGGCCTGCGCCGTCCTGAGCGCCGTGTACAGCGCGTGGGGTCGATGTCGCCGTCGGCGGCGGGGCTCGATGCGCTGGGTGTGCCAGCCGTAGGCCTCGTACCGCTTGAGGACGTCCTCCGAGAAGGCGGTCGCGGTGTCGCCCTCGATGGAGATGTGGTTGTCGTCGTAGACGAAGACGAGGTTGCCGAGCTTCTGGTGGCCGGCGAGCGAGGAGGCCTCGGCGGAGATGCCCTCCTCCAGGTCGCCGTCGGAGACGATCGCCCAGATCGTGTGGTCGAAGGGCGACTCGCCCTCGGGGGCCTCGGGGTCGAAGAGGCCGCGCTCGTAGCGGGCGGCCATGGCCATGCCCACCGCGTTGGCGACACCCTGTCCGAGCGGTCCTGTCGTGGTCTCCACACCGGCCGTGTGCCCGTACTCGGGGTGACCAGGCGTCTTCGACCCGTGCGTCCGGAACGCCTTGAGGTCGTCGAGCTCCAGCTCGTACCCGGCGAGGTACAGCTGGGTGTACAGCGTCAGCGAGGTGTGGCCGGGGGAGAGGACGAAGCGGTCACGGCCGGTCCACTCGGGATCCGCGGGGTCGTGACGCATCACCTTCTGAAAGATCGTGTACGCGGCAGGAGCCAGTGCCATCGCCGTGCCCGGGTGACCGTTGCCGACCTTCTGGACCGCGTCAGCGGCCAGGACACGGGCGGTGTCGACGGCGCGACGGTCGAGGTCGGTCCACTCGAAGCTGTCGGGTGTGTGCGCGTTCATCTTCAAGAAGTCCTCGGTAAGAGCGGCAGAACTGCTCGGACGCCTTCAAATCTAAAAGTCTGACTTTTACGAGGGAAGGTGCCGGTGTGCCAGCCTGTGGTGAAAGTGGGACACCGGGATGAGCGGCGAGGCGGCACGAGAAGGACATGACGGACAGAACTATCCAAGACGTCGGCGGTGACGGCGACGTGATCAGAACGTTTCCCTTCCCTGTCGATCTGAGCGTCTGCGGCGTCGGCATGCAGGTCGGCCCGATGGGCACCGGTCGCACCTGGCACGCCGACGCACCCCTGCACCGCGTCCACCGCATCGACTTCCATGTGGTGATGCTCTTCTCCGGCGGCCCGGTCCGCCACATGATCGACTTCGCCGAGTACGAGGCGACCGCCGGCGACGTCCTGTGGATCCGCCCCGGCCAGGTCCACCGCTTCTCCCCGACCAGCGAGTACCGCGGCACCGTCCTGACCATGCAGCCCGGCTTCCTCCCGCGCGCCACGGTCGAGGCGACCGGCCTCTACCGCTACGACCTCCCCCGCTCCTGCACCCCGACGAGCCCCGCCTCGCCGCCCTGCGCGCCTCCCTGGACCAGCTCCGGCGCGAGTACGAGGACTCGACCACGCTCCCGCTGAGCCTTCACACCTCGGTCCTACGCCACTCCCTGACGGCCTTCCTGCTCCGGCTCGCGCACCTCGCGGCCAGCTCGGCGGAGGACGCGGCCCGGCAGGCCGACACGACGTTCACCCTCTTCCGCAACGCCGTGGAGAAGGGCTTCGCCACCAACCACAGCGTGAGCGCCTACGCCGACGCCCTCGGCTACTCCCGCCGCACCCTGGTCCGCGCGGTCCGCGCCGCGACCGGTGAGACCCCGAAGGGCTTCATCGACAAGCGGGTCGTCCTGGAGGCGAAACGGCTGTTGGCCCACACGGATCTGCCGATCGGCCGGGTGGGAGCGGCAGTTGGCTTCCCCGACGCGGCCAACTTCTCCAAGTTCTTCCAGCAGCACACGGATGTGACACCGGCGGGGTTCCGGGCGGAACTGCGCTGACGGTTTGCCGATGGACGGGGGAGAGGGACGTATGGGGATGTCTGGTCCGCGCTGTCCGAGGGCGTTCGGCCCAACGCCCGTGTCGCCGACGGGTGGTTGACGGGGCAGGGGCTGAACAGGGCAGCTCCTGTGGAGGTGTTGGTCGGCCTCTTCGATGCGGGAGAGACGGGCTTTCTGTTCCGCGCGGATCTTCCAGCGGGCGTTCTGGACGCGGCCGTAGCCCATCCGTCGAGAAATGTCCGGGGTCGCGCGGCGGAGAGCGGAAAGCTCTCGCGTGGCCAGTGGGACCGGCTTCTGGCCGCCACCGCTGGGCTGCCCCACCACGGGCTGCTGGCCGAGATGGCGGAGGAGCAGGACGACAACCGACTACGCGGCGCGCACGTCGGCGTGGACCGCGCGCCGTCCCCGAGTCCCGCCCGCCCGACTCACCGGCCGAGATCGCCGCCATGGCCGACACCGTCCCCGATATCGAGGCGAGTCACCGCAGTTACGCCCTGTGGTGGGTCGCGGCCCTGTACGACGACCCGGCCGCCATGCGGCAACTCGCCTCGTCCGCCAAGCTGTTGATCCGCCGCAGCGTGGCACGCGCCGTGCACCGTCCCCGGACGTCGTGGAGTCGCCGGCCCACGACGAGGACCGTGTCGTACGGCTCTTCCTCACCGAGTCCTGCGACGATGCCCCCGCCGACCTGCTCCTCGACGTGTGGACCTGGTGGCCCGGCAGCTTCTCGTTCCCCGGCCGCCCCCGCAATCACCTCAACTTCCCCCGCGACGGCCTGCTGCGTTTCGCCGACGACCCGGAGCCGCGCCTGCGCCTTCTCGCGCTCGACGATCCCGCGTCGGACGCCGACCTCGTCGAGCGGTTCAGCCGCGATCCCGACGGCGAGGTACGACGGCGGGCGGCGGAGGACCCGCGGCTGTCCCCGAGGCCGCGGTCGGGCCGGCCCACGACGACGAGTCGGGGGTTCGCTCCGAGGCCCGGCGGAACCCGGCCCTGCCCCCGGCGTCCCTGGCGTCGCTGCTCCTCGACGAACGCGGTGCCCTGGACGCCGCCCAGAATCCCGCCCTCCCCGTCGCCGTCATGCACCGCATGATCGCGCTGACGGGCAAGGGGCCCCACGCACCGGCGTGAAGCCCCCTTCTTCCCGTGGGGGCGGGTCAGTGACCGAAGTCGAACCAGTTGACGTTCACGAAGTCGGCGGGCTGGCCGCTGCTGAAGGTGAGGTAGACGTCATGGGTGCCGGTGACCGAGCTGATGTTCGCCGGGACCGTTCTCCATGACTGCCAGCCCCCGGTGTTGGCCAGCGCGAAGCTGCCGACCGGGGTCGCCGTGGGGCTGTCGAGGCGCACCTGCACCAGGCCGCTGACCCCGCTCGCGGCACCACTCGCGACCCGGGCGTTGAACTGGGTGGCCGCCGTGGAGCCGAAGGTGACGCCCTTGTAGAGCGCCCAGTCGCCGTTGGCTATCGAGCCGATGTCCTGGCCGCCGCCCGTGTCCGTGGTGGTCTCGGCGATCGTGCCGGACTGGCTGTCGTAGGACTCGGCCTGGATCGCGCTGTACGCGTCACGGTTGCCGGTCGGCGGGGGTGTGGTGCCGCCCCCACCGCCCGTGGACGAGAGCACCTGCACATAGTCCACCGTCATCGGGTGGTTCGGGTCGGTGGCGCTGGTGGGGCCGCCGCCGAACGCGTTCGGGAAGCCGCCGCCCATCGCCACGTTCAGGATGATGAAGAAGCCGTGGTTCGTCGCGTTGGCCCAGGTCGTCGCGTCGACCTGACTGGAGTTGACCGTCTCGAAGTTGACGCCGTCGAGGTAGTAGCGGATCTGCTCGGGACTGGTGGACCGGTCCCATTCCATCGCGTACGTGTGGAAACCCGCCTGGCAGGTCGTGCCCGCGCACGCCGTCGAACCGCCGATGCCCGTCGTCTCGTTGCACGGACCGCCCGGGCTGGTGCCGCAGTGCACCGTGGACCAGTCGGTGTTGAGACCCTGGACGTTCTCCATGATGTCCAACTCGCCCACACTGGGCCAGTTCTGATAGTTGCCCCGGTACGGCGCGCCCAGCATCCAGAACGCGGGCCAGTAGCCGAGCGCCGACGAGCCGGTGACGTTGGGGAGTTGGATGCGGGCCTGGACCCGCAGCTTCCCGCCGGCCGGCGGCTGGAAGTCGGTGCGGTTGGTCTCGATGCGGCCCGAGGTCCAGTTGCCGGATGCGTCCCGGCGCGGGGTGATCAGCAGGTTGCCGTTGCCGTCGAGTGCCACGTTGTTGGTGGAGGAGGTCATCGTCTCGACCTCGCCTGTGCCCCAGTTCGCGGCGCCGCCCGGGTACGAAGTCCCGGTGTCGTACTGCCAGTTGGCGGTCGACACACCGGTGCCGGCGGCGCCGTTGAAGTCGTCCAGGAACACCTGCGTCCAGCCCGAGGGCGGCGTGGGCGCGGAGGCGTTCGCGGGCAGGGTGAGGGCCGTGGCGGTGGCGGCCGCCAGACCGAGGGTGCTGAGGACGGCGATCAGGACACGCCGTAAGGGACGGGGTCTGCGCTGCCTGCCGGAGGTGTCACTCATGGGTGCCTCTCGGGTACGGAGTGGGGTGCGAGTGCGGTTGCCCGCGACTGGCTGAGAGCGCTCTCAGACAGTGGGTGCGCGGTCAATGTGCTCTCGGCCACCCGGACGTCAAGAGGTGAAGCCGGGAAAGTCCTTTCGGCGGGCGGGGGTTCAGGGGTGAATGCGGTGAAAGGGGAGGTTTCCGATCCGTATTCCGGGGTGAGAGCGCTAGACCGCGCTCCCCGCCTTCCACTCCGCCCACGACAGGTTCCAGCCGTTGAGGCCGTTGTCCGCGGCCACGGTCTTCTCACCGGAGTTCTTCACGATGACGACGTCGCCGAGCATCGAGCTGTCGTAGAACTTGTATCCCGCCACCGACGTGTCGTTCGCGCCCTTCGCGTCGTGCAGGCCGACGCAGCCGTGGCTGGTGTTCTCGTTGCCGAACACCGCTGTGGACGCCCAGTAGTTGCCGTGCACGAAGGTGCCGGAGGTGGTGAGGCGCTGGGCGTGCGGGACGTCGTCGATGTCGTACTCGTCGCCGAGGCCGACCGTCGAGGACTGCATGCGGGTCTGCTTGAACCGCTCGCTGATCACCATGATCCCGGACCAGGTGGTGTGCTGGGCGTTGCCGCCGCTCACCGGGTAGGTGGCCAGCGTCGTGCCGTCGCGCTTGACGACCATCTCCTTGCTGGACAGGTCCACCGTGCTGATCTGCTCGCGGCCGATGTCGAAGGTGACGTCCTTGGACTGGACGCCGTAGACGCCGTCCTGGCCCTCGACGTCCTTCAGGCGGAGGCTGAGCGTGATCTTCGTACCGGCCGCCCAGTACGTCTCGGGGCGGAAGTCGAGCCGTGTGTCGCTGAACCAGTGGCCGACGATCTCGACGGCGGGCTCGGCGGTGACGGTGATCGCTTTCTGGACGGTGGACCGGTCCTTGACCGCGTGCGTGAAGTTGATCGAGACGGGCATGCCGACGCCCGAGGTGGAGTTCGCCTCGGGGTGAAGTAGCCGACGAAGGTCTCGCCGGGGACTGGGTGGTGAAGGTCAGCGTCTTCGCGGCGGCGCCCTGCGCCTGCGCGGCGACCGTGTACTTCGTGCCCGAGTACGGGTTCTTCGTCGACGTCCACTTCGTCTTGGCGTCGTTGAAGGTCCCGGCCAGCGTGGAACCGTCGTTGCCGGTCACCTTCACCGCGGCGAACGTGCCGTCGGTCACCGTCACCGTGACCGGGGCCGTGAAATCGGCCTTCCTGGTGCCGTCGGCGGGCGAGACCGTGACGGTCGGCGCCTTCGCGGCCTTCACCGACGCGGTCGCCGACGAACCGCCGGACGACGGGCTCTCCGCGGCCCCCGCCGAACTGCTGCAACCGGTCAGGACGGCGGCCGGCACCACCCCGAGCACGGTGAGGACCCCACGACGGGACCACCTCTCCGACTGCTTCTCGGACCGGTTGGATATGTGCGACACGCCCACGGCAGGCCTTCCTCCGCATGTCGCGCACACCCTCTGGCCGTACGCGACGAGATCACCAGTGCCGTTGCATCCTGCGTCACTTCCCTGGATTGAATCTTTGAATCCCAGGGGCTCCACCTGAGATTCCTGTGAAGAGAGCCTGAAAGAAGGCCTGAAACCACGGTTGCCGGACGCTTCCCGAGTGTGAACAGAGTATGAAGGCGCCGACCGTTGCCCTGAGTATCCGGTGAGATCCCCGTCCCGCCATGGCTTCCCCACCCGACCGGTCGGAAGAGTGAGAAAGGACCTGAAGGCGGAGTTCCGTATCGGTGACTCCGCGGCTGACCACGCCGGAGGTATTCGTGACCGAAGTCCGCAAGCGGCCCACAGTGGCGATCGTCGGAGCGGGCGCGGCAGGCACCCTGACCGCCGTCCAGCTCTGCGAGACCGCCACCCGCCGCCGGACCCCGCTCGACCTGGTGCTGGTCGACCCGGCCCCGGAAGCCGGCCGCGGCACGGCCTACGCCACCCCCGACCCACGCCACCGGCTCAACGTCCCGGCGGGCAACATGAGTTGCTACCCCGACGACCCCGGCCACTTCACCCGCTGGCTGTGCCGCCACGGTGAACCCACCGTCAGGGGCGCCGACTTCGCCACCCGCTACCGCTACGGCGCCTATCTCGCCGACACCCTCGCCCAGGCCGTCGTCCGCTCCCACGGCACGGTCTGCGTACGCCGGCTGCGCACCCGCGCCGAGAGCTGTACCGGCATCCCCGAAGGCCCGGTGGAACTCCACCTCGCCGACGGAGGACTCCTCACCGCCGACAGCGCCGTCCTCGCCACCGGCCCCGCCGCCCCCGCCGCCGCCTGGGCCCCGCCCGCACTGCGCACCTCGCCCCGCTTCATCAACTCACCCTGGAAGCCGGGTGCGTTGGACGCCGTACGCGAGGACACCGCCGACGTCCTCCTCGTCGGCACCGGCCTCACCGCCGTGGACCTCGCCCTCACCCTGGACCGTTCCGAGCGCACGATCCACGCCGTCTCCCGCAGCGGACTCCTGCCCCAGCCCCACGCGTTGGGCCCGGCCGGTGTGATGGAGGCGCCGAGCTGGCCCCGCGATCTGACCCTGAGCGGACTGCGCCGGACCGTCTACCGGCACATCAGCCGCTCCGTCCGCACCCACGGCGACTGGCGCCCCGCCCTGGACAGCCTCCGCCCGCACACCGCACGCCTCTGGCACAGCCTCACCCCTGAGGAACGCGGCGAGTTCCTCAGGGGAGAGGGCGCCCTCTGGAACACCCACCGCCACCGCATGGCCCCCGCCACCGCCGAGTCCCTGACCCGCGCCCGCACCGCCCGCCGTCTCCAGGTCCACACGGGCACGATCACCGATGTGGTGCATTCCGGCGATCAGTTGGTGGTCACGCTCTCCAACGGCCGTACGGTGCGCGCCGGTTGGGTGATCGACTGCACCGGACCGGGGCAACGGCTCGAAGACCCGCTGTGGCGCGGCCTGTTCGAGTCCGGTACGGCCGTGCCCGGACCGCTCGGCATGGGGGCCGCCACCCGCGACGGACGCCTCCTCGACGCCCGAGGCCGCTCCGTACGACCGCTGTTCACGCTCGGCGCCCCCGGCGCGGCGAACTCTGGGAGACCACCGCGATCCCCGAGATCCGAGTCCAGGCCGCCGCCCTCGCCCGGCACCTCCTCGCCCCACCGGCCCGCCGCGCCCGCCGCAGGCCCGTCGACGGACTCGGACTCCCGCTGTCCACCCACGCCGAGGCCGCCACCGCCTACCGCAACGGACTCGACCGGGTGCTCAAAGTACGCGCCGGAGCCGAGGACGCCTTCGCCCGCGCGGTCACCCTGGACCCCGGATTCGCCCTGGGACACGCGGCGTTGGCCCTCCTCGGCCACGAGTGCGGAGCCGCCGTCGACGTCCCCGGGCACTCGCCGACGCCCAGCGCAGCGCACACGAACGCGCCGACGAACGCGAGCGGTCCTTCGTCGAGGTGATCACCCGCCGGGTCCAGTCCACCGACGGGGACCGCGCGTTGATCCGCCACCTCGACACCCACCCCGCCGACGCCCTCGCCCTCGCCACCGCCGTCCCCACCATCGCCTTCTCCGGCGTGACCGACCTGGACGACGACTACGCCCTGCGGCTCGTCGAGCGCACGTCCCCGGCCTACGACGGACACTGGTTCCACACCTCGCTGCTCGCCTTCCTCCGCCAGGAGCAGGGCCGGCTGCACGAGGCGGGCGAACTCGCCCACCGCGCCCTGGCAGTCGAGCCCGCCTCCGGTCACGCCGTGCACGCGCTGGCCCACGTCCACTACGAGTCCGGTGCCCACGAGGCGGGCCGCGACTGGCTGGACCGCTGGGTCTCCGGGCAGGGTCGGGGTGCCGTGCACCGGGCCCACTTCTCCTGGCACATCGCCCTGCACGAACTGGCGTTGGACGACCCGGCCGCCGTACGCAGGCGCTGGTTCGCCCAGTTGGCACCGGGGCGGGTGACCGGGGTGCGCGCCCTTGTCGACTCGGGGTCCCTGCTGTGGCGGGCCCGGCTCAGCGGCAACTGGCAGGGGAGCTGCCGACTTCGGACGTCCTGGGCTCGGTGACGTGCGAGGTGCTGGAGCGCCCGGCGACGGCGTTCACGGCCCTGCACGCGGCGGTGGCGCTGACGGCGGCCGGAGACCTCCCGGCCCTCCGCCGTCTGCGCGACCACGCGGCGGGCGCCGACCCGGTGCAGCGCGAGGTCATCGCCCCGCTCTGCGACGCCTTCACCGCCCTCGTCGAACACCGCTTCCACGAAGCCGCCCACGGCCTCGACGCGCTGCTTCCGGTCCTCCGCAAGGTGGGCGGCAGCGCGGCCCAACGCGAGGTCGTGGAGGAGACGTTGCTGTACGCGCTGGTGTCGGCGGGGCGGTGCGACGCGGCACGGCGGCTGCTGGACGCGAGGCTGGACCGCACGTCGGCACCTCGCGACCGGCGGATGCTGGCGGGCTTGCCCGGGTGAGCTGAGCGGGGGCGCGGGAGCCTGGGGGTACCTCCAGGTCTCCCTCGGGGCCGGTGTCGACGTGCGGTGTGCCGTGGTGAACGTCGGCCTGCGAGGGGCGGACCCGGGCGAGGACGATGCCGTCACGGCTCCGGGCGCCACCCCAGTGCCCGCGATATCCCGCGCGCCGCGAGCCGCACCGCCGGGACCAACGCCGGTACCTGGGCGTCCACTTGGGGCACCACCACCGACACCGCGGCGACCACCGGACCGCCCGGACCTCGCACCGGTGCGGCCACCGACAGCGCGTCGTCCGTGATCTGACGGCTGCTCACGGCGACGCCCGTGTGCCGTACTTCGGCCAGGACCCGGCGCAGTCGTACCGGATCGGAGATCGTGTACGGCGTGAAGGATGCCAACGGGCTTGCGCAGTAGGCCTCTTGGCCGTCCGGGTCGTCGTGGGCCAGCAGCGCGAGCCCCACTCCGGTGGCGTGCAGGGGCCAGCGGGCGCCGACCCGGATGTGCACGCCGACCGCCGAACGGCCCGAGATCCACTCGGTGTAGACGACCTCCGCACCGTCCCGCACCGCCAACTGCACGTTCTCGTGCGTCGCTTCGTACAGGTCCTCCAGATACGGCAGGGCCACCTGGCGCAGGGCGAGGCCGCGCGGTGCGAGCGCCGCGATCTCCCACAGCCGTAGACCCACGTGGTACGTGCCTGACGCGTCCCGTTCCAGCGCGCCCCACTCGGTGAGGGCGCGCGCGAGCCGGTGGGCGGTCGTCAGGGTGAGGCCGGCGCGGCGGCTGATGTCGGACAGGGACAGGGCCGTGTGCGCCTGGTCGAAGGCGGCGAGCACGGCGAGCAGCCGGTCGGGCGCGGAGCGGGTGGCGGGTGCCGTCGGCCGGGGACCATCGAGGGGCGTGAACTGGTGGTTGCCGGCCCCGTGGTCGGCGCCGACTGTGCGGTGGCGGCGGACCCGGTGGTCGTAGCGGAGCCGGCCGTCGTAGCGGAATCGGCCGTCGTAGCGGACCGCGTGGTGGGCATGGCCGGGCCTCCGTCCGGGGTCAGGCGAGTCCGTCCTCGGCGACCCGTTGCAGCAGGGTGTGCAGGGTGGCGCGCTCGGTCGCGTCGAGCGGGCCCAGCAGTTCGTTCGTGACGCGCAGGCCCGCCTCGTCCGTGTCGCGGAGGAAGCCGCGGCCGTCCGCCGTCAGGACCACGATGCGGCTGCGCCGGTCGTCGGGGAAGGGCGGCGCTCGGCGAATCCCAGCTTCTCCAGGTCGTCCACCAGGCCGACGATCGCGCTCGGGTCGTAGCCGAGGCGGGTGCTCAGCTCGCGCTGGAGGGCGCCCTCGGACGTGGCCAGGAAGCGGAGCAGCGCGTAGTGGCGCAGGCGCAGACCGGACTCCTGGAGGAACGTGTTGAAGAGCTGACCGGACCGCAGGCCCAGCCGGTACATGAGGTAGCCCGTGTCCGCGTGCAGCCCGCGCATCCACGGCTCGTGCGCGTCGATCGGCGGGTTCGCGGCGTGCGGCTGACGGGCGATGGCGGGCTCCCTGGGTCGAGGCCCCGGGCGGGGCGTGCGGTGGTTCGGGGCCAGTCTGACCTACCCGGTCCATCGGTAACAACTATTGACGTCAGCAATTATTGCTCTTAGCTTCGATCTCGTAGCCGCACCTCGTCTTGTGAAGGGACCGCTCGTGCCCAGCATCGATCTGACCGGCAAGGTCGCCGTCGTCACCGGCAGCGGCCGGGGCCTCGGCCTCGCCTACGCGCACGCCCTGGCCGCCCACGGCGCGTCCGTGGTCGTCAACGACATCGACGAGGCGGTGGCCGAGCAGGCCGTGAAGTCGATCACCGAAGCGGGCGGCACCGCCGTCGCCGAGGTGGTCCCGGTCGGTACGACGGAGGCCGCCGAACGGCTGGTGAACAGGGCCGTCGAGGAGTTCGGACGGCTCGACATCCTGGTCACCAACGCGGGCATCCTGCGCGACAAGGTGCTGTGGAAGATGACCGACGACGACTTCGACGCGGTGATCACCACCCACCTCAAGGGCACCTTCACCTGCGCCCGCGCCGCGGCCGTACGGATGCGCGAGCAGGGCGAGGGCGGCAGCCTGATCCTGGTCGGCTCGCCGGCCGGCCAGCGCGGCAACTTCGGGCAGACGAACTACGCGGCCGCCAAGGCGGGCATCGCCGCGATGGCCCGCACCTGGTCGATGGAGCTGGGCCGCGCGGGCATCACCGTGAACGCGATCGTGCCGGTCGCCGCGACCGCGATGACCGAGACGATCCCCGCGTTCGCGCCCTACGTGGAGGCGATGAAGAACGGCGAGCCCCTCCCCGACGTCCTCCGCAAGGGCGAGGGCTTCGGCACCCCGAGGACTGCGCGGCACTCGTACCGTTCCTGGCCTCCGAGGCGGCGCGCGGGATCACCGGTCAGGCCATCGGCATCGGCGGCGACAAGGTGGCACTCTGGTCCCACCCGCAGGAGATCAGCACGGCCTACGCCGACGGCGGCTGGACCCCCGACACCCTGGCCGACGCCTTCCCCACCTCGGTCGGCGCCGAACTCCAGTCGGTCGGCATCCCCGCACCGAAGCTCCCGGAGGCGTGATGACACCCCCATGGACCTCGACGGACTCGTCGCGATCGACGTCCACACCCATGCGGAGGTGTCGTCCAAGGGCCACTCCTCCCTGGACGACGACCTGCACGACGCCTCCTCCGCCTACTTCAAGGTCGAGGGCAAGCGGAAACCGACCCTGGAGGAGACCGCCGCGTACTACCGCGAGCGGAACATGGCCGCCGTCATCTTCACGGTCGACGCCGAGTCCGCGACCGGCACCGAGCCCGTCCCGAACGAGGAGGTCGCCGAGGCCGCGGCCGCCAACGCCGACGTCCTCATCCCCTTCGCGTCCATCGATCCCTTCCGCGGCAAGGCGGGTGTACGGCAGGCCCGCCGCCTGGTGGAGGAGTACGGGGTGAAGGGCTTCAAGTTCCACCCCAACATCCAGGGCTTCTTCCCCAACGACCGTGCCGTGGCCTACGACTTGTACGAGGTCATCCAGGAGACGGGCACCATCGCCCTCTTCCACACGGGCCAGACGGGCATCGGTGCGGGCGTCCCGGGCGGCGGCGGCATCCGCCTCAAGTACTCCAACCCCTGCATGTGGACGACGTCGCCGCCGACTTCCCGCACCTGAAGATCATCCTGGCGCACCCCTCCTTCCCCTGGCAGGACGAGGCCCTCGCCGTCGCCACCCACAAACCGGGCGTCCACATCGACCTCTCCGGCTGGTCCCCGAAGTACTTCCCGCCGCAGCTCGTGCAGTACGCCAACACCCTCCTCAAGGACAAGGTCCTCTTCGGCTCCGACTACCCCGTCCTCACCCCGGACCGCTGGCTCGCCGACTTCGAGAAGCTGCCCATCAAGGACGAGGTCAGGCCGAAGATCCTCAAGGAGAACGCCGCCCGCCTGCTCGGCCTGACGTAAGGGACACCGGATGCGCAACGAGGGACTGGGGTCCTGGCCCGCCCGCCGGGCACGGAAGACCCCACGTCGTACGGCACTGGTGTACGGCGGATCGTCGACGGACGACGGAGCTTCGTCGACAGGCGACGCGACTTCGTCGACAGTCCGCAGCAGTACGTCGACTGACTACGGCACATTGCATACGAGAACCACCCGCCTCGCCCACGCCCTCCGCACCCGAGGCCTCCGCCGGGGCGACCGCATCGCCTACCTCGGCCCGAACCACCCCGCCTACCTGGAGACCCTGTTCGCGGCCGGCATCCTCGGCGCGGTCTTCGTCCCCCTCAACACCCGCCTCGCAGGCCCCGAGATCGCCCACCAACTCACCGACTCCGGCGCCAAGATCCTCGTCTACGGCCCGACGCACGCCGGGCTCGTCGCCGGACTGCCGGGCAGCACCGACGTACGCGTCTACATCGAAGTCGGCCCGGAGTACGAGGAGTTGACCGACGCCGCCTCGGACGAGCCGATCGACGAGCCCGTCACCGCCGACGACACCTGCATCATCATGTACACCTCGGGCACGACCGGCCGCCCCAAGGGCGCCATGCTCACCCACGGCAACCTGGCCTGGAACGCGATCAACGTCCTCGTCGACACCGACCTGATCGCCGACGAACGCGCCCTGGTCTCCGCCCCGTTGTTCCACACGGCCGGCCTCAACATGCTCACCCTGCCCGTGCTGCTCAAGGGCGGCACCTGCGTCCTGGTCGAGGCCTTCGACCCGGCCGCCACCTTCGACCTCGTCGAACGGCACCGGATCACCTTCATGTTCGGGGTCCCCACGATGTTCGACCAACTCGCCCGCCACCCCCGCTGGGCCGACGCCGACCTCTCCTCGCTGCGCATCCTCACCTGCGGCGGCTCCCGGTCCCGTCCCCGTTGATCGCCGCCTACCAGGAACGCGGGCTGACCTTCCTCCAGGGCTACGGCATGACGGAGGCCGCGCCCGGCACCCTGTTCCTGGACGCCGAACACGCGGTCGGCAAGGCGGGTTCGGCGGGCGTGCCGCACTTCTTCAGCGACGTGCGCGTCGTACGGCCCGACCTCACTCCCGCCGATGTCGGCGAGACCGGCGAGATCGTGGTGCGCGGGCCCCATGTCATGCCCGGCTACTGGGGTTGCCCGAGGAGACGGCCGCGGTCTTCGCCGACGGCTGGTTCCGCAGCGGGGACGCGGCACGCACCGACGAGGACGGCTATGTGTACATCGTCGACCGCATGAAGGACATGATCATCTCCGGTGGGGAGAACATCTACCCCGCCGAGATCGAGGACCTGCTGCTGGCCCATCCCGACATCGTGGAGTGCGCGGTGATCGGGGTCGCGGACGACAAGTGGGGCGAGGTACCGCGCGCGGTCGTCGTCCCGCGCGAGGGCGTCTCGCTCGACCCCGACGAGGTGCTCGCGTCGCTGGCGGGCCGGCTCGCCAAGTACAAGATCCCCAAGTCGATGGTGGTCGCGGACGAACTACCGCGCACCGCCTCCGGAAAGCTCCTCAAGTCCCGGGTGCGCAAGCGCTTCGGCGACCGGTAACTCCCTTAAGGAACAGGCTACTTATGAGCATCACCGTCAACGGCCTCGACGAACTCAAGAAGCTCGCAGGCAGCGACCTCGGCACCAGTGAGTGGATCGAGGTCACCCAGGAGCGGATCAACACCTTCGCCGACGCGACGGGCGACCACCAGTGGATCCACGTCGACCCGGAGAGGGCCGCGGCCGGACCGTTCGGCGCGCCCATCGCGCACGGCTATCTGACCCTGTCCCTCTTCATCCCGCTCTTCACCGAACTGCTGGACGTCGAGGGCGTGTCCACGAAGGTCAACTACGGCCTGAACAGGGTCCGTTTCCCCGCACCGGTGAAGGTCGGCTCACGGATCCGGCTCGTCGCGAAGCTCGCGGCCGTCGAGGACGTACCGGGCGGGGTGCAGATCGCCGTCGAGGGCACGATAGAGATCGACGGCGGGCCGAAGCCCGCCGCCGTCCTGCAGAGCCCTCTCGCGGTTCTACGCCTGACCGGCGGCCACGGTCGACCGACGTGCGTATACCGCCGACCGTCTACTGCTGCTTGTACGAGTACACGCTCGTCGACACCTGGCACACGCCCGGCTGGACGACCTCGGCCCGCAGCGTGCCGCTGTTCACGTCGTAGTCGATGCCTTCGGCCTCGAACGTGCCTGTGCAGATGCTGCGTTGGGGCAGCGCGAACAGGCTGGTGACCGCGCCGGTGATCGGCCGGCCGTCCAGTTTGTGCGGCAGGTCGACCTGGAGGAGCGGGCGGATCTCGGGGAACTTGGTCCCCGACGCGTCGTCCGAGACGCACACCAGGCGGGTGTCCGTCACGAAGTCGCAGCCCTGGATGTCGTTCACCGTCCTGTCCAGGGTGATCTGCCCGGCCTGTGGCAGCGCCCCGCCCGTCTTCGGGGTGGACGCGTTGAGCAGGGGGTGGGGAAGACCTGGAGTCTGGACTGGTCGCCCCACTCGCCCGACACCATCCACTGCGTGTCCGGCGAGATCGCGTCGAACGAGTTGTTGATCTTCTCGCCCGCGTCGAGCGTGTGGACGTACGTGTAGCGCGTCCCGGCCGGCGTGGTGACCGCGAACATCTTGACGTGCCGGTGTCGGCGCCCTGGTAGGCGTCGAAGACATAGCCGTTCGCGATGTCCGGGTCACCGATGTGGTTCCAGCCCTGGATGCGCAGATCCAGGGGGATGGACGCCAGCCCGCGGTACAGCAGCGAGCCGTCCGCCTGACTGGCGACGCCCTCACCGCCGCCGAGGCTGCCGGTGTAGGCCGTGCCGGTCTCCGCCCAGGTGGTGGAGGCGGCTGCGGAGGAGGTGCTCACGCCGAGCGTGAGAGCACCCAATAAGGCCGCGAGAACAGTCAGTTGACGCTTCATCAGATACCTGCCGGGTCGACGAAGATGGGGTTGGAATAGAACCATGTGTCGGCCCACGGGTCACCGTTGCCGGGCTCGTGGGGATCGGGCCGTGCGGGTCCACCGACGCGCCGAGGTAGCCCGCACCGTGTCGCTTGCCGTCGCTGCCGCGCAGCCGGAGATAGAAGGACTCGTCCCCGGCGGTCACCGGAATGCGCAGCGTGTACGTCCCCTTGCGGCCGCCGACGTCCGCCGTACGGACGACCTTCGTGTCCGGCGCCCGCCACGCGTCCCGGTCGGACACCGCGCCGCGCACCGCGCCCCGGATGACGTCCACGTGCGCCAACTCGGGCAGGATTCCCTGGGCGTTGGGCCGCGAGGCGGTCGTCACGGTGATGTTCAGGGTGAGCCGGTCGCCCTTGCGGACCCGCAGCCGGCCGCCCAGCGTGACGCCCTGACCGTGGTCGCAGTCCCGCTTCAGGCGGACGTCGAGCCCGTCCAGCAGATGCCCGTGGTCGACCCAGACCCGGCCCGCGCGCAGGCCCGCCATGACCTCGCGGTAGCCGTAGCGGGTCACGCCCACGTGGGTGCGGCTGAACTCGCCGGGCCAGAAGTCGCTGCCGGGCTGCGGGGAGTCGGTCCGTACCGGGTCGGGGAGCTTGCCGGTGTTGTCGAAGTTCTGCCCGTCGGGCCACGTGCCGTTGGCCCAAGTGTCGTAGACCGTACGGTGGTTGTCGGAGTTGGTGGTGATCGAGAAGAGTCGACCCTCGGCCAGCATCGAGTCCCACAGCCCGCCGACGGTCGCCGTCGCCCAGTCGAAGCCGCCGTACGTCACATACGCGTCCGCCGGGTAGCCCGACCAGGACTGCGCCGAGGGCTTGTTCTCGTACTCGCCGCGGATCGACGTCGCACCGCGCCAGCCGGGCAGGGCCGCGCCCTGGGCACCGGGCGCACCCTCCATGCCGATCATGATCTCGGGTGCCGCGTCCCGCCAGGCGCGCATCTCGTGCGGGGAGTCGATGCCCAGGCGCAGCGGGTGGTTGGCGAGGACGAGGACGTCGTCGACGTAGCCCGAACGGCGCTGCTCCGCCAGCCACTTGATGGCCTTCACGGCGTGCGCCTCGTTGCGGGCGGTGTCCGCGTCGGCGACGCCGCCCTTGTCGTAGCCCAACAGCTTGCCGTCGTAGGCGAGTTCGAACTGGGTGAGCAGATCCACCTCGTGCCGGCCCGGCGCGGCGAAGATCGTGCAGTGTTCGGCGGCCGGGATGTACCACTCCAGGCCCTGGAAGATCAGCTGACGGGGTTCGCGGCCCGCGCCCTGAGGATCTCCGCGTGCTCCAACTCGGCGCCGTAGGAGGCGTGTCCGAAGTTGGAGTGCTCGTTGAACACCATCCAGTCGAGGCCGTACTTCGCGGCGGCCCGCGCCTGCTGGGAGAACGTGTACTTCGCGTCGTGGCTGTACACGGAGTGCACGTGGTGGTCGCCGACGAGGTACGCGAGGCGCGGGTCGTTGCCGCCGTAACCCCGGCCTGCCGCCGCCGCGGAGGTGGCGAGCGGTCCCGCGCCGAGGGTGAACGCGGCGCCGAACAGGCCCGCGCGGCGCAGGAGTTGGCGCCGGGAGACGCCCTGGGCGTCGAGGTCGGCGGGGAGACGGACGG
Organism: Streptomyces sp. P3; assembly: GCA_016893485.2. Taxonomy (GTDB): domain Bacteria; phylum Actinomycetota; class Actinomycetes; order Streptomycetales; family Streptomycetaceae; genus Streptomyces. The sequence continues at coordinate 8,053,914 of JAFEKX020000001.1, forward strand.
ATCGGCCCAGGTGGGCAGCTGCTGCTCGGTCATGATGATGCGGAAGTCCTCTGGAGTCTGGAGGGCTGTCAGTGGTTCATGAAGGAGGTGACGGGCAGCGCCCGTTCGACGATCCGGACGTCGCCGAGGCGGCCGTGCAGGATCTGGTCGATCTTGTCCGCGTACTCGTAGCCGCCGAGCAGCCAGGGCTGTCCGGAGGAGGCGATGCCGATCGCGGGGGCGTGCGGGTTGCGGGCCACCGGGCAGCCCTGGACGTACATGGTGGTGTGCCGTCCGTCGTTGACCACGGCGAGGTGCCACCAGATCTCGGGATCGGTCTCGTCGCCCCAGTTGGTAGCCAACTGCCGCTGGTTGAGCGGATGTACCGCCCACTGCGGGCCCGGTCCGTCGGAGAGGGACAGGGTTGCGAGCGGCTCGTCGGGGTCGTCCGTCACCGTGCCGACGGAGCCGTTGCGGCCGGTGCGGCAGACCAGTCCGGCCCAGGCGTTGTGCGAGGCGTTCCAGTCGGCGGGCAGCCGGTAGAACGCCTCGATGGTGTAACCGTCCTTGAATGTCGCCGAGTTGAGCGGCGCACCGTCGACGGTCCGCAGGTAGGCGCCCTTCAGCGGTGACTTGTAGCCCGTGAACTCCAGGCTGCCGTGGCCCGGTTGGTCCGGGTGGTGGTCGGCGGACCAGCCGAGGGTGCCGCCGTTCACCGAGACCACGGTGAGGTCGTTGCCGCGGCCCGAGAGGTCACGGACGGTGCCGGAGACCGGGGACTCGAAGCGCCAGTAGGCGGCCGTGCCCGGGATCACCATCTTCGACGCGGGACGCGCCGGGCGGACCGGCACCGGGTCGAACCCGGCGAAGCGGTCCGCGAAGTCGATGCCGACGGAGAACCGGTCGGCGTCACCGCTGAGTTCGATCTCCTGCCGCTCCAGCTCGTTGAGGCCCTTCGCCGCCCGGCCCAGGATCCACGGCGACACGGTCTCCACGTCGATGACGTCGCGATCCAGGTCGAAGTGGTAGAGGCGGATCATCGCCGCGCCGCCGAAGTAGCGGTTCTGATAGTTCGTCAGATGAAGGTGGACGTCGTTGCCCGCCGCGTTCTTTCGGGTTGCCCGGCGAGCCGGCCAGTAGTGGCCGTTCAGGGTCAGGAAGATCTGGTCGTGGTCCGCGATGAGCTGATCCCACAGCTGCTGCCCGTAGTCCGACAACGTGTCGTCGTCCACGACCAGTTCGTGCGTGGTGAGGATGACCGGCGTCTTCGGGTGCTGCGCGATGACGTCCTTCGCCCACGCGTAGCCCCTCGCCGAGAGGCGCCAGTCCAGCGCCAGCACGAGCCATCTCCCGCCCGGCCGCCTTGAACACGTGGTACGTGTTGTAGCCGTCCGAAGAGGCCCCGCCGAACGTGGACTTGTTCTTGAAGCGCTGCGGCCCGAACGTGTCCAGGTATGGCGACGCGCCGCGCTGGTCGTCGGTCGACGACTTGATGTCGTGGTTGCCGGCCAGCACGCTGTAGCCGACACCCCGCCGGTCCAGCAGCCTGAACGCATCGCCGATCGCCGCGAATTCGGGCTTCGCGCCGTTCTGCGTCAGGTCGCCCAGGTGGGACAGGAAGACGATGTTCTCGTCCCTGCCGTGCTCCAGGAGATAACGCAGCGAGGCCTCGATCGGCGCCTTGTCGATGCTCGGCCCGTCGAAGAGGTACTGGGTGTCGGGCATCACCGCGAGAGTGAAGCGGTGACTGTCGGTGTCGGGCCGCCAACTCGCCGTCGCCGGGGATGCTTCGGCGGTGGTCGGCAGTGCGACACCGGCCGTCGCGGCGGCGCCCAGCAGGGCCGTCGCGCGGAGGAAACCGCGCCGTCCGGCGCCGGCCTGGGCCGTCTCGCACTGATCGTGCTCATGCGAAGTACACACGTGTGCTCCGTACAGGGTGAGTGCTCGTGAAAGCCGCTGAGAACTGGGGAGTTCAGAGAACGCGCAGGGTCCAGCTCCAGCGATGGACACCCGGTGCGACGAGATACTGAGGTGATGTGTCGGGGCCGCACGACGCCGTGCCCAACCCACGGTGCGCCGCGTCGAGTTGCACCACGCAGGACGCGCGCGGCACCAGTTCGTCGTGGTGCCGTACGGCGGTCAGGTCGTCGGCGCGATGGCGGGTCACCGAGACCTGGCGGGGCTCGTCGAGGTCGACCGCGAGACCGGTGGCGTCCGGTGCCGACAGTGTGAACCGCCGTACCCCGTGCCGCCCACCGCTCTCCTGCGGCCGCAGATACGGGGTGAACAGCGCGTCGACGGGGACCGAGTGGTGGCCCACGGGCGCGCCCGTGCTGCGGTCGGGGTACGACTCCCAGGGACCCCGGCCGAACCATTCCAGCAGATCGAGCCCCGGCACCGTCTCGAACACGGTGCCGACCCGGGCCACGTCGTCGAACTCGTCGGGCAGTTCGGCCGATTCCTCGATCCGGACCCCGCCCTCCACCGGCGTGAACACCTGACAGTGCCGGACCACACCCGTGGCCCCGGCGTACTCGGCGACCGTCGTCACCCTCCCCAGCCGTCGGCCGGGGACCCCATCTCGCTTCGCTCGCCGTCACGCCGTACCGAAACGACCTTGCGGACCAGCGAGTCGAGCCCCACGTCCGCCAGCGCGCGGCCATGCCGCCCAGCTCGTCGTTGTCGGTGGGCGCCCGCCACAGGGACAGCGTCGGGGCGACCGTCAACAGCGGGTGGAGCAGCAGACCTTCACCGTCGACCTCCACCCTGCCGCCGCCAACCACCGCTGCCGCCACGGGTGTTGCCGCCCGCAGTCGCACCTGGGGCGCGCACACGTCCGTGCCGCGCGGTGCCCACGACTGGTCCTCGGCCGTCGTCACGCGCAGCGTCAGCCAGGCCTCGCCGCCGTCCTCCGGCAGCGCGAACGGCAGCGGTACGGCCACCGTCTCGCCCGGGCACAGGGCCGGCAGCTCGGCCGGCGCGGTCAGCGTGCGTCCGTCCGCGAGGGCCAACTCCCATGTCCCGGCGAGCCAGTCGAGGCCCCGGAAGTGCTGGTGGTTGCCGAGGACGATGCCCTCGTGCCGGAAGCACTCGATGCGCACCGGCGCCGCGATCTCCCGGTGCTCGAACATCACCGGCTTGGGGGTGCGGTCGGGGAACACCACGCCGTCCGCGATGAACACGCCGTCGTGGATCGCCTCGCCGAAGTCACCGCCGTACGCCCAGCGTTGACCGGGCGCGGCGACACCGTTGTCGTACAGCCCGGCGCCCGCGCGGCCGGTGGGTCTTCCGTCGCTCACACGCTGCAGGATTCCGTGGTCCCAGAACTCCCAGATGAAGCCGCCCTGAAGACCCGGGGTTGACTCGATGGCAGCCCAGTGGTCCGCGAGGGTTCCGTTGCTGTTGCCCATCGCGTGCGAGTACTCGCACTGGATCAACGGCTTGGTCTGCTCTCCGGACAGCGCGTGCGCGACACAGTCCTCCAGCGGTGCGTACATCGGGCACGCGATGTCCGAGGCGAGGTCCAGGTCGGCCCAGCCGCGCTTGGCCGCGCCCTCGTACTGGATCGGTCTGGTGGGGTCGTGGCGGCGGACCCAGCCGGCGGCCGCATCGTGGTTGGCGCCGTAGTCGGACTCGTTGCCGAGCGACCAGATGATCACCGAGGGGTGGTTCTTGTCGCGCAGCACCATCCGCGCCACGCGGTCCACGAACGCGTTCAGATAGCGCGGGTCGTCCGCGATCTCGTGCGCGTGGTCGTGCGACTCGATGTCCGCCTCGTCGACGACGTAGAGACCCAGCTCGTCCGCGAGGTCGTAGAGCGCCGGGTCGTTCGGGTAGTGCGCGGTGCGGATCGCGTTGAAGCCGAACCGCTTGAGCAGCACCAGGTCCGCGCGCATGTCGTCGTACGACACCGTGCGGCCGGTCAGCGGATGGAAGTCGTGCCGGTTGACGCCCCGGATGTACACACGCTCGCCGTTGACGAGCAGGTCCCGGCCGACGATCTCCACGTCCCGGAACCCGATCCGCCGGTACGACGCGTCGGCGACCGTCCCGTCGGCGCGGTGCAGCCGGACGGTGAGGCCGTACAGCTCGGGCGTCTCGGCGTTCCAGGTGCGCACCTCGGTGACAGTGGCGCGCATGCGGGCCTCGCCGAGGAAGTCGGAGACCCGGTCGTCCTCGGCGTTGAACCGGTCGAACTCCTCGTCCTGAGTGAGGAGGTGACCGTCGAGATCGCCGGAGACGTACCACCCGTCGGGCAGCGCGCCGCCCGCGTCCCGCACCTGGCAGTCGACCCGCAGGGCGCCGTCGTAGGAAGCCCGCACGGTCACGTCCGCGAGATGCAGCGGATCGGTCGTGTACAGCAGCACCGACCGCGTGATGCCGCCGTGCCACCACTGGTCCTGGTCCTCTAGGTGCGAGGCGTCCGACCACTTCACGACGGTCAGCCGTACGGTGGCCCGCCCGCCGGGGCGTACGACATCCGTGAGGTCGAAGTCGGCGGCGAGGTGTGAGTCCTTGGAGACGCCGACGGGCCGCCCGTCCACGTGCACCAGCAGCACGCTCTCGGCGGCCCCGACCTGGAGCACGATCCGCCGCCCGGCCCAGTCGGCCGGGACGTCGATCTCACGCTCGTAGACACCCGTCGGATTGGCCGCGGGCGACAGTGGAGGGAATTCTGTATACGGCATACGGACGTTCGTGTACTGCGGAAGGTCGTCCGTATCCTGCATGGTCCATACGCCCGGCACGTATGCGGACGACCAGGCTTCCGCCAAAGGCGCGTCCGGCGCCGGCAGCAGCTGGAAGCGCCAGTCGCCGTCGAGGAGCGCGCACCCGCGCGGCGGTCGACGGCGGACATGGGCAACCGCCCCAGGAGGTCACCTCGGGTGACTCCCAGGGGGCGGAGCGCGAGCAGCGGGTCGGTCATCAGCGGATGGCTCCCTTGCCGAGGTCGCCGATGATCTGCTTGGCGCCGACCGCGAACACGATCAGCAGGGGGACGAGGGCCAGGAGCGCGCCGGTCATGACCATTCCGTAGTCGGTGGTGCCGTGGGTGCCGTTGAGCTGGGACAGGGCCACCTGGAGGGTGACGTTGTTCGGGTTGGTGAGGGCGATCAGGGGCCAGGCGTAGTCGTTCCACTGCCCCATGAAGGTGAAGATGCCGAGGAAGGCGAGGCCCGGGCGGACCACCGGGAGAGCCACGTGCCAGTACTGGCGGAGGAAGTTGGCGCCGTCGATGCGGGAGGCGTCGAGGAGCTCGTCGTGGATCGCGCTCTTCATGTACTGGCGCATCCAGAAGATGCCGAACGCGTTGGCCGCCGCCGGGACGATCAGCGCGGTCATCGAGCCGATCCAGCCGAGCTTCGCCATGATGACGAACTGCGGGATGGCCGCGAGCTGCGCGGGCACCATGAAGATGACCATCAGCAGCGCGAACAGCACGTTCTTGCCCGGGAAGTGGAACTTGGCGAAGACGAACGCGGCGAGTGAGTCGAAGAGCAGGACCAGGAAGGTCACCGTTCCCGCGACGAGCACCGAGTTGAACATCGAGCCGAAGAAGTCGATGTTGTCGAAGAGGCTGCGCAGGTTCTCCAGGAAGTGCGAGCCCGGCAGCAGCTTCGGCGGGTAGGAGAAGATCTCCGACGAGGTGTGCGTCGACATGATCACGGCCCAGTAGAACGGGAAGGCCGAGAGCAACACGCCCAGGATCAGGGAGACATGGAGGCCGATGCCGCGGCTCCGGGTGCCCCGGATGCCCTTCGGTCGCCGTGTGCCGTGGAGGAATGCCATGGTGACCGACTCCCTAGTCTTCGCCCCGGCGCTGCACCAGGCGCCAGTTGACGATGGAGAAGAGGATGACGACGAGGAAGATGCCCCAGGCCACGGCGGCGCCGTAACCGAAGTCGTTGTTGTCGAAGGTCTGTTGGAAGAAGTACAGGACCATCGTCTGGCCGGAGTGGCCCGGACCGCCCGCGAACGTCGAGTCGTTGGACGTGTTCTGCAGCAGCACCTGGGGTTCGGAGAAGCTCTGCAGACCGGTGACCGTCGAGATGACGAGCACGAACAGCAGCACCGGGCGCAGCATCGGCAGCGTGATCCGGAAGAACGTCTGGACCGGTCCGGCGCCGTCCATCCGTGCCGCTTCGTAGAGTTCGCCCGGGATGGTCTGCAGACCGGCGAGGAAGATGATCGCGTTGTAGCCGGTCCACTGCCAGGTCATCAGTGTCGCGATGGCGATCTTGATGCCCCACGGGGTGTTGAGCCAGGCGATCTGGTCGAAGCCCACGGCCTGCAACAGGGCGTTCACCAGGCCGAAGTTGGTGGAGAACACCGAGCCGAAGACGATCGCGATCGCCACCACCGAGGTGACGTTCGGCAGGAAGTAGGCGAAGCGGTACACGTTCTTGAAGCGGACCGCCGAGTTGAGCATCACGGCCGTGACCATCGCGAGGAAGATCATGGGGAACGTCGCCAGTGCCCAGATGATGAGGGTGTTGCCGATCGAGTTCCAGAAGTCGGTGTCGCTCAGCAGGTACTTGTACTGCGACAGGCCCGCCCACTCCATGGAGCCGAGGCCGTCCCAGCGGTGCAGGGAGAGGTAGAACGAGAACCCGACGGGGATCAGCCCGAAGCAGAGGAACAGCAGATAGAACGGGGAGATCGCGGCATAAAGATGCCAGTACTTGCGGAAGCCGCTCCTGGGCCGCGAGGGGCGGCCGAACTGTCCACGACGGCAGGGGGCTTGTCCAGTGCGGTGGCCATCAGTAGGTCACCCCAGGTGGTCCGCGATGCGCCGGCACTTGCTCATGGCGTCACTCCAGGCCTTCTTGGGGTCCTTGCCGAGGACACCGACGTTCTTGATCTCGTCCTTGAGGGGCTGCCCGAGCGCGATGTCGAACGGGCTGTTGTAGGCGACCGTGATCTTCTGCGCGGCGGGCCCGAAGATCTCCATCGTGTCCTGCCCGCCGAAGAACGGGTCCGGTACACGCACCGTCTTCAGGTCGTACGAGGCGGGGGTGGAGGGAACAGGCCCGCGTCGACGAACCCCTGGGCCTGGTTGGCCGCGTTGAGGATCCAGCTGATGACCGCGAAGGCCTGCTCGGGCTCGCGGCACGCCTTGGTGATCGACAGGAACGAACCGCCGATGTTGGCCGGCCGCACCGGCATCTGGGCAACTCGCCAGCGCCCCTTGGTCTTTGGCACACCGGTCTTGATGTCGCTGGTCGCCCAGGAGGCGTTGAGCTGGCTCGGCAGCTTGCCGTCCTGCACGGCGGAGAGCTGGTCCGGCGTGCCGCTGACCAGATCCGAGACGATCCCGCGCCGCTTGGTCTCCACCGCCAACGCCCAGGCCTGGCGCACGTGTTCCTGGTCGCCGATGAAGTGCCGGTCCTTGTCGACGTACCGCTCGGACCCCTGGTTCACCACGTTCTCGAAGATGCTGTTGACGTCGGTCACCAGATACGTCCCCGGAATCCGCTTCCTGAGCTGCTCGCCCGCCGCGAAGAACTTGTCCCAGGTGTCCAACTCCCTTGACACGTCGGCGGGTTCGTACGGCAGCCCGGCCTTGCGGAACACGGCGTACTGGTAATAGTGCGCCACCGGGCCGCAGTCGATGGGGAAGCCGACCATCGTGCCGTCGTCGGCGATGCCCTGCCGCCACTTCCAGTCCAGGTACTGGCTCCTGTACTTGTCCGCGCCGAGCGTCCTGAGGTCCACGAACTGGTCGGCGTTGGGCAGATAGGACGCCATGTCCTCGCCCTTGAGGCCGGCGATGTCGGGGATGTGGGCGCGGCCCGCCATCGTGGTGATCAGCTTGGACCGGTAGTAGCCGCCGATCTTGATCGCCTGGAGGTCGACCGTACGGTCGTACCGCGCCTTGGCGTTCTTGACGACCGTGTCGCCGAGGCCGCCGTCCCAGTACCACAGGACCATGTTCCGGCCGGTGGAACCGGTCGGTACGGCGGCGCAGCCGGACGCCAGGCCGCCGAGCGCCGTGGCGGCCGTACCGGCCAGGCCCGCACGGAGCAGGCCTCTTCGTGAGAGCCGCACAGCTCCCACCGCCTTTCGGATCTGTTCGATCTGTTCGGGTCGTGCATACGAGGGGCTGAAGTGGGGGACTTTCAAGGGACTTCGTGGGGTGCTACTCCCGTGCGGGGGAGTGACAGGTGCGTACATGACGGGCGGGCCGGGGTCCGCCGGGATCCTGTCGACGAGAAAGCCGTATGCACGCCGCAGTTCCGGATCGCGGACCGTATGCAGCCAACGGTCGACGCCGTACCAGCCGGGCGCCGCCAGCGCGCCGCCGTGGTGCTGGACGGAGAGCCCGGCGGCGAGCACCGCGAACCGCAGCCGCTCCTCCAGCGGCCAGCCGCCGAGCGAGGCCGCGACGAAGCTCGCGCCGAACACGTCACCGGCGCCCGTCGCGTCCAGGACGTCCACGTTCAGGGCCGGGACCTCGGCGTACTCGCCGGTCGTCTGGTCGACGGCGATCGCCCCGTCGCCGCCCCGCGTGATCACCGCGACCGGCACCAGCTCGGTGAGCGTGCCGAGCGCCGCGACCGCGCTGTCGGTGCGGGTGTAGGCCATCGCCTCGGCCTCGTTGGGGAGGAAGGCGTGGCACAGGGCGAGTTGGTCGAGCAGATCGCGGGACCACTGCTCGGTGGGGTCCCAGCCGACGTCGGCGTAGATCTGCGTGCCGTTCGCCGAGGCCTTGGCGAGCCATGCGCGGGGCTCGGCCTCCAGGTGCACCAGCGCCGTGCGTGCTTCGGGCGGGTCGCCCATCAACACGTCCTGGGAGTACGGCGGTTCCTGGCCGTGGGTGACCAGGGCCCGGTCGTTGCCGTGAGCGAGCGACACGGTGACCGGGGTGTGCCAGCCGTCCGCGGTGCGGGACAGGGAGAGGTCGACGCCCTCCTGGCCGGCGAGGACCTCACGGCAGTAGACGCCGTAGAAGTCGTCGCCGAAGACCGTGGCGAGGGACGTGCGCAGACCGAAGCGGGACGCGGCGACCGCAAGGTTCGCGATGCCGCCCGGGCCGCAGCCCATGCCGCCGGTCCAGATCTCCTCGCCCGGCGTCGGCGGCTGCCGCAGACCGGTGAGGACGAGGTCGTAGAAGAGCAGCCCGGTCAGCAGCACATCGGCCCGGTCGTCGTCCACGCGCAGATCCTCTCGTCGGCACGCCAGCTGGAGAGCTCGTCAAAACTCTTCATTTCGGTGACCGGAATCGTGCGCTGTCCGACGAGATTGGTCAATACCCGAGCAGAACTGAGCATAGAAATGATTGAAGATGACGAGTAGTGTTCGCGGCGTGCTGGCAGAACGACGACATCAACTCATCCTGCGGGCCCTGCGCTCCGGTGGCCCCGCAGCCGTGACCGATCTCTCCGAGCAGCTGGGTGTGAGCCCCGCCACGATCAGGCGTGATCTGCTCAAACTCGAGGAGGACGGACTCCTCACGCGCGTCCACGGCGGCGCCGTGGCCGACGAGGGCGACCAGCCCTTCGCCGAGGTCGCCGAGGTGCGGGTGGCCGAGAAGGACGCCATAGCCGCGCGCGCGGCGGCGATGGTCGCGGACGGCCAGTCGGTCCTCCTCGACATCGGCACCACCGCCTACCGGCTGGCCCGGCAGCTGCACGGCCGCCGGCTCACCGTGATCACCAGCAACCTCGTGGTCTACGAGGAGCTGGCCGACGACGAAGGCATCGAACTGGTGCTGCTCGGCGGCATGGTGCGGCGCGAGTACCGCTCCCTGGTGGGCTTCCTCACCGAGGACAACCTGCGCCAGCTGCACGCCGACTGGCTCTTCCTCGGCACCAGTGGAGTCCGCCCCGGCGGGCAGGTGATGGACACGACGGTCGTCGAGGTGCCGGTCAAGCGGGCCATGATCAAGGCCGCCGAGAAGGTCGTCCTGCTCGCGGACGCGCAGAAGTTCCCGGGTACGGGGATGGCGAAGGTGTGCGGTCCCGAGGACCTGGACGCGGTGGTGACGAACGCCCCGGTCGACCCGGCGACACGCTCCTCCCTGGAGGAAGCGGGCGTCGAGGTCGTCGTGGCAGGAAAGGTGAAAGCGTGAAGCTGACGATTCTGGGCGGCGGCGGGTTCCGGGTGCCGCTCGTCTACGGGGCACTCCTGACGGACCGCGGCGAGGGCCGGGTCACCGAGGTGGTGCTGCACGATCTCGACGACAGTCGACTGTATGCGGTCGCCCGTGTACTGGCCGAACAGGCCGCCACCGTCCCCGACGCCCCCACCGTCACCGCCACCACCGACCTCGACGAGGCCCTGCGCGGCGCCGACTTCGTCTTCTCCGCGATCCGCGTCGGCGGCCTGGAGGGACGGGCCAACGACGAGCGGGTGGCCCTCGCGCAAGGCGTCCTCGGCCAGGAGACGGTCGGCGCGGGCGGTATCGCCTATGGTCTGCGCACCGTGCCGGTCGCCGTCGACATCGCCCGGCGCGTGGCCCGCCTCGCCCCCGACGCCTGGGTCATCAACTTCACCAACCCCGCGGGCCTGGTCACCGAGGCCATGTCCCGCCACCTCGGCGACCGCGTCATCGGCATCTGCGACTCCCCGGTCGGCCTCGGCCGCCGTATCGCCAAGGTGCTCGGCGCGAACCCGCGCGAGGCCTTCATCGACTACGTCGGCCTCAACCACCTCGGCTGGGTCCGCGGCCTGCGCGTCGCCGGCCGCGACGAACTCCCGCGCCTGCTCGCCGACCCGGACCTGCTCGGCTCCTTCGAGGAGGGCAAGCTCTTCGGCACCGACTGGCTCCAGTCGCTCGGCGCCATCCCGAACGAGTACCTGCACTACTACTACTTCAACCGCGAGACCGTCCGCGCCTATACCGAGGTCGAGAAGACCCGCGGTGCGTTCCTCCGTGACCAACAGGCCCGGTTCTACGACGAGATGAAGCGCCCCGACACCTCCGCACTCACCGCCTGGGAGCGCACCCGCGCCGAGCGCGAGGCGACCTACATGGCGGAGAACCGCGAGACCGCGGGCGCCGGCGAACGCGACGAGGACGACCTGTCCGGCGGCTACGAGAAGGTCGCCCTCGCCCTGATGCGGGCCATCGCCCGCGACGAGCGCACCACCCTCATCCTCAACGTCCGCAACCAGGGCGCCCTGTCCGTCCTCGACACCGAGGCCGTCATCGAGGTGCCGTGCCTGGTCGACGCCAACGGCGCCCACCCCGTCGCCGTCGCCCCGCTGCCCGACCACGCCACCGGCCTGGTCTGCGCGGTCAAGGGCGTCGAGCGCGAAGTCCTCACGGCGGCCGAGAACGGCTCCCGCACGACGGCGGTGAAGGCCTTCGCCCTGCACCCGCTGGTCGACTCGGTGAACGTCGCACGCCGGCTGGTCGAGGGCTATACCGAGGTCCACCCGGGCCTGGCGTACCTTAAGTAGGCATCCATTCAGTAAGCGCTTTCCCCCGAGTCCTCCGCGACGGGCACTCCGCAGCGGCTCTCGGCAGCTCAGCCAGTACTCAGCAGCTCCCTGGTTCCCTGGAGACTTCCCATGCACGACGAACGCCGCCGGATCGAGGAGCGCGTCGAGCGCGCCCACAACCAGCGCATCAAGCCCGCGATCTACGCGGCCACCGCGCCCTTCACGGTCGAGGCCTGGCAGGCCCCCGGTGAGCCGGTCTCCTTCGACGAGGCAGCGGCGGCGCCGTACGCGCCGTTCGCGATGGACACCCCGTGGGGTCCGCCCTGGGGCACGACCTGGTTCCGGATGCACGGGCAGGTGCCGGCGGAGTGGGCCGGGAGGCGTGTCGAGGCCGTCATCGACCTCGGCTTCACCGGCGACTGGCCCGGCAACCAGGCCGAGGCCCTGGTCCATCTCACGGACGGGACGCCGCTGAAGGCGGTCAACCCGCTCAACCAGTACGTGGCGATCGCCAACCCGGCAGAGGGCGGCGAGGTCGTCGACTACCTGGTCGAGGCGGCCTCCAACCCCGACATCCTCGCCAACGACTTCTCGGAGCCGACCCCGCTCGGCGACGTCCTGACGGCGGGCGACCGTCCCCTGTACACATTCCGCCGCGCCGACCTCGCCGTCCTCGACGAGGAGGTCTTCCACCTCGACCTCGACGTCCAGGTGCTGCGCGAACTGATGCTGGAACTGGGCGAGCACGACCCCCGCCGCCACGAGATCATGCACGCCCTGGACCGTGCCCTTGACCTGCTCGACCTCGACGACGTCGCCGGTTCGGCCGCCGACGTACGGGCCGCGCTCAAGCCGGTGCTGGCCAAGCCCGCCCACGCCAGCGCGCACATCGTCTCCGGCGTCGGGCACGCGCACATCGACTCGGCGTGGCTGTGGCCGATCCGCGAGACCAAGCGCAAGACGTCCCGCACCTTCTCGAACGTGACGTCCCTCGCGGACGAGTACGAGGACTTCATCTTCGCCTGCTCGCAGGCCCAGCAGTACGAGTGGGTGCGCGACAACTACCCGCAGGTGTGGGCCCGGATCCAGGAGTCCGTCAAGCGCGGCCAGTGGGCGCCGGTCGGCGGCATGTGGGTCGAGTCCGACGGCAACCTGCCCGGCGGCGAGGCCATCGCCCGCCAACTCGTCCACGGCAAGCGGTTCTTCATCGAGCACTTCGGCATCGAGACCAAGGGCGTCTGGCTGCCCGACTCCTTCGGCTACAACGCGGCCTATCCGCAGCTCGCCAAGCTCGCCGGCAACGAGTGGTTCCTCACCCAGAAGATCTCCTGGAACCAGACCAACAAGTTCCCCACCACACCTTCTGGTGGGAGGGCATCGACGGCACCCGCATCTTCACGCACTTCCCGCCGGTCGACACCTACAACGCCCGCTTCAGCGGCGAGGAGATGTCCCGCGCGGTCCGCAACTACCAGGAGAAGGGCAACGCCACCCGCCCTCGCCCCCTTCGGCTGGGGCGACGGCGGCGGTGGCCCCACCCGCGAGATCATGGAACGGGCGCGCAGGCTCGCCGACTTGGAGGGTTCACCGAAGGTCGTCGTCGAGCACCCGGACGAGTTCTTCGCCAAGGCCCGCGCCGAGTACCCGGACGCCCCCGTCTGGGTCGGCGAGCTGTACCTCGAACTCCACCGCGCCACCTACACCTCCCAGGCCCGCACCAAGCAGGGCAACCGGCGCAGCGAACACCGGCTCCGCGAGGCCGAGTTGTGGGCGACGACGGCCGCGCTGCACGCGCCGGGCTACGCGTACCCGTACGAGAAGCTCGACAAGCTGTGGAAGACGGTGCTGCTGCACCAGTTCCACGACATCCTGCCGGGCTCCTCGATCGCCTGGGTGCACCGCGAGGCCGAGGCCGAATACGCGCGCGTGGCAACGGAGTTGGAGGAGCTGACGGCAGCGGCCGTGGCCGCGCTGGGCGGCGGGGGCGGGACCCGGTCTTCAACACCAGCCCCTTCGACCGCGCCGAGGTGATCCGTACGGCGACCGGTGTGCCGATGTACGCGACGGTCCCCGCGAACGGCAGCGCGCCGCTGGCCGCCGAGTACGTCCCGCAGGCGGTGACCGTCACCGACCGCGTCCTCGACAACGGCGTCGTCCGCGTCGAACTCGCCGACGACGGCACCCTCGCCTCCGTGTGCGACCTGCGCCACGGCGGACGTGAAGTCCTCGCCGACCAGGGCAACTTGCTGCGCCTGCACACCGACCTCCCGAACTACTGGGACGCCTGGGACGTCGACAAGCACTACAAGAACCGCTTCACCGACCTCCTCGACGCCGACTCCATCACCGTCGTCGACCAGGACCCGCTGCTCGGCGCGATCCGGGTGGAACGGTCCTTCGGCAAGGGCTCGAAGATCGTGCAGACGATCACCGTCCGCGCGGGCAGCCCCCGCATCGACTTCGAGACCGACATCGACTGGCACGAGGCCGAGAAGTTCCTCAAGGCGGGCTTCCCGGTGGACATCCGGGCCGCGCACTCCTCCGCCGAGATCCAGTTCGGCCACATCCAGCGGCCCACGCACACCAACACCAGCTGGGAGGCGGCCCGTTTCGAGGTCTCCGGCCACCGCTGGGTGCACCTCGCCGAGCCCGGCTACGGCGTCGCGGTCATCAACGACTCGACGTACGGCCACGACGTCTCCCGCACGGTCCGCGAGGACGGCGGTACGACGACCACGGTCCGCCTGAGCCTGGTGCGCGCCCCGCGCATCCCCGACCCGGGCGCGGACCAGGGCAGGCACCGGCTCACGTACTCGCTGCTGCCCGGCGCGAGCATCGAGGACGCGGTCGCCGAGGGCTACGCCCTCAACCTCCCGCTGCGGGTGGCCGATTCGGGCGGCGCCCCGGAGCCGGTCGTCTCCGTGGACGGTGGCGGCATCACCGTCGAGGCGGTCAAGCTCGCCGACGACGAGTCCGGCGACGTCGTCGTCCGCCTCTACGAGTCGAACGGCGGCCGGGCCGAGGGCGTGCTGCGCACCGGCTTCCCGCTCGCGGGCGCCCGGATCACCGACCTGCTGGAGCGGCCGCTGGCGGACGAGGTCACCGTCGACGGCGACTCGGTGGCCGTGTCCCTGCGGCCGTTCCAGATCCTGACGCTCCGTCTGAAGCGGTCGGGAGCGGGCGAGTAGACACACCGAGGCGGCCGGCCCACACGGGGACCGGCCGCCAGGGGTGGGGGTCGTCAGCCGGTGAAACCGGCCGTGATCGAGGTGAACTGCCAGGTGTTCTGACTGATGCCGGAGCAGTTGCTCACCACTCCGCCACCGGCGCACCCGCGGTCACGGTTGACCGCCCAGAACGCGAGCCGTGCGATGTGGTGCGAGTTGGACCAGTCGCGGATCTGCGTCCAGATGGCCGGAGTCGTGGTCTCCGACTGGTCCGACAGACCGTTCATGCCCGAGATGCCGATGTGCGAGTAGGCCGTCGCGTCGTCCCACCCGAAGGTGGACTTCAGCTTGGTCTTCAGACCCTCGGCCGCGGCGACCGTGTTGCCGTACATGTCGGAGCCGCCGCCGAAGTCGAACGGCATGATGGTGAAGACATCGATGCCGGCGTTGAGCGACTGCGCCTGCTCGATGAGCCGGTTGCCGTAGTACGTCGGGCCGGTCGTCGAGGTGCCGAAGGTGACGATCGTGCGCAGGCCCGGGTTGTTGGCCTTGACGGTCTTCAGCGCGGTCAGGATCTTCGCCTGCACGGCCTCGTTCTCGAACTCGTCCGTGTTCTCGATGTCCATGTCGATCGCCTTGAGCCCGTAGGCGCTGATCACCTTCTGCAGGGCTCCGGCGAGCGCGCTCGCGGAGGAGCAGTTGGCGCCGAGCTTGCTGCCCTGCCAGCCGCCGAAGGACGGTACGACGTCACCACCGGCCGCGCGGATCTGGTTGATCGCGGTCTGGTCGACGCCACCGGTCAGCGGCCTGCTGCCGTCCCAACTCGGGTTGCAGCCACCGGAGTCGAGCACGAACGCCATCGTGAACCACTTGATGCCGGTCGCGCTCATCACCGTGCTCGGGGCCGGCGGATCGCCCCAGCCCTCGTAGAGATACGGCGCGGCCTGGGTGAACCCCGTGCCGCCACCGGTACCGGCGCTCGTCGTGACGCTCACCGAGTTCGAGGCCGGCGAGGTGTTCCCGGCCGCGTCCCGCGCCTTCACGGTGAACGTGTAGGCGGTGCCGGCCGAGAGCCCGCTGACCGTCCCGCTCGTACCGGAGACGCTCAGGACCTGGTTCGCGCCGCTGTAGATGTCGTACGACGTGACACCCACGTTGTCCGTCGCGGCGCCCCACGACAGCGACACGCTGGAGGAGGTCTTGCCGGTCGAGGTCAGGCCGGTCGGCGCGGTCGGGGCCTGGGTGTCGCCACCGCCGCCACCGCCCGGACCGTCGAGGCTGATGTCGTCCGCGTAGTAGGTCCCCTGCGCGTACCAGCCGTGGACGTAGATGGTGGCGCTGGTCTGCGAGGCGCCGGTGGTGAAGGACGTCGTCAGCTGGCTGTACGCCGACGGGGACGAGGTCCATGTCGAGGAACCGCCGTTGACACCGAGGTAGACATAGCTGCCGCGCACCCAGCCGCTGAGCGAGTACGCCGTGTTCGGCTGCACGGCGACCGTCTGGGAGCACTGTGCGGTGTCACTCGAACTCACCGCACCGGCAAGGGACTTGGAACCGCCGTGCACGGGCGAGGAGACGACCGAGCCGAGGTTCCCCGAGCAGGACCAGGGAGAGGCTGCCCGACTCGAAGCCGGGGTTGGTCAGGACGTTGGCCGCCTGCGCCGTACCGGGCAGTGCGATGGCCCCGGCCATGGCCAGGGCGGCGGTACCGAGCAGGGCGAGGAGCCGGTGTCTGGAGCGTCTGAGTCTGTTGCGCACGCGATCTCCCTGAAGGAATGGGGGTTCGGGAGTACAGGAAGGTGCGCAACCAAGTTGGTATGGACCAATCACCTGTCCCCGGTGCGCGTACCAGCCGTGGACGTAGATGTGTCAAGATGCGCCGCCATGATTGGTCCAGACCGGTGTGAAGTTATAGGGAGAGGGCGGGAGTCAAGCGCGGGCCGCGGCCCTGCTGCCCGTCTCCGAGGTCTCCGTCGCCGTCTCCACCTCGTCCTGCGCCGGTGCGGGCACCGCCGGGAGCAGCGGCTCCGACTCCTCCGCGCGCTGGTGCGGGAGCGTCACCGGACGCAGCTGACGCGGGCCCGAGACGACCGCGTAGTCCGCGCCCAGGAACGGCGGCTCCATCGTGCCCGGGTCCTCACCGAGCGCCAACTGCACTGCCGCCCAAGGGGCGTTGACCCCGCACAGCGACAGCTGGTGCAGGCCGCCCGCGGGCCGGGTGTTGACGTCCATCAGCACGGGCCGGTCGCCGAACATGCGGAACTGGATGTTGGACAGGTAGTGCAGGCCGAAGCCCTCGGCGATCCGGCGGGCGGGCTCCAGCCACTGCTCGTGCAGGGTGAAACCGCGGCGGCGGCCGTTCTTATAGGCCAGGGCGGCGCGTGCGGCCCACGGCGAGCCGCACCAGGTTGTCGGGACCGGTCAGGCAGTCCACCGACACCTCCGGCTCCTCAAGACGCGGCATGACCAGCCAGTCGACCTGCTCGTCGGCCTGCTCCAGCGCCTCGACGACCGTGTCGAGCGGGACGTAGGGGCTCGGGAAGCCGTTGAGGTGCACGAGCGAGAAGGGGGCGCGCGTGATCACACGGAAGCCCACCCCGCCCGCGCCGGACGCCGGCTTGAAGCACGCCTTGTGCCCGGCGGCCTCCAACTCCTCGACGGCGGCGACGAGTTCAGGGCGGTGCGGACCCGCCACCACGGCGGCACGGGCACGCCGATCGCCTGCACGGCCTCGTACGCGATCACCTTGTCGTGGAAGACGGCGACGGCCTCGGGGTCGGCGCCAGCAGCGCCGTGCCCACCGCCGCGAAGTCCGCGCGGTGCGCCACGATCTCCGACTGGTGCAGCCGGGGCACGAACACGTCGATACCGCGACGGGCGCACTGGTCGAGCGCGAACTCGACGTACGCGGCCGGGGACAGGCCCTCGGGCTCCAGGTCGGCGGTGTCGGCGGCGGCCAGCACGGGGAGTCCGCGTCGCCGTGCGTGGCATGGATCTCGACGGCCCGGTCGCTGGGATTTCTCCGCAGCTGATCCATGAAGAACACGTTCTCCGCGTACGTGCGGTTGAGCCAGACGCGTACGCGAGAGACCATGCAGGGCCGTCCTTTCGGGTTCGCGGGCACGGCGGAGCAGGGCCGTGCCCGGCCAGGGTGGTTGGAGGTACACCAAACCGCCCTCGGCGAAGAGGCGTTCGTGGCGGTGGTGTTGGGGCGATCATACGGCTTTCGCGGGGTGCCGCGTGCAACGCCCGTGTTACGGATTTCCCGATGGTGCCCACCCGGCACATGAACTCCCGTCGCGGCACCGCCCGGACCTCCCCGTTTCCCGCCACCCGCCCGCGCCGGCGGCCCCTCGCGCCGCCCGCCGTCTTGTCGCGGAACAGCCGGATGTGATCTCGTGGGCTGCATCGTGCGCGCGGAGGGGGCGGGTGGAGTCGACGGCCGGCGGTGCCGGACAGCTGCTGGCCATCAGCGACCTGCACATCGGGTACGCCGAGAACCGCGCCCTGGTCGAGAACATGCGGCCCGTCACGGACGACGACTGGCTCATCGTGGCCGGCGACATCGCCGAGACCGTGGCCGACATCCGCTGGGTCCTCGAACTCCTCGCCGGCCGCTTCCGCAAGGTCCTCTGGGCCCCCGGCAACCACGAACTGTGGACCCACCCCAAGGACCCGGTCACCCTGCGCGGAGTCGCCCGCTACGACCATCTCGTCGCCCTGTGCCGGGAGTTGGGCGTCGTCACCCCCGAGGACCCCTACCCCGTCTGGGAGGGCGCGGGCGGCCCGGTCGTCGTGGCACCGCTCTTCCTGCTGTACGACTACTCGTTCCTCCCGGCGGGCTGCGCCACCAAGGACGAGGGACTGACGTACGCGCACGGCACCGGCATCGTCTGCAACGACGAGTTCCTCCTGCACCCCGACCCCTACCCCAGCCGCGAGGCCTGGTGCCGGGCCCGGGTCACCGAGACCGAACGCCGGCTCACCGAGATCCCCGACACCCTCCCCACGGTTCTGATCAACCACTACCCCCTGGACCGGCACCCCACCGAGGTCCTCTGGTACCCCGAGTTCGCCATGTGGTGCGGCACCACCCTCACCGCCGACTGGCACCGCAGATTCCGCGTGGACACCATGGTCTACGGCCATCTCCACATCCCGCGGACCACCCATCACGAGGGGGTCCGCTTCGAAGAGGTGTCCGTGGGATACCCCCGCGAGTGGCAGAAACGCCCCGAACCCCCGGGCCGACTGCGCCGCATCCTGCCGATGGAGGTCGGAACCGGTGATCGAGGAACTGCTTCCGGACTCCGTGGTGACCGTGGAGACACACGGTGACGAAGGGCTCCGCGACGCCCCGCTGTACCCGGAGGAAGAGGCCCGCGTGGCCCGCGCGGTGCCCAAGCGCCGGCACGAGTTCGCCGCCGTACGCGCCTGCGCCCGGCGCGCCATGGAGAAGCTCGGCGTGCCCCCGCAGCCGATCCTGCCCGGCTCCCACGGAGCACCGACCTGGCCCGCCGGAGTCATCGGCAGCATGACCCACTGCGACGGCTACCGCGCCGCCGCACTGGCCCGCGCCGGCGACCTCGCCTCCCTCGGCATCGACGCCGAACCCCACGCCCCGCTCCCGGACGGCATCCTCCCCACCGTCTCCCTGCCGGCCGAACAGGAACGCCTGGCACGCCTGACGGCGGAGCAGCCGGGCGTGCACTGGGACCGGCTCCTGTTCAGCGCCAAGGAGTCGGTCTACAAGGCGTGGTTCCCCCTCACCGGCAAGTGGCTCGACTTCTCCGAGGCCGACATCGAGGTCTTCACCGACCCGGGCGAGGAGGCACGCGGCGGTCTGCGCGCCCGCCTCCTCGTCCCCGGCCCGGTCGTGGACGGCGTACGCCTCGATGTCTTCGAGGGCCGCTGGACCGTCGGCCGCGGACTCGTCGCCACGGCGATCACCGTCCCGCACCGGTGAACGGCCCGGACACTTCCGGGACCTGACGCCCCGCCCCTTGGCTCACCCTCCGGGCACCAGCTCTCCAGCAGCCGGAAGAACCCCTCCTCGTTTCCCGCGAGCCCCGCGTCCGTCAGGGCCTGGTCCGCCTCGGCCAGCACCGAGGGCGGGACGAGCACCGGGCGTGCGCCCGGAGGCGCGTCGAAGGCTGCTCGGACCGTGTGCAGCAGCCGGAGATACGCCTGGACGGCGGCGCGTTCGCGGTCGGTCATCACTGCGGTCTGCATAGGACGGCTCTCCCCTGGTCGGCGTCAGGTGCCGCCGCAGAGCGGTGGCACGACTCCAGCTTGCCGGGTGCCACTGACAATCCGGTTTCGGCGGGCGCCGGTTCGCCCGCTTAGCGGAGGTGAAACGTCCCCGAAATCCCCGGTGGGACAGCGGCCCTACGCTGGAGGGAAGGGCTTTCGGCCGCCTGCGGGCGGCCAGGTGAACAGGAGGCGAGTGCGTGGAGGACGTTCCGGTACGGCGCCCGGCGCGCGCACGACTGCGCTCGGTCGGCGCCGGTGAACTGGCCCTGCAGTACCGCGTCGTGCACGGATACCGCCGTGCCTTCCGCATGGCCGGCGAGGGCCCGGTCCTGGTCCTCATCCACGGCATCGGCGACTCCTCGGCGACCTGGACCGACCTGATCCCCGACCTCGCCCGCACCCACACGGTCATCGCCCCCGACCTCCTCGGCCACGGCGCCTCCGACAAACCGCGCGCCGACTACTCGGTCGCCGCCTACGCCAACGGCGTCCGCGATCTGCTCACCACCCTCGGCATCGAGTCCGCGACCCTGCTCGGACACTCGCTGGGCGGGGGAGTGGCGATGCAGTTCGCCTACCAGTTCCCCGAGCGCACCGAACGCCTCGTCCTCGTCAGCGCGGGCGGCGTGGGCCGCGAGGTCAATCCGGTGCTACGGCTCGTCACGCTCCCGGGTGCCCATCTCGCCCTGTCCGCGCTGCGGCTGCCCGGCATGCGCCTCCAAGTCGGCCTCACCGTGGGGCTGATGAGGCTCCTCGACACCGACCTCGGCCGGGACGCCCCCGAACTCCTCACCCTCGTCGACGCGTTGCCCGACGAGACCGCGCGCAACGCCTTCATTCGCACCCTGCGCGCGGTCGTCGACTGGCGGGGCCAGGTGGTGACCATGCTCGACCGCTGCTACCTCACCGAGGGCATGCCGACCATGCTGCTGTGGGGCGACCGGGACAGCGTGGTGCCGGTGCGCCACGCCTACGGCGCCCACGAGGCCATGCCCGGCAGCCGGCTGGAGATCTTCGAGGGCGCGGGCCACTTCCCGTTCCACACCGACCCGGCCCGATTCCTCAGCCTGGTGGGGAGTTCACCGCCACCACGACCCCGGCGCACTGGAGCCGCGAGCACTGGCGCGACCTCCTGTGCGAGGGCCGCCCGGGTGTCACGGCCGAGGGGAGCGAGGGAACGGGACCTGCGGGAGGCGAGCGAACGCAGCGCCACCTGACGGCGGGCCGGTGCATGTGACGGCATGTCAGCTACCTGGGCGCGTGACGGGTCGTCAACTACTGGCCGCGCGGCCCCGGATATCCCAGCGACGCCTCGATCCGCCCCGCCAGATGGTCGTGCCGGGCGGGTTCCCGCAGAGGTGAACCGGCCAGCCACGTACGGCACTTGCTGGCGAGCAGCAGACCGAAGCTCTCGGCCTCCCGCTCCTCGGCCAGCTCGAACCGGCTGCGGGCGGCCACCGTGAGCACGGTCGCGCGCAGCGCCACCTCGTCGACGGTCTCGCCGAGCAGCCGGGAGGCCACCGCGACGCCCGCCACATGCGGGCCGCAGTGACCGGCCTTCATGTGCCACAGCTCATGGCCCAGGATTACCAACTGGTGGTCGGGCGCGGTGCGTTCCTCGATCACGACGAGATCCTGGTCCGCCAGGTCGAGCCACAGCCCGCTCGCCGTGCAGGTCGGGAAGACGGCCGTACGGAACTGGACCGGGCGGCCTGCGGCGGCTCATCGCGTCGCACAGCGCGGTGTACAGGTCGTGCGGGCGGGCGGGTGCGCCTAGGCTCAACTCCGCGACCAGCTCGCCGCACAGGCGGCGCATCTGCCTGCCGATGCCCACAGTTCTCCCCGGGTCACGACTCGGGCCGCTTCACGCTCTCCAAAAGCATGTCCAGCCACTCGGCGACCTTGTCGCGGTGCTGGTCGGTGGGCAACTGCGCGGCCCGCCAGGCGATTCCGCGCACTCCGTGGTCCTGGAGCAGCCGCTCCAGCGGGTCCTCCGCCGCCTCGGCCGCCGCGCGCTCGCGGTCGGCGAGCTTCTGCAGCAGCTCCTGCTCGGTGCGCTGGAGGGCACCCGCGAGGGCTTCGGGGTCCTCGGCCGTGAGGAAGCCGGCGTGCACCCGGAAGAAGCGCTGGAGCGCGTCGCAGTGCTCCATGGTGGGACGCCGGTCGCCGTTGATGAGCGCGCCCGCCTGCTGCCGGGACATGCCCGCGCCGTCGGCGATCTCCTGCTGGGTGTACCTGCGCCCGTTGGGCTTGAGTCTGGTGCGGCGCAGCAGCCCGAGGCGCTGCAAGAACCGCGCCTGCACATCGGGTTCGCCCGCGGGACGGCCACTCAGCAGGGCTCTGACCACGGACTCCGGGACACCGCAGGCGACGGAGATCCGGCCGATGTGGAAGACCTCGGCACGGGGACGTCGAGCCGTTCGGCGAGCGCGGTGACGCGGTCGACGACGCCGGGCAGCAGAGCGGTCGCCGTCGTGCCCGGTACCTCGAAGCCATCCGACACCGACAGATCTCCTATACGTATTCCACAGGCTTCTCACAAACGGGGGCCGTGAACATCCCGGAGAGTAGCGGTTCGTTCGAACTCGCATCCAGGTCTCGCCACAACTGTGGCCAATTTCAGCCGTCAACCAGCATGAAATGCCACGATAGTTGACACGACTCGCGTCGGGGCACCAGGATCAAGGCGCCGCGAGAAGGCCGCATAGGCAAGAGGGTGACCTCCCGATGGCGTATCAGGCAGGTGGGCAGCGGTCCGCGCCGCGGCCCGCCCCCGAGAGTCCCGAGGCCCAGGCGTATCTCCTGGACTACGCCACGCTGTTGGAGGCCGTCCCCTTTCCGTCCGTCGTCGTGGACCACCGCTGGGACGTGGTGTTGACCAACGGCGCCTTCAAGTCACTTTTCCGGGCGGTCGGCCCGCATCCGACGGCGATGCCGGGCGACAACTTCCTTCGTTTCGTGCTGTTCCACCCCGACGCGAGCAGCGTTCTCGGTGCGCACGAGTCGAGTTGGTGCCTGCCGATGCTGGCCCACTTCGCCGCCGCAGTGGAGAGCCACGGTCACGACCACGGACTCCAGGCGATCCGCCGCGACATCGCCCAGGACCCCATCATGGAAGCCGCCTACCGGCAGGGCCTGCCGCACTGGATCCGCGCGGTCGGCGAGGAGGCCGTGGAGCACGACGGCGCGGTCCGCCCGTTGCTGCAT
Source organism: Streptomyces sp. P3 (assembly GCA_016893485.2). GTDB lineage: Bacteria > Actinomycetota > Actinomycetes > Streptomycetales > Streptomycetaceae > Streptomyces. Next base: position 8,076,908 of record JAFEKX020000001.1, read on the forward strand.
CCCGACCCGCGCTGGGGCGCCACCGACTGCCGTGTCGTCTGCGAAACCCCAAGACCCTTGAGAACATGGGCTATACGCGCCTCACGCTGATCCTGCGCGAGGCCCGCCGCACCCCTCCGGCGAAGGTCCGCAGGGCCGGTCGCGGCGCCGGTCACCTGAGGGTGGTCACGGCGTCCGAGTGAGCGCCGGCTCCGCGTGGACGCCCCAACTCGGCGCCTCTGCGCGCGAGTTCCGGCTGCTGCTCCAACTCCCTGGGCACACAGGCGAGTTCCATCAGCCCTCCGCAACGACCAACACCAACGGCACCCCATCACACGGCACCAGCCGCGATCCGCGCGCGAACCCCGGCCGCCCCGCCGCGAGCGCCTCGGCGAAGTCCGGTCCCTTGCTGAGCGAACCCACCAGATGCCCGGGATCGGTCGAAGCGGCCACCCGGCCACGGGCGTTGACCAGTCGGGCCGGTCCCGGCAGCCGGTGCAGCATCGGCATCACGGCCGCCTCGAAGTGCCGTAGGTACACGTCCGCCGCGGCCACCCCGGCGAACCGTCCCTCCGCCAGGACCGGCGCCGACAGCGTGAGGCTGTACTCGTCCGAGCAGAGGTAGTCGACGTACGGCCCGGCGACCGCCCGCTCGCCGGTGTCGCGGGGGAGGGCGAACCAGTCCCAGTGCGTGTAGTCCGCGTACGCAGAGTGCTCGGGATCGAGGTCGGGCAGCAGCGGCCGTATGCCACCGTCCGAGGTGGTCTGCCACCACTCCAGCCATGCGGGTACGTCGCCCAGCAGCCCCGGCGCTGCGACGAAACCGACGCCGGACACCAACTCGTGCCGGGCGAGCCGGAGATGGAGGCCCGGGCGGAGCGCCGCGAGGTCCGCGGTCGCCGGTCGGCGGCCCTGTGCGGCGACCTTGGCGAGGAGTGCCGTCGTGTCGGCGCGGGTCGCGGCCACGGCGTCGAACACGGACTCCAGAGCCGAGCGGACCCCGGCCGCGACGGACTGCTCGGGTGCCGTGGCCGGTGTTGCCGTCGCGAGGCTCATGCGTGCCCTCCAGCAGACGGGGAGCGGACGCGGTGGCGGCTACAGGGCCAGCCGCCGGGCGATGAGCCGGGCCGTCGATTCCTGCACGCACCGCTCGGCCAACTCCCTGGCCGAATCGTGGGCCCCATCTTGCACGGCCGAGATTACGGAGCGGTGACGGTCTGCGGCTTTTTCACGATATTCGTCGCTCGCGAGCACGAGGCACAGCAGCGCGCCGACCTCGGTCTGCAACGCGACCTGCTCACGGGTGAGCCGGGCCGACTGCGCGGCGGCGGCCAGCTCGACATGGAAGCGGCCGTACACCCGGCCGCGCGCCGCCGAGTCCGCGGCCCGTGCCAACTCATCGGCCGTACGACGGAGTTGGAGCAGATCCTCGGACTCGGTGCGCTGTGCGGCGAGCCGGGCCGCGGTGCCGGAGAGGGCCGCCCAGTGGTCGCCGAGGTCGCGCAGTTCCTCGGTGCTCCAGCCGCGCAGCCGGACCATCAGCCGCTCCTCGCCCGGGACTTCGGGCAGGGACACGAAGCTGCCGCCGCCGCGCCCCCGCCGGGTGGTGACCAGACCCTGCTGGCGCAGCGCCATCAGCGCCTCCCGCAGGGTCACCGTGGACACCCCGAGCTGCCCGGCGAGCTCGCTCTCGCCCGGCAGTTGCTCGCCGTCGGCGAGCAGCCCCAGCTCGATGGCGTCGCCGAGCCGGCTGACGACGGCGTCGACCCGCGCCCGGTTGTCGACCGGGGCGAAGACGGCTTTTCGGGCACCGCCGTTGATGTGCTGCTCCTGGTTCACAGCCACCACCTTGCACGTTGACTCAAGCTTTACCCTAAGGGGGCCTTGAGATTTGAACTATGACTTCATATGTTTCCGTGCAACGTTACGGAGCACCAGAAAGGTTCCCGCCCATGGAGGGGATTGCGATCCGGCTGCGGGATCTGCGGAAATCGTTCGGGAGACGACCGCGGTGGCCGGGGTCGACCTGGAGATCAAGGACGGCGAGTTCTTCTCGATGCTCGGCCCGTCCGGCTCGGGCAAGACGACCGTGCTCCGCATGATCGCCGGCTTCGAGAGCCCCACCGGGGGCACCATCGAACTCGCCGGCCAGGACGTCACCGGTCTCGCCCCCTTCGAGCGCGACGTCCACACCGTCTTCCAGGACTACGCCCTCTTCCCGCACATGACGGTCGAGGAGAACGTCGCCTACGGCCTCAAGGTCCGCAGGGTCCCCAAGCCCGAACGCCTCGTCCGCGCCCGAAAAGCTCTTACGGAAGTACGACTTGAGGGCTACGGCAAGCGCCGCCCGGCCCAACTCTCGGGCGGCCAGCGGCAACGCGTCGCCCTCGCCCGCGCCCTCGTAGGCCGCCCCGGTGTCCTGCTCCTCGACGAACCGCTCGGCGCCCTCGACCTCAAACTCCGCGAACAGATGCAGGTCGAACTGAAGGCGCTCCAGCGGGAGGTGGGCATCACCTTCGTCTTCGTCACCCACGACCAGGAGGAGGCCCTGACGATGAGCGACCGCATCGCCGTCTTCAACGAGGGCCGCATCGAGCAGGTCGGCACCCCCGCCGAGGTCTACGAACGCCCCGCGACCCCTTCGTCGCCTCCTTCGTCGGCACCTCCAACCTGCTGGCCGGCGAGTCCGCCCAGCGGATCGTCGGCACTCTGGGCACCTACAGCATCCGGCCCGAGAAGATCCGCGTCCTCAAGGACTCCGCCGAACCCGGCACCCCGGACCACGAGAGCGCCGCGGGCACCGTCGCCGAGGTCGTCTACCTCGGGGACTCCACCCGCTTCCTCGTCGACCTCGACGCAGGCGGCCGGCTCACCGCGCTCCAGCAGAACCTGGAGACCTCCGCCGAGGACGTCGCCGCCTACCGCGGCAGCCGGGTGCGACTGCAATGGCACCGACGCCACACGGTGCACGTGCCCGACCCCCGCTGAACCGCCCGCCCCTGCCCCCAGCTCCTCACCCATCTCCTCCACCCATGGAGAACGCCGTGCGTCTCACCCGAACCCTCCAGGTCACGGCCTGTGCCGCCGTCCTGCTCGCCGCCACCGCCTGCGGCTCCTCCGACAGCGGTTCGTCGGGCGGCGGCCTCAACCCCCTGATCTCAAAGCCCAGTCGACGCTCGGCAAGAGCGAGGGCGAGGTCAACCTCATCGCCTGGGCCGGCTATGTCGAGGACGGCTCCAACGACCCCAAGGTGAACTGGGTCGGCGACTTCGAGAAGCAGACGGGCTGCAAGGTCAACTCCAAAGTCGCCGCCAGCTCCGACGAGATGGTCAAGCTGATGAAGACCGGCGAGTACGACGCCGTCTCCGCCTCGGGCGACGCCTCCCTGCGCCTCATCGCCTCCGGCGACGCGGCCCCCGTCAACACGGACCTGGTCCCCAACTACCAGGACATCTTCCCCGACTTGAAGCTCCAGGCCTGGAACTCGGTCAAGGGCAAGGCCTACGGCATCCCGCACGGCCGCGGCGCCAACCTCCTGATGTACAACACCCGGAAGGTCACCCCCGCCCCCACCTCCTGGGCCGCGGTCTTCGACGACGCCTCAAAGTACAAAGGCCATGTCACCGCGTACGACTCACCGATCTACATCGCCGACGCGGCCCTCTATCTCAAGGCCACCAAGCCGGAGTTGAAGATCAAGGACCCCTACGCGCTCGACCAGAAGCAGTTCGACGCCGCCGTCGCGCTGCTGAAGAAGCAGAACGCGGACGTCGGCGAGTACTGGAGCGACTACCTCAAGGAGATCTCCGCCTTCAAGAGCGGTGACTCCGTCGTCGGCACCACCTGGCAGGTCATCGCCAACCTCACCGCCGGGGAGGGCGCCGGGGTCAAAGCCTTCGTTCCCAAGGAGGGTTCGACCGGCTGGTCCGACACCTGGATGATCTCCGCCAAGGCCAAGCACCCCAACTGCGCCTACCAGTGGCTCAATTGGATCGTCTCACCGAAGGTCAACGCCCAGGTCGCCGAGTACTTCGGCGAGGCCCCCGCCAACGCCAAGGCCTGCGCGGAGACCAGCGACAAGAACTTCTGCACCACGTACCACGCCGCCGACACCGCGTACTGGAAGAACATCGCCTTCTGGAACACGCCCATCGAGCAGTGCCTCGACGGCCGCACCGACGTCAAGTGCGTGCCGTATGCGAAGTGGGTGCAGGCCTGGACCGAGATCAAGGGCTGACCCATGTCCTTGCCGAACCGGACCGCGGGGGCGCTGTACCGGCGCCCCCGGCTGCGGCTCTCCCTGCTGCTCACCGCGCCGCTGTTGTGGCTCGCCGTGCTCTATCTCGGCTCGCTCGGCGTGCTGTTCGTCTCCGCGTTCTGGACGACGGACTCCTTCACCTCCGAAGTGGTCAAGGTCTGGTCGACCGACAACTTCCACGAGCTGTTCACGGTGCCCGTGTACCGGCAGGTCATCCTGCGCAGCATCGGCGTCGCGCTCAGCGTCACGGTCCTGTGCGCGGTGATCGCGTTCCCGCTCGCCTTCTACACGGCCCGCGTCGCGAAGCCGCGGTGGCGCCCGCTGCTGGTGGTCGCCATCCTCACCCCGCTGTGGGCCAGTTACCTGGTCAAGGTGTACGCGTGGCGGCTCATCCTGTCCCAAGGCGGCCTGGCCGACTGGGTGTTGAAGCCCATCGGCCTGAGCGGGCCGGGGTTCGGACTGCCCGCCACCGTCCTCACCCTCACCTACCTGTGGCTGCCCTACATGGTCCTGCCGATCCACACCGCGCTGGAGCAGCTGCCCGCCAACCTCCTCGACGCGTCAGCGGACTTGGGCGCGCGGGCCGGACGGACCTTCCGGTCGGTCGTGCTGCCGATGGTGCTGCCGTCCGTCGCCGCCGGCTCGATCTTCACCTTCTCGCTCAGCCTCGGCGACTACATCACCGTCCAGATCGTCGGGGGCAAGACCCAGCTCATCGGCAACCTCGTCTACTCCAACATCGAACTCAACCTGCCCATGGCCGCGGCCCTCGGCACCGTTCCCGTCGTCGTCATCGTGGTGTACCTGCTCGCGATGCGCCGCACGGGCGCGCTCAGCAGCCTGTAGAAGACCCTCGGAACCCATCAGAATTCCTCGACCGCCTCCGAAGGGGGTGACATGCCATGCAGCTCTCCCGTTCCGCGCGTATCGCCCTGCGCGTGGCCGCCGGGCTCGGCTTCGCGGTGATCTACGTCCCGCTCCTGCTCGTCCTCGTCAACTCCCTCAACCCCGACCGCAGCGCGAGCTGGCCGCCGTCCACCCTGACCTTCCACTGGTGGTCGGTAGCCTGGCAGAACTCCGGTGCCCGCGCGGCCCTTTGGGTCTCCGTGAAGGCCGGACTCGGCGCCACCGCCATCGCCCTCGTCCTCGGTACGCTGATCGCCTTCGCCGTGGCCCGGTACCGCTTCTTCGGCCGCGACGCCATCTCCTTCGTGGTCGTCCTGCCGATCGCGCTGCCCGGCATCGTCACGGGCATCGCCCTCAACTCGGCGTTCAGCACGGTACTTGAGCCGCTCGGTGTGGGCCTCGGCCTGTTCACCGTGATCGTCGGACACGCGACCTTCTGCATCGTCGTCGTCTTCAACAACGTCGTCGCCCGCCTGAGGCGCACCTCCGGGTCGTTCGAGGAAGCCGCGATGGACCTGGGTGCCGACAGCTTCCGTGCCTTCGTCGACGTCACCTTCCCGCTGGTGCGTTCGGCGCTTCTCGCGGGCGGACTGCTCGCCTTCGCGCTGTCCTTCGACGAGATCGTGGTCACCACGTTCACCGCCGCGCCGGGCATCGAGACCCTCCCGATCTGGATCTTCAACAACATGACCCGGCCCCAACAGGCCCCGGTCGTCAACGTGGTGGCCGCCGTACTCGTCCTGCTCTCCGTCCTCCCGATCTACGTAGCCCAGCGACTGTCCGCCGACACGGCCACCGCGAGCCGCGTCTGACGACTCGCCAATTCGGCGTTGATGCGCGCCGGACGAAGGGTCGCCCTCCTCGCCCGGGTGGCCAGTCGACGCACTCAGCCCGCGAACTCCCGTATCCACGCCTCGACTTCGTCGGCCGAGCGCGGCAGCCCCGCCGACAGGTTCTCGTAGCCGTCCGCGGTCACCAGCAGATCGTCCTCGATCCGCACACCGATGCCCCGCCACTCCTCCGGCACCGTCAGGTCGTCGGGCTGGAAGTACAGGCCCGGCTCGACGGTGAGCACCATGCCGGGTTCGAGGACCCCGTCCACGTACTCCTCGCTCCGCGCCTGCGCGCAGTCGTGCACGTCGAGCCCGAGCATGTGCCCGGTGCCCGCCATCGTGAACCGCCGCTGCAGCGCCAGCTCGTAGGCCCGCTCGGCCGGTCCTTCGATGAAGCCCCACTCCACCAGCCGCTCCACCAGGGACCGTTGGGCCGCCTCGTGGAAGTCCCGGTACCGCGCGCCCGGCTTCACCGCCGCCATGCCGGCCTCCTGGGCCTCGAACACCGCGTCGTAGACCCTGCGTTGGACCGGCGTGAACGTGCCGTTGATCGGGAGGGTGCGGGTGACGTCCGCGGTGTAGAGGCTGTGCGTCTCGACCCCCGCGTCCAGCAGGAGGAGTTCACCGGGGCGGACCGGGCCGTCGTTGTCGGTCCAGTGCATGATCGTGGCGTGCTCACCGGCGGCGCAGATCGAGCCGTAGCCGACATGGTTGCCCTCGACGCGGGCCCGGCGGAAGAACGTGCCCTCGATCCAGCGCTCCGAGGTGGCGACCGCCTGCGACAACTCCCGTACGACATCGGTGAATCCGCGCACCGTGGAGTCGACGGCGCGGCGCATCTCGCCGATCTCCCACGCGTCCTTGATCAGCCGCAGCCCGGAGACGGCCGTCTCGAACTCGTCGTCGCGCTCCTCGTCGGTGTCGAGCGCCGCGTCCAGGTCCGGGGCGACGCCGCGCACGATGCGGGTGGGGTCCCGGAGGCCTTCGCGAGGTCGTCGGTGATCGTGCGGATGTCACGGCAGGGCAGGCCGAGCACGAGCGTCGACTCGGCCAGGGTGCGGCGGCGGCCCATCCACAGCTCGGCGGTGTAGCCCGTCCAGAACTCGTCGCTGTCCCGGCTGTCGCGGGGAGTTGGTAGCAGTGCGCGTCGTGGCCGCCGTCGGGGCGGGGCTCCAGGACGAGGGCGCCGTCGCGCGCCAGGTCGCCGGTCAGATGCACATAGCCGGAGTACGGGCGGAACGGGTGGTGGTCGTCGTTCGAGCGGATCGCGAGACCTCCGGAGGGCACGACCAGCCGCTCGCCCGGGAAGAGCGCGGACAGCGCGGCACGGCGGCGGGCCGCGTGCGGCGCCTGCTCGGTCGGCTCCAGGTCCGTCCGCTCGGTGTCGGCCCAGCCGGTCCGCATCAGGGCGGACAGCTCGTCGGAGATTCCCGGTACAAACCGTTCTTTCGGTCCTTGGCCACGACGGGCACCTCTTCCGTGTGTGGTGATTCCGGTCTTCCGTGCGGGGGTGATTCCTGGTGGGTGACATGCGTATCGGAACATACCCAGCCAAGGAAACATGTGACATAGTACTGCCGTGAGCAAGCGACTGACCTGCGATGTCGTGGTCGTCGGAGCCGGAATGGTGGGCGCGGCCTGCGCCTTCTACGCGGCCCGGGCGGGCCTCGACGTGATCGTCGTGGACCGCGGCCCGGTCGCCGGCGGCACGACCGGCGCCGGCGAGGGCAACCTCCTCGTCTCCGACAAGGAACCCGGCCCCGAACTCGACCTCGCCCTCCTGTCCGGCCGACTGTGGTCTCAACTGGCCGAAGAGATCGGGGAGTTGGTCGAGTACGAGGCGAAGGGCGGCCTCGTCGTCGCCTCCACACCCGACGGACTCACCGCGCTGGAGCGCTTCGCCGAGGAGCAGCGGGCCGCCGGGGTCGCCGCCGTACCGGTCCAGGCCGCCGCCCTGTACGACCTCGAACCCCATCTCGCCCCCGCCCTCCCGGGCGGCGTGTACTACCCGCAGGACAGCCAGGTGATGCCCGCCCTGGCCGCCGCCCACCTCGTCCGCATCTCGCGCGCCCGCCTGCTCACCGGCCGCACGGTGACGGACGTACTCCTCAGGCCGGACGGTACGGTCGACGGCGTCCGCACGGACCAGGGCGACATCATCGCCCCCACGGTCGTCAACGCGGCCGGCACCTGGGGCGGCGAACTCGCCGCCCTCGCCGGCGTCACCCTCCCCGTCCTCCCGCGCCGCGGCTTCGTCCTGGTCACCGAACCGCTGCCGCGCATGGTCCGCCACAAGGTGTACGCCGCCGACTACGTGGCCGACGTGGCTAGCGACTCGGCCGCCCTGCAGACCTCCCCGGTCGTGGAGGGCACCGCCGCTGGACCGGTCCTGATCGGCGCGAGCCGTGAACGGGTGGGCTTCGACCGGGAGTTCTCGCTGCCGGTCGTGCGGGCGCTGGCGGCGGGCGCGACCCGGCTGTTCCCGTTCCTGTCCGACGTCCACGCGATGCGCTCCTACCTCGGCTTCCGCCCCTACATGCCGGACCACCTCCCCGCCATCGGCCCCGACCCCCGTGTCCCCGGCCTCGTCCATGCCTGCGGCCACGAGGGCGCCGGCATCGGACTCGCCACCGGCACAGGGCACTTGATCGCCCAACTGCTCGGTGGCAAGACCCTGACCTCGACCCGGCACCCTTCCGGCCCGACCGCTTCCCCGAGGAGGAGCCCGCGTGAACTCCCCACTGTGCCTGGCCGACGCCCACCCGGGCCCGGCCTTCACGGTCACCCTCGACGGCCGCGACATCGAGGCCCTGCCCGGCCAGACCGTCGCCGCCGCACTCTGGACGGCAGGCGTCACGTCCTGGCGCACCACCCGGGGAGCAGGGCGCCCGCGCGGCATCTTCTGCGGGATCGGCGTCTGCTACGACTGCCTCGTCACCGTCAACGACCGCCCGAACCAACGGGCTTGCCTGGTGCCCCTGCACCCGGGAGACGCCATCCGTACCCAGGAGGGAACGGGCCACGATGACTGACGACCGACCGCACCTCGCCGTCATCGGCGCGGGCCCGGCGGGACTCGCCGCCACGGTGGCGGCCGCTGCCCACGGCGTCCGCGTCACCCTGATCGACTCGGCGGCACAGGCGGGCGGCCAGTTCTACCGCCGGCCCGCCGCCGAACTCAACGCCCGCCGCCCCCAGGCACTCCACCACCAGTGGCGGACATGGGAGCGTCTGCGCAACGCCCTCGCGCACCACGTGGAGGCCGGCCACGTAACGCACTTGACGGACCATCACGTCTGGCTCGTGGAACGGGGTCGAACGGACAGCCCGGCGCCGCCGACCGCACCGCCTTCACCGTGCACGCCCTCCTCGGTCCCGGACAGGAGTCCCCCGTCGAGGTGCGCGCGGACGCCGTTCTCCTCGCCACCGGCGGGTACGAGAAGGTCCTCCCGTTCCCCGGCTGGACCCTTCCGGGAGTCCTCACCGCGGGCGGCGCCCAGGCCATGCTCAAGGGCAGCCTCGCCGTCTCCGGACGTACCGCGGTGGTCGCCGGCACCGGCCCGCTCCTCCTCCCCGTGGCGACCGGCCTCGCGGCCGCGGGCGTCGAGGTGGCCGCACTCGTCGAGTCCACCGACCCCAGGGCGTTCGTACGACGGACCCGCGCGCTCGCCGCCCAGCCCGGCAAGATCGCCGAGGGCGCCCGGTACGCGGCCCAACTCCTGCGCCACCGCGTCACGTTGCTCACCCGGCACACGGTCGTGGAAGCGCACGGAGAGGAACGGCTGGAGGCGGTGACCGTCGCCGCGCTCGACACCGACGGGCGCGTGAGGCCCGGCACCGCACGCCGGATCGCCTGCGACACCCTCGCCGTCGGTCACGGCATGCTCCCGCACACCGACCTCGCCGAGACCCTCGGCTGCCGGCTCGACGGGACCTGCGTCCACGTCGACGACGAGCAGCGCACCGACGTCCCCGGCGTCTGGGCGGCCGGCGAGACCACCGGCATCGGCGGCGCCGCCCTCTCCTCGCCGAGGGCCACATCGCGGGTCGCTCCGCCGCGGCACGCCTCAACGGCACGGAACCCGACCCGAGTTCGTGGGCGCCCGCCGCCAAGTCCCGTACGAGACTGCGGGAGTTCTTCGCCGCACTCGACACCGTGTACGCACCGCCCGCCCATTGGGTCGATCTCGTCACCGACGACACCGTCGTCTGCCGCTGCGAGGAGGTCACCGGGGAGCGATCCGCGAGGCCGTCGACGGGCTCGGCGCCGGTGACGTCCGTACCGTGAAGCTGCTCACCCGGGCCGGGATGGGCTGGTGCCAGGGGCGGATGTGCGGGCCCGCCGTCGCGGGGCTGACCGGGTGCGCGTTCACACCGTCCCGGCGACCGTTCGCGCGTCCGGTGCCCCTCGGGGTGCTGGCCCGGGCCGGGGAAGCCCGAGACTCCGGAGCGGCCGAGGGCGACTGACCGACCGCTGATCGTCGACCGCACGGGGTACCTGGCCGCACCGCCTGCCCCACAGTAAAATGTCACACGCCATTGAGAGGGGACTCCTCATGACCTCCACGACCACCACCCCCAACACCACCGCGAACCGCCCCTGGCGCGGCGTCCTCGTCGCCACCGCGCTCCCGCTGACCGACGAACTCGCCGTGGACTACGACAAGTTCGCCGAGCACTGCGCCTGGCTGGTCGACAACGGCTGTGACGGTGTCGTACCGAACGGCTCGCTGGGCGAGTACCAGGTGCTCACCCCGAGGAGCGTGCCAAGGTCGTCGAGACGGCCGTCGCCGCGATCGGCGGCGCGCGGGTGATGCCCGGTGTCGCCGCCTACGGTTCCGCCGAGTCCCGCCGCTGGGCCGAGCAGGCCCGCGACGCCGGCTGCGCCTCCGTGATGCTGCTGCCGCCCAACGCCTATCGCGCCGACGAGCGTTCGGTCCTCGCGCACTACGCGGAGGTCGCGAAGGCGGGCGTGCCGATCGTGGCGTACAACAACCCCATCGACACCAAGGTCGACCTGGTGCCGGAACTGCTCGCGAAGCTGCACGGCGAGGGACACATCCACGCCGTGAAGGAGTTCTCCGGCGATGTCCGCCGGGCGTACCAGCTCGCCGAACTCGCCCCGGAACTCGACCTGTTGATCGGCGCCGACGACGTCCTGCTGGAGCTCGCGCTCGCAGGTGCGAAGGGCTGGGTGGCCGGCTACCCGAACGCGCTGCCCGCCGCGAGCGTCGAGCTGTACCACGCGGCCGTCGGCGGCGACCTGGCCACCGCGAAGAAGCTGTACGAGCAGTTGCACCCGCTGCTGCGCTGGGACTCCAAGGTGGAGTTCGTGCAGGCCATCAAGCTGTCCATGGACCTCGTCGGACGGCACGGCGGCCCGGTGCGTCCGCCGCGCGTCCCGCTGCTGCCCGAGCAGGAGGCGACCGTGCGGGCGGCCACGGAGAAGGCGGTCGCGGCGGGGCTCGCGTAGTCAACGGCACCATGGTCCACCGGCATCCACCAGGAGCGTCATGCGCAGCAAACTCGTCCTGCACGCCGTCGACTCGCACACCGAGGGCATGCCCACCCGTGTGATCACCGGCGGGATCGGCACCATCCCCGGCGCGACCATGAACGAGCGGCGGCTGTACTTCCGCGAACACCGCGACCACATCCGGCAGTTCCTGATGAACGAGCCGCGCGGCCACTCCGCGATGAGCGGTGCAGTCCTCCAGCCGCCGACCCGCCCCGACTGCGACTGGGGCGTCGTCTACATCGAGGTCTCCGGCTATCTGCCGATGTGCGGGCACGGCACGATCGGCGTCGCCACCGTGCTCGTCGAGACCGGCATGGTCGAGGTCGTCGAACCGGTCACCACCATCCGGCTCGACACCCCGGCCGGGCTCGTCGTCGCCGAGGTCGCCGTGGAGAACGGCGCCGCGCGGCACGTCACCCTCAAGAACGTCCCCTCGTTCTCCGTCGGCCTGGACCGCGAGATCACCCTCGCCGACGGACGGACGGTGACATACGACATGGCATACGGCGGCAACTTCTACGCCATCCTGCCGCTGGACGAGTTCGGGCTGCCCTTCGACCGCGCCCGCAAGGACGACATCATCAAGGCGGGCCTGTCCCTCATGGAGGCGGTCAACGCCAAGGACGAGCCCGTCCACCCCGAGGACCCCTCGATCCGCGGCTGCCACCACGTCCACCTGTACGCGCCCGGCGCCACCGCCCGGCACTCCCGGCACGCGATGGCGATCCACCCGGGCTGGTTCGACCGCTCGCCCTGTGGCACGGGCACCAGCGCCCGCATGGCACAGCTCCACGCGCGCGGTGAACTCCCGCTGCACACCGAGTTCGTGAACGAGTCCTTCATCGGCACCCAGTTCACCGGACGGCTCCTCGACACCACCGAGGTCGCCGGTGTCCCGGCCGTCCTGCCCAGCTTCACCGGCCGCGCCTGGATCACCGGCACCGCCCAGTACCTGCTCGACCCCGCCGACCCGTTCCCGGGCGGATTCGTCCTCTAGGTCGGGGATAATGGCGGGTCACGCGTGACATTGCACCATGAGGAGATTCGATGGCCGTCCAGCGCGCCAGCGCCCCCGCCCACCACTGCTCCGGACCTGCCCACGCTCGGCGGCAGGAAGAGCAGCTACCGCGAGCGGGTCGTCGACGCGCTGCGGGCCGCGATGATCGCGGGGAGCTGCGGCCCGGCGAGGTGTACTCAGCGCCGACGCTCGCCGCCCGCTTCGGCGTCTCGGCGACCCCGGTGCGCGAGGCCATGCTGGACCTGGCCAAGGAGGGGCTGGTCGACACGGTCCCGAACAAGGGGTTCCGGGTCACCGCGGTCTCCGAGAAGCAGCTCGACGAGTACACGCAGATCCGCGCGCTGATCGAGATCCCCACGGTGGTGGGGCTGGCCGGGAGCGCGGACCCCGTGTCGCTGGAGGCGCTGCGCCCGGCCGCCCGGGAGATCGTCCACGCGGCCGTGGCCGGCGACCTCATCGCGTATGTCGAGGCCGACACCCGCTTCCATCTCGGACTGCTCGCGCTCGCGGGCAACGCCCATCTCGTCGAGGTCGTCGGTGATCTGCGGGGGCGCTCGCGCCTCTACGGGCTGACCGCGCTCGTCGAGGCCGGACGTCTACTGGCCTCCGCCCAGGAGCACTTGGAGCTGCTGGACGCGCTGGTGGACCGTGACGAGCGGGCCGTGCGTGAGATCATGACCCGGCACCTGGGACATGTCCGCGGACTGTGGGCCGCGCACGACTGACCGGGGCCGGGAGCCGGGATCGGCTTGATCCGATCGCCTCATAACGCAAACCACTTGCGTATCTTGCGCTATTCTTGCGCACATGACGCGACGACTTGCTGAGGTGGCGAAGAAGGTCGGGGTCAGCGAGGCCACGGTCAGCCGGGTGCTCAACGGCAAACCCGGTGTCTCGAGCCCACCCGGCAGGCGGTGCTGTCGGCTCTCGACGTTCTCGGCTACGAACGGCCCACGCAGCTGCGCGGTGAACGCGCGAGGCTCGTGGGCCTCGTGCTGCCCGAGCTGCAGAACCCCATCTTCCCCGCCTTCGCCGAGGTGATCGGCGGCGCACTCGCCCAACTCGGCCTCACCCCGGTGCTGTGCACCCAGACCAAGGGCGGGGTCTCCGAGGCGGACTACGTGACCCTGCTGCTCCAACAGCAGGTGTCCGGTGTGGTGTTCGCGGGTGGGCTCTACGCGCAGGCCGACGCCCCGCACGACCACTACCGGCTGCTCGCCGAGCGCAACATCCCGGTCGTCCTGGTCAACGCGGCCATCGACCACCTCGGTTTCCCCGCCGTGTCCTGCGACGACGCGGTCGCCGTCGAGCAGGCCTGGCGGCACCTCGCCTCCCTCGGCCACGAGCGCATCGGCCTCGTCCTAGGCCCCGCCGACCACATGCCGTCCGCACGGAAACTGACCGCCGCCCGGGCCATCGCTGCGGACCTGCCGGACGAGTTCGTCGCCCGCGCGATCTTCTCCATCGAGGGCGGCCACGCCGCCGCCTCCCGGCTCATCGACCGGGGTGTCACCGGCATCATCTGCGCCAGCGACCCCTCGCGCTGGGCGCGGTAAAGGGCCGCACGGCGCAAGGGACTTGACGTCCCATCAGAAATTTCCGTCGTCGGTTACGACGACTCCGCCTTCATGAACTGCACCGAACCCCCGCTGACCACCGTCCGCCAGCCCATCGAGGCCATGGGCCGGGCCGCCGTGGAGCTCCTGAACTCACAGGTCGGCGGCACCGCCGTACCGGCCGAGGAGTTGCTCTTCGAACCGGAACTGGTAGTGCGTGGTTCCACCGCGCAAGCCCCGCGCGGCTGACCAGCACTCTGCTGTCGAATAATTACAGATTCTGCGCGACATCTTGCGGACAGATGTCGACGGTGCTTGAGTGTGCGGCGCCCACCGCTCCTGCCCAGAGGGGTCCACCGATGAGAAGCACCGGGTTCCGCCGCACCTTCGCCGCGATCGGCGTCTGTTCTCTCGCGCTCACTGCCTCCGCCTGCGGGTCCGGCGACGACTCGGCGAGTGGCAAGACACGCATCACGGTCAACTGCGAGCCGCCCAAGAGCGCCAAGGTCGACCGTAAGTTCTTCGACTCCGATGTCGCGGCCTTCGAGAAGAAGAACCCGACCATCGACGTCGTCACCCACGACGCGTTTCCCTGCCAGGATCCGAAGACCTTCGACGCCAAGCTCGCCGGCGGCCAGATGGAGGACGTGTTCTACACGTACTTCACCGACGCCAAACACGTCGTCGACATCAACCAGGCGGCCGATCTCACGCCGTACATCAAGGAGTTGAAGAGCTACGACACGCTGCAGAAGCAGCTGCGGGACATCTACACCGTGGACGGCAAGATCTACGGCATCCCGCGCACCGGCTACTCGATGGGCCTGATCTACAACCGCAAGCTCTTCCAGCAGGCCGGTCTCGACCCGGACAAGGCGCCGACGACCTGGGCCGAGGTCCGGGCCGACGCCAAGAAGATCGCCGCGCTCGGCAACGGCACCGTCGGCTACGCCGACTACAGCGCCCAGAACCAGGGGGTTGGCACTTCACCGCCGAGATGTACTCCCAGGGCGGCGACGTCGTCAGCGCCGACGGCAAGAAGGCCTCCATCGACACGCCCCAGGGCCACGCCGTGCTGCAGAACCTGCACGACATGCGCTGGACCGACAACTCGATGGGCAGCAAGCAGCTCCTCGTCATCAACGACGTGCAGCAGCTGATGGGTTCGGGCAAGCTCGGCATGTACCTCTCCGCCCCGGACAACATCCCGATCCTGGTCAAGGAGAAGGGCGGCAACTACGACGACCTCGCCCTCGGCCCGATGCCCGGCGGTCAGGGCACGCTCATCGGCGGCGACGGCTACATGTTCAACAAGCACGACACGCCCGCCCAGATCCGCGCCGGCCTCAAGTGGCTCGACAGCATGTTCCTCACCCCGGGCAGCGGCTTCCTCGGTGACTACGCCCGCGCGAAGAAGTCCAACGCACCCGTCGGACTGCCCGAGCCGCGGCTGTTCACCGGCGCCGCCGACGCCAAGGACCAGCAGGTCAAGAAGGCCAACGCCAACGTCCCGGTGCAGAACTACCAGGCCTTCCTCGACGGCAACCAGTCGCTCCAGATGAAGATCGAGCCGCCGGACGCCCAGCAGATCTACTCCGTCCTCGACGGGACCGTCTCCGCCGTCCTCACCAAGAAGGACGCGAACATCGACCAACTCCTCAAGGACGCCTCCGGAAAGATCGACGGCATCCTGGCCCGGGGCTGACCCCGATGACCCGAACGGCCACCAGGCGACCCGTCGAGACGACCGACGTACGACAGGTCAAGGCGCCGCCCCCGGCAGGGGGCCAGGGCGGCGCCGCCTCCTCGACCAGGCCCGCGCCTACGCCTTCCTCATCGGCGGCCTGATCTGCTTCGCCCTGTTCTCCTGGTACCCGGCGATCCGCGCGGTCGTGATCGCCTTCCAGAAGTACACGCCCGGCTCCTCGCCCGAGTGGGTCGGCACCGCCAACTTCACCCAGGTCTGGCACGACCCCGAGTTCGCCGACGCCTGGCGCAACACCCTCGTCTTCACCGTGCTCGCGCTGCTCATCGGCTTCGCGATCCCGTTCGTACTCGCCCTGGTCCTCAACGAGTTGAGGCACTGGAAGGCCTTCTTCAGGGTCGTCGTCTACCTCCCGGTGATGATCCCCGGTGGTCACCGCCCTGCTGTGGAAGTGGTTCTACGACCCGGGAGCCGGCCTCGCCAACGAGACGCTGCGCTTCCTGCACCTGCCGACCTCGAACTGGTCCAACGGCACCGACACCGCGCTCGTCTCCCTGGTGATCGTGGCCACTTGGGCCAACCTGGGCGGCACCGTCCTGATCTACCTGGCCGCGCTCCAGTCCATCCCGGGCGAGCTGTACGAGGCGGCCGAACTGGACGGCGCGAGCCTGCTGCAACGGGTCCGGCATGTGACGATCCCTCAGACACGGTTCGTCATCCTGATGCTGATGCTCCTTCAGATCATCGCCACGATGCAGGTGTTCACCGAACCGTTCGTCATCACCGGCGGCGGACCGGAGAGCGCCACCGTCACCGTCCTCTACCTGATCTACAAATACGCCTTCCTCTACAACGACTTCGGCGGCGCCTGCGCGCTCAGCGTGATGCTCCTCGTGCTGCTCGGTGTCTTCTCGGCCCTCTATCTGCGGCTGACCCGATCCGGGGAGGACGACCTGTGACCACCCGCACGCTGCTCTCCCCGGCGAGCCTCGCCCGACCGCGCGGCAGGGCCGTCTACTGGACCGTGTTCACCGGCGTCGTCGTGCTCTTCGCCCTCGCCTTCCTCTTCCCGGTCTACTGGATGGTGACCGGGGCGATGAAGTCGCCGGACGAGATCGCGCAGACCCCGCCCACGATCGTGCCGCACCACCTGCACATCAGCGGCTACACCGATGCCTGGGACCTGATGCAGCTCCCGGAGCACCTGTGGAACACGGTGGTCCAGGCCGCCGGCGCCTGGGCGTTCCAGCTGGTCCTGTGCACGGCCGCCGCCTACGCCCTGTCCAAACTGAAGCCCGCCTTCGGCAAGGTGATCCTCGGCGGCATCCTGGCGACGCTGATGGTCCCGGCGCAGGCCCTGGTCGTCCCCAAGTACCTGACGGCCGCCGACCTCCCGCTGATCCACACCAGCCTGCTCAACAGCCCGCTCGGCATCTGGCTCCCGGCCGTCGCCAACGCCTTCAACCTGTATCTCCTCAAGCGGTTCTTCGACCAGCTCCCGCGCGACGTCATGGAGGCCGCCGAGATCGACGGCGCCGGGAAACTCCGCATCCTGTGGTCCATCGTGCTGCCCATGTCCCGGCCGGTGCTCGGCGTCGTGTCGATCTTCGCGCTCGTCGCCGTCTGGCAGGACTTCCTGTGGCCGCTGATGGTCTTCTCCGACACCGACAAGCAACCGATCAGCGTGGCACTCGTCCAGCTGTCCCAGAACATCCAACTGACCGTGCTCATCGCGGCGATGGTGATCGCGAGCATCCCCATGGTCGCGATGTTCCTGGTCTTCCAGCGGCACATCATCGCCGGGATCAGCGCGGGCAGCACGAAGGGCTGACACCGCCCCCTTCGACGCCCCCGACGACAAAGGCCAGCACCGTGGGACAGCCCACCCCTGCCCAGAGCCACGACGAATGGTGGCGCACCGCCGTCATCTACCAGGTCTACGTCCGCAGCTTCGCGGACGGCGACGGCGACGGCACCGGCGACCTCGCGGGCGTCCGCTCCCGACTGCCGTATCTCGCCGAACTCGGCGTGGACGCCCTGTGGTTCAACCCCTGGTACCTGTCACCGATGAAGGACGGCGGCTACGACGTCGCCGACTACCGCTCCATCGACCCGGCGTTCGGATCGCTCGCCGAGGCGGAGAAACTCATCGCCGAGGCACGGGAGTTGGGCATCCGCACGATCGTCGACATCGTGCCCAACCATGTCTCCGACCAGCACCCGTGGTTCCGTGCCGCCCTCGCCGGCGGACCCGAACGCGAGTTGTTCCACTTCCGTCCGGGACGCGGCGAGCACGGTGAACTCCCGCCCAACGACTGGCCGTCGCAGTTCGCCGGCTCCACCGAACCCGTGTGGACCCGGCTGCCCGACGGCGACTGGTACCTCCACCTGTTCACCCCGAGCAGCCCGACCTCAACTGGGCCCACCCGGCGGTGCGTCAGGAGCACGAGGACATCCTGCGCTTCTGGTTCGAGCGCGGCGTCGAAGGCGTCCGCATCGACTCGGCGGCCCTGCTCGCCAAGGACCCGGACCTGCCCGACTTCGTCGAGGGCCGCGACCCGAACCCCTTCGTGGACCGCGACGAACTCCATGACATCTACCGCTCCTGGCGGGCCGTCGCCGACGAGTACGACGGCGTCTTCGTGGGCGAGGTCTGGCTCCCCGACACCGAGCGCTTCGCCCGCTATCTGCGCCCCGACGAACTGCACACCGCGTTCAACTTCTCGTTCCTGTCCCTGCCCTTGGGACCCGCACCGGCTGCGCGCCTCGATCGACGAGACCCTCGCCGAGCACGCCCCGATCGGCGCACCCGCCACCTGGGTGCTGTGCAACCACGACGTGACCCGCACGGTCACCCGCTACGGCCGCGAGGACACCGGCTTCGACTTCGCGACCAAGGCCTTCGGCACCCCGACCGACCTCGACCTCGGCACCCGGCGGGCCCGGGCCGCCGCCCTGCTGTCGCTGGCCCTGCCCGGGTCGTGTACCTCTATCAGGGGAGGAGCTGGGGCTGCCCGAGGTCGAGCTGCCCGCCGACCGAATCCAGGATCCGATGTACTTCCGGTCCGGGGCACCGACCCCGGCCGCGACGGCTGCCGGGTACCCCTGCCCTGGGTCGAGGAGGCCCCGTACGCGGGCTTCGGTTCGCGTGGTGAGCCGTGGCTGCCGCAGCCGGCCGGCTGGACATCGTATGCGGTCGACCGTCAGCAGCGGACGGTCGACTCCATGCTCAACCTGTACCGCGACGCGATCCGCCTCCGGCCGGTCTTCGGCGACGGCCCCCTCACCTGGCTGCCCGCCCCCGACGGCGTGCTCGCCTTCGCCCGCGCGGAGGGCGTCATCTGCGTGGTCAACCTCGCCGAGGCGGCCGCCGACCTCCCCGCGCACACCCGGCTCCTGCTGACCAGCGGCCCCCTGGACGACCAGGGCCGGCTGCCGCGGGACACGGCGGCCTGGCTGCACACCGCGTAGCAGCCGGCCCCCGGCCGTCACCCCGCATCCGCTATCCCCGCACCCCCACCTCGAAGGGATCAGCACATGCACAGCACCATCCTCCCGTATGTCAGGCGCATGCCAATCATTGGTACGGCGGTCGCGCTCGCCGCCGGCACGCTCGTCGCCCTGGCCCCCGCCGCCGCCCACGCGGCCTCGGGCGCCTCCCTCCCCTTCACCTCCGTCGAGGCCGAGTCGGCCACCACCACCGGCACGAAGATCGGCCCCGACTACACGCAGGGGACCGTCGCCTCCGAGGCGTCGGGGCGGCAGGCCGTACGGCTCGGGTCCGGGCAGCGGGTCGAGTTCACCGTGCCACGCGCGGCCAACGCTGTGAACGTGTCCTACAACGTCCCGGACGGCCAGAGCGGCAGCCTCGACGTGTACGTCAACGGCGTCAAGATCAGCAGAACGCTCCCGGTGACGTCCAAGTACTCGTACGTCGACACCAGTTGGATCGCGGGCGCCAAGACGCACCACTTCTTCGACAACGCGCGCCTGCTCCTCGGCCAGAACGTGCAGCAGGGCGACAAGGTCGCTCTCGTGGCGACAGGGGTCCAAGTCACCGTCGACGTGGCCGACTTCGAGCAGGTCGCCGGGGCCGCCGCGCAGCCCGCCGGTTCGGTGTCCGTGGTCTCCAAGGGCGCCGACCCCAGCGGCGCGGGAGACTCCACCCAGGCCTTCCGGGACGCAATCTCCGCCGCGCAGGGGGAGTGGTGTGGATCCCGCCGGGCGACTACCGGCTCACCTCCTCGCTCAGCGGTGTGCAGAACGTGACGCTGCAGGGCGCCGGTCAGTGGTACTCGGTGGTGCACACCTCGCGCTTCATCGACCAGACCAGTTCCTCCGGCGGCGTCCACATCAAGGACTTCGCGGTCATCGGCGAGGTCACCGAGCGCGTCGACTCCAACCCGGACAACTTCGTCAACGGATCCCTGGGTCCGGGCAGTTCGGTCTCCGGGATGTGGATCCAGCACGTCAAGGTCGGCCTCTGGCTCACCGGCAACAACGACAACCTCGTCGTGGAGAACAACCGCATCCTCGACACCACCGCCGACGGTCTCAACCTCAACGGCAACGCCCACGGCGTCATCGTCCGCAACAACTTCCTCCGCAACCAGGGCGACGACTCCCTCGCCATGTGGTCGCTCAACTCCCCGGACACCAACAGCAGTTTCGAGAACAACACCATCTCGCAGCCGAACCTCGCCAACGGCATCGCGATCTACGGCGGCACGAACATCGCGGTCAGGAACAACCTGGTCTCCGACACCAACGCCCTCGGCAGCGGCATCGCGATCTCCAACCAGAAGTTCCTCGACCCCTTCTCCCCGCTCGGCGGAACGATCACGGTCGACGGCAACACCCTCGTCCGCACCGGCGCGATCAACCCCAACTGGGGCCACCCCATGGGCGCGTTGCGCGTCGACTCCTACGACAGCGCGGTCAACGCCACCGTCAACATCACCAACACGACCATCACCAACAGCCCGTACAGCGCCTTCGAGTTCGTGTCCGGCGGCGGCCACGGCTACTCCACCGGCAACGTCACCGTCAGCGGCGCGAGCGTGCAGAACACCGGCACGGTCGTCGTCCAGGCCGAGGCGCAGGGCGCGGCCAGGTTCAGCAACGTACAGGCCACCGGTGTCGGCGTCGCCGGCATCTACAACTGCCCCTACCCGTCCGGCTCCGGGGCCTTCACCCTCACCGACGGCGGCGGCAACTCCGGCTGGAGCAGCACCTGGTCGGACTGCTCGACCTGGCCGCAGCCCGGCCAGGGCAACCCGCCCCCGGACCAGAACACCAACCTCGCCAAGGGCCGCCCGGCCACCGCGACCGGCTCGCAGGACGTCTACACGCCCGGCAAGGCGGTCGACGGCGACGCGAACTCCTACTGGGAGTCCACCAACAACGCCTTCCCGCAGGCGCTGACGGTCGACCTCGGCTCCAACCAGGCGGTGCGCAGGCTGGTGTTGAAGCTGCCGCCGTCGTCCGCGTGGGGCGCCCGCACGCAGACGCTGTCCGTGCTGGGCAGCACCGACGGATCGGCCTACTCGACCGTCGTCGGCTCCACCGGCTACCGCTTCGACCCGGCATCCGGGAACACCGTCACCGTCGCTCTGCCCAGCGGCACGAACCTGCGCTACGTGCGGCTGAACGTCACCGCCAACACCGGCTGGCCCGCTGCCCAGTTGAGCGAGGTGGAGGCGTACCTCACTTCGTGAGCCGGTCCTGCACCGGGAGAGTCCCGCGCTTCGCCGCCTGGATCTGCTCGTAGACATGGGTCCGCAGTTCGGCGAAGCGCGGGGCGACCGGGTGTGCAACTGGTCGCGCTCCAGGGGCAGATCGACCTTCAGCTGCTCCTGGACGACGGTCGGGGACGCGGACAGCACGACCACGCGCTCGCCCAGGTACACGGCCTCGTCGATGTCGTGCGTGACGAACAGGATCGTGATGCCGCGCTCCCGCCACAACCCCGTACCAGGTCCTCCAGATCGGCCCGGGTCTGCGCGTCGACCGCCGCGAACGGCTCGTCCATCAACAGGACCTCGGGCTCGTAGGCGAGCGCGCGGGCGATGGCGACCCGCTGCTGCATCCCGCCGGACAGCTGCCACGGA
Organism: Streptomyces sp. P3; assembly: GCA_016893485.2. Taxonomy (GTDB): domain Bacteria; phylum Actinomycetota; class Actinomycetes; order Streptomycetales; family Streptomycetaceae; genus Streptomyces. Next base: position 8,098,791 of record JAFEKX020000001.1, read on the forward strand.
TACGCACCCGCGGCCTCCGTCAGGCCGACCGACTCCAGCGCGTCCGCGACCAGTTCACGCCGTCGGCCCTTCGACAAGTCCTTCTGCTTCAGAGGGAGTTCGACGTTCTCGCCGACCCGCATCCAGGGAAGAGGCTGCGCCCGTACTCCTGGAACACGAACGCCATCCCGGGCGGCGGTCCTGTCACCTTCCGTCCGCCCAGGAGGACTTGGCCCCGGTGGGCGTGAGCAGGCCGCCCACGCACTTCAGCAGTGTCGTCTTGCCGCAGCCCGACGGGCCGACGAGACAGACCAGTTCGCCGGCGTCGACGGTGAAGGTGAGGTCCCGCACCGCCTCCACCCGGCGACCGGAACCCTCGTAGACCTTCCGCAGGCCGGATACGTCGAGTTGTGCGTGCATGGACCGCCCTTTCATGAGCGTCACCAGGACCGGCGGGTGGCGGCGCGCAGGCCGTGGTACCAGCCGAGCACCCGCCGCTCGACCACCTGGAAGACGACGGAGAGCAGGAATCCCAGGATCCCGAGGACGAGGATGCCCGTCCACATGTCCGGTATGGCGAAGCCGCGTTGGAACTCCACGATGGTGAAACCGAGTCCGTCGGTGGCCGCGAACATCTCGCTGATGACCATGAGGATGATCCCGATGGACAGCGACTGGCGCAGCCCGGCGAAGATCTGCGGGCTCGCCGAGCGCAGCACCAGCGAGCGCAGCCGGGCGACGCCCGTCACGCCGTAGGAGAGGGCCGTCTCCTTCATGACCGGGTCGACCGCGCGGACGCCCTCGACGGTGTTGAGGAGGACGGGCCAGACGCAGCCGCTCGCGATGACGACGATCTTCATCGTGTCGCCGATGCCCGCGAACAGCATGATGACCGGGACCAACACCGGTGGCGGTACGGCCCGTAGGAACTCCAGGACCGGTTCGCACACCGCGCGGACCCGGCGGTAGGAGCCGATCACCGTGCCGAGCGCGACGCCGACGACGGCCGCGGTGGCGTAACCGGCCGCGAGGCGCAGGACGCTGGGCAGGACGTCCGTCCTGAGGCGGTCGCCGGTCCACACGTCGGGAAAGGTCTTCAGGATCGTGCGCAGGGGCGGCCAGTACACGTTGGTGCTGCCGTCCGACGCCAGCCACCACAGGGCGATCAGGACGGCCGGGAGCGCGACGGCGTACAGCAGCCGGATCAGGGTCCGCCTCACACCGCCACCTCCCCGCGCACCGACTGGTGCCAGGCCAGCGCCCGCCGTTCCACGGTGCGCGCGCCCACGTTGATGAGCAGTCCCAGCAGACCGGTCACCACGATCAGCGCGTACATCTCGGGCACGGCCTGCGAACTCTGCGCGACCGCGATGGTCGCCCCTAACCCCGGTGCGCCGATGACCAGTTCGGCGGTGATGGTGAGGATCAGCGCGACGGCCGCAGCGAGCCGCACGCCCGTCATGACGTACGGCAGCGCGCTCGGCCACAGCACGTGCCGGACTCGCGCCCAGGTGCCGAGACCGTACGACCGCGCCGTCTCCTCGGCGACCGGGTCCACGTCCTGGACGCCGTAGAGGACCTGGATCAGGATCTGCCAGAACGAGGCGTAGACGACGAGCAACAGCACCGACCTGAGTTCCGTGCCGTACAACAGCACCGCCAGGGGGATGAGGGCGACGGACGGGATCGGGCGGAGGAACTCGATCGTGGAGGCCGTGGCCTCGCGGAGGTGGGGGACCACGGAGAGCAGGACGCCTACGACGATGCCCGCGCCGACGGCGATCGCCAGGCCCAGGGCCCAGCCGGTCAGGGTGTCACCGAGCGCGGACCAGAACGTGCCGTCCCTGAGTTCGTCCCGGAACGCGGAGGCGATGCGGCTGGTCGGCGGGAAGTAGGCCTGCTTGACGATGCCGACGCGCGGCACGACCTCGCCGAGGGCGAGGAAGGCGGCGAGTCCGGCCGCACCGAGTGCGGTGTGCAGTCCCTTCACGGGAGCAGCTTGTCCAGGTCGGGGCCGTCTTGAAGAGGCCGTCCGTCACGCTCAGCTGCTCCAGCGCCTCGATCGACGAACGGTTCGGGTCCGCGGGCCACTTGGGCAGGACCATATTGGCCAGCACGCTGGAGGGGACCTTCGTGTAGGTGGCGACGATCTGCCGGACCTCGTCCGGGTGGGCGTCGGCGTAGGCCAGGGACTCGGCGGTGGCCTCCTGGAACTTCTTCACGGTGTCCGGGTTCTTCGCGGCGTACGCCTGCGAGGTGAAGTACATGGCGACGGTGAGGTTCTTCGCCACGTCGACCATCGGCCAGGCGATCTGCTGGGCCCCTTGCTTCAGCATGGTGGTCAGCGCGGGTTCGACGGCCATGGCGGCGTCGATCCGGCCCTTGTCGAGCGCGGCCGGCATCTGGTCGAAGGCCAGCTCCACGAACCTCACCTTGTCCGGGTCGCCGCCCGCCGTGCGGACGGATGCGCGGACCGCGGTCTCGTTGATGTTCTTCAGCGTGTTGACCGCGACCTTCTTGCCCTCCAGCTCCTTCGCCGACTTCAGGCTGCTGCCCTTCTTGACGACGAGGGCCCCAAAGTCCTTGCCGGACACGCCCGTTGAGGCGACGCCGTTGGCGATGGCCTTCACCGGGACGTTTTGCGACCGGGCGAGCATCAGCGAGGTCATGTTGGAGAAGCCGAACTGGAACTGGCCGCTGACCACACCCGGCACGATGGCCGCGCCGCCCTGCGCGAGGGTCATCGACAGTTTCAGGCCGTGCTTGCTGAAGAAGCCCTCCTTCTGGCCGAGGTAGAGCGGGGCGACATCGACGATGGGGATGACCCCCACCTTGACGGTCGTGGTGCCCCGGACGACGTGCTCTTCGACGAACCCGACCCGCCGGACGAGCCACAGGCCGCGGTGGCGAACAGAAAGGTGCCGACCGTGAGACCGGCGAGCAGACGACGCATGGCTCCTCCTGTGCAGACAACGGTGTTCCGACAGGCTGTGCGCACAGCGCACAGGGGTGCTCTCCTGGTGTTCAGCGGGAACGTAGAACCCGGCGTCCGACCGGGTCAATGGTTTGGCTAACAAAATTGTTGACAGTTATCGAAATGCGCTTCTACCGTGCTCCCGGGGCTCACCCCGTGCGTCCGACGGGAGGCGACGATGCCTGCGGCAGTCCGCGCACCGCACTTCGTGAGGTCCTTCGAGCGCGGCCTCGCCGTCATCCGCTCCTTCGACGCCGAGCACCCCGCGCGCACCCTCGGCGAGGTGGCCCGCGCCTGCCTTCCGGCTCACCCCGCACGTCCTGGAACTCGGCTACGCCTACCTCGCCGGCTCCACACTGCCGCAGACCGTGACCCCGCATCTGGAGCAACTCGTCGCCCGCACAGGGGAGTCGGCGTCCCTGTGCGTCCTCGACGGCGACGACGCCGTCCACGTCGCCTGTCTGCCGGCCCGCCGCGTCCTGGCCGTCACCATCACCGTGGGCACGCGACAGCCCGCCCGCGCCACCGCCGCGGGCCGGGTGCTCCTCGCCCATCTGCCCCCGGGGAACTGGAGACCAGGCGTCCAACCGGCGCGCTGCGCAGGGAACTTGACCGAATCCGGCACGAGGGCCACGCACTCGTGGACCCGGAGCTTGAGGAAGGAATACGAGCGGTGGCCGCCCCGGTGCGGGACCGGGACGGCGCGGTGGTGGCCGGCGTGAGCATCGCGATGCCCGCGGGCCGGTGCTCCGTCGATGCCGTACGACGGGACCTGCTGCCTCAACTCCTCGCCGTCGCAGCCCTGATCGACGACGACCTGAGGATCAGAGATCCAGCACGAGCCGCTTCCCGCGGCAGCGCGAGACACAGATGAGCATGGTCTCCCCGGCCGCCCGCTCGTCCTCGCTCAGCACTGAGTCCCGGTGGTCCGGTACGCCGTCCAGGACATCGGTCTCGCAGGTCCCGCAGGTGCCCTCGGTGCAGGAGAACAGCACCTCGACACCGGCGGCGCGCACGGTGTCGAGCACGGACACACCGACCGGGACGGTCAGCGTCCTGCCGCTCTGCTCCAGCACGACCTCGAACTCGCTGTCGGCACCCACCACTTGGACCTTCGGCTGGAACCGCTCCACGCGCAGGATGTCGGCGGGGCACCGTGCCTCGACCGCGTCGAGCAGCGGCCCGGGACCGCAGCAGTAGACGAGGGTGCCGTCCGGGACGTCGTCGAGGACGGAGGGCAGGTCGAGCAGCCCGGCCTCGTCCTGCGGAGCGACGGTGACGCGGTCGCCGTAGCGCGCCAACTCCTCGGTGAACGCCATGGAGTCGCGGGTACGACCGCCGTAGAGCAGGCTCCACTCGGCGCCCGCTGCCCGGCGGCGGCCAGCATCGGGAGCAGGGAGTGATGCCGATGCCGCCCGCGACGAAGCGGTAGCGGGGGCGGGTTCCAGGCGGAAGTGGTTGCGCGGGCGCGCGCACCCGTACCTTGTCGCCCTGCTCCAACTGCCCGTGCACGTAAGCCGATCCGCCGCGCCCGTCCGGCTCCCGCAGCACCGCGATCCGCCACGCCGTACGGTCCGCCGGGTCGCCGCACAGCGAGTACTGGCGCTCCAGGCCGGGACCGAGCAGGACGTCGATGTGGGCGCCCGGTTCCCAGACGGGGAGTTGCTCGCCGAGCGGATGGCGCAGGGTGAGGGCGAGGACGCCGTCGGCGGCGAACTCCCTTGTTGCTACGACGAGTTCGACTTCATGGTCGGTCATGCGCCGGCTCCCTGCGGATCGTCGACCGCGTGGCCGCGGGGGTGGGCGAGCATCCACTCCCACATCTCGACCGGGTCCTGGGAGGTGTGCTCGCGGCCGCAGTGGCAGGTGCCGTGCAGGACGTCGGTACCCGGCAGCCAGTCGATGCGGTAGACCTCGCCGGTCGGAGCGGTCACTGGACCCTCTCCACGGGCTTGGCGCCCTCCTCGACGAGACGGGCGAGGATGCGGCGGGCGGCGAGACCGCCGGTGTCGATGTTGATGCTCAGCTCCTGGTAGCCGCTGCGCTCCGAACCCAGCGTCTTCTGAAGGAGGTTGAGGGCGTCGACGTCCTCATGACGACGGTGTGGTTGTTGCTCCGCAGGAACTCGGTGACCTCCGCGTCGGCCGTGGCCCAGTCGCGGAGACCGCCCAGAAGTCGTACACCTTGCCGTCCGACGAGGGCGTGATGGCGTAGGTGATCTCGGTGTGGAAGCCGTTCGGGTCGCTGCCGTCCTCCTCGGGGACCACGCCGACCGGGGCGATGCGGCTGTGCAGGAGGTAGAGGCAGGGCGCGTGGTACTCGATGTCCTGCCAGCGGGTGATCCGCCCTTGTATTCCAGTGGACTTGGCGTAGAACGGCGGGCACTCGGCGTCGTCCATGTGCCGGCTCACCCGTACGACGCCCGCGCCCTCGTCGACCTCCGTGGTGATCGGGGTCTCCGCGACCTCGGGGAGCCGATGTAACCGCCGTGCAGATACGTCTCGTGGGACAGGTCGAGGAGGTTGTCGACGAGGAGGCCGTAGTCGGCGTCGATCGGCTCCATGCCGCTGACGGTGACCCAGTCGGGGAGGCGAGGTGCGGGGCGCGGGGATGATGTGCGGATCCGCGAGCGCCGGGTCGCCGATCCACACCCACACCAACGCGTCCTGCTCGACCACGGGGTAGGACGCGACGCGGGCGGTGCGGGGATGCGCTTCTGGCCCGGCACGTACACGCAGGCGCCGGACGTGTCGTAGGTGAAGCCGTGGTAGCCACACGACACGGTCCCCGTCGAGCCGGCTCTCGGAGAGCGGGAACCTGCGGTGCACGCACCGGTCGTGGAGCGCTACGGCGGTGCCGTCGTCCTCGGTGCGGTAGAAGACCAGGGGCTCACCGAGGATCGTCCGGCCGAGCAGGTCGCGGCCGACCTCGTGGCTGTAGGCGGCGACGTACCACTGGTTCCTGGCGAAGGCGGTCATGTGCGGCATGGGTGATCCCGTCCCTGTCGGCGGGGCTCCGTCGCCCCGCGTGCCGTGGTTGGAATCAGGTTCGTGACGGGGGCGGGGGCGCGGCAAGGCGGCTTCTGCCAGGCGGAAGGGTTTCGGGGAGAGGCCGGGCTGTCACCGGGGCAGCGTCGGACACGTACCGTGAAAGCGCGTCCGCCCCGCCCGTGTTCGAAAGGCGTGTTCCTTGTCCTCAACGCTCTATCGAGTCCGCGAGCCCTTTGCCGATGCCCCGCGGTGCGCCATCTGGGACTGCGCCTGGCGCGGCCTTCCGGAGCCCAAGGACTGCGCTGTGCTGCTCTGCGGGAACGGCGCCTGGGAGTCACGGCATGGCGAGCCGTCCCAGGGCGAGTTCGGCGTCTGGATCTCCCTCGGCCCCCGGGCCGCGTGGACGCCCGCGGGGCAGACCCGGGTCCGCGACGCCGGGTCGATGGTGCCCCGCAGCTAGCGGACGACCGTCGCCACGACGAACAACATCAGTGCGGTCAGGGCGAGTTCGAGGAGCGCGGAGCGGAAGTTGCGTCGCCACCTGGACCGGGATGACGTCACAGCGGCTTCGTCCACGAGGCGTTGGAGTGGGTCAGGGCGAACGCGGTGACGGAGGCCGACACCAGCAGGACCGCGGCGAAGAGCAGGGTAGCGCCCGGCCGCCGTGCTCGACCGTGACGGCACCGGCGAGACCGCCGGCGAACATCGCTGCGGCCGACAGCAGTCGACGGCCGACCTTGCTGCCCTTGCCGCCCGCGAGACGGCTGTCGGCGGCGATACCGGTGATGGTGAGCGTGAGCACGGTCGTGGTCAGGTCGGGTACGGCCAGGGCGCGGGCGGTGGCGTTCTGCACGCCCATCGCGAGACCGAGGAGCACGATCAGGGAGTACTGGACGGCCGTGGTCACGTGCGAGGTGTCCGTGACCTGGGCGACGACGTACGCGGCCAGGACCAGGGTCGTCTCCAGCACCAGCGCCAGGTGCAGCACCCGTCCACGATGAGCCCCGGCACCGTGCGCGAGCCGCCCGCCGATCAGGGCGCCCGCGGCGAACGCGGCCAGCGCCGCGAGCGAGGCGGCCAGCGAGAAACCCGCCGCACCGGCGATCGCGAAGCCGGAGAAGACGACGTTGCCCGTCATGTTCGCGACGAAGACATGGCCCAGGACGAGATAGCTGAAGGCGTCCACGAGCCCGGTCACCACCGTCAGCGCGAGCATCAGGGGAGGCAGCGGGCCATGCCGGTCCTCCATGTCGGGCACGACCGTGGTCCACGCGTCCCGCAGTACGGCAGACATGGCATTGCTCCCCTTCGCCGACGGGTTCCCTGGGGCCCGGCCTCACGGGGTCCGTTGGGACCGGTCCACCGAGCCGCCGGGCTCTCGACTTCCTCCTCCGAGCCTCGCGCCGCGGGAGCGTTTCGTCCAACATATGGATGCGGGTGCAGCAATCGGCGTCAGCGATCGATCGTCGCTGACCTGCCGTCCTGGTCCCCGACCGCGTGCCGCTCCACCACGTCGAGGAACGCGGCGGCGGCCGGCGCCAGTCGCTTGCTGTCGTGGACCACGCAGATGGTGTGCACCGCAGCGTCGTCGGCGATACGGAGCGCGCGGGCGCCGTAGGGAGTGCGTACCCGGGTGCCGCGCCGGGTGGTGCGTCGAGACCGGAGACGGGTGATCGCTTGCCCGGCAGCGGGTCATTGCCGAGCGCCGACGACCGCGGTACGACCGTCACGCCGATCCCGCGTGCCGCCAGCCGGATCATGTCCTGGATCTGGCCGACCTGGAAGTGCTGGCCCGGTTCCACTCCCGCGCGGGCGAACGCGGCCTCGACCTGCCGGCGCAGCCCGCTGCCCCGGGTGAACTGGATGAGCTGGTGGGTGTCCGGCAGGTCGGCGAGGTCGACGACGTCACCGCCGTCGGCCAGCGCGTGGCCGGCGGGCACGACGAGGACGAGCGGGTCGCTGTCCAGGACGAAGTGGTCCAGCCCGTCCGGGACTTGGCGCGGTCCGAGGCCCACCACGGCGATGTCGAGCTCCCCGGCGAGCACCGCCGCGGCCATCTCCGCGCTGGGCGCGTTGGTCACATGGAAGTCGATGCCGGGGTGGCGGGCGTGGTAGTCGGCCATCACCTCGACCAGGTCGACCGAGGAGGCCCGCGTCTGCAGCAGGCCCAGGCGCAGCCGCCCGCGCCGCAGTCCGGACAGGGCGTCGAGGGCGGCCTGGGCGTTGTCGACGTCGGCGAGGATGCGGCGGGCCAGTGGTTCGAGGAGTTCCCCGGCGGCCGTCAGCCGTACGGAACGGCTGGTGCGGCTGAAGAGCCGGGCGCCCACGTCCTTCTCCAGGCGGGCGATCTGCTGGCTGAGCGCGGACTGGGCGACGTAGCAACTGGCCGCCGCCTGCGTGAAGTTGCGGGTCTCGGCGACCGCGAGGAAGTACTTCAGGTGCCGCAGGTCCATGGCCGCCTCCCGTGTCCGTGCTGGTCCGCCCGCGATGTGGTGCCTGTTGTTCTTGGCAGCCCTGCTTCTGGCCTTGCCCGTCGTTGCCCGCCCGTCGTTGCCCGTCCGTCGTTGCCCGTCCGTCCTTGCCCGTCCGTCCTTGGCCGTTCTTGCCTGCCCGTGCCTGCCCCTGCCTGTCCCGATCTGTGAAGGCGATCGATTCGAGCAGACCCATGTGCTGGACCGATCCATCCTCGCAGACCTGGCCCCAGCGGGCCCCAGCGGTGTCGCCGGACGACCCGCCCCGCCCGAGCCGGACCGGTCCCACGACGGGTCCGGTTTTACGGCGGCTTGTGGCCCGACCAGCACTGAGCTGCCGTACCTTCTTCTCGACCGACCGACCGCACGCCTCGCCCCGGGAGCAGCAGCATGAGCGCGAGTACGACGACGGGGAAGGCCGCGGAGTCCGGCTCGGCCTGGGCGCCGTTGGCCCGGCCGGTGTTCCGGGCGCTGTGGATCGCCCAGTTCGTGTCGAACATCGGTACCTGGATGCAGACCGTCGGCGCGCAGTGGCTGTTGCTCGGGCATGGCGCGACCATGGTGACGCTGGTGCAGACGGCGTCGAGTCTGCCGATCGTGCTGCTGGCGCTGCCCTCGGGCGTGCTCGCGGACCGGTTCGACCGGCGCGGGCTGCTGGTCGTCGCGCAGGTCGCGATGTTCGCCGTGTCGGCGGTGCTGACCGTGCTGGCCTTCGCGGACGCGCTGTCCGCCGTACCCCTGCTGGTCCTGACCTTCCTCCTCGGCTGCGGGACCGCGTTGATGGGGCCGTCGTGGCAGGCCATCCAGCCGGAGCTGGTGGAGCGGGAGCAGTTGGGGCAGGCGTCCGCGCTGGGCGCGGTGAACATGAACCTGGCGCGCGCGGTCGGTCCCGCGCTCGGCGGTGTCGTGGTCGCGGCGGCCGGCGCGGGCTGGGTGTTCGGCTTCAACGCGCTGTCGTTCCTCGGGATCGCCGCCGTCCTGGTGCTGTGGCACCGCCCGAAGACCACCGTCCCCGCCGGCCAGCAGGAACGGCTCCTGACCGCCCTGCACGCGGGCCGCCGCTACGTCTGGAACGCTCCAGGCGTCCGCCGGGTCCTGCTTCGCACCGCCCTGTTCATCCCCGGCGCGGCGGCCCTGTGGTCGCTGCTCCCGCTGATCGCCGCCGACTCGCTCGGGATGGGCTCGGGCGGGTACGGCCTGCTGCTCGGCGCGGTCGGGGTCGGAGCGGTGGGGGCGCGTTCGCACTGCCGTGGCTGCGCCAACACCTGGGAATCAACGGCATCTTGGCCGCCGGTGCCGTCATGTTCGCCCTCGTCCTGTTGGTCCTCGCGACCGTGCACGTCATCTGGATCGCGGTCCTCGTGCTGCTGCCCGCCGGGGTGGCCTGGATCGGCGTGCTGTCCACGCTCAACGCGGCGATCCAGACCCGCCTCCCCGGCTGGGTCCGGGCCCGGGGTCTCGCCGTCTACCTGCTGGTCTTCCAGGGCGGCCAGGCCGTCGCCGCCCCCGTCTGGGGCGCGCTGGTCCAATGGCTGGGCCTGACCACCGCCCTCCTCATCGGCACCGTGGTCATGCTGCTCAGCGCGCTCACCCTCTACCGGTGGAAGCTCTACAGCATGGAGGGCATCGACCCCTCCCTCTCCGACCACTGGCCGACCCCCGCCCCTGGTCTTCGAGCCCGGCCCTCCGACGGCCCGGTGCTGGTCTCCGTCGTCTACCGCGTGGCACCGGACGACTGCGCCGCGTTCATCGACGCCATGGACCGCGTCGCCCACTCCCGCCGCCGTACCGGCGCCCTGACCTGGGGCCTCTTCCAGGACGGCAATGACGCCGGTCGGTTCATCGAGAACTACCTCGTCGGCTCCTGGGCCGAGCACCTCGCCCAGCACCACAACCGGCTCACCGCCACCGACCGGGGCTTCGAGGACCGCGTCCGCGCGCTGCTCCTGCCCGGCGTCGAGCCCGAGGTGACCCACGCCTTCGACGCCACCGTAGGACCCGTGGTCCCCAGGACGGAGACCCCCTCCTCCTGAAGGACCCAGGGTGGGTGCCGGACACCCAGGAGAGGTGTGGCCTGGTTACCCGTGCGCGGGAACGCGACCGTGGAGCCATGAACACGAACGCAGCACCGCACCCCTTCGTCGGCATGTGGGTGACGGCCGACGGGCACATCCGGCAGGAACTCCTCCCGGACGGCCGCTACGACGAGGCCAGGGGGAACCGCCGGAGCGCCTACACCGGCAGCTACACCGTCACCGGCGACCACATCGACTACGTCGACGACACCGGGTTCACCGCCACCGGTGACGTCCGCGACGGCGTGCTCTTCCACGAGCACCTCGTCCTGTACCCGGAGTGTTGGGGGACGCCCGCAACATCACCGCCGTGTTCGTCGACGGACAGCCGCGCAAGTGGGCCGGCCAGGTGCTCGACGTGAACCTTCCCGAACTGCGCGCCGAGGTCAGCGCGTCCCGTGACCACGTGCTCAACACAGCAAAGAAGTAAGGGAAGTTGGTGCGGCGGGCGCCCCGCGGGTCTGGGGCGCCCGCCGCGTCAGAGCAACTGGCCGATCAACGTCGTCAGTTGGAGAACCAGGGGTTCCCGCCGCCCAGTGACCACACCGAGACCTTGGTGACGCCGAGGCCCTTGAGGACGGCGAGCTTGCGGTCCATCGCCACGCTGTCGACGTAGTCGTAGAGGACACCGCCGGAGACCCAGCGGATCTCGCCGGAGGAGGCGTCCCGGCGGCTCTCTGTGGTGGTCGGGTTCGACGAGAAGCCGGGGCTCTTCTTCATGTCGCCGAACTGGATGTTGCCCGTCACGGAGTCGAGGTCGCACGGGTCGGGCGCGCTGTAGCCGTAGGACGGCAGACCGATGATCAGGCGGCTGGGGTCGGTGACCTTGCTCCGCGCGTACGTGGTGACCTTCTTCAGCCAGTCGTAGGGGCTGATGGGCAGGCAGCGGGCGCCGGACGCGGTGTCGAACTCCTCGTCGTACGCCATGATCACGACGTCGTCGGCGCCGGTGGCGGCCACGGCCGCGTAGTCGTAGAACGAGGCGTCCTCGGTCATCGCGGGTGCGTCGACCTGGAGGCGCTTGCCCTTGGCGTGCAGGGCGGTCGCCAACTGCTTCAGGAACGTCTTGTAGTTGGTGAAGTCGGCGGTGCTCCAGGACCAGTAGTCCTCCAGGTCGACGTCGACGCCGCTGAGTCCGGCGTCGCTGACCAGGGAGGTGACCTTGGTGACGGCCGCCGTGCGCGTGCTGTTGCTGCTGACCAGGGCGTGGACATCGGCGGTGGTCATACCGGAGAGGGTCGGGTACTGGTACGCGGAGTGCGCCTTGAGGTCGGCGACGTTGGCCGCGCTGTAGGTGTTGCAGCTGCCGTCGGCCGTCGTCTCCAGGGTCACCGCGCCGTTGCCGCCGACCGACCAGTACTCGGGGTTGAGGGCGCCGTTCTTGACCCTGTTGTCGGCGTACTCGCTCTTGGCGGTGCAGGTGGAGTCGCCGGTCGAGCCGGGGTAGAGCCAGGTCTGCAGCTGGACACCCGAGGCGGCGGAGGGGGAGACGCCGGCCGGGACCGAGGCCGTACAGGCGAGCAGGGTGGTGACCGTGGCGGCCACGACACCGGTCACGGTGACTGCGTGACGGAACATGAGCGGTCCTTTCTGGTGGGGAGGGGCGTGTCTTCCGGGTGGGGAAGGGCGTGCGGGATCGCCGCGTCGGCCGGCGGACCGGCGCGGTGAACTGGTGTGCGGAGGTGCCTAGTTGGTCCAGTAGGGGTCGAAGACCAGGGTGTCGGCGCCGGGGACGGTGGTGGCCGCCGACCAGGAGCCGTCGACGACGCGTCCGCCGTCGGGCCGGGCGGCCAGGGACAGCCTGGTGAAGATGCGGTAGCGGTCGCCTCGGTAGACGGAGCGGGTGAACTCGACGACCCGGCCGTCCGCGTCCCTGGCCGCCCGTTCGAAGAGCAGGGCGGGGGTGTGCACGGAGACGCCGAGGACCTCGGCCTCCCACTCGTCGACCACCGTCGGCTCGATGCTCTGCGCGGCGTCGGTCAGCAGGATCTCGTAGCGCCGGCCGAGCAGTCGGTAGAAGGAGTCGGTCTCCAGGTCGCGGGGGTCAGCCCGGGGACCAGCGCGTGCGGGACATGGAGGGTCTCCACACACATCGGGTCGCCGTCGACCGTACGCAGCCGGGTGATCCGCAGGATCTGCTCGCTGGGCGCGATGCCCAGCCGGCGCCCGATCCGGGGTCCCGCGGCGATGGTCTTGAAGTCCAGGGTGCGGCTCGCCCAGGTGCCGTCGACACCGCCGACGCCCAGCCCCTGGGCCTGCCCGGGGGCGGCGCCGCTGAGGTGCTGGGCGACCTTGGCGCGGGCGACGAAGACACCGCGCCCGTGCTCCCGCACCAGCAGACCGTCGCGGACGAAGTCGTCGACCACCGCGCGCAGGGTGGGGCGGGAGACCCCGAGTTCCTCGCACAGCTGCCGCTCGCCCGGGAGGGACGTCCGGGGCCGGTCTCCTCGACCAGGTCGAGGAGGTGGGTGCGGATGCGTTCCCGCTTCTCCCAACGGCTCTCACCGCTGACCATGCCTACCAACTTTCCATACCAGTGGTCATTTTTCTTCGGGAAGCTTGCTTGACAGTGCCCAAATGGTGCCCCAACATGTGCCCACTGGTCAATAAGTGGTAAGCAAAGTTGCCGGAGGTTCCATGTCCGAGTCCCGTACCGCCCGCCGTACCGTCGCCGCGTCGCTGCTCGCGGCAACGGCGCTGCTGGCCGCAGCATGCACCACCGGCGGCGCCACGTCGAAGGCGGACACCGGCGCCGGCGACACCACCCCGGTCACCATCACCTTCTGGCACGGCCTCAGCTCCCCGCACGAGATCGCCTCGGTCGACGCGGTGCTGGCCGCGTTCCACAAGAAATACCCGTACATCACCGTCAAGGCCGTCGCCGCGCAGACCGACGACAAGGTCAACCAGGCCATCCGCGGCGGCACCGCGCCCGACGTGGCGTCCTCGTTCAACGCCGCGAACGTCGGCGGCTGGTGTTCCAGCGGGGCCTTCCAGGACCTCACCCGGACATCAAGGCCGACCACGTCGACATGAGCCAGATCCCGAAGGCCGTCCAGTCGTACACCGCCTTCGACGGCAAGCGCTGCACGATGCCGTGGCTCGCCGACACCTTCGGCCTGTACTACAACAAGAAGCTCTTCGCGAAGGCCGGGATAACCTCCCCGCCCAGAACGATGTCCGAACTGGCGGCGGACGCCAAGAAGTTGACCACCTTCAACGCCGACGGCTCGATCAAGACCGCCGGGTTCATGCCCTACCTCGGCGCCTACGAGATGCTCACCGAGCACCTGGTCCCCAGCTGGGGAGGCAAGTGGCTCACCGCCGACGGCCAGTCCAACGTCGGCGCCGACCCCGCCTTCGCCCAGGCACTGACCTGGCAGAAGAGCCTCGTCGACTGGTTCGGCGCGAAGAAGCTCGTCACCTTCAAGGCGGGCATGGGCGACGAGTTCTCCGCCCAGAACGCCTTCGAGACCGGCAAGTTGGCCATGATGGTCGACGGCGAGTGGCGCAACGCCTTCATCAAGAACGACAAGGCGAACATCGAGTACGGCACCGCCGCCGTACCCGCCGCCGACGGCAAGTCCGGTCTGTACGGCGCCGGTTACGTCGGCGGCAACGTGATCGGCATGCCGCGTGGCGCCAAACATCCCGGCGCCGCCTGGAAGTTGATCAAGTTCCTCACCACCGACACCGATGCGCTGACCACGCTGGCCGACGCGATCGGCAACGTCCCCACCACCACGGCCGCGCTCGACTCGCCCGCCCTCGGCCTCTCCAAGGACCCCGACTTCGCGCCGTTCCTGGAGGTCTACAAGAACCCGCTCACCACGACCACACCGGCCAGCGCCGACGGCGGCGCCTACCTCACCAACTTCGGTCACTTCGTGGAGAAGTGGCAGAGCGGCGGCGTCTCCGACCTGAAGGCCGGGCTGACCGCCGTCGACAAGCAGAACAACGCCGCGCTCAAGCTGGGGCAGTGACGGCATGACCACCCACCAGCTCACCCGACTCCCGCTCACCACAGCCCCGTTGAAGGCGCGCCTGCGCCGCAACCGGCTGCGCGTCCTGCTCTTCCTGGCCCCCGGCCTGGTCGGCTTCGCCGTCTTCCTGGTCTACCCGCTGGTGATGACGGTCTGGCTGTCCTTCACCAACTCGAACATGATCTCCCAGGCCCAGTTCGTCGGGCTGCGCAACTACCGCTATCTGCTGGACGGCGACCCGCTGATCTGGCACGCGGTCCGCAACACCGCCTGGCTGGTGGTCGTCATGGTCCCGGCGCAGGTGCTCTTCGCCCTCGGCGTGGCCATGGTCACCGCCCGCCTCAAGGCCGGGGCGAGCCTGTTCCGCACGCTGTTCTACCTGCCCGCGCTGGCCCCGCCGGTCGCCGCGACCGTCGCCTTCGTCTGCATGTTCAACCCCAACTCCGGCCCGGTGAACCGGATCCTGGGCCTCCTCGGCATCCACGGACCCCTCTGGTTCAACTCACCGGACTGGTCCAAACCGGCTCTGACCCTGCTCGCCCTCTGGGGCAGCGGCACGATGATGGTCATCTTCCTCGCGGCCCTGCTGGAAGTCCCCGCCGAACTCTACGAGGCCGCCGAACTCGACGGCGCCGGTCCCTGGCACCGCTTCCGCTTCGTCACCCTGCCGACGATCTCCCCGGTCGTACTGTTCGCGACCGTCACCGGGGTCATCGCCGGACTCCAGTACTTCACCCAGGCGATGGTCGCCTCACAGGTCGCCAACGGCAACATCCAGGCCGCGCCCGGCTATCCCGACGGCTCCACCCTCACCTTCCCCAGCAGCTCTACATCGCCGGCTTCAACCAGTTCCACGCGGGCTACGCCTGCGCGCTGGCCGTAGTGCTCTTCGTGGTCGCGATGGCCTTCACCGTCGTGCTTCTCCGCCGCGCCTCCGGCTTCGACATCGAGGAGTCCCCGCGATGACCCACCGCTTCGCCCACCGGGAAGTCGCCGCTCCCGCGCGGGAGTTGGCCACCGAGGAGCCGCCACGATGACCACGACCTACGCCCCGCCACCCACCCGGCAGACCCGCGCCGCCTCCCCACCGCGCGCGCGGCCGGGCCGGCCGCCGCAGGACCCTGATCTGGATCGCCGAACACGCCATCGCCGTCGGCCTGGCCTGCGCCTTCATCGGCCCGATCGTGTTCATCTTCCTGACCTCGCTGATGACCGACGGCCAGTCCCTCACCACCAGCCTGTGGCCCCACCACTGGCAGTGGTCCAACTACCGCACGGTCTTCAGCACCGCGCCCATCGGCACCTGGCTCGCCAACACCGTGCTCTACGCCATCGCCGCGACCGCCGCCACCCTGCTGTCCAGCGTCCCCATCGCCTACGCGCTGGCCCGACTCCGCTTCAAGGGCCGCAACGTGGCCTTCCTCTGCGTCATCACCATGATGATGCTGCCGCCCCAAGTCCTGGTCATCCCCATGTACTTGATGTGGGCCAGGTTCCACCTCACCGGCACCATCTGGCCGTTGGTGCTCCCGTCCCTCTTCGGCGACGCCTTCTCGGTGTTCCTGCTCCGGCAGTTCCTGCTCACCGTCCCCGAGGACTACCTCAACGCGGCCCGCATCGACGGCTGCGGCGAACTCCGCGTCCTCACCCGGGTGGTGCTGCCGATGATGCGCCCCGCGCTCGTCGCGGTCGGCCTCTTCTCCTTCTTCAACGCCTGGAACGACTACTACGGCCCGCTCATCTACACCGGCGAGACGCCCGCCCACTGGACCCTCGCCCTGGGCCTGGCGACCTTCAAGACCTCCCACGCGGTGCAGTGGAACCTCACCATGGCGGCCACCCTCATCGCGATGGCGCCGGTGATCATCGTCTTCTTCTTCGCACAAAAGGCCTTCATCGAGGGCGTCACACTGACAGGAGTCAAAGGTTGAAGATCACCGTTGTCGGTGGCGGATCCACGTACACCCCGAACTCATCGACGGATTCGCCCGGTTGGGCCTGCCCGTCACCGAGATCGCCCTGGTCGACCCCGACCCGGACCGGCTCGACGTCATCGCCCCGTTCGCCCGCCGCATCCTGGCCCGCCAGGGCAGCTCCGCGAAGATCACCACCACCGCCGACCCGGACGAGGGCATCGACGGCACCGACGCCGTCCTCTTCCAGCTCCGCATCGGCGGCCAGGCCGCCCGGCACGTCGACGAGACCTTCCCGCACGACTGCGGCTGCATCGGTCAAGAGACCACCGGCGCGGGTGGGTTGGCCAAGGCGCTGCGCACCGTGCCGGTCGTCCTCGACCTCGCGGAACGTGTCGCCAAGCGGGCCCCGAACGCCTGGATCGTCGACTTCACCAACCCCGTCGGCATCGTCACCCGTGCCCTGCTGGACGCCGGGCACAAGGCGGTCGGCCTCTGCAACGTCGCCATCGGCTTCCAGCGCACCTTCGCCGACTGGCTCGGCGTCGACCACAAGCGCGTCGCCCTGGACCACATCGGCCTCAACCACCTCACCTGGGAACGGGCAGTGCGGCTCGACGGGGTCGACGTCCTGCCGCGCATCTTCGACGAACACGGCCAGGCCCTCGCCGACCGGCTGCGCATGCCGCTGGACGTGGTCCGCAGGCTGGGCGTGGTCCCGTCGTACTACCTGCGCTACTACTACGCCCACGACGAGGTCCTCCGAGAGCAGCTCGCCGAGCCCTCCCGCGCCCAGCAAGTCGCCGAGATGGAGGGCGACTTGCTCAAGATGTACGCCGACCCGGCCCTCACCGAGAAGCCCGCACTCCTCGACAAGCGCGGCGGCGCCTACTACTCCGAGGCCGCCGTGCAGCTGGTGCACGCCCTCACCGCCGACACCGGTGACGTCCGCGTCGCCAACGTCCGCAACAACGGCACGCTGCCCTTCCTCCCCGACGACGCCGTCATCGAGGTGCCCTCCCGCATCGACGCGCAGGGAGCGACTCCCCTGCCCGTCACGGCCGTAGAGCCGCTCTTCGCCGGACTCGTCGCCCATGTGACGGCGTACGAGGAACTCGCCCTGGAGGCCGCCCTGCACGGCGGAGTAGACCGGGTCGCGACCGCGCTGCTGGCGCATCCGCTCGTCGGACAGGTCAAGGTGGCCGAGGAGTTGGCGGCGAAGCTCGTCGCCGCCAACCGCGAACACCTGTGGTGGGCCTGATGAGGACAGGGCTGCTGCTCGCCGTCGACGGCGGCAACTCCAAGACCGATGTTGCCGTGTTGAGGACGGACGGCACGATTCTGGGCCGCGCGCGGGCGGCGGGTTCCGTCCGCAGGCGGTCGGTGTCGACTCGGCGATGGACGTGCTCGCCGCGATGCGCGCGGGAGGCGATGGCGTCGGCGGGGGTGTCGGACGACGTCGTGGTGGACGGAATCACCGCGTTCCTCGCCGGGGCCGATCTGCCGTACGAGATCAAGGCGTTGCGCGAAGAGGTGGGTGCCCGACGCTGGGCGGTCACGCAGCGCGTCGACAACGACTCCTACGCCGTCCTCCGTGCCGGGGCCAGCCGCCCCTGGGGTGTCGGCGTGGTCTGCGGCACCGGCATCAACTGCGTCGGCGTCGCCCCGACGGCCGCACCACCGGCTTCGCCGCGCTGGGCCGGATCTCGGGGACTGGGGCGGCGGCATCGACGTAGGGACGTCGGCGCTGTGGCACGCGGCGCGGGCGGAGGACGGCCGAGGCCCGCGAACAGCCTTGCGCACGGCCGTGATTGACCACTTCGGCCTCGTCTCGGTAGCCGACGTCACCGCCGCCCTCCACAATGGCGACCTCCCCGCGCTCCGTCTCAGCGAACTCTGCCCGGCCGTCTTCGCGGCCCGCGACGAGGGCGACGAGATCGCGGCCGAACTGGTGGAACGGCTCGCGTCGGAGATCGCGAGGATGGCGCTGACCGTCCTGTGCCGCCTGCAGCTCGCCACCGCCCCGGACCCCGAAGTCGTCCTGGGCGGCAGCGTGTTGGCCGCCGGCCACAAGGCCCTGCTCGACGACGTCGAACTCCGCCTCCGGACGGCCGTGCCGAACGTCCGCCCGGTGGTGTGCGCCGAACCCCCGCTGCTGGGCGCGGCGTTGGCGGCCCTTGACCTGCATCCGGACCCGGCCGCCGACGCCGAGGCACGGTTGCGCGCGGGGTTCCGGGGAGCGGCACCCCATGATCGGCTACGACCGGACGCGCGCCCCGAGCCGCATCGCGTACCCCGCGTGGTGCGGCTCGTCGCCCCGGAACTCGCCGAACGCCCAGAAGCGGCCGTCGGGTACGACGAGCAGGTCGTCCGCGTTTTTCGGAGTCAACGTCCCTACGTACTCAGGGCGTTGGCCGCGTCGATGGCGTTGTCGTCCCCGGCCGCCGTGACGACGCCCGGACCGACGCCCACCAGCAAGGCACCGACGAGCAGGACGTCGGCGCCGGTCAGGGTGCCGATCAGCGGGTCCATCGTCAGGATCCGCGCGTTGGTGAACTGCCCTTTACCCAGGTGCCACGCACCCACCCGGCCGCTCAGCCCGCGGCCGCCGTGAGCGCCCCGAGCGCGCTGGCCTGCGTGCGCCAGTCGGTCTGGTTCGGGCTGGTGCCCGCCCAGCGTTCACCGAGGGCGTTGAGCGTGGACCGGTCCACCGCCCACAGGGTGTCGGCCTGCTTCTGGACGTAGGCCCGGTAGGTGCTGGAACCGGTCGCCTTCGCGAGGTCGGCGAAGTTCCGCATGAAGATGCCCTTGAACTGCTTCTGGTTGTCGTCGCAGGACGCCGAACCGACGTCGCAGGACTCGGTGAGCACCCCGCCGGACGTCAGCGTCGGACTGCTGATCGCCGCGTCCGCCAGCGTGCGAGCCGTTGCCAGCAGCGAGCTGTCGCCGGTCGTCTTCCACAGTTCCGTGAAGGCGCCGATGGCCAGGCCCTGGTTGTAACTCCACACGGTGGAGCCGTTGTTGGTGCACGACGAGGACAGTCCGTCGTTGACCAGACCCGAGGAGTTGATCATCCCGCTGGCCCTGTACCAGGCGGCCGACGCCTGCGCCCGCTGCAACCACACCGTGTCCCCGGCGATCCGCTGGTGCAGCGCGGTGGTCAGCCACAGGTACTGCCCGTTCGTCACCGCGTTCTTGTAGGTCCGCTCCCGGTCCCACCACACACCGCCGCCGCAGGTGCCGGTGTCCCAGTACTGCTGGATGTAACGGGCGATGGTCACCGCCTCGTTGAGGTAGCGCGTCGTCGTGCGTGTAGTCGTAGGCGTCGATCCACGCGATGGCCCACCACCCCGAGTCGTCGATCGCCCGGCTGATGAAGTCGCCCTCGATGGCGTCCGAACTGCGCGTCCCGGCCGGGAAGACGCCCTTGTTCCGGTCGAAGGTGCGGGCGATGATCCAGTCGTAGTCGTGCGTCCCGGTCGTCTTCGCGAAGTCGATCACGGAGGTGAGGGTCGCCGCAGAGTTCCACCAACTGCTGGGCCACCAGCCGTTGTAGGGTCGTACGACGTCATCAGCGCGTCCGCCGCAGCCCGCGCCCTGGTCGGCGCGGGCCGGTACCACGCGGTGCAGCTGCCCTCGTTGTGGCTCGCCTCCCGGCCGCAGGCCCGGACCGCGCCACCGTAGAGAAGGCCGCGCGGATCGCGGGTGGCGTACATCGCGGTGCGGGTCGTGGTCGCCCCGGACGGGGTGCTCGTACGGCCCAGGGAGGAGCCGTCGGGCCAGGTCGAGCCGGCGTCCCAGGAACGGTCCAACCAGATCTCGTCACCGGCGCCGCCGGTGTCGACGCTTCCCCAGGCCATCGAGTTCTTCTGGTCCACGTGCAGCCGAATCGTCCGGCCGTACAGCGTGGTTGAGGGGATCGGCTGGTCGTCGCCCGCCGCCTGGGCCGCGCTCGTGCCATCGCAGACGGTGTCGCAGACCGTGGGATAGACCCAGTTCGTGCAGCCGACGCCGGCCGCGTCGCCGCAGGCCCGGACCAGGCCGCGCTTGTGGTTGCGCGGGTCGGTGATGTTGTACATCAGCGTCCTCGTACCGGTCCATGTGCTCGGGATGCTCGCCTTGCCGAGCAGGCCGTCCCAGGTGGCGCCGCCGTCCCAGGACCGGTCCAGCCACACCGCGTCGCCGGTCGTGCCGCCGTCGATGCTGGCCCACGCCATGTCGTCCGCGTCGGACACATGGAGCCGGACGACCCGGCCGTTGAGCGTCTTGTCCGGTACGGGAAACGTTTCCTGCCGTGCCTGCGACGGGTCCAGCGTGTCGCAGGCCAGGACGCACACCTGGGTGGCGGCGGACGCCGGCGACGCGATCGGGACCAGGGCCACGAACGCGAGGGCGGCCGTCAGGAGAAAGCTGAGGAACCGTGGTCTGACAACGATGTCGAAGCTACGTGGGGACACCGGAACTCGCCTCGATTTCACGATGGGGGACGCCGGTCGGCGGGCGCGGCTGGGGCCCTCGGCTCGTAGCGGGGCGAGCCGGGCGTGAATGGATTCAGTACTGGATCAATGGTCCAAACCTGTACCCGTCTCCGAGGCAGTGAACCGGCTTGGTGCGACCCTGTCAATCCAACAAGGGCCGGTTGTTGCAGCGGAGTTGAGGTGGTTGTCGGGGCCGACGCGATGGGTTGACACCTGCTTTTCGGGCGCCCATCATCGGTGCGAACTTCGGCGAGTCATCTCGCACCCCCGTTGCCGCTCCCGCTCCAGGCCCCCGCGGTCGATCGTATTGAATCGATTCACCATCTGGTAAGGCGAGTTGAACAGCGGGTTCCCCACTGATCCGGGAGGTACTGATGCGCCGTCGACGACCACCGCTGAACCGAAGGCCCGGACCGGGGCGCCTCGTTGGGCTCACCACAGTGGTGGCCGCCGCGCTGGCGCTGACCCCCCGCGCTGTCCGCGGGGGTGGCACCCGCGACGGCAACGCCCGCTCCCAAGGCGGCACTTGACGCGGTGAACTACTCGCCGACCTCCCGCACGCTCAAGCCGACCGCCGTCTACCGCACCTCGGGCAGCGTCGCGAACCCGACGAACGTGCTCAACGGGCAGGCGACCCGGGTCTCCGGCGCGCAGTCGGCCGTCACGCTCGACTTCGGGAAGGAGGTCGGCGGGTTGGTAACGTTATCATTCGGCAGCACCAGCTCCACCGGTCAGCGCGTCGGTCTGGCCTTCAGCGAGTCCTCCTGTACGTGGGCAACAACAGCGACCGCAGCAGCGGCCGAGACGGCGAGGACGGCGCCCTCTACGCGACGCCTTCCGCCAATGGCACGTACACCATGCCGACCGCCCAACTCCGGGGCGGCTTCCGTTACTTGACCGTCTTCCTCGACAGCTCGGGCTGGGTGGACCTCAAGGGTGTCAGCCTCGACTTCAGCGCGGCACCGGGGAAGGCGAACCCGGCGGACTACGCCAACTACTTCACCTCCAGCGACGACCTGCTCAACCGCATCTGGTACGCCGGGGCGTACACCGTGCAGTTGAACACCATCGCCTCCAACCAGGGCCGCGCCTGGCCGCCGCCCTCCTCGGCCTGGGACAACAGCGCCACCGTCGGTGTCGGCGACTCCGTCCTGGTCGACGGCGCGAAGCGCGACCGCACGGTGTGGCCCGGCGACATGGGCATCGCCGTCCCCACGCAGTACGCGTACTCGAACGACCTCACCTCGACCCGCAACGCGCTCACCACGATGTACAACGCGCAGTCCTCGGCGGGTGAAATCCCTGGTCCGGGCCGCCGTTCAACCTCACCGGCTCGGACACCTACCACACGTGGACCCTGCTGGGGACGTCCACGTACTACACGTACACCGCCGACCGGTCGTGGCTGGACTCCGAATGGTCCAACTACAAGCGGGGATGGCCTTCATCACCAACAAGATCGACGGCAACAACCTCCTCAACGTGACCCGCACCCAGGACTGGGCCCGGGTCGGCCAGGGCGGCGAGAACATCTCCGCCAACGCGCTGCTGTACGGCGCCCTCAAGGGCGGCGCGACCCTCGCCACGGTGGAGGGCGACAGCGCGCTCGCCGCGAGCTGGAACAGCAAGGCCGCGGCGATCAGGTCAGCCGCCAACTCCCTGCTGTGGGACGCCTCCAAGGGCATGTACAAGGACAACCCGAGCAGCGGCCTGTATCCGCAGGACGGCAACTCCCTCGCCGTCTGGTACGGGTTGAGCGACTCCACCGCCAAGTCGAAGAGCATCATCACCGGGCTCGGCGGGAACTGGGGCATCTACGGCCCGACCACCCCCGAATGGGGCGGCAACGTCTCGCCGTTCGCCGGCGGCATGGAGCTGAACGCCCGCTTCACCGCCAACGACGACTTCACCGCCCTGGACCAGATCCGCCGCACCTGGGGCCACATGCTCGACAGCGACATCGGCACCAAGAGCACGTTCTGGGAGGGCATCCAGTCCGACGGCGGCCTCGCGTACGGCGGTTCGTTCATGAGCCTCGCGCACGGCTGGTCCACGGCGCCCACCTCCACGCTCACCTTCGACGTGCTCGGCACCGCCCCGAGTCGGCGACCGGCGCCTACCGCTTCGTCCCGCACCCCGGCGACCTGACCAGCGCCCAGGGCCGCATCACCATGCCGCAGGGCGCCATCAACGCGTCCTGGTCGCGCAACCCGTCGGCCGGCACCTACGCGGCCACGCTCACCAGTCCGTCCGGCAGCAGCGGCCGTATCGGCGTGCCGAAGCTCGGCGGGGACATCACGGTCACCGTGAACGGCACCGTCGTATGGAAGAACGGCGCCTTCACCCCGACCTCCGGCATCACCGGCGGCAGCCAGGACGACACCTACGTCTACCTCACCGGCGTCGCGCCCGGCAGCTACACCGTCTCCGCCACCGGCCTCGGCAACCCGTCGGCACCCACCCAACCCGGCACCGGCGCCCTGCGCGCGGGCTACACCCGGTGCGCGGGCGAGGGCGGCACCTGCTCCTTCAGCGGCACCCGCTCGGTGGCCTACGGAGCCGGGACCTACGCCTACAAGACCGTGACCGGCAGCACCGCCTGCTCGAACGACTCCTTCGGCGGCGACCCGGCGGCCAACCTCGTCAAGTCCTGCTACGTCGCCGACGTGGGCGGCCCGCCGGGATACACCGCCTGCGCGGCCGAGAACAGGACGTGCGCCGTGCCCGGTTACCACCGCGACGTCGCCTACGGCGCCAACGGCAACTTCGTCCACCAGGTCACCAACGGCTCCGTCGCCTGCTCCAACGCCCACTTCGGCGACCCGATCGACGGCGTGGTGAAGAACTGCTACCTGCCGCCCGCTGGAGCGCCGGCCGGCGGCTGGACCAAGTGCGCGGACCAGAACGGCACTTGCGCGGCGGCGGCCGGACAGCCGGTGATGTACGGCGCCTTCGGTGCGTTCGCCACGGCCACCGCCACCGGGGACACCGCGTGCACCGACGCCACGTTCGGCGACCCCATCTCCGGCGAGTCGAAGGCCTGTTACACCGCGACCGGCGGCCCGGCCGGCTATGCCACCAACTGTGCGGCGGAGGGCGGGACATGCGGCTTCAGCGGGCAGCAGACCGTGGCCTACGGCGCCCGGGGCCGCTTCCTCTACAAGGCGTTCAGCGGCGGCGCCGCCTGTACGACGGCCGCCTTCGGCACCGATCCGCTGCCCGGCGTGAGCAAGTCCTGCTACCTCACGTCCTGAGCGGCCCCTCGCATCCGGCAGCCTCCAACTCCCCGCGTGCCGGAGGCTGCCGGATCACCCGGATGGGCCACTGCCTCCTTCTGCAGACTCACAGCGGCCAACAGGCTCAGCTTCGGTTCCGCCTGACGCAGCGCCCGCACCGCCGTGACCGAGGCGATGTCCCCGGTGAAGCCGACGGCGGCCAGTCGGGACCTGACCCAACGAGCGTGCAGCAGGCTCTCGTTGGCGGCGGCGCTGGACTCGACGAGAGCGGCGGCGCGTTCCAGGCCGGGACGCTCCTCGGGGACGCCCCGGCCAGAGCCTCGCGGAGGGCCGTCGCGACCACGTCCGAGTCCCGGACGGTCAACACGAAGGTGTTCTTCTTGCTCAGTCCCGTGATTCCTGTCATACGGCTCAGCCTGACTGTCGTGCCCCGTGTGTGCAAAAACGACTTGAGGAGGCTCAGAGGGTCGGTCACTGGTCGCCCTCCTCTGCGGTCAGCGCGAAGGCCAGCAGGGCCGTCGTGGTGAAGTCCAGCGAAGGCTCCACCGTTTGCCAGGCGCCCACGTCGTCCACGTACCGCGAGCCCCTGCCGTCGAAGTCGGTCCAGGCTCCGGTCGGCGGGGCTGCGGTGCACTTCCTCATCGTGGGGAACCTGTTCAACTCGGCCAGCTTGTCAGCCGCGTTGGGGCCGTTGACCACCGCGCCGCGCAGGATCGCGCCCTTCCCGTCGAGGCTGCCCCGGAGGTTGGCCACCTGGTGTTCCGGGCAGTGCGGGTAGACCTCACCGGCGCCGATCACGAAGCTCGTGCCCCACGGATTGGCGCCGAGGGCCCAGCCCCGCTGCCGTCCGGCGAACGCGTCGTAGCGCGTGTCCCCGGTGGCCTTGGCGTAGAGGCGGGCGGTGGCCACCAGGCCGAACGTGTGCGGTACGGCGTCGAAGTCGTCGTAGACCGCACCGGCACCGAACGGATCGTGCTCGGCGTGGTCGACCCCGTCCTCCAACTGGCGCCGCAGGTCCTTGTTCAGGTCCGCGGCACCGACACCGTTGCTGCGGGCGCCGTCCAGGGCGGTGGTCAGGTCGACATGGGCCAGGGCGCTGACGTCCGCGACGTTGAGGGTGCCCTTCACGTCGGAGTCCAGGTAGGCCCTGGCCCAGTGGGCCGCCTCGCCGGTCCAGTCGGACTCCCGGTCGTCGCCCAACGCCCGTGCGGCCAGGGCGAGTTCGGCACCGGCGAACTCCATGTCGTCCTGCCAGGAGTCCTCCGGGTAGAAGGCGCTCGGGAAGGCGGTGACGAGCGGCTTGTCGGGGTCGTGGTCGGTGTCGGCGAGGTCGTGGACGGCGGCGGCCTTGTCCAGCCACTCCCGCGCCCGGTCCGGGTCGGAGTCGGCGGTGCGCTGTGCGGCGAGGGCGAACACCGCGGCCACCCGTCCCGCGAGACTCGGCGTGATCGGCTCGCCCGGCCTGTTGGCGCGGAACACCGGCCGGTGCTTGATCGTGTAGTCCGGGTCACCGGGCGACACATCGAGCCGATCGTCGGCCTCCGGCAGCCGCCCACGTCGTGATCGGTGCGTACGGCGTCGTTGCCCGCGCCGATGCCGACCTGCGCGTAGAGCGTCTCGCTGTCGCCGTCCCACATCTTGTCCAGCCACTCCAGCCCGTGCTCGGCCTCGGCGGACAGCGACTCCATGCCCGGCAAGTCCCGTTCGGCGAGCAGGAGTTCGGCGGTCGAGTAGGAGGTGGTGCCGGTGAACTTGAGGAAGTCGCCCGCGTCGAACCAGCCGCCCGAGACGTCGGTCTTGACGCCGGTCGGGGTCAGGCTCTCGTCGAGGAGTTCCTCGCCGGCTTCGTCGTAGTGCGGGTCGGCGTACACGGTCGCGTCCTCGTCGGCGAGGTGGGACGGGCCGTGGGACAGACCGCCGGACACCACGTCGGCGCCGTCGCGCTGGGCCTGGAGGAAGCGGACGTTGTCGCGGACGAGCGGGGTCAGCAGCTCGCTCGCGTCGGCGATCCGGAAGGCGGGTGAGCGGCCGGCCGCGCTGCCGGACAGGACGATGCGGTAGGTGCCGGGCTCGTCCAGCGCGGAGAGGTCGACGGTCCGCACGGACGGGAACTTCGCGTTCCAGTGACCGGTGACCGCACCGAGGCGGCCTGCCGTGGCGACCTTGTCCTTCGCGTCGACGACCTTGAAGCGCGCCCCCGCGAGCGCCTTCGTCGGCCCCATCACGTACGCCTGCTTCGTCTCGCCGCGCACATAGCCGACCTGGTCGACGCGGACGGCCACCTGCGGGGCGGACGGGGTGGTGGCCTCGCCGTAGACATTGAGGCCGACGAGGACGGCGCCGATGGTCACGGCGGTGGTGGTGACCAGCAGGACCGGTCTGCGCAATGCGTTCATGCGCCCACGGTGCCGGGACCTTCATGAGATGAGGATGAGGACGCCGGGGTGCGTCCGCGGGGAGGTGGAGTTCGGCGAGGAGGCCGCCGCCGGGGGCGTCCGTGAGGCGGGCGCTGCCGTGGTGCAGCCCGGCGACCCAGCGGACGATGGCGAGGCCCGCGCCCGTGCCCGGACCGGTCCCGGTGACGCCGCGCGCGAACACGCGCTCCCGGTCCGCGAGGGGTACGCCGTCCCCGTGGTCGCGGACCGTGACGAGCCCCGGCGTGACACCGACCTCCACCGGCGAACCGGCCGGGCCGCCGTGCCGCTGCGCGTTCTCCACCAGGTTCCGCACCGCCTGCGCCAGCAGATCCGGATCCCCGCGCACCACCACCGGCTCCGCCGTCACCGTCACGCTCTCGTGATCCGGCAGCTCCTCGACCGTGGTCTCCACCAGCTGGTCGAGCCGCAACGGCACCAGCTCCATCCGCTGCGCCCCCGACTCCAGCCGCGCCCTCGCGAGCAGCCCGGTGACCAGCCGGCTCAACCGGTCCACGAGCCGCAGCGCCTCGTCGGACGACCCGTTCCGCTCCACCACCAGCCGCAGCGTCGCCAGCGGCGTCCGCAACTCGTGCGCGGCCTCGGCCAGGAACTGTTCCTGCTGCCCAAGCCCCCGCAGCGCGGGCCGCATGGCCCGACCGGACAGCAGATGCCCCACGGCCGCCGCGCAGCACACCAGCGCCGTGCAACCGAGGGCCAGCCAGCGCACCAGGAGGTCGTGATCGTGCTCGCTGCGCGCCAGCTCGGTGCCGACGAGGACGGCCGCCCCGATCCGGTCGTCGTCCCAGACCGGCGCCGCCGCCCACCGCAGCCGGCCGCCCTTGGTGGCGGAGGCGCTGACCTGGACCGTTCCCTGCTCGTCCAGGACGCGGTGCCAGAGCTCGTCCAGCTGGTCCGCGTCGGGCAGTGACGACCGCCCGGGTACGACGTTCCGTACCGTCGGCGTCTTCCCGGGCGCCGCTTGCAGGACCGCCAACACCTGGGCGCCCTGGGCGAGTTCGTCCTCGCAGCGGCTCCAGGTGCAGGACGCCCGCGTCGAACCAGACCGCGCGGGACAGCCCCGCCGCACGGCTGCCGACCTCGTGGTCGAGGCCGGAGCGACGGGACGCGGAGTCGATACGGATCGCGACCACGGCGAGGACGACGAGACAGGCCGCGGTGGTCGAGGCGAACAGGAGCGTCATCAGGCGGCGGGTGCGCCGCAGCCGGGCCACGGCGGGTGACGTGTCGGTGCGGTTCACGCCTCGCCGCCCAGGCGGTAGCCGACCCGCGCACGGTCGCGATCGGGTCGGGCGGACCGAGCCGTCTGCGCACCTGCCCGATCAGCACGTCGACCACATTCGACATCGGCTCGCTCGCCTCGTCCCAGCAGCTCTCGATCAGCTCGCTGCGGGTGACCACCTCGCCCGCGCGCAGCATGAGCAGTTCGAGCACCGCGAACTCCTTCGCGGAGAGGCTGAGCAGCACCCCGGCGCGGGTCACCCGGCGTCGGGGAGGTCGAGTTCCAGGTCGCCGGTGCGCAGGACCGACGGGCGCGCGGGCTGCTCCCTGCGGCACAACGCCCTGACGCGGACGATCAGTTCGGCGAAGGCGAACGGCTTGACCAGGTAGTCGTCCGCGCCGTGCTCGAACCCGGCCACCCGGTCGCTTACCGCGTCCAGCGCCGTCAGCAGCAGGAAGGGAAGCACCGATCCCGCGCGCCGGTGTGCGGCGAGCAGGGTGAGGGAGTCGCCGTCCGGGACCGAGCGGTCGGCCACGACACAGTCGTAGCGATTGACGGAGAGTTTGAGATCCGCCTCGGCCAGTGTGCGCGCGAGGTCCACCGCGAACCCCGCGTCACGTAGCTGAGCAGCGACGACGGGCCCCAGCTCGGGGTCGTCCTCCAAGACCATTACGCGCATGGCCCGGAGCTTAGGCGACGACGGTCCGCGCCCCGGAGGCGCTGCGCCGAGTGCGCGGACCGCCGCCCTGAGCGATCAACTGCCGGGCACGGTGTCCTCGAACGTGGTGCCCGCACCGCGGTACGCCGTCACCTTCGCGGCGACCTGCGCCGGGGTGAGGACCTGGTCCTTGACGTGCAGGACGTAGTCGACCTGCTCGTCGTAGGCGCGCGGGTGGAACTGGTCAGGCCGCCGAAGTCGATCAGCCACTGGTTGAAGTTGATCGACATCGGCCGCTCCGGCAGGTACGCGGCGTCATGGGTGCCGAAGAGCCCCCGTCGATGTAGTACTTGATGTTGTTGTTGTCGATGGTCAGCACCAGGTCGTGCCAGCCGTTGTAGCTCTGCCGGCCCTCGGTGTGCTGGTTGACGGCCACCCACGGGTCGGCCTGGTAGGTCTCCCAGGACGTCGTGTAGAGGATGTTCGAGCTCTCGCCCCAGCCGCCGTTGGGGAGGTACTCGAAGTCGTACTCGGAGTAGTCGTCCGCCATCGGGGCCGTGAGGTCGTTGATGGTGAAGAACGTCTGCACGAGGTGGTCGCCGTCCGGGCCCGACTTGGGCGCGTCGTTGAACTTGACCCGGGCCGCGTAGGTGCCGTTCTTGAACTTCCGTGAGTTGGTGACGACTTCGGTCTGCTTGGTGCTCTCACCGGTGCCGGCAGTCGACGTCTCCAGGTTCATCACGGAGTTGCCGCTGCTGCTGGCGAACGTGACGTTCTCCGGCGCCCAGGTGGCGCCGGAGACCCTGGACCGCCGGAGCTGGAGCGCACGCTCCAGCCATGCGCCGAGATCTTCGGGTCGTTGTAGCCGCTGTAGTTGAAGTCGTCGAACAGCGTGGCGCCGGTGGCCGGGGGTCGGTGGGCGGATCCGTCGGGTCGTTGCCCGCGGGCGCCTGACCCCACAGAGTGGTGCCCGCCAACTGCGCGGTGACCTTCGACCAGTCGGCGTACGACGTCTGCGAGGCGCCGAAGGAGTAGTCGTCGCTCTGGGTCAGCGTCTGCCACGTCGACTGGTAGAAGCGCAGCTGCATGTCACCGGTGTCGGCGCCGGGCGCGAGGGTGCCCGCGCCGGAGGTGAAGCCGATCTCCAGGTAACGGTCCGCCGTGGCCGTCGGGTTGGCGAGCGTGCCGAAGGTGCCGGTGACGTTGGCGCAGCCCTTGACGGCCCAGGAACACGCGAAGCGGTAACTCGCGCTCGCCGAGTCCGCCTTGAAGTAGTAGCGCAGCTTGACGTTCGCCAACTGCACTGTGCTGGAGCCGGTGTTGCGCACCTTGAACCACGGCTCCGACTGGTCGGCGGTGGCTCCGGTGGCGCTTGTGCGGTACTGCACGCTCAGCCCGTCGCCCGCCGCGCTCGCGGTGGACGGCATGGCGGTGAGCGCGGCGGCGCCCAGGGCCACCGCGACGGCGGCGGACGCGGCGGCGCGCACTCTGTTCTTCGCGTATCTCATGGTGGGGCCTCTCCAGAAAGGTGGGGTGCTTCCGGAACGGACAGGTGAGGGGCGGGACTTGAGTGGGGGTGGGTCGGGGTCGTAGGGGAGGGGGCGGCTCAGGGGTGGTACGGGACGCCCAGCGCGTCGAGCCGGTCGGTGTGGGCGTCGAGCCGGGTGCGGAAGTCCGCCCAGTCGGTCGCGCCGCTCCAGGCGCGGTCGGCCAGAGCGCACAGCCGGGGATAGGTGAGGTACTCGATGCGCTCGGGCGTCTTCACGAACTCGGTCCACAGCTGCGCCTGGGTGCCCAACACCCGTTCGGCGGCGCCGCGTTCGGCGTCCTCGGGCACCGGGTCGTGGTCGTGCACGGCGCGCAGGTCGACGACGCCGCCGGGCTGGGCCGGGGGCTCGCCCGGGTCCTCGGACTGGGCGTAGTCGAGATAGGTCGCCCGGTGATAGGTGCTCACCACGGGCTGGCCGCGACGGGCCGCCGCCAGGGTGTGGGCCGGGTCCCGCCAGGTCATCACCGTGAAGTCCAGGGGGAGTTCGGCACCGGTCTCGGCCCAGCCGACCGGCCGCCGTCCGTGCCGCACGAGGAAGTCGCCGATCCGTCCGAGGAACCAGCCGTGCAGCGCCGCCGGGGTGGACAGGCTCTGCGCCAGGGCCCGTTCGCGTGCGGCGGCACTGTGCGTCCACTCGGAGGTGGGGCACTCCTCGCCGCCGACGTGGATGTACGGCGAGGGGAAGACGTCCATGACCTCGTCGAGGACCGTGCGGCAGAAGTCGAGGACCTCGTCGTGGACGCCGAGGACGGTGTCGCACACGCCCCAGCGGGTCCACACGTCGAGGGTGCGTTCGGGGTGGTTGCCCAGCTCGGGATAGGCGGCGAGAGCGGCCCGTACATGGCCGGGCATCTCTATCTCCGGCATGACGGTGACACCGCGAGCCGCCGCATAGCCGACCAGATCGGCGAGTTCGGCCCGGGTGTACGAACCGTCGTGCGGGACGCCGTCGTACAAGTCGCTCCCGGCCGGGCCGATTTGGGACTCGGCACGGTGGCCGCCGATCTCGGTGAGCTTCGGGTAGGCGGACACCGGCATGCGCCAGCCCTGGTCGTCGGTGAGGTGGAGGTGGAACACGCCGATCTTGTGCAGGGCCAACAGGTCGACGTACCGGCGGAGATGGGAGACGGGCTGGAAGTGCCGGGCCACGTCCAGCATCGCGCCGCGCCACGGGTGCCGGGGCAGATCGGTGATCTCCACGCATGGCAGCTCCCACCGCGCGTCGGGCTGCGGGGACGCCGACAGGGCCTGCGGGGGCAGGAGTTGACGGATCGTCTGGATGCCGCGCAGCAGCCCGGTGAGGTGCGCCGCGCGCAGGAGTACGGCGTGCGGGGCGACGGTGAGGCCGTAGCCCTCCTCGCCCAGGCCGGCCAGGCCGGGGTCCAGGGTGAGGGTCAACTGCCCCTCGGGGAGGCCGGTAGGGGGCAGTCCCGTGGCCGGGGCGAGCAGGGTGCGCAGCAGGTCGGCGGCCGGTTCGGCGCCCGCGCCGATGTGCAGGGCGGTGCCGGTGTCGAGGGTGAACCGCCCCGGCCGGACCGTGGACTTGGTGGGGCGGGGGACGAGGGTGAGCACGGAACGCTGTGCGGGCATGGGGCGGCTCCGGGACGGGGGCGTGTGGGGAGTGGTGCGGCAGCTCAGCCCTTGACGGCACCGGCCGCGAAGCCGGAGGTGACATGGCGCTGGAGGACCAGGAACACCACGAGTGCGGGCGCGGCGAAGAGAGTCGAGGCCGCCATGGTGGCGCCCCAGTCGGTGCCGAAGACGTTCTGGAAGGAGGACAGCCACACGGGCAGCGTGCGGTGGTCCTGCTGCTTGATGATCAGGAAGTTGGCGTACGCGAACTCGTTCCACGCCGTGATGTAACCGAACAGCGAGGTGGCCATCAGGCCCGGTGCGAGCAGCGGAACGCCACCCGGCGGAACGCGCCGAACCGGGTGCAGCCGTCGACCTGCGCCGACTCCTCCAGCTCCGGGGATGGTGCCGATGAAGCCGCGCAGCACGATGATCGTGAACGGCAGCGTCATCATGAAGTAGACGAGCGTCAGCGTCGGCAGCCGGTCCAGCATGTCGGTGTCCCGCGAGATGATGTACACCGGGATGATGAGCGACTCCCAGGGCGCCATCTGCGCGATGAACACCATCAGCATGAACTGCCGGCGCCCCTTCCACTTCATCCGGGCGACCGCGTAGGCCGCGCCCAGCGCGATGACGAGGGCGAGCAGGACGGCGCTCAGGGTGACGAGGAGACTGTTGCGCCAGAACAGACCGAACCCGGCGGCACCGACGGCCGCACGGAAGTGGTCGAGGGTCCAACTCTTCGGCACGATACGGGGGTTGTCGGACTGGATGTCCCGGGTCGGGGTGAACGCGGTGGCGACCATCCAGTACACCGGGAAGAGACAGACCACGACCGTGAGGACGGCGGCGGCGTTCAGGGGCAGGCGGCGGACGCGGGGCCGGGTCGTGCTCATGCGAGCTCGTCCTCCTGGCGGAACATCTGGCGGAAGTAGAAGACCAGCACGCCCGACATCAGCACGACGGTGACCATGGAGGCCGCCGAACCGAGGTCGTAGCGCTGGCTCGACAGGGCGGTCTGCACCGCGTACACAGGCAGGATCGTGGTGGCGTCGCCGGGACCGCCGTTGGTCATCACCCAGATCTGCACGAACGCCCTGAACGTCCAGATCACTTCGAGCGAGAACACCAGCAGGAAGATCGGCCGGACCATCGGGAACGTGATCGACCGGAAGATCCGCGGCCCCGACGCGCCGTCGAGGCGGGCCGACTCGTACAGCTCGGCGGGGACGGTGGTGAGCGCCGAGTACAGGGTGATCGCCGCGAACGGCACCGACTGCCACACCACGAGGGCGACCACGATCGAGAACGCGGCCGGCCCGTGCGCGAACCACGGATAGCGGTCGAAGGACTCGAACCCCAGCCCCGTCAGCACCGAGTTGACGATCCCGAACTCCGAGTGGAACAGCCACTGGAACACGGTGGTCGCCGAGATCACCGGCATCGCCCAGGTCAGCACCAGCGCGCTGAGCACCGCGGTCCGCCCGAACCGGCCGAGCCGCTCGACCATCAGCGCGACCAGCGTCGACAAGGTCATGATCAGCACGACGTTGATCCCCATGAAGAGGAACGTGCGCCGTACGACCTCCCAGAAGTGCGGGTCGCCCAGCAGCGTCCCGTAGTTCTTGAGCCCGACGAACTGCGCGTGCCCCACGATGAGTTGACGCAGCCCGAAGTCCTGGAGCGAGATCACCACGGCCCGGATCAGCGGGTACACCAGCAGGTAGAGCGTGCCGAGCACGGCGGGTGCGATCAGGACGTACGGCCAGAATCCGCGGCCGACGCTCCGCGCCGGGCGGCCCGGGTCCGGGGCGGGGAGCGCCGGGACGGGCCGGTGCCGAGCGGGGGACGTGGGGCGGTCTGTTCTCGGACGGCCGACACGGCGTTCCTCCTTCCGATGGGTCGACGGGCCGCTCAGGAACCGGAGTTCATCGCCTCGGTGATCGCCTCGGACGCGGTGGCGGCCTTCTTGGCGATGTCCCCTCCGGTGAGGACGGCCGTCATGTAGTCCTTGATCGGGTTCTTCGCCTCCACGGCCGCCCAGCCCGGCGTGTTGGGCGTCGCGTGGCCCTCGGCGGCACCGACCGCCATCGCCGCGGCGCCCGGGTCGGAGGCGACCGCGGAGGCCAGGCTCGTCCTGTTCGGGACGTAACTCATCGCGAGCGCGAGCTTCTTCTGCCAGGCGTCGCCGGTGAGTTCCTTGACGAAGGTGTAGGCCGCGCCCTGCTTCGTGGACGCGGTGGGGATGACCAGGTCGGAGCCCCCGGTGAAGACCGCGCCGGGCGTGGCGGCCGTCTTGCCCGGGATCGGGAAGAAGCCCAGCTTGCCCTTCAGCGCAGGGTTGTCCTGGACAACGACGTTGGCGCCACCGGGAGTCGAGATGACCTGGGCGACCTTCCCTTGGCCATGACGTCGGCCTGCGGCGGGTTGGCCTCGTCGGAGTCCTTGGGGCCTTTGCCGAGTGCCTGGAGCTGCTCGTAGAAGCGCATACCGGCGATCGCCTCGGGGTGTCCAGCGCGCCCTTCCACTTGCCGCCCGACTGGGTGGCGAGGTCGCCGCCCTCGTCCCAGACGAAGCCCGCGAGGGTGTACCAGCTCTGGCCCGGCAGGTAAATGCCCTGCGTGCCGGCGGAGTTGAGCTTCTTCGTGGCCGCGATCCACTGGCCGCGCGTCTTGATCGCGGACGCGTCGATGCCGGCCTGCTTGAAGAGGTCGGTGCGGTAGATGACGACGCGGTTGGCGGCGTAGTACGGGATGCCGTACTGCTTGCCGTCGTAGGCGCCGGGTTCGGCGAGGCCCTTGAGCCAGGTCTTGCCGTCGAGGTCGTCCACCTTGTCGCTGAGGTCGAGCAGCCCCCGCTCTGCGCGAACTGGGCGACCTGGGTGTTGCCGGTCTCGATGACGTCCGGCGCGTCGTTGCTGGCCAGGGCGGCGGTCACCTTCTCGCCGATGCCGTCCCACTCCTGGATCTGCACCTTGACCTTGATGTCGGGGTGGGCGGACTCGAAGCCCTTGACGAACTCGTTCTGGAACTGGGCCGAGACGCTGTCGCGCATCAGCCACACGTCGATCGTGGTGCTTCCGCCGGATCCCGAGCCGGAATCCGCGGTGTCGGAGGAACTGCTGCAGGCACTCAGTCCGGCCGTCATCACGAGCACGGAGACGCCGGCGAAGAAGCGGAGCTTCACGGTTCACCTCTGGAGGACATGAACTGACCACCTGACCAGTGAAGCCCACTGGACAGCTCACCTCTCGATGTGGGGACGAAGGTGGCATAGACCAATGCGGGCGTCAACCCCTTCTGCCGCAAGGGGACTTGGCGTGCGGGGCCGCACGGATCGGAAGGATCACCGGCCGGAGGTGGTTACACTGCCCAGGTCAACAGGGTGACTGCGGGCCGCCGTTGGCCAACTGGTCAAGTGGTCAACCGGGGCTCCGTGCATGAGGAGTGCGACATGAAGGCCGACGCGCCAGGTGCGGTGCTCAAGCGGGAGCGGGTCCGT
Organism: Streptomyces sp. P3; assembly: GCA_016893485.2. Taxonomy (GTDB): domain Bacteria; phylum Actinomycetota; class Actinomycetes; order Streptomycetales; family Streptomycetaceae; genus Streptomyces. The sequence continues at coordinate 8,133,830 of JAFEKX020000001.1, forward strand.
GACTTCATCCTCGACCTCGTCGAGTCGCACCAGCCGGGGACGCGATCCCTTCCGAGCGTGTCCTCTGTGCCCAACTCGGGGTCTCCCGGCCGACGTTGAGGGCCGCGGTGGACGAACTCGTCGCCGCCGGTCTGCTGGTGCGGGAGCACGGGCGCGGCATGTTCGTGGCGCCCGAGAAGATCACCCAGGAACTCGTCTCCAGCGAACGGGCCATGACGGCGCCTCAGGCATCCGGAGCCTGGACGAGCCGGCTGCTGGAGTTCACCACCGTCCCGGCGGGCGCCCGCGTGGGGCGCCGGCTACGGCTCTCGCCGGCGGCCGAGATCGTGTACGTGGCGCGGCTGCGCCTGGTCGACGGCGTACCGATGGCCATCGAGCATCTGCACATCAGGGCGGACCTGGTACCCACCCTGTCCGCACAGGAGTTGGAGGCCGGTGACCTGTACGAACACCTCCGGGAACAGCACGGAGTCCACGTCCAGGAAGCGGTCCAGGCGATCGAGCCGACGGTCGTCACCCGCGCCGAGGCCGAACTCCTCGACGTCCCGGAACTCTCCCCGGCCCTCCTCTTCGAACGCCTCACCACGGACACGACGGGCCAACCGGTCGAGTACGTCCACTCCGTCTACCGGGGCGACCGCTACCGCATCGTCTCCCGCCTCACCCTCGGCCCCGCTCTCGCCGCCCCGTCGACCCTGCTCGGCCACCACCCGGGCATTCCCCCGGGCGACTTCGCACACCGGGACACCACTGCGGCTTCGACTCGGGGGACATTCAGGCGGGGAGTTGAGGTGGCAGTTGAGGTGGGAGGCGAGGCGGGGGAAGCTGATCGGACCCGCGCGTCGGGGCGCGGTCAACTCCCCCACCCGCACCGGACTTACAGCTCGCCGGGGCGTCCGTACCGGTAGAAGAACGGGCCACCGAGCTGCCCCGCCAGCGCACGCGTCAGACCCGAACTGTCCTCCAGCAGACGCGCGCCCGGGTCGATGTCACCGACGTAGAGCGGGTCGAAGCCCGCGTCCGTGATGAGCCGCGCGGTGATGTCCTTGGCGGCCGGTTCGGCGGCGTACAGGTTGCTCGGGGTCACTCGCTGGGTGCCGATCTGGTCGTACGCGGCGGCGAAGACGGTGTTGAAGGACTTCGCGGTCGGGCCGCCGATGATCGACTTGACCTGGTGCGTGAGGGACGGGAAGGCGGTGTCACGCTCCGAGTAGAGGTTGGTCGCGTCGATGGTCACCTGGCCGGCCAGCCCCGTGACGCCTTGGAGCGCCGCGGCGATCTGGTTGCCGGGGACGGCCACGACCACCACGTCCGCGTCCGACGCGTCACCCCCGTCACGGCCGAGCGCCGCCACCTCGTGTCCGGCCTTCTCCCAGAGGCCTGCCAGGCCGCCACCCACGTGTCCTCGTCCGATCACCGTGATCTTCATGTCGGGCCCTCCGGCCTGCCGGGAGTGATGTTTCCGTGACGTGTCAACAAAACCGTATGCATGTTGTCGTGTCAACCAATGGCGGCGAGGCGGGGAGGGACAGTGCCGGGCTGTCCCTCCCCGCCCCGCCGGGCCGCATGTCAGACGGGCTGCGCGGTGGGCAGGATGGTGATCTCCGTGAGGTTGACGTGGCGCGGCACGGAGGCCATGAAGGCGATGGTCTCCGCGATGTCGGCGCCCTCAAGGACGTCGATGTCGTGGATGAGGTCGGCCATCAGCTGGGACGCGTCGGGGTCGGTGACGTGGTCGGGCAGCTCGGTGTCGACCATGCCGGGCTCGATGGTGGCCACGCGGACCATCTTCGGGCCGAGCTCGACGCGCAGCAGCCGGGTGAGGTGGCTGATGTACGCCTTGGTGCCGGAGTAGATCGAGAACTTCGTCAGGATGCGGGTGGCCGCGATCGACGAGGTGTTGATCAGGTCGGCCGGCCTGCCCGCGGCGGCGGGACTCCGTCAGGTGCGGGAGGAACGCGGCGATCACGTTCATCAGCCCGCTGATGTTGAGGTCGATCTGGCGCTGCCAGTCGTCGACCTTCAACTCCTCGATGCCGGAGATGAGTTGGACACCGGCGTTGTTGAACACCAGGTCGGCCTTGCCGAAGCGTTCGGACACCCGGTCGGCGGCGGCCTGGACTGCGGCGCGGTCGGTGACGTCGACGGCCAGGGCGAGCGCGGTGCCGCCGGCGGCCTCGATGTTCTTGACCAGGCTGTCGAGACGCTCCTTGCGACGGGCCAGTACGACGACGGTGGCGCCGAGTTCGGCGAGCCGTTCGGCGGTGACGGCACCCATGCCGCTGGAGGCGCCGGAGACGACGGCGACACGGCCGGACAGGGGGTACCGGTGAGCAGGGCGGACGCAGACATCGCAGAACCTCAATCACTTGGGTGGGGAAGGGATGTGACAGTGAGTCAGGTATCGGGGGTGCGTGGTCGGGAGTGGGGATGTGTGGGGCCAGGTGTGTGGGGTGGCGGCCGGCGCGGGCGCCCCGATCCGTCGGGCGCCCGGAGTCGCGTCAGGCGGCGTCGTCGTGCCCGGTGGCCGCGGACTTCTCGCGCCACGGAGCCAGGTCGTCCTGCACCTGCTGGTACTTGACCTCCAGCCGCTCCAGGGTGTCGCGGCCGAGATAGAGGTGCGTGGGCAGCTTCTCCGTGCCGGTGACCTCGACGATCAGGGCCGCGCCCAGGACCGGGTCGCCGAGCTGCGCGTGGTTGGCGCGGTCGATCCAGTCGAGCGTCACGTGCGCGGGGGTGTCGTCGTAGTCGTCGATACGGTTCGCGGCCACCGACAGGGAGCTGGAGTCGAGGAAGTCGGTGCGGAAGACGCCCGGTTCGACCACCATCGACTGGATGCCGAACGGTGCCATCTCGGCGGAGAGCGCCTCGCTGACGCCGGCGACCGCGAACTTCGACGCGGAGTACAGGCTGACACCGGGCTCGCCCTCGAAGCCCGAGCGGGAGCCGATGTGCACCAGCTTGCCCGAGCCCTGTTCGCGCATCACCGGCAGGACGGCGCGGGTGACGTTGATCAGGCCGAAGACGTTGAGGTCGAACAGCGACCGCGCCTCCTCGTCGGTGATCTCCTCCAGCGCGCCGAGGAGGCCGCGGCCGGCGTTGTTCACGAGGACGTCGATACCGCTGAACCGCTCCACCGCCGCGTCGACCGCCTGCGGGATGCTGTCGTTGTCCGTGACGTCCAGCGCGACCGAGAAGACCTTGTCGGACTTCTTCAGGTCCTCGGGCACCCGCTCCGGATTCCGTACGGCGACCACGACATTGTTACCGCCTGCCAGCGCGGCCCGGGCGATTTTCGCGCCGATTCCGCGGGAGGCGCCGGTGACAAACCACGTAGCCATGGGGAAAACCTCTTTCGTCGCTTCCCTTGTGGGGGGATTTCCTGTGACGAGAACGAGTCTGTCCCCTGCCGACGGGGCTATGAAGGCAGCGGTTTTCCTGGGAGTCCCATACCCAGGAACGGACGGTGACCGGCGAAGTCGGTGACATGTCAACAACCTGGTACGGTGAGTCCATGTCCGAACCGCAATGGCTCACCCGGAGCAGTCCGAGGTCTGGGCGAAGTACCGCAGACTCCGCCGCGAGCTGCAGCGAGCCCAGGACCAGCAACTTCAGCGGGATTCGGGCCTCTCGGCGGCGGACTACGCCCTCCTCGCGCCCCCTGTCGGAATCGGCCGGCGGTGTGCTGCGCGCACGGGAGCTGGGCGCCGAGGTCGACTGGGAGCGCAGTCGGCTGTCCCATCAGATCAGCCGCATGGAGAAGCGCGGACTCGTCACGCGCGAGGCCTGCGCGGACGACGCCCGGGGTTCGATGGTGCGCCTCACGGACAAGGGCCGGGAAGCGATCGAGGCCGCCGCACCCACGCATGTGGACAATGTGCGACGGCTTTTCTTCGACCCGCTGACAGCGGACGAGGTACGCCTTTTCGGTGATTTCCTCGACCGAATACTGGGAGCGGTCGAGCGGGAATCCCGATAAGCGCCTTCGGTTCCGGACATCCCGTTTATTCCTGGCCTTTACTGCGCGTCCCGCGCCGGATTCTGCTGGTGCGGTACGTCGGGCGCGCTGAGCGAACCCAGCAGGGCGAGACCGTCGGCCGAGGCGGAGTCCGGTTCCGCCTGGAGGATGATGAGCTGCTGCCCCGGAGCGCTGCGGATGGTGAGCGCCTCGTGTCGCAGTTCGAGCTCCCCGACGACGGAGTGCCGCAGCTGCTTGATCTCGTAGGGCGGGACGCGGGTGTACTCGCGGGCCCACAGCGAGCGGAACTCGGCGCTGCGGACGGACAGTTCGCCGACGAGTTGCAGGAGGCGGGGATCCTCGGCGTGCTCGCGGCGGTCTGCTGGAGATCGGCGACCGCGCGGGTTTTGGCCCGCTCCGGACTGCGGTAGAACGACTTCGCCGCCGGGTCCAGGAAGAGCATTCGCAGCACGTTGTCGCGCTCGGCGAAGTCCTGGTAGAGGGCGTCGGCCAGGGCGTTGGTCGCCAGCAGGTCCTGGGCGTGGCCGATGATGAACGCCGGGGTCCTGGTCCAGCTCTCGATCAGCTGCCGCAGATGCGGGCGCACCCGCTCGACACGGGACGGCGACTTCGTACGCCGGGACGTGGGCCGGACCAGCCGGAACAGCTCGAGCCGGTCCTCCTCCGACAGCCGCAGCACCCGGGCCATGGCATCCAACACCCGGACGGACGGGCTGAGTTCACGGCCCTGCTCCAGTCTGCCGTAGTAGCTCGGGCTGACCCCGGCGAGCGCGGCGACCTCGTCGCGGCGCAGCCCGGGCACGCGTCGGCGGCCGGCGATGGGCAGGCCCGCTTCGGCGGGGCTGACGCGCTCCCGGCGGGGAGCGGAGGAACTGACCCAGCCCTTCAACCGGGTCGGGGCGCACGTCGTCGTTGTCCATACCGCCGAGGCTAGGCGGAGAACGCCTGGAGAAGCTTGGCCGACCGTGGGTGCGTCACACCCAGGATCACGGCTCCCCGGTGGCGAATCGCTGTGTGTGAGGAGTGTGGAACCTGGTGCACCTGTGCACGAGCGGCCCTTCTCACCTGCCGAAAAGCATCTAGTGTGGCCGCATGAGCAATGGGACCCCTTTGGGTGATTTCCTCCGGGCCCGCCGCGAGGCTCTCAAACCCCAGGACGTCGGTCTGCCCGAGTACGGGCGACGCCGGGTGCCGGGACTGCGCAGGGAGGAAGTCGCGCTGCTCGCCGGAGTCAGCTCCGACTACTACATCAGGCTGGAGCAGGGCCGCGAGAACAGCCCCGCCGCAGGTCCTGGAGGCCGTGGCGCAGGCGTTGAAGCTGGACGCGGAGTCCACCGACCACCTCAACCGCCTCTGCCTGGCGCCCTCCCAGCGCCCGCACGACGGGGCGAGGCGGACATCAGCCCGCAGTTGCTTCAGCTGATGGACGGCTGGGAGCACCAGCCGGCGTTCGTCCTCGGCCCGGCCCTCGACATCCTCGCGGGCAACTCCCTCGCCACGGCGCTGCACAGCGGGTTCGAGGCCTTCGACAACCTCGCCCGCAATGTGTTCGTGGACCTGGCGGGGCGCGAGTTCTACCAGGAGTGGGACCGGGCCGCGCACTCCTGCGTCGCCGAACTCCGGGCCGCCTACGGCCATGACCCCGAGTCGGCCCGTATCGCCGAGGTGGTCGAGGAACTGACCGCGGACAGCGAGGAGTTCGCCGGTCTCTGGCAACTGCACGACGTCAAGAGCAAGTCGCAGGAGGGCAAGCACCTCAGGCACCCGGACGTCGGCGACCTGCACATCGGCTTCGCCGCGTTCACCGTCAACGGCGCCCCGCACCAGCAACTGGTCGTCTACCAGGCCGAACCGGCGAGCCCCACCGCCGCCGCCTTCGAGACGCTGAGGTCGCCGGCCACCGAGCCGAAGAAGGCCCAGGCCCCGGCCGCGAAGGGCTAGCCCGGGGCCGAGGCCGGTCCTCGCGCACCCAGGAACACCACGGTCCCGCCGTTGATCGCCTGCACCATCGGCCCCTGGGACCGCAGTTACGAGGCGCTGGTCGAGACCGGTGAGTGCGTCGTCGCGATCCCGACGGTGGAGACGGCGGCCACCGTCGTCGACACCGACAACTGCTCGGGCCCCGCATCTGTTCCACCACCACCGCGGCGACGGCACCTTCACGCTCGGCGGCCCGACCGTCGATCTCAGGGACCGGATGACCAAGTGGCAGTACCTTCTGTAAGCCGACGGATCGCCTGGACACTGGAGACTCGACCATGCCCCGAGCAGTGAAGTTCTCGCGTTACGGCGGCCCGGAGGTGCTGGAGGTCGTCGAGGTGCCGCGACCGAAGCCGGGCCCGGGTGAAGTCCTCGTCCGTGTGGTCGTCGCCGGGGTCAACCCCGGCGAGGCCGGCATCCGGCAGGGCGTCTTCGCCGACATGTGGCCTGCCGTGTTCCCCGAGGGGCAGGGCAACGACTTCGCGGGCTGGGTCGCCGAACTCGGCGACGGCGTGGGCGAGTTCACCGTCGGCGACGAGGTCATCGGTTATCTGCCCCGACGGGCGCAGGCCGACTACGTCGTCTCGCCCGCCGACGTCCTCGCCCCCAAGCTCGCCGACATCAGCTGGGAAGTTGCCGCACCCCTGTCCGCGGTCGGGGTCACGGCGTGGGCCGCCGTCGACGCCGTGGAGCCGAAGCCCGGGGACACCGTCGTGGTGTCCGGCGCGGCCGGCGGGGTCGGCTCCCTCGCCGTGCAGCTCGCCCGGCTGCGGGGCGCGAGCGTCATCGGCACCGCGGGGCCGCACAACGCCGACTTCCTGCGCTCGCTCGGGGTCGTCCCCGTCGAGCACGGCCCCGGCCTCGCCGACCGGCTGAAGGCCGCCGCGCCCGACGGGATCGACGCGTTCGTCGACACCTTCGGCCAGGGCAACGTCGACATCGCCATCGAACTGGGCGTGCCACCGCAGCGCGTCAACACCCTCGCCGACGGCCGTGCCGTGGCCCGCTACGGCGTCCGCAGCCGGGCCCAGGAGGACGTCTTCACCCCCAACTGGTCGCCGAACTGGCCGAACTGGTCGCCGAGGACCGGCTCACCGTCCCGATCAGCACGGTGTACCCGTTGGAACAGGTCCAGGAGGCCTACCGCCAGGTGCAGCAACGGCACACGCGCGGGAAGATCGTGCTCAGCCTGGTCCCGCCCGACGAACGCCCCGCACTGGCCACCGCACTCCGCGCCTGACACCCGCGCCCCGACTGCTCTCCACGGAGGACCCCATGCCCGTACGCCGTATCGGCCTCGTCGTCCACCAGGGGCGCGAGACCGCCCGGGACGCCGCGGCCGCCGTGCACGCCTGGAGCGTGGCCCACGGTGTCCGCTGCACCGAGATCGACGTGTGGGCCAAGGACCACCACCGGCGTGCCGGGCGCGAGGAGGCCGAGGCCGCGGGCAACCCCGACCTCGTCGTCACCCTCGGCGGCGACGGCACCTTCCTGCGCGGCGCCCGCATCGCCGTCAAGAGCGGAGCTGAGGTCCTCGGCGTCGACTCGGCAAGGTCGGCTTCCTCACCGAGGTCCCGGCCCGTGACATCGACGAGGCCCTCGACGCCGTCCACGAGGAGCGGGCGATCGTAGAGGAACGCATGACCTTGACCATGCGGGCCTCCCGACCCCTCGACATCCCCGAGGAGATGGAGGCCCTGCTGCGGTACGGCCGCGGTCCCGCGCTGCCGCCGCCGCAGGTGCGGCCCGAGACCACGGAGGGCGGCGGCTGGGGCTGCGCGCTGGACGTCACCGCGCTCAACGACGTCGTCCTGGAGAAGCTCGCCCGCGACCGGCAGGTCGGCGTCGGCGTCTACCTCGCCGGACGCCTGCTCGCGACCTACTCCGCCGACGCGCTCGCCGTCGCCACCCCCACCGGGTCCACGGCGTACAGCTTCGCCGCCGGCGGACCCGTCCTCTCGCCGCACATGGACGCGCTCGTCTTCACCCCGATCGCCCCGCACATGACGTTCAACCGCAGCGTCGTCGCCGCCCCCGACGAACCCGTCGGCCTGCGCGTCCTGCCCCACTCCGGCCAGGCCGCCGTCAGCGTCGACGGCCAGCTCCGCGGCGTCCTCGACCCCGGTGACTGGATCGGCGTCTTCCGCGCCCCCTCAACGCGTCCGCCTCGTCCGCCTCCGCCCCACCGACTTCTACGGCCGCCTGCGGGACCGGTTCCGTCTCACCGACGCCCCCGCCAACGCCCAGGACGGCCCCTCGGAACCCTTCTTCCGGCCGGACACCCCGGTCCCGCCGGACCTCGTCGGCATGCGTCTGCCGCCGCCCGGCGTGTAGGTCAGGCGGGGAGGCGGACGGCGGAGACGGGACTTCTCGGCTCGCCAGAAGCGGTCGAAGACGCGGGGAGGTCTTCCGCGGGGATGCCGGTGCAACAGGGTGCGCATGCGGGCCGTCAACTCCCGTGGGCTGTAAGGCGCTTGGTCACGTAGGCGTCGGCGCCAGCGGCATCATGACGTCGAGGACGAGAAGATCGGACCCGTTCCAGGTAGGGGCGGATGACCTCGGCCTGCTTGACGTCGTCCTCGGCCGTCAGGACATGTGCGTTCACGCGGCTCACCCGAACGTCGGCGCCGTGAGAGCAGACAGCTCCCGGCTCGCCGGCCCCGCACGTACGGACGAGTTTCACATGGGCGCCACCAGACCCTTCCCTGACGTTTGTTGCTCTTGGAACACTCGCACCGCGCGCATTTCGCCATGTTCCGGCCGGCCGCGCGTCAGGATGAGAGGTGCCTCACCCATGTCCGAAGTCAATCGGCGTCGCTTTCTCCAACTCGCGGGTGCCACGACGGCGTTCACGGCGCTGTCGAACAGCATCGAGCGGGCCGCCGCGCTCCCGGCCAACCACCGGTCCGGGAGCATCGAGGACGTCGAGCACATCGTCGTCCTGATGCAGGAGAACCGTTCGTTCGACCACTACTTCGGGTCGCTCCGAGGCGTCCGCGGCTTCGGCGACCCGCGTCCCGTCGTGACCCGCCAGGACGGGAAACCGGTCTGGTACCAGTCGGACGGGACGAAGGACATCCTCCCGTTCCGCCCCGACGCCGACGACCTGGGCCTGCAGTTCATCCAGGACCTCCCGCACAGCTGGAACGACGGGCACGCCGCGTTCGACGGCGGCAAGTACGACAAGTGGGTGCCGTCCAAGGGCTCCACGACGATGGCGTACCTGACCCGCGAGGACATCCCGTTCCACTACGCGCTCGCCGACTCCTTCACCATCTGCGACGCGTACCACTGCTCGTTCATCGGCTCGACCGACCCGAACCGCTACTACCTGTGGACGGGTTACACCGGCAACGACGGCGTCGGCGGCGGCCCGGTCCTCGGCAACGACGAGGCCGGCTACAGCTGGACGACGTACCCCGAGCGCCTGGAGAAGGCCGGGGTCTCCTGGAAGATCTACCAGGACGTCGGCGACGGCCTCGACGCGAGCGGCGGCTGGGGCTGGATCCAGGACGCCTACCGCGGCAACTACGGCGACAACTCGCTCCTGTACTTCAAGCAGTTCCAGAACGCCGAGCCCGGCGACCCGCTCTACGACAAGGCCCGCACCGGCACCGACGCCACCAAGGGCGAGGGCTTCTTCGACCAGCTGAAGGCCGACGTCAAGGGCGGCAAGCTGCCGAAGATCTCCTGGGTCGTCGCCCCGGAGGCGTTCACCGAGCACCCCAACTGGCCCGCGAACTACGGCGCTTGGTACGTCTCCCAGGTCCTGGACGCGCTGACCTCGGACCCGAAGGTCTGGGCGAAGACGGCCCTGTTCATCACCTACGACGAGAACGACGGCTTCTTCGACCACGTGGTCCCGCCGTTCGCGCCGGGCTCGGCCGCGCAGGGCAAGTCGACCGTGGACGTCGGCCCCGACCTCTTCAAGGGCAACGCCACCCACCCGGCCGGTCCCTACGGCCTGGGCCAGCGCGTGCCGATGCTCGTCGTCTCGCCCTGGAGCAAGGGCGGTTACGTCTGCTCGGAGACCTTCGACCACACCTGGTGATCCGGTTCATGGAGGCCCGCTTCGGTGTCCACGAGCCCAACATCTCGCCGTGGCGGCGCGCGATCTGCGGCGACCTGACCACCGCGTTCGACTTCTCCCGGAAGGACGTCAAGAAGGTCCCGCTGCCGGGCACCGACGGCTACCAGCCGCCGGACAGGAACCGTCACCCCGACTACGTGCCGACCCCGCCCGCCAACCCCGTGCTGCCCAAGCAGGAGCGCGGGCTGCGCCCGGCCCGGCCGCTCAAGTACGCGGCCGCGGTGGACGGTTCGGCGGACACGGCGGCCGGGAAGTTCACGCTCACCTTCACCTCCGGCGCGAAGGCCGGCGCCGGCTTCCTCGTCACCTCCGCCAACCGCACGGACGGGCCCTGGAGTTACACCACCGAGGCCGGCAAGTCCGTCTCGGACGCCTGGAACTCGGCGTACTCGAACGGCTCGTACGACCTGACCGTGCACGGCCCGAACGGCTTCCTGCGCGTCTTCAAGGGCCCCGGCAAGAAGGCGGGCCCCGAGGTCACCGCCCGCACGTGTGGCGACGACATCGAGCTGACCTTCACCAACAAGGGCTCCGGGACAGTGCAGTTGAAGGTCGCCAACGGCTACGGCGGCCGTGCTCGGACCGTGCAGGTGCGGGCGGGCGCCACCGTACGGCACACCTTCGACCTCGGCGCGAGCAAGCGGTGGTACGACCTGACGGTCACCTCCGACGGCGATGCGACGTTCCAGCGGCGATTCGCCGGACATGTCGAGAACGGCCGTGCGGGGGTCAGCGACCCGGCGTTCGGGACCGTCTGAGGGGCTTGCCGGGAGCCGGTTGTTTTCCGGGGCACTCGCGGTAGTGTGCCCCGGTGACCACGCATTCGAACACACCTGCAGGCTGGTACCCGGATCCGCACGGAGCGCCCCAGACCCTCCGGTACTGGGACGGCGCGAAGTGGACCGAGCACACCAACGCGGACCAGCAGGGCCAGGCCGCCCAGCAGCCGGCGCAGGCCGTGCCGCAGCAGCAGGCGGGACCGGATCCGCGGGCCCAGCAGCAGGTCAAGCAGCAGGTGCAGCAGCAGGCCGGGGTCGCCGGGGCGGCCCCGGCGGCGGCAGCCTGTTCAGCGAGCCGGTGCTCGTGGTGAACCAGAAGGCCAAGCTGATCGAGCTGACCAACGAGTACAAGGTCATGGACCAGAGCGGCAATCTGATCGGCTCGGTCACCGAGATCGGCCAGAGCACGCTGAAGAAGGCGCTGCGCTTCGTCTCCAGCCTCGACCAGTTCATGACCCACCGGCTGGAGATCCGCGACGCCTACGGGCAGCCGCAGTTGGTGCTGACCCGGCCGGCGAAGATCATGAAGTCCAGGGTGATCGTGTCCCGCCCGGACGGCTCGACCGTGGGCGAGATCGTCCAGCAGAACATGATCGGGAAGATCAACTTCGCGCTGAACGCCGACGGCCGGCAGATAGGCGCGATCAAGGCCGAGAACTGGCGGGCCTGGAACTTCGCCATCGTCGACCACGCGGACAACGAGGTCGCCCGGATCACCAAGACCTGGGAAGGCCTCGCCAAGACGATGTTCACCACCGCGGACAACTACGTCCTGCAGATCCACTACCAGCTGCCCGAGCCCCTGTTGAGCCTGGTGGTGGCGACGGCGCTGACCGTCGACACCGCGCTCAAGCAGGACTCGCGCGGTCTCGGCTGAGCCCGCTCAGAGTGCGGTGAGATGCCCCGGCGCGGACTTCCGCTCCGGCTGCCGGGGCAGCAACGCCGGTTCGGCGGACGCCGATCGGGGTTCCAGCGCGAGGACGGCGGCCACGGGGTGGTCGTCGTCGTACTCGTGCGCCGGCGGTACGGCCGGGGAGACCCGGGTCAGCAGCACCACACCCCAGGACGCGAGTCCGGCTCCCGCCAGGGCGAGGAGGATTCCGGCCGCGCCGTCCTGGAGGCGTTCGCCCAGCAGCGCGAGGCCGATCGCCGCGGCGGCCACCGGGTTCGCCAGGGTCACCACCGCGAGCGGGGCACCGAGGCCGCCCCGGTAGGCGGTCTGCGAGAGCAGCAGCCCGCCCGCCGCGAACACCGCGACCAGCAGGGCGACTCCGACCACCTGCATGCTCAGCAGCGGACCCGAACGGTCCGTCGCCGCGACCGTCACGGTCTGCGTGAGCGCGGAGGCCACACCCGAGGCGACACCGGACGCCGAGGCATGCCGTAGACCTGGCTTCGCGCCGCGGCGGGCGAGCAGGCCGATCAGGGCGGAGGTCGCGCCCGCGACCGCCAACGCCTGCGGAACGCTGAGGACTTGGTCCGGCTGCGGGCCGGACGCCGTGACCAGCAGGGCCGACAGACCGAGCAGGGTGAGGGCGGTGCCGCGCCACTCGACCATGGTGACCCGCCGCCCGGCCACGCGCGCGCCCATGGGGACGGCGGCGACGAGGGTGAGGGCTCCCAGCGGCTGTACGACGGTCAGCGGGCCGTACTTGAGGGCGACGACGTGCAGCAGCGCGGCCGACGCGTTCAGGACGACCGTCCACCACCAGGAACCGGTGGCGAGCAGACGCAGCATGCCCGCGTCGGAGTTGCGGGAGGCCAGCCGCTCCTGGGCCACGGCCGCCGCCGCGTAGGCGACCGCCGAGAACAGGGACAGGACGACGGCGACCAGGGTGGCGTTCATCGGCCGGCTCCGACGAGAACCGGCTCTTCCACGGCGAGTCGGGGCTGGCCGCGGCCCGTCGTCGTCGCCGTGCGGTGCGGGGGATGGATCAGCGCGAGGGCGATGCCGAGCATGGCGGCGGCCACGATCGCGTCGAGCCAGTAGTGGTTCGCCGTGCCCACGATCACCGTCAGCGTGACCAGCGGTGCAGCAGCCACAGCCAGCGCCAGCGCGAACGGGTCGCGACGATCAGGCCGATCGCCACCATCAGCGCCCAGCCGAAGTGCAGCGAGGGCATCGCCGCGAACTGGTTCGAGAGGTGGTCGCTGGTCGGCGGGCCGTACACGGAGGGGCCGTAGACCTTGGCGGTGTCGACCAGGCCCGTCGCGGCCAGCATGCGCGGGGGTGCGAGGGGGAACACGAACGGCAGCACCAAGGCGGCGGAGGTGACCGTCGCCAGGACGCGGCGGGCCCAGACGTAGTGCGCGGGGCGCCGCAGGTACAACCAGACCAGGAAGGCGACGGTGGCCGGGAAGTGGACGGTCGCGTAGAAGGTGTTCGCGATGTGCACGAGGGTGTCGCTGTGCAGCAGCACCGACTGCACCGAGCCCTCGCCGGGAAGACGCAGGGTCCGCTCCAGGTCCCACACGCGCCGGGCGTTGTGCAGGGCCTCACCGGTGTGGCCCGTCGCCAGCTGGCGGCCGAACTTGTAGACGAGGAAGAGTCCTGCGACGAGCAGGAGCTCACGGACGAGGCAGGGGGCCGCGCTATCGCGCTGGTCCCCTTCTCTGCAGGCTCGGTGCGGGCATTCATCCCCGGCCCCTTCGCTGACGGTGGTGCGTGTGGTGGTGCAGGCAGGGCTTGTGACCCGGCGCGCGGCCCGAACTCATCGGTACGAGTTCGTTCCGATACGCCAGTGTACCGATACGAGCGTGTACCGATACGGCGGAGTACCGGTACACTGGCGTATCGATAGCGAAACGAGACACACTGGAGAGCGGACCTCTAGTCCGCGGACCGAGCGAGGAGACGAGCCATGACGTCGCAGGCTGAGGACGCACCGGACACGGTCGCCGCCTCGCGCCGCTCCAAGATCACGCCGGAGCGTGAGCGGGAGTTCTTCGACGCCGTGCTCGAACAGATCCGGGAATGCGGGTACGACTCCGTCAGCATGGAGGGCGTCGCCACCAGCACCCGGTGCAGCAAGTCCACGCTCTACCGGCAGTGGGGCACCAAGCCCCAGTTCGTCGCCGCCGCGCTGCGGGCCAATCGCCGGGTGCACTTCACCGGCATCGACACCGGGTCCCTCGCGGAGGACCTGCGCCAGGCCGCGCGGGCGGCGGGCGCCTGGTCGGCGAAGGACACGAAGCTCGTCTCGGCGCTCGGTCACGCCGTCATCCAGGACAGCGAACTCGCCCAGGCCGTGCGGGAGGCGCTCGTCCATCCCGAGATCGCCGCGCTGGAGGACATCCTGCGCCGCGGGGTCGAGCGCGGCGAGATCGCGTCCGACCACCCCGCCCTGCAGTACGTCCCCGCCCAGATCTTCGGCGTCCTGCGGGCCCGCCCGGTCCTGGAGGGCTGTTACGCCGACCCCGACTACCTGGTCAAATTCGTGGAGGCCGCGGTGCTGCCCGCACTCGGACTCACCTGAGAACCAGGCCGCCGTCCATGGGATGACTGGACGGTGACCTGCTCGCGCCGCACCGTGGGGACGGGGGCGGCGCGCACCCCGGCCGGGTGGGGTACCTCTTGAGCGGAGAGGCGCCCCACCCGGCCGACTGGTGTCCGGAGAACCGGCCTGTGTGCGGCGGGGGTCAGATCTTCTGGCCGCCGTCGCCGGTGCCCGAGGACACCTTGATGCCCGAGGTGATCTCGTCGATGACGGACTGCTTCTGGCCGACGTCGACGCCGAAGCGGACCACGACGATCTGGCCGGTGCTCGCGGGCGAGGGGAACGCCAGCGACTCGACATAGCCGTCGGAACCCTTGCTGGTGACCGCCTTCCAGCGGACCAGGTAGCCCTTCTGCCCGGCGACGGTCACGGCCTTGGACGCCAGCACCTCGTGGGACGTGATGCTGCCGTACGTCGTGCCGCCGTAGGACTCCTTCGCGTTGGCCGCGATGTCCGCCTTCGCGACCGCCTCGGCCGTGCTGCCCTTGGTGCCCAGCACCACCGCGGGCGCGGAGTACGCCCCGCCGTTGGTGCAGGTCTGGGAGGTGTTGCCGGGGCACTTGTACGAGGTGTTCGACGTCACCTGCGCGCCGACCTCGATGACCTGGCCGTACCAGTCGGAGGGGACGGGAAGGCTGATGCCGTCGAGCGAGTCGGTCACGTTGCCGCCGGCCGGGACCTTCGGCTGCGCGGACTGGCTCGGCGCGGGCGTCGCACCGCCGGACCCGCCGGAACCACCCGTCCCGCCGGACCCGCCGAAGGGATCGTTCTGGCCGCCGGTGCCGCCGGTACCGCCCCGGCCTTCCGGACCGCCCTGACCGCCGGTGCCGCCCTGCCCGTTCGGCGCCTGCTGCGGGTTGGCCCGGGTGCCGTTCCCGCTGCCGTTGTCGGACAGCGCCCACGCGCCGACGCCGATGGCGGCCAGGACCGCCACCGCGACGGCCACGGCTATGCCCGTGCGCAGATTGCGGCGCGGCGCGGGCGGGGGCACGGCGGGATACGCCGGGTACGCCCCGCCGTACGGCGGCTCCGTCGGGGGACCCCATTCGCCGGCCGACCCGGCCGGGCGGGTCCGGTCCGTCCATGCCGTGCCGTCCCACCAGCGCTCGGCGGCGGGACCGTCATTCGTCTGCCCGGGATCGGGGTACCACCCGGGGAGTCACCTGCGTCATGCCCCTACCGTATGAGGCGTCGGTGAAAGCGGGATGAGAGGATCCGGGTCGAATCTCGCGGAGCGGGGGCGAAGGGCGTTTCCCGGGCCCTGACCTGGGGTGGACCGGCCTCCGGCCGGGGACTCCCGTACGGTTCGCGGGCGCACTCGGTCACCCTCGCCGAGAACGCCCCTCTCACCCCAACACCAGCCGCACAGGCCCCCGTTCGGCCGCCGCGGGCAACTCCAACCCCGTCGCCCCGGTGTCACGGACCCGAGCACGCTCGGGTGCCGGGCGCCCGTGCTCGCCGGGACCGTGCCCGGGAGGCCGTGGGCTGTCAGGAAGCCGAGGACGGCGAAGGCGTAGGCCTCCTTCGCGGGGGAGGGGAGGCCCAGGTCGTCGGAGGTGCGGAGGGGGACGCCGGGCAGCTCTTCGGCGAGGAGGGCCATCAGGACCGGGTTGCGGGTGCCGCCGCCCGAGGCGATGACCTCCGTCGCGGCCACCGAGCGGACCGCGTCGGCGACCGTGCGGGCCGTGAGGAGGGTGAGGGTCGCGATGACGTCCTCGGCGGGGAGCGTGCCCAGACCGGCGAGCGCGTCCCGGAGATAGCCGAGGTGGAACAGCTCCTTGCCGGTCGTCTTCGGCGCGGGGAGCGTGTAGTACGGCTCGCTCAACAACCGTTCCAGCAGCGGCCTGTGGACCGTTCCACGGGCCGCGAGGGCGCCCTCCGCGTCGTAGGCGAGACGCCCGCCGCTGAAGCCGCTTGCCGCCGCGTCGATCAGGGCGCAGGCCGGTCCCGTGTCGAAGGCCGTGCCGTCGGGGGCGGTGAGGTTGGCGATCCCGCCGAGGTTGAGGGCGACCGGGGTGCCCGGACGGCCGCGCAGCCACAGCAGGTCGACCAGGCTGACCAGCGGTGCGCCCTGGCCGCCCGCGGCGATGTCGCGTGGCCGGAAGTCGGCGACCACGGGCAGCCCGGTCGCCTCCGCGATCCAGGCGGGCTGCCCCAGTTGCAGCGTGCCGCGCACCGCGCCGCCCTCGACCCAGTGGTAGACGGTCTGCCCGTGCGAGGCCACCAACTCGGCCCGCCCGTCGCACAGTTCATCGTTCGCGTGGACCGCCGCCGCGGCGAAGGCCTGGCCGATCAGGGTGTCCAGCATGCACACCTCGGCCAGCGTCGTCGCGGCCGGTGGCAGCGCCGCCGCGAGCGCCTCCCGCAGTTCCCCGTCGTACGGCTCGCTCACCATCCCGAGCGGCTTCAGTACGACGCTGTCACCGACGAGGCCCAGTTCGGCCGCCGCCGCGTCGATCGCGTCGTACGACGTCCCGGACATCAGCCCGATCACCCGCATCCGCTTCCTCCCAACTCCCCGTTCCCGCAGGGCTCTTGGCGACGGCGAGCGCGAGCACGCTCATCGCGCAGGCCGCCGCGGCGTAGTAGGCCGGGATGTCCGCGTTCCCGGTCCGTCGCATGCTCTCGGTGATGATGAGCCCGGCACACCCCGAGAAGACGGCATTGGACAGGGCGTAGGCGAGTCCCAGGCCGGTGTACCGCACGCTCGTCGGGAACATCTCCGAGAGCATCGCCGGACCCGGTCCCGCCATCAGCCCCACCACCGCACCCGCCCCGAACACCCACGCACCCTTCACCGTGTCCGAAGTCCCGTCGTCCCGCAGGAGGTTGAGCAACGGCACGGACAGGACCACCACCAGCGCGGCCCCCGTCAGCATCACCGGCCGCCGCCCCACCCGGTCGCTCAGCAGTCCCGCCGGGAGGATCGTGACCGCGAACCCCACGTTGGCCAACACCGTGGCCAGCAGCGCCTGTTGAAAGCTCGCGTCCAGCGTGCTCTGCAGATACGACGGCAGCACCACCAGGAAGGTGTAACCGGCCGCGGCCCACCCCATCACTCGCCCGGCGCCCAGCAGGATGGCCCGGCGGACCTCGCGCGCGGGCGGCACCTTCCGTACCGCCTCCCTCCGGAACGCCGGCGTCTCGTCCAGCCGCAGTCGGAGCCACAGCGCGCCGAGCCCCATCGGCAGCGTCAGCAGGAACGCCAACCGCCAGCCCCAGTCGGCCAGTTGACCGGTGTCGAGCACGGTCGCCAGCAGCGCCGCGACCCCGCCCCGCCCAACAGCCCCAGCGCCACGGTGAACGACTGCCACGCCCCGTACAGTCCACGCCGTCCCGGCGGCGCGAACTCCGTCAGCAGCGACACCGCGCCCCCGAACTCCCCGCCGGCGGACAGTCCCTGAAGCACCCTCAGAAACGTGAGCAGCCAGGGCGCGAGGGCCCCCACGGTCGCATACGTGGGCAGGACGCCGATCAGTGTCGTCGCGCCGGTCATCAGCGCGATCACCAGGACCAGCACCGGCCGCCGCCCCACCGGTCACCGAGCCGGCCGAACAGCGCGGCGCCGACCGGCCGGAAGAAGAACGCCAGCGCGAACGAGGCGTACGTCCGCACCAGCCCCTCGGCCGCGCCCGCGCCCTCCGGGGTGAAGAACCGCGCCGCGATCACCGTCGCGAAATAGCCGTAGACCCCGAACTCGTACCACTCGATGAGATTTCCCACCGACCCGGCGACCAGAGCCCGTGCGGCGGGCCTGTCCGAGAGCGGTCGGGAATGATCGGAAAACACCTTCATTTCAGCGCCTCTTGACCGTTCGTCACGCACTTGAGCACTGCTGACAGGCCTCCGTCACCCGTTGTGGCAACAGCTGCCCGGACCGGCCTCCACTTCGGCATCCGGACGGCTACGCTCAAGGGCTGTACGTCGTTCGGGCTACTGGGAGGTAACGGGATGACGGAGGAACGGCCTCCGAAGGCCACCTCGGCCTCCCTGTGGGAGCGCGAGGACGCGGTCGCCGGTGTGGCGGAGGCGCTCGACGCGCTCTGCGCGGACCGGTCCTCCTCGGGCAGCCTGCTGGTGGTCCGCGGCGAGGCCGGCTTCGGCAAGACCGCCCTCCTCGCCGAGACCCGCCGCATGGCCGAGGCACGCGAGTGCGTGGTCTGGCAGGCCCGCGGCGGCGAGACCCTCAAGTCCGTCCCCTTCAACGTCGTACGGCAGTTGCTGCAGCCCGCCCTCATCTCGCTGATGCCCGAGGAGACCCGCGAGTACCTCGGCGACTGGTACGACATCGCGGGCCCCGCCCTCGGCATCACCGAACCCGGCGAACGGCAGGCCGACCCGCAGGGCGTCTGCGACGGACTGGTCGCCGCGGTGCGCCGACTCGCCAAGCGCGACTGGCCGTTGGTCCTGCTGATCGACGACGCCCACTGGGCCGACCAGGAGACCCTGCGCTGGCTCGCCGCGTTCGCCGAACGCCTCGACGACCTGTCCGTCCTGATCGTCGTCGCCCGCAGGCCCGGCGAGGTCAGCGGTGAGAGCGCCCGCTACCTGGACGCGATCGCCGCCACCGCGGGCCCGCCGATCACCGTCCTGGAGTCCCTCACCCCGAAGGCCACCGCCGGCCTCACCCGCGCCACCCTCGGCCCGCACGCCGACGGCGCGTTCTGCCGCGAGGTGTGGGCGGTCACCGACGGCAACCCGTACGAGACCGTCGAACTCCTCGCCAAGGTCAAGGACAGCGGCCTCGCGCCCATCGAGGACTCGGCCGCCGAACTGCGCGAGCTCAACCGCTCCGCACGCGGCGGCGGACTCGTCGCCCGCCTCGACGACCTGGGCTTCGAAGCCACCCGGTTCGCCTGGGCCGCCGCCATCCTCAGCACCGGCATCTCGGTGAGCCTGGTCGCCAAGCTGGCCACCATGAGCCGCGAGGAGGCGGCACGCTGCGCCGAACTCCTGCGCACCGCCCGCATCCTCACCGCGCCCGACCCCGCCGCCTCCCAAGCCGGCGCGGGCGAGCTGGAGTTCGTCCACCCGCTGATCGCCACCGCCGTCTACGACTCCATCCCGGGCGGCGTGCGGACGGCCATGCACGGCATCGCGGCCCAGGTCGTCACCGACTCCGGACTCGGCGCGGCCTCCGCCTCACGGCACCTCCTCCAGGTACACCCGGACGACGACCAGGAACTCGTCGAGCAGCTGCGCGAGGCAGCCCGCGAACACCTCTCCATCGGCGCCCCGGACGCCGCCCGCCGGTGCCTCGAGCGCGCCCTCCTGGAGCCGCCGCTCGCCGAGACTCACGCGCGCGTGCTCTACGAACTCGGCTGCGCCACCCTCCTCACCGCGCCCGCCACCACCATCGGCCACCTCCAGACCGCGCTGGGCATGCCCGGACTCGACGGCCACGCACGCGTGGACGCCGTTTTCCGCCTCTCCCAGGCGCTGACCCACAACGACCAACTGGAGGAGGCCGTCCGTACCGTGGAGGCGGAGGCCGCCCGGCACGAACCGGGCGCCGCCCGGATGCGGCTCCAGGCCGTCCAGTTCATGTGGGAGGGCATCTACGCGGGCGAGGGCACCTCCCCGGGACGCTCCGAACGGCTCGCCGCGCTCGCCGCCACCTGCGCAGGCCGGGACAACTCCGAGCGTGCCCTGCTCATCCTGCGCGGCTTCGACGCCATGACCCACGGCGAGAACGCCGAGGAGGTCGTCGAGCTGTGCGACCGCGCCCTCGTCAACGGACGGCTCGCACCCGGACTCGGCTGGACCGACACCGAGTGGGGCCTCGAGATCCTCATGATGCTGGCCAGCTCGTACGCCTACACCGACCGCCTGGACCGCGCCGAGAGCCTGTACAACGAAGCCCTGCGCGCCTACGTCTCCGCGGGCTGGAGCGGCGGCCATCTCTCCCTGGCGCACGCCTACATCGGCCTCGGCCACCGTCGGCGCGGCCGTCTCCGCGAGGCCGAGATCTCGCTGCGCGAGTCCCTGCGCCTCGCCGAGCGCGTCGGCCGCGGACTGCCCCTGTACTGGTCGGCGACCTGCAACCTCGTCGACACGCTGCTCGCCCGCGGCCATGTCGACGAGGCCTGGTCGATCGCCGAGCAGTACGGCTTCGCACCTCCGTACCCGTCCACCATCGTGCTGCCCGATCCGCGGTGCGTGCGGGGGCGGCTGCTGCTCGCGGTCGGCCGTACGAAGGACGGCATCAACGAACTGGAACAGGCCGCGAAGGCGGCGACGGTCCGCGGTCACCACAACCCGGTGCTCGTCCCTGGGCCGTGGACCTCGCCCGCGCGCTCGCCGTCGAGGACCCGACCCGGGCGGCGCAGCTCGCCTCCGACGCGCGCCGTCAGGCCGAGCACTTCGGTACGGACACGGCGATCGGGAGGCGCTTCGGTGCGCGGCGTCGTTGGAGACGGGGCAGCGGGCGGTACGGCTTGCCGCGCAGGCCGTCGCGTATCTGGAGTCCTCGCCGTGCCAGTACGAGCATGCGGCGGCGCGGGTGGAGTACGGGATCGCGGCTCGGTCCGTCGGTGAGATCAACCGGGGTCTTACGCTCGCGCGTTCGTGCGGGGCGGACGGTCTGGTGGCTCAGGCGCGGGAGGTGTTGGAGACGGGGAGGGGTTGCGGTGAGGCGTTGTTCGCCTGCGGCCCGGTGGGGGCTGGCCGCGCATTTGCCCGCGCCCCTGAAGGCGTGGGCCAACCGTTGCTCTTAAGGGGCGCGGGGAACTGCGCGACCAGCCACGGTGTAGTGGCAGACGACGTACAACAGGCGCCCCCACCCCCTTAGTCGGTCTCTTCGGCCAGGACCCGCTGGGCCACAGCGAAGGCCGAGTTCGCCGCAGGCACCCCGACGTACACCGCACTCTGGAGGAGAACCGCGCCGATCTCGTCCGGCGTGAGCCCGTTGCGGCGGGCCGCGCGGACGTGCATGGCCAGTTCGTCGTAGTGGCCGTGGGCGATCAGCGCGGTAAGCGTGATCATGCTCCGCTCGCGCCGCGACAACGTCGGATCGGTCCAGATCTCACCCCACGCGTACCGCGAGATGAAGTCCTGGAACCGGGCGGTGAACGGCGTCTGCCGGGCCTGGGACCGATCCACATGGGTGTCGCCGAGGACCTCACGGCGGACCTCCATCCCGCGCTGGGCACCACCGCCGAGGTGGGCCCGCAGCGCGGTGAGAACGGCCTCCGGGCACTGTGCGGGCGCCAGATGAGAGGCCCCGGGATCTCGACGAGAGCCGCGCCAGGCACCGCGTCCGCGATCTCCCGCAGATGCGTGGGCGGCGTCGCCGGGTCCTCGCGCCCGGCGACCGCCAGGGTCCGCGCGCCGATCTCGGGCAGCCGCTCGCGCAGGTCGAACCCGGCCAGCGCGTCACAGCAGGCGGCATACGCGCCCGGATCGGCGTCACGCTGGTCGGCGACCAGCTCCGGGACGGTGAACCCGGGCGTGAACCAACGGGAGTTCGCACTCTCCACCAGCCAGCCCAAACCCTCGCTCCGTACCCGCGCGGCCCGTTCCTCCCACGGCTTGGCCCCGTTGAAGTGCGCCGAGGAACAGATGACGGCGAGCGATGCGACCCGCTCGGGGTGGTGTACGGCGAGGTGCAGGCCCACCGCACCGCCCAACGAGACGCCCGCGTAGGCGAATTGCTCGACTCCGAGGGAGTCGGCCAGCGCGAGTACCAAGTCCGCGAGGTCCCCTACCGTCGCCCCGGGACCGATCAACCCGGGCGCCGAACCGCCGTGTCCGGGCAGGTCCCAGCGGATCACCCGGTGAGTGAGGGACAGTTCGGGCGCGACCTTGTCCCACAGGGCGTACGACGTGCCCAGTGAGGGCCCGAGGAGGAGCGGGGGAGCGGAATCGGCGCCCTCGGCACGGAAGGTGAGGAGTTTCTCGGTCAACGTCGCTCCAGTGCACGGTCGGTGAGGGCTCCTGCGGAACCCGTGTAGCGGGCGGGGTCGGTGAGCGCGGAGAGGTCGACGTCCTTCAACTCCGGCTCCTCGGCCAGCAGTTCGGCCGGCGGGCGCCCTCGGTGTAGGTCCGCCGGGCGACCTCCGTGAGCAGCTCCTTCGCCCGGGTCCTGCCCAGCAGCGGCGCCAGCTCGGCGGACAACCGCTCGGAGACGATCAACCCGTGGGTGAGATCGAGGTGTTCACGCATCACGTCCGGATGCACCCGCAGCCCCTCGGCCAGCCCGACGGCATCGCGCGCCGCACCGCCGACCAGCCGCAGCAGCTCCCGCAACGGCTCCCACTCGGCGTGCCAGGCCCCGGCCGGCCGCTCGTCCTCGGCGACCAGCGAGCCGTAGAGGACGGCCGCGAGCTGCGGCGCCCGGCGCGCGGCGGCGGCGATCAGCGTGGACCGTACGGGATTCGCCTTGTGCGGCATGGCCGACGAACCGCCGCCGCTGCCTTCGGAGACCTCGGCGATCTCCGTCCGGCCGAGGACGAGTACGTCGGCGGCCACCTTGCCCAGTGCTCCCGCCGCGAAGGCCAGGCATCCGGCGAGGTCCGCGATCGGTGTCCGGAGTGTGTGCCAGGGCAACCGTGGTGCCGTCAGGCCGAGTTCGCGGGCGTACGCGTCCGGCAGCGCGAGCGCGTCCTCGGCGCCGTACGCCGTGAAGGCGGCCAACGTGCCTGCCGCGCCGCCGAGTTGGACGGGCAGCGTGTCACGAACGGCCCGTACCCGATCGCGGGCGTCGAGTACCAGCGACCGCCACCCCGCCGCCTTCAGCCCGAACGTCGTCGGTACGGCGTGCTGGGTGAGGGTGCGGCCCGGCATCGTGGTGTCGCGGTGGGCGACAGCCAGTCGGGAGAGCGCCTGTGCCGTGCGGGTCAGGTCGGTCAGGACCGGTTCCAGAGTGCGGGACGCGACCAGCATCGTGGCCGTGTCCATGATGTCCTGGCTGGTCGCACCCCGGTGGACGAACGGGCCGTACTCCTCGCCGACCGCCTTCGTCAGGTCCGCGACCAGCGGGATCACCGGGTTCCCACCGGTCCTGGACCGTTCCGCGAGAGACCGTACGTCGAAGCGCTCGGGGTCGGCCGCTGCCGTCACCGCCGTCGCCGCCTCGGCGGGGGCGATACCCAGGGCGGCCTGGGCGCGGGTGAGGGCGGACTCCGCGTCGAGCAGGGCCCGCAGATACGCGGTGTCGCTCGTCGCGGACGCGGCGGGGGAACCGGTCCACCCGGGGCGAGCAGGCCGGTGTCCGACGGGTCGTCAACTGTCACTGAAACTCCAGGAATACCGTCTCGCCTTCGCCCTGAAGGCGGATGTCGAAACGGTATGTGCCCCTGCCCTCGTCCCGCGCGATCAGCGTGTCGCGCCGCGCCGGGTCCAGCCCGGACAGCAGCGGGTCCGCGGTGAGCGCGGGCTCGTCGCCCGGGAGGTAGATGCGGGTGAAGAGGTGCACCAGCAGTCCGCGCGCGAAGACGCACGCGCTCAGGTACGGGGCGCTTTGGCCGCGCGCTCCCGGTCGCAGCGTCCGTGCGTACCAGTGGCCGTTGGCATCCGTCTGGATACGGCCCCAACCGGTGAACTCCACGCCGTTGCGGCCGAGATGGCCGCCGCCGGCCGGGTCGCGCCGCATCGAGCCGTCGGTCGTGGAGAGGTTGCCCTCGGGGTCGGGGCCCCAGAGTTCCACGAAGGCGTCGGGGAGCGGTCTGCCCTCGCCGTCGTAGATGCGGCCCTGGACGGTGATCGTGTCCGGGTGGCCTACCGGGGCGATGTCGCCGCCGCCGGGGAAGGGCAGCGCGTAGCCGTAGAAGGGGCCGACCGTGTGCGACGGGGTCGGCAGCACGGACTCCGGGCGGCTCGTGTCGATGGTCGTCATGGCGGGTCAGCGTCCTTCTTCGATCCAGGTGGCGTGCGGGCCGTCGAGCACGATGTCCCAGCGATAGCCCATCGAGAACTCGGGCACCGACAGGCTGTGGTCGTACGTCGCGACGAGCCGCCGGCGGGCCGCGTCGTCCGTCACCGACTGGATGATCGGGTCGTACGGGAACAGCGGGTCGCTCGGGAAGTACATCTGCGTGACCAGCCGCTGCGTGAACGCCGAGCCGAACATCGAGAAGTGGATGTGCGCCGGGCGCCAGGCGTTGACGTGGTTGCGCCAGGGTAGGGCCCGGCTGGACGGTCGTGAAGTGGTACCCGCCCTCGTCGTCGGTCAACGTGCGCCCTACGCCGGTGAAGTTGGGGTCCAGCGGGGCGTCGTGCTGCTCGCGCTGGTGGGCGTAGCGGCCGGCCGAGTTCGCCTGCCAGATCTCCACCAGCTGGCCTCGGATCGGGCGCCCGTCGCGGTCCAACAGCCGCCCGGAGACGGTGATCCGCTCCCCGATCGGCTCGCCGTGGTGCTGCCGGGTCAGGTCGTTGTCGATCTCCGTGATGTCCCGCTCGCCGAACGCGGGCGAGGCCAGCTCCACCAGCTCGGGGTCCTTCGAGACGTCGATGGTGACCGGCGGCTGTTTCGGGTGGCGGAGCGTGGAGGAGCGGTAGGGGGCGTAGTCGCGGCGCGGGTGGTGCTCGACCGGCGCGCCGTCGGCGACCCGCTTCTCGTACGTCGCGTGCTCGGCCGCTATTTCGAGGTCGATGTCGTGCTGGGTGAGAGTCATGGGGTTCCTGCCGTTCGGGTTCCTACCGTTCGAGGACGAGGGCCAGGCCCTGGCCCACGCCGATGCAGAGGGTGGCGACGCCAACTCCCTTGCCCTTGCGGGCGAGTTGATGCGCGACGGTGCCCGCGAGCCGGGCACCGGAGGCGCCGAGCGGGTGACCCAGGGCGATGGCACCGCCCTGCGGGTTGAGGATCGCGGAGTCGAACTCCGGCCACTCGGCGACGCATCCGAGCACCTGCGCGGCGAACGCCTCGTTCAGTTCGAGGACTGACAGGCCGTCAAATCCCTTGCCTGCCCTGGCGAGTGCGCGGTTGACGGCCTCGACGGGGCGAGTCCGAAGTACTGGGGTCGATCGCGGAGACGCCGGTCGCGGAGACGCGGGCGAGGGGCTGGCGGCCGGTGGCCTTCAATCCCTCCTCGTCGACCAGGAGGAGGGCGGCGGCGCCGTCGTTGAGCGGGGACGCGTTGCCCGCGGTCACCGTGCCGTTCTCGGGGCGGAAGGACGGCCTGAGCTTGGCCATGGCGGCGAGGGAGGCGTCCGCGCGTACGGACTCGTCGGCGGCGAAGAGGACCGGGTCGCCCTTGCGCTGGGGATGGCGACGGGGGTGATCTCGTCGTCGAAGAGCCCGGCCGCCTGCGCGTCCGCCGCCTTCCGGTGACTGGCGAGCGCGAACTCGTCCTGCTGCTCGCGGCTGATCTTGTGCTTGTCGGCGATCAGCTCCGCGCTCTCGCCGAGCGGGATGGTCCACTCCGGGTTCATCGCCGGGTTGACCATGCGCCAGCCGAGCGTGGTCGAGTACAACTCGGTGTGCCCGGCGGGGAACGGCCGGTCCGACTTGGACAGCACGTACGGGGCCCGGGTCATCGACTCCACCCCGCCCGCCACGGCGATGGAGGCGTCGCCGACCGCGATGGCGCGGGCCGCCTGGATGACCGCTTCGAGGCCGGAGGCGCAGAGCCGGTTGACCGTGACGCCCGGCACGGAGGTGGGCAGGCCCGCGAGGAGGGCGGCCATGCGGCCGACGTTGCGGTTCTCCTCGCCGGCGCCGTTCGCGTTGCCGAAGTAGACGTCCTCGATGCGGGAGGGGTCCAAGTCGGGGGTGCGGGCGAGGAGTTCGCGCAGGGCGTGGGCGGCGAGGTCGTCGGGGCGGACGGCGGCGAGGCCTCCGCTGTACCTGCCGATGGGGGTGCGGACGGCGTCGACGATGTAAACCGGGTTCACAGCAGGCCTTCCGGGACGGTGAGTTTCGCGTCGGTCTTGGCGACGATCTCCTCGACGCTCACACCGGGCGCGGTCTCGATCAACACGAGACCGTCGGGTGACACGTCGATCACGCCGAGATCGGTGATGACTCGGTTCACACACGCTTTGCCTGTGAGCGGCAGCGCGCACTCCGCGAGGATCTTCGGGGAACCGTCCTTGGCCACATGCGTCATGACGACGATGACGGTCCGGGCGCCGTGCACGAGGTCCATCGCCCCGCCGATGCCGGTGATCATCTTGCCGGGGATCGCCCAGTTCGCCAGGTCACCGCCCGCCGACACCTGCATGGCGCCCAGGACGGCGACGTCGATGTGCCCGCCCCGGATCATCCCGAAGGAGAGCGCGGAGTCGAAGAAGGAGGCACCCGGCAGGACCGTCACGGTCTCCTTGCCGGCGTTGATGAGATCCGGGTCGACCTGGTCCTCGGTCGGATACGGGCCGGTGCCGAGGATGCCGTTCTCGGACTCGAGGATCACCTCGACGCCCGGCGGGAGGTAGTTGGGGATCAGGGTCGGCAGACCGATGCCGAGATTGACGTACTGCCCGTCCTGAAGTTCGCGTGCCGCGCGGGCCGCCATCTGCTCGCGTGTCCAGGCCATCAGCTGCTCACCGTCCGCCGCTCGATCCGCTTGTCGGCGGCCTGCTCGGGGTGAGGGCCACCACCCGCTGCACGAAGATCCCGGGCAGGTGCACCGCGTCCGGGTCGATGGCACCGGGCTCGACCAGCTCCTCCACCTCGGCGATCGTCACCTTGCCCGCCATCGCCGCGAGGGGGTTGAAGTTCCAGGTGGACTTGTTGAAGACGAGGTTGCCGTGCCGGTCGCCCTTCGCGGCGCGGACCAGGGCGAAGTCGGTGCGGATCCCGCGCTCCAGGACGTACTCGGTGCCGTCGAACTCCCGCACCTCCTTCGCCGGGGAGGCGAGCGTGACGCCGCCCGAGCCGTCGTAGCGCCAGGGCAGTCCGCCCTCGGCGACCTGGGTGCCGACACCGGCGGGGGTGTAGAAGGCGGGGATGCCCGCGCCGCCCGCGCGTAGGCGCTCGGCGAGGGTGCCCTGGGGATCATCTCGACCTCCAGCTCCCCGGCGAGGTACTGGCGGGCGAACTCCTTGTTGGCGCCGATGTAGGAGCCGGTCACCCGCGCGATGCGGCCCGCCGACAGCAGGACCGCGAGGCCGGACTCCATCGCCCCGCAGTTGTTGGAGACCACGCCGAGGCCGCCGACGCCGCGCTCGAAGAGGGCCTGGATCAGTACGTTCGGCACACCGCTCAGCCCGAAGCCGCCGACCGCGAGCGTCGCCCCGTCCGGCACATTGGCCACGGCCTCGTCGGCCGTGGCGACCACCTTGTCCATCCGTGAAGCTCCGTCCCGTTCGAGCGCCCGGTCAGCAGATAGTCAGGGCACTGAGCATTTCGGTGAAGTTTCCTTCACGCTGTCACTGCGGGGGCTCGCCGTCAAGAGCTGGGAGAAGTGCCGGTCCAGGCTGGTGCAGAAGACTGGACTCGGTCCCGGAGGCTCCGGGTATCGTTCAGTGCACAGATGAATTCGACGTCGGGAGGGCACATGGCCGCGGTGGACCTCACCACCCACCCCGGGCACCTCGCCCGGCGGCTTCAGCAGGCGCACTATCTGCTGTGGAACACGATGGTCTCCGAGGAGATCACCTCCCCGCAGTTCGCGGTGCTCAACGCGCTCGCCGACGAACCGGGGCTCGATCAGCGGACGGTGGGGAGCGGGTGGGGGCTCGACCGGTCGACCATCGCGGAGGTGGTCAGCCGGCTGAGTGGGCGGGGGCTGCTCGACAAGGTGCGGGATGCGCAGGACGGGCGGCGGTTTCTGCTGCGGCTCACGGGGACGGTACGAGGGTTCATCGGAAGCTGGTCGTGCGTACGGCTCGGATGAATCAGGTGTTCTTGGCGCCGCTCTCCGCTGATGAGCAGGGGTTTTCTTCGATCTCATCCAGCGGGTGTCGGATGCGGCTGAGGGGCTCCGGAATCCTGGGAGCCCCTTGCCGCGCAGCGGTAGGTGAGTGGGCCGTCTTTTTCGTTGCGGTCGGTGGGGGCTGGTCGCGCAGTTCCCGGCCCTTCCGGGCGCTTCCATCCCGCGTGTGTCACGACTTCGCGAAGATCACCCAGACCTGGCCCTGTGCGAAGTTCATGGGCTTGCCGTCCGGGGTCGTGAACCGGGTTCCGTCCGTGGCCTTCGGGCGATTCCAGTCCACGGTGTAGGTGCGGCCGTCCCGTAGGACGTCTGCCTTTCCGGAGCCGACGGTCACCGTGTACGGCGTGTTGTTGCCGAGGACGTCGTGGTAGGCGGACTTGCGGATCTTGACGTACTGGACGACGACCGTCGCCGGGGCGAGCCGCTTGCCGTCGGTCGTCACGGTGGGGGAGCCGTCCTCGGTCACCAGCCAGCGGTGCTTGTCCCCGGACCAGGTGAAGGTGAAGCGGGCCGACGGGTAGCGGACGGTGCGGGAGGCGGTGGGCTTGCCGCCCGCGGGGGCCGTGCCGTAGACGAAGCCGGTCGTGAGGGCAGCCGCGCCGGGGGCGGAGGGCATGAGCTGCTTGGGGTGCAGGTAGAGGTTGTGCGGGGCGGGCTTGTCGCCGCCCCGGTAGTAGGCGCGGCCCGCCTCGTCGGGCGACGCGGACCGCAGCGGGGCCTTGTCGATCAGCGGCAGGAGCTTGTGCTGCGCGCCGGAGAAGGCGAGCGTGGGGTCGTTGAACTGGCGCAGCAGCTCCAGGTCGGAGACGCGGGCACTGCGCACCGGCCCGACGGACTGCGGGAACTTGGTGGCGAACACCGCCATCAGCCTGCTCAGGCCGCCCTCGACCTGCTCCGCGTAGACGATGTCCGCCGCGTCGAGACCCGTCTGGGGGCGGGCCGCGGGCACGTTGTCGATCTTCACCGCGAGCACCGGGCCGGCGGCGGGAGCGGTCGTGCCGCTGGCGCTCGGGCTCTGTGCCGGGGTCTGGCTCGGTGTGCGCCCGCGCCCGTCGTCGGCGGACCCGCCGTGATGTGCCGTGCAGCCCACGGCCAGGGGAGGCCGTCATCGTGGCGGCCAGCAGCGCCGCTCTCTTCGCGCCGCGCCGCCGGGGTGCTCTCTGTCCCATGCCCACCGTTGCCACCAAGTCTGTGTTTTCGATTGTGCGCTTATCGGTTCATTGGTGGCCTTACCCGCTTGGTTGTGATTGTGCGCGCCGATTGCGCCGATCGGCCCACTACAAGATGCGGAAGGGGTCAGTCCGGCGGATCCTGCGCGCCCAGGATCTCCCCGAGGTCGTAGCGGACGGGCTCCTCCAGTTGTGCGTATGTGCAGCTCTCGGGCGTGCGGTCCGGGCGCCAGCGACGGAAGCGGGCCGTGTGCCGGAAGCGCGCGCCGTTCTCCATGTGCTCGTACGCCACCTCGGCCACCCGCTCCGGCCGCAGCGGGATCCACGAGAGGTCCTTCTTGCCCGACCAGCGGCTCGGCGCCCCCGGCAACCGGGCCGACTCGTGCGCGGCCTCCTCCGCCCAGGCCGCCCAGGGATGCCCCGCCGTGTCGTCCATGCGGAGCGGCGCCAGCTCCTCGATCAGCTCGGCCCGCCGTTTCATGGTGAAGGAGGCGGCCACGCCCACGTGCTGCAGGGCGCCCTGATCGTCGTAGAGGCCGAGAAGCAGTGAACCCACGACCGGGCCGCTCTTGTGGAGGCGGTAGCCGGCGACGACGACGTCCGCGGTCCGCTCGTGCTTGATCTTGAACATGGCGCGCTCGTCCTGGCGATAGCCCAGAGTCGGCGGCTTGGCCACGACACCGTCGAGCCCGGCGCCCTCGTACTGCTCGAACCAGCGTTGCGCCACCTCGATGTCGGTGGTCGCGGGTGCCAGATGTACGGGCGCGGTCACGCCGGACAGCGCCCGCTCGAGGAGTGCCCGTCGGTCGCCGAGCGGCACGTCGAGCAGCGACTCGTCGGCCAGGGCCAGCAGGTCGAAGGCGACGAAGGAGGCCGGGGTCCGCTCGGCCAGCGTCCGCACCCGCGAGTCGGCCGGGTGGATGCGCTCGGTCAGCGCGTCGAAGTCGAGCCGCCCCTCCCGCGCGATCACGATCTCCCCGTCCAGCACACAGCGTTCCGGGACCCGCTCCTTCAGCGCCGCCACCAGCTCGGGAAAATACCTGGTCAGCGGCTTTCCGGTACGGCTGCCCAGCTCGACCTCTCCGCCGTCGCGGAACACGATCGCCCGGAAGCCGTCCCACTTCGCCTCGTAGTGCATGCCCGGCGGAATCCTCGCGACCGACTTGGCGAGCATGGGCTTCACGGGTGGCATCACCGGCAGATCCATGGTTCCGATTCTGCTCCCGTACGTCGCTCGCCGCCCGGTATGCGATGTCCGTGCGTCGGGCCTACGGTGTCTCGCATGGGCGAAGCGGTGGAACTGGAGGCGGGCGGCCGGACCTTACGGCTGTCCAGTCCCGGCAAGATCTTCTTCCCGGAGCGGGGCTTCACCAAGCTGGACCTCGCCCGGTACTACATCGCGGTCGGCCCTGGGATCCTCCGGGCACTGCGCGACCGCCCCACCACCCTGGAGCGCTACCCGGACGGGGTGGAGGGCGAGAACTTCTTCCAGAAGCGGGCGCCCAAGAACATGCCCGACTGGATCCCGACCGCCCACATCACCTTCCCCAGCGGACGCAGCGCCGACGAGATGTGCCCCACCGAAGAGGCCGCCGTCCTGTGGGCCGCCCAGTACGGCACGCTCACCTTCCACCCCTGGCCGGTACGCCGCGACGACGTCGACAGCCCCGACGAACTCCGCATCGACCTGGACCCGCAGCCCGGCACCGACTACGACGACGCGGTCCGCGCCGCCCACGAACTGCGCGCCGTACTCGACGAGTTCGGCGGTCTGAAGGGCTTCCCCAAGACCTCCGGCGGACGCGGCCTGCACGTCTTCGTACCGATCGAACCGCGCTGGACCTTCACCCAGGTCCGCCGCGCGGCCATCGCGGTCGGCCGCGAACTGGCCCGCCGCATGCCCGACCAGGTCACGGTCAAGTGGTGGAAGGAAGAACGCGGCGAACGCATCTTCGTCGACTACAACCAGACCGCGCGCGACCGCACCATCGCCTCCGCCTACTCCGTACGACCCCGCCCGCACGCCCCCGTCTCGGCCCCCTCCGCTGGGACGAGGTCGGCACCGCGCACCCCGCGACTTCGACCTCGCGACGATGCCGGCGCGTTTCGCCGAACTCGGCGACGTGCACGCGGACATGGACGACCACCGCTACTCCCTGGACGCCCTCCTCGAACTCGCCCGCCGGGACGAACACGACCACGGGCTGGGGGATCTGCCGTATCCACCCGAGTATCCGAAGATGCCGGGGAGCCGAAGCGGGTGCAGCCGAGCAGGGCGAAGAAGGGGAGTGGGGCGGGGGCCGATGCCGGTTCTGGTCCCAGCTCTGACTCCGGGTCCGCGTCCGGCACCGGTGCCGCCTCCGACTCCGCCCCTGACGGATCATGAGCGTATGACTCGCCTGCTGACCCGGAGCGATCTCGGATCGCTGTTGGAGCCCTCGGCCTGCCTCGCCGCGTTGCGCGCCGGGTTTCTCGCGGTGGGGGCAGCGGCGGCAATCCCGGGCCAACGGGTGCGTACCGACCTGCCGTTCGACGGTACGGCGACCGCCCTGCTCCCGGGACTGCTGCCCGGCATCGAGGCCTACACCGTGAAGGTCAACTCCAAGTTCCCCGGTGCGCGGCCCGCGTTGAAGGGCGTGCTGTGTCTGCACAGCGGTGCGGACGGGGAGTTGCTCGCTCTGCTGGACTCGGCGACGGTGACGGCGTGGCGTACGGGACTCGCGGCTGCGCTGGGCACGGATGCGCTCGCGAGGGCGGGGGAGGGCGCGGTGGTGGGGTGATCGGGGCGGGGGCGCAGGCCGAGTTGATGATGGTGGGGGCTGGGCGCGCTGCGGTCGTACGGTCAACTCGTCGTTCACGACACCGACTTCGAGCGTGCCGGTGCGTTCGCCGTACGGCACGGCGGCCGGGTGCTCGGTTCGGCGAAGGAGATCGCCTCGGCCGCCGACATCGTCCTGCTGTCGACCTGGTCCCGCACGCCCCTGCTGTCCCTCGCGGACACCCGGCAGGGCCAGCACCTCACGAGCCTGGGCGCCGACGAACCGGGCAAGCGGGAACTCGCCCCCGATCTCCTCGACTCGGCGCTCGTGGTCGTCGACGACCGTCAACTGGTCGAGGCCGTCGGTGTGTTGGCCTCGACCGACATCGACACCACGCTCGGCGACGTGCTGCGCGGTGACCATCCGGGACGGGTCGACGCCGGGGCGTGTTCCGTCTACGCCCCCGTCGGAATGCCGTGGCAGGATCTGGCCCTCGCCTGGCTGGCGTACGAGCGGGCAGAGCGGGACGGGGTGGGGCGGCGGGTGGATCTGTTGGGGTGAGGGACGGATGGGGCGACGGGTGTGTGAGTGTCGTGAAGTGAGTGGCGGGGGTGGTGGGGCGCCCGGTACTGGGAGCGCTCTCACCGTCCGGTTCGGCCGCGGCTATCCTGATCCGCATCATCGAGGAGGGGTCCAGACGTGACCGAGACAGCGCCGCGTCCCACGCTGGAGGCCGTGGCCGCGCGGGCGGGGGTGTCGCGGGCCACCGTTTCGCGCGTGGTCAATGGCGGGGACGGCGTGCGGGAATCACTCGTCGAGCGGGTCCGGCAGGCGGTGGACGAACTCGGGTACGTCCCCAACCAGGCCGCCCGGAGCCTGGTGACGAGGCGGCACGACGCCATCGCCGTGGTGATCGCGGAACCGGAGACCCGTGTCTTCGCGGACCCCTTCTTCGCCATGCAACTCCGGGGCATCAGCAAGGAGTTGACCGCCCACGACTCCCAGCTCGTGCTGCTCCTCACGGAAGGGCGGGACGACCACGCCCGGGTCGGCCGTTATCTCGCCGGCGGACATGTGGACGGCGCGCTCGTCTTCTCCCTGCACCTCGAGGACCCGCTGCCCGGGCTGATCCAACGGGCCGGTGTCCCCACGGTGTTCGGCGGCCGGCCCGGCTGGAGCGAGGGGACGCGGGCGTCCGGGCCCACGGTGTACGTCGACTGCGACAACCGGGGCGGCGCCCGCGAGGCGGTCCGGCATCTCGTCGGGCTCGGCCGCACCCGGATCGCGCACATCACTGGTGCGCTCGACCAGACGTCCGCGGTGGACCGGCTCGACGGGTTCCGGGACGTCATGGTCGACGTCGATCCGCGGCTGATCGTGGAGAGCGACTTCACCCCGGGTGGCGGTGAACGCGCGATGCGGGAACTGCTCGACAACTGCCCCGACGTGGACGCCGTGTTCGCCGCGAACGACCTCACCGCCTACGGCGCCATGAAGGTGCTGCGCGAGGAGGGGCTGCGGGTGCCGGAGGACGTGGCGGTGATCGGCTTCGACGACATGCTGCCGGTCGCCGAGCAGACCGAGCCCCCGCTCACGACCGTCCGCCAGGACATCGAGGAGATGGGCCGGCTGATGGCCCGCCTGTTGCTGCGCGGGCTTGACCGGCGAGGCTCCCATGACGGCGTCGGAGGGGCACCGTCGAGCGTGATCCTGCCGACGACGCTGGTTCGTCGGGAGTCGGCGTGAGGGGTGGGCGGGGGTTTTCGGCGGCCGGGCGTTAGCGGGGCGGTAGGTGCGGTGTCCGCGCGGGGCCGTGTGTTTGCTGGAGGCGCGGGCGCGTGCATGCAGGGCCTTCGGGCGACCGGTGCCCAAGCCGGGGACGCGCCCGCACCGCCACACGAGCCGTGTCCCGCGCTGCCGCACGAGCCGTGTCCCGCGCTGCCGCACGAGCCGTGTCCCGCGCTGCCCCTCGCACCGCCCCCGTCCAAGCCGACCCCCGCTCAGATCCCGGCCCCCGTGCGCCGCGTCCCACGCACCCCGCGCAGGACCCGGCACCCGTGCCGATCCCCATGCTCCGTCAGCCCTGAGGCGCCGCGCTCCTGATGACCGCGAAGCGCGCCCCGTGCGGGTCGGTGAGTTGGGCCATGCGACCGACGCCCTCCACGTCGGTGGCCGGCACCGTGACCGCGCCGCCCGACTCCTGGGCCTTCGTCACCGTCGCGTCGACGTCGGTGACCTCGAAGTACGCGAGCCAGCAGGCCCCGGACCTCGTGCCGTTCGGGTCGAAGTCGAGGGGGACGATGCCGCCGAACATCGCGTCCTCACCGGCACCGGACGGGTTGATGCAGGTGTAGTCGACGCCCGCCATGGGGGCGGCCGAGGTCTCGAGGCCCAGCGAGGCGTTGTAGAACGCCGCCGCCGCGGCCACGTCCGGTGTGTACAGCTCGACCCAGGTCAGCGACCCGGGGTCGCCCGCGACGTCAACACCCTTGAGCTGTCCCGGCTGCCAGATGCCGAACGCCGCGCCCGCCGGGTCCCTGAGGATCGCCATGTGGCCCTGGCCCATCACGTCCATGGGCTGGAACAGGACCGCGCCGTGCGCCTGTTCCACCGTCTTGGCCGTGGCCTCCGCGTCCGGGCTCTGGAAGTACACGGTCCAGGCGGACGAGGTGTGCTCCCGCGGGCAGCGGCATGCCACCGGCGACCGTCCTGCCGTCGAGCTGGAAGAAGCCGTAGCCGCCGGCCTCGGGTCCCGCCGACTGGAACTGCCAGCCGAAGAGACCGCCGTAGAAGGAGATGGCGCTGTCGATGTCGGGGGAACCGACGTCCAGCCAGTTCGGAGCGCCGTTGACGAAACGGGTGGTGAGCATCATTGCCCTCCTGATTGAAGGGTCCCGTCGGGAAGGGCCCGTTCTCTGCAACCCCGAGTCTTGCACCGCCCACTGACAATCGCTGCCGGAGTGACGCAGCGGGTCGCGGATACGGCGCTGGTTACCCTCGGTGACCGCTGAAGTTCTCCCTGTTTTCATACCGGCTCCGCGCGCCGCCGTGCACGGGTGCGGGCGCGGGGCCATCATCGGGGCGGCCGGAGGCCTCGGAGCGTGGCGTTGATCCCGCGTTGATGGAACGTTTTTCGCGGGGCGGCACGATCCTGGCCATGCACATCGACACGATCACCTCGCCCGACCTGGACTGGCAGCAGGAGGCGTTGTGCGCGCAGACCGGGGCGGACTTCTTCTTCCCCGAGCCCGGCAGCTCCGTCAGGGAGGCCAAGCGGATCTGCGGCATGTGCCCGATCCGCACCGCCTGCCTGGAGTACGCCCTCGACAACGACGAACGCTTCGGAGTGTGGGGCGGCCTCTCCGAGAAGGAACGCCTGGAGATCCGCCGCGCCGGCTCCCCGCTGAACGAGGCCGTTTGTTCGGTGCGGTGTGCGCCGGGGCGTGCGGTTAGGATCCGGTGGCGCACCCGGGCGTAGCGCAGAGGCAGACGCACGTCTTGCCAGGACGAGATACATCGGTTCGAATCCGATCCCCGGGCTGCGTTCGGGGGCCCTGTAGAGCAGAGGCAGACTCGCCGCCTTGTCAGGGCGGATACGCCGGTTCGAATCCGGCCGGGGCCCCATTTCATGGCACGGCCGGGGCGGGGAACGATGACTGACGAGGGCGGGATCACCGAGGCGGAACTGGCCGCCTTCCACCGGACGGTGGGCAGGCTGCGGAGCTGCCCGTCGACGATCCGGTGCGCCTGCGGGCGGAACAGGTCGCCGCGTCCTTCGCCCGCGACGGCCGGCTGCGCCGCCGCAAGGCCCGCGGCGCCGACCTCTCCGCCGCCGACGCGGCGACGATGGCGGCGACCGCGACCGGCGCGGCCGACCGCCGAGAGGACGCCCCGCTGGCCACCGTGGGCGAGTTGGTGGAGCGGGCGGACGCGGGTGGCGCCTACCGAAAGCCGCGCGGCTGCTACGTCTGCAAGTCGCCCTATCGACAGGTGGATTCGTTCTACCACCGGCTGTGTCCCGCGTGTGCCGCCGACAACTCCGCCCGCAGGGCGTTGAGTACGGACTTGAGCGGGCGCCGGGTGCTGCTCACCGGCGGGCGGGTGAAGATCGGTTTCCAGCTGGCGCTGATGATGCTGCGGGACGGCGCGGAGGTGCTGGTCACCTCCCGGTTCCCGCACGACGCCGTACGCCGCTTCCGCGCCGAGCCGGGCAGCGAGAAGTGGCTCGACCGGCTGACGGTCCTCGCCGTGGACCTGCGCGACCCGCGCCAAGTGCTGGGCCTGTGCGAGGAGTTGCGCCAGACGGGCGAGCCCCTCGACATCCTCGTCAACAACGCCGCGCAGACCGTACGGCGCCCTCCGCAGTCGTACGCCCTGCTGGCCGCCGGGGAGCGGGACGCGCTGCCGGAGGGGGCGCGGCAGGCACCCGGCTTCACTCCGATGCGGATGATCGAGGGCGGGGCGGCGGCGCTGCCCGTCGTGCTGCGCGAGGCCGACGAGGCGGGACTGCTGCCCGATCCGTCCCCGGAGAACTCCTGGTCGGCCCGGCTCGGCGCCCTCGACCCGGCCGAGGTCCTGGAGACCCAGCTCGTCAACGCCCTTGCCCCAGCGCTCCTTTGCGACCGGCTGCTGCCCCTGCTGCTCGCCTCGCCGCGCCCGCGCCGGTACGTCGTCAACGTCACCGCCGTGGAGGGCCGGTTCGCCGTACGCAACAAGATGGCCGGCCACCCGCACACCAACATGGCCAAGGCCGCGCTCAACATGCTCACCCGCACCAGCGCCGCCGAACTCGCCGACCAGGGCGTCCACATGTGCGCCGTCGACACCGGCTGGATCACGGACGAGAACCCCGCCCCAAGAAGGGCCGCATGGCCCGGGCCGGCTTCCGCACCCCCTCGACATCGTCGACGGCGCGGCCCGCGTCTACGACCCGATCGTGCGCGGCGAAGCCGGGGACCCGGTGTCCGGGGTGTTCCTCAAGGACTATCGGGAGGCGGCGTGGTGAGCGATGACAAGGGGAACGCGCAAGTGGGAGACGGAGTTGTGAATATCCGGCAGCCGCGTCTGCCACCCCGAACCCTGAGCCTCTGCCGATCACCTTCGCCGGTGTCCCCCACGTCCGGCCGCGTCCGGTCGCCGAACTCGCCCCGCTGCTCGACTGGTTGCGCGCGGGGCGTCCGGCCGGTGAGCGTCTCGACTTCACGGTCGGTACGGCGTTGCCCGACGGTCGACTCGACCTGTGCAAGCAGGAGTTGGGGGCCGAGGGCGCCGCGCTGGTCTCGGCGGCACTCGCCTAAGGGCCGTCTCCCGTACGGCACTTGCTGCTCGGCACCGACGGGCTCGGGGACGAGGGGGCCGAGACCGTGGCCGGGGGCAGCGGTGAGGTCGAGACGCTCTATCTCGGCTGCAACGGGATCACGGCCGGTGGCGCCTGCCGGATCGCCGACCAGCTGCGGGCCTCGCCGCAGGTCGTCACCGGGGTGTGGCTCAAGCGCAACCCGCTGGGCAGTGGGGGAGGGCGAGCGGCGGCCGAACTCATCGCGTCCGCGCGGTCGTTGCGCACCCTCGACCTCGTACAGACCGGGCTCGACCCGGCCGGGGTGACCGTCCTCGCCGACGCGCTGCTCGCCGCCGCCGACAACGGACGCCGTATCGAGCGCCTCTTCATCGGCGGCAACCCGCTCGGCGCGGAGGGTGCCGTGCCCCTCGCCGCCGTCATCGCGGCGGGGGCGATCGACGAACTCTACGTATCCGCAGCGCAGTTGGGGGACACGGGCGCCCTCCTCCTGGCCGAAGCCCTGGAACGCGCGCCCTACGGACGGCTCGTGCGGCTGTCCGTCGCCAGCAACGGCATCGGTCCGCGGGCAGCGGCGCGGCTGGTCATGGCGGCCACCGCGGCCGGAGTCGCGCTGCTGGACCTGGGCCGGGTACGGGCGGCGGCCGTGCTGGGCGCGGCCGGCCGACAACCGCGTCGACCTGCGCGCCGCCGCAGCCATCGCCGAGGCCCTCGTGGGCGCCGAGCACCGCCTCAGCCACCTCGTCCTGTCCCACACCGGGATGCGCAGCCGCGAGGCCCACCGGCTCCTCGACACGGCACCCCGCGCGCTCACCCCACCCGCTTCGTCCTCGGCCAGGGCATCGCCGCCAGCATCAAACGCCGCCTGGAGACCCTCACCGCCCACGTCCCCGACCGGCGCTCGCCCCCGACGTGGCCGCCGTCCGCAGCGTGCACCGCACGGCGCGGCCGGGGGGAGGGCGAGCACGGGGTCAGCGACGCGCCAGACCGGTGAATATGTCGGTCCAGAACCGCTGTTGCTGAGCCGACGCCCCCACCAGATACGTCGCCCGGAGCTTCGCCGGCAGCAGCGCCACCATGCGGGCCACCACCGCGCGGTGCTTCTTCAACTGGGACAACTCCGCGTTGGCGAGGATCTGGTGGACCACGTCGCTGTCGACGCCGCCCTCGTCGGTGTGCTCGGCGGCGCCGCGCAACCGGGCCTCCCAGGCGTCCGCGTCACGCGCGAGTTCGCGCAGGCCGGTGACCGGGCGGCCCCTGAAGCGATCGATCAGGGCGGTGAGCGGCACGGGCGCGTACTCCCCGTCGCCGAGATAGACCGTCGCCATCTCCAGCGGCAGCCCCCGCCGGTGCAGCTTGATGAGCCGCTCCAGCGTGCGCTTGGTGATCCAGGCGCGGCCGTCGTCGTCGATGTCGTGCTTCCACCACTCCAGCACCGTCTCCGCGTCCGCGCCGTACCGCGCGAGCAGCCACTCGTTGGCCGGGATGTCCTCCGGCTCCACCGTCAGCGAGGCCGTGAACCGGGTCGCCTGGGCGATGTTGTTCCGCGAGACCAGGAGCTTGCGGCCGAGGTGGTACGGCGGGTTCTGGACGGCGATCTGTGCCCGCAGGTTCTCGATCCGCCGGCCGGCGAGCGACCACTCCTGGGTGATCTCCATGAGCTTGGCGAACGCGGCCTTGTCCTTGGGGCGGTTGTACTCGTCCCACACGATCGCCTTCGGTCCGGGCCTGGTGAAGTTCTCGGCCAGCAGGTTGTCCAGGGTGCCGTCCGCCGACGGGATCGGCGCGCACAGGTCCTCGACGTTCGTCACCGGCAGCGAGAAGTACAGCGGCTCGCGGCCCAGGCCCGCGCGCACGGTCTCCCGGACCAGCTCCGTCTTGCCGCACCCGGGCGGCCCTTGCAGCAGCACCGTCCAGCGGTTGCGCAGCGCGGCCCGGACCACCTGCCGTACCGGGTCGGGGATCGTCGCCGGGTTGGGCACGCCCAGGGCCTCGGCGACGCGGTCCAGGATCTCCGCCGTGCGGTTCTGACCGGGTCTGCCGTCCGCGCCGGGCTCGGCGAGGCGCAGTCGCTCACCGTCGATCAGGGGCAGGCCCCAGCGGAGCGGGAAGCCCTCCTTCGCGTTGGCCAGGACGTGGTCCAGCGTGCGCGGGGACAGCAGTTCGCGCAGCGCGGGCGAGAGGGAGGCCCAGACACCGAACACCGGACCGAGGTCCCAGGGGCGGTACTTGGCGGCCAGATGCTTGCGCCAGGACGTGTCGTTGGCCGTGATCCGCATCGTGACCATGCGGTCCAGCAGCGCGAGGTCGCCGCGCCTTGCCGAGGTCTCTGACAGCGACTCGTTGTCCGTGAGGAAGACGCCGACGCAGCCCAGGGCGCGCAGATCGTGTTCGCCTAGCGTCCAGTTGCAGGCGATCTGCATCAGCTGCGACTGGATCGTGTCGCCCGCCTGCAGCGAGTCGTCGATGAGCAGCACGAACGGCGTGCCCGGCTTCAACTGGTTCATCACCAGCTGCCGCAGCACCAGTTCACCGGTCTCCGGGTCCCGCACCGGCGCGTTGACCAGCAGGTCGTCCGGCGTCAGATTCGCCGCCGGGACGTACACCAGCGCGGTGCCCGGGTGGGCCCTGCCGATGTGCGAGAAGAACGTCGCCGTCTTGCCGATGCCGTGCTCGCCGAAGATCTGCCCGGTCTGCCCCATGTCGATCATCGCGTCGATGAAGGACTCCAGACGCGACGGCTCACTCCGGTCGCGCCCGGTCGCCGGGGTCGTCAACTGCCCTGTCTCCGTGGTCATCTACCGCGATCCTGTCGTGACGCGATGGCAGTCCATCGCGGGTCGTGCGTCTCGGGCCACTCGCTGCCGCCCTCGGTGATCAGCCAGATCCACTTGTCCGGCTCGGCGGGCGTGATCGGCGGGGCATACCCGTCCGTGAGGACGACGACCGCGTCCGGGGTGACGTCGAACCGCCGTCCGGTCACCTCGGTGCGGCCCTCCACGTAGTCCGCGACCACCTGGAAACTCGTGCCGCCACCGCCGTAGACCCGCTCGCCCGGCCGGAACGGCATCACCACGGCGTCGAAGGACAGCCAGTGCGCCTCGACGCCGTCGATGCGGCCGACGAGTTCCGTGAGCCAGGTGATCACCTGGTGGGGCATCGAGCCCGAGGTGTCGTAGGCGATGACGAGGACCTTGTCGCGGACCGGGCCGCGGCGGGAGAGCATCGGGTCCTGGCCGAGGGCCGCGAGGAGGGCGCCGCGCTTCTTCGGGTACACCAGCCGCTCGCCGTCGCGCAGTTTCGAGCCGAGGACGTCGACCAGCCAGCGCTGCCACCAGTGGACCGTACGCGTGCGTGCCGTCTCGCCGCGCAGGACGCCCGCGCCGAGGCTCCCCAGATCCGGCCGGCCCGCGCCGAGCCGTCTTCGGTACGGCCCATCAGATCGAGCAACTCCCGCTCCGCGCCCGCGTGTCCGCGCCGGGCCGCCAGCAGGGAGTTCAGCAGCGCGGACGACGTCACCGCGTCCACCGTCTCCTGGTCGGCCGGTACCAGGCCGTCCACCAGATGCACGCACAGGTGCCGCTCCGGGACCGGAGGGTGCCGCATGCGCTTCAGCTCGCCGTAGACCTTCAGGTCGGTCGCGACGAACTCGTCGTACGCCACCGGATCCAGGCCGTGCGCGGTGAGGTCCTCGCGGTACAGCTCGTGGATCTTCCGGGGTCGATGCCCGTCGGCCGCCCGTCCAGGAGGGGCAGGTCGGTGCGGCCGAGGCGGACCAGGGCGACATGGTTGATGGAGACCTCGGCGGCCAGCTCGAAGACCGGGTCGTCGCGCAGTTCCAGGTCGGCGAACAGATGGCGCTGCACCAGGTGCCGGGCCTCGTGGAAGAGCACGAACTTCACGCCGTCCAGGCCGAGTCGGACGAAGAAGTCCGGGTTGAAGAGCAGCAGGCAGGAGCCGTCGCCCGAGGCGACCACGGCCGCCGTGTCCACCGCGGTGGTCGGGATCTGGTGAGGGCACTTCGCGTACAGCCAGGACGCCACCGCCGACTCCGTCAGTCCGAAGTCCAGCAGCGCGGCCTCCTTCAGCCGCCGCGCCTCGGCGACCGTCGCCGGGTCCGCCGGGCGATACCGCTCCAGCGCCCCGCGGTCGGCCAGATCCACCACAGGGGTACGCCGACCCCGCTCCCCGTACGCCATGTCACGCCCCCGAACCGCAGTTCCCCAGTGCCTCCATTGGTACCAGGCCGCACTGACATCGGGCCAAGGCATTACGCTCTGGCCCCAAGGGCGGGGTCGTAGCGCAGAGGCAGGCGCACCGGTCTCCAGAACCGGGGCACGCTGGTTCGAATCCAGCCACCCCGCCCCCTGCCGGTTCCGGAGCCCGGCTCAGGCGACCGCGCCCGCCGTCACCACCAGCTCCACCGCGTTCCCGTGGAAGGTGTCGAT
Organism: Streptomyces sp. P3; assembly: GCA_016893485.2. Classification (GTDB taxonomy): domain Bacteria; phylum Actinomycetota; class Actinomycetes; order Streptomycetales; family Streptomycetaceae; genus Streptomyces. Next base: position 8,175,644 of record JAFEKX020000001.1, read on the forward strand.
CAGCTGCGCCAGCACCGACCAGGCGTCCTCACTACCTGCCAAGTGCTCGCGCACGAGCGGCCGTAGGGCGTCCTCGGCCTCGGACACGCGCGCGGGGGAACAGCAGGTGACCGGAGGACAGCACCTTCAGGACGTGCGACGCGGGGCCCCAGACGGTCGCGTAGTCGGCCGGGCTGTCCAGCACACCGGCCTCCTCCACCCGATGGGTGAACTTGCGATGCGTGCCGAACCGCGCGCGTAGTTCAGTCGGGCAGTCCGGGCGTACGGACAGCGCCCAGCGCGCGTAACCGGGCAGCGGGCGGTCCCCGTCCGCCTCCATGACGGCCTGCCAGTCGGAGCGCTCCAGGACCATCGACGCGGCCGTCCGCGCGGACTGCATGGAGGTGCCCTCGCGCAGGGCGCCGACCAGGCCGAAGCGGGTGTAGTTCTCGGGGACCGGAGGCTCCAGTTCCATGCCCAGGCCGTCGACCACGGTCAACGGCCCTTCGCGGCCGGGACCGAACGGCACACCGCGCACGATGGCCCGCCGCATCGCGTTGTCCGCCGACATGTGCCGCCAGACGCTGAGGTTCAGATCCGGGTCGTCCTCCTCCAGGACCCACAGCAGCACGGAGGCCGGTACCGGGGTCCTCGTCCAGGACCACATCTCGACGTTGCGCCGGGCCTCGGGAGTCCGCTCGGGACCCGGCTCCAGGAGGCCGATCCGCCGTCGTATCCGCGTGGCGTCCCCGCTGTCGATCAGGCCGAGCAGAAAGCCGACCGCCGCCCCCGACGCGCTGTTGTCATGCATGGCGGCATGATGCCGCAGGCCGGGCGTCCTCCCGCACCGGCGATTCGGTCGCCGGTGCGGAGGGCCGGGTGGGTCAGGCGCTCGCGCGGGCCGCCATGCGGGCCTTGCGGATCGCGAGCTTCTCGTCGAACTTGGACGCCTCGGAGTCCAGGCCGCCCATGTAGAGGCCGATCTCCTCCTGGGCCTGCTGGCCCTCGGGGCCGAGACCGTCGATGTCCATGACCTTCAGGAAGCGCAGCACGGGCTGGATGACGTCGTCGTGGTGGATGCGCAGGTTGTAGACCTCGCCGATGGCCATCTGCGCGGCGAAGCGCTCGAAGCCGGGCATGCCGTGACCGGGCATCCGGAAGTTGACCAGGACGTCGCGCACGGCCTGCATCGTGAGGTCGGGGGCCAGCTCGAACGCGGCCTTCAGGAGGTTGCGGTAGAAGACCATGTGGAGGTTCTCGTCGGTCGCGATGCGGGCCAGCATGCGGTCGCAGACCGGGTCGCCCGACTGGTGGCCGGTGTTGCGGTGCGAGACGCGGGTGGCCAGCTCCTGGAAGGCGACGTAGGCCACGGAGTGCAGCATCGAGTGCCGGTTGTCCGACTCGAAGCCCTCGCTCATGTGCTGCATGCGGAAGGCTTCCAACTTGTCCGGGTCGACCGCGCGGGAGGCGAGGAGGTAGTCCCGCATGACGATGCCGTGCCGGCCCTCCTCCGCCGTCCAGCGGTGCACCCAGGTGCCCCAGGCACCGTCGCGGCCGAAGAGGGAGGCGATCTCGTGGTGGTAGCTGGGGAGGTTGTCCTCGGTAAGGAGGTTCACGACGAGGGCGATGCGGCCGATCTCGGTGACCTTGGACTGCTCCTTGCCCCAGGCCTCGCCGTCCTCGAAGAAGCCGGGGAAGTTACGGGCGTCGCTCCACGGGACGTACTCGTGCGGCATCCAGTCCTTGGTGACCTTGAGGTGCCGGTTGAGTTCGGTCTCGACGACTTCTTCCAACGCGTACAGCAGCTTGGCGTCGGTCCAGACTGCGGGGCTGCCGAGGTGCGGGGAAGTGATCGTCACGGGGACTCCAGGGGACGCGGTACAAAACTGAACAAACCGGCGAGCGGTGCCGGCAGCTGTAGAACTTACGGAATCGTAGGCTACGAAACCGTAGGTTACGAGACCGTAGGTTAAGGGCGCCGTAAAGGACGCTGTTCAGGTCGCAGCCCCGGGAGTCCAGGGCTGCCGCAGGACCCCAGGTCCCGGCGCCGAACGGGCGGTTCGGTGACCCGGTCAGGCGTACAGGTCCCGGAGCCGGACCGAGAGGCACGTCACACATCCTTCGAGTTTCTCGAACTCGCTGATGTCCACCACGATCGGCTCGTGGCCGAGATCGCTGAGCAGGTCGGCCGTCTTCGGCGCGCTCGCCGCCATCAGCAGTTTGTCGCCGCCGAGCAGCACCACATGGGCGCCGGCCTCCTCGGGCACCGACAGGAAACGCGGGAACAGCGAGGGCCGGTCCACCTTCGGGATGTGTCCGAGCACCGTCCCGTCGGGCAACGCGGTGACCGCCGACTTCAGGTGCAGCACCTTGCTCACGGGCACGCTGACCACCCGTGCCCCGAGCGGCTCGAACACGGCCCGCAGCTGCTGCACACCGGCCGCGTTCGTCCGGCCGCCCCGGCCGACGTAGATCGTGTCGTCGACCTTGAGGACGTCACCGCCCTCCAGGGTGCCCGGCTCCCAGACCCAGTTCACCGAGCAGCCGAGCCGGGCCACCGCCTCCTCGACCCCGCCGGTCTCCTCGCGCCGGGACTCGGCGCCGGGCCGGGCGATCAGCGCCACGTTCTTGTACATGACCACCGCGTCCTCGACGAACACGGAGTCGGGGCAGTCGTCGGCCGGGTCCACCTCGACGGTCTCCCAGCCGTGCACCCGCAGCGCGTGCGCGTAGGCCTCCCACTGCTCGACGGCCTGCTCGACGTCGACCTTCTCCCGCTCGATGTGCGTGACCAGCCCTTCGGCCAGGCGCGGGCTGGGGCGGCGGACGAGGGCCTTCTTGCTGGGCACGAGCGGGACTCCGTATCGGCGGGATCGTTTCGGCGCCGTTGTCGCGGCACCGGTTGGCCATCATGCGTCACCCGTCCGTGCCGACAAAACCCCTCACGTGAGGCTGTGGCCCTCCTGAGATGCGCGCGGGACCTCAGGCCGGGTCCGCCACCTCCTCCGGCGTGACCGTCCGCAGCTCCCCGTCCAGCAGCAGCCAGCGGGTGATGCCGATCGACTCCAGGAACGGCAGATCGTGACTGGCCACGATCAACGCCCCTTCGTACGACTCCAGCGCCGAGGTCAGCTGCCGCACGCTCGCCATGTCGAGGTTGTTCGTCGGCTCGTCCAGCATCAGCAGCTGCGGGGCGGGCTCCGCGAGCATCAGCGCGGCCAGCGCGGCCGGAAGCGCTCGCCGCCGGACAGGGTCGCCGCCTGCTGGTCGGCGCGGGCGCCCCGGAACAGGAAGCGGGCCAGCCGCGCCCGGACCCGGTTGTTGGTGGCGCCCGGCGCGAACCGGGCCACGTTCTCGGCCACGCTCAGTCCGTCGTCGAGGACGTCGAGCCGCTGCGGCAGGAAGCGCAGCGGCACATGGGTCACCGCCTCGCCCGCCACCGGCTCCAGCTCCCCGGCGATCGTGCGCAGCAACGTCGTCTTGCCCGCGCCGTTCCGCCCGATCAGCGCGATCCGCTCCGGCCCGCGCAGATCGAGCCCGCCCGCCCGGGCGCCGTAGGCGAGTTCGAGGTCCATGAGGGTCAGGACCTGACGGCCCGGCGGTACGGCCGTGTACGGCAGGTCGACGCGGATCTCGTCGTCGTCCCGTACGGCCTCCACCGCCTCGTCGAGCCGTTCCTTCGCGTCGGCGAGCCGCTCCTCGTGCAGGATGCGGTGCTTGCCCGCGGACTCCTGGGCGGCCCGCCTGCGCGCCCCCATGACGATCTTCGGCTCGCGTTTCTGCTCGAACATCTTCTGTCCGTACTTCTTGCGCCGGGCCAACTTGACCTGGGCGTCGGACAGTTCGCGTTTCTGCTTGCGGAAGTCGGCCTCGGCGGCGCGCACCATCCGCTCGGCGGCGTCCTGTTCGGTACCGAGGGCCTCCTCGTAGGCGGAGAAGTTGCCGCCGTACCAGGTGATCTCCCCGGCGCGCAGATCGGCGATCTGGTCGACCAGGTCGAGGAGTTCACGGTCGTGGCTGACCACGATCATCACCCCGGCCAGGACGCGACGGCCCCGTACAGCCGCTTGCGCGCGTACAGGTCGAGGTTGTTGGTCGGCTCGTCGAGGAGCAGCACGTCCGGCCGGCCGAGCAGCAGCGCGGCCAGCCGCAGCAGGACCGACTCGCCGCCCGAGACCTCGCCGATGGTGCGGTCCAAGTCGATGTGCCCGAGGCCGAGTTCATCGAGGGTGGCGAGTGCCCTCTCCTCCACGTCCCAGTCGTCGCCGAGCGTCTCGAAGTGCTCCTCTGCCGCGTCGCCGGCCTCGATGGCGTGCAGGGCGGCGCGTCGTGCGGCGATGCCGAGGGTCTCGTCGATGCGCAGCGCGGTGTCGAGGGTGACGTTCTGCGGGAGATAGCCGACCTCGCCCGCGATCCGCAAGGTGCCGTCGGCCGGGGTGAGTTGACGGGCAATCAGCTTCAACAGGGTTGACTTCCCTGATCCGTTGACGCCGACGAGTCCCGTTCTGCCGGGGCCGAACGCGACGTCCAGGTCCTCGAAGACGGAGGTGCCGTCGGGCCACGCGAAGGAGAGGGACGTACAGGTGACGGAGGTATGCATGAGGGCCTCGCGGTGTTTGATGCGGTCGATGGCAGGCGCGTAGCGAGACACCGCGAGGCGGGAGGCTGGTCCCGGGGGCAGAGAGAAAGGCCCTGTTCCGGAGGACGGCTCGGACGCCGAGGTCGTACACGACGGACACACCTCAGGGGTGTGTGACGCGGTGTCTCAGAACCTCAGACGAGCAACGTCCTACTCCTATCGACGGCAACAGAACCGAGGGCAACGCTACGAACCCCCTCGGGGCCTGTCAACGCATTAAACGGGAGCCCGTGCCCGCGAGACGGCAGCTCGCGCACCGACACGTCGACGTCGCATTCCTGCCAGCCGGAGCGCGCCGGCGGCTGCTTGAGTGGGTCGTATGACGAACCAGAACCCCCCTTCGCGACCGGGCCCTCGCCTTCCGCGCGCTGCATGTGCCGGGACGGCCGCTCGTCCTGCCGAACGCGTGGGACGCCGCGAGCGCCCGCATCGTCGAGGACACCGGCGCGGCAGCCGTGGCGACCACCAGCGCGGGCGTGGCCTGGGCGCTCGGTGTCCCGGACGGCGACCTGCTGGGCCGGGAGCGGGCCGTGGCGGCGGTCGCCCGGATCGCCGGGAGCGTCGCCGTACCGGTGAGCGCCGACATCGAGAGCGGCTTCGCCGAGGACCCGGCGGGCGTCGCCGACACGGTCCGCGCGGTGCTCGCCGCGGGTGCGGTGGGAGTGAACATCGAGGACGCGCTCTACGGCGGTGAGGGCGTCCTGCGGCCCGTCGCCGAGCAGGCCGAGCGCATCGCCGCCGCCCGCGAGGCCGCCGACGCGGAGGGCGTGCCGCTGTTCGTCAACGCGCGCATCGACACGTTTCTTCGGGGTGCCGGGGAGTGGACGCGACCCTGGAGCGGGCCGCCGCGTTCCGGGCCGCGGGCGCCGACGGGATCTTCGTCCCTGGGGCCGTCGAACCGGGAACGGTCAAGGAACTCGCCGACGGGATCGACGCGCCGCTCAATGTGCTGGTCGGCCCCGGCGCGCCGCCGGTCGCCGAACTGGCCGCGCTGGGCGTCGCCCGGGTGAGCGCGGGCTCCAGCGTCGCGCTGGCCGCGTACGCCGTGGTGCGCCGTGCCGCGCGGGAGCTGCTGGACACGGGTACCTACGGCGAGCAGACCGGAGGGCTCGGCTACGGCGAGCTCAACTCGCTGCTGGAGCAGGGGCGTTAGCTCAGCAGGCGTCCCGCATCAGCTCGGCGAGGTCGTGGTCCAGGTCGAGCTGGAGGTGTTCGAGACCGGCGGGCACCAGCTCGCCGGTGGCGTGCAGGAAGCGGCGCACCTCGGACGAGTGGATGTGCACGACGGCGGTGCCCTCGGGGGCGTGGAACTCCAGGACGGTGCGGTCGAATCCGTAGGGCCGCACCCGGACGTCGCCGTGGCCCTCGGGGCGGTGCAGACCGGCCGCGAGGAGTTCCCGGGCGAAGGTCCAGCAGACCTCGACGCCCTCCAGGGTGGCCGGTGCCGGGAAGGTCATCCGGACGGCGAACGGGTCCCGCCGGTCGTAGTGCAAGGTGGCGGGGATGCTCGGCATCCGCGGTGCTGCGGCGACGAGACGGGCCTCTACGGGCTGCTCGATGACGATGGACAACGCCTTGCTCCCTTGTGTGACGGCGGTGCTACTGCGGTGAAGGCCGGACGGTCTCCCGAAAAGATTCCGGAACGGACCCCCGACTGGATTGGTCCGCACTGGAAGAGACGCCGGAACGGGCCGATCCGTGCACATGAATTCCGAGTGACCTCTGTCACCGCCGCCCATATGCGCCCAAGGCGGACGCGGGCATCTGGACGGCCCCGGGAGTGGGCTAGCTTCGCCCGCCATGAGGCGCATGGGGACGACGCGACGGGTGGGACGGACGTACCGGAGCATGGCGGTGGCCATGGCGTGCGGGGCGGCACTGGCCGCGCTGACCGCCGTACCGGCGCAGGCGCGGGACACGACGCACCGGGCTCCGCACTGGGAGCTCAAGGACAGCGGGGCCGCCGACGTGCGGTTCCGGGGCTTTCGGCGGTCAGCAGGAGCACCGCGTGGGTGGCCGGTACGGCGGGCACGGTGCTGCGCACGACCGACGGCGGGGCGAGCTGGCGGAACGTCTCGCCGCCCGGCGCGGCCGACCTCCAGTTCCGGGACATCGAGGCGTTCGACGCGCGGCACGCGGTCGTCCTGGCGATCGGCGAGGGCGAGACGTCCCGCGTCTACCGCACCGACGACGCCGGAGCGACCTGGACGGAGTCCTTCCGCAACACCGACGCGAACGCCTTCTACGACTGCATGACCTTCTTCGACAGCCGGCACGGTCTCGCGATGAGCGACCCGGTGGACGGCAGGTTCCGCATCCTGTCCACCGGCGACGGCGGCCGTTCCTGGAAGGTGCTGTCGAACGCCGGGATGCCGGCCGCGCTCGACGGCGAGGCGGGCTTCGCGGCGAGCGGGCAGTGCCTGGTGAGTTCGGGGCCCCGTGATGTGTGGCTGGCCACCGGCGGGGTGCACGCGCGCGTGTCCTGCATTCCGCCGACCGCGGCCACACCTGGACGGCGTCCGACACGCCGATCCCGGCCGGTGACCCCGCGCGCGGGGTGTTCGCCCTCGCCTTCCGCGACCGTACGCACGGCCTCGCGGTCGGCGGCGACTTCAACGCGGGCGCGCCCTCACCGCAGGCGGCGGCCGTCACCGGCGACGGAGGCCGCACCTGGCGTCCCGCCACCACCCCGCCGCCCGCCTACCGCTCCGGCGTCGCCTGGCTGCCCCACAGCCGCACCACCGCCCTCGCGGTCGGCCCCACGGGCACGGACCTCACGACCGACGCCGGCCGCACCTGGAAGACGGTCGACACCGGTTCGTACGACACCGTGGACTGCGCGGCCGACCGGGGCTGCTGGGCGGCGGGGAGCTGGGGCGCGTGGCGCGGCTGGAGAACTGAGGAGCCGGGGTCCGGGCGGGGTCACCACGGACTCCGCCGCTTCTTCGCGCCCCCGAGATCCCCGTACGCTCGGCACCACCATGACGACCGTAGACATTCCCGCGGGCTGGCCCGCGACCGAGGAGCAAGCCCGCGCCGTGCAGGACGAGTTGCGGGAGCGGGTGGTGACCGACGAACCCGGGCCGCCGCCAAGTGCCGGGCACGTCACGGGAGTTGACGTCGCCTACGACGACGAGCGGGACGTGGTGGTGGCCGCGGCCGTCGTGCTGGACGCGGCGAGCCTCGCTGTCGTCGCCGAGGCCACGGCCGTGGGCCGGGTCTCCTTCCCGTACGTGCCGGGGCTGTTGGCCTTCCGTGAGATTCCCACGGTGCTGGCCGCCCTGGACGCGCTGGCCTGCCCGCCGGGCCTGGTCGTGCGACGGCTACGGCCTCGCCCACCCCCGCCGCTTCGGCCTCGCCAGTCACCTCGGCGTCCTCACCGGCCTGCCCACGATCGGCGTCGCCAAGAACCCGTTCACCTTCACGTACGACGACCCGGGCACCGCGCGCGGCTCCTCGTCGCCGCTCCGCGCGGACGCCGACGAGGTGGGCCGGGCCCTGCGCACCCGGGACGGTGTGAAGCCGGTGTTCGTCTCCGTGGGCCACCGCGTGACCCTGGACAACGCCTGCGCCCACACCCTCGCGCTCACCCCGGAGTACCGCCTCCCGGAGACGACCCGCAGGGCGGACGCGCTGTGCCGGCGGGCGCTGCGGGAGGCGACCGCGTGAGCATCCCGGTCTCTGAGTACACGATCTGAGTACCTGTACGGATGCGACCGGGTCCATGTGATCGGCAGGCTGTCCGCATGACAACCCACCGCTCCCCGAAGCCCGTTGCCCACCCGAGCCAGCCCATCGAGCGCGCCGTGACCATCGCGCTCGTCCTGTCCGTGGCGGCGGGCCTCGCCTGGATCGGCGGCATGATCTACACGCTGTGGCCGTGAAGCCGAGGTATGTCGGCGGGGAAACACTCGAGCCCCACACCGTGACGAACGGTGTGGGGCTCGGACTTGAGCGCCGGGCAGGCCTTGCACCTGCATTTCCCCGCGGGAAGCGGGGCGTCTTTCCTTGGACCACCGACGCGCGACCAGACTCCGGATGTTCCGGCGACCGGCTCATGATCCAGCATATCCCATGCCGGAGGTCAGCTCGAACTCCCTTGTGGGAGGGGCCGGTACAGGGTCCGGCGCTCCGCCGCGGCATGCCACCAGCCGGGCGGCGAAGGGCCGGTGACCTCGGCGGTGGGCTGGTCCGGGTGCAGTCCGAGGCGCCGTAGCGCGTCGGCGTGGACCTGGACGTCGAACCAGCCGTGCCAGTGGCCGTCGGGACCGATGCCGCAGGCGAGGCCCCAGCGCAACTCCCGCTCGGCGAACGGCATCCAGTCGATGCCGCGCTCGCGCAGTCAAGCGCGCGTGGCCGACTGCGGCGCAGGGCAGCCGGGCAGGTTCTCGTAGGCCGCGACGGTGATCCACTCGGTGGTCGGCTCCATGCCGTCCATCGTGACACGGGGTCCGACGGCCTCACCGGGTCGCGGCCACCCGGAACGTGATGCCCGCGGTGCGGAGCCGTTCGATGAGGGTGTTGCCCATGGCCACCGCTGTCGTCACCTGGCCTGCTGTGGGCGGGAGTTCGTCGAGGGCCAGGGAGAGGGCCGACTCGGCGAACATCTTGGCCGTCTCGTCGTAGCCGGGGTCGCCGCCCGCGACCTCGGTGAAGACCCGTCGGCCGCCGCCCTCGCCGACGAACTTCACGGAGAACCAGCTCTTGGCGCGTTTCTCCGGGCTCGGCCCGTCGCCGGGCTTCAGGCGGTCGGACAACCAGCGCCGGGCGGGCGGGAGTTGGGCCGCCGTGAACAGGGCACCGGCCGCCGTGACCCCGCCGAGCGCCATCGGGAGGTGCCGTGCGGCCGCGTAGTGGCGGTAGCGGAAGTCGGGGCCGTAGCGGGGCAGGGCCTTCGCGGATCGTTGAACGATCTGCGGGTCGATGGTCGGCAGAGGGACTGCCCAGGAGTCGATCTCCCCGGCGAACCGCGGTGCCCCCATGGGTGCTTCGACCCGGCGGCCCACCAGGCGCGGCTCGTGGCGGCGCCGCTCCCGGGCGGCTGCCAGCACCTGCCGGCCGCGCGCGAACTGGGTCAGGGCGCTGGCGAACGTACCCCGGAGAACATCGCGTCGGCGGTCACGAAGCCGTCCACCGTCAGGGGCACGCCCTCCGGCAGCTGCTGGACCGTGAAGTACGCCCCCAGGTCGTGCGGGATCGAGTCGAAGCCCGCGCAGTGCACCAGCCGGGCCCCGGTCTCCCGCGCGCGTGCGTCGTGGCGGACGTACGTCAGGTCGACGAACTCCGGCTCGCCGCTGAGGTCGAGACAGTCGGTGCCGGTGTCCGCGCAGGCGGCGACGAGGTCCTCGCCGTAGGTGACGTAGGGGCCGACCGTCGTGGCCACCACGCGCGCGTGCTCGGCGAGTTCGCGCAGCGAGGACGGGTCGGAGACGTCGGCGCGCAGGACGCCCACCGTTGTGCCCCGGGGCAGCCGTTCGCGCAGCCGCTTCAGTTTCAGCTCGTCCCGGCCGGCGATCGCCCAGCGCAGGCCCTCGGGCGCGTGCGCGGCGAGGTACTCCGCCGTGAGCGCGCCGACGAAGCCCGTGGCTCCGAAGAGCACGATGTCGTAGGGACGGTCCGTCCGGTTCAGCCTGCTCATGACACTCCTGTCCCGCAGCCCGTGCCGCTGTCGGTGGCTGAGGCTAGCGTGAAGGGTGCGGAGCCGGAGGACGAGCCCGGAGGTAGCAGGTGGCCGTGGACAGGAACGCCCTGGAGAAACGGGCGAAAGTACGCGAGTTCGCCCTCGGCTGCCGCGCGCCGTCGACCCACGCGGTGGAGCCGCACGTCGACCCACCGCGCGACAGCCCCGAAGCGCCTCACGGCCGAACTCGACGCGGGCGGTCGCGGGTGACGCCGGGTACGGTGGCTAAGCGCTTGCTCGCCCAGGCCTTGTGCCGAGTGGAACACGTTCTTTAGCATCATCGGTGTTACATCAGTTGTGTCACAGCTGGGGGCTGGATGACAGCGGCAACGACGCCCGGGCACGGCCCGCTCTCCGGCGTGCGCGTCGTCGAGCTGGCAGGGATCGGCCCCGGCCCCTTCGCGGCCATGCTCCTCGCCGACCTGGGCGCCGACGTCGTCCGCGTCGACCGGCCCGGCGGCCCGGTACTCGGCGTGGCCCCCGAGTACGACATCACCAACCGCAACAAGCGCTCGGTCCTCGTCGACCTGAAGTCACCCGAAGGCCCCGCGCGCGTGCTCGACCTCGTGGAACGCGCCGACATCCTCATCGAGGGCAACCGCCCGGGCGTCACGGAACGCCTCGGCGTCGGCCCCGAGCCCTGCCTCGCCCGCAACCCCGGCTCGTCTACGGCCGGATGACCGGCTGGGGCCAGGACGGTCCCCTCGCCGAGCGCGCCGGGCACGACATCGCGTACATCGCGCTCACCGGCACCCTCGGCATGATCGGCACCCCTGGGGAGCCCCCGCCCGCCCCCGCCAACCTCCTCGGCGACTACGCGGGCGGCGCGCTCTACCTCGTCGTCGGCGTCCTCGCCGCCCTGCACCACGCGCGCGTGACCGGCACCGGCCAGGTCGTCGACGCGGCCATCGTCGACGGCACCGCCCACCTCTCCGCGATGATCCACGGCATGCTCGCGGCAAGCAGCTGGCAGGACCGGCGCGCCGCCAACCTCCTCGACGGCGGCTGCCCGTACTACGGCACCTACGAGACCGCCGACGGCAAGCACATGGCCGTGGGAGCCCTGGAGCCGCAGTTCTACGCCCAGTTCGTCGACCTGCTCGGCCTCGCCGACTTCGCCGACGCCCGCCGGGACTGGACCCGCTGGGGCGAGCTGCGCGAGGCGGTCGCGGCCCGCTTCAAGAGCCGCACGCGGGACGAGTGGACGGACGTCTTCGCGGGCACGGACGCGTGCGTGGCGCCCGTGCTGTCGCTGCGCGAGGCCCCGCACCATCCGCACCTCGCCGCACGCGGCACGTTCACCGAGCACGGCGGGATCACCCAGCCCGCCCCCGCGCCCCGGTTCTCCGCGACACCCACCTCGGTGCGCGGCGGGGCCCGCCCTGCCGGGCGCCGACACCTCCGGCGTGGCCCGCGACTGGGACGTCCCCGGACTCGTCGACGCCGTAGAACACTCTCATCGAGCCGTCGAACACCCTCATTGAAAGGCTTGTCAGTGAGCACCGAAGCGTATGTCTACGACGCGATCCGCACCCCGCGCGGGCGCGGCAAGGCGAACGGATCCCTGCATGGTACGAAGCCCATCGACCTGGTCGTCGGGCTCATCCACGAACTCCGTGACCGCTTCCCGGACCTGAACCCGGCCGCGATCGACGACATCGTCCTCGGGGTCGTCGGCCCGGTCGGCGACCAGGGTTCCGACATCGCCCGGATCGCCGCCGTCGCCGCGGGACTGCCGGACACGGTGGCCGGCGTCCAGGAGAACCGCTTCTGTGCCTCGGGCCTCGAAGCCGTCAACATGGCCGCCGCCAAAGTGCGTTCGGGCTGGGAGGACCTCATCCTCGCCGGTGGCGTCGAGTCGATGTCCCGGGTGCCGATGGCCTCGGACGGCGGCGCCTGGTTCAACGACCCGATGACGAACCTCGCCGTCAACTTCGTGCCCCAGGGCATCGGCGCCGACCTGATCGCCACCATCGAGGGATTCTCCCGGCGCGACGTGGACGAGTACGCGGCGCTCTCGCAGGAGCGCGCGGCCACCGCCTGGAAGGAGGGCCGCTTCGACCGGTCCGTCGTCCCGGTCCTGGACCGCAGCGGCCTCGTCGTCCTCGACCAGGACGAGCACCTGCGCCCCGGCACCACCGCCGACTCCCTCGCCAGGCTGAAGCCGTCCTTCGCGGACATCGGCGAACTCGGCGGCTTCGACGCCGTGGCCCTGCAGAAGTACCACTGGGTCGAGAAGATCGACCACGTCCACCACGCGGGCAACTCCTCCGGCATCGTCGACGGCGCCTCCCTCGTCGCCATCGGCTCCCAGGAGGTCGGCGAGCGCTACGGCCTCACCCGCGCGCGCGGATCGTCTCCGCGGCCGTCTCCGGCTCCGAGCCGACCATCATGCTCACCGGGCCCGCGCCCGCCACCCGCAAGGCCCTCGCCAAGGCCGGGCTGACCATCGACGACATCGACCTCGTCGAGATCAACGAGGCCTTCGCCGCCGTCGTCCTGCGCTTCGTACGGGACATGGGCCTGTCCCTGGACAAGGTCAACGTCAACGGCGGCGCCATCGCGCTCGGCCACCCGCTCGGCGCCACCGGAGCGATCATCCTGGGCACGCTCGTCGACGAACTGGAGCGCCAGGACAAGCGCTACGGCCTCGCCACGCTGTGCGTCGGCGGCGGCATGGGCATCGCCACGATCGTCGAACGCGTCTGAACACCCCAGCGGCAGCAGAGACTTCTACGGAGAACCCCTCATGACCGAGAGCACCACCATCCGCTGGGAAAAGGACGACACCGGCGTCGTCACCCTCGTCCTCGACGACCCGAACCAGTCCGCGAACACCATGAACGCGGCCTTCCGCGACTCCCTCACGGCGATCACCGACCGCCTGGAGGCCGAGCGGGACTCCATCCGCGGCATCATCGTCACCTCCGCCAAGAAGACCTTCTTCGCCGGCGGCGACCTGCGCGACCTGATCCGTGTCACCCCGGACACCGCCCAGGAGTTCTTCGACGGCGGCCTCGCCATCAAGCGGAACCTGCGCCGCATCGAGACCCTCGGCAAGCCGGTCGTCGCCGCGATGAACGGCGCGGCCCTGGGCGGCGGTTACGAACTCGCCCTCGCCTGCCACCACCGCATCGCCCTCGACGCGCCCGGCTCCAAGATCGGCTGCCCCGAGGTCACCCTCGGCCTCCTCCCCGGAGGCGGCGGAGTCGTCCGTACCGTACGGCTGCTGGGCATCGCCGACGCGCTGCTGAAGGTGCTCCTCCAGGGCACCCAGTACAGCCCGCGGCGCGCCCAGGAGAACGGCCTCGTCCACGAAGTGGCCACCACTCAGGACGAGTTGATCGCCAAGGCCCGCGCCTTCATCGACGCCAACCCGCAGTCGCAGCAGCCCTGGGACAAGCCCGGCTACCGCATCCCCGGCGGCACCCCGGCCAACCCCAAGTTCGCGGCCAACCTGCCCGCCTTCCCGGCCACCCTGCGCAAGCAGACCAACGGCGCGCCCTACCCGGCGCCACGCAACATCCTCGCCGCCGCCGTCGAGGGCGCCCAGGTCGACTTCGAGACCGCCCAGGTCATCGAGACCCGCTACTTCGTCGAGCTGGCGGTCGGCCAGACCTCGAAGAACATGATCCAGGCGTTCTTCTTCGACCTCCAGGCCGTCAACTCCGGCGCCAACCGCCCCCAGGGCATCCCCTCCCGCCCAGTCCGCAAGGCCGCCGTCCTCGGCGCCGGGATGATGGGCGCCGGCATCGCGTACTCATGCGCCCGCGCGGGCATCGACGTCGTCCTCAAGGACGTCACCGGAGGCGGCGGCCAAGGGAAGGCCTACTCCGAGAAGCTCTGCGCCAAGGCCGTCTCCCGCGGTCGTACGACACAGGAGAAGGCGGACGCGCTGCTCGCCCGCATCACGCCCACCGCCGACCCGCAGGACCTCGCGGGCTGCGACGCGGTGATCGAGGCCGTCTTCGAGGACACCTCGCTCAAGCACAAGGTGTTCCAGGAGATCCAGCACATCGTCGAGCCCGACGCGCTGCTCTGCTCCAACACCTCCACCCTCCCGATCACCGCCCTCGCCGAAGGCGTCGAGCGGCAGGGCGACTTCATCGGGCTGCACTTCTTCTCGCCGGTCGACAAGATGCCCCTCGTCGAGATCATCAAGGGCGAGCGCACCGGCGACGAGGCGCTCGCGCGCGCCTTCGACCTGGTCCGGCAGATCAAGAAGACCCCGATCGTCGTCAACGACTCGCGCGGCTTCTTCACCTCACGGGTGATCGGCCAGTTCATCAACGAGGGCGTCGCGATGGTCGGCGAGGGCATCGAGCCCGCGTCCGTCGAACAGGCAGCAGCGCAGGCCGGCTACCCGGCCAAGGTCCTCTCCCTGATGGACGAGCTGACGCTCACCCTCCCGCGCAAGATCCGCAACGAGTCCAAGCGGGCCGTCGAGGAGGCGGGCGGCACCTGGCCCGGCCACCCCGCCGAGGCCGTCATCGACCGCATGGTCGACGAGTTCGGCCGCACCGGGCGCAGCGGCGGCGCGGGCTTCTACGACTACGACGAGAACGGCAAGCGCGCCGGGCTGTGGCCGGGCCTGCGCGAGCACTTCACCCGTGAGGGCGCGGAGACCTCCTCCCAGACCGTGCCTTTGAAGACATGCAGGAACGCATGCTGTTCTCCGAGGCGCTCGACACGGTCAGGCTCCTGGAGGAGGGCGTTCTGACGTCCGTCGCGGACGCCAACATCGGGTCCATCTTCGGCATCGGCTTCCCCGGCTGGACCGGCGGAGTCCTCCAGTACATCAACGGCTACGAGGGCGGCCTGCCCGGATTCGTGGCACGCGCGCGTGCGCTCGCCGAGCGCTACGGGGAGCGGTTCACGCCGCCCGCGCTGCTCGTGGAGAAGGCCGAGAAGGGGAGCGCTTCAGCGACGCGCGCTGAGGCACGCGCCGCGAGTGGCTCAGCCGTCCCGGTCCTCCGGTGACTCCTTGAGCCACTCGCGGAGCTCCTCGCGCAACGACCGCTGAAAGGTCGTCAGAAGGGCCTGCACGACCAGGGGTTGCATGTGAGCGGACAGCGACTTCACGTCCTGCGCGGCCCGTTGGGAGACCTCCCCCGCGGAACACCTGCGACAACGCGTGGGCCGCCGCCCGGGAATGCTCGATCAGCACGTTCCGTGACGCGAGGATCGCCTCCTGGGACACCGGCACGTCGAGCAGCTGCACCCCCGAGCCGCAGCAGACCCGAGTCGACGCGGTACGAGCCCCCGTCGAGCCCCACCACACCCATCGCGACGAGCCGCTCCACGTCCTCCTCGTCCAGCGCCCGCCCCGCCCGCCGCTCCAACTCCCGCCGGTCCAGGGTCTCCGTGCCCTCCGGCGCCCACGACGCGACCACCGCGCGGTGGATCGCGAGGTCGTGCGCGGTGAGATCCGGCGGCAGCTGTGCCACGTAGCGCTCGATCGCGGCGAGGGTCATGCCCTGTTGCTGCAACTCCTCGATCAGCGCGAGCCGCGACAGATGCTCCTGCCCGTAGTGCCCGACCCGCCGCGCCCCGATCACCGGCGGCGGCAGCAGCCCCTTGGTGCTGTAGAACCGGACCGTGCGGACCGTGGTACCGGCCCGCGCGGCCAGTTCGTCGATCGTGAGCGTCGGCTCCTCGGTGTCGGTCGTCATGTGCAGCAGTATCGCTGTCTCACCAACACTGTGAAACCACGCGGAGCCGTTGTCAGTGGTGCCGTCTACGGTGATCGGCATGGGGGAGATCAACTATGTACGGGGTGACGCGACCGTTCTCGGTCAAGGGCGCCAAGATGATCGCGCATGTCTGCAACGACATCGGGGGCTGGGGGAAGGGCTTCGTACTGGCCCTCTCACACCGCTGGCCGGAACCGGAGAAGGCGAACCGGGCATGGCACCGGGACCGCGCGACCAACGACTTCGGCCTGGGCCCGGTCCAGCTCGTCCAGGTGGAGCGCCGGGTGTGGGCGCGACTGAGAGGGACCTAGGGGCTGGTTACGGCCCAACCAGGGTCCCGCTGCAAGGAGTTGCACAGGCTTGCGGAACTCCTTGCGGTGATCGTCGGCGACTGCTTGACTCGCTGCTCGCATCGTTGAGGGAGGGCCATGAGCCAGGAATCCGGAACATGGGGAACCGCCGGAACAGCCAGGGACATCGACGTCCTCGTACTCGGCGGCGCCGGAGTCGACACCATCGTCCACGTCCCCAGCTACCGCTCCCGTACGCCGACAGCTACATGATCGACCCCGGCATCCGCACCCGCGCCGGCCAGACCGGCGACTTCGTGGCCCTGGGCCTCGGCGCGCTCGGCCTGCGCACCCACCACCTGGACATGCTCGGCGCCGACCCCGAGAGCGACCTGGTCCGGGCACTGCACCGCGACCACGCCATCCCGCTCACGGAGATCCCGCAACCGGCGGGCACCAAGCGCGCGGTCAACCTCGTGGGCCCCGACGGCCGGCGCCTCTCCCTACGACGCGACCCGCACCCACCCCGACGACCGCCTTCCGGAACCCACGGTCCGGGCCCTCGCCAGGCGAAGCCGCCACGCCCACGTCTCCATCACCCAGCCCTGCGCCCACGCCCTCCCGCTGCTGCGCGAGTCCGGCGCGACGATCTCGACGGACCTGCACAACTGGGACGGCAAGGACCCGTACCAGGAGGAGTTCGCCCGCGCGGCGGACATCGTCTTCCTCTCCGCCACCGCGTTGACCGGCACCCCGGAGCGCACGATGCGAGCCATCGCCGAGAACGGCCGCGCCGAACTGGTCATCGCCACGGCCGGAGCGGAGGGCGCGTACCTCCTGGCCGACGACGAGCTGACCCACGTCCCGACCGTCACACCCTGCGGACCGGTGATCGACTCGAACGGCGCGGGCGACGCATTCGCCGCCGCCTTCCTCTACGGCTGGCTCAACCGGGAGACCCCGCAGCGCGCCGCCCTGTACGGCTCGATCGCGGGGGCGCACGCGTGCACAGTGCCGTCGACGGAGACAGCCCCGACAACCCGCAGCGAACTCCTGGCGAGAGCAGCGCGCCGATAAGGGCGCGGGGCTGTATCGATGTGCGGCTCCGCCGCGTGGGGCGACCAGCCACACCAGGCCCGCGGCCCCCACACCACAGAACCACGCGGACGCCTAGTGCACGTCGTTGGTGGCCGCGATCTTCTTCCAAGACTTCGGCTGCACCGGAGCCACACCCACCCCGCGATCGACGCGCCCGCGCAGCCGGCGCCGCAGGCTTGGTCGGCTGGAACAGCCACGTGTCGAAGAGCGCGGCGAGCGACTTTCCGGAGACCTGCTCGGCGTAGGCCCGGAAGTCCGCCACAGACGCGTTCCCGTAGGCGTGCTCCTTCGGCCACCCCTTCAGAATGGCGAAGAACGCATCGTCACCGACCTCGTTGCGCAACGCCTGAATGGCCAACGCCCCCGGTCGTAGACGGGCAGTTCGAACTGGTCCTCCGGCCCGGGGTCGCCCGGCGCGATCGTCCAGAACGAGTCGTCCGCCGGATGTGAGGCGTACACGTAGTCGGCGAGCTGCTGCGTCGTCCCCTCACCCTCGTGCTCGGACCACAACCACTGCGCGTACCGAGCGAACCCCTCGTTGATCCAGATGTCCTTCCAGCCCTTCAGCGACACGTCGTCGCCGTACCACTGATGCGCCAACTCGTGCACGACGACAGAGGTGTTGGCGCCGTTCGCGAACTGCCTGGGGCTGTAGTAGACGCGGGTCTGGGTCTCCAGCGCGTACCCGGTGGTCGTGTTGGGCACGTACCCGCCGGCGGTGCTGAACGGATACGGCCCGAAGTAGCCGCTCAGCCAGTCGACGATCTCCCCGGTCCGCTCGACACTCGCCCGCGCGGACCCGTCGTTGTCGCCGAGGTCCTTGCTGTAGGCGTTGACGACGGGGACACCGCCGTCCGAGGTGCTGGTCGTGATGTCGAACTTGCCCAGGGCGAGCGTGGCGAGGTACGTCGCCTGCGGCTTGTTCTGCCGCCAGTTGTAGCGGGTCCAGCCGAGCTGTGAACTCGTCGACTGGAGCGTGCCGTTGGAGATCGCCTGGGTGCCGTTCGGTACCGCCACGGACACGTCGTAGGTCGCCTTGTCGCTCGGGTGGTCGTTGCTCGGGAACCACCACCACGCGGACTCGGGCTCGTCCGCCGCGACCGCGCCGTCCGGCGTGCGGTGCCACGTGTTGAAGCCGTACGCGGTCTTCGTGGACGGCACCCCGCTGTAGCGGACGACGACCGTGATCGGTGTGCCCTTGGGCAGCGGGGTCTTCGGGGTGATCTCCAGCTCGTGCTGGCCCGAGGTCGCGAAGGTCGCCTTCGCGCCGTTGACCCGGATCTCGCTGACGTCGAGCAGGAAGTCCAGGTTGAACCGCGACAGGTCCTGCGTCGTCTTCGCGAGGATCGTCGCCGTGCCCGCCAACTCGTCGGTGGCGGGCTGGTATTGAAGCCTCAGGTCGTAGTGCGAGACGTCGTAGCCGCCGTTGCCGTAGAACGGGTAGTAGGGGTCGCCGATGCCCGGAGCGCCGGGGAGTAGCTTGCCGCCGATGCCGGGATCGCCAGCATGAGGGAGGCCGCCGCGAGGGCGCCCGGCGCGATGATTCTGCGGTGCACGAGAACTCCAAGTCGTAGGGCTCCACAAGGGGTTGAGGAGCCATGGGGGTCCACGAAGGTCGAAGAGCCGTAGGTGTCGGTCCAGCGAGTCTGTTCAAAGGCTATTCACTCCCTGTGCCACGGCGCCTGTCCACGGCCCCTCCTGTCACACGATCGCCATTCGGCCGTCACGACCCCGAGTGCCTCTTCCTGCGCGGGAGTTGACCGATGTACCGTCCGCGCATGCCGAAACGCACGAGCTTCACGATCTGGAGATCGCTCGCGACGGCGGCGATCGCCGCCCCCTGGCCGCCTTCCTCACCCCGGCGACGGCCCAGAGCGCCCCGCAGGAGAGCCGGCCCGTCTACTCCTACGCGAACGCGGTCCGCGAGGCCGTCTGGGTGGACACCGGACTCGACGGCGACGGCGACGGGAAGACCGACCGGGTCGCCGTCGACATCGTCCGGCCGAGCGAACCCGCCCGCCAGGGCCGCAAAGTCCCCGTCATCATGGACGCCAGCCCCTACTACTCCTGCTGCGGACGCGGCAACGAGAGCCAGCTGAAGACGTACGACGCCAGCGGCAACGTTGTCCAGATGCCGCTGTTCTACGACAACTACTTCGTGCCCCGCGGCTACGCCTTCGTCGGCGTCGACCTCGCCGGCACCAACCGCTCCGACGGCTGCGTCGATGTCGGCGGTCGCTCCGACATCCAGTCCGCGAAGGCCGTCGTCGACTGGCTCAACGGCCGCGCCAAGGCGTACACCACACGCACCGGAACCGTGCGCACCCAGGCCAGTTGGACCAACGGCAGGACGGGCATGATCGGCAAGAGCTGGGACGGCACGATCGCCAACGGCGTCGCCGCCACCGGCGTCAAGGGTCTGAAGACGATCGTCCCGATCAGCTCCATCTCCTCCTGGTACGACTACTACTTCGCCCAGGGCGCCCCGCTCTACGACTCCGGCCCCGACTGGCTGTCCGACGCCGTCGAGAGCCCCGACGCGCAGGCCAAGTGCGCGGCCGTACAGCGGAAACTCGTCGACGGCGCCCCGCGCAACGGCGACTGGACCCCGCTGTGGACCGAGCGCGACTACGTGAAGGACGCGAGCAAGGTCAAGGCGAGCGTGTTCCTCGTGCACGGCATGCAGGACCTCAACGTCCGCACCAAGAACTTCGGCCAGTGGTGGGACGCCCTCGCCAAGAACGGCGTCGAGCGCAAGATCTGGCTCTCCCAGACCGGCCACGTCGACCCCTTCGACTACCGTCGCGCCGACTTCGTGGACACCCTGCACCGCTGGTTCGACCACGAACTCCTCGGCTACGACAACGGGATCGACCGCCGGCCGATGGCCGACATCGAGCGGACCCCGGACCACTGGACCACGGACGCCGTCTGGCCGCCGAGCGGGACCGCGAAGACCACCCTCCACCCGGCGCAGGGGACCCGGCCTGGCGTCGGCACGCTCGGCCTCCGCACCGGCGCGGGCACCGAGACGTTCACCGACAACCCGCAGGAGAGCGAGACCGATTGGGCCGCCGCGATCGACAAGTCGACGTCGGACAAGGCGGGTTTCGTCACCGGTCCCCTCACCAAGGACCTGCGCCTTTCGGGCTCCTCGAAGGTGACGGTCACCGCGACGCCCACCACCTCAACGGCCCATCTCTCGGCCGTACTTGTCGATGTCGGACCCGACACCATCCGGGACTACGCCGACTCGGCCGAGGGCATCACCACGCTCACCAACCGCACCTGCTGGGGTGAGAGCAC
Organism: Streptomyces sp. P3; assembly: GCA_016893485.2. GTDB lineage: Bacteria > Actinomycetota > Actinomycetes > Streptomycetales > Streptomycetaceae > Streptomyces. The sequence continues at coordinate 8,196,329 of JAFEKX020000001.1, forward strand.
GGCCGGCGACAGCGCCTGCTTCCTCGCGACCCAGGCCAGGACCAAGGCTGTTGACTACAACGTCGTCAGCCGCGGCTGGGCCGACCTCGGCCACTACGCCTCCGCCACGAAGGGCGTACCGCTCACCCCGGGCAAGGCGTACACCATCACCCTCGACCTCGCGGCGACCGACCACGTCGTTCCCGCCGGACACCGCCTCGCCCTGATCGTCGCCGGCACGGACAAGGACCTCATAGACCCCCGTCCACCACCCCGACCCTCACCCTCGACCTGTCCCGCACCTCGGCCCAACTCCCCCTCGTCGGCGGCGCGTCGGCGTTCAAGAAGGCCACATCGGGCACCACTTCCACGACACCGGCGCCCACGGCCCTGGACGGCGTACGAGCACCGCGATCCGCGCAGCGGGTACCGGGCAACTGACCGCCGATTGAAGGCTCCAAGGCTCTAAGGCTCTACGGCTCGACGGGAACGGCGGAGCGAATGGGCTCCGCCGTTTCGCGTTGGGCGTGCGGGGTGAGGTGACCGGACTCCTCAGCCCACCCTCACTCCCACCAAGTCCGCCGCCTCCCGCGCACACCCCACGCCACGGTGATCCCCGCCCCACCGTGACCGTAGTTGTGCACCAACACCCTTCCCCCGCGCAGTACTTCACGCTCCAGCCGTACCGAGGGCCGCGTCGGTCGCAACCCCACCCGGTGCTCCAGGACGCGGGCATCGGCGATCTCCGGGCGGAAGGCCGCGCAGCGGGCGATGATCGCTTCGGCGGTCGCGGGGTCGGGGGTCATCGACCAGGCGTTGTCCTCGGCGGTGCCGCCCAGGATGAGGCCGCCCGGCTGCGGGAAGAAGTACGTGGACGTGTCCGCCGCGTGGTCGACCGACGTCAGCCAGGTGGTGATCCCCGGGTTCTCCACGACGACCAACTGCCCGCGCACCGGCCGCACCGAGCGATCGGGCACCAGGTTCAGGGAGCCCAGCCCGGTGCAGTTGACGACGACGGACGCCGGTACCTCCGTGAGATCGACCACCGACGCCTCCTCGACAGTGCCGCCCAGTTCCATGAACCGGTTCCGCAGCCAGGGAGATGGACCGACATGTCGATCAGCGGCAGCCGGGCCCACAGTCCGCCGCCCGCGAACTCCTCGGCCCGCGCCTCCCGCAGCCCCGGCACCCGGGCCGCCCACGCCCCCAGCTCGTCCAGCCGGGTCTCACCCTGTACGCCCTCGACCATGCGTACACCCGTCTCCTCGGGCCGCGCCGCCAACTCCTCGTACACGACCAGGGATTGGAGCGCCCACTCACCGACGAGAGGCTCCGGCTCGATCCGGTACGGCCACCACAGCGCGCCCGCGACCGCCGAGGTCGTCAGCTCGACCGGCTCCCGCGTCCACACCCGCACCCGCGCCCCGCGCTCCGCCAGCACGACGGCCGTCGTCAGTCCGATGACGCCGCCGCCGACCACGATCACTTCGCCACTCATGCCGCCACTCATGCCGCTCTCCATGCGCGGACGGTAGCGGAACAGGCCATGCGGTGCCGAGCCCCCACCACACCGGGGACGGCCACGACATGTCTGCCGAATACGCGGCCTTCGGCCTGGACGCGAAGCCGGTGAAGGGGACCGATTAGGATCGGCACCCTGATGACTGCCACTCGTCGCCAAGAATCTCGCCGCCGGACACGGCGACCGCGCCCTCTTCACCGGGCTCGACCTCGTCGTCGCCCCCGGCGATGTGATCGGTCTGGTCGGTGCCAACGGTGCGGGCAAGTCCACCCTGCTCAGGATGCTCGCGGGCCTGCTCGCGCCGGAGGAGGGCGAACTGCGCCTCTCCCCGCCGGCCGCGACCGTAGGCCACCTCCCCAGGAGCCGGAGCGGCGCCCCGGCGAGAGCGTGCGGGCCTTCCTCGCGCGTCGCACGGGGTCGCCGAGGCCCAGCGGACCATGGACGAGGCCACGCAGGCACTGGTGGACGGCGCACCCGGCGCCGACGACGCGTACTCGTCGAGCCTGGAGCGCTGGCTCGACCTCGGCGGCGCGGACCTCGACGAACGCGCCGAGGAGATCGCCGACACCCTCGGCCTCGCCGTCGACCTGGACCAGCCGATGACGTCCCTGTCCGGCGGCCAGGCGGCAAGGGCGGGCCTGGCCTCGCTCCTGCTCTCCCGCTACGACATCTTCCTGCTCGACGAGCCCACCAACGACCTCGACCTAGACGGCCTGGAGCGCCTCGAACGCTTCGTCTCCGGCCTGCGCGCGGGCACGGTCGTCGTCTCGCACGACCGCGAGTTCCTCACCCGCACGGTCACCAAGGTCCTCGAACTCGACCTGGCCCAGAACGAGATCAACCTCTACGGCGGCGGCTACGAGGCGTACCTGGAGGAGCGGGATGTCGCGCGCCGGCACGCCCGCGACGACTTCGAGGAGTACGCCGACAAGCGCTCCGCGCTCCAGGACCGGGCGCAGATGCAGCGCGGGTGGATGGACAAGGGCGTCAAGAACGCCCGGCGCAAGGCGAACAACGACAACGACAAGATCGGCCGCAAGTTCCGCAGCGAGGCGAGCGAGAAGCAGGCGGCGAAGGCCCGGCAGACCCAGCGCATGATCGAACGGCTCGATGTCGTCGAGGAGCCCCGCAAGGAGTGGGAGCTGCGTATGGAGATCGCGTCCGCGCCCCGCTCGGGCTCGGTCGTGGCCACCCTGCGGGACGCCGAGGTACGGCGCGGTGACTTCAGCTTCGGACCGGTGTCCCTGCAGATCGACTGGGCGGACCGGGTCGCGGTGACCGGCGCGAACGGCGCGGGCAAGTCGACGCTGCTGGGCGCGCTGCTCGGCCGTATCCCGCTGGACGCCGGGCACGCGACGCTCGGCTCGGGAGTCCTGGTCGGCGAGGTCGACCAGGCCCGCCAATTGTTCCACGGCACGGAGTCCCTGCTCGACGCGTTCTGCGCGGCCGTGCCGGAGACCGAACCGGCCGAAGTCCGCACCCTGCTGGCCAAGTTCGGCCTCAAGGCCCAGCACGTGATGCGTCCCGCCGGGACCCTGTCACCGGGCGAGCGGACCCGTTCCGCCCTTGCCCTGCTCCAAGGCCGAGGCGTCAACCTCCTGGTCCTGGACGAGCCCACGAACCACCTGGACCTGCCGGCGATCGAGCAGCTGGAGTCGGCGCTCGACGCGTACGAGGGGACGCTGCTGCTGGTCACTCATGATCGGCGGATGCTGGACGCGGTGCAGGTGACGCGGCAGTTGGAGGTCGCGGACGGGAAGGTGACGGAGGCGCGGTAGCGGTCTCGGTCGTCCGCGGCGGCGTCGTGGCTGGTCGCGCAGTTCCCCGCGCCCCTCAAGAAGCGGCGCTGTCCGTACGGTGTCGTAGTCCGGCGGCCCTCACCTCAGGGGCGCGGGGAACCGCGCGACCAGCCACGACGGACCCGCAGCTCCCCACCACCCGACCGGCACGGTCCGTCAGCGCTTGCCCTTCTTGCCCTGGTCCAGCAACCCGGCCTTCCGCAGGGCGTCAGCCATCGCGCTGTTGGCCGGCGGAGCGGCCGCCTGCCGCGAACCGCCGCCGCCTTGACCACCCTGGCGCCCCTGCTGGCGCTGTTGCGGCGGACGCCCACCGCCCTGCTGCCGACGCTCGCCGCCACCGCCCTGCGGACGCCGCTCCCCGCCGGAGGCCACCGCCTCGTCGTCCAGGCGTAGCGTCAGGGAGATCCGCTTGCGCGGGATGTCGATGTCGAGGACCTTCACCTTGACGATGTCGCCGGGCTTGACCACGTCGCGCGGGTCCTTGACGAACGTCTTGGACAGGGCGGACACGTGTGCCAGACCGTCCTGGTGGACGCCGATGTCGATGAACGCCCCGAACGCGGCGACATTGGTGACGACGCCCTCCAGGACCATCCCGGAGGTCAGGTCGGAGATCTTCTCGACGCCGTCCTTGAACGTGGCCGTCTTGAAGGCGGGCCGGGGTCGCGCCCCGGCTTCTCCAGCTCCTTGAGGATGTCGGTGACGGTGGGCAGACCGAACGTCTCGTCCACGAACTCCGTCGGCTTCAGCGAGCGCAGCACCGACGTGTTGCCGATCAGTGACGCCACCTCGCTGCCCGCGCTCTTCACCATCCGCCGGACGACCGGGTACGCCTCGGGGTGCACGCTGGACGCGTCGAGCGGGTCGTCGCCGCCGCGAATGCGGAGGAAGCCCGCGCACTGCTCGTACGCCTTCGGGCCGAGCCGTGCCACGTTCTTCAGCTGCGTACGGGACGTGAACGGGCCGTTGGCGTCGCGGTGCGACACGATGTTCTCGGCGAGGCCGGAGGTGATGCCGGAGACGCGTGAAAGGAGCGGCGCGGAGGCCGTGTTGACGTCCACGCCGACGCCGTTCACACAGTCCTCGACCACCGCGTCCAGCGAGCGCGACAGCTTCACCTCGGACAGGTCGTGCTGGTACTGGCCGACGCCGATCGACTTGGGGTCGATCTTCACCAACTCGGCCAGGGGTCCTGGAGTCGGCGCGCGATGGAGACCGCGCCGCGCAACGACACGTCCATGTCGGGCAGTTCCTGCGAGGCGAACGCGGAGGCCGAGTACACGGACGCGCCGGCCTCGGAGACCATCACCTTGGTGAGGTTCAACTCCGGGTGCCTGGCGATGAGTTCACCGGCGAGCTTGTCGGTCTCGCGGGACGCCGTGCCGTTGCCGATCGCGATCAGGTCGACCGAGTGCTGCGCGGAGAGCCGCGCCAGCTTGGCGAGGGCGTCGTCCCACTTGTTCGCCGGGACGTGCGGGTAGATCACGTCCGTGGCCACGACCTTGCCGGTGGCGTCGACGACGGCCACCTTCACGCCCGTACGGAAACCGGGGTCCAGGCCCAGCGTCGCGCGCGTGCCGGCCGGGGCGGCGAGCAGCAGGTCCCGCAGGTTCGAGGCGAAGACGTTGACCGCCTCGTCCTCGGCGGCCGTGCGGAGCCGGAGCCGCAGGTCGATGCCGAGGTGCACGAGGATGCGGGTGCGCCAGGCCCAACGGACCGTGTCCTGAAGCCACTTGTCGCCGGGGCGGCCCCGGTCGAAGATCTGGAAGCGATGGGCGACCATCCCCTCGTAGGACGAGGGCCCCTCGGTGGCCTCCTCGGGCTCCAGGACGAGGTCGAGGACGTCCTCCTTCTCGCCGCGCAGCATGGCCAGGATGCGGTGCGAGGGCAGCGCGGTGAACGGCTCCGAGAAGTCGAAGTAGTCGGAGAACTTGGCGCCCGCCTCCTCCTTGCCGTCCCGCACCTTCGCGGCGAGCCGCCCGCGTCCCCACATCCGCTCCCGCAGCTCGCCGATGAGGTCGGCGTCCTCCGAGAACCGCTCGGTGAGGATCGCGCGGGCCCCGTCGAGAGCGGCCTGCGGATCGGCGACACCCTTGTCGGCGTCGACGAACGCGGCGGCAGCGGCCAGCGGTTCCACGCTCGGGTCGCCCAACAGGCCCTCCGCGAGCGGCTCCAGGCCGGCCTCGCGCGCGATCTGCGCCTTGGTGCGCCGCTTGGGCTTGTACGGGAGGTAGATGTCCTCAAGGCGCGCCTTGGTCTCGGCGGCGCGGATCTGCGCCTCCAGCACCTCCGTGAGCTTGCCCTGCTCGCGCACCGATTCGAGGATCGCGGTCCGCCGCTCCTCCAGCTCCCGCAGATAGCGCAGCCGCTCCTCGAGCGTGCGCAGCTGCGCGTCGTCGAGCATCTCGGTCGCTTCCTTGCGGTAGCGGGGCGATGAAGGGCACCGTCGACCCGCCGTCGAGCAGCTCGACGGCGGCCTTCACCTGCCGCTCCCGTACGCCGAGCTCCTCGGCGATCCTGCCTTCGATGGACCCTACGAGGGGTGTCGTCACGCCCGTACCGCCTTCTCCACTGAGGTTGCGCGGCAATTGTGGCAGGTGGCACTGACAACCGGGGATCAGGGCGCTGTCCTGCGGGTCCCGTCTCTAGCTCTTGCCGAGCAGATCCCGGGAAACGCCCCGGCGGCGAGCGCGCGCCGCGCGAATCCGGTGGCCAACTCGGTCAGACGTACGACCCCTTCGGCGCCCAGGTGTTCGTACGGTGCCCGGTCCAGCCGGTCGGTCTCCGACTCGACCCCGGCGCGCAGCGCGACCCCGGCCTCGGTCAACTCGCCGTCGCCGTCGAGCAGTCCGCGCTCGCGCAGCCGCTCCGACGTGGCGTCCCATTCCTCCTGGTTCCAGCCGCGTGTGCGGAACACCCCACTTCGGGGTGGTGCCCCTGCCCGTCGCGGTGTGGGTGACCGCGGCCTCCAGGCCGTCGAGTCCGGCGGACAGCAGGGCGGCCAGGTGTCCGTCGCCGCGGTGCTCGCGCAGCAGGGTGGCCGCGTGGAAGTAGGCGAGGTGCGGCTCCTCGGGGACCGGCAGATCGGCGTACGCCGCGTACAGGGGCGGGCCGGGCGCGTGCACGCCTCGGCGGCCCGCAGCGCCAGCCGCGCGGCCTCCGCCATCTCCTCCGACGCCACCACGTCCTCGCCGAGCAGCCGCCGCAGGGTCGCGTCGACGGCACGCGCGCGTGCGTGAAGGCACTGCTCGGGGAGGCGGTTTCCCAGACGGCCGGCACGTGGCGGGCCACGAGGTCGTACTTGTAGTTGTAGAAGGTCGCCGTCACCGTGCCGGGGCCGACCGGGCCCATCGCCGCCGCGCGCACGGCGAAGTTGACGGCCCCGGGGTGGGTGATTCCGAGCGCGCCGAATTCCTTCCCCAGGTCGGGCGAGAAGTAGAGCGTGGCGTGCAGGGAGTTGAGCGCGTTCTGGCAGCGGCGCCCGGCACGGGGATCTACGGCGGCAGTAGTCATGGCGCTCACGTTACCGACTGGTCGGTACGACGCGGAAGTGCCGGTACGGCGTGGCAGGAAAGGTGGGGTATCCGTCGTTGCGGCTATCGTCCGGGGCGCGAAGAATCGACGGTATGCGAACCGTCCTGGTGGTCCTCTTCGACGATGTCCAGAGCCTCGACGTCACCGGTCCCGCAGAGGTCTTCGCGGGCGCGGAGGCGCAGGTCCCGGGACCTATCGCATCCGTACGGCCTCCCTGGACGGCGGCCCGGTGCGCACCTCAAGCGGCCTGACCGTCGTACCGGACTCGGCCCTCGCCGACGCGCCCGCCCCGCACACCCTCCTCGTCCCCGGCGGCCCCGGCACACGCGGCCCGGACCCCCGCGTGACCGCCTGGCTGCGCGCGCACGGGCCGCGCGCCGAGCGGCTGGTCTCCGTGTGCACCGGGGCGATCCTGCTCGCCGAGGCGGGCCTCCTGGACGGCCGCCGGGCCACCACCCACTGGGCGTACTGCGCGAAACTCGCCCGCGACCACCCCGCCATCGAGGTCGACCCCGACCCGATCTACGTCCGTGACGGCCACGTCTCGACGTCCGCCGGTGTCACCTCGGGCATCGACCTCGCCCTCGCGTTGGTCGAGGAGGACCTGGGCCGGGACACGGCACTGGCCATCGCCCGCCACCTGGTCGTCTTCCTGCGCCGCCCCGGGAACCAGGCCCAGTTCAGCGCCCAGCTGGCCGCCCAGACGGCCCACCGCGAACCCCTCCGTGAGGTTCAGCAGTGGATCACCGAGCACCCCGGCGACGACCTGAGCGTCGAGACCCTGGCCACCCGCGCCCGCCTCTCGCCCCGCCACTTCGCCCGCGCCTTCCAGTCCGAGACCGGCATGCCCCCGGCCGCTACGTCGATCGCGTCCGCCTCGAACACGCCCGGCGCCTCCTGGAGGACACCGCCGACGGCATCGAGGAGATCTCCCGGGCCAGCGGCTACGGCACCCCGAATCCATGCGCCGAGCCTTCCTCAAGACCCTCGGCACACCCCGGCGGAATACCGCCGCCGCTTCCACCCGGCACAGAGCACACGGACGACACCCGCTCACTGAACGCGGGATGCGGACAGCGCCTTCAGGGGCGCGGTGAACTGCGCCCGGTCCCCACCGACCCGCGGCGAACGCACCACCTGACCCGCACAGCCCATCCCACCGGACACCGAACACGAAAGGCCCCGATGCAGATCGCCATCGTCCTCTTCGACCGCTTCACCGCCCTCGACGCCATCGGCCCCTACGAGACCCTCGGTCGCCTTCCCGGCGCCGAGACCGTCTTCGTCGCCGAAGCGGCCGGCCCGGTCCGCAACGAGAGCGGCAACCTGGCACTCGTCGCCGACCGCACCCTCGCCGACGTGCCGACCCCCGACATCGTGGTCGTCCCGGGCGGCCCAGGTCAGACCCCGCAGATGGACAACGCCACCCTCCTGGACTGGCTGCGCACCGCCGACGCCACCAGCACCTGGACGACCTCGGTGTGCACGGGCTCCCTGCTGCTGGCCGCCGCCGGGCTGCTCGACGGGCGCCGGGCGACCTCCCACTGGCTCGCTCTGGAGCAGCTGAAGCGGTTCGGTGTCGAGCCGACGGGGGAGCGGGTCGTGACCGACGGGAAGTACGTCACCGCGGCCGGGGTCTCCTCCGGCATCGACATGGGGCTCACCCTGCTCGGCCGGATCGCCGGTGACGAACACGCCCAGGCCGTACAGCTGTTGACCGAGTACGACCCGCAGCCGCCCTACGACGCGGGGTCCCCGCAGAAGGCTCCCGCACACCTCGTGGAGAGGTTCCGCGCCAACAGCCGGTTCATCACGACGTAGTCCCGGACGCCGTCCAGGTGAAGCGCGGCTCCCGGCGCTCGAGGAACGCGGTGACGCCCTCCGTGGTGTCACCGCTGCCGCGCGCCTGGTCCGCCCAGTAACCGTCCCTGTCCGTACGGCCGTTGGCGAACTCCTTCGCCGACGCCTGCGTCAGCTGCGAGCGGGACACCAGCACCCGGGTGAACTCCGCCACCCGCTTGGCGAGTTCGCCCTCGGGCAGCAGCTCGTCGACGAAACCCGTGCGCAGCGCCCGCTCCGCGTCGATCAACTCACCCGAGAACAAGAGGTACTTGGCGGTCCCGGGACCGACCAGCGACACCAACCGCCTTGTCGCGGACGCCGGATACACGATCCCGAGCTTCGCCGGAGTCACCCCGAACAGCGCGCCCTCCTCCGCGAACCGCAGATCGCACGCCGCCGCCAACTGCGCCCCGCCGCCCACACAGTGCCCCCGCACCGCCGCCACCGTGGGCTTCGGGAATGCCGCGAGCGCCTCCTCCGCGAGCACCGACAGCGCCTGCGCCGCACTCGGCTCCGCACGCAGCGTCGAGATGTCGGCCCCGGCGCAGAACGTCCCGCCCTCACCGGTCAGCACGAGCGCCCGGACCGCCGGATCGGCGGCGAGCGTGTCGAGCAGCGGCGGCAGCGCCCGCCACATCTCGGCGGTCATCGCGTTGCGCTTGCCGGGGTGGTGGATGACGACGGTGGCGACGGAGTCGGTGACGTCGTGCAGCAGGCGGGGCTCCATGGGCCGGATGCTACGTACAACCCGAAGAGTTCGCGAAGTCGGTACGAGAGGAACACAGGCGATCCTGGAGCCGACCGGTCCCCGCAGTAACGATCAGAAAGCGTCCGATAACTGCTGACTTCTGTTCAGTCATCCGGGGCGGCGCGGGTCGATGTCAACACTCGTCGTGTGGTGACAATCGAGCGCAAGGGTGGCGACCGGACGATGGAGAACCGGGGGCGTGGGTCGGCCCCACGCCCAGAAGGCGGCAGAGACGATCCCCGGATCCCGGATCGGATCCCGCTCCCGCCCCGGATCCCGCCTCCGCCCCGCCGGGCCCGCTGCCGTACGAGGGAGTCTGGCGGTTCACCGCCTCCGCCGTCGACGTCTCCGTCCCGCAGGCGCGGCACGCCGTACGGGACCTGCTCCACCGGCAGGGCGTGCCCCTCTCGGACGAGGTGCTGCAGGGGCTGCTGCTGATCGTCTCCGAGCTGGTCACCAACGCGGTCCGGCACGCGGCGCTGCTGTCGCCGACCCTCGCCGTGGAGGTCGCCGTAGGGGCCGAGTGGGTGCGGGTGTCCGTCGAGGACAACCACCCCTACCGACCGACCGCCCTGGTGGCCGACCACGACGAGACCGGCGGCCGGGGACTGCTGCTGGTGCGCGAGGTGACCCGGGAGGCGGGCGGGGTGTGCGACGTCGAGCACACCGCGAGCGGCGGCAAGGTGATCTGGGCCGCCCTGCCGCTCACCCGCGCGCAGCTGCCGTAGCGCCGCTCACCAGCCCGCGGACGGGCCCGTCAGCTCCCTGACCGCCGGACGGGCCGCGTCCAGTACCGTCATGAACCAGGACGAGAACGGGTCCTTCGCGTGCCGCTCCGCCAGTTCGGCGGGGGTCACGAACGCGGTCGTGCCCACCTCCTCCGGGTCCGGCCGCAGCGTGGACTGCACCATGCCGACGAAGAGGTGGTTGTACTCCTGCTCCACCAGGCCCGAGTCCGGGTCCGGGTGGTTGTAGCGGACCGTGCCCGCCTCGGCGAGCAGCGTCGGGGACACGCCCAGCTCCTCGTACGTCCGCCGGGCGGCCGCCGCGAAGGGCGCCTCGCCGGGGTAGGGGTGGCCGCAGCACGTGTTGGACCACACACCGGGGAGTGGTACTTCCCGAGCGCCCGCTGCTGGAGGAGGAGCCGGCCCTGCTCGTCGAAGAGGAAGACGGAGAAGGCGCGGTGCAGCTGCCCCGGCGGCTGATGGGCGGCGAGCTTCTCGGCGGTGCCGATCGTCACGCCGTTCTCGTCGACCAGTTCGAGCAAGATCGCTTCAGCGGTGCCGTTCGACGAGCTGTGCGTCGCGGTGGCAGGTGTGGTCGGCATACCCATCCTTCACATCGGTCCTCGAGCCAAGTCTGCCGTACGAATCAGGCACTCCCGGCAGTTCATCGTGCCCGGCGCGGCGACGGGGGAACCGTCCGGGGGTGGGTCCGCGGCGGTACGGACAGGGGTGTGCGCCAGGCGGGCGCACTCCGTCGGAACCGGTCGGATCCTGTCGGTCCGAGGGCCTGGACGAGCGGCGCACGGGTGTCAGTGGCAGAGCTTCGCCTCGTGCTCGGCGTGGCCGCTGGGCTCCAGCTGGAAGGTGCAGTGCTCCACGTCGAAGTGGTCGCCGAGGCAGCCCTGGAGTTCGTGGAGCATCTTCTCGTTGCCGATGGCGTTCAGCACGTCCGAGCGGACGACGACGTGGGCGGGAGAGCACCGGCATGCCCGAGGTGATCGTCCACGCGTGCAGATCGTGGACGTCCTCGACGCCGTCGAGCGCCAGGATGTGCGAGCGCACGTCCTGCATGTCGACGTCCTTGGGGGCCGATTCCAGCAGGACGTCCAGGGTCTCGCGCAGCAGCTTCAGCGTGCGGGGCACGATCATCAGGCCGATGGCGAGGGAGGCGATGGGGTCGGCGGCCTGCCAGCCAGTGGTCAGGATCACCACGGCCGCGATGATCACCGCGAGGGAGCCCAGCGCGTCCGCGGCGACCTCCAGGAAGGCGCCCCGCACGTTCAGGCTCTCCTTCTGGCCGCGCACCAGCAGCGTGAGGGAGATCATGTTCGCGACCAGGCCGATCAGGCCGAACACGATGGTCAGCCCGCCCTCGGTGTCGGCGGGCGTGATGAACCGCTGGACCGCCTCGTACAGGACGTAGCCGCCGACGCCGAGCAGCAGCAGGCAGTTGGCGAGCGCGGCGAGGATCTCCCGCGCGGGCGTAGCCGAAGGTGCGGTTGCCGGTCGCGGGCCGGTTCGCGAAGTGGATCGCGAGCAGCGCCATGCCGAGGCCCAGCGCGTCCGTCGCCATGTGGGCCGCGTCCGCGATGAGCGCGAGGGAGTCCGCGAGCAAGCCGCCGACGACCTCGACCACCATCACGGTGATCGTGATCCCCAGCGCGACACGCAGCCTGCCCCGGTACGCGGCCGCCGCCGTACCGGTGACGGGAGCACCGTGAGAATGCCCGTGGTCGTGCCCTGCCCCCATGGGAAGCCGCCCTCCTGATTACTGCTCCGGATCACAGTGAACTACGGGTGGGGGTATCGGGCAACGCGGCACTGAACACCGTTGTCATGTGCCCTGACCTGCGCAAACGAATCGCAGGTCAGGGTGGTGCGGACGTCAGCCCCCGTGGTGCGACTGCCACCCCCGCCACGCGGAGTCGACCATCTCCCGCACCCCACGCCGAGCCGTCCACCCCAGCTCTGCGGTGGCCCGCTCGGCGGACGCGACGACGCGCGGGGCGTCACCGGGACGCCGTCCCTCCACCAGGGCAGGGCGCCGGTCGCCGGTGACCTCGCCGATCACCGTGACCAGCTCACGGACCGAAACCCCTTCCCCGCGGCCGATGTTGACCGTCAGGTCGCCGTCCGCACCTCCGTCGGCCAGGCGCCGGGCCGCCGCCAGATGGGCCTCCGCGAGATCGGCCACGTGGATGTAGTCACGGATGCACGTGCCGTCCGGGGTCGGGTAGTCGTCGCCGAAGATCCGCGGGGCCTCGTCGCGGGTGAGCCGGTCGAAGACCATGGGGACGATGTTGAAGACCCCGGTGTCGGCCAGCTCCGGCGCGGCGGCCCCCGCGACGTTGAAGTAGCGCAGGCACACCGTGTCGATGCCGTGCGCCGCGCCCGCCGCCCGGACCAGCCACTCGCCGGTGAGCTTGGTCTCGCCGTACGGGTTCACCGGCGCGCACGGGGTGTCCTCGGTGATCAGGTCCGTGCCCGGGTCGCCGTAGACCGCCGCCGAGGACGAGAACACGAACCGCCGGATGCCGGCCTCGGCGACCGCGTCCAGGAGGGTCGCCAGGCCGCCCACGTTCTCGCGGTAGTAGTACGTCGGCCGTGCCACCGACTCGGCGACCTGCTTGCGCGCCGCGAGATGCACGACCCCGGTCACCCCGTGCTCGGCGAACACCTGCTTCAGCAGGCCGCCGTCCAGGGAGGAGCCGTGGACGAGCGGGACGGTCGCAGGAAGGCGCGTGGGGTTTCCCGCGGAGAGGTCGTCCAGCGCGACGACACGTTCTCCGGCGTCCGCCATCGCCCGTGCCGCATGCGCCCCGATGTATCCGGCTCCGCCGGTGATCAGCCATGTCATGGGCATTCACCCTATGCCGATACGGAGAGGCTCCTCCGCTATGTCCCGCGATGCCCGGTCTGGCGGGTGCGGTTTGTCGGCCGGGCCCCGAATCCCTGATGATGATCTCGGCGGAGGCGCCAGCAGACCGTGTTGATCAGGCCGTGAACGGCCGGTGAACAAGGGCTTGAGAGCATCCGATAGCCTCTGCCGACATGCCGCCCGGGTGCCACCCGATGGGCGCCACCACCATGCACATGACCGGCGCCCGAGCGTCGGCACCCAGGGAGTGAGTTCGGTTGTCGACCGCCATCCTCACCGGTCAGCCGGTCCCCGGATCGTCGATCGAGGCCGATCTGAGGTCGCTCGGCTTCGACGTCCGGACCGCCGCCGACACCACCGAGGCGGAGACGCTCCTCGCGGCCGTCCCCGGTGACCGGCGCGTCGCCGTCGTGGACGCCCGCTTCGTCGGCCACCTGCACGCGCTGCGCCTCGGCCTCACCGACCCGCGCTTCCCGCTCGCCGCGGTACCGGGCGCCGTCACCGCGCAGCCGGGCGGCCGTCAGGCGCTGACCCGCGCGGTCGCCCGCGAGCACTCGGCAGGCGGCGGCACGGCCCTGCTGGACGACCTCGCCGACCGCGTCGTCACCGCCCTCGACGCCGACGGCTGCGATGTGCACCGCCCCGAACTGGGCAGCCTCGTCGCCACGGTCCCCACCGACCCGCAGGCCCGCAACGAGGCACGCCAGGCCGTCGCCGCCGTGGACGACGAGGCCGTACGCCTGAAGTCGGCCGTGAAGTCCCGCGACGGCTTCTTCACCACGCACTTCATCAGCCCGTACTCCCGTTACATCGCCCGCTGGTGCGCCCGCCGCGGCCTCACCCCGAACCAGGTCACCACCGCGTCCCTGCTCACCGCGCTGATCGCGGCGGCCTGCGCGGCCACCGGCACCCGGCCCGGCTTCGTCGCGGCCGGCGTCCTGCTGATCGCGTCCTTCGTCCTGGACTGCGTCGACGGCCAGATCGCCCGCTACGCCCTGAAGTACTCGACGCTCGGCGCCTGGCTCGACGCCACCTTCGACCGCGCCAAGGAGTACGCCTACTACGCGGGCCTCGCGCTGGGCGCGGCCCGGGGGCGGCGACGACGTGTGGGCGCTCGCGCTCGGCGCGATGATCCTGCAGACCTGCCGGCACGTCGTGGACTTCTCGTTCAACGAGGCCAACCACGACGCCACCGCCAACACCAGCCCCACCGCCGCCCTCTCCGACAAGCTCGACAGCGTCGGCTGGACGGTCTGGGTGCGCCGGATGATAGTCCTGCCCATCGGCGAACGATGGGCGATGATCGCCGTCCTCACGGCCGCGACGACCCCCGCATCACCTTCTACGTCCTCCTCGTCGGCTGCGCCTTCGCGGCGACGTACACGACGGCCGGCCGGGTGCTGCGCTCCCTGACCCGCAAGGCCCGGCGCACCGACCGGGCGGCCCAGGCGCTGGCGGACCTCGCGGACAACGGGCCGCTGGCGTCGTTCGTGGCCCGCGTGAACCCCGGCCGCCTCGGTGCGCCGCTCCTCCTCGCGCTCGTCGGCACCGCGGTCCTCGTCGCGTCCCTCTTCTCCGGCGTCACCTGGGCCCCCGTGGCGGGCGCCCTCGTCTACGCCGTCGCCGCCGGTCAGGCGCTGTCCCGGCCCCTCAAGGGCACTCTCGACTGGCTCGTGCCCCCGGTCTTCCGCGCCGCCGAGTACTGCACCGTGCTGATCCTCGCGGCTGAAGCAGAGGTGAACGGAGCGCTTCCAGCGGCTTTCGGCCTGGTGGCCGCCGTCGCCTACCATCACTACGACACGGTGTACCGCATCCGCGGCAACGCCGGGGCGTCCCCGGCCTGGCTGGTGCGCGCCATCGGGGGCACGAGGGGCGGACGCTGCTCGTCACCGTTCTCGCCGCCGCACTCACCGCGTCGCAGTTCACGGTCGCGCTCACGGTCCTCGCCGTGGCCGTGGCCCTGCTGGTGCTCTTCGAGAGCATCCGCTTCTGGGTGTCCGCAGGGGCGCCCGCCGTACACGATGAAGGAGAACCCGCATGATCGGCCTCGTGCTGGCGGCCGGCGCCGGACGGCGTCTGCGCCCCTACACCGACAGCCTTCCCAAGGCTCTGGTGCCGGTGGGCCCCGCGGGCATAGAGGGCGAACCGACGGTCCTGGACCTCACCCTCGGCAACTTCGCCGAGATCGGTCTGACCGAGGTCGCGATCATCGTCGGCTACCGCAAGGAGGCCGTCTACGACCGCAAGGCGGCCCTCGAGGCGAAGTACGGACTCAAGCTCACCCTCATCGACAACGACAAGGCCGAGGAGTGGAACAACGCCTACTCCCTCTGGTGCGGACGTGACGCCCTCAAGGACGGCGTGATCCTCGCCAACGGGGACACCGTCCACCCGGTCTCCGTCGAGCGCACGCTGCTGGCCGCGCGCGGCGACGGCAGGAAGATCATCCTCGCGCTGGACACCGTCAAGTCCCTTGCGGACGAGGAGATGAAGGTCGTCGTCGACCCCGCCAAGGGCATGACGAAGATCACCAAGCTGATGGACCCGGCCGAGGCGACCGGCGAGTACATCGGCGTCACCCTCATCGAGGGCGACGCCACCGCCGATCTGGCCGACGCGCTCAAGACCGTGTGGGAGACCGACCCCAGCAGTTCTACGAGCACGGCTACCAGGAGCTCGTGAACCGCGGCTTCCGGATCGACGTCGCCCCGATCGGCGACGTCAAGTGGGTCGAGATCGACAACCACGAGGATCTGGCCAGGGGGCGGGAGATCGCATGCCTGTACTGACCCGGCTGATCCCCTCGCCCGTCGTCGTCGACATCCGCCCGGGTGCCCTCGACGACCTGGCCTGCGTCCTCGCCGACCAGCGCATCTCGCACTCCGGCCGGCTCGCGGTCGCCGTCAGCGGCGGCTCGGGTGCCCGGCTGCGCGCGCGCCTGGAGCCGAGCCTGCCCGGCGCCACCTGGTACGAGGTCGGCGGCGGAACCCTGGACGACGCCATCCGGCTGGCCGGCGACATGAAGGCCGGTCACTACGACGCGGTCGTGGGCCTCGGCGGCGGCAAGATCATCGACTGCGCCAAGTTCGCCGCGGCACGCGTCGGCCTGCCCCTGGTCGCCGTACCGACGAACCTCGCGCACGACGGCCTGTGCTCGCCGGTCGCCACCCTCGACAACGACGCGGGCCGCGGCTCCTACGGTGTGCCCAACCCGATCGCCGTCGTGATCGACCTCGACGTGATCCGCGAGGCACCGGTCCGCTTCGTGCGGGCGGGCATCGGGGACGCGATCTCAACATCTCCGCGATCGCGGACTGGGAGCTCGCGGGCCGCGTCAAGGGCGAGAAGATCGACGGGCTCGCCGCGGCCATGGCCCGGCAGGCAGGCGAGGCCGTGCTGCGCCACCCGGGCGGGGTCGGCGACAACGCCTTCCTCCAGGTGCTCGCCGAGGCGCTGGTCCTCACCGGTGTCGCCATGTCGATCTCCGGTGACTCCCGTCCGGCGTCCGGCGCCTGCCACGAGATCAACCACGCCTTCGACCTGCTCTTCCCCAAACGCGCCGCAGCCCACGGCGAGCAGTGCGGACTGGGCGCGGCCTTCGCGATGTACCTCCGCGGGGCCCACGAGGAATCGGCCTCCATGGCCGAGGTGCTGCGCCGGCACGGACTGCCGGTCCTGCCGGAGGAGATCGGCTTCACGGTGGACGAGTTCGTCCGCGCCGTGGAGTTCGCTCCGGAGACCCGCCCCGGGCGCTACACCATCCTCGAACACCTCGACCTGAAAACCGACCAGATCAAGGACATCTACGCCGACTATGTCAAGGCCATCGGTAGCTGAACTCCGTCCCGTCGTCCACCCCGCAGGGGGTGAAGGACCGGCGCAGCGGTGAGCACTGGATGGGACGCCTCTACATGCGTGAGGTGTCTCTGCGGGTCGACCGCTACCTGGTGAACACCAGGGTCTCGCCCAACCAGCTCACGTACCTGATGACCGTCTTCGGCGTGCTCGCCGCCCCGGCGCTGCTGGTGCCGGGGATCACGGGCGCGGTGCTGGGCGTGGTGTGCGTCCAGATGTATCTGCTGCTGGACTGCGTCGACGGCGAGATCGCCCGCTGGCGCAAGCAGTACTCGCTCACCGGGGTCTACCTCGACCGCGTCGGCGCCTACCTCACCGACGCCGCCGTGCTGGTGGGCTTCGGGCTGCGCGCCGCCGACCTGTGGGGCAGCGGCCGTATCGACTGGCTGTGGGCGTTCCTCGGGACGCTCGCCGCGCTGGGCGCGATCCTGATCAAGGCCGAGACCGACCTGGTCGGCGTCGCCCGCCACCAGACCGGCAAGGCCCCCGTCCAGGAGGCAGCCGCCGAGATGCGCTCCTCCGGGATGGCGCTGGCCCGCCGGGCCGCCGCCGCCTTCAAGTTCCACCGGCTCATCCTCGGCATCGAGGCGACCCTGCTGATCCTGGTCCTCGCGATCGTCGACCAGGTCCGCGGCGACCTGTACTTCTCGCGGCTCGGCGTCGCCGTACTGGCCGGCATCGCGCTGCTGCAGACCCTGCTGCACCTGGTGTCGATCCTCGCGTCGAGCAGGCTGAAGTGAGTGGCATGAAGGTCGGCGCGGTGATCATCACCATGGGCAACCGCCCCGACGAACTGCGGGCGTTGCTCGACTCGGTCGCCAAGCAGGACGGCGACCGGGTCGAGACGGTCGTCGTCGGCAACGGCTCGCCCGTCCCGGACGTCCCCGAGGGCGTCAGGACCATAGAGCTGCCGGAGAATCTCGGCATCCCCGGCGGCCGGAACGTCGGCCTGGAGGCCTTCGGGCCCGCCGGTCGCGATGTCGACATAGTGATGTTCCTCGACGACGACGGGCTCCTCGCCCAGCACGACACCGCCGAGCTGTGCCGGGAGGCCTTCGCCGCCGACCCCCGCCTCGGCATCATCAGCTTCCGCATCGCCGACCCGGAGACGGGCGTCACCCAGCGCCGGCACGTCCCGCGCCTGCGCGCCTCCGACCCGATGCGCTCCTCCCGGGTCACCACCTTCCTCGGCGGCGCCAACGCCGTCCGCACCAAGGTCTTCGCCGAGGTCGGCGGCCTCCCGGACGAGTTCTTCTACGCCCATGAGGAGACCGACCTCGCCTGGCGGGCCCTCGACGCCGGCTGGATGATCGACTACCGGGCGGACATGGTGCTCTTCCACCCGACCACCGCGCCCTCGCGGCACGCGGTCTACCACCGCATGGTCGCCCGCAACCGGGTCTGGCTGGCCCGCCGCAACCTCCCGCACTCCTCGTCCCCGTCTACCTCGGGGTGTGGCTGCTGCTCACGCTCCTGCGCCGCCCCTCGCGCCCGGCCCTGCAGGCCTGGTTCGGCGGGTTCAAGGAGGGCTGGACCACCCCGTGCGGGCCGCGCCGGCCCATCAGCTGGCGTACGGTGTGGCGGCTGACCCGGCTGGGCCGTCCTCCCGTGATCTGACCCGCTCGGCGGGCGCCTGACCGCGTGCTCGGCAGCGCCCCGGACCGTATCCCTCGGCGGATACGTGTCGCGTTCTGTAGCACAATTCCGTAAGACGAACGCAAGACGATCGTAAGACGCATCCATAGATGAGGGCTTCCACTCTTGAGTGAGACAACGCATGACGGCGGAATCGCGGTGAGCCCGCGTCCGTCGCCCGACGCAGGCCTCACGGCGGCACAGCTCGCCGCCAAGTACGGGCTGACCGTGAGCGGTGCCCGCCCCGGACTCGTCGAGTACATCCGGCAGCTCTGGGGACGCCGGCACTTCGTCCTGGCCTTCTCCCAGGCGAAGCTGACGGCCCAGTACAGCCAGGCGAAGCTCGGGCAGCTCTGGCAGGTGGCCACCCCGCTGCTGAACGCGGCCGTGTACTTCTTCATCTTCGGCGTCATCCTGAAGGCGTCCCGGGGCATGTCCCGGGACGTGTACATCCGTTCCTGGTCACGGGCGTGTTCGTGTTCACCTTCACGCAGAGCTCGATCATGGCGGGCGTGCGGGCGATCTCCGGGAACCTCGGCCTGGTGCGCGCGCTGCACTTCCCGCGCGCCTCGCTGCCGATCTCCTTCGCGCTCCAGCAGCTCCAGCAGCTGCTGTTCTCGATGACCGTGCTGTTCATCATCGTCATCGGCTTCGGCAGCTACCCGAGCCTGTCCTGGCTGCTGATCTTCCCGGTCCTGCTGCTGCAGTTCCTCTTCAACACCGGGCTCGCGCTGATCGTCGCGCGGATGGGCGCCAAGACCCCGACCTCGCCCAGTTGATGCCGTTCATCCTGCGCACCTGGATGTACACGTCGGGCGTCATGTTCTCCATCAGCAAGATGATGGAGGGCCGCTCCGAGGTGTTCGTCCGCCTGCTCCAGGTGAACCCGGCGGCCATCTACATGGACCTGATGCGCTTCGCGCTCATCGACGGCTACGGCGCGTCGAACCTGCCGCCGCACGTGTGGGCCATCGCCACCTTCTGGGCCGTGGTCCTCTTCGTCGGCGGCTTCGTGTACTTCTGGAAGGCGGAGGAGAGGTACGGCCGTGGCTGAGCAGAGCATCGAGCAGAACCTGGCGGATCGGAACCCGGGGACCTGATCCCGACCGTCGTCGCGGACGAACTGCACATCGTCTACCGCGTGCACGGCGCCAAGACCGGCAAGGGCAGCGCCACGTCGGCCCTCAGCCGCATAGTCAAGCGCGGCGAGGAGCGCGGGGTGCGCAAGGTGCACGCCGTCAAGGGCGTCTCCTTCGTCGCCTACCGGGGTGAGGCCGTCGGCCTGATCGGGTCGAACGGCTCCGGCAAGTCGACCCTGCTGCGCGCCATCGCGGGCCTCCTCCCGGCCGAGAAGGGCAGGGTCTACACCAACGGCCAGCCCTCCCTGCTGGGCGTCAACGCGGCGCTGATGAACGACCTCACCGGCGAGCGGAACGTCATCCTGGGCGGTCTCGCCATGGGCATGTCCCGCGAGCAGGTCAGGGAGCGCTACCAGGAGATCGTCGACTTCTCCGGCATCAACGAGAAGGGCGACTTCATCACCCTCCCGATGCGCACGTACTCCTCCGGCATGGCGGCCCGGCTGCGTTTCTCCATCGCCGCGGCCAAGGACCACGACGTGCTGATGATCGACGAGGCGCTGGCCACCGGTGACCGCAAGTTCCAGGTCCGCTCCGAGGCGCGCATCCGTGAACTGAGGAAGTCCGCGGGCACGGTGTTTCTCGTCAGTCACAACAACAAGTCGATCCGCGACACCTGCGACCGTGTGCTGTGGCTGGAACGCGGCGAACTCCGGATGGACGGTCCGACCGACGAGGTTCTCAAGGAGTACGAGAAGTTCACGGGCAAGTAGTGCGCTCGCATAGGGGCCGCAAAAGCCCATAACGCTTCCCAGGGCCCCGCCGGAACTGTTCCGGCGGGGCCCCGCGTCTGCAAAGGAAACGTCAACTCGGCCCGGCCCAAGGAATCTTGACGCCAATCGGTGTGTTGTTGTGATGTGCAGGACACCCCGAGGAAGCTCGCTGCGTTGTACAACGTAAGCTGTACCGGTGCCGAATAGCGGCAAGTGGGGCGATAATGCGCGACACCCTTCTTCGGGTATCCGTGCGGACGACCGGGCGGCGTGTCCGAAATAGTGTGTATTGGGTCGGCAGTGTAGAACGGGAGATGTGACGGCAATGGCTACGGAAACTCCCCAGCTCACCGAAGCATGCGCCGTCCCCGCCCCTGGCAGCGAGCGGTGACGGGAAGCGGCATTGCCGCCACCGGCGATCCGGAGCGCGGCACACTCGACAAGGCCGCGGGTGAGAACTTCCCGTGGCACCTTTCTTCCTGCCCAAGGCCTGGCGCACCGATCTCATGGCGGTGTACGGATTCGCCCGTCTCGTCGACGACATCGGCGACGGCGATCTGGCCCCCGGCGGCGCCGACGCCCGGCTGCTCGGCGTTGCACCCGCGGAGGCCGAGGACCGCCTGGTCCTCCTCGACGCCTTCGAGGCCGACCTCCACCGCGTCTTCGACGGCACCCCGAGCCACCCCCTGCTGCGCCGCCTCCAGCCCACCGTCCGCCGCCGCGCGCTGACCCCTCGAGCCCTTCCTCGGCCTGATCGCCGCGAACCGCCAGGACCAGCTCGTCACCCGCTACGAGACCTACGACGACCTCCTCGCCTACTGCGAGCTGTCCGCCAACCCCGTCGGCCGCCTGGTCCTCGGCGTCACCGGCACCGAGACCCCCGAGCGGGTCCGGCTGTCCGACGCGATCTGTACCGCACTTCAGATCGTCGAACACCTGCAGGACGTGACCGAGGACCTCGGCCGCGACCGCATCTACCTGCCCGCCCAGGACATGAAGCGCTTTCACGTCCAGGAAGCGGATCTCGCCACGCCCTCCGCGGGCGCATCGGTGCGCGCACTGGTTGCATACGAAGCAGAACGCGCCCGCGATCTCCTGAATGAAGGCGCCCCCTGGTGGGTAGCGTCCACGGCAGATTGAAGCTGCTGCTCGCGGGGTTCGTGGCGGGGGAGGGCGGCGATCCGGGCGATCGTCGCCGCCGAGTACGACGTACTTCCCGGCCCGCCGAAGCCCGGCAAGATCCAGTTGCTGCGTGAGGTGGGCGTGACTCTGCGAGGAGAGGGGTGATCCGGACCGTGGAGTCTGCACCGCACATGTCCGCGCCGGTACTCGCCGCCTACAGCTACTGCGAGGCCGTCACCGGACAACAGGCACGGAACTTCGCCTACGGCATCAGACTGCTCCCGACGCCCAAGCGTCGGGCCATGTCCGCGCTGTACGCGTTCTCCCGGCGTGTCGACGACATCGGCGACGGCACGCTGGAGACCGAGGTGAAGGCGGCGCGCCTGGAGGACACCCGGGCGCTGCTCACCCGGGTCCGCGAGGGCAAGGTCGAGGAGGACGACACCGACCCGGTCGCGGTCGCCCTCGCGCACACGGCCGAGGCCTTCCCGGTCCCGCTGGACGGCCTGGACGAACTGATCGACGGCGTCCTGATGGACGTACGCGGCGAGACCTACGAGACGTGGGACGACCTGAAGGTCTACTGCCGGTGTGTCGCGGGCGCGATCGGGCGGCTCTCGCTCGGCGTGTTCGGCACGGAGCCCGGCGCGCGCGGGGTCGAGCGCGCCCCGGAGTACGCCGACACGCTGGGGCTCGCGCTCCAGCTCACCAACATCCTCAGAGACGTCCGCGAGGACGCCGAGGGCGGCCGGACCTATCTGCCCGCCGACGACCTCGCGAAATTCGGCTGCTCGGCCGGGTTCGACGGGCCGACGCCACCCGAGGGCTCCGACTTCGCGGGTCTCGTCCACTTCGAGGTGCGACGGGCCCGCACTCTTTCGCCGAGGGCTACCGGCTGCTCCCCATGCTCGACCGCCGCAGCGGCGCCTGCGTCGCCGCCATGGCCGGCATCTACCGCCGCCTGCTGGACCGCATCGAGCGCGAGCCGGAGGCCGTCCTGCGCGGCCGCGTCTCCCTGCCCGGCCGCGAGAAGGCCTACGTCGCGGTGCGCGGCCTGTCCGGTCTGGACGCCCGGCACGTCTCGCGGAGGACGCTCAGGAGGCGCGCCTGATGGACGAAGTGGGCCAAGGTGATGTCACCGGAGAAATGCGGCAGGCAACCCTCCGGTGCGGTGCGGCGTCCCTGACTGCAACGGTCCGCCGTGGCTGGTTCGAGTGCCTCGGCGGGCGCGCAGGGGGAGTGCACGATGAGCGACGGGACGCGGGCCGACGGGCTGCCCGCCGATCCGGCGACGGGACAGGCCGGCCGGCATGCCGTCGTCGTCGGCGGCGGACTCGCCGGCATCACCACCGCGCTCGCGCTGGCCGACGCCGGAATCCGTGTCACCCTGCTCGAAGGCCGCCCGCGCCTCGGCGGACTCGCCTTCTCCTTCCAGCGCGGCGAACTGACCGTCGACAACGGCCAGCATGTCTACCTGCGCTGCTGCACCGCCTACCGCTGGTTCCTCGACCGCATCGAGGGCGCGGCGCTCGCTCCGCTGCAGGATCGTCTCGACGTGCCCGTACTCGACGTGAACCGCCCCGAGGGACGCCGGCTCGGCAGACTCCGGCGCGACGCGCTGCCCGTGCCGCTGCATCTCGGGCGCAGCCTCGCGACGTACCCGCATCTCTCGCTCGCGGAGCGCGCCAAAGTGGGACGTGCCGCGCTCGCGCTCAAGGTCTCGATCTGGCCGATCCGGCCCTGGACGCGCAGAACTTCGGCAGCTGGCTGACCGCGCACGGTCAGTCGGCGCGTGCCGTCGAGGCACTGTGGGACCTGGTCGGGGTCGCCACCCTCAACGCGGTCGCGGGCGACTCCTCGCTCGCCCTGGCCGCGATGGTGTTCAAGACCGGTCTGCTCTCCGACCCGGGCGCGGCCGACATCGGCTGGGCACACGTCCCGCTGGGCGAACTGCACGACCGGCTCGCCCGCAAGGCGCTCGACTCCGCGGGCGTGCGCACCGAAGTCCGTACACGCGTCACCTCCATCTCTACAGACGGGAACGGACGCTGGAGCGTTCACTGCCCCGGCGAGACGATCGAGGCCGACACCGTCGTGCTGGCCGTACCGCAGCGCGAGGCCCACGAACTGCTCCCCGACGGCGCCCTCGACGACCCCGGGCGACTGCTCGCCATCGACACCGCGCCGATCCTGAACGTCCATGTCGTCTACGACCGCAAGGTGCTCGCCCGCCCGTTCTTCGCGGCACTCGGCACCCCGGTGCAGTGGGTGTTCGACCGGACCGACGCGTCCGGGCTGAAGGACGGCCAGTACCTGGCGCTGTCCCAGTCCGCCGTGCACGACGAGATCGACGAGCCCGTGGCGGCGCTGCGGGAGCGCTACCTCCCGAACTGGAGCGGCTGCTGCCCCGGTGCGCGCGGCGCCGAGGTGAAGGACTTCTTCGTGACCAGGGAGCGCACGGCGACGTTCGCTCCCGCCCCCGGCGTCGGACGGCTGCGGCCCGGCGCCCGCACCAAGGCCCCCGGCCTGTACCTGGCCGGAGCGTGGACCGCCACAGGGTGGCCCGCGACCATGGAGAGTGCGGTCCGCAGTGGGGTGAGCGCGGCGGACGCCGCCCTCACCGCCCTGGGCCGGCCCCGCCCCAGCCATCTCTTCGAGTTCGACGAGGCGGCGTGATGCTCGATCAGCAGGCGGCAGGCGACCCCCGCACCTTCGGTAGCGCGACAAGAGGAGAGACTGTGCCCACTGTGCCCCCGGCCGAGACGGCTGCCGACGCGGTGGACGTGTCCGCGCTCCTGGAGCGCGGCCGGACCCTTGCCACACCGGTGCTGCGGGCTGCCGTGGACCGGCTGGCTCCCCCATGGACACCGTCGCCGCCTACCACTTCGGCTGGATCGACGCCGAGGGCAACCCGGCGGCCGGCGACGGCGGCAAGGCCGTACGCCCCGCGCTCGCCGTGCTCTCCGCCGAGGTCACCGGCGCCGCGCCGGAGACCGGTATCCCCGGCGCCGTCGCCGTCGAGCTGATCCACAACTTCTCGCTGCTGCACGACGACCTGATGGACGGCGACGAGCAGCGCCGTCACCGCGACACCGTCTGGAAGGTGCACGGCCCCGCCCAGGCCATCCTCGTCGGCGACGCCCTCTTCGCGCTGGCCAACGAGGTCCTGCTGGAGCTCGGCACCGTCGAGGCAGGCCGCGCCACCCGCCGCCTCACCACCGCGACCCGCGCCCTCATCGACGGCCAGGCGCAGGACATCTCCTACGAGCACCGCGACCGCGTCAGCGTCGAGGAGTGCCTGGAGATGGAGGGCAACAAGACCGGCGCCCTGCTCGCCTGCGCCTCGTCCATCGGGGCCGTGCTCGGCGGTGCGGACGACCGCACCGCCGACGTCCTGAGAAGTACGGCTACCACCTCGGCCTGGCCTTCCAGGCCGTCGACGACCTCCTCGGCATCTGGGGCGACCCGGACGCCACCGGGAAGCAGACCTGGAGCGATCTGCGCCAGCGCAAGAAGTCCCTGCCCGTGGTGGCGGCGCTCGCGGCGGGCGGACCCGCCTCGGACCGGCTCGGCGAGATCCTCGCCGCCGACGCCAAGAGCAGCGACTTCGAGAACTTCTCCGAGGAGGAGTTCGCGGCCCGCGCCGCGCTCATCGAGGAGGCCGGCGGCCGCGAGTGGACCGCCGAAGAGGCACGCCGTCAGCACACCATCGCCATCGAGGTCCTCGACGCCATCGACATGCCCGACCGGGTTCGGGCACGGTTCACGGCGCTCGCCGACTTCGTCGTCGTACGAAAGAGATGATCACTATCGGTCGAATAGCCCTCGCGTAGTCGCCGGCCGGTGCTGCGAACGAACGAGCACCGGCCGACGGCGGACCCAGCAGAGACATGCCACTGCACGAAGGGGAAGCCATGACAGCGACGACCGACGGAAGCACCGGGGCCATGCCTCCCCGTGTTGCCGCGGCCAGCGAAACCGACATCAACACCCCCGTGGCGGCCGGGGTGCACGACGCCGCCGCACACGCCGTACAACGCGCCACCGACTTCCTCCTCTCCCAGCAGGACGCGCAGGGCTGGTGGAAGGGCGACCTCGAGACGAACGTCACGATGGACGCCGAGGATCTGCTGCTCCGTCAGTTCCTGGGCATCCGCGAGGAGTCGACGACCCAGGCCGCCGCACTCTTCATCCGCGGCGAACAGCGCGAGGACGGCACCTGGGCGAGCTTCTACGGCGGACCCGGTGAACTCTCCACCACCATCGAGGCGTACGTCGCCCTGCGGCTGGCCGGTGACGCGCCGGACGCCCCGCACATGGCGAAGGCGTCCGCGTGGGTGCGGGAGCGGGGCGGCATCGCCTCGGCCCGCGTCTTCACCCGGATCTGGCTCGCCCTGTTCGGCTGGTGGAAATGGGACGACCTGCCCGAACTCCCGCCGGAACTCCTGTACTTCCCGACCTGGGTGCCGCTCAACATCTACGACTTCGGATGCTGGGCCCGGCAGACCATCGTGCCGCTCACGGTCGTCTCCGCGAAGCGGCCGGTACGGCCGGCGCCCTTCCCGCTCGACGAACTGCACACCGACCCGGAGAATCCGAACCCGGTCAAGCCCCTTGCCCCGGTGGCCAGTTGGGACGGCGCCTTCCAGCGGATCGACAAGGCGCTGCACCTCTACCGCAAGGTCGCCCCGCGCAAGCTGCGCCGGTCCGCGATGAACGCGGCGGCCCGCTGGATCATCGAGCGCCAGGAGAACGACGGCTGCTGGGGCGGCATCCAGCCGCCTGCCGTGTACTCGGTGATCGCCCTGCACCTGCTCGGCTACGACCTCGAACACCCCGTGATGCGCGCGGGACTTGAGTCGCTGGACCGGTTCGCGATCTGGCGCGAGGACGGGGCCCGGATGATCGAGGCCTGTCAGTCCCCGGTGTGGGACACCTGCCTCGCGACCATCGCGCTCGCCGACGCGGGCGTGCCCGCCGACCACCCCCAACTGGTCAAGGCCGCCGACTGGATGCTCGGGGAGGAGATCGTCCGTCCCGGCGACTGGGCGGTCAAACGGCCCCAACTGCCGCCGGGCGGCTGGGCGTTCGAGTTCCACAACGACAACTACCCGGACATCGACGACACCGCCGAGGTGGTGCTCGCGCTGCGCCGGGTCAGACATCACGACCCGGAGCGCCTGGACCGGGCCGCCGGACGCGCGGTCCGGTGGAACCTCGGCATGCAGTCGAAGAACGGCGGTTGGGGCGCCTTCGACGTCGACAACACCAGCCCGTTCCCCAACCGGCTGCCGTTCTGCGACTTCGGCGAGGTCATCGACCCGCCGTCGGCGGACGTCACCGCGCACGTCGTCGAGATGCTCGCCGTCGAGGGCCTCGCCCACGACCCGCGCACCCGGCGCGGCATCGAGTGGCTGCTCGCCGAACAGGAGCCGGACGGCTCGTGGTTCGGCCGCTGGGGCGTCAACTACGTCTACGGCACCGGGTCCGTCGTACCGGCGCTCGCCGCGGCCGGGATTCCCGGCTCGCACCCGGCGATCCGGCGCGCGGTCAGCTGGCTGGAGACCGTACAGAACGACGACGGCGGCTGGGGCGAGGACCTGCGCTCCTACAAGTACGCCAAGGAGTGGAGCGGCCGGGGCGCCTCGACCGCCTCGCAGACGGCCTGGGCGCTGATGGCCCTGCTCGCGGCGGGGGAGCGGGACTCCAAGGCGGTGGAGCGCGGTGTGGAGTGGCTCGCGACGACCCAGCGGGAGGACGGGTCCTGGGACGAGCCCTACTTCACCGGCACGGGCTTCCCGTGGGACTTCTCCATCAACTACCACCTCTACCGGCAGGTCTTCCCGCTCACCGCGCTCGGCCGTTTCGTCCATGGAGAACCGTTCTCCCAGCCCGCGTTCTCCCCGGCCAAGGGGGCTGATGAGCTCACAGCCCGCCGGACTGCCGCTGCTGATCGCCTGCGCGCTCGGCATCGAGCGCCTCGCCCTGCGCGCAGGCGACCGCTCCGGCGCCGGCGGGCCGGTCACCTTCCTCAGGACGGGGATGGGGCCACAGGCCGCCGAGGAGGCCGTCTCCCGGCGCCTCGCCGACCCGGCGCTGGCCGAGGCCGCCGTACTGGCCACGGGCTTCTGCGCCGGACTCGCCCCGGTATGCACCCCGGCGACCTCGTGGTCGCCGAGGAGACCAGGGAGGCGCGCGGAACCGTTCCGTGCGTCGGTACCGAACTGCTCGTCAAGGAGCTCGCCCGGGCGCTGCCCGGACGTACCGTCCACACCGGCCCCTGACCGGCTCCGATCACATCGTCCGCGGACCGGAACGGTCGGATCTGCTCGCGACCGGCGCGATCGCGGTCGACATGGAGTCGGCGGCCACGCTGCTGAGCGCCGTGCGTACGGGCGCGCGCCCGGTTGCGGCCGTACGGGTGGTCGTGGACGCTCCTGAACATGAACTCGTCCGGATCGGCACGGTGCGCGGTGGAATATCGGCTTTCCGCGTTCTTCGATCCGTTCTTCCCGCTTTTTCGAATGGCACCGTTCTTTGCTGCTCCCCGGAGGTGAGCCAGATGGCCATGCCGCTGCGCCAGTCCATCAAGGTCGCTACATATTTGGCCGAACAGAAGCTCCGCAAGAGGGACAAGTTCCCCTGATCGTGGAGCTGGAACCTCTCTTCGCATGCAACCTGAAGTGCGAGGGCTGCGGCAAGATCCAGCACCCGGCGGGCGTGCTCAAGCAGCGCATGCCGGTGGCGCAGGCCGTCGGGGCGGTGCTCGAGTCCGGTGCGCCGATGGTGTCCATCGCGGGCGGTGAGCCCCTGATGCACCCTCAGATCGACGAGATCGTGCGGCAGTTGGTGGCGAAGAAGAAATACGTCTTCCTCTGCACCAACGCCATGCTGCTCCGCAAGAAGCTGGACAAGTTCACGCCCTCGCCCTATTTCGCGTTCGCGGTGCACATCGACGGGCTGCGTGAGCGGCACGACGAGTCGGTCGCGAAGGAGGGCGTGTTCGACGAGGCCGTGGAGGCGATGAAGGAGGCCAAGAAGCGCGGCTTCCGGGTCACCACGAATTCGACCTTCTTCAACACGGACACCCCGCAGACCATCATCGAGGTGCTCAACTTCCTCAACGACGACATCAAGGTCGACGAGATGATGATCTCGCCCGCCTACGCCTACGAGAAGGCGCCCGACCAGGAGCACTTCCTGGGCGTCGCGCAGACCCACGAGCTGTTCAAGAAGGCCTTCGCGGGCGGCAACCGCCGCAAGTGGCGGCTGAACCACTCGCCGCTCTTCCTGGACTTCCTGGAGGGCAAGGTCGACTTCCGTGCACGGCCTGGGCGATCCCGAACTACTCCCTCTTCGGCTGGCAGCGCCCTGCTACCTGATGAGCGACGGGTACGTCCCGACGTACCGGGAACTGATCGAGGACACCGACTGGGACAAGTACGGCCGCGGCAAGGACCCGCGCTGCGCCAACTGCATGGCGCACTGCGGCTACGAGCCCACCGCCGTCCTCGCCACCATGGGCTCCCTCAAGGAGTCCCTGCGGGCCATGCGCGAGACCGTCGCAGGAAACCGCGACTGACGCCATGACCGCAGTGTCCCTGGGCGTCCCGAGATGCCGGTCCGGCCGATCGCCCCGCGACGTGTGTCGCGGCAGATCCAGGTCGGGCCGGTGGCGGTCGGGGCGGGGCCCCGTCTCGGTCCAGTCGATGACGACGACGCGTACGTCGGACATCGGCGCCACCCTCCAGCAGATCGCCGAACTCACCGCGTCCGGCTGCCAGATCGTCCGCGTCGCCTGCCCCACGCAGGACGACGCGGACGCGCTGGCGACCATCGCCCGCAAGTCGCAGATCCCGGTGATCGCGGACATCCACTTCCAGCCCAAGTACGTCTTCGCCGCGATCGAGGCCGGGTGTGCGGCGGTTCGGGTGAATCCCGGCAACATCAAGCAGTTCGACGACAAGGTCAAGGAGATCGCGCGGGCCGCGAAGGACCACGGCACGCCGATCCGGATCGGGGTCAACGCCGGTTCCCTGGACCGTCGTCTGCTCCAGAAGTACGGCAGGGCGACGCCCGAGGCGCTCGTCGAGTCGGCCCTGTGGGAGGCGTCCCTCTTCGAGGAGCACGGCTTCCGCGACATCAAGATCTCCGTCAAGCACAACGACCCCGTGGTGATGGTCAACGCCTACCGGCAGCTGGCCGCGCAGAGCGACTATCCGCTGCACCTCGGGGTCACCGAGGCCGGTCCCGCCTTCCAGGGCACGATCAAGTCGGCGGTGGCCTTCGGGGCGCTGCTCAGCGAGGGCATCGGCGACACCATCCGGGTGTCGCTGTCCGCCCCGCCGGTCGAGGAGGTCAAGGTCGGCCTCCAGATCCTGGAGTCGCTGAACCTCAAGCCCCGGCGGCTGGAGATCGTGTCGTGCCCGTCCTGCGGGCGGGCCCAGGTGGACGTCTACAAGCTCGCCGACGAGGTCACGGCGGGTTTGGAGGGCATGGAGGTGCCGTTGCGCGTCGCGGTCATGGGCTGCGTCGTCAACGGACCCGGTGAGGCGCGGGAGGCGGACCTCGGGGTCGCCTCCGGCAACGGCAGGGGCCAGATCTTCGTCAAGGGCGAGGTCGTCAAGACCGTGCCCGAGTCGAAGATCGTGGAGACCCTCATCGAGGAGGCGATGAAGATCGCCGAGCAGATGGAGCAGGACGGCGTCGCGGCGGGGAGCCGGCCGTCACCGTGAGCTGAACAGCACGGACCGAAGGGGGCCCGACGTGACGATCCTGGAGAGCATCCGTCAACCACGCGACCTGAAGTCGCTGTCCGAGGCGGAACTCGGCGAACTGTCCGAAGAGATAAGGAGTTCCTGGTCCATGCGGTGGCCAGGACCGGCGG
Organism: Streptomyces sp. P3; assembly: GCA_016893485.2. Lineage (GTDB taxonomy): Bacteria > Actinomycetota > Actinomycetes > Streptomycetales > Streptomycetaceae > Streptomyces. The sequence continues at coordinate 8,226,707 of JAFEKX020000001.1, forward strand.
TCACCTCGGACCCAACCTGGGCGTGGTGGAGTTGACCGTCGCGCTGCACCGCGTCTTCGAGTCCCCGGCCGACCGCATCCTGTGGGACACCGGCCACCAGAGCTATGTGCACAAGATGCTGACGGGGCGTCAGGACTTCTCGAAGCTGCGCGGCAAGGGCGGCCTGTCCGGCTACCCCTCGCGCGAGGAGTCCGAGCACGACGTCATCGAGAACAGCCACGCCTCCACCGCGCTCGGCTGGGCCGACGGCCTCGCCAAGGCCCGCCAGGTGCAGGGCGAGAAGGGCCACGTCGTCGCGGTCATCGGCGACGGCGCGCTGACCGGCGGTATGGCCTGGGAGGCGCTGAACAACATCGCCGCCGCCAAGGACCGGCCGCTGATCATCGTCGTCAACGACAACGAGCGCTCGTACGCGCCCACCATCGGCGGCCTCGCCAACCACCTGGCCACCCTGCGCACCACCGACAGCTACGAACAGGTCCTCGCCTGGGGCAAGCGCGTCCTGCTGCGCACCCCGGTCGTCGGCAACACCATCTACGAGTCGCTGCACGGCGCGAAGAAGGGCTTCAAGGACGCGTTCGCCCCTGCAGGGCATGTTCGAGGACCTCGGCCTCAAGTACGTCGGCCCGATCGACGGACACGACATCGGCGCCGTCGAGTCCGCGCTGCGCCGCGCGAAACGCTTCCACGGCCCGGTCCTCGTGCACTGCCTCACGGAGAAGGGCCGCGGCTACGAACCCGCCCTCGCCCACGAGGAGGACCACTTCCACACCGTCGGCGTGATGGACCCCCTCACCTGCGCACCCCTCGCCCCCTCCAACGGCCCTTCCTGGACCAGCGTGTTCGGCGACGAGATCCTGCGCATCGGGGAGGAACGCGACGACGTCGTGGCCATCACGGCGGCCATGCTGCACCCGGTCGGCCTCGGCAAGTTCGCCGCGAGGTTCCCGGACCGGGTCTGGGACGTCGGCATCGCCGAGCAGCACGCGGCGGTCTCGGCGGCGGGCCTGGCGACCGGCGGGCTGCACCCCGTCGTCGCCGTCTACGCCACCTTCCTCAACCGGGCCTTCGACCAGCTCCTGATGGACGTGGCACTGCACCGCTGCGGAGTGACGTTCGTCCTGGACCGCGCCGGGGTCACCGGAGTCGACGGCGCGTCGCACAACGGCATGTGGGACATGTCCATCCTCCAGGTCGTGCCGGGGCTGCGCATCGCCGCCCCGCGTGACGCCGGCCAACCCGGGCCCAGCTACGGGAAGCGGTCGCCGTAGACGACGCGCCGACCCTCGTCCGCTTCCCGAAGGAGTCGGTCGGACCGAGATCCCCGCCATCGACCGGGTGGGCGGCCTCGACGTCCTGCACCGCGCCACGGAGACCCCGGAGGTGCTGCTCGTCGCCGTCGGGGTGATGGCGCCCGTGTGCCTCCAGGCCGCCGAACTCCTCGAGGCGCGCGGCATCAACTGCACGGTCGTGGACCCCCGTTGGGTCAAACCCGTCGACCCGGCGCTCCCGGCCTCGCCGCCGGGCACCGCCTCGTCGCCGTCGTGGAGGACAACAGCCGCGCCTCCGGCGTCGGCGCCGCCGTGGCGCTGGCGCTCGGGGACGCCGAAGTCGACGTCCCCGTACGGCGGTTCGGCATCCCCGAGCAGTTCCTCGCGCACGCCAAACGCGGGGAGGTGCTCGCCGACATCGGCCTCACACCCGTCGAGGTCGCCGGACGGATCAGCGCAAGCCTGGCGGTCAAGGACACGAACGCCGGCACAGCCAAGGAGAAACCCGAATGACCAAGGAGTTCGACCTCACCGCGCTGCTGGCCGAGCGCGGAGCCGAGCGCTACGAGCTGCACGCCAAGTACCTCAACCACCAGCTCCCGCGCATGCTCCGCACCATCGGCTTCGACAAGGTCTACGAGCGGGGCGAGGGCGCCTACTTCTGGGACGCCGACGGCAACGACTACCTCGACATGCTCGCCGGGTTCGGGGTGATGGGCCTGGGCCGCCACCACCCCGTCGTCCGCAAGGCGGTGCACGACGTCCTCGACGCCCAGCTCGCCGACCTCACCCGCTTCGACTGCCAGCCGCTGCCCGGCCTGCTCGCCGAGCAACTCCTCACCCACAGCCCGCACCTGGACCGGGTGTTCTTCGGCAACAGCGGCACGGAAGCGGTCGAGACCGCGCTCAAGTTCGCCCGCTACGCCACCGGAAAACCCCGCGTCCTCTACTGCGACCACGCCTTCCACGGCCTCACCACCGGCTCGCTCTCGGTCAACGGCGAGGACGGCTTCCGGGACGGCTTCGCCCCGCTGCTGCCCGACACCGCCGTACCGCTCGGCGATCTCGACGCCCTGGCACGGGAGTTGAGGAAGGGCGACGTCGCCGCCCTCGTCGTCGAGCCGATCCAGGGCAAGGGCGTCCACGAGGCGCCGCCCGGCTATCTGCGCGCCGCGCAGGAAGTCCTGCACCAGCACAAGGCGTTGCTCATCGCCGACGAGGTGCAGACCGGCCTCGGCCGCACCGGCGACTTCTACGCCTACCAGCACGAGGAGGGTGTGGAGCCCGACCTCGTCTGCGTGGCCAAGGCGCTCTCCGGCGGTTACGTGCCGGTCGGCGCCACCCTCGGCAAGGACTGGATCTTCAAGAAGGTCTACTCGTCCATGGACCGGGTGCTGGTCCACTCGGCGAGTTTCGGGGCCAACGCCCAGGCCATGGCGGCCGGCCTCGCTGTGCTGTCCGTCATGGAGAACGAGCAGGTCGTCGCCAACGCCCGTGCCACCGGGGACCGGTTGAGGTCCCGGCTCGCCGCGCTGGTCGACAAGTACGAGCTGCTCGCTGATGTCCGCGGCCGGGGTCTGATGATCGGCATCGAGTTCGGCAGGCCCAAGTCGCTGAAGCTGCGCAGCCGTTGGACCATGCTGCAGGCCGCACGCAAGGGCCTGTTCGCGCAGATGGTGGTCGTACCGCTGCTCCAGCGGCACCGCATCCTCACCCAGGTCTCCGGAGACCACCTGGAGGTCATCAAGCTGATCCCGCCGCTGATCATTGGCGAGCGCGAGGTGGACCGGTTCGTGGACGCGTTCACCGCCGTGATGGACGACGCGCACAGCGGCGGCGGGCTGATGTGGGACTTCAGCAAGACACTCGTGAAGCAGGCGGTGGCCAACCGGTAGGAGGCTCTGCCCGGCGCCGAGGACGGGTGCCGTGGGCAGCTCCAAGAGTGGGTGCCGTAGGTTTTTGCCCCTGAGGCAAGAAATTTGCCGCAGGGGCAAAAGTCCGGCTGAATGGAGGGCATGAGCTCCTCCGAGATCGGGCCGGAACCGTCGGCCGGGCCGGCCGAAGACCTGCCGACCACCGTGGCACCACAGCTCCGCGCGCTGCGCCGCCGCGCCTCCCTCACGCTGGAGGCCGCCGCCCGCTCCGCCGGGCTCTCGCCCGCCCATCTCTCCCGTCTGGAGACCGGGCAGCGCCAGCCCTCGCTGCCGATGCTGCTCGCGCTCGCCCGCATCTACGGTACGACAGTCTCGGATCTGCTCGGCGAGACGGCCACCGACCGGGACTCCGTCGTCCGTGCCGCCGACATGGAACCGACCCGCGCGGGCGGCTGGACCTACTGGCAGGCGGGCGCCCCCGGCCGCGGGATGCAGTCGCTGCGCGTCCGCATCCCGCACGGCTCCCAGGGCGACATCGTGCGTGTGCACCCCGGCGAGGAGTGGCTCTACGTCCTCACCGGCCGGCTGCGGCTGCGCCTCGGTGACACCGCGCACATCCTCGCGCCGGGCGACAGCGCCCACTTCGACTCGCTGACCCCGCACCGCCTCGCCGCCGCCGACGAGGACGGCGTCGAGGTCCTGTTCGTCCACACCCTGCTGCAGAGCCCCACGGCCACCCTGTGCCTGGGCCCGATCACCGGAGAGACACCATGAGCGGCAACAACATCGAGGACAAGTTCCCGCGCGCCCTGTGGATCCGGCTCATCATCTACATCGCCGTCGGCCACCTCTTCGCGGCCTTCATCTACCTGCTGTTCTCCGTGGGCGCCAAGTAGCCCGCGACGGCGGCCTGTTGAGCCGGGCCGGTCGCTTCGGCCGGTTCAGTCGAGCAAACGCTCGCGCAGCCGCTCCCGGATCTCCGGGGTGATCCCGAGTCCCTGCTCCAGGTAGGCGTCCACGCTGCCCCAGGTCTCCTCGACGGTCTCGAAGGCCGCCGTCAGATACTCGGCGCGGGCGTCGAAGAGGGGACTGAGGAGCTCCATCACCTCGGGGAGTAGGCCGAGGCTGAGGAGCTGCTGCGGCGCACCTTGTAGCGACGGTGCTTCGCGTTCGACTCCAGGTAGTCGGTCACGATCGCCTCGCGCTCCACGCCGAGGGCGAGCAGCGTCACGGCTATGGACAGGCCCGCACGGTCCTTGCCCGCCGCGCAGTGCATCAGCGCCGGGACGCTGTCGTCCGCGAGGGAGCGCAGCACCTGGGAGTGCTCGGCGGTGCGCTCCTTGATGATCGTGCGGTACGACGCGATCATGCGGGCGGCGCCCTTGCCGTCGCCGAGGATCTCGCGCAGCTGCTCCATCTCGCCGTCGCGGACCATCTTCCAGAACTCGGAGCCGTCCGCCGGGTCGCTCAGCGGCAGATTCACATTGCGCACACCCGGCAGCTCGACGTCGGGACCCTCCAGCCTCTGGTCCGACGCGTTACGGAAGTCGAAGATCGTGTGCAGGCCCAGCGAGCCGAGGAACGCGGCGTCCTCGTCGGTCGCGTGCGCGAGGTGGCCGCTGCGGAACAGCACCCCGTGCCGCACCCGGCGTCCGTCCACCGTCGGGAGTCCACCCACGTCCCGGAAATTGCGCACTCCGGACAACTCCGGCTCGGTCGACGGAATCTGCTGCGTCACGAGGACTCCTCCCACTCGGCCCGACGACGCGGCTCACCGGCGGGCACGTTCTCGACGATACGACATGGATTCCCGAGGCAATGAGTTGTCCACAGGCGTTGCCTCGCAGGCCCCGTGCCGTTGATGATGTTGGTGCTTGAGCGGACTTGTTCGAATCTGTGAGGGACTTGATGTTGGAGATCGCCGAGAACGGCCGTACGTGGGTGCTGTCGGGCCCGACGAGCAGCTATGCCGTCCATCTCACCGAGCAGGACGAGCTGCTCCACCTGCACTGGGGCCCCGCGATCGCACTCGCCGACGCCGAGGAACTGGCGGCCCGGCCGCTGCCCGGAGCGTCCTCCTTCGAGTCGCGGCTCGACGGCCGCGAGGAGTACCCCGTCGAGGGCGGCCCCCGCTTCGCCCGCCCCGCCCTCTCTGTGCGCACGCCCGAGCGCCGTGGCACGGAGTGGACCTTCGAGCGGTACGACACCGAGGGCGACGAACTGCGGCTCCGCTTCCGGGACAGCGGCCTCGCGATCACGCTGCACTACCGGACGCGCGGTGACGTCGTAGAGCGCTGGACGACCCTCGAAAACGACGGGGGCCGAGCCCCTGGAGCTGCTGCGCGCCGACTCCGCGACGTGGACGCTGCCCGAGCGCGAGGGCTGGCGGCTGTCGCAGCTGCACGGCCGGTGGGCCGCCGAGTCCCGGTTGGTGCGCTCCGACCTCACCTACGGTGAGAAGGTCATCGGCAGCCGCCGCGGCCACACCGGACACCAGCACCTCCCTGGGTCGCCCTCGACACCGACGCCACCGAGGAGCGCGGCGAGGTCTACGGCTGCGCCCTCGCCTGGTCGGGGTCCTGGCGGCTCGCCGTCGCCCAACTCCCGGACGCGCGCGTGCAGATCACCGGCGGCGCCGGGTACGACGACTCCGGGCTGCTGCTCCTCGCGCCGGGGAGTCCTTCACGACCCCGGTCTTCGCCGGCCTGTGGAGCGACACCGGCTACGGCGGCGCGAGCCGCACCTGGCACACGTATCAGCGGACGCACGTCATCCCGGACGCGGACCAGGACCGGCCGGTGCTCTACAACTCCTGGGAGGCCACCCAGTTCGACATCTCCGAGGACCAGCAGGAGGTGCTCGCGCGGCGGGCGGCGGCGGTCGGGGTAGAGCTGTTCGTGGTGGACGACGGCTGGTTCGGCGCCCGCACCAGTGACCGCGCCGGGCTCGGCGACTGGACGCCCAACCCGGACCGCTTCCCCGCCGGGCTCAAGCCCCTCGCCGACCGTGTGCACGCCCTGGGCATGCAGTTCGGCATCTGGGTCGAGCCCGAGATGGTCAACGCGGACAGCGACCTGTACCGCGCGCACCCCGACTGGGTGCAGTACCAGGAGGGACGGAAGCGGACGGAGTTCCGCAACCAGCTCGTCCTGAACCTCGCCCGCGAGGACGTCCAGGAATACCTGTGGGAGCAGCTCGACGGGCTGCTCTCCAGCGCCCCGATCGACTACGTGAAGTGGGACTTCAACCGCTGCTTCACCGACGCGGGCTGGCCGGGCGAGGCCTACCCGCAGCGCCTCTGGGTGGATCATGTGCGCGCTCTGTACGGCCTGTTGGACCGGTTGCGGCAGGCCCACCCGGGCGTCGCCTTCGAGTCCTGCTCGGGCGGCGGCGGCCGGATCGACCTCGGCATCATGAGCCGCACGGACCAGGTGTGGACCTCGGACAACACCGACCCGCTGGACCGGCTCGCCATCCAGCACGGCTTCAGCCAGATCCACCCCGCGCGCGTGATGGCCGCCTGGGTCACCGACAGTCCCAACACCCAGCTCAACGGCCGCGTCAGCAGCCTGCGCTTCCGGTTCGTGAGCGCCATGGCCGGCGTGCTCGGCGTGGGCGGCGACCTCTCGGAGTGGACCGAGGAGGAACTCGCCGAGGCCCGCCGCTGGGTGGACCTCTACAAGGAGATCCGGCCCCTCGTGCAGCACGGCGACCTCCACCGCCTGCGCCCGCCGACCGGCGGACTCAGCGCCGTGCAGTACGTCCGCGGCGACGAGACCGTCGTCCTCGCCCTCCTCCAGGCGCAGCACTACGGCGAGCCCCTCCCGGCGCTCCGGCTGCGCGGGCTCGACCCGACAGCGTCGTACGAATGCCTCGAAACGGGCGAAGTGCACCGAGGGGCCGTGCTGTTGCACCACGGGGTGCGGACCGGGCTGCGCGGTGACCTGGATGCGACGGTTCTCCGGCTGCGTCGCATCTGATCCTTCTGTCCCAATTGCAGCCTTCGTTCCAACTCGCTCTGGACTAAAGGAACCTGGGAGTCGCGTACGTGAGCAGCGTCATATTCGTGACCGTGCGTTGTTCGTCATGTTCACGTAATTGACATGCTTTTACAGGGGGATTGAGGGGTGGAGTCCGGTGGGAATTCACGGAGGGTGACTGTGAATTCCCACAGGGGATCACAAGAAACACAAATCCGTGGAACCTCCTGCTTGTCCCTTTGCGTCTTCCTCGCTTACGTTCGCCACCAATCCGGACGGACGCCCAGTCCTGCCGCCGACCGGACTTCGCATCCACCCACCCGTATGCGGCAGGAGCGGGGGACCCACAGGTAAGACGCCTGTTCCGGTCTCCGGAACGGGCTTGGGGTTAAGCCGCGCCCAGTGCGCGGCCGGGCATCTCCAGCCCGAACCCGACAGCTCACCTCGCAGGCGCCGGAGAGGAATTCGTCATGCCCGCGAAGGGTAAGCACCGCCGCCCGAAGCCCCAGCGCTTCACCCGCTCGATAGCCGTCGCCGGAACCGGCGGCGCGGCACTCGCCCTTCCGCTCATGGGAGCCACCGGCGCCCATGCCGCGACCACGACTTCCGCTCCGGAAAAGGCGATTCAGTCCGTTCCGGCGGCCGAGAAGGCGGCGACCGAGAAGTCCACCGCCGCCAAGTCGGCACGCGTCACGACGTATTCGGTGAAGTCGGGCGACTATCTCTCGAAGATCGCCGAGGAGCAGGACGTCACCGGCGGCTGGAAGAAGATCTACCAGGACAACCGCGAGGCCATCGGCGGCAACCCGTCGCTGATCCACCCGGGCCTGAAGCTCTCCCTCGGTGAGAAGGCCGCGACGAGCGCTACGGACACGACCAAGTCGTCGACGTCGTCCGGCACTTCGTCCTCCTCGTCCTCCTCGTCCTCCTCGTCCTCGAAGGAGTCGTCGGCCACGCAGAGCGCCGACACCACGAGCACCTCCACCGGTTACGGCCTTCCCGTGACCGGCGGCACCATCGGCACCGGCTACCGCGTCGCCGGCAGTATGTGGTCCAGCGGCTACCACACGGGCGTCGACTTCGTCGTCCCGACCGGCACCACCATCAAGGCGGTCGGCGCGGGCACGGTCGTCTCGGCGGCCTACGACGGCGCCTACGGCAACGAGGTCGTCATCCGGCACGCGGACGGCGAGTACTCGCAGTACGCCCACATGTCACAGCTCTCCGTCTCGGCAGGTCAGACCGTCACCGAGGGCCAGCAGATCGGTCTCTCCGGCGCGACCGGCAACGTGACCGGCCCGCACCTGCACTTCGAGATCCGGACCACGCCGTACTACGGCTCGGACGTGGACCCGGTCGCGTATCTCCGCTCGCACGGCGTCACCGTCGGCTGACTCCAGGTCCCGACGCCACCCCACATTACCGAAGGCCGGACCCCGATCCCCGGGTCCGGCCTTCGGCGTATGGCAGTTCCGGCGTCAACGTCGCTGGTCAGAGAGTTATTCCGACTTTGGACAACCCTTTACAAGTGGCTTATCTCACCGTCCGTCAACCCCTTATTACGATCGCGTAGGTCACAGCCGAGGGTGAACTATGGTTGCCGTGGCTAACGATTCGAAGAGTGACAGCAGATCAGTGATCGGGTCGTACGTGGCGGTGGGGGACAGCTTCACCGAGGGCGTCGGCGACCCTGGGCCCGACGGTGCGATGGTCGGCTGGGCCGACCGGTTCGCGGTACTGCTCGCGGATCGCCGGCCCGAGGGCGACTTCGCGTACGCCAACCTCGCCGTGCGCGGAAAGCTGCTCGACCAGATCGTGGCCGACCAGCTCACCCGGGCCAAGGAGATCGGTCCCGACCTGGTCTCCTTCAGCGCGGGCGGCAACGACATCATCCGCCCCGGCACCGACCCCGACGAGGTCGCCGAGCGTTTCGAGCGCGCGGTCGCCGACCTCACCGGCGCCGTCGGCACCGTCATGGTGACGACCGGCTTCGACACCCGCGGCGTGCCCGTGCTCAAGCACCTGCGCGGCAAGATCGCCACCTACAACGGACATGTGCGGGCCATCGCCGACCGCTACGGCTGCCCGGTGCTCGACCTGTGGTCCCTGAAGACGGTCCAGGACCGGCGGGCCTGGGACGGCGACCGGCTGCACCTCTCGCCCGAGGGGCACACGCGCGTGGCGCTCCGCGCCGGGCAGGTCCTCGGCGTCGAGGTCCCGGCCGACCCGGACCAGCCGTGGCCCCCGCTGCCGCCGCGCGGCGCGCTCGACATCCGGCGCGACGACGTCCACTGGGCGCGCGAGTACCTGGTGCCGTGGATCGGACGCCGGCTGCGCGGCGAGTCCTCCGGCGACCACGTGGAGGCGAAGGGCGCGCTGTCGCCCGACGCCATCAAGACGCGGATCGGGATGGTGGCCTGAGGAGGGGCGAGGGGGTACGGCGGTCGCTCCTGGCGCGGTGCGTGCCACGGGCGCCGTCGTCACGGTCCGCGAAGTGAACCGAGTCTCTACGGAGAGGTCGATCAGGGCGTCGTCAACGCGGCCCGGTCGAGCCCCAGTTCGCGGGCGAGCGCCTCGTCGACCCACTCCAGGGCGCGCGCCCGGGACACCGTTCCCGCGTACGCCGTCATCTGTACGGCGAGGCCGTCGAGGAGGGCCGTGAGGCGCAGGGCCGCACCGCCCGGGTCCGGGCAGTGGAACTCGCCCGCGGTCACCCCCTCGGCGACGACCTCCGCGAGGGCCTGCTTCCACTGCCGGTCGAGATCGCGTGTGACGTCCAGGAGGGCGGGTTCGCGCAGTGCCGCCGCCCAGCCCTCTATCCACAGCCGCCAGCCCTTGGCCGGCCCGGTCGGCGCGTACCAGCGCACCGCGGCCCGCAGTCGGCGCAGCGCGGTCGTACGGCGGCCGAGGAGCTTGCGCAGATGCGCGAGGTCGTCCTCGGCGGCGAAGGCGAACGCGGCGGCGACCAGTTTCTCCTTGGTCGAGAAGTGATAGAGCACCAGCGCGTTGCTCACCCCGAGCGCCGACGCCACGTCGGCGATCCGGACCGCCGCCACGCCCCGAACCTCGATCTGCTCCACGGCGGCGCGCAGCAACTCCGCCCGCCGCTCCGCCACGCTCAACCGCACTCTTGCCACGCGGTCACCCTAATCCGTCGCCCACAGGGGTGTTGCCCCGTACGTCACCGGTACCAGCCGAACCGTTCCGCGATCACCGGCAGCCGGTCCGCGACGATCGCGTGCGCGGCGGCGCGCGGAGTCGTCCCGTCGGCCTCCGCGCGGGCCAGCATCAGGTCGATCAGGGCTCGCATCGACCGCCGGGTGTGGGCGAACGCCTCGTCCGCGTCCGCGCCGATGTCGCCGAACAGGGTCCACCACCACCAGGCGTTCGTTCCGGAGTTCACGACCACGTCCGGCAGAACGACGATCCCGCGCGCGGAGAGCAGCTCCTCGGCCTCCGGTAGGACCGGCATGTTGGCGGCCTCGACGATCCAACGGGCCGTGATTCCCTGCTGGTTGGTGGTGTCGACCGCGTACGACACCGCCGCCGGGACCAGCACCTCCGCCTCCACCGTCAGCCAGTCCTCACCGGGCAGTTCGAGGTCGCCGGGGCGCAGCACGGAACGGTCCACGGTGCCGTACGCGTCCCGGGCCGAGAGCAGCGCGTCGACGTCCAGGCCGCCCGGGTTCACGACCGTGCCCTTGATGTCGGCGACGGCGACGAGCGTCAGCCCCGCGCGCGTGAGGAACCGTGCCGTGGCCCCGCCCATGGTGCCCAGGCCCTGCACGGCGACCCGCGTCCCCACGTACGGCACGCCCGCCCGGTCCAGCGCCGCGAGCACCGACTCGGCGACCCCGCAGCCCCCGACCAGCTCGTCCAGACCGATGCCGTCCACCTCGACCGCGAAGGCGTCCGCGAGCCGCCGCCGCGCCTCCGTCTCGTCGTCGAGCAGCGGATACACCGCCTGGATCGACGACACGAGCCCCGCCTCCGCGGCGGCCCGCTCGACCAGGTCCTGGGTGAGCCCGAGATCCTCGCCCGTCGTCCAGAAGCTCTCGATGTACGGCCGCATGGCGCGCAGGTAGCGGACGAGGATGCCGTACGACTCCGGGTCCTGCGGGTCGCAGTCGATGCCGCCCTTGGCGCCGCCCAACGGGACGTAGCGGCCCTCCGGGTCGTAGTGCAGCGCCTCTTTCATGGTCATGCCCCGGGCGAGCCCGGTGACCTCGTCGAGGGTGCAGCCCGGCCGCATCCGCAGGCCGCCGCTGGACACCCCGCGCACCAGCCGGTCGACGACCAGGAAGCCCTGGCGGCCGGTGACGTGGTCGGTCCAGGTGAGCGACATCAAGGGGGCGGTCATACGGGCTCCTCGGGGCACCGGTCGGCAGGACGCGTACCGAAGCGGTCGACCGGACAGCGGGTACTGAACGGCGAGTCAGTATCGGAAGCGGCGTCGGGTCCTGTCAACGCGGGACCGGGTCCCGGCCCGGCGCGCCGTCCCCTGGCATGGAACTTTGGGCTTTCTTTGGAAAGCGGGCTCCGTGATGCCGATGCGACGGCGTTGTCACAGGGGTCGACCATAATGGAAAGCCTGACCGACTCCACCTGGAGGAACCGTGACCGGAATCCGTACCCTCAGCTCCGGGCTCCGCGCGCTGCAGCCCGAGGCCTTCGGCGCGGACCCGAGCGGCGAGCGCCTGGCGCGCATCCGTAGATCCCCCATTTCAAGGACGGGGTCTTCCAGAACCCCGGGGCAATACGAGCGTCCGCCCGTCCGGCGGCGCCATGCGCGGGATGGGCAAGTCCTACCTCGACAAGGTGGAGCGCGCCCGTCGCGCCCCCACCGGCACCCTGCCCGTGCACGCCACCACCCTCGCCGACCTGGCCAGGCCCGCCGCGACCGGCCTGCGGCTGACCTGGATGGGCCACTCCAGCGTGCTGGCGGAGATCGACGGCCACCGGGTCCTCTTCGACCCGGTCTGGGGCGAGCGCTGCTCCCCGTTCCCGTTCGCCGGACCCAAGCGGCTGCACCCGGTGCCCCTGCCGCTGGCCGCGCTCGGCCCGGTCGACGTCGTCGTCATCTCGCACGACCACTACGACCACCTGGACATGCCCACGATCAAGGCGCTGGCCGACACGGACACCCTGTTCGCCGTCCCGCTGGGCGTCGGCGCGCACCTGGAGCACTGGGGCGTGTCCCCGACCGGCTGCGCGAGCTGGACTGGCACGAGGAGACCAAGGTCGGCGGTCTCACCCTGACCGCGACCCCGGCCCGCCACTTCTGCGGGCGCGGGCTGCGCAACACCCAGCACACCCTCTGGGCCTCCTGGGTGGTCGCCGGTGACGAGCACCGGATCTACCACAGCGGTGACACCGGCTACTTCGACGGCTTCAAGGACATCGGCGCCGCGCACGGCCCGTTCGACGCCACGATGATCCAGATCGGCGCCTACAGCGAGTTCTGGCCCGACATCCACATGACCCCGGCGGAGGGCCTGCGCGCCCACCTCGACCTCCAGGGCGGGCAGCCGCACGGGGTGTTGCTGCCGATCCACTGGGGCACGTTCAACCTGGCGCTGCACCCGTGGGCCGAGCCCGGCGAGTGGACCGCGGACGCGGGGGAGTCGGCGGGCCAGGCGGTGGCCACACCGAGGCCCGGCGAGCCGTTCGAGCCGGGCGGCACCCTGGCGACGGACCCGTGGTGGCGCCCCTTCGGGGCACGATCGACCGACACTGGCACACCGCGACCCCGGCCGAGCCGGAAGCGACGCCGGCGGCGACCCCGGCGGAGCTGGACCTCGCGAGCGAGCGCTGAGCCCAGCCCAGCTGAGCCGAGCCGAGCCGACCCGGGAAGGCTCGATCTGTCATCACGTTCTGTGATGTTCAGGGGTGCGGCTGAGGAAGGTCGAGTCCCGGGGAACACCGGCGCGATCCGGTCGCGAGTGGGTGAGAGGCGAACGTCGAGGGCCGGTGGGTATCACTACCCACCGGCCCTCGGCGTTTTTCATGACCGCTTCCGATCAGGCGCGATCGGTTCTTTGTCCTTCTTCGGCATGTCGTCGAGGGGGTTATCGGTCTGTCGTACGACGCCTCATACCAGAGCGGGACGGTCCCTGGGGAGTTTGTCAACTGCCCATCGCCCCTGATGCGTTGGCGACTACTGTGAGTGTCCGTCGGGCGACGCGGGGCCGAATTCTTCGGCTCTCTCGACCGGCACGCCGATGGCGTATGCCCGAATCGCGCACCCCGCGCGAGCAAACCGGCCCGACGCACCAAGTACGAGGACGCCGATGTCTCAACTCCGTGCACCGGCCGCACGCGCAGACCGCCGTGAGGGCGGCCGGCACGGGCGACCGGCCGCCCGCCCCGTGCCCGCACTGCCCGATACGCACATACGCCCCCAACTCCTGCGCCTCGCCGTGCTGCCGCCCGTCGCGGTCGCGCTGAGCGCCATCGCGGCCGTGCTGTTCACCGTCCGCTCCACCGGAGCGCGGACCAGCCTCACCCTCTGGGGCGTCCTCGCGGGCGCCACGTCGGTGACGTTCGCCGGCATCCTGATCGCCGCCGTGGCCGCGGGCCGCGCCGCGAGTTCCGTCAGCGACCGCATCGGCGCCCTGCGCCGCAGCAGCGCGCGCGGCGAGGCCGACCTGCGCGACCTGGTCGAGGCGCTCCGCCGAGGCGAGGGCCCGCCGCAGCGCACGCCCGCGCGGGGCCCCGGGCGACGCCGACGACTTCGACCTCCTCGCCGCCGACCTGGCACACGCCCACGACGGCGCCGTCACCGCCGTCGTCGCGGCCGCCCAGCTCTCCAGCCAGGCGGGCAGCGAACAGAAGGTCGAGGTCTTCGTCAACCTCGCCCGCCGCCTGCAGTCCCTGGTGCACCGGGAGATCTCCATCCTCGACGAGCTGGAGAACGAGATCGAGGACCCCGACCTCCTCAAGGGCCTCTTCCACGTCGACCACCTCGCCACCCGCATCCGCCGCCACGCGGAGAACCTCGCCGTCCTCGGCGGCGCCGTCTCCCGCAGGCAGTGGAGCAAGCCGGTCTCCATGACCGAGGTGCTGCGCTCCGCCATCGCCGAGGTCGAGCAGTACTCCCGCGTCAAACTCGTGCCGCCGATCGACGGCACCCTGCGCGGCCACGCCGTCGCCGACGTGATCCACCTGCTGGCCGAACTCGTCGAGAACGCCACGGTGTTCTCCGCCCCGCACACCCAGGTGCTGCTCCGCGTCAACCTCGTCACCTCGGGCCTCGCCGTCGAGGTCGAGGACCGCGGTCTCGGCATGCCCGCCGGTGAACAGAGCCGTATGAACGCCCTGTTGACCGACCCCGACCAGGTCAACGTCGCCAGCCTCCTCGCCGACGGCCGCATCGGCCTGTTCGTCGTCTCCCAACTCGCCCGCCGCCACGGCATCCACGTCCGCCTGCAGACCAACATCTACGGCGGGACGCAGGCCGTACTCGTCGTCCCGCAGGCGCTGTTGGGTACGGCGCAGGGCGCCCCGGGGCCGTAGGACAGCCGCAGGACACCTTGGGCGGGGGCAGCAGCTCGTGCCGCCGCAGCAGATTTCGCAGGGTGGGGCGCACGGGGGGACCGACGGTGGTGGTCAGCACGCCGTCGGGCAGGGCGCACCGGGGCGGCACCAGCGTGAGGCCGGGGCGTCGGGGCGGCATCAGCGGCGGGACTCCGTACCGGCCGCCGCACCCGCGCCGAACGGCGGCGGACCGGTGCCGCTGCCCGTGCGCGGCGCCCACGCGGAGCGCGCGAACCCCTTGGAGGCCGTGCCCGGGATCCGTGCCGACGACCGGCGGACCGTGGCGGAGAACGTGACCGCGGCGCCCGTCCCGCGCGGCGGAGCGGTACGCGGCACGATGGGCAAGCCGCCCCAACTGCCGCGCCGCCGCGCCCAGGAGCACATCGCACCCCAGCTCCGCGACGGCCCGACGCCCCGCCAGGACACCGAGAACCCGGCCGGCCACGACCCGGATCTGATGGCCGCGTTCCAGCGCGGGATCGGCCTCGCGGAGGCGCAGCAGCACATGGAGGCCGCGGAGGCGTTGGACGGGGTGGTGCCGTCGGACGGTGGCGAGGCGGCGGCATCGCACCTGGCTTCGGACCACATGGCGTCGGACCCACGTCGTCGGCCCACATGGAGTTCCCGCACACCGACGGGGCCGACACGACCGGCGGTGTCCACACCGGCGGTGTCTACCTGAACGCGCTCCACGCGGAGCCCTCCGCCCTGGACGCGAACACCCCCGTGCAGCCGCCGCACATGTCGGCCACCCACATGGGCTCCGGCTATCTGGACACCGCCCTCCACCGCTACACGGCCCACACGGCGACACCGGACACCGAGACGGACCGCTTCACCCTCGCCCCCACATGGACGCGGCCCCCATGTCCGAAGCGCACAGCCATGTGCCCGGACATGACCACGACCTCACCGCCCGGCACGACGGGAGCGCATCAGCCGGATGACCACGCAGGCCCCCACCCCCACGCCCAGCGTCACCCCACCCGCGCTCCCGCAGACCTTCGGACCCCAAGGAGTCGATCCACCATGGCGAGCGATGCGCCGACCGGCCAGCCGACCGGCCATGTATCCGACCTCGACTGGCTGATGAGCGGCCTCGTGCAGCGCGTGCCGCACACCACCAGCGCGGTCCTGCTCTCCTGCGACGGGCTCGTGAAGTCGGTTCACGGGCTCGACCCCGACAGCGCCGACCACATGGCGGCCCTGGCCTCCGGGCTGTACTCCCTCGGCCGGAGTGCGGGCGTCCGCTTCGGTGACGGCGGAGACGTCCGGCAGGTCGTCGTCGAACTCGACTCGACGCTCCTCTTCGTCACCACCGCGGGCTCCGGCACCTGTCTCGCCGTGCTGGCCGGGCGTGAGGCCGACGCGGCCGTCCTCGGCTACGAGATGGCGATGCTGGTCAAGAGCGTCCGCCCCTATCTCGTGACCGCGCCCCGGCAGCATGCCGTCGATTCCCCCTGCGATGAGGCCTTGAGCGTGGCGACGGCCGGCGACGGGCCTTGGTTGGACGACGCGGCCGGACGTCTTGTGCGCCCCTTCACGGTCAGCAACGGCCGCACCCGGCCCTCCGTCGCGCTCGACCTCCTGTCGCAGGTGATGGCCACCGGAGCCACCCCCTCGGCTACCTCGGACCCGAGCACGCGCAAGCTCTCGACCTGTGCCGCGCGCCCGTCTCGGTCGCCGAGGTCGCCGCCCACCTCAAGCTGCCGGCCGCGGTCACCAAGGTGCTGCTGTCGGACCTCGTCGACTGCGGGGCGCTGACCACCAAGCCACCCGAGTTCCACCACAACCCCACTGACCGGTCTCTTCTGGAGGCAGTGCTCGATGGACTACGACGACAGCTCTGACTACGAGAGCGGCCACGATCCCTTCCCCACCGCGCTGAAGATCCTGGTGGCGGGCGGCTTCGGCGTCGGCAAGACGACCTTCGTCGGCGCCGTGAGCGAGATCGCGCCGCTCAGCACGGAGGAGCTGCTCACCACGGTCAGTGCCGCGACCGACGATCTCAAGGCATCGAGAACAAGGTCGAGACGACCGTGGCGATGGACTTCGGCCGGATCACCCTCGACCCGGAACACGTGCTCTATCTGTTCGGTACGCCTGGACAGGAGCGGTTCTGGTTCATGTGGGACGAGCTGTCCGAGGGCGCCCTCGGCGCGGTCATCCTCGCCGACACCCGCCGACTGGAGGAGTGCTTCGCGGCCGTCGACTTCTTCGAACAGCGCGGCCTCGGCTTCATCGTCGCGGTCAACGAGTTCGACGGCTCCTACCGCTACGACCCCGAGGAGGTGCGCGCCGCCATCGATCTCGACCCCGGCATCCCGGTCGTGCGCTGCGACGCGCGGATCTCCAGTTCCGGCGTCCAGACCCTGCTGACCCTCGTACGCCATCTCATCGCCCACGCCCCGGCCCATGCGCCCAGCCATGGTGCCCACATGTGAGCCCCGCACACCGCTACGGAGGTCCTCCATGCCGTACGTCCCCATGGACGGAGTTCGCCCATGAGCTACGACCCGCCGCGTCCGGCCGGTCGTCTGCTGCTCACGCCCGAGGACAAGGAGGCTCCTCAACGGAGGCGCAGGCTCAGAGGGTTGGGCCTCGGGGCGCACCCGGACCCGGCGCTCGACGCCTTCGCGGACCATCTCGCAGACCTGACCGGGGCACCGTACGCCATGGTCAACTTCATCGACGAGAACCGGCAGTTCTTCGCCGGTCTGCACACTCCGGGCGGTGTCGGACTGCCCCGGCCCGTCACGGGAGGGGAGCATGCCAAGCCCGAGGTGGGGCGGCAGTTGGCGCGTGACTATGGGTTCTGCCCCCATGTGGTGGTCAGACGTAAGGCATTGGTGCTGGAGGACGTCTGCGACTATCCGCGGTTCGCGGGCAATCCGGTCGTCGACGAGTTCGGCATCCGCTCCTATCTGGGGGCACCGCTCATCGACTCCACGGGGATGGTGCTGGGCACCGTGTGTGTCGTCGACACGGAACCGCGGCCGTGGGGGAAGCCGGGCCTGGAGACGATCAAGTCGACGGCGGCCGAGCTGGTGGCCCGGCTCGAACTGCTCGGCGGGAGATAGGCGACCGGTCGTACAGTTGCCGTATGGGCAGGACCAGTGATGCCGGAGAGAAGATCCTCGCCGCCGGGCGGTCGCTCTTCGAGGCGCGTGGGTACTCGGCGCTCGGGGTGGCCGAGATCTGCAAGGCGGCCGGGGTGCCGAAGGGCAGCTTCTACTACTTCTACGCGTCGAAGGAGGCCCTCGCGCTGGCCGTCGTCGACGAGCACTGGGCGGACCAGCGACGGGAGTGGACGCGCATCCTCGCCGGAGGCGGTGACGGTGCCCAACCGCTCGACCGGCTACGGCAGTTGTTCGAGGAGACGGAGGCCGGGCAGCACGCCGCGCAGCAGGGCCGCGGGACCGTGCCGGGCTGCCTGTTCGGCAATCTCAGTCTGGAGATGAGCAACCAGACCGAGGCCGTCCGCGCGCGGTTGCAGGAGATCTTCGACGCCCAGGTCGAGATGGTCGCCGCGGTCGTCGACGAGGCGCGTGAGCGCGGGCAGGTCACCGTCAACGACTCCCGGGAGGCGGCGCGTTCGGTCGTCGCGCAGTTGGAGGGCCAGGTGCTGTTCGCGAAGCTGTACAACAACACCGGCCGCCTGAGCCCCCTTTGGGGCAACTGCCTGGCCCTGCTCGGGGCCCGCACGGCCTGATCAGCGACCGGCGGACCGTACTTCCCGGGCGGGCGGGGACTCTCGTACCGCCACCGCCTGAGGACGTGGGAAGCCGAGCCGCAGGACGGCGGCCGCGACGGCCGCGGCGAGGACCACGGCGGCGGCCAGGAGCAGGGCCGGGCGGTAGCCGTGGTGCAGGAGGGGGCCACGGCGAGGGGGCCGAGGATCTGGCCGACGGAGTAGCCGGCGGTCAACAGGGCCACGGAGCGCGGGGTGGAGCTCCACCCCGGCCGCCAGCGCGAGCGTGCTCACCCCGATGAAGGTCGCCCCGAACAGCACCGCCGAGACCAGGGCCGCCGTCACCCCGCCGACCAGCGCGGGCAGGGCGATCCCGACCGCCTGGATCACCAGCGCCCCGCACAGCAGCCCCGGCCGCGACCAACGGCGCCCGAGCCGCGCCCACATCGCGGACGACGGTACGGCGGCCAGCCCTACGAGCACCCACGCGCCGCTGCCGATCCAGCCCGGGAACCCTGTCCGATGGCGGCGACCAGGAAGGTCCCGGCGACGATGTAACCGACGCCCTCCAGGGTGTAGCCGGCGAACAGCGCGCCGAACCAGGGGTCAACCACCTTCTCGGGGCGTCAGTTGACGGTGCGGGCGGGGCCTCGGGCCGTAGGTTCCACGCGGCGGTCGCGAGTGCCGCGGCGAGGGCGGCCGAGGACCACCACGCGGTCCGCCAGTCCGCGACGGAGCGCAGGGTGAGGACCAGCAGACCGGAGAGCGCGATGCCGGCGCCCACACCGCCGAAGCCCCAACCGGGCATGTGCGCAGGGTGGTTGCGCAGCCGGCCGAGGAGTGAGCCGACCGCGACCACGAAGATCAGCGCGCTCGCCGCCCCCGCCACCAGACGGAGGGCGATCCATACCGTGGTGCTGTGGGTGGCGGGCATCGCGGCCAGCGTGCCGATCAGCAGGACGAACGAGCCGCGCAGGACCGTGCGGGAGCGGACCAGGGCGGGGAGGAGGGTGCCCGCCAGGGCGCCGAGGAGGTAACCGACGTAGTTGGCGGTGGCCAGGTGGGCACCGGCGGCCGTGGAGAGCCCCGCCTGTGTGTGCATCAGCGGGAGGATCGGGGTGTAGACGAAGCGGCCGACGCCCATGCCCGCCGCGAGAGCCGCGGCGACCCGCGTGACGTGGGTCCAGGGGGAGCGCAGGGGGCCTTCCGCCCGGGGCGCGGGGACCGGGGCGTTACGGCTCATCGTGATGAAATCCCTTACGGGTAGGGCGAGTTACTCCGTGTAGCCGGGGTCGTTCGGGTGCGGTTCCAGCGGGGTGACGGCGAAGGTCATCCACGCGTGCAGGGGCAGCGTGCCGAGCACCTTCTCGTGGAGTTCCTCCTCGTCGGCGGCGCGCCAGACGCCGACGCTGCGCCGCTCGCCGACCGGACGCCACAGCCGGGCCAGGTGGCCGGTCGCGGCCAGTTCGCGGGCGCGGTCGGCCTCGGCCGCGCGGCGCCGGTCGACCTCTTCCTGAGGGGTGCCCTCGGGGATCGTGGTGGTGATCTCGACCAGGAACTCTCGCAGCATGATCTCGCTCCGTTCGGGCCCGCGGGTCAGGGCCGGGTCTCTGTGTCTTCATCGTGGCCCGTGACCGGCCCGCGCGCCACGACAGGCTCGCTCCCTGCTGAGAGGCTCGGCCTCCCAGCCCGCGTAGCATGACGGACGTGGAGCTGCGCCAACTGAGGTACTTCGTCGCCGTCGCCGAGGAGCTGAACTTCGGCCGGGCCGCCGACCGCCTCCTGATCGCCGGTCCCTCCCTCTCCCAGCAGATCAAGGCCCTCGAACGCGACCTGGGCGTACGGCTCTTCGACCGCGACCGCCGCTCGGTCGCCCTCACCCCGGCCGGCGCCGCCCTGCTCCCGCACACCCGGGCCCTGCTGGAGCGGGCCGACGACCTCCGGCGCCGCGCCGGACGGCTCGCGGGCTCGGAGGCGGTCCGGCTCGGCTACGTCAACTGGCTTCCCGCGGACCTGAGTTCGCGTACCGCAGGGGTGGCGCAGGTGCACGTCGACGCATGGGTCGCGCCCTCGCACACAGGCCGCCCGGGTCGCGGACGGGAGCCTGGACCTCGCCGTGTGCTGGGTACGGGACGCGGACCTGAAACGGCACGGACTGCGCGCCCGGCTGCTCGGCGCCGACCGGCTGTACGCGGTGTCCACGGGCACCGACACCGGGGACGTGCGGGCCCAGGGGACACCACCGTCCTCCTCGACGACGACACCCATTCCTGGTCGTCCTGGAACGACTACGCCGAGCAGTTCGCCCACGACACCGGGGCACAGGCCGTGCCGATCTCCGACGGCGGGATCACCGGTCCCGCGTTCTTCGACCACGTCCGCCGCAGCCGCCGCCCGGTCGTCAACTCGCCCAAGGGACAGACCACTTCACTCCCGTCCGACCTGGTGCGCTGCGAGATCGCCGGGCCGTCCGTCCACTGGACATGGTCGCTGGTGTGGCGCGAGAGCGAGACGCGTACGGCCGTGCTCGCCGCCGTGGACGCGCTCTGCGACGGCGTCGGCGACCTGGGGCTGCGCGCCCCCGATACCTGGCTGCCCGAGGGCGACCCGCACCGCTGACGTGGGCTGGGAGGCAGAACCTTCCAGGAGTGAGGATTCCGGTCCTGGGAAAACCCCGTCCGACCTTTGCCTTTCTCGCCCGGGGTCGCCTAGCTTCTGCGATAGGCGACCGGTCGGCTAGTAAATGGATCGATCGAGAGCGCCTCCTCCACTGCCGCTACTTCCGAGAAGGTCCTCATGAGCTCTCAGACCCAGAAGGTCGCGATCGTCACCGGTGCCTCGCAGGGCATCGGAGCCGGCGTCGTCGCCGCGTACCGCAAGCTCGGGTACGCGGTCGTCGCCACCTCGCGCACCATCGCCCCCGCCGACGACGCGGACGTCCTGACCGTCCAGGGCGACATCGCCGACCCGGCCACCGCCGAGCGGGTCGTCGCCGCCGCGATCGAGCGGTTCGGCCGGGTGGACACGCTGGTCAACAACGCGGGCGTGTTCGTCGCCAAGCCGTTCACCGACTACACCGCCGACGACTACGCGACCGTGGTCGGCATCAACCTCACCGGGTTCTTCCGGATCACTCAGCTCGCCATCGGGCACATGCTCACCCAGGGCGGCGGCCACATCGTCAACGTCACCACCAGCCTCGTCGACAACGCCGACGCCCGCGTCCCCTCCGCCCTCGCCTCACTGACCAAGGGCGGACTGCAGTCCGGCACCAAGTCCCTCGCCATCGAGTACGCCGGCCGAGGCATCCGCGTCAACGCCGTGTCGCCCGGCACCATCAAGACCCCATGCACCCGGAGGAGTCCCGCGCGGACCTCGCCCACCTGCATCCGGTCGGCCGTATGGGCGAGATCGACGACATCGTCGACGCCG
This sequence comes from Streptomyces sp. P3, assembly GCA_016893485.2. Taxonomy (GTDB): domain Bacteria; phylum Actinomycetota; class Actinomycetes; order Streptomycetales; family Streptomycetaceae; genus Streptomyces. The sequence goes on from JAFEKX020000001.1 coordinate 8,248,491, forward strand.
TGGTGTTCCTGGAGAACGCCCCCTTCGTCACCGGCGAGATCCTGCATGTCGACGGCGGCATGAGCGCCGGTCACTGAGAAAGGTCGACGGAGATGAACAGCACGAACGACGACGAAGCCGTCCTGCGCCGTGTCCTGGACCCCTGGAAGGCGGCCGTGGACGCCCACGAACCCGAGGAGGTGGCCCGGCTCTTCACCGAGGACGCGATCTTCCAGGGACTGCACCCCTACAGCGTCGGCCGGAAGGGCGTCGCCGAGTACTACGACTCCCAACCCCGGGAATGGAGGCCGAGTTCGAGATCGTAGAGACCCGGCGATACGCCGACGACCTCGTACTCGGCTATCTGGACACGGAGTTCACGTTCACCGACCGGCCGCCGGTCGACGTGAAGCTCGCCGTGTTGGTGAAGCGGGTGGCGGACGGCTGGTCCATCGCCCACTACCAGGTGTCGCGGCTCTGACCGCTGTGAAGGAAAGCTGCGGCACGGCTTAAGAAAACCTCGATGGACCCGGGCGCTCCGGTGGGGCAGATTGCTAGCGGAATCCACCCCACCCCCGGAACGGGCTCGTTCGGCGTGCCCGCGCCCGGGACCTCACCCTCAGGAGCCGTTGCGTTGAAGGCGCTGGTCAAGGAGAAGGCGGAGCCCGGGCTGTGGCTCGCGGACGTCCCGGAGCCCGCCGTCGGAACCGGCGACGTGCTGATCAAGGTCCTGCGGACCGGGATCTGCGGCACCGACCTGCACATCCGGAACTGGGACGGCTGGGCGCGGCAGACGATCCGTACGCCGCTGGTGCTCGGCCACGAGTTCGTGGGCGAGGTCGTGGAGACCGGCCGGGACGTCGCCGACATCGCCGTCGGTGAACTGGTCAGCGGCGAGGGCCACTTGGTGTGCGGCAAGTGCCGCAACTGCCTCGCAGGCCGCCGTCACCTGTGCCGGGCCACGGTCGGGCTCGGCGTCGGCCGGGACGGGGCGTTCGCGGAGTACGTCGTGCTGCCCGCCGCCAACGTGTGGGTGCACCGCGTCCCCGTCGACCTCGATGTCGCCGCGATCTTCGACCCGTTCGGCAACGCCGTGCACACCGCGCTGTCCTTCCCGCTCGTCGGCGAGGACGTACTGATCACCGGTGCCGGCCCGATCGGCTTGATGGCGGCGGCAGTTGCGCGGCACGCCGGTGCGCGGAACGTCGTAGTGACCGATGTGAGCGAGGAGCGCCTCGCCCTCGCACGCAAGATAGGCGTGAGCCTCGCCCTGAACGTGACGGACGCTCAGATCGCCGACGGCCAGCGCGCGTTGGGACTCCGTGAGGGCTTCGACATCGGTCTGGAGATGTCCGGCCGCCCCGAGGCGATGCGCGACATGATCGCCAACATGACGCACGGCGGCCGGATCGCCATGCTCGGCCTGCCCGCCGAGGAGTTCCCGGTCGACTGGTCCCGCGTCGTCACCTCGATGCTCACCATCAAGGGCATCTACGGCCGTGAGATGTTCGAGACGTGGTACGCCATGTCGGTCCTGCTGGAGGGCGGCCTCGACCTCGCGCCCGTGATCACCGGCCGGTACGGGCACCGTGACTTCGAGGCGGCGTTCGCGGACGCCGCGAGCGGCAAGGGCGGCAAGGTCATCCTGGACTGGACCGCGTAATCGCCCTCCGGGCCGCGTAACTCCCTTTCGGCGAAGGAACTTTAGGAGCTTCCCCATGTTCGACTCCGTGCGCGACGACCTCCGCACCACCCTCGACGAGATCCGCGCCGCCGGGCTCCACAAGCCCGAGCGCGTGATCGGCTCACCGCAGTCCGCGACCGTGAACGTCACCGCGGGCGGCCGTCCCGGCGAGGTCCTCAACTTCTGCGCCAACAACTACCTCGGCCTCGCCGACCACCCCGACGTCGTCGTCGCCGCCGCCCACGCGGCCCTCGACCGCTGGGGCTACGGCATGGCGTCCGTGCGCTTCATCTGCGGAACCCAGGAGGTGCACAAGGAACTCGAGGCCCGGCTGTCCGGGTTCCTCGGCCAGGAGGACACGATCCTCTACTCCTCCTGCTTCGACGCCAACGGCGGTGTCTTCGAAACCCTGCTGGGCCCGGAGGACGCGGTCATCTCCGACGCCCTCAACCACGCCTCCATCATCGACGGCATCCGCCTCTCCAAGGCCCGCCGGCTGCGCTACGCCAACCGCGACATGGCCGATCTGGAACAGCAGTTGAAGGAGGCGTCCGGCGCCCGGCGTAAGCTGATCGTCACCGACGGCGTCTTCTCCATGGACGGTTACGTCGCCCCGCTCCGCGACATCTGCGACCTCGCCGACCGGTACGACGCGATGGTCATGGTCGACGACTCCCACGCCGTCGGCTTCGTCGGCCCCGGCGGCCGGGGCACCCCGAGCTGCACGGCGTCATGGACCGCGTCGACATCATCACCGGCACACTCGGCAAGGCCCTCGGCGGCGCCTCCGGCGGCTATGTCGCCGCCCGCGCGGAGATCGTCGCGCTGCTGCGCCAGCGCTCCCGGCCGTACCTCTTCTCGAACACCCTCGCCCCGGTGATCGCCGCGGCCTCCCTCAAGGTGCTCGACCTGCTGGAGTCCGCGGACGACCTGCGCGTCCAACTCGCCGAGAACACGGCCCTGTTCCGCCGGAGGATGACCGAGGAGGGGTTCGACATCCTCCCGGGGACCACGCCATCGCCCCCGTGATGATCGGCGACGCGGCGGTGGCCGGGCGGATGGCGGAGCTGCTGCTGGAGCGTGGCGTGTACGTGATCGGCTTCTCGTATCCGGTGGTGCCGCAGGGGGCGGCCCGTATCCGGGTCCAGCTGTCGGCGGCGCACTCCACGGAGGACGTGAACCGGGCGGTGGACGCGTTCGTCGCCGCACGGGCCGAGCTGGCGGGGTGAGGTCGGGGACTGAGCTTGTGGGGGGGGGCTGCTCTTTGGGAGGGGCTGCGCTGGAGGGCGGGGTCAGGCCCGTCCGCCCCTCGGGCCGCTCTCGCCCGTCCCCTTGGCCAGGCTCGGTCGCCCCTCCACCCCAGGCGCGCCCACACCCTCGGACATATTGCGATAATCGGTCCCATGATCGAAGCGCGGCGGCTCCATCATCCTCCGTGCGGTGGCCGACCACCGCACCGTGACGGCGGCTGCCGCCGCGTTGTACCTCACCCCCTCGGCGGTCTCGCAGCAGCTCGCCGCGCTGGAGCAGGAGACCGGGCACCGGCTGGTCGAGCGCGGCGCGAAGGGCGTACGGCTGACCCCGGCCGGTGAGATCCTGCTCGGCCACACCAACGTGGTCCTGGCCCAGCTGGAGCGGGCCGAGGCGGAGCTCGCCGCGTACAGCTCGGGCGCGGCCGGCACGGTCACCGTCGCCGCGTTCGCGACCGGTATCGCCGAGGTCGTGGCCCCCGCGGTGACCCGTCTCTCCCGCCTCGCCCCCGGCATCCGCATCCGCGTCCAGGACGCCGAGGGCGACGCCAGCCTGCCGATGGTGCTGGACCGGCAGGTGGACGTCGCGGTCGCCGTCGAGTACCGCGGTGCCCCGCCCGCCGACGATCCGCGCCTGACCCACCTCCCGCTCTACGCCGAGCCGTTCGACGCGGTCGTCCCGGTCACCCACCGCCTCGCCGACGCCGACGAGGTCCCCCTCGCCGAACTGGCCAAGGACCCCTGGATCGGCCCCTACCCCGGCAACCCCTGCCACGAGGTCGTCGTCCTGGCCTGCGAGAACGCCGGGTTCCAGCCCCGCCTCGAACACTCCTCGGACGACTTCCGCGCCGTCGTCGCCCTCGCCGCGGCCGACGCGGGCGTGGCCCTCGTCCCCGCTCGGCACTGCGCGGCATGGACCTGACCGGAGTCGTCGTCCGCCCCGTCGACGGCGTCGCCCCGACCCGCCGCGTCTTCGCCGCCGTACGCCGCGGCACGGAGGAGCACCCGCTGATCCGCCCGGTACTGGACGCGCTGGAGGAAGTGGCCCGGACGTAACCCCGCCGTCTCATATCCGGGATAACGTCCCGGATATGAAACCGGACGAGGTGAAGGCCGCCGTAGACACCACGGATCCCCTGGCGGCTTCGAGCCCCATGGACGCCCGGCTCGGCGCCCGACTGGCTGCTCTGCGGGCCGAACGCGGCTGGTCCCTGGGCGAGTTGGCGGAGCGCAGCGGGGTGAGCCGTTCGACGCTCTCCCGTGCCGAACGCGCCGAGATCAGCCCCACCGCGTCCCTCCTCAACCGCCTCTGCGGCGTCTACGGGCGCACCATGTCCCACCTTCTCAGCGAGGTGGAGGCCGAACCCGCCCTGCTGGTCCGCGCCGCCGAGCAACCGGTGTGGCAGGACCGCGCCTCCGGTTTCGTACGACGGTCCGTGTCGCCCCCGCACACCGGGCTGCGCGGCGAACTCGTCGAGGGACGGCTCCGCGCGGGCGCCGACATCGCCTACGACCGACCGCCCGTGCCCGGCCTGGAACAGCACATCTGGGTCCTGGAGGGCGCCCTCGCGGTGACGGCGCAGGACGCCGAGCACGAGCTGGACGCCGGTGACTGTCTGCGGTTGCGGGTGTGGGGGCCGACGCGGTTCCGCTGCCCGGGGCCCGACGACGTGCGCTACGTGCTGGCGGTGGTGCTGCCGTGAAGGTGACGGTGCGTCGCCTCGACGCGCGCCAACTCCGCGCCGTCGCCGATGAGTTGGCGGACCTGCTGATCGACACCGTGGAGGACGGCGCCTCGATCGGATTCCTCGCGCCGCTCGCCCGTACGGCCGCCGTCGACTGGTGGCGGGAGCGCGCCGACGCGGTGGCCGCCGGGCACCTCGCCCTCTGGGTGGCGCTGCGCGACGGCCGGGTCGTCGGCACGGTGAGCCTGGCCTTCCCGGGCAAGCCCAACAGCCGCCACCGCGCCGAACTGGTCAAGCTGATGGTGCACCGGGAGGCCAGGGACGAGGGTCTCGGCCGCCGGCTCCTGACCGTCGCGGAGGACGCGGCCGTCGCCACCGGCATCACCCTCCTCCACCTCGACACCGAGACCGACAGCCCCGCCGAACGCCTCTACCGCTCCACCGGCTGGACCCGGGCGGGCATGATCCCGGACTACGCGGCGAGCCCGGACGGGGTGCTGCGGCCGACGACGCTCTACTACAAGCGGGTGGGGACGGGCGCGGAGGCGGACGCCGCCGGGCGGCTGGTTGCGAGGGACGGCCCGCGTACGTGAGGGCAGCCCCCTCACCAGGTGATTGTCAGTGGGAGCCGCTATCTTGCGACGCATGCCGGATGCCGAAGACGTACGCCGTATCGCCCTCTCCCTCCCGGACACGACGGAGAAGATCGCCTGGAGCATGCCCACGTTCCGGGTCGCCGGGAAGATGTTCGTCACGCTGCCCGAGGAGGAGACCTCCATCGCGGTGCGCTGCCCCAAGGAGGAGCGCGACGAACTGGTCCTTGCGGAGCCGAAGAAGTTCTGGGTCGCCGATCACGAGGCGGCCTTCGCCTGGGTGCGGGCGTACCTCTCCGGGCTGGACAGCGAGGAGGAACTCCGTGACATCCTCGCCGACTCCTGGCGCCAGGCGGCCCCGCCCCGACTCCTGGAGGCCTACCCCGAGTTGGGTCTGCCGTCCGGCGAGTGAGATTGTCTCGGGCGTTGTCAGTGGCACGTGGCATCATCCGAAAGCGGGAGTGGGAGTCGGGACGCAGGGGTATCCGGCTCTCCCCATGCGGAGTTCATGAACACGGGCGGGGCGCCGCGGGGGCGGCGGTCGGGGAGGGGCGGTGCGAGATGACCGGGACGTCGTCGAGTCCGGCAGGCGAGGGGCCGGTGCCGGGCGGGGCGGTCGGCGGAGGCGATGACATCGTTGCCGATGCGGTCGCGCAGTGGGTGAGGAAAGGCGACGGGGTCGCGAACGGCCCGTCTGGTCACGGGACTTCGCCCTGTTCTTCGTGGCCCGAGCCGTCGCCCGGCTCGGCGACACCATGCTGCCCGTGGCCCTCGCCGCCGGCCTGCTGGAACACGGGTACGGCGCGGGCGCGGTCGGCCTGGCCATGGCCTCAACGGCCGCCGCCTTCGCGGGACTTGTGGTCTTCGGCGGGGTGGTCGCGGACCGCTTCAGCACCCGCAAGCTGATGATCGGCGCCGACCTGGTGCGCCTCGGCACCCAGTCCCTCGCCGCCGCGCTCTTCTTCACCGGCCATGTCGTGCTCTGGGAGATCTGCGCGATCGGCTTCGTCAACGGCGTGGCGGGCGCGGTCTTCCAGCCCGGCGTGGCGAGCACGGTGCCGAGACTCGCCTCCGACATCCAGGGCGCGAACGGCGCGATACGCATCGCCGAGTCCGCCGCCCAGCTCGCGGGCCCGGCCGTGGCGGGCGTGCTCGTCGGCTTCACCTCGCCCGGCGGCGTGTTCGCGGCCCACGCCGCCACCTACGCGGTCAGTGCCCTGTGCCTTCTGCTGCTCAGGCTGCCGCCCTGGCATCGGGCAGCCGCGAACCCGGGCACGGCTCGGGCGCCTTCAAGGCCGATCTGGTCGAGGGCTGGCGGGAGTTCAGATCCCGCACCTGGCTCTGGGGAGTCATCGCCGTCTGGTGCCTCTACATGATCGCCGTCTGGGGCCCGACCGTCCCGCTCGTCGCGACCCAGGTCGTCCAACAACACGGGCCGCGCGCCTACGGCCTGATCAACTCCGCCCTCGGCGCGGGCACCGTCGTGGGCGGCCTCCTCGCCCTGCGGCTGCGCCCGCGCCGGATGCTCCGCGCCGGGGCGATCGCCCTGTTCGCCTTCGCCGGTTTTCCGGCGACGGTCGGGGCGGGGCTCGGCGTACCCGCGATGGCGGCCGGAGCGGCCGTCGCCGGGGTGGGCATGTCCTTCTGGGGCGTGATGTGGGCGACGAGCGTCCAGACCCAGGTCCCACCGGACGTCCTCAACCGCATCCACGCGTACGACGTGGCGGGCTCCCTCGCGATGATGCCGGTCGGCCAGGCCCTCGCCGGCCCCGCCGCCACAGCCCTCGGCACCGACCAGGTGCTCCTCGCCGCGGGCGCGACGAGCCTCGTGGTGCCGGCCACCCTGCTCCTGATACCTGCCGTACGCGGACTGATACGCGCCGACGCGGTCACGGCGGGCCCGAGTGTCCCCAGCACTGCGCCGATACGTGAACGGGCGTGCCCGCAGGAGAGTTGACAGCGGGTGCGGGTGCGGGTGCGGGTGCGGGTGCGGGCGTGATCGTGGTCGTGCGCCCGGCACCGGCCCTGCCACCGGCCCGCCGCGGCCTCGTCATCCGCCCACGAAGGCGCTGATCCGTTCGCGCAGGGCGTGCGGGTCGAGGCCGTGGGCGGTCAGGTGCTCGGTGACGGTGCCGTAGCGGCGGAGTTCGGCGCGTCCGACGCCGAGGCCGAGGACGCGGTGGGGTACGTCGGCGAGCGCGTCGTTGGCGGCCGTCGTCGAGGTGCCCGCGAGGTACGGCTCGACGAGGACGACGTCCGTGCCGGCGGCCAGGGTGGCGGCACGCAGCGCGACCGCGTCGAAGGGCCGTACGGTCGTGGCATACAGGACGGTGACGTCGAGGCCCTCCGTCGCGGCCAGGACGTTGTCGAGCATCGGCCCGACGGCGACGACCACGCCGGAGCGGCCCTCGCGGACGGTGTGGAAGCGGGCGCTATCGACGGGACGGGCCTCGGCGTTCGACTGGACGGAGAGCCGTACGTAGACCCTCTCGTTGCCTGCCGCGACCGCGTGCCGGAGCAGGGTCTCGGCCTCGTCGGGGTGGCCCGGCACATGCACGGTCCAGCCGTCCAGGGTGTCGAGGAGGGCCACGTCGCCCGGTGCCATGTGCGTGAACCCGCCGGCGGGCCAGTCGAAGGAGGCCGCCGCGCTCACCAGGACCGCGCCGACGTCCTGGTGCCCGAGGTCCAGCTTGACCTGCTCGAAGGGCCGCTCGACGAGGAAGCTGGCGAAGGTGTGCACGATCGGGCGCATGCCGGTCAGGGCGAGGCCCGCGCCCGCCCCGACGAGGAGCTGCTCGCGGATGCCGACGTTGATCACCCGCTCCGGATGCCGGAGTCGGGCGTCCGCGAAGCCGTCCTTGCCGATCTCGGCGAGCACGACCGCGACCCGCGGATCCTCGTCGAGCAGCTGGGAGACGACCGGGGCGAACCGGTCACGCATGGTGTCCATGGAGAGCCTTTCTCGATGTGCCGGTGGGGGGGGAGGGCGGTCAGGCGGACTTCGGTTCGACCCGGGCCACGACCATGTGCGGTCGGCCGGGGTGCGGCGCGGTGAAGGCGGCGTACAGGGCCTCGTGGTCACGGCCGTCGACCGTCACCGCGGACCAGCCCGCGGCCTCGAAGCGGGCGGCGATGCCACCCGGCCGGGCGTGGCTGGCGGAGGAGTTGTCGACGACGACGGTGTGCAGCCGCTCCAGTCCGGCGGGCCCGGCGAACGCGATGGCCTCGTGGTTGCTGCCCTCGTCCAGCTCGGCGTCCCCGACCAGCACCCAGACCCGCGGTGCGGTACGACCCTGGGCGCGCAGCCCCAGCGCCGTCCCGACGCCGATCGGCAGCCCGTGCCCGAGCGAGCCGCTGCCGATCTCGGCGCCGGGCACCAGCACCCGGTCGGGGTGGTGGCCGAGCGGTGAGTCGTAGGAACCGAAGTCCGGGAGCCACTCCGCCGGTACGAATCCCTTGGCGGTCAGGACGGCGTAGTACGCCATCGGCCCGTGCCCCTTGGACAGCAGGAACCGGTCCCGCTCGGGGTCGTCCAGCCGCTCCGGGGAGACCCGCAGCACCCGGTCGTAGAGCACCCACAGCACGTCGAGGGTCGAAGTCGCCGCCGGGCCGTGCTTCTCGTCGCCTGTCATCAGCCCCATGAGGCGGGGCAGGTCGGCGTGCGTGTACGTGCGGCTGTGTTCCGTCGTGGTCGTCATGCGAAGGATCGTGCAACCTCAACCAAACTTCAGGTCAAGCGCTGCAGGGGTAGTCGCCCCGAGTCGGCCCGAGTCGGCTGAAAGTCGGCCCGGAGAAAGGCGTGCGCGATCATCGACGTGAGTGCGGTATTGTTTCCATGCGCGTTCAACCAGGGGAAACCCCAGGTCAGACGGGCATCGGGACGTGGCGCAGCTTGGTAGCGCACTTGACTGGGGTCAAGGGGTCGCAGGTTCAAATCCTGTCGTCCCGACTTTTGAAGTCGTGGGTCAGAGGCCGTTTTCTCAGCGATGGGAAGGCGGTCTTTGTCGTGTCCGCGGGATGGTGGTCGCGGGCCGGGCGCGGGGCTGGTTCGCGGAGGCGTCGGGGGCGAGGCGGTGGCGGTGGCGCGGGGATCGCAGCCGCTTGAGCCGGTCCGGTCGGTCGGCTCTCGCGCGATCTGGGTGAGGGGCTGCCGGACGGTGTCGACGGCGGCGTAGGCGGTTCGTCGGGTGGGGCGCGGGTGACGACGGGCGAGATGTGAGTCGCTCCCCTCCGCTCCTCCCGGGGCTGGTCCCGTCGAGGGTTTCCCGAGTCCGGGATGACCGCCGGGTCCGCCCTGGCGCACGGGTGGGGCGATCCGATCGGCCCTCGTGGCACCGTCGCGCGCCTGCCCTGCCTCTTTCGGTGGGGTCGGACGGCTCGTCAGGAGTGCGCCGCATGGGCATGTGAATCGGCCGCTTGGGCAACGGGTGCGGCCGGGGCAGGTTTGCGTGGGCTCCGGAGGCGGTCTGGTCTGCGCGCACGATCTCGGAGTGGACGGCGACGACCCGGTCGAGGTCGTCCTCGGCGTCTGCCTGCGCAAACGGAGCGGTGAATACCAGTACCGGGTGCCGTCGATCAGTGCCGGGACGCCTCGGACCGCCGGTGCCGTCGGCTCGGAGGACCGCCGCCGTCGCGGGGCGCAAGGGACATTTTCCGTCACCAAGGCACCCGTAGGCGGTCACCGCTCCCTGGACCCGCCTTTCAAATCTTGAGCACAAAATCCACACAGACCTCTCTTCAGGCGGACCAAGATGGTCTAGATTGACCGTGCTTTCGCCGGGTGGGACACCAGGCGGCAAAAGATGATCTATAGGTCCGGTGTTGTGGACGGCCAGTAGCCGCGTCTCCCGCGCCGGACGTGGGGGTGATCAGTTCTTGGAGTTCGAGGGGACTTGGGGCGCGGGGAGCATCCGAGGTTTCGGGGGTCGTCGCGTACGTCAAGAGCCCGGCAGGACTTGGGAGTCCGCTGTCGCCAGGTCGTTGACGTAGCTCTGGGACAGCCGGGATGCCATACGCCGGGGGCGGTGGCTTTCCGAGGGGGAACAGCGCGGCGGGGGCCTCTCGAGAAGGAGGCATGGTGCGGGGGCGGGGACCCTCCGCAGGGGGCAAAACAGTGTGAGGCGGCGACGCCGTACCACTGGGGACCTTGGGGGTTCTGTGCGGCAGGGGGAATAGTCGGCCCTTTTCCGTCGGCGCGTGGGCGTCTGGCGGACGGGGCGATCAGTCAGCCCGCGACCGATTGGGAGCAGCGGTACCGCCGTACCGTCATCTTGAGCGACACGGTGGCCACCGCCTGCGTGGTGGCGGCGATCGGCGACTTCTTCGGGGCCAGGGACGCGGCCAACTGGCATGAGAAGTGGGGATTCTCGCCTTCGGCACCCAGCTGCTGGTGCTGGGCGCGCTGGCGGTGAGCCGCTCGTGGTCTCCGGCCGTACTCGGCCAAGGCGCCGAGGAATTCCGCCGGTTGGGACGTTCACTGTTCACGGCGACCGTCGTGCTGGCGCTCGGCGGGATCGCTCTGACCTCGCGCAACATCAAGCTCTGGATATTCGTCGCGATCCCGGCGATCGCGCTCGTCACGATGACGGAGCGGTATGTGCTCCGTCTCTGGCTGCACAAACAGCGCAACGAAGGACGCTGCCTGAGACCGGTGCTCGCCGCCGGGAGCCCGGCGACCGTGCGCGATCTGATCAACCGGACCCGCAAGTTCCCGCACCTCGGCTGGCGGGTGGAGGCCGTCTGCACTCCGGACGGCCGCGGGGTCGACGGAGACCAAGGCGGCCTCGACGGCGACCAGTTGGACGGGGTGCCGGTCATAGGCATGCTGGAGGACGTCGCCAAGCACGTCCGCCACGACGGCTACCGGGTCGTAGCCGTCACACCGGACCCGCACTGGTCACCGGACCGGCTGCAGCGGCTGGCCTGGAACCTCGAGGGCAGCGACGCCGAGATGATCGTGGCCCCCGTGCTGATGGAGGTGGCCGGCCCGCGCCTGCACGTCGACGCGGTGCTCGGGATCCCGTTGCTGCGGGTCAGCATGCCGACCTTCAGCGGCGGCCGTCGGGCGATCAAGGGGGTCGTCGACCGGCTGGGCGCAACGATTCTGCTGGTGGTGCTCGCGCCGCTGATGTTCCTCGTCGGGCTGCTCGTGCTGATGGACAGTCGCGGCGGGATCCTCTACCGCCAGCGCAGAGTCGGCAAGGACGGCCGCGAGTTCACCATGGTCAAGTTCCGCACCATGGTCGCCGGGGCCCACAGGGCACGGGCGGCCCTGGCCGACCGGAACGAGGGCGCGGGCCTGCTGTTCAAGCTCCGCCGGGATCCGCGGGTGACCCGGGTGGGAGCGGTGCTGCGCCGGTACTCGCTCGACGAGCTCCCGCAGCTCTTCAACGTGCTCACCGGATCCATGTCGCTCGTCGGACCCCGGCCCCCGCTGCCGGAGGAGTCCGCCGCGTACGACCCGGACATCCGAAGACGGCTGCTGGTCAAGCCCGGGCTCACCGGCCTGTGGCAGATCAGCGGACGCAGCGACCTGCCGTGGAGGAGGCGGTCCGCCTCGACCTGCGCTACGTGGAGGACTGGTCGCTCGCCCTGGACACGGTGATCTTGTGGAAGACACTACGCGCCGTGCTCCACGGGCAGGGGGCCTACTGATGCGCGGGGTCGTCCGACCGCCGCGCGGACCGCAGGCCGCAGGGGCCTGCCTGGGGAGAGACCGGTCATGAGAGTCAGCGTCTTCGGGCTCGGCTACGTGGGCTGTGTGTCGGCCGCGTGCCTGGCCAGCATGGGCCACGAGGTCATCGGGGTGGACGTCAACCAGGTGAAGGTCGACCTGGTCAACGACGGCAAGGCACCCGTGGTGGAGGAACGTATCGGCGAACTCATCGCCGAGGTCGTACGGACCGGCGCGCTGCGCGCCACCCGCGACGTCCGCGAGGCGATAGCGGACAGCGAGGTGTCGCTGATCTGCGTGGGCACCCCGTCGGAGCCCAACGGCAGCCTGTGCACGACCTACTTGGAGCGGGTCACCGAGGAGATCGGCGCCGCGCTCGCCGAGCGGGGCGGACGACAGACCGTCGTGTTCCGCAGCACCATGCTCCCCGGCACCTGCCTGAACCTCCTGGTGCCGATCCTGGAGAAGCACGTCGGCGGCACCGCCGGCGTGGACATCGGGGTCGCGGTCAACCCGGAGTTCCTGCGGGGCACCAGCGTCAGGACTTCTTCGACCCGCCGAAAACCGTCATCGGCGAACTCGACCCGGCCAGCGGCGACGCGGTGGCCGCGCTCTACGACGGCCTGCCCGGCGAGGTGTTCCAGGTGCCGATCCCGACCGCCGAGGCCATCAAGTACGCCGACAACGCCTTCCACGGCCTCAAGATCGGCTTCGCCAACGAACTGGGCGCCGTCTGCCAGGCCCTCGGCGTGGACTCGCACCAGGTGATGGACGTGTTCCTGGCCGACCGCAAGCTGAACATCAGCCCCGCCTATCTGCGCCCCGGCTTCGCCTTCGGCGGCTCGTGCCTGCCCAAGGACCTGCGCAGCCTGGTCTTCGCGGCACAGCGGGCCGACGTCTCCGTCCCCATCCTCTCGCATGTGCTGGCCTCCAACTCCGACCACCTCCAGCGCGCGGTGGACCTGGTCGAGCGCACCGGCAAGCGCCGGGTGGGCCTGTTCGGGCTGTCCTTCAAACCCGGCACCGACGACCTCAGGGAGAGCCCGCTCGTCGAACTGGCGGAGAGACTCTTCGGCAAGGGCTACGACCTCAGGATCTACGACGCCAACGTGAGCCTCTCCCGGCTGCTCGGCGCGAACCGCGAGTACATCGAGAGCCGGCTCCCGCATCTCGCGCAGCTGCTCGCCGACTCCGTCGACGAGGTGCTGGAGCACGCCGAGGTGTGCCTGGTCGGGACCAAGGACCCGGCCGTGCTGTCGGCGCTGCCCCACGCGGGCGGACCGGCGATCGTCGACCTCGTCCACCTTCCCGACGCCGATGCGCGCCGGGCCGAGCCGGGGTACATGGGCCTTGCCTGGTAACGCGAACAGCGGCGACGGAGCGGGCCGGCGCGCGCTGATCCTGGTGGAGAACCTGTCGGTGCCGTTCGACCGGAGGGTGTGGCAGGAGTGCACCACCCTGCGCGACGCGGGCTGGGAGGTGCACGTCATCTGCCCCGGGGAGAAGCGGGACACGGAGGCGGAGGCCGTGATCGACGGGGTGCGGATCCACCGCTACCCGTTGCGCGCGGCCACCGGAGGACCGTCCGGCTATCTGCGGGAGTACGGATCGGCGCTGTGGCACACAATCCGGCTCGCCCGCAAGGTCGGCCCGGTCGACGTGGTCCACGCCTGCAACCCGCCCGACCTGCTGTTCCTGCCCGCCCTGTGGATGAAGCGGCGCGGCGCGCGCTTCGTCTTCGACCAGCACGACCTGGTGCCCGAGCTGTACCTCTCCCGGTTCGACCGCGGCGAGGACCTCCTCTACCGCGCCGTGTGCGCGCTGGAGCGGCGCACCTACCGGGCCGCGGACATCGTGCTCGCCACGAACGAGAGCTACAAGGACGTCGCGCTGCGCCGTGGCGGCAAGCGGCCGGAGGACGTCTTCGTGGTGCGCAGCGCGCCCGCGACCGACCGCTTCCAACCCGTCCCGCCGGAGCCGGAGTTGAAGCGCGGCAAGCCCCATCTGCTGTGCTACCTCGGCGTCATGGGACCCCAGGACGGCGTCGACTACGCCCTGCGGGCCCTGGCGAAACTGCGCGACGAGCTCGGGCGGACCGACTGGCACGCGGTCTTCGTCGGCGCCGGCGACGCCTTCGACGCGATGGTCGAACTGTCCCGGCAGCTCGGTCTCTCCGAGCAGGTGCAGTTCACCGGGCGCATCCCGGACGCCGACCTGGTGCGCTACCTGTGCACCGCGGACGTGTGCCTTTCACCCGACCCGTGCAATCCGCTCAACGACGTGTCGACCATGAACAAGGTCCTGGAGTACATGGCGATGGGGCGGCCGATCGTCTCGTTCGACCTCCGGGAGGCGCGCGTCTCCGCCGGTGACGCCGCCGTCTACGCGCCCGACGACGACGAGGCCCAGTTCGCCAAGCTCGTCGCGCTGCTCCTCGACGATCCCGAGAAGCGGACCCGGATGGGGAAGACCGGCCAGGAGCGGATCAGCGGACCGCTGTCCTGGGAGAACTCGCAAGCGTCACTGCTCGCCGCCTATGCCGCCGCCTGCCGGGACCAGACCCCGGTGTCCGCGGACGGGCCGGTCCGTACGGGGAAGAGGCCGCACCATTGAATGACGACACGATCCGCCTGGTCACGATCGGACGGATTCTCCGCCGGCGATGGCGGCTGCTGGCCGTCCTCGCCCTAGTGGGCGCGCTCTTCGGCTACGGCACCTCGGTGCTGCTGCTTCCGCCGCGCTACACGGCACAGGCATCGGTCCTGCTGCCGGGCCAGTGGGAAGAGCGCGAACTCCTGACCCAGGTGGACATCGCCACCAGTTCGGCGGTGGTCGACAGGGCCGCCGCCGCGCTCAACTGGAAAGGCGTGAACGGCACCGAACTGCAGAAAGACGTGAGCGCCAAGGCGGACGACGGGAACATCATCAAGGTCTCCGGCACGGCCGACACCCCGAGCGCGCACAGCGGCTCTCCGACCAGCTGGCCCAGCAGTTCGTCACCTTCGCCACCCGCATCGCGGGCGGCAGCACCGACCCCGCGGCGGACACGGCGACGGAGGCGCTGCGCAAGCAGGTGGCCGAGACCAACCGCCGTATCACCGAGCTGGCCGGCTCGGCGGATCCGGGGCAGACCGTGGAGGGTGTGCAGGCCCGCACCGAGCTCGAAGGCCTGCGCACCGGACTCCAGGACGCCATGAAGAAGCTGGAGGAGGCCAACCCGGCCACCGCCAAGGCCAGCATGGTCGTCATGGGACCGGCTCCCCGGCCGACCGGCGCGGCCGCTCCCACGAGGACGCAGCTCATCGGCGCCGGAGCGCTGCTGTTCCTCCTGCTCGCCGTCGTCGGCCATCTCGCCGCCGCCCGGGTGAGCCGCCGGCTGCGCACCGAACCGGAGATCGCCGCCGCGCTCGGCTCGCCGTTCCTCGGCACCGTCGACGTGCCCGGCGAACGGCACGGACACCGGCCCGAGAGCCCCGGTGCACGGGCCCGGCTCCGCCGGCTGCTCGGCACCGACACCCGGTGGGACCTCCCGGCCCCGCTGCGCTCCGGCGACGAGGCCGAGCGGCGCATCCGCTACCGGCGGGTGTGCTCCCGCCTCCGGGACCAACTTCCCACTCCCCGGCGGCTGTTGGTCGTCGTACCGGAAGGCGACGAGGTGGCCCGACTGGCCGCCGGACAGCTCGTCGCCGAGGCCGGGGGCGATCCCCGGCTGCGGGTCGTGGAGGTCTCGGTGGACCGGCCGATCGTGCCGGACCGCGAGACCGAGTCCGGTGCGCTCGCCGTCCTCAGCGCGGGGAACTGGACCGCTGCCGAACTCGCCGGCGTCGCCGAGGCCTGCGCGGACGGCGGTCACGAGCTCGTCGGTGTCGTCGTCGCCGGCACGGTCCGCACCGGACCGACGGAAACCGCCGACCGACTTTCCGACGACGCCACCTTGACGTTCGCGGTCCATGGCCACGCGACAGGAGATCCAGCGTGACGACGAGCACGACTTCGGAGTCGTCGGCCGCGACCCCGCTCCTCGACCTCCAGGCACTGGTGGTCGCGGTGCGCAGACGCCGCCGTCTGTGGGGCGTCATGGCGCTCCTCGGGATGCTGGCCGGCGCGGCCGTGGCGGTCCTGATGCCGCCGGCTCCGGCCGCGGTGACCAAGGTGCTGGTCGCGCACCAGGAGGACCAGCCGAACGACACCGGGACGCTGATCCGCACCGACGCCCAGCTGCTGGCGACCTCACGGATCGCCGGCCAGGCCCTGAAGGCCCTCAAGTCCCCGGAGAAACCCGAGGACTTCATGAAGGACTACCGGGGCACAGGGCTGACCAACAACGTCCTCGAGATCGATGTGACGGGCAAGACCGACGCGGAGGCAGTGGCCCGGGCCAAGGCGCTGGCCGAGGCGTTCGTCGCGGACCACGCCAAGCGCATCCAGGCCATCGCCGATGCCAACGCCCAGGGCCTGCTCGACCAGCGCGACCGCATGGAGGCGGAGCTCGCCGACGTCAACAAGACGATCGGCGGCCGGTCGCCCGACACCGACCCCAAGGACGCGGCGAACCTGGAATCGCTCTTCGCGCGGCGCGCCGAACTCACCTCGCAGATCTCCGACTTCGGCCAGCGCGCCGAGGAAGCCCGCGTCGGCGCACCCCAGCTCGTCGCCGGCACACAGATCGTGGACGCCCCGCGCGCGGTGGCGCACTCCCTGCCCAAGACCCTCGTCACCGACGCCGTGGTCGGACTCGTCCTCGGGCTCTTCCTCGGGCTCGCGCTGGCCGCCGTCGGCGTGGTCGTCGCGGACCGGCCCGTGCTGCGCCGGGACATCGCGGCGAACCTCGGTGCCTCGGTCATCGCCGAACTGCCCCGCCGCTCCGGCAGGTTGTGGCAGCGCAAGCGGACCCGGGTGGCCCGCGAACGCCTCACCACCACCCTGGCCCGCACCGCGCGCGGCGCACCGGAACCGCTGTCACTGCTCGAACTCGGCTGCGCGCGCAGCACGGCCGTGATCGCCCTCGGGCTCGCCCGGGCCCTGGGCGAGGACGGGCCGGTGACCGTCGTCGACGGCCTCCCCGGCACCCAGCTCTCCGGTCACCGGCCGAAACCGGGAGACCCCACCGTGGTCGGCGGCGAGCACGCGGCGACCGTGTCCCCGCAGGACCAGCGGATCGGCGTCGGCTCGGTGGCGCCCGGCACCGCGTGGACGGACCTCCAGTACCTCGGCACCCGCACCGTGCTCGTCGTACGCGCAGGACACGGCAGCGCCTCCTGGCTGCACACCGTGGCCCGGCAGCTCGCGGACCAGGGCATCCCGGTCGTCGGAGTGGTGCTGATCGCCCCCGACCCGCGCGACCGGACCGACGGCACGCTGTGGGACGGGCTGGCCAACGCGCTGCGCGGCCGGACCGAGCGCCCGACCTGGCAGAACGCCACCGGCCGACGGCTCACCGAACGGCAGCCGATACGGACCGCACGGGTCCCCGACAACGACCAGGAGGTGAGGTAGGACGTGTGTGGCATCGCGGGCACGTACCGATGGCCTGACGGCAAGGCCGTCACCGACCGGCTCACCGACACCGTCGCCCACCGCGGCCCGGACGGCTCTGGCCGCTACGGCCACCCCTGGGCGACGGCGAAGTGCAGCTGGGGCACCGCCGGTTGTCCATCATCGACCTGTCCGAGACCGGCGCCCAGCCGATGGTCTCGGACGGCCTCGCCCTGACGTACAACGGCGAGCTGTACAACGCACCCGAACTCCGTGCCGAACTGGCGGCCACCGGGGTGCGCTTCCGCGGCACCTCCGACACCGAGGTACTCCTGGAGGCCTGGCGCCGCTGGGGCACGGACTGTCTGCCCCGGCTGCGCGGGATGTTCGCGTTCGGCGTCTTCGACGAGCGGACCGGTGAACTGGTGCTGGCCCGCGACCAGTTGGGCATCAAGCCGCTGTTCCTGCTCCGGCGCGGCGGGGGCCTGATGTTCGCCTCCGAGCTCAAGGCGCTCGCCGCCGCGACCGGCAGGCCGCTGGAGGTGGACCACGCGGCGCTGGTGGCCTCCCTCCTCTACTACTGGGTGCCGGACTCCCGCTGCGCGTTCCGTGAGGCGGAGAAGCTGCAGCCCGGGAGCTGGCTCAGGTGCCGTCCCGACGGCACGGTGGAACGCGGCAGGTTCTGGAACCTGAAGGAAGTCGCCGCCGAGGGCCGGGAGCGGGCCCTGGCCGGCGAAAAGCCGGACCTCGACGCCGTTGTCGAGGAGTCGACCCGGCGGCACCTGCTCTCCGACGTCCCCGTGGCGACCTTCCTCTCCGGCGGCCTCGACTCCAGCTATCTGACCGCCCTGGCCGCCCGCCACCAGCCCGGGATCTCCGCCTACACGATCGGATTCCGCGCCGAGGACGCCAAGTTCGAGGCGATGCCCGACGACCTGCGCTACGCCCGCCAGGTCGCCGAGCGGTTCGGCGTCGACCTCCACGAGATCGAGATCGCCCCGAACGTCCTCGACCTGCTGCCGCAGATGACGTACAGCCTGGACGAGCCGATCGGCGACCCCGCCGCTATCAACACCTATCTGATCTGCATGGCCGCCCGCGAGGCCGGGGTCAAGGTGATGCTCTCGGGCATGGGCGCCGACGAACTGTTCGCGGGGTACCGCAAGCACTTCGCCAACCTTCTGGCGCTGCGCTACCAGCGTGTCCCGCGCCCGCTGCGGCGCGCGGTGTCCGGGGTCGTGGACCGGCTGCCGGTCGCCTCGGCCAGCCGGGGCTACCGGTCGGTGCGCTTCGCGAAGCGGTTCCTCTCCTTCGCCGGCCTGCCCGAGGAGACCGCGTTCCGGCGCAGCTACACCATGTACGACCGGGACGAACTGCTCGCCCTGATCGACCCGGACCTGGCCGGGACGGTCGACGACGTGATCACCGAGCACACGGACGTCTACCAGGACAACGACCTCGACGACTTCGTCAACCGCATGTGCCTGACCGACGCCCGCATGTTCCTGCCGGGGCTGAACCTCGCCTACACGGACCGCTCCAGCATGGCCGCCTCCACCGAGGTCAGGACGCCGTACGTCGACATCGAGGTCGTCAAGGCGGCGTTCGCCGTGCCCGGCAGCCGCAAGATCGTCGGACGCCAGGGCAAGGCCGCCCTCAAGGAGGCGGCCACCTCGATCCTGCCCCGGGAGATCGTGTACCGGCCCAAGGGCCTGTTCAGCGCCCCGCTGCGGGCCTGGATGAGCCGGGACCTGGCACCGCTGGTGCGCGAGGTCGTCAACGACGGCGAACTCGTCCGGTCCGGGCTGCTGCGCCGCGACGCGCTGGCCCGGATGGTCGCCGAGGACGCCGCCGGACAGGCGGACTACTCCAAGCATCTGTGGCACGTACTGACCCTCGAGTACTGGTATCGCGACGCGACCTCCGGCTCCGCCCGGAGCGCTCGGAAGACGGCTTAGAAACAGGAGTTCTGGTGAAGCAGGTTGTACAGAACTACAAGAGCGGCGAGCTGGCGGTGCTCGACGTTCCGGTACCGGGGTGCAAGCCGGGCGGGGTGCTGGTGCGCAGCGCCTACTCGCTGATATCCACCGGCACCGAGCTCATGAAGGTCTCCGAGGCCGGCATGTCGATGCTGGGCAAGGCCCGCTCCCGCCCGGACCAGGTGGCCAAGGTCATGCAGAGCGTCGCCACCAACGGGGTGCCCGCCACCTACCGCAAGGTGATGGGCAAGCTGGACTCCTACACGCCGCTGGGCTACTCGCTGTGCGGGGTGGTCGAGCAGGTCGGCGCCGGCATCGACGACGTGAAGGTCGGCGACCTGGTGGCCTGCGCCGGCAACGAGCACGCGTTGCACGCCGAGGTGAACTGGGTGCCGAAGAACCTCTACGCCCCGGTCCCCGAGGGCCTCGCGCCGCGGCACGCGGCCTTCGGCACCGTCGGCTCGATCGCGATGCAGGGCGTCCGCCAGGGCGAGCCGCAGCTCGGCGAGGTGGCCCTCGTCATCGGCCTCGGCCTGATCGGGCAACTCGTGGTGCAGCTCCTCACCGCCGCCGGAGTCCGCGTGGTCGGCGCCGACCCGGACCCGACGCGCTGCGAGCTGGCCGAGCGCCTGGGCGCCGCGGCCTGTGGCGACCCCGCCTCGGCCGCGGTGGAAGCGGCGGTCGCCGAACTCACCGACGGCCACGGCGTGGACCAGGTCTTCCTGGCCGCCGGCGGCGGCAGCAACCAGCCCGTCGAACTGGCCGCGCGGCTCGCCCGGGACCGCGGCCGGGTCGTCGACATCGGCAAGTGCCGCCTGGACCTGCCCTGGAACGCGTACTACGAGAAGGAACTCGACGTCCGCTTCTCGCGCTCCTACGGCCCCGGACGCTACGACCCGTCGTACGAGCTGGAGGGCCGCGACTACCCGATTGGCTACGTCCGCTGGACCGAGCGCCGCAACCTGGCCTGCTTCCTCGACCTGGTGGCCCGCGGCAGGGTCGACGTGGAGCCCCTGGTCTCCCACATCGCCGACTTCGACGACGCCGTAGAGACGTACCAGCGCCTGAAGGACGGCGAACTCAAGGCCGTGGCCGTGCTGTTCCGCTACCCCGAGCAGACGGAGGAAGCGGGGAGACGCCGGCTCCGGTGGTGGCCGTGCCCGCGGTCCGCCGAGGCGAGGGGACGTCCACCCCGGCCCGGTCCGCCAAGAACCCGGTGCGGCTTGCGTTCGTCGGCGCGGGCAACTACGCCACGTCGATGCTGCTGCCGCACCTGGCCCGGCGCGAGGGCGTCGAGCTGTCGACCGTCGTCACCACGACGGCGCTCTCCGGGGCAAACGCGCAGCGGAAGTTCGGCTTCGCCCAGGCGACCACCGACCTCGACGCCGTCCTCGGCGACAAGTCCGTCGACGCCGTGTTCGTGGTCACCCGGCACAGCTCGCACGCCGAACTGACCCGGCAGGCACTGCTGGCCGGCAAGACCGTGTTCGTGGAGAAGCCCCTCGCCCTCACCGAGGACGAACTGGCCGGAGTGCTCGCGGCGGTGGAGGAGTCCGGCAACGACCGCCTGCAGGTGGGCTTCAACCGCCGCTTCGCACCGCTGCTCCAGGAGGCCAAGGACCGGTTCGGCGCCCGGACCGGACCGGCGAGCCTGCGCTACCTCGTCAACGCGGGCAAGCTGCAGCACGGCAGCTGGTACCTCCAACAGGGCGCCGAGGGCTCGCGGTTCGCCGGCGAGGGCGGCCACTTCATCGACACGGCGAGCTGGCTCCTCGACGCCGACCCGGTCTCCGTGTACACGACGGCCGCACCCGGCAACGAGGACCTCCAGGTCGTCCTGCGCTACCCGGACGGCTCCACCGCCACCATCAGCTACGTCACCACCGGTGCCCCCGGCTTCCCCCAAGGAGACCCTGGACCTGGTCGCGGACGGCAAGGTGCTGCGTCTCGACGACTTCGTGCGCGCCTCCGTGCACGGCCGCAAGAAGTGGGTCAGTTCGCGGCTGCCCAAGGCCCGGGACAAGGGCCAGAACGCCGAACTGGCCGCGTTCGTCAAGGCGGTTCGGACCGGTGGACCGATGCCGGTGCCGCTGGAGTCGCTGGTCGCCACCACGGCGGCCACCCTCGCCGTGGGGACCGGCCTGGCCGGCGGCGCGCCGGTGACGTTGGCGAGGACGCCATGACCGTGACCTCGGGAGTCCGGGCTGGTACCTGCGCCGGCTGTCCCGGATGGGCCCGCGTGAGATCGCGGGCCGGGCAGGCGACACCGTGCGCAGACGGCGCTGGCGGTCGGCGCCGCCCGACTGTCCGACCGTCACCGGCGCCCGCTTCACCGCCGTCCTGCCCGCGGGCACGGTCGCCGAGGTGGCGCCGGACGCCGTGAAACGGCTTGTCGCCGAGGCGGACCAACTGATGGGCGGGCACGCCGAGTTCTTCGGCGTGGTCCGCGACGACCTCACCGACCCGGACTGGTTCCACGACCCGAAGACCGGGCGCCGGGCCCCCTCGGGCTACGCCTTCGACGTGCCGTACCGCAACGAGGACCTGACCGGGGACATCAAGCAGATCTGGGAACCGTCGAGGCACCAGTACCTCACCGTGCTCGCCGCCGCCTACGCGGTCACCGGGGACGAGCGGTACGCCGAGCGGGTCGCCGCGCACCTGCGGTCGTGGTGGGCGGCCAACCCGCCGCTGCGGGGCGTGCACTGGATCAGCGGCATCGAGCTGGGCATCCGGCTGCTGTCCTGGGTGTGGATCCGCCGCCTCCTCGACGGCTGGCCGGGCGCGGCCGAGCTGTTCGAGGACAACCCGGTGGCCCGGAACCAGATCTGGCACCACCAGCGCTGGCTGGCCGCGTTCCCCAGCCGGGGCTCCTCGGCCAACAACCACGTCATCGCCGAAACGGCCGGGCAGTCCGCCGCGGCCTGCGCGTTCAACTGGTTCCCCCGCGTCGGCGCGTTGGCGCTCCGACGCGCTGCGCTCGCTGGAACGGCAGTTGCGCGCCAACACCTTCGTCTCCGGCCTCAACCGCGAACTGGCCACCGAGTACCACGGACTCGTGCTGGAACTCGGCCTGGCCGCGCTGGCCGAGGCCGATGCCGCGGACGTGCCGGTGCCCGGGTCGCTGCGGTTGGTGCTGCTGCGGATGACCGACGCGCTGGCCGCCGTGGTGGACAACCGGCTGCGCCCGCCCCGCCAGGGGACGCGGACGACGGACACGGCCTGATCCTGGACGGTGCGGGCACCGACCGCTGGGGTTCGCTGCTGGCCACCGGCGAGGCCGTTTTCGGCCGGCTCGACTGGTGGCCGGAGGTGACGGGCACCGATGTGCGCACCCCGCTGCTGGCCGCGCTCATCAAGCCGTACGCGAAGGACGCAACCGCCCGACCGGCCACCAGGCCCGACCGCTTCGCCGACGCGGGGCTCACCGTCCTGCGCGGTCCGGAGGAGATCTGGTGCCGCTGCGACGGCGGTCCGCACGGCTTCCTGTCCATCGCCGCGCACGCCCACGCGGACGCGCTGTCCGTGGAGGTCCGGCACGACGGGATCGACGTGCTCGCCGACCCCGGGACGTACTGCTACCACGGGCAGCCCGAGTGGCGCCGGTACTTCCGGTCGACCCTCGGTCACAACACCCTGGAACTGGACGGAGGTGACCAGTCCGTCTCCGGCGGCCCGTTCCTGTGGACCCGGCACGCCCGCACCCGCGTCCTGGACACGGACAACTCCGGGGCGGGAAAGGCCCGTTGGGCCGCCGAGCACGACGGCTACCAGGGCTCGGTGCACCGCCGCCGGGTGGAACTGACGGCCGCGAGCCAGGAGTTGAGGATCGTCGACGAGGTGACCGGCCCGCGCCGGGACGTGCGACTGGCGTTCCACCTCGGTCCCGCGGTCGCCGCGGACCTGGTCGGGCACCGCGCGGTGCTCACCTGGATCCGGGACGGCGAGGGGGCGGTCCGCGGTGCTCGACCTGCCGCCGCAGCTGTCCTGGCGGGCGCACCGCGGCGAGCGAACCGCCGCTGGGCTGGTACTCCGCCGGATTCGGGCGCAAGGAACCCGCCACCACGCTGGTCGGCACCGGCTTCGCCGACGGCGCGGACGGGTTCACCACCGTGCTCCGGTTCCGGGCCCAGGGGGCGTGTGGGGAACATGAGAGCGCACCGGGCGCTTGCGGTCGTACCGCTGGCGCTGCTCCTCCTGACGGCGACCGGCTGCGACAGCACGTCGAGCGCCCCGGCCGCGACGAAGCCGGACGCCGCGCCGTCCACGGACACGGCCGCCGCCCGGTCCGTGGCCCGGGTGTGCGCCAACCCCGCCGCCGGACCGGCGAAGGCACCCGCGGGCGCGGTGACCGTCGACCCCGAGGTGGTCGGCGACCTGGCGGCGAAGACCAAGAAGAGCCCCCGAACACCACGTTCTGGCTCAAGCCGGGTACCCACAGGCTCGAGCGGGACCGCTACGCCCAGGTCATCCCCAAGAAGGGGGACCACTACATCGGCGCACCGGGCGCGGTACTCGACGGCCGGAAGGTCAACCAGTACGCCTTCACCGGCAACGCCGCCGACGTCACCATCCGCTATCTCACCGTGCAGGGATTCGTCGCGCCGCAGGACGAGGGGTCGTCAACCACGACTCGGCCGACGGATGGGTCGTCGAACACGCGACGATCAAGGACAACGCCGGCGCCGGACTGATGGCCGGTGCCCGACAGCAGGTCCGCGCCGACTGCCTGCGCGACAACGGCCAGTACGGCATGAACGCCTACAAGGGCAACGGCCCCCTCACCGGCCTGGTGGTCCAGGGCAACGAGATCGTCGGCAACAACACCGGTGACTGGGAGCGGAGGCAGAAGGGCTGCGGCTGCACCGGAGGCATCAAGTTCTGGGAGGTCAACGGCGCCGACGTCAGCGGGAACTGGGTGCACGACAACCGTGGCACCGGGCTGTGGGCGGACACCAACAACAACGACTTCCTCATCGAGAACAACGTGATCGAGGCCAACGACGGTGCCGCACTGATCTACGAGACGAGCTACAACGCGGTCATCCGCGACAACACGATCCGGCGGAACACTGGGTGGAGGGCCGCAAGGCGGCCGACAGCGGCGACACCTTCCCGTACGCGACGATCTATCTGTCCGAGTCCGGCGGCGAACCACGGGTCAAGGCCCGCACCCACAAGATCGAGATCTACGGGAACACGCTGGCCGACAACTGGTCCGGGATCACCCTCTGGGAGAACGCCGACCGGTTCTGCAACAGCCCGGCCAACACCTCGTCCGGCGACTGCACCCTGCTGGTGAAGAAGACGAGCACGTGTGTGAGACCGGCGATCACCAAGGCGCCGCTCTACTCGGACTGCCGGTGGAAGACCCAGTGGGTGGACATCCACGACAACCGCTTCGTGCTGGACGAGTCCGTCGTCAAGTGCACGGAGATGTGCGACCGCATGGCGGTGCTGTCCAACTACGGCACCTACCCGGACTGGTCGCCGTACCACGGCGACGGGGTGGCCGACGCCATCACCGGCGAGCAGCACAACCGCTGGCACGACAACGTCTACGTCGGGCCGTGGAAGTTCGTCGCCGAGGACCAGGGCAAGGTGCTCGACTTCGGGCAGTGGCAGACGGCGCCGTACCAGCAGGACCGGGGCAGCACCCTCGACCTGCAGGCGGGTGGTTGAGATGGGGAGAACCAGACCCGCGGACCGGACACGGCGCAGACGCCGCCCGGTGCCGCAGCGCGCCCGGCCGGCCCACCGAGGACCGTCGGGATCGTCTGGGGGCTGCTGGTCCTCAACACGCTCGGCTCCGCAGGGCCAAGACCATCGTGCCGCTGCCGCGCTCCCTCATCCAGATGGTCACCATGGGCTCGCTGGTCGCCGCGTTCGGGCTGGCCCTCATGGTCAACCCGCGGGTGCGTATCCGGCCCAGCGCCTATGTGCTGCTGCTCAGCCTGCTGCTGGTGTCCAGCGCGATCTCCAGCGCGAGCCTGGAGTCCGGCATGGGCGCGCTGTTCCGCTGCTTCCGGCTGACCCTCTTCGTCGGCACCCTGTGGCTGCTCAGCCGCTGGTGGGACGGCAGCCTGACCTTTGTCCGCTACCACATCCGGGCCTACTTCGCGGTCCTCGGCTCGGTCGCCCTCGGCCTGGCCGTATCCCGGGCAAGGCCCTGCCCGGCCTCTACGGCGGACGCCTCGTCGGCGCGCTGTGGCCCCCTCACCCCGCCGCAGATCGGGCAGTACGCGGCGGTCATCATCGGGCTCACCGCGCTGCTCGTCATCGGCAGACGGACCGACCGGACCAGCGCCGTGCTGGTCATCGTGCCGTCGCTGGTGCTGCTCGCGCTGACCCACACCCGGACGGCCACGCTCGGCCTGCTCCTCGGGCTGGTGCTGGCCATCGGCTCGCTCATCCTGACCAGTGCCGCGGCCCGCCGCTTCTTCAGCTGGTCGGTGCTGGTCTCCGTGGTGGCCGCGGTCGGCTTCGCCTCCGCGCTGCAGACCTGGTTCCTGCGCGGACAGAGCCAGGAGAACTTCTCCAGTCTCACCGGGCGGGCCAAGGTCTGGCACGCACTGCTGACCGCGCCCCGGTCGACCGCGGAGAAGCTGTTCGGCGTGGGCCTGGGCGACAAGTCGTTCGGCGGGCTGCCGATCGACAACAGCTGGCTGGCCGTCTACAACGAGCAGGGGCTGGTCGGCGTCACCC
Organism: Streptomyces sp. P3; assembly: GCA_016893485.2. Classification (GTDB taxonomy): domain Bacteria; phylum Actinomycetota; class Actinomycetes; order Streptomycetales; family Streptomycetaceae; genus Streptomyces. Next base: position 8,274,514 of record JAFEKX020000001.1, read on the forward strand.
TCGTCGCCGCGTTCCTCGTCGTGCTGGGCGGCGTCGCGCTGCTGCGGCCACCGTCGCTGGCGAGGGCCTGCGCGATCTTCCTGATCAGCTACTGCGCGATCGCCTCGTACACCGAGGCCGGCCTCGGCGACGCGTCGCCGTATCTGCTCCATCTCGCCCTGGCCGCCTCGCTGTTGGCCGCGCCGGCGGCCCAGGCCGCTCCGCTCGCGCTGCCCCGGGCCCCACGACGACACGTCCCGCGGTGGGCGCGTGGATCGGAGGTGAAGTGAGCATGCACGTTCTCGTGGTGCACAACCGCTACAACTCGGCGCAGCCGAGCGGGGAGAACAAGGTCGTCGACCAGGAGGTCGAGCTGCTGCGCGCGGCCGGCCACCGGGCCGAGGTGTTCGAGCGGCGCAGCGACGACATCGGCGCCCGCTCCCTCCTCGGCAAGGTCGCGGTGCCGCTCCTCGTGCCGTGGAACCCGGCGGTACGCACGGAACTCGCCGCCCGGCTGCGCGCCGAACGGCCGGACGTGGTGCACGTCCACAACGTGTTCCCCCTCCTGTCGCCCGCGGTGCTGGCCGCCTGCGCCGACGCCGATGTGCCCGCCGTCGCCACGCTGCACAACTACACCCAGGTCTGCCCGCCCGGCACGCTCCAGCGGGACGGCCGGCCGTGCACCGAGTGCGTCGGGTCGACACCGCTGCCCGCCGTCCGGCACGGCTGCTACCGCAACTCCCGCCTCGCCACCGTGCCGCTCGCGGTCAGTCTGTCGGTCAACCGGCGGCGGTGGTGGTCCGGCGTGGAGCGCTTCCTGTGCATCTCCGCGGCGCAGCGCGAGGTCCTGGTGCGCTCCGGCATGCCGGCCGAGCGGCTGGCGGTGAAGCACAACTTCGTTCCGGAGCCGGGCAGTCGCCGATCGGGTGACGGCGAGCACGTGCTGTATCTCGGCCGGCTCGCGGAGGCCAAGGGCGTGCGGCTGCTCATGACCGCGTGGGACGAGATCGCGGCGGCCGGCGGTGTCGGCGTACCGCTGGTGATCGCCGGCACCGGGCCCCTGGAGCGGGAGGTGACCGCCTGGGCGGCGGGCCGGGACGACGTGCGCTACGTCGGGCTGTACGACCCGGAGCAGTGTCGGCAGGCCATCGCGCGGTCGGTCGCCGTGGTGGCTCCCTCGACGTGGCTCGAGGCGTTCGGCCTGGTGGTCGTGGAGGCGATGGCGGCCGGCGTGCCGACCGTCGCCGCCGGTCACGGCGCCTTCGTCGAACTCGTCGAGGACGGCGTCACCGGACTGCTGCACCGCCCGGGCGAGGCCGCCTCGCTCGCGTCCGGCATCCGCCGGATCGCGGCCGACCCGGCCCGCAACCGGGAGATGGGGCAGGCAGGCGGCCCGGCGCCGCTACGAGCAGGGCTTCAGCCCGGCCGTCGGCCTGGAACGCCTGCTGGAGGAGTACCGGACCGCGATCGCGGGTCGGTCAGCACTGGCTCGCGGTGGGGACACCCGCGCGGGCAGGGGGATGAGGACAGAGGATGACACGATGCCGACTCTGCGGCTCGGAAGCGACGACGAGCGTCGTCGATCTCGGGGCGACACCACCATGTGAGAGCTTTCTCGCCGCGGACCAACTGGACCGGCCGGAGCAGACGTACCCGCTGAACCTGCGGGTCTGCACCGACTGCTGGCTCGCGCAGATCCCTCCGCTGATCACGCCGGAGGAGACGTTCAAGGAGTACGCGTACTTCTCCTCGTTCTCGACCTCCTGGGTGGAGCACGCGCGCACCTTCGTCGACGGCGCCGCACAGCGCCTCGACCTCGGCCCCGACTCCTTCGTGGTCGAGGTCGCGAGCAACGACGGATACCTGCTGCGGCACGTGGTGGACCGCGGGATCCGCTGTCTCGGCATCGAACCGTCGGTGAACGTCGGTGCCGCGGCGCGGGAGGCGGGGGTTCCCACGGTCACGGAGTTCCTGAGCCCCGACACCGGCTCCGCCGTCCGCGCCGAGCACGGCCCGGCGGACCTGGTCGTGGCCAACAACGTGTACGCGCACATCCCCGACGTGATCGGCTTCACCCAGGGCTGCGCGCGCTGGTCGCCGACGACGGCTGGGTCTCCATCGAGGTGCAGCACCTGCTGACCCTGATCGAGGAGAACCAGTACGACACGATCTACCACGAGCACTTCCAGTACTACACGGTCGCCTCCGCGATCCGGGCCCTCGCGAGCGGCGGACTCGCCCTCGTGGACGTCGAGTTGCTGCCCACGCACGGCGGCTCCATCCGGCTGTGGGCCCGGCCGGCCGAGGCGGCCGGCGAGCCGAGCCGGCGGGTGGCCGACGTGCTGGCCCGGGAGAAGGCCGCCGGGTTGCAGGAGTTGTCGGGGTACACCGAGTTCTCCGCTCGGGTGGCCAAGGTGCGCCGGGACCTGCTGCGGTTCCTCGTCGAGGCGGCCGAGCGCGGCGAGACGGTCGTCGGCTACGGCGCCCCGGGCAAGGGCAACACCCTGCTCAACCACTGCGGCATCCGGCCCGACCTGCTCGCGTACACGGTCGACCGCAATCCGTACAAGCACGGCAGGTTCACGCCGGGCACCCGCATCCCGATCCTGCCGCCCGAGCAGATAGCCGCCGACAAGCCGGACTACGTCCTCGTCCTCCCGTGGAACCTGCGGGCCGAGCTGGTCGAGCAGCTGTCGTTCGTGCACGAGTGGGGCGGCCGGCTGGTCTTCCCGATCCCGGAACTGAGCATCGTCGAGGGCGTCCTGAAGGAGGTCACAGCATGAAGGTCGTCCTGTTCTGCGGTGGTTACGGCATGCGCATGCGCAACGGAACCTCCGACGACGTGCCCAAGCCGATGGCGATGGTCGGCCCGCGACCGCTGATCTGGCACGTCATGCGCTACTACGCGTACTTCGGGCACACGGAGTTCATCCTGTGCCTCGGGTACGGGGCCCACCACATCAAGGACTTCTTCCTCAACTACGAGGAGACGACGTCCAACGACTTCGTGCTGCGGGGCGGGCGCACCGAGCTGCTGTCCACCGACATCGCGGACTGGACGATCACGTTCGCGCAGACCGGCATCGAGTCACCGATCGGGGAGCGACTGCGCAGGGTGCGTCACCATCTGGACGGCGACGAGATGTTCCTCGCCAACTACGCCGACGTGCTCACCGACGCCCCGCTGCCGGAGATGATCGACCGGTTCGCCCAGCGCGACGCGGGGGCGTCGATGATGGTCGTGCCGCCCCAATCCTCGTTCCACTGCGTGGAGTTGGGCGAGGACGGCCTGGTGGGCGGCATCACCGCGGTGAGCGACATGCCGCTGTGGGAGAACGGCGGCTACTTCGTGCTCCGCCAGGAGGTCTTCGACCACATACCGGAGAACGGGGACCTGGTCGCCGACGGATGCGCCCAACTGGCCAAGCGCGGACGGCTGGTGGCGCACCAGCACCGCGGCTTCTGGAAGCCGACCGACACGGTGAAGGAGCGGGCCGCGCTCGACGAGGCCTACACCCGGGGCGACCGCCCCTGGGCAGTGTGGGAGCGGGACAGTGCCGGAGCCAGAGCGTGATCCGGCTCGGGGCCGGCCCCTGGACCGGATCGTCGCGGTGGGCGCCCACTGCGACGACATCGCCATCGGCGCCGGCGGCACGCTGCTGACGCTGTGCCAGGCCCGGCCGGGCATCCGCGTCGACGCGCTGGTGCTCTCCGGCGGCGGGAGCGAGCGGGAGCAGGAGGAGCAGGCCGCGCTCGCCGCCTTCTGCCCGGGCGCCGACCTGCGGCTGACCGTGCTCAAGCTGCCGGACGGCCGGCTGCCCACGCACTGGGACGAGGCCAAGGCCGCGGTCGAGGAACTGCGCGAGCGGACCGACCCGGACCTGATCCTGGCCCCACGCACCGATGACGCGCACCAGGACCACCGCGGTCTGGCACAGCTGATACCCACCGCGTTCCGCGACCACCTCGTCCTCGGCTACGAGATCGTCAAGTGGGACGGCGATCTCGGCCGCATGGCGGCGTACCAGCCGCTGTCGCCGGAGACCGCCGAACAGAAGGTGCGGCTGCTCCAGGAGCACTACGCCTCGCAGCGGCACCGGCCCTGGTACGACCGGGAGGCCTTCCTCGGCCTCGCCCGGATCCGCGGTATCGAATGTCACGCGCGCTACGCCGAGGCCTTCGCCGTCACCAAACTCACGCTCAACCTGGGGGTTGAACACCTTGCGCGTACTACTGACCGGACACCAGGGCTATCTGGGCACCGTGATGGCACCCGTCCTCACCGCCGCCGGACACCAGGTCGTGGGCCTCGACTCCGGCCTGTTCGCCGACTCCGTCCTCGGCCCGCGCCCCGCCGACCCGCCCGGCACGCGGGTGGACCTGCGCGACATCACCGCCGAGCACGTGGCCGGTTTCGACGCCGTGATCCACCTGGCCGCGCTGTCCAACGACCCGCTCGGCTCGCTGGCCCCGGAACTCACCTACGACATCAACCACCACGCGTCCGTACGGCTGGCACAGCTGGCCCGCGACGCCGGAGTCGGGCGCTTCCTGTACGCCTCGACCTGCTCCGTCTACGGCGCCTCGGGCGGCGACGACCTGGTCACCGAGGACGCCCCGCTGCGCCCGGTGACGCCGTACGCGGAGTCGAAGGTGCGGGTCGAGGACGACGTGCACGCGCTCGCCGACGACGACTTCACCCCGGTGTTCATGCGCAACGCCACCGCCTTCGGCTACTCACCCCGGCTGCGCGCCGACATCGTGCTGAACAACCTGGTCGGCCACGCGCTCCTGTCCGGCGAGGTGCTGGTCCTCTCCGACGGCACCCCCTGGCGCCCGCTGGTGCACGCGGCCGACATCGCACGCGCCTTCACGGCCGCGCTGACCGCGCCGCGCGAGGCGGTGCACGACCGGGCCTTCAACATCGGCAGCGAGATCAACAACGTCACCGTCGCCGAGATCGCCGACCAGGTCGCCGAGGCGGTGTCCGGCGCGAAGGTGGTGATCACCGGCGAGAACGGCGCCGACCCGCGCTCGTACCGGGTGGACTTCTCCCGCTTCCGCAACGCCGTCCCCGACTTCGACTGCGAGTGGACGGTGAAGCGGGGCGCGCTCGAACTCGCCGACGCCTACCGGAAGTTCGACCTGACCCGGGAGGACTTCGAGCAGCGCTTCACCCGCCTCGCCGTGCTCAAGGCGGCCTCCGAGGCCGGCACCGTCGACGACACCCTGCGGTGGCGCCGGTGACCGCAGTGGGCGAGGAGATGCACGCACTGGTGGAGCGGCTGTACCCGCTCTGCCGGAGCATCACCGGCGACGGGGTGCGCGCCACCCTGGACATCGTCGGCGAGTACGTCCCGTTGCAGGTCCACGAGGTGCCGACCGGGACGCAGGTCCTCGACTGGACCGTTCCGCAGGAGTGGAACATCCGGGACGCGTACATCGCCGACAGCACGGGCCGGCGGGTCGTCGACTTCGCCGCGTCCAGCCTGCACGTGCTCGGCTACAGCGTCCCGGTGTCGCGGACCATGCCGCTCTCCGAGCTGCGCGAACACCTGCACACGCTGCCGGACCACCCCAACTGGGTTCCGTACCGCACGAGTTACTACAAGCCGGAGTGGGGCTTCTGCCTGGCCCAGGAGACCCTGGACGCGCTGCCCGACGGCGACTACGAGGTGCGCGTCGACTCCACCCTCGCCGACGGCCACCTCACCTACGCCGAGCACGTCGTCCCCGGGCAGGTGGCCGACGAGGTCATCGTCTCCTGCCACACCTGCCACCCCTCGCTGGCCAACGACAACCTGGCCGGCATCGCGGTCGCGACCTTCCTGGCCCGCGCGCTGGCGGAGCGGACTCCGTACTACACCTACCGGTTCATCTACGCCCCCGGCACCATCGGGGCGATCACCTGGCTGGCCCGCAACGCGGAGCGCATCGACCGGGTCAAGCACGGCCTCGTGCTGGCCTGCGCCGGGGACACGGGACAGCTGACGTACAAGCAGAGCAGACGCGGCGACGCGGAGATCGACCGCGTGCTGCGGCACGTACTGACCGTGTCCGAACGCCCGCACCACATCAACGAGTTCACCCCGTACGGCTACGACGAGCGGCAGTACTGCTCGCCCGGTTTCAACCTCGGCGTGGGCTCGCTCAGCCGGACCCCGTACGCCGGGTACCCCGAGTACCACACCTCGGCGGACAACCCGGACTTCGTCTCCCCGGAGGCGATGGCCGACACCCTCGCCGTCTGCCGCGAGGCGTTCACCGTTCTCGACCGCAACCGGCGCTACCTCAACCTCAGCCCCTACGGCGAACCCCAGTTGGGCCGGCGGGGGCTGTACGACGCGCTCGGCGGCCGCAGCGACACCAAGCAGGCGCAGATGGCCATGCTCTGGGTGCTCAACCTCTCCGACGGCGAGCACAGTCTGCTGGACGTCGCCGAGCGGTCCGGGCTCCCGTTCGACAGCGTCGCCGGAGCGGCCGACGCCCTGCACGAGGCCGGACTGATCAAGACATGACATCGACGACCACCGACGGGGAGAAGGCCACGAAACCGGCCAGGTCCGCCAAGCGGGCCCTCGTCGGCCGGCTCTCCTGGGGACTGGCCGACCAGGCGGCCTCCAGCATCAGCAACTTCGCGGTCGGCATCTACGTGGCCCGCTCGCTCGGGGTCACCGCCTTCGGCGTGTTCAGCCTCGCCTGGGTCACCTACGGCGTGGTGCTCAACGTCTCCCGCGGCCTGGCCACCGACCCGCTCGTGGTCCGCTTCAGCGGAGTGCCCACGGCGTCCTGGCGCGGGGCGGTGGCCCGCTCGACGGGCACCGCGCTCTGCGTCGGCACGGCCCTCGGAGTGCTCTGCCTGGCGGCCGGACTCGGCCTCGGCGGCCGGGTCGGGCCCGCCTTCGCCGCCCTCGGTCTCATGATGCCGGGGCTGCTGCTCCAGGACGCCTGGCGGTTCTCGTTCTTCGCCGCGGGCGACGGACGGAAGGCGTTCGTCAACGACATCGTGTGGGGCATCGCGCTGATCCCCGCCATGGTGGTGGCGGCCCACGTCGACACCGTGGGCGCCTTCGTGCTCGCCTGGGGCGCGTCCGCCACGGTCGCCGCGGGATACGGCTGCGTCCAGTCCGGCATCCGGCCCCGGGTGGCACAGGCCCGCGGCTGGCTGCGCGAACAGCGCGACCTCGGCTACCGGTACCTGGTCGAGAACGTCAGCCTCAGCGGCGCGAGCCAGCTGCGGGCGTACGGCCTCGGCGTGATCGTCGGAGTGGGCGCGGTGGGCGCGGTGCGCGGTGCCGAACTCCTCCTCGGCCCCTTCCTCGCCGTACTGATGGGCCTCTCGCTGGTCACCGTCCCCGAGGCGGCCCGCGTGCTGCGACAGGCCCCGCGACGACTGGGCAGGTTCTGCCTCTACCTCGGCGGGGGACAGGCCACCGGAGCCCTGCTCTGGGGCTCGGCGCTGCTGCTGATGCCGGGCAGGCTCGGCGAGTTGGCGCTCGGCGACGTCTGGCACTCCTCCTCGCACCTCATCGTGCAGATCACCCTCAGCGTCGCCGGAGCGGGCCTCGGCACCGGCGCCGCGGCCGGACTGCGCGCGCTCGGCGCCGCCAGGCGCAGCCTGCGCTGCCAGCTGTTCGCCTCCGCCTGCTACGTCGGCGGCGGGCTCGGCGGCGCGGCCATCGGCGGCACGTCCGGTTCGGCCTGGGGCGTCGCCGCCGCGACCATCAGCGGCTCCGCCGTGTGGTGGCTGCAACTGCGCTCCGCCCTGCGCGAGCACCTCCGCGAACCCATCCCCGAAGTGAGGACCTCATGACCGACCGACCGCGGCTGAGCATCGGCCTGCCCGTGTACAACGGCGAGGAGTACCTGGCCGAGTCGTTCGACGCCCTGCTCGGCCAGACCTACGAGGACTTCGAACTGGTCGTCTCCGACAACGCCTCGACCGACGGCACCGAGGCCATCTGCCGCAAGTACGCCGCGCAGGACTCCCGCATCCGCTACCTCCGGCTGCCCCGCAACATCGGCGCCACCCCGAACCACAACCACGTGTTCGCCGAGTCCCGCGGCGAGCTGTTCAAGTGGGCCTCGCACGACGACCTCTACGGCCGCGACCTGCTGACGCGCTGCGTAGAGGCACTGGACGAGCGCCCGGACGTCATCCTCGCCCACACCGACCAGGCGGTCATCGACGGCGACGGCCAGGTGACGGTGCCCTACGAGTACACGCTCGCCACCGACTCCCCGAGCGCGCCGGAGCGCTTCCGCAGCCTGCTCTTCGAGCCCGGCGGCGACGACTTCTACGGCGTGATCCGCGCCGACGTGCTGCGCCGGGTGAAACCGATGGACAGCTACCACCACGCGGACCGCACCTTCGTCGCCGAGATCACCCTGCACGGACGCTTCCACCAGGTCCCGGAACTGCTCTACTTCCGCCGCGACCACCCCACCCGCGCCGAACGCGCCAACCCCTCCAAGCGCGCCCGCTGCGTCAACCTCGACCCGCGCCGCGCAGGCGTGCTGCACCCGACGCCCCGGCTGCTCACCGAGTACATCTGGGGCTTCGCGTCCGCGATCCACCGGGCGCCCGTGTCCCCGGCCGACCGGCGCGCCTGCTACCGCCACCTGGCGTCCTGGATGACCAGCCGGGTCCGGCCGGGCGCCGGCGAGCGGGTCGAGGACCGCGCCCCGGTCGACCCGGCCCAGCTCACGGTCTCCGTCGACGCCCTCGTGGCCGGCCGCGAGGGGAGGCACGCATGACGTCGGCCCGCGAACGGCCGGTACGCGTCGGGGTGTTCGGCCTGCTCGGCTCCGGCAACCTCGGCAACGACGGCTCGCTCGAAGCCGTCCTCGGCTACCTCCGCGCCGACCACCCCGACGCCCTGGTGGATGCCCTGTGCGGCGGACCCGAGGCCGTGACGGCCCGGTTCGGGATCCCTGCCACCCGCCTGCACTGGAACCGCGCCGAGTACCGCACCGCGTCCCGGCTGGGCTCGATCGCGTCGAAGGGCCTCGGCAAGTTCGTCGACATCTTCCGCACCGCCGCCTGGGTACGCCGCCACGACGTGGTGATCGTGCCGGGCATGGGCGTCCTCGAAGCCACCCTGCCGCTACGGCCCTGGGGCTTCCCGTACTCCCTGTTCCTGCTCTGCGCGAGCGGCCGGCTGACGCGCACCCGGGTCGCACTGGTCAGTGTCGGCGCCGCCGAGATCCGCGACCGGCCCACCCGCGCACTGGTCCGCTGGTCGGGGCGGCTGGCCGCCTACCGGTCCTACCGGGACGCCCAGTCCAGGGACGCGATGCGGGCGATGGGCGTGGACACCGCACGCGACGAGGTCTACCCCGATCTGGCGTTCTCCCTCCCGTCGCCCCCCGCGAACGCACCCTCGGACGTGCCGGGCACGGTCTGCGTCGGCGTCATGGACTTCCACGGCGGCAACGACGACCGCGCCCGCGCCGACGAGATCTACAGCCGCTATCTCGACGGAACGATCCGGTTCGTCCGCACACTCGTCGAGGAGGGCAGACCGGTCCGGCTGCTCACCGGCGACCGGTGCGACGAAACGGTGGTCGCCGCGATCCTCGAAGCGGTGGACTCCCCGCTGGTCACCGCGGCCGAACCGACGTCCCTCGACGACCTGATGAACGAGATGGTCGCCGCCGACACCGTGGTGGCGGTCCGCTACCACAACCTGATCTGCGCACTGAAGACGGGAACGCCGGCGCTCGCGCTCAGCTACGCGGCGAAGAGCGATGCCCTCATGGAGCGGATGGGCCTGGGCGCGTTCTGTCACCCGGCGCGCGAGGTCGACGCCGACCGGTTGCTGGAGCAATTCCGGGCGCTGGAGAAACGAGCGCCCGAACTGCGGCAGACCCTCACCGAGCGGAACCAGGCCGCCGCCCGCCAACTCGACGACCAGTTCAGCTCGTTGACCGCGGCGGTGTTCCCCGCGACCCACCACAACCACGCACGGCAGGAGTCTCCATGAAAGCCACCGAAGTCCCGGAGATCGCCGGCGCCTTACTCTTCGAACCGACGCCGTACGTCGACGAACGCGGCTTCTTCTGCCGCACGTTCGACGCCGACGTGGTCCGCTCGGTGGGCCTCGACCCGGACGCCTTCGTCCAGGACAGCCTGTCCCGCTCGGTGCGGGGCGTGGTGCGCGGCCTGCACCTGCGCTCCGGCGCCGGCGAGGCCAAGTTGGTGCGGTGCTCGTACGGGCGGATCTTCGACGTCGTCGTGGACCTGCGGCCGGATTCGCCGACCTACCGTCAGTGGACCTCCTTTGAACTGACGGGGAATCACAACCAACTCTTTACATTCCGGCGGGATGCGCGCACGGTTTCCAGGCACTGACCGACACCGCCGACACCTCGTATCGGATCGACCGCCCGCACGATCCGGCCGAGGACGTGACGATCGCCTTCGACGACCCGGAGCTCGCCATTCCGTGGCCGCTGCCGGCTGCACTGATGTCCCAACGGGACCGGGAGGCGCCGAGCCTTGCCCAGGTCCTGAAGCACAGAGAAAGCTGAGGTCCCCGTGGACACCGAAGTGCTTGACCTGCCTCTGTCGCGGACCGCCAACGAGCGGCTGCACACCATGATCCCCGGGGCGCTCACACCTACGCCAAGGGCGACGACCAGTACCCCGAGAACCTGGCCCCGGTCATCAGCCACGGCAACGGTGCCCACGTGTGGGACGTCGACGGCAACCGCTACATCGAGTACGGCTCCGGCCTGCGGTCGGTCAGCCTCGGCCACGCCCACCCACGCGTGCTCGAGGCGGTGCGGCGGGAACTCGACCGCGGCAGCAACTTCGTCCGGCCGTCCATCGTGGAGGTCCAGGCCGCGGAGCGCTTCCTGGCCACGGTGCCGACCGCCGAGATGGTGAAGTTCGCGAAGAACGGCTCCGACGCCACCACCGCCGCGGTGCGTCTGGCCCGCGCCGCCACCGGGCGCCCGCGGGTGGCCATCTGCGGCGACCATCCGTTCTTCTCCGTCGACGACTGGTTCATCGGCACCACGCCGTTGTCCGCCGGGATTCCGGCGGCGACCAACGAGCTCACCGTCGCGTTCCCCTACGGAGACCTGGCCGCCACGGAACAGCTGCTCACCCGGTACCAGGACGAGATCGCCTGCCTGATCCTCGAACCCGCCACCCACCCGAGCCGCCGCCCGGGTACCTCGCCGGCCTGCGCGACCTGGCCCACCGGCACGGCTGCGTACTGGTCTTCGACGAGATGATCACCGGCTTCCGCTGGTCCGAGGCGGGCGCCCAGGGCCTGTACGGCGTCGTCCCCGACCTCTCCACGTTCGGCAAGGCGCTGGGCAACGGATTCGCCGTCTCCGCGCTGGCCGGGCGCCGGGATCTGATGGAGCGGGGCGGACTGCGTCACCCGGCGACGACCGGGTGTTCCTGCTGTCCACCACGCACGGTGCGGAAACGCACTCCCTGGCGGCGGCGATGGCCGTGCAGGCCACGTACGTCGAAGAGGGTGTCACCGCGCGGCTGCACGCCCTCGGCGAGCGGTTGGCCGCCGGGGTGCGCGAGGCCGCGGCCGGCATGGGCGTCGGCGACCACGTCGTCGTCCACGGCCGGGCCAGCAACCTGGTCTTCGCCACCTTCGACGAGAACGGACAGCCGTCGCAGTCGTACCGCACCCTGTTCCTGCGGCGGCTCCTCGCGGGCGGGGTGCTGGCCCCCTCCTTCGTGGTGAGCAGCGCGCTCTCCGACACGGACATCGACCGCACCGTCGACGTGGTGGCCGAGGCATGTGCGGTGTACCGCAAGGCACTTGACGCCGCGGACCCCACCCCCTGGCTGGGCGGGCGACCTGTGAAGCCCGTGTTCCGGCGCACGGCGTGATGTGACGTGACGTCAGCGGCGGTCTCGCCGACCGGGCTCGGCCATCCGGTCGGCGATCCGGTCGACAAGCCACGCGGTCGCCGGAATCACCGCCAGCGCGGTGCACCAGCCGCCGAGGGCGTCGGTCGGGTAGTGCGCGCCCAGCCCGACCTCCGCCCAGCCCATGATCGCGCCGGCCACCAGCCCCGCCGCGAGCACGAGTGACGTACCGGCTCCCTGCCCAGGCCGAGCCGGTCCGTCGCGAACAGCGCCGCCATGACGGCGAGCGCGGTGGCGAAGGCGGTGTGACCGCTCGGATAGGACAGGTTGCCGGGGCCGTGGATGGTCCGGCCCACCACATGCTTGAGCACCGTGGTGGCCCCCACGGTCGCGCCGGCGCCGGCGACGACCAGCACCGCCGCACGGGGACGCCGAAGCACCAGACAGCCGACCACACCGGCCGCGACCACCATCGCCGATCCCGCGGGTTCCCCAGGAAGTCCAGGGTCAGGGCGACTTGGCGCCACGGCGCCCGCACACTGTCCGCCGTCGGCGGACGGATCCAGCTGTCCACCGTGCCGGGTGCGCTGTGCCCGGAGTACAGGGCCCCGAGCACGACGACCACCAGCGCGGCGAGGACCGCGACCGGCCCGAGCGACGGGCGCAGCGACGGTGGCAGCACCGACGGCGCCGGGCGGCCGGTCGCACGGTCACCGCCTCCGGCTGGCCTGGGGTGGTGACCTTGTTCCGCTGAACGCCCGCCGTGATCCAACCCGAGCCCCCGTCGTATCCGGTTCACTCTCCACCGGCCACCCCGTGACCGCCCCGCGGACACCCGCTCCTGGGCCGTACGTCTCGGTGTGACCCGTCAGCACCCTAGCCGCTCCGGTCGGCGCCGAGGAGGAGCCCCTACCCGTTCGGGGCGACTCGGCCAGGCACACAGTCTTCCGCAGAGCGGTCGCGGACATCGGTGGCCTATGACACGGCCGGGGTGAGGGTGACGGTCTTGTACTCCACGTACTGCCCGAGCCCGACTGCCCCGTATTCACGGCCGATCCCGCTCGCCTTGTAGCCGCCGAAGGGCCCGTCGAAGGCGATGGGCGCCCCGTTGACCGTGACCGTCCCGGTGCGCAGACGGCGGGCGACGGCGAGCGCGTGGGCCTGGTCGGCCGACCACACTCCGCCGGAGAGGCCGTACTCCGAGTCGTTGGCGATCCGTACGGCGTCGTCCTCGTCCTCGTAGGGGATGACGACGAGGACCGGGCCGAAGATCTCCTCCTGGGCGATCCGCATCGAGTTGTCGACGTCGGCGAAGACGGTCGGGGTGACGTAGTTGCCGCCTTCGAGGCCGGCCGGCACCTGGGGACCGCCGGTGACCAGGCGGGCGCCTTCCCTGATGCCGAGCTCGATGTACTCGCGCACGCGCTGCTGTTGATCGGGGCGGACCATCGGGCCGATGAACGTGTCGGGGTCGCTCGGGTCGCCGACCTTGAGCGACGCCACGAGGTCCTTGAGGGCGGTCACGACCTCTTCGTAACGACTACGGGGAGCGAGGACGCGCGTCTGCGCGATGCACGCCTCGCCGTTGTTCAGCAGGGACGCGAACTTCAGTCCCTGTACGGCCAGTTGGACATCGGCGTCGTCCAGGACGACGGCGGCCGACTTTCCGCCCAACTCCAGGCTGACACGCTTGAGTTGCTCACCAGCGATGGACGCGATCCTGCGGCCGGCCCGGGTCGAGCCGGTGAACGCGACCTTGTCCACATCGGGGTGCGACACCAGGTACTCACTGGTCTCGCGGTCGGCCGGCAGGACGCTGATCACTCCCCTCCGGCAGGCCGACGCGCTCCAGCAGTTCGGCGAGGAGTCCCATGCTCAGCGAGTTCTCCGGGGACACCTTGAGGACGACCGTGTTCCCGGCCAGCAGTGCGGGGATGACCTTGGCCAGAGCCGCCGAGAACGGGGAGTTCCACGGAATGACGGCCGCCACGACACCGATGGGCTCGCGGCGCACCACGCTCCGGGTGGGGAGTCGGGGTCAGCCGGCGTCAGCGTCTCCTCCCAGCCGAACTCCTCGGCCGCCTTGAGATAGGCGCCCGCCTGACGGCCGAGCCCCGGCTGCCCGGCCAGCGTGAACCAGCCCGCCGAACCGTTCTCCGCGGAGATGAGCGCGGCGATCTTCTCGGCGTCGGCCGCGCGCAACGCGTCGAGCCGCCGGATGACGGCGATGCGATCCGCGGGCGCGGTACGGGGCCAGGGTCCCTCGTCGAAGGCGGCGCGGGCGGCGGCCACGGCCCGGTCGATGTCGGCGGGGCGGGCCTGCGCGGCGCGGCCGATCACCGTGCGGTCGTGGGGCGAGCGGATGTCGAGGAGTTCGGGGTGACTCGGCGCGGTCCACGAACCCGCGATGAAGAGTCCGTCGTAGGTGATCATGTGCTCTCTCCCTGGAGGCGGCGGGTGACTGTCTCCGCTATCTGTCACATCAATGTAGCATTTGAGAGACAGGGGACTCGCTCATGAGGTGGTTGGTAACGTAGATTGCACATTGCGGGCTATGCTTCGCCGGGTGAGAGCCGACGCCGTACGCAACCTCGAAGCCGTCCTGGCGACCGGAGCGCGCATGCTCGCCGCCGACCCGGGCGCGAGCATCGCCGCCATCGCCGCAGAGGCGGGCGTCGACCGCCGCACCGTCTACCGGCGGTTCGCCTCCCGTGAGGAGCTGCTGGCCGCGATCTACCAGGCGCGGGTCGAGGCCATCGAGCGGGCCGTCGAGGACGCCAGGCTGCGCGAGGCCCCCGTCGCCGTGGCCCTGCACCGGTACGTCGAGGGGATCATCGGCGTCAACCGCACGTGGCCCGTGGAACTCACCCGCATGAAGGCCGACGAGACGATCCGCGGACGGCGTGACGCCGTGATCCAGGAGGTCGACACCTTCCTGGAACGCGCCACCGGCGAGGGCTGCTGCGCGCCGACACCCCTACCGGGTGGGCGAGTTCACTGCTGCCACAGCTCATGCACCTGGCCTCGCAGCAACTCCCTGAACTCACCGACGCCCAGGCCGCCGACATGGTCGTCGACACGTTCCTGCGGGGGCTCGGCGGCCGGTGACGGCGGCGGTGCGTGCCGATCCGACTTCTTGACCCCCGTTCTGCCCTCCCTGATGCTGTGTTGCGGCACGCGCGAAGCGTGCCGCAATGAGCAACATCGTGCTCAGCTCTCGAACCAGCCGAGGAGTGGCCATGACGCATCAGGTCCGTGCTGTCGTCGCGCGAAGCAAGGGTGCCCCCGTCAGCCTGGAGACGATCGTCGTCCCCGAGCCGGGACCGGGCGAGGCGCTGGTGAAGGTCGAGGCGTGCGGGGTCTGCCACACCGATCTGCACTACCGCGAGGGCGGCATCAGCGACGAGTTCCCGTTCCTGCTCGGCCACGAGGCCGCGGGCGTCGTGG
The DNA here is from genome assembly GCA_016893485.2 of Streptomyces sp. P3. Lineage (GTDB taxonomy): Bacteria > Actinomycetota > Actinomycetes > Streptomycetales > Streptomycetaceae > Streptomyces. The sequence continues at coordinate 8,289,785 of JAFEKX020000001.1, forward strand.
AGTCGGTGGGGAGGGCGTCACCGAAGTCGCGCCCGGCGACTTCGTGATCCTCAACTGGCGTGCCGTGTGCGGCGATTGCCGGGCCTGTCGACGCGGCCGGCCGCAGTACTGCTTCACCACCCACAACGCCAAGCAGAAGATGACCCTCCTCGACGGCACCGAACTCTCCCCGGCCCTCGGCATCGGCGCCTTCGCCGAGAAGACGCTCGTCGCCGCCGGACAGTGCACCAAGGTCGACCGGACCGCGTCGGCTGCCGCCGCCGGGCTGTTGGGCTGCGGGGTGATGGCCGGTATCGGCGCGGCCATCAACACCGGGAACGTCGGACGCGGTGACACCGTCGCGGTCATCGGCTGTGGCGGCGTCGGTGACGCGGCGATCGCCGGGTCCCGGCTCGCGGGTGCGGCGCGGATCATCGCCGTGGACATCGACGACCGCAAGCTGGAGAAGGCCCGCTCGCTGGGCGCCACGCACACCGTCAACTCGAAGACGAACGACCCGGTCGAGGCGATCCGTGAACTCACCGCTGGCTTCGGCGCCGACGTCGTCATCGAGGCGGTCGGCCACCCCGAGACGTACAAACAGGCCTTCTACGCCCGGGACTTGGCGGGCACGGTCGTCCTCGTCGGTGTGCCCACGCCCGAGATGAAGCTCGAACTCCCGCTCCTGGACGTCTTCGGACGCGGTGGCTCGCTGAAGTCGTCGTGGTACGGCGACTGCCTGCCCTCCCGGGACTTCCCGATGCTCATCGACCTCTATCTCCAGGGGCGGCTGGATCTGGACGCGTTCGTCACGGAGACCATCGCGCTGGAGGACGTGGAGAAGGCGTTCGGGCGGATGCGCGGCGGTGATGTGCTGCGTTCGGTGGTGGTGCTGTGACGGTCCTGGTGTTGCTGATGACGCGAGATGTTGCGTAAAAGGCAACGCCAGGTAAGGGCTTCGCGTGGCCTCTGGATGCCTTGACAACGGTTTGGGGCCGCCCTCAAACTGACGTTGCGCTTACCGCAATCCGTTTCGCTATACGCACCGAGGTGTCATGATGATTCCCGCGTGCCTTCTCGTGGATCTGCCGCGAGGCGAGGCCTACCGGCTCGACATCGATCCGCCGGTTTCGGTGTTCCACACCGACGACGGCGAGGTCTTCGCCATCGACGACACGTGCACCCACCAGGACGCCTCGCTCGCGGACGGCTGGCTGGAGGGCTGCGAGGTGGAATGCCCCCTGCACGCTTCGAAGTTCGACCTGCGGACGGGAGCCGTCGACGCCCCGCCGGCGAAGCGCCCGGTGCGTACGCATGAGGTGCTGGTCCAGGACGGCATGATCTACGTCGTGCCGTCCACGGAAGCACCGAACCTGCCGCCCTGCGTCGCCGCCCGGCTCGCCGGGGCCCCACGTGAGGACCGTCGCCGTGGTGGGCGCCTCGCTGGCCGGGCTGTCGGCGGCGCGCTCACTGCGGAAGCGGGGCTACGACGGGCGGCTCGTCGTCATCGGCGACGAACCCCACCGCCCGTACGACAGACCGCCGTTGTCCAAGGAGTTCCTCGCCGGGGCCGTCGCCGAGGCCGACCTCATGCTGGAGGCGGACGACGAGGACCTGGGCGCGGAGTGGCTGCTCGGTGCCCGTGCCGTCGGGCTCCAAGCCGACGGCGTCGAGCGGGCGTTGCTGCTCGACGACGGGCGGGAGGTGCGGGCCGACGGAGTCGTCGTCGCGACCGGCGCGGCGGCGCGCAACCTGCCCGGCACGGAAGGCCTGGCCGGTGTGCACACCCTGCGCACCCTGGACGACGCCCGCGCCCTGCGTGACGAACTCGCCCTGGGCGGACGGCTGGTGGTGATCGGCGGGGGCTTCATCGGCGCCGAGGTCGCCTCCACGGCGTACGCCCTCGGACTCGACGTGACGGTGATCGAGGCGGCACCGACCCCCTCGCCGGACCCCTCGGCGAGACCATGGGCGGGATCGTCTCCGCCCTCCACGAGGCCCACGGCGTACGGCTGTTGTGCGGCGTCGGGGTCAAAGGGCTGAGCGGGGAGACCCGCGTCGACGCCGTGCTGCTGGAGGACGGGCGAACGGTCCCCGCCGACACGGTCGTCGTCGGTGTCGGCGCCCGGCCCTGCGTCGAGTGGCTGGAGGGTTCCGGTGTCGAGCTGGACGACGGCGTCAAGTGCGGCGCCGACGGCAGGACCAGCCTCGCCGGTGTCGTCGCCGTGGGAGACTGCGCCAACTGGTATGACCCGCGAGCCGGTTCGCACCGTCGGGTGGAGCACTGGACCGGGGCGCGGAGCGGCCCGAGGTGGCCGTGGGCGCGTTGCTGTCGTGGGGTGCCGTGGAGGCGGGGCCGCCGAGGCCGCCGTACTTCTGGTCGGACCAGTACGGCGTGAAGATCCAGTTCGCCGGTCACTCCGCCGGTGCCGACAGTGTGACCGTCGAGGAGGGCGCCCCGGGCGACCGCAGCTTCCTCGCCGTCTACCGGAGTGCCGGGCAGCCGGTCGCCGTGCTCGCGATGAACCAGCCGAGGCTGTTCACGCGGTGGCGCAAACAGCTTGCCGCGACGCCGAGTTGACCCTATCCACGCCGCCCGGAGTCGCTCTTCCCGGCGGGTGCCCGACCGACCCACGACGTTCTCGGAGGAGTGCACTGTGACCTCGACCAGCCTGCCGGACAGCCTGATCGCCACCCTGCCCGGCTCCTCCTACACGGACCCCGGCCTCTTCGCCCAGGAACAGGAACGCATCTTCGAGACGATGTGGTTCTGCACGGTCCGCGCCTCCGACCTGGCCAGACCGGGCGCCTTCCGGACCGTCGACGTCGGCCGCGAGAGCATCCTGATCACCCGCGCCCGCGACAACTCGATCCGCGCCTACTTCAACGTCTGCCGGCACCGCGGCGCCAAGCTCCGCACGGAGGAGACCGGCGAGGTCAAACGCGCCTTCCAATGCCCGTACCACGCCTGGACGTACGACCTGAACGGCAAACTCGTCGCCGCACCCAACCTCACGAAGATGCCCGACGTCGGCCGTACCGAGTTCGGGCTCGTGAGCGTCGCGGTGCGCGAGTGGCTCGGCTATGTGTGGGTCAACCTGGCGGAGAACCCACCGTCGTTCGACGAGGACGTCATCAGCGAGGTCGTCACCCGGCTCGGCGACGTGGAGTCCCTTGACCACTACGACATCGACCACCTCGCGGTGGGCAGGCGCATCGTCTACGACGTCAAGGCCAACTGGAAGCTCATCATCGAGAACTTCATGGAGTGCTACCACTGCGCCACGATCCACCCCGAACTCACCGAGGTGCTACCGGAGTTCGCCGACGGCTACGCCGCCCAGTACTACGTCGGCCACGGCGCCGAGTTCGGCGAGGAGGTGCGGGGATTCACCGTCGACGGCTCGGAGGGCCTCGACCGCATCCCCGGGGTGAGCGACGACCAGGACCGCCGCTACTACGCGATCACCATCAAGCCGCAGGTGTTCATCAACCTCGTCCCCGACCACGTGATCTTCCACCGCATGTACCCGGTGGCCGTCGACCGCACGATCGTCGAGTGCGACTGGCTCTACCTCCCGCACGTCGTCGAGAGCGGCAAGGACGTCAGCCGGTCCGTGGAACTCTTCGACCGGGTCAACCGCCAGGACTTCGAGGCGTGCGAGCGCACCCAGCCCGGGATGAGCTCCCGGATGTACGCCAAGGGCGGGGGTACTGGTGCCCAGCGAGCACCACATCGGAGCGTTCCACGACTGGGTGAACGAGCGCCTGGGCAGCGGGACCCACTAGGGGCCCGTAGGGGGTGGCTTCGGTTCAGCCCAGGTACCCCATGCGGTGGCTGATCTCCTCGGCCCCCTTCACCAGCACCGGAGCCAGCTCGTGCAGCCGCTCCTCGGTGAACCGGTACGCGGGACCCGAGGCACTGACCGCCGCGATGACCGCGCCGTCCCGGTCGCGCACCGGCGCCGCCACGGCGTGCAGTCCGAGCTCCAGCTCCTCGAGCGTCCAGGCGTAGCCGCGCTCCCGTGCCTCGGCGAGGTTCTTCTCCAGCTTGGTCTTCGAGGTCAGGGTGCGCGGGGTGACCTTCTTCAGGCCGGCCTCCGACAGCAGCGCGGCACGCTCCTTGGCGGGCAGGTGGGCCAGCAGGACCTTGCCGCTGGAGGTGGCGTGCAACGGGGTGAGTTCACCTACCCAGTTGTGCGCGGTGACCGCGCCGGGGCCGCGCACCTCGTACAGGTTGATCGCGTACTGCTCCTGCATGACCGCGATGTTGACGGTCTCGCCGATCTCCTCGGCGAGCCGCTCGCAGACCGGGCGGCCCTGCTGCGTGATGTCGATACGGCCGGTGACCGCGCCCGCGAGCCGCACGATCCCGAAGCCGAGCCGGTACTTCCCGCGCTCACCCGCCTGCTCCACCAGACCGCGCGCCTCCAGCGCCCCGAGCAGTCGGAACGCGGTCGACTTGTGAACGTCGATCTCGCCGGCCACCTCGCTGACACCGGCCTCGCCGCGTTGGGCCAAGATCTCCAGCACGCTGATGGCACGGTCCACGGACTGCACTCCGCCGGACTGCGAACCTGACGTTTCAGTATCTGGACTGTAGTTGCTCACAGCGAAACTATACGCGTAGTGCGGTACAACGTGTTTACAGCGAGGACTCTGATCAGGCCCTTTTGCCTGGTAGGGGGTGGTGTGCGGGGTCGGGGAAGCCGGGGCGGGTGCCAGGCGGTCGAAAGCTCGCGCATACGCCTTCCACAGCTCCGGGCGCCTGTCAACTCCCCCTTCACTCAACCGAGTTGATCCCGCCGTCCCCGTAGGCGTCCACCGGAGTGACGCGCCGCGGGAGGACGGCAGTTGGCCGACCGCTTGCTGCCAGGCGGCCTCAACTGCCTTACGGGCCTGTGTGGTTGCCTCGCCGATGTCGCCGGTGAGGTGGACGGGATCGCCGACGTGGACGTGGAGGTCGGGGCGGCGCAGCGGTGCGGTGACGACGCCGGCGAGCTGCTTGACCCGCCCGCCGGAGACGATCCGCCGGGCACCGGCATGTCCGAGCGGGACGACGGGCGCCCCGGTGGTGAGCGCGAGGCGGGCCAGACCGGTGCGGAAGGTGCCGGGTCCGCGGTCCGCGGAGTCCCGGCGGCGGGGAGTCCGCCCTCGGGGTAGATCACCACGATCCGCCCGGCGGCGAGCCTCGGCCGCCAGATCCAGCGCCGCCGCCGCGCTACGGCTGCCCCGGTGCACCGGTATGTGGCCCTCGCGGGTGAGACGGCGGCCGAGTACGGGGACCTTCCACAGTCCCGCGGTGACGAGGACGACCGGCTCGACGCACAGCCGGTGCAGCGCGGCCAGGACGAGCCCGGGATCGGCGAGGGCGGTGTGGTTGGGCGCGACGATGCTGCCGGGTGCGATGGAGCGGCCGTCCCGGCGGTGGTCACGGTCAGGCGGCCGAGGAGGGGGACGACGGTACGGGCGAAGGCGCTGAGCACGTGGTGCCGACTCTCTGATCTGCCGGTGGTGCCCGGAATGTGGACGTCTGTATCGTCACGCGGCGGGCGGCCGGGGGCATGAGTACGCGTACTCACCGCACCGGAAGTACGCCGTCCCTCACCTCGGTACCGCCACGGTGTCCCGCGTCCACCGTGGGAACGGGACGGTTCAGCCCCTCGGAAGCGAGATCCTGAAGACTCCGCTCTCGTGTCCCACGACCACGTCGGAACCCGCGGCGGCCAAGCAGGTGACGGCCACGTCCAGGACCATGTGCTGGAGGGTGCCGGTCGTCGGCTCCCACACCCGCAGGCCGTGCCCGCGTCTGCTGCCGCAGACCAGGAGGCCGCGACCGTCGTCCGACATGGTGGCGGCCATGACCGGAGGACCGGCGATGCCTGTCGAGGGGGCAGGCCCTCGCCCACCGGCGTTCCGGTGGCAGGGTCCCAGAGCATGACCGTGCCGCGCTCGTCGACGGTGGCCAGGAGGGTTCCGTCGGCGGTGGGAACCGCCACGACAGCTGCCACCCGGTGTCCGGCATCGCTGAGCGCGCGTTCCGTCAACTGCACGGCCGCGCCCGGGTCCCAGGAGTCGTCGACGGCCGGATCCCACATGTGCACGCCGCCCTGGGTGTCCACGGCCGCGACCAGCGTGCCGCCGCCGGAGACCGGGACGGCGGTGATCGAACGGATCGGACGGCCGGAGGATTGAGCCGCCCGACGGCTTCACCCGTGGCCGGATTCCTCAACCGGACCGCGCCCCGGGAGGTGGCGGTGACGAGGAGAGTCCGTCCGTCGGCCAGGGACGCGCCGCACATCCCCGTCACCTCACCGAGCCAGTTGGCCACGGGCGCGAGAACCGGCCGCCCGGTGACGGCGTCCCACAACCCGATCGACCCGCTGTCGCCTCCGCTCACGAGCAGGACGCGGTCATCGGCGAGGGGCAGAGCCGTCAACGAGCGGACACGGTCGGCGTGCCCCGACAGCGGGCCGTGGACGAGCCGGCCATCGGCCATGTCCCACAGACACACCCCGCTCCGGCCCCCGTCCCCGGCACCGGCCACGAGGGTCGTCCCGTCGGGGAGGGACGCCACCGTCAGTGCGTCCACGGCGCCGGAGGAACCCGGCACGGCATCCGAGAACGCCGTCATACGACCCCAGGGCGTGCCGTCGGCCGCGACGAGAGCGTTCCCGTCCTGCCGCAGACGGGTAGTCTCCCCTGAAGTTTCACCCGCCGCGGCTTCCGCGGCTGGTTCACCTGCCGTCGGCTGCGGCGCCGATGTCCGTGCGGGACCACTCCGAGGCCGTGCCCCCTCCGGGCCCTCCACCAGGCCGTCGGCGGTCGTCCAGGTCTGTTCGCAGTTCCAGCAGCTGAAGTGGCCTGTGAGCAGGGCCAGTTGGCGGGCCCATTCGGCTCCGGCCCAGCGCGGGGTGCCCTTGGCCGCGACCATCCCGGCGACCAGGCACAGGACGGCCGACCCCGGTGCTTCGGCGGGCACGCCTGCCGTCGCGACCTCGCGTGCCACCCGCAGGAAGGGTTCCCACTCCTGGCCCAGCCTCTCGCCCCGCAACGCGTCGGCGACCTCGCTCCAGGGGTGCTGTCCCTGACGGGCATGATCGGCCGGATCGGCCAACTGGGGGCTGCGAACGGCGGATGCACCGGGTCCACGAAGAAGGTGAGGAGCTCGGTGTCGTACCCGCACCCGGGGCACACCAACTGAAGGTAACTCTCCCCGGGTTCGACCCGCCACAGCGCCGCCCCGATGTGGTGTCCGGCGAAGGCCGCGCAGCTCAGGGCGAGTTGGCCGCACACCCTCGCGGGAGCGCCGGCGGCGAGGAAGCTCCGCACGGCTGCCTGCTCGGCCCGCCGGAGCGCGGCACTGAACCCCGCGTCCAGGTCGGCCGGAACAGGGGGCCTGTCCTCCGCCGTCACGATGAAGCCCATGTCCACCCAGAAGTCCACGGACTGCTCCGGTGGCAGCGCCGCTGCCGCCTCGACGAGACGGGGCAGCACGGCGTAGGCGCTCTCGGAGACGGTTCCGTCGGCCAGCAGGTCGTCCGTCACGTGTGTCAGGAGCACCCGCACCTCCTCGGCAGTCACACCTTTGAGGTCACTCCAACGTGGGCTGTTCAGCGGCAGCTTCGGAATCATGGAGTGAGTCTCGCAGCCGGCAGTGACAAGCGACGGGGAGAGGGAACGGGAGCCGACCGGAGTGGCTCAGGCCGGGAAACAGGGCGGAAACCTGAGCCACTAGGTTGCGTGGCGCGCAACCTAGTGCGTATAGCGCTACTCGTATTAGCATGCGTCGCGTATCTACGGCGCGAGCGAGACGAGAGATCATGGCTCCCCTGCAATACGACTTCGTCATCGTCGGCGGTGGATCCGCCGGCAGCGCACTGGCGAACCGGCTCTCCGCGGACCCGGCCCACCAGGTGCTCGTCCTGGAGGCCGGCAGGCCCGACTACCCGTGGGACCTCTTCATCCACATGCCGGCCGCGCTGACCTATCCCATCGGCAGCCGGTTCTACGACTGGAAGTACGAGTCGGAACCCGAGCCCCACATGGGCGGCCGGCGCGTCTACCACGCCCGCGGCAAGGTCCTCGGCGGTTCCAGCAGCATCAACGGCATGATCTTCCAGCGCGGCAACCCGATGGACTACGAGCGCTGGGCCGCCGACGCCGGCATGGAGAACTGGGACTACGCGCACTGCCTGCCGTACTTCCGGCGGATGGAGAACTGCCTCGCGGCCGACCCCGACGACGAGTTCCGCGGCCACGACGGACCGCTCGTCCTCGAACGCGGGCCCGCCACCAACCCGTTGTTCGGCGCGTTCCTCGACGCCGTGCAGGAGGCGGGGTATCCGCGCACCGACGACGTCAACGGCTACCGGCAGGAGGGCTTCGCGCCCTTCGACCGCAACGTCAGCCGCGGGCGGCGACTGTCCGCGTCCAAGGCCTACTTGAAGCCCGTGCGCAAGCGGCCCAACCTCACCGTCACCACCCGCGCGATGGTCACCCGCGTCCTCTTCGAGGGCAAGAAGGCCGTCGGCGTCGAGTACCGGCACCGCGGCAAGGTGCGGCAGGTGCGGGCCCGTGAGGTCATCCTGTGCGGCGGGGCGATCAACTCCCCCAGTTGCTTCAGCTTTCGGGTGTCGGCAACGCGAAGGAGCTGAGCGCGCTCGGTGTCGACGTCGTCCACAATCTGCCGGGCGTCGGCGAGAACATGCAGGACCACCTGGAGGTGTACATCCAGTACGCCTGCAAGCAACCCGTCTCCATGCAGCCGTACATGGCGAAGTGGCGCGCCCCCTTCATCGGGCTGCAGTGGCTCTTCCGCAGGGGGCCCGCCGCGACGAACCACTTCGAGGCCGGCGGGTTCGCCCGGAGCAACGAGGACGTCGACTACCCCAACCTGATGTTCCACTTCCTGCCGATCGCGGTCCGGTACGACGGGTCGTCGCCCGCGGGTGGCCATGGCTACCAGGTGCACGTCGGGCCGATGTACTCCGACGCGATCGGCTCCGTGAAGATCAAGAGCAGGGATCCGCTGGAGCATCCGGCGCTGCGCTTCAACTACCTGTCCACGGAGCAGGACCGGCGTGAGTGGGTCGAGTCGATCCGGGTCGCGCGCGAACTGCTGAACCAGCCGGCGCTCGCTCCGTACAACGACGGGGAGATCTCGCCCGGGCCGTCCGTGTCGAGTGACGAGGAGATCCTCGCCTGGGTGGCCAAGGAGGGGGAGACGGCTCTGCATCCGTCCTGCACCTGCAAGATGGGCACGGATGAGATGGCTGTCGTCGACCCCGGGAGCATGCGGGTGCACGGGGTGGAGGGGCTGCGGGTTGTCGACGCGTCCGTGATGCCGTACGTGACCAACGGGAACATCTACGCGCCGGTGATGATGATCGCGGAGAAGGCGGCGGATCTGATTCTGGGGAAGGAGCCGCTAGCTGCTTCGGATGCTGTGTATTACCGGCACCGGGATGCCGCCCTGGGGCTCCGCCCCAGACCCCCGTCGGCCCTGAAGGGGCCTCGTCCTCAAACGCCGGACGGGCTGAGCAATGCGGGCCCGTGTTCCAAGGCGGGGGTGCCGGCCTGCGTCCCAGGCTTTCGGAGACGGGCCCGGCACCCCAAGTCCCGTCCCCCGAAGCCGTATACAGCGCACCCCTCACCGGAACACGACCGTACGATTCCCGTCCACCATCACCCGGCTCTCGCTGTGCCACTTCACCGCGTGCGCCAGCACCTGTGCCTCCACGTCCCGCCCGACCGTCACCAGTTCGTCCGGGTCGAGTGAGTGGTCGACCCGGACCACGTCCTGGTCGATGATCTGGCCCTCGTCCAGTTCCGGGGTGACGTAGTGCGCGGTGGCGCCCACGAGCTTCACGCCCCGGTCGTAGGCCTGCTGGTAGGGGCGGGCGCCCTTGAAGCTGGGGAGGAAGGAGTGGTGGATGTTGATGGCCTGGCCCTCCAGCTGCTTGCAGAGGTCGTCGGAGAGGATCTGCATGTAGCGGGCCAGTACGACCAGGTCGATGTCCAACTCCCTCACCAGGTCGAGGAGTCGGGCCTCCGCGTCCGCCTTCGTGTCCCTCGTGACGGGGATGTGGTGGAAGGGGATGCCGTAGGTCTCGGCGAGGCCCTCGAAGTCCCGGTGGTTGGAGACGATCGCCGGGATCTCGATGTTGAGGGCCCCCGTGCGCCTTCGGAACAGCAGGTCGTTCAGGCAGTGGCCGAACCTGGACACCATGATCAGGGTACGGGTGGGGGTGGAGGCGTCCCGGAGGGTCCAGGAGATGCGATGGGCCTCGGCGACCGGGCCGAATCGGTAACGCAGTGTTTTCAGGTCGGCGTTTGGATCGGAAACGTCGAAGTGGACCCTCATGAAGAAGCGGCCCTTGAGCCGGTCGTCGAATTGCTGGCTTTCGAGGATGTTGCCGGAGTTCCGACGAGAAAGCCGCTCACGGCATGGACCAGCCCGGCGCTGTCCGGACACGAGAGGGTGAGGACGAATTCGCGGCCAGGGTGCGGTCGAGGGGACATGAGCGGCCTCCGTCGGTGCGTATTGCACAACAAGGTGAGCGATACGCAACATGGTTGAGCCGGGCGGCGCTCGCGGTCAAGGGGCGGCGGGGCAATGGGCCGCATGGCGAAATCGTCATCCGCCAACCCCTTGACGTATGTCTGCACATTCGCCAGGGTGTTCCACCACAAGCAATACGGTGCACGATGCGCAACGGAATTCGCTCGAAGGGCTCCACACGTGGCAGACCTGTATGTGGACGGAGAATGGCGCGACGCGGTGGCCGGCGGTCACCGTGACATCCGCTGTCCCGCCGACGGCACGCTCGCCGCGACCGTGTCCGAGGGAACGCGTCCCGACACCGAGGCCGCGATCGGCGCGGCCCGCCGCGCCTTCGACGAAGGGCCCTGGCCGCGCACCTCCGAACGGGAGCGCGGGGCCCTGCTGTTGCGCACCGCCGACCTCATCGAGCGTGACGCCAAGGAGTTCGCCCGCGCCGAGTCGTTGGACACCGGCAAGCGGCTGGTGGAGAGCGAGTACGACATCGCCGACGTCGTCTCCTGCTTCCGTTACTACGGCGGGATCGGCGGCACCGACGCCGGACGCGTCATCGACACCGGGCGTGACGACGCCGTAAGTCGCGTCGTCTACGAGCCCGTTGGGGTCTGCGGGCTGATCACGCCCTGGAACTACCCTCTGTTGCAGGCGAGTTGGAAGGTCGCTCCGGCGCTCCTCGCGGGGAACACCGTCGTCCTCAAGCCGAGTGAGCTGACGCCGTCCACGTCCATCCTGCTGATGCGTGCGCTGGAGGAGGCCGGGCTGCCCGCCGGGGCCGCCAATCTCGTGCTCGGTGCCGGGCCCGAGGTGGGGGCGCCGCTCTCCGAGAATCCCGACGTCGACATGGTCTCCTTCACCGGGGTGTGGAGACCGGCAAGCACATCATGGCCACCGCCGCCGCGACCGTGAAGAAGGTGGCGCTGGAACTGGGCGGCAAGAACCCCAACGTGGTCTTCGCCGACGCCGACTTCGAGACGGCCGTGGACTTCGCGCTCACGGCCGTCTTCCTGCACTCGGGTCAAGTGTGTTCCGCCGGGGCCCGGTTGATCGTCGAGGACTCGCTGCACGACCGGTTCGTGGACGAAGTGGTGCGGCGGGCGCGGCAGATCAGGCTCGGCGGTCCCTTCGACCCCGAGGCCGAGACCGGGGCGCTGATCTCCGCGCGGCACCTGGAGAAGGTCGAGGCGTACGTCGCGGCGGGCATCGCCGAGGGCGCCGTACTGCGGTGCGGCGGTGAGCGGCCGGACGAACTCGCCCTCGCCGACGGGTACTTCTACCCGCCGACCGTCCTCGACGCGTGCACGCAGGAGATGCGCGTGGTGCACGAGGAGTCCTTCGGACCCGTGCTGACCGTCGAGCGCTTCATCGACGAGGACGACGCCGTACGCATCGCCAACGACACCGAGTACGGGCTCGCCGGCGCCGTCTGGACCCAGGACGCGGGCAAGGCCCAGCGGGTCGCGCGGCGGCTGCGGCACGGCACGGTGTGGATCAACGACTACCACCCCTATATGCCGCAAGCGGAATGGGGTGGCTTCGGACACTCGGGCGTGGGCCGGGAGCTGGGACCGACCGGTCTGGACGAGTACCGAGAGCCCAAGCACATCTGGCAGAACATCCAACCCAGGCCGCAGCACTGGTTCCGCGGCTGAACGCCGAAAAGAGGTCGATCGTGACCCCAGCACAGACCGAGGTGCCGCAGCGGCGCGGCACGCCCCAGGACTCGGGCCCCACCCCGGTCATTTCCGTGCGCAAGCTGTGGAAGGTGTTCGGGCCGAAGGCGGAACAGGTGCCCGGTTCCGAGGAGTTGTGCGGGCTCAGCCGCCGTGAGCTGATGGACCGCACCGGCTGCACCGCTGCCGTACGCGACGTCGACTTCGAGGTCTCGCCCGGCGAGGTCTTCGTCGTCATGGGCCTGTCCGGCTCCGGGAAATCCACTCTCGTGCGCTGTCTGACCCGGCTGATCGAACCCACCGCCGGGGAGATCGTCTTCGAGGGCGAGGACATCCGGGACGCGGACGCCAAGCGGCTGCGCGAGCTGCGGCGCCGTAAGTTCTCCATGGTCTTCCAGCACTTCGGGCTGCTGCCGCACCGCCGGGTCGTCGACAACGTGTCGTTCGGCCTGGAGATCCGCGGCATGAGCAGGGCCGAGCGCAGCAAACGAGCCCTGGAAGTGGTCGAGTTGGTGGGGCTCTCCGGGTACGAGAACTCCTACCCCGACCAGCTCTCCGGAGGCATGCAGCAACGCGTCGGACTGGCACGGGCGTTGGCCGGTGACCCGGACGTCCTCCTCTTCGACGAACCGTTCTCCGCGCTCGACCCGCTGATCCGCCGTGACATGCAGAACGAGGTCATCCGGCTGCACCACGAGGTCGGCAAGACGATGGTGTTCATCACCCACGACCTGTCCGAGGCCCTCAAGCTGGGCGACCGCATCCTCATCATGCGCGACGGCAAGATGGTGCAGTGCGGGACCGGGGACGAGCTGGTCGGCGCCCCCGCCGACGACTACGTCCGCGAGTTCGTGAAGGACGTGCCGCGCGGCGATGTCCTCACCCTGCGCTGGATCATGCGTCCCGCCGTGGACGAAGACGCCCTGGACGGGCCCGAGTTGGGCCCCGATGTCGTCGTACGCGAGGCCACCCGCGCGGTACTCGCGGCGGACAGGCCCGTCAAGGTCGTCGAGAACGGCAAGCTGCTCGGCATCGTCGGCGACGAGGAGATCCTCGCGGTCGTCGCCGGGCGGGAAGGCGACGCGTGATGACCGTCGCCGTGGAGAAACCGGAGCCCGCGCAGCACGTCGCGGACCCCGCACCGGAAGTGAAGGGCGTACGGCGCAAGGTCAGCCGGCCGATGATGGTGGCCGCGATCCTCGTCGTGTGGCTGGTGCTGTTCGCCGTGCTGCGCGGGAAGCAGACGCTGACGCTCGCGGCGGCCGATCTCACCGGGCTGCACCGCTGGTTCAACGACCTCAACGACTCGATCGGCGCCAACCGCAACTCCAACCCGCTCTTCCTCTACTTCTTCAACGAGATCCGGCAGGTCATCGACAACCTGGTGACCTTCGTCCAGGACCTGATCTCCCAGCCGAGCGGCGACCGGCCGGTGCCGCAGATCGGCTGGCTCGGGGTCGTCGGCATCGCCGGCTTCGTCTCCTGGGCCGTCGGCAACTGGCGCGTCGCGCTCCTCGCCATGGCCGGCTTCGCCTTCTTCGGGCTGCAGGGGCTGTGGCAGGAGAGCATGGACACCCTGGCGCTCACCCTCTCCGCGGTCCTCGTCGCGCTGCTGTTCGCGATCCCGCTGGGGTGTGGGCGGGGCTGTCCGACCGGTTCAACCGGATCGTCACGCCCTTCCTGGACTTCATGCAGACGATGCCGACCTTCGTCTACCTCGCCCCCTCACCCTGATCTTCCTCATCGGCCCGGCCTCCGCCGTGATCGCCACGGTGATCTACGCGGCCCCGCCCGCGATCCGCATCACCGCGCACGGCATCCGGTCCGTACCGGAAACCACGGTGGAAGCGGCCGACTCGATGGGGTCGACGCGCTGGCAGTCGCTGGTCAAAGTACTGCTGCCGATGGCCAAACGGACCGTGGTGATGGGCGTCAACCAGACCATCATGGCCGCCCTCGCCATGGTCACCATCGCGGCCCTGATCGACGCGCCCGGCCTCGGCAAGACCGTCATGCAGGCACTGCAGTCCCTCGATGTCGGTACGGCCTTCAACGCGGGCCTCGCCATCGTCGTCATGGCGATCGTCCTCGACCGGGTCACCACCGCGTCCAGCACCCGTGCGGAACAGGCCCGGAACTCGAGCGGCCGTCTCCTCACGTGGCGCCGCCCGCTGCTCGGTTCGGGCGCCGTGGGTGTCGTAGTCCTGATCTATCTGTCGCACACCTACCTCTGGGCGGCGCAGTTCCCCGGCGACGGCACCACCGGCACCCACATCGCCAACGCGGCGGACAGCGTGACCACGTGGGCGCAGGACAACCTGTCCGGGATCACCAACGCGTTCCGTGACGCGATCACCAACGGACTGCTCAACCCGTTCCAGTCGCTGCTCACCGACTCCCCGTGGTGGCTCGTCGGCGCGGCCCTCGTCGGGATCGGTGTCGTGGTCGGGGCTGGCGCTCCGGGATCACCACCGCCGTCTGCGTAGGCCTGCTTGTCGGCACGGGCGTGTGGTCGGACGCCATGACGACACTCGCCTCGACCGTCGTGGCGACGGTGCTGGTGATGGTGCTCGGCATCGCGTTCGGCGTGTGGATGGGGCGCAGCGCGATGGTGGACCGGCTGCTGCGGCCCACGCTGGACGCGGCGCAGGTCATGCCGCCGTTCGTCTATCTCGTGCCGTTCCTCGCCCTGTTCGGCGCGACCCGCTTCACCGCGATCGTCGCCGCGGTCGTGTACGCCGTACCGGTCGCCATCAAGATCACCGCCGACGGGGTGCGGGCCGTGCCCGAGACCACCGTCGAGGCGGCGACCGCGGCCGGGTGCACCACCTGGCAGATCATCACCAAGGTTCAACTCCCGATGGCACGCAGCGCCTTGACCCTCGCCACCAACCAGGGCCTGATCTACGTGCTGTCGATGGTTGTTGTGGGCGGCCTGGTGGGAGCCGGCGCCCTCGGCTACGACGTCGTGGCCGGATTCTCGCAGGGCGAGCTGTACGGCAAGGGACTGGCGGCGGGGCTCGCCATCGTCCTGCTCGGAGTCATGTTCGACCGGATCACTCAGGCGGCCGCGCGCCGAACCCGCGCTTAAAGGAGCACGACACCATGGCACGACACTGGCGAACCGGCGCGGCCGGCCTGGCCGTTCTCGGTCTCACCCTCACCGCCTGCGGCGGGGCGAAGGTCGGCGACACCTCGTCCGGCACAAGCAGCGACAGCTCGGGCAAGTGCGGCACCTTCAACCTCGCGGTCAACCCATGGGTGGGCTACGAGGCGGACGCGGCCGTCGTCGCGTACGTCGCACAGCACCAACTCGGCTGTACGGTCGACAAGAAGGACCTGAAAGAGGAGATCGCCTGGCAGGGCTTCGGCACCGGCGAGGTCGACGCCGTCCTGGAGAACTGGGGCCACGACGACCTCAAGAAGAAGTACATCACCGGCCAGAAGACCGCCGTCGAGGCCGGCCAGACCGGCAACAAGGGCATCATCGGCTGGTATGTGCCGCCGTGGCTCGCCAAGGCCCACCCGGACATCCTCAACTACAAGAACCTGAACAAGTACGCGTCCAAGTTCAAGACCTCCGAGTCGGGCGGCAAGGGCCAACTCCTCGACGGGGACCCGTCGTACGTCACCAACGACGCCGCGCTGGTGAAGAACCTGAACCTCGACTTCAAGGTGGTGTACGCGGGCAGCGAGACCGCGCTCATCCAGGCGTTCCGCACCGCCGAGAAGAACAAGCAGTGGGTCATCGGCTACTTCTACGAGCCGCAGTGGTTTCTCTCCGAGGTCGCGCTGAAGAAGGTCTCCCTGCCCCAGTACACGACCGGCTGTGACGCCGACGCGGCGAAGATCGCCTGCGACTATCCCGTCTACGACCTCGACAAGATCGTCAGCGCGAAGTTCGCCAAGTCGGGGAGCCCCGCCTACAACCTGGTGAAGAACTTCAACTGGACCAACGACGACCAGAACACCGTCGCCAAGTACATAGCGCAGGACAAGCTGTCCGACGACGCGGCGGCGAAGAAGTGGGTCGACGCCAACAAGGACAAGGTCGACGCCTGGCTCAAGTAGCCCTGGCGAAACCCGGTTGACCATGCCCGGTGGGCGGTGCGCGCAGGTGCGCACCGCCCACCGGGCATTGCCGTGCGCCGCCGTGTTCAGGCCGGTGTTTCGGGCTGTTTTCCGACGTCGAGGACCCCTTGACACCCGCTCGTCGCGACGGGCACATTGAGTTGCGCAACCTGAACCATGTTGCGCAGACAGCAACCGGATTGCTTTCTAGCCGGAGGTGCGGCGATGGCGGGACCCCGAGTGGTCATCATCGGAGCGGGCGTCGTGGGGGCGGCACTCGCGGACGAGATCTCCGCGCGAGGCTGGACCGAGGTGACCGTGGTCGACCAGGGCCCGCTGCCCGCCACCGGCGGCTCCTCCTCGCACGCGCCCGGGCTGGTCTTCCAGACCAACTCCTCCAAGACCATGACCGAGTTGGCCCGCTACACGGTCGAGAAGTTCTGCTCCCTCGACGTCGACGGCAAGCCCTGCTTCCTCCAGGTCGGCGGCCTCGAGGTCGCCACCACCCCCGAGCGGGTCGCCGAACTCCGCCGCCGCCACGGCTGGATCACCGCGTGGGGCATCGAGGCCCGCCTGCTGAGCCCCGAAGAGTGCGTGGAACAGCACCCGTTGGTGAACCCCGACCGGGTCCTCGGCGGCCTCCTGGTCCCCACCGACGGCCTCGCCAAAGCCGTCCTCGCGGTGGAGGCCCAGATCCGCCGGGCCACCGAACGCGGCGTGACCTTCCTCGCCCGCCACGAAGTCCTCGACGTCCAGCAGGCCGACGGCCGTGTCACCGGTGTCCTCACCGACCAGGGCGAGGTCCTCGCCGACATCGTCGTGTGCTGCGCCGGCATCTGGGGCCCGAAGATCGCCCGCATGGTGGGCATGAGCCTCCCGCTGACCCCGCTCGGCCACCAGCTCGCCTGGACCGGGCCCGTACCCGCCCTCGCCGGCCAGACCGAGGAGGCCGTCCGTCCGATCCTGCGCCACCAGGACGCCGACCTCTACTACCGCGACCGCTTCGACGCCATCGGCATCGGCTACTACGGCCACCGCCCCATGCCGATCTCCGCCGACGACATCCTCTCCGTCGACGAGGCCGACGACATGCCGTCCGTCCTCAAGTTCACCGAGGACGACTTCGCCGACGCCTGGACCGAGACACAGTCGCTCCTCCCCGCCACGAAGGACGCGAAGGTCGAGGAGGGCATCAACGGCCTGTTCTCCTTCACCACCGACAACTTCCCGCTCCTCGGGGAGAGTTCGGAGGTCAAGGGCTTCTGGGTCGCCGAGGCCGTCTGGGTCACGCACTCGGCGGGCGTCGGCCGCGCGATGGCCGAGTGGCTGGTCGACGGACACTGCTCGTCCTTCGACCTCCACGAGTGCGACGTCAACCGCTTCGAACAGCACCAACTGGCCCCGGAGTACGTCCTGGCCCGTGACTGCCGGAACTTCGTCGAGGTCTACGACATCCTCCACCCTCCAGCCGTCCGGTGACCCGCGCCCGATCCGCACCAGCCCCTTCCACACCCGCCAGGTGGAACACGGCGCGGTCTTCCTGGAGGCCAACGGCTGGGAACGCCCCCAGTGGTACGAGGCCAACTCGGCTCTCCTGGAGGGCCGTTCGATCCCCACCCCGAACGACTGGGCCGCCCAGTACTGGTCGCCCATCGTCGGTGCCGAGGCACAGGTCACCCGCGAGACCGTCGCGATGTACGACATGACGGCCCTCAAACGCCTGGAGGTCACCGGCCCCGGCGCCGCCGACTTCCTGGAGGGCCTGGTCACCGGCAAGGTCGCCAAGTCGGTCGGCTCGGTGACGTACACCCTGCTGCTGGACGAGGACGGCGGCATCCGCAGCGACATCACCGTCGCCCGCCTGGCCCGCGACCGCTTCCAGGTCGGCGCCAACGGCAACCTCGACCTCGACTGGCTCACCCGCCACCTGCCCGCCGACGGAACGGTCCAGGTCCGCGACATCACCCCCGGCACCTGCTGCATAGGCCTCTGGGGCCCACTGGCCCGCAAGGTCCTCCAGCCCCTGACGGACGAGGACTTCACGAACGAGGGACTCAAGTACTTCCGCGCGAAAAAGGCCTACATCGGAACGGTCCCGGTGACCGCCATGCGCCTGTCCTACGTCGGTGAACTCGGCTGGGAGCTGTACACCACCGCCGACCAGGGCCAGAAACTCTGGGACACCCTGTGGCAGGCGGCCGAGCCCCTCGGCGGCATCGTCGCCGGACGCGGCGCCTTCAACAGCCTCCGCCTGGAGAAGGGCTACCGCTCCTTCGGCACCGACATGACCTACGAGCACGACCCCTACGAGGCCGGCGTCGCCTTCGCCGTCAAGCTCGACAAGGGCGACTTCCTCGGCAAGGCGGCACTGGAACGTCGAAAGACCTCCGTGCAGCGGCAGTTGACCTGCCTGACCATCGACGACCCGCACTCCGTCGTCATGGGCAAGGAACCGGTCTACGACGGCGAGCGCGCCGTCGGCTACGTCACCAGCGCCGCCTACGGCTACACGATCGGCAAGGGCATCGCCTACGCCTGGCTCCCGGCCGAACTCACCACCCCGGCACCCCGTTGCACATCGGCTACTTCGACCGGCGCGTGGAGGCTGTCGTCGCAGCGGAGCCGCTGTTCGACCCGACGATGTCCCGTCTCCGTGGCTGACCGGAAGGACGCGAACGCCGTATGAACGCGCTCAACACCCCCTGGCCGAACTGGATCCCGAGGTCCACGCCGCGCTCCGCGCCGAACTGCACCGTCAGCAGTCCACGTTGGAGATGATCGCCTCCGAGAACTTCGCGCCCTCCGCCGTACTGGAGGCGCAGGGCTCGGTCCTCACCAACAAGTACGCCGAGGGGTATCCCGGCCGCCGCTACTACGGCGGCTGCGAACACGTCGACGTCACCGAGCGGTTGGCGATCGAGCGGGTCAAGTCCCTGTTCGGGGCGGGCTTCGCGAACGTGCAGCCGCACTCGGGCGCACAGGCCAACACGGCTGTGTTCTTCGCCCTGTTGAAGCCCGGCGACACCGTCCTCGGCCTCGACCTCGCCCACGGCGGCCACCTCACCCACGGCATGCGCCTCAACTACAGCGGCAAGATGCTGAACGTGGTGCCGTACCACGTCTCCGAGACCGACAACCTGGTCGACATGGACGAGGTCGAGCGCCTGGCCAAGGAACACCGCCCCCAGATGATCATCGCCGGATGGTCCGCGTATCCACGGCAGTTGGACTTCGCCGCCTTCCGCAGGATCGCCGACGAGGTGGGCGCCCTCCTGATGGTCGACATGGCGCACTTCGCGGGCCTCGTCGCCGCAGGCCTGCACCCCAACCCCGTCCCGCACGCCCACGTGACCACGACCACGACCCACAAGACCCTCGGCGGCCCGCGCGGCGGAGTCGTCCTCACCAACGAGGCCGACCTCGCGAAGAGGATCAACTCGGCGGTGTTCCCCGGCATGCAGGGCGGCCCGCTGGAACACGTCATCGCCGCGAAGGCGGTGTCGTTCAAGGTCGCCGCGTCACCGGAGTTCGCGGAACGCCAGTCCCGCACGCTGGCCGGCTCCCGCATCCTCGCCGAACGCCTCACCCGAGCCGACGTAGCGGCCACCGGCGTGAAGGTCCTCACCGGCGGCACGGACGTGCACCTGGTCCTGGTGGACCTGCGCGACTCCGAACTCGACGGCAGGCAGGCGGAAGACCTGCTCCACGAGATCGGCATCACCGTCAACCGCAACGCCGTCCCCTTCGACCCACGCCCGCCCATGGTCACGTCCGGCCTGCGCATCGGCACCCCGGCGCTGGCGCTGGCCACGCGGGGCTTCACGGAGGAGGACTTCGCGGAGGTGGCCGACGTGATCGCGCTGGCACTCCAACCCGCCCCCGACATCGGCGACTTGAGCACCCGCACGAAGGCACTGGCGGCGAAGCACCCGCTGTACCCGCACCTGTCCGAGGAAGGCACCCCCGATGACGACCCCCGTACCCCGGGCGCGGACCTCCCCGAGCACCCCGACCGGCTCTGGCGCACACCCGAGCCGAAACGCTCGTACGACGTGGTGATCGTCGGCGGCGGCGGCCACGGACTGGCCACCGCCCACTACTTGGCGAAGAACCACGGCATCACCAACGTCGCCGTGCTGGAGAAGGGGTGGCTCGCGGGCGGCAACATGGCCCGCAACACCACGATCATCCGCTCCAACTACCTGTGGGACGAGAGCGCGGGCATCTACGAGCACGCGCTCAAGCTGTGGGAGGGCCTGGAGGAGGACCTGGACTACCCGATCCTCTTCTCCCAGCGCGGCGTCCTCAACCTCGCCCACAGTCTCCAGGACGTCCGGGACAGCGTGCGCCGAGTGGAGGCGAACCGCCTCAACGGCGTGGACGCGGAATGGCTCGACGAACGGCAGGTCAAGGAGGTCTGCCCGATCGTCAACACCTCACCGGACGTGCGCTATCCGGTCATGGGAGCGACGTACCAACCCCGCGCGGGCATCGCCAAACACGACCACGTGGCATGGGGACTGGCCCGCTCCGCCGACGCGGCCGGCATCGACCTCATCCAGAACTGCGAGGTCACCGGTCTCGACATCATCGACGGCAGGGGGTGGTCGGCGTACAGACCACACGCGGCCCGATGGCGGCGGGCAAGGTGGCGCTCTGCTCGGCGGGCCACACATCGGTGCTGGCGGCCATGGCGGGCATCAAACTCCCGCTCCAGAGCCACCCGTTGCAGGCACTGGTCTCGGAACTCCTGGAACCGGTCCACCCCACGGTGGTCATGTCGAACGCGGTCCATGTGTACGTGAGCCAGGCGCACAAGGGCGAGTTGGTGATGGGCGCGGGCATCGACTCGTACAACTCCTATACGCAGCGCGGCGCGTTCCACATCATCGAGGAGCAGATGGCGGCGGCGCTGGAGCTGTTCCCTGTCTTCGCCCGCGCGCACGTCCTGCGCACGTGGGGCGGCATCGTGGACGTCACCCCCGACGCGTCACCGATCGTGGGCCTCACGCCGGTGGACAACCTGTACCTCAACTGCGGCTGGGGAACAGGTGGTTTCAAGGCCACCCCGGGCGTCGGCTGGGTCTACGCGCACACCATCGCCCACGACACGCCTCACCCCCTCAACGCCCCCTTCTCGCTCGACCGTTTCACCACCGGCGCGCTCGTCGACGAGCACGGTGCCGCCGCGGTGGCCCACTAGGGAGCCGAACGATGCTGCTGATCCCCTGCCCCTGGTGCGGGCCCCGCGACGAAGCCGAGTTCCACTACGGCGGCCAGGCCCACGTCGCCTACCCGCGAACCCCGTCCGAACTGACCGACGAGGAGTGGGCCCGCTACCTCTTCTTCCGCGCCAACCCGAAGGGCCCGTTCGCCGAACGCTGGAGCCACACGGCGGGCTGCCGCCGATGGTTCAACGCGGTGCGGGACACGGCGACGAACGAGATCCTGGCGGTGTACCGGGCGGGGGAGAAGCAGCCAACACCGGTTGAGTTGAAGGCAGTTGACGACTCCCCGGCGGCTTCCGAACAGCCGAGCCCGCCGTCATCGGCTCGACCGACGTCCACTCTTCGGCCAGGGCCCGCAAAATCAGCCCGTCCGGCGTTTGAGGACGAGGCCCTTTCGGGGCCGACGGGGTCCAGGGGCGGAGCCCCTGGGAGCGGGGTCGAAGGGGCGGAGCCCCTGGAGGACGGGACGGGGAGGGGCGGCGGGGGCGCCGCATCCATCAGCGACTCTGTCGCGGCCCATCCGTTCCGCCACCCCACCCACGGCCGAATCCACCGAGCCACCCCCTCACCTTCACCTTCGACGGCGCCGAATACCAGGGCTACAAGGGCGACACCTCGCCTCCGCCCTCCTCGCCAACGGCATCATCCAAACCGGCACCAGCATCAAACTCGGCCGCCCCGGGGCATCTTCACGGCAGGCGTAGAAGAACCCAACGCCCTTGTCCAGATCGAAGCCCCCTTCCCCGAACCGATGCTCCCCGCCACCACGGTCGAGCTCTACGACGGCCTCGCAGCCACCAGCCTCCCCGGCCAGGGCCGCCTGGCCACCGCCCCGGACCCCGCCCGCTACGACGCGATGCACGCCCACTGCGACCTCTTGGTCGTGGGCGCAGGCCCGGCAGGCCTCGCAGCAGCATCCGCCGCAGCCCACGCCGGAGCCCGCGTCATCCTCGCCGACGACCGCCCGGAACTGGGCGGCAGCCTGCTGGACACAGCCGAACTCCGCGACTGGGCAAGCGAGGTGAAGGAGCGGCTGACCACCGCCCCCGACGTCCGCGTCCTGCGCCGCACCACCGTCTTCGGCCACTACGACGACAACCACCTCCTGGCAGTAGAACGCCGCACCAACCACCTCGGCGCCGCAGCCCCCACCCACCTCTCCCGCGAACGCGTCTGGCGCATCCGAGCCCGCCGGGTGATCCTCGCAACAGGCGCCCACGAACGCTCACTTGCCTTCCCGGACAACGACCGCCCCGGCGTGATGCTCGCCGCCTCGGCCCGCGCGTACCTCAACCGCTACGGCGTCCTCCCCGGCCGCAACGCCGTCGTCTTCACGACCAACGACAGCGCGTACGCGGCCGCGTTGGACCTGGCGGCGGCAGGCGTGGAGATCGCGGCGATCGTGGACACCCGCCCGTCGGCGCCGGGGAGTGGGCGAGCCGAGCCCGAGAGGCGGGCATAGAGGTACTGCCCGGACACGCGGTCGCAGGCACCGAGGGCTTCCCGCGCCTGACCGCCGTAACGGTCGCCCCGTACGGCGAACCCACGGGCACGACACGGCAGTTCACCGCCGACCTCCTCCTGGTCTCCGGCGGCTGGAACCCCGTCGCCCACCTCTTCAGCCAGGCGGGCGGCACCTCCGCTACGACGACACCCTCGGCTCCTTCGTCCCCGACACCTGCCGCCAGCTGGTCGAGGTCGCGGGCAGCGCGAACGGCGTCTTGGACCTCCCCGGAGTCCTCGCGCAGGGCGCGGCCGCAGGCGCCCGAGCGATCGGGGCGGAGGGCTACACCGCCGTAACGCCTTCCCCGCCCGAAGTGCCCGCGGTACCCCGGACCCCCGCCATGCAGGTTTTCCTCGTCCCCGGCACCACCGACGCCCCCGCTTCGTGGACCTCCAACGAGACGTCACCGTCGCCGACTTGACCCGCGCCACCGGAGCGGGACTCGACTCGGTCGAACACACCAAGCGCTACACGACGGCCGGCACGGCCAACGACCAGGGCAAGACATCAGGAGTCCTGGCGAGCGGCGTGGTCGCCGAACTCCTGGGCGTGGACGTGTCGTTGCTCGGCACGACCACCTTCCGCCCGCCGTACGCACCCGTCTCCTTCGCCGCCCTCGCCGGCCGCGACCGGGGCGCGCTGCACGACCCGGTCCGTACGACCGCGCTGCACGACTGGCACGTCATGCAGGGCGCGCTGTTCGAGAACGTCGGCCAGTGGAAGCGGCCGTGGTACTACCCGCGCGACGGCGAGGACATGGAGACCGCCGTCCTGCGCGAGTGCGCGGCGGCCCGCGAGTCCGTCGCCTTCATGGACGGCTCCACCCTCGGCAAGATCGACGTACAGGGCCCGGACGCACCCGTTTTCCTGGACCGGCTCTACACCAACATGATGAGCAACGTGAAGGTGGGCATGGTGCGTTACGGCGTCATGTGCCGCCCGGACGGCATGGTCTTCGACGACGGCACGGCCATCCGGCTCGCCCCGGACCGCTACCTGGTCACCACGACCACGGGCAACGCCGCCGCCGTACTCGACTGGATGGAGGAGTGGCACCAGACCGAGTGGCCCGAACTCCGCGTCCACTGCGCCTCGGTGACCGAACAGTGGGCCACCGTCGCCCTGGTCGGACCCCGCTCCCGCGAGGTGCTCGGCTCGCTCGCACCCCAACTCGCCGTGAGCAACGACGACTTCCCGTTCATGGCGTGGCGGGACACGACCGTCGCCGGTATCGAGGCCAGGGTGTGCCGGATCAGCTTCTCCGGTGAACTCGCCTACGAGATCAACGTGTCACCGTGGGAGGCCCTCGCCCTGTGGGAGGCGCTGTACGAGGCCGGTGCCCCCTTCGGCATCACCCCGTACGGCACCGAGACCATGCACGTCCTGCGCGCCGAGAAGGGCTACCTGATCATCGGCCAGGACACCGACGGCACCGTGACTCCCCAGGATCTGGGCATGAGTTGGGCGGTCTCGAAGAAGAAGCCCGACTTCATCGGGAAACGGTCCTACGCCCGCGCCGACGCCGTACGCCCCGACCGCAAACACCTCGTCGGCCTGCTCCCCGAGGACCCCGCCGCGTTCCTCCCCGAGGGCACCCAGCTCATCGCCGACAGCGTGCTCCCTGCCCCGCCCGTCCCGATGCTCGGCCACGTCACCTCCAGCTACCGCAGCGCCGCCCTCGGCCGCACCTTCGCCCTCGCCCTGATCAAGGGCGGCCGTGACCGCATCGGCGAACGCCTCTACGCCCCCGTGGGCGACCAGTTGATCCCGGTCACCGTCGCAAGCCCCGTCCTCTACGACCCCGAGGGAGCCCGCCGCGATGGCTGACACCGCCCTTTCCGTGCCGCGCCGCAGCCCCTCGCGGGCGCCGCCGACCGGCTGGCGGCCATGACCCGCGCCTCCGGCGGCGCGGTACGGCTGGCCGAACTCCCTTCCTGGCCCAGGTGAACGTCCGCCTCGACGCGAAGAGCGCGGTGGCGGACGCCGTTGGACTCGCGCTCGGGCCGGCGCTGCCCCTGGAGCCCAACACCGTCGTACGGGCGGGGAGTCGACCGTCTTGTGGCTCGGTCCCGACGAGTGGCTCGTGGTGGGGCGCCGGACACCCAGCGGGACCTGGAGCAGCGGATCCGCGCGGCGGCCGGTGACGAGCACGTCTCCGTCACCGACGTCTCGGCCCAGCGCACCACCCTCCTCGTCTCCGGCGCCCGGGCCCGCGACCTGCTGGCCCACGGCTGTCCGCTGGACCTGCACCCACGGGCCTTCGGCCCCGGCCGCTGCGCCCAGACCATGCTGGCCCGCGCCCAGGTCGTCCTGGTCGCACAGGACGAACCCGGCGGCGGATTCTGGGTGTTGGTCCGCTCGTCCTTCGCCGGGTACCTGACGGACTGGCTGCTGGACGCGGCCGCCGAGTACGCCGCGGAGGTCTGACAGGCGCCGTACGCCTGAACAAGTGCTGTGCCGAAGGCCGTTCACCCGTCACCGGGAGAGCGGCCTTCGCGCTGCGTTCCAGCCGTCGGCGCAAGCTAACGTTGCGGCCCGTGTCGGCTCCGGGCCTGGTCAGCGTCGTCGGGTAGGGAGAAGCGAACCTTTCGACAAAATCGTCAACAATTAAGTCGACGCTATTGCCTGCACGTTATGGGAGAGCTACGTTCCTGGCGCACGGAACCCGAACCGGCGATCGAACGGAGTACCCAGCATGCCCAAGCTGTTCAGATGGTGTCGGTGGAACTCGGCCACTTTCATAGCCACCCTGGCCGCAGCCATCGCGCTGGTGACCGGTGCGAGCGTGGCGCTGGCCAACAGCGCGGTCGGCACCGCGCGGGCCGCCAACTCCGGCTCGGCGAACGCCGTTTCGGCCAGCACCACCACCTCGGGCATCGCACCGGCCATGTCCTGCCCCGGCATCACCCAACTCGACCTGGCCAGCTCCGTCCCCGGCGTGCCGTTCGAGATCGGCTCGGCCACCGAGATCGCCGCGAGCGCCAACACCCTTGGCGACTGGGCCGCTTAGACGTCAAGGGCGTCATCGCGCCCCAACTCCACTTCGAGATCAAGCTCCCCGAGACCGGCTGGCAGGCCAACTACCTCCAGGTCGGCTGCGGCGGCCTGTGCGGCAACACCAGCGTCAACAACGCCCCCGCCTCGGCCGGCTGCGTCCCGCTGACCACCGGCGCGTTCGCCGTCGCCTCCAGCGACGAGGGCCACTACCAGGGCGGCGGCCTCTTCTCCACCGACCCGACCCTGCGCGCCGACTTCGGCTATAAGTCCGACCACGAACTGCTCCAGGCCGCGAAGGCCGTCATCCAGCAGTACTACGGCCAGGCCGCCACCCACTCCTACTTCGACGGCTGCTCCCAGGGCGGCCACCAGGCCCTCACCGAGGCCCAGCGCTACCCGACCGACTTCGACGGCATCATCGCCGGCGCCCCGGCCAACAACTTCACCGCGCTGAACACCTTCTCGCACGCCTGGACCGCCCAGTCCGTCTACCTGAGCGGCGGCCCGGCGACCATCACCAACGCCGACCTAGCCGACCTCCACAAGGCCGTGCTCAAGGGCTGCGGCGCCCCCGCCGACGGCATCATCGCCGACCCGC
Organism: Streptomyces sp. P3; assembly: GCA_016893485.2. Lineage (GTDB taxonomy): Bacteria > Actinomycetota > Actinomycetes > Streptomycetales > Streptomycetaceae > Streptomyces. The sequence continues at coordinate 8,316,396 of JAFEKX020000001.1, forward strand.
TGAGTTGCACCTGGGACCCCGGCACCATCCAGTGCGGGACCGGCCAGACCTCGACGTCCGTCACGTACTGCCTGACCCCCGACCAGGTCACCACCCTGCGCCGCATCTACGCCGGCCCGACCGACGAGCACGGCCAACTCCTCTACCCGGGCCACCAGTTGCGCGGCTCCGAGCTGAACTGGGCCGGGATCATCACCCGGCCACCGCTACCGGCGCCAGCGGTGACATCAGCTTCGTCCGGGAGACCCTGCGCTACCAGATCTTCGACAGCCCGCAGCCGACCCTGACGTACAAGGACATCACGTTCACGGCCGCGTACTACAAGAAGGTCATGGCGCTGGGCGAGGGCATGTACGACGCGACCGACCCCGACCTCACCGCGTTCAAGAAGGCCGGCGGCAAGCTGATCCTCTGGCACGGCCTGGGCGACCAGCACATCCCGTCGGTCGGAACGATGGCCTACTACAAGGCAGTCGAGAAGGCCGTGGGCGGCGAGGCGGCCACGATGAGCTTCGCCCGGCTCTTCCTGCTCCCTGGCGTCGCGCACTGCGGCGGCGGCCAGGGCCCGGACACCTTCGACGCGCTGACCGCGATCACCGACTGGGTCACCAAGGGCACGGCCCCGGCCAACCTGACCACCAAGTCGGTTGACAGCAGCGGCAACACCACGGCGACCCGCCCGGTCTACCCCTTCCCGTACTACGCCAAGAACACCACGGGCGGCCCGGCCACCGAGGCGAGCAGTTACACCCCGGTCAAGTCCACCGCCGAGGCCAACCTCAGGCTGAACTGGCTCGGTTCCTTCCGCTCCGGCTACGAGACGGTCGGCAACTGGGCGGGCGGCAAGTGGATCGTCACCAAGGCCAAGAAGCGAGCGTGAGTGAGTGAACTGACGTACAGCGCAGGCTGATCGAGCCGCACGGACCTGCACCCGGGACACCTGGCTCGACTGGGGCGGCGGTGGACAAGGCGGACGGCGGCTTCACCATGCGGTATGCCACGGTGGCGGTGAGTGTGACGCGGAACGAGGCCGGAGTCCTGTGACTGCGGTCGACGGCCGACCGTAGACACCATTTCGACGGCGCGCGGCGCATCCGCACGTCCGCGTCAACTCTTCTGCACCATCGAGTGGGTCAGGACACACAACCCACGTGCGCCAGCGCCTGCTTGAGCAACACCCCGTGCCCGCCCGGCATTTCGCTGCGCAGCGCCTCCGAGGCCGCCTCCTGCGGGCTGAACCACACCAGGTCGAGAGCGTCCTGCCGGGGCCGGCAGTCACCGGTGACCGGCACGACGTAGGCGAGGGACACCGCGTGCTGGCGCGGGTCGTGGTACGGCGTGACGCCGTGCGTCGGGAAGTACTCGGCGACGGTGAACGGCTGGAGCGAGGTCGGGATCCGCGGCAGCGCGACCGGGCCGAGGTCCTTCTCCAGGTGCCGCAGGAGGGCGTCACGGACCCGCTCGTGGTGCAGGACGCGGCCGGAGACGAGGGTGCGGTTCACCGTGCCGTCCGGGCCGATGCGCAGCAGCAGGCCGATGCTGGTCACCTCGCCGCTGTCGTCGACGCGGACGGGCACCGCCTCCACGTAGAGGATCGGCATGCGGGCGCGTGCCTGTTCGAGGTCGTCGGCGGACAGCCAACCGGGCGTGGTATCGGTCATGTCAGACATTGCTTGATCATACTTTCAGTGTCCGTCGGAGAGCCGGTAGACCCGGCGGGCATTGTCGGCCCCGGCCCAGCGTGCCATTCGGAGCGCGTCGGGCAGGCCCAGTTCGTCGGCGTCCACCCGTTCCTGGAGAAGATCCCCAGTCCCCGGCGGAACGCCAGCGCTCCGAGCCCGTAGAACTCCGCCAGACCATAGGCGTCGGAGCTGTACAGCAGTTTGCGGAACGGTGTGATCTCCGACGCCTCCGCCAGCACCGCCCGCGCCCGGACCGGTCCGACATGGTGCAGGGTGAGCCCCACGTCCAGGTACACGTTTTCGAAGACGGCCGCCAGGTAGCCGGCCTGACGCTGGTACGGCCAGCAGTGCAGGAGCAGCACCGGGATCGTCCCGGAGATCGCGTGCAGCCAGTCCGTCAGCAGGGCGGGGTCCGTGCGGTGCAGCCGGATGTCGTTGTCGCCGAAGCCCGTGTGCAGTTGGAGGGGAAGGCCGAGATCCACCGCGGTCCACAGCAACTCCCGTACCAGGACCGGGTCCTCGAGCCGCCCGCCGCGCGCCAGCCAGTCCCGCGCCGCCGTGGTCACCTCCGCCTCCGACGGCCTGGCCGGGTCGAGGTCGAACCCCGTCCGGTACGCGGCGACCGACTTCACCGCCACCACCCCCGGCCGCCGCACCGCGTCCAGCACGGCCGCCCGGAACGCGTCCGCGTACCCGTCCGGCTCGACCCCGCGCGCGGCCACGGACTCCGCGACCGTCTCCAGCCGTACGACCTCATGGGCCACCGCGCCCGCGGCAGCCGCGAGTTCGGCGGGCGTCGTGATGCGGTGCGGGGCGAAGCCGGTGTCGACACAGAAGACGTTCGTGCGCGCGGCGGCCAGGAAACGCCGGTTGACCTCGTGCGGGCCCAACTCGGCGCGCCGGGCGAGGTATTCGTCGGCGGGGGCGTGCCGCTCCAGGTCCAGCAGCGGTGCGCAGTGACGGCGTACGGCGATCCCGACCGGGGTGTCGAACGGTGAGATACCGCTGCCGGGCCAGACGTCGCCCTCGGTGAGCAGCGACTCGAAGACCGGACGGTCCAGCGCGTCGGTGACCACTCCGTGGCAGTGGTGGTCCACCAACTCCAGCGCGGCGAGCGCCTCGTGGACCGGTCCAGTGCCCATCGTCAGTACCTCCAGCGGTAGGCCGCCGCGATCCGCTCGTCGTCCAGCCCGGCCACGGCCGCGATCTCGCCCTGTCGTACGGCGATCACCGCGTCGGCCAGGACCGGTCCAAGCGCGGCCCGCAGCTGCGCGTCCTCGCGGAACTCCGCGACGGCCTCGGCGAGGGAGGTCGGCAGCCGTCGTACGCCACGGGCCGTCGCCTCCCGCGCGCCCAGGTGCGCGGGGTCTCCGGAGGTCTCCTCGGGCAGAACGGCCACGGTGGTCAGGCCGTCGAGGCCCGCGGCGATCAGGCAGCCGAGGGCGAGATAGGGGTTGGCGGCCAGGTCGACCGGCTTCACCTCCAGGTTCGCCGACTGGGCACGCAGGCCCGCGGTGCCGGTGACGATCCGTACCGCGGCCTCGCGGGTCTCGCGGCCCCAGGCGGTGAACACCCCGGCCCACTGGGAGGGTTGGAGACGGAAGTAGCTCGCGGGGCTCGGCGCGGTGACGGCGGTGAGGGCCGGGAGGTGGGCGAGGACACCGGCCGCGAACGACTCCGCGTCGGCCGTCATGCCGTAGCGGCGGTCGCCCCCGGCGTGCAGGTTCGCACCGTCGCGCCAGGCGGAGAGGTGGATGTGGCCGCCGTTGCCGACGCCCTGGGCGAGGACGGCCGGGCTGAACGAGGCGCGCAGGCCGTGCCGTTGGGAGATCGCGCGGACGGTCTGCCGTACGAGGACACTGCGGTCGGCCGCCGCGACCGGGTCGAGGGCGCTCACCGACAGTTCGAACTGCCCGGCCGCGTACTCGGGGTGGAACTGCTCCACGTCCACGCCCTGGGTCGCGAGGGCCGACAGCAACTCGGCGCCGTAGTCGCTCAGTTCGACCTGCCGGGTGGCGCTGTACGCCGGGCCGGTGGTGGCGGGGACGAACGTGCCGTCGGGTGCCGAGTCGAGGCCGAGCGACCACTCGATCTCGATGCCCGCCCGGAAGGTGAGCCCGTGCTGCCGCTCCGCGTCGACGACCGTGCGGCGCAGGAAGGTGCGGCTGCAGCCCGGGTGGCGCTCGCCCTCCTGGGAGATGCGGTCCACCGGGGCCCAGGCCCAGCCGGGTTGGCCGGAGAGGACGGCCAGTTGGGTCAGGTCGGGGTAGAGGCGCAGGTCGCCGTCCGGGGAGCCGAGGACGTCGGTGCTGACGATGGAGTCGTCGGCGAGGAAGGTGTCGAACACCGGGGACATGCCGACACCCCAGGCTGCCGCCGAGGCGAGCTTCGCGGCCGGCACCGTCTTCACCCGGCCCACGCCCGCCGTGTCGACGTAGGCCAGGACGATTCCGTGCACACCGCGCCCGGTCAACTCGGCGGCCAGCGCGGTGGCGCGCTCGACCTCGCCGGGCCGGCCGCCGGGCAAAGGGTCGGCAAGAGTGGTCATGCGTCCTCCACGATCGCGTCCCGCACGCTCGGCGGCTCCGGTCAGGGTTTCACGGCCACCGCGCCGAACTGCGGTACCACGGCCGGGGAGTCGGTGTCCGGACGCCACCGCGAGCACGGCACAAGGCCCGGGTCGAGGAGGTCGAGGCCCTCGAAGAAGGCGGCGACGTCCCGCGGCTGCGGGCGGTGATCGGGGAGTGGCGTTCTCGTTCCAGAAGGCCATCGCCGGGACGTTGCCCTCGCCGCCGAGGTCCGCGTCGAAGGTCGGGTGCGTCAGCACGAGGTAACTGCCCGACGGGACAGCGGACATGACCTTCCGTACGACGTCCCTGGCGTCCTCGGTGTCGAGGATGAAGTTCAGGATGCCGAGCATCATCACCGCGACGGGACGGTCGAAGTCCAGGGTGCTCGCGGCCCGTTGGACGATCGACTCCGGGTCGTGCACGTCCGCGTCGATGTAGTCGGTGACGCCCTCGCGGGTGCTCGTCAGCAGCGTGCGGGCGTGGATCAGCACCAGCGGGTCGTTGTCGACGTAGACGATCCGCGCGTCCGGTGCGACGCGTTGGGCTATCTCGTGCGTGTTGTCGACCGTCGGCAGGCCGGTGCCGATGTCGAGGAACTGCCGTACGCCGCGCTCGACGGCCAGGAAGCGCACCGCCCGGCCGAGGAAGTCCCGGTCCGCGCGCGCCACTTCACGGATGACGGGGAACAGTCCCGCGACGTGCTCGCCGACCTGCTGGTCGATCTCGTAGTTGTCCTTGCCGCCGATCCAGTAGTTCCAGACGCGCGCGTTGTGCGCCACACCGGTGTTGAGCCGGGTCGGTCCCTCTGCCGGGGTGTCGCTGTCACTCACGTCGTCGCTCCTCATCGCCGTACGGCCGTCAACTCCATTGTGCCGTCCGGTGATCACTCGGCCCAGGGATTCGCGACGATCGGGCACATGTTCTCCGGGAATCGCGAACGGTCAGTCCAGCTGGCCGGGTTGGGCGGCCGGGGTCCGCCCGGCCAGGACGTCCTTCAGGTTCGCGGTGCCCTGCTGCACGGCGGCCTTGGTCGTGTCCGTCTCCGTGCCGCGCAGGCCGCCGGACGTGACCGTGATGGCGTCGGTGCCGACCCGGACGACCGCCACCTGCAGGGTGAGCGTGACGGGTTGGGCGCCGCTCGTGCCCGTGACGGTGACCTGGAGGCCCTGGCGGGCGTCACCCACGGAGGGCACCGGGTCCTCGATGACCTGGACTGTCCGGTGGCCGCCCTTGGAGTCGGTCGCGGTGAACTGGTCGCACTTCACCGGCAGCGTCTTCAGCCAGTTCAGGGAGGCGCCGAGCTTGGCCCGGTCGTAGGCGGCGACCTGGTAGAGCAGCCGGGACTCGTTCTGCTCGAACCCGGTCAGCGCGGACGCGCCGGACGGCTTGCCGAGGAGGGTGTCGTCGTAGAGCGCGTCGAGGAGCTTCTGGCAGTCGGCGGCGTTCGTCTTCGCGGTGAGGAGGGCGGCGACGTCGACCTTCCCGATGAGGAGCTTGTCGCCCCAGGACGCGGCGTCCTTGACCTGCGTCCAGTTGTCCTCGATGTCGGCCTCGGTGATCAGCGCGGCCTTGGCCCCGGCGGGGGTGAGGACACCGGCGGACTCCTCGGCGCGGGGTGACGCGGACTTACCGCTGCGGGGCGAGGCGACCGTGGACTCGGCGGCGAGCGGGGAGGCGGCGACGTCCGCTGCGCTGTCAGCGCGCCCGCCGCCGTCGCCCTTGCTCTCGCCGGAACAGGCCGCGCAGGTCAGCAGTGTGCCCACGGCCAGAGCGGAGGCGAGGACACGGGCGGGTCGGGAGGGCGGGCGACGGTGCATGGCGGGGCCTCCAGGGGAGTGGCGGGCTCCCACAGCGCACCATCGAGGCGGCCGGGCCTCCAGCGCAGGGGGCCGTCCGGGTGAGTCACGCTCGGTCAGGGGTACGTCAAAGCGGCTCGTCCTCCGGGGGCCGGAGTGCCGGTGCGGGAGGTGCGGGAGGTGCGGGCGGTGCTCGTGCGGAGGCTGGGGCTCGTGTTCCGCGCGACGGGCCCGCTGGGCGAGGCCGGCCTCCAGCACATGCACCATCCGCCCGCCGCACTTGGGGCAGATCGCGTCGGCGAGGGGTGACCTGAGGGCCTTCCCCTCCTCGTCGACGTACTCCTGCGTGGTCAGACCGGTGGTGTCGGTCGGGTCGGCGAAGAACATCACCTGGAAGGTGGCCTCCCAGCAGTGGCCGCAGTCACCACAGGTGAACGCGAAGGTCTCCGGCACGGCTCGGGGTTCCGCGGTCATGGCAGGCTCCTCCGGCGGGTGGGGCGGACGATCAGGGCGGGAACAGTGCCCCCAGCGCACAACGCCGCACGTTGTACGGCAACTCGAACGCCCCGCCGGCATGCCCGCGCCCCCGCACGCCCCGTCGGCTCCTGGGCGGTCGTCGCCGCCGAACACGGAGCGCGCGGCGCCAACCTGACGTCGTACCCGAGGGCCCTGTGGTGGTCGATCGAGACAGCCACGACGGTCGGTTACGGCGACTTCTTCCCGGTGCCTCCCTGGGCCGCGTCGTCGGCTCGGTGCGGGCTCTGCATGAGCGCTTCGACCGGTTGGAGCGGTTGGTGGCAGGGAAGGGCGAGGGCTCGGGAGGGTGAGAGGGGAGTGCTGGCCGGCAGACCCTTCAGTGCGCCCCACCCGCCTGCCCGACCAACGGCAGCGCCCCGAACACATGCCCCTCCCACAGCCGCCGCGAAGCCTCCTCCGGATACGCCGTGACCACAGGCTCCGTGTCCAGCACCTGCACCGGCCGGTGCTCGGTGTCGAACGCCGGCCAGCCCGGGTCGCCGGTGCGGGCGAAGGACGTCCAGGACGTGCGGAAGCGGGACGAGAGCGCGAGGGCATCGGGGAGGGCTCGACGTCGGCGAACAGAAGGTTGCCGAGGTCGGCGGTGAACGTGCCGAAGAGCAGCGGGATGTCGAGGCCGTGGCAGGAGCCCAGCACCCCGCCCAACCCCGGTGCGGGCCAGGTGAGTTCGTAGACGTGCACGCGCCCGCCCGCGGCGACCTGCGCCTCGGCCAGGCGGAGGCAGGGCATGCGGAACACCCGGTCGGAGTGGACGAGTTCGTGCAACTCGCCGGGGAGGCGTCGGGGAAGGCCGTACGGTAGGCCTGTTCGGGGTCGGTGCCCGGTCCGAACCGGCGCAGTGCGCTCACCGCGTCCTCCTCGGTTATCTTCCCGAGTTGTCCGCCGAGCGCGGTGAACAGCCGGAACTCGTCCCGGTTGTGACCGAGGATCAGCTCCACGTCCCGGGCCGCGCCCGCCGCGACGCCCTGCCAGGGCGCGGTCGGCAGCACCTCGCCGTCGACGACGGGTGCGAAGGGGCTCAGGGTGTGGGCGACGACACCCCAGCGGTCCGCGTGCTGGTGCATCTTGGTGGTCAACGTCTCGCCCGCCGTGGGCAGTTCACGGGGGTCCACGGTCGCGAGGTCGGCGGCCGTGGGGCGCAGTCCCGCCTCGGCGGCGATCGCGGCCGCGATGTCCCGGGCCAGCTCGTCGGAGAAGAAGGAACCCGGCACGCTCTGCGCGACGGCCCGGTGGAAGAGTCCGGCGGCGCTCGGCATCACCAACAGCGAAGCCACCGACCCGGCACCGGCCGACTCGCCGACCACGGTGACCTGTTCGGGGTCGCCACCGAACGCGGTGATGTTGTCCCGCACCCACTCCAGCGCGGCGACCTGGTCGAGCAGCCCGCGGTTGGCGGGGGCGCCGTCGATGTGGGCGAACCCCTCAACACCGACGCGGTAGTTGAGGGTGACGACCACCAAGTCGCCGTCGCGGGCGATGCGTTGGGCGTCGTAGCCCGGGCTGCCCGCGTGTCCGAGCTTGTAGGCGCCGCCGTAGACCCACACCATGACCGGGCGGCGGGCCGACGGATCGGGGGCGGGTGTCCACACGTTGACGGTCAGCCAGTCGTCGCCCGTCGCCGCCTCCCACACGACCCGGCGGCCCTGGAATCCGGACTCCTGCGGGGCGGCGGACCGAAGGCGAGGGCGTCGCGTACGCCGTCCCAGCCGCGCACGGGCCGCGGTGCCTGGAACCTTGCCTCGCCGACCGGCGGTTCGGCGAACGGGATGCCGCGGAAGACCGCCAGCCCGTCCTCGAGCCGCCCGCGCACCGCACCGGCGCCGAAGCGCACCACCGGCGCCTCGGCCGAACCGGCCGCCGTGTCACGGGAGTTGCGTGTCGTCATGGTGGGCTCCTCGCTGTGTGCCGGGGAGGTGCGGGGTGCTCGGAGGACGGTCGCCGCCGTACCGGGTGGGACGGCGGCGACCGCGTGTGCTCGTTGTCCAGGATGCCTTACACCGTGGCCTCGGAGACCTCGGGAGACGTGGTCGGCGTCCCGTCGGCCGGGGCCTCGACGGCCTTGCGGGGCCTCGGGATCAGGCTCGCGAGGAAGAAGGCCAGCAGGGCCGCTCCGGCGCCGATGGCCATGACCACCTTGAAGCCGTTCTCCGACGGGAGGGCGTAGCCGCCGAAGTCGGTGGTCATCTGGGCGAGGATCACACCGGCGATGGCGCTCGCGAAGGACGTACCCAGCGACCGCATCAGGGTGTTGAGGCTGTTGGCCGCGCCGGTCTGGGACGGGTCGACCGCGCCCATGATCAGGGCGGGCAGGGCGCCGTAGGTGAAACCGACGCCGGCACCGATGACGCAGGACACCAGGATCAGGTGCCAGACCTCGGACATCAGCAGGATGTTCAGGGCGTAGCCGGAGGCCACGATCAGTGCGCCGATCATCAGGGTGACCTTGGGGCCCTTGGCCTTGGTGACCCGGGCGGACACCGCGGACATGGCCATCATGACCAGGCCCTGCGGGGCGAGCACCAAGCCGACCGCCAGCATCGACCTGCCGAGGCCGTAGCCGGTCTGCGTGGGCAGTTGGAGCAGCTGGGGAGGACCAGGGACATCGCGAACATCGAGAAACCGAGCGCGATCGAGGCCAGGTTGGTGAACAGCACCTGCGGCCTGGCGGTCGTACGCAGGTCCACCAGCGGCTGCGGGCTGCGCAGTTCGTACCGGCCCCAGGCGAGCAGGATCGTGACGGCGGCGATGCCCAGGGCCAGGGTCGTCGCGCTGGTCCAGCCCCAGTCGGAGCCGTTGGAGATCGCGAGCAGCAGGGAGACCAGTCCGGCGGACAGGCCGAGCGAGCCGACCAGGTCGAAGCGGCCGCCGGTGCGGACCTCGGACTCGGGCACGAGCAGCAGGACCAACAGGAAGGACAGGGCGCCGAGGACGGCGGAGACCCAGAACAGGATGTGCCAGTTGTAGTGGTCCGCGATGAACGCGGCCGACGGCAGACCCAGGGCGCCGCCGACACCGAGCGAGGCACTCATCAGCGCGGTGGAACCGGCCAGCCGCTCGCCGGGCAGCACGTCCCGCATGACGCTGATGCCGAGCGGCACGACCGCGGCGGCCAGACCCTGGAGCGCGCGGCCGATGACCATCGGGACCAGCGAGTCGGCCAGGGCGCACACGATCGAGCCGGTGACCAGCAGCACGATGCTGGTCAGCAACATGCGGCGCTTGCCGAACATGTCACCGAGGCGGCCCACGACCGGGGTAGCCACGGCGGCGGCCAGCAGGGTGGCGGTGACCGCCCACGCCGTGTTCGACGCGGAGGCGTTCAGGTATCTCGGCAGCTCCGGGATGATCGGGATGACCAGGGTCTGCATCAGCGAGACGACGATTCCGGCGAAGGCCAGCACCGCGACGACGGCGTTCGACCTCGGCGGAACGGAGGAACCCGCTTCGGCGGGTCGGGCAGGGGCGTCGGACATGGCGGAGCCTCCATCGGGAACGCAGTGGTGAGCTGAGATGTATTGACTTGCGCAAGTGCCCGCGGGCCGGCGCCGACGAGTGGGCGCCGGCCCGCGCCTACTCGTCGAAGGTGACGACGATCTTCTCCGCCGCGCCCGGTGTCAGCGCCAGCTCGAAGGCCCGCCCGACCTCGGCGAACGGCACCCGGTGACTGATCAGCTGGGCGAACCGCTCGTGGTGCTCGGCGATCTCGCGCGTGACCTCGAAGATCTCGGTGGGGTAACCCTGCGAGGCGATCAGCGTCAGCTCGCTGCGCAGCATCCCGCCGAGATCGATGTCGGCGCCCTTCTTCTGTACGGCGACCATCACCAGCTTGGCGCCCCACTTCGCGGAGTCGATCGTGGTGTTGACGACCGCGGCGACCCCGGCGGCGTCGATGTAGATGTCGGTACCCGCGCGCGGCTGGCCCAGCGCGTTCGCGGCCTGGCCGTGCAGGTCGGTCAGCCGGGCGGTGACGTCCTCCCCGGCGGAGTTGATCACCGCGTCCGCGCCGACGGCGAGCGCCGTCTCCAGGCGCGAGGCGATGACGTCCGCGACCACGACGTGCTCGACCCCGCGCAGCTTCAGCCAGATCGCCGCGCCCAGACCGATCGGCCCGGCACCGAAGATGACGACCCTGTCGCCGGGCTTCGCCTCGGACCGGTTGACGGCGTGCCGGGCCACGGCCATCGGCTCGTTGAGGGCGGCGACGTCGAACGGCACGGTGTCGGGGAAGACGGTGACGCTCTTGCCGATCTCGCAGTCCTCCAGGAGCAGGTAGTCGCTCATGGCCCCGTGCCTGCCGCCGCAGCCGATGATCCCGGAGGGCGCGCCCTGCGGGTTGACGACCACGCGGTCCCCGACCTTCAGCCCCTCCACCTCCGCGCCCACCTCGACGATCTCACCGGCCGGCTCGTGCCCGAGGGGGACCGGGGTCATCGCGCCGCTGGGTCCGAAGGGGCCGCCGCCGAGGTGCAGGAAGAAGGTGTCGGTGCCGCAGATCCCGCACGCGCGGATCTTCATGAGGGCGTCCTTCGGCCCGGGCACCGGACGTTCGACGTCGACCACGTCGAGCGTGTCCACGGCGCCGGTCTGCACGGACTTCATCGTGACCATGACGGGACTCGCTTTCCCTGTGCGTGAGGGGTGTCACCGGCCCCGGCGGCGGACGGGGAGTACTCCAGGCTTGCTTGAGTTAGGCAACCATATCCATGTTACTTAAGTCAAGCAATCATCTTGGGTATTGCTTGGAGTGGGGATCTGGCGCGGGTGGAGCAGAGGGCGCAGGGCGGGCGGCCGGAGATCTCGGACCGTGGGGTTGCTGGGTCGCCGGGTCTCTCAGGGCTTGAAGGCGACCCCGCCGTACAGGGAGATCGGGCCGTCGCCGAGCGGGGACTCGTTCTCGGCGAGTTCGGGGTGCCAGTCGGAGACGGAGACGATGCCGGGGTCCGTCGGCTCAAGTCCCTTGAAGATGCTGCTCACTTCGGCGTGGGTGCGGGCCACCAGGGTCACCCCGCCGGCGGCGTAGGCGGCGATGCCGCGCTCGACCTTCTCCGGCTCCAGGTCGGCGGTCATCGCCGACAGGACGAGGCAACTGCCCGGCGCCAGCGCGTCGACGAGGGTGCTCACCAGCTCGTGGGCGCCGTCCGCGTCCGGGACGAAGTGCAGCAGGGCGATGAGGGACAGGGCGACCGGGCGGTCGAAGTCCAGGACGCGGGAGGCCTGTTGGAGGATGGTGAGCGGTTCGCGGGCGTCGGCCTGGAGGTACTCCGTCGCACCCTCGGGCGTACCGCGCAGCAGCGCCTCGGCGTGGGCGAGGACGATCGGGTCGTTGTCGACGTACACGATCCGTGCGTCCGGCGCAGTGGACTGGGCGATCTGGTGGAGGTTGGGCGCGGTCGGTATGCCGGTGCCGATGTCCAGGAACTGGCGGATCCCCGACTGCCGTACGACCAGCCGTGTCGCCCGCTGCATGAACCAGCGGTTGGCGCGCGCGGTGCGCGGTGCGCCTGGGTCAAGTGCCGTGATCTGCCTGCCGAGTTGCTCGTCGACGGGGTAGTTGTCCTTGCCGCCGAGGAACCAGTCGTACACCCGCGCCGGATGCGGTTTCGACGTGTCGATCCGCCGGCCGGCCCGCTCGGTCCCGGTCACGCGAGGCTCCTCTGCTCGACTTCCGCGTTACGACGACCCCCGTGGGACGTGGGAGAAGTTTGGCACGGTCATGCCGACCGGGTGGGGCTGTTCACCACCCCGTCCAGGAAACGGATCAGGTCCGCGAAGACCTCGGCCCGGTTCGTCTCCAGGAACACCTCGTGCCGGGCGCCCGGATACACGCGCTCGGTCAACTCGCCGCCGTTCAGCCGGTCCACGCCGACACGGCTGCCGGCGAGCGGGACGAGCCGGTCGTCGGCGCCGTGCAGCCAGAGCAGCGGAAGCGCGCCGACGGTCCCCGACCCGTCCACCGTGTCCAGGGTTCGGGCGAAGGCTTCGAGCGTCGGCCGCTTCATCGGACCGTGCCAGACCAGCGGGTCCGCCGCGTACGCCGCACCGACCGCGGGGTCGCGGGACAGTGCGCCCGGGCTGATCGGGATGTCCGGGATCTCGTCCAGGGCGAGCAGCCGGCCCGGCAGTTCCCAGGCGCCGATGACCGGCCCGGACAGGACGAGCGCGGCGAGTTCGTCGCCATGGCGCTGGGCGAAGCGGGATGCGATCAGGCCGCCCATGGAGTGGCCGATCAGGACGAGGGGGACGCCCGGGTGAGCGGACCGTGCCAGGTCGGCGACGCCGTGCAGGTCCGTGACCACGTCCTCGAAGTCCTCGATCAGCGCCCGCTCACCGGCCGACCTGCCGTGCCCCTGGTGGTCGGGGCCGAAGACCGCCGCGCCGTGCGTCCGCAGTACGGCGGCCAACTCGGCGTACCGGCCGATGTGTTCGCCGTAGCCGTGTGAGACGAGGGCGATATGGCGCGGGTGTCGGAGCGGCCACTCGTGTGCGGTGATCGTGCCCCTGGTGCCGGTGAGGGTGTGCTCGCGGGTGTCGTCCACACCCGGAAACTAGCACCGCTCACCGAGTGTCCGGGGCCGCCGTCGTGTGGTGCAGGGGCCAACTGACGAGACACTCCTTACGCGGGGAGATGTAAGGACATACGATCGGTCCTCGCATGAACACGATGACTCTCTGGCACATATCCGGCTGGGAATTCGCCGCGCTCGCCGCCGCGGCCCTGCTCGTCGGCTTCTCCAAGACGGCCGTCAGCGGGGCCAACACGGTCAGCCTCGCGATCTTCGCCGCCGTCCTGCCCGCCCGCGCCTCCACCGGCGTACTGCTCCCGATCCTGATCGTCGGCGACGTCCTCGCCGTCCTCACCTACCGGCGGCACGCCCACTGGCCCACCCTGTGGCGGCTGTTCCCGGCGGTCGCGGCGGGCGTCGTGATCGGGACCCTGTTCCTGGTGTGGGCGGACGACGCGGTCGTACGGACCTCGATCGGGGCGATCCTGCTGTTCATGGCGGGGTCACCCTGTGGCGCCGGCGCAAGGCGGACGCCGGGGCCGAGGCCGGTGACGAGCCGGACTCCGTCACCTCCAAGTCCGGGCGGGCGAAGGCGCGCTCGTACGGTGTGCTCGGCGGCTTCACCACGATGGTCGCCAACGCCGGTGGCCCGGTGATGTCGATGTACCTGCTCTCCGCGGGCTTCCGCAAGCTGGGCTTTCTCGGCACGTCGGCGTTCTTCTTCCTGATCGTCAACGTGACCAAGGTGCCCTTCAGCGTGGGCCTCGGTCTGATCGACGGGCACTCGCTCCTCCTTGACGCCTCGCTCGCGGCGTTCGTCGTGCCCGGCGCGTTGATCGGCAAATGGGCTGTGAACCGAATCAACCAGCGATTGTTCGAGCAACTCGTGATCGCGGCGACGATCATCGGCGGCCTGCAACTGCTCCTCCGCTGACCCCTCGGCGCCGTGACCTCCCGCCCCCGTGACCTCGTACGCTCGCTGCATGTCCCCGCACATCCTGATCCTCGGCGGCACCACCGAGGCACGTGAACTGGCCGCCGAGCTGGCGGCACTCCGGCCCGAGACACAGGTCACCACGTCCCTCGCCGGGCGCGTGTCACGGCCGGGCGCGCTGCACGGGGACGTACGCATCGGCGGATTCGGCGGCGCCGAGGGGGCTGGCCGCGTGGCTGGGGAACAGCACGTGGACGCCGTCGTCGACGCCACGCACCCCTTCGCCGAGACGATCACCGCGAACGCGGCACAGGCCGGTGCGGCGACCGGCGTGCCCGTGGTCGTGCTGCGCAGGCCGGGTTGGCAGCCGGGACCCGGGGACAACTGGCACCCGGTCGACTCCCTCGCGGAGGCCGCGGACGCACTGCCCGGACTCGGGCGCCGGGTCCTGCTCACCACCGGTCGCCTCGGCCTCGCCGCCTTCGCCCACCTCGCCCAACTGCACTTCGTCGTACGGTCGGTGGAGCCGCCCGAGCCCCCGATGCCCCGGACATCGAAGTGCTGCTCGCGCGCGGGCCGTTCACCGTGGCCGACGAGGCGGCGCTGCTGCGCGAGCACCGGATCGACGTGGTCGTGACGAAGGACAGCGGGGGAGATGCGACGGCGGCGAAACTCACGGCCGCGCGGGAGGCGGGCGCCCCGGTCGTGGTCGTACGACGGCCCGCGCTGCCGGACAGGGTGAGCGCGGTGCCGGATGTCGCCGGGGTGTTGGAGCGGCTGGGGTTCAGCCCGGGGCGATGACGGTGGCCCGGAGACGGTCCACCGCGCGCAGCACCTCGTCCCGGTTCTTGGCGCTCTTGATCCAGGCCGGGAGGCGGGCGACCAGGGTCATCTTCCGGCCGTGGTCGTACCAGGGCGCCCGTTCGCGCAGGTCGGCGGCGACGAACCGCCTGATCAGGTCCAGGTGTGGGAGGTTGTACGCCCACAACTCCCCATGCCTGGTGCCGGTCCGCAGCCACAAGGCCGGGTAGGCACAGGCGCCGGGATACCGTGAGAAACGGAACGGACGGTCGTCGTTCCGGCACAGGCCGCACGACCGGCAGACCAGGCGGCGGTGCGGACCTGTACCGCAGTCCGCGTTCGTCGGGGTGGGCGGACGCCGTTCGATGTGGGCGATCCGGTCGCAGCGCGGGCAGCGGACCAGGATCGACGACGTGAAGTAGGCGCACGTGTCGCCGCGGTCGTAGAAGCGCACGGGCGTCGGGGACATGCCGTGAGTATGACCACTGCCCCTCCCACTGGGCACCCGGTTTTCACGGCGCCGGACTCGTCTCCAACTCCGCCGCCCGCTGCGGCAGTCCGGAGGTCAGGTCCTCGACCAGAAGTCGCTTGGCGATGGAGTCGACCGCGGCGCGGAGGTCCGTGCCCGAGGGGCGGCCGATGTCCTGCTGGACGCGGTCCTCCAGCCAACTGCCCCACGCGTGGCCGATGACCTCGGCCTCGCGTTCGCCGGCCGCGGTGTGGGAGAGGAGGTAGCCGTCGCGGGTCAGATAGCCCTCCTGGACCATGCGGTCGAAGACCGGGAGGAGCACCTCCGGCGGCATGTGGCGGCGCGCGGCGATCAGGCCGAGGCTCGCGTGTCCCACCATCCTGCTGAAGAGTTCGACCTGCATCACGGCCCAGGCGCCGGCGACGTCCAGCCGGGTGTCGGAGCTCGTGATGATGCGCCGCGCGGTGTCCAGGTCCGTACTGCCGATGACCTTGCCGACGGCGGTTTCGAGGAGCCGTTGCGAGTCGCCGCCACGCGGTGACGCGAAGCCCTCGCCCATGTCGGTGGAGCCCTTCCGCGCGCTGTCCCGCAGCTCGACCTGCTTGAGGAACAGGGCGACGACGAAGCCCACCACCGCGACCGGGATCGTCCACCGGAACACCGTGTGGATGGTGTCGGCGTAGGCGTTGATGATCGGCACGGCGGTGGCGTGCGGCAGCTTGTGCAGGCCCTCGGGGCTGGTCGCCGCCTTGGCGATGACGGCCGGGTTCAGCGCGCTGGTCTTCGCCGCCGCGGCGATCCCGTCCTTGAGGTTGGGCCCCAGGCTGTTGGCGTAGATCGTGCCGAAGACGGCGGTGCCGAACGAACTGCCCAGCGTACGGAAGAAGGTGACGCCGGAGGTCGCCGTGCCGAGGTCGGTGTACTCGACGGTGTTCTGCACGGCGATCGTCAGCACCTGCATGCACAGCCCGATGCCGGTGCCGAGCACGAACATGTACACCGATTCCAGGAACGCGCCGGTGCCCGGGCCCATGAGGGACATCAGATACAGCCCTACGCCCATCACCGCGGAGCCGATGATCGGGAAGATGCGGTACTGGCCGGTCTTGCTGACCACGTTGCCGCTGAAGACGGACGCGATGAGCAGCCCGATCACCATGGGCAGCGTCCGTACGCCGGAGATCGTGGCCGAGTCGCCGTCGACGTACTGCAGATAGGTCGGCAGGTACGTCAGCGCGCCGAGCATGGCGAAGCCGACGACGAAGCTGAGGATCGAGCAGACCGTGAACACCGGGTTGGCGAACAGCCGCATGGGGAGCATGGGTTGGGCCGCGCGGGTCTCCACCCAGCAGAACAGGCCGAGCGCTACCGCACCGCCCGCGAACAGACCGATGATGGTCGACGAACCCCACGCGTACTGGTTGCCGCCCCAACTCGTCGCCAGGATCAGGGAGCTGGCGCCGATCGCGACGAGGGCGATGCCCAGGTAGTCGATGACGGGCCGGGTCGCCGACTTGACCACCGGGATGGTGCGGGCCGCCGCGATGACGACGATGATCGCGATCGGGACGTTGACGTAGAACGCCCAGCGCCAGGTCAGGTGGTCGGTGAACAGGCCGCCCAGGAGCGGTCCGATGACCGTGGCCACGCCGAACACGGCGCCGATCGCGCCCTGGTACTTGCCGCGTTCGCGCAGCGGGATGACGTCGGCGATCAACGCCATCGCCGTCACCATCAGACCGCCCGCGCCGACCCTGCACGGCCCGCCAGATGATCAGCAGCGTCATGTTGGTGGAGAAGCCGCACAGGAACGAGCCCGTGATGAACACGATCGCCGAGACCTGGAAGACCACCTTGCGGCCGAACAGGTCACCGAACTTGCCGACCAGCACGGTCGCCACGGTCTCGGCCAGCAGATAGGCGGTGACCACCCACGACATGTGCGCGGCACCGCCCAGGTCCGACACGATCGTCGGCAGGGCCGTCCCCACGATCGTCTGGTCGAGGGCCGCGAGCAGCATGCCCAGCATGATCGTCACGAAGACGACGTTGCGGCGGCGGGAGTCCAGCACAGGCGGCTGCTGCGCGGCAGGCAGCGCGGTTTCCTCGGCGACTGTCACGCAGTCACTTTCACACCGCGGGCCCCCTCCTGCATACGGGGCGGTCCACACGGGTGCCGCGGCCGAAGCCCTGGCACCCGGCCGTAACCCCCGCCCAGCCCGCGCCCGCTACTCGCCTTTCGGATGCCTGCGCAGCAGATACGTGTCCATGATCCAGCCCTTGCGCTCACGGGCCGCCGCGCGCAGCCGCTCGATACGCGGGGCGGCCTCGGCTATCGGACCCGACGCGAGGATCTCGTCCGGAGTGCCCAGATAGGCGCCCCAGTAGATGTCGATGTCCTGGTCCGCGTACCGCGTGAACGCCTGGTGCGCGTCCAGCATCACCACCACGTCGTCCACGTCGTCAGGGAACCCCTCGGACAGCCGCCTGCCCGTGGTGATCTGCACCGGACGGGCGACCCGGTTCAGCCCGTGCGGTGCCGGGCGACGAGCGCCGAGACACTGCTGATGCCGGGCACCACGTCGTACTCGAACTCCACCGCGCCGCGCTCCAGGATCTCCTCCAGGACGCCGAGCGTGCTGTCGTACAGCGAGGGGTCGCCCCACACCAGGAAGGCGCCGCTCTCGTCCTCGCCCAACTCCTCGGTGATGAGCCGCTCGTAGATGTCCGCGCGGGCGCTGCGCCAGTCACCGACCGCCGGCGAGTACGCGGCACCCCGGCCTTCCGGTCGCGCTCCGGGTCCCGCGCCTCGACCACGCGGTACGTCCCCTCCGGCACGTGCGCGTCGAGCATGTCCCTGCGGAGTCCGGTGAGGTCCGACTTCACCTCGCCCTTGTCGAGGATGAAGAACACGTCCGTGCTCCGCAGCACCCTGACCGCCTGCAAGGTCAGCTGCTCCGGGTCGCCCGCACCGATACCGATGACATGAATCTTTCGCACACCCCCGAGTCTGCCCCACGCCACTGACAGCCCGTGCACCGCACCGGGACGACCCACACCCCCTCCGCTACGACGTCCCGCGCAGCCGGGGAGCCCGCGCCCGCGCGTCCACAGTCCCGCCGCCCCGCTCCACCTCGTCCCCGAGCCCCCGCGCCCAGGCCGCGACCCCCACGAGATCCATCCCGTACGGCCGCTCCCGCCCCGAGACCGACACCCACTCCTCGACGCCGCCGGCACCCCGCCGCAGCAGCCGGGCGCCGCCGGTGACATTGCCCCGGGCCGCGTGCGTGAGGCCCACCGCGAGCTGGGCGAGGCCGCGCCACAGGGCACGCTCCTCGTCGGGCCCCGATTTCCAGGCGTCCTCGAAGACCTCGTGCGCGTGGAAGGGTTTCCCCCTCGTCGAGCAGCGCCTGCGCCTCGACGACGGTGTCCTCCGGAGCGCGCACGACCCCCTCGGGCTGCCGTGCCACACCGTCCGCGTCGTAGGGCAGCGGTCGCCCGAGCCCGTCCCTGGGCCGGGCGTTGCGCGCCCGCCCCTCGCCGTCCCGGTCGCGCGAGTCCGTCGTACCGCCTGAGGTCGTGTCGCCCATACGACGATTGTCCCGCGTCCCGCACCGGCTACGGGGCACCCCGGGCGTGGGGTAAAGTGCTGTTCGCGCGCTCACGCGGTTCCCCGCGGACAGCGCATCGGGACGTGGCGCAGCTTGGTAGCGCACTTGACTGGGGGTCAAGGGGTCGCAGGTTCAAATCCTGTCGTCCCGACTCGACAGAGTCGCAGATGAGGGGCGGTTCCGAGAAATCCGGGACCGTCCCTTCGTCATGTTCGGGGACGCGATTGTCCGAGTGCGTGCCGTCGGTCCACGGATCCGTTCCCGTTTCCGGCCGTGGACCACGTCCGCTGGAGACCGCCGGCCGTTGACCGTGGGCCGTCCGGAGCCGGAGATTCCGTCGTGACCGTGCACGGCCGGGAGCAGTCCCTGTCCCGGGCCCAATGGGCGCCCCCTGTCAGACCGTCTTCACGACCGTGCCCGTGTCTTCGAGGGCGCTGATCTCGTCGGCGGGCGCCGCGCTGTCCGTGACCACGGTGTGCAGGAGGGTCGACGGGCCGACGTGGGCGTACGCGGTGTGGCCGAGCTTGGTGCTGTCGGTGGCGACGATGATCCGGCGGGCGACGGCGATGGCCGCCTTCTTCACGGCCGCGTCGTCCAGGTCGTAGGCCGTCAGTCCCTGGGCCGCGCTCAGCCCGCAGCAGCCGATGACGGCGGTGTCGAAGCGCAGGGCGGCGAGGGACGCGAGGGTGAGGGGTCCGGTGAGGGCGCCCTCGGCGGCGCGGGGCCGGCCGCCGGGGACCATCAGCGTGGCCGGGCCCGGGCTCTCGCCGAACACGTGGACGGCCTGGAGCGACAGGGGCATCACGGTGACCGGCCGTCGGCGCAGCAGGTGGGCGACCTCCAGGCACGTGGTGCCGCTGTCGAGGAGGACGGTCTCGCCGTCGGCGATCAGTGAGGACACCTCGGCCGCGATGCGGCGCTTCGCCTCCACGCCCTCGTGCGCCCGGAGCGCGAAGGGCGGCTCCTCGCCCCGGAGCAACAGGGTGCGTGCCCCGCCCCTGACCCGTTCCAGGACGCCTTGCGCGGCCAGTGCGTCGAGGTCGCGCCGGATGGTCATCTCGGAGGCGCCGGTCAGGTCGGCGAGTTCCTGGACGGTGATCCTGCCCGTCTCCCTGACGGCCTGCGCGATCGTCCCGTGCCGGTCTGCGTTGCTCATGCCGTGATTGAACACCACCCCAAACGAACATTCAATGTGTGCGAAACGACAGTTTTCAATCACGCGGTATGTTCATTATGGTGGATTCCATGAACGATTCGCTGCGTGCCGCCCGAGTGGCCACCTTTGTCTACTTCAGCCTGTGCGGCACCCTGATGGGCACCTGGGTCGTGAACATCCCCGCCATCGAGGAGCGCGTGGACATCACTCACGCGACGCTCGGGGACTCCTGGTACTGCTGGGGCTGGGTGCCTTCCTCGGCATGCAGGTCGCCGGGCGGCTGACCGACCGGCTCGGTGCGCGCGTCGTCGTCCCCGCCACCGGCGTCCTGTGCAGCGTGGCCCTGGTACTGCCCGGCCTGCCCCGCGATCCGCGGACGCTGGCCGGCGCCCTGCTGCTCTTCGGCTTCTGCAACGGCTGTCTGGACGTCAGCATGAACGCCCACGCCGTCCACGTGGAGAAGGCCTACGGCAGGCCCGTCATGTCGGCCTTCCACGCCACGTTCTCGGTCGGCGGCGTCCTCGCGGCACTCGTCGGAGCGGCGACCGCGAGCGCAGGGCTGAGTCCGGCCGCGGGCATGGCCGCCATGGGAACCCTGGGTGTCGTGATCGCCCTGGTCTCGGCCCGCGCCCTGCTGCCGGCCGCGCCCGTCACCGCCGACACCGGCTCCGCACCGGAGACCGAACACGCCCCGGCCCCCGCGCGCCGCAGCACCAGCGGCCGTATCTGGATCCTCGCCGTCCTCGCCCTGATGGTCATGCTGTGCGAGGGCGCCGCCAACGACTGGAGCGCGCTCCACCTCGCGACGTCCTCGGCGCCCCCGCGAGCACCGCCGCCTTCGCCTACGGCACCTTCGCGGCGACGATGACCATCGGCCGACTGCTCGCCGACCGCCTCGCAGCGCGGTTCGGGTCCATGGCGATCCTGCGCTACGGCGCGGCCACGGCGGGCGTCGGCATCGCGATCGTGACCGTCTCCCCGTGGATCTGGGCCGCGTTCGCGGGGTGGGCGCTGTTCGGGCTCGGGCTGTCCGGCTGTGTACCGCAGCTGTTCAGCGCGGCCGGGCACGCCGACCCCCGCCGCCGCGGGGGCCAACGTCTCCCGTGTCGCGGGCCTCGGCTACGTCGGCATGCTCGCGGGCCCCGCCGTCATCGGCTGGCTGACCCACCTCGTCGCCCTCAACCACGCCTTCGTGCTGCTGATCCTGTTGTGCGCGGTCACCGCCGTGGCCGCCGGAATCCTGCGCACCGACCCCGACCGCACGACCGAGCCGGCACCGAGCGGCCGCTAAGGCAGCCCCCGGGAACAGGAGGAACCCCCATGTCCACCGACCGCCGCATCGTCCTCTTCGACCTCTTCGGGGTCATCGCCCGCCACCAACTCCCGGGCGCCCTCGGCAAGATGGCCGCCCGCTGCGACACCCCCGCCGACGCCTTCACCACCGCGTACTGGGAGTGCCGCCCGCCCTACGACGCCGGCCGGCAGTCCGCGCCCGAGTACTGGACCGCCGTACTCCACAAGCTCTCCCGGCCCGCCGACGCCGACACGGTCGAGGAACTGCGTCTCACCGACATCGACAGCTGGTCA
The DNA here is from genome assembly GCA_016893485.2 of Streptomyces sp. P3. Classification (GTDB taxonomy): domain Bacteria; phylum Actinomycetota; class Actinomycetes; order Streptomycetales; family Streptomycetaceae; genus Streptomyces. Next base: position 8,338,042 of record JAFEKX020000001.1, read on the forward strand.
CGCGTCGACGAGGAGATGGTCGCCTACGTACGGTCCCTGCGCGAGGTCGCCGAGGTCGCGCTGCTGTCCAACATCCCCGCGGACCACGCGGACGCGTTCCTCGCCGCGCAGCCCTGGCTGTACGACCTGGACCATCTCGCCTTCTCCGGCAGGATCAAGGCGGCGAAGCCGGACCCGGCGGCCTTCCAGCACTGCGTCGCAGCGCTGCGGGCCGCCCCGGCCGACTTCCTCTTCGTGGACGACCGCGAGGAGAACGTGCGCGCCGCGCGGGCCGTGGGCATGGACGGTCATCTCTTCACCGGTCGTGCGGAGTTGGCGGCCGTCATCGGCGCGTGGTTGCCCACGCGGAACTGACACCTCGCTCACGGCAGGGGAGCGTCCTGGGAGCGGGCGTACCGCGCGGGTGTCGCCGTACTGCTTCTTGAAGGCGCGGACGAAGTGGTCGAGAAATAGCGGGAATTGATCCACGTTCCGTCGGTCGACGTCCGCGAGGGCGTCCCCGCGGCCTCCGCCGTACTGCTCCAATTACCTTTGCGTGGCGGCCCTTTCGGGATGATCGCGTACACCGACCTGCATCGGACGATCGCCGACTGGCTGGTCTCGGTGTCGAACGAGTTCCTCCACCCGGCCTTCGTCGCCGTCTACACCCGCGCTCGGCGCCGCCGGCCAACTCCACGTCAACCAGGGCTGGATGGTCACCCTCTTCACCCGCACCCTCCCGTTCCCCTGACACCCGTCCCAGGGTGTCGTCAGGCCACCCCCGATCCGGTCCTCAGGCCCAGGGACTGCGAGGGCCGTCGTCGGCAGGATTCATGGCGTACCGAATCCACCGCACCGACACATCGGGGGACCCCATGAACGAAATGACCGCCAGGCGTCTGACGGGCGGCGCGGGCATCGCCGCCGCCGTCGCCCTCATCGTCGAAGTGCCCCTGTACTTCGTCTACTCGGGCCCGCCGCCGGACGCCAACGTGCTCGCCAGGCTGCTGATCGGGATCATCGCGCTGGCATTCCTGCTGGTGTTCGTGACCGCCTTCCGTGACCTGGTCAAGCGCGTGCACCCCGACTACGAGTGGGCCGGTTCGCTCGCCTTCACGGCGGGCCTGGTCTACACGACGATCACGCTGGTCTCCAGCGGCCTGGAGGCCGGCGCGGTCATCGCCGCCGACCACCCCATCGACCCGACGATCGACGTCAGTGGCACCTACATCCTCTACGGCTCGATCTCCCGGCTCATGTTGGCGTTCTTCCTGACCGCACTCGGCCTCGCCGTCACCCGCACGGGACTGCTGCCCCGCTGGACCGGCCGGTCCGCCTACGTCCTGGCCGGGATCAACCTGGCCTTCGTACCGTCCCTGTTCTTCGGCAACACCCCGCGCACTTCTACGCGGCGAACGGCTGGGGCACCACCGCCCTGATGGGCGCGATCCTCAGCTACTGGCTGCTGGCGCTCGGCATCTCCACCTACCGCAGCGCGAAGGCACCCGCCTCGGGCCACTGACCGAGGTGTCCGGTGCCGGAACCGATACCCAGGGTGGGTATGGTGAGGCCATGGCCCGCAGCGAGCAGCCCGTAGGACCGCACCGACCGGTGCGGTCCTACGGGCTGCCTCGTCGCCGCCGTGCTGCTGGGCCTGCTCGGTATGCACGGGCTCGGGCCCGTTCCCCTGGCCGAGCCCGCGCCCGGGCACAGCGTGGTCGCCACGGCCGTAGCCATGGGGGAGAAGGCGTCGACGCCCGGTGCCTGTGATCACGGCTCGGGTGACTGCGGTGGTCACATGGCGCATGCCGACGCGACCTGCGCGTCCGCGTCCGTCGGCGGGACCCCGGCCGTGGTGCCGGTGCTGCAACCCGATGTGGGCGCCCGCGCCGAGGTGCCCGACGGGCGTACGTCCGGGGCGGGCGGCGGTCCCGACGGGGGCCGGGCCCCGCCCTCGCTCGCCGAACTCCAACTCCTGCGGATCTAGAGCGCCTTGCGCGCCGTCGTGCGCGCAGCGGCATGCCCTTGCACGGATCCACACACCAGGAGTTCCACCATGACCGCACAGCGCAGGTCCGTCCGTCGTACCGTTCTCGCCGTCACCGTCGCGGTGGCCGCCCTCACGCTCACCGCGTGCGGCGGCGACGACGGCCACACCAAGGCGGTCGCCGGGAGCACGGCCCGGAGCGGCCGGCACAATGCCGCGGACGTCTCGTTCTCGCAGGAGATGATCCAGCACCACCGCCAGGCCGTCGACATGGCCGGACTGGCCGCGGGCCACGCCTCCTCGGCGCAGGTCAAGAGCCTCGCGTCGAAGATCGAGGGCGCACAGGCGCCGGAGATCCGGACCATGTCCGGCTGGCTCACGTCGTGGGGCGAGCAGGTCCCCAGGACATGTCCGGGATGGGCCACGACATGTCGTCCTCGACGCCCGGCATGATGAGCGACGCCGACATGGGCAAGCTGGAGAAGACCTCCGGCGCCGCCTTCGACACCCTGTTCCTCACCATGATGGTCGACCACCACAAGGGCGCCGTCGAGATGGCCAGGAGCGAGAAGGCGGACGGCGCGTACGACCCCGCCGTCGCGCTCGCGGCCGACGTGATCACCACGCAGAGCGCCGAGATCAAGCAGATGGACACCCTGCTCGGCAAGAACTGACCGCACCAGCGGGCGGGGCGGGGCCCAGCGGCCCCGCCCCGCTCAGGCGTCTTCCGCCACCGCCACCGAGGACGTCCGGATAGGCCTTGTGGGCCTGCCGCGCCTCCACGTCCGCGAGGACCGCCGCCGGAGCGTCGGGCAGCGCCTCCATCCTGATCATCCGGTACCCGGGAACCTGATCACGGTGCTCAGACAGGTTTCGAGCATGCCCGGACGGGCGGACGGTACGTGACGAATCAAGGCAATCGGCACGGCAGTTGGACTCCCGGGGCGTCGGTTCTGGCCATGCGTCCCACACGCCGGGGTGATAGACGTCGGACATGAACAACTCGACCATTCCCTCCCGCCCGGCCGGTGTCCGATGACCGCGGGCGCCGACACCCCGACCGCCGGGGCCGCACCGGCCTGGACCGCACCGGCCTCGACCTGACCGGAAACCCCCGCGTCAGGGTCCGCGACGTGACCCTGCTGTCCAGCCACTGGTACGTCGAGCGCACCACGACCTTCGACTTCCGGCACGCCGACGGCACCTGGACCACCCAGGAGCGCGAGACCCACGACCGCGGCAACGGCGCGACCCTCCTCCTCTACGACGCCGACCGCGAAACGGTCCTGCTCACCCGGCAGTTCCGCTTCCCCGTCTACGTCAACGGGCACCCCGACGGCATGCTCGTCGAGACACCGGGCGGCCTCCTCGACGACGAGGACGAACACCCGGAGGAGGCCGTACGCCGCGAGGTGGTCGAGGAGACCGGCCACACGGTCGGCGAGGTCGAGCACGTCTTCGACGTCTACATGAGCCCCGGCTCGGTCACCGAACGCATCGGCTTCTACGCCGCCTCCTACGGCCCCTCGACCCGCACCCACGAGGGCGGCGGCCTCCAGGAGGAGGGCGAGGACATCGAGATCCTCGAACTCCCCTTCCGCCGCGCCCTGGAGATGATCCGCACCGGCGAGATCGCCGACGCCAAGACGATCATGCTGCTCCAATGGGCGGCGCTGGACGGCCCGTTCGCCAAGTAGCCGCGCGAAGGCTTGACTTGAAGTGCGCTTCAAGCGGAAGACTCCCGTTCGTGCCCGGAGAACCGGGTGCGAACGGGAGGGAACACCATGAAGTACCGCACCATCGGCACCGATCCGGCCCACCGCCGTGAGGTGAGCGTGCTCGCGCTCGGCGCGATGCTGTTCGGCTCCCGCACCGACGAGGAGACGTCCTTCGCCGTACTGACCGCTATGTCGAGGCCGGCGGGAACTTCATCGACACGTCCGACAACTACGCCTTCTGGGAGGACGGCGGCCAGGGCGGACAGAGCGAGAAGCTGCTCGGACGGTGGCGGCGCAGCCGCGGCATCGGCGACGAGATCGTGATCGCCACCAAGCTCGGCGCCCGCCCGCTGGCACCCGGCACGGGTTTCGTCGACAACCCGGAGGGCCTGTCCGCGAAGGTCATCCGCGAGTCGGCCGAACGCAGCCGCGAACGCCTCGGCGTGGACAAGCTCGACGTGCTGTACGCGCACATCGAGGACCAGAACGTTCCGCTGCGGGAGACCGTCGAGGGATTCGCCGAGCTAGTGGCCGAGGGCACCGTCGGAATCCTGGGCGTCAGCAACCACGCGACCTGGCGGGTGGAACGGGCCCGCGCGCTCGCCGCCGCCGCCGGGCTGCCCGGCTACGAACTCCTCCAGTACCAGCACAGCTATCTGCGCCCCCGGACGGACCTGCCGTCGGAGTTCTTCCCCGACGGCAGCATCGGCACCGTCGGCCCCGACCTGCTCAGCTACCTGCGCGCCGAGCCCGGCCTGACCCTGGTCGCCTACTCACCGCTGCTGGCCGGCGCCTACACCCGCGAGGACAAGCCGCTGCCCGCCGACTACGACCACCCGGGCACCCCGCCCCGCCTCGCCGCGCTGCGGGAGGTGGCGAAGGAGACCGGGGCGAGCGTCAACCAGGTGGTCCTGGCATGGCAGTTGGGCGGCCCGCTGCCGATCGTGCCGCTCGCCGGGGCGTCGTCGGTGGCCCAGCTGGAGGAGAACCTCGCAGCCGTGGACCTGGAGTTGACGGCGGAGCAGCGCCAACTCCTCGACTCCGCCGTGTAGTTCAGGGCCTGACCAGCAGCTGGAAGTCGAACGCGTACCGGGACGCCCGGTAGATGTGCGTTCCGTACTCGACCGCCCGGCCGGTGTCGTCGTACGCCGTGCGCTGCATGGTGAGCAGTGCCGCGCCCTCCTTCTCGTCGAGGCGGGTGGCCTCCTCCGAGGTGGCCGAGCGGGCGCCTATCGTCTGGCGGGCGCTGTGCAGGGTGATGCCGGCGGTGCGCAGCATCCGGTACAGGCCCGTCGACTCCAGCCTGGGGGTGTCGAGCGCGAGGAGGTTCGCCGGGAGGTAGTTGCAGAGGAACGCCACCGGCTGGCCGTGCGTGGAGCGCAGCCGTTCCAGGAGCGTGACCTCGCTGCCCTCCGGGACCCCGAGGGCGGCCGCGACGTCCGCGGTCGCGGGCACGCCCTCGTTGCGGACGACCTGCGTGGTCGGGCTCTGTCCGGCCGACTCCAGGTCGTCGTAGAGGCTGCTGAGTTCCAGGGGTCTCTTGACCTGGCTGTGCACCACCTGGGTGCCGACCCCGCGCCGCCGGACCAACAGCCCCTTGTCGACAAGGGATTGGATGGCCTGGCGGACGGTGGGGCGGGACAGGCCGAGGCGCACGGACAGGTCGATCTCGTTGCCCAGGAGGTTGCCCGGGGCGAGGGTCCCGTGCTCGATCGCCGCCTCCAGCTGCTGGGCCAGCTGGTAGTACAGCGGCACCGGACTGTTGCGGTCCAGCGCGAAATGCAGGGCATCGAGCGGGGACCCGGTCACGGCGCGGGAATGGCCACCGGTCTTCGCCACGGAGGGCACCTCCTCACGGATCGTGACGGATGGTCAGGAGTTGCTGGGGAAACCGAGGTTGATGCCACCGTCGGCCGGGTCCGGCCAGCGGGTGGTGATGACCTTGCCCTGCGTGTAGAAGGCGATGCCGTCGTTGCCGTAGACGTGCAGGTCTCCGAAGAGGGAGTCCTTCCAGCCGCCGAAGGAGTGGTAGCCGACGGGCACCGGGATCGGCACGTTCACGCCGACCATGCCCGCCTTGACCTCCATCTGGAAGCGGCGGGCGGCGCCGCCGTCCCGGGTGAAGATCGCGGTGCCGTTGCCCCAACGGGAGCTGTTGATCAGGGTGATGGCCTCGTCGTACGACTCCGCGCGCACGACGACCAGGACCGGGCCGAAGATCTCGTCCTTGTACGCGTCCGCCGTCAGCGGCACCTTGTCGAGCAGGGAGACGCCGAGGAAGAAGCCGTCCTCGTGGCCGTCGACCGTGAAGCCGGTGCCGTCGACGACGACCTCGGCGCCCTGCGCGGCGGCGGAGGCGACGTAGGAGGCGACCTTGTCGCGGTGCTCGCGGGTGATGAGCGGGCCCATCTCGGACGCAGGGTCGTTGCCGGGGCCGATGCGCAGGCTGCCGGCGCGCTCGGCGATCTTGGCGACCAGCTCGTCGCCGGTGTCGCCGACCGCGACCACGACGGAGACGGCCATGCAGCGCTCGCCCGCCGAGCCGTAGGCCGCGTTGATCGCCTGGTCGGCCGCGAAGTCCAGGTCCGCGTCGGGCAGGACCAGCATGTGGTTCTTGGCGCCGCCGAGGGCCTGTACGCGCTTGCCGTGCTCAACCGCCCTGAGCTGGATGTACTTCGCGATCGGCGTGGAGCCGACGAAGGAGACGGCCTCGACGTCCGGGTGCTCCAGGATGCGGTCGACGGCGACCTTGTCGCCCTGGACGACGTTCAGCACACCCTGCGGCAGGCCCGCCTCGGAGGCGAGTTCGGCGAGACGGTACGACGCCGACGGGTCCTTCTCGGACGGCTTCAGCACGAAGGTGTTGCCGGTCGCGATGGCCAGCGGGAACATCCACATCGGCACCATGGCGGGAAGTTGAACGGCGTGATGCCCGCAACCACGCCCAGGGGCTGGCGAATCGAGGCCACGTCGACGCGGGTCGAGACCTGCGTCGACAGCTCGCCCTTCAGCTGCACGCTGATGCCGCAGGCGAGTTCGACGATCTCCATGCCGCGCGCGACCTCGCCGAGCGCGTCCGAGTGCACCTTGCCGTGCTCGGCGGTGATCAGCTCGGCGATCTCGTCGCGGTGCGCGTCCAGCAGCTCGCGGTACTTGAACAGGATCGCGGTGCGCTTGGCGAGCGAGGAGGTGCCCCAGCTCTCGAACGCGGCCTTCGCGGAGGCGACGGCGGCGTCCACCTCGTCGACGGTCGCGAAGCCGACCTGCTTCTCCTGCGCGCCGGTCGCCGGGTCGTACACGGGACCGAAACGGCCCGAGGTGCTCTCGACGGGCTTGCCGTCGATCCAGTGGGTGATCGTCTTCATGATGCAAGGGCCTTTCGGGGAGGGGAGTTCAGAGGTGGCGGCGGCGGTCGGCGACCTGGCGGTCGTACTCCTCGCGGGCCTGTACGGCCGACTCGCGCGAGGCGGTCTCGGCGACCGGCACGTCCCACCAGGCCTCGGCCGGGGAGCGGTCGGGGTGGCGGTGTCGGTCTCGACGTAGACGCACGTCGGCCGGTCGGAGGCGCGGGCCGTGGCGAGCGCCTCGCGCAGTTCCCGGACCGTCTTGGCGCGCAGGACGTCCATGCCGAGGCTGGCCGCGTTGGCGGCGAGGTCGACCGGGAGCGGGGCGCCGGAGAAGGTGCCGTCGGCCGCGCGGTAGCGGTAGGCGGTGCCGAAGCGCTCGCCGCCGACGGACTCGGAGAGGCCGCCGATGGAGGCGTAACCGTGGTTCTGGATGAGGACCAGGTTGACCGGAAGTCCCTCCTGGACCGCCGTGACGATCTCGGTCGGCATCATCAGGTACGTGCCGTCGCCGACCAGGGACCACACGGGGGTGTCGGGGGCGGCCTGCTGGACGCCGATGCCGGCCGGGATCTCGTAGCCCATGCACGAGTAGCCGTATTCGAGGTGGTACTGGCGCGGGCTCCGTGCCCGCCACAGCTTGTGCAGGTCGCCGGGGAGGGAGCCGGCCGCGTTGATCACCACGTCGTCGTCGCCGACGACCGCGTCGAGGGCGCCGAGGAGCTGGGTCTGGGTCGGGACGGCGTTCTCGTCGGGCGCGGTGAACGCGGTGTCGACGACCTGTTCCCAGCGCTGCTTGCCCTCGCGGTACTCGGCCTCGTAAACCGAGTTCACACGGTGATCGGCGAGTGCCTCGGTCAACGCGGCGAGTCCCGCCCGCGCGTCGCACACCAGGGTGCGCGCGGCCAGCTTGTGGGCGTCGAACGCGGTGATGTTGAGGTTGACGAACCGGACGGCCGGGTTCTGGAAGAGCGTGTGGGAGGCCGTCGTGAAGTCCGTGTAGCGCGTGCCGACGCCGATCACCAGGTCCGCGGTGCGCGCGACGTCGTCGCTGACCGCGGTGCCGGTGTGGCCGATGCCGCCCAGGTCGGCGGGGTGGTCGTAGCGCAGCGAGCCCTTGCCCGCCTGGGTGGAGGCGACCGGGATGCCGGTCGCGTCGACCAGCGCCTTCAGCGCCTCCTCGGCACGGCTGTGGTGGACACCGCCGCCCGCGACGATCACCGGGCGCTCGGCGGACCTGATGGCCGCCACTGCCTCCGCCAGCTCGTACGGATCGGCCGCGGGACGCCGTACGTGCCACACGCGGTCGGCGAAGAACTCCTCCGGCCAGTCGTGGGCCTCGGCCTGAACGTCCTGCGGGAGAGCCAGAGTCACCGCTCCCGTCTCCACCGGGTCGGCCAGGACGCGCATCGCGTTCAGGGCGGCCGGGATCAGCGCCTCGGGGCGGGTGACGCGGTCGAAGTAGCGGGAGACCGGGCGCAGCGTGTCGTTGACCGAGAGATCCGCCTCGACCGGGTGCTCCAGCTGCTGGAGCAGCGGGTCGGCGGCGCGGGTCGCGAAGTAGTCGCCGGGCAGGAGCAGGACCGGCAGGCGGTTGATCGTGGCCAGCGCGGCGCCCGTGACCAGGTTGGTCGCGCCCGGTCCGATGGACGTCGTGACGGCCTGCGCGGAGAGCCTGTCCAGCTGGCGGGTGTACCCAACTGCCGCGTGCACCATGGCCTGTTCGTTGCGGCCCTGGTGGAACGGCATGGTGTCCTCGCCGGCCTCCAGGAGCGCCTGGCCGAGTCCTGCGACGTTGCCGTGGCCGAAGATGCCCCAGGTGCCGGCGATCAGCCGGTGCCGTACGCCGTCGCGCTCGGTGTACTGGACCGACAGGAACTGCACCAGGGCCTGGGCGACGGTCAGGCGGCGGGTGGGGGTGCTCATCAGGACTTCTCCGGTGCCGTGTAGAGAGGGGGAGACGGGGGTCGACGGGCTGCTCGGGCCAGGTGCCGCGGACCCAGGCGTGGTCGGGGTGGTCGCAGATCAGCCAGGAGCGGTCGTCCTCGGGACCCGCCATGACGTTGAGGTAGTACATGTGGTGACCGGGCACCGCCATCGAGGGCCCGTGCCAGCCGTCCGGGATCAACACCACGTCCCCGCCCCGGACTTCGGCCAGGACGTCCGTGTTACGGCCCTGTCCCGAGGGAGAGACGCGCTGGTAGCCGAGACCCGGGGTGCCCTCGTGGTCGGCGAACTCGAAGTAGTAGACCTCTTCGAGGACGGACTCCTCGCCGGGCCGGTGCTCGTCGTGCTTGTGCGGCGGGAACGACGACCAGTTGCCGCCGGGCGTGATCACCTCGACCGCGATGAGCTTGTCGCATTCGAAGACCCCGGCCGCGCCGAAGTTGTTGACCTGCCGCGAGCTGTTGCCGGTGCCGCGCAGCTCCACCGGCACCGACGAGGCCGGGCCGTAGCGGGCGGGCAGCCTGCGGGTGCAGCGGGCGCCGGTCAGCGCGAAGCGTCCGCCGCCGGGCGACGAGACCGTCGTACGGGAACCGCGCGGGACGTACGCGAAGTCGCTCACGGCCGTGAACACGCTCTCGCGGCCGGTGAGTTCGAAGGTGTCGTGGCCGAAGTCGTCGGCGGCGGAGACCGTGCAGCCGCCGCTCAGCGGGACGACGATCCACTCGCTGTCGCCGGTGTCGAAGGTGTGGGTGCCGCCCGGGGCAGCTCCAGGACCCGCAGGCTGGAGTAGCCCCAGGCCGCCGACTCGGGGTGACGTCCACGACGTAGGGGCCGCCGAGGGCCTTGCCCGCGGGAAGGTGGTATGCGCTCGTCATCGTGTGCCTCCGGTTCACAACAGACCCACAGCCGTGTCCACCGCCGTCTCCACGCTGCCCACGGCGGGGTACAGCAGGGAGCGGCCGACGACCAGGCCCTGGACGGTGGGCAGGCGCAGGGCCTTGCGCCACTTCTCGTACGCGCCGTCCTGGTCGTCGCCGACCTCGCCGCCCAGTAGGACGGCCGGCAGCGTCGACGTCTCCATGACCTCGGCCATGTCGTCCGGGTCGTCGGTGACGGGCAGTTTCAGCCAGGTGTAGGCGGAGGTGCCGCCCAGACCCGAGGAGATCGCGATCGAGCGGGTCACGGCCTCGGCGGACAGGTCGTTGCGGACCCTGCCGTCGACGCGACGGGAGATGAACGGCTCGACGAACAGGGGGAGTCGGCGTGCCGCCATGTCGTCTATCGCCCGCGCGGTCGACTCCAGGGTGGTCAGCGAGCCCGGGTCCGCGTAGTCGATGCGGAGCAGCAGCTTGCCGGCGTCGAAGCGGAGCCGGGCGATGTCCTCGGCGCGGTGGCCGGTGAACCGGTCGTCCATCTCGAAGGAGGCGCCGGACAGTCCGCCGCGGTTCATCGAGCCCATCACGATCTTGCCGTCGAGGACCCCGAGCAGGAGCAGGTCCTCCAGGATGTCGGCGGTGGCGAGCACCCCGTCGACGCCCGGCCGGGACAGCGCGACGCACAGACGTTCCAGCAGGTCGGCGCGGTTGGCCATGGCCGTGCGGCGGTCGCCGACACCGAGCGCGCCGCGCGCGGGGTGGTCGGCGGCCACGATCATCAGACGGCCGCTGTCGCCCAGCAGGGGGCGGCGGACCCGGCGGGCGGCGGCCTCGGCGATGGCCTCCGGGTGCCGGGCTCTGACCGTGACCAGGTCGGGGATGCTGATGCTCAAGAGAAGCTCCGTTCTGGGGTGGCTGTGGCGGCCACGCGATCAGTCACTCACTCGCGCGCCGACGAGGAGGTCCTCGACCTCGGACTCGGTGGGCATCGCGGTGGAACAGGCGAGACGGGAGGCGACGAGGGCGCCGGCCGCGTTGGCGTACCGCATGGTCCGCTCCACGTCCCAGCCGGACAGCAGGCCGTGGCAGAGCGAGCCGCCGAACGCGTCGCCCGCGCCGAGGCCGTTGAGCACCTCGACCGGCACCGGCGGGACCTCGGCGGTCGTACCGTCGCGGTGCACGGCCAGCACGCCCTTGGGTCCCTGCTTGACGACGGCGAGCTCCACGCCCGCGTCCAGCAGCGCCTGCGCGCAGGCCCGGGGCTCGCGGACGCCGGTGGCGATCTCGCACTCGTCGAGGTTGCCGACGGCGACCGTCGCGTGCCGCAGCGCCTCCGCGTAGTACGGGCGGGCCTCCTCAGGGTCCTTCCAGAACATGGGGCGCCAGTCGAGGTCGAAGACCGTGATGCCGGCCTTGTCGCGGGCCTTGAGGGCGGCGAGCGTGGCGGAGCGGCTCGGCTCCTCGCTCAGGCCGGTGCCGGTGATCCAGAAGACGCGGGCCTGGCGGATCGCGAAGTAGTCCAGCTCGTCGGTGCGGATCTCCAGGTCGGGCGCCTTGGGCTGCCGGTAGAAGTACAGCGGGAAGTCGTCCGGCGGGAAGATCTCGCAGAACGTGACCGGGGTCGGGTACTCCGCGACGGGCGTCACCCAGCGGTCGTCCACCCCGAACTCCTTGAGCGCCTCGTGGAGGTAGCTCCCGAAGGGGTCGTCGCCGGTGCGGGTGATCACCGCGGTGCTGCGGCCGAGCCGGGCCGCCGCCACGGCCACGTTGCTCGCGGAACCCCCGAGGAACTTGCCGAACGTCTCCACACGCGCCAGTGGTACGCCGGACTGCAGCGGGTACAGATCGACCCCGATGCGGCCCATGGTGATCACATCGAAGGGCTGGGCTGACTCGGCCATGCGTGACACTCCTCTGAGCTGCTGGGGGTGGGCGGGTCCCAGGGGCCTGCCGACTCTCAGGTGTAGGACTCGGAGGGTCGCCTGTCAATAGTTTGTACTTACATTCGGACCTGCTTGTGAAATGATGTCTTAACAAAGTATTGACAGCGGGCGCCCCCAGGGATTGATTCCGTCCCAGCGCAACAACCGTGTTCCGCGGCGGACGACGGGGGCCGGACAGGCCCCGGGCCCCGATCTCTGCGATCATTGATCCCTTTCCCCTGAAGCACAGTGAGGTGCAGGAAAGATGGACCGTTCCTCTTACTCCCGCTCGCGCAGAATGGCCCCCTTCGTGGCGGTGGCCGCGGCAGCGGCCCTGACTCTCGCCGGCTGCTCCAGCAGCTCCGGCGGGAAGAAGGCCACGGAGGACAGCTCCGGCGCCTCCGCGGGCAAGGCGAGCACGCCTCGTATGACGGTCGCCCTGGTCACGCACCAGGCTCCCGGCGACACGTTCTGGGACATCGTCCGCAAGGGCGCCCAGGCCGCGGCGGACAAGGACAACATCAAGCTCGTCTACTCGGCCGACCCGAACGCGGGCAACCAGTCGAACCTGGTGCAGAACGCGATCGACCAGAAGGTCGACGGCATCGCGGTCACCCTCGCCAAGCCCGACGCCCTCAAGGACGTCATCGGCAAGGCGAAGTCGGCGAACATACCCGTGGTCGGCCTCAACTCCGGTCTCAGCGACTGGAAGAAGCTCGGCCTGCTGGAGTTCTTCGGCCAGGACGAGACGGTGGCCGGCGAGGCGCTCGGCAAGCGGCTGAACACGGAGGGCGCCAAGAAGGTCGTCTGTGTCATCCAGGAGCAGGGCAACATCGGTCTCACGCAGCGCTGCGACGGCGTGAAGAAGACCTTCAGCGGCACCACCGAGGTCCTCAACGTCAACGGCACGGACATGCCGTCCGTGAAGTCGACGATCACCGCCAAGCTCACCCAGGACAAGGCCATCGACTACGTGGTCACCCTCGGCGCCCCCTTCGCGCTGACGGCCGTGCAGTCGCTGTCCGACGCGGGCAGCAAGGCGAAGGTCGCCACCTTCGACCTCAACAAGGACCTCACGAGCGCCATCAGCAAGGGCACCATCCAGTTCGCCGTCGACCAACAGCCCTACCTCCAGGGCTACTTGGCCGTCGACTCGCTGTGGCTCTACAAGAACAACGGCAACTACAGCGGCGGTGGTGAGCAGCCCGTACTGACCGGCCCGGCCTTCGTCGACAAGAGCAACGTCGATGTGATCGCCAAGTACGCCGCCAACGGAACCCGGTGATGAGCATGACCCAGCACGCCGAGCCGGCGGTGACCACACCGCCGGCCCCCGGCCCCAAGGAAACCGACGGCCGGACCTCCGAACGTCCCCTGGCGCTACGGCTGTTGGCGCGTCCCGAGGTGGGTGTCTTCCTCGGTGCCGCCGCCGTGTACGTGTTCTTCCTCATCGCCGCTCCGCCGGTGCGGGACGGCGCCTCGATGGCGAACATCCTCTACGGCTCGTCGACGATCGGCATCATGGCGCTGCCGGTCGCCCTGCTCATGATCGGCGGGGAGTTCGACCTCTCCGCCGGTGTCGCCGTCATCACCTCCGCGCGCTCACCGCGGCGATGCTCAGCTACCAACTGACCATGAACGTATGGGTCGGTGTGATCGTCGCCCTGATCGTGTCGCTGGGCATCGGCTTCCTCAACGGCTGGCTGGTCGTCAAGACGGGTCTGCCGAGCTTCCTGATCACCCTGGGCAGCTTCCTGATCCTCCAGGGCGTGAATCTGGCCGTGACGAAGCTGGTCACCGGCAATGTCGCGACCGACGACATCAGTGACATGGACGGCTTCAGCCAGGCCAAGAAGGTCTTCGCGTCGTCGTTCGATGTCGGCGGCGTGCAGGTGAAGATCACGATCGTGTGGTGGCTGGTGTTCGCGGCCATCGCGACCTGGGTGCTGCTGCGGACGAAGTACGGCAACTGGATCTTCGCGGTCGGCGGGAACAAGGAGAGCGCGCGGGCGGTGGGTGTGCCGGTGGCGTTCACGAAGATCTCGCTGTTCATGCTGGTCGGTTTCGGTGCCTGGTTCATCGGCATGCACCAGCTGTTCTCGTTCAACACGGTGCAGTCCGGCGAGGGTGTCGGGCAGGAGTTGATCTACATCTCGGCGGCGGTCATCGGTGGGTGTCTGCTGACGGGTGGTGCGGGTTCGGCGATCGGTCCGGTCTTCGGGGCGTTCATGTTCGGGATGGTCCAGCAGGGCATCGTCTATGCCGGCTGGAACCCCGACTGGTTCAAGGCGTTCCTGGGCGTGATGCTCCTGGGCGCCGTCATGATCAATCTGTGGGTGCAGCGCACCGCGACCCGGAGGTGACCGACACCATGGCAAGCAACGAATCCGGCACCCACGGTGAGATCCTGACCGACACCCCGCCCGAGGGCGGCGACCATCCCCTGGTCCAGCTGCGCAACGCGGGCAAGTCCTACGGCAATGTCCGTGCCCTGCACGGTGTCGATCTCGCGGTCCGCCCCGGCCAGGTCACCTGCGTCCTCGGTGACAACGGCGCGGGCAAGTCCACGCTGATCAAAATCATCTCCGGGCTGCACCAGCACACCGAGGGCGAGTTCCTCGTCGACGGCCTGCCGGTGCATTTCACCACCCCGCGTCAGGCGCTCGACAAGGGCATCGCGACGGTCTACCAGGACCTGGCCGTGGTGCCGCTGATGCCGGTGTGGCGCAACTTCTTCCTCGGCTCCGAGATGACGCTCGGCCCGTGGCCGTTCCGCCGTCTCGACATCGAGGGCATGAAGAAGACCGCGGACGAGGAACTCCGCAACATGGGCATCGTCCTGGACAACCTGGACCAGCCCATCGGCACCCTCTCGGGCGGCCAGCGCCAGTGCGTGGCCATCGCCCGTGCCGTGTACTTCGGCGCGCGGGTGCTGATCCTGGACGAGCCGACCGCCGCGCTGGGCGTCAAGCAGTCCGGTGTGGTCCTGAAGTACGTGGCGGCGGCGCGTGAACGCGGTCTCGGGGTCATCTTCATCACCCACAACCCGCACCACGCGTACATGGTCGGCGACCACTTCAGCGTCCTGCGCCTCGGCACGATGGAGTTGTCGGCGGAGCGCAGTGAGATCACCCTCGAAGAGCTCACCAACCACATGGCGGGCGGTACCGAACTCGCCGCGCTCAAGCACGAGTTGTCCCAGGTCCGCGGCCTCGACATCAACGAACTGCCCGAGGCGGAGGATCTCAGGGCGTCGGCGGGCAGCGCTCCCGAAGGGACTGCCTGACATGTCCGACCGTCCCACGCTGGACCGCATCCGGGTCGGGTCCGCCCCCGACTCGTGGGGCGTCTGGTTCCCCGAGGACCCCCAACAGGTGCCGTGGCAGAGGTTCCTGGACGAGGTTGCGCAGGCCGGCTACTCCTGGATCGAGCTGGGACCGTACGGCTATCTGCCGACCGACCCGGCCCGGCTCACGGACGAGATCACCCGGCGTGACCTGAAGGTCTCCGCCGGTACGGTCTTCACCGGCCTGCACCGGGGCCCCTCGGTCTGGGACGCCACCTGGCAACACGTCGGCCAGGTGGCCGAGTTGACCCGGGCGATGGGCGCGAAGCACCTGGTCGTCATCCCCTCCTTCTGGCGGGACGACAAGACCGCCGAGATCCTGGAACCGCCGGAGCTGACCGGCGAGCAGTGGGCCCATCTGACCAAGGGCATGGAGCGGCTCGGGCACGAGGTGAAGGAGGCGTACGGGCTCGACATCGTCGTCCACCCGCACGCCGACACCCACCTCGACACCGAGGACCACGTCGAGCACTTCCTCGACTCGACCGACTCCGACCTCGTCAACCTCTGCCTGGACACCGGGCATTACGCCTACTGCGGCGGCGACAGCGTCAAGCTGATCGAGACCTACGGCGAGCGCATCGGCTATCTGCACCTCAAGCAGGTCGACCCGGAGGTCCTCGCGGACGTCGTCAGGAACGAGGTGCCGTTCGGGCCGGCCGTGGCGCGCGGGGTGATGTGCGAACCGCCGTCCGGCGTACCGGAGTTGGAGCCGGTGCTGGTCGCGGCGCAGCGGCTGGGCGTGGAGTTGCTCGCGATCGTCGAGCAGGACATGTACCCGTGCGAGCCGGACAAGCCGCTTCCCATCGCGGAGCGCACCCGAAAGTTCCTGCGCTCCTGCGGCGCTTGACGAAGCCGGTGACCGTGACGCCCTTCTCGACCTTCACGACTTTGACAACCCTGACGACCCTGACGACCCTGACGACCCTGACGACTCGAAAGGACGGCCGATGGCCATGAGCCCGCGCGACCCGCTCGGGTGGCAGTCGTCGGAACCGGAAAAATGGGCGCCGACCACGTCCGCCGGATCGGGGACGTGATCAACGGCGCCCGGGTGACCGCCGTCGTGGACGTCGACGCCGAGCGCGCCAAACGGATCGCGTCCGCCGTCGACGGCTGCACCGCGTACACCGACCCGGCCGCCGCGATGGCCGCGGACGACGTCGACGCGGTCCTGATCGCCTCACCGGGCCCCGCCCACGAGGCGGCTTTGCTGACGGCCTTCGAGCACGACCTCCCGGTCCTGTGCGAGAAGCCCCTCACCCCGGACGCGGCGTCGGCGCTGCGCGTCCTGGAGGCCGAGGTGCGACTCGGACACCGCAGGGTCCAGGTCGGCTTCATGCGGCGCTACGACGCCGAGTACATGAAGCTCAAGTCCCTGCTGGAGACAGGCCAGTTGGGCCGACCGCTGATGCTGCACAACCGGCACCGCAACGCGGCCAGCCCGCCCTTCTTCACCAGCTCCATGCTGATCAGCGACTCGGTGGCACACGAGACGGACGCCACCCGGTGGCTGCTCGGCCAGGAGATCACGGCGGTCCAGGTGCTGCGCCCGCGGCCCTCCGCGAGTGCCCCGGACGACCTCCAGGACCCGCAGTTCGTCGTGTTCGAGACGGACGGCGGCGCGATCGTCGACGTCGAGATGTTCGTCAACTGCGGCTTCGGCTACCAGGTCCAGGCCGAGATCGTCTGCGAACGCGGCACCGCCCGCATCGGCGACGGCCACGCCATGGTCACCAACATGGCCGGCCGCTGGGGTGGCACCATCGCCCAGGACTTCGTCGAACGCTTCGCCGACGCCTACGACCGCGAGCTCCAGACCTGGGTCGACGCGACCCGCCGCGGCGAGGTGACCGGCCCGAGCGTATGGGACGGCTACGCGGCGGCGGCCGTGTGCGAGGCGGGGGTCCGGGCGCTGGAGGAGGGCGTGCGGGTGGAGGTGGAGCTGGTGGAGCGGCCGGCGTTCTACCGGTGACCGCTTCCTTTACCGGTGACCTGTCCGTCGGGGGCGGCGCGTGCGACCACGTGCCGCCCCGACGTGCGTTCAGCGCTACTGCAGGACCGGCACCCGCGGACGCGCCCTGAACCCCGCCGCCCGGTAGGCCTCGTCGATCAGTGTCATCGTCGCGACCGCGTCGTCCGGACCCAGCGGGAGGGGCGCGCCCTCCCTCAACCGGGCCGCGAAGGACTCGAGTTGGTAGGTGTAGGAGGAGCGGCGGCCGAGGCGTTCGGTGCGTTCGCCGTCCGTCGTGCGGATGACGACGCGGTCGTCGAGGTGGGGAGGACGAAGTTCGGGGCGAGGGCCTCGCCGCGGCTGCCGATGACCCGGCAGGTCATCGCCACCTTGTCGTACGCCATGTGGCAGCGGGCGGAGCCGGTGGCCCCGCTCGGGAAGGCCACGTCGGCGTCGAGCCACTCGTCGACGCCCGGGGCGCCCGCGCGTTCGCCGCCCCGGGCCGAGACCAGCCGGGGTGCGCCGCCCGCCCAGGGGGGCCAGCATCCGCAGGGCGTGCAGGCTGTAGCAGCCCAGGTCCATCACGGCGCCGCCGGCCAGGTCGAGGGACCAGCGCGGGTCGGTGTCCGGCGGGGCCGGGATCGCCACGAGCGTCTCGACGTGCCGGAGTTCGCCCAGTTCACCGGAGGCCAGCAGTTCGTGCAGGCGCCGGGTGACCGGGTGGAAGAGGTAGTGGAACGCCTCCATGAAGATCGTCCCGGACTTCGCCGCGGCCTCCTTCACCTCGGCCGCCTCCTCCGCGTTGCTCGCCGACGGCTTCTCGGAGAGGACGTGCTTGCCCGCCGCGAGCGCGGCGAGGTTCCACGGTCCGTGCAGGCCGTTGGCGAGCGGGTTGTAGACGACCTCCACCTCCGGGTCGGCGATCAGGTCGGCGTACGAGTCCGCCACCCGCTCGACGCGGTGCGCGGCGGCGTACGCGCCTCCGCCCTGGACCGGTCCCGCGCGGCCACCGCGACAAGGCGGTGGCCGGTCGTCCGGGCCGGACCGATCAGGGACTGCTCGGTGATCCGAGCCGCTCCCAGTACTCCGATGCGCAGGGGTTCCCGGCCCGTACCGCTCATGCCTCCCGTACCTCCTGGATGGTGACCGGGCGGTGCTCGTGCAGCGACAGGGTGCAGGCGTCGGCGATCCAGCCCGCCTCCAGGGCGTCCGCGACCGTGCACGGCGAGGTGCGGGTGCCGGCCACGACCTCGGTGAACGCGGTGAGTTCGGCGCGGTAGGCGGCCGTGAACCGGTCCATGAAGAAGTCGTGCGGCACGCCCGCAGGGGAAGGTCACGCCGGGTTCGACCGAGCGCAGCGGCAGCTTGTCCTCCAGGCCCACCGCGATGGAGTCCGTGAAGCCGTGGATCTCCATGCGGACGTCGTAACCCCGGGCGTTGTGGCGGGAGTTGGACACCACCGCGATGGTGCCGTCGTCGAGGGTCAGGATCGCGCCGGTGGTGTCGGCGTCGCCCGCCTCCTTGATGTACTCGGCGCCCCGGTTGCCGCCGACCGCGTACACCTCGGTGACCTCGCGGCCGGTGACCCAGCGGATGATGTCGAAGTCGTGGACCGAGCAGTCCCGGAAGATGCCCCCGGACGCGGCGATGTACGCGGCCGGCGGCGGCGCCGGGTCCAGCGTCGTGGAGCGCACGGTGTGCAGCTTGCCCAGCTCGCCGGAGTGCACCGCGGCGCGCGCGTTGACGAAACCGGCGTCGAAGCGGCGGTTGTAGCCGATCTGGATCGGCACGCCGCTGCCCTCGACGGCCTTGAGGACCTTGACGCCCTCGGCCATCGTCTTGGCGACGGGCTTCTCGCAGAAGACGGGGATGCCCGCCTCCACGGCGGCCAGGATCAGGCCCGGGTGGGCGTCGGTCGCCGCGGCGATCACGACACCGTCGACCCCGGCGGCCAGCACGGCCTCGGGAGAGTCCGCGACCTCGGCGCCGAACCGCTCGCCGGCCTTCTTGGCGGCCTCCGCGAACGGGTCGGCCACGACGAGGGACTCGACCGCGTCGAGTCCGGACAGGGTCTCGGCGTGGAAGGCGCCGATACGGCCGAGGCCGAGGATTCCGATGCGCATGAGGGCTCTTGCTTTCTCGAGAGGTGCGGGTTTCGTGCGGTGGTGGTCGTGAAGCGGTCCCATGGCCGGACGGTGCGGGTCAGTCGAGGGCGCCCAGGACGTTCTGGTCCCAGTCGATCACCGAACCGGTGACCACCCCGGACCGCTCGGAGAGCAGGAACACCACGAAGTCGGCGATCTCGTCCGGCTGGCCGAGCTTGCCCATCGGCTGGCGTGCGGCGGCCTGTTGGAGCCAGTCGTCCCCGGCGCCGTGGAAGGCCCGCTGCGTGGCGTCCTCGCCCTCGGTCGCCGTCCAGCCGATGTTGAGCGTGTTGATCCGGACGCGGTCGAAGCGGTGCGCGTGGGCGGCGTTGCGGGTGAGACCCGCGAGTCCGGCCTTGGCCGCGGAGTACGGCGCGAGGTAAGGCGGGCCGCCGTGGGCGCAGTTGGAGCCGATGTTGACGATCGTGCCCGGCGCTTCGCGGGCGACCATGTCGGTCACCGCGGCCTGCATCGCGAAGAACGGGGACTTCAGGTTGATGGCCATGTGCTGGTCGAACAGCTCGGGCGTGGTGTCCAGCAGCGAGCCGCGCGAGGTCAGTCCGGCCGCGTTGACGAGGCAGTCGACGCGGCCGTGGGCCTCCACGGTCCGTACGACGCTGTCACGCGCCTGCGCCGGATCGGCGAGGTCGGCGCGTAGAAAGTGCGCCCCCGTGTCCGCCGCGAGCTTCTCGCCCACGTCGGCACGGCGGCCGGTGAACGACACCACCGTGCCCTCGCGCACCGCCGCCCGCACGATCGCAGCGCCCACACCCTGGCTGCCGCCGTTGACGAGGACGACCTTGCCGGCGAGGAGCCCCGTGAGCCCCGGCAGTTCCGTGGATCCCATGGCCGCGCTCAGCTCTCGCGCCGCTCGGCACCGGCCCGCAGCTCCCCGCGGAGCGCCTGCGGGTCCCATCCCTCACGCACCGCGCGGCGCACGAGGTCGGCCTGCGACGGCGGGGCGAGACCCTCGACCGGCGGGTCGTTGTCGAGGTTGGTCGGGAACGGTAGCCCTCGGCGCTCGCCGCGACGACCGTGTCGAGCCACTCCTCGCCCACGCCCTCGGCCTTGCGCTTCAGCAGCACCGGGAAGACCGCGTTGGTGACGGCCTCACGGTCCACCGTCTCCATCGCCCGCCCGAACGCGGACGATACCTGGAGCAGGTTCGCCATGCGCCGCACGTCCGCCGTGCGGTTGGTGCCCGCCGCGTGGAAGAGCGCCGGGTTGAAGAACGCCGCATCGCCCTTGGCGAGCGGGAGTTGGATGTGGTTGGCCTCGAAGTAGGCCTGGAACTCCGGGAGTCGCCACGCCAGATAGCCCGGCTCGAACTTCTGGGAGTGCGGCAGATACATCGTCGGCCCCGACTCCACCGGCATGTCGCAGTGCGCGACCGCCCCTTGGAGCGTGAGCACCGGAGAGAGGCGGTGCACGTGCGCCGGGTAGCTCGCCGCGGCCTCGTTCGTCAGGAATCCGAGGTGGTAGTCGCGGTGCACGGTCTGTGCGGCGCCGCCCGGGTGGACCACGTTGATCTGCGAGGTGACCTGGTAGCCGGGGCCGAGCCAGGCGCCGGAGACCAGGGCCAGGATGTCGTTCGCGTAGTAGTCGGCGAACGCCTCGGGGTCGTAGAGCGCGGCCTTCTCCAGCGCGTTCCACACGCGGTCGTTGGCGCCCGGCTTCGCGAAGTGGTCCCCGGCGCCCGCGCCCGACGCGCGCTGCTCGGCGATCAGGGCGTCGAACACCTCGGTGGCACGGTCCACGACCGACAGATCCGGGAAGGTGCCCTGGAGGACCACGATGCCGGGCCCCTCGGCGAACGCCCGCACCAGCTCGGTCTGCACCTCACGGCACTCGCCGGCCGCCACGCACTTGCGGAGCCGGTCGCTGTCGTAGACGAGGACGTTCCGCTCGACCGAGGACGCGTACGGGAAGTCGGCCAGGTCGGTCGGCTGCTCGACGAGGGCGCGGAAGGCGTCGAGGTCGCAGTCCTGCTCGGCGAGCCAGGCGCGGGTTTCTGCTGATGTGAAGGACATCGTCGTCCCCTCGGGTCACGGAGCGGTGCGGTCCTGTCATTCTTGTCAGTACAAACCCGTCGAACAACCAGCAGCCAGCCATCAAAAACCCCTCAAGGAGACGACCGGTGGGCCACCCTTCCCGATCCGTGAAATCGCACGTCAGGCGGGTCTCAGCGAGGCCACCGTGGACCGGGTGCTGAACGGCAGGGGCGGTGTGCGGGAGAGCACCGAGCGTGAGGTGCGCCAGGCCATCGCCGATCTCGACCGGCAGCGCACCCAGGTCAGGCTGGTCGGCCGTACGTTCATGATCGACATCGTGATGCAGACGCCGGAGCGGTTCTCCACCGCCGTCCGGGCCGCGCTGGAGGCCGAGCTGCCCGACCTGCACCCGGCCGTCGTCCGCTCCCGCTTCCACTTCCGCGAGACCGCGCCGGTGCAGGAACTGGTCGCCACCCTGGACCGGATCGCCCGGCGCGGCACCCAGGGCGTCATCCTCAAGGCACCCGACGTCCCCGAGATCACCGCCGCCGTCGGCCGGCTCGTCGCCGCCGGCATCCCCGTCGTCACCCTGGTCACCGACCTGCCCGCGAGCGCCCGCCTGGCGTACGTCGGGATCGACAACCGGGCGGCGGGCGCCACGGCCGCCTACCTCATGGGCCAGTGGCTCGGCGACCGCCCCGGCAACGTCCTCACCAGCCTGAGCAGCGGCTTCTTCCGCAACGAGGAAGAGCGCGAGATGGGCTTCCGCAGCACCATGCGCGCCCGCTGCCCGGAACGGTCCCTCGTCGAGATCACCGAGGGCCACGGCCTGGACGTCACCCAGTACGAACTGGTCAGGGCCGCCCTCCGGAACGACCCGGACATCCGCGCGGTCTACTCCATCGGCGGCGGCAACAACGCGACCCTGCGCGCCTTCGCCGACCTGGACCGCGAGTGCGCCGTCTTCGTCGCGCACGACCTCGACCACGACAACACCCGGCTGCTGCACGAGCACCGGTTGTCCGCCGTCCTCCACCACGACCTGCGCCAGGACGTCCGCGAGGCCTGCCGCATCGTGATGCGCGCGCAGGACGCCCTGCCGCCCGCGGGCCCGACCCCGCCGTCCGCGATCCAGGTCGTCACGCCCTACAACATGCCTGTCCCCGCGCCGCGTTGAGCCCGTCTCACAGAGTGATCGCGTACGCCTTGCGCAGCGTCTCGTGCACGGTCCACGTCGTACGGTCGCCCTCGCGCAGCACGGCCATGTCCCCGGGGCCGACCGTCAGCGTCGGGCCGCCCTCGACCTCGATGGTGGCCGACCCGCTGATCACGACGAACAGCTCGTCCGCCTCGGTGTCGGTGACCACCCCGGGGTGATCTGCCAGATCCCGCGGAGCTGCTTGCCGTCCGCGGACTCCCACACGACCCTGCCGGTGACCTCGGGCGTACCGGAGACGATCTGCGCCGGGTCGAGCGGCTCGGGTTCGAGCTCGGCGTCGGGGATGTGGACTACGAAACTGTGCGTCATCCCGCGACCCTAGCCGGGGCGGACCGGTCGAGGCGTGGACACTGTGTGGGGTATCGGCCCAGGTGGGGGACACATCGTCGCGGAGTGGCGGCCCGGGCGGGGCCGGGTGATCGTGGAGGGCATGGCGCAGACCACGGCGACCGCCCCCGAGCCGCACCCGCACGCGACCCGGGAGAACATCCTCTTCGGCGGCGTCTACGGCGCCGTCCTGGCCTGCTCGATGGTCGCCGCGCTCACCCAGTACGGCCACACCGACCGGGGCAGCCGCCGCTACGACGCCCTGTGGCTGCTGGTGACCGCCGCCGCCTCGGCACTCGCCCACGGGTACGCCCACTACATCGCCGAGCGCGCCCCGCACCGCCGCTGGGACGCCCTGCGCACCCTGCGGGACGAGTGGCCCCTCGTCGCCGCCGCGCTGCCCACCGTCTTCCTGCTCGCCGGGGCGGGCTGGGGCTGGTGGCCCGCGAACGGCGTCGAGTACGCGGCGTTCGTCCTCAACATCGCGCTGCTGTTCTGCCTGGGCCTGGTCACCGCCCGCTGGTCGGCGCGGAGTTGGGTCGCGGCCGTGGTCATCGGGGCGGTGGACGCGACGCTGGGTGTGGTGGTCGTGGTGGCCAACGCCCTGATCAAATAAGCGCGTAGGGCCTGCGCGCAGACTCGCTCGGCCCGCTCAAGAGCCGGTTCGGCGCGCCGGTGGAACGGCACCCCGCCTACGGGACGTCCCGGTATCCGCGCAGCTTGCGGTACAGCGTCGCCCTGCCGATCCCCAGGAGACCGCCGCCCGCGCCTTGTTGCCGCCGTGCCGACGCAACGCGGCCAGGATCGCGGTGCGTTCGGCGTGTTCCATCGGGCTGAGCCGCCGCGCGGCAGGCCCCTCCCGGACGGGATCGGGCAGCTCGGCCCGCCGCACCGGGCCGGTGACCCGCCGGTGTTCCGCCAACGTCCTCACGACATGCGCGAGTTCGGTGACGTTCCCGGGCCACGGGTGTTCCTCCAGGGCCCGCAACGCGTCCAGCGTCCACGTGAGCGGCGGCTGCCCCGGCGCCGGGCGGGGCGCGAGGACCGGCAGCAACTCCCGTACGTCCTCCGGGCGTTCACGCAACGCGGGCAGGGTCACCGACCGCGCGGCCAAGGTGTCCAGGAGGCGCTGGAAGCACGGTCCTGGGGGAGTGCCGGGCGTGTAGGTGACCAGTAGATACACGTCGGGGTGTTCGTCGAGCAGGGAGTTGAGCGCGGCGACGTCGGGCTGGGCGAGCCGTTCCGCGTGCCGCAGGAGCAATGGGCGCCCGTCGGCCAACTCGCCGTACGTCACCCCGAGTTCCGGTGACTCGGCGGCGTCCGCGACCAACGGCACGGTCCCGCCGAGCAGTTCACGGGCCAGCGCGGTCTTGCCGCTGCCGCGCTCGCCGGTCAGCAGCAGCGGCTCATGGACGCGGGCCAGTTCGACGGCCCGAGCGACCGCGTGCCGCCAGGGCACCGAACCACCGGCGAGCGCCAGCGCCGGGCGCGGGGCCGGTCGCGGCACCTCGGCGACCCGCGCTTCCAGCACGGCGACGATCCCGAGGACGCGGCCCTCGTGCCGTACGGGGGTGATCTCGGCGGTGCATCCGGCATCGGCGGGGAGCGTGACGACGTAGGACTGCTCCGACAGCGGACGGGGACCGGTGCCGTGGGGCTGCCGTGAGTCGTGAGGCGGCCGAGAGTCCCAAGACGCCCGTACCCCCGAACCGCGCTCACTCGCACAGGCCCGCTCCAAGGCGGTCAACACCTGAGGCGTCGCAAGCCGGACCGCCCCCTCGCTGATGAGGCGGTTGCGGCCGTCGAGGGCGACGATCGCGCGGTCCGTGCCACGGGTGGCGCGGGTGTACGCGTCGAGGAGGACCCGTTCGGCGGTACGGGAGCGCGCGAGGAGTTCCGCCTCGACGGCGCAGGCCGCGGCCTCGGCGAGGGCGGCGCCCGGATGGGGCCGCAGCCCGCGCACAGGGCGGACGCGACGGTCACCGTGCCCAGCACCTGCCCGGAATCCGGGGCGAGGAGCGGCACGCTGACGGCGGACACGTCCTGCCACACGTCGAGGAAGTGCTCGGGGCCGTGCACCTCGGCCCGGCGGCGGGTGCGCAGGGCGAGGGCCGCGCTGTTGTGGCCCACCTCCCGCTCGGAGAGGTCCCGGCAGCGGTCGTCACCCGGCACCTCGCCCGTGGTCCACAGCACCCGCAGCCGCTCGTCGGTGAGGAGCAGCGCCGAGTGTCCGAGGGCCGGCGCGATCCGGTCAGGACGGGCCGCGCGGCCTCCAACAGAGCGGAATCAGCGGGCAGTCCGGGCTCCTGGACCGGTCCGTCGAGGTCGTGCCGCACGCCGTAGAAGCGGGCCCGGCGCCAGGCCGCGAGGACCTCTTCCGGGACGTCGTCGGGCAGCGGGCGGCCGGTCAGGAAGCGCTCGCGCGCCTGGCGGAGCGGGGTGAGGGCGGGGGAGTGATCCAGGGTGGTCATGACGCCTCTCACCGTATCGGGCCCGTGCCGGCCGCCGCCGAGGGGCTGAGACTGTCTCGTAATGAGACACCCGAGCAGGTCCGGCCCGCATCACTCTCGTGAAGAGTCGGTGCCCTTCTCACCCGTGTTCTCACCTCAGCCTCACCGCCGTTCCGCCTCACCCCTGCCTCACCTCCGTCGCACCCCTGGAGCGTCCCGCCGTGCACGTTGTCGAGACCGACGTACTGATCGTGGGCAGCGGCCCGGCCGGGGCCGCCGCCGCGCTGGCGCTGAGCACCTACGGCGTGCCGCACATCGTCGTCACGCGCTACTCGCGCCTGACCAGGACGCCCCGCGCGCACGTCACCAACCAGCGCACGATGGAGATCCTGCGTGACCTCGGGGTCGAGGACGAGGTGCTGGCCAAGGCGACGCCGCAGCACCTGATGGGCAACACCACGTTCTGCACCAGCCTCGCCGGCGAGGAACTGGGCCGGATCCGCTCCTGGGGCAACGAGCCGCTCGTGCAGGCCGCCCACGACCTGGCCAGCCCGACCCGCATGTGCGACATGCCGCAGCACCTCATGGAACCGGTGCTGATCGACGCGGCGCTCGCGCGCGGCTCCAACCTCCGCTTCAGCACCGTCTACAAGTCCTTCGAGCAGGACGAGGACGGCGTCACGGTCACCGTCGAGGACCGGCTGCGCGGCGACGAGTACCAGATTCGCGCCAAGTACCTCATCGGCGCCGACGGCGGACGCTCCCAGGTCGCCGAGGACGCCGGACTGCCGATGGGCGGCCAGATGGGCGTCGCGGGCAGCATCAACATCGTCTTCGACGCGGACCTGAGCGAGTACACCGCGCACCGGCCCTCCACCCTCTACTGGGTGCTCGCCCCCGGCGCCACCGTCGGCGGCATCGGCGCGGGCCTGGTGCGCTGCGTCAAGCCGTGGAACGAGTGGCTGATCGTGTGGGGTTACGACGTGACGGCCGGCGCCCCCGACCTCACCGAGGAGTACGCGCTGTCCGTCGTACGGCAGTTGGTCGGCGACGACGACGTCCCGGTGACCATCAGGTCGTCCTCGGCGTGGACGGTCAACGAGATGTACGCCGAGACCTACGCCAACGGCCGGGTCCTGTGCGCCGGTGACGCCGTGCACCGCCACCCGCCGTCGAACGGGCTCGGCTCCAACACGTCGATCCAGGACGCCTACAACCTGGCGTGGAAACTGAAACTGGTCCTCGACGGCACCGCCACGCCGAAACTCCTCGACTCCTACGACGCCGAACGCGCCCCCGTCGGCAGGCAGATCGTCACCCGCGCCAACAAGTCCATCGGTGAGACCGCACCGATCTTCGAGGCGCTGGACGGCCTTTCGCCGCAGAAGCCCGAGCAGTTGTGGGCCAACATCGACGCCCGCAAGGACGCCACCGAGGCCGCCGCCGAGCAGCGGGCCGCGCTGCGCGACGCGATCGCCTTCAAGGTGTACGAGTTCAACGCGCACGGCGTCGACCTCAACCAGCGCTATTCCGCGGAGAGTTCGACCGCGGTCGTCCCGGACGGCACGCCCGACCCCGGCTTCGAACGCGACAGCGAGCTGTACCACCAGCCCAGCTCCCGCCCCGGCGCGAAACTCCCGCACGCCTGGATCACCTCCGGCACCCGCACCCTCTCGACCCTCGACACGGTCGGCAAGGGCCGCTTCACCCTCCTCACCGGCATCGGCGGCGATGCCTGGCTGCGCGCGGCCGGGGCGCAGCCCTGGACATCGCCACGGTCGTGATCGGCCCCGGCCAGGAGTACGACGACCCGTACGGCGACTGGGCCCGGCTGAGCGAGGTGTCCGAGGCGGGCGCCCTCCTCGTACGCCCCGACGGCTATGTCGCGTTCCGCCACGCCGACGCGGCCGAGAACGCCGAACAGTTGCTCACGGACGCGTTGCGACGCATCCTCGGGCACGGCTGACATTTCGCACAGGGGCAGTTCGCACCGGTAGGGAGCCGCAATGACCACTGACGTCACCGTCACGGACGAGGCCGTCGCCAGTCTGGAGGGGACCGCCGACCCCCGCCTCAAGGAACTGCTGACCGGCCTGATCCGGCACCTCCACGCGTTCGCGCGGGAGACCCGCCTCACCCAGACGGAGTGGGAGCGGGCGATCGGCTTCCTGACGGAGACCGGGCAGACCTGCACGGACACCCGGCAGGAGTTCATCCTCCTGTCGGACGTGCTCGGCCTGTCGATGCTCGTGGAGACCGTCAACGGCGACCATGCCGCCGGTTCCACCGAGTCGACGGTGCTCGGCCCCTTCCACATGACCGAGTCGCCGGTGCGCCGACTCGGCGCGAACATCGACCTGGTGGGCGGCGGCGAGCCGTGCGTGGTCAGCGGCCGGATCGTCTCCGACGACGGCACCCCGCTCCCCGGCGCAGTCCTCGACGTGTGGCAGGCCGACGGCAACGGCTTCTACGACGTGCAGCGACCGGACGTCCAACCCCGGGCAACGGGAGGGGTTGTTCACCGCGGACGCCGAGGGCCGGTTCTGGTTCCGCACCTGCGTCCCGAGCCCGTACCCCATCCCGACGGACGGTCCGGTCGGCGAACTCCTCAAGGCCACCGCCCGCCACCCCTACCGCCCCGCCCACATCCACTTCATCGCCTCGGCCGAGGGCCACACCCCGGTCACCACGCACATCTTCGTGGCGGGCAGCGACTACCTGGACTCCGACGCCGTCTTCGCCGTCAAACAGAGCCTCGTAGAGGACTTCACCCCGACCGACGACCCGTCCCTGGCACGGGAGTTCGGCATCGAGAACCCTTCCGCCACGCCCGCTTCGACCTCGTCCTGGACCGCGCGTGAAGAACTTCCTGGACTTCTCCTACGACGCCCAGCCCATGCGGGTCGTCTTCCGCCCCGGTGCCGCGCTCACCGCAACCGCCGGAGAGGCCCAACGGCTCGGCCTGCAGCGGGTGTTGGTGCTCTCGGGTGCCCGGGGCGCCGACACCGCGCGGGCGGTCGCCGACTCGCTGGGCGAGGTGTGCGCCGGGGTGCACGCGGAGGCGAGGATGCACGTCCCGGTCGAAGTCGCCGACCGTGCGGTGGAGTTGGCACGCACGCTCGGCGCCGACGGCTGTGTCGCGGTCGGCGGCGGCTCGGCGGTCGGCCTCGGCAAGGCGATCGCCCTGCGCACCGGCCTCCCGCTGATCGCCGTGCCCTCCACCTACGCCGGCTCCGAGATGACCCCGGTCTGGGGCCTCACCGAGAACGGCGCCAAACGCACCGGCCGCGACCCCGCCGTCCTGCCCCGCAGCGTCGTCTACGACCCCGAACTCACCCTGGAACTCCCCGTCCCGCTCACGGTGACCAGCGGGATCAACGCCATCGCGCACTCCGTGGAAGCCCTCTACGCCCCCGACACCTCGCCGCTCATCGCGCTGATGGCGGAGGAGGGCGTACGGGCGATCACGGGCGCGCTGCCCCAACTGGCCACCGAACCAAGGTCGTTGGAAGCCAGGAGTCGCGCCCTGTACGGGGCGTGGCTGTGCGGTTCCTGTCTCGGCGGTACGACGATGGGCCTGCACCACAAGCTGTGCCACGTCCTCGGCGGCACCTTCGGCCTGCCGCACGCGGAGACACACACGGTGGTGCTGCCGTACGCGCTGGCCTACAACGCGCCCGCCGCACCGGAAGCCGCGGCCACCGTGGCCCGCGCGCTGGACGCCGGGGACGCACCGCGCGCCCTGTGGGATCTGGCGCGACGGCTCGACGCACCCGCTCGCTCGCCGAACTCGGCCTGAAGGAGAGCGACTTGGCGACCGCGGCGGCACAGGCGGTGAGCCAGGAGTACGCGAACCCCGGCCGGTCACCGAGGACAGGGTGCTCGCGCTGCTGCGCGCGGCGTACGAGGGAACGCCCCCGCGTAACCGGCCGTTCGGTGGTCCGCGCGGTCAGTGGTTCGTACGGACGCCGTCCAGTGCGATCGCCAGGACGCGGTCGCGCTGGGCGTCGTCCACGAACGTCGTGCCGGTGATCCCGGCGGCCATGCGCAGCAGATCGTTGAAGTCCATGTCCGTGCGGGCCACGCCCGCCTTCTGCGCGCGCTCGAACAGCGGGCCGCCCGCGGAGAACATCGACTCACGACAGGTCTCGAAGATCTCCGAGTCGTTCTCCAGCGCCTGTCGCACCGCCTGCTTCGTCGTCACATAGCCCGCGAAACGGTTGAGCCACGAGGTCAGCGCCTCCCACGGCTCCCGGTCGGCGACGTCCAGGGCGAACTGGCACAGCGCGTTCACCTCGCTCGCGTAGACGCTCTCGAAGAGGGCCCGGCGGGTCGGGAAGTTGCGGTACAGGGTGCCGATGCCGACGCCCGCGCGCCGCGCGATGTCCTCCAGTGAGGCCTCCGAGCCGTGCTCCGCGAAGGCCTCGCGGGCGGCCGTCAGCAGGGCGTCGTAGTTGCGGGCGGCGTCCTTGCGGTGCGGTCTCTGGGCCGCGACGATCTCGCTGACGGGGAACGGTGGGGCCGCCACGGGTGCCTCCCAGGGGTGGGCTCGGTTGAACCGGAGGTGTGCCTCCGCTATGGTGGAGGGGTACCTCCACTTTAGCAGTGTGGGCGCGTTCCGCCGTAAGACCGTGCGCGGGCGCACCCCCGTTCGCTTGTTCCGGAGAGGCTCTCGATGCCCCGCAAGTCCTCCCGCCTCACCTTCGCGGTCCTCGCGACCGGTGCGGGCGTGTTCTCCATGCTGCAGTCGCTGATCGCGCCGGCCCTGCCGACCGTCCAGCACGCGCTGCACACCTCCCAGTCCACCGCGACCTGGGTGATGACGGCCTACCTGCTGTCCGCCTCGGTCTTCACCCCGATACTCGGCCGCGTCGGCGACCTCGTCGGCAAGAAGCGCACTCTCGTCGCCGTCCTGCTGGCGGTGCTCGCCGGCTGTCTGGTCGCCGCGCTCGCGCCCAACATCGGCGTCCTGATCATCGCCCGGGTCGTCCAGGGCGTCGGCGGCGCGCTGTTCCCGCTGTCCTTCGGCATCATCCGCGACGAGTTCGACGCGTCCCAAGTCCCGGGCAGCATCAGCAACTTGTCCGCCGTGATCGCCGCGGGCGGTGGCGTCGGCATGGTGGCCGCAGGTCCCATCGTGACCGCGCTCGACTACCGCTGGCTGTTCTGGTTCCCCGTCGCCATCGTCGCCGTCACCACCCTCATCGCCGTGCGCTACGTCCCCGAGTCGCCCAGCCGGGCCGACGGACGCGTCAACTGGCTCGGCGCCGTGCTCCTCTCGAGCTGGCTGGTCGCCCTGCTGCTGCCGCTGAGCCAGGCCGGCACCTGGGGCTGGGGCTCCGTGCGGGTCGTCGGCCTCTTCGCCGCGGCCGTCGTGCTCTTCGCGGCCTGGCTGTTGTCCGAGGCCCGCTCCAGCAGCCCGCTCATCGACCTCAAGGTGATGCGCCTGCCGTCCGTGTGGACCACCAACACCGCCGCGCTGCTGTTCGGCGCGGGCATGTACGCGATCTGGTCCTTCCTGCCCGGCTTCGTGCAGACCCCGTCGTCCGCCGGGTACGGCTTCGGCGCCAGCGTCACCGCGTCCGGCCTGCTGATGCTCCCGATGCTGCTCGCGATGTTCGTCTCGGGCGTGCTCAGCGGCCGCCTGGAACCGGTCGTGGGCGCCAAGGCCCTGCTCACCACCGGCGCCGCCCTCGGCGCGGTCGCCTGCGCGATCCTCGCCCTCTGGCACGACCAGCAGTGGCAGATCGCCCTGGTGGCAGGCATCTTCGGCCTCGGCATCGGACTCGCCTTCGCCTCCATGGCCAACCTCATCGTCGGCAGCGTCCCGCCCGAGCAGACCGGCGCCGCGACCGGCATGAACGCCAACATCCGCACCATCGGCGGCTCGATCGGCGCCGCCGTGACCAGCGTCCTGGTCACCGGCCGCCTCCAGCCCTCGGGCCTGCCCTACGGCTCCGGGTACACCCACGGGTTCACGCTGCTGGCGGTGCTGCTCCTCGGCGCCGCGCTGGCCGCGCTCATGGTGCCGCGACGGTCCGGCCGTAGCGGAGGAAAGACCGTCGGGGGCTCCGGGTCGGCGCTTCTGAAGGCGGAGGAGGAGGCGTCGGTGATGGCTCCCGGCGCCCTGAACTGACCCGGCCGGTGTGCCAGCATGAACCGATGATCGAAGAGAGCTGGCGCGGCTCCCGCGCCGAACTCCTGGACGTCCACCGGCTCCGGCTCGTCGAGACCGCCGCTCCCCGGCTCACCCCCGAGGAGCGGCTGGCCATGAACCGGGTGTGGGACGCGAAGGTGCGGGCCAACCCGAGCTTCTTCGACGGGCCGGTGCTGGTGTGCGCGGGCGCGCGGCGGGAGGCACCGGACGAACTCACCGTCTCCTGGGTCAGGACGACGTACCGTCACTTCGCCCTGCGCCACGTCCCGTTCTCGACCTCGTGGCTGCCCTCGTTCTTCGTCTCCGTCCTCCAACCGACCGACGACGGACGCCTGTTGGTCGGACGGATGTCCAACTCGACGGCCGCACCCGGGCGTTGGCAGCTGCCGGGCGGATCCCTCGAACCGCCCGAGGGCGACGCGCCCTCGACCTCGCGGCCCTGCACCGGCACGCGGCACGGGAGTTGATCGAGGAGACCGGCATCGACGCCCGCCCCGACGACCTCACCCTCTGGAACGTGGCCCGCGCCGGAAACGGCGGCATCGGCGTCCTGTTCCGCGCCCCCTCCCTCCCGGAGGCGCGGCTGCGCGAGCGGTTCGAGGCGATGGCGGCGGAGGAACGGGCCCGGGGGCGCGAACCGGAGCTGGACGACGTCGTCCTGATCGACTCGACGGCCCAACTCCCGCTTCTGGCGGGCCCGCACGCGGACTACCTGGAGCCGATCGTCCGCCGCTACGAGACAACGGCGGCGGAACGGGCGTAACGGGTGTCTCGATATGAGACACCCGTTACGCGGCCGAAGCCTTCAAGATCGGCAGAGTACGACTGCTGTGAAGAAAGGTGATCACCATGGCCCTCGGACTGCTCAGGCGCTGGCGGCCCCAAGGCGCCTCCGCACCGGCGGCGGGCCTCTCGCTCCCCCTCCCGCCCGGCGCGGGCGGCCTCGGCCGGGAGATCGTCGACCCGGTGGGCGCGCCCTGGCCTCCGCCGACGTGACGGTGACGGCCCTGGACTCGCACCGCGTCGCCGCCTCCGGTACGACCGACCCCTACGGCTTCTTCCTCGCGGCCCTGCCGCCCGGCCGCTACAGCCTCCTCGTCTCCGCGCAGGGACTCCAGCCGCACCAGGAGACGGTCGAGATCGTCGCCGGGATCGCCGAGCCCGCGGAACGCGTCTGGCTCCAGCCCGGCCGCGCCCAGGAACTCCCGCCGCCCGGCACCTGGCTCTTCGACCCGCCGCACACCGCGATCCGGTTCATCGCCAAGCATGTCGGCATGGCCCATGTGCACGGCCGGTTCGAGCGGTTCCAGGGCGGGATCCAGATCGCCCAGGACATAGCCGACTCCCGGGTCCAGGTCCGCATCGACGCGTCCAGCATCACCACCGGCAACACCACGCGGGACAACCACCTGCGCTCCGGTGACTTCCTCGACGTGGAGCGCTACCCGTACATCGACTTCGCCAGCACGCGGTTCGCCTACCGGGGCGGCAGCAAGTGGACGCTCCAGGGCTCCCTGACGATGCACGGCGTGAGCCGCTCGGTGAACCTGGACACCACGTACCTCGGTACGGTCAACGGCGGCTACGCCGAGGAACTCCGCTGCGCCGCCCTCGCCACGGCCGAACTCCACCGCGAGGACTACACCTTGAACTGGCGAAGCATGCTCGCCCGGGGCATCGCCGTCGTCGGCCCCACCGTCCAGCTGGAGTTGGACATCCAGGCGATGTACCGCACCCACGACACCCCGACGCCGCCGAAGTGACCCGCCGTATGCGGTAGGGTTTACCTGCGCGTTCACCCGGCCGACCGGGTGCGGCGCGAGCGGGACGTGGCGCAGCTTGGTAGCGCACTTGACTGGGGGTCAAGGGGTCGCAGGTTCAAATCCTGTCGTCCCGACTCTGTGGAGTCGCCGGTGAGGGGCAGTTTCGGAGGAATCCGAGACTGCCCCTTGATCATTCCTGGGGAGAGTGCCGTACCGGCGCCTGCGAGACGGGGACTCCAGCGCCGGCGAGCCAGGTCGGTCCGGGGTGGCGGAGGTTGTGGCGGCGCGGGTGTTTATAGCCGAGGCGGGTGACGACCTCGTCCCAGTGGGTCGCGTCCCGCAGGACCGCGGTGGAGATGCGTCCGCCGCGTGGGCCGGTGAACAGACGTGCGTCGGGAGCGGAGCCTGCGGAGAGGATGCGCTGGGCCACGAGCGGGGGATCTCCGCGATGATCGGAACCTTCCGGCGCGCTTGCCCTTGGTGCCCTTGTCGGTCGGTCGGTCGGTCGATCGGTCCGGCCTGCGCGGCGTCGATGATGTCCAGGAGTCACTCCTGCGCCTCGTCCTCGTCCGACCTTCCCTCCGACAGGGACAGGCGTCGCTTCGTCGCCGGATCGAACCAGCGGACCGCGCGCTCGGTAAGGATGGGGGCGATCGGGCATGTACTCGATGTCGGTGGAGAGCATGACGCCGACCGGAACGTTGGTTTCTCGGCCATCAGGCTTCTCGACGCGGGGCGGTCCGGCGGCGACGCAGAGTCGAGGCGTCTACGCGCAGGCAGGTGTGGTAACCGCTGGGGTCGATGACAAGGTCGCCGGTGCCCCGGTTGATGTCGTAAATGGTCGTCGGCGGCCACGCTCGGACGGCCCACTGGCGGTCGCCCAGGGTCTAGTAGTGCTTCGTTAGGTTCTGGTTCTGCTGGTTGTGAGGGGGCGGCTGTAGGTGCTGCAGGTGCCGGTCCAGCACCTCAGCAGGTCTTGGAGTGCGTCGAGGGTCTGGTAGAGGCTTGGGCTGGTGCCGCGCCTTTTGGGTCGAGCCTGCGGAAGGTGAGGAATGCCTGCGCGGCGGTGACGAGGGTGACGTGGTGGTGCCAGCCGCGCCAGGTTCGGCCTTCGAAGTGGTCCAGTCCCAGGCCGTGTTTGAGCTCGCGGTGATCGTGTTCGATCCGCCAGCGCATCTTGGCCCACCGCTCCAGGTCAGCGGTCGGTGTGGTGGGCGGCAGGTTCGATATCCAGTAGTCCGTCGGGGCGTCCTGGCCGTGCGGCCATTCGACCAGAAGGGTCTGGGTTGGCAGGACGCCGTCCCACCGGCTGCGGCCCCCGCCCGATTCCTGAGCGGCGGCCAGACACTGTTTGCCCGCGGGCCGCACCGACAGCTTCGCGAACCGTGAGGTCTCACGCCCTTACTGCCCTGCCGCCAAGTCGCCACAACCGGCGCCTTCAACTGCCAGTCGGCGAGTGTGTCCAGCAGGCCGAGCGCCACACGCCACTTCTCCTGGTGCACCACCGCCTCCGGGGATGCCTGCCCTGCGACAGCGGCCCGGCTCGTCCGTCCACTCCCGCGGCAGATACAGCGGCCACTCCAACGGGCACGAGGCAGTGTCGGTGGCTGCACGAACACTGACCGCGACCTGGCAGTTCGCCCGCTTGCCGACCGCTCCGCAGTACTGGCGGGCCACCCCGGCCGACGCTGTGCCGCACTTGGGGAACCCACGTCGTCGATCACCCACACCTCGGGCCTGACAACGTGGGACAGCCGCTCGGCGATCCGCTGCCTGACCGGCAGCGGATCCCACGGCGACCGGTGCACGAACTGCTGCCCAGCCTGCATGTCCCCATCCGGCAGACGCGCGGCCATCGGCTGGATCGACTTGCGCCGGCCATCCAGCATCAGCCCTCGCAGATAGCACTCACCCTTTCGCCCGCTGATCCCTACGCGGCACCGAGGCGAACACATCCGCCACGAACAACCCCAACGCAGCCCGTAATCAGCTCACTTCATGCGCATCCACGCTTCCAACATGCTCTTGATCAGCGAAAGCGCATAGATCTAACGAAGCACTACTAGGGCCTGGCTGGCGAATCTTGTAGGCGGGCGATCCCTTGTCCGTGGACGGATCCGTTCGGTCAACTGCCGTATTTTCATGACCATGTTCAAGTGGTGGGACGTGCTGCCGGAGGACGAGCGGCAGCAGTGGACGCTGGATCCGTTCGTGGGCGTGGGGCCGCTACGTTTCGGCATGAGCCCTGGTGAGCTGTCGGAGGCACTGAGCGGCATCGCGACGGAAGCTCAGCGGCACACGCTGCGGCGTTCGGCGGCCAGCGCCGTTCCCGCGGTTGTGGAGGGCGCGTACCAGAAGTTCGGGCTGAGACTGTACTACCGAAAGGAACGGCTGGCCGGCGTTGTCGTCGACGCGTTGCGCGGGCCCCAGGTCCTCGCGGACGGCATGCCGCTGGTGGGCCGGATCCCCTCGGTGCTGGAGCAGTGGATGATCGACCGGGCGGAGGCCCGCGAGCTGCATGCGGAGCTCACCTACATGGACGCGGGCGTACCCGGGTCGGACACATTGGGTGTCGTGATCGACGTCCAGCGAGCGGGCGACCACTTGCTCACCCGGCCGGTGTTCGTGCCGCTCGAAGCGATGGACGATCTTCCGCACTTCCTTCCCCGGGAGGCGTGGTCGGTTTGCTGAGTGCCCCGGCTTCGGCAGATGCGGCTTCAGCCGGAGCAGCCGTACGGAGCGCCGTGCGGGGCGCTCCGTACGGCCGCCGTCACCGTGGGGGGGCTCACTTGTAGGTGATGTCCGGGGACGCGTACTTGCAGTAAGTGCCGTCCGCGCCCGTGCCGTTGGTCGTCGGTTCCGCGCCCGTGTTGTTTCCGATGTACTTCTGGCAGGGGATCATCTTCTTGCTGGTGTCGCCGACGATCGTGATCGCCTTCAGGGTCGCGCTGTCGCCGTAGTTGGTGTTGATGCCGACGATCCGGCTGCCCTTGTAGGTCGCCTCGATGGTGTTGAGGTTGATCGTGCGCTTGTACTGCGTTTTGCAGTTGCCGCAGGAGCGGACGAACGTACCGAAGGTCCGCGCCGCGAAGTTGGAGACGTTGAGCGTGCCGGCGCCGTTGAACTGGAAGACCTTGTCGCTGGCCTCCTTCGCGCCGCCGCCGTTCACGGTGTACACGTTGGACGACGAGGAGCCGAGGAAGGTCGCCGCGTCCTCGCCGACGTCCTCCCACCAGACGTTCTGCAGCGTGCAGCCGCCCAGGCAGTGGATGCCGTCGGCGGCCGGCGAGCCGATGATGACGTTCTTGACGACCGCGCCGGGGCCAGTTCCAGGATGGGGCCCTGGTCCTCGTCCTGGCTGCCGGTGCCCAGGTCGCCGCTGCCGTACAGCCGCAGCATCCCGTAGTCCTTGGTGCCCGAGACGGAGATCGTCTTGGTGACGGCCTGGCTGCCGCTCGCGGTGGGCCAAGTGGCGGCGCTGGCCGGGGACAGCGCCCCGGATGCCATGATCATGCCAACCGCGAGTCGAAGGTGGCCACCGCGCCGGTGAGCGCGCGGGGCCGGATGGAAGAAGTCATGTCCCGATTCCTTCTCCGAAGTGGGGGAGTGGTCAGAGCTTTCCGGTGCCCGCGCCCGCGGTCACCGAGGCGACGACGGTCGACGCGGGCTCGGCGGTGTAGCTGTACGGCGGGCTGGTGAACGTGCCGACCTGCGATATCTCGGTGGCGGCTCCGCCGAGGTCGTTGCCGCTGAGGTTGGCGTAGCCGTCCACGTCGCTGTCCCGGTTCGTCGTGACGGCGACCTTCGTGTCACGGAAGACGTTGTTCTGGACGAACATCTGGGCACCCATACGCGAGTGCACGGCCGTCTCGGCGCCGACGACGTAGTTGTCGTAGAAGTGCCCGGTGCCGAAACGCAGGCTGGGGATACGGGAGTTGACCTGGTCGAACCAGTTGTGGTGGTACGTCACCCGCAGGTGCCCGGTGTCCTCGCTCGCGTTGTTGTCGCTGTGGCCGACGAGCGAGCCCTTGTAGTGGTTCTTGAAGGTGTTCCAGGAGACCGTGACGTAGTCGGCGGCGTGGCTGATGTCGACCAGGCCGTCGTAGTAGTCCTTGCCGTGGTCGAGGTCGGACGAGAAGGCGTTGTGGTCGATCCACACCTTCGTCGAGGCCTGCACGGTGATGCCGTCGGCGGGCGCGACCGACTTGCTGATGTTGAGGTTGCGGACCACGACGTTCGTCACGTTCTTCAGGCGCAGCCCGCCGCCGGTGAACCCGGACGCCGAACCGACGCCCAGGACCGTCGTGTTGGACCCGACGTCGACCTGACCGCTCAGCGAGATCAGCCCGTTGACCTTCACCACCTTCGAACTGCTGCCGGTGACCGCCGACTTGAAGGCGGCCAGCGTCGACACCGTGACCGCCGAGGCGCTGCCGCCACCGGTCGTCCCGGCACCGAAACCGACCGGTGAGGTGTCGGCCGCTGATGCGGAATGGGGAGTACGAGCACAGCCGTCGCGGCGAGAGCCATCGCCGTCAGAGCTGATCTACGAGTACGCATGCGGGTGCGTCCCTTCCGGGGGAATGGGGTGATCGGAAATGGGGCGATCGGGAATGGAGTGATCGTGTACGTGAACGATGTGCGCCGTGAAGAGACCGAGCGGTCACACTTCTGAACGGAACGTAGAGTGCAAGCGCTTTCTAGTCAACGCTTGTGCAGAAACTATTCGAAGCGTGGGAGCGCTTCCATGGCATCCATGTCCATGTCACGATGCCGATTGTTCTCCCCGAAAGATGCCGCACGAGCCGCGATCAGGAAGGGACGATGACGTGCGCCCCACAGCCGCCGACACCCGCAAGTCCTCGAGAAAGCCGCCGTGTTCGGTACTCGTCGCCCTCTTCGGAGCGCTGGTGCCCCTACTCGCGGCCCTGACCCTCATGGCACCCCGGCCATCGCCCGCACCGAGGCCGTCCCCACGGCCACCCTCACCGAGGTAACCGGCTTCGGCGCCAACCCCAGCAACCTTCAGATGTACGTGTACGTCCCGGCCGCCGTCACCGCGCACCCGGCGATCGTCGTAGCCGTGCACTACTGCGGGGGATCGGGCCCGGCGATGTACTCCGGCACCGAATACGCCTCGCTGGCCGACCAGTTGGGGTTCATCGTCGTCTACCCGTCGGTCACCCGCGCCAGCAAGTGCTTCGACGTCTCCTCGCCGCAGGCCCTGCACCGCGACGGCGGCAGCGACCCGGTCGGCATCAAGTCGATGGTCGACTGGGTGACCAGCACCTACTCCGCCGACACCTCCCGCGTCTACGCCCTGGGCATCTCCTCCGGCGCGATGATGACGAACGTCCTCCTCGGTGACTACCCCGACGTGTTCGCGGCGGGCGCCGCCTTCGCCGGTGTGCCGTTCGGCTGCTTCGCCACCACCGACGGCTCCGAGTGGAACACCGCCTGCGCCAACGGCACCGTCATCCAAACCCCCAGCAGTGGGGCGACTTGGTCCGGGAGCCGACCCCGGCTACACCGGCCCGCGCCCCCGCATGCAGCTGTGGCACGGCACCGCCGACGACACCCTGCGGTACCCCGACTTCGGCGAGGAGATCAAGCAGTGGACGAACGTGCTGGGCGTCAGCCAGACCCCGGCCGCCGCCGACTCCCCGGCCACCGGCTGGACCCGCACCCGCTACGGCGCCACCGGTGACCAGGCCCCCGTCGAGGCGATCAGCCTCCAGGGCGTCACCCACAACCTCTACACCTACGGCATGGGTGCCCGCGTCCTCACCTTCTTCGGTGTGACCGGCGGTGGCACCACACCCCCGCCCGCGACAGGCCCCTGCAAGGTGACCGTCACCACCAGCGCCTGGAACACCGGCCTCACCGCGTCCGTGACCATCACCAACACCGGCTCGAGTCCCGTCAACGGCTGGCAGTTGGGCTTCACCCTGCCGGCCGGACAGACGGTCACCAACGGCTGGGGCGCGACGTACGCACCGGCCTCCGGCGCGGTGACGGCCACCAACGCCTCGTACGACGGCACCATCGCACCGAACGCGAGCGTGACCATCGGCTACCAGGCGAACCACACCGGCAACAGCGCGGCACCGACGGCCTACACGCTCAACGGGACTGCCTGCGCCGTTGGTTGATCCCACCCGGGTGCGCGCCCGCCGCCCCGGCGCGCATCCCTGCCCCCAACTCCCGCCAGCGAAAGGCAGGTTCCGTGCAGCCCACGAGACGGACCGCGATCGTCGCCACGACCACCACGGCACTGTCCGCCCTGGTCGCCACCAACCCCGCACGCGCCGACGGGAGTTCGACGGCCACCGGCACGCACTGGGTGAACACCTGGACGGCGATGCCCCAGCTCACCGAGCCCGCCAACCTGCCGCCCACGCCGTTCACCGGAACCTCCTCGGTCCTCGTCGACACCACCCTGCGTCAGACACTCCGCGTCACCACCGGCGGCCGGCGACTCCGCCTGCGCTTCTCCAACGCCTTCGGCGACACCCCGCTCCCGCTCACCTCCGTGACCCTGGCCCTCCCGCAGGGCGGGGCGGCGGGGGCGAGCGCGATCGTGCCGGGCAGCTGCAGACCGGTCACCTTCGCCGGACGCAGATCGGCGACCGTCCCCGTGGGTGCCCAACTGGTCTCCGATCCGGTGGATTTGGACTTGCCTCCCGCGTCCGTGGTCACCGTGACGACCTACCTGGCGACGGGCCAATCCTCGCTCGCGCTCACCTCGCACCCGGGCTCACGCACCACGTCGTACCTCCGCACCGGCGACCACGCCGAGGACCAGGACGTGTTGCCCGGGGCGACCCCGGTCGACCACTGGTATCTGCTGAGCGACGTGGAGGTCCTGGCCCCGCGCACCACCACGGCCGTAGCGATCCTCGGCGACTCGCTCACCGACGGCCGGGGCTCCACGACCAACGCCAACGACCGCTGGCCCGACCAGCTCTACGACCGCCTCCGCACCCACCCCGCCATCGCGTCCGTGGCGATCCTGAACCAGGCCGCGGGCGGCAACCGCGTCCTCAACGACGGACTCGGGCCCAACGTCCTCGCCCGGCTCGACCGGGACGTCCTGTCCCGCAGCGGGGTCACCCGCCTCATCGTCTTCGAGGGCGTCAACGACATCGGCACCGCCGACGCGACCCCCGCCGCCCAACACCAGGTCACCGAGGACCTGTTGGCGGCCTACGGCCAGATCGTCGTCCGCGCCCACGCGCAGGGCATCCGTGTGTACGGCGCGACCCTGCTCCCGTTCGGCGGCAACACCTACGACGACCCTGCGGGGGGAACGCGAGTCCGCCCGCCGGGCGGTCAACTCCTGGATCCGCGGGGCCGGTTGCTTCGACGCGGTGCTCGACTTCGACCGCGCCGTGCGTGACCCCGCCGACCCGCGCCGGCTGCTCCCGGCCCTCCAGGTCGGCGACTGGCTGCACCTCAATCCGGCGGGGTACGGCGTGCTGGCCGCGACGGTCCCCGCCGGACTGCTGCGTTAGGCGGCAGGTTCCTGCACGGCGGCAGGGGCGGCGACGGGGGAACCGCCCTTCGCGGGAAGGTGGTTGAAGAGCAGGTTCAGGACGATCGCCGTCAGGCAGCCCGCGCTGATGCCGCTGTTCATCACCGTCTGGAACCAGTCAGGGAACCGCGCGTAGATCGTCGGCACCCCGACCGGGAGCACGCCCACGGCCACCGAGACGGCGACGACGGTGAGGTTGTGGTTGTCCTTGAAGTCGACCTGGGTCAGGGTCCGCAGTCCGCTCGCGGCGACCGTGCCGAACATGACCAGGCCCGCGCCGCCGAGCACCGGCGCCGGGATCGCCGCGACGACCGCGCCGAGCTTGGGCAGCAGGCCGAGGACGACGAGGAT
This sequence comes from Streptomyces sp. P3, assembly GCA_016893485.2. Taxonomy (GTDB): domain Bacteria; phylum Actinomycetota; class Actinomycetes; order Streptomycetales; family Streptomycetaceae; genus Streptomyces. Next base: position 8,379,050 of record JAFEKX020000001.1, read on the forward strand.
GCCACCGGCGACGGCGACGACCCAGCGGCTGCGGACGCGGGTCATGCCGACGAGGCCGACGTTCTGCGCGTACGCCGTGTACGGGAAGGTGTTGAAGATCCCGCCGAGCACGGTGGAGAGGCCGTCGGCGCGCAGCCCGTCGGCGAGGGAGCGCGGCTCGATCTTGCGGTCGGTCATCTCGCCGACCGCGATCAGGTCACCGGTCGTCTCGGTCATCGTCACCAGCGCGACCACGAGCATGGACACGATCGCCGAGGCGTGGAAGGTGGGCGTACCGAAGTGGAACGGCGTGCTGATGCCGACCCAGTCGGCGTCCCCGACCCCGCTGAAGTCCGTGAACCCGAACACCACCGCGGCCACCAGCCCCACCGCCATGCCGATCAGCACCGCGATCCGGCTGAGGAACGCGGGCGCGAACCGCTGCACACCGAGGACGACCGCGAGGACGAACGCGGCGAGGGCGATGTTCTTGGGTTCGCCGAAGTCCTTCGCGCCCTGCCCGCCTGCCGCCCAGTTGCCCGCAGCGGGCAGCAGCGACAGGCCGATGATCAGGATCACCGTGCCCGTGACCAGCGGCGGGAAGAAGCGCAGCAGCCTGCCGAAGACGGGGGCCAGCAGCGCGATCGCGAGCCCCGCGATGATCACCGAGCCGTAGATCGCGGGCAGTCCGCCGCCCGTCGTGCCGATCAGCACCATCGGCGACACCGCGGCGAACGTACAGCCCTGCATGATCGGCAGCCGTACGCCGAACCGCCAGAAACCTATGCACTGGATGAGCGTGGCTATCCCGCACACCAGCAGGTCCGCGGTGATCAGATACGCCAGGTCGGCGGCCGACAGCTTCATCGCCCCGCCCACGATCAGCGGCACCGCCACCGCGCCCGCGTACATCGCGAGCACGTGCTGAAGCCCGAAGGCGGCCAGTTGCCGTACGGGTGGGACCTCGTCGACGGGATGCACGGGTGTGGTCGTGGCCATGGACACTCCTGGGCGGCGGAGGGGAAGGGGAACATGCGAACAGTTCGAGACCGTAGGCGCCTTGAACAGTTTGTTGATTTCTGGGTTGTTGCCGCCGTGTGTCTTGCCCAGCCGCTCTGTGTGCGCCCCCACATCCCTAGGTGCGCGCCTCCCGCACCGCCGCCAACAGGGCATCCCAGTCCGGCAGCTTCACCACTCCACCCCGCCCGAGCGAGACCCCAGCTCCGCCTCGGCCCGCTCGATGGCCTCCCATCCGCCCCACTCGACCGGCTCGAACCCCTCGGCACGCAGCACGGCCAGCGGATCTTCGGACGGCTCCTTCGGTACGAGCATGGAGGCGTCGGCGAGCAGGGACGTCACCGTCTCCTTGGCGTCCGGGCGGTTGGTGCCGATGACGCCGGTCGGGCCCCGCTTGATCCAGCCGGCCACGTACTCACCGGGCACGGTCCGTCCCTCGCGTACGACCCGGCCCGCCCGGTGCGGCACCGTGCCGTGCTCGGCGTCGAAGGGCAGACCGTCCAGGGGCACCCCGCGATAACCCACCGAGCGCAGCACCAACTGCGCCTCGATGTCGACCAGTTGACCCGTGCCCCGCACTCCGCCCTGTCCGTCCGGCGCGGTGCGTTCGAAGCGCACGGCGCCCACGCGGCCCGCGTCGGCGAGGAGTTCGACGGGGCGGAGGAAGAAGCGGAGGTGGATACGGCGTGGGGCGCCCCGGGGAGGGAGCGCGGCCCAGTTGCGGAGTTCCTCCACGTTGCGACGCCGGGCGGCGGGCAGGGCGGCGGGGTCGAGACAGTCCGGATCGAGTGCCAACTCGGCTGGATCTACGGTCACTTCGGTGCCCGGTAGACCGCCCAGCTCCCGTAGCTCCTTCGTCGTGAAGCGGGCCTGCGACGGACCGCGCCGGCCGGCCCACCATGTGGACGTCCGTGATCCCGCTCGCGGCCAGCGCGGTGAGCGCGGCCTGCGGTATGTCGGTACGGCTCAGCTCGGCCGCGCCGCGCGCCAGTATCCGCGTCACGTCCACGGCGACATTGCCCACGCCGATCACCACGGCCGAGCGCGCCCCGCGCACGAAACCGGCGGCGGTGGCGTCCGGGTGGGCGCTGTACCAGGACACGAACTCGGTCGCCGACCAGCTGCCCGGCAACTCCTCGCCGGGAATGCCCAGTTGGCGGTCGGTGGCGGCGCCCACGCAGTACACGACGGCGTCGTACAACTCCCGCAGCCGGGTGGCCGACAGCCCGCCGGGGCCCACGAGCACCCCGCCGAGGAACCGCACCCGCTCGTGCTCCAGGACCGCCCGCAGGTTGTTCTGCAGCGACTTGATCTTCTCGTGGTCCGGTGCCACGCCGTAGCGCACCAGACCGTAGGGGCACGGCAGTCGGTCCAGGACGTCGACCAGCGCCCCGGGTTCCGACTGGACCAGGCTCTGGGCGGTGTAGACCCCGCTCGGACCGGAGCCGACGACGGCGACACGCAGCACGGCGGAACTCCTCACCCGTCAGGCACACAGGAGATCGCTGACTCGCCAGACCACTGACACGTCCAGGATCGCATCCCCGGTGCTCCGCTGACAGGGTGCGGTACGGACCCGTACCGGGTGGGCGCGCGTGTCCGTTTGTATGGAATGTGATCATGCGGTTACGTTGCGTGTGTGCTAGAAGCATCCTTTCTTAATCTTTCTGATCGTTGTCCGACGGATGGTGCGGTGTCCGTGTGGCCCGCGTGGGAGGTGCAGGAGCATGACGGCGCCACGTCCTGGTTCCATGTCCGGCTGGCCTTTCCCGACGGCGCCCGGGTCGACGCGCTCGCCGTGGTGTGCGAGCAGAACGTCTCCGTCGAGGACGTACGGGCCCAACCGGCCCTGTCCCTGGACGACTTGACCCTGCTGGCCGACTGGATCGAGGCCCCGCTCTTCGAGGCGTGCGGCCTGGAGCCGGAGGGCGAGGCGGGCGAGGAGCCGGGCGGAGCGCGCCGGGCCCGGCCCGCCTGGCCGCGCGGCATCGAGGGACGGTGGCTGATCGCCCAGGAGTATCGGGCCGCTCAGGAGGAGGGTGCCGATCCCGTCCTCGCGGTGATGTGCGCGACCGGACACAGTCGGCGCCGGTCACTCCGGCTCATCTCGCAGGCGCGGGACGCCGGATTCCTGACACCTCGTCATGCTCGGCGCTGAACAAGGCGGTTACGCGTCGGAGGGCTCGGTCGGGCGGTCGTCGGCCGAGCCCTCGGGCGTCTGTGCGGAGGCGGATCTGTCGTCCGTCGCGAAGAAGCGGGACAGATCCGTGTCGGCCGTCCCGGGCCGGGCGCCGGGCTCCGGTGGAATCCCCAACTCCCAGTCCAGTCCGTACCGGTCGAACAACTCGGTGCGCAGCACCGGGATCGGCATGGGGACCCCCGGCACGAGCGCCGAGTAGACCGCGCCCATGAGCAGCGCGCGCAGCATCGGGTAGTCCGAGCGGACGTTCCCCGAGCCGTAGTGCGCGATCGTCTCCCCGAGCAGCTCGGACAGGCGCCGTTGCTCGGGGCACTGCACGAAGCCCTCGCCCTGGAGGAGGCCCGCCATGTGCTGGCGCATCAGCACCGGCCGGTCGTGCGCCAGACCCAGGATCGCGTCGATCGCCCGCGCCATCCGCTCCTGCCCGTCGTCGGTCCGGGGCTCGCGCTCCAGGGCCTCTTCCAGCGTGCGGTGCATCAGACGATGTACGGCGGACTGGACGAGTTGGCGTTTTCCGGGGAAGTAGTACGACACCAGACCGCGTGCCGAACCGGCCCGGTCGGCGATGTCTCCCAAGGTCGTGGCCTCGTAGCCGCGCTCACCGACCAGTTCCACGGCCGCCTGGAGGAGTCGCTCCCGGGAACGCCGTCGCAACTCTTCATTGACCGATGCGCTTCGCGGGGACATGCTGTAACTCCTGCGTTGACTGGCTATCAGCCAACTATACTCAGGACGTCCGGGTCTCCCGTCGAGGGGGCCTGGCGCATGCTGCCGTCCGTCTGGGGCGACGCGGGGATCGTCTCAGGCGGGCGGCTCCTTTTCTCCCCAATGGTTTCCTTGGGCGACTTTTGAATCGGCGTTCGGCGCCCCTTCTCGCACAGCTGTCGCACGGCACGTGATCCATCCCTAGAGTGGGCACGGGTGTCGAGCCGAGGAGGAGCACGGGCATGGGGCAAGACCAGCAGATCTTCGCGCGGATCAACGAGATGGTGGACGACGAGCGCAAGCTTCGGGAGGCGGTCGCCTCCGGCGCCATCGACAGCGCGACGGAGCACGAGCGACTCGGTCAACTGGAACGCGAACTCGACCAGTGCTGGGACCTGTTGAGGCAGCGCCGCGCGAAGACGGAGTTCGGGGAGAACCCGGACGAGGCGCGGGTGCGGCCGGAGTCCGAGGTGGAGGGGTATCAGAGCTGAGGTGACGGGGGAGCCGGCGCGTGGGCTGACGGCGGGTCGACGGGTGAGCCGACGGGTGGGATGGCCGCGCAGGCCGGGTCTGCGCGGGCACCGGTCGGTTCGGCGCCGTTCGCCTTCGCCGCTCACCGCCGCCCGCCTGACGACGCTTGCGGCTCCAGCGGGTTCTTGTAGCTCCTACGCTGCTCGCTGCTCGCCGCGTGTGACGAGCCGTTCGGCGATCGCGGTCTTCACCGTGTCGCGCAACTCGTCCTGTGTGAAGCCGAGTTCGCTCAGGATGCGCGCCGCCGGGCTCTCCTCGACGCGGATGAGGCCCAGCAGCATGTGCTCGGTGCCGACCCAGTCGTGGCCGAGGTCGGCCGCCGCGCGGCGGGCCTGTCCGATGGCCTCCTTGGAGTCCTCGTGGAACGCGATGTGACCGCGCAGGGCCTTCGGACCGGCCGGCGGCATCGCCTCCTCGATCGCGTCGCGGACGCGCTGTTCCGACCCGGTCTTCGCGACCAGCACCTCGTAGGCCAGGCCCCGCGGTTCGCCGAGGAGGCCGAGCAGGAGGTGTTCGGTGCCGATGGAGTCGTGCTTGTGGGTGCGGGCGGCCTCCTGGGCCAGCACGATGCCGTGCCGGTTCAGGTTGGTGAACCGCTCGAACGCGGCGGGTGCGTGGCGTTGTTGGGCGGCCTGTTTGGACACCCCGATGGCGTCGCCGATCTCGGTCCACGACGCCCCGGCCTGCTTGGCCTGGCTGACGTAGTGGTCGATGAGCTGGTCGCCGAGGTCGGACAGGGTCTGGGCGCGCAGTCGTGCCTCGCTGATGCGGGCCAGTTCGTTGGAATGGGGCAGTTCCTCGTCGAGCCGGGCGATCAGGTCGGCGAGGCTGATGTCGAGTGGGCTCATGCGTCAATCTTAAGTTGACGATGCTTGAGCGTCAACTTCTAATTGACGATTTCGTAGGACCCGGGCGTCACACCGACGAACGCCCGGAACGGCCCTGCCCCGCCAGTTCCAGCACCGGTCGGAGGCTGTCCGGCCGTTCCGTCACCGGCCGGTGGTCCACGAAGTGCACCCCGCATCCCAGGGCCGCCGCCCCGCCGTCCGCCCGCCGGTCGTCGCCGACCATCAGCACGTCCTTCGGATCGGCGCCGAGCGCTTCGCAGGCGATCGTGAACAGGCGTGGGTCCGGCTTCTGGATGCCGTGTTCGTACGACAGGACGTACGCGTCCACGTACGGGTCTAGCCCGTGCTCGCGGAACACCGGCCGCAGATCCCAGCCGATGTTGCTGACCACGCCCACGCCGATCCCGCGCTCGTGCAGGGTCCGCAGCACGTCCGCGGTGTCCGGGTACGGCGTCCACGCGGCCGGCGTCATGTGCCGGTCGTACAGCGCGTCGTGCAACGCCGGGTCGGGGAGCGGGACTTGGCGGGAGACGCCGGTGTACGCGGCCCGGTGCAGCGCGGAACTCTCGTCCCGGATCGCCCACACCTCCGCGAACTCCTCGGGCAGCCGCTCGGGTTGGGCTCCACCCGGCATCGCCCCCGCCGACTCCAGCGCCTGCACGGCCACCGCCAACTCCGGCTCGGGCAGGGCGATTTCGGCTTCGCGCAAAACGGCCCGCAGCCAGGACTCGGTGGACTCGATGCGGAAGAGGGTCCCGGAGAAGTCGAAGAGAACGGCATTCATGCGGTGATCCTACGCAGCCACATTCCACTCGCCGGGAAGATCACCGCCGCAGAACACGCAGACGAAGTCGCCCTCGCGCACGATGTTGATCTCCCGGCACGGCACACAGCGCCGGAACACCACGGCGTGCGTGAAACCGGTGGAGCGGTCGACACCGGCCCCGTCGAGAGCCTGGGCCACCGCGTCCCAGGAGTCGAGGCGTGGGCAGTACCCGGTGGACTGGTTGCTGACCTCCCCGACGGTCCAGCGCCCAGCCGCCCGCTCGAACCCCATCTCGCCCGCGCCCAGGACATCGGCGCCCCCGGCACACGCCACATGCTCACTCCGGCGCGGCGCCAGGCGGAGCAGCCCGTCAAGGTCGACGACGTAGGTGAAGGGGCTCGGCCAGTTCGGCTCGCGACCGTCCGGTGAGCCAGGCGTCCAGGTCCCCGGCCGACCGCACGACCCGGCCCTCCGCACCCGGCCGTACCGTCACCAGCAGTTCCGGCGGACCGACGTAACCGTGCCGCCACCCGGCCGCGCTCACACCCGCCGCCGTTCGTACGCCCCTACGGCCACCGTCACCACGAACGCTCCCAGCATCCAGCCGCCCAGCACGTCCGACGGCCAGTGCACGCCGAGCCACACACGGGTCAGGCCCACACCGATGACGGAGATCACGGCCACGACCATGGCCGTACGCCAGACGGCGCGTCCGGCGTCGTAGTGGTGGAGCAGCCACAGGAGCAGGCCGCAGACCACCGTGGCGGTCATGGCGTGGCCCGAGGGGAAGGCGGCGTAGTGGGCCGAGTCGACGGGGTCGGGCCAGACCGGGCGGGGCGGTCGACCAGTGCCTTCAGGGCCTGTTGCAGCACTGTGCCCAGCGCACAGGTGGCTGCCAGCCATAGAGCCGTCCACCATGCCGAGCGCCGCCCACCAGCCACACCATGGCGGCCGCACCCACCAAGCGCAGGGTCAGCGGGTCCCAGACCCAGTCCGTCAGGATGCGGAACGCATGCGTCAGCCCGCGCTCCTCGACCGCCCACCGGTGCACGGTCCGGGCGATCCGCTCGTCGGCGTCGATCAGCGGACGCCACTCGACCGCGACCAGGGTGAGGAGCAGCGCGGAGCACAGGGCCAGGGTCGCGCCGGTCTGCAGGACGGTCGGGCGGGTGGGGAGTGCATGGAACGATCCTCGCCGACACACGGTGCGCGGAGCCGAACGCTGCGCGGAGCGAGCCGTGTCGTGGCGTGCCGTAGGGCGAGGGTCTCTTCCGGCCGCGTGTCTCCCCATCGGCCGTCTCTCCTGCGGTCGCCCCGTCGTTCCTCAGCCGAGCGCCCGCAATCCCGGTACGAACGCCACCAGTACCGGCACCACCGGAACCAACGCCGCCGTCGCGGTCAGTCCCACGCGGCGCAGGGCCGTGAGCCGGTCCGGGGAGTGAGCAGGCGGTCGACCCGCTGCGGCACATGGGCGTGCGGGGTGGGGCAGGGGCCGAACACCCCCGGTCCTCGTTGAGTTCGACCAGTGCGAGGGCGGTCGTCAGGCGGCCGAAGCGGCGGGAGGCCATGTCGTCGGCGGCGAGTTCGACCAGCCGGTGCATCTCGTCCCGGAACGCGGCGAACACCGGTACCTGCGGGAACCCGTTCGCGAGGGCGCCCGAGCAGTGCAGCAGCCAGTCGTGCCGGGCCTGCGCGTGCCCCTGTTCGTGCGCGAGCAGCGAGTCCAGCCGGCGCCCCTTGAGGCGTCTCAACGCGGCCGTGGTGATGACCAGTTGAGGCGCGGCACCGGCCATCCACCAGGCGTCGGGGCGCTCCCCTCCAGGATGACCAGCGGCTCGGCACCGGGCTGCTCGCCGGGCAACACCGGTGCGCGCACGAGGAGTTCGGCCCGTCGCTGCCGGCGTCGCGCCCGGGCCCGTACGACTTCACGGACGAGCATCGCCGCGGTCCACGCACCGCCGCACGCGAGGACGACCGCGGTGGTGGCGGCCCAGGGGCCGGCCGTCACCAGGGGATAGGCGTCCACGACCCCGTGCGGGGCGTTGGCGAACACATGGCCGCGCACCGCCTGCCACGCGGCGGCGGCGCTCAGCGTCATCGACAGGGCGCAGCACAGGAGGACGGCCGCGACCACGCACTGCCACACCCACAGCGCGAGCACCGGTTCGTGGTCCGGCCAGTCGGCCCGGGCGAGCAGCCGTGGGGCGACGACGGCGGCCAAGGCGCCGAGCAGCAACAGTGCCGCGGGGACCATCATGGAAGCACCCTATGAGCGCCGCGGTGATCAGGGGTACGGCTTGTCACGGCAAGTGACGCAGACCACGATCTCGTACAACGGAATCCGCACCGCCCCGTCCCCCTCGGGCGTCCCCGCCTCACTCTCCGCTCAGAGCGTCAGCAGCATCGCGACCATGCCGATCCCCATCGACAGCCGGCACGCCCGCGCCAACTCGGGCCGGTCGCCCCACCCGACGCTCCCGCGACCGCCGACCGCACCGCCGACCGCGCCGGTGACGGGCACCAGACGGATGCCGGACAGCAGCACGTATCCCACGAAGTAGAGGAGCAACACGCCTGTGACGAGCGGGACTCCGGAGTCGCCGTGCTCGTGGTGGTGCGCGGGCGAGGCGGCCATCGCGAGTGCCATGTAGACCATGGCCGCGGTGCCCAGGAGGTGGTGGAGGTGGTGCGGGGTCCTGCGTGCGCCCCACAGGGCGCGCAGCGCCGCCGCGCCGAACACCCCGCGTAGACGGGCCACGCCCACGGTGGTGGCGTGAACACCGCGGCGGGCACGGCCATCGCGGCCATGCCGAAGCCCATCAGGGCCTCGCGCCCGCGGCCCTGCGCTGTTCCTCGACGGGGCTGCGCATCCGCAGCAGGCAGTAGGCCCCGGTCGCCGCGCACAGCGCGACCAGCAGCCAGCCGGGCGAAGCCGGTCCACCATGCACGCGCATCCCCCGTTCCGCAGGTCCGCCCCGGACATCGCTCTCCGTCGACGTTCGGTCACAGGATGCCCGTGCCGCACGGGGCGCAATCGAGCGCAACGGAGTACACGGGGAGCACTGGACGGAGCGCGCAGGTCAGCGAGGCGCCGGTGGCGGGCCCGGCGGAATGTTTCACGAGTAAAACACCTGCTAAGCTTATCTCTCATGAGCAGTGCGACCCCCGCCCCCACCCGACGCGTCCGACGCCTCCCGCTCACCGGTGTGCTGCGCCTCGGCCGGCCCTCCGACATCTGGTTCAAGCCCGCGCTCAGCGCGGTCGCCTCGGTCGCGCCGCCCAACCTGACCCTGCTGGCCCTCGGCCGACTCGACCTCGCGATGTACACGATGGCGGGCTCCCTGTGCGCCCTCTACGCGCACAACAAGCCGTACGCCGCCCGGGCCCGCGCCCTGGTCTGGGTGGTGCTCGGCATGATCGGCGGACTCGCCGTCGCGCTGGTCACCGCCTCCCTCACCACCAACGCCGTCGTCCTGGTCACGGTCGGCGCCGCCCTGGCCGCCGTACAGAAGGGACTGTGCGACGCGACCCGGATCGGGCCGCCCGGCAACGTCGTCCTCACCTTCATCAGCTCCGCCTCGCTCTTCGCACCGCAGACGCTCGGCCAGGTCCCCGGACACCTCGCCCTGGCCGCCGTCGCGGGCGCCTGGGCCTGGCTCGTCGGCATGGCACCCGCTCTCGTCCGGCCCCACGGCCCCGAGCGCCGGGCCACCGCCCACGCGCTGAACGCGACCGCGACGTACGCCGCCACGCCCGGCACCGAGGACACCGCCCACGCACGCGCGCGTGCCGCCGCGGCGGCCGCCATCCACGCCGCCTGGCAGTCCCTCCTCGCGACCGGTGCCCGCACCGCGCCCCGGATCGCTCTCGAACGGCTCGTCGTCCGCGCCGAGGTCGCACTCGCCGCGCCCGCCGACGCCGACCCGGAGCGGCTGCGCGCCTGGGCCCGCGCCCTGCGCGGCAGGGGACCGGTCCCGCGGGCGGACGACGCGGCCGTGGCCGAACTGCTCGGTGTGGAAGCCGAACTCGCCGTCCCCGCAAGGCCGTTGTGGACCAGGCTCGGACCGCTGACCCCGCTCGTGCTGCGCACGGCGATCGGCTGCGCGCTCGCCGGATACGTCTCGCTCGCGCTAGGTGTCGGCCGCCCCTACTGGGCGCTGGTCACCGCGGCCTCCCTCTACCAGGCCAACATCACCCTCACCTGGGGCCGCGGCGTGCAGCGGGTCGTCGGCAACCTCGCGGGCGTGCTCGTGTTCGCCGCGGTCGTGCCGTTCGCGCACACGCACCCGGCGGCCCTCGTGCTGTGCTGCCTCGCCTTCAACTTCGGTGCCGAGGCGCTGATCGGCCGCAACTACTGGCTCGGCAGCGTCTGTGTGACCCCGATGGCGCTGCTCATCACGGAGTTCGCCCGCGCCCAGCGGCCCGGTGAGCTGATCACCGAGCGGATCGTCGACACCCTCGTCGGCGCGCTGGTGGGCCTCGCCGCCGCGGCCGTCGTCACCAACCGGCGCGCGACGGACCGTATCGAGGAGGCGCTGACCGCCGTGGAACAGACCCGTGAGCGGGCCGCGCGTCTCCTGGCGGAGCCCGCTCCCGCGCCCGGAACGCTCGAATCCGCGCACCGCGCGCTCGCCGCCGCGCTGGTCGAGCTGCGTGCCACGGTCGACGCCGCGTCCGGCGAGTGGTGGCAGCGCGCGCTGCCGCAGGAGCGGGTCGTCTTCGCCGAGCGGTCCGGACACCGTACGCTCGCCGCGACGGTACGACGCCGGGAGTCGCACTCCCGGCCGGCCGCGGATCCGCGCACGGACGGAAAGACGGAGGGCGTACGGGGATGACGGCGATGAACGGACGGCCGGTCGACGGGGACGGCACGGCCCGCCCGACCCCTCGGGGCGCGACCCGGGGGACACCGTCGCCGCCGTCGTCGGGCAGTGGCAGGCCGTGCACCCCGACCTCGACACCGGCCCGATGGAGATCATCGGCCGGATCAACCGGTGCGCCGCCCTGCTCCAGCAGGCCGAGGACGCGCCGCTGCGCCGGGCCGGGCTCAGCCGCCCCGAGTTCGACCTGCTCGGCGCGCTCCGCCGCACCGGGCACGAGCTGACGCCGAGCGAGCTGACCAGGAGACCTTCTCCTCGGGCGCCGCCGTCACCAAACGCCTCAAGCTGCTCACCGAACGCGGACTGGTCGAGCGGCGCGGCGACACCCGCGACCGGCGCGTCGCCCACGTCCGCCTCACGGACGCCGGCCGCGACCTCGTCGACGCGATCCTGCCCGAGCAGCTGGCCTACGAGACCACCGTGCTCGCCGGTCTCGACACCCCCGCGCAGGACGAACTCGCCTCCCGGCTCGGCGAGTTGCTGGTCCAGCTGGAAGGCCGGATGGGCATGCTGCGCGTCTGAGCGGCCCGCACGGGCGCCGGGGGCCGTTGACGCGAACCGGGTGATCTCTACGTTCGACCAGGTCGGTTCGGGAAGCCGACTGACGTACGGAATGTCGAACAAGGGATTGATGCCGTGGCAGCCGAAGCCTCCGCCGCGCCTGTTTCCGGGACGCTCACCATCGACCTCGGCACCGACACGGGACCCTTCCACGGCGGCGCGAGCGGCACGCTCTACGGCCTGTACGGCGACGGCGTCCCCACCCGCACCGCCGTCGAGGGCATGTACGTCCGCACGGTCGCCACCAAGGCCCAGGACGGCATCCAGCACCCGGGCGCCGACGCCCTGGAGATCCTGCGCCCCTTCGTCGAGGCGGGCGGCCAGGACGTCTACGTCTACATGAGCGACATCTACCGCGGCTTCCCTACGAATGGCCCGGCGCCACCGGAGCCGAACGCCTCGCCGACTTCACCGCGCGCGTCCGCCGCCAGGTGGAGCAGGTGCTGAGCCTCGGCGCGTACCGGTCGCATGTCGTGTACGTCCCGTTCAACGAACCCGAGGGCAACATGTTCGGGACGGAGGAGTGGAGTTACGACCGCACCTCCTGGCGCACCGACCCGCGCCACTACTTCACCGCCTGGCGCGACATCCACCGCCTGATCAAGGAACTCGACCCGGGCGCCCGCATCGCCGGCCCCAACACCTGCCTCCTGTACGACGAGGTCAGGGGCTTCCTGGAGTTCGCCGAGGCCGAGGACGTCCTGCCTGACGTCATCACCTGGCATGAGCTGACCACGCCCGACGAGATCCGCACGAGCGTCGCCAAGTACCGTGCGTTGGAACGGGAGTTGGGCATCGGGCCGCTGCCGGTCAACATCAACGAGTACGCCCACAACTACCACTTGTCCGTCCCGGGCCAGATGATCCAGTGGATCGCCGCGATCGAGGAGTGGAGGCCGAAAGCAAGGGCAACGTGGACAAGGTCGACGCCGACATGGCGTACTGGAACATCGACGGCAACCTCAACGACTCGGTGGTGGAGGCCAACAAGGGCAACGGCCAGTGGTGGCTGTTCAACGCCTACGGGCAGTTCACCGGCAACACGGTCCAGGTCAACGCCCCTCACCCCAACATCCAGTACACGCTCCAGGGCGTCGCCGCCCTCGACCGCGCCAAGCGCCAGGCGCGGGTCCTGCTCGGTGGCGCGGGCGGATCGGCGGACGTCGTCTTCATGCACGTCGACCCCGAGCTCTTCGGTACGACCGTCCACGCGCGGCTCGTGGAGATCCCCTGGACCGGCCAAGTCGGCGTCTCCGCGCAGCCGTTGAGGCTCGCCGATCACGAACTCCCGGTCTCTGAAGGCGAAGTGACGCTCCGTCTGTCCGAGCTGGACGGGATGTCGGCGTACCAGGTGATCCTGTCCCCGGGCGGCAACGGCGCCGCAGCGCTGCCCCCTTCGGTCGGCTGGCGGCGGTCGTACCAGGCCGAGGACGCCGCCTACATCGGTGACGGCCACTCCCTGAACGGGCCCGAGGGGTCCCCGTCCGACGTGGACAAGTTCGCGGGCTCGACCGGTTACCACGTGGGCGGACTCCGTACCGGTTCCGACGGCGTGCTCGTCTTCTCCGTGGAGGTCCCGCAGGACGGGACGTACGACGTGCGGGTCTTCGCCAACTCCTGCAACCTGGCCGACGCGGTGCGCGAGCAGGGCCCCACCAACGTCTTCCTCCGCGTCGACGGCGACGATCCGCAGGAACTCCGACTGCCGCTCGGCTACAAGTGGGCCGTGTGGGGCCACACCGACACCCGGGTCGAGTTGACCGCCGGGGCACACGATCACCCTCGCCGCCGAGGACCCCGACCTCGGCGTCACGCGCGGCGACGCGGTGATCGACCGGCTCGACCTCGCCCTGCGCGACGACCAGGTGACCGCACCCGCGCTGTACGACGCGGAGTTCGCGGCCCTGGGCGGCGGCGCGCGCGTCGACTACGGGCAGCGCGGCGCCTCGGGTCCCGGGGTCGCCGTACTGCCCCGGGGCGGCACCGCCACCTTCTGGGTGCACGCGGCGGACGACGGGGAGGCGACCGTGACCGTGGACCGGATCGGCCCAGGGAGGGCGAGTTGACGGTCAACGGCGAGGGCGCGGGGTCGGTGGGCGGAGAGGGCGTGAGGACCGTGGATGGAGGGGGCGTGGGGATCGTTGAACGTTCTGGCGGTCCCCTGTTCCTCGCGGCGGGCATCAACAAGGTCACCGTCACCGCCACTTCGGACTCCCTCGTCCTGGACCGCCTCCAAGTAGGCCCCTCACGCGGGCTCCTTCCCGCCTCGACGTACCCCGCCGAGGACGGCACCACGACCGGCGGCGCGCGAGTCACCGGCGCCCACACGTTCGCCACGGGCGGCAAGGCGGTCGACGGCATCGGCGGCGGCCCCGCGAACGCGCTCACGCTCACCGTGACGGCGGAGCGGGCCGGCCGGCATGCGCTGACGATCCGCTACTCCAACGGCGAGCAGGCGCCGGCCACCCACTACAACCCGGATCCGGTCTGCCGCCACGCGGACATCGCGGTCAACGGGGGCGCTCCGCAGCGCGTGTTGTTCCCGACCACCTTCCACTTCAACAACTTCCACGACCTTGCCGTCCCCGTCACGCTTGAGGAGGGCACGAACACCCTCACGTTCACCGCCGACGAACTCCCGGACCACGACGGCCACTCCAGGAACCAGTACGGCCAACGCAGCGCGTACGCACCGGTGATCGACACGGTGACGGTGACGCGGCTGGCCTGAGGACGGGACGGGGGCGGGTGGCTCAGCGCCCCTCGTCGCCCGCCGCGTACACCCCGAACACCGCGCCCTGCGGGTCCCGGAGCACCGCGATCCGCGGCACGTCGCCGATGGACGTCGGTTCCATCAGGACCGTGCCGCCCGCGTCGGACGCCGTGGCGGCGGTGGCGTCGGCGTCGGCCACCGCGAAGTACGGCAGCCAGTGCGGAGTCACCTCCGGGGGAACGTCGCGTCCATCGTCATCATGCCGCCGAAGTCGGCGCCGTCGATGCCCCACTGCGGGTACTGCTCGGAGGGACGCACGGTCCAGCCGAACACCGTCGTGTAGAAGACCTCCGAGCGTTCGGGCGCCCGGGTCAGCAGCTCCACCCAGCCCAGCGCGCCGGGCGCGTTGAACAGCCCGGCGCCCGGGAAGGTCCGCGCCTGCCACATCTGGAACGCCGCGCCGCCCGGATCGAGGGCGACCGCGAAGCGCCCGATGTCGAGCACGTCGACCGGGTCCATCAGCAGGGTCCCGCCCGCCGCCCGTACCGTCTCCGCCGTCGCGTCGGAGTCGGTCACCGCGAAGGACACGTTCCACGCCACCGGCTGCGACTCCTGGAACAGCGGGGCCAACGCGGCGACGGCGGCGTCACCGACGTGCGCGACCGTGTAACCGCCCGCCTCCGGCCGGGGATCGGTCTCCGGACGCCAGCCGAACACGGCCGAGTAGAAACCCTTGGCCGCCTCCAGGTCACTGGTCCCGAGTTCGGTCCAGCAGGGTCCGCCGGGCACCGGCCTGTCGAGCTTCATGGCGTTCCTTCCGCAGAAAGCTCCCCTCCCAGCACGCTAAGCCCGGCCCGCGACCCCGGCCATCCGGCGCGGAAGGGGCGCCCTGGCCGTCGTGGACCTAGATGCCCGGGCGGTATCGCAGCGGGTGATCCGCAGGCACCTCCACCAGGACGATCCGGGTTCCGTCCGGGTCCGTGATCCACATCTCGACCAGGCCCCAGGGTTCCTTCAGCGGTGGGCGGACGATCTCGACGCCCTTCGCCCGCAGTTCCTCGTGTGCGGCGCCCGCGTCCTCGACCTGGAGCCACAGCTGTACGGCGGGGGAGGGCGGTGCGTCGGAGCGGCCGGAGACCTCCAGGAAGCCGCCGCCGAGGAAGTAGACGGTTCCGCGGTCCGGGCCCGTGCCGAACTCGCGGGAGAGCGGGCAGGGCCAACTGCTCGCCGTAGAAGGCGCGGGAGCGGTCGGGGTCGGCGGGGCGCAGCAGGACGCGGCTGCTCAGTACGTGCACCATGCGGCCGGAGCCTAGTGGCAGAGGCCGGGTTACCCTCGTCTCTGCCTGAGCCGCGCCCTGATCGGAGTTGTGCACCCATGGACACCGCCGCCACCGGACTGACCTTCCGCGACGCCACCGACGCCGATGTGGACGCCCTCGTCGTGCTGATCGAGTCGGCGTACCGGGGGACGCCAGCCGGGCCGGCTGGACCACCGAGGCGGACATCCTCGAAGGGCAGCGGACCGATCCCGAGGGTGTGCTTGCTGTCATCAAGTCGCCCGACAGCCGGCTGCTCGTCGTCGAGCGTGACGGGCGCGTGGTGGCCTGTTGTCAGCTCGAACACCGGGGTGAGCACGCCTACTTCGGGATGTTCGCCGTCAGCCCGCAGCTCCAGGGCGCGGGCCTCGGCAAGGTCATCATCGCGGAGGCGGAGCGCACGGCGCGGGAGACCTGGGGCGTGCGGGAGATGCACATGACCGTGATCTCCGTACGGAACGACCTCATCGCCTGGTACGAGCGGCGCGGCTATCGCCGTACGGGCCGGATGACCCCGTTCCCGTACGGCGACGAGCGGTTCGGTGTTCCGCAGCGCGACGACCTGCAGTTCGAGCTGCTGGTCAAGGAACTCGCTTAGGCGTCACGGGCGTTACGCCGTGAAGCGGCCGGTGCGTTTGATCTCCGGGTAGTCGGTGGTCGCGCCGTCCAGGCCCAGGGCGCGGACGAGGCGCAACTGGTCCTGGGTGTTCACCACCCAGCCGATGATCTTCAGGTCCGCCTTGCGGGCCGCCTCGACGACCTCCAGGGTGAGCCGCCGGATGTTGAGACAGACCGTCTCGGCACCGGCCTCGGTGGCGCGCTCCACCACCTCGGGTCCGAACCGGCCGGCGATCAGCGCGGTCCGGACGCCGGGCACCAGCCGGGCGATCTCGGCGATCGCCTCGTCGTGGAACGAGGACACCTCGACCCGCTCGACGAGGTGGCGCCGGTGCATGACCTCGGCCAGCGCCCGCGCCGCCGCCAGGTCCTTGATCTCGGCCTGGAGCGGCGACTTGACCGCGTCCAGGACCTCGTCGAAGACGGGGACGCGCTCGCCGCGGCCCGCGTCCAGGGTGCGCAGCTCGTCGAGGGTCCGCTCGGCGATCGGGCCGGTCCCGTCGGTCGTGCGGTCCACGTCGGCGTCGTGCATGACGACGAGGGCGCCGTCCTGGCTCAGATGCAGATCGAGTTCGATGACATCGAGGCCGGCCTGCTCGGCGGCGACGAAGGAACGGAGCGTGTTCTCGGGTTCGAGACCCATGACTCCGCGGTGACCGATGGTAAGGAAGTTCAAGGTTCAACTCGCTTCCGTCGACGGCGGCTCGGCCTGCGTGCGCGGGCGCGGCCGGACATCGGCGTCCACGCGGCAGAGCCGCAGCCTAATGGCCTGGCCCGGGGTTGTACCCGCGCGTACACGGGGATCGGGGGTGACAGCGGGGAGTTCCGGAACGTACCGCGCGCCGCCGTCGCCCGGCCGTGGACCGGCCCGGCGGGCTCTGACCGAAACCGGCCCCGGCGGTCCTTGATCGCAGGCGCCGACCCACCTACCCCGCCACGGCGGAAGTAATCGCCTTCTGTGTGTCCGGCAGGAAAAAGAGCGGTGACGGACAGGGGGTGCAGGATAATTTGCGGAGCCTTGCCTTGCTAGGGGAAACCATGAACGCATACGGTGTCCATACGCGAGGTTCTCCCGTGGAGGATGGGACATGACGGAAATTCTTGTGCAGGTGGGTTCGGAGCAGGGGCTTCCTCCCGTGACCAGGGTGGTGGAGCATCCGGCGTGGCCCGTGCTCAAGGATGCCGTGGAGCGGATCCGGCCATGGCAGTCGAAGGACGGCTCGATCGACTTCGCGGCCGAGGGCGCCCCGGCGCGCACGGAGGCCGAGTCCGCCGTGCGCCGCGTGACCGGTGCGGTGGAGGAGCTCTCCTCGCTGCTTCCGCACGATGCCGCCTACCACGCGGCGCTCGTCAGGGATCTGGGCCAGTGGGCCGACGACGGCTTCCAGGTGCCCGACTTCCTCGACTCGCTGCTGGCCTTCCAGCCCGCCGCGAACCGCCGGGACGGACTCCAGCACCTGGTCGTCTTCCCGATGTACACGCAGAACGGCAACCCGGACCGCAACCTCGAAGCGGTCGTCCTGCGCATGGTCTGGCCCGACTGGCTGGCCGAGCTGGAGGCGACCCGCTACGACAACCCGCTGTTCTGCGGCATCACCTTCGAGGACTTCACCTCCGGCTACGACACCAACTCGGCCGTCCTCTTCCCGGAGACCATCGCCGTACGACAGGCGCCGGAACGATTCTCCTGGGGCGGCATCTTCTGCGACCGCGAGGCCGCCCGCTTCCGCCGGGTCACCGAGGCCGCCGTCGGCATCCTGGGCATGCGCGCCCCGAGGACGTCGCCACCATGGTCGACGACCAGAAGCGCTGCGAAGAGGCCTTCGTCCTGTGGGACATGGTCCACGACCGCACCCACAGCCACGGCGACCTGCCCTTCGACCCGTTCATGATCAAGCAGCGCCAGCCGTTCTGGATGTACGGCCTCGAAGAGCTGCGCTGCGACCTCACCGCCTTCAAGGAGGCCGTGAAGCTGGAGGCCGACGGCGTCCCGCAGGCCCGTGACGTGCAGTACGCGGTCCTCTTCGACCGCATGTTCCGCTTCCCGGTCACCGGCGAACGCGTCCGCAACTACGACGGGCTCGGCGGCCAGCTCCTCTTCGCCTACCTGCACAAGCACGACGTCGTCCGCTGGACCGACAACACCCTGCACATCGACTGGCAGCGCGCCCCGAGGTCACCAACCAGCTGTGCGCCGAGATCGAGGACCTCTACCGCGCGGGCATCGACCGCCCCAAGCTCGTCCACTGGTTCAAGGCCTACGACCTGGTCGCGACCTACCTCGCCCCGCACCCCGGCTCCCGTTGGGCCAAGGGCCCGGACGCGCTGGACCTGAGTCTGCCGCCGCGGAAACTCGTGGATGACGTGCTTCCGGACGAGTTTCCGCTGAGCATGTTCTATGAGGCCCTCTCCAAGAAGCTGAAGAACGTGATCGCCTCCACGCGGGGTATCACGGCGGAGAGTGCAGAGCGGATCGCCGCGTGAGCGACCGTACGACCGAAGTGGCTCAGGAGGCGAGGACCATGGGGAACGGGGCGCTGGACGGCGCGGTGATCGCGGTGGCGGGAGCGGGCGGGCCCGCGGGCCGGGCCGTGCTGCTGCGGCTGGCCGAGGCGGGCGCGACCGTCGTCGGCGCGGACGCGCATCCCGAACGCCTGGCGGAGGCCGTGGACGCGGCCCGCTACGCGCACGGCGGCGCGACCGTCGTGGGCGACACCGTCGACCTGCTCGACCCGCAGGCGACGCGTGAGTGGGCCGAGCACGTCGAGAAAGACTTCGGCCGCGTCGACGGCTTGGTCCACCTCGTCGGCGGCTGGCGCGGCAGCGCGTCCTTCACCGACACCGACCTCGCCGACTGGGACCTGCTGGAGAAACTCCTCATCCGCACCGTCCAGCACACCTCCCTGGCCTTCTACGACGCCCTGGAGCGCAGCGACCGCGGACGCTACCTCCTGATCAGCGCGGCGGGCGCGAGCAAGCCCACGGCGGGCAACGCGGCGTACTCCGCGTCCAAGGCCGCCGCCGAGGCCTGGACCCTCGCCATGGCCGACGGCTACCGCAAGGCGGGCGGCGAGGACGGGCCCAGCTCCGCCGCCGCCGTCATGGTGGTCAAGGCGCTGGTGCACGACGCGATGCGCGCCGAGCGACCCAACGCGAAGTTCGCGGGCTTCACCGACGTCAAGGACCTCGCCGAGGCCATCGCCGGCGTCTGGGACAAGCCCGCCGCTGAATTGAACGGAAACCGTCTGTGGCTGACCGAGAAGCCGTGAACTGGCCTCCGAAGACCGACGCCCGTCGCCATCACGACCCGGAGATCCGCGGCTTCGCCAGCGACAACTACGCCGGCGCCCACCCCGAGGTGCTCGCCGCCCTCGCCCTCGCCAACGGCGGCCACCAGGTCGCCTACGGCGAGGACGACTACACCGAGAACCTCCAGGGCATCATCCGCAGCCACTTCGGGGCCACGGCGGAGGCGTTCCCGGTTTTCAACGGCACCGGCGCGAACGTCGTCGCCCTCCAGGCGGTCACCGACCGCTGGGGGCGGTGATCTGCGCCGAGAGCGCGCACATCAACGTCGACGAGGGCGGCGCCCCCGAGCGCATGGGCGGCCTGAAACTCCCTCACGGTGCCGACCCCGGACGGCAAGCTCACGCCCGACCTGATCGACCGGCAGGCCTTCGGCTGGGACGACGAGCACCGCGCGATGCCGCAGGTCGTCTCGATCACCCAGAGCACCGAACTCGGCACCCTGTACACGCCGGACGAGATCCGCGCGATCTGCGACCACGCCCACGCGCACGGCATGAAGGTCCACCTCGACGGCTCCCGGATAGCCAACGCGGCGGCCTCACTCGACGTCCCGATGCGGACGTTCACCAACGCGGTCGGCGTCGACATCCTCTCCCTGGGCGGGACGAAGAACGGCGCGATCTTCGGCGAGGCGGTCGTGGTCATCAACCAGGACGCCGTCAGCCACATGAAGCACCTGCGCAAGCTGTCCATGCAGCTCGCCTCCAAGATGCGCTTCGTCTCCGTGCAGTTGGAGGCGCTGTTCGCCAGGACCTGTGGCTGCGCAACGCCCGCCACGCCAACGAGATGGCCCAGCGCCTCGCCGAGGGCGTGCGCGCGGTGCACGGCGTGGAGATCCTCTACCCCGTGCAGGCCAACGGCGTCTTCGCCCGCCTCCCGCACGACGTGGGCGAGCGCCTGCAGAAGCGCTTCCGCTTCTACTTCTGGGACGAGGTCGCCGGGGACGTCCGCTGGATGTGCGGCTTCGACACGACCGAGGACGACGTGGACGCGTTCGTGGCGGCGCTCAAGGAGGAGATGGCCCGCTAGGTTCGGCGACCGGAATCGCTTCATGCATAGGTATGCGGTCGCCTGTAAAGTCATTGACTGTCGGGTGATCGCTTTCCTATGCTCTGCAGCCATGCAGCTGATCCAGAACACCCTGATCTGTCCGCCTACTTGGCCGCCGACGGGGTCATCGACCACGATCATCCCCGCGTACGGGAAACGGCCGCGCGGCTCGCCAGGAGTGCCGAGGACTCGTATGCCTATGCACGCCTGGCGTTCGAGTTCGTCCGGGACCGGATTCCTCACTCACAGGACTCCGGCGACCCGCGCGTCACCTGGCGGGCCTCCGACGTCCTGGAGCAGGGCACCGGCATCTGCTACGCCAAGGCGCACGCGCTGGCCGCGCTGCTGCGGGCCGAGGACATTCCTACGGCGCTCTGCTACCAGAAGTTCGACGTGGTCCACGGTCTGGTCGCCGTGCGCTTCAATGGGGCCTGGCATCGGCAGGACCCGCGCGGCAACAAGCCGGGCGTGGACGCGCAGTTCTCGCTCGACGGGGAACGGCTGGCCTTCGTACCCGATCCGAGTCCAATGAGATGGACTATCCGGTGCTGTACGCTGAACCGCACCCGGCCGTCCTGAGCGCCCTCAAGGCCGCCCCCGACCGGTCGCACCTCTGGAAGACGCTCCCGACCGCACTTTGAGGCAAGCCATGACGCTCACGCTCACCGTGTCCGACGAAGTCCGCGCCCTCGCGCCCGGGTTCACCCATGTCGCGATCGAGGCCCATGGACTCGTCAACGGGCCCAGCACCGAAGAGAGTTCGGCGCTCCTCGACGACGCGGCCCGCCGGCTCGCCGCGCGACTGGACGGGCGCGCACCGCACGAGGACCCGCACATGGCGGCCTGGCGCGAGGTGTACACGGCGTTCGGCTCGAAGCCGTCGCGGACGCGCAACTCGGCGGAGGCGCTGGCCAAGAGGGCGCTGACGGACGCCGGGCTGCCCCGGATCAATGTGCTGGTCGACCTCTACAACGCCATCAGCGTCGCCTACTTGATCCCCGTGGGCGGTGAGGACATCGACCGCATCCAGGGCGGGATGACTCTTCAACGGGCGGTCGGGGACGAGGAGTTCGTGACCGTCGCCGGTGGTGAGGAAGTCGTCGAGCACCCGGATGCGGGCGAGGTGGTGTGGCGTGACGAGGTCGGTGTCACCTGCCGCCGCTGGAACTGGCGGCAGGGGCCGCGCACCCGGCTGACGGAGCAATCGACCTCCGCGGTCTTCCTGTTGGAGAGCCTGGCGCCGATGCCGGTCGCCGAGGTCGAGACCGCGGGCGCCGAACTCGCCGAGCTGCTGGGCAAGTTCAGCCCCGGGGCGCGGATCACCGTCCACGCCCCGGCGTGAGACTCAGCGGGCCTCGGCGGCCTTGACCTCTTCGGCGGTGGGGGCCGTACCGCCGAGGTGGGCCGGCATCCACCAGGTGTCGTCCGGGCCCTTGGGCCGTACCGGATAAGCGCGCTGGGCCGCTTCGAGCAGTTCCTGGACGCGCTCGCGCAGGCGGCGGGTGATCGCGCCCGCGTACTGGTCCTGCGGGGCCTCCACCGGCTCGCCGACCCGGATGGTGATCGGGGTGTGGCTGCGCTTGAAGTTCTTCGGGTGGCCCTTGGTCCACAGCCGCTGCGTGCCCCACAGGGCCATCGGGATCAGCGGGACGCCGGCCTCCTGGGCCATGCGCGCGGCACCCGACTTGAAGCTCTTCAGGGTGAAGGACTGGGAGATCGTCGCCTCGGGGAAGACGCCGACGATCTCGCCGGACCGCAGCGACTCCAGCGCGTGCTGGTACGCCGTCTCGCCCTGCTCGCGGTCCACCGGGATGTGCTTCATGCCGCGCATCAGCGGACCCGAGATCCTGTGCCGGAAGACCGACTCCTTCGCCATGAAGCGCACCAGGCGCTTCTGCGGCAGGGGCGGCCAGGCCGTCGAAGATGAAGTCCAGGTAGCTGATGTGGTTGCTGACCAGCACGGCGCCGCCCGAGCGCGGAATGTTCTCCGACCCCTTGCAGTCGATCTTGAGGTCCCAGGCCTTGAACAGCGTTTGGGCGAGACCGATGACAGGGCGGTAGACAAGCTCAGCCATGGACGGGGTGGACCCTTCTCTCTGCCTGAAGGGGTGCTCCGGGCGGGAAAGTTACGCAGCCGTAGGTTTACGGCATTGCGCAGATCGTGCCCGAAGAACGGACGAGTGGCCAGTCCTCGTGCCCCAGAACGGCGAGATCCTCGTCACGTCCTTCGCTTGATCCACCTCGGCCTTTTAAGTTTCCTTTACTATGCGCGAACTGTCACTCGCCGCACGAGCAGGTACATCTCGCACCCCAGGCAGTACCCGAACGCCGCATTGAGGAAGGCGGCGGCGAGCGCGGCCCCCGTCGCCGCGAGCCCCAGCCACTCGGGACCCAGGCCGAAACCGACCAGCCCCACCCCGGCGAAGACCAGGCCCACCGCCTGCGCGAACCGCGGTGGCTCCGGCGCCTCGAACTCGGTCGGCGGCCCGATCCGGGGCCGTACGGCCTTCCGGAACAGCCAGCCGTACGGAGAGCGCCCTACGCCGCCCGCCGCGCCCAGCGCGAACGCCAGGGTCTGCCAGGCCAGCAGCCAGAAGCTGCCGGTGATGAGCACGACCGCCAGTACTACGGTCGTCAGGGCCGCCCCGAAGCGCGGTCCTCTTGCGTCGATGTCCATGAATCAAGGATTCCGCAAGGGAAAGGACTCGGGGCACCGGGAATCTTTGCAGTCTCGTGAACGCTGGAAGGACCGATGACCGGACTTGTGGTGTGCGTGGTGGTGCTCGCGGCGGCGAGCGCCTACGGAGTGCTGCATCGGCGGCGGAGCGGGAGAGTACGCGTGCGTGGGCGCGACGGCGGAAAGCGGCTCGGCGCCGCGGAGTTGGGCGGCGACCTCGGCGAGAAGGCCACCCTGGTGCAGTTCTCCAGCGCCTTCTGCGCGCCCTGCCGGGCCACGCGCCGGGTGCTGGGCGAGGTGGCCGGCATGGTCCCCGGAGTGAGCCACATCGAGATCGACGCCGAGGACCACCTGGACCTCGTACGGGAACTCGACATCCTGAAGACCCCCACCGTGCTCGTCCTCGACGCCGACGGGCGGGTCGTCCGGCGTGCCACCGGCCTCCCCGCAAGGCGGATGTCATCGCTGCTCTGGGTGAGGCGGTTTGACGGTTGTGACGATGACGGTGAGCCATCTCCCATATGTCGGAACGTACTTGACTGTGCGCACCACCTATCGTCAGCCTGACCGTATGCCTTCGGAACTCCTTCTCTACGGGCGGGTGCACGTCGACCTGGCCCGCACCGCGAGCGCGCGCTGTCCGGGCTGTTGAGCAGCCACGGCCCCAGCTCGTCCCCTCGGCAGAAGGACACGTCCATGACGGCCACGCCCGACCTCGGCACCCGTACTCCTCAGCACGCCTCTCCCGACCTGCTGCGGTCCGTCTTCCGGCAGCACGCGGCCGGTGTGGCGGTGATCACCGCGCGCGGTGAGAACGGCCCGGTCGGCTTCACCGCCACCTCGCTCAGCTCCGTCTCCGCCGCGCCCCCGATGCTGTCCTTCGGGATCAGCACGGGCGCCTCCAGCTGGCCCGCGATATCGAAGGCCGACCATGTCGGCGTCCACGTCCTGGGCGAGCACCAGGAGGAGTTGGCCGCCACCTTCGCCCGCAGCGGCGCCGACCGGTTCGGGGCGCCCACCGTCTGGCACGAAGGCCCCGAGGGTGTGCCGGTCCTGGACGGCGTACTCGCCTGGCTGGTGTGCCGGGTCGCCGCGCGCGTGCCCGCGGGGGACCACCGCATCGTCCTGGCCGAGGTCGTCCTCGGTGACCACGCGGGCACCGGCCGCCCGCTCCTCTACCACCAGGGGCGCTTCAACGGACTGCGTGACTGAGGCCACTCCGGGTGGGTGACGGGCCACCCTGCGGAAGCGTCGAGTTCCGATTACGCTGCGTTGCACAGGTCGCAGTTCAAAGCGCTTGCTTAGCGGGCACCCGTTGGGGAGCGTAGGGATGCGTACTGGCGAGTAATATTTTGCCGGGAGCACCGGTCGGCCCCACCGGGAACGGCCGTTCAGGGCGCCTATGCTGCCTGGAAGTAGGCAGCCGAAAATGACGATGCAGTAGGAGAGCCGGCGTGAGCTTGAGGATCGTTGTCACTGTGAAGTACGTGCCCGACGCCACTGGCGACCGGCACTTCGCCGATGACCTGACCGTCGACCGGGACGACGTGGACGGTCTGCTCTCCGAGCTCGACGAGTACGCGGTCGAGCAGGCGCTGCAGATCTCCGAGAATTCGGACGACGACGTGGAGATCACCGTCCTGACCGTGGGCCCGGAGGACGCCAAGGACGCCCTGCGCAAGGCGCTGTCCATGGGCGCCGACAAGGCGATCCACGTCGAGGACGACGACCTGCACGGCACCGACGCCATCGGCACCTCCCTGGTGCTGGCCAAGGCGATCGAGAAGGCCGGCTTCGACCTGGTCGTCTCCGGCATGGCCTCCACCGACGGCACCGCCGGTGTGGTCCCCGCCCTGCTGGCCGAGCGCCTGGGCGTCCCGCAGGTCACGCTGCTCTCCGAGGTCTCCGTCGAGAACGGCGTCGTCAAGGGCCGCCGTGACGGCGACTCCGCCTCCGAGCAGCTCGAGGCCTCCCTGCCGGCCGTCGTGTCGGTCACCGACCAGTCGGGCGAGGCGCGTTACCCGTCCTTCAAGGGCATCATGGCCGCCAAGAAGAAGCCGGTCGAGGCCTGGGACCTCTCCGACCTGGAGATCGACACCGCCGAGGTCGGCCTCGAGGGTGCCTGGACCGCCGTCGACTCCGCGGCCCAGCGCCCCGCGCGCACCGCCGGCACGATCGTCAGGACGAGGGCGAGGGCGGCAAGCAGCTCGCCGAGTTCCTCGCGGGCCAGAAGTTCATCTAAGCCCCAACTCGCCTACCTCCCCTCAGACTTCGCACGCACGCAGGAGACCATTCCCATGGCTGAAGTTCTCGTCTACGTCGATCACGTGGACGGCGCCGTCCGCAAGCCCACCCTGGAGCTGCTGACCCTGGCCCGCCGCATCGGCGAGCCCGTCGCGGTCGCCCTCGGCGCCGGCGCGGAGAACACCGCCGCCGCGCTCGCCGAGCACGGCGCGGTGAAGGTGCTCACGCACGACGCCTCCGAGTACGCCGACTACCTCGTCGTCCCCAAGGTCGACGCCCTCCAGGCCGCCTACGACGCCGTCTCCCCGGCCGCCGTCCTGGTGCCGTCCTCCGCCGAGGGCAAGGAGATCGCCGCCCGTCTGGCCGTACGTATCGGCTCCGGCATCATCACCGACGCCGTCGACCTGGAGGCCGGTGACGAGGGCCCGGTGGCCACGCAGTCGGTGTTCGCCGCCTCCTTCACCACCAAGACCCGGGTCTCCAAGGGCACCCCGGTCATCACCGTGAAGCCCAACTCGGCCGCCGTCGAGGCCGCCCCGGCCGCCGGTACGGTCGAGGCCCTCGCGGTAACCTTCTCGGACAAGGCCACCGGCACCAAGGTCACCGCGCGCACCCCGCGCGAGTCGACCGGCCGCCCGGAGCTGACCGAGGCCGCGATCGTCGTCTCCGGCGGCCGCGGTGTGAACGGCGCGGACAACTTCGCGATCATCGAGGCCCTCGCCGACTCCCTCGGCGCGGCCGTGGGCGCCTCCCGCGCCGCCGTGGACGCCGGCTGGTACCCGCACTCCAACCAGGTCGGCCAGACCGGCAAGAGCGTCTCCCCGCAGCTCTACATCGCCAACGGCATCTCCGGCGCGATCCAGCACCGCGCGGGCATGCAGACCTCGAAGACGATCGTCGCCGTCAACAAGGACGCCGAGGCCCCGATCTTCGACCTCGTCGACTACGGCGTCGTCGGCGACCTCTTCGACGTCGTCCCGCAGCTCACCGAAGAGGTCAAGTCCCGCAAGGGCTGATCTCTCCAGGCGCTCCGAGGCCCCTGCGACCCGCGTGGTCGTGGGGGCCTTTCGCGTGCCCCCCGGCCGCTCATCCCAGGCTGATCGTGGACTGCACGGGCAGGTGGTCGCTCGGGAACTGGCTGTTCTCGGAGAAGGTGTTGAGAGCGGTCCGGCGCACGGTGACTCCCGGGAGACCAGAATCCAGTCGATGCGGGGACCTTCCGGCACGAGCGCGCGGTAGCCGTGGAAGGTGCCGTAGAGCTGCCCGCGCGCCGCGGCCGCGTCCCAGGTGTCCCTGAGGCCCGGGCCCGCGCCCAGCATCGTGGAGTAGACCGAGGTGGTGTACGCGGCGGTGTTGAAGTCGCCGGTCACCACCAGCGGCAGGGACCCCTCCAGGCGGGCGAGGCGCTCGGCGATGAGGGTGGCGGCACGCTCGCGTGCGTACTGACTCGCGTTGTCCAGATGGGTGTTGAGGACGTAGAACTCCCGCTCGTCGTCCCCGAGGTCGCGGAAGCGGATCCAGGTGGCGATGCGCGGGTGGGCGCCGCCCCAGGTGTTCGAGCCGATCACGGCGGGCGTGTCGGAGAGCCAGAACTGGTCGTACGCGACGGGGCGAGCCGGCGGGTGTCGTAGAAGATCGCCGTCTCCTCGTCGAAGCTGCCGCCCTTGCGGCCGCCGCCGATCCAGTCGTAGTGCGGCGCCAGGTCCTGCTTGATGTCCTGGAGCTGCGCGTAGAGGCCCTCCTGGGTGCCGATGATGTCGGGTGCCGCGCGGAGCAGCAGGTCGCGCATGACCGGGCGGCGGACCTTCCAGCTGTTGGGTTCGGTGGTGTCGGCGAAGCGCAGGTTGAATGTCATGACGTCCAGCAGGCGGGTCTCCTTCCGGACGGAGGCGGAGCGTGCGGTTCCGATGAGCGGCAGGGCGATGGCGGCCGCCACCAGCGTGGTCAGCCCCGCGCGACGGGTCACCGTCCTGGCAGTCGACATGTGCATCCCTCCCCTTGCGAGTCAGGATGAGGGTGCGCGGCGCCGGGCGGAAGAGGGCCTCGGGGCGGCAGTGAACAGACGGTTCACGGCGTGGACAGGGTGTTGACCGGCGGGAAGCTCCATGGATAACTTCGTTCTACGGATTGTTGATTCCGTAGAGCGGAAAACTGGAGGGTGTGGGAATGGGTCAGGGCGAGCAGGGAGAAGGTGGCGACGAGCCTCGCGGGCGCGGTCGGCGAGGAGATCAGCGCCTCCCTGGCACCGGTCGACGCCGAACTGGAGCGCCGCTACCCCGGCGACCCCGGCACCCGCCAGCCCGTCCACACGGTCTACGTCCCCGGTGATGTCTTCGCCGCCGACACGATCCGCACCTGGGGCGACCGCGCGCTCGCCGCCCTCGACGAACACGCCCCCGACGCGGCCTCCTTCGCCGCCGTCCTCGGCCTCTCCGACGACCTCGCGGAGCCGTCCACGCGCGCGTGCGGGCCAAGTTGGAGCACGAGCCCATCGAGGACCTGCGCGTCGACTTCGAGGACGGCTACGGCCCCCGCCCCGACGCCGAGGAGGACGCGGCCGCCGCCCGCGCGGCCCGCCTCATCGCCGAGGCGTACCAGCAGGGCACGGCGGCGCCGTACATGGGCATCCGGATGAAGTGCATGGAGGCGCCGGTGCGCGACCGGGGCATCCGCACCCTCGACATCTTCCTCACCGGGCTCATGGAGGCCGGCGGGCTGCCCGACGGCCTGGTCCTGACGCTCCCCAAGGTCACCTACGCCGAGCAGGTCACCGCGATGGTGCGCCTCCTGGAGGCCTTCGAGAAGGCGCGCGGGCTCGAACAGGGCCGGATCGGCTTCGAGATCCAGATCGAGACCAGCCAGTCCATCCTCGCCACCGACGGCACCGCCACCGTCGCCCGCATGATCCAGGCCGCCGAGGGCCGCGCCAGCGGACTGCACTACGGCACCTTCGACTACAGCGCCTGCCTCGGCGTCTCCGCCGCCTACCAGGCCAGCGACCACCCGGCCGCCGATCACGCCAAGGCGATCATGCAGGTCGCGGCGGCGGGGACGGGCGTACGGGTGTCGGACGGCTCGACGAACGTCCTCCCCCGTCGGGCCCACCGCGAAGGTCCACGACGCCTGGCGCCTGCACTACGGCCTCACCCGCCGGGCCCTGTCCCGCGCGTACTACCAGGGCTGGGACATGCACCCCGCCCACATCCCCACCCGCTACGCGGCCGTCTTCGCCTTCTACCGCGAGGGCTTCGAACAGGCCGCCCGCGCCTCGCCCGCTACGCCAACCACGCCGGCGGCGACGTCATGGACGAACCCGCCACCGCGAAGGCCCTCAGCGGATATCTGCTGCGCGGCCTGGACTGCGGCGCGCTCGACATCGCCGAGGTGGCCAGGGCGACCGGCCTGACCCGGATGGACCTGGAGGGCTTCGCGTCGCCCCGCCGAGGCGACCTCACGGCGTCCGCCAAGTAGCGGACCTGTCACAGGTGTTGGTGCCCGCGTCCGTTGTCACCGCCGCCCCGTAGGCTGTACGGCGTTCATGGATGTGCCACGGGACGGAGCGGCGGTGCCTTCGGGGAGAGCGGACGCGTGGACGGGGGCGACCGGTTGCTGGCCGGGCGGTATCGCGTCGTGGCGCGCCTCGGGCGCGGCGGCATGGGTGTCGTCTGGCGGGCCGTCGACGAGGTCCTCGGCCGCGAGGTCGCCGTCAAGGAACTGCGCACCTTCACCGACGCGCACGGCCCCGAACTCGCCGATCTACGGCTGCGGATGCAGCGCGAGGCGCGGGCGGCGGCGCGGGTCCGGGCACCCGGGGTGATCGCCGTGCACGACATCGCCGAGGTCGACGGACGCCCGCTGATCGTCATGGAACTGATCGACGGGCCCTCCTGGACGACGTGCTGAGCGAGCGCGGTCCGATCGACCCGCGCGAGGCGGCCGGGATCGGCGCGAAGGTGATGGAGGCGCTGGCCGCGGCGCACGCCGTAGGTGTCCTGCACCGCGATGTGAAGCCCGGGAACATCCTGCTGGACCGCTCGGGCCGGGTCGTCCTCACCGACTTCGGCATCGCCACGATGGACGACCCCGGCGACGGCTCCGCCACCCACCTCACCCGCAGCGGCGAACTCATCGGCTCCCTGGACTACTTGGCTCCCGAACGCGCCCAAGGCGCCGACCCCGGCCCGGCCTCCGACGTCTGGGCCCTGGGCGCCACGCTGTACGCCGCCGTCGAGGGCACGTCTCCGTTCCGCCGCACCTCCACGTACTCCACCCTCACGGCCATCGTCTCCGAACCGCTGCCGGAACCCCGACGGGCGGGCGACTTGGACCCGTACTGCGCCAACTGATGCAGAAGCGGGCGGAGTTGCGCCCCGACGCCGGACGGGCGCGGGGGATGCTGGAGACGGTGGCGCGGGGGCGGGGACGGATACGCCTACGGCTGTGTTGCGCGGAACGTACGGGGTGGTGGGGGCCGGTGCCGGGAGCTCGGAGGAGGTAACGGGGTCCGGGGAACCGGGACTTGAGGTCTCGGAGCGCGCTCGGGACCGGGAGCCGGATGCGGATCCCGTTGAGTTGACGGGGTCCGAGGAGGGCTCGGGGTCGGAGACGCGGCGGGGATGGGCGCGGGGGCCGGTGGCTCGGCGGGCATGGGCGCTGGGGGTGAAGGCGTGGCCGGGCCGGGCGCCGGGGCCGGAGGGGCGGCCGGGCAGGGCTCGGGATCCGCAGGGTCCGGGGCTCCGGTCGGACAGGGGCGGGGGTGGCGGAGGCTTCCGATCCGGGCGAGGCGGGATGTGGCGGTGCGGTACCGGGCGGAGGGGCCGGTCCGGGGCGCAATTCGGTGGCGGGGCGCCGGATGGCGGCGGTCGGTCCGGGCCGGGGTTCGGAGATGCGGTGCCGGGTGATGGCAGCCCGGCCGAGGCGCGATTCGGTGGTGCGGTGCCGGGCGGCGTGAACGGGGCCGGGTCGGGATTCGATGGTGCGGTGGCGGATGGCGGCGGCCGGTCCGGTCCGGGATTCGGTGATGGGGCGCCGAGCGGTGACGGTTGGTCCGAAGTGGAATTCGGTGGTGCTGCGCGAGGTGGTGGCGGCGGGTTCGGTCCGGGATTCGGCGATGGGGCGCCGGGGGCGACGGCCGGTCCGAAGCGCAATGTGGTGGTGCTGCGCGAGGTGGCGGCGGCGGGCCCGAGGCGGAATTCAGTGGCGGGGCGCCAGGCGGCGGTGGCCGGTCCGCGGCGATGTCCGATGGTCCCGCGCCAGGCAGCGGCGCCGGCTCCGAGCCGAGTTTTGGCGGTGCTGCGTCGGACGGCGCCGACCCCTCCGACCACGGATCCGGTAGCGCGGCGCCACACAGCGCCGGCCCGTCCCAACAGCCCAGGGCCCGGCCAGTCGTGACCGGTTCCGTCGATGGCCCCGGGCCGGAGGGCACACCGGCATCTGGGGCACCGGGAGTCCTGGGCGTCGGCGTACCAGGCGGAGACAGCGGCGGAGTCCGAAGCGGCGGCGCAACACCCTGGTTCCTCGGGAGAGTTCGGTGCGGCCGAGTGGAACCCAGGAGCCCGGGACAGCCCACCTCGGCCACGCCCGAGCCGCACTCCGCGCCCTGGTCCGCGGCGCACCCGCAGGGGCCCGGTGCCACGGCCCCCTCCCCAGTCGTACCGCAGGGTTTCGGCCCACCCCTCGCCCCCGCACCGCACACGTCCGCCCCCACCGGCCCCGTCGACCCCGCCACCCCGCCCCACCGAAGGGCACGCATCCTGATCGCAGCCGTGGCCAGTGCCGTCGTCCTCGTCGGCGCCGGGGTCGCCTACGCCCTGCACAACGCGCACGAGAACGAGGCCGACACGCGGCCTTCGGTGGCGTCCGCTCCGGCCAGTGCTGTTTCCTCGCCCACGGGGCACACCGACGCCGGTCACTCGGGCGCCCCAAAGCCCACGGGGCAGAACGAGGAGAAGACTCCGGACCCGGCCGGGACGCAGGGCGGGCACAGCGAGCCCACGCCCTCGGAGCGGGGTTCCGCCTCGGCTCCGGTCAAGCCCACGGCCGGTAGCAGCGCCGGTCGCAGCAAGGGCGGTTCGGGCGGCGGGGGTTCGACGGGAAGTTCCAGCTCGCCCAGCCCGGCCGCCGCCTGTCAGGGCATCGGTGGTGGCAGGTACAACTGCCAGGTGTGGCGCAGCGCGAAGTCCTACACCGCGTCCGGCAATGAAGTCGGTGTCCTCGGCTCGGGTACCAACTACTTCTTCTGTCAGCAGGACTTGGGCCGTCGCGAGACCTACGGCCAGTGGACCAACACCTGGTGGGCGAAGACGGACGACGACAGCGGCAACACGAACGTCTACGTCAGCGTCGTCTACCTCAAGGGCGGCGACAACGACGAACCTGTCCCGGGGCTCCCGGTCTGCTGAGGCCGTACGAAGCGCTCGAGGCCCGACACCGTCACCAGCCCCTCCTCCAGGAACAGCCGCGTACCCCGGTCGCACAACGACCGGTCGGCCCGCGCCCGCGCGCAGAACTCCTCCGGCGTCCGCCCGAACAGTCTCCTCAACTCCGCCGAGGCGTCAAGCAGTTCGGTGAGGAGCACCCGCTCACCCGGGTGCCGGCGCGGCACACCCATGCCGTCCCGCAGGACCCGTTCCGGTTGACGTAGACATGCACGCCACGCACCAACTGCCCCGAACCCGAACCCGAACCCGAACCCGAACCCGAATCGACATGGACGACTGACCCCGGCAACCACGCCCGGTCGTACGCCCTTTCACTCGCGTCCACCACCGCGAGCTGCCGCGCGTCGAACCACGTCACGAACAACTCCCGCACCACACCGGGTGCGTAGACCGGCGACGCCGACACATACCCCATGCGGCTCACATGCGCGGAGACACCGACGCCGATCCCCGTGACCCGTACCTTCACCATCGGAACGGGGGACGTGATCCCGAACTCCGTCATCTTGTGGCGCAGTTGAGCGGGACAGGCGTTGGAGCCGATCGCCAGGACCGGCGTGCGGTCCTCGTACGTCACGTGGTCGTCGAGCGGCAACAGCCGGTCCCCGACGAGGAGTCCGGACTCGGCGGGCCACGCCCCGGGGTAGAGGAGCGGCTCCTCACGCGGCGCCCGAGCGAGCCCCAGCGCCTCCAACGTCCGGGCCATGCGATCCGCCCGGTCGCTCATACCGTCGCTCATACCGTCGTGCACGCGCCGCTCACTCCGACGGCGGGAGTTCACCCGATCCCCGGGTGATCAACCGGGTCGGCAACTCGATGCGCTCCGGCGCGATCAGCGTGCCGTCCAGCTGCCGGAAGAGCCGGTCGGCCGCCGTACGGCCGAGCGCCGCCGCGTCCTGCGCGACGACCGTGACGCCCGGCTGGAGCAGATCGGCGAGTTCGAAGTCGTCGAAGCCGACCAGGGCGATCCGGCGCGACTGCTCGGCCAGGACGCGGACGACGGTGACCGTCACACGGTTGTTGCCGGCGAAGATCGCGGTGACGGGGAGGGCCCGGTCAGCATCTCCTCGGCGGCCCGCCGCACCCGGACCGGGTCGGTCACGCCGAGGGACATCCAGGCGTCCTCGACCTCTGTCCCCGCGTCCTCCATCGCCGCCCGGTACCCGCGCAGACGCTCGGCGGCCGTGTGGATGCGGGGCATGTCACCGATGAAGCCGATACGCCGGTGGCCGTGGGAGATGAGGTGAGTGACACCGTCCCGCGCGCCGCCGTAGCTGTCCGACAGGACGACGTCCGCGTCGATCTGCCCGGCCGGACGGTCCACGAACACCGTCGCGACGCCCGCCTTGATCTCCGGCTCCAGATAGCGGTGGTCGTCCCCGGCCGGGATGACCACCAGACCGTCCACCCGCCGGGCGCACAGCGCGAGCACCAACTCCTGCTCGCGGTCGGGGTCTTCGGCGCTGGAGCCGTTGATCAGCAGGGCACCGTGAGCGCGGGCCACCTCTTCGACGGCGCGGCTGAGAGGGCCGTAGAACGGGTCGGCGAGGTCCTCCAGGACGAGGCCGATGCTGGCCGTGCGGCCCTTGCGCAGGACGCGGGCGCTGTCGTTGCGGCGGAAGCCGAGCGCGTCGATGGCCTCCTGGACCCGGCGCTCGGTGTCCGGGGTGACGCCCGGTTCGCCGTTGACCACGCGCGACACCGTTTTCAGGCCGACACCGGCGCGCGCGGCCACGTCCTTCATGGTCGGACGGTTGCCGTAGCGGTTCTCGGGGCGGCGGGCGGTCTCTGGCACGATGCGCTGTCCTGTCCTGTCGTCCACGGGGATGCATAGGTCCATGGGTTTGTATGAGGATGTGGCGTCGAGCATAGAGCCTGGACAACGTTGTCATGTGCGAGAGAGACTGTCCACCGATATCTCCGGCCTGCGCCCCCACCGCGAGACCGGCCCATCTCACCTTCTGGTGGTTCTCATGTTTGACGGGGAGATCTGACACTGATGCACACCGACCTCGTGGCCGCGCTCGACATCGGCGGCACCAAGATCGCCGGGGCGCTGGTGGACGGCCACGGCAAGATCCTGGTGCGAGCACAGCGCCCGACGCCCTCGCAGGACGACGGCGACACCGTGATGCGAGCCGTGGAGGAGGTGCTCGGGGAACTCACCGCATCGCCTTCGTGGTCCCGGGCGGGCGCCCTCGGCATCGGCAGCGCGGGTCCCGTGGACGCCTCCGCGGGCACCGTGAGCCCGGTCAACGTGCCGGGCTGGCGCGATTTTCCGCTGGTGGAGCGGGTGCGTGCGGCGACCGGTGACCTGCCCGTCGCGCTGATCGGCGACGGCGTGGCGATCACGGCGGCCGAGCACTGGCAGGGCGCCGCACGCGGACACGCCAACGCGCTGTGCATGGTGGTGTCCACGGGTGTCGGCGGGGGCCTCGTCCTGAACGGCCAGCTGCATCCCGGGCCGACCGGCAACGCGGGACACATCGGCCACATCAGCGTCGACCTGGACGGCGACCCCTGCCCGTGCGGTTCGCGCGGCTGTGTCGAGCGGATCGCCAGTGGTCCCAACATCGCCCGGCGAGCGGTCGAGGGCGGCTGGCGGCCGGGTCCGGACGGCGATGCCTCGGCCGCCGCGGTGGCCGCCGCAGCCCGTGCCGGTGACCCGGTCGCCGTGGCCTCCTTCGAGCGGGCCGCGCAGGCCCTCGCGGCCGGGATCGCGGCCACCGCGACCCTCGTCGAGATCGACATCGCCGTGATCGGCGGAGGTGTGGGCAAGGCGGGCGACGTGCTCTTCACGCCCTTGCGCAAGGCGCTGAGCGACTACGCGACGCTGTCCTTCGTGCGGCGCCTCACGGTGACACCGGCTCAGATGGGCACGGACGCCGGGCTGGTGGGAGCGGCCGCGGCCGCGCTCGCCGGGCAGACGAGCGCGACCTCGGCCGTGGTGTGAACCGCCGAGCGGCCGAAACGTTCGCTCAGCGGCCTATGCCCCGTGAAGGCAATTCGCCCGGCTCAGCAGGTGAGTTGAGCGTCCGCCCAGTCCGCGTGGTCCGAGTCGATTCCGTCGCCGCCGTCGGTGACGACGAGTCGGACCACCTGGGCGCCGGTCACGTCCGCCGTGACCGGCTGGGCGGGCATCGCGTTGGTGAGGACGCCGGTCGAGGCGACCTTGGTGCCGTCCGCCCAGATCTCGAAGGCGACGGTGCCGTTCGCGCCCTTCTCGTCGTCCACACCGACGTCCGCGGTGACCTTCTCGCAGGCCTTCCCGGTGTAGTACCGCACCTCGCTCTCGGCGTGGACACCGAGTCCCTTGGCGTACACCACACCGCCCAAGGTGATCGGATGTCCGTCGCCCGCGGCGCTCTCCCCGTTGCTCGTATTGCGCTCAACCGGCCCGTATCCATTGGCCGTCGACATCCACGGAAGGTCACCGAGGTACGAGGTCCCGGCCGGCGGCGCGACCACCACGGACGCGGTGAAGGGCAGCGTGCTGGTGACCCGGGCACCGGTCGGCGAGCGGTAACTCGCCCTGAGGGTCAGGTCGTACGACCCCGTCGGCGTCCCGGCGGGCGCGGTGATCGTCCACTTCGTGCGCAGGGCCCGCCCTGTCCGTACGGCCCGCGCGGTCGTCGGGGAGGTGGCCCGGATCTTCCAACCCTGGGGCCCGGTCAGGCCGATGGAGACGTGTTCGGCGGTCGTCCGGCCGAGGTCGGTGACCGTCGTGGTGAGCGGGGTCGGGTGGCCGCCTGCACCAACGGGGCGTTCGCCAGGGCGAGTTCGACGGCGGGCGGGTTCTTGAGCGCGTGCCGGTCGGCGGAGACCCGTACGAGGACCGTGCCGTGGGCCGGGACGGTCGCGGAGATCGTGCCCGCGGTGTTGTAGCTCCTGTGCTGCCACAGGTCGCGCAGGGTGTAGGCGCGGGCGCCGGGGAGGCCGACGGCCGCCGCGGTGGTGGCGATGCGCTGGGCGCTGCCGGACTCGTTGAACAGCGCGACCGTACGGCTGCCGTCCTTCATCTCCTTGGCCACGACCCAGCGTCCGCCCTCGGACGTGACAACGTTTCCCTGCTTGCCCAGCGGGTCCTGGTCGACCGCGATGACCTCCTTGTTGTCGAGGATGTCGAAGGTCGCGGGGGTGGCCGTGCGCAGGTCCGAGCCGATGAGGAGCGGTGCGGCCATGATCGACCACAGCGAGAAGTGCGAGCGGTACTCGGTGTCCGTCATGCCGCCGTTGCCGACCTCCAGCATGTCGGGGTCGTTCCAGTGCCCGGGTCCGCGTACCGCGCGAGGGGCAGGTTCTGCTTGAGGATCGACAGCATCGAGCCCCAGTTGTCGCTGATGTCGCCGGTCGTGCGCCACAGATGTCCGATGTCCGAGGCCCATTCCCAGGGCTTGTTCTCGCCCCATTCGCAGATGCTGAAGACGATCGGGCGGCCCGTCGCCTTCAGAGCGTCACGCATCGTGGTGTAGCGCGTCCTGGCGTCCACGCCCTGGTTGTTGCAGTTGTCGTACTTGAGATAGTCCACGCCCCAGTCGGCGAACTGCTGGGCGTCGCTGTACTCATGGCCGAGGCCGCCCGGAAAGCCCGCGTCGTTGCATGTCCTGGTGCCGGCGCTGGTGTAAATGCCGAGTTTGAGGCCTTTGGAGTGCACGTAATCCGCGACCGCCTTGATTCCGTGCGGGAATCGGACCGGGTCGGGGACGAGTTTGCCGTCGGCGTCGCGGTTCGGCAGAGCCCAGCAGTCGTCGAGGTTGACGTACTGGTAGCCGGCCGCTTTCAGGCCTTTGGTGACGAAGATGTCCGCGATTCCCTCGACCATGGATTCGTTGAATTCGGGACGACAGTTGGTGGAGTTCCAGTTGTTGAAACCCATGGGAGGTGTGAGCGCCTGACCGTCCGCCAGGGCGGGGGTCACGGGGTCCTGCGCGACGGCCGGCACGGTGAGGCCGCCCGTGCACAACAGCCCGGTGGCGAGGGCTCCGACCAGTCTTCTGCGGGTCGTGCGGGTGTGAAGGTGACGCATCGTGACGTTCCTCCGGACTCGCGAAAGATGGGATGACTGCATGTACGTGTCATGGTGCGCGTTTACGGTAGGACGTGTCGGACTCTGTTGGAAGACTTCAGTAACGGTTGTTCGATATCTCGTCAAACCTCTTGACTGCTCCGCCACATGGGGGTGAGATCCAACCCTCGCGTTCGGTTGTGTTGGGTGGCACCCCGAGGAGGGGGACATGGCACAGTCATCGTTCGATGGGCTCGTCCTGCCAGCAGGCGCGCCAGGACATCGGATGTCCAGACGGAAACTCCTGCGTGGTGCGGCTCTGGGAGTCGGCGCGGTCACGCTGCCGGCCCTGCTGTCGGCGTGCGGCTCCGGGCCCGGTGGGGACAAGAACGAGGTCTCCGTCGGCTCGAACGCGTCGGACCCCGTGCCGAAGAAAGCCTTTGCCGCGGCTTTTGCCGCGTACGAGAAGAAGTCCGGCAAGAAGGTGAAGGTCAACACCAAGGACCACAACGACTTCCAGGAGAACATCAACCGCTATCTGCAGGGTTCTCCCGACGACGTCTTCATGTGGTTCGCGGGATACCGCATGCAGTACTTCGCCGAGAAGGGGCTGCTCAGCGAGATCACCGATGTCTGGAATTCCTTCAACGGGTTCTCGGACGCGCTCAAGGCGCAGTCCACGCACGCCGGCAAGCAGTACTTCGTGCCGTACTACTACTATCCGTGGGCCGTGTTCCACCGGAAGAGCCTCTTCCAGCAGAAGGGCTATGAACAGCCCACGACCTGGGACCAGTTCATCGCGCTGGCCAAGCGGATGAGCAAGGACGGCACACCGGTCGCCTTCTGCGACAAGGACGGCTGGCCCGCCATGGGCACGTTCGACTACATCAACATGCGCCTGAACGGTTACGACTTCCACAAGGCCCTGATGGCCGGCGAGAAGTCCTGGACCGACACCAAGGTCAAGAACGTCTTCGACACCTGGCGCGAACTCATGCCGTACTACCAGAAGGGCGCCCTCGGCCGGACCTGGGAGGAGGCCGGGCAGGGTCTCCAGAAGCGCGAGACCGCGATGGCCGTCTTCGGGATGCCGCACCCCGGCAGCCAGTTCCCGGCGGACCAGCGGGACGACATCGACTTCTTCGCCTTCCCCGAGATCGACCCGCAGTACGGCCAGGACGCCGTGGAGGCGCCCATCGACGGCTTCCTGATCGCCAAGAAGTCGAAGAACGTCACCGGCGCCAAGGCCCTGCTCAAGTGGCTCGGCACCCCGAGGCGGAGAACGACTACCTCGCCCTCGACCCGAACAACGTGGCCGTCAACTCGGGCGCGGACACCGCCAAGTACAGCGCCCTGCAGAAGAAGTCGGCCGCGCTGGTCTCGGGCGCCAAGCAGATCTCGCAGTTCATGGACCGCGACACCCGCCCCGACTTCGCCTCGACGGTGATGATCCAGTCCATCCAGGACTTCATCGGCAACCCGAAGGACGTCGACGGGCTCTGCAACAGCATCGAGCGGCAGAAGAAGACCATCTTCTCGCAGCCCGTCGGCTGATCACCGCGAGACCGTTCCGTTCCCTGGGAGATACGTTCCGTGGCGCTCACCTCTCCACGGCGCGCCGGACGACGGCGACTGAGGCGGTTCACCCGCCGTGACGTCGTCGTCCTCGGCGTGCTGCTCGGCATACCCGTCCTGCTCGACGTCGTCATCATCTGGGGCCCGACGCTGGCCTCCATCGGGCTGTCCTTCACGGCCTGGGACGGCATCGGCGACATCCACTGGGTCGGCCTGG
This sequence comes from Streptomyces sp. P3, assembly GCA_016893485.2. Classification (GTDB taxonomy): domain Bacteria; phylum Actinomycetota; class Actinomycetes; order Streptomycetales; family Streptomycetaceae; genus Streptomyces. The sequence goes on from JAFEKX020000001.1 coordinate 8,417,701, forward strand.
ACAACTACAAGAACCTCGCGACCAACTACCCGCCGTTCTGGCCCGCGGTCCGCCACAACATCATGTGGCTGCTCTTCCTCGGCCTGATCGCGACCCCGTTCGGCCTGCTGCTGGCCGTCGTCATCGACCGGGGGTCCGCTTCAGCCGCTTCTACCAGTCGGTCCTGTACATGCCGGTGGTGCTCTCGCTGGCCATCGTCGGCTTCATCTCGCAGCTGATCCTGGGCACCGACCAGGGGGTCGTCAACACGATCCTCAACAACCACGAGGATCCGGTCGACTGGCTCGGCAACGCCCACATCAACATCTGGATGATGATGATCGCGGCGAGCTGGCGGCACGTCGGCTACGTGATGATCCTGTACCTGGCCGGCCTCAAGTCCGTCGACCCGCAGCTCAAGGAGGCGGCGTCGATCGACGGCGCGAACGAGCGGCAGACGTTCTTCCGCGTGGTGTTCCCGACCATGCGCCCGGTCAACGTCATCGTCGGCGTGATCACGGTCATCGAGGCGCTCCGGGCCTTCGACATCGTCTATGCCGTCAACAAGGGCCGCAACGGCCTGGAACTGCTGTCCGTGCTGATCACCGACAACATCATCGGCGAGGCCAGCCGTATCGGCTTCGGCTCCGCCATCGCGGTCGTCCTGCTCGTCGTCTCCCTGGGGTCCATCGTGACGTTCCTCGTCCAAGAGCTGCGAGGTGCGCGCGACTGATGACCGCAGACATCCGCACCGCACCCGTCCGCCCGGTCACGGCACCGGCCACCGCCCCCAAGTCCCGCCCCCGGCGCGGTCGTTGGGGCGTGCACATCTTCCTGTCGGCGGTCTCGCTCGCGTTCGTCGCACCGCTCCTGCTCGCCGTCTACGCCTCGCTGCGTCCCTACGACGAGACGGCGCAGCACGGCTACTTCTCCTGGCCGAAGCACATCTCCCTCACGTACTACCGCCAGGCCTACACCCAGTCCGACATGGGGAAGTACTTCACCAACACCCTGACGATCGCGATCCCCGCCGTCATCGTCACGCTGTTCCTCTCCTCCTTCGTGGCGTTCGCCGTTTCCCGGCTGAAGCTGCGCGGCGGCGTCGTCGTGCTGATGTTCTTCACGGCGGGCAACCTGCTGCCCCAACAGGTCATCGTCACCCCGCTGTACGTGCTGTTCAACAAGATCCCGTTGCCGTGGTGGATGTCCGACTCGCTGACGATGTACGACTCCCTGTGGGCCGTGATCATCGTCAACATCGGGTTCCAGATGGGGTTCTGCGTCTTCGTACTGTCCAACTTCATGCGCACGCTGCCCCAGGAGATCCTGGAGGCGGCGATCGTGGACGGCGCCGGTGTGTGGACCCAGTTCTGGCGCATCACGCTGCCGCTGTGCCGCCCGGCCCTGGCCGCGCTGGCGACGCTGGAGTTCACCTGGGTCTACAACGACTTCCTGTGGGCCCTGATCTTCATCTCGAACCCGGACAAACTCCCGATCACCTCATCGTTGAACAATCTGCGCGGGCAGTTCTTCACGGACTACAACCTGCTCGCGGCGGGCTCGGTCCTGGTCGCCCTCCCGACGATCCTCGTGTTCCTGCTGCTGCAGCGGCACTTCATCGCGGGGCTGACGCTGGGCTCCACCAAGGGGTGACGCGATTGGTTTTGAACGTGTTCAAGTTTCTGCGCTAGGCTCCTCCTGACAGAAGGGGAGCCCGGTGAAGATCGTCATTCCCGGTGGCACGGGACAGGTGGGCGCGGTCCTGGACCGCGCCCTGACCGAGGCCGGCCACGAGGTCGTCGTCCTGACCCGGCGGCCGACGCGCGACCGCCAGGTGTGGTGGGACGGCGAGACCCTGGGCTCCTGGGCCCGGGAGATCGACGGCAGTGACGTCGTGATCAACCTGGCGGGCCGCAGCGTCAGTTGCCGCTACACCCCCGCCAACCTCAGGGCCATGATGGACTCGCGCGTGCACTCCACCCGCGTCGTCGGCGAGGCCATCGCCGCCGCCGCGCACCCGCCGCGCGTGTGGCTGCAGATGAGCACCGCCACCGTGTACGCCCACCGCCACGACGCCCCCAACGACGAGGCCACCGGTGTGATCGGCGGCGACGAACCCGGCGTACCCGGCTACTGGTCCTACAGCGTCGAGATCGCCAAGGCCTGGGAACGCGCGCAGGACCGCGCCGACACCCCGCACACCCGCAAGGTCGCCCTGCGTGCCGCCATGGTGATGAGCCCCGACCGCGGCGGCGTCTTCGACGTCCTGCTGGGACTGGCCCGGCTCGGCCTCGGCGGGCCGGTCGCGGGCGGCGCCCAGTACGTCTCCTGGATCCACGACCAGGACTTCGTGCGCGCCGTCGAGTTCCTCGTCGACCGGGACGACATCGCCGGACCGGTGAACCTCGCCGCCCCCGGCCCGCTCCCGCAGCGCGCGTTCATGCGCGTCCTGCGCGCCGCGCGGGGCATCCCCGTCGGCCTGCCCGCCACGAAGTGGATGGCGGAACTGGGCGCGTTCGCCCTGCGCTCCGACACCGAACTCCTCCTGAAGAGCCGCCGGGTCGTCCCGGGACGGCTGCTCGCGGAGGGGTTCACCTTCGACCATCCGCACTGGCCCGAGGCCGCCGTGGACCTCGTACGGCGGGCCCGGCACGGACGGGTTCCACCCGGCGGCCGGTTCGGGCGTGACCCTGCGCGCTTCGTCAGTTGAACGGGGCATGAAGAAGCGCAGCATGCTGGCCATCGCCTCCCTCGCCACCGGTTTCGTCGTCGCCGCGATCACCCCGTCGCACTCCCACGACCACGACGTGCTCGGCGATCTGAACGTCAAGGACACCGTGGGCGCCATGGATCACCTCGTCAGCGACGGCAGCTTCGCCGCCGACGAGGGTGTCCTGGGACAGAACACCTGATACCACCCGGAAGAGCTCGGCCCCGGTGCCTCGTCGGAGGGGGCACCGGCGCCGTCGTATGCACGCCCTCAACTGCGGCTGGTTTCCGTGGCGGGGGTGGAACGGGCAAGCCTCAGGGGGCCAACAGAAGAGGGGGAACTGTGACCGTCGTCTGGATCAACGGCGCGTTCGGTGCGGGGAAGACGACCACCGCACGGGAACTGGTGGACCTGATCCCGAACAGCACACTCTTCGACCCCGAAGTCATCGGCGGAGCACTGCCGCAGCTGCTCCCGCCCAAACACCTCGCAGAGGTCGGCGACGTCCAGGACCTGCCGATGTGGCGGCGGCTCGTGATCGACACGGCGGCGGCGATGCTCGCCGAGCTGGGCGGGACCCTCGTCGTCCCGATGACCCTGCTGCGCCAGGAGTACCGGGACGAGATCTTCGGCGGTCTCGCGGCCCGCCGGGTCGCGGTCCGGCATGTCCTCCTCGCTCCGGCGGAAACGATCCTGCGCGAGCGAATATCCGGCCGGGAGATCCCACCGGACCTCCCCGACGGCGAGATCAGGACCCGGCAGTGGGCCTACGACCACATCGAGACCTACCGCGCCGCACTCGGCTCCTGGCTCACCGCCGACGCCCATCTCGTCGACACCAGCGCGCTCACCCCGTACGAGACGGCCGTCCGCATCGCCGGGGCCGTCGGCGGCGGCACCGTGCCCGTGTGCGACATCGTGCAGACCCCGGAGCCCACCTCCGAGACCCTCGCGGCCGGCGTGCTCCTCTTCGACGAACAGGACCGCGTGCTGCTCGTCGACCCCACCTACAAGGCCGGCTGGGAGTTCCCCGGCGGCGTCGTCGAGTCCGGCGAGGCGCCCGCCAGGGCCGGCATGCGCGAGGTCACCGAGGAGACCGGCCTCGTCCTCGACGACGTGCCCCGACTGCTCGTCGTCGACTGGGAACCACCCGTACCGCCCGGCTACGGCGGACTGCGCCTCCTTTTCGACGGCGGCCGGCTCGACGCCGACGTGGCCGGTCAACTGCTGCTGCCCGGACCGGAGTTGCGCGGCTGGTGCTTCGCCTCCGAGGAGGAGGCCGCTGACCTGTTGCCGCCGGTGCGCTACGAGCGGCTGCGATGGGCGCTCAGGGCCCGGGAACGCGGGGCCGCGCTGTATCTGGAGGCGGGCGTTCCCGTTGGCTGACGACCCGTCAATGTGCGGCCTGATCAACGATGTTGGGCGGGACTTTGCTCTTTCGGGGACACCACCTGGCGATTTTGCGGGGCGTGGGTCATTCCGATAACAAAGCGAGGGTGAATTGTCGCCTTCCCGGTATGAACAAGAACGTGAAGTAGGTACATCCGAGCTCTAACGTCTTTGCGCAGCTCAGTTCTCTCGCGGCCGCCGGCCGCCTTGACGGGACCGGACCTTCCGCCGGTCGAAGGAGAGGAACATGCGCGCGCCATCCTCGGCCCTCACCCGGGCCCTCACCCTCGCCGCCGGGCTCACCCTGGTGCTCACCGCCTGCAGCAGCGGCGGCGGGGGCGGCGGCTCCGGCAAGAGCGGCTCGGCCGGACTCACGTCCTGCAACACCGTGGGCAAGGCCAACACCTGCAACACGGCCACCACCAAGTCCGGCGGAACGTTCACCTATGTGCTGGAGAAGAACATCCAGCAGTGGAACGTCCAGGACGTCAACGGCAACACCTTCGAGAACGGGGAGGCCCTGGAGGTCGTCCTGCCGCAGGTGTTCATCCCCAGCCGGACTTCACGGTCGTCCTCAACACCGACCTGGTGACCTCGGCCACCCAGACCGGCACCAGCCCGCAGACCATCGTCTACAAGATCAACCCCAAGGCGACGTGGAACGACGGCACGCCCATCACCGCCGACGACTTCACGTACTACTGGCGCACCAACAACGGCAAGGACTGCCCGCCGCCGCCCGCCAGCGACTCCACGCAGACCCACGGCTGTCTGCCGCAGAGCACCGCGGGCTATGACCGCATCAAGTCCCTCACCCCCTCCGACAACGGCAAGACCTTCACCATGGTGATGTCGCAGCCGTACTCGGACTGGAAGTCCCTGTTCGGCGCGGGCTATCCGCTCTACCCGGCGCACACCGCCGAGAAGATCTCCGGCGCCAAGGTCGGCGACGCCACCGCGATGACGGCCGCGCAGATGGCCACGGCCTGGCAGTACTTCCTGAAGACGCCGCCCACCAAGTACCCCACCGCGGGCGCCTACAGGATGCAGCAGTGGGTCGACAACGACCACGCCACCTACGTGCCCGACCCCAAGTGGACCGGCGCGAAGAAGGCGACCCTGCAGCGGCTGATCTTCAAGGTGATCTCGGACGCCACGCAGGAGCCGACAGCCCTGAAGAACAACGAGGTCCAGGCGATCTACCCGCAGCCCGAGGTCGACCTGGTCAACCAGGTCAAGGACATCCCCGGCATCACGTACACCATCGGCAACGGGCTGACCTGGGAGCACTTCGACCTCAACCTGCACGACCCGGTGATCGGCAAGTACCTGGCGCTGCGGCAGGCGATGTTCACGGCGATCAACACCAAGGACATCATCGCCAAGACGGTCGGCCAGTTCGACCCGGCCGTGAAGCCGCTCGGCAACCACAACTTCGTTCCCGGGCAGGCCGGTTACAAGGACGTGGTCAGCGGTACCGGCCAGGGATCGGGTGACCTGACCAAGGCGAAGGCATACCTCACGGCCGCCAAGTTCACCGGTGTGGGAACCGCGTTGAAGACCCCGGACGGCAAGGCCGTCGGACCCTTCAACTGCCGCTACACCACCGGCAATCAGATCCGGCAGAGCGAGTGCCAGATCCTGCAGAGCAACCTGGCGAGCCTCGGCATCAAGATCACCATCAAGCCGATCGGCGCCGCCGACCTCGGCACGGTCCTCGCCGGGCACCAGTACGACATCATCGTCTTCGCCTGGGTCGCCGCACCGTTCCCGAGCAGCGGCGCGCAGCAGAACTGGTTCACCGGCGGTGGCGGCAACTACGGCGGCTACAGCAACAAGAAGGCCGACACCCTGATCTCGCAGGCCGTGGGCGAGACGGACGCCACGAAGTCCGCCGCGCTCCTCAACCAGGCCGACCAGCTCATGGTGAACGACGCCTACGTCCTGCCGCTCTACCAGAAGCCGACGTTCTTCGCGACGCAGACGCGGTTCGTCAACATGCGGAACAACTCCACCAACGTCGGACCGGCCTACAACACCGGCACCTGGGGCCTGAAGAAGTAGTCCTACGACTGTCACCTCCACCGGCACGCCCGTCGAGCCCGGCCCCGCGGACAGCGGGGCCGGGTCCGGCCCGGACGGCATCCACGACCCGCCGGCCCCGAGAGAAGACCGCATGCTCGCCTACACCGTGCGTCGCATCCTCGTCTCCATACCCGTCCTGATCGTCTCGACGTTCGTCGTGTTCCTCGTCGTCATCAACTCCGGTGACCCGGTGGCGAACTTCGCCACCTCACGCCAACCCGCGCCCAGCAAGGCGGCGGTGGCCGCCTTCGCCCGCCACATCCACGCCGACCAGCCGGTGATGGAACGCTATTGGAACTGGATCACCGGCGTCCTGCACGGCGACTTCGGCCCGTCCGTGCAGGCCAACCTGAACATCGGGCACGACCTGTTCACCCGCTTCAAGGTGACCATCACCCTGGTCGCCGCCGCCATGATCCTCGCGCTCATCCTGGCCGTGGTGTTCGGGGTGTTCAGCGCGATCCGCCAGTACTCGGCCGCCGACTACACCATCACCTTCTTCGGCTTCCTGTTCCTCGCCATGCCGGTGTTCTGGTTCGCGGTGCTGCTCAAGCAGGCCGGAATCTGGTTCAACCAGAAGACCGGCAGCCAGTTCCTCGGCACCATCGGCGAGAAGTCGCCGTACCTCGAAGTCGACACCACCTGGAACCAGTTCACCGATCACGTGGGCCATCTGATCCTGCCCACCATCACCCTCGCGCTGGTCTCCTTCGCGTCCTGGACCCGCTACACCCGCGCCTCCATGCTGGAGGTCCTCAACAGCGACTACGTACGGCTCGCCCGGGCCAAGGGGCTGCGGCGCGGCAGGGTGATGACCCGGCACGCGCTGCGCACCGCCCTCATCCCGCTCGCCACCGTGACCGCGCTCGACATCGCGATCATCCTGGGCGGCGCGGTGATCACGGAGACGATCTTCCAGTGGCACGGCATGGGCGAGATGCTGGTCCAGGCGGCGACCACGCTCGACGTCTACCGCACCATGGCCTGGCTGCTGCTCTCCGCCGTCGTCGTCATCGGGTTCAACCTCATCGCCGACCTCCTCTACGCCGTACTCGACCCGAGGATCCGCTATGACTGACATCGAGGCACCGGGGTCCGCGGGCACTCAACTACCGCGCGGCGACCACGAGTTCACCGTACGGCAGCGCACCCAGACCCAGCTGGTGCTGCGCCGCTTCGTGCGCCACCGGGCCGCGATGGTCAGCCTGGTCGTGTTCGTGCTGATCATCCTGTGGGCGTTCATCGGCCCGCACCTGTGGCACTACTCGTACCAGAAGTACACCGAGGACAACTCCCGGCCCCCGTCCCTCAAGCACCCGTTCGGCACCGACTCCTCGGGCTACGACGGCTACGCACAGGTCATGCGCGGCACCCAGACCTCGCTGAAGATCGCCATCATGATCGCGCTCGGCTCCACGCTGCTCGGCGCGGTCTGGGGAGCCGTCGCCGGCTTCTACCGGGGCCTCGTCGACGCGGTCATGATGCGCATCGCCGACCTGGTGCTGACCCTGCCGCTGTTCGCGATCGCACTGGTCATCTCCTCGCGTACCGGCGGCTCCTGGTACTGGATCGCCATCGTGATCGCCGGACTCACCTGGGCGTACGTGGCCCGTGTGGTGCGCTCGGCCGTCCTGTCGCTGCGCGAGAAGGAGTTCATCGAGGCGGCGCGGGCACTCGGCGCCTCGGACACCCGGATCATCTTCCGGCATCTGCTGCCGAACGCGCTGGGCCCGATCATCGTGAACGCGACGATCCTGGTGGCGACCGGCATCCTCACCGAGACCGCGCTGTCCTTCCTCGGCTTCGGTGTCCAACCCCGGACACCTCCCTGGGGTTGCTGGTCTCCCAGGCGCAGACGGCGGTCGACACCCGGCCCTGGCTCTTCTACATCCCCGGCGCGTTCATCATCGCCATCGCGCTGACCATCAACTTCATCGGCGACGGACTGCGCGACGCCTTCGACCCCGGCAGCAAAGGGTGCGACAGTGACGACCACGAGTCATGGAGTGCGGGAGGTCCCCGTGACGTCCGCCGTGCTCGAAGTCGAGAACCTCGGCGTGGAGTTCGCCACCGAGGACGGTCCGGTACGAGCCGTGCGCGGCGTCGGCTACCGGCTCGACCGGGGCGAATCGCTGGGCATCGTAGGGGAGTCGGGGTCCGGGAAGTCGGTGACCGCGCTCGCCGTGATGGGGCTGCTGCCGACCGGCGCCAGGGTGCGCGGGTCGGTGCGCTTCGAGGGCACCGAGCTGCTCGGCCTGTCCGACGCGCGCCTGTCCGACCTGCGTGGCAGCGGCATCGCGATGATCTTCCAGGACCCGATGACCTCCCTCAACCCCGTCTACAACGTGGGATATCAGATCGCCGAGACCCTGCTCCGCCACAACCCCGAGATGAAACACAAGGACGCTCGCAAACGAGCGATCGAACTGCTCGGCACCGTCGGCATCCCCAGCCCCGAGCGGCGCATCGACAACTACCCGCACGAGATGTCGGGCGGCATGCGCCAGCGCGTCGTCATCGCCATCGCGATGGCCAACGACCCGGACGTGATCATCGCCGACGAGCCGACCACGGCTCTCGACGTCACCGTGCAGGCGCAGATCCTCGAGGCTCTGGAGACCGCCCGCGCCGAGACCGGAGCGGCGCTCGTGCTCATCACCCACGACCTCGGGGTGGTGGCCGGGCACACCGACCGGGTCGCGGTCATGTATGCCGGACGGATCGTGGAGACCGGCTCCGTCGAGGACATCTTCTACACCCCGCGCATGCCCTACACCCTGGGCCTCCTCGGCTCCCTGCCCCGCATGGACCGCGAGGAGGCACGGCTCACCCCATCACCGGCTCACCGCCCAGCCTGCTCAACCTGCCACCGGGCTGCCCCTTCTCACCCCGCTGCCCGATGCGCCGCGACGTCTGCGACACCGACGAACCCGCGCTGCGCAGGGCCGGGGAGACCTGCACCTCAGCGCCTGTCACTTCGCCGACGAACTCGTCGACACGGGCGCGGGCCAGGTCTTCGACGCGGTCGGCGCGGACACCGAGGCCCTGGCCCGCTTCGCCGACGCGGCCCCCGTCACGAACCCCGAGGAGGACGCCGTATGACCGCGCCCGTGCGGGCCGCCGCCCCGCTTCCGCCGCTGCCCGGCCACGGCGGCACCGGCGAACCGGTCCTCCAGGTAAGGGACTTGGTCAAGCACTTCCCGGTGATGTCCAAGGGCGTCATCCGCCGCCGCGTCGGCGACGTGCACGCCGTGTGCGGGGTCTCCTTCGACCTCTACGAGAACGAGACCCTGGGCCTGGTGGGGGAGTCCGGCTCGGGCAAGACCACGATCTCCCGCACCGTCCTCGGCCTGGAGCGGGCCACTTCGGGTCAGGTGCGCTATGGCGAGCACGAGCTCACCGAGCTGAGCCGACGTCAGATGCGGCCCCTGCGGCGGGAGTTGCAGATCGTCTTCCAGGATCCGTACGCCTCTCTCGACCCGCGGATGACCGTCCACGAGATCGTCGCCGAACCGCTGCGCATCCACGGCCGGTACGGAGCCGGGGCGGGCGGTGAGGTGAGCGAACTCCTGCGGCTCGTCGGGCTCAACCCCGAGCACGGGAACCGCTTCGCCCACGAGTTCTCCGGCGGGCAGCGCCAACGCATCGGTATCGCGCGGGCGTTGGCCCTGCACCCGAAGGTGATCATCCTCGACGAGCCGGTGTCGGCGCTCGACGTGTCGATCCAGGCGGGCGTCCTCAACCTGCTGATGGACCTCCAGAGCGAACTGAACCTGTCCTTCCTCTTCGTCGCCCACGACCTGTCGGTGATGCGGCACGTGGCAGGGCGGGTCGCCGTCATGTACCTCGGGCGGCTCGTCGAGATCGCCCCCGGCGCGGCAGCTGTTCGCGCGGCCGGCGCACCCGTACACCCAGGCCCTCGTCTCGGCCATCCCGCTGCCCGACCCGCGCAAGGAACGCGCCCGCACCCGCATCACCATCCAGGGCGACGTCCCGAGCCCGGTCCGCCCGCCCAGCGGCTGCCGCTTCCGCACCCGCTGCCCCAAGTTCGCCGACCAACTCACCGACAGCGAACGGACGTCGTGCGTCGAGGAGATACCGGCGCTGGTCGACCGGGGTGGCGGCAACCCGGTCGCTTGTCACTACGCGGAGAGCGTGGAGTTGTTGTAGGCGCGGCTCAGTTCGTCGACCGGGTACGGAGTGAGCCGACTCTCGTTCTGCACACGGCGGTTGAAGTCGGCCAGCACGGCGGTGAGCGGTGCGTGCCGGGTGATGATCGAGGCGGCGGCGTCGGGGACCCCGCCAGGCCGCTCGCCGTCGGCGCAGGCGCGCACGAAGGCCTCGCGCTCCGGGAGTTCGTACCCGTACAGGGCGACGACGAGCCAGTTCACCAGCCGGGCGGTGGCGTAGGAGCGGTCGTAGTGCCGGTGCCGGTCGAAGAACGCGCTCCTCGGGGGCGAGTCGGAAGCGGGACGAGACGGCCAGGCCGTAGTCGGCGAGATAGAGCTGTCGGCCGTCGGTGAGGATGTTCTCGAAGTGGGCGTCGAAATGCAGCAGTCGTTGCTCGTGGAGGAAGTCGGTGGTGGTCTTGAGCTGCCGCTCCACGAGGGTGCAGGCGGTGTCCGGATCGCCGGTGCGCAGCTGCTCGTCGAACCAGTCGTGGAGCGTGTGCGGGAAGTGTTCGACGAACAGGGTCAGGCTCGCGCTCGCCGTGCGCCGCGCCTCGATGTGCTCACGCACCTGTCGGGAGCCGCCCCAGTAGGCCACGACCCTTTCCACATCGGCCAGTTCCTCGTGCAGGGGCTGGGGCGTGTCGGGCAGTACCCGCCAGTGGTGCAGCAGCGGAAAGCCCGGGAACCGGTCCGCCAGTACCCAGTTCGTGGTCATCGTGTGCACGGCCAGCTCGCGCCAGACACCGAAGCCCGGACTTCCGAGGCCGTAGTGACAATAGGCGGGCATCCCGAACACGTTGGCCGTCGACCGCACGTTCTCCGGCCGCCGCTCCACATCCGTGAGCGGCATCCGCTTCACGAACACCTTCCTGCCGTCCACCTCGATCAGCACCGAGCGCCCCCGATCCCGGTCCCCAACGGAGCGCCCGCGTCGACCAGTTCCGCGAGTTCGTGGTCGGAGAGGAGGGCGAGGGACGTGGCGATGTCGGTGTGGGCGGCGACGCGCTCGGTGCGGGACATGCCACCATCCTCGTTCAGGCGGCGCCGAGCCGGACGGTCATCGCCACGGTCACCTCGTCGTCCGCCGCGAGGCCCCGCGGTGTGCGCACGGCGTTCTTGAGCGGCAGCAGATAGCCGCCGTCCCTGGGGAAGAGCGATGTGCTGAAGACTACGTCACCGATCCTGGCCTCGACCGGGATCACGCCCCAGCCGTACGAGGCCAGGGCGGCGACCTCACGGATGTCGGCCGACTCCTCGTCCGGCACGGGGACGAAGTAGTACGGCGAAGGGCCGCGCCACTCGATCACCCGGCCGGTGAAGACGAACCTCATCGCCGCGCCGCCCTTCCCAAGGACCTTCGGCTCAGGCTCAGTTGGCCGCGTAGTTCTGCAGGAACAGCGCCTCCGCCACCGACAGCCGCTCCAACTCCTCAGGCGACACGCTCTCGTTCAACGCGTGGATCTGGGCCTCCGGCTCGCTGAGGCCGATGAGGAGGATCTCCGCCTGCGGGTAGAGGGCCGCGAGGGTGTTGCACAGCGGGATGGAACCGCCCTGACCGGCGTACTGCATCTCCTCGCCGGGGTAGGCGACCGCCATCGCGTCGGCCATCGCCGTGTACGCCGGGCTGGTCGTGTCGGCGCTGAACGGCTGGCCCTGGCCGATCTGTTCGGTGCTCACGCGGGCACCCCACGGGATGTGGGACTCCAGGTGGGCCTGGAGCAGCTTGGTCGCCTCGGCGGCGTCCGTGCCCGGCGGCACCCGCAGGCTGACCAGCGCACGGGCACCGGCCTGCACGGACGGGGTGGCGCCGACGACCGGCGGGCAGTCGATGCCGAGAACCGTGACGGCCGGGCGCGCCCAGATGCGGTCGGCGACCGCGCCGGAACCGATCAGCTCGACGCCGTCCAACACCTTGGCGTCCTTGCGGAACTGCTCCTCCGCGTACGTCAGCCCGTCCCAGGAGGACTCGGCGGCGAGGCCGTCGACCGTCGTGGAGCCGTCCTCGGCGCGCAGCGAGTCCAGGACGCGGATCAGCGCGGCCAGCGCGTCGGGCGCGGCACCGCCGAACTGGCCGGAGTGCAGGTTGCCTTCGAGGGTGTCGACCTGCACCCGCAGCATGGTCATGCCGCGCAGGGTCGAGGTGACCGTCGGCAGACCGACCCGGAAGTTGCCCGCGTCGCCGATGACGATCGTGTCGGCCTTCAGCAGCTCCGGGTGGTCCTCGGCGTACCGCTCCAGGCCGCCGGTGCCCTGCTCCTCCGAGCCCTCGGCGATCACCTTGACGTGCACCGGGATGCCGCCGTTGGCCTTGAGGGCGCGCAGCGCGAGCAGGTGCATGATCACGCCGCCCTTGCAGTCGGCGGCACCGCGGCCGTACCAGCGGCCGTCGCGCTCGGTCAGTTCGAACGGCGGGGACGTCCAGCCGGCCACGTCCAGCGGGGGCTGCACGTCGTAGTGGGCGTACAGCAGCACGGTCTTGGCGCCCTCCGGGCCGGGCAGGAAGCCGTAGACCGACTGGGTGCCGTCCGGGGTGTCGAGCAGGGCCACGTCCTGGAAACCCTCGGCGCGCAGCGCGTCGGCGACCCAGTTCGCGGCGCCCTCGCTCTCGCTCTTCGGGAACTGGTCGAAGTCCGCAACCGATTGGAAGGCCACCAGCTCGGTGAGCTCCCTCCGCGCCGTGGGCATGAGCGAGGCGACGGTCTCGGCGACCGGATTCGACGACATGGGCACGCTCCTTGTGGGTGCGACGTTGTACGAACGATGCCGACGATCCTCCCACAGCGGTCTGTGGCGATGTCCGCCGTAGGATGCGGGGACAGGTGCGGCAGCGGCTTGATCGGGAGCAGTAGACCATCGTGAGCAGCGAGAACTCTTCGGCGGACGACGACCAGCGGGTGTGGGACGTCGTCGTGGTGGGCGCGGGACCCGCGGGGCTTCGGCCGCCTATGCGGCGGCGGTCGCGGGCGGCGCGTGCTGTTGCTGGAGAAAGCCGAGCTGCCCCGCTACAAGACATGCGGCGGCGGCATCATCGGACCCTCGCGCGACTCCCTCCCGCCCGGCTTCGAACTGCCCCTCAAGGACCGGGTGCACGCCATAACGTTCTCGAACAACGGACGTTTCACGCGCACCCGCCGCTCCCGGCAGATGCTGTTCGGGCTGATCAACCGGCCCGAGTTCGACCAGCAGCTCGTCGAGCACGCGCAGAAGGCGGGCGCCGAGCTGCGCACCGGCGTCACCGTGACACGGGTCGAGCAGCACGGCTCCGCGGTCCCGGACCGGCGTACGGTCGCGGTCGTCCTCCAGGGCGGCGAGACGGTGCTCGCCCGGGCCGTCGTCGGCGCCGACGGCAGTGCCAGCCGCATAGGGGCACACGTCGGCGTCAAGACCGACCAGGTGGACCTGGGCCTTGAGGCGGAGATCCCGGTGCCGGAGACGGTCGCCGAGGACTGGAAGGGCAGGGTCCTCATCGACTGGGGCCCCATGCCCGGGAGTTACGGCTGGGTCTTCCCCAAGGGCGACACGCTCACGGTCGGCGTGATCTCCGCGCGCGGTGAAGGCGCTGCCACGAAGCGGTACTTGGAGGACTTCATCGCCCGGCTCGGCCTCGCCGGCTTCGAACCGAGCATCTCCTCAGGGCACTTGACCCGCTGCCGGGCCGACGACTCGCCGCTCTCACGCGGGCGGGTGCTGGTGTGCGGCGACGCGGCGGGACTGCTGGAGCCATGGACCCGGGAGGGCATCTCGTTCGCGCTGCGGTCGGGGCGGCTCGCGGGGGAGTGGGCCGTGCGGATCGCCGAGGCGCACGACGCGGTGGACACCCGCCGCCAGGCGCTGAACTACGCCTTCGCGATCAAGGCGGGCCTCGGCGTCGAGATGAGCGTCGGCAAGAGCATGCTGGCGATCTTCGAGCGGCGCCCCGGTCTGTTCCACGCCGCGCTCACCGGCTTCCGGCCGGCCTGGAAGGCGTTCATGGACATCACCCGGGGCTCGACGACGCTCGGCGAGCTCGTGCGCAGCCATCCGATGGCCCAGCGCGCGCTGACCGCGATCGACCGGAGGAACGCGGAGCCGGTGGAGCCGGCCGAGGAGCCCGCGGAGGGCGAGGTCAGCTCCTGACCGTGACGTGGAAGACGGGGTGGTCGGGGGCGATCCGGCGCAGCTCGTCGTCGGAGGAGTCCGGGCCGACTCCTCCGAAGAACACCCCGACCTCGGCCTTCCACCGCTTGAGGTAGGCGCGCAGCAGCGGCACCTTGTCGTCGCCCGTGACCTCGGTAGCCGTGAACACGTCCACCTTCTTGCCGAGCCGCAGCTCGCCGCCGCCCGCCGCCCGCATGTTGTGCGTCCACTGGACGTGCCCGCGCGGGGCGACGAGGTACTGCTGTCCGTCCACCGTCAGCAGGTTCACCGGGGGTGGTCCGCCACTCGCCGCTCTTACGGCCGCGGACCGCCAGCACCCGTGAACCCCAGACGCTGAGACCGCGGCGGGTGGACCAGGCGACGGTGCGGTTGAGGACGTTCACGGTGAACCAGCCGGGCTTCTGGACGTGTGTGGTCATGACTACTCCCATGTGGTGGAGAGCGCGGCTCACTTTTGTGAGCACTGCTCTCGCTCTCGTGAACAGTCTGCATCGGTGCGGCGATCCAACGCAAGAGCAGTGCTCTCTTTTTTGTCTGGTGCTCTTGTTTGTGTGCGGTGCTCTGATTCCGTGCCACACTGGGCCGTATGAGCACCACACAAGGCGCACGCGCCCGAGCCAGGATCGAGGTCACCGCGGCCATCAAGGACGAGGCGCGCAGACAGCTCGCGGCGGAGGGGGCGTCGAAGCTGTCGCTGCGTGCCGTGGCGCGGGAGCTGGGCATGGTGTCCTCCGCGCTGTACCGGTACTTCCCCAGCCGTGACGATCTGCTGACCGCTCTCATCATCGATGCGTACGACTCCCTCGGGGAGGCCGCGGAGGCCGCGCATTCCGTTGTTGTGGATGCGGGGCCGTTGCGGCGGTGGGTGGCCGTGTGAGGCGGTGCGGGGTGGGCGCTCGGGCATCCGCACGAGTACGCGTTGATCTACGGGTCGCCGGTGCCGGGGTATGTCGCTCCCGAGACGACCGTGGGGTCCGCCGCGCGGGTTGCCCTGCTGTTGATCGGGACCGCGCGGGATGCGTACCGGGACGGCAGTCTGACCGAGCCTCCGCTCCCCTGCCGACCTCCGCGCCGAGGGCGAGCGCATGGTCGCGGATTTCGCCGGGGATCTCCCGCCCGCGGTGGCCGTGGCTCTCGTGAGCGCGTGGGCCGAGCTCTACGGGATGGTCAGCTTTGAGCTCTTTGGTCAGTTTCGGCGTGTGGTGGAGGACCGGGGGCGTTTTTTCGGCATGCGGCTCGGCGGCTGGCGCTCGGGGTGGGTCTCGCCGGCGAGTGAGGGTGCGCCTCGACAGGTGGTTCGTTCGCTGCACGTCCGGTGGGGCTGGTCGCGCAGTTCCCCGCGCCCCTTCCAGGGGCGCTGCAGTGGACGTACTCCCTGGGAAGTACGCGTGATCACGCCGACCGGCTGACGTCGTCGGTGCTGGTTGGCGTCTAGCGTGACGTGCATGGATGTGGAGCGGGTTGGCGGTGGGGGTCGCCTTGGCGGCGGCACGGGCCGCTGTGGGGGACTCGGCGCGGTGGCCGTGGCGGTCGACGCTGTTGGTGACCGTGCTGGTGTTGGGGGAGCAACTTCGCCTCGCACGGTCAGCCCGGTCGCGTTCATCTCGATCTCCTCGGGCGCTTGCTGCTCATCGCCGCGTCGGCGGTGTTGTTGTGGCGGCACCGGTACCCTGTGTGGGTGGCGTTCGGCACGGTGCTGGCCACTGTGGTCTACGTCGGTGCCGGATACGCGTACGGCCCGGTCTTCGTGACCGTGGCCCTCGGGTGTTTCAGTGCGGTCGTCGCCGGGCGGCGGCGGCGGGCCGCCTGGGCCGCGCTCGGGGTGTTGTGGGTGGCGCATCTCCTGATCTCGCACTGGTTGTACCGGTGGCTGCCGCCCGGGCACGATCACGCGATGCCCTGGGGTGGTGAACTGGTCGTCGCCACTTGGGTGGTGGCCATCGCCGCGATTTCAGAGCTGGCCCGTACCCGGCGTGATCAGTGGGCCCGTGACCGTGCCGAGCGTGCCCAGGCGGCCCGGCGCCGCGCCGACGAGGAACGGCTGAGGATGGCCCGCGAACTGCACGACGTCCTCGCGCACAGCATCTCCGTCATCAACGTCCAGGCGGGCGTCGGCCTCGCGCTCCTCGACTCCGACCCGGAACAGGCCCGTACGGCGCTGACCACCATCAAGGCCGCCAGCAAGGAGGCGCTCGGCGAGGTCCGCCAGGTCCTCGACACCCTGCGCACCCCGGGTGACGCCCCGCGCGCCCCGGCCCCCGGCCTCGACCGGCTGCCCGAATTGGTCCAGCAGGCCGCGAGCGCCGGCCTCACCGTCGAACTGGACGGCACCCCGCCCCGCCTCCCGCCCGGCACCGACCTCGCCGCCTTCCGCGTCGTCCAGGAGGCCCTCACCAATGTCGTACGGCACTCGGGCTCACGACACGCGCGCGTGCATGTCGAGCACGATCCCCGGGAGCTACGGCTGCGCATCGACGACGACGGGCCCGCGACCGGCGCGGACGCCGGGGGCAGCGGGAACGGGCTGGCCGGGATGCGGGAACGGGCCGCCGCGCTCGGTGGCACGATCGAGGCGGGTCCCCGTCCGGACGGCGGCTACCGGGTGCTCGCCGTACTGCCGTTGAAGGTCACGTCGAAGGAGGACGACCGGTGATCCGCGTACTGCTCGCCGACGACCAGTCCCTGGTCCGGGCCGGGTTCAAGGCGCTGCTCGACGCCCAGCCCGACATCGAGGTGGCCGGCGAGGCCGCCGACGGCGCGGCGGCCGTGCGCAAGGTGGGTGAACTGCGCCCCGATGTCGTCCTGATGGACATCCGCATGCCGCTGCTCGACGGTCTGGCCGCGACGCGCCGGATCACCGGGGACGGTGAGCTGAAGGACGTGAAGGTGGTGATGCTGACGACCTTCGAACTCGACGAGTACGTCTTCGAGGCGATCCGCTCCGGCGCCTCCGGCTTCCTGGTGAAGGACACCGAGCCGGACGAACTCCTGCGCGCCGTAAGGGCGGTGGTCGACGGCGACGCGCTGCTGTCACCCGGGGTGACCCGCCGGCTCATCGCCGAGTTCGCGGCCCGCTCGAAGGAGCCCGCGACCGCCGACGCCCTCACCCAACTCACCGAGCGGGAACGGGAGGTGATGGCCCTCGTCGGCATCGGCCTCTCCAACGAGGAGATCGCCCGCCGCCTGGTCGTCAGCCCGCTCACCGCGAAGACCCACGTCAGCCGCACGATGGTGAAACTCGGCGCCCGGGACAGGGCCCAACTGGTCGTGCTGGCCTACGAGTCGGGGTTGGTACGGCCCGGCTGGCTGGGCTGACCCGCCCCGGCCGGTACCGGTACAGCACGGTCACCACCCGCACGAGGAACACCACCGGCGCGAGCACGAGTCCCACGCGCAGCAGCAACGTCTCGACGGAGCCCGGCAGTTCGAAGAGCAACGCCGGCCCGGCGACGACCCCGAACAGCACCGCCGCCACGAACGCGGCACTGACCAGCGCGTACCCGATCTCCACGGTCACCGCGTCCCGCTCGGCCTGAGCGCGCCGTCCCCGTACGTCGTCATCCCGAAAGTCTTACACGTGTGCGCCCGGCGGGACGGACAACCCCGCCGGGCGCACACTCGGGAGGCGTCCCCGTGAGCCGGTCCGTCTGCGGTCCCGCCGGGCCGCGACCCCAAGGGGCGCGGGGAACGGCAAGACCAACCACGACGGACCCGCGGGCGGCACATGCCGCCTGGCGGAGCGCCTAGTCGCGGACCGCGACGCGCTCCGTCTCCGCCTCCGTCACAGTGGACTTGGCGACGACGATGGACTGTTGGGCGCGCCGGGTCCGCAGCCCCGGCAGGCTGACCAGCAGGCCGGCCAGCGCGATGATCGTCACCACGACCAGCCCGGGCCGGTAACTGTCCAGTACCGCCTGCGGGGTGGCGTGCGTCGGGGCGTGGGCGGTGACCACGGCCGTGACGACCGCGAGGAAGATCGCGCCGCCCACCTGCACCGACGTGTTCAACAGCCCGGAGACCATGCCCTGTTCGTGGTCGTCGACCCCGTTGGTGGCCTGGATGTTGAGTGAGGGGAAGACCAGCGCGAAGGCCCCGCCGATCAGCAGCATCGACGGCAGGATCACCGACGCGTACACCGGATCGACGCTGACCCGGAGGAACAGGGCGTACCCCACGACCATCAGCGCGAAGCCCACCACGATCAGCCGCTGGGTGCCGAACCGGTCGACGATCGCGCCCATCTTCGTCGAGGACGCCGCCACCAGTGCCCCGGCCGGCAGGAAGGCGAGCGCCGTGTGCAACGCCGACCAGCCGAGCAGCTGTTGCATGTACAGCGTGACCAGGAACTGGAAGCCGACGTACGACCCGAAGAGGCCCATCGCCCCGAGCTGGGCCCGGATCTGGTTCCCGGACCGCAGTACTCCGAGGCGGATCAACGGCCCCGCGGAGCGCCGCTCGACGAACACGAACACGGTCAGCAGGACGGCAACCGCCAGGAAGGAGAGGAGAGTTCGGGCCGACGCCCAGCCGACCTCCGGTGCCTGCACGACGGTGAACACCAGCAACAGCATCGCGCCCGTGCCGAGCACCGCGCCGGGGACGTCGTAGCCGTTGTGGTCCTTCTCGCGTTCGCTGCGCGGCAGCAGCTTCAGGCCGGCGAGCAGGGCGAGCAGGGCGATGGGCGCGGGGAGGAGCATGGTCAGGCGCCAACTGGCCTCCGTGAGCAGGCCGGAGAGGACCAGGCCCATGGAGAAACCGGTGGCCGCGCAGGTGGTGTAGATGGAGAGGGCGCGGTTGCGCAGCGGGCCCTCGGCGAAGGTCGTCGTGATGATGGACAGACCGGCCGGTGCGGTGAAGGCCGCGCTGAGGCCCTTGATGAAGCGGCTGGCGATGAGCAGCGGGCCCGAGTCGACGAGCCCGCCGAGCAGCGAGGCCACGGCGAAGACACCCAGGGCGACCAGGAAGACCTGGCGCCGGCCGAGCAGGTCGGCGGTCCGGCCGCCCAGGAGGAGCAGCCCGCCGTATCCCAGGATGTAGCCGCTGACGATCCATTGGAGCGTCGAGGTGGAGAGGTCGAGTTCGGAGCCGATGGAGGGCAGGGCGACACCGACCATCGACACGTCGAGCGCGTCCAGGAACATCGCGGCGCAGAGCACCAGCAGGGTGCCCCACAGCCGGGGGTCCAACGTCCCTCGGACAGCGGAGGGGAGAGCGGAGAGGTCATGCCGCAGACACTACATGCGTATGCATCGAATGCAAGCGCATTTAATTACGATGCAACAAACCCGGTTCTCTGCTACGGTGCGCTGTCATGGCGGCGAAGAAGGCCGAGCAGGCGCTCGTGGACCAGTGGCGGGAGATGCTGGCGCTGCACGCCCGCACGCAGTGCGAACTCGACCGCGCCCTCCACCAACACGGCCTGTGCGGCAGCGACTTCGAGGTGCTGGACGTGCTGTCCGCCGAGCCCTGCGCGTTCCGTGTCCAGGAGATCTCCGAGCGGGTCCACCTCAGTCAGAGCGCTCTGTCCCGGCTGATCGCCCGGCTGGAGAAGGACGGTCTCGTCGAGCGCGGCATGTGCGCCGAGGACCGGCGGGGCGTCCGGGTCACCCTCACCGAAAAAGGCCGCACGCTGCACGGGGAGGTACTCCCGGTGCAGCGTGCGGTGTTGACGAGGATGCTGACCGCCTGAGGTTTCGTCAGGTCCGTTCCGTCGTAGGTCAGTTGGCGGCGAGGGCCTTGCGCAGGGTGTCGACGGCCAGGGTGATCGCGGCCTCGGCGGCATGGGTCTCGCGCAGGGCGTTGAGCATCACGAAGTCGTGGATGATCCCCTGGAAGCGGACGGCCGTGACCGCGACCCCGGCCTCGCGCAGCTTGTTGGCGTAGGCCTCGCCCTCGTCGCGCAGCACGTCGGCCTCGCCGGTGATGACCAACGCCGGGGCAGGCCCGTGAGTTGCTCGGTCGTGGCGCGCAGCGGGGACGCGGTGATCTGCGCGCGCTCGGCCTCGTCGGTCGTGTACTGGTCCCAGAACCACTGCATGCCGTCACGGCGCAGGAAGTAGCCGGTGGCGAACTGGTCGTAGGAGCCGGTGTCGAAGTTCGCGTCGGTGACCGGGTAGAACAACACCTGCTGGAGCAGGGGACATCGCCCCGCTCCTTGGCCATCAATGTCAGTGCCGCGGTCATGTTGCCGCCCACCGAGTCGCCGACCACCGCTATGCGCGCCGGGTCCAGGTCCTTGGACGCGCCCTGCTCCACGACCCAGCGGGCGACGGTGTAGTTCTGCTCGATGGCGACCGGGTAGCGGGCCTCGGGGAGAGGTCGTACTCCGGGAAGACCACGGCGGCGTTGGCGCCGACGGCGAGTTCGCGCACCAGGCGGTCATGGGTGTGGGCGTTGCCGAAGACCCAGCCCGCACCGTGGATGTAGATGATCACGGGGAGGGTGCCGGTGACCCCGGCGGGGCGGACGATGCGGGTCCTGACCTGGCCGGTCGGGCCGCCGGGGACGGTGATCCACTCCTCGTCGACGGCGGGCTTGGCGATCTCGCCGGACTGGACCTCGTCGACGGCCTTGCGGCCCTCGGCGGGGGCGAGGTCGAAGAGGTAGGGCGGGTTCGCGGTCGCTTCGACGAAGGCCTGGGCGGCGGGTTCGAGGACCGGGCGGGGGCGGTGCTGTCGGTCATGGCGATCTCCTCGGATCGGGTGCCGCGGGTGGGTTCCGGCGGGGACCGGGCCGGTGGTGCGGCACGGGATGACAGTAGCGTGCGATTAAGTCGTGCACAACTAAAGCGTTCTCTATGGAATCGGCCGGACCTGAACGGTAAAGTGGTGCGGATCGCCCCGTCGGGCGCCGTGGACGTCGTAGCAGCCGCGGATGTCGTGCATGCCGGAGCGAGGAGTCGCGCCATGAACCCAGCCGCCGAAGGACCGGCCGAGGGGTCACTGCTGCTCGACGACCAGTTGTGCTTCGCGCTGTACGCGGCCTCGCGTGCGGTGACCGCGCGGTACCGGCCGCTGCTGGACGCGTTGGGGCTGACCTACCCGCAGTACCTCGTCATGCTCGTGCTCTGGGAGCAGGACTCGATCTCCGTGCGGGACCTCGGCACCGCGTTGCAGCTGGAGTCCAGCACGCTGTCCCCGCTGCTGAAGCGGCTGGAGGCGAGTGGGTTGCTGCGCAGGGAACGACGACGGGACGACGAGCGCTCGGTCGCCATCCGGCTCACCGACACCGGGGCGCGGCTGCGGGAGCGGGCCGGCGCCGTGCCCCTCGCCATCGGTGACGCCATGGGCCTGACACCCGCTCAGGACGCCCTGGCCAAGCAGCTCCTCCGGCTGATCACCGCCAACGTCAGCGCCGGCTGAACCACCCGCCACCTGCGCGTTTCCGCCCTGCGGGGCAGTGTGTCGTCGCCGCTGTTCAGCTTAGTTTGCAGGCCCAACGGCATCTCCAGGACCGGGTCCCCGGTATACGGTCCGAAGCGATTTCCCGAGAAGAAATGGCTTACGTCAATGGAGATTCAAGCCGAACAACCACGTCATCTTCCGGGCCACGGAACGCGACCGACGGAGTCGGCACCGTCACCCCCGCCGTAGCCACGCGCGGAACGCCTCGCGCACCGCACACCCAGACAACCCGCCCCCGTACGACGACGTTGAGAGGTGCCATGCCGACCCTGGTTCCCGAAGTCTCGCCTCCGTCCCCCAGCCGGACGCCCCGTCCCGGAACGTCACCGCCACCATCGCCCTGGCCTGCGTGGGAGTCTTCGTCTCCTACCTGCCGGTCGTCGGGGTGTCGGTCGCGCTCCCGGTGATCCAGCAGGCGCTCGACGCGTCCACCACCGGGCTCCAGTGGATCACCGACGCCTTCATCCTGCCGACCGCCGCACTGCTCCTGACCTGCGGTGTCATCGGTGACCTCTTCGGCCGCAAGAAGATGTACCTGATCGGTCTGACGCTGTCCTGCCTCGGCTGCCTCGTCGCCCTGACCGGGCACAGCGTCGTCCAGGTCTGCGTCGGCCAGGCGCTCACCGGCGTGGGCACCGCCGCGCTGCTGCCCGCGACCCTCGGGCTGATCAGCCATGTCTGCCCCGACCACCGCGGGCGTGGCACCGCGATAGCCCTGTGGACGGCCGCCCTCGGCCTCGGCCTGACCCTGGGCCCGCTCTTCAACGGCCTGATCGTCGAGCACGCAAGTTGGCGCTGGATCTTCCTGCCCACCCTGGCCATCGGCGCCGTCACGGTCCTGACCGGCGCCTTCGTCCTGACCGACTCCCGCTCGGACCGCGAACGCCACCTCGACATCCCCGGCCAGCTCCTCGCCATCGTCGCGATCACCGCGGTCGTCTACGGCGTCATCGAGGGCGGCGGCGCCCCGGGCTGGGGCTCCGCCGAGGTCGTGATCGCGTTCGTCGTGGCGGCGCTCGCCCTGCCGGCCTTCGTCGTGGTCGAACTGCGGTCCCCCTGCCCGATGTTGGACATGCGACTGTTCAGGTCCCCGGCGTTCTCCGGGGCCGCGCTCGTCATGGCGCTCACGCTGTTCGCGCAGGTCGGTCTGGTCTTCTCGCTCAGTGAGTACTTCGGGCTCGTCCATCACGCCTCGACCTGGGACATCGGGGTGCGACTGCTCGCGCTCAACGGCTTCACCGTCGTCCTCGGACCGGTGGTCGGCCGGCTGATGCACCGCTTCTCGCCCGGCCTCCTGCTGGTGACAGGCCTGCTCGTCGGCGGCATCGGCGCGCTCCTGGTCAACCTCTTCGACGCAGGCACCGGCACCGGCGAAGCGGCCCTGGTCATCGCGGTGTTCGGGATCGGCATCGCGCTGGCGATCGCCCCCATCACCACCATCGCCATGAACAGTCTGCCGCGCCGCCTGGGCAGCACCGCCGGCGCCGCCAACAGCGCGCTCCGGCAGATCGGCAGCGCCCTGGGCCCCGCGATCTTCGGCGTCATCCTCACCCACCGCACCCTGGACGCACTGCCCGCCCACGTCGCCGCGTCCGGCCTCGACCCGGCCGACCAGGGCCAGGTCATCGGCATGGTCAACGGCGCCGGCATCCAGGCGGGCGCGTTCCTCCACCTCGACTCCGGTGAGGCGACCGGCCAGGCGCTCGCCGCCTACGGGGCGAGCTTCACCGACGCGCTGCACACCTGCGCCCTCGTCGGCGGCATCGGCATGCTGGTCGCCGCGGCCGTCGCCTTCACCGCCATCGGCGTCCGCGCCCGCGCACCGCACGGCGAGCCGGAGGCCACGGCGGCGACCCACCCCGCCGCCGGAGCGACCCCGCTCGGCGAGACCGGCTGACCAACACCCGCTGTCCCAGGGGTGGTTGACCTCTGGTTGTGACTCCGGAGGCCGACCGCCCCTGTGGTGCGAACCGCTCAGCTCTCCGCGGGCCAGTCGGCGTACCGGATGCGGCGCAGCTCGAGGACGTCCCCTACGGTGCTCCACTCGTCCTTGCCGAGACGGGCCAGCGGACGGAGCCGGTCGATCTCCGGATGGCCGTCGACGAGGACGTTCTCGTCGATCGCGAGATGCACCACCCGTCCGAAGACCACGGTGTCCTGGCCCAGCCGGAGCGTGCTGTGCAGCTCGCACTCCAGCGCCACGGGGGGAACCGGCGACGCGGGACGGCTTCACCCGGAGCGCGGCCTCGCGCTCCACCCCGACCGCGTCGAACTCGCTCACCCCCGCCGGGAAGTCCGTGGCGGTCTTGTTCACCGCGTCGATGAGCGGCTCCGGGGCGAGGTTGACCACGAACTGCCCGGTGGCCTCGACATTGCGCAGGGAGTCCTTGCGGCCGACCGAGGTGAACTGGACGATCGGCGGCCTTGCCGACGACACCGTGAAGAAGGAGTGGGGGCGAGATTGTCGACGCCGTCGGCCGAGACCGTCGACACCCAGGCGATGGGCCGGGGACAACCGTGGCGGTGAGCAGCCGGTAGACCGCGAACGGATCCATCTGGGCCGGGTTGAATTCAGTGCGCATAGCAGCGATATATCAGACGCCCACGAGACACCGCGCCGCCGGTGGTGCGGCGGGGGCGGGGATGCCGAGGACCCGGAATCCCTCAACTGCCTCTGCCCTCACCGATCTTGTGACAACCCTGTGACCGGAATTATGGCCTCCGTCACCTGTGCGGGGTGCCCGCGCTGATCGGATGACCGGATGCGCAGACCCGCTCCACTCCGCCCGGCCCCCGGCCGCACCGCCCCCTTCCTGTCCGCTCTCGCCGCGACCGCCCTGCTGCTCACGGCCTGCGGTACGGAGCACGACGGCGCCGGGAACGCCGGGGCGGACGGGTCCGAGTCGCCGGCCCGTACGCAGGTCGACGATCCCGGCAAGGACGGCGTACGGGTCACCTCACTGACCCTCCCGTCGCCTTCCCCTCGCCCACCCGCAGCTACTCCGTCTCCGCCGACAGCCTCCCCAAGGATTCGGGGATCGTCGCAGCCTACGAGGTCGTCAACAAGGGCACCGAGACCCTGACGTACACGGTCGTCATCACCTTCATGAGCGCCGACGGCGGGGCCATGGGCAACCAGACCGTGACCGTCCGCGGTGTCGGCCCGGGCAAGACCGTGCGGGGCACGGTCCGGGCCGGTGTACTGCCGCCCACCACACCGAGGGTGACCGGGGCCAAGGTGCTCGAAGTGACCAAGGTCCCCTCGAACGAGGCGCCGGCCGCGCCGGGCACGTGCCCCGCCTCCGGGATCCGGGTCAGCGCCGACGGGGGGGACGCGGCCATGGGGCTGCGGGTCGTGGGCCTGCATCTCGACAACTGCGGCACGCGCGACTACTCCGTCGACGGGTACCCCGTGCTGGAACTCCTCGACGAAGACCTCCAGCACGTCGACGGCATCAAGATCCTCGACGGCGGCGGCGGGATCGCCCCGGCGGCGTGGACGACAGGCCGGCCGGTCCCGTCACGCTCAAGCCCGGCGAGTCGGCGCTCGCCACCCTGGTCTGGCGCAACACCACCCAGTTCGGCACGGCGGTGAACGTGCCCTACGTACGGGTACGGGCGAAGGCCGGTGCCGCTCCGGTGATCGTGAGCCCGAACCTCGACCTCGGGACCACCGGGAAGCTCGGGGTCACGGCGTGGCGGCTCGCGGAGGACTGAGCCGACCCGAGCGGGTGCGGGGCGGAACGAACCGTGATGGTCGTCCCGCCCCGCACTCGCTCTCCACCGGAGGAGCCCGACTGTCAGCTGCCGACGAGCATCTGCCAGGTCTGCGGGCCGACTTGGCCGTCGACGCCGAGGCTGTGGGCGGACTGGAAGGCGCGGGCGGCGCTGTTGGAGCCGGAGCCGAAGTTGCCGTCAACGGTGAGGCCGTAGCCGAACTTGTTCAGTTCGACCTGGGCGGCGCGGACGGCGTCGCCGCTGGAACCCGTCTGCACCTGGACGATCAGCGCGGACCAGGTCTTCGGGCCGATCTCGCCGTCCACGCTGAGGCCGTGCGCGGACTGGAAGCTCTTGGCCGCGGCGAGCGTGCCGGACCCGAACTGGCCGTCGGCGGTGATCGTGGCGCCGTGGTAGCGCAGCAGGTACTGCGCGGCCAGCACGTTGTTCCCGGTGTCTCCGTCGATGACGTTCGGCCAGGGCGGTGCGACGGTGCTGCCGCCCGAGGCGCCGTTCCCGGTGCCGACGAGCATCTGCCAGGTCTGCGGGCCGACTTGGCCGTCGACGCCGAGACTGTGCGCGGACTGGAAGGCGCGGGCGGCGGTGTCGGTACCGGAGCCGAAGTTGCCGTCGACGGTGAGGCCGTAGCCGAACCGGTTCAACTCCACCTGGGCGGCCCGGACGGCGTCGCCGCTGGAACCCGTCTGCACCTGGACGACCAGGGCCGACCAGGTCTGCGGGCCGATCTGGCCGTCGACGCCGAGGCCGTGCGCGGACTGGAAGCTCTTGGCCGCGGCGAGGGTGTCCGCCCCGAACTGGCCGTCGGCGGTGATCGTGGCGCCGTGGTAGCGCAGCAGATACTGCGCCGCCTGCACGCTGGGCCCCGTCATGCCGTCGGTGATGTTCGGCCAGGACGGCAGGATGACACCGGTACCGCCGCCGCCCTTGCCGCCCCACTGCCCGTAGTCGGAGGCCATCGCCTGGTCGAGGTCCGCGTCGTGACCCGCGACCGAGATGCCGTTCTGGACCTGCCTCAACTGCGCGCGGCTGTCCCAGCTCCCGCCGGACCACGCGTACGTCTGCCAGCCCCAGGTTATTTTCCCGCTGTCGAAGAGTTCCTTGATCACGTGATAGCCGCCGTACGCACCGGTCCGGGACCGGCCGATCACCGAGGCGACGCCGTCGAAGTAGGAGTTGAGCGCGGAGTACATCGAGGACTGGAGGTCGAAGTCGACGCTGAAGTAGATCGGCCGCGTCGACGGCATCCCGTTGGCCAGTGCCTGCCGCTGCGCCTCGGTGGCATGCCCGGCCCCCTGGGAGTACGGGTCCGCGGGGACGCCGCTCTGCCAGTCCTGCAGTCCGTCGGACTCCCAGTTGGAGACGATGCCGATATCCGCGGCGGTCAGGGCCTGCGCCTCGGACAGGGTGAGGACCTTCGGGTTCGGCAGCCAGCTGAGGTAGCGGCACGCGAAGCCATAGCCCGCCGAGGCGACCGAACCGGCGGTGAGCGACGCGTCGGAGTAGTCGATCCCGTAGCTGGTCGTCGCGGCCGCGGTGGTGGCGGCGGATGCCGACTGGGCGAATCCGATGCCGGTCGCGGTGGCCACCGCGGCGCCGCCGGCGAGGGCCAGGAGTCTGCGTCGAGACAGCTGACGGCCATTGTCAAACAGGTCCATGACACGTTCCAATCCTTGACGTCTGGATGCGGTGAGCAAGGTGGGGGCCGCTGGGCGACGCCGCGTTCGAGTCCTGCCGGAGCGGAAGCAGCGCTGCAGGTGATCTTTGGGCTCCGGTCCTGCCCGTGTCCACAGCGGGTGGGGATCTGGTGGGATGACGGGACGGTACTGGCTCTGACCTGCGGGGATACACGGTGATGTGACGGTTGGGCGGGACAGTTCGGGGGCGGTTGCCGGGTGGGTGGGCCCGGGCGCGCCTGGTCTGTGGAGCGTTCGCAGGCAGGGTGAAGAGCGGTGCGACCTGACGGTTCTTCAGTGCGCGGTGAGGTGGTAGCAGGTGGCAGGGGTGTGCAGGGTCTCCGACAGGCACGCGGTCAGGGGTGTGCGGCCTGCGCGGAGGCCGAGCAGGGGGTGTAGACGAACGCGTTCAGCTGGTGCGTGCTGTGCACCGCGATGCTCTGCGTGGGCTGCCCGGGCTCGGACAGGCTGAGCGTGTCACCGAGGCGCGTGTTCCAGACCCGGGCCCAGACCGCCCGGCACAGCGGGTTGTAACGGACTTCGAATCCGGCACCGCTCGGGGTCAGCCGGTGCAGCAACGTCTGCGGTTGCACCCCGCACAGGGTGACGCCCGGATCGCGGCCGGTGCAGGCGCCGGCCACGCAGCCGACGTGGAAACCGGACACGCTGGGTGTGGCCGCTCCCGGCGAGACGGCTTCCGGTGCCCGGACCCGCTGCCAGGCCGCGGCCAGGGCGAGCGCCACGCACAGCGCCAGTACGCAGGTGAACGCCAGCGCTCGCACACTCCACCGGTGCTGCTCGTGTCGCCGCGGTGCGGGACGGTACCCCGCCGCCGCGGGCTGCTGCACGGGAGCAACGGCCGTGTCCGCGGGCCCAGTTGGTTCGGTCGGTGCCGCTGTCACCGGCGCCTCCCGCACAGCGGCGCGCCCGCTGGCGGCGGCCTCGGCGAGCTCCCAGAGCGCCCGTATCCGGGGCGTGGGTTCGTCGGCCAACTGACACAGGGCACGTACGGCGAGCCATGGCGGCAGCACGGTGCCGCCGAGGTAGCGGTGCCAGGAGGACCTGCTGTACGCGGACTTGCCGGCCAGCTCCGTGATGGACAGCGCGGCGCGCTCGCGAAGTACCCGCAGTTCGGTGGCCAGCAGGACGAACTCCGGCCGGGCCCCGCTCATCCGCGCAGGGCGGCCCAGGTCGACGGCCCCACCTGTCCGTCCACGTCCAGGTGGAACCTCTTCTGCGCCTGGATCACCGCGGACTCGGTCAGAGGCCCGAAGTTCCCGTCGATCCCCGGGGTGATGCCGTCCCGCTGGAGCAGACACTGCAGTTCGGCGACCGCCGGTCCCGCCATGTCGACGACCAGTTGCTGTGTGCGCGTCTCGCTGTTCCCGGCGTACCAGCGCCCGTTCTGCCGGGTGTACGCGCACGTGAAGGCCGTCGCCTCGGGGACCGCCACCGCCGTCGTACCGCTGACGCCACGGGCGGCGGCGACCTGGGTGGGCTGCACGAGCAACAGGGTCATCACGGCACCCACGACCATCCCGCAGCCGAGCAGGCCCAACTGCCGCCATCCGGCGAGGTGGTGACGGTCGGTGTCCATGCCGGTGTCGGCGTCCGAACCGTCGTCGCCCGCTGTCGTGGCCTCGGCCGTCGCGGGCTCGGGCGGTAAGACCGGCTTGGACGGCGAGACCGGTTCGGACGGCTGGGTCGGCACGGAGGGCAGGGGCGGCACCGGGGACGGGGGTCGGCTCGAAGGGCGACTCCGGCTCCAAGGGCCCGGACCGCCGAGCGTTCACCGCCGCGTCCAGGAGCGCGAGGAGCCGCACCGGATCGGCGCCCACCACCTCCGCCAGGGACCGCACGGCAGCGGGGGCGGCAGCGCGCGGCCGCTCAGATAGCGCTCCCAGGACGAAGTGCTGTACCCGGTCGCCGAGGCGAGTTGCTTGATCGACAACCCGCTGAAGTCCTTGGCCTTACGCAGGTGCGCCACCAGTGCGGCCACCGCCGGGTCGATCCCCGCAGGCAAGGCACGCCACCGCGCCATCCCGCCCCCTTTGAAGACTGCGCCCTCTTCCGGCGCGAAGCTTAGCGGCTCGGATCGTCCCGACCCGGGCCCGTCCGGCCCCAACTGCCAGGTGTTTCCCAGGCGTTGACGCAGCGGCGCGCGGCCCGGTACCGGCCCACGGCGCCGCGACCTGCGGCACCGCTTCCTGACCTCCGACGGGACCGGGGTCCGGTGGGCGATGCCGCTCACGTTGATGTCGCCGCCCCCGTTGGTGAACGCCCCGACGCCCCCGGCGAGTTCCCCAACCGCGTACGGATCGGGTAGCGCGAGCGGGTGGCTTGCCGGCTGATCAGCAGGACCGGGAAGATCAAGCCGTTCATCGTCACCGGAGCCGCCCTGCTCACCGTCGGGTACGCCGTGCTCGGCACGATCGACTCCAGGACGTCCGTGCTGTTCCTGGACGTCTCCGCGCAGCCCGCCGCCGTACAGGAGATCATCCGTGTCGCGTACGGCGATGCCCCCGCGCAGACCGTCTTGCTCTCCGCCGCCGCGGCCGTTCTCGCGGCGATCACCGCGAGAACGGCCGCGGTGATCGCCGCGATCCTGCTGAAGCCGGTCAGCCCGCGCAGCGGTCTCGTCCTGGCCGAGAAGAGCGGGGAGCGGCGGTGCCGCGGAGGCGGGCTGACGGCGATGTTCCGCGGGAGGCCCGCTCAACCCGCCTACCTGGGTAAACTGAGGGAAACGCGAAGTGCCTTGAGGAGGAGCCGGGATGCCGCCGCACAGTCCTTCCGCGGCCGGGGTCCCGGACGAGGGCGACGAGCCGAGCGTGCCGCCCGTCCGGCAGGCGCTGTCGGACAGTGTGTACGAGCGCATCAAGGCGATGGTCATGGACCACGAGATCGCCCCCGGCGGTCGCGTCGGCATCGAGGCGCTCGCCCGCACTCTCAAGGTCTCCCCAACTCCCGTACGGGAAGCGCTCGCCCGGCTGGAGTCCGACGGTCTGGTGGTCAAGCGCACGCTCTCCGGATACCGGGCCACGCAGCTGCTCACCCGGCAGGGTCTCGACGAACTCTTCGAGATGCGGCTGCTGTTGGAGCCCCGGGCGGCGGCGCTGGCCGCCGAGCACGCCACCGAGTCCCAACTCGACGGCCTGGAGCGGATCGTCGAGGAGATGCAGGCCCACCCGAGCCCGGACGGGCGGTACGCGTCGTACCGCGACTTCGCCGCCCTCGACCAGCGCTTCCACGAGGCGATCGGCCAGGCCGCGCACCGCCCGCTGCTCGCGGACGCGGTGGAACGGCTCCACGCGCATCTGCACATCTTCCGGCTCAGCAAGGTGCTCGGCGCCGAGGGCCCGACCGTCACCGAGCACGAACGGATCGTACGGGCGGTGCTGCGCCGCAACCCCGAGCGGGCGGCCGAGGCGATGGCCGAGCATCTGACGCGGAGCCTGGAGCGGCAGCTCGAGGACGGCGAGACGTCCGGGTCCTGAACGCCCCCGCAGTAAACGGAGTTGGGAGCCCGCCCCGATCACTCCATGAGGAACACCTGCTCCGCCGTGGCCCACCATTCGCCGGGCGCCGCCTCCGGCACGGGTGCCTGGCAGGGGGCCGTGAGTTCCCACCACCGCCGGGTGGCCTCGTCCTCGGCCATCAGGGCCAGGTCCGCCGCGAGATCGTCGCCGTGGTACTCGAAATAGCTGAACAGGCGGTCGCCCAGCAGATGGATCGAGTAGTTGGAGATGTGGCTGCGCCGGATGCGGTCGAGCACCGGCTGGGGCACGTGGCGGTGCAACTCCCGGTATGAGGCCAGCTTTTCCGGGTGTACGGCGATGACCTGGGCCACGCGCCTCACGAGCGCACCGCGTCACGGTCGTGGATCAGCCGGATGACCCGGCCGCTCATGCGGTCGTAGTCGCGGTCGTTGTCGACCTCGCCGCGGATGCGGTGGTCCGTCATGACGACGATGCGGTCGGCGAGGGTGACCATCTCGGCGAGGTCGCTGCTGATGAGGAGGATGGGCAGCCCGTCGCGGGCGAGGTCCCAGATCAGTTCGTGGAAGGCGCGCTTGGTGCGGACGTCGACGCCGACCGTCGGCTCGTCGATGACGAGCAACTTGGTGTCCGCGGCAAGCCACTTGGCGAGGCTGACCTTCTGCTGGTTGCCGCCCGAGAGCTCGCCCGCGTTCTGCCCGAGCCCCGAGACACGGATGCCGAGCCGGTCGACGAGATCCTGCGCGACGTTCCGTTCCTCGCGCGCGGAGACGAAGCCGAGGGCCCTGGCGAGCCGCTTCCACACCGTCACCGTGATGTTGCGGACGATGGGCTGCTCCAGGAAGACGCCCTCCTCCTTGCGGTTCTCGGTGACATAGCCGATGCCGTACTCGTGGAGGGCCTGGCGCGGTGACGTGATGCGGACCGTGCTGCCGTGCACCCGGACCTCGCCGCCCGTGATGCGGTCAAGGCCGAGCACCGCCTTGACCAGTTCGCTGCGCCCGGCGCCGACCAAGCCGTACAGGCCGACGATCTCCCGGGCCGGACCTCCAGGCTGATGTCACGGTGCCCGCCGACCGTGGACACCCTGTCCAGTACGAGAGTTGGGGTGGCCGTGCGGTCCACCGTGCGGGGGCGCATCTCCGTCGCCGCGTGGGCGCGGCCGACCATCAGGCCCACGATGTCGTCGTGGGTGTGGTCGGCCAAGGGGACGACTCCAGTACCGACCTGCCGTCGCGCAGCACGGTGACGGTGTCGCAGACCGCGAAGACCTCCTCCAGCTTGTGGCTGACGAAGACGACACAGGCGCCGCGGGCGGCCAGGCGGCGGATCACCTCGAAGAGGCGTTCCGTCTCCTGCGGAGAGAGGGAGGCGGTGGGTTCGTCGAGCAGGAGGACCCGGCTCTCGGTGTAGAGGGCCTTGGCGATCTCCACCAACTGCTGCTGCGCTACGGAGAGTTCACGTACCGGCTGCTGCGGGTCGAGGTCGACGCCGAGTTCCGCGAGGCAGGCGACGGCCGGTGCGGTCATGGCCTCGCGGTCGACCAGGCCGCGGTGCGAGGGCGGGTTCTGCAGGGTGATGTTCTCCGCCACCGAGAAGCCCGGGATCAGGTTGCGTTCCTGGTGGACGACGCCGATACCGGCGCGGGTGGCCTCCAACGGCGAGCGGAGCTGGACCAGTTGGCCGTCCCGGGTGAGGCTGCCGCCGTCGGGGAGTGGACGCCGGTGAGGACCTTGATGAGGGTCGACTTGCCGGCGCCGTTCTCGCCGAGCAGCGCGTGCACGGACCCGGCGGTCAGCCGCAGCCCCACGCCGTCCAGCGCCCGCACCCCGGGAAGACCTTGACGAGCGCGTGGCATTCGAGGAGCACCGTGCCGCTCACTGGGCACCTCCGGTCTGCGACAGGACGGCGCCGTCGGTCGTCCCGGACTTCTCCAGGCGGGTCTGGTGCAGCCGGCCACCGGCGACCGTGCCGAGCACGACCAGGCCGATCAGCAGGTTCACCCAGCTCGGGTCCAGCGAGAACTGCGCCCGAGCCGCGTCGATCAGCCGGGTCACGAAGGCAGCAAGTACCGTGCCCAGTACGGCGATCGAACCCCGGTGAGCGCCACGCCCCCGATGATCGGCGCGGCGAAGCTCGGCAGCAGCCAGTCGCCGCCGACGCTGCGGTTGACGCCGGGCAGCGAGGCCGTGGCGGTCACCGCGGCCACGCCGATCAGCAGCCCCGACAGGGTGTGCGCGGCGACGATCTGCCGGTCGGTGGAGATGCCGGACAGCCGGGCCGCGAGCGGGTTGCCGCCCGCAGCGAGGAGCCGCCGGCCCGCGACCGTGCGGTACATGAACGCCGCCAGCAGCGCCGCCGCGACGAGCGCGGTGACGAAGACCAGGGGATGTTCAGCGGCGCCGCCGTGCCGAAGTCGCGCAGCGTGCGCGAGTAGCCGTCGACGGTACGGGTGCCGGTGAGCCGGTACTGCGCGCCCAGGAGAATCGTCATCGTCGCGAGGGTGACGATGAACCCGTTGATCTGCGTCGCCACGATGGCGACACCGGTCGCCAGCCCGATGGCCGTCGCCGTCAACAGGCCCACGATCACGGCGAGTCCGGCGGGCATCCCGTGATCGGCCATGAGGACGCCCATCAGACAGGCGGTGAAACCGCCCAACGCGCCGACGGCCAGGTTGAGTTGACCCACGCACAGCGCCACCATCTGGGCCAGCCCGATGAGAATGGGCGTGGCCAGGTACTGGAGGAAGACCCGCACCGAGGGCCCCTCGACGAACGAGCCCGACGAGGCGATGCCCAGCGCCACGTACCCCGCCACCACCACGCACAGCAGCAGCGCCGCCGTGGAACGGGAGAACCGGCGCAGCGCCTCGCCGCCCCAACTCCCTTGACTCAGCCTCACGTTCAAGCGGTTCATGTCGAACGCACCACCTTGCGATAGGACACCACGGCGCGGATCCGGTCGGCCGACAGGGCCAGCAGGAGGACACAGCCGAGATAGATGTTCAGGCTCTCCAGACCCACCCCGAGCAGGTCGAGACCCTTGCGGATCACGCCGACCAGGGCGGTGCCGAGCAGCGTGCCCAGCACGGACACCACCCCGCCGGTGAGCAGGGTGCCGCCAAGTACCGCGCCCAGAAAGGACGGCAGCATGAAGTCGTCGCCGATGGAGGCACGGAACGTACCCGTGCCCGCCGCCGCCATGAACCCGGCGAGCGCCGCGAGCAGCCCCGACAGGGTGTGCGCGAGCAGGACCCGGCGCCCGGTGGGAATGCCGGACAGCTCCGCGGCGGCCGGGTTCGCGCCGGTGAGCAGCAGCTCCCGGCCGATGCGCGTACAGCCGTAGAGGAAGCCGAGGGCGAGCATCGCCAGGACGGTGAACTGGGCTATCTGCGGGACGGCAGGGGAGCCGCAGACGGGGCCCGCGCAGATGTCGGCGAGGGAGTAGGAGCGCAGTTGGTCGATTCCGGTCGGGTGGGTGGTGAAGGCGGCGTCGTCGGTGAGGGCCGAGTAGAGGAGGGAGACCAGGCCAAGGAGGGCGAAGTCCATGGCCAGGGTGACGACGAAGGAGCTGACTCCGGTACGGGCGATGAGCCAGCCGGTGACCGCGCCGATCGCCGCCCCGGCGGCCAGGCACATCAGCAGCCCGACCTGCATGGGGACGCCGAGACGGTCGTAGCCGAGGCCCGCGAACATCGCGCCGAAGGCGGCCATGCGCCCGACCGCGAGGTTCATGTGGCCCACGGACAGGGCGACCATCTGCGCGAGGGCGACGACGGTGAGGGTGGCGACGTCGCGGAGGAGCGGGAAGAGCACCAACTGCTGGTCCAGGAAGGCCGGTCGGAGCACGCCGAACAGCACGCCGAGCGCGATGACCAGGACCAGCAGGCCGAGTCGCTGGTTGACCCAGAACGGCATGCGGTGGCTCGCCGTCCTCTCCTCCGGGACGGTGTCGGGTGGGCTGACGGTCGTCATGCCACCCTCCGGTCGTCCAGCGCGTCCGGGTCCCAGTCGATGCCGATGCCCGGGACGTCGGGGGCTACGGCCTTCCCGTCGCGGATGGTCAGCTCGCTGCGGGTGACCGCCCTCAACTGCGGTATGTACTCGACGTATTGGCCGTTCGGTACGGCGGCGGCGAGACTCACGTGCAGTTCCATCAGGAAGTGCGGGCAGACCATGACGTTGTGGCTCTCCGCCAGGTGCGCGACCTTCAGCCACGGCGTGATGCCACCGATCCGCGCGGCGTCGACCTGCACGACGGACGCGGCACCGGCCGCCAGATAACTGCGGAACTGCATCAGCGAGTACATCGACTCGCCCACGGCGACCGGGATACGGGTCGCCGCCGCGAGCCGCGCGTGTCCGCTGATGTCGTCGGCGGGCAGCGGCTCCTCCAGCCAGTACGGGTCGTACGGCTCCAGCGCCGCCGCGAGTCGCAGGACGGAGGACGCCGTCTGGGACTGGTTGGCGTCGGTCATGATGTGCAGGGAGGGGCCGACGGCCTCGCGTACGGCGCGCAGGCGTTCCGCGTCCTCGGCGGGGTGCGGGCGGCCCACCTTGATCTTGACGCCCGCCCAGCCCAACTCCTGGGCGCGCAGGGCGCTTTTGACCAGTTCCTCGGCGCTGAGATGGAGCCAGCCACCCTCCGTGTCGTAGACCGGCACCTCCTGCCGGTGACCGCCGGCCAGCCGCCACAGGGGTTCGCCCGCGCGCTTGCACCGTACGTCCCACAGGGCGGTGTCCACGGCGGCTAGGGCGAGCGAGGTGATGGCTCCGGTGGTGGTCGCCCGGGTCAGCGCGAACAGCCGCTGCCAGAGCGCCTCGACGACGCGGGCGTCCTGTCCGACGAGCGCGGGCAGTAAGTGGTCGCGCAGCAGGGCGAGTACGGAGCTGCCGCCGGTGCCGATCGTGTACGCGTAGCCGGTTCCCGTGCCGCCGTCCGCCGTCTCCAGGTCGACCAGCACCGTCTCCTGTTTCACGAACGACTGCACCGCGTCGGTACGGTCCTGCTCGACGGCGATGTCGACCAGCCTCGCGGTCGCGGCCGTGATGATGCTGCTGCTCATTCAGCAAATCCGGTTTCTGTCGGGGGCGTTGGAGGTCGGCGGTGGGGGGCGTCGGTGCCGGTGGTGCGTCAGCGATGCTTGGCCGTCGGCGGCGGTGGTTCGTGGACGGCGCTCGGCCGTCGCGGTGGTCGGGCGTCGGGGTGGTCGGGCGTCAGCCGCAGGAGAGGATCTTGTCGGTGAACTGCTGCTTCAGCTGGGCGGTCTTCGCCTGCCGTGCCTTGTCGTAGCCGGAGACGTTCGCCTTGGTCACGACGAACGAACCCGAGTCGACCTCCACACCAGGCGAGCGCACCGTGCACTGCTTCGTCTGGAGCAGCGCCAGCGCCCAGATCCCGATCTCGGCCTGGCCGACCGGGTTCTGGACCACGGTGGCGGTCACCGAGCCCTGCCTGATGCCGCTGAGGATCTTGGCGTCGTCGTCGATGGCGATGACCTTCGCCTTGGACCCGGACGACTTGACGACGTCGGCCGCGGCGACGGCCGGGTTGTAGGCGGTCGCGACGATGCCCGTGATCTGACTGCCCTTCGCCGCCATCAGGTCGGACACCGCCTTCTGCGCGGTCTGCAGGTCCGTGTCGATGTCGGTGATGGTCTGGAGCAGCTTGACCTTGCCGCCGGACTCCCGCACGGCCTGGGCGACGCCCTTGATCCTCAACTGGGTATTTGCGTCGACGTTGTTGCCGGTGAGGTGGACCAGGGTGCCCTTGCCGCCCATGGCGTCGATCGCGGCCTTCGCGGCTTTGTACGCGGCGAGTTGGACGTCCGTGGAGAGGCAGAAGTCGGCCTCGTCCTTGTCGCCCGCGGGGCACGAACCCAGCGAAGCCACCGGGAAACCCTGCGACTTGAGGTCCGCGAAGGTCGAGTTGATGTCGGTGGGGGAGACGCCGAACACCCCGAACGCGTTGTAGCCGCGCGCCGCGAGCGTCGACAGCAGGTTGTTCTGCTTCTGCTGGTCCCACTGCGCCGTCTCGTCGAAGGCGACGTCCCCGAGACCGTACGTCTTCTTCGCGGCGGCGCCCGCGGTCTTCCAGGGCTGGAAGTACGGGTGCGCGCCGCCCGGCACGAGAGCGACCTTGGTCTTCGAACCGTCCACGAGGTCGGCACCCGCACCCGTGCGCCCGGCCGGCGCGGCCTGACTGCCGGCCTGCGCACCGGAGTTCCGGTAGGTGCAGGCCGCGGTTCCCGAGGCCAGCAACACGGCCGCGACAACTCCGGGCAGGACAGATCTGGTTGGGAAGCGCATGACCCACCCCTGCGGATTCACATCGGAATCAGATAGGAAATCGATGCGGCGATCGTGGGGAGGAATGGGGTGCGTCAAGGGGTGTGGCGTGAACGGGTGCGGTGGGAGCGCGTTATGTGTGCCTGTGGGTGATGTTGCCGTGTCTCGCGGGCACTTCGGCTGGGTGCTGGATCATATAGGAAACGGCCCCGAGTGTCGGATTGGCGGAGACGAGGCACGAGCCGGGTGCGCGACCTGATCCGCGGCTTGCAGCGAGCCCCTGCCGGGTGGTTGTGACCGTCGACGTCAGCTCAGGCTGCGGCGGGCTGCGGCGGGCTGCGGCGGGCTGCGGCGGGCGGTGGCGGGCGGTGGCGAGGAACTCCGCTGTGACGGGTTCGAGGTGGTCGGCCAGGCTGTCCCCGGCGCCTCCAGCGTGAACCGGACGAACTGCAGCACGGTCCTGATCTGCTCCGCGCGCCGTTCCTCAACCAGCGCCCCGGCCCGTCATTGTTCCTCGGCCCGGTCGGCCGCTCGTTGTGTCGGGCGTTGGATCAGAGTCCGTTCGGAGACCCCAACTGCCGCGGAGGGGCTAGCGCTTGAGGGCAACGCCGCCGTACTGGTGGACCTCTGCCGGTAGGCCCCACGCGTTGTCGTCGGGGCGCCAGCGGGAGCAGGAGGTCACGCCCGGGGGAGGAGTTCCAGGTTCTCGAAGAAGCCTGCGATCTGGTCGGGGGTGCGGAGGATGTACGGGATCGACCCGCCCTCGTTGTACTGGCGGATGGCGTCGACGTAGGCCGGGCTGGTGTCGGTGCTGTCGTACTGGACGAGGTAGCTGCCGGCGGGGGAGGGCGGCCACGAGGCGGCGTACGATCTCGCGCGCCTCGTCGTAGTCCTCGATGTGGCCCAGGATGCCCATCAGCATGAGGGCGATGGGCCGGCCGAAGTCGAGGGTTCCGGCGGCCTCGCGCACGATGGTGTCCGGGTCGCGGAGGTCGGCGTCGACGTAGTGGGTGACGCCCTCCGGGGAGCTGGTGAGCAGGGCGCGGGCGTGGGCCAGGACGAGCGGGTCGTTGTCGACGTAGACGATGCGGCACTCGGGGGCCACGCGCTGGGCGATCTCATGGGTGTTGTCCACGCTGGGCAGACCGGTGCCGATGTCCAGGAACTGCCGCACGCCCCCTCGCCGGCCAGGTGACGGACGGCGCGGGCGAGGAAGTAGCGGGCGGCGCGGGCGCCGGTCTCGATGCCGGGGAAGATCTCGCGGAACGCGTCACCGGCGGTGCGGTCCACCTCGTAGTTGTCCTTGCCGCCGAGCCAGTAGTTCCAGATCCGGGCGGACTGCGGCACGGTCGTGTCGAACCTGGCGAGCGGGTCCGGCGTGGAGTGGGGGCCTCTTCGGTCATGGACGCTCCTGTGCGTGCGTGCGTGCGTTCGTGCGCGGCGACGGCCACGGAACCGTTGGACTCCGGAACCGTTGGACTCCGGAACCGTGGAGCTTCGGAACCGTCGAACTCCGGTCGTGGGCAACCACGTTATTACCCCGTGGTTCGGATCATGCGCCTCGTTGGCCCCAACTGTCCTTGTGGGACAGGGTCGTTGGCTTGTTCGCCGCCCCTGGTGACGTGTAATCAGCCCTCTGACACGTGTCGGGTGAGGAAGCCGATGCAGGCCGCGGCGGCGGCCAGGACGGCCACGCTGGTGAGGGCGGCGGGGAGGGAGTACCAGTCGGCCATGAAGCCGATGGCGGGCGGGCCGAGGAGCATGCCGCCGTAGCCGAGGGTGGAGGCGATGGCGACGCCGTCGGGGCCCGCGAGGGTGCCGGCGCGTTCGACGGCGACGGGGAAGAGGTTGGCGAGGCCGAGCCCGGTGATCACGAAGCCGAGGACGGCGAGCCAGAGGGAGGGCGCGAGGGCGCCGAGCAGCATCCCGGCTGCGGCGGTCGTGCCGCCGGAGACGAGGGTGCGGGTACGGCCGAGGCGTTCGAGAAGCCGGGTGCCGGAGAGCCGGCCGACGGTCATGGCGAGCGCGAAGCAGGAGTAGCCGATGGCGGCGGCGCCGGCGGTGGCGTCGAGGTCCTGCTCCAGGTGCAGGGCGCTCCAGTCGGCGAGGGCGCCTTC
Source organism: Streptomyces sp. P3 (assembly GCA_016893485.2). Classification (GTDB taxonomy): domain Bacteria; phylum Actinomycetota; class Actinomycetes; order Streptomycetales; family Streptomycetaceae; genus Streptomyces. Next base: position 8,456,888 of record JAFEKX020000001.1, read on the forward strand.
GCCGAAGGCCGTGCAGAGGGCGATCAGGCCGAAGGTGAAGACGAGGCCTCGGGTGCGGGTGTTCAGGCGGCGGGGTGGGGGCGGGTCGTTCGGTGAGTGCGAGTGCCTCGGTGTTTGGTCCGGTGAGCCTGTCGGCGAGGGCTTTGGTGAGTCCTTTGATGAGTCCTTTGGCGAGGCCTCCGGTGAGTCGTCCGGCGAGGGATCCGGTGAGTTCTCCGGCTCGTGCTGCGGTGAGCCCTTGGGCGAGCCTTTCGGTGAGTGCTTCGGCGAGCCCTGCGGTGAGTCCTTCGGTACGTCGTCGGGGAACGCCGGGGTTTCTGGCGCAGCAGGCTGCGACCGACCAGCGCGGTGACGAGCAGGCCGATCAGGGTCAGGCCGAACAGGTGCTGGGTCGGGGTGAGGGCGCCCGCGACCAGTCCGCCGAGCCCGGCGCCGACCATGCCGCCCAGGCTGAACGCGGCGTGGAAACTCGGCATGATGGGCCGCCGCATGGCCCTGACCAGGTCGACCGCCGCGCTGTTGAACGCGACGTTGATCCCGCCGTAGGCCGCGCCGAAGACCAGGAGGACGAGGCCGAGGGTGAGCGCGGAGTGGGTGAGCGGGGGAGGGAGACGCTCAGGGAGAGCAACACGGCGCAGACCACGGTGACTTGGTGGTTGCCGTAGCGGTGGCAGAGGCGGCCGGTGAGCATCATGGTGATGACCGCGCCGGCGGAGACACCGAGCAGGGCGAGGCCGAGGGTGCTGGCGGAGGCGCCGGTCTGTTCCTTGATGTCGGGGATGCGGACGACCCACCCGGCGAAGATGAAGCCGTCCAGGGCGAAGAACGCGGTGAGGGTGATCCGGAGTCGGGTGAGGTCGGTGAGGGCGCCCGGCACGACGTTGTGCGTTCGGGGTTTGTTTATTTGCGGCACAAACTCAGGCTAGGGGGTGAGGGGGTGGGGACAAGGGGGAGGGGGCTGACGGGCAGAGGTGGGCTGCCGTGGGCGGTCTGGGATCCCGCTCGGCGACTGCGCTGTCCCGGTCCTTCGGAAACGAGGAGGGTGTGGACGACGGCTGCGCCTTGTTGGTGGGGCGTCATTGCGGACGTTGGGTGGCCATGCTGCGAGCGAGGGTTGGCGGCCACTGTTCCAAGGCGACTGCAGTTGCTTATCAATGGCTGATCCGGGACTTGACGGAGATGGGCTCGCTGGATGTGAATGTCCAGCTTTCTGAATGAGCGCTCCGGAGGATTGCCGGGCCGGACTAAGCGACAGCCCCATGGTTGAGTTGACGGGAAGGTCTGTGAGACGGTCTCGGAGTGAAAAATCAGAGCTTCTCGGCTGTCGAATTGCACGACTCTGGTGATGCTCGCGGCAGCAGCTTCAGTGTTCCGGCGGAGTTGTTCGCCGGAGGGTTTCCGGTGGCAGACATGCACATCGCCACCATCGAGCCCGGCGCCGTGCGTGGGAACCACTTCCACGCCGCAAGGCGTGAACTGTTGGTTGTCATGGCTGGCGACCGCTGGTCGTTGCATTGGGACGAGGGTGCGGGTACGCCAGTCCAGCAGCGCAGTTTCAACGGGCCTGAGCTGTCCTGGTGACAGTGCCGATCGGTATGTCGCATGCGATCCGCAACGACGGTGCGGTCGCCATGAGGATGCTGGGGTTGACCGACGGTCCCTATGACGCCGACAACCCTGATGCCTATTCGCGAACGGTGGTACAGGTCCAGACCCCGTAAGAGTGTCTGTGCCAGTCGTCTGTGACATCGAAGGGTGCATCGGCGACGCGGAAGGCCAGAGGTTCGGCCTGTCGGCCACCTGACCTGGTCGCTGCTGTCGCCGAGTTCTCCGGTACGTGATGCTGTCCGCGCGCTCCTGCCGGCTGGCTCGTACGGGGCGGAGCTCGGCAGGGTGACGTGATACGTGGCGTTCCCGGAGCCCGGCTACAGGGTCGACGCCCTCTGTGGATGTGACGTCCCAGGGCGGCCGACAAGAAGTACGGCGTCCAAAGGCACATCGAGCGCACGGGTGCACGCTGGTCCGGCGTGTTGGCGATCAGCGACTCCTTCCCGCGACCCGCGGAATTGTGGACATCCCGCGGTGGCCGCCGGTCAGATGACGCCGTAGCTGCGGGCTTGTTGGTTCAATTCGTCCAGCATCGTGTCCCGGCGCCCGTACCCGAGGGCCCAGATCCGTTGGTCGGCCTCGGTCAGAGCGTCCGCGAGGTGTGTCCTCATGGCTGTGCGCTGATCGGAGGTCATGGACGACCAGACTGAAAGATGGCAGGCCGCCCGTTGGAGATACACGTCGGCGGTCAGTAGCTTCATGCTGCCGCGGGTGGTCTCGATGAGGGCCTCGTCGAGATCGTCGAGGGCGCTCGCGTAGTCCTCAGGGTTTCCCGAACGCACAGCAAGTGTGCCCGTTCAAGGAGCCCCCGCACGATGTAGTCGGTGTAGCCGACGCCGCGGAGCTCCACGATCGCGTCGTCCACCTGTGTGCCGGCAATCGCCAATTGCTCCCGGTCCAGGGCCCCCGCTCGACCAGCGATCGGCGTGCCGCGCCCAGGACCAGTCGGCGGATCGCCCGTGAGAGCTGGGAGGAGTCGTCTCCGTTCAGACCCCACCCGGGGTCCTGCTCCGCGTCGGCCAGGAGCGTCGCGGCCCCGCCAGTCTCGATGACGAAGTAGCCGTAGCGGTAGAGGTTCTGGGAGTACAGAAAGGGCGGTTTCGCCTCTTGCTCGGCCGCGATCGCCTTGGCCTCCGCGAACAGGTCTCGCGCTCGGCGGATTTTGCCCACCATGAAGTACACCTCGGCGAGACAGGAGCGGGAGTACATCTTGAAGTAGGGGTCACCGCAGAGATCCGCGAAGGCGATGGCGCGGTCGGCGCTCGACCGGGCACTATCGTGGGCGCCGGGGGCGGGAGTCTGGAGCTGGCCGGCGATCACCAGCAGCTCGCAGTAGAGCGACGCGGTGAAGGCTGCGTCTGCCATGACCGCCGGATCGTCGCCCGACAAGGAGATGTCCGGGAACACCGCAGGCTCGTCCGCCGACGGGTCATGGTGGAACACCGCACCGCAACTGTCCCGGGCGTCGTCGAGTCGACCGAGCTGCCGCAGCCGCAGGCCGGCGTTGGTCATCACCATGAGGCGGGCCTGCTGAGACAACGGGGATCCTGCCGCCGCAGTTCGGTCCACCGCGGCATCCAGAAGTAGTTGGACAGCGCGACGATCTCCGAACCGGTCATGCCCAGGATCCGGGTCGAGTAGCTGGCGCGGGGGCCGCGCCACACACGGGGGAAGGAGCACCGTGTCGAAGACCTCCTGGTGCAGCCCGATCGCGCAACCGTGGTTCACCGCAGCGTAGAGAAGGTTCATGTCCGCCGCGTTCGACGGCAGCTCCGGGGCACGCCGCAGGTAGTACGCATACAGTGCGCGGTTGCCTGCTTTCCACAGGTCGTTCGGCGCGCCCTGCAGCCGGTCGCGGAAATGCTCACGGATCAGTGGATGGGCATCGAGAGTTCCCGGTAAGCCCGCCGTCTCACTGCTCAACAGCCCCATTCGCCGCAGTTCCGCAACGCACCGATCCCACTCGGCGCTGCCGACTTCACCCAGCCCCGGTGCCGCCGTGCCCAGCTCGGTGTCAGCCAGGACGGCTGCCATCGCCGAGTACGGGGCGGGCCGGTCGAAGAGGCCGATGATGTCGAGGATGGCCAGTTCGCCGGAGCGCCCGTACCGGTTCAGCCATTCGGTATAGGTCTGCATGATCCGCCGCGCGTGGCCGCCGTCGGCGACCGCCACGGTGAGGCCCCTCAATTCGAAACGTCCGCTGAGCCGCCCGCCATGGACGTCCCTCAGGTAGCGCCCGAGCAGGTTGACCGCGAGCGCGTGACCGTTGACCTCCCGGACCGCCCGCTCAGTCTCAGCGATATCGCGCTGTCGGCCGATCAGGGCCTGGAGGAGATCGGCGCCTGCCCTGTCATCGAGGTTGTCCAGCCGCAACTGGGCGACTACGTCCGGCGTGCCTTGCTTTTGGGGCGCGAGGTCGGTGAGTGGCACCCGCGTGGTGATCAGGCAGAGCCCGTCCCACCCAGGCTTTGCCAGCTCGCGGAGGAGGGCCGCGATCGATGAGTCGGTGAGCATGCCGCCGACATCCGGTGCCGCTTCCGGGTGCTGGAGCGGTTCCAGGCCATCCAGTACGAGCAGGAAATGATGCTCACGGATCAGCTTGGCCAGGCGGGTGCCCTGGGCCGACGGGCTCATGGACGGTGGGGCGTCGTCGCCGAGCCAGTCCAAGGCGAAGGCGACGAACGCGTCGGCGGAGACCAGGTTCTTCTTCGTTCCCTGACTGTAGAACGACCAGGCCAGGAGCCTTTTCGCGCCCAGGTAGTCGTGGTTGCGCATCTCCCGCAGCCAATGGTTGACGAGTGCGGACTTACCCACCCCACCAGGGGCGACGACGGACAGGATCCGGGTCTCGTCGGACAGCCAGGCGTCCCGCAGTGTCGCCAACTCGCCACCGCGGCCGAACAACTGCGGTGCTGTCTTCGGCAGCCCCCGGTTGAAGATGTGCTCCGCCGGAAGGGACTGACTCGCCATGCTCTCCGCACCGGCGTAGCTGTACGGGCGCTGGTGCGGGCGGCCCAACACGTCGAATGATTCGATCTCGATCGACGATTCGAGGATGCTGTACGCGAGTTGTTCCTGTGCTGCTGTGCCCCCGACGACCAGAACCGGAGGAGGATTCTTCTGCGTGTTCCTGTACCGACGGACGCCGTCCAAGACCTCAAGAAGTTTGATCCAGTCGGCGCTTGACTGCTGGGCAGGAAGGTCCACGGGGATGAGCGTCGGCCCCGCCGGGAGGTCGGCAACGCCCAACTCGGCGATGGTCTCGGCGGCGAGAGCGAGGTTGCGCCCCGGGTCGTAGACGGTACATCCGTCGGCCTGAGCTCGTGACACTGCGGCGAGCAGTGCCTTGCTCCGGTGCGGTCCTGCCTCGCCGACCAGCCAGAAAACCCGGAGCCCGTCCTCACCGCGCTTTCGGTGGGCATGGCCGACCCACGTGTCGAACGCGCGGCCGACGCCGACGAACTCCCGCTGCAGGTTCGGCAGTCGGCCAGTGCCCAGCAAGACCGCATCGACGGCCTCATTCTGGCGCAGCGGCGGAAGTGCATGTGCGGCGTCGCTCGTTGCCATCCCAGCGGCGAACAACTCGTCTGTCCACACGTGCAGCCCCTGTTTCCGGAGGCGGGTCCGCCAGTCCGATCCCTCCCTCTGCCCGTCGTCCGCGCGCTCGGCGGTGATCGTGCCGGCGAGCTTGCGGAGCAGCGCGTACAGCACCTCAGCCGAAGCCTTCGCGGCGAAGTTTTTATAGTGGTCGCGTTTGTTGGGATCGGCGTGGTCCATGACGCCCTTGGCCACAAGCCAGAAGGGGATCTGTTGCGTCTCCGCGATGGTGGCGATGGTTGCGGCCTCCATCTCCAGGCCCGTGATCGTACGGACGCCCATGCCGCCGAGTCGTGCCCAGGTTGTCCCGTCCTGGACCACCGCGTTACCGGTCGCCATCGGGCCCACCACGAGGCCGAACGGAAGCCGGTCCGGCCCATCGGCATCGTCATAGATGGCGCGCGAGATGAAGGATCGTCCCAACTCGGTCAACGTACATCCGGCGTCCTGACGTGCGATCAGACCCTCGCGCTCGAACGCATCGAGTTGGTCCCGCCACTTGCCCCGGGGAAATAGCGTTCGCGGGCGGGATGGTATTTCGGGTCCTGCTCTAAGAAGAGAAGTTCCAGGAACCAGCGCTTCGCGTCCTCGTCGGTCGCGGCGACGAAGCTGGGTAATTTCGAGGTGTCCAAGGCCCAGGCCGCACGGATCACCCGTTCGTCCTGGGCGATCTGGCGGTGGTCTCCTTGGAATCTCTCCGCCGTCTGCTTACCTTCGTCATGGGCGTACACCATTTCCGCGACGACCACGTCGCCGAGTGCAGCCTTCGCCGGATTTCCGGCGCACACTCCGCTCATGGCCAGACAGCGTGGCTTCAGCCGCTCGACCAGCCCGAGGGTGAAAGGCGCGATTGTCCGGCCCCCATCCGGGGTGACAGGGCAAGGACCACCGAAAGGCTGTTGCCGTCCGGGCCCACGTATTCGCCCACGAGATGCGGTTCGCGAGTGCCGACTCCCCGTTCCTCCCACCGGGCCACGCCAACCCCGCCCGCGATCGGCGCCAGTCCGGCCGAACGCGCGGCTTCGAACTCCATCGGCAACGCCGTAATGATCAATACGTCGACCATTTGGCCTCCCAGCCCAGACACGGTCGCAGGCTATGGGTTTCTGGGGTACCGACGGGCGGAAATGGAGACTCGGCAGCCACTGGTGAGGTGAACCCGGCTCTTCCGGGATGGCAGCTTCGCTGCGTGGTGCAGCCAGGTCAAGGTGCGGGAGTGGGCGGGCGTTGACCTGGAGGGGGACACCTGATGGAGCCTCCGTGCCCCGGTCGAGCCGCGAGCCACTGTGCAACTCTCCCTGCATGAAAGCCAGTTCAAGCGGCGGGAGTGCACCTTGACGTGGTCTCAGTGTGACTTGATACGACTGCTGGAGTCACTACGCTCGCCTGACGGACTCAAGGTTGTCCGCGGCGTGATGGAGCGGGTGCCGTGAACCGTTCCGGGTTCGGTGCTCGGAGCACGCCGGTTGTCACGTTGTGGGCCACTGTGATGACGTGACGCTCGGTCGCCGCGCGCAGCTGACCGTCATCATCCAAGCCGTCGCCGGGGTTCGGCATTGAAGCCAGGAATGAAGCCGAAGCCGGGGTCGAAGCCCAAGCCGAGATCGGTTCCGAGGCGCCCCCATGACGTGCCGCTTCTCGGCCCGGCGTTCTGAGGACCACCGGGGACCGGCCGCCCCCGGAACCGCAGTCCCCGCCCCGCCGCCCCCGGGGTCAGCCGACCCCCGCCCCCTCACCCGGCGCCCCTACTTCAGCCCGATCGCCGAGCAGTCCGCCCCGTACTTCGAGGTGCAGATGTCCTTGACGGAGTAGACGCCGTCCGTGATCACCGTGTCTTTGATGTTGTCCCTCGTGAGGGCGACGACCGGCACCAGCATCGTGGGGATCTTCCGCTCCGTGGGGCTGTCGACCGCGTCGCGGGTCAGGGCGTCGAACTGGATGTCGTGGCCCTGGACCTTGTAGACCGCCATGTCCGCGGCGCGGGTGGCCTCCTCGATGAACGGCTTGTACGCGGTCATGTACTGATCGCCGGAGACGATCCGCTGCACCGCGTCCAGGTTCGCGTCCTGGCCGGTCACCGGTGGGATCTTCGTCGCGCCCGCGTCCTTCAGGGCCTTGATGACGGCGCCCGCGAGGCCGTCGTTCGCCGCGTAGACGGCCGCGATGTTGGCGAGGCCGACGGTCTTGATCGCGTTCTTCATGTTGGCCTCGGCGACCGCGGGGGACCACTTGGCGGTGTCGTACTGCTTGGCTATCCGAACCCTGTCCTTGAGTTCGCCGAGGGCGCCCTCCTTGAACTTCGCGTAGTTCGTGTCGGACGGGTCGCCGTTCATCATGACGATCTTGCTGGACGCCGCCTTGCTGCCGAGCGCCGTGATGATCGCGCGGGCCTGGATCTCGCCGACGAGTTCGTTGTCGTGCGAGATGTACGCGGTGATCGGACCCTGTGCGAGACGGTCGTAGGCGATGACGGGGATGCCGGCGGCCTTCGCCTTCCGCACGTCCGGCGCGATGGCCTTCGCGTCCAGGGCGTCCACGAGGATGACGTCGACCTTCTGGTCCACCATCTGCTGGAACTGGCGACTCTGCTTGTCCTGGCTCGCCTCGGCGTTGGCGTAGACGACCTTGCCCCTGCCGTGTGTGAGGGCGGCGACCTCCTTCTTGATGACGGGGTGGTCGAAGCTCTCGAAGCGTGCGGTGTCCTTGTCGGGCAGGAGCAGACCCACCGTGATGTCGTCGCCCTTCTCCGGAGACGCGGAGCTGTCGCTGCCGCCGACTCCGTCGATGACGCCGCACGCGGTGAGGGCCAGCGCGGACGCCGAGGCGGTCAGGGCTGTCGCGAGACGACGTACGGGGATTCCACAAAGGACAGGAGCGCTCAAGGCGGGCGCCTTTCGAGTGTGCGGGGAGGGGGAGGCCCTGGTGCGGCCTCCGCGGCCGGGGAACCGCTTCGGCTGTGCGGGAACTGTGGGTGAACGTCACCGTCGCACTTCCTCGATGTGGAGGGTGTGGTGCTCCCGGAGAGAGGTTGTGGCGGCTTCGGGGCGGGAGGTGTCTGCGCGGCGGTTCATGGAGAAGGTGTGCGGGACTTCCGGGGGAAGGTGCCGGAGGGCTCTACGGAGGGAGCGGCGGGCTGGTCCCGCGTGGGGCGGCGGTGCCCGCGCGGGAGGCGTGGAGTCCCGGCGGACGTCGTAACCCCGGGCGGCGCGGCGGGTGTTGGGGGCGGCGGCGCGGTCGCGGAAGATGTCGTCGCCTTCGCTCGCGTCCGCCCCGCTCACCTCCGGGAATGGGCGCGACCCGCCCCACGTTGCCGCGGGTATGACGACGAACCCGCCGCGGCCCGAGGTGCTGCGATACACCGCCTTCTCCAGCGACCCCGACGGCGGCAACCCCGCGGGTGTCGTCCTGACGCGAACGCCCTTGACGACAGCGCCATGTTGGCGGTCGCCGCCGAGCTCGGGTACTCGGAGTCCGCGTTTCTGACCGCGCCGCCGGAGGGGCTCGGTGGTCAGGAGGGGCGGGCGTACGGCATCCGTTACTTCAGTCCCAAGGCCGAGGTGCCGTTCTGCGGGCACGCGACCGTCGCGACCGCCGTCGCGCTCGCCGAGCGGGTCGGGCCGGGGAGCTGGTGTTCGCGACGCGTGCGGGCGTCGTGCCGGTCGACGTGGTCGACGAGGGTGGGACGCTCCGGGCCACGCTCACGAGCGTGGAGCCGCGTGTCGAGGAGATTGCCGACGCCGACCTCGCGGAGGCGCTCGCCGCGCTCGACTGGCCGGAAGCCGACCTCGACCCCGCCTTCCCGCCCCGCATCGCGTTCGCCGGTGCCCGCCATCTCGTCCTCGCCGCGGCGACCCGCGCCCGACTCGCCGATCTGGCCTACGACTTCGCGCGACTCGAAACCCTGATGCACCAACTGGACCTGACCACCGTCCAGTTGGTGTGGCGGGAGTCGGCCACCGTCTTCCACGTCCGCGACCCGTTCCCGGTCGGCGGTGTCGTCGAGGACCCGGCGACCGGTGCCGCGGCCGCCGCGTTCGGGGCGTACGTACGGGAGTTGGGCCTCGTTCCCGAGGACGCCGTCCTCACCCTGCACCAGGGTGAGGACCTGGGCCGCCCCGGCGAACTCACCGTGACGCTGCGCGCCGGTGACCCGCGTGTCCGTGTCGGGGGCGCGGGGACGCGCATCGGCTGACGGGACGGCCACGGCGGCTGGACGGCTACGGGGGCTGGGCGGCTACGGCGGCTGGACGGACACGGCGGCGGGGGCGGGCACCGGCCCTCCCCGTCGCCGTAGCGCGACGCGCGGTGGTTCAGAAGGCGTGGGCCATCAACTCCCCGAACAGGGCGTCCTCGTCGGCGTCGAGGCCACGGGAGCGGAACCAGCCGCAGATGTTGGCGCAGTCGCGCTGGAGGAAGGTCATGCCGTTGAGGTTGCCGACCAGGTCGACGATCTGCGGGAGGTCGATGACGACCAGCCGGTCGCCCGCCGCCAGGATGTTGTACGCCGAGAGGTCGCCGTGCACGATGCCGTTCTGCGCCATCGTCGCGAGTGCGTCGGTGAGTTGGGCGAAGTAGGACGCCAGCAGCTCGGGTGAGGGGCGGGTCTGGGCGAGCCGGGGCGCGGTCTGGACGGTGCCGTCCTCGTCGACGACGGTGATCCACTCCATGAGGATCTCGGTGCCGTCGATCTGGACCGGGTAGGGGACCGGCAGCCCGAGTCTCCAGAACCGCACCAGCGCGGCCCACTCGGAGACCGCCCACTCGCCGGCCGCGACCTGGCGGCCGAACGTGCTCTTCCGCTTGACCGCGCGCTCGTCGCGTGAGCGCTTCATCGAGCGGCCCTCGGTGTAGGACGCGGCGCGGTGGAAGGTCCGGTGCTCGGAGGAGCGGTACCGCTTGGCCGCCATCACCACGCCGGCGTCGGGGTCGAGCGGGTCGGCACGCTCGACGAGGTGGACGTCGGCTTCCTTGCCGGTCTTGAGGACGCCCAGCTCGGTGTCGATCGCGCCCTGTGAGGTCACGACCCAGTCCGGGAGCGGCTCGGGGCCGCGGCTGAGGGGTTCGACGCTGAGCCAGGTCGACCAGCGCTGGCCGTCGGCGAGGTCGTCGTACTCGCGGAAGTCGAAGACGAACCGGTCGTCGATGTCACCCATGCCGTCCGACGGCGGGCCGTCGCGGTACGGCTCGGTGCCGAAGTCGTCAGGAAACGCCGGGTGTTGAGCGTGCTGGGGGTAGTGCGGGAGATCGTCGCGAGACATCGCTGGGGGTGCTCCATGAGGTGAGAGGAAGGCGGGCCGTGGACAGGCCGACGACAGTCGTGGTCACAGTCGTGCCTCCTCTCTGAGCACCGGGCAGCTCCCGGTGTCCCGCCCATGGTGAGGGCCGGACGCGGGGAGCGACAACCGAATAAAAGTCGGCGGGCGGTGCCGAATTTCTTCTAACAAAATTATCATCGAAATTGTTAACAATATTGCGGCGTCGGCTCATGATCCCGGCCTACAGTCGGGGACTCGTACGAGCCGCACAGCCCGATTTCCCCCGCGGCGTCGCCGGGGGTGGTGCCCAAGGACGGCTGTGACCAAGCAACTTGCCCCCACAAGGAGGTCCACGGGTGGAGATCAATCGCAGAAGCGTCATCCGAGCGTCACGGGCGCCGCAGCCCTGGCCACGTTCGGAATCGCCGAGGGCACGGCGGCCACGGCCTACGCCGCCGCCTCGTCGTCGGGCGGTTCGTCGAGCCGCTCCGCGAGCACGTCCGCGGCGTACTCGCTGGAGTTCGACCCGACCGCGTGGTCATACGACGCGACGAACGACGTGTACTACCAGGTCGGGAAGGTGTACGTCGCGAACCCGGCGGCGACGGACTACGAGAACCTGTCGATCTACGTCCCGGGCGCCTATCTGACGGCCACGGCGAACAGCGACGGGACGACGTACACCGCGAGGGCCGACCCGAAGGGCACGGTCGGCCAGTACTCGGGACGCACGGCGCCGATCGTGATCCCGGTGAACACCCCGGCTACGCCCAGCAGGCGCCGGCCACGTCGTACGGCTACACCAGCGTGTCCGCGTACCTCGAAGCCGGGCTCATCTACGTGTGGCCGGGGCTGCGCGGCCGGGACAGTTCGACCGGCACCCGCTCCGACGCGGCCCCCTGGGGCGTGACCGACCTCAAGGCCGCCGTCCGGTTCCTCCGGTACAACCGGAACGTCCTGCCCGGCAGCACGGACGACATCGTCCTGTTCGGCATGAGCGGCGGCGGCGCCCAGGACACCGTGGCGGGCACGTCGGGCGACAGCCCGCTCTACGTCCCCTACCTGCGCACGATCGGCGCCGCGATGGAGGACGGCGACGGCCGTCCCCTCAGCGACGCGGTCGCCGGTGTCATGGCCTGGTGCCCGATCACCGACCTGCACGAGGCCAACCTGTCCTACGAGTGGAACATGGGCCAGTTCGCCTCGACCGGCACGCGCGCGTCGACCACGTGGACCAGCGCCTACTCGGCGGACCTCGCGAAGGCCTGGCCCAAGTACCTCAACCGCCTCGGCCTGCGCGACGAGCAGGGCGAGCGCCTCGAACTGACCCCGTCCAGCAGCGGCACCCACCTGGCCGGCAGCTACTACGACCACCTGATCGGGGTGATCACCACCTCGTTGAACAACTTCCTGTCGGACAACACCTTCCCGTACACCATCACGACGATGGGCGGCCCGCCCGGATCGGGTTCGACGGGCACGTCGACGACGTACGAGACGGTCGACGACTACATCGCGTACCTCAACTCGGCCAGCACGTGGGTCACTTACGACGCCACGACCAACACGGCCACGGTGTCCGGCCTCGAAGGCTTCGTCAACAGCCAGAAGAACGCGAACAAGCCGGTCGGCGCGTTCGACGGGTACTCCCGCGGGCAGGGCGAGAACAGCGTCTTCGCGATGGGGCTCGACCTTCCCTCGCACTTCGCGCCGCTCACGCGCGACGTCATCAAGGCGAACCAGACCGCGTACGCCACGTACTCCGACTGGAGAGCCGACTACGGATTCGCCGCGTACGACAGCGACTTCGCCAAGAAGGACAGCGTCGGCAAGGACATCGTCTGGCGGGGCGAGGCGTACAACCCGCTGTACTTCCTCTCGCCCGCCTTCGACGGCTACCGGCAGTCGCGGGTGGCTCGGCACTGGCGCATCCGCACCGGCATCATGCAGGGCGACACGGCCAACACCACTGAGATCAACCTCGCGTTGGCCTTGCGGAACTACGGCATCCGTGACGTCGACTTCGCCACCGTGTGGGCCGAGGCGCACACGATGGCCGAGCGCACCGGCGACCCGACGGCGAACTTCATCACCTGGGTGAAGTCCGTCATCAAGGACTGACGGCCGGTTCGGCCTCCCGGGCGCCTGACCAACTCCCTTCGCTCAGGCGCCCGGTAGCGCACCGCAGGCCCCGGCAGCACGCTCCCGTCCGCGTGTCATGACTTCGATCGACGGACCGCTGCTCCTCGAGACGGCCGCCAAGCATGGTGTTCCGGCGTCTGTCGTGCGGGAGTTGACGGCCCGGACGCGGCCGTGTCTCTACCTGGTGCGGCACGGCGAACTGCCCGAGCCGAGCCGAGAGAACGCCCGCACCGCCGTCCGAACAGGTGGAATCCCCGCACTTCCGGACGGGGTCAACTGGCCGGACGGACGTGAGCCGTTGGTGCTGAGCGTCGACTGCGCGGTCCTGCTGCAGGGCGCCCTGGACATCGAACTGCCCGCCGAAGGGCACCTGTTGTTCTTCACCGAGGTCGAATACCCGCCGGAGCAGTCGGCGTTGCTGCACATACCCGCCGGAGCACCCACCACCGGACGCCCCGCCGGCGACATCAGGGTCTACGAGCCACGCACCCTGTATCCCGTGCCCGGCCTCTCCTTCGACGGCGAGTCGGACGGCGCCCCGCGGACCATGGCGCTTCGGCCGTCGCCCCGGTGTCCGCGTGCAGCTCGGCGGATTCTCCGACTCCTGGGACATGGCGCCGGACACGGGAGGAGATCGCCGCCGGGGAGTACGGCGGGCTCGTGTACGAGCAGCCGTGCTGACCGCTCGCCGTCGCGTTCCGTGGCCGGTCCACGCACCGGCCCGCCCCGATCCACCGTTTTCTTGCCCGGCTCTTCCCTCCTCCGATGAACCTCGCCGCTCCCTTTCACCTCTACGACATGTAGTGGAGGTGACCCCGGCGTGAACTGCCGATCGCCGGAACGGAACGAGGAGAAGGACGCCATGGAAGACGGTCCCCGTGCCGGCGGCGGTCTGCGGCTGAGGCCGCAGGACGCGCCCTCCACGGCCGGTCCGCCGCGAGCCGGGGCGCTCGCGCCCGACCCGGCCGCGCCGCAGCAGCTGCACCGGGGATGACACTGATCGCCGCGATCAGCCTGTTCATCGGCACCCGCGGCGCCTGGACGAAGGCGATGACCTCCCATCCGCCCGTCGCCGGGATCATCTCCGTCTGCTACGCCGGGATCCTGATCGCGGGCGTCCTCGCCCTCACCACCCGCACCCGCCGCACCCTCACCCGGGTCGACGCGGGCGTCCTGCTGCTCGCCGTCGTCCTGGTGCTCTGCGGCTACTGGCTCGACCACGCGGGCACCGACGAGGGCGTCCTCACCGCCCAGGCCGCCCACGAGATCCTGCGCGGACACCCGATCTACGGCCAGCCCTGGCCGTGGCTCTTCGACAGCTCCTCGGTCGGCATCACGAAGACCATGTCCGGGGGCGCCGACTACACGTACGGCTACCCGCCTCTGACCGCGCTGCTCGCCGCCCCCGTGCACGCCGTGATCCACTCGACGGCCGCCGCCACCCTCGTCACCACCGCCGCGCTGCTCGGCGGCGCCGTCCTGCTGTGGCTGCTGCTGCCCGCCCCTGGCGATCGGGTGCCACCGCCGTATGCCTCGGCTTCGGCTTCCTGCCGGGCTACGCCTACTCCGGCTACCCGGCCGTCCTCGCCCTGGTCCTCCTGATCCCCGTGGTGGTCCGCTGGACCGACACCGGAGCCGGCGGCCGGCTCGGACTCCCGGAGTGGTCCAGGCCCTCTGCCTCGGCGCGGCCTGCGCGAGCCAGCAACTCGCCTGGTTTCTCACGCCGTTCCTCCTCGTTGGCCTCTACGCCGTCCGCCGCGGCGAACTCGGCCCGAGGCCCGCCCTGGCCGTGGTCGCCCGCTACACCGGCACCGCCGCCCTCACCTGGGCCGCGATCAACGCCTACTTCGCCACCCAGGACTTCCCCACCTGGCTGCACGGCCTGCTGCTCCCGCTCACCCAGAAGGCGATCCTGCACGGCCAGGGCCTCATGGGGATCTCGTACTACTTCACCGCGGGCAGCAGGCACCTCGACTACTACTCCTACGCCAGCCTGCTGCTCCTGCTCGGCCTGCTCGCCGCCACCCTGCTCTTCGTGCGGCGGCTCGGCCCGGCGATCACCGTGCTGCCCTGGCTGAGCTTCTACCTCGCCACCCGGTCCCAGGACGGCTACTTCCTGATGATGACCCCGCTGTGGCTCGCGGCGGCCGCCACCGTCCCCACCGCCGCGCTCGCCTCGGCCTGGCGGCCCCGCATCCCGCGCCTGACCGGGCACCGGGCCAAGGCCGTCCTCGCGGCGGCGCTCGTCGCACCCGCAGTGCTGTGCGCGACCGTCGCCGCGGCCAGTGCGCCACCGCTGCGGATGCACGTCACACCGAGCTTCGTGGAGCGGGCCGGCCACCGGGACATCACCCGCCTCGCGGTCCGGGTCGTCAACATCACCGGCACCCGGCTCACCCCTCACTTCGCCAGCCGCTTCGGCCAGGGCGCCTCGAACTGGTGGAGCGCCTCCGACGGACCGCACACCCTCGCCGCACACGCCTCCGCGACCTACGTCGTACGGCCACCGGGCGGTGTCCGGCGGGCGCCCGGAGGGTCGGACCCGCACTTCTACCTCATCGCCGTCACCGGTACCCCGATGACCATCACCACCGCACGGATTCCGCTCAGTTGACCGAGTTTGACGTAAAAGGATATCCCGTAAATGAGAAAGGCCCTGCGGGGTTCTCATCTGAGATTGTTATATTGCGCAACCACGCAAGAGAGACGGGAACCCCGCCTCTCCCGACCCGACACGGCCGCGAGCCCCAGGCCGCAGCTTCGACGGCCCGACCGGCCCGACCGTTATGTGGGAGTGCCAGATGACCGACCTCGGGGACGGCCCCGTGGGACACGCCACGCGCAGCCGCACACGAGGGGTGCCCAGGCCGCGTGCGGGTGACACCGACGAGCCCCTGCCCACCGGCGGCCGGGCCGCCGCCCGCGCCGCGGCCCGCCAGGCCCCCGCGCGGCGGCTCCCGCGCACGCGGACGCGCCGACACGCGCCGCCGCGCCAAGCCGACCCCGCGAGGCAGACGAGTGCTGAAGATCAGCGCGATATCCCTGTCCGCGCTGATCCTGGCCACCGCGGGCGGCGGCTGGTGGTTCTACGAGCACCTGAACGGCAACATCAACAGCATCGCGATCGACGACGGCGCGGGCGGCAAGGAGAAGGCCGACGCCTTCGGCCGCACGCCGATCAACCTCCTCGTGATGGGCAGCGACGCCCGCAGCAGCGCCACCGACTGCAAGCTCGGCGGCGGCTGCTCGACGACCGGCGTCCAGACCGGCAACGGCAACGCGGACGTCGAGATGGTGGTCCACATCTCCGCCGACCGCTCGAACGCCACCGTGATGAGCATCCCCGCGACACCATGACCCAGGTCCCCGCCTGCAAGGACCCGGACAGCAGCCAGTCGACGGCCGGCTACTACGGCCAGATCAACAGCGCCCTGCAGTACGGCCAGGAGTGCCAGGTCAAGACCGTCCACCAGCTCACCGGCATCACCATCGACCACTTCGTGCAGATGGACTTCTCCGGCGTGGTGAAGATGTCCGACGCGGTCGGCGGCGTCTCCGTGTGCGTCGACGCCGACGTCTACGACACCTACTCGCACCTGAAGCTCGCCAAGGGCACCCACACCCTCAAGGGCGACGCGGCGCTCGAGTTCGTCCGCTCCCGGCACGGCTTCGGCGACGGCAGCGACCTCGGCCGTACCGTCTCCCAGCACCTGTTCCTGAGCGCGATGATCCGCAAGTTCAAGAGCGCCGGCACGCTCACCGATCCCCAGGCGGTCTACAACCTGGCCGACGCCGCCACCAAGGCGCTCACCGTGGACACGGGCCTCGGCACCGTCAAGAAGCTGATCGGGCTCGCCGCGGACCTCGACAAGGTCCCGACGAAGCGCATGACGTTCACCACGATGCAGACCGGCGCCGACCCGAGCAACGCCGACCGCGTGGTGCCCGCGGCGGCGGCCAAGAGCCTGTTCGCGACGATCGCCAACGACCAGTCGCTGACCGGCTCGAACGGCAAGAAGTCCGCCGCGGCCACCGCGACCGCCACGGCGGCGGCCGTCCCCGCCGCGCAGATCGCCGTGACGGTGGAGAACGGCACCAGCATCAGCGGGCGCGCCTCCACGGTCGCGACCTCGTTGATAGACGGCGGCTTCAGCTCCGGCACCACCACGGGCAACGCCTCCGTCAGCGCCACCTCGACCACGCTCACCTACGGCTCCGGCCAGAAGGCCGAGGCACAGACGGTGGCCAAGGCGATCGGCCTCGCCTCCTCGCACCTCAAGCAGGGCACCGGCACCGGCCTGACCCTGGTGATCGGCACGGACTGGCCCAGCGGCACGACGTACCCCGGCGGCGGCTCGTCCCCGGCGCCCGCCGACACCAAGGCGGCCACGTCCAACGCCCAGGCCGCGACCGCCGACCAGTCGAAGTCCTGCGCGAAGGTCAGCCGTTACAAGACGGTCAGTCTCAACGGCGTCCCGATGACCCCGACCCAGGCGTACCGGGCGGCGACGAACAAGAAGGACTCGGACGCCTGACCGCTGGGACGGCTACGACCTGACGACGCTCTCGGCGGTCCAGGTGATGTGCGGGGATCGACCCGCGCGCACAACGGACCGCCGTTGGCGTCGGTCAGCCCGAGCCGCCCGACCAGCAGCCCGTCGGACGCGGCGGCGGCCAGCACGTCGTCCGGCACGGAGTCGAGCATGAGCTTGGCGCGCCGGAACATCGTGAAGACCCCGGCCGCGTCGACCGTCCCCACGACAGATACACGAACCGCAGGCCCATCCGGTGCTGGACATAGGGGCCCGTGACCACGACGCCGTCCGGCGTGGCCTCCGCCGCGCACTCCAGTGTCCAGCTCGCGGAGGCGGCGTCCCCGGCTGCGGGTCGAGGAGTTCGGCCGGCCGGTCCCGGCGCTGCACGGCGACATGGACGTTGTCGTACGTCGCGACGGGCTTGTCGGCGGGAGCGGGAAAGGTACGGCCGGGCAGCTCGACGGCGTCGATACGAATGCGCATACGGCCCATCATGCCGCCCTCGCCCTCCGCACCCTCAGTCGGTCAAGGGGAGACGGCCGTGCCGACGCCCCCTACGACAGCCGGACCACGTCCACGCCCACAACCTCGGCGGCACCGCCCAGCCGCACGCCCGAACCGCCCCGCGCCGACGCGGTGATCGTGGCGGGAGCGCCGAGCGAGTCGCCCATGTCCACGGTGATCGCGGGGACGCCCCGGTCGGCCAGGTCGGCGGCGAGGCAGGCCGTGCTGTTGGCGTTCGCGATGTCCTCCGGGACACCGATGGACGGCGCGAACATGCGCGCCGCGATCCGGCCCGGGCCCGCCTCCACCGAGTAGACGTAACAGCCGAGGAACCCCAACCGGTCGCAGACCGCCCGGAGTTGACCGACGTCCGGGGCGAGCGCGGTGAGCGCGGCAGGTGCCGTCACCGGTACCAGCAGCCGCGCCCGCCCGACCGAGGCGACCCGCGCACCGGGCGCGAGCGTGTCCGGGGTGACGCCCAGCGCGGGGAGGACGAGCCCGCACTCGGCGGCGGTCGGCTCGCGCAGCTCGACGGGGCCCGCCGTGAACGCGGCTCGGAAGAACGCGTCCTCGCGTACGGCCCAGCCCGCGAAGTCGCGCCCCGCCGCCCGCAGCGTGCCCCGGTACTCCGTGCCCCCGGCCCGCTCCGCGAGGAAGGCCAGCGCGGCGACCGTGCCGTGGCCGCACGCGGGCAGTTCGCCCTCGGCGGTGAAGAAGCGCAGGGACGCGGCCGACCCGCGTCGGGCGACGAAGACGGCGTGCGACGTCCCGGCGAGGACCGGCACCCGCCGCCGTTCGTCGTCGCTCAGCGGCGTCTCGTCCAGTACCGCCGTCGGGCTCCCGCCCCGCCCCCTCCCGCAGGCACGAGCGGACGATCGTGACGGGCAGTCGGCTGATCACACCGGAACCGTACTCCCGCACGCCGCGGCCCGACCTGCGGTGCTGACGGCGTGTGGGCGCGGCAGCGGCCGTACTCCTCGCTATGTTCGGTCACAACATCAGACATTCGGAGCAAAAATGCCAAAAACGGATGAGCTGCTTGATGTGACGGAGACGGTGTTCCCGGCCGCCGTCCGCCCACCCGAGCGACGGCGCCGCCTTCTCCGCAGGCCCCCGCCGACCGCGGCGGTCGTGAGCGCGCTCGGCCTGGCCGCGGCCGTCCTCGTGCTGTCGGGAACGCCCTGGCTGAACGACCCCGCCGTGGCGGCCTGGCGAACCGTCTGTCTGGCCATCACCGTGCAGGCGCTGCCCTTCCTGCTGCTGGGCACCGCCCTGTCCGGGGCCATCAACGCCTTTGTCCCGGCGGACCTGTTCACCAAGGTGCTGCCCAAGCACCCCGCGCTCGCCGTGCCGGTCGCCGGGGTCGCGGGAGCGGTCCTGCCCGGCTGCGAATGCGCGTCCGTGCCGGTCGCCAACAGCCTGATCCGGCGGGGTGTCACCCCGGCCGCCGCGTTCGCGTTCCTGCTCTCGGCGCCCGCGATCAACCCGATCGTGCTGACCGCCACCGCCGTCGCCTTCCCGGGCAGCCCCGCCATGGTGCTGGCCCGGCTGCTAGCCTCGCTCGCCACCGCCGCCGTCATGGGCTGGCTCTGGCTCTGGCTGGGCCGCGAGGAGTGGCTGCGGCCCGTCGTACGGCACACCGGACACCGGTCGGGCCACAGCCGCTTCACGGAGTTCCGGCTCGGCTTCCAGCACGACTTCCTGCACGCCGGCGGCTTCCTCGTGCTCGGCGCCATGGCCGCGGCCACCTTCAACGTGACCGTCCCGCGCTCGGTGCTCGACACCTTCTCCGGCTCGCCCTGGCTGTCCGTGCTGTTCCTGGCCGGTCTCGCCGTCGTCCTCGCGGTCTGCTCCGAGGCCGACGCGTTCGTCGCCGCCTCGCTCACCGGCTTCTCGCCGACCGCGCGGCTGGCCTTCATGGTCGTGGGCCCGATGGTCGACCTGAAACTGATCGCCCTCCAGGCGGGCACCTTCGGCCGGGCGTTCGCGGTGCGCTTCTCCACCGCGACCACCGTCGTGGCCGTGGCCGCCAGCGTCCTGATCGGAGGCGCCCTGCTGTGAAGCGCACCGCGCAAGTACCGCTCCTGGTCCTGACCGGCCTGGGCCTCCTGCACACCGCTCTCTTCACCGACCTCTATCTGCGCTACGTCAAGGAGGGCCTCCGCCCGCTCCTGATCATCTCCGGCGTCCTCCTCCTGCTCCTGGGCCTGGCACACGCGATGCTCGACCGCGGCCCCGCGAAGACGGAGGACCACGACCACGGCCACGAGGACGAGCACGGCCACGGACACGGACACGACCACTCCACCGCGCCCCGCATCGCCTGGCTGCTCTTCCTCCCCGCCCTCAGCCTCCTCCTCTACGCCCCGCCCGCCCTCGGCGCCTACACGGCCTCCCACGCGGGCACCGAGGCCGTCAAGAAGCAGAAGGGGTTCGCCGCGCTGCCCGCGACCTCACCGCTGCCGATGACCCTCACGGACTTCACCACCCGGGTCCAGCAGGACAAGGAGCTGGCGATCAAGGGCCGCAGCATCGAGATGACCGGGTTCGCGACGCCGGTCAAGGGCGGCGGCTGGGACCTGACCCGGATCATCTTCACCTGCTGCGCGGCGGACGCCCAGACCGTCAAGGTCCACATGTACGGCACCCCGGCCCCGCCGGCGAACACCTGGCTGGCGGTCACCGGGACCTGGCACACGCAGGGCGCGCTCGGCACGCGAACCGCGGCGGCGGCCCTCGACGTCCACGCCACCCGGAACATCGCCCAACCGGTCAACGCCTTCACGGACGACCTGCCTCTGACACCGTCCTGAGACGGTCGCGCGAGTGTGAACTCCGGCCGGTGGCAGGGGAGTTGCGCATCCCCTCCGCCGGTCTCCACTCCGGTGACGCCGCCGGGCCTTCCCGCCGGGTTCACGTCCCGATCGCCTGCCACGTCCGAGAGTTAACGGGTCATTCGGGCACATCCGGTGTGAAGAGGGGGTCCACATGCCGATCCTCTTGTCATGAACCTGCGATCCGACGGGCGGATCGCGGTCTCATGGAGGTGTTGGATGCACCGCAGACTCGCCACCGGTCTCGCCGCTTCGACCCTGGCCCTGGCGGCCGTCGTCGCCACCGCGACAGCCGCCGGTGCCGCCCCCGCCGACAAGCCCCAGGTCCTCTCCAGCTGGACGCAGACCAGCGCGTCCAGCTACAACCTCTGGGCCGCGGCCCGCGCCAACCAGACCGCCTGGTCCGCCTACGCGTTCGACTGGTCCACCGACTACTGCTCCGACTCGCCCGACAACCCCTTCGGCTTCCCCTTCGCCACCTCCTGCGCCCGCCACGACTTCGGCTACCGCAACTACAAGGCCGCGAACGCCTTCGACGCCAACAAGTCCCGGCTCGACAGCGCCTTCTACGAGGACCTCAAGCGCGTCTGCGCCGGCTACAGCGGCGCCACCGCGACCACCTGCAACAGCACGGCGTGGACGTACTACCAGGCCGTGAAGGTCTTCGGCTGACGGTCCAGCAGGCGCGGGGCGTCGACCCTCGGCGTCCCGCACCTCCTCCTCGGGTGACGATCGGGACCGCGCCGACCGATGAGTTCCGTCGGCGCGGACGGTCTACCGGACATGACCAACAAAGTGATCTCAGGAATGTCCATGTCCCTGGACGGCTTCATCACCGCGCCGGACGACACCCGCGCCAACCCCCTCGGCATCGGCGGTGAACGCCTGCACCAGTGGGTGCGGGACATGGACGACGCCGACGCCGAGGTCCTCGCCGAGATGGCGGACGGCGTCGGTGCCGTCCTCATGGGCCGCCACTCCTACGACATCAGCGAAGGCGAGGGCAGCTGGGGCGACGGGGGCCGGTGGGGAAGGTCCCCTGTGTGGTGCTCACCCACCGCGCCCCCGATCCGGCGGACGTCGTCGCCCCCGACGTGTTCACCTTCGTCACCGACGGCATCGAGTCCGCGGTGGCCCGCGCCAAGGCGATCGCCAACGGCCGGGACATCGGGGTCCATGGTGCGTCCGTCGCCCAACAGGCCCTGAACGCCGGGCTGTTGGACGAGGTGCACATCATGCTCGTCCCGGTGCTGCTGGGCGCGGGCAAGCGGCTCTTCGACCACCTCGGCGGTCCCGTCGAACTCCGCCGGCTCTGGTCGCGCGAGTCGCCGGACATCACCCACCTGCGCTTCGAGGTGCTGGCCAAGCGCTGACGAGGTGTCCGGTGCGGACTCGTCACACGGCGACGACCCGCACCCCCGCGTCCTCGAACCGCCGTACCGTCTCCGGTGCCACCGCCGTGTCCGTCACCAGCGTGTTCACGGACTCCGCCGAGCAGATCCGGGCGAACGCCCGCTGCCCGAGCTTGCTGGAGTCCGCCGCGACGACGACCCGCTCGGCCCGCTCGCACAGCAGCCGGTTGATCGCGGCCTCCGCCTCGTCGTGGGCCGCCGCGCCGTGCGTCACGTCGAAGGCGACCACGCCGAGCACCGCCACGTCGACGGTGATCTGCGAGAGCACCCGCCCGCGAGGGGTCCGACGAGTTCGTACGACTGCGGGCGCGCGACCCCGCCGGTCAGCACGATCTTGAACTGGGGCCGTACGGCGAGCTCGTTGGCGATGTTCAGCGCGTTCGTCACGATGGTGAGCGCGGGTGTGCCGGAGGTGAGGTCGCTGCGCACGGCCAGGGCGCGGGCCACCTCCGTGGTCGTCGTGCCGCCGGTCAGGCCCACCGCCTCGCCGGGCGCGACGAGTTCGGCGACCGCCTTGGCGATGCGCTGCTTCTCCGAGGCGTGCCGGGCGGTCTTGTAGCGCAGGGGCAGTTCGTACGACACCCCGTGCACCACCGCGCCACCCCGGGTGCGCACCAGCATCTGCTGCTCGGCGAGCTGGTCGAAGTCACGGCGGATCGTCGCCGCCGACACCGCGAGGTCGGCCGCGGCCTCCTCGACATCGAGCCGGCCGCGCTCGACGAGCAGGTCCAGCAGCGCCTTCCAGCGGGCGTCGCGCGACATCCGCACTCTCCGTTCCTCGATTCTCCGTGACCCTAGCGCACAGCCCGTTGGTCCACATGCTTGATTGTGCTCGAAAGATCGCTCTATCTTGCAGGAACAAGCATCAACGGGGAGGGGTACGCCATGACGTATGTCGAGGACGAACTGACCAGCCAGCCCGAGTGCTGGACACGCGCCGCGGCGCAGGCGCCGGAGTTCCGGGACGTCCTGCCGGCGCCGGGGAGCGGGTCGCGATCGTCGGCTGCGGCACCTCGTACTTCATGGGCCAGGCGATAGCCGCCCTGCGCGAGGGCGCGGGCCAGGGCGAGACCGACGCCTTCGCCGCCTCGGAGTTCCCGCACGGGCGGACGTACGACCGCGTCGTCGCCCTCACCCGCTCCGGCACCACCACCGAAGTCCTGGACCTCCTGCGGCAGTTGAGGGGGCGCACCCGCACCACCGCGATCACCGCCGACCCGCACACGCCCGTCATGACGTCCGCCGACGAGGTCGTCGTCCTCGACTTCGCCGACGAACGGTCCGTCGTGCAGACCCGGTTCGCGACCACCGCCGTCACCCTGCTCCGCGCCCACCTCGGCCTGCACACCGACGCCGTGGTCGCCGACGCCCGCACCGCGCTCACCGCCGAACTGCCCCACCAGCTCGTCGCCTGCGCCCAGTTCACCTTCCTCGGCCGCGGCTGGACCGTCGGGCTCGCCAACGAGGCAGGCCTGAAGATGCGCGAGGCCTCCCTGTCCTGGACCGAGGCCTACCCGGCGATGGAGTACCGGCACGGCCCGATCAGCATCACCACCCGAGGCACCGCCACCTGGATGTTCGGCGAGGCCCCCGAGGGACTCGCCCAACAGGTGGGCGCCACCGGCGGGTTGTGGATCGACGGCGGCCTCGACCCGCTCGCCGAACTCGTCCGCGCCCAGCGCCTCGCCGTCGCCGTCGCCGCCCACCGCGACCTCGACCCCGACCGCCCGCGCCACCTCACCCGCTCGGTGATCCTCGCCCCCTGACGCCCGAACCCCCGGCATTCCAGGACAGGAAAGGACAGGACAGGCCGTGCCCCTCGTCACCACCGGCGAACTCGTCACCCGCGCCGCCACCACCCGCTCCGCCGTCGCCGCCTTCAACATCATCACGCTGGAACACGTCGAGGCCGTCATCGCGGGCGCCGAGTCCGCCGAGTCCCCGTCGTCCTCCAAGTCAGCGAGAACGCCGTCAAGTTCCGCTACGGCCGCCTCCTTCCGCTCGCCCGCGCGGCCGTCGCCGCCGCCGAACGGGCCGCCGTACCCGTCGCGTTGCACCTCGACCACGTCCAGAGCGACGACCTGCTGCGCCAGGCACCCGGCGCCGGATTCAGCTCCGTCATGTACGACGCGGCCCGTCTGCCCTACGCCGACAACCTCGCCGCGACCCGCGCCGCCGCCGACTGGGCACACGCCCAAGGGCTGTGGATTGAGGCCGAGTTGGGAGAGGTCGGCGGCAAGAACGGCGAGCCGCCCCTCGACGCCCACGCACCCGGCGCCCGCACCGACCCCGCCCAGGCCCGCACCTTCGTCGCCGACTCCGGCGTGGACGCGCTCGCCGTGGCCATCGGCAGCTCGCACGCCATGACCACCCGCACGGCCACCCTCGACCACGGTCTCCTCAAGCGGCTCGCCGCCGCCCTGGAGGTCCCGCTCGTCCTGCACGGCTCCTCAGGAGTCCCCGACGACGAACTGACCGCGGCCGTCGCCGGCGGCATCACCAAGGTCAACGTGGGCACCGCCCTCAACCAGGCGATGACCGGCGCCATCCGCACCTTCCTCGCGGCGCACCCCGAGGCGGTCGACTCCCGCAAGTACCTGAGCGTGGGCCGGGAGGCGATGGTCGGGGCGGTGGCCCGGATCATCGCGGTGCTCAGCTGAGGCCCGTCACCTCTTGACGGCCTTCAGGACAACGAACTTGGCGTCGCTGGCCACGAGTTGACTGTTGCCGAACAGCCGCTTCAGCTTCACGTGGTAGGCGAGATGCCGGTTGCCGACCACCCACAGCTCACCGCCGGGCCGCAGTGCGCGCCGCGCCCCGGAGAACATCCGCCAGGCCGTCGCGTCCGTCGTCGCCTGGTGGGAGTGGAACGGCGGATTGTTCAGCACGAGGTCCACACTGTCGGCCGCCACCCCGACCATGCCGTCCCCGACCCTGAACTCGGCCTGCCCCGGCACCCCGTTGGCCTTGTACGTCGCCTCCGCCGAGGCCACGGCCTGGAACGACTCGTCCACGAACAGGACTTCGGCCTCCGGGTCGGCCAGCGACACCGCCGTACCGACGACACCGTTGCCGCACCCCAGGTCCACCACCCGGCGCGGACCGCGCTCCTCGGGCAGGTGCTGGAGGAAGAAACGCGTGCCGATGTCGAGGCGTTCGGCACAGAACACACCGGCGTGGTTGACCACCGTCCGCCCCGAGACCGTGCCGATCCCGTCGGGCAGGGCGTAGCTGTGCGGCCAGGGGTTGGCGGCGCGGGATGCCGACGACCGGGGCGTGCAGTGGATCAGCCGGGCCTTCTTCTCGGCCAGCGAGGTCCGGGTCGGGCCGAGGATCCGCTCGAACAGCTTCAGCGTCGAGGTGTGGATCTCCTTCACCATGCCGGTGCCCACGACCACCGTGTCCGCGTGCACCCCGGGCGCCAGCCGCAGCAACTGGTCCTCCAGCAGCGCGAGGCTCTTCGGTACCCGGACCAGCAGCACGTCCACGCGCTCGGGCGGCGGATCCTGGGTGGTGAGCAGCCGTACGGAATCCGCGTCGACCTCGTTGCGCGCGAGGTTCGCCCGCGTCGCCTCCTGGGTCAGGAACGAGTCGGTGATCTGCACCGGACGGTGCTCCGCGAGCGCCGTGGCCAGGGCGCCCCAGCGGTCGCCGACGATCACGACCGTCCCGGACAGCGGGGTGCCCTGTTCCGCGAGCTGCCGCAGAAGGTATTCGTCGGAGGCGTCCCAGGCGCGCAGCCGGTCGCGGGGGTCCTCGGGAAAGCGGGACAGGGCGCGGTCGCCCCACGGAGTCGTCATTCGGTCGATATGGTCGTCCATCGTGCGCCAAGGCTAACCGAGTCCCAGCTCACGGCCGGTCGGGGCAGGATGGAGCCATGGACGCCGAGCTGTTTCCGAGGACCCGCACGGAGATCGCGCCGGGCGCGGTGCACGTTCCGGATTGGCTGGACCCGGACCGGCAGCGCGACCTCCTGACGGCCTGCCGCGAGTGGGCCAGACCCCGGCGGGCCTGCGCACGGTCCACACCCCGGCGGCGGCACGATGACCGCCCGCCAGGTCTGCCTCGGCTGGCACTGGTACCCGTACGCCTACGCCCGCACGGCGACCGACGGCGACGGCACCCCGGTGAAACCCTTCCCGACCTGGCTCGACGACCTCGCGCAGCGAGCGGTCACCGACGCATTGGGGGCGCCCACAGCGTCGTACGACATCGCCCTGATCAACTTCTACGACGGCGCCGCCCGCATGGGCATGCACCGCGACGCCGACGAACGCTCCGACGCCCCCGTCGTCTCCCTCAGCCTCGGCGACACCTGCGTCTTCCGCTTCGGCAACCCCGAGACCCGCACCAAGCCGTACACGGACGTCGAGCTGAGGAGCGGCGACCTGTTCGTGTTCGGGGGCCGTCGAGAAGGGCGTTTCACGGCGTGCCGAGGGTCTACGAGGGCACGGCGCCAACGGAGTTGGGGTTGCGGGGGGCGCCTGAATGTGACGCTCAGAGTGAGCGGCTTCTGAGGAAACTCCGGTGGGATGAGCGCCGTGCGGGGCGCGGAGAACTGCGCGACCAGCCCCACCGGCCGGCACGGTGGACACGACCCCCACCGGCTCCCGTACGGATCATGGGAGACTCGCCCTCATGAGCGGCAAGGCGGACCCCGGCCGGCGGGGATGGGACCACCTCAAGAGCGCGACTGGACCGGGGCCGCGGAGCCCTCGGCCCCGCGCTGGAGCTCGTGCACACCGGCCGCGCCCCCACCCGCGCCGTCCTCACCGCCGAACTCGGCGTGACCAGGGCGACGGCAGGCGCGGTGGCCGCCGAACTGGAGGCCTTGGGCCTGATCAGGGTCGACGCCAGGCCCGGCGCCGCGGCCGGTTCGCAGGGCCGCCCCTCGCACCGGCTCGCGCTGGCGGAGAACGGCCCCGTCGTGCTCGCCGCCCAGGTGCACGCCGACGGCTTCCGCGCCGCGCTGGTAGGCCTCGGCGGCCAGATCGTCGCGACCGCCCCCGGCTGCGAGGCCGTGGACGCCGACCCGGCGAAGGTGCTCGGCTCGGTCGTCCAGGCCGGTGCCGATCTGCTGCGCGAGACCGGCCGCCGCTGCGTCGGCGCCGGACTCGCCGTACCCTCCGCCGTCGCCGAGCCCGACGGGCTGGCGCTGAACCCACTCCACCTCGCCTGGCCCGCGGGCGCCCCCGTGCGGCGGATCTTCGCCGAGTGCGTGCGCGCGGCCGGTCTCACCGGACCCGCGTTCGCGGGCAACGACGTCAACCTCGCCGCCCTCGCCGAGCACCGGCACGGCGCCGGCCGGGGCGCCCGCGACCTGCTGTGCGTGGCGACCGGGCACCGGGGCGTCGGCGGCGCGCTGGTTCTCGACGGCCGTCTGCACACCGGGAGTTCGGGCCTCGCGCTCGAGGTCGGGCACCTCACCGTGAACCCCGAGGGACGCCCCTGCTACTGCGGCAGCCGCGGCTGTCTCGACGTCGAGGCCGACCCGCTCGCCTTCCTCACCGCCGCCGGCCGCGAGCCCGGCCCCGAGGTGTCCCTGCTCCAGGAGTCCAACGAACTGATCCGCCACCACTACGACGACCCGTCCGTCCGGGAGGCCGCCGAGGCGCTGATCGACCGGCTCGGACTGGGGCTGGCCGGGCTGGTCAACATCCTCAACCCGGACCGGATCATCCTCGGCGGACTGCACCGCACGCTCCTGGACGCCGACCCGGACCGGCTGCGCGCGGTCGTCGCCGACCGGAGCCTGTGGGGGCAGAGCGGGGGCGTGCCGATCCTCGCCTGCACCCTGGACCACAACAGCCTGGTCGGAGCAGCCGAGTTGGCGTGGCAGCCGGTCCTCGACGACCCGCTGGCCGCACTGTCCTGACCACGCGCGGTGCCGCGCGGCGGACGCCGTGGAAAGGTGTGTGGCGGGCCCGTTGGGTCCGTGACCCGAGTGGGTCTATCGTCGGAAACCTAAGGCCAGAGGATGGAGGCGGCCGGTGATGCCGCAGGACGAGGCCGTGATCGGATGCACGGGAGAGGTGATCATCGAGACCGGGGAAGTGCGGGCCCCGGCGAGATCCTCGTGCGGGTCCGGGGCGGCTCCGAGACATTCCTGGCCTGGTCGGATGATCCCCTGCCCACGGGGGCCAGGGTGCTCGTGATCGAGTCCCGTGGACGGCGTGCCGTGCACGTCATCGAGTGGGCGGATCCATTGACGCGCTGGGCGGCGACCCCGTCGGCGCAGAGTGAGGAGCAAGACATGTTCGGTTACCGCGTTCCCGCCCCCGATGAGGCGATGCTGATCTCGGGTGGCAGGCGGGGACTGGGGGCGCGCCGTTCCGAGTGGTGACGGGGCACGGGAAGTTCGTGCTGCCGGTGTTCCGCAAGACCCGCTTCCTCACGTTGTCGATGTGTGAGGCCGAGGTCACCGAGACCTGTGTGACCCGGCAGGGCATCGCGCTGCACGTCCGCGCCGTGATCGCGTTCAAGGTCGGCAACGACACCGAGAGCATCATCAACGCGGGCCAGCGCTTCCTCTCCGACCAGGACCAGATGTCGGTGCTGACCGGCCGTATCTTCGCAGGTCACCTGCCGTCCATCATCGGCTCGATGACGGTCGAGGAGATCGTCACGGAGCGGCAGAAGCTCGCCGCCGAGGTGCTGGACACGTCGAAGGTCGAGATGGCCAAGATCGGTCTGATCGTCGACTCGCTGCAGATCCAGTCGATCGACGACGGCGAGGTCGGCTACATCGAGGCCATGTCCGCACCGCACAAGGCGGCCATCCAGCGGCAGGCCCAGATCGCCCAGGCGCAGGCCACCCAGGCGTCGGTCGAGGCGGAGCAGGTCGCGGCCCGCAACCAGGCGGAGTACGCGCGGCAGACCGCGGTCGTCAAGGCCGAGTACTCGGCCGAGGTCGACCGCGCGCAGGCGCAGGCCGCGCAGGCCGGACCGCTCGCGCAGGCCCACGCCCAGCAGGAGGTGCTGGCCGCGCAGACCGAACTGGCCCAGCGACAGGCCGAGTTGCGGCAGCAGCAGCTGGTCGCCGAGATCGTGAAGCCGGCGGAGGCGGAGGCTCAGCGGATCAAGCTGCTTGCCATCGCCGAGGCGGACCGGATGAAGATTCAGGCGGAGGCGGCGGCGTCGTACGACCGGGTGGCGCTTGACCGGATGCTCATCGATCAGCTTCCGCAGATCGTGAAGGAAGCGGCGGGGGGTCTTGCGGGGGCCAACGTCAATGTCCTCAACGGGGCGGACGGGCTGGGCGAGATTGCGGCGGGGTTGGTCTCGCAGGGGCTGACGATCCTCGACTCGGTGCGGGGGGAATCTGAGTGGGGCGGACCCCGACGGGCGTCGGCCCGGTGACGAGGTCAAGAACCTGCTGCAGTTGCAGGCCAAGAAGGACGAGAAGAAGAACGACGGGCCGGTTGACCTGGACTGAGCGGCGGCGCTCCGCCGGGGGCCTGGGGCGGTGTGCGTCGTTTGTTTGGTGCGGCTCCGTCGTGGCTGGGCGCGCAGTTCTCCGCCCCTTGGGGGCGCTCACGGTGCCGTCAAGCTCCACAAGGCCGCCACCAGTGGGCGGCGTAGGTCTGTTCTGCGGACGCAGAGGCCGATCGGGAACGGCTCTGGGGATGGGGTTGCCGTGAGCACCCTCAGTCGTTCCCGTACGGCGCTGTTGTCGAGGACCAGACGGGGCACCACGCCCGTTCCGCAGCCGAGGGCCACCAGGGTCAACAGGCCTTCGTGGCCGTCCGGTTCGCAGGCCACGTGCGGGGTGGTGCCTCGGGTGCGGAACCAGCGGTCGGCGGCCTCGCGGACCAGGCCCCGGTGGGGAAGGACGTACGGGCCTTCGAGATCCGGGTCGGGGCGGTCGAGGGCGGTGACCAGGACCAGTTCGGTCACCGCGACCGTGCGGCTCACCAGTGGTTCCGGGAGCCGGGCCGGGATGCCCGCGACCGCCACGTCCACCTCGCCCTCGTCGAGGCGGGCCAGCGCGGCCGCCGCGTCGCCGGTGCGCAGGTCGAGCCGTACCTGAGGGTGCGCGGCCCGGAAGGGTGCCAACAGGTCGGGCAGCAGGGCCTGGCAGGCGGTCACCGTGGCGAACAGGGCCAGTCTGCCGGTGAGTTCGGCCGGGTCGGGATGCTCCTCGCGGTAGGCGCGCCACAACTCCAGTGACTGGACGGCGTATTCACGGAAGCGGTGGCCCTCGGCGGTCAGGAGACCCCGCGCGCGCCCCGGTCGAACAGCCGGTGCCCGAGGTCCGCCTCCAGCCGTTGTACGGTCCGGGTCAGTGTCGCCGGGCTGACATGGCAGTCGAGACTCGTCCGTCCGAAGTTCAGGGTCTGCGCCAGATGCAGGAAAAGCCGTAGCTCCCGATGGTCGTCCCGCATGCCGTGACCTGGCCCTTTCAGCTCGCGCAACAGACCGCTGCACAGGTTGCGCTTG
Source organism: Streptomyces sp. P3 (assembly GCA_016893485.2). Classification (GTDB taxonomy): domain Bacteria; phylum Actinomycetota; class Actinomycetes; order Streptomycetales; family Streptomycetaceae; genus Streptomyces. Next base: position 8,487,214 of record JAFEKX020000001.1, read on the forward strand.
CCGCAACACTTGTCCGGAGCCTACAACTCCACCATGACCTCGACCACGTACACCTCCGCCGTCTTCGCGCTCGAAACGATGGACGTGCCCGGCGGCACGGAGACCATCCTGCGCGGTGGCCGGCACCTCTTCCCGCGGCTCCCACGGGCCTTCGCCGGCGTCCGCCGCATCGGCGTCATCGGCTGGGGCCCGCAGGGCCGGGCCCAGGCCCGCAACCTGCGCGACTCCCTCGCCGGCACGGACATCCGGGTGAGCGTCGGCCTGCGTCCCGGCTCGGCATCAGCGGCTGACGCCCGCGCGCACGGCTTCACCGAAGCGGACGGCTCGCTCGGTGACTGGCTCGCCGTCACCGCCGAGAGCGACCTGGTGATCCTGCTCATCGCGGACGCGGCCCTCGCCGCCCACCACGAGGAGATCTTCGCGGCCCTCAAGCCCGGGGCCACCATCGGTCTCTCGCACGGGTTCCTGCTCGGTCATCTCCGGGAAACGGGCGGGGAGTTCCCGTCCGGACACGGAGTCATCGCCGTCTGCCCCAAGGGCATGGGCGACTCCGTGCGGCGGCTCTACGAGCAGGGGGCCGAGATCAACGGCGCCGGAATCAACAGCAGTTACGCCGTCCACACCGACCCCGACGGCAGGGCCGGCGACCGCGCGCTCGCCTGGTCGGTCGCGCTCGGCTCGCCGTACACCTTCCGCACCACCCTGGAGAGCGAGTACCGCTCCGACATCGTCGGCGAACGCGCCATCCTCCTCGGCGCCGTCCACGGCATCGTCGAGAGCCTCTTCACGCGCTACCGTCTGACCGGCGACGACGCGGTGACCGCTTACGAGCGATCCTGCGAGAACGTCACCGGCCCCATCGCCCGCACCATCTCCCACGCCGGACTCCGCGCCGTCCGCGAGGAGTTGACCCCGGCCGGACGTGAGGTCTTCGACCGCGCGTACTCCGCGACCTACGGCCCCGCCCGCGAGATCGTCGCCGAGATCTACGACGAGGTCGCCGACGGCACCGAGCTGCGCAGCGTCGTCCTGGCCGAACGGCGGCTCGGGGCGCGGGAGATGAGCGGGATCGGCGGTTCGCCGATGTGGGCGGCGGGAGCGGAGGTGCGGGCGCGCCGGGCCGAACGGGCCCTGCCTGTCGAGCCGTTCACCGCCGGGGTGTTCGTCGCGACGATGACCGCCCAGGTCGACGAGTTCGCCGAGCGCGGCCACCCCTGGTCGGAGATCGTCAACGAGTCCGTCATCGAGGCGGTCGACTCCCTGCTGCCGTACATGCACGCACGGGACGTGGCCCACATGGTCGACAACTGCTCGCGTACGGCCCGCCTCGGCGCCCGCCGTTGGGGCCCGCGCTTCCAGGCGGCCTATGAGCAGATCGCCTACCCGGGGTCCGAACTCCCGGCGGGCGAGGCTCTGTTGGCGGCCTTCGACACCCACCCCTGCACGAGGCGCTGGCCTCGGCGGCGAAACTGCGCCCCTCCGTGGACATCTCGGTGGCCTAGCTCAACTGCCCGGCTGGGTGGCCTGGTTCAGCGGGGGTCCCGAACGGCAGGGCGTCCTGGTAGGCGTTGACCGGCTTGGCGACCTTCTGGACGGTGACGCCGTCGAGCGCGGCGGCGGCGGATCTCGTCCCCAGGGTTCCGCTCGCGTGCCAGGTCCCGGTGATCGTCACCCAGGTGTTGGCGGACAGGGCCGGGATGCCGTAGACGCGCACCTTGATGGACTGGGCGTCCGCCGCGCAGCACGAGATCATGATCCGGGTCAGGTCCCAGTACTCGGTGCCCTTGTCGGGCGTGACGAACCCGGTCAGCTGGACGGTACGGCCCTTGATGGCCCGCTTGCGGTCCTGCTGCACGCGGGTCGTGAAGTCCGTGAGCGTCATCGGCAGCGGTGAGGTCGTGGGCAGCGGGTCGAAGGCGTCCTGCACGGGGACGGTCTTGGTGGCGGCCCGGGAGGCGGTGTAGGCGCCGAGGGCGGGAGGGGCGTAGAAGAGGAGGCTGAGGGCGGGGAGGAAGAGCAGCCAGGCGACGCGGGGGACCTTGGAGTGGTTGTGGCCGGCGTGGTCCTCGTCTTCGTCTGGTTCGCGCCGTGACCAGGCCTCCGCGATGCCCAGCAGGATCAGCAGGAACCCCGAGATGACGAGCATCGGGCGCATGCTCGGCTTGACGTAGCGCAGGCACAGGTCGGTGAAGAGGGAGGCGTGGAGCAGGCCGAGGCCGCTGAGGACGAGCAGGGTCACCTGGAGGGGGCGTCTCACAGCAGAACCGCTCCGATCAGCGCGCTGGACAGCACCGCGACGACCGTCGTGGCGGCGGAGAAGCGGACCGCGAACGCCCGGCCGAACGTGCCCGTCTGGAGGGCGATCAGCTTCAGGTCGACCATGGGGCCCACGACCATGAACGCGAGCCGGGCCGTGGGGAGAAGCCCGTGAGGGAGGACGCGACGAACGCGTCGGCCTCGGAGCAGACCGCGAGGATGATCGCCAGCGCCGCCAGGAACAGCACCGACAGCCAGGGCGAACCGGCGAAGGTGTCCAGCACGGAGCGCGGTACGGCCACGTTGAAGGTCGCCGCCGCCATCGCGCCGACGACCAGGAACCCACCCGCGTGCAGGAAGTCGTGCTGGAAACCGGTCCGAACTCCCTGAAACGGCTGTGCCCCGGCCGGTGCCCGGTGTGCCGCGCGACCGGCCGCAGCCACACCTCACGCCCCAGCCAGAGCCACAGCCAGCCCATCACCACGGCGGTGGCGAGCGAGGCGAGCAGCCGGGCCAGCACCATGACCGGGCTGGCCGGGAAGGCGATCGCGGTGGCCGTGAGCACGACCGGGTTGATCGCGGGCGCGGACAGCAGGAACGCGAACGCGGCGGCCGGGGTGACCCCGCGCCCGATCAGGCTGTTCGCGACCGGCACCGACGCGCACTCGCAGCCCGGCAGCACGACCCCGCCATCCCGGCGACCGGCACGGCGAACGCGGCCCGCTTGGGCAGCACCTTCGTGAACACCCGCGCCGGCACGAACGCGTTGATCGCCCCCGACAGCGCCGTACCGAGCAGCAGGAAGGGCAGCGCCTGTGTGGTGATGGCGAGACACACGGTCCGCCAGGCCTGCACGGCCGGCGCGTCCAGCCACCGCCCGACGGCGAACAGCAGCAGCCCGGGGACGACGGCCGCGCCGAGCAGCATGAGCGGCCAGGACCGGGGCCAGCCGGTCGCCGCGACGTCCGCCTCCGCCGTTCTCGGCGGCTCCACTGTCGTCTGCACACGAGCTCCACATGTTCGATGTCCGCGTCGAACATAGCGGTCCCGCGTCAGCCCTCGGCGACCGGCTCCGGGAGAGCGCGTACTGCGCGAGGCCCCCTGGGCGGACTCAGTTCAGGGCAAACGCCCGCGCCGGGTTCTCCGTGAGGATGCGCCCCACCAGCTCCGCGCCCACCTCCACCGCGAGCCGAGGCCCCACCCGCCGCAGCAGATACGGCATCCCCGGACCGCCGTCCACCGACCGTGCCCCGGCGACCACCGTGTCCCCGCCGAGCAGCAGCCGGTCCCCGAACCCGGCATCCGCCAGCGCCCGTACGGCGTCCGGCATCCGCCAGTCCGTGGCGTGATGGGCGCGGGACGGCCCGTCGAAGGCCAGGTAGGCGCCGGATTCGGCGGCCTGTCGCTGGGCCGTGAGGTCGGGGAGCGGTTGAGGTGGCCGAGGATCACCCGGTGCGGTGCGACCCCAACTCGCCGCAGAGCAGGTCGAGTACGTCGAGCGCGCCCGTGCCCGCCTCCAGGTGGACGGCGATCGGCGCGCGCGTCTCCCGGTGGGCCTCGGCGGCGGCGGTCATCGTCCAGCGGGCGTGCGCGTCGAGGCCGTGGAAGCCGCCCGCGACCTTGATGATCCCGGCGCGGACCCCCGACGGCCCGATGCCCTCGGTCAGTTCACCGACGAAGACCTCGGCCAGCCTGCCGCGCAGGCTCTCCAGCAACCCGGGCTGTAGTGCGCCGCTTGGTGCAACCCGGTCGCGCAGACCACCCGCACTCCGGTGTCCCGCGACAGCAGCGGCAGATCGGCGACCCGCCGCCCCATCCCGTACGGCGTCCACTGCACGACGGTACCCCCGCCGACGGTACGGAACGCGGCCAACTCGGCCCGCGCGGCGGAGGCGTCCCCAGTTCCCGGCCCGGGAGTTGCGGGCTCCTGAGGAAGAGGTGGTCGTGCGCGTCGCACACACCCAGCAGCCCCGGGTCCACGTCCCCAAGTACCGTACGGACGAGGGGACTTACCACTGCCGACCTCGCGGAAGAACGCCCCGCCCCGGCGCCGAGAGATGCAGCACCTGGAACAGGTCGCCCTCCGCCTTCGGCGTGTCGTGCTCCCAGAGCGAGAAGTGGACCAACTCCCAGCGGTGCGGGTCCACGGCCGCCGCCGCGAGCACCGCGCCGTCCTCACCGGCCAACCGCCGTGTCTCACCCACCGCGTCCTCCATGACCGCCGCCAACGCGACGCCCTCCGCGATCCGTTGACGCCGTCGCACGGCGACGACCGCCGGGGATCCCGCCGAGCCGCCCTCCTCGTACGCGAGCCCCGACCACGCCAACACCTCGGGCCGCCCGAAGTCGTTGACGAGCCCCTGGAAGGCGCCGCCCCAGAGGAAGCGGTTCATTCCCTCGACCGTGTTCCACAGATAGAACGGTGCGTACTGGTTGACCGGCGAGCCGTGCACCCCGCGCTCACGCAGGAGATACGTCTTGAAGCCGAGCCCGTCCCAGTCGTCGAGCAGATGGCCGACCCGCGCGACCCGTCCCCGGATGACGCCCATGTCGTAGTCGGCGGGCAGGGTGAGTTCGTACTGCATCGCGTGCATCAAGTGCCCCCTCAGGCCGGGTAGTTCGCCGGATCGACGTGCTCGTGCCAGTGGGCGGTCGTACCGTCCTCCGCCGCCTCGACGAGCGCGATGTGCGTCATGAAGGTGCGCGGTGCGGCCCCGTGCCAGTGCCACTCGTCCGGCTCGATCCACACGGTGTCGCCCGCGCGGATCGCCTCCACGGCACCGCCCTTGCGCTGCACGAGTCCCTCGCCCTCCAGGACGTGCAGCACCTGCCCGTGCGGATGGGTGTGCCATGCCGTGTGCGCGCCCGGCGCGAAGTGCACGCTGAACATCCGCAGCCGGGACGGCGGTTCGGGCGCGGCGAGCTCGTCGAGCCACACCGTGCCGGTGAAGTTCTCCGCCGGGCCCTGCCGGGTCTCGGGGCGCTGCCTGGTGATGTGCATGAACGGAGGCTCCTATCGGGGCGAGAGAAGGAGAGCAGTCCCCGGACACCGGTGTCGAAGGCGGCCGGTGAACCGGAGGCGCGGGCCAGCACATAGCCGCCCTGCACGGTCGCGAGGATCGTCGCGGCGATCTCCTCGCCGTCCAGCTCCGGCCCGAACTGCCCCTGTTCCTTGCCCTCTTCGACGATTCCGGCGAGCCGCTCACGGATCGCGTCGAGCGTCTCGTCGACCGGCTCCCGCAGCTCGGCGCTGGCGATCACGTCCGGGTCCATCGTCAGCCGTCCGACCGGACACCCGCGCAACACATCGCGCTCGCGCCGCAGATACGCCTCGATCCGCTCGTACGGCGTGCCGGGCCCGACGAGGACGGCCTCGGCGGTCGAACGCAGCTCCTCGGCGGTCCGCCGGATCGCGGCCAGCGCCAGATCAGGCTTTCCGCCCTTGAAGTGGTGGTACATGCTGCCCTGCCCGGCGCCGGACCGCTCCAGGATCGCCTTGGGGCTGGTGCCGACATAGCCGCGCTCCCACAGCAGCTCGCGCGTGGACTCGATCAGTCGCTCCGGGGTGCTCATGAGAGGACTGTACATACTAGTAGGTACAGAAGTCGAGGTCCTGCGGAGTAACCGGAATGCCCGCGCGTACTCCCGGGAGGTACGCACACTGCCGCTGCCCGTACGACGACCTGGACCCCTCCCCGGAGCGAGTCTCGATACATCACAGGAAGCCCGTCGAGGGCTACGTCAAGGAAGCCCTTCCGGGGGCTCGGGACTACTTGGAGATGTATCGACATGCAGACTCTGGCGAACTGGCACGGCGGCGGACCCGGCCCCTGGATCCTGTTCTTCCCGCTGATCTGGGCGGCTGTGGTGGTCGGCGTGGTCACCGTCCTGCGCCGCAACGTCTGGCGCGGTCGGGGCATCGGGCGCGGCGGTCCGTGGCGCGCGATGGGCGACCCCGTCCCACCGGCGACTCCCCCGCTCGCCGTCCTCGGCCGCCGCTTCGCCTCCGGCGAGATCGACGAGGACGAGTACTGGCGCCGGCTGTCCGTCCTGGACGAGCAGTTCGGCCGCGCCGCGGGCAAGGGCGGCGGCCCCGCATGACCACCGTGACCACCACCCGCACGGCCGCCCGGGTCGTCGACGCCGTCAAGGTCTACGGCGTCGGCGACACCGCCGTACGCGCCCTGGACGGGGTGAGCGTCGACTTCCCGGCCGGCCGCTTCACCGCGATCATGGGCCCCTCGGGCTCCGGCAAGTCCACCCTGATGCACTGCGCGGCAGGCCTCGACACGCTCACCTCGGGCGCCGCCTACATCGGCGACACGGAACTCGGCTCCCTCGACGACCGACGCCTGACCCTCCTCCGCCGCGACCGCGTCGGCTTCGTCTTCCAGGCGTTCAACCTGGTGCCGACGCTGACCGTCGCGGAGAACATCACCCTGCCTCTCGACCTCTCCGGAGCCGGTGGCGACCAGGACTGGATCGACGCGCTCGTCGACGTCGTAGGCCTGCGCGACCGGCTCCACCACCGCCCCTCGGAACTCTCCGGCGGACAGCAGCAACGCGTCGCCGTGGCACGGGCGTTCGCGGGCCGGCCCGAGGTCGTCTTCGCCGACGAGCCGACCGGCAACCTCGACTCCCGCTCCGGCGGCGAGGTCCTCGCCCTGCTCCGCCGCGCCGTGGAACAGAGCGACCGCACGGTCGTGATGGTCACCCACGACCCGGTGGCCGCCGCCCACGCCGACGAGGTCGTCTTCCTCGCGGACGGTGGCCTGGTGGACCGGATGGAATCACCCACGGCGGAGAAGGTCCTGGACCGCCTGAAGGCCTTCGAGGACGTGAGGTCATGAACGCGTCCGTGCGCCTGAGCATGTCCTCCCTGCGGGCCCACAAAGGCGCTTCGCCGGTACGTTCCTCGCCGTGTTCCTCGGGGTCGCCTTCCTCGCCGGGACCCTCGTCATGGGCGACACACTGCGCGCCGACTTCGACACCATGTTCGGCGATGCCACCAGCGGCACGGACGCCGTGGTCCGCAGCGCCGACGCCATCACAACACCCGGCGAAAGCCAGGAGTTCGCCAACCGGTGCCCACGGCCCTCGTGAAGACGGTCGAGGGGGTCCCCGGCGTCGCGGCAGCCGCCCCGGACATCCAGGGCGCGGGCCAACTCGTCGGCGCCAACGGCGAGGCCATCGGCGGCAAGGGGCCGCCCACCCTCGCAGGCAACTGGATCACCGACCCGGAACTCAACCCGTACCGGCTCGCGGAGGGCCGAACTCCTTCCCGTCCGGGTGAGGTTGTCATCAACCGGGGCGCCGCCGACAAGGGCCATCTGACGATCGGCGACACGACGACCCTCCGCACACCGGACCCCGTCAAGGTGACGATCGTCGGTCTCGCGACCTTCGGCGGCGAGGACGGCATGGCCCAGGTGACCTTCACCGGCATGACCCGGTCCGACGCCGAGAAGTACCTCACCGCGAAGCCGGGGAGGCGTCGACCATCCAGGTGAGGGCAGGCCCGGGCGTGAGCCAGCAGACACTGGTCGACCGGCTGACTCCTGTCCTCCCCAGGGAAGTTGAGGCGATCACGGGTCAGCAGTCGGCGCAGGAGGACACGGACATGATCTCCTCCCAGTTCCTGACCCTCTTCACCACCTTCCTGCTGGTGTTCTCCGGCATCGCCCTGCTGGTCGCGACCTTCTCCATCCACAACACGTTCGCGATCGTCATCGCCCAACGCACCCGCGAGAACGCCCTGTTGCGGGCACTCGGCGCATCCCGCCGCCAGGTCACCGCCGCGACCGTCACCGAGGCGAGCATCGTCGCCCTGGTCGCCTCGGCCGCGGGGCTCGCGGGCGGCATCGGCATCGCGGCAGGCCTGAAGATCCTGTTCCCGGCGATCGGATTCCCTTTCCCCGGCGGCGACTTGGTGATCAGTCCGCTCTCGATGACCCTCCCCTCGCAGTCGGCGTCGTCGTCTGCCTGGGCTCCGCGCTCATGCCGGCCATCCGCGCGGGCCGCACCGCACCCCGCCGCCGCGCTGCGCGAGACGGCGGTGGACCAGTCCGGCGCGTCCCGCGTACGCGCGCTGACGGGAACAGGCCTGGCGGCACTGGCACTTGGGACCACCCTCACCGGCGTACTTGTCTCACCGACCCTGCTGCTGGCGGGACTTGGCGCCGTCCTCGCCCTGCTGGCCTTCGTGGTCCTCGGCCCGGTCGCCTCCTCCACGGCGGTACGCGTCCTCGGCAGCCCCCTGGACCGACTGCGCGGCGTCACCGGCGGCCTGGCCCGCCGCAACGCCCTGCGCAGCCCCCGCCGTACGGCCGCGACCGCGAGCGCGCTGATGATCGGGGTGGCCGTGGTGTCCCTGTTCACCGTGTTCGGCGCCTCGTTGAAGGCGACGATGGACCAGACGGTGTCCCGTTCCTTCGCCGGAGACGTGGCCGTCAGCACCCCGTCCTTCGGCGCGGGCGGCAGCGGCATGAGCCCCCGACTCGCCGGAGCCATCGCCAAGTTGCCCGAGGTGGACACGGCGGTGGGCCTGGGCCGAGGAGTGGCCGAAGTCGACGGCCGGGGAAGGGCGTTGACGGTGACGGACCCCACAGCCCTCGCCCGCACCTTCGACCTGGGCAGGGTCCAAGGCTCGCTGCGCACCCTGGGCACCGACGGCATCGCCATCACCAGAACAGAGGCGAACAGCCACCACCTCACCACCGGCAGCAGAACCCGGCTCACCTTCACCGACGGCAAGAAGGAGACCTTCACGGTCCGCGCGGTCTACGGCCGCTCCGAACTCGCCGGCGACTACGTCATCACCCGAGCCGCCTGGGCCCCACACCGCACCCAGGACTCGGACACCCTGGTCGCCGTCTCCTTCAAGAACGGCGTGAGCGCGGCCAACGGCAAAACGGCGGTCGAGAAGATCGCGGCCCGATACGGCAACCCACAAGTCCAGACCCGCCACGAATACGCCCAGTCGTCGGCCGGCGGCATCGACATGATGCTGACCCTCGTCTACGCACTGCTCGCCCTCGCGGTCCTGATCGCCCTGCTGGGCATCGCCAACACCCTCACCCTGGCGATCCACGAACGCACCCGCGAACTGGGCCTGTTGAGGGCGGTCGGCCAGACCCGTTCCCAACTCCGGGCCATGGTCCGCTGGGAGTCGATCCTGGTCGCCGCGTTCGGCACCCTCGGCGGACTAGCCCTGGGCGCCTTCCTGGGCTGGGTCCTGGTCAAGGCCTCGGACGGCGCGAGCGACAGCGCGTTCGCCTTCGCGATCCCGCCGGTACAGCTCGTGGTGGTGGCCCTGGTGGGCGTTTCCGCGGGGGCACTCGCGGGCCTGCGCCCGGCACGCAGGGCGGCCCGGTTGGATGTACTCCGGGCGATCGCCACCGAGTGATCCCGACGTCACGACCGGACCAGGTGGGTCGGTGTACGAGAGCCGACCCACCTGGTCCGCCGTCTTGGTCACCGGCTCGGCTGTCCGGCCGCCTTGGACACCGGACCCCTCGCAGCCGCCCCGCAACGAATCACCGCCCGATCAACCGGCAACGGCCGACCGGGCGGGAGCGTGTTGAGGCCGATGACCGTCGACCGGGTGCTCGACCTCGGTGACGAACCGGTGCGCGGGTGTCTCCGTAGCCGCACGGCGCGGAGGACGGCTCGGCGTGGCAGTGGCGGGCGTCGGCGCGGTGAGCGTGAACCACACGACCTTGCCGGACTCCCCGTCCGGCCGCACGCCCCACGTCTCGCTCACTGCGGCGACCATCGCGAGCCCACGCCCACAGGTGGCCGTAGGGGAGACCTCGTCGATGTCGCCCACCACCGGAAGCCGGGGATCGTGGTCGTGCACCGAGACCATGAGCTGGTCCAGCAGCAGCTCGATCTCGACGACGCACGTCTTGTCGGGCTGGGCATGTCGGTGGACGTTGGTGAGGAGCTCTGTCACACCGAGCGCGGCCCGGTCTATCAGAGGATCCAGATGCCAGTAGCGCAATTGCGCAGATACGATTCTGCGGACCTGGCCGATCCGCGACGGCAGGGCTTGAGCTCCACCGTGCAGTGCCTGCTTGGGTGACTGATCACGGCTGCGACTCCCCGACTGAGGTCCGGAAGAACACGGAGTTCGGATCCAGCAGGGAGGTCAAGGAGAGGCCGCCTGCTGTTGTGTCCGGCGGGCTGGTTCGCAGCGTTATCGCCGGTAAACCCAGAGTGACGTGAGACCAGAGTGACTCAGGGGCCGCGGTCCCGCAACTCGCGGCCGGCCACTGCTCGTCAATGGCGCGGATGAACCGCTCCGTGGCGCGGATGTTCCGCTCCAGGGCGAGGGCGTCCCGCTCCAGGGCGAGGCCGAGCGGCTTCCCGGTGATGGCGATCCGCTCCAAGGCGACGACGATCCGCTTCACGGTGACGACGATCCGCTTCACGGTGATGAGGATCCGCTCCATGCCGGACGGCTGTGTTCACGACGACGGCTCCCGCACAGCAGCCTCCGCCACAGCCGCCAACATCAGCGCGCCGCCGCGACCCCCGCCGTACCGGTACGACTCGCACCGCTCGCACCGCGCGGGCATCGCCCCCGCCGCACGGATCACGCGCCCCGCCCCGCCGCCTTGCGTACGGCTTCGATGAACCGGCGGGCCGCGGGCGGCCCCGGTTGTCCCGGCGCGGGGTCGTGCTCGCCGAGGGTCAGCAGGTACCTGTTGCCGTTGAGGTCGGCGAGTGCCCGGTCCTCGGGCGCGAACCACGGCTTCGACGCGCGCACCGCCTGCACCGGCGCACTGTCGATCTCGCTGCCGTAACTGGTGAGCAGCTCAAGCCTGCCGTCATTGATCGGACCTGTCCGGCCCGGGTCAGCGACCGCAGCCGCTTCCCGATCCGCACGCCCTTGGCCGTGAACTCCGGCTCCGCCATGCTTCCCGCCCCCTTGGTCCAGGACATCTGGTGATCCAGTGTGCCCCCGTTGTGGACGTTCGTCCCGCTGCGGTGCAGTCTGCCCGCCAAGCGCGTCGAGCACCAGTACGTACGACACGGTCACGGTGAGTATCCGAGCACTCGCGCGAGTGCGCCCCGAGGCCGGCCCGAGGTTCTCCCAAAGACCGCCGCCCCCGCGCCAAAGCTCTGCCCCAGGGCCGCCTTTGACCTTCCCAAAGGTGTGTTTATGCAGGTGAGAAGCGTGCGGAAGGTGCTTATGATCGAGGTGTCGGCCGCGCGAGGCGCCGTCGGCGCGAAGCGTAAGGAGCCCCGTCGTGAGCACCACCCCGCAGGCCCTGACCGGCGCGACCCTCGACGTCGACCGCAGTGACGCGGCCTACCGGAGCTGGCTGAAAGAAGCCGTCCGCAAGGTCCAGGCCGACGCCAACCGCTCGGCGGACACGCACCTCCTCCGCTTCCCGCTCCCGGAGAGCTGGGGCATCGACCTGTACCTGAAGGACGAGTCGACCCACCCCACCGGCAGCCTCAAACACCGCCTCGCCCGCTCCCTCTTCCTCTACGGCCTCTGCAACGGCTGGATCCGGCCCGCCCGCCCGGTGATCGAGGCGTCGAGCGGTTCCACCGCCGTCTCCGAGGCGTACTTCGCCAAACTGATCGGCGTCCCCTTCATCGCGGTCATGCCGCGCACGACCAGCGCCGAGAAGATCCGCCTGATCCAATTCCACGGCGGGCAGTGCCACTTCGTGGACGACCCGCGCAAGATGTACGAGGAGTCGGCCGCCCTCGCGGTGGAGACCGGCGGCCACTACATGGACCAGTTCACCTACGCGGAGCGGGCCACGGACTGGCGCGGCAACAACAACATCGCCGAATCCATCTTCCGCCAGCTGGAGTTGGAGCGTTTCCCGGAGCCCGCGTGGATCGTCGCGACGGCGGGCACCGGCGGTACGTCGGCGACCCTCGCGCGCTACGTCCACTACATGCAGCACGACACCCGCGTCTGTGTCGCCGATCCGGAGAACTCCTGTTTCTTCGAGGGCTGGACCACCGGCGATCCGGACGTCACATGCGACTGCGGCTCCCGTATCGAGGGCATCGGCCGCCCCCGGATGGAGCCGAGCTTCGTCCCCGGCGCGATCGACCGCATGATGAAGGTCCCCGACGCGGCCAGCGTCGCCGCCGTGAGAGCCCTGGAACAAGCCATCGGCCGCAAGGCGGGCGGCTCCACCGGCACGGGCCTCTGGAGCGCCCTCAAAATCATCGCCGAGATGGTGTCGGCAGGCCAACAGGGCAGCGTGGTAACCCTGTTGTGCGACCCGGGCGACCGCTACCTCGACAAGTACTACTCGGACACGTGGCTGCGGGCACAGGGCCTGGACATCACCCCGTACAGCGAGGCGATCACCTCGCTGTTGGCAACGGGGGTATGGCCACGCTGACGTGTCGAACCGGGCGGGCCGGCGCCCTGTCGTTCAGGGGCTCGGGGCCGCATCGATGTGGCGGCTCCGCCGCGTGGGTGCGACCAGCCACGACGCAGCTGCGGACGACGTACTCCCGCGGAACCCCTATCCGGCCAACCGGCGGTCCAAAGCGGTCACAGCTCCTCTGAATGCCCGTCCCAACCCGGGCCGAGCCACCCGCACGGCCCCGGAACACCGCGGACCCATCCGCGGCGAACGTCCACTGAACCCGCGTCCCACCCCGGCAGGGCTCAACCGCCACTCCTCGGCCATCGCCCGCGCGCCCGGCGCGTTGGTGACGTCGACCCGGTACGCGTACACCTCCGCCGGCTTCGCCGCGATCACCGTCTCGCGAAAGTGGCCGCCACCCGTCAGCCGGATGTCCCGCCCGGCCCCGTCGTCGACGGACCGCGCACTGGTGACGGCCGAGAACCACCCGCCCACCCCGGCACATCGTCGTTGAGAGCGTGGAAGACGGCGTCAGGCGTCGCGGACATCTCCCGCGCGAAGACCAGCCGTACGGGCGCGGTGTCGATGAAGTCAAGCCCGACGGGGCGCAGACTGTGAGCCATGGACGCGAACCCCTTGACTGAGAAGGAAGTTGACCGGGGCGAGACGCCACGATAGCTGACGGCCTGTCAGATGTCTGCCCCGTCGTCGACTTCGCCCGCGACCACGAGCCGCAGCTGCTCCGAGATCTCCGCGCGCACCTCCGCCGGCAGCCCCGCGTCGGTCACCAGCGTGTCGACCTGATCCAGCGCGGCGAACGAACTCAGGCCCACCGTCCCCCACTTGGTGTGGTCGGCGACGACCACGACCCGCCGCGCCGACTGCACGAGCCTGCGGTTGGTCTCGGCCTCCGCGAGGTTCGGCGTCGACAGGCCGGCCTCGACCGATATCCCGTGCACACCGAGGAACAGCATGTCGAAGTGGAGCGCCGCGATGGCCTGGTCGGCCACCGGGCCCACCAACGAGTCGGAGGGGGTGCGCACTCCACCGGTCAGCACGACCGTCGCCGCACCCTGCCGCTGCCCCGAGGTGCGCTGCGCCGCGTGGAACACGTCCGCGACGCGTACCGAGTTGGTGACCACGGTGAGGTCGGGAACCTCGAGCAGGTGATGCGCGAGCGCGTACGTCGTCGTACCGCCGGAGAGCGCGATCGCCGTGCCCGGCGCCACCAACTCCGCTGCGGCGCGCGCGATGTCCTCCTTGGCGGTCAGCTCCAGGCCCGACTTCGCCTCGAAGCCCGGCTCGTGGGTGCTCGCCTCGACGACCGGTACGGCTCCGCCGTGCACCTTCTCCAGGACGCCCTGGCGCGCCAGCGTCGAGATCGCGACGGACGGTCATGTCCGACACGCCGAGCTTGCGGGTCAGTTCGTTGACGCGGACGCCACCGCGGCGTCTTACCTCGTCGAGGATCAGGGCGCGCCGCTGCTCCGCGAGGAGGTTCTGATTCTCACTCACGTACGCTCCGGTCCTTTCGCCGCAACCCGTCAGACTGCCGGCGCACCTGCCCCGACCAGGTCGTTCTTCGCGGCGGCGGTGCGCGGACGTCCCATCCTCGCACGCCTCCGCACCCACCGCGCCACCGCCTGTCCCGACGCGCACATGCCATTCGGCCATCATCCGTCCCTCCTGTGTCACCCGGATCGGGGAGATTCGGTGACGGGGCGTGTGCGACGCGCCGGAAAGGACGATCCTGGTGTGCACACGGACACAGACGAACAGTGCGTCACGGGGATGTGCGAACAGTGGAGCGTGTACAGGAACATGCCGTCACCACGGAGGCCGACAGCCCTGCCGGACGGCCCGATCAGACCGAACCCGCCCTCGAACTCCTGGTCCACGGAGTCGGCGGCACCACACCCGAGGAGATGCTCGGCGATCCGCGCACGGTGCGGGTCACGGGCGACGACACGGCGGCCGTCTTCCGCCGCGCGACCGACGTCGACGCCGAGTCCCGCCCCGCCGATCAGCGCACGGGTCCGATCCGCGAGGCCTACGTCTGGTGCAACCTCACCTCCGGCAACGGCACCCGCGCGCTGTGGCTGTTGCTGCTGCCGTTCATGGTCGTCAACCTCGCCCACTGGATGCGCCCCACCGCCCGCGGCCGCAGACGGACGGTGCGCTTCTACGGCCTGCTCGTGCGGCTCGCGGGACTGACCCTGACGGTGCTGCTCGTCGCGGCGGCCTGCGAGGTCGCCCTCGACCTCGCGGCCTGGCAGTGCGCGGGCACGCGCGCGTGCGCCGACCAGCACACCTGGCTCGGCTTCCTGTCACCCACCGTGTCGCACGACAGCTGGTGGAGCCGCCCCGGCCGCCGCCTCGCGCTGGCCGCCCTGGTGCCGACCGCGCTCACCGTCCTCCTCTGGTACCTCTCCCGCCGCACCTGGAGCGCCTACGAGTCCCAGCAGCCGATGAACCGCAGGCCCGAACCCGAGGACGAGACCGGGCACAGCTCCCTGGGCCGCCCCGGCTTCTGGTACGGCCGCCGCCTGGTGGCCCGGCTGCGCGCCGCCCCACGGCGGCCGGGCTCCTGACGGTCGCCGCGGCCGTCACCGTCGCCGCGGCCCGCTTCGACCGAGGCCCGGCCGGCTCCCAGGCGCTGGCCACGCTCGGCACCCTCCTGGAGACCGCCCTCGCCGGAGTGGCGTTCATCGTCGTCTACGTAGTGTGCCGTCGGGGCCGCAGCGAGAACCGCCTCGACCAGGCCCTCGACCGCCCCCTGGTCCGCCGCCTCCCACTCGGCGCCCTCCTCCTGCTCGCCCTCTCCCTCCTCTACGGCTGCTGGTCGCGCCCGGGATGGGAGTCGTCGGGGCGGCTGCCGGGTGACACGGCGTTCGGCGGAATCACCCTGGTGCAGGGCCTGTTGGTGATCGCCCTCGCCGTCGTCGCCCATCTGCTGCACCGCACGCACCGCGACCCGCGCTCCGCGATGCGCGGCCTCGGCGGACCGGCCGTCGCGATGCTGGCCTGCGCCCTGGGCGGCGTGATGTCCGGCGGGGTCTCCCAGCGGGTCTCCGACTGGCTGGACGGCACCGGGACGTCCATCGCGGGCCCGCCCGTGCTGCTCACCTGGCAGGCGTCGGTGATCCCGGCGCTGCTCGTCGTCGTCCTCGTCCTGTGCGCCGCGCTCGGCCACCGCACCTGGCGGCTGCGCCGTGGCGAACTGGCCGCCGTGGCACAGGACTACCCGGGGGCGCGGAAGGACCGGGCGCGCACCGCGCGGATCGCGAGCACGCGCGCGATGGCCTCGCTCACCGACCGGGGTCCCCTCCTGGTCGCCGTCACGTCCACCGCGACGCTGCTCCTGGGGCCGGAGCGCTGGTCGGCGCGTTCACCACCGACCGGACACCGGAACGGGCCGGAGAGGAGGCACAGGCCTTCGTGCACGGCACGGCCCAGACCTCGCAGGCGCTCGGCTCCTGGCTGATCGGGCTCGGCTTCATACTGTTCGTCACCTGGGGCAGGCGCGCCTACAAGCGACGCCTCCGCGCGGCGCACGATCGGCATCCTCTGGGACGTCGGCACGTTCTGGCCGCGCGCCGCCCACCCGTTCGCCCCGCCCTGCTACGCCGAGCGCGCGGTCCCCGACCTGACCTGGCGCATGGCCACCTGGACCCGCGCCACCGGCGGCCGCCTGGTCATCTCGGGCCACTCGCAGGGCAGCGTCCTCGCCGCGGCAGCGGCCTGGCAACTCAAGCCCGCCCAGCGCAAGCGCGTCGCCCTCCTCACCTACGGCTCACCCCTGGAGCGTCTCTACGGCCGCTGGTTCCCGGCCCACTTCGGACCGGCTGCGCTGACCCGGCTGCACCGTGAGGTGGACTGCTGGCGCAACCTGTACCGGCTCACCGACCCCATCGGCGGCCCGGTCCGCGTGTCCGGCGACCGCGGCCCCGAGGTGGACCACGAACCACCCCTCAAGGACCCACTGGAGTACGGCCGCACGGCCCAACACCCGCTGCCCGCGCCGATTTTGGGCCACCCGACTACCAGGCCGACCCGGCGTTCGCCGAGGAACGCGAGCGGCTGCTGGCCCGGCTGCGGCCCGAGGTGCCGCCTCAGGGCAGCTCGGGCAGGTCCTCCGCGTAGAGCAGCGTCAGGTCGTCCGTGCTCGGCTCCTCGAACTGGGCGACCCGGCTCGCGTGCCGCTCCACCATCGCCTCGAACGTCTGCCGCGCGGTACGGCCGTTGCCGAACGCGGCACCCTTGGGGATCGCCGTGAAGTACTTCGTGAGTCCCTCGGACGCGCCCTCGGCGAGCCGGTACTCGTGCTCCTCGGCCTGCTGCTCGACGATCCTGAGCAGCTCCTCGGGGTTGTAGTCGCTGAAGGTGATGGTCCGTGAGAAACGAGACGCCACACCCGGGTTGACGGACAGGAACCGCTCCATCTCCGCCGTGTAACCCGCGACGATCACCACGACCGCGTCCCGGTGGTCCTCCATCAGCTTCACGAGCGTATCGATGGCCTCTTTACCGAAGTCGCGTCCCGAGTCCTCCGGAGAGAGGGCGTACGCCTCGTCGATGAACAGGACCCCGCCGCGCGCCTTGTCGAAGGCCTCCTGGGTGCGGATGGCGGTGGAGCCGATGTGCTCGCCGACCAGATCGACCCGGACACCTCGACGAGGTGGCCCTTCTCCAGGACACCGAGGGAGGCGAGGATCTCGCCGTAGAGCCGGGCGACCGTCGTCTTGCCGGTGCCGGGGAGCCGGTGAAGACCAGGTGCCGTTTGACGGAGGCCGCCTTGAGGCCGGCCTGCTGGCGGCGGCGGCCCACCTCGATCATGTCGGTGAGGGCCCGCACCTCGCGCTTGACGCTGTCCAGGCCGACCAGCGCGTCGAGTTCACCGAGGACGGCCTTGGAGGAGCGGGACTCCTTCTCCGGGTCCGTCGGGGTGATCAGCGGGTCCTGCTCGGCCGTGCGCTGGCTGGGGATCGCGCCCAGCACGCTGGTCGACTGGCTCGCCGTCTCCACCGCTGTCTCGTGGACGGCGGGCGGCTTGAGGCCGCTCTCGTCGCTGGTGCAGTCCTCGACGACCGGTCCCGTGCCGGGCGCCGCGTCCGGTCCGGCGTCGGCGAACTCGTAACCGCCGCGCGCGCACCGCTCCGTACGGCACTTCTTGAGCGTCGTACGACAGCCGTCTATGACGTGGAAGCCGTAGCCGCCGCTGCCCGTCACACGGCAGCCGAGGAAGGTGCCCCGGCCGCCCGCGGAGACGTAGAAGCCGGCCTCGGCGGGGAGTCGACCGTGCAGCGCTCGATGGTGGGGTCGGCGCCCTTGGTGACGATCACGCCGGTCTGGGTGGCGTCCACGGTGCAGTTGTTGAGCGTGCCGCCGCTGCCGTGGTCGCGGAACCACGCGCCCGTGGCCGCGTCCCGGATCCGGCAGTCGTCGAGCTGCGCGGTCGCGCCGTCGCTCACCGACACGGCCGTGTTGCGCACTTGGGAGATGTCGCTGTCGACGACGTCCGCGCGGGAGCCGCGGTCCAGCACGAACAGCGCGTCCGGTACGTCGTGCACCCGGCAGGAGTCCAGGACCGCGGTCGCGCCGTCGCTGACCCACACCGCCGGATAGTCGCCGGTGCTGTCGAAGATCTCGCACTGGTTGGCGTCCCGCGCGTGCCCGGGTCCCACACCGACAGTCCGTTGCGCCCGAACTTGCGCACTGTCGTGCGGGTCAGCGTGAGCACCGAACGGGAGCGCAGGTCCACCGCGTTCTCCGGGATGTCGTGGATGCGGCAGTCGGCCAGCGTCAGCACCGCGTCCGTGTCGAGCGTCACGCCGTCCGCGGTCGTACGGTGCACGTCGCAGTCGGTGAGGTGCGCGGTGGCCCGGCCGGTGATCTGGACGCCGCTGCCGCGCGTCTCGTAGATCTCACAACCCACCGCCTCCAGCGCGGAGTTCTCGCCCGTCGCGGACAGGCCCACACCTGAGGCGTGATGGACACGGCAGCGCTCCAGGCGCGGGTGGCCGCCGTCGCGGACCGCCACACCCGCCTGGCCGGCCGAGACGACCTCGCACTCCTCGAACACCCCGCCACCGCCGTCGAGTACGGCGATGCCGATACCGGCCGGGTTGTCGACCGTGCAGCGCCGCACGGTGGGGCGGGCGCCGCCGCGGACCTCGATGCCGGACGCGGAGCGGGTGACGATCCGAAGGTCCGTCAACTCCGGTGCGCCGTCCTCGACAAGGAGCGCGGGCGCGGCCGAGTCCTGGCCCTCGACATGCAGGTCCTGGACGATCGCCGAGGCGCGGACGGTCAACGGCACGCCGTCCAGGGGCGCGATGCGCACCGAGCCGGGCGAACCCTCGGGGCCGCGCAGGGTCACCGACCGTGCCACGACGAGGTTCTCCCGGTAGGTGCCGGGAGCGACGGTGAGCACGTCTCCCTCGGCCGCGGCCTCCAGGGCGGCGGCGAGCGACGCGTACTCACCTGTGCGGCGCCGCCACCGCGATGTACCGGTGTGCGTCACCTGGACCGTGCCCTGTGCCATGGCGCTGCTGTGCCCCCACCTCGTGGTACGCGGGTTGATGCCGAAGCCTTCGCCGGTCCACCGTAGCGTGCGTGCGGGCGGTGGGTTGACCAGAGCCGGAAGGCCGTCAGCTGCCGGTGCCGGTCCTGCCCCAGTCCGGGCCCGCCCGCTCCCATGCCCGGTCCCAACGGGCGTACCTGCGGCGGACCATGCGCCACAGCACGAACCGTCTCCCGCTGTCGACGAGCCCGGCGGCCAGCAGTGCCGCGCCGAGCCCGGCGAGCACGGCGTGGGTCGTCGCCGTGGCCGCGTCCAGCGGGCGGGCCACTATGTGCCCGCGCCGGTCCGTCCAGAGCCTGAAGTGGTCGCCCGCGTGCGGGGTGTTGAGGCTTGCCATGACCGCGCCGTGCTGGGCGGTGCCGTCCGGGGCCGTCCAGTCGGCGAGGACGCGGCTGCGGATGTCCCGCGCCGTGGACGAGTCCGGGTCGGGGTCCAGCTCGGCACCCTTCAGCTTCTTGACCACCGTCGCCGTCACGGCGTGCCGGTCCGCGCGCTGCTCCCGCACCGACCGCTGCAGGCTGTCCTGCGCGATCACGCCGACGAGCGAACCGATCACGGGTGCGGCGACCAGGACCAGCAGCATGACCACGAGGGCCAGCCACGCCTCGGCCAGATCGGTCGCGCGACGCAGCGGATTGCGCCGCCAGCGCCACAGACCCCTGATTGCTCCCACCGTCCCGCACCCCTTCCCGCTCCGTGATAACTCCGCGCTCCGCCGTTCACCCAAGGGCCCCGCCAAAGAGAGAGCGAAATCACCTCTCCCCAGCCCTCTCATGAACTTCTCACGCGAGCTCAACGACCGGGCCCACAGGGAGGGTTCCCCGCCGCGCACCCCCACCGCGGAACTTCTCCGGCGCGACAAGCGGAACGCCGTCTACGCGCGAACGCGGACCGGATCGCCGACGCGGATCGTGCCGGTCGAGCGGGGCACCAGGTTCTGCCCGAAGACGAGCTTGCCGCCGATGCGGCGGTGCCGGGCCAGGGTGCGCAGGGGTTCTCTGCCGCGCTCGGCGGTGTGCTGGTCGGTGGTGGTCACGACGCAGCGCCCGCACTTCTTCGCGACCCGGAAGGCGACTTCGCCGATCGTGACCTCCGACCAGTCGTCCTCGGCCCAGGCCTCGGTGCCCGCGACGACCACGTTGGGCCGGAACCGGTTCATGGGCAGCGGCCCCTCGGCCGCGTGATCGCCTTGCGCGACAAGGGAGTTGAGGGCGTCGAGGGACGCCTCTGAGGTCAGCAGCAACGGATAGCCGTCGGCGAAACTGACGGTCTCGCCGGGAAGCGCGTACTCGGGTCGACGGGCCTGCGCGTGGCCGGGTCGTCCATGTGGACGAGCCGCACGCCGAGGCCCAGGTAGTCGCCGCACCAGCTGTGCGCGGCGTCCCGCGCCGGCACCGCGTCGACCTTCGTACCGAAGATCTCCATCGACACGGTGGCGTCCGGCTCCGGGACGGGCACGGTCAACGGCTCACGGCCGGGCGCGGACAGACGAATGCCGCCGCCGGGCAGAAGCTCGGCGGCGGCCAGTGCGAGACGCGGGTGCTCGCGTTGCGTGACGACCTTTCCCCGTCGTCGATCAGCACCCAGCGTCGGTCCCCGGCCAGTCCCCAAGGCTCCACGAGAGCCTCGCGGGGTGAAAAGCCCCGAAGCGCCTTGACCGGATGGACGTGGATCGACCGCAGCTCCGCATTCCCCATTGCTCCATCGTGCCAGGTGACACTGACAACGCAGGGTGAGGATCAGTAACCGCGGTACTGCTGCTGGTTGTTGTACGGGTCCTGCTGCTGGTACGGCGCCGGGGCCGGGCGGGGAGCCGCCGGACGCATCGCCTCGTAGCCGGCCGGGGCCGCCATCGGCGCGGCTGCTGTTGCTGCTGCGGGTAACCGCGCGGCGGGGCCTGCTGCGGGATGTAGGCGGCGGGCGCCTGCTGCAACGGGGCGGGCTGCTGCGCCTGCGGATAGCCGCCGTAGGAAGCCTGCGAGGGGCCCGCCGGCGGGGGGGAGCGCCGACGGCAGCGCCGGCAGGTTGCTCCCCGGCATGTCGTAAGCGGCGGGGACCCGGATCGGGGCGATCTGCGGGGTGCCGCGCTCGGCCACGAGGGAGTCGTAGATCGGGGTGTCCGGGAAGGAGGCGGAGTAGTAGCCGCCGCCATAAGTGGAGCGGGGGGAGGTCATGGCACATAAGTTAAGCCCACGATGTGCTGGTTGGGAGACCGATAAGAGGGTTGTTTTCCGTGTCGGTGGCGGCACGGGATCCCCAATGCGAGCGAACTTGGCAAAAAGGGCATCGACCAGTGTTCGGATCGGGTAAAAGCCGAGTTCCCGGCGGGTTACCAGCGGTTGACCGACGGTGTCGGCGTACCTCTCGGGAGCGGTTCGACGCCCCGGGGAATAGGTTGTGCGGGTAGACGCCCGTAGGGCTGCCGGGGTGTGTCCTGGCACGGTGACACGTGATGGGGGCAGGCATGTCAATGCCGAAAGGGTCGAATGTTCCGGTGCCGACGACGGCACTGCGCGTCGAATTGGGCTGGCGTTCAGGACCCGGCGTCCCCGACGCGGACGCCTCGGCCCTGTTGCTGGTCGACGGCAAGGTGCGCTCCGACGGCGACTTCGTCTTCTACAACCAGCCTGCGCATGCCTCCGGGGCGGTCCGCCACGAGGGCAAGGGCGGCGCGGGCGGGCAGGTGACCGACACCCTGCTCGTCGACCTCGCGCGCGTGGAGCCCGCCGTCGACCGCATCGTCCTCGCCGCCTCGGCCGATGGCGGAACGTTTGGCCGCGTCCCCGGCCTGTACATCGAGGTCCGGGACGCCGCACAGAACACCGCGGTCGCCCGCTTCGACAGCACCGGCGCGACGGTCGAGACGGCCTTCGTGCTCGGCGAGTTCTACCGCCGCCAGGGCGCCTGGAAGTTCCGGGCCGTCGGCCAGGGCTACGACAGCGGACTCGGCGGCCTGGCAACCGACTTCGGCATCACCGTGGACGAGCCGCAGCAGTCGGCACCGGCCGCGACCATGCCGCCGCCGTCCGGTCCGCCGGTGAACCTGCCGCCGCCCTCCGGGGCACCCGTGCACTTGCCGCCGCCGGTCCAGCCGCCCGTGACCATGCCTCCGCCGCCGGTCGCGCCACCGGTGAGCCCGCCCCCTTCGGCGACCCCGGTGCGGCTCTCCAAGGTGACGCTCACCAAGGCGGCCCCCTCGGTCTCCCTGACCAAGCAGGGCGGCACCTCGGGCGCCCTGCGCGTGAACCTCAACTGGGAGGTGCGCAAGCAGTTCTCGGGCTGGGGCAGCAAGCGCGGCCGGGCGGTCGCGATGCACGCGGACCTCGACCTCGACCTGTGCGCCCTGTACGAACTCGCCGACGGCCGCAAGGGCGTCGTCCAGGCCCTCGGCAACGCGTACGGCTCCCTGCAGCGGCCCCCGTACATCCACCTCGACGGCGACGACCGCACCGGCGCCTCGGCGAGCGGCGAGAACCTCACGGTCAACCTCGACCACATCAAGGACTTCCGGCGCATCCTGGTCTTCGTGACCATCTACGAAGGCGCCCGTTCCTTCGCCGACCTGCACGCCACGGTCACGCTCCAGCCGCAGCACGGCGCAGCGATCGACTTCTCCCTCGACGAGTGCACGGTGCCCTCCACGGTGTGCGCGCTCGCCCTGATCACCAACACCGGGGCGACCTCGTCGTGCAGCGCGAGGCCCGCTACCTCGTCCCGGACCGCGGGGTGAGCCCCCAGCGGACCGTCGACCGCGTCTACGGGTGGGGCATGAACTGGACCCCGGGTCGCAAGTGACCGCTCAGCTCTCCTCGCCGACGACGGCGTCCGGACGCGTGTAGGTGCGGCCCTTCCAGGCCGCACCGCGCCCCTGTAGTGCTGCACCGCGGAATCGACGGTCATCAGGAGATACAGAAACGCGGTGAACGGCAACAGCGGAGCGAGCCAGAGCGGCTGCCCGTAGTAGCGGAGCATCGGGATGTACGTTCCGGTCATCACCAGCCACGCGAGCCCGCCGAGCGCCGCAGTCGCCGCACTCCCTGAAGCCGGCCCCGCCAACAGGGCCACCGGGGGCACCAGATACACGAGCGCCAGGCCGATCACGGTGCCCAGGAGAAGCAGCGGGTTGTGCCGCAGTTGCGCGTACGCGCTGCGGGAGACCATGCGCCACAGGTCGTGCAGCCGGGGGTACGGGCGCACGCTGTCGACCCGCTCGGCGAGCCCCAGCCAGATGTGACCGCCGCCGCCCTTGACGGCCCGGGCGAGCGCCACGTCGTCGATCACCGCGTGCCGGATGGCGTCCGGGATCCGCGCCCGCTCCGCCGCGTCGGCGCGCAGCAGCACGCAGCCGCCCGCCGCGGCAGCCGTACGGGAACCCTTCCGGCCGATCCGGCGGAACGGATACAGCTGCGCGAAGAAGTAGACGAACGCCGGCACCACGAGCCGCTCCCACAGGCTTTCTACGCGCAGCCGCGCCATGAGCGACACGGCGTCGAAGCCACCGGTGCGCGCGCCGCCGCCACCAACTCCCGCAGGCTGTCCGGAGCATGCGCGATGTCCGCGTCCGTCAGCAAGAGGTACTCGGG
Source organism: Streptomyces sp. P3 (assembly GCA_016893485.2). Lineage (GTDB taxonomy): Bacteria > Actinomycetota > Actinomycetes > Streptomycetales > Streptomycetaceae > Streptomyces. The sequence goes on from JAFEKX020000001.1 coordinate 8,510,985, forward strand.
GCCACGCGCGCGTGCCAGACCGATTCCGTGCCGTACGGCCCACAGCTTGCCGGTCCAGCCCGGGGCGGTTCGCCGGGGAGCCCACGGTCAGCGGCAGACCGCCGTGCCGGGACGCCAGTTCGCGGGCGAGGTCCCCGGTGCCGTCCGAACTGCCGTCGTCCACAAGGAAGATCTCCGCCCGCCCGGGATAGTCCTGGGCGAGCAGCGAGGGCAGGCTGTCGGGCAGCACGGCGGCCTCGTCGCGGGCCGGGACGACGACACAGACCGACGGCCAGTCGTCCGGGTCGGTACGGGCCGGAAGCCTGATGTCCGTCCGCCAGAAGAAGCCCTGACAGCACAGCAGCCACAGCCAGGCGGCGACTGATCCGGCGGCGATCCACACGAAGGCGCTCACGGGCGCAGTCTGCCCCACGGGACCGGGTCCGCAGAGGCCATCGTCTATCGTGGCCGGGTGAAGATCGCGCTGATGGACTCCGGAATCGGCCTTCTGGCGGCCACCGCCGCGGTATGGCGGGTGCGCCCCGACGCGGACCTGGTGCTCTCCCTCGACCCCGACGGCATGCCCTGGGGACCGAGGACTCCGGAAGATCTCACGCAGCGCGCGCTGGCCGTCGCCGAGGCCGCCGCCGCGCACCGGCCCGACGCCCTGATCGTCGGCTGCAACACGGCGACCGTGCACGCGCTGACGGCCCTGCGTGACCGCCTGGAGCCCGGCATCCCGGTCATCGGCACCGTCCCGGCGATCAAGCCGGCCGCCGCGGGTGGCACGCCCTTCGCGATCTGGGCGACGCCCGCCACCACCGGCAGCCCCTATCAGCGCGGCCTCATCGCCGACTTCGCCGACGGCGTCCCGGTCACCGAGGTCCCGTGCTGGGACTGGCCGAAGCAGTGGAACACGGTGACGAGGCGGCCATCGACGCCGCCGTTGCCGCCGCCGCCGAGCTGACCCCCGACGATGTAACGACCGTCGTCCTGGGCTGCACTCATTACGAACTCGTCGCAGAGCGCATCCGCGCCGCCGTGCAGCGCCCCGACCGCCCGCCGCTCGTCCTGCACGGCTCCGCCGACGCGGTGGCCGCCCAGGCGCTGCGCCGGATTGGCGCTCAGCCCGCCCCCGGACGCCGCGGCCGACGGCACCCTGACGGTGATCCTGAACGGCCGTGAGGGCGAGCTGCCCGCCGCGGCCTCGACCTACGCCGAGGGTCGGCTCCTGCGGGCCGTGGCCCCCGCCCACTGACCACCGGCGACGGACCGACTCCGTACCGGCACGCACATCCGTCGTGCCGCCACGCAGAAAGGTCACCCTCCGCATCGCCGTACCCGCGCAGCGAAACCTGAGTAGTCTCGTAGGCATGAGGGACCATCCCCGCGAGGAAATCTTCCCGCAGGCCGAGATCTGGACCGGAAGCGCCACGAACCGGTTCCAGTGGCTGCTGGCTCTCGCCGGTGCCGCCTGCATCGCGCTCGGCATCGAGCTGGCCGTCGACTCCGCCTGGACGTCCGGCATCGCCCCGCTCGCCATGTCCGTCGTCGGGTGCATCGCCGCCGGGTTGCTCATGATGTTCGGCACGCTCGCCTTCGTACATGTGGGCCTCAAGGTCGACACGGAGTCCCTCGAAGTGCGCTGCGGCCACATCGGTGTGCCGCGCCGCCGCATCCCCTCGCGAGCGTCGCGGGCGCCGAGTTCGCCCCGCACGTCACCCCGCGCCAGTGGGGCGGCTGGGGCTACCGCTGGCGGCCCGAGAAGGGCACCGCCGTCGTCGTACGCCGTGGCGAGGGCATCGTGCTGCGGCTGTGGGACGGGCACACGTTCACGATCACCGTGGACAACGCGGAGGCGGCCGTACGGATCATCACGGCCCGGCTGGTTCCGCCCACGCCCGGCGCGGTGCTCTGACACCCTCTTCGTCGTCAGGGTGCCAGTCGGTCGCCACGCGCGTGTGCGTCCGGTCTGGTGCGTGAGGCGTCGTCCTCGGCGATCGGGTGGGCCGTTGCCAGCCCGGCCAGGAAGCCCGCGCCGACCGACACCGAGGTGAAGCTCAGCGCGTTGCCGACCGAGGCGACGAGCGCGAGCCCCGTCAGCGCGGCGGCCGCGGTGAGCGCGATCGGGGTGGAGCGCGTGGTGCGCCACAGCGCGTGCAGAATCCACCCGTAGGCCGCCGCCAGCAGGAGCACGCCGACGATTCCCTGCTCGGCCGCCAGCTGGAGCGGCGCGGAGTGCGGTTTGCCGTCCGGCAGCAGTGCCTCGGCCGCCGCACTGCTCAGTTCGCCGAAGCGCCCGGGGCCCACTCCGGTGGAGGAGTCCTGGTGTGCCATGTGCAGGGCGTCCTGCCACAGCTGGATCCGGTGCGTGGTCAGCTGGCCCTCCAGGGACGCGGTCAGCCCGTCCGGGAGCACGTTTCCGGCCAGCGCCCAGGTCACGCCGGTCACCAGCACCGTGGCCAGGCCCAGGCCCGCGATGCCCGGCCCGCGGCGCCGCAGCCGTCCGGTCGCGAGCGAGCAGAGCAGGACCGCCGTGCACAGGACGAATCCCGTGCTCGAACCCAGGACGGCCGCGGTGACCGTGATCCCCGCCGCGAGCAGTCCCAGCGCGAGCCGCAGGGCCGGTGCCGTGGCGGCCCAGGCCGCGCAGCACGCCGAACCCGCGGCCACGGTCAGCAGGGCCGCCGTCGCCCCGGCGTGACCGAGCGGGACGACGAACTGGGGGCCCGGGGCGAGACGCGGTTCGGCCAGCGCGAGACCGAGTCCGGCCAGCGCCCCGACACAGGGCGCGGCGACCGGCACGAGCGCCCCGGAGATCCGCCCCGACGCGTAACCGGCGGCGACCGCGAGGACCGCGAGCAGCCCCCTCGGGCCTGCCGTCGTGCAGGGCGGCGGTGATCAGCGACCACGCGGCACATGATCCGAGCACGACGACGCCCGCCGCATCCGAAACGTTTCGTCTTTCACTGTCGGCGTCCGGACCGGTCGCCGACGCCATCCCCGTGGAACCCACCCCGCCGCCCCCTGAACCAGGCCGCCCCCGACCCGTGACCGGCCCCCGACCGTCCTGGCCTGGACCGACCATGCGACAGGGGCTCCGGCTCACCGTAACGGCTCATGACCGATTTGTGGACGAGTTGCGCAGGAACGGTGAGGGTGCGGCCCTGTTCAGTGCCCTGCTCCGCCCTCCGGACCGTGCTGTCGGGTCCAAGGTCGACGGCCGTACACTCCCGGAGTGACCGTCACCGCAACTTCCGTGGACGAGTCGGACCAGCTGGAGCCGAAGGCCGCGCCCGGATCGCGCCTCGCCCGCCTCGTCCGCCTGGTCCCGGCCGCCGTAGCCGCGCTCTCCGGAGTGCTGCTCTACGTCAGTTTTCCGCCACGCACCCTGTGGTGGCTGGCGCTGCCCGCGTTCGCCTGCTTCGGGTGGGTGCTGCGGGGCCGCAGCTGGAAGGCGGGGCTCGGTCTGGGCTACCTCTTCGGCCTCGGATTCCTGCTGCCGCTGCTGGTGTGGACCGGCGTTGAGGTCGGCCCAGGGCCCTGGATCGCGCTGGTCGTGGTCGAGGCGATCTTCGTCGCGCTGGTCGGCGCCGCCATCACCGCGGTCTCGAAGCTCCCCGCCTGGCCGCTGTGGGCGGCGGCACTCTGGATCGCCGGTGAGGCGGTACGCGCGCGTGTCCCCTTCCACGGCTTCCCCTGGGGCAAGATCGCCTTCGGCCAGGCGGACGGCGTCTTCCTGCCGCTCGCCGCGGTGGGCGGCACCCGGTCCTCGGCTTCGCCGTCGTCCTGTGCGGCTTCGGCCTCTACGAGATCGTGCGGCTAACCCTGGAGAGTCGCCAGACCCGGGTCGTACGGCGGTCCGCCGCGACCGTGGCCCTGCTGAGCGTCGCCGTACCCGTGGTGGGCGCATTGGCCGCGCGGGGCCTGGTCAGCGACAAGGCCGAGGACGGCACCACGACGGTCGCGGTCATCCAGGGCAACGTCCCGCGCGCGGGGCTGGAGTTCAACGCCCAGCGGCGTGCCGTGCTCGACTACCACGTCAAGGAGACCCTGCGGCTGGCCGCGAAGGTCAAGGCGGGCAAGGTCGCGAAGCCGGACGTCGTCCTGTGGCCGGAGAACTCCTCGGACGTCGACCCCTTCGCCGACGCCCAGGCGTACACCGACATCGACGAGGCGGCCAAGGCGATCGGCGCCCCCATCTCGGTCGGCGGTGTCGTCGCGCGTGACGGCAAGCTCTACAACGAGCAGATCCTCTGGGACCCGGTCAAGGGCCCGACCGACACCTACGACAAGCGGCAGATCCAGCCCTTCGGGGAGTACCTGCCGATGCGCTCGCTCCTGGGGCCATCAACAAGAATTGGACCACCATGGTCCGCCAGGACTTCAGCCGGGGCACCAAGCCGGGCGTCTTCACCATGAACGGCGCCAAGATCGGCCTGGTCACCTGCTACGAAGCCGCCTTCGACTGGGCCGTGCGCTCCGAGGTCACCGACGGCGCCCAGCTGATCTCCGTACCCAGCAACAACGCGACCTTCGACCGCAGCGAGATGACCTACCAGCAGCTCGCCATGTCCCGGGTCCGCGCGGTCGAGCACAGCCGGACCGTCACCGTCCCGGTGACCAGCGGCGTCAGCGCGATCATCATGCCGGACGGGAAGATCACCCAGAAGACCGGCATGTTCGTCGCCGACTCCCTGGTCCAGAAGGTGCCGCTGCGCTCCTCCGAGACCCCGGCCACCAAGCTCGGCATCCTGCCCGAGATGGTCCTGGTGCTCATCGCCGCGGGTGGCCTCGGCTGGGCGGTCGCCGCCGGTGTGCGCGGGCGGCGCGCGGGAGACGTGTAGCCGTACGCCTCAGGTACGCCCGCCGTACGCGCGGTAGTTCGTGGAGTGGCCATGGATCGTCCCGTTAGGGTCGGAACATGGCTACTCCTGATTTCATCCGTACGATCCGGGCCTCGGCCGGGCATCAACTGCTGTGGCTCCCGGGGTCAGCGCCGTTGTCTTCGACGACGCGGGTCGCATCCTGCTGGGCAAGCGGGCGGACAACCACGAGTGGGCGCTGCCGTCCGGCATTCCCGAGCCCGGCGAGCAGCCCGCCGTCTGCGCGGTGCGCGAGGTGCTCGAGGAGACGGCCGTCGAATGCGTCGCGGAACGGGTCGTCATGGTCCAGGCCGGGGAACCGCTCAGCTATCCCAACGGCGACGCCTGCCAGTTCATGGACATCACGCTGCAGTGCCGGGCCGTCGGCGGTGAGGCGGCCGTGAACGACGACGAGTCGCTGGAGGTCGGCTGGTTCGAGCTGGACGCGCTGCCCGAGCTGAGCGATCACCAGCTGTTCCGGATCAAGCAGACCCTGGCTGACGCACCCACATGGTTCGACACCACGAGTTCTGACTGAGGTATGTGGGCGGCGCTTATGTGGTGGGGCAGGGGCGCTGTCTAGGCTCGTCCTATGACCGTGTCCAACGCCCTCCCGGGTCCCCATGCCGGCTTCCTCGACCTCAGCGGCCGAACCGCCCTCGTCACCGGTGCCGCCGGCGGCATCGGCAGCGCCTGCACCCTGCGGCTCGCCGCAGCCGGGGCGAAGGTCAGAGCCGTGGACGTGGACGCCCTGGGACTTGCGGCCCTCGTCGAACGGGCACGGGACCTCGCGGGCACCGTCGAGCCGCACGAACTCGACCTCACCGACCTGGACGCCGCCGAACACGCCGCTGCCGGCACGGACGTCCTGGTGAACAACGCGGGGCTCCAACTGGTGCGCGCCATCGAGGAGTTCCCGCCCGACGTCTTCCACACGGTGCTCACGGTGATGCTGGAAGCGCCCTTCCGGCTCATCCGCGGCGCCCTGCCCCACATGTACGGCCAGGGCTGGGGCCGGATCGTCAACGTGTCCTCCGTCCATGGACTGCGCGCCTCCGCCTTCAAGTCCGCGTACGTGGCCGCCAAACACGGTCTGGAGGGACTCTCCAAGACCGCCGCCCTCGAAGGCGCACCCCACGGCGTCACCTCGAACTGTGTGAACCCCGGCTATGTGCGCACCCCACTCGTCGAACGCCAACTCACCGACCAGGCACAGGCGCACGGTATCCCCGAGGAGCGTGTGCTGAGCGAGGTCCTCCTCCAGGACAGCGCGGTCAAACGGCTCATCGAACCCGAGGAGGTCGCCGAGGCCGTGGCCTATCTGTGCGGCCCGCACGCGTCCTTCGTCACCGGCACCTCGCTGGTGCTGGACGGCGGCTGGACCGCGCACTGAAGCCACCCGGTGCGCGGGCGAGGTGAGTTATCCACAAGCCTGACCGGCCGGCCCGGCGATGGGGAATCCTGTGAGCATGTCCAGCGATCACGTGCAGTCCGCCGAGCGCTCCGCCACCGCCACCGGTGCCGCAGCGCGACCGAGTAGTGCCGAGGCGCCGTTCCTGGAGCTGCTCGCCCGGGGCGCCTCCGCCGACGCCTACGAGCAGCCCGTGCTGCTCGCCCGCGCCGAGGGAAGAGCGGCCGGACTGATCGCCGGGCTCGAGCACGCCAAGACCCTCGCGCTGCGGGTGCGCTCGGAGTTGGAGGGACGCCGGCGGTGCGAGGCCGAGCTGTCCGCGCTCTTCGAGACGGCCCACGACCTCGCAGGACTGCGCGACCTGGACGCCGTGCTGCAGGCGATCGTCCAGCGCGTCCGCTCGCTCCTCGGCACCGACGTCGCCTATCTCAGCCTCAACGACCCGGCCAGGGGCGACACTTACATGCGGGTGACCGAGGGTTCGGTCGCGGCCCGCTTCCAGCAGCTGCGGCTGGGTATGGGAGAGGGGCTCGGTGGACTCGTGGCCCAGACGGCACGGCCGCACGTCACCGACGACTACTCCAAGGACGAGCGCTTCCAGCACACGGTCACCATCGACTGCGGTGTGCGGGACGAGGGGCTGGTGGCGATCCTCGGTGTGCCACTGATGCTCGGGCACCGGGTGATCGGGGTGCTGTTCGCCGCGGACCGACGGGCGCGGGTCTTCGAGCGGGAGCAGATCGCAGTGCTCGGCTCCTTCGCCGCACTCGCCGCGGCCGCCATGGACACCGCGAACCTGCTCACGGAGACCCGTTCCGCCCTTGCCGACCTGGAGCGCGCCAACGAGATCATCCAGGACCGCAGCGGAGTCATCGAGCGCGCCTCCCGAAACCGGCCGTCCAGCCCGAAGCCCTCGGCGCCGTCGAGGACTTCGGCTTCCTCGGGGTGCTCCTCGCCGGGGAGCGGGATATCGGCGGCTTCGTCGAGCGGACCATCGGAAGGGTCGTGGGGTACGACGAGCGGCGCGGTACGGATCTGCTGCGCACGCTGGGCGCCTACTTCGCCTGCGGGATGAGCCCGGCCCGGACGAAGGACGACCTGCACGTCCACGTGAACACCGTCGCCCAGCGGCTGGAGGGCGTGGGCCAGCTCCTAGGCGAGGACTGGCAGGAACCGGCCCGGGTGTTGGGGTTCAACTCGCGCTGAGACTACGGCGATTGGCGGCTCCGGTGCGGCGGACGGTGATCCGGATGGGCGCGGGGACTGGTCGCGCTTTTTGACTGCGGCGCCGGGGTTACTGCTCCACGGCAGCGTCAGGTGAGGGGTTCGACTGCGGAGGAGGGTGACGAGGGCCAGGAGCGCGGAGCACAGGGCGGCCGTGCCGCAGACGACGAAGCCGATCGAGTAGCCGTGGCCGAGGGCGTCCAGGGCGAGTGGATGCAGGTCGGCCAGTTTCGGGGAGGCCGCCGAGGCGCCGTTCACCGCGAGGGGACCGCCTTCTTCCAGTACGGCCGTGCCCGCGCCCTTCAGTGCCGGGGGCAGGGCGGAGCCGTGCAGGGAGGCGGAGAAGCTGTCGGCCGCGCGGCTCAGGGCGACGGCGCCGATGACGGCGGGGCCGAGGGTGAAGCCGAAGTCCCGGAGCAGGTTGGTGGTGGCGCTCGCCATGCCGGCGAGATGGGTCGGCACGGTGTTGACGGCGGTCGCCGTGATCGACGAGACGGTGACGGAGAAGCCCAGGCCGACCAGGCCGAGCGGGAGGATCAGGGAGGTGAAGGCGGTGTCGGTGATCGGCAGGGTGGCCGCCCAGTAGTCACCCGCGGCCATCAACAGCAGCCCTGTGCCCAGGAGTAGACCCGGTGTGACGGTGCGCAGGAGTCGTTCCGTGAGCGGCAGCATCACCAGGGTGATGCCGTTGAGCAGGACGAAGGCCAGGCCTGTGCGCATCGGTGCCTGGTCCTGGACCGGGCCGAGCCGGATGCTGACGGGTAGGCGGTGCCCAGGAAGGCGAACATGCCGACCACGGCCACGACCGAGGCCACCGCGAAGGCGCGGTTGCGGAACAGGTCCAGGCGCAGGAGCGGGGACTTGGCTCGTTTCTCGGCCAGGACGAAGGCGGCGAGGAATACGGCCGCCAGGACGAACGCGATGACGATCGCGGGGAGGCCCAGCCGTCCGTCGGGCCCTGGATGATGGCGTAGAGGAGGGCGAACAGGCCGAGGCCGATGGTCAGTTGGCCCGCGAGGTCGAGTGAACGGCCCTCGGGCGCGCTGGAGTTGGTGGCGAACAGAGCACTGACGGCGGCGCTCGCGGCGGCGATGACGGTGACCACGACGAAGGACCAGCGCCAGGAGCCGTAGGTGGCGGTGACGCCGCCGAGCAGCGGGGCGAGGAATCCGCCGGTGGAGAGGAGGGCGGCCCACATCGCGATGACCCGGGCGCGTTGGGCGGGGAGGTGGTGCCGGCGGCCAGGATCGCCAGCGAGGTCGGGAACAGGGCGGCGGCGCCGAGGCCTGCCAGGGCCTGCCCGGTCCAGAGTTGGTGGACGCCGGAGGAGGTGGCGCTGACCAGTTCGCCCACGGCCAGCAGCGAGGCGCCGCCGACCAGCAGGCGCTTGCGGCCGAAGAGGTCGCCGAGCAGGCCGAAGGTCAGCTCCAGGACGGCGACCGGGAGCAGGAACGCGTCGGAGATCCAGGTGAGTTGGGAGCCGACCGGGTTCAGGTCGGACTGGAACAGGCCGTTGAGGGTGGCCGGTATCGCCAGGCCGATCTGGGCCAGGCAGACGGACGGCGAGGAGACCGGCGACCAGGGTGCCGGTGGTCAGACCGGGGCCGGTGGCGGTTCTGGTGGAGGGTTCGGTCGTCATGGACACGGGGGCTCCTGGGGCGCGCGGGGTGCGTATGGGGAGAGGTGGTGCTTTGGGGGTGCGGTGCGGTGCGGTGCTTTGCGGGGGCGGGAGGCGGGAGGCGGGAGGCGGGTGGCGGTAAGCCGGTAACCCGGTGCTTTGGGGGTGGCGGGTGTCGGTAAGCCGGTAACCCGGTGCTTTCGGATCAGCGGGTGCCGGTCAGGCGGCTCGGGCGGTAGTCGGTGAAGGCGGCTCCGTCGAGGCCCAAGTCGTCTGCGCTGCGCTGGAGTTGGGTAGCCGTGGCGGCGTTGTCCCAGTGGTGGGTGTCCAGGCGGTGTTCCACGGCGTGCAGGCCGGCGACGACTTCGGCGGTGGTGAAGTTGCAGTGGCTCTGGCGGGCGACGTAGGCCTGACGCAGGAGGGTGGAGTCACCGGCTGCGTGCACGCGGCCCGCGAAGGCAGATTCCTGTTCCACGGGGACCAGTTGGTCGGCGGTGGTGTGGAGGTCGAGGAGCGGCACCGAGAGGCCCTGGCCGGCGGTTGAGGTCCGCTTCAGATGGGTTACGGCGGCGGGGTCGGCCGTGATGTCCGCGCCTCGGGTGAGCCGGTTCAGGTCGGTGCGCAGGTCGAGGCCGGCGTCGCGGTAGAGGGACTCGACCTGCTTGGCGTGGGCGGACTTGCGCAGCAGACCGGCGTAGTCGACGCCCCTGTTCCAGGACGTGTTGCCGCCCGCGGACTGTTCCACCGACCAGCGTGCCGGGACGATGAACGCGAGCAGGCCCTCGGCCAGCCAGGTGTACTGCTGTGCCTCCTGGCCCGCGAAGTCGCCCTGCGCGGGCGGCTGTTGACCGGGAGCCCAGTCGGCCAGGTTGAGGTACGCGGCGGCCAGGGCGATCCGGGCGCGGCCCGCCGGGGTCTGCTGTGCTGCCTCCACGGCCTTCGTGAGTCGGGCGGCGAGGGCGGCGGCGTCGGTCTGGTTGTCGAGGTGCACCAAGTCGTCGGCGTCGGCGGGGACGAAGAACGAGGCTAGGGTGTACTCGGCGTCCAACTGGTAGTTGTCCAGATCAACACCGCCTGCGACCAGACCGCAGAGGCCGAGCGCGCCGTCGACGCGACCCGCGCCGTCGCGGGCGATCTGGGCGTTGACGAGTCCGCCCATGGACTGGCCCACCGAGATGACGCGGGTGGGGGTGCCGATCTGGCGATGGAAGGCGCTGAGCGTGGCGAACTGGTCGTGCTCGGCCGAATCCAGCGCCCACATCGAGCCGTTGGGGTCGTAGGAGGAACCGGCGAGGGCGTAACCGGCGGCCAGCAGAGCCTGGCGTACGGCGGGCGAGGGGAGTCGGCGGCGGTGGTCGGGCCGAAGCCGTGGCTGAACAGCAGCAGGGTGCCGTTCCACTGCTCGGGTGTCCGCGATCCAGCTGGCGCCGTCGGTCAGGGTGCCGGTGTAGTGGCCGGCCGTGGTGGTGGCGTGGGCGCCGGTCACCGGACCGAGGAGGGCGGTCGCTAGGGCGGTCGCGCAGGCGGCGGCGAGGGTCGAGAGACGGGGTCGGGGCATGGCGGCGGCTCCGCGAGTCGAGGGGACCGAGTGGGGGAGCGTGCTGAACGAGCGGTGCGAATGTAGGGCTCGTTTTTAACCGCCGTCAATAGAGTGACCAATAATGGGGCGGATGGGTGCGTGGGTGTGGGGCGTGCAGGGGCCCGGTGCTGACGCAAGGCGTCGTAGGTCGGCTTGGTGGCGTGGAGGCCGTAAGGGTCCTGCGTGGATCAGTCCAGGGACAGAGTGTCCAGCAGACGTCCGGCCGCGCGGGCCGCCGGGCGGTCCCAGCGGCTGGCCAGGCCGCGGAAGACGGTCTCCCGCCTGGGCGGCGGGCCAGTCTCCGGGGAGGTGCTCGGCGGGCAGATGCGGGTCCCGTCGTACCAGGTCCAACCAGTCCGTGTGCAGCAGGAGTTGACCCGCGAGGTCGTCGCCGGAGGTCGCGGCGGGCAGCGGGTCGGTGCGGTCCCAGCGGTCCAGGAACGCCCGGTACCGCGCGCCGATGGCCGGTACGTCGAAGGCCTGCTCCAGCACCTCGCGGACGTCGGTCGGTGACTCCACCTCCGCCCGGAACACCCGCAGGTACGGTTCCAGCCCGAGGCCTGCCACCATCTCGCGGACGTCGACGGGGGCCGGGGCCACCCACAGGCCGTTCTGCAGGGGGCCGAAGCCCGCCCAGAGCAGGCGGGAGCGCAGGTCGTGCCGCTCACGGCTCCACGCCTCGGGCAGGGAGAAGCCGACCATCGTCCAGCGGCCGTCCCAGTCCCGGTTCACCGCGCCGGTGCGCCAGACGCGGTCCTTGCCGTCCGTCAGCACCTGGACGGCGTGCGGTGTCAGTGCGAAGTACGTCTTCCGGCCCTGGCGGCGACGTTCCAGCAGATCGCGTTTGACCATGCGGTTCAGGGTCGTTCGTACGGCTTCCTCGGTGCTCCCGACTCTTCCGAGAGCGGCGATCACGCTGCCCGATGACACGGCGACGGGCCGCCCCAGTACGTGGACGCCGAAGAAGGTCAGCATCAGGGACTGGGTACGCGGCTCGGGACCGCTCTCGGCGGCGGGTCCGGCGGCGACGTCGACAGTGGTCACGGGCACAGCGTAGGCCTGGGGCGGGCGTGAGGTGCCGGTGTTTCGTAAACTGTGTCAATCATGTGATGGCAATCAGGAATCTGGCGAGTGACGGCACCATCTGCTCCGCCAGCACGCCAGCACGCCAGCACGCCAGCACGCCAGCACGCCAGCACGCCAGCCTCCGGGTTCTGCTGGCCCCGCGTGCTCAGAAAGCGAACGCTTCTGTCAGTCGCAGTGTGTAGCCGTCCTCTTCCATCAGGACGACCGTGACGCCGAACGGGGAGGGGTGGTCCAGTTCGAGGGGCGTGAAGGAGTAGTCGACCGCGGCCTGGACGGGGGCCGGCAGGGTGCCACCGGGCTGGGGAGCCGAGGTCGGTTGCCAGTTCGGTTCGGCCGACGAGGTGTCCTCGGCGTAGGGGAACTGGTGAAGCGTGTGCCCGTCCTTCGTGGCGTGCACCATGTTGAGGCAGGGCGACGGGCCTTCGGCGGGCAGTTCGCAGGCCGTGGCGACGTCGTGGGTCTCCCAGGCGAGGACGATCTCGTCGGCGTTCGCCGCCGCCGCGATGTTGGAGAGCGAGGCGATCGCGGTGAGCGCGTCCTCGGCGTTCTTCGCGGGGCGTTGCCAGATCAGGCCGACCAACTCGCCGCGTACGAGCGGCATGATGACCGGGCGGGGTACGGCGCCCTCACTGAGACCCGCGACGTACGCGCTCTTCATCGACTCCGTCAGCGCGTCGAACGTACGCGTGTCCATGAACTCCCCATCCGCAGCGGCTGTGTGGGGATCCATTCTGCCCTCGGGCGGAGTGCCGGAAGCCGCCCTTGGGCATGAAAGAGGCCCCGGCTGGACGGGGGAGACCAGCCGGGGCCGTAAGTGGTGACAGCGGAGGGCGGTCGCCTCTCGGCGAGTGGCTCCATGGGGCTTCAGCCGAACGATCGTCCCCATGGGCTATAGGTGAGGCCCGGGGACACTGTCCCCTCCGCAGCCACGTAAGCAAGAACGGGCGACCGCCGCCCATTGTTCCCGTCGACATCCCGCCGACCGGTGTGAGCTGTGGAACACCCTGACCGGAGGCCCCTGACGGACACTCGCTGCGGGAAATCCCCTGCGGAACGCCCCGTGCCGGAGGCCCTGCCGGACGCCCCGTGTCGGAGTGCCCTGCGGAACACCTCGTGCCGGAGCCGTCCTGCCGGACGCCCTGCTGTCGCCCTCCCCGGGGTGCTGAAGCCCCCGTGTGGGCCGCCCTCCTGCCAGCCTCCCCGTGCCCGTGACCGCCTGCGGGACGGCCCTCTTGTCTGCACTCCCGTGCCCGACACCTGCGGGACGCCCACTTGCCCCGCCATTTCCTGTGGAACGCCCGCTGCCGGACACCCTCCTATGCACTCCCGTGCCCGACACCTCCCGCGGACGCCCGCCTGCCCCGGCACTCCCTGCGGAACCCCCGCTGCCGGACACCCTCCTCGGGCCGCCGAGCGACGAACCCCTGCGGAACACTCCGAGCCGACACACCCCGCGCGGAGCACCCCAGGGCGCCCGAGCGACACACCCCCACCGGACCCCCGAGCAAAGCATCTCCGGGACCCTCCGAGCTGCCCCCTGCAGAGCACTCCCCGGCCGCCCCCGAGCCGCTCCCCTGCAGATCACCCCGCCCGGACCACCCCAAGCCGAGCACTCCGCGCAGACCCCAAGCCGAACACCCCCGCGGGCCACCCCAAGCCGAACACCCCGCGGACCACCCCGCCCAGAACCCCGCACGCACCACCCCAGTTGTCAGTCGACGTACTCCGCGACCAAACTCGCAAATTCGTCCGGCGTGGCAAGCCGCACTCCAAGACTCTCCGCCTTGGCCCGCTTCGACCCCGCGTTCTCCCCGGCCACGACGAGCGTCGTCTTCTTGGAGACGCTCGACGAGGAACGACCATCGGCCCGCTCGATGAGTTCGTTCATCTGGTTGCGGCTGAGCTTCTCCAGGGGCCGGTCATCGCGCCGGTGACGACCACCGTCATCCCGGCCAGCGGACCGGCGTCGGTCGGGTCGGTGGCTTCCGGGGACTCGGCCGCGGCGTCGTCCGTCGTGGGCGCGGGCGGGGTCGCGCCCGGCTCGGTCATGTTGACGCCCGCGGCGGCGAGCTTGTCGATGAGCGGGGCGAGGTCGGCCAGCTCGGCCACGATCGAGGGGGCCTTCTCCGTACCGATGCCGTCGACCCGCTGCATCGCCTCCGCGTCGGCGGCGCGGAGGGTGTCCATGGTCGCGAAGTACCGGGCGATACGGCGGGACATGGAGCGCCCGGTGCCGCGCACCCCGAGCGCGCACAGCACCCGGGAGAGCGGCTGGCCCTTCGCCGCCGTGATCGCGGCGAGGAGGTTGTCGGTGCTGGTCTCGCCCATCCGCTCCAGGCCCAGGAGCTGTTCACGGGTGAGGGCGAACAGGTCGGCGAGATCGGCGACCAGACCGGCGTCGACGAGCTGGACGACGCGGGTGTGGCCCAGGCCCTCGATGTCGAGCTGGTCGCGGCCGGCGGCGTAGGAGAGGGCGGCGACCAGGTGGCAGTTGCGGCCCTGTTCGCAGCGCCAGCGCAGTTCGCTGGTGTCGATGCCGGAGCCGCAGCGCGGGCACACCTCGGGGAACACGATGGGCTGTTCCTCGCCGGTGCGCAGATGCGCGACCGGGGCCTCGATGCGGGGATCACGTCACCGGCGCGGTGGACCATGACGTGGTCGCCCATGCGCAGGTCGCGGCGGGTGATGTCACCGGGGTTGTGGAGCGTGGCGTAGGTGATGGTGGCGCCGTCGATCTCGACCGGCTCCAGGACGGCGCGCGGGGCGATGATGCCGGTGCGGCCCACGTTCCACTCGACCTCCAGCAGCCGGGTGATCTTCTCCACGGCGGGCAGCTTGTACGCGATGGCCCAGCGCGGGGCTCGCGACCCCGACCCGGCGGCCTGCTGGTCGGCGGCGAGGTCGGCCTTGATGACGATTCCGTCGATCCCGAACGGCAGTTGGGCCCGCAGCGCGGCGATCTCCTGGACCCGGGTCAGCACCTGCTCGACCGTGTCGGCGGTGATGCCGGGCACGTCGGTGGTCGCGGTGGTGTTGACGCCGTAGGCGGCGGCCTGGGTCATGAGGTCGCTGTGGGCGCTCTCGACCAGCCGGGCCGCGAGTGCGGGCTCGGTGTCGGGAGGGGCAGCAGGCCGTAGCCGAAGAACGTCATCGGCACCGTGTAGGCACGCTCCTTGGCGCGCAGGGTGCCCGCGGAGGCACCGCGCGGGTTGGCGAAGGGCTGGCCGCCGTGTGCGGTGCGGACCTCGTTGCCGTGCTCGAACTGGGCGGTGGTCATGAGGACTTCGCCGCGCACCTCCACGGTGACCGGCTCGGCCAGCTCCTGCGGCAGGCCCTCGATGGTGCCGATCGCGTGGCTGACGTCCTCCCGGCCGTGCCGTCGCCGCGCGTGACGAGGCGGGTGAGACGGCCCCGGGTGTAACGGGCGGCGATCGCGAGGCCGTCGAGCTTGGGCTCCACGCTGAACCGTGTGACCTCGTGGTCGATTCTTCGGGCCAGCGAGGCGGTCCAGGTGGTGAACTCCTCGGGCGAGAACACGTTGTCCAGGCTCAGCATCGCGACCGTGTGCGGGACATCGCCCTCGACCGCGCCACCGGCGACCTTCCCGCTGGGGAGTCGGGCAACACCTGCTCGGGATGCTCGGTCTCCCACGCGGCGATGCCGCGCACCAGCCGGTCGTAGGAGTCGTCGTCCAGGCTGGAGGAACCGCCGGCGTAGTAGGCGGCTGACGCCTTCACCGCGTCCTCGACCGCCTGCGCGTAGGCGGCGGCATCCACGATCACAGCTGCAGGAGTTGTCATGAATCACATCCTGCCTGCCGCCACTGACAATGCGCCTGACGTGCGGGTTTCCGCGCCGCCGCCGAGCTGTCCAGGGGCGTCCAGACGACGGGCGAACGCCCCCTCGCCCGTGCACGAGGAGGCGTTCGGTTCCGTGCTCAGCCGAGCCCGCGGCTGTACCCCAGGCTGTGGTGTCGAGGGTGTCCTCGAAGCCGGTGAACGGTTCCTGCGGGGTGTAGGGTCGGTGGTGAAGTCGACGTCCACGTCGTCCGCCGTACCGCCGATCCCGTCCGCCCCGACACCGAGCATCTGGGCGGTGGCGTTGCCCCCGCCGGGCAGCGGTGACGCCGGGGAGTAGCTCCCGCTCGCGTCGATGGTCGAGCCCATCAACTCCGTACCGGCCGAGTCGTAGATCGACAGGTGGTGTCCGCTGCCGGTGACCGTGGCCCCGATGACGTCACCCACCTTCAGATCGACGCCGTAGACGTCCTGGTCCCCGCCCTGCTGGGTGGAGAGCTTGAGGCTGTACGCGCCTTCGGAGCCCACTCCGGCGCCGCTGGCAGGGTCGTTCGGGTCGGTGGGGAGCCGATGTTCGGACCCGAATCACCCACCATCAGGAAGTAGTCACCGGTGGAGGGCAGCGGCAGACTGACGGAAACGTTTCCACCTGACGGGTCGTCGGCCCAGACACCTCGCCCCACCCCACCTCGCCGGACCGCGCTGTCACCCCGTCCCGCCCGACCCTGCCCCGCCCTGTCGAGTCGCGCTGCCGTGCCGCCCCCGTCGCGCCACTCCGCAGGGTTACGGGATGAGACTTGCATCGGCCCGCTTGTTGCTCGATTAATAAAGTTGTCTCGTTGCACTTTTATATCGAGTCTGCTTTTGTGGAGTCGGAAGGGCCACCGGGGATCGGCACTGCATCCGGCCTGACACCCCTGTCGCCCCCTGCCTCCCTTCTCCTCCCCTTCTCCTCCCGCTTCCTGAAATGAGGTGGTCAGCCATGTCTGTCCCCACTTCCACAGCCGCGCCGGGCGCGACCGATGCCAGGTTCGTTGGACGCTGCTCGGCGTGATGCTCGCGATGTTGCTGGCGATGCTCGACAACAACGTGGTGGGTACCGCGATGCCGACGATCGTCGGCGACCTCGGGGACTCGCCCACATCTCCTGGGTGGTGACCGCCTACACCCTCACCACCGCCATCTCCACCCCGATCTGGGGCAAGTTCGGCGACCTGTACGGACGCAAGCGGCTCTTCCTCGCCTCGATCGTGGTGTTCCTCGTCGCGTCGGCGCTGGCCGGAACGGCCCAGTCCATGGGGCAGTTGATCGGTTTCCGGGCCTTGCAAGGTGTGGGCGCCGGTGGGCTCGGTGCCGGGGCGTTCGCCCTGATCGCCTCACTGGTCCCGCCCCGCGAACGCGGTCGCTACCAGGGCATGACCGCGACTCTCATGGCCATCGGCACCGTCGGCGGACCGCTGCTCGGCGGTGTGATCACCGGCCATCTGGGCTGGCGTTGGGCCTTCTACGTCAACATCCCGCTCGGCCTGGTCGCCCTGGTCTGGGTGCAGGTGATGCTGCATCTGCCCGCAACCCGTGTCCGGGCCC
The DNA here is from genome assembly GCA_016893485.2 of Streptomyces sp. P3. Lineage (GTDB taxonomy): Bacteria > Actinomycetota > Actinomycetes > Streptomycetales > Streptomycetaceae > Streptomyces. The sequence goes on from JAFEKX020000001.1 coordinate 8,528,131, forward strand.
GTATCGACTGGGCGGGCATCGCGTTGATGACCGCGGCCATCGGTTCCCTTGTCCTGGCGGCGACTTGGGCGGGTGCCACCTACGCCTGGGGCTCCTGGCAGGTGCTGTCGGCCTTCGCGGTCTTCCTCGTCACGACGACCGCGTTCATCGCCGTACAACGCCGGGCGCCCGAACCGGTGTTGCCCCCACGCGTCTTCACCGAGCAGCGCAACTTCCCGCTCGCCATCGGGCTGTTGCTCGTGGCCGGTGTGGTGATGTTCGGCTGCTCCTGTACATGCCGCTGTTCCAGCAGACCGTGCAGGGCGCCTCGGCCACCAACTCCGGTTTGTTTGCTGCCGTTGATGATCCCGGTCGCGCTGGTCGCCACCGTCGCAGGCAAGGTCATGTCCGCCACCGGCCGGTACAAGATCTTCCCCCTCGCCGGTACGGCCTGCCTGACCGCCGGTACCGCGCTGCTGGCCACGATGGACACGTCGACTCCCCGTGCGCTGACCAGTGTCTACCTGGTCCTCGTCGGGATCGGCCTGGGCTTCACGCTCCAGATGTCGACCACCATCGCGCAGAACAGCGTGGAGATGCGGGACATGGGCGCGGCCTCCGCCGCCACCAACCTCGCCCGCACGCTGGGCGGTTCACTCGGCGTCGCCGTCTTCGGCTCCCTGCTCACGACCGCCACCGGGCACGCCTCGACCGGCGAGGTCGGTTCCACGGCCATCGCCTACCGGCATGCGCTGGCCACCGCTACCAGCCACATCTTCCTCACCATGGCCGTCGTCTGCGCCGTGGGCTTCCTGATCGCGCTGGCCGTCAAGGAGGTTCCCCTGCGCGGGAAGTCCGCGACGGTCCCGGCGCAGGGTGCCGCCGCAGCCGTAGCGGCCGACAAGTGACCTTCGGCGGTGGTCGGTTGGCGCGGCAGGCCGCCAACTTGTCTGCTGCGACGGGCGACTGACCAACACCCGACCACCACCGCGCCGGCCACCGCACTCACGCGGCCACGCCAGACATCCCTACGCCACACACCCCCACCCCACACCCAAGGAGAACCACCATGAACCGCACCCCCACCCCCGCCCCACCCCCATCGCCATCATCGGCGCGGGCCCCGGCGGCCTCACCTGCGCCCGGGTCCTCCAGCTCCACGGCATCGACGTCACCGTCTACGACGCGGACGCCTCGGCCACGGTCCGTAACCAGGGCGGCACCCTCGACATGCAGCCCGACACCGGCCAACACGCGCTGCGGGCCGCCGAGTTGTGGGACGAGTTCGCGAACCTCGCCCGGTCCGAGGGTGAGCAGATGCGACTGGTCGCCCGGGACGGCGGCATCGTGTTCGACAGCGCACCGCCGGAGGAGGGCCGGGGCAACCCCGAGATCGACCGGGGTCAGTTGCGCGCGATCCTGCTCAACTCCCTTGCCCCGCAGACCATTCGCTGGGGCCACAAGCTGGAGCGGGCGGAACCGATCGGCGACGGCCGGCACCGGCTCCACTTCGCGCACGGCGACACCGCCGAGGCCGACCTCCTCATCGGTGCCGACGGCGCATGGTCCCGGGTGCGTCGGCTGCTGTCCGACGCCGTGCCCGTCTACACCGGCGTCACGTTCGTCGAGACCGGCCTGGAGGACGCCGACCTCCGTCATCCGGAACTCGCCCAACTCGCGGGCAGCGGAACGATGATGGCCCTCGACGACAACCTCGGAATCGTCGCGCAGCGCAACAGTGGCGGCCACATCCGGGTCTACGCCGGGATGCGCGCCCCGAGGACTGGTACGCCCTCACCGGCGTCGACCTCGCCGACACCGCCGCCGTACGCGAAGCACTCCTGGCCCGGTTCGCCGACTGGAGCCCGGCGTTGCTCCGCTACCTCACCGACACGGACTCCGGGTACGTCAACCGTCCCCTCTACGCCCTTCCGGTACCGCACACCTGGGAGCACACCCCCGGCGTCACCCTGCTCGGCGACGCGGCGCACCTGATGTCCCCGTTCTCCGGCATGGGCGCCAACCTGGCCATGCGTGACGGCGCCGACCTCGCCCGCGCCCTCGCCGACCACCACGACATCGGCGAGGCGGTCACCGCGTACGAGGAAGGTCCTGCTGCCTCGCTCCGTCGAGGCCGCGGAGGGTGCCGCCGAGGGGATCGCCAGTGCCTTCGCACCCGACAGTGCAGAACAGGCCCGTGCCCACCTGACGAGCCATCACTGACCGTCGTCCTGACGGCTGATAGCGGTCGGCCGGGCGTGACCGATGCGTCCGGTGAGTGGTGGCTGTCTGTTACCTCTACTATGTCGGGGTCCGGTCGGGTGTGTAGTCCGAGGACTGGTGTCGCACCCCGATCGGCCAACGGGGTTGGAGCCAAGCCGAGTTGACCTCACGGTGGATCTGGTGACTGTCGGTTCCACTCAAGGAGGACATGTCCCGTGCTTGCGCTCGATGGCTCCGACCCATCGCACATAGGCCGCTACCGTCTGGTCGGCAGACTCGGCGAGGGCGGTATGGGGAGGGTGTACCTCGCGCGGTCGCCGGGTGGCCGTCCCGCCGCCGTCAAGGTGATCAACGATCGCCTCCGCGAAGACGAACACGCGCTCAGCCGGTTCCGCCGCGAGGTGGAGACCCTGGCCACGGTCCGCAGCGCCTACACCGCGTCGCTGATCGACGCGGAACTGGACACACCGCCGTACTGGCTGGCGACCGAGTACGTGCCGGGGCCGACGCTGCACGCCGCGGTCGTCACCCATGGACCGCTCCCCGCCGACCTGGCCCGGGTCATGCTGGCCGCGCTGGCCGAGGGTCTTGACGCCATCCACGTCCGGGGCGTGTGGCACCGGGACCTCAAGCCGCTCAACGTCATCCTCTCCGCCACCGGCCCGCAGTTGATCGACTTCGGCATCGCCAAGGACACCGGCGCCTCCAACCTCACCCAGGTCGGCGGCGCGATGGGCAGTCCCAGGTACATCGCCCCGGAGACGATCACGGGCGGTGAGACCGGCCCGGGGGCGGACGTGTTCGCGCTCGGGGCCACCCTGGCGTTCGCCGTGACCGGCCGACCGCCGTACGGGGACGGGCCGTTCGCGGCCGTGACCTACCGCTCCGTGCACGGCGAGATCGACCTCAACGGCGTGGACCCGGGCGTCGCCGAGCTGATCGCGGCCTGTGTGCAGAGCGATCCCGCCCTGCGTCCCACTCCGCACCGCATCGTCGAACTCTGCCGCGCCGAGGCCGACCTGGTCCACCACCCCGCCTACCAACGCGCCCTGGCCGTGGGCTCGTTGGCGGACCGGGAGCGTGCCGCGACCGTCGTCGACGGCGGCATGTCCCACGCCCCGGACGCGGTGACGGCCTTCGTTCCGCATACGGCGGCGAGCACGGCCGGTGCCCGCGACGGCCACGGCGTCACCCTGCTCGCGCCGGACGCGGGACATCCCACCGCCGCATGGCCGCACGACGCGGGCGCCCCGGGAACGCAGTCGGGCGGCGGAGGTGCCCCAAGTAGCCGTCGGTGGCTGTGGGTCGGCATCGGCGCGGCCTCGCTGGTCGTCGCGGGATCCTCCGCGCTGTACCTGTCCCACGCCTTCGACGACAGCAAGGACTCCGCCTCCCCGCATGTCACCCCGTCCGCCGGCGCGGGCCGCGCCGCCCAGGTGTCGGCCGCCCCGTCCGACAGCGGGGCGACGGCGTCGCCTTCTCCTTCCCCCTCCGCCTCGGACACAGGCACCCACCTGCCCGACGCCGTGGTGGTGAAGCCCCCTTCACGTTCGACGTCGGCAAGGTCATCGAGACCGTACGCTCGAAACTGATCATGCAGCCGGACGGCAACCTCGTGCTCTACGACGCATCCGGCACGGCACATTGGGCGAGCAAGACCCAGGGCGAGGGCAACACGGCCGCGTTCCAGGCGGACGGCAACCTCGTGATCTACGACGCCCAGCGGCAGCCGCTGTGGAGCAGCAACACGCAAGGCGCCGCCGGGGCCGTGCTCAAGATCCTGGAGAACGGCAACATGGTCATCGCGACCGACGCCCAGGTGGTCTGGCAGACGGACACCGCCGGTTGAGGGCTTGGGCGGTGCCGGGCCGAAGCGGTGAACTCGGCTGATGAATCAGCTGAGTTGGCGACGGCCCTGCACCGCCCGGATCACCGCGGTCGTGGTGATCCGGGCGGAAGATCCAACGGCCGCCGGCACCGCCTGGGCGGGTCCGGAGGATCATGCGAGAGTGGGCGCATGACGGCACCGGAAGCCACGGTCGTGGCAGTGGACGAGGTCGAGAAGCTCGCGACGGACGGGCTGCGCTGGCTGATCGGGGCGGCGCGGGAAACCCCGGAGGCGGCCTCGCCTGGACGACGAGGCCCTCGGACGACGAACTCAACCCCATGCTCTACGGCGGCACCGCGGGCAACATCCCCGTGCTCCTGGAGGCGTGGCGGCACTTCGGCGACGACTCCTACGCCGACGCCGCCCTGCGCGCGGGCCGGGGTCTCGCGGACGCCGTCGACGGCATCGACGACGACTCCCTCTACTTCGGCCGCACCGGAATGGCCCTCGTCCTGCGCACCCTGCACGAGGAACTCGGCGACGCGGTCGCCGGTGCCGCCGCCGATCGCGCGCTGGACCTCGTGCGGTCACGCTTCGACGGAACGCGCTGGGGCGAGCTGTTCGAGCTGATGGGGGGCAACGCGGGGATCGGCCTCGGCGCACTCCTGGCCGGCGACCCCGAACTGGCCGTCCTCGCCGTGGAGCCGTACCTGCGGACGGCCGAGCCGACTCCGGCGGGCGTCCACTGGCCCCACCGCACGGGCGTCGAAGCGCGCCTGCACCACATCTCGCACGGCACACTCGGCATCGTTCTCGGCCTGGCCCGGGTAGGCGCCGCCACCGGCCGCGCGGACCTGCTCGACCTGGCCCTTGCCGGTGCCGCGGACGTCGTGGCACGCGACGAGGCCGGGCCCGAAGGCTTCCTGGTGCCGCACTCCACCCCGCGGTACCGCCCCGACGTCATCGAGCCGGTCAGCTACGGCTGGTGCCACGGCCCGGCCGGTGACGCCCAGGTCTTCCGGCTGCTGAGGGACCTCACGGCCGACCCCGCCTGGTCCGCCCTCGCCGACCGCTGCTGGCACACGGTCACCCACACCGGCCTGCCCGCGCGGCTGCGCCCGGTTTCTGGGACAACAACGGCCGCTGCTGCGGCACGGCGGGCGTTCTCGCCCTGGCCTGCGACCGGTTCGCCGAGCAGCGGGAACAGGGGGAGCGGCAGGAGTCGTACGACGTCGCCGGCGTCCTTGTCACGGACCTCGTCACCCGTGCGATCCGCGACGGCGACGGCGCCCGCTGGTCCAACGTCGAACACCGGGCCACCCCGAGCGACCTCGAACCGTGCACGGGGTGGGCGATGGGCAACGCGGGCATCGTCCGCGAGCTGCTGCGCTTCGTGCGGCTGAGCAGGGGGCGGCGACGCCCGCTACGCGTTCGCGTGGCCGGACCACCCTCAGGTGCGGGCAGCGGCCACGCTCCGCACGGGCTAGCGGATGCGCGCCACTCCCGCGTAGATGCCGCTGCCCTCGGCGGGGCCGTCCGACGTCGGAGGGTTCCACTCCGTCGCCGTCACCAGGCCGGGCGGCACCAGGTCCATGCCGTCGAAGAAGCGCTCGACCTCGGGGCGGGTGCGGAAGCCGAGCTTGATGCCGCCCTTGGCGTACTCGGCGGTGACCTGCTCGGCGAGCTCCGGGTACAGGTCGGACGCGGCGTGCGACAGGACCAGGTAGCTGCCCGACGGCAGGGTGGCGACGAGGTTGCGGACGATGCCGTGGGCGTCCTGCTCGTCCGGGATGAAGTGCATCAGCGCGATCAGCGACAGGGCGATCGGGCGGCCGAAGTCCAGTATGTGGCGGGCGTGTTCGACGATCCGCTCGGGCTGGCGCACATCGGCCTGGATGTAGTCGGTGACCCCGTCGGCGTGGCTGATCAGCAGCGCCTCGGCGTGCCGCAGGACGATCGGGTCGTTGTCCGTGTAGACCACCTTGGCCGTCGGCACGGTCCGCTGGACGATCTGGTGCAGGTTGGGCTCGGTGGGGATGCCCGTGCCGATGTCCAGGAACTGGTCGATGCCCCGGCCCGCGAGCCAGGTCGCCGCGCGGTGCATGAACTCGCGGTTCTGCCGGGCCGCGTCCCTGGCCTCGGGCGGCAGCTTCTCGCCCACGGCCTCGTCGACCGGGTAGTTGTCCTTGCCGCCGAGCAGCCAGTCGTAGACCCGGGCGGGATGCGCCTTGCCGGTGTCGATCTGAGGTGACGGCTGGGGTCGGACGTCATGGCAACTCCATCGCGCCGGGTGAACGGATCGGGCCGAACTCCCGATCATCGTACTCGCGTGTGACGGGTGTTCCGTCCGGGAGGGGAGTTGCCCTTGGGGCGCGGATCAGGCCGCCGGGCGGCCGTGCAGACCGTCGAAGACGATGGTCGTCAGGGCGTCCGCCAGTGTCTGCACGGTCAGGTCGCGGTCGGGGCGGTACCACTCCACGAGGGAGTTGACGGTGCCGAACAGCAGCCGGCTCGCGAGGTGCGGGTCGATGTCCGCCCGTATGCCGCCCTCGGCCGCCGCCCGGGCCATCAACTCGGCCACCCGGTGGTCGAATTCACGGCGCCGGGCCAGCGCCCGCTGCTCCACCTCACTGTTGCCGTGCAGTCGCAACAGCAGCGTGACGTACGGCAGTTCGGCCGCGAGCACCTCGACGCTGCGATGGACGACGCGCTTCATGCGGGCGGTCGCCGTGGTGCCGGAACTCCCACCGCCGAAACTCCCGGTGCCCGAACTTCCGCTGGCCGCAGCCCCGTTGACGGCGCCCCGGGGTCCGGCCTCCTCCTCGTCGAGTATGGCGAAGAGGGCGTCCAGGGCGCGGTTGACCGCGAGTTCGAGGAGTTCCTCCTTGCCGGACACATGGTGGTAGATGCTCGACTTGCTGAGGCCCAGGCGCCTGGCCAGTTCCTCCATGCCGGTGCCGTCGTAGCCGCGTTCGTTGAAGACCACGACGGCGACCTCCAGCAGCGAGTCGCGGTCGTAGGCGGGACGGCCGTGACGGCCGGCCGGGCTCTGCACAGGTGTCCTGGTCACTGGGCCATTGTGACAAGGCCGGCGACCGGCGCGGCCACGGATGTCACTGCTCCCGCAGATCCTTGATCCGGCGGATCTTGCCGACCGAGCGCTCCAGGGTCTCCGGGTCGACGATCTCGACGTCCACGGTGACGCCCACGCCGTCCTTCACGCCCCTGCCGATCGCGGCCGCCGCGGCGGCGCGCTGGTCGGGTCCTGTGCCGGGGCGGGCCTCGGCGCGGACGGTCATGTGGTCCATGCGGCCGCGGCGGCTGAGCTGGATGGTGAAGTGCGGGGCGACGGAGGGGGTGCGGAGGAGGATCTCCTCGATCTGGCTGGGGAAGACGTTCACCCCGCGCAGGATGATCATGTCGTCGCAGCGGCCGGTGATCTTCTCGATCCGGCGGAAGGCCGGGCGGGCGGTGCCGGGGAGGAGCCGGGTCAGGTCGCGGGTGCGGTAGCGGATGATCGGCAGCGCCTCCTTGGTGAGGGAGGTGAAGGTCAGCTCGCCGCTGTCGCCGTCGGGCAGCGCCTCGCCGGTGATCGGGTCGACGATCTCCGGCAGGAAGTGGTCCTCCCACACGTGCAGGCCGTCCTTGGTCTCCACGCACTCCTGCGCGACACCGGGGCCGATGACCTCGGACAGGCCGTAGATGTCGACCGCGTGGATGTCCATGCGCCCTCGATCTCGCGGCGCATCTCCTCCGTCCACGGCTCGGCGCCGAAGATGCCCACCTTGAGGGAGCTGGTGCGCGGGTCGACGCCCTGGCGCTCGAACTCGTCGAGGAGGGTGAGCATGTAGGACGGGGTGACCATGATGATCTCGGGCTTGAAGTCCTGGATGATCTGTACCTGGCGGGCGGTCATGCCCCCGGAGGCGGGGATCACGGTGCAGCCCGCGCGCTCGGCGCCGTAGTGCGCGCCCAGACCGCCGGTGAACAGGCCGTAGCCGTACGAGACATGGATCTTGTGGCCGGGGCGGCCGCCCGCCGCGCGGATCGAGCGGGCGACGACGTCCGACCACATGGAGAGGTCGTTCTCCGTGTAGCCGACGACCGTGGGCCGGCCGGTGGTGCCGCTGGAGGCGTGCACACGGCGGACCCGGTCCATGGGGACGGCGAACATGCCGAAGGGGTACGTGTCCCGCAGGTCGGCCTTCGTGGTGAAGGGGAACCGGGCCAGGTCCTCCAGGGAGCGGCAGTCGGCGGGTTTGACACCGGCCGCGTCGAACTTGGTGCGGTACAGCTCCACGTTGTCGTACGCGTGCCTCAACGTCGCCTGGAGCAGGCCCAGTTGGTGCTCGCGCAGCTCCTCGCGGGTCAGGCGCTCGGCGGCGTCCAGCAACCCGTCGGGGAGCGGTTCGAGGAGGCGCCGACTCACGGGCGGCGAAGCCGGTGAGGCCGCCGGGGCTGTCAGGTCGCTGCTCATGGAGACTCCTTCGTCTTCGCGCTGTTGATCGTGCGGCTACGGCCGCGGAACTCCGCGATCACCTCGTCGCCGCGAGTCACGCTCACGTCGTAGATGCCGCTGCGGCCGAACCGCGTGCGCTCCGTCGCGGTCGCCACCAGGACATCGCCCTGGCGCGCCGGGGCGACGAAGTCGATGTCCGCCGCGGCGGCCACGGTCACCGGGCCGTGGCTGTTGCAGGCGCAGGCGAAGGCGCTGTCGGCGAACAGGAACAGATAGCCGCCGTGGGCGATCTTGTGTCCGTTGACCATGGCCGGGGTCACGGTCATCCGGAGCACGGCGGTCCCTTCGCCGTGCTCGACGAGCTCGATACCGAGAGCCCGGGACGCCTCGTCCGCGGCGAACATCTTCTCCGTCGGACTGGAAGCCGTGTTCATGGCCTGCGTCATCATTCCACCACCTTGTGGACCGACCGAACATTCGGTTAGCGTGCGGCACGGCCAAGTAATCCAGCAACGCCACTGCCTGTCAAGAGGTGGAACGCATGCCCCAGACCAGCTCCGAGCTGCCCGACTTCCTCGCACCCCATCGCGCCCTGCTGGAACAGGCGGTCGCCGCGACCACCGCCCGTGAGCACTGGACGCCGTATCCGGAGTCGCCCAGCAAGTCGGTCTACGGCGAGGACGCGGCCAAGCTCGGCGAAGCCGCCTTCGAGGAGCGGCTCGGCGGGCACTTCGAGCCGGCGGGGCATCCCGGTGAGGGGCGCGTGGCGGCGGGCGAGACCTCGCCGTACGGCTTCGAGCTGGGCATCTCCTACCCTCGCGTCGCGCCGGACGAGGCGGTGTCCGCCGCGCTGACGGCCACCGGGCCCTGGCGCGACGCGGGCCCCGCCCTCGACGCGGGCGTGCACCTCTCCGAGAACCTCACCGGCGGCGTCTTCGTCTACCAGTCCGCCGGCGCCACCCTGTCCGACCCCGCGTTCGTCACCGGCCGGTTCGCGACCCTCCAGTCACGCCGGCCCGCACCCGCCGAGGAGACCCCCGATGCCTGAGCTGTCCTCCGACGAGGTCTATCTGATCGACGGAGCCCGCACCCGCAGGGCCGCTACGGCGGCGCCCTCGCCTCCGTACGGCCCGACGACCTCGCCGCCCTGGTCGTCGGCGAGGCCGTCCGCCGCGCCGGAATCCCGGCCGAGCAGGTCGACGAGGTGATCCTCGGCGCCGCCAACCAGGCCGGCGAGGACAACCGCGACGTGGCCCGCATGGCCGTCCTGCTCGCCGGGCTGCCGCACACCGTGCCCGGCTACACCGTCAACCGGCTCTGCGCCTCCGGTCTGACCGCCGTGGCCTCCGCCGCCCAGGCGATCCGCGCCGGGGAGGCCGACCTCGTCGTCGCGGGCGGCGTGGAGTCCATGACCCGCGCCCCCTGGGTGATGGCCAAGCCCGGCACCCCGTGGGCCAAGCCGGGGAGGTGCACGACACCTCGCTCGGCTGGCGCTTCACCAATCCGCGCTTCGCCGCCGAGCAGACCCTGTCGATGGGCGAGACCGCCGAGGAGATCGCCGCGCTCGACGGCATCACCCGCGCCGAGTCGGACGCGTTCGCCCTGCGCAGCCATCAACGGGCCGTCGCCGCCCAGGAGTCGGGCCGCTTCGACCGCGAGATCGTGCCGGTCGCCGTGAAGGACGGCGAGGTCACCCGCGACGAGGGCCCGCGCCCCGGCACCACGCTGGAGAAGCTCGGCTCGCTGCGCACCATCTTCCGCGCGGGCGGCATCGTCACCGCCGGTTCCTCCTCACCGCTGTCCGACGGCGCAGCCGCCCTGGTGGTCGCGAGCGGCGCGGCCGTCCGACGCCACGGGCTCACCCCGAGGGCCCGGATCGTCACCGCGGCCTCGGCCGGGGTGCAGCCGCACATCATGGGCCTCGGCCCGGTCCCCGCCACCGAGAAGGCACTCGACCGCGCCGGTTGGGAGACCGGTGACCTGGACGCCGTAGAACTCAACGAGGCCTTCGCCGCGCAGGCTCTCGCGGTCACCCGCCGGCTGAAGCTGGACGAGGAGAAGGTCAACGCCGACGGCGGCGCCATCGCGCTCGGCCATCCACTGGGATGCTCCGGCGCGCGCATCCTGCTCACGCTGCTCGGTCGCCTGGAGCGCGAGAACGGCAGCCGGGGTCTGGCCACGCTGTGCGTCGGCGTAGGACAGGGCGTCGCGATGCTCGTGGAGCGGGTATGAGCGCCCCCACCGAGACCGGCCCGTACGAGACCCTCCTCGTCGAGGAGCGCGAGGACCGCGTCGTCGTCACCCTCCACCGCCCCGACTCCCGCAACGCCATCAGCGGCCGGATGGTCCGCGAACTGCACGCCGTCTGCGAGCAGTTGGAGGAGCACCCCAAGCTGCTCCTGCTCACCGGACACGGCGGCGTCTTCGCGGGCGGAGCCGACATCGCCGAGCTGTTGGCACGCGGCCGGGACGAGGCCCTGCAAGGCATCAACAGCCGCCTCTTCGAGCGTGTGCGCCGGTTGCCGATGCCGACCCTCGCCGCGGTGGACGGCTGGGCGCTCGGCGGCGGCGCGGAACTGTCGTACGCCTGCGACCTCCGGATCGCCGGGCCGGACGCCGTCTTCGGCAACCCGGAACCCGGCCTCGGTATCCTCGCCGCGGCCGGTGCCTGCTGGCGACTGCCCGAGCTGGTGGGGAGTCCGTCGCCAAGCAGGTGCTGCTCGCCGGGCGGAACCTCGACGCGGCGGCGGCACTCGCGGCCGGGCTGGTCATCGACGTCGTACCGGCGGAGAAGCTGCTCGACGAGGCGCACGCGCTGCTCGATCGCATGGCCCGTTCCTCGGCCACGGCCCTCCGGCTCACCAAACTCGTCGTCGACTCGCCCGGCGCGCACCCGGTCGCCGACGACCTCGCACAGGCCGTGCTCTTCGAGGGGCAGGACAAGCGGGATCGTATGACACGTTTCCTGCAGAAGAGGAGCAGCCGATCATGAGCCCAACACCCCAGTCCGCGCCCGCAGTTGTCGGTGTGATCGGCGGTGGCCGGATGGGCGCCGGGATCGCGCAGTCCTTCGCGGTCGCCGGTTCGTCCGTCACCGTCGTGGAGAGCGGCGAGGCTGCCTCGGCCGCCGCGTACGACCGGGTCGCCACCGGCCTCAAGCGGGCCGCCGAGCGCGGGCTGCTCAGCGAACCCGCCGAGCAGATCCTCGCCCGTGTCGCCATGGCGGACTCGGTCGAGGGACTGCCCGCCGACGCCGACCTCGTCGTCGAGGCCGTCCCCGAGGACGCCGGGCTCAAGGCCCGCGTGCTGACCGCGGCCGAGCGGGCGGTGGCCGCGACGACCGTGCTCGCCACCAACACCAGCTCCCTGTCGGTCACCGAACTCGCCGCCGCGCTCACCCGCCCCGGCCGCTTCCTCGGCATGCACTTCTTCAACCCGGTGCCCGCCTCGGCCCTGGTCGAGATCGTCGTCGCGCCGTCCACCGAGCCCGGCGTCGTCAGTGCCGCCCTCGACTGGACCCACGCCCTCGGCAAGAAGGACGTCACCGTCAAGGACTCGCCCGGGTTCGCCAGCAGCCGCCTCGGGCTGGCGCTCGGCCTGGAGGCGATCCGCATGGTCGAGGAGGGCGTCGCCGAGCCGGCGGCCATCGACGACGCGATGAGCCTCGGCTACAAGCACCCCATGGGCCCGCTGCGCCTGACCGACCTGGTCGGCCTCGACGTACGCCTGGCCATCGCCGAGTACCTGCACTCCACCCTCGGCGAGCGCTTCGCACCGCCCCGGCTCCTGCGCGACAAGGTCGCCCGCGGCGAACTGGGCCGCAAGACGGGACAGGGGTTCTACACATGGGAGTGAGCGAGACCCCGGACGGCGTCGGCTACCGTCTCGACGCCGGTGTCGCCACCATCGAGCTGCGCCGGCCCGCGCTCGATGTCGCCCTGCGCGGTGGGCTGTTGGACGCCGTACGACAGGTGCGCGACGACGGGGACGCGGTCCGTGCCGTGCTGCTCGCCGCGCAGGGCAAGCACTTCTGCGTGGGCCAGGACCTCAAGGAGCACGCCCGGGCGCTGGAGAGCGGGCCCGAGTCCGCCTTCGCCTGTGTGCGGGACGAGTACAACCCCCTGATCGAGGCGCTGCACGCGCTGACGCAGCCGGTGGTCGTCGCCGTGGAGGGCGCGTGCGTCGGGGCCGGGCTCGGGCTGGCGCTCTGCGCCGATGTGCGGGTCGCGGCCGAGAGCGCCCGGTTCGCGACCGCGTTCACCGGGATCGGGCTGGCCGCCGACAGCGGGCTGAGCGGAGCGCTGGCCCAGGCGGTGGGTCCGTCGCGGGCCGCCGCGCTGATGCTGCTCGGGGACCGGTTCGGCGCGGCGGACGCGGAGCGGTGGGGCATGGTGCACCGGGTCGTACCGGACGGCGCCGCCACGGCGGAGGGGCTCGCCCTCGCGAGGCGCCTGGCCGCCGGGCCCACCGCAGCCTACGCGGAGGTCAAGGCGCTGCTGCGGGACGCGCCCGGCGCGAGCCTCGCCGCCGTACTGGAGCGGGAGGCGGCGGCGCAGCTGCGGCTGGGGGCGACGCGGGACCACCGGGCCGCCGTGGCGGCGTTTCCGGCGCGGGCGGAGCCGTCGTTCGAGGGGCACTGAGCAGCCATTCGCCCGGGAGGTCTTGCCTCGCCGGGGGAAACCCATCAGACTAGGTACCGAACGAATGGTCGGTAGGGAAGTTGGTGTGTCGATGACCAGCACAGGCACGGAGGCGTCAGCCGCCGGCTGGGACGAAACGCGGCTCGCGGAGCAGTTCGATGCCACGATCGCGAAGGACCAGCGGATCGAGCCCCGCGACTGGATGCCCGACGGCTATCGCAAGACCCTGATCCGCCAGATCGCGCAGCACGCGCACTCGGAGATCATCGGGATGCAGCCGGAGGGTGACTGGATCACCCGCGCGCCCTCCCTGCGCCGCAAGGCGATCCTCTTCGCGAAGGTGCAGGACGAGGCCGGACACGGACTGTATCTGTACTCGGCCGCCGAGACCCTGGGCGCGGACCGCGCGGAGCTGACCGACGCGCTGATCGAGGGCCGCCAGAAGTACTCGTCGATCTTCAACTACCCGACGCCGACCTTCGCCGACGTCGGCGTGATCGGCTGGTTCGTGGACGGCGCGGCGATCTGCAACCAGGTGCCGCTGTGCCGCTGCTCGTACGGGCCGTACGCGCGGGCCATGGTGCGCGTGTGCAAGGAGGAGTCCTTCCACCAGCGCCAGGGCTACGAGCTGCTGCTCACGATGATGCGCGGCACGGAGGGCCAGCGGGCCATGGTCCAGGACGCGGTGGACCGTTGGTGGTGGCCGTCGCTGATGATGTTCGGCCCGCCCGACGACGACTCGCCCAACTCGGCGCGCTCCATGGCCTGGAAGATCAAGCGGCACAGCAACGACGAACTGCGCCAGCGCTTCGTCGACATGACCGTCCCCAGGCCGAGAAGCTCGGAGTCACCCTGCCCGACCCGGAGTTGAGGTGGAACGAGGAGCGCGGTCACCACGACTTCGGCACCCCCGACTGGTCCGAGTTGCAGCGCGTGATCAGCGGCGACGGACCGCGCAACGCCGAGCGGGTCTCCCGCCGCCGGGCCGCCCACGAGGAGGGCGCCTGGGTCAGGGAGGCGGCCACCGCCCACGCGGCCAAGCAGGCCGCCCGTACACAGAAGACCGAAGGAGCGGCGGCATGACGCAGGACTGGCCCCTGTACGAGGTGTTCGTCCGCGGCAAGCGCGGCCTGAACCACGTCCACGTCGGCTCGCTGCACGCCGCCGACGACGCCATGGCCCTCACCCACGCCCGCGACCTCTACACGCGGCGCAACGAGGGCGTGTCGATCTGGGTCGTGCGCTCCGAGCACATCGCCGCCTCGACCCGCGACGAGAAGGACCCCTTCTTCGCGCCGAGCGCCGACAAGGTCTACCGCCACCCCACGTTCTACGACATCCCCGACGACGTCCCCACATCTAGGAGCAGGGAATGAGTGACGACCACGTCTATCTGTCCCTGGCCGAGGGGCACGACGACAGCGACGCCCGCTGGGCGTTCGGCACCGGCTTCGAGGACCCGCTGTACGGCGTCGACCAGACCGTCCCGGACGGGACCGACGCCGCCCAACTGGCCGCGTTCTGCCTGGCACTCGGCGACGACGCCCTCGTCAGCGCCCAGCGGCTCGCCCAATGGTGCACGGCCGCACCGGAGTTGGAGGAGGAGGTGGCCCTCGCCAACATCGGGCTCGACCTCCTCGGCCAGACCCGCCTGCTCTACGCGCGCGCCGGCCAGGTCGACGGCACCGGACGCGACGAGGACGCCTACGCCTACTTCCGCGACGCCGACGCCTTCCGCAACGTACGGCTGGCCGAACTCCCCAACGGGGACTTCGCGTTCTCCATCACGCGGCTCCTGGTGCTGTCCTCCTGGCGGCTCGCCCTCTTCGAGCGGCTCGCCGTCACCGCCTCGGACCCGGTGCTCGCCGCCATCGCCGCCAAGGGCGTCAAGGAGCTTGCGTACCACCGCCAGTACGCGGCCGAGTGGGCCGTCCGACTGGGCGACGGCACCGAGGAGTCGCGGCGCCGGATGCGGGACGCGCTGACCGCCGTGGCCCCGTACGTCGACGAACTCTTCGCGGACGACGCAGAGTTGAGGACCGATGTCCTGGCCGTGCTCCGCCAGGTCACCGACACCGCCGGGCTCGACCTCCCCGAAGCGGCACCGGTCCCCGGACACGGCCGCGACGGTGACCACACCGACCACCTCGCCCCGCTGCTGGCCGAACTCCAGAGCGTGGCCCGCGCCCACCCGGAGGCGACATGGTGACCACCCTGATCGACTCACGGCGCGCCTGGAACATCGCCGCACAGGTCCCGGACCCCGAGATGCCCATGCTCACCCTCGCCGACCTCGGGTGCTGCGCGGGGTCGAGATCGACGCGGACGGCAGCGTCGTCGCGAGCCTGACACCCACCTACTCCGGCTGCCCCGCCATGGCCGAGATGCGCGCCGAAGTGGCGTCCAGGCTGCGGGATGCGGGGTTCGCCAAGGTGGAGATCCGGACCGTGCTCGACCCTCCGTGGAGCACCGACTGGATCACCCCGAAGGCCGCCGCAGCCTTGCCGAGCACGGCATCGCCCCGCCCGGCGCGGCCCCCGAGGCCCGGTCAAGCTCACGCTGTCACCGACCCGCCGTACGGTTGCCTGCCCGCGCTGCGGCTCGGCCGACACCGAGGAGACCTCGCGCTTCGCCGCGACCTCCTGCAAAGCCCTGTGGCGGTGCCGCGCCTGCCGCGAGCCGTTCGAGTACGTCAAGGAGATCTGATGGCGAGCCCCCGACGCCCGCTCGCGGACAGCCCCCAACACCCGCTCGCGGTGAGTGCCCAACTCCCGCCCGTGGAAAGGACGGTGGACCAGTGACCGCCCCGGCCCCACCACCCCCGCCCGCCCGGCGCCGCCGCCCGGCCTTCCACGCCCTGCGGGTCGCCACCGTCGAGCCACTCTGCGAGGACGCCGCCGCCATCGGCTTCGACATCCCCGAGCACCTCGCCGAGGAGTTCGCCTACCGGCCCGGCCAGTCGCTCACCCTCCGCCGCGAGGTCGAGGGGCCGCGACGAGCGCCGCTCGTACTCCATCTGCTCCCCGGCCGGCGCGCACCCGCGCATCGGCGTACGGGTCGTCCCCGGCGGCCTGTTCTCCTCCTGGCTGGTCAACGACGTACGGCCCGGAGACACCGTCGAGGTGATGGCCCCCACCGGTGCCTTCACCCCCGACCTCACCCTCCCCGGCCACCACGTCCTGATCGCCGCGGGCTCCGGTATCACCCCGATGCTCTCCATCGCGGAATCCGTCCTCGCCGCAGACACCGGCTCCCGCGTCACGCTCTTCTACGGCAACAGGCGCAGCGCCACCGTGATGTTCGCCGACGAGCTGGCCGACCTGAAGGACCTGTACCCCGGCCGCTTCCAGCTGGCGCACATCCTGTCCCCGCGAACCGCGCGAGGCCGAGATCCTCTCCGGCCGCCTCGACGCCGACCGGCTCGGCGCGCTCGTGGACGCCCTCGTCGACGTGGACACCGCCGACCACTGGTGGCTCTGCGGCCCGCACGGCATGGTCCGCGACGCCCAACAGGTCCTCACCGGCCTCGGCGTCCCCACCGACCGCGTCCACCAGGAGCTGTTCTACGCCGACGATGAGCCCGTCCGGCCGAACCGTCACGTCGACAAGGCCTACGACGGACCGGTCAGCCAGGTCACCGTCACCCTCGACGGCCGCACCACCAACTCCGCGCTCCCCAGGGACACTTCAATCCTGGACGGCGCCCAGAAGACCCGCCCGGACCTGCCCTTCGCCTGCAAGGGCGGCGTCTGCGGCACGTGCCGCGCGCTGGTCACCGAGGGCACCGCGGACATGCGGCGCAACTACGCCCTCGAACCCGCCGAGGTCGACGCCGGTTACGTCCTCACCTGCCAGACCTTCCCCGTGTCCGACACCCTCGCCGTCGACTACGACAGCTGAGGGCGGCCATGACACTTCACTTCGAGGTCGCCGAGGGGCGTCGGCACGATCCGCCTCGACCGCCCGCCGATGAACGCGCTGGACGTCGCCACCCAGGACCGCCTCAGGGAACTCGCCGAGGAGGCGACGCGGCGCGAGGATGTGCGGGCCGTGGTGGTGTACGGCGGGGGAGAAGGTGTTCGCGGCGGGTGCGGACATCAGGAGATGCAGCGGATGGACCATGCGGCGATGGTCGTGCGGTCGCGGGCGCTGCAGGAGTCGTTCAGCGCGGTGGCGCGTATCCCGAAGCCGGTGGTTGCCGCTGTTACGGGCTATGCGCTGGGCGGGGGTTGTGAGTTGGCGTTGTGTGCGGACTTTCGGATCGCCGCGGACAACGCGAAGTTGGGGCAGCCGGAGATTCTGCTCGGGTTGATTCCGGGGCGGGTGGGACGCAGCGGCTGGCGCGGCTGGTCGGTCCGTCGAAGGCGAAGGATCTGATCTTCACGGGTCGGATGGTCACGGCGGATGAGGCGCTGGCGCTGGGTCTGGTGGACCGGTTGGTCCCGGCCGCCGATGTGTACACGGAGGCGTTCGCGTGGGCGGCGAAGTTGGCTCAGGGGCCGGCGATCGCGTTGCGTGCGGCGAAGGAGTCGATCGACATCGGTCTGGAGACGGACATCGAGACCGGGCTCGCGGTCGAACGGAACTGGTTCACGGGGCTGTTCGCGACCGAGGACCGTGAGCGCGGGATGCGGAGCTTCGTCGAAGAGGGCCCGGGCAAGGCCAAGTTCAGGTGATGCAGGCGCCATGAAGCGCGGGCCGGGAGTGGTTCCCGGCCCGCGCTTCGTTCATCGCTGTTCAGCTACCGGCGGTCAGCCGAGCAGCTTCGCCGCCAGGGTCGCGGCGTTGTACGAGCCCCAGCCGCTGGTGAAGTCCCAGCCGGTGGCGGCGGAGTAGGCGCCGTTGCTGCCGCTGGTGATGTCGTGGAAGCCGGTGCCGTTCGCCGTGTAGAGCGCGGGGTTGGCGAAGCCGAGGTTGGCCTTGCCGGACGCCGCGGCCTGCTGGTTGTAGAGCGCGCCGAACGCGGCCCACTCGGGTGCGGCGGCGCTGGTGCCGCCGACCGAGGTCCAGGTGCCCTGCGAGTAGATCGACACGCCGGGGCTGGGGTTGGCGTGCGCGGAGACGTCCGGGACCTGGCGGTAGCCGCCACCGGCGCTCTTCTGGACCGCGGTCTGCCAGCTCGGGATCTTGAAGACGGAGGACTTGCCGCCGCCACCGCCGGACCAGGCGACCTCCTTGCTGAACGCGTTGGAGGAGGTGACGGTCAGCTTGGTGCCGCCGACGCCGGTGACATACGGGTCGCTCGCCGGGTAGTCGACGGTGGTCGTGCCGTTGCCCGCGTCGTCCGAACCGTCGTCGCCCGAGGCCGCGTAGAAGCCGAGGCCCTCGGCCGCGCCCGCCTTGAACACGGCGTCCACGGCGTTGATGTTGGAGGTGGTGCGCTGGCTCTCGGAGGCACCCCAGCTGATCGAGGTGGTCGGGATGCCGCTGTCGACGATGGCCTGGTAGGTGTCGACCTCGCCGGCGTCGGAGTTCGGGCCCTCGAAGACGGTGACGTTCGCCTTCGGCGCGATCGCGTGCAGGACCTCGATGTCCAGTTCGACCTCGACCTGACCGTCACCGAGCGCGCCGGAACCGCCGTCGACCTTCGACACGGTCGGAGTGGGGAGCCCAGGCTGTAGTTGGTGTCGTACTTGGTGATGTTGGACTGCTGGAACCCGTCGAACTCGAGCAGCGCGATCTTCTGGCCGCTTCCGGTGTACGTGCTGGAGACGTTGTAGCCGCCCTTGAGCTGCGCCGGGGTGTAGCCGCCGCCGGGGCCGTTGCGCGGGGCGACGGTGTTGGTCGCCTGGTGGTGCAGCTGGGCGCGGTTGTTGAGGCCGGTCACGTCGCTGACCAGGCCGGCGATGCCGGTCGGCAGGGTGGGCGCGGTCTCGTTGGCGTAGAAGGCGCGGCCCGACTTGGCGTCCTTCCACGTCGACAGCTTGGTGCCGAAGGCCTTCTCCAACTGGGCCGCGGTGCCGGTGGCGTCGACCAGCAGGTTGCCCGAGTGGACCTTGCCGACGGTGAGACCCTGGGCGCGCAGGTACTCCTTGACCTGCTTCACCTCGGCGTCCGTCCGACCGAAGCGGGCCGCGAACTGGGCCTTCGTCAGATAGTGGCCGTACGAACTCGACCGCGGATTGCTGACGTCGGCGATGAAGGTGTCGAGGCCCTTGTTGTTTCTCGGAGTCAGGCTGACGGCCACCGCTATCCGCTTCGAGGCGGAGACGGCGCCGGTGCGGGCCGCGTCGTGGTTCAGGCCCTTGAGGACATCTCCCGCGATGGCGGCCCGAGTGGTGTGCGGCTGCGCGGCGGCGTAGGCGCTGGGGACGGCTGCGGCGAGCAGTGCCGGTACGGCGACCAGGCCGACCAGCTTCAGGCGTGACGTCACTGAGGTCCTCCGAGGAGTGGGGGTTGCTGTCCCGGAAGCGGAACGGCTTCACCGTAGGAACACCGACCCCACCCGCATAAGCGGGGAACCCTTGCTTCATGTGTTAACTGCGGATGTCACATGAACCGCGGATGACAGGTCAGCGGCGGTTGTCGAGGGTCCGGGAGCCCTCACCCGCCCCGGCTGACTGACCGTCACCGCCTGTGCCGTGAGCTGCTGTTGGTCGTCGTCGCCGACGCTCACGGTCGCCGCGCCGGACGCGATGACGGCGACGGCCATCGCGTGGGCGAGCGCGGTGCGGGAGCGGACGCCGACCTTGCGGTAGACCCGCGAGAGGGTGCCCTCGACCGTCTTGACGCTGATGAACAGCTCGGCTGCCACTTCCCTGTTGGTGGCCCCGCCGCCGACCAGCTCGGCGATCCGGGCCTCCGTGGGCGTGAGTTCGGGATGCCCCTCGCCGTCCCGGTCACCGGCCTCCAGCCGTGCCAGCTCGTCCCCTGCCCGCGCCGCCAGCGGAGCCGCCCCGATCCGCGTCGCCGCCTCCAGCGCCTCACCGAGCGCGGTGCGCGCCGCGTTCCGGTGCCGGGCCCGCCGCTCCACGGCGCCGAGCGCGATCAGGGTGCGCACCAGGTCCACGGGCAACGGAGTTGGCGCAGCCGGTCCACGGCGGCCCGCAGCCGTACCGCCCCCTCCTTCGCCCGGCCGAGCCCCGCCTCGCGCAGTCCCTCCGCCCGCTCCAGCGCCGCCAGGACGCTGCCGGGCGCGTCGGCGGACACCCACTTCCGGGCCTCGTCGATCACGGCACCGGCCTCGTCCGTCTCACCCAGCACCACCAGGGCCTCGGCAAGGTCGCTGTACCAGTGCAGCAGGGGCGGGTCGGCGGCGGACATGGCCGCGCCGAGCTCCTTCACACGGTGCAGTGCCTCGGCCGCGGCAGCTGCGCCACGCGGGTCACCGCCGAGCAACTCGGCCTGTCCCAGCACCGCCAGCGCCCGCAGCAGGAACAGCCGGTCACCGTCCGCCTCCGACGCCCGCACCGCCTGTTCCGCGAGGTGCCGCGCCTCCTCGGCGGTCCCGCCCGCGGTCGCCGCGAGCGCCGCCGCGTACAGCGCCGGAGCGGTCTGTACGCCCGTGTCGGCCACCGCGCGGGTGCAGCGGGCGGCGGTGTCCAGGGCCTCCCGGCAGTGTCCGGCGCGCACTTGGATACGGGTGAGCGCGACGAGGGTCGCCATGACCTCCTCGACCCCGGCGAACTCCCCGATCTCCGCGAGGAGTTCGGTGACCCGCTCCTGAGCCTCGACGACCCTGTCCGAGTCCAGGGCGAGGATCGCCCGCATCCGGATCAGCCCCAGCTCTCCGGCCCGGCACCCGCGCCACCGGTCAGCGCGAGGGCCTCCTCCAACGCGACGTCGGCGGCGACCGGTTCACCGCCCAGTGAGTGCACCCGGGCGAGCGTGGCGAGCGCCCCGATCCGGGTCTCCGTGTCACCGACCACGGCCGCCTGCCGGGCCGCACGCCGGGCATGCCGGGCCGCGTCCGCCAACTCCCCGCACAACAGGCCCCGTACAGCGGCCCAGTAGTGCAGCCACGCCTCGGCCTCCGGATCGCCGTCGGCGTCCCGCAGCCCCTCCTCGATCAGCGCATGCGCACCCTTCAACGCCTGCCCGGCGTTCCGCAGCAGCACCAGCCGCGCCCGCACCCGCTGCCGCGCGGAACCCGACCCGGCGAGCACCGTCTCGGCCGCCTGCCCCGCCTCCTCCAACTGCCCCGCGTCACACGCGTATTCGGCCGCCGTCAGCAACCGGTCGGCCCGCTCCACCGGACGGTCACCCGAGTGCGCCGGGCCGCGAGGGCGGCCAGCTCGAAGGCGGTGTCGGGTGCGCCGTCCCGCCGCGCGGACTCGGCCGCCGACATCAGCGTCCGTGCGGTGGTCTCCTCCTCGTACGGGTGGGCGAGCGCCAAGTGCCGCGCCCGCTCCACCAGTTCCGTGTCCGCGCGAGCCAACAGCGCGTGTGCCTGCCGCCGTTCGTGCTCCGGAGCATCCGCGTAGACGGCGGCCCGGACCAACGGATGCCGGAAGCGTACGGTCCCGTCGGCGTCGGCCACCGCGACGCCCAGCCGCTCCGCCTCCGCGAGTTCCGTGGCGGGGTCCTGGAACCCGGCGGCCCGCAGCAGCGTAAGTGTGGGACGGGCGGCGGCACTTGAGACGAGCAGGGTGCGGCGTGCGGTCTCCGGCAGCGTGCGCACCCGGTCCAGGAGCAGGGCGCGCAGCCGCCGGGGCACGGGCAGGCTCCGGCCGAGGCCGACGGACGCTCCGTCGCGCGGCGCCCTCCTCCCCAACTCCAGCGCGTACCAGGGATTTCCGGCCGCCGTGTCCTGCACGGCCCGCACCACCGCCGGTGGCAGTTCGGCATCCAGGAGCCGCGCCACCTCGTCGTCCGCCAGGGGCGGCACGGCCAGTTCGACGGTGCCGGGCGGGCAGCAGTACGGCCGCTCGGGCTGCTCGCCGTCCGGCACCCGCTCGGCGGCCACCACCCGTACGTCCAGGCCCTCGATGCGCCGTACGACGAAGGCGAGCACCTCGGCGGTCGGTTCGTCGAGCCACTGGAGACCGTCGAGGACCAGCAGCACGGGCCCGGCGGCGGTCAGCGCGCGTAGCACGTCGAGAACGGCGACGCGGACGGCGAGTTCGCAAC
This sequence comes from Streptomyces sp. P3, assembly GCA_016893485.2. GTDB lineage: Bacteria > Actinomycetota > Actinomycetes > Streptomycetales > Streptomycetaceae > Streptomyces. Next base: position 8,550,329 of record JAFEKX020000001.1, read on the forward strand.
GGTCGTCGGCCGGTGTCTCGCCGCGCAACAGGGCCGCCCGCAGGGCCACTTGGGGTTCGGGTGCCAGGGCGTCCAGGCAGGTTTCCGGTACCCGCGCGAACAGGTCGACGAGACCGGCGTACGGCAACCGGGCGTCCTCCTCGGCGGGGAGCAGTGCAACACCGTGACAGGCGGCTGGATGTGAGCGGCCGAGGACGCCACGAGAGCGGCCAGCGCAACGGACTTGCCGATCCCGGCGGGACCGTACAAGAGCACGCCGTGACGGCCCGTCAACTCGGCCCGGGCGGCGTCGAGCAGCTCACGGCGCCCGGTCAATGACCGTCCATCCACGGCGAGTCCGGAGACGCACCACAACCGCGGCCGCGCGCAGGGCGGTCGCATCGGCGGTGGTCGCAGGTCTCCGGAGATCTCGGCATGTGTTCATGACAACCGTTGCTTATTCACCTTGTCAATGACGGTCGTGTGTCGGCACGTCTCCGGCGGCGCCTCGCCGTATGCGCAGGCCAAGGTGGCCTGGACCCGGCGACCCGTGTCGCTGATCGATTGGCGCATGATCGTCACTCTCCGGAATGCCGATCTGGGAGCCCGACGCGATGGTCGACGCCGTCGAGGCCGTGGTCCGGCGCGGCTGGCGGGTCGGCACCCACGCCTACGGCGACCGCGCGGTCCGCATCCTCCTGGACGTCTACGAGCAGGTCCTCGCCCGCAACCCCGGCCTGCTCGCCGGCACCCTGGTGATGGAGCGCGGCGGCCTCGCCGGACCCGAACAGCGCGTCCGCGCCGTCGAGTTGGGCATCCCCGTGACCATTCAGCAGCCCCTGCTGCACGACATCGCCGAGGTGGAGGAGGGGTTCTGGGGCCCGGAGCGCGTCGCCCGGCTCTTCCCGGCCCGCGGCTGGATCGACCTGGGCGCACAGGTCAGCGCCGGATCCGACTTCCCCGTGGGCCGGTTCGGCGCCATGCGCTCGGTCTACGGCATGACCACCCGCCAGACCGTCATCGGCGTCAAAGGCCCCCAACGCGCGATCGGCTACGACGAGGCGCTCACCCTGCACACGGTCAACGCGGCCCGCCTGTGCGGCGATCAGGACCTGCGCGACACCCTGCGCGACCTGAACCCCGTGCACACGATCGTCGGCGGCCGTCTCGTCACCCGGTAGGGACACCGTATGACCGAAACGACTGGAAACAACTGGAAACGAACAGAAACAACCGGAAACATCAGACTCGTCCCGCATGCAGCGGCACGGCTTCCGGGCGAGCAAACGTTCCGTCAGACGGTCGGCATCGTGCGGATCGCCGCGATGTCGAACTGGAGCCGCACCTTCTCGCTCACCATCGCACCGCCCTCCGCCAGCCGGGAGTTGTAGGTCAGCCCCAGTCGGAGCGGTCGATGGTGGTGGTGCCGTCGAAGCCGACGCGCTCGACGGAGAACGGGTCGGTGACATGGCCGATATAGGTGAGTTCCAGGACGACGGGACGGGTGACGTCCTTGATGGTGAGATCGCCGAGCATGCGGTAGACATCGTTGCCCCCATCTGCACCGCGGTGCTGGCGAACCGCATCCGCGGGAAGGTCGCGCTGTCCAGGAAGTCACGGCCGACCAGGTGGGCGTCGCGTTGTTCCACACCGGTGTCGACACTGCCGGTGGACACCACGATCTCGGCCTGTGAGCGGGCGGGGTTACGGCCGTCGAAGTAGAGCCGGCTTTTGTATTCGGCGAAAGAGCCGCGCACGGTCGTCACCATCGCGTGCCGGACGGAGAAGCCGATCCTGCTGTGTGCGGGATCGATCATCCACTCCCCGGTCAGTTCCGCGAGACCGGGATCGGGCAGGCCGGAGGCGGTGAACGCCGGTGGGGCGGCGGGACGTCGCGGGACGGCGGGGATGCCGGGCGGCGGGGGCGCAGCACGGTTGAACAGGTTCATGTGTCACGTAGTTACTGCACGTCTGATATCGCCGCAAGCCTTCGCCGTGTGCCGCCGACAGCGCGAATCGGCACTGACACGGTTAAATACCGCCACCTCGCGGGCCGTTACCACATTTCCCACACATATTCGTCACGTGCTGGTCCAGAGGCTCGCGGGCCGCGCGGCGTGAATTTCCGCGCATTTCATGTCGGACATGTCCGTGGCGAATTGTGCCGGACGCCAATTCGGCGCACGGTTCAGCGCACCGGGAACCCGAACGAATAGCCCTGCTGCTTCAGCCACGGCAGGATCTCGCGCAGTGCGGCCACGGTCTGCGAACGGTCGCCGCCGGCATCGTGGAACAGCACGGTCGGCCCGTTGGGGAGTTCGCTCTTGACGGTGGCGATGATGGCGTCCGTACCCGGGAGTTCGAAGTCCTTGGAGTCGACGTTCCAGCCCAGCGGGCGCATCCCCTGCGAGGCGGCGAGGTGGCGGCTGTACGGGGTGAACGCGCCGCCCGGCGCACGGTAGTACTGCGGCCGGACGCCCCCGACGCCTTGGTGATCATGCGGGCGGCGTCCAGGATCTCCTGCGACTGATAGGCCTCGGACTTCTTGTCCATCGTGGTGTCGTGCGACACCGTGTGGTCGCACAGCCGGTGCCCGGCCGCCACGACCGCCTTGACCAGGTCCGGGTGGGCCTCGGCCTCGGGGCCGATCATGCAGAAGGTGGCCTTCACCCCGTACTCCTTGAGGACTTGGAGCACCTGCGGGGTCCAGGTCGGGTCCGGGCCGTCGTCGATGGTGATGTTGACGCCGTGGGCGCCCTGGTCGGAGGCGTGCACGATCTCCTCGGACACGGTGGCCCGGGCGGGGCCGAACTCGCGGCGGAGGGACGCCCGGAGCCCTGGGAGCCCTGCCCGTCGACGACACCGGCCTGCGCGGTCCACACCGAGGTCGCCGCCGCCACCGCGGTCACCCCGACCGCCGCCGCGAGAACCCGCCCGTACCAACCCCGCCCACCGTGCCGCGCCATCTCAGCCCTGCCCTTGTCCTGTTTGAACGACTCCGTGCACTCGTCAGGACGGCGTAAAAGCGGGGAGGATCCGCCTGTTACCGATCACGGACAATTTCGCCGGAGTTCGGGACGGTCAACGAGCGGGCGCTCAGGAGGTTTCGCCACCGCAGGCGGGTTTGGCGGCCACCGATTCCCTTGTCCCGGGCCGGACTTGCCGCAGGTGCCTCGCCCCGGTCAGGGGGTGACGCTAACGTGCACCATTCCTTGTACGGTACACAGGCGCAGGAGGTCGCGGTATGCACCGCTCGCCCAACCAGGGCCAGGATGTGCTGAAATTCCGGACGACGGATGTGGACGAGGCCCGGCAGGTCATCCAGGATCGCTTCTACGCCAACTTCATCGACGTACGCGACGGCAGCGCCGACTTCATGGCCCGGTACGACATCACCACATTCGGTCCGCTCACCATCGGACGGCTCGCGTTCGGCGCTGAGGTGCGCATCCGGTTCGGGGAACTCGGCTTCTACCATGTGGACATCCCGCTGGGCGGCCACCTGGCCTGGCGCCAGGGAACGCGTACCAAGGCGGTGGCGACCACCGCGAACGCCGCCGTCTTCCAGCCGCACGGCGACACGGCCCTGGACCGCGTGAGCACCGACTGCTCCATGCTGGCCGTGAAGATCGATCCCAAGGCCCTCAACGACCAACTCGAGCGCCTCCTCGGCCGACCGCTGCGCTGGCCCCCGTCGCCCTCACGCCCGAACTCGACGTCGCCCACGGTCCGGGCCTGAGCTGGGTACGGATGATCCGGGCGGCGTTCGACGAGATGCTGGCCGGCGGGCTGCTCACCCGGCCGATGGTCGCCCGCCCGCTCCAGGAGGCCCTGCTGACCGGGTTCCTCCTTGCCACCGGCCACCGCTACCGCGACGAACTCGACCGACCGCACCACACCCTGCGCCCGGCACCCGTCAAGCGTGCGGTCGACGCCATGCACAGCATGCCCCAACACCCCTTCACGGTAGGGGAGTTGGCCGTACTCGCCGGGGTGAGCGTGCGGCGACTCAGGAATCCTTCCAGCAGTACGTCGGCATGACCCCGCTGGCCTACCTCACCGATGTCCGCCTCACCCGCGCCCACGACGAGCTGCGCCGCGGCACACCGGGCGAAGTGAACGTCAGCGAGGTCGCCCACCGCTGGAGTTTCGGACACCTGGGCCGCTTCGCGTCCCGCTACCGCGCCCGCTTCGGCGAGCTGCCCTCGCAGACCCTGCGCTCCGGGTGACCACGGCCCACCCCACCGCCCCGCGCTGAGCGGACAACGGCCGCGCTCAGCGGATCGTGCGCGACGGCCAACACGCCCTAGCATTCCTGGTGTTCGCGCGTCCGCTCCTTCGGTCCGCCGCGCGGACAACGGCCGGCCCATCCGCATCAGTTCGGGCCGGTCACCGCCCGTCGGCGCCCCCGACAGCTGCGGGCGGCCAGGTAGCGCGCAGGTGGCCTGTACCCCGCCACGCTGCGCCGCCTGACGCGGGAGAAGGTCCGGGCCGGGGTCGGCGCCGGCCCGGACCTTGACCGCCAAGCCACCCGACCGGAATCCAGCCTGCGGACGATGCGCCGACGTGTCGCGTGGTGCGCCGGTGAGCAGAGCCGGGTGCCGCCACATGTGGGAACCCGCGACGGACCCCTGCCCGCCGCGATGAGTTTCGGCCGGGCCCGGAGTCTGATCCGGTGAGCGCCGTCGTACGGCCTACGAAGTACGCCCTACGACGCGGCCCGACACGACTCACCACGGAGGACCCATGACGACCACACCCGGCACTGGGAGCAGCAGCGACCTCCCGGCAAGCCGCCCGTCGTAGACATCGCCACCTGGAACGCGGCGCGCGACGAGCTGCTGCTCCGGGAGAAGGCGCACACCCGGGAGGGGACGCGATCGCCGCGGCCAGGCGGCGGCTGCCGATGGCCGAGCTCGACGGGAAGGTGGAGGTCGTCGGGGCGGACGGGCCGGTACCGTTCCTCGACCTGTTCCAGGGGCGCGACGAACTCGTGGTGTACCAGCACATGTGGCACGACCACGCCCCACACCAGGGACAGTGCGAGGGCTGCACCACCACGGCCTGGCACATGAAGGACGCGGTCTACCTCAACGCCCGGCGCGTCTCGTACGCCGTCCTGACCACGGGCGGGTGGGACGAGGTCGCCCCCTACGTCGAGTTCATGGGCTACACCGAGCCCTGGTACTCGGTGCGCGGCCTGGACGCGCCGATCGGCGGCGGGGATGGGCCACATCCTCGCCTTCCTGCGTGACGGCGACCGGGTGTTCCTCACCTACTCCACGACGGGCCGCGGCAACGAACCGGTCAACGGCTCCCTCGCCCTGCTCGACATGACGCCGTACGGCCGCGGCGAGGCCTGGCAGGACAACCCCGAGGGCTACCCGCCCGGCCGCGACGCCTGCTGGTACTGGCGCTCGGACGCCGACGGAAACGCCACCTGGGGCGAGACCAGCCGCCCGGTACCGCAGTGGACCCGCCCCGGCGCGACCCCCGTGGAGACCCTGGGCCGCCAGGGTGACTGCCACTGACGGGGAGTGTTCCGCCCCGTTCCGCCCCGGGGCCCGCCCTTGACGCCCCTCACCACCCGACCTAGCCTCGACTGAACACGTCTAGACAGGTAGGTCGACGATGGCGGACTCCCCCAGACTTCCCGGTCCCGGCAGCTCCAGGTCGAGACGCACGGCCTCGACGTGATCGCCGACGCCGAACGCAAAGGCACCCCAAGGACCCTGTTCTGGCCGTGGTTCGGGGCCAACGTCTCGATCCTCGGCCTGAGTTACGGTGCCTTCGCGCTCGGCTTCGGGATCTCCTTCTGGCAGGCGCTCGTCGCCGGAGTCATCGGGATCGTCTTCTCCTTCCTGCTCTGCGGCTTCATCGCGGTCGCGGGCAAGCGCGGCTCCGCGCCGACGATGGTCCTCAGCCGCGCCGCCTACGGCGTGCGCGGCAACCGGCTGCCGTCGGTGATCTCCTGGGTCCTCACCGTCGGCTGGGAGACCGTCCTCACCTCCCTCGCGACGATGGCCACCGCGACCGTGTTCAGCAGGCTCGGCTGGGGCGGCGGCACCGAGACCAAGGTGGTCGCGCTGATCCTGGTCGGCGCGCTGACCGTCGTCGGCGGAGTCATGGGCTTCGACCTGATCATGCGGCTGCAGACGGTCATCACCGTCGTCACCGGCGTGCTCACGATCGTCTACATCGCGCTCGTCGCCGACCACATCCACTGGAGCACGGTCAGCGCCGTACCGGCGGGCTCCGCCCAGGAGTTCATCGGCGCGCTGGTGTTCATGATGACCGGCTTCGGCCTCGGCTGGGTCAACGCCGCCGCCGACTACTCCCGTTATCTGCCCCGGAGTTCGTCCGGCAGAGGCGTGATCGGCTGGACGACGTTCGGCGCCTCCGTGGCCCCGCTGCTCCTGCTGGTCTTCGGTCTGCTGCTCGCCGGTTCCTCCAGCACGCTGAACAAGGCGGTCGCCGCCGACCCGATCGGCGCGCTGACGACGATCCTGCCGACCTGGTTCCTGGTCCCCTTCGCCGTGGTCGCCGTCCTCGGCCTGGTCGGCGGCGCGGTCCTCGACATCTACTCCTCCGGCCTGGCCCTGCTGTCGGCCGGACTCCGGGTCCCGCGCTACCTCGCCGCCCTGGTCGACGGCGTGCTGATGATCGCGGGCTCCGTCTACATCGTGTTCTTCGCGGACGACTTCCTCGGCCAGTTCATGGGCTTCCTCACCACCCTCGGCGTCCCCATCGCCGCCTGGTCCGGCATCATGCTCGCCGACCTCGCCCTGCGCCGCCGCGACTACGACGAGGGCGACCTCTTCCGCCCGCACGGCCGCTACGGCGACGTCGAGCCCACGCCCCTCCTGCTCACTCTCGCCGCCACCGCGATCGGCTGGGGCCTGGTCACCAACTCGGCTGCCAGTTGGCTGAGTTGGCAGGGGTATCTGCTCGACCCGCTCGGCCTCGGCGGCAAGTCCGGCGCCTGGGCCTACGCCAACCTCGGCGTGCTGATCGCCCTCGCCCTCGGTTTCCTCGGCACCCTCGCCCTCGGCCGCACCCGCGTCCGGCGCCAGGAGGAACAGGCCGCGAGCCCCGAGGCGGTGGCCGCCGTATGACCACCGCGACCGGTCACCTCGCCGTCATCGACATGCAGCGCGTCTTCGCCGAACCCGACAGCCCCTGGGCCACCCCGCGCTTCGCCGAGGCGGCGGCAGGCGTACGGCGACTGCTGCCGGCCTTCGACGACCGCGTCACCTTCACCCGCTTCCTGGCCCCGGGAAACCCGAGGGCGCCTGGCGCGCCTACTACGACCAGTGGCCCTTCGCCCTCCAGCCACCCGACGCGCCGCTCTGGCGGCTGACCGACGAATTCGCCGCCCAGGCACGGCAGTTCGTGGACGCGCCCACCTTCGGCAAGTGGACCCCGGAACTCGCCGAACGCGTCGCCCCCTCTGGCCGTCTCGTCCTCGCGGGTGTCAGCACCGACTGCTGCGTCCTGTCCACGGCCCTCGCCGCCGCCGACGCGGGCGCCGAGGTGCTGGTCGTCGCCGACGCCTGCGCGGGCGTGGACGACGACTCCCACGCCAAGGCCCTGCACGTGATGGACCTCTACCGGCCGCTGATCCGGGTGGTCACCGTCGCCGAGGTGATCGGGGAACCGTCATGACCGCCGTCCGCCTCAAACACCAGCGCATCACCGAGGTCCTCGCCAAGGAGATCCGCGGCGGCCACCGCCCCGCCGGCGAACAACTCCCCGGCGAACACGCCCTGGCCCAACGCTTCGGCGTCAGCCGTACGACCGTCCGCGCGGCCCTCGCCGAACTCGCCGAGGCGGGCCTGATCGCCACCCGCACCGGCAAGGGCTCCTACGTCCTCTTCGACGGCCGTCCCCTCGACGACCGCCTCGGCTGGGCTCACGCACTGGCCACCCAGGGCATCGACACCCGGGTAAGGACCCTCGCGGTCGACACCCGGCAGGACGAGCGACTCGCCCGCCAACTCACCCTGAACACAACCGAGTTCGTGTGCGTGGAGCGGATACGCGAACTCGCCGCGGACGAGGTCGTCGTGTCGTACGAACGCAGCTTTCTGCCGCCCGTCCCCGGGGTGCGCGAGCTGCCCGCCCGAGGCCTCGACGGGCAGTCGCTGACCGAGGTGATGCTGCGGGCCGGGCTGCGCCCCGACCACGGGGAGCAGCGGGTGAGCGGGCGGCGGATCGACGGGCGGGAGGCGGAGCTGCTGCGCCGCGAACCGGGTGACTGGTTCCTCGACACGCGGCGCACCAGCCGGGCGGCCGACGGCTCCTTCGTCGAACATGTCGTGAGCCTCCTCGACCCCGACCACTTCCAACTCACCCTCCAGTTCGGCTGATCCGCACCCCCGCACCGGAAAGCACCCATGACCCTCCAGAGCCGCGCCACCGGAGCCCTCCACGGACTCGCCCTCGGAGACGCCCTCGGCATGCCCACCCAGATGCTGTCCCGCCCGGACATCACCGCTCGCTACGGCCCGTTCCTGACCGGATTCCACCCGGCCGCCGCCGACCATCCCCTCGCCGCCGGGATGCCGGCCGGAGCCGTCACCGACGACACCGAACAGGCCCTGCTGCTGGCCCAGTTGCTCCTCGGCGCCAAGGGTCGCGTCGACCCGGCGGAACTCGCCCGGCGCCTGGTCGCCTGGGAGGACGACATGCGGGCCCGCGGCTCGCTCGACCTCCTCGGACCGTCCACGAAGCGCGCGGTGGAGCTCGTCCTCGCGGGCACCCCGGTCGACGAGGTGGGGCGCTACGGCACCACCAACGGCGCGGCGATGCGGATCGCCCCCGTGGGCATCGCGGTGCCGGTCGCGGAACCGGCCCTGCTGGTGGACCGGGTGGTGGAGGCCAGCGGCCTCACCCACAACACCGGGGTCGCCCTCGCCGGTGCCGCCGCCGTGGCCGCCGCTGTGAGCGCGGGAGTCGACGGGGCGTCGGTTCCGGAGGCGGTCGAAGTGGCCGTGTCCGCAGCGCGGTTGGCGGCGGGGCGCGGGCACTGGGTGGCCGCCGCCGACGTCGCCGAGCGGATCGTCTGGGCGACCGGACTGGTGCGGGGCCTGACCGAGGCCCAAGTCTGCGAGCGGGTCTACGCGTTGGTCGGCACGAGTCTCGCCACGCAGGAGTCCGTGCCCGCCGCCTTCGCCGTCCTCGCCGCCTGCCCCGACGACCCCTGGCGGGCCGCCCCTGCTCGCCGCGTCCGTCGGCGGCGACTGCGACACCATCGCCGCGATCGCGGGAGCCGTCGGCGGCGCCTGCCACGGCGTGGACGCCTTCCCGGCCGACGCGCGGGAGACGCTCGTACGCGTCAACCCGACCCTCCAACTGGACGTCACCGCAGCCGCGTTGCTCGAACTCCGGGCCCGGCCGTGAGCAGCAGGCTGTGGCACCTCGGCAACGTCGTCGTCGACCTGGTCCTCGATGTTCCCGCCCTTCCCGAGCGCGGCGGCGACGTCCTCGCCACCCGCACCGAGGACACCCCGGGCGGCGGCTTCAACGTCATGGCCGCCGCCGCCCGCCAGGGACTCGCGGTCACCTACGCCGGAGCGCACGGCACCGGCCCCTTCGGCGACCGGGCCCGCGCCGCGCTGCACGCCGAGAACATCGACGTCCTGCTCGCACCGCGCACTGAGGAGGACACCGGCTTCGTGGTCTGTCTTGTCGACGCGGACGGCGAGCGCACCTTCGTCACGAGCCCTGGTGCGGAGGCAACTCTGCGCAGCGCCGACCTGGCAGAACTCCGTCCCGGGGCGGGCGACTTCGCGTACGTCACCGGGTACAGCCTGCTCCACGACAGCAACCGTGCCGCCCTGCTCGACCTTTTGCCCCGACTGGACCCGGCGGTCACGCTGGTCACCGACCCGGGGCCGCTGGTCCGCGGCATCCCCGTCGGGGCAGTGGAGTCGCTGCTCGCCCGCTCCGACTGGTGGAGCTGCAACGCCCGTGAGGCCGCGCTGCTCACCGGCCTCGACGATCCGGCGGAGGCCGCCCGGGCGCTCCAATCCCGGCTGGGGCGCGGCTCGGTGCTCGTCAGGACCGGGGCCGAGGGGTGTGTCCTGCACCAGGGCGGACGGCTCGTCGCCGTGCCCGGGTTCGTCGTCGACGCCGTCGATGTCAACGGCGCCGGCGACGCGCACACCGGGGTGTTCATGGCCGCCCTGGCTCGGGGTGTCGATCCGGTGGCCGCCGCTCGCCGGGCCAACGCGGGCGCCGCCCTGGCCGTCACCGCGTCGGGACCGGCGACGGCGCCGGACGCGGCACGGCTGGACGTGTTCCTGAACTAGCCGTGGCCGTGGGTCAGTTGCCGTCCCGGCGGGAGACCTCGACGTTCTCCAGGATGCCGATCGCGTCCGGCACCAGGACGGCCGCCGAGAAGTAGGTGCTCACCAGGTAGGAGATGATCGCCTGCTCGTTGATGCCCATGAACCGTACGTTGAGGCCCGGTTCGAGCTCGTCCAGGATGCCCGTCTGGTAGAGGCCGATCACGCCCTGGTCGTCCTCGCCGGTGCGCATCGCGATGATCGACGACGTACGGGACTCGCTGACCGGGATCTTGCCGCAGGGCAGCAGCGGCACCCCGCGCCAGGCGGGCAGATGGTGGCCGCCGACGTCGACGCCGCTGAAGTACACACCGCGCCTGTTGCACTCGCGGCCGAAGGCGGCGATCGCCTTCGGGTGGGCGAACAGGTAGCGGGTGTCGCGCCGCATGCTGAGGAGTTCGTCCAGGTCGTCGGGGGTCGGCGGGCCGGAGTGGGTGGAGATCCGCTGGTCGTAGTCGGCGTTGTGCAGCAGGCCGAAGTCCCGGTTGTTGACCAGCTCGTTCTCCTGCCGCTCGCGCAGGGCCTCGACGGTGAGCCGGAGTTGCTGCTGGGTCTGGTTCATCGGCTGGTTGTAGAGGTCGGTGACCCGGCTGTGCACCTTCAACACGGTCTGAGCGACGCTGAGTTCGTACTCGCGCGGGGCGAGGTCGTAGTCGACGAACGTGCCCGGCAGGTCCGGCTCGCCGACATGTCCGGCGCTCAGGGCGATCGCCGCCTCGCCGAACGGGTTGACCGGGCCGTGGTCGTCCGCGTCGGCCGCCTCGACGTGCGCGCTGAGCTCGGGGTGCCGTTCCGCGACGGCCTGGTACGCCGAGTGCGGCAGGGCCAGCACCGTGGTGGCCGTCGCCGCGCGGGCCGTGAACTCCCAGCTGTCGTCCGGGTCGCTGAGCACCTCGCCGCCGAAGGTGTCGCCGTCGGCGAGCAGCCCGGTGACCGCCTCGTCGCCGTAGGGACCCTCGCCGAGCAGCTCCACCTTGCCGTGCGCGATCAGGTACACCTGGTCGGCGGGGCGGCCCGCCTCCACGATCAACTGGCCGGGCGTGAACTCCCGTTGCTCGAACCGCTCGGCCAGCGCGGCGAGCGCGTCGGGGTCCGAGAAGCCGCGCAGCGGCGGCAGTTCGCTCAACTCGGCCTCGACGACCCGCACGTGGGCGCCGGTCTGCACGAACGTCACCCGGCCGTCGCCCGCGTGTACGAGAGCCGGCGGTTGACGCGGTAGGTGCCACCGGGCACGTTCACCCAGGGCAGCATGCGGGTCAGCCAGCGTGAACTGATGCCCTGCATCTGGGGTTCGGACTTGGTCGTGGTCGCCAGAGTGCGTGCCGCGGCGGTACCGAGACTCTGTTGTTCCCGCTCCTCGGCGCCCGTCTCGGGCGCGGTACCGGTGTCGACCGACATGGTGCCTTCTCTCCTGTCGCGCGGGTGACGGGACGGTGCCGGCCCGTCACATTCCGTGCGTAGAGCTACCCCTCGTCGGTCACGACGAGTGATGACTTCGGACGGCGGTCGAGGCACATGCCAACCGCACGTGCTCCCGCACCACCCCGGATCACTCGGCCTCACCCGTTCGGCGGTATCCGATCCGGGGTGTCTCACAGGGCCTTGCCGGGGTTGAGGATGCCCCTGGGGTCGAACGCCTCCTTCAGCCGGCGCTGCAACGCGTGGGCGGTGGGCCCGAGTTCGTCCGCCACCCACTGCCGCTTCAACACCCCCACGCCGTGTTCGCCGGTCAGCGTCCCGCCGAGCCGCAGCGCCAGGGCGAAGATCTCGCCGGCCGCCTCCCAGGCCGCGCCCGGCAGCCGGTCCAGGGACCGATCGACCACGATGATCGGATGGAGGTTGCCGTCCGCGGCGTGCGCGAGGGTGTAGACCGGCACGTCGTGGCGGGCGGAGACGGCGCGGATCTCGCGGACCGCCTCCGCGAGCCGCGAACGGGGCACGGCGATGTCCTCGATCAGCGGCCTGCCCAGCCGCTCCAGCGCGGGCAGGGCCAGCCGCCGGGCCGCGAGCAGGGCCTCTGCCTCGACCGGGTCGGCCGTGGTCTCGACGGACGTGGCGAGCGGCACGAGCACCCGTGCGACCTGCTCCGCCTCGGCCGTCGCCCCCGCCCCGTCGCACTGCACCAGCAGCAGCGCAGCCCCGCGCTCGCCGAGCGCCGGATCGATGGCCCGCAGCACCGGCCCGTCGACCAGCTCCGCGAGCGCCGGCACGACCCCGGCCCGCCCGATCGCGTACGACGCCTCGGCCGCCGTCTCGAACGAGTCGAAGTACGCGGCCAGTGTCGCCGTCGCCACCGGCACCGGGCGCAGCCGCAGCGTCGCCGAGGTGATGACGGCGAGGGTGCCCTCGGAGCCGGTCAGCAGCGCGGTGAGGTCGTACCCGGTGACCCCCTTCACGGTACGGCGGCCGGTCGTGACCACCGTCCCGTCGGCGAGCACGGCCTCGAGGCCGAGCACGCTGTCCCGCGTCACCCCGTACTTCGCGCACCGCAGCCCGCCCGCGTTGGTCGCGATGTTCCCGCCGATCGTCGAGATCGCCGCACTCGCCGGATCGGGCGCGTACCGCAGTCCGTGCTCGGCCGCCGCCCGGTCCAACTCGGCGGTGATCACGCCCGGTTCGACCACGGCGAGCTGGTCGTCGGCCGACAGTTCGAGGATGCGGTTCATCCCCGACAGGTCCAGCACGAGGGCGCCCTCACCGGCCGACGCCCCACCCGACAGACCGGTGCCCGCACCGCGCGGCACCACCGGCACCCCGAGCGCGTTCGCGTGCCGGAGCGTGACGGTCACGTCCTCGGTGCGCCGCGCGTGCACCACGGCGAGCGGCACACCGTCCGGGCGGGTGCCCGAACGGTCCGTGGTGTGCGCGGCCAACGTCCGCGGATCCGTGGCCAGTCGGTCAGGCGGCAGATCCCGGGCGAGCAGACCGAGGAGCCGCGCGGCGGCGGTGGGGGCGGTGGGGGAGCTGTGGTCACCGGTTCCGTACCTTCACTGTGCGTGCCGACAGGGGTTCGTGAGGACGTCCGTCAAGGGTTCAACGCCTTCGTTCCGATGGCGAGCAGGGGAGATGTCCTCCTGCGGCGCGTGCACGGGCGCGCACTGGATGTCCCGGAAGTGCCGTTCCAGCGGATTGCCGCGCGCGAGCCCGGGGTTGCCGAGCAGCCGTACGGCGAGCTCGACGGCCCGGACGCCGTGCCGGTCGGCCAACACCCTTGCCCCGAGGGCCTGTTCGGGGTGTACGCGGAGTCGCCCGCGTCCACCCGGGCGGCCCCGCCGAACACCAGCTGCTCGGCGGCGGAGAGCAGCACCTCGATCTCCCCGGCGGTCCTGCGGAAGCGTTCCGTACGGGCCACCGGATGGCCGAGGTTGGCGGGCACGCGTGCGTGGGCGAACGTGTGGAAGAAGGACTGCGCCGCCCGCGCCACCCCCAAGTAGAGCGCGGCGAGGGGAGATGGAGCGAGGCGCCCGCCCGGTTGTCCTGCTCGGCCTGCGCGCCGTACGGGCCGATGCCGATGACGTGCTCGTACGGGACCTCCACGTCTCGGAACGTCACGTCGTGACTGCCGCTGGCCCGCAGTCCCAACTGGTCCCAGCGGCCGGTGATGTCGATGCCGGGGAGCCGCCGGGCACGAGGAAGGTGCCGACGCGCGGCTCGGGCTCGTCCGTCGTGGCCCACACCAGGAACCAGTCCAGGCCCTCCGCGCCGGTCACGAAGCGTTTGGTGCCGCTCAGCGACCAGCCGTCCGGGGTGCGCCTGGCGAGGGTGGAGGGAAGCCCGCCGCGTGCGGGGGAGCCCAACTCGGGTTCCACGCGTGCGTGGTTGACGAGCACCGGCCGCTCGAAGGACTCCTTGACCACCCGCGCGTACAGCTCCTCGGGCCAGTGCGGCTGCGCGGCCTGCCGGGCGTGGGTGTTCAGGGTCATCGCCGCGATCAGGGCCACCGACGGGTCGCCCTGCCCGATCCGGTGGAGGATGCGCGCGCTCTCCTCGACCCGGGCGCCCCGGCCGCCGTAGGACTCGCCGATGGTCGCGGTGAGCAGGCCCGCCTCGTGGGCGATACGGAGGGAGTCGGCGGGGAAGGCGCCCGACTGGTCGTAGCCGGGGGCCAGTTCGGCGATGCGGGCGGTCACAGGGCCTTCTTCAGGTCGGCGGTGAGTTCGGTGGTCCAGAAGGACTTCACGTCCAAGTGCTCCTTGAGCGCGCCGAGTTCGGTGAAGGCGTCGGCCACCTTCTGCTGCGAGGCGATCGCGTCGGCGCCCACCGTCCGTGCCTGCGACGGACGTTGCTTCTGTCCGGCGACCAGGTCCGACTCGGCCTGCGCGAACGGCTGGTGGGTGGCCTCGGCGATGACCTTCGCGAAGCCTGCCTCGTGGCCGGCGCGGACGTAGGCGTACGCCTTGGAGATCCGGGCGATCAGGTCCGCCGCGGCGGCCCGTTGCGCGGGGCTCTTGAGGACGCTGTCGCGGGCGGACCAGAGGAAGTTGCCGGACAGGATGTCCGCGCCGGAGCCGACCGTCGTCGCGCCCTGCTGGTGGGCGGTGGTGATCGACGTGCCGTAGGAGGCGAAGGCGTCGATGGAACCGCCGTTCAGGGCCGCCAGGCCGTCGTTCGGGAGCAGCGGCTTGGCGTCGATGTCCGACCACTTCAACCCCGCCTGCTTCAGCAGCTCGTAGAGGAAGTAGTGGGCGGTGGTGTTCTGCACGTAGCCGACCTTCTTGCCCTTCAGGCCCGCGATGTCGGTCACCTTCGAGCCCTTGGGCACGATGACTTCCTGGTTGAGGGTCGCACCGCGTTGGACGGCAACGACCTTGAAGTTCGGCTTGCCGTCGGCGGCCGAGAAGAGGGGCGGGATCTCGCTGGAGTAGGCCACGTCGAGGGCTCCGGCGCGGATCGCCTGGAGCTGCTGGTCGCCGCCCTGGAAGAGGCTCCACTTCAGCTTGTACGGGGTGTCGTCGAGGTGGGCGTACTTGAGGACGGCCGAGCTGACCTTCCAGCCGGTGTCCCCGACGCGCAGGGTGACGGAGGAGACGTCGGACGAGGACTCGGCCGTCGCGCTGCCCGAGCAGGCCGCGGCGAACGGCAGGAGCAGGACGAGGGCGGCGGCGGACGCGCGCAGGGTGTGGCGCAACAACACGGGCTCTCCATAAGGGGGTTCGCAATCAGGAGGGGACGGACAGGTCAGGCGGCGTGCGAGGCGGTGGCCCGGTGGGCGAGCTCCTGGCGGACCAGCGGCAGGACGTGCCGGCCGTAGTCGATCGCGTCGTTGAGCGGGTCGTAGCCGCGGATCGACAGCAGGTCGCAGCCGATGTCGACGTAGTCGAGCAGGGCCTGCGCGACCGTCTCGGGCGTACCCACCAGGGCAGTTGACGCCCCCGCGGCGTTGGTGGCGACGGCGGGCGCGGTCCACAGGCAGCGGTCCTGCACCTCGCCGCGCTCGGCGATGTCGAGGAGGCGCTGCGAGCCGACGTTCGCCGGGCGGCCGGTGGTGCGGTAGTGGCGGAGCAACTCGGTGTTCCTCGCCTGGTCCTTGAGGACGCCGAGGGTGTGGTGCGCCTTCTCCCAGGCGAGTTCCTCGGTGGGCGCGATGATCGGCCGGAAGGACACCCAGATCCGGGGATGCGGGCGCCCGGCGGCGTCCGCGACCGCGTTGACGGCGGCGATCTGCTCGGCCGTCTCCTTGAGCGGCTCGCCCCACAGCCCGAAGATGTCGCCCTGCTGGCCGCCCACCCGGTACGCGTCCTGCGAGGAGCCGCCGACCGAGATCGGGACGAGCCCGTTCACCGGCTTCACGTCGGAGTGGTAGCCCTCGAACCGGAAGTGCCTGCCCTCGTGCGAGACCGGCCCCTCGGCCTGCCACACCTTCCGCAGGATCTGGATGTACTCGTCCGAACGCTCGTACCGCTCCGCCTTGTTGAGGTAGTCGCCCTCCCGTCGCTGCTCCTCGTCGCTGCCCCCGGAGATGATGTGCAGCGTCAGCCTGCCGTTGCTGATCTGATCCAGCGTGGCCAGGGCGCGGGCCGCGTGCGTCGGGAAGATGACGCCGGGCCGGTGCGCGAGGATCGGGCGGACCCGCTCGGTGTGGGTGGCGACGAACTGGGCGACCTGGAAGGCGTCGGGCGAGGCCGAGTGGTAGGCGACCAGGGTGTGGTCGAAACCACCGTCGTCCAACGCGCGGGCGTACTTGCGGAGATGGCCGACGTCGAACCCGGTACGGCTCGCGGCGGCGGGACCCAAGGCCCCCGCGTCCGTGTGGACGGCGCTGATGAACTCGACGGGCATGAGCGAACTCCTAGGAGGGGAAGGTCATTTGAGCAGGGAGGTGTCGGCGGACTTCGCCACGTCGACGTTCGGGTCGAGGACCCCGATGCCGTTCATGAGGTCGGCCACCTGCTGGACGGTCCTGTCGACGTCAGACGACACCGGCAGCACCTGGCTGTAGGCAGCCGAGGCGAGCGTCTTCGCCACGGTGGCGTCGGCGCCGTTGCGCTCCTCGATGGCCTTCGCGTACGCGGACTGATGGGTGCTCGTCCACTTCAGCGCCGTGCTCAGACGTTGGAGGAAGTCCGAAAGGGCCTTCTTCTTACCGGAGTTGGCGAGGGCTTTCTCGGAGGCGTTGATGAACCCGATGCCGCTGACCCGGCCGTCCCCGCCGTCGACGAGGAGCTTGCCGCCCTGCTCCAGGCCGACGGCCTGGTAGACACCGAACGTCGCCCAGATCTTGATCTTCCCGGAGGCGAACGCGGCCTGCGCGTCGGTCGGCAGCAGGTACTGCACCTTGACGTCCTTGTAGCTCAGCCCGTTCTGCCTCAGCACGTTGGCCAGCAGGTATTCCGAGATGCTGCCCTTCGCCGAGGACACGACGACCTTCTGCCCCTTGAGGTCCTTCACGCTGTCGATGCCGGAGTCCTTGCGGACGACGATCCCGACATGCGTGCCGTCGTTCTTCAGGGCGGCGACGTTCTTGATCTTGACGCCACCGCTGAGCGCCTGGAGCGCGGGCAGGTCGGCGGAGAACCCGGTGTCGGCGGCGTCCGCCTGCACGGCCTGGTAGAGCAGGGCCGCACCCTGGAACTCGGCCCATTTCACCTTGTACTTGGCGCCCTTGAGTGCGTCCGACGCGGCGATGATCGTCTGGAGTGTCTTGGCCTGGTCGCCGATGGTGAGGGTGACCTGCCCGCCGGCGGAGGCGTCCGCCGAGGAGTCGGCACCGCAGGCGCTCAACGCCAGCACGGCGGTCAGGCTCAGGGAGGCGGCGGCGATGCTGCGGATCACGAGGGGTTCCTTCCAACGTGCGGGTCACGCCGAGCCAGTTCAGGAGGCGGGCGCGCAGGGTCACGAACTCGGGGCGGTCAGATCACGGGGCCGGGGCAGATCGACGGTCAACTCATGGGCGATGCGCCCCTCGTCCATCACCAGGACCCGGTCGGCGAGCAGCAGCGCCTCCTCCACGTCATGGGTGACCAGGAGGATCGCGCACCCGTGCAGCCGCCACAGCTCGGCGACGAGCGCCTGCACCCTGCCCCGGGTCAGCGCGTCCAGCGCGCCGAACGGCTCGTCCAGCAAAAGGAGTTCGGGCTCACGCACCAGGGCGCGCGCCAGCGAGACCCGCTGCGCCTGCCCGCCGGACAGCGTCTTGGGCCATACGGTCGCCCGCTCCGCGATGCCGACCTCGTCCAGCGCCTTCACCGCGAGCACCCGGTCCGGCCGCCCGGGCAACCCGAGCACGACATTGCGCCACACCTTCAACCAGGGCAGCAGCCTGGGCGATTGGAAGGCAGCGCTGCGCCGCGCGGGCACCGTCACCTCGCCGCCTATCTCGTCGTCGAGCCCGGCGAGGATCCGCAGCAGCGTCGACTTGCCGCAGCCGCTGTGCCCGAGCAGGGCCACGAACTCGCCCTCACGGATGTCGAGATCGAGATCGTGCAGCACGGTGTTGCCGTCGAAGGCCCGCGAAAGCCCCCGTATTTCCACGGAGTTGGCCACGACTACGCCTCACCCTCGAAGTTGGCCCGCCAGGTCAGCAGCCGGCGCGACAGGATCCGTACGGCGAAGTCGCAGGCCAGCCCGAGCAGCGCGTACACGACGAGGCACAGCACGATGACGTCCGTACGGAAGTACTGCTGGGCGTTGCTCATCAGATAGCCGAGCCCCGCGTCCGCGTTGATCTGCTCGGCGAACACCAGCGCCAGCCAGGCGGTGGACAGCGCGTACCGCAGGCCCACGAGTGCCCCGGGCAGCGCGCTCGGCAGAATCACGTACTTGATCAGACCCGAGCCGCCCGAGCCCCATCATCCGTGCGGCCTCGACGAGTTGGGCGTCGGTCGAACGGATGCCGCCGTAGATGTTGAAGTACAGCGGATACGTCACCCCGAGCGCCACGAGCGCGATCTTCGGGGTCTCCTCGATGCCGAACCAGACGATGAACAGCGGGATCAGCCCCACCCAGGGGATCGCCCGGAACATCCCCATCGAGGAGTCGATGACGTCCTCGCCGAGCCGGAACAGCCCGGCCAGCAGCGACAGGACCAGCGCGACCGTCGCCCCGATCAGGAAGCCGATGGCTGCACGGCGGCCCGACGCGGCGATGGCGTGCGGGAGTTCACCGTTCTTCGTCAGGTCCACCGCCTGCTGGATGACGTCGACGGGGAGGCCAGCACCGATTCGGGGAGCACTCCGGTCGCGGAGGTCAGGAACCAGAGCAGGACAAGTCCGACGGGTCCCGCCGCTCGGCGAACCGAACGGGGCACGGTGAAACGGCGGTTGACCTTCGCGGCCCCTCGGATGGTGACCCGGGTGGACGGTGCGGCGGCGACTTCCTTCTGCTGCGGCAGCACGGCCGCGTCCAGCGGTTCTGTCGTCATGGCCGGTCTCCCGTCGCCGCCGGGCGCGCGGGGTCGGCGGACCAGGCGGACCAGGAACCCGGGAAGAGCGTCGCCTCGAACCCGGCGATCTCCAGCGCCGCGATCTGATGGGCGGCGGTGACACGGACCCGCAGTACACGCCGATGCGTGCCGCCGTGCCGGCCCCGCGCTCCTCGAACCGCTTGCGCAGCAACTCCGGTGCCAGGAACGTCCCGTCCGCCGCCAGGTTCTCCCCGGTCGGCGCGGAGACGGCCCCCGGATGTGCCCGGCGCGCGGGTCCACCGGCTCGACCTCACCCCGGTAGCGCTCCCCGGCGCGGGCGTCCAACAGCAGCCCCGATACGGCGAGTTCGGCGGCCCCGTCGGCATCGGTGATCGGCAGCGCACCCGGGCGGAGGGTGATGTCACCGGGTGCCGGAACGGCGGGGACCCCGGACTCCAGGGGCAGTCCCGCCCTCCGCCAAGCGCCCAACGCCCCGTCCAGCAGGGTCACGTCGGTGACGCCCGCGTGGCGCAGCAGCCACCAGGCGCGGGCGGCGGCCGTGTTGCCCAGGTCGTCGTAGACGACGACGTGCCGGCCGTCGCCGATGCCCCAGCGGCGGGCGGACTCCTGGAGTTCGGTGAAGTCGGGAGGGAGTGTCGACCGCTCTCGGGGCTCGGCGGTGCGGCCAGCTCGGTGTCCAGGTCGACGTAGACCGCGCCGGGGATGTGGCCGTCGGCGTAGTGGTCGCGGCCGGGGGGTCGCCGAGGGCCCAGCGGACGTCGAGCAGGACGGGGGCTGCTCGGAGCCGAGGAGTTCGGACAGCTCGGCGACCGAGGTCGTCACGCGGCCGGTCATGTCAACTCCTGGGCAATCAGGGGCAGTTCACGGATGTCTGGGGTCTGACCGGCATCACCGGTCTCACGGGCTTCGGGAACCTCGGGGCCAGCCGGAGCCGTTCGAGGAACAGGACGACCGTGGCGGCGGCGGTGCGGTGCAGGGCGTCGTTGAGGACGTCGTGCCGGCCGCCGTGGAAGACGACGGTGTGCACGCCCGGGTGACCGTCGTAGACGCTCAGCGCCCGGTCGAGCGGGCTGATCGTGTCGTCCTCGCCGTGCAGGGCCAGGACCGGGACGTGCACCAGGTCGAGGCGCGGTGCGGGCAGTTCGGGGGTGTCGTCGAGGGCGCCGCGCCGGAACTCGGGGTCACTGGTGAGGCGGCCCTGATGGGTCGGGCAGGCGGTGCGGGCCGCGGCCTCCTCCTCCCAACTGCCCGCCGTCCAGGCACCGGTGGGCAGCCCGGCGAGGATCAGGGCGTCGACGCCCGCGGTCCGCTCGGCGGCGAGCTGAAGGGCGTAGAGCGCGCCCGTGTCGGAACCGACGAGCACCTTCGGGCCGGGCAGCGACTCGTCGGCGAGCAGCTTGGCGGCCTGCTCCAGGACGGCGGGGTCGTCGGTCGGGTCGCCGAGGGCGCGGACGCGGTAGGCGTCGAAGCCGAGACGGCGGCCGAACCGCTCGTAGACACCGCCGTGTTCGCCCCGCCCGGCCAGCACGATCAACGTGCCGCGCGCGGCGAGGCCTTCGGGTTCGTCCCAGGACGAGACGGAGGAAGAGGGCATGGGGTGGCAACTCCCAACGAGGGGAAAGGAGAGGGGATTTGAGGGTGGGGGAGGAAATGAGCAGGCCGGAGCCGCCGTCACGTGTCAGTGCGCGGGGCGGACGTGATCAGCGGGAACTCGGAAAGGGGGTGCCGCGGAGAGGCGGTGGGTCAACGACAGCGCGCGCTGCACGCCACGCCGAAGTCGATGACTCGGCGCTGCGTCAGAAGGGCAGCGAAAGCGGTCGTGTGCAGCATGCGCCCATCATGGCCGCGCGCGACCGATCGCGTCCAACGATGATTCCGCATCGAAACCGATCAGCTCTCGCGATCGTTGCCCGCGACAGGCTACCGTCACCGGCATGTCCCAACCTGTCCTCGACATCGTGGCCCTGCGCAGCCTGACCGCGATCGCGGACCGAGGCGGCTTCCACCGCGCGGCCCGGGCTCTCGCCCTGAGCCAGTCCGCGGTCAGCCAGCATGTGCGCAGGCTGGAGAAGACGCTGGGCCGCCCGATCGTCGAGCGTGAGGGACGCGGCACCCGGTTCACGCCCGAGGGACGGCTCCTCCTCGAACAGGCCCGCCGCATCCTCGCCGTGCACGACGAAGCCGTACGCACGCTGCTCGACGTGGACGGGGACACCGTCACGATCGGCTCCACCGAACACGCGGCCGACCAGTTCCTGCCACGGCTGACCGCCGCGGTCCAGGAGGTGCGGCCCGGCTGCCGGGTCCGCTTCCGCATCGACCGCTCGGCCCGGCTCGTCGAGGCCGTGGAACGCGGCAGCGTCGACGTCGCGGTGTACGTCACCGAGGCCGCCGCCACCGAGGGCACACCGGTCGGCGGCCTCCCGCTCACCTGGCACGCGACCCCGGATGGCAGCCACCGGCCGCGCCCGCGCCCGTCCCGCTGGTCGCCATCGAGGACCCCTGCGCGATCCGCCGCCGCGCCATCTCCACCCTCGCCGCGCACGGCGTACCCGCCGCGGTCGTCGGCGACGCGGGCTATCTCGCCGGAGTCCTCGACATCGCCCGTACCGGGCAGGGCGTCGCGCTCCTCGCGGCGGTCGGTTCGGCTCCGGACGGGCTGACCCCGTACGACGGGCTGCCCTCCGTCACCCGATCCCGATGAGCGCGTTGGCCCGGCCGGGCGCCGATCCGGCGACGGTCGACGCGGCCTTCGCGGCCGTACGGGATCTGTTGCGCTGACGGGGAAACGGGGAGAAGGGGCAGCCGGAGATCGGCCGGAACTGCCCCCTGCGGCGCGGTAGTCCGGCCCGATGTGGAGGAAAAGATCCCTCGGGGAGATTCGGCGAGTCCACAAGGGGGCGCGATCGTCGTGAGGGTCGTCCTGCTCGGTACCGCCGCCGGCGGCGGTTTCCCGCAGTGGAACTGTGCCTGCGCGCTGTGCGCCGAAGCCCGCGACGGGAAGCTCCCCTCGCGTACCCAGGAGTGCGTGGCCGTCACCGGCAACGCGCGCGACTGGTGGCTGCTCAACGCCTCACCCGACATCCGCACCCAGCTCACCGCGACCCCCGCGCTCTGGCCGGGCCCCGGCCCGCGCGACACCCCCGTGCGCGGCGTCCTCCTCACCGACGCCGAGGCCGACCATGTCGCGGGCCTGACCGTGCTGCGTGGGGCGGCGCGACTTAAGGTGTACGCCCCGGCGCCCGTCCTCGCCGCGCTCACCCCGGCCCGCGCGGTCCTCGACCGCTACGCCCCTGGGAGTGGTCCGACAGCCTCGCCGAGGGCGGCTTCGTCCTGGCCGGCGGCCTGGTCGTCACCGCGCACCCGATGACCACCGAGACCCCGAGGCACGTACGGCCGCGCCCACCGGACGCCCGCTGGGTGACGGCGTACCGCATCGAGGACCTGGCCACCGGCGGCGCACTCGTCTACGCACCCTGCGTCCCGGCCTGGACGGACACCCTCGACGACCTGCTGACGACGGCCAACTGCGCGGTGCTGGACGGCACTTGCTTCACCGCGGAGGCGGCGGCCACGACGCCCAGGGGCGCCCCCGCCGCTCTGCCGGCCAGGGGACACCTGCCCGTCTCGGGCCCCCAAGGCAGCCTCGCCGAGCTGGCCCGCCACCCCGAGGTCCGCCGGATCTACACCCACCTCGACAACACGAACCCGCTGCTCGACGCGGGCTCGGCGGCGCGGACGCAGGTCAACGAGGCCGGGGTCGAAGTGCTCATGGACGGGGCCGAGTTCGTGGTGTGAGGGGGTGCGTCAGCTGTCGGTGCCGACGTCGGGGGCGTCCAACATCCGTGCCAGGGCGCTCCGTTGGAGCGGGAGCACCTCCGCGTGCAGGTCGCGGCCCTTCCGGGTGAGCGCGACCCACACTCCGCGCCGGTCCTCGATGCACACGGAGCGCTCCACGAGGCCGTCCTTCTCCAGCCGTCCGATGAGACGGGAGAGCGCGCTCTGGCTGAGATGCACCCGGCCGACCAGGTTCTGCACCCGGCACTGGTCGCCCTCCTCGGGCGACTCGGCCGCGAGCATGTCGAGCACCTCGAAGTCGCTCGCGCCCAGGCCGTGCGGGTGCAGCACGCGGTCGATCTCGCACATCGTGCGCGCGTGCACGGACAGGATGTCCCGCCACTGTTCCTCTAGCTGCCGGGCACCGGCCGACTTCACTGCCATACACGAACGGTACACCGATTCGGCCAGTTATTGAGTGCGCAACTAGTGCGCGTGCAAGTAGTCGGCCGGTCCCGGGGCAGTCGGCGGGATGCTGCGTCAGGCGGCCGGATTCTGGGTGAGGCCGACGAAGTTCCCGTCCGCGTCCTTCACGAACGCGATCAGCTTGCCGCCGCCGACGTCCTGGACGTCCTGCACCAGCTCGGCGCCCGCCTCCACCATGGCCGCGAGCCGGGTCCTGATGTCGTCCACGGTCCAGTACGGCACCGGTCCGGTCATGCCCCGGGCGTGCCCGTTCGGGTCGAGGCCGACGTCCTGTCCGGCGGCCTTGTAGCCGACGTAGTACGACTCGTCGGCGTACGGCTCGACCCCCAGCAGCGCGCCGAACAGGGCTTTCGCGGCGTCGAGGTCCTTGACGGGGTAGATGATCGTGTTCAGTCCGTCGGTCATGGCGAGCTCCTCCGTGAAGCGTGGTCCGACGGATTTCGCCGGTGAATTCAGGCTAGGGCGGGGGAGGGGGCGGAGGCTTCTTCGATCCTGATCGAGTGGGCCGTGTGGGGGCATCCGGCGATCTGATGCCCGGTACCGATGCCCCGCGCTCACCAATCGATCTTGGCCACAAGGAAGGGCTCGTCCTCGGGGCCTCCTTGCGGGCCTTCAGAACTCGCCCGGCCGGTTCGCCGACCGGTACGCGCAACGGGGGCTCGGGGTGCTCGATCGTGTCGGCCACCGCGGCGGCCACGTCCTCCGGGGTGATGGCCTCGCCGCGGAGCGCGGGCAGCGCCGCGTACAGCGGGCCGTAGGGATCGTCGTCCTTGAGGAACACCTTGGCGCGCTCGCCGCCGCCCGAGGAGACCGCGCCCGGCTGCACGATGCTCACCTTGACGCCGAAGTGGCCCGCCTCGATGGCGAGTGTCTCGGCGAGCGCCTCCAGTGCCCATTTGCTGACGGCGTAGGGGCCGATCATGGGCAGCACCAGGCGTCCCTGGATGCTGGAGACGAAGAGGAGACGGCCCGCTCCTCGTTCGCGCATCGCGGGCAGTACGGCCTGTGCCACGCGCAGGGCGCCCAGGGTGTTGAGCTGGAAGAGCCGTTCGACCTCCGCGAGCGGGACGCTTTCCAGGGGTGCGCGCACGGTGTCACCGGCGTTGCTGATGAGGACGTCGATGTGGCCGGCGTCCCGGACGGCCTGGTCGACGCTCTCCTGGTCGGTGACGTCGAGACGCAGCCGCTGGTCCACGGGGAGATCGGCCAGGGTTTCCGGTCGACGTGCGGTGGCGATCACGCGGTGACCGCGTTCCGCGAGCGTGACGGCGATGGCTCGGCCGATGCCCTTGGAGGCGCCGGTGATGAGTACGGATGACATGGCTGGACCTCGTCTTTCGTGGGGTGCGGTGGTGGGCGGGTGCGGATCAGGCGGCGGCGTTGTCGCCGACGAGGCTGCCCCGCATGAGCCGGGTCGGGCCATCGGTGTGGACCTCGTTGAGGGAGAAGGCGTCCGGTGCTCCTCGTCCGCGATCACCTCGAACCGGCGCGAGCCGGGCTCGTTCGCGAGGGAGTCACGGGGCTCGGGCTGGACGGTGAAGGACACGGGGAACTGGTACATGAGGGGCTCTCCTCCAGGCGGCGACCGGTCGGTTCCGGTTGCTCCAGCTGGCGATGAACGGCAGTTCAGTGAATGAACTCCCACGGGTGACCACCGTAGCACCTGTCAGTTCAGTGAGTGAACCGCTGCTGGTAGGATCGGGGCATGACGCTCCCCAACACCTACACCGACGGGAACTGCCCTCTCGCGCGCACGCTGGAGGTCGTGGGCGAGCGCTGGACGCTCATGATCATTCGCGACGCGTTCTACGGTGTCCGGAGGTTCGGCGACTTCGCCACCCAGCTCGGCATCCCGCGGGCCGTCCTCACCAACCGGCTGAAGTCGCTCACCCAGGAAGGCGTGCTGACCCGCGAGGACGACGGGGCCGGTGTCGTCGAGTACCGCCTGACCGACAAGGGCCTCGCCCTGTGGCCGGTCGTGCGCGCGCTGATGAACTGGGGAGGCCTTCTACTCCCCGGCCGGGATCAAGCGACTGCTGCGTCATGACGTGGACGGGGGAGTCCTTGACGGGGACGGCCGGTGCGAGGAGTGCGGTGCGGTGATCCCGGTCCAGGAGATCCGGAGCGAACCCGGACCCGGCTACCGGTCGTCCGGGACGGAGAGCGACCCCATCTCCAGCGCGATCAACACGCCACGCCGGTTGCTCGAACCCATCGTGACGGGGCGCGCGGCGGGCTGAGGCGGCAGGGCGGATCGGGCGTCGGGTGGGGAGCTGGGGCGGGTTCTTTCCGGTGAGTGCGGGGTTTCGGAGCTGGTATGCCGGGTGGTTGCGGCGGCTCTGCACGCGACCCCGTGCGCCGACCGGACGGGGGCGTGCTGGCGCACGGCCGTGAAGGGATGCCTGGGTCGGGCGTACGTGCCGTAGCAGTCGGTGTCTTCGGACGACCGGGTCAGTGCGCCGGGCATCGGCGGCGCGCACCCCGGCCTGGGGTGTGGCTCCGTGCCGTCCTGGGCGCATGTCGGGCCCCGCTCAGGCCGGCCCCGCCGCGCCCTTTTCTCCCCCGTCGATCCCCTCCCGCCCGTAGCCCCTGCGTTCACTCACCCCACACCGGTAAGCCGGCGGAGCGCCCGGTGGCGCCGTAAATCGAACACGTGCTTGAATTTGGGCATGCCATCGTTTCTCGACCGCCTCGCCCAGGCCCACCAGAAGGGGACTGCCCCTGTCGACAGCTCGCCCGACGACCCGATCGCACCGACCTGCGCCGACGGATGGGGCGGAGCGCGGGCCAGCCGTCAACTCAGCTGTGTTTCCAAGCCGGTTGGCGGCGACAGGCGCCACGTTCCGCCGCGTGGTGCGGGCTACGTGACCTGACGCGGTCGCCCGGAGACACGGACGAACGGCTGGGCCGATGACTCACTGGAACGAGGAGTCGCAGCCCCCGGATGAGCACGACGGCGTACCCGTGCCGATTCGCGTGATCGTCCATCCGCCGTTGGCCAAGGGGGGCCGGCGTGTACGCGTGGACGGCGTGATCCTCGGCCTGGCCCACAGTGCCACCGACGTGGCGGAATTCCTTCGCCGAGCCGGACTGGACATCGACCCGGCGGAACTGGCGGGGCAACCGTGGATCGACTGGCGCGGTGTGGGGCCCGAGCGATGGGGCCCCGAGACGGGTAACTGAAGTACCGACGGCGACGGTCGCGCCGACCTGCCCGCAAGAGCCCGGCGCCTCGACGCCCAGGTTCTTCAACTCCCCGCATGGGATGAGCCGTTACCCGACTCCTCCCCCAACCCCCACTTCTCACGTCGACTCCCGCTTCACCAACTCCGTCGGCAGTATCACCGCCGCCGTGTCCTCCCCACCGATCTGCGCCAACAACACCCGCACCATCTCCGCACTGATCCGGTCGAACGGCTGCCGCATCGTGGTGAGTTCGGGGCTGGACGCCAACGCCGCGGGTGAGTCGTCGAAGCCGCCGACCGCCACGTCCTCCGGTACCCGGCGCCCGGCCCGTTCCAGGGTGGTGAGTACACCCCGGGCCATCAGGTCCGAGGCGACGAACACCGCGTCCAGGTCCGGGACTTGGGCGAGCAGGCGCTCGGCGCCCCCGCTCGCCGCTGAGGCGGCTGTAGTCGCCGGAGACGATGAGGTCGTCGTCCACGTCGATGCCCGACTCCGCGAGCACCTCCCTGTAACCGGCGAGGCGTTCGATGCCGCCCGGTGTGTCCAGCGGGCCGGTGACCGTGCCGATGCGGCGCCGGCCGAGGGAGAGCAGGTGGCGGGTCATGTCACGCGCGCCGTCACGGTCGTCGGCGGCGACGTAGCTCACCTTGGAGCCGAGCCCGATCGGCTTGCCGCACGCCACCAGGGGTACGCCCGCCTCGCTCAGCTCCTCCGCCACCGGGTTCCCGGAGTGGCTGGAGACCAACAGGACGCCGTCGACGTGCCCGGAGGTGATGTACCGGGTGATGCGCCGCCGCTCGTCCTCGGTGCCGGCCAGCATCAGCAGGAGCGGGATGTCGTGCGCGGCCAGCGCCTGGGTGCAGCCGCGCAGCAGGACGTTGAAGTTCGGGTCCTCGAAGAACTTCTCCTGCGGTTCCGTCAGCAGGAAGCCGACGGAGTCCGAGCGCCCGGTGATCAGCGACCGGGCGTGCCGGTTCACCACGTAACCCGTCTTGCGGATGGCCGCGTTGACGGCCTCCTGTGCGGCCGGGCTCACGTAGTGCCCGCCGTTGAGGACCCTGGACACCGTGCCCCGCGACACGCCGGCCTCGCGCGCCACGTCATGGATCGTCGGCGGCCTGCGCCGACCCCCGTATTGCTCATGGTCAAGACTCTACGGCTCCTGGACCCGCAGTCAGTAGCACCGTGCTGGGAGCGTTCACAGCAGTGAAGCCTCGGGGACCCTTGTCAGTGGTCATGAGGGTGCGGTTATGTTGAGGTCACGCCTGGGGCCGTGCTGTGTGTACGTTCCCAAATGATCGACTACGGGAGAGATCCATGCCGGAGACCACCCCCAAGGGCCTCACCAGGCTCGCCTTCGGTGGGGACTACAACCCCGAGCAGTGGCCGGAGAGCGTCTGGGAGGAGGACGTCCGGCTGATGCGGGAGGCCGGCGTCACCATGGTGAGCGTCGGCATCTTCTCCTGGGCGCTGCTGGAGCCCGAGCAGGGTGTGTACGACTTCGGCTGGCTGGACCGGATCATCGGCCTGCTGCACGAGAACGGCATCCGCGTCGACCTCGGCACGCCCACCGTCTCCCCCGCCCGCCTGGTTCTACCGCGCCCACCCCGAGGCGCTGCCCGTCACCGCCGACGGCACCCGCTACGAGTTCGGCTCACGCGGCGCGATCTGCCACAGCAACGCCGACTACCGCGCAGCCGCCGCGAACATCACCACGCGGCTCGCCGAGCGCTACGGCGACCACCCCGCCCTCGCGCTGTGGCACGTCTTCAACGAGTACGGCGTCCCCGTCTCCGCCTGCTACTGCGACTCCTGCGCCGCCCACTTCCGCCGCTGGCTGACCACCACCTACCAGACCGTCGACGGCGTCAACGCGGCCTGGGGCACCGCCTTTGGGGCCAGCGCTACGGCGACCTCGGCCAGATCAACCCGCCGCGGCTCACCCCGACCGCCGTCAACCCGGCCCAGGCGCTGGACTACACGCGGTTCGCGGACGCCACGATGCGCGAGAACTTCGTCGCGGAACGGGACATCCTGCACCGCCTCTCGCCCGGCGTCCCGGTCACCACCAACTTCATGGCCGCGCTCAGCCAGTGCGAGTCCGTGGACTACTGGGCCTGGGGCCGCGAGGTCGACCTCGTCACCAACGACCACTACCTGATCACCGACGGCCGCCGCACCCACGTCAACCTCGCGATGGCCGCCGACCTCACCCGCTCCGTCGCGGGCGGCGCCCCTGGCTGCTCCTCGAACACTCCACCTCGGGCGTCAACTGGCAGCCCCGCAACCCCGCCAAGGCCCCCGGCCAGATGGCCCGCAACGCCCTCTCCCACGTGGCGCGCGGCTCGGACGGCGCGATGTTCTTCCAGTGGCGCCAGTCCCGGCGCGGCGCCGAGAAGTTCCACTCCGCGATGCTCCCGCACGGCGGCACCGCGACCCGTGTCTGGCGCGAGGTCGTCGAACTCGGCGCGTCCGTACAGGAGTTGGGCGAGATACGCGGCACGCGCACGCAGGCCGACGTGGCCGTCGTATGGGACTGGCATTCCTGGTGGGCGCAGAAACTGGAGTGGCGTCCCAGCGAGGACCACGACGCGCGCGAGCGAGCGTGCCGACGCGTTCTACGAGGCGCTCTACGACCGGCACCTGACCGTCGACTTCGCGCACCCGGAGGCCGACTTGTCGGCCTATCCCCTTGTCGTCGTACCGGCGTTGTACCTGATGACGGAGGCGGCCGGGCGCAACCTCAAGCGGTACGTCGAGAACGGCGGCACCCTCGTCGTCTCCTACTTCTCCGGCATCGTCGACGAGCACGACGCCGTCCACGAGGGCGCCTGCCCGGGCGCGCTGCGGGACGTACTCGGCCTGACCGTCGAGGAGTTCTCGCCGCTCCTCACCGACCAGCGGGTGCGGATCACCGGACCCGACGGCTCCGAACTCACCGGTGACGTCTGGACCGAGTTCGTCGTCCCGGACGGCGCCGAGACCGTGTGGACGTACGCCGAGGGCCTCACCGCCGACCACCCGGCCGTCACCCGGAACCGCCTCGGCGACGGCACCGCCTGGTACGTGTCGACGCGCCTCGACGCCCACGGCCTGGACGCCCTCCTCGGCTGGGCGGCCGAGGACGCCCGGATCACCCCGCGCGCCGACCTGCCGTACGACGTGGAGGTCGTCCGGCGCGAAGGGCCCGCGGGCGGCTACCTCTTCGCGATCAACCACAGCGCCTCGGACGTCAAGGTCCAACTCGGCGCCGACGGGACCGAGTTGCTGACCGGCGAGCGTGCCGCGGGCGGTCTCGCGGTGCCCGCCGGAGCCGTGCGGGTCGTACGGCTCGACGGCTGAGCCGACTCCCCTCCGCCCGCGCGAGCCGTGAGCCGCGGGTGGAGGGGGACGTCCTTCGGGGCCCTCCGGGCGTGCGGTTCTGTTCGGCTGAGGCGGTGCGGTTCGGCCATGTCCGGGTCCGATGGCCGCAGGCCGGTCACTCGTGCGATCCCGTCCCACCCGTCGCTCCACGCCCCAGGGCCGGTCGGTCCCCGCGAACAGGACCGGCCGGTCCCGGACAAGGGTCACCGAGTCCGGGACGCGGCGAGCCGTGCTGCGGGAGAGTGGAAGGACGCGGCAAGCGGCGAGCAGGACGGAGGGTCACGAGATGCTGAGGACTCCGGCAGGTCAGCGGCGGTTGGACATCCTGGAGTGGCTGAGAGAACCGGCCGCCCACTTCCCCGCCCACCGGGTCGTCCCCGAGGCAGGTGTGAGCACGGAGGCGGTCGCGGCCAAGCTGGGCGTGCCCCGCCAGGTCGCCGACACCCACCTCGAACTCCTCACCTCCCTGGGCCTGTTGAGGGCGCGGCGGGTCCGGCGGCGCACCTACTACCGGCGCGACGAGGTCCGTATCGCCGAGGTGGCCCGGATGTTCGAGAAGGGCTGGTAGGGCGACTTTCCGGACGGGCTCGGCCCTACGGGGTCTCACACCTTGTCCTGTTCGGAGCGCGTCGGCGGTTCCTCCTGCTCGGCCGCGGTCACCGGGTCCTGCGCTGCCTCCGGTGCCCCCGGTGCCGTGCGGAACGCCGCGCCGGGGTCCCCGAACCGCTCGCACAGCAGCCTGCCGAGCAGCGCGCCGCCGTAGAGCACGAAGCCCACGCCGACCAGCCAGGACTCCACCACCAGGACCGTGCCGACCGGGCCGTAGCTGACCGCGTTGGTGACCAGGAGCGGGGTGAACACCAGGTACGAGAACCAGCGCAGGCCGACCAGGCCCGCCATCGTGGCGAGCGCACCCGGGAGGAGGTGGCGCCACGGGACCTGACGGTTGAGCAGGAAGTGCGGGCCCCACCAGAAGAAGAGCAGGCCGGCCGCCATGCTGAGCAGGATGCGGGGCGTGCCCGCGAGGACGTTGCGGGTCTGCACCTGGGCGTACAGGTAGCCCATCAGCATGACCAGCCAGACCAGTTGGCGTCGCCAGACGCGGTGCCAGGGGCGCCGGTCGGGCGCCACACGTGTTCGTAGCCGTTCTGCACGCTCGACGCGAAGGACAGGCCGAACAGCGCGAGCAGCGCGACACTCAGCGCGCTGGTGGTGCCGATGACCTTGCGGGGTGGGGTGAAGACGTCGGTGAGCGCGCGGGCGGAGCGGCCGGACAGGTCCATGCCGTCCACCAGCCACAGCGCGAACCCTCCGTGCCCGAGCGGATCGGCCGCGGCCACCACGATCAGCAGCGGCGCGAGCGTGACCAGGGCGAGTGTCGCGAACCCCATGGCCCGGTGCAGCAGCTCCAACTCCCGCCCGCGCCGGTTGAGTTCGGCGAGACCGAGTCCCTGCCACACCGCCCGCACCCGTCTCATCGCGGATGTCCCGAACACCGGGCGGCCGACCGTGACATGTGGGCCCCCTCTCGCCGACCGGCAGCGAAATTCGGGTCACCGGGAATACGCTCGGCAAACGTGGCCGGGTGCCGCGATGACCGGGAAGAGCAGCAAGCGTACGCGCGCCCGACCGAACCGTGGAGGTTTTCATGGCCCGACCCGACGAACGATCCGACGCCCGCCACGATGACCGATTCATCGGCCGCCCCGACGCGCTGCGCGCCCGCCGCTACGTCGCGATCGGCGGCCAGGGCCCGGAGGACGTGGTGGCCGACGCCCGCGGCCGGGTACTGACCGGTGTCGAGGACGGCCGCATCCTCCGCCTCGACGGACTGCTCGACCCCGAGGCGGTCCAGGTGGAGACGCTCGCCGACACCGGTGGCAGGCCGCTCGGCCTCGAACTCCTCCCGGACGACGGCCTGTTGGTGTGCGACGCGGAACGCGGACTGCTGCGGGTCGACCTCGGGAACGGCGCTGTGCGGGTCCTCGCCGACTCGGTGGCGGGGAGCCGCTGCGGTTCTGCAGCAACGTGGTCGCCCTGTCCGACGGCAGCGTGTACTTCACCGTGTCCAGCCGCCGCTACCCCTCGACCAGTGGCTCGGTGACATCGTCGAACACACCGGCACAGGACGGCTGTTGCGCCTCGCGCCCGGCAGCGGCACCCCGAAGTCCTCCTGGACGGCCTCCAGTTCGCCAACGGCCTCGCGCCCAGCGCCGATCAGTCCTTCCTGGTGATCGCGGAGACCGGCGCCCGCCGTCTCACCCGCCACTGGCTCACCGGACCCGAGGCGGGCCGTAGCGAACCCTTCGTCGAGGACCTCCCGGCATGCCCGACAACCTGTGGCGCGCGGGCCCCGACGGGCCGATCTGGGTCGCGCTCGCCGGACCGCGCGTGCCCCCGCTCGACCTCCTCCACCGCGCCCCGGACGCCGTACGGCACGCGGCCGCCCGTATCGCCGTACGCGCGCCCTACCGTCCGACCGGCATGATCGGGGCCCTCGCGGTCGACGACGAGGGCCGGGTCGTGCACCGTCTCGCCGCGCGCGGCTCGTCCTTCCGCATGGTCACCGGCGTCTGCGAGGCGGCCGGTCACCTGGTGCTGGGCAGCCTGCGGGAACGCGGTGTCGCGCTGTGCGAGCCGCCCGCCCCGAAGTGACCCCGGCGCGCCCCCGGCGTTACCCTGATGCCCGACCGCGATCAGCTCTCGCGGCGCGGCGGTGGGGCCGGCCGTACCCGAACCGCGGCAGAGGTGCCGCCAACGGTCCCTACTTGTGAAGGCGTGCGCCCACAGGGCCCCGACGAGTAGGAGACGTACGGCCATGACAGCCCCCGAAGCCGAGAGCCTGCGTACGCGGTTGCGAGCCTCGCGCCCGTCCGTCTGGCAGGGGCAGGGGCCCGTCGTCGCGGTGGTCGCGCTCGGCGGTGCGATCGGGGCCGTGGCCCGGTACGCGGCCTCGCTCCGGTGGCCCGCACGGGACGGCGGTTTTCCCTGGACGACCTTCGGGATCAACGTCGTCGGCTGTGCCGTGATCGGTGTGTTCATGGTGGTCGTCACCGATGTGTGGGCCGCCCACCGGCTGGTCCGGCCGTTCTTCGGCACCGGGGTGCTCGGCGGCTTCACCACCTTCTCGACGTACGCCGTCGACATCCAGAAACTGATCGACGCGGGCCATCCCCGCACCGCGCTGGCCTATCTCGCCGCGACCCTCTTCGCGGCCCTCGCGGCGGTGTGGCTCGGCGTGACGGCGGCCCGGCGCGTGCTCACCTGGAGGCAGCGATGACCAGGCTGACCGGCAGCGCCCTGCGCGTGACCGTCTTCGTCGGCGAGAACGACACCTGGCACCACAAGCCCCTCTACGCCGAGATCGTCCACCGCGCGCACACGGCAGGCCTGGCCGGCGCCAGCGTCTTCCGGGGTATCGAGGGCTTCGGCGCCTCCTCCCGCATCCACACCTCCCGGCTGCTGTCGCTCAGCGAGGACCTGCCGGTGGCGATCGTGATCGTGGACACCGAGGAGCGCGTACGGGCCTTTCTGCCGCAGCTCGACGAACTCGTCACCGAGGGACTCGTGATCCTCGACGACTGCGAGGTCATCCGGTACGTGGGGCGCACGGATGAGCCCGGCGAATCGGACGCGAAGGGTAAGAGGTCGTTGTGAACTGGGTGTTGGTCGTCGCGGGCGCCATGGTCGGTGCCCCGCTCCGCTATCTCACCGACCGCGCGGTGCAGACCAGACACGACACCGTCTTCCCCTGGGGCACGTTCGCGGTGAACGCCACCGGCTGTCTGATCCTGGGCGTGCTGACCGGTGCGGTGTCCGCCGGTGCCGCCGGATCGCACCTCCAACTCCTCGTCGGGACAGGCCTGTGCGGGGCCCTGACGACGTACTCGACCTTCTCGTACGAGACACTGCGGCTGACCGAGACAGGGGCGGGCCTCTACGCTGCCGCCAACGTCGTCGGCAGCGTGACGGCGGGCCTCGGTGCGGCATTTGTCGGGGTGTCGATCGCGCGGGCCCTGTGGGCGTAAGAGGTCGGGCGGATCCGGTGCCCCGCCTCGACCGCCCCCGGCGCTATTGTCTACAGCACTGTCGACCAACTCCCAAGAACTGGATCTCATGAGCGTCATCAGCGTCGGTCAGGCCGCCATTCTCGGTGTCGTCGAGGGGGTGACCGAGTTCCTGCCCGTCTCCTCGACCGGCCATCTGAAGATCGTCGAGGGGCTGATGCACATCCCCGTCGACGACAACGCCGTCGTCGGGTTCTCGGCCGTCATCCAGGTCGGCGCCATCGCCGCGGTGCTCGTGTACTTCTTCAAGGACATCGTGCGGATCGTGACCGCGTGGGGCCGCGGCCTGCGCAACCGCGAGGAGCGCTACCACCACGACTACAAGTTCGCGTGGTGGGTGATCTACGCGACGATCCCGATCGTCCTGGTGGGGCTCGCCGCGAAGCCGCTCATCGACGGGCCGCTCGGCTCGCTGTGGGTGGTCGCCGCCTCGCTGATCGTCGGCAGTGGTGTCATGTGGTGCGCCGACCAGATGGGCCGGCACAAGCGCGGTGAGGACGACACCACCTTCAAGGACGCGATGCTGGTGGGCAGTTCACAGATCCTCGCGCTGCTCTTCCCCGGCTTCTCCCGCTCCGGCGCCACCATGTCGACCGGTCTCATCCTCGACCTGGACCGCGTCGCCGCGACCCGGCTCTCCTTCTTCCTCGGCATCCCCGCGCTGACCGGCGCCGGCATCTACGAGCTGAAGGACGCCCTGGGCACGGGCGTGGGCGCGGCCCCGCTGGCCGTCGGCACGATCGTGTCGTTCGTGGTGGCGTACGCCTCCATCGCCTGGCTGCTGAAGTTCGTCGCCAAGCACTCCTTCAACGCGTTCGTGATCTACCGGATCATCATCGGCGTCCTGCTGTTCGGGCTGCTCGGCGCGGGTGTGCTCGACAGCTGACGGCGCGGGAACGATCGACACAGCGGGCGTGAAGCCGGATTTTCAGGCTTCACGCCCGCTGAATTCCTCTTTTCGGACCGCTTGACAGCACTGTCCCGTCACCCGCAGGATCACGTCCGTGAACCTGTCAGACAGCCAGACAGGTGGAGTCGGGCCGCGGCGCGTCAGCGCCATGGAAGCGGTCCTCGTCCACCTCCGCGGCGCCATCGAACGCGGCGACTACGCCATCGGCGACAAGCTGCCGTCCGAGGCGGAGCTGTGCCGCACCCTGGAGATCAGCCGCCCGGTGCTGCGGGAGGCCCTGCGCGCCCTGCAGACCATGGGCCTGACCGTCTCCAAGACCGGCAAGGGCACCTTCGTGGTCGCCAACGCCGTGGAGGACCCCACCTTCGGCGACTACGCGGCCAGCGACCTGCTGGAAGTGCGCCGCCACGTCGAGATCCCGGTCGCCGGATACGCGGCGCTGCGCCGCACCCCGAGAACCTGGACCACCTGGCCCACCTCCTGGACCGGATGGAACAGGAGACGGACACCACCGCGTGGGTCGCGATGGACACCCTCTTCCACCTCGCCGTCGCCGAGGCGGCCCAGAACCCGGTGTTCCGCCGGGTCATCGAGGAGATCCGCGACGCGCTGGCCCGCCAGTCGGCGTTCCTGAACGAACTCGGCGGCCGGCGCGAGCAGTCCAACCGAGAGCACCGGGCGATCGTCGAGGCGCTGATCGACGGCAGCGAGGCGGACGCCGTCGAAGCCATGTCCCACCACCTCGACCGGGTCGAGACGACCCTCACCGACATCGTGCGCCCCACGCGCACGGACACCCCCACGGAAGGCGGACCCGAGGCGTGAGCGAGCAGTCCCTGCACGACGGCGTGCAGAAACGATCCGGCCATGTCGACGCCGGAGACGCCGGCTACAGCAAGTCCCTGAAGTCCCGGCACGTCAACATGATCGCCATCGGCGGGGCCATCGGCACCGGCCTGTTCCTCGGTGCGGGCGGGCGCCTGGCCGACGCCGGCCCGTCCCTCTTCATCGCCTACGCGGTCTGCGGACTCTTCGCCTTCCTCGTCGTCCGCGCGCTGGGCGAACTCGTCCTGTACCGGCCCTCGTCGGGCGCCTTCGTGTCGTACGCCCGCGAGTTCCTCGGCGAGAAGGGCGCCTACGTAGCGGGCTGGATGTACTTCCTGAACTGGGCTACCACCGGCGTCGCCGACATCACCGCCGTCGCCGTCTACACCCACTACTGGGGCATGTTCTCCGACATCCCGCAGTGGGTGATCGCCCCTGTCGCCCTCGCCGTGGTCCTCACGGTGAACCTGATCTCGGTGCGGATGTTCGGCGAGCTGGAGTTCTGGTTCGCGATCATCAAGGTGAGCGCGCTCGTCGTCTTCATGCTGATCGGCATCTTCCTGCTGGTCACCCAGCACCCCGTCGACGGCCACACGCCAGGCCCGTCCCTGATCACCGACAACGGCGGCATCTTCCCCAACGGCATGCTGCCCATGCTGCTGATCATCCAGGGCGTCGTCTTCGCCTACGCCTCGGTCGAACTGGTCGGCGTGGCCGCGGGCGAGACGGAGAACCCCGAGAAGATCATGCCGAAGGCGATCAACTCGATCATGTGGCGCGTCGGCCTCTTCTACGTCGGCTCGGTCGTCCTGCTCTCGATGCTGCTGCCCTGGAGCAAGTACACCGCCGACCAGAGCCCGTTTGTCACGGTCCTCTCGCAGATCGGCATCCCCGCGGCCGGCGGCGTCATGAACCTCGTCGTCCTCACCGCGGCCATGTCCTCGCTCAACTCGGGCCTCTACTCCACCGGCCGCATCCTCCGCTCCATGGCCATGTCCGGCTCGGCCCCCAAGTTCACCTCGGTGATGAGCCGCAGCCAGGTCCCCTATGGCGGCATCCTGCTCACCAGCGGCATCTGCGTCCTCGGCGTCGCCCTCAACTTCGTGGTCCCGGCGGACGCGTTCGAGATCGTCCTGAACTTCGCCGCGATCGGCATCCTCGCCACCTGGGGCATGATCATGCTCTGTCACTTCCTCTTCTGGCGGAAGACCGAGCAGGGCGAACTGACGCGGCCGAGCTACCGGTTGCCGGGTTCTCCCTGGACCGAACTCGTGACGCTGGCTTTCCTCGCCACCGTCCTGGTCCTCATGTACGCCGACGGCGGCGCCGGACGCACCACCGTGCTGTGCCTGCCGCTGATCGCCGCCGCTCTGGTCGCCGGATGGTTCGCCGTCCGCCGCCGGGTGGCCGCCACGTCCTCCACCGCACCCGACGCGTGAGACCCACGTCGTCCTGACCCTGACAGGCAGTGATGTACAGCAGTTCCCTCGCGGACCCACCCCTCATCCGTGAACCCCTCCACGCACCCGTCGCCCACCTCATCCGCGGCGGAGTGATCGAGGGCATCCACTACGGCTCCGTCGTCGTCCTCGGTGCCGACGGTCAAGTGCAGCTCCAGATCGGCGACATCGAGGCCGCGTTCTACCCGCGCTCGGCGATCAAGCCCGTCCAGGCCGTCGCCATGGTGCGGGCGGGGCTGCCGCTCGACGGCGAGCTGCTCTCGCTCGCCGCGGCCAGCCACTCCGGCGAGGAACGCCACCTCGCCGGGACCCGGCGCATCCTCGAACTCGCCGGGCTCACCGAGGACTCCCTGCGCAACGTTCCCGACCTGCCGTTCGATCCGGTCGTGCGGGACGCCTGGGTGCGGGAGGGCGGGCGCGCGCGTCGCGGCTGGCCCAGAACTGTTCCGGGAAGCACGCGGCGATGCTCTACGTGTCCAAGCTCAACGGGTGGTCCCTGGACGACTATCTCGACCCCGCGCACCCCTTGCAGCAGGCCATCGCCGAGATCGTCGAGGACCTCACCGGGCAGCGGATCGCCCGGGTGTCCGTCGACGGGTGCGGGGCGCCGCTGTTCTCCATCTCCCTGCACGGGCTGGCCCGGGCGGTTGCCCGGATCACCACCGCTGCGCCCGGGACGCCTGAGGCCCGGGTCGCCGATGCGATGCGGTCGTATGCGGAGATGGCGTCCGGGGCCGGGCGGGACGTGGCCGCGTTGATGCGGGCCGTTCCCGGGCTGTTGGCCAAGGACGGGTTCGAAGGCGTTCAGGTCGCCGCGCTGCCTGACGGGCGGGCTGTCGCCGTGAAGGTCTCGGACGGGGCCAATCGGGCGCGGGTTCCTGTGGCCGCGGCCGCGCTGGTGCGGGCCGGGGTCGAGGAAGGGCTGCTTGCCGAGTTCGCGGGGGAGCCGTTGCTCGGGGGCGGGGAGCCGGTGGGTTGTGTTCGGCCTGTGCGTGCGTTGGACCCTGTGCCGCCGTTGTCCGCGTGTGCCTGATCGGTTGTGGGGATCTGCGGGCCGGTGAGGGCTGGTCGCGCAGTTCCCCGCGCCCCTAAGTGACCTCAACGACGTAGAAAGAGGACCCCATGTCTGCCATGACCCGTCGCGAACATGATCTGCTCGGGGATCGGGATGTGCCCGGTGATGCCTACTGGGGTGTGCACACCCTGCGGGCCATCGAGAACTTCCCCATCACCGGGACGCCGATCTCCGTCTATCCGCACTTGATCAATGCGCTCGCCGCCGTCAAGGAGGCCGCCGCTCTCGCCAATGAGGAGTTGGGGCTGCTGTCGGAGAAGAAGACGGCCGCCATTGTCGCCGCGTGCCGGGAGATCCGGGGCGGGCGGCTGCACGACCAGTTCGTGGTGGACGTGGTGCAGGGCGGGGCCGGTACCTCCCACCAACATGAACGCCAACGAGGTTGTCGCGAACCGGGCGTTGGAGTTGTTGGGGCACGGCAAGGGGGAGTACCAGTACCTGCACCCCAATGAGGACGTCAACCTCGGGCAGTCCACCAATGACGTGTATCCGACCGCGGTCAAGGTGGCGACCGTCTTCGCGGTGCGGGGGCTGCTCACGTCGATGGCTGTACTGCAGGACTCCTTTGCCCGTAAGGCCGTTGAGTTCCATGACGTGCTCAAGATGGGCCGTACGCAGTTGCAGGACGCGGTGCCGATGACGCTCGGTCAAGAGTTCTCGGCGTACGCGGTCATGATTGACGAGGATCGTCAACGTCTTGACGAGGCTGTGCAGTTGATCCAGGAGATCAACCTGGGGGCCACGGCCATCGGGACCGGACTCAACGCGCCCGCCGGGTATGCCGAGTCGGCCCGCCGGCATCTGTCGGAGATCACCGGGCTGCCGCTGGTGACGGCGGCCAACCTGGTCGAGGCCACGCAGGACTGCGGGGCGTTCGTGCAGATGTCGGGGGTGCTCAAGCGGGTAGCCGTCAAGCTCTCCAAGAGCTGCAACGACCTGCGGCTGCTGTCCTCGGGGCCGCGCGCGGGCTCGGGGAGATCAACCTGCCGCCGGTGCAGGCCGGTTCGAGCATCATGCCCGGCAAGGTCAACCCGGTGATCCCCGAGGTCGTCAACCAGGTCGCCTTCGAGGTGATCGGCAACGACGTCACCATCACCATGGCCGCCGAGGCCGGACAGCTCCAGCTCAACGCGTTCGAGCCGATCATCCTGCATTCCCTGTCGGCGTCCATCACGCACCTGAGCGCCGCGTGCGTCACGCTCGCCGAGCGCTGCGTGGACGGCATCACCGCCAACACCGAGGCGCTGCGCGAGAGCGTGGAGAACTCCATCGGTCTCGTGACCGCGCTGAACCCGCACATCGGGTACACGGCCGCCACCGACATCGCCAAGGAGGCCCTCGTCACCGGCCGGGGCGTGGCCGAACTCGTCCTGGAGAAGGGTCTGTTGCCCGCCGAGACACTCGCCTCGCTGCTGCGGCCCGAGGTCCTGGCCGGCAATGGTCCCGTGGCCGTCTGAGCCGCGGACGCGCCCCAGGACCGGCCCGGAGGCACAATGGTGATCATGTCCCCATCGATGACCTTCCAGCCGGTCCTGGAGCGCATCGCCGGTGAGATCGAGCGGACCCCCGGCCGTGGCCGGCCCGCCGACTACATCCCGGCGCTCGCGGCCTGCGACCCGCGCCGCTTCGGCATGGCCGTCGCGGAACTGGACGGCACGGTGTACGGCGTGGGGACTGGCGGCAGCCCTTCTCCACGCAGTCCATCACCAAGGTCTTCACCCTCGCCCTCGACCTGGCCCGCGAGGGCGACGAACTCTGGGAGCACGTCGGCCGCGAGCCCTCCGGCAACCCCTTCAACTCCCTTGTCCAGCTGGAGTACGAGAACGGCATCCCGCGCAACCCGTTCATCAACGCGGGCGCGCTCGTCGTCACCGACCGGCTCCAGACCCGTACCGGAGACGCGGCCGGAGAACTGCTGGCCTTCCTGCGCGCCGAGAGCGGCAACCCGTCCCTCGACTTCGACAAGGACGTCGCCGCCTCCGAGTCCGCGAACGGCGACCGCAACGCGGCCCTCGCCCACTTCATGAAGTCCTACGGCAACATCGACAACGACGTGCCCGTCCTCCTCGACCAGTACTTCCGCCAGTGCTCGATCGAGGCGTCCTGCGCCGATCTCGCCCTCGCGGCCGGCTTCCTGGCCCGGCACGGCAGCCGCGCCGACGGCTCCCGGCTGCTCACCCTCACCCAGGCCAAGCAGGTCAACGCGGTGATGCTGACGTGCGGGACGTACGACGCGGCGGGCGAGTTCGCCTACCGGGTGGGGCTGCCCGGCAAGAGCGGAGTGGGCGGCGGCATCATCGCGATCGTCCCGGGGCGGTGCACCCTCGCCGTGTGGGGCCCCGGGCTGGACGAGCGCGGGAACTCGGTGACCGGGGTCGCCGCCCTTGACCGCTTCACGACACTCACGGGTGTGTCCGTGTTCTGACCGGCATCGGCCCAGGAACCCGGCGAGCGGCGGCAGCGGCACCTTTCAGCTCATCGGGTGGCGAAGGCGAAGCACACGGAGGTCATGCGCAGGTCTCCGCACGGAGAGGGGCACGTCGCTTTCCCGCCATCAGGCGTTGACACGCTTGGCGAGTGTTGGCCATGGGTTTTCCCGTCGATCTCCGCCGCTGCCAGGTACTCGGTCTGGCCGGAACCGCCGTTCTCGCGCTGGGCGGTGAGACGGCC
Source organism: Streptomyces sp. P3 (assembly GCA_016893485.2). Lineage (GTDB taxonomy): Bacteria > Actinomycetota > Actinomycetes > Streptomycetales > Streptomycetaceae > Streptomyces. The sequence continues at coordinate 8,591,340 of JAFEKX020000001.1, forward strand.
GGGGCGCTCCCGTCAGCGGACCTCTTCTCCCCGGCCTCCGCGCAGGCGGCACTCGGCCTGGTCGGGGTCTACTTCGGTGTCGTCCTGCTGATAGCGGCCTGGCTGCTGCTGGGCAAGCTGATCCGCAGCGCCGAACCGCCCACCCCGCGCTCCCTGTTCCTGGTCCTCGCCGTGTGGGCGTCGCCGCTGCTGCTCGCACCGCCGCTGTTCAGCCGGGACGTGTACAGCTACCTCGCGCAGGGCGCCATGGTCGACGCCCACATGGACGTCTACGCGCACGGCCCCGCCACGCTCGGCGGGCCGCTCGCCGACGAGGTCGCCCCGCTGTGGCAGCACACCGGCGCGCCGTACGGCCCGGTGTTCCTCGCCCTCGCCTCGGGGCTGTCCGGGCTGACCCGCGGCGAACTCCCCGCCGGGCTCTTCGGGATGCGGCTCGTCGCCCTCCTCGGGGTGGGCCTGATGGCCGCCGCGCTGCCCCGGCTCGCCCGGCACAGCGGCGCCGACCCGGCCGCCGCGCTCTGGCTCGGCGCCCTCAACCCGCTCGTCCTGCTCCACCTCGTCGCCGGCGCCCACAACGACGCGATCATGCTCGGGCTGCTCGGCATCGGCCTGGTCGCCGCGCTCGGCCGCTGGCCGATCCTGGGCGCCGTACTCGTCACCCTCGCCGCCCTGGTCAAGGCACCGGCCGCGCTCGGGCTCGCCGCCGTCGTGGTCCTCCAGGTCCGCGCGGGCCACCGCCCGGCCAAGGCCGTCACGACGACCGTCGTCGCGTCCGCCGCCACCACGGTCGCCGCCACCGCCGTCGCGGGCACGGGCTACGGCTGGATCGGCGCCCTCGACACCCCGTCTCGTCCCACAACTGGGCCCTCACCAGCCTCCTCGGCCGCGCCACCGGCGCCCTGCTGGAACACCTCGGCAGTGATCTCGCGCCCTTCGCCGTCCCGGCCTGGCACGCCCTGGGACTCGCGGTCACCGGCGCGGCCATCCTCGCCATATGGCTGCGCCTGCGCCCCAGCCCGGTCTACGCACTCGGCCTGAGCCTCGCCGTCGTCGCCGCGTTCGGCCCGGCGATCCGCCCCTGGTACGCGCTGTGGGGCCTGTTCCTCATCGCCGCCGCCGCGCCGAGCACCTCCGTACGACACCGGGTGGCCGCCGTGACCGGGGTCCTCGCCCTCGCCGTCCTGCCCAGCGGCGGCCCCGCCGACGTAGGCCAACTCGTGCTGGCCGTCTCCGGTGGTGTCCTCGCGATCGTCGTCCTGTGGCAGGCCCGCCAGGCCGCCGAGGCCCCGGCCCTGGGGCGCACGGCATGAGAACACCCCGCACCGACCGCGGCCGCCTCCTCCTGGTGCTGGCCCTCGCCGCCGTCGTCACCGTCTTCACCGCGACCGTCCCGCTGCTGCGCGACTGGTTCGACCTGCGCGTCTACTACGGCACCATCCACACCTGGCTCCACCACGGCGGCCGGATCTACGACTACCACGTGCCCGGCACGGCCTACGGCTTCACGTATCCGCCGTTCGCCGCCGTCAGCATGGCCCCGATGGGCTACCTCGGCCTCGGCGTCGCGATCGTCGCCGCACTGCTCCTCAACCTCGTGGCTCTCGGCGTGGTGCTGCGCATCCTGGCCGGGCCCGGATGGCGGCGCTACGGCTGGTTCGGATGGGCCCTCGTGGCGTGCGGGCTGGCCCTGTTCGAGCCGTTGCGCGACACCTTCAGCTTCGGGCAGGTCAACCTCCTGCTGCTGGCCCTCGTCCTAGGTGACTGCTGGCTGCTCTCCACCGGCCGGAGCCGCTGGGCGGGCGTCGGCATCGGCCTCGCGGCGGCCATCAAGCTCACGCCGGCACTGTTCATCGGCCTGTTGCTGCTGGCCAGACGCTGGAAAGCCGCCGCGGTGGCGACGGCTGTGGCGCTCGGGGCGACCGGGCTCGCGGCCCTGGTGGTCCCGGACGCGTCGACGTTCTACTGGACCCGGGCGATGTGGGACACGACCCGGGTGGGCCGCCTCGACTACGTCTCCAACCAGTCCCTGCAGGGAGTCCTGGCCCGGCTCGGCGAAACCGGCCGCCCCCTGTGGGCGACGGCCGTCGTCCTCGTCCTGGCCGTGTGGGCGGTACGGGCGCGCCACGCGATCGTCGTGGGGGACTGGACGGCCGCGTTCGCGCTGACCGGGCTGACCGCGTGTCTGATCAGCCCGATCACCTGGGTGCACCATCTCGTGTGGCTGCTGCCGTCCTTCGCCGTCCTGGTCCGCGCGGGGCACCCCGGATCGCGGGCGCCCTGTACGCGGTGATGTGCACGAGCGTCGTCTGGCTGTGGTTCGACGACGCCTCGGGCATCGACGGCTTCCTCGGCAGCAACACGTACACCTGGATCACCCTCGGCCTGCTGCTGTGGCTGCCGACCGGTCAGACCGGCGGAAGCCGCCTGATCCTGAACCGGATCGCGGCCACCACAGCGCCCGCACCCAGGAGAGCCGCGGCCACGATCGCCGCGGTGTCGGCCCAGCCGGGTCCCTCGTCCGGTACGACCGCGGCGGCCACCGGCACGGCCACGGGACCCGACCTCGGCCTGGCCCGCAACGCGTCCAGCGAGCCCACCGGATCGACCCGCCCCGCCGCCGCGAAGCCCCAGTCGAGCAGTTGACGCGCCTCGTCGTACACGGTGAAACCGCCGCCCGCCTGAGGGTTCATCACCGTGACGACGAGCGACCGGCCACCCCCGGCGCGCCGCCGCGACCAGGGTGTTGCCGGCGTGCGTGGTGTAGCCGTTCTTCACCCCGATGATCCCCGGATACCGCTCGACACCGTCGTTGCCGGTCAGCAGCCGGTTGGTGTTCTGGATGCCGTACGACGATCCCTCGCCCGGGAACTGGGCCTCGGCGGTGGAGCAGTAGCGTGCGAAGTCCGCGTTGCGCAGTCCGGCGCGGCCGAACACCGCGAGGTCGTAGGCGGAGGACACCTGGCCGTCGGTGTCGTAGCCGTCCGGTGAGACGACGTGCGTGTCGAGGGCGCCCAGGGTGCGGGCCTTGGCCTGCATCCGGGTGGCCGTGGTCTCCCAGCCGCCGTTGAGGGAGGCGAGGACGTGCACGGCGTCGTTGCCGGAGTTGAGGAAGACTCCGCGCCACAGGTCGGCGACGCGGTACGTGTGGCCTTCCTCGACTCCGACCAGGCTGCTGCCCTCGCCGATGCCGGCCAGGTCCTGTTCGCTGACGCGGTGCTGGATCCCTCCCGGGAGGACCGGGAGGACGGTCAGGGCGAACAGGGTTTTCAGGGTGCTGGCGGGTGGGAGTTTGCGATGCGCGTCGTGGGCGGCGAGGACCTCGCCGGTCCGGGCGTCCGCGACCAGCCAGGAGAGGGCGGAGACGGCGGGGACGCCTGGGGCGCCCGGGTGGGGTCTGACCTGGGTGTCCGGTGTGTTCAGGAGTGCGGGTGGGGTGTGGCTGTGCCGGGATCCGACCCGGTGTGGGCTGCCGCCGCGGTGGGGGTGAACGCGAGGACGCCCGCTAGGCAGAAGGCGCAGGCCGACACGGTGATCCGGGGTGGGAGTCCGATTGTCATACCGCAAACGTAGAAACGGCGGGGCTGTGGAAGGTGTTGGCCGGGCCGTGCGGGGTGAGTCAGTACCCCGGATGCGCTAGTGATGTGGCTGCGGGTCGGTGGGGGCCGGCCGCGCCCAGGCGGGGAGCCGCACATCGATACAGCCCCGCGCTCCTGGGGGAACGAAACCCAGGTCAGCTCGAAGGCAGCGTGGGTTGGATCTGGCGTAGGAACGTTGCGTTGTCCGGGGTCTCTCGCATGCGCTCCAGCAGGGTTTCCAGGCCGGCCTGGGCGTCCCTGTTCTGGAGGACTCGGCGCAGGCCGCGTACCGTCGTCAACTCGGTCTCGGTGAGGAGGAGTTCCTCTCGGCGGGTGCCGGACGGGGTGATCTCGATGGCCGGGAACACGCGGCGGGAGGCCAGGTCGCGGCTGAGGCGGAGTTCCATGTTGCCGGTGCTCTTCAGCTCCTCGAAGTAGAAGTCGTCGGCACGGGAGCCGGTCTCCACCAGCGCGGTGGCGAGGATGGTGAGGGAGCCGCCCTCCTCGGCGAGGCGCGCGGCGCCGAAGAACTTCTTCGGGCCGATCAGGGCGGTCGCGTCGACGCCGCCGCTGAGGGTGCGGCCACCGGACGCGGCCGCGTTGTTGTGGGCCCGGCACAGGCGCGTCAGCGAGTCGAGGAGGATCACTACGTCCTCGCCGGCCTCGACGAGCCGCTTGGCCCGCTCGATCACGAGCTCGGCCAGCGCGATGTGCTGCTTGGGGGCCTTGTCGAAGGTGGAGGCGTACACCTCGCCGCGTACGGAGCGCCGCATGTCGGTGACCTCCTCGGGGCGTTCGTCGAGCAGGACGACCATGAGGCGGGCCTCGGGGTGGTTGCCGGCGACGGCGGCCGCGATCTGCTGGAGCAGTACGGTCTTGCCGGTCTTGGGCGGGGCCACGATCAGCCCGCGCTGGCCCTTGCCGAGAGGGGCGATCAGGTCGGCGACGCGTCCGGTCAGGCCGGCCGCCGGGTGCTCGAGGTGCAGCCGCTCACGCGGGTGCAGCGGGGTCAGGTCGCGGAAGTGGCGTCGGCCGCGGAGTTCGGCGGGGTGTGCCCGTTGACGAACGCGACCTCGGTCACGGCGCGTTGCCCGCCGCGGACGCCTTCCAGGAGGTCACCCTTGCGCAGGCCGTGACGGCGGATCAGCGCGGGGGAGACCTGGAGGTCGGTGGGCGAGGGCTGGCAGTTCAGCGCTCGCAGGTGCCCCTTCCGTTTCCGTCGATGTCGAGGACACCGGTGGCGGTCTGGATGCGGGGCTGTTGCTGTACGGGGGTTCGAGTGTGGTGGTCATGATGAGTGGTCCTTTCAAGGACGGATGCATGTGTCATGCGGCAGGAAGGGGGAGAAGCCGCAGGTGGAGGGCGAACGAGCGCTCCTCGGGGCGGCGGGGAACATCACCTCGGGTACGGCGGAAAAACGCCGGTCACGAAGTGGTGTGGAGAAGCCGGTGTGCCGGTCGGAAGCCGACGGGCTGTGCGGCGAGGGTGAGACGAGATCTGCACCGGCGCCCGGAACGGGGCGTACACAAGTGCTGACCGCACCGTAGCACACCCGGTGCGGTCTGGGTGTGACGTACGGCTCAGCGGCTCGCCAGGAGGCCGTAGAGGAGGGGGATCCTCGGCTCGGGCAGGCGCCACCAGCCGGTCTCGGTGCGGACCATCTGTGGCCAGCGCGGCCACGGCAGTTCGTCGCTTTCGCGAAGGCGCCGGATGTTCAGTCCTGCTGCCGTCAACGCGTTGATGACTTCGTCTATTCCGTGCATCCACTCGTAGCTGTCGGTCGCCCCGGTCACGGCCGGTCCGTCGGTGTAGGTGAACGTCGCGTCCCGGTGGACCGGGCCTCCGCCGCCCAGGTAGTCGTGGCGCAGGAGCAGTTCGGGTCCCTCGTCCGGGGCGGGTTTCGGGCCGAGCGCGTTGAGCAGGGGATGGAACTCGACGACGTACAACAGGCCGCCGGGGCGCAGGAGTCGGGCGACGGTGTCCGCCCAGCGCGGGAGGTCGGGCAGGTAGCACAGGGCGCCTTTGCCGGTGTACACGACGTCGAACCGCCGCTGCCCCAGGGCCTCCACGGCGTCGTACACGTTCGCCTGTACGTAGCCGACGTCGAGGCCGGCTTTCGCCGCGATGCCGTTCGCGGCCGTCACGGACGCCTCGGAGAAGTCGAGGCCCGTGGCACGCGCCCCGCGCTGTGCGAACGCGAGGGTCTCGGTGCCGAGGTGGCACTGGAGGTGCAGCACGTCCCGGCCGGTGAGGTCGCCGAGGTCGTCCCACTCGAAGGAAGCGAACCAACGCTCCGGATCCGGGTCGCCGTCGAGGCCGTAGAAGCGGCTGGCGAGGTGGACGGGGGTGCGGGCGTCCCAGTTGGCCTGGTTGGCGCGCATCAGCCGTACGGGGTCGTCGGTGCTCATGGGGACATCCTTCCGTGAACCCGTGAGTTGTTCCGGGCTTCGCGCCTCATACCAGCCGTACGAACCCCCGATGGCCCTTCGGCGACCCCTTTCGGGGCTGCTCGCCAGGGGTGCAGATCCGGCTCGAAGTTTTTCTGCCGGGTGTCGATCCGGCTCGGTCGCGTTCGTCGGTGGGGTGTAGGAAGCTCATCGAGGACCGGGAGGACCCATGAAATACATGCTGCTCGTGTGCGGCGACGACACCGCCGACGACTCCGGGATGACACCCGTGGAACCGTGGGTGGAGGACCTGGGCGACCGGAACGTACGGCTGCACGGGCACCGGCTCGCGAAGCCCGCCGACGCCGTGACCGTGCGGGTGCGCGGCGGTGAGGTGCTGCGCACCGACGGGCCGTTCGCGGAGACCAAGGAGTACGTCGCCGGCTACGACATCCTCGAGTGCGACACCCTGGAGGAGGCCGTCGAGGCCGCCGCCAGGCACCCCGTGGCCACCATCGGCGCCATGGAGGTCCGCCCGTTCTGGCCGATGGACGGCGAGGAGGAGGGCGAGTCCGAGATCCGCGCGCTCGACGCCGAACTGACGGACGCCGCCCGCGAACGGGACGTCGACCGCATCGTCGCCTGCTACGCGCCCGACGTGGAGGCCTTCCACTTCACCACCGGCCTGGAGGCGCACGGCATCGACGCCTTCCGCAAGGCCATGGAGGGCGTCTTCGCGAGCGTCACCGGTCCGGTGGTCCGCGAGGTCCTGGAGTTCCGCGTCCGCGTCGACGAGTCCATCGCCTTCGGCCACGCCCTCGTCCGGCTGCGCGGCACCCTCGTCGGCGGCGAGCCGCTGGACGACGTCCTGCGGGTGACCACCGGCTACCGCAACGCGGGCCTGCGCTGGCAGATCGTCCACGAACACGTCTCGGTCGCGGCCGTGCACAACGAGGAGGGGTCATGAAGTACGCCCTGCTCATCTGCACCCCCGTCGGCGGCGAGGAACTCAGCCCCGAGGACATCGCGGGCGACCCCGCTTCACCTCGTACATCGAGGAGGTCCGGGGCCGTGACCTGATGCGCGGCGGAGCCCGGCTGCGGCCGTCCACCGACGCCACCACCGTGCGCGTCCAGGGCGACGAAGTCCTGCTCAGCGACGGGCCGTTCGTCGAGTCCAAGGAGTACGTCGCCGGTATCGACATCATCGAGGTCGCCGACCTCGACGAGGCGATCTCGCTGGCCTCCCGGCACCCCGCCGCGCTCGGCGGCGGCTCGGTCGAGGTGCGGCCGGTCTGGGAGTGAGCGTGCCGGACGTCGAGGGCGCGGTCGCCGCCGCCTTCCGCGAGGAGTGGGGCCAGGTCGTCGCCACCCTGATCCGGGTGACCGGCGACTGGGACCTCGCGGAGGAGTGCGCGCAGGACGCCTTCGCCCAGGCCCTCGACCGGTGGCGGCGCGACGGCATCCCGCGCCGCCCCGGCGCCTGGCTGACGACGACCGCCCGCAACCGCGCCCTCGACGTCCTGCGCCGGGAGGCGGTCGGAGTGGCGAAACTGCGGGAGGTCGCGGTGCTGGGGCGGGACGAGGGACCCTACGACCCGGAGTACGACGGCGACGACAGCGGCGTCGAGGACGACCGGCTGCGGCTGGTCTTCACCTGCTGCCACCCGGCGCTGCCCATCGAGGCCCGGGTCGCCCTGACCCTGCGTACCCTCGCGGGCCTGACCACCGCCGAGATCGCCCGCGCCTTCCTCGTCCCCGAGGCGACCATGGCGCAACGGCTCGTACGGGCGAAGAAGAAGATCCGCAACGCCGGCATCCCGTACCGGGTGCCGCCCGCGCATCTGCTGCCCGAGCGGACGACGGGCGTCCTGGGCGTGGTCTATCTGCTCTTCAACGAGGGCTACGCGGCCACGTCAGGCGCCGAGTTGGTGCGGACGAACCTCTGCGCGGAGGCCATCCGGCTGGCCCGCGTCCTCGCCCACCTGATGCCGGACGAGCCCGAAGTCCTCGGCCTGCTCGCCCTGTTGCTGCTGCACGACGCCCGCCGAGGCACGCGCGTGGACCCGGCGGGGGAGTTGGTGACCCTGGAGGACCAGGACCGTACGGCGTGGGACCGGGCCGAAGTCGACGAGGGCGCCGCCCTGTTGGAGACCCGCGTTGCGCCGGGGCCGCCCCGGGCCGTACCAGATCCAGGCCGCCATCGCCGCCTGCCACACCACCGCCCGTACGGCCGAGGAGACCGACTGGGCCGATATTGCCGCGCTGTACGGCGAGTTGGAGCGCTTCGTGCCGTCGGCCGTGGTGCGCCTGAACCGGGCGGTCGCCGTGGGCATGGCCCAACACCCGGATGCCGGGCTGGAGTTGGTGGCCGGGCTGGAACGGTCGGGTGAACTGGCCGACTACCACCTGCTGCCCGCGACCCGCGCCGATCTGCTGCGCCGCAGCGGCCGTACGGCGGAGGCGGCTCTCGTGTACGAACGCGCCCTGGAGCTGGTGGAGAACGCGGCGGAGCGCAGTTTTCTGGAGCGGCGGCTCGCGGAGTGTCGATCTGCGTAGGGGGCGTTCGTCGGTGGGGTGAACACAGCCCATCACACCGGAGGTTCCGATGACCGTCCTCGTACTCCTGCGCCGCGTACGGCAGTTCCTGGCCCGGCTCGCGGCCGAGGAGCCGGAACCCGGGACGCCCGAGCCCTGGCTCGCGGCGCTCCGGCTGCGTGGCTGAGCAGGGCTGTCCTCAGCGGACGTCGAGCAGGCCCGCGAGGAGCCGGAGCCGCTCGGCGTCGAGGCCGCCCTCGGCCGCGGTGCAGACCATGAGGACGGGGCCGGGGTTGCCCGGTATCGGGTAGGCGTCCCAGTCCAGGTTCAGTTCGCCGACCCGGGGTGGTCCAGGCGCAGTTGGCCGCGGGTCGGTTCCACCACGTCGTGGAGGGCCCACAGCGCCGCGAACTCGTCGCTGCGGACGGCGAGTTCACCGACCAGCTCGACGCCGCGCGGGTTCCCGGGATCGGCGGCGACCTGCGTCCGCAGCATGCCGATCAGCTCCGCGACGGTGGCCGCCCGGTTCGGGCAGGCACGGTCTGCCTCGGGGCGCAGGAACAGCGCCAGCAGGTTCCGCTCCCGCTGGGGCTGCCGGGTGAACTCCCCCAACAGGGCGCCGCCGAGCGGGTTCCAGGCCAGCACGTCCAGGAAACGGCCGATGACCAGAGCGGGCGAGGTCATGTCGCTCAGCAGTCGCAGCGTGGTGTCCGGAACCTCCTCCGGCTCGTAGGAACGCGGCAGTTGGACCGGGTTGCGTGCGGCGGCGGCGAGGCTGTGCAGGTGGCGGGTCTCCTCGGCGGAGAAGCCGAGGGCGCGCGCGAGGGCGTCCAGGACCTGTTCGGACGGCCGTACGTCCCGGCCCTGCTCCATGCGCTGGTAGTAGTCCGAGCTGACACCGGCCAGCAGGGCCAACTCCTCGCGCCGCAGCCCCGCGACGCGCCGCCTCGGACCCGGCTCCAGGCCGACGTCCTCTGGCCGAAGCCGAGTTCGGCGGGTGCGCAGGAACTCGGCGAGTTCGCGCCGGGGTCGTCGCTCATGGCGGGGGAGGAGTCGGTCACGGCGTCAGTATGCCGTCGGTGCGGCGCGCGAGGGTGGGTCTGCCGGACCCAGGAAAAGGAGAACGACCGTGATCGCGCGTGCGGGGTCCAGCATCGGACCGACCACGCGACAGGCCACGGAAGGGCAGCGACATGAAGGCCGTTCAGATCACCGGTTTCGGCACGGCGGACGTACTGCGGATCAATGACGTGGACCGTCCCGCTCCCGGCGCCGGAGAGGTCCTGGTGGCGGTCGAGGCGACCAGCGTGAACGGGCACGATGTGCTCGTCCGGGCAGGCGAGTTGAAGATGGTGTCGGGGCGCCGGTTCCCGATCGGGGCGGGGCTGGACTTCGCGGGCACCGTCGCCGCGACCGGCGCCGGCGTCGAGGGTTACCGGGTGGGCGACCGGGTCTGGGGCATGGTGCACCCCGGCGGCGGCACTCGGTCGCCGGGGCGGCCGAGTACGTCGTGGTCCCCCGCGGAGCGCGTCTCACTCGCCCCGGCCGACCTCTCGTCGGTCGAAGCGGCCTCCCTGGTGGTCGCGGGCACCACGGCACTGATCGCGCTGCGCGACAGCGTGCGCCTCGCGGCCGGCGAGAAGGTCCTGGTCCGGGGTGCGGCCGGCGGAGTCGGCACGGCCGCGGTGCAGTTGGCGCATGCGATGGGCGGCCATGTGACCGCGCTGGCCCGCGACCGGCACGCCGACCTCCTGACCGGTCTCGGCGCCGACGAGGTCCTCGACTACGGCTCCACGACGGCGGAGCAGATCGGGCCGTTCGACGTCATCGTCGACACCGTCGGCACGGAACTGAACTGCTACCGCGGCCGGTTGGCCAAGGGCGGCCGGATGGTCACCGTCGGACTGTCCCCGTCGGCCATCGCCGCGATCGCCGCGTCGAGCGTGCACGGCTCCCGCCGCATCCGCACCTTCAGCGCCAACCCGGGACGCCCGTGCTGCGCGACGTGGCCGACCGTGTCACCGCGGGCGCGCTGCGCCCGGTCATCGACAGCGTGTACCCGCTCGCGGACATCGCGGCGGCGCACCGGGCGTTCGAGCGCGGCGGCGTCGTGGGCAAGCACGTCGTGACGGTGCCGCGCGGCTCCCTCTGACGGAGTCCGGTCAGCGGGGCGTGGTGCGCAGGTCGATGCCGCGGTCCTGGGCGTCGGCGGTCACCAGCCGGGTCGCCAGCCGCGACAGGCGCTTGCGGTCCGCCTCCGTCAGCGAGGCGGTGCAGCCCTCGATGCGCTGCGCGAAGCGCGTGCCGACCTGGGCCACGATCTCGCGCCCGGCGTCGGTGATCGACACCTGGAACGAGCGCCGGTCGACGGTGCTGGGCGTACGGGTGACCAGGCCCCGGCGCTGCGCGCGGTCGACGAGGCCCGTGATGGAGGACTTGTCGAGGCCGAGGTGACGGCCCAGCTCGTTCATCGTCGGCTCCCGGTCCCGCAGGATCCCGAGCAGCCGGGTCTGGGTGAGCGACAGGTCGTGCTCCCCGGCGATCTCGGCCAGCGCGTTCTGCACCAGGAACGACAGCTGGGCGAGGGCGTCGACCAGGCCGAGGTCCTCGATCGGCGGGGCCGGGGTGTCGGGCGATGAGGTCATGTCCCGGATTCTACTTGCAAAGGTACGTGGCACCTACTAATTTGATTGGTGTCACGTACTAAAACGTTCGCGGCGCCTACTAAACCTCGTGCGTCCCGGACTCAGGTGCGTCCCGCGTCCCGCATCCCGCCCGTCGTCTCGTGTGCCCAACCCCAGGAGAGCACCCATGGACATCCACGCCGCCGTCGTCAGCTCGTACGACACCCCGCCCCGCTACGAGCCCTTCGACCTGCCCGCGCCGACCGGCGAGGACCAGGAGCTGGTCGACGTCCTCGCCGTCGGCCTGCACCCCCGTGTGCGCACCGGCGCGTCCGGCAGCCACTACACGAGCACCGGCAAGCTGCCCCTGGTCCCCGGAGTCGACGGCGTCGGCCGGCGCGCGGACGGCCGCCTGGTGTACTTCGTCACCGACGACGACCTCGTCGGCCCGATGGCCACCCGCACCGTCATCGACAGCCGCCGCAGCGTCCCGCTCCCTGACGGCGCGGACGTCGTGAAGATCGCCGCCGCGATGAACCCCGCCATGTCGTCATGGGTCGCGCTGCGCCGCCGCGTCCCGATCGAGGCCGGGCGGTCGGTGCTGATCCTCGGCGCCACCGGCAACGCCGGACAGATGGCGGTCCAGGTCGCCAAGCGGCTCGGCGCCGGGCGGGTCGTCGGCGCCGGACGCGACCAGACCCGGCTGGCGACCCTCGCCGGACTCGGCGCGGACGCGACCGTCGCGCTCACCGACGACGCCGACGCCACCGCGACGGCCCTCGCCAAGGAGGCCGCCGAAGTCGACCTGGTCATCGACTACTTGTGGGGCAAGCCCGCAGGCGACGCGATCATGGCACTGCTCCGTGCCCGCGCCGACCGCAGCCGCGCCCTGAACTGGATCCAGATCGGCGCCCTGGCGGGCCCCACCATCGAACTCCCGTCGGTGGCACTGCGTTCGGCGAACTTCCGCCCCAGGGCAACGGCCAGGGCGCCGTGTCCACCAGGACGTATCTCGAGGAACTCCCGTCCCTGGTCGACGAGATCGAGAGCGGCGGCATCGCGGTCACCGCGCGGGCGATACCCCTCATCGACGTGGAGAGCGCGTGGAACGCGCCCGCGGTCCACGGCGTCCGCACCGTCCTGGTGCCCTGAACCCGCCCCGGCCGTCATGCGGTTCGCACCGGAACCACCCAAGGAGCACAGAGCCATGTCCCCACCACAGACACCGACGTCATCATCTGCGGCACCGGCGCCGCAGGACTGACCCTCGCCCTCGACCTCGCCCGCCGGAACATCGCCTTCCTGCTGATCGACAAGGCGTCACAGCCGTTCATCGGCTCACGCGGCAAGGGCATTCAGCCCCGCAGTCAGGAGGTGTTCGAGGACCTCGGCGTGATCGACCGGATCGTCGCCTCCGGCGGTGAGTACCCGGTACAGCGCGTGTACACCGACGCCGGGCCGGTCGACGAGGCCGTCGTCGAGCTGTCGGAGGCGACGCCCGCCGAGCCGTACCAAATCCCGCTGCTCGTCCCGCAGTTCCTCACCGAGCGCCGACTCCGCGAACGGCTCGCCGAGCTGGGCCACGCCCCTCACTACGGCCACGAACTCGTCGGCTTCGAGCAGGACGCCGACGGAGTCTCCGCGCGGATCGCCACCCCGGACGGTGAACGGACCGTACGCGTCGCCTACTTGATCGGCGCCGACGGCGGATCGAGCTTCGTCCGCAAGGCACTCGGCATCGGCTTCCCCGGCAAGACCCTCGGCGTCCGGGCGATCGTCGCGGACGTGCTGGCCGAGGGCGTCTCGTGGGACGTCTGGCACCGCTGGGGCGAGGACACCGCGTCGCAGGTGTCGCTGTGCCCGCTCTACGGCACCGACCTGTTCCAACTCCAGGCCCCGTACCCTTCGACGTCGACCTGGACCTCTCCGCCGAAGGACTCACCGCGTTCCTCCGCGAGCGCACCGGCCGCGACGATCTCGTGATCCGGGCGGTGAACTGGGCGTCCGCGTTCCAGATGAACGCCCGGCTGGCCGACACCTACCGGCGCGGACGGGTGTTCCTCACCGGCGACGCGGCGCACTGCCACCCGCCGACCGGCGGCCAGGGCCTCAACACCAGCGTCCAGGACGCCTACAACCTCGGCTGGAAGCTCGCCGCCGTACTCGGCGGCGCCCCGAATCCCCTGCTGGAGACCTACGAGTCGGAGCGGCGCCCGATCGCCGAGGCCGTCCTCGGACTCTCCGAGAAGCTCCTCGAAGCGGCCAAGCGGCGCGACACCCGCCGGGGCCGCGAGGTCAGCCAGCTCGATCTCGGGTACGTGGACTCGCCGTTGTCGCTGCCCGGTTCACGGCGCGACGGCCAAGTGCTCGCGGGGACCGCGCGCCGGACGCCCCCGTGACCGGCGCGGGCGGCCTCCCCACCCGGCTGTTCGGCCTCTTCCAGGGACCCCACTGGACGCTGCTCGGCCACGACGTCGACGACACGTCGGCCCCAACTCCCCGCCCCGGCCTGCACCTTCACACCATCGGCGCCCGGGGCGACCTCCTCGACACGGGTGGCTGGGTCCAGAGCGCCTACGGCCTGACCGCCGAGCAGTGGGTCCTCGTCCGCCCGGACGGCTATGTCGCGGCCGTGGTCGACACCGCCGAACTCGCCGCCGTAGAAGCCTATTTGGACACCGTCGGTGTCCGTCCGCTCGCGGTGGCGTCGCCGCCCGCCCCGGAGTCGCCCGTGCCGGAGAGCGGCACCGCCACGCCTCGCACCCGTCGCGAGCACCGGCAGGTCCGCACGGCCGCCGAGGAGCGGTTCGCCACCGCGCAGCGCGAACTCCAGGACCTGTCACGGCAGTTCCAGCGCGATCTGCGCACTGTACGACGGCAGGGCGAGACCAAGGCGATCGTGGCCCGCTCGAACCTCGCCGAGCTGGCGGTGCAGGGCATCACCCGGCTCGCGGCCGGTCTGCGCACCGACCGCGGCGACCGCTAGGGCCGGTCCGCCCCGGGTCGTCACGTGGCGTCGAGGGCGTTCGTGATCGCCTTCACCCCGCCCTGCGCCGCGGAGCCGCCGTCGACCGTGATCTCCACGCCGCTGACGTACGACGCCGCGTCCGACAGCAGATACGCCTCGTACCCGACCTGGCACGCCCTCGTCGCCGACGCGACCGTCAAGGCGCCCCGGGGCAGGAGGGTCACCCTGACGGTCGACGGGACCGCCACGGCCATCACGCCCGGCAAGACCTGCACCGGCGCCTGCACCCTCACCGTCGCGTGAGCCGGGGCGGAGGCGCGGAACTCACCCGAGCCGCGCCTCCGCCTCCTTCGCGATCCGCTCGAACTGCGCGCCCATGGCCGCCTGGAGAGCCTGCGCCCCCGACAACGGCCGCACCATGACCGTCAGTTCGTCGATCAGGCCCTCCTCGTTGACGTGGATGAAGTCGCAGCCGGTCAGCTCGCGGTCGCCGACCCGCGCGGCGAACAGCAGGGCGTGGTCGGTGCCGTCCGGGTCGCCGATCTCCCGGACGTAGTGGAAGTCCTCGAAGACCCGGGCCACCCCGTGCAGGATCGCCGCGGTGATCGCCTTGCCGGGGTACGGCTTGAACACGACCGGGCTGGTGAAGACCACGTCCTCGGCCAGCAGCGCCTCGACGGCGTCCATGTCCTGCGCCTCGACGGCCTCACGGAACGCGCGCATCGGTTCACCTCATAGTCAATTAGTTGAGTAGGTGTGGATGAGACTAATCAACGGCTGTTAGCGTGTCCACATGTCCCTCAAGTACGCGGTCCTCGCGGCCCTCCTGGAAGGGAGGCCTCCGGCTACGAGCTGGCCAAGGTGTTCGACGTGTCGCTGGCGAACTTCTGGCCCGCGACACCGCAGCAGCTCTACCGCGAACTGGAGCGCCTCGCGCAGGGCGGCCTCATCGAGGCACGGGTCGTACAGCAGGAACGCAGGCCCAACAAAAGGATGTTCACGCTCACCGAGGCGGGCCGGCGCGAGCTCGGCACCTTCGCCGCCGAGCCGCCCCGGCGCCCCACCGCCATCCGCGACGAACTCCTCATCAAGATCCAGGCGATGGACGGCACCGACCCCGCCGTGACCCGCGCGCTGATCGAGGAGCGCGGGTCGTGGTCGCGCGGCAAGCTCGACCGCTATGAAAGGGTCCGGGACCGCCTCCTCGTCGGCCGGACCGAGGAGGAGTACCTCCGGGACGCCGACCGCGTCGGGCCGTATCTCACGCTGATGGCCGGGATCTCCTTCGAGGAGGAGAACCTGCGCTGGTGCGAGCGCGTTCTCGCGGTGCTGGAGCAGCGGGGTTGCCCTAGGCTGACCCGGTGTTCAGCCCCGAAGGCCCCAGTCTGCGTGAACTCGCCGTCCAGGCACTGTCGTCCGTCGAGCACGGCTACGACCTCCTGGCGCCCAAGTTCGACCACACCCGTTCCGCACCCCGGCCCCGCTGCTCGACGCGGTGGCCGCGATGCTGCGGCGCGTCGGCCCCTTCGACGACGGACTCGACCTGTGCTGCGGTACCGGCGCGGGCGTCGAGGTCCTGACGAAGGTGTGCCAAGTGAGCGTCACCGGGGTCGACTTCAGCACCGGGATGCTTGAGGTGGCGCGGGAGCGGGTGCCGAGCGGCGGACCCCGCGTCTCCTGGGTGCGTGGCGACGCCAGGGCGCTGCCGTTCGCCTCGGCCTTCGACCTGGTGGTGAGCTTCGGGGCGTTCGGGCACTTCCTGCCCCGCGAACTGCCGGGACTGTTCGACCAGGTCCACTCCGTACTCCGGCCCGGCGGCTGCTTCGCCTTCCCCGTCGTCGCACCGCCGCGCCCGACCTCGCCCGCGTACTGGATGCTGTCCGGCTTCGACGCGGTGATGAAGGCCCGCAACGCCGTCTGGCGACCGCCGTTCGTCATGTACTACCGGGACTTCCAACTCGGGCTCGTGGGACCGGAGTTGGAGCGGGCCGGGTTCGCCGTCGACCTGTACGCCCCTGCCCGAGTTCGGGCGGCGCGGCGACGGCAGCCCCCGCGTCCGCATGGTCGCGGCGCGACGGCTGCCGTAGCCGGGAGATCGGGGAGATCGGCGTCGTACGCGTGCTGGTCAATGCCCGGCGGTCGTCCGGGAGTTCACGCATGGCGGCGCACGGATGGCAGGGCGGTGTCCGCGACCTCCTGCAGGCCGTGGTCGATGGTCGGGGTGACCGGCGTATCGGTTGACGGCGTCACCTGCCGGATCTGTTGCGGACGACGACGCCATTGTCGCGGTCCGGGCGATCTCCTACGCTGAGCGTCGAGTGGCCAAGTGTGTTGTCCGGGAACGGAGTTGTCCATGCTCAGCAAGGGTGAAGCCGGCGAAGCGGTCCGCCAGGCCAAGGTCAAGACCGGTGTCACATGGGCCCAGTTGGCGGAGGCCGTGGGCCGGCCGCTCGCGTGGACCACGGCGGCCCTGCTGGGCCAGCACCCCATGTCCAAGGACGAGGCGGCGACCGCCGCCGCCCTCCTCGAACTCGGTGAGGACGTCGCCCTCGCCCTCCAACTCCAGCCCACCCGGGGCGCGTTGGACGCTGCCGTGCCGGTGGACCCGACGATCTACCGGCTCTACGAGGTCGTCCAGGTCTACGGCCCCACCATCAAGGAACTGATCCACGAGCAGTGCGGCGACGGCATCATGAGCGCCATCAACTTCCGGCTCGACGTGAGCCGCGTGCCCGACCCGGCAGGCGACCGGGTCGTCATCACCCTCGACGGCAAGTACCTGCCGTACCAGTGGGAGTGACCGTCCCCGGGTGCGATGAGGGCGTCAGCGGCTGCGGGCGGAGTTGAGCCGGGCGGCCTGCCGGGTCAGATGGTCGCGCTCGGCGAGGTTGGGGGCTTTCAGGGCCGCCTCCGCGTACAGCCGGGCCGCCGTCTTCGCGTCCCCGTCGCGTTCGTGCAGGTAGGCCGCGACCGCCGTATACCGGGGCAGTGAGTCGTCCAGGGGTGCGAGCGCGGCGAGGCCCGCGCGGGGGCCGTCGGCCTCGCCCACGGCGACCGCGCGGTTGAGGCGGACCACCGGGTTGTCGGTCAGGCGCGCGAGTTCGTCGTACCACTCGACGATCTGCACCCAGTCCGTCTCCTCGGCCGTGGGCGCGTCCGCGTGCAGGGCCGCGGTCGCGGCCTGCGCCTGGAACTCACCCAACCGGTCGCGCGCCAGGGCGACTTGGAGGATGGTGACGCCCTCGGCGATCGCCGACGTGTCCCACCGCGCGCGGTCCTGCTCGGCGAGCGGCACCAGACTGCCGTCCGGCGCGGTCCGGCGGCGCGCCGGGCGTGGTGCAGCAGCATCAGCGCGAGCAAGCCCGCGACCTCGGGGTGGTCGATCGCGGCGGCGAGCTGCCGGGTGAGCCGGATCGCCTCGGCGGCGAGGTCGACATCCCCGAGTAGCCCTCGTTGAACACCAGGTAGAGCACGCGCAGCACGGTCGCCACATCGCCGGGCTGGTCGAACCGCACCCCGGAGACGGTGCGCTTGGCCCGGCTGATCCGCTGCGCCATCGTCGCCTCGGGCACCAGATAGGCCTGCGCGATCTGCCGTGTGGTGAGCCCGCCGACGGCGCGCAGCGTGAGCGCGACCGCCGACGACGGCGTCAACGACGGGTGCGCGCACAGGAAGTAGAGCTGCAGCGTGTCGTCCGTCGCGGACGCGGGACCGGGCGCCGGTTCCTCGTCGACACGGTCCTCACGTCTACGGCGCGCACTGTCCGCCCGCGTCGCGTCGAGGAACCGCCGCCACGCCACCGTCACCAGCCAGGCCTTCGCGTCCCGCGGCGGATCGTCCGGCCACACCCGGACCGCCTCGACCAGCGCGTCCTGCACGGCGTCCTCGGCCGCCGCGAAGTCCGCTCCGCGCCGGACGAGGACACCGAGGACGCTCGGCGTGAGGCTCCTCAGCAGGACCTCGTTCACTTGAAGGTGCACTCCGTGGCAGTGGAGTGCACGCCCATGAACGGGCGCAGCTCCAGCCACTCGTGGATCGGCCGGCCACCGGCCCCGGGCGCGGCCGACAGCTCCCGGCGAGTTCGAGCGCGCGCTCGGTAGGTGTCGACGTCGATGACCATCCAGCCGGCGATGACGTCCTTGGTCTCGGCGAACGGGCCGTCGGTGACCGGCGGGCGGCCCTCGCCGTCGTAGCGGACGAAGGTCCCGGGGGGAGAGGGCCTGGCTGTCGACGAACTCGCCGGTCTTCTCCAGCCGGGCCGCGAAGTCGTTCATGTACTGGATGTGGGCCGAGATCTCCTCGGGCGTCCACCGGTCCATGGGGATGTCGTTCACGGAGGCGGGGGCGCCGCGGTAGTGCTTCAGGAGCAGGTACTTGGCCATCGTCGTTCTCCTCGGTGCCGGTGCGATCCATTGTGGTCGCCTTCACCTCGGGGACGGAGCCGGGCGCGGGTTCTCGACATCGGCGCAGCATCAATGTGCCGCGAGTTTCGCGGGGGAACGAGGGGAGCGAGGGGAGGGGGAAGGGAGGTGGGTGGTCACTCCTCTTCCCTTCTTAACGTATAGCGCACCGGGGGCTTGCGGCAAGGCCCCGTCGTGCCGCAGAATGTCCGGCCTGAGGCCACGACCTGCGGAAACGGGAGTCTCGAATGCGTGTGTTGTTGACAACGTGGGGATCGCGCGGGGATGTCGAACCGCTCGCGGGACTCGCGTCGCGTCTGCTGGAACTCGGTGCGGAGGTGCGCGTGTGCGCGCCGCCCGACGAGGAGTTCGTCGAGCTGCTGGCCCGGGCCGGTGTGCCGCTGACGCCGCTCGGTCCCTCGGTGCGGTCCGTGGTGAACGGCGCGAAGCCGCCGTCGGCGGCGCGGGCCTTCGAGCTGGCGCCCGAGCTGGTCGCCGCCCGCTACGAGACGCTGACCAAGGCCGCCGAGGGCTGTGACGTGCTGCTGGCCACCGGACTGATGCCCGCCGGGGCCCGCTCGGTCGCCGAGAAACTCGGCATCCGCTATGTGCTGGCCTGCTTCCACACGGCGGGACTGCCGTCCTCGAAGTACCCGCCGCTCTCCCGGCCGGGCCACGCCTCCTCGCCGGAGGAGCTGCCGGGACCGACATCAAGGCCCTGTGGGAGCAGGACGCCCAGCGCGTGAACGCCCTGTACGGCGAGGCCGAGAACCGGCACCGGGCCGAGATCGGGCTGCCGCCGGTCGAGAACGTGCGGGACTACGTCTTCACCGACCGGCCGTGGCTCGCGGCCGACCCGGTGCTGTTCCCCTGGCAGGACCACACCGACCTCGACGTCGTGGTGACCGGACCCTGGATCCTGCCCGACGAGCGCCCGCTCCCGGCCGACCTGGAGACCTTCCTGGACGCCGGTGAGGAGCCGGTCTACGTCGGCTTCGGCAGCATGGCGCTGCGCACCTCGCCGGACCTCGCCCGGGTCGCCATCGAGGCCGTCCGCGCCCAGGGGCGCCGGGTGCTGCTCGCCCGGGGCTGGGCGGACCTGGCCGCCATCGACGACCGGGACGACTGCTTCGTCGTAGGAGAGGTCAACCAACAGGCGCTCTTCCGGCGGGTCGCCGCCGTCATGCACCACGGCGGCGCCGGCACCACGACGACCGCCGCGCTGGCCGGCGTACCGCAGCTGGTCGTGCCGCAGATCGCCGACCAGCCATACTGGGCGGCAGGAGTGGCCGACCTGGGCATCGGCGTCGCACACGCCGGACCTACGCCGACCTACGACTCCCTGACGGCCGCGCTCACCACCGTCCTGGACCCCGGGACCCGGGCACGGGCGCGGGCGCTGTCGGCGGACGGCAGGATCCGCACCGACGGGACGACAGTGGCCGCGAAGATGCTCCTCGACACGGTCAGCGAGGAAAGGCCCTCCACGCGCGCGTGAACAGGCCGGACACAGAACACGAGAACCCGCACACACCGGTCCGCACGCCCCGCCGCGAGCGACCGCAGAACGGAATTGATGCCGTGAACCCCTGACCACCAGCGCCTTCGACCTCCCCGACCGCCTCGCCGCCAAGGCCGACCCGGCGCTGATCGCCGGCGACGAGCGGCACTTCGCGGCGATCGCCGAGTGCCTGGAGGAGTCGATCGCGGAGCTGACCGAGCTCCTCGACGCCGAGCGCAGGGCGCCCGGCGGCATCGGCCGGGCGGCGATGGACCGGGACACGGAGATCCACCGGCTCACCACCCGGCTGCGCACCCTGCGCCGCTTCGGCCTGGACCTGTGCCTGGGCCACATGGTCGACGAGAACACCGCCGAGCCCGTGTACATCGGGCGGCTCGGCCTCACCGACCGCACCGGCCGACGACTGCTGCTCGACTGGCGTTCCCCCGCCGCCGAGCCGTTCTTCGGGGCCACCCACGCCCGCCCGATGGGACTGGCGAGCCGCCGCAGGTACCGCTGGACGCGCGGCCGGATCAGCGACTACTGGGACGAGGTGTTCACCGCCGACGGCTTCGCGGGGCACGCCGCGCTCGACGACCAGTCCGCGTTCATCGCCAGCCTCGGCGGCAACCGCTCGGGCCGGATGCGCGACGTGCTGGGCACCATCCAGGCCGACCAGGACGCCATCATCCGCGCCGGATCACGCGGCGCGCTCGTCGTCGACGGCGGCCCCGGCACCGGCAAGACCGTCGTCGCCCTGCACCGCTCCGCCTACCTCCTGTACGCCGACCCGCGCCTCGGCCACCGCAGGGGTGGCGTGCTCTTCGTTGGGCCGCACCGGCCCTACCTGGACTACGTCGCCGACGTCCTCCCCAGCCTCGGCGAGGAGGGCGTGCAGACCTGCATCCTGCGGGACCTCGTCGACGAGGGCGCCGCCGCGACCGTGGAGGCCGATCCGGAGGTGGCCCGGCTGAAGTCGTCCGTGCAGCTGGTGCGGGCGATCGAGCCCGCCGTCAGGTTCTACGAGGAGCCGCCCACCCAGGGCATGACGGTCACCACGCACTGGTCCGACATCCGGCTGACCGCGGAGGACTGGGCCGTCGCGTTCGAGGCGGCCGAACCCGGCACCCGCACAACGAGGCACGCGAGCAGGTCTGGCAGGAACTGCTCACGATCCTCATGGAGAAGCACGACGACAGCGCGGCGGCCCCGGACGGCCAGGTCTCGCCGGAACTGCTCCGCAGGTCGCTGCGGCAGAACCGGGACCTCCTCACCGCCTTCAACCGCGCCTGGCCGCTGCTCGAGGCGGCCGACCTCGTCGGCGACCTGTGGACCGTACCGGCCTACCTGCGCAAGTGCGCCCCTCGCTGAGCCGCGAGGAGGTGCAGCGGTTGCAGCGCGCGGACGCCCAGGCCTGGACGGTGTCCGACCTGCCGCTGCTCGACGCGGCACGGCAGCGGCTCGGCGACCCCGAGTCCGCGCGCCGCAAGCGACGGCAGGAAGCCGCCGTCGCCGCCGAGCACTCCCGCAGGACCGACGTCATCGACAGCCTGCTGCAGAACGTCGAGATCGACGAGAGCGAGGGCGCGATGGGCATGCTGCACGGGCAGGACCTGCGGGACGCCCTCATCGACGAGGCCGCGCAGCCCGGCATCGAACCCGACCTGCTCGCAGGGCCGTTCGCGCACATCGTCGTGGACGAGGCCCAGGAACTCACCGACGCGGAATGGCAGATGCTCCTCCTGCGCTGCCCGTCCCGGAGCTTCACCGTCGTCGGCGACCGCGCCCAGGCCCGGCACGGCTTCACCGAGTCGTGGCAGGAACGGCTGAAGCGGATCGGCCTCGACCGGATCGACCTCGCGTCCCTGACCATCAACTACCGCACCCCGGAAGAGATCATGACGGAGGCCGAACCCGTCATCCGTGCCGTGCTCCCGGACGCCAACGTGCCGACGTCGATCCGCAGCAGCGGCATCCCCGTCGCCCACGGGTCGGTCTCCGACCTGGAGTCGGTCCTCGACGACTGGCTCGCCGAGCACGCGGACGGGATCGGCTGTGTCATCGCCACGGGCGACCTGGACCAGGACGTCTCCCGGGCGAGGCCAAGCGTCCGGGCGCTGACTCCCGTGCTGTCCAAGGGACTTGAGTTCGACCTGGTCGTGCTCGTCGACCCGGAGGAGTTCGGCGAGGGCATCGAGGGGCCGTCGACCACTATGTGGCGATGACCCGGGCGACCCAGCGGCTGGTCGTGCTCACGAGTGCGTAAGTCGGGGTGGCGCGCGGCGAGTGAGGGCCCCGCCGCGCGCCGGCTCCTCGGCCTCAGCCCGCTGCCGGGAGCGTGAACTCGTAGATCAGGGCGTCCTGTTGGGCCTCCACCACCAGGTCGGTGATCTCCAGCGGGCGCGCGTACTGGTCGTGCACGCGCCGGGTCACCTGGACCGAGGACGCGTGCGCGGTCTGGGTGATGGTGTCGCGGTGGTGCAGGGTCAGGCCCGCCCGGCGCATCCAGTCGTAGGCGCGCCGGAGTTGGGCGGCGGCGGAGCCGTCGGCGCGGTCGCGGTAGCGGCCCAGTTCCTCCACCTCGGCCAGCGCCACCGCCGAGAAGGACGTCACGGCCGTGCGCAGCCCGCTGCCGTCGGCCGCGGCTGACGTGTAGCGGTGGACCAGCGTCGGCCGGTGCGGGGCGATGCCGAGGGCCTCGGCGTGGCCGGGAGGGGGCGTCTCCCAGGTGACGGTGGCCCGGTCGAAGCCGGACGGCTCCGGGCTGCGGGCGCCGACCGGGAAGGTGAGGGAGGACGGGTTCTCGACGGGGTGTCCGGTCAGGGTGGCATGGCTGCCGCGCCGGTCGGTGGAGACCAGTCCTTCCCTGCGCAGCACCTCCAGCGCCTGACGTACGGTCTCCCGGCTGACCTGGAAGTGTTCGGCCAAGTGCCGCTCGCCGGGCAGGCGTTCACCCGGCGGGATGGTCCCGTCGCGGAGCTCGCCGAGCAGTTGCGCGGCGACCTTCCCGTAGAGGGGCTGGTCGTCGGCGATCGGGTGGTCGTGGGGGTGGTGCGGGCCATGCCGCGCCTCCTGTTGGTGACAAGACTGAGGGCAGAACTGGTGACGATTCGTAGCCGTGCGGGCTCGTTGCGCGACCAGATCTAGCATTGGTCTAAACCACCAGGGAAGAGCGGCAGGGCAGTTAGGCCGAAACCGACCCGCGCCGATCACCCCTCACAGCGCGCCGTACACCGCGTCGACGAGGGCCATCTTCCGCGGGTCGTCGGCGATATGAGGCCCCATCCGGTTCATCACATAGCCGATCGACACCCCCGCCTCGGGGTCGGCGAGACCGAAGGAGCCGCCGAAGCCGTCGTGTCCGAAAGCCTTCGGGTTCGGGCCGTACGATCCGTTCGGGCCGCTGAGCCACAGGCCGAGCCCGACCTCCGTCTCGTGCGCGAAACCGGCGCCGAGCACCAGGTCGCGGCAACTGCCCTGCCCCTCGCGCACCCGCTCGGCCGCCTCGGGGACAGGATGCGGTGGCCCTCGTAGGCGCCGCGCCCGGCGAAGACGCCGTAGAGCGCGGCGACCGCGCGTGCCGTGCCGTGGCCGTTCGCGGCCGGGATCTCGGCGGCGCGCCACTCCGGGGTGTTGGCCTCGGCCGCGCCGGCGACCGGGTTGGTCAGCGCGGCGATGGCGGCGGGCGCCAACTGGCTGAAGACCGCGGCCTGTTCACTCGCCGACGCGGCGGGCGGATGCACCAGCTCGGCCGCCCGCCCGGCCTCCTTCTCCGGCAGCCCGATGGTGAAGTCGATCCCGAGCGGGCCGGTGACCTCGCGCTCCAGGAAGGCGCTCGGGAGCAACCCCGAGACGCGGCGCACGACTTCGCCGACGAGGAAGCCGTAGGTCAGCGCGTGGTAGCCGGACCGGGTGCCCGGCTCCCACCAGGGCTCCGTCGCCGCGAGGCGCTCGGTGGTCAACTCCCAGTCGTAGAGCTGCGCGAGGGAGTGCGGGCTCGCGCAGGCCGGCGAGGCCGGCGCGGTGGGAGAGAAGGTGGCGTACGAGGACGTTCTCCTTGCCGGCGGCGGCGAACTCCGGCCAGTACGCGGCCACCGGGGCGTCCAGGTCGAGCAGGCCCCGGTCGGCGAGGACGTGGGCGCACAGGGCCACCGGGCCCTTCGTCGTCGACCCACGTTGACCAGCGTGTCCCGCTCCCACGGGCGGGTCCCGGCCGCATCGGCCCAGCCGCCGCCCCACAGGTCGGCCACGGTCTCGCCGCCGACGGTGACGGTGACCGCGGCGCCCAGTTCGCCCCGGTCCCGGAAGTTCTCTTCCAGGGCCGTGCGCACCGCCGTGAAGCGGGGGTCGCAGTGGCCTTCGACGGCTGGCTGGTGCTCGGACATGGAGCCTCCGTGGTGTGCCGGACGTCCGGACCGCGACGCTGCGGCCCGGCCCCCGAACATACCGACTGGTCGGACTGACCGGAAGGTGTGGTGCGCTCAGTTCAGGAACAGGGTGCCGGTCGGCTCCCGGTGCCCCGCCTCCGTGTGCCAGTAGTCGCGGGACTCCACCGCGAGCCCGGCGCCGTCGAAGCGCGCGAAGACACACCCGGCGAGCGTCGACGGCTCACCGTCCTCCTCGGCCAGCACCCTGAACTCGGCCACCGCGACGCCGTGTTGACCGACGACGGGCGCCGAGAACCGCACGTCCCTCACCTGCTCCGAGGCGAACGACCACCGGAGATAGTCGCCCAACTCGGCCCGCCCGCGGTGCGGTTCACGGAACGGCATCGAGCGGTGGACGCAGTCCTCGGCGTACAGCTCCAGCAGCGCGTCCACGTCATGCTCCGCCCAGGCGCGCGCCCAGACCCGCACGAACCGCTCGGCGGCCTCACTCGTGTCCATACGGCATCCCTCACACGTACGACCGCAGCCACTCCAGCTTGGCCGCCTCCTGGTAAGGGCCGCCGCCCTCATGGTCGTTGAAGTCGTAGACCTCGATCCTCTTGTCCTCGTGCGCCCACGCGTTGAACGCGGCGAACACCGTCGAGGGCGGGCAGGTCTGGTCCTCCAGGGCCGCCGAGAAGAGGGGGGGGCGCGGCCCCGGGACGCGAAGTGGACGCCGTCGAAGTACGAGAGCGTGCGCAGGACGTCCTCGGTGCGGCCGCGGTGGGTCTTGAGGTAGTTGCCGATCTCGCGGTACGGATGGCGGTCCGTGAGGCGTGCGGCGCGCGGGTAGTCGCACAGGAACGGCACGTCCGGCGCGATGCCCGCCAGGTCGCCGACCAGTCCGCCGACGGCGATGGTGATGCCGCCGCCCTGGCTGGTGCCGACCGCCACCGTGCGCGCCGGATCGGTCAGCGGGTGCGAACGGGCCGCCTCGACGGCCCGCACGCCGTCCGTGAACACCCGGCGGTAGTAGTAGTTCTCGGGGGCGTCGATGCCCCGGGTCATGAAGCCGGGGAACGCGGGCGCGCCGCCCACCGGGTCCGGGGTGCCGCCGCCACCGCCCCACGCGCTGCCCTGACCGCGCGTGTCCATCATGAAGTGCGCGCGGCCCGACGACGCCCACAGCAGGTTCTCGTGCGGGAGGCCACGGCCGCCGCCGTAACCGATGAACTCCACTATCAGCGGCAGGGGTTGGGCCGCGTCGGCAGGCAGTCGCAGCCAGCCCTTCACCGGGTGGCCGCCGAACCCGGCGAACGTCACGTCGTACACCTTCACCGTGGACAGTCCCGTGTCGACCGGTTCGAAACGGGCGTCCAGATCGTGCTCGCGGGTCTCCTGGAGGGTCTTCGACCAGAAGGCGTCGAAGTCCTCGGGCTCTGCGGAATCGCTGCGGTACGCGCGGAGTTCGTCGAGCGGAAGGTCGAACAGGGCCATCGATGACCGCCTTTGGGACGTGTGAGTGCGGATGATCACACCGTACGTGTGCCATCGGAGGACTCGCCAGGTCACGCGCGGCGGCGGGTCCACTGCGGTTCGGTCAGGGCCCAGTCCCGTTCCCATTCGGCCAGCCGGTGGCGCAGGGAGACGCGTCGGATCACCGTGGAGGTGAGCAGGACCAGGGCGACCATGCCGCCCGCCGCCCACACGCCGATGGTCAACGTGTGCTGCCAGACGGCGACTTCGCCCGGGGGAGGGGCGACGTTGTGCCCCTTGGCGTCGAGCCACACGCTGACCACGTCACCGTGTGCCGTGCCCGTCGGGACCGCGACCGTGGCGGTGTGGGGGTGCCTTTCCTGTTCCGTCCAGCGCACCGCGACCAGGAAACCGTGCGGGCGGCTGTCCTCGACCGAGGGGAGGTCGGCGGGCGGGGAGCCGATGACCGTCGCGTGGACGCGGTGCCGGTCGGCCCGCTCGGTGGTGGCGATGGTCCGGGCCTGGTCATGGGCCCACAGGCCGGCGGCGGCGCCGACCAGGGGCGCACCGAAGAACAGCAGGACGGCGACGGCCAGCGCTGTCCACGTCTCCACGACATCCGAACGGCGCCGCAACGGATTCTGCCGCCGGCGTCGACTCCGCACCCGGGTCCGCATGTCGACCTCCTCGCCGTCACCGGAGTCGGGAACCGGACCCGCCCCTGTCAGGGCCGGGTCACCGCCTCCTCGACGCCGCGCACGCATGCGAGCGTCCACACAGATGTCGTACCCCTATGAGGCACCTTGCTCCACCGGAGGCGCAAGCGGACGTCGGTAATCCGGCCTCGGCGAGCGGGCCTCCGAGGGTGGGCCTCGGCGAGCGGGCCTCGGAGGGTGGGCCTCGGCGAGCGGGCGCTCAGCCGAACCGCTCGATGCGGATCCGGTCCACCGGCTGCCCCGCGTTCACCAGCAGCCGTGACGCGTGCTCGGCGAAGCCGTTGGAGCCGCACACATAGGCCTCCCACCCACCATCCGGCTGCTCGGCCAGGAGCGGGGCCACATGTGATGCGGCCATACGTCCCACCGGCACACCCTCCGGTGCGCTGCGCGTGAAGACGGCCGTGGTCTCCGCGCCGTACTCCCGCGCGTAGATCAGCTCCTCGGGGCTGCGCGCCGACACCACCAGGCGCAGCGGCACGGACAGGCCGCGCGCCCGGTGCTGGCGGAGCATCGACATCAGCGGTACGACGCCGGAACCGGCGCCCAGGAGCAGCGCGGGCCGGTCGCCGGGCCAGGCGAAGAAACCGCTCAGGGGGCCGCGCACCTCGACCTCGTCACCGAGTTCGGCGACCGTGTGGAACCAGCCGGACACCTCGCCGCCCTCGACGTGGTCCAGGGTCAGCTCCACATGCCCGGCGTCGTCCGGGTGCGAGGCGATCGAGTAGTGGCGCTGGGCCACATACCCGTCCTCGGCCCGCAGCCGCAGCATCAGGTGCTGGCCGGGCAGATGTCCGCCCCAGCCGGGCACCGCGAAGCGGGAACGTCGAGGCGTGCGGGGTCTCCCGGCGGATCTCGGTGAGCGTGGCGGTCTGCCACACGGCGGCGGCGCGGTTGCTCACGGCGATACGGCCCGGCACCGCGAACCGGGTCTCGGGCGCGGCGGTCTCAGTCACCGGAGTACCGCTGTTCCTCCCAGGGGTTGCCCCGGGCGTGATAGCCGTTCTGTTCCCAGAAGCCGGGCTCGTCGTGGTCGAGGAGGCGCAGGCCCGCGATCCACTTGGCGCTCTTCCAGAAGTACAGGTGCGGCACCAGCAGCCGGGGGGGCCGCCGTGCTCGGCGGGCAGCGGCCCGCCGTCGTACTCCCACGCGATCCAGGCGCGTCCGCCGGTCACGTCGGAGAGGGGAAGGTTCGTGGTGTACCCGGTGTGCGAGTACGCGAGCACATGTGTGGCGGACTCATGGGGCCGGACCACATGGAGGAACGCGTCCAGTGAGACGCCTCCGAACCGCACGCCGAACTTCGACCAGCTCGTCACACAGTGGATGTCACCCTCGTAGGCCGACGACGGCAGTTCGTGCGCCTGCGCCCAGTTCCACGTGCGCGGCTCCTCGACCAGGCCGTCCACGCGGAACGTCCAGTCCGCGGGCGCCAGTTCGGGGTGACCTCGGCGGACAGGACGGGCCAGTCGTCGCCCGCGTCGTACTGACCGGGCGGCAGGCCGGTGCCGGGGACGCGCGGGCGTCCGGTGAAGCCTCGGGTGACGTGCATACGGGTGGAGCCTCCAGGCCGCTGCGGCGGCGCGGGTCCGCCGGGCGAGCGTGATCAGCGGTTTCTCGTTTCAACGGTACGCGTCCACGAGGTATGCCCAGGTCCGAGGGTGACCGCCGATCATTGCGGCCGTATGAACTCTCCGCGCGCGGGGAATAGCCGCCCGGTGATCGCCCTTGGTCTTCAGTGCGGCTTGAGCACGGACAGGCCGGTGGTCGCGACGCCGGTCGTGCTGGTGCGGTGACCGCCGGTGATCCGGTCACTGCGTGAGGAGAGTGAGGGAGCAGATGCCGAAGGCGTACGTTTTCACGCGCTACGGGGGACCCGAGACCGAGGCGCTCGTCGAGGTGGACCGGCCCAGCCCCGGCCCCGGTGAGATCCTCGTCGCGGTGCGCGCGGCCGGGGTGAACCCCGTCGACTGGAAGCAGCGCACTGGATACCGGCGGCCCGGCGAGACCGGCTCGCACGCGTTCCCCGCGGTCTTCGGCAACGAGGTCGCCGGTGTCGTCGAGGAGACCGGCGCCGGTGTGGACGGATTCGCCGTCGGCGACGAGGTGTTCGGCAGCGCCGTGGCCGGTGCGTACGCCGAGTTCGCGCTGCTGGCCGCGCCGGTCACCGCGCACAAGCCCGCCGGGCTGTCGTTCACGGACGCGGCCACCCTGCCCGTCGCCGCGGCGACCGCCTACGACGGCGTCCGCCAGCTCGGCCTGCCCTCCGGCGCGACCGTGCTGATCACCGGCGCGGGCGGCGGCGTCGGCTCCGCGGCCCTGCAGATCGCCCGCGCGCTGGGCCTGCGCGCCGTGGGCGTGGCGAGCGAGGGCAAGAAGGACTTCGTGGAGTCGCTCGGCGCGGTCCACGTCCCCTCAGGACCCGACCTGGCCACGCGCGTGCGGGCAGCGGCCCCGGACGGCGTCGACGGCGTCTACGACCTCGTCGGCGGCGACGTGCTCGCCGAGGCCGCCACCCTCCTCACCGACCGCACCAGGCTGATCACCGCCGGGGCACCGGCCCCGAGGTCGAAGCTCGGTGGCGCCCGGGTCGAGCGCGTCCGCAACGCCGCCGTCCTCGACGCCGTCGCACAGCTCGTGGTCGACGGGCAGTTGGACCCGCACGTGACGCGGACCTTCCCGCTCGACCAGGCAGGCGAGGCCCTGCGCACCATCGAGGAAGGCCACGCCCGCGGCAAGATCGTGATCGAGGTCGCCGCATGAGCGCCACCGAACGCCACATACTCGACAACCCCGCCCGCGCCGCCCTCACCGGCCCGCACGCCCACTTCGCCGAGCAGCGGGGCCGCATCCTGCGCTACCCGGTCGACGTGACCCCTGGCTCGCGCTGCCCGACGAGCCCGACGCCGACGACTGGGCGGACGTGGCCGCGCTCTCCGGACCCGGCACCGAGATCCCGCTCCTCGGCTTCCGGGGCAGGTGCCGGACGGCTGGGAGGTCACCTTCGACATCGACGGCGTACAGATGGTCGACGACGGGCTCGCCGCCGCACCGGACCCGGAGGCGGTCGTCCTCGGCCCGGCCGACGTCCCCGAGATGCTCGACCTGGTGGAACGGACCAAGCCGGGCCCCTTCCTGCCCCGGACCGTCGAACTCGGCACCTACCTCGGCATCCGCCGCGAAGGCGCCCTCGTCGCCATGGCCGGCGAACGGCTCCACCCGCCCGGCTGGACCGAGATCAGCGCCGTCTGCACGGACCCCGTCGCCCGCGGCGAGGGCCTCGCCAGCCGTCTGATCCTCGCCGTCGCACACGGCATCCGCGAACGCGGCGAGACCCCGTTCCTGCACACCGGCGCGGGCAACACCAACGCCATCCGCCTCTACGAGTCGCTCGGCTTCCGGCTGCGCAGGACCACCGCGTTCCTCGCCGCGCGGGCGCCGGAACACCTCACCGAGACGCGGCCCGTGGGGGTGTCGTAGAAGCGGCAGTACGACCGTGGGGACCGGTCGCCGTCAGTCGCCGTCGGTGGGCTCGCCCGGCCAGGAGTTGTAGCGCTCCAGGTAACCGGCGAACCGGGTCAGGTCCTCCTCCGGCCAGTCCGCCAGGCGTTCGCGGAAGGCGGCCTGGCGGTTCTCGGTGACCTGGGCGAGGATCCGGCGGCCGGCGTCGGTCAGGTGCAGGACCTGGACGCGGTGGTCCTCGGGGTCGAGGCGGCGCTCGATGAGGTCGGCGCGCTCCAGCGCGGCGACCTGGCGGCTGACCGTGGACTTGTCGAGTGCGTAGTGCGCGGCGAGGTCGGTGGCCCGGCAGCCGCTCTGCTCCTCCAGGTGACTGAGCAGGGTGTACGACACCAGTGACAGCTCGGGGTGCAGACGGCCCGCCGAGGCCCGGGCGCGCCGGGCGAAGGCCGTCATCTCGCGCTGGATGGTCTCCACGGCCTGGTCCGCTCGCACCGGGATCTCCCTCGTTCGACTGGTTGTTGCAGAGTACAACTCGGCGGGGACGGCGGCCTCTCGCGGGCCCGGGGTGGGGTAGTGTTGCTCCCCGGTCGCGGACGGTCGCGGCCCTGAACTCCCGGGAGGTGAGACCCATCAGCGCTGTGTCAGGCCGGGTGCTCTCACCTCAGGACGGCTCGGATCACCTTCAGTAGGTGACCGCGAGAGCGCCCTTCGGCTACCTCCCGAAAGGCTCTCGGCTCTCATGCCCCCTCTTTCCCCCGCCTCCGTCGTCGCCACGCTCCGTGCCGCGGGCTGTGTCTTCGCCGAGGACGAGGCGCGACTGATCCTCTCCGCCGCCCGCACCCATGACGAACTCGCCGCGATGGTCGACCGGCGCGTCACCGGCCTGCCCCTCGAACACGTCGTCGGCTGGGCCGAGTTCGCCGGCCTGCGCATCCATGTGGAACCCGGCGTGTTCGTCCCCCCGCCGCCGCACCGAGTACCTTGTCGAGCAGGCCCTCGCGCAGGCCCCGGACGCGTCCGTCGTCGTGGACCTGTGCTGCGGCTCCGGCGCGGTCGGCGCGGCCCTCGCCGAGGCCCTCGGCCCGGTCGAACTGCACGCCGCCGACGTCGACCCCGCCGCCACCCACTGCGCCCGCCGCAACATCGCGCCCTACGGCGGCCACGTCCACACCGGCGACCTGTTCGCGGCGCTGCCCACCGCGTTGCGCGGACGCGTCGACATCCTCGCGGCCAACGTCCCGTACGTCCCCACCGGCGAGGTCGGCCTCCTCCCCGCCGAGGCCCGCGAACACGAACCCCTGGTCGCCCTCGACGGCGGCACCGACGGCCTCGACATACTCCGGGAGGTCGCCATGGGGGCACCCGGCTGGCTGGCCCCTGGTGGCTGCCTGCTCGTGGAGACGAGCGAACGTCAACTGCCTTCGGCGGTGGGGGTGTTCAGGGGGCGGGGTTGGAGACGCGGGTCGCGGTGTCTGAGGAGTTGTACGCGAACGTGGTGATCGGGGTCAGGGCGGTGGGGGCTGTGGGGGTGTAGCTGTGCCGGTGCCGGGTGGCCTGGGTGAGGGGCTCGGGCTGGTGGGGCCCGTCGGGCTTGCCGTCGCTGCCCGTCGGTGTGGGCGAAGGGTCCGGGTCGCCGTGGCCGGATGGGGTGAGGCGTTCAAGGCGGTGGGGGCGTTAGGCCGTAGCGTCCGCCGCCGGACGGGTTGGGCGCGGGGCTCGGGCAAGTGAGCCCCGTCAGGTCGTGGCGTCGCTGCCGGACGGGCTCGGGCTGGGTGAAGTGCTCGGGCCGTGACCGTGGTCGCCGCGCCCCCAGGGACCGGGGCCTCGGTCGTCGTCGTCCGGGCCGGTGCCTCGGCCGTTGCCCGGGCCTCTGTGGTCGAAGGTGCCGGTGAAGGCGCGGTCGGCGGTGCGGGTGCCGGAGTCGGAGCGGGTGCCGGTCAGGGAGGCTGCGGTGCCCTTCTTGAGGGCGTCGGAGCCCTGGGCCGTGACGCCGGAGCCGACGGTCCAGGTCCATGAGGTGCCGTCGTCGCTCCTGACGGTGACCTGGTCGCCGTCGACCTTCGTGACCGTGCCGCGCTGCCAGATGCGTACGACCCACTTGCCGGTGGCGTCGTCCTTGACCGTCGCCTCGCCGTGCACGGCCGCGCCGCCCAGGCCGAAACCGCCACCGTGCCGGAAGCCGGGACCGCCCGGCGACGGCGTGCCTGAGGGGGAGGCCGCCGCGGCCGGTAGGGCGTCGCCGCCCGAGCCTCCCGAGGTCGCCGCGTAGGCGACGGTCCCGCCGAGCGCCAGCACCGCCACCGTGGCCACGGCGATCACCGCACGGGCCCGCCGCGACCGCTGTCGCCACAGCCGGTCGATGCCGACGCGCTCGCGCTCCGCGCCCCGGGGCCCGTCAGGACCTCCCACTCGGGCGCGTGGTCCGGCATCGGAGGTACCGCCGAGCTGTCGCCGGCTTCGTGCTCAGGATCGTGCGTCACGGCTCGCTCCCTAGGCCCGCGCGCGGCATCCCACCGGCACGCCTGCCTGTGATTCTCCGGGGCGGCCGATAAAGAACCGGTAATGGATCCCTGTGAATCCGGGGTGCGCAGGCTCATCGGCCTTTATGCAACTAGTTGCACAAAGGCCCTCCCGTCCTCTACAACAGAGGCACGACACCGCGCACGGAGGGCCCGATGAGCCGTTACCCGCACCTGCTGAACCCCCTCGACCTGGGCTTCACCACGCTGCCCAACCGCGTCCTCATGGGCTCCATGCACGTAGGCCTCGAAGAGGCCGAGCGCGGTTTCGAGCGCATGGCGGAGTTCTACGCGGCACGCGCGCGTGGCGGCGTCGGCCTGATCGTCACCGGCGGCATCGCCCCCAACGAGGCCGGTCGGCCGTACGAGGGCGGCGCCAAGCTGACCACCGACGCCGAGGCCGCGCAGCATGCGGAGATCACCGCCGCCGTGCACCGCGAGGGCGGCCGGATCGCGATGCAGATCCTGCACTTCGGGCGCTACGCCTACCATCAGGACCTCGTCGCGCCGAGCGCCGTCCAGGCACCGATCAGCCCCTTCCCGCCCCGCGCGCTCACCGACGACGAGGTCGAGCAGACCGTCGAGGACTACGTCCGCGCGGCCAAGCTCGCCCGGCAGGCCGGCTACGACGGCGTCGAGATCATGGGCTCCGAGGGCTACCTCATCAACGAGTTCATCGCCGCACAGACCAACCACCGCGACGACCGCTGGGGCGGCTCGTACGAGAACCGGACGCGCTTCCCCGTCGAGATCGTGCGCCGGGTGCGCGAAGCGGTCGGCGAGGACTTCATCATCGTCTACCGGCTGTCGATGCTGGACCTCGTGCCGGGCGGCTCCACGCTCGACGAGGTCATCACGCTGGCCAAGGCGGTCGAGGCCGCCGGGGCGACCATCATCAACACCGGCATCGGCTGGCACGAGGCCCGCATCCCGACCATCGCGACCTCCGTGCCGCGCGGTGCGTACACCTGGGTGACGAAGAAGCTGATGGGCGCCGTCTCCATCCCCTCGTCACCACCAACCGCATCAACACCCCCGAACTGGCAGAGCAGTTGCTCGCCGACGGGTACGCCGACATGGTGTCGATGGCCCGTCCGATGCTCGCCGACCCCGATTTCGTCGCCAAGGCCGCGGCCGACCGTTCCGACGCGATCAACACCTGCATCGGCTGCAACCAGGCCTGCCTCGACCACACCTTCAGCGGGAAGATCACCTCCTGCCTGGTCAACCCGCGTGCCTGCCACGAGACCGAACTCGTCCTCGCCCCCACGCGGTTGCGCAAACGCGTCGCGGTGGTGGGCGCGGGTCCGGCCGGTCTGGCGTGCGCGGTCTCGGCCGCCGAACGCGGCCACGAGGTCACCCTTTTCGACGCCGCGAGCGAGATCGGCGGACAGCTCAACGTGGCCCGACAGGTCCCGGGCAAGCAGGAGTTCGACGAGACGCTGCGCTACTTCCGCACCCGGCTCGCCGAGCATGAGGTCGACGTACGCCTCAACACGCCTGTCGGGGCAGGGGACTTGGGCGCCTACGACGAGATCGTCGTCGCCACCGGCGTCAGCCCCCGCACCCCCGACATCCCCGGCGTCGACCACCCCAGCGTCGTCGGCTACCTCGACGTGCTGCGCGACCGCGTCCCGGTCGGCGACCGCGTCGCGATCCTCGGCGCGGGCGGCATCGGCTTCGACGTCGCCGAGTTCCTCACCGACGGCGGCGACAAGGCGAGCGAGGACCCGGCGACGTACTTCCGCGCCTGGGGCGTCGACATGGACTACGCGGCCCCCGGCGGCCTCACCGCGCCCGAGCGGCCCGCCCCGCCGCGCAGCGTCCACCTCCTCCAGCGCAAGGCGACCAAGGTCGGCGCGGGCCTCGGCAAGACCACGGGCTGGATCCACCGCACCGAGCTCAAGCACCGGGGCGTCACCATGGTCCCGGGCGTCCAGTACGACCTGATCGACGACGCCGGACTGCACGTCACCGTCGACGGCACGAGCACCGTCCTAGAGGTCGACACGGTCGTCCTGTGCACGGGCCAGGACCCGCGCCGCGACCTCTACGACGAGTTGACCGCCGCCGGCCGCTCCGTGCACCTCATCGGCGGCGCCGACGTGGCCGCCGAACTGGACGCCAAGCGTGCGATCAAGCAGGGCACCGAGGTCGCGGCGGCCCTCTGAGGTCCGTCCCTAGGATGACCCCATGTCACTCCCGCACGCGATCCTCACCGCCCTCCTGGAGAAGCCGTCCTCGGGCCTTGAGCTGACCCGGCGCTTCGACCGGTCGATCGGTTACTTCTGGTCGGCGACGCACCAGCAGATCTATCGCGAGCTGGGAAAACTGGAAGCGGACGGCCAGATCAGGGCGCTCGCGTCCGAGCAGCCGGCCCGCGGCCAGAAGAAGCGCTACGAGGTCCTCCCGGCGGGCCGCGCCGAACTGGCCCGCTGGACGTCGTCGTCCCAGGACCCCAAGCCGCTGCGCGACACGATGCTGCTGCGGCTGCGCGCGGCGGCGGTGGTCGGCACGGACGGCATCGAGGAGGACCTGCGCCGCCATCTCGCCCTGCATCAGCGGCAGTTGACGGAGTACGAGGAGATCGAGAAGCGCGACTTCCCGCCGGGCCGGGACAGCGCGCAGGACCGGCTCCAGCACCTGGTGCTGCGCGCCGGGATCGACCTGGAGACGTTCTGGACGCGGTGGCTCACGCATGCGATCGAGGAGTTGCCGTAGGGGATGTTCGCGGAGTTCGTGAGGGTCGCGTCGCCGTAGGGCATGGGGGAGGGGCCGACCAGGTGCGGGCGGCCCCTCGTCGGGTCCGGGAGAGATCAGAGGCGGTACGGCTTCGCGCGTCTGCGCAGGAACCAGGCCGTCGCGATGACGCCGGCGCCGACCAGGCCGCCGCCCACTCCCAGCGTGAGCGGGCCGTAGTCCTTGGTGGAACCGCCGAGGCCGCCCATGACACCGCGTGAGGGCGATGTCGTGGCGGCGGCGGTGGCCGTGGGGGTGGTGGACCTGGTCACGATCACGGTCTGGGTGCCCACGGGTGTGCTGGCGTTCTGGCACATGACGATCACGGTGTACGTGCCCGGAGTGACGTTCGTCCAGGCGGTGGACTGGCTGATCGTCGTCCCCGCCAGGGTGGCCTTGCGGCCCTCGGCGAAGCTGCCCTGGCTGCTGGTCAGGAGCGAGCCGGTGCCCCAGATGCCGGTGGTCCGGTTCTGGGAACACGCGCTGGTCGTGACCGAGACCGTGGTCCCGGTCGTGCTCACGGAGATCCCCGACGCCGCGCCCGCGGTGGTGGCGGTCAGGGCGAGGGGAAGAGCGGCGGCGGCTGTCACGGTCAGGCCGGAGCGGAGTAGTAGCTGAAAAGTGCGCATGGGACTGCCCTCCGGCGGCACGGTTGGCGGAACATCCCTTGCGCCGCCGAGATCGGGAAACGGCCGTGCTGCCTCCAAGGAAGCCAACGCGTCCCGCGGCTTTACCGCGAGCGGACGGCGACCGGGCAGGTGACGTATTCCTTCGTCCGGGTCAGCGGGTGGGGGTGTCGGGGGCGGGGTGGTGAGGTGTGGGCGCTCATCCAGTGGGTGCCGTGCTGGGCGTCCGGTTCGGGGATGGCCCTGTAGGGGGTGGGTGTTGGCGGGCAGGCGGCGTGCCGGTGCCCGGTTCCGGGACGGCGCTGGCCGGGGGTGTAGCGCTGGGTGTCTGGCTCGAGGGCGGCGATGTGTGCGGCGGGGGCGTTCACCGGGTGGGCGCTTGTGCCGCGTATCCGGCTCCAGGACCGTGTGTCGGGATCGCGGGTGCTCGCCGGGCGGGTGTCGCGGTGGGTGTCCGGTTCTTGGGAGCAGGCGCTGTGTTGAGGGCGCGGGCCCCTACCGGGCGAGCGCCGTGCCGCGTGTCCGCTCTGGGGCGCTGTCTGGGGCCGCGGGTGCTCGACGGATGGGTGTCGCTCCGAGTGTCCCGTTCGCGGGGACAGCGCTGCTGGGGTCGTGGGTGTTACCGGCCGGGTGCCCGGCGGTGGGGGCCGCTGCCAAGGGTGCGGGCGCTCGCCAACTCGCGTTCGTAGGAGGGCTCAGTCCTGGGCCGACCCGCTGTTGGCGGCGCTGTCGCTCGCCAGCCCGCGACGCTCCGCGCTCCCGGTCCCAGGTCGGCGCGCTGTCAGCCGTGCCGTCGCTCACCAACCAGGCGCCGCCCGGAGGAGCCGTTCGCGGACGAGGGTGACGTGGGGTTGTCCGGGGAGCCGGGGCGGTGGGTGAGGTAGGAGGTGTTGATCGGGGGTCTTCGGGGGTC
Source organism: Streptomyces sp. P3 (assembly GCA_016893485.2). Taxonomy (GTDB): domain Bacteria; phylum Actinomycetota; class Actinomycetes; order Streptomycetales; family Streptomycetaceae; genus Streptomyces. The sequence continues at coordinate 8,628,150 of JAFEKX020000001.1, forward strand.
AGCAGGGGGACCAGCGTGCCGGAGGCCAGTTCGCCCAGGCAGAGGTAGCGGGGAGGACGGTGATCCCGGCGCCGGACACGACCGCCGCCAGCACCCCGCGCAGATCGGGCACCGTGATAGCGGCCTGGGCGGCAAGGCGGGTGCCGAAGACGTGTCGCCAGTACCGGCGCGCGATCGGGAGATCCTCGGCGTACGACACGAGCGGCACCCCGTGCAGCGCGGCGGGCCCTTCGGCCGCGACCCGTCCCGCCCCGACGCGCTCGGCCCACGCGGGGGAAGCGACCAGCACGAACTCCTCGTCCGCCAACGGCTCCACGTGAGCGTCCGACCGCGCGGCCGGGCGGTGGCGATCACCAGGTCGAAACGGCCGCCCCGGAGACCGTGGAGGAGGTCGTCCGTCAGCCCCGGGGTCACTCGCAGCCGTACGCCATCAGCGGTCAGCGGTGCCAGGGCGGGCAGCACGCGGGTGCACAGCAGCTCGGCCGGACCGGCGATGTGCACGGGTTCCGGGACTGGTCCGTGCCGGGAGCGCCCCGGTCCGCCACGGCGGCGAGCGCGTCCAGCGGCGCCGCGACCTGCGCGGCCAACTGGTCCGCCACCGCCGTCGGCACGACCCGCGCGACCGCCGCTCGAACAACTCCCGCCCCAACTGCCCCTCCAGGGAACGGATTTGGGTCGTCACCGTCGGCTGCGACAGCCCGAGCAGCCGTCCCGCCGAGGTGAACGAACCCGCCCGGTGCACGGCGAGGAACGTCCGGAGGAGGGAGAGATCGAGCGGCCCGGGCGAGGTGGTCGAGGTGCCCGAGGTGCCGGACGCGGTCGGGGTGGTTGAGGTATTGGTATCCCCATGGGTCATGGGAGCGATCCTAGGGAACACCTATGGCTTGGCGTCGCCCGTCGTCACCGTCCGCTCCACCGAGAACCCGCCCCACGTACCGTCCGGCAACCGCGCCCGCAGCCGTACCCGATGGCCGACCCCGGCGTCCCCGCCCGCGTAGAAGCTGTACGTCGCCCGGCCGCGCGGCGCGGTCCCGCCCCAGACCAGCGACGTGGCCGGCTGTCCGTCGAGGCGGATCTGGTACTCCGTGACCACCCCGTCCGTGCGCGGCGGCACCCAGGACAGGTCGATGTAGTACGCCCCGTCGTCGCCCTTGTGCGTCGCGGCCCGGAAGTCGGTGGGCGCGGTGCCGCTCCCGTCGTCGCTGCCGGGCGCGGTGGTGAGCGGGACGACCGTACTCGCGGCGGAGAGGTTGTCGGCGGCGTCCCGCGCCCGCACGGTGAAGGAGTACCGCGTGCTCGGCCGCAGCCCCGTCACCACGGTCGCGGTCTGTGCTCCGCCCACACTGTGGATCTTCGCTCCGCCCTGATAGATGTCGTACGACACCACACCCCGGTCGTCCTTCGAGGCGTCCCAGGAGAGTTGGGCCGCCCGGCTGCCGATGGCTCGGCCCTGTGCGGCGCCCGGAGCGGTGGGCGCCGAGTGGTCGGCCGCCACGGCGACCGGGGTCCGCGCCCGGACCTCCCGGCTGCGCGGACCCAGGCGGCCGTCGGTGTCCCGGGCCCGCACGGTGAAGGCATACATGGTGGACGGCCTGAGCCTGATGACATCCACCATGTGCTCGGAACCCGGCACTTCCTTCACCTTTGTGGTGCCCCGATATATCTCGTAGGTGCCGACGGCCGGGTCCGCCGTCACCGCGTCCCACATGACGTGCACGGTGGTCGCGCTCCCCGCCGCGGCCGTGACGCCGGCCGGGGCACCGGGGCGTGCCCGTCATCGTCGTCGCCCGCGCCGCCCCAGCCGCAGGAGGCCAGCGCGGCGAGCAGCAGGAGGACGGCACACAGCTGTGCGGTGCGGGGGAGGGCGGGGGCGGTGGTACGGACGCGTCGCACGATTCTGCCTCCCCGGCATTGCGTGGGCACCACCCGACTGCAAAGGTCCGGACCAATATGACGCGAGGGGTGCGACCACATCAAGGGGGCGTCGCAGTAGACCGCTCAGGGGCATTACGTATGCTGAAGTCCGCACGGCTGAACTCGCCCCGAGGGCGGGCAGTTCATGCCGGTGGCGCGGACCGCTGTCGTCGCTGATCCCGCGCCGGCGCGGGCGGCCGGGTGACCTGAGCCGATACGGGCTCAGGCCCCCGGCCCCATCGGGGAATGACGCGAGTACAGGGCCCGGGCTTCGCTCGGGACAGACGCGCGCTCAAGGCCGCGGCCCGGGTCGGGAATGACACCGGATCAGGGCCCCCGCCTCCCTCCCGAGTTGGGGCGTGCACCGTCCGGCCCCCTACCGGTGGCCGAGTTGGAGGACCCGCACCAGGGTGGGCTGAGTGTCCGTCAGATCCCCAGGAGAGGGTCCTCTATCGTGCGTGTCCAGTCGCTGACGCTGGCCGCGGCCGGCGCCGCCCTGCTCGCCCCGACCACACTGCCCGCCGCACCCGTCGCCTACGTCCGCCCCCAGGCGGGACCGTCGGCGGTCCGCGAGGGTGACGTCCGCGCCGCCGACCTGCTGGCCAAGGTGCGTGACTGCGTCCCCGTCTCGCGCGGTCGGTACCGCAGCGACGACGGGGAACGCGCGACGATCCCGGTCTGCGGCACCAAGGAGGCCGTCTACTGGAAGGCCGACCTGGACATCGACTGCGACGGCCAGGCGGGGGCCCACTGCAACGCGCGCACCGATCCGCTCTTCTCCTCCATGACGGCGTTCCAGCAGTCCGACGGCCGCTATCTGAGCGCCGAACGGCTGCCGTACATCGTCGTCCCGGCCGCCAGTGACCTCTGGAACCACCGCGACCACGGCATCGGCGGCGGCTCCGTCGCCGCGGTCGTCTACCGGGACCGGGTGCAGTACGCCGTCGTAGGAGACGTCGGTCCGCGGGACATCATCGGCGAGGCGTCCTACGCCACCGCCAAGGGCCTCGGCATCCGCACCGACCCGCGCGGCGGCAGGACGGCCGGCGGGGTCACCTACATCGTGTTCAAGGACTCGCGGGTCAAGCCCATCGAGGACCATGCGGCGGCGGTGGAGACGGGGCAGCGGCTGGCACGGCTCTTCGTGGACGCGGACTGAGCCGTCGGTACGCATGTCCGTCGGCGCACGCGTCCTGGGTGTCGTCAGACCGCCGACCAGCCGTCGTCGACGGGCAGGATCGCGCCGTTGATGTTGCTCGCCGCGTCCGAGGCGAGGAACACGATCGCGGCGGCCTGCTCCTCGGCGCCGGCCAGTCGGCCGACGTTGACGAAGTGCGGGCCGAGCGCCGCCGGACCGTGGGCGGCCCGGTCGGCCTCCACGGAGATGTTCGTCGCCGTGCCGCCCGGGGCGATGGCGTTCGCACGGATGCCCTGCTTGCGGTACATCACCGCGAGGTTCTTGGTCAGGCCGACCACCCCGTGCTTCGACGCCGTGTAGGCGGCGCCCGCCGCGCTGCCCCGCAGGCCCGCCTCGGATGCGGTGTTCACGATCGCGCCCCGGCCCGCCGCCAGCATGTGCGGCAGCACGGCCCGGGTGAGCAGGAAGGGCGCGGTCAGGTTGACCCGGATGACCCGCTCCCACTCCGCGTCGTCCACGTCCGCCAGCGCCGACATGCGGTCCATGATCCCGGCGTTGTTCACCAGCACGTCGACCCCGCCGAACCGCTCCACGGCGGTCGCCGTCACCGCGTCCACGACCGCCTGCTCGCTCAGGTCACCCGTGACCGCTACGGCGTCACCGCCCGCCTGCTCGATCTCCTTGACGACCGCCTCGGCGCCCTTGGCGTTCAGGTCGGCGACCAGGACTCTGGCGCCCTCCGCGGCGAAGGCCAGCGCGGCGGCCCGGCCGATGCCCGAGCCCGCTCCGGTGACGATGACGCCGCGTCCGTCGAGTCCACTGGCCATGAGGTGCTCCTGTCCTGAGCGAAGTGCGAGGGCTCTGCGCCGCCCGGAGTCTGCCCACCCTACGACTTAATGTCTTCAAGTGACATAAAGTCATGGTGGAGAATCCCGGGAGGTCATGACGGCAGCCGGAGGGGAACTGATGACCGCACCCAGCGGACGCACCGGACGACCACCGCTCAGCGAGACACGCAAGGCCGAGATCCGCCTGGAGATCGCCCGGGCCGCGGTGGAGCTGTTCGTCGCCCGGGGCGTTACGGCGACCACCGGCGAACAGATCGGCCAGGCGGTCGGCGTCTCCGCGCGCACGGTGTGGCGCTACTTCCCGAGCAAGGAGGCCTGCGTACGGCCGCTCTTCTCGGCCGGTATCGACGTGATCGCCGCCCGCCTGCGGGAGTGGCGCCCCGGCCGGCCGTTGTCCGAACTCTTCGACCCCACCCTCGCGACGGGCCTCCTCGCCGCCACCGGCCCCGACGGCGCGACCGGCTCCGCCCTGGTCCGCCTCACCCGCACCGAACCGGGCCTGCGCGCGATCTGGCTCCAGACCTACGACGAGGCGGAACCGGCGTTCGCCCGCGCCCTGGCCGACCGGGCGGGTCTGCCGCCGGATGATCTACGGCCCATGATCCAGGCGGCGATGCTGAACGCGGCGCTGCGGGCGGCGGTGGAGCGGTTCGCGTGGGGGCGGGGAAGAGCGGGACGGACGCCGAGGTGGGGGAGGCGTCGGTGGGGGCGGCCGAGGTGGCGGAGACGTTGCGGGCGGCGCTGACGATCGCGGCGGAGGGGGTGTCGTAGGCGTCGTAGGGCGGGGTGGGTGCCGTAGGAGCCGTGGGGGTGTGTGCGGGTGGCATGTGGCGGCGCATCCGCCGGAGGTGCTGCGGCACACGCCAACTGCCGTGTGCCGTCGGCTAGATGACACCCGCCGCGTGTCTGGAGCTACGTGCCCGCCGCATCGCACCCGTCCGACTGTGTGCCCGCATCACACCCACCTGGCGGGAACCGTGTGCGTCGCTCACACCTTCCGATAGCTGTACGCCTCCGTGGCCGCCGCCTCGACCGCGTCCAGGTCCGCTCCTGTCGACGCCGTGACGACCGCGGCCACCGCGCCCTCGACGAACGGGGCGTCCACGAGGCGGGTGCCGGCCGGGAGTTCGTCGCCCTCCGCGAGCAGGGCCTTCACGGTGAGTACGGAGCTGCCCAAGTCGGTGAGGACGGCGACTCCGACGCCCCGGTCGACGGACGCGGCCGCCCCGGCGATGAGTTCGGAACTGGTGCCGAGCCCGCCGCCCTCGGTGCCGCCTGCCGGGGCGACCGGTACCGAGGTACCAGCGCCGGACAGCCCGCGCGCCAACTCGGCCACGGAGGCGGCGACTTCGGCACTGTGGGACACCAGCACGATCCCCACGAGCTTCTCGCCGCTCACGTCACTCACCGTTCGCCTCCGAGGCTTCCTGGAGCGCGGCGATGAGCAGCGACGAGGACGTGGCGCCCGGGTCCTGGTGCCCGATGCTGCGCTCCCCGAGGTAACTCGCGCGTCCCTTGTGCGCTAGCAGGGGTGTGGTGGCGATGGCACCCGCCTCGGCGGCGGACCGTGCGGCGGCGAAACCGTCCGGGAGCGCGTCGACCGCCGGGACGAGGGCGTCGATCATGGTCTTGTCGCCCGGCGCGGCACCGCCCAGGGTCATGACCGCCTCGACCCCCGTGCGCAGCGCCTGGGCGAACTCCTCCTCGCTCACCTCCGGAGCGTCCCCGAGCGCCTTGCCGGTACGGCGTAGCAGCGTGCCGTAGAGCGGGCCCGACGCGCCGCCGACCGTCGAGATCAGCTGGCGGCCTGCGAGGGTGAGAACGGCGCCCGGGGTGTCCGGCGCCTCCTTCTCCAGAGTGGCGGTCACGGTGGTGAACCCGCGCTGGAGGTTCGCGCCGTGGTCGGCGTCGCCGATGGGCGAGTCGAGGTCGGTGAGCCGGTTCGCCTCGCGGGCGACGGAGGCGGCGGTCGCCGTCATCCAACGGCGGAAGAAGTCGGCGTCGAGCACTGGATCTCCTTGCGTGGTGGGCGAGTTGGCCGGATACGCCGTCGGGTCACATGCCCCAGCGCAGCCCCGGCGTCTTCACCGGCGCGTCCCACAGCCGCAGCAGTTCCTCGTCGATCTGGCACAGGGTGACGGAGGCACCCGCCATGTCGAGGGACGTGACGTAGTTGCCGACCAGTGTGCGGGCGACGGCGACGCCGCGCTCGGCGAGCACGCGGTGGACCTCGGCGTTGAAGCCGTAGAGCTCCAGGAGCGGGGTGGCGCCCATGCCGTTGACGAGGACCAGCACCGGGTTGCGCGGGGTCATGTCCTCCAGGATCGCGTGGACGGAGAAGTCGGCGATCTCGCCGGAGGTCATCATCGCCCGCCGCTCGCGGCCCGGCTCGCCGTGGATGCCGACGCCCAACTCCAGCTCGCCCGGCGGGAGATCGAAGGTGGGGCTGCCCTTGGCGGGGGTGGTGCAGGCGCTGAGGGCGACGCCGAAACTGCGCGAGTTCTCGTTGACCTGCCTGGCTGTCGCGGCGACCCGGTCCAGGGGCTGGCCCTCGGCCGCGGCGGCCCCGGCGATCTTCTCCACGAAGAGCGTCGCGCCGGTACCGCGCCGCCCCGCGGTGTAGAGGCTGTCGGTGACGGCGACGTCATCATTGACCAGCACTTTCGCGGTCTGGATGCCCTCGTCCTCGGCCAGCTCGGCCGCCATGTCGAAGTTGAGGACGTCCCCGGTGTAGTTCTTCACGATGAAGAGAACCCCGGCCCCGCTGTCCACAGCGGCCGCGGCCCGCACCATCTGATCGGGCACCGGCGAGGTGAACACCTCACCGGGACAGGCCGCCGACAGCATCCCCGGCCCGACGAACCCACCGTGCAACGGCTCGTGCCCAGACCCCCACCGGAAACCAGCCCCACCTGCCCGGCCACGGGAGCGTCCCGCCGCACGATCAACCGGTTCTCGACGTCCACGGTCAACTCGGGATGAGCGGCCGCCATGCCCCGCAACGCGTCCGTGACCACGGTCTCCGCGACGTTGATCAACATCTTCATCGGTACCTCCTGGCAAGGCTGGCGAATGTGCCTCTGACCTGCGCCTTTGCTGGTCGGAGGCGGGGTTGGTGCTGGCTTGATGCTGACTTTGATGACGGGTCGTCAGGTGTATGGGGTTGGTCGGACGAGGGGCGACAGGAGCGCGCCCTAAGGAAAGTATCGACCTTGCGGCAGTGAAGGTCACGGGCTCGGACGCTCACGGTGCTCCAGGCAGCCCGGGGCTGTGTGCCGGCAAGGTCTCGGGAGTTTGCCCGCGCATGGTCCGGATCTTGGTCTTGGCCGAGGTGCCAGTCTCCTGGAGGAGGACGAGCCGATCGGCGACAACCCGGCGTACAACTGGTGGAGCCGGCGCCGGTGACCTTGAGCAGGTCTCACTGTCTCCGAGTAACGGAAACCAGCGTTTGCGTTTAAGGTGGGGGCATGCCCCGCTTGAGCGAGGAGCGCCGGGAAGAGCGGCGCCGTCACATCCTCACCAGTGCCTGGAGTTGCTTCTCCCGCAACGGATTCCACGCCACGTCGATGGACGACGTCATCGCCGCGACCGGCATGTCCTCCAGCGCCGTCTACCGCTACTTCCGCAGCAAGGACGAGCTCATCGACGCCGCCGCGGACGAGGCCCTCGTGCTGGTCCGGGACTTGTTCGAGCGGCTCCTGGAGCGCCGGCCCACCCCTTCACCGTCCGAGGTGCTGACGGCGATGACGGCAGAGGCCCGCGATCGCGGCGAGGGACAGTCGTACGACCTGACGCGCATCGCCATCCAGGCATGGGGCGAGGCCCTGCGCAGTCCCGAACTCGAAACTCGCACCCGGGCGTTCTATCTGGCCATGCGCGGCAGCCTCGCGGAACTGGCCCGTCGTTGGCACGACGAAGGAATCACTCCGCCGCAGGCGGACCCGGAGCAGATCGCGACCGTACTGATGACGCTCATGCCCGGGCTTCTGGTCGGCCGTCATCTGGTGGCGCCGGTCGCGGCGGAGCAGTTGATCGGCGGGCTGGGCTCCCTCGCCTCGGCCCTGAACCTCTCGCCGACTGCGTAGCGGCTTGTCGGTCCGGGCTGCGGGGCGTCCTGCCCACGGCCATGTGACCGCCGGTGAACGTGCGGTAGGTGCGGGTAGACGGGCGTCGCACCGTCGAGCGGGTTCGTACCCCTGTGCGTCCCGACGGATGTCTCCCGCATCTCCTCCTCCGACTCGAAGCGATCCGCACGATCGCGTCGGGACCGGGGAATGACCGCGCAGGAAGCGAATCGCCGACTGGTTCGAGCGCTGGTGGCCAACGGGACCAAAGCCGTCGATACGGACAGTCGTGCCGCTCCCTGGGGAGCGGCCGTGCTGGTCGTGGTGGTCAACGAAACGCGTCTACCGGGCCGGTGGCGGTGGCGGTGGCGGTGTAGCGGAGATGCCCGCGATGAGCACGTCAGCGACGGTCTCGGCGTGGGCGCGGACGGTGTCGGTGTCGGGGTGCACGGGTGCGCCGAGCAGTGCTGCTTCGACGGGGTTCGCGTAGAGGGCGCCGCCGCCCGCGACCGCGAGGTAGTGGAGGGTGGCGTAGGGGACGTCGCGGATGCGTCCTGCGTCGACGAGACGGGAGAGCAGGGCTTCGACGCCGGGGCGCAGGGGGTTGGCGAACCGTTCGATGACGAAGCGCACGCGCGGGCTGTCGATCGCCCCCTCATGGTTCATGATGCGCACCACCTGCGGGTACGCCGCCGAGAACAGCACTTGCTCGATGATGGCGCCGCGCAGCACGTCGAGGTCGTCGAGTTCCGGTGACTGGGCACTGTCGCGCCATGCCGGCTCGATCAGGGTGAGCGCGTGTTCCATCGCGGCGAACCAGAGCCCCTCTTTGGAGCCGAAGCGCGCGGTGAGCAGGGCATGGCTCACTCCCAGTCGTCGGGCCAGTTCGCGCACGGAGGTGCCGTCGTAACCCGACTCGGCGAAGGCGTCCAGTGCTCCGCGCAGCAGGTGGGCCAGGTCGGGCCCCTCCCCGGCGCGGGGACGCCCCGGCCTCGCGCGGCTGCGGCCCGGACCATGTGGAGCCTCCCGTTGTTGCTCGAATCTGACAAACGACCCATACTGATTATGGCATTAAATAGACGACTGGAAAATAACATGGTCCGGTGTCCTGCCGGCAAGGAGGTGTGCCATGTTCCGCAGCAGCGCCGCGGCCCTGCCCGCCCGCCTGGGCGACGCGCCCGAGGACTACGCCCGGCTCGGCATCGAACCCCACGCGATCAAGCCGTTCGAGGACGGCGCGCGTACCGACGGCGCGCCGGGCACCTACGAGTGGTGGTACTTCGACGCGCACCTGGATGACGGCGCCAAACTCGTCGTGGTCTTCTTCACCAAGGAGTTCACCGACCTGGGCAAGCCGCTGAGCCCGCGGGTCCAGATCGATCTGACCCTGCCGGACGGTACCGCGCTCGCCGAACTCGCCGAGCCGGGCCCGGCCGCCTACAGCGCCTCGACCGAGTTCTGCGACGTGCGCATCGGCGACAACGTCTTCACCGGCAACCTGCACGACTACGAGATCCGCGCCCGAAGCGGGGACCTCGCAGTCGACGTCAGGCTGACCGGGCAGGTTCCGTCCTGGCGCCCGGAAACCGGGTACTGGCTGTACGGGGAACACGACGAGCACCATTTCGCCTGGTTGCCGTCGGTCCCGCAGGGCAAGGCCGAGGTCACCTACAGCGTCGGCGGCAAGAGCACCACGACGTCCGGCGTCGGCTACCACGACCACAACTGGGGCAACGAGCTGATGCTCAAGCTCATGCACCACTGGTACTGGGCCCGCGGCGCCGCGGGCCCGTACTCGGTGATCGCGTCCTACATCACCGCGGAGAAGAAGTACGGCTACACCACGTTCCCGGTGTTCATGCTGGCCCGCGACGGCAAGCTCATCGCCGACGACGCCGCCAAGGTCACCTTCGAGGAACTCGGCCGGTACACCGACACCGACACCGGCAAGCCCGTCGCCAACGTCACCCGCTACACCTACACCGACGGTGACGAGCGCTACGTCGTGACCTTCACGCGGTACTCCGACCTCATGGGAGTGAAATTCATCGACGAGCTCAAGGGTCCGAAGAAGGCCGCCGCGAAACTCGCCGGGTTCGACGGCACCTACCAGCGGTTCGCCGGCGAACTGCGGATCGAGCACTACCAGGGTGAGCAGCTTGTGGACAGCCATACCGACGACGCACTGTGGGAACTGATGTACTTCGGCAAAGCCCTCGCCTGATACGACGTTGCGCGAGCCTGGAACTGACGGTCAGCCCTGATCACGGACGTCGTCGGTCGGCCGCATGGAGCGACCCCAGGAGTGCGAGGGAGTCGGCGTCGGTGCTGCCGGCTTCCGCGGTGCCGACCAGGAGGTACTGGCCGGAGGCGCCCTGCACGTCGAACGCCTGGTAGGTGAGGGTGATCAGGCCGACGTCCGGGTGGTTGAAGACCTTGGTCTTGCGGCCCAGGCCGCTGACGCTGAGGTCCTGCCACATGGCGGTGAACTCGGCGCTGTCGGCCAGTAGTTCCCTTTACCAGCGCGGCGATCTCGGGATCGCGGCGTTCCTGCCCGGCCGCCAGGCGCAGTGCCTCGACGGAGTCGCGCGCGACGGTCTGCCAGTCGGCGAACAGCTTGCGGGCCGCGGGGTCGCGGAAGAGGGAGCGGACCATGCGGCGTGGGTCGGCCAGAGGCGAGAGCAGGGCATCGGCCAGCGTGTTGGAGGCGAGGATTTCCAGCCGGTGGTTGATGACGTAGGCCACGGCGGTGGGGAAGGCGTCCATCAACTGGAGCAGCGCCGGGTGCACGGGGTCGTGCGGAGCGGCGGGCGTCGATTTCGGCAGCAGGCCGGCGAGCCGGTAGGCGTGCCAGCGTGCATCGGTTCCCAGCTGCAGGGCCTTCGTGAGGGCGTCGAGGACCTGGGCGGAGGGTTGGTCTCCCGCCCCTGTTCGAGACGCGCGTAGTAGTCAGCGCTGACCCCGGCCAGGACAGCGACCTCCTCACGCCGCAGGCCGGTGACGCGGCGCGTGCCGGACGTGGCCATGCCCACGTCTGCCGGACTCAACCGAGCACGCTGTGCGCGGAGGAACTCGCCCAGCTCGTGGTCGCTCATCCTCGCATCGTACGCCGCCTCCCGGGCAGCCTGGCGTGCCCGAGCAGCGAGGAGCCGTGTCCTGATGGCGCGGTGGCTGGTGGACCGTAGCGGCTGTCTCCGGAGGGACCCGGGCAGTCGTTCCTGGGTGTGGCACTCCTAGGCAGACCCGGCCTTCCTGGTCGGTGGCGGCAGACCGATAGTCGGTGGTGTGCCTTCCCTGCGACCGCGGGACGTCAGGGGCACCTGACACCAGGGCCGATCCGACGGGCCGATCCGACACCACCCGGATCCGTCGTCCCCAGGCCACCGGTACCTCCGACAGCACCGATCCTCACTTCAGGAGACTTCCATGCCTACTGGCTTCACCATGACGATCGCGGGCGTCGCGATAGCGGGAGCGAGCGAATACGACGTGCTCGATCCGGCCGACGAGACCGTCGCGGGGCGGGCGCCCGTCTGCACGCCCGAGCAACTGGACCAGGCCGTGGCCGCAGCCCGGGCGGCGCTCCCCGGCTGGTCGGCCACTCCGTTCGAGGAGCGCCGCAAGCTCGTCCTGGCGGTCGCCGACGCCGTCGAGGCACAGCTCGAACCGCTCAAGCGGCTCCTCACCCGGGAGCAGGAAAAAGCCTGGACGACGCCGCAGGCGAAATCCTCGGGTTCGGGTACTGGCTGCGTGGGACGGCTTCGCTGTCGCTGCCGGAGACGGTCAACGAGGACAGCGCGGAGCGTCTCTCCGTCACCCGACGTGTCCCGCTGGGTGTCGTCGGGGCGATCGTGCCGTGGAACTACCCGCTGGGCAACGCCGGGTTCAAGCTCGCTCCGGCCCTGCTCGCGGGCAACACCGTGGTGTGGAAGCCGTCGCCGTTCACCCCCTGACCACGCTGAAGGTCGGCGAGATCCTGCGCGACGTGCTCCCGCCCGGCGTGCTGAACGTCGTGTCGGGCGACGCCGGGCTCGGGCCGCGGATGACCGAACACCCCGGCATCGACATGATCAGCTACACCGGCTCCACCCGGACCGGCCGCCAGGTCATGGCCGGCGCGGCGCCCACCCTCACCCGCGTCACCCTGGAACTGGGCGGCAACGACCCCGCCATCGTCCTCCCGGACGTCGACGTCCCGGCCGTCGCCGAGAAGCTGTTCTGGGGAGCCTTCGCCAACAGCGGCCAGGTCTGCCTGGCGATCAAACGCCTCTACATCCACCGAGACGTCTACGAACCGCTGAAGCAGGCCCTGGCCGCCTACGCCGGCACTGTACGGATGGGCCCCGGCACCGAGGCGGGCGTGCGCCTCGGCCCGGTCCAGAACCGCCCGCAGTACGACCGGATCCTCGACCTCCTCGACGACTCCAGGGCGCACGGCCACAGCTTCGCCATCGGTGGCCATCCGCAGGGCCAGGGCCAGGACAGTCCCGGTTACTCCGTGCCGCTGACGCTCGTGGACAACCCCCGGAGGACTCGCGCATCGTCCAGGAGGAGCAGTTCGGTCCGGTCCTGCCGCTCCTCCGGTTCGACGACGTCGAGGACGCCGTCACCCGGGCCAACGCGGGCGAGTACGGACTCGGCGCGTCCGTCTGGTCGGCCGACCCGGAAGCGGCCCTGGCCGTCGGCCGACGCCTGGAGGCGGGCACGGTGTGGATCAACGAGGTCCAGCACCTCACCCCGGACGTCACCTTCGCGGGCCACAAGCAGTCCGGCCTCGGCTCCGAGAGCGGGCCCGAGGGCCTGATCGAGTTCACCGCACCCCGGACCATCACGGTCCGGCGCGACGGAACGGCTGCGACGGCTGTGTCCTGAACTCCGGTCACGGACCCGCGACCGCGCACCGACGACATCTAACGACACCGAACGACAGCGAAAAAGGAGCCGATCGTGCCCACGAAGCAGCAGGTGGAGGGATGGGTGGCCGGCTACGTGCGCGCCTGGCGCAGCAATGCGCCGGAGGACATCGCGTCCCTCTTCGCCGCCGATGCCGAATACCACGAGTGGCCGTACGAAACGCACTGGATCGGACGCGAGGAGATCGTGAAGGGCTGGCAGAGCCGAGAGGCCTGGCAGCAGGGCGGCTGGGACTTCGACTGGACCCTCTTCATGGTCAACGGAGACACGGCCGCCATCGGCGGCACGGGCGTCTACGAGGAACTCGGCACCTTCGCCAACCTCTGGACCGTGACCTTCGACGAGCACACCAAGTGCACCGTGTTCCGCATGTGGAACAACCAGGTCTGAGTCCGAGAACCAGAACCACCGAGGAGAGATGATGGTCGACTACGCGGAATTCAGAGCCCTGGCTCCCTTCATCAAGCTCGTCGAGGACTCACTCGCGGGGCTGGCCGACGGGGACCGCTACTTCGACCTGTTCGCCGACGACGTCGTCATGGAGTTCGTCTACGCACCCCCGGGCACACCGCCCGAGCTCCGGGGACGTCAGGCGATCATCGACTCGTTCCGCGGCTACGGGCGCATCATCACCCTCGACCGCATGAGCGACGCCAGGATCTACACGACGGCCACACCCGGCGTGGTGATCCTGGAGTACGCGAGCCACGGCACCGGGGTCACGACCGGCAGGCCCTACCACCAGCACTACGTCTCGATCGTGACGATCCGCGGCCGTCGGATCGTCCACTGGCGGGACTACTCGAACCCGCTGGTCGTCATCGACACGATCGGCGACGGACAGGAGATGGCGAAGGCCATGTTCTCCGGCACGTGACGGCTCGGGCTGGCCGGCAGGGGCCCGGCGCTCACTCCGGCGGTTCGTAGCGGCCGTCGACGGCCGTCCACCCGCCGTCGACGGTGAGCACGCTCCCGGTCACGTAGCTCGCCGCGTCGGAGGCCAGGAACACCAGGGCGCCCGCCATCTCCTCGGGCTGGGCCCAGCGGCCCAGCACGGTCTTCGCCGCGTAGGCGTCGTACCGCACCGAATCGGACTGGGCCCAGGTCGTCATCGGCGACTCGACGACCCCGGGGCGAGCACGTTCACCCGCACGCCCAGCGGTCCCAGCTCCGCAGCGGCCGTACGGAGCAGGGCGCCGAGGCCGGCCTTCGTCGCGGAGTAGATCCCTGGGCGGGCTCGACGGTGACGGCACGGATCGAGGAGACGCCGATGATCGACCCGCGGCCACGAGCGGCCATGGGCCTTCCGAAGGCGCGCAGGAGGTCGAACGGCGCCCGCAGGTTGAGATCGACGATGCGGTCGAACTCGGCGTCGGAGTAGTCGACCAGCCGCCTGCGGACGTTCGTCGCCGGGGTGAAGACGAGCACGTCGATCTCACCCAGCGCGTCGGGAGCCGCCCGCACCGCCTCGCGGTCCAAGAGATCCAATCGACAGGGCTCGCCGCCGATCGCGGTGGCGGTGCTGGTGGCTGCGGCGAGGTCGAGGTCGGCGCAGACCACCGCGGCGCCATGTGCGGCAAGGGCACGGGCGCCGGCGGCACCGATGCCACTGCCCGCGCCGATCACCACGGCCCGCCGGCCGTCGAGGCGGAAGAGGCGCGCAGGCCCCTCCGACGACCGCACGCTTCCGCTCACCGCGGGCACGGCGGGCCGGTCCGGGTACTCCGTCGTCATGGCTCTTTCCTCCCTGACGTGTTGAGCATCGTCCCCTCGATCATGCGCAGGTCCGGAAGGCTGAGGAAGGCCGTGCTCTCCCCGGTAGCCGTACCTGGGAACAGGTGTCCAGGAATCCCCCTGGGGTGGGCCCACTCGCCGTAGCCGATCAGGACCCCAGGCCGTCGGATGCCCTCACGCTCGTCACGTCCGTGTATGCCTGCTGCCTCGGCGACGGGTGTGGCATCAGGCCTCCGGGGCGAGCAGTTCGACCTGCGGTGGCCACTCGACGAGCGAGGAGGCGGACTTCTTGAACAGGTCCATGTGCGCGGAGCGGTGGTGGGCGGCCATGGCGTCGGGGCCTGCCCAGGACTCGTAGACGACGATCGCGTGCGGGTTGTCCTTGGCGCGGTGCGGTTGGTAGGCCAGGCAGCCGTCCTCCTGTCGGGTGGCGTCGGCGACGGCGCGCATCAGGGTGAGCACCTCGTCCTCGTGGCCGGGAAGCACGGTCATCCGGCCGATGGCGGACACGACGTCGTGTCCGCCATGTTCGGGGTGACGCCGGCGCCGAGCCAGGGGGAGTCGAACTCGACGGCGGAGGCGGCGAGGCCGTGCGGTTCGGTGGTGTAGAAGCGGAGCCGGAGATCGTCGGGGTCGGGGACGACGAGCAGCCAGCCGACCAGGGCCACGATCAGCGGCGAGTGGTGGACGCCGAGGGAGTCCAGGCGGGTGACCCAGGAATCCATGGTGGACCTGTCGGCGACGGCGAGGGTGAGGAAGTCGTGGCCGCTCACGGACTTGGCGGTGGCGGGGTCCAACCGGAGCTCGACCCGTCCGGTGATGCCGGGGATGTCGAGGATCACGGCGAACAGGGTGCCGTCGGGCCTGCGGTGGTCGAGTCGGGTGAGGCGGCGGGCGCCGAGCACGGTGGTGTACCACTCCGTGCTGCGTTCCAGATCGGTGACCGGCAACTTGATGTGGTGGATTCCGTCGTGGCAGGGGGTGTTCATGGTCAGACCAACTCCTTTACGGCGATCTGGGCGGAACGGTTGACGCGGATGCCGCGGCGCCAGATGGCGGTGATGTCACGCAGCGCGGTGATGTCGGCGCTTGGGCTGCCGTTGACGAGCAGCAGGTCGGCGCGCAGGCCGGGGCGACGCGGCCACGGTCGTCGAGACCGAAGGCGTCGGCGGGGGCGGCGGTCGCGGCGGTCAGCGCCTCGGCCGGGGTGAGGCCGGCCTGGACGAGCAGGTCGAGTTCACCGTGGTAGCTGATGCCGTGCGTGGTCGGGTGGTCTCCGCCGGTGCCGTCCGTGCCGGCCAGTAGCGGCACCCCGATGCGGAACATCCGTACGGCGGCGTCGGCGGCGTCGGAAGTGCGGACCCCAGCGGTCCCATCCGCTCGCCGGGCTCGATGGCGTGGATGCGGTCGAGGCCGGCCAACCACTCGGGGTCGGCGTAGGGCCGAAGCCTGGGGTCCTGCGCCAGTTCGAACTCGGGGACGCGTTGCTCATTCCGGCCAGGGGCGGGAGCGTCGCGATCACGATGGCGCCCGCGGCGGCCACCGCCTCGATCAGGTCCTGGTCGGAGGGTCCGTCCGACGGCGGGTGGGCCAGGATGTCGACGCCGCAGGCGATGGCCTGCCGCACGGCGCTGCGGGTCCATGTGTGGGCCGCGGTGCGCAGCCCGCGCTCGTGTGCCGCGGCCACCAGCGCGACCACTGTCGCGTCGGACATGGTGGGCATGGGCCTGCCGGCCACGGTGCCGTCCTCGATGAAGATCTTGAGGTGGTCGGCGCCGTCGGCGACCCGGTCGGCCACGAACGCGTCGGCGTGCTCCGGGCCGGCGACGGTGGGGAAGGGCTTGAGCATGCCGATCTCGACCAGTTGATGGGGTGGCCGCGGGGTGCGGTGGCCCCGACGGTGGCGATGCGCAGGTCCGCGAGGTCGTCACGGCCGCGGGCGAGGGCCCGGAGTCGGCGGGAGGTCTCGGGGTCGCCGCCCATGCAGACTTCTGTGGTGACGCCGAAGACCAGTGACTGCCGCAGTTGGCCGGCGTGTGTGGTGTGGGTGTGCGCGTCGATCAGCCCCGGCAGCAGGGTCTGTCCGGCGCCGTCGACGACGGTCGCGCCGTGCGGTACGGCCAGCGCGGGGGCGACGGCGGCGATCGTCCCGTCGTTGATCAGGACGTCCTGCGCCGGGAGCGGTCGAGTGCCGTCGAACACGGCGACCTGGTGGATGAATGTGGCTGTGGACATGTCTGGTCTCCGATCGCCAGAGGTGTCATCGAGTGGGCAGGTAGTCCGGCAGCCGGTCGAGCACGTCGGCGGCGGTGGTGGGCACGGAGTGCCCGGCGAGGTAGCCGTCCGGACGTACCAGCAGCGATGCGGGGAGGTGGCGGACGTGGCGTACCGCGAGGACGTCGTGATCGTGCGGGTCGCCGTCGCCCGGAACGGCGAGCGTCCAGCGCAGTCCGGCTGGCGGCACGGAGCCCGGAGGAACCCGCTGCCCGACGCGGGGCGCGCCTGAGTCCGGCTCCTGGGTGTAGCCGAGGTCGAGCTGGGAGAGCTTGGTGGTGATCCAGTCGGTGAAGCCGGGGGCGGACGCCGCTGCGGCGAGCACGTTGTTGCGCAGACGCGAGCCCGCGGGACTGCGCAGGGTCGCCAGCTTGGCGAATCGGCTGGTGAAGCCGACCAGGTCGGCGGCGACGGGGTGCCGTTCGCGGTGGTACGTGTCCAGCAGTGCGGTCGGCGCGAGTCCGCTGAGCACGGCGTGCAGCTTCCAGGCCAGGTTGCCGGCGTCCTGGATGCCGGTGTTCATGCCCTGCCCTCCGGCCGGGCTGTGGGTGTGGGCGGCGTCGCCGACCAGGAAGACCGGGCCTTCGCGGAACCGCTCGGCCACGCGTTCCTGGACACGGTAGGTCGACGCGGACACCACTTCCGTCACCCGGACGTCGTCGGTGCGTGGTCCGCGGTCGACAAGCAGTTGTTCGACGTCGGCCGCGGTGGGCGTGGCAGTTCCCGGCGCCGGGGCGACGATCCGGTGTTGGCCGCCGGCGAGGGGGACACCAGGAGCATTCCCTTGGGGGACAGGAAGAACGTGGTGTCCTCTTCGGCGACGGCGTCGCCGCTGCCCGGGTTGAGACGTACGTCGGCGATGGCGACCAGTTGCTGGGGCGCGTCGCCGGGAAGCCGATGCCGGCGGCGGTCCGTACGCCGCTGTAGACGCCGTCGCAGCCGACGAGGTAGCGGGCCGACACGGCGCGCAACGTGCCGTCGGGGCCGGCGACCGTTGCCGTGACGCCGGGGAAGTCGGGGAGTGGCCGAGGAACTTGTGTCCCCTGTGGACGGTTCCGCCCAGCTCGTGCAGACGCAGCGTGAGGTGCTCCTCGGTGGTCTGCTGGGCGACGAGCAGGACGTAGGGGTAGGGCGTGTCGAGGTTGTCGTAGGAGGCGCTCAGCAGGGTGCGTTCGCGGTCGTGCAGTCGAAAGCCGCGTCCGCGGTCACCGGCCTGGATCAGCCGCTCGGCGACCCCGATCCGTTCGAGGTACTCCAACGCTCGTGGTTGCACGGCGGCGGCTTTGCTGCCGGGCCGCACCCCGCTGTCGCGGTCGATCAGGACGTGGTCGACGCCGAGCTGGGCCAGGCTGGCCGCCAGGGTCAGCCCGGCGGGGCCCGCGCCGACGATCAACACGTCTGTCCGGGTGGGAAGGGCCGGGATGGCGGGTGACGTCGTCATGGCGTCCTCCTCATCGTCGAGGACCAGTAACGGAAACGATCGTTTTCGTTTGCGGGATCGACGCTAGCATCGGTGACGGCGGTAGCGCAAACGATCGTTTCCGTTTGAAGATGGGTCCACGGTCTTGTGCCGGGCGTCCGGGATGGGCGTCAGCCGCCGCTGATGGCGTCGACGGCGACCGGTGCGGGGTTCGTTCTCATGCGATCGGCCGGCGCGAGCGGCACCATCGAGGTCGCGCGATAGCCGCCGAACTCGGCGCGCTTGGCGGCGCTCATGATCACCGGGCGTCGCGGTGACGTCCTCGACGGCGTGGCGGGTGAGCTGCGGGATCGAGGGGCGCGGGTGAGGACGGCGGTCGGTGACGTGCGCAGGAAGAGGTCTGCTCGCCACGCGTCCTGCAGCGCATTGGTGCGCACCTCGCGGGCGCGAAGTCGCCCAGCGCCACATTGGGATCGCCCACGGAACCCTTGACCAGCCAGGACTCCGACGGTGTCGCAGGTGCTGCCTTGATGAGCGGCGACTGCGTCAACCAGTGGCTCCGCGAAGTCCGGCGCGCCGATGGGGGCGTCGTGGCTGGGGTGCCACGGTCTTCGGCTTGGTCGCACTCCGCCGTGCGGCCGGGAGCAGTGTGGCCCGGCCATTGCCACGATGGCGCTCGGTGCCAGTCGGAGGCCTGCGTCGGTCCTGGGCCATGCGACGCTCGACGGCCCGCGCGGACCTTGGCGGCCGAAAATCCATGTCCTCGGCGTCTATCAGGGAACCCTGGTGGAGGCCGTAGAGGTAGGAGATGTGGCAGGACCCGAGGTCTTCGGGCTCTTGGGCGGGACGGCGAGCGAGACCTGTCGCCGGAGGTTCGTCAACTGGCTTCCGCCGGTGTCGTATCGCCCTGGCCCGAGAGAATCGCCCGGATCCGCCGTGCCGCTTCGGTGTCGGCCGCCGGCGGTTGCGGTTCGTCCGCGGGCTTTGCCGGGATCAGTGTGTCGACGAGGCCGTCGGCCAGGGGCTCCACGGGTTCTTGCGCCTGCTCGGCCCTGGACAGGGTGTGCTGCAGCGCGATGAAACCGTGCAGTCCCGCCCACAGTGTCTGCGCGGCCTGCTCGTCGGGCATCGACAGCGGGTAGCCGGCCTCCCGGCACCGGGCGAACGCCTCGCGCAGGGAGAGCGAGACATGTCGAGACGGGTGCAGGTGGAGGCGGGCCGTCGGGACGGGCGGCTGACGCACCTCGTACATCAGCCGGTAGTGACCGGGGTATTCACGGGCGAAGAGGCAGTAGGCGTGCGCCTGGGCGCGTAGCCGTTCCCGGGCGTTTGCTCCGCCGTCGGCCGTTGCCGCGTCGGCTGCGCGCATGCGTGTCGCGAGGTCCTCGTACTTGTCGGCCAACGCCGCCCAGACGAGTTCCGCCTTGTCGGAGAAGTGCAGATAGATGCTGGGGGCCGCCACGCCCACCTCGCGGGCCACGGCTCGCATGGTGAGCTTCTCCACGCCGCCCCACTCGTCGAGAAGCCGCCCCACCGCACGCAGGATCTCCCTGCGCAGCTGTTCCCCTGACCGCGAGGGCTTCGTGCCCGCCCACTGGCTGCCGACTGCGTGCTCATACGGTCCTCTCCCTTGCGGGCGAGCTTAATGAACGGCTGCGCTCGCGGCTCCGGGGGCGCGGTCCGGCAGGTCGTGACGGCTCCCTGCGGTGTGACCTGTATCACTCGGGGTGATTCGTCGGCGTCGGGGTGCGCAGTACAGTCATCACTGAACTTAGTTAGGTGACTGAGGCAACTTTATGGCTCTGGACTCCTGGTCGGTGTCGCCCCGGAGGGGGCTTGACGGAGGTACGCCCCATGGACATTTCCATTGATTTCGACAAGTGCTGTGGTGCGGGCCAGTGTGTTCTGGCCGCCCCGGAGGTCTTCGACCAGCGGGACGAGGACGGCATCGTCGTACTGCTCGACGAGAACCCGCCCGAGAGCGCGTACGAGAACGTCCGCCAGGCCGCCGCCGTCTGTCCCGCGGCCGCGATCGAGGTGCGCGGATGAGCTCCCGGCACGGATCGCCGTCGTCGGCGCCTCAGCGGCCGGTCTGAGCGTGGTGGAAGGTCTGCGCCGGGCGGGCTACGCGGGCAGGGTGACGCTGATCGGCGAGGAGAAACACCTTCCCTACGACCGGCCGCCGCTGTCCAAGCAACTGCTCTCCGGCGAGTGGGACGTCGCACGGCTTCAGCTGCGCGACGGCGAGGCGATCGAGGCACTCGACCTGGACCTGCGCCTCGGCGTCGCGGCCGTGGCCCTGGACGCCCGTAACCGTGAGGTCGCGCTGGCTGACGGCAGCCGGGTCGGTTACGACGCGCTGGTGGTCGCCACCGGCGCGGCGGCCCGTCGGCTGCCGGGTACCGAGGGGGTGGCCGGCGTGCATGTGCTGCGCACTCTGGAGGACGCTCTCGGCTTCCGCGAGGCGCTGCGTACGCGGCCCCGGCTGGCGATCGTGGGATCGGGCTTCGTCGGCGCCGAAGCGGCGTCGGTGGCCCGGGAGTTGGGCTCCGAGGTCACCATGGTCACCGACGTCGCGGTGCCGCTCGCCGACGCGCTCGGCCCCGAACTGGGGCGGATGCTCTCGGAGGTCCACCTCGAACGCGGGGTGAGCATCGTGGCGGGAATGCTGGTCGAGGAGATCCTCGCCGAGAACGGCCGGGCCACCGGCGTCCGGCTCGCGGACGGCCGGGTGGTGGAGGCGGACGAGGTCCTGGTCGGCATCGGTGCCCGGCCCGGCACCACCTGGCTGGAGGGCAGCGGCATCCCGGTGGGCAACGGGGTGGAGTGCGACTCCACGCTGTACGCCGGGAGCGGGGTGTGGGCGGCCGGTGACGTCGCCTGCTGGCTGCATCCGCGCACCGGTGAGCCGACCCGGATCGAGCACCGGACCAACGCCGCCGAACAGGGCCTGGCCGTGGCCCGCAACATTCTGGCCGCGCCCGGTGAGGCGCTGCCCTTCGACCCGGTGCCGTACGTCTGGTCCGACCAGTACGACCTGAAGATCCAGATCTACGGCCGTACGCGCGGGGCGGACGAGGTGCGGATCGTCGAGGGCCATGTCGAGGAGCGCAAGCTCGTCGCCCTCTACGGCAGGGAGGGCCGGGTGTGCGGTGTCGTCGGCGTCAACCTGCCCCGGGCGACCCGCACTTACCGCGCACTGGTGGCCGAGGCCGCCGAGTGGGACCAGGCCGTCGACACCGCTCTCATCGGAAGGACCGCGTGATGACGAACACCCAGGTACTCAGGGCCGGAGTCGTGGGCCTCGGCATGATCGGCGGGGGAGTCGCGGTCAGTCTCGCCCGCAGCGGGCGGGTCCCGGCGGTCTACGACATCAGGCCGGACGCCTCCGACAAGCTGGAGGGCGTACCCGCCCCGCTCGCCTCCCCGGCCGACGTGGCCAAGGGCTCCGACGTGGTGATGGTCGCCGTGGTCAACGCCGCCCAGGCCCGTGCGGTCATCGCCGGGGGCGGCGGTCTGCTGTCGGGTGCGCACCCGGGTCTGACGATCGTGCTGCAGTCCACCGTCGCGCTGCCCGTCGTCCACGAACTGGCCGAGCTGTGCGCCAAGAGGGAGGTCGGCTTCCTCGACTGCGGCGTCACCCCCGGCGACAAGGCCGCCGAGCACGGCATGGTCGCCATCATCGGCGGCGAGCGGTCCGTGGTCGACCACGCGCGGCCCGTACTGGACGACTGGGCCAAGAAGGTCGTGCACTGCGGCCCGTTGGGTGCCGGGATGGCGACCAAGATCGCCCGTAACGTTGTCACCTACGGAACCTGGCGCACCGTCACCGAGGCCGCGGCGCTGGCCGCCGCCGCGGGAGTCGAACCGGCGCGACTGGCCGAGGTGATCGACACCGCCGATCCGGAGGGCCGGACCCTGCTCCAACTGCTGCGCATGCGCGGCGCCGACGGCACCCTGCCCGAGCCGACCGCCCGGCAGATCGAGCCGCTCATGACCAAGGACCTGGACGCCGCCGGTGATCTGGCCGCCGCGCTCGGCGTCCCACACCCCTTGGTGGACGTCACCCGAGCGGAGGCCGAGCACACCCTCGGACTGGACGCGGGACCGGCCCGGTCGGCCGCCGTCGAGGACCCGCTTCAGCGCGGCCTGGCGATGATGGACACGGTCTACGGCCCCGGGTTCAGCGCGACCATGCCGGAGCAGCTGGACCCCTACACCAGCGAAACCGTGGAGCACCTGTTCGGCGACATCTGGAACCGCCCGGACCTGTCCGTGCGCGACCGCCGGCTGCTGGTGATCGGCGCCACCGCCGCCCTCGGCCGAGACGACCTGATGCAGATCCAGGTCCAAGGCGCCCTCACCAACGAGGAACTGACGGCAAATCAGCTCAAAGAGGCCGTCCTGCACCTCGCCTTCTACGTCGGCTGGGGCAACGCGACCGCCGCTCACCGCGGCATCTCCGCCGCCCTCGCCACACACAGCGCCGCCGCACAGAGCACCGCCAAGGAGGACCGATGACCGACACCGTAGTGAGCCAGCCCGTCACCCGCGACCCGAGCCGTCCGCTGGACCCGCCCGCGGAGTTCACCCAGCTGCGAGAGGACCAGCCGATCCTCCGGGTGCGTTTCCCCAACGGGACGACCGGCTGGCTGGTCACCCGTTTCGAGGAGGGCAGCCAGGTCTTCAACGACCCGCGGCTGAGCGCCAAGCGTGACCGTCACGACACCCCCGAGGGCGAAGAGCCCGAAGACCACGAGAACGCGCCCTTCGACGTGGGGTTCGTCTTCATGGACGAGCCCGAACACGGCACCTACCGCCGCCTGTTGACGGCCCGGTTCACCCCCAAGGCCGTGCAGACCAGGCTCCAGCCGTACCTCGACAAGATCGTTGACGAGCACCTCGACGCCATCGCCGCCGGGCCCGAGACCTTCGACTTCGTCGAGGCGATGTCGCTGCCGATCCCCTGCCTGATGATCTGCGAACTGCTCGGCGTCCCGTACGAGGACCGCGACGGCTTCCACCACGCCACGGTGGACATGATGGACATGGCCAAGAGCAAGGAGGAGCGCGACAAGGGCGCGCACTGGCTGGTCGACTACATCACCCACCTGGTCGCGGACAAGCGTCGTACAGGCGACACGACCGGCATCCTCGCGGAACTGATCAACAAGGCGGACGGCGAGGACTCGATCCTCACCGAACGGCAGTTGATCGGCCTCGGCGTCCTGCTGCTCTTCGCCGGGCACGACACGACCGCCGCCATGATGGGCCTGTCCACGCTGACCCTGCTCACCCACCCGCAGGAGCGGCAGAAGCTGCTGGACCAGCCCGCGAAGGTGGGGCCCGCGATCGAGGAGCTGATGCGGTACCTGACCATCGTGCAGTTCGGTCTCGGCCGTACGGCGCTGGAGGACCTGGAGATCGGTGGCGCCCGGATCAGGAAGGGCGACCTTGTGGTGGTGGCGATGAACGCAGCCAACCGCGACCCCCGCGTCTTCGAGAACCCCGACACCCTCGACATCGACCGCAAGATGGTCCGTCACATGGGCTTCGGCTACGGCGTCCACGCCTGCCTGGGGCAGAACGTCGCCCGCGCGGAGCTGAGGACGGTCCTGCCCAAGCTCTTCGCGCGCTTCCCGAATCTGCGGCTCGCCACCCCCTGGAAGAGGTGCCGATGGACTTCACCGGCACCAACTACGGTGTCCGCAAGCTGATGGTCACCCGCTGACGGTCAGGAGGCTCACGGGTAGGCGGCGTGGTGGCGCGCGCTGTGCACGACGGCACCCCGCCTGCCCGTGCGGTCATGTCGTCCCGAAGGGGTGGTCGTTCACCCGGTGAGTTCCTTGGCGATGCGGTCGAGCATGAAGGCCGAGGACTCGCGGGCGCGTTCCTCCCAGGCGAAGACGCAGGCGGTGGCCACGCCGTCGAAGTCCAGCTCGCGCAGGGTGCCGAAGAAGGCGTTCCAGTCGACTTCGCCCTGGTCGATGTCGAGGTGCTGGTGGATGCGGGCGGTGGTGCCGGGCGGGTTGAGGATGTAGCGCAGTCCGCTGGACCCCTTGTGGTTGAAGGAGTCGGCGATGTGCACGTGCTGGAGCTTGTCGCCGGCGTAGCGCATCATCGCGGCGATGTCCGCGGTCGGGTCGGAGCCCGAGAGGTGGAAGGAGTGCGGGGCGCAGTAGAGGTAGTTCACCCAGGGCTTGTTGATGGCGCGGACGAGGTCGACGGCGGGGTGTTCTCCTCGCAGAAGTCGTCGGGGTGGGCCTCCAGGTTCAGGGCGATGCCCTCCCGCTCGAAGAGAGGCAGGAGTTCCTCCAGTGAGCGCCAGAAGGCGGCCTCGCTCTCGGCGGCGCGTTCCGGGCGGCCGTTGAACTCCGAGTTCATCAGGGGGCATTCGAGGTCTGCGGTGATCTCGATCATCCGCTTCCAGTACCGTACGGCGGTCTGTCGCTCGGTCTCGTCGGGCGAGGACCACTTGTACAGCGGGAGCACGGAGGACAGCTCCACCCCGTGCGCGCGCAGGGAGTTCTTCAGCTCCGCCACGCGGTCGTCGTCGGCGCGCGGGTGCAGGAAGAACGGCATGAAGTCGTCGCGGGGTGACAACTCGATGTACTCGTAGCCGAGTTCGGCGACTGTGCGCACCATCTCGTCGATGGGCAGGCCGCGGAGCATGTAAGGGTCGAGGGCGATCTTCACGCGGCACCTCCGTAGAAGGCGGGACGGGGCTTGAGGTCGGTGGCGACGACGTGGCCCGACTCCAGGGCCTCGACGGTCGCGCTGGTGATGACGGTGGCCGCGTAGCCGTCCCAGGCCGAGGGGCCGGTGGGTTCGTCGCCCGCGGCGATCCCCGCGATCCACTCGCGGAACTCGGTGTCGAAGGCGTCCGCGAAGCGGCCCACCCAGTCCGTGAGCACCTCCGTGCTGTGCTGTCCCGCGGCGCGCACGCCGACCGCGGCCGGGTCGGGCAGCCGCACGAGCCCTTCCTCGCCTACCGCCTCGCACTGGATGTCGTAGCCGTACTGGCAGTTGACGAAGACCTCCAGGTCGATACGGACGCCCTTGGCGGTCTCGAAGAGCATGATCTGCGGGTCCTTGAGATGGGCGAACCGCTTGCTCGTGGCGCGCGGGGTGACCACCTGGGTGGAGACGATCTCGTCGTCGAGGAGCCAGCGCAGTACGTCCACCTCGTGCACGGCCGTGTCCAGGGCGGCCATGTCGGAGGTGTACGACGCGGGGACGGTCGGGTTGCGGTGGGCGCAGTGCACGATCAGCGGCTCGCCGATGCGGCCGGAGTCGATGACCTGCTTCAACTGCCGGTATCCGGCGTCGTATCGGCGCATGAAGCCGACCTGGACCAGGCGGCGGCCGTGTGCCGTCTCGGCCTCGATGATCCTCAGGCAGTCTTCGGCGGTCGTCGCCAGCGGCTTCTCGCAGAACACCGGCTTCCCGGCTGCTATCGCGGTCAGCACGTGCTCGGCGTGGGTCGGGCCCCAGGACGTCACGAGGACCGCGTCGACGTCGTTCGCCGCGCTCAGGGCCGCGCCGTCGGGCAGCACGCGGGCGCCGACCGGGGCAGCCGCCTCCTCGGCGCGGGCGGTGTCGATGTCGGTGACCGCGGTGACGCGGGCGCCGGTGACGGTGTGGGTGAGGCGCCGGATGTGCTCCTTGCCGATCCAGCCGGCGCCGATGACTCCTACACGTACGGTCATGGTCAATTCCTTCAGGAATGAGGGGTGTTCAGGAGAAGCGCGCCCGGAGTTCGGCTTCGAGGGCTTCGAGGGTGCGGCCCTTGGTCTCGGGGACGTAGAGCTTGACGAAGGCGAGCGAGAAGACGCCCGCCACCACGAAGAGGAAGAAGGTGTGGGAGACCTCGATGGCGGAGACCAGGGACGGGAAGACCAGTCCGATCGCGAAGTTGGTCAGCCACAGCACCACGGCCGCGACACCCATCCCGAATCCGCGCATGCGCATCGGGAAGATCTCCGAGAGCATCAGCCAGGTCACCGGCGAGATCGCCCCCTGCTGGAAGGCGAGGAAGCTGACCGTCATGGCGAGCACGGCGAAGGCCCGGCCATCGCCCGACGGCAACACCAGAGAGAAGACCCCGATGAGCAACAGGGCTGCTGTCGTGCCGATCTGACCGGTCATCAGCATCGGGCGACGGTTGACCCGGCCCAGCAGCCAGATGCCGACGAAGGTGGCGAGCACCGAGATGACGCCGTTGGCGATGTTCGCGGTCAGGGCGCTGTCGGCGGTGAAACCGGCATCGGTGAGGATCTGGGTGCCGTAGTACATGATCGTGTTGACGCCGGTGATCTGCTGCACGATCGCGATGCCGAAGCCGACGAACATGAGCTTGCGCAGCCACGGCGTGGACTTCATGTCCTGCCAGCCGCCGAGCTTCGCCTGGTCCTCCTTGACGGCGAGCGCGGAGACTTCGGCGAGTTCGGCCTCGGCCCGCTGTTGGGACCGGACCTGTTTGAGCACGTCCAGGGCTTCGGCGAAGCGGGTCTCGGAGGCCAGCCGGCGTGGGCTCTCCGGCATGACCAGCATGCCGAACCAGAGCACGACGGCCGGGATCGTGGCGAGCACGAGCATGTAGCGCCACACCCCGCCGGACTCACCTCCCACCCGCGCGATGACCGCGTTGGAGGTGAACGCGAGCAACTGCCCGCTGACGATCATGAGTTCGTTACGGGTGACCAGGGCCCCGCGCCGCTCGGCGGCCGAGATCTCGGCCAGATAGACCGGCACGGTCACCGAGGCGCCGCCGACCGCGAGGCCGAGCACGAAGCGGGCCACGACCATGACGGCGGTGTTCGGCGCGAGTGTGCAGCCGAGTGCGCCGACGAAGAACACCACGGCGAGGACGAGGATCGTACGGCGGCGCCCGCGCGCGTCCGAGAACCGGCCGCCGGTGACCGCGCCCAGCGCGGCGCCGAGCAGCAGCGAGCTGGTGACCATGCCCTCGGTGAAGGGGTCAGGCCCAGGTCGTCGGTCATGTAGGGCAGGGCGCCGTTGATGACGCCGGTGTCGTAGCCGAAGAGGAGTCCGCCGAAGGTGGCGATGACGGTGATGAGCCGCAGCCTGCCGGAGACCGTCCGCGAGGTGGTTGTGGTGCGGGCTGTCTGGGTCGTGTGGTCCTTGACGTCCATGGCCGCCGCTTACCGGTCGAGGTGCGGACGGCGGGTGCCCGTCAGTCCGCAACCGGCCAGATGCTCACGGGTGTTGACCGCGATCGGCAACGGCACCTCGGGCGCGCACGGATACAGGTCCTGCTCGACCACGACGAACAACTCGGCGTCCAGCCGGGCGAGTTCGGCCACCACGTCGGCCGGGTTCGGCACGCCGGCGGGAGGTGACACGCACACCCCGCGCTTGACCGCCTCCCCGAACGACAGGTCCTCCGCGGCGACTTGGGCCAGCACCGCGGCGTCCATCTGCTTGATGTGGACGTAGCCGACGCGCTCGCCGAAGCGGCGGATCAGGTCCAGGTTGTCGCCGCCGCCGTAGGCCACATGGCCTGTGTCCAGGCACAGGTTGGTGTAGCGGGGGTCCGACTCGTTGAGCAGCCGTTCGATCTCCGGCTGGGTCTGGATGTGGCTGTCGGCGTGCGGATGGAGGACGAGCCGTACGTCGTACTCGTCGAGCAGCAGCTTGCCGAGCCGGTCGGCGGACCGGCCGAAGCCCGCCCACTGGTCGGCGGTCAGTTCGGGCGACTCGGTGAACTCACCCGTCTTCTCGTCCCGGTACATGGGCGGGATGAGCACGAGGTGATGGGCACCCGCGGCCGCCGTCAGCGCGGCGACCTGTCGGACGTGGGCGAGCATCTCGTCCCACGCCTCCGGCCGGTGCAGGGCGCCGAAGGCGGTGCCGCCGGAGACCTGGAGCCCGCGGGCGTCCAGCTCCTCCTTCAACCGCTGCGGGTCGGTGGGGAGATAGCCGTAGGGGCCGAGCTCCAGCCATTCGTAACCGGCCGTGGCCAGCTCGTCGAGGAAGCGTGTGTACGGCACCTGCTGCTCGTCCTCGGGGAACCAGATGCCCCAGGAGTCGGGGGCGGAGCCCAGGCAGAGGTTGCCGGCGATGGTGCGGAGCGGGCCTGGCGCCGTTGCCATGACATGTCCCTTCACCCCGAGATCGGGAGTTTCACGGTGTTTGCTGTCGCGCTCTACTAGCGCGCTCTAGTACGAGTACGATGACCCTGGTCCAAATGTCATGTCAATAGCCTGTTGCCGGGAGATTTCGAGATCACTGGCTAAGGTGGGCCACGTCGAAGGGTGGGTTCACAGGTGGATGCATCGGGCAAGCAGCGGCCCACGATGGCGGACGTCGCCGCGAAGGCCGGCGTCTCCCGGGCGCTCGTCTCGATCATCTTCCGCAACCAGCCGGGAGCCGGCGAGGAGACCCGGCAACGGGTCCTGCGGATCGCCGACGAGATCGGTTACCGCCCCGACAGCGCGGCCCGGCTGCTCGCCCGTGGCCACAGCCGCACGCTCGGCGTGATGTTCGCCGTGCAGCAGCCCTTCCACACAGATCTCATCGAGGGCATCTACCCCGAGGCCGAGCGCCTCGGCTACGAGGTACTGCTGTCCGGCGCCACGCAGAGCCGCAGCGAGGAGAAGGCCGTGGAGGCGCTGCTCAGTCACCGCTGCGAGGCGTTGATCCTGCTCGGCTCGTTCGCGGAGCCCTCCTTCCTCGACGAACTGGGGCGCCGTACGGTCGCCGTCTCCGTCAGTCGCCGGGTTCCGCACGCCCACGTCGACTTCGTGCACTCCGCCGAGGGCAAGGGCGTACGACAGGCCATGGACCACCTCGTCGAATCGGGGCACCGCCGGATCGTGCACATCGACGGCGGCGGCGGTCCCGGCTCGGCCGACCGGCGCCGCGCCTACCGGGCGGCGATGCGGCGCCACGGGCTGGAGTCCGAGGCGCGGGTGATCCCCGGTGACCACACGGAGCTGTCGGGCATCGAGACAGGCCGTCTGCTCCTCGCGGAACGGGACCGGGGACAGCTCCTGCCGACCGCGGTCCTGGCCGGCAACGACCGTAGCGCGATGGGCCTGTTGATGACCCTGACCAGGGCGGGCGTCGAGGTGCCACGTGATGTGTCCGTCGTCGGCTACGACGACAGCCACCTCTCCCACCTGATGCCGATCGGGCTGACGACCGTACGCCAGGACGCGGGGCTCATGGCGGAGCACGCGGTGCGCTTCGCGGTGGAGCGGCTGGAGAAGCCCGAACTGGAGCCCAGGGAAGCGGTGTTGGACCCGAAGCTGGTGGTCCGGGGAGTAGCGGGCCGGCCCCGGAACCGCCGGTCTGAGAGGCGGACATACGGTTCCGGGGCGAGCGGGAGGGAGCGGTTACCGCGTCCCCTTCGCGGCGAACTTGGCTACGGCGTCCACGTTGTCCTTGGTGATGAAGGCGGGACCGGTCAGCACCGGCGCTGTGCCGCCGCCGCTGAAGTTGCCGTTGGTCTTGTAGAGCCACAGGCTGTCCACGGCCAAGTAGCCCTGTAGGTAAGGCTGTTGGTCGACCGCGAACTCCACGGACCCGTCCTGGACGGCCTTCACCAGTTGCTGGTTGAGGTCGAAGGTCGCGACCTTGGCCTTGCTCCCGGAGTCGGACAGCGACTGGATCGCCGTCAGCGCGATCGGGGCGCCCAGGGTGACGACCTGGTCGATGGAGGAGTCCTGGCTGAGTTTCGCGGTGATCGTCGACTTCACGGACGGCATGTCGGTGCCGTTGACGTAGAGGATGTCGGTCTTGCCGCTGAAGCCCTTCTTCAAGCCGGCGCAGCGGGCTTCCAGGGCGACCTGGCCTTGTTCTTGTACGACGCAGAGGGCGTGTTTGGCGCCGAGTTGGTTCAGGCGCTGACCGAAGGCCTGGCCGGCGATGTTCTCGTCCTGGCCGAAGTACTCCAGCATGCCGAGCCTCTTCCAGTCGCTCACACCGGAGTTGAAGCCGACCACGGGAATGCCGGCCGACTTCGCCTTGGCCACGACGTCCTTCATGGCGTCCGGCTTGGCGGCGGTGAGCGCGATGCCGTCGACCTTCTGGTCGATCGCGTTCTGCACGAGGTTGGCCTGGTTGCCGGCGCTGGGGTCGCTGGAGTAGACGAGCCTGACGTTGTCCTTGGCCGCGGCGGCCTGCGCGCCCTTGCGGACCAGGTCCCAGAACGTGTCGCCGGGCGCGGCGTGGGTGACCATGGCCACGGTCATCCGAGGGGTGGTGGCCTTGCCCGCGGCGGCGGCGGCGTCGCTGTCCGTGGACTTCTTGCCGCCGGAGCTGCTGGAGCAGCCCGCGGCGAACAGGGCGCCGGTGAGGACTGCGGCCGTCAGGACGGCGGCTCGGTGGTTTCTGTGCATGTCCCTTGCACCTCACTGTGCTTGTTGGGTCGACTCAAGGGGAGGGGATGCCTGCCGACGGGTGCGGCTGCCGACGCGGTGGTGGCGGGGCAGAGGTCGGCTTCGGCGCTGTGCCGGGAGGCCCTGGCGACGGTGGTGAAGACGTGCTCGTCCCAGGCGGGGCGGGCTGGTGGCCGACCGGGCGCCCTGTGTGGGTGGGGCGGTGTGTTGCGGAAGCGGTCATGGGTGCGACTGCTCGCGGTGCGCTACTAGAGCGCGTCATTAGCGCGCTCTAGTAGCTCGTAACTATGAGACCGACCCCAGGGGTTGTCAATCGGTTTGTCAGGACGTTCCGACAAGGTTTTCGGCAGCTGGACCTTCGGTCGACCGGGCACGGCCCCGGGCCATGGAAGGGGATCGCGCGGGCGAAGAGTGCCCGCTCTCAGGCCCGTGACGGCATCGCGCTCTCGACGATCACGCCCGAAGGCCCCTGGAACATCCGTGTCGTACCTGGCGAGTCCGGCTGTGCCGTGAACTTCGTCTGCCTGCCCAGGGAACGGTAGCTCGACGCGATCGGCGCATCTTCCACGGATCGCTGTGACCACCGTGGGCACCGGCCGGATCCGCTGCCGGGACCTGTCCACCGGCTTGACGGCCCGGAAGCCGGTGCGTCCTCTTCGTCTCCTGCGCCGCCGCAAGGAGGTCGGCCTGTACGCCGTGCTGGACAGCTCTGGGTCCCTCAGGACCCGGGCTACCGACCAACTCCTCGCCGACATGGACCTGGTGCTCGTCAACATTGAGTACTTCTACGTCAACACCTACTGGAAACTGGTCGGCGGGTCAGCAGGGTCGACACCTACTGGGCCGCGGTCGGCGGCGAGAGCCCGGCCGTGCTCCTGGGACGCCTGGGCAAGCCCATCCCGCGGACGAGTCGAGTCGCCAACGTGCACGGGCCCCCGGCCGTCGCGGGGAGTCCATCCCGGTGGACTCTGGTTCTCCACCCTTACTTCCACCCACGGGTCCAGGCGTGGAAAGGCCGGTGACAGCAGCCTTGGGGACATGAACACAACGGACTGGATCACCGACATCGCGCTCGTCCTCATCGTCTTCCGCCAGCTGCGTGAAGGGCGACTCGATCTCAAGTCCTATCTGATCCCCCTCGGCATCGTGACCTTCGTCGCCTCTCACTACCTGCGCTCCGTGCCGACCGCGGGCAACGACCTCGTCCTGATCGGTACCTTGATCGCGGCCGGTGCGGCGCTCGGTATCGCGGGCGGTGTCTACACCCGTATCCGTGGCGTAGGAGAGCACCTCTACATCAAGGCGGGCGCGGTCTCGGCGATCCTGTGGGTCGTGGGAATGGGCGCGCGCATGGGGTTCCAGGTGTGGGTGGACCACGGCGGCGCGGACAACGTCGCGCGGTTCAGCATCGCCCACCAGATCACCACCGGCCAGGCCTGGGTCGCGGCCTTCGTGCTGATGGCGCTCACCGAGGTCGTCACCCGCCTGGCCACGATCTTCGTCCGCAGCCGGCTGGCCGTCCGCGAGGTCGCCCCGGGCACGCGTCCGGCAGCGGTTCTCGACCACACGGCCTGACCGGGAGTTGTCGTCGCAAGTGTCGGTACCGGAGAACGCACTCGCCCCCGGACCGGCTCCCGAGAGGGAGTCCGGCCCGCGGGGCGTACCCCGTCAGGACCCCCGTCTGCACGGGATCGTCACCCTGGCGATCGTCGTCATCGCCTTCGTCACCGTCAGGCCCCTGGACTTCACCGGGCGCGGCCTGGCGGTCGCCGTCCTTCTCGTGATCAGCACGATCGCTCTCACCGCCCGCCATCTGCCGGAGCCCTGGCTCCCGCCTCGCGCGGCCCCCTCTGGCCGGCCGTCGGTGTCGTGGCCGCCGCCGCTCTGATCGGGGCGAGCAGGAGCGGCTCCGGCTATCTGCTCGCGTACTTCCTCGTCGGCCACATCGGCTACCGCCTGCCCCTGCGGCAGGCGCTCGCGCTCGCCGCGCTGTCCAGCCTGTTGTGCGGTGCCGTGCTGTACCTCCGCCTCGGACCCGGGCATGAACTCGTTCCCTGGACGCTCGGTGTGACCACTGGGCTGCCAGTGGTGGTCGGGATCCTCAGCCGCAGCAGACAGGGCGCCGTGGAGGCGAGGATCGCGTCGGTCGAGTCCGCCGAGCGAGCCGCCCGAGCGGGAGGCCCGCACCGCCGTACTCACCGAGCGCAGCCGCATCGCCCGGGACGTGCACGACGTGCTGGCGCACTCCCTCGCCGGGATCAACATGCAGCTGGAGCTGGCGGACGCCCTGATCGACACCGGTGATCTCGCGAAGGTCCGCGAGGCCCACGACAGGGCGCACAGCATGGTCAAGGAGAGCCTGAAGCAGGCCCAGTGGACCGTGCACGCTCTGCGCGAGGACTCCTTGCCGCTCCTGCAGAGCCTGGCGGCGATGATCGAGTCCTCCGGTCACCGGGACGTCCTCACCGTCGACGGCACCGTGCGTGAACTGCCCGCGCGGATCAACCAGAACCTGCTGCGCATCGCCCAGGAATCGCTGACCAACGCGGCCAGGCACGCCCCGGGCGGCACCGTGCGGGTGGAGCTGGTCTTCGACGCCGCGTCGACCACGCTGAGCATCCGCAACGGCCCGCAGACCCGCGAGGCCACCGCCGGTGTCGGCAGCGGAATGGGGCTGCTGGGAATGCGCGAGCGCGTCGCCCTGCTGGGCGGAGCCATCACTGCGGGACCGGTCGTCGAGGGGGCGGAGCGGGGCGGCTGGCAGGTGCGGGCGGTGATCCCGGAATGACCGTACGTCGGGGGAACTCGGGGCGGCGGAGGGCAGTTCGGCTGTCTCCGGCTACGGGCGTCGGTTCTCGGTGTCCCGTCGCGGCACCCGGGAATGCGCGGCGGGTCAGCGTGGTTGGAAGAACCGTGGGAACGGAGGGGACAGTGTCCCCGGGCCTCACCTACAGCCTGCGGGGACGATCGTCCGGCTGAAGCCCCGCAGAGCACATCGCCGCGTAGGCGACCGCCCCTCCGTTCCCGCGACGCGCAGAGCGGCCCCGAGTGCTTCGATCGCCTCGGGGCCGCGGTGTGTCGTCGCCGTGTCGTAACCGGCTGACTTCCCCAACTCACCGCGAGAACAAGGGCGTAGCGACCGCCCGTTGCTGCCGCAGGGGTTGACTGACGCATTGGTCTAGGCCTTAATGGCTCCAGTTCGTTCACATGAACAGAGGGTGTTCATGCACATGAACGGCTGTGGTTTCCTCTACCCCCACCAGCGCACCGGGTGCGCTGCGTCCTGGAGGACTCATGCGTCGAAACAGCAGGTCCAAGCTGGCCGTTGCCGTTGCCGCCGGTGCGGCGGTGGCAGCCGTCCTCGCCCCCTCGGCATCCGCCGCCCCGACGGCGGCGAACCCCGGTCCCGGCTTTCCCGCCCGGTACTCGGCGCCCTACGCCGAGACCTGGAACTCCCCCTCCGCCCTCGCCAACGCACGCAACGCCACCGGGCAGAAGTACTTCACCCTCGCGTTCGTCATCGCCGGAAACGGCTGCAACGCGACCTTCAACGGCGACACGTCCATCACCGACTCCTCCTGGACCGCCGCCATCAACTCCACCAGGGCGGCGGGCGGCGACGTCATCGCGTCCTTCGGCGGCGCCTCCGGCACCGAACTGGGCCTCGCCTGTACCTCGGTGTCGTCCCTCAAGGCCCAGTACAAGCGGGTCATCGACAGCCTCAACCTCACCCGCGTCGACCTCGACATCGAGGGCTCGACCCTCGACAACACCGCTGCCAACGACCGGCGCAACAAGGCCCTGGCGCAGTTGCAGAGCGAATACGCGACGGCGGGGCGCCGGCTCGACGTCCAGTACACCCTCCCGGTCAACCCGACCGGTCTGGAGCAGAACTCGATCAACCTGCTGAACAACGCCAAGAGCAACGCCTTGACGGTCAACCTGGTCAACATCATGACCATGGACTACGGCCCGGCCATGGACATGGGCAAGGCGGCCACCGACGCGGCGACCGCCCTGCACGACCAACTGGGCCGGATCTGGACCACCAAGAGCTCCGCGCAACTGTGGGCCATGGAGGGCAACACCCCATGATCGGCGTGAACGACTCCACGGCCGAGGTGTTCACCACCGCCAACGCCACCACGCTCGCCAACTTCGCGGCGAGCAAGGGCATCCAGGAGTTGTCCTTCTGGTCGCTCGGCCGGGACAAGGCCTGCGCCACCAACGGTCAGCTGTCCGACACGTGCAGCGGCACGTCGCAGAGCGCGTACCAGTTCACCCGCACACTCCGCTGACGCGGCCTGACGCGGCCTGACGGTCCCCGGCGGTGGCGGAGTCCGGCGCGCAGCGGTACCGGTGGCCGGTGAGGGCGGTGCTCGGGGTATCCGGTGGTCGGTGTACCGACCAGTTCGACGACCCAAGTCGCTTCAACTGCCCGCTCCGCCGCCGCCGTTGACCGCTACCGCTACCGCTACCGCAACCCGCCCGCACCGTGATCGTCACGGCGCGGGCGGTGCCGTGTCCGGCCGGGACGGACGGCACCCGCTCCAGGACGGGCGAGACGCGGAGCGGTAGGTGTGGGACGCGCCGAGAGCGGGACACGGCACCCTCGCGATCACCCGCTGCGCGCAGCGCGGCTGTACTTCGTCCGACAGTGGGGGCCGTCTTTCGGCGCCGTGCTTGAAGCCCCACGAAGCCCACCCCTGTTGCTTCGGAAATAGAATCACTGCGCGGGACGGTACTGTATCGGGAATCGAAGCAGCAAGAGGGGTGGCGCAGGCGATGACGATGCCCAGGCCGGGCCGGCCGGTACGCGGGTCGAGTACCGGGCGCCCCCTCATGGCCGCCCTCGACCTGTTCGGCCGCCGCTGGAACCTGCGCATCGTCTGGGAGCTGCAGCACGGGCCGATCGGGTTCCGCGCGTTGCAGCAGCGCTGCGACAACATGTCCTCCAGCGTCCTGCGGCAACGGCTGACGGAGCTCGTCGACGCCCGCCTCGTCGCCCAGGAGCCGGACACGACCTACACGCTCACCGAGTTGGGCCACGGCGTCTTCCAGGCCTTGCGCCCGCTCGCCCGGTGGTCCGGCACATGGGCCTCGGCCCTGGACGAGGCCGGCGAGAATCCGATCCTGTGAAGCAACCCCTCTTACGCTCCCGAAACCGCATCACCTGGAGGGGGCATGGCTCGCTTTCCGGCGCTCGGAACGCCGTGCACGCCGGACGGCGTCGTCGGTCACCGGTTCACCGCGACGATCTGTGGCTGCCCGTCGGCGGTAAAGACTGGCTACTCCTCGGGCTCCCAGGCGATCAGTTGCTCGAACACCGGCTGGTCGCCCTCGGTCTTCAGGTCGCTCAACGTCAGGCGGCCCCCGACGAAGAGGAGCAGCTGCTCGGCCCTGCCCGTGGCCGATGCGGAGGCGGTCGCGGCGTCGTCCGTGAGGGGTGCGGGCCAGGCGCCGGTGTCGTCCGACGTGAGGAGCCAGGAGTGGCCGTCGGTGGCGTGGTAGTGGAGGGTGGCGGCCTCGTGCGGCCACGCCGACGGGGTGGAGTTGCAGGTGTCGAGAAACTCGGCCACCCCGTCGATCGCGACGTCCGCGGGCATCGGCTGTACGGCGCCTGCGGCGAGTTGGGCGTCGTAGGTGTGCACCAGCACCTCGTGCACCCGGCGCCGGGCAACGCCCCGGGCGTTCCCGGTGACACGCCCGCGCTCTACCACGCCCAGCACTCGCGCCCCGGGCCGGCCTCGCGCAGCGCGCTCAGCAGCAGCTCGTTCGACTCGGCGAACTAGTCCAGCAGCGCCCCGAGTTCGCGCGGCGGCTCCGCGGCATCCGTGGCGGGCGGAGCCTTGGCGGGCCCGCGGCGACGATCGCGGCCCACCAGCGCCGGCCCGTACCCAGGTGCCGCGCCAGTGGTGCGACCGGAGGGGAACATTCGACCGGAGGGGAACATTCGACCGGAGGGGAACATTCGACCTGAGGCATGTGTGTCCCCGGCCGCCGGTGCGGCCCTGGTCTGGTGACGAGCGGCGCCACTGCGCACCTCGCCCGGCTCCGCATCGGTGTACGCCGAGCCGTCGATGGGTGAGCCGTCGAGGGCGAGGATCATCCGCGGAGTTCCTTCGCCTTCCCGTCCTTCCGTGAGCGGTACACCTCGGCGGCGAGCGGAATCAGGGGACAGGGCCACGATCACCGCGACCATCGGCAGCAGATACCGGTCCACGTTCGGCACGGACGAGCCGAGCGCGTAGCCCGCCAGGGTGAGACCCAGGCTCCAAGCCAGGCCGCCGATCACCTGCCACACGGTGAACGTCCGCACCGGTACTCCCAGTGCGCCGGCCATCGGGTTCAGCACGGTGCGCACCACCGGGACGAAGCGGGCCAGCACGATCGCCTTCGCGTACCCGTAACGCTCCAGCAGTTCCTCAGCTCGTTTCGCCCCTTGGTGCAGGCGGGTCGAGCGGCTGCGGGCGAGCAGGGCGCCGCCCGCTCGTCGGCCCAGGAGGTAACCGCACTGCGAACCCGCCAGCGCCCCTACCGCCGCCGCGACCAGGAGCGGGGGAGCGACAGCTTCAGGCCGCGGTCGGCGGTGCCGGTGCACAGGAGGCCCGCCGTGAACAGCAGTGAGTCGCCCGGGAGGAAGAAACCGACGAGCAGTCCCGTCTCCGCGAACAGCACCACGCCCACGCCCAACACGCCGAAGGCGGACAGCAGGGATCGCGCATCCAGCACATTGACAGCGAGCTGCGACGCCAGGTGCATGGCTGTGGTCATCGTGGAGCCCCTTCGTCCTTCGTCCGGACCGTCGGATCGCCGCAACGCCCGCATCCGTCAAGTGACTACAATCCTGTAGACGGTCTACTGAACTGTAGACGAAGGAGGAGCGCGGTCCGTTCCCGTGACTCACGCGAGTTGCGGAAGGCGGCCGGTAGATCTCCCACGACGTCACCCGCAACCCCCAACCCGCAAACCGATGACGAGACGGGCGAGACTCGAGGCTATCCGCCGTGCGTGCGCAGCTGGTGTTCGTAGGCGAAGATCACGACCTGGACCCGGTCGCGGAGCTGCAGTTTGGTGAGGATGCGGGTGATGTGGGTCTTGACGGTGGCTTCGGTCAGGAAGAGACGTTCGGCGATCTCCGCGTTCGACAGGCCGGCGGCGATGAGGTGGAACACGTCCCGTTCGCGAGCCGTCAGCCGCGCGAAGAGCGCGCCCGCGTCGTCTGCGCGGGGCCACGGGGCGATCTGGGCGAAGCGGTCGACGAGACCGCGGGTGATGCGCGGGGTGAGGACGGCGTCTCCGGAGGCCACGGCCCGGATCGCCGCCTGGAGCACGGCCGGGACGACGTCCTTGAGGAGGAATCCGCAGGCACCGGCGCGGAGGCCCTCGAAGGCGTACTCGTCGAGGTCGAAGGTGGTGAGGATGAGAACGCGGGAGGCCGTCCGGCCGGTGATGCGGCGGGTCGCTTCGATGCCGTCCATGACCGGCATGCGTACGTCCATGAGCACCACGTCCGGCAGCGTGCGCCGCGTGAGGTCGACCGCCTCCTGCCCGTCGGCGGCCTCGCCGACGACGGTGATGTCCGGCATCGTGTCGAGGAGGCTGCGGAAGGCCATGCGGATGAGTGCCTGGTCGTCGGCGAGGAGGACCGAGACGGTCATCGCGGTTCCCCAGCTTCAGCTCGCCCGAGACGACCCACCCTGACGCGGTGGGCCCCGCCCGGAGGGCACCGTCGAACATCGCGACCCGTTCCCGCATCCCGGTCAGCCCGTTGCCTGCGAGTCCTTCGGAGCCTGTCACGGGGGCCGGTCGGCCGTCGTCGGTGACTCTGAAGCCGACCAGGTCGCCGCCGTAGTGCAGGACGACATCCACCGTCGACGCGTCCCGCGCGTGCTTGACGACATTCGTGAGGGACTCCTGAAGGATCCGGAACAGCGTCGTCTGCGCCTCCGCGCTCAGGGTCTCCGGGCTGCCGGTCCCGGTCAGCCGGACATCCAGGCCGGTGCCGCGGGTCTCGTCCACCAGGGCCTTGAGCGAGCCGAGGTCGGGCTGAGGGGCCCGGTCGCCGGCGTCATCGGCCCGCAGGACACCGAGAAGGCGGCGCATCCCGGCAAGGGACTGACGGCCGGTCGACGCGGCCTGGAGCATCTTCCCGCGGGCGCCTTCCGGATCGGTCGCCGTGGTCGCCGCCGCGGCCTCGGAGAGGGCTACGACGACCACCAGACCGTGGGCGACGATGTCGTGCATCTCCCGCGCGATCCGGGTGCGTTCGGCCGCCGCGGCGAGCTGCGCCTGCTGGGCGCGCTCCTGTTCCAGGCGTTGCGCACGGTCCTCGATGGAGGCGAGGTAGCGGCGCTGGGCCCGCACGGTGGTACCGAGGAAGAACGCCGCGGCGGCCAGCCCGCTGAGGATGACGAAGGCGTCGTTGACGCTCGCGGCCGGAGCGAACCGTACGGCCACCAGGACGACCCCGAGCTCGACGGCCGCGGCGGCGGTGAGCGAGTGCCGCAGGCCGCGGTGGGCGGCGACGGTGTAGAGCGCGACGAGCACCGCGAACTCGGAGAACGAGACCGTGCCGAGCGCCCACATCGCCATGGCCACGGCCCAGCAGCACCAGAAGACGACGACCGGTGCCCGGCGGCGCAGCACCAGGGGACAGATCACCGCGAGCGCCAGCACCCAGTTCAGTGCTCCGGACCGGTTGTAGAGCAACTCGTGCGACGCGGCGACAGCGCACAGGACGGGCGGCCCGAGCAGCAGCACGAGGGAGAACGGCGGGCGGTCCCGGGATATTCGATACGCCGGCTGGAGGTGCTTCACCCCACTGACATTACGGACGGGCGCTCCCCGGGGCGTCAATCGAAGGTCTTACATCCGCCGGAAAGTGACCACCATCGTTGGATGTGGCGCTCCCGGGGTCACTTCTAGCTTCGCGATATGAGAACTCGACCAGCGACCATGGCCATGAAGGTGCCGGAGATCACCCTCATCTTCTGGATCGCGAAACTCTGCACCACCGGATTCGGCGAGTCCTTCTCGGACTACGTCTTCTTCAACGACTACATCGGACAGCACGCGGCCATGCTCATGGGCCTCGGCCTGCTCCTCGTGTGCCTGGCCGTGCAGTTCGCCACCACCAGATACACCCCGTGGGTCTACTGGCTCGCGGTGACGGCGGTGAGCATTTTCGGGACGATGTCGGCGGACTTCCTGAACAAGGATCTGGGGATGCCGCTCTACGCCTCCACGCTGATGCTGGTGGCCGTCCAGGCCGCCGTCTTCGCCGCCTGGTACGCGACCCAACGCACCCTGGACGTGCACAGCATCGACGACCGTCTGCGTGAGCTGTTCTACTGGCTGACCGTCCTGTGCACGTTCGCCCTGGGAACGGCCGCGGGTGACTTCGCCGCCGTGACTCTGGGACTCGGCACCTTGGCCTCGTCCTTCGTCTTTCTGGGGATCATTCTGATACCGGCAGCGGGCTATCGCTGGTTCCGTCTCAACGAAGTCCTGGCATTCTGGTTCGCCTACACCATCACCCGCCCTCTGGGTGCCTCCGTCGCGGACTGGCTATCCGTACCCGCCCCTTATGGGGACGGACTTCAATTGGGCACCGGACCCATCAGCCTCGTCCTTGGGATTCTCCTCGCGGGAATCGTCGGAATGATCGGATCACGACACCGCGTGGTGGCGCGGAGGCAGGCCGCCGGAGTGGGCTGAGACGGCGGTTGGCCAGGGTGACCGTTCGACCTCGAGGATCCACCACGACCGGCAGCCGCGTGCGCCTTCCTCACCGCCCCCGACACGCCTCCCGTCCGTAGGCAGCACCAGGTAACCGACTACGATTTTGTAGACAGTCTGCTGAACTGCAGACGTTGGCGGAGTGAGGATGTTCCCCCCATGACCGAGGAGAGGCGGCCGGCCGGTGAGCTCGAAGCCGCCGTCATGGCTGTGCTGTTGACCGCCGGTGCCCCGCTCACGCCGGGGCGGGTGCAGACCGGGCTCGGCTTCGGACTGGCCCGTACGACGGTGACGACGATATTGACCCGGCTGCATGAGAAGGGCGTCGTCAGCCGTGAACGTCAGGGCCGCGGGTACGCGTACCTTCCCGTGCAGGACGCTCCCGGACTGACTGCCCGGCGCATGCACACCGTCCTCGACCGGGACGCCGACCGGGAGACGGTCCTGGCCCGCTTCGTCGCCCAGCTCAACCCCGGCGACGAGGAGTACCTGCGTCGGCTTCTGGAGGGTGACGAGCGATGACGGCTCTGCTGCTCGTACCGCTGCTCCTGCCCTTCCTCGCGCCGAGGCTGGCCCGCCGAACCTTCGACCGTCTGGCCCCCGACACCGCGCTGTGGGTCGTTACCGCCTCGGCCCTGGCGCTGGCGGCGCCTGCGTCGCGGCTCTCGGGGCGCTGGTCCTGACGGGACTGCTGAAGTTCCCCGCCTTCGCCGCCCTCGGCGAGCTCGTCCACCCCTGCGCACTCCCTCGGACTACCTCGTCCTGCCCGCCCGGCGGCGGCCACCGGAGTGCTCACCCTCGGCGCCTGGACCCTCGTGCGCTCGGCCTTCCTGCAGACGCGTGCCTTCCGTACGGCTCGAACGCAGGCTGACCGCCGCCCTTCCGCCGGTGACCTGTGCGTCGTCGATTCGCCGCATCCGGACGCGTACGCGTTGCCCGGACGACCCCACCGGATCGTCGTCACCACCGCGATGCTGCGCAGTCTGGGCCCCGCCGAGCGCGAAGCCCTCTTCGCCCATGAACGCGCCCACAACCGGGCCGGCCACCACTACTTCCTGGCCGCCGCCGAACTCACCGCCCACTGCCACCCCGCGCTGCGCGCCGTCCGCGACACCATTCGGCTCGCCGCCGAGCGGGCCGCCGACGAGGCCGCGGCCGGCGCCATCGGCGACCGGCGCCTGATCGCCACGGCCATCGCCCGCGCCGCTCTGGCCAGCCACGCCGCGCGGTCCACCCGCCCGGACTTCGCGCCCGCGGCGACGACCGGTCCGGTGCCGCAGCGCGTCACCGCACTCCTCGCATCCTCCGAGGGCCGCTCGCGCCCCACGCGCTGGACCGCGTTCCTCCTCGTGGCCTGTACGGTCCTGTCCGTCGCCGCCGGAACAACCGGCGTCGTCGCCTTCATCACCAGGTGGAGGTGGCCCAGGGCGAGGAGGGCCCTTGACCGGGGCGACCCGGTGACCGACCGGCGCGCTCCTTCTCGTGCCGCTTACTTCACGCGGGTGTTGCCGTAAGAGGCCGGGTGGCCGCGGGGGAGCTGCCGCAGCGGCGCAGCAGCGGGTGGCGGTGGCGGCGAGGCCGGTGAGCAGGCCGAGTTCGACCCAGCCGGGGGCGTGGGTATTCCAAGGACAGAGCTGCCTGGGGTCGGTGCGCGACGGTGTCTGTGCGCCTGCGCTGACTCGCCCAACTCCCTTAGCCCGTATGGCAGTTGCGTCGC
Organism: Streptomyces sp. P3; assembly: GCA_016893485.2. Classification (GTDB taxonomy): domain Bacteria; phylum Actinomycetota; class Actinomycetes; order Streptomycetales; family Streptomycetaceae; genus Streptomyces. Next base: position 8,670,279 of record JAFEKX020000001.1, read on the forward strand.
AGTGAGGCTCGGCCGAAACGGTGAGCACGTTCTCATGGGTTGGAGTCGCCGCCTGCGCTTCGCGTCGGCAGACGTGACCCTGTTCTGCTCCTGGGGCCGGAGCGGGGGGCGTCTCTCCTTCGTGGGGAGATACAGGCCTGCTTAAGGATCAAGCCAAGAAGCGTTGGCCGGTCCGCTGGGCGGAACAGAGGGCGACTGCGCGCTTTCGCCGGAACACGCTGTCCACGAGCGGGACGGAATCGGGTTTCCGGTCAACGAGTCATAGGAGTTGCGACGATGAAGATCCAAAACAGGATCACTGTCCTGGCGGCGACGCTTCTGAGCTGCGCGGGCATGGTCACGTTGGCGACGGGCGCAAGTGCCGCCGCGCCGACGCCGGACTCCACGGCGGGCGTGTCCGCGCGCATTGCGTCCGCCGCGGCCGCGAGCAGTTATCACACGATCAAGAACATGGCCTACAGCCAATGCGTGGACGCGCCTGGCGGGGTGCTCAACGTCAGACTCCAGCTGGCCAACTGCAACGGTTCCAGCACTCAGAACTGGGCGTTCGTGTCGACCGGCCCGGCGGACACCTACTATCTGGTGAATCAGGCGAGTGGGTACTGCGCAGAGGTCAACAACGGCACCAGCGTTCCGGGCGAGGCCGTCGACGAGTACTTCTGTGACGGGCTGGCGTCGGAACAGTGGGTCGAAACCCCCGTGATCGTCGACCAGAAGGTCGGCGCGAAGTTCAGGCACGTGGGCACCAATCTGTGCCTCGACACGGTCAGCAGTACCGGCAGCCAGCTCATGCAGTGGAGTTGCGACGACGCACACCCGGCAGCGGCCCAGGTCTGGACCGTGAGTTAGGCCGTTTCTCAGCAGCCTGCCGCTCACCGGTCGGCGGGCCTGATCGGCCGAACGCCGTTGCTGCCGGGGAGATCCCCGGCAGCGCGGCACAACGGCAGGGCCTCTTGGCAGTTCCGGATGCGATCCCGGCCGAATACCAGGGGCCCTGCTTCGGCAGTGCTGCGTGCTCGTGTGCGTGGAGTCCAATTCGCCGCCCGGGATGTTCCGATGAGATCGATCCTCGGAATCGAATCCGGCCGAACCCCGCCGTGCCGCCCTCGATGCCCTGCGGTCACCAGCGGTGTGTCCGCAGTGCGCGGCTCCCGGAGGGCCGACGGCAGCATCGCCATGCTGATCCCGGTGAATCCGGCCTCGTCCGAGCCCTCACCCAGACGTGCTCCTGGAGCCCCCGCCGGTCCATCGTGGTCGCTTCTCTCTTAGGAGTCCTCGCCGGGACAGAGGCGGCCACGACGTCCGGCTGGGCGGGAGCGCCGCCCACGTAGTGCGTAGGGGTGGAGACCACCAGTCGTCCGCCCGGCCTGAGGGCGAAGACAGGGCGTCATACGACACGCAGGCGTGGCGCGAGGTGGCCGAGCAGGGCGGCAGTCATCTCGTACTGCACCTGCGAGGCATCGACAGCAACGACCTGGGCGGCCTTGTGATGGACAACGAGAGGGGCGGCATGCTGAGCGGCGCCCGCACCGAGGTCACCTTCGACCCGCCCCGACAGGTCTCCCGGCAACTCCGGTCCGGGGCCACGGTCCTGGGTCCGGACCCAGCAAAGGTGTCGGGACCCTCCGGTCGTGCTCGGCGCGGGTGCGCCCGTAGTGGTGCCAGAGAGCTGAGGGGGTGGTGGTCACCCGCACCTTTCGATGACGCCGACGCACCGGTCGAGGGCGGCGGCCATGTAGCGGCGCCAGAGCGGGGCGAAGGGACCGGCGAGGATCCAGCGTCGGCCGGGCAGCGGCTTGAACTCGTAGGTCCAGCGGATGAGTGTGCCGTCGCCGTCGGGGTTGACGTTGAACTCGCCCCGAGCTCCGGCCGCGAGGCGGGAGAGGACGTTGGTGAAGTTGGTCAGCTGGTAGGCGAAGTTGGATCCGGGCGTGTATTCGGTAATTTCTTCGTCGGCCTGGGAGCCGTCGTCGAACTGCGGGTTCCTTCGAGCGCCCGCGTGGTCCCAGGCCTCGGTCTGGTTCTTCACACCGCTGACCCCGGGAAACGGGAAGACCGGGCGGAAGACGGTGGGAAGGTCGATGGGGGCCAGGATGCGGAAGGCGTCCTGGGGCGGCGTGAGAGTCCGCTGCTGGACGGTGATGGTGACGGTCTTGTCGTCGGGCTTGATGAGGAGAGTGGTCATGATTCAGCTCGCAGAGGTTGTGGTGAGGACCGGGAAGTCGGTGTAGCCGCGGTGGTCGCCGCCGTAGAAGGCGGCCGGGTCGGGCTCGTTGAGGGCGCACCCGTGCGGATGCGGTGGGGCAGGTCGGGGGTGGCCAGTGCTGCGGCGCCGACCGTGACGACGTCGGCCAGACCGGAGTCGAGATCGGCTAAGCGGGTGTCGAGCGGGGTGCCGGGGCGGTTGACGATCGGTGCGGTGGACCACTGTCGGCGCATCCGCTGGAGGACCGGGTAGACGTCGTGGGTGTCGTGCTCGGTGATGTCGTTGTGGGGGTTGCCGGGGAGATGCGCAGGCCGGTCCGGTCGGCGCCGATCTCGGAGGCGACCACGGATGCCACCTCGGCGGTGAAGCGTGACGTCGGCCGGGGTCGGCTGGGCCGCCGAGGCGGCACTGATGATCGGCTCCCACAGGGCGCGGCGTGCCGACACGTCGCCTACCGCCGGGGGTGTGGCGTGCGCCATGGCCTCGGACACGGGGGCGAAAGCCTGGGCGAACTCGGGATCGAAACCCAGTGATGTGGCTGTCCTGTCTTCGCGGCGCAGGGGACTGAGCCGGTGCGAGGTGCGGAGCGGTCGAACCCCAGGCCGGGATTCAGCTGCGGCCGGCATGAATTTGCTGGGGCTGCGCTCTGCCAGGTCCGGCAGAGCGCAGCCCCCGCGATGGTTCGGCGCTTGTAGGGAGACGCGATGGGATCGCCGTGCCGGAGAAGGTCGCCTAGGTGAGAGAGGCGGCCGAGGGAAGGACGAGGACCTTGCCGGAGAGCGTGCCTTCTGCGGCCTCCGCGTGCAGCGCCGGCAGCTCGGCCAGCGGCACCCGGCGAGCGATGTCGACGTGCAGCGCTCCGGAGTCGACCAGCGTCACCAACCTCGCCAGTTGCGCGGCGTCGCTGTTGACGAAGAGGTCGACCCCGCGCACGCCTCGCTCCTCGTCTGAAGGCGCGGGCATCCACACCGTCGTGTTCACCACGACGCCGCCGTCGCGGACCACGGAGGTCAGCGCGGCCAGTTGGATCGGATCGACCGGCGCGAGGTTGAGTACGACGTCGACCAGCGCGGACAGCTCGGGGACCCCGTGGCCGAATACCTCATCGGCGCCCGCCTTCCTGACGCGCTCACCGCTGCGTGGCCCGGCCGTGGCGATCACGTGTGCACCGGCGTGCTTGGCCAGCTGGACGGCGTAGCCGCCGACCGCGCCGCCCGCACCGTTGATCAGCACCCGCTGACCGGCAGTCAGCTTTGCGTGGTCGAAGAGGGCCTGCCAGGCGGTGAGCCCGACCAGCGGCAGGCCGCCCGCGTCGGCCAGCGGGATGCTCGCGGGCGCCGCCGTCAGCAGACCGGCCGGTGCGAGCACGTACTCCGCCGACGCGCCGGCACCGGACATCGGCAGGAAGCCGACAACCTGGTCACCCGCCCTGACCCTGTCCACGCCCTCGCCCAGCGCGTCGACCGTGCCCGCGACGTCGATGCCGGGGTGTGCGGCAGGGTCACCGGGATGGGGCCCTGCATGAAGCCCGCGCGGATGTTGCCGTCGACCGGGTTGAACGACGTCGATGCCACCCGGATCCTGACCTCACCGGGCCCGGGGACGGGCAGTTCCACGTCCTCGTAACGCAGGACGTCCGGAGAACCGTACTCATGGAAACGCACTGCTTTCATGGCAAATGCCACCTTTCATGGCTGGAGGTATGCTTCAAAGTTGAAGCACTGCAAGGCCTGGGCACGCCTGGGCGCGCCTGGGCTTCGAGGCCAAGGCCGAGGCCGTGCCTTCAGATGTGTGAGGGACGACAGCCGCTAGGCGGCGGTCAGAAGCCGAAGCTTGCCGTGGCTCGGGGAACCGGGCACGGCTGTGAACACCAGGAGCGTGTGATGCTGCTCCGGATCCAGCAGCATCTCGGCGTACAGCTCCAGTTCCCCAACTCGGGGTGCAGGTACCGCTTGAGGTCGTGGTGATGAGTCACTCCCACCTCGTGCAACCGCCAGATGTTCGCGAACTCGGAACTGACCTCCAGCAGCGCCGCGACGATCTCGCCGGCCCTCCCGGTGGGATCCGCCGTGTACGCGTCCCGGATCTCCGCCGCGAAGACCCTGCCCCGTATCGGATGGTCCTCGACGGGGTACAGGCCACGGACCTGCCGGTCACCGGTGAACCAGCGGTAGACCAGGTAACGGGACAAGCCCGAGTACTGCGTGTAGTCACCGAGCAGAGCGACCGCCGGGCGCGTCTGCAGCAACGCCTCGCCGAGCCGTGACAGCACGATCGCGGGCACGTCCGAGAGACCGGCGACGATCCGCAGCATCGTGGGACCGATGTAGTCGTCCCGAAGAACCCGCCGCGGCGCCGGGATCCCGCCCAGGACGAAGAGGTGGTCACGCTCGCTCTCGTCGAGACGCAGCGCCTGGGCGAGTGCGACGAGCATCCGCTCCGACGGCGCCGGACCTCGCTGCTGCTCGATGCGGCTGTAGTAGTCGGCCGACATACCGGCCAGCGCCGCCACCTCCTCGCGCCGCAGCCCGCCGGTGCGGCGCCGCTGCCCGCGGGGAAGCCCGACATCCTCCGGCTGCAACGCCTCACGACGCGCACGGAGAAAATCCGCCAGCAACGCCCGGTCCATCGTCCGACCTCCTCTGTTCGACAGGACAATCTTGACGCGAACCGGGAACCGGATGAAGGGCGGTCCTAACCGCGGACAAGTTGTCCCTGGCTAGCGCTGCGACGGCATAGGTTCCCCTAGGCGGCGGCTGCGGCGGTTGCCTGGACGGTGACGTCCGACCCAACTGCTGGGGGCGCGGTCGCTGAGACTGCTCCGCGCGCGCAGGTCGACCGGCCAAGAAGCCACAAGCGTCGTCGGCGGATGCAGTGCCATTTCCAACGGTGGAGCAGGACCCGGCAAGCGGGGTCGGCGGAGGCAGTCGCCGGTGCGCCGAGACGAGAACAGCGGGGGCTGAGTCGTCAGGTCTGTCGGCGTGCGACTCGCTCGGAACGGGGCTACGGCCGTCCCGGCGGCGGTGTCCCCACGGGCGAACGCCACCACCGCCTCCGGAAGATCGCCGTGCACGGTGGCGACGCCCACTCCGACGACCTGGACGTCCCCTCGCGGCGCCCGGCGCTTCCGAACCGGCCGACGTGCGCGACTCCGCGAACGTGCAGACCTAGCAGACCGCACCAACGATCCTGAGCCTGCTCGGTCTGGACCCCGCTCCCTGCGGGCCGTGCGCGAGGAACACACCACGGAGGCCCCGCCCGGTATCCCCGGGCGGGGCCTGGCACGGCCGGACCACATCACGGTCCGCGGTACTTCACGGTTACCGCGTTGCGGCGGTCAGTGCTGCGCGGATGGTGTTCTCGCCGGCCGGCTGGCCCTTCTCGTTCGAGTACGGCCCGTACGGCGTTCCCCACACGGGTGTGCCCGGCGCCTGCCGCCAGCTGTCGGCCAGCCTTCCCGCGTCCACCACGCCGTAGCCGATGGAGTCGAGGAATTCGGTCACCGTCGCCTTCGCCGATGCGGAGTCCCCGGCGATCGGCAGGTAGGAGCGGTCGGCCGCCTCCGCCGGGCGGGCGAGGGACAACAGGTGCTTGAAGAAAATGGTGTTGAACGCCTTTACGAGCAGGGCGTCCGGGACGTACCGCAGAAGCAACTCGCTTGAGGCGAGGGACTTGTTGTCGAGCTCGGGGATGTGCCCGTCACGCTCGGGGCCGTAGTTGCAGGTGTCGATGACCGTCTTCCCTGCCAGTTGCGCGGCGGGCACATGCGGGAAGGCGCTGACGGGCACCGTGACCACGACAATGTCACCGGCCGCCGCGGCCTCTTCGCTTGTCGCCGCGGACGCCTGCGGCCCCAGTTCCGCGACCGTGTCCGCGAGCGTCTCGGGACCGCGCGAGTTGCTGAGTATCACCCGGTGCCCGGCCCCGACAGCGAGTCGCGCGATGGCCCTGCCGATGCTTCCGCTTCCGATGAATCCCACAGTCGTCATAATCTCAACGTCCTTCAGTAGAGCCGAACTTGTCGGTTGCGGGGCTTGTTCTGATCCGGGTTCCTGCCGTCAGCCGACGGGGAAGTAATGGCCGTTGTCCAGGTCGGCGAGCAGGCCGGGCTGGGCGGGTTCCCAGCCGAGGGCCCGGCGGGTGATGAGGTTGGACGCCGGGTAGCTCTGCGTGACGATATTCGCGAGGAACCCGAAGTACCCCGGCGTCATCAGGGCATCGTCCGGAACGCTCACGGCGGGCAGGCCCAGGCGACTGGCGATGGCCTCGGCGATGTCGCGGAACGGTATGCCCCGTCCCCGACCGCGTGCCAGTACCTGCCGGCCGGCCCCTTCTCCAGCGCCAGGCGGAACAAGGTGGCGGCATCCCGGATATGGACGGCGTTCCACAGGTTCGCGCCGTCCCGGGATAGCCGACGAACCCCTTCTCCTTCGCGAGCCCGATCAGCGTGGGGAGGAAGCCGGCACGATCGGTCGTGCCGTGCGCGATGTTGGCGATTCGCACGACCGACGACCGCACCCCCTGCTCGGCGAGATCGACAACGGCCCTTTCTACGACGTTGCGGACCCGCAGGGTGCCCTTGTGCTCCTCGCCGGAGGGGAGGGCCGGGTCCTCCTCGGTGGCCGGTCGGCCCAGGTGCTGCCCGGGTGAGCCGATGCTCCCCGCTGCGACCAGCGGCTTTCCGGTCCCCGCGAGTGCCTCGCCGTACGCGCGCATGATCGGGAGCTCCGCGGCGGCCACGGCGTTCATCCCGCCGGAGGGCAGCAGGTCCTGCCTGTGGGCGACGTGGATGACACCGTCGGAGTCCGCGGATGCCTCCTTCAGCCCGTCGAGATCCTGGATGTCGCCGCGACGCACCTTCGCGCCGAGCGCGGACAAGGCCGCCGCGGAAGCGTCCGACCGGGCAAGGCCGGTGACCTCGTGCCCGGCGGCGATGAGCTCGGGGATGATATAAGAACCGGAATGGCCGGTCCCTCCGGCGACGAAGACGCGCATCTGATTGTCCTTATGAGGGTAGGTACAGGGTCTTTTCGTGCCGTAAGTGAACCGGCGTGAGTGAACTGCCGTAGGTGAACTGGCGTGAGTGAACTGGTGTTATGCGGCACGAGAGACAGTGGTAAAGGGTGGGATCAGCCGAGAAGGGTGATACCGAGGGAGAAATTGGCGTGTTTCACGGAGTGGTTCATGAGGCCCAACTCCAGCAGGCCGACGTTTTCCAGTGCCCGCGCCATGAACAGTGCTCCGGTGTCCCAGGGGCGCAGCCCCAGGCTCTCGACGAACGCCGACACGCGTGCCTTCGCCTGCGCGTCGTCGCCCGCGATGAACACCTCCAGAGGGCGGTCCTCGGCCGTGTTGGCCGCCAGAACGTGGGAGAACACGGTGTTGAACGCCTTGACGACATGCGCGTCGGAGGGAGCCGCCTTGGCGATCTCCTGCGCGCCGGAACTGTCGTCGGGGACGACGAAGCCCAGCAGGTCGGGGGTCACGGGGTTCGTGATGTCGACGATGATCTTGCCGCGCAACGCGTCCCCGTACTCCTTCACCACCGTCGTGGCGTCGGCGTACGGCACGGCCAGGACAACGATGTCCCCGGCGGGGGCGGTGCCGGTCGTCCCGGCAGTGGCGCCACCGAGGGCGGCGGCCAGTTCCTTGGCCTTGACCGAGTCGCGGCCGATGACCTCGACTGCGTTGCCGCCGGCCAGCGCCCGGGCGCCAGGGCGCGCGCCGCGTTCCCCAGGCCGACAATGCTGATGCTGCTACTCATGGAATTCCTGCTTTCTGGAGCCGGATGGGACGCCATTCCCGTCCCGTCGTTGCTGACGGTTGCGCCGTCGACGTCGTCGACCAATGACGCGAAGGGGGACGCTCAATTCCTGTGTGCTCATTCCGGGCCTGGTCCCCGGCCCGTGCCCTCCGTCGGCGAATTCCGGTGCCGAATTCGCCGGACCACTAGGTACCTATTCAGGTTGCCATTGGCCTGAGTAATCGTCCAAGACCTCTTTCAGTCGTGGTGATACCCTGAAAGCATCACCAGCTGAGGGGTGCCATGGATCTGGACCTGCGCAAAGTGCGTTTATTTCGTTGCCGTGGCCGACCAGTTGCACTTCGGCCGCGCGGCCGACGAGCTTCACATCGCACAGCCGGTGCTGAGCCGGCAGATCCGTGCGCTCGAGCAGGATCTCGGCGCCTCGCTGTTCACCAGGGATCGGCACGGCGTGGAGCTGACAGCTGCGGGCCGGCAACTGCTGGCCGACGCCGGTCCGTTGCTCGCCTCGACCCTCGCGGTCCGCCGCCGGGTGTCCGCCGCCGCCGGCGGCAAGCGGCGGCTTATGGTCGGTTTCCGGGCCGGCGTCGCCGTCACCCCGGCGGCCCGTGCGTTCGAGGACCGGCACCCGGACGTGGTGGTGGACGTGCAGCGGATCGAAGGGGACGACCAGGCCGCCATGCTGCTCGACGGCCGCATCGACGTCGGTTATGTGCGGCTGCCCATCGACGAGACCGGCCTGCGCGTCACCCCGCTGTATGCCGAGCCGCGGGTGGCGGTGCTGCCCGCGGTGCACCGGTTGGCCGGCAAGGAGCAGGTCACCGAGGCCGACCTGGCCGGCGAACCGCTGGTCTGGCACGGCGACCCGAGCACACAGCCCACCAAGCGCCCGCTTCCCAATGCCGGATATCCGGTGCGCGGGGTGGACGAGACGCTCGAGCATGTCGCGGCCGGCCGGGGTATCTCCTTCCTGGCGCGTTCGGTGTCGGTGTTCTACTCGCATCCGGACGTCGTCTATGTGCCCATCCCGGACCTGACTCCCGACCAGGTGTGCCTCGCGGTGGCGGCATCGAACACCTCGCCGATAGTGGATGACTTCGTCGCTGCGGCCCAGTCGGCGGTCGAGATCACGGCGGAATGCGGCAACTACGAGATGTGGCAGCTCGGCGGCGATGCCGTCACCAGGCACGCTTGAGCCATTCCGCTGACCCCGTTCGTCATGCGCTGAAGAGTGAAATGGCTTGCGGGGGTGGTGCAGTACCGCCCGTCGAATGCATCGGGGAGTGAAGGGCAACCGAACGATCTCCCGGGCCCATCACCTCTCCGGGACTCGATGTCCTCCTGGAGGTGACGCCGGTCGGCCTTCATCTACCGGACGCCGTGCAGCCGCGTGCGCCCCGGCAGTTCACCCGATCGAGTACGAGATCCGGGCAAGCAGGCAAGGCGTCGGCAACGGATTCCCCTAGGAGCGAGATCCGCGTCCGTTCGTGGGGAGAGGCGCCCATGCCTGCGTGGTGGGATTCGGCGCCGGACTCGGCGCTGTGGGTGCGTCACTTGCCGCCGCGCACACGTGCGGCCGTGATCACCCTGCATGCCGGTCCGGTCGTCGGACATCGCCCCGCGCGCCCTTGGCAGTTGGCGGCACTGCGGATGAGACCCGTGCTGCGGTCCTCGGCGGCGGCCGTGTCGTTGGACGAGACGCTGCTGGGCCACGTCCGCTATCGGTGCAGGGGGTGGAACGACGGTGACACCGAGCAGGACGCACTCCGGGCGCTGAGCGAGCTGGGTCGGCTGGTCGGCGACGTCCCCGTGGTCCTCGTAGGGCACGCGATGGGTGGTCGTGCCGCCCTGCGGGTCGCCGCCCACCCCCAGGTTCGGGGCGTGGTGGCGTTGGCTCCGTGGCTGCCCGTCGGGGAGCCGATCGGCCAACTGGTCGGCCGGAGCGTCCTGTTGGTGCAGGGACACGGCGGCCGGACTTCCGGCGTCCAGGTCTGGGGCTATGCGGAGCGGGCCCGTGCGGCCGGCGCCCGGGCCGGGGTGGTGGTCGTCCGGGGTGGTGGTCCGTGGATGATGCGGCGGGCCGGCGCGTGGCATCGCACCGTCGCGTCCGCAGTACGCCAGGTGTCACGGCCTCCGGCGCCGGGACCGCAGGGAGTCTGGTCCAGTTCGGGGCCGGTCTTCGTCTAGAGCCGCCGCCCTGTCACTTCGCCGGAGCGCGCCCGCTACGGAGGCCAGTCGTAGTGCGCGTGCCACCGCTGCTGGAAGCGGCGCCCGGACGTCGTCGCGGCCGTACTACATGAGCCGGTATCCATTACGCAGGACGGCTGTTGCCGTGGGACCGAGTCGGGACAGCCACGGGCGCTGCCGGCCCGGCCCCCGACCGTGCTGCGCTGCGCTGCGCGAGCAGAAGAGAGGCACGTCCTGAGGCGAGCCAGTGACAACGCTCGCTGTGCGCTCCGGTCCACGGACCAGAGCCGACAACCCCCGCGCCCGCGCAGGAACGACCAACGTGCTCCCTTTCGGCCCTGCCCCCGAAGCGGTCCGCCCGAAGAAGCCTGTGTTGCTCCGGGACCAATCCTCCGTGGGGTCCAGGATCGGATTACGTCCGGAGATGTCCCGCTCACGAAGGATCCTTGTGAAAGAAGCCGTCAGTATCGGTCGAAATCCGTCGTTGCAACCAGATCTGCAGGAGCTGGTGGGCCGGGTCGCCCTGGGCGACGAAAAGGCCTTCGCCGCGGTCTACGACGCCGTGGCCGGGCCGGTGCTGGGGTCGCCCGTGCCGTTCTGCGTGATCACGCGCAGTCGGAGGAGGTCGCCCAGGAAGTGCTGGTGGAGGTGTGGCGCACGGCGCCCCGCTACCGCTCCGACCGGGGACGGCCATCAACTGGATCCTCACCCTGGCCCACCGCCGCGCGATCGACCGGGTGCGCTCCACGGACGCGGCGGCGGCCCGGGACCACAAGGCCGCGCTGCTCGCCCGTACCCCCGAGTTCGACGAGGTCACCGAGCAGGTCGAGGCGCGGCTGGAGCGTGAGCAGGTGCGGCGCTGTCTGCGCACGCTGACCGAGATCCAGCGCCAGGCCGTCACCCTCGCCTACTACCGGGGACTCACCTACCGCGAGGTGGCCGAGGCGCTCGCGCTGCCGCTCGGCACCGTCAAAACCCGGCTGAGGGACGGCCTCATCCGGCTCCGCGACTGCCTGGGAGTGACCGCGTGATCACCGACGACCTGCACCTGCTCACCGGTGCCTACGCCCTGCACGCCCTGTCCGACGAGGAGCGTGAGGTGTTCGAGCGGCACCTCGCGGGCTGGGAGGCATGCGCCCAGGAGACCGCCGAGCTGTCCGCCACCGCGGCCCGGTTGGGCCTCGCCGTGTCCGTGGAACCCGACCGGGAGACGCGCGGGCGGGTACTGCGCCGTATCACGGCGGTCCGTCAGGAGACACCGGTCGAGAGTCCCGCGCCGCGTTCCGGCCGCGCGGTGCTGCGGGCCCGCCTGCTGTCGCGGTGGGCGCTGGCCGCCTGCCTGGCCGCCGCTGCCGCGCTCGGCGGGACCGCCGTATGGCAGCACCAGCGGGCCGAGAGCGCGCTCGCCCAGGCACACCGGGCCGAACAGGGGACGGAGGAGATCAGCGCCGTGCTCGCCGCCCCCGACGCCCGGACCCGGCCCGTCATGCTGCCCGGCGGGGCCACCGGCACCGTGGTCGTATCGCACGGCCGGGACCAGGCGGTGTTCGTGGTGGCCGGGATGGCCGAGGCGCCGGCCGGGAAGGTCTACCAGCTCTGGTTCGACGACGGCGGCACCATGCGGTCGGCCGGCCTGATGAACCCCGACCGCACCGACCAGACCGTGCTGCTGCGGGGACTGTGGACGGCGCCTCGGGCATGGGGATCACCGTCGAACCCGCGGGCGGCTCGCAGCAGCCCACGACCGCGCCGCTCGCCCTGACCCGCTTCCCCGCCTGAGCGGGCACGGCCCCGCGGGTTGGCGGGGCCGCGTCCGCCGTCAGGCGATGCGTCACGAAAGGTCGGCCCAGACCGTGTGACCCCGGCGGTAGTGCCGGTCGCCCCACGCGCGGGAGAGCGCCTCCACCAGGAGGAGTCCCCGTCCGCCGCCGCTCAGGGCGGCGGACGGACGCGTCCACGCGGCCCGGATCTCCTTCGTGTCGAAACCCGGGCTCGTGTCGCTGACCTGGATCAGCAGCGACTGGTGACCGGCCCGCTCGTGCAGAGCGAGTGACAGACGGACCGGTGTCGTGCCGTGCCCGAAGGCGTTGCCGAGCAGTTCGCTGACGACGAGCAGGGCGTCGTCGATGAGTTCACCGCGCCCCCACCGTGCCAACTGGTCGCGTACGGCACCGCGCACGGGACACAGTCCGTTCTCCGGGGTGGGCGCGAAACTCACGTAGGAGCGTTCCATGGCAGATCAGCTCCTTTCCTTCGCACTGGTAATCCGTCGCAGGCACCGCGGCGGACGGGTGCGGAAACGGGAATTCCTGGCGGCGGTCACGTATCCCCGCGACCCGTGTATCCGTAGCCGGTGAGGCTACGGATTGGTCCGGAAAAAGATTCATCCGATCCGGCGAACGGCCAATCCGCCGGGCTTTCGGAACCGGATTCCCACGTGACCGACAACGAGAAGGACAACGTGAACCGCCCGGAATTCTCCCGGTGTTCGGCGATGTCCTCCGCTCGGTCGGCAGACCTCGAACGCACTTCACTTCCCCGTCTACAGGCGGCATGCGCCGCACGAGCAACAGGAGAAACACCATGGGCACCCGCATTCGTATCCGCCGTACCGCCGTCGTCCTCGCCGCCTCCGCCGTACTGCCGCTGGCCCTCAGCGCCTGCGGCAGCAGCGGCAGCGACTCCGCGAAGTCCGACGCCTCCACCAAGGCGCCCTCGTCCTCTTCGAGCGACAGCATGAACAACGCCGGCGCCACGACGGCCGACCAGCCCTTCGGTACGGCCTGTTCCGGCGTCCCGAAGAGCGGTGCCGGCTCCTTCGACGGCATGGCCAAGGACCCCGTCGCCACCGCCGCGTCCAACAACCCGGCACTGTCCACGCTGGTGGCCGCGGTGAAGAAGGCCGGGCTGGTCGACACCCTCAACAACGCCCAGAACATCACCGTGTTCGCGCCGACCAACGACGCCTTCGCGAAGATCCCGAAGGCCACCCTGGACAAGGTCCTCAACGACAAGGCCCAGCTGACGAAGATCCTCACCTACCACGTCGTGGGTCAGCCGATCACCCCGAAGCAGCTGGAGAAGGGCTCCTTCACCACCTTGGAGAAGTCGAAGCTCACCACCTCCGGCTCGGGCGAGAACTACATGGTCAACGACTCCGCCAAGGTCGTCTGCGGCAACGTCAAGACCTCCAACGCCACCGTCTACATCATCGACACCGTCCTGATGCCCACCAGCTGACGGACCATCACCAGCAGGGCCGGGCACCCGACTTGACGGTGCCCGGCCGTACGACTCCTGTGACGGGGAGACGGTGAGGGGCGGGGCAATTGCCCCGCCCCTCACCACGTTGCCCAACTCCCTTACTCCTCCCGGGACATGACGAGAGATGACGGAGCTCAGCACATGTCGGCACTCTTCCGCGTCCGAGTCCTCGCCGTCTCCGACACCCGCCTCTGGTGCGCCGCGGCAGGCACGCTGACCCCGGTCACCAGCCGCACCCTGCGCGCCGAACTGACCGCCCGATGCCGCGGCACCACGGTGGTCGGGCTCGATCTGCGCCAACTCCGGTTCTCAGGAGCCGAGTTCCTGCCGGACCCGCCATGGCCGGACGACCCTCACACCATCCATCTCCTGGCCCCGGACCCCCTTCGCTCCCTGACGGCCGACGACGTACGCCTGCACTGGCACACCGACCTCCACAGCGCTTGGCAGGCATGGTCCGCGCTCGCCCTCTGAGCCCCTGCCCCGGCTCTCGACCGATTCTGGTCGCGGACGGCTACGCACCGAGAAAAAGTTCATCCGAATGGGCTGGACGACCAATCCGCCGGTCTTTCGGAACCGGATTCCCCATGTGACCGACGATGAGAAGAAAACACGACACCGCCTGAGTTGGGCGCGCTTGGCCCTTGGTGCGTTCAGCGGTGTGCTGGCCGGCTTCGTCTCGCTCTGCGTCGCTGAGCTGGTGTCGGCCGCGGTGCGTCCGCAGGCAAGTCCGGTCGTGGCGGTCGGCGGTGCGGCGATCGACCGTACCCCCGCTGCTGTGAAGGACTGGGCGATCCGGCACTTCGGAACCAACGACAAGTTGATTCTTCAGCTCGGAATTCTGGCGATGCTGGCGCTTTTCGCTGCTGGTGCTGGGAATTGTCGCACTGCGTTTCCGGCGCAGCGGTGCCGCCGGTGTTCTGCTCTTCGGAATCGTCGGCGCGGTGTCGGCGACCAGTCGGCCGGATTCGACGAGTATCGCCGACGCGCTGCCCTCCGTGGTGGGCGCGATCGCGGGAGCCGCAGTGCTCTACGTACTGGTGGGCCGCCTCACACGGCGGGCCCCGTCCGCGGAACCGGTCGGCGGCGAGCGGGAGGACCCGCCTTCCGGAGCGGGGTGGGACCGTCGTGGCTTCGTCATCGCGGCGACAGCCGCTGCCGCCGCCTCCGCCGGGGCGGGCGTGCTGGGCCGGACACTGAACAGCGCGAGCGGCCAGAACGCGGTCGCCTCACGCAACAAGCTCGTCCTGCCCCGCCCCGCCTCCGCAGCCGCCGCCATCCCCAGGGGCGCCCAGCTCCGGATCCCCGGGATCAGCCCCTTCACCACCCCCAACAGCAGCTTCTACCGCGTCGACACCGCCCTTGTGGTGCCCAAGGTGAACGCCGCGACCTGGCGGTTGCGCATCCACGGAACGGGCGTACGACGACCGGTCACCCTCACCTTCGACGACCTGCTGCGGCGCGAGCTGATCGAGCGCGACATCACGCTCACCTGCGTGTCGAACGAAGTCGGCGGCCCCTACGTCGGCAACGCCCGCTGGATCGGCGTACGACTGGCCGAACTGCTGGCGGAATGCGGGGTGAGGCCGCCCTCGAAGGGCGGGAGCGCCGACCAGTTGGTGGCGCGCTCGGTGGACGGCATGACGATCGGCAGCCCGGTCGAGGACGTGATGGACGGCCGGGACGCCCTCCTCGCGCTCGGCATGAACGGGGAACCACTGCCCTTCGCACACGGCTTCCCGGTCCGCATGGTCGTGCCCGGCCTCTACGGCTTCGTCTCGGCCTGCAAGTGGATCAAGGACATCGAACTCACCACGTTCGACTCCTACGACCCCTACTGGGTCAAGCGCGGCTGGGCCCGCAAGGCCCCCATCAAGACCGAGTCGCGCATCGACACCCCAAGCCGTTCGCCCGGCCCAGCGCCGGGACGGTGATGGTCGGGGGTCGCCTGGGCCCAGCACCGCGGTATCGACAAGGTCGAGGTGCGCGTCGACGACGGCCCCTGGCAGGAGGCACGACTCGCCGCCGAGGACACCCGCGACACCTGGCGCCAGTGGTCTTTCCCTGGGCGGCCACCAAGGGCGGTCACACGCTCACCGTCCGCGCCACCGACCGCACCGGCCGGCTACAGACCGACAAGCGCACCCACACCATTCCCGACGGGGCGAGCGGGTGGCACTCCGTGGTCGTGACCGTCGACTGACCCCACAAGGCACCCTCTCCGTTCCCCGCATCACCAAGCAGACCTGGTTTCCTACGGCGTACTTGTCCGGGGCGGTTCGCTCGCCAGGGTGAAGGTGATGCGGGTGCCGTCGGTGTACTCGGGGTCGACGGAGATCGTCCCGCCGTGGAACTCGACGATCTTCTTGCACATCGCCAGGCCGATGCCGCTCCCGCTGTAGGTGTCCT
Organism: Streptomyces sp. P3; assembly: GCA_016893485.2. Taxonomy (GTDB): domain Bacteria; phylum Actinomycetota; class Actinomycetes; order Streptomycetales; family Streptomycetaceae; genus Streptomyces. The sequence continues at coordinate 8,686,109 of JAFEKX020000001.1, forward strand.
TGTTGTGCAGCCGCTGGAAGATGACGAACACCTTCTCGGCGTACTCGGGGTCGATGCCGATGCCGTTGTCCGTGACGGAGAACCGCCACAGCGCACCGTCCTGTACGGCGGACACGTGGATCGCCGGTGCCTGTCCCGGGCGGTGGAACTTGACGGCGTTGCCGATCAGGTTCTGCCAGAGCATGCCCATCTGTGTGGGGTCGGCGGTCAGGGCCGGCAGCTCGTCCCGGGTGATCACCGCGCCTGTCTCCTCGATGCTGACGCTGAGGGCGGAAAGGGTCTGCCGCATCACGGAGTTGAGGTCGAGGTGCTCGTGGAGGCGGTGGACGCGGCCCACGCGGGAGAAGTCGAGCAGGTCGTTGATGAGGACCTGCATGCGGTTGGCTCCGTCGACGGCGTAGTCGATGTACTGGTCGGCCCGGTCGTCGAGTTGCTCGCCGTAGCGCCGTTGCAGCAGCTGGGTGAAGCTGGAGATCTTCCGCAGGGGTTCCTGAAGGTCGTGGGAGGCCACGTAGGCGAACTGCTCCAGCTCGGCGTTGGAGCGCTGGAGATCCGCCGACTGCGCGTCGAGGCGCAGGCGTGCCTCCTCGCTGAAGTCCAGTTCCCGTACGAGCCGTCTGCGCATGGAGTCGATCTCGCCGCTCAGCCGGCGCAGGTCCGCGGGACCGGTCGGTGTGATGGGGTGGCCGAAGTCGCCGTCGGTGATGGTGCGGGCCGCCGCCCCGAGATGTTCCAGCGGTGTGGTGATACCGCGGCGCAACCCTTCGAAGACCGCCCCGGCGAGGGCGACGATGAGGACCGCGATCGCGGCGAACACCCAGTTCCGCAACCTCATCGTGGAAGCCAGGTCCGACCTGGCCCGCACCCGGTCGGCGCGCAGTCCGTCCTGCTGGGCGGTCATGGCTCTGCGTACTTCGTCGAAGGCAGTCTTGCCCTCGGCGGCGCGTTCGGTGGCCAGCGGTGAGGGCGTCCCGGGCGGTGAGGCGGCGATCGGCCGGGCGATCCTCGACTGCCAGTTCTCCACCGCGGCCTGCACGGCCCGCAGATGGCGAAGGCCGGCCGTGTCGCCTCGCAGCAGCTCCGAGAGCCGTGCCGTGTCGGTCTTCTGCTCGGTGAGTCCCTGCTTGTAGGGCGTGAGGAAGTCCGGCGTGCCGGTGAGGCCGTAGCCACGGATGCCGGTCTCCTGGTTGAGCAGGGCCGATTCAAGGCGGATCGAGAGCGTCAGGGCCGGAGACTTCACGTCCACGAGGTCGTCGCTGATGGACGCCGTCCGCCCCAGGACCCACGCTCCGGTCGCTCCGAGAACGGCCAGGACGGCCAAGGACACGGCCACCCCCACGCGTAGCCACCGCCGGGTCGTCCACGTCGAGAGCCCTCTCTCGCGCGGCAGCCCTTCGTCACCGGTCATGCTCGGACTCCTCCACTGTGACCGCCGTCTGCGGAACGGCGCAGCGCACACTGTAGAGGGCAGGCGACAACAGTTGTTGTCGCGGGCTGTCTGTGGGCCTAATCTTCCGGGTATGCCTGACAAGAAGTTCGTCGTGCGGACCACTCCGCAGCAGACGGCCACCATCGCGGACAGGGCCGTCGACGACCTTGCACGGCGCATCGTTCTTCACCTACTGGAAGATCCCTCGCAGTCGACGGCGGACGATCCGACGCAGGCGCTGACCCGGCTGCACGTACTGGCCCACCTCCAGCGGGCCGCCGAACGGCTGCAGCGGAACGCGGCCGTGGACGCGGCCCGTGCGGGCGCCGGGTACCCGCAGATCGGCGAGGCATGCGACATGACCCGCCAAGGCGCCCGCCGCCGTTGGCCCGGGCTCTTCCACCATTCCGACGAAGCACCCACGGAGCATCCGATGATGACCACCCCCGCTCGCGCCTTCGACGTCCTGCTCGTCGAGGACGACGTCGCCGACGCCATGCTCATCGAGGAAGCTCTCTCCGAGCGCGGGTCCCGCAACCTGGTCCAGGTCACCGACGGGGTCGCAGCCCTGGAACATCTGCGCAGCCCGGGCCAGACCCGCCCCGACCTCATCGTGCTCGACCTCAACATGCCCCGGATGAACGGCCGCGAGCTGCTCCGGGTCCTCAAGGCCGACGAGGACCTCCAGACCATCCCCGTGGTCGTGCTCACCACGTCCTCCGCCCCGGACGACGTCGTCGGCGCCTACACCAGCCACGCCAACGCCTACGTCACCAAGCCCGTCAACCTCGAGGAATTCGAGCAGGCCGTCCAGAGCATCGACACGTTCTACCTGGGGACCACGACCCGTCCGCCCCGCACCTGAGCCGAACCTGCCACCGAGGGAGGGGATTCCGGGATGCGCGCAGGGCGGGCGCGTGACGGGGGTGTCGGCGAACGGTGAGGCCCTGTCGACGCCGGGGAGGCGACCCGGGTGGTGCGCGGGGCTGACGGAACCGGGTAACGTCCTTGGCATGTTCTTCCAGACGCCGATTTACGAGTGAGAGCGTGATGGGCCTCTGTTGACGTCTTTTGACGTCGCCCCCTCCACCGATGAATCCGTGGATCACTTCACATCACCACCGGGAGAACCCGTGACCGTCAGCAAGAACATCAACAACCCCGTGGGCATGGGCGGCGGCCAGCGCAAGAAGCAGTCCCGCGCCGAGCGCCAGAACCACGGCCCGCACCGCAACCTCGACCGCCAGGGTGCCGCCGAGCAGAAGGCGGAACTGGTGCGCAAGATGCGCGAGAAGGCGGGCGCGCCCGAGGGCGCCGAGCCGGCGGGCGACGGCGCCGCACAGAGCTGACCTAGTGCCGCTGAGAGGCGGCACCGCAGAGCAGGGCCCGGACCGCGACGCGCGGTCCGGGCCCTGCTGCCGTATCGGGCGCGGCCATGGGGATTGGTTGCCCAGGTGGGCGGGGTGTGCGTCAACTCCGTAGGCGTGAGTGTCGGTGGGGTCGAGCCCGGTGTGGGGCTCTGTGGCAGCCCTGCTCTCCATCCCGACTCTCTCTGTTTTCCTACCGATCGGAGCAACCCATGCGTGCGAGCTCTCGCAGGCCCTTTTCGACCTGCCCAACGCGAACTAGAGCCGGCACGGACGAGGGCGCCAGCACGAGCGTTGCCGGGGCGAGCATTTCCGACGCCCGCAGGCAGCCGCCCTGGCGCCGGGCCCCAGGCGCTCAGACCGTCGCCTGACCCAGCGTGTGTGCCACCGCCGCGAGGAGCAGTTCCTCAAGGGTCGTGGTCTGCTGCTCGGCGCGTTCCAGGAGGGTGTCGAGATGGTCGGCGTAGAGACGGTCGTCGGTCTCGGCCAGGACGCGCAGGGTGCGCCAGCAGGACGCCTTGCCCTGTACGCCGAGGAGCATCGACTCCAGCTCCAGGACGTCACTGAGCGGTGAGCGGGAGAAGAGGTGTCCGTTCGGCTTGAGCCGCCCGGCCTTCTCGGCCAGCCAGCCGAGGGCGACCTTGGGGTGATCGGTGGACACGTCCAGGTCCGACATGATCTGCGTCAGGGAGTCGCGGTCCTCCTCGACCTGTTTGGCCAGCGTGGACAAGGCGGCGGCCCGCTCCTGGTCCCGCTGTCCCTGCGCGGCACGGCGGCAGAGTTCCAGGCCGCCCGTCGCGCCCGCCAGGTGGTCGTTGAGGTAGATCGCCAGCAGAGCGGGGGCGTTCGACGATTCCCCGACGGCTCGGTGTCGTCCCCGGGGCTTCGCCCTCGGCCCGCATCTCACGGTCCACGGTGGCGCCCAGTTCGGCCCAGCTGTCCTCGAACTTGGCCAGCCCTTCACGTTCCAGGGTGTCGGTCACGTCGGTGAAGTCGATGCCGGTGCGGGCCAGTTCCTCGAAGTGGGCGGCGGCCGCGGCGTAGGTGTCGGCGACAGGGGCGGCGGCCGGGACGTGGCCGTGGTCGGCGAACGCGTCGAGGGTCCCGCCCGGCATGGTGTTCACGGTCCCCGGGACGACCAGTTCGCTCACGTACATGGTGTCGGGATAGTCGGGGTTCTTGACGCCGGTCGACGCCCAGAGCGGCCGTTGCGGACGCGCTCCGGCCGCCGCCAGCTCCTGCCAGCGGGCCGAGCGGGCCGTCTCCTCGAAGGACTGGTGGGCCAGCCGGGCGTTGGCCACCGCGGTCCGGCCGCGGAGCGCGAGGGCTTCCGGGGTGCCGAGGGCGTCGAGGCGTGCGTCCACCTCCGAGTCGACGCGGGAGACGAAGAAGGAGGCGACCGAGTGGATGTCCGCCAGGTCGTGTCCGGCGGCCCGCGCTTGTTCGAGGCCGGTCAGGTAGGCGTCCTGGACGGCGCGGTAGCGCTCCAGCGAGAAGATGAGGGTGACGTTGACGCTGATGCCCCGGGCGATGACTGCGGTGATCGCGGCCAGGCCCTCGCGGGTGGCGGGGATCTTGACGAACAGGTTGGGTTCGCCGACGGTGTCCCACAGCTTCTGGGCCTGGGCGGCAGTGGCGTCCGCGTCCTTGGCCAGCCGCGGGTCCACCTCGATGGAGACCCGGCCGTCGGTCCCGCCGGTCCGCCGGTATATCGGCGCGAACGCCTGGCAGCCGGCGCGGACGTCGTCGGTGGTGATCGTGAAGACGGCGTCGTCGACACTCGCTCCCTCGGCGCCGAGCCGTCGTAGCTGGTCGTTGTAGCGCTCGCCCTTGGACAGCGCGGACGCGAAGATCGTCGGGTTCGTGGTCACCCCCACGACGTGCTTGCGCGCGATCAGTTCCGCCAGACCACCGCCGGCCAGCAGCTCGCGGGAGAGGTCGTCCAGCCAGACCGAGACTCCGGCGGCGGACAGGTCGGCGAGCGGATCGGACGCGATGGCGTCGGACATACGAACCTCCAGGAAGTGCTTGGCATCGGTCGCGCGAGAGCCGCGCGGGCCGGCCCCCCAGCGGGGCCGGGCGTTTCGAGCAGTGCTGCGGGCGGGTACCGGACACGGCGGAAGCCGTACGGTCCGCCCGGGGGCGGCGATGCGGAACAGGCACCCGACAGCCACCGCACGCGAGTGTCAGGGCGGTCGCCTGTGCCGCCCTCGGTGGGGCGGAGGTCTGGCGGTGACCGCCGGGGCGCGGGGCGCGGCCGGCGTCGCGGATGCTGTCGTGAGCGGCCGCGGCGACGGCCTCGGGGTGAGGCCGAACTCGGTGTACAGGCGCTCGTAGTCGGCGGAGGCGCCGTAGTGCTCCAGGCTGACGATCCGTCCGGCGTCGCCGACCACGTCCCGCCAGCCCTGCCCCACCGCGGCCTCGACGCTGACCCGGGCCCGCACCGAGGGCGGCAGGACCTCGTCCTGGTAGGCCGGGGCTGAGCGGCGAACCACTCCCGGCAGGGCATCGACACGACCCGCACCGCGAGGCCTTCGGTCGCCAGCAGCCCGCTCGCCTCCAGGGCGATGTGCACCTCGGAGCCGGTCGCCACGAGGATGACGTCCGGGCCGGAGCCGTCCTCGCCCGTGTCGGTGAGCACGTATCCGCCGCGGGCGGCATCCCGCGCCGGAGCGCAGGCATCGCTGCCGCGGTCGAGCACGGGCACGTTCTGCCTGGTCAGGATCAACGCGGCCGGGCGGTCGCCGTGTTCGAGGACGGTGCGCCAGCAGGCGGCGGTCTCGTTGGCGTCGGCGGGGCGGACGACGTCGAGGCCGGGGATGGCGCGCAGCGCGGCCAGATGCTCCACGGGCTGGTGGGTGGGGCCGTCCTCGCCCAGGCCGATGGAGTCGTGGGTCCAGACGTAGGTGGCGGGCAGCTGCATCAACGCGGCCAGCCGCACGGCGGGGCGCATGTAGTCGGAGAAGGTCAGGAACGTACCGCCGTAGGGGCGGGTCAGACTCTGCAGGGCGATGCCGTTGAGGACGGCGCCCATGGCGTGCTCGCGGATGCCGAAGTGGAGGGTGCGGCCGTAGGGGCCGCCCTTCCAGTCCTTGGTCTGGCGGTCGGCGGGTACGAAGGACGGTTCGCCGTCCATGGTGGTGTTGTTGCTCCCGGCCAGGTCGGCCGAGCCGCCCCACAGCTCCGGCAGCACCGGCGCCAGTGCGCTGAGCACCTCGCCCGACGCGGCGCGGGTGGCCATCCCCTTGGGGTCGGCCGGGAACTCGGGCAGGGCGTCGGTCCAGCCGTCCGGCAGCCGCTGGGCCAGCAGCCGGTCCAGCAGTTCGGCCCGCTCGGGATGGGCCGACCGCCAGGCCGCGTACGCCTCGTCCCACTCGGCGTGGGCGCGGCGCCCGCGGTCGGCGGCCTGGCGGGTGTGGGCCAGTACCGCGTCCTCCACGACGAAGTCGCGCTCGGAGTCGAAGCCGAGCAGCCGCTTGGTCGCGGCGACCTCGTCCGCGCCGAGTGCGGAGCCGTGGGCCTTGCCGGTGTTCTGCTTGGTGGGCGCGGGCCAGCCGATCAGCGTACGCAGCATGATCAGCGAGGGCCTGCCGTCCTCGTCGCGGGCCGCGCGCACCGCGGCCAGCAGGGCGTCCACGTCCTCGACGTACTCGCCCGTCCTCGTCCAGTCGACGGTCTGCACGTGCCAGCCGTAGGCGGCGAAGCGGCCCGGGACGTCCTCGCTGAAGGCGACGTCGGTGTCGTCCTCGATCGAGATGTGGTTGGAGTCGTAGAAGACGACGAGGTTGCCCAGCTCCTGGTGGCCGGCGAGGGAGGCGGCCTCGGCCGTGACGCCCTCCATCATGTCGCCGTCGGAGGCGATGACGTAGACGTGGTGGTCGAAGGGGCTGCTGCCCGGCTCGGCGTCGGGGTCGAGCAGACCGCGCTCCCTGCGAGCGGCCATCGCCATCCCGACCGCGCTGGCCAGCCCCTGGCCCAGCGGGCCGGTGGTGATCTCCACGCCGCGGGTGTGCCGGTGCTCCGGGTGCCCGGGAGTGGCCGAACCCCAGGTGCGGTAGGCCTCCAGATCCGACAGTTCCAGGCCGTAGCCGGTCAGGTAGAGCTGGAGGTACAGGGTGAGGCTGGAGTGCCCGCAGGAGAGGACGAAACGGTCGCGGCCCAGCCACCGGTCGTCGCCCGGGTCGTGCCGCATGACGTTCTGGAACAGCAGATGCGCCAGCGGGGCGAGGCTCATCGCCGTGCCGGGATGGCCGTTGCCGACCTTCTGCACCGCGTCGGCGGCCAGCACCCGTACGGTGTCCACCGCCCGTACGTCGACCGGGTCCCACCCGGCGTCGTCCGCCACGGGCATCGTCACGGACCGGCCCGGTGAGGTCGTGTTGCCTGACTGTTCAGTGGTCATGCCGTCGCTCCTCGGGGAGATCGGTGGTCGGTTCCGACGTGGTGACTGTCATTCGTGGGCGCTGGGCACGCGGAGGGGTCGCGGGGGCGTCGGGTTTGGCGGTGGCGAGTTGTTCGCCGAGTTCGCCGAGCCGGTTGCGGCCGAGGGCGGAGCGGACCTGGGGGAACCATTCCTTCTCCTCCTCTTCGACGTGGTGGCGGACGTTTTCGATGAGGACGGTCATCTTGGCGTCGAAGCGTTCGTCCTGGGGTCGAGGCCGGTGAGTTCGGACAGCATCCACAGGACGACGTGGTGTTCTTCGACGCTTTCCAGTACGTGGTCGGTGGTGTCCGGTACGGCGGCGCGGGCGGCGGGGTAGAAGATCTTCTCCTCGATCCAGGCGTGGACCGTCAGTTCCTCGATCACCTTGTCGGCGATCTTCCGCTTGGTCTTGTAGGCGCGGTCCCCGGCCTGTTCGAACTCCTTGAAGAGCTTCTCGACCGTCTGGTGGTCTTCCTTGAGCAGCACAATCGCGTCCATGGGCCCGCCTTAGCCTCGTCGGCATTCCGAAAGTCGATCGGCTCCCGCACTCCGGCTACCCCGGCATCGCGTCCGACCCATCAGACGCGCACCTTTTGCCGGGTTCGGGTGTGGTCACGGGCGATGTCCGCGAGTAGCGCGACCGCGACGTCGTCGACTCCGGTGGGCGCCGGATCGGCGTAGTCAAAATCGGTGGGATCTTCCAGCACTACGGCTGGAGTAGCGGCCCGGTGCGGGCGGCGAGAGGCCACTTGCGCGCCGCTACCCGCTGCTCGACCTGAGGGTGGGAATCGTCAGGCGACCGCGAACCGCTTCGCTGCCTGCTGGTGATCGGCATCGTCGTTCTCGTGGCGGCCTTGGCTCGCGTCGCCGTGCGCCGGTCTCGGCTCCCGGGCAGTCGCCCTGTTCGCCGGCAGCGGCCACACGGTCGGATGTGTGCGCGATGCGATGAACAACGTGTTGCCCTGCCTGCGGTCGGCTGCCGTCAGCGGAGAGGCCGCCGACCGCGTCGGGACAGCCGTACGGCTGCGAATGCGATGTCGGCCACCAGGACCACGATGCCGATGGCCAGCAGATAGCCGAGGCCATCGGCTGCCGCGCCGATGATTCCCAGGACGACGGCCACGAGGGCCAGCAGCAAGAAGAGCACCACGGCTCGAACACCTCCCTTGGATCCCTTGGACCCGACTCGGTCGCTCGGCTTCCTGCGTACACCCGTCGGCAATTTTACTGCGGTCCGCGTATCGGCAGCTGATCGGCAGGCCCCGCCGCCGGGTGGGACGCGGGTATATGGGCACTCGACCGCAAGCCGTCGCTGTTCCCCAGGGGAACGTGATGGTGCGGTTCTTCCGGTTCGGACCGTGTGCCGGAAGAACCGCGGGACGGGTCAGTCCATGCGGCGGTGGTCCTCCTCGCTCCAGGCGCGGGTGTCCCGGGGCGGGAGATACGGTTCCTCACCACTGGGCAGTCCACCGGCGACGGCGCGCTGTCGGGCCATCTCCGCATCGAGTTCGAGACCGAGCAGGACGGCGATGTTGCTGATCCACAGCCAGACCAGGAAGACGATCACGCCGGCGAGCGTGCCGTACGTCTTGTTGTACGACGCGAAGTGGGCCACGTAGAACGCGAAGCCCGCCGAGGCGATCATCCAGACCAGCAGGGCCACCACACTGCCAGGGGTGATCCAACGGAAGCCGCGGCCCTTCACGTTGGGCGCCGCCCAGTACAGGATCGCGACCATGGCCATGACCAGGATCACCAGTCCCGGCCACTTCGCGATCGACCACACCTTCAGCGTGGCGTCCCCAACGCCGAAAGCCGAACCGGCGGCGCGCGCGAGACTGCCGGTGAACACCACGATCAACGCGCTGACCACCGTCAGCAGGAGCAGCACCACCGTGACGCCGACCCGGATCGGCAGCACCTTCCACACGGGGCGTCCCTCGGGCATGTCGTAGACGACGTTGGCGCTGCGGATGAACGCCGCTATGTAGCCGGAGGCCGACCACACCGCGACCACGATGCCGACCACGGCGACGATCGAGCCGAGGCTGCCGGGGCCCTGCAGCTGTCGTACGGCGCCGCCGATGATGTCGCGGGCCGAACTCGGCGCCAGTTTCTCGATGTTGTCCAGGACCTGCTGGGTCGCCGACTTGCCGGCGATGCCGAGCAGCGAGACCAGGACCAGCAGGGCGGGGAAGAGGGAGAGGACCGCGTAGTACGTCAACGCGGCGGCCCGGTCGGCGAGTTCATCGGCCTGGAACTCCCTGACCGTGCCCTTGAGCACCGCCCACCAGGACCGCTTCGGCAGCTTGCTGGGCTTGTCCGGCGATTGACGCTCGACCTGTTCTCCCGGTCCCGGTGTCTGTGACATACCAGAGGGTTACCCGACTCCGCCCGACCATGCGTGGACGGCGTACGGCAACCGTTCCCACTGGCAGCCGGTCCGGTGAAGGCCGCCGTCGCCGACCACCACCAGGTCCGGCGGGATGCACCGCTGCCGCGGAAGTCGGCAGTTCACCGGATGCGTGCGGTGCGAAGACGCGGGCACACGTGCCGATCATGCGACGTCGACAGTCGTCAGCAGGGAGGGCTCCGCGATGACCGATTCTGATTCCCGACCGGCACATTCCGCGCCGCCCCCGTGGGCCGTGGTGCTGGGCGGGGCCGCGAGTTCACCGACATCGGGCGGCGATCTGCGGGAGCTGGTGCGACGGGCCCGCGCGCAAGGTGGTGTCGCCTGGATCATGGTGGACGGCGATGACGGTGACGGCCTGCGGAGGGCCGCCGACGCATGCGGTCTGACCCGTGGCCTCGCGGAACGGGTGAGTGTGCCGGGCACGCGCCCCGGGCTGGACCGGGTGGACGACGTCACCGTCCTGACGCTCCGGACGTGCCGTCTCGACGGGCCTGCGGGCGCTGCCGGTGGGCTGCCTCGCGTGAGCCGTTCCGGGTGTGTGGTCCTGTTCGCCGGATCGGGATTCGCGCTGGCCGTGGAGCACGGCCGGACCGGGCTGCGGCAAGCTCTTGAACGGAAGTTCGACGATCGGTTCGTGGACGGTGGGGACTCGACCGACCTGGTACGGCTGGTGACCGGCGTGGTCACGGACCAGTACGAGGAGATCGCCGAAGCGCTGGAGGAGGCGACCGAGGAGGCGGACCCGGAGCCCGACGACGACGCGTTGGCGCGGATGGGGCGGCGGGCCGAGCGGGGCGAACGGCGGCGCCGGCTCGCGGCGGCCCACCACCTGCACCGGCAGATCTTCCGGCTCCGGCGCACCGCCGGGCCCGCCGCACTGGCCTTCGGGGCGGCCTCGGAAGTCTTCGCCGCGTCGAAGGCGGGCGACGATCCGCTGCGTGACGCGGCGCACCGGCTGCGACGCGTCGTGGAGCAGACCGAGCAGCTCGGGGAAATGCTCGACAGCGCCAGGGACGCCTGGACCGCGGAGGTCGGCGTCAGCCAGAACGACGACATGCGGCGCATCAGCGCGGTCGCCGCCCTGGCCGCGGTGCCGACGGTGGTGGTCGGGAACTACGGCATGAATTTCGACAACATGCCGGAGTTGCACTGGCGTTGGGGCTACCCGATGACCATCGTCGCCACCGTGGCGATCTGCGGAATCCTCTACGCGCTGTTCAGGCGCCTGAAATGGCTGTGACCGGTTCCCGCCCGGCGAGGGTCGCGCCGTGCCGCCCGCTCACCACCGGTACCAGCGGCCCCTCGCTCCTCCGGTTCCGGCGCTGCGGAACACGAAACCCAGGAGCCACAGGACCGCGACGATGATGGCGATCCACCACAGGAGATGAACAGCGAATCCCGCACCGGCCAGGATGAGGGCGAGGAGCAGAACAAGGATCAAGGCGACCATTTCGATTCTCCCTTCCGAATAGCCGTGTGCCCGCCGGGCGGTACGTCATGCGGGCCCCGGCGCAGAGCCGACCGAGGCGGCGTGCCGGGTCAGCGTTCGTACCGCGGGACCCACTGACCGCGGGTGACCGCCGCCCGGAGTTCGTCCTCGGTCGCCTCCGGTGCCACGCCGTCCTCGACCGCCGCCACCGCCGCTGCGACGGCGATCTCGAGGGCGGCCTCGCGCATGCCCCGCAGCGGTGGCAGCAGGGTGCGGGGCCGCTCTCGTCCGGCACGGATCGTGCGGCGCACCGGCCGACGGCGCGGGCGGCGGCGACCAGCATCCGGTCGGTGACCCTGGTCGCACGGGCGGCCCTGACCGCGAGGCCGATCGCCGGGAAGACGTACACGTTGTTCGCCTGGGCCACCGGCACCTCGCGGCCGTCGGTCTTCAGCGGCGGGAACGGCGAGCCGGTGGCGATCAGCGCCTTGCCGTCCGTCCAGCGGGCGAGGTCGGCGGGTCGGCCTCCGAGTGGGAGGTCGGGTTGGACAGCGGGAAGATCACCGGCCGCTCGCACGTGGACGCCATGTGCCGGACGATCTCCTCGGTGAAGGCGCCCTTCGCGGTGGACAGCCCGATCAGCACGGTCGGCTCCACCCGGCGGACCACCTCGGCCAGGTCGTACGACTCCGACAGGTCGCCGCGGGCGTAGACGCGCTGCTCCTCGCTGAGCCCGTCACGCGAGTCCACGAGCAGTCCGTCGACGTCCACGAACCAGAAGCGCGAACGGGCCTCGTCCGGTGACAGGCCCTCGTCCGTCATCGCCGTACGGATCATGTCGGCCACCCCGACCGCCGCGGAGCCCGCGCCGAGGACCACGATCCGCTGGTCGGTCAGGCGGGTGCCGGCGACCGTCGTGGCCGTGGTGAGTGCTCCGAGGGCTACGGCGGCGGTCCCCTGGATGTCGTCGTTGAAGGTCAGCAGCCGGTCCTGGTAGCGGGTGAGGATCGGGCGGGCGTGGGCGGTCGCGAAGTCCTCCCACTGCAGCAGCGTGCCTGGCAGTTCGGCCTCCACCGCCGAGACCAGTGCCTCCACCAGCTCGTCGTACGCGTCACCGGTGACCCGGTGCTCGCGGCGGCCCAGGTAGTGCGGGTCGGCCAGCAACTCCTCGTTGTCCGTCCCGGCGTCCAGCAGGATCGGCAGCGTGCGGGCCGGGTGGATGCCGCCGATCGCGGTGTAGAGGCTGAGCTTGCCGACCGGGATGCCCATACCGCCGACGCCCTGGTCGCCCAGGCCCAGGATGCGCTGGCCGTCGGTGACGACGATGACGTCCACGTCCGCGTGCGGGCGGTTGCGCAGGATCTCCCGGAAGCGATGCCGGTCCTCGTACGACAGGAACAGTCCGCGCGGGCGCCGGTAGATCTCGCTGAAGCGCCGGCAGGCCTCGCCGACGGTCGGTGTGTAGACGACGGGAGGGTCTCCTCCAGATGGCTGGTCACCAGGTGGTGGAAGAGGACCTCGTTGGTGTCCTGCAACTGGCGCAGATAGATGTGCCGGTTCAGCGGCTTGTCGTAGCCGAGGAACGCCTCGTACGCGCGGTCGGCCTGCTGGTCGAGGGTCTCCACCGCGGGCGGGAGCAGCCCGTCGAGACCGAGTTCCGCCCGTTCCCGGGGTCGAAGGCGGTGCCTTTGTTACGCAGGGGATCCGCTAGCAGGGTCGTGCCGCGGGGGATTTGTTCACTGTCATGAGGGTTCTCCTTCCCGGGAACGCGTGCGCGGTGGCAAAGCCGTCGGCAAGGAAGGGTCATCACTCCGACGGGATCCGGTCGCCAGGTGGGTCGATCATGTCGATGACGGTCAACGGGGCCCTTGCCCCGACTTCCAGCCTGCGCCTTCGAGCGGATTCTTCGCCTCCGGTGCCGTTCCGTGGGTCGGGTCGGAGCGGACGGGTACCCGGTCCGTGATCTCGCGAGCCTCGGGGCGGGCGTCCGTGCCGGTCTCGCGCCCCCGAGAGCGTGGAAAGGCGGGCTCGACGTGAGTGATGAGGACCCCCTGCGGACGTATCACGGAAAGCGCGACTTCGGCCGGACCGGGGAGCCCCGGGGCCGGTCCGGCGTGCCCGGGGCGGAGCCGCGGTTCGTGGTGCAGATCCATGACGCGAGCACGATGCACTTCGACTTCCGGCTCCAGGTCGGCGACGTACTGAAGTCCTGGTCCGTGCCGAAGGGTCCTTCCACTGATCCGGCGGACAAGCGGCTCGCCGTCCCCACCGAGGACCATCCGCTGGAGTACGAGGAGTTCGAGGGCGTCATCCCCGAGGGCGAGTACGGCGGCGGGACCGTCATCGTCTGGGACCACGGCACCTACCGTCCGCTGAGCCACGACCGGCGCGGCCGGCCCGTCCCGTTCGACGAGGCACTCGACCACGGACACGTCACCTTCCGGCTGCACGGCTCGAAACTGCGCGGCGAGTACGCGCTCACCCGGTTCCGCGGCGGCGCGGGCGGCGGCAAGGACGAGGCCTGGCTGCTGGTGAAGGCCAAGGAAGAAGGCACCCGTACGGCCGGCCGGGCGACCCCCGATCCGCGCCGGGCCCGCTCGGTGCGCAGCGGCCGTACCCTCCACCAGGTCGCCGCGGAGGCGCAGGGGGCCGACGGGCGATGACCGGTCTCCTGGGCACGTTGCCCGCCGCGGACCGCGGTGGCCGGAGTGCTGCGATTGGCACGGCCGGCCGGGACCTCGTCTCCGATCCGAGGCTCGCCACGCTCGGCGGCCGGCGGGACTCCTCCGACCAGTGGATCTTCGAGCGGAAACCGGACGTCATCCGCGTCCTCGCCGTCCGCGACGGAGACTCCGTCACCCTCGTCGCCACCTACGCGCCGCCCCTGTCCCGTCGCCCCCTTCCGGCCGGGCTTCGGAACGTAAGGACCTCTCGCGGACGGGCACGTTCGGCCGCTCCCTCGGGGATGCCGCCGTCGTAGGGCCGATGCCCGGGGAGCGGCGATCAAAGCCGTGGCCGACCTGGACGAGAGCGTCTTCGGGGTCGTCGGCACACGGTGACCTGACCGATCCCTCCTGCTGCTCGGAGCCGACCGACCCGCACTGCGGGACCGCCCCTCGTCCCTCTCTGACGGACCCGATCCGCGGTGTCCGGAACCGATCCCGAGGAAGGAGAGGGGCGGCCGTTGCCGTCAGCGTGTCCCGGCGGACGATCAGATCGCGGCGTCGAGAACCGAGCGGATCACCAGCTCGCCGACGTCGACCCGCTCGGGCTGGTTCACGGCGTACACGATCGCGTCGGAGACGGCGGTCGCGGGAAGCGCGAGCTTGTCCGCCATTCCCTGGACCCACGCCATGGTGCCGGGGTCGCCGCCCTGGATCAGCTCCGACTCCACGAAAGCCGGACTGACGACGGTGACCCGGATGTCGCTGTTCTCCTTGCGGACACCTTCGGAGATGGCCCGCACCGCGTACTTCGTCGCGCTGTACACGGCGGTGGTGGGCGCCACCTCGTGACCCAGGGTGGAGGAGATGTTGACGAAGTGCCCGGAGCCCTGGGCCTTCATCAGCGGCAGGGCCGCCGCGATGCCGTGCAGGACACCGCGTACGTTGACGTCGATCATCAGGTCCCAGTCGTCGGTGCGCCCCATGGCCAGCGGCGACAAGGGCATGACACCCGCGTTGTTGACCAGGACGTCGATCCGCCCGTGCCGTTCGTGCGCGGTGTTGACGAAGGCCCGCACGCTGTCGGCGCTCGTCACGTCCAGTTCGGTGTAGTCGGCCGAACCGCCGGCGGCCTTGATGCCGTCGGCGATGGCGGCCAGGCGGTCGACCCGGCGGGCGCCGAGCACGACATGGTGCCCGGCGGCGGCGAGAGCCCTCGCGGTGGCCTCACCGATGCCACTGCTGGCTCCGGTGACCAGGACGATCTTGGGCGTTGAGGTGGTCATGCGATGCTCCGGTCTCTCATCATGGCGAAGGAGGCAGACCGTTCCGCGCAGAATGCGGCAGCCCCTGGCTGTGGACCGCGGGACTCTGCGACCGGGCCTGTCCCTATCCGAGCCTGGCATCGCCGAGGCGGCGCCAGGGCCTCGGCGCAGGCCCAGCGGAACGTAGGTCCAGCGGAACGTAGGTCCAGCTGGGCCACCCTCGGCTTCGGCGCCGCCCCGGGTCGGGCACAGAATGGGTGTATGGACCAGAACACCGAGCTGGGGAGTTCCTCCGTTCCCGCCGGGCACGCCTGACCCCCAGGCGGTCGGGTGGAGGCGGGCGGCCGGGCCCGCCGGGTGCCGGGTCTGCGGCGCGAAGAGGTGGCCCGGCTGGCCGGCGTGAGCACCGACTACTACACCCGCCTGGAACAGGGACGGCACCCCAACGTCTCCGAGAGCGTGCTGGCCGGGTGTGGCTCGCGCGCTGCGGCTGAGCCCGGTCGAGCGCGACCACCTCTTCCACCTCGCGCGCCCGCGCGGCGCACAGCCTGCGCGGGACCGGGCACGAGTCGAGCGGGTACGGCCGGAAGCGCACCAGATGCTGGAGGCGCTGGGGGCCGTCGCACCGGCCTTCATCGTCAACCACCGGCTCGACGTCCTGGCCTCGAACCACCTGGTCCGGGCGCTCATCACGGACTTCGACGCGCTGCCGACCCGGGAGCGCAACTTCGCGCGCTTCGTTCTTCTCTCCCCGGACGCGCGCAAGCTGTACGACGACTGGGAGGCCATGGCACGGACCATCGTGGCCAACCTCCGCATGTCGTCGGGACGCCACCCCGACGACACTCGCCTCAACGACCTCATCGCCGAGATCGGCGCCAGGGTGCCGGAGTCCAACGCCTGGTGGGCGAGCCACCAACTGGACGACTGCGGCCACGGAACCCAGCTGTTCCACCATGCCGTGGTCGGCGAGCTGACCCTGCACCACGAAGCGCTGAGTCTCTCGAACGACCCGGACCAGACCGTGTGCCTCTACACCGCCGAGCCCGGCTCCTCCTCCGCCCAGACCCTGGCCCTCCTCGCCAGCTGGAGCGTGCCCCGGACCTACTACGCCTTCGATCAGCTGCGCCTGGACGGCGCCGAGCCCTCACCTACCTGACGCCCCTGCGGATGACAGCCCAGCCGGCTCCGGCACGCGGGCAAGGCCGACACCGGCTCCGACCGCCGCACCCTCCCCGGTCTGCGCGCTCGGCTCGGCGAACTGGCCACCTCCGGGCGGCCGTTCGTCGACAAAGTCCGCGCACGCCCGCGCCTCCGTGTCACCGCCCCGTGAGCGACGGCAAACCCGCCAGTACGCGGTCCGGTGTGAGGGGCAGTTCGCGGTGGCGGACGCCGGTCGCGTGGTGGACCGCGTTGCCGATGGCCGCCGCCGTGCCGACGATGCCGATCTCACCGACGCCCTTGCTGCCCATCGGGTTGAGGTGCGGATCGTCCTCGTCGATCCAGTGCGCCTCGACGGCGGGTACGTCCGCGTGGACGGGAACGTGGTAGGCGGCCAGGTCAGCCTCGGTGAAGTCGCCGAACGCGGCGTCCATGGTGCTGCCCTCGGTCAGGGCCATGCCCAGGCCCATCGTCATGCCGCCGATGAACTGGGAGCGTGCGGTACGGGAGTTGAGGATGTGCCCGGCCGCGTACACACCCAGCAGGCGGCGGACCCGGACCTCCCGGTGACCGTGTCGACCCCGACCTCGGCGAAGTGGGCGCCGAAGGCGTGCCGTGCGTAGTCGCTGTCGGCGTCGGCGCTGCCCGCCGTGTCGGCGCTCGCGCTGAGGCCGGCTTCGGGCAACGGCCCCGTGTGTTCCGTGAGTCGGGCGCGCAGCCGGGTGCAGGCGTCGTGCACCGCCCAGCCCCAGGAGGCGGTGCCGGAGGAGCCGCCGGCCAGTGGGGCGGACGGCAGGTCGCTGCTGCCGATCTCCGTGCGGACCCGGTCCAGCGGGACCCCGAGGGCGTCGGCGGCGACCTGCGCGAGGACGGTACGGGCGCCGGTGCCGATGTCGGTCGCGTTGACCCGTACGGTGAAGTTCCCGTCGGGCAGGGCCTGCGCGGTGGCGGTGGAGGGCTGGACCAGTACGGGGTACACGGCGGCGGCCACGCCCGATCCGACGAGCAGGGGGCCGCCGGTCGGGTGCGGGCCCGGGCGGTGGTCGCGGTGTGCCCAGTCGAAGCGTCGGGCGCCCTCCCGCAGGCACTCGACGAGATGCCGGCTGCTGAAGGGCTTGCCGCTGTCCGGTTCGGTGTCGGGCTCGTTGGCGATGCGCAGTTCGACCGGGTCCATGCCGAGCGCGACCGCGAGTTCGTCCATGGCCGACTCCAGGGCGAACATGCCGGATGCCTCACCGGGTGCGCGCATCCAGGACGGGCTCGGTACGTCCAGCGGGACGACACGGTGGGTGGTACGGCTGTGGGGTGAGGCGTACATGACCCGGGCGGGCACGGCGGCCTGTGCTCCACGAACCTTGATCCGGGACGTGTGGGTGGTGACCTCGTGCAGCAGGGCGGTGAGGGAGCCCTGTTCGTCGGCGCCGAGCCGGACCCGGTGCAGAGTGGGCGCGCGGTGTCCGACGAGGGCGGGCAGGAAGCGGCGGGGCAGGGCCACGGTGACGGGGCGTCCCGTCCGCTGTGCCGCCATCGCGGCGAGCACCACGTGCGGGCGGGCCGTCCCCTTGGACCCGAAGCCGCCGCCGACGTGTTCGGCCACCACGGTGACCTGCTCCTCGGGGAGCCGGAACAGTGCTGCCAGCGTGGCGCGTACGGCTGTGGTGCCCTGGCTGGAGTCGTGCACGACGAGCCGGTGGCCGTCCCACTGGGCGGTGGCCGCGTGCGGTTCCATGGGGTGGTTGTGCAGGGGCGGCACGCGGTAGGCGGCGTCGACGCGGACCGCGGCGGACGTGAACGCGCCTTCCGGGTCGCCGCGTTCCCTGTCGGCGGGAAATCCGCCGTTGGCCTTCTCGGGGACGTACGCGTCGGCGTGGCCTTCGGTGAGCGTCACGTCGTGGTCCCGTACCTCGTACTCGACCCGGACCGCACCGGCACCGTCCCGGGCCGCCTCCAGTGTCTCGGCGACGACCAGGGCGATGGGCCAACCCCGGTGCGGGACACGGGAGTTCTGCAGGACGGCGAGTGTGGGGTCGTCGGCGTCGGCGAGCCGGGGAGCGTTCTCGTGGGTGAGGACGGCGAGGACGCCGGGGAGTTCCAGTGCGTCACCCGTGTCGATGGCGCGGACGGTGCCACAGGCGACCGTGGCGGTCACGGGCCAGGCGTGCACGCGTCCGGAGACGTGGTGCTCGGCGGCGTAACGGGCCGTGCCCGTGACCTTCTCGCGGCCTTCCCGGCGCTCGGCGGGTGCGCCCAGCGCGGTGTCCGTATGGGCCATGGAGTCCTCCTCGCGGTGCCGGGGCGGAAGTCCCGTCAGCTGGTGCTGGTCGTCGGTGGCGCGAGCCGGGTCAGGACGTCGAGGGCGAGTCCACGGGCCAGGCGCACTTTGTAGGCGTTGTCGGGCAGGGGCCGCGCGGCGGCGAGTTCGAGGTCCAGGGCCCGCTCGAAGGCGGCGGCCGTGGGCGCGGCCCCCAGCAGCGCCTCCTCCGCGAGACGGGCGCGCCAGGGCTTGTGGGCGAGCGCCCCGAACGCGATACCGACATGTCCTACGACGCCGTCGTCCACCCGCAGCACCGCCGCGACGGAGGCGAGGGCGAAGGCGTACGAGGTACGGTCACGGGCTTTGCGGTAGCGGGAGGGCAGTCCGGCCGCCACGGTCGGCAGCACCACGGCCGTGATGAGTTCGCCGGGGCGGAGTTCGGTGTCGCGCTCCGGATGGTCGCCGGGCAGCCGGTGGAACTCGGCGGCGGGGACCGACCGTTCGCCGTCCGTTCCGTACAGCTCGACGCGCGCGTCGAGGGCGGCCAGCGCGACGGCCATGTCGGACGGATGCGTGGCGACGCAGTGCGGCGAGTGCCCGAGCACCGCGTGGTCGCGGTGGACACCGAGCAGGGCGCCGCAGCCGCTACCCGGCTCGCGCTTGTTGCACGGTTTGCTCGTGTCCTGGAAGACGGGGCAGCGGGTCCGCTGGAGCAGGTTGCCGCCGGTCGTCGCGATGTTGCGCAGCTGTCCGGAGGCTCCCGCGAGGAGGGCCTGCGAGAGCACCGGATAGCGGTCGCGGACCAGCGGGTGGGCCGCGAGGTCGCTGTTGCGGACGGTGGCCCCGATCCGCAGCGACCCGTCGGGCAGTTCCTCGACCGAGTCCAGGGGCAGCCGGCTGACGTCGACGAGCGTGCCCGGCCGCTCCACGCCGAGCTTCATCAGGTCGACGAGGTTGGTGCCGCCGCCGAGGTACCGGGCGCTGGGATGCGAGGCGTACGCGTCGGCCGCCTCCTCGACGCTGTCCGCGCGTACATATCCGAAGGGCTTCACGGGATCACGTCCTCGACGGCTTCCACGATGTTCGGGTAGGCGCCGCAGCGGCAGAGATTGCCGCTGAGCCGCTCGCGGACCTCCGCCCGGTCCAGCGCGACCGGCGGCCCGGAGGGGACATCGGGGTCGGTCACGTGGGAGGGATGACCGGCGGCGGCCTCGGCGAGCGCGCCGACGGCACTGCAGAGCTGCCCCGGCGTGCAGTACCCGCACTGGAAGGCGTCCCGGTCCAGGAAGGCGCGCTGGAGCGGATGGAGCTCCTCCCGTCCCCGCCGAGTCCCTCGACGGTCGTGATATCACCGCCGTCGAGCGCGACGGCGGGCAGCAGACAGCTGTTGGCACGGCGGCCGTCCACCAGAACCGTGCACGCCCCGCACTGACCGTGGTCGCACCCCTTCTTCGCGCCGGTCAGGTCGAGATCCTCGCGCAGGACGTCCAGGAGCACGGAACGGTGGTCGACGGTGATCGTGTGCGGTTTGCCGTTCACCCGCAGAGTGATCTCGGAGTGGTACCGGTCGGATGAGCCGGCCGTGGTGCGCGCGGCGTCGGATTCCATGGAAGGCCTCCCGTACGTCCGGGTCCTAGGGGCGGGTGTCGTCCTCGTCCGGGACGCGGTGGACGGCGGCTTCCTCCGCGGAGGCCGCGCCGCCGTCGATGCCGACGTCCTCGGCGAGCATGTCCTTCTCGGCGGCCTCGTGCGCGCCCTCGTCCGGAGCCACGAGACGCCCCGCCCGCTCCGCCCCCACCTCGTCGTCCAGCGGCTCGCCCGCGCCGTCCGGGAGATCCCCTACGCCGTCGTCCGCGCCGGGCTCCTCCAGCGCCGGGTCGCGACGCTCCTCCGCCAGCCGCTGGTCCAGGCTCTCGCCCTCGCGCTGCTCACGTGCCGTCGTGCCCTGGTGTTCCACCGCGAGCGGACGCTCGGGCGGCGACCAGCCCTCGTCATAGGGGTCGCTGCCCCGGTCGGTGAGCGTGTCCTCGGGGTCGAGGATGCCCTCGTCCTCCCGGTCGTCGGGGCCCTCGGGCTGGTAGACCTCGTCGCCCATGACGTCGTCGTGGTTCTGGCTCCCCATGGTGCGCGTACCTTTCGGAGGAATCGGATTGCTCCCCTCCGCGTATCCACGTGGGCCTCTTCCACACACCGGTGTGCCCGCGTGTGTCGCGGAGCCGTGGGTACCCGCCGCTCTCCGGCAAGAAGCACACCCCGCACCACCAAAGAGGAACGGATGACCAGCGGCACGGAGACCGGCGGCGCGACGGGGACGGCGGACAAGGACATCTCTTCCGCAGGGCCCAGGCCGACAGTCGCAAGGGCGCCGAGCTGGGCAAGCGGCTGCTCAGCGCTCGCCTGGGCGGCAGCTGAAGGATCCCGTACGGGAATCCGTACGGGATCGATGACAGCGGCAGCGGGCTGACGAACCCGTACGAGGCCGTCAGCGCGCCGCAAGCAACGAGTCGTCCTGAGGGCGGGCACCGGGAGCCGATGCCGGGCGGCGACGAGGGCCGTGTCGATGTCACGGGTGCCGGTCGACACGCACAGGGTGTAGGCGACGTCGTCCATCCGTCGGCGGGCGGCGGGACTGCCGTTCTCGGCATGCAGAGCGCGCAGCGTCTCGTACTGCTCGACCAGGTCCTTCAACACCGCGGGGTGTGCCATCAGCACCAGGGGCCTCCCTTTCACCTGAACCCGTTGTTCGCGAGGCGGATACCCCGCGTCGACATGCGCATGCACGGCGTTTTCCAGGGGCCTCCGACAGAGGAGGCCATCGGCATGACGACCCCGGACCTCAGCTCAAGTCGGCTTCCCCGGCGGCGCGTTGGGGCACCACGGTGTATTTCGGGTCCTCCGCCGAGGCGACCCCGGCCGCGAAGATGCCGAAGCGGGTGCACGCGGAGCCCGCGAGGAGGGCGAGTCCGCTCGCCACGGCGGCCGGCCGACTGCGGTGGCCGAGCAGCAGTCCACCCGCCGCACCGGCCGCGGTGAGCAGCCGGGCGGCGCGCAGCAGGGTCCCGGCCCGCCCCTCACGGTAGGTCTCGGCGACCATGCCGAGCCGTTTCTCCGCCGCCTCGGTGGCCGTCACCTCGGCCGCGGCGGCCAGCAGCGCGGCGCAGCGGGCCGGTGCGGACTCGGTCACGGGGCCGAGGGCCAGAGCCATTCCCGCCGCTGCCGCCGTCGCCGACGCGGCGAAGACGTACGGGAGTTCGCGGTGTGCGCCGTGCCAGGCGGGAACGGCGGTGTCCGCCGCCAGGACGGCCGTGTACGAGGCGACCGCCGGGCCGAGCAGTGCCGCCGCCGCGGTCGCCGCGGCCCCGGCCCTGGGCAGCCGACCCGTGACGGCGGTGACGGCCGCCGCGCCGGCCGCCGGTGCGTAGCCGGCCAGCAGCCACGAGCCCACGCTCATGGGCGAGGTGGGCTTGAGGACCCGGAGCATGTTCGGGAACCGGCTCGGCACCCCGAGGTCGTGCACGAGCGCGGCGGCGGACAGCGAGATCGCGGCGAGCGAGGACACCTTCATCGCCGTGGCGGTGCTCCGGCGTCCCGTGAGCTGGGCGCCCGCCGCGAGCACGGAGCCCGCCCCGGCCAGCCCGCCCAGGAAGAAGTACCCGGCGATGTCCAGGGCGCTCCAGGACGGCGCCTTGATGATGGGGCGTCCGTAGTACGACTCGAACTCGGCGCGGGGGACCATGAGTTGTTCCCCGCGACGGCCACGGCGACCGCGCCGCCCCCGGGGTCGCGCTGCCCGTTCCGCTCGGTCGCCGTCATCGTGTTCCCTTCCTGGCCCGGAGGGCGGGCAGTGCGAAGGAGAGCGCGAAGCCGCCGACCAGGGAGAGGGCGGCCGCGCCTGCGTGCTTCCACATCGTGGGGAGGTCGCGGGTGGTGACGACCGGGTTCGGGGGCAGCCCGTAGACCTCGGGCTTGTCCAGGAGCAGGAAGAACGCGCCGTCGCCGCCGACCCCGTCGTCGGGTTCATGGCCGTAGAGCCGGGCGCCGTCCACGCCCGCCTCGTGCAACTGGTCCACCCGCAGTGCGGCCCGTTCGCGCAGTTCGTCCAGCGGGCCGAACTGGATGGACTCCGTCGGGCAGGCCTTGGCGCAGGCGGGCTCCTGTCCGGCGCCGAGCCGGTCGTAGCACATGGTGCACTTGAACGCCCGTCCGTCGTCCGGGCGTTGCTCGATCACGCCGTACGGGCAGGCGGGCACGCAGTACCCGCAGCCGTTGCAGATGTCCTCCTGGACGACGACCGTGCCGAACTCGGTGCGGAAGAGGGAGCCAGTGGGGCAGACGTCCAGGCAGGCCGCGTGGGTGCAGTGTTTGCACACGTCGGAGGACATCAGCCAGCGCAGTTCTCCGGTGTCCGGGTCATCGGCGGGAGGCTTGGACTCGGCCTCGACCAGGTGGAGTTGGGTGCGTCCGTCCGGCGCCGGGGTCTGCGGTGCCTGCTGCTCGATGAAGGCGACGTGGCGCCAGGTGGAGGCGCCGAGGCCCTGCGTGTTGTCGTAGCTCATGCCGGTGAGGGTGAGGCCGTCCTCCGGGATGGCGTTCCACTCCTTGCACGCGACCTCGCAGGCCTTGCAGCCGATACAGACGGAGGTGTCGGTGAAGAAGCCGACGCGGGGCGGAGGTTCGGGGTGTCCGGCGTCGCGCGCCGGGTCGGGTTCCGTGCCACTCAGCAGATGACGATCCGTCATTTCCTGGTCTCCGTCCCGGTGTTGGCGGTGATGCCCGCGCGGCTGCGATATTCGGCGACCAGTTTCGGCAGGTCGGGGCCACGCGGCCGGCGGCCCGGGCGGATGTCGGCGGTCAGCGCCTTGTCCTCCTGGATATGGGCGTTGGGGTCGAGGGCGATCGCGACGAGTTCGTTGGCCGCGTCGCCGGTGACCACGCCGTTGGGGCCCCAGTGGAACGGCAGCCCGATCTGGTGGACCGTCCGGCCGTGCACTGTGAGCGGGGTGATGCGGGCGGTGACCATGACGCGTGCCTCGATCGCGTTGCGCGCCGTGACGATGGTGGCCCAGCCCATGTGCTCGAGGCCGCGCTCGGCGGCCAGTTGAGGGGAGACCTCGCAGAAGAACTCCGGCTGGAGTTCCGAGAGATAGGGCGACCACCGGCTCATGCCGCCCGCCGTGAAGTGCTCGGTGAGGCGGTGCGTGGTGACGACGTAGGGGAAGACCTCGGCGCCCTTGTCGTCGCCGCTGGGGTGGTAGCGGTTGCCCTCCCGGGGCACCAACTGGCGTACGGGGGAGCGGGGTGTGGACGGGTGAAGCGCGTTGCCGAAGGGGAGTCCTGCGGTTCGTAGTGGGTCGGGAGCGGGCCGTCCTCCAGGCCCGCGGGCGCGTACAGCCAGCCCTTGCCGTCGGCCTGCATGATGAACGGGTCGTCGCCGCGCAGGGCGTCGGGGCCGGTCGCGCCCTCGTCCGGTACGAAGTCGGGGGCGCGGTCGGGCACGAAGTCGGGGATGTCGTGGCCGGTCCACTTCCCCGCGTCCTCGTCCCACCAGACGTAGGCCTTGCGCTCGCTCCACGGGGTGCCGTCCGGGGCGGCCGAGGCGCGGTTGTAGAGGATGCGCCGGTTGGCGGGCCAGGCCCAGGCCCACTCGGCGGCCACCCAGTCCTGTTCGCTGCCGGGCCTGCGCCTGGCGGCCTGGTTCACGCCGTCCGCGTACACCCCGCAGTAGATCCAGCAGCCGCACCGTGTCGAGCCGTCCTCCTTGAGTTCGGTGTACGCCGTGAGCGGCGCCCCGTCCGGGCCGTGGCCGTTGATCTCGGCGAGGACGGCGGCGGCGACGGGTTCGGCCAGCGGGCCGTCCACCGGGTAGTCCCAGGTCAGGTCCTGCACGGGCCGGTCCATCGGGTCGGTGGAGGCGGCCAGCCGCTCCTTGATGCGGCGGCCGAGGTGGTACATGAACCACAGGTCGCTGCGGGCGTCGCCCTCGGGCTCGACGGCCGCGTGGTGCCACTGGAGCCAGCGGTTGGTGTTGGTGAAGGAGCCGTTCTTCTCGGTGTGCGCGGCGGCGGGAAGAAGAACACCTCGGTGCCGATGTCCTCGGTGCGCAGCTCGCCGGTCTCGATCTCGGGGCCGTCCTGCCACCAGGTCGCCGACTCGATGAGGGAGAAGTCGCGTACGACGAGCCACTCCAGGTTGGCCATGCCGAGCCGCTGGAGGCGGGTGTTGGCGGAGCCTACGGCGGGGTTCTCGCCCATCAGGAAGTAGCCCTTGCACACGCCGTCCAGCTGGGCCAGCACCGTGTCGTAGGTGGAGTGGGAGCCGGTCAGGCGCGGCAGGTGGTCGAAGCAGAAGTCGTTGGCGGCGGTGGCCGCGTCGCCGTAGTACGCCTTGAGGAGGCTCACGAAGTAGGCCCGCATGTTGCCCCAGAAGCCCTTGTCGGTGCGGCTGGCGTCGATGAACGCGTCCAGGTTCTCGTGGGCGTGGGCGTGCGGCATGGGGAGGTAGCCGGGCAGCAGGTTGAAGAGGGTGGGGATGTCGCTGGAGCCCTGGATGGAGGCGTGGCCGCGCAGCGCCTGGATGCCGCCGCCGGGGCGGCCGATGTTGCCGAGCAGCAGCTGGAGCACGCTCGCGGCGCGGATGTACTGGGCACCGACGGAGTGCTGGGTCCAGCCGACCGCGTACACGAAGGCACTGGTCCGCTCGCGGCCCGAGTTGGCGGTCAGGTCCTCGCACACCTGGAGGAACTTGGCGCGCGGTACTCCGCAGACCTCCTCCACCAACTCCGGGGTGTAGCGGGCGTAGTGGCGCTTGAGGATCTGGTAGACGCAGCGCGGGTCGCGCAGGGTCTCGTCGCGGGGCGGCCGGCTCGTGGTCTGCGCGCCGCCCGAGCCGTGTGCCTCGGAGCCGCCGGAGCCCTGGACGCGCTCCTCGTACTGTTCGTCGACCTCACCGGTCGGCTGCTGCACCTCGACGCCCTGGTACTGCCAACTGGACTGGTCGTAGTGGTGCTTGTCCTCGTCCAGGCCGGAGAAGACGCCGTCGAGGTCCTCGGTGTCGCGGAAGTCCTCGCTGACCAGGGTGGCGGCGTTGGTGTAGGCGAGGACGTACTCGCGGAAGTCCTTCTCCTCGGTCAGGACGTGGTTGATGATCGCGCCAAGGAACGCGATGTCGCTGCCGGCCCGGATCGGGACGTGCAGGTCGGCCAGCGCGCTGGTGCGGGTGAAACGCGGGTCTACGTGGATGACGCGGGCGCCGCGCTTCTTGGCCTCCATCACCCACTGGAAGCCGACCGGGTGAGCCTCGGCGAAGTTGGAGCCCTGGATCACGATGCAGTCGGCGTGCTGGAGGTCCTGCATGAAGGTGGTGGCGCCGCCCCGCCCGAAGGACGTGCCGAGCCCGGCGACCGTGGAGCTGTGGCAGACCCGGGCCTGGTTCTCCACCTGGATGATCCCGAGGCCGGTCAGCAGCTTCTTGATGAGGTAGTTCTCCTCGTTGTCGAGGGTCGCGCCGCCGAGACTGGCGATGCCGAGGGTGCGAGCGGTGCGCAGCCCCTCCGACTCCCACTCCCAGGTCCGGCGCCGCGTCTCGATCACCCGGTCGGCCACCATGTCCATGGCGGTCTCCAGGTCGAGGGGCTCCCAGTCGGTGGCGTACGGCCGCCGGTACAGCACCTCGTGGCGCCGGGCCGAGCCGGTGGTGAGCTGGAGCGTGGCCGAACCCTTGGGGCACAGGCGGCCCCGGCTGATGGGCGAGTCCGGGTCGCCCTCGATCTGTACGACCTTGTCGTCCTTGACGTAGACCTGCTGGCCGCAGCCCACCGCACAGTAGGGGCACACCGAACTCACCACCCGGTCGGCGGTGTCCGTGCGCGGCCGGAGCTGCTCGGTGCGCGCCGACATGGCGGCCCGGCCCCGGCCCAGCGGGTCGGATCCGGTGAGCTGACGGAAGGCGGGCCAGTCGCTGACCCATGTACGCACACCCATGGTGTGTCCTTTCGGCGGCCGGAACGCCCGGCGGCGTCGGTGGGCGTCACTTCCAGACTGACCCACGGGGGTGGGGACGGCGCGCGGGGCGTCAGGCGGACGGCTCGTCGGGCACGGGGTGTTCCGGCCGGGGGCTTCCGGAGCGGGGAGCCACGCCGACCCGTGCCGGCCTCGTCCGTGTCGGGGACCTCCGTGTCGGGGGCCTCCGGATCGGGGGTCTGCGTCTCGGGGTTCCCTGGGTCGCGCTGTTCGTCCCCGGCCGACGGAGGCGCGTCGGCCGCGGGCTCCCAGGCGTCCTTGTCGGACCCCGCCTGCTGGTCGGGCATGTCCCGCGGCACGGGCTTGTTCTCCCGGCCCACGCCGTCGCCGTGACTGCCCGGGCTGTACTCGTTCACACTGCTCTCCCTCTCTCGGCCGGACCTCGATCCGACCCCGGGTACCCCACGCGGGGCGCCGTCACACGGGGAGGACGGCACTCACCCGGACGCTCTGCCGCCCTTGCCGCTCTGCCGCTCCGCCGTCCGACGAGCCGTCGGCCAGGTCATTCGGCCGCGCCGCCGTGTCCGTCGCGGCGCTCGTCCGCGCCCTCGCCCGCGAAGAAGTCCCCGAGGGAGCGGGCGAGTGCCTCCGGAGCCTGCTCGGCCACGTGGTGTCCCGAGTCGATGCCGTGACCGCGCAGGTCCGGCGCCCACGCGCGCCAGATCTTCAGCGGGTCGCCGTAGAGGTCCTCCAGGTCGTCCCGGAGCGACCACAGGACCAGTGCCGGACACCGGATGCGCACCCCGGCCGCCCGGTCCTCCTCCTCGTGCCGCCGGTCGACGGTGAGACCGGCCCGGTAGTCCTCGAGCATCCCTCGCACGACATCGGGGTTTCTCGTGGCCTCCCGCCACTCGGCGTGGTTCTCCGCGCCCATGCTCCGCGGGTCGCCGCTGTACCAGCTGTCCGGGTCGGCGTTGATGACCCGCTCGGGGACGTCCGGCTGGGCGAAGAAGAACCAGTGCCACCACTGCGTGGCGAACTCCGGCGTGATCCGGGACAGATGCTCGGTGACGGGCAGGCCGTCGATCAGGGCCACCTTCGAGACCGCGCCCGGGTGATCGAGCGCGAGCCGCAGGGCGACGCTGCTTCCGCGGTCGTGCCCGGCGAGGGCGAAGCGGCTGTGACCGAGGCGACGCATCACCGCGACGACATCGGCGGCGACGGCCCGCTTGGAATACCCGACGTGGTCAGCTGTGGGCACCGGCCCGCGCGAGCGGCCGTAGCCGCGCAGGTCGGGACAGACCACGGTGAAACCGCGCCGTACCAGCAGCGGTGCCACCCAATGCCAGGTCGCGGACGTGCGGGGATGACCGTGCAGCAGGACCACCGGTGGGCCCTCGCCGCCGTGGCGGACGAAGATCGACGCGTCCTCGACCTCGAACCGGTTGACCTCGAAACCCTCGAACAAGGCGCTACCTCCTACGCGAACGGACACAGAGCCGGTCGATGGGCCGGGTACCCGAGATGTTCGGCTTGCCGCCCGCCGAGCGGGAAAACCGGCAGCCGTGACACCTGCGTCTCGGCGAGGTCCCCTGGCACGGCAGCGTGTTCCGGCTGTCCGACGCCGCCGTGGTGAGCGGTCCGGCGACCGCGCCGCAGCCGTCGCGCGAGACCCGGATCGAACCGGACCGCGCCCTCGCCGTCCGGCTGCCGGGCGCGGGCTGAGGAGGAGCGGGCCGAGCGCAACGGGGGAGTCGCGGGAGGGGGCGGGGCCCTGGCCGAAGTGGCGCCCGGTGGGGCCGGTTCGGTGCGCGCGGGCGGCCCGCCCTCGGAGCCCCGGGCCGTCTCCTCGGCCGTACGGAGACCCGGCCTCACCCACGGCGGGGCGTCCCTGGGCGGCAACTCGTTCCACGGTGACCACTTCGGGCACAGCGTTTGCATCGGCTGTCCCTGGAAAGACGGGCACATGTTCGGATTTGTCGCACCTGAAGGAGTCCGCGGTGATCACGTCCGCCGATGTCGCCCGTTCCGGAGTCTCCTCGGTCGGCGGCGGGAGAGCGTCCGACGTCAGCGAGGGCGGCTGCCCGGCGCCGGTGAGCGGCGGGCGTCCGGGCTGTTCGCCGGGTTCGTCGAGCGGGAGGCGCCCGCCGTACCGCTGCCGGGACGCTCGACGGGCCGTAGATTCGCCGTGCTCACCGCGCTGGGACGCCGTGACCTGTCGCTCGCCCGGCTGGCCGAGGGACATCTCGACGCGGCCGCGATCCTCCACGAGGTCGACGGCTCGCTGCCGGAGCCGGGGAGCGCTGGGGGTGTGGGCGGCACGGCCGCCGAGCCCCGTTGTGCACGCGACGCGCACGGACGACGGGTGGAGGCTGAGCGGCGTCAAACCGTACTGTTCCGGCGCCCGCTGCTGCACCCACGCGCTCGTCACCGCCGAGGCGGACGACGGGTACCGCCTCTTCGCCGTGGCACTGGACCACCCCGGCGTGACGCCGCAGTCCGGCACCTGGCCGGCGGTCGGGATGGCCGACAGCGACAGCCTGGACGTGTCCTTCACCGATGTGCCCGCCCGCGCGGTGGGCGATCCCGGCGCCTATGTGGAGCGGCCCGGCTTCCTGCACGGAGGGGTGGGCGTGGCCGCCTGCTGGCTCGGGGGCGCGCACGCGGTCGCGGCACCGCTGTACGAGCGCTCCGGAGCCGGGCGGCTCGACGAGCACGCGGCGGCCCATCTGGGCGCGGTGGACGTGCTGCTCAGCACCGCCGACACGGTCATGCGCCGGGCGGCCGAGGACATCGACGCCGATCCCCTCGACGAGCGGGGGCAGGCCAGGGTGCGCGGTCTACGGGTGAGAGCCCTGCTCGAGAAGGTGTGCGCCGAGGTCCTCGACCACACCGGGCGGGCCCTGGGCGCCGGCCCGCTCTGCCACGACGCACGCCATGCCCGCGCGGTGGCGGACCTGACCGTCTACATCCGGCAGCATCACGCCGAGGGCGACCTCGCACAGCTGGGGCACGCGATCGGCGACGGTACCCGGGAGACGCGATGACGACGGCGCGGGGCGCCCTCTCCGCGGCGGAGCGCGAGGCGGCAGCCGCGGAGATCGACGGGCCCGGAACCGACGAGAAGGACTGGCACGCGGCCCGGCTGCCCGACCGCCTTCCGCACCTGGACCTTCCCGAGGGGCCCGTCGTGGTCGTGGCGGCCCATCCCGACGACGAGGTCCTGGGCTTGGGCGGCACCATGGCCGCCCTCGTCGGGGCGGGCGCCGCCGTGCACACGATCTGCCTGACCGACGGGGAGGCCTCGCACGGCGACGCCGACACGAAGGCGCGCGACACGTTGGCCGCGCTGCGCCGCCGCGAACTCACCGCGGCGCTGCACGAACTCGGCCCGCTCCCCACACCCCTGCACACAGGCTTCCCGGACATGGCCCTGGACCGGTACGAGGACGAGGCGACCGCGGTCATCGCCGGTCTCCTCTCCGAGACCGACGCGCGCCTGTGCCTGGCGCCGTGGGACGGCGACCTGCACAGCGACCACGAGGCCGCCGGACGCGCGGCGCGCCGTGCCTGCCGGGCGACCGGCACCACGCTGTGGTCCTTCCCGGTGTGGACGTGGCACTGGGCCCGCCCCGACGACCCCCGGGTGCCCTGGCGGCGGGCCGGTGTCCTGCCGCTCACCCCCGTGGCGATGGGACGCAAGAGGGCCGCTCTGGCGCGCTTCGCGAGCCAGCTCGAAGCGCGCGGCCCCGGAGTCCCGCCCGTGCTGCCGCCCGACGAACTGGCCCACCACACCCGCGCGTTCGAAACGGTGATCCGATGAACACCCCCGCCGCCTACTTCGAGGACCAGTACGCCGGCACCACCGACCCCTGGCACCTGGCGGACCGCTGGTACGACCGCCGCAAGTACGGCCTGACCATCGCCGCCCTGCCCCGTCCGCGCTATGAGCGGGCCTTCGAACCGGGCTGCTCGGTGGGCGTGCTGACCACGCTGCTGGCCACTCGCTGCGACCGGCTGCTCTCCACCGACCGCGTCGCCTCGGCGGTGGCGACGACGGCCCGGCGCACCCGGGGACGGACCACGTCACCGTCCGGCAGCTGACGGTTCCCGACGAGTGGCCCGAGGGACGGTTCGACCTCGTGGTCCTCTCGGAGCTGCTCTACTACTTCGACGACGACACGCGGGCGCGGCTGCTGCGCCAGGCCACCGAGAGCCTGACCGCGGGCGGCCATCTCGTGACGGTGCACTGGAACCATCCCGTCGCCGAACACACCCGCACGGGCCGGGACATCGCCGGAGAGGTCGACACTCTGGCGGACCTGAAACGGCTCGCCCGCTACGACGACCCCGACTTCACCCTCACCGTCCACGAACACGGCCGGGACGGCGGCCCCGCGCTCTCCCCGGCCCGGGCGGAGGGCCTGGCGTGATCCCTGCGGCCGTCGCCGTCGTCGTCCCCGCGCACAACGAGGAGCACCGCATCGGCGCCTGCCTGCGCAGTGTGCGGCGCGCGGTCGCGGAGGTGGCGCCGCTGCCGGTCGTGACGGTGGTGGCGGCGGACGCCTGCACGGACGCCACGGCGGCCGTCGCCGCGCGGGCCGGGGCACGCGTGGTGCGTGTCGAACGCCGCAGCGCTGGAGCCGCGCGCGCCGCCGGGACCGCCCACGCGCTGCGCCTCCTCGCTGGTGGCGGCCGACCTGTCTGGCTGGCGATGACGGACGCCGACACGACCGTGCCCCACCTCTGGCTCGCCGACCAGATCGACTGGGCGCGTGAGGGGTACGACGTCGTGCTGGGCACCATCCGGCTGGCCGGAGGGGCACGCGGGCTGGCCGCCCTGCACGACGCCCGCTACTTCCGGACCAGGCCCGCCGGGACGGGGAGCCGTGGAGCCATCCGCATGTCCACGGGGCGAACATGGGTCTCTCGGCCACGGCCTACCTGCGGGCGGGTGGTTTCGCCGCGCTGTCCACCGGCGAGGACCGCGACCTCGTGTCCCGTCTCGCCGCGCAGGGCCGGCGCATCGCCCGCACCGACCGGTACCCCGTCCGTACGGCGGCACGACTGCGCGGCCGGGCCCCCGACGGCCTCGCCGACCTGCTCGCCGCCCTCCACCCCCGGTGTGGGACAGGCCCGTTCCACCCTCCGTCCCACGCCGGCCCCTCGGGCTCGCCTGCCTCGGTGAGACGGGGTAGCGCCTCGGACTCCGGCCGGTCCTGTCGCACGGCCAGGAGCAGGTCTCGGCCGACCGGGACGAACGGGAACTCCGCCCGCGTGGACCGAGGTGTCGCGCCGAGCAGTGCGCGGGGCGCTCAGCCGTTGAGGACTCCTGGCAGGGCCAGCGCCGCGAGCAGTGTCGTGCCCACCAGCAGCCAGGCCACGTAGTCGCCGATGTGCCCGGACTGCAGGCGTCGTAGCGGAGTCGTCCATGACGGTTCGCCGAGTGGCTTCGGGCGGGTCACGGCGAATGCGGCCAGGCCGAGGGCCAGCAGGGTCGAGGTGAGGCCGAGGAGCACGCCGGGGAGGGTCCAGTGCGGAGCGGGGGCCGCTCGGCCCGACACCGCGTGGCCGACCGCAGTGGCGAAGCCGGGCACCGCGCCCACGGCGAGCGACGCGACGAGCAGCACGGCGGGAACCGCGGTCATCGTGTCCGGCACCCGGCTCAGCCGGTTCCGGGTCTCCGGTTCCTCCTCCTTGCCGGTGGTCTCGTACGACGACTCGTCGTCGGGCCGGGGGCCGAGGCCGAGGAAGACGCGTGCGGCGACCCGGAGCACCGCGCCCGCCGTCACCGCCGACACGGCGACGAACAGCACGGTCAGGGGGCCGCCGACCGCCTCCTCCAGTACCGCCTTCCCGAGCCCGATGCCGAACGGCGGCAGCCCGGCGAGGCTCAACGCGCCGAGGACATAGAGGACGGCGACCGCGCGCAGCTCGCGGGCCCGTCCGTGCAGGGCGTGTTCGTCCACCGAGCCGTAGCGGTCGAGGAGTACGCCGGTGCAGGCGAACAGGGCGGCCTTCACCCCGGCGTGGCCCAGGATGTACAGGGCGACCCCGCCGTCGGCCTCCGGGCTGAGGACGCCGATGCCGATGAGGAAGAGGCCCATGTGGGCGACCGTGGAGTACGCCAGCAGCCGTTTGATGTGCCGCTGGTACCAGCACATGACCGCGCCGACCAGGGCGGTCAGCACACCGAGGACGACGAGGGCGCGCTCCAGGTCGGCGGCCGGGATGCCGCCCGGGCCCGAGAAGACCGTCCGGTAGACCCGCCAGACGCCGTACGCGCCGAGTTCGACCATCACTCCCGACAGCAGCATGCACACCGGGGTGGGCGCGACCGCGTGCGCGTCAGGGAGCCAGAAGTGGAAGGGGACCGCAGCCGCTTTCACCAGCAGGCCGGTCAGGACCAGCGCGAAGGCCGCTAGCGTGAGGGCGTCGGGGCCGCCGTGCCGGTCGAGGCCCTCACCGATCTTCGACATGGCGAGTTCGCCGGTGCGCGCGTACAGCAGGGCGATGCCCATCAACACGGCATACGCGCCGAGGGAGTTGAGGACCCCGAAGGACAACGCGCCCTGGACGGCCTTGGGTTCCTCGACGCGGTGTCCGGTCAGCGTGTACGCCACGACGCTCATCAGCTCGAAGAACACGAAGGCGTCGAACAGGTCCCCGAGATCGCGAAGCCGCACATGCCGCCCTGGAAGAGCAGCAGCAGGGCCGGGAAGGAGGCCGCGTGGCCTCGGGGTGGTTCGTCGAAGTAGTGCCAGGAGTACGCCAGCGCCGCCACCGTCAGCAGGGAGGCGAGCGCGGCCATGCCGAGTCCGGGGCCGTCCCCGACGAGGACGATCCCGACGCTCTCGCCGCCCTGGGAGTCCAGCCGCCGACCCAATCGGTCAGGGGCGGCGAGGAGTTGAGGAGAAGCACGATCGCGAGTCCCGCCGTGCCCGCGGCGAAGACACCGCCCAACGTCTCGGCGGCGACGCGGGGCAGGTGACGTCCGGCGGCGACCAGGAGGGTCGCTCCGAGCAGAGGGGTGGCGACGAGAACGGGAAGCAGGTGGTGCATCAGCCGCGCAACTCCGAGAGTTCGTCGGGGTCGACCGTGCCGTGGAGCTTGGAGATCTGCAGGACGAGGGCGAGCAGTACGGCGGTCACCGTGGCGCCCACGACCACGTCGGTGAGGGCGAGGGCTTGCACCACCGGGTCGACGACCGGGCGGGAGCCGGGCTTCAGGTCGGAGAAGACGGGGGCGGTGCCGCCGTCGCGGTAGCCGACCGTCAACAGCAGGACGTAGGTGGCGGACTGGCAGACCGCGAGGCAGCCCACGGCGTGGATGAGGTTCCGGCTGGTCACCAGGCCGTAGCAGCCGACGAGGAACACCCACGCGGCGACGAGGTACGGCAGCACCGACATCACTTCTCGCCCTCCTTCTCGATCTCCACGGCCTGGTCCAGGAAGCGGGCGAGCAGGACGACGACCGCGCAGGCGACCTCCATGCCGATGGCCGCGTTCAGGAGGGGACGGTGCCGCCCGAGGAAAGGGTGTTGAAGGTGCCGTAGGGAAGGAAGTTGGCGAGGAACGCGGTGCCGGCGACGAGTCCGGCGAGGCCCAGGACCAGGTAGGCGGAGGCGGCGAGGGCGTCGGCGATCTCGTAGGAGCCGACGGGGGCGGATGCGTTCCAGGGCGCGGTAGTCGGCGCCCAGGTAGAGCAGGTGCAGGGCGGTCGCCACGACGACACCGCCCTGGAAGCCGCCGCCCGGGCTGAGTTGGCCGTGCGCGATCACATACAGGCCGGTGACGACGGCGACGGGGAGGACGAGGAGGGCGTATCGGCGTACGGGCAGGGCGACTTGCTCGGGCGCGGGCGGGTCACGGTGTTCGTCGCGGGTCTGGCGCAGCAGGACGACCGTGCCGAGGACGGAGGCGAAGAGGATGCTCATCTCGCCGAGGGTGTCGAAGGCGCGCTGGTCGAAGTTGACGGAGGCGATGGTGTTCGCCGTGTGCCGGGCGAGGGACGCGCGCACCACCCGGTCTCCGTACGGGTGTTGGCGCCCGCCGAAGCCCGGCAGGTCGAAGCAGGCGGCGACCAGGAGGGCCGCGAGGCCGGTGGCGCCGAGGGCCGCGACGAGCAGGCGCGTCCGCCGGGTCATCGGTCCGTCTCCTTCTCGCGTCTCGGCCGCCGGACCTTGCGCACGGACAGCATGATCAGCAGGGGAGTGAGGGCGGAGCCCACGGCCAGTTGGGAAAGCGCCACGTCGGGGGCCTGGAGCACGGTGAACAGGACGGCGAGCACGGTCCCGAGGACCGCCAGCACGAGTGCCTGCCGTGCGGGGTCGCGGGTGGCGACGGCGGCGGTCGCGGACGCGGCGACCAGCAGCAGTGCCACGACGATCAGCGGGTCATCCATGCCGACTCCCCGCGAAGCCGCCGGACAGGGCGCGGGAGGCGGTGAGGTTCCCGCCGATCAACAGGGCGCCGACGACGAGGAGTTTGACCAGTGCGCGCCCCGGGCCGGTGGCGACGCACACGGCGATCACGACGGCGGCCCCGAACGCGGCGACCGCGTACGTCAGCCCCACGCCTGCGGCGGGTCGTCCGCCAGGTCGTCCGCGAGGAGGCGGGCGAAGACGAGGGTCCCGACCGGGCCCAACAGGGCCAGCAGCAGGGCGAGATCGACGTACGACGGGCGGTCGTAGCCCTGGGACAGGAGGAGCAGCGCGGGGCAGGCAAGCGAGGTGGAGAGGTTCTGCGCCACCACCCGGCGTCGCAACGGGCCCGTGGCGACGCCCCAGACCGTGGCCCCGACTCCCGCGGTGAGTGCGGCGCCCGCGGCGACGGTCCAGCCGTTCACCACCCGCTCACCGCCCGGCGCGTACCCCACGCGGCGAACGCGCCGACCAGCGCGGCGGACGCGCCCACCACGAGTTCCAGCATGTCCACCGCGCTGATGAACACCAGCCACATCAGGGCGAGGACAGCCCACCAGGCCAGGACCTCGCCCACTCCGAGGAGCGTCGTACGCCGGTTCACCTGGCACCTCCACCGACGAGAGCAACTCGCCCTGTTTGGCTGGCTTTTTCCGCTGTGCCATCCAAGCATCGTCGCCTGTCCGCCCGGCGGCGACGCGCGACGGCCCGGCAACCGAAGTGCCCTGAGACGGCGGAAGGAAACCGGTCCCGAGGGGAGGAGGCTCAGGCGTCGTCGTGCATCACCTGATCGCGCAGCCGGTCGCAGCAGAGCGCGATCAGGCGGGAGACGTGCATCTGTGAGATGCCGAGCCGGTCGGCGATGGCGGCCTGCGTCATGCCGCGGAAGAAGCGCAGATAGAGGATGACCTGGTCGCGTTCCGGCAAGGCGTGGATGCCGGGTCTGACGGCCTCGCGGTCGACGACGGCGTCCAGGGCCGGATCGGGCGCCCCGAGGGTGTCGCTGAGGGAGCACCCGCCCTCGGCGCCGGAGAACTCCGCGTCCAGGGAGAGCGAGGTGAAGCTCTCCAGGGCGCCCAGCCCGATCAGGACGTCCTCCTCGCTGAGACCGGCCTCGGCGGCGATCTCGGCGGTGGTGGGCCGTCGGCCCTGGACGGTCTGCGACAGGTCGTGGAGGGCGAACCGCACCTGGTTGCGCAGTTCCTGCACCCGGCGTGGCACGTGCACGGTCCACATGTAGTCGCGGAAGTGCCGTTTGATCTCGCCGGTGATCGTCGGCACGGCGTAGCTCTCGAAGGCGTTGCCGCGCGCGGGGTCGTACCGCTCGACGGCCTTGACCAGGCCGAGGGCCGCGACCTGGCGGAGGTCCTCGGAGCTCTCGCCCCGGTTGCGGAACTGTCCGGCGAGCCGCTCCGCCATGGGCAGCCACGCCACCACGATCTGGTCGCGGACACTGTCGTGCTGAGGGCCGGGGGCGAGCAGGACGAGCCGGCGGAAGGACTCCGCGGTGTCCGGGGCGTCGTCGTGCGAATGGTGCTTGGTGCTCACTCGGGTAGGCATGATGCCTCACCGCTTCCCTGAACTGGGGTGGACGATCATCATGGGAAGCGCACTCGCCGTACGGACAGGCACACCCGGTGCGACAGCTCGTCGCTCCCACGGACGTGCCTCCGGTCCGAAGCACTGACCTGCGGGTGCCCCTCTCGATCCGTGGCAAACATCCGGCCGGACCTGCGGCAGGCCCACATCGTGACGGGACCAACTTCCACGTCGGTCCTCCGTGTCGGTGCCCGGTCCACGGGTACGCGGGGGCCACGGCCGAAGAGCCGAGCGCTACGGCGCCGACCGACTCCCGCCCGCCTCGCACGCCCCGACGCCGAGGAGAACCGTGTGACCTCGCTCCGTACCCTCACGCGACCGGCCGACCGACAACAGGGAAGCGATGTCGGCGACGCGACGACCCGCTACCTCCTGTACGGGCTGCTGCCCGGCTGGTTCGTGCCGGGTCTGGCCGACTGGGTCATGCACCGGCGCACCCGGATCGAGGACACCTCCGGAACGAAGGAATCCCTGATCCACGCGTTGATGATGACCGAGGTCGGCATCCCCATCGCACTGACCCTGCGCTACGAGATCAATCCCCTGCTGCTCACCGTGCAGCTGGGCGGCGCGGCGGTCCACGAGGCGACCGCGCTGTGGGACGTACGGACCGCGGTGCACAGCGAGCGCGAGGTCAAGCCGATCGAGCAGCACATCCACAGCTTCCTCGAATCCCTGCCCTTCGCCGCACTCACCTCCCTGATGTGCCTGCACAGCGATCAGGTCAAGTCCCTTCTGCGCGGCGGGCGTTCGGACCCGAGCGCATGGCGGCTGGTGCGCCGAGGGCGACCGCTGTCGCGCGGCTATCTCGCCGGCATCGCCGCCGGGATCGGCGCGTGCGTCCTGCTGCCGTACGGGGAGGAACTGCTGCGCTGCCGCCGAGCGGCCCGCACCCGCGGAAAGCCGACCCAGGACAAAACCCCCGACCCATGACCCGAGGAGAGTGACGACCATGCGTATCGCGTTCCTGATGGCGCCCGAAGGCGTCGAGCAGATCGAACTGACCGAGCCCTGGCAGGCGGTCACCGACCAGGGGCACGAGACGGTCCTCGTGTCGACGGAACCCGGACAGATCCAGGCCTTCGACCATCTGGACAAGGCTGACGTGTTTCCCGTGCAGCTGGTGGCGCGCGAGGCGTCGGCCGAGACGTTCGACGGCCTCGTGCTGCCGGGCGGGGTCGCCAATCCCGACCTGCTGCGCACCGACGAGGACGCCGTGTCGTTCGTACGGGACTTCTTCGGCCTGGGCCGACCTGTCGCCGCGATCTGTCACGCGCCGTGGACCCTGGTCGAGGCCGGGGTGGTCACGGGCCGCACGCTGACCTCATGGCCGAGTCTGCGCACGGACATCACCAACGCGGGCGGGACCTGGGTCGACGAACAGGTGCACGTCTGCGACGACGGGCCCAACACCCTGGTCACCAGCCGCAAGCCGGACGACCTGAAGGCGTTCTGCGAAGCCCTGCTCACCGAGTTCGCCAAGGCCCGCGACGAGGGCTGACGCGCCCCGTCCGGACGTTAGCCGCCTCGATCACCGGGCACCCGACACCCGGCATCCGAGCGGTTCTCCGCGTCGGGGCCCTCGCTGACGGGAGTCGCTGGTGATCGAGGCACGTGGATCGGAGAGGGCATTGGACACGCGGGCCCTGGAGGCCGCGCTGCGCGAGCGGGTCGACGGCGAGGTGCGGTTCGACGCGGGCAGCCGGGGTGCCTACGCGACGGACGGCTCGAACTACCGGCAGGTACCGATCGGCGTCGTCGTCCCGCGCACGGTCGACGCGGGCGCGGACGCCGTGGCGGTCTGTGCCGAGTTCGGGGCGCCCGTGCTGTCCCGAGGCGGCGGCACGAGCCTGGGCGGCCAGTGCACCAACACCGCCGTGGTCGTCGACTGGACGAAGTACTGCCACCAGGTCCTGTCGATCGACGTCGACGGGCGCACCTGTGTCGTCGAGCCGGGTGTCGTGCTCGACGAACTCAACCGCCGACTCTCCGACCACCGGCTCCAGTTCGGCCCCAAGCCGTCCACCCACAGCCACTGCTCGCTCGGCGGCATGATCGGCAACAACTCCTGCGGCGGCTCCGCCCAGGCCTACGGCAAGACCGTCGACAACGTCCGGCGCCTGGAGATCCTGACCTACGACGGCACCCGCTGCTGGGTCGGCCCGACCTCCGACGCCGAGTACGACGCGATCATCGCCGCCGGTGGTCGGGTCGCCGAGATCCACCAGGGGCTGCGGCGGATCATCGACCGCACGATGGCGGACGTACGGCGCGGGTTCCCCGTATCCCGCGCCGGGTCTCCGGGTACAACCTGGACTCGCTGCTGCCCGAGAACGGCTTCGACGTGGCCCGGGCACTCGTCGGCAGCGAGGGCACCCTCGTCACCGTCCTGCGCGCCGAACTGGACCTCGTACCCCTCCCGCCGTGCGAAGCCCTCCTCGTCCTCGGCTACGACGACATCTGCACGGCCGCCGACGACGTGCCCCGGCTGCTGAAGCACAGCAGCCCGACCCAACTGGAGGCGCTGGACGGGCGGATGGCGCAGCTGATGCGCGAAGAGGGCGCCTATCTCGACTCGTTGAGCGTGCTTCCGGAGGGGGAGAGCTGGCTGCTGGTGCAGTTCACCGGGGACAGCCAGGACGAAGTCGACGAGCGGGCACGGGAGTTGATCCGGGCGCTCGGACGGGACGAGGACGATCCGACGGTCGCGTTCTCCGAGGACCCGGCGCGCGAACGCAAGATGCTCAAGGCACGCGAGGCCGGACTCGGGGTCACCGCACGCCCGCCGGACGGCCGGGAGACCTGGGAGGGCTGGGAGGACTCGGCCGTGGCGCCCGAAGTCCTCGGCGACTACCTGCGCGACCTGAAGAAGCTCCTCGCCGACTTCGGCTACGACCACCCCCTCCCTGTACGGGCACTTCGGGCAGGGCTGCGTGCACACCCGCATTCC
Organism: Streptomyces sp. P3; assembly: GCA_016893485.2. Taxonomy (GTDB): domain Bacteria; phylum Actinomycetota; class Actinomycetes; order Streptomycetales; family Streptomycetaceae; genus Streptomyces. Next base: position 8,725,445 of record JAFEKX020000001.1, read on the forward strand.
CTTCGAACTCACCACGGCCGAAGGGGTCACGAACTTCCGGGAGTTCCTCCTCCGGGCCGCCGATCTGGTGGCCTCCTACGGAGGTTCGCTCTCCGGCGAGCACGGTGACGGGCAGGCGCGCGGCGAACTGCTGCCCCGCATGTTCGGGGGAGGTGGTGGCCGCCTTCGGACAGGTGAAAGCCCTGTTCGACCCCGACAACCGCATGAACCCCGGCAAGGTCGTCGACCCCTACCGCATCGACGAGAACCTTCGCCTGGGACCCCTGTGGCGCCCCAACAGCCATGACACGCACTTCAGTTACCCCGACGACGACCACTCCTTCGACCGCGCGGTGCTGCGCTGCGTCGGCATCGGCAACTGCCGTACCCACGAGGGCGGGGTGATGTGCCCCTCGTACCGGGCGACCGGCGAGGAGGAGCACTCCACCCGAGGGCGGTCCCGGCTGCTGTTCGAGATGCTCGACGGGCACGCGGACTCCGCGATCACGGACGGCTGGCGCTCCACCGAGGTCCGTGACGCCCTGGACCTCTGCCTGGCCTGCAAGGGCTGCAAGTCCGACTGCCCGGTCGGCGTCGACATGGCCACCTACAAGGCCGAGTTCCTCTCCCACCACTACGAGGGACGGCTGCGGCCTGCCGCCCACTACTCCATGGGCTGGCTGCCGCTGTGGGCGCGGCTGTCACGGCTGGCACCGCGACTGGTCAACGCCGCGCTCGGCGCGCCCGGCATCGCCGCCCTCGGCAAGCGCCTCGCGGGCGTGGCGGCGGAGCGTGACGCACCGGTCTTCGCCGAGGAGTCCTTCGTGCAGTGGTGGCAGGCGCGGGGGACCCCGAACCCGACCCGGCCGACCCGCGCACCGTCCTGCTCTGGCCGGACACGTTCAGCACCTACTTCCACCCGGGCGTCGCGAAGTCCGCGGTCCGGGTCCTGGAGGACGCCGGCTTCGACGTCGCCGTCCCGACCAGCTCCGTGTGCTGCGGCCTCACCTGGATCTCCACCGGTCAACTCGCCACCGCCAAGCGGGTGTTGGGGCGCACCATCGACGTGCTGCGGCCCTGGCTGGAGGCAGGCACCCCGGTCATCGGTCTCGAACCGTCCTGTACGGCCGTCTTCCGCGCCGACGCCCCGGAGCTGCTGCCCGGGGACCAGGACGTGCAACGGCTCGCCGGGCAGTTCCGCACCTTCGCCGAGCAACTGCTCAACCACGCGCCGGACGGCTGGCAGCCCCCGCGGCTCACCACGTCGGCCACCGTGCAGACCCATTGCCACCAGCACGCGGTGACCAAGGACGACGCCGACCGCGAACTGATGCGCCGCGCCGGGATCGACGCCCGTGTCCTGGACGCCGGTTGCTGCGGCCTCGCCGGCAACTTCGGCTTCGAACAAGGCCATTACGACCTGTCCATGACCGTGGCCGAGCAAGGGGTGCTGCCCGCAGTGCGGGAGACCGCCCCCGGCGCACTCGTCCTCGCGGACGGCTTCAGCTGCCGTACGCAGATCGAACAGGGCGACACCGGCCGCCGCGCCCTGCACCTGGCCGAGGCCCTGGCCCTCGCCATGGACGGACAGCATCTGCCCGCCGACCACCCCGAGAAGCTCGCCGACCGGCCCGAGGCATCCGACCGCGACCGCCGCCTGCTGGCGGCGGGCGCCGCAACCGCCGTCCTCGGAGCGGCGGCGGCCGGGACCTACTGGTTCCGCAACCGGCAATCAGCGCGATGAGAGGAACTCCCGTGTCCATCAAGGTGTCCGACTACGTACTCCAGCGGCTCCGCGAATGGGACGTCGACCATGTCTTCGCCTACGCGGGCGACGGCATCAACGGCCTCCTCGCCGCCTGGGGCCGCTCCGACAACAAGCCGAAGTTCGTCCAGTCGCGGCACGAGGAGATGTCCGCGTTCGAGGCCGTCGGCTACGCGAAATTCTCCGGCAAGGTCGGTGTCTGCGCGGCGACTTCGGGCCCCGGCGCGATCCATCTCCTCAACGGTCTCTACGACGCGAAGCTCGACCACGTCCCCGTCGTCGCGATCGTCGGGCAGACCAACCGCAGTGCCATGGGCGGCAGTTACCAGCAGGAGGTCGACCTGCTGAGCCTCTACAAGGACGTCGCCTCCGAGTACTGCGAGATGGTGACCGTCCCCGAGCAGCTGCCCAACGTCATCGACCGCGCCATGCGCACCGCCTACGCCAAGCGCACGGTGACGGCCGTCATCATCCCCGCCGACGTCCAGGAACTCGACTACTCGGCGCCGACCCACGCCTTCAAGATGGTGCCGTCCAGCCTCGGCCTGACGCACTCCGCGCCGGTCCCGCCGACGGCGGAACTCACGCGCGCCGCCGAGGTGTTGGACGCGGGCGAGAAGGTCGCGATCCTGATCGGGCAGGGGCGCGCGGCGCCCGCGCCGAGGTGGAGGAGATCGCCGACGTGCTCGGCGCCGGGGTGGCCAAGGCCCTGCTCGGCAAGGACGCGCTGCCGGACGATCTGCCGTATGTGACCGGTTCGATCGGCCTGCTCGGCACCCGTCCCTCCTACGAGCTGATGCAGGAGTGCGACACCCTGCTCGTCATCGGCTCCAGCTTCCCCTACACCCAGTTCCTGCCGGAGTTCGGCAAGGCCCGTGCCGTCCAGATCGACATCGATCCCTTCATGATCGGGCTGCGCTATCCCTTCGAGGTCAACCTCGTCGGGGACGCGAAGGAGACCCTCAAGGCCCTGTTGCCGCAGCTCACGCGGAAGAAGCACGGCAAGTGGCGCAAGGAGATCGAGAAGAACACGGCCCGCTGGTGGGAGGTCATGGAGCGCCGCGCGGCCGTCGACGCGGACCCGATCAACCCCGAGTACGTCGTGCACAGCCTGGACGCCCTGCTGCCGGACGACATCATCCTGGCCGCCGACTCCGGCTCCGCCGCCAACTGGTACGCCCGGCACCTGCGCATGCGCGGCACCATGCGCGGCTCGCTGTCCGGCACGCTCGCGACCATGGGGCCCGGGGTGCCGTACGTCATCGGCGCCAAGTTCGCCCACCCCGACCGCCCCGCCCTCGCGATCGTGGGCGACGGGGCGATGCAGATGAACGGCATGTCCGAACTCATCACCGCCGCCAAGTACTGGCAGGAGTGGGCGGATCCGCGCCTGATCGTCGCCGTGCTCAACAACCAGGATCTCAACCAGGTGACTTGGGAGATGCGCGCCATGTCCGGCGCCCCGCAGTTCCTGCCCTCGCAGGCCCTTCCGGACGTGCGGTACGCCGACTTCGCCCGCTCGATCGGCCTCGACGGGGTGCGCGTGGAGAAGCCGGGGACGTGGAGGAGGCCTGGCAGCGGGCGCTCGGCGCCGACCGGCCGTTCGTCGTCGACTTCCGCACCGACCCCGCCGTACCGCCCATCCCGCCGCACGCGAGCCTCGACCAGATCGAGGCCGCCGCCTCCGCCGTCATCAAGGGTGACAGCGACCGGACCGGCATGATCCGGCAGGGGCTGAAGGCGAAGGTGCAGGAGATGCTCCCCGGCGGCAAGCACCGTCAGGACGAGCCGGAGAAGTGATGACCCGGGACCCGGCCCGGGACGGCGATCCGCTCGTGGACGGGGTGGAGACGGCCGTGTCCGCCGTTCCCGACGACGCGCCGGAGACCACGTACGCATCGAGGACCTGGAGCATCCGCCCGGGTGTGCCGGCGGGGCACCCGGACACGGCCTGGCCCTCCGCGCCGAACAGGCGGAGAAGTACCGCACCGGATAGGAACGGAACACGATGACCACCCCGGAAACAGCCGAGCACGACACCTACCCCCGCAGGCACTGCACGACCACGCCTTCCTCGCCGACGGCGAGCGCGGGGCACTGGTCGGCCCGCGTGGGGAGATCGGCTGGCTGTGCGCACCCCGCTGGGACAGCGGTTCCGTCTTCTCCACCCTGATCGGCGGTGCCGGCCTCTACGCCGTCACGCCGAGGGGCCGCTTCGTGCCCGGCGGACACTACGAAGAGGGCTCCCTGATCTGGCGCAGCCGCTGGGTGACGGAGAGCGGGATCGTGGAGTGCCGGGAGGCGTTGGCGTTTCCGGGAGAACGCGGTCGCCTCGTCCTGCTGCGACGCGTACGGGCGACGGAGGGACCGGCCCGGGTCCGGGTGGTGCTGCACCCCGTCGCCGACTACGGCACCCAGCCCCTGCGTGCCGCGCGGCGCGGCGACGACGGTGTGTGGACCGCGCGGGTGGGCGACCTGCACCTGCGCTGGAGCGGTGGCGGGGACGCCTCGCTCTCCGACGTGGGGCCCGAAGTCGGCTCCACGGGCGGGCAGTTCACCCTCGATCTCGACCTGGCCGCCGGACAGCGGCACGACCTGGTGCTCGAACTCAGCGAGTGGCCGATGTGGGACGACAGCCTTCCGGTACCGTCCGACACCTGGTCACGGACCGAACGCGCCTGGTCGGACGCCGTACCCGACCTGGACGACACCGTCGCCGCCCGCGACGGGCGGCAGGCGTACGCCGTACTGCGCGGCATGACCAGTGCCGACGGAGGCATGGTCGCCGCAGCCACGACAAGCCTCCCGGAGCGGTCCGAGGCCGGGCGCAACTACGACTACCGCTACGCGTGGATCCGCGACCAGTGCTTCGCGGGCCAGGCGGTGGCGGCGGCCGGCCAACACCCCTTGCTGGACGAGGCGGTTCGGTTCGTCGGCGCCCGCCTGCACGAGGACGGTCCGAAACTGAAACCGGCGTACACGGTCGACGGCGGGCCCGTTCCCGACCAGCGCATGCTCGAACTGCCGGGCTATCCAGGGGCTTCGACCGGATCGGGAACCACGTCAACCGCCAGTTCCAACTCGACGTGTTCGGCGAGGCGTTGTTGCTCTTCGCCGCCGCCGCACGCCACGACCGGCTCGACCGGGACGGCCGGCGGGCCGCCGAGATCGCGGTGGCCGCCATCGCCGCCCGCTGGAACGAACCGGACGCGGGCATCTGGGAGTTGGACGACCGGGCCTGGACGCACAGCCGTCTGATCTGCGCGGCGGGGCTGCGGCGGATCGCCGCCGTGGCGCCGGACGCGGCCCGCGAGAGGGAGTGGACCGAGCTGGCCGACACGATCCTCGCGCACACCACGGCTCACGCGCTGCACCCCGACGGCCACTGGCAACGCGCCCCGGACGACCCGCGGTTGGACGCGGCCCTGCTGCTGCCCCCGGTACGCGGACTGCTCCCGGCCGACGACCCGCGCACCCGCGCCACCCTCCACGCCTACAGCGAGCGCCTCACCCGCGACCACTACGCCTACCGCTTCCGGCACGACGAACGCCCACTGGAGGAGGCGGAAGGCGCCTTCCTGCTGTGCGGTTTCGTCATGGCACTGGCCGAACACCACCAGGGCCGAGAGGTGGAGGCCCACCGCTGGTTCGAACGCAACCGGGACGCGTGCGGAGCGGCGGGTCTGTACTCCGAGGAGTACGACATCGCCCAACGCCAGCTGCGTGGCAACCTGCCGCAGGCCTTCGTCCACGCCCTCATGCTAGACACCGCGGCCACCCTCGCCCGAACTCCGGGCCTTCCCTCATGACCTGCCGAACCACCGAGACGAACAGGACGAGCATGAACCAGCAGACCGTCGTCATCACCGGGGCCAGCGCCGGCATCGGCCGGGCCACCGCACGACTCTTCGCCGAGCGGGGCGCCAACGTCGTACTTCTCGCGCGAGGCAAGGCGGGCCTCGACGCCACGGTCGCCGACGTCGAGGAAAGGGGCGGCCGTGCCCTCGCCGTCCCCACCGACATGGCCGACCCGGCACAGGTCGAGGCCGCGGCCGTGGCCGCCGAGGAGGCCTTCGGGCCGATCGACGTCTGGGTCAACAACGCCTTCACGTCGGTGTTCGCGCCGTTCACGGAGATCGAGCCCGACGAGTACAAGCGGGTCACCGAGGTGAGCTACCTGGGCTTCGTGAACGGCACCCGGACCGCGCTCCAGCGCATGATGCCGCGGGACACCGGCGTGATCGTGCAGGTCGGCTCGGCACTCGGCGACCGCTCCATTCCGCTCCAGTCCGCCTACTGCGGCGCCAAGCACGCGGTGAACGGCTTCACTTCGAGTGTCCGCACCGAACTCATGCACCAGCGCAGCCATGTGAACATCACCGTGGTGCAGATGCCGGCGGTCAACACCCCCAGTTCTCCTGGGTGTTGTCCCGGCTGCCGAAGAACCCCAGCCCGTACCGCCCATCTACCAGCCCGAGGTGGCCGCGCGGGCCGTGGTCAACGCGGCGGACCATCCGCACCGCAAGCAGTACTACGTGGGCGCGTCCACCGCCGCGACGATCCTCGCCAACAAGCTGGCGCCCGCCCTGCTGGACCGCTACCTGGCCCGCACGGGCTACGCGTCGCAGCAGACCGACGACGACAGCGAGCCCGGCACCCGGAAGACCAACCTGTGGCACCCGGCGGACGAGGCCCCGGACCACGACTACGGCGCACACGGCTCCTTCGACGAGACGTCCCACCCCCGTTCGGCCGAGGCAGCCCTCGCGCGACACCCCGGGCTCGTGCTGGCCGCCGCGACGGGAGTGGCGGCGGGTCTGGGAGCCGTGCTACGGCACAGGCGGGCGCGGTAGCCGCGCAGGGCCTGTCCGGCTGTCTACGAGTCGGCGGCCCTGCCCATCTCGCGGCTGACACTGGCGCTCAGTTCGGCCCAGCTCGCCTCGAACTTGGCGAGACCCTCGCGTTCCAGGGTGTCGGTGACGTCGGTGAAGTCCACGCCGACGCGCTCCAGCGCCGCGAAGTGCTCTTGCGCCGCCGCGTAGTTGTCGGCCGCGGGTGTGAAGCCGGCGAGCGTACCGTGGTCGGCGAACGCGGCCAGTGTGGTGCCGGGCATGGTGTTCACGGTGCCCGGGATGGCCAGCTCGCTGACGTACATCGTGTCGGGGTAGGCCGGGTCCTTGACGCCGGTGGACGCCCACAGCGGGCGCTGCGGCCGGGCGCCGGCCTCGGCGAGGCGCTGCCGGAGCGGGTCCGTGGCCGCCGACTCGTAAGTCCCGTACGCCAGGCGGGCGTTGGCGACCGCGGTCCTGCCCTTGAGGGCGCGGGCCTCAGGTGTTCCGACGGCGTCGAGGCGGCGGTCCACCTCGGTGTCCACGCGGGAGACGAAGAACGAGGCGACCGAGTGGATGCCGGTCAGATCGTGGCCGGCCTGTCGGGCCCGCTCCAGACCGGCCGCATGGGCGTCCATCACCGCGCGGTAGCGGTCCAGGGAGAAGATCAAGGTGACGTTGACGCTGATTCCGCGCGCCACGACCTCGGTGATGGCCGTGAGCCCCTCGCGGGTGGCCGGGATCTTGACGAACAGGTTCTGTTCGCGCACGGCGTCCCACAGTTTCACCGCCTGTTCGACGGTGGCGTCGGAATCCTCGGCCAGTCGGGGATCGACCTCGATCGACACGCGTCCGTCCAGGCCGTCGGTCCTCTTGTGTATCGGCGCGAAGACACGGCAGGCGGCTCGGACGTCGTCGGTGGTGATGGCGAAGACGGCCTCGTCGACGCTCGCACCGTCGTCGGCCAGCCCGCGGAGCTGCTCGGTGTAGCGGTCTCCACGGGACAGCGCGGAGGCGAAGATCGTGGGATTCGTCGTGACGCCGACGACATGCCGGTCGGCGATCAGTTTCTCCAGCTCGCCACCGGCCAGCAGCTCGCGGGAGAGGTCGTCGAGCCAGATCGACACCCCCGCGGCGGTCAGATCGGCGAGCGGGTCGGACGCGGCGGAAGAGGACATGCGCATCTCCAAGCAGGGGGTGGTCACTGCGGGGTACCTGAGCCGGATTCAGCTGTCCCCGACCCGTCCCGCGGTCCCGCGCAGGTCATTCGTGGGCGCTGGGCACGCGGGGGGGTCGCGGGGGCGTCGGGTTTGGCGGTGGCGAGTTGTTCGCCGAGTTCGCCGAGCCGGTTGCGGCCGAGGGCGGAGCGGACCTGGGGAACCATTCCTTCTCCTCCTCTTCGACGTGGTGGCGGACGTTTTCGATGAGGACGGTCATCTTGGCGTCGAAGCGCTCGTCCTGGGGGTCGAGGCCGGTGAGTTCGGACAGCATCCACAGGACGACGTGGTGTTCTTCGACGCTTTCCAGTACGTGGTCGGTGGTGTCCGGTACGGCGGCGCGGGCGGCGGGGTAGAAGATCTTCTCCTCGATCCAGGCGTGGACCGTCAGTTCCTCGATCACCTTGTCGGCGATCTTCCGCTTGGTCTTGTAGGCGCGGTCCCCGGCCTGTTCGAACTCCTTGAAGAGCTTCTCGACCGTCTGGTGGTCTTCCTTGAGCAGCACAATCGCGTCCATGGGCACTCCTTTGTCTCGACCCGGGCGGTCAGCGGCCGAGGGCCTTGGCCAGTTGCTGCTTGTTCATCGACGAGCGGCCGTCGATGTTGCGCTTCTTCGCCTCCGCGTACAGCTGGTCCCTGGTCGGCCCCTTGGCGCCGCTGTGGGACCGCTCACCGCCGCGCTGGGAGGCGGACTTCTTGTCACGGGTAGACGTCTTGCTCGCTGTCGCCGACTCGCCGGCGCGAGCCCGCTCCTTGTTGACGGTCCGGGCCGCGATCTCCTTCGCCCGGCTCTCGGAGGTGCCGCGCTTCTCGGCACCCTCCTTGATGTGTTCGTACTGTCGCTCACGCTTCGGGCTGGAACCTCGCGGCATGACGCTCTCCTTCGGATCCGGGCGGCCCGTCGCACCGCTCACGGGCTCTGGTGACCTGCCGCGTACCCGTAGCCCGTCGCTTCTCACCTTTTGACCTCGTTCGCGTCGGCTACGGAAACCCGGGTACTCGGAGCGCTCCGAAACGGCAGGGCCGGAGCCTGCCCAGCGTTCGAGGCCGGGCCCGCTACCCGCCTCCCCACCCGATCAGGAGTCCCCATGATTCGCGCCGTGGCGCTCGTCTGTACGCTCACCCCTTCTCCCACCCCTTCGAGCAGCCATCACCTCGCCGGGCAGGTGATGGCCGAACTCGCCGACCTCGGTGTCCAGGGCGAGACCATCCGGGTGGCCGATCACCACATCCGCTCAGGTATCGCCCGTGACCTCGGTGAGGGTGACGACTGGCCGCGGCTGTGGGAGAAGGTGATGGCCGCCGACATCGTCCTGCTCGCCACCCCGATCTGGCTCGGCCACCCCGCCAGCCTCTGCCAGCTCGTCCTGGAGCGGCTCAACGCCGACATCTCCGAGACCGACGAGGAGGGCAGGCAACTGCCGTACGGGAAGGTCGGACTGGTCGCCGTCGTGGGCAACGAGGACGGGGCGCACAAGGTGAGCGCCGACCTCTTCCAAGGGCTCAACGACCTCGGGTTCTCGCTGCCGCCCGGCGCGGTCACCTACTGGGTCGGCGAGGCCCAGCAGGGGACCGACTACCAGGACCTCGACAAGACCCCGAGGCCGTCGCCGCCACCACCAAGACCCTTGCCGCCAACGCCGTCCACCTGGCGACCCTGCTCCAGGGCGCGCCCTACCCGCCCAGCTGACCGGCGGTGGCCGCGGTCCGCCGTACACGCCGACGGCTCCCGTCCTGTGAACCAGGGGAGCCGTGCGGCAGGCGTGGGCGTACGCCCTTGGTCGATCAGGCGTGCCGGTGCGAGCGCCGGTTGCCGGTGACGACGCGGTAGAGAACGAGCAGGATGAGCGAGCCCACGATCGCGGCGATCCACGTGGAGAGGTCGAAGAAACCGTCGATGGAGTCGACGCCGAAGATCACCTTGCCGAGCCAGCCGCCGAGCAGACCGCCGACGATGCCGATGAGCATGGTGACGATGATGCCGCCCGGGTCCTTGCCCGGCATCAGCAGCTTGGCGATGGCTCCGGCGAGCAGGCCGATGATGATCCACGCGATGATTCCCATGATGGGTCTCCGCTTCCTCTTCTTTTTCGGATTCTTCGAATAAAGGCTGTGTCAGCTCTTCGTGTGCGCCGAACGGGCCCGAACAAACGTCACAACCGGCAGCCATCGCAAGCCCGCACGGTCTACAACGCGTCCCTGGGCACCGACTCGTTCCACGTGCGCGAGGCGACGCGCCGGCCACCCTCGAAGGCGTCCAGCGTGGCGTTGACGTGGAAGTCCTCGGCGTCGCAGGTCAACGTCGTGCTCGTGCGGACCTCTACGTCCCACTCCCCGCGCCGGAAACCCATGGTCCAGGTCACCTCGCCGGCCGGTGACGCGAAGTCGTCGGCGACCGAGGTGTACCGCTCCTCGGCACGGCAGCCGACGTCCAGGTCCCTTCGCCTCGAAGTGGACGGTGCCGCGGTCCTTGACGATGTTCAACGCCGCGCCGTAGTCGACCAGTTCGCGGCTGACCTCCCAGCGCTGTTCCGGCGGTGTCACCTGTGTCGTCGCGATGGGGGCCGTGCCCTCGGGCGCCTCGAACGGGGCCGGGGTGTGCGTCGTCGGCCGGCCGGACCGGCAGGACGAGACGGCACGGCGGCTCGTGGACCGTCAGGAGCGTGGGCCGGGGTGGTGGCCAGGCCAGCGGCCAGTACGACGTGGACAGGGAGAGCCGCAGACGGTGGCCCGGCGGGAACGCCTGCGCCACCCCGTTCAAGTGCACGGTGGCCCGCTGGAGTTGACCCGGTTCCATGGCTGTGGGCTCGTCCGTGCCGTCCCGCCGGGTGAGGTTGAGGACGCCGTACGTGACGCGGGTGGCGCTGCCGTCCGGGGCCACGTCCGACAGCCTGGCGGCCACCATCGCCACGGGCTGGTCCGCGCTCACCTCCAGCTCGACGCGTGGCGCCCCGAGGATCTCCAGCCGGTCCGTCAGCGGCTCGGTCTCGTAGACGAGGGAGCCACCGTCCTCCTCGCGCTGGTCGTAGGGCAGGTCCGGCGGGGCGTTGTAGGAGGCCCACTTTCCGGCGAACTGGCCTACGGACAAAGGCGACTTCAGCGTCTGGCTGCCTCCGTCGTCGGCGGCTTCGTCCACGGTGGTGAGGCGGCGGGAGCGCAGCGTGTACGCGGTTTCGCGCACGTGGTCGGAGGGCCAGGCGGGCTCGCCGACCCACCGGCCGGGGCGGTCCTCGTAGGAGGTGGAGGGGGCACGCTGTCCTGCATCCACGCCCGGAGCATCGGGCCGTCCATCGCCCCGTTGTCCGCCCCTTGAGCCAGTGGTCCCACCAGCGCACCACTTCCTGGAGGTAGCCGATGGCGGGCCCGGGCTCGCCCAGGTGCGGGTACTTGTGCGACCAGGGGCCGATCAGCCCCTTGCGCGGCACGTCCAGGTGGGCGAGGAGGCGGGTCACCGCGTTCGAGTAGCCGTCCGCCCAGCCGCTGGAGGCGAGGACGGGGCAGCGTACGGCCGTGTAGTCCTCGCACACCGAGGCGTGCCGCCAGTAGTCGTCACGGCGCTGGTGGCGCAGCCAGTTCAGGACCCACGGTTCGGCGGCCTCCAGCCGCTCGTGCCACATCGCGCGCCAGCGCTCGCCGACGGCGGACGGGTCCGGCGGACACGTGGCGTAGGCGAACATGGTGCCCGCCTCGGCGAGGTTGTCGGACAGCATCGCGCCGCCCATGTAGTGCATGTCGTCCGAGTACCGGTCGTCGGTGAACGAGGAGATGACGATCGCCCGCAGACTCGCCGGCTGTCGGGCGGCCACCTGGAGTGCCGCGAAGGCGCCCCAGGAAAGGCCCATCATCCCGGTGTTGCCGTCGCACCACGGCTGCGCCGCCAGCCAGTCGAGCACCGCCTCGGCGTCGCTCTGCTCGACCTCCAGGTACTCGTCGGCGAGGACGCCCTCGGAGTCGCCGGTGCCGCGCAGGTCGACGCGGACACACGCGTAGCCGTGTCCGGCGAGGTAGGGGTGGTGGATCGAGTCGCGGACCGAGCTCAAGTCGCCCTTGCGGTACGGGATGTACTCCAGGATCGCCGGGACGGGCGAGTCGTCCGAGGAGACCGGGCGCCAGAGGCGCGCGGAGAGGTGGACGCCGTCCGGCATCGGGATCCGGACGTGGTCCTCCTGCTTGGTGGTGTGGGGAGGTTCTCGATGTATCGCATACGTCTCTCAGGTCGCGGGGTCGGTCGTACGGTCGGCCGCCGGGTCGGTCGGGCGGTCGAAGGCGAGTCGTAGTGCGGCCACACAGCGGTCGTACTTCTCGCGCAGTTCGCGCTCGTCGGCACCCCGGTGAAGATGTGCGCCAACTCGTAGCTGTAACTGTCCTGCTGGTCGACGTCCGACAGGCGCTGGCCCTCGTCGGGCACGATGTCGATCCGGACGCCCGGTATCTCCTTCTCGATACGGGCCAGTTCCTCGGGCGAGGGCACCTCGCGCACGATCCCGTCGGCGAACCAGCGGTAGTACCACTTGGCTGCCAGGGCGTACGGCCCCTGCCGGACCGGCATGGCCGGGTTCTCGCCGAGGGCGAGCGCGAGCATGCAGTGGTGGTTGGGCACGCCGTCGACGTAGGCGAAGAGTTCCGCGTGCGCCTGCGAGTGGCGGGGGTTGATCTCCAGGATCGAGATGCCGTCGGTGGCCGGGTCGTAGAAGAACTCGATGCTGAAGGTCGCCAGCCGCCAGCCGATGTGCCGCATCACCCGCTTCGACACCTCGCGCAGACGCTCCTGGACCGGTTCCGGGAGGGCCGAGGGGTACTGGTGGCGCAGGAAGCTGGTGGAATCCGGGTAGTTGATCGAGTCGAGGACGCCGTAGACGGTGATCTCGCCGTCGTGCTCGTACCCCTCGACCGCGACCTGGACACCGTTGAGGGTCTCCTCCGCGAGGCAGACCCGGCCGCCGACTCCGGCCATCTCCTCGGGCAGGTCGAGCCGGTCGAGGATGTACTCGAAGGGACGTCCGACGCGGTGGATGCCCTGCCGGATCTGGTCCACGGCGGTCCGGAACTCCGCCAAGTCCCCTACTCCGTAGGCCAGTTCGGAGGAGTACGACAGGGCCGGCTTGAGCCACATGGGGAAGCGCACCCCTCCGGAGGCCGCGGATCGGCCGTGTCGAGATCCACCCGGCCGAAGCGTGGATGCTCCGTGACGACTTCCCGCTGTACGAGACGGCTCCAGTACTTGTGCTCGCACTTGACCACCGACTCCAGACTGGTGGCGCGCGTCCCGTACTCCTTCGCGAGCAGGGCGACGAGCGTGCTCACCGGGAAGTCCCAGTAGCCGACGATCGCGTCGACGGGGCCGTCGAACCCGTCCAGCACGTGCCGGGCCTTGTCGATCAGGTCCGGCACGTCCACCTCGCCGTGCTGGAGTTCCTCGATGGTCAGAAGGGGATGCAGGCGCAGTTCCTCGGCGTGTGGGACGGCCCGCAGGGTCCGCAGGTTGGCCTCGTCGAGACCGACGACGAATACGTTGCGGGGGCGTGGGCTCACGGACGGCTCCAGGTGTCGGGGTACGGAAGAGGCCGTGTACCCGCCGGACGATCAGGCATACGGGCGAATGCCTCACGGCACCGACCTGTCGTCCGGCCGTTTTCGCGCAAATCCGGACCGTCCGGGTTTGTTCACGGCTCAGACGTGTACGCGCAGTAGATGACCGATTCGAAGCAGGAGACAGAACGGAAGTACGACGCACCGTCCGCCGACGACACGACCTGGCTGCCCGACCTCACCGGCGTGGGCGGGATCGTCTCGGTGGTGGATCAGGGCACCCAGGACCTGGACGCCGTGTACTACGACACCGACGATCTGCGACTGGCCGGCGCCTCGGCCACGCTGCGGCGCAGGACGGGTGGGACCGACGCGGGCTGGCATCTCAAGCTGCCGCTGACCGGGGACAGCCGCGAGGAGGTGCACGCCCCCTGTCCGACACGGTCCCGGACGCACTGCGCGACCTGGCCCTGTCCCGCACCCGGGGCGCCGAACTGCGGCCGGTCGTGCGCATCCGCTCCACCCGCGCGGTACGCCAACTCGTCGGTTCCGGCGGTACGGCTCTCGCCGAGCTGAGCATCGACGCGGTCGGCGCCGAGTCCCTGCTCGGCTCCGGAACGCGGGCCGGCTGGACCGAGATGGAGGTCGAACTCGCGGCCGACACCGACCCGGAGCTCCTGGACGCGGTGGACAAGACGCTGAGCAGGAGCGGCATCGACCGTGCCCACTCGCCGTCGAAGCTCGCCAGGGCCCTGACGGAGACGGAGGCGGAGGGAGCGGCATCCCGGCCGCTGTCGGACGAGCCCGCCGCCGAGACCGCGACCGTGGTGCCGGGCTCCGCGGGGCAGGAGAGATCCTGCGTTACGTGGAGGACCAGATCCGCGCCCTCGTGGACCTGGACCCCGGGGTACGGCGGGACAGGCCCGACTCGGTGCACCGGATGCGCGTCGCGTGTCGCCGACTGCGCAGCGTGCTGCGTTCCTACCGGTCGGTCGTGGACCGGAAGACCGCCGATCCGATCCGCGAGGAACTCAAATGGCTGGGGAACGAACTCGCCGCGGAACGCGATCAGGAGGTCCTCAGGGAACGCCTGACCGCGAGGATCGAAGCGCTCCCCGGAGCTGCTCCTCGGCCCGGTCTCCGCACGGCTCCAGATGTGGGACGTCACCACCAGCGCCGAGGCCCACCTGCGCACGCTCGACGCCCTCAACTCCCGCCGCTACCTGGCCCTCCTGACCTCCCTCGCCACACTCACGCAACGCCCTCCGCTGCGCCCCAAGGCATCCCGGAAGCCGCCCGGCGTGATGGGCAGGGCCGTCCTCAAGGAGTACGGCCGACTCACCGCTCGCGTGACGCACGCGCTGGAACTCCCGCCGGGCACGGAACGCGACAAGGCACTCCACGAGGCCCGCAAGGCGGCGAAGAGGACGCGGTACGCCACGGAACCCGCGCGTGACCCGCTCGGCAAACCGGCGAAGCGGCTCGGCAAGCGGGTCAAGTCCGTCCAGAAGGTGCTGGGCGATCACCAGGACAGCGTCGTGGCACGGGACACCCTGCGAGAACTGGCCGTGGCGGCACACGCGGCCGGTGAGACGGCCTTCGTATGGGGGCTGTTGTACGGACAGGAACAGGCCGCTGCCGACGCGCGCGAACGGGAACTCCCGGCGGTGTGGGCAACCGCGTCCCGGAGCGGGCCGCGCAAGGCGCTCACCCGCTGAGCACCCGTGACTGCTCGCACGCGGCTCAGCGCAGCGCGATCAGCGCGCCCGCCGACGCCGCGCACACCAGGCCCAGCACCTGACGGGGGTTCAGGCGCTCCTCCAGGAGCAGCGGGGCGAGCACGACGGGACGGCGGGACGGCGGGACGGTGACCACGGCCATGATTTGGTACGCGGTCGCGGACAGGGCGGGCAACTCACCCATGAAACGCGTCACTCGCCGCCTTGCCGCCGGTGAAGCCGATCTCCCTCGCCGTGGTGATGCGCGCGCCCATGTTGCGTTCCATCATCTCCAGCGCGGCGGAGGCCAGTCGGGGTCGATGGAGGCGACCGCGTCCTTCGGTACGGTGACGTCGAGCTGGCGGATGTGCGCGTCCAGGGCGGAGTACAGGACGCACTGTTCGGTGACCTGACCGCTCAACACCACGTGTCCGACGCCCAGTTGCTGGAGCAGATAGGACAGCGGAGTCTCGTAGAAGGCGGAATGGCGTGCCTTCACCACGAAGAGCGACTCGTCGTCGGGCTTGATCGGCTCGATCAGGTCGGCATGGGGGCGGGCGAGGGCGGTGGCGAGGAGTTCTCCGTGGTGGGAGCGCCACAGCCCGAAGTTGTCGTTGGCGTAGATCACCGGTATGTCCGCGTGACGCGCCCGGCCGATGAGTTCTGCGAGGACGGGCACGACCCGTCGGACGGACGGCAGGAGGAGTTCGGCGTCCTCGTGGTCGTAGGTGTTGATCATGTCGATCACGAGGAGAGCGAGCCCCGTCGTGTCGGTGGCCTCGTCCACGGCTCTCACCGCCCGTCTGTCGCTGTCGGATCGCCGTCGACTCTGTCAGCCGCGCAGGGCCGGCAGGATCTTGGTGCGGTAGAAGTCGAAGAAGCCCTGCTGGTCCTTGCCGATCTGGTTGACGTACACGGTGTCGAAGCCCGCGTCGACGAAGGCGGTCAGCGCCTCGATGTGCGCGTCTGCGTCGTCGCCGCACGGTACGGCGGCGGCCACCTGGTCCTCGGTGACCAGCTCGGACGCCTGCTCGAAGTGGCGCGGGGTGGGCAGGATCTGCGGGAGTTCCCCGGGAGCTGCTCGTTGGCCCACAGGTGGTGCGCGGTGTGCAGGGCCTCCTGCCGGTCGGTGCCCCAGCACACCTTCAGCCCGCCCTGTACCGGCTTGATGCCGCCGCCCCCGCGGCGGAAGCGTTCGACCAGGGCGGTGTCGGGCATCATCGTGATCATGCCGTCGCCGATGCGTGCCGCGACCTCGGCGGCCTGCGGGCCGAAGGCGGACACGTCGATGGGTACCGGCTCCTCGGGCAGGGTGTACAGGCGGGCGTTCTCGACCGTGTAGTGCTTGCCGTGGTGGCTCGTCTGCTCGCCCGTGAACAACTGCCGGATGATCTGAAGAGCCTCCTCCAGCATGTCCAGTCGTACCGAGGCCTCGGGCCAACTAGAGCCCAGGATGTGCTCGTTGAGCGCCTCTCCCGTGCCGACCCCCAGCCGGAAACGGCCGCCGAGGAGGGCACCGCTCGTGGCCGCCGCCTGGGCGATCACGGCGGGATGGGTGCGGATGAGGGGGCAGGTCACCGCCGTCTGCACGGGCAACGAGACGGCCTGTGACAGGGCGCCGATCACCGACCACACGAAGGGACTCTGCCCCTGGTGGTCGTTCCACGGGTGGTAGTGGTCCGATATCCAGAGCGAGTCGAAGCCGGCCTGTTCGGCCATCCGGGCCTGGTCGATCAGCTCTGCCGGGCTGTGCTCCTCGCACGACAGGAAGTATCCGAAGTCGGGCATCGTCTCTCCAGGTGGAGCGGGTGGCGGCGGTTCTGCGAGTGCCTTCGCGAGTACCCGTGAGCGCAGGTGCCTAACAAGGCATGCGGGGCGCCAGGGGACGGATCAGTCCTCCGCGACCACCCGCACGGACTTCAGCCGCTGGTCGGCCGGGTCCGGCAGGAACATGCCGGCCTCGACCCCTGTGACCAGGTACTTCAGGACCGGCTCGGTGAGACGTTCGCCGGGCAGCGCCACCGGGATGCCCGGCGGGTAGGGGGTGATCATCTCGGCCGCGATCCTGCCGACGGCCTCGGCTGTGGGAACCTTCGCATGGCGTGCGAAGTAGGCGTCCCGGGGCGGGCACGCCTGGTCCATCCGCAGCTCGGCGGGGGAGGGGACGGCGACCTGCGGCGCGTCCCGCAGGTCGTCGGCGTGGTCGGCGAGGTCCCGCAGGGCCCGAGAAGACGTTTTGTCGTCTGTTCGTCGTCGGCGTGGGTGAGCTGTGCGCTGATACGGCGGTGGTCGAAGAGGTGGGCGTCGAGGTGATGGTGTTCCCGCAGCCAGTCGGCGGCACGGTAGCCGCTGGTGCCCAGTTCGCTGATGTCCATGACGACCGGGAGCGGGTCGAAGTCATGGGCCAGTCCGGGGCCGCAGAAGTCCTCCGCGTCGTTCACGTGGAAGCCGTCGACCGCCTCGATGGCCGCGCGGGTACACGCGGCCAACTCCAGCGCCCGGCCCATGAGTTCACGGCCCTGCTCGGCCATCTGCCGACGCCAGGCGTCGATGCCGGCGTAGATCAGCACGTTCGGGCTGGTCGTGCCGAGAAGGTCGGCCCGGGAGGCCAGTTCGGCGGGGTCGATGAGGTCGCCCTGGAGGTGGAACACCGAGCCCTGTTCCAGGCCGCTTCCCATCTTGTGGATGCTGGTCACGCAGATGTCGGCGCCCGCGTCCATGGCCCACGAGGGAAGGTCGTCGTGGAAGGGGAGATGTGCTCCCCATGCCTCGTCCACGATGACCGGTTTGCCGAGCCGGTGACAGACATCGGCGATGCCCGCGAGGTCCGCGGCGGCTCCGTACGGGGTGGGGCTGGTGACCAGCGCGCCGTCGGCGTCCGGATGCTCGCTGAAGGCCTTCTCGAAGGCCGCCGCGGACGGAGGATGGGCGAGGTGCCGGGCGGTGTCCCACTGGGGCTCCACCCACACGGGCTCGACACCGGACAGGATGAGCCCCGCCACCACCGACTTGTGGGCGTCGCGCCCGACGAGGAGCCGGTGTCCGGGGCTGGTCACCGTCAGCATGGCGGCCTTCACCGACAGGAGCTGCCGCAGGTCGAGAAGAAGGTGTGGTCCGCGTGCACGGCCTCGGCCATGAGTATCTCTGCCCGCTCCAGCGTCCGGCCGCGGGTGAGCCGGTCGTCCAGGCCGCCACTGGCGAGGACGTCGCCGTAGAAGACGGCGTCCCCAGCACCGCGCGGGCGCGGGGTCGGCGCCGCGGGCCTGTTTGTGGCCCGGGGAGTGAACGCCAGTTCGTCCGCGTCGGCGTATCGGGCGAGTGCTTCGAGGATCGGGGCCTCGGCCTGGTTCTCAGCCATGCGGGGCGGGTTCCCCCGCGGCCCGGTGACCATGCGGGCCAGGTAGGTATGAGGAGGTCGGTCAGTCCTCGCCCCGGATGATGTTCCATGCCGCGCCGGGGTGCCGTGGGGGCCGCCGTCAGGGGTGGCAGCCGGCCGCCGACGAAGTGCCGTGCCACGTGGGCCTGTTGCTTCAGTTGCTTCAGTTGCTTCAGAAGAAAATCGTCCCTCGCGAGCGTGCGTACCGCCGCGATGCCCCTGACGAGGGAGCACTCGAAACTAGGCCAGGAGCCGCAGCACCGCTTCCTCCACGACCCCTTGTATGGCCGGTTCGCCGAAGCGGACGCCCGCGCCCAGGTCGTCAAGGGACGATGCGATGGTCCGGCCCTCCTCGAAGAGCTCGATGACCCTGGGGTTGATGTACGAGGCACGGCAGACGGCGGGCGTGTTCCCCAGATACCCGGCGACCTCACGGACGGCGTGCGTCACCGCCCGGCTGCGGGCGCTGCGGGACTCGGAGGCGACGGGCTCCGCCACGGCGAGGGCGACGGCCGCGAGGACGGTGGCGTGCCAGGTGCGGAAGTCCTTCGCCGTGAGGTCGGTGTCCGTGCGCTCGCGCAGATAGGCGTTGAGGTCGTCGGCGTGCATGTCGTGCCAGGCGCGGGCCTGCCAGTAGACGAAGAGGCGCTCGCTGTCGTCACGTCGGCGCAGCAGCGCGCGCACGGTTCGGCAGACGGAGTCCTCGGCAAGCGCCTGCGACACATCCTTCGCACCCTTGGCCGGATAGCTGAAACGCACTTCGCCGCCGCGGCAGGAGACGTGCTCGCGGAGCAGGGTGGTCAGCCCGTACGTCTCGTTGTCGCGACGGTACGTCTCGTTCCCGATCCGGAAGAACCCGAGGTCGAGCAGGCGCGCCGCGCAGGCCAGCACACGGTCCCGGCACAGTCCCCGGGCGTCGAGGTCCTCGGCCGCGTGCTTGCGCAACAGGGGCAGCGCGGGGGCCACTTCGAGGACGTGTTCGTGTTTCGCCGCCTCCTGCCGCTCCCGGAACAGCGGATGGTAGAGATACTGGCGACGGCCTGCGGCGTCGGTGCCGGTCGCCTGGATGTGACCGTCGGCCGCGGGACAGATCCATACGTCCTGCCACGCGGGCGGAACGACCAGATCGCGCAGGCGTCGAATTTTGGCCCGGTCGGTGATGGGACGGCCACCGGGATCGACGTAGCGGAAACCTCGCCCGCAGCGGATCCGGGTGATGCCGGGGCGATGGAGGGCGCTGTCGCGCAACCGGGCCCGCAGCTGTGAACCGCTGTGCGGCGACGCGGAGTTCCCGGTCACGACGCGGTGCGGCCCTCGGCGCCGGCCGGACGACGCGGCATGCGGAATGCCAGCAGCACGGTGACCGGCCACAGCGCGACGAGAGACCAGAGCACCGCGGTGTCGTCGGAGAGGATCCCGGTGACGAGGAGGACCAGGGAGGCACAGGTCAGGGCGGCCACCGACAGGGGCAGCCAGGGCCGGGTCGTCCGGCGGCGCATCCGCCGGCCCAGTCGCCGGTCCTGGCGGAGTCCGGCTTCGATCCCCACAGGGTGAGGCGTTCGTGCGGCGACAGCGTGACGCCGTCGGGGTCGTTTCGGCTGTCCACGATGAGTACCTCATTCGTCCCGTGCCGGAGCACCGGGCCGCTCAGCCCCTTCGGCGCGGGGGCCCTGGGTGCGGTGCTGATGACCGGACGAGTTCCCCGTAAAAGCCGGCCGACGCCTTCCGGTGGCCGGATCGGTGTCTTCGTACGGCTTTTGGGTACTCGGTGCTTCGCACACGCACACAAGGCATATGAGGAGGGACTCATGAGTACGGTCAAGGAAGCGGTCGACGTGGCGGTTCCGCTCCGCGCGGCCTATGACCAGTGGACTCAGTTCGAGGAGTTCCCGCAGTTCATGGAAGGCGTCGAGGAGGTCACGCAACTCGACGACCGGCACAACCACTGGACCACCAAGATCGGCGGGGTGCGGCGCGAGTTCGACACCGAGATCGTCGACCAACTGGTGGACGACCGGATCACCTGGAGGTCCGTGGGCGGTGACACCCGGCAGAGCGGTTCGGTCCGGTTCGAGCGGCTGGACGACCTGCGCACCAGGGTGGAGCTGACCATGGAGGTCGAGCCTGCCGGCGTCGCCGAGAAGGGTGCCGACGCGCTGGGGATCATCGACCGGCGGGTCAAGGGCGACATGCGCCGCTTCAAGGAGTACGTGGAGCGCGAGGACGGCGACACCGTCGGCTGGCGTGGCCGCATCCGCCCCGGGGACCCCGGCCCGATGGCCTGACGGGCCCCTTCCCGCAGAGGCGTTCCCAGCGAGCGTAAGACGGTTGCCCCGTCCGGCCATACAGCGCCGGGCGGGGCAACCGTCAACTCTGGACGCAACAGTCCTGTGTCTCGGGCCGAACTGGCTTGCCCGAGCCGCGAACCGCCTGGATCTCTGCCCGTGTCCGTGCGAACTCCGGCTCGCCGCCGCAGCGGGGCCGTCGGGTAGGGGACGTCGGTCCGTTCGGGCCGAGCAGGCCACCACCGACAGGGCCTGCTCGGCCCCTCCTGCGCCGACCACTCAAGGCCGATGCCGGAAGCGCCGCCTCGACGGCACGATCAGGTCGAGGCACGGAGCGGTGGGTCAGCCGGGCCAGGTTCCGGTCAGGCGCCTGGCCGCCGCCGCGCCGCCTCGGTCGACGGCTGCTTTGACCCCGGCGAAGATCGCGCCCTGAAGGACGGCCGCTATCAGCACCTCGCGCCAACCGCGGTCCTCGTCGGTGGCATCGGGCGCGTCCTGGTCGTCGCCGACCATCTTCCACGCCTGTTTGAACAGCGCGCCGGCCGCCATGCCACTGAGCGCGCCGAGCACCAGGCCGACGGGCTTGTAGGCCACCTTGGAGGCTTTCATCCCGAACCCTTCTTACTTCTTCTTGCGGCGGAGCAGCACGTAGACGGCCAGCAGGGTCGCGCCCGCGGCGATCAGGGCGGTGCGGTTGTTCCGTACGGGCTCGGGGGCGTTGTCCTGCCATGCCTGTTGGGCCTGCGAGGCCTTGGTCTTCAGCTGTTCGACGGCTACGGCTGTCTTGTCCTTGACCGCGTCGGGGACCTTGTCCTGCAGCACCTGTGAGGCTTCGGCGGCTTTGGCCTTGGCCTGGCCTGTCAGTTCCGCGGTCTTCGCCGTGGTCTGTTCCTTGAGCGCGGTGGCTTTCTCCTGGGCGCGGGCTTTGACGTCCGCTTTGTCGGCCAGGGCCTGAACGGTCTGGCCCAGTTCGTGTCGGGTCTGCTCGACCTGCTCGCGCAGCTCGTCGGTGTCGGCGGCGACGGGTTCGTCGTGGGGCGGTTGCGTCATCGTTTGACACTCTCTCCTTGATCTCGGCCAGGTCGGCCTTCACGCTGTCGATGGTCTGCTCGGGGGCTGGAGGGGCCGCTTGGGCGACTTCCTTCTTCCCGGTCAGGGCCAGCACGGCGGCGGCCGCTGCGAGGACGGCGGCCACGATCAGTGCGGCGGCCCAGACCGGCAGCGGCACGGCCAGGGCGGCGATCCCGGCGGCGACCAGGGCCTGCAGGGCGAGGAAGCCGGCCAGGCCCGCTCCGCCGAACAGGCCGCCGCCCTTGCCGTAGCGCTTGCCTTTCTCCGTCATCTCGGCCTGCGCCAGCCGCATTTCGCCGCGTACCAGCTCCGTCAGCTGCTGAGAGGCGCGCTGTACCAGCTCGCCGACCGGTTCATCGGGGTGCCACCGCGAGCGGTGGTACTGCCGGGCGTATGCCGGCTTGCCTGGTCCATGATTCGCCTTCCTTCGCGGTGACGACCGAGTACCCCCGAATCAGGGAATTGACATCCGCGGACGACCCAGTCCCTCCGGGTTCCCGGAAGCCGTCGCGGTTCAAGGCCGCTCTCCGGCAACCCAGGGACCAGTCGAGAGGACCGACGTCAGCTCTCCTCGTTCCTGCGGTCCTCAGTCGGTGAGGGGTGGGGCGGACGCCCCCGATCGTGGTTCGTGTCCCGCGTCCTCGGCGGTCTGAGTCCCGCCCTCGCCTCCGCGAGACTGCCGTAGACCGGGAAGACGGTGTCGGCCCCCGTGAGGGCCAGCAGGCGCGCGACCTGGCCGGGCGGAGCGGCCAGTGCCAGTCGGGTGCCGGCTTCCTCGGCGCGTCGTCGCAGGCGCAGGAGGGCGTTGAAACCGGAGGAGTCGCAGAAGGTGACTCCCGATAGATCCACGACCACGAGCGGGCACCGCGTGAGCGCTTCCAGGGCTCGTCGGTACACGGTGGGGGCGCTCCGCACGTCCAGCTCTCCGGTCACAGTGGTCACGGCGATACGACCGTCGGGTACTTCGGCGACGGTCACCCGCGGGTCATCCATGCTCATCGTGGGCTGCTCCTGTATTCGCAGGTACCGCCTGGCCATGGGCAGGCCGGACTGAACGGCGGCTTGTTCGGATGGTGACGGTGTTCGGCCTCCC
Organism: Streptomyces sp. P3; assembly: GCA_016893485.2. GTDB lineage: Bacteria > Actinomycetota > Actinomycetes > Streptomycetales > Streptomycetaceae > Streptomyces. The sequence goes on from JAFEKX020000001.1 coordinate 8,748,307, forward strand.
GTGGGCCGGGCCCGCCCGCGTCGGCCCGCGCCGTCAGGCGGTGCTTCGGAGTCGCGCGGGTGCGGATCCAGGCCGCCGGGAGCTCTCTCGCTTCGCTGCCGGTGCCGTATGCGGGACACGGCAGCGTGCCGCGGCCGGACGGGAGGCATGTGATCGGCCGGTCCGGTCGCCGAGACCGCCGTAGGCGTCGCGGACGGCCGTCCACCGGGGTTGCGCGCTCGTTCGCGTCAAGCGGCCTGCGGCTTCGGGAGGGCGGCTCGGTGCTGGGGCAGGTATGCGCGACCGGACTCGGTCATGGTGCTCTCCTCGGGGCAGTGAATCGTCCACCCCTCGAGTGGCCGGACAGCGCAAAGGGAAACGTCCGCGCTATGCCGAGTCGGAGACTCCGGCGACCGCCGCGGACAACTGGTGCTGTACGTGGTCGGGCAGCGGCGCCCCCTTGACCGAGACGACGAGGTCCTCGGCGAGCTGGTGGAGTTTGGTGTTCGTGTGCTGCGACACGTCGACCAAAACGCTCCAGGCGTCCTCGGGACTGAGGCCGTAGGACGCCATCAGGACTCCGCGGGCCAGGTCGATGTCGGCCCGGGTCACCATGGCGCGCTTGAGCTGCACGACTTCGACACGCAGTTCCTCGGCCTCGTCGGCCACGCCGTTCTCCTCCAGGAGGTCGTGCATCGCGGCGGAAGGTCGGTCGGGCCGGTCGTCGACGACCCCGTTGACGGGAGCGCGCTCAGAGGTGAGCAACGACGACGTGTCGGTGAGGGCGAGCAGCCTCTCGACACAGGGGTCGGCGGCCCGGACGTGCAGGGTCTTACCGTCCGCGAGGGCGATCCGGCGGACGCGCAGCAGGACGTTGAGGCCGGAACAGTCGCAGAAACCGACTCCCGTCAGGTCGAGGTCCACGCCCTCGGACGACCGGGCGAGTGCCAGACGCAGAGCGCGCTGCAACGTCTGTTCCGTGTCGATGTCGATCTCCCCGGAGACCGTCACGAGCGTCCGGGTTCCCGCCGGATGCGTCGTGATCTGCAGGAAAGCCGACGGGACGACCGCCGCAAGCATGTGCGGCGTTGCGCAGACAGCCCGATCGCCGCTCCTGGGCGGAGACGAGGGTACGTGTTCCGACATGGCAGTCGCTCCCGAAGCATTCGCCTGTCCTCTGCTGGTGCAAGTCTCATCCGGCGCACGGAACCCGTCAAGAGATACATGAAATATCTTTCATGCCTTTGAATACGTGAACATCGCGTCCTAAGCTGAGGCGCATGGGTGGAGTATCCGAGACACACACAGGATGGACTTTCCTCACGAGCCATGCCCGGTGCTGACCGCGATCGCGGAAGATCACCGCATCCGCATCCGTGACATCGCGGCGCGGTGCAGACTCACCGAGAGGGCCGTCCAGAAGATCATCGCCGATCTGGAGGAGGACGGTTATCTCACGCACACGAGGAGGGGCGCACCAACGCGTACCGGATCCAGCCGGGCACCATCCTGCGCCACCCGGCGGAGGCCGGGATGACCGTCGAGGCGCTGCTGTCCGCCCTCGCGCAGCACGACGCCGAGAACCATGGGCAGGCCGGGCAGTCGTCGGTGGAGCCGTCACGCGAGCGGGATTCCGAAGACGCCAGGTGAGGGCGGCGATTACGTCGCCGGAGCGCCGGAGCGTCGATGACGGGGTGTCGTCACGTCATGGGAAGCTACGAGGTGCCGCGCGTGGCCCAGGTCCGCCGACGGAAGCGGCACTCCGAGCCGGGCGCGCGGCCTGCGTGTGCTGTAGGCCGCTCGGCTGCCGGGCCGTGTCGCGCACCCCGCCGGTGCCGCGCCCGTCGAGCGGCCGTCGTTTCCTCCTCTCGCACCTTTCGTCATGGTTCGTTACCTTTTAACTGCGGAGTGTCATCGTGTGCGCGCGGTTGTTTCGGCAGGAACAACGCGGGCAGGCGGAGATATGAGTGCTTCGGACAGGAGGCACGTCCGTGGGAGTCGGCTTATGCCGGATCGCGGGTGTGTTCCGCCTGTTCCGCGCATGCCCACTCCCAGGGGACCGTCCCAGTCGACAACCCCTTGAGGGAGTTGTGAGCACCATGCGCACAGCAGCCAGGAAGCGTCATCCGCACGACGACGCGCCCCGTACCGCCGCCGCCTTCGACCACCTCTCGCACCTGCCCGACGGGCCCGAACGGGAGGTCCTCCGCGACGAACTCGTGCGGGCCTGGCTCCCCATGTCCGAACGCATCGCCGGCCGCTACCGGGGCAAGGGCGAGTCCTCCGAGGACCTGCGCCAGGTCGCGGCACTGGGCCTGGTCAAGGCTGTGGACGGCTACGACCCCGAGCGTGGCCACGCCTTCGAGAGCTACGCCGTTCCGACCGTCACCGGCGAGATCAAGCGCCACTTCCGCGACCACATGTGGGTCCTGCATGTCCCGCGGCGGGTCCAGGAACTCCGCAACACGGTGCGTACAGCCCTGCGGGACCTTTCCGCGACGGGGGCGGGTTCGGACCGGCGACCGAGCGTCGCCGAGATCGCCGCGTACGCGCAGCTGAGCGAGGAGGACGTCCGCGCCGGACTCGAGGCGCTGGACAGCTACACCGCGCTCTCGCTGGACGCCGAATCATCGGGTGAGGACGCGGGTGTGACGCTGGCGGGTCTGCTGGGGGAGTGGGATGCCGGATTCGACCTGGTCGTCGACCGCGAGGGGGTCAAGCCCGCCCTGCGGACGCTGCCCGAGCGCGAGCGCACCATCCTCTATCTGCGGTTCTTCGAAGGCATGACGCAGAGCCGCATCGCGGAGCAGCTGGGTCTCTCCCAGATGCACGTCTCCCGGCTGATCACCACGTCCTGCGCCACCGTGCGCGAACGGGTGCTGGCCGACGCCGCCTGACGTGGTGGGATCAGGTGACCGACCGCCCCGAGGGATTCTCCCCGGAGCGGCCGGTGGGGGCTCACTGCCGAACCCTCCCGAGAACGGTTGGGTAGCTGACCGTCCTCTTCGGACTACCTGGCTGGACCCACTTCAAACACCGGCGGATCACAACTGGGACGACGCCTCGGGGAGATCGGTGAGTGTCACGAGGTTCGGGTAGGCGGCCCAGCGGCGGAGGTTGCCGCTGAGCCGATGCAGGACCTCCGCCCGGCGCGATGCGACTGGCCGTCCCCAAAGGGCGCCGGGGCCAGGGCACGCGAAGCCTCTTCGTCGTGTCGCTGTCCCGGGCCGGAGCGTGTCCTTCGGGGCGAGGGTGCCCTCGTCCTCCGGTCGTCGGCGCCTTCGGGCTCTTGGACCTCATCGCCCATGACGTCGTCCTCGTTTCGGCTCTCATGCCGGGTCCCCCATGAGCGGCGGCAACTGCACCGACACCTACGCCCGGGCCGCCGGATGGGCTCGTGTACCGACGGTGGAGCCGACCACCGGCGCGACAGGCACCCCGTCAGTGAGCCGGATCTGTCGGCGCGCAAGCCTCCTGGCGCCGCGAGCGTGCCGAAGACCGTGATCGGCACCTTGACCCCCGGCACCTCGGCCGGACCGGGCGGACGGGCACACGGGACATGGATGCTGCCCCGGTGGGAACTCGTACACCTTCGAGAACACGACCCACCAGCGGCCCCAGCCACGCCCGCGCGCCAACCGGTCGTGGCCGCCTGTGCCGACGGCTGTCGGCGTCCCTCCGGAGGGCCCCGCATCCGGCCCGCAGAGCGAGAAAGGCGATACGCATGAACGACGACACCGCTCACGAGAACCCTGTCGAGCGCCACCCCAAGCCGGACTTCCCGCAGCAGAACCAGCCGCATCCGGGGTGGTCCGGCCCCATGGATCCGCCGCCGGACCACGGGGAGGACTCCTACCAGGGAGTGGGCAGCTGACGGACCGCAAGACGGTCCTGACCGGCGGCGATTCGGGCATCGGCCGGGCTGTCGCACTCGCCTACGCCCGCGAGGGCGCGGACGTCCTGTTCACCTACCTGCCCGAGGAGGGCGAGGAGGCCCGCGAGACCGTCCGCCTCGTCGAGGAGGCGGGCCGCAAGGCGGTCGCGGTGCCGTGCGACATCCGCGACGAGGAGCAGTGCCGCCGACTCGTGGAACGGGCGGTGGCGGAGTTCGGGCGTATCGACGTCCTGATCAACAACGCCGCCTACCAGATGTCGCAGCCGGACGGCATCGGCGCCATCTCCACCGAGCAGTTCGACCGGGTGGTCCGCACGAACCTCTACGGCATGTTCTGGCTGTGCAAGCTGGCCCTGCCGCACATCCCGGCGGGCGGTTCGGTCATCAACACCACGTCCGTGCAGGCCTACAAGCCGAGCCCGCACCTGCTCGACTACGCCATGACCAAGGGCGCGATCGTCACGTTCACCCAGGGCCTGGCCCAGATGGTCGCCTCCGACGGCATCCGCGTCAACGCGGTGGCTCCCGGCCCCGTCTGGACGCCGCTGATCCCCGCGACCATGCCGGACACCACCGAGTTCGGGAAACAGTCGCCCCTGGGACGGCCTGCCCAGCCCGCCGAAATGGCTCCCGCCTACGTCTTCCTCGCCTCCGCGCGGGCGAGCTTCATCACCGCGGAGATCATGAACGCCACCGGCGGCACGCCCTGCCGTGACCCGGGCGAATGCCGTCACCCGATCAACCGAAGGAGTTCCGCATCGTTGCGTATGTGCCCACCTGGGAAGCCAGGGCGGTCGGGCGGTCGATCCGCCGGGCCGTCGCGTCGCCGGGAGCCGAGCGTGACACGGCGGTGCAGTCCCTCAAGGCGGCCGGGGCGGCGCTGCTCGCCTGGGCGGTGGCCGGCTGGTGGTGGAACGCCCCGCTGGCGATCTCTCGCCCGCCCTGACCGCGCTGTTCCTGGTGCAGAGCACCGTCTACCGCTCCCTGCTGTCCGCGATGCAGCAGCTGACCGTGGTCGTCGTCGGCACGCTCCTCGCCGCCGTGGCTGGCGTGCTCACGCACAACACCATGGCGGCGATGGCACTGGCCCTCCCGCTCACCGTCCTCCTCGGCAACTACGCCCGCTTCGGCACCCAGGGCCTCTACGCGCCGACCGCCGCCCTGTTCGTTCTCACGTCGGGCGCCTACACGGCCCCGGACATCGCCCACAGGTTCCTGGAGACGCTGCTCGGAGCCGTCATCGGCATCGGCGTCAACGCGCTGGTGTTCCCGCCGGTGCACTCGCGCCGGGTGCGCCACCTGCGCGCCCAACTCCCGCACTCTTCCGCCGAGTTGCTGTACACGATCGCCGACGGTGTCGCCGCTGGGCATGCCGGGAACAGTCCCGCGGCTGGTACGACAGGGCCCAGCGCCTCACCGATGTCGTCACGGACCTGCGGGAGGCGCGCCGCTGGTCGGACGAGAGCTGTCGCGTCAACCCGGGCCTGAGACTGCGACGCCGTGCCGCGCCCACGCCCCCGACGGCCACCTGGGACTTCGACTGGGACCAGGTCACCGAGCACATCGCGACGACGGCACGGACCCTGGCCGATCCCGCCCGGCGGCCCCCTCTCGAGCCGGAAGCCCGGGACGCCCTGGCCGCACTGCTGCGGGCGGCCGGCGACGTGTGCGGTCGTGACGAGCTCGGGCACCCCGCCGGGTCGTCCGCTCCCGGCGAGGCCGAACAGCCCCCGGACGTCCGCCACGCGTTGGCCCGCGCCTCCGCGGCACACCGCCGCCTGACCGCCGCCTCCGCGGATCGGCACCCTGGGCCCGCGTCGACGACCGGAGGTCTCCTGACTGACACCAGAAGGCTGCTGTCGGCCCTGTTGCGCCTCACGGATCCTGAAGCGGTCCCCGCGTCCGAACCCTCCGCGGGCCACCGAGCGGCCCCGCCCGCGAGCGGCTGAACGAGAGCCCTCGCGGGCCGTGGGCGCCGTACGCGGGCAGGGCGCTCCACGCTCACCGACGCGCACACCCACCGGAACGACGCGAAGGCCATCGCATGCTTCGTCCGACGCGGTAGGGGAACCCGGCCCGCATGGACAAGCACACGGGCGAGCACAGGTCGTACTGGATCGAGACAGCGCCCCTGGGACCTCTTCACCCTGCGCCGGCCGCCGACGTCACGGTCGACGTGGCGGTCATCGGCGCGGGGATCGCGGGGCTCAGCACCGCCTGGGAGGTGGCCCGGAGCGGTCGTAGCGTGGCGGTGCTGGAGGCCGACCGGATCGCGGCCGGGGTCACCGGCCACACCACCGCCAAACTGACCGCTCTGCACACCCTCGTCTACGACAAGCTCCGGCGGACCCGGGACATCGAGGCCGCCAAGCTGTACGCCCGCTCCCAGACGGAGGCGATCCAGCATGCCGCCGAGATCGTCGAGGAACTGGGCATCGCGTGCGACTGGGAGGACACGGCGGCCTTCACCTATGCCCAGGACCCCGCGGCGGTCGGGGAACTGCGAGCCGAGGCGGAGGCCGCCCGCGCGGCCGGGCTGCCCGCCGAATTCGTGAGCGAGACGGGTCTGCCGTTCCCCGTCGCGGGCGCGGTCCGGGTGAGCGGACAGGCGCAGTTCCATCCGCGGAAATACCTTCTGGCGCTGGCCGACGACCTGATCCGGCGGGGCGCGCTGATCTTCGAACACACCAGGGTGACCGGACTCAAGGAGGAGCGCCCTGCCGGCTGACGACCGAGGCGGGAGCCACGGTCACCGCGACCGACGTCGTGGTCGCCACCCACTACCCGGTCTTCGACCGCGCGCTGCTCTTCACCCGGCTCTCCCCGCGCCGCGAACTCGTCGTCGCCGCGCCCATCCCGGCCGAACGCGACCCGCAGGGCATGTTCATCACCCCGAGCAGGGCACCCGCTCGGTGCGCACCGCCCCCTACGCCGACGGACAGCGGTTGCTGATCGTCACCGGAGAGCACTTCACCCCGGTACCAGTGACGTGGAGGAGCGGTTCGGACGTCTCGCCGACTGGGCGACCGGGCACTTCGGGAAACTGGACTTCACCAACCGCTGGGCCACCCAGGACAACGACCCCACCGACTCCGTCCCGCTCGTCGGACCGCTGCACCTCGGGAGCCGCCACACCTACGTCGCGACCGGGTTCGGCGGCTGGGGCATGAGCGGCGGCATCATGGCGGGCCGCCTCCTCGCGGACCTGATCGCCGGGCGGCAGCCGCCGTGGAGCGACCTGTACGACCCCGGCGGATGCGCTCGGCCGTACGGGAGGCGTCGGCCTTCCTCAAACACCAGGCCCAGGTCGCCGGGCACTTCGTCGGTGACCGTCTGCCGTCGGTCACGGGCGGTTCCGTCGACACCATCGCGCCCGGGGACGGCGCGGTCGTCCGCGTCGGAGGACACCACTGCGCGGTCCACCGCGACACGGACGGCCAGCTGCACGCCGTCGACGCACGCTGTACGCACCTGGGGTGCCTGGTCGCCTTCAACCGGGCGGAGGAAGCGTGGGAGTGCCCCTGCCACGGCTCCCGCTTCGACCCCGACGGGAAGATCCTCCAGGGCCCGGCGACCAAGCCCCTGCAACAGCGTTCCCTGGGCACCTGAACATCCCCGGAGGCATCCCCTGGTCGCCCGGGCGACCGGTGTTCAGGCGCGGGCGGCTTCGCGGACGGCCTGCGGGGCCTTCTTGTCGAGGGCGACGCGGACCAGGGCCGCCGCGACGACGGCCGGCTCGGCGCCGTCGGCCAGGCGGAGCAGGGCGGCGGGCGCGGTCGGAAGATCCAGCGCGCGGGCGCCCTGGAGGGCTTTCGCGTCGAGGTACGGCACCACCCCTGGCCACACAGCCTGTGCCTCGCGCAGGAAGATGTCGGCGCCGGCCGGCCCCACCCCGGGAATTCCCGCAGCAGCCGCTGTAGCGTCGCGATGTCACCGTCGGCTCGATCGCGCAGTCTGCGCAGGTCACCTCCGTAGCGTTCGGCGGCCAGCGTCGCGCCGTCGCCGAGCTGGGTGGCGGTCCGCTCGTCGTAGCGTCGGTAGCCGGCGCGGCCGAGTGCGTCGACGCGCTGCTGCCAGGTGGCCTCGGCCATGCGGCGCGGGTCGCGCATCCCGGCGGCGGCCAGCTCCTGGGCCGCCGCGACCGCGATGTCGGCTCGGATACGGGCACTGAGCAGGCAGGCGAGCACGAGCAGCCGGTACAACGGTTGCGGGGTGTCCTTGAGAGGATGCGCGCCTCGGCGGCGTACGTGCGGCCGTAGGCGTCCAGGAGCGTCCGCATCACCTCGCGTCGGGTGGTCGCGGCCATGGGGTGTCACCTCCGGAGTCTGCGAGCGATCCTCCGTGTGCCCGGATGGACCAGGTCCAACCGGAGGGCGGCACCGTACGTCACGCGGAGCGGACCGCAGGCCCGCCTACGTTCCGTGCGTGATGGTCGAGAGTTCCCTGTCCAGTGCCGGAGCGATACCCCGGACATCCTGGTCGACCCTCCTCCGTACCTTCCGCACGAACTCCGCGACGCCGTCCCCGGCAGCCACACCCGCACGACGGACGAGGCGAGGAGGCTCACCTCGATGCCCCCGATCGGGCCCGGTGCGGGGCGCACGGTGATGTCTCCGTCGCCGGCCCGGAAGATCAGTCCCGTGGCGAGCAGTTCCCAGGCGAAGGTCCGGGCGACTTCCTGTCCGGCAGGTCCCAGCAGGGCCAGACGCACAGCCAGGCAGTCGTCCGACCGGTACGCCAACTCCGTGGAGACGATGGCTCCGTCGTCCTCCCCGAGCAGGACGAATCCGGTCGTGCCGACCGTCAGCCGATGACTGCCCGGATGCTTTGTCATGACACAGCCTCCGCGTGCCCGCAGCCGCGGGCGGGCCTCACGAGCCCGTGGCCCGCGAGCGTCAGCTCACGGTCGACGGCCTGTCCCGGCACTGCCGGGTCCGGCACCCACGCGGAAGGCACGGCGACTCCTCGAAAGGGAGGGGCAAGGAAGCGTGCCTACTGGCTGAAGCACTTGAGTCCGCTCCGAGTGCCCTTCCTGTACGACCCGAAACGGGCGGACCGGCGGCGCGAAGCCGCCCGGCAAGGCGTTCCCCGACCCCTGGTCGTCCTGCCCGCACCCTCCTACGTCGGCTTCACGGCTCCCGCTCGCGGCCCGGGGCGTTTCCGGGCACGTGGCGATGTGCCGGTCTCCCGGTGCTGGTGGAGATATTCGAGCGCGTCGAGTACGACCGTGCGCCGGTACCAGGAGCGCCAGGCAGCGGTCTCGGCCGCCAGGGCGTGGAGGGCGTGGTCCTGTTCGTCCGTCAGCCAGGTACCCGGCTTGCTCCAGTGGAGGGTCAGGGTGCCGGTGCACCGGCCGTCGGGGGTGATCAGCGGGACGGACACGAGGGCGCGGCTGTCGGTGGCGAGGAGCGCGCGGCCGGCGGGGTGGAGCCGGAGATCCGGGTCGGCCGCGACGTCGGGCACGGAGACCGGCTCGTGCAGGCGCTGCGCGCGGGCGCACACGTAGGGCGGCCCGGTGACGAGAGCCGCCTGGTCCAGGTACGCGGAGCCGAGTCCTTCATGCTGTTCCAGTACGAGCGCGTCGCCCTGCGCGGGGTCCGTGAGGTGCAGCTCGGCCGCTTTCGCGTCCGAGAGGACGGTCATCGCCTCGTGCAGCGCGGCGGTGAGGACCTGGCGCCGGTCGTGTGCGTCGACGCCGTATCTGCGCAGGAACCCGGTGTCGGGGGCGGCAGATGAGCGGAGCGTGCGGTGAACCAGCGGGTGCCGGACTGGGGCGGCGGAGCGGTGACGACGGCGGAGGCCAGGACGCGCAGCGGCAGGTTGTGGCGCTGGGAGCCCTCTCGCAGCAAGGTGAACGCGGCATCGGGGCCCGGGAGTTCGTAGCGGGCGAGGAGGATGCCCTGGGCGACGCCGATCATGCTCCTGGTGCGGGCCCTGGCGCGTAGGCCGAACACCTCGTCCCGCAGGTCGTCGGCCTCGTGGGTGAGCCTGGCCGTGCGGTGCGCGGTGGTGTCGGGACGGTGTCGGGCAGTGTGGCCAGTGCGGCGGCGAGGGTGTCGTGGACGCGGACGCCGGTGAGTTTCCTGTGCTCCAGCACCGTCCGGACAGCGGGTCCGGCGCCGACGACGAGCACGGGGAGTGCGCGAGGTGGTCGGTGGCGAGTCGGAGCGTCTGGCAGGCCGCGATGGAGAGGGACTCCACGTCGGCCAGGTCGAGGACGAGGCGTTGCTCGTGCCGGCCGGCCTGGTCGAGGTGCTGCCGCAACTCCCGTGCCAGGTCGGAGGAGGTGTCGGGGTCGAGGGCGCCCGACAGGCACACCACCGTCGTGAGGCCGGTGGCCGTTCGTACCGACAAAGGCCGGCGGCTCGTCATCCTGCACCACTCCAGCAACCGGGCGTCGTAGCCGACGCAGCTGCACCGGGCCGTGGACCGGCGGCCGGGGCGGTCGCTGCCTGACCGCGCACATCCACCTTCCCCTGGCCAGTGGGGTATGCAAGGGCGTTCGGGCTCCGACGGGGGCGGGCCCGGTGCCGCCCCGAAGTGAGGTCCCGCCGTCAGCGGCGGGGCGCGCGTCCGCCACTGCGGCCGGGGCCAGAGCACGGGTGACCAGGGCGTGGGCGGCATCGGGTGAGGCGCAGCCGACGCTCGTGGACGTAGGCCGCTACGACTCCTCCGGGGCCCGGGGAAGCACGGTCAAGGGCGATGACCGCCGACGTGACCGCGTCGGCGACCAGCAGTGCGGTCCGCACGTGAGCACCGCTCAGCGGACCCGGCGCGTCCCTGTACAGGTCCAGGGTGCCCAGTGCGCTTCCGGCGTTGCCCAGCGGCAGTGAGAACGCCGCCCCGGCACCGGTCCTGGCGGCCTGGGTGGAGAACAGCGGCCAGCGCCGGGTGTCCGGGGCCCGCGTCAGGTCGGTCGCGAACACCGGAGCACGCAGTCGCGCCGCCTCCCGGCACGGTCCCTCGCCCAGCGTGTACTGGATCTCCGCCAGCCGGGCGGCGACACCGTCACTGGTACACAGCACCACCCCCAGGTCCACGCCACCCGCCATGACCGAGACCGACAGCCCCGACGCCACCGGCAGCAACGAGACGCACGTACGGCACAAGGCATCGGGCACCGCGGACGCGGGCATCCCGCCGCGCACTCCGGCGATGAGTTCATGGGCGATGCGCGCCCGCTCGGCCTCGGCCCCGTCCTCGGCGTCTCCGCCGTCCTGCCGATCGGCAACGGACATGGCCTCACCTCTCCACAGGCGTCCCGTGCCTTCACTCGATCCCGGCAGAGCGGCGACGTCCGACAGGAGCGCGCGACACGACGTCAGCCGGCGCCCTCGGCATCCTGGACCGGCGACAACGGGGACTCCGTCCTTCTGATCAAGCGCTGGTTGAGAGTGCTCCCGGTGGATACCCGGCGGAAACCAGTGGCCGAAGGATGAATGAGAAGGGCGGACAGCATGCGTGCTCTGACCTGGCAGGGGGGAGGCGGGACGTTCGGGTGGAGACGGTCCCGGACCCTGTGATCGAACAGCCCGACGACGTGATCGTACGGATCACCTCGACCGGTATCTGTGGCTCCGACCTGCACCTGTACGAAGTACTCGGGCCGTTCCTGGACCCGGGCGACATCCTGGGGCACGAATCCATGGGCGTCGTCGAGGCAGTCGGCCCCGAGGTGCGCTCCCTCGTCCCCGGGGACCGGGTCGTCATCCCGTTCAACGTCTCGTGCGGCACCTGCTTCATGTGCTCTCAAGGCCTGCAGTCGCAGTGCGAGACGACACAGGTGCACGCGTACGGCTCCGGCGCCTCCCTGTTCGGTTACACCAAGCTGTACGGCCAGGTGCCGGGCGGACAGGCCGAGTACCTGCGGGTGCCGTACGGCAACTCTCTGCCCATCAAGGTGCCCGCGGGGCCGCCGGACGACCGCTTCGTGTATCTCTCCGACGTGCTGCCGACCGCCTGGCAGGCCGTCGAGTACGCGGCGGTGCCGCCCGGCGGATCGCTCACCGTGCTCGGGCTCGGGCCGATCGGCGACATGGCCACGCGCATCGCCCAGCACCGGGGCGCCGGCCTGGTCATCGGCGTCGACCTGGTGGACGAACGCCTCGACCGGGCGTCCGCGCACGGGGTGACCTGCCTGGACCTGCGCCACCACGAGAAGGATCTCGGGGACGCGGTGCGCGAACTGACCGGCGGGCGCGGCACCGACGCCGTGATCGACGCGGTCGGTATGGAAGCGCACGGCAACGCGGGCGCCAAAGCCGCCCAATGGGTGACCGGACTGCTGCCCGACGCGCTCGCCCAGCCGTTCATGGAGAAGGCGGGCGTGGACCGGCTCGGCGCGCTCTACGCGGCCATCGATCTCGTACGCCGCGGTGGCACCGTCTCGCTCTCCGGGGTGTACGGCGGAGCCATGGACCCGCTGCCGCTGCTGCGCATGTTCGACAAGCAGCTCCAGTTCCGCATGGGGCAGGCGAACGTGTGGCGCTGGGTGCCGGAGATCCTGCCGCTGCTCACCGACGCGGACCCGCTCGGGGTGGACGGCTTCGCCACCCACCACCTGCCCCTGGAGGAGGCACCGCAGGCGTACGCGGCCTTCCAGGCCAAGCAGGACGGCATGATCAAAACTCTGCTGCGCCCCTGAGCGGAGCCTCAGGCGGCCGGAGCGGCCGGAGCCCGACTGCTCCGGCCCTCCTGGGCACGGACTTCCTCGTGACGGCGGGCCGCGGTGTCCGATCGTTGCCGAGCCAGCGTACGGTCCGCTGCCGCGAGGGCGTCCTGGATCGCGCCGGTCCCGGTGACGACGCACAGCCTGTGGGCGGCGTCCCTGAGGACGAGCTGCCGTGCGGCTGTGTCGTCTTCCAGCACTCGGACGCACGCCTCCGCGTACTGGGCCAGCAGCGTACGGAGAACCTGAGGGGTGGGAGTGATCATGCGAAGGGCTCCTCGTTCTCAGACGGCTCTCGGACGACCCCCGCTCCTGGACCGCGATCTCATTCGCCTGTGGCGTCTTCCTGGGCCGTCGGGTTGGGAGTGATGGCGCCGCCGCTCTCCCCGCGGTGGCGGTCCTTCTCCTCTTCGTGGCGCGGGTCGGTCTCGGCTTCCTCGAATTCGCGCAGGGCCTCCTCCGTCGCTGTCTGGGCGGGGCGGGCCTCGTCGTGCTGTCGCTCGTTGTCGCGGGTCATGATCTCTCCTCGGGACGAACCGGTGGACCGTGGTCGGGGTCAGGGCTGGTCGCGTTCTGGAGCGACGCGGTGACGTTCGTTGTAGGCGAGTGCCGCCCGGTCGTTCAGCGCGCTGCCCACGGAACGCAGGCGCTCTCCGAACGTGCGCGGGAGGTCGGCTCCACGTCGATACCGGGGCGTGGAGTGGGCTGGTCCGCGGGGGCCGGCAAGAGCGTGGTCGCCATGTGGCTGAGCCGGGTGATGAGCGCGGGGGCGAGCCCGTGGGCCTTGTCGGCGGCGGCGCGCGGCGGGGGTGAGGACAAGGCGGACGCGACGGCGCTGGACGGCGGTGACGATGCGGTTGGCCGCGCGGTGCGCGTCCATCGAGATCAGGGGCGTACCGGCGAGCGCGGAAAACCAGGCGAACTCGCGTCGCCGGTCGCCCGCGAACAGGGCGTGCAGATGCGAGCCCGTGCGCATCAGCCCCGGATGTACGGCGGTCACCGAGACGCCGTCCCGTGCCGCCTCCGCGTAGAGGCCTTCCGCCAGGGCCCCGACGGCGGCCTTCGCGCAGGAATACGGCAGCAGGTGGGGCACCGCGAGGAGACCTCCTACCGAGCCGATCAGGGCCAACCTGCCACCGGCCCGGCTCGCGCGCAGATGGGGAGTGCTTCGAGGCTGGTGTTGAGCGCGCCGTGGAAGATGCTGTTCATCGCATCGTCGAAGCCGGCCTCGCCCACGGTCTCGGCCGGTGCGACCTGGATGATGCCGGCGTTGGCGACGACCACGTCGATGCTTCCGCAGGCCGAGGCCGTCCGACGGAACAGGTCCGCGACGGCCTCCTTGTCCCGTACGTCTGTCACGGCGGTACGCACGGAACTCTCGAGATGTCGCCTTCGTAGCAGTTCCTCGGCCCGTTCGAGTTCGGCGGAGTCGCGCGCGACGAGCGTCACTCCGCAGCCGCGGTGCAACAACTCGTCGGCGATGAGGAGCCCCAGACCGCGTGAGCCACCGGTGACCACGGCGGACAGACCATGAAGTGATGAGGACGCGCGAAAGGGCGCTGGTGTCGGCATGACGTGTCTCCCTGCCTCGGCAGGCGAGTGCCCTCACCTGCCGGACAAATCCCCGAGGCTGTCACGGTTCCGGCGTGGCCATGTCGGCGGGAGTTTCCGCGCAGGAGTCCAGCGACGAGGGCGAACCGCACGTCGGGCTGAGCAGGACCCGCTCGGCGGGGGCCGGTATCCGTGCGCCCGAACGGGTGCCATGTACGGGTCGGGCGAGCGTTTCGCGGCCCAGCGCAGCAACCCCGCACCGGCGCGGCAACGCTCGCCCCGGCGGCGGCCGAAGCGGGGCGCCGCAGGGCGGCGACGCCGCCGTGGACGGCGAGGTCGGCCCGTGCCACGAGCCGCAGCGGTGCGACAGCGGCATCAGGAGCAACGAACGAGACGGGAGAGCCGTCTTTATCGTCCGGACGATCGGGTACCCGATCGCCCATGACGACACAAAGCGGACTACAGACCGGGCTGCACTATCTGGCCGTGTCCGACGCGGCGAGAGGAGCGCTGGGAGCCTTCCTCGGCGGCCTCCTCGTCGTGTGCCTGCTGGTAGGGGCCGTCCTGCTGGGCATGAGAAGGCGACGACAGCAGCCGCGGCCGCCCCGGCCGGACGAACAGCCCACGCTGCCGGAATCCGGGCCCGTACGAGAAGTAAGCGAGGTGCGTGAGCCGGACGAGGTGCCTCGTGCCGCCGACGAGAGTGAGCGGCTCAGGCCGCACAACCTGCATTCCTCGGGCAGCAGGCGCAGCGAGGACCAGGACGTTCCCAAGTGGGAGCCCGGCTCCAGCGGCTCCTTCGGAGGCGGCGGCCCGGGCAAGACCTGAGCGACGCACTGATGGCCCCATACATGTGTCGGCCTCGTGTCGAGGGGCACTCGGTGGCGGCAGTTGATCTCACCCCACGCTCTGCGCCGTGCTGATGGCGCAGAGCGTGACGTGCCCCTTCGTAAAGATCGGAATCCTATGAGCGAGAAGAAGAACCCCGTCTCGGCTGCCGCGGAGAAGGTCGTGGAGAAGGTCCAGGACGCCGTTCGCGGAGGAACGAGATCCCGGGCGCGCCGGGCCCCGTGCCGGCCCCCGCTCGATGAGCCGACGGAGCCCGCCGGGCCGCTGCCGCCCAAGCCCGATCAGCGCGGACCGGACACGTACAGCCCCACAGGGCAGGAGACCGGGGTTCCGCAGAAGAAGGTCGCGCAGGGCGGCGAGCGCCTCACCACCGCACAGGGCGCGCGCCTTTACGACACCGACCACTCGCTGAAGGCCGGCCCGCGCGGCCCGGTCCTCCTCCAGGACCACCACCTGCGGGAGAAGATCACCCACTTCGACCACGAGCGCATCCCCGAGCGGGTGGTGCACGCCCGCGGCGCCGCCGCACACGGTGTGTTCGGGGCTATGGCGCCGCCGCGGGGATCTCAAGGCCGCCTTCCTCGCCGAGGGCGTCGAGACGCCGGTGTTCGTGCGCTTCTCCACCGTGCTCGGCTCGCGCGGCTCCGCCGACACGGTGCGCGACACCCGGGGTTTCGCGACGAAGTTCTACACCGACGAGGGCGTCTTCGACCTGGTCGGCAACAACATCCCGGTGTTCTTCATCCAGGACGCGATCAAGTTCCCCGACGTCATCCACGCGGGCAAGCCGCATCCGGACCGGGAGATCCCGCAGGCGCAGAGCGCCCACGACACCTTCTGGGACTTCGTCACCCTCCACACGGAGGCCACCCACCACACGCTGTGGAACATGTCCGACCGGGGCATCCCGCGTTCCTACCGGATGATGGAGGGCTTCGGCGTCCACACCTTCCGGCTGGTCAACGCCGAGGGCGCCACGACCCTGGTGAAGTTCCACTGGAAGCCGAAACTGGGCGTGCACTCACTCGTGTGGGAGGAAGCGCAGATCACCGCGGGAGTGGACCCTGACTTCCACCGCCGGGACCTCGCCGACGCGATCGAGGCCGGGGCGTTCCCGAGTGGGAACTGGGCGTGCAGACCTTCCCGGACACCGAGGACCAGATGTTCGAGGGCATCGATCTGCTCGATCCGACGAAGATCGTCCCCGAGGAACTCGCACCGGTTCAGCCGATCGGCCTGATGACCCTCAACGCCAACCCGTCGAACTACTTCGCCGAGACCGAGCAGGTCGCCTTCCACGTCGGCCACCTGGTTCCCGGCATCGACGTCACCAACGACCCGCTGCTGCAGGGGCGTCTCTTCTCCTACCTCGACACCCAGATCAGCCGCCTGGGGGACCCAACTTCGGGCAACTCCCGATCAACCGCACTCACGCGCCGGTCAACGACATGCTGCGCGACGGCATGCACCAGACCGCGGTGCACCGGGGCGTGGCGCCGTACCGGCCCAACTCCCTCGACGGCGGCTGCCCGTTCCTCGCCGGCGAGGACACCGGGGCGTACATCGAGGTACCGGTGGAGGTGCCCGCGGCCCACAAGGTCCGGGACGCGGCGGCCTCCTTCGACGACCACTTCAGTCAGGCCCGGCTGTTCTGGCTCAGCATGTCCCCACCGAGCGCGAACACATCGTCGCCGCCTACACCTTCGAGCTCGGCAAGTGCTGGGAGACGGCCATCAAGGAACGGGCACTGAAGGTGCTCGCCAATATCGACCCGGAGCTGTGCACGCAGGTCGCCGCCGGTCTCGGCCTCCCGGCCCCGGAGGCGAGCGTCCCGCCGGCCGTGGTCGAACCGAGCCCCGCCCTCTCCCAGTTGGGCGGGGACTGGCCGGTCGCGGGCCGGATCATCGGCATCGTCACCAGCGGTGCCAACGGCCTGGACGGCGTACGCGAAGTACGCCGAGCGGTCCTCGACGCGGGGATGGTCCCGCTGGTCATCGCACCGACAGGGGGCACCCTGGACGCGGACGGCGACCCGGTCACCGTCCAGCGGACCTTCGCCACCGCCCGCTCCACCGAGTTCGACGCGATCCTGCTGGCGGGGGCGCCGACTCCGGCCGGAGACGCCTACGGCGCCCGCGATGCGAAGGCCGACGACGACGCGGCCCTGGCCACCGCGATCGACCCGCGCCTGCTGCTGATGGTCACCGAGGCGTACCGCCACGGCAAGGCCATCGGCGGCTGGGGCCACGGAGCCAGTGCCCTGGAGACAGCCGGATTCCCGAGGGCCCCGCCGGGGTCGTCTTCGGGGAGAACGGGCCCGCGGTGCTGCAGGCCGTGACACGACTCCTCGGGGACACCGCGCCTGGGGCCGCTTCACCCCCGCGCTGTAGCAGTCGTATAGGCAGCCGCTCTCACGCTCCCTGGCCGCGAGCAGGCCAGGGAGCCGAGCTGTTGTGCGGGGCTGCTTGCCGAATTCTTTATGCGCATGGGGAATTCCGCGTACCCGGACCACAAGTATGCGCGTAAGCAATTCATCAGAACAAACGCACCGCGAAGTCGGAAGGTCCGCACCGCCTCACGTGAGGGTTTCCGCATCATGGGTACTCGGCGTTCATGAACGACACATCGCCGACCCTGCCGTCCCCTCGGGGCCGGGTCTCCGCAGCGGTCATCGGCTATCTGCGCAATACAGGGCCACTCCCGAACAGCGGGGATATCTCAGCCGCCGCTCCGCTCGGGGACGATCTGCAGCTCGCTTTGTACGTCTGCTACGAGCTGCATTACCGCGGATTCGCCGGCACCGACGTCGACCGTGAATGGGACCCCGACCTGCTCCGGGTCCGGGCGGCTCTGGAACGGCCGTTCCTCAGGAATCTCCGCGACGCGGCGACTGTGCACGAGTACGCCGGAAAGGCACTGGACGGACTCCTCGTCGAGCCTGTCGACGGCAGCGGTGTCAGCCACTTCCTGCGGGACGAGGGGAGTTGTGGCAGGTGCGTGAGTACGCCGCCCAGCGTTCGCTCTACCACCTCAAGGAGGCCGACCCGCACGCCTGGGTGCTGCCCCGGCTGTGGGGGCGGGCCAAGGCGGGCATGGCGGCGGTGGAGTTCGACGAGTTCGGCGGGGGCCGCGCGGATCGCGTGCACGCCCGCCTGTTCGCCGATCTCATGGCCGGCCTCGACCTGAACACGGCCTACGGGCATTTTCTCGACGCGGCCGGCGCCGAGGCCCTCGCCACCGTGAACCTGATGTCGCTTTTTGGGCTGCACCGTGCCCTGCGAGGCGCCCTGGTGGGCCATTTCGCCGCCGTCGAGATCACCTCGTCACCGGGCTCCCGTCGCCTGGCCCAGGCGATGCGGCGGACCGGTGCCGGGCCGGCGGCCGAGCACTTCTACGACGAGCACGTCGAGGCCGACGCCGTGCACGAGCAGGTCGTGCGCAGGGAGGTCGTAGCGGGTCTGCTCGAAGAGGAACCGCGGCTGGACGCCGATGTCGCCTTCGGTGTGGACGCCACCACCTATCTGGAGGACCGCCTCGCCGAGCACCTTCTCGGTGCGTGGCGGGCGGGGGAGTCGTCCTGCGCATGCCCGTCTGACCGGCGTTCCGACCACGAACAGGTTCTCCCACATCCACGGGAACCGGAAATGAGCCCCATGGCCACGGTCACTCTGCCCGGCGTCTACACCCCGCAGGACGACACCGACCTGCTCATCCGACTGCTCCACGACGAACACCTTCCTCCGCGTGCCGACGTCCTCGACGTGGGCACGGGAACGGGAGCCGTCGCGCTGGCCGCGGCCCGGCTCGGCGCCCGTGTCACCGCCATCGACATCTCCTGGCGAGCGGCTCTCAACGCCAAGGCCAACGCGCTGCTGGCGCGTCTGCCGGTCCGGGTCAGACGGGGCGACCTGCTGACTCCCGTGACGGGCCGGTCCTTCGACCTGATCCTGTCCAACCCGCCGTACGTGCCCGCCCCCGCCGCCGCGTGTCCCCGCCGGGGTCCGGCACGGGCCTGGGACGCGGGATGCGACGGGCGCCTCGTGCTGGACCGGATCTGCCGGGACGCCCCCGGCCTCCTCAAGCCCGGCGGAGTGCTGCTGCTGGTCCAGTCCGAGCTGAGCGGCCCGGAGGAGACGCTGCGGCGACTGCACGCGGCGGGCTTGGACGCCGGCATCGTGGAACACCGCAGCGTCGCCTTCGGTCCCGTCCTGCGCTCCCGCAACGGCTGGCTGCACGACCGCGGCCTGATCGAGGACGACGCCGAGAAGGAAGAGCTGGTGGTCATCCGTGCCGTACGACTCGGATGACCGGCGTTGTCGCATAGTGGCCCGGCGCGAGGGGCCCCTGCTGGTCGAGGGCCCGGTGGACATCACGCTGGAGGACGGCACCACCGTGTCGTCCGACCGATTCTGCGTCGCCCTGTGCACCTGCCGGCGCAGCCGCGCCTACCCGTGGTGCGACACGAGCCACCGCCGGTCCGAGCCGCCGAGACGACCGGACGGCGCGGCCCCGCCCGACTCCTGAACCCGCCGAACGTCGTGGGCGACCGA
This sequence comes from Streptomyces sp. P3, assembly GCA_016893485.2. GTDB lineage: Bacteria > Actinomycetota > Actinomycetes > Streptomycetales > Streptomycetaceae > Streptomyces. Next base: position 8,767,799 of record JAFEKX020000001.1, read on the forward strand.
CCACCGCAGGCCTCCGTGGACCTCAACGGAGAAAGCGGACTGCTCGACCTCCTATCACCTGCCGTGGAGTACGACCCAGCCGTTCCGCTCAGCGGAGGCAGGCGCAGAACCGTGTCGAGCCGGTTTCGACGCCGGCTCAGTCCCGGTCGAGCAGGGGCGCGAGGAAACCGTCCCAGTCCAGGTGCTCGCTCTCCGTGTTCCGGGGACGAGTCGCAGGGTTACGTCCAGCCAGTCGGAGATCACGTCCCGTTCCGTCTGGAAGACGCGGCAGCTCCCGGGCGGACCGAGCCGGATCCGCAGCCGTCCACCGCCGCCGCCCGGCTGACGAACGGGCCATACGGCCACGTCGCCCATCCCCTCGCGGCGGCGCAGCCCGAGCAGAAGAGTCTCCCGTGACAGCGCCCAGTGGATCGAGGCGCCGTCCGTTTCCAGGCCGATGCGGACGGCGAACGGATCCAGTGACGTGTAGTGCAACTCCAGGTCGAGCGATACGAGCGGCCGGTCGTCGCGGACCAACTGCGTTCGGTGGCGCAGCGTGGTGGTCCGGTGCGGATGAACTTCCGTCACGGTGACTGGCTCGGGCACGAGGATCACTTCCGAAGGGTGCGGGCGAGGGGCCGGCAACGGCCGACCCTCCTCGTACCTGTCGTCTCAAGCACGGGAGCCCGACGGGTACCCCCGTGACACGCAGGAAACGACCATCCTCTCCCCGATCTGGCGCCTTCGAGCCGGAGGCCCTGCACAACCTCCCGCATCTGCCCTGCGGCGTGGCCGGGTTGGCCCTGTCAGCTGATGCCGTCCTTTCCGTACCGCTGCCCGGTGCCGGCACGCACTTAGCACCCTGGATCTGCCGCCATGCCGCCATGCCGCTCGCCGGATACCGCTCCCCGCACACCGTGCCGGTACGTCTGCACGATCGCTCGCTGGGCGCGGTCACTCTGCTCAACACCGGCACCGGAGAGCTGCCCGACAACGACCTGCTGCTCGCGCGGGTACTCAGCGACAGTGCCGCGCTGTCGCTGACGCACCGGCCCGCCGAGCCGCGCTTCGACGACGTCACCACGCGGGTGCAGAGCGCCATCGCCGCCAAGGCGACCCTGAGATCGCCAAGGGCATGATCGCCGCCCGCCACGACGCCTCCGTCGTTCAGGCGGGCCGCCTCTTGGCCGACCACGCCGGCCGCCGCCGTGTCAGCCTCGTCGAAGCCGCACTCGCCCTGGTCCAGCGCACCATGGAGCCGTCCCGCATCCTCGGCGCGAGCGCCACGGCCCGACCGGGAAGGCCTTGACCCCACGAGTCCGTACGGGCACGTTCCGGGAATGCGGCCAGGGGGTCGCGCCCGGTGGGGAGAAGTGTGACCGTGGAGCTCGCCCGGGCGTGTGCATGCTGAGGGAACCGTCACAGCAGTGATGCTTTTCGTGTCGGCGGGAAGGAGATCCCGTAACCAGGGAGGCTGTTGTGTTGCGTGATCGAATGGGATTGGCGGATGTGCTGGCTGCGGCGGAGGATGCCGCACCGGTGGACTCTCTCGATGTCGTGGCGCGCAATCTGCGCGACCGGTTCGGTGCGCGGTACGTGTCCTTCCTCTTCGTCGACGTCGTCGGACGGCGCCTGCTGCGGGTCCATGACACGGCGGTCAGGCAGCAGGAGGGCCGCGCCGAGCAGGTCCCGCTGGCCGGCAGCAGTGTGTACGACGAGGTACTGCGCACCCAGAAACTGGTGCGGGCGCCGCAGGAGGGGCAGGGCCAGCGGGTGCTGGCCCCTGTCACCAACCGCGGCGACACCATCGGTGTGCTGGAGATGTTCCTGACCCAGGTCACCGAGGACGTGCTGGAGCAGATCGAGGAAGCCGCTCATGCGCTGGCGTACATCATCGTCACCGACCGCCGCTTCACCGACCTCTACCACTGGGGCAACCGCACCACCGCGGTGAGTCTGGCCGCGGAGATCCAGCGCCAGCTCCTGCCTTCGGCCGCCGCCTGCGAAGCCCCCGAGTTCACTCTCGCCGGGGCCTTGGTCCCGGCCTCCGACATCGCCGGCGACACCTACGACTACAGCCTCGACCAGGAGACGCTGCATCTGTCCGTCACCGACGCCATGGGTCACGACGTCAGCGCCTCCCTCATGGCGACCCTCCTGGTCAACGCCTCCCGCGGCGCCCGCCGCGCCGGAGCGGACCTCGCCGAACAGGCTCGCCAGACCCACCGGGCTCTCGTGGAGCACGGTCGGCGGTCCTTCGCCACCGGCCAGCTGCTGCGCATCGCCCTGGACGGGAGCGGCGCCCAGCTCGTCAACGCCGGCCACCCCTGGCCGCTGCGAATGCGCGAGGGCAGGGTCGAGGTCCTGCAGCTCGCAGTGAACCTGCCCTTCGGCGTCACCGGGCACGGCCCCTATCAGGTGCAGGACCTCGATCTGCGCCCCGGTGACCGCCTCGTGCTCTACACCGACGGCATGCAGGAACGCCAGGCCGAAACCGTCGACCTGCCCCGCCTCATGCGCGCCACCGCGACCGAGCACCCACGCGAGGTGGTGCGCACTCTGGTGGCCGCGGTGTCCGACGCCTACAACGGCCTGCCGCCACTGGACGACGCCACCGTCCTGTGCCTGGACTGGTACGGACCCCAGGGCGAGCGCCCTCGCGGCTCCACCGTGTTCCGGAGTGATCGACAGGAGGAAGGCGGAGAAGAGTTCTCGCGTGCGCTCGCCGCCCACGCGTCCGTCGAGCGCGCCATCGGAGTGCTCCTCGCGGTCCACGGCGTTTCGCCGGCCGCCGGATTCGAGGTGCTGTACGAAGTTGCCCAGCGCACCGGCATCCCGCTGCCGTCGGTCGCGGAAACCCTGGTGGCCTGCGCGCTGGGGCAGCCACTGCCCCAGCCGCTGGACCAGGAGCTGAACGCCGCGGTGCGACGACACACCCGAGCCGACGCCGCGGACCGTCACGGGTAGGGCGATCAGGGAGCCAGGGCCTGCTCGACGGTGGGATGGCAGGCGATGAGCGTGTCGAGACCGACTACGTGCAGCAGGCGCACGACGGACTCCCGGGCGCCTGCGATGCGCAGCCACCCCTGAGCGCCGCTCACGCGTTGGTGGACCGTGATGAAGACGTTGATTCCGCTGGAGTCCATGAAGGTCACGCCGCGGAGGTCCACCACGATCCGCACACACGCCGTCGCGACGTCCTCGGGCAGCAGCGCTTCGTAGAAGACGTCCTCGACGTCCTTGTCGATCTGCCCCTGCACGGTGACGACACGGACACCGTCCACCGTGCGGTGTCTGATCGACAGCCGCGACGGCCCGCCTGCGTGCTCGATGTCCCTCACCATTCCCTCGGCTATCCCTGACGCTGTCCCCGGAGCAGGGCCTGCACGGAAGATTGTGCCCCACCGCCCCGGCCGGATGCACTCGGGTGGCTGCTGATCCGCATGCCTTAGCCATGCATGCAGGGACGGCGGGTAGGCGAGTGCTCATGGACGGGAAACGAGGACGAGTCAGTGGGAACGCATGCCGACGATGACGGCTCCTCCGTGTCGGGCAGGCACCTGATGCGCACCGAGTACGCCCTGGACGGAGGTGACGGCTGCATCGCGGAAGCCCGCCACCACGCCATCGGCTTTCTCGACCGGGCTCGCACCGGCCATGACGTGCAGGTGTCCCAGCGCGCTGTAGACCTCACCCAGCTGGTGGTCAGCGAACTGGTCACCAACGCTCTCACGCACGGTTCCGGACCCGTCCTGATGGAGCTGCGCCTCACCAACGACAGGGTCGACGTCGTCGTGCGGGACAGCGACCCCACTCTTCCCGCTGCCTGGCCGGCTGATCCCGGCAGGATCGGCCGGCACGGCCTGGAGATCGTCAAGGCCGTCGCCGAGGACCTGTTCATCGAGCAGGAGCCGGTGGGCAAGCGCATCACGGCCCGCATCGCCCTGTCCGACCCCGCCGACGCGCACGTCACCAGCCACCGCCCCTCCTAGCGGAGCAGCAGGCGCAGGCGCCTTCCGTTGGCCGAGCAGACGAACCCGCTCGCACGGCGACCCGGCCCCGGAGTCGACGCGGGTGCCCGGACGACACGGTCGACGACGTCCGACCGATCCGGCCGAGGCCCAGACGGCCAGTTCCCGAACCGCGGGCAGGGAAGCAGCGCTCGACCTCCCCAGGCAGTGCGCGGCTTCCCCGCCGACGACCGGCGGTTACCCCGAGATGATCGGCCTATGCGTTTTCCCGGCCGATGGTGGCACCAGGCCGCGACAGTGGACCTCGACGAGAGCGTGGACAACGACTCGGATGGCGGAGCGTCGGCGAGTTGCTCTGGTGCCCGCGGTCGGGGTGATCTCGATGACCCGCCGGATGTGGTGGGGCAGGTGGGACAGAGACGCGTCCCGTACGGCGTCGTTCGACCCGGCCGTGTCTGGAGTGCTCATACGGTCGTGGCCTGAAGGGTGGGGCCGAGGAGGAGTCCGCCGTCGCTGACGTACTCCGACCCCGTGATGAACGACGCGTCCGCTGACGTGAGGAACAGGAGAAGGCGGCTGACGTCGGTCGGCTCCCCGAGCCCGGGGACGGCGAACGGCTCGGGTGAGTAGAAGTCGGCGATCGCCGCGACCGCGCCGGCTGCCGGCTCGTGGATGAAGGGGGTCGAGATCACGCCGGGGTGGATGGTGTTCACCCGGATGTGGTCGCGGCCGAGCTCGATTGCCGCCGTTTGGGTGAGGCCTCGTATGGCCCACTTGCTGGCGACGTACGGCGCGTAGTGAGCCGTGCCGCCCAGGGCCATGGTGGAGGCGACGTTGACGATGGCTCCCCCCGCCGCGCGGCGCAGAGCGGGGACCGCCCCTTGATGCCGAGGAAGGTCCCCGTGAGGTTGACGTCGAGGATGCGCGACCACGTGGCCTGCTCCGTGTCTTCGATGGTCGCGGGCGAATTCTGCACCCCCGCGTTGTTGACGAGCACGTTCAGGGCGCCGAAGGGCTCTCGGCGGCCAGCACGGCGGCCGACCAGGAGTCCTCGTCGGTGACGTCGAGGCGGGCGAAGCGAGCGCGGGTCCCGAGTTCGTCGGCGAGTCTTCTGGCCGACACTCCTGGTGTCCAGCTGGGAGGTGAGCGCCGAACGCGTCGCTCAGGTGGTCGACGAGGCCGTCCGCACCATCGCCGCCCGGTATGCCGTGACTGGACCAGGGGCGTCCGCCAAGGACTGAGTCACGCCGCCACCAAAGGAGTTGACGCCTACGCGATCGAGGCCGTCGGTGCCAGGGCGTTCGCAGGTCATCTCGAAGCATCTCGGAGCCGGCGAGTTCCGCGCGTCCGTCTCGTCAGCACTTCTCCGGCGCCGAAAGGATCCCGATGAACCAGGAATCCACAGCCCTGCTCTTCCGGTAGAAGGTGTTCGGCTGCACCGGATCGCACAACGCAACCAAGACGGCACCTTCCGGCAGCTCCACGGCCCTCCGGAACGAACTGGTCCTGCTTGCCCGGAAGCGAATTACCACAAATTCCATGTCATGGAAACCAGGCGCAAGTTCGACGAATTTCGGCGCTTTGGCGAAGCGGTCCCGAGAACAGATCTTCTGGCCGCTCTCGCGGATGGACACGATCCCTGCTTTGTCGGTGAAGCTTCGGATCGGCTCTCTGATCTGAGCAACCAGTAGAACCCCGTCCTGCCGCTCCTCTGCACCCTGCGCAGGAGCTTTCTGGCACGCCAAGGCATCCGCTCCACTTCGTCGAGGGTTCTCACCGAGTGGGATGCGCGGGACCTCTTCATGATCCAAATTCCCTCGCGCCTAGGGTAATTGCGGCGATCCATCCTGGACTGGATGCCCAGAGTGAAGGCGAATCAGGCGGGCAACTTCCCCATCTGCAACGGCATCCGGAACTACGTCGGCGGCCCCAAAACCGGCCCGGCAGTCGTTCGCCATGAACTGGCCCAGTCGGATCGAGTCAGTTGACGCCACTTGCTGCGGCAACTACCGCATCACTGGCCAGCGTTGCAGCCTCACGGTTCATCAAGTCGCCGTACGCGCCGGCTAGCCGGGGTCCTCCGACCACGCCTACATACAGGTCTACGGCTTCGACGGGCGCGCCGCTCACCGTCCGCGGCGGCACCGCGCCGAGCAACTGGATCTCCCATCGCCCCATGACGTAGGCCTTGGTCTTCTGTGCTCGCCGACGGGCAGCGGGCCGCACACCCGGCAGCTGCTGCTCAGCCCGTACCGCCCTCGGCGAACCGCTCGTCGCCAGCCCCGTTGTCGCCGGGGATTTGACGTGTGCGGCCCGGCAGCCCTGCACCCCAGTCAGCGCCCGGCGTCGCCATCCCCGCGAAACGCCCCCGCCACCACGGGAACGAGCTGCCGTTCGATCTGCTCGGCCGACATCGTGGCCAGTTCGGCGCCGATGGGGACAGGGCGAGCCAGTTCAGCATGCCGGCGGCGCATCGTGTGCGGAAGATCAGTTCCTGCTCGTCGACTCCGGGAATGTTCGGCTTCAGCACGCGGAGGGCGTCCTGGCGGCTCTTGTCGAACTTGGCGGTCAGCCGCTCCCACCCCTGCGGCGGTTCGATGCCGACGCGTGCCACGGTCCGCATGACGGCCAGGTCCTGTCCGCCGGCCGCGAGCGCACGCATCATCGGCCCGGCGAAGGCCGCCGCCACCTCCTGGAGTGTCGCGGTGGGGCCGAGGGAGTCGAGTGCCTCCATCTGCGCGTCCAGATACCGCTCCAGCGCGTGCTCGATCGCGGAGTCGCACAGGGCCTTCAGCGACCCGAAGTGGTAACTCACCGCGGCGACATTGGCTCCGGCGCGCTCGGTGATCTCGCGGAGCGTCAAGCCGTCCTGGCCTCGCTGGGAGATCAACTCCAGGGCGGCCGCCTGCAGACCGTCCCGCGTGCGCTGACCGGCCTCGCGGCGCAGGTCCGTCTTTTCCGCCTGTGTCATGCCATGTACTCAAGCAGACGCTTGAGTACATTGTCAACGGCCGCCAGACCCCCGTCGATATGCCCTGACCAGCCACGATGCGGTCGCCCGCGCATACTGCCGGATCGCGCTACCCCGGAACTCAAACAGTTGCTTGACAGGGTCAGGCTGCCGTTCATAAAGTCAAGCGAGCGTTTGAATTACTAGGTCCCCGAGACGCGCCGCCACGACGGATCTCGGATGCCGGGAACCGACCTGAAGGAAAACGACATGAAGCTGCTCAGCCGGAAGTCGATCACCGCCGCGACCGCGGTAGCTGTCCTGGGTGGTCTCTCCATCGCCGCCGTGCCGTCGAAGGCGGCAAGCCCCGTTCACCACAGGGCGGGGGCATGATGACGACACGGCCGCCCCGACCCTGACCGCACGCCAACTGGCCGAACTGCCGCTCACCGACCGCCACTTGACCAAGCACGAGAAGGCCAACCTCGCGATCGTCCTGCGCGATTACTACGTGGCGGAGGGCGCCCACATAGACGTCCCGACGTTCGTCAACAGCTTCGCCAAGGACGGCGTCTTCAACGACATGGTCGCCGGTCAGGCCTACCGGGGCGACGCGCTCGGCAACGTACTGCCGTACATGAAGGGTCTCTTCTCCGACGTCCACCGGGACCTCAAGCGCATCACCGTGAACGGCGACACCATCAGCATCGAGCTGTCGATCCAGGGCACCTTCGACGGTCAACTCCAGGCGCCGACGGGCGGCTTCGTCAAGGGCAACGGCCAGAGGGTCGACGCGCCGACCGCCGACTTCTGGTACCTGAAGAACGGCAAGGTCACGGCGTTCAACTGCTTCGTCGGCTACTCGAAGATGTACTCCGATATGGGCGTGAACTTCGACTGGTCCTCGGCCGTCAACAAGCACTGAGTCGTCCTACGGCGGGTGAGGCACGGGCACTACCACCTACGCCTCGCCCGCCGACGCGTAGTCGTGAACCGAGCTGTGCGCTTTTCCCGGGGAGATGCGGCCACTGCTGGAACGGCGAGACCTGGCGTCGCTGACATACCGTCAATCAAGCCTCCCGAGGTTGAGTTCGATCGTGCGGGCAACCTCGGCGGCGGCGCGGACACCGCGAGCTCCACCCCCATTCGAGAGTCCCGCCGAGGAGTTCGACGAGCGGGCCGGACACGGCCGTAGGACCGGCAGCAGGCACGGAAACGGCCGACGACGCTCCACGGCTCGGACGGCCGGCTCCGTCCAGGCGGGGACTCGGCCGACTCTCGCGGTGCAGGGCCCGACCCTGGTGACGGCCAACACCCCGCGGGTGAGGCGTTGGCTAGTCGGCCACGCCGACGGTCCCGTCCAAGTGGCCGAGAGCTGGCGCCAGTTGTGGGACCTCGCCGCCGAGCGGGGCCGAATCCGCCCGCTGCGGACGGTCGTACGGGTGAACCTGGACTACGCCGCCAAGCGGTACGAGGGGCAGGACCGTCAGCCCTTCCAGGGCGCTGTCCATCAGCTCGTCACCGACCTGATGGCGTACGCCGAGATCGGCCTCGATGAGTTCTGGTCGACCTCGTGGCCGAGCGCGACGCGCACGAACTGAAGGACGTGGCCGCCGAGGTGTATTCGACGGCCCGCACGGCCGGTTTCTGACCGCTGACCGCTGCCACCTCCTTACTGACGGCGGGTTTCCATCTGGCTCTGCATACCCAGAGCCAGACGTATGCTGAACGCATGGGAGTAGCCGCACACAGCGAACCGGACCAGCCCGTCATGACCCTGACCGGGGCCTTCGCCGAGCGCGATGCCTGGACGGCGAAGGGCTGGTGCTCGATCGAACGTGCCCTCGAAGTCGTCGGGACCCGCTCCGCGATGATCCTCCTGCGGGAGATGTACTACGGCGCCACCCGCTTCGAGGAACTGGTGCGGCGCACCGGGCTGAGCGAGGCGGTCACCGCAGGCCGCCTCAAGCAACTGGTCGAGGACGGACTGCTGGCACGGCGCCCCTACCAAGAGCCGGGGCACGCACACGTTCCGCCTATGTGCTCACCGACCGCGGCCGAGCGCTCTTCCCTCTTCTCGTGGCTCTCGCGGAGTGGGGCAGGGGCCAGAGCTCACCGGACAAGGGCGTGGAGTTCGTGCACGCCGACTGTGGGGGCCGCCTCAGCGCGGGTGTCAGCTGCGACCACGGACATGACGTGCCGCTGGCCGAGGCCGAAGCCCGGATCATCCGCAGCAAATGATCCCAGCCCACGCAGGAAGACAGCGGGCCAAGGCACGGAGCACTCGCTGACACACGACTCCGGCGAGACGCGCGCGTGCTCAGTGTGCGGACCGTCAACCGCGCAGTGTGGACACTATGGCCGTCCGCCGAACTACGCGAGGCGTGATCAACGGCGTGGCAGGCGCCCCGCAGACGTCATCTCGACCCACCCCGGATGCCGCTCATGCCGCTCATGCCGCTCAAGCCGCGCAAACGCCAGTCGGTCATCGATCGCGGGCAGCGCCAGCACTGCGTCGATCACCGAACCGCCCCCGAATGAGAGGCTCGCGCCCAAGCCCTTGAGGATGCGAAGCATCGCGGTGTTCCGGCGGTCGACCGTGCCGGTGATGGCCGTCGCGCCAATCCGATGGGCCTGCGTACGTGCATGGCGTACGAGTGCGGTCCCCAGCCTTCTGTTCTGCCATGGGTCCTCGATCAGAAGACCGAGATCGGCGGAGTCGCCCCCTGCGGAACCGACAAGCTGGAGCACCGCTATCAGGCGTTCGGGAGATGCGGGGGAGTAGGTCACCCACGTGAGGGCGGTGCCTCCGTTCGTCATGTGCTGCCATTCACCCGGCGTGAGCCCGGTCCGGGTGCCCAGGTAGCGCCTATAGAGGGATCCTTGCGAGCACTGGCTGTGGAGATCGTTCACCGCGGCCAGTTCGTCGGCGGCTGCCGGCCGCGTAAGCATCCCGGTGGGCCCGTGCAGGAATTCCTCGTCCACTGCGGACGAGGCGTTCTCGGAGTGGAGCACTGGCGATTCACCTGCTTCGTTGTGGACGCCGTTCAGGCCCTCGGTTCGGTGATGCGCCCCTTGGTGGGGTCGTACGCACGCGGCAGATCCGAGCTGTGCCGCCCGTGGCCGTCTCGCGAGGATCAAGAAGTCGGTCGCACGCCAACGCCGGGACGGTGACGGGCCGTTGCGGCGGTCGAACCGGACAACCGAGGCTCACCCTCGACGCTACCCTCTGACTCTGGAAAACACTAGCCAGGTGTCTATGTTGTCGCGCCTCAAGGGCGGCGTGTCCGAAGTCGCCCGGGCCTCGACATCGCAACCCGCCCGCCCCGCGGAAGGCCGGTACGCACACCACGACCTCGATCGCCGGCTCCAGCTCCAGGGCGGGACCGTACCGGAGGCTGACCTTTGACATCCATAGTCAGACTGCTAACGTCCTGGCTATGCACATACGAAGTCAGCGCTCGACGGGCCCGGATTCCGACGTCACCTCACCTCCGTCTGCCGCCCCTGAGGGAGCGGACATCCCCTATCGGTGGCTCGGTCTGATGGTCGTGTGCCTCGGCGTGATGATGGCGTTCATCAACATCACCGGCACCATCTCGGCGCTCGGCCCCATCCAGGACGACCTGCGGATATCGCCCAGCACCCTGGTCTGGCTGACCAGTTCCTACAGCCTGGCCGTGGTCAGCCTGGTCATGTCGGCCGGGACGCTGGGCGATCTGATCGACGGCGCCTGGTGTTCGTGTCCGGTGCCGTCGTCTTCACCCTCGGCAGCCTGCTGGCGTTTCTCTCCGACAGCTCCGGCGCCCTCATCGCGGCCCAGGCGGTCATGGGCGTGGGTGGGGCGGCCGTTCTGCCGACCAGTCTGACGATCGTGACCACCACGTTCACCGATCCGCATGAGCGCACCACGGCCATCAGTGCCTGGGCCGCCTGCTCCGGCATCGGCCTGGCCGTCGGACCACTCATCGCCGGCGTACTGCTGGAGCACTTCTCCTGGCACTCCGTCTACCTCACCAACCTGGTGATCGGCGTGGCGGCGGCGCTGCTGGCCCCGGTGTTCGTGCACAAGAGCAAGCACCCCTCCCGCCGCCTGGATCCGGCCGGTGTCCTGCTGGGTACCGTGACGCTGGCTTCCGCCACCTACGCGATCATCCAGGGCGGTGCGACCGGTTACGCCGAGACGCCGATTGTCGTCATGTACGTGGTCTTCGCCGTGTCGGCGGTTCTCTTCGTACGGGTGGAGCTGCGCCACCCCGACCCGATGCTCGACATGCGGCTCTTCCGCAGTTCTTCGTTCAGCGCGGTGATGGCCGTGGCGACCGCGGCCATGTTCGGGTTCGTGGGCATCGCTCTGCTCAGCGTCCTGTACATGCAGCGTGTCCGCCGCCTGAGCACGCTCGACGTGGGTGTGGACATGCTCGCCCTGTTCGTCACCTTCGTCGCCGTCAGCGCTCTCGCGCCGCGTCTCGTCCGTAGATTCGGCTTCGCTCCGGTCCTCAGCGTCGGCCTTGTCTTCATGGGTTCCGGTGCCCTCGCCCTGCTCGCCGGGGGGCCTTCGACGGCTACGGCGCGATGTGGCCCGGGCTGCTCGCGGCCGGTGTGGGCGGAGGGCTGCTCATCGCCCCGTCATCCGCGGCCGCCGTCAGCAGCGTCCCTCCGCTTCAGGCCGGCATGGCCGCCTCGGCGATCAACATGGCACGTCAGCTCGGCAACGTCCTCGGCCCCAGCGTGCTGGGCACCATCGTCACCACGCGGTTCCCCGCCAACCTCCATGACAAGCTCATCGACGGTGGCCTTACCGCTGCCGGTGCCGACCAGGTCGTCGCAGGTGTCCAGCACGGAGCCAACGCGAGCGGAGCGCCCGCCGCCGTCGCCAAGATCCTCGGCGTGGCGGTGCCGGAGGCCTTCACGGACGCGGTGCACCAGGGACTACTCATCGGCGGCATCGCGCTGTTGGTCAGCCGTCCCCACCGCGCTCTTCGTCCGGCACAAGCTGCCGGCGACTTCCGCTCCCAGCAAGGTCCAGGTTCCCGAGGCAAGCGGTAGACCCTGAGCAGGCGCTCGGCCAACCGCACAACACCCCATGATTCGGGTGCCCGAGCCGCCGCTGACCGAGCACCGGGTCATCCCCGCCCGCGTGGACGGCCACTCACTCGCGGCCGACGGGGCCCCGCCCAGCTACGTCGTCGATGAAATGGTCCTCGAAGTCCCTGGGGCAGCCGTCGCCCGAACCCGTAACACGACCACGATCCGGGCTCCTTGAGGCGTGGCCATGCCAACGCGGGTCGCTGGCGGTCGCGCCCCGAAGGCGGGATTTCCTTCGGGGCGCCGCGGCAGGGGATCGGCGTCAGGCGTTGTAGCCGCCGTGGGCGTCGAGCACCGCGCCCGTGACGTACGACGCGGCGGGGCTCGCGAGAAAGGCGATCGCCGCGGCGATTTCCTCGGGGTGCCCCATGCGTTGCAGGGACAGCGAGCCGAGCAGGGCCTTGAGGGTCTCGGGGTCCGGCGGTTGCATGCCGCCGTCCATCAGTCCGGCTTCGACGACGTTGGCCGTGATGTTCCGGGGCCCGAGGTCGCGGGCGACGCCCATGGTGTACCTCTCGATCCCCGACTTGGTCGCCGAGTAGTCGGCAAGGCCGGGCGCGCCGACCCGGGAGCCCAGTCCCGAACTCACTGTGATGATGCGGCCGCCCGTGCGCAGCACCCGGGAGGCGGCCCGGATGACGGCGATCACGCCGAGGTAGTTGGTGGCGTGCATCCGGTCCAGCGCGGCGGTGTCGGCGTCCGGGTCGTCCACCGTGCGGCCCTGCTCCACCGAGATCGCCGCGTTGTTGACGAGGATGTCCAGACCGCCGAAGTGCGCGACCACGTCGTCGATCAGCGCCTGCGCCTGACTGGTGTCCGCCTGGTCGGTCTTGAGGGCGATGGCCTTCGCTCCCTTGCCATGCACCTCGTCGACGACTGCCTGCGCCTGCTTCTCGGAGCTGACGTAGGTGAAGGCGACGTCGGCGCCCTGCTCGGCCAGCAGTCGTACGGTCGCGGCTCCCAGTCCGCGCGACCCTCCGGTGACCAGGGCGACCTTGCCCGTGAGTGGCTTGCTCATGCTTCTCACCTCGTTGATTGACCATTTCCGGCAGTCGTAATGTTAATTGTTACGACTGTCTGTTGCAACCATAGCTGTTACGACTGGGTTGTCGTAACATAAAGCGTTGCGGCCGAGAGGAGGGGTTCATGAGTGCCAACAGCAGGTTGACCCTGGCCGCCCACGCGCTTGCCTGGATCGGTCTCTATCAGCGCCAGGGCCATGAGGTCGCCACCTCCGAGCAGATCGCGACCAGCGCGAACACCAACCCCGTGGTGATCAGGCGGATGCTCGGCGAGCTGCGCAGGGCCGGGCTCGTGGAGTCCCGGCGGGGCGTGGGCGCGGGCTGGTCGCTGGCGCGGGAGCTGGGGTCGATCACCCTGCTCGACGTGTACGAGGCAGTGGAACCCGGCCCCTTGTTCGCGATGCACCGCACCACCCCGGACCAGGGGTGCGTGGTGGGTCACGGCATCCAACCGGCGATGCGGGGCGTCTACGCGGGCATTGAGGAGAGCCTCAGGAACGAGCTGGCCCGCGTCACGCTCGAGGACGTACTCCGGGACGTCCTCGCGGCACCTCGCTAGAGCCTGTCTCCTTGGCGCCTTGTCTCCTTGATGGCTTGATGTTGCTGACTGAATGACTGATTGCCTGTCAGTCGTACGTGCTGGCGCAGGGGTCTGGTTCGCCGGTCATCGAAGCTGGGCCCGCCTCGTGGAGTCCCGGCGGGGTGTGGGCGCGGGCTGGTGGCGCTGTCGGCGGTGCGGGATGGCGAGTCCGGTGCCTGGGTAGCCGCCGTCGGCGATCGTAAAGGTGTCGCCGACGGCGGACTTGGTGCCGGATCGCTCCCATGCCTTGCGGTCGTTGCGGTTCTCGGAGGGCGGCCGGGAGCCGTAACGACCAGGCGGGTGTCGGCGTCGATGGCGACCTGGGCGTCGGCGTCGACGCGGTTGTCAGCGGTGGACGATGTGGCCGGAGCTGACGACGGCGCGGACGTGCCGCTGGTCGATCAGGTGGGAGATGTCGGCGACAGGGTCGGCGTCGAGCAGGACGGCGTCGGCAACGCTGCCCACGGCGACAGTTCCCGTCGCCGCCTGCTTGCCGACCTTCTCCGCCGCACGGCTGGTGGCGGATTCGATGACCGCCGAGTTCGGCACTCCGGCCTTGGCGAACAACTGGAGCTCGCGCAGCAGTGCGCGGGCGGGTGTGGGCATGACCCGGGCGATGTCGCTACCGGCGACGAGCTTGACGTTCGCTTCGTGGAAGATCGGCAGCGTACGCATCGCGTACTCGAAGCGGATCCGGCACTCCTCCGCGGGATGCTTCGGGAACGGTTGGCCATAGGTGGGACGCGCCATGATCTCCTCGGCGCCGTCCGGCGTGAGAATGCCGTCGGTGATGAGCCGATCCAGATAGCCGGGGTGCGCCCCGTAGGCCAGTTGTTCCCAGGTGGCGACGGTCGGGCAGTAGAGCGTCCCCGCGTCGGCCATGAGGCCGGCCAGTTCCTCGGCTTCGCTCAGGTCGCCGGGATCGCGCGGGATGGGGAGTGCTCGATGCAGTCGGCGCCCGCCAGGACCGCTTCCCGCATGTCCGTGCCTGTCGCGATGTGCACCAGTACCTTTGTGCCCGCCTCGTGCGCGGCGGCGATGATCATCTCTAGGGCGGCTTTGGGAAGCCTTTGGCCGCCTCCGGGCTTGCCGTCGAACATGCACTTGACGTAGTCGACGTCATCGAGCGACAGGCCTCGAAGGTACCGGTCGACGTCGTCGGTGCTGGCTACTTCCATGATCCCGGAGCGGTGACCCACGAGGCCGGTCACCGGCCAGCCGTCGATACCGGTGAAAACCACTTCGGAGGTGAAGAGCGAGGCCACGGCGGGGTCCGCTTTGCTGGCGTCGCGCAGCTTGGGACTCAGTTCCGGCATCCCCCTAGATCGCACACCGAGGTGACGCCCTCGGCGAGATACCCGGCAAGTACGTCCTGCAGGTGGGCGAACCGCTCGGGTTCGGGGAGGGATGCGCCGTAGTCCCTCAGGTGCGTGTGGCTCTCCCACAGGCCAGGCAGCAAATAGCCGCCACGACCGTCGAGTTCGGGTTCTCCGGACGGCGTCGAGGAGGTGTCGGTGCTTGACGGGCGGATGTCCGCGAACCGTCCGTCCGCGATCAGGACGTCCATTCCGCCTCGCGGAACACCGCCGGTGCCGTCGATGACGGTCACATCCTTGATGATCAAGGTCGTTCATCCCTTCGTGGAGCATGGTCAGTTCGTGGAGCACGGTCAGTTATATAGGAACCTATGCATCGACTATACATAGGTTCCTATATGCTGTGCACGTGATGCTTCCGACCCCGAGTTCGCCGCCCACCACCCTGGTCAACACCGCCGCCCGCGTGCTGGCCAGGGTCAACGACCGGCGCCTGCGGCCGCTCGGACTGGCCTTCGGGCAGGTGCCTGTGCTGGCCGCCCTCGGACAGGGAGGCCCGCTGTCCCAGAAGGAGCTGGCCCGGCTGGCCCGGATCGAGCAGCCGTCCATGGCGCAGCTGCTGGCCCGTATGGAGCGGGATGGACTGGTCGAACGCGCACCCGACCCGAACGACCGACGCGTCAGCCTGATCTCACTGACTGCGGAAGGGCAGACGAAACTACCCCTGGCCCATTCGGCGCTCCTGGACACCAACAACCGGGCGCTCGACGGGTTCAGTTCGGAGGAGGTCGATGTCTTGCATGGCCTGCTGCGCAGATTTCTCGCGAACCTGGACGCGGAGCTCGCCGATCAGCGATGACTCTTGAGCGCTGTTCCGTGATCTCACGGGGCTGAGGGGCATGCCGGGGCGGTGCCGATGGCACCGGCTGGGCGAAGCGAACGCCCGAGGTCGTCGGCGAGGATGTGGAGGGGCGGGTGGGGTCGCCGTCTTGGACGGCTTTGTTCAGCGGGCTGAGCCCAGAGCAATTCGGGAAGCTGGTGACCGTTCTGAGGCGCGTGGGTGCGGACGCCGTCCGCCGGGGCCGACGTAGCGTGCGAGCCTTGGCGCTTTCGACCTGGCGGGCCTGCGGGCGTTGCAGACCCTCTTCGGCACCGCGAGCGCCCTCGGAGCCGGGGTGTGCCTCGCGCCAGGGGTGACGGGCGAGGGGCGAGGGGATGTGGTTGGGGTGGCCGAGGTCGAGAGCCCTGCCCGTCGCTCGCTGGATCTCGAACGACGGCGTGGGCTATCGCGGACTGCATCCGCACCCCGAGGGTGCAGTTTTCCGGCAACTGGTCTGCAGGGCTTGGGCGTTGAACCTTCCAGGGCTCCTGAGGGCAGAGCCGGTCGAGTCGGCTTTGCAGGGCGGCGTCGGTTCGGCTTTCCAGTGCCAGGCACGGCGAAACTACCTCCACCGCCAGGGACGGGGCCGGCGGTGGGCCGGTGCCTGTGCTCCGTACGGGGACGTGCTGTGGCTCGGCCGGAGTCCTGCGCCGGAAGCATGCTGTCGCTGACGTGCGGTTCCGGGTGTGACGGCCGGAATCGGCTGTCGGGGCCCTGCAGTTGGGTGATGCACTCGAGTCGGCTAGTTTTTGATCAGCAGTCGTGGTTCCGATGCACCGCTTTACCGGCAGTCGCAGGACCAGGGCGATCACCTCAACCCCCAGGGGTGCGCGACCGATGCGCATCCCGTCCTCGAACAGGGAGCGACATGGCTACCGGAACTGTGAAGTGGTTCAACTCGGAAAAGGGCTTCGGCTTCATCGAGCAGGATGGCGGCGGCGCCGACGTGTTCGCCCACTACTCGAACATCGCGTCGTCGGGCTTCCGTGAGCTCACGGAGGGCCAGAAGGTCGAGTTCGACGTCACTCAGGGCCAGAAGGGCCCGCAGGCCGAGAACATCAGGACCATCTGACACACCGCACCGCAGGCGCTCCGTACCGCACCGGTACGGAGCGCCTTGTCATCCGGCCGGGGGCCGGTGTGGGGCAGGCCCGCCTGCGCACCTGGCCGGATGGCCCCGGGCTTCAGCTGAGTGGGCAGTCATGCGGGGAGCCCGGGAAGGTCTGGCACCCCGGGCCCCTGCCAAGGCACCCGAGCCCGGCTGGGGTGCGAAGCGGCCGAATGGAGGAGCGCCTTGCGGTGACGTTCCCGGCAGGGGGCGAGTCACCGGGGAGGGAGCTTCGCCTTGATCGATCCGTGCGGCCAATCCAGTGCCCGGGAAGTGCATCGTCACCCTCGGCAAACTCGTCGCCCCGGTCAAGACCGCGCAGACACTGGGTCTGAAGCGGACGTTCCACTACCCCAAGGTGCTCAACGGCTTCGCGGTGCCCCTCACACCGTCCCAGCCGACGCTCGTCCGCAGCGTGTCGACGCCCGCGACCGCACCCGCCGCATCCGTTTTACGGCACTCCGAATTCGGCAGGCACACCACGTTCGGCTCCGACGCACCCGGAAAGGGCTAGGGCGACGCGGACCGCAACGCCGGGGAAGCTACTCCACGAACTCGTAACCCGTAACTCGAACTTGTCGACGCGCCCTGATCCGGCGTGACCGATGTGATGACTCCGCCGTTTGGGATGGTGTGAGCCCCCGGCTGTGGATCGTGGACGACGACGTGCGGGCGCTGATCGAGCCGTCGCTGCCGCCTTGGCCGGAGAAGTCGCCGGGTCCGCGTCCGGTGGCGAACCGGCCGTGTGTGCAGGGCATTCTGTACGTCCTGCGCAACGACATAACCCTGCAACTCCGGCCGCCGGAGCTGGAGTTCGGCTCCGGGCAGACCTGTTGGCGGGACCTCGATCCGTGGCGGCAGGACGGGATCTTCGACCAGCTGCACCGCATCCTGCTCGCCGAGCCGAACGCGGCCGACGAACACGACTGGTCCCGCGCGCGTGGACGGGTCCCGCATCCGCGCGAAAAAGAGGGACGCCGACACTGGTCCGTTGCCCGTCGGCCGACGGAAGGCGGGCACGAACACCAGCTGATCTGCGACGGCCACGGTACCCCGCCCAAGCTCCTCACCACCGCGACCGGAGCTGCGCAAGCCGCGGCCGATCCCGCCCGTCATCTCCCGCGAGGCCCCCGAACACCAAGGGCCTGCGCAAACCCCGTTACGTCATGGAGGGGACCTTTGCCCCACTCCACCCCTGATCGCGTCGCCCGCACTTACGGATCCTTTAGGGCTTGCGCAAGCCAAGAACCATTACACTCTCCACCCCTTGGCGCTCACGCGGATGCGGTCGGCTCCAACAACCGCAGTTTTCGTTCATCGGGGGAGATGCATGCCGGAATCTGAGCTTCTGGGGAGGACGTCGGTGTCGCCTTCGCGGTGATCCTGGACCGTGCTCTCCACTCCGGGCGGGTCAGGGAAGCGCTGGACCGTGCCGGGGAGGTAGTTGACCGGGAGGAGTTGCGTACGCAGGCGCTCCAGGCCCGTGACGCCATCGGTGAGGTCGCCGAGGCCGGGTATCGCGATTACCTGGCCTCCGGCGACGTGCAGGGCGGTCACTGCGGCTCCGCTTGTCCCGACGCGGCCGGTACGCGCCGTAGCGGGTGGCTCATGGCCGTGCTCGTGCTGGTGGCCGTCACCGCGGCGGGGTTGCTGGCAGCCGGTTTCGGGCTACGGGCTTTCGGTGGGCGGCCCTATGTCGGCGACGGGTTGATCACGGCTGGCTCGATCACCGGGGCCGTGGCTGCCGGGGCGCTGGTGGGTGATGTCGTCTGGGCGCTCATGGCGCGGGCCCGCGATCGTCGCGGCGCGGACGGCGGGACGGACGACGGCCGAGAGTCGGAGGCCGCCTGGGTCCGGGAGGAGTGGGAACTCGCGCTGCTGGAGTGGGGAATGGTGCCGTTCCTGCTGGAGCGCATCGAGGAGTCGAGTGTCACGAAACAGCCCACGCCCACTCCTCCCGCGGGTTGACCTGTTCCGACCCGTTTTGCCCACGCGGGCAGCGGCCCGGAACCGGGCTGCTATCTTCTACATCGTTGTAGATACAAGGAATGGGACGGCCGACCGGTTCGCCTCGTGCGCGGCTCCGGCGGCCCGGGACAATCGGAGTTGGCATGGCCCTGTGGGACCGCTTCAAGGAGTCCGCGTCGACGATGCAGACCCAGCTCGTCGCGAAGAAGAACGACCTGAAGAGCGGGGCCTTCCGCGACGCGAGCATGGCGATGTGCGCGCTCGTCGCCGCCGCCGACGGGAAGATCGACCCGTCCGAGCGGCAGCGCGTCGCCCAACTCATCTTCAGCAACGAGGTGTTGCAGAACTTCCCGGCCGACGACCTCCAGCGGCGTTTCGACGACAACCTCAACAAGCTCACCGCCGACTTCGACTTCGGCAAGGTGGGTGTGCTGCAGGAGATCGCCAAGGCGAAGAAGAAGCCGGCCGAGGCGCGTGCCGTCATCCAGATCGGCATCGTCATCGGCGGCGCCGACGGGGACTTCGACGCGACGGAGCGGGCGGTCGTCCGCGACGCCTGCTTCGCGCTGGGGCTGCCGCCGCACGAGTTCGACCTCTGATCCGGGCTCGCGCCTGAGCGCATCACCACCGTGCCCGACAGGACTCAACTCCCGTCGGCCGCAGTGCTGTTGTGCGCATTGCGGCCGGCCCGGGTCGCCCTGCCTACAGCGGTGTGGCCGCGTGCAGGAGCAGCAACAGCGTCACCGCCGAGTTCGCCGAGAACATCGCGGACAGGGCCGCACCCGTCGCCGCGCTCCAGAGCGCCAGGCCCACGGTGGTGAAGAGGGGCGGCCAGGTGCGGGCCGGAGGCGGTGGGGCCAGCAGGGCGGCGACCCGGCGGGGGAGCGGGCCCGGTGCCGCGAGGGCCGCGAGGGTCGGTGCCGGGGTGCCGCGCGAGACGAGGGCCGCCTTGCCGATCGCGCGGGCGACGGCCCTGCGGCTGCCGACGGACTGGGCGGCCTCCTCGTCCGCCCAGCGCTCCGTGACGTAGGAGACGGCTGTGCGCAGTGGCAGTAGGAACGGGTTTGCCTGGGCGGCCAGTTGGGCGATCAGCAGGTGGCGGTGGTGCCGGGCGGTGAGGTGGGCTCGCTCGTGGGCGAACAGGGCGCGGCGTTCACGGGAGTTGAGGCAGGCGAGCATCGCGGTGGTGACCACGATGCGGTCGCGTGGGCCGGCGGGCAGGGCGTAGGCGTACGGCTCGTCGTCGGGGAGGACCGCGACCGATGTGTCGCGCAGGCCGGTGAGTGCCGCATGGGCCTTGCGCCGAACTCGCCGGTGGCGCAGGAGAGTTCGGCCGCAGCCCAGGACGATCGCGAGCAGTACGGGAATCGCGGCCTTCCCTACGATGTCGTCGTGCGGCACGCTCTCCCGTACCTCGGGGTCCGACCAGCCGTCCGGCAGTGGGTTGCCCGGCAGTTGGGCGGTGCCGACCACCATGAGCAGGCCCACGCACAGCGTGCTGCACAGGGCCATGACGGCGGCCATGACGCTCAACAGGCTTGTGGCGGTGCGCGGATGGAGGTGCTGGGTGGCCAGGCGGGCGATCGGCCAGGCCGTCAGCGGCAGGACGAGCGGCAGGAGGACGAAGACGCCCACGGAACGTCAGCCCGCCGACTCGTCTGCGGCCTGGTCGAGCAGATCGCGCAGCAGCTGCTCGTCGTCGTCCGGGAGTGCGGTGATGAAGCTGGCCAGCACCGCCCGGCGGTCCTGCTCGCGGTCCAGCACCTTGCGCATCTTCAGCGCGGCGAGTCCCGCCTCGTCCGCGGCGGGCGACCAGACGAAGGAGCGCCCCTCCCGTACGCGGGTCACGGCCTGCTTCTCCAGCAGTCGGCTCAGCACGGTCATCACCGTCGTGTACGCGAGCGTGGCGTCCAGCCGCTCCTGCACCCAGGCCGCGGTCACCGGTACGTCGGCCGTACGCAGCACGCTGAGCACCTTGATCTCCAGCTCGCCCTGCGCCCTGCGCTGCGGGCGCGGATCAGGCTCCGCCACGTTCCGTCTCCTGCCTGCCGGTGCGGGGTCGTGAGCGTCCCATCGTATCGACGCGGTGTCGGTGGAGGTGGCGACGCTGTGCCGGGCGACGCACCCACGCGGTGCCGGTCGACCGTGCCGTCCGCCCTCGATTATTTCTACATTGTTGTAGATTCTAGTGCGGGTCCGCGCCGCGGATCCGGACCATCGGCGTGTGTGGAGGGACGAATCATGGGTGTTTCCCTGTCCAAGGGTGGCAACGTTTCGCTGAGCAAGGAGGCGCCGGGTCTTTCGGCGGTGCTGGTCGGGCTCGGCTGGGACGTGCGCACCACGACCGGCACCGACTTCGACCTGGACGCCTCGGCGCTGCTGCTCGACGCCTCGGGCAAGGTCCTCTCGGACCAGCACTTCGTCTTCTACAACAACCTCAAGAGCCCCGACGGTTCGGTCGAGCACACCGGTGACAACACCACCGGTGAGGGCGAGGGCGACGACGAGTCCCTCAAGGTGGACCTCGCGGCCGTACCCGCAGAGGTCGACAAGATCGTGTTCCCCGTCTCGATCCACGACGGCGAGTCCCGCGCGCAGAGCTTCGGCCAGGTCCGCAACGCCTTCATCCGTGTCGTCAACCAGGCCGGTGGCGCCGAACTGGCCCGCTACGACCTCTCCGAGGACGCTTCGACCGAGACCGCGATGGTCTTCGGCGAGCTGTACCGCAACGGCGCCGAGTGGAAGTTCCGTGCCGTGGGCCAGGGTTACGCGTCCGGCCTGGCGGGGATCGCCTCCGACTTCGGCGTGGGCGTCTGAGAACCGGCGCGAGGAGAGGTCACGTATGTCGGTCAACCTGGGCAAGGGCCAGCAGATCAGCCTGAGCAAGTCGGATGGCAGCAGCCTGAGTTCGGTCGGATGGGGCTCGGCTGGCAGGCCGCGCCGCGCAAGGGCTTCCTGGCCAGGCTGGCCGGGTCCCGCGAGATCGACTTGGACGCGTCGGCGCTGCTCTTCGCCGGCCGTGAGCCGGTCGACGTCGTCTTCTTCCAGCATCTGACGAGCGACGACGGCTCGGTCCGGCACACCGGGGACAACCTGACCGGGGGCGCGGGCGCAGGCGGTGACGACGAGATGATCCTTGTCGATCTCGGTCAAGTGCCCGACCGCGTCGACCAGATCGTCTTCACGGTCAACTCGTTCACCGGGCAGACGTTCGCCGAAGTGGAGAACGCCTTCTGCCGGTTGGTCGACGAGACCACCGGGCAGGAGCTGGCCCGCTACACGCTCAGCGGCGGCGGCACGCACACCGCGCAGATCATGGCGAAGCTCCACCGCGACGGCGGGAGCTGGCAGTTGAAGGCGATCGGCGAGCCCGCGGCCGGCCGGACGTTCCAGGACCTGCTGCCCGCCGTGGCCGCCCATCTGTGACGGTGCCGCCCAACTGCCCGGTCAGTCCCGGGAGTTGCCGAACAGGACGCGGTAGGCGATGAGCAGGACGAGGGAGCCGCCGATCGCCGCACCCCAGGTGTAGAGGTCGAAGAACTGCTTCTCCACCGGGCGGTCGAAGAACCGGGCCGAGATCCAGCCGCCCACGAACGCGCCCGCGACGCCGATGAGGGTCGTGCCGATGAAGCCGCCCGGGTCGCGTCCGGGAGCAGGATCTTGGCGATGCCTCCGGCGAGCAGACCGAGGATGATCCAGCCGATGATGCCCACGTCGTCGTCCTCCAGAGAATGTCGGTTGCCCGGTTGCGCAACCCTAAGATATTGGTGAGGACGTGATTCCGGGCGGGTGCGGTTGCGGAGCCGGATGCCCGCCTGCTCCTCCACCAGCGCCGGATCATGCGCCTGGGGCAGGTGCCGTCCGACGGGCGTGCGCGGCCGGACACCTAGACTGGAGCGGCGCGGGTACGGCGCGTGACGATCAGGGCGGGACGGGAGCGGGCTGTGGCAGCGGGCATCGGTGGTTTCGAGGATCCGTCCGCCGAGGTGCTGGCGGAGGCGGCCGCCGCGTTCGGGCTGCTGGCGTCCGCGGCCCGGCTGCACCTGATGTGGGCGCTGGCGCAGGGCGAGTGCGACGTCACCCATCTCGCGGACCGGGTCGGCGGCGCCCTGCCCGCCGTCAGCCAGCACCTGGCGAAGCTGAAACTGGCGGGCCTCGTGCGCTCCCGCCGGGACGGCCGACGGCAGATCTACTACGTCGACGACCCCGACGTCGTCACCGTCGTCCGGGTCATGGTCGGCCAGCTGGCCGCGCGTGCCGAGGGGGCCTACGCACCCGCCCGCAGCCTGCGCGGGACCGGTGGCTGACACCACCGCGGCCTCGGACGCCGGCGTACTTCCTCCCGAGCCCGCACGCGGCGACGACGGCCCGATACCGGGAGTGCCGACCGTGCTGCAGACGCTGCGCCGGCTGGACAGCGGTCCGCGGGGTCTGACGGAGGCGGAGGCCGCGGAGCGACAGGCCCGCCACGGGGCCAACGTCCTGCCGACCCACGGGGAGACCTCCTGGCCGCGCGTGCTGATCCGGAGCCCGCGCGATCCGTTCACCGCCGTACTGCTCGGCCTCGGCCTTGTCTCGGCGGCGGTCGCCTCCTGGGGCACCGCCTGCGTCATCCTCCTGCTGGTCGCGGTCAGTTGTGTGCTGCGGACCTCGGGGAGTACCGGGCAGGCCGGTCCATGGCCGGGCTGCGCGGACTGGTCGCCACCACGGCCACCGTGCTGCGCCGCGCGGACGAGGACGCGCCGCCGGACACCCGGGAGATCCCCGTGGACGACCTGGTGCCCGGCGATGTGATCCGGCTCGGCCCGGGCGACCTTGTCCCGGCCGACGTACGACTGCTGCGCGCCCAGGGACTGACCGTGCACCAGGCCGCGCTCACCGGCGAGTCGGCGCCCGTGCCGAAGGCCGCCGCCGACACCGCGAGCGCTGCTTCCGGCGGAGTGTTCGACCAGCCTCAACTCTGCTTCCAGGGCAGCGGCGTCGCGTCCGGGAGCGCCACCGCGGTCGTCGTCGAGACCGGCGCGCGGACCCGGTTCGCCGCCGCCCACGGCCGGGGCGGTGCCCGGCGCGAGGCGAGCGCCTTCGACCGGTCGGTGCACGGCATCTCCTGGATCCTCATCCGGTTCATGCTGCTGACCCCGCCGCTGGTCCTCATGGCCAACGCGACCCTGCGCGACCGCGGTCTGGAGACGCTGCCCTTCTCCGTCGCGGTGGCCGTCGGACTGACCCCGGAGATGCTGCCGGTCATCGTCACCATCTGCCTCGCGCGCGGCGCCTCTCTGCTGGCCCGCACCCACGGCGTCATCGTCAAGCGGCTGCCCGCACTGCACGACCTCGGCGCCGTCGACGTGCTCTGCCTGGACAAGACGGGCACGCTCACCCAGGACCGGCCGGTCCTCGACCGCGCCCTCGGCCCGGACGGCCAGGACGATCCCGAGGTGCTCCGCTGGGCCGCCGTGAACGCCTGGTGGACCCTCCAACTCGCCGACCTGCCCGCCCCGGACGCCCTCGACGAAGCGGTCCTGGACGCCGTCGAGGAGGACGACCTCATGGCCTACGACGGGGTGGCCGCCCTTCCCTTCGATCCGGTACGGCGCCTCGCCACCGCCGTCGTCCGCACACCCGGCCGGCTAGGCACGCACACCCTCGTCGTCAAGGGCGCCGTGGAAGCCGTACTGGAACGCTGTGCCCTGACGGCGGAGGAGCGCGACAAGCTGCTCGCCCTCGCCGCCACCCACGCCGACGACGGACTGCGCGTCCTGGCGGTCGCCCTCGCCGAACTCCCCCCACTCTCGGCTTCGATCGAGCGGGGACCCCGTCGCCCGCACCCGCGAGCACGTCCCCGCCGACGAACGCGGGCTCACCTTCCGGGGTTCGTCACCCTGAAGGACGCCCTCGCCCCCACCGCCGCCGAAGCGCTGAAGGTCCTCGCCGACCGGGGCGTCACCGTCAAGATCCTCACCGGCGACCACCCGGGCACCGCCGTCCGCGCCTGCCGCGACCTGGGCATCGCCCTACCCCCGGACGGCGT
The DNA here is from genome assembly GCA_016893485.2 of Streptomyces sp. P3. GTDB lineage: Bacteria > Actinomycetota > Actinomycetes > Streptomycetales > Streptomycetaceae > Streptomyces. Next base: position 8,792,692 of record JAFEKX020000001.1, read on the forward strand.
CCTCACCGCAGACCGCATCGAGCGGCTCGACGACGGCGACCTCGCCGCGACCGCGTCCCGCACCACCGTCTTCGCCCGCTGCACCCCCGAGCACAAGGCCCGCATCGCGACGGCCCTGCGCACGGGCGGACACACCGTCGGCTATCTCGGCGACGGCGTCAACGACCTGCCCGCCCTGCGCGCCGCCGACGTCGGGATCGCCCCGCGCGAGGCCGTGGCCGTCGCCAGGGACAGCGCCGACGTGGTCCTCGCCGAGAAGGACCTCACCGCGATCGGCCACAGCATCGCGGCCGGACGGTACGCGGGCGGCAACATCGCCACCTACCTGCGGATCACCCTCTCCTCGAACCTCGGCAACGTCATCGCGATGCTCGCCGCCGGCCTCCTCCTGCCCTATCTGCCGATGCTCCCGGCCCAGGTGCTGGCACAGAACCTGTGCTTCGACGTCGCCCAGCTCGCCTTCGCCCACGACCGCCCCCACCCCGCGGTGCTCCGCCGCCCGACCGTGCTCCGCCCGCGCGACCTGCTGCGCTTCATCGTCGGCTTCGGCGCCCTCAACGCCGTCGCCGACCTCGCCACCTTCGGCGTCCTCGCCTTCGCCCTCTACGGCCTCGACGACGAGGCGGTGTTCCACTCCGGCTGGTTCACCGAGAACCTCATCACCCAGGCCCTGGTGATGCTGCTCCTGCGCGCCGGACGCCACACGGCCGAGGGCCGCAAACCAGGTCCGATCGGCTGGGCGGCGGGCGCGCTCACCGCCGTAGGACTGCTGTTGCCGTTCACCCCGCTCGGCTCGCTGCTCGGTCTCACCCCGCTGCCCGCCGTCTACTACCTGCTGCTGGCCGCGGTCCTCGTGCTGTACGCGGTGGGCCTCACGGCGGTCAGGTCGCGGGCGGAACGGCACCTGACCGATCCCGGCCGACCGGCTCCCGGCGCTTCACACGGGCCTTAATCCGTGTGCTGTACAAGGGTTTACCGGTACTTTCGGGTGCCGGACGCACAGGTGGCCCCGAGAGAAGGCGGGAGATGGCGGAACCCCGGACACGGCGGCGCTGGCTCACGCCGGTGATCTTCGCGGTCGTCGTCTACGTGATCGTGCGGGCGGCCGACACCCCGCAGGCCGCCACGCCACCCTCGGCCGGGACGACCGGACCGGCTGCATCCGCCGCCCCGACCAGCCCCTCCGCCAAGGCCACCACCTCGGCCTACGACCCCGCCGCCTACGCCGCCCAGGTCCGCACCCGGGCCCAACAGGCCGATGTCAGCGCCCAGTTGGTGATGGCGGTCCTCTACAACGAGGCGTACAAGCCGCACGACCCGGCCCTGGAGAGGGCCTGGCAGAAGTACAAGCCGGACGCCGCCTTCGGCATCGCGAACATGCACCGCGCCACCTTCGACGAGGTCAAGAAGGGCCGGGACTTCGCCGGCCGGAGCTGGGACGAACTGCCCGACGACCGCGACCTCGCCATCGAGGCCGAGGCCTGGTACCTGCACGACCTGTCGGCCCAGCTCCCCCGACCTGGCGCTCCTCCCTCAGCCGCGACCAACTTCTCGCGCTCGGCTACAACACCGGCGCAGGGAACATGCTCGCCTTCGCGGCCGGTACGAGACCGGGCACCCAGGCGCAGTCCTATCTCGACCGGCTGCACACCAACTGGGCCAAGGCGGGCAAGGCCGTCGGAGGGTGAACTCCCCGCACGCGGTGGGTGGTTGACGGCTCAGGCCGATCGCGTGCCGCCCATCTCGGCGGTGAAGGCGACGGGATCCGTGTCGAAGCCCCGGACCAGCTCGCGGAACTCCCAGGCGCCCGATCCGTCCCGGGTGAACTCCGCGACCGTCATGGCGGTGGACCCGGCGAGCCGCGCGAAGTCGTCCTCCAGCAGCTTCTGGTACCCGTCGACGACCAGGACCCCCGCGTTCCTGAGGTCGCCGAAGGTCTTGGGGCCGTCACCGTTCTGCTGGATCGCCACGCCTACGACGACCCGCGCGAAGGAGGCCGCCAGGCGGTCGAGTTCCAGGACCATCACCTCCACGTATCCGAAGCCCAGACCGGTCTCGCTGTGCCGGGGCATGTTGATGGTGCCGTCCGGCGAGCGGCTGTCGTGGTGGACGACATAGACCGCAGGTCCGTAGGGGGCGTCCACGGAATGGGTCGTGGCGACGAGGTCGAGATGGTGGGGCGGCCGACTCCAGGGACTCGGATCCCATTTGAGCCGCACCTCGACCTTCCCGATTCCCTTGCTGACACTGCTCACCGACTGGTGCCTCTCCCTCTCCCGAGCGGAACTGTTCGTCATGACGTGCATCGAGAGGGCGGCCGGGCCCGCTCCCTGCTCGTGCCGGGGTGCGTCAGGGGCTCGCCGCGTCGAACCCCTCGGGGCGCTGGGCGGCCTTCTCCAACGTCACTGCGGGCGCCGCCGCTCGCGGTTCCGGGCCGTCCGCGGTCACCCGTACGGCCTCGGCCACCTCCGCCAACTCCCGCCTCGGGTCAAGGGCGTTGCGGATGTCGTCCAGGCCCAGGTCGAGGCCGGTGCCGTCACCGTCGAGCAGGTGCTTGCGCACGAACGCCTTCGGGTGCAGATCCTCGAGCTCGAAGTCCTTGAACTCCGGCCCCAGTTCGGAGCGGATTCCTTCCTTCGCGCTGTCGGAGATCGCCCGTACCTTGCGCACGAACTCCGCCGCGCTCTGGATGATCTCCGGCAACTTGTCCGGGCCGAAGAGCAGGACGGCCAGAATCGCCAGTGTGAACAGTTCCGGCAGTCCTACGTCCGGGAACATCCGCCGCTCCTCGCTGTCCGTACCGGCCGGCTCGCCCGTCGTCATGGCTCCGCCCGGTGCGGATCACTTTAGCTGTTGCGCAAGTATGGGAACCGTCGGGTCGGGTTCCGCGTTGGAACCAAGTGACGTACAGAAGGCGATAGTCAGGAGGAAAGAGCCGTGGGAGTTTCCCTGGGCAAGGGCGGCAACGTTTCACTGAGCAAGGAGGTGCCGGGGCTTACGGCGGTGCTCGTCGGGCTCGGCTGGGACGTGCGCACCACGACCGGTGCGGACTACGACCTGGACGCCTCCGCACTGTTGTTGAACGCGTCGGGCAAGGTCGTCTCCGACCAGCACTTCGTCTTCTACAACAACCTCAGGAGCCCGGACGGCTCGGTGGAGCACACCGGCGACAACCTCACCGGTGAGGGCGAGGGCGACGACGAGAGCATCAAGGTGAACCTCGCGGCCGTACCCGCCGAGATCGACAAGATCGTCTTCCCGGTGTCCATCCACGACGCGGAAGCGCGCGGCCAGAGCTTCGGCCAGGTCCGCAACGCGTTCATCCGGGTGGTGAACCAGGCGAACAACGGGGAGATCGCCCGTTACGACCTCTCCGAGGACGCCTCATCCGAGACCGCGATGGTCTTCGGCGAGCTGTACCGCCACGGCGCGGAGTGGAAGTTCCGGGCGGTCGGCCAGGGCTATGCCTCCGGACTGGCCGGCATCGCCTCGGACTTCGGGGTCAACGTCTGACACCGCCGTGAGCGCGGGCCGCCTGTCGGGCTGGGTCCGCGCGGGGAAGACGGGGAAGCGAGGGAAGCGGCGAGCGGCAGGGATCCTCGCCGGGTGCGGCGACAGCGGTTCAGGGCCGCCCTGACGCGTCCCGTGACGACGCCGACGCGTCCCACCCCGCCCGCGCACCCCACGCCGTCACGCGTCCCACCGGTCCCACCGACGCGGGGCCGACGCAAGGTCGGCCCCGCGTCGGTGGGCGGCACTGTGAGCGGGATCTCAGCCAGCCGGGAGCCGGTGCCTCAGTTCACGTCCGGTGTCTGACGGCGCCGGGTGTGGGTCCCGGGCAGCCGACACCCGCACCCGCACCCGCGCCGACGACCCGCCCCTGAAACGGTCGAGCGACCTGCGACGTTCGGCCAGGACCGCATGGCGGTGCGTCGGCGCGAAACCGGTCCAGGTCGCTCGACAGCGTGGTGCTCAGTACTGCTCGGTCTCCACGAAACCGGCGTCCACGTCGTCGTCGGCACCGTAGGTGTCGGCGGCGGCCGCCAGGTTCAGTCCGGGCGGGCTGTCCTTCAGGGCCAGGCCCATGCCGGCCAGCTTCTCCTTGACCTCGTCGATGGACTTCGCACCGAAGTTGCGGATGTCCATCAGGTCGGCCTCGGAACGAGCGAGAAGCTCGCCCACGGAGTGGACGCCTTCGCGCTTGAGGCAGTTGTAGGAGCGGACCGTGAGCTCCAGCTCCTCGATCGGCAGGGCGAGATCGGCGGCAAGGGCGGTGTCCACGGGGACGGGCCCATGTCGATGCCCTCGGCATCGATGTTCAGCTCGCGGGCGAGACCGAACAGCTCGACCAGGGTCTTGCCGGCCGACGCCATGGCGTCACGGGGACGCATGGCCTGCTTCGTCTCGACGTCGACGATGAGCTTGTCGAAGTCGGTGCGCTGCTCGACACGGGTGGCCTCGACCTTGTACGTGACCTTCAGCACGGGTGAGTAGATCGAGTCGACCGGGATGCGCCCGATCTCCTGACCGACCTGCTTGTTCTGCACGGCGGAGACGTAGCCGCGACCGCGCTCGACGGTCAGCTCCATCTCCAGCTTGCCCTTGCTGTTGAGCGTGGCGAGGACGAGGTCGGGGTTGTGTACCTCGACACCGGCCGGGGCGCGATGTCGGCGGCGGTGACCAGACCCGGGCCCTGCTTGCGCAGGTACATCACGACCGGCTCGTCGTGCTCCGAGGAGACGACGAGCTGCTTGATGTTGAGGATCAGGTCGGTGACGTCCTCCTTGACGCCCGGCACGGTGGTGAACTCGTGCAGGACACCGTCGATCCGGATGCTGGTGACAGCAGCGCCGGGGATCGAGGAGAGGAGCGTACGACGCAGAGAGTTGCCGAGGGTGTAGCCGAAGCCCGGCTCCAGCGGCTCGATGACGAACCGGGAGCGGAACTCGTCGACGACCTCTTCGGTGAGGGACGGACGCTGAGCGATCAGCACGTGGTGTTGCCTCCAGTGGTGTGGCGCCCGCTATGTGACGCCGTTTGGACACCACGAAGCGTACGGGGCCGCGCGGGGGATACGGTCTCCGCCGTGGCCGAACCGCCCGTTTACCCGACGCGGCGAAGAGGCTATCGCGCTTTTTCCCCGCCCATGCCGACCCAAGATCACCGTACCCGCGGACGGCGGACCACCAGTAAGCCATGGGCCTTCTCCGGGCGACCGCCGCGAGGAACCGGGCGACGCAGAGCGGAGCAGGCCGGTGTCGTCGTAGCGACGCGCATGCGTCAACTCTCCCTGCGGTCACGGTGGTTGACGGGTGCTGCCGAGTGGATCACCCGACGCGTACCTCCTCCACACCGCCCTCCGCGAAGTACTCACCGCGACCGCGTCACCGAGCACGACGGGCACCGTCACGCCCTGTCGGTGCGGGAATCAAACCGGGCCCTCGGGCGCTGTGACCTGCGTGAAGAAGATAGGTTTCCTTTCGTTCGGTCACTGGTCGCCGAGTCCGCATTCGAAGACCCGGTCTGCCGCCGACTTCCTGCACCAGTCCATCGATCTGGCGGTGGCCGCCGAGGAACTGGGCGTGGACGGCGCGTACTTCCGCGTGCACCACTTCGCACAACAGGCGGGCAGCCCGTTCCCGCTGCTCTCGGCGATCGGGGCGCGGACCTCGAAGATCGAGATCGGCACCGGCGTGATCGACATGCGGTACGAGAACCCGCTGTACATGGCCGAGAACGCGGGCGCCGCCGACCTCATCTCCGGCGGCCGCCTCCAGCTCGGTATCAGCCGTGGGTCACCGGAGCAGGTGATCGACGGCTGGCGGTACTTCGGTTACGCGCCCGCGGAGGGTGAGACCGGCGCGGACATGGCCCGCCAGCACGCCGAGGCCTTCCTCAAGGTGATCGAGGGCGACGGTTTCGCCCGGCCGAACCCGCGGCCGATGTTCCCCAACCCGCCGGGACTGCTGCGCGTCGAGCCGTACTCCGAGGGGCTGCGCGACCGGATCTGGTGGGGCTCCAGCTCGAACGCGACCGCCGTGTGGGCCGCGCAGCTGGGGATGAACCTGCAGAGCTCCACCCTGAAAGACGACGAGACGGGTGAGCCGCTGCACGTCCAGCAGCGCAAGCAGATCGAGGCGTACCGCGAGGCGTACAAGGAGGCAGGTCACACGCGCGAGCCGCGGGTGTCCGTCAGCCGCAGCATCTTCGCCCTGACCAACGACATGGACCGGGCCTACTTCGGCCACGACCGCGAGTCGCGGGACCAGGTCGGCATGATCGACGACACGACCAGGGCGATCTTCGGACGCTCGTACGCCGCCGAACCGGACGTGTTGGTGAAGCAGCTCCGCGAGGACGAGGCCATCCAGGCCGCGGACACCCTCCTGCTCACCGTTCCGAACCAGCTCGGCGTGGACTACAACGCCCATGTCCTGGAGAGCATCCTGACCCAGGTGGCCCCGAACTCGGCTGGCGCTGAACGCCCGCACGAAAACGCCGATGGCGCCCCGCGACAGAGACGCTGTCGCAGGACGCCACCGGGGTGGACGGGGTGCGGAAGGTCAGGCGCCGCGCTGGACCGGGCCGATCTGGGTGCCGGCGGCGACCTTGAGCCGTCCCTCGGCGAAGGACTTGCCGGGGATCTGGCCGCCGCCCGGGGTGCGCAGCGTGAACGACGCCTCGTTCGCGGCCTTGCTCCGGGCGTTGTTCGGGACCTGGATGTCGAAGTGCACCGGGTGGCCCGGGCCGAAGGTCACGGCGGTCCGCTGACCGCCGTAGCTGTGGGGAGTGACCCGGTGCCCGTGCCGTGGTTGCTGAACCGCACGCCGGTGGGCGAACCCGCGAGCTTGCACGACGCGTAACCGCGCGGCGCCGTCAGGGTGACACGGTAGTGACGGTGGCCCGCGCTGGAGGTGTCCGCGGTGATCTTCGCCGTGTGTTGGCCGGTCGGCAGGCGGAGGGGGCGGCGCTCCCGTTCGCCGCCGGTACCGCCTGCGCGATCCCCGCTCCTCCGACGCCCGCCAGTACGGCGGCGGCGACGAGGCTGACGGCGATCTTCCGGTTGGTACGCATCAAGAACACTCCTTGCCTTGTTCTATGCCCCTGACGGGTGTTCACCGTCAGAAACATGGTCAACGCCCATCCTGCCCTCACATCCAGCGCAAAATGTCCTGGTTCCGCGACAGTTGACCCAAAGGTTCCTCAAGCGTCGCCACATCCGTCGAACTGCCAGACGGAACAGGCCAGTTGGTCGTTCCCTGCTCGGTCGGTCAGTGGCGGCAGGCGCTCATGCGGTGTGCTCCTGCTCCTTTGCTTGCTCCAGCTCCCGCTTGAGGTTGCGCAGGGTCGTCTCGATGTTGCGGGACTGGTAGTCGGCGAACGTCTTGCCCGAAGTGACCGCCCGGTCAAAGGCGTTGGCCACGAACGTCGGCCAGGCGCGCCGGTCGTCGGTCCAGGTCTCCGTCACCCGGGTCCCCTCGGCGACCGGTTCGAAGCGGTACTCCCAGCTGGCGATCGGACCGCGCAGACGCGGACGGCGGCGTCCGATCGCGTGGACGCGGAAGGCGAATCGCCGACCGGGATCGGCCGCGGTGACCGTGCACCGCGTCACCCAGCGGAACCGTCCCCGCTTGTTCCGCCCGACGAACGTGGTGCCCAGCGACGCGGCCTCGCCGCCTGTCGCGTCGGCCGTCGTACCCAGGTTCTCGGGACTCCAGCGACCCATGTCGGAGGGGCGGCTCACCGCCTGGTAGACGGCCTCGGGGAGACGCCGACGACGATGCTGCCGCTCACGGTGAACAGACGGACCACGGGACTGCCTCTCGCCGGTACATGAAGCTACTGATGAGTAAGAATCATGGCAGGTTGTCGGGGGTGGTGAAGCGCGGAGGTGACCGGAGTGAGAGGTGCGCAGCAATGAGGGGCGAGGCCGTCGGCGCCTCGCCCCTCACTGTCTCCCGTTTCCCCGTCACAGGAGCCGTACGGCCGGGTGCCGAGACATCAGGTACCCGGCCCGCCGGTGGTCCGTCAGCTGGTGGGCATCAGGACGGTGTCGACGATGTAGACGGTGGCGTTGGCGGTCTTGACGTCGCCGCAGACGACCTTGGACGAGCCGTTGACGGTGTACGACTCACCGGAACCGGCCGTGGTCAGCTTGGACTTCTCCAGCGTGGTGAAGGAGCCCTTCTCCAGGTCCTTGGGCGTGAGCTGCTGACCCACGACGTGGTAGGTGAGGATCTTCGTCAGCTGGGCCTTGTCGTTGAGGACCTTGTCCAGGGTGGCCTTCGGGATCTTCGCGAAGGCGTCGTTGGTCGGCGCGAACACCGTGATGTTCTGGGCGTTGTTGAGGGTGTCCACCAGCCCGGCCTTCTTCACCGCGGCGACCAGCGTCGACAGTGCCGGGTTGTTGGACGCGGCGGTGGCCACCGGGTCCTGAGCCATGCCGTCGAAGGAACCGGAACCGCTCTTCGGCACGGCGGCACACCCCGTGCCGAAGGGCTGACCGGACATCGTGGCACCGGCACCGGTCATGCCGTTGTCGGCGGCGGTCGCGGTCGCGGACGCCTTGGTGGGAGGCGTCGGACTTCGCGGAGTCGCTGCCGCTGCTGCCGCAGGCGCTGAGGGCCAGCGGCAGTACGGCGGACGCGGCGAGGACGACGGCGGTACGGCGGATACGGATGCGGGTGCTCATGGTGTTTCTCCTGTTGCTCGGACGGCGCTTGCCGGCAGAGGGGGTGAAAAAGTCGTTCGTGGTCAGCCGGGCCGACTCGTCGAGATGCCCGCGCCGACGCACCGGAACCGCCGTGCGAAAACCGCACCGTGCGCATTCCGGACCGGGGAGCTGCTCGTCGTCGGTCACGTGGGGAATCCGGTTCCGAAAGCCCGCCGGATTGGCCGTTTGCCCGATCTGATGAAACTTTCTCCCCGACCAATCCGGGGGCGTAGCGGCTACGGATATATGAGCCGCCGGAATTGCCGTCGCCGGGGAATTGGCGAAAGGGGCACGCCCCTTCGGGACATCAATCACGCCGCAGGCCGCAGACCACAGACCACAGACCGCAGTCCGCAGTCCGCTCGCCGGGCCCCGACCGGCAGGGCGCCGCACCCCGCACGCCCCACCCCGGCAACCCTCGCCCAGGCGGGGTGGAATGATCCGGGCCATGGACCAACCCCGTACTCGGCCGCCTGGTTGTCACGCTGGCGTGACGAGATCACGGACGCGGTCGGTGCGATGGTGTCCATCTTCGAGGCGACACACGGATATCCGCCCGGCCGTAACGAGGTCCGCGTCGCCGATGACGACGATCGCCGGGCCGCCCGTGAGTACGCCCGCGAGACCCTGGGGTTCGAGGAGCTGCGGACGTTCTACGCCTCCATCGGCGAGGTCGTCCTGTCCGACGTCGGCGACGGCTACTTCATCCACTCGGCGCGAGACGTCCTGCACCGGCTGGCGGAGGAAGGTGATGTCGCGATCCCGGACGCCGATGATCCGCTCGGCATGGTGATCGGCTCCGACGGAGGGGGCCTCCTGTACGTCGCCGACTGGGGCGGCGCGATCCACCGGTCCCGGACGGCCGCCGTGGACCAGGGGAGTTCGACAGGGTCGCCGAGGACCTGCCGGAGTTCCTCGACCTCATCCGCAGGTCCGTGACCCGATGCGTGGAGACGGGGAAGCCCGGTTGCCTCTGAGCGCGCGCGACCGCGTCCCGACCGCACCCTGAGCCTCCTCGGCCAAGGGCGACACGCCAGGCACTCACGGTCGTTACCCGTCCGGAGAGTCGTTCTTAGGTGGCGGGAGGGTCGGTATGAGGCAGTTTCCCCTGGAGGCGCTCGACTTGGCGCCCGGGCGGTTGGTGGAGTGGCGGCTTCATCGGACGGGGAGCGGGGTGGCGGCGGTGGTGAAGGGCCGGTCAGGCGGGCCTCGTTCAACCAGGACAAGCACTTCACCGTGGCCGAGGAAGGCCGGCGCGAGGACGACGAGTTCTCGTCCTGGCTCGCGGTCACGTTCGAGGTGCCGGGCGCCCTCGACCGGCGCGCACTGGAGTCCGCCCTGCTGCACTTCGTCCGGCGTCATGAAGTGCTCCGGTGCGAATTCAGGCGCCTGGCAGGGGAGTTGGCGTGCGAACCGCTGCGTCCGGAGGACATCGGGCTGACCGCGGTCGACGTAGGGGAATTCGAGTCCACCGAGGAACTCCGGACGTTCCTGGCCGACGGTTTCACAGAGCGGATCGACACGCTTTCCTGGCCGCTGTTCCTGATGGGGGCCGTGGTCCGGGACGACGTCTCGACGGTGTATCTCGCTTTCGACCACATCGTGTGCGACGGAATGTCGATGCCGAACGTCGTCAGCGACGTCCGCACCGCGTACGCCTCTTATGCGGCCGGACGTGACGTCGTACTCCCGACAGCCGGAAGTTATCTGGACTTCGCGCAGGAACAGCGCGACCACTATCTCTCCATCAGTGAGTCGGATCGCCGGCTGGACTATTGGAAGTCGTTCATCGCGCGGAACGGCGGGTTCTTCCCGAGGTTCCCGCTCGACCTCGGCATCGAGCCCGGCCGCACCTATCCGACGGTCAACGAGGCGGGCCCGCTGCTCGACGCCCGGCAGACCGCCGAGCTGGAGAGCCGCTGCCGTGCCGTCGGCGGGAAGGCGTTCATGGGGGTGCTGGCCGCCGTCGCGATCGCGCTGCGGCAGGCGGGCGGCCCCGGGGTCTACCGCGGGCTGATGCCGGTCAGCGAACGCGGCCGGGGTGACTGGCTGCACTCGATGGGCTGGTTCGTGAACACCATGCCCATCGAGTTCTCCGTCGCCGCGGACGAGGACTTCGCCGAGGTGATGGCGAACGTGCGGGCCGGTTTCACGGAGATGCTGCGCAGCGTCGACGTACCGTTCGTCCGGGTGTGGGAACTGCTCGCGCCGGACGAGTTCGCCCTGCGTACCTGGCCGTTCGCGGTGAACTTCTTCTCCTACGTCGACATGCGCAAGTGCCCGGGCGCGGAGCACCACGAGGACTGGCGGCCCACGGCGCACGTCTGGGCGTCACGCTCCAACGGGACCTCCTCCTGGTTCCAGCGGGACACCTCCGGCCTGCACATCAACTCGATCTACGCCGACACACCGCAGTCCCGCCGCACGATGACGGACCTCCGCCGGAGGCTGCGCCGCGTCCTGCTGGAGATCTCACGGTGCGGCACGATCCCCGTCCAGCGACACGGGGATTGGGAGTTTCTGCATACCCGCGCGTATTCAAGGTAGGAGCGAGGGGAGAGACGGCGGAGGCCGTGGCCGGGGAGTGGCGGCCGGTGACGCGGAGTGCTCACGGACCCGGGGCACCCGGGTGCGTACCGAATCTTGAGACACGCTTTACGCGCCGCACGCAACTGCCGCCCCCGCGGTCGCTGTCTGACAGTGAGTCGGGCCCGTCAGGGCCGGGGAACCAAGAGAGAGTGGGGCACGTCGTGGGACGGCGCAAGGGCAGCATAGGGATCGCACTCGTCACGGGTGCGGTGCTGGTGGGCGCGAGTGCCTGCGGCGGGGGTGGCAGCGACAAGGCGAGCGGCGGCGACTCGAAGGCGTCGGACAAGCCGACCGTGAGCAGCTCTCCGTCGCCGACGAAACCCGCGGGCCCGCCGATGCTGCTGGACACGATCACCCCGCAGACCGGCACCACGGTCGGCGTGGCCATGCCGATCTCGGTGATCTTCACCAACCCGGTGTCCGCCAAGGCGCGTGCCACCGTCGAGAAGCACATGAAGGTCAGCGCCTCGCAGTCGGTGGTCGGCGCCTGGCACTGGATGGGCGACAAGCGCGCCGACTGGCGCCCGAAGACGTACTGGCCCTCCGGCACGACCGTCAAGATCGACGCCGACATGACGGGCGTCAGCAACGGCAACGGCCGCTACGGCGTGCACAACTACACCCACACCTTCAAGGTCGGCGACGACGTCCGCGCGGACGTCTCGGTCACCAACCACACGATGAAGGTGACCAAGAACGGCCAGGCCGTGCGCACCCTGTCGATCAACGCGGGCAGCGCCCAGTACCCGACGTGGGACGGCACGATGGCCGTCATCGACAAGCAGGAGAAGGTCCACATGACCTCCTGCAGCGTCGGCATCAGCTGCGACAAGGGCAGCCCCAACTACTACGACCTGACGCTGCCCTGGGACATCCACCTCACCCAGTCCGGCACCTACGTGCACTACTCGACCGGCGACCCGAACCCCGGCACCGGCAGCGCCCGCGGCTCGCACGGCTGTGTCCACCTGTCGCTGTCGGACGCCAAGTGGTTCTACGGCCAGGTCAAGCAGGGCGACCCCATCACCATCACCGGCTCGCCCCGAGGCAAGGCCCCGGCCGACAACGGCTACGCCGACTTCAACCTCGACTGGTCCCAGTGGCTCGCGGGCAGCGGTTCCGGCGAGGGGTCGACCGCCGCGCTGTGACGCACCGCTCCGACGAACTCAGGGCCGCCCATCGAAAAAGGGCGGCCCTGAGCCGTACGCAGACCGGTGTCAGCAGGTGCGGCCCGTGTAGTGGGCGCCCTGGATTCTGCGGGCGGAGCCCAGCCAGGTCGTGCCCCGCGCGACACACCGCTCGTAGTCGCGCGCCCGGGCGACCTCCACCTTGATGACGACCCGCGAGCCGTCGGTGGTGCAGTGGCGGTAGAAGGCGTCGGACCCGGTCTCGTAGAAACCGCAGGGCTCGCCCGAGGCGGCGGGGCTCGCGGCGGCCACCGCGCCCAGCGAGGTGAGCACGAGGGCGGCGGCACCGAAGGCGCTGGTCACCGTACGACGAAGACGCAAAGGGACTCCTTGGTCAGGGAGAGGGCGGTCCTGGAAGGCTGTCGCCGTGGATCGGCGGACAGCCGTTCCAGGATCGCCGTGCTGACCGGCGCGGTCGGTCGGATGCCGGCGCGTTCACCCGGGGAATCGATTTGTCGCTCCGTCGATCGGATGGTTCCGGCGGCGGGACCGCATGGATCGCCGCCGCACGGAACCGATCGTCGTGAGGTGTGCCGGTCGGCTACGCCCAGCAGCCGTTGACCGTGGCCGCGAGACCGTCCAGAGCGTCCTTCGTGGCGTCCGGCGTGGCCGTGGAGTTGTTCTCGATGAACGAGAAGACCTTCCAGCGTCCGTCCTCGGCCTTCGTCAGACCGCTCAGCGCGATCGCGCCGGTGAGCGTGCCGGTCTTGGCGCTGACCTTTCCTACGGCGCACTTCGAGTCCGCCGTGTCGAAGCGGCCCCACTCCGGGCCCAGCGTCGAACCCGCCTCACCCGAGACGGGCAGCCCTTCGACGATGTACTTCAGGGTCGGGGCGTTGGCCGGGTCGTCGGCCAGGTCCAGGATGTCGGCGATCGTCTGGGCCGGGATGCGGTTCGAGCGGGACAGCCCGCTGCCGTCGTGGATCTCGTAGTTGGTCAGCGATATGCCGTACTGCGTGAGGACCTCGCGGACGACCGCCGTACCGTCCTCGAAGGTGGCCGGGCGGCCGGCGGCCAGCGCGGTCATCCGGAGCAGGGTCTCGGCGATATCGTTGTCACTCACCTTGAGCATGTGCTCGACGATGGCCGACAGCGCCGCGGAGTCGTGCTGCGCCACGGGACGGCCCCGGTGCCCGCGGTGGCGTGCGCGACGGTCCCGGTGACCGTGACACCCTGCCGCGCGACGAGCTTCGCGAAGATCTGACCGGCGTCCACCGACGTGTCCGTGACATGGCGGCCGTCGACCACCAGCGCCCGTACCGGCGCGATGGAGTCGGGGTAGTAGCCGTCGTTCCAGCCGGTGGCGAGCGTGGGCTCGGGGAAGAGGCTGTCGTCGACCGCCACCTTCACCGACGTCAGGCCCGCGTTCTTTAGGCCCGCCACGGCAGTTGTCGCCATCGCGGTGAGGTCGGCGGTGGTGAGGGTGCGGTCACCGCCACCGACCAGGGTGAGGGTGCCGTTGTCGTAGACGACCTTCGTCGTGAAGTGGTGATCGGGGCCGAGGATCGTCAACGCGGCCGTGGACGTGCCGAGTTTGGTGTTGGACGCGGGCATCAGCGCCGTGGTCGCGTCATGGCCCCAAATAGGCGTCTTCTGCGTGGAGTCGATGACGACACCGCTGAACGTGCTGCCCAGACGCGTGTCCTGGACCCGGGCGTCGAGATTGTCCGCGATCTTCTGCTCCGCCGGGTCGAGCGTCGCGGTGCCGGCCGTGCCGGCGGTCTGCCCGGCGGCGAAGGCGGAGCCGCCGAACAGGATCGTGCCGGCGACGGAGCGGCCACGACGATGACGGCGGCGCGGCGGAGCGCCGGACTGAGTGGTCTGCTCTTGCGGTGGCGTCCGCTGATGCCGTCTACGGAGGGGAGTTGGGCATGTAGGCCTCGCCGCGGGGTGTGGAGGTGGGGGACAAGATCCAGTGGATCACGCAAAGGAAACTAACAGTTCCGAGGGCCCCGCCGCCGGGCGATCCGGCATGCCGTGCCCCTGACGCACATCGAAGTGCCCGCGGGGGCACGCGACAGTACGGGACGTGCACCGAGCGTCCGCGTTCCGGACCGTCCAGCGTTACCGGGAAGGCATCATGACCTCCTCGCGACCACACAAGTGGGGCCTGGGAAGGGCGAGTTCACCGCTCGCGACCACACCGGGACAGACCGAGGGAAAGCAGGCGCTGGGCGTGGGCGGCGGTGCCGCGTTCTCCGGGGTGGGCGTGTTCGCGCTGGTGGCTGCCATCCGCTTCGACCCGCATCAGACCAACGGCATGGACGACACCCCGCGCAAATCGTGTGAAATGGCTTGAAACCAGGAGGTGTTCACGCCGCTGCGGCGGCTCGCGGGAAAGTTTTCGGGGCACCGCAAGATTGTGAGGTCCGGGGAGACATGCATGGGCCGGAAGGGGGCACGCGACCTTCGTCCTGTTCTCCAGCTAAGGCGGCATCGTGGCTTCCTCCGTGAACGCCCTCGAAGCAACTGCTCCTGTCCGTACGGGAGCCCCGGAGGTCATCGACGACCTTCCGTGGATCGAGGACGGGGCGAAGGTCGCTCCCAAGGACGCCCGCGCGCTGTCCAAGCTCTTCCTCGACCGGCTCCAGGAGCTGGAGGAGGGCACCCGCGAGTACCAGTACGCGCGGAACACCCTCATCGAGATGAACCTCTCGCTGGTGTCCTTCGCGGCGCGCCGGTTCCGCAACCGCGGCAGCGGTGACATGGAGGACGTCATCCAGGTCGGCACGATCGGCCTCATCAAGGCCATCGACCGGTTCGACCTGACCCGCGAGGTCGAGTTCACCTCCTTCGCGATCCCCTACATCCTCGGTGAGATCAAGCGGTTCTTCCGCGACACCACCTGGGCCGTGCACGTCCCGCGCCGCCTTCAGGAACTCCGGGTCGACCTCGCGAAGAGCAAGGAGACCCTCGCCACCGAGCTGGGCCGCACCCCCACGGTGAAGGAACTCGCCGCGCATCTGGAGCTGTCCGAGGACGAGATCATCGAAGGCCTGGTCGCCGCGAACGGTTATGTCGCCGGCTCCATCGACACCCCCAACGGCGACGACGAGGCCGACAGCGCGCCGAAGTACGCCGACACGATGGGCGACGACGACCCGGCGATGGAGCTCTTCGAGGACCTGCACACCCTCGCCCCGCTGCTGCAGCAACTCGACGAGCGGGAGCGCACCATCATCGAGATGCGCTTCGGCCAGGAGCTGACCCAGGCGGAGATCGGCCGTGAGCTGAACCTCTCGCAGATGCACATCTCCCGCCTGCTCAACCGCACCCTCGCCAAGCTGAAGACCGGCCTGCTCCCCACGTGATCCCCCGCCCGACAGCCTTCACCTCGCGCGACCCCGAAAGGATCGCTCCGCATGAGCACCACGAGCACCGACCGCGATCCCCTGCACCAGCCCGCCGCACCGATCGTGACGGAGCCGGTCCCCGACCTCCAACTCCAGCTGCTGGTACGGCTGATCGCCCAGGACCCGCAGGCGGCCCTGCCCGTCACCCTCACCGTCGGAGGAGCCTTCCTCTACGGCGACCTCATCTCCCACGAGGCATGGACCACCGACTGGGCACGCAGCCTGCACGGCATGGAGGGCTCCGGCGCCCAGCTGCTGGAGCGGTTCCCGCAGCAGGTCGACGAGGTCGTCGAGGACCGGCAGGGCGGTCCCGTCCCGCAGCGCCTGCCGCAGTGGATCCATCTGCGCGATGCCACCGGAGTGGCCGGAGGCGGCGGGACCGTCGTCATGCCGCTGTGGCGCGGGCGGCTCACGGACGTCTCGGGCTGGTCCCTCGGCAAGCCGAAGCAGGTCTGAACACGCCGCCTCGGGGTGGGCACGACGGGTGGAGCGGGACGCGGTCTGTGAGGATGAGCCGCATGGGCATGCGGAGCAGGAACCACGTGACGGTGTCGGGCCGCGCCGGAGGACCGGTCGTGATGCTGGCGCACGGGTTCGGGTGCGACCAGCACATGTGGCGGCTGGTGGCGCCCCTCCTGGAACGCGACTTCACCGTGGTGCTCTTCGACCATGTGGGCGCGGGACAGTCCGACCTGTCGGCCTGGAGCCCCAAGCGCTACGCCACGCTCGACGGCTACACGGACGACGTGCTCGCCATCTGCCGTGAGCTGGCGCTCGGCCCGGTGACGTTCGTCGGGCACTCCGTGAGCGCGATGATGGGCGTCCTCGCCGCCGCCCGCGAGCCGGACGCGTTCGCCGGCCTGGTGCTGCTCGCTCCCTCGCCGTGCTTCATCGACGACCCGGCGACCGGCTACCGCGGCGGATTCAGCGCCGAGGACATCGACGAACTCCTGGAATCGCTGGACGCGAACTACCTCGGCTGGTCGGGCGCCATGGCGCCGGTGATCATGGGCAACCCCGAACGCCCGGAACTGGGCGAGGAGTTGACCAACAGCTTCTGCCGCACCGATCCCGACATCGCCCGTGCCTTCGCCCGCGTCACCTTCCTCTCCGACAACCGCGAGGACCTCGCCAAGGTCACCGTGCCCACCCTGGTCGCCCAGTGCTCCGTCGACGCCATAGCGCCCCGGAGGTCGGAGCGTTCGTGCGGTCCCGCATCCCGGGCAGCCGGCTCGTCACCCTGGACGCGACCGGGCACTGCCCCCAGCTCGCCGCCCCGGAGGAAACGGCCGCCGCGATCACCGACTTCGTCCGAGCCGTGCGCTGATGGAAGCCGACGGCGACGGCGAGAGCGGCGATCACCGGCCGTCCGACAGACCCCACGGAACACCGCCCGGCAAGCAGCCCGGTGTCGACCACGCGGCGTTCTCCGCCCTCCTGGAGGACAGCGCGGAGGACCTGTACGAGCACGCGCCGTGCGGCTACCTCTCCACCCTGCTGGACGGCACCATCGCCAAGATCAACAGGACGCTGCTCGACTGGCTCGGCTACGACCACGGCGACCTGGTGGGCCGCAGGTCCTTCTCCGACCTGCTGACCGTGGGCGGCCGGCTCTATCACGAGACCCACTTCGCCCCGCTGCTGCGCATGCAGGGCGAGGTCAGCGGCATCGCCCTGGAACTCAAGGCGCGGGACGGCACCCGGCTGCCCGTGCTGGTCACCTCCACCGTCAAGACCGGCGGCGACGGCCGGCCGCTGCTGATCCGCACCACCGTCTTCGACGCCCGCGACCGCCGGGCCTACGAGACGGAACTGCTGCGCGCCCGCCAGGAGGCGGAACGCGAACGCGAGGAGCTCAAGCGCCTCAACGTCACCCTCCAGCAGACCCTGCTGCCCCCAACTCTCGTGAACGTGCCGGGACTTGACGTCGCCGCGCACTACCACGTGGCCTCCACCGACATGGTCGGCGGCGACTTCTACGACCTCTTCCCGCTCTCCGCCGGCACCTGGGGGCTGTTCCTCGGCGACGTGTGCGGCAAGGGCGCCGCGGCGGCGGCCGTCACCTCGCTGGCCCGCTACACGCTGCGCGCCGCCGCCGTCTACGACCCCGACCCGGCCGCCGTCCTCGGCAACCTCAACACCGTCCTCAACCACGAGTACAACGGCCACGACCCCGGTTCTGCACCGTCGTCTTCGGCCTGCTCACCCCCGAGGGCGACCGCGGCGGCTTCCGCATCACCCTGGCCAGCGGCGGCCGCCCCCGGCCCTGCTGCTGCGCGCCGACGGCGGTGCCGACCACGTGGAGACCCCCGAGGGCCAGCTCATCGGCGTGCTGCCCGACGCCCATATCGCCACCGCCACCGTGCACCTGGCGGCGGGCGACACCCTCCTGCTGCACACGGACGGCCTCACCGAGGCCCGCCCGCACCGCACCGGCGACCGCTACGGCGACGAGGCCCTCCTCGACTTCGCCCGCGCCCTGGCCCCCACCACCGCCTCGGCGGCCGTCGCCGCCATCCGTGACCTGCTCGACACCTTCGGTACCGGCGTCGACGACGACACCGCCGTCCTCGCCATCAACGTGCCCCGACCCCCAGCGAAGAGCAGCCGTGACCGAACTCGTCATCCGCACCCGGACCACGCCCGCGGGCGTCGTCATCGACCTGGCCGGGGAACTCGACTACGACAGCTCCTCCGAGGTGCGCGAGCTGCTGTCCGGGCTGGCGCTCCAGGACGGCCAGCAGCTCGTCGTCGACCTGACCGGTGTCACGTTCTGCGACTCGAGCGGCATCACGGCCCTCCTCGCGGCCCGCAACCACGCCCTCGCCGCCCGGGCCACCATCGCGCTCGCGGCGGTCCCCGCGCACATCAGCCGCATCTTCCAGATGATCGGCCTCGACCGGGTCTTCCCCACCCACGCCACCGCGCAGGAGGCGGAAGCGGCCTGGACACCGCCGGCCGCGCACCCGTGAAAGCGTCAACGGGCCAGATAGAAACGGATGGTGGTGCCGTCCGGGGCCATGTGGACACGGACGAGATCGGCGACATGGTTCACCAACAGCAGCCCCCGTCCGCCGGGTTGGTCGCGTGACGCGGGCCGCCGGCCGGCCAGCGCGTCCACGAACCGGCCCTGGTCCCCACCTCACAGACGATCCGCTCGTCCTCGGCCCAGATCCGCAGTGTCCCCGAACCGCCGCCGTGCAGCACGCTGTTGGTGGTCAACTCCGCGACGGCCAGCGTCAGATCCTGCAGCCGTACGCCCGCCAGACCCAGCCGCTCGGCCTCCTGCACCGCGAAATAGCGGGTCTTGGGGAGTTCGCCCGCGTCGAACGCGATGGACGCGGCACCCGGCGGATGGGAGAGCGGCTCGTTGTAGCGGGCGATCGCGCCCTGCGGATCGTAGGCGGGGCTGGGCAGTTGAGCGTCCCCGTCGATGAGGACCGGATGCGTGGCGCGGGCGTCGGCGAGCACTCCGGGCGCCAGCCGGTCCGCGTCGTACGGGCACAGGATCGTCACGTCACGGTCCGCGAACGCCGAGTTGGTGAGCGCCTCGTGCTGCACGCACGCCGGGTACTCGACGGCACTGCGGCCGGGCCACACCGGTTCCCCGACGATCCGCACCCGGCGGTCGGCATGGGCGTCGGCGAAGGCCCGCAGCACACCCGGGATGATCCGCCCGGGGTTGCGCCCGACCTCGGTCATGTCGAGGAACCGCACACCGTCGGCGCCCGCTCCGAGTCCGGCTCTGATCAGGTCGAGATGCGGGCCGGGAACGGCGACCGCGACGGCCTCCCCGGCGTTCAGTCCGTCCCGCAGGAACGGGACCGTACCGGCCGCGTACTGCTCCTCGCCCCGGTAGAACAGCACGGGATGCGCGAACGGTCGGCCCTCGGTGGCCGTACTCATCGCACCGCCACCTCGATCCTTGTCGGGCGGGGACAGGACATGTCCACGACGCGCGATGACAAGGCGGACGGCGGTCACCGCACCGGCAGTCTACGGGGGCAGCGGAAACGGGGTGGGGGCACCGACAGATTGTCGGTGCCCCCACCCCGTGGTACGCCGGGTGCCGGTCAGACGCGCGGGTTCCCGTAGTAGCCGCCGACCTCGTCGTGGTAACCGGGGTCACCCACGTGCTTGTCCTTGTCGAACTCCGGGGAGTTCTTGATCTCTTCCTTCGTACGGCCGACGTAAATCGTCCGCTCCGCGACGTCGATGGACGCGATGGTCCCGACGGGCAGCAGTACGTGCTTGCCGAAGATCCACACACCGGTGTCGACCACGATGTACATCGCGCCGACATCCTCGGAGTGCTTGTCGACCTTGCCGATCGAGCCGTCGCTCGCCTCGACCTTGAATCCGGTCAGATCGGTACCGGCCTGGTGACCCGACTCGGCCTGGTAGTCCCACATGTTGTCCGCCATGACAAACCTCACTTCAGGGGTTAGGGAAATATCGGGGAACGTTGAATTCCGCGAAATCGTGGAATCCGCGCAGCGATTTATCCGCTACCAGCGGTACCAGCGACCTCGACGGCCACCTGCACCCGTCGAACGCGCCACAAAGCCCAGCAGCCACAGGACGAGAACGACAATGGCGACCCACCAAAGAATCTTGATGGCGAATCCGGCACCGAAAAGAAGCAGTGCCAGCAGAAGAACCAGAATCAGGGGAATCATGTTTATCAACCTCCAGGCGTCCGACTGCCCCGCCGGAAATGAATCATGCGCCGGGAGACAGTGAAATCGCGGGAGGGAGGAGAAGGCCTGGTCGCAGCCCCGATTCCGCCGTACGAACCCGCCTACCGGGCGGGCCTGTCGAGGTCGAGTCGGCCGACGCGGGCCACGTTCTCCCGGTCCTCGGCGTCCGCGCTGGGTTCCGCCGTGAACCAGGCGTCGAGGATCTCCTTGAGCAGCGGCTCGGACGTCAGCCGCAGACTGAGCGCCAGCACGTTGGCGTCGTTCCAGCGGCGCGCACCGTCCGCCGTATAGCCATCCGCGCACAGCGCCGCCCGCACGCCCGGCACCTTGTTCGCGGCGATCGACGCACCCGTCCCGGTCCAGCAGCACACGACCGCCTGGTCCGACACCCCGTCGGCGACCTCACGCGCCGCCACCTCCGAACACACCGCCCACTGCGGGTCGTCCCCGGGCCGCAACGCCCCGTGCGCCACCACCTCATGACCCCGGCCACGCAACTCCACCACGAGCGCCCGCGCCACAGGTTCGTCCATGTCCGAGGAAACAGAGATCCGCATGGACCGGAGGCTACTCAGCCGATGACCGCGCCGCCATCCCGGAGCACGCGCATGAAACGGCCCCCCGCCGGGCCACGGGCAGCTGCGCTCCTACGACCCGACGGGGACCGGTACCACTACGACCGGCGCCAGTTCTGGTTGGCGGCGCCGGTGCAGGTCCAGATGTCCAGTGCCGTGCTGTTGGCCGTGCCGTGGCCGACGGCGTCCAGGCACTTTCCGGAGCCGACGTTGACGACACTGCCGTCGGCCCGCACCCGCCACTGCTGGTCGGCACCGCCGTCGCAGTCCCAGATCTCCACCGGGCTGCCGTCGGCGGTCGCACCGCCCGTGACCTCAAGGCACTTGGAGTCGTAGACGGTCAGCTGGTTGGTGGTCGTGGAGGTCCAGGTCTGGTTCGTGCCGCCGTTGCAGTCCCACAGCGCGGGCGCGGTGCCGTTGGTCCGGTCGGCGCGGGGGACGTCGACGCAGCGGCCGGACTCCTGGCCCGTGAGCGGCGCCGCGACCGCGCCGCGCAGCCAGCTCTGGTTGGCGCCCCCGGTGCAGGTCCACAACTCCAGCAGGGTGCCCGGGGTGGTGGCCTCCGCGGTGGTGTCCAGGCACTTGCCCGAGGCGGGGTTGACCACCCTGCCGTCGCTGCCCACGGTCCATTTCTGGGCCGCTGAGTTGTCGCAGTCGCCGATCTGCACGGGGTGCCGTCGGCCGTGCCGCCACCCTTGGGTTCCAGGCACTTCGCGCTGCCGTAGACGGTGAGTTGGGCGGCGGGCGTCAGGGTCCAGGACTGGTTGGCGCCGCCGTTGCAGTCCCAGAGGGCGAGTTGGGTGCCGTTGGTGCGACTCGCTCCGGGGACGTCCGCGCACAGGCCGGACTGGCGGCCCTTGAGGATGCCGGCGTGGTCGCCCGGCGGGTTCGCGGTGACGAACAGGTTGTCGAACTGGTCGGTCTGGTAGCCCACCACCCCGATGCCGATCTGGCCCGCCGCATACGAACTGTCTTCGGTGGCACCGAGGTTGACCCCGTCCGCGCTGACCGTGATCCGGTCGCCGGAGAAGCCGAGGGCGAGGGTGTGCCACGCGTGCGTGCCGAGCGCGGCCCTGGTTCCGGAAAGCAGCGTGGTCAGGGTGCCGGCCGCCGAACTCCTCACCAGGGACCAGGCGCCCGTGTCGCTCACCCGGAACAGATAGGCGGCCTGGTGGCTCTGCGGACGGTTCTGGGTGTTGGCCCGCCCCAACAGCTCGACCGTACCGGCCTGTTGGAGGTTCACATCGGCCTTGACGGTGTAGTCGGTCCACGTCGGATCGCCGAGCAGCGAGAAGGCGTCGGAGTCGTCCTGCCAATCGATCGGCTTGACCGGCGTCACCTGCTGCACACACTGCCCGCTACGGCCGTCCGCGCACGGCCGCGCTTCGAACGACCCCTGCATGTCGGACAGATACGTGGCCTCGGTCCCGGAGACATCGTTGTCGAAGGAGTCGGTGTACGGCAGCGCCAGGGCGTGCGCGGCCGGCCCGGTGGCGGTGCCCTTGCCCTGGCCGGTGGTCGTGGTGACCGTGTAGATCCAACCCGGTTGCAGCGTCAGCGAGT
The DNA here is from genome assembly GCA_016893485.2 of Streptomyces sp. P3. GTDB lineage: Bacteria > Actinomycetota > Actinomycetes > Streptomycetales > Streptomycetaceae > Streptomyces. The sequence continues at coordinate 8,815,372 of JAFEKX020000001.1, forward strand.
ACGCGCCCCGGTCGGCGTGACGTCCTGCGTGTGCGCGAAGTCCGTTGCCGCACTGGGACTGTTGACCCGGGTCGCCCACACATGCACCGCACCGGTGGAAAGACCGCCCCGCACCTGGACGTTGACCGTCTGCGCGGCCGTCGCCGTGGTGGTCTCAAGGACCGTGGAGTAGTCCGACCCGTTCGGTGACTTCAGCGTGGCGTACGTGCCGTTGGACTCGGTGCCGCCGAGGTAGCCCGACGCGGAGTCGATGAACTTCCAGCCCGGCTGGGCGAACTGGGTTACCTGCGCGGTCGCCCAGGTGTTCTCGCCGATCGAGTAGTTCCCGGACCAGGGCGAGTTCGCGGTGGCCAGGCCGACCGTGCCGTAGGGCAGGTTGGGGGGTAGATGGCCGCGACCAGCGGCCAGTTGAGGTAGGCGGTCATGCGGGCGTCCACGTAGCCGCGCACGATCGAGCGGATCAGTGCCGGTGCTCCGGCGTCCATGTCCAGGGAGCCGTTCTCCGACGCCCACAGCGGTTTGCCGTTGTTCTTCGCGGTGGTGGTGCTGGAGCAGGTGTCGGCGCTGCCGCCGTCGCCGCCCGCGCACGGGTAGTGGGCGCCGATGACCGACACGGCGTTGTTGAACGAGGCGTTGGCCGCCATGTCGTCGGCGACGCTCCAGCCCGAGTCGTCGGCGACGATCTGCACGCTGCCGTATCCAGCGCTGTCGAGCGCGGACCTCAACTGCACGTACCAGGCGGCGTCATGGCCGCGCTCGTTCCAGCCGCCGAGATAGCTGATCGGCAGACCGTGCTGCCGGGCGCAACCCAGCCAGGAGATCAGGTAGTTGATGGTGTCGGTGGACCAGAAGCCGCCGCTGATCCAGCCGGGGCGGCCCACGCCAGGCCGTACAGCTTGATGTTGGGGTTACGGGCCCTGGCCTGCTCGGCGAGCCAGAACTCGTAACCGGCGTCGCAGTTGATCTGGCCCTTGGTGTGCTCGATGGACGGCTCGGAGCCGTCGGTGGAGTTGGCGTCTCCGCCGATGTCCATCTTGAGCAGCTGGAGGTTCGCGCCGTAGCCCGGCTTGAAGAGGTAGTCCAGGATCTGCGACTGCTGGGCGGGCGGATAGTCGCGCAGCAGACGGGAGTTGCCCCGCCGCCGCTGATCGCGCCGATCCCGTCGAACGTCCGGCCGCTCTGGCCGCCGTCCACGGTGATCGAGGTGGCCGCGGCTGCCGCCAGGGCCGGTTGCGCACCTACCGAACAGAGGGCGGCGATCAGCGCCATGACCCATAAGGGCAGGAGCCGTCTCAGAGTTCTTCTCACAGTGTCGTCCTTCTCCAGCGGGGGTGAGGACAGTTGAAGAGAGCGCTCTCAGACGCGGGGCGCGGTCCCGACTGTCCGTGGAGGTTTGGGCGACAGTGTGGAGTCGTGTTGACTAATCGTCAAGGTATAGGTCTGTCTTGCCTCAAGGCCTATACCTGCTCTTGAAGCGGGGCCCGGACCGCTTTTGGTTCTGTTCGTTCCTGTCGCTGTCCGGTTTCCGCCCCGCTGACCGGAGCGGGGTCAGCGGACGACGTCGAGGACGTTCAGCTGCAGTCCGTTGGCGTACACGGCGTGCTCCACCAGCTTCAGCTTCTGGGTGTCCTTGTCGGTCGTGGGGAACAGCCGCTTTCCGGCGCCGAGCAGCAGCGGGTAGACGAGCAGGTGGTAGCGGTCGACCAGGCCGGCGTCCGCGAGGCCGTGGTTCAGGGCCGCGCTGCCGTGCACGGTGATCGGGCCCCCGTCGGTCTCCTTGAGGGCGGCGACCTCGTCGAGCGAGCGCAGGATCGTGGTCTCGCCCCAGTTCGACACGAGGTCGTCGTCGGTGAGGGTGGTGGAGACGACGTACTTCGGCAGGGCGTTGTAGTGCGCGAACTCCTCCATGCCCGGCCACACCGGGCTGAACGCCTCGTAGCTGGTCCGGCCCATCAGGATCGCCGTGGACTCCAGCTGCTCGCGCCCCTTGATGTCGAAGGCCTCCGGCAGGAAGTCGACCTCCTTGAAGGTCCATCCGGCGTTGCGGTAGCCGGGCTCGCCGCCCGGTGCCTCCATGACGCCGTCGAGGGAGAGGAAGGCGGTGCTGATCAGGGTGCGCATCGTGGGTCCTCGGGGGATGGGTGCTGTGTGTGCGGACCACTCCAGCATCCAGCCGACAAAAAAAATTGTCAAGGCGAGGAGAGTTGTCGGAGGGGCATGGTCTCGCACGGCCGGGTAGGGACAATGCCGTGACAGAGAGCAGGAAGGAGACCCCGCATGGCCGGACCAGCGGTCCCGATGTGGGACGTGAGCAATGGGCAGGGGGTTGCGCCAACTCGCCGAACTGGGGCTCGCGCTGCTGCTGTCGACCCTCATCGGCTGGGAGCGCGCGGCGCAGCAGAAGAGCGCCGGGCTGCGCACGCACACCCTGGTCGGGATCGCGAGCGCGCTGATGATGGAGGTCTCCCAGCACGGGTTCACCAACGTCCTCGGCCTGGACAACGTCTCCTTCGACCCCTCGCGCGTGGCGGCCCAGATCGTCTCCGGCATCGGCTTCATCGGTGGCGGCCTGATCTTCGTGCGCCGGGACGCGGTCCGCGGGCTGACGACCGCCGCCACCATCTGGCTGACCTGCGCGGTCGGCATGGCCTGCGGCGGCGGCCTGCCGATACTGGCCCTGGCCACCACCGCCGTGCACTTCCTCGTCGTACGCGGCTACCCCCTGCTCTTCGCGCACCTGGCATCCGGCGTCGACCCGGCGACCTTCGAGGTGCGGCTGACCTACCGCACCGGCACCGCGCTGCTGCCCCAACTGATGGAGACCTGCACGCGGCGGGGTTTCCGCATCCAGGAGGTCAAGGTCGACCGGCTGCCCGAGCGCGCCGATCCGGCCGCGCGGGTCCTGCTGCGGCTCGAAGGCACCGCCGACGCCGGGCAGTTGACGTCCGAGCTGTTCCAGAACGACGGCGTGACCGAGGTCGAGCTGACGGCCGCCGCGGACGACGAGTAGAGCGCGTGCCGGACGAAGTGGACAGGCCCGCTTCCGGCTATACATCGTGCGTATACGTCGCGTGTATAGTCCCGGGTCATGGCAACCGCGACCGCGTCCCCTCGGGACACCCCCGTCACCGTCCTCACCGCGACCGCGGCCTTCGGGCTGCTGCTCGGCTGGGCGACGTACACCTTGCACGGCACGACACCCCTGCTGGAGCGGGCGACCAACTCGGTGTCCGCCTGGATCATCTGGACCGCCGCGGCCGGTGCGCTGATCCGGTCCCGGCCGCTCGCCGTCTGGGGCGGGGCGCTGATGATGCTCGCCACCTGCGTCGGCTACTACACGGCCTCCACGCTCGGGGACACCTTCGGGGCCGGCGGGCTCGGCAGCGCCGCCGTGTGGTCGGTCGCGGGGCTGGCCGGCGGGCCGCTGCTGGCGTGGGCCGGGTGGACCGTGCGGCGCGGGCCGGAAGGCGTGCGGCCGGTGGCCGGGGCGGTCGTCGCGATGGTGGTGCTGGGGAGGCGCTCTGGCTGGGCCTCACCCTCCGCTACTGGGACGAGGCGACCGCGTTCCTGGTCGTCGGCGCGGGGCTCGTAGCCTTCCTGACCGGCTACCTGGCGCGCGCCGGAGTGCGGCGCGCCTGGCTGTGTGCCGTGCTCGCACCCGTCGGCGGTCTCGTCTTCTACCTCGCCGAGAAGGGCATCCTCGACGGCCTGCTCGGATCGGTGTGAGCCGGCGGACCTACGGCACGGGTCCCGCCGTCCCCTGATCGTGCGCGTCGCTCCACTCGCGGTACGCGGCCACGGCCGTTGGCAGGGTCGGGAAGATGTGGTCCGTGCCGACCGAGTCCACCAGGCCGTACGCCTTCAGGTCGGCCAGGAGGTCCTGTTTGACCCGGGCGAGCGCGAACACCACGCCCCGGTGGGCGAGTTCGCAGCGGAGGTCGTCGACCGCGTCCAGGGCGGTGATGTCCACCTCGACATTGGCCTCGGCGTTGAGGACGAACCAGCGCACAGGGACGCTCTGTTGGGCCACGGCGGCCAGGGCGCGGCGGCGGAAGTTCTCCGCGTTCGCGAAGAACAGCGGTGAGTCGTAGCGGTAGACGAGCAGGCCGGGGACCGTGCGGGCCTGCGGATAGTCGTCCACGTCGTGCATGCCGGCCACACCCGGGACCAGGCCCTCGACGGCGTCGTGCGGACGGGCCACCCGGGTGAGGAGCTCGGCCACCGACAGGCCCACGGCGACGATCACGCCGTAGAGGATGTCGAGGGTGAGGACTCCGGCCAGGCAGCCCAGGGCGAGCAGGAGTTCGCGGCGGCGGAAGGTGGCGAGGCGGTGGAAGCCGGTGAGGTCGATCATGCGGACGGCCGCGTAGACGACGAGGGCGCCGAGGACCGCCGAGGGGGTGCGGGACAGCAGGGGGCTCAGGAAGAGCAGGACCGCGAGGACGACCGCTCCGGCGATCAGGAGTACGCCTGGCTGCGGGCACCCGCCGAGGCGGCCAGGGCGGTGCGGCTGGCGCTGCTGCTCACCGGGAAGCCGTGGAGCGCTCCGGCGCCGAGGTTGGCCGCGCCCAGGGCCAGGAACTCCTGGTCGGCGTCGAGACCGGGGCCGTCGTCGTCCTCGTCGTCGCCGGTGAAGGCCCGTGCGGTGAGGATGAAGTCGGTGTAGGCCACGAGCAGGACACCGAGCGCGGGCAGTACCAGGTGGGGAGTTGGGTGAGGTCGGGCAGGCCGAGCGTGGGAAGTCCCGCCGGGACGTGGCCGATCGCCTTGATGCCGTAGCGGTCGTCCAGGTCGAGGACGGCCACGGCCGCCGTGCCCAGCACCACGGCCAGCGGCGGTCCCGGCACCATGCGGGACAGCCGCGCCACCGTGAACAGGAACGCGAGCGTGACGGCGGCGAACAGCAGGGTGGGCGCGTGGAGTTGGTGCAAGTGCCGCAGGAAGGACCAGAGTTGGGGAAGAACGCCGAGCCGGTCGTCGACACCCCGGTGAGCTTGGGGAGTTGGTCCACGATCATGATCAGGGCGACACCCGCCAGGTAGCCGATCAGGACCGGGCGGGAGAGGAGGTCGGCGACGAAGCCCAGCCGTACCGCCCACGCGGCCAGGCAGAGCAGGCCGACCGTGACCGCGAGGGCGGCGGCCAGCGTGGCATAGCGGCCCGGGTCACCGGCCGCGAGCGGGCCCACCACCGTCGCCGTCATCAGCGCGGTCGTCGACTCGGGGCCCACCGACAGCAGCCGGGACGAGCCCAGCACGGCGTACAGGGCGAGCGCGGGCAGGATCGCCCACAGGCCCGCGACCGGTGGCAGCCCGGCGACCCCGGCGTACGCCATGACCTGCGGGACGAGGTACGCCGCGACGGTGACGCCGGCCAGCAGGTCGCCGCGCAGCCAGGCGCGCCGGTAGCCGGCCAGTGACGCGATGCCGGGTGTCAGGCGCCGCCACTGCAGGGCGCGCCCGCCGGGGACACGGTGTTCCTCGACCCGACCGCCTCAGAGACTGGCCGCGTGGTCCGGGACGTACGTCTGCAGGTCGCGCGGTGGACGCTCGTAGCCGGTGGACGGCGGGCGGGGCGGGAGTTCGAGGACCGGGGGCGCCACCTCGTGGTACGGAAGGGAGCCGAGGAGGTGCGCGATCATGTTCAGCCGGGCCCGGCGCTTGTCGTCGCTCTCGACGACGGCCCAGGGGGCCTCGGAGATGTCGGTGTGCACCAGCATCTCGTCCTTCGCCCGCGAGTACGCCTCCCAGTGGGTGATGGACTCCAGGTCCATCGGCGACAGCTTCCAGCGCCGCAGCGGATCGTCCAGCCGTCGGCGGAACCGGTCCTGCTGCACCGAGTCGCTCACCGAGAACCAGTACTTGCGCAGCACGATCCCGTCCTCCACCAGCATCCGCTCGAAGATCGGGCACTGGCGCAGGAACAGCTGGTACTCCTCCTTGGTGCAGAAGCCCATCACGCGTTCGACACCGGCCCGGTTGTACCAGGAGCGGTCGAACAGGACGATCTCGCCCGCGGCCGGGAGATGTTCGACGTAGCGCTGGAAGTACCACTGGGTGCGCTGGCGGTCGGTCGGCTTCGGTAGCGCGGCGATGCGTGCGACGCGCGGGTTGAGGTGCTCCGCGACCCGCTTGATGGTGCCGCCCTTGCCCGCCGCGTCCCGGCCCTCGAAGACGATCACCAGCCGGGTGCCCTCGGCCCGCACCCACTCCTGGAGCTTGACCAACTCGGTCTGCAGACGCAGCAGTTCGGTCTCGTACTTCTTACGCGGCAGCTTCGTCGCCTTCTTGCCGGCCATGCCGCCTCAACCCCTCGATGACGTGCGCCGTTTCCCGTGTCCAAGGTCGAACACCTGGACAGCACCGTACTGACCGGCGGGGGAGCGCGCACCCCGGATGCCCGCTCCGCCGCGTTTGCGGCGGGCGGCAACGGCAACCCGGACTCTGTGACAGCGATGACCACACAACAGGAACTCGTCCGTTTCCTGGAGGACCGCTTCGCCTGCGCACAGGCCTGCACCGACTGTTCGCGGGCCTGCGTGCTGCGCGTCAGCCGCTCGGATCCGGACGCCACCGACCACGAGGCACTCGTACGGCGCAAGGCGCTGCTGTGCGCCGAGGTGTGCGACGCGACCTGCCGGATGCTCGCCGAGCAGAACCTCCAGGACGAGCCCTCCCTGCGCCTCCAGGCCAAGTGGTGTCTCCTCGTCTGCCTGGAGTACGCACAGGTCCTCGACGCCCAGCCCGGCGCCGAGGCGGACGCCCAGACCTGCCGGGACTGCGCACGGGCGTGCACGGAGTTCCTGGCGACACTGAACTGACGGGGGCCCGCGGCCCTTGACCGACGGGTGCCCGCACCCTCTTGAGGGGCATTGCCGCCTCGCCATTCCCTATTTCTGGAACACGTTCTACGGTGTGCGCCGTCAGGACCGGCCTTGGGAGCCTGGAGGCGCCGTGCATCTCGACTACACGCCCGAGCAGCAGCGGCTGCGCACCGAACTGCGCGCCTACTTCGCCGAGTTGGTGCCCGACCACGCCTACTCGCGCTACGACGACCCGGCCGCCCAGAAGCGCTTCTACCGCGAGACGATCCGGCGGCTCGGCGCGGACGGCTGGCTCGGGGTCGGCTGGCCCGAGGAGTTCGGCGGGCGCGGGCTGACGCCGATGGAACAGTTCATCTTCTTCGACGAGGCCGCGCAGGCCGGCGTACCGCTGCCGCTGATGGCGCTCAACACCGTCGGCCCGACGATCATGCGGTTCGGCACCGACGAGCAGAAGGCGTACTTCCTCCCGAAGATCCTCGCCGGCGAGATCGACTTCGCGATCGGCTACAGCGAGCCCGAGGCCGGCACGGACCTGGCCGCCCTGAAGACGCGTGCGGTCCGGGACGGCGACGAGTACGTCGTCAACGGCCAGAAGATCTGGACCACCAACGGCGACACCGCCGACTGGGTCTGGCTCGCCGTCCGCACCGACCCCGAGGCCCCGCCGCACAAGGGCATCACCATGCTCCTCGTGCCGACCGCCGACCCCGGCTACACCTGCACGGTGATCAACACCCTCGCCTCGCACGACACCACCGCCAGCTACTACGAGAACATCCGCGTCCCCGTCACCCGCCGAGTCGGCGCGGAGAACCAGGGCTGGCGTCTGATCACCAACCAGCTCAACCACGAGCGCGTCACCCTCGCCGCCCACGGCACCATGGCGATCCGCGCCCTGCACGACGTCCAGCACTGGGCCATGGAGACCAAGCTCGCCGACGGCAGCCGGGTCGTCGACCTCCCCTGGGTCCGCCGCCTCCTCGCCCGCACCCACGCCCGGCTCGACGCGATGAAACTCCTCAACTGGCAGATGGTGAACGCCGTCCAGGAAGGCACCCTCACCCCCAGGACGCCTCCGCCGTCAAGGTCTACGGCTCCGAGGCCCGCCGCGACGCCTACGCCTGGCTCATGGAGACCGTCGCCGCGGCCGGCGCCCTGAAGGAGGGCTCGGCGGGCGCCGTCCTGCACGGCGAACTGGAGCGCGGCTACCGCTCCGCCGTCATCTTCACCTTCGGCGGCGGCAACAACGAGATCCAGCGGGAGATCATCTCGTGGATCGGGCTGGGGATGCCGAGGGTGCGGCGCTAGCGTCGCTTGTCCCGCAGCACCCGCCCACGTGCGGGATTTCGCCGGCATGCCTGCCACCCCGCTGCCGGCCTGTCCTCCGCTGCCAGGGCGCGGGCGGGCGGTCCCGGTCAAGCGCGGCCGTGTCCCGCGCACGCGTGTCACGGGGCGAAATGCCGCCGCCGGGGCCATCCTGCTCGCTGGGGTACTCGCTCACGACCGCAGCCGAGGGGAAGGTCTGGGAATGTCGACCGAGGATGTGACGGTCGTGGCTCTGGTGGCGGATCCGGATGCGCCGACGGAGATCGCGCGGCGCATGGCCCGGATGCTTCCGGCCCGGCTCGCCGACAAAGCGGGCAAGGGGCGACGGTTCGAGGTCAAGGTCGCCAGTGAGCCCTTCACCGCAGAGTGCGAGGACCCGGCCACCTTGATGGGCCGGATCACGGACCGGGCGAGCGAGGAAGGCTGGGACATCGTGGTGGCCCTCACCGACCTCCCTCTGCACACGCAGGGGCGCAAGCTCGTCGTGAATCTGGATCACGAGCACGGGCTGGCCCTGCTTTCACTCCCTGCGCTGGGGGATTCCGGCTGCAGACCAAAGCCGCGCGAGCCGTGGAGGAAACCGTGCTCGCCCTGGCGGAGGCAAGCGCCACCGGCGCCCAGGAGCGACAGCAGAGGCAGCCGCCCAGGGCGGCATTCGCCGGCCGGCTCACCCCCATCCACGCAGGCGCCGTGGACGAGGACGAAAGCACGGATCTCCGCTACGTCGTCAGCGGGCCGCGCGGATATGTGAGGGTCCTCGCGGGCATGGTCCGCGCCAACCGGCCGTGGCGGTTGGTGCCCGGCCTGTCGAAAGCACTGGCGGCCGCTCTCGCCACGGGAGCCGTGGCGACGGTGAACTCAACGGTCTGGAGCCTGGCGGAGGCCTTGAGCGCGCCGCGCCTCGTGATCGCCACGGTCGGATCCATCGCCCTCATGATCGGCTGGCTGATCGTGGACGCGGAGTTGTGGCACCGGTCGGCGGAGAACTCGCCGGAAGCGAGGCTGAGAGCGAAGCTCTACAACGCGTCGACCATCGTGACGGTAGGGATCGGGGTGCTCGTCTGCTATGCCGGTTTGATCGGCATCAACTTGGTGTGGGCGCTGTTCATCCTCAACGACCGGGTGTTCGCCTCCATGACCCGGACCCCGCTGGATGCCACGGGATACCTGACGCTGTCGTGGTTCGTCGCTTCGATCGCCACGGTGGGCGGTGCCCTGGGTTCGGGCCTGGAAAGCGACGAGGCGATCCGGGCCGCCGCCTATTCCAAGCGTGAGCAGGAACGTCGGAACATGCTGCAGAACGAGGAATAGCCGGTCTCCCGCCGGAACCGAAAGATTCCACTGATCGATCAGTGCATGGTGTTTCGCGAGAGAAGCGGCGGCTACCCGACCGATCTGCCGCCAGTGCGCCAGGTTCTGCCGGGCGACCGGGCGGCGGCAACGCCGCTCCGCCCGAACCGGCGAACGGCTACCGGAGGCGCGCCGCGGAACCACGGCACCGTCGCAACGACTCGCCAGCGCTGCGCGTCCTCTCCGTCACCTCTGTGCCGTGGCCAGGCCGCGGCATCTAAGGAACATCATGAAGGCAGCGATATACGAAGGTCCGCGAACGGTCACGGTGAAGGACGTACCGGACCCGAGGATCGAGCACCCCTGCGACATCATCGTCAAGATCACCTCCACCAACATCTGCGGTTCGGATCTGCACATGTACGAGGGCCGCACCTCGTTCGAGTCCGGCCGGACCCTGGGACACGAGAATCTGGGCGAGGTCGTGGAGGTCGGCTCGGCCGTCCGCAAGGTCCAGGTCGGCCAGTACGTGGTCCTGCCCTTCAACATCGCCTGCGGTTTCTGCAAGCAGTGCGAGCGGGGCCTGACCAACTACTGCCTGACCATGCAGCCGGAACCGGCCCTCGCCGGAGCGGCCTACGGATTCGCCGACATGGGCCCGTACCAGGGCGGCCAGGCCGAGCTGCTGCGCGTGCCCTACGGCGACTTCAACGCGCTGCGTCTGGGTGAGGACGCCGCCGAGCGGCAGACCGACTACGTGATGCTCGCCGACATCTTCCCCACCGGCTATCACGCCACCGAGATGGCCCACGTCAAACCGGGCGACCAGACGATCGTCTTCGGCGCCGGCCCCGTCGGTCTGATGGCGGCCTACTCCGCCCTCCTCTCAAGGGCGCCGGACGCGTCTGGGTGGCCGACCACCAGCCGGACAGGCTGCGCAAGGCCGAGGAGATCGGGGCCATCGCGATCAACACCGCCGAGCAGGATCCGGCGGAGGTGGTCAAGGAAGCCACGCTGGGCCTGGGCGCAGACAACGGCTGCGAGTGCGTCGGCTACCAGGCGCACGACGCCCAGGGGCACGAGGACGCCAGCCTCACGCTCAACGGGCTGATCGACTCGGTCAGGTTCACCGGCGCCATCGGAGTGGTGGGCGTGTTCCTGCCCCAGGACCCCGGCGGCAAGGAGGCCCAGGGCGAGCTGGAGGCGCAGGGCAAGGTCCCGATCGACTTCGGCATGATGTGGTTCAAGGGCCAGCGCATGGGCACCGGCCAGGCGCCGGTGAAGAAGTACAACCGGGCACTGCGGGACCTGATCGCCGGCGGAAAGGCAACGCCGAGCTTCCTCGTCTCGCACGAACTCGGTCTGGACGAGGCACCGGCCGCGTACGAGCACTTCGACGCCCGTGACGACGGCTGGACCAAGGTGGTCCTGCATCCCGACGGCTACGGCAACGGCCACAAGCGCTGAGGGACACGGAGCACGTCGCACGACGACCACCTCCGGGGACCACTCCGGGGACCGACAGCAGGGCCCGCTTCCACGGAGGCGGGCCCTGCTGTCGGGCCGCGGGACGCGGAGCGGCCCAGGTGGCCGAAGCTCCGGCGGTGGGCGACCTCGCTGACGTTCGCGCCGCCCGGTGTGTCGCGGCGCAGCTCGCCGTGGACGCGGGTGAGGCGGGCGTCGGTGAGGCAGGCCGGCGGGGCGCAACGCGCCCTCGAAGCCCCCGGCCGTCAACTGGAGCAGACCTGTCTCCGGCCTTGCCGAAGTGGGACGCCTGGGGTCCCGCCCCCGCGCGGCTGCGCCTCCCGGCCCGGCATATTCTCCGGGCAGTGTGACGGCACGCGCCCGGGCCCGTACAAAGTCGGACGATCGCTCGCCATACTGGACGAGCCAGGGGAGGGCAGGACGAACACCGACGGGGGCGATCGCGGGAGATGGGGGACAGCAGGCTGATCCAGGGCCGCTACCGGCTGCTCGAACTGATCGGGCGCGGCGGCATGGGCGAGGTGTGGCGCGCGCGGGACGAGTCGCTCGGGCGGCATGTCGCCGTGAAGTGCCTCAAGCCGCTGGGTCCGCACCACGACCAGTCGTTCACCGGCGTGCTGCGCGAGCGGTTCCGGCGCGAGGCCCGGGTGGCGGCGGCGCTTCAACATCGCGGCGTGACCGTCGTCCACGACTTCGGTGAGTCCGACGGGGTCCTCTACCTGGTGATGGAACTCCTCGACGGCCGCAACCTCTGCCAGCTCCTGGAGGACAACGAGCAGCGGCCACTGCCCGTCGGTGACGTCGTCGACATCGCCGAACAGGTTGCCTCCGCCCTCGCCTACACCCACCAACAGGGCATCGTGCACCGGGACTTGAAGCCCGCGAACATCATGCGGCTGACCGACGGCACGGTGAAGATCTGCGACTTCGGCATCGCCCGACTCGGCGCCGACATCGGCTTCACCTCCCGGCTCACCGGCACCGGCATCGCGATGGGCACCCCGCACTACATGTCGCCGGAACAGATCAGCGGTTCCGAGGTCGACCAGCGCAGCGACCTCTACTCCTTCGGCTGCGTGCTGTACGAACTCGCCACCGGGGCACCGCCGTTCGACCTCGGTGACGCCTGGGCCATCCTCATCGGACACCGCGACACCGCGCCCACCCCGCCGCGCACCCGGCGCCCCGAGGTGCCCGAGTACCTGGAGAAGGTCATCCTCGACCTGTTGGCCAAGCTCCCGGAACAACGCCCCTACGACGCCCGGGAGTTGGGGCGCCGGATCGGCCTGGGCCGTACGACACCCCTGTACGTGCCGACCGTTGTGACCCCGCAGCCCCAACTCCGTCCGGCCGAACCGGCGTCCGGAGAGCCGCGCCTGCCGTCCTGGACGCGCGGGATGACCACCGGCCACAAGGCGACCGGCGCCGGACTGCGCACCACCCCGCCCGACGCCGGAGCCGGCCTCACCGGCGAGTGGATCGCCCGCCCCACCGCCGGCCACGCCGAGGAACCGGTGCCCGAGTCCGCCTCCGCACCGTCCCGGGAGATCCTCGACGGCCTGGCCGGACGCCACAACGCGGGCCTGAGCCTGGGGAGGCTGGGCCGCTGGGCGGAGGCGGGCGAGGTGCACCGCGCGGTCGCCGCCGAACGCCGGAACCTGCTGGGCCCCGACCACCCCGACACCCTCGCCAGCCGCTACGAACTCGGGTTCACCCTCAGCCGCACCGGCCGCCCCGCCGACGCCCTGCACGAGTACACCCACGTGGCCCGCGTCAGAGAACGGGCGTTGGGCGCCGACCACGCCGACACGCTCGCCGCCCGGCAGGAAATGGCGTACGTCCTGGGCCAGTTGGGCCGCCACTTCGACGCGCACCAGGTGTACACGTCCGTACTCGCCGCCCGGGAACGCACGATGGGCCCCGATCACCCGGACACCCTGCGCTGCCGCCACAACCTCGCCTTCAACCTGAGCAGACTCGGCCGCCTGGAGGACTCGTACCGCATGGCCCGCGAGGTCGCCGCCGCCCGCGCCCGCGTGCTCGGCCCCGGGCATCCCGACACCCTGGTCACCCGCTACGAAGTCGCCTACGCGCTCGGCCAGTTGGGCCGCTGGCCCGAGGCCCTGCAGACGTACAGCGAGGTCGCCGAGGCCCGCGCGCAGGCACTCGGCCCCGACCACGCCGACACCCTCGCCGCCCGCTACGAGATCGGCATCAGCCTCGGCCGGCTCGGCCGCAGCGCCGACGCCCTCAAGCTCTACCGCGACCTCATCGACGACCGCACCCGCGTCCACGGCCCCGCCCACCCCGAGACCCTCCGCGCCCGGCACGGCCTCGGCGTCAACCTCGGACGCCTCGGCCGCTGGGAGGAGGCCCTCGCCGAGTCCCGCGACGTTTGCGCCATCCGCGAGCGCGTCCTGGGCGCCGACCACCCCGACACCCTGGTCAGCCGCCGCGAGGTCGCCGTAGGCCTCGGCTGGCTCGGCCGCTGGGCCGACGCCCTCACCGAGTACCGCCGCGTGGCCACCGCCCGCGAACGCGTCCTCGGCGCCGCCCACCCCGACACCCTCGCCAGCCGCAACGACGAGGCCCACTGCCTGGAACAACTCGGCCGAAGCGCGGAGGCGGCCGAGCTGTACCGCCGGGTGGCGGTACTTCGGCAGGGGAAAGGCGGGCGGGCACTGAAGCCCGCGCCGCCCACGCCGGCCGCCTCTGCCTTCGGCCGACCCGCAGGTCAACCCCCGAGTGTCACCACCCCAAAGGGGCGCGGGGAACTGCGCGGACAGCCCCCACGCCGCAGCGCTCGCGAAACAACCCGAGCACGCACAACCGAAGCGCCCCGCACCCCGCCCACCCCTGGCCGACCTAGATCACCTCGTGTTACCAAGAACCATGCCTGCACACGAGGGACCCGGACACCGTTCGTACGACGCCGTCATCGTCGGTGGTGGCCACAACGGCCTGGTCGCCGCCGCCTACCTGGCCCGGGCCGGCCGCTCCGTGCTCGTCCTGGAACGGCTCGACGGCACCGGCGGCGCCGCCGTGTCGACACGCCCCTTCGCCGGGGTCGACGCCCGGCTGTCCCGGTACTCGTACCTGGTCAGCCTGCTGCCCAAGAAGATCGTGCGGGACCTCGGCCTCGACTTCCGCGTCCGCGGGCGCACCATCTCGTCGTACACCCCCGCCGAACGCGACGGACGCCCCACCGGCCTCCTCGTCGGCGGCGGCGAGCGCCGCACCCGCGACGCCTTCGCCCGGCTGACCGGCGGCGACCGCGAGTACGCGGCCTGGCAGCGGCTCTACGGCATGACCGGCCGCCTCGCGCAACGGGTCTTCCCCACGCTCACCGAACCGCTGCCCACCCGCGACGAACTGCGCCACCGCGTCGACGACGAGGACGCCTGGCGGATGCTCTTCGAGGAGCCGATCGGTGTCGCGATCGAGCAGAACTTCACCGACGACCTGGTCCGGGGCGTCGTCCTCACCGACGCCCTCATCGGCACCTTCGCCGACGCCCACGACCCCTCGCTCGCCCAGAACCGCTGCTTCCTCTACCACGTCATCGGCGGCGGAACCGGCGCCTGGGACGTGCCCGTCGGCGGCATGGGCGCGCTGACCGACGCGCTCGCCACCGCCGCGCGCGAAGCCGGGGCCGTCCTCGCCACGGGGCACGAGGCCGTACGCATCGACACGGACGGGCGCGCCGCCGAGATCACCTACCGCACCGCCGAGGGCGAGGGCACCGTGGCCGCCCGGCACGTCCTGGTCGGCGCGTCCCCCAGCAACTGGCCGCCCTCACCGGCGACGAGCCGCCCGCACCCGCCGAGGGCGCCCAGCTCAAGGTCAACATGCTGCTCAAGCGGCTGCCCCGGCTGCGCGACACCTCCGTCGACCCGCGCGAGGCCTTCGCCGGCACCTTCCACATCGCCGAGGGCTACGACCAACTGGCCGCCGCCCACGCCCAGGCCGCGTCCGGCTCGCTGCCCGCCGCACCGCCCTCCGAGATCTACTGCCACTCGCTCACCGACCCGAGCATCCTCGGCCGGGATCTCGTCGAGGACGGCTACCAGACCCTCACGCTCTTCGGCCTGCACACCCCGGCCCGCCTCTTCGAACGGGACAACGACGCCGTGCGGGAGGAGCTGTTGAAGGCGACGCTGGACCAGCTGGACCACCACCTCGCCGAACCCCTCGCCGACTGTCTGGCCACCGACGCGGACGGCCGCCCCTGCATCGAGGCGAAGACCCCGCTCGACCTGGAACGCGACCTCAGGCTCCCCGGCGGCAACATCTTCCACCGCGAACTGACCTGGCCCTACGCCCAGGACGACACCGGCCGCTGGGGCGTCGTCGAGACGCGGCACGCGAACGTGCTGCTGTGCGGGGCGGGCGCGGTCCGGGGCGGCGGCGTGAGCGGGGTGCCCGGGCACAACGCGGCGATGGCGGTACTGGAGGCGGGGGAGCACTGAGGGGGCACCGGCGCGTGAACTTCCCTTACAGGGAAGCCGTGTTCGACGCCGTCGTGGGTTTCTGACCAGCCCGTAGTCACCGCGCGAAGGACCCAGCCGTCCGAGAAATCTGACGGAGCATCAGAAAAGGCCTTCCGTCGTCCGGAGGACTGCGGCATTCTGCGCCCATGCAGACGGAGTTGAGCAAGAAACTGGGAGTCGAGCACGCCATTTTCGGCTTCACGCCGTTCCCCGCCGTCGCCGCGGCCATCAGCCGGGCCGGCGGTTTCGGGGTGCTCGGCGCGGTCCGCTACACCGCACCCGACGACCTCAAGCGCGACCTCGACTGGCTGGAGGCACACGTCGAGGGGATGCCGTACGGCCTCGACGTCGTCATGCCGGCGAAGAAGGTCGAGGGCGTCACCGAGGCCCAGGTCGAGGCGATGATCCCGGAAGGACACCGGCGGTTCGTCACCGAGACCCTGGCCAAGTACGGCGTGCCCGAACTCGCCGAGGGCGAGGTGTCAGGCTGGCGCATCACCGGGTGGATGGAACAGGTCGCCCGCAACCAGCTCGACGTCGCCTTCGACTACCCGATCAAGCTGCTCGCCAACGCCCTCGGCTCCCCGCCGGCCGACGTCGTCGCCCGCGCCCACGACCGGAACGTCCTCGTCGCCGCCCTCGCCGGCAGCGCCCGGCACGCCCGCAAGCACGCGGAGGGCGGCATCGACATCGTCGTGGCCCAGGGCTACGAGGCGGGCGGGCACACCGGCGAGATCGCCTCCATGGTGCTCACCCCGAGGTCGTCGAGGCCGTCGATCCCCTGCCCGTACTGGCCGCAGGCGGCATCGGCAGCGGACAGCAGGTGGCCGCCGCGCTCAGCCTCGGCGCACAGGGTGTGTGGCTGGGCTCCCTGTGGCTGACCACCACAGAGGCCGACATGCACTCGCCCGGGGTGACCCGCAAACTGCTCGCCGCCGGGTCCGGCGACACCGTCCGCTCCCGCGCCCTGACCGGCAAACCGGCCCGCCAACTCCGCACCGAGTGGACCGACGCCTGGGACGACGCGGACGGCCCGGGCACCCTCCCGATGCCGCTCCAGGGCCTGTTGGTCGCCGACGCCGTCTCCCGCATCCAGAAGTACGAGATCGAACCACTGCTCGGCACACCCGTCGGCCAGATCGTCGGCCGCATGAACAGCGAACGCAGCGTCCAGGCCGTCTTCGACGACCTCACCCACGGCTTCGAGCAAGCCGTCGACCGCATCAACCGCATCGCCGGAAGGAGCGGACAGTCGTGAGCACACCTCCCACCGGTTTCTGGGCCCAGGCCGCTCAGAACCCCCACCGCACGGTCCTCGTCGCACCCGACGGCGAGGAGTGGACGGCCGGCCGGCCGGCTGCTCGCCGCCACCAACCAGCTCGTCCACGGTCTGCGCGCCGCCGGGCTCGAACGCGGTGACGCCTTCGCGGTCGTGCTGCCCAACGGCGTCGAGTTCTTCACGGCCCATCTGGCCGCCAGCCAGGCCGGGTTCTACCTCGTGCCCGTCAACCACCACTTCGTCGCACCCGAGATCGCGTGGATCGTCGCCGACTCCGGAGCCAAGGTGCTCATCGCGCACGAGCGGTTCGCCGAGCCCGTCCGCCAGGCCGCCGACGAGGCAGGGCTGCCCGCCACCCACCGGTACGCGGTCGGCACGGTCGACGGCTTCCGGCCGTACGCCGAACTCCTCGACGGGCAGCCGGAGTCGGCGCCCGAGGACCGCACCCTCGGCTGGGTCATGAACTACACCTCCGGCACCACGGGACGCCCCCGAGGCATCCGCCGCCCCCTGCCGGGAAAGCCCCCGAGTCCGCGTACCTCGGAGGGTTCCTCGGCATCTTCGGCATCAAGCCGTTCGACGACAACGTGCACCTGGTCTGCTCGCCGCTCTACCACACGGCCGTCCTCCAGTTCGCGGGCGCCAGCCTGCACATCGGACACCGCCTGGTCCTGATGGACAAGTGGACCCCGGAGGAGATGCTCCGCCTCATCGACCGCGAGAAGTGCACCCACACCCACATGGTCCCCACCCAGTTCCACCGCCTCCTCGCCCTCCCCGAGGACACACGGGCGCGCTACGACGTCTCGTCCATGCGGCACGCCATCCACGGCGCCGCCCCCTGCCCCGACCATGTGAAGCGGGCGATGATCGACTGGTGGGGTCACTGCGTGGAGGAGTACTACGCGGCCAGCGAGGGCGGCGGTGCCTTCGCGACCGCCGAGGACTGGCTGAAGAAGCCCGGCACGGTCGGCAAGGCGTGGCCCATCAGCGAACTCGCGGTCTTCGACGACGACGGCAAGCGGCTTCCGCCCGGTGAACTCGGCACGGTCTACATGAAGATGAGCACCGGAGGCTTCGCCTACCACAAGGACGAGGCCAAGACCCAGAAGAACCGCATCGGCGACTTCTTCACCGTCGGCGACCTCGGCTACCTCGACGAGGACGGCTACCTCTTCCTGCGCGACCGCAAGATCGACATGATCATCTCGGGTGGCGTCAACATCTACCCGGCCGAGATCGAGTCCGCGCTCCTCGCCCATCCCGCCGTCGCCGACGCCGCCGCCTTCGGCATCCCGCACGACGACTGGGGCGAGGAGGTCAAGGCCGTCGTCGAACCGTCTCCCGGCCACGAGCCGGGACCCGCCCTCGCCGCCGCCCTCCTCGACCACTGCGCCGAACAACTCGCCGGCTACAAACGGCCCAAGAGCATCGACTTCATCACCGAGATGCCCCGCGACCCCAACGGCAAGCTCTACAAGCGCCGGCTGCGGGAGCCGTACTGGGAGGGACGGACCCGGCCCATGTGAGGAGGGTCTGCGTGGCGGCGGCCCACGTGCGGACGGCACATGGGGGCGCGGGCCAGGTGCGGACAGCTCATGCGGGTACGGCACATGTGGCTGCCGAGGGCGTCCGGCGAAGGAGCACGTGGTCCCGCCGCATGTGGCGCGGGACCACCCCGACCGGCCCGCTTGACCTGCCCGGGCGGCGGACCGAGGATCATGTGTCATGACGCCCGGACACGGCAGCACGGTTGACGGGGTACTGCGACGCAGTGCCCGGCGCACTCCCGCCCGCGTGGCGGTGGACTACGGCGAGCGCTCCTGGACGTACGAGGAACTCGACGACGCCGTCTCCCGCGCGGCGACCGTGCTCCTCGACCAGGGACTCACGCCGGGCGACCGGGTCGGCTCCTACGGCCACAACTCGGACGCCTACCTGATCGGCTTCCTCGCCTGCGCCCGCGCGGGCCTCGTGCACGTGCCGGTCAACCACAACCTCACCGGCGACGACCTCGCGTACATCGTCGGCCAGTCCGGCAGCACGCTGGTGCTCACCGACCCGGACCTCGCCGGTCAACTCCCCGACGGCGTACGGACGTTGCCGCTGCGGGACGCGGACGGCTCGCTGCTGGACCGGCTGCCGTCCGCCGAACCGTACGACGGGCCCGAGCCGCGCACCGAGGACCTGGTGCAGCTGCTCTACACCTCGGGGACGACCGCCCTCCCCAAGGGCGCGATGCTGACCCACCGCGCCCTGGTGCACGAGTACTTGAGCGCGATCACCGCCCTGGACCTGAGCGCCGGGGACCGGCCCGTGCACTCGCTGCCGCTGTACCACTCGGCGCAGATGCATGTCTTCCTGCTGCCCTACCTGGCGGTCGGGGCGACCAACATCATCCTCGACGCGCCCGACGGCGACCGGCTGTTCGACCTGATCGAGGCCGGACGCGTGGACAGCCTGTTCGCCCCGCCCACGGTGTGGATCGGCCTCGCCAACCGGGCCGACTTCGCGACCCGTGACCTGAGAGGGCTGCGCAAGGCGTACTACGGGGCGTCGATCATGCCGGTGCCCGTCCTGGAGCGGCTGCGCGAGCGGCTGCCCAAGCTGGCCTTCTACAACTGCTTCGGGCAGAGCGAGATCGGCCCGCTCGCCACCGTGCTGGGCCCCGACGAGCACAAGGGCCGGATGGACTCCTGCGGCCGGCCCGTCCTGTTCGTCGACGCGCGGGTGGTCGACGAGGAGGGCAAGGACGTGCCCGACGGCACACCCGGCGAAGTCGTCTACCGCTCACCGCAGTTGTGCGAGGGCTACTGGGACAAGCCCGAGGAGACGGCCGCCGCCTTCCGTGACGGCTGGTTCCACTCCGGCGACCTCGCGGTGCGGGACGCGCACGGCTTCTTCACCGTCGTCGACCGGGTGAAGGACGTCATCAACTCCGGTGGCGTGCTGGTCGCTTCCCGCCAGATCGAGGACGTGCTCTACACCCACGAGGGCGTCGCCGAGGTCGCCGTGATCGGCCTCCCCGACGACCGCTGGATCGAGGCCGTCACCGCGGTCGTCGTCCCGCGCGGGGAGGTCACCGAGTCCCAACTCATCGACCACGCACGGGAGAAGCTCGCCCACTTCAAGGCGCCCAAGCGGGTCGTGTTCGTGGACGAGCTGCCGCGGAACGCCAGCGGAAAGATCCTGAAGCGAGAGCTGCGCGAGCAGTTCGGCAACTGAGCGTCCCTAGCGTGCGGTTGATGCCGGGGCCGTACGCGCCTCCGCCCCGGCGATCGTCTCCCGCAACACCTCACGCGCCACGGCGAGTTCGGCGGCCCGGCGGTCCAGCGCGTCCAACTGGTCCCGCAGCGCGTCGAGCACACCCGGACACGGCTGTACGGCGGCCTCGTCCGTGGTGCAGGGCAGCACCTGCCGGATGACCCGGGTGGGCAGCCCGGCGGCGAGGAGCGCGCGGATGCGGAGGACGGCGGCGGTGTCCGAACGGGTGTACTCCCTGTAGCCGTTGGGCAGTCGCTCGGGTCGTAGCAGCCCGGCCCGTTCGTAGTAGCGCAGCAGCCGCTCGCTGGTTCCAGTCAGCTCGGCCAGCTTCCCGATCAGCACCGGCACGTGCCCCTCTCCGACTTGACCTTCCAACCGTGTCAGGGATCAACACTGGCTCCCGCCGCCCGCATTCCGCCGGGCGGCCGGCACGCTCAGGGAGCCACGCGTGATTCTCGACGCCCACAGCCATGTCCACGACCCGCTCGACACCCACCTGGCGGCGCTCGACGCCGCGGGTGTGGAGCGTACGGTCCTGTTCCCCACCCGGGCGCACCCGGAACGGGCCACCGACCTGGACTCCCTCCAGCGTGAAATGGGCCTGCTGGAAAGGGCGTTGGCCGGCGGTTCCGGCGACGACGGATTTGCCCTTGCGCTGCGGGAGTTGGACTTGGCGCTCGCCGCGCACCCCGATCGCTTCCTCGGCTTCGGTTCCGTCCCCCTCGGCCGCCCCGACGCCGAGACGGCGGCCCGGGTGGAGCGTGACGTGATCGGCCGCGGGCTGTACGGCATCGGAGAGCTCACCCCGCCCCCGGACCGCGCGGACCTCGTCGAACCGGCGCTCCGCGCGGCCCACGACCACACCGGACTCCCGTCGTCGTCCACGGCGCCGCACCCACGACCGCGGCGGACGTCCGCACCCTCGCCGACCTGGCCGCCCGCTACCCGAAGGTGCCGCTGGTGATCAGCCAACTGGCCGGAGCCCATTGGAGGTTGGCGATCGAGCTGGCCCGCGCCACGCCCAACCTGCACCTCGAACTGTCCACCGCGAACATCGTCTTCGCCGTCCGCCTGGCCGTCCACGAACTCCCCACCCGCACCCTGTTCGGCTCGGACGCCCCCTACGGAGACCCGGTGGTCGCGCGGACAACGGTGGAACGGGTCACGTCCTCGGGCGAGGTGCGTGACCGGGTGCTGGGTGGGAATCTCGCGGAGTTGCTGGGCCTGGCGTGACCGGTGATCAGGGTGTGCGGAGGTCCACGATCCGCCGGATCTTGCCCACACTGCGCTCCAGCGACCCGGTTCCACGATCTCGACCGCGACGGAGACACCGATGCCGTCCTTCACGGCGGCGGTGATGCTGCGGGCCGCCGCCTCCCGGGTCTCGGGGTGGCGCCGGGGCGCGCCTCGGCCCGTACGGTGAGGGCGTCGAGGCGTCCCTCGCGGGTGAGGCGGAGCTGGAAGTGGGGGCGACACCCGGGGTGCGCAGGACGATCTCCTCGATCTGGGTGGGGAAGAGGTTCACCCCGCGCAGGATCACCATGTCGTCGCTGCGGCCGGTGACCTTCTCCATGCGCCGGAAGGCCGGCCGGGCGGTGCCGGGAAGGAGCCGGGTCAGGTCGCGGGTGCGGTACCGGATCACCGGCATGGCCTCCTTGGTGAGCGAGGTGAACACCAACTCGCCCTGCTCGCCCGCCGGGAGGACCTCACCGGTGATCGGGTCGACGACCTCCGGGAAGAAGTGGTCCTCCCAGATGTGCAGGCCGTCCTTGGTCTCCACGCACTCCTGCGCGACACCCGGGCCGATCACCTCGGACAGCCCGTAGATGTCGACCGCGTCGATCGCGAACCGCTCCTCGATCTCCCGCCGCATCTCCTCGGTCCAGGGCTCGGCCCCGAAGATGCCGACCTGGAGGGAGGTCCCGCGCGGGTCGACGCCCTGGCGCTCGAACTCGTCGAGGAGGGTGAGCATGTAGGACGGGGTGACCATGATGATCTCGGGCTTGAAGTCCTGGATGATCTGCACCTGGCGGGCGGTCATGCCGCCGGACGCGGGGATGACCGTACAGCCCAGGCGTTCGGCACCGTAGTGCGCGCCCAGACCGCCGGTGAACAGCCCATACCCGTAGGCCACATGCACCTTGTGACCGGGCCGTCCGCCCGCGGCGCGGATGGAACGGGCCACCATGTCGGCCCACATGGACAGGTCGGTCTCCGTGTAGCCGACCACTGTGGGGCGTCCGGTGGTGCCGCTCGATGCGTGGATACGGCGGATCTGTTCCTCGGGGACGGCGAACATGCCGAAGGGGTAGTTCTCGCAGGTCACCCTTGGCGGTGAACGGGAAGAGAGCGAGGTCGGAGAGGGTCCGACAGTCGTTCGGGTGCACTCCGGCCGCGTCGAAGGACCGGCGGTAGAAGGGCACGTTCCTGTAGGCGTGCCGGAGCGAGGCCCGGAGTCGCTCCAACTGCAGTGTCCTGAGCGCGTCCTGGTCGAGCCGTTCCCCGAGTCGAGCAGCTCCGCCGCGTCCGTCATCGGCGCACCCCTTCGTCAATCGTGCCATTTCGGGCGACCGATCATTCGGTCGACGTGTGGGATCAGTAATCCAGCCACGCACCCACCGGGGCAAGAGGTCTGCTCCCACTTTCTCGACGCGTCGCCCGGATGAATGCCGCGCGGCAAGCGAGGTCACGGGGAACTGCCTTGCGGCGGACGGCGGTTGACGGTGAGGATCGACCGCATGCCCACCTTCACCGCCACCGACGGCACCGAACTCGCCTACCACGTCCGGGGTGAGGGCGAGCCGCTGGTCGTCCTGCCGGGCGGCCCCATGCGGGCCTCCGTCTACCTGGGCGACCTGGGTGGACTGGCCGCACACCGGCGGCTGATCCTGCTCGACCTCCGGGGCACCGGCGACTCCGCGACACCGGCCGACCGGACGTCGTACCGCTGCGACCGGCTGGTCGACGACGTGGAAGTGCTGCGCGCCCACATGGGGTTGGAGCACATGGATCTGCTCGCGCACTCGGCGGGCGGCAGCCTCGCGATGCTGTACGCGGCCCGGTACCCCGAGCGGGTGGCGCGGCTGGCGCTCATCACCGCCACGCCGTGGGCACTCGGCATGCCGGCCACGGCCGAGGACCGGCTCGCCGCGGCACGGCTGCGCAAGGGGGAGCCCTGGTTCGAGGGCGCGTACCCGGCGTTCGAGGCATGGCTGGCGGGCACGGCGGACTTCGACCCGGCCATCGAGCCCTTCTTCTACGGCAGTTGGGACGCCGTCGCCGCGCAGCACTGCGCGCCGGCCGACGAGCAGTGCAACGACGAGGCCGCCGAGCTCTACTTCTCCGAGGGCGCCTTCGACCCGGCCGCCACCCTGGCCGCCCTCGCGGAGCTGCCCGCACCCGCGCTGGTCCTCGCGGGCGAGCTGGACGGCGGCCCCCGGCCCGACCTCGCCCGCCGCACCGCCGACGCCTTCCGCCAGGCCGAGTTGGCGGTGCAGCCGGGCGCCGGGCACTATCCGTGGCTCGACGACCCGGCGTGGTTCGTGCGCCGGGTCAGCGCGTTCCTCGAAGGGTGAGGGCTACTTCGCGTAGGCCGTCATGAAGCGGTCCCGGAACTTGTCCATGCCCAACACCGGTGCGCTGTCGGCCGGCTTGAGCCCGTCCGTCCAGCCCCAGCTGGAGATCTTGTCCAGCACCTTCGGGTCGTGGGCGACGATGGTGATCGGCACGTCCCGGTCTGCGGTGCCGCCGGTGACCGTCGGCACGGGCTGGTGGTCGCCGAGGAAGACGAGGACGGTGTTCTTGTTGCCGTAGCGCTGGACCCACTGGGTCAGGCTGTCCACCGAGTACTGGATGGCCTTGCGGTACTCGGTCCGCACGCGCTTCGCGCTCTTCCAGACCTCCGTCGGGTTCGTGCCCTCCTTCTTGATCTGGTTGAAGATCGTGCCGTCCCCGAGCTGGTTCCACGGAATCGTGTGGGCGATCGGGGACCAGGGGTTGTGGCTGGAGGCCAGGATGATCTCCGCCATGATCGGGTCGCGGTTCTTCTTGCCGTACTCGAGCTTCTCGAAGGACTCCAGGCTGAACTGGTCCGGCACCGGCGTCCAGCTGAAGTACGGTCCCTGGTACCCGAGATGGGTCGAGTCGTAGATGTTGTCGAGGCCGAAGTACTTGCCCTCGGGCCACGACTTGCGCACCCCGGGGACGATGCCGACCGTGCGCCAGGCGCCGGTCTTCTGGAAGTAGCTGGTGAGGGTCGCGCGGGTGCTGGTGGTGACGGTCCGGTAGCGCTGCTGGTTCTTGATCCACAGGCCGGACAGGAACGTCGAGTGGGCTAGCCAGCTGCCCGCGCCCGTCACCGGTGACCTGAGCCAGGCGCTGCGCGAGGAGAACCCGGCCGCCTTCAGCCGGGCGTCGCCCGCCGTGAGCGTCTTGTCCATCTCCGGTGCCATCGTCGGGTCGTCGAGCGCGACACGGCCGTAGCTCTCGATGAACGTGAACAGCACGTCCTTGCCGCGCAGGCCGGTCAGCAGCTGGTTGGGCGGGGTCTTCGCGAAGGCGTCCACCGTGAGCTGCTTCTTGAAGACGTCGGCGTCACCGAGGCCCTCGCGGACGTACTTCACCCGGTTGGAGAGGAACTGGCTGTAGCCCTTGGTCGCGAGGGTGACTCCGCCGACCTGCACGCTCAGTGTGAAGCACATGATCCACACGACACCGAGGACGAGTGTGGTGCGTACGGCCATGGGGCGGTGCCTGGCCAGCACGTCAGCAAGCCGCACCATCGCGAGCGCGCTGCCCGCGAGCACCGCGATCAGCAGGACGATCACGCCGATGATGGCGAGCACCTCGCCCGAGTGACCGAACGAGTCCTTCATCCAGTCCGCCGCGTCGCTCAGCAGGACCCAGTCGAAGACCAGGTCGAACGGCCGCGCCAGGGTCTCGTAGAAGCCCATGTCGAGGCACTTCAGGACGGTGGACAGCCCGACGATCGCACCGGTGACCACGGCCGCGATCCGCCGCGCCCGCGCCGGCAGCACGAGCAGTACCACCGCGAGCACGATCAGCTCCACGGGCAGCCGCAGAAACGACTGGAACGACATCCGGTCGAGCCGGTCCGGCACGACCAGCGCCACGAGCAACAGCGCACCGGCCAGCACGCTCGTCCCCACGCGGACGACCCGCGCGGTGAGAGGGAAGCGGGCGCGCCAGCCGAACCAGCCTGCGCGGGGCGGGAGTTGGGACGAGGCGTCGCCGGACTGGGTGGCTGCGTCGTCGTCGGCGTCGGACTGCACGGCCTCGGCGGGCTCCACGAGCGCGGCGGATTCAGCGGGCTCTGCGGGGTGAGCGGCGTCTGCGGAGTCGTCGGGCTCGGTGCTGTCCGCCGAGTCGGTGGTTTTGGTGGACTCTGCGGGTGCTGCGGGTGCTGCGGGTGCTGCGGGTTCGGCGGCATCGGTGGATGTGGCCGGTTCGTTCGACTCGATCGCGTCGGCGGTGGCGGGCGTCTCGCCGGAGTCGGTGCCGTCGGGGATTCCGCCGACCCGGTCTCGCCGCTCGGCTCGTCCGGTGTGACCGGCTCGGGTGGGTTGTGTTGTTCGGGCGGGGTCGCGGCCTCCGGTGCCGCTGTCGGGTCGGTCTCCCCGGTGGCTTTCTGCTGCGCCAATGGGTGAGAGCGAGTGAAGAGCGGCACCCGAACGTCCTTCCGTGCTGAGCCCGGTGATGGCATGGCGGACCTGGCCCGGGCCACCAGATCCGTCACCATCAGTACGGCCGCACGCTACCGTCAGTTCAAACTCTCCGGCGCGTTGACCCACTGTTGACTCACTGAGCTGCGGCGACTGCCACCTCCCGCGCCCACCGGTAGTCCGCCTTGCCGCTCGGCGACCGCTGGATGGAGTCCGCGAACACCAGCTGGCGCGGGATCTTGTACCCGGCGAGATGGGTACGGCAGTGCGTCTGGATGTCGTCCAGGGACGGCCGCTCCGCACCCGGGCGCAGTTCCACGACGGCCGCGACATGGTTGCCCCACTTCGCGTCCGGCACCCCGGCCACGAGCGCGTCGTAGACATCCGGATGCGACTTGAGCGCCTGCTCGACCTCCTCCGGATACACCTTCTCCCCGCCGGTGTTGATGCACTGCGAGCCCCGGCCGAGGACCGTGACGACACCCTCCGCGTCCACGGTCGCCATGTCGCCGAGCAGCACCCACCGCTGGCCACCCCTCTCGAAGAAGGTCTCGGCGGTCTTCCGGGGTCGTTGTAGTAGCCGAGCGGCACATGGCCGCACTGCGCGACCCGGCCGATCTCACCGACGGCGACAGGGTTCGTACGTGGCCGGATCGACCACCTGTGTACGGGAGTTGACCCGGATGCGGAACGACTTCCCGGCGCCGGAGTCGGCCGTCGCCGTGCCGTTGAAGCCGGACTCGGACGAGCCGTAGTTGTTCAGCAGCATGGTGTTCGGGAGCAGCTCCTGGAACTGCCGGCGCACCGTCTCCGACATGATCGCGCCGGACGACGAGACGCTGAACAGCGACGAGCAATCGGTACCCTTCATCGGCCCGTTGAGGGCGTCGATGAGGGGGCGGAGCATCGCGTCGCCGACCAGGGACATGCTGCTGACCTTCTCCTTCTCAATGGTCCGCAGCACCTCCTCCGGCGCGAACTTCCGGTGGATCACGATGCGTTGGCCGAAGTCGAAGCCGATGAACGCGGTCAGCGTGGAGGTGCCGTGCATCAGCGGGGAGTGGGGAAGAACGTGATCCCCGCCCCGCCGGCCGCGACCCGCTCGGCCAACTCCTCGGGTTTCTTGACGGGTTCACCGGTCGGCGCACCGCCGCCGAGCCCTGAGAAGAACAGGTCCTCCTGGCGCCACATCACACCCTTGGGCATCCCCGTCGTACCACCGGTGTAGATGATGAACTGGTCGTCCGGCGACCGTGCGGGAACCCGCGCTCGGGCGACCCGGTGGCCTCGGCGTCCGCGAAGGCCACGGCGGGCACATCCGGCCCCTCCGCGGGCGGCGCTCCCACCCGCACCAGATGCCGCAGTTGTTCCGCACGCGGCAGCGCGGCGGCCACCCGCTCGGTGAACTCCGTGTCGAAGACCAGCGCCACGAGGTCGGCGTCCCGGTAGAGGTACACCAACTCCTCTTCGACGTAGCGGTAGTTGACGTTGACCGGTACGACCCGCGCCTTCAGACAGCCCAGCACCGTCTGCAAGTACTCGACGCCGTTGTAGAGATGGAGCCCGAGATGCTCACCCGGGCGAATCCCGGTGTCGATCAGATGATGGGCGATCCGGTTCGCCGCCGCGTCCAACTCCGCGTAGGTCAGGCGGCGTTCCGCGCCCGTGCCCGGGTGGTCGATGTACACGAGCGCCTCGCGGTCCGGGACCACGTCGACGACCGACTCGAACAGGTCGGCAATGTTGTACTCCACCACTCCTCCTGACGTCGGTTCGCCGGTCATCAGAGCAAAGGGCGCGGCAACTGTGAAGGGTCCGCGCAGAAGAAATCTGACTGAGTGTCAGAAACCCCTTGTACTGCCACGGCGCCTCCTGCAACCTGTTCTCGTTCCGCAGGCGGTACGGCGACGGGAGGACGGCAATGGGCGGTACGGAACACCTGACCGTGCGGCGTGAGGGCGCCACGCTCGTGCTCACGCTCAACAGGCCCGAGGCCAAGAACGCGCTCTCGTTGCCGATGCTGGTCGGGCTGTACGACGGGTGGGTCGAGGCCGACGCGGACGACGCGGTGCGATCGATCGTGCTGACGGGTGCGGGAGGTTCGTTCTGCGCGGGCATGGACCTCAAGGCGCTGGCCGGCAAGGGCATGGACGGGCAGGAGTACCGGGATCGGCTCACCGCAGATCCGGATCTGCACTGGAAGGCGATGCTGAGGCACCACCGGCCCCGTAAACCGGTGATCGCCGCCGTCGAGGGGTACTGCGTGGCCGGCGGTACGGAGATCCTTCAGGGCACCGACATCCGGGTCGCGGGGAGTCGGCGACCTTCGGGTTGTTCGAGGTCAAGCGCGGGTTGTTCCCGATCGGGGGTCAACTGTCCGTCTCCAGCGGCAGATTCCGCGTACCCATGCGCTGGAGATGCTGCTCACCGGGCGGCCTTACAGCGCGCGGGAGGCGGCGGACGTAGGTCTGGTCGGGCATGTCGTTCCCGATGGTGCCGCTCTCGAGAAGGCGCTGGAGATCGCCGAACTGGTCAATTCGTGTGGGCCCTTGGCGGTCGAGGCGGTCAAGGCGTCGGTGTATGAGACGGCCGAACTGACCGAGACGGAGGGCCTTGCGGCCGAGCTCAAGCGGGGGTGGCCGATCTTTGATACCGCCGATGCGAAGGAGGGGGCCCGTGCGTTTGCGGAGAAGCGGGTGGCTGTCTATAAGCGGGCGTAGTCCTTGCGCAGGTCGGTCCGTCTATGTCTGCGGGCTCGTTGTGGCTGGTCGCGCAGTTCCTCGCGCCCCTAGGGAGAACAGCGCAACCCCATCTGTTCAGTGAGGAGATGCCGTGCCCGAAGTGCTTGAAGCGCCCCTCGTCCTTGAGTTTCCGTTCACTCGCTCCCTTGGCCCCGTCCAGAGTGCCTTTCTCACCGGCCTCCGCGAACGTGTCGTTCTCGGGGTGAAGACCGGTGACGGGCGGACCCTTGTCCCTCCCGTCGAGTACGACCCCGTTACCGCCGAGGAGATCCGCGATCTCGTCGAGGTCGGCGCGACCGGGACGGTCACCACCTGGGCCTGGAATCACGAACCCCGGCGTGGGCAGCCGCTCGACACCCCCTTCGCGTGGGTGCTGGTTCGGCTCGACGGTGCCGATACCGCTCTGCTGCACGCCCTCGATGTCACCGGGCCCGACGCCGTGCGTACCGGTATGCGTGTGCGTGTCCGGTGGGCCGAGGAGCGTACCGGTGCCATCACCGACATCGCGTGTTTCGAGCCGTACGACGGGGAGGATGGGCATCAACCCGGCGCCCACAGTGGTGAGTTCGAGGACATGGTCACCGGCATCGTGGCCGCGGGCGCGGCTCGACTACGTCTACTCGCCCGGGCGTGCCCAGACCGACTACATCCGCGCGCTCTCCGAACAGCGCACCGTCGGGGAACGCTGCCCCTCGTGCCGGAAGGTGTACGTCCCGCCCAGGGGTGCGTGTCCCACCTGCGGGTCGCCACAGCGGAACACGTCGAAGTGGGTCCGCGGGGGCACGGTGACGACGTTCTGCATCGTCAACATCAAGGCGAAGAACCTCGACATCGAGGTGCCGTACGTCTACGCGCACATCGCCCTCGACGGCGCCGACCTCGCGCTGCACGGGCGGATCGGTGGGATTCCGTACGACCAGGTCCGTATGGGGTTGCGGGTCGAAGCGGTGTGGAGCGAGGGCGGCCGCTATCCGGACCACTACCGGCCGACCGGTGAACCCGACGCGGACTACGACGCCTACAAGGAGCTGCTGTGATGTCAGGAGACGCCGCACCGCGTGAGATCGCCGTCGTCGCCTTCGCGCAGACCGACCACCGGCGGACCACCGACGAACTGTCCGAGGTGGAGATGCTGATGCCGGTGCTGCACGGCGTCCTCGAACAGACGGGCCTCAAGACCGCCGACATCGACTTCACCTGCTCCGGCTCCAGCGACTACCTCGCCGGGCGCGCCTTCTCCTTCACCCTCGCCCTCGACGGCGTCGGAGCCTGGCCGCCGATCTCCGAGTCGCACGTCGAGATGGACGGCGCCTGGGCGCTCTACGAGGCCTGGGTCAAACTCGTCACCGGTGACGCCGACACCGCGCTCGTGTACTCGTACGGCAAGTCGTCCCCCGGCTCCGTACGCGACGTCCTGACGCGGCAGTTGGACCCGTACTACGTCGCCCCGTTGTGGCCGGACGCGGTCGCCCTGGCCGCCCTCCAGGCCCAGGCACTCATCGACGCCGGCGACACCGACGAACCCGCGCTCGCCGCCGTCGCGGCCCGCAGCCGGACCGACGCGAGCGCCAACTCCCATGCGCAGGTGCGGGGTTCGGTACCGCAGGGCGACTACGTCGTACGGCCGCTGCGTACCGGCGACTGTCCGCCGGTCGGTGACGGCGCCGCCGCCGTGATCCTCGCGGCCGGGGAACGGGCCCGCGAGCTGTGCCAACGGCCCGCCTGGATCAGGGGATCGACCACCGCATCGAGGCACACGGGCTCGGAGTGAGGGAGTTGACCGACTCCCCGTCTGCGCGGCTCGCCGCCGAGAAGGCCGGGGCCTTCGAACGGCCTGTCGATACGGCCGAGTTGCACGCGCCGTTCACCGCGCAGGAGGTCGTCCTGCGCAAGGCGCTGCGCCTCGGTGACGACGTGCGCGTCAACCCGTCCGGGGGCGCCCTCGCCGCCAACCCCGTCATGGCCGCCGGGCTCATCCGCATCGGCGAGGCCGCCGCCCGCATCCACCGGGGCGAGTCCGACCGGGCCCTCGCCCATGCGACCTCCGGTCCCTGTCTGCAGCAGAACCTGGTCGCCGTACTCGAAGGGGATCCGCGATGAGCAAGGAGCCCGTGGCCGTCGTAGGGATCGGCCAGACCAAGCATGTCGCCGCGCGGCGGGACGTGTCGATCGCGGGGCTGGTGCGGGAGGCGGCCCAACGTGCCCTGACGGACGCCGAGTTGACGTGGGCCGACATCGACGCCGTCGTCATCGGGAAGGCGCCCGACTTCTTCGAGGGCGTCATGATGCCCGAGCTGTACCTCGCTGACGCGCTGGGCGCCGTGGGGAAGCCGATGCTGCGGGTGCACACCGCCGGATCCGTGGGCGGGTCCACGGCACTCGTCGCCGCGAACCTCGTCGCGGCCCGCGTGCACGGCACCGTACTCACACTGGCCTTCGAGAAGCAGTCCGAGTCGAACGCCATGTGGGGGCTGTCCCTGCCCATTCCCTTCCAGCAGCCGCTGCTCGCGGGTGCGGGCGGGTTCTTCGCGCCGCATGTGCGGGCCTACATGCGGCGGACCGGGGCGCCCGACACGGTCGGCTCGCTCGTCGCGTACAAGGACCGGCGCAACGCGCTGAAGAACCCGTACGCGCATCTCCACGAGCACGACATCACCCTGGAGAAGGTCCAGGCCTCGCCGATGCTGTGGGACCCGATCCGGTACTCGGAGACCTGTCCGTCCTCGGACGGCGCCTGCGCCATGGTGCTCACCGACCGGGCGGGCGCGGCCCGCGCACCACGGCCGGCGGCCTGGATGCACGGGGGCGCCATGCGGAGCGAACCCACCCTGTTCGCCGGAAAGGACTGCGTGTCGCCACAGGCCGGCAAGGACTGCGCGGCCGATGTGTACCGGCAGGCAGGGATCGCCGATCCGCGCCGGGACATCGACGCCGTGGAGATGTACGTGCCGTTCTCCTGGTACGAGCCCATGTGGCTGGAGAACCTCGGCTTCGCCGACGAGGGAGAGGGCTGGAAACTCACCGAATCGGGGGTGACCGAGCTGGACGGCGACCTTCCCGTGAACATGTCAGGGGGTGTGCTCTCGACCAATCCGATCGGCGCCTCGGGCATGATCCGCTTCGCGGAGGCCGCCCTTCAGGTGCGAGGCCAGGCCGGAGAACACCAGGTGGAAGGCGCTCGACGGGTTCTCGGGCACGCCTACGGCGGCGGATCGCAGTTCTTCTCGATGTGGCTCGTGGGCAGCGAACGCCCCCGCCTCCTGAAAGGTCCCCTCACGTGGCCTGTTGGCATCAGAAACCGATCGCTAGGCTGGCCGCGGACGACGAATCGGGAGGAGCACGGACGTGGCCGAGAGCACCATCCAGCAGCACCCGCTTGCGGGCTGGGACAAGCCGGAGCTGGACCTCAGTGACGCCGATTGGCACTCGAGCAGCCGTGGCCTGGGGATGTCCAGATCGCCTTTGTCGAGGGATTCATCGCGATGCGCAACAGCGGCCGCCCGGAAAGCCCTTCCTTGATCTTCACGCCCGCGGAATGGGGCGCGTTCGTGTCGGGGGCGCGGGAAGGGGAGTTCGACCTCACCTGAAGGTGACGGTTCCCGGCCGACCGGCAGGGGAAATGCGCACAGGCATCTTCTGCCCGGCCCTCACTCGTGACGGTGGCGGCCGGGCCGCGTGCCGCGCACGGCGGTCTCCGGTTCGTTTCCCCGCGCCGCTCGCGTGGCGCTACACGGGAAACGCGACACCGGTCATGTCCTGCGACAGCGCCCACAGCCGGCGTTGCAGCGACGTGTCGTACGACTGCGGGCTGGAGCGGACCACCTTGGGGTGCCCCTTGCTCTGCTGGAATCCGCGAGGGCCGTAGAACTCGCCACCCCGCACCCCGGGTCGGTCGCGGCGCGCAGCACGGGCAGTGCGCCCCTCTCGGGGACTGGAGGAGCAGCGGCCGGATCGCCGCGAAGGCCGCGCGGGTGACGGCGGACGAGTGCGCCATCGCGCTCCGGGAACCGGTGGTGTCGGCGCCCCGGGATGGGCGGCGACGGCCAGCGGCCCGTCGGCGGGCAGTCTGCGGGCGAGTTCGTAGGTGAACAGCAGGTTGGCCAGCTTCGAGTGTCCGTAGGCGGCGGTCCGGTCGTACGGGCGCCTGCGCCAGTCGAGGTCGTCGAGATCGACGGGGCCGCCCATGCGGTGTCCCGCGCTGCTGACCGTGACGACGCGCGAGGCGGGCGAGGCGGGGAGCCTGTCCAGCAGGAGCCCGGTCAGGGCGAAGTGGCCCAGGTGGTTGGTGCCGAACTGCAGCTCGTAGCCGTTCGCGGTCGTCGCCTGCGGGGGTGTACATCACGCCCGCGTTGTTGATCAGCGTGTCGATCCGGGCGTAGGCGTCTCGCAGTTCCCCGGCCGCGTCACGGACCGAGGCGAGCGAACTCAGGTCGAGCCGCTGGACGCGCACGCTCGCCGTCGGTGCGGCGAGCGCGATCTCCTCCGCCGCGCGCTTGCCCTTGTCGGTGTCCCGTACGGCCAGGACGACCGCCGCCCGCGCAGGGCGAGTGCCTTGGCCGTCTCGAAGCCGATGCCGGTGTTGGCACCTGTGATCACGGCGGTACGGCCGCGCTGGTCGGGGATGTCCTGGGCGGTCCAGTGCGCGGGCTTCGATGCGGTCATGGGTTCCTCCTGGAGTAGTACGGGGACTCGGCGGCTGGGGGGGGGCGGTGATCGTGGCCTGCCTGCTGCCTGGCCGGCCGCCTCTTCTCTTCGGCGTCGTAGGTGAATACCATTTACCTATGGTGAATAGTGTTAACCTTGTCGGCATGGCAGTCAAACGGCGCCCCACCGGCACCCACCACGGAGACCTGCGCAACGCGCTGGAGGAGGCGGCTCGCCCTGGTCGGCGAGCGCGGCCCGCACGGGTTCACCCTCGCCGAGGCGTGCCGAAGGGCCGGGGTCAGCGTGTCGGCCCCCTACAAGCACTTCAGCGACCGGGAGGCGCTGCTGGCCTCGCTGGCTCTGAAGGGCTACGAGGAGCAGCGGCGCCGCTACCGCACCGCGTTGGCCGCGCACACGGAACCGGTCGAGCAGCTGGCGGCCTTCGCGACCGCCTATGTGCGGTTCGCCGCCGAGGAGCGCGCCCTCTTCGACATCACCTTCCTTGCCGGTCTCGACAAGAGCCGGCACCCCGAACTGGCCGCGGCGGGCGGTGCGTTGCACGACGACCTGAGGCCGGTCACCAGCCGGATCGCCCCCGACCCGGACGAGGCGTTCGAACTGCTCGTCCAGGTCGCGGCGGCGGCCCACGGTCTGGCCCTGTTCCAGCAGCAGGACATGCTGCCCGGCCCCTGGAACACCCCGTCCTCCGTCGAGGAGCAGGCCGCGCGCGCGGCCCGTGCCCTGGCCGGCCGGTCAACCCGTGAGCCCAGGAGACCCGCGTGACCACCCCGCGCAGCGACTTCGACCAGGCACTCGACCGCATCGGCAGAGGCAGCCACGTCAGCCTGACCACCTTCCGGCGCAACGGCCAGGGCGTCCCCGCCCCCGTCGGCAGCCTCGTCCACGACGGCACGCTCTACGCCCTGACACCGCCGGACACCGGGAAGGCCAAACGGATCCGCAACAACCCCCAAGTGACCATCGCCCCCTGTGACATGAAGGGCACCGTCCCCGATGGCGTAGCCGCGGTGCCCGCGACCGCCCGGCTCATGGATGCCGCGGAGACCGCCCGCGTGGAGGAGATGATGAGGGGACGCTTCCTCATGTACCGGGTGGTGCACCTTCTCGACCGGGTCCTGCGCCGCGAACGCCCACTCGTCGCCATCGCCGTCCGCGCGTAACCGCCGCTCGGGGAGGGTGGCCCGCGCGATTTTCCGGACACGCGATCATGAGAACCCTTCCGGAGCCGGTGCTGAGCCAGGCTGGCCGCGGAGGGGAAGGTCCCGTTACTCCGGAGGTGAGGAACCCATGAGCACCCTGCCGGTCATCGCGGCGGTCGACGGTTCGGACGACAGCCTGCGCGCCCTGGACTGGGCCGTCGACGCGGCCCTCGGACGCGGGGCGCCGCTGCGGGTGGTCCATGTGTGGCAGTACGCCGCCGCCTGGACACCGCCCGGCGTCCTGGTCGCCGGACCACCGGAACCTGAGGAGGACGAGGTGCTCGACCAGGTTCGCACCCGTCTCGAAGGGCGTGCCGACCGGCCGGTCATGGAGTACGTCGGGATGCAGGGCGCACCCGGGGCCGTCCTGCCCGAACTCGGCTCCGGCGCACAGCTGTTGGTGCTCGGCTCGCGTGGCCGGGGAGGCTTCGCCAGCCTGCTGCTCGGCTCGAACGGCATGGCAGCCGCCCGTGACGCCGACTGCCCCGTCGTCGTGGTGCCCCGGCCCGGACGCGAGGTGCACGGCGAGGTCCCGGCCGGACCCGGCCCCCGCGTGGTCGTGGGACTGCAGGTGGACAGTCCCGACGAGACCACCCTCTCCTTCGCCTTCGCCGAGGCGGCCCTGCGCGGCGCCCGCGTCCAGGTCGTCGCCGCCTACCCGTGGCCGCCGCAGGCCTGGGCGTCACCCGGCGAACTCGTCCCGCCGGTCATCGACCAGGACGCCGTCGAGGACGAGACCCGCACCCTCACCGAGGCCCTGCTCGCCCCGCACCGCGAACGCCACCCGGACATCGACACCGAGTCGTACGTCGCGCCGGGCGACGCGGCCGGCCACCTCGTCGCCGCCTCCAAGGACGCCGCCCTCGTCGTGGTCGGCCGCCACCGCCGCCGCCTGCTGTCCCCGGCCCGCCTGCTCGGCTCGGTCACCCAGGCGGTCCTGCTGCACGCGGTGAGCCCGGTGGCCGTGGTGCCGCCGACAGCGCCGGAGGAGTGACCAAGTCCCTTGCGTGCACGGCGACTTGCCCGACGACGTCACGCCTTGAGCGTCGCGTCGGCGGACGAGTCGCCGGTCACGGCCACAGCAACCGCTTGCGCCAGCCCGCGACTTCACGCACGTACACCAGTCGGGTGTGCCGCCGCCCCTTGTCGCCCTGCCAGAACTCGACCGACTCCGGGCGCACCGTGTGCAGGGTCCAGCCGGGTGCCACGAGGTCCGGCTCGTCCTCCAGCCGCTCCAGTGACTCCTTGACGGCGGCGACCAGTAGAACGTCAGGGCGGCGAACGGCCGTTGGGCGAGATCGCGGGCCTTGACGCTGACGCCGTCCGACGCCAACCGCCGGCCGTCGGGCCCAACGCCCCTGAGGATCACGGTCCTTGCCGTCGGATTGCCGTCCGCACCGGCCGTGGACACCGTCATCGCGTGCGGCTCGCGCACCCCGGCCTCCAGCGCCCCCAGCAGTCACTCCGTGAGCAACTCTGACGGGGTGTCCGGCGCCATCAGCGGGTCGAAGACGGGCAGTTCACCCACGAAGACCTCCACGTCGCGCAGCAGTTGCCGTGGATCGTCCATCGATACTCTCCCGTGCCCCGGCCGTCCCCGGGACCCGGCAGAACCGGCCGGTACGCTTTCGGCCACTACCGGGTCGTGCGACCTTCGGAAAGCGTACGCTGAGGTCCCTGTAGCTCACGGTGCGCGTTCGCTCCCCGCGCGAGCGCACCACCGTGGCAGGGGGTATGGCATGGGGCAGCGGAGCGCGCGCAGTCGAAGGACACTCTTCGAACGGGAGAGTGAACTCGCCGCCGTGGACGAGGCGTTGGGCGAACTGACCGGACTGCGCACGGACGGCGGTGAGCCGGGGACCGCCCGCGCGGTGCCCTCCCTCGCCTTCGCAGGGCGGGCCGGCATCGGCAAGACCACCCTCCTCACCGAAGTGCGCCGTCGCGCCGCGGCCCAGGGCTGCACCGTGCTCTCCGGGCGAGGCGGCGACCAGGAACAGCGAGTCGCCTTCCACGTCGCCCGTCAACTGCTGCAACCGCAGTTCGCCGGTGCGGCGGACGCCGATCTCCGTGCCGCGCTGGGCAGTTGGTACGACATCGTCGGCCCCGCCCTCGGCCTGTGCGCGCCCACGCAAGGCTCCCCGCCCGACCAGCAGGGTCTGCGCGACGGCCTCGACTGGGTGCTCACCCACCTCGCGGTGAAGCGTGCCCCGATGGTCCTCGTCCTCGACGACGCGCACTGGGCCGACCCCGAATCCCTGGGCTGGCTGGCCGCGTTCGCACCCCGGGCCGAGCAACTCCCGCTGTTGGTCGTCGTCGCGTACCGGCCCGACGAACTCCCGGACCACGCCGAGTCGTTCAGGGACTGCCCGGCCGGGCCGGGGTCCGCCCCCTCGACCTGGAGCCGCTCAGCGTCGAAGCCGTCACCGACCTCGTGCGCGAGATGCTCGGTGAGCACGCCGACGACGCGTTCTGCCACGAGTGCTGGGCCGTCACCGCCGGGAACCCCTTCGAGACCGTGGAACTCACCGCCAAGGTCCACGACCGCGGCCTGACCCCCACCGAGGCCGGGGCCCACCAACTGCGCGACCTCGCCGCCGCCGTCAAGGGCAGCGGCCTCATCACCCGCCTCGAACGCCTCGGCACCTCGACCGTCCGCTTCGCCTGGGCCTGCGCCGTCCTCGGCACCGAGACCCATCCGATGCTCGCCGCCGCCGTCGCCGGACTCGGCCACGAGGAGGCAGCCGACGCCGCCGACGCGCTGCGCGGCGCCCGCATCCTCACCGGCACGCCGACCGCCTCGGGCCGCCTCGAGTTCACGCACCCACTGATCGCCACCGCCGTCTACCGGGCCATCCCCGCGGGCGTCCGCGTCGCCCTGCACGGCCAGGCCGCCTGGTGCGTCATCAACGAAGGCCAGGGCCCCTCCGCCGCCGCCCGCCACCTCATGGAGACCCACCCGGACGGCGACAACTGGGTGGTCCAGCAACTCCGCGCCGCCGCGGCGGGCGAGACCCTGCGCGCCGGCGCCCCCGACACCGCCCGCACCTACCTCGCCCGCGCCCTGCGCGAACCCCCGCCCTTCGACGACCGGGCCGCCGTCCTCTACGAACTGGGCAGCGCCTCCTGCTCACCGAACCGGCGACCACCGTCAACCACCTGCGGGCCGCCCTCGAAGAGCCGATCAGCGACGCGGGCCTGCGGCAGAACATCGTCTACCGCCTCTCCCAGGTCCTCGCCCACAGCGACCGCCTCGCCGAGGCCTCCGAGACCCTCGCCCGCGAGATCCGCGTCACCGACGACGCCCGGGTCAAACTGCGCATGCTCTCCGAGCAGTTCATGGGACGCCTTCCGCGCCGACGAACCCGACCACCCCTCGCGCTCCCGCCGCCTCACCAAACTCGCCGACCGGCTCAAGGGCCGCGACCTCACCGAGCGGTACATCATCGGCCTGCGCACCTGGGACGCCGTACTCCGTGGTGAACCCGCACATGTGGCCCTCCACCATGCCGAGCGCGCGTTGAGTGGTGGCCTCGGCTGGGCGGAGGCCGACCGCGGGTTCGAGGTGCCGGTGCTGGTCGCCCTCGCCTACATGTACTGCGACCGGCCGGGCCGCGCCGAGGAACTGTTCGCCACCGGCATCGCCGACTTCGAACAGCAGGGCTGGCGCGGCGCCCACCTGTCCTTCGGCTACACCCTGCTCGGCTACCTCCGCTACCGGCGCGGTCGCCTCGCCGAGGCCGAGGACTTCGCCCGCGCGGGCCTGCGCCTCGCCGAACGCGTCGGCCCCGGCACCCCCGTCTACTGGTACGGCACCGGCATCCTCATCGAGGTCCTGCTCGCCCGCGGCCGGGTCGAGGAGGCCACCCGGCTCGCCGAGGACCACGACTTCGCGGAGCCCTTCCCCGCGGCCGTGGTCTTCCCTGACGCCCAG
The DNA here is from genome assembly GCA_016893485.2 of Streptomyces sp. P3. Lineage (GTDB taxonomy): Bacteria > Actinomycetota > Actinomycetes > Streptomycetales > Streptomycetaceae > Streptomyces. Next base: position 8,853,546 of record JAFEKX020000001.1, read on the forward strand.
ACCGTCTACGGCGAACTGCTGCTGGCCCGCGGCCTCGCCAAGGAGGCCGCCGCCGAACTCGCCTCCGCCGGCCGCCGCCTCGACCCGCGCGGCATCCGCAACCCGGCCTGGTGCCCCTGGCAGCTCCACCTCGCCCGCGCCGAACGCCACGACACCCCCGAGCGCGCCGTCGTTACCGCCCACGAAGCGGTCGCCCGCGCCCGCCAGTTCGACACCCCCTCCGCCATCGGCCAGGCCCTGCGCGTCGCCGCCGAGGTCTCCTCCGGCTCGGCCCGCGCCAAACTCCTCGAAGAGTCCGTCACCCACCTCGAACGCTCCCCGGCCGCCTACGAGTTGGCCTGCGCCCTGGTCGCCCTCGGCACCGAACTCCGCCGCACGGGCAGGTCCAGGGAAGCCGGCGACCACCTCTACCGAGGCCTCGACACAGCGGTCCAGTGCGGCGCCGACGGCCTCGCCGACACAGCCCGCGCCGAACTGGCCGCGGCAGGACTGCGCCCCCGCCGCCTCCACAGCACCGAGACCGACACCCTCACCACCCAGGAACGCACCGCCGCGACCCTGGCGGCCGAGGGCCACACGGACGCCGAGATAGCCGTAGAACTCCACACGGACGAACAAACGGCGGTACGCCTGCTCTCGGCGGCCTACCGGAAACTGGGCACGGAGCACACAGGCCTGGAAACGGCGTTGATCGAACCAACGTAAGGGCGACCCCAGGGGCGCGAGGCTGTGTCGACATGCGGCTCCGCCGTGTGGGCGCGATCAGCCCCCACGCACCGGCACCCGACCACGCACCCGGCACTGAACCACGGCCCCATCGCCGAACGGCACCCCGTACCATGGCCACATGTCGTTCCTCCGCCGCCGCAGCGCCACCCCCGCCGGCCCCGAATTCGATGTGCTGGCCATGGACCCGGGCGACTGGCCCGGGAACCTCGGTGCCGGTCTGCTGCCCGCCCCCGACGGCACGTGCCAGGGTGTGTTCCTGCGGTACGACCTGTTCGGCGGCCGCGGCCCCGCGATGGTCATCGGCAATCTGCCGGAGGGCTCCCCGGCCCGTGACGTCGCCGAGGACGAGATCCCGTTCGAGGTCGCGCAACTGCTCCTCGCGCTGGAGAACGACGAGGAGGTGACCGTCGTAGGAGCCGAGGACATGCCGGTGATGCAGGGCGACAACCTGCTGATCGTGCGCCGCCTCAAGCTCTCCGAGAGCCGGATCTCCTGCGTCCAGTTCGACCGCAGCGACAACGTCCTGGTCACCATCGCCGCCTGGGACCGCCCCATCACGGACGACCTCTACGCCCTGCTGAAACCGCTCCCGGCGGAACTGTTCCAGCAGGGCTGAGGCACGGCTACCGGCTGGACCGCTCCAGCCGGACGTCCGCGGCCCGCACGTACTCCACGCGGTGGCCGTACTGGATCTCGTAGTAGAGATCCTTTCCTACGACCACCTTGTGCGAGTCGGTGGTGAAGGTGACCGCGTAGTAGTACTCGCCGGGCACCTTGTCACCGACCACGTACTTCTGGCCCTTGAGCAGGGTGTACGGCAGCGGGGAGATCGCCTGCGCGGGGACTCCCGTCGGATAGGCCGAGGCCTCCGGGTAGGCGCGGCCGTACACCGGGACGCTGTCCGCACCCTCCTTCGGTGTCACCACCAGACCGGCCGCCGCCGCCACGGCGGTGGGGTGCTTCTGCGGGTTCTTGAACCAGGCCTTCTGACCCAGGTACCAGATCGCGGTCCAGTCCCCGGAACGGTCGGCCACCGCGTACTGCTGCCCGGTCGACACCCGCGAGGACAGGTCGTTGACGCCGGTGGTCGGGGTCGTACCGAGGCCGATGTCCTTGATCAGGGGGTAGGTCTCGCCCGGCCCGGAGTACAGCCGGACCTCGCTGGAGCCGTGCACCGCGCACGGCTGGCCCGCGGTGACGCAGCCTGTGTACACCGGCTGGTTGGTCGCGTAGTCGGGGCGGATCGTCACCAGGCCGCCGCTCCTGTGCGCGGTCTGCTTGACGGGGTGGCCCAGCAGGTCGAAGTAGTGCGCCCAGTCCCAGTACGGGCCCGGGTCCGTGTGCATCCCGGGGACCGTGGACGTGGTCGGCCCCGGCACGTTGTCGTGGCCGAGGATGTGCTGCCGGTCCAGCGGGATGCCGTACTTCTTGGTCAGGTACGTCACCAGGCGGGCCGACGAGCGGTACATCGCCTCCGTGTACCAGGCGTCCGGCGCCGCGAGGAAGCCCTCGTGCTCGATGCCGATCGACTTGGCGTTGATGTACCAGTTGCCCGCGTGCCAGGCCACGTCCTTGGCCTTCACATGCTGGGCGATCAGACCGTCGGTGGAGCGGATCGTGTAGTTCCACGACACATAGGTGGGGTCCTGGACCAGGTTCAGGACACCGTCCCACTGGCCCTCCGTGTCATGGACGACGATGTACTTGATGCTCTGCGACGCGGGCCGGTCACCGAGGTCGTGGTTGCCGTAGTCGTCGGTCCCGAACTGGGAGTACGGCGCCGGGATCCACTCGCACGACACCTTCTTCGGGCACTCCGTACCGTCGGCGGAGACCGTGCGCAGGCCGGTGCGCTTCAGCTGCGCGGTGTCGGGCGCGAGGCCCGGCTGCGCGGCCAGGGAGACCTGCTGACCGGCGTCCGTGGTGCGCTGCTCGCCGGTGTGGATCACGTCGTAGACATCGTTGGCATACGACGCCGCCGTCGCCGTGTCGTCCGCGCCGGAGAAGCGCGCGATCGCGCCGTACCAGTCGGCCGGGTCCGCGCTCAGTGACTCGCCGAGGTTCTTCTGGGCGTCCGCCAGGAGGGCCGCGCCACCCGCCACGTTCGCGGTCTCGTCGGTACGCAGATCGGTCGCCGGGAGGCCGGTCAGCTCGGCCGCCTTCGCCAACGTCCTGAGGCGGGCGGGGAGTTGGGACTCCGCCGGGAGCTGCGCGGTGGGGTGCAGGGCCGGGCGGGCGCTGTCGCCGCGCGCGTCCTCGGTGCCCTCGCTCAGGTGCTCCGTCGCGGCGAGGGCGGTGCGGGCGTCGGTGAGGTGCATCGGACCGTAGCCGCCGGTCACGCTCGGCGCTCCGCCGTGCGTGTCCCAGCGGGACTGCAGGTAGGAGACGGCCAGCAGCACCGTCTGCGGCACGTGGTACTCGGCGGACGCCGACGCGAACGCCTGCTGGAGGGTGGAGGCGGAGGAGTCGGTGGGGCTCTCCGACGGGGCCGCGCCCAGCAGCGGCAGCAGCAGGGCGGCGGTCGCGAGCGCGCCGGCGGACCGGCGCGCGCGTCTGTGTCCGGGAGAGCGGGTGGGGTCGGTCGAGGATCCTCGCAATGCAGCCTCCTGGGACGGTGGGATTGTCATGAACCGTGCGGGGCCGGACGTGCGTCAGTGGTACCGGCTGGCCGACGATCCGTCAATCATGCCCAGAGGACGGCGATTTCCCATGTCAACGGGGATGCGAGGAGTTTCGTGGCGGTGGTGTCCGGGCCTGCGGAGCGTCAGTGGAGTACACCAATGGGGGCGTGCGGCGTGGCGCGGTCCGACATATGGCGAGTCGACATATAGAGGCCGGACACATGGGGGCGGCCATCTGTCGGCCGGGACACGAAGGTCCGCGGTGCGCCGCTGCAGGGCGTACCGCGGACCTCGTCCCCGTCAGCGAGTGCCGACCGCCGCACGCACGGCCCGGCGGGCCATCTGGCAGTCGTCGTGCAGCCGCCGCAGCAGCAGCCGTTGTTCCTCGCCGGACGGCGCGGCACCCGGGTGGGCCGTTCCCGGAGCCGCCGGGGTCGTCTCGTGCATCGAACGCTGCACGGCCATCTCGTAGGTACGGATCTCCCGGGTCAGCACCAGCATCAGGTTCACCAGGAACGCGTCACGCGAGGCCGGTCCCGCCGACTGCGCGATCTGGCTGATCTGCCGCCGGGCCACCGGCGCGTCCCCGAGGACCGCCCACAGCGTGGCCAGGTCGTAGCCGGGCAGGTACCAGCCCGCGTGCTCCCAGTCCACCAGCACCGGACCGGCCGGTGACAGAAGGATGTTGGACAACAGGGCGTCACCGTGGCAGAACTGGCCCATCCCGCCCCGGCCCGCCGAGTGCGCGATGCCGTGCAGCAGCTTCTGCAGGTCTCCCATGTCCCGGTCGGTGAGCAGCCCCAGCTCGTGATAGCGGGAGATACGGGCCGCGTAGTCCAGCGGGGCGTCGAACGTGCCCGCCGGCGGGCGCCAGGCGTTCAGCCGGCAGATCGCGCCGAGCGCCGCCCGGATGTCCGCCCGCGGCGGGGCCTCCGCCGGGTGCCGGTGCAGCGCTGCCACCCGTCCCGGCATCCGCTCGATGACGAGCGTGCAGTTGTCCGGGTCCGCCGCGATCAGACGCGGCACACGCACCGGCGGACGGTGCCGGACGAACGAGCGGTACGCGGCTATCTCGTGCTGGATCCGCTCGGCCCACGCGGGGAGTGGTCCAGTAAACACTTCGCTACGGCCGTGCTGCGTCCGGTCGTTCCGACCAGGAGCACCGAGCGCCCGTTGCGGCGTAGCACCTGCACCGGAGCGAACTCCGGGCAGATCCGGTGCACCGACGCGATCGCCGTCCGCAGCTGGGCGCCCTGAGGGCCGGACAAGTCGAGTCTCCCGCTGAGGGGTTGGGGCCGAGCCCGGGAACGCGCCGCGGCCTGCCCGCACCGAGCACGGGGCCGGCCGCCGGACGCGCCGGGTCGAGGTAGGGGCCGCCGGCGCCCGGGCGGGGGTGCAGCGACCGGGGCGGGGCGGACACGGAGGACGATGCTGTGTACATGGGAGAAACAGATCCCTTCGTGTGCCTGCAGTGCCTGTCCAAGCAAGCGCGCTCCCGGCCCGGTCCCGCTGGTGCACCCTGGGGAGTGTTCCTCGGGGACCGGGTCGGGGTGGCGCTTTCCTACCTGACACCAGATGCGCAGTGGCACACCATCTGGCGCACCCTGGCGAACCCTGGCGAATAGTCGCCCGGCAAGGCGCACCGGGCTATGTTCAAGTCAGCCGAGAACCTGGGGGCTTGACGTGAACGGACAACCCAACTCCCGTCTCTCGGACCTGTTCGGCCTGGCCGGCTGGTCCAGGGCGAACTCGCGCGGCGGGTCAACCGGCAGGCGGCGGCCATGGGCCACCCCCAGCTGTCGACCGACACCTCGCGGGTACGGCGTTGGATCGACACGGGAGAGATCCCGCGCGATCCGGTGCCGAGGGTGCTGGCGGCTCTGTTCACCGAGCGTCTCGGCCGTGTCGTGACCATCGAGGACCTCGGTCTGGTCCGGCACGGGCGTACGGGGAAACGGCCCGACGACGGGAGTGTGGAACATCCCGACGGTGTGCCGTGGGCGCCCGAACGGACTGCTGCGGTCCTCACCGAATTCACGGGAATGGACCTCATGCTCAACCGACGCGGCTTGGTGGGCGCGGGCGCCGCGCTCGCCGCAGGCTCCGCACTCAGCAGTGCCATGTACGACTGGCTGCACTCCGATCCGACTCTTTCCGCCGATGCTCCCCGGTACGACGATCCCCTGCACGCCGACCCCGCTGGGTTCGACCGCTATGAGGCCGCCCCCATCGGGTCGCAGGAGATCGAGGAACTGGAGGAGTCCGTCGAGGTGTTCCGCGCCTGGGACGCGGCCCGCGGCGGCGGGCTGCAGCGCAAGGCCGTGGTGGGACAGCTCAACGAGGTGGGCGGCATGCTCGCCTACCGTCACCCCGACCATCTGCAGCGGCGCCTGTGGGGCGTCGCCGCCAACCTCGCCGTGCTCGCGGGCTGGATGTCGCACGACGTCGGCCTGGAACCCACGGCCCAGAAGTACTTCGTCATCGCCGCCCACGCGGCCCGTGAGGGCGGCGACCGGCCCCGTGCGGGGAGGCGCTCTCCCGGGCGGCTCGCCAGATGGTGCACCTGGGCCGGCCCGACGACGCGCTCGACCTCATGAAACTCGCCAAGGCCGGCTCCGGGGACGAGGTGCTGCCGCGCACCCGGGCGATGCTCTACACCATCGAGGCCTGGGCACAGGCGTCGATGGGCAAGGGCCAGGCCATGCGCCGCACCCTCGGCCAGGCGGAGGACCTCTTCGTCTCCGACCGCGGCGACGTACCGGCACCTGGCTGGATGCAGACCTTCAAGGAGGAGGACCTCTACGGCATGCAGGCCCTGGCCTACCGCACGCTGGCCGAGCACGAGCCGGGCGCGGCCGTGCACGCCCAGTACTTCGCGGAGAAGGCCCTGGCGCTGCGGGTCGACGGACGGCAGCGGTCGAAGATCTTCGACTTCCTGTCGATGGCCTCGGCCTGCTTCATCGCCGACGACCCCGAACAGGCGGACAGGTACGCGCGGTTGGCCCTGATGTCGATGGGATCGAACTCCTCCCACCGCACCTGGGACCGGCTGCGCGAGATGTACCGGCTCACCGCCCAGTACTCCGGCTATCCGAAGATCCACGAACTGCGGGAGGAGATCAAACTCGCGCTGCCGAGGACACCGTCGAAGAGCCCGCGGGCCAGGGGGCGGCAGCAGCGCACAGGCATAGGGGTTTGTACGGCCGACAGTCCGTCCGCGATCTGACGATCCCTCAAAGGCTCGTCGGTGAAGGGTAGTTCGTCAGGTCGTCCTGGCGACGAGCACACAGGCGTCATCGGCGCGCTCGGTGTCGCCGAACTCCTCCACGACCATCCGTACGCAGTCCTGTGCGGTGCGCGCCTCGCCGAACCGCGGGGCCAGGTCGAGGAGTCGGTCCACGGCCTCCGGTCCGCTGTGCCCGGGCACCAGTCCGTCCGTGTGCAGCAGGAGGACGTCGCCCGCCTCGAGGGTCTCCTCGGCCTGGCCGTAGGCCGCTCCCGAGGTGGCGCCGAGCAGTACGCCGTCCGGTGCGCTCAGCACGCGCCCCGTCCCGCCGCGGAACAGCAGCGGGGCGGGGTGTCCTGCCTGCGCCCAGACCAGGGTGCGGGTCTCGGGCCGGTAGCGGCAGCACACCGCGCTGCCCAGGGCGGGTTGGACGGTGGCGTCCAGTAACTGGTTGAGCCAGGACATCAGTTGACCCGGTTCGGTGCCCGCCATCGCCATCCCGCGCAGGGCGCCGAGCAGCATCGCCATGCCCGAGGTGACGGCGACACCGTGTCCGGTGAGGTCGCCGACGCTCAACAGGGTGGCGCCGTCCGCGAGTTGGAGCGCGTCGTACCAGTCGCCGCCGATCAGCGCGCTCATCGAGGAGGGCAGATAGCGGGCGGCCAGGTCCAGCGTCTCCGGCCCCTGGTGCGGGAGCCGCAGGGAACCGCGCCACGGCGGCAGCACGGCCTCCTGCAACTCGACCGCGAGCCGGCGCTCGGCCTGCGCGTGATGCCGGTGGAGCTGCAGCGAGTCACGGGTCTCGCTCACCGTCCGCTGGCTGCGGCGCAGTTCGCTGACGTCCCGCAGCACGGCCCACATCGAGGCGGTGCCGCCGTCGGCGTCGAGCACGGGCTCGCCCATCATGTGCACGGTCCGTACGTCACCGTCGGGCAGTACGACACGGAACTCGCCGTCGATGGGCTTGGCGTCGATCAGGCAGTCCGTGACCATCGCGGTCAGGCCCGGCCGGTCCTCGTCGAAGACCAGGGACGGCAGCTCGTCGAGGGTGAGCGGGGGAGCGGCCGGGTCACGGCCGAGGATTTGGTACAGCTCCCCTGACCAACTCGCCTCGTCCGTCAGCAGGTTCCACTCGGCGCTGCCCACCCGGGTGAGCAGCGGGTCCTGTCGGGGCGCTTCCGGTACGGCGGTCGGGGCGGGCGGCTGCTCGACGGCGGCCGGTACGGGCGGCGGGCCGTCCCGCAGCTGCGCCAAGTGCTCGTCGAGATCGCTGAGTTGATGCAGCGCCAGGTCGCACAGCGCCCGCTGCCCGCTCCCGCGGGTCCGATCCGTCGTGCTGCGCGTCCCGTCGTACGGCGTCCACGTCGCCCATGAGCCGCCGCGCCTGCGATATCAGCGCCTCGACCGAGCCGCGCGCGGGCGGCTGGGCGGCGGGGCGGTCCGCAGAGAGATGGGACGGCATGACGCACTCCGATGCGGGGGACGGTACGACCAAGGCGGATGGAGGGACCGGTTACGACTGTCGCACAGGCTGCGACGCCCGGTAAGGGATTTGGCAACACACGATCCGGTGGTGCTTCTGGCATATGCCAGCGTCTTCACGGGCGTTGTGGGCCGTGCTTGTGGCGTGGCTGTCCTGGTGGGGCAAGTCGTATGCGCCGTACGCGAGTTGAAGGATTGGTTACCCTCTCGCGTCGACATTCAACCACCTGTTCGACGGCTTCGTGTTCGCGTGCGATGCCAGGGCTCGCCGTGCGGCCGAAAAGTGTCGCTCAAGTGAGTGATCCGCAGTACGCAACAGTCATTTTGAGTCGTTGATTTGTTGTAGCCATGACAATCCTGTGGACGTGATGCCACGCTGCTGTGCACCACGCTCACCGAGCGTTCACCTCCTCCTCACCCCTCCTCCTCGCCCCTTCTCCTCCACACCCGCGCGCCCGCCGGACGGCCGTACCCCGGCCCGACCCGCTCTCCAGGACTCCACCGAGTCCGACCACCCCACATAAGGAGAACGCCTTGACCCGGCATGACCGTTTTCCGCACCACCCCAGATACACCGCCGCCCTGGTACTGACCGCCGTCGGCACCCTGCTGGCGGCCGGCATGCAGACCGGTGCCGCCTCCGCCGCACCAGGCGGCGACCGCGCCCCCGCGAAGATCCTGGCCACCCCCGGGCCGGAGCGGCACCGGCCGCCCTGTCGCCCGCGAAGCACGCCGCCCTCCTCAAGAGCGCCGGCGCGGCCGTCAAGAACACGGCGCGGACCCTCGGCCTCGGCGCCAAGGGAGAAGCTCGTCGTCAAGGACGTCACGCAGGACGCCGACGGCACCACCCACACCCGCTACGAGCGCACCTACCCGGGCTGCCGTCCTCGGCGGCGACCTGGTCGTCCACGCCAAGAGCGGCCGTCTCACCGTGTCCAAGGCCGCGAAGGCCGACCTGACCCTGCCCGACATCACCGCGAACGTGTCGGTGGCGACCGTCAAGGCCAAGGCCCTCACGACCGCCGAGAAGGCGGGCGGCGAACAGGCCAAGCTCGACGGCGCCCCGCGACTCGTCGTCTGGGCCGCCGGAGCCAAGCCCGTCCTCGCCTGGGAGGCGGTGGTCGGCGGCTTCCAGGAGGACGGCACGCCCAACGAACTCCACGTCATCACCGACGCCGACTCGGGCAAGGCCCTGTTCCGCTACCAGGGCATCGAAACGGGCACCGGCACCGGCCAGTTCAACGGATCGGTCCCGCTCAGCACCACGCTCTCCGGCTCGACATACCAGCTCGTCGACGGCGACCGCGCCGGCCACCGCACCTACGACCTGAACCAGGGCACTTCCGGCACGGGCACCCTCTTCACCGATGACAACGATGTCTGGGGTGACGGGACCCAGAGCAACCGGCAGACCGCGGGCGTGGACGTCGCGTTCGGGGCAGCGGCGACCTGGGACTACTACAAGGACGTCTTCGGCCGCAACGGCATACGCAACGACGGGGTCGCCGCCTACAGCCGGGCCCACTACGGCAACGGCTACGTGAACGCGTTCTGGGACGACTCCTGCTTCTGCATGACCTACGGCGACGGCTCGGGCAACACCCACCCGCTGACCGCGCTGGACGTGGCCGCGCACGAGATGAGCCACGGCGTCACCGCCGCGACCGCGGGCCTCACCTACTCCGGCGAGTCGGGCGGCCTCAACGAAGCCACCTCCGACATCTTCGCCGCCGCCGTGGAGTTCCACGAGAACCTGCCCGCCGATCCGCCGGACTACCTCGTCGGCGAGAAGATCGACATCAACGGCAACGGCACACCGCTGCGTTACATGGACAAGCCGTCCAAGGACGGCGCCTCCCGCGACTACTGGAGTTCGACGCTCGGCAGCGTCGACGTCCACTACTCCTCGGGCCCGGCGAACCACCTCTTCTACCTGCTGTCCGAGGGCAGCGGCGCGAAGACCGTCAACGGCGTCTCCTACGACAGTCCCACCTACGACGGCCAGCCGGTCACCGGCATCGGCATCGACAACGCCCAGAAGGTCTGGTACCGGGCGCTCACCACGTACATGACCTCGTCCACCAACTACGCCGGCGCCCGCACCGCGACCCTTCAGGCCGCCGCGGACCTCTTCGGCGCCTACAGCCCGACCTACCTCGCCGTGGCCGACGCCTGGGCGGCGATCAACGTCGGCAGCCGGATCGCCCTCGGCGTGAACGTGGCCCCGATCGCCGGTCAACTCAGCGGCGTAGGACAGGCGGTGTCCCTGCAGACGGACGCCTACACCACCAACTCCGGTGCGGGCCTGACCTATTCGGCGACGGGACTGCCCGACGGGCTGACCATCAGCGACACCGGACTGATCTCCGGCGTCCCGACCACCCTCGGGACCAGTGACGTCACGGTGACCGTCACCGACGACACCGGCGCGAGCGCCACCGCCGCCTTCACCTGGCGGGTGGCCAACATCTACGCCAGCAACACCCGCGTCGACATCCCCGACAACGCGGGCGCCGTGGAGTCCCCGATCACGGTCACCGGCCGCGACGGCAACGCCTCGGCCACCACCCAGGTCTACGTCAAGATCGTCCACACCTACCGGGGCGACCTCACCGTCGACCTCGTCGGACCGAACGGCACCGTCTACTCGCTGCTGAACCGTGCGGGCGGCTCCGCCGACAACGTCGACCAGACCTTCACCGTCGACGCCTCCGCCCAACCGGTCGACGGCACCTGGACGTTGCGGGTGCAGGACCACGCGGCGATCGACGTCGGCTACATCGAGCAGTGGCAGCTCACCCCGTGAACAGGCCGGTCCAGCCGCGTGGTTAGCGGCTGAGCGGGCTCCGATCGGACGGCCGCGTCCGGGTGACGGCACAGCAGCCGCCACCCGGGCGCGGCCACAACTGTCGTACCCGACACCTCAGTTGCGCCGTGCGCCCCGGTCACGGTGTGATCAGCAGGTCCTGCTCCAGCAGCGGGGTGCCGCCGTGCCAGTCCAGGGCCTTGCCGAAGCGGACCAACTCGCCGTAGAGCGTGGGGTCCACGTGCTCGCTGAAGACGAGGTCGAGCACGGCGCCCGCCGCCTCGGCCGGGGACCGGGCCTCGCTGAAGTCGCTGAACCAGGGGCGGGACGTGGCCGTGTCGACCATGCCCGGGCAGACGGACGCGACGAGGGTGCCGGTCGCGAGGTCGCGCTCGCGACGCTCCGCGGCGACCGCGCGGACGGCGGCGACCTGAGCCACCTTCGAGGGCACGTTCAGCCACAGCGGCCAGCCCGCCTCGGCCGTCGTCCCGTGGTGGACGGCGCTGCGCCAGGACTCGACGGCGTACTCGACCTGGTCCAGGCTCGCGCCGTCGAACAGGTGGTGCAGGGCGGGGTCCAGGTGACCGAGGGTGCCGAGGCTGCTGGCCACGACGAGGAACCGGCCGCCGGGGCGCAGGACGGGCCCGAAGGAGCGGAGCATCGCGTGGGTGGCGGTGTTGGAGACGTCGATGAACTCGTCGGCGCGCGCGGCCTGCGACTCCCCGGGCAGCATCCGGGTCACCGCGTTCGAGATGACGATGTCGACCCCGCCGTGCCGCCGCCGCAGGTCGGTGGCGAGGTCCGCGATGGCGTCGGTGTCGGTGACGTCCAGGACCCGGCCCTCGACCTGGCTGCGGGTGCCGGGCAGGTTCGCGACCTCCTGGGCTGCGTCGGTGACCCGCCCCTGGTCGCGACCGGTGAGCAGGACCAGATCGGCGGGGCCCAGCCGGGCTGCCAGGCCTTCGACGAGGGCGCGGCCGAGTCCTTGGTTGGAGCCCGTGACGAGGGCGATGCGTGAAGCGTTCATGACTGCCACGGTAGGAACTCGCCGGGTGTGCGTCCAACGAAAGTTACGCACCACTAGTATGCGTAAACGTCATGGACTTCACGGATGTGTCACTCACCGCCCTGCGTGTCTTCCGCGCGGTCGCGGAGCAGGGAACCTTCACCGCGGCCGCCGCCTCGCTGGGCTACACCCAGTCCGCGGTGTCCCGCCAGATCGCCGCGATCGAACGGGCCGCGGGCGCCGAACTGCTCGAACGGCGCCGCGACGGCGTACGGCTCACCCCGGCCGGCCGGGTCGTCCTGCGCCGGGCGACCGTCGTGCTGGACGAGATCGACGCGACCGCGCGCGAGCTGTCCGGGCTGCCGACGGAGGCGGCGACCGTGCGCCTGGGCTGGTTCCCCAGCGCGGGCGCGGTCCTGGTGCCCCGCGCCCTGGCCGCCCTGCGCCGCACCGACCCCGACCTGCGTGTCGTCAGCCGCGAGGGCGGCACCCCGGCCCTCGTCCGCGCCCTGCGCGCCGGCAGCCTCGACCTGGCGCTGCTGGCGTCGGCACCGCCGTTCCGGCCGCCGGACACGGAGTCGCCCCCGCTGGTCCTGCACACGCTGACGGAGCGCCCGCTGTGCCTAGCCGTGCCCGCGACGCATCCGCTGGCCCGCGGCGACTACGTCGACGTGGCCGACCTGCGCGGCCAACGCTGGATCGCGAGCACCTCCTCCGGCGAGGACCGCCTCATGGGGGTGTGGCCGGGCCTGGACGAACGCCCCGAGATCGCCCACACGGCCCGCGACTGGCTGGCCAAGCTCCAACTCGTGGCCGCAGGCGCCGGCTTGACCACAATCACCGGCTCCCTCGCCCCCGCCGCCCCACCGGGCGTACGCGTCCTACCGGTACGCGGCGGCCCCCAGGAAACCCGCCGCCTACTGCTGGCCCGCTTGCCGGGGACGCCTTCGGAGGCGGTGACGCGGGTGGCGGGGGCGATTCGGGGGTGGCGCTTGATGCGTACGGTTCGGATGCGGGGGGTGTGCGGCAGTGAACCCCCGTGGATACGACGGGATGGTCCAATACGGCCTTCCGCGCGGGAGGTTGACCCCTTTCGCGAGAGAGACGCCTCCCCGCGAACGTCCCCGTGGCGGACAGGGTCCCCGCCGCCAGTACGGTTCCGAACCTACGGGCGTCCGGACGTGTGCCGTAGGCGGCCCGCTCCTCGTCGGGGCGTGAGGCGGGCAACAGGGCGCCGATCGTCACCAGGGACACGAAGCCCAGTGCCGCCACCACGACGACCGGCACCGGCCAGCCGTCGCGCACATGTGATGCAGGTCACACTAATTCGTTCGAGGTTCCGCGTAATGCGAAGGGCACCTGCGAGGTCGTACAGGCACACGGCAATCCGGCCGACCTCACATCCGCAGTGGAGACCGACCATGGACATCACCCTCGAGCAGCCCACCCGAGCCCGGCTGATCACGGCGGACGACACCGAGATCGCCGTGTCCGCCACGCTCCGCTACCTCGCCTCGGACCCGCTGGCCGTGCACCTCGACTTCCCGCCCGCGGTCTCCTCGACGGCGAGGGCGTCACCTGGACCTTCGCCCGCGCGCTGCTGGAGGAGGGGCTGCGCAGGCCGGCCGGCGGCGGCGACGTGCACCTGTGGCCGTGCGGCCGGGACCGCACGGTGCTGGAGTTCCACTCGCCGTTCGGACTCGCCCTGCTCCACTTCCACACCCCGGAACTGCGCCGCTTCCTGCTGCGGACCTACGACATCGTGGCCACCGGACAGGAGGACATGGACACGGTCGTCGACCGGAGCCTGACCGCCCTTTTCGGGATCGTCTGAGCGCGACCCGGCCCCCGGAAGCGGTTTTGACTTTTGTTCACCTCCGGCTAACCGTCCGGGTATGGACCTTGGCGATCACCCCGTGCACCCTTGCGCGCGGTGTGCCGCTCGGGCACGCCTGTGACGAGGGCGGGGCGTATGACACCGATCAGCCGAAGAGGCTTCGTGGGGCTCGGTGCCACCGTGGCGGCGGGCATGGCGACGGGCACCGGCGCACGGCCGGCGGTCGCGGCGCGGAGCGCGACGGCGGCGACCGGCACGATCTCGGATGTGAAGCACGTGGTGATCCTCATGCAGGAGAACCGCAGCTTCGACCACTACTTCGGACGCCTCAAGGGTGTCCGCGGCTTCGACGACCGCAGCGGCATCACGCTGAGCGGCGGCTACCCGGTCTTCAACCAGCCCAACGGCGGTGGCCGGCAGTACCCGTGGAAGCTGAGCGCCACCCCGGCCGCGGGCGGTCATGACGGCGAGACCCTCGCCCAGTGCAACGGCGACCTGCCGCACTCCTGGTCATCCCAGCACTCGGCATGGAACAAGGGCCGCCTCGACAACTGGGTCTCGGGCGTGGGCAATGTCCGCTCGCTGGGCTATCTGGACCGCTCGGACATCCCGTTCCACTACGCGCTCGCCGACAACTACACGATCTGCGACGCCTACTTCTGCTCCACGCTCAGCGCGACCGGCCCCAACCGCACCTATCTGTGGAGCGGCAAGGTCGACTCCTCCAGCTACGACGGCGGCGACGAGTCCGGCCTCACCTGGCAGACCTACGCCGAGTCCCTGCAGAACGCCGGAGTGACCTGGAAGGTCTACCAGAACGCGGCCGACAACTACGGCGACAACGGCTGCGCCTACTTCAAGAACTTCGCCAACTCCAAGGCGGGCAGCCCCTTTACGACCGCGGCATGTCCTCCGTCCCGGCCGCCACCGGCTCCACCCCGACGACATCGCCGCCGCCATCAAGGCCGACGTCCTCGCGGGCACCCTCCCGCAGGTCTCCTGGGTGGTCCCCAACCAGGCCTTCTCCGAGCACCCCTACGCCCCGCCCGGCGACGGCGCGCACTTCGTCAGCCTCGTCTACCAGGCCCTCGCCGCCGACCCGGACGTCTTCGACTCGACCGTCCTGTTCCTCAACTACGACGAGAACGACGGCTACTTCGACCACGTCCCGCCGCCCGCCCCGCCCGCCGGGACCGACGGCGAGTTCCTCAACGGCGTCCCGTACGGCTTCGGCTTCCGCGTCCCGATGATCGTCATCTCGCCCTGGACGCGCGGTGGTTGGGTCTCCTCCGAGGTCTTCGAGCACACCTCGGTCCTGCGCTTCCTGGAGACCTGGACCACGACCCTCGGCAAGCCCGCCGCCTGCCCGAACATCAGCACCTGGCGCCGCAAGGTCAGCGGCGACCTGACCGGAGTCTTCGACTTCGCCAACCCGGTCTACGGCGCGGTGTCCCTGCCCGCGACCAGCGTCATCGGCCTCTCCACCTGCGGCCCGCTGCCCAACCCGGTGCCGACGAACAACGCCCTGCCCGTCCAGGAGACTGGCACCCGCCCCGCCCGCGCGCTGCCATACCAGCCCAACGGGTACCTGGATCACCTGGAGTTCGGGGCGAGCGGCAAGATCCTCGCCTGGTTCGCCATGACCAACCAGGGCGGCGCCGCGAAGAGCGCCGCCCACCTCTCCATCCACCCCAACGCCTACCGCGACACCACGCCCTGGCAGTACACGGTCGACCCGGGCGGCACCGCCTCCGACTACTTCAACATCGGGACCGGCTACGGCAGCGGCAAGTACGACATCACCATGGTCGGCCCCAACCGCTTCCTGCGCCGCTTCCAGGGCGACGCGACGAAAGCGGGCAAGTCCGTTGAGGTGAGCGCCCGTTACGCCGTCGAGCCGGGCACGGGCAAGCTGGCGATCTACTTCAGGATGGCCAACTCGTCAGCCGCCTCGGTGAAGTTCACCATCACCTCCAACCACTACCGCGGCGACGGACCGTGGACCTACACCGTCGCCGCGGGCGCGTCCACGGAGGACTACTTCAACGCCGTGGCGTACCAGGGCGGTTGGTACGACTTCACGGTGACCGTCGACTCCGACGCGACCTGGTCGCGCCGGTTCACCGGGCACCTGGAGTCGGGCGCGGCGAGCGTCAGCGGCTGAGGTCGGCGTACAACTCCGGGCGCGGGACGAGGTCGACGGCCACCCGGCCGCCGCTCTCCAGCGCCCGGACCCCGGCCTCGGCGATCGCGGAGGAGGCGTAGCCGTCCCACACGCTCGGGCCGGTGACCAGGCCGCGCCGGGTGGCGTCGACCCAGGACTGCACCTCGCGGTCGTAGGCCTCCGCGAACCGGACGAGGTAGTCCAGCGGCACGTCCTCGTGGGCGCTGCCCCGGGTGGTGACGACCATCGAGTGGTCCTCGCCGATCCGGGCGCTGCCCGCCTCGCACACGGCCTCGCAGCGCACCTGGTAGCCGAAGCCGCAGTTGACGAAGATCTCGACGTCGACCAGGGCGCCGCCGTCGGTCTCGAAGAGGACGAGCTGCGGGTCGACCAGGCCCTCGGGGGCGTTCGCCGACGAGCGCGGGCTGAGCACCCTCACCGCGGTGAGTTCCTGGCCGAGCAGCCAGCGGGCCGCGTCGATCTCGTGCGACACCGAGCTGTCGATGAGCATCGCCGAGGTGAAGTACGACGGCGACGACACATTGCGGTGGGTGCAGTGCAGCATCAGGGGGCGGCCCAACTGCCCGCTGTCCAGCAGGGACTTGAGGCGCTGGTACTCCGCGTCGTAGCGCCGCATGAACCCGATCTGGGCGAGCCGCCGCCCGAGCCGTGCCTCCGCCTCCACCACGCGGAGCGCGCCGGTGGAGTCCGGCACCATGGGCTTCTCGCACAGCACCGGAAGGCCGCGTGCGAAGGCCGCGAGCAGCGCCTCCTCGTGCGCGGGACCCGGCGAGGCGACGAGCACCGCCTGGACCCCGGGGCGTCCAGCGCGGCCACCGCGTCCTCGTGCACCGCGACCGCGTCCAGACCGGCCGCCGCCTCCTTGGCGCGAGCCGTGTCCGGGTCGGCCACGGCGGCGACCCTGGCGCCGCTCACCACCTGGTCGAGGCGTCGTATGTGGTCGGCTCCCATGTGCCCCGCACCCAGTACGGCCACGCCCAGCAGGTCACCCACGTGCGCACTCCCTCTCCGTCGACGATCACGCCGTAGCGTACGCCGAAGGGGAGGGCGGCCTCAGGGGCGAAGGTCGGCCTCAGGGGTGCGCCGGACTCCGCGGCGCGGCGGGCTCAGTAGCGCAGTACGCCCGCGATGCCCTCCGCGTCGGTCAGGGTGCCGTCGGGGACGAAGCGGACCTCGGCGCCGGTCTCCAGGCACTGTTCGACGATCTCGTCCACGATGTCCTCACGGGCGTCGAGGTCGCCGCTGTCGGCCGGGACCAGGTGGTCGCCGTGGTCGTCGCGGACCGTGACGCGGTAGTTCTCCTCGACGGCCAGCAGCCGGACCCGGCCCTCCCGGGCGTTCTGCCAGACCTCATCGACGCCGGCCGCGAACTCCTTGCGCCCGCGCGCCGATTCGAGCTCGCGGGTCACGGTGACGGTGCTCTTGCGCGCCTCGGCGTCGACCAGGGGCCGTACGGCCTGCCACACGGCGTCGGGTGTGCCGTGCGCGAGGCCCCCGTGCGCGATGTGCACCGCGTCCTTGGTGGCGCTGCCGACCTCGTCGAAGGCGGACAGGGCGGCCTGGTCGCCGGTGACGTAGAGCGGGCGCCGGTGCTCGCGCAGGACCCGGCCCATCGCCGTGTCCGCCTCGCGCAGGAAGTGGCGGGTGTCCTCGTCGCGGAAGGTGCTCGGGATGTCGCCGATCCGCTCCTGCCGCTCTGCGTCGAAGTTGTCCCGGTGGTCGCGGGTCAGCGGGAAGCCGCCGGTGTGGGTCTCGGTGACCCGGTCGACCCCGCCGTTCCACAGCGTCACGCGGTCCGCGGCGAGCGACAGCACCCAGAACGGGCGCTCGGAAGCCTGCGCGGAGACGAGATTGCGGGTCAGGAACGTGTCGGAGAGCACCCACGCTCCGGTACGGACCTGGCGAGGGACCACACCTGGTGCTCGCCCGGCGCGGCGAAGATCACCAGGCCGTCCTCGGCGTGCGCCAGATCGACCTCGGCGAGGGCCTGGTCGAGCTGCCGGGAGACGTCGATGCGCCGCTCCCGGGGACGGCCGGATCGGCCTCCAGCTGCTTCTTGGCCTCGGCCAGCACATTGCGCAGCCGGACCGGATCCTGGGCGTTGTCGGGCTCGCGACGATGTGTCGGGGTGAGCACGGAGACCGCGGGGTAGGGGGCGCGGGCGCCGCAGTTCGGTGAGGGTGGCGGGACTCAGTGCGTGCTCCATAACAGCACGATAGGGCCGATTCAGGGATGGGGCATATGGGGGAAGCCCGCCAGGCAAGAGGGGCATTTGGTTGCTAACGTCCCTCGGGTGACGCAAGCCGCCGCCACCGCCCCCGGGACCACGGCCGCCAAACTGACCCTGCCGACGCTCACGACCATGGTGGTCGGCTCCATGGTCGGGGCCGGCGTGTTCTCGCTCCCGCGCCGCTTCGCGCAGGAGACGGGCGTCGCCGGCGCCCTGATCGCCTGGGCCGTCGCCGGTACGGGCATGCTGATGCTGGCCTTCGTCTTCCAGACCCTCGCGGTCCGCCGACCCGACCTGGACGCCGGTGTCTACGCCTACGCCAAGGCCGGCTTCGGCGAATACCTGGGCTTCTTCGCCGCGTTCGGCTACTGGGCCAGTGCCTGCGTCGGCAACGTGACGTACTGGGTGCTGATCATGTCGACGATCGGCACGATCGCGCCCGCGCTCGGCGAGGGCGACACCGTCCTCGCGGTGGTCCTCTCCTCGGTCGGGCTGTGGCTCTTCTTCCTGCTGATCAGTCGCGGGGTGAAGGAGGCGGCGGCCATCAACCGCATCGTCACCGTCGCCAAGGTCGTGCCGATCCTCGTCTTCGTCGTCCTGGCGCTCTTCTACCTCAAGCCCCATGTCTTCGCCGAGAACTTCGGTGGCGCCGACTACGCGGGCTCCCTGTTCCAGCAGGTCAAGGGCACCATGCTGGCCACCGTCTTCGTGTTCCTCGGCGTCGAGGGCGCCAGCGTCTACTCCCGTCATGCCCAGCGCCGCGAGGACGTCGGCCGCGCGACCGTCCTCGGCTTCCTCAGCGTCTTCGCCGTCTTCGCGTCGGTCACGATCGTGTCGTACGGCCTGATGCCGATGGGCGAGATCGCCGAACTGCGCCAGCCCTCCATGGCGGGCGTGCTGGAACACGCGGTCGGCACCTGGGGGAAGGTCTTCGTCAGCGTCGGGCTGATCGTCTCCGTGCTGGGCGCCTATCTCGCCTGGACGCTGATGGCCGCCGAGGTGCTGTTCGTCGCCGCCAAGGACGACGACATGCCGCGCTTCCTGAAGAAGTCCACCGCGGCCGATGTGCCCGTCCCCGCCCTGGTGATGACCACCCTGCTCAGCCAAGTCGTCCTGGTCGTCACCTACTTCTCCGACGACGCCTTCAACTTCGCCCTGGATCTGACGAGTTCACTGACCCTGATCCCGTTCCTGCTCGCGGCCGGCTTCGCCGTACGGATCGCCCTCGCCGAAGCCCGGGTCGGACGCGGCGAGTTGACGGTCGGGGTGCTCGCCACGGTCTACACCGCGTTCCTCCTCTACGCGGCCGGGCTCAAGTACCTCCTCGTCTCGTTGATCATCTACGCGCCCGCCACCTTCCTGTTCGTCAAGGCCCGCAGGGAACAGGGGCGTTCGCCGTTCTCGGCCCGTGAACGGGTGATCCTCGCCGTCTCGATCGCCGGCGCCGCCGTCGGGATCGTCGCCCTGACGCTGGGCTGGATCAGCCTCTGACCCCGCCCCCGACCTCCGGAGAGGTGCACCGTGACCAGCCAGGACAGCGTGAACCGACATGAGTACGGCGTCCACTCCGAGGTCGGCCGCCTCCGCAAGGTGCTCGTCTGCGCACCGGGCCTCGCCCACCGCAGGCTCACCCCGACCAACTCGGACGACCTGCTCTTCGACGACGTGATGTGGGTCGAGAACGCCCAGCGCGACCACGCCGACTTCGTCAACGAACTCCGCGAACGCGGCGTCGACGTCGTCGAGTTGCACGAACTGCTCGCCCAGACCATGACGATCCCCGCCGCCAAGGACTGGCTCCTGGACCGGAAGATCGTCGCCAACGAGGTCGGCCTCGGCCTCATCGACGCGACCCGCGCCTACCTGGAGAGCCTCGAACCGGCCGAACTGGCCAAGTATCTGATCGGCGGCCTGGCCACCACCGACCTCCCGGACGAGTACCGCACCGACTACGTCGCCCTCGTCCGCGAGTCGACCGGCGTCCGCGAATACCTGATGCCGCCGCTGCCCAACACCCTCTACACCCGCGACACCACCTGCTGGCTCTACGGCGGCCTGACCCTCAACCCGCTGTACTGGCCCGCCCGGCACGACGAGACCCTCCTGATGAAGGCGATCTACACCTTCCACCCCGACTTCGCGGGCTCCGTCGTCTGGTGGGGCGACCCCGAACTCGACTGGGGGCAGGCCACGTTCGAGGGCGGGGACATCATGCCCGTCGGCAACGGCGTCGTCCTCATGGGCATGAGCGAGCGCACCTCGCGGCAGGCCATCACCCAAGTCGCCAAGGCCCTCTTCGAGTTGGGCGCGGCCGAGCACGTCGTCGTCGCCGGGATGCCGAGGCTGCGCTCCGCGATGCACCTCGACACCGTCTTCACCTTCGCCGACCGCGACCTGGTGACCCTGTACCCGGCCATCATGGACGCCGTCCACACCTTCTCCCTGCGCCCCGGCGACAAGGCCCCCGGCATCGACATCGTCGACGAGGGACAGGCCCCGTTCACCGACGTCGTCGCCAAGGCGCTCGGCCTGCCCGCGCTGCGGATCGTGGAGACGGGCGGCGACGACTACGCCTCCGAGCGCCAGCAGTGGGACAGCGGCAACAACGCGGTCGCGCTGGAACCGGGCGTGGTCTTCACCTACGACCGCAACACCCAGACCAACGCCCTGCTGCGCAAGGCGGGCGTCGAGGTCATCACGATCGTCGGCGCGGAACTCGGGCGCGGCCGGGGTGGCGGCCACTGCATGACCTGCCCGATCGTGCGCGACCCGGTGGAGTTCTGAAGCCCGCGGCGCCGACGGGATGTTGAGCAACTCTTTGCCCATGGCCGATTCCTGACGAGCCCCGCCCGGTGGGGCCCCGATCCCTGGATCTCGGGTGCGCAAAGCGCGGCTCAAAACCGGGGTCGGGAAGGTCGTCCAGGTTACGGGCGTGTTGACCGGCCCTGTGGGTGTGACACACGCTCGTCATATAGGTGCTGGATACATCTGGTTCGGCGGATGCGGGTTGGGCGTGCGGGAACACGCAGGTGAACGCCCCCTTCCGGCGGACCGAACGCAGGAGGTAACGCATGTGCGGCATCACCGGCTGGGTCTCCTTCGACCGTGAACTGCGCTCCGAGGCCGCGACATTGGATGCAATGACGGAGACGATGGCCTGCCGCGGCCCGGACGACCGCGGCACCTGGGTCCAGGGCCCCGCCGCCCTCGGACACCGCCGGCTCGCGATCATCGACCTGCCCGGCGGCCGTCAGCCGATGACCGTCGACACGGCGGACGGCACGGTCGCGCTCGTCTACTCGGGGAGGCCTACAACTTCACCGAGCTCCGCCGCGAACTCGCCGACAGGGGACACCGGTTCACCACCGACTCCGACACCGAGGTCGTCCTGCGCGGCTACCTCGAATGGGGCGACGGCGTCGCCGAACGCCTCAACGGCATGTACGCCTTCGCGATCTGGGACAGCCGCCGCGACCGGCTCGTCATGATCCGCGACCGCATGGGCATCAAGCCCTTCTACTACCACCCGACGTCGGACGGCGTCCTGTTCGGCTCCGAGCCGAAGGCGATCCTCGCCAACCCGCTGGCCCGCCCCAAGGTCACCCTGGACGGCCTGCGTGAACTCTTCACCATGATCAAGACCCCCGGACACGCCATCTGGGACGGCATGCACGAGGTCGAGCCCGGCACCGTCGTCACCGTCGACCGCTCGGGTCTGCGGCGGCGCGTCTACTGGCAGTTGGAGACCCGCCCGCACACCGACGACCGCGACGCCACCGTCGCCCACGTCCGCACCCACCCCTCCTCGACGACATCGTGCGCCGCCAGCTCGTCGCCGACGTACCGCGCTGCACCCTGCTCTCCGGCGGCCTCGACTCCTCCGCCATGACCGCGATCGCCGCCCGTCAACTCGCCGAGCACGGCGAGAAGGTGCGCAGCTTCGCCGTCGACTTCGTCGGCCAGAACGAGAACTTCGTCGCCGACGAACTGCGCGGCACCCCGACACCCCTACGTCCACGACGTGGCCCGCGCCTCCGGGACCGACCACCAGGACATCGTCCTCGACGCACAGGCCCTCGCCGACCTCGACGTCCGCGCGAAGATGCTCCGCGCCCGCGATCTCCCCTGGGCTTCGGCGACATGGACTCCTCGCTGTACCTGCTCTTCCGCGCCATCCGCGACCAGTCGACGGTCGCCCTGTCCGGCGAGTCCGCCGACGAGGTCTTCGGCGGCTACCTCCAGTTCTTCGACGAGGAGGCCCGGCGCGCCGACACCTTCCCCTGGCTGGTCCGCTTCGGCCAGCACTTCGGCGACGACTCCGACGTCCTGCGCCCCGACCTGACCAAGGCCCTCGACACCCAGGCGTACATCGCGGACGGCTACCGCACCGCCGTCGCCGGCATCCAACGCCTCGACGGGGAGAGCGACTTCGAGTACCGCATGCGGCGCATCTGCCACCTCCACCTCACCCGCTTCGTCCGCATCCTGCTGGACCGCAAGGACCGCGCGAGCATGGCCGTCGGCCTGGAGGTCCGTGTCCCGTTCTGCGACCACCGGCTCGTCGAGTACGTCTTCAACACCCCTGGGCCTTCAAGTCCTACGACGGCCGGGAGAAGACCCTGCTCAGGAGGCCACCGCGGACGTCCTCCCGCAGTCCGTCTACGACCGGGTCAAGAGCCCTTACCCGTCCACCCAGGACCCGAAGTACGCGGTCGCCCTCCAAGACCACGCCAAGGACCTCCTGGCCCGGCCCTCCCACCCGGTCTTCGACCTCGTCGACCGCGAGAGGCTCCGCCGGGCCGCCCACCGCGACACCCCATCGTCACCCAGGCCGGGCGCGCGCGGCCTGGAACGCGCCCTCGACCTGGCGCTCTGGATGGACCTCTACAAGCCCGAGATCTCCCTCGCCTGACCTCAGGGCGCGGGCACGGTGTCCGGCGGGCACGAACTCCCGCTGGGCGGCAGGGAACCGTAGAGCAGGAAGTCGTCGACCTTGCCGTGCACGCACTTCGAGGACGCGTAACCGGTGTGCCCCTCGCCCTTGTTGTCGAGCACCACGGCCGAGGACCCCAGCCGCTGGGCCGTCTCCACGGTCCAGCGGTACGGCGTCGCCGGGTCGCCCCGGGTGCCGACGAGCAGCATCTTCGACGTGTCCACGTCCTTGACGTCGTCGCGGATGTAGTCGGTGCCCCTGGGGCGGCCGTAGCACATCAGCACCTCGGTGAGCCGGTAGCGGCCGAAGACCGGTGACGCCTGCTCGTACTCGGCGCGCAGGGCGTCCAGGTGCTTGGTGATCTGGTCGGCGGTGGGGCGGTCCGGGTCGTCGGCGCAGTTGACGGCCATCAGGGCGGCCGGGAGGTTGTCGAGCGGGACGTCCTGCGCGTCGACGATCCCGCCGCTGCCGCCGAGCCGGGGATACCGGTGCCGCCCGAGGAGAACCCCATGACGGCCCGCGTGTCACCGTCCTCCACCAGGGAGGCGATGGCCCGCTCCAGCGCCGGCCACAACTGCCTGCTGTACAGCGCCTGGCTGATGGAGCCGACCAGGTCCTGGCCGGAGAACGTGTCACCGAAGTCCGTCTGCACCGGGTCCTTGTCGAGGGAGCGGACGAGCTGGACGGCCTTGTCCGGCGCCTCGCGCGCGTCCGTCCCGAAGGGGCACGCGATGTCCTGCACGCACCAGTCGAGGAAGTCCTCCAGCGCCGTCTGCTGTCCCTGGGCGCCCGCGACGCCCTGCTCGGACAGCGGTTCGGTGAGGGGTGTCGACGCCGTCGAGCACCAACCGGCCGACCTTCTTGGGGAATTGGGCCGCGTACACCGCGCCGAGCCGTGTCCCGTACGAGAAGCCGAGGTAGTTGAGCTTCTTGTCGCCGAGGGCCTGGCGCATCACGTCCAGGTCCCGGGAGGCGTTGACCGTGCCGATGTGTGGCAGGACGGGGCCGGAGTACTTGGCGCAGGTCGCCGCCGCCTTCCGCAGCTGCCGCAGGACGACCTTCGGGTCACTGCTGTCGGACGGGTTTTCCTCGGCCGCGGTGGAGCCCTCGTCGGTGCCCGCGCCGCAACTCACCGGCGAGGACTGGCCGACGCCGCGCGGATCGAAGGTGACGACGTCGTAGCCGTTCGTCAGATCCATGAACTCCTTGCCGTCCGAGGCGAGTTCACTCACCCCCGCGCCACCGGGACCGCCGAAGTTCAGCAGCACGGAACCCCGCGACTTGCCGGTCGCGCGGTACCGGGCCAGCGCGAGGTCGAGCGTCCGCGCGCCCGGTTTCGCGTAGTCGAGCGGGACCGTGACCTTCCCGCACTGGAGGTCCTTGGGCGCGTCCATGTCCTTGCACGCGGCCCACTTCACCTTCTGCCGGTAGAACCGGGACAGGTCGGGCTGCGGCCGGTCGTCGGCCGTGGCGAGCGCGGGCACCCCCGCGCCGAGCAGCGCCAGGGTGAGGACCCCGGTGAACGCGCGGCGCCGGAACGCGGGCCGCGTTGACAGCTTGGCCAGCATCAATGCCTCCAAGAACGCGCCGTGACCAGCGCCTTCGATCACGATAAGGGCGCCTCACGGGCCCCGCCTCCCGGCGAGCGGGGTGGCGACGAGTGCCGTATTCTGCGCTCCTTCCATAGTCCTGAGAGGTTTTCCGACTAATGGGTTTTCGACTGATCGGGAATCATGACGAGTAGTTCGATAACCGCGACGCTCGATGGAGTGAAAGGCAGATAAGCCATAACTCGCATGGTGCGCCCGCGTTTTATCCGGTGCGGGTGTGTGCCCGCTACATCTCTGGAAGGCAGGGAACCTATGAAACGGGTTGCCCGAAACGGTGTGATCGCCGTCGCCGCCGCATCCGGTGCGCTGGCCGCGGCGATGCCGGCGTTCGCGGACTCCGGTGCGGACGGCGCCGCGGTCGGTTCGCCCGGGGTGATCTCCGGCAACACCATTCAGCTCCCGGTGCACGTGCCGGTGAACGTGTGCGGGAACACCGTGAACGTGGTGGGACTCCTCAATCCCGCCGCGGGGAACAGCTGCGCCAATGACAGCGGGGCGAAAACCGCAGGCGTCCACGGGAGCGGCGGGAAGAACACAGGTGAGACGCACGGCGGTGCCGTCGCACAGGGCGGCGAAAGGATGCGCCGGGTCTGCTCTCCGGCAACGGGGTGCAACTCCCGATCCACCTCCCCGTCAACCTCAGCGGCAATTCCGTGAGCGTGGTCGGCGTGGGCAACCCGAGCGTGGGCAACCACCGGGAACACCTCGGGCGACCGCCCACAGCACCCCGCGCCGCCGACCCCCGCACCGCCCGCGCCGGCGAAGCCGCACCCCGGCCCGGCGCCGATGACGGAGGTCAAGGGGCACCCCGCCCAGCCCGTGGCCGAGGCGTCCCTCGCCCACACGGGCGCCGACGGCACCATCCCGGCCGCCGCCGCGAGCGCGGCCCTCCTCCTGGGCGGCGCCGCCCTCTACCGGCGCTACCGCCCCAGGGCGGGACGCTGACCCCGGCACCCGCACCAGGACGGAAGGCCCCACCGGGATGTGACCGGTGGGGCCTCCGCCGTCCTCGGGGCAGGGCGGAGGGTGTCAACTCCTAGGAGGCGTCGGGAGTTCATCGGACGGCTCCGACGGAGCCGTGAGCAGTGCGCGGGCGGATTTCCGGAACGCGGTCAGGAGGCGGTGGTGCTCGCCGGCGCGGGTCGCGAGGGCGACATGGCTCGGCTCCACACCGTGGAGCGGGATCGCCGTGATGTCGGGGCGGACCGTCTGGCCGGGCCGGAGACCGGCCACGATCGCCACGGCCTGTCCGTCGGCGACGAACTCGAACTTGTCCTCCAGAACCCGGATGACCGGACCACCGGGTGCCGGGCGGCCGTCCGGCCGGGGGTCGATGCGCCAGAAGGCGGACCACGCCGGATCCGCGCCGGGCATCTGCGGAAGAGGCTCGTCGGCGATGTCGTCCAGGGTCACGGACTCCTTGCCGGCGAGGCGGTGGTCGAGCGGGACGAGCAGGAAGCGCGGCTCGTCGTAGAGAACCGACACGTCCAACTGGCCGGTGGGGAACGGCAGTCGGGCCACCACCACGTCGACCCGACGGTCGAGCAGGGCCGTCCGCACATCGTCGTACGCGAGATGTACGACGTGCACATCGGCGTCGGATGTCTGCGCCGCACGTCGCGCACCGCCGGGGTGACGAAGAGGTTCGCCATGTAGCCGACGGTGAGGCGGCCGGGCTGCGCGGCGGCGCGGGTCTCGGCGGCGGCCTGCGCGGTGGAGCGCAACAGCGCCTTCGCGCGCGGCAGGAAGACCTCCCCGGCCTCCGTGAGCCGGGTGCCCTGCGGGGTACGGTCGAGCAGGCGGGCCCCCAACTGGTCCTCCAGGCGCCGCACTTGACGGCTGAGCGACGGCTGGGTGATGTGCAGTGCCTCGGCGGCGCGGCCGAAGTGCCGCTGCTCGGCGACGGCGATGAAGTACCGCACGAGACGCAGTTCGAGGTCAGGGGCGGGAGGAGCTCCGTCATGCCTGGAGTGTACTGCGGTGCTCGTGTCCCTTCTCGCTGGCTGTGGGCCTTGAGCTGCTGTGATGCCTGTTACGTATTGCGCCATACGTAACAGGCTTTGACCTAGGGCCCGCGCGGCGCCCACGATGGAAACACATCGCAGCTCCCCACCCACCTCTTCGAAGGAACGCACCATGCGTGTTTTCGTCACCGGCGCCAGCGGGCTTCATCGGCTCCGCCGTGGTCCGCGAACTGCTCGACGCCGGACACACGGTCACCGGACTGGCCCGCTCGGACGCGTCCGCCGAGGCGCTGACCGCGGCCGGGGCGGCCGTGCACCGGGGGTCGCTCGACGACCTCGACAGTCTGCGCGCGGGCGCCGAGGCGGCGGACGGCGTCTGCCATCTGGCGTTCATCCACGACTTCTCCGACTTTGCCGCCAACTGCGCCACCGACCTGCGCGCCATCGAGACCATCGGCGAGGCGCTCGCGGGCACCGACAAGCCCTTCGTCGTCACCTCCGGCACACCCGGGCTGCCCGGCGGGAAGGTGGCGACGGAGGAGGACCACGTCGACCCCGAGTCCTTCGCGGCGGTGCGGCAGCCGTCCGAGCTCGCGGCGGTGGCGTTGGCGGAGCGGGGGTGCGGTCGTCGGTTGTGCGGCTGCCTCGGTCCGTGCACGGTACGGGGATCAGGGCTTCGTGCCTCAACTCATCGCCACCGCACGGGAGAAGGGGGTGTCGGCGTACGTCGGTGACGGGAGTGCGCGGTGGCCCGCCGTGCATCGGCTCGATGCGGCGCGGTTGTATCGGTGGGCGCTGGAGTCGGCGCCGGCGGGGTCCCAGTACCACGCGGTCGGTGACGAGGGGTTGTCGTTGCGGTCCATCGCGGAGGTCATCGGGCGGCGGCTCGGCGTGCCGACCGGGAGTGTGCCGGTGGACCGGGCGGTCGAGCACTTCGGCTTCCTTGGGCTTGTCGCCTCGCTGGACTGCCCTGCTTCGAGTGCGCTCACGCGGAAGCAGACGGGGTGGGAGCCTGTGGAGGTGGGATTGCTGGACGATCTCGAAGCGGGGTATTACTTCGGGGAGTTGTAGGGGCCGCGGGGTCAGGGGCTGTTGGGTGTTGTCGGTCGGCTGCGGGCCGGTGGGGCTGGTCGCGCCCGCGCGGCGGAGCCGCACATGTCACAGCCCCGCGCCCCTTTGGGGCGCTTGTGTCGGGGCGGTCGGAAATGCCCGTCGGCCTGATACGACGACGGTGAGTGCTGTCGCTACCAACGGCAACGCCGTCCACGGCAGTGCCCCGGCGCCCCAGCCCGACAGCGCGAGGCCGCCGGTGAACGAGCCGCCTGCGATACCCGCGTTGTACACCGTGGTCTGCAACGACGTTGCCACGTCGGCGTGTTGGGGGCCCGAGGCGTTGACGAGTGCGGTCTGGATCAGGGTGGGTGCGCCGCCGAAGGCAACTCCCCATACGGCGACGGAAGTCAGCAGGGCGGCAGAAGAGTCGGCGTACAGGGCGAGGACGCACAGGACCGTCACGATCAGGGTCAGAGCGCCGAGCAGGGTGGGGCGTGCCCAGCGGTCGACGAGTGCGCCGGTGGCCCAGATGCCGACGACCGTGGCGGCCCCGAACACCAGCAGGACGACGTCCGTACGGCCGTAGCCGGTGTGCGCGGTGAACGGGGCGACGTAGGTGTACATCACCTGATGCCCCAGCAGCAGGAACAGCGTGACAGAGAGGACGGCCGGGATTCCGGGAGTACGGCGACGCGTGTCAACGGGACGCGTGTGCCCGGGAGTTCACCGGGGAAGGCGGGCACCCGGCGCCGTATCCAGACCACCACCAGCAGCGCGAGCCCGGCCAGCGTGCCGAACGCCGTGCGCCAGCCGATCGCGTCGGCCAGGGCGGTGCCGGCGGGGATGCCCAGGGAGAGGGCCAGGGTGATCCCGGCCAGGACGACCGCGATGGCCCGCCCGCGTCGCTTGGCGGGCACCATCCGGGCGGCGTATCCGGCGAGCATCGCCCACATCGTGCCGCCCATGACCCCGGCCAGCAGACGGGCGCCGAAGGTGACGGCGTACGACGAGGACAGTGCGACCACCGCGTCGGCGCAGGCGAAGCCCAGCAGCGTACCGACGAGGACCGGGCGGCGCGGCAGTCCGCGCAGCGCCGCGGTGACCGGGATCGCCGCCAGGAGGGAGGCGACCGCGTAACCGGTGACGAGGAAGCCGACCCGCGCCTCGGAGACGCCGAGCGCCGGTGCCATCCGGGGCAGCAGACCTGCGGGGAGGAGTTCCGTCAGGACGGCGGTGAAGGCGGCCGTGGACAGGGCCAGGAGCCCGGACCAGGGCAGGGCTGTGCCCTTGGCCGGGGATGCGGTGGTCATGGGACCATGGTCGAACCCTCACATCAGTGTGAAGGCAAGCGCGCCCCCAGCGAGCCCCGTGAATCCCCGTAGGTGCGGCCCGCACACCCTCCCCGGAGGCAGGCATGAAGATCGGTGAGCTCTCCCGCCGTACCGGCGTCCCGACCCGCCTCCTGCGCTACTACGAGGAACAGGACCTGCTCCACCCCGAGCGCACCGAGAACGGCTACCGCTTCTACGGCGGCGAGCCCGCGGTCCTGGACGTCCAGCAGATCCGCGGTCTGCTGGACTCGGGGCTGACCACGGAGATGATCCGCGCGATCCTGCCGTATCTGTCCGGGCCCGAGGAGATCCACGTCCCCGCGGAATACCTGACTCCGGAGACGGCCGCCCTGCTCAGCGGCCATATCGAGCGGATACAGGCCCGCATCGACTGCCTGGCCCGCAACCGCGACCGGCTCGGCGCGTATCTGGCGGCGGTACGGCCCGAGGCGCCCGCGCAGGGGTCGTAATCCCGTTGCCGGGTCCGCCACCGGATGGTGGAGTGGGCGCATGGATCATGCCTCGGTACTCGCCCTCCACGACCGCGACCTGCGCGAGGGCGCCCGCCCCGATGGCCCCGGCGCCCGTGTCGAGCGGGTCGGGGAGTGGTGCGCCAGGTCGCCGACGGGCACGGGTGGAACGGCGTCCTGTGGTCGGACCTGGACGCCGCGGACGCCGACGCGGTGATCACCGAGCAGATCGCGTTCTTCACCGGGCTCGGCCGCGACTTCGAGTGGAAGCTCTACGGCCACGACCTGCCGACGGATCTCGGACAGCGGCTGACGGCGGCCGGGTTCACGCCCGAGCCGCAGGAGACCCTGATGGTCGGAGAGATCGACGAACTCGCCCTCGACGCTCGACTCCCGGATGGTGTACGGCTGTTGGCTGCCACCGACCCCGCGGGTGTCGACCTCGTGGCGGACGTCCACGAGAAGGCCTTCGGCACGGACAGTTCCCGGCTGCGCGCCCGCCTGCTCGACCAACTGGCCGCCGGTCCCGACACAGTTGTGGCCGTCGTCGCCCTCGCCGGTGACGAACCGGTGAGCGCGGCGCGGATGGAACTCGTCCCCGGTACCCGTTTCGCCGGTCTGTGGGGCGGTGGCACGGTCGAGGCGTGGCGGGGTCGAGGCATCTACCGTGCCCTGGTCGCCCACCGGGCCCGTATCGCAGCGGACCACGGCTGTCGCTACGTCCAGGTCGACGCCTCCGACCAGAGCCGCCCCATCCTCGAACGCCTCGGCCTCGCGCCGCTGACCACGACCACGCCGTACGTCTACGAGCCGTAGGGCAAGGGGTCGGCGCGTGGATGTCACATCCGCGTCGGCTCGATGCGTCACATCGGCATGACGACGAACGAGAACAGTCCCAGCAATCAGGAGATCCTCCTCGCCGGTGGGAGCGGAGTCCTCGGCGGCCACATCGCCCAGGCCCTGACCGACGCCGGTCACAAGGTCACCGGCCTCGGCCGCGGGCCGGGCAACGGCATCCGCGCCGACCTCATGGACCGTGACGCACTGCTGCGCGCGGTCGACGGACGCCACTTCGACACGGTGATCCACGCGGCGACCGCCCTGCGCAAGGCGCCCATGCGCCACCGCGACATGCGCGCCACCGACGCCCTGCGCATCGAAGGAACCGCCCACCTCATCGAGGCGGCGCGAGCCACCGGCGCCCGCCGCTTCATCGTCGAGTCGATCGTCTTCGGCTACGGCTACGGTGACTTCGGCTCCCGCCCCCTCACCGAGGACGACCCCCTTCGGACCGCGCGGCACCACCCCGCAGCTGGAGGAGCACCTCGCGGGCATGCGCGACAAGGAGCAACTCACCTTCGAGGCAGCGGACTTGGAAGGCATCGCCCTCCGCTTCGGCCTCCTCTACGGCCCTGGCGGCACCGACGCCCTCCTCCCCATGCTGCGCGGGCGCCGGCTCCCCACCCCCGACGACGACGGCCGGGTCCTGCCCTGGGTCGAACTCACCGACGCGGCCCGCGCGGTGGCCGCCGCCGTCGAACGCGGCCGCCCGGGTGAGGCGTACAACATCGCCGACCGCACGCCCCTCGGCTTCCGCGCCCATCTCCTGTGCGTGGCGCGGGAGTTCGGCCTCCCGAAGCCAATGGCCGTACCGCTGTGGGCAGTTCGCCCGATGGCGTACGCCCACACGATGATGACCTGCAACCTGCGGGTGTCCAGCGCGAAGGCGGAACGGGAACTGGGCTGGACACCGGTGTACGTGTCGAGCAACGAGGGGCTTGCCGCACTGCACGCCGCGCGGTGAGCACGCGTCTGCCCCTCCGTGGCGTACGGAGGGGCAGACGCATGGAAGCCGGCCCGCGGCTCGGCGGGCCGGCTTCGCATCGACGAGCGGGATGTGTCTGGTGACACGGGGCGCCCGTCAGGGAGTGCGGAACGAGGGGAACCGGGCGACTCGCCCGCACCTGCGAGCCTCCGCCCGGTCTCACCCGCGGCACTTCCCGACCGGCGCTCAGCGGCGCGCCCTCGACCGGTCCAGCGCGGCGATGCCTACAGCTGCCAGGCCGATCTGGATGAGCCACTCGATCCAGTCGATGCCCTTGGTGTCGGCGACCCCGAGGCCCGATGCGATCGCCGCGCCGATCAACGCGGCCACGATGCCGACCACGATCGTCAGCAACACGCCGATGTGCTGGCGGCCCGGAACGACCAGCCGTCCCAACACGCCAATGATGATGCCGATGATGATGGCACTGATGATGCCCGAGATCTCCATCTCCGCCCCTCTTTGTCGATATCCCCGCTCTCTTCATCTGCCCGCTGCGAGCCAAGGCAGTCCGACCGACTTTCGCCGTCTGTTATTGCCGGGACTTTCTGTTCACGGCCCCTTCATGCCATGTACCTTTCAATCGTTCAACGCGTGTAGAACTCCCCAACTACCGTTCTACGCGCGCAGATCAGGCGCCCGCACCGCACCTTTCCCCATCCCCTCACGGAGGTTCGCCGGATGCTTGGATCCAGAAGATCCCGCCGCAGACTCACCACCGCCCTCGCCGGCCTGGGACTTTTCGTCACGGGGGCTGCGCTTCAGTTCACCACCACGGCCACGCCCGCGCACGCGGCCACCACGCACCGCGTCCTGTTCGACGACGGCCACGCCGAAGAGGCCGGCAACGCGGACTGGATCATCTCCACCAGCAAGCCCGACCCGCTCTCCCAGGACTCCTCCCCGTCCTCCGAGACCGACTGGACCGGCGCGCTCTCCTCGTGGGGCGTCGCCCTGCAGAAGACGGGCAGTTACAGCCTGAAGACCGCCACCAGCGCGCTCACGTACGGCGGTTCGTCGACGACCGACCTGTCGAACTTCGACACGCTGGTCCTGCCCGAGCCGAACACGCTGTTCACGACCGCCGAGAAGACCGCGATCATGACGTTCGTCAAGAACGGCGGCGGGCTGTTCATGATCTCCGACCACACCGGCGCCGACCGCAACAGCGACGGCGAGGACGCCGTCGAGATCCTGAACGACCTGATGACGAACAACAGCGTCGACTCGACCGACCCGTTCGGCTTCTCCGTCGACTCGCTCGACATCAGCTCCGGCTACCCGGCCGCGATCAGCGACAGCACGGACCCGGTCCTGCACGGCTCCTTCGGCACGGTCACCAAGAGCCTGTTCGCCGACGGCACGACGGCCACGCTGAAGCCCGCCGACAACTCGGCCGTCAAGGGCCTTGTGTACCGCAGCGGTTACTCCGGCAACACCGGAGCCTTCTTCGCGACCAGCACCTTCGGCAGCGGTCGCGTCGCGTTCTGGGGCGACAGCTCACCCATCGACGACGGCACCGGCCAGTCCGGCAACACGCTCTACGACGGCTGGAACGACACCGGCGCCACCAACGCCGCCCTCGCCCTCAACGCCACCGCCTGGCTGGCCGGCGAGGGCACCAGCGGCGGTGGCGGAGGCGGGGGCGGCGGCACCACCTGCACCGCCTCGCAGCTCCTCGGCAACAACGGCTTCGAGTCGGGCAACACCACCTGGAGCGCCTCCAGCGGCGTGATCACCAACTCCAGCAGCGAGGCCGCCCGTACCGGTTCGTACAAGGCCTGGCTCGACGGCTACGGCACCGCCACCACCGACACCCTGTCCCAGTCGGTGTCCATCCCGTCCGGCTGCACCACCGCCGCGCTGAGTTTCTATCTCCACATCGACACGGCGGAGACCAGCACCAGCACGGCGTACGACACGCTCAAGGTCCAGGTCCTCAACAGCTCCGGCACCGTCCTGAGCACCCTGGCGACCTACTCCAACCTGAACGCGGCCGGCGGCTACACCCAGCGCAGCTTCAGTCTCGCGAGCTACGCCGGGCAGACCGTCACCCTGAAGTTCACCGGCGTGGAGGGTTCCACGCTGCAGACGTCCTTCGTCGTCGACGACACGGCGCTGAACGTCAGCTGACGACGACCGGTGGGGCTCGGCGGCGGCCGGGCCCCACGGGTTCACCGCGCCGAGACCGTGCGCTCCGGGGTGTTCCACCCGGAGACCCGCACCCGGGGCACCGACCCGTGCAGATCGGCCGTCCGGTAGGTCGCCGTCAGTGTCGTCGACTCCCCGGGCCACAGGCTCACGTCGTTGTCGGACCACCGCACCGGCAGCACCGGCTTCCCCGCCGAGTCCACGAGATGGACGTCGGTGAGGAGTGAAGGCGTCTTCCCCTTACCGGAGTTGCGCACCGTGACCGTCGTCGTCGACGTGCCGTGCGGACCCGCCTCGGTCGACGCCGTCGCCGAAACCGGCGCCTGTGCCATCGAGTTGAGCCCCTTGAGATCGGCGTAGCTCGTCGTCGGCGTGTAGTACCAGTCGGTGTGCGCCCAGTCGAGCGTGTCGGGCTTGGCGGACAGCCAGTACACGTTCCGGCTCACCTCCTTGCCGGACGCGTCGGTCAGGGTCAGCCGTACCAGATACGTCGTCGACAGTCCGCGCACCGACGAGGGCGCGGGCAGGGTGAGCGCCGTGCTGTGCGCGCCGCCGCCGGAGACCTTCACCCCGGGCACCTTCTTGTCGTACTTCCGGGTGCCGTCGGTGTCGAACAGGGTGGCGCGGGCGGTGAGTTGGCGTGCCGGCGCGTTCCGGTTGTTCACCACGACGACCGAGCGGTCGTCGTACGAGTACTGGATGTGCAGCGGCTCGTTCGCCTTCTTCGCGCCGAAGTAGGCGCCGCCCTGGTCGAGGTAACGGTCCATCAACTGCCAGTGCAGGGAGGTCCAGCCGCTGTTGAACATCCAGTAGACGACCCCGGTCGCCGGCTTCGAGGCATCGGTGGCGTTGCGCTCGTAGGCCTCGAACTGGGCCCGCACGTTCTCGTACTGGGCGAGCTGGGCCTTGCGGACGTAGTCGGTGAGGCTCGTCGGCGGGCCGTAGCGGCCGGTGAGGGCGTTGTCGTAGAGCTTGAGGGTGTTGAAGGTGGAGGACGGGGAGCGGTGGTACTGCTTGGCGGTCGGGTCCTTCCAGAGGGTGGCGAGTTCGTCCGGGGTCATCATGCGGCGCAGGGTGTCGAGGGTGGGGATGTCGGGGCCCGCGCTGGTCTCGGAGTTGAAGCCGGTGGCGCCGCCCTCGCGTTTGGCGTACCAGTAGTTCGGCGGGATCCAGTCGTACGGGCCGGTCATCTTCATGCCCGAACTGCCGCTGACCGGTGAGGAGTTGTCGGAGGCGGCGGCGACCACCGGGGTGTGCCAGTCGGCGGCCTCCAGGGCGTCCAGGTAGGTCTTCTCGATCTTGGCGTCGGGGGCGAAATCGCTGCCGATGAGGAAGGAGATCACGCTCGGGTGGTCGCGCAGCCGGGCGGCCTCGGCGGCCATCGACGCCTTGGCTACCGGGTAGTCGGCGGCGGTCCACTTGTCGCCGGATTCGTCGCCGTTGACCTGGCCCTCCCACTTGTCGCAGCACTCCCAGCCGGGGAGGGTCAGGATGCCGTAGCGGTCGGCGAGGTCGAAGAACTCGTCCGGCTCGATGTGGCCTTCGAGGCGGATGGTGTTGAGGCCCAGGTCGAGGGCGTACTTCAGGCGGTCCTCGACGTACGTCCTGTCCCAGCGCAGGAACTCGTCCGGTGACCAACCGCCGCCCTTGATCAGCAACGCCCGGCCGTTGACGAGGTAGTGGCGGTCGCCTGCGGAGTTCAGCGGGGCCCGCACGTCGCGGATGCCGAAGGTCTGGTGCGCGGTGTCCGAGGGGGTGCCCGCGACGGACGCGGTGAGGTCGAGGGCGTAGAGCGGCTGGCCGCCCATGCCCGCGGGCCACCAGACCCTCGGGAGTCGAGGTGAAGGGCGAAGGTGACGGGCTTCGTCTGGTGGGCGGCGAGGGAGACCGTCTTCTCGAAGGTCGTCCCGCCGACGCTGCCCCTGACCTTGGCGGTGACGGGCGCGCCGGAGTCGTTGCGGGCCTGCGCCTTCACCGTCAGGTCCGCGGAGGCCAGCGACGGCACGGCCAGCCTGGTCACCACGTGTGCGTCGCGCAGCGCGACCGGGCCGCCGCGGCGGACGAGGACGTCACGGACGATGCCCATGTTCTCGTCGGGCGGAGGCTGGAGCCAGTCGATCCAGCCCATGGTGAGGTTCTTGTTCGGGTCGTTCGGCCGGATGCGGAAGGCGACCGTGTTCGTGCCGGAACGGACGAGCGAGGTGACGTCCAACTCGTGCTGTGTGTAAGCCCCGTTGACGTCCGCGGCCTTGGCGATCCGCTTGCCGTTGACGTAGACGTCGGCGGCCGAGATCACCCCGCTGAAGTCGAGGTAGGTGCGCCTGCCGGTGTCCGCGACCGTGAAGTCGCTGCGGTACCACCACGGCACCTGGAAGTCGGCCTTCGGGATCTTCGTTTGGTTGGTCGAGTAGAAGGGATCCGGGTAGACGCCGTCGGCGATCAGGGCCGCGAGGACGGTCGAGCGCGCGCCGGCCGGGTACCAGCCGGCCACCGGATAGCCGGGGAGGAGACGGCGGCGGGGGAGTCGGGGACCTTCGCGGACGACTGGATCGCGTAGCCGGACAGCGGGGTTGCGTTCCCGGCGGCCGAGCGTACGGCGGTCACCGGGACCCGGGTGTGCTGCCCCGGGGACGGCTCCCGTGCCCCCGCCCACGCGCCGGTGGTGAGGGAACCCAGGAGGCCGAGGGCGACGGCGGCCGTGGCGAGACGGCTTCTGCGGAGTGGGGGGACGGCGGGGCGGTGGAACACGGCGGTCTCCAGCCTCGTCAAGTTAGGAAGCTTTACTAACCGCACCAGAAGGTAGGGCGCCCGGCGATGCCTGTCAAACACCTGTGTCCGTGGCTGAGTTGCTCAGGACGCCGAATGGCGCTCGAAGACCAGGTCCCGCGCGGTGCCGAGCGCGGTGGCCACGGCACCCAGCAGCACCGCGTCCTCGCCCAGCGCGCTGGGCACGATCTTCGGGCGCAGGGGAGTGAGCGCCCGGAGGTTCTCCCGCACCGGGCGCAGCAGCAGATCCACGCTGTGTCCGACCCCGCCGCCCAGCACCACGAGGTCCGGGTCGAGCACGGCCGCCGCTGCCGCCACGGTGTGCGCGATCCGCTCGCCCTCCAGCTCGACCGCCTTGATCGCGGCGGCGTTTCCCTGCCTCGCCGCGTCGAACACGGCCTTCGCGGTGAGCTGCTGCCCGCTCATGCCGAACCGGCGGGCCGCCTCCACCACGGCCACCCCCGACACCGCGTCCTCCAGCGTCTCCGGCTTCTGCCGCCCCGGCCACGGCAGGAACCCGATCTCCCCGGCCCCGCCGTGCGCCCCCGTGAACAGCCGCCCCTCGCTGACCACACCCATGCCGAGACCGGTGCCGATCAGGATGTACGCGAACAGCCGGCTGCCCGCGCCGACGCCGTAGGTGTACTCGCCGAGTGCCGCGAGGTTCGCGTCGTTGTGCACCTCCAGCGGGACGCCCAGCTCCTCCCGCATCCGGTCGAACAGCCCGGCCCGGCCCCAGCCCGGCAGATGCATCGCGTACCGCACCCGGCGCCGCTGCTCGTCGTAGATGCCGGGCGTGCCCACCACGGCGTGCACCACCGCCGCCGGTGCCACCTCGGAGTTGGCGACGACCTGGTGGGCGGTCGCGACCACCAGCTCGGCCATCGCGCCCGAGCTGCGGGCCCGGTTGCGGACGTCCGCCCGGGCCACCACCTCGCCGTCCAGATTGGCCACCGCGACCCGCAGCCAGCTGCGCCCGACGTCGATCCCGAGCGCGTAGCCGGCGGACGGATCGGGGGCGTAGAGCACGGCGGTCCGGCCGCGCTCGGGGACTGCGTGCCGACCTCGTGGACGAGACCCGCCTCCTCAAGCGCGGCCAGGGCGCTGGAGACCGTCGGCTTCGACAGGCCTGTCTCGCGGGCGAGTTGGGCCCGCGAGGCGGCACCGGCGGTGCGCAGCCGGTCGAGCAGCAGCCGCGCGTTCGTACTGCGCAGCCGCTGACGGCTCCACGGCTGGTCCGGTCGCTCCACGGCGTCACTGACGGGCATCGCATCATTCTCCGGTATCCGGGACAGCCTCTTGACGAGTCTAGTAAGGCTCCTTAACTTTATCGCCCAGTCAGCCACCGGATACCGGCCCGCACGCCGCACCCCCTCTCCCGCAGTCACGCACACCCTCAGGAGCCTCCATGTCCGGCAGTCCGCCCCCAGAAGGCGGTTTCGTCCGCCGCGTCGGCCTCTTCCAGGCCACCGCCATCAACATGAGCCAGATGTGCGGCATCGGGCCCTTCGTGACGATCCCGCTGATGGTCGCCGCGTTCGGTGGTCCGCAGGCGGTGATCGGCTTCGTCGCGGGGGCGATCCTCGCGCTGGCCGACGGGCTCGTGTGGGCCGAGATGGGCGCCGCCATGCCCGGGTCCGGCGGCAGTTACGTCTATCTGCGGCAGGCCTTCCAGTACCGGACAGGGCGGCTGATGCCGTTCCTGTTCGTGTGGACGGCGATGCTCTTCATCCCGCTGATCATGTCGACCGGCGTGGTCGGCTTCGTGCAGTATCTCGGCTATCTGGCACCGGACTTGGGCGAGACGTCCGGCGATCTCATAGGCCTCGGGGTGATCGCCCTGGTGGTCCTCCTGCTCTGGCGCGGCATCGAGAACATCGCGCGGATCACCGCCGTGATGTGGGCGGTGATGATCGCGGCCGTGTTCCTGGTCATCGTGGCCGCCGCGAGCGATTTCAGCGCGCACCTCGCCTTCACGTACCCGGCGCACGCCTTCGACCTGGGCAGCAACCACTTCTGGCTCGGCTTCGCCGGTGGCCTGACCATCGGCATCTACGACTACCTCGGTTACAACACCACCGCCTACATGGGCGCCGAGATCAAGGACCCGGGCCGCACTCTCCCGCGCTCGATCCTCTTCTCCATCGTCGGCATCATGGCGATCTACCTGATGCTCCAGATCGGCACCCTCGGGGTCATCGACTGGCACCGGATGACCAACGTCAACGACATCGCCTCCACCTCCGTGGCCTCGGCGGTCCTTGAGAAGACCTGGGGCAAGGGCGCCGCCGACACGGTCACCGTCCTGATCCTGATCACCGCCTTCGCCTCCGTCTTCACCGGCCTCCTCGGCGGCTCCCGGGTCCCCTACGACGCGGCCCGCGAACGGGTCTTCTTCCGCCCCTACGCAAGCTCCACCCCAAGCACCGCTTCCCGATGCTGGGCCTCGCCACCATGGGCGTGATCACCGCGATCGGCTTCCTCATCGGCCGCCACACGGACCTGGCGACCCTGATCCAGCTCCTGACCACCGTCATGGTCATCGTCCAGGCACTGGCCCAGATCATCGCCCTCACGGTCCTGCGCAAACGCCAGCCGACGCTGCGCCGGCCGTACCGGATGTGGCTCTACCCCGTGCCGAGCATCATCGCCTTCGTCGGCTGGTGCGTGATCTACGGCTACGCCGACAAGAACTCCCCGGGCCGTCACCCCATCGAATGGTCCCTGGCCTGGCTCGCCCTCGGCTGCGTCGCGTTCCTCCTCTGGTCCCGCTTCGAGAAGGTCTGGCCGTTCGGCCCGAAGGAGATCTCGGAGGAGTACCTCACGGAGGCGACACCTGAACCCGCGGCAACCTAGGGCCTGTTGACCCACTCGGTCGCGGCGAGCAGGTCCTCCGCGATGTCGACGACTGAGCGCCCGTCGGTCACCACCCGGATGGTGTCGGCGGGCGCGCGGTCGTCCAACAGGCGTGCCTTACGAGCGCTGTTGGCCAGCTCGCGCTCCAACTCACCCCCGATCCGCTGTCCGTTCAGCCGCGCGGCGCCGGTCTCGTCGGACGCGGTCAGCGGCACCCGTACGATCCGCACGTCCGCGCCCATCGCCCGCCGGAACTGCCCCCGCCTCGTCGAGCACGCTCACCGTGTTCGTGAACACGAGCCGCCGCTACCACAGCGCGGCGTAATTCCCCACACGGCAGTCAAGTTGGGCTTGCTGATCACCGCCCGGTGCGGGCAGCGTGGCTAGCAGTACTCGTGCGGGCGAACCAATTCGGGAGGTGGCCCACATGGAGGAATCGGCGCTGGGCGGAGGCGCGGTCAACGAGGTCGTCCGGGTCGGGGAGACCGTACGGCGTACTCCGGTGTCGCCGGAACGGTCGCGCTATGTGACCGGACTGCTCGGGCAGTTCGAGCGGCGGGGCTGGCCGGGCGCACCCCGGTTTCTCGGAACGGACGAGCGCGGGCGGGAGATGCTCCGGTACATCGAGGGCCGGGCGGCCGTCAGTTCCGAGGCGCGGGCCGCCGTCCGCACCGATGACAGCCTCGTGCGCGTCGCGCAGTTGGTGCAGGCCTTCCATGATCTGACCCACGGCACCCCGCAGGCCGGTGAGCAGGACGTCGTCTGTCACAACGACCTGGCGCCCAAGAACACCGTCTACGACCGCGCGTGGCACCCCTGGCGTTCGTCGACTGGGACCTCGCCGCCCCCGGCGAGCGCATCCACGACGTCGCGCACGTCTGCTGGCCGTACCTCGACCTCGGCCCGGACGTCACCGACATCCCCGCGACCGCCCGCCGGGTCGCCCTGATCTGCGAGGCCTACGGCCTCGACGACACCCACCGGCTCCTCGACACGGTGCTGTGGTGGCAGGACCGGTGCCGGCGGGGCATCGAGGCCGGCGCCGGGCGCGGCGAGCGGGGCATGGTCGCGCTGCGGGCGCGAGGGTCGTGGACGAGATCCGGGATGCCCGTGCCTGGGTGGCCGCGCACCACCGCGAGCTGGGTGCCTTCCTGCGCTGAGCCGACGTAGACCGAAGCCGCCGTAGAACGGACCCAACGGGCGGAGTCGCTCACCTTGACATGCAGGTAAGTGCCTGCATAACGTTGAGTGTGCGATCCGAACAGGACTCAGGGATGGACAAGGTCTTCAAGGCGCTGGCCGACGAGACCCGCAGGCGTCTGCTCGACCGGCTGCACGAGGACAACGGGCAGACGCTCGGGGAGTTGTGCGGGCGGATCGACATGACCCGGCAGTCGGTGACTCAGCACCTTGCCGTCCTGGAGGCCGCCAACCTGGTCAGCACGGTGCGGCGCGGCCGGGAGAAGTTGCACTACCTCAACCCGGTCCCGCTGCACGAGATACAGGAGCGCTGGATCGACAAGTTCGAGCGCCCGCGCCTGCGCGCGCTCGGTGCCCTCAAACGACGAGCCGAGGAAGCCATGACCGACAAGCCGACATTCGTCTACGTCACCTACATCGCGAGCACCCCGAGAAGGTCTGGGACGCGCTCACCGACGCCGATCTGACCGCCGCCTACTGGGGCCACAGCAACGTGTCCGACTGGCAGCGCGGCTCCCGTTGGGAACACCGGCGCATCGACGGCTCCAACGTCGCCGACGTCGTCGGCAGGGTGGTGGAGAGCGAGCGCCCGACCCGGCTGGTGACCACGTGGGCCTCGCCGGAGAAGGAGGACCAGGAGGACACGCACTCCCGGGTCACCTACGACATCCGGCCGCACGAGGACATCGTGCGCCTCACCGTCACCCACGAGGACCTCGCCGACGAGGGCGAGCTGTCCGACGTCTCCGGCGGCTGGCCGGCCGTGCTGTCCAACCTGAAGTCGCTGCTCGAAACCGGCAGCCCCCTCCCGCAGTCGCCCTGGCAGGTGCCGGGCGGCCACTGAAGGGGGCGTGGCTTCCTTCCGGAGTCCGGGGTTCCTACGGTCGGCCCGGGGTGCCTACGGTTTGGGGGTGCTCCGCGCCGCCGTACCGGCACACACCAGGCCCAGGATCACGGCGAGTCCGCCGATGATGACGTTGTTCAGGATGACGCCCTTGTCGGGGCTGCTGCCGACGATCCACGGCGAGACGATCATCCAGACACCCAGGGCGCTCATGGCCCAGCTGAGGCCGTACATGCGTTCCGGAGCCCTGGTGAAACCGAGCGCCAGCAGGCCGATCGCGATGCCGACGATGAGGTTGTGCGGCACGAGCGCGGGCTGGCTCGTCGTGTAGTGGAGTATCCACGGGGATACGGCGCAGTACAGACCGAGCAGGAACACCGGTCCGTCCACGAGCGCCACATCGCGTCCACCGAGCATGCGGGCGTAGCGCGCCTGCATTTCGAGACATCAGGGTGGCTCGCCATGTCACCTCTGGTGTGCGAGACGTTGGCCATGACTCGTCTCCTTTACGACTTGCTGGCCTGACCGCGTCTGATGCGGTCTGCGGTAGGAGCCGCTTCATCCCATTGTGCTC
Source organism: Streptomyces sp. P3 (assembly GCA_016893485.2). Taxonomy (GTDB): domain Bacteria; phylum Actinomycetota; class Actinomycetes; order Streptomycetales; family Streptomycetaceae; genus Streptomyces. Next base: position 8,895,245 of record JAFEKX020000001.1, read on the forward strand.
TTATTTCACCTTTATGTGTAGTGTTCAGGCGGTTCGTCGTCCTGGAGGCGGCGGCGCAACTGGTGCAGCCCGCGTCGCGCGTGGCTCTTGACCGTCCCGAGCGGCCAGCCGGTGCGCCGCGCGATCTGCGTCTGGGTCAGGTCCTCGTAGTACGTCAGCCCCAGCACCCGCCGCTGGGGCGCGGGAGTTGGGCCAGTTCGCGCAGCACGAGGACACGGTCGAGCACCGCCTCGGGCTTCGCTACGACGGGCTCGGCGAGCGTCAGTGACGCCCCGGCGGCGGCCACCAGGTGCAGGCGCCGGGTGCGGGCGGACAGCGCGTCGGCGATCGTGCGCCGGGTGATCCCCACGATCCAGCCGCCGATCGTGCCGCGCTCGGGCCGGAAACCCCCGCGCCCGCGCCACACCCCGAGGAACACCTGCTGGGTCACGTCCTCGGCCTCCTTGGCGTCCCCAGTGAGCGCCGGGCCAGCGTGTGCACCAGCGCCGACCAGCGGTGATATGCCTCGGCCAGACACCTCGTCGCCCGCCACCAGCCCCCTGGCCAGCTCCTCGTCGGTGAACTCCGTCGCCGGGCTCGACCGGAGGGTGCTGTGCGGCGAGCTCATGGCGACGGCTCCTCACGTCCTACGGCGACCACCGGGCCAGGCTGTGGTGCCACGGCGGTTCGTGATGTCTGCCGGGGTATGCCCGGTTGCGTCCATCGTGGGAGCTTGGGACAAGTCGATCAACTCGCGTCGATTCTGCGTCGTATAGTCGACGCATGAGCGAGTTGTCCGCCGACCGGGACCCTGGGTACCCGTCCGCGGCCCAAGTGCCCCTGACGACCGGCGCGTTGGCCCGCCGACTGGGCGTCGCGCCGACCACGCTGCGGTCCTGGGAGCAGCGCTACGGCATCGGGCCCGCGGTCCGCGCCGAGGGACGGCACCGGCGCTGGGCCCCGGGGACGTGGCCGTGCTGGAGGAGATGTGCCGGCTGACCTCGTCGGGCGTGCCCCCGGCCGAGGCGGCGCGAGTGGCGAAGGGGGCCGCCGGTGCGGACCCCGGACAGGCCGCTCGGACGCACGGCCCCTCGCGGGCCGCCGGGACCCTGCCCCTCGGCGATGTGCGCCAGGAGTGCCGCGGCCTCGCGCGGGCCGCCGTCCGGCTCGACGCGCCCGCCGTCGAGCGTCAACTGGCCGACGCCGTGGGGCAGTACGGCATCGTCGTCGCCTGGCAGGAGGTGATGGTGCCGACCCTGCACGCGGTGGGTCGCAAGTGGGCCTCGTCCGGGGACCGTTATGTGGAGGTGGAGCACCTGCTGTCCTGGCACGTCTCCACCGCCCTGCGCCGACGCACCCCACCCCCGGGGCCGCAGCCGGACACCCCGCCCGCCGGGCCCGTCATGCTCGCCTGTGTACCCGGCGAGCAGCACACCCTCCCGATCGAGGCGCTCAACGCCGCACTGGGTGAACTCGCCCTGCCCACAAGGATGTTCGGCGCCGCCGTCCCCGCCGAGGCACTCACCGCTGCGGTACGGCGGCTGGGCCCCGCCGTCGTCGTCCTGTGGGCACAGGCACGCTCCACCGCGAGCCTGCCGCTGGCCCGGCACCTCACAGACATCCGCTGGGGAGTCAAGGGCGCCCGGCGACAGCCCTCGGTGGTACTGGCCGGACCTGGCTGGTCCGGGCCCTCGGCGCGAGGGGCGCTGCGGCCGGTGAGCCTTCAGGACGCGGTGGAGATCGTGGCGGGGATGTACGGGGTGCGAGGGCCGGGGCGCTGACGGTCGGCGGGGCGCGCCGCTGAGGCTGTGCCGGGCGCCGCGCTGACCGTGTGCAGGGGGCCGAGAGGGCGGGCCGGGGCCTCAACCTCCCGCCGAGTCGCCCGACCGTCCCTGCCGGAACCGCGCGAGCCCGTCGGAGAGTTCGACGATCGGGTCCGGATAGTCACCGAGCGCCGCACGGTCGAATCCCTGGAGTTTCCACGGCTCGTGCACCAACCGCCCCTCCAGCGCGGCGAGTTCGGGCACCCAGCGGCGGACGTACGCGCCGTCCGGGTCGTAGCGCTTCGCCTGAGTGACGGGGTTCAGGACCCGGTTGGGGCGTGAGTCGGTGCCGGTGCCCGCCATCCACTGCCAGTTGAGCTGGTTGTTGGCCACGTCGCCGTCGACCAGGAGGTCGAGGAAGTGCCGGGCGCCGACGCGCCAGTCGACGTAGAGCGTCTTGGTCAGGAAGCTCGCCGTCAGGAGGCGTCCGCGGTTGTGCATCCAGCCCTCGTGGCTCAGTTGGCGCATCGCCGCGTCGATCGGGGGTAGCCGGTGCGGCCCTCCTTCCAGGCCGCGATGTCCTCCCGGGCGCTGCGCTCGGAGCGCCAACGGTCGTGTTTCGTACGGTAGTCGGCGCTCGCGGCCGAGGGCCTGGCGGCCAGCACCTGGCGGTGGAAGTCCCGCCACGCGAGCTGCCGTACGAACGCCTCGGCGCCCGGTCCGCCCGACTGCCGTGCGCGGTGGACCAGTTCGACGGGGGAGAGGGTGCCGAAGTGGAGATGGGGCGAGAGGTGGGAGGTGGAGTCGGCGGCCAGGGCGTCGTGCAGGTCCTCGTACGACACGATGCCATCGCGCAGCCAACGGGCCAGCAGCCTACGGCCGTTGGTCTCCCCACCGGTCGCCAGGCCCGGTGACAGCTCTTCGGCGCCGGGGCGGTCGGGCAGCTCCTCGGAACCGACACCGTCCGGGACCCGCACCGTGCGCGGCGCGGTCAGCGCAGGGCGCAGATGCTGCCCGGACCACTGCCTGAAGTACGGAGTGAACACCGCGAAGTGGTCCGAGGACGCCGGAGTCACCGCGCCCGGGGCGACGGCCGTGGTCACCGTGTCGTGGACGTGCAGCCGCCGCCCCCTCCGCCTCCAGCGCCCGCCGCAGCCGCTGCTCGCGCCGGCGGGCGTAGGTGCTGACGTCCGCCGCCATGTGCACCTCGTCGGCGTCGGTCTCGGCGGCCACCTTGCACACCTCGTCGACGACGTCGCCGGACCGGAGCACCAGCCGGCTGCCCGCTCGCGCAGGCCCGCGTCGAGGTCCCGCAGACAGTCGGCGAGGAACGCCAGCCGGTTCGGCACCGCGAAGCCGGCGTCCATCACACCCCGATCGCGGACGAACAGGGGAACCACCTCTCGGGCCTCGGCGGCGGCGCGCAGCGCGGGCTGGTCGTGCAGGCGCAGGTCGGAGGTGAACAGGACGACCGAGACGTTCATGGTGCGCGCTCCGGAAGACGAGGAAAGGGCGTTGTGCAGTGCTTCCCCTCCGACGCGCCCGGCGGATGCGGCTGTCACCCGACGGGCGTACACGCTCCCGGCGCCCTCCGGCCGCCGACGAACCTCGCATGTGGACGTCGATCGCGGGCAGGAGAACAGGTACGACGGTCCCGGTGGGGAGCCGAAGAACGATGCTGGAGGTGTCTGCGGACATGGGCGCGAAGGTGTTGAAGCGGTTTTCGGCGGGGGCTCCGCGCGGATCATGGCCTGCCGAGGAGTTCGCGGCCCGGCGCCGCGACGAGGGCGAACCCGCCAAGGTCGTCATGGACCTGAAGTCCGACGCGTTCCTCGTGGTGGTTCCGGTGGGCGACGAGGACTGACGTCAGGTCCCTGCGGGCGACGAGCGGGCGAGGGCCGAGAACCGACGCCCGGCCCCGGTCTCAGCCCCCGCCCCGCTCAGCTCCCGCGCCCGCCGTACGAACGCCTCGTGCAGATCCCCGGCCGCCTGCGGGACGGACTCGGCGCGGCGGCGGCGCAGCATCAGCAGCACGCGGGCCGTATCCCCGGCGATCGGCCGGAAGGTGATCGCGCCGAGCCGCTCCAGCGGGTCCCCGACCACGCTGAAGTCCGGCAGGACCGTCACCCCGAGCCCCTCCGCGACCATGAGCTTGCCCATCTCGGCGCCATCCGTCGAGTACGCGAAGGCGGGGCCCCGGCCGCCCAGCAGCCGGTGCACATAGCGGTGCATCACATAGCCGGACCGCATACCGATCAGCGGCTCGCTGAGCAGGTCCTCCACACTCACGGTCGCACGGGACGCCAGCGGGCTGTCGGGGCGTACGCACACCACCGGCAGCCCGGACAGCAACTCCGTGGACTCGAAGTCGGCCGGCATGTCGTCACCGTCGAGATGATTGACCAGGCCGAGATCGAAGCCGCCCTCCGACAGCGCCCGATGGATGTCGGTCTGCTGCGCGCCGACCACCTCGACCTGGGTCAGCGGATGCGAGGCTCGGAAGTCACGGACGACGGGCAGCAGCAGCGGCACGGTCGCCGCGTTGACCGTGCCCACCCGCACCATGCGGCTGATCCGGTGCTGCTCCCCGGCCGCCGCCCGCAGCCGGTCCACCGCGTCCAGCACGTCGACGATCTTCGGCAGCAGCTCCCGGCCCTCCGCGCTCATCGTCGCCCCGGACCGTTTGCGCTCCAGGAGATCGACGCCGAGTTCGCGCTCGAGGTTCCGCACGGTCTCGCTCAACGCGGGCTGCGACAGGCGCAGTTCCTCGGCGGCCCGGCGCAGCGAGCCGAGCCGGGTCACGGCCGCTATGTATTCCAGCTGTTCAGTCCGCATGCCCGCAGAATGCGGCCGATTTCCGCCCTGTTCAAGGGTTTCCCTGTCACACCTTCGTGAAATTCAATGGTCCGGGATACGAGACCGGTCGGGTTTTCCTTGACGTCTCTCGCCGACGGCTGCCACGATCGACGGCATGATGATGCGACTGGACCTCACGCGGCGACGCCATGTCGACCTCGCGCGCGTCTCCAGCGCCTCCTGTTGCACCGCGGCCTGATCCCCGTCACCTCCGTCCTGTGATCCGCCGCCCACTTTTCCCTCTCGCCTGATATTCGCCGGATATCGCTCCGGCCGGATTCGGCGCGCCCGAAAACGCATTCCGCAACAGGAGTTCCGCATGCCCGCAGAGCCCGTGAAATTCGCCTACTGGGTCCCCAACGTCAGCGGAGGACTCGTCACCAGCAAGATCGAGCAACGCACCGACTGGGGCTACGAGTACAACCGCGAACTCGCCGTCCTCGCCGAGAACAACGGCTTCGAGTACGCGCTCAGCCAGGTCCGCTACATGGCCAGCTACGGCGCCGAGTTCCAGCACGAGTCGACCAGCTTCAGCCTCGCCCTGCTGCTCGCCACCCAGCGCCTGAAGGTCATCGCCGCCGTCCACCCCGGCCTGTGGCACCCGGGCGTCCTCGCCAAACTCGGCGCCACCGCCGACCACTTGTCGAACGGCCGCTTCGCCGTCAACGTCGTCTCCGGCTGGTTCAAGGGCGAGTTCACCGCGCTCGGCGAACCCTGGCTGGAGCACGACGAGCGCTACCGCCGCTCCGAGGAGTTCATCCAGGCCCTACGCCAGATCTGGACCGAGGACCACACCGAACTCGCCGGTGACTTCTACCGGTTGCGCGACTTCTCCCTCAAGCCCAAGCCCCTCAACACCCCGAACGCCCGCACCCGGAGATCTTCCAGGGCGGCAACTCCACGGCCGCCCGCGCGATGGCCGGCCGGGTCTCCGACTGGTACTTCTCCAACGGCAAGGACTTCGACGGCGTCACCGAGCAGCTCGCCGACGTACGCCACTCGGCGGCCCAAGTCGGCCGCAGGGCACCGAAGTTCGGCCTCAACGGCTTCCTCATCGCCCGCGACACCGAGGCCGAGGCCCGCGACACGCTCCGCGAGATCGTCGCCAAGGCCGACCGCGAGGCCGTCGAGGGCTTCGGGGCCGCGGTGAAGCAGGCCGGGCAGTCCTCGGCCGACGGAAAGGGCATGTGGCAGGACTCCACGTTCGAGGACCTCGTGCAGTACAACGACGGGTTCCGTACGGGGCTCATCGGCACCCCGGAGCAGATCGCCGAACGGATCGTCGCCTACAAGAAGTTGGGCGTCGACCTTCTCCTGCTGGGCTTCCTCCACTACCACGAGGAGGTGGAGTACTTCGGCAAGCGGGTGCTGCCGCTGGTGCGTGAACTGGAAGCCCAACTCCCCGACGGCGAGGCCGAGTCGGTCTCCGTGCACGCCTGATCGCACCCCACTGCGAAAGAGGACCCCAGCATGAGCACCGTCACGCCCGCCGACTGGCAGACCCGCCCGGCCCCGCAGTCCGCACAGGACTGGATCGCCCGCGCCGCCGAGGTCGCCGCCCTCCTCGACACCGACGCCGCCGCCCGCGACCGGGCCGGCGCCACCCCGCACGCCGAGGTCCAACTCCTCAAGGACTCCGGCCTGGTCACCCTGCTCGGCCCCACGGAGCACGGCGGCGGAGGCCAGGACTGGCCCACCGCCTACCAGGTGGTCCGCGAGGTCGCCAAGGCCGACGGCTCCATCGGCCAGCTCCTCGGCTACCACTACCTGTGGAACTGGGCCGCCCGCCTGGTCGGCACCCGCGAGCAGTGGGAGCACGTCGAGGCCGAGGCCGCCCGCAACCAGTGGTTCTTCGGCGGCGCCGTCAACCCGCGCGACAAGGACGTCACCGTCACCGAGGACGGCGACGACCTCGTCTTCACCGGCCACAAGTCCTTCTCCACCGGCAGCAAGGTCTCCGACGTCACCGTCCTCGAAGGCGTCCTGGACGGGACCGACCAGCACGTCTTCGCGATCGTCCCCTCCGACAGCGAGGGCCTGACCTTCCTCGACGACTGGGACAACATCGGCCAGCGCCTCACCGAGAGCGGCGGCGTCATCCTCGACGGCGTCCGCACCCCATGGTCCTCGGCGGCCGGTTACGTCGACAGGGGAATTCACGCCGCGCACGTACAACACGCTCAACGTCCCCACCATCCAACTGGTCTTCGTCAACTTCTACTTGGGCATCGCCGCCGGCGCCCTGGAGACGGCCGCCACCTACACCCGCACCAAGGCCCGCCCCTGGCTGCACGGCGGTCACGAGCGCGCGGTCGACGAGCCCTACGTCATCGACACCTACGGCGACCTCACCGCGAAGCTCTGGGCGGTCGAGGCCCTCGCCGACACCGTCGCCGCCGAGGGACAGAAACTGCACGACGACCCCGACGCCGTCACGGCGAAGACGCGCGGCGACTTTCGAGGTCAGGGTGGCCGCCGTCAAGGCACGCGCCACCGATGTCGCCCTGGAGATCGGCAACCGCGTCTTCGAGGTCACCGGCGCCCGCTCCACCGCCACCACGGAGGGCCTCGACCGGTTCTGGCGCAACGTCCGCACCCACACCCTGCACGACCCCGTCGCCTACAAGCGCCGTGAGGTCGGCCGCTGGGTCCTTGAGGGCGAACTGCCCGAACCCACCTGGTACTCCTGACCGAACTGCCCCGGGGCGCCCACCAGTTGAGCGGGCGCCCCGCCTCCCGAAAGAGGACCCATGGCCACCGTCCTGTCCGTCTCCGGCAGCCCCTCCGTCTCCTCCCGCACCAACCGCCTGCTACGGCACCTGGACCAGCGGCTGATCGCCCAGGGCCACGAGGTGATCCCGCTCGACGTGCGCACCGTCCCCGCCGAGGCCCTGCTCGGCGCGGACTTCCGCCACCCGGCCATCGTCGAGGCCACCGAACTCTTCGCCCGCGCCGACGGCGTCGTCGTGGGCACCCCGTCTACAAGGCCTCCTATTCCGGGGTCCTCAAGGCGCTGCTCGACCTGCTTCCGCAGTACGCCCTCACCGGCAAGACCGTGCTGCCGCTCGCCACGGGTGGGTCCACCGCACATGTGCTCGCCATCGACTACGCGCTCCGCCCGGTGCTGAACTCCATGGGCGCCGCCCACATAGTCCAGGGCTGGTTCACCCTCGACAAGGACATCACCGCCCACGAGGACGGCTCGCTCACCGTCGCCCCGGCCGCCACCGAGGCGCTCACTCAGGTGGTCGACCAGTTCTCGGCGGCCCTCGGCCGCACCCGCTGCTGGCCGCGGCGAGCTGACCGCCATGACCGACCGAGCGACCGCCCATGTGATCGCGGACGACGCCGAGGCCCTCGCCCTGGCCGCCGCGCTCGCCGACGAGTTCCGGGCCGGTGCCTCCGCGCGCGACACCGAACGCAGGCTCCCGCGCGCCGAGTTGGACCGCCTCTCCGGCGCAGGACTGCTCGCGGTCACCGTGCCCGCCGAGCACGGCGGCGCCGACGTGAGCGCGGAGACCCTCGCCGAGATCTTCCGCCTCCTCGGCTCGGCCGACGGCAGCCTCGCCCAGATCCCGCAGAGCCACTTCGCGTACGTCAATGTGATTCGTCGTCAGGGCACCCCGGACCAGCAGAAGTTCTTCTTCGCCGAGCTGCTGGCGGGCCGCCGCTTCGGCAACGCCCAGTCCGAGGCCGGCACCCAACACGTCCAGGACATCCGCACCCGGCTGACCCGCCAACCCGACGGGTCCTACCGGCTGACCGGCGTCAAGCACTACTCCACCGGCGCCCTCTTCGCCGACTGGATCCCCGTCCTCGCCCGCACCGAGGACGACAACCTTCATGTCGCGTACGTCCCGAGGGACGCCGACGGTGTCACGGTCGTCGACGACTGGGACGGCATGGGCCAGCGCACGACGGCGAGCGGCACGGTCCGCCTGGAGGCGGTCGCCGTCCCCGCCGACCGGGTCCTGCCGCACCACCTCACCTTCCAGGGACCCCAACTCCACGGCGCCGTCGCCCAGTTGCTGCACGCGGCCATCGACGCCGGGATCGCCGGGGAGCGCTGGCCGAAGCCGCCGAGTTCGTGCGGACGAAGAGCCGCCCCTGGTTCGAGAGCGGCGTCGAGACCGCCGCCGAGGACCCGCTGCTGATCCAGCGGTTCGGTGAACTCGCCATCCAGGTAAGGGCGTCCGAGGCCCTCCTCGTCCAGGCGGCCCGGGCGGTGGACGCGGCGCGTGCCGACCTGAACGACGACTCGGCGGCGGAGACGTCCATCGCGGTCGCGGCGGCCAAGGTGCACGCGGCGCAGACCGCAGTAGAGGTCGCGGGCGCGCTGTTCGAGGTGTCCGGCACCCGCTCGGCGCTCAACTCGCTCAATCTGCACCGGCATTGGCGGGACGCCCGCACCCACACGCTGCACGACCCGGCTCGCTGGAAGATCCAGCACATCGGCCGCCATGTGCTGAACGGCACCAGGCCGCCCCGCCACGGCCTCCTCTAACTCCCTTACCGCACAGTTCAGATCGGAGACCCCACGTGTCCCTCACCTTCCACTGGTTCCTCCCCACCAACGGGGACAGCCGTCATGTCGTGGGCGGTGGTCACGGCACCCCCGCCACCGCATCCGGCCGGGACCGGCCGCCGACGGTCGCCTACCTGAGCCAGATCGCCCGCGCGGCGGAGGACCTCGGTTTCGTGGGCGCCCTCACGCCCACCGGCGCCTGGTGCGAGGACGCGTGGCTCACCACCGCGATGGTCAGCCAGAACACCGAACGCCTGAAGTTCCTGGTCGCCTTCCGCCCCGGCTTCGTCTCGCCGACGCTCGCCGCGCAGATGGCGTCCACGTTCCAGCGGCAGACCGGCGGACGCCTGCTCCTCAACGTCGTCACCGGCGGCGAGAGCCACGAGCAGCGGGCCTACGGCGACTTCCTCGACAAGGACGACCGCTACCGTCGTACCGGCGAATTCCTGGAGATCGTACGGCAGTTGTGGGACGGCAAGACCGTCGATCTGGCCGGTGAGCATCTGCGCGTCGAGGAAGCGAAGCTGGCACGGCTGCCCGACCCGGTGCCCGAGGTGTACTTCGGGGGGATCGTCGCCGATCGCCGGGGAGATCGCCGCCAAGTACGTGGACGTGTACCTCACTTGGGGCGAGCCGCCGGCGCAGGTCGCCGAGAAGATCGCGTGGATCAGAGGGCTCGCGGCGAAGGAGGGGCGCACGCTGAGGTTCGGGATCCGGCTGCACGTCATCACGCGTGACACGTCCGAGGAGGCCTGGGCCGAGGCGAACCGGCTGCTGGAAGGGTTCGACTCCGAGACCGTGAAGTCCGTACAGGCGGGGCTCGCCCGGAGCGAGTCGGAGGGGCAGCAGCGGATGCTCGCGCTGCACGGCGGGAGCCGGGACGGGCTGGAGATCCATCCCAATCTGTGGGCCGGGATCGGCCTGGTCCGGGGTGGCGCGGGGACCGCGCTGGTCGGCAGCCACGAGGAGGTCGCGGAGCGGATCAAGGAGTACGCGGCGCTGGGCATCGAGGAGTTCGTGCTGTCCGGGTATCCACATCTGGAGGAGGCGTACTGGTTCGGGGAGGGAGTGCTGCCGAGGCTGGCGGCGGACGGGGTGTGGCAGCACCCCGTCGGCGAGCGGAAGGCCTCCGCCGCACAGGTGCCGTTCGCCAGTTGACGGCTACCGAGCACGGCCCAACTCGCCGCCCCTCGGGCGCTGTTGCCGGGCGTGCGGTCAGAACCAGTGCAGACAGTGCGGGGCACGGTCGGTGCGGAAGAGGGCGTCGGCTCGGGCGGCCGCGTCCGGGCCGTGGGCCCGGATGTGTCCGGCCCGGACGAGCGTGCTCGGGGCGGTGCCGCCGAGGTAGAGCGAGCCCAAGTCGTCGATGTCCAGCGACAGGTCGGGCTCCCGGCCCGTCGGCACGCAGTCGGCCTTGCCGTCCCGGACGGTCAGCAGATACCGGCCGTGTCCGTTCAGGAACGGATCGTCGACGGCGAGCACCAGTTCGCCGTCCGTGAACCAGCCGCGCGCGGTCAGCGCACGCGGCACGTCCAGCAGCCGCACCCAGAGCCAGTCCGTGTCGCGGCTCACCTCGCCGGCACGGAAGTCCGCGAGCTGCCAGCGCAGCGGGTGCTGGGGCGGGACATGCCGGAACACGACCTGGGAGACCAGGTCGTGGCCGAGCGCGAAGCGGGCCAGGGCTGTGAAGACGGCGTCGTCGACGGCGATGGTCTCGTCGACCGTCAGAGTGGTGGCCTCCCCGAGCGAGTAGCTGGCGTATCCGTCCGGGACACCGTCGGCGTCACGGTGGACGGCCACATAGCGCGGCGCCGGTGAGATCGGGGCTGCCCCGCGCGCAGCGCCCACCAGCGGTGCGGCCGGGACAGCGCGCCGGGCTGGGCGCGGCGGTAGCGGTCGTAGACCTCCTCCAGGATCTCGCCGCACTCGGCACGGCGCAGCACCTCGACCGAGCCGGTCGCTGCCGCGTCGGCCGCAACACCTGCCCGGGGAACGGCGAAAGCGGCCCGGTGGCGCGGCACGGTCAGCCGCGCGGTGTAGGTCGCCGGGCCGTAGCCGAACCTGCGGTAGATCAGGGCCTCGGAGGCCAGCAGTACGGAGAGAGCTTCCCCGCTGTCCCGCAGGGCGGTGAGCTGATGCCGCATCATCGCGCTGAGCACGCCCTGGCGCCGGTGCGAGGGCAGGACGCCGACGGCGGTCACCCTGGGGCCGGAATGAGCGTCTCGCCGGGCAGGGTGAGCTCGAAGGGGTAGCTGGCCGCGGTGCCCACGGGCCGCCCGTCATCCGTCAGGGCGAGCAGGCAGCGGTCCATCTCGATCGCCGACCACCAGAGGCCGCCGCCGTCGGTCGGGGTCTCCGGGAAGCTCCCGAACGCGGCATGGACGGTGTCGACGAAGACGTCATGGTCCCCGTCGGTCGTGGAACGGATCTCCATCGCTGCCGCTGCCTCCCCTGACACGTCACCACTCCCGTGGTGCCCCGCCACAGTGCAGCGCCGCCCGGTGACCAGGTCAAGCGATTTACGACAGGTCGCCCCACGACCTCGGAAGGCCCGGCGCCCAACTGCCGTCCGTGCTAGGCGACAGAGCCTGCCAGCGCCTCCAGATGAACCCCTCTCGACTCCGCCGTCTGGCCCTGCACCAGCAGGAACAGGGCCTCCCTAGCGAGGCGTTGGGCCCTGTTCGTCAAGGACAGCGACCGGCCGCCGCCCGCCACCACCGCGGCCGTCGTCGCCGTCATCAGCACCTCGTACGCCCGTGTCCTGAGCGCCAGCCGTTCCGCCAAGTACGCGTGCGGGACGGGGTGTTCGGCCAGCGCGTACGCCTCCTCGCGCACCTCGTCCAGCCGGGTGCGGAGCGGGGCGGACGTGTCGTCGTCCAGCAGAGCGAGAGCCGCCTCCGCCACTCCGAACACCGCCGGTGAGGCGTTCGTCGGTTTCGGGCGGTCGGTCTTCGCCCACTCCTCGTACGGCGTCCGGAGCGCCACCGCGTCCTCCGGCAGCCACAGGCCGTCCAGCTCCAGGGACACCGTGCGGGACGCGGTGAGGGCGGCAAGCCGCATCGGCTCGGACGGCCGGAGACCCTCCTGCTCCCTCGCCTCCGTGAACGCGAACAGCGCCTCGTCCGCGTCCGTCACGCCCGCGAGCAGCATGACGTCGTTCAGGCCCCAGCCCGTGTACCAGGGGACGGTGCCGTCGAAGCGCCAGCCGCCCCGGTCACGGGTGACCCGTACCGGGACCCGGGGTACGCCCGCAGGTGGGCGTACGCCACGCCGGAGAGCAGTTCACCGCGCGCCAGCGGGCCCAACAGGCGCTTCCGCACGGGAGTTCACTCTTCGCCAGGGTCAGGACCGGGGTGTGGTGCTGGGTCTGTACGAACCATGTCGAGCAGCATGCGCCGGCCAGGACCTCCGCCGTCTCCCGCGCCACCGCGGCCGGTGCCGCCGAGCCGCCGTAGGCCACGGGTGCGCTCACGCCCAGCAGGCCGGACTGTTTGATGGCCTCGATGTGGCTCGCCGGGACGCCCTCCTGGTCGACCTGTTCGGCGTGCGGGGCGAGGAGGTCGTCCGCGAGGCGTCGGGCGCGGGTGACGAGGGGGTGGGAGGTCATGCGGAGATTCTCCCGGTCAGCGGGCTGATCACATGCGAAGGCGCTCAGAGCTGGGCGACGATGTCGAAGTCGAAGGCGTTTGCCCGTGCCAGGTAGAGGCGTTGGCGGAGGTGGTTGCCGTGCAGGCGGAGGGCGCCGCGCGGGCCCTCGTAGGAGACGGTGCCGCCCAGCGCGCACATGGCGCCCACCTCCAGGGACCGCGCCTGCTCGGCCAGGGCCGCGAGGAGTCGTACGCCCTCGAAGCACGACTCGCCGAGGCTGCCCACGACGGGGCCTCCACGCCGAAGCGGGCGGCGTAACGCCCGCTGAAATCAAGGCTTTCGGCGGTGGCCAGGGTCTCGAAGTAGCCGGCCGCCGCCCACAGTCCCTCCGTGGCGTCCGCGCCGGTGGACAGCAGGATGTTCTCGTCCATGTGGGTGCTCAGCCGCAGACACCGCTGGTGCAGCCCGTACGCGGCGAACGCCCGGTTGAAGCGCGCCGCGTCGTCCCCGACGAGCAGCATCAGCACGGCGTCCGCCTCGCAGCGCTCGACCCGGCGCAGCACCGGCCCGAACTCGTACGTCCCCAGCGGCACGAACACCTCGTCGCGCACCCGGCCGCCGCAGTCCCGGGCGTAGCGGCGCGCGGCGCGGGCGGTCACCCTCGGCCACACGTAGTCGTTGCCCACCGTGCACCAGCGGCGCACACCGGTCGCCTCCGCCAACAGCCGCATGGCGGGCAGCAGTTGGGCCGCGTCGGTCTCGCCGGTCAGGAACACCCCGGGCGTGCGCTCGCCGCCCTCGTACTGCGCGGTGTAGACGTACGGCACCCGGCCCGCGATACGCGGCAGCAGCGCCTTGCGGACCGCCGAGGTGTGCCAGCCGACGACCGCGTCGACCGCGCCCATCGACACCAACGCCTCGACCTCGGCGGCCACTCTGCTCCGGGAGCGCACCGCCGTCGACCACCACGAGCCGGACCTCGCGGCCCAAGACACCGCCGTCGGCGTTGAGTTCCTCCACGGCGAGCTGCGCGGCCAGTTCGCAGGTCGGGCCGAAGACGCCCGCCGGGCCGCGCAGCGGGACGACCAGGGCCACGACCAGGGTCGTGAGCGGGCCGTCGATCCGCCCGGGCGGCAGGGGATGCACCGGACCACCTCCGTGAGGGCGTGCGGGCGCGGGATCGGCCCAGGCCCCGGCGCCCTCGCAGAGGCTCGTGATGAGAACCGCACAGTAGACCGCCCGGAAGGACAGCGGCAATGTCGCCCGTACCGTCGCCCATGAGGTCGCGGAGAAAATCCCGCCCGTTTTCCGAGGCGCGGTGTCGATCCGGGACGATGGCGTTCGTGTAGGAGGTGAGAGACCCCCAGCGGGTCGGAGAATCGCTTACGCCATGGAGGACGTCATGCAGCACTACCTGCTCAGCGTGATCACACCGACCGACGGGCAGATGCCCTCGCCGGACGAGATGGCGGAGATCGTCCGCAGGCTGGAGATCTTCCACGACGAACTGCAGGCCGCCGGAGCCTGGGTCTTCGCCGGTGGACTGCACGGGCCGGAGACCGCGACCGTGCTGCGCCCCAAGGACGGTGACGTGCTGATCACCGACGGGCCGTACGCCGAGGGCAAGGAGTACCTGGGCGGGCTCTGCCTGATCAAGGCGGCCGATCTGGACGCGGCCCTGGAGTGGGGGAAGCGCGCGACCTGGGCTTCCACCCTGCCCGTCGAGGTGCGGCCCTTCATGAACACGGCCGAGGACTGATGCCGTTCGACACCGACATCGAGGCCGTCTTCCGTGCCGAGTACGGGCGGGCGGTCTCGGTCCTGGTCCGCTTCCTCGGCGATATCGACCTCGCCGAGGAAGCGGTCCAGGACGCCTTCACCACGGCCGTACAGAAGTGGCCGGAGACCGGTGTGCCGCCGAGCCCGGCCGGGTGGATCATCACCACCGCGCGCAACCGCGCGATCGATCGGCTGCGCCGCGAGTCCTCCCGGGAGGCCCGGCACACCGAGGCCGCGCTGCTGTACGCGTCCGACGAGCCCGCCGAGGAGGGACCCGTGCGCGACGACCGGCTCCGGCTGATCTTCACCTGCTGCCACCCCGCGCTCGCCACCCAGGCGCAGGTCGCGCTCACCCTGCGCCTCCTCGGCGGCCTCACCACCGCCCGGATCGCCGGCGTCTTCCTGGTGCCGGAACCGACGATGGCCCAACGCCTCGTCCGCGCCAAGGCCAAGATCCGGGACGCGAGGATCCCGTACCGGGTGCCCCGCGACGCCGACCTGCCCGACCGGCTGAAGGGCGTCCTGGCCGTCGTCTACCTGATCTTCAACGAGGGTTACACCGACTCGCCCGAACTCTGCGCCGAAGCCCTGCGCCTCGGCTGTCTGCTGTCCGAGCTGATGCCGGACGAGCCCGAGGTCACCGGCCTGCTCGCGCTGATGCTGCTGATCGAGTCGCGCCGGACCGCGCGGGAGGGCCCGGACGGTGAGCTGGTGCCGCTGCCCGAGCAGGACCGCGACCGCTGGGACGGCGAGCTGATCGCCGACGGCCAGTCACTCGTACGGCGGTGCCTGCGGCTGAACCACCCCGGGCCGTACCAGATCCAGGCCGCGATCAACGCCGTGCACAGCGACGCCCCGACCGCCGGCGCGACCGACTGGGGACAGATCCTCCAGCTCTACGACCAGCTGATGGCCGTGGCCCCGAGTCCGGTCGTCGCCCTCAACCGGGCCGTCGCCGTCGCCGAGGTGGACGGCCCGCGCAAGGCCCTCGACCTCGTGGACGCGCTGGACCTCGACGACTACCACGTCCTGCACGCCGTCCGCGCCGACCTGCTGCGCCGGCTCGGTCGCCACACCGAGGCGGTCGCGGCGTACGAGGCGGCCATCGCTCACACCGGGAGCGCGGCCGAGCGGGGCTATCTGGAACGCCGTCGGCGGGAACTCGTCCGCATGTGACAGCCGTGCGGCGGAGGGTGACCATGGCCGTAACGGAATTTTTCCCGGTACACGAATGGTTGCTATATACATCTGACCGTCGAGAACCCCCACGCACCAGCAGCGAGGCACCGTGAACCAGTCCAGCCCCGAGCAGCCCGCCGACATCGTGACCCGGCTGCGCGCCACCTTCCGCACCGGCCGCACCAAGCCCGTCGAGTGGCGCACCACCCAGCTGCGCCGCCTGCGCGACCTGCTCACGGAGCACGGCGACGACCTCGCCGCCGCCCTCCACGCCGACCTCGGCAAGAGCGCCGCCGAGTCCCAGCGCACCGAGATCGGCTTCACGATCCGCGAGATCGACCACACCCTCGACCACCTCGAGGAATGGCTCCGCCCCGAGTCCGCGCCCGTCCCGGCCCACCTCGGCACGGACGCCACCGCGTGGACGCAGTACGACCCGCTCGGCGTCGTCCTCGTGATCGCGCCCTGGAACTATCCGCTCCAGCTGCTGCTGACCCCGGTCGTCGGCGCGCTCGCCTCCGGTGACGCGGTGGTCCTCAAGCCCAGCGAGATGGCCCCGGCGACCTCCGCCGCCATCGCCCGGCTGGTGCCCGCCTACCTCGACACCGACGCGGTCGCCGTCGTCGAGGGCGGCATCCCGGAGACCACGGCCCTGCTCGCCGAGCACTTCGACCACATCTTCTACACCGGCAATGGTGCCGTCGGCCGTATCGTCCTGCGCGCCGCCGCCGAGCACTTGACCCCGGTCGCCCTCGAACTCGGCGGCAAATCACCGGCGTTCGTCGACCGCGACGCCGATCTCGCCGTCGTCGCCGACCGGTTGGCGCGCGGCAAGTTCCTCAACGCCGGCCAGACCTGCGTCGCCCCCGACTACGTCCTGACCGACCCGGAGACCGCCGCCGCCCTCGAACCCCTCCTCGCGAGCGCGGTCGAGAAGGTCTACGGCGCCGACCCGCAGACCTCGGGCGAGTACGGCCGGATCGTCAACGAACGCCACTTCGACCGGCTCGCCGGACTGCTCGACTCCGGCCGGGTCGTCGTCGGCGGACGCAGCGACCGCGGCGACAAGTACATCGCGCCGACCGTTCTCGCCGACGTGGACCCGGAGGCGCCGGTCATGGCGGAGGAGATCTTCGGCCCGATCCTGCCGATCGTCACCGTCCCCGACCTCGACGCGGCGATCACCTTCATCACCGACCGCGACAAGCCCCTCGCCCTCTACGTCTTCACCGACTCCGACGACACCCGCGCCCGGATCGCCGCCGAGACCTCCTCCGGCGCCATCGGCTACGGCCTCCCGCTCGCCCACCTCACCGTCTCCGACCTGCCCTTCGGCGGCGTCGGCGAGAGCGGCATGGGCAACTACCACGGCCGCTACTCCATCGAGACGTTCAGCCACCGCAAGGCCCTGCTGGAGAAGCCGCTCGTCTGACCGGCCCCCTCCTCTATCACCGGTCGCTTATATAAGCGACCGGTGATACTTTTGCCGCATGCACGCCTTTGATGTGCTCGGAGACCCCGTGCGCCGCCGCATCCTGGAGCTGCTCGCCGAGGGCGAGCAGCCCGCGGGCACGGTCAGCGACGTCGTCCGGCGCGAGTTCGGGATAACGCAGCCCGCGGTCTCCCAGCATCTGAAGGTGCTGCGGGAGAACGGATTCGCGACGGTACGGCCGGACGGCACCCGGCGCCTCTACGCCGTCGACGCCGGGCCGCTGCGGGACATCGACGCCTGGCTCGACCGGTTCCGCCGTTACTGGACCCCTCATCTGGACGCCCTGGCCACCGAGTTGGCCCGCGGCAAGCGCGAGCGCCGGCTCCGCGAGTCCGACGACGACAGCCCCGACGAGTCGAGGAGCACCCCATGATCGACGTGACCCACCAGATCAACTCCGTGAGCCGCACGGTCGGCCGGCGCGCCTTCCAGGCCGGCGAGGCCCGCGTGATCACCATCGCCCAGTCCTACGACGCACCGGTCGCAGACGTCTGGGACGCCTGCACCAACCCCGAGCGCATCCCGCGCTGGTTCCTGCCGGTCACCGGCGAACTGCGGCTGGGCGGGAAGTACCAGTTGCAGGGCAACGCGGGCGGCACCGTCGAGCGCTGCGACCCGCCCAACTCCTTCTTCGCCACCTGGGAGTTCGGCGGCGAAGTCAGCTGGATCGAGCTGCGGTTGACGCCCGAGGGCGACGGCACGCGCTTCGAGTTGGAGCACATCGCCCACGTCGACGACACGAAGTGGGCCGAGTTCGGTCCCGGCGCGGTGGGCGTCGGCTGGGACTCGATCCTGCTGGGGCTGCACGGCAACGTGTCGGGCGCCGATTCCGTGAAGCCCGAGGACGCCATGGCCTGGCTGATGTCCGAGGAGGGCCGCCAGTTCGTCACCCTGAGCAGCGAGGCGTGGTTCGCGGCGAACGTGGCGAGCGGCGAGGAGGAGTCGGTGGCCCGCGAGGCGGCCGACCGGACCACGGCCGCCTATACGGGCGCCGGGAGTTGACACCCGGAGCGGCCGAAGCGCTGACCCGGGACCGATCACCGTTGTAGCGTGCGCGCTGGACGCCACGGTGATCGGAGCCAGGGATGAGTGACGGCGGCGAGACGGTCTTGGTGACCGGAGGCAGCGGATACGTCGGCAGCCATCTGGTCCGGCAGTTGCTGGAGCGCGGCTACCGCGTGCACACCACCGTGCGCTCCCTCGGCAACGCGGCGAAGGTCGCGCCCCTGCTCGTCCTGCGGGACCAACTCCCGGGCACACTCGAGCTGTTCGAGGCCGACCTGCTGACGGACGGCTCCTTCGACGCGGCGATGGAGGGGTGCCGGGTCGTCTTCCATGTGGCTTCGCCGTTCCTGATGCCGGAGAAGATCAAGGACGGGCAGAAGGACGTCGTCGACCCCGCCCTCACCGGCACCCGGAACGTCCTCGCCGGCATCGAACGCACGCCCACGGTGGAGAAGTTGGTGTTCACCTCGACGGTCGGCGCGATCTTCGGCGACTACGTCGACGTACGGGACATGAAGGACGGCACCCTCTCCGAGGACTACGTCAACACCACCAGCACGGTGGAGAACAACCCGTACCACTATGCCAAGACGGTCGCCGAGAGCGCCGCCTGGGACGCCCAACAGGCGCAGTCCCGCTGGCGCATGGTCTCCGTCAACCCCGGCCTGATCCTCGGCCCTTCGCTCACCCCGGCCTCCGACTCCGGCAGCCTCTTCCTCCTCGACGAGCTGTTCAAGGGCTACTTCTTCTACGGGGCACCCGACTTCAGCTTCACCGTCGCCGACGTACGGGACGTCGCTCACGCGCACATCGCGGCGGCGGAGAACCCCGAGGCACACGGCCGGTACATCGTCGCGGACGCCCGGATGGCGTCCTTCCTCGACATGTCACGCGCCCTGCGGAAGCACTTCCCGCGGGAGTACCGGCTGCCCCGGCACGGCCTGCCGCACTGGCCGGTGCGGGTGCTGGGCCCGGCGTTCGGGCTAACCCAGGACTACATCCGCAAGCACCTCGGGATCAGGTTCCCCGTCGACAACCGGCGCGGCATCGAGGAACTGGGCATCACCTACCGGCCGTTGGAGGAGACACTCCTCGACCACTACCTGGCCTGGCGGGAGTTGAGGAAGGCGGGCTGACCGGCACTCGCCCCTCCCCGTTCACTCCGTCGACCGTTCAAGGCTCTTGACCGGTTCGGACCACAGGCGCTTGGGTGTGGCGCGATCACCTTTTCGGTGTCATGAGCCTGACCACACTCAACCGAAGGGCACCCATGAGAACCCCCACGCCCTGCTCGCCCTCACCGCCGCGCTGGCCGCGGTCGTCGCCGCTCCACCGGCCGGAGCCGCCGACGCGGTCCCGGCCGCCGGCACCTACTACGTCCAGAGCGCCACCACCGGGCTCAACGCGGCCGACAAGGGGGAGCGGTGGAGCAGCACAACCCCAAGGGCAACGAGGACCACCAGCAGTGGAACCTCCGGACGAGCGGAGCCTCGTACGTCCTGGAGAGCACCGACACGGCAGGCAGCTGCCTCGGCCGCTCGGGTGGCCAGGCCAGGACCGTCTCCTGCACGAGCACCGACGCCGCCTGGCAGATCACACCCGTCGGCGGCGACGAGTACACGCTCAAAGTCCCGGGCGCGGACAGCTACCTGACCGTCGGCGCCAAGCCCTCCGGCGCCAACTACCCGGCCCAGCTGGCCATCGGCTCCTCCGGCGACCTCGCCTCCTGGTACCTCACGCCGATCACCTCACCCACGAACCCGATGCCGTCCCAGGACCAACGCACCCTGGACCAGGTCACGTTCCTCACCGCGCACAACGCCTACGCCAACGGCGTCGACGGCGGTTTCGCCCCGCCCTTCGTGAACTTCTTCCCCAACCAGTCACGCGGCATCAACCAGCAACTCTCCGACGGTGTGCGGGGGTTCATGCTGGACATCCACCAGACCTCCGACGGCGCGATCCTCTGCCACGACAGCTGCACCCTGGTCAGCAGCCCCGTCGCCCTGAACGTCGACCTCCAGCGCATGGTCGACTTCCTCAAGGCACACCCCGACCAGTTCGTCACCGTCTTCCTGGAGGACTACGTCGACCCGGGCGTCCTGCGCAGCGAACTCGCCCGCGTCAACGGCCTGTACGACGTGCTGTACCGCCCCGACCAGACCGGCGTACGGCAGAACGGCTGGCCGAAGATGGCCGACCTGATCGCGGCCAACCACCAGCTGCTGATCTTCACCGACCACAGCCGCGCCTCCGACGAGTCCGCCGGACTCACCCGGGACAGCTTCGGCGTGATGTACCAGCGGGACTGGACCGTCGAGAACTACTGGTCCATGGGCTCCGGCGCCGGCTCCTCCGACTGGTCCTGCTACAGCCGTTGGTACGGCAGCGACCTCAACGTCCCGCTGACGCAGACCTATTCGGCGTTCCGCCCGCTGTTCGTCATGAACCACTTCCGTGACGCGACCATCGCCGGGACCGCGCAGACCGACAACACCAAGGTCCTCGACCGGGCCCAGCGGTTCTGCCAGCCGGCCGCGCGCAAGAAGCCCAACTTCCTCGCCGTGGACCGCTACGACCTCGGCAACCCGGCCGCCGCGGTCAACTCCCTGAACAGCTACACGTATCCGTAAAAGTGCGGCCGGCCGTGCGGCCGGGGTGTGCGAAACTCCGCTGATGACATCCGAGAAGATCACCGCCGCCACCTCGGGCACCTGGACCCTGGGCGACCTGCCCGTCAACCGCATCGGCTTCGGCGCGATGCGGCTGACGGGCAGCGCAGCCTTCAACCTCGGGACACCGAGCGACCGCGACCGGTCGATCGCCGTGCTGCGCAGGGCGATCGAGCTCGGTGTGAACCACATCGACACGGCCGCCTTCTACTTCTCGTCCCTCCGGTCGGCCAACGAACTCATCAACTCCGCGCTCGCCCCCTACGCCGACGACCTCGTGATCGCCACCAAGGTCGGACCCTTCCGGAACTACTCGGGGAGTGGAGCACCTCGGCCCGTCCCGACGACCTGCGCGGCCATGTCGAGGAGAACCTGCGGCAGTTGGGGCGTGACCACCTCGACGTGGTCTATCTCCGCCGGATGGGGCAGGACTCGATCGCCGAGTACTTCGGGGCGCTCGCCGAACTCCGCGAGGAAGGCCTGATCCGGCACCTCGCGATCTCCGACGTCGAGCCGCGGCACCTGGCCGAGGCGCAGGCGATCGCGCCGGTGGTGAGTGTGCAGAACCGCTTCGGGCTCGACTCGTCCAGCCCCGAGGCCGATGAGATGCTGCGGATCTGCGGCGAACAGGGCGTCGCCTTCGTGCCGTTCTTCGCCATCGCCGGCGAGGCCGGGCCGCAGGGCGCGACCACCGCCCACGACGACGAGGTCCTCGCCGTCGCCGCGGCCCACCACGCGAGCCCCGCGCAGATCCGCCTCGCGTGGTCCCTTGCCCAGGGGCCGCATGTCCTGGCGATCCCTGGTACGGGCAACCCCGACCACCTTGTGGAGAACGTGGCGACCGGGGGATTCGGCTGACGGGGAGGAGCTTGAGCGGCTCAACGCGGTGCACGGCAAGGCGGGTTGAGGGGTGGTGGGGGTGCCGTGGAGTTGCGGTAGGGCTTTTGGCGGGGCTCAGGTCAGCCAGGTCCCGTCGCGCATGAGGTGACGTCGGGATAGCTCGCGCTGCTCGTGCCAGGCCTGCACGGCCAGCGGACGTACCCGGAAGAACGAGTACGGCGCCCGGTCCTCGCGGGGATCCCAGCCGTACTTCGCGTGGAAGGCGTCGGCAGCCGCGGCCGGGACGTCCTGCGCGGTGAAGGCGGTCGCCTCGCCGTCGATGAGTACGACGTCCCGGGTGTCCGCGAAGGCCGGCCGAGTCCGCCGCCCGTCCGTGAGATTGCGGCCGGTGGGATTCCTGGCCCGGGTCGCCAGCCAGACGCACCGCCCGTCCCACAAGAACCACAACGGCACCAGACACGGCACCCCGTCGGCGTCCGCCGAGGCCACCCAGATGTCCAACTCCCGTTGCAGGCGGGCGAGTACGTCACGCCTGCGCTCTTCGGGAGTCCGGGGCGGATCGGTGATCTTCGTGCCGGGGACGGTACCGGGGTGTGGGCGCGACACCTCGGGCCACGGGCGTAGGACCTTGGCCCGAGGGTGTCACGGACGTCGGGGGCGTCGCGGGCGTCAGCCCAGTTGCTCGTGGAGGAACGGGACCGTGCTCGCCCAGGCGCGGGCGGCGGAGTCGGCGTCGTAGACCGGGCGGCCGTCGTTGAAGAAGGCGTGGTTGGCCGGGTACAGGCGGAGGTCCGGGGTGATGCCGGACTGTTCCTGGATGTGCTTGGCGAGGGCGTCCAGGCCGGAGACCGGGATGCTCTCGTCCAACTCGCCGTAGTGGCCCTGGATTTGTGCCTTCAGGCCGGAGAAGTCGGGGAGTTCGCCCTGGATCACGCCGTAGAAGGGGACCGCGGCGCTGACGCGCGGGTCGGCCGCGGCGAGGTACAGCACGAAGCCGCCGCCCATGCAGAAGCCGACCGCGCCGACCGTGTCCGAGGTGACCTCGGGCAGGGACAGCAGGTGGTCGACGGCGCCGGAGAGCAGTTCGACACCGCGGGCGACCGGGAGGGCCAGCATCATGCGCAGGGCCTCGTCGCTCTCGTGGGCCACGTTGCCGCCGTAGAGGTCGGGGCGAACGCGACGAAGCCCTCCTGGGCGAGCCGGTCGGCCACGTCGGCGATGTGGTCGGTCAGGCCCCACCACTCCTGGATGACGATCACGCCCGGCCCGCTCCCGGACGGCGGCAGCGCGAGATAGCCGTGAGCGGTCCCCGGCGCTGGGGAAGGTGACGTTCTGGTGGGCCGGGGCTCCGGTCGACTTCGGCAGCTCGGAGGACATGGGGCTCAACTCCTGTACGGCGATGGGGGTGGGGCGATGTCGGGACGGGGCCCGATGTGATCTCCAGCGTGTCATGGGTGGGGTGGGGGGTGGCTTGGGGGCGGTTGTTGGTGGGGGTGAGGGGTCGGTGGCTGGTGAGGGGTGGTTGGTTTTGGCGCGGGG
This sequence comes from Streptomyces sp. P3, assembly GCA_016893485.2. Taxonomy (GTDB): domain Bacteria; phylum Actinomycetota; class Actinomycetes; order Streptomycetales; family Streptomycetaceae; genus Streptomyces. The sequence continues at coordinate 8,918,462 of JAFEKX020000001.1, forward strand.
CGGATGTGGGGCGCGGGGTGTGGGTCGGTGATTTGGCATGGGGCGGTCGTCTGGTGGGGACCCGCTGTCCGGTGCGGGTCGGCCATCGGTCGTGGGGCGGTCGCCCCGTGAGGGCCGGGGGTTCGGCACGGGGCGGTCAACTGGCTTGGGCATCGCTGACTCGTGCGGGATCGACATCCACTGTGGGGCGACTGGCTGGCCCGGGTCCGTCAGCCGGTCCCGGTCGGCTGGTCGGCACGGGTCGATCGCCGGTTTGTCTCCTCGCCCATGCGGACCACCCGGCCCGCGGCCACCTTCTGGAGGAGGCCGTACGCCAGTACCGGGAGGAGGATGTGGGGGCGGTCCGGGAGGGTTGTCGTGATCAGTACCGCGCTCGCGCTGCTGTTGTTCATGCCGCAGGCCAGGGTCACGGAGGCGCCGGCGCGGGCGTCGAGGCGGAGGACCCGCGCGGCCACCCGGCCCAGGGTGAAGGACAGGCCGCACACCGTCGCCGCGACGCCGAGCGCGGCCAGCAGGAGGACCGGGCGCGGGTGGCGGAGGAAGGGCCCAGCACCCCGCTGGCGTTGACGTATGTCAGCAGGAGGGAGGCGGGGAGTGCGGTGGATACGGCGACGCCCAGGAGGCCGGTCAGTGCGCGCTGGGGAGTGCGAGGCGGCACAGGATGCCCGCCGCGCAGGGCAGGACGACAGACGTGAGGGCGAAGGCGTTGCCGGCCGAGTGGGCGGCGACCGCGAGTCTGCCCGCGTAGTCGCCCTGGAGGAGGGGACAGAGGACGGCCAGGGTGAGGGGGACCGTCAGCGGGCTGACGAGCGTCGAGGCCAGCACCAGGCCCACCGCCGTAGGCTGGTCGCCGTCGCCCTTAGCGGTCCACACCGTCGCCCCGGCCGCCACCGGCATCGCGACGACGAGGATCATCGCGGCGATCATGCCGCTGCCCCGTCGTGGTCCGGCGACAGCCCAGCGCGAGGGCGACCCCGGGGACGATCAGCAACGGCACCAGGATGTGCAGGGCGAGGCCCGCGAGCAGGGCCGCGGGGCGTCGTACCAGCAACCGCAGTTCACGCAGCGGGACCTGGAGGCCGGCGCCGAACAGGACCAGGGCCAGGAGCAACTGGGGTGTGCGCAGGGGCAGTTCGGCGATGCCCGTCGCGTGCGGGTGGCGGAGCCACAGGCCGGGGGCGGGCAGCACCGCCGCGGCGACGTACGTCACGGCGACGGCCCGGCCCAGGTGGCGGCGGAGCAGGGCGAGCAGGCGGGGCAGAGGGAGCATCCTGGCGGGCCTGGGACACATCGTGGCGCTCTTCCGTCGTAGGAACTGGGCGGAGACGGAGCGCCGGTATCGCGTGCGGACTCGTCGACACGCGCGGGGGAGGAGTGTGCGAAGCCCTGCGGTCATCGTCGACGGTGCCTTCCATAATGGGCGGGCGGGAATGGACACAAGGGCGCTGTGACGAGACGGCGCCCGAGTGACTACAATTCTGTAGACGGTCTACTGAACTGTAGACGAGGACGGGGTGAGGATCGTTCCCATGGCGGACGCGAAGGATGAACGCCGACCGGCGGGTGAGCTGGAGGCCAGCGTCATGGCCGCCCTCTGGGCAGCCGGTGCTCCGCAGACGCCCGGAGAGGTACAGCTGAGCCTCGACACGGGCCTCGCCCGCACCACGGTGACGACGATCCTGACCCGGCTGCACGACAAGGGCGTGGTGGACCGGCGGCGCCAGGGGCGCGGGTTCGCCTACTTTCCGGTGCAGGACGCGCAGGGGCTCACCGCACGCCGTATGCACACGGAACTCGACCGGGACGGTGACCGGGAGACGGTGCTGGCCCGGTTCGTGGCGCAGCTGAGCCCCGATGACGAACAGGTGCTGCGGGATCTTCTGGAGTCCGGGAGGTGTGACCGTCCTCCCGCTGCCGCCCTACCGTCCCCGTGTCGGAGGGGAGGGTAGGGCGCCATCCGGTCTACGGCCTGTCGGCCACTGGGTGCATGTGCCGCCTGGTCGTGGTCACCGAGGTCGGTAGGGCGTGGCCAGCACGCAGACCGTGACGCTGTCGGGCAAGAGGCCGGCGTCGTTCAGGTCCGCGCGGTGGGGCGGACCACGATCAGCCGGCCGGTGGGGCGCACGCCCCCAGCCCCGCAAAAGCCCCCCCGCAAAGCCTCCCGCCCCAACCTGTCAAAGCCACCCCCCCGCAACCCCCACAGCCTCCCGCCCCTCCTGAACCCTCTGGGAATCCGACTGGCGCCCATCGCGTTTTACGTATAACCTCACCCGTCAATCCCCCGCCCGGAACCCGCACGGAGACCCCCGATGAGCCGTATCGCCCTGGTCACCCTCGTCGTCGACGACTACGACGAGGCGATCCGCTTCTACGTCGACGCTCTCGGCTTCCGGCTCGCCGAGGACGAGTCGCGTGGTGACGGGGCGCGGTGGGTCGTCGTGGTGCCGCCCGGTGCGGACGAGGGCGGTACCGGGCTGCTGCTCGCCCGGGCCAAGGGGACGCGCAGAGCGCCCGGGTCGGTGACCAGACCGGTGGCCGGGTCGGGTTCTTTCTGCACACCGACGACTTCGCCCGCGACCACGCCCGGATGCTCGCCGCGGGCGTGACCTTCCTGGAGGAGCCGCGCCACGAGCCGTACGGTTCCGTCGCCGTGTTCCAGGATCTGTACGGCAACCGCTGGGACCTGCTCCAGCCCGCCGCTGCCTGAGCCTCCGTACTCGCCAACCCCCGCTCACCGAACGACGACCGAGGAACCCCCGTACATGTCATCTACGCGCATAGACACCGACACCCTCCGCCGGCTCCCCAAGGCCGTGCTGCACGACCACCTCGACGGCGGCCTGCGTCCCGCCACCGTGGTGGAGCTCGCCGCGGCGGTCGGGCACACGCTGCCCACCACCGACCCGGACGAGCTGGCCGCCTGGTACTTCGACGCCGCCAACTCCGGTGATCTGGTGCGCTACATCGCCACCTTCGACCACACCCTCGCCGTGATGCAGAACCGCGAGGGCCTGCTGCGCACCGCCGAGGAGTACGTCCTCGACCTGGCCGCCGACGGTGTCGTCTACGGCGAGGTGCGCTACGCCCCCGAGCTGAACACCAGTGGCGGGCTTGCGCTCGCCGAGGTCGTCGAGACCGTGCAGGAAGGGCTCGCGGCCGGCATGGCCAAGGCCGCCGCGGCGGGCACGCCGGTGCAGGTGCGGACGCTGCTGTGCGGGATGCGGATGTTCGACCGGGTCGGCGAGGCGGCCGACCTCGCGGTGGCGTTCCGGGACGCCGGTGTCGTCGGCTTCGACATCGCCGGTGCCGAGGACGGGTTCCCGCCCGCCGACCACCTCGCCGCGTTCGAGCACCTGCGCCGCGAGAGCGTCCCGTTCACGATCCACGCCGGTGAGGCGCACGGCCTGCCCAGCATCCACCAGGCCCTCCAGGTGTGCGGCGCCCAGCGCATCGGCCACGGCGTCCGCATCACCGAGGACATCGTCGACGGCAAGCTCGGCCGCCTGGCCGGCTGGGTCCGGGACCGCCGGATCGCGCTGGAGATGTGCCCGACCTCCAACCTCCAGACGGGCGCGGCCACTTCGATCGCCGAGCACCCCATCACCGCCCTCAAGGACCTCGGCTTCCGCGTCACCCTCAACACCGACAACCGACTGGTGTCCGGTACGACGATGACCCGCGAGATGTCCCTGCTGGTCGAGGAGGCCGGCTGGACGATCGAGGACCTGCGCACCGTCACGGTGAACGCCCTCAAGAGCGCGTTCATCCCGTACGACGAGCGCAAGGCCCTCATCGAGGACGTCGTCCTGCCCGGTTATGCCTCCGCGCTCTGAAGCAGCCCGCGCACATACGCGGCCTGTCCGACGTGCTGCAGATCGTCGGACAGGACGCTGACCAGCCGGACGCCCAGGGTGACCGGCGGATCCCAGCGCTCGTCCACGATCCGGTCGTAGTCCTTCGCCGTCAGTCCGCGCAGGTACGCCAGCGTCTGGTCGTGCACGGCGTCGTAGTACCCGGTGAGCTGCCCGGCCGACTCGACCCGCACCTTGCCGACCTTCGCCGTGGTGTGGCCGTAGCCCGTGTCCTTGGCCGGCAGGTCGAGGCCGAAGCGCTTCTCCCAGCCCTGGGTCAGCCACACCTGGTCGAGTCCTGAGGCCTCGCCGACATGGTCGTCCTGGACGCGGGTGAGATGCCAGACGAGCCAGGCGATGGAGTTGGCGTCGGCGGCGGGGCGGGCGTGCAGCTGGTCGGGGTGAGACCGTCGACCGCTGCGTGGACTTCTTCCTGGATGCGGCCGTACGCGTCAATGAGGATGTCGTTGGCATGCATACGACCACCATCGCGCATCGCCCTCGGTCATGCGGCCGGAGTGTCCGTTTCCAGGAGGGTCATCAGGGCCCGGGCCGCCGGACTGGTCGCCTGCGGAGGGGGCAGCAGCGCCACCGTCTCGTAGACCTCCTCGCCGGTGCCCTTGAGGGGGAGCGCGGTGAGGGGCTCGCGCTTGTGGCGGAAGTGCTGGGGACCACCGCGATGCCGAGGTTCTCGTCGATCAGGTCGAGGAGGCTGTGCACGTCGTTGACCTCCAGGGCGACCGTCCGCCGTACGCCCGCCGCGGCGAACACGGCGTCGGTGGTGCGGCGGGAGGCCCAGTCCGGGTGGAAGTCGACGAAGACCTCACCGCCGAGGTCGTCCGGGGTCACCGCCGCGCCGGTCTCCGCGAGCCGGTGGCTGGGATGGCACAGCACGGTCATCGGCTCGCTGGTCAGCGATACGGAGCGCAGCTGGTCGCTGTCCGCCTGGGTGCGGTAGGCGAACGCCAGGTCGAGGCGCCCGGCCGCGACCTCCTCGGCCAGTGCGCCGGAACCCGCCTGCCGCAGCCGGATCTCCACATCGGGGTGAAGGCGCCGGAACGCGGCCAGCAGCCCCGCCACATGCACGCCTGCGATGCACTGCTCGGTGCCCAGGGAGAGTGTGCCGCGCAGCACGCCCTGTACCGCGGCCACCGCCTCGTGTGCCGAGCGCACCTGGGCCAGGATGCGTTCCGCCTCGCCGAGCAGCGCACGGCCGGCCTCCGTGAGCGTGACCCGGCGGGTGGTGCGCACGAACAGCGGGGTCTGCAACTCCCGTTCCAGGGCGCGGATCGAGGCCGAGAGCCCGGACTGGGACACCATCAGCCGCTCGGCCGCACGGGTGAAGTGCTGGTCCTCGGCGACGGCGATGAAATGCTGGAGATGACGCAGTTCCATGATTGAGAAGCGTAACCGCTGAATTCCATCGGATTCTTCTGTTGGACCACTGCCCGCAGGTCACGACAGAGTGGGTGGTGGTTCCCTGGAACCGGTATCCCGTGTGCCAACCCCTCTGGAGTCGCGTTGTACACCGCACACCCCGACCGCTACGCGGACCTGCCCTACCGGCGCACCGGACGCAGCGGTCTGAAGCTGCCCGCGATCTCGCTCGGCCTGTGGCACAACTTCGGGCCCGACCGCCCGGTCGACACCCAGCGCGCCATCCTGCGCCGCGCCTTCGACCTGGGCGTCACCCACTTCGACCTCGCCAACAACTACGGCCCGCCCCCGGCGCCGCCGAGTCCGCCCTCGGTGAGGCGCTGAAGGCGGACTTCGGGTCGTACCGCGACGAGCTGGTGATCTCCACCAAGGCCGGCTATCTGATGTGGCCCGGCCCGTACGGCGAGTGGGGTTCGCGCAAGTACGTGCTGTCCTCGCTGGACCAGAGCCTGACCCGCATGGGCCTGGACTACGTCGACATCTTCTACTCGCACCGTCCCGACCCGGAGACTCCCCTCGAGGAGACGATGGGCGCCCTGCACTCGGCGGTCCAGCAGGGCAAGGCGCTCTACGTCGGCATCTCCAACTACTCGGCTGAGCAGACCAGGAGGCCGCCCGCATCCTCGGCGAGCTGGGCACCCCGCTCCTCATCCACCAGCCGCGCTACTCGATGCTCGACCGGCGCCCCGAGGACGAGGGCCTGCTCGACGCCCTGGACGAGCTGCAGATCGGCTCCATCGTCTTCTCCCCGCTGGAGCAGGGGCTGCTCAGCTCCCGCTACCTCGACGGCATCCCGGAGGGTTCCCGGGCGGCGAGCGACAGCCCCTTCCTGAACTCGGACGCCGTCACCGAGGACCTGGTCGGCCGGCTGCGCGCCTGAACGACATCGCCAAGGGGCGCGGTCAGACCCTCGCCCAGCTCGCCCTCGCCTGGGTGCTGCGCGGCGGCCGGGTCACCTCCGCACTGGTCGGCGCGAGCAGCGCGCAGCAGCTCGAGGACAGCGTCGCGGCCACCCGCAACCTGGACTTCGACGCCGACGAGCTGGCCCGCATCGACGCGATCATCAAGCCGTAGGGCATCTCAAGGCCGTCAGGCCGTGAGCCGCTCGCTGACCTCCCAGAGGCGGGCCGCCGACTCCGGGTCCACGGCGCGGGACAGCACCCCAGGGGTGGTGTCCCCGCCGACCCAGGCGGCCTCGTCCTCGGGGGCGAGCAGCGGGCTGATGTCGACGTTCTCGCAGTAGACCCCGCCGAGACCGTCGAGTTGCGGGCTGGTCGCGCACCAGACGCTGGTGGCCGCGCCCTGCTGCACGGTCTTCATCTGCCGCTCGGGGTCACGGATGGGCCTGCCCTCGGCGTCGAGCGCGCCCGCGGCCTGGAGTGCCGCCGGGTCGAGGTGCTTGACCAGGCCGGTGTCGACGATCAGGCCCGGGTGCACCGCGAACGCGCGGATGCCCTCGGCCTGTCCGCGCCGGTCCACCTCGACGGCGAACAGGGCGTTGGCGGTCTTGGACTGGCCGTAGGCGAGGAACGGCTCGTACTTCCTGTGCTCGAACTGCAGGTCGTCGAAGTCGACGCCGGCGAAGCGGATGCCCCGCGACGACAGGACCACGACCCGCGCGCCGTGCGCCGCGACCAGCGCCGGCCACAGCCTGGTCGTCAGCTGGAAGTGTCCGAGGTGGTTGGCGGCGAACTGCGACTCGTAGCCGCGCGCGTCCCGCGCCAGCGGGGTCGCCATGATCCCGGCGTTGTTCACCAGCAAATGCAGTGGGCGGCCGGAGGCCAGGAACTTGTCCGCGAAGGCGTCGATGGACACGGGGTCCAGCAGGTCCAGGTACTCGACCTCGGTTCCGGGAAGGTCCTTGACGGCCGCCCGGGCCCGCTCCACGTCCCTCGCCGGTACGACGATCCGCGCCCCCGCGCCGTGCAGTACGCGGGCCGTCTCCAGGCCGATGCCGGAGTAGCCGCCGGTGATGACCGCGACCTTGCCGGTCAGGTCGACGCCCTTGATCACCTCCTCGGCGGTGGTCGAGGCGCCGAAGCCGGAATTCAGGGGCTGCTGTGCGGTGGTCATGTCTGCTCTCTCCCTCATCAGCTTGAGCTGTTGAGACCACCGTAGGTCGGCCGATCCGTACGATGAATACTTGAGAATCCGCATAACTTGCGTGATAGTTCGAACATGACCGTGGATCCCTCTCTGACGCCCTCGCCGTCGCCGATGCCCGCAGCGTGTTCTCCGGCGGCTTCACGGCCGGCGGCGACTGGGCGATCCAGCTGCGCGGACGCGACCGGCTGAAGATGAACGCCGTGGTGCAGGGCGGCTGTCTGCTGGTCCGGGACGGCGGTGAACCGCTGCGGCTCGTCGAGGGGACGTCGTGATCTCCGACGGCGGGCAGCCGTACACCCTCTGCAGTCGGCCCGGCGTCGCGCCGACCGACTCCGCGGACGTCGTCATGGACCCGGAGACCCGGATGGGCCGGCTCGGGCAGGGCGACGCGGTGGACGTGGCCTGCGTGTCCGGGCACATCGACCTGAGCCGGGACCGGGGGATCTGCTGCGGCGGGCGCTGCCGCAGCTCGTGCACGTGCGGGCCGACTCGCCCGAGGCCGATGTACTGCGGTGGCTCATCGGGCAGTTGGCGGCCGAGATGCGCATGCGCAGGGCCGGGGTCGAGTTCGTGTCGGCGCAGCTCGCGCAGCTGATGTTCGTGCAGGTGCTGCGGGTCTGTCTGACCGACGCGGACGGGCTGCCGCCCGGCTGGCTGCGCGCCCTCGCCGACGAGCGCCTCGCCCCCGCGCTGCGCCTGATGCACGGCGACCCGGCCCACCCCTGGCAGCTGGAGGAGCTGGCCCGGGCGGCGGCGATGTCCCGCACCACGTTCGCCGTACGGTTCAAGGAGGCGGCCGGTGTGCCGCCCCTGACGTACCTGCTGAACTGGCGCATGAGCCTCGCCGCCCGGGCCCTCCGCCAGGACGCGGCCCCGGTCGGCGCGCTCGCCCGCTCCGTCGGCTACACCTCCGAGAGCGCCTTCAGCAACGCCTTCAAGCGGGCGGTCGGGGTGGCCCGCGGCGCTATCGCGAAGAGGCCCTGGCCAGGAGCTGAGCCGTTCTTCGAGGCGCACGGTGACCTGATCGCCCTCGCTTTTGTCGATGGCCTTTCGAAGATCGGCTTTCACGGGGAGTTTGTGCGTGCCGTCGCCGAGCGCCATGAACGAACTGCGGAAAGGGTGTCCGTCGATCGTGCCGCGGACCTTGACCAGTCCGCGGGTGCCGAAGAACGCGACGGACTCGGGCCAGACGAGATAGGTCCAGCCGCCGTCGTTCGGGCTTTTGATCAATTCGGCGGTGAATTCCTCGTTCAACGGGGTGCCGGTGCTCATGAAGTCCTCCGCTCGGGGTGGTCTGCCGAAGAGGAGACCACCCCGAGCGCGAGAACTCATCGCCGACGCCGGCCTCAGGCCCCGGCGGGCACCCGGTCGAGGAAACCGAGCACGGAGCGGATACGGCCGTCCTCGTCCAGCGTGATCACGTCGAACCCGGCGACGGGCGCCGAGCCTCCCGGAGGAGGTGCCCTCGGCCCCGCTCACCAGCTCCCAGGCGAAGCGCGCGGTGTCGTGGTGCCCGTCGACGGCTCCCAGGGGGCGGAAGACGAATCCCGGGAACTGCGCGTGCGCCCGGCGATCAGCTCCGCGATCTCCGCGTGGCCGGTGACTGCCGCCAGCGGGTCGGTGTAGGTACCCTCGACGGACCAGGCGGCGGCGACCGCCTTCGCCAGCGCCTCCGGCTCGGCCGCGTTCCAGGCCTCGAAGTAGCGGGCGACGGCGTTCTCGTGTCGATCGGTGTTCGCGGACATGGTGAATCAGCCTCCAGCGAGGTCGTTCGTACTGGTCAGGACCCGGATCCGGCTTGCTGCCGACCCGGTGCCTCCACCCTGCCGGGAGCTCGCGGGACGTCGATTACCCCTCGGGTAATGACGCCGGGAGACCACCGCAAAAGGGGTCCCGAAGGTTTTCAGCCAAACAAGGCTGTGAATATGCCAAGAGAGTGGCTAAAAAGTCGTGGTGACAGTGTTTCGGGAGTGAACATACTCGACTGCTAGGGCATCACTTCACGAGGCAAAGCCGCCATCGTGCGCACCACTTGAGCCACCCGAGCCGCCATCAGAGCCGCATGGAAAGCGAGGCCCGACCGGCAATCGAGACACGCGACGGGGAGTGATCGTGCACGACGAATTCCTGTGCCATGTCACCGCGTACGGTTCCTGCGGCGGGCAGCGCGTCGGGGTGCCTCTGGGAACCTACCGCGCCCCGACCCTGGCGCTCGCGCTGTGGTGGTTACGGGACCGCGCGGTGTGGATGGCCGACCGGCTCGACCCGCAACCGGAGAACCCGCGCTTCCCCAGGGGCGCCCTGGTCCCGGTCGCCGACACGGCCCCGACGTACCCCGCGCGTTACGCACCTGGTCCCGCGATGTCGGTCAACAGGAGCAGGTCGCCTACGAGTTGGCGGCCGGACGGCTCGTCCAGATCGCCATCAGCGACGAGACCACCGAGTACGAACTGCTCGCCGAGTCGGTCGACGCCCTCAGGATGCAGCGGACCGTTCCGGCACTCGTCGTCCCTGTCGCCTGACACGTGTCGACCACCGCACCCCTGACCGCTGACCGGGCGCACCCGTGCACGAATCGGTAGAATTCGGTGCATGCCAGAGCGGCCGAAGGTGCCGACCGCGCCCGAACTCCTCCTGGAGACGGAATCGGGCTCCACGGTCATGACCCCGGGCCGCGACTACCACGTCGGCCGCGACCCGCTCAGCGACATCGTCATCGACGACGCCCGCGTCTCCTGGCACCACGCGGTCCTGCGGCCGGACGCCGACCACTGGACGCTGGAGGACGAGCACAGCACGAACGGCACCTACGCCGACGGCCGCCGCATCCAGGAGTGGGGCGTCGGCCCCGGCAGCGTGATCCGCTTCGGCAACCCGGCCGACGGCCCCCGCGTCGTCCTCGCCGACCGCCCCGCCCCGGCCCCGGAACGCCCCTCGGCGGTGTCCATGCCCGCCTTCACCGGCACCTACCGGCAACCGACGACCGTACGACCGCTGCCCAGCCGCACCGTCCGCATCGGCCGGGCCGCCGACAACGACCTCGTCGTCGACGACCTGGTCGTCTCCCGCCGCCACGCCGAACTGCTGGCCGGGCCGGACGGCACGTACGAGATCGTCGACCTCGGCAGCCACAACGGCACCTACCTCAACGGCCAGCCCGTCGCCCGCGCCCCGGTCGGGCCGGGTGACATCGTCGGCATCGGACACTCCGCGTTCTGTCTCGTCGGCGACCAGTTGCAGGAGTACGTCGACACCGGCGAGGTCTCCCTCGACGTGCAGGACCTCACCGTCGCCGTCGACCGGGGCCGCAAGGTGCTGCTCGACCAGGTGTCGTTCCCGGTCGGCGAGAAATGCCTGCTCGCCGTGGTCGGACCCAGCGGCGCCGGAAAGTCCACCCTGCTCAACGCGCTCACCGGCCAGCGCCCCGCCGACCGCGGCACCGTCCTGTACGACGGCCGCGACCTCTACCGCGACTACGCCGAACTGCGCCAGCGCATCGGCCTGGTCCCGCAGGACGACATCCTGCACGCCCAACTCACCGTGCACAGCGCCCTGTCGTACGCGGCCGAACTCCGCTTCCCCAGGACACCGCCAAGGCCGAACGCCGGGCCAGGGTCGACGAGGTCGTCCGCGAACTCGGCCTCGAACAGCGTGCCGCGCAGCCCGTGCACAGCCTCTCCGGCGGGCAGCGCAAGCGCGTCAGCGTGGCCCTGGAGCTGCTGACCAAGCCGTCGCTGCTGTTCCTCGACGAACCGACCTCCGGACTCGACCCCGGCATGGACCGCTCGGTGATGCACATGCTGCGCGGCCTCGCCGACGACGGCCGTACCGTCATCGTCGTCACCCACAGCGTCCTCAGCCTCGACGTGTGCGACCGGCTGCTGGTGCTCGCGCCCGGCGGCAAGGTCGCCTACTACGGGCCGCCCGACGACGCCCTCGCCTACTTCGGCTTCGAGCACTGGCCGGAGGCCTTCGAGGCGTTCGAGCGGGACCAGGACCGGGACTGGGCGGGGAGTTCAGGAGTCGCCGTTCCAGCGCCAGTACATCGTCAACTCCACCGCGCAGCCGCACCAGTTGGGCTCGGGTCCGGTCGCCGCGGCTCCACCGCCGCCCAGGCCCCGCAGCCGCGGTGCCCAGCTCGGCACGCTCATCCGCCGCTACACCGCCGCCCTCGGCGCCGACCGGACCTTCCTCGTCATCATGATCGCGCTGCCGTTCGTCATGGGCGCGATGGCCCCGCGCGCTGGCCGGGAGCCAGCTGACCCGGGACACGGCGATGAACGCCCTGCTCATCCTCTGCGTCGGCGGTGTGCTCACCGGCGCCGCCAACGCCGTCCGCGAACTCGTCAAGGAACGCGCGATCTACCGGCGCGAGAGAGCCGTCGGCCTCTCCAGATCGGCGTACCTGCTCTCCAAGGTCGTCGTCCTGGGCGCGATCACCGTGGCGCAGGCCGTGGTGCTCACCCTCGTCGGACTGTTCGGCGTCGACCTCAACGCGCCCGGCGGCAAGGGGTGTTGATGCCGCCCCTGATCGAAATCACGGTCGCCGTCGCCCTGTTGGCGTTCACCGCGATGATGCTCGGCCTGCTGGTCTCCGCGCTGGTGCGCAAGGAGGAGGTGACGATGCCGCTGCTGGTGCTGCTCGCCATCGTCCAAGTGGTGTTCTGCGGCGCCCTGTTGAAGCTGCACGGCGTGCCCGGCCTGGAACAGCTGTCCTGGCTGGTGCCCTCGCGGTGGGCGCTCGGCGGGATGGCCGGCACCATCGGGCTGGCCCGGATCGTGCCCGGCGAGCTCACCAGCGATCCGATGTTCCGGCACTCCGCCGGGGTGTGGCTGCTCAACATGGGCATGCTCGTCGTGCTGTCACTGCTCTTCGGCTTCCTCGTCTCCCGGCTGCTGCGGCGGCACGAACCCGCCGTGATGCGGAAATAGGGGCCGCCACGATGACGACCCCCGACTTCCGGCCCACCCACGTCGTCCCCGAGCACGGGATGCCCGCCTGGGAGGCCCCGGACCCCCGCACGCCCCACCGTGCCGCTCGACGCGCTGCTCCCCGTGCAGCTGCTGGAGCGGCGCGGCGACTGGGCCCACGCCCTGTGCTCCAACGGCTGGTCCGCCTGGGTCGACGGCCGCCACCTCATCTCCGTCGCCCACGACCCGCCGGCCGCCCGCGGCCCCTCACCCGCACCGCCGACCCACGCCCCCTGCTCGCCCGCGCCGAACAGGCCCTCACCCGCTACCGCGGTGCCGTCGAGGACCTCGCGGGCGGCGCCCTGGACGGCGCGACGTTCCAGGCCCGCACCAGGGGCCTGCGGATCGGCGTGGTCGTCGACGGGAGTCCGTGTGGCTCTACGACGCCGACCACGAACGCTGGGTCCACGCCGACGGCACCCGCCTCAGCACCTACGCCTCCGACGACGGACCCCGCGCCGAACCGACCGACCCCGGTCACGCCCCCACGCAGGTCGTGAGCACCGATGGCCCATGACGCGAGCCTCTTCTCCGGGCGGCCCTCCGAGCTGATCGGGCAGCAGATCGCCGGGTACCGCATCGAGGACGAGATCGGCCGCGGCGGCATGGCCGTCGTCTACCGCGCCCACGACCTGCGCCTCGACCGCACCGTCGCCCTCAAGCTGCTCGCCCCGAACTCGCCCGCAACGACACCTTCCGCAAACGCTTCACCCACGAGTCCCGGGTCGCCGCCGCGATCGACCATCCGCACATCGTCCCCGTCTTCGAGGCGGGCGAGACGGACGGGGTCCTGTACATCGCGATGCGCTACGTCTCCGGCAGCGATCTGCGTCATCTCCTCGACCGGGAGGGGCCGTTGGACCTGCCGACGACCACGCGGATCATCGGGCAGGTCGCCTCCGCGCTGGACGCGGCGCACGAACACGGGCTCGTCCACCGGGATGTGAAGCCCGGCAACATCCTTGTGGCGCGGGGTACCGACAGCGACCATCCCGAGCATGTCTATCTCACCGACTTCGGGCTGACGAAGAAGTCGCTGTCACTGACCGGGTTCACGACGGTCGGGCAGTTCGTCGGGACGCTGGACTATGTGGCTCCCGAGCAGATCTCGGGGCGGCCGGTCGACGGGCGGTGCGATGTGTGTACGGGCTGGCTTGTGTCGCCTACGAGACCCTGGCGGGGCTCCCGCCGTTTCGGCGTGATGACGACATGGCGCTGTTGTGGGCGCACCAGTACGACTTGCCTCCGGCGGTCAGTGAGGGGGCGGGGGTTTGCCTGGGCATGTCGACGGGGTTTTCGCGAAGGCGTTGGCGAAGAGTCCTGATGATCGGTACGTGTCTTGCCTTGCGTTTGTGTCGGCGTTGCGCGGGGGTGAGGTGGGGCATGCGGCGACCGAGGTGGATCTGCGGGTGGGTGGGGGCCGGATGAGGGGCCTCCTGCGTTTCCTCGGTGGGCGGAGCCTGTGTTCAGGGTGCGTGCGTGAGTTTTTCGGGTGCGGGCCCGGTGGGGGCTGGTCGCGCAGTTCCCCGCGCCCCTGGGGGTGGTGCCTAGCGTGTTCAGGGGTGGGCGTCCCTAGGGGCTCTCATGTCCGGTGCCCCGGTTGTGCCGGGATTTCCACCGCGCCCCTTCGGTGGACCGGCTTTGCGAGCAGGGCGCCCAGGAAGCCCGTCACCAGCCCCACAGTGCCGCCAGGCCCACCGCCGACCACACCCTGGGCTTCAGGAACAGGTCTCCGGACAGGCCGCCGCCCACGTCGCCCATGCCCAGGAGGAGAGACCGTAGTGGGCGGAGACGCGGCCGAGCAGGCAGATCATGAGGACCGCGAGGGCGAGGGCGACCGCGAGGTGCACGGCGTGCTGCCAGGCGCGGACGTGGGACGGGGAACGCGCGGCCATCAGGAACGCGGTGGCCAGGAGGAGGACCGCGTCCAGGACGAGGAGCCACCACACCCGGCCGTCGTGGGCGGCGAGGGTGTGCAGGTTCAGGGTGGAGATGTCGGGGTGCGCAGGACCTCGTCGAGGAGGTGGGGACGGGGAGGCCGAAGGGGCCGTCGACGCGGCCGTTCCAGGTGGCGCCCAGGCCGAGGGTGAGGGCCAGCCAGACCAGGTTCGGCATGCCGAGCAGGATGAGGGCGAAGGTCTGGGTCACGTTGCCCCGGGTCGCCGCCGTGACGAGGGCCAGGACGACGCCGAGCGCCACGTAGGCCAGCAGAAGGGCCACCACCGCGTACGCGGCCGGGCGTACCGCCGTGTGGAAGCGGAGCAGGCGGGCGGGGAGGGGCGCGCCGGGGACACCAGAAGGGCGAGGATCAGGACCCCGGCGAGCCACAGGAGGCCGTAGAGCACGGTTTGCGGTAGGTCCGTCTCGAAGCCGACCTCGGGGAGGTGCCGAGCAGGTCGCCGATGTCGCCCAGGGTGCCGCTGCCGAGGGAGATGGAGAACTTCTGGCGCGCGCCCAGCGCCAGTCCGATCAGGCCGAGCAGCCACAGGACGGCGATGCGGGCGGCCCAGCCGACGAGCTCCGTGGCCGAGGCGACCGCGCGATGCCGCAGGGGCCGTAGGAAGCCTGCCGCGGTCGCCAGGGCGCCGGAGAGGGTCACCGAGAGGGGATGGCGGTCAGGCCCGCTTTGGTGTCGGCCAGGGAGCCGGCGTTCCCGGAGAGTTTCAGGGTGCCGCCGACCGCTGCCACCACCGTCGCCGTGACGACTCTGGGGAACGCTCCGTCCGGGAGGTCCGCCGCGCCCGCCGCCCACAGGCCCAGCGCGGCGACCACGCCCATGGTGAGCAGCCCGGCCAGCACTGTGCCGAGCGCCTGGAGCCAGCCGTGGCGGGCCACTGCCTGGTCAGAGGGGGTTCGGGGGTCACACGGTCACGCTAAGCAGCGGCCGGGAGTGCGCCCGCCGGGAGGGCCGTCCGCGTCGGCTTGCGGGCGGACCATGACCCGAGCACACAATGGAGTCGTTGTGGACAAATGGTCACTTATCGGTACGAGTGACCTTGCAGCCCGCGTCGGGAAGAAGAGCTCGTGAGCGTCGAACCTCCGTCTTCAGGCCGCCCCACCGGACCGCCCTCAGGCCCGCTGTCGGGACCCTCCCAGCCGCCTTCGGGCCCGCCCTCGCAGCCCTCGGGCGGCGGCACCGGGCGCCGGAGCCGCACCGGCCCTGGTGGAGGTCGGTGCCACGCGTCGCGATCCTCACCGCCGTCGTGGTGGCCGCCGTGGTGCTGGGCCTCGTCTTCACCCGGTCCGACGGCGGCTCGACCAACACCGCGAGCAAGGGCGAGGTGTTCCTCCAGGCCGCGGACAAGACCGGCCCCGACCCGTTCACGAAGTCCAGCGCGACCGAGAACTCCGCCCCGCCCGTCTCCGCGTCCCCCGCCGCCTCCGAACCGGCGAACGCGGTACGCGGTGTCGACGGCGGCGCCCCGGCCTCTACGGCGGCACCCAGAACGTCTCCGCCTGCGACGTCGAGCAGCAGATCAAGGCCCTCCAGGCGGCCCCGGCGAAGAACACGGCGTTCGCGTCCGTCGCCGGCGTCCAGCCCGCCGGAGTCCCCGCCTACCTGCGCTCGCTCACCCCCGTACAGCTGCGCATGGACACCCGTGTCACCAACCACGGCTACCGCGACGGCGCCGCCACCAGCTACCAGGCCGTCCTCCAGGCCGGCACCGCCGTCCTCGTCGACAACCACGGCGTGCCCCGCGTCCGCTGCGCCTGCGGCAACCCGCTGACGCCGCCCGTCGCCCAGCAGACCACCCCGAAGCGCACCGGCGACACCTGGTCCTCGTACCGCCCGCAGAACGTCGTCGTGGTCACCCCCGCACCCCGGATCATCAACATCTTCGTGATCTACGACCCCACAACGGCCACTGGTTCGGCCGCCACCACGGCGACACGGGGAAGCACGACCACCGGACCCCGCCGCCGGTGAACCCGGCCAGCCCCTCCGTGAGCGTGTCCCCCTCGGCGTGCGCCTCCACGGCCCCCGGCACACCGGGAACGCCCGGCGCATCGCCGAGCCCCTGCCCGCCGTCGTCGAGCGCACCGTCCTCGCCGTCGTCCTCGTCGCCGGGATCGGACACCCCCTCCTCCAAGCCGCCGTCGACGGAGTCCTCGCCGGCCTCGTCAGCCTCCTCCGCCGCGTCCTCCCCCTCCGATTCGTCCGCGTCGGACGAGACGACGACGTCCGCCTCCACGGTCAGCGCGCCGATTTCGTCCGAGTCGATTTCACCGTCACTCTGATCGGGGGACTGCCGGGCGTGGTGCTGGGTACGAGCACTGGTACGACAGCGACCGGCAGAGCCGCCTTCCGAGAGAGACACGCATGATCGACCACCGGGACGGGGTAGTGATACCGACTCGTTTCGACGTGCCCGTGGAACCGCTGCGGCGGGCGGCGCACTACACCGGCGAACCGGGCTGCATCTCAGCGGCCCGCCACTTCACGCACCAGTTCCTCGACCAGCTCAGAACCGAGTGGTGCGCCACGATCGACGACCAGTCCGACGGTGAACTGCTCCTGCTGGTCAGCGAGTTGGTCACCAACGCGGACCGGCACAGCAACGGCCCGTACATCCTGGAGCTGGAGGGCACGGACACGTCGGTGACGGTGTCCGTCTGCGACAGCAGCGTCGCCCTGCCCCGGCTCTTCGCCCGGGACCCCGAGCGCATCGGCCGGCACGGCCTGGAGATCGTCCACGCCGTGGCCACGCAGGTGACCGTCGAACGGATACCGGTCGGCAAGCGGGTGCGCGCCGTCGTGCACCTGGCGGGCGAGGACCGCTAGGCGGTCACACCCGGGTGGCCGTGATCAGCTCGTGCAGATAGCGCTTGGTGACCCGGCCGCCGTACCGCGTCTCCAGCAGCTCCCGGAGACAGGCCAGCAGGCCCCGGCGCGCGGGCTCGTCCAGCGCGAGATGGTTCGAGTACGTGAGCACGACGTCGAGGTACTCGTCGGTCGTGTACGTGATCTCCTGCGCGCCCCGCCACACCGTGACGTCCTCGAAGTGGGCGGAACCCTCGAACTCCCGTGTGTCCGTTGCCGTTTCGTCCTCGGTTGGACTACGGAAGCCGGGCGGAGTGGCCGGGTCCCAGCGTTCGTAGCACTCCTGCGTCCGGTCGAAGAAGTCCTGCGTGCCGCCCGCCACATGATGCGTCGTGACGATCGCGAGCCGCCCGCCGGGACGCAGCGCGGACGCCGCCTTCGCGAGGAACAGGCCGGCATCGAACCAGTGATACGCGGTCGCGGTCACCATCAGGTCGAACGGCTCGTCCGGCACCTCCCACAGCTCGAAGTCCGCGACCTGTACGTCCACCCGCGGGAACGCGTCCAGATTCCGCCGGGCCACCGCGGCGAGCGAGGGGCCCAGCTCCACGGCGGTCAGCCGGCACCCGAACTCGGCGAGCGGGACGGTGAGTTGGCCGGTGCCTGGAGCGATCTCCAGGACCCGGCTGCCCGGGCCGAGGCTCGCCGTGCGGGCCAGTTCCTCGACCAGCGGGCGCGGATACCGGGGCCGGGCCCGGTCGTAGCGCTCGGCCGCCCCGTCGAACGTGTCGCGCAGCACCGTTCCGACACCCTTCACCTCGGCGATTCCACCCAGGGCAGAATGCTGACCCCTTCCCCTCACGTCCAGCGCTTTTAGTCTGAGAGGGTGACCAACCAAGCGCCGAACCAAGCCCGCGTGATCCCCCTGCGCCCGCACGAGCCGGCCCCCACCTGCCCGAGCCCGCGGTCCCCGCGCCCAAGGAGCCCCTGTGGCGCGACCTGGTGGGTGATGTGCTGCGGCAGGAGCGGCTCACCCAGGAGCGCACCCTGAAGGACGTCGCCGACGCCGCCCGGATCTCCATGCCGTATCTCTCGGAGGTGGAGCGGGGTCGCAAGGAGGCCTCCTCGGAGGTCCTCGCGGCCGCCGCCCACGCCCTCGGACTCGACCTCGGCGACCTGCTGTCGCTGGCCCGGGACGAACTGAGCCGACACCGCAACAGGCGTCAGGGCAGGGTCACTTCGCCCTACAACGCACAGCTCAGCCTGGTCGCCGCCTGACGGCCCGGGTCGCTCAGGCCTGGCCGAGGCGTCGGCTGACCACCTCGTCGGCCAGGCCGTACGCCACGGCCTCCTGAGCGGTGAACACCTTGTCCCGGTCCATGTCGGCGCGCAGCGTGGGGATGTCGTGGTGGGTGTGCCGGGACAGCACCTCCTCCACCTGGGAGCGGATCCGCACCATCTCCTGTGCCTGGAGGGCGAGATCGGAGACCATGCCGCGCTGCCCGCCGGTCGCGGGCTGACCGAGCAGCACGCGCGCGTGCTCCAGGACGAACCGCCGTCCCGGGTCCCCGCCGGCCAGCAGCACCGCCGCCGTCGACGCGGCCTGACCGACGCAGAACGTCGAGATCGGGGCCTGGACGTAGGTCATCGTGTCGTAGATCGCCATCAGTGAAGTGAACGATCCCCGGGCGAGTTGATGTAGATCGCGATCTCGCTCTCCGGCGACGACGACTCCAGATGGAGGAGTTGCGCGATGACGACGTTGGCGACGCCGTCGTCGATGTCGGTGCCGAGGAAGATGATCCGCTCGGACAGCAGCCGGCTGAACACGTCGTACGAACGCTCGCCGTTCGGGGTGCGCTCGACGACGTTCGGAATCGTGTACGTCCCCATGTCAGAGCCCCATCCGTCGCTTCGAGGCGGCCGGGCGGACGTCGTCCAGGGAGGCGACGACCCGGTCCACCATGCCGTACTCCTTGGCCTGTTCGGCCGTGAACCAGCGGTCGCGGTCGCCGTCGCGGGAGATCGTCTCCTCGCTCTGGCCCGTGTGCTGCGCGGTCAGCCGCTCGATGGTCCGCTTGGTGAAGTCCAGGTTCTCCGCCTGGATCTCGATGTCGGCGGTGGTGCCGCCGATGCCCGCCGACGGCTGGTGCATCATGACCCGCGCGTGGGGAGGGCGTAGCGCTTGCCCCGGGTGCCGACGCTGAGCAGGAACTGGCCCATGCTGGCCGCGAAACCCATGGCCAGCGTGGCGACGTCGTTCGGGATCAGCTGCATCGTGTCGTAGATCGCGAGGCCCGCCGTCACCGAGCCGCCGGGGCTGTTGATGTACAGGCTGATGTCCGTGCGCGGGTCCTCGGCGGACAGGAGCAGCAGCTGCGCGCAGACCCGGTTCGCGGAGACCTCGTCGACCTGGGTGCCGAGGAACACGATGCGCTGGCCCAGCAGTTGGGCGGCGAGATGGTCGTCGAAGCGGGACGACGGGGTGTCGCCCTCCTCGGCTCGGGGCATGAGGGCCGGCGCGAAACCGGCCGTGAGGGGAGACATGGGCACTCCTTGTCGAGGATGTCGAAGGTGTGTCGTGATCTGTCTCCACTGTCGGCCGACAACGCCTCCGCCTGGGGGTTTCTAGGCCCTCAGCAGATTCGCCGTGAGCAGAGGGGGCGGCCGGAACCCCCTGCCGTCCGGTGAGTTCCCGGTCCACCGATGAGTTTCGGGGCGGCCCGGGGTCGATACAGATGACCGTGTTCGATGCCCCGCAGCCCATGGAGGACCGCATGACCACCGACGCACGAACCGACGGATTCACCACCTGTCTCTGGTTCGACGGCCAGGCCGAGGAAGCCGCCCACCACTACGTGTCGATCTTCAAGAACTCCAGCATCGGCCGCGTCAGCCGCTACGGCGAGGGTGCCCCGCAGCCGGCGGGCTCGGTGCTCACCGTCGAGTTCACGGCCTTCGGGCAGAAGTTCGTGGGGCTGAACGGCGGCCCCCAGTTCCAGTTCACCGAGGCGATCTCCTTCCAGATCCCGTGCGAGAACCAGGAAGAGATCGACTACTACTGGACCAAGCTCACCGACGGCGGCGAGCCCGGCCCGTGCGGCTGGCTCAAGGACAGGTTCGGGGTGTCCTGGCAGGTCGTCCCCAGCCGGCTCGTCGAGATGATGACCGACCCGGACCCCGCGAAGGTCGCCCGTGCGACGGAGTCCTTCATGGCGATGGGCAAGTTCGACCTCGCCGCGCTGGAGAGGGCCTTCGCGGGGGAGTGACGGCCGGACGGGCCGGGCGGCGGTGTCTCTCCGCCGTCCTGTTCTGTTCTTTATCTCGAACGTCATTCTTCATCTCGAACATCATCATCACCATGCCTGCGCTGCGTGACTTCAACAGGGCCTGCGGAAAAGGCAGTTGACCCAGGGGCCCGCATCGCGCGCGGCTTCCTCGCGTAACCAGTGCGTTTCGGACGTTAATTTCCGCGCCCAAAGGGTTGGCGGGAAACCATCCCCTCGTTATCGTTCACCAACTTCACTCAATCGTTCGGCTGAACGAATAGCGACAAGGACGGTCGGTACATGTCCGACATCCACCACCCGGGCCGCCGGTCGGTGCTCGCCGCGGGCGTCGCCTCGGCCGCCGCGCTCGGCGGGTCCTGGCTGCTGACCGGCTGCAGCGGGGCACAGGCCGCCCCCGTCCTGCCGGCCGCCGCCCACAAGGGCGCCCCCGACCGCGGCGGCACCCTGCGCATCGCCCGGCCGCCCGCCTCCGACGCCGAGACCCTCGACCCGGCCAGCTCCCTGTCCGCCTACGAGTACCTGGGCGCCCTCTACAACCGGCTCGTCCGCGTCGCCGCCAACGGTGAGCTCGCCCCGGACCTCGCCGAGTCCTGGGAGACCGACGCCAAGGCCCGCACCTGGACCTTCCGCCTCCGCAAGGGCGTCACCTTCCACAACGGCCGCGCCTTCACCTCCGCCGACGCCGCGTACACGCTGCGCCACATCCTCGACAAGGCGACGGCGTCCCCGCAGGCCGCGGTCCTCGCCCCGCTCATCGACCCGGCGAAGCTGGGCACGCCCGACGCGCACACCCTCGTCGTGCCGCTGAAGACGCCGAACGCCGAGTTCCCGAGCCTGCTGACGCACTACAACTGCTACGTCGTACCGGACGGCAGCGCGAAGTCCATCGGCCGCACCGGCATCGGCACCGGCCCCTTCAAGCTGGAGTCGTTCGCCCCGGCGGGCCCCGGCCGCGTCACCGCGAACAAGGACCACTGGGCCGGCCGCCCGGTCCTCGACGCGATCGCCTTCTACTCGGTCGCCGACATGTCGGCCCGCTCGAACGCCCTGCTGGCAGGGCAGGTCGACCTCCTCTCGCAGACCAACCTCGACTTCGCGACCGCCCGCGTGGTCGCCGCCTCCGACCGCGCGACGATCGCCCGCGTGAAGGACGCCCAGTGGTACGTCCTCCCGATGCTCACCACCGAGAAGCCCTTCACCGACGTCCGCGTCCGCCAGGCCATGAAGCTCGCCTACGACCCCGACCACGTCGTGCAGGTCGCCCTCCAGGGCGCGGGCACCGCCGGCTGGGACAACCCCGTGCCGCCGAGCGACCCCGCGCACATCACCGCGCACCCCGAGCACGACCCGGAGAAGGCCAAGTACCTGCTCAAGCAGGCGGGACACGAGGGCCTGGCGATGGATCTCTACACCTCGTCCTACGACCCGCTGTTCACGCCGATGGCGCTCGCCTACCAGGACTCCGCGAAGCGCGCCGGCATCAGGATCAGGGTCAAGACGGCCTCGGCGGACTCGTATTACACGCAGATCTGGATGAAGAAGCCGCTGATGGCCACCTATTGGTTCACCGGGCGGCCCGTCGACCAGCTCTTCACCCAGATCTTCCGCAGCGGCTCCTCCTACAACGAGACCGCCTGGTCCGACAAGGGCTTCGACGCGGTGCTCGACCGGGCCCGCGCCGAGACCGACGACACCAAACGGCGCGAACTCTACGGCGAGGCGCAGACGTTGGTGATCGAGAGAGGCGGGGCGATGACCCCGATGTTCGCCGACCGGCTCGTCGGCATCTCCCGGAAGGTGCGCGGCTACGCCGAGCACGGCTTCGAGTTCGACTATCTCAACATCGGCCTGAAGGGAGCCTGACCATGCTCTCCTTCATAACCCGACGTATCGCGGCGGCAGTTGGCACCCTGTTCCTCTCGTCCATCCTCGTCTTCCTCGCCGTCCAGGCGCTGCCCGGCGACGTCGCCACCCAGATCCTCGGCAAGGACGCGACCCCGGACGCGGTGGCCGCCCTGCGCACCAAGCTCAACCTCGACCAGCCCGCCTGGGAGCGGTACGGCCACTGGGTGTGGGGCGCGCTGCACGGCGACTTCGGCACCTCCCTCGTCTCCGGCAAGGCCGTCGGCGGCGAAGTGTCCATGTATCTCGGCAACTCCGCGCTGATCGCCCTCGTCACCGTCCTCTTCGCGGTCACCGGATCGATCGTCCTCGGCATCCTCGCGGGCCTCTACCGCGACCGCTGGCCCGACCACGTCATCTCCACCGTCAGCCTCGTCGGCATGAGCGTCCCCGAGTTCGTCGTCGCCACCGTCCTCGTCCTGTGCTTCTCGGTCGCCCTCCCGTGGTTCCCTGCGGTCGTCCTCTACGGCCCGGACGCGAGCGTCTCCCAACTCCTGCCCGCCGTATGGCTTCCCGCGCTCGCCCTCGCCGTGGTGATGGCCGCGTACATCGTCCGCATGGCCCGCACCTCGGTCATCGACGTGATGGCCACCGAGTACGTCACCACCGCCCGCCTCAAGGGCCTCTCCACCTGGCGGGTCGTCACCCGACACGCCCTGCCCAGCGCCCTGTTGCCCACGCTGCACGTCATCGCGCTCAACGTCGCCTGGCTGGTCGGCGGGGTCGCGGTGGTCGAGAACGTCTTCAACTACCCGGGCATCGGGAAGCTGATGCTCTCCTCCGTGCAGAACCGCGACCTGCCCACCATCCAGGCCATCGCCCTCATCAGCGCGGTCGTCTACGTCGTCTGCAACCTCGCGGCCGACCTCGCCACCATGGCCCTCAACCCCAGGCTCCGCACCCGAGGGAGGACACGATGACCACGCTCGACACCGCCGCGCCGACGACCGTCCGCGGCGCCCGCACCGTCCGCGCCTGGCGCACCCTGAGCAGCTCCCGCACCGCACTCGTCGGCCTCGCGATCGTCGCCGTCCACGTCCTGATCGCTCTGCTCGCCCCCTCCTCACCTCCTACGACCCGATCGCCAACGACGCCAACCACGCGCTCCTCGGCCCGAGTTGGAGCCACTGGGCCGGCACCGACCAGTACGGCCGCGACGTCCTCGCCCGCGTCCTCTACGGCGGCCGGTACGCCCTCGGCGTCTCCGTCGCCGCCACGCTCCTCACCGTCGCCCTCGGCACGGTCATCGGCTGCGCCGCGGCCCTGCGCGGCGGCTGGTTCGACGACGTCCTGGGCCGCGTCCTGGACGCCGTCCTCTCCATCCCGTCCGTCCTGGCGCTCCTTGTCGTGGTGACCGCCCTCGGCACCGGCCCGGCGGTCATCGTCCTGGCCGTCGCGATCGTCTACGTCCCGCAGGTCGTCCGTGTCGTGCGCGGCGCCGCCCTCGCGGTGGTCCCCGCCGACTACGTGACCGCGGCCCGCGCCCGGGGCGAGAGCACCTGGTCGATCCTGCGCCGGGAGATCCTGCCGAACATCACGGACGTGGTGTGCGTGGAGTTCGCGATGCGGGCCTCCTGGGTCGTGCTGCTGATCTCCTCGCTGTCCTTCCTCGGCTTCGGCGCCGACCCGCCAACTCCCGACTGGGGCCTGATGGTTGCCGAGAACCGCACCGCCATCACCGTCGTCCCGATGGCCAGCCTCGCCCCCATCATCGCCCTGGCCACCCTCGTGGTCGGGCTCAACCTCGCGGCCGACGGCCTGTCCAAGGCGTGGGGCGTCGACCGGATCAGGGAGGGCTCCTGATGGCCTCGATCGTGTCCGTCAACTCCCTTTCCGTGGCCTACCGTTCGGGCGGCCGGGACATTCCCGTCGTGCACGAGGTGTCCCTGGACGTCGCCGAGGGCCGCACCCACGCCCTCGTCGGTGAGTCCGGCGGCAAGTCGACCGTCGCCGCCACCCTCCTCGGCCATCTGCGGCACGGCTCCCGGATCACCGGGGGCTCGGTCCAGGTCGCCGGAGCCGACGTCTTCGCCCTGCCCGCACGGGAGTTGAGGAGGCTGCGCGGCGGCACGGTCGCCATGGTCGGCCAGAACGCCGGCCACGCCCTCACTCCCTCCATGCGCATCGGACGGCAGATCGCCGAGGCGGGCGGCGACGTGCCCGTCGTCGACCTTCTCGAACAGGTCCGGCTGCCGCGCCCGGCGGAGTTGGCCCGCCGCTACCCGCACGAACTCTCCGGCGGCCAGCAGCAGCGCGTCGCCATCGCCATGGCCATCGCGGCCCGCCCCAAGGTCCTGGTCCTCGACGAACCGACGACCGGCCTCGACGTCGTCACCCAGCGCAGCGTCCTCGACCTGATCGCCGCCCTGCGCGACGAACTCGGCCTCGCCGCAGTGCTGGTGAGCCACGACCTCGGGGTCGTCGCCCACATGGCCGACGACGTGACCGTCCTGCGCTCCGGGCGCGTGGTGGAGTCGGCGCCCACCAGGCAGCTCTTCTCCCAACCTCAGGACCCGTACACGCGCCGCCTGTTGGCGAGCGTGCCGCGCCTCGACGACGCCGGGCTCGCCGTCGTCGGAGAGACGGGGAGCGGGAGGTGAGGCCCAGGGCCGAGGTCCCCGCCGACGCCCCCGTCGCCGTCTCCGCGCAGGACATCACCATCGACTACGGCAGCACCCGGGCCGTGCACGGCGTCTCCTTCGACGTCCGGCGCGGCGAAGTACTCGCCCTCGTAGGCGAGTCGGGCAGCGGCAAGTCCACCCTCGCGTGGACCCTCGCCGGACTGCGCACCCCTCCGGCGGCACGATGCGCCACGCGGACGGCGACCTCGCCCGCCCCGCGCAGCAACGGCCGCTGTCCCTGCGGCGCCGGGTGCAGCTCGTCTTCCAGAACGCCGACACCTCGCTCAACCCCCGCCGCTCCGTGGGCGACGCGGTCCGCCACCCGCTGCGCTTCTTCGGCACGGTGACCGACCGCACGGAGGCCACCGAGCGGGCCCGCAGGCTCATCGCCGACGTACGCCTCGACCCGGCCCTCGCCGACCGCCTGCCCGCACAGCTCTCCGGCGGGCAGCGCCAACGCATCGGCATCGCACGGGCGTTGGCGGGCGAGCCGGACGTACTGATCGCCGACGAGATCACCACCGCCCTGGACGTGTCGGTCCAGGCGGACGTTCTGCGGCTCCTCGACGACCTGCGCCGGGAACGCGACCTGGCGTGCCTCTTCATCAGCCACGACCTGGCCGTCGTACGAGGCATCGCGGACCGGGTCGTCGTCCTGCGCCACGGCGTCGTCGTCGAAGAGGGCCCCACGGAAGCCGTGTTCGCCGACCCCCGGCACCCCTACACCCGCCAGCTCATGGCCGCCGCCCTCGAACCCGACCCCGACGCACAGCCCTACGTCGACGACACCGCCGACTGGGCCGACGCGGCGGACGGCGACGACATCTGGACCGACCACGGCACCGACGGCCACCGCGTCCGACGCTGGCGCGCCCTCAACGCCCTGTGGCAGAAGGAGTTTCGTGAAGTACCGCGAGCAGTTCGAGCGCCGGGTCGTCCGCGAGGACGTCTGGATCCCCACCCGGGACGGAAGGACCCGGCTGCACGCCCGCATCTGGCGGCCCGTTGACGCCGAGTCGGACCCGGTGCCCGCGCTGCTCGAATACCTGCCGTACCGCAAGAGCGACTGGACCGCGCCCCGCGACGCCCAGCGCCACCCCTGGTACGCCGGACACGGCTACGCATCCGTCCGCGTCGACATCCGGGGCCACGGCGACAGCGAGGGCCTGCCCGGCGACGAGTACGACGCGCAGGAACTCGCCGACGGGGTCGACGTCGTCAACTGGCTTGCCGCGCAGCCCTGGTGCACCGGCAAGGTCGGCATGTTCGGCATCTCCTGGGGCGGCTTCAACTCCTCCAGATCGCCGCGCTGGCCCCGAGCCGCTGAAGGCGGTCGTCACCGTCTGCTCGACCGACGACCGGTACGACAACGACGTCCACTACATGGGCGGCGCCGTCCTCGGCATCGACATGCTCGCCTGGGCCGGCACCATGCTCGCCTTCGCGTCCCGCCCGCCGGACCCCGCCAACGTCGGCGCGGACCGCTGGGTGCCGATGTGGCGCGAACGCCTCGACGCCCTCGAACCCTTCCTCCACACCTGGCTCGACCACCAACAGCGCGACGACTACTGGAAGCACGGCAGCGTCTGCGAGGACTACTCCGCGATCGACGCGGCCGTCCTCGCGGTCGGCGGCTGGAACGACCCGTACCGGGACGCCGTGCTGCGGCTCGTCGAGCACCTCCCCGGTGACCAGGTCCGGGGCATCATCGGCCCGTGGTCGCACCAGTACCCCGACCGGGGCCTGCCGCCCGGCCCGGCCATCGGCTTCCTCCAGGAGACCCTGCGCTGGTGGGACCAGCACCTCAAGGGCATCGACACCGGCGTCATGGGCGAGCCACTGCTGCGGTCCTGGATCACCGACCCGGTCCCGCCCGCGACGTCGTACGACGTGCTGCCGGGCCGTTGGGTGGGGGGACACCAACTGGCCTAGCGAGAAGGTCACTTGGGATGCGCGGTCCCTCGGCTCGGGCAGTGGTCCCGTCCTCGTGCGCTCGCCGCAGCACACCGGCCTCGACGCCGGGCGGTTCTTCCCCTTCGGCAACGCGAGCGACCTTCCGCCGGACCAGCGCGCGAGGAGGACGGCCGTTCGGTCTGCTTCGACTCCGAGCCGCTCACCGAACGCGTCGAGATCCTCGGCCGCCCGCGCGTCCGGCTCCGCCTCGACAGCAGCACCCCGCGCGCCCATGTCATCGCCCGCCTCTGCGACGTGGCGCCCGACGGCTCGTCCACACTCGTCACCCGGGGCGTGCTCAACCTGTTGAGCCGGCACGGCCGAGACCGGGCCGTCGAGTGGACACCCGGGACCTCCGAGGACGTCGAGTTCGAGCTGACCGGCATCGGCTACGCGATCCCGCCCGGCCACCGCATCCGCCTCGCCGTCTCCGACACCTACTGGCCGTGGGTCTGGCCGCACGGCGAACGCGGCGAGCTGCGCGTCGTACCGGCCGACAGCGCCGTACAACTGCCTCTGCGGGAAGCCGGAGTCGAGCCGCACATCCGTTTCGAGGAGCCCGAGCAGTCCGTACCGCTCGACGTGACCTACGACCGGCCCGCCGACGCGGCGCCCGAGCGGCTCGTCACGCACGATGTCGCCAAGGGGAGTGGACGCTGGAGGTCGACCCCAACTACGGGGATCGCGGACCTATCCGGACGGGCTGCGCTTCGAGGAGAGCGCGCGGGAGACGTACCGCATCCGTAGCGACGACCCGCTCTCCGCACACGCCGTGTCCGAGTGGCGGATCCGCCTGCGGCGCGGGGACGAGTGGGACGCTGAGATCATGACGCGGACGGAGCTGCGGGCCACGGCCGGGGACTTCGTCATGGACAGTCGTGTCGAAGCACGGGCGAACGGAGAGACAGTGGCCAAGCGCGCATGGCACCGCACCACCCCGAGGACGTCGGGATGACGGCCGCCAGGCAGCCGGCCGCGAAGTCCCCGCGCCGTGCGGTCGCCGCCGCCGACCGGACCCGGCAGCCCACCGAGGTGCGCCGCCGGCTCATCGTCGAGGCGGCCGTGCCGTTGATAGCGGAACGCGGCTACGCCTCGGTCGGCGTGCGCGACGTGGCGGCGGCGGCCGGGGTCTCCGTCGGCACCGTGACGTACCACTTCGGCAGTGTGCAGGAGATCCTCTTCGAGGCGATGGTGCTCCACATCGAGCGCTACTACGCCGAGTTGAACGAGGCCGCCGAGCAGGCGACCAGCGGGGCCGAGGCGCTGCGGCTGCTCGTCGACGCGCTGTTCACCGAGGACACCGACCGGCACTGGCGGATGTGGTTCGACTACTGGAACGCGGGTGAGCAGGCACCGACGAGGCCTTCAGTGGCGGCCAGGCCCATCGCTACGAGACCTGGCACCAGCAGATCCGCGCTCTGGCCCAACGGGGCGTCACCGACGGCGAGTTCGCCTCCGACGACCTCGACGGCTTCACCGTCCGCTTTGCCGCCCTCGCCGACGGCCTCGCCCTCCAACGGCTGCGCCAGGCACCGCCGTTGAGCACCCAGGACGCCCGCAGGCACCTCAACCGGCTGATCGAGACGGAGTTGGGGCTGTCCTAGGCTGGACGCATGGCTGAGTCGTTGTCTCCCCTGGTCACCGCCATGGACGCGGGCCGATGGCGGTCGGGCCGCCGACGCGCGCTGCGCTGGGGGCGCCGCACACTGGTGGACTCCCTGTACCTGCTGACCGCGCCGGTGAGTGCCGCGTTCGGCCTGCTGCTGGTGGTCGGCGCCCTGTGTCTGGGCGCGGTCGGTCCGCTCACGCCGAGCGGGTCGCCGGTCAGGGCCGGTGCCGCCGAACTGGGCGCGGTGGCCGGGCGACTTGGAGCGGTGGCGGATCGCCCGGGTGCGCTCCCGGGTCGGTGAGGCGCGGCGGCGGCAGCCGGGCGGACGGCCGCCGCGTCCGACCCCGGGCTCTGGCTGGACCTGGGGCACGCGGTGCTGGTGCTGCCCGTCGTCGTGGTCACGTCGGTGGTGACGGCGCTGTGGTGGTTCGTCGGCCTGGCGGCCGTCTCCTGTCCGCTGCGCAGCCCGTACCCGTCGCCCGGGCCGCTGCGGCCGATGAACCTGTTCGTGGGCGGTTCCCGGTCCCACGTCGCCCTGAGCCTGGGGCTGACGTCGCCTCACTCGCGGGTCGCCTTCGCCGTCGTCCTCGGCCTGCTGATGCTGGCCACGCTGCCCCCTGGTGACGCGTGCGTGCGTCGACGTCCAGACCGGGCTGGGGAAGGCGCTGCTGTCCGACCTGTCGGCACTGCATCGCAGGATCAGCGGGCTGGAGCGGGAGCGGGACACCGCACGCGCGCAGACCCTCGCCGCGGTGACGGCGGAGGCGGCGGCCCTGCGCCGGCTCGAACGCGACATCCACGACGGCCCCCAGCAGCGGCTGGTCCGCCTGGCGATGGAACTGGGCCGCGCACACCACCACTTCGACAGCAGACCGGACACCGCCCGCGAGGCACTCGCCGACGCGCTCGTCCAGGCGCAGGAGACGCTGGAGGAGCTGCGGGCCCTGTCGCGCGGCATCGCCCCGCCGATCCTCGCCGACCGGGGCCTGCGAGCGGCGCTCTCCGCACTGGCCGCCCGCTGCGTCGTACCCGTCGACCTCGACCTCGGCCCCCTGGACCGCCGGCCGGAACCCGCGGTCGAGACGGCCGCGTACTTCCTGGTCGCCGAAGCCCTCACCAACGTGGCCAAACACAGCCACGCCGACCGGTGCGCCATCGGCATGCGCCACGACGAGGGCGTCCTGCGGGTCCGGGTGACGGACGACGGTGTGGGCGGCGCGGCCGTGGCCAAGGGACACGGACTGCGGGGCCTGGACGACAGACTGCGAGCGGTCGGCGGGCGCCTGCTGACCGCCAGCCCCGACGGCGGCCCGACGACGATCACCGGAGAACTGCCATGCCCCTGACCCCCGCCGAAGCGGCTCACGACCGCGCGCCCCGCGAGCCGCTGCGCATCGTCCTGGCCGATGACGCGGTGCTGCTCCGCGAGGGCCTGGTCCGCCTGCTCACCGACGACGGCCACCAGGTGCTCGCCGCGGTCGGCGACGGTCCCGCCCTGGTCGAAGCCGTCCTCACCCACCGCCCGGACGTGGCGGTCGTCGACGTACGCATGCCGCCGACCCATACCGACGAGGGTCTCCGCGCGGCGATCAGCGTCCGCGCACAACTGCCCGGCACCCCGGTCCTGGTGCTCAGCCAGTACGTGGAGGGAGTCCTACGCCGCCGAGCTGCTCGCGGACGGCTCCGGCGCGGTCGGCTATCTGCTGAAGGACCGGGTCGCACGCGTCGAGGAGTTCCTGGACGCCCTGGCCCGGGTCGCCCATGGCGCGACGGTGCTCGACCCCCAGGTCGTCTCCCGGCTGCTCGCCGGACAGCGCCGCAGGGGCCCGCTGGAGGCGCTGACCCCGCGTGAGCGGCAGCTCCTGGCGCTGATGGCCGAAGGGCATTCCAACGCCGCCATCGCCCGCCGACTGGCGCTCTCCAACAGTGCGGTGGAGAAGCACATCGGGAACGTCTTCGCCAAGCTCGGCCTGCCGCCCGACGACAGCCGGCACCGCAGGGTCCTCGCCGTCCTCGCCCACCTCGGCTCCTGAGCGGCCCGGCCGTCACGAAGCCGCTTCACCAGCCACCCTCGTAGAAGCCGAGGAGGGCGGGCGCGGGGTCCGCCGCCGTGCCCGTGTTGGCCACCGCGACGACGACGAACGCGAGCGCCACCAGGGCCGCCAGCACGCCGAACCACCCCATGGTGCGCCGCGTCCGCCCGTCGCTTCTGTCCGCCGCGGCGAACCTCCGCCACGCCGTCACACTCAGACCGACCAGAACGACGGCCACGACGGAAGCCATCACGGCGAGCACCGCGTGGTACCGGCCGAAGGCGTCGACCATCACCTGGAGGGCGGCCGTGTTCCGGCCACTCGTGTCCGGGTAGTGGGCCAGCCCTGCCTGATCTCGCCGACCGCATCGGCGAGTTGGCCACCGGGTGTGCCGAGCGGCAGCATCGAGGTCACCGAGGAGAAGGGGGCGACCGCTCCCTGAATGTTCGCCATCACCGCCGCCAGTGACACCAGCGCCAGCACGCTGGTGACGGCGGCGGCCGACGCGAGGCCGGCCTGCCCCGGGAAGCGCCGGACCTCAGGAACGCCTTCCAGAGCAGGACGCCGAGAGCGACGAGCACGATCAGCAGGGCCCCGGCCAGTACGCCCTTGACCACGTGGAAGCGGAACCAGTAGCCGACGACCCGGTCCAGGTCCGGGGGAATCGACGGTCGCCGGACCGCCAGTACGCGATGAACGCGGGGCGCAGGGCGTCGACGAGCCCCTGCTGGTGGGAGAAGCCGTTTTCCGATCCGTTCGCCGCCAGTCTGCCCGGGGCGAGGACGAAGCCGGCGCCGAGTGCCACGGCGAGGGCGGCCAGTACGGCCAGTGCCCGGCCGGGCACCTCCGCCGGCCGTGACAGGGCTGCCTTGTGGGTGCGCATGGGGAATCCTTCGCTGCGATCGGGAGGGAGGGGCAGCGCCTTGGCGGGCCCCGGTCATGCCGATCACGATGTCGCGCCGTGTCGCCCGGTCACTGCGGTAGGCCGCCCGGCCGGGGTGTGGCAGGCCACACCCCCGGCGGGACCCCGCCCCTAAGCGGGCTCGTCCAGAAGGTCCAGCAGATCGTTCAGCGGGAGCGGCTTGGCGAGATGGGCGTCGAAGCCTGCCGCCCGGGACAGCGAGCGGTCGGTGCCCTGGCTGAAGCCGGAGACCGCGATCAGGCGCGGCCGGGAGCCGTGCGGGCGGGCGCGTACCGTACGGGCCACCGTGTAGCCGTCGGTGTCGGGGAGGCCCAGGTCGCACAGGACCACGTCGAAGACGTCGGACTCGGTCGCGGTGAGCGCGTCGGCGCCGGTGTGGACGGCGGTGACGTGGTGGCCCTGGCGTTCCAGGAGGGTGCGGTAGGTCGCGGCCAGGTCGGTGTTGTCCTCGACGATCAGGATGGCCAGTGGGCGGCGGGATCGGGGTTGCGCGGACGGTCGTGGTGGCTCGGGGTCGTGTCGTCGGCCCGGGGAGGAGGACCGTGAACGTGGCTCCCTCGCCGGGGCCCTCGCTGTGCGCGGTGATCCGGCCGCCGTGCAGGTCGACCACCGTACGGGCGACCGCGAGCCCCAGGCCAAGCCCCCTCAGGGGTGTTGGGGCCCGCCGGGGCCGCGCGGGTGAAGACGCCGAACAGGTCCTCGGCCTGGGCGGGTTGGAAACCTATGCCGTCGTCCCGCACGGTGAGCCGGGCCTGCCCCTCCTCCGTCGTGAGGCGGACCTCCGTAAGGCCGCCGGGCGGGGGTGTACTTGAGCGCGTTGGACAGCAGGTTCGTCAGCACCTGTGCCAGCCGCAGCCGGTCGCCGTCGACCACAACGGGCGTGTCCGGCAAGGTGAGTTGGAGGGTGCGTTCCTCGTGGCCGAAGAGGCTGCGGATGTCGGCGCACGCGCTGTCGACCACGGACCGCAGGTCCACCCGCTCGGGGACCAGTTCCAGACGGCCGGTCAACGCCCGTGTCCCGTCGAGGAGGTCGTTGCTCATCCGCACCAGGGTGCCCAACTGCCGTTCCAGGACGGACAGTGCGGGATGGCCGCCCTCGGACAGGTCGAGGGCGAGCAGTTCCACGGCCGCCGTCGCGGCGGCGAGCGGGTTGCGCAGTTCGTGCGAGAGCGTGGCGATGAAGCGGTCCTTGGCCCGCTGCTCCTCCCTCAACTGCCGTCCGGTCGCGTCCAGTTCGACGTTGGCACGGCTCAGCTGCTCGTTGACCTCGCGGATCTCCCGGGCCCGGACGAACAGGTCGATCTCCATGCCCTCCGCCCGCATCTGCGCCTCGGCGACGGCGCGTTCCTGCTCGCGGCCGACCCGCCGCAGATGCACGAAGTCGGTGACGTCCTCGACCCGGTGGATGATGTGCGTGACCCGGCCCTCGGCGTCCAGGACAGGGGTGTTGACCGGGCTCCAGTAGCGCTCGGCGAAGGTGCCCGCCTCGCCGCCGGGGATGTCGTAGCGCTGCAGGGCCATGGTGTCCGTACGGCCCGTCGCCACCACCGACTCCAGTGAGCGGCGCAGATTGGCGACGCCGTCGGCCGAGGGGTCGTCCGGGTTGTCGGGGAAGACGTCGAAGATGCGCTGCCCGACGATCGCGCGTTCCGTACGGGTGACCGCGAGATACGCGCGGTTGACTTCGACGATCGTGAAGTCGGGGTGAGCACCAGCAGCGGGGACAGCGCCGAGTCGAAGAGGAGCCGGAAGTCCGGGGTGGCGGCGGGCGGCATGGCGGCTCTCAGGGGTCGAGGCGGTAGCCGTAGCCGCGGACTGTGGTGATCCGGGGCGCGGGCGTGGGGAGTGCCGCGAGCTTGCCGCGCAGGCGGTACACGTGCTCGATCACGGTCGCCGGCTGCTGCCAGGAGGCGCCCCAGATCCGCTCCAGCACCTGCTCGGTGGAGAACACCCGGCCGGGCGCCTCCCGAGCATCTCCAACAGGGCGTACTCCTTGGGCCGTAGCGTCAGGAGGACGCCGTCGGCAGACGCTTGGCGGGCCGCCGTGTCGATGCGCAGTGAGCCGATCCGCAGCACCGAGGGGACCCCGGCGGCTGGGAGCGGCGCAGTACGGCCCTGATCCGGGCCACCAACTCCCGTTGCGAGAACGGCTTGACGAGGTAGTCGTCGGCGCCGATCTCCAGTCCCGCGACCCGGTCGGTCTCGGCGCCCCGGCCGGTGACGACGATGACCGGGAGGCGGCTGGTGGAGCGCAGCGCGCGGAGGAGTTCCAGACCGCTGCCGTCCGGGAGGCCCAGGTCGAGGACGGCGAGATCGACGCGGCTCTCGTGGAGGATGGACTTCCCGGCGCGGGCGTCCATGGCCCAGGTGACGGTGAATCCCTCATGTTCCAGATAGGAACGGCACATCAGTGCGAAATCGGGTTCGTCCTCGATCAGGGCGAGGTGCGGACGCATTCCGGATCACCTGGCCCACCTGCTGCCCGCTCGTTGTGTCGGCGATGAGCGGGCGTTGATGCCCGACCATGTGGCGAAGGTAGAACAGTTGGTACCCACGGTTCAAGGGGGAGCCGCTCGGGGGAGTTCCGGCGTGGGCTCGTGCGGTGCGGGGATGTCGAAGCCGTCGCACGGACCCGCGCCGGATCGCGCGCTCGCGCGCGGCGGGCACGGAACGGGGACGGAACACCTTGCACGAGAACAGCCTGTTGCCCGGGAACAGCCTGGCGCCGGTGGCCACCGCCACCTGGCCCGCACCCGGCGCACACGCCCTGCTGGGCGCACGGGACGGCCTGCTCGTCGTCGACCTGCACGGCGACGTCGACCTCGCGAGCGCCACCCCGCTGCGCGACTGGCTCGACTCGGTCGTGGCACTGCGCGCGCCCGCCTACGTCGTCGATCTGCGGCGCACCACGTTCATCGACTCCACCGGGCTCAATCTGGTGCTGCGGTTCCGCCGCCGGGTGCGGGAGAGCGAGGCGGGGTTCGCCGTGGTGTGCGCCCCGCGCACCGTGCGCCTGTTGCGGGCGCACGGCACGCTGGACGTGCTGGACCCGGTGCCCGGGCTCCCGGAGGCGGCCTCCAGGATGGTCGGGCGCTGAGCGTCAGACCCGGTCGGCCGCGATCAGCAGGTACTGGAAGCTGCCGTTGCGGTAGGCGTCCAGGAAGGTGTCCTCGATGCCCGTCACCAGATGGTCGGCCTGCTTGCGCAGCGCCCAGTAGGGGATCGTGTCCTCGGTGAGGTCCTGGACGTGGACGGGCACCAGGCGGTTGCGGGCCATCGCCCGGAAATACTCCGACCTGGGGTGGATGTCGCAGATGTAGTGGGCGTTGATGAGGGACACCTCGCGCGAGGCCCGGCCGTAGGTGTCGTTGTAGCAGCCGGTGATCACCACATAGCGTCCGCCGCGGCGCAGCAGCCGGGAGTGCTCGGCGAACAGCAGGTCCAACTCCACATACATCGTGGACTCGTTGTTCCAGGACGCGGCGAACTCACCTGTCGGGAAGCCGGTGTCGAGCATGTTGCGGTGGTGGTAGCGTACCTTGTCGTCGATGCCCCGTTTGCGCGCCTGCGCGTTGGCGAACTCGGCCTGCTTCGCGGAGATGGTCACTCCGTCCGCCCGGCAGCCGTAACGCAGGTTCGCCACGACACTGCCGCCGCCGCGACCGCAGCCGGCGTCGAAGACCCGGTCGGCGGGGGTGAGTTGACCGAGGTGGGAGGCGAGGAGTTCGGCCTGCGCGTGTTCGAGGCGGTGGAGTTCGGCGGTGAGCCGCTCACGGCGCCGGACGGGGTCGGGGTCGTCGAGTACGGACTCGTCGGCACCGCCGATCCCGTAGTGGTGGTGGTACAGGTCGTCGAGCTGTCCGAGGTCGAGGTTGACCGGGTTCTCTTCGGCGTTCCAGTAGTCCGCGACACGGTTCTGGTACGTGGACTGGGTCGGCACCGGGGCGGTGGCGGTGGCGGTGGTGGTGCCGGCGTCGGCAGTGGTCAACGGTGACTCCTTGCGTCGCACATCTGACGGTGTGTCAGGGGCCGTTCTGTTACCAGTAGTCGGGCAGGCGGTAGCGGTGGCTGTTGGTGGCGTGCCACTCGTGGTTGCCGGCCACCCAGGCGGCCAGGCTCCGGGTGTAGCGCTCGACGAGGGGCGAGAGCGCGGACAGGGCCGCGGACTCCTCCTCGAAGGCGTCCATGATCCGGTTGTGGATCTCGACGGACTTCAGATAGGCCGCCTTCAGACCGCACCGCTCGTTGGCGGCGACGACCTGGGGAGGTTGAGATGGTCGGGTTCGGACAGCTCCTTGGTGAAGGAGTAGAGGTCGTTGACGATCGTGGTGGCGTTGCAGGCCAGGGCCGTGACCCGCTGGATCTCGGGCCGGGCGTAGACCTGCTCGGGCAGTTCGTAGCCGTCGACCGCGTCCACGATCGACAGACAGGGGCGGAAGTTGTTGAACTGCCGCATCGTCAGGTACTCCCAGACCCGCGGCTTGTACCGGGTCTCCGCCCAGGCGGCCTCCGCGAGATAGCCGAGATGCAGGCGGGCGATGTCGTGGACGAAGCGGTCCGTCTGGCTGGGGGTGGCGAGGAGGGCGTAGTCCTTGAGGGCGAAGTGGTACGAGCGGCGCGGGCCGTCGGCCCGGACGCCGTGCCGCCACTCCTCCTCGTACTCGGGGGTGGAGTGGAAGGGATCGAGCGCCGACTGCCCGAAGATCAGCCGTCCGCCGAGGCCGCTGTGCGAGCCGCCCCTGCCCTCGTCCTCCTCGCAGTAGCAGCTGTCGACGATGTTCTCGGCGAGCAGCAACTTGCCCGCCGCGGTGAGCCGTTCGAGGTCGAGGGCGCCCGGGTGCTGGAGCACCACGGCCCGGCCGAACTGGAACCCGGTGAAGTCCCCGTCCCACTCGGCGGGGAAGAGGTCGAGCTCGCGGGCCCAGGCCTCCAGCCTGCGGTCGACCTCCGCGGCCTTCTCCGGGTCGGCCGGTGCCACGGGTTGGTATGTGAGACCCGGGATCGCCCCGGTGCGCCGGGCCCGCACGGTACGGGCCAGGTCCGGCGGCCCGGGAGCGGGAGGGAGGCCGTGGTGGGTGTGGTCATGAAGTGCTCCACGCCGTCATTCGGCCGTCCGGCCGATCTGGACGTTCTCGAGGATTCCCGCCGCGTCGGGGACCAGGATGGCCATCGAGTAGTACGCGGTGACGAGGTAGCGGATGATCGCGGCCGAGTCGATGCCCATGAAGCGCACGTTCAGGCCGGGCTGGAACTCCTCGGGGATACCGGTCTGGAACAGCCCGATGACACCCTGGTCGGCCTCCCCGGTGCGCAGCGCGATGATGCTGCTGGTGTGCTGCGGGGTGATCGGGATCTTGCTGCACGGGAAGAACGGCACACCCCGCCAGGCGGGGATCTCGTGCCCGTCGACGCTCGCCGTGCCGGGCACCAGACCACGCCTGTTGCACTGCCGGAAGAACGCCGAGATCGCCTTGGGATGGGCCAGGAAGAGCCGCGTCTTGCGCCGCATGGCGAGCAGTTCGTCGAGGTCGTCCGGGGTCGGCGGGCCGGTGAAGGTGCTGATGCGCTGGGTGTAGTCGACGCTGTGCAGCAGCCCGAACTCCCGGTTGTTGACCAGCTCCCACTCCTGCCGCTCACGGATCTCCTCGATGGTGAGCCGGAGTTGCTGCCGGGTCTGGTCCATCGGGTCGTTGTAGAGGTCGGCGACCCGGGTGTGCACCCGCAGCACGGTCTGGGTGAGCGACAA
This sequence comes from Streptomyces sp. P3, assembly GCA_016893485.2. GTDB lineage: Bacteria > Actinomycetota > Actinomycetes > Streptomycetales > Streptomycetaceae > Streptomyces. Next base: position 8,955,665 of record JAFEKX020000001.1, read on the forward strand.
CTCGTACTCGCGCGGGGCGAGTTCGTAGTCCACGAAACCGCCGGGCAGCGTCGGCTCGCCCACATGGCCGGCCTGCACCGGGACGTCGGCCTCGCCCTTGCGGTTCATCGGCAGCCGCTGCCGCGCGGCGTACGCCTCCAGATGGGCGGCCAACGACGGTACGCGGTCGGTGAATTCGGCCACCACGTCCCAGGGCAGCACCAGCAGGACGCCCGCGGTCTCGGCGCGCACCGAGCTCAGCCACAGCGGGTCGGACTGTCCGATCGCCTCGTCGCCCATCTGGTCGCCGTCGGTGACGACTCCGAGGACCTCCTCCTCGTCGTACTTGCCGGCGGTGTAGCGGGTGAAGCGGCCGTGCGCGACCAAGTAGGCCTCGGTGACGGGCTGTCCGGCCTCGAACAGGACCTGGCCGGCCCGCACCTCACGGACCCGGAAGCGGCCCGCGATCTCCTTCAGGACCTCCGCGTCGGCATATCCGCGCAGCACCGGCAGTTCGGTGAGCGTCCGGGGATGACCTTGATGTCGTCGGCGCCGTTCTGCTCGAACCGCACCCGGCCGCGGCCGACGCCGAGCTGGAGCCGCCGGTTGACCCGGTAGGCACCGCCCCGCACGTCCACCCAGGGCAGCATCTTCAGCAGCCATCGCGAGGTGATGGCCTGCATCTGCGGTTCGGACTTGGTCGTCGTGGCGAGCCGGCGGGCCGCCACGGTGCTGAGGCTGGTGAGCCGGCCGTTGCCGGGGTTCGCGGGGTCGGGTTCGTCGGTGGCGGGACCGGTGGCGCTTTCCGGAGTGGACACATTCCCTCCCGGGAGGTGAACAGGGCTGAGCGCGTCGTCGGTGTGCAAGCCAAACAGTCCTGCCAACGACCGGTAACCGCGCGAGAGGGGCGGTTTCACGCCCCGGAGGGTGTAAACCCCGATCGAGGCGGGGAGCGGAACAGATCCTTCCCGCGCCCCGGCGCACGGGACGCGCGAACACCTCACCCGCGTCAAGTTCCGCGCGCCGCCTACCCGTTGAGGTCGTTCACCAGCACCGCCGCCCCGTCGAAGCGGCCCGCCTTCAGGTCCGTCAGGGCGTCCGCGGCCCGCGAGAGCGGATACGTGTGGGTCGTCGCGCGCACGCCGTACCGGGCGGCCAGGCCGAGGAACTCCCGTGCGTCCTCACGGGTGTTGGAGGTGACGCTGCGCAATTCCCTCTCGTAGAACAGCTCGTGCTCGTAGTCCAGGGGCGGGGTGTCGCTCAGGTGGATGCCCGCGACCGCGAGGACCCCGCCCCGGTCCAGCGCCCGCAGCGCCACCGGCACCAGCTCGCCGGCCGGCGCGAACAGGATCGCGCTGTCCAGCGGCTCCGGCGGCGCCTCGTACGCGTCGCGCGCCGAGGCCGCCCCAGCTCCAGCGCGAGCCGCCGCGCGGCCTCGCCCCGGGTCAGCACATGCACCGTGTCCCCCTCGGCGAGCGCCACCTGCGCGCAGAGATGGGCGCTGCCCCGAAGCCGTAGAGACCGAGCCGGCCGCCCGGTGGCAGGGCGGACCGGCGCAGCGCGCGGTAGCCGATGATCCCGGCGCAGAGCAGCGGCGCCAGGGCCACGTCGTCCAGGCCCGCGGGAGGCGGTGGGCGAACGCGGCCGGTGCGGTCGTGTACTCCGCGTAACCGCCGTCGGCGTCCCAGCCGGTGTACTCGGAGCGCGGACACAGGTTCTCGGCCCCGCGCAGGCAGTACGCGCACGTCCCGTCGGTACGGCGCAGCCACGCGACGCCCACCCGGTCACCGACCGCGAAGCCGCTCACCCCGGCCCCGAACCCGGCCACCGTGCCGACGACCTCGTGCCCCGGCGTCACCCCGGGGCGATGCACCGGCAGATCGCCCTCGGTGACATGGAGATCGGTGCGGCACACCCGCACGCGCGCACGTGCACGAGCAGTTCGTCGTCCCCAGGGACGGGCACCGGCTTCTCCACCCACCGGAGAGCGCCCGCCTCGACGGGCCCCGGTTCGGTCACGGCCCACGCGCGCATCGTCGTCGCATCCGCCATGCGTCCAGTGTGGAACGGAACGCGACGTTCGGCGCGCGCCCGCTCCCCGGGTGACTAGCGTGAGAATTCGGACAACCCGACCTATCGGAGAGGGCCGCGATCATGGCCGTACAACCTGAGGGAACCCCTGTTGGGCCGACGCGATGTTCAGCGACGTGGAGGGGGCCAAGCGCTTCTACGGCGAGGTCCTCGGCTGGACCTTCGGCGACGCGTCGTCGGAGTACGGCAACTACACGCAGGCCTTCGTCGACGACAAGGCCGTCGCGGCCGTCGTACCACCGATGCCCGGGCAGGAGAGCCCGTCGCAGTGGTGCCTGTACCTCGCGTCACCGGACGCGGCGGCCACCGCCACGAAGATCCGCGAGAACGGCGGCCAGGTGCTGATGGAGCCGATGAAGGTCGGCGACTTCGGCACGATGTGCCTGGCCAGCGAGCCCAGCGGCGCCGTCTTCGGCGTCTGGCAGGGCGGCGTCCACGAGGGCTTCGAGGCCGTGGCCGTGCCCGGCGCCTACGCCTGGGCCGAGGTCTTCACCCGCGAGCCCGAGAGGGCGGACCCGTTCTTCGCGGCCGTCTTCCCGTACGCGCAGAAGCAGATGGACGGCGGTGACATGGACTACCGGATGTACACCCTCGGCGACCAGCCGGTGCTGGGCCGGATGCAGATGGGCGAGGAGTTCCCGCCGGAGGTGCCGTCGTACGTCAACGTCTACTTCACCGTCCCCGACTGCGACGAGGCCGTCGCCAAGGCCACCGAGCTCGGCGGCATCGTGCGCTTCGGCCCGATGGACAGCCCCTTCGGGCGGTTCGCGGCCCTCAGCGATCCGCAGGGCGCCTCGTTCACGGTGATCGACGTGACCAGGACCCAGGGCGAGGTGCCCACCAGCACGGACGTCTAGCCGAGGCGGTCATTCACTTGCCGTCGGTCGCCCACCAGGCGGGAGCGCAGGCCACGGCCGCGTCGACCAGGTCCTCCTTCGTGACGGAGGGGTCGTCGAGCCAGGCCCTGATCGCTCCCGCGAAGCCGTGCGCCATGAACTGCGCGATCACCTGACGGTTGGCCTCGGGCAGCACCCCGTGATGGCCGGCGGCCAGGAAATCCAGCGTGTAGTCGCTGAAGTGGCGCACGAGCGCCTCGTACACCCGCTGTCCGCCGGGTCGGCGAGGGCGTGCCGGTATATCGGCAGGTACCGCTCGACGTGGTCGGCGACCTCCGCCGTGGCCAGCCGCAGCAGCCTGGGGGCCGAGTCGCCCTGTGCGCGGCGCGCGGCCTCCAGCCGGTGACCGCGCTCCAGGTCGGCGTGGAGCACCTGGATCAGCAGGTCCAGCGGGGAGCTGTAGCGGTTGTAGAACGTGGCGCGCGTGACCCCGGCTAGGTCGGCCAGCTCACCGATCGTGATCTGCGAGACGGGCCGCCGGCCGGCCAGCTCCACGATGGCCTCCTCGAAGGCCCGCGTCGTACGGGTGATGCGCGGGTCGATCCGGTCGCTCAGTGCTCTGCCCTCCCAGGGTTCCGCGTTGCACTCTGCCATGGTGAGTGATTTTATACACATGTCAAATAGTGTGGCGAAAGGAACGGCCATGGCCTCGCACACCGAGATCCCACCCGGGAGGCCGCCGACCGGCTGGCCATCCGCGAGCTGATCGACGCCTACGCGCACTGCGCGGACCGGCGCGACGCCAAGGGCCAGATGAGCCTGTTCACCGAGGACACCCGGTTCCTGGTGTTCATGGACGCCACGGCCGCCGAGCCGACGCAGACCCTGCGCGGGCGCGAGTCCCTGGCCCCGGTGTTCGACAACCTCACCACCTACCGGGCGACCACCCACTTCAACGGCCAGAGCACCGTCACCCTGGACGGCGACCGGGCGACGGGCGAGAGCTACTGCCTGGCCCACCACATCGGCGTCGACGAGTCCGGGCAGCGCACCCTGATGATCGCCTCCATCCGCTACCTCGACCAGTTCACCAAGCAGGGCGGCGACTGGTACTTCGCCGAACGCCGTCTGATGGTCGACTGGACCGAGACGCGCCCCTCGACACCCTGACGTCACACGGCCGGCGCCTCGTAGTGGGACACACGGTTGGCCACCGCGAGGCCCCAGGGGATGCCGAGCAGCAGGACGAGCACCAGGCCGAGGACGAGCGGAGCGGGGCGCAGCGCGCCCACCCCCACGCACAGCACCGCCATGGCGACACAGGTGCGGGCCAGCGGCCGGTACAGCCCGGGCTCCTCGCTCCACACCCGCAGCGAGGTCGCGATCGCCATCGTCGCGCAGAGCACCACGGCCGCGCCCACGCAGAGCACCCAGGACGTGGCGGCGGGCGTGCGGCCGGAGTGGGCGTGCTCGACGAGGCCCACCATCGCAGCGCCCATCGCGGCCACCGCGGCGGTGAGCGGCAGGTGGACCATCATCCAGCGCATGGCGCCCGCCCGCGCGGGCCTCGGCAACCGGTGCCCCGCGAAGTCGAAGTACGTCCACCACGCGCCGAACCCGACCACCACGGCCACCATCCCCACGGCGAGGGTGAGCCCGTTGGTTGGCTCGTGGGCCAGCCCGTCGACCACCCCGGTCACGTTCTCGCCGAGCACGATGATGATGAACAGCCCGAACCGCTCCGTGAGTGCGTCGGTCACGCTGAACGCGACCACCCGCTCGGGAATGGCCCGCCCGAGCACGCCCACGAACCCGGCCAGGTAGACGACGGCCAGCACACCCCACGTCAGCACCCGGGCGTCCGCGGGCAGGGCGGCGCTCGCCGCCAGCACGACCGCGCACACCGCCGTCCCCGTCACGAACAGCTTGCTGGGGCGCCGGAACTCGGGAGTGTCACTGCGCGAGGCGAGCAGCCACAGCAGCGCCAGGACCGCGAACAGCACCCCCGCGTCCACCGCGAACGCGGCCCCGTGCTCGTCGCCCGCGCCGGGGATGAACGCGCCGAGGGGGACGAGCACGAGGATCTGCAACAGGAACATGCTCCGGCCGCGCGCGTCCTCGTGCCCGTGCAGTTCGTGATGCAGGCTGCCGTTCAGCCAGGCGATCCACACCAGCGCGAACACGGCCGCGAACAGCCCGAGTCCGCGCCAGTCCAGCTCCCCGGACAGATGGTGCGCGGCCTGCGCGACCAACACGACCACGACCAGGTCGTAGAAGAGCTCGAGCGGTCCGACCACCCGCTCGCGGGGCTGCTCCCCGTGGGGGGCGCGGCGGTCGCCACAAGTGACGGCGCAGCAGGGCCCATTGCTCTTGTCGCGAGGTCATGCGCGCAGCGTAGAGGGCTAGCGGACGAGATCTTCGGATACGGCCCAGAGGCGGGCCGCGTTCTCCCGGTCCAGGGCGTACGGGGCGACGCCGGCGACGGCACCGGCCCGCTCGGTGACCGGACGGGACTCGGCGCAGTCCTCGAAGTAGCGGCCGGTGACGCCCTGCACGGTCGGGAGGCGGCCAGCAGGACCGAGGTCGCGGCGCCCTGCTCTACCGACTTCTGCGGCGGCAGCGCGAGGTCGCCCGAGGCGATGAACGCGGCGACCTGGTCCATGTCCATGTGCCGGGCGAGCGATGTCTCACCGACGTTTCCCGGCATCAGCGCGTTGGCCGTGATCCCGTCGTCGGCCCAGCGCTCGGCGGCACCCACGGCGAACAGGGCGTTGGCCGTCTTGGACTGCGCGTACGAGGTCCACGGGTCGTAGGGGCGGAAGCGGTAGTCCAGGTCGTCGAAGACGACGGGGAGAAGAGGTGGCCGATGGAGCTGACCGAGACGACCCGCGCGCCGTCCGCCGCCGAGAGCGCCGGGTGAAGACCGGTGGCGAGGGCGAAGTGGCCCAGGTGGTTGACGCCGAACTGCCACTCCCGGCCCTCGGGGTGCGGGTGAGCTGAGGCGTGGCCATCACCCCGGCGTTGTTCACCAGGATGTGCAGCGGGCCTGCCAGGCCGCCGCGAACGCGGCGATCGTCGACCGGTCGGCCAGGTCGAGCCGCCCGACCGTCAACTGCCCCGATCCGGACGGCAGTTCCTTCTCCAGGCGCTCCGCGACCCGGGCACCCGCGTCGGTGTCCCGCACGGCGAGGGTGACGTCGGCGCCCGCCGCGGCGAGTGCCCGGGCCGTCTCCACCCCGATCCCGGAACTGGCCCCGGTCACCACGGCCCGGCGGCCGTGCAGGTCGACGCCGTCGATCACTTCGGTGGCGGTCGTGTCCGCACTGAACATCTGGCATCCCCACAAGGTGGACTAATTGACACTTGTATATTAGCAGCCGGCTGTGCACACCGCCCGCTCGTCCGGGGCCGTGCGGGGCGTGCCGCACGGCCATGGCATGATCGGGCGCATGCGTGAACGTGTGGTGGCCGCGTGCGACGGGGCTTCGAAGGGGAATCCCGGGCCGGCCGCCTGGGCCTGGGTCGTGTCGGACGACAAGGAGAGCCCGGCCCGCTGGGAGGCGGGCCCGCTCGGCAAGGCCACCAACAACGTCGCCGAACTCACCGCGCTGGAGCGCCTGTTGACGGCGACCGCACCGGACGTACCGCTGGAGATCCGCATGGACTCGCAGTACGCCATGAAGGCGGTCACCACCTGGCTGCCCGGCTGGAAGCGCAACGGCTGGAAGACCTCCGGCGGAAAGCCCGTCGCCAACCAGGAGCTGGTCGTCCGAATCGACGAACTCCTCGGCGGTCGCTCGGTCGAGTTCCGCTACGTCCCCGCCCACCAGGTCGACGGCGACCCGCTGAACGACTTCGCCGACCGCGCGGCCAGCCAGGCGGCCATCGTGCAGGAGCCCGCGGGCAGCGACCTCGGCTCCCCGGAACCGCCCCCTCGCCCGACACCCCGAAGAAGCCCGCCCGCGCGAGCGCGGCCAAGTCGGCCCGGAAGAGCGCGAGTTCGGCCGCCCGCACCATCAAGGCCAAGTTCCCCGGCCGCTGCCTCTGCGGTCGCGGGTACGCGGCGGGCGAGCCCATCAGCAAGAACGACAAGGGCTGGGGCCACCCGGAGTGCCGCACCGCCGAGGCGTAGGCGCCCGGTCCGGGTCCGGCCGCGGTGAGACCGGGTCCGCCGAAGCGGACCCGCTCGCCTTCCCCGGTGCTTGCCCCCTTGGGGAGTCCGTCAACGACGCGCCTCATCCACTCGGGTCGGGGTGGCTTCCGCATGCGCTCAGCCTGCTACTCTGCGATGCCAATTGACCACTTTGAGTAATCCCCAGGGGTGTGCGCGTGAAGGTCGCCTGTGTCGGAGGCGGGCCCGCCGGTCTGTATCTCTCGATCCTGCTGAAGCGTCAGGACCCGTCCCACGACATCACCGTCTACGAGCGCAACCCCGAGGGCTCGACCTACGGCTGGGGCGTGACGTACTGGAGTGGGCTGCTCGACCAACTCCGGGAGTACGACCCGGAGTCGGCGCAGGCCATCGACGAGCACTCGGTGCGCTGGAGCGACGGCGTCGCCCGCGTCCGGGACCTGACGACCACCCAGCCGGGCGACGAGGGCCACGGCATCGGCCGCCACCGCCTCCTCAAGATCCTCGCCGAACGGGCCCGAACTCTGGGCGTACGGCTGGAGTTTGAGCACGACGTCACGGCGGACGACCTGCCCGACGCCGATCTGATCGTCGCCGCCGACGGCGTCAACAGCGCGCTGCGCTCCCGTCACGCCGACCACTTCGGCGCCGACCTCGCACCCGGCCGCAACCAGTACATCTGGCTCGGCACCAGCAAGGTCTTCGGCTCCTTCACCTTCGCCTTCGTCGAGACCGACCACGGCTGGATCTGGTGCTACGGCTACGCGTTCGGCCCCGAGGGCAGCACCTGCGTCATCGAGTGCGCCCCGAGACCTGGAGCGGCCTCGGCCTGGACACCGCGCCCGAGGCCGACGGGCTCGCCCTGCTGGAGAAGCTCTTCGCCGACCTCCTCGACGGCCACTCCCTGATCGGCCGGGCCTCCGCCGACGGCAGCGCCCAGTGGCTCAACTTCCGCACGCTGACCAACCGCACCTGGCACCGCGACAACCTCGTCCTGCTCGGCGACGCCGCCCACACCACCCACTACTCCATCGGCGCCGGCACCACCCTCGCCCTGGAGGACGCCATCGCGCTCGCCGACGCCCTGCGCGAGCACACCGCACTGCCGCAGGCCCTCGCCGCCTACGAACAGCGCCGTAAAGCCGCCCTGCTGTCCATCCAGAGCGCGGCCCGCTACAGCGCCCAGTGGTACGAGAACCTCCACCGCTACATCGACCTGCCCCCGCACCGCATGTTCGCCCTGCTCGGCCAGCGCCACTCGCCGCTGCTGCCGTACGTCCCACCGCAGGTGTACTACGGCATCGACAAGGCGGCGGGAAGCCTGGAGCCGCTGCGCCGGTTCAAGCGCTGGCTCGGGCCCAAGGTCGCGCGGACCGTCCACGCGCGGGCGCTCGCGACCCGCAAGTAGCCGCCCGTCGGGAGCGAGCGGGCCTCCGCGAGCGCTCCAGGCGAGCTTGGGTGAATGGCTATTCACTAGATAAGGTGAATAGCCATTCACCTTCTTTATGTGCCAGCACTGAGTGCCCATGGGTCAGCCCGTCCCGATACCCGAGCCGTCCGGCAGCCTCGCCGGGCGGACCCCCTTCCGGGACCGGCTCACCGTTCCGGTGCTGGCGTTCGGCGGCATCCTCATGGCGGTCATGCAGACAGTCGTCGTCCCGCTGCTGCCGTCGCTGCCCCGGCTCACCCACTCCTCCGCGGGCGCCGTCTCCTGGATGGTCACCGCGACCCTCCTCTCCGGCGCCGTCCTCACCCCGTGCTCGGCCGGGCCGGCGACATGTACGGCAAGCGGCGCGTGCTGACCAGCGCGCTCGCGCTGATGACCGTCGGCTCGGTCATGTGCGCCCTGTCCTCCGACATCCGCATCCTGATCTTCGCCCGCGCCCTGCAAGGCGCCGCCGCGGCCGTCGTCCCCCTGTCGATCAGCATCCTGCGCGACGAACTTCCCCCGAACGCCGGGGCAGCGCCGTCGCGTTGATGAGCTCCACCGTCGGCATCGGCGCCGCGCTCGGACTGCCGCTCGCCGCGCTGATCGTGCAGTACGCCAACTGGCACGTCATGTTCTGGGCGACCAGCGCGCTCGGTGCGCTCGGCGTGTGGGCGATCTGGTGGGCGGTGCGCGAGTCGCCCGTCCGTGAACCCGGCCGCTTCGACGTGCTCGGCGCGCTCGGACTGGCCGTAGGACTGGTGTGTCTGCTGCTCGGGGTGTCGCAGGGCGGGCAGTGGGGGTGGGGAGCGGCCGGATCCTGTCGCTGTTCCTCGCCACGGTCGTCGTGCTCGGGCTGTGGTGGTGGCAGCAACTCCGGGTGGAACAGCCCCTGGTGGACCTGCGGCTGGTGTCCAGGCCGAGGGTGGGCCTGTCGCATGTGGCGGCCCTGCTGACCGGCTTCGCGTTCTACGCCAACTCGCTGGTCACCGCGCAGCTGGTGCAGGCGCCCAAGGCCACCGGGTACGGCCTCGGGCTGTCCATCGTGCAGACCGGGCTGTGCCTGCTGCCCGGCGGGGGTCACCATGCTGCTGCTCTCGCCCGTCTCGGCCCGGATCTCCGCGGCGCGCGGGCCGCGCGTCACCCTCGCCATCGGCGCCGCGATCATCGCGCTCGGCTACGTGGTGCGCATCGCCGACAGCCGCGACCTGTGGACGATCATCCTCGGCGCGACGGTCGTCGCCACCGGCACCACCTTCGCGTACTCGGCGCTGCCCACCCTCATCCTGCGCGCCGTCCCGGCCGGCCAGACCGCGTCCGCGAACGGCGTCAACGTCCTGATGCGCACCATCGGCCAGGCCACCTCAAGCGCCGTGGTCGCCGCCGTGCTCGTCCACCACACCAGCCTCGTCGGCGGGCTCCCGCTGCCCACGCTGCACGGCTACCTGATGGCGTTCGGTATCGCCGGAGTCATCGCGCTCGTCGCCAGCGCGGCGGCCCTGACCATCCCGGGCGACCCCGCCCCCGACGACACGCCGCGCACCCCGGACCGCGCCGAGGGGGCGCGGGACGAGGCACTGGAGGGAGCATGAGTGCCGTGAGCACCCCTCCCCCACCGCGTCCCCGCCCGGCCGCCGGGACGCCGAGGCGACCAAGGCGGCCATCCTCAGGGCCGCTCGCTACCTCCTCGCGCGCAACGCGCACGCCGACATCACCCTCAAGGTCGTCGCCGAACGCGCCGGTGTCAGCGCGCCGTTGATCCTCAAGTACTTCGGCAACAAGGACGCCCTCTTCGCCCGCGTCATGTCCTTCGAGACCGACGCGGCGGACCTGCTGGACGCCCCGCTCGACGGACTCGGCCACCACATGGTCCGGCACGTCCTGGTCAGCCAGCGCGAGCGGGGCGCCGACCCCTGCTGCGGATCGCGTTCGCCCCGATCCAGGGCGACCACGGCGACGTCCTGCGCGTCAACTTCCGCGCCCAGGTGGTCGATCGCCTCACCGAGCGCCTCTCCGGCCCCGACCCCGCCCTGCGCGCCGAACTCGCCGTCGCCACCATCCTCGGCCTCGGCGTCATGTACGGCATAGCGCGCGGCACCCGGCTGCGCGCGACCGCCATCGACACCATCGTGGAGCGCTACGGACCCACCGTGCAGGCCCACTTGACGCCCCGCTGACCCAGGGCCTGCCTGAAAATTCCCGTCTGCCGGCCGACGCCATGCACGCACTTTCGCCGTGCCGGGCTCCCTACGGGCGACGACGGGAATCGTCGGACAGGCCCTGGCGCGCCCGCCGTCGCGCCGCTCGTGCGCGCCCGTACTCCCGGGCCAGGACGCGGAGGCCGCCGAGGACCGCCGGGTTCGCCCCGCGCCTGATCAGCTTTCCGCCCTCGCGCCGCACCGCGCGCAGCCGCAGTTCCTGCACGGCGATCAACGCGTCGAGGAACGGGCGGTGCTCGGCGGCGACCAGAGCGGGCAGCGTGCGGCCCTCCGGGAGCGTGGCCTCGGCGAGGTCGGCCTGCTCGCGGACCAGTCGCTCCAGCGCGGGCACGGCGGCCTCCGACCTGCTGCGCAGATCCTCGAACTTCAGCCCGTGCCGGACCAGTTCGTCCTCCGGGATGCCGATGCGGCCGTCCTCGGCGTCCTCCGCGAGATCGGCGAGGAAGTCGGTGCGCTGGAGTCCCTCGATCAGCGCCCGGCACCCCGGACGTACGGATCGTCGGGTCCCGCGTCGGGATCGGGCGCGAGCAGCGACGCGGTGAGCATCAGGGCGGGCAGCGCGTAACTGTCCACGTACGCCTGGAAGTCGGCCTCCGTCGCGAAGCCGGTCCACTGCGCCTCGACCGTGGCGCCGTCCAGGAACGCCCGCACCCGGGCAGCCAGGTACGGGTGCCGGAGCGTGGTGTCCCGGAGCGCCAACAGGGTCTCGTCGGAAGGGAGTTCACCGCCGTCCAGGGCTGCCGCGGTCCGCGCGTCCCAGGAGGCGAGGACCGTCGTACGGACGTCCACGGCGCCGGTGTCGATGAGTTCGTCGGTCGCGTGCATGTAGGCCACCGCGGCGACGGCCGGGGATGCAGCTCCGGCGGCAACAGCAGCCGTACGGCGGCGTATTCGTGCGGCGCGAACCTGCGGACGAGCCGGCGCTGGGCGTCGTAGGCGCGCCGCAGTCGCGGGTCGGTGACACCCGCCGTCTTCAGGGCGGTGGACCAGCGGGTCACGACTCTCCTCGTGCGTCCGTCCTCGGCCGTCCGGCGCGGCGGGTGACCTCGGAAGCCTAGTTGGCGCGGTGCAGGGCGCCGGTGACCGGCCGGTCGGCATTGACGCATGCCTATATGGGCATACGATGGTGTCATGGCACGAGCGGCGACGACCTCGGACGCGTTCAACGCGATCGCCGAACCGCAGCGCAGGGAGATCCTGGTGCTGCTGAGGTTCGGCGAGCGACCGGTGACCGACCTGGCGCGCGACCTCGGGATGACCCAGCCACAGGCGTCCAAACACCTGCGGGTCCTCCGCGAGGTCGGGCTCGTCACGGTCCGTGAGGCGGGCAGGCAGCGGCTGTACGGCCTGGACGCGAGCGGGCTGCGGCCGGTCCACGCGTGGGTCGGTGGCTTCGAGCGGTTCTGGAACGAGAGCTTCGGCCGCCTGGACGGCTACGTCCAGGAGTTGAAGCGGGAACGACAGGAAGGACCCCACGATGGTGACGACCAGTAGCGGCGGCGGGGCCGCCCACACGATCGCGGACCGCGAGGTCGTGATCTCCCGGGTGATCGACGCCCCGCGGGAGCTGGTGTTCGAGGCGTTCACCCAGGTCAGGCACCTGTCCCGGTGGTGGGGACCGGAGGGCTTCACCACCACGACCCGGTCCTTCGCGTTCCGCGTCGGCGGCGTCTGGGACTTCGTGATGCACGGACCGGACGGCACCGACTACCAGGAGTGGATCACCTGGCGGGAGATCGTCCCGCCGGAGCGGATCGAGCTGCTGCACGGCGAGTCCCGCGACGACCCGAACTCCTTCGAGTCGGCCCTGACCTTCGAACCGGCCGGCGAGCGGACCCGGATCGTCATGCGCACGCTGTTCCCCACGAAGGCACTCTGCGACGAGGCCGTGGAGAAGTACCACGCGATCGAGGGCGGCGAGCAGACGCTGAACAACCTGGCGGCGTACGTCGCCGAACTCACCCGGAACGGAATCACCCCGGACGGGGCCACACCAAAGGGAGTTGAGGACTGATGGCCGGCAAGGTGTTCTTCAGCGTGACGATGTCGCTCGACGGCTTCATGGCACCGGAGGACGTGCCCTTCGAGGACGTCTTCTCGCCCCAGGGGCAGAGCGACCCGAGGGTCCGACGCTGGATGGCGAAGTGGTCGGAGCTGCAGGCGTGGGTGTTCCCGACCCGCTTTTTCCGGGAGAACCTGAAATTCGGCGAGGGCGGCGAGGAGGGCACCGACAACGACGTCGCCCGGGCGACCTTCGAGCGCACCGGCGTGAGCGTCATGGGCCGGCGCATGTTCGACGCCGGTGAGCTGTCCTGGCCGGAGGAAGCGCCGTTCCACACCCCGGTGTTCGTCGTCACCCACACCGCGCGCGACCCGTGGGAGCGGCCGGGCGGCACCACCTTCCACTTCGTCGACGACGGCATCGAGAGCGCCCTCGACCAGGCCCGCGAGGCAGCCGGTGACCGGGACGTGCGGATCGCCGGCGGCGCCGAGACCATCCAGCAGTACCTGGACGCGGGCCTGGTCGACGAGTTCTCGATCACCCTCGCGCCGGTGCTGTTCGGCACCGGCATCCGCCTGTTCGACCACGTGGACCCGGACCGGCTCGCCCTGACCCAGGCCCGCTCGGACGCCTCGTCCCGGGTGACCCACCTGACCTACACGACCGCCAAGCGCTAGCCGAACAGCCGGTCCAGGAAGGCGTTCCCGAACACCCGGTGCGGGTCCAGCCGGTCGTAGGTACCCGCCGCCTGCCCCCACACCGACTCGCCGAACGACCCCGGGATCGCCGTGCCGAGCACCTCCTCGTCGCTCCACCCGGCCTGCTCGGTGTAGGCCCAGCCCTTCGACCACTCGACCCGCGTCAGCGCGTCCGTGCCGTCGTGGGAGCGCAGCAGGAACTGCTCCAACTCCCGCAGGAACTCCTCCGCGTAGGGCGTCCCGGGCAGCGTCAGGACGTCCAGCCAGACCGCCGTGTCCCACTCGGGATGCTCGGTGCTCGGGCGCAGCGCGGACAGCAACGAGGCGCGGGCGCCGGAGAGTTCGGTGTCGGCGGGGTGGTCGAGGCCGGTCACGCGGATCTCCACGGTGCCGTTGACCGGGAAGCGGCCGAGCGCGGCGTACGCGGTGAGCCGCTTCTTGTAGAAGGCGGTGAACTCATGGACCACGCGCTGCACTTGGGCCCGGGTGGTCAGCACCGCGTACCCGTTCGCGGTCTCCCGCAGGGTCGTCGGCCTGATGTACAGCAGCGTGTTCTTCGACGGCCCCCAGATGTCCGCCGACAGTGTCGCCGTCAACCCCACTGCCGCTGCGGCGAGTTGGGCGTTCCCGAGCACCGGCGCCAGATACCACGCCGCGTCGGACACGATCCGCCCGACGAGATCCGCGACGACCGTCGGCACGGTGTCCGAGAACGGATAGTTGTACGGCGACGAGACATGGCGTGAGGTCAGCGGGCGGGTCGGCTCCACGCTCCACACCTTCAGCCACGGGAACTCCGTGAACGCGAACCAGATCGCCTCCGCCCGCCCCGACGCGTCCAGGAAGCTCGCCAAGGTCCGCCCGCCGGACCCGGGCGCCCCGAACAACTCGGCGGCCGGGATGTCCGTACGGCTCACGCAGCGCAGGTTCGCGTTCGCCCCGACCCGCAGCACGACCTCGGTGACCAGCGCCCGCCCCAGATGCGTGAGCAGCGCCGCGCAGTCCGCCTCGTCGCGCGTGTAGGTCCGCAGCACATACGCACCCGTCTCCGCGTCCCACACCACGGCCGTCAGCTCCAGCACCAGATTGCTGAGCGACCCGAACGTGTGCCCGGCCGTCCGCTCCTCACCGTGCGCCGGTACGGCCGTGCCGTGCGCGTCGACGGCCAGGGCGCCGCCGAGCGTCAGATCGCCGGGTGCGGGAGAGGCGGTGAGACCGAGGCCGTGGCCCTCCAGGAAGGTGAGCAGCGCCTCCAGGGTGATGCCGGTGGAGGCGCGTACTGCCGAACGGGAGTCCAGTGTCACGCCCGTGAGGTGCGGCGCGGTGTCGACCAGCAGCATCGGCGCGTCGGACGTCGTACCGGACTCGATCGTCAGGGGTGACCAGCCGTGCGAGGAGCCGCGCGGGCGGACCCGCCAGCCGTGCCGCCAGGCCCAGTTGACGACGGACAGCACCTCGTCGGCGTCGGTCGGGGCGCAGGCCCATAGGCCGTCGGCGGTGATCTCGCCGACCCAGTTCCGGTACGCGGAGCGGTAGAGGCCGACCTCGGCGGGGAAGTCGGGCAGCTCGGCCGCGGCGACGGCCGGATCGGCTGTCAGGAGGACGGGTACGACGGCCAGGGCCGCCGCGGAGCGGAGGAAGCCCCGACGGGTCCAGGGAGCGGAACTGCCGTTCCCCGGCTGGAGGTTGTTCGCCACATGATCGGTCACGCGCACACGCTAGGTGGGCGTTGACACGAGTAGGCATGCTGTCGAACCGGTTCACTCGTCCGAGTGAAAGATTCACAGGTCACGGCCGGGAGGAGCCCGATCCGCGCATGTCAGTGGTGGATGACAGACTGACTCCATGGACGAACGTGTAATCGGCAGGTCGAATCAGCAGCTGTCCGTCGTAGGGCTCGGCACCTGGCAGCTGGGCGCCGACTGGGGAGACGTCGACGACAAGGAAGCCCTCGCCGTGCTGGAGGCGGCGGCGGAGTCGGGGTGACCTTCTTCGACACGGCCGACGTGTACGGCGACGGCCGCAGCGAGCAGACCATCGCCGCGTTCCTGAGCGGCCGCCCCGACCTGCACGTCCTGGTCGCGACGAAGATGGGCCGCCGCGTCGACCAGATCCCCGAGAACTACGTCCTGGACAACTTCCGCGCGTGGAACGACCGTTCGCGCCGCAACCTCGGCGTCGACCGCATCGACCTCGTGCAGCTGCACTGCCCGCCGACGCCGGTCTACTCCTCGGACGAGGTGTTCGACGCCCTCGACACCCTGGTCGCCGAGGAGCGCATCGCCCGCTACGGCGTCAGCGTCGAGACCTGCGAGGAAGCCCTCACCGCGATCGCCCGGCCGAACGTGACCAGCGTGCAGATCATCCTCAACGCCTTCCGCATGAAGCCCCTGCTCCAGGTGCTCCCGGCCGCCCAGGAGGCGGGCGTCGGCATCATCGCGCGCGTGCCCCTCGCCTCCGGCCTGCTGTCCGGCAAGTACACCAAGGACACGGTGTTCCCGGAGAACGACCAC
Organism: Streptomyces sp. P3; assembly: GCA_016893485.2. Classification (GTDB taxonomy): domain Bacteria; phylum Actinomycetota; class Actinomycetes; order Streptomycetales; family Streptomycetaceae; genus Streptomyces. Next base: position 8,971,561 of record JAFEKX020000001.1, read on the forward strand.
CGCACCTACAACCGGCACGGCGAGGCCTTCGACCAGGGCGAGACCTTCTCCGGCGTCGACTACACGACCGGCGTCGAGGCCGCCGCCGAGTTCTCCGCGCTCGCCCCGGAGGGGTACACCCCGGCCCAGCTGGCCCTGCGCTGGATCATCGACCAGCCCGGTGTCACCTCGGTCATCCCCGGCGCCCGCTCACCCGAACAGGCCCGCGCCAACGCGGCGGCGGCCGCCAAGCTGCCCGCGCTGTCCCCGGACACGCTCACCGCCATCCGGGACCTCTACGACCGCCGCATCAAGGACCAGGTCGAGGGCCGCTGGTAGGTCGCGGCTCCGTTTGAAGGGTCGGCGGTCCGGTTAAACGGACCGCATGACCGAGGAAGAACGGCGGACAGGGCGCGACGAGACCGAGGACGAGCGGGCCGACCGGATGTGGGGCGAGCTGATCCAGGAGGTCAGGGTCGCGCAGACCGGCGTACAGATCCTCTTCGGATTCCTGCTCACCGTCGTCTTCACCCCGAAGTACGCGGAGCTGGAGCACGCGAACCAGGTCCTCTACATCGTGACCGTCGTCCTCGGCGCCACCGCCACCGGCGCCCTGATCGGCCCGGTCTCCCTGCACCGCCTGGTCGCCGGCCGGAAGGTGAAACCGCAGGCCGTGCGCTGGGCGTCCCGGCTGACCTTCGTCGGACTCGTGCTGCTGCTGGCCACGATGACCGCCGCGCTGCTGCTGATCCTCCGGGTCGCCACGCACGACGGCTATGTGCCCTGGCTGGTCTCCGGGGTGGTCATCTGGTACGTGCTGTGCTGGTTCGTGCTGCCGATGTGGACACGGCACCGGCATACGACCCGCTGACCCCGAGCCGCGCCAGCTGCCGGTCGTGCACCCGGCTCAGCACCAGTACCGAGACCGTGGCCCCGATCAGCGCGCAGAACATGTCCCACTGTGTGTCCCAGACATCGCCCTGGGTGGCGAGGAACGCGTCCGCCCCGTGCCCGCCGATCACGGCCGCCGCCCACTCGAACAGCTCGAACAGGGCGCTGAAGGCGAGACACGCGCACACCGTGAGCGGCGCCAGCCAGCGGCTGCCGCGCAGGGGCGAGGTCCGGATGAGCACCTCTCGTACCAGGACCGCGGGCACGAAGCCCTGCATGAGGTGGCCGAGACGGTCGTAGGGATTGCGGCTGAGACCGAACGTGTCCCGGACCCAGTCGCCCGCCGGTACCTCCGCGTACGTGTAGTGGCCGCCCACGGCGAGGACCAGCGCGTGTACGGCGAGCAGGCAGCACAGCAGGCCGGTCAGGGGAAGCGGCGCCAGGTCAGGACGATCGCCGGGAGGCCGACGAAGACCCACACGGTCTCCAGGAACCAGGTCGTGCGGTCGTGCGGATGCCAGGCCGAGACGGCCATGCCGACGACCACCAGCGCGGCCATGGCGGCCGGCAGTCGGCGCCGGGAAGCAGGAACGGACACGATGGGGCTCCCTTGTCGTGGGGAGCCCCATCGTGTCCGAAGGCCCGACTCGCTACATGAGTACGGCTACTCAGCCGGAGTGGTGGTCTTGCGCAGCGCGTTGAGGCAGCTGTCGATGGCCTGCTGGAGTTCTTCGAGACGCTGGACCATGTCGTCCTCGTAGAAGTCCTGGGCGTCGTCGAAGGTCAGCTCCTCGAACGCCTTCGTCGCCTTCTGGAGGCTGCTGTAGAACTTGGTCCGCTTCTCCTGGACGCGCAGTTCGGGGTCGGCCTCTACCGCCTCGACGACCAGGTTCTTCATCGTGTCGTAGGCCTCGGTGGCCCACTCGCCGGTGTCCTCGCCGTCCTCCAGCTCGTCGAGGAGGGACAGGTGCCGCTCGGCCTCCTGGCGCAGGTCCACGGGCGCGTCGACGGTCTGGCCCGCGGGGGTCTTGATCTGGCCCGACTCGGCGATCTGCCGCACGTACCCGATGCGGTCCGCCGAGCGGCTCTCCGTCGCCACGGCCTTCTTCAGGTCGTCGGTGCGTACGACGTCACGGGCCAGCTCGGACTGCAGCTCGGGGTCCTCGCGGACGCGGTCCAGCAGGGCCTGACGGGCGGCCCGGGCGGTGGAGGGGTCGGCGAGGATCGCGGCGCGCAGCGCGGTCGGGTTCTCCGCGACCTCCAGCGCCTTGGTGGGGCGGATGCCCTCGGCCTCGGCGGCCTCGGTGATGGCGGTGCCGCGCTCGGAGGTGGCGCTGGAGCGGGAGACGTAGTAGTTCAACCACACGTCGGCGTCCGGGAGTTCGACCTCCTGGCCGGGGGCCAGCTCCTCGAAGTGCGGGACGAGACCGTCGTCCGCGGCCCGGTCCCAGGCCTTGTAGTAGCGCATGACACGCTCGGGGAGCAGTCGGCGAGCTCGGCGAACTCCTTCGCGGACACCTTCGGCGTCTCGTCCGCGCTCTGCCCGCCGGGCCGGACGCTGCGCGCCACCTTGAGGCCGAACGCCCAGCCGCCGGTGCGGGCGTAGGCTCCGAACTCGTGCGCGTCCCGGGCGACGAGTCCTGCGTCGTCGAGGGCGGTGAAGGACGTCTCTGCCTGGTCGATCACTACGGTCAAGGCGGACTCTCCTGGGCTGGTGATGTGGCACGGTGCGAACACGCAGCCTATATCCACCCATTGCCGCTGGTTTGAGCGCCCGGCCTTCGCGTCGCCCCCGGCGTCGTCAGTTCGATCAGCGCCGGAAGGTCTTGAAGAAGGTCTGCAGGGCCTGGCGGTTGGCGGCGTCGTTCCACGCGTCGGCGGGCGTCGTCCACCGTAGCGAGAAACTGCGCCCGCCGCCGATCAGGAAACCACGCCCCAGGGTGCGCACCCGGTTGTCGCCCGTCCCGGAGAACCACTCCAGGTCGGCCGCCTTGTCGCCCTGGAACGTCGTGGCCCTGATGCCGCCGATCTGCTGGAAGCCCTCGGTCTGCCTGAGCCCGGGAAGGACGTCGTCCCGCCAGATGGCCACCGGGTCCGGGCCCGCCTGTGTGCTGTACGTCACGGCCAGCGTGCGCGGGTCGCCCGTGGCGCCGAAGGTGATCCGGTAGGCGCCGGACACCTGCTGGGTCTCCACCACCTTCCAGCCCTTGGGCAGTGCGACGGAGAAGCCCTGCGACGCCTTGAACACACGGAAGCCGGCGGGCAGCGCCGAGGTGGTGGGGAGGGGGAGGCGACGCGGTGGCGGAGCGCGAGGCGGGTGCGGAGGCGGACGCGGGAGGTGCGGCGGGGACGTGGGCGACGGGGTCGCGGACGGGGAGTTGGCGTGTCCGTCGACGGTGTCGCCCGGTGTGCCGACCGTCGCCGAGGCGGACGGGAGCGGCGGGGGAGGTGGCCGCCGAGGTCTCGGTGCCGGGGAGTTGATGGGTCGCGGCGAGGACGGCGACCGTGACGGTGCCGACGGCGAGTGCGGTACCGACGGCCATGCCCCGTCCGCTCCAGGTGGTGCCCACGCCGTGTACGGCGTCGTAGGCGCGCCGCAGCCGGTGCAGCGGGACCGGCTCGCGGTCGGCGTACGGGTCGTCGGTGAGGATGCGGGTGAGGGACTCGCGGACGACCGGGCGGGTCAGCCGCTCACGGGAGTTCTTGCGCAGCAGCCCCTGCACGATCTGCGCCAGCGGTCCGGCCCGCGACGGGCCGCGCATGGGGGAGCCGGTCCACGCCCTTCAGCGTCGCCTCGGGACGGCCCCGGTCGCGGAACGGCGGGTGCCCCTCGACCAGGGTGTAGAGGATCGCGCCGAGCGCCCACAAGTCGGCGGCGGGGCCGATGCGTTCGTCGCGGGCCTGCTCCGGCGAGGCGTACGACGGGGCGGTGATGCGCGGGGCGAGGGTGGCGCCCGCGAGGCCGAAGCCGGTGAGGACGACCCCGCCCTGGTCGCGCACGAAGACCTGGCCGGGGCTGAGTTCGCCGTGGGTGATGCCCTCGCTGTGCGCGGCCTCCAGGATGTCGAGCAGTTCGAGTCCGATGCGGGCGGCCCGGACGTAGTGGAACGTGCCCTGCTGGGCGAGGAGTTGGCCTAGCGGGGTGCCGTCGATCCAGTCGGTGACGGTCCACAGGGTGCCGCCGTCCTCGACGGCGTCGACGACCGGGGCGACCCGGGTGGGGGCGAGCAGCACCATGGTCTCGGTGGTGCGCAGGACACCGGCGGCGGTCCGGCCGGCGCCCTCCCCGTCCGGGGCGGCGGGGAGGGTCACCTGTGTGAGGAGGATGGGTCGTTCGGCGATCGTGTCCTCGCCGTACCAGGAGACCCGATTGGTCTCGCGGGAGCGCGACCTCCATGGGCCGGTATCTGCCGGCCACCACCTCGTGCGCGGAGACATGCGTCTCGACCATGGCCATCCCTCGCTGAACCCCTGATTCTCACCTTTCCCAGAAGTACGGCGGGTGTGGCGGGCTGCGTTCAAAGGAAGCCCAATTCCCCGGTGTTTTCTGCCTTTTATTCAACGGCTGCGATCAGGTGTGCGAGAAAAAGGGAGTCGCGAGGAGGTCCCAGGTCGCCGCTCGTGTCCCGGCTCGGCGGAATTCGCCACGGAGGTGCCCGTGGCGGAATATCGGCGCCGGACCTGGTGGTAACCAGCGGTAAACGGCGACGCGAAGACCTCCAATACACCTGTGTTTGTTGACAACTTCGTCGTGAGTTTCGTCAACGAGTCCGTCGGTGAACCCAGTTGATGGTGTGTCAGCGCAGTCCGAACTCGGCCGACCAGCCCGCGATGTCCCCGACGGTCGCGTTGCCCCCGCAGACCACGAGGCCGAGCCGGGCACCGTCGCCGACCCGCTCCAGCACCTGCCGGGCCGCGGGCAGCAGGCAGCCCGCGGCGGGCTCGGTCCACACCTTGGCGTGCTCGGCGAGATCAAGACACCCGCGCACGGCCTCCCGGTCGGGGACGGTCAGCACCTCGGTGACGAGGGCCGACACATGGTCGTACGTCAGCTGCGACACGCTCGGCGCGCTGAGCGTCGTCACGATCGACGACGGCGTCACCGGCACGGGGCCGCCCGCCGCGAGCGCCTCGGTCATGGCGTCGGCGCCCTCGGTCTCCACGCCCCAGACCCGGATGCCGGGCCGCCGGGCGTGCAGGGCGGCGGCGATGCCGGCGATCAGGCCACCCCCGCCGATGCTGACCAAGACGTCGGTGAGGTCACCGGCGTCCTCCGCGAACTCCAGGCCCACGGTGCCCTGTCCGGCGATCACCACCGGGTCGTCGAACGGGTGGACCAGGGTCAGCCCCTCGTCCCGCAACCGGTTCACCAGCGCGAACGCGCTCGGCATGTCCTCGGTCAGCCGCAGCGACGCGCCCGTCGCCTCCACCAGCGCGATGGACCGCGCCGGTGCCGAACGGGGCATCACCACCGTCGCCTTCACGTCGAGCGCCGCCGCCATGACCGCCAGCGCGATCCCGTGGTTGCCGCCGCTGACCGCCACCACTCCGGCGGCCAGCTCGCCCTCGCTCAGGGACAGCAGCTTCGCCGTCGCCCCGCGCGCCTTGAAGGAACCCGTGCGCTGCAACAGCTCCAGCTTGGTCGTGACCGGGACCCCGAGCAGCTCCGAGAGTCCGGAGCTCTCCACGGTCGGGGTGCGTACGACGTGTCCGGCGATCCGCTCGGCGGCGGCTTCGATGTCCGAGATGCCGATCAAGGCAGTCATCCTCTCGGCACGGGGACTGGTGAGCCGTGCCGCTCCGACCTTGACCTGCAAGGGATGTGCAGGTCAACACGTTCCGACGCGCCGGCACTCCGCCCTGGCCGTGGGTGGCCAGGGCGCGCGTCGGCCGCCGTGGATCAAGGCGTCGAAGCGGACGGCGAGGCCGCGTGGACCGCCCGCCGGTGCCTCAGTGCTGCTGCGCCTTCTGCGGGGTCTCCTCGCTCGGGCGCACCACGACGAAACCCTCGCCCTGGAGCATGAGTTGGACGGCCTCGCCCGAACCGCCGCGCAGCATCGAGCCGATGGACTGGGAGCGGTGCAGCGAGGTCTGGAGGTGCGCCGACCAGCCGACCACCGCGTCCGTGTCGACGAACACCGGGTACTGCGGCGAGACGGGTATCACCAGCGGGTTGCCCTCGCAGACCAGGCCCAGCTTGCCCTGTCCCGTGAAAACGCTGTTGAACAGGCCGCCGCCCGCGATGCCGGAACCCTTCACCGTCTTGATCGTGTACGACAACGAGGCGTCGAAGCACAGGACGTTGCGGCCGTTGACGGTGAACTCGTCACCGGGGTCGATCTCGACCACGAAGCAGTTCTGCGCCTCGTGCGCGAACCACGCCTCACCCTGGCCGCGCACCGCCATCAAGGGCAGCCCCTCACCGGTGACCGCGCGCTTGAGCATACCGCCCACGCCCTGGCCCTTGCGTTCGAACTGGAGGTTGCCGCGGTAGGCGATCATCGCCCCCTGGCGGGCGAGCATCTCGCCGTTGACCGCGTACCTGATGCATTTGGCGTTCTCTACGGTCATGCCCGGCGCGGTGGCAGGCTGCACCATGTGCTCACTGGAAAACAGATCACCCTTCATGCGGGCATCCTGACCCGGAAGATCTCATTCCGCCAAGATCGGGGACGGGTTGATCGTCCCGGACGGTCAGGCGCCGAAGAGCTGCGTCCAGTACGTCCCCATCTGTCCACCGCCCGCGAAGCCGATGCCTATGTGGGTGAAGTCCGGCTTCAGGATGTTGGCGCGGTGCCCGGGCTGTTCATCCAGCCCTCCACGACCTCGGCGGGGGAGCGCTGACCGCAGGCGATGTTCTCGCCGATGGTTCGTCTGCGTGAACCCGCAGCCGCGGCCCGGTCCCAGGGCTGGGAGCCGTCGGGGAGGTGTGCGAGTAGAAGGCGCGGGCCACCATGTCGGTGCTGTGCGCCTGCGCGGCGGCGGCGAGCAACGGGTCCACGGCCAGGGCACGCAGCCCGGCCCGCGCGCGCTCCGCGTTGGTCAGCTCGACCACCTGCTCCGCCGTGTCGGCGAGACCGCCCGCGGTGAGCGGCGTCGCCCACAGCGCCGTCCAGTAGACGTCACCGGAGCGGGGATCGAGGGCCTGCGCGAGACCCGCGTGCGTGACGTTCCGCTCCAGCAGCGTCTGCCGGGCCTGCTCGGTGCGCAGGCAGTAGTCGACGAACTCGGCGGGCGTGCGCGGGCCGGAGACCAGGTGCTCGCCGACGGTGAGGTACGAGTAGCCGGCGCGCAGGACGCGCTGGTACACGGACGTGCCGTCACGACTCTCGGTGCCGAGACGTCCGACGGCGGCCATGTCGGACGCGTGCGCCTGCGCGGCGGACGCGAGCCGGGGGTCGAGGGAGACGGGCGGTGAACCGGCGTCGGCGCGCGCCGAGTTGACCAGGGCGAGGAAGCCGGTGGGGTCGGGTGCCGGAGAGGCCGAGGTGGGGTGGGAGCGGGTCGAGGGTGCCGACCAGGGTGCTGAAGCCGGTCGCGGGGGCGCAGGCGTCGCGTCTTCTACGACGTCCACGCCGAAGTCCCGTGCGATGCCCGCGAGTCCGTCGGCGTAGCCCTGCCCCAGCGCGCGCAGTTTCCAGCCGGTGCCGCGTCGGTACAGCTCCGCCAGGAGCAGGACGATCTCCTGCTCGGTGCGTGGTGGGGTGAAGCGGGCGAGGGCGCGGCCGCCGGTGTCGGTCAGCTGGAGAGTCGGCGCGGGCAGGCGGCCCAGGGAAGTGCCGGGATCGGCGGGGCTGATGACCACCGTGACGCGCGCGGCACCGGTGCGCAGGCGGGCCGGGTCGACGGTCAGGGTGTCACCCTGGAGGCGCGCTCCGGGTGCCGTCGGCTGGTTGTAGAACACGAAGTCCGCGTCGCCGCCGACCTTGCCGCTCTCGTCGGTGATCAGCGCCGACACGTCGAAGGGGCCGGGTATCCGCAGGGTGAGCGCACCGCCGGGGAGGGCAGATTTCCGCCCGGCACCAGCTCGTTCATGGCACCGCCCTCGCTGTTCGTGCCCGGTGGGGACACCCCGGGCCTGGTGGGGACCTCTGTCGCCCGGTGGGGACCTCGTCGTCCGTTCAACGTCCCACCGGGGGCGAGGGTTCCCGCGCGAGGGGGCGCGAGATGCACCCGGAGATGCAACCCCGCCCCCTCCGCCCCCCCGGTCCGCACTCGCTCAGTCCCGGGCGATCCCCGGCGCGATGTCCTCGTAGGCGACGTTCCGTTCGGTGACCAGGGAGCCCCGGCCGGTGAGGGACGAGCCCTTGATCGGCTTGATCGCCTTGGTGCGTGCGCCGCAGAACGCCGAATCCAGCGTCCGCGCCATCGTGTTCAGGACCGTGCCGTTGTTGGACGTGTTGGCCAGCGCGGTGAGGCTGCGGCGACCGTCCTTCGAGGTGAAGGAGTAGGTGTAGAAACCCTGGACCGCGCCCGTGTGGCCGTACACCGAGACCCCGCAGGACAGATCGCGGCGCCGCAGCCCGAGGCCGTAGCGCGTGGTGCTGTTGACCAGGGTCCAGCGCTCCATCTGCGCGAGCTGCGCGGCGGAGGTGAGCCGGCCGCCGAGCAGGGCGGAGAAGAAGGTGTTCAGGTCGCGGGTGGTCGAGATGACCGCGCCGGCGCTCTGCGCCCAGGAGACCGTCTGGTCGGTGGCGTCGACCAGCTGCGCGCCCGCGCGGTCGGGGGTGAGGTAGCCGTGGGCGTGGCGGCCCGGGATCTGCGTGGCGGGGTGCACGTAGAGGGTGTCGCGCAGGTTCAGCGGCCTGATGATGCGGTCGCGGTACTCGGTGCCCACGGCGTGGCCCGTCAGCTTCTCGATGAGCATCCCGGCGACCACGAAGTTGGTGTTCGAGTACGAGTAGGCGGCGCCCGGCGCGTTGGTGCGCGCGTGGTTCAGGGAGAGCTGGACCAGTTGCCGGTAGGTGAAGACCTTGTCGCGTACGGCCTCGAAGCCGGAGACCGAGTTGGCGAACATGGAGTTCGTGTAGTCGTAGAGACCGCTGCGGTGGCTCAGGACGTGGCGCACGGTGATCCGCTTGTCGGGCAGCAGCCCGGGGAGGTAGCGGTCGACCGAGGCGTCGAGGTCCAGCTTGTGCGCGTCGGCGAGTTGGAGCAGGACGACGGCCGAGAACGACTTGGTGATGCTGCCGATGCGGAAGCGGTCGGCGTTGCCGATGGCCCGGCGGGTCGTGCGGTCGTCGACACCCGCGGCGGCCGTGTAGACGGTGCCGTGGTCGTCGATACGGGCGATGATGGCCCCGGGCGCGCCCTGTGCCGTCAGCGTGCGCAAGACGGCACGGAGGCCCGCCATGTCGGGTGCGGGAAGTGCGGTGGTGCCGCTGGTTCTCGTGGTGTCCGACTCGTGGGTCGCGGCATGGGCCGGTACCGCCGTGAGCGTCAGCAGTGCCGCCGCCGACGCCGTGGCCCTGCGCACCGTTCTTGAGACCATCCGGTTCTCTCCCGTTTCTTTCTCGGTATGCGAGATCGATCACAGTCGGGCGAGGCAACCTTGTCGCGCCCCGTCACATCTCCACAGCTAGCGCACAGTTGGTCATTCGCTGATCACTGAGCGATGCGGATTTTTGCCAAGTATTGCCATGAAAGCTTCGAAAACCGTTCATTTCGGCTTTACATGTACATGGTGGATGCGTGAGGGTTTCGGTTCGGGGCCCGACCAGCCCCTCGGGCGCGTTCAACCGTGCCCTGTCTCAAGGCGGTTGGTGATCCCGGCCGTCTTTGTACGGAGGAGCCCTCTTTCATGCGTGGACCCCACATACGCAGCCTGGCGGTCGCCGTCGCGGTGACGACGGCCGCCACGGGCTGGCCGGAACGGCCTTCGCGGGACCGGCCACGGGGACGGACAGCGCGACGGCCTCGACCGAGACCGGCACCAGTGCCGCGTCCGTCATCACGGCCGCGCGGGCCGCCGCCTTCGCGCACGCCACGGCGACCGGTGTCACCCGGGGCGATGAACTCCGGGCCCAGGACGTGCTGATCGACCCCGAGGGCGCACGGCACGTCCGGTTCCTGCGCACGCACCAGGGCATGCCCGTCCTCGGCGGCGACCTCGTCGTCCATCTCTCCCACCGGCTCGCCTACACCGGCGTCACCCGGGCGGCCGACCACAGCGTCAGCCCCGCCACCACCCGGCCCGAACTGACGCCGACGCAGGCCGAGGCGAAGGCCGCCGCCGTCGCCCGGGGTGACGCGGGCACCGCCGAACTCGTCGTGGACGCCCGCGACGGGGAGCCGCCCTCGCCTACCGAATACCCGTCAGCGACAGCAGCACCGCCGACGCGACCGGCACCCGCACGGTCGTCGTCGACGCCGTCACCGGCAACATCCGCAGCAATACCCCCGACAGCGACGAGTTCCTCTCGCCCAAGCTCCTCGACACCCTGCGCGAGCGCGGCGAGACCATGGACCCCGCCACCGGCACCGCCGTACAGCCGAATTCCCTCACGTCGGCCGCGGCGAGCCGCGCGGTCCACTACCCGGTCACCGCGTCCGGCACCGGCACCTCCCTCTTCGTCGGCAAGGTGCCGCTGACCACCACCCGCACCGCGCGCACCAGTTACCTCCTCAAGGACCCGACCCACTGGGGCACCGAGACCCGCGACGCCAAGGGCAGGGAACTGGAGAACTTCGCGCAGGGCACGAAGTTCACGACCACGAACGACAAGTGGGGCAACGGCGCCGTCTCGCGCCGCGACAGCGCCGCCGTCGACGCCCAGTACGGCATCACCAAGACCCTGGACTTCTACAAGAAGACCTTCGGCCGCAAGGGCATAGCCAACAACGGCAAGGCCGCCCGCGGCATGGTCCACTTCGGCAAGAAGGTCGCCAACGCCTTCTGGGACTCGACCTGCGGCTGCATGCTCTACGGCGACGGCGACGGGGACATGTTCAAGAAGCCGCTCGTCGTCCTCGACGTCACCGGCCACGAACTCACCCACGGCGTCGTGGACGCCACCGCGAAGCTGGAGCCGACCCGCGTCGACGCGGAGGGCAACCAGTTCGGCGAACCGGGCTCGCTGAACGAGTCACTCGCGGACATCTTCGGCTCCAACGTCGAGTTCAGCGCCAACAACGCCAAGAACCCGCCGAACTACCTCATCGGCGAGAAGCTCGGCCTCGCCCAGAAGTTCCTGCGCCGCCTCGACCACCCCTCCCTCGACCAGCTGGAGGGCACGATCGACTACTGGTCGCCGCAGGCCTACGACGCCGAGGTGCACGCCGGCTCCGGAGTCTCCTCGCACGCCTACTACCTCCTCGCGGAGGGCAGCGGCACCAAGAAGATCGGCGGCTTCACCTACGACTCGCCCACCTACGACGGGTCCACGGTCACCGGCATCGGCCGAACCCAGGCCACGGCGATCTTCTACCGCGCGCTCACCCGCTACATGGTCTCCACCACCGACTTCCACGACGCGCGCATCGCGACCCTGAAGGCAGCGACGGACCTCTACGGCGCGAACAGCACCGCGTACAAGACCGTCGACCAGGCGTGGGCCGCCGTGAACGTCACGGTCGCCAACACCCCTGCCGCCAGGCACTGATGACCGGCCGGGTGCCCTGCCGCGAACCGCGAGCGGGGCACCCGGGCGCCGGGTATCGGTATCGGGTATCGGGTATCGGACGAGCTCGTCGGCCTCCTCGGTCCTACCGGTTTCCGGACCTCCTCAGACCCACTGCTTCTCGATCTCCTCGGACACGGTGAACCCGGCCCCGCAGGACGGGCAACTCGCCTTCCCGAACACGTACGTCAGTGCCCGCGCGACCTCCGGCTGCCCGAACTCCACCGCCTCGCCGTGCAGTCGCGCACCGATGCCGTCGAGCCGGTCCGGCACCGCCGGGACGAGTTCCGTGCGCGGCGCCGCGTCCTCGGTGCCCGTCCCGGTCACGTAGTCGCCGGCCGAGGTGAAGACGCCGTAGGAGCCGAACGCGACGAACAGGCCCTCCTCGCACTCAGGGCACTCCAGCTCGTACTCCTCGCTGTTGACCCCCTCCAGCGCCTCCGCCCACACCCCGCCGTCCTCGAAGGCGAGCACGGCCATCTGGAGGTAGACGAAGGTGTGCGCGTCCTGTCCCGGATCGGCGCGCAACTCCACTGCCACAAGCAGTAGTTGGCCTATCTCTTGCGCGTACCTCGCACGGCTCTCCTCGTCCGGGTCCGTGGTGATCAGCCCGGCCATCGTGACAGCCTGTATCGCCCCGCCCGGCGCCCGGCCGAGCGCGATGTCGGTGAGCACGGGCAGCGCCGCCCAGCTCGCGTCGTACACCGAACCCTGGTGGCACAGCGAGCCCCACAGCTCCTGCCACACCTCGTCGTCCTCGGCCCCGCCGAGCCGCGCGAACAGGCCCGGATGTCCTCGGCGCTGCCGTAGGCGTGGCTCAGCCCGGACCAATCGATCGTCGTCATACGGCGATTGTGCCGCCCGGCACTGACAACGCGGCTCCCGCTGCCACCAACTCCTCTCAGGCGGCTCACAACTTCGCCTCGACCAATCCTGCTTCTTTTATTGACGGCGGAAAAGAAGGGATCTAGGTTCCCGCCATGCGCTCGATCCCCGTACCGAGTCGTTCCCGGCCCATACGCCGGCCGTCTCACAGGTCTTCACGACCGTGCTGTCCCACGGCCCCCTCACCCGTCTCGAGGTGGCCCGCCGGACGGGACTGTCGGCGGCCGCCGTGACCAAGGCGGTCCGGCCGCTGATGGAGGCCGGGTACCTGGCGGAGGGCGCCGACCAGGACGCGCCCCCGGCGCTCGGGCGCCCCGCGAACCTCGTCCGGGTCGACGGCGGACGGGCGTTGTTCATCGGGGTCAAGGTCACCGGCGACGAGATCATCGCCGTCCTCGCCGACCTCTGCTGCCGTCTCCGCGTCGCCCGTCATGTGCCGCTGACCGACCACGACCCCAAGGCGGTGCTCGCCTCGATCGCCGACCTCGCCCAGGAACTCCGCATCGAGGCCGACGAGTTGGGCATCCCGGTGCTCGGCCTCGGACTCGCGGTCTCCGGCGACGTGGACCGCGGCGAAGGGGTCGTCCGCTACTCGCCGTTCCTGGACTGGCGGGACGTCCCCCTGGCCGAACTCGCCGCCATGACAACAGGGTTGCCGGTCACCGTCGACAACGACGTGCGCGCGCTGACCGTCGCCGAGCAGTGGTTCGGCGCCGGCGCGGGCCTCACCGACTTCGCCGTGGTGACCGTCGGCGCGGGCATCGGCTGCGGACTCGTCGTCCACGGTCAAGTAGTCGCCGGCGCCCATGGAGTGGCCGGTGAGATCGGGCACGTGGTCGTCGACCCCGCCGGGCCGCTCTGCCACTGCGGCAACCGCGGCTGCGTCGAGGCCATCGCCGGGGACGCCGCGATCCTCACCCGCGTCCGCGAGGTCACCGGCGTCCAAGTCGCCGACACCGCCGAGGCGTTGGCCCTCGCCCACCGGGGTGACGCCGGAGCGCGCGAGGTGTACGCGCGGGCCGGTGAGGCCATCGGCCGGGGCATCGCGACCGTGGTCAACCTGTTCGGCCCCGAACGCGTGATCATCTCCGGCGAGGGCCTGGCCGCCTACGACCTGTTCGCCGAGCAGATCCGCGACTCCTTCGCCGCCGCGGCCTTCGGCTCAGCCGCCCGCTGCGGCGTGCACACCCGCCCCCTGCCGTTCGACGAATGGGCGCGCGGGGCCGCCGCCACCGCGATCCAGTCCTTCATCCGAGCCGCCGACTAGTCCGTCCACGCCTCATCTGACACCCGCCCCCACACCTCATCTGACACCCGCCCCCTCCTACCCGCACGAGGAGCCCGACGATGTACTCCCTCACGCCTGTCCGCGCCCTGAGAGCCATGGTGGTCCTGGCCCTCACCGCAGGCTTCGCCTCCCACCTCCCCGCCGCGCACGCGGCGACCCCGGCGGCGGACACGTCCGCGACCGTCGCCGCCAAACCCTTCATGGGCTGGTCGAGTTGGAGCATGCAGTCGTCCAAGTACCCCGGTCTCAACCCGGACGGCGACTACAGCTACCTGACCGAGGCGAACGTCACCAAGCAGACCGACGCGCTGGCCTCGAAGTTGAAGAAGTACGGCTACACCTACGTGAACGTCGACGCGGGTTGGTGGCGCGACAACGCCTGGACGCCGGAGTACGACCAGTACGGCCGCCAGAAGGCCGACCCGAAACGTTTCCCCAGCGGCATGAAGGCCGTCGCCGACCGCATCCACTCCAAGGGCCTCAAGGCCGGCATCTACCTGCCGGCGGGCCTGGAGAAGGAGGCGTACAACGACGGCAAGACGCCGATCTGGAACGCCGCGGGCTGCACCACCGCCGACATCGTCTACAGCGACCTGCGCACCACCAACGGCTGGGACAGCTCGTACAAGCTCGACTTCTCCCGCCCCTGCACCCAGAAGTACATCGATTCACAAGCCCAGTTGATCGCCGACTGGGGCTACGACTTCCTCAAGCTCGACGGGGTCGGCCCCGGTTCGGGGAAGAGCGGCGACCAGTACGACAACGTTGCCGATGTGGCCGCCTGGAACAAGGCCATCACCGCCGCCGGACGCCCGGTCCATCTGGAGCTGTCCTGGTCCCTCGACTACGGACACGCCGCCGACTGGAAGAAGTACTCCAACGGCTGGCGCATCGACACCGACGTCGAGTGCTACTGCAACACCCTTGTCAGCTGGGAGAACTCGGTCGACGACCGCTGGGACGACACCCCCGCGTGGACCGGCCAGGCGGGCCCCGGCGGCTGGAACGACCTCGACTCCCTCGATGTCGGCAACGCCGCGATGGACGGCCTGACCAAGGCGGAGCGCCAGAGCTACGCGACCCTGTGGGCCGTCGCCAAGTCCCCGCTGTTCAGCGGTGACGACCTCACCCGCCTCGACGACTACGGCCTCTCGCTGCTCACCAACCGCGAGGTCATCGGCGTCGACCAGAGCGACGCGCCGCCCGCGCGCCCGGTCACCCCGTCCGACGCCCAGCAGGTGTGGGCCGCGAAGAACCCCAACGGCACGTACACCGTGGCCCTGTTCAACCTCGCCGACACCCCCGCGGCCGTCTCCGCGAACTGGACGACCCTCGGCTTCACCGGCAAGGCCGCCGTCCGCGACCTCTGGAACCACGAGGACCTCGGCACCTACACCAACAAGGTCACCGAGGCCCTGCCCGCCCACGGCTCCCGCCTCTTCACCGTCACCCCGCGCGGCAGCGCCGTCACCACGACCGGCTACGAGGCCGAGGCCACCGGCAACACCCTCTCCGGCAACGCCTCCGTCGCCGATTGCTCGGCCTGCTCCGGTGGCAAGAAGGTCGGCAACCTCTACGTCGGCGGCAAGCTCACCGTCAACAACGTCACCGTCGCCAAGGCCGGCACCTACCAGGTGAAGATCGCCTACGTCAGCGGCGACTCCCGCTCGGCGAGCGTCTCCTCGAACGGCAACGCGGCCACCAGCCACAAGTTCCCGTCCACCGGCGACTGGGGGACCGTCGGGACGGTCAGCGTGCCCGTGTCCCTGAAGGCGGGCGCCAACACGATCACCTTCGACAGCGGTTCGGGCTACGCGCCGGACATCGACCGGATCGACGTGCCCACCTCCTCCTCCTGAGCCGACCTTTGCGGAGACCGCCATGTCCAGTGCACCGTTCGACCTGCCCAGACGCAATGTGCTCGCCCTCGCCGCGGCCACCGGCGCCCTCACCGGCCTGCCGGCCTTCACCGCCTCGGCCGCACCGCAGCGACCCGCCAACTCCTCGACCGACAGCGGCACTTCACACCACACCCTGTGGTGGCAGGCGCCCGCCGGCGACACCTCGATGATCGAACAGGGCCTCCCCGTCGGCAACGGCCGCCTCGGCGCCCTCGCGAGCAACGACCCGGGCCACGAGGTCCTCCTCGTCACCGACGCCACGATGTGGACCGGCGGCCTCAACGACACGCTCGACTCCGACGGCCAATTCCCCTACGGCCGCGCGGACTTCGGGTCCCTGACCCTGCTCGCCAAGCTCACCGTCGACATCCCCGACCACGACCTCGGCGCCGTCTCCGGCTACCGCCGCACCCTCGACCTCGAGCGGGGCGTGGTGGGAGCCTCCTACGTCCGCTCGGGAGTGACGTACCAGCGGGAGATCTTCTCCAGCCGCCCCGACGACGCGATCGTCCTCCACTTCGGCCAGAACGGCGGCGGACGCTACACCGGCACGATCACACTGGAGGGCACGCACGGCGAGGCCGCCGCGACCTCCTTCGGCGCCGCGTTCGCCAACGGCCTGAAGTACGGAGCCGCCGTCACCGCCTACGGCAGCGGCGGCCGGGTCACCGTCAGCGGCGCGCACATCACCTTCTCCGGCTGCAAGGACCTGACCGTCGTCGTCAGCGGCGGCACCAACTACGCGCCGGACCCCGCCCACGGCTACCGCGACCCCAAGGCCGACCCGCAGAAGCTCGCCCGCAACAAGGTCCGTGCCGCCGCTGAGCACTCGGCCGACACCCTGCTGCGCACCCATGTCGCCGACCACCGCACGGCGTTCGGCACGTTCGGCCTCTCGCTCGGCGAGTCGACCGCCGAGCAGCGCGCGCTCGACACCTGGGAGCGCATCCAGCTGCGCGCCACGAGCGGCCAGCCGGACCCCGAACTCGAGGCCGCCTACGTGCAGTTCGGCCGCTACCTCATGGTCGGCTCGTCGCGAGGCAGCCTGCCCATGGGCCTCCAGGGGGTGTGGCTGGACGGCAACGACCCGGACTGGATGGGCGATTACCACACCGACATCAACATCCAGATGAACTACTGGATGGCCGACCGGGTGGGCCTGTCCTCGTGCTTCGACGCGTTCACCGACTACTGCGTCACCCAGGTGAAGGACTGGACCGAGCTGACCGGCAGGCTCTTCCAGGACTCCCGCAACCGCTTCCGCAACACCAGCGGGAAGGTCGCCGGCTGGACCGTCGCGTTCTCCACCAACCCCCTATGGCGGACTGGGCTGGTGGTGGCACCCGGCGGGCAACGCCTGGCTGTGCAACAGCCTGTGGGAGCACTACGAGTTCACGCACTCCCGCAGCCACCTGGAGAAGATCTACCCCCTCCTCAAGGGCGCCTGCGAGTTCTGGGAGACGCGGCTGGTCACCACCACCCTGGACAACGGCAAGGAGGTACTGGTCGCGGACCACGACTGGTCGCCCGAGCAGGGTCCGCAGGACGGCAGGGGCAACACCTACGCCCAGGAAGTGGTGTGGACCCTCTTCGGCAACTACGCGGCGGCTTCCGCGGAGTTGAAGCGGGACAGCGGGTTCGCGAACACCATCTCGGGTCTGCGCAGGCGGCTGTACCTGCCCGAGGTGAGCCAGACCTCCGGCTGGCTGGAGGAGTGGATGTCGCCGGACAACCTCGGCGAGACCACCCACCGCCACCTGTCCCCGTTGATCAACCTGTTCCCCGGCGACCGCATCCGCCCCGACGGCTCCACCCCGAAGGACATCGTCGACGGCGCCACCGCACTGCTCACCGCGCGCGGAATGAACAGCTTCGGCTGGGCCAACGCCTGGCGCAGCCTGTGCTGGGCCCGCCTCAAGAACGCCGACAACGCCTACCAGTTGATCGTCAACAACCTCCGCCCGTCCGAGAACGGCACCAACGGCACCGCCTTCAACCTCTTCGACATCTACGAGGTGGAGACGGGCCGCGGCATCTTCCAGATCGAGGCCAACTTCGGCACCCCGGCCGCCGTGACCGAGATGCTCCTGTACTCCCGGCCCGGCCATCTGGAACTCCTGCCCGCCCTCCCGGACGCCTGGGCCGACTCCGGCTCGATCACCGGGGTCGGCGCTCGCGGCGGCTTCGTCGTCGACCTTCGCTGGCAGAACGGCAAGCCCACCGAGGTGAAACTCCGCAGTGTCGGCGGTCGCACCACGACCGTCGCCCACGGTGGCAAGACCCGCACGGTGACCGTCAAGCCGGGCGCATCCGTCACGTTGAGGGACTTCGCCCGGTGAGCGCCGGACGCGCACGACTGCGCCGTACGGCCGCACTTCTCCTGCTCGCCGCGGCCTTCCAGGCCGGACCCGCTCACGCACAACCGCAAGCACAGGCGCAGGTGAAGGCCGTGAACGACCCGAAGGGCGTGGTCACTTTGGGAGCGAGCGCCGACCACCTCGGTGACGGCGTCGCCGACCGCAGCTACCGGCTCGTCGTGCACACCAGCGTGGCCGGCGGCGAGCTGCGCATCCGGCTCTCCAACGCCTTCGGCGACCGGCCGCTGACCTTCGACAGCGCCTACGCGGGTGTGCAGAAGACGGGCGCCGCGCTCGTCCCCGGCTCCAACCGGCGGCTCACCTTCGGCGGCGCCAAGTCGGTCACGATCCCCGCGGGCGAGGTCGCCTACAGCGACCCGCTCCCCGGCAGGCTGCCCGCCGCGACCAACCTGGTGGTCAGCATCCACAGCCCGGACGCGGCGGGCCCGGCGACCGGCCACGGCATGGCCATGCAGACGTCGTACGCCACCCAGGGCGACCACACCGGCGAGGAGGGCGCCTCCGCCTGGACGGACACCACCGGCTCCTGGTACTACCTCGACGCCGTCTCCGTACGGCCGAGCGCGGGCGTCGGTGCCGTGGTCACGCTCGGGGACTCCATCACGGACGGCTGGGCGTCCACGTCGGACCTCAACCGGCGCTGGCCCGACTACCTGGCACGGCGGCTCCAGAACGCCGACACGACCGTCAAGGGCGTGGCCAACGAAGGGATCTCGGGCAACAAGGTCCTCGCCGACGGCGCCGGGCAGAGCGCGCTGAACCGGTTGCAGCGCGATGTGCTGTCCCAGCCCGGCGTGCGCACCGTGTTCCTCTTCGAGGGCGTCAACGACATCAAGGCGCACTCCGGGGTCACCGCCCAGGACCTGATCGCCGGCTATCGCGAGATCATCGAGCGGGCGCACGCGGCCGGGAAGTGTGTCGTCGGCTCCACCGTCGGACCCTTCAAGGGCTGGCCCGAATGGGACGCGGCCGGTGAGGCGGTACGCCAGGAGGTCAACCAGTTCATCAGGAGCAGCGGGGAGTTGGACGCGGTCACCGACTTCGACCACATCCTCCGCAGCCCCTACGACCAGGAGAGGATGCTCCCCCTTCTTCGACGGCGGCGACCACATCCACCCCAACGACAAGGGGATGGCGGCCATGGCCGACGCGGTCGACCTCAAGGCCCTCGACTGCGGGAAGTGAACCTCAGCCGGACGTCGTCGCCTCCGGGGTGATCAGGCCCTGGCGGTAGGCGATCGCCACCGCCTCCGTACGGCTCGCGGCGCTCAGCTTCGCGAGGATGTTGGAGACGTGGACGCTCGCCGTCTTGCCGGTGATGAACAGCTCCTCGCCGATCTGGCGGTTGCTGCGGCCCAGCGCGAGCAGCCGCAGCACGTCCTGCTCGCGGGCCGTCAGCGGCGAGGGAGGTCACCGGCGACCGGCGCCTGCTCGCCCAGGCGGCCACGCCGGATCAGGGTGTCCAGCCGCGCGAGCAGGGGTGCGGCGCCGAGCCGGGCGGCCGTCTCCCTGGCCGTACGGGCCGGGGCGGTCGCCTCCTCGCGGCGGTCGGCCGCCAACAGGGCCTCGGCGTACCGGAATTGGCAGCGCGCCAGTTCGTAGACGTCGCCGTAGTCGAACGCGGCCACCGCCTTCTCCCAGGCCGCCGCGTCCGGGCCCGTGGTCGCGCGTATCCACTCGGCCTCGGCGCGGGCCAGCCACGCCTGGCCCTCCGGCCCCTGCGGCCGCGCCTCGCCGCCCGCGTCGGCCACGGACCGGGCCAGCTCCACGAGTTCGGTCGCGGTGTCCGCCCAGCGAACCACCCCCGCCTCGTCGCCGGACAGCCGCAGCGCGGCGGCGCGGTCGGCGACCGCGGCCAGGGCGAGAGCGGCCAGCCGGACCGTGAGATCGGGGCGGCGGCCGGAGTCGTCGGTGAGCGCGGCGACCGCCGTACGCACCTGCTCGACCGACGCCTCCGGATCGCCCTGGAGGGCGCCCGCGTCGGTCAGCGCGATGCTCGACACCATCACGGCCATCCAGTCGAACGGCCCGTCCAGCAGCGCCCGCGCCCGCTCCACCGCCCCCAAGTCCCCACGCGCCAGGGCCACATACAGCGCGGGACCCATGGTGAAGGCACCCGCGTGCGGCAGCGAGGCCGCGTCGCTCGCGGCGGCCTTCAGGCACTCGTCCCAGCGGCCCAGCGTGTACAGCACGAGGAGCTGGAGATAGCGCATCTCCAGCGGATACGGCGACGAGAGCAGCCCGGCGCGGCGGGCCCGGTCCAGGCCCTCGGTGAGCCAGGGCAGCGACTCCGCCAGCTCCCCGGACTCGAAACTTCCGATGGCGAGATGGAACAGGGCGCGCATCTCCACGGGCGCGTGCCCGGACCGCCGGGCCAGCTCGCGTGCCTCCGCGAGCCGCTCCCGGCCCGTGCGGGTGCGTCGGCCACCCTTCTCCAGAGTGGCGAGCGAGATCAGCAAGTCGGCCCGGGCATCGGTCAGTTGGAGTTCCTCGGCGACGCCGATGGCCTGGCGGGCGATCCGCAGCGCGATCTCGTCCTCGCCGACCTGGCGCGCCGCCAGCACATGCGTGGCCGCCGCCCACACCCAGGTCCGCGAGGGCGGATCGGCGGGGATCATCGCGAGCGCCTCGCTGCTGTACGCGAACGCGGCCGTGAGGCTGTCGACGCCCATGAGGTTCCCGGCCAGCGTGTAGCGGACGCGGGCGGCCAGCTCGGAGTCCGTGTCCTGGCCGATCCCGGCGAGCGCGGACCGGGTGAGGGAGACCGCGCGGTGCGCGTCCCCGGCATGGGCCGCCGCGGCGGACGCGCGCAGGGTGAGGGCCACGCTGTCGATCCCTCGCCCGAGGGCCGGGCGGCCGGGTCGACCGACGACCACAGGTCGAGGACGGTCTCCAGGTGCCGTAGCTCCTCGGCGGGCGCGCCCACGCGCTGGGCGTGGTCGGCGGCCTCCGGGGAGGCGGCCAGCGCCTCGGCGAGGTCGTGGCTCTCGCGGTAGTGGTGGGCGCGCTCCGCCGCGCTCTCGGCGGGGTGACCGCGTGAGGCGAGGAGACGGGCGAACGCGCCGTGCTGCCGGGAGCGCTCGCCGGGGAGGAGGTCGGCGTACACCGCCTCGCGGGCGAGGGCGTGCCGGAACGAGTACGTGTCGCCGTGTCCGGGGACCAGGAGCTGGCGCTCGACGGCCTCGCGCAGTGCCGACTCCAACTCGTCCTCGG
This sequence comes from Streptomyces sp. P3, assembly GCA_016893485.2. GTDB lineage: Bacteria > Actinomycetota > Actinomycetes > Streptomycetales > Streptomycetaceae > Streptomyces. The sequence continues at coordinate 8,992,715 of JAFEKX020000001.1, forward strand.
GGAGCCGGACCGCGTCCCGCAGCAGGTCGTACTCGACGCGGCGCCCGGCGACGGCGGCGGTGCGCAGCACCTGCTGGGCGGTGTCGGAGAGCTGCTCGAAACGGATCAGCAGGACGTCGGCCAGACCGCTCGGCACCCCGCCCGCCTCCAGGTCGCTCGCGGCGAGCAACTCCTCGGCGTAGAAGGCGTTCCCCTCGGCGCGCTCGACGATCCTGCGGACCGTGCCGTCCGGCACCGGAGCCGTGCGCAGCGCGCGCACCAGGCGGGCGACCTCGGCGTCCGCCATGGGCCGCAGCTCCAGCCGCTCCACGGCGGGCAGCCGGACCAGCTCCGCCAGCAGGGGCCGTAGGGGATGGCGGCGGTGGAGGTCGTCCGCGCGGTACGACGCGAGGACCGCGAGGCGGTGGGTGGGGGAGCCGCCCGCCGGGCGCTGGAGGATGCCCCGGCTGAGCAGGAAGCGGAGCAGGTCGCGGGAGGACTGGTCGGCCCAGTGCAGGTCCTCCAGGACCAGCAGCAGGGAGCGATGTCCGAGAGGTCGGCGAGGAGTCCCGCGATGCCCTCGAAGAGCCGCAGTCGGCCGCCCGCGTCCCGGGCCGCGTCCGGACCGGCGCCCAGCAGCCTGTCCACGGCCGGATGCGCGGCCAGTGCCCCCGCGAACCGCTCGTCGTCGGCGAGCACTCCGAGGATCTCGGTGAACGGGAGGTACGGCAGACCGACGTCCCCGAGGTCGACGCAGTGTCCGGTGAGCACCGTCATCCCGGAGCCCGCGGCCCGCCCCGCGACCTCGTCCAGGACGCGGGTCTTGCCGACGCCCGCGTCCCCGGCGATCAGCACCGCCCCGGCCGTCCCCGCGCGGGCACGGTCCAGGACACCGGTGAGGCGGGCGAGTTCCTCGTCCCGGCCGATGAGCGGCGCTGCTGCTACGGATGACGACACGCCCCCATCCTGGCACGCGCCACCGACAACGCACCTGGCCACCGGGCGGAAGACGGCTCCCGCCCGGCGGGCCGGGTCAGCGCAGGGTCTCGGCCCAGTTCGCCGGCACGCGTCCCTCGGGACCGGGCACCGGCTGGTCCTTCGGGTGGCTCACCGGGGCGGCCAGCTCGGGGCCCGAGTCGTACAGCTCGGAGGTGGTGAAGTTCCAGAACCAGTCCTCGCCCGGCTCGTAGCTCTGGATGAACGGGTGTCCCGTGGACTGGAAGTGGGCCGTGGCGTGCTTGGCGGGGAGTCGTCGCAACAGCCGACATGACCGCACTGCGCGCACCGCCGGAGGTGGAACCACCAGCCGCCGGCCGCGTCGCACTCCACGCAACCCGCCCCGCTCGGCGGGACGTTCGGCTCGATTCCTGCGATGTCGCTCATGCGGACTCCTCGGGCGTCTCGTTGTCGCCGACGGTGAGAGGCAGCAGGACCTGGAAGCGGGTGTCGCCCGGCACCGACTCCACCTGGAGGGTGCCGTGGTGCTTGTTGACGACGATCCGCCAGGAGATGTCCAGACCGAGCCCCGTGCCCTCGCCGACCGGCTTGGTGGTGAAGAACGGATCGAAGATACGGCCGCGGATCTCCTGCGGCACACCGGGCCCCGTGTCCCGGAACTCCACCATCAACTGATCGCGCTCCAGCGCCGTCCGCACCGTCAGCGTGCCGGTCCCGTCCGAACTCTCCATCGCCGAGACCGCGTTGTCGATCAGGTTCGTCCACACCTGGTTCAACTCGGCCGGATACGCGGGGATCTTGGGGAGCGTGCGGTCGTACTCCTTGACGACCTTGATGCGGTCGCCGAACTTGCCCGCGAGCATCAGCAGGGTGCTGTCGAGGAGTTCGTGGACGTCGACCACCTGGTAGGGGGCGCGGTCCAGCTGGGAGTACTGCTTGGCGGCGCCGACGAGGTTCGAGACGCGGGTCGTGGAGTCCTCGATCTCCGTCATCAACAGCTCTGTCTCGACCGTGTAGTTGAGCCAGCCGATGGCGCTCGGCAGGATCTCCGCGTCCACGGCCGCCGCGACCTGGTCGAGCCACTCGATGTCGAGACCGGCCTGCACGAACGTCGGCGCGATCTGCCACGACTCGGTGATGTCGTGGTCGTCGAGCCAGTCGGTGAGGGCGTCCTCGCGGTCCGAGGCCTCCAGGGGGCTCAACGAGGGCGCCTTGGCGACCCGTTCGGCCGTGCGCTCCTGGATGTCGATCAGGTTGGCCAGTGCCTCGCGCGGATAGCGGCCCGCCGAGATGACCCGCAGCTTGTGCCGCATCTTCGCCACCCGCTCGCGCAGCGCCGAGGTGGCGCGCACGGCGGCTGCGGCCGGGTTGTTCAGCTCGTGCGTCAGACCGGCCGACAACGAGCCCAGCGCCAGCAGCCGTTCACGCTGGCTGATCGCCAACTGGGTGCTCTTCGAACCGAAGAAGAGGCCCTCCAGCAGGTGGACCGCCATCGGGAACCACTCGCTCATGATGTTCGCGAAGGTCTCGGCCGGCAGCACGAAGAACCGCGTCGGCTCCGTCACCCGCATCGAGTTGAGGTACACCTGCTGCACCCGGTCCCCGATGTAGGCCTGCATCGCGCCCGTGTACACCCCGCGCTGCGAGGTCCTGCTGACCTCCACGTCGTCGCCGCCGACCCGGCGCGACAGCACGACGGTGCCCTCGATCATCACGTAGAAGCAGGTCGCGGGGTCGCCCTCGGTGTAGACGGGCCCGGCCTCGAACTGCTCCACCTGACCGTCGCGGCACAGCCGGGCGAGCTGCTCCGGTGTCAGCTTCTCGAACAGGAACAGCGTGCCGATCTCCTGCGGGCTGCACGGCAGGACCTGCCCGCTCATGACTGCTCCAGGTAGCGGTGGACGAGCATCACGGCCATGGCTCCCTCTCCGACGGCGGACGCGACGCGTTTCGCGGACTCGGCGCGCGCGTCGCCCGCCACGAACACGCCGGGAATGTTGGTCTCCAGGTGGTACGGCGGCCGGTCCAGCTCCCAGCCCGCGGGCGGGTGCCGTCCGGGGTGAGGTCGGGGCCGGACAGGATGAACCCGCGCCCGTCGCGGTGCACCGAGCCGTCCAGCCAGTCGGTCAGCGGGGCCGCGCCGATGAACACGAACATCCACTGCGCGTCGACGAGTTCGGTCTTCCCGCTCTCGGTGTCGCGCAGGGTCAGCTGCTCCAGATGGTCGGAGCCGTGCGCGGCCTCGACGACGGTGCCGGTACGTACGGAGATGTTCTCGGTTTCGTTGATCTGCTGGATCAGGTAGTACGACATCGACGCGGCCAGCGAGCCCCCGCGCACCAGCAGCGTCACCGACTTGGCGCCCCGGGACAGGTACATCGCCGCCTGGCCCGCCGAGTTGGCGCCGCCGACGATGTACACGTCGTGGCCCTGGCAGGACGCGGCCTCGGTCAGCGCCGAGCCGTAGTAGACCCCGCAGCCCGTCAGGTCGGGCGTGCCGGGCGCCTCCAACTGCCGGTACGAGACGCCGGTCGCCAGGATCACGGCGTGCGCGGCGACCGCCGAGCCGTCCGCGAACCGTACGACGCGCGCGGAGCCGTTGACCTCAAGTCCCGTGACCTCGCGGGCGGTCAGGATCTCGGCACCGAACTTGCCGGCCTGCCGCCGTGCCCGGTCGGTGAGTTGGGCCCCGGACACCCCGTCCGGGAAGCCGAGGTAGTTCTCGATCCGTGAACTCTGCCCGGCCTGCCCACCGGTGGCCGACCGCTCGACGAGCACCGTCCGCAGCCCTTCCGAGGCCCCGTACACGGCCGCGCCGAGTCCCGCCGGACCACCGCCGATGACGACGAGGTCGTAGAAGTCGGCCGTCGGTGTGGTCGCGAGGCCGACCTCGGCGGCCAGTTCGGCCGGCTCCGGCTCGACCAGCACGTTCCCCTCGGCGGTGATGACGAGCGGCAGCCGCTGCCCGTCCTGCCCGGCCGCCGACAGCAGCCGCAGCCCCTCCGGGGTGTCGGCCGAGTACCAGCGGTACGGCACCTGGTTGCGGGCCAGGAACTCCCGGACGTCCGAGGAGCGCGCCGACCAGCGGTGACCGACCACCTTGGTGGCGGGCACGGGACGGTAGTCGCTGGTGCGCCAGGCCTCCAGGAGGTCGTCCAGGACCGGGTAGAGCTTCTCCTCCGGCGGGTCCCACGGCTTCAGCAGATAGTGGTCCAAGTCCACGACGTTGATCGCGTCGATCGCCGCGTCCGTGTCCGCGTACGCGGTCAGCAGCACCCGGCGCGCGCCCGGATAGACGTCGAGGGCCTGCTCCAGGAACTCGATGCCGTTCATCTGAGGCATGCGGTAGTCCGCCAGGATCACGGCCACGAGATCCCCGCGCAGCTTCAGCTCCCGCAACGCGTCCAGCGCGGACTCGCCGGACTCGGCGCGCACGATGCGGTACGACTCGCCGTAGCGCCGCCGCAGGTCACGGGCGACGGCACGGGAAACTCCCGGATCGTCGTCCACGGTCATGATGACGGTCCGCGCGGATTCGGCGGCCTGTGCCATACGTCTCCCACCCCGAGTGGTCGGCTTCACGGCACGGCGGCGCCGTTGTCACCGCGCCGGCTCACCCACATCGTATGTTCGATCGCCCCGGTCCGCTCCGCTACGCCTGATACGGGGGCCTCAGGGGCGCCGGGAGCGCAACACGCAGAACTCGTTCCCCTCCGGATCCATCAGCGTCACCCACGACACCTCGCCCTGCCCGACGTCCGCGGTCCGCGCGCCCAGGGCCAGCAGCCGGATCACCTCGGCCTCCTGGTCGTCGGGCCGGAAGTCCAGGTGCAGCCGGTTCTTGAGGGTCTTTCCCTCGGGCACCGGTACGAACAGCAGCCCCGGCAGCCGCTCGGGCTCCGGCCGGATCTCGAACTCGTCCGGTGCCTCGCCCACCACCACCCAGTCGAGCGCCTCGGCCCACCAGCGCCCCAGCGTGACGGGGTCGGCCGAGTCCACCACTACCTGCTCCCACTCCAAGGTCATAGTGAAGACTGAGGCCGACGCACGTCACCGCACCACAGGGAGGCCACCGAATGACACGCCCGATCACCGCAGGGGTCGACGGATCGGCGGAGAGTCTCGCCGCACTCGCCTGGGCGGGCCGGGAGGCCGTACGGCGGGGGCGCGCGCTGCGGGTGGTGCAGGTGTGGCGGTACGAGGAGCACCAGGGCCTCGACGCGGCGGACCGGGACGCCCAGGGCGGCTGGGTGCGGGCCGCGGCGGACGAGGCCGCCAGGACGCTTGCGGAGCGGCACCCCGGCCTGGACGTGACGACGGACGTCCTGGAGGGCGATCCCGTCGAGGCGCTGACCGCCGCCGCTGCCGACGCCGAACTGCTGGCCCTCGGCTCGCGCGGCCACGGGCCCGTCGTCGGCTTCCTGCTGGGGTCCGTCGGCCAGCAGGTGATCGCGGATTCCGTACGGCCCGTCGTGCTGGTGCGTGCCGGGGGCGACGCCTCCGGGGAGGCCGTAGGGCGCGAGATCGTCGTGGGGCAGGACGGCGACCCCGAGGACAGCGCCGCCGCGCTGGGCTTCGCCTTCGAGACGGCGGCGGCGCGCGGCGCCCCGGTCCGTGCCGTCCGGGCGTGGACCCTGCCGCCGGTGTTCGCCTACAGCCCCGGCTCCCTGCGGCTCCTCGACGAGGCAGGCGGCCTGGAACCGTACGAGAAGAAGGGCCTCGCCGAGGCGCTGGAGCCGTGGCGGCAGCGCTTCCCCGACGTGCCCGTGGTCGAGCACGTGGAGATCGGCAGCGCGGGGCAGGTGCTGCTGTCGGTCGCGGGGCGCGCCCAGCTGATGGTCGTCGGGCGGCGCGCCCACCGGACGGCGGTGGGCGCGCGGATCGGCTCGGTCGCGCACGGGGTGCTGCACCACGCGGAGTGCCCGGTGGCCGTGGTGCCCGGGCCTCAGGCCCTCTGAGGGTCAGACGGTGAACGCGGTGCGGAAGCGGTCCAGGGCGCGCTCGCTGTCGCCCTCCGAGGCCCAGGCCTCCATCGCCACCGTGCCGTCGTAGCCGATGTCGGCCAACGCGCGGGCGATCGCCGGGTAGTTGATCTCGCCGGTGCCCGGCTCCTGGCGGCCGGGCACGTCCGCGATCTGTATCTCGCCGATGAGGTCCAACTCGTGGGCGCGGCGGACCAGTTCGATGAGGTTCCCCTCCCCGATCTGCGCGTGGTACAGGTCCAGGTTCATGCGCAGGCCCGGGCGGTTCACCGCCTGGACGAGGGCCAGGGTGTCGGCCGCCGACGCGAACGGGACGCCCGGGTGGTCGACGGCCGCGTTCAGGTTCTCCAGGGTGAAGGTGATCCCGGCGCTCTCGCCCAGCTCCGCGAGGCGGGTCAGGGTGCGGTGGGCGGCGATCCACATCGCCCCGGTGGGCTCGCCGGTGACCGGGACCACCGGCAGACCCTCGGAGTCCAGGCCGGTGCCGTGCAAGTTCAGCCGGGGACAGCCCAGTTGGTCGGCGGCCTTCACCGACTCCTCGGCGGTGCGCAGGAGTTCGGCGGCGCCCGCCTCGTCGGTGAGACTGCCCCGGATGTAGCCCGTCATCGACGAGAACTCGGCCGGGGTCCGCGTCAGCGCGTCCAGGTCGTGCCGGGTCCAGTCCCAGATCTCGACCTGGAAACCGGCTTCGTGGATCCGCCGGGCCCGCTCGTGGATCGGCAGGTCCCGGAAGACCATCTCGGCACAGACCGCCAACGTGTACATCAGTGCTCGCCCTCTTCTAGAACGTTCTAGATGGCAGTAGTACGCCACTACCGGATTCCCGTGTCAAGGCTCCGCCGGGCATGTTTCTAGAACGTTGCAGTACCGTCGGAGCAGGCCCTTTGGGACGGCTGCCGTCCCGGAGACCAGGCCCTCGCAGCGGCTACCATCCCGAACGGAACGACACCTCGACCGGAAGGACCACCGTGCCGACCACCCCCGCGGTCCCCGACGGAAAGCGGCCCACGCTGGCCCATGTCGCGGCCCGGGCGGGCGTCTCCGTCGCGCTGGTCTCCATCGTGATGCGCGGGGCGTACGGGGCCAGCGCCACCACCCGTGAGCGGGTCCTCAAGGCCGCCGAGGAGATCGGCTACCGGCCCGACACCCGGGCCAGGGTGTTGCGCAGCAACCGCTCCCGCCTCCTCGGCGTGCAGTTCGGCCTGCGCCACCCCTTCCACTCCGACCTGGTGGAGGGCATCTACGCCGCCGCCGAACCCGCCGGCTACCAGGTCGCCCTGAGCGCGGTCGCCCCCCTCGCGCGGCGAGCGGCAGGCCGTGGAGGCGCTGCTCGCCGACCGGTGCGAAGCCCTCGTCCTGCTCGGCCCCGAGGTCCCGGCCGCGCGCCTCGCGCAGCTCGCGGCCCAGGTCCCGGTGGTCTCCGTGGCCCGGCGGCTGCGCCCCGCCCCGCCCGCGGTGGACGTCGTCCGCACCGCCGACGACGAGGGCGCCCGGCAGGCCGTGGACCACCTCGTCGCCCTCGGCCACCGGACCATCGCCCACATCGACGGCGGCAGGGCACCCGGCGCCGCCGACCGCCGCCGCGGCTACCGCACCGCGATGCACCGCCACGGCCTCGCCGAGCAGGTCCGGGTGCTGCCCGGCGGGCCCACCGAGGAGGACGGCGCGCGCGGCGCCCGCGCCCTGCTCGCGGATACCCCAACTGCCCGGCCCGGTGCGGTACTTGCCTTCAACGACCGCTGCGCCACCGGCGTCCTCGACACCCTCCTGCGCGCCGGTGTGTCCGTCCCCGGTGAGATCTCCGTGGTCGGCTTCGACGACACGAGCCTGTCCCGGCTCGCCCACATCGACCTCACGACCGTCGCCCAGGACGTGCCCCGCCTCGCGGAACTCGCGGTCGGCCGCGCCATCGCCCGCCTGGACGGGGAAGCCGTAGCGGAGGGAGAGAGCGTGGTTCCGCCGCGCCTTGTCGTCCGCGGCACGACGGCCCCGCCTGCCGCGGGCTGACCCGGGTCACTCCGGGGTGGTCGGTGCCAGCGTCTCGCGTACCCTCGGCAGGATGTTCTTGAGGTAGTCGTCGACCGCCGTGTCCAGACCGATGTCGTGCTGGGCGTGCTCGGACATGTACCAACGGTGTTCGAGCAGCTCGTGGTAGATCTCCGCCGGGTCCATCGAACCCCGCAGCTCCAGCGGTACGGCCCGCACGGTCGGCCGGAACACGTCCCGCACCCACCGGTGCGCCAGCACCTCGGGCCGGGCGGCGAGGGGATCGCCCGGGGCGTAGTCGTCCTGGGTGGCCATCCAGGACTCCAGGTCGTTCAGCAGCCGCCGCGCCTGGTTCTCCTCGGCGTCCAGGCCGGTCAGGCGCAGCAGTTGGCGCTGGTGGTGGCCCGCGTCGACGACCTTGGGCACGAAGGTCACCGTGTCGCCGTTCGAGGAGTGCTCGATCTGCATCTCGGCCACGTCGAAGCCGAGTTCGTTCAGCCGCCGGATCCGGCGCTCGATGAAGTGGTACTTGCCCGCCGGGTACACCGAGACGCGGGTCAGCTCCTCCCAGAGGCTCTGGTAACGGGCGCAGATCTCCATGCCGAACTCGATCGGGTCGACGGAGGGGTGCAGCGCCCGGACGCCTCCAGGTCGAGCAGCTCCCCGCTGATGTTCACGCGGGCGAGGTCGAGGTCGTAGTCCCGCTGCCCGTTGCTGAGCTGCGGGTGCAGATCGCCGGTCTCCGCGTCCACCAGATACGCGGCGTACGCGCCCGCGTCCCGCCGGAACAGCGTGTTGGACAGCGAGCAGTCGCCCCACGCGAACCCGGCCAGGTGCAGCCGCACCAGCAGCACCGCGAGGGCGTCCATCAGCCGGTGCATGGTGGCCGGGCGCAGCGTCGTCTCGAACATCGAGCGGTACGGCATCGAGCCGCCCAGGTGCCGGGTGATCAGCACCGGTTCCAGCGGCTCGCCGGCGGCGTCGACGCGTCCGGTGACCACCGCGAGGGGGTCGACCGCGGGGATGCCGAGCCGGTCCAGGTCGCGCAGCAACTCGTACTCGCGCAGCGCGGGCCGTTCCGCCAGCTCCTTGACGGCTATGACCTCGCTGCCGGCGCGGGCGTAGCGCACCACGTGGCGGGAGATGCCGCGCGGCAACGGGACCAGGTACTCGTCGGGCCACTCCTCCAGCGGAACGTCCCAGGGCAGTTCCAGCAGGAGGACCGGATGCTCCGGGTTCGTCGCGTTGATCTGCAGTGCCATGGGGTGACCTTAGATCGCGTGCTCGCGGGCGCGCTGTGCCGCCTCACGGACCGGACCGGTGTGCACGGGACCGTGGCCGGGCAGCAGGGTGTCCGCGTCGAGCGCTTCGAGGACGTCCAGCGAGGCCACGGCACGGTCGCGCTCGTGGTGGAACATGTCGGGCAGCAGCTGCGGGCCCTTGATCCGGGAGGTCGCGTGGCCGCTGACCAGGGCGTCCCCGGAGATCACGATCCCGCGCTCCGGCAGGTGGAAGACGCAGTGCCCGCCGGTGTGGCCGGGGTGTGCACGGGGATGGGCCCGCCGGGCAGGTCGAGCGGGCCGTCCGGGTTCGGGAACGCCTCGGCCGCGGCGACCGGATGCTGCTCGGTGCCGCCGACGCGGATGGTGTGCACCATCCACGGCAGGACGCCCGGACGCCAGAGGTTCTTCAACACGTCCCCGACGGTCACCTGTTGCAGGAACTCCCGCCGGGCGTGCGGTACTTCGGCCTCGTGCAGCAGGACCGGCGTGCCGTACGCGCTGTGCAGGTACTCCGCCGAACCGAGGTGGTCGTTGTGCGCGTGGGTGATCAGCACCGCCGTGAGCGACTTCGGTGAACTCCCCACCTGCTCAAGGGAGTCGAGCAGCAACTCGCGGTCCCCTGGGTACCCGGTGTCGACCAGCGTGGCCGCGTCGCCGTCCGTGAGGATCACCCAGTTGGTGTTGCTGCCGTGCACCAGGTAGGTGCCGTCGGCGACTTGGCGTACTTCTGCCCGCATGATCGTCCCTCGTGAGGTGGTGCCCCGTACGGGGACAGCCAACCAGATGCGGACGGCCTCGGCTCGCGCGGGGAAGCCGCCTCCGGCGCCGTCCGCCGGAGGCGGCCCCCGCGTGCGTCCGAAGCGGCCGCCTCTCCGCCTCAGCGCACGCCGTGCGGGCGGAACTGCACGCTGATGCGCGGTCCCGCGGCCCGGCTGGTCTTGGGGACGCAGTGCTCCCAGGTCCGCTGGCAGGAGCCGCCCATCACGATCAGGTCGCCGTGCCCCAGCGGGCGCCGCACCGACTCACCGCCGCGCACGGGCCGCAGCAGCAGATCGCGGGGCGCGCCCACGGAGAGGATCGCCACCATCGTGTCCTCCCGGGCACCCCGGCCGATCCGGTCGCCGTGCCAGGCCACACTGTCCCGGCCGTCGCGGTAGTAACAGAGCCCGGAGGTGGCGAACGGCTCGCCCAACTCCCGTGCGTAGTAAGCCGACAGGGCGTCCCGCGCCTCCGTGAGCACCGGGTGGGGAGTACGTCGTCGTCGCCGTAGAAGGCGAGCAGTCGGGGTACGGCGACGACCTGGTCGTACATCTGGCGGCGCTCGGCCCGCCACGGGACCTCGGTGGCCAGTTCCTCGAAGAGGGCGTCGGCGCCGGAGAGCCACCCGGGCAGCACGTCGATCCAGGCGCCGAGTCCGAGTGCCGTCCGGCGTATCCCGTCGAGGGGGCCGAGGCGGAGCTGGTCGGTCTGGTCGAAGAGGGAGCCCTGGAGGTGGTGCGTGGTCATGGGACCAGCGTACTCCCTATTCGAATATCTGTTCCATTCGAATCGCGGCACTTGTCTGCCGGTGCTTCTTCGGTCGCACCCCTTTGGATACATCGACGTATCGGATACATTCGCGTATCGAACCGAGGGCGGAGGGCCGGCATGGTGGCGGAGGCGGCAGCCAAGCGTGTGACCAGGCGGCGGGTCCGCACACGGGCCAAGCTGCTCGACGCCGCGTTCGCCGTGTTCGCCGCGAAGGGGTTCGGGCGGGTCTCCATCGAGGAGGTCTGCGAGGCCGCCGGTTACAGCCGGGGCGCGTTCTACTCGAACTTCGGCAGCCTGGACGAGCTGTTCTTCGCCCTCTACCGGGACCGGGCCGAGCTGATCGCCGACCAAGTGGCCGGCGCGCTCGCCCTCGACGGCCCGGCCTCGACGTGCCCGCCGCCGTGGACCGCGTCACCGACGTGCTGCTCCTCGACCGGGACTGGCTGCTGGTCAAGACCGACTTCCTGGTGCACGCGGCCCGGGACCCGGCCGTTGCCCAGACCCTGCTCGACCACCGGGCCCGGCTGCGCGGCGCCATCGCCGAGCGACTCACCCCGCGCACGCGGACACACCCGACTCCCCGCCGTGCTGGGCGACATCGACGGCGCCGCCCGCGCGGTGATCGCCGCCTACGACGGAGTCACCACCCAACTGCTGCTCGACAAGGACGCCGAACGGGCGCGCTCCTGGCTCAGGCAGCTGCTCACCGCGCTGCTCACCGACAGCGGCAACACCCCCTGAATGACAACCCACTTGAGAAGGGCAACGGTCGCCATGGATGCGGACGTCATCGTCGTCGGAGCCGGTCTGGCCGGTCTGGTCGCGGCCCATGAACTGACCAGCCGGGGACGCCGGGTCGCCCTCGTCGACCAGGAGAACGCCAACAACCTCGGCGGGCAGGCCTTCTGGTCCTTCGGCGGACTGTTCCTCGTCGACTCGCCGGAACAGCGCCGCCTCGGCATCAAGGACTCCTTCGACCTGGCCTGGAACGACTGGCAGGGCAGCGCCGGCTTCGACCGCGTCGACGACGAGGACTCCTGGGCGGTCCGCTGGGCCCGCGCCTACGTCGAGTTCGCCGCCGGCGAGAAGCGCCCCTGGCTGGAGAGCCACGGCATCAAACTGCTCCCCACCGTCGGCTGGGCCGAACGCGGCGACCTGCGCGCCCACGGCCACGGCAACTCCGTCCCGCGCTTCCACGTCACCTGGGGCACCGGCACCGGAGTCGTCGAACCCTTCGTGAAGTACGCGAAGCAGGCCGCCCGCGACGGACTGCTCACCTTCTACTACCGTCACCAGGTCGACGAGCTGGTGGTCGAGGAGGGCGAGGCACGCGGCGTCCGCGGCACGGTCCTCGCCGAGGACAACGCGGCCCGGGGCGTCACCTCCAGCCGTGAGCCGATCGGCGCCTTCGAACTCACCGCCCAGGCCGTGATCGTCACCACCGGCGGCATCGGCGCCAACCACGACATCGTCCGCGCGTACTGGCCCGAGCGCCTCGGCACCCCGCCCGCCGAGATGGTCACCGGCGTCCCGGCCTACGTCGACGGCCGGATGCTCGACATCAGCGCCGAGGCGGGCGTACGGCTCGTCAACCGCGACCGCATGTGGCACTACACCGAGGGCCTGCAGAACTGGGACCCGGTCTGGCCCGGCCACGGCATCCGCATCCTGCCCGGCCCGTCCTCCCTGTGGTTCGACGCCCTCGGCCGCCGCCTGCCCGACCCGTGCCTGCCGGGCTACGACACCCTCAACACCCTCAAGTACCTGCGCACGACACCGGAGTTGGCGGAGCACGACCACTCCTGGTTCATCCTCACCCAGAAGATCATCGAGAAGGAGTTCGCGCTGTCGGGCTCCGAGCAGAACCCCGACATCACCGCCAAGGACAAGAAGGCGGTGCTGCGCGACCGGCTGCTCGGCAAGGGTGCCCCGGGCCCGGTGGACGCCTTCCTGCGCAAGGGCGCGGACTTCGTGACCGCCGGGAACCTGGAGCAACTGGTCGAGAAGATGAACCAGTTGACCGACAAGCCGCTCCTCGACGCGGCCGTCGTCCGGCGCCAGATCGAGGCCCGCGACCTCCAGATGGCCAACCCCTACAGCAAGGACTCCCAGGTCCAGGGCATCCGCAACGCCCGCCGCTACATCGGCGACCGCCTCGGCCGCGTCGCCACCCCGCACCGCATCCTCGACCCGGCGGCCGGCCCGCTGATCGGCGTCAAGCTGCACGTGCTCACGCGCAAGACCCTCGGCGGCATCCAGACCGACCTCGACTCCCGCGCGCTGGCCGCCGACGGGAAGCCGATCGGCGGACTGTACGCGGCGGGCGAGGTCGCCGGTTTCGGCGGCGGGGAGTGCACGGCTACAACGCCCTCGAAGGCACCTTCCTCGGCGGCTGCCTCTTCTTCCGGGCGCGCGGCGGGACGCGCGGCGGCCAAGCAGACGGCCTGACCGGGCGGGACTTCGCTCCTCGGCGCTACGGCCCGTCTCCTCAGGTCACGACGACAGGAGGCGGGCCAGCACAGAGGCGTGGCTCTCCTGCGGCGATCTGACCGCCGTCACCAGGGTCACCGGGCCCATCCGGACCAAGTTCCGCAAGGTGTGCAGGAGTTGGGCTGCCTCGGGCTCGGCGAGTTCGGCCTCGTACCGGACGGCGAACTCGTCGTAGGAGCCCTCGCCCGCGTGGTACCAGCGGCGCAGTTCGGTCGACGGGGTGAGTTCCTTGGGCCACTCGTCGACCCGGGCCGCGTCCTTGGACAGGCCGCGCGGCCACAGCCGGTCGACCAGGACGCGGACGCCGTCCTCCTGCTCGGGCGGATCGTAGACACGGCGCACACGGACGGTCACGGGCGGGGCTCCCTCGGGTGGCGGTGGTGCGGTGAGCCTACGTCCGGGCGGGCGCCCGGGGCCGGGGCGACGCGGGGTGCGGTCCGGGCGGGGCGGGTGGTTCCGGTCTCCGCTGGTAAAATGGGGAACGCTTCGATGTCGCCGGGGCCCGTACCAAGGGGTACGGGCCCCGGTGGCGTTGCGGGCAACAGATCCAGGAAGGTTCCCCATGAACGCCAAGCCGCCGGCCGTTTCCTTCGACCAGCTGGGGCTGCCGCCCGCGCTGGTCGAGACGATGACCGGCCTCGGGGTGACCGAGCCGTTCCCGATCCAGGCGGCCACGCTGCCCGGCGCGCTGGCGGGCCGCGACGTGCTCGGCCGGGCCCGCACCGGCTCCGGCAAGACGCTGGCGTTCGGGCTCGCGCTGCTGGTGCGGATCTCGGGAAGCGTGCCGAGCCGAAGCGGCCGCTCGCGCTGGTCCTGGGGCCGACCCGGGAACTCGCCCAGCAGGTGAGCGACGCGCTGGAACCCTACGCGCGGACGCTCGGGGTGCGGCTGGCGACGGTCGTCGGCGGCCTGTCGATCAACCGCCAGCAGGCGCTGCTGCGGACCGGCGTCGAGGTGCTCGTCGCGACGCCCGGGCGGCTGACCGACCTGGTGTCACGCCGGGACTGCCAGCTCAACCAGGTGCGGATCACCGTGCTGGACGAGGCGGACCAGATGTGCGACCTCGGATTCCTGCCGCAGGTGTCGGACCTCCTCGCGCAGGTCCCGGCCGACGGGCAGCGGTTGCTGTTCTCGGCCACGCTCGACCGTGACGTCGAGCGGCTGGTCAAGGAGCATCTGCACGACCCCGTTCACGCGTCGGTCGACCAACTGGCGGGCTCGGTCGCGACGATGGACCACCATGTGCTGAACATCCACGCCGCCGACAAGTACGCGACGGCGACCGAGATCGCCGCCCGGGACGGCCGGGTGCTGATGTTCCTCGACACCAAGGCCGGTGTCGACCAGTTCACCCGCCATCTGCGAGCCAGCGGGGTGCGGGCCGCCGCGCTGCACAGCGGCAAGTCGCAGCCCCAACGCACGCACACGCTCGGCCAGTTCAAGGACGGCGAGATCACCGTGCTGGTCGCCACCAACGTCGCAGCGCGGGGCATCCACATCGACGCCCTCGACCTCGTCGTCAACGTCGACCCGCCCGCCGACGCCAAGGACTACCTGCACCGCAGCGGGCGTACCGCGCGTGCCGGGGAGTCCGGGCGCGTGGTCACCCTGGTCACCCCGAACCAACGGCGTGAGGTGAACCGGCTGATGTCCGAGGCCGGTATCCGTCCGACCGTCACCCAGGTGCGCTCCGGCGAGGAGCAGCTGACGGCCATCACCGGGGCGAAGCGACCGCCGACCACGACCAAGTCCAGCGGCGGGAACGCCCCCTTCCGCGGGATGGGCACCCGGCCCGGGCGACCTGCCAAGGAGTCGCGGAAGGCTGCCGAGGCACGTAAGACGGCGGAGGCTCGGGCGGCGGCACGGGTGCGCAAGGGGCGCTAGCGGTAAGGGCGTTGGCGGAGGCGGGCCGCTGAGGTGTGTGCGCCGGGCGCCTGGTGGCGGGTGACTTCCGGGGAGGGGGGGCGCGGTGCCCCGGCCCAAGTCCGGTGCGATGACGGCCCGTTCGGCACCCCGCGCCCCAACTCTCCGAGGACTACGACCCGGGTCGCCGCTGTGGGCCGCGGTCGCCGCCCTCGCGATCAACAGGGCGCTGACCCCTGGTCTGCGCGCGAAGTCGTGTCGCGCATCTAGTCATACCGACTAGTCGGTACTAGCGTCCGCTCGAACGGAAGGAACCCCAGCCTCCCGCCGTCCGCACCGTCCCCGGCCGTTCCAAAGGGAGCCGTATGCCCTCCGCCTCCGCATCATTCGACACGAGCAGCCCAGGTGCCGACGCGCCCGGCGCCGGTGCTCGCGGTTCGCTCGCCCGGCTGTATCGCCGCGACCTCGCGGCGTACCCGGCCACCGGGCGACGCATGTCGTATCTGGCGATCGTCGTGATCACGACCGTCGTGCTCTACTACATGCTCTACATCCAGTACGCGGTGGCGACGTCGATCATCACGCACTTCGACATGACCTACCGCTACTTCGTGTGGGTCTCGGTCGTCGGCAACGCGGTCGGGGCCTTCGCCTCCCTCGTCGCCGGTCTCGCGGACCGCTGGGGACGCGCGAACCTCGTGGTCTACGGCCTGCTGGTGGCCGCCCTCCTGGTCTTCTTCGGACTGCCCAACGCGGGCGACAAGACGACGTACTTGGTGCTGTTCGCCGCCGTGAGCTTCATCGAGGGCATCGTCCTCGTCGCGACCCCGGCACTCATCAGGGACTTCTCACCCCAGCTCGGCCGCGCCACCGCGATGGGCTACTGGACGATGGGCCCGGTCATCGGCAGCCTCGTCGTCACCTCGGTCACCAGCAG
Organism: Streptomyces sp. P3; assembly: GCA_016893485.2. Lineage (GTDB taxonomy): Bacteria > Actinomycetota > Actinomycetes > Streptomycetales > Streptomycetaceae > Streptomyces. Next base: position 9,008,722 of record JAFEKX020000001.1, read on the forward strand.
CACGCTCTCTTCCTCCACCTGGGAGGACGAGGTCCGCTACTCGGGCGCTGCCGGGCTCATCGTGTTCGTCGTCGCCCTGTTCGCCCTGCGCGAGCTGGCCCCGGCTCTGCGCGACCAGATCATGGTCAGCCTGCGCGACCGCGCCCTGGTCGAGGCCCGCGCCAAGGGCCTCGACACCGAGGCCGTACGACGCGGCGAATGGCGACAGATGCTGCGCCTGGACATCCTCGGCTCGGCCTTCGCGATCGCGGTCTTCCTGCTCCTCTACTACGCGGCCGTCGGCAACTTCGTCGTCTACTTCTCGACCACCTTCGGCTACAGCGAGCAGCGCACCAACGCACTCGCCAACTGGTACTGGGCCGCGAACGCGATCGCCCTGATCGTGGCCGGCCTGCTCTCCGACCGGCTGCTGGTGCGCAAGCCCTTCATGATCGTCGGCGGGGTCGGCGCCATCGTCGCGACCGGGTTCTTCGCCGCCCTCGCCACTCATGCCACGACCGGCTACTACACCTTCGCCTGGCTGTTCGTCGCGATCGGCGTGTTCAGCGGGGTCGCCTACGCCCCCTGGATGGCGAGCTTCACCGAGACCGTGGAGAAGCGGAACCCGGCCGCCACCGCCGCCGGGCTCGCGGTCTGGGGCTGGACGGTACGGATCGTGGTCGCCGTGTCGGCGGCCTTCATCCCGGTGCTCGTCACCTCCGTCACCCCGCTCGTCGAACACGGCGCCGAGGTGGCGGCCGCGACGAAGCAGGCGGCCCCGGCCCTCGCCATCGTCGACGCCCACCCCCAGCTCTTCGCCGAACTCGGCAAGTACACGCCCACCACCACGCCTCCCGCCCTCGCCGCCCAGGCGGTGAAGGAGGTCGGACCGGCCGACCTGGCCGTCGTACAGAAGGCGCAGCCGCAGCTCAAGGTCCTCAAGGAGTACGGGCCGAAGGTGCAGAAGGCCGCCAAGAACGGCCCGGGGGAGTGGCGCACCTGGTGGTGGATCTGCGTGGGCGGCCAAGTCCTGTTCCTGCCCTTCGTGTTCGTGATGGCGGGGCGCTGGAGCCCGAAGAAGGCACGTGAGGACGCGGCGGCCCACCAGGAGGCCGTCGACCGCGAACTGGCCGCGCTCACCCCGAGCGAGGCCTGACCGACCGGCACGTCGACCGCCGCCGCGGCCCGGGCGCGAGAGCCCGGGCCGCGGTGCGTCGGCGTCCGCTTCGGACTTTGCCTCGGCATGAGGGATTCCGGGGAGTCCGCGGCCTAGTCTCGGAGGCGAATGATCACCCCTCACTCATGTAGGAGCGCATGTGACGCACCTCCGGCCGCAGTCCACAAGACGCACCGCCGTGCTCCGCCGAGGCGCCGTCGTGGCCACCGTCCCCGTCGCCGTCGCGGCCCTGCTCGCGGCCGCCTCGCCGGCGGGCGCCACGACCATCGGCTCGGCCGGCGCGGGAGACCCGTACTTTCCGCTCGCCGGGAACGGCGGCTACCACGTCGCCCACTACGGACTGACGCTCCGTTACGACCCGACGAGCCGCCACCTCGACGGCACCGCCGTCCTCAGCGCCCGCGCCACCGAGAAGCTCACCCGCTTCGACCTCGACTTCAAAGGGCCTCACGATCACCGGCCTCACCGTCGACCACGTCAAGGCGGGCTTCCGCCGCGACGGCCAGGAACTCGTCGTCACCCCGCGCCACGCCCTGCGCAAGGGGCAGCGCTTCCAGTTCACCGTCACCTACAACGGCGTCCCCAAGCAGGTCACCGACCCGGACGGCTCGGCCGACGGCTGGATCGCCACCGACGACGGTGCCTTCGTGGCCGGCGAACCGCAGGGCGCGATGTCCTGGTTCCCGGCGAACAGCCACCCCAAGGACAAGTCGACGTACGACTTCACGATCACCGTCCCGCAGGGCCGCACCGCCGTCGCCAACGGCGTGCTCCTCGGACAGCGGACCGCGCACGGGAAGACCACGTTCCGCTGGCACGCGCCGGAACCCATGGCCGCCTACCTCGCCACCGCGACGGTCGGGAAGTTCAAGGTCGAGCAGTACACCACCCGCGACGGCGTCAAGGTGTACAACGCCGTCGATCCACGTGAAGTCGCCGCCGCAGAGCCGGTGTTGAAGAAGCTGCCCTCCGTCCTGGAGTGGGAGACCAAGCTGTTCGGCCCCTACCCGTTCCGCTCGGCCGGGTCGATCGTCGACCACGCCCCGGACGTCGGCTACGCCCTGGAGACCCAGGGACGGCCGCTCTACGACTCGGCGCCCGACCTGAGCACCCTCGTGCACGAGAACGCCCACCAGTGGTTCGGGACTCCGTCTCCCTCACCTCCTGGAAGGACATCTGGCTCAACGAGGGCTTCGCGACCTACGCGGAGTGGCTCTACAGCGAGCAGCACGGCGGCAAGACCGCCCAGCAGTCCTTCGACGCGCTGTACGCCCGCAAGGCGACCGACGACCTGTGGGCCTACCCGCCCGGCGACCCCGGCAGCGGCGCCAACATCTTCGGCACCCCGGTGTACGCCCGCGGCGCCATGGCCCTGCACGAACTGCGCCTGGCCGTCGGCGACAAGACCTTCTTCACGATCCTGCGCGCCTGGGCCGGCGCTCACCGCTACGGCCACGGAACCACCGCGCAGTTCGTCAGCCTGGCGGAACAGAAATCGGGCACACGACTGGATGCCCTCTTCCACACCTGGCTCTACACGAAAGGCAAGCCGACCCAGCCGTAGGAACTGACGAGTTCCTCACATGTGTCGGTCATCGTCGACTCATGATCACTCGTATTCCCTCGGTCGCACTGGTCGCCGCATCCGTTCTCCTCACGGGATGCGGCGGCGGTGCGCTGGCGGCGACGGACCACGCGTCCGCCCCCACTCCCGCCTCCTCGTCCTCGGCCTCACCCTCGCCCTCGTCGGAGATATCCGCCGAGGCGGCAGCCCGGCAACTCCCGGGCGTGGGGCCGAAGATGCTGGCCCGGATACCCGCGGGCACCGAGCAGGTCGTCCTGGTCACCGGCCGGGGCGCGAACTCCCCCTCTCGCCACCCTCGCCCTGTACGAGCGCACCGACGACGGCTGGGAGGAGACCGTCAGCTGGGCCGCGCACAACGCGCTTAAGGGCTGGTCCGACCACCACACGGCCGGAGACCTGCGCTCACCGATCGGTGTGTATTCGCTCACGGACGCGGGCGGCCTGCTCAAGGACCCCGGCACCAAGCTGTCGTACGACCACGGGTCGGGCTTCGTCTCGCCCGGCACCGGCTTCGAGGGTGAACCCCTCGCCGGGTCCTTCGACTACGTGATCGCCATCAACTACAACCGGCAGCCCGGCACTTCACCCTTGACTGGACCCGCCCCCTCGGCTCCTCGCGCGGCGGCGGCATCTGGATCCACGTCGACCACGGCGGCCCCACCCACGGCTGCGTCAGCATCGCCGAGGACCACATGAAGGAACTCCTGCGCACCCTGGACCCGGCCAGGCACCCCGTGATCGTCATGGGCGACGCCGCCGCCCTCGGCCACTGACCGCCTAGGATCCGCCAGGTGTGCGCACATGTGCTGGTCGCGGAGGACGACGAGATGCAGGCCGAGCTGATCCGACGCTCGCTGCTGACGGAAGGCCACACCGCGACCGTGGTCCACGACGGGGCCGCCGCCATCACGGCGGCCCGTGAGCTCCGGCCCGACCTCGTGGTGCTCGACCTCATGCTGCCCGTGATCGACGGCTTCGGGGTCTGCCGGGTGCTGCGCGGCGAGGACGACATCCCCGTACTGATGCTCACCGCCCGCTCCACCGAGGACGACGTCCTGCTCGGCCTCGAACTCGGCGCCGACGACTACATGACCAAGCCGTACAGCCCGCGTGAACTGATGGCCCGCATCCGCACGGTCCTGCGGCGCAGCGGCCGGGCCGTCGAGGACCGGCAGGAGGACAGCGTCGTCCGGGCGGCGGGGCTTTCCGTCGACGCGGTACGGCACGAGGTGCGCTGCGACGGGGTGCCGGTGGACTGCACACCGGCCGAGTTCGAGATCCTCCTCGCCATGACCGCCGAGCCGGAACGGGTCTTCTCCCGGCGGCAGTTGCTCCAGTGCACCCGGGGTCTCGACCGGGCGTCCACCGAGCGGGCCGTCGACGTGCACATCATGAACCTGCGCCGGAAGATAGAGGCCGACCCCCGCCGCCCGGTCCGGCTGCTGACCGTCTTCGGCGTCGGCTACAAGCTGCGCGGCGGCCGCGCGTGAGGCCCCGGATACCGCTGCGCAAGCGGCTGTTGGTCCGGCTGCTCGTCGCCACCGTGCTGATCGCGCTCTGTTCGGTCGGGGCGACGGCCTGGCTGGCGGTGCAGACCACCACCCGGGCCATCAAGGAGGAACAGGGCCAGGACCTCGCCGACGACATGCGCATCCTCGCGCAGCTCAGCGGGTACGCCGCGACCCACCCCGAGTGGACGGGCGTCGCGCCCACCGTCCGCGCCCTCTCGGTGAAGATGGGCCGTCGCATCGCCCTGACGACCTCCGACCGCACCCTCATCGCCGACTCCGCACCGCACGGCACCTCGCTGCCGCCCCGCGCCGCCGCGAACGTCGACCCGCTGCACACCGACACGTACACGGAGCCGGGTGCCCAGCTCAGCGGCCTCGACCCCCGGGTCGTCGGACCGTACCGGCTGACCGCGAAGGAGCGGGCCCGGCTGGCGAAACTGGCCAAGGACCGTCAGGCGTGTTTCGAACAGAGCGGCATCGACACGACCATCACGATGACGCCGAGCGGCCGTCCCGTCCTCACTGACGCGGCCGGCAACAACGCCAATGACGCCGTGCCCGATGCGTGCGCCGACGGGAGGCTCAACACCCCGACCGCCACCGAGAGCAAGGCTCTGAAGAGCCTCATCGTGAGCGCCCAGCCCTGCCTGTCGCGGGAAGGCGTGAGCTTCAAGTTCCCGTACTTCGGGGTCGACGTCTTCGACAAGAGCCTCGGTTCCCGCTACACCATCGGCGCGTACAGCAAGATCGGCGACGCGGGCGAGATCCGCAAGGCGCAGGCCTGCACCGACGCCGCTCGCCGCGCCCAACTCGAGCCGTACGTCGCCCCGGTGGCCGAACTCTTCCTCGGCGGCGGCGACACCACCGCCCCCGCTTCGACGTCTCCCCGGCGAACAAGGCCAAGGTCGTCGGCGCGGCGGCGGCCGTCCTCGCGCTCACGGTCCTGGTGACGGCGGTCGTCGCCACCCGGCTCGTGCGACCCCTGCGCGCGCTGACCGAGGCGGCCCAGCAGCCGCCCGAGCTGCACGTCCGGGTGCCGGTGAGGACCCGCGACGAGACCGGCATCCTCGCCGAGGCGTTCAACGACCTCACCGAGCGCCGCGAACGCATGGAGGCCCAGCGCAAGGCCATGGTCAGCGACATCGCCCATGAACTGCGCAGCCCGCTCACCAACATCCGCGGCTGGCTGGAGGTCACCCGGGACGGCTTCGTCGAACCCGACCCGGCCCTCCTCGGCTCCCTGCACGAGGAGGCGATGGTCCTCCAGCGCGTCATCGACGACCTCCAGGACCTCGCCGCCGCCGACGCCGGCACCCTGCGCCTGCACCGCGAACCGGTCCCCGTCGAGGACCTCGTCGACCAGGTCGTAGCCGCCTACCGCGTCTCCGCCGACACGGCCGGGGTCGCCCTGACCGGCAAGACGGACAACTCCCTCTGGCTGGAGGCCGATCCGGTCCGCATGCGCCAGGTCCTCGGCAACCTCGTGTCCAACGCGCTGCGCCACACACCGGCCGACGGCACCGTCACCCTGACCGCGTGGCGCGAGGCCGACACCATCGTCCTGACCGTCACCGACACCGGCTCGGGCATCGCCCCCGAGAACCTCACGCACGTCTTCGAACGCTTCTGGCGCGCCGATCAGTCCCGTAGCCGCCGTACCGGAGGCAGCGGCCTGGGCCTGTCCATCGTCCGCGACCTGGTCGCCGCCCACGACGGCACGGTGGAGGCGACGAGCGAGCCCGGCGCCGGTTCCGTGTTCACCCTGCGGCTGCCCAACGCCGGTGCGCCGGACGGGGATTGACGCCTGGCTGACGCCCACTCACATCATCGAAGCAGCGCGGGAGTTGACGCGGGTCACTGCTCCCGCAGCCCCACGGCGACCCGTACTCCGTCAACAGGTCGAGGAACGGCCCGGCCGGAAACGCCTCAGGCCCCAGCACGCCCGCCCCGCTCCACGCCCCCGTGGCCAGCAACTCCAGGGCGATCACCGGGTTGATGGCGGTCTGCCAGACCACGGCCTGGGAGCCGTACTCCGCCATCGACCACTGGTTGTCGACCACGTGGTACAGGTACACCTCGCGGGGCGCCCCGTCCTTCGTGCCCCGCACCCACGTGCCCGCACACGTCTTGCCGTGCATACGGTCGCCCAGCGTCGCGGGATCGGGCAGGCAGGCGGCCACGACATCACGCGGAGACACGGCAGTTGGCCCGGCGACACTCGGCACCGTGACGGGCTCGGTGCGGTCAAGTCCCAGCAGGTGCAGGGTCTTCAGGGTCTCGATGAACTCGTTCCCGAGCCCGTACTTGAAGGTGACCCGGCGCGCGTCGACCCAGCGGGGCACGAGCAGCACCTCCTCGTGCTCCACGTTCACGCACTCGACCGGCCCGATGCCCTCAGGGAAGTCGAACACCTCGGGCTCGCTGAACGGCTCCGTGGTGAACCAGCCCCGGTCCGCCTCGTAGACCACCGGAGGATTCAGGCACTCCTCGATCGTCGTCCAGATGGAGAAGGAGGGCGCGAAGTCGTAGCCGTCGACGGTGAGGTTCGCCCCGTCGCGGATGCCGATCTCCTCGATCTCGTCGAAGAGTTCATCGGCCGCGTACCGCGCGAACACGTCCGAGAGCCCGGGTTCCACCCCCATCCCGACGAGCGCCAGCGCACCCGCCTTCTCCCACTCCTCCGCATCCTCGAACTGCGCGTCCCCGAGCTTGGTCCCGCACTCCTCGTACGGTCGCTCCGGGTGGGGCCGCGACAACGACATAGCCATGTCGAGGTAGTCGGCCCCGGCGGCACGCGCCGCGCGGAACAGGGGAGGACGAAGCGCGGGTCGGTCGCGTTGAGCAGCACATCGCACGCGTGCGCCCGCAGCGCCGCCACGACGGTCTCCTCGTCGCTCGCGTCCAGCCGTACCGCGCTGAACCGGCCGGCGTCGGCCCCGAGCGCCGCGACGGCGGCCTCCGCGCGGGACAGGTCGTAGTCGGCGACCACCATCGCGTCGAAGAACGGACGCCGGGCCGCGATCCGGGTGACCGCGGTCCCCACCCCACCGGCTCCACGAGCAGTACACGCATGACAAGAACTCCTTCACTGCCGAGCTGCGAACGTCAGGGGCCCTGCCGGAGATACAACGCCGGTCGCCCGGATAAGGTCAATGGCGTTGGCATAAGGCGACAGGGAGGCCGTGATGCCTAAGCCGGTGGTGTCCGAGGAGAAGCGGCGGCGACGCCGTCCGACCAAGAGCGGCACGGTCCTGTCCGAGCAGCTGATCGTCGACACGGCCCTGCGCATGCTGCGCGAACACGGCAGCGCGGGCCTCACCGCCCGCCGCCTGGGCCTGGCGCTGGACGCCGACCCCAGCACCCTCTACCGCTACTTCCGAGGCATGGACGAGTTGACCCTGGCCATCGGGGACGCCCTGGTCGGACAGGCACTGCGCGGCTGGGAACCGACGGGGGAGTGGCGCCCCGACCTCCGCGCGATCGGCCTGCGCATCCACGCCGCGTACGTCGCCCACCCCCAGGCCGCCCAACTCACCACGAGCCGAGTCACCGGCCGCCCCAACGAACTGGCCGCGGACGAGGCCGTGTTGGACATCCTGCGCCAGGCCGGCTTCCCCCTCCAGGACACCGTCCGCATCTACCACGCCTTCATCGACCAGACCCTGGCCTTCGCGGCCCTCGACGCAGCGTCCCTGGCCCTGCCGAGCGCGGCCCTGCACGCCGACGAGTCCAGGTGGCACTCGACCTACGCCCACCTCCCGCACACCACCCACCCCCGCATCGCCGAGGCAGCCGACCTTCTGGCAGCCCGCATGCCCGACAGCGCATATCCGACGGCCCTGGAAATGCTCCTGGACAGCGCAGCCGCCCAGCTGCAGACCGTCAGGCGCTGAGCAGCGCGAGCATCTTCCACCAGGCTGCGGGCAGCACCTTTCAGGGGCGCGGGAACTGCGCGACCAGCCACGACACCGCCGCGGACGAACAACGACACACCCCACCCCTACGGCGACGGAGCCGCGCGCAACACCTCCCCGCCACCCCCAGCACCGCCCCCGCCACCGCAGCCAACGCAGGCGAATCCAACCTCCACTGCTGCCAGTACAACGGCACCTCAACCGACCGAGAAGGCGCGAAATTCACCAGCCTCCCCGCCCGCACCAGCGGAGCTGCCTGCATCTCCGGCACCATCCCCACCCCAACCCCGCAGCCACCGCCTCGAGAAACCCCTCCGAGGTGGGCACAAGATGCCGCACCGCACCCGCCGCACCCCCTGCCCCCGCCCCAGCCGCTCCACAAACGTGTCCTGAAAGTCGTCGAGCCGGTCGAACGTGACCACCGGCGCCTCGGCCAGCGCATCCCGCAACGGACCCCGAGATACGCGTCCCTGAACTCCGGGTTCGCGACCGGCAGATACCGCATCCGCCCCAACGCCCGCACCGAACACCCCGGCACGGCGTCCGGCGACGAGGTGACCGCCGCCATGACCAGCCCCTCGCGCAACAGGGCCGCCGTATGGTCCTCGTCCTCCCGGCGGAGCTCGAAGCCGACCCGCAGTTCGCGCGGGACCCGGGTGAGCGCCCCAGGAACCAGGTCGCGAGGGAGTCCGCGTTCACCGCGATCGACACCCGGGTCGCCTCACCCGCCCCGCTCATCCCCAGCTCGGCGCGCGCGTCCCGCTCCAGCCGGGCCAGCTGACGGGCGAACCGCACGACCACCTCACCGGACTCGGTCGTCCGCACCGGCTTGGTGCGCAGCAGCAGCACCCGGCCCGTCCGCTGCTCCAGCGCCTTCACCCGCTGGCTGACCGCCGAGGGAGTCACATGCAGCGCGGACGCCGCCGCGTCGAACGTGCCCTCGTCCACCACCGCGAGCAGCGTCCGCACCTGGTCCAGGGGCAGCTCGGAAACCATCACGAACGCTAATGTTACGTAAGAATCATTAGCTGTACTCCTGACGCGGTCGTCCTTAGCGTCGAGGGCGTGACCAACGCACTCTCCGCCGCCGCCGCGGGCTTCGGCACCGGCCTCTCCCTCATCGTCGCCATCGGCGCCCAGAACGCCTTCGTCCTCCGCCAGGGCATCCGCCGTGACGCCGTCCTCGCCGTGGTCGGCATCTGCGCCCTGTCCGACGCCCTCCCTCATCGCCCTCGGGGTCGGCGGCGTCGGCGCGGTCGTGGTCGCCTGGCCAGGCGCGCTACGGGCGGTCGGCCTGATCGGCGGCGCCTTCCTGCTCGTCTACGGCGTCCTCGCCGCCCGCCGGGTGTTCCGCCCCGCCGCCCTGCGCGCCGAGGGCGAGGCGACCGGCTCGCGCCGCCGGGCCGTCCTCACCTGCCTGGCGATGACCTGGCTCAACCCGCACGTCTACCTGGACACCGTGTTCCTGCTCGGCTCGATCGCCGCCAGCCGCGGCCCGCTGCGCTGGACCTTCGGACTCGGCGCGGTCTGCGCCAGCGTGTGCTGGTTCACCGCGCTCGGCTTCGGCGCCCGCCTGCTGAGCCGCTACCTCGCCAAGCCCTCGGCCTGGCGGGTGCTGGACGGCATGGTCGCCGCGACGATGATCGGACTCGGCGCAACGCTCGCCGCCGGAGCGTGAGATGGCGGATTCGGCCGCCACAGCAGGTGCTGCGATAGTGAACCCTGGTCGATTAGATGTAGCGAGCAACCAGGAAGCCAGTGGACACCAGCGAGAGCACCGACAGCGGCACCGAACCCGGGTCGGAGAAGGACCGGGAACCGGCGACAGGACCCCGGCGCGGCTGGCGCCGCTGGGCGATGGACACCCGCCCCCTGCAGATCCCCGCCTACCGCCGCCTGTGGTCCTCGACCATCGTCACGGCCGTAGGCAGCCAGCTCACCGCGGTCGCCGTACCCAAGCAGATCTACGACATCACCGGCTCCTCCGCCTGGGTCGGCGCCGCCAGCATGGCGGGCCTGCTGCCGCTCATCGTGTTCGCGCTGTGGGGCGGCGCGATCGCCGACACCATGGACCGCCGCAAGCTCCTGCTGATCACCAACAGCGGGATCGCCGTGACCTCCGTGCTGTTCTGGGTGCAGGCCGCCCTCGGCCTCGATTCGGTGACCGCGCTGATGGTGCTGCTCGCGATGCAGCAGGCGTTCTGGGGCCTCAACGCGCCCGCCCGCAACGCCTCCATCGCCCGCCTGGTCTCCGCCGAGCAGCTGCCCGCCGCCAACGCCCTCGGCTCGACCGTCATGCAGACCGGGCAGGTCGTCGGACCGCTCCTCGCGGGTGTCCTCATCCCGGTCATCGGCCTGCCCGAGCTGTACCTCATCGACGCGCTGGCCCTGTGCGTCACGCTCTGGGCGGTCGTCAAGCTGCCCTCGCTGCCGCCCCTGGAGTCCGCGACCCCGCGCCGCGCGGGCTGGCGCGAGGTCGCCGCCGGCTTCCGCTACATCTCGCTGCACAAGGTGCTGCTGCTGTCCTTCCTCGCCGACATCATCGCGATGGTCTTCGGCATGCCCCGCGCCCTGTTCCCCCAGCTCGCCGCCCAGACCTACGCGCCCTACGGCGAGGGCCTCGCCCTCGGCATGCTGTTCGCGGCGATCCCCATCGGCGCGGTGGTCGGCGGGCTCTTCTCCGGCACCTTCTCGCGGGCCCGCCGGCACGGCTGGATGGTCATCGGCGCGGTCGTCGCCTGGGGCGCGGCCATCACCGGCTTCGGGCTGAGCAGCAACCTCTGGATCGGCGTGGTCTTCCTCGCCGCCGCCGGGGTCGCCGACATGGTCTCCATGGTGTTCCGCGGGGCGATCCTGCTGTCCGCCGCGACCGACGAGATGCGCGGCCGGATGCAGGGCGTCTTCACCGTCGTGGTCGCGGGCGGCCCCCGCCTGGCGGACGTCCTGCACGGCACGGCCGGTTCGGCCCTCGGGCGCGCACGGCGGTCGCGGGCGGCGGAATCCTCGTCATCGTCATCATGCTGACCCTGGCCGCCACGGTCCCGGCGCTGCGCCGGTACCGCATCTGAGGGCGCTCAGACCGGCCGGTGGATCGCGTAGTGCTCCATCAGCTTGCTCCGGGTCATCTGGAGCCGGTGCGCGAGGATCTCGGCGACGATCCGCACCAGGGAGAGTCCGAGCAGCGGGTCCTCCACGCACACGGCGAGGACCGCCGACGCGTCGAACTCGTAGGCCCGCACGGCGCTGAACGCCTCCGCGCCGAAGTCCCATTCGTACGGCGGGAACAGCCACGACCAGCCGAGCAGGTCGCCCGCGCCGAGCGTGGCCACGGTGACCCGCTGCTGCGGGGTGACCTGCTGGTCGAGGGAGACGGCACCGGAGCGCACGACCCAGAAGCGGTCGGCCGTGCCGCCCGCCTCGAAGATCCTGGAGTCCTCGGCGAACGAGACCTCCCGGGCGAGTTCCATCAGCCGCTCGCGCTGGGCCTGGGGCAGGGCGGTCAGCAGTTTTATCGCTTTGGTCATGGCACAGGGCTCCTCGCCGGCAGCGGATCCGGAATTCTCCCTACGCCCATTTCAGCCTCTGCCGACGCCCCAGGCACCTCGGGGGCGGAAAAGGGCATGAAAAAGCCCTGGCTGGACGGGGGAGACCAGCCAGGGCCGTAAGCGGTGGCGGCGGAGGACGGTACGGTCGACTCCGTGACCACGTATGAATGAACCGTAAACCATCAACGCGTCATTTGTACCCGGGTCAACCGGTCGCGTGACCGGTTTCACTTCGTGGCGGCCCTGCCGGGGTCCACGATCTCGTCCAGCACCCGCAGAACGGCCTCATAGGCCACCTCCCGTACGGCGTCGCCCTGTTGCGACCACGTCCGCACCTCCTCGGCGGCGAAGGCCCTGGCCCGCCGGATGCGGCGCAGCAGTTCGTCCGAGTCCACGACATCAGTCATTCCCATCGCCTACCCAGGCGTGGGCGGTTCACTTCGCCGGGGCGGCGATCGGCACGCCGAGCGGGCGGGCCAGGCCGACCACGGCCTCGTCCAGGCGCTGCAGATGCCGCAGCACGCGGTCGGTGACCCGGCCGTAGCGCGGGGTCCCCGGCGTGCCGGGCCGCAGCAGGGACGCGATGCTCGGCCCGGTCTCGATCTCGCCGGCGCCGGCTTCGTCCCCGTCGGAGACGTGCGCGCCGATCACCCCGATGTTGTGCACGATCCGCCGGCCCGCCTCCCGCAGCCGCGGATCCGCCGCTATCGACGGATGCGTGGGCAACAACTCGGCCGTCGCCGCCAGATACCGCGCGTGATACGCGCAGGTCTCCAGCAGCGCGACGACGTACCGCGCGGTGTCCCGGCGCGCCCGCAACGGCGTGATCGGATGCGTCAACGGCTGCGTGGACGCGCTCAGGTCGGCCAGCGCCTGGTCCAAGTCCCGTGCCTTGTCGAGCAGTTCGGCCGCGGCCCCGCCGCTGAGCTGGTCGACCGCCGCCTCGGTGACATCCGTGAGCCGCTCCAGCACGGTGCCGAGCAGTTCGTTCGTACGGCGGTCCGTGTGCACCGGCAGCACCAGCGCCGCCGCGACCACCCCGCAGGCCGCGCCGAGCGCCGTCTCCTCCACCCGCAGCACCAGCACCGACGCGCTGTAGGTGTGCAGCAGCGTGTAGAGCAGGCCCAGCATCGCGGTCACGAAGAACGACATCAGGGTGTACGACAACGGCGCGGTGTAGAACATCGCGAAGATGAACAGCAGCACCAGCGCGAACGCCGTCCACGTGTGAGGCCCGACCAGCCCGGCGAGACCGATACCGGCGACGACACCCAGGACCGTGCCCAGCAGCCGCCGGTAGCCCTTCACCAGGATCTCGCCCGTGGACGAGGTGTTGAGGAACACGATCCAGCAGGTCAGCACCGCCCAGTACCAGCGCTGACTGGACAGGAACTCGCCGCCGATGATGGCCAGCGACGACCCCACCGCGACCTGCACCGCCGCCCGCGTGGTCGGCCGCCGCAGCCCGGTGCGGTCCGCGTTCTCGGAGTCGCCGTCCTCGCCGCCCGCGAGGGCGATGTCCTCCGCGTCCAGCTCCTCGCGCGAGCGGGTCGTCGCGGGCGTGTCCTCCGACTCGTCCTGCGGCCCGTCCACCGCGATCCGCAGCCCCAGCACCGCCCGCCCGGCCTCACCGATACCCCGGAACACGTCCTGCACGGCGTCCGGGGCATCGGGCAGGTTCTCCTCCTCGCGGTACCCCAGCAGCCGGTTGCGCACATGGGCCAGCGCGGTGCCCGAGTCCATGCCCGAGGGCCGCAGCACCAGCAGCCGCAGCGCCTCCAGATCGCGCCGCAGCGTCTCGGTCGCCTCGTCCCGCACCGGCAGCCGGTCGGCCAGCGGGACCGGCGCGCCCGGCAGATGCAGGGTCAGCGTGTGCCCCCGCTCGGCGCTGCGCGCGGTCAGCAGGAGCAGCCCCAGCCGCTCGGCGGCGACCTCGGCGTCGGCGATGCGCCGCTGCACGAGCCGGGCCACCGTCTCGTCGGAGGTCCCGTCCTCCAGCCGGCCCTGGATCAGCAGCGCCGTCTCGTGCAGCCGCGCGGTGCCCTCGCGCACGTCGGCGAGAGCCTTCTCCATGTCGTCGGGACCGGCGTCGAGCAACGCGAGCTGCGCGGTGACGAGTTGCGCGAACCGCGCCCGGAACGCCCGCCGCAGCCGGTCCAGCGTCCCCGTCGGCGTCTCCGGCACCAGCGCGAACCGCACCACCGCGCTGCACACGAAGGCGACGCCGATCACGCCGTACAGCCGCGGCAGCGCGGAGACGGTCGCGCCGACGAACAGGGACAGGAAGTAGATCTGAAGCCGATCAGGCCGAGGGCCGTGCCGCGGTCGCCGAAGCGGCGGCTGTAGACCGCGCCGAAGATCAGCAGGACGAAGAAGACGTCACCGGCGACCACCCGCGAGTTCAGCAGCGCGCTCAGCGACACCGAGGCCAGCGCCACCGGCAGCCCCAGCGCGAGCGTCACCGCCTGCTGTCCGCGCTGCTTCTCGCGGATCGCGAACGTCGACACCATCGCGGACATCGCCCCGGCCACCAGATGCGGCACCGAGGCCCCCGCGAGGGAGAGCACGGCGAGGGTGAGGGCGATCGAGCAGACCGTCCGCAGCCCCGCCGTCAGTCGCAGCAGTCCGGGATCGGACGCCGAGACGCGATCCCACACCCGTGCCCACGCCGCCCGTCCCGCTGCCCTCACGCCGCCGTACTCTCCCCAGGTTCACGCCAAGATCCGTAACCCCGATGCTACGGCTCCTGGGTCCCGGACCTTTCGACGCGGTCCCGTACCTGCTCCGGGAGAGGTACGAGTCGGTGTACTCGAAGTCCTTCAGCGTGGCCGGTTTGCGGGCCTGGAAGCCGGTGCGCACGAAGTCGTCACCGGCCAGCGCGTTCAGCGTCCAGTTCGTCGCCACGCGGACCTTGGCGACGTTCGTGCGCAGCGCCGACCAGTGGTAGCCGCGGGCCACGACCTGGGCGGGGAATCCGCGCAGTTCGATGCCGAGCGGCTTGGACACCGCGTCCTTGCCGCCGAGGTCCACGACGAGACCGAGGTCCTTGTGGACGTACTTCTTCAGGGGCTGGTTGCGCATCGTCGCGATCACGTTCTCCGCGACGACCCTGCCCTGCCGCATCGCGTGCTGTGCGGTCGGCGGGCAGATCGCGCCGTCCCCGCCCTTGGCCTCGTCCGGCACCGCACCGGCGTCACCGAGCGCGAAGACCCCGTCGTGGCCGGGCAGGTTCATGTCGGCGATGACCGCGAGCCGCCCGCGCACCGTCTCCGCGCCGAGCGTCGCGATCAGCGGACTGGCGACCACACCGGCCGTCCAGATCAGCGTCCGGGTGGGCACCACCCGGCCGTCGGTGAAGGTGACCTCCTCCGGGCCCGCCTTCGCGATCGAGACGCCCAGGGAGATGTCGATCCCGCGCCGGGTCAGGATCTCCTGCGCGCTCTTGCCCAGCTTGTCGCCCAGCTCGGGCATCAGCTTCGGCGCGATGTCGATGAGGTGCCACTTGATCAGACCCGGGTCCAGACGCGGATACCGCTTCACCGCCGCATGCGTCAGCTTCTGCAGACAGGCGGCCGTCTCCGTACCGGCGTATCCACCGCCCACCACCACGAACTGCAGCCGCGACGCCTTCTCCACCGGGTCGTCGCTCGCGTCCGCGAGGTCCAGCTGCGTGATGACGTGGTCGCGGATGTACGCGGCCTCCGCGAGGGTCTTCATCCCGAAGGCGTGGTCCGTCAGCCCGGGGATGTCGAAGGTGCGGGTGATGCTGCCGGGGACAGCACGATGTAGTCGTAGGGCTCGTTCACGATCTCGTCGTTGATCGTGCGGATCACACAGACCTTGGCCTTGATGTCCACACCGATCGCGCCGCCCGGGATGATCCGCGTGCGGTACTTCTTGCTGCGGCGCAGCGAGACGGCGATCGACTGCGGGGTCAGGACGCCGGAGGCGACCTGGGGCAGCAGGGGCAGATAGAGCTGGTAGGAGAACGGCGTCACCAGCGTGACGTCGGCTTCCTCCGGGGTCAGTTTCCTCTCCAGGCGGCGAACGCACTCCACTCCTGCGAAGCCTGCGCCAACCACCAGGATCCTCGGTCGTGTCACGGTGTTCATCCCTTCTGCGGCTCCAGGCGGTCTGCCTCGACGCCGTACGCCTGCCCTGGATCGCTGCTTCGCACCACAATCGATCCCACCGTGCCGGGAGCCGTTCCGCCAGCTGAGCGCGGCAGGCAGACGAACGCGTGGGCACCAGCATGCCCCGCCGGGGCCGTCCGTACGCCGCGGACGTGTGAACAAATGGCGTACCCGAATGACCTTCGACCCCCTCTCGGCGATCGCTCCTGACCGTAGAGTGCACGCCATGTCGCACACTCAGCCCGAGCCGGGGTCAGGTTTCCGCACCCAGAACATCGACGCCGGCAACGTGACGCGGCTGGTGGCCGCGCTCGACATCCAGGAAGCCAATCCAGGCGTACGACGACTGCGCGCATGGGCGCACGAGGCACTCGCCGCGGGCAGCGGGGAACGCGCCCTCGACGTCGGCGCGGGCACCGGTTCGACCACCCGTGAACTGGCCGCAGCCGTCGGCTCGAACGGGTCGGCGGTCGGTGTCGAACCCAACCCCGGGCTGCGCGCCATCGCCGAGGAACGTGCCGCGTCCGCCGGGAACCCGGCCCGTTTCACCGACGGCGACGCGCTGTCCCTGCCGGTGCCCGACGCCTCCGTCGACGTCGTCTGGTGCGAACGGGTGCTCCAGCACCTCACGGAACCCGACAAGGCCGTCTCCGAGATCGCCCGCGTGCTGCGCCCGGGTGGCCGCGTGGCCCTCCTCGACACCGACTGGGCGACCACGATCCTGCATCCGGGCGACCCCGAGATCACGGCCGCGTTCACCTCAGGCGCCCTCACCGGCGCGGTCAACCCCTACTCGGGACGCCGGCTCGTCGGCCAGCTCAGCGCCGCCGGCCTCGTCGTCGACGACCGCGGCTCGCAGGCGCTGCTCCAGGACCACCGGTCGGTGGCCTGGCCGCTGATCCGCATGCTCGGCGAGTCCGCGGTACGCCGCCGCGGCGCGCTCACCGAGGCCCAGCGCGACCGCGCCTACGCCGACCTCTCCGAAGCCGCCGAGCGCGGCGCGCTGCACATGTCCGTGACGATGTTCGCGGTCGTCGCCCACCGCCCGGAATGACACCCGCCCGGAATGACACCCGCCCGGAATGACACCCGTCCGGGAGGACCCGCCCGGGTGACTCCGGCCCGGAGTGACCCCGGGCCGGTGAGGTCACCGGAACACGTTGTCCGCGTCGTCCCAGCCCGACAGCTGCTCGTCCGCCGTCGACTGCTGCGGGGTACGCGCGCGTGCCTGGTACATCGCGTCGATCTCGAACGCGTAGTGCCGCACGATCGCGTCCCTGCGCAGCTTCATCGACGGCGTCAGCAGCCCGCCCGCGACGTCGAACGGCTGCGGCAGCACCCGGAACACCCGGATCGACTCGGCGCGCCCCACCGGGCTGTTGGCGGTCGCGACGGCCCGGGTGATCTCCTCCCGCAGCGCGTTCTCCTCGCGCGCCTCCCGGCCCCGCGCGTCGCTCTGCAGCGCGAGACCGGCCCGCCAGTGCGCCACGAACTCCGGGTCCAGGGTGAGCAGCGCCCCCACGCAGGGACGGTCGTCGCCGACGACCACCGCCTGATGGATCAGCGGATGCATCCGCAGCCGGTTCTCCAGGGCGGCCGGGCGCGACGCTCTTGCCGCTGCTGGTGATGATGATGTCCTTCTTGCGACCGGTGATCGTCAGATAGCCCTCGGTGTCCAGCCGACCGATGTCCCCGGTGGCCAGCCAGCCCGCGTGCAGGACGGCCCGGGTCGCCCGCTCGTCGTTGATGTAACCCTGGAACACCGACGGGCCGTTCACCATGATCTCGCCGTCCTCGGCGACCCGGATCTCCGTGCCCGGCAGCGCCTGCCCGACCGTGCCGATCTTCTCCCGGCCCAGCGGCTGCATGGTGATCCCGCCGGAGGTCTCCGTGAGGCCGTAGCCGTCGTGCACGAGGATGCCGATACCCGAGTAGAACAAGGACAGTTCACGGTTCAGCGGGGAGCCGCCCGACGTGGCGCGGACCACCCGGCCGCCCAGCGCCGAGCGCAGCTTGCGGTACACCGTCCGCTCGAACACGGCGTGCTGGAGCCGCAGGTCGAACGCGGGACCCGAACCTCTTCCCAGTCTCTGTCTCTCCTCGGCCGCCGCGAACTCCCGCGCGGTCGCCGCCGCCCGGTCGAACAGGGCGCCGCGGCCCGCCTGTTGGGCCGTACGGAGAAAGTTCTTGTAGATCTTCTCGAAGATCGACGGCACCGCGTACAGATAGGTCGGCCGGAACGAGCGCAGCCCCGACACCAGCGCCGCCTCCGTCATCTCCGGCTCATGGGCCATCACCCAGCCGCCGCGCATGCACATCGCCTGGATCATCAGCCCGTACACGTGCGAGAACGGCAGGAAGGCCAGCACCGACGGCTGTTCACCCGGAGGCGCCGCCGTGTGCGACCAGCCGTCGAGCAGCGTGTCGACGGGGCTGGCCAGACTGCGGTGGCTCAGCGCGCAGCCCATGGGACGGCCCGAGGTGCCCGACGTGTAGGCGATGACCGCGGTGGAGTCCGGCATCACGATCCGGCGCAGCGAGTCCACCGTGGTCTGCGGTATGTACGTGCCCCGCTCCGCGATCTGCGCCAGCGCCCCGGAGTCCAGCTGCCAGACGTGCCGCAGCAGCGGCAGCGCGGCACACACCGTGCCGACCGTCATGATGCCCTGCTCGTCCTCCACCACCACGGCCACACAGTTGGCGTCCCGCAGGATCCACTCGACCTGCTCCCGCGAGGACGTCGGATGCACCGGCACGACCTCGGCGCCCACCGCCCACAGGGCGTGGCTGAACACCGTCCACTCGTAACGGGTGCGCGCCATGATCGCGACCCGGCTGCCCGGCGAGATCCCGGAGGCGATCAACCCCTTGGCCAGATCGACGACTTCGTCCCGCAGCTCTACGGCGGTCACCTCCTCCCACACCGTGGAGGAGGAGTCGACCGCCGTGCGACCAGCGGAAGGGTGGGATTGACGACGGCGGTCTCGAAGATGCTGTCGGCGAGCCCGCCGGTCAGGGTGGAGGTGGGGGGTGGAGCGACGGCGAAGTCGCGCATGCGCTGCTCCTGGGTTGTACGGGGCGTGACTTGGCCGATCATTACTGTTATCGACGGTGCTCGAATGTAGCCCAGGTGTGAGCGATTGGTGGGGAACAGGGAAGTGCTCTCGCGGAGTTTGGTGGTTGAGTGGGAATGGCTCGACGGCACGGGGGGTGCGAGGGCATGGACGCGGTGGATCTCGGCGAGTTGAGGGCGCAGGACTTCGGCTATCTGGACGCCGAAGGACACACCTATCTCGACTACACGGGCGCGGGACTCGCCCCGACCTCGCTGGTCCGGGCCAGCGCCGAGCGGATCACCGGCGGCGTCTTCGGCAACCCGCACTCGGAGAGCCCCGCCTCCCGCGCCTCGGGCGACCTGCTGGCCGGAGCCCGCGCCGCCGTGCTGCGGCACTTCTCCGCCGACCCCGCCGAGTACGCGGTGGTGTTCACCGCGAACGCGACGGCCGCGCTGCGCCTGATCGGCGAGTCGTACCCGTTCGCCCCGGCGGCCGGCTCGTCATGCTCCTCGACAACCACAACTCCGTGAACGGCCTGCGCGAGTACGCCCGCGCGGCCGGCGCCAAGACCGAGTATGTTCCCGTCCAGGGGCCGGAGTTGGCGATCGACGAGGACCGCCTGCACACCGCCCTCACGGCCCGCAGGCGCCGCCGCGGACTCCTCGCCTATCCCGCACAGTCCAACTTCACCGGCGTACGGCACTCCTGGACTGGATCGGCACGGCCCAGGAACACGGCTACGACGTCCTCCTCGACGCCGCCGCGTCCGTCCCGACCAACCCTCTCGACCTGTCCCGCCACCACCCGGACTTCACCGTGCTCAGCTGGTACAAGGTGTTCGGCTACCCCACCGGCATAGGGAGCCTGATCGTCCGCCGCGAGGCCCTCGCCCGGCTGCGCCGCCCTGGTTCTCCGGCGGCACGATCTACGCCGCCAGCGCCCAGGCACAGTGGCACGTCCTCGCCGACGGCGAGGCCGCCTTCGAGGACGGCACCGTCAACTTCCTCTCCATCCCCGACATCACGGCCGGGCTGGAGTGGATCGACGCCATTGGCATGGACCGCGTCCACGCCCACGTGACCCGCCTGACCGGCCAACTCCTCGCGGGCGTGGCCGAGTTACGCCACTCGGACGGCACCCCGATGACACAGGTCTACGGCCCCGCCGAGACCGGACCCTGCCGCGGCGGCACCGTCGCGCTCAACCTCCTCGGCGCGGACGGCCGCGTCATCGACGAACGGGTCGTCTCCCAGGACAGCGCCGAACACCGCATCTCGCTCCGCTTCGGCTGCTTCTGCAACCCGGGCGCCGGAGAAGCCGCGTTCGCCCTCCCACTCCGCAGCCTCCGCTCGGCGGCCCGCAAGCCCCTGGGCTCCCTGGAGGAGTACCTGACGGTGCTGGGACTACCGTCGGCGGGCGCGGTCCGCGCCTCGGTGGGCGTCTCCTCACAACCCAGGGACGTGGACAGATTCCTGGATTTCGTCGCGGATACCTACCGCGACCGAGTCCCGACGGTGGTGGGTCTCGCGGACCGGGCGGGTTGTTGAGGGGGAGCGAGAGTGCGACGGCTGAGCGGCACCGCCGGGAGGACCCTGCGGAACGCTAGCCTGCCGGGTCGCCGGGTCGCCGGGTCGCCGGGTCGCCGGGTCGCCGGGTCGCCGGGTCGCCGGGTCGCCGGGTCGCCGGGTCGCCGGGTCGCCGGGTCGCCGGGTCGCCGGGTCGCCGGGTCGCCGGGACGGCCGGGCCGCGCGGTCTGGCGGGACCGCACAGCGCCCGCCCGCGCTCACCCCCAAACCAGCAGCACCGCAGAGCGCCCACCCGCACTCACTCCCAAACCAGCAGCCCCGCAGAGCACCCACCACCCCTCACCGCCCCGCGCGCCGCCCCCACCCCTGACGGCACTTGCGCACCAGCACTGCCCACGTCGCGGCCAGGAACAGCACCGTGAAGCCCGTCAGGATCAGCCAGCCGCGGTCGGCCGGGTGTCTGAACGAGTCGCCGTAGGACCTCAACAGGGGTGGTCCCGCCGAGGAGTCGCCGTCGCGCCACAGGGTTTCCAGGCCGATCGCGGAGCCCAGTGCCTCGAAGGCCCAGCGGTTGGTCATCGCCCAGCTGATCGCCTGCCCGGCCGGCGCCATCCGGGGTACCGGCACGAACGCCCCGAGAACAGCACCTGCGGGAAGCAGAGCAGCGGCAGCATCAGAGTCGCCTGGCCGGGGTCCGTGACCGCCGCCGATGTGAGCAGCCCGAGGGGCGAGCGCGGCGGCGGAGGCGAGCACACTGGTGAGGAACAGTGAGCCGTACGTGTTCCAGCCCGCCGCCGGCAACCGGTCCAGCGCCCGCAGTACCGCGAGCAACAGCGCGTCCGCCGCGGCCAGTACGGGCAGCACGGTGGTCAACTTCGAGGCGACATACGGTCCGATCCGCACCCCGGCCAGCCACTCGCGCCGCAGCACCGCCAACTCCGTGCAGATCTGCAGCAGTCCGTACGTCAGCCCGAAGAAGAACGCCCCGAACGCGATCCAGAACATGATCATCGCGGTGGACCCCGGATCGGGCGCCGCCGGATCGAACGCACCCGCCCGGAACAACACCGCGAACATCGCCACGATCATCACCGGCGACCCCACGAACACCGCGACCGACAGCCGGTTGTGCACCAGCAGCGCCGTCGTACGACGGGTCAGCAGCGCCCACTGTCGTACCGCGCCGACGCGCGGCGGACGGTGCGCGACCGGCGCCGGGACCCGCTCCGCGCCCCGCACCGGGGCGGCCCGCTCGGCCCGCTTCCCCTCCGCCACCGCCGCGTACACGTCCTCCGCCGTCTCCGCGCCGAACGCCCCCAGCAGCGCGTCCGGCGCCCCACGAACGCGACCGCACCGCCCGGCGACAGGAACACCACCTCGTCGCAGCGGGGCAGATCGGCCAGCACGTGGGTCGTGAGGACGACGGTGGTTCCGGACTCGGCCAGCCCGCGCAAGGTCGCCAACAGCGCGGCCCCGGTGACCGGATCGAGCCCGGACGTCGGCTCGTCGAGAAAGAGCACCCGGGGCCGGGTCAGCAACTCGGCCGCGATACAGGCCCGTTTGCGCTCCCCGCCGCTCAGCGCCCGCACCGGCGTGTCCGCGCGCCGGGCGAGACCGAGGACGTCGAGCACCTCCGTCACCCGCGCCGACACCGTCTCGCCGGACATCCGCAACCGCCCCGCGTACTCCAGCGTGCGCCGCAACGGCAGCTCACGGTGGATGACATCCTCCTGCGGCACGAACCCGAACTCCGGCCCGGGCGGACCTGGTTGGGCCCCGTCGTGCAGTACGTCCCCGGTGGTCGGGTGCTCCAGCCCCGCGAGGGTCTGCAGCAGCACCGTCTTGCCCGCCCCGCTGCTGCCCGCGATGACCACCAGCCGTCCGGACCCGACCTCGAAGGACACGTCGTCCAACACCCGCCCGGCGCCCCGCACGTCCTGCGAGACGCCCCGCAACTCCAGACGCAGGCCGGTTACTTGGGCGGTATCAGGGGAATCGGCGTCGCCATGGGAGCAGCATGTCACCCCGGTGTCAGCCACACCGTCGCCAAGGGCGGAAGCGTCAGGAGGATATGACCCTCCTCCGGCTTGACCGGATCACGGGTGACGACATCGCTTCCGCCGTAGAGCGCGGAGTCGGTGTTGAGGGTCTCCCGCCAGGCGGGGACGTCGTCCAGGACGCCCAGACGGTAGTCCTCGCGGACCACGGGGGAGAAGTTGCTGACGGCGAGGAGCGGGAGCCCTCCGCGTCGAACCTGAGGAACGCGAAGACGTTGTCCTCGGCCGCGTCCCCATCACCCAGCGGAAGCCGCCGGGATCGGTGTCGCGCTGCCAGAGCGCGGGGTCGCCCGGTAGGTCGTGTTGAGGTCCCGGACGAGATCCTGGACGCCCCGGTGATCGGGCGCGGCCTCGTAAGCGGGGTCCAGGAGCCACCAGTCCGGGCCCTGGGACTCGGACCACTCCGAGCCCTGCGCGAACTCCTGCCCCATGAAGAGGAGTTGCTTGCCGGGGTGGGCCCACATGAAGGCGAGGTAGGCACGGTGGTTGGCCCGCTGCTGCCACCAGTCGCCCGGCATCTTCGACACCAACGCCTGCTTGCCGTGGACGACTTCGTCGTGGGAGATCGGCAGGACGTAGTTCTCGCTGTACGCGTACACCATGGAGAACGTCATCTCGTGGTGGTGGAACTTGCGGTGCACGGGCTCGTGCGAGATGTAGCCGAGCGAGTCGTGCATCCAGCCCATGTTCCACTTGAACCCGAAGCCGAGACCGCCGGTGTCGGTCGGCCGGGTCACCCGTCCCAGGCGGTGGACTCCTCGGCGATCGTCACGACACCCGGCACCCTGCGGTACACGGTCGCGTTCATCTCCTGGAGGAAGGCCATCGCGTCAGGTCCTCACGCCCGCCATGGACGTTGGGGTCCACTGGCCCGAGTCGCGTGAGTAGTCGAGGTAGAGCATCGAGGCGACCGCGTCGACCCGCAGGCCGTCGATGTGGAACTCCTGGCACCA
Organism: Streptomyces sp. P3; assembly: GCA_016893485.2. Taxonomy (GTDB): domain Bacteria; phylum Actinomycetota; class Actinomycetes; order Streptomycetales; family Streptomycetaceae; genus Streptomyces. The sequence goes on from JAFEKX020000001.1 coordinate 9,032,158, forward strand.
GTAAACGGCGTTCGCCACAAGGAAGTTGCGCACCTCGGTCCGTCCGAGGTCGAACTCGTACGTCCCCAGTCCGGATGCTCGGCCCGCCGCGCGTCCCCGGGTTCGTACAGCGGCTCCCCGTCGAACCGGGCCAACGCCCAGTCGTCCTTGGGGAAGTGGGCCGGGACCCAGTCCATGATCACGCCGATACCGGCCTGGTGCAGTGAGTCGACGAGGAACTTGAAGTCGTCGGGGTGCCGAGGCGGGCGGTCGGGGCGTAGAACCCGGTGACCTGGTAGCCCCAGGAGCCGCCGAAGGGGTGCTCGGCGACCGGCATGAACTCGACGTGGGTGAAGCCGAGTTCGTTGACGTAGGCGGGGAGTTCGTCCGCGAGCTGACGGTACGTCAAGCCCGGTCGCCAGGAGGCGAGATGGACCTCGTAGACCGAGAAGGGCGCCTCGTGGACCGGGGTCTCCGTCCGCCGGGCGAGCCAGGCCTCGTCGTCCCACTCGTAGTGCGAGGCGGTCACGATGGACGCGGTGGCGGGCGGCACCTCCGTGCGCCGGGCCATCGGATCGGCCTTGAGGAGGCGCTCGCCGTGCCGGGAGGTGATCTCGAACTTGTAGCGCGCGCCCTCGCCGATGCCCGGCAGGAACAGCTCCCACACACCCGACGAACCGAGCGACCGCATCGGGAACGCCGTACCGTCCCAGGAGCTGAACTCCCCGCAGACACGCACCCCTTGGGCGTTCGGCGCCCACACCGTGAACCGGGTGCCGACCACCCCGCCGTGCGTCATCGGCTCCGCGCCGAGCGCCTTCCACAGCTCCTCGTGCCGCCCCTCCCGGATGAGGTGCAGATCGAGGTCGCCTAGGGCGGGCAGGAAACGGTACGGGTCGTGGACCTCCTGCTCGTCGCCCTCCGTGTACGACACCAGCAGCGTGTACTCCGGGACCGCGTCGAGCGGCAGCACCCCGAGAAGAGGCCACCACCATCGGAGGTGAGCGCAGTGCGCGTCCCCTCGATCACGACGCTCACGGCCCGCGCGTACGGCCGCAGCACCCGGAAGACGAACCCGCCCGGCACCGCGTGCGCGCCGAGCAGCGCGTGCGGGTCGTGATGGGCGCCGGAGAGGAGGCGGTCGCGGTCGGCGGGGTCCAGGGGAGCGGAGGCGCTCCGGGGTGCGGGCGCGGGCGGGCCGCCCGCCTCCTGAGGTGAAGTGTCGCGCAGGGCCACGGAGTTCAGCCTCCTCGGACGGCGAGACGCTCGATCGCCGCCATGGGTACGGGAAGCCAGTCCGGACGGTGTCTGGCCTCGTACAGCACTTCATACACGGCGCGGTCGGTCTCGTACGCGCGCAGCAGGGCGTGCTTGGTCCGCGGGTCCCAGCCGGCCCGGGCCGCGTAGCCCGCGCAGAAGGCCTCCCGGCAGCGGAGTGCCCACTGCGGGCGCCAGGGTCGGCGCTGCCGGGCCGCGTAGTCGAAGGACCGCAGCATCCCGGCGATGTCCCGCACCGGGGACTGCGCGCTGCGCCGCTCGGCCAGCGGCTTGGACGGCTCGCCCTCGAAGTCGATGACGAACCAGTCGTGGCCGGTACGGAGTACCTGGCCGAGGTGCAGGTCGCCGTGGATCCGCTGGGCGGCCGGCCCGGCATCACGGCCGACGAGCGCCCCGAACGCGGTTCGCAGCCCCGGCACGAACGGCCGGAGCGCGGGCACGGAGTGCGCCGCCGCCTCCAGGCGTTCGGTCATCGCCGCCGCCGTAAGGTCGTTCTCGGCGAGGGCCCGGCCGTCGGACGGGAAGGCCGCGGCCAGCGCGAGATGGACGTCTGCGGTCGCCTGCCCCAACTCGTAGGCCTCGGTGGTGAACTCGTCCCCGTCGGCGAGGGCGCGCAGCGCGAGTGCCCAGCCGTCGGAGGCGTCCGGCAGGAACGGCTGGAGCACCCCGAGCGTCGCGGCCCGCGGCTCCGCCGTCCGGAACCACGCCACCGGCGCCGGGACCCGCTTGCAGCCCTGCGCGGCCAGCGCCCTGGCAGCTCCAGGTCCGGATTGACGCCCGGCTGGATGCGCCGGAAGACCTTCAGGATGTACCGATCGCCGTACACCAGCGAGGAGTTGGACTGCTCGGCGCCCAGCAGCCGGGGTGTGAGTCCGGCGGGCACGGAGACCGACGGGTCCGCCTCGAAGTGCAGGGGACCCGTCGTACCGGGCTGCCGCAGCCGCTCCAGCAGCAGTTCCGCCGACCGCGGGTCCTGCAGGGCGTCGTAGACCGCGAGACCGGCCAACTGCCCTTCCCGCACCTGGCCGATGAAGGCCCGGGCCAGCCGCGGCGAGACGTGTTCCCTCACACCGAGCAGGAGTTGGTAGCAGTCGCCGGGCGGGGGAGTGCCACCCGGCGAGGGCACCGGCGTGTGGGAGGCGTGGACCAGCACATGCAGGCAGCCGGGGAAGAGTTCCGTCGTGGACAGCACGTCGAGGTCGGCCACCGGCCGGTCCTTGCCGGCGAACCAGCGCTGCCCGGGCAGCCATTCACGCAGCAGCCCGGCGAGCGTGGCCGGAGGCCGGTCGGCGCCGGGGCTGCTCAGTCGGAGGGGTGCGGTCTTCGGCATGGTGACGCGTCCTTTCGCGGGCCCATCCTCAAAGTCGTCGGCCGGTGCGGGGAGCGGCTCGGGGAGCCGGAACCAGTAGAAGCCGTGCCCCGCGAGCGTGAGCAGATACGGCAGTTCACCGATGGCCGGGAACCGTACCCCGCCGATCAGCTCCACGGGATGCCGTCCCGCGTACTCCCGCAGATCGAGCATCGTGGGCTGCGCGAACCGGGAGAAGTTGTGCACGCACAGCACGAGGTCGTCCTCGTACTCGCGCAGGAACGCGATCACCGCCGGGTTCGTCGACTGGAGTTCGGTGTACGAGCCGAGCCCGAACGCCGGGTTCTGCTTACGGATCTCGATCATGCGGCGGGTCCAGTGCAGCAGTGAGGAGGGCGACGACATCGACGCCTCGACGTTGGTGACCTGGTAGCCGTAGACGGGGTCCATGATGGCCGGCAGGAAGAGCCGCCCGGGGTCGCAGGAGGAGAAGCCCGCGTTCCGGTCGGGTGTCCACTGCATGGGGTGCGGACGGCGTCGCGGTCGCCGAGCCAGATGTTGTCGCCCATGCCGATCTCGTCGCCGTAGTAGAGGATCGGCGAGCCGGGGAGCGAGAGCAGCAGGGCGGTGAACAGTTCGATCTGGTTGCGGTCGTTGTCCAGCAGGGTCGCGAGGCGTCTGCGGATACCGATGTTGGCGCGCATGCGGGGGTCCTTGGCGTACTCGGCCCACATGTAGTCGCGTTCCTCGTCGGTGACCATTTCCAGGGTCAGCTCGTCGTGGTTGCGCAGGAAGATGCCCCACTGGCAGCCGGACGGGATCGCCGGGGTCTTGGCCAGGATCTCCGAGACGGGGTAGCGGGACTCCCGGCGGACCGCCATAAAGATCCTCGGCATCACCGGGAAGTGGAATGCCATGTGGCACTCGTCGCCGCCGCCCTGGTAGTCGCCGAAGTAGTCGACGACGTCCTCGGGCCACTGGTTCGCCTCCGCCAGCAGCACGGTGTCCGGATACATCGCGTCGATCTCGCGGCGGACGCGCTTCAGGAACTCGTGACTCGCGGGCAGGTTCTCGCAGTTGGTGCCCTCGGCCGCGTAGAGATAGGGGACGGCGTCGAGGCGGAAGCCGTCGATGCCGAGGTCCAGCCAGAAGCGGAGGGCGGCCAGGATCTCTTCCTGGACGGCCGGGTTCTCGTAGTTGAGGTCCGGCTGGTGGGAGAAGAAGCGGTGCCAGAAGTACTGCTTGCGGACGGGGTCGAAGGTCCAGTTGGAGGCTTCGGTGTCGACGAAGATGATGCGGGCGTCGGGGTACTGCTTGTCGTCGTCGGCCCACATGTAGTAGTCGCCGTAGGGGCCGTCGGGGTCTTTGCGGGACTCCTGGAACCACGGGTGCTGGTCGCTGGTGTGGTTCATGACGAAGTCGATGATGACGCGCATGCCCCGTTGGTGGGCGGAGTCGACGAACTCGACGAAGTCGGCGAGGTCGCCGAATTCGGGGAGTACGGCGGTGTAGTCGGAGACGTCGTAACCGCCGTCGCGCAGCGGGGATTTGAAGAAGGGGGCAGCCAGAGGCAGTCGACGCCCAGCCACTGGAGGTAGTCGAGTTTGGCGGTGATGCCCTTGAGGTCACCGACGCCGTCGCCGTTGCTGTCCTGGAAGGAGCGGACCAGGACCTCGTAGAAGACGGCACGTTTGAACCACTCGGGGTCCCGGTCCTTGGCGGGAGTGTCCTCGAAGGTGTCGTGGACCGGTTCGTTGACAGTCATGAAGCTCTTGACCCTCCGCTCTGTGTGGACCGCCGGACGTGGAGCACGTGCGCGGGTGCCCTGCCGGGTTCCAGGCGCACATAGTTGGTCCTGCCCCACTGATAGGACTCACCCGTCAGTTCGTCGTACACCGACATGGATTCGTCTGATTCCAGGCCGAGTTGCGGCATGTCCAACGAGACCGTGGCCTCCTGGGTGTGGTGCGGGTCGAGGTTGACGACCACCAGGACCGTGTCCACACCCGTGGTCTTGCTGTACGCGATCAGCGCGTCGTTGTCCGTCTCGTGAAAGCGGAGATTCCTGAGCCGGTGCAGCGACGGGTGACGACGCCGGATCGCGTTGAGCTTGCCCAGCAGTGGCGCGATGCTATGTCCTTCCCGCTCTGCGGACTCCCAGTCCCGCGGGCGGAGTTGGTACTTCTCCGAGTCGAGGTACTCCTCGCTGCCCGGCCGGAGAGGGGCGTTCTCGCAGAGTTCGTAGCCACTGTAGACACCCCAGGTCGGGGACAGGGTGGCGGCCAGTACCGCCCGCAGTTCGAAGGCCGGCCGACCTCCGCGCTGGAGGAACTGGTGCAGGATGTCGGGGGTGTTCACGAAGAGGTTCGGCCGCATGTAGGCGGCTGCCTCGCCCGACAACTCGGTCAGGTACTCGGTGAGTTCCTGTTTCGTGTTGCGCCAGGTGAAGTAGGTGTACGACTGCTGGAAGCCGATCTGCGCGAGCGTGTGCATCATCGCGGGCCGCGTGAACGCCTCGGCCAGGAAGATCACGTCCGGGTCGGTGCCGTTGATCTCCGCGATCACCCGCTCCCAGAACACGACCGGCTTGGTGTGCGGGTTGTCGACGCGGAAGATCCGCACCCCGTGGTCCATCCAGTGCCGCAGTACCCGGACGGTCTCGGTGATCAGGCCGTCCATGTCGCGGTCGAAGGCGATCGGGTAGATGTCCTGGTACTTCTTCGGCGGGTTCTCCGCGTACGCGATCGTCCCGTCGGGGCGGTGGTGGAACCACTCCGGGTGCTTCTCCACCCAGGGGTGGTCGGGGGAGCACTGGAGGGCGAAGTCGAGGGCGATCTCCATGCCCAGCTCGGCGGCCCGCGTGACGAACGCGTCGAAGTCCTCCAGCGTGCCCAGCTGCGGGTGGATGGCGTCGTGGCCGCCCTCCGGTGAGCCGATGGCCCAGGGGACGCCGACGTCCTCACGTCCTGCGGACAGGGTGTTGTTCGGGCCCTTGCGGAAGGTCGTCCCGATGGGGTGGATCGGCGGGAGGTACACGACGTCGAAGCCCATCGCGGCGATCCCGTCCAGCCGTTTCGCGGCCGTGCGGAAGGTGCCGTGGGGCTGCGCCGGAGTGCCCTCGGAGCGGGGGAAGAACTCGTACCACGCGCCGTAAAGGGCCCGTTCCCGCTCGACCATCAGAGGCCGCGGCTCCGAGACCGTCACCAGGTCCCGCAGCGGATAGCGCTCCAGCACCGCGTCCACGGCAGGCGTCAGCGCGGCCACGAAGCGTGTCCCCACCGGCAGGGGGTGTCGTCGCGCAGCCTCTCCGCGGCGCCCAGGATCGTGGCGCGAGCCGGGCCTCGGGCACCCCGGCCGCGGCGCGCGCGTACAGCTCCGCGCCCTCCTCCAGCATCAGGCCGATGTCGATGCCGGCCGGGATCTTGATGCGGGCGGCCCGGCGCCAGGTCGCGACGGGATCGCCCCAGGCCTCCACGACGTAGGACCAGTGGCCTGTCGCGGTCGGGGTGATCTCGGCGCCCCAGCGGTCGCTGCCGGGGGTGAGTTCGCGCATCGGGGTCCACGGGCCGGGGCGGCCGTCCGGGTCGTAGAGGACGGTGTTGGCGCCGATCGTGTCGTGGCCCTCGCGGAAGACGGTGGCGGTGACCTGGAACGGTTCGCCGACCACCGCCTTCGCCGGGCGCGCGCCGCTGTCCACGGACGGGCGTACGTCACGTACCGGAATGCGGCCGATGGCTGCCGGGGTCGCGTTCATGGGTGTCACCTCCGTCGTGCCGGAGGCCGGGCTGTTCGCCCGGCCGTGGGGTGGGTGCGAGCTGCGCCGGAAGGGGACCTACCTTCCCGCAGGGGAACGTTGATCGACGGCCACGGGCGGGCCGCGGTGGACGACGGCCGTCGTACGGGGGCGTCCGTTCTGCTCCTGGAGGTACGTGCTCGCGGTGCTGCGCAGATAGCGCTCGGCGGCTTCCGCGGCCTCGCGCGCGCAGCGTTCGCCCATCAGCACGCACAGGGTGTAGCCCGAGTCCTCGAAGGTGGCCCGTACCGTCCGGTCGCCCGGCGACGCGAGCATCACGCGTTCCCACGCCCGGTAGCGCCGCAGTTGGCGGGCGACCTCGGCCTTGGCGGGTAGCAGCATGGCGCTGTTCACCTTTCGCCTCGGCGGACCGCGGTTCCCGACCGTCGGGTGGCGGCCGTGACGGAGCGGAATGGCTCCGTCACGGCAGTCGAGGCTTTCACTCATGGTGCACATCCGATGACCAAGCGTCTTGTTGGTTCTTCAACTACCTCAGCCGTCGCTCGTGTTGCACGAATGGCCTAGCCCTCGCACTCTGGAGCTGACTCAGAAGCGATCAGTGCTCACGCTTCGTGTTCGGGGCCGGGCCCCGTAGGGGCAGAGGCGGTGCGAGAGTTCCGCCGGTGAGGAGCCAACGAAGATGAAGACCGCAGTGCCGTGCTACTACCACCTCGATGTGGACGTCAGTCAGGAACGGGTCGGGCAGGTCAGGCGGATTCTGGCCGCCCACCTCCGGCTGTGGGACCTGGAGATCCTCGTGGAGCCCGTCTGTCGCGGCGCCGAGCTGCTGCTGCGGGCCATCGACGAGCACGCCACGGACAAGCACACGTCCATAGAGCTGTGGTGGAACGGCCAGCACCTGATCACCGCCATCGGCGGCAACGACCGCGATCTGCGCCCGGACCTGGAGCTGCGCGCCTGCCTCGCCCGGATCGCCGCGATGAGCGACGGCTGGGGATGCTGCGCCACCGACACCGGGAGCAAGGTCATCTGGTTCTCGCAGCGTGCCCGCAGCGGCGAGCGCGTCCCGCGCGTCCCCAGGACGCCCGCGCCGCGCCTGCGGGAGATGCTCGACCTGCCCCGCGAAGTGCCGGCCGCCCTGCCGGCCCGCCCGGCGGACGGCGTCCTGGAGGACGCCAAGTGAGCGCGAGCCCGTCCCGGAAAGGGGTGCCCGTCTGGAACGGGCACCCTTTCCCCTGGGGCCTCATACGACGGCGCGGGTACCAACTTCGCCCTGTTCAGCGAGGTCGCCGAACGCGTCGACCTCGTCCTCGTCGGCGACGACGGCAGCCACCGCAGCGTCCGGCTGACCGAGGCCGACGGCTTCGTGTGGCACGGCTACCTGCCCGACATCGGTCCCGGCCAGCGCTACGGCTACCGGGTGCACGGGCCGTGGCAGCCGGGCGCCGGACACCGCTGCAACCCGGCGAAACTGCTCCTCGACCCGTACGCCACGGCGGTCGACGGCCAGATCGACAACGACCCCTCGCTGTACGAGCGTTCGGCCGGACCCGCCGCAGGCGACAGCGCGGGACACGGCATGCTCGGCGTCGTCACCGACCCCGCCTTCGACTGGGGCGACGACCGCCCACCCCGGCACCCGTACTCCGACACGGTGATCTACGAGGCCCATGTGAAGGGCCTGACCCGCACGCACCCGGAGGTCCCCGAGGAACACCGGGGACGTACGCGGGGGCTCGCGCACCCGGCCGTCGTCGAGCATCTGGTCCAACTCGGGGTCACCGCCGTCGAGTTGATGCCGGTGCACCAGTTCGTGCAGGACGGCGTGCTCCAGGACCGGGGCCTGTCGAACTACTGGGGCTACAACACCATCGGTTTCTTCGCGCCCCACAACGCCTACGCCGCGCACCGCGAACGCGGGCGCCAGGTCACCGAGTTCAAGTCCATGGTGAAGGCGCTGCACGCGGCCGGACTCGAAGTCATCCTCGACGTCGTCTACAACCACACCGCCGAGGGCAACGAGCAGGGCCCCACCCTCTCCTTCCGGGGCATCGACAACGCCTCCTACTACCGCCTGGTGGACGGCGACTGGGGCCACTACTACGACACGACCGGCACCGGCAACAGCCTGCTGATGCGGCACCCGTACGTCCTTCAGCTGATCATGGACTCGCTGCGCTACTGGGTCACCGAGATGCACGTCGACGGCTTCCGCTTCGACCTGGCGGCCACCCTGGCCCGGCAGTTCCACGAGGTGGACCGGCTGTCGGCGTTCTTCGACCTGATCCAGCAGGACCCGGTGATCAGCCGCGTCAAGCTCATCGCCGAACCCTGGGACGTGGGGAGGGCGGCTACCAGGTCGGCAACTTCCCACCGCTCTGGTCGGAGTGGAACGGCAAGTACCGTGACGCCGTACGGGACTTCTGGCGCGGCGGCGAGCACACGCTCGGCGAGTTCGCGTCCCGGCTCACCGGCTCCTCCGACCTGTACCAGCACAGTCGGCGCCGCCCACGCGCCAGCGTCAACTTCGTCACCGCGCACGACGGGTTCACCCTGCGCGACCTCGTCTCGTACAACGACAAGCACAACGAGGCCAACGGGGAAGGGAACCAGGACGGCGAGAGCACCAACCGGTCCTGGAACTGCGGGGCGGAAGGTGACACGGACGACCCGGCCGTCCTTGAGCTGCGGGCCCGGCAGCAGCGCAACTTCCTTGCCACGCTGCTCCTTTCGCAGGGCATCCCGATGCTCGGCCACGGTGACGAACTCGGCCGCAGTCAGCGCGGCAACAACAACGCCTACTGCCAGGACAACGAAGTCTCCTGGATCGACTGGGAGTTGACCGACGAGCAGCGTGATCTCGCCGACTTCACGCGATATGTGATCGGGCTGCGGGCCGCGCATCCCGTGCTGCGGCGGCGCCGGTTCTTCCGGGGTGAGACCGCCGTGCACGCCGGGCAGCCGCTGCCCGACCTGGTGTGGCTGCTGCCCGACGGCCGCGAGATGGCCGACCTTGACTGGCAGCGCTCCGACGCGCACTGCGTGGGCGTCTTCCTCAACGGTGACGCCATCGCCGAACGCGACCCGCACGGCGGGCCGTCGTCGACGACTCGTTCCTGCTCCTGCTGAACAGCTTCTGGGAGCCAGTCCGCTTCCGACTGCCCGACGTCGCCTACGGCGAGCGCTGGACCACCCTGATCGACACCGCCGAACCGCAGGGCACCCCGGACGAGACGGAGCACAAGGCCGGCACCGACAGGGTCGTGGAAGCGCGCAGCCTGGTGCTGTTGTCGAGGCCCGCCCGGGAGGACGGCAGGGTCAGGGGGCGTCGCGGGAGGTGACCGTGAAGCGGGCGCCGTCGGGGTCGCGCAGGACGGCCTCGGTGGCGTTCTCCCGCAGGACGCTGCCGCCGTGTGCCTCCCGCGGCGCGGGCGCACGACCTGATGTCGGAGACCGCGAAGTGGACCTGCCAGTGCGGCCGGACCGTCGGGTCGGGCGCCGCCTCCAGCGCGCCCGACGCGATCCGGGCCACGGTCTTGCCGCCACTGCGCAGGACGACCTCGCCGCCCTCGTACTGGACCTCGCAGCTCGCCGGGTCCGCCGACGCCCAGTCGAGGACCTCGCCGTAGAAGATCGCCGCGTCGAAGGCGTCCCGGGTGTGCAGCCGGACGAAGGCCGGGGCCGAACGGCGCCAGGTCTCCCAGCCGCCGCCGAGCTCGCCCTCCCAGATCCCGAAGATCGCGCCGTCCCGGTCGGCCAGCAGCGCCGCGCGGCCGGGCGGGAAGGAGAGCGGGCCCACGGCGACCGTCGCACCGCGCTCCCGGACCCGGCCCGCGGTCACGTCCGCGTCGGGCACCGCGAAGTACGGCGTCCACGCCACCGCGACCTGCCACATGGAGGCCACCGCGGCCAGACCGGCCACCGGGACGTCGTTCGCCGTGGCGATCCGGAACCGGTCGCCGAGGCTGGCCGAGCGCCACTTCCAGCCGAACACGGACTCGTAGAAGGCCTCGGTCGTCTCCACATCGCGGCTCGTGAGACTCACCCAGCAGGGGGCGCCGAACACCGAACGCGTGGAGACGGCGTCCGGCTCACCGGGGACGTATTCCTGTCGTGGTTCATGGCAGTCGCGTTCCCCTCTCGTGGACCGGCGGCCACCGGTCTCCACCAGTGTCCAACCGGAACCGGCCCGACGGCCTGCCGAGCGGGCGTCTTGACCATCCTTTTGGGTTAGTTACCTCTGCTAAAGAGGTAATATCAGGAGTGTGGAGACGGAGAACTTCCCTGAAGAGCTGGCCGACGCGCTCGTCGGGGTCCAGCGGCTGATCCGCAGGCGATTGCGCAGCGAGATGACCCTGCCCCGACTGCGCGGCGCCGAAGTGGAACTGCTGCGCCTGGTCGAGGTCCGGCCCGGCATCGGCATCTCGGACGCGGCCAAGGAGCTGTTCCTCGCGAGCAACTCGGTGTCGACGCTCGTCAACCAGCTCGTCAAGGACGGCTTCTTGATCCGCGGGACGGACCCCACCGACCGGCGCGCCGCCCGCCTCCAGCTCACCGAGGCGGCCAAGACCCGGCTCGGCGACTGGCACGCGCGGCGCGCGGCGCTCGTCCGGGGCCAGGTGGACCGTCTCGACCGGGCGGACCGGGACGCGCTGCGCGCGGCGATCCCGGCCCTGCGCCAACTGGCCGTGAATCTGCACGAGGAGGCCGACGAGTCATGACGCCGTCCATCGACACTGCCACCGACACCGGGCGGTCCGCAGCCGTCAGCTGCACCCGGCTCGCCTATTCCTTCGGCGAGACGACCGCGGTGGACGGGCTCGACCTGTCCGTGGGGAGGGCGAGGTCTTCGGCCTGCTCGGCCCCAACGGCGCCGGGAAGACCACGGCGATCCGCTGTATCACCACCCTCCTGCCGGTCCCCGCCGGCATGGTCCACGTCTTCGGCCACGACACGGCCAAGGAGCAGATGTCCGTACGGCGCATGCTCGGCTACGTCCCGCAGCAGCTGTCCGCCGACAGCGGGCTCACCGGCCGCGAGAACGTGGCTCTCTTCGCCCGCGTCTTCGACGTGCCGCGCAAGGAGCGCGCACCGCGGGTCGCCCAGGCGCTGCGGGCCGTCGACCTCACCGACGCCGCCGACCGGCTCGCCAACACCTACTCCGGCGGCATGGTCCGCCGCCTCGAACTCGCGCAGGCCCTGGTCAGCGCGCCCCGCCTGCTCATCCTCGACGAGCCCACGATCGGCCTCGACCCGATCGCCCGCACCAGCGTGTGGGAGCACATCAACGCGGTGCGCGAGGCCACCGGCATGACCGTCCTGGTCACCACCCACTACATGGACGAGGCCGACCAGTACTGCGACCGCGTCGGCCTCATGCACCGCGGCCGCATCCGTGCCCTGGGCACCCCGGAGCAGCTCCGCGAGGGCCTCGGCGAACGCCGCCGCGCCGACGGAGCGCCCGCCACCGATCCGCTGCCCACCCTCGAAGACGTCTTCCGGGACATAGCCGGCAGCGGTCTCGAAGACCAGTCAGGAGGTTTCCGCGATGTCCGAAGCACCCGCCGCACCGCGAACCGTGTCGGCTGACCCCGCCACCGAGAACGGCCTGAACCTTCTCCTGACCCCGCCCCAACCCCGGTCCGGCTGGCGCCTGGTGCCCGCCCGCGTCATCGCGATGTGCGCGGTCGAACTCCAGAAACTCCGCCACGACCGCACCGAGTTGTACACCCGCGCCGTCCAACCGGCGCTCTGGCTGCTGATCTTCGGCCAGACCTTCACCCGCATCAAGGCGATCCCCACCGGCGGCATCCCGTACATCGACTACCTCGCCCCGGGCATCATCGCCCAGTCCGCGATGTTCATCGCCATCTTCTACGGCATCCAGATCATCTGGGAGCGCGACGCGGGCATCCTCAACAAGCTCCTCGTCACCCCCACCCCGCGCTCGGCACTGATCACCGGCAAGGCCTTCGCGGCCGGGGTGAAGTCGCTGATCCAGGCCGTCGTCGTGGTCGTCATCGCCGCGCTCCTCGGCGTCGCGCTGACCTGGAACCCGCTGAAGCTGATCGGCGTCGGGGCGATCGTGATCCTCGGCTCGGCCTTCTTCTCCTGTCTGTCGATGACCATCGCCGGCATCGTGCTCAGCAGGGACCGGCTGATGGGTTTCGGACAGGCGATCACCATGCCGCTGTTCTTCGGGTCCAACGCCCTCTACCCGGTGGCGATCATGCCGGGCTGGTTGCAGGCGGTCAGCAAGGTGAACCCGCTGAGCTACGAAGTGGACGCGCTGCGCGGGCTGCTGCTCGGCACCCCGTCCCATGTGGGCACCGACTTCGCCGTGTTGCTGGTGGCCGCCGCACTGGGTATCGCGGCCGCCTCCTCCCTGCTCGGACGGCTCGCCCGCTGATCTTGCCGGGGACGTGATGTGCGGCACGCCCCCGACCAGGATTCGACGGCCGGACAGCGGATTTCTCCTGCGCACGGCTTGATCAGTGATCAAGCGGACGAAAACGCTGGCCACAGCGCATTCCGCTCATTTGACAGTGCGCTGAGCACACAGATAGGAAGCAGCTCTCTGAGGTCGAGAGGGTGCACTGTGTACGAGCCGAACGTGGTCGGGGACTGGCAGGAGTACGACGAACATGCCGGTCTGCGTGTCCGCGTCCACAGCCTGGCCGCCGCCGAGCCGCCACGCGGACGCGACGACGCGGCCGAGGGCCTGACGTACTTCACGCTCCGTGTCACCGTCGAGAACCGCGGCGCGCGCCACTACGGCATCCACCTGGAGGACGGTCAGATCGACGTCAGGGTGGGCCCGGACGGCGAGAGCGCCTTCATCGACTGGCGCAGCTCGCAGTTCATCGAGGGCTTCGACGTCTATCCGCTCCGCCGCGCCACTGCCGTCGTCTACGCGGCCGGTGCGGAGGACTCCCTGAAGCAGGTGGACGTACAGGTCCAGCTGCGGGTGGAGGAGGAGTGGACCGAGCGGCGGCTGTGGGCGGGCGGCATCGGCCTGTGCGAGGCGGCCGTCGCCGCCGGGGTCGGCCGGGACGGCCTGGCACACCAGGTCAGCAACTTCCTCCGGGACCAGGCGGAGCCGGGCACCCCTGAGACTCAGCCACTCCCTGAGCCCCCTGTCCGGAGCCGTCAGTGCGGGATGCCGTCGATGATCTCGCGGGCGCCCTGCCGCAGCAGCGCGACCGCCACCGACGTGCCCAGTGTCGCCGGGTCGAGCCGCCCGGCCCACTCGTGGGCGTTGAGGCGGGTCTTGCCGTCCGGGGTGAACACAGGGCGCGCAGCGAGAGTTCGCCGCTGCGGTCGACCTTGGCGTAGCCGGCGATCGGGCTGTTGCAGTGGCCCTGGAGGACGTGCAGGAACATGCGCTCCGCGGTCGCCTCGCGGTGCGTCTCCGGGTGACCGAGTCCGCTGACCGCGTCGATGACGTCGGTGTCGCCCTCGCGGCACTGCAGGGCGAGGATGCCCGCGCCGATCGGCGGCATCATCGCCTCGGGGACAGCACCTCGGTGATCACGTCCGTGCGGTGGATGCGCTCCAGGCCCGACATCGCGACGAGGAGGGCGTCGGCCTCGCCCGCCGCGAGCTTCTCCAGCCGCCGGTTGACGTTGCCGCGGAACGGCACGCACTCCAACTCGGGGTGGGTGACCGCGAGTTGGGCGACCCGGCGGACCGACGAGGTGCCGACGCGGGTGCCGGGCGGCAGCTCGTCCAGAGTCAGGCCGCCCGGGTGGATCAGGGCGTCACGGATGTCGTCCCGCTTCAGGAACGCGGCGAACGTCGTACCGGCGGGGAGCGGACGGTCGGCGGGCACGTCCTTCACACAGTGCACGGCGAGATCCGCGTCACCGGCGAGCAGCGCCGCGTCCACCTCCTTGGTGAACGCACCCTTGCCTTCCACCAGGGCGAGATCGCCCATCCACTTGTCGCCGGTCGTCTTCACCGGTACGACCTCGGTGCGCACCTGCGGATGGAGGACGGCCAACTCGGCGCGGACCCGCTCCACTTGGGCCAGCGCCATGGGCGAGTCACGGGAGACGATACGGATCAGTTCGGGCACGGACATGCGGACACGATAGACCGTCCGGCATGTCCGCGTTGACCGATGGATGCACCTGGCGACTGCTTCAGGCCCATCTCCGGACAGGCGGCCCACGGACCTCCCTGGCCCGTACGGGCACGTCCTAGTCCGTCAGGGCGACCTCGACCGTGTGATGCCCCTGCCCGTCCGCCGCGACGACGGGGTCCCCGGCCAGCCCGTCGACCGTGCACGACTCCACCCGGCTTCCACCGCCGCTCAGCCGTACGTCCAGCGTCATGCCCCGGTACCGCAGCCCGCGCAGACTCACCGGCCCCCAGGTCGACGGCAGGCACGGGGCCAGTCGTAGGGAGTCGTCCGTGAAGGTCAGGCCGAAAAGGCCCTCGTGGATCAGGCGGAGATACGCCGTCGCCGACCAGGTCTGGTCCGGCTGGGACACGAAGTGGTCCGCGTGGCCGCTCGCGCCGCCCTGCCAGCCGCCGTCGACCTTGCCGGTCACCGAGTTGTACAGCTCGTAGAAGCCGCCGCTCGCGGTGACCAGGTCGGCGAGGGTGTCGACCGCGAGGGCGAACGGCTCGGCGCGGCCCGCTTCGGCGGCGGCCTGGCCGTAGAGGCCGTGGACCATCGGCCAGACCATCACGTTGTGCCGCCCCGGGTGCCGGTCGTCGAAGCGCGGGAAGTGCGGCCAGACGTTGACGATGCCGTACGGCTGCCAGTGCGTGGAGTCGAGGAGTTGGCCGGCGCGTGTGCTGTCGGCGACGCCGAGGAGGATCGCGAGGGCCAGGCCCGCGCCCTCCTGCGAGGTGTCGAGGTGTCCGGCGAGGGGCCGTCGCCGTGCACGAGGTAGCCGTAGGTGCCGGCGTCCGCGCGCCACAGGTGCTGGTCGATCGCCGTACGGAGGTGCTCCGCGTCCGAGCGGAACGAGGCGGCCTGCACGGGGTGGCCGAGGGCCTCGGACATGGCGGCGAGGGCCTGATGGGCGCCGTAGTAGAGGCAGTTGGTCGACAGGCACATCAGTTTCGCGGCGCGCGGGTGGTCGAGGACGAAGGACGAGTGCACGGACTTCGACGCGGGCGGGCTGGGGTAGCCGGAGATGCCGTCGTTCATGAAGCCCGGGCCCGTGAAGAGGCCGAAGGCCGGGTCGAAGTGTTCGGTGCGGCGGGCCGCGAGGGTGCGTGCGGACGTGTCGTAGGCCCGGGTGAGGAAGGCACGGTCGCCGGTGACCAGGTAGTGGTGGTGGGCGGCCAGCACCCACACGATCTGGTCCCACCACTGGTTGTCCTGCTGGACGACGAGCCCGTCCCGCGCCCGGTCGACCACGGACCACAGCGTGTTGCGCCCGACGTCCGGCGCCAGCAGGCTGACCCCGCTCCACGCGTTGACCGCCGCGTCCCGGGTCCAGCGCTGCGGCGCGGGATACCCGCCGCCCGCCCGGACGACGGTGCCCGGCGGATAGGACAGCAGGCCGGAACGGTCGTACACCGCGCGGTCCGCGCCGATGGTGTTCGCGCCGGACACGGAACGGAGCGCGGACGCGTGGACGGCGCCGAGGCGGTGCTGGACGGCCTGGTCGTCGAAGGTGAGGGTGGGCATGGTGTAGCCGTTCCCGGGGCCGGGCCCTGGGCACCTGCGGGGACGGCCGTCGCCCCGGCGATGGCCAGCGCGATCAGAAGCGCCCGCCGTGAGATCCCGCGTTCAGCTGCCACGTTCCGTCCTCTCGGGCCTCCGGGGTCGAGATGATCCCGGGAGCCCTGAGAACGATGGTGCCCCCTCGGCGGTAGCGTCGGGCGCCGGGGCGAACACGGTTGCGGCCCGTCCGTCGCCGAAGTACTGGACAGACACGGCGACGGCCTTCGAAGACCGGCGCCGCACGCCACGGCTCACACGTTCCGCAGATACGCCAGCACGGCAAGCACCCGCCGGTGTCCGCTGTCGCTCGGCGGCAGGCTCAGCTTCAGGAACACATTGCCGATGTGCTTGCTGACCGCGCGTTCCGTGACGACCAGGGTCTTCGCGATCGTCGTGTTGTCGTGGCCCTCCGCCATCAGCTCCAGAACCTCGCGTTCACGCGGGGTCAGCGAGTCCAGCGGTGAATCGCGGCGCCGGGTCAGCAGCTCGGTCACCACCTCGGGGTCAAGCGCCGTACCGCCGGCCGCCACCCGGTCCAGCGCCTCGAGGAACTCGTCCACGCGCCCGATCCGGTCCTTGAGGAGATAGCCGACCCGCTCGCGCCGACCCCCAGCAGCTCGGCGGCGTACAACTCCTCGACGTACTGCGAGAGCACCAGCACCGGCAGCCCAGGGATCCGCTCCCGTGCCTCCAGCGCGGCCCGCAGTCCCTCGTCGCGGAAGCCGGGCGGCATCCGGACGTCGAGGACGGCCACGTCGGGCCGGTGTTCGAGCAGTGCCGGCAGCACCTCGGGTCCGCTGCCGGCGACGGCCACGACCTCGTGTCCCGCGGAGGTCAGCAACAGGACCAGGCCCTCCCGCAGCAGGACGTTGTCCTCGGCGATCACGACCCTCACGTCGGTTCCGCCTCGACCACGTTCACCAGACGCACGGCAGCTCCACTTCGATCACGGTAGGTCCCCCCACGGGGCTGGTCACGGTCACGCTTCCGTCGAGCGCGGCGACCCGGCGCCGCATACCGAGCAGCCCCGAACCACCCGCCTCTCCGCCAGAGCCAGGAGCCTCGGAGGGGCCCCCGGCTCCGCCCGCCCCTCGTCGCGCACCCGGACACGCAGTCCGGTGCGGGCGCGGGCGAGGTGGACGTCGGCGCGGTCGGCGCCGCTGTGCCTGGCCGCGTTGGTCAGCGACTCGGCGATCACGAAGTACGCCGCCGCCTCCACGGCCGCCGGCGCGCGCGGCCCGTCATGGCCGTCGGTCAGCCCGTCCACGGTCACGGTGACGTCGAGCGCGCAGCCGGCGGCGAGCGCGCGGACCGCGCCGACCAGGCCGCGGTCGGTGAGGATCGGCGGATGGATGGCACGCACCACGTGCCGCAGATCCGTCAGTGCCTCCTCGGCCAGCGTCTGCGCGTCGTCCAGCATCCTGCGCGCCGCCTCCGGGTCCTGGTCGTAGGCCCGCTTGGCGAGCCCGACGCGCATGGACAGGGAGACCAGCCGGGCCTGGGTGCCGTCGTGCAGGTCGCGTTCGATCCGGCGCAGCTCGGCCCCGTGCGCGGCGATCGCGCCCGCCCGGGTCTGCGTCAACTCCTTGACGCGTACGGTGAGTTGGGCTTTGGGTGAGGGCTTCAGCAGGGCGGTGGAGCAGTGCGCGTCGAGATCCGCGAGCCGGGTGATGAGCGGCAGGACGAGGGCCCTGCGGCCCAGCAGCCCGCACCACACCCCGTCGACCACCAGACCCAGTGGCCACAGCGGCAGCATCAGCACGGGCAGGGTGCCGTAGGCGTAGTAGGCGACCATCCAGCGGAAGTCGGTCAGTGTGCCCGGGTCGCGGACCGCCGTGCGCAGCCGCTCGCGGACGGTGCCGGTGAGCGGCTGGTACGCCTCGGGGATCTTCCGGCCCGTCCACCCGCCCGCCTGCTGCCGCTTGGCCCCGGCGACGCGCCGTATCAGCAGTACCGTCTCGGGCAGCATGAACGCGCCGACGACCGTGGCCGTGGCGATCGCGGTGAGCAGGAGCACGGTGACGAAGATGTACGACCCGAAGGTCATCGCGGCGGAGACGACCAGCTGGATTGTCGTCCGGCCGGCCTGCCGCACGGTGGCGCGCATGGAGATCAGGTCAGGCGCGTCCGTCCGGGCGAGGGGAGCGGACCGGACGGCACGGATGCGGCACGGTCCACCACCGGTCGGGGGGACCGCTCCCTCGGGGCGCCGGGCAGGCGCCGGAATCGTCGGGGCGACACGTCAGTCAGGATCCACATCTGCTCGAGCGCGAGGAATGTGCGGGAGGCGGCAAGGGATTCGTCCGCGGACCGGCGCCGGTCCGGGGAGTGGACGGCGACCGGGTCCGGGACGGCGCCGACCCCCGTCCCCACGGGTTCGGCGCGGGGGCCGCCTCCCGCTCGAGGCGGCCCCGGCTCTGGAGGCGAGGGCTCGGTCGTGCACCTGCTGTCCCGTGGCCGCCTTGCGGTGGTCTTACTTGAGTTAGGCAAGCATATGCGACTTACTTGAGTCAAGCAACGGTGTGAATTTGCCTGCGTCGGGCAGGCAGGGCGGTGAGGTGGCGCGCAGGTCCACGTACGGCGGCAGCAGGATCGCCGGCAGCGGCACCGAAGGGGTGACTCGGCTCGCGGAGCAGCGGTGCGAACTGGTCCTCGTCGACGCCGAGTTGCCCGGGACGGACGCCCTCGCCCAGGGCCGCCGGCTCGTCACGCACCGCCCGCCCGTGCTCCTGCTCACCGCCCGGGACGCCCACGCGCTGCTCCGGGAGCGCGGCGACACGAACGACGTCCTCGCCGGGTGAGACGACGGCCGGAGCGGCGGGCGTCTCAGTCCCGTGCGGTGAGAATGCTCAGCGCGTTCGCGACCACCACGGCACCGATGCCCGCCCACTCCGCCCAGCCCAGCCGCTCTCCGAGGCCGATCCAGCCGACCACGGCGGCGAGCACCGGATTGACGCTCATGAACAGCCCGAACGCCGGAGCCGGCACCCTGCGCAGCGTGAACAGGTCGGCCAGGTACGGCACCGCCGACGACAGCACTCCGGCCGCCACCGCACACGCGACCGCCGTGAGCGTCGGCGGATGCCGGACCGCGACGACGATCCCGACCGGCAGGAACATCAGCGCGGACACCCCGGCCGCTGTCGCCGATCCCTGCGCGCCGGGGAGGCGCCTGCCGACGGTCCGGTTGAGCAGGATGTACGACGCCCAGCACCCGGCGGCCAGCAGCCCGAGGGCCATGCCCAGGTAGTCGGCGGAAGGGCGCGGCCGCATCAGCGTCACCACCCCCGCCAGCGCGATCAGCGCACAACAGGCGTCCACGCGGCGCCGGGTGGCGGCCAGGGCGATGGACAGCGGCCCCAGGAACTCCAGCGTCACCGCAAGCCCGAGCCCGATGCGGTCGATCGCCGTGTACAGGGACAGGTTCATCGTCCCGAACACCACGGCGAGCAGCAGCACGGGCCACGACTGCCGCCAGGTGAACTCCCGCAGCCGGGGCCTGCCCACCGCGAACAGGACCACCGCGGCGACGTACTGACGCACCGCGACGACGACCCCACCGGCCCGATGACCGGGAAGGCGAGCGAGCCGATCGCGGCCCCGGTCTGGTTCGACAGCCCGCTGCCGGCCATGGTGGCTATCCCGGCGAGCCCCACCCGGGACGGCCGCGGGTGCCAGGTGCCGTGGTGGGCACGGGAGTTGTCGCTGAAGAGGCTCCGGACATGCTCCGATCGTGCGCCCGGCCGGCACTTGCGCAAAATGCAATCGGGAGACGATCTATACGCTGGAGTCATGGATCTGGAGCTGCGACAGCTGCGCTGCCTCGTCGCGATCGTCGACGAGGGCACCTTCACTGACGCCGCCGCCACCCTCGGCGTCTCCCAGGCGGCTGTCTCCCGCACCCTCGCCTCGCTCGAACGCGCCCTGGGCGTAAGGCTGTTGAGGCGCACCTCCCGATCGGTCACCCCGACCGGCACCGGCGCACGGGTGGTCGCGCACGCCCGGCGGGTGCTCGCCGAGGTCGACGACCTGGTCCGGGACGCCACCTCCGGGCACGTCCATCTGCGCGTCGGCTACGCCTGGTCGGCGCTCGGCCGGCACACGCTCCCCTTCCAGCGCCGCTGGAGCCGCGCGCACCCGGAGACCGATCTGCACCTGGTCCGCGTCAACTCGGCCACCGCGGGGCTCGGTGAGGGTGCCTGCGATCTGGCCGTGCTCCGCAGACCCCTGGACGACCGGCGGTTCGAGTCGGCCATCGTCGGGCTGGAGCGACGGCTGTGTGCCATGGCCTCCGACGACCCCCTCGCCCGGCGCCGCTCGGTCCGGCTGGCCGATCTCGCCGGGCGCACCCTCCTCGTCGACCGCCGCACCGGCACCACGACCGCAGACCTGTGGCCGCCCGACTCCCGTCCCGCCACCGAGGACATCCACGACGTGGACGACTGGCTCACCGTCATCGCCACCGGCCGCACTGTCGGCGTCACCGCCGAGGCGACCGCCAACCAGTACCAGCGCCCCGGAATCGTCTACCGCCCGGTGCGCGACGGCGAGCCGATCGCCGTACGCCTCGCCTGGTGGAAGGACGACCCGCACCCCGCCACCCAGGCCGTGCTGGAACTGCTCACCGCGCTCTACCGCGAGCCCTGAGTCACCCGGGCGGTCCACGGCGGTGGCGGCAAGCGGCCCACCGTCGTCTACACGCGGCCCGTCCACCCGTACCCGCGACTCCTCGCCCACGACGGCTCGGGCGATATCAAGGAAGCGGCCAACTACCGTGCCTACACGCCCGAGAGGCTGCCCGACGACCACTACAGGTGGGTCGGTTCCTTCACCTCCGGCTACCTGGAGTGGTGCGGGACGAAGGACGGGACGTCGATGAGCTGCGGTCGGCGGAAGCCCTGGAAGAGCTCCCGCACTGCCCGTCCACGGCCGGTCCGTGGGCGGGCGGCGGCCTGTCTGCGGTAAGGATGGGCGGCAGCATGCCTGCAATACGGCGGACAAAATTGTTGACAATCTTGTTTGGCTAGATTTAGGTTCGACAGGCACTCACTCAGGGAGGGCAACGATGCCGAAAGAAGCCCGTCCGAGCACCGGGGAGCAGGCCAAGCAGCATGCGCTCACGCAGCTGCGGCAGGCGATCCTGCACGGCGACATGGCACCGGCGCAGCGGTTGGTGGAGAACGAGCTCGCCGAGCAACTCGATGTGACGCGGGCCAGCATCCGCGCGGCACTGATCGATCTGGCGGCCGAGGGACTGGTCGAGCGGATCCGCAACCGGGGTTCCCGGGTGCGGGTGGTGACCGTGGAGGAAGCGGTCGCCATCACGGAGTGCCGCATGGTCCTGGAGGGACTGTGCGCGGCCAAGGCGGCCGTCGCGGCCAGCGATGACCAGCTGGCCGAACTGGCGGACCTGGGCCGGGCCATGACCAAGGCCGTGGCCGACGGCGAGCCCGTCACCTACTCCGAGCTGAACCACGAACTGCACGACAGGGTAAGGGAGTTCTCCGGCCAGCAGACGGCCGTGACCCTGCTGGAGCGGCTCAATGCCCAACTGGTGCGTCACCGCTTCCAGTTGGCGCTGCGGCCGGGGCGTCCGCAGCAGTCCCTGAACGAGCATCTGGCGATGATCGAGACGATCACGGCCAGGGATCCACAGGCGGCCGAGGCGGCCGTCCGCGCCCATCTCGCCAGTGTGATCGAGGCGTTGCGCGACTGACGCGCCGCGGACCGGCACACCGGGGCGGGCGCACACCTGTCCACCAAGGAGATTCGAGCAATGACGCACGGCAACGCGCCCGCCACCCCACGATCGACACTCGTCGTCACGGCGCACGCCGGGGACTTCGTCTGGCGGGCGGGCGGGGCCATCGCCCTCGCCGCCGCCCGCGGCGAGAAGGTCACCATCGCCTGTCTGACCTTCGGCGAGCGCGGCGAGTCCGCCAAGGCCTGGCGCGAGGGCAGGAAGCTGGACGAGATCAAGGCGATACGCCGGGACGAGGCCGAGCGCGCCGCGGCCACGCTCGGCGCCGAGGTCCGCTTCTTCGACGCCGGCGACTACCCTCTCGTCGCCACCGCCGAGTTGACCGACACCCTCGTCGAGGTCTACCGCGCCACGCAGCCCGACGTCGTGCTCACCCACCCCACCGAGGACCCGTACAACGGCGACCACCCGGCCGCCAACCGGATGGCGCTGGAGGCCCGCGTCCTCGCGCAGGCCATCGGCTACCCCGGCGAGGGCGAGATCATCGGTGCCCCGCCGGTCTTCTACTTCGAGCCCCACCAGCCCGAGATGAGCGGCTTCAAGCCCGAGGTCCTGCTCGACATCACCGAGGTCTGGGACACCAAGCGCAAGGCCATGGAGTGCCTCGGTGCCCAGCAGCACCTGTGGGACTACTACACCGACCTGGCCGTCCGCCGCGGCGTCCAGCTCAAGCGCAACGCCGGCCCGAACCTGGGCCTCGCCCACAAGACGATGGCCGAGGCGTACATGCGGCCGTATCCGCAGATCGCGAAGGAGCTGGCATGACCATGGGCGGCGTGATTGTCACCAACCCCCGAAGGCGGACGCCGAGGACGTCGAGGCGCTGGCCGGTTTCGGCGTGGCCACCGTCAGCGAGGCCATGGGCCGCACCGGTCTCCTCGGGCCGTCAATCCGCCCTGTGCAACAGGGAGTTCGGGTCGCCGGCACCGCCGTCACCGTGCTCGGCTGGCCCGGCGACAACCTCATGATCCATGCGGCCGTCGAGCAGTGCGGCGAGGGCGACATCCTCGTCGTCACCACCACCTCCCCGTGCACGGACGGCCTGTTCGGCGAGCTGTTCGCCACCGCGCTCCAGCAGCGCGGGGTGCGCGGAGTCGTCCTCAGCACCGGCATCCGCGACACTCGGGAACTGCGTGACATGGGCTTCGCCGCCTGGTCCCGCGCCGTCTCCTCGCAGGGCACCGTCAAGGCCACCGGCGGCTCGGTCAACGTGCCGATCGCCATCGACGGCCAGGTCGTCCGCCCCGGTGACGTGATCGTCGCCGACGACGACGGCGTGGTGGTCGTACCCCGCGAGAAGGCCCGCGAGACCGCCGAGAGGTCCGAAGCCCGCGAGGTCAAGGAGGCCGCCACCCGCGCCGCCTTCCTGGAGGGCCAACTCGGCCTGGACCGCTACGGGTTGAGGGACACCCTCAAGCGGCTCGGCGTCGAGTACCGGACGTACGAGGAGTACACCGGAGCCGGGTCGTGACCGGGCCCGCGGAGGTCCGCTGCATGCTGATGCGCGGCGGCACCTCCAAGGGCGCCTACTTCCTGGCCGAGGACCTCCCCCGCCGACACCGCCGCCCGCGACGACCTGCTGCTACGGGTCATGGGCAGCCCCGACCCGCGCCAGATCGACGGCCTGGGCGGCGCCCACCCGCTCACCAGCAAGGTGGCCGTGGTCTCCGCCTCGGACGACCCGGAGGCCGACGTCGACTACCTCTTCCTCCAAGTCGCCGTCGACCGAACCGAGGTGACGGATCGTCAGAACTGCGGCAACATCCTCGCCGGAATAGGCCCGTTCGCCGTGGAACGGGGGCTGGTGGCCTCCGGTGAGGGCGAGACGTCCGTCCGCATCCGCATGCTCAACACCGGGGAACTCGCCATCGCGACCTTCCCCACCCCCGCCGGGCGGGTCGACTACTCGGGCACCGCCGAGATATCAGGCGTACCCGGCTCGGCGGCGCCCGTGGTGATCGAATTCCCGCAGGGCGGCGGCCCGTTGCTCCCCACGGGACATGTCCGGGACACCATCGCCGGCACCGAGGTGACCTGCGTCGACAACGGCATGCCGGTCGTCCTGATCCCGGCCGCCGCACTGGACGTCACGGGCTACGAGACGCCCGCCGACCTGGAGGAGAACGCCACCCTCGCCGCCCGCCTGCGGGAGATCCGCCGCGCGGCCGGGAAGCTGATGGGCCTCGGTGACGTCGAGCACACCACGATCCCCAAGCTCAGCCTGCTCGCCCCGCCCACGGACGGCGGCGCGGTCATGACCCGCACCTTCATTCCCGTGCGCTGCCACACCTCCATCGGCGTCCTCGGCGCCGCGAGCGTGGTGGCGGGGCTGCTGCTGCCCGGTGGGGTGGGGAGGGCATCGCGCAGATCCCCGCCCAAAGCGACCGAATGCGCATCGAGCATCCCAGCGGATTCCTGGACATCGAAACCAGCGTGGACGCCGGATCCGACGGTTCCGCTCCCGTGGTCAGCGGCACCGCGGTCGTCCGCACCGCACGCAAGATCTTCGACGGCACCGTCTTCCCCCGGCCCGCCGCCCCAACTCCCGCACCCGTACGACCCCCTGGAGGCAACGATGGCTCCGCCGCTCGGTGACATCGCCCATATCGGCCACGCCCAGCTCTTCACCCCGGACCTGGACGCCAGTGTCGCCTTCTTCACCGACTACCTGGGCCTCACCGTCAACGGCCAGGACGGCGACACCGTCTACCTGCGGACCTACGACGACTACGAGCACCACAGCCTGGTCCTCACCGCCCGCGACCGGCCCGGCCTCGGCCGCCTCGCCCTGCGCACCTCCAGCGAGGAGGCACTCCAGCGCCGTATCGAGGCGGTCGAGGAAGCGGGCGGCGCCGGCCGGTGGGTCGAGGACGAACCCGGGATCGGCAAGCTCTACGTCACCACCGACCCGGACGGCCACGAGCACGCCCTGTACTGGGAGAGCGAGCACTACCAGGCCCCCGACGGGCTGAAGCCCGCGCTGAAGAACCAGCCGCAGGCCAAGCCCAACCGGGGCGTCGGCGTACGGCGGCTCGACCACATCAACTTCCTCGCCGCGGACGTGCTGTCGAGCGCCGAGTTCCAGCAACAGGTGCTGGGCGCCCGGCCGACCGAGCAGATCCGGCTCGACAGCGGCCGGATCGCGGCGCGTTGGCTGACGTACACGAACAAGTCGTACGACGTCGTCTACACCGAGGACTGGACCGGTTCGACCGGGCGGCTGCACCACATCGCCTTCGCGACCGACACCCGCGAGGACATCCTGCGCGCGGCCGATCTCGCCATCGACACCGGTGTGTTCATCGAGACGGGCCCGCACAAGCACGCCATCCAGCAGACGTTCTTCCTCTACGTCTACGAGCCCGGCGGCAACCGCATCGAGCTGTGCAACCCGCTCACCCGCCTCGTCCTCGCGCCCGACTGGCCGCTGATCACGTGGACCGAGGAGGAGCGGAGGAAGGGCCAGGCCTGGGGGCTGAAGACCATCGCGTCCTTCCACACCCACGGGACTCCGCCGGTCGCCTGAGAGCCGCTGAACGCGATGCGGGAGCCACCCCTCAACGATTGTCGATGAGATTGTTGACAAAAACGTTGACTATCCATGGCGTGGCTCCTTAGCGTCTAGCGCACCAAGCACGAGAGGTAACCAACGATGTCTTCCTCCCCCTCCCCGTCCCCCGCCCCGACCGCGCGCGCCGGCAGACTGGCCCTACTGGTCATCGGCCTGTGCTGGCTCGCCGTGCTCTTCGACGGCCTCGACATGTTCATCTACGGCTCGGTGCTGCCGCACCTGCTGGAGACGAGGACCTTCGGTCTCACCGCGGACCAGGCCGGCGACCTCGGCAGCTACGCCACCTTCGGCATGCTGGTCGGCGCGCTCGCCGCGGGCACGGTCGCGGACCGGATCGGCCGCAAGCAGCTGATGATCGGCTGCGTGACGCTCTTCTCGCTGGCCTCCGGCATCTGCGCCGTCTCCGGCAGCGTCGAGGTCTTCGGCCTCGGACGCACCCTCGCCGGTGTCGGCCTCGGCGGACTGCTGCCCACCGCGATCAGCATGGTCTCCGACTACGCCCCGCGCGGCCGGGTCGCCCTCACCATCGGCATGCTGATGACCGCCCACCACGCGGGCGGCATCCTCTCCGCCTATGTGGCCAAGTGGCTGGTGGACCCGGTCGGTTGGCGCGCCGCCTTCTGGGTGTGCGTCGTCCCGCTGCTCTTCGTCCCGGTGCTGCTGAAGTTCCTCCCCGAATCGCTGAGCTTCCTGGTCGCCAAGGGCCGCACCGACGAGGCCCACGCCCTCGCCGAACGCTTCGAGGTCCAACTGCCCGCCGCCACCGGCAAGAAGACGGCGGCCGACCGCTGGGACGCCCTGCTCGCCCTCTTCCGCGGCGGCGAATGGCTCCAGACCCTGCTGTACTGGCTGGCCTCCTTCGGTGGCCTGCTCCTCGTCTACGGCGTCGCCACCTGGCTGCCCACCCTGATGCGCGCCGAGGGCTACGAACTCGCCAACGCCCTCACGTTCGTCGTGGTGTTCAACCTGGGCGGCGTCGTGGGCATGCTCGTCGCAGGACGCGCCGCCGACCGCTTCGGCGCCCCGCGCATCTCGGCGATCTGGTTCGCGCTCACCGCCGTGGGCGTCTTCCTGCTCGGTGTCCACATGAACCAGGCCGTGACGATGCTCGTCGTCTTCCTCACCGGCGTCTTCCTCAACAGCGCCCAGACGATGATCTACGCGACGGTCTCGATCCGCTCGACCCCGGACAACCGTGCCACGGCGGTCGGTTGGACCTCCGGCATGGGCCGCTTCGGCGCCGTCTTCGGACCCTGGCTCGGCGGCCAGCTGCTCGCCTCCGGCAACGGCGACTGGGGCTTCACGTCCTTCGCCATCGCCGGTCTGTCGTCCATGGTGTTCATCGGCATCGCGGCGCTCCGAAGCTCCCAGCAGACCGAACAGGCGGGCGCCGAACGGGAGTTGGTTGTCAGTCACTGACCGAACCCCGGCCCGGGTGACGGGGGGGCAGGACCGCACGCCGGCCACCGCGAGGACGCGGGGGCCGGCGTGCGGTCTGTCCGGACCACCTGTTGGGCTGTTCGGATCGGTCGGTCCGCTCGGTGTCCGGACTGTCAGCCTGGTGCGCGGCGTCCGGTGCCCGGGCATGAAGGAGCGCCCGCGCCAAGGCGTACACGGCCGCGATCACGCAGCGCCCCGGCAAGATGCTGAAGAAGTGGCAGGAGAGCCAGCCCGTTTTCTTCTCCCAGCTGTCCCAACTCCCGGGCGCCGCCCTGCCGATCATGGCCACCGAGGGCAGCCTCACCATCAAGAAGGACGGCGAGATCATCGGCGGCCTCGGCATCGCGGGCGGTACCGCCGACGAGGACCAGCGGATCGCCGAGGAGGTCCTCGCCTCGCTCGGCTACGAACTGGGGTTCGCCGCCTGGGGTGTCGCGGGCAGGCAGGACCCGTCCTCGTCGCCTTCGTCGCCCTCGTCGTCCTCGTCCGGAAAGGACGCCTGACCCATGGCGGACACGTTCAACTACCGCATCGACCACCACGGCAGCCTGGTCCGTCCCGCCGAACTGACGGCGGCCCGCGCGGCAGGCGACCCCGAGGCCCTGAAGGAGGCGGAGCTCCAGGCGGTCAGGGACGCGGTCGTCCTCCAGCGCAAGCTCCGCTCCACGGTCGTCACCGACGGCGACTTCCCGCGGGAGGACTTCCGCAGCGCGGTGCTTGACGGAGTGTCAGGTTTCCGGCGCACCGACGAGACCGAGGCCGACGGCCTCCCCCGCTGGATCGCGGAGTCCCTCCCCAAGGCCAACGGCCCGCTCCTCGCGGACTGGACGACCCGGCTCACCGAACTGACGGTGATCGCCCCGAAGGCCTCGCTGCCCTCACCCGCGTACCTGGCCGCCACCACCTTCCAGCCGGGCCACGGCCCGTTCTCCGCACGGGAGTTGGGAGAGGCGCTGGCGGAGATCCTCCTCGCCGAGACACAGCTGCTGGTCGCCAGGGGCGTCCGCCTGATCCAGCTCAACAACCCGCTCCTGTTGGGCCAGTTGGCCACCGACCCGGCCGACCCCGGCGCGCTCTCCTTCGCGGACGCGCTCGCCGTCGACGCCCTGGCGGTACGCCTGGACGACCGCCCCGAGGGCGTACGCATCGGCCTCGCCCCCGGCCCGGTCGCCCCCACCGCGATCGACTGGGCCCGCGCCGAGCGGCTCTATGGCGAGATCGCCGCCGACCGCTGGATCCTCCCCTTCGACCAGGGCACCCCGGCCGAACTCGCCCTCGTCAAAGCCCTTCCCGAGGACCGCGACTTCTGCCTCGGCGTCGTCGACGCGACCGTGCCCGAGCTGGAGGACATCGACACGGTGATGGGAAGGCTCGACGCGGTGGGCGAGTTCAAGGACCTGGAGGACGGGGCCGTAGCGCCGTCCCGGAACTTCGCCGACGTGGCGAGCCGGCCCTTGCTCAGCACCGAACAGCAGCGCCGGAAGATCGAGTTGGTGGAGACCGTCGCACGGTACGTGTGGGGCAACGAGTTCTGACAGGAGGGCCGGGAAGCGCGTCCCCACGCTTCCCGGCCCGGTTCCCTCAGAGCACCTCCGCGAACGTCACCTTCCGGTCGGTCAGCAGGGGCCAAATGGTGTTCACGATCAGCTCGTCGAAGTGCTCGGCCGCCTTGTGCGCGTCGAACCCGGCCCGGTCCGCGTACTGCTCGTACAGCACGAAGCTTCCGGGCACATCCGCCTCGGCGTGCACCTCGTACGCCAGGTTCGCTGGCTCGGCACGGGTGTGCTCGCGCACCTTCAGCAACGCGGCACGCACCGTGGCCTCGTCGGCGGGCTCGCAGAAGTAGCGGGCGATGACTGCGTAGGCCATGGCGGGTCTCTCCTCGGTGTTCCTGGGCTCATGAACTGCCGTCCGGCCAGCCGATTCCAGCACGGAACAACCCTCCGCCGACCCGCGCACGGCGCAAGCAATGCCTGCCCCGCGGGGACTGGTGGCACCGCCCCCACATGGTGTGTTGTCGCATCCGGCCCACTGCGGCCGACGACTGTGCAGACCGCGGACCCGCACCGCGGCGGACGAAGGAAGTGATCTTCATGCGAAGCCTGGAAACCCTCTCCGGTGGCGAGTGGGTGGCGACCGGCGAGTGGATCGAGGTGCACGACCCCGCCGACGTCCGCACCCCTCTCGCACGCGTCCCCGCCCTCGCCGCCAAGGACGTCACCCGCGCCTACGACCATGCCGAACGCGGCTTCGCCGGATGGAAGCGCACCAGCCCCTTCGAGCGCGCCCGGATCTTCACCGGGGCGGCGAAGCTGATCCGCGAGCGGGGTCGAGAGATCGCCGCCGACGTCACCGCCGAGAACGGCAAGACCGGCGCAGAGGCCCGAGGCGAGACCCTCAAGGCCGCCGACTTCCTCGACTACTACGCGGGCCAGGCCCGCCAGGGCTACGGCACCCTCCTGCACGACGCCCGGCCGGACACCCGCGTGCACACCCAGCGCGAGCCGATCGGCGTGATCCTCGTCATCAGCCCCTGGAACGACCCGCTGATCACCCCGGCCCGCAAGCTCGCCCCGCTGCTCGCGACCGGCAACGCGGCCGTGTTCAAGCCGGCCACCGAGACACCGTTGTCGGGCCTGCACTTCGCCCGCGCCCTGCATGACGCGGGCCTGCCCGCCGGGGTCCTGAACGTGGTGACCGGCCGCACCGCCGAGATCGAGGAGGCGCTCCTCGAAGACCCGCGCATCGCCGCCATCACCTTCACCGGCTCGAACGAGGTCGGCAACCGCATCCGCCGCCGCCTCGCCGACCGCAACGTCCGCTTCCAGGGCGAACTCGGCGGCAAGAACGCCTCCGTGGTCCTCAAGGACGCCGACCTGCCGTTCGCCGCGAAGACCGTCGTGGCGGCCTCCTTCGGCCAGGCCGGACAGCGCTGCACCGCCACCAGCCGGGTGATCGTCGAGCGGCCGGTGCACGACGAGTTCACCCGGCTCCTGGTCGCCGAGGTCGAGGCGCTGGCGGTCGGCCCGGGCAGCGACCCGGCGACCACCCCTGTGCCCGCTCTCCAGCCCCAAGCAGCGCGACAGCGTCCTCGCCCATCTCGCGGGGGCCGTGGAGCAGGGCGCGACCGTCCTCACCGGCGGCCACGCGAACACCGAGGGCGACCGCGCGCACGGCTGCTTCGTCCAGCCGACCGTCCTCGCCGACGTCACCGCCGAGACGGCGATCTGGCGCGAGGAGGTCTTCGGCCCGGTCCTCGCCGTCCGCGCCGTGGACGATGTCGACCAGGCCGTGAACGCGGTCAACGACTCTCCATTCGGCCTCGCCGCAGCGGTGTTCACCCGTGACCTGGCCTCCGCCTACCGCTTCGCGGACGACGCCGAGTGCGGGCAGATCGCGGTCAACGCCACCACCCCCGGCTGGGACGTCCACCTGCCCTTCGGCGGCTTCCACGACTCCGGTACGGGCTACAAGGAGCAGGGCGACGAGGTCCTGCGCTTCTCCACCCGCGTGAAAACCGTGGCCGTGCACTTCGGCGCCTGAGAACGTCGGTACGACAGAGATTTCGGTACGACAGAGAGGAGGATGCCGATGGCTGACGAGACGATCGGCATCGTCGGCGCCGGCATCGTGGGCCTGGCCACCGCCCGCGAGATCGCCCTGCGCCGCCCCGGCACCCGGGTCGTGGTCCTGGAGAAGGAACACGAGGTCGCCGTCCACCAGACCGGCCACAACTCCGGTGTCGTGCACGCCGGCATCTACTACGCCCCCGGCAGCCTCAAGGCCGACCTGTGCGTCCGAGGCGTATCCATCCTGCGCGAGTACTGCCAGGACCGCGGCCTGCCGTACGACGAGATCGGCAAGCTCGTCGTGGCCGTACGCGAGGACGAACTGGGCCGGATGGAGAACCTCTACGAGCGGGCCCGGAACAACCACGTGCCCGAACTCCGCAGGATCTCCAAGGCGGAGATCAAGGAGCTGGAACCCCACGCGGGCGGCATCGCGGCCCTGCACTCGCCGCGCACCGCGATCACCGACTACCCTGCGATCGCCCGGGAGTTCGCGAAGGACATCGAGGCCTCCGGCGGCGAGGTGAAGCTCGGCTTCCCGGTCACCTCCATCACCAACCTGCCGGGCGGCATCGAGGTCGCCTCGGGTCAACTGCGCGTCCGAGTCGACCGGTTGATCCTCTGCGCGGGCCTCCACTCCGACGTCGTCGCCAAGTTGGCGCAGGACAAGCGGGAACCGAGGATCATCCCGTTCCGGGGCGAGTACATGCTCCTCAAGCCGGACCGCACCCACCTCGTGCGCGGGCTCATCTACCCGGTGCCCGACCCCGTTACCCCTTCCTCGGCGTGCACTTCACCCCGCGCGTCGACGGCACCGTGGAGGTCGGCCCGAACGCCGTCCTCGCCCTCGCGCGCGAGGGCTACAGGCTCGGCCGCCTCTCCGTGAAGGACCTCGCAGGACTCGCCGCCTATCCAGGCTCCTGGAGGATGGCCGCCCAGCACTGGCGCACCGGCATCAAGGAGTACCGCGGCTCCCTGTCCGCGACCGCCTTCATGAAGGACGCGAAGCTCTACGTCCCCGGGTAGGCGTCTCCGACGTCGTGCGCGGCGGGGCGGGCGTCCGCGCCCAGGCACTGGACCCCGACGGCACCCTCGTGGACGACTTTCGCATCCACCAGGTCGGCCGGATCACCGCCGTCCGCAACGCGCCCTCGCCCGCCGCAACCGCCTCCATGGCGATCGCCGAGCACATCGTCGGCGCCGTGTTCGACACCCCGTCCGCACACTGAGAATGCCCTGCGCAGAGCGGTGTTTCGCGCAACTACTGCTTGCGCCCCGGGACTCCGCAAGGCCGCGTCACCCGCCTAGCGTTCCCTCCGTAAAGACCTTCGAGAGAAAGAGTTCCGGCCATGTTCGTTGTCGACACGCAGATCCACATCTGGAAGGAAGAGACCCCGGACCGCCCCTGGGTCCCGGGAGCGCGTGAACGCATCCGCCTCAACGGACACCGCGAGGAGGCCTTCTCGTACGAGGAGGCGCTGGAGCTGATGGACGAGGCCGGCGTCAACCGGGCGCTGATCCTGCCGCCGGCCTGGGAGGGCGACCGCATCGACTACGCGCTGGAGGCCTGCGAGGCGCACCCCGACCGTTTCGGGATCATGGCCCGCATCCCGCAGAACAAGCCCGAGGAGGGCAAGGCGATGCTGGCCGACTTCGCGCAGAACCCGCATGTGAAGGGCACCCGCCTCACCTTCCACCGGCCGCAGGACCGCAACTGGATGATCGACGGCACCAACGACTGGTACTGGCCGGTCGCCGAGGAGCTGCGCATCCCGACGATGGTCCACGCGCCCGTCTGGAAGCGGGAGTTGGGCGAGATCGCCGCCAAGCACCCCGAGCTGAGGATCATCATCGACCACATGGGCATCATGGCCCGCTGCGTCGACGACGCGATCGGCTACTGGGTCTCGGAGACCGCCGACCTCGCCGCCCACCCGAACATCTACGTGAAGGTCTCGGCGCTCCCGGGCTACTCCACGCAGCCGTTCCCGAACAACAACATCCAGAAGTACGTGCGCGAGATGGTCGACAGGATGGGCCCGCAGCGCTGCTTCTACGGCACCGACATCACCCGGCTGCTCGGGCACGGCATCACCTACACCGACACGATCGAGCAGTTCACCAAGCACTGGGACTTCACGCTCGAGGAGCTTGAGTGGATCATGGGCCGCGGTATCTCCGAGGTCCTGAACTGGCCGATCGAGGGCTGAGGACAGACGAGAGATGACCGACACCACCCACACCCCTGGCGCCGACGGCGGCGACGCTCTCGTGACCGCCTTCAACGCCGTCGGCGCCGACTACATCTTCTGTTCGTCGGGCTCCGAGTGGGCCCCCGTCTGGGAGTCCCTGGCCCGCCGCCACCGCGACGGACTGCCCAGCCCGCAGTACCTGGACCTGACCCACGAGACCGTCGCCGTCGGCATGGCCACCGGCTACGGACTGATCGAACGCCGGCCGCAGGGCGTCCTGCTGCACGCCGCCCCGGGTCTGCTCCAGGGCTCGATGGCCGTCCACGGGGCGCTGCTCGCGGGCGTCCCGATGGTGGTCAGCTCCTCGGAGTCGACCACGTACGGGGACGGCCCAGGACAGGACCCGGGCGGCCAGTGGTACCGCAACCTGTCCGTCGTCGGCGGCCCGCACCAGATCGCGCAGCCCTTCACCAAGTGGTCCAACGAGGCCGCCGGCGTCCACACCCTTCCTACGATGGTGACGCGCGCGGCGGAACTGGCCTGGCGTGCCCCGGCGGGACCGGCGTACCTCAACGTCCCGCTGGAGATCCTCCTGGAGGAGTGGGACGGGCGTGAGGCCAAGCCGATCGCGCAGCCCGGCTCGACACACAGCTCACCCGAAGAGGTCGATCCCGTCGCCCAGTTGATCCGCGAGGCGAAGAACCCGGTCATCGTCACCGAGACGGCCGGGCGTGAGGCGGGCGGCTTCGAGGCCCTCGTCGCCTTCGCCGAATCGTGGAACCTCCCGGTCGTCGAGCCCGACTCGGCGGTGTGCGGCAACTTCCCGCGCACCCACCCGCTGCACGCCGGCAGCGACATCGGCCCCTGGATGGACGAGGCGGACCTCATCCTCCTCGTCAACTGCCGCGCCCCTTCTACCCGCCGTCGCGCCGCCCTCCAAGGCGACCGTCGTCGTCATCGACGAGGTGCCGCAGCGCCCGCACATCGTCTACCAAGTCCTCTTCGCCGACCGGTACTTGGAGGGCAACGTCGCCAACACCCTGCGCCAGCTCGCCAAGCGCGCGAAGGACCTCGACGAGACGGCCGTGGCGGAACGCATCGCCGCACAGAAGGCCCGCTTCGCGGCCGAGCAGGCGGCGATCGCCCAGGCCGAGACCAAGGCCGAGGGCGTCGAGGGCATCGACCCGGTCCTCGTCGCCGCGACCCTGCGCAAGCTGCTCGACGGCACGAACGGGATCGTCGTCGACGAGACCATCACCCACAGCCGCGTCGTCAGACGCCATGTCCAAACGGCCGACCCCGACTCGTACTTCTACGTCCAGGGCGGCCTCGGCCAGGGCATCGCGGTCGCCCTCGGCGTCAAACTCGCCGCGCGGGAACGCCCGGTGGTCCTCACCATCGGCGACGGCGCCTTCACCTACAACCCGGTCATCCAGTCGTACGACGCGTCCAAGGCCTATGAACTCCCGCTGCTGATCGTGGTGTTCAACAACCGCGTCTACAAGTCGATGAACCTCAACCACCGCAGGTTCTACCCCGAGGGCGCCGCCGCCGACACCGGTGAGTGGCTCGGCACCGATCTGCACCGGCTGCCCTGACTCGCCGCGTTCGCCGAGCCGTTCGGGATGCACACCGAGACCGTCGACGCCCCCGAGGCCCTCGCCCCCGCACTGGAGCGTGCGCTCAAGGCCGTGGCGGAGGGCACCACCGCCGTCGTCGACGTCCTCGTCACCCGCTGAACCAGGAAGGCACCCGCCACCATGTCCGACACCGCAACGCCCAAGCCGGGCAGGGTCCTTGTCGCCGCCGACGACCTGCGTACGTTCGCCGCCGCACTCCTGGAGAAGGGCGGTCTGAACGCCGAACAGGCGCGCACCACCGCCGACGTGTGCGTCTGGGCCGCGCTGCGCGGCGTCGACTCGCACGGCATCGCCCGCGTCCCCGCCTACCTGGAACTGCTGGCCAAGGGCGTGGCCAACGCCGACGCCGACATCACGGTCGAGTCGACCGCCCCGGCCGCCGCCGTCCTGGATGCCGACCGCGCCCCCGGCCCCGTCGCCCTCGGCGCCGCCGCAGACGGGGCGGTAACCCGGGCCAGGGTCAGCGGAGTTGCCGCCGTCGGGGTCCGCCGCACGGTCCACACCGGCGCCATCGGCTACTACGTGTCGAGGATCGCCGAGCAGGGGCTCGTCGGCATCGGCTACGTCGCCGGGATGCCCAACATGGCCTACACCGGCGTCAAGGGCGCGGCCGTGGCGACCAGCCCCTCGCCATCGCCGTACCGGCGCAGGCCCACGCCCCACTGCTGCTCGACATGGCCACCGCCACCATCGCCCTCGGCAAGATCCGCCAGGCGATGGCGAGCGGCATCCCGCTGCCCGAGGGCGCCGCTGCTACAGCTGACGGCACCCCGACCACCGACCCCGAACTCGCGTTCATGCCGCTGCCGTTGGGCGGCGTCAAAGGCTCCGGGATGTCCCTCGCGTTCGAACTCCCTCACCAGCGTGCTGGTCGGTGCGCCGATCCTCGCCGCGTTCCATTCGGACGACCCGCAGGGCCGCAAGCACCGCCAGAACGCTCTCCTGATCGCCCTCGACCCGGCGGCCTTCGGCGACCCGGCCGCCTTCACCGAGGCGGCCGACGCGACGCTGGCCACCCTCAAGCAACTGCCCCCGGCCGACGGCGCGGAGGGCGTCTTCTACCCCGGCGAGCGCAGCGCGGCGGTCGCCGAGAGCCGTGGCGCGAAGGGCATCCCCGTCGCACCGAAGGTCTGGCGCGAACTGACCGAGGCGGCAGGGAAGTTCGGCCTCACGCTGCCGGAGCCGGTGCCGTCGGCGTGACCCGGCTGCACTTCGCCGACCGTCCGAGGGGGATGGTCGGCGAAGTGCGTTGTCCGTGCGGGGAGTTCAAGCGCTGCCCACGGCCTCGCGCACCTGACGGACCATCAGGGCGTAAGTCTGCAGCGCCCGTTCGTCGTCCGTGCCGTCGTACCCGTGGTCGGCTCCGGCCACGTCGACGTGCTCGACGAGTGACCCCGCCGTCCGCAACCGGTCGGCGTAGCGCACACCCTCCGCCTTGAGCAGGTCGTACTCCGCCGTGACGACCAGCGCCGGGGCGATGCCCCTCAGGTCCGCTGTGTCCGAGGGATGGGCGGGCGACACAAGCCGGTCGGCACGCACCTTCGGATCCGGGACGTACGAGGTGTCGAAGACCTCCGCCATCCAGGGCCGCAGCACCGGCTTGGCGATGGCCGCGTGCTTGTCCTTCGCACTGGTCGCGAGGTCGAGCGGCGGATAGTGCAGCACCTGGAGCGCGATCGAGGGACCGCCCTCCTCCAACGCCTGCCGGGCCACCGCCGCCGCGAGTCCGCCCCCGGCGCTCTGCCCGCCCACGGTGAGCCGGTCACCGTCCCAGCCCTGCTCCGCGCCGTGCTCCGCGATCCACCGGACCACCTCGAAGGCCTGCCGGGGCGGCGCGGGGAACGGATGCTGCGGCGCGACGACGTAGTCCACGTTGACCACCACGACCCCCGCCTCCGCCGCGAGGAAACGGCACAGCGGATCGTCCAGTTCGGTCAGCGGTACGACGTAGCCGCCGCCGTGGAAGTTCACATGTACAGGGGGCGGCGGACCGTCACCGGACGGCAGGTACACCGTCGCACGCGCCGGGGCGACGCTGCTCGGGATCGTCAACTCCCGTGTCCTGCGCGGAAATTCAGGAAGCCGCTGATGCGAGGCGGCGGCGGAACCACGCCCGCTCGGACGCCGGTCGGCCATCACGGACAGTCGCTGCAGGGACTTGGCGGCGAGTGCGGCCACCGCCGGCCGGGCCAGAACAGACATACCGCTCCATGTGTGGAGTGCGCGCGACGGGGAGTCCGTCCGATCGCCGGGTTCGATCAACAGGATTCCTGTCGATGGGTAGGGCGACGATAACACGGCGGTATTCCGGGCGGATGGTGCGATCGATGCTGTTCAGGAGTGGGGGTGCGGTCCGGGAGACCGGGGTACTTCGAGGGTGAGGAGCCCCGTCCGTTCGCCGGTGTTCCGGTGTTCCGCTCTGGGAATGCGGCCCGCGACGCGGACCCGTCGGTCACCGGAAGCGGACGGGCTCGCCCAGGTGCCCGTGCTCATGGCACGGTCCATGGGGCGCCGGCGTGACCGCCGCCTGCGCCGTCTCGATCATCTGCTCGCTGTCGGTCGCCGCGTCGGCCAGGCTCGCGCAGCACAGGACGAGGAGCGCGGCGCCCGCGACGAACGGCAGGGCCCGGCGCGGGGGAGGAGGGGCGAGCAGCGCCCTGACCCGCTGCGGTACCGCACCGCCGGTCGCGGCCAGCGCCGGACGGGACCGGTTCGCCGAGCCGGCCAGCGCCGCCCGGCCCACGGCATGCGCGACGACCGTACGATCGCCGACGCGCACCGCGGCCTCCTCGTCGGCCCAGCGCTCCAGGACGAAGCCGCCCACGCGGGACAGCGGTCGTAGCAGGGGATTCGCGGCGGCGGAGAGGCGCCAGAGGGTCTGGAAGAGATGGTGGCGGCCGCGCAGGTGGGCCCGCTCGTGGGCGAGCAGCGCCTCGCGTTCGCGGTCGCCGAGGCAGCGCAGCATCCCGCGCGACACCACGATCCGGCCCGGCGCCCCCGGCAGTGCGAACGCCTCCGGCACCGCCATGTCCAGGACCGCCAACTCCGTGTCACCGGGCAGGAGTCGGCACTCGCGGCGGGCCCAGCGCAGATGCCGAAGCTGACGTACGGCGGCGACCGTGAGACCCGTGACGGAGGCGAGCAGGGCGAGCGCGGCGGTCCCGGCGACCGTGAGGTAGACCGGGTCGGAGGCACGCACGGCCGCGACCGACCAGCGGCCCTCCTCGGCGACCTCGGGGACCTGCGCCAGTCCGGCGAACGCCAGTAGCGCCAGTGAACCCAGCCAGCCCAGCGACGCCACCAGTGCGGCGGCGGCCAGCGACCAGGCGGCCGGGCGTGGGGCCAGCCGGTGGGCGGCACGGGGCGCGCACACCGCGAGCACCATGGTGATCAGGAGGGGACGTACACGCTGATCAGCACGGGATCACGGTCCCTCGTCGGCGCGGCCGGTGTGCTGCGGGCCGTCGGGTCCGGACAGCAGGCGTTGCAGCAACTGCTCGTCCTGCTCGGAGAGTTCGGAGACGAAACGGGCGAGCACCGCCTCGCGGTCGCTGCCGTGCTCCAGCAGCGAACGCATCCGCTCCGCGGTGTGCGTCGCCTCGTCCCGCGCCGGCGCGTACGCGTAGCCGCGGCCCGCGCGATGCCGGACGAGCATCCCCTTGTCGTACAGCCGGGACAGGATCGTCAGCACGGTGGTGTAGGCGAGGCCGCCCGGCAGCCGGTCCTTGACCTGGCGCGCGGTCTGCGGCCCGTCGGCGCCGTAGAGGGCGGCCAGGACCCCGCTCTCCAGCTCACCGCGCGCCCGCCTGCCGGACGTCGCGCCGGGTCCGTCGTTCTTCCGGTCGTGCACTGTTCACCCCACCGCCTTCCCTCGCTCGGCAGCCCAGCCTACCCGCCGACCTACTACGGCCTGTAGGAAGTGCGCCAGGGCTCGGAGGGCCCGGGCGAGAGCCGGTCACGGGGCTGATCGAGAGGTCGCCCGGAGCTGTGCGTTCCTGAACTACTACATGTCGTACGAGCTTACCTACTACATGTTGTAGAGTTTCGCCGCTCCACTCCACCTGCGGAGGAAAAAGCCCATGCCCCACCCCGGAAACACGGTGCGCCGTCCGTCGTCGGCCGAGCGGGTCGTCATCGTCTCGGCGAGTGTCGGGGCCGGTCACGACGGCGCCGCCGCCGAGCTGGAGCGGCGACTGCTCGCGGCCGGACTGGCCGTCGACCGGTTCGACCTGCTGGACGTGCTGCCCGCCCGGCTCGGCCGGCTCGTCCGGGACGGCTACCACCGGCTGCTCGTCCGGGCGCCGTGGGTCTACCAGCGGATCTACAGCAGCACCGAACGCGCCGGAGGCGGCGGCCCCGTCGCG
Source organism: Streptomyces sp. P3 (assembly GCA_016893485.2). Taxonomy (GTDB): domain Bacteria; phylum Actinomycetota; class Actinomycetes; order Streptomycetales; family Streptomycetaceae; genus Streptomyces. Next base: position 9,070,700 of record JAFEKX020000001.1, read on the forward strand.
CGGGCGCTGCTGCGCTCCGCCGAGGCACGGCTGCTGCGCGCGCTGCCCGCCGACACCGCCGCCGTCGTCTCTACGTACCCGGGCGCGAGCCGGGTCCTGGGTTCGCTCCGGTTGGACGGCTGGGCTGGCCGTGCCCGTCCTCACCTACCTCACCGACTTCTCGGTGCACCCGCTGTGGGTGGCCGACGGCGTCGACGTCCACCTCGCGCTGCACGCCGTGCCCGCCGCGCAGGCACGGGCCGCCGGAGCGCGCGACGTCCGTGTGTGCGGCCCGGTCGCCGACCCGCGCTTCCACCCCGTGCCCGCGCCGGAACGCGCCGCGGCCCGCGCCCGCTTCGGACTGCCTCCAACTGCCTCACTGGCCTTGCTGGTTGCGGGTTCCTGGGGCGTCGGACCGGTCCGTGAGGTCGCCCGGGACCTGCGCGACTGCGGTGCGGCCGTACCGCTCGTGGTCTGCGGCCGCAACGACACACTCGCCGAGCAGCTCCGCGCGGACGGCATCGAGCACGTCTACGGCTGGGTCGACGACATGCCCGGCCTGATGCACGCCGCCGACGTCCTGGTCCAGAACGCGGGCGGCCTGACCTCCCTGGAGGCCTTCGCCACGGGCCTGCCCGTCGCGAGCTACGGCTGCATACCCGGCCACGGCCTCACCAACGCCGCCGCCCTGGACGAGGCGGGCGTCGCCGCGTGGATCCGCGACCCGGCCCAACTCAAGCACGTCCTGGCCGAGTTGATCGACGGCCCACGCGGCCTGCTCCAACGGGAAGCGGCCCACGCCCTGTTCACAGTCGACCCCACGGCCCGGCCGCCGAAACCGCCCGCGTCTGCCGCACCGGCACCACCCCCGTCGCCGCACCCGCCCCCGAAGGACCGTCCGCCCGGCCGCCTTCCGCCTCGCCACCACCACCGCCCTGGCCTGCGCGGTCTGGGCGGGCGCGGTCGGCACAGCGGTCGCCACGACCGACGGCGCCCCGGACCTGATGCACGCGATAGGCCAACACCTCGACCTCGACGACCTGCCCCACGAGCACCACACGGGCCATGTTCCGCACGGAGCGCACGGGAAGGGGCGGCACGCATGACGGGCGGGGGCCTTCGCGCGTTGCGGCAATGGGCGCCAGGCGTGACCGCCGAGGGTCTTCCTCCGACTGTCCGCGCCGCCGGGTCCGCCGCGGTCCAGGTGAAGGGGCACCCCGCATGACCGCCGAGCGTCTTCCTCCGACTGTCCGCGCCGCCGGGTCCGCCGCGGTCCACGTGAAGGGGCACCCCGCGTGACCCCAACTCCCCTTCCCCCGCCGACCGTTCGCGTCACCACACCCCGCACGAAGGACCGTCCCGCATGACCGCCACCCGCCTCCTCCGCACGACCACCCGCATCGCGCTCCCCGCCATCCCGCTCCTCGCCGCCGCGTACGCCGCCCCCGTCCTCTCCACCTACGGCCCGCTCCGCAACCGCGTCATGCCCCGCCTCGCCGGTCGCGGCCGCGAGGACCACGTGGCGCTCACCTTCGACGACGGCCCCGACCCGCTGTCGACCCCCTCTTCCTGCGGCTGCTCGACGAGCGCGGGGTGCACGCGACCTTCTTCCTCCTCGGCAGCCAGGCGGTACGCGCCCCGGGCCTGGTGCGCGAGATGGCCGCCGCGGGACACGAGATCGCCGTCCACGGTTGGCTGCACCGCCCGCTGCTGCTGCGCGGCCCCCGTGCCACCCACGACGACCTGGCCCGCGCCCGCGACACGGTCGGCGACCTCACCGGACGCCCGCCCCACCTCTTTCGCCCGCCCTACGGCGTGATGTCGACCGCCGCCCACCTCGCGGCCCGCCGCCTGGAACTCACGCCGGTGCTGTGGACGGCTTGGGGCGAGGACTGGCGGGCCCGCGCCACCCCCGAGTCGGTGCACCGGACGGTCACCGCGGACCTGCGCGGCGGCGGCACCGTCCTGCTGCACGACTCCGACTGCACCTCGGCCCCCGGCTCCTGGCGCGCCACCCTCGGCGCGGTGCCCCGCATCCTCGACACCTGCGCGGCGCGGGGCCTGTCCGTGGGGCCGCTGCGGGAGCATGCTGTGGGTCCGCTCTGAAGTTGACAATATTGTTGGCTATCCCGGTCGGCGGAAGCGACGTTCGTGGGTACCTGGACCAGGGAACCTTCCGTGCTTTCGAACGCCAAGAACCACCGCACGTTCCTGAAGGGACCGCTGACCGCACGACCGCCGCGACCCCCTTCACCGACCCGCTCCGGATCGACACCGGCCGGGTGTCCGGGCGAGACGTCCCTCGTCTTCGAGGTCACCGTGTTCAAGGGCCTCCCGTACGCGGCGACCACGGCGGGCGCCAACCGCCGGCGTCCGCCCCAGCGCGCGGCGTCCTGGACGGGCGTGCGGGTCGCGGACACCTTCGGCGACATCTGCCCGCAGCAGCTGATGGGTTCGGCGTCGGTCACCATGAGCGAGGACTGCCTCCACCTCAACGGCTGGGTCAAGCTCTGGACGTGTGAACAGGCCCTGGCCGGCGGCCACTTGAACGACGTGCCCGTGCTGGCCGACGGCAACAAGGACGAGAACGGTGCCTCCCCGACCCCGACCGTGAAGCTCGCCGACTATCTGAGCACGGCCGAGAAGGAGTACGGCACCCTCGCGTTCCTGAAGCTCTACCCCGCCACCACCGGCACGGAGGCGGGCCAGGCCCGCACGCTCCGCCCGCGAGGGATCGCGCGTCTCCGCGAACCTGTGGGCGGCGCAGTAGGCGAAGACGCCGAAGAGCCCGGTCTACACGTACTACTGGGGGCACGTCCCGCCGACCGCGACCGGCGCCAACTCCCGTGGCGCCTACCACGGTTCGGAGATCAACTACGCCTTCGACAACCTCTACGCCACGAACCTGCCCTGGACCGACGCGGACCGCGCGGTCGTCGACACCCTGTCCGACCACGTGGTGAACTTCGCGACCCACGGCGACCCGAACGGCCATGGCCTCACCCGCTCGCCCGCGGCGAACCACCGCTTAGCGACCACCATGGAACTCGGCGACCGCTTTGGGGCACACGCCCTCGCCGACCCGGCCAAGGTTGGACTCCCTTCGCGCGGTTCTTCGCGAGCCAGAAGCCTGGTGGCAACTCGGTGAGGAGGCGGTGGGGACGAATGCGGTGCCGGAGGCAGGGGCGCCCCGAGCGGCGGGACCACCGGGAAGTACACACTCCGCAGCAGCCGCGGCAACCGCCCGCCGCAATTTACTTGACTTACGCAACGATATGGTAAAGTGGATTCCATGTCCACACCATCGATCCCCGCCGACCCCGCCTCCCCGGAGGTGACCGAGATCGAGCGAGCCCTCACTCGGATCACCTACCTGAGCACGCGTGCCCGCCAGCACGACCGGCTGATGGCCCTCGCCGGGGTGCCGCTGGACCGGGCGGCGGTGGCGCTGCTGCGCCAGGTCGCCGACTCCGACCCGCTGCGCCCGGGGAGCTGGCTCATCGGCTCGGGGTGGAGGCCTCGCATGTGACGCGGACGGTGCAGCAACTGCAGAAGGCCGGCTACGTCACCCGCGTGCCGGACCCCGACGACCGCCGGGCCCAGCGGATCGAGCTGACCGAGGCCGGCCGGAAGGCTGTGGTCAGCGTCCGGGACGCCGGTGCGCGCGGTATGCAAATGGCCCTCTCCGAGTGGTCGACGGACGAACTGCAGCAACTGGCCTCGCTGTTCCACCGCATGGTCGACGACTTCCTGAAGTACGCGATCGACGAGGACGGCGAGCCGGAGGCCGCGGCGCCGGCGAGCGCGGTCTGAGGTTCGGGACCGAATTGCCCAACTTCCGCCGGACAGGGGCCTGTTGCGGGTTGCGGTGGTCATAGCCGAGGTCGGCGACGATCTGCGGGAGGTCCGCCGTCGAGCGGATGCCGGGCGGCGCCGCGCTGACGAACGGCACGGCGTTGACCGCCCGGTCGGCGGTGTAGGACGGGGACATCGCGGCCATCCGGTCGAGCGGTACGGGGAACCGCAGATCGACCTCGCGCGGCGCGTCCCCTCGACCGAGACGTACCAGCCGGTCGCGCGGAGATCCCAGGCGGGGTCGAGGTCGGTGGTGCAGTCGGCGGGAGGCGGTGCGGCTCGGGCCGTACGGGGCGCGGGTGTGTTCCGTGTCGCCGGGGTCATCAGCACCCCTCAGGGGCGGCAGGAGGCCTCGGCCCAGCCCGCCATGACCGCTCACGTGGAGCAGACGCCGCTCGGGCGGGTGGGCCGGGCCGAGGACGTCGCGGCTGCTGTGGCGTTTCTGTTGTCGGGCGAGGCCGCTTTCGTTTCGGACGTTTCCGGAATCGACGTTCTCGTCGACGGTGGGGTCTGTGCGGCGGTACGAGAACGATCGGGTCGCTGACCGGTCGGCGACCGACGGAGGAGGCGCGCCCTGGGGGCGGCGCGCCGCTTCCTCAGCGGCGGCGTCCGCTGCGGCGTGCGGACCAGCCGGTTCCCAGTCCCGCCGAATGCGCGGCGAGGAACGCGAGTCCGAGCAGCATGAGACTCGTCTCGCTGAAGACGATCTGCGTCGATGTCTCGGTGACACGGATGATGAAGGCGATGAAGAAGAGCACGGCCGCCACGATTGCAAGCATCTGTTAACCCCTATGGATAGACGGCGAGCCACGCGTGATCCCGGTGGCTGCGCCGTTGTCTCCCGAGTGCCCCGGATGCTGCCTCTCAGTCACCTCGATCTCGTGTCGCGCGCAGCCCAACTGCCTTTCAGGCAAGGGCTTCCGAGCGCTGGACGGTTCCTGTGAGTCCGGTGGCGGCCTGCCCCGCGAGCAGCACGGCGGCCCGCGCCATCGTCTCCGGCGGCTCCACCATCACAGGCGGGAGGTTCCACCCCCACCCGCCTGCCAGCCCTCCGTGAGACCACCGGGTGGGCATGACGGATCAGGGCGCGAACGCGTACTGGGTGTCCAAGGTCGGCGTCGAGTGCCTCTACCTGGGCTCGCCGCCGACCTGCGCGAGGACAACATCGCGGTCAACTGCCGCGCCCCGTCACGGTGTTCCTGGTGACGCGGGCGGTGATTCCGCACGTACGGGCGCGCGGCAGTGGCTCCTTGGTGGCCGTGACGACCAGCGGGCGACGGCCGCGTCGACCGACGCCTCGTCGCTGACATCGCAGGGCACCGGCAGCGCGCGACTGCCCGGCGTCATCATCCGGTCCGCGACCGAGCGGGAGGACGACGAGCGACTCCAACCCCGGGCGGCTCTACGGCTGTTCACCGATCCACCCCGACACCCCTCGCAGACGCGGCGGTTGGCGGTCGGGTCCGACGCCGACCTGTGCCTGCTCCACCTACCGCTGCCGGAGGCACTTCGTACGCCGACCGGCGAACTGGGTCGCGCCATCTATGTGTTGGGGCGCCGCATCGGCCCCGCGTGACCTACACGCTGTACCCGCCGTCGACGCCCAACGCCTGCCCGGTGATGAACCCGGCGCGATCCGAGGCGAGGAACGCGACCGCCTCCGCGATGTCGGTCGCGTTGCCGAAGCGGCGCATCGGGATGTTGCGGCGGGTGACGGCGAGGGCGGCCTCGTCCAGTTCGCCTGTGCTGATCAGGCGGCCGGCGATGCCGTCGTTGAGCATGCCGGGGCCACACAGTTCACGCGGACGCCGTAGCGGCCCTCTTCGGCGGCGAGTGCCCTGGCTACGGCCTCGACCGCGCCCTTCGCCCCTGACGACAGGCCGTCGCGTACCGGGAAGCGGCGGGTGGCGACGGTCGTCACGGCGACGATGCTGCCCCGGCTCTCGCGCAGCAACGGCAGTGCGGGATGCACCAGGTTGAAGAACGCCATGGCGTCGCCTTCGAGTTGGGCGCGGTACTCGCTCGGCGTCACCGTGCTCAGGTGCCGCATCGGGACGTGCGGGCCCGCCGCGTACACGAGGGTGTGGATGCCGTCGGCCGTCTCGGACACGGCCTCGGCCGTTGCGGACTCGTCGGTCAAGTCCAGCCGCAGCGAACGGACTTGACGGCCGAACTTCGTGACCTCGGCGGCCACTGCGTCGGCCGCCTCCTGGTTGGCGCGGTAGGTGAGGACGATGTCGCTGCCGCGTTCGGCGAGGAGTCGGACGATCGCCGCTCCGATTCCGCCCGAGCCGCCCGCCACGAACGCGACACCTACCTTGCTGGAGAAGTCCGGCACCTTAACCGCCTCACAATCCGGGGACTTGGCGATGATGACCTTCATGACCTCGCTCGTCCCGGCGTGGATACGGGTGATGCGTGCGTACGCGTAGAGCCGGGCGATGGGGTATTCCAGCATGCAGCCGTAGCCGCCGAACAGTTGCAGGCAGCGGTCGACCGCGCGGGCCTGCGCCTCGGTGCAGAAGTGCCGCGACGCCGAAGCCCTGGCCCTCCCCACCGACGTGGTCCTCGACCGGGATGCGCAGGTCATCGATGAAGAGTTCGTTCGAGGTGACGGCGTTGCGGCCCATCTTCGGGATCGGGTGAACGTCGATGCGACCGCTGTCGATGTCCGTGAGGACCGGGGCATCCCCGCCGTGCACCCCGGGTGCATGCCGAAGACGGACAGGTGGGTCGCGCCGGCAGCGTTCATGCCGCCGCCGGACCGCGCCACCTCTTCGAGGAGCAGGCTGACCTCGGTGACGCCGGGGCCGTGGCCGCCGTGCTCCTCGGGGATGGTGATGCCGAGCCGGCCGCCGCCCGCGACGGTGTCGTAGGACTCCGTCGGGAACTCTTGGAGGGGCCGTCACCATGCCCGCCTACCGTGGAGTAACATCGCGCGGCAGGCCATCAGAGGAGGAACCGTGTCCCGGTCCGAACGCTCGTCGCTGCTGCTCGCCGGTCTGTTGGCGACCGCGGGGTCGCCCATTTCGCCTCGCCGAAGCAGTTCGACGCGACGATTCCGCGCTCCCTGCCGGGGTCGCCCCGGACGTGGACGTACGCGAGCGGGGTCGTGGAGCTGGCACTGGCCGCGGGGATCGCCGTGCCGCGTACCCGGCGTACGGCCGCGCTGGCCGCCGCGGGTTTCTTCGTGGGCGTGTTCCCGGCCAACGTGCAGATGGCGCTGGACTGGCGGGACCGTCCGGCCCCGCAGAAGGCGGCGGCCTACGGGCGGCTGCCGCTGCAGCTTCCCCTCGTACTGTGGGCCCGTAGTGTCGCGAAGAATGGGGAGGGACGGTCATGACAGGACGCCTGGACGTCGGTGACAAGGTCGAGGACTTCACGCTGCCGGACGAGACCGGCACGGAACGCAGCCTCGGCGGACTGCTCGCCGAAGGGCCGGTGGTGCTGTTCTTCTACCCGGCCGCGATGACCGCCGGCTGCACCGCCGAGGCCTGCCACTTCCGTGATCTGGCCGCCGAGTTCGCGGCCGTCGGCGCGCGGCCCGTCGGCATCAGCGGTGACACCGTCGACAAGCAGCAGGAGTTCGCCGGGAAGCACACCCTCGGCATGCCGCTGCTCTCCGACGCCGACGGCACGATCCGCGAGCGGTTCGGGGTCAAGCGCGGGTTCTCCCTCGCGCCCACCAAGCGGGTCACGTTCGTCATCGGCGAGGACCGCACGATCCTGGAGGTCGTCTCCAGCGAACTGCGGATGAACACCCACGCCGACCGCGCCCTCGCCGCACTCCGCAAACACCGGCAGTGACGCAGGAGCCACAAATGCCGTACCGCGGTTGTTGCGGCGCGATATAGGGACCATCCTGGACGATATGGAGCAGGCCTCCGCCGCGGCGGTCATCAATGCCCGAGGCATCGTGACGGGGTGGAGCGAGGGCGCCCGGAGACTGACGGGATACCCGGCCGAGGAGGCCGTGGGCCGGTCGGTCGGGGCACTCCTCGCCGAACCCCCTCCACCACGGCCGTCGCCGCCCTGACCGGGCCCGTGGTCCTGCGGCACCGGGACGGCACCCCCCTCCGGCTCACCGTCCGGGCCTGCGAGATCCTCGGCCCGGAGGGCACACCGGACGGCTACGTCCTCACCGTCGAACCCCCACCGCACCCACGCTCGCCGAGCAGGCCTTCCAGCAGGCGTCGATGTCCCTGTCCGTCTTCGACACCGAGCAGCGCTACGTCCGCCTCAACGACGTCGCCTGCCGCGTGATGGGAGTCCCCGAGGACGTCCTCCTCGGCCGGTACTTCCCCGAGAGCGTCGAGGACGCCGAGCACAGCCAGAGCTTCCTGAACAACCTGCGCACGGTCACCGAGACCGGCAGACCGCTCCGCTACGACAGCTGGGCGGGCTCCCGGCGCTGAACCGGGAGCACTCCTGGAGCATCGAGATGTGGCCCCTCAAGGGCGACTCCGGCGAGCTGACCGGGGTCGGTCTCGCGGCGTTCGACAGCACCGAGCAGTACCTCGCCCAGCAGCGGCTGGCCCTGCTGAACGAGGCCGCCGCCGGCATCGGCACCACCCTCGACGTGGTCCGCACCGCCGAGGAACTCGTCGAACTCCTGGTGCCGCGCTACGCCGACTTCGCCAGCGTGGACCTGCTGCCCTGGGTGCTCGGCGCTGACGAACCGCCGCAGGACCTGGACGGCGACGTCGTGCTGCGGGCGCGTCGCGCACGGCTCCGGCACCGAGGGCACGCCGGAGGCTGCCGTACGGCTCGGCGGGACGGACCACTACCCGCCGTTCTCACCGCCCACGCGTGCCCTGCGCGAGGGGCGGGCGGTGCGCAGCCAGGCAGGCGAACCCGACTTCGTCCGCTGGGTCGCGGACCGCAACGCCCGCTCCCGGAAGGCCGTTCGCACCGCAAGGGCGTCCACTCGGTGGTCGCCGTGCCGCTGCGGGCGCGGGGCACTACCCTCGGCGTCGCGGTCGGCGTCCGCATGGCCCACCCGGACGACTACGCCGCCGACGACGCCCTGTTCGCCGAGGAACTCGCCAGCCGCGCCGCCGTCTGCATCGACAACGCCCGCCGCTTCGCCCGCGAGCGCTCCACCGCACTCGCCCTCCAACACAGCCTGCTGCCACGGGACTTGCCCGGCCAGGCGGCCGTCGAGGTGGCCCACCGCTATCTGCCCTCCGGGTCCCTCGCGGGCATCGGCGGCGACTGGTTCGACGTGATCCCGCTCTCCGGCAGCCGGGTCGGCCTGGTCGTCGGCGACGTCGTCGGACACGGCATCGCGTCCTCGGCGACCATGGGCCGCCTCTGCACGGCCGTCCGCACCCTCGCCGACGTGGACCTGCCGCCCGACGAACTCCTCACCCACCTCGACGACCTGGTCACCCACCTCGCCACGGACGACACCGCCGACGAGGTCGCCGAACTCGGCGCCACCTGCCTCTACGCCGTCTACGACCCGGTCTCGCGCCACCTCACCATGGCCGCCGCCGGACACCCACCGCCCGCCATCGTCCTGCCCGACGGGACCGCGAGCCTCGTCCCCATCACCGCCGGACCACCGCTCGGCGTCGGCGGACTCCCTTTCGAATCAGTCGAGTTGGAGCTGCCCGAGGGCGCCACCATCGCCCTGTACACGGACGGTCTCATCGAGGACCGCGAGCGAGACCTCGACCACGCCACCGACGCGCTGTGCCGCGCGCTGCTCACGCCCGTCGAGTCGCTGGACGCGCTGTGCGACGCGGTGCTGAAGGCCGTCATGCCGACCGAGCCCAGCGATGACGTGGCCCTCCTGCTGGTCCGCACCCGGGCCCTCGGCGGCGACCGCGTCGCCACCTGGGACATCGAAGCTGACCCCGCGCACGTGGCCGGGGCCCGGCAGGCCGCCACCGAGCAACTCACCGCCTGGGGGGCTGGACGAGGAGGCCTTCGTCACCGAACTCGTCGTCAGCGAACTCGTCACCAACGCCATCCGCTACGGCGAACCGCCCATCCAGCTCCGCCTGATCCGCGACCGCGCCCTCATCTGCGAGGTCTCCGACGCCAGTTCCACCTCACCGCACCTGCGCCGCGCCCACGCCTACGACGAGGGCGGACGCGGACTCCTCCTCGTCGCCCAGCTCCCAGCGCTGGGGCAGCCGGCAGACCGGCAGCGGCAAGACCATCTGGGCGGAACAGCCGCTCCCGCCACCGGACTGACCGGAGGGCCTACTGGAAGGGACACCCGGGGTTCGGGGCGTCCTCCGAGAACGGTGATCCGTGCGGCAGGACGTACAGCACGTCGAGGACGACGGGAGTGTTCCCCAGGTTGCGGCCGATGTGCACGTTGCCCGAACCGGCCGGTTCCTGGATGGGGCTGCCCGCCCGGTACACGCCGTCGGAGGCGCAGCTGGAGTTGAAGTGGCTGAGCGTGCCCTGCTTGACGACGCCGTACAGCGGACCGTCGTGGTAGTGCCAGCCCGTGGCCTGGCCGGGCGGAATGGTGATCTCGCGCAGGGTGTAGTCGGTGTCGCCGATCGTGGTCTGGCTGATCAGCGTGGCGGTGACTCCGGGGCCTGCCGGAGTCGCCTGGGCAGTGCCGCCGACCAGCAGAGCGGCGGCGGCCACCGACCCGGTCACGGCGGTGCGGAACGCGGTGCGCATACGAGAACCTTCCGGTGAGATCGTGAAACTCCGCCGTGAACATAGAGGCAGGGAAGGTGAGTTGGGGGCGGAAACACGCAAGTTCCACCCCGGGACGCTCAGAATTCCTCGTGTGTCTCCGGGTCGCCGCCCAGCCGCTGCGGCGCGTGGTCGGAGATCGCGGCCAGTTGGGCCGGGCCGAGCTCGAAGCCGAAGATGTCGAGGTTCGCGCGCTGCCGGTCGGGGTCCGCGGACTTGGGGATCGGGACCGCCCCGAGCTGGGTGTGCCAGCGCAGCACCACCTGGCCGGGCGTCACCCCGAACGCCTCGGCGACCGTCAGGACAGCGGGGTCGTTCAGCAGCTCGGAACCGCGCCCGAGAGGGCTCCAGCTCTCGGTGAGAACGCCCTTCTCGGTGTCGAAGGCGCGCAGTTCGTCCTGCGGGAACAGCGGGTGCAGCTCGATCTGGTTGACGGACGGCAGGACCCCGGTCTCCTTCTCCAGCCGCTCGATGTGACCGGGCGTGAAGTTCGAGACGCCGATCGACCGGACGAGACCCTCCTCGCGGAGCTTGATCATCGCCTTCCAGGAATCGACGAACTTGCCCACCCGGGGCAGCGGCCAGTGGATCAGATACAGGTCCACGTACTCGACGCCGAGCCGCGCCCGGGACTCCTCGAAGGACGCGAGAGTCTCCTCGTAGCCGTGATGGCGGCCCGGCAGTTTCGTCGTGACGACGATCTCCTCGCGCGGCACACCGCTGCGGGCGATGCCCCGGCCGACGCCGGTCTCGTTGCGGTAGTTCGTCGCCGTGTCCACCAGGCGGTAGCCCATGCGCAACGCGCCGTCGACGGCCTCCTCGGCCGTCGCGTCGTCCATCGGCCAGGTGCCCAGGCCGATGGCGGGGATCTTCGTACCGTCGTTGAGCGTGTGCGTCGGGGTGCTGATCACGGTCGGACCTTCCCTTGACTGTGCGGTACACCCAGTATGGGCGAATGGAACCCCTGTCGCCCCGCGCGGGGATCACTGACACGATCTTCCTTGGAAGCCGTACGACCTGGGTACGACCCGCTGGGGAGGACCCGGTGCGGACGACCGGCCGGGCACGTACGACGACGGAGTGAACATGACGACGGACAGCGGTACGACGGACGGGGCGGTGCGGGTGGACGGCATGGAGGTGAAGCCCGCCGCCGGGCACATCGGGGCCGAGATCACCGGGGTCGACCTGGCCGGAGAGCTCGACGACGCCGTGGTGGCCGCGATCCGGGCGGCCGTGCTGCGCTGGAAGGTCGTCTTCTTCCGTGAGCAACGCCTCGACCACGCCGGGCATGTGGCGTTCGCGCGCCGCTTCGGCGAACCGGTCGTCCTCGGTCGGCGCGGCAGCGCGTCACCGGCCCACTTCCCGAGGTCGAGACGACCGCCGACCGGCTGGAGTTGGGCGGCCGGTTCGGCATGGAGCACGGAGTGGCTGGAGCGGCGCCGGCACACCCTGCTGCGCGGCTGGCACTGCGACCACGGCGCCCGCGTCGACCCGCCGGCCGCGACGATCCTCCGCGCGGAGACCGTCCCGCCGTACGGCGGCGACACCACCTGGTCGAACCTGGCCGCCGCGTACGCCGGACTCTCGCAGCCGGTAAGGGAGTTCGTCGACGGACTGCGGGCCGAGCACCGGCTCGGCGTCGGCTATCAGCCGCGCCCCGGCGACGACGCCTACGTCCGCCACCTCCTGGACCACCAGGTCGCCTCGGTGCATCCGCTGGTCCGGGTGCACCCCGAGACGGGGAGCGGGTGCTGTTCGTCAACGGCTACTACCTGGAGCAGATCACCGACGTCTCCCGCGCGGAGAGCGCCGCGATCCTGGAGATGCTCCTCGCGCAGGCGACCCGGCCCGAGTACACGGTGCGGTTCCGCTGGGAGCCGGGCAGCGTGGCCTTCTGGGACAACCGGGCCACCATCCACCTCGCCCCCGGCGACAACGCCCACCTCGGCTTCCCGCGCACCATGCACCGGGTGATGCTCACCGGCGACATACCGGTCGGCGTCGACGGCAAGCCGTCGGAGCCGATCGTCGGTACGGAGCCGGGCCGCTGGTGAGCCGAGGTCAGGCGGCCGCCCGCCATGTCCCCGAGCGCCGGACCCAGCTTCGTCGCCATGTCCGTCAGGATCTGCACATAGTCCTCGTGCTCGAAGGTGAACGGCAGCGCGAACGCCACCTCGTCGATCTCCCTGAACGCGGCGTGCCCGTGCAGGATTTCGGCGATCTCCTCCGAGGTGCCGACGATGTCCGGCGCGAACATCAACCGGGCCGGGCCCTGCGGTGACGTCGTACGGGGAGTGCGCTTGCGGGCGAACTCCTCGTACTTCGCGCGCTGTTCGGGCGACGCGGAGTCCGTGGGGATGACCACTAGGCCCTGCGAGACGCGCGCGGCCTCGCCGTCCGGGTGGTGGGTCCGGAACGTGCGGATGTGGGAGAGCTGGATCTCGGCGAAGTCCCGTGTCTCGTCCGGCCCTTCGGCCTTGACGACGCTGCTCGTCAGGAAGTTCATCCCGTGCTCGCCCGCCCACTTCGCCGAACCCGAGCTGCCCCCGCCGTACCAGAGGCGACGGCCCAGGCCGGGAGTGCGGCTGCACCCGGTCGGAGAACACCTCGAAGCCCTCTACCCCCGCTGAAGTCCGTGGTGGCCAGGAGGCGGCGTCGCTGACGATGTCGTCGACCGTGCCGCCGCCCTCGATCGCGCACGGATGGTGCTCGCCGTCCACGTACAGCGGCGAACCGGTGATGAGGATCTTCGGCGTCGGCCCCTGCGCCACCTCGCGCAGCCAGGCGCCCTGTTCGGCGTCGATCGTGCCCAACAGCCCGGTGTCGATACCGATGATGCGCACCGGCCCCGCGTCGATCGCCCAGTACGGGCCCGGCTGCACGGCCTGTTGGTCCGGCGACGAGCGCAACTGCCGTGCCTTGTCCAGGTGTTCGCCGTCCGAGGGGCGTGGGTGGTGCCACAGCAGCGCACGCCACCAGGCACGGGTCAGCGGGCGCGGTGCCTTCGGCCGGGAAGCGCGGGCGCGTCGTCGCAGAAGACGCGCATGAAACCGCCGAGGCCTTCGTACCAGTCGTGGTTGCCGGGTATCGCGTAGATCGGCGCCGGATAGGCCTGGTAGGGGCGGAAGAACTTCGTCTCGTAGTCGTCCGCGGTGCCCACCGGATAGATCACGTCACTGGCGACGACCGCGAAGTCCGTCTCCTGACTGGCCCTCAGAAAGCCCGGCACGACGGCGTATTGGGGTCGTCGCCCTCGCCCGTGTCACCGATGACCATGAAGGAGAAGGTGTCCGGATCATTGCGCCGGATCACCTTGTCGGCGGGCGCTCCGGCAGCCTCCCCGCTGTGCCACCCAACGGCTGCGGGTGTCGCCGGTCGGGTCACCGAACCAGGACGCCAGCACACCGTTGCGCGCGGCCCACAGGGTCCTCGGATTCAGCCACGACACCTTCGCGACGTGGGACGGCATGAGCTGCTGGTACGCGCCGCGCTCCGCGGTGCCCCAGCCGGCGCCTTCGGCGGTATCGCGTGAGGATTCAGACACCGGTGCACCGTAACAACGAGCCGACGCGGTACGCGCGGCAGGGGCCTGGCAACATCAACTCGACGTTGCTCAACCGAAAGGCCCCCGCATGCCCGGCGAAGCCGACTTCATCGATCTCGTCCCCGACCCCGAACTCCGTTCGGACCGACTGCTGTTGGGCATCCGCCACTTCGACGAACCCTTCCTCCTCACCGTCTCCCTCTCCCAGGGCCTGGGCTCCAGCGACCTCTGGCTCGACCGGGGCAAGGCGGGCAAGACCTCGCTCGCGCAGTTCCGCAGGGTCGGCGACCGTAGGCTGCTCGCCGTCCGCAACAAGCACTTCCTCACCTCCGGCGACCCGGCCGCCGTCCGCGCCGGGGAGGAGTCGTTCGCGCTGTCCGTGGTGTGGAGCGCGCCGGTGCTGCGCGAGGAGAACGGCGCGGCGGTCGTCGACGCGACCGGGCTCGTCCTCGCCGACCACGACCGGATCGCCGAGCATCTGTACAGCCGCGATCAGGGCGACTACACCATCGACGAGTCCGCGAGTCTCCCACTCGTCGCCGACAGCCGCACCGGACCCGACGCCGTCCGGCTGCCCGCGCTGCTCACCTTCCGCGGCCCCGGCCGGGGTCCCGCGGTCCGGGCCGTCGCGGGTGACCCGCGTGCCGTCACCGTCGTCCAGCAGCTGAACCTGCTGCGACTCCCGGCCACCCCGCTGCCCGCCCGCCGCTACCACCCCGCCTCGGGCGGCTACGGCATCGGCTACGCCGACCACGCCCTCGTCGGCCGGGCCGGCACCCAGGTCAAGTTCCAGCCCCGCTTCCGCGCGGAACCCGGCGGCGCCCCGATCGTCTTCCACATCGACCCGGCCGTCCCCGAACCCTTCCGCTCGGCCGTCGTCGAGGGCGGCAACTGGTGGCGGCGGGCCTTCGCCGGCATCGGACTCCCGGACGCCTACCGCGTCGAGCCCGGCGGAAACGATTTCGACCCCTACGACCCCGACGTCAACGGTGTGGTCTGGGTGCACCGGGCGGGCCGCGGCTGGTCCCTCGGCCAGGGGCTGACCGACCCGCGCACCGGCGAGATCCTGCACGCCCGGGTACGCCTCGGCTCCCAGCGCGTCGAACAGGTCCGCGCCCTCGGCGAGTCCCTCCTCGCCCCTACGGCCGCCCGGACGAGGCCGAACGGCTCGCCGCCGTCGAGGAGTTGGTGCTCGCGCGGCTGCGCCAGCTCGCCGCGCACGAGATCGGACACGCGCTCGGCTTCATGCACAACTTCGCCGGCACGGGACACCCCGAGCCGTCCGTCATGGACTACCCGCACGCCCGGATCCGCGTCACCGAGGAGGGCGGCCTCGACCTGACCGCCGCGTACGGCACGGGACTCGGGCCGTGGGACCACTTCCTGGTCGCGCACGCCTACGGCCGCTTCGACGCGGGCGACGAGGAGCGCGCGCTCGCCGAACTGCGCCGCGAGGCAGCCGAGTCGGGCCTGAGCTACCTCTCCGACGAGGACGCCCAGGGTCCTGACGCAGCGCACGCCGACGCCGTGACCTGGGTGACCGGGGCGGACGCCCTCCAGGCGCTGGAGACGATGCTGCGGGTCCGCCGTATCGCGCTCGACGGCTTCTCCCGAGGGGTGCTGCCGCCCGACCGGCAGACCGGTGAACTCGAGGAACGCGCCGTCCTGTTGCACCTCCTGCACCGCCACGAGGTGACCGCCGTGGCCCGGCTGGTGGGCGGCGTGCGCTACGCCTACGGCCTCGCGGGGGAGGACGGCCAGGGCGCGCGGCCCGTCGAGGCGGCCACCCAGCACACGGCACTGACCCGTCTCGCCGAGCTGCTGCGGGCCGAGCAACTCGCCCTGCCCCGGACGGTGTTGGACACCCTCACGCCGCCCGCGATCCGCTACGGCCGGACGGAGCAGTACCTCGACACGGGAGCCGGGCGGATCTTCGACCCCTTCGAGGCCGTACGGGTCGCGACCGCACTGGTCACGGAACACCTGCTGGACCCGGCCCGGCTCAACCGGCTGGCCTGGCAGCACGCCGCCGACCCCGGGACCCCGGCGTCACCGACCTCGTCGACGCGCTCCTCACCGCCACCTGGCGCCGCACCGACCCGGTACCCACGGAAGTCCCCGGCGGAGCGGCCGTACAGCACGCGGCGGACTGGACCCTCCTGAACCACCTGCTGACCCTGCTCGACGACACCGCCCTCCACGCACCGGTCCGCATGTCCCTGCGCGGCGCCGTACGAAGGCTCGGTACGGAACTGCGCTGCCAGGGCGACGAACAGGCCGGGGAGGCGGGGAGTTGATCCGCGCGTTCCTGGCCGACGCCGGGTCGGTGCGGGTCGACCCGCTGCCGAGGGTGCCGCCGGGCGCGCCCAACTGAGGCTGCCGTAGGGCGACGTGGCGCCTAGGGTTCTGGGTTGCCCAAGTCGGTTCGTGGTGCGCGGTGTTGGTCACCATTCGCCCGGGCGTTGCGGGTGCCGTACGGCGTCGAGGCGGCGGGGCTCGTGCGGGTGTTCCGCTTTCGGGCGCGATGGCCGCCCGGCGCGGTGGGCGGGCTCTGGTGGCGGCCCGAGTGGTCCGGGGTGTCGGAGCGGGAGTCCGGGCGTGCGGCGGGCTGTCCGCCGTCGGCGTCCGGGATGACGGGGTGGCGGGCGAAGGAGCGGTCCCATTCGCCCTCGCCCATCACCAGCAGCGGGTCGAACATCACGACGACCCCGGCCAGGAGAAGGAAGACGACCGGTCCCAACAGCATCGGAAGCAGGATCGAGTTGGCCGAGTCGCCCGACCACGAACCGCCGGCGGCGTGCAGATGGACGCTCACGGCGGCCATGCCCGTGTAGTGCATCCCGGACACCGCCACGCCCATCACCAGGCTGGCGCCCAGGCTCGGCAGGAAGCCCCGGATGGAGACGGCCGCCCACAGGGCCGCGGTCGCGGCGACGATCGCGATCAGCACGGAGAGGGCGACCGTGGACGTGCGGTACTCGATGTCGCCGTTCAACTTCAGGGCGGCCATGCCGAGATAGTGCATCGCGGCGACCCCGAGGCCTGTGACGATCCCGGCCAGGGAGAGGGTGCCGACGGTGGCGCCCCGGTAGCCCACGGCGAACACGCCGATGCCGACCACGACGATCGCCACAACCAGACTCAGCACCGTGAGGCCGACGTCGTAGCCGATTCTGGTCTCCTCGACCTGGAAGCCGATCATCGCGATGAAGTGCATCGTCCAGATGCCGCTGCCGATCGACGTCGCGCCGAGCGCGAGCCAACCCGCCTTCCAGGACTGTCTGTTGTACAGGGACCGCACCACACAGCGCAGTCCCAGAGCCCCACCCAGGCAGGCCATGAGATAGGCCGCCACCGGGGTCACCGCACCGTAGCGGAACCCGTCGATCGTGCCGAGCATGAGCCAACTCCCCCAGAGTTCTGGCTTCTTGTGGGGGAGTATGTATGGATCGTGGCCCGTGCGCGCAACCCTTTCACGTCAGCAGTCGATTAACTCTCTGCTTTCGGGGCGGCACTTGGTTCGCAGTGGGGGGTGATACGGGGACAGAAGCGGTCACGGCTGTTGCGGCTTGTCGCGGTCGATGAAGCCCTTGGCCTTGTCCTGCGCCATGTCGACCTGCTTGGCGTGCTTGCCGCCCGTGCGTTCGTCGATCATGTCTCCCGCCCGGTCGACACCCTGCTTGGCCTGGTCGGGGTGCTGTCCCAGCATTCCCTTGACCTTGTCCATGAACGACATGGCTGTCCTCCTTCGGACGTGCGTTGGCCCTCCCAGCATCCCCGGCTTTCCGCATGCCGCATGTCGGGTGATGTCCGGGGTCGGGTGGGACACGGCGAGCAGCGGGACTTGGAGGACCGCTCCCGACAGGCTCGTCCACATCGCGACCGTGCCCCAGTCGAACGGGACCGCCCTGGTACCGGTACCGGCCTGGTGGTGGCCCGGATGCGAAGCCGAGCGGCCCGTGCGAATTTTGTTCGGTCCGCCCGTTTCCGGTGCGCGGTCGCTCACGGCGTCCGGAACGGCTCGCCCGGAGAGAGCCGCAGGGCGCCGGAGCGGGCCGTAGAGAGGTGGCATCCCATGGAGCCGACACCGGACGAGGCGCGGCGTACCGCGGCCGAGGGATGGATCTGGGGTTCGCGCTCCTGGAGAACTACCGCACGTTGTATCCGCAGGCCGTGGACGCCGACGATCCGCGGTACGTGGGCGGGTTCGGCCGGTTCCGGCACTACTCGCGGCCGTTCACCCCGGCCAACACGGATGTGGTGACGCCGAACAACGACACCCCATACTCCTGGGCGTGGCTCGACCTGCGGGCCGAGCCGTGGGTGGTGTCCGTGCCGGCGGTCGACCGGTACTACGTGCTGCCGTTCCACGACCTCGACACCTCGTACGTCGGCTACGTCGGCGCCCGCACCACCGGCCAGGACGCGGGCGACCATCTCGTCGCCGGGCCCGGCTGGCGCGGGACGGTTCCTGACGGCATCGCCGGTGTGCTGCGGGCCGACACCTTCCTGGTGGGCGTCCTGGGCCGCACCTATCTGGCGGGCCCGGACGACGTCGACGCCCTGCGCGCGATCCAGGAGCGGTACCTGCTGCGGCCCCTTTCGCGGTACCTCGACGCCCCCGCCCCGCATCCGGTCGAGGAACCGGTGTGGCCGGTCTGGCGCGAGGAGGACCTGGACAGCGTCGAGTTCTTCACGCTGCTGGACTTCCTGCTCCAGTTCTTCCCGGTGCTCGACAGCGAGCGCGGACTGCGCGACCGGCTGGCCGCCCTCGGCGTCACCGGCCATGGGGAGTTCGAACCGGCGGCCCTGACTCCCCATGTCCGTACGGCAGTTGAGCAGGGCATCGCCGACGCCCGGGCCACGCTGGAGGACGCGAAGAAGGACGCGGCCGACTCCCGGCACTGGTTCGGCACCCGCGCCGAGCACGGCGACGACTACCTGACCCGCGCGGTCGGCGTCGCGAAGGGGCTCTACGGCCTGCCCGCCGCCGAGGCCTGGTACACGGGCTGGGCCACCGACGACCAGGGCAACCGCCCGCCCGACGCCGGCCGCCGCGACTACACCGTCCACTTCGCCGCGGGTCAGCTGCCGCCCGCCCGCTTCTTCTGGTCGGCCACCATGTACCGGTTGCCGGAGCGCCTCCTCGTCGACAACCCCGCCGACCGCTACTCGATCGGCGACCGCACCCCGGGCCTCGCCTACGACCCGGACGGCGGCCTCACCCTGTACGTCCAGAAGGACCGCCCCACCGACCCGGCCCGGGCCGCGAACTGGCTGCCCGCCCCCGACGGCCCCTTCACCATCGCCATCCGCGTCTACGGCCCCTACGCCTCCGTCCTCGACGGCTCCTGGTCGATGCCCGAACTCGTCGTGAGCGGCTGAGGGGACGGCCTCTTACTCCAGGAGGAACGTCCCGAGGGACTGGCCGAGGCGTTGAACCGGCTTCCCGCGCCTGGAGCGTCGCCCCGGGCGACCCCATCAGCGGAGTGAGCCGAGTCGCGGTCCGCCTGAGCAGTAGCCGAACTCCCCGCTGACGTCGGGGAGTTCGGCGAGTCTCAACAGGCCCCGCTCCACCCGCGGTTCGCACGCTCGAACCGATCGTCCGCCCCCGCCGAGGAGTTGCGGCCCGCGCGGTGACATCCCCGGACCGCCGGACAGAGGGAAAACCCTTGAGTGCCCGTGATCGCGTGACATGGACGGGTCAAGGCTGCCATTCTCCACGCACCACCCCCACGGATCCCTCACGGATCGGTCAAGGTTCGGTCGGTCCCGCACAGCTCAGCTCTTCCCGGACAGCAGACCCGGCTGTCCGGTCTGTCACTCAACCGCGTCCGCGGCCGTCGCAGGAGGAGTACGAGTGAGACGCATTCCCCGCAAGCGGATGGCGCTCGGAGCCCTGGTCTCCACCGCCGCCGTCCTCGCCGTAGGCATCCAGTCGGTGCCCGCGACCGCGAAGCCCGCGTCCCCCACCCGAGTCCGCTGCTCACCGGCAGCCTGGAGGCGAAGCTCACCCTGGCCCAGCGCTCCGCGCTGGTGAAGAGCGCCACGCAGAACAGCACCGCGACCGCGCGCACCCTCGGCCTCGGCGCCAAGGAGAAGCTGGTCGTCAAGGACGTCGTCAAGGACAACGACGGCACCGTCCACACCCGCTACGAGCGCACCTACGACGGTCTCCCCGTCCTCGGCGGCGACCTCGTCGTGCACACCCCGCCGGCCGCCGAGGCGACCGGCACCGTGAGCGCCACCTTCAACAACAAGCACACCCTCACCGTCCCCTCGACCACCCCGGCCTTCACCAGGTCGGCCGCCGAGACCAAGGCCCTGACCACCGCGAAGGCCCTGGACGCCAAGGCACCGAGCACCGACAGCGCCCGGAAGGTGATCTGGGCCGGCGACGGCACCCCCGAAGCTCGCCTGGGAGACGGTCGTCGGCGGGTTCCAGGACGACGGCACCCCGAGTCAGCTGCACGTCATCACCGACGCCACCACCGGCAAGGAACTCTCCCGCTTCCAGGGCATCCAGACCGGCACCGGCAACACCCAGTACAGCGGCACGGTGTCGCTGAGCACCACGCTCTCCGGATCGACGTACCAGCTGTACGACACCACGCGCGGCGGCCACAAGACGTACAGCCTCAACAACGCCACGTCGGGCACCGGCACCCTGATGACCGACGCCGACGACGTGTGGGGCACGGGCGCGGGCTCCAACACGCAGACCGCGGGCGCCGACGCGGCCTACGGCGCCCAGGAGACGTGGGACTTCTACAAGAACACGTTCGGCCGCAGCGGCATCAAAGAACGACGGCGTCGCCGCGTACTCGCGCGTCCACTACAGCACGGCGTACGTCAACGCCTTCTGGGACGACAGCTGCTTCTGCATGACGTACGGCGACGGCTCCGGCAGCACCCACGCGCTGACCTCGCTGGACGTCGCCGGGCACGAGATGAGCCATGGCGTCACCTCCAACACCGCCGGGCTCAACTACACCGGTGAATCAGGCGGGTTGAACGAGGCGACCTCGGACATCTTCGGCACGGGTGTCGAGTTCTACGCCAACAACAGCAGCGACGTCGGTGACTACCTCATCGGCGAGAAGATCGACATCAACGGCGACGGCACGCCGCTGCGTTACATGGACAAGCCGAGCAAGGACGGCGGCTCCGCGGACAGTTGGTACTCCGGGGTCGGCAACCTCGACGTCCACTACTCCTCGGGCCCGGCGAACCACATGTTCTACCTGCTCTCCGAGGGCAGCGGCACCAAGGTCATCAACGGCACCACCTACACCAGCAGCACCTCCGACGGTGTCGCCGTCGCGGGCATCGGCCGGGCCGCGGCCCTGCAGATCTGGTACAAGGCGCTGACGACGTACATGACGTCCAGCACCAACTACGCCTCCGCCCGCACCGCCGCCCTCAACGCGGCAGCAGCGCTGTACGGCACAAGTTCCGCCCAGTACGCGGGAGTCGGCAACGCCTTCGCGGGCATCAACGTCGGCAGCCACATCACCGTGCCCACCAGCGGGGTCACGGTCACCAACCCGGGCAGCCAGTCCTCCACCGTCGGTACGGCGGTGAGCCTCCAGGTCTCGGCCAGCTCCACCAACAGCGGCTCGCTGACGTACGCCGCGACCGGACTGCCGACCGGCCTGTCCATCAGCAGCTCCACGGGCGCCATCACCGGCACCCCGACGACCGCGGGCACCTACAGCTCCACCGTGACCGTCACCGACAGCACCGGAGCCACGGGCACCGCGTCCTTCACCTGGACCGTGAGCACCGGCGGCGGGGGAGGGACTTGCACCTCGACGCAGCTGCTGGGCAACGCGGGCTTCGAGTCGGGCAACACGACCTGGACCGCGAGCAGCGGTGTCATCACCAACGAGACCGGTCAGACGCCCCACGCGGGCTCGTACTTCGCCTGGCTGGACGGCTACGGCTCGACCCACACCGACACGCTGTCCCAGTCGGTGGCGGTGCCGAGCGGCTGCAAGGCGACGCTCACCTTCTATCTCCACATCGACACGGCGGAGACGACCACCAGCACGGCGTACGACAAGCTGACGGTCACCGCCGGATCGACCACCCTGGCCACCTACTCCAACCTCAACAAGGCGACCGGCTACACGCAGAAGACCTTCGACCTGTCCTCCTTCGCCGGCTCCACCGTGGCGCTGAAGTTCAGCGGTGTCGAGGACTCCTCCCTGCAGACCAGCTTCGTCGTCGACGACACGGCCCTGACGACCAGCTGACCCGTCCGTGAACCCGGCACCCCGCACGCGCCCCCAGGCGTGCGGGGTGTTCCGGTCTCTCAGCTCAGCGGGTCGAGGGTCAGATAGGCCTGCTGCGGGTTGCCGTCGTTCACCAGGGACTCCTGGTTGCCGACGTCGTCGAACGCGAACGCGTACGCCTTGCCGTCGGCCATCTGCGCGTGGATCTTGCGGGCGTAGTGGTTGGTCACCACGTCCTGGTAGAAGTTGGCCGTCGAGGTGTCCGGCTGGTTGGGGTTGACCAGCAGCGTGGACCGGTTGAAGCCCGCGCACAGCGTGCGCGAAATCGGGCCGCGCACAAGGTCGTTGGGGGCGTCGAGGTACTTGTAGCAGCCGAAGATGCTGGCCGCGTCCGGCTTCTGGAAGGTGGTGACCACCGCGCCGGAGCTGTTGGTGAAGTTCATGACGTTGCCCGACACCCGGCCGTAGTACTTGGTGTTCGGCTGGTTGGCGAACGGTGTCACGGTCAGGGTCGACGACGAGTACTTCGTCCAGACGCGGTTGATGTAGTCGTCCATCACCGTGCTCGGCAGCGCGCCGGTCTCGATCCCGTAGCTGGGTGAGAGCGCTCGCAGAACCGTTCCGTCGGACCGGGTCTGGATCAGGTTGGCCCAGCCGCCCGGCTGTCCGCGCAGCGCGTTGAAGAAGTTGGTGTAGCCGCCCGCCTTGAGGTGCCCGGTGCTGGCCGTGGACCCGTCGGACCGCTGCACGCCGACCGCGTACGGCGCGGAGAACATGTCCACCTGGGTGCTGTTGATCCACAGGCCGGAGTCGTTCAACGTGTACTCGGACCAGTTGAACAGGATGTTGCGGTTCGGGTCGGTCGGGTTCTGCACGGCCGGCTGCACCAGCCCGCCGGTGGTCAGCTTGAACACCAGCTTCTGGCCGTACGAGAAGTAGATGCGGCCCGAGAACTTGGGGATCCGGATGGTGCTGGTCTGACCGGCCGCCGGGCCGGGGATCGACGCGTCCGGCGCCGGGGTGGGCGGGTTGCCACCCGCCGGCCAGGCGTGGAAGGTGCCGTTCGCGTCGGCCCAACCCTGTTGGCCGGTGGCCAGGTTGGTGCCCAGGTCGTAGATGTAGACCGCGTCGCCGCGGCCCGAGTTGTTGGTGATCTTCAGCGGGATCGTGGCGGGCACCGCGGCGTCCGCCGTCAAGGGTGTGGCCAGCGCGATCATCGTGGCCACCGCGGTCGCGGCACCCAGTCGACGCATGAGTCCGGCGAGCACTACTCACCTCCGTGTGGGGGTGTACGAAATTGGTCCGTACCTCTGTGAGAGCGCTCTCAGCGTCGCGCCGAGGCGCGGGCATGTCAATGAGTTGAACGAAAGGTGCCCACGACAACTCGCGCCGTGGGCACCTGGGTTGAATCAGTGAAAGCGGTCCGTCGATCAGAAGGTGCGGTCCAGCAGATCGAGCAGCGCGACCCAGTGCTTCTCGTCGGCCGCCGCGTCGTACGACGAGGTGTCGGCCTGCGTGTAGCCGTGCTGCGCGCCCGGGTAGACCTCGCAGCGGTGCCGGACACCGGCCGCGGTCAGCGCGTCCTCGAACCGCTTGATCTGCTCCTCGGGCAGCGAGGGGTCCTGGTCGGCGTGGCCGAAGTACAGCTCGGCGGTGATGTGTTCGGCGGCCAGGTGCGGGCTGGTCGGGTCGTCGGTGGCCAGGCGTCCGCCGTGGAAACCGGCGGCGGCCGCGACCCGGTCCGGGTAGGCGCCCGCGGTGTACAGCGCCAGCCGGGCGCCCAGGCAGTACCCGGTGATCGCGACCGGCCCGTCCGCGACCAGCGGGGACTCGGCCAGCCAGCGCAGATAGGCGCCGGCGTCCCGCTCGACGAGGTCGGGTGTCAGGCCCATGAGCAGCGGGCCGATCTTCTCGAAGATCTCCGGGCGCTCGTGCGGGTCGATGAACTCGGGCAGCTCGACCACCGGCGCGCGGCCGTTCCGGTAGAACACGTTCGGCACGAGGACCGTGTAACCGGCCTCGGCCAGCCGGTCGGCCATCGACTTCAGGTGGGGGCGGAGCCCGAAGGCGTCCTGGTAGAGCAGCACGGCCGGACGGGGGCGCTCGTCGCCGGGGTGAACCAGATAGGCGTCGGCGGTGCCGTCCTCGGTGGGGATGTCCACGGCTGTGCCCTGTACGGCGGTCATGGCGGGGGTGCCTCCCTGCGGATGGTCGCCGGGCCACCTGCCGGCCCGGCGCGGCGTGTCGCGATCATCGTGGCACGCCTGCCTACAACCCCTCCGCCGGGGTCGCTCGAAGCGGAACCGGGGTCACTCGAAGCGGGAGACGTCGCCCGCGCCCTTGCGGACGATCTCGGCCTCGCCGTTCGAGAAGTCGATGACGGTCGTCGGTTCCGTGCCGCAGTCCCCGGAGTCGACCACCGCGTCCACCACGTGGTCGAGCCGGTCCTTGATCTCCCAGCCCTGGGTCATCGGCTCCTCCTCGTCGGGCAGCAGGAGGGTGCTGGACAGCAGCGGCTCGCCCAGCTCGGCCAGCAGGGCCTGGGTGACGACGTGGTCCGGGATGCGTACGCCGACGGTCTTCTTCTTGGCGTTCAGCAGTTGGCGCGGCACCTCCTTCGTCGCCGGGAGGATGAAGGTGTAACTGCCGGGCGTGGAGGCCTTGATGGCGCGGAACACGTCGTTGTCGATGTGCACGAACTGGCCCAGCTGGGCGAAGTTCTGGCACACCAGCGTGAAGTGGTGCCGGTCGTTCAGATGCCGGATCGTCTTGATCCGCTCCATGCCGTCTCGGTTGCCCAGCTGACAGCCCAGCGCGTAGCAGGAGTCGGTCGGGTACGCGATCAGCGCCCCGAGCGGACGCTGTCCGCGACCTGGGAGATGGTGCGGGGCTGCGGATTGTCCGGGTGCACGTCGAAGTACTTGGCCACCCGCCGAGCTTATGCCGTGCCGGCGCGGGTCGCCGCGCGGGCCCACCGCCGGTCGATGTGTAGCCCGGGAAAACGGGGGAAGTCGACGAGTGCGCCCGGGTCTCTCCCCGAAACCCGGGCAGGACGGTTCCGTCCGCGGCCCATCCCCCGGGCCGCGGCGGAGCAGTCCCACCCCTTGGAGCAGGTCCGCCCCGGCTCAGCCGTGCGGCCGTACGGGATCTCCTGCCAGCCGAAGGCGATGAACGACGGCACCTGGCGCAGCGCGTCCGTGTCGACGGCGAGCCGGGCGTCCGGGAAGCGGTCGAAGAACGCGGGGAGCGCGGTCAGGGCCTCCACCCGCGCGAGCGGCGCCCCGATGCAGCGGTGCACACCGATCCCGAAGGACAGGTGGTCGTCGGCGCCCCGGGCCGCGTCGAAGACGTCCGCGTCCGGGCCGTAGTGCGCGGGGTCGAGCCCCGCAGCGGCGAACGTGGTGATGATGGCGTCCCCGGCCGGGACGGTGACGTCGCCGACGGTCAGGTCGGTGACCGCGAAGCGCAGCGGCAGCGAGGCGATCGACGGGTGGACGCGCAGGGTCTCCTCGACGACAGCGTCCCAGCCGATCTTCCCGGCCCGTACGGCCTCCAGCTGTTCGGGGCGTCTGAGCAGGGCGACGATCGCGTTGCCTATGAGGTTGACCGTCGTCTCGAAGCCCGCGCCGATCACCAGCAGCAGCGTGTAGAGCAGTTCCTCGTCGCTGAGCCGGTCGCCGTCCTCGTCGCGCACCCGGACCAGCTCCGTGGTGAGGTCGTCGCCCGGGTGCTCGCTGCGGTAGGCGATCAGCGCGGGCAGTACGGTGCCGATCTGCCGCTGCACGGACGCCGCGTGCTCCGGGGACGGGTCGGAGGTGTCCATGATGGCCGCGATCAGCCGCCCCGTGTCGTGCACCAACTCGTCGGGCACGCCGAACAGTTCGCAGATGATCCGCATCGGCAGGGGATGCGCGAGCGCCGCCCTGACGTCGACCACCTCGGCGTCGTCGGCCGCCACCGCGTCGAGCAGCTCGGCGGTGATGGCCTCCACCCGGGCGCGCATGGCCTCGGTGCGCCGGTGGGTGAAGCTCGGCGCGACGAGCTTGCGCAGGCGGGCGTGGTCGGTGCCGTAGGTGGAGAGCATGTTGATGACGCCGACCCAGCCCAACACCCAGCCCCAGGAGGGGTGTTCGCCGATCTCGGGCCACAGGTTCCAGTGCAGTCGGGGGTCCTTGCTGACCTGCGGGTCGAGGATCAGTTCCTTCAGGGTGTCGTAGCCCGTGGGGGCCCAGGCCGGGATGCCGCCGGGGAGTTCGACGGGCACGATCGGGCCGAGGGCACGCAGCCTGGCGCTCTCGGCGGCCATGTCGGCGCCGAACGGGTCGAGGGCGATGCGGTCGGACACGGTCACGACAGGTCTCCTGGCTGGTCGGGGAGCGGGGGCTGAACCGCACGGGCAGGGACGTGAGCGAGCGGTGGAAGGGACCCGGCCGCCATGTCAACTCCGCCCGCGCCACGACGGGTTCGAGGTCCGGCAGCCACAGGGTGAGCCGCTCGATGGCCTCCGTCGCGATGAGCAGCGTGTGCTGTTTGACCGGGCAGGCGTGCGGTCCCGCCGACCACGACAGGTGCGAGGCGTCCTTGGGATGCCGGCCGTCGGCGACCTCCTGCTCGGCGAAGTGCGCGAGCGCGCCGTACGAGACGACCACCGGGACGGCCGGCCTGATCCATGTCCCGTGGAACGTCACGGGTGAACGGGCGTAGTGGATACCGTAGTTGGCGAGCGGTGTCTCGTGGTGCAGCACCTCCACCACGGCGTCCATGACCGGCCGGGCGCCACTGGTCAGGGTGGAGTAGTAGACCGAGGTGCCGAGGATGCGGGACAGCGCGTTGGACACCAGGTTCGCGGTCGGCTCGTGTCCCGCGCCCAGGGTGAGGAACACCTGCCAGGCGACCTCCTCGGGGCTCAGCCCGGCCGGATGGTCCAGGAGCCAGCTCGGCAGATCGTCGCCGCGCAACTCGGCCTTCGCGGCAATGAGTTCGAGGACGTAGCCGCCGAACTCCGCCTCGCCCTCGGCCGCTTGGGGACCGCCCTCCATCATCATGCCCAGCGCCCGGTCCAGCCGCTCGCTCTGGCTGTCGGGCAGCCCGAACAGGCTGTTGAAGACCAGGGCCATCAACGGCCGGGCGAACTCGCCCACCAGATCGGCCTGTCCGCGCGGCCCGATCCGGCTCACCAGCACATGCACCGCCCGGTGCACCCGCGCGCGCAGGTCGTGCGGCTCGATCCGCTCGAAGGCGTCGATCAGCGCGGCACGGTAGCGGACGTGCGCCGCGCCGTCCGCGAAAAGGGAGTTGGGCCGCCAGCGCATCATCCCGAGGACCGGCGAGTCCTCGGCGACCGTCGTCTCCCACGGCCGGGGATCGTGCGAGAAGGTGTCGGTGTCCCGCAGCAGCGCCAGCGCCGCTCGCCGCCCGGTGACGACGTACGCCGGTACGCCCGGGGCGAGTTCGGCCCAGCCGACCGGGCCCTGCGCGCGCAGGGCGGCGTAGTGGCCGTAGGGGTCGCGCGCGAAGGCGTCCTCCCACAGGCGGACGGGCTGGACGGGTGAAGAGGTGGTCGTCACCGGTGCTCCGGAGGGTCGCGGTCGATCAGATGCTGGACCAGCGCGAGCAGCGCGTCGACGGACGAGTCCGCGTCCCGGGCGTCGCACGTCACCAGCGGGGTCGTGGGCTCCAGGTCCAGGGCGGCGCGCAGTTGTTCCTCGGTGAAGTGCCGGGGCGCGTCCGGGAACGCGTTGAAGGCGACCGCGTACGGCAGGCCGCTCTCCTCCACCATCCCCAGCACGTCGAAGGAGGCGTCGATCCGGCGGCTGTCGACCAGGACGAGCGCCCCGAGCGCGCCGTACGCGATGTCCTCCCACAGCGCCCGGAAGCGTTCCTGGCCGGGGTGCCGAACAGGTACAGCACGATCCCGCCTGGCAGGCTGATGCGTCCGAAGTCGATGGCGACGGTCGTCGTCGCCTTCTCCCGCACTCCGTCGAGATCGTCCACCTGCGCGGAGGCCTCGCTGAGCCGCTCCTCGGTGTGCAGCGGGCGGATCTCCGACACGGAGTCGATCAGGGTCGTCTTGCCCACCCCGAAGGGTCCCGCGATGAGGATCTTCACCAACTCCCGTGCGGTGTCCGGGAGATGGATGCCGTCAGGTGTGCTTGAGGGCGCGGAGGCCATCGGCCACTCTCTTCAGCAGGTCGGGGTCGAAGCGTTCGGCGGGCGGGATCGGGGCACGGGCGAGCACCAGACCCCGGTCGAGGAGACCGGCGGCCAGTACGCGGACCGCGGAGACCGGCAGTTCCAGCAGGACCGCCGCCTCCAGCACCGTCAGCGAACCGCCGAACAGGGCGTCCAACAGGGCGAGTTGGGCGGCGGGCAGCTCGGCCGGGGCGGGTTCGCCGCTGCCGCTGAGCACCGTCAGCCGTTCCAGATGCGGGCGGCTGGGGCGGGCCACACCGCCGGTCGACAGATACGCGGGAACCAGAGGACGGCCGCCGCGGCGGCCCGTCATGCCGACGCGCCGCCGTCAACTCCCGCGGAGCGGCGGCCATCGCCTTCTCACCCAGCCGCGCCACCTGTGAGTGCACCCGGTGCGCCAGCAGATCCAGCCGCACCTCGGTGTCGCCGTAGGCCGCCACACAGGTCCCGTGATCCGTGGGGACGATGAGCACGTACCCGAGGTCCGACTCGATCACCACCTGCCGGATCTCGGCCCGCTCCCGGTCGGCGAAGGCCGCCGCGGCGGTACGACACGCCCCCTGCACCGTGCTGGTGATCGCGGCCACCCGCTCGCCAGAGGCCTGCGACAGCGCGTCGGTGTACCCCCGCACCAGCCCGTCCCGGGTCAGCAGCACCGCCGCCACCACATGCGGCACCTCCAGGATCGGCTCCAGCACCCATGCCGTGTCGCCCCCATCGCGGCTGGTCATCTGGCCGCTCCCCTTCGTAGTCGGTCTCGTGTCGGTCGTGCGCTGCGGATTCATCGGCTACGGAGGCTCCCGCGCCCTCGCTCGCGGCACGGGCGGCGGCGGTCCCGGACTGCAGCGCGCCGAGCGCGGCGGCTGCCTGCTCCGGGCGGCGCTCCGGCGGGTGTGCCTCGGTCGCGGTCTGTGGTGTGGGCGGTCCGACAGGGGTACGGCGACGGCGTCTGGGCAGGCCCCCGGCATCGGGCACGGCCTGATGCCCGGACACGTCTGTCGCGGCCCGCACCTCGGACTCGGAGCCGTAGGAATGCGTCGGCGTGCGGGTGGGTTCCGGGGCCCGGCGGGTCGAGCGCGGGGCGCCGGCCGCGGGGGCCGCTGTTCGGGGTCGATACGGCTGAGGAGGTGGCTGTCGATGCGGAGGACCGCGCGGACGCCGCCGTACGGGGAGGGCGAGGACACGTCGACGCCCAGGTCGAACTGCCGGGTCAGTCGGCCGATCGCGGCGAACCCCATGCGGGGCGGGTCGCCCAGGTCGGTGAGGAGGATCGGGTCGGAACCGGCCACCAACCGCCGGGCGTGGTCGCGTTCGTCCTGGGTCATGCCGAGCCCGGCGTCGTCGACGGTGACGCAGGCGCCGTGGTGGACGTGTTCCAGGTTGACCACGACGTCGGTGTCCGGGGCGGAGTGCCGCAGCGCGTTGTCGAGGAGTTCGGCGATGATGACGGCGACCGGTTCGACGGCGTGCGAGACGAGCGCGGTACCGGCTTCGAGGTGGTTGTTCACCCGGACCCGGTGGTATCCGGCGAGCCGGGCCTGGCCGCCGGTCACCGCCTCGACGAGGTGCGACTCCTCACGGGCGAGCCCGACCCAGGCTCCGCAGACGACGGCGGTGACCTGCGCGCGGCGCAGCGACTGCTCGTTCTCGTGGTCGAGCACGAACAGGGTCTGCGCCAACTCCGGTTCGTCGTACCGCTGTTGGAGTGAGCGCAGCCCGTCCTGCAACCGGTACAGCGCGGCCTGGATCTCCCGGGTGGCCCCGCGCATCCCCGCCTGCGCGGCGGCGTCGACGCGGGTGCGCTGCGCGGTGAGTTCCGAACGCACCGAGGTCAGAACGCCTTCGAGGGCGATCCCGATGGGTGAACCGGTGAACTGCGGCTGCGCGGGCGCCGGTACGGCCACCCGCGGATGGGTGAGCTGCCGCGCCGCGGCCGGTATCCGCCGGGCCGCGAGATGCTCGACCTCGGCCGCCAACTCCGCCTGGACATCGTCCAGTCGGTTCCGTAGAGCGGTGATCTCCTCGCGCTGCACGGCGCGTTGACGCCGTGAGCGCAGCAGCCCGGCACCGAGCAGCGCCAGCGCGGACAGTGTGCCGGCGGCGAGAGCGCCGGCCACCAGGTCCGGTAATTCGATCATCGAATCGAGTCCAAGCGACGACGGGCAGGGCTGAGTCCGGGCCCCTCAGGCGGGGCGCCCGGAGCACAGTACACACCGTCATCGACCGCTCTCGCACGGTGTAACAGGAGTTCGCTCCGAAACCGACCGGCCTCTGTTCGCTTCTGTGCCAAGTGTCGGAAATGGCGCGTAGGGAAAGCGAGTTGAGAGGCCGGCCCGACGGACGTCAGCCGTTCGGCAGGATCACCGCGCGCCCGTTGATCGTCCCCGCGTGCAGCCGCTCGTACGCGAGCGGGGCCTCGTCGAGCGTGAACGTCTCGGTGTGGACCGACACCGCGCCGGAGCGGGCCAGTGCCAACACCTCGGCGAGTTCGCTGCGGCTGCCCCAGTAGGGGGAGTTGACCGACACCTCGAAGGGCAGGTGCCCGAAGCCCACGGGCAGGGAGCCGCCGCCGATGCCGACGATCGCCACCTCGCCCTCGACGGCCGCGACCGCGCCCGCCGTCCGGACGGTGGGGTCCGCGCCGACGAAGTCGAAGACGGCCTCGGCACCGATCCCGCCGGTGAGGTCACGGACCGCCTGCGCGGCGTGCGCGTCGGACAACACCGTGTCGTGGGCGCCGACTTGGCGCGCCAGCCGCAGCTTGTCCTCGCTCACGTCCAGCGCGATCACCCGCGCGGAGGTCAGCGCGCGCAGCAACTGGATCGCCACATGGCCGAGCCCGCCGGTGCCGATGACGACGGCCGTCGAACCCGGCACCAGCTTGGGCAGTGCCCGCTTGATCGCGTGGTACGGCGTCAGCCCCGCGTCCGTCAGCGGGACCGCGGCGACCGGGTCAAGACCGTCGAGCGGGACCAGATGCCGGGGGTCGTCCACGAGGAGGTACTCGGCCATCGCACCCGGTGCGCCGAGGCCCGGCGGGTGAATGCCCAACTCGGCTGCCCGCAGGCAGTAGTTCTCCTTGCCCTCGGCACACTTGACGCAGCTGCCGCAGCCCCAGGGGCCGTACACCGCGACGGAGTCGCCCTCCCGGACACCGGTGACTCCGGCGCCGAGCGCGGCCACCGTGCCGACGCCCTCGTGGCCGAGGGTGAGCGGAAGGTCGTAGGGGAAGTTCTCGGCGGGCCAGCTCATCACGGCGATGTCGGAGTGGCAGACGCCGGCGGCGGTGACCTTCAACAGGACCTGGCCGGGGCCGGGTTCGGGGTCGGGGACCGTGACCACCTCGGGGGCGGCGCCGATCGTGCGGTACTGAAGTGCCTTCATGGTCGGATTCCTTCCCGGGCTCAGACGGCGGTGTAGGCGCCGTCGACCAAGTGGTAGCTGCCGTGCACGAAGGAGGCGCGGTCGGAGAGCAGGAAGACGATCAGCTCGGCGACCTCCTCGGAGCGGCCGAGGCGGCCCGCCGGGTGCAGGGCGACGAGACCGTCGTAGGCGGCGCTGTCCATGCCCCGGAGGAGCGGGGTGTCGATGAAGCCGGGGCCGACCGCGTTGATGCGGATGTTCTTCGACGCGTACTCGGCGGCGGCGGTCTTCGTCAGGCCGACCACGCCGTGCTTGGCGGCGACGTAGGCGGGGGAGCCCGCGAAGCCCGTCGAGCCGAGGATGGAGGCGACGTTGACGATCGCGCCGCCCCGGCCCGCGGCCTCGATGACCGGGAGTTCGTGGCGCAGCGAGTAGAAGACGCCGTCGAGGTTGGTGCGGACGACCCGGTCGTAGGCCTCGATGTCGTAGGCGCCGGTCGGGGCGCTCGGGCCGCCGATCCCGGCGTTGTTCACGGCCAGGTCGAGGCCGCCGAAGGTGTCGACGGCGAAGCGTACGGCCGCCTCGACGGACTCCGGGTTCGTCACGTCCAGCGCGACGGCGGCGGCCTTGACGCCCTCCGCGTTCAGCTCGGCGGCGGCCGTCTCGGCGCCCTCGACGTTGAAGTCGGCGATGACGACGTTCGCGCCGCCCGCGCCCAGCCGGCGGGCGGTGGCCAGGCCGATGCCGGAGGCGGCACCGGTGACGAGGGCGGTCTTGCCGGCGAACTCGGTGGCGTAGTCGGTGACTTGGGAGGTGGCGGGGATGGTGCTCATGATGTGCTCACTCTTCGGTAGTGCTCCGGGACGCCGCGTCCGCGGCCTCCCCGATCAGGGCGTCGTAGGCCCGCTCCACCAGGGCGGCGAGGTCTGCGGCTCCCGAGTCGTGCTCGTCCGTGCGGCGCGCCCAGATGCGCAGGGCGGCCGTGAGGACTCCGGCGGCGGCGTCGACCACGACGGCCGGGCGGACATCCCGCACGTCGTCGGTGCCGAGCCGGTCGGCGAGGATGCGGATCGACTCCTCCTGGGCGTCGACCCGGATGCGTTCGTAGGCGGCGAACAGGGCGGGCTCCCGGTCCACCAGGGCCAGCAGTCGGCGCATCCGCGGGCGCAGGTGCCAGGCCGGGTTCTCCCGGTCGGCCAGCCAGTCGCGCACCGCCCTGCGATAGGCCAGCAGGGGCGGCTCGGCGGCCGGGCGGGCCCGCAGCAGGGCGTTGATGCGGTCACCGTCGCCCCGGACGAAGTCGAGCGCCGCGTCCTCCTTGCCGGTGAAGTGCCGGCTGAAGGTGCGCCGCGTGACGTCCGCGCGCTCGGCGATCGCCTCGACCGTCGTCGCGGCCAGACCGTGCTCCAGGATCAGGTCGACGGCGGCGGCAGCCAGCGCGTGCCGCGTCTGCCGCGCCTTGCGCTGGCGCCGGTCCACCGAGGCGGTGCCGACGGGATCCGCGGGGGGCGCCGACCGTCTCGGCCGGGGCGCCGACGGTCTCGGCGGGGGCTCCAGTGCCTTCATGCCTTCGACCGTACACCCATGATGTCCCCATGGGACATGAGACCCGACGAGACAAGTGTCCCAAGGGGACATAAGCGTGGATCGATTGTCATAGCAATCGATCCAGCGGCCACATCTTGTTGACTCGCCTCTTTCGGCCGTAGAGTCCGGACATTCCGTCGCCGACGCCACCGAGGTAACCCATGGACCGCACGCGCCTGAAGGACCTGCTCGCCCGGGAGAGCGCCGAGGCCGAGCGGCTCAACCCGCGCTCGAAGGCCGCCTACGCCCGTGCCGAGCACCTCTTCGGGCGGGTGCCGATGACCTGGATGAACAAGACCGCCGGCGCCTTCCCCCGCTACCTCGACACCGCCCGGGGCGCCCGCGTCACCGACATCGACGGCCACGAGTACATCGACTTCAGCCTCGGCGACACCGGGGCGATGGCGGGCCACTCGCCCGCCGTGGTCGCGGAGGCCGTGCAGCGCCGGTTCGCCGAGCAGGGCGGTGCTACGGCGATGCTGCCCACGGAGGACGCCGAGTGGGTCGGCGCCGAGCTGACCCGGAGATTCGGGCTCGCCCGCTGGAGCTTCGCGCTGACCGCGACGGACGCCAACCGCTGGGCGATCCGGCTGGCCCGTGCCGTCACCGACCGCCCCAAGATCCTGGTGAACAGCTACAGCTACCACGGCAGCGTCGACGAGTCGCTCATCGTCGTCGGACCGGACGGCCACGGCACCGCACGCCCCGGCAACGTCGGCGCCCCCTGCGACGTCACGCTGACCAGCCGCGTCGCCGAGTTCAACGATCCCGCTCAACTGGAGCGGGAGTTGGCCCACGGAGACGTGGCCGCCGTCCTCATGGAACCCGCGCTCACCAACATCGGCATCGTGCTGCCCGAGCCCGGCTACCTGGCCGCCGTACGCGAACTGACCCGGAAACACGGCACGTTGCTCATCAACGACGAGACCCACACCTTCTCGGCGG
The DNA here is from genome assembly GCA_016893485.2 of Streptomyces sp. P3. Lineage (GTDB taxonomy): Bacteria > Actinomycetota > Actinomycetes > Streptomycetales > Streptomycetaceae > Streptomyces. The sequence goes on from JAFEKX020000001.1 coordinate 9,105,071, forward strand.
GCCCCGGCGGCTGCACCGCGGCCTGGGATCTCGAACCCGATCTGCTCACCATCGGCAAGGCGATCGGCGGCGGCATCCCGGCCGGTGCCTACGGTCTCTCCGCCGAACTCGCCGACCGGCTGCTCGGCCGCGCCGACCTGGACCTGGTCGACATGGGCGGTGTCGGCGGCACCCTCGCGGGCAACGCGCTGTCCGTCGCCGCGATGCGCGCCACGCTCGAACACGTCCTGACCGACGAGGCGTTCGCGCACATGGCGAAGCTTTCCGAGCGGTTCGCGGCCGGTGTCCAGGAGGGCATCGACGCCCACACGCTGCCCTGGACGGTGAGCCGTCTCGGCGCCCGCAGCGAGTACCGATTCGCCAACCCGGCCCCGCGCAACGGCACCGAGTCCGAGGCCGCGGGCGACCCGGAGCTGGAGGACTTCCTCCACCTCTACCTCGCCAACCGGGGCATCCTGCTCACCCCGTTCCACAGCATGGCGCTCATGTGCCCCGACACGACCGAGCGGGACGTCGACTCCCACACCCGGGTCTTCGCCGACGCGCTCGCCGAACTCACCGCCTGACCCAGGGAGTTGGAGACACGCACGTGGACGACATCGACCGCGCCATCCTGCGCGAGCTGCAGACCGACGGCCGTATCGCCTACGCCGACCTCGGACCCAAGGTCGGCCTGTCCGCGTCGGCCGCCCGCCAGCGGCTCCAACGCCTCCTGGATTCCAAGGCGGTTCAGGTCGTCGGGGTGACCGATCCCATGGCCATGGGCGGCCAGGCCATGGCCATGCTCGGCATCGAGGTGGACGGCGACCCGCGTGCCGTCGCGGACCAACTCGCCCTGCGCGAGGAGGTGGTGTACTCCGTGCTCACCTCCGGCGGCTTCGACCTGTTCGCCGAGGTGGTCACCCCGGGGCCGCGGGACCTGCTCGACTTCGTCAACGACGTGGTGCGGCCGATCGAGGGGGTACGGAGCGTGCGGTCGTTCCCGTACTTCGGCATCCACACCCACCGGTTCCTGTGGGACGTGGGCTGACCTCGGCCCCGGCCGCGACAGCCCGAGATGCCGGGGTGATCGCGCGGGCGTCTAATAGGGATGTCGGAAGTGTCCCCGGCGGAAAAGGCCGAGGCCATGGCGCCCACGGAATCCAGTACAGGGGGCGGCGGAACCGCCGCGAAGGGTGGGCTGCGGCGGCTGGGGAATGGTGCGCCCGGCACTTCGTGATCGTCATCGTCGCCTGGCTCGTCGCGCTGGCCGCGCTCCAGGTCCTCAACAGGTCCTTCGGGGCGACTATTCGGACGACTTCTCGCTGTCCGGCGTGCAGTCCCAGCACGGGTTGCAGGTCCTCAAGGAGCACGACCCGGCGGCCGGCGGCTACAGCAGCCAGATCGTCCTGCACGACAAGGACAAGCAGCTCACCTCACTGAACTCGCAGATGTCCGAGACGGTCGGCGACCTCCAGAAGCTGCCGCATGTCCTGTCGGTGCAGAACCCGCTGCCCCAGCCCGGGACGCAGGCACCGGCGTCCTCCGGCCCGAACGTCGGACCCCTCTCCTCCGACGCGAAGACCGCGTACATCACCATCCGTTTCGACGTCCAGCCGTCCACCCTCGGCGACGGCTACCTCCATGGCGTCGACACCTCCGTGAAGCCGCTGCGCGCGGCCGGCGCCCAGGTCGAGTACGGCGGACCGCTCGGCGAACTGGCCCGGCCCGCCGCCGACGACCGCGTCAGCGAACTCATCGGGTTCGCCGTGGCGATCGTCGTCCTGCTCATCGGCTTCGGCAGTGTGATCGCCGCCGCGATGCCCCTGGTGACCGCGCTGATCAGCGTCATCGGGGGACTCGCCTGCCTCGGACTGCTGGCGGCGGCCTTCACCTTCGCGACGGTGTCACCGACCCTCGCGACGATGATCGGAATCGGCGTCGGCATCGACTACGCGCTCTTCCTGATCACCCGTCACCGGCAGAACCTCATGAACGGCTCCGATCCCGTGCGGGCCGCAGGACAGGCCACGGCGACCAGCGGCCGGGCGGTGCTCGTCTCGGGCTGCACGGTGATCATCGCGCTCGCCGGACTCTTCGTGTCCGGGGTGCCCTTCATCGGCAAACTCGGGCTCGCGGCGGCCGTGACGGTCGTGTCGGCGGTCATCGGCGCGCTCACGCTCGTACCCGCGCTGCTCGGGCTCCTCGGCAAGCGGATCGACCGCTACCGGGTGCGCCGCCCGGTCGCCGAGACCGACGCGGAACCGGGCGCCGAACCCACGGGCACCTGGCACCGGTACGCGCAGCGCGTGGAACACCGGCCGTGGACCTTCCTCGCGGCGGGTGTCGCGGCCGTCGTGGTCCTCGCGATCCCGGTGTTCTCCCTCCAGCTCGGTCACATCGGCGACGGCGCCGACCCCACCTCGTTCACCGACCGCCGCGCCTTCGACCTGATGACCGACGCCTTCGGCCCCGGCTCCAACGGCCCGCTCACCATCGTCATCGACCAGACCGGCGTCCCGACCTCCCAGCGCTCGGACCTCTCGAGCCAGGCCCAGAAGACCCTCGACGGGGTGCGGGGCGCCGCCAAGGTCACCCCGCTGACGACCACCAAGGACGGCGACGTCCTCGTCGGCACCGTCTACTCGAAGCAGTCCCCGCAGAGCGCCGACACCACCGACCTCACCAACCGCCTGGTCCACGACACCCTGCCCGACGCGGTCTCCGGCACCTCCGCCAAGGGCTACGTCACCGGCACCACCGCGGCCCAGGTCGACTTCCGCGACATCGTGTCGAGCCGGCTGCCCCTGATCATCGCCGTGGTGGTCGCCCTGGCCTTCCTGATCATCCTCGCCGTCTTCCGCGGCCTCCTCGTCGCCCTCAAGGCCGCCGTCCTCAACGTGCTCTCCATCGCCGCCTCCTACGGCGTCGTCGTCGCCGTCTTCCAGTGGGGCTGGGGAGGCCCCGCGCTGGGCGTCTCCGGCAAGGTGCCCATCGAGAGCTACGTCCCGATGATGATGTTCGCGATCATCTTCGGCCTGAGCATGGACTACGAGATCTTCCTGCTCTCCCGCGTCCACGAGGCCTGGCTGCGCACCGGCGACGCCGAGGCCTCCGTCGCGCACGCCCTGGAGATCACCGCGCGCGTCATCACCTGCGCCGCCCTGATCATGGTGAGCGTCTTCGCGGCCTTCGTCGTCAGCGACAACATCGTGGTCAAGATGCTCGGCCTCGGCCTGGCCGTCAGCGTCCTCATCGACGCGACCGTCGTACGGCTGCTCATGGTCCCGGCGGTGATGACCCTGCTCGGGCGGCACGCCTGGTGGACACCACGGTTCCTGGACCGGATCCTGCCGCACATCGACGCCGAGGGAGACCACGAGCAGCAGGCGTGAGCCTCAACTGCCCTACTGCGCCCGGGGTGTGAGCACCAGCATCGTCACATCGTCGCGGATCTCCGGAGTGTGCCCCAGCAGGTCGGTCCACACCCGCTCCGCCATCGACGCCGAGTCGTCGTCGGCGAGTTGGGGCAGCCGCTCGACGAACGGATAGAAGGAACCGTCCGTGTCCCGCGCCTCCCACACCCCGTCGGAGGCGAGGAACAGCCGGTCCCCGGGCCGCAGTTGCAGGGTCGCTCCGCTCAGCGGACCGACGTCGGACAGACCGAGGCCGAGCGGCGTCCACGCCTCGACGTCGATCTCCGTGACCCGGCCGTCGCGCAGCAGCACGGGCGAGGGGTGCCCGCAGGCCACGATCCGTACCGCGTCCGCGTCCGTCGAGAACTCCAGCAGCACCGCCGTGGCGAACAGTTCCGCGTGCGCCGACCGCGCCGAGTCCACCACGAGCCTGCGGTCCAGCCGCGCGGCGACCGCCTCCAGGTCCGGCAGGTCGAGCACCGCCTCCCGGAACGCGCCGAGCAGCGAGGCGACCGTCGAGACCGCCGACAGCCCGTGCCCCTGCACATCGCCCATGACCGCCCGCACGCCGTACGGCCCGGCCCGCACGTCGAAGAAGTCCCCGCCGACCAGCGTCCCGCGCTGCGCCGCCCGGTACAGCCCCGCGCACCCCACCGGCCCCACCCGCTCCGGCAGCGGCGGCACGACGGCCCGCTGGGCGGCCTCGGCGACCGTGCGCTCCAGGTCCAGCTGGGCGTCACGGCGGCTGCGGACGAAGGACACGAAGACGCTCAGCACCGCGACGAACAGCACGGTCAGAAGGTCGGTCTCACCGGGATCGTTCAGACGGAACGCCGGCACGGTCAGGAGCCCGATCGTGGCACCGCCCAGCAGCGTGGTCGCGAGCGGCCCGTACGACAGTCCGGCCAGCGGCGGGATCGCCCCCAGCAGGAAGCCGATGTCGAGCGCGTGCGGGCTGACCAGCGTCGCCACGCACACCCCACCACCAGCGCCCAGGGCAGCACCCGCACCCACACGGGCGGCGGCGCGCCCCGAAGCCACCCCCGCCGGGCCGGCTCCCGGTCCCGGCGGAACGACGGAACGCGCACCTTTGCCACACCACCACGCTCCTACGGCAGGCCCTGCCCCGCACGCCGAGCGGCTAGAACGGCGTCAGCGTCAGCTGTATCCCCGTGGGCGCCGTGTCCTGGACGTACGACGCGAAGTCCGCCACGTCGTCGAAGGCGAAGCCGTACGCCTTGCCGTCGGCGGTGGCCGCGTGGACCGCCTTCGCGTAGTGGTTCGTGAGGTCGGTGGCGTAGAAGCTCGACGCGTCCGTGGTCGGCTGGGCGGGGTTCGACAGGAGCGTCGAGCGGTTGAAACCGGCGCCGAGGACGGCCGCGACCGGGCCCGTGGTGCCGTCGTTCGGGGCGGCCAGAGTGCCGTCGCAGAACAGCACGTCGGGTCGACGGTTTGGCGAAGGAGACCGACGCCGGTCCGGTGAACGTGAACCGGTCGGCGCGGACCCGCCCGGTGAAGGCGCCCGCGTTCGTGGTGACCGTGAGGTCCTTGCCGGTGTACGTGCTCCACACCTGGTCGATGTACGGCGCGAAGTAGTCCGCGGCGAACAGGCCCGCGTCCAGCCCGTGCCCCGGCGCGATGACCCGCGTGTCGTCCACGACCAGCGGGGCGAAGGCCTCGACCTTCCGTACGGCGTCGAACACGGACGCCCGGCCGCCGGAACGCAGGGTGCCCGTCGTCTGGTCCTGCGCACCGGTCAGCCGGATGCTCAGCGGCACGCTGAACATGTCGACCATCGTGGTGTTGCAGAACATCCCGGACGCGTTGTGCGTGAACTCGGCGCAGTCGTGCAGCACCCCGTAGTTGGGGTCGGACTTGACCCAGCCGGCCGGGTACTGGAGCGCCGGGCTGCCATTGCCGTCCGCCACGGCCTTGAACTTGAGCTTCGCGCCCAGCGAGACATAGATGCGGCCCGACAGGTACGGCAGTGAAATCGTCGTCTCCGCACCGGAGTCGAGGCTGATCGCGTAGTCGGTGAAGCCGTCGGCGCCGTTGTCCGAGAGCGCGATCGGCGCGATCGTCCCGTCGGGGTGACCCGCACCTGCTTGCCGTCGACGTTGCCCACGACGTAGACGTGCACGCTGGCGTTGTCGAACGAGCCGCTGTTGTTGACCAGCGTCAGCGGAGGGCGCCCGCCTGGGCGGCGTTGGTCTCCATGGACTTGGTGTCCGCGAGGGCGTAGGGGGCGAGCGCGGCGACGGGGGGCGGCCACCGCCGCGCCACCGAGGGCGAAGAGGAGCTTGCGGCGGCCGAGCGGGCGCTGGTGACGGGGAGTCATGTGGGGGACCTCCGGGCGAGTCGGGCTGTTCGGAGCGGACGGTGCCGACGATGAGAGCGCTCTCACAGCGTGCGTCGACACCGCCGCCGGAGCCCGATGTTACGCACGAGCACTTGTGTGGCCAACGGTTCTGCCGGAACTCGTCACCTCGCTGACCTGCACAGACATAAGGAGATGGGGTGCTTAACCCCCACTTAAGGATCACTTAAGCGGCGGCGAAGCGTTCACCCGTGCTTCATCACCCGTATCCAGGCGCCTCTTCCGTCCCATCGCGCGGCCTCCTAGCCTCGCGACGCCCCCTGTCTCTCTCCGCCCCCATGTCCCCTCCCCGAAAGGCGACTTGACGCATGCGTCACCAACTCCTCGGCACGGCACGACGGTTCGGCCTCAGAGCCGCCGCCGCGGCGGTCACGACCGCGCTCGCCGCGTCCGCGCCGCTCCCCGCCGTCGCGGCGAACACCCCGTCCGCCCGGCCGTCCTCGCTCGTCGACCCGCTCATCGGCTCCAGCAACGGCGGCAACACCTACCCCGGCGCCACCCTCCCGTACGGCATGATCGCCTGGTCCCCGACCAGCACGACCGGCGACCAGACCAGCACGGGCGCCGCCAACGGGTACGAGTACGGCGCCACCCCGCATCCGCGGGCTGAGCCTCACCCATGTCAACGGCGCGGGCTGCAACCCGGGCGCGGCGGGCGACGTGCCGATCATGCCGTTCGTCGGCGACGTCACCTCGTCCCCGTCGGCCGACACCAAGGACGCCGTGTACGCGTCCAACTTCTCGCACGCCGACGAGAAGGCCACCCCGGCCGCTACACCCTCGGCCTCGCCTCCGGCGCCACCGCCGACCTCGCCGTCGGCAAGCGCGCCGGGGTGGCTGACTTCGCGTTCCCCGCCGACCGCCCGGCGAACCTGCTCTTCCGCGTCTCCAACTCCCTCAACGGCAGCCAGGACGCGCACGTCGACATCGACACCGCCCACCACAAGGTGACCGGCTGGGTGTACACGGGAGCCTTCTGCGGGCGCCGCGCCAACGGCGGCGTCAACAACCGCAAGAGCTACTACAAGCTCTACTTCAGCGCCTCCTTCGACCGCGCCTTCTCCTCCGTCGGCACCTGGCACGACAGCACCGTGTCACCCGGCACGACGACCGCCTCCGGAGGTGAGGGCTACGCCACCGGCGCCGACCGCGCGGGCCGAGGCTCCGGCGGCTGGGTCGGCTTCGACACGGCTTCTGACAACGATGTCCGCATGCGGATCGGCATCTCCTACGTCAGCCTCGGGGAGCCGAGTCCAACCTGCGCCAGGAGATCGCCCCGCACGCACGCGTGGCCGACGTCGCCGAAGCGGGCGCCCGCGCGTGGGACCGCGAACTGAGCGCCGTACGCGTCGACGGCGGCACCCCGCACGCCGCCAGACCTTCTACACGGCGCTCTACCACGCCCTCATGCAACCCAACCTGATCAGCGACGAGGACGGCCGCTACTGGGGCATGGACCAGGCCGTGCACCGGCTGGCGCGCGGACAGCGGGCGCAGTACAGCAACTTCTCCGGCTGGGACCAGTACCGCGCCCAGATACAGCTGCTCGCCCTCCTGAAGCCCACCGTCGCGGGCGACTTCGCCCAGTCGCTCTACAACTTCTCGCAACAGAACGGCGGGATCTGGGACCGCTGGGTGCACATCAGCGGCGCCACCCACGTCATGACCGGCGACCCCTCCGCCGCGACCCTGGCCACCTTCTACGCCATGGGCGTCCGCAACTTCGACTACAAGGGCGCCTTCGACTCCCTCGTCCACCAGGCCACCGTGCCCGACCCGGACGAGCTGTCGGACGCCGGCTGCCCCGGCCAGTGCGTCGGCCAACGCCCCAACCTTGCCCAGTACATGACCTCCCACTACGCCGCCCAGGACGCCTGCCACTGCTGGGGCGGCGCCGCCGAGACCCTGGAGGACGCGGTCGCCGACTCGGCACTCGGCCAGTGGGCGAAGCTGCTCGGCCGTACCGCCGAGGCGAAGACCTTTACCGAACGCGGCGCCTACTGGAGCAACGTCTTCAACCCCGCCACCGGCTACATCCAGGCCCGCAACCTCGACGGCTCCTGGGTCGGCCCGTTCAACCCGGCGAGCGACCTCGGCTTCGCGCAGGGCTCGGCCGCCGCGTACGTCTGGATGGTCCCCAGGACGTCCAGGGACTGGCCGAGGCGATGGGCGGCCGTGAGGCGGCCGCGACCCGGCTCGACGGCTTCTTCCACACCGCAGACGGCGCCTGGTCGGTCCGCGGCGGCGACGCCCTGCGCTACGACCCCACCAACGAGCCCGACATCCACGCCCCTTGGCTCTACGACTCCCTCGGCCAGCCCTGGAAGACCCAGGCGACCGTCCGTCAGATCCTCGACACCGCCTACGGCACCGGTCCCAAGGGACTCCCCGGCAACGACGACCTCGGCACCATGTCCGCCTGGTACGTCCTCTCCGCCCTCGGCATCTACCCGCGCACCCCGGGCAGCGCCGACCTCCTGCTCGGCGCACCGCTCTTCCCGAAGGCGGTCGTCGACCGGCCCGGCCGCACCGACATCGTCATCACCGCGCCCGACGCCGACGACACCCACCAGTACGTCGACGCCGTACGCCTCGACGGCCACCCCCTCACGCGCGCGTGGACCGGCGCCGGACTGACCCTCAAGGGCGGCCGGTTGGACTTCCGGCTCGCCACCGCGCCCAACACGAGCTGGGGCACCGACCCGGGACAGCTGCCGAAGTGATGACTACCGGCCAGCGGCAGCTCCCTGAGTGACGCCCACCGGCCCGGCGGAGCAGCACTCCGCCGGGCCGGACCCGCAAAAGCGATGGACGGCCGGGAGAACGATCACCTATGGTGTGGCTGCACGCCCTGAGACCAGCGGAAGGAGGCGAGTGCCATGAAGTCCACAACACCCCAGCGCTCCCTTCCCGTTGACCCGGTGTGCCCGACGTGACCTGACCGGGAGCGCTCCACGCAGTACCCCTCCCGGAGGAAAACCGTGACCGATCTGGTCATCCGCGCGCTCGACGAGAGCGACGCCCACCTTTCGACACCCTTCCCGACACCCTCGGCGTCCGCGCCGCACACCCGCAGCGGACCTGGCGGCCCGATTGGCAGCGGGTGGCACTGCGCGACGGCACGGTCGTCGCACGCGCCGCCTGGTGGGGCGGCCCGAACGACACCGAACCCCTCGCCGTCGACTGCCTCGACCTGATCGAGGGCGAGGAGGAGGCGGCCACCGAGCTCCTGCGCAGCACCCCTGGCGCGTCGACGTGGAACTGAGCCTCCCCGCGGGCTGGCGCGACGAACCCGAACTCCGCGCAGCCGCCGAGGCTCGCTTTACCGCCGTGCGCGCGGCCGGTTACGACCTCCTGGTCGAGCGCTTCAGCTACCGGTGGACCCCGGAGTGCGGCCTGCCCGAACGCCCCGGGCGCCTCGTCTTCGCCCCCGAACCGGACGACGAGGTGTTCTTCGACGCACTGCGCCGCATCCACTCCGTCACCCTCGACGCCCACGCCCAACGGGCCATCGAACAAGGGGGAGTCGAGCAGGCCGCAGCGGAGGAGATCGACTTCTTCCGCTGGTGCCCGTCCCCGCGTGAGTGGTGGCAGGTCGCCCGAACCCCGAGGGAGACCTCGCGGGCATCCACATCCCGGCCCACAACCCGTCGGGCCCCTGCATCGGCTTCATCGGAGTCGTACCGGAACAGCGCGGCCACGGCTACGCCCGCGACCTGCTGGCCGAGTGCACGCACTATCTCGCCGAGCGGGGCGCCGAGTTCATCGCCGCCGCCACCGACCAGGGCAACTTCCCGATGGCCGCGCACTTCGCGAACGCCGGCTATCCGGTCGTACGGGAGCGCGTGAACTTCCATGTCGTCGAGTAGGCGCGTCGGCCGGTAGACGCGTACACCGGTCGGCCCGGCCCGGCCCGGCCCGGATCGTGGGCCGGGCCGACTGTCAGTGCCGGGTGCCATGCTGGCGGCAGGTCGATCCACGGCCGGTCGGTCCACGGTGGGACGGAGGCGCGATGGGGTTCGTGGGCGAGGTCTGGCAGGTGCGCAAGGGCGAGGAGTCGGTCGGGGAGATCCTGATCGACGACGCCGACTTCCCCTGGCTGTCGGGCAAGTTCACCGCCGGTGAGGCTTTCGAGGCCGTACGGGAGCTGTTCGCGCGGGAACTCGCCCTGGCACAGGGGACGCCGACTGGCAGCAGTGGGAAGAGGTCTACGACGAGATCAGCCGCCAGGTGACGCTGACCTCACCGGACGGGCCCGTCCCCGAGTTCCTGCTGCACATCGAGGGGGAGCAGGCGTGGTTCCGCTGGAGCGACGAGCCGTTCGACGAGGACGAGGAGACACCTGGCGGCGAGTGACCAGGGATCAGACAGGCCCGGCGTCCACCATCGCCTCGGCCTCGGCCAGGATCTCGGTGACCCGCTGCGCGAAGGTCACGTCGCACGGGTGCGGCCGGCCCGTACGGGCGGACTCACTCAGCGCGCCGGCGGCACGTCCGAGGGCGGAGACCGCGTCGTCCGAGTCGTCCGGGATGCTGGTCACCCCGGTTTCGCCGCGCAGTTCGACCGTGGCTCCAGCCGCGGCGGTCGGTGCCGTGAGGCTGAGTGTCAGGGTGCTGGACGCGCCGCCCTCGTGGTCGAGGACCAACAGGGTCGTGTCGCCCGGGCCCCGTACGGCGGCGGCCACCCGGCGGACGTCACCGAGGATCGGCAGCAGCACGGACAGCGCGTGCGGGCCCACGTCCCACAGTGCCCCCTTCTCCCGCCGCCAGGGCGAGTTCATGAACGGGCTGTCGCTGGTGAACACCGAGCCGAGCCATTCCGCCCGAGCCGTGAACCAGCCCCCGGCGGCGGCCTGTTCGGTCACCCACGCCTCGCACGCCGGCTCGAAGCGGGTGGTGAAGAACACGACCGACGCGACCCCCGCCTCCCGCACCGCGTCGACCACGGCCCGGCCCTGCTCCACGGTCGGGGCGAGCGGCTTGTCCAGCAGCAGGTGCCGCCCCGCCCGCGCGGCCCGCACCGCCAACTCGGCCTGTACGGAAGGGGGTAGCGCGATGGCGACGGCGTCCACGTCCGCGATCAGGGCGTCGACATCGTCGTAGGCCGGTACGCCGTGCCGCTCGGCCAGTTCCTTGGCGGCGTCGGCGCGGCGGCCCCATACGCCCGCGAAGTCCCAGGTGTCGTGCCCGCTCAGGGCGGGGGCGTGAGCCATCTGTGCCCAAGGGCCGGTGCCGAGCAGTCCGATGCGCATGTCGCTGCCTTTCCACGATCGAGCCTGGTGACACGACCGGAGCTGATCCATCCGGCCGCTGGTGAGCGTGTCATACGAACGGGGCGGGTGCGCAAGCCCTTCTTGCCGCTTGCCGTTGGCTGCTCGGTGCTCGGTGCTCGGTGCTCGGTGCTCGGTGCTCGGTGCGTGGCGGACCGGCGGATGCATCGAGCCCCGGCGCTTGCGGTCTGAGTCGATGGCGGCCGGTGCGGCGCGCCGCAGCCGGGCCCGGTCAGTTCCGGCCGGCCTCAGCAAGCCCCGGCAGGTCTCGGCTGGCCCCGGTCGGTCTCGGCAACCCCGGTCGGTCTCATCAGGTCCCGCCCGATCTCAGCCAGTTCCCGTGGCGAAGGGACCCCCTCCCCGAACACCAACCGCCCGAAGTTCTCCGCGATGCGCCGGTGCCCCGCCGGATCGGGATGAACCCCGTCGGGCAGGGGGAGTTCCGCAGTCCGTCTCGCCGTAGAGGTCGCGGCCGTCGAGGTAGTGGAGGTGCTGGTCGTCGGTCGCTCGCTGTTCGACGACGTGGGCGAGGGCGTCACGGATCATGGTGAGGGTCAGGCGTCCGGCGGCGCGCTCGGCCGGATCGCCCGTCGCCCTGAACCGCACGGTCCCGCCGTCGAGTTCGGGCATCAGGGGCCCGGGTGTCCTCCTGGACCGGGCACAGGATGGGGAGACGACCAGCAGCGGGGTCGTCGGATGCCCCTCGCGGATGGTGTCGAGGAAGCCGTGAACCGCGGGGGTGAAGGCACGCAGGCGCATCACATCGGCGTTCACGATGTTGATGCCGACCTTGACACTGATCAGGTCCGCCGGAGCGTCCCGCATCGCGCGGGCGGTGAACGGGTCGAGCAGCGCGTTGCCGCTGAACCCCAGGTTGACCAGCTCCACTTCACCCTGGGTGGCCGCCAACGCCGGCCAAGTCCCGGTCGGATGCGTGGCGTTGGAGCCGTGGCTGATGGAACTGCCGTGGTGCAGCCACACCTTGCGCCCGCTGTCCGGCGTCTTTTCGACCGGGGCGTTGGTGCGCAGGGCGATCAGCTCGGTGACCTCGGTGTGCGGGAGCCAGATCTCGATGTTCTTGTCACCGGCCGGCAGCTCGGCGAACCGGGCGGTGCCGGGCTGCCCTCCCGCAGCTCGGAGGCCTGGGTGATCATGTCGGTGACCGTGCGCACATTGCCGCCGATCACCGTGGTCTGGGCGGTGAGTCGGCCGTCGACCAGCAGGTCGTAGACGCCGTCCGGTATGGCCGGGAAGCCCCGGTAGACGCGCTTGGTGGGCAGCGTGTCCAGCTCGACGGTGGTGGCCCGGGTCCGGAAGACCACGCGTACACCGGAGGGCTGTGCCTCGGCCACGACCAGTTGGTCGTCGGGGAACTGGCGGCGCGCCCGGGCGGGCAGCCGGTGCGGCAGCAGGCCGCGTGCGGTCGTCTCCACCTCCAGGAAGCCGCGCAGCATGTCGGTGGTGACGGGCGTGGTGATCATGTCGTGCTCTGTGGTCATCGCCTCAACCTGTTGATCGGGAGGTGCGGAGTACGGCCGGGTCCGGCAGCGGATCGCGCTCGGATCCGGAACGGGGGCATGTCGGTTCGGGAATAGGTCAGTTCGGGGTGCGGCCCGGTTCCGCAGCAGTGCGTCGAGCGAGTCCACGATCCAGGTCCAGGACTCCCGCGCGTCGGGCGCGCTGTGGTCGAAGCCTCCGGCCAGCTCCAGGCTGACGTAGCCGTGGAAGACGCCGCCCAGCATGCGGACCGCGTGGGTCTGGTCGGGCTCCGTCAGGTCGTAGCCGCGCAGGATCGCCCGGGTCATCTGGGAGTGCCGTACCCCCGCGCTGGCGGCGGCCGTCTCGGGCTCGAGCCGGAGCCGGGCCGCGTCGTACCGGCCGGGGTGTTCGCGGGCGTAGTCGCGGTAGGCGTCCGCGAAGGCGGCCAGGGCGTCCTTGCCCGCCCGTCCGGCCACGGCGTCGGAGACGCGGTCGGCGAGTTCCTCCAGCGCGTACAGGGCGATCCGGGTCTTGAGGTCGTGGGAGTTCTTCAGGTGCGAGTACAGGCTCGCGACCTTGACGTCGAAGCGCCGGGCGAGCGCCGAGACGGTCACATGCTCGAAGCCGACCTCGTCGGCCAGCTCCGCCCCGGCGACGGTCAGCCGCTCCGGTGTCAGTCCTGCTCTGGCCATAACCTTCCTCCCAATCGACGAAAGCTATTATGCATTTGCCTAAAGGTTTTAGGCAAACTAGCCTCCGAGCCATGAGACCCCTGACCGAGCGCGAGATCCGCGCCGCCTTCGTGAACTGCACCAAGGGCGAGGCCAAGCGCCTGACCGTCCCCCGTGACCTGGCGGACCGGCCCTGGGACGACCTGGACTTCCTCGGCTGGCGGGACCCCGGGCCCCGGACCGGGCCTACCTCGTCATCGAGCTGGACGGCCGCCCGACGGCGCTGGCCCTGCGCAGCCCGGGCTCCAGTTCCTGGCAGACGCGGCGCAGCATGTGCGCGCTGTGCATGACCACCCACACCGGAGGCGTCTCCCTCATGGCCGCCCCGAAGGCGGGCAAGGCCGGGCAGCAGGGCAACTCCGTGGGCGCCTACATGTGCGACGACCTCGCCTGCTCGCTGTACGTCCGCGGCAAGAAGGACGCGGGCGTCGGCGCGAGGCTGCCCGAGTCGCTCACCCTGGAGGAGAAGATCCAGCGGACCGTCAGGAACCTCACGGCGTTCGTCGCCAAGGTCGCCCCGCGCTGAAGAGCCGTCCAACCTCCCGACCGGCCAACCCCCATCGGCCAGTTCCGATTGAGCAGTCCCGCTGCTGGATCCATTCGATTTCTTCTATTGGACCTGCGGACCCCGGCCGGACACGCTGGAGGCTGCGTCCTGCCCGCCGTGCCGAGACCCGGCCCCGGCGGTGCCGGACGGCACGGTCCCGCGTGACAGCCGGAGGAGGAGCACGAGCATGGACACCCGCCGCATCGGTGACGTCGAGGTCAGTGCGATCGGTCTGGGCGGTATGCCCATGTCGATCGAGGGACGGCCGGACGAGGCCCGCTCCCTCGCGACCATCCACGCCGCGCTCGACGAGGGCGTGACCCTGATCGACACCGCGGACGCCTACCACCTGCACGCCGACGAGGTCGGCCACAACGAGACCCTGATCGCCAAGGCCCTCGCCTCGCACGACCGGGGTGCGGACGTTCTGGTCGCCACCAAGGGCGGCCATCTCCGCCCCGGCGACGGCAGTTGGACCCTGAACGGCAGTCCCGCGTACCTGAAGGAGGCCTGCGAGGCGTCCCTGCGCCGGCTCGGCGTGGAGGCCATCGGGCTCTACCAGTTCCACCGCCCCGACCCGAAGGTCCCGTACGCGGACTCGGTGGGCGCCGTAAGGGAGTTGCTCGACGAGGGCAAGATCCGCCTGGCCGGCATCTCGAACGCGAACCCGGAGCAGATCCGGCTGGCCAACGAGATCCTCGACGGCCGCCTGGTCTCCGTGCAGAACCAGTTCTCCCCGGCCTTCCGCTCCAGCGAGCCGGAGCTGGACCTGTGCGACGAACTCGGCATCGCGTTCCTGCCCTGGAGCCCCCTCGGCGGCATCGCCCGCGCCGGTGAACTCGGCTCCGCCTACGCTCCGTTCGCCCGCATCGCCGAGCAGCACGGGGTCAGCCCGCAGCGCGTGTGCCTGGCCTGGATGCTCGCCAAGTCGCCGGTCGTCGTACCGATCCCGGGCGCCAGCCGCCCCGAGACGATCCGCGACTCGGCCGCCGCGTCCGAACTCACCCTCTCCGCCGAGGAGATCGCGGAGCTGGACGCCGTCTGAGCAAGCTGTGACGCCTGAGGTGCCGTGGTGGCGGGCCGGCGTAGAAAGCGCTTGCCCGCCACCCGGTGGCAGAGGAAGGATCACGGCTCATGGCGTCATCCACGGAGAAACCGCTCGACCACCGCTACCGCGACGAACACCCGATCCGCACCCTTGCCTACCTGTTCCGCGCCGACCGAAGACGACTGGCCCTGGCCGTCGCCGTGTTCACGGTCAAGCACAGCCCCATCTGGCTGCTCCCGCTGATCACCGCGTCCATCATCGACACGGTCGTCCAGCACCAGCCGGTCAGCCGCCTCTGGACGAGCACCGGCATCATCCTGTTCATCCTGCTGATCAACTACCCCCTGCACGTGCTCTACGTCCGCCTCCTCTACGGCAGCGTCCGCCGCATGGGCACCGACCTGCGCTCGGCGCTGTGCACGCGGATGCAGCAGCTCTCCATCGGCTACCACTCCCGGGTGAGCGCCGCCGTCCTCCAGGCCAAGGTCGTCCGGGACGTGGAGACCGTCGAGCAGATGGTCCAGCAGACCGCCGAGACCGGGCTCGGCGCGATCACCGTCCTCACCGGCGGACTGGTCATCATCGGCTTCCGCACACCGGAGTTCGTGCCCGTCTTCATCGTGGTCGTGCCGGTCGCCGCGCTCCTCGTCTCCCGGCTGCGGGCCCGGCTGCGCACCCACAACGAGCACTTCCGCCACGAGGTGGAGACCCTGTCCTCACGCGTGACGGAGATGACCCGCCTCATCCCGGTCACCCGCGCCCACGGCCTGGAGGGCAAGGCGCTGCGCCGCATGGACGGCACCCTGAGCCGGCTCCTCACCTCCGGCATGCGCCTCGACCTCCTCAACGGCCGTTTCGGCTCGCTGGCCTGGGTCGTCCTGAACGTGGTCGGCGTCCTCGTCCTCGCCGGCGCGGCCCTCGTGTCGTACTACGGCGTCTGGGGCGTCACCGTGGGCGACGTCGTCATGCTGAGCGCCTTCCTGACCACGCTCACCAACTCCACCACCACCCTCACGAGCCTGGCGCCGGTCATCACCAAGGGCCTGGAATCGGTCCGTTCGGTCGGCGAGGTGCTCCAGGCACCCGAGTTGGAGGACAACGAGGGCAGGAGCGAGGTCACCGAGGTACGCGGAGCCGTCACCTTCCAGCACGTCGGCCTCTCCTATGACGACGAACTCCGGCCCGCCGTACACGACTTCACGCTCACCGTCGAACCCGGCGAGACGATCGCCCTCGTCGGCGCGTCCGGCGCGGGCAAGTCCACCGTGCTCAACCTCGTCATCGGCTTCATCCGTCCCACCACCGGCCAACTGCTGCTCGACGGCACCGACATGAACACCCTCGACCTGCGCACGTACCGCCGCTTCGTCTCGGTCGTCCCCAGGAGTCGATCCTCTTCGACGGCACGATCCACGACAACGTGGCCTACGGCATGGACGACGCCGACGAGGAGGCGGTCCGCACGGCACTGCGCGACGCCAACGCCCTCGAGTTCGTCGAGAAGTTGCCGCGAGGGGTGGAGACCCTGGTCGGCGAGCGCGGGGCCCGGCTCTCCGGTGGCCAGCGTCAACGCCTCGCCATCGCACGGGCGTTGATCCGTGACCCCAAGGTGTTGATCCTGGACGAGGCGACCTCGGCGCTGGACACCCGCTCGGAGGCCCTCGTCCAGCAGGCGCTCGCGCGGCTGCTGCGCGGTCGGACGACCTTCGTGGTCGCGCACCGGCTGTCCACCGTCCGGAGCGCGGACCGGATCGTGGTGATGGGCGACGGAGAGATCCTGGAGGTCGGCACGCACGACGAACTCCTGCGCCGGGGCGGGGCGTACACGGCACTGCACAGCGGGCAGGTCGCCTGAGTTCATACCGACAGCGTTGTGTCAAGGGTGCATCGGTGTGTCGTATTCGTGCGCTTGGTCCGGCGCCGGCCGGGCACACGGAGGGAAAGTCGAGAAAGGGGCGCTCCGTGCTGGTGCCGGACCCGAAGGTCGTCAGGAAACTGCTCACCCGGTACGCGGTGCTGCGTATCTCCGAGGCGGAGAGGCAACATCCTCAGGCGGCGGCCGAGTTGAACGACGTCGTCTACACCCTCTGCGTGATGATGGGCACCACCGGCATCCGGGAGGCCATCGTCAAGGCGGACGCCCTGCTGGCGGCGGCACGCAGCACCCCGAAGACCGTGATCGCGGAGGGCCGCGCCGCCGCTTAGGTCGGTCAGGACGGCGTCACCCCGGCGAGCGGCCTGCCGTGGAACGCCGAGCGGTAGGCCTGCGGACTGGTGCCGACGACCCGGCGGAAGCGCTCGCGGAACGCGGTGGGGAGCCGAACCCGGCCTGCTGGGCGATGCGTTCGACGGTGTGGTCGCTGTTCTCCAGCAGATACTGGGCCCGCCGCACGCGGGCCCGCAGCAGCCACTGGAGCGGGGTGCTGCCCGTCTGTTCGCGGAAGCGGCGGCTGAACGTCCGCTCGCTCATGCCCGATCGGGCCGCCAGTGCGCCGAGGGTGATCTCGTGCGAGAGGTTGTCCTCGATCCACCGGAGAAGCGGTTCGAGGGTCGAGCCCTGTGGGACGGGCGGATGCCGGTGGACGATGAACTGGGCCTGCCCGCCCTCGCGTTCGAGCGGCATGACCGACAGCCGGGCCGCGTCCGCGGCGACCGCCGAGCCGTAGTCCCGCCGGATCAGGTGCAGACACAGGTCGAGCCCTGCTGCGGCTCCGGCCGAGGTGAGGATCTGGCCGTTGTCGACGTACAGCACGTCCGGCTGCACCTCGACCAACGGGTAGGTGCGGGCGAGCAGTTCGGCGGCGACCCAGTGCGTGGTGGCGCGCAGCCCGTCCAGCAGCCCGGCCTCGGCCAGCACGAAGGCGCCCACGCAGATGGACACGATCCGGGTCCCGGCCGCTGCCGCCTCCCGCAGCGCCGCCAGCACCCGGGCTGAGGGCGGCGCGGCCCGCCCGAGCGGCCCGGCACGATGACGGTGTCGGCGTCCGCCAGCGCTTCGAGCCCGTGGTCGACCCGCAGGGCGAACCCGTCCGTCCGCACCTCCGGCGTCTCACCGCACACCCGCACCCGGTAGGCACTCCGCCCGTCCGGCAGCCGTGTACGGCCGAACACCTCCATCGGTGTCGCCATGTCGAACGGCACCACGTGGTCGAGGGCGAGGATCGCGACGGTGTGCATGAACACCACGATAGGCGGATTCCCGCCACACGTGTGACACGGGCTTTCGTCACCATGCACTGTTCAGGGCTCGTGGCGAGAATCCGTCGGAAGCTGTCGTTTCAGCCCCTGTGTTCCCGCACCGGACGTCCCTAGCCTGGGCCGGTGACCAAGATCCTTCTCACTCTGCACGTCCTCGCCGCCATCGTCGCGGTCGGCCCCGTCACCGTCGCGGCCAGCATGTTCCCGCCGGCGGCCGCCGCGCCCTCACGGGCCCGGAAGGACCCGACGCGGGCGTGACGACCGTACGACTGCTGCACCGCATCTGCCGGATCTACGGCGCGGTCGGACTGGCGGTGCCCCTCTTCGGCTTCGCGACCGCCTCCGCCATGGGCGTCCTGGGCAGCGGCTGGCTCATCGCCTCCATCACGCTCACCGCGGTCGCGGCCGGCATCCTGATCGCCTTCGTGCTGCCGCGTCAGGACGAACTCCTGGAGCAACTCGGGGCGCAGACACCCGTGGAGCGTTCCGGAACCGTTCAACTCGCCATGTTCACCGGCATCTTCAACCTCCTGTGGGCCACCGTCACCGTCCTCATGATCATTCGCCCGGGCTCGACCACGGGCGCCTGACCGGTCAGCCGGTGACGCGGACCAGGAGGAGTGCCACGTCGTCGTCGGGCTCCGGGCGCAGCGCGTTGAGCAGCATGTCGCTGGTCTGCTCCAGGGGGCGGCGGGAACTCTGCAACAGCCGTGTCAGCGCGAGCAGTCCGACGTCGATGGACTCGCCCCGGTTCTCCACCAGACCGTCGGAGTACAGGGCGAGCAACGCGCCCGTGGTGAAGTCGACTTGGGCGGTCCCGAACGCCACCCCGCCGACGCCGAGCGGGACTCCGCCGGGGATGTCGAGGAGCTCCGCCGCGCCGTCGGGGCGGATCAGGACGGGCGGCAGGTGCCCGGCGCTGGACAGTTCGCAGGTGCCGCGCCCGAGGTCGACGACGCCGTACGCGCAGGTGGCGATGGCGTCGCCGAGGGACCCTGTGAGGTCGTCGAGGTGGTGCAGCAACTCGGCCGGGGAGGTCGAGTCGGGCCAGTGCGCGGGTCGCGGTGCTCAACTGCCCCATGATGGCGGCGGCTTGGACCCCCTTGCCCATCACGTCGCCGACGACGAGCCCGGTACGGCCCGGCCCCAGCGGCAGCACGTCGTACCAGTCGCCCCCGACCTCGCTCAGCGCCGGCAGATAGCGGGCCGCGATGTCGAGCCCCGCCTGCTGGGCCGGGGCGGGTGGCAGCAGGCTCCGCTGGAGGGTCAGCGCGGTGGTGCGCTCGCGGCCGTAGAGACGGGCGTTGTCGATGCAGATCGCGGCGCGCGCGGCCAGTTCCGAGGCGAGGACGCGGTCCTGTTCGTCGAAGGGGCGCTCGTTGACCGTGCGGTAGAGGCTCAGCGTGCCCAGCACCTCGCCGCGGGCCATCAGCGGGACGGCGAGATAGGAGTGGACGCCCGCCGTCCGCAGGGTCTGCGCGGCGCGGCCGTCCCGGGCGATGCGGCGCATCGTCGGCGGGTCCACCCGCTCGACCAGGATGGGTCCGGCCTCGCGGACGCAGCGGGTGATGATGCGGTTGGGGCCGTAGGTGGCCAACTCGCCCACCGGGTCCGCCGCGTGGATCGCGTCGGTCAGATAGCCGGCCGCGACCGCCAGCGCGCGGAACTCCACCTGCGCGTCCTCGGTCACCGGGGTGATCGTGCCGTCCGTGACGACGGATTCCAGTACGTCGACGGCGGCCAGGTCGGCCACATGCGGTACGGCGACGTCGGCCAGTTCCCGCGCGGTCTGCTGGAGGTCGAGCGTCGTCCCGATCCGCACCCCGGCCTCCGCGACGACGGACAGGTGCTGGCGCGCCTGCGCGACCTCGGCCGCCGCCTGCTCCCGCTCGGTCACGTCCAGGACGGCCATCGCCAGTCCGAGGACCCGGCCCTGCGCGTCCTCGATGCGGTGGTACGACTCCGAGTACGCCCGGTCCACGATGTCGGCCGCCGTCCGGCCCACGGTCTGCTGGTCGAGCAGCGGCTTGCCGGTGATCAGCACGTGCCGCATGCGCGACTCGATGGCCGCCACGTCCAGGCCGGGCAGCACCTCACCGACCCGGCGCCCGATGACCTGCTCCTCGGGCACGCCGTTGATGTGCTCCAGGGCCGGGTTCACCGCGACCCACCGCAGGTCGGTGTCGAACACCGCGATGCCGACCGGCGTCTGCCGCACCAGGCTGTGGGACAGAGCGAGGTCCCGCTCCACCCCTCGTACGGTCGTGGCGTCCGCCGCCAGTCCCAGCAGATGCGGCTGACCGTGGCTGTCGCGCAGCCGCATCGTGCGGAACTCCACCGGCCGTTCCGTACCGTCCCGGTGCAGCAGCGGGAAGACCCCGGCCCAGCGGGCGCCCGTACCGACCTGGGCGAACAGCTCACGCGCCCTGACCCGGTCGTCGGGCGAGACCAGCAGCCGGTCCGCGCGCTGGGTCAGCGCCTCCTCGGGGAGTAGCCGAGCAACTGCTCCGCCTCGGGGCTCCACAGGGTGATGTATCCGCCGGCGTCCAGGACCACGGCCGCGACCCGCAGCAGGTCCAGCAGCCCACCCGGGGCGGCCGAGACACCGTCCCCGGCACCGTACGCGTCCATCCCAGCCGCTCCTTCCGGCGCGGCACGGCACCGCCAAGATCCGTACCACGGGTCATCCGATTACGGCACAGCCCGGGCGACGGGGCAACACCATGGGCGGCGAACAGGGAGGGGGCCGGATGGAGCACACGCCCGCGCGGGCACCGGCGGGTCCCCGGATTCTGGTCGTGCCCTGACCCCACTGCCCCAGGACACTCCATGCCCCTCCCGCTCCGCCTCGTCTCCCTCCTGGTCGCCACCTGCGTGGGCGCCCTCGTCCCCGCCTCACCCGCCGCGGCCGACGACCACTCGCTCCAGCGCGGCCTCGACGCACTGGTCGCGGCCCCGGCGGCCCGCCCGGCGTGATCGTCGTCCTCCGCGACGGCGACCACCAGCGCGTCCTGAGCGCCGGCACCGCCGACATCACCACCGGCCGCCCCCTCGCACCGGACGACCACACCCGGACCGCCAGCACCAGCAAGGCGTTCAGCGGAGCGGTGGCCCTGAGCCTCGTACGGGAGCACCGGCTCTCCCTCGACGACACGATCGGCACCCGGCTGCCCCACCTGCCCCGGGCCTGGCGGAAGGCGACCCTGCGCCAGCTGCTCCAACACACCAGCGGCCTCCCGGACTTCAGCGAGAGCACCCGCTTCCGCAGCATCATCCAGGCCGACCCGCACCATCACTTCGACTCCCGGCGCCTGCTCGACTTCGTGGCGGGCGAGCCGCTGCGCTTCACGCCGGGCTCGCAGTACCGCTACTCCAACTCCGACAACATCGCCGTAGCGCTGATGGCCGAGGCGGCGACCGGCGTGCGCTACGAGGACCTGCTGCGCCGGGACGTGTACAAGCCGCTGGGGCTGCGCGACACGAGCCTGCCGCAGGGGTACGAGATGCCCGAGCCGTACATGCACGGCTACGTGGTCGGCGATCCGGCCGGGCCCGTGGACGTCAGCGAGGCGATCGGCATGTCGGGCGTGTGGGCCTCGGGCGGGATCACCTCCTCGCCCCGCGACCTGGCCGCGTTCATCAGCGGCTACGCCGCCGGGGCCCTCACCTCGAAGGCCGTCGTACGGGAGCAACGGCACTGGATCCCCGGCGCCTCCGAACCGGCGGGCCCCGGCCGCAACAGCGCCGGACTCGCCCTCTTCCGGTACGACACCAAATGTGGGGTCGTACTCGGACATACCGGGAACACTCTCGGTTACACACAGTTGATCGCGGCGACCCCCGACGGCCGGCGGGCGCTCACTTTCTCATTGACAACTCAGGTGAATCAGGCGGGGAACCCGGAACTGCTGGCCTCAGTGCGCGCAGTCGAGGAGGACGCCGTGTGCAGCCTCCTCGGGACATACGGGGCGGGGCGCCACTCCTGACCCGGTGCGCGCGCCCCGCCTCAGATGAACCGTTACTGCTCAAGTGGCCGCGCTGTCCGACCCGTTGACGAGTTCCTCCCGCTCCGAGGCGGCGGGCAGCGCGAGCCACTCCGCGATCGTCCGCGCGATCGGCTGGCCCGTCTCCGCCTCGACGAAGCCGAACTGGCCCGACTGATTGCACTCCAGGAACCACCAGGTCCCGTCGGCGTCCTCGGCGAAGTCGAAGGCGCCGTAGGCCAGTTCGGCTTCCCGCATGTACGTCAGGACGGCCTCGGCGACGCGCGGCGGGACCTCGGCGGGGTGCCACGGCTGCGCGGAGGTGGTGAAACGGACGTCGACCTCGCCGGGGTCGGCGTCCGGCGCGGTCGCCGTGCGGGCGGCGAGCATCCGGTCGCCCACCACGGTGAGCCGGATGTCCGCGCGCTTGGCCACCCGGCGCTGGAGCAGCGTCGGCCCGAAGGCGACGGCGGAGAAGTCGGTGTCCGGCGCGACCCGGCTCGTCGGCACCGCCCGGGGCGGATCCTGCGGATGGGCACCGGAGACCGGCTTGACCACCAGGTCCGGGAAGCGTCGCGAGAACTCGCGGGCGGCCTGCGGGAACGTGGTGATGAGCGTGGCCGGCACGGGCAGTCCGCTCTGCTGGGCGAGCCGTAGCTGCCACGGCTTGTGGCGGGCGCGTCGGGACGCGTCGGGGTGGTTCATCCAGCGGGCGCCGGAGCCGCGGAGCATGCCGTAGAGCGCCTGCGAGGCCTCCTCGGTGAGCCATGCGGAGGGCTGGGGCGCACGGGTCGCCGGGGTGCCCGGTCTGCGCACCCAGATGGACCGCAGTCCGCTCACGCTCACCAGCCGCCCCCGGCGGACAGATGACCACGGAAGGCTCCGTGCACGTACTCCCGGACAGCGCGACCCCGCCGGTGAGGTCGGCGGGATCGATCCGGACCACGGGGACGCCGGACGCGTGCAGGTGGACCACCACCATGTCCGCCGTGACGTCCTCTTCGCAGGTAAGGACCAGGACGGTCATTTTCGTCGTTCCGTGTTCAGTCGTCGAAGTGAGTCTTCGATCCCGCGGTGGACGTCGTGGTCCCCAGTTCTCTCAGCAGAGCGAGATCATGGGCGGCGACCCGTCCGTCGGCGAGCACGTTCAACTGCAGTCCGGAGTCGTAGCTGTACGGAGCGGTGAACTCCAACTGTGCTGCCGGGCGAGCGTAGTTGAGCGCGAACGGTTGCATCGTCTCTCCCTCGTCGGTACTGCCTCGTGCAAGCGGTGGCCACCCTGCGAGGTCGCTTGGCCCGCTGACTTCCGTCTGCTTCCAGAGACTTATACGAATCGAACGAGTGATTGGTTTCCTTACTCTCCGTAGTCAAAGTAAGGAGCGCGCCACGCTTGCGGGGTCAGTCGAGCTCGCCCGGCAGTTCCTTCTCCTGCTCGCCGAGGGAGTTGCGCATCGTGCGAAGAGCGAGGAGGAGCACGGCGATGTCGTCCAGATAGACGGGGTCGGGCATCAGGTCGGTCGGCAGTACGAAGTACAGGACGGCACCCCAGAAAACCCACTTGGGGCCGGTGGGAAGCCCTGCGCGCCGCATCGAGCGCCGGGTGCGCACGAGCCGCACAAACACTCCGAAGGCCACGGCGAGCAGCAGCACCGCGAGCACAGCGACGATGACGATCACGGTCGTGGTCGAGTCCACTGGCGCCCCTTTTTCCGGTCCGGCCACACGGCATGTGCCCTATCCGGATGCCCTGTTACGGCCCCGGTATTGCCGACGAGGGGAACATCACACCCGAACGCCTCGAAGAGTCTTGACAGTCGTTGGCCCCGCGTCAGGCACTGGTACTTTTTCACCGTGAGCACGCTCAACGGCACCGGAACCCACGTACGGATCGGCCTCGACGCCCCACCGCGCGTGGCGAGCCTGGGCGTCGGCGTGCACGGGACGGCGAGCCCGCGTGACGTGTTCCGGCTGCCGGACCTGTGGCAGCTCCATCTGTACGGCTACGAGGCCGAGTTGACGGTCGACGGCGTGCCGCACGCGATCAGGCCCGGCCATGTCAGCCTGGTGCCGCCCGGCGCGCTCGTGCGGTTCCACTACCGGGGCCGGTCCGAGCACCTCTTCGCCCACCTGGAACTCCCGTCCGCCGGTGAGCGGTTGACGGTTCCCGTGATGCAGGACGCCGGCACGCAGACGCCGGTCCTGACCGACCTGATGCACCGGGCCGTCGCGGCGGCACCGCGCAACTCGGCCCGCGCTGCCGCCGAGTTGTGGGCCGTGCTGTGGCGGGTGGCGGACCTCGCGACCCCGGCGGACGGCGGGGCCGCCGGACCCCACCCCGCGGTCGCCCTCGCCATCGCGTACATCGAGTCGCACCTGGCGGCCCAACTGACCGTCCCCGACGTGGCGCACGCGGCCGGCGTCTCGCACAACCACCTCATCCGCCTGATCCACGCCGAGTCCGGCACCACCGTCGTCGCCTACATCCGGCACCGCCGCATGGAGCGCGCCCGGCACCTGCTGCGCGAATCGACGCTGTCCGTCCCTGCCATCGCGGCGGCCGTCGGCATCGGCGACCTACAGGCCTTCAACAAGGCGTGCAGGCGCGAACTGGGGGCCTCACCCAGGGCAGTTCGCGCAGGCGCCTCGTGAATCAGTCCCGGCCCGTACCCCCTGTAGAGGTCCAACTCCCCGTCCAGCTCGACCGCGAGGACGGTCGCGAGGTCGTCCACGTCGGCCGCGCCCGGCGCGTCGATCCACGTCACGCCCGGCACCTCGTCGAGGCCGCCGATGACGTCATGGCCGAGTTCGGCACCGGTGCCGAGCACGGTGACCCGCCTGACGGGTGTACGCAGCCCGCGCACCGACACCGATTCGCGCGGCGGATCGAAGCACACCAGGTACAGCGTGCGGCGGTCGGCGGAGAGGGTGCTCGGGCCGTAGTGGTGCCCGGCGGGCAGCCCGGTGACCGTGCCGTACACCGCCTCATGGTGCCGGGCGATCCACGCGCCGAGCCCCTCAAGGCGCTCCGTCTGGGCGGGAGTTATCGTCCCGTCCTCCCTCGGGCCCACGTCGAGCAGCAGGTTGCCGCCCATGCCGATCGTCTCCGTGAAGTAACGCACCAGCTGCCGCACGGACTTGTGGTGCTCGTCCCCGTGCTGGAAACCCCACGAGTCGTTGACCGTGAGGCACAACTCCCACGGTCCGTCCGGGGCTTGGAGCGGCACGCCCTGCTCGGGTGTCGCGTAGTCGCCGTGACTGAGCATGCGGGCGTTGAGGACGGCGTCCGGGTTCCCGGCGAGGATCAGCTCCGCCAACTCCCGCATGCCCCACTGCTCTTCGCTGCGCTCCCACTCGCCGTCGAACCACAGCAGGTCGGGCCGGAACCGGTCGACCAGCTCGCCCACCTGGCCGTCGCGGTAGGCCAGGTAGCGCGCCCACGCGGCCGGGTCCTCGTGCCCGGGCCGTGCCGAGGCGTACGGGTTGGCGCGGATCTCCCCGTCGGGCGGCTGTGGGTGCGCCGTGCTGGCGTAGTCGGGGTGGTTCCAGTCGGAGTGCGAGTAGTAGAGGCCCACTTTGAGGCCCTCCTCACGCAGCGCCTCCGCGTACGGGCCGACCAGATCGCGGCCGGCCGGGGTGCGGCGGACCACGTCCAGGTCACCGTGGGCCGAGTCCCACAGGGCGACACCGTCGTGGTGGCGGGCGGTCAGCACCGCGTACCTGGCACCCGCCCGCGCGAACAGCCGGGCCCAGGCGCGGGGTTCGTAGCGTGCGGCGGTGAACCCGTCGAGCTGCCGCATGTACTGGTCGTGCGGCACCTGGCCCGTGTAGAACGACCAGGACTCCGGTACACCGTCGACGGCGTAGATCCCGTAATGGACGAAGATGCCCAACTTGGCATCGCGGAACCAGGGTTGCATCGGCATGCCGCCACGCTAGGACGGGAGGCGGCTGGTGCGCGTGGGCGGTGATCACCACTGGTGGTCCGTTTTCACCACAGTGACCGCGCTGCGTAGGGTGGCGGCATGACAGATGTTCCTGGAGGCGGTCCGAGTCCGGTGCGGGTGCTGCGGGAGTCCTACGAGGCGCTGATGGCCGTCGTCGAGCCGCTGGGGGACGAGGAGTCCTGGGTGCCGACGGCCTGCACGGGCTGGGCGGCGCGCGATCTGGTCTTCCACTGTCTCGGGGACGCCCAGCGTGCGCTGGTCGCCCTGCACACGCCCGCGTCAGGACCGGCGGACCGCGACGCCGTCACCTACTGGCGGGACTGGGCGCCCGACCCGGCCGGCGCGGCGAACGGACGTCGCTGGAGCAGGGTCGCAGCGAGCATGTTCCTCTGCTTCCGGCAGTTGCGAGCCCTGTACCTGGAGACCGCGGAGGCAGCGGTGAGAGCCGCCGCCGCGACCGATCCAAAACTCCGGGTCGCCACCCAGGGCCATGTACTGACCGCCGCCGATCTGACGACCACCCTCGCGGTCGAGGCGACCATCCACCACCTCGACCTCGTCCCCATCTGCCCGGCGCCCCCGGCCCGTCCGTGACCGGACTGGCCGCGGTGCGCACCACCCTCGACGGGCTGCTGGGCCGCCCGGTCCCCTGGACTGGACCGACGAGCACTACGCGCGCGCCGCCACCGGCCGGGCACCCCTGACCGAGACCGAACGACGGTCCCTCGGTCCCGACGCGGACCGCCTACCGCTCTTCAGCTGACCGGCCGGCCTCGGTCGGCGGGCCGCTCCGCTCCTCCTCGGCCGGCGCGCCGGGGCGCAAACCCTTCGTCGCGTCCCTCAGCCGGCCGAACGTCCGCTGGAACGGCGACCCGCCCGACAGCGGCGGAGCCCCGGGCGCGGCGGCGGCACCGGCGGACTCGCGGAGCGCGGCCAGCGCCTCGTTGGCCCGGTCCGCGGACTCCCGGTACAGGTCGCGGGACTTCGTCATCGCCTCGAGTGCCTCGGCGTACATGGCCACGAGCCTGCGCTCCCGGGCCAGTTCCTCGTCCATCGTCATCAGGCTCCACTGCTCGCGGAGCGCGGTGACGGCGGCCTCGGCGCCCTCAGGCAGGGGGCGCTCGGAGGCGGCGTAACGGCAGAGCACGTCGATGAGTTCGGTGGGTTCGGAACCGTCGAGGAAGACACTGCGCACGGAGAACTCGCGCACGTCGTAGGAGTC
This sequence comes from Streptomyces sp. P3, assembly GCA_016893485.2. Classification (GTDB taxonomy): domain Bacteria; phylum Actinomycetota; class Actinomycetes; order Streptomycetales; family Streptomycetaceae; genus Streptomyces. Next base: position 9,132,264 of record JAFEKX020000001.1, read on the forward strand.
CGCCACGGGACTGGTCGGCAGCACCACGGCACCGCCGCGCGGCACCTGGAAGTCGAACTCGCGCAGCAACGCCCAGTTCACGGAGCGTAGTTGATCCGGTGTGGCCCGGTGCTCCACCACTCGGTCCTGGAGACTCGCCGGCAGCATCCGCGCCAGGGGCAGTCGGCCGAGCGCGTCCGGGGTCATCGCCTCGTGCACGACGACGTGCACGCTCCAGCCGTCCTGCGCACAGCTGCGGAACAGGCGCCGCAGCTCCTTCTCGTCGGACGGCAGCGGGTTGACCTGCCGGAAACGCAGGCCCGGAACCGTGACATGGTCCCAGCCGGCGTCCGCGTCCTCGGGCCAGAACATCGTCGCGGGGAGGGCCACCGGAGATCCCAGCCCCGCTCGGCCTCGGCGACCAGGATCCACTCCTGTCCCTCGGTGGAGAGCGGGGCGGCGGAGGTGGTGCCGGTGCCGGGTTCCGGGACGTGCGGAAGCGTCAGCCGCGCCCGTACGGTCACCGTCCCCTCGACCCGCCACCGTGCCTCGAAGACCCGGTCGCGCGGATCACGGACCGGCTCGTGGTCCTGGGGCGGACCGGTGTCCCGGTCCTGGTCCTCGTCCGGTTCCAGGTGGTCGTCGATGACCTCGCGGTCCTTGAGTCGCTGCAGCTGCCGCCGTACGACATCCGCGGCGTCGTCGTCCCCGACATGGCGGCCGCGAGCGAGCCAGACCGTGTGAGGGATCAGGGGCGGAGCTGGGGAGGAGTTCGACATAAGCCAATCTGCGGGCCGGGGCGATGCTGGCCCACCAGTATCACCGTCGGAGATCTTGGCGGGTCAAGCGGGGGCCGGGCATGGGGTGGTGAAGTCTCGTATGCCCGGTTTTTCGGCGATACCGCGCGAGCATACGCGCGGGGTGTGATCGGTTCACTCCGGGCGGTCGGGTTTCACGCGTGTCTGTGACCTGGCCCGGTCCGCACAATGAGGGGGCGGACGGGACCCGCCCACCATCCGCTCGGGGCGGGTCCCGTCCGTGTGCCACCGGGTCTCACCGCCGTCGATGCCGGTCCGCGCCGCCCGGCCGGGACGCGACGCTCGGTGGCGGCGCGGGCGCGCTGAACCCGGCCGGAACCGACCGCGCGCTCGGCGCGGCTGGCACCTCCAGAGGGACGACGGTCTCCTCGCGGGGCGGGCGGGTCCGCGGTGCCGGGCGGCCGACGACGCGGGTGTGCGACATCAGCGAGGCGCAGGCCGCGCAGACCTCGGCCAGGGTCCACACCTGACCGATCGCGGGATCGTGGCGCAGCACGAGCAGCACCGAGCCCGAGCAGTCGACCCGGGTCCCCTCGTGCGCCGCGCACCGCTGACGACGGCAACCGCAGGCCGCGTCCGGGCGTACGGTCGCCGCTCTGACGTGGGCCGCCGCATGGGCTTCGGCGAAGCGGCGCAGGGCCGCGATGTCCCGCGACCGGGCCGGCATGCCGCACCCGGAGGAGCAGCTGACCGACGCGGTACGGTCGCGGTGACCTGTGATGCGAATAGTCCAGGTACGCCCGGGCCTGCGGGCTGATGGGGCGTCAGGGTACGCGAGAGCCAAGACCACAGTTCCTTTGTAGTGGAGGTGTTCACGCGGAGAAGGCGCTGAGTTAAGAACTACCCGTCGTGGGGCAGTTCACAGCATTTACGGCCCTCAAGTATTCGTTCGACACCGCGATACGGTCGCCGCATGTCTGACGCGCGGCTCACCACCTCCTCCTTCCTCGTCCTCGGCATCATCGACAAGCTGGGCGAGGCGAGTCCGTACGACGTGAAGGTCGAGGCCGCGCGGACGGTCGCGCCGTTCTGGTCGGTGCCGCACGCGCAGGTGTACGCGCAGTGCGACCGGCTGCTGGCGGCGGGGCTGCTGTCGCAGGTGCGGCAGGAGAAGGGGCGCAACCGCCGGGTGCTGACCCTCACCGACGAGGGCAGGGCCGCCCTGCGGGGCTGGCTCGACGACCCGGAGTTCGTGCCGGTCGAGGCCAGGGAACGCGGCATCCTCAAGCTCTGGTTCGGCGGCCGGCCCGACGTCCTCGCCCCGGTCCAGCTCGGCGAGCACGAGAAGACCCTGCACGACTACGAGGAACTCGCCAACGACGTGGGCGAGTTGCCGACCCCAGGGCAGCGCGAGGCGCTGGAGTTCGGCATCCGGTACGAGCGGATGATGGTCGACTTCTGGCAGTGGGTGCGCGACCGCGACGAACGCACGCAGGACCGTTGACCCCGACGGCGGCCCCCTCTACCGTCTCGATAGTCCAGAAGAGACCATCGAGGGCCGGGCCGAGGCCCTGAGTCAGCAGGGGGCCGCCGTGCGTCGTCCGACGAACAGCACGTGGCGACGCGCCACGATGATCGCGGTGACGGCCGTGTGCATGGCGTACGCGCCGATCGCCATGACCGAACTCTGGCCCTACGCCCGCCCCGGCGCCCCCGCCCTCGGCGAGTGGGTCATGGGCCGCGTGGTCAATCCGCGCTACGTCACCGACGCCCTCGCGGGCCGCGTCGCGCCCTACCGCCACAGCCTCCTCCCGATGATCGTGCACTCGGTCCTCGGCGGCGCCCTCATGCTGCTCGGCCCCGCCCAACTCCTCACCGCCGCCCGCCGACGCACTCGCCTGCACCGCACGCTGGGCGTGGTCTTCGCGGTCACGGTGTACGTCTCGATGGCGGGCGCCGGGATCTACCTGGCGCGCACCGCCCCGGAGGACGCGTTCAGCGGCCCCGCGTTCTGGATCGTGCTCGCCACCCTCCTGGTCGGGACCGTCCTGAGCGTGACCTTCGGCATCCTCGCCGCGGTCGGCGGCCTTCCCGACCTGCACCAGCGCTGGATGCTCCTCTGCTACGCGTTCCTCCTCACCGCACCGCTGCTCCGCCTCGAATGGGGCTTCCTGCCAAGGCTGTTGCCCGGCCTGACCATGGAGCAGATCAACCAGGTGGCGATCGCACACCTGGGCTCTGTGGTCGTGTTCGGCGCGCTGATCGCCTCCCGCGCCCGGGACCGCCGTACGACCGTCGAGGGCGTCTCGGGGTCCTGGGCGCCGCTGCCCGTGCTCGCCTTCGCCCAACTCGCCGGGGCCGCCGCCCTGTTGTGGATCGCGCGCTCGTATCTCGACTTCGATGCGACCGGACGGCGACTGCTGTGGGCGTATCTCCTTCCCTACGCGGTGAGTTACGCGGTGATGGCCGTCAACGCCTGCCGCGCCGGACGTCAGGGCAGGCACTGGGCCCGGGAGGAGTGGCGGCTGCATCTGACGGCCCTGTGTCTGGCGCCGGTGCTGTCGGTCGGCGCGGCTCCCGTGTTCCAACGCGCCCTGGGACTCGACCGGTTGACGGCGCTGTCCGCCGGTGTCGCCATCGGCTGCGGCATGCTCGCGTTCACGGCGACCACGGTCGTGAGCCTGCGCGTCATGTACGCCCGTGAGCTGCTGAAGCGGACCACGCCCGTCGCACCGGCCTCAACTGCCCGTCTGTCCGCGCCGGTTGCGGAGGTCCGTTCATGACGAACGCGCCGGAGGGCGGACGCCCGCTCACGGCCGGAGTCGCCATCCTGGCCACCACCGTCGCGGTCGTGAGCCTTCTCGTCGGCGGACTGCTGACCGCGGTGAGTCTCACCGGCCATGTCTTCGGCGCGTGGCCCTCGCCCGAGTCCGTGAGCCCGGGGCTGATCGGCGCGGCGATGCTGGGCACCGCGCCGGGACTGTTCACCGTCGCCAAGGCGCGCCGGTGGGAGGAAGTGCGCACGCTGGTCCACCCGTTGGGCATCGTGCTCGTCGGCCTGTTCGCCGTGACGCTGCTCGACGCGGGGCGGCTGTACATCGCGCGCGGCGGCTCGGTCATCCCCGTCCTGTTCAGCCTGGGCTGGCTGGTCACGCTGGGTCTGCTGAGCGTGGCCGCGCTGATCACCCTGACCTGGCAGCACCTCACCCCGGCCGGACCGCCTCCGCCCCGCACGGCGCCGCTCCCGGCCTGGTCGAAGCCTCCGCTCGCCGTGCTGGGTTCGGCCTGGCTGGGCATCGGCGCGGGCCTGCTGACCCGGCCTTCCTTCTGGGCCGACTTCGTCCCCTGGACCGTGAACCGGGTCGACGCACAGGCCCTCGGCGTCTGGGCTCTTGCGCTGGGCGTCGGTGTCCTCGGCGCCCTGGCCGAGGACGACCTCGACCGAACTCGCCCCGCCCTCCTGGCACTTCCGGGCACGGGGATCGCCGCGGCCGTGGTGCTGGCCTTCCGCGCGTCCGCCGTGAACTGGTCCTCCGGTCCTGCCCTCGGCCTCGTCTGCATGCTGACCGGCCTGCTCCTCGCCGGTGCGAGCGGGCGGCTGCTGCTCGGTTCGGTCAGTGGGGATAGGCGCGCGGGGGCCGCTGCCGGGGCAGTCCGTCGCGGAACTCCTCGATGAGCGTGCTGACTTGGCGGATGAGCGCGGTCTTCTCCAACCGGTCGAGATAGAGGTTGCGGCGCGCGAGCCCCGGCGCGTCCACGCAGAAGTACAGCGCCATCAACGGATTGACGAACAGCTCGCCGCCACGCGTGCGTTCGGTGAAACGGACGTCACCGAAGTCCCCGCGGACGGCCGCCGCCACCGAACCGTTGACGATGCTCGGACGCTCCGGCGTGCTCTCCTGCGCGTGCGCCACCGCATCGAGATACAGCTGCCCCTCACGGCTCTCACGCGGCAGGGAGAACGCGCCGAGGTAGGCGCCCTCGCGATCGAGCGCGGCCAGATTCTCCAACACCAGCGAGTGGTTGACCCCGTGATACGCGTCCACACCGAACCCCAGGCACGCCACCAGCCGCACCGCCACCTCGTCGAGCCCGTTCACCGCCGCGAGGCTGACCATGTCCTCCTCCGGCGTGCCCAGCCCGTGCTCGTCGCCCCGCATCAGGATGTCGGTGCCGCCGTCCACCAGCACGACCGCGTCGACACCGCCGAGATGCCCGATCAGCGTGCGGTACGCGTCCCGGAGCGGCTGCACACCGGTCAGCGGAAACGCGTACACGGTCGACGGCATGTCGTGCAGGTCGAGCCACCGCGCGAGCGACCGCTCGGGGAAGTAGTCGCCCCGGGCCTGCGTGTCGGGGGCGTACGGCGGCGACGTCCCGGTCCACCCACACGTCCTGGTCGAGGCCGTACAGATCGGCGAACGACAGGTTCGCGAGGTGCACCTCTTTACCGGCCGAGCGCAGCGCGAGGGCCAGCGGCAGCCCGGCGTAGACGTCGAAGCCGCCGCCCGCGCCGGCGACGAGGATCCGGCGCGCGGCACGCAGCCGGCTGAGGAACGGGGGTTCGAGGAGGGAGAACACCGGGGACGTTAGCAGGCCCGTACGCCATGATGGACGGGTGGACTTCGAGCCGTACCGGGGCGAACTGGTGGCGTACTGCTATCGGATGCTGGGCTCGTTCCACGAGGCCGAGGATCTGGTCCAGGACACGATGCTGCGCGCGTGGAAGGCCCGCGACCGCTACGACCCCTCGCGCGCGTCCGTGCGGACCTGGCTGTACCGCATCGCCACCAACGTCTGCCTCACCGCGCTCGAAGGACGCGCGCGCCGCCCCCTGCCGTCCGGCCTCGGCGCACCGGGCGACGACCCCGGGACACCACTCACCCCCGCGACCGACATCCCCTGGCTGCAGCCCTTCCCCGACGCGCGCTACGACATGGAGGCCCGCGCCGACATGCGGCTCGCCCTCGTCGTCGCCCTGCAACGGCTGCCCGCGCGGCAGCGGGCCGTGCTCGTGCTGCGCGAGGTGCTGCAGTTCAGCGCCGTCGAGGTCGCCGACCAGCTCGACACCACCGTCCCGGCCGTCAACAGCACACTCCAGCGCGCCCGCGCCGCCCTCACGGACGTCGGCGACGACGACGCGATCGCCGAACCGGACGACCCAGGGGCGCGCGAGGTCGTCGACCGCTATCTGCGGGCGTTCGAGGCGGCCGATGTCCCCGGCCTGGTACGGCTGTTGGCCGACGCGGTGGTCCTGGAGATGCCGCCGGTCCCGCTCTGGTTCAGCGGCACCGGGCACTACGGCGCGTTCATGCGCAGGGTCTTCGAACTCCGGGGCACGGACTGGGCGTTGAGGCACCTTGCCGCCAACGGGCAACCGGCGCTCGCCGCGTACGCGGCGGCCTCCGACGGAGACCGGTGGCTGCACAGCCTTCAGGTGTTCACGGTCACCGGCGACCGCATCACCCGCAATGTCGTCTTCACCGATCCGCAGGTGCTGGACACCTTCGACCTGCCACCGAGGATTTCTGCGAACTGACTGGGCTCGCGGCGATGAGTTCGGCCGACGCCACCGGTACGTACGGGTGAGCACCGACCGAAAGGACACCCATCATGAGCGTCATCGTCATCCAGTTCACCACCCTGGACGGGATCGTCTCCGACCCCGACGGGTCCGGCGGCACCCCGGACGGCGGCTGGATCCTCCGCTACGGCCGCGACGAGATCGCCGGCGACAAGTTCCGGCTGGGCAGCATCCTCGACGGCGGGGTCATGCTGCTCGGCCGCAGGACCTGGGAGGCGTTCTCGCGGCTGTGGCCGGCCCGCGACGACGAGTTCTCCGCGCGCATGAACGCCGCGGCGAAGCTGGTCGCGTCCCGCACCCTGACCGATGTGTCGGCGTGGGCGCGTTCGAGCGTCCTCGACGGCGACCTCGTCGACGCCGTGAAGCGTGAGGAGCGGGATGTGATCGTCATCGGCAGTCTGCCCGTCGTCCGCACGCTGATGGCGGAGGACCTCGTCGACGAGTACCGGCTGATCACCTTCCCCACGGTCCTCGGCACCGGCGAACGCCTCTTCCCGGCGGGCGGTCCGCCCGTCCACCTGGAGTGCCTGGCCCTGGAGAAGGCCGCTCACACCGTGTTCGCGCGGTACGGGAGGGCAACGCGCTGACCTGCGCGAGGGGCCCGGCGATCACGGCCGCCGGGCCCCTCGGGTGCAGCTGTACGGGAGTGCTTCCGCTGTGCGGAGGCGAGGGTCAGGCGCCGCTCGCCCCGAGCATGTCCTCACGCTCGACGATCTTCACGCGCTCGCGGCCCTGCGGCTCGCCCAGCGCCTTCTCGGCGGCGTCCAGCTTGTACCAGCCGTCCCACGTGGTGAAGCGGACGTTCCGCTCGGCGAGGAACGCGTCCACGGCCTCCGGGTCGGGTGAGACAGGCGTGTGCAGACGGCCGTTGGCGTGGTCGTCGAGCAGGTTCGCGACCGTCTCGTTGGCGTCGCCCTTGGTGTGCCCGATCAGGCCGACCGGGCCGCGCCGGATCCACCCGGTGACGTACGTCGACTGGAGGTGCTCGCCGGTCTCCTCGATGACCCGGCCGCCCTCGTCCGGGACCGTGCCCGACTCGATGTCCCAGGGCAGCTTGGGGGAGCTTGTCGGAGAGGTAGCCGACCGCGCGGTAGATCGCGGTGACGTCCCAGTCCTTGAACTCGCCGGTGCCCTTCACGTTGCCCGTGCCGTCCAGGGCGGTGCGCTCGGTGCGCAGGCCGATGACCTTGCCGTCCTCGCCGAGGATCTCGGAGGGGGACTCGAAGAAGTGCAGGAACAGCTTGTGCGGGCGGTCGCCGACATCGCGGATCGCCCAGTTCTCCAGGGTCTTGGCGACCATGTCGGCCTGCTTGTTGCCGCGCCGGGTGGCGATCGAGCCCTCGTCGTAGTCGATGTCCTCGGGGTCGACGATGACCTCGATGGTGGGGAGTGGTCCAGCTCGCGCAGCTCCATCGGGGAGAACTTCGCCTGCGCCGGGCCGCGGCGGCCGAAGACGTGGACCTCGAGCGCCTTGTTGGCCTTGAGGCCCTCGTGGACGTTCGGCGGGATCTCGGTCGGGAGCAGCTCGTCGCCGGTCTTGGCGAGGATGCGGGCCACGTCGAGGGCCACGTTGCCGACGCCGAGGACGGCGACCTTCTCGGCCTCCAGCGGCCAGGTGCGCGGCACGTCCGGGTGGCCGTCGTACCAGGAGACGAAGTCGGCGGCACCGTAGGAACCGTCGAGGTCGATGCCCGGTATGGACATCTCGCGGTCGGCGGTGGCGCCGGTGGAGAAGACCACCGCGTCGTAGAAGCTGCGCAGGTCGTCCAGGCTGATGTCGGTCGGGTAGTCGACGTTGCCGAAGAGACGGATCTGCGGCTTGTCCAGGACCTGGTGCAGGGCGGTGATGATGCCCTTGATGCGCGGGTGGTCGGGGGCGACGCCGTACCGGATCAGGCCGAAGGGCGCGGGCATCCGCTCGAAGAGGTCGATGGACACGCCGGGTTCGGCGGCCACCTCGGACTTGAGCAGGGCGTCGGCGGCGTAGATCCCGGCGGGGCCGGCTCCGACGATGGCTACCCGCAGGGGGCGCGGCATGATCAGGTTCCCTTCGAGCGAAAACAAGCGACTCGACGGGAAGCCTAAACTAAGGCATGCCTTAGTCGGTATGCGGGTCCGGTCTATGACCTCATAAGGCTGACTTATGGGGTATCCAAGTCCGGTGCATGGACCGGCCGAGCCCTGCATACGTGCACCGAGTCGCCGGCTTCGGCCCGCGCCGGGAGCAGGGGCGCCGCCGAGCGGACCGTGTGGATCGGGCCCTGGGGATTGGTGCCGATGCAGGTGTGGATGTCCTCGTCGGCCGTCTCCTCGATGGCGCGGAGGCGGGCCGCCCCGGCGCTGTTCACCAGGATGTCCACCCGCCCGAACCGCTCCTCGATCTGAGCGAACGCCGGGCGGACGCAGTCGCCGCTGCTCACGTCGGTCGGGATCGTCAGCACCGACCCCGTCATCTCCCGCGCCGCGCCTCCAGCCGGAGGAGAGATGATGATTCCCGTCAGGAAACCCGGATGCTGGGAGCCCCCACGCTGATGGACACCGCAGCCGCACCGCACTCAGGAGCCGCCTTGTGATCGCCGTCGTAGGAGCGGGTCTGATGGGCGCGGCCACGGCCTGGCAGCTCGCCCGGCAGGGCCACGAGGTCACGCTCATCGAGGCGTACGACATCGGTCACAAGTCGGGCAGCTCCCACGGCAGTTCACGCATCTACCGCCGCGCCTACGCCGACCCCCTCTACGTCCGCCTCACCGGCGAGGCCCGCGAACTCTGGCAGGAGCTGGAGCACGACACCGGCGCCCAACTGCTGCGCATCACCGGGGATTGGACTTCGGCGCGGGCCGCGACCCGGAGGGCATCGCGGACATCCTCGCGGCAGCCGCCGTACCGCACGAGCTGCTCACCGCGGCCCAAGCGGCGAACCGCTGGCCACAGTTCCGCTTCGACGGGCCCGTGCTGCATCACCCGGACGCGGGCACGGTCGACGCCGACGCGACGGTGGCCGCCGCCGTCCGCCGGGCGGCCGAACTGGGCGCGCGCGTCCTCACCGGCACCCGCGTCATCGGAGCGGAGATCCTCGACGACGGCCGCGTGGCGCTGCGTTCGAACGGCCCCACCGTCGTCGCCGACACGGTCGTGGTCGCGTCCGGTGCCTGGCTGCCCCAACTCGCCGCACCACTCGGCATATCCGCGCCCCTGCCGCCCCTCCGGGTGACCCAGCAGCAGGTCTTCCACTTCCGCCGGCGCAACCCGGAGACGTCCACTTGGCCCGTCTTCGTCCACGCGGACCGGCTGAACCTCTACGGCCTCCCCTCCGGCGGCGACGGCGGTCCGCTCCCGGCGTGCAAGGTCGCCCAGCACGACGAGGGCACCCCCACAACTGCCGACACCCGCACCGGAGTTGTCGATCCCGCCTCACGCGCCAAGGTCACCGCGTGGGTGGAACGCACGCCCCGGGCCTGGACCCCATCCCCGTCGCCGAGGCGAGCTGCCTCTACACCAGCACCCCGACGAGGACTTCGTGCTCGACCGGACCGGTCCCTTCGTCGTCGTGTCCCCGTGCTCGGGCCACGGCGCCAAGTTCACCCCGCTCATCGGCGCGATGGCCGCCGACCTCGCCCTCGGCCGCGCCGAGCCCCACCCGCGCTTCGCGCTCCGCACGTCCAGGCGGACCGCGGCCCATTGGGCGGAATGACCGCCACGAGCACCGACCACCACGACCAGAAACCCGCGCTCTTGCCCATACTCGAAGGCGTCATGGTCTACGGCCAAGGAGAGGCGGCCTGCACGATGCGCCCCGGCGACGCCCTCCAACTCGACGCCGAGGGCGCGCACGGCCCCAGGAACCCATCGAACTCCCCGTCCGGTCGCCACGCTGTGCGCCAGAACAGGGATCCTTCACGCGTGTGAGGCATGGGTAGCGCGTCTCTCTGACGTGCTCATTGAGACGCCGATGGCGTACCGATCCCTGCTGCGTGTGCCCGGCGCGGCCTTCTTCCCGCTGGGCATCCTGGCCCGCCTTCCCTACGCGACCTCGTTGCTCGCGACCCTCGTCCTCGTCCAGGCCGCCTCCGGCAGCTACGCCTTCGCCGGACTCACCGCGGCGGCCCAGGGCATCGCCAACGCGCTCGGCGCCCCCATCGCCGGAACCCTGGCCGACCGCCACGGCCACCGCCTCGTCGGGACACTCCCGCACTCGCCAGCGCCGCCGCCCTGTCCGGCCTCACCCAACCCCCGATCGGCCCCCTCGTACGGGTCCACTGGTCACGCCTGCCGCACGCCCGCGCCCGGCCCGACCTCATACCGACCGCCTTCTCCTACGCGGCGACCGGCACTGGCCGGGTACCTCGCCGACCGGCACGGCAGCGCGGGCGCGTTCCTGGTGGCGCCGGTCGCGGCGGCAGCGGCGTTCCTGCTGGCCGTCACCGCGGTCCTCGCCCTACTCCGCCCGCACCCGGAGATGAACGCGAGGGGACCATCCGCAGGACCGGCCCGGTATCCGTTGCCGTCGCGCGCAAGACACCGGAGTCTTGTCGGAGGTGCCGGGCCACGAGGAGGACACGCGATGGGGACGAGCGGTGACACACCGGATGCCGAGCGGCGACGGCTGGCCGAGGCGGACGATTCCGGGGTGCCGTGGCGCCGTTGGGGTCCCTATCTGAGCGAGCGCCAGTGGGGGACCGTACGGGAGGACTACAGCGAGAACGGCGACGCCTGGTCGTACTTCACCCACGACCAGGCCCGCTCCCGCGCCTACCGCTGGGGCGAGGACGGCATCGCGGGCGTCAGCGACGACAAACAGCGGCTGTGCTTCGCGCTCGCCCTGTGGAACGGCCGCGACCCGATCCTCAAGGAGCGGATGTTCGGCCTCACCAACTCCGAGGGAAACCACGGCGAGGACGTCAAGGAGTACTACTTCTACCTCGACAGCACACCCACCCACTCGTACATGAAGTACCTGTACAAATACCCCCAGTCGGAGTTCCCGTACGAGGACCTCAAGGCCACCAACAGGGCGCGCGGGCGCGGTGACTTCGAGTACGAACTCCTCGACACCGGCATCTTCGACGAGGACCGCTACTTCGACGTGTTCGTCGAGTACGCCAAGGCCGGTCCCGACGACCTGCTGATCGAGATCACCGCGCACAACCGCGGCCCCGACGAGGCACCCCTTCACCTGCTGCCGACCCTGTGGTTCCGGCACACCTGGTCCTGGGCCGGCGGCACCGCCGTACCCTCCCTCCGCCAGGAACCCGGCGGCCATCTCCGCGCCGACCATGAGGAGTTGGGCCCGCGCTGGCTGTACTGCGCCGCGGACGCGGAGACCCTGTTCACCGAGAACGACACCAACAACGAGAAGATCTTCGGCAGTCCGAACGCCTCCCCGTACGTCAAGGACGGCATCGACCGGTATGTCGTCGGCGGCGAGACCGGAGCCGTCAACCCCGACCGGACCGGCACCAAGGCCGCCGTCCACCACGTGCTCACCATCCCGGCCGGCCAGAGCGCCACCGTTCGCCTGCGCCTCCTCACCGCCGCCGAACTGCCCGACTGGACCGGCGACTTCGACGCGGTCATGACCCAACGGCGCACCGAGGCGGACGAGTTCTACGACGGCATCACCACGCCCGACACGTCCGCCGACGAACGGCGCCTGGTGCGGCAGGCGTTGGCCGGGATGCTGTGGAGCAAGCAGTACTACTACCTCGACGTCGAGCGCTGGCTCTCCGAGCACGGCCTCGACCCGCTGGCCTCCGACCCCGGGTGCGGAACAGCAACTGGTACCACATGGTCAACGACGAGGTCATGTCGATGCCGGACACCTGGGAGTACCCGTGGTTCGCGGCCTGGGACCTCGCCTTCCACACCGTCGCCCTGTCGATGGTCGATCTCGCCTTCGCCAAGGGCCAGTTGGACCTGCTGCTGCGCCGCCTCTACCTCCACCCCAACGGCCAGATCCCGGCGTACGAATGGAACTTCGGGGACGTCAACCCGCCCGTGCACGCCTGGGCCACTCTGTTCCTCTACGAGCTGGAGAAGCACCGCACCGGCAAGGCCGACCGCGCCTTCCTGGAGAACGCCTTCCAGAAGCTGATGAAGAACTTCAGCTGGTGGCTCAACCGCAAGGACACCGACGGCAACAACGTCTTCCAGGGCGGTTTCCTCGGCCTCGACAACATCGGCGTCTTCGACCGCAGCGCCCCGCTCCCCACCGGCGGCCACCTCGACCAGGCCGACGGCACCGCGTGGATGGCGCTGTACTGCCAGAACCTGCTGGAGATCGCCATAGAGCTGGCCGTCGACAACCCCGTCTACGTCGAGCAGGCGCAGTCCCTGTTCGAGCACTTCGCGTGGATCGCCGTCGCCATGAACCGCATCGGCGCCGACAACGCGAGCCTGTGGGACGAGGAGGACGGCTTCTTCTACGACGTGCTGCGACTGCCCGACGGCACGGCGACCCGGCTCAAGGTGCGCTCCCTCGTCGGCCTGATCCCCCTCGCGGCCACCAGCCTGGTCGGCGGCTGGGCGGACCGGCGATTCCCCGAACTGGTCGCGGGAGCAAGGGAGTTCATGGTGCGCCACCCGGCCGTTGAGGCCACCATCTCCTCGCACGAGGCGCTGGGCCCGAACGCCGACGGCCGCTATCTCTTCGCCCTGTTCGGCGAGGACCGGTTGCGCCGCATCCTGTCCCGCATGCTCGACGAGGGCGAGTTCCTCGGCCCGCACGGCATCCGCTCACTCTCCCGGTACCACGCCGAGCACCCGTACACCTTCGAGGTGCACGGGGAGACGTACGGCGTCGGCTATCTGCCCGCCGAGTCCGACTCCGGGATGTTCGGCGGCAACTCCAACTGGCGCGGCCCCGTGTGGTTCCCGGTCAATCTGCTGCTGATCCGCGCCCTGCTCAACCTTCACGCCTTCCACGGCCCGGAGTTCACCGTCGAGTGCCCCACCGGCTCGGGCCGACAGCTCACCCTCTACGAGGTCGCCCGCGAGATCTCCGACCGGCTCACCGCCACCTTCCTCAGCGACGCCGACGGCCACCGGCCCGTGCACGGCGCCCAGGCCAAGTTCGCCAAGGACCCGCACTGGAAGGACCTGATCCTCTTCTACGAGTACTTCCACGGCGACAACGGCGCCGGCCTCGGCGCCTCCCACCAGACCGGCTGGACCGGCCTGTCCGCGGTCACCGCCACCCTCTTCCACACCCTGGGCGACCAGGAGTGGTCGACGCGGGGCCGCGAGAGCCTCCGCCCGACCGGCGACCGAGAGGAGCCCCTGTCATGACGGCCTGGCCCGAGCATCCGGTGATCTACGAGATCAACACCCCTCATCTGGCTGGGGAGTTGAGCAGCCGCTACGGACGCATCATCACCCTCGGCGAGGTCCCCGACCCCGCCTGGGACGAGGTCGCCCTCCCGGGCGTCGACGCCGTCTGGCTGATGGGGGTCTGGGAACGCAGCCCGGCCGGAGTGGAGATCGCCCTGCGCGACGAAGCGCTCCAGGCGTCGTTCCGGGCCGCGCTGCCCGACCTCCGCCCGGAGGACGTCGTCGGCTCGCCGTACTGCGTCCGCGACTACGTCGTCGACACGTCCCTCGGCGGCCCGGAGGGGCTGGCGGCGGCCCGCGCCCAACTCGCCTCCCGTGGCGTCCGGTTGATCCTCGACTACGTCCCGAACCACGTGGCCCCCGACCACCCCTGGCTGACCGAACGCCCCGGCTGTCTCGTCCAGGGCACCCAGGACGACCTGGCCCGCGACCCCGCCGCCTTCCTCGAAGCCGGTGGCAAGGTGTTCGCCCGGGGCCGCGACCCGTACTTCGCACCCTGGCCCGACGTCGTCCAACTCAACGCGTTCAGCGAGGAGTTGCGTACGGCCGCCGTCGACACCCTGTCCGCGATCGCCGACCAGGCCGACGGCGTCCGTTGCGACATGGCCATGCTGCCGATGACCGACGTCTTCACGAAGACCTGGGGCGAACGCGGGCGCGGCACCGGCCGAGGACTTCTGGCCGTATACGATCCCCAAGGTGCGCGAGCGCCACCCCGACTTCCTCTTCGTCGCCGAGGCCTACTGGGACCTCGAATGGGCCCTGCAGCAACAGGGGTTCGACCACTGCTACGACAAGCGGCTCTACGACCGGCTGCTGCACGAGGGCGCGGAATCGGTGCGCGGCCACCTCCAGGCCGACGTCGGCTACCAGCGCGGCCTGGTCCGCTTCCTGGAGAACCACGACGAACCCCGGGCCGCCGCCACCCTGTCACCCGAGCGGGAACGCGCGGCGGCCGTCACCATCGCGACCCTGCCCGGCGCGACGCTCTGGCACGAGGGCCAGTTCGAGGGGCGACGAGTGCGCCCGCCGGTCTTCCTCGCCCGGCGCCCGGAGGAGCCCGTCGACAAGGAACTCCAGTCGTTCCAGCACCAGTTGCTCGCCGCAGTCGCCTCCTCAGGCATGCGTGCGGAGGGGAGTGGCAACTGCTCGACTGCACGGGCTGGCCGGACAACCCCACCCACGAGAACCTGGTCGCCTGGTCCTGGACCACCGGCTCCGGCCGCCACCTCGTCGTCGTCAACCTCTCCGAGCAGGCCGCCCAGGGCCAAGTCCGCCTCCCGTGGCCCGATCTGCGGGGAGGCGTCCGTCAACTCGCCGAACTGCTGGGCGACATGACCTACGAGCGCGACGGCGACGAACTCGTCGACCCGGGCCTGTTCGTCGCGCTGGAGGGGCTGGGCTGGCATCTTGTGACCGTACTGCCCTGATCTTGACCTGTGGCCAACTGGTGAAGGATTGACGGGAGTTGTGAAAGGTGACAAGAATTCGGCTTGCTTCGCTGTGTCTACGCTGAGCGAAGCGCCGCGAGCGGTCCGGTGGCGCACGCCATCGATCGTTTCCTTCAGTGTGCCCGCCGCTCGCGCTCTGCCACCTCCCACACCTTTCACCCTTCTTCGAGGCTCACTTTGTCACGTTCGCACCATCTCAGATCCCTGTCCGCACTCGCCGCCACCGCGTTCGTCGCGGCCGCCGCGCCCGTGCTCGTAGCCGGTCCGGCCAGCGCTGCCGAGGCCGGCGGCTGTCAGTCCGCCACCGTGCAGTACCGCATCGTCGGTGCTGACGGAAACGTCGTAGGCGCGGACTGGACCTCGCAGGGCGGGTTCCTCCAGTGGGACACCGTCCCGGGCACCGTCGAGGTCCGGCTCGCTCCCGACCAGAGCGTCGGGGACAGCTGCAAGTACCCCGTCTCGCTCGCCGAGTACACCGCCGAGGGCCCCAACTGGTACACCTCCGGCCACCAGACCATGGTCGACAAGGCCACGGTCTACCTCACCGCGAAGGACGTCGCCGGCGCGGACGACGCCCAGCACACCTGGCAGCGGCTGAAGGTCAAGTCCCCCGACTGCTACGGCCAGATCGACCTGTACGGCGACGACGTCACGTACGACGGCGGCACGGGAGCAGGCCACGGCCCGCTGCCCTACGAGCCCGACAACATCACGACGCCGTACCACCTGATAGCCGCCTGGAACGGTGGCGACAAGGAGTGCACCACCGGCACCCCGGAGTCGCCGACCCCGACGCCGACGCAGCCCGCCTCGGCGCCGCCCGCGACGCCGTCGACCCCGGCCGACAGCACGCCTCCCGCCGAGGAGTCGACCCCGCCGGCCAGCCCCAAGCCGTCGACGACGCCTCCCACCTCCGCGCACGTGCCGCCGCTGAAGTCGTCGCCCTCGCCCACCCCGAAGGCGACGCCGAACGGTGGCAAGCAGCCGCTGGCGGAGACCGGTTCGAACGCGCCGGTCGGCCTCATCGCCGGTGGTGCGGCCCTGGTGATCGCCCTCGGTGGCGGTGTGGTGTACATGGCCAGCCGTACCCGCCGCTCGTCCTGACCCAGGCACGTCCCGTGTGAACTGACCGCCCCGCCCCGTGAGTTGTCACGGGCGGGGCTCACGCATGCTGTCGGCAGGCGGAGTCCACGTGCCCTCGGCCTCGCTCACGGCCGTGGCCAGGGACGCCCGCCGAGCCGTTCGATGTCGGTGTTGAAGCGTCGTAGGAAAGCCGCGAAGGCGTCGATGTCCTCGTCCGACCACGCGTCCATGATCTGGTCCAGGGACTGGACGAGGCCCTCGCGTTCCTCGTCCAGCATCCGTGCGCCCAGGTCCGTGATGCGGAACTTGCGGGCCATGCCGCCCTGCGGGTCGGGGATGCGGTCGACCAGTCCGGAGCGCATGGCAGCCGCCGTCTGCCGGTTGAGGGTGGACGTGTCGAGACCGAAGGCGTCGCTCAACTCGCCGATGGACATGGGGCCTTGGATGCGGATTCGGCTCAGCAGGATGTAGGCGCTGCGCTCCAGCACACCGTCCTTGCGGCGCCCGCCCTTGTGCGACAGAAGCCCGTGCCGGCTGAGGAGCATCTGCTCGTACTCGATCTCGCGCGTGCGCCTGTCCATCGGTCCGCTGCCTCCTGCTTCCTGCCGACGCCGCCACCGTGTCCCGCGCCCGGGGGCGGCACGGCCCATCCTCCACGACGGTATGCATCAGCCAGATGACATGGCCGATACATACGATGTGTACGATGCATACTCCTTCACGTCCCGACCGAACAGACATGCCGAGGAGTCCCGTCATCGACGCCCCCAGCCTTCAGCCCGCGCAGGCGGTGTGATCGCCACGCTGGCCTTCGCCGGCACCACCGCGGCGATCATGCAGACGCTGGTCACCCCGCTCATCGCCGACCTGCCGGAGATGCTGCACACCTCGTCCTCGAACGCCGCGTGGGTGATCACCGCCACGCTGCTGGTCGCGGCCGTCTGCGTGCCGGTCGTCGGACGCCTCGGCGACCTGCTGGGCAAGCGCCGCATGCTGCTCGTCTGCTCCGTCCCGCTCATCGTGGGCTCGGTGGTCTGCGCGCTCTCCTCGTCCGTCGTCCCGATGATCGTCGGCCGCGGACTGCAGGGCATGGGCATGGGCATGGTCCCGCTCGGCATCGCCCTGCTGCGGGACGTCGTACCGCAGGAGCGGCTCAGCCCCTCCATCGCCCTGGTCAGCGCGTCCATGGGCATCGGCGGCGGCCTCGGCCTGCCGATCGCGGCGGCCATCGCGCAGTACGCCAACTGGCGTGCCCTGTTCTGGGGTTCGGCCGCTCTCGCCGTCGTGGTCGCCGCGCTGATCTGGTTCCTGATCCCGGATGTCCCGGCCGCCGCCAAGGGTCAGCGCTTCGACGCACCCGGTGCCCTCGGCCTCGCCGTCGGCCTCGTCTGCCTGCTGCTCGGCATCTCCAAGGGCGCCGACTGGGGCTGGGGTTCGGCCACCGTGCTGGGCCTGTTCGCCGTCGCGATCGTGGCCTTCCTGGCCTGGGGTGTCTGGGAGCTGCGCACCAGTGACCCGCTGATCGACCTGCGGACGACGGCCCGCCCCCGGGTCCTGATCACCAACATCGCCTCGGTCTTCGTCGGCGTCGGCATGTACTCCAGCATGTTGGTCGTCCCGCAGCTGCTCCAGTTCCCCCGAGGCCACCGGCTACGGCTTGGGCCAGTCGATGCTCGCGTCCGGCCTGTGGATGGCGCCCGGCGGCATCATGATGATGATCGTCTCCCCGCTCGGCGGAAAGCTCACCAACGTCCGCGGCCCGAAGTTCACCCTGATCAGCGGTGTCCTGGTCATCACCGCCGGCTACGCCCTGTCGATGGGCCTGATGAGCTCCGCGTGGGGCCTGATGGTCGTCTGCATCGTCATCAACAGCGGCGTCGGCCTCGCCTACGGCGCGATGCCCGCCCTCATCATGAGCTCGGTCCCGCTCTCCGAGACCGCCGCGGCGAACGGCTTCAACACCCTCATGCGCTCACTCGGCACCTCGATCGGCGCCGCGGTGATCGGCGTGGTCCTCGCCCAGATGAGCACCACGGCGGGCGGCTACACCTTCACCTCCGAGGGCGGCTTCCGCACGGGCCTCATCATCGGCGGCAGCGTCGCACTGCTCGCGGCGCTGGTCGCGGCGGCGATCCCGGCGGTACGAGCAGCCGCGCCGACGGAGGAGAAGGCCGAGGAGGTCGGCGCGCTGGAGGAGGCGGGGGTCGAGTCCTGACCTCGATGGGCTGAACGTACGGAGCTGTACTGCCCGGCGCTGCGAGGATCGAGGGATCGGTCCACTACGCCGGGCAGCGTGCGGTCCGGCCACCAACTCCCGTGTGGGCAAGGCACCTTGGGGCGGGTTGGCCGGATGTGGGTTGCCGATCCTGGGCGGGGATCGGGTGCCAACTGAGGGCGCTGCGCGGCCGTAGACCGGTCTGCGCCGCCGAACTCGCGCCGCACTCAGCTCAGTTGCGCGGACCGAGACCCTACGGCGCGTCGTCGAGCTGGGGCGCGGTGAGGGTGGGGGGCGGGGCGGGGGTGGCGCGCAGGCCGTCGAGGGGGCGGCGCCAGGCGCCAGACGCCCGTGTCGTTGTCCCAACGCACCAGATCGCCCCTGCCTGCGGCGCCTCATATTGACGCGGGTCCGCCGGTGTCCTCTCGTTCGATCAGTAGATGAGCGCACTGATCGAAAATGCCGATACCAACGAACTTCTCCAGACAATTTCAGCCAATTATGGACCTCCGTAGAGATCACCGACGCAAATCGTGGCGTTCGGAAACCCCTCCGGCCCCCACTGCCACTCAACTATTCGAAGCTGAAGACGGTTCGAATTGAAGGCCCGGCTGGTATTATTTCCTCTTCGATCTAAAAATCGAGATGCGGTACCGGGGACGGGGGACCAATGGCGAACGCGGACGATCTCTTAGGTCGGCTGCCTGTGGCGGGCCCCACCCGGGCAGCCAACCGCAGGAAGGTCCTTCTCGCCGTGGCGATCAAGTCCGGCACCCAGGCCGACATCGCACACCGCACCCTGCTCTCGCAGGCCACCGTGTCGGCCGCGGTCCGCGAACTCGCGGAGGCCGGCCTCGTGCCCACCGCCAAAGAGCGCGGCAAGGTCTGCCTCTCAGGTGTGAACGACGTAGGCGTGGGCGTGCACCTCGGGTTCAACCACATGACCGTGGTCGCCCGCAGACTCGACAAGGAATTCGACCAGGTGACCTCGCGGGTCAGCTCGGAGGGCGTCAGCAGGAACTGGTCCCGAGCTCTGCCTGAGGTCCGGCAGATGATCGATGAAGCGATCGAAGGAACGGGGCGGCACCGCTCCGACGTGTTCTCCTCGGCATCGCCGTACCCCGGATGATCAACCCGCGCACCGGCGGCTTCACCCCGCCGATCCTGCCGCCCTGGCGGGCGGGCGACGACCCGGCGAAAGACCTGGGCACGTGGCTGGGCGTGCGCGCTTTCATCGACAACGACGCCAACCTCGGCGCGTTGGCCGAACAGACCTACGGCACACGGGAACACGCGGAAACGGTGGTCTACGTGAAGGCGTCGACGGGTGTCGGCGCCGGCATCATCGTGCACAACAGCGTGCTGCGGGGCCACGGCGGCATGGCGGGGGAACTGGGTCACCTCACCGTGGACCCGAACGGTGCGGTCTGCCAGTGCGGTGGACGCGGCTGTCTCGAGACGGTGATCGGCGCCGACGCGCTGATCGCGCAGGTGCGTGCCGCGCGGGCCCGCAACAGTGTGCCCGCACCGGAGACGTTGGAACAGGTCATCGGGGCCGCCCAGGCACAGGACGCGGTCTGCATGCGGGTGATCCACGACGCCGGCCGACGCCTGGGGCAGTCCCTGGCCCAGCTGTGCAACCTGCTCAACCCCGACCTTGTCGTCATCGGCGGGCAGCTCGCCCAGAGTCCGCTGCTCCTGGAGGGCTGCAAAGAGTCCTTGCGCCGTTTCGCGCTGCCTGGCGCGGTCGCCGAGGACTCCAAGTTCGTCATCGACCTCAGCGAACTGGACACCCGGGCCGAAGCCCAGGGTGCTTTGATCCTCGGCCTTCGCGGCATGGAGCACGCGGCCAACAACGCCTAGGCACCCGACTGTCGACCTCGTATCGCACCCACCGAGGGCGCTTACGGAGACGCTCGATGGCGAACAGGCCGTGCGAGCATCTCCCTTCTTCGATATGACGCCGCGGAGCCGATGTCACTGCCGCGCTCGTTCAAATGAGTGAGCGCGGTTTACCGAATGAGCAAACCTGCCGTCAGTAGACTCGTTGGCGAGGCCGGAAACTCTTCTGCCACTGGGAACAGCGGCGGGAACGGCCAGGCCGGAGCACCTGCGATCGCGGGCCAGTTCGGCACCTGGAGGGCGGGAGCATCGCTACACTTTTGCCCCGACGACGCCGGGACTGCCGGCGCACGCGTCTTTCCCGTTCCGATCCTTTTCCGGGGCAGCTGATGCCCCTGACCCGAGGCGGTCTCATGACCTACGAGCCCATTGCCGTATCCCCTTACGAGGATTTCGGATATCCGCGACAAGCGGTGAAGGTCGGGGTTGTACCGTCTCCCGAGGAACCGGCCGCCTACGAACCGCCGATGGTGCTCGACCTGGGCCATGTCCGTGAGGTGACACTGGGCAGTTCCCCAACGGGAGTGCCGATGCCAATGCCCAGTACTACTACTGATATTCCGGACAGCTGTCATGCCTCGATCCGCGGCCCCGGCCGCAGCCACTGACCCGCGCGGCCCGTCTCCTGTCCTTGCCCCTCCCGACGGGCCCACCATCGCGGGACTGCTGTCGCCGGCACCTGCCCCGGCGCCCCGTGGAGCCACCCGGCTGTGGCCGGGCGAACCCCTGCTCTGGTCCTGGGGGCCCTGGCACCCGGGTGAGGTCCGCACCGTACAGTGCGCACACGCCCGGCTGGCCGCCGTCGGCCAGTGCCTCGCCGACGAGGTGACGATGCGTCATGACCTGGCGCGGGCCGTGCGGGACGGCCGCTGGGAACGTCTGACCCGATGGCCCGGCGCCTACCTGCTCATCCTGCTCCAGGACGACGGCCACCTCACCGCGTATGCCGACCCGGCGGGGCAAGTTCCCTCTACTACGGGCGCCGCGGCCACAACACGGTCCTGTCCACTCGAGCGAGGACCGCGGCGGCCCTGTCCGGAGCAGCCGGCCAACCCGACCGGGCCGCGCTCGCCGCGCACATCGTCTGCCCCGCGGTTCCCGAACTCACGGAAGGGCGCACGGCGTACGACGGAATCAGCCGGCTCGGTGGAGGCCAGGCACTGACAGTCACTCCCTCCGGCCGCTGCACCCACTGGACGTACGAGGACCTCGCCCCCGACCCCGGCACGCGGTTCGAGGACAGCGCAGCCGAGTTGCGGTCAGCCCTCACGCACGCTGTCACCCTGCGTACTGACAGCGGCCCACGGATCACCTCGGACTTCAGCGGTGGTCTGGACTCCACCTCCCTGGCCTTCCTGGCCGCCCGCACAACCGGCCGATCGCCCCTGGAGGCCTTCGTCTACCACCACCCTGACGCGCCTGCCGGCGATCTCGACCACGCCCTGGTCCACGCCGAGCAGGCCCAACTGATCCGGCTCTCCGCGACCCGTGGCAGTGAGGACTCCCTGCCCTACAGCGGCCTGCCCGAGCACGGCTCTGCGGATCAGCCCGACCCGGCGGCAGTCATCGGCGCCCGACAGCGGCTGCGACTGGACCACATCGCGCGCGGCGGCCCCGGCATTCACCTGACCGGCGAGGGCGGCGACGCACTACTGGCCGCACCCCCTCCTACCTCGGTGACATCGCGGCCACAGCCGGACTGCGCCGGCTCCTGAGCGACGGGCGCGCGCTGGCCCGCATACGTCAACTCTCCCCGGCAGACGTCATCCTGCGGGCCAGACGCCTCGCACACACCCCCTGCATCAGGCGATGAGCACACTCGCCTCCCGTCTCGACGAACCCCTGGACCACCCGCCGCAGTGGGCGGACGCGGTTGCCTGGTGGCCGGACCCGGGACCGGAGACAGCCTGGCTGACCACCTGGGCACGCCGGCATCTGGCCGAACTGGCCGAGGAGCGTGCCCGATCGGTCGGCCCCACATCGTCTTCAGCCACCGCGACACCGGGCACCCGGGCGGTCCTGTGCGAGCTGCGCGCCTCTGCCGCCACGCAGGCTCAGTTCACCTCCACAGCCCGCGCGTTCGGCATCTGGCCGCACGCTCCCTTCCTGGACAGCGAGGTCGTACGGGCCTGCACCCGCCTCCCGCTGCCGTACCGGATCGACCCGTTCACCGCCAAGCCGCTGCTGGCGGCCGCCCTGACCGGCCTGGTCCCCGACGCCGTACTGCGGCGCAGGACCAAGGGCGACTACGCGGCCGAGAACTACCGCGGCGCCCGCCGCTCGGCGACACAGATCCGAGCACGGCTCCTCAGATCCCCGCTGGCCGAACTCGGAATCATCGAACCCTCCCGGGTGATCGCCTCCGTCGAACGGGCGGTCGCGGGTCTGCCCGCACCATTCCCAGCGCTCAACCGCCTGCTCGGCGCAGACCTGTGGCTGACGGCCGACGGCAGCGAACAGGAGCGGCCATGACGCGGCTGAGCGTGTCCGAGTACGTCCGCGAGAGCGCCTCGCCGCACGGTGGCAGCGTGCTGCTGGACGTGCGGTCCGGCCACTGCTTCGCGATGAACCCCATGGCTCACACCCTCTGGCAGGAGTGGCACCGCAGCGGGAACTTCGACTCCGCGGTGCTGGTGTTGGCCGGCCGTTACCCGGACCTGCAGCACGACCGGATCCGAGAGGACGCCTGCCGCCTCGCCGACAACCTGATCAGCCTTGGCCTCCTCACCGCGCACGCCCCGAGCCGGACGCCCCGCGCGGCGGGACAACGCACATACCCGTACCCGGCGGCCGATGCTCCGCTTCCAACGGCAGAGCGGGCACCGTTGACCGCGGGCCGGCGTCCGGACAGCCGCCGATCCGCCCGGCACACCCCATCGCAGGGCGAGGTTCCGCCCGCCACCGAGGTACCCCTGGGCGCAGCCCAGATGACCATGGCGGCTGAACCGGTGTGGGACCCAGGCGACCGCTCCCTTCGCGGCGCCGTGACAGCGGTACTCGGCCTGTTCGCACTCCTCGGCGCCCTGCTCCTGATCCGGCTGCCGTTGAGAAGCGTCACCCGTACGGTGAGCTGGACCGCACGGACGTGGTGCCGGCGTGAGGCCACGCCGGAGCAGGCATCCGCCTCACTCGCGGCGGTGCGGCGGGCAGCCTGGTGGTACCCCGGACGCGCCGCCTGCCTGGAGTTGTCCCTGGCCACGCTCGGCATCCTGGCCCTGACCCGCAGGCGGGGGTGTGGTGCATCGGCACGGCGGACGACCCTACCGTTTCCACGCGTGGGTGGAGGCGCAGGGAGTCGCCATCGCCTCACCTGACGAGTACGGCAGCACCGAATTCCGCCGCGTCCTCTCCGTGAGCTGATTAGTTGGACAAACCGGGTGCGGGAACGAGGCCCCTCAACAGCCTCTTCCCGCTGCCGTGTTCAATTCGCACGCGCCTGACGTCTGCCGGGTCCCCTACTGGATAGTTCCAAGAGCGTGGGGAGAATTCGAGCAGATTCCCCTTCAGCGGGCAGACTTTGTGCGCTAGCCTGACAAAGCGAAAGGGCGGTCACCGGTCTCCCGGCAACCGCCCCCGTTGGAGGGACCTGCGCGCCCCTCAGACGCGCGACAACAGCGCGTCGACCAGCGTCATGTCACCGTCTCCGTGAGTCATCACACTCAGGAACACGAGGACCATGACGATGATGACCACTCGCACGTGCCGCCAGTGCACAGAGATCGAACAGCGGGTGGTCATCGTCATTTTCATACCCATTGACTTCACCTCACCTTCTCCACGCGTCGACACCGGTGCCCGGAAATTCGGGAATGCGGCAGCGACTCCGCGTGAAGAACAGTGTTCCCGTCAACCTGCCGCAGGACAATGGCCTTTGACGCACCCCCCACGTGCCTCATGAGCCCCAGTCCAAGGGAATCCACTCCGCGCCACACTTCAATTCGCCTGTCTGCAGCGAGTCATGAATGCCGTCGCGATGTGAACCGAAGATTGAGACCGCTCTCCGCCCTGGCGCCGCCTCGGCGGGCACCACAGAGTCAGGTCGTCGCGCACTACCGAATCGTCAGCGAGCCTTCCTTCACTCCAGCCCCACCGGGGCACGCCCAGCGCTCGATTCGAAGGCAAACGAAGAGTGAGCACCCCTCGCCCTCATCGAATAACGCGGCGCATGCCTCGCGCCGACACCGTTTTCGCGTACGAGCCGGCATCCCGCACTCGCCTAAATGTGATGCAGGTCACATTTCTCGCAGGTCTCCGGGAAGGGTGTGTCCAGTTACGGAGTGCGGACCGTCAGACAAGATCCCTACGCGGCGCTTGCCGCCTGCGATCAGCCTTGCCACGGCGCCGGCCCACGAGTACGGGGAGGAACGGAGCCGTGCAGGCGGACAGCGTGCTGGACGGCCGCTGGCGGCTGATCGAGCCAGCCGGTGGGCGGGTTCGGGAAGGTCGGACGCCTCAGTCTGACGGGGAGTGGGGCGAACGGTCGTCCAGGACGAAGGCAGCGGGCCAGGTCTCCGTCAGCACCTTGCTGAGCAGAGGGTCGCTGGACTCGAGAACCTCGCTGTGGCGGACCGAACCGTCCTCGTTGATCCGTTGGCCGCCGAGGACGACGGGGCGCGCAGGACGTCCTCGCCCCAGGGGCCGATCGCGTTGCACAGCAGGCCCTCGAAGCGATGGCCTGCCAGGTTGTCGTCGCGGACCCGCCGCACGAAGTCGTCGAATACGGCTGCCTTGAGGTAGATCCAGGCGAGGTAGACCACCGTGCGTCCATCGTCCAGACGGATCGGGAGGCGGACCTTGAGGAAGTTGCCGACGCCCTCCGCGATGATGATCGCGCCCGTGTCGGACTTGACGCGGCGCCTGCGCTCCTCCTCTGAGAGCTTGGCGACCAGGTGGGGAGGGCCAGGTCGAAGCCGGGGTGCTCCGGGTCGAGGTGGCGCGCCGCAGGCGCAGGCGGCGCCGTGGGTGTGGGTCTCGGTGTGCACGGAGGCGGGAGCGAGATCGAGCCGGGTTGTCGGGTAGCTGGGCTCGATCTCGCCCGCCGGTATGGGAAGCAGCAGCGCGTACAGCCGCACGGTCGTGAATGTCGTCGGCTCGGGCAGCCCGAGCGCCGTCATTGCTGCCGAAGCGGCCTCGTGGCGCTCACCGTTGACGCGAATCTCGGCCTGCATCGCGCCAGGGCGACCACCGTAGAAAACCTTGACGCCATTGAAGAAGGGCGATTCCAGGTCGGCAGTGAACGAGTCCGCTACCTGGTGCAGCACGTTCGCTTCCAGGAGTGCGCGCTGCAGCCGCCGGTTCTCGTCGACGTCGCTTCCGAGACCGACCGCGCCTGACATGATCGTGTGCCAGCCGGGTACGCCGCGCTCGTCGTCGGGGTCGGTGTGGTCTGCGAAGTCTGCGCGGCGGTCGAGGAGTTCCAGCAGGCAGGCGCCCGCCGTCTGTACCCAGGTGTTCGCCGCGTCCTGCGGATCGGCGGACATCGACACCACGCAGTCCATGAAGCACGGTACGTCCGGCTGGAGGCTGACGTCCGGCAGTGCGACGAGGTCGTAGTGGCGGCCGCCTCCGTGGTGCGGCGGGGCGACGGCCACGGCCCAACCATGCGGGCTGATCAACGAGTTGCCCTTGAGCTGGGCGCCCTGTGTCACCCCTGGCGCGAATTCTTCGAGCCCGGCCCTGACCAGGGCGAGGAACTCCAGGTCGGGCAGCCGCTTTGCCGGCGGCTCCTCTTTGCGCGTACGACGTCTTATCCAGGACACCCGTGGATGGTACTGAGCCCAGCCGACCGGACAGCGCTCGGACTTGCGGTTGCGCAGACTCGCGCCGGTGGCCGGAGACTCTCAAGCCCGCCCGGGCGCTCCGATCGGGGCATCGTCAGCCCCACCGTCGAGAGCGGCCTGTATATCCTCGTGCCCGCATCCGCCGAAACGGCTTTCGGCGTCGAGCGTGCAGTCGATGGCCGACCTCACCCTCGCGACCGACCCCGGCGGGGGTTGAGTGAACTGCCCCTGCGGATCAGCCCGTTGGGAGCCTGCTAGCTCAAGGTGTGGACGTGGGTGGGCGGTTCGGACGGTGCCGCTCAGGACACCCGACAAAAGTGCTGGGCTTGGCTGGTCCCGGCGCCGCTCAAGCACAGCCCCTACGGCTGGGCAGGTCGCGCTGAGGGAACGCGGCGTCGGCGCAGGAGTCGGCCCGAGGGCTGCCAGAGGGTGGAGGTCAGGCCGAGGGCGAGGGGGATCTGCAGTAGCCGTTGGATCACCGGTGGTCCGGGTCTGCCTCCGCGCCTGAGCGGGGCGGTGCCCTGCGGATCGACGGTCACCGTGTAAGTGCCGCCCACCACCCACTTCCAGCCCGTGAGCCCGTCCTCCTCGATCGGAGCCAGTGGCGGGCCGTCGACGACGGTGACCGTGTAGACGTGAACGCTCGCGTCCATGCCGTCACCGGCGGACCACCGAATCTGTCGGACTTTGACGTGTTCGGTACGCCCGTGCTGGTGCAGTGCCTGCTGAGCCAGCTCCCGGTCCTGCAGGAACAGCACCCCCACAAGGCACACCGCACACAGCGGCCACCGGATGTCCAAGTGCCACCACATACCCAGGAACACCCAGGCGAGGAGGAGCACCAGGGCGCACAGCACCTCGATCCACTGGGCGTGCGTGACGAATGCCGTGCGTACGGTCAGCCGCACAATCGCCCACAGCGCCAAAGCTCCGCCTGTGCTCGCCGCACCCACCAGCACCCGTCGGCCCACGCCTCGCCGCCTTACGCCCGCTTCCTCCGCGTTCACCCTCACCCCTGCTCTCGACGAAACCGTCAGCCTGGTGGTGCACACGTTCCAAGATATGGATTGTTCAACGATCCTTCAATAGGATGGTTCAACAACTAGCAGTCAGATTCGCGGACGCGGAACGGCAACCGACCGGAGGTCTGAAGAAGATGAGCCGGCATCAGGACGAAGAGCTCGACGACGGCGGGCGGATCCTTTTCAGCGACGACCCGCGCTGCGGCTCGGCGTGCTGACGGGTCTGGAGACCGCGGAAGGCGCAGTCGCCCTCGACCCCGCGCAGATGCGCCCCATGCCCACAGCCCTCTTCGAGTTCAGGCGTGCCGTGGGCGTGGGCTACTTCGGGTACATCGAGCCGGAGGGAGCCGCGCCCGGCGAGATACCCGAGGAACCGCAGCTCGAAGGCGCCATCCTGTTCGGCATGAGGCGCCTGCCGCCCGAGATCTCCGACCTGTACGCGATCCCCGGCTGGGAGCTGCACGAGCTACCCGATGAACAGCCACAACTGGAGCAGAGCTACGGATCCACCGACTCGCTACTGGAGCTGCGGACGCCCGACGGTGAGATCTACTCCCGGATCTGTGTCCCGCACAACCCCGAGTGGACAGCCGCCGCCCTGCGTCTCGGCTACGTCGTGTGCCTGTGTGGCGTGGAACTGGGGATCCGTGGACCGTATGCGATGACCGACGCCCAGCACACCCCGGGCATGCGCTACGAGTCCTTCCGCCGCGGACTCGCATGGGGCCTGACCATCGGCGGGCTCGTCACCTACGTCGACCACCGCTGACTCGACCACCGAGGCGGCGCGATGTCGTCAGCTCAAGGTGAGTGCGCCGACGGGCAGTTGAGGAATCGGCCAGTGGGGATCGGGATGCCAGCCACCCAACCCCCGTTCCGCCGCGAACGGTCCGACGCCCTCCTCGATCATCGCCACCGCCTCCCCGCGAGCCCGCTCCACCGCCCGGTGCTCGGCCTCACTCACCACACCCAACCGGCGGCCGTTGGCGTACTCGTCCTCGTCCTTCCAGTCCCACCGCGACAGATCGGGCGCGACCACCAGGTCCAGCAGCAGGTCGAAGGTGTCGAAGCCGAGGGGTGTCCGGCGCATCGGACGCTGGAAGTTGACGTACCAGCACGAGAGTTGGCCGTCGCCCGTGGCGTCGAAGAACGCGTTGACGCTGAACCACGTCCCGGGCGGCACCCACCGGAGCAACGCCGTACTCGCCAAATCCACTGACCGAGCTGCCAGTTGCCGTCGGCCAGGTTCGACAGGGCGCGCAGCCGGGCGGTTTCGTCACCGGTGAGCAGCGACTCGATCCAGGTCGTCGGGGCCAGCGACTCCGCGCCGGGAGCGCACCCGAGGAGCAGTGCCTCGGGGTGTCCCCGACGACCCGCAGCGCCTGCGCGCTCCACACCTTCCGCCGGAACACATCACGCCGTACGGCGGTCTCGCCCGCCCTGAATTCCCGCATCCCCACCCCCTGTTGCTCGCGTGAGTCATCCCTGCCCGCGTGCCACCGCCCGGAACTCCAGCGGCGTACGGCCGTCCCCGCTTGCGGAAGAACTTCGCGAAGTCGGTCGGCTCGGTGAAGCCGAGGGTGCGGGAGATGTCCGCGGCGGTGGCGTCGGTGTGGACGAGGAGGCGTTTGGCCTCCAGGAGGATGCGGGCGTCGAGGTACTGCTTGGCGGTCGTGCCCGTGGCGGTGAGGGTCGCCCGGGTGAGGGTGCGCGGGCTGTAGCCGAGGGCGGCGGCGTAGTCGGCGACGCGGTGGCTGCTGCGGAAGTCCCGTTCCAGCGCGGCGCTGTAGCGGCGGAACGTGTCGTCGGCCGGGGCGGACGACACCGGGTCCGGGCGGACGTACGAGAGGCGCAGCAGGAGGACGGAGAGGAGCATGCGGAGCGTCTGGAGATGGACGTCGAGGGGGAGTGAGGCCAAGTCGGCGTATTCGTAGGTGAGATGACGGAGGGTCAGGCGGGCCGCTCGCGCGTGCGGTCCCGTCGGGAGCAGGGGTGACTGGTCGAAGGGGGATCGGCCAGGACGAAGCCGGGCTGCCAGATGACGATCGTGCCCCGGGCCGTCGTCAGGTCCGCGGGGACGTACTGGTGCACCTGCCCCGAACTCACCCACAGCCAGCCGCCCTCCTCCACCACGCAGTCCGTGAAGTCCACCCGGTGCCGCAGCGTCCCCTCGGTGACATGGATCAGGTGGTGGAAGTCCGGCCGCTGCGGCGCCGACAGATCGATGCCGCGCCGCTCACCGCGCGCCAGCAGCTCGGTGAAGTCCACGACGTCCATCCCGATGGGCGCGGCGAGCGACGGACGGTACGGCACGTCCGTGATCTCAGGCTGACCGTTTTTTCCCATGGCGAGTCCCGAGCCTACCCTTGCCCGGCGCCGAAGCGCTCCTACGGTCGACACCACAGAGACCGAACCGGGCAAGGAGCTGGTGTCGTGCGACTGATCGTGGGGATGACCGGAGCGACCGGTGCCGTCCTCGGTGTCCGGCTGCTTGAGCAGCTCGCCGAGCTGCCCGAGGTGGAGACCCATCTCGTCCTCAGCCGCTGGGCCCGGACCACCGTCGAGCTGGAGACGGGACGCACCGCCCGCGAAGTCGCCGACCTGGCGGACGTCGTCCACGGCCCCGAGGACCAGGGGCCACCATCGCCTCCGGCTCGTTCCGCACCGACGGCATGGTCATCGTGCCCTGCTCCATGAAGACCCTGGCCGGCATCCGCACCGGCTACGCCGACGGGCTGATCGGCCGGGCCGCCGACGTGATCCTCAAGGAGCGCCGCCCGCTGGTCCTCGTACCGCGCGAGACGCCCCTGAGCGAGATCCACCTGGAGAACATGCTCGACCTCGCCCGCAAGGGCGTCCGCATCGTGCCGCCGATGCCCGCCTTCTACAACCACCCCGCGACGGTCGACGACATCGTCACCCACATCACCTCCCGCGTCCTCGACCAGCTCGACCTGCCCGCCCCCGCCGCCAAGCGCTGGGAAGGCATGCGACCCGCCCGCGACGCCCGCATCCACCCGGCAGCCTGACCCACCACCAGAGACATCCGAGGCGCCCAAATCCCCGCGCCACAAGCCCTTCACGTACGGAGCCCCCATGCCCTACGACGACCTGCGCAGCTTCCTGGACACCCTGGACAAGGAGGGTCAGCTCCTGCGGATCACCGAACAGGTGCTCCCCGAACCGGACTTGGCCGCCGCCGCCAACGCGGCCGGACGCATCGGCGAAGGCGCCCCGGCCCTCTACTTCGACAACGTCAAGGGCTTCACGGACGCCCGGATCGCGATGAACGTCCACGGCTCCTGGCGCAACCACGCCCTCGCCCTAGGACTGCCCGCGGACACCTCCGTACGTGAGCAGGTCGAGGAGTTCGCCCGCCGCTGGGACGCCTTCCCGGTCGCGCCGGAGCGCCGCGAGGACGCGCCCTGGCGGGAGAACGCCCAACAGGGCCCCGACGTCGACCTGTTCACGGTCCTCCCGCTGTTCCGGCTCAACGACGGCGACGGCGGCTTCTACCTCGACAAGGCCGCCGTGGTCTCCCGCGACCCACGCGACCCGGACCACTTCGGCAAGCAGAACGTCGGCACGTACCGCATCGAGGTCATCGGCCGCGACCGCCTCGCCTTCCAGCCGGTCCCCATGCACGACGTGGCCCAACACCTGCACGCCGCAGAGGAGTTGGGGGAAGACCTGCCCATCGCGATCACCCTCGGCAATGACCCGGTCATCACGATCGTCGCCGGCATGCCGATGGGCTACGACCAGTCCGAGTACGAGATGGCCGGCGCCCTGCGCGGAGCCCCCGCCCCCATCGCCACCGCCCCGCTCACCGGCTTCGACGTGCCCTGGGGTTCCGAGGTCGTCATCGAGGGCGTGGTGGAGAGCCGCAAGCGCCAAATAGAGGGCCCCTTCGGCGAGTTCACCGGCCACTACTCCGGCGGCCGGCGCATGCCGACGATCCGCGTCGACCGCGTCTCGTACCGCACGAACCCGGTCTTCGAGTCCCTCTACCTGGGCATGCCGTGGACCGAGGTCGACTACCTCGTCGGCCCCAACACCTGCGTCCCCCTCCTCAAGCAACTCCGCGCCGAATTCCCCGAGGTGCAGGCCGTCAACGCCATGTACACCCACGGCCTCGCGGTGATCGTCTCGACGAAGAAGCGCTACGGCGGCTTCGCCAAGGCGGTCGGCATGCGCGCGATGACCACCCCGCACGGCCTCGGCTACGTCACGCAGGTCATCGTCGTGGACGAGGACGTCGACCCCTTCGACCTGCCCCAGGTGATGTGGGCGATGTCCGCGAAGGTGAACCCCAGGACGACGTGGTCATCGTCCCCAACCTGTCGGTCATGGCACTCGCGCCGGCCGCCAACACCCCTGGAACCACCAGCAAGATGATCATCGACGCCACGACCCCGGTCGCCCCGGACAACAGGGGCCACTTCGACACACCCGTACGGGACCTCCCCGAGACCCCGGAGTGGGCGGACCGGCTGCGCGCCCTCATCGCCGCCCGCTGAACGCCCACCGCACCCACCTGAGGAGCCACCCGCGATGATCTGCCCCCGCTGCGCCCACGACACGCTCGACACCGTGACCACCTCGCCGGTCCCCGGCGTGTGGGACGTACTCCAGTGCACCCGCTGTCTCTACATGTGGCGCACCACCGAACCCGACCGCCGCACAAGGCGCGAGGCGTACCCGTCGAGTTCCGGCTGACGCAGGCCGACATCGACGCCGCCCCGGAAGTGCCCGTCGTACCGCCGCTGATCGTCCGCTGAGGCGTGCGGCCGGGTCAGATGGCCAGGATCGCGCGGACCCGCTTGCCGCCGCCGGTGACCGGGTGACGTCGAAGCGGTGGGCCAGGCAGCGGACCATGGCCAGGCCGCGTCCGCTCTCGCCCTCGGCCGTCAGCGGCCGCACGCGCGGCGGGGCCGGGTTGTCGTCGTAGACCTCGACCGTGACGCGCTCGTCGGACAACTGAATGCGCAACCGGCACTCGCCGCGGCCGTGTTCGGTCGCGTTGGCGACGAGTTCGGACACGATGAGCGTCGCGTCGTCGATCTGCGACGGGCCCACCCGCTCCATCCGATGACGGGAACGGGCGAGGAACTCCGAGGTCAGTCTCCGTGCCTGACCCGCCGACGCGGCCTCGTCGGGCAGCAGGTACTCCACGCGAACAGAACGCCTATGGGTACGCCGATGCGTACGCATGGCGAATCACTTCCCTCCTAGGACGACCCGGTATCCCCGCGGCGCCACCGCACCGGGGCCGCCGCATGGTGTGCGCGGCCGGTCCTACACAGTTCACTTGCCCTGAGTCCGTGATCGACAATCGGACGTTGTCATATGGTTGTCGTCGATCAGGAAATGTCCGTTCTCGGACTCAATTGGGTAAAGGGCCCGGCACGTCGAGGGGATTGCCTGGCAGCCTTGCGATGTCCAAAGGTGGGGAGGGGCCCCTGCGGAAGGCGGCCCCGAAAGCCGCGACGCCCTTGAGTGGACCATGGCCGCAGCGAAGCCGCAGCGCAGTCTCTCCGTGCTGACCTGGCTGCCCGCCGCGGTGATGGCGGTGGTCGCGGTCGGCGACCTCGTCACCGGTCCCGGCCTCGGCTTCCTCCCGCTGGCCTCCCTCGGACCGGCCTTCGCGGGCCTGGTCGGCGGCTGGCGCCGCACCGCGTGGTTCGGCGCGGCGGCCCTCGCCCTGTGCGTCGGACTCGGTCTCTACGACGGCCTGTTCCAGGAGCGCCGGGGCTTCCTGGCGATGGTGTCGGTGGTCGGCGTGACCGGCGCGGGCATCGCCGCCGCCGTGATGCGCGGCCGCCGCGAGGCCGAACTCGCCAGCGTGCGGTCCATCGCCGAGGTGGCTCAGAGAGTTCTGCTACGGCCCGTGCCGCTGACCGCCGGACCCCTCCAGGCCGCGGTGTCGTACACCTCGGCCGTCGCGGAGGCCCGGATCGGCGGGGACCTCTACGAGGTGGTCGCCTCCCCGCACGGCGTGCGGGTCATCGTCGGCGACGTCCAGGGCAAGGGCCTGGCCGCGGTCGAGACGGCCGCCGTCGTGCTCGGCGCGTTCCGCGAGGCCGCGCACGACGAACCCGACCTCGTCGGCCTCGGCGAACGTCTGGAACGCAGCGTCTCCCGGGTGCTGTCCGACGAGAAGTTCGTGACCGCCGTCCTCGCCGAGGTCGGCGCGGACCACGAGGTGCTCTTCCTCAACTACGGCCACCCGCCACCGATGGTCGTACGGCGCAACGGCACCGCCGACTTCCCCGTCCCGCCCTCCTACGCCCCGCCGCTCGGCCTGGGTGGCGCCCAGGGCAGCGAGACCCCGAAGCCGTTCTCCGTGCGCTTCGCCCCCGGCGAGCAACTGCTGCTCTACACCGACGGCGTCACCGAGGCGCGCGACGACCGCGGCACCTTCTATCCGCTGGGGAGCGGGCGCACCTGTTGAAGGAACCCGACGCGCAGAGCGCCCTGGACTCCCTCCGTGAGGACCTGGTCCGCCACACGGCGGGCCCCCTCCACGACGACGCCGCGATGCTCCTGCTGCGCTACCACGGCCACGCGACCACCACCGGGGACGAACCGCCCGTCCGGTGAGCACGGCAGGCCACGGGCTGCCGCATGGTTCGGCCCATTTGCTTGCTGCGTCAATCAAGTATCCTGGAGGTATGACCACGCCCGAGCAGCCACTGCGCCCCATGAGCCCGCACGAGGAAGAGCTGGTGCGCGAACTCGCCCGGGTGATGCTCGTGCTGCCTCGGGCCGTCGACGCCGACATGCTGCGCGAACAGCGCCTGCCGCTGTCCGAGTACACGACCCTCATGCACCTCTCCGAGGCCGCGGACCGGCGCATGCGCATGAGCGAGCTGGCGTCGGTCTGCAATCTCTCGCTGAGCGGCATGACCCGCATCGTCGCGCGCCTGGAGACCCAGGGGCTGGTCGTCCGGGAGCGCTGCGCCGAGGACGCGCGCGGCTGGAACGCCGTCCTCACCGACCAGGGCCTCGCCCGCCTCCAGGAGGCCTGGCCCGCCCACCTGTCCAGCGTCCGACGGCACGTCCTCGACCACGTCGAGGCCGACGACCTGACCCGGCTCCTCGGCGTGATGCGCCGTATCGCCACCTGACCGCCGAGCAGCGCAAGGAGTACGAGATGACCACCCCGACCACCCTCCGGAATCACCCTCGGCCTGGACACCTTCGGTGACGTCACGAACGACGCCGAGGGCACGCCGCTCACCCACGGCCAGGCCATCCGCCGCCTCGTCGAGGAAGGCGTCCTCGCCGACCGGGCCGGCGTCGACCACTTCGGCATCGGCGAGCACCACACCGAGTCGATGCCCCTGTCCGCCGCCGACGTCGTCCTCGCGGCCATCGCCGCGCGCACCGAGCGCATCCGCCTCAACTCGGCGGTGACCGTGATCAGTTCGGATGACCCCGTGCGTGTCTTCCAGCGCTACGCCACCCTCGACGGCGTCTCCGGGGCCGTGCCGAGGTGATGCTCGGCAGAGGGTCGAGCACCGAGTCGTTCCCGCTCTTCGGCTACGACCTGAACGACTACGAGGAGCTGTTCGAGGAGAAGGTCGCCCTCTTCGCCGAACTGCTCAAGGAGAAGCCCGTCACCTGGTCCGGCACCACCCGCGCCGCCCTCGACGGCGTCTCCGTCTACCCGCACAGCGAGACGGGTTCGCTGCCCACCTGGATCGGCGTCGGCGTCGGCGGCAGCCCCAGTCCGTCATCCGCACCGCCCAGTACGGGTTCTCCCTGATGCTGGCGATCATCGGCGGGGACGTGGCCCGCTTCGCCCCGTTCTCCGAGCTGTTCCGGCGGGCACTCGCCGAGTTCGGCCACTCCGCACGCCCCATCGGCGTGCACGCGCCCGGCCATGTCGCCGCCACCGACGAACAGGCGCAGGAGGAATTCCTGCCCGCCTTCCAGCAGTTGATCGCCGGCGTGGCCCGGGAGCGCGGCTTCCGTACCCCCACTCGCGAGAGCCTCATGCAGGACGTCGGCCCCGGCGGTGCCCTGCACGTCGGCTCGCCCGAGACCGTGGCCCGCAAGATCACGGCCACTCTCAAGACCCTCGACGCGACCCGCTTCAACCTGAAGTACGGCATCACCGGCATGCCCCACGACACCCTCATGACCAACATCGAGCTGTACGGCACGAAGGTGGCCCCGCTGGTGCGCGAGATGATGGCGGACTGACGCGCCGCCGCCCTGGACGAGGCGGCGACCCGCAGCCCGCCGAACCCCTAGTGGTGGTCGCCCGAGCCGCGCGTGAACGACTTGAACGTGTGGCTGAAGTACCAGGTGTCCTGCGCGATTCCGGAGCAGTTGTTGGCGCCCCCGGTGCCCACACAGCCGCCGTTGTCGCGCTGGAGCGCCCAGAAGGACAGGGTGTTGATGCCCCGGGCGGCGGCCCAGTTCCTCACCGTGACCGCGTTCTGCGTGGTGAAGGTCTCCGCCGGGCCGAAGTCGTCGATGCCGGGCATCTCGGTGACGCCGATCGTCTTCCACAGCTTCGCCGGGTTCGACTTCGGGTGGAGCGCGGCGAGTTGGGAGTGCAGACCGGTCGCGGCGGTCTTGGTGTCCTGCGCCATGTCGTGGGCGGCGCCGTCGTAGTAGTCGAACGTCATGATGTTGACGACGTCCACGCGCGCGCCGTTGTCGACCGCGTTCTGCAGCAGGGCGACGCCGTTGGGCGCGAGACCGGTGGTGGTCGTCGGCAGCGTGTAGGAGAACTCCACGCTGCGGCCCGTGTGGTGGGCCCAGCGCTGCACCTTCGCGATCGCCTTGTTGCGGCGGTCGATGCCGGCCGTGTTGTTGATCGAGTCGGCCTCGATGTCGAGGTCGATACGGCTCACGCCGTACGTCGTCACCAGGCTCTCGTAGACCTTGGCGATGGCGTCGACGTCGGTGCAGCTGTCGGCGAGTTCGGTGTTGGTGGTGTCCGCGCTGTAGCCGCCGAAGGACGGGATGACGTTGCCGCCGCGCGCCTGGATCGTGGCGATGTCCTCGCCGAAGGTGGACTTCGCGATCGGCTGGGCGGGCTGGCCGTTCCAGTACGCCGTGCACGAACCGGGCGCCTCGGTCTGCAGGAAGGCCATCGTCAGGTACTTGTTGCCGGACGCGGCGGCGAGCGCCGCCGGGCTCTCACCGGTCCACGCCTCGAAGTACGGCGCCGCCACATGGTCCGGCATGGGCCGCGCGCGGTGTGAGGCGTCCGCGGCACCCCGCCGAGTGCGACCAGCCCCGTGGACAAGGCGGTTACGGCCGCGCAGGACAGTGACGCGCGGAGAAGCCCAGGTCGTCTCATTGACGCTCCCATGCTGAAAGGAGAGAAGCCGCCCCTGACCGGGACGAACAGCGACCATATTTGGACTAGACCAATCGCCTGTCAAGGTTCTTTACAGTGAACTGGCCGCGCCGCTGCGGGAATGCGACCCGGTACACCCGGGCCGGTGGGCGGGGGCTAGTGGTGGTGATGATGCTCGTGTGCCTGCTCGCCCTGGTCCGGTGAGCCGCCCATCATCCGCAGCATGGCCGGACCGCCGCTGCGCAGGAACCGTACGACCAGACTCGCGGCCAGCAGCAGAAACACGATGTTCAGCCAGGTCGTGTAGTTCCAGGTGATGCCGTCGTCGGGGATCTTGGCGTCGGCCTGGTCCGGGATGAGCCCCAGGCCCCGAAGGCGAACTCGACGACGTAACCCGCGACGGCCATCGCGGCGAAGAAGGTGACCAGCAGGAAGCCGGCCATCCGGGCGCCGTAGTACTTCCGGTAGATGTTCAGGACCGGCAGGATCAGCAGATCGGCGTAGAGAAAAGCGATCACGCCGCCGAAGCTGATGCCGCCCTTCCACAACACCACCGCCAAGGGCACGTTGCCGATCGAGCACACGAAGGTCGCGATGGCCACCAGCGGGCCGACGAGCGGGCCGACCAGCTTCGCGGCGAGGGGGTGGTCCGCGAGGAAGAACGTGTGCCAGAAGCTGTCCGGCACCCAGGCGGCGATCGCCCCCGCGATGAGCAGCCCGGCCACCAGGTCGCGCAGGATCGCGGCCCACTCCATGACGAAGATGTGCGCGACGGACGTGAACCCGTCGCGCGAGAACAGTCGGCGGACGAAGCTCCCCTCGCCCCCGATCGACATGTCCATCGCCGCGTGCCCCTCCATGGAACCGGCCAGCCCGCGCTCCGCCTGTTCCTGCGCCCGGTCCAGCAGCCGCTGCCGCAGGAAGAGCCGGAACAGCACCGCGAGGACGACGATCATGATCGGTCCGCCGACGAACTCGGCCGCGGTGAACTGCCAGCCCATCAACAGGGCCAGGATCACGCCCAGTTCGACGACCAGGTTGGTCGAGGCGATCTCGAAGGCCATAGCGGCGGTGAAGTCCGCACCCTTGCGGAACAGCGACCGGGCAAGCGCGACGGCCGCGTACGAACACGACGACGAGGCCGCGCCCAGCCCGGCGGACAGCGCGAGCGTGCGGGGCCGGTCGTCACCCAGCAGTCGTACGACCGTGGACCGACGCACCACCGCCTGCACGACGGCGGAGAGCGTGAAGCCGAGGATCAGCGCCCAGGTGACCTCCCAGGTCATCGACCCGGCAATGGACAACGCGTGCCCGATCGCTTCCATGAACCCGCCCTCTCCGGTGTGCGACAGGCAGGACTGTACCCCTAGGGGTATCGCCCGCCCGCCTGGAGGGAGCCGCCTCGGGACCGCAACCGGATCTCGTCGACCTGTCGAGCGCCGGCCCCCGGGCGGCAGAGGAATCATGGATGGCCCATGACACCGGGCTCCCGCCGGGGCCGCTCGGACTCACCTGACGGGCCGGCGTACCACGGCGACGTCCCCTGGGGAGAGGACGGGGAAGCCGTCGTCGCCCGTGCTGCCGACCAGGAGTTCGCCGGACAGGCCGGTCAACGGGACTGTGTCGTCGGTGCGGTTGACCAGGAACAGGTAGCGGCTGTCGGCGTTCCGGCGCACGGTCAGTTCCACAACTCCCTTTGCCGAGTCGGGGAGTTCGCTGACGACGCCGGCGGGCGCGAGCAGGTCGGGGAGGAGGCCGGTGAGGCCCTCGCGGCCCAGGCGGGTGGAGACGTACGTGGCCGAACCTCCGCCCACCGTACGGCGGGTGACGGCGGGGCGGCCGGTGTAGGCGCCGCTGCGGTAGTGGGCCAGCACCTCCACCTCGGGGTCGGTCACCGTGATCCGGTCGGTCCACAGGAGCCCGTGGCGGTGCCGTCGAGGTCCAGCTCGACGGTGTCGCCGTCGAGCAGCGGTCCGAACTCCTCGATGCGGATGCCCAACAGGTCGCGCAGGGCGCCCGGGTAGCCGCCGAGCCAGATGTGGTCGTTCTCGTCGACGACACCCGAGAAGTACGTGGAGACGAGGTGGCCGCCCTGCTCGACGTAGCGCGTGAGTTCCTTGGCGAGGGCCGCCGGGATCATGTGCAGGACCGGCGTGATGACCACGTCGTAGCGGTCGAGGGCGGTCTGCGCCGTGACGAGGTCGGCGCGGACGCCGAGGTCGAGGAGGGCGGAGTACCAGTCGAGCGCTTCCTGGCGGTAGTCGAGGCGGTCGGTGGGGTGCGAGTCCTGCTCGCTCGCCCACCAGGACTCCCAGTCGAAGACGATGCCGACCCGGGCCGTCTCGCGCTCGGTCCCGGCGACGGGGGCCAACGTGCGCAGGGTGCGGCCGAGTTCGGCGACCGCGCGGAAGACCTCGCTGTCGGCACCGGCGTGCGGGACCATCGCGGAGTGGTACTTCTCGGCGCCGGCCGCGGACTGGCGCCACTGGAAGTAGCAGACGGCGTCGGCGCCGTGCGCGACGTGCAGCAGCGCGTCCCGGGCCAGGTCGCCGGGGCGTTTCGCGACGTTGACGGGCTGCCAGTTGACCGCGCTGGTGGAGTGCTCCATCAGGAACCACGGGCGGCCGGCGGAGATGCCGCTGACGAGGTTCGCGGAGAAGGACAGCTCGTCGCGGTCCTGCGAACCGGGCGTGACGTAGTGGTCGTTGGAGACGAAGTCGATCTCGGACGCCCAGTCGGCGTAGTTCATGCCCTTGGTGTTGCCCATCACCATGAAGTTGGTGGTGACCGGCACGTCCGGGGTGATCTCGCGCAACAGGTCGCGCTCGGCGCGGAGATGGTCCTTGAGCGCGTCCGAGGAGAAGCGCTTGAAGTCCAGTTGCTGGGTCGGGTTCGGGAAGGAGGCGGCCAGGCGGGGCGGCAGGATCTGCTCCCAGTCGCTGTAGCGCTGGGACCAGAACGCCGTGCCCCAGGCCTGGTTGAGCGTGTCGACGGTGGTGTAGCGGGCGCGCAGCCAGTCGCGGAAGGCGCGGGCCGCGTCGTCGGAGTAGTCGTAGACGTTGTGGCAGCCCAGCTCGTTGGAGACGTGCCATGCCACCAGCGCCGGGTGGTTCGCGTAGCGCTCGGCCAACTTCCGTACCAGGCGCAGCGCGTGGTCGCGGAAGACGGGCGAGGTGGGACGCCAGTGCTGACGGCCGCCGGGCCACAGGGTCTCGCCGGCGGCGGTCACCGGGAGGATCTCCGGGTGCTCCGTGCTCAGCCAGGGCGGCGGGGACGCGGTGGCGGTGGCGAGGTCGACGCCGATGCCGCCCGCGTGCAGCAGGTCCATGATCTCGTCGAGCCAGCCGAAGTCCCATTCGTCCCGGGCCGGTTGGATGCGGGCCCAGGAGAAGATTCCCACGGAGACGATGTTGACGCCGGCCTCGCGCATCAGCCGGACGTCCTCGTCCCACACCTCGCGCGGCCACTGCTCCGGGTTGTAGTCGGCGCCGTAGGCGAGGCGGGGGTGGTGGGTTCACCGTCCGGCCCGTGCCGCAACTGGGACAGGAGGGTGGAGATCATGGTGGTCCTTCCGGTTACTGCACAGGCGGTACGAGATGCGTGCTGCGTGGTGGGTCCCGGGCGGCCGCCGCCGGGCGGACTGCTGCTCGGCGGCGGCTCCCGAGGAGGTGCCGGTACTGCTTGGTGCCGGTTACTGCGGGCGGGTCACTTGTTGACCGTGAAGCCCTGCTCGTTGCCGTACTTGACGGAGGCGTCCTGCCAGCTCTTCAGACCCTGGGCCAGCGTCGTACCGGAGATGTACGCCTTGCCGACGGTGTCGTTGAAGATCGAGTTGGCGTACTGCTGGAAGGGCAGGTACGACCAGTCGGACGCGACCTCGGACGCGGACTGGGCGAAGATCTGGTTGGCCTTCTGCCCGCCGAAGTACGGGAACGTCTTGTTCTGGAACGCCGCGGACTGCTGCTCGGCCTTGGTGGCCGGGAAGGCGCCCTCGTTCACGCGGGTCTGGATGCCGGCGCCGGCGTTGGCGTACTGGACGAACGCGTAGGCGAGTTCCTTGTTCTTGCCCAGGGTGGGCAGGGTGAGGGACGAACCACCGTTCTCCGCGCTGGCCTTGCCGCCCGCGGTCCACTGCGGCATCGGGGCCGCGCGCCAGTCACCGGAGGCACCGGCGACGCCGCTGACGAAGTTGGCGGGCATCCAGGCGCCCGTGGTCAGGGTGGCGATGGTGCCGTCACCGAGGCCCTTGTACCAGTCGTCGGTCCAGCCGTTGATCGGCGCGAGGAGCTTCTCGTCGATCAGCTTCTGCCAGGTCTGCGTGTACTTCTTGGCGCCCGCGTCCTCGAAGTTGACCGTCACCTTGGTGCCGTCGACCTTGTAGGGGCGCGAACCGGCCTGCCACAGCATGCTGGTGGTGAAGCCCGCGTCACCGGCGTCGTTGGCGATGTACGCCTTCGGGTCGGCCTTGTGCAGCTTGCGGGCCGCGACGACGTACTCGTCCCACGTGGTCGGGACGGCGATCTTGTACTTGTCGAAGACCTTCTTGTTGTAGAACATCGCCATCGGGCCCGAGTCCATCGGCAGACCGTAGACCTTGTCGCCGTCGCTCACCGCGTTCCACGGACCGGCCGTGTACTTGAGGCCAGCTTGTCCGCGCCGTAGGGCGTCAGGTTGGTCAGGCCCTTGGTGAGGGAGTACTGGCTCAGCGCGAAGTACTCGACCTGGGCGACGTCGGGGACGCCCTTGCCGGCCGCGATCGCGTTCGACAGCGCGGTGTAGTGCTTGTCGCCGGACCGGTCGCTGACCAGGTTGATCTTGACCTTGGGGTACTTCTTCTGGAAGTCGGCGGCGACCGTCTTCAGTGTGGGTTCCCAGGCCCAGACCGTGACCGAGCCGCCCTTCTGGAGGGCCGCCTGGATGTCCGAGGCGGAGACGGCCTTCGTGCTGGAGCTGTCGTCACCGGAGCCGCCGCAGGCGGTCGCCCCCAGGGCGAGGACGGAGAGGATGGCCATGCCGCGCAGCAGGCGGCCGGTAGTTCTGCGCATGGAGGTGCTTCCACTTCTTCGTGGGTGGGACTTCTTGAGGGTTGGGTTATTCCTTGACGCTTCCGGCGGCGAGACCGGACTGCCAGTACTTCTGCAGCAGCAGGAACGCGGCGATCAGCGGCACGATGGTGAGCAGCGAACCTGTGATCACCAGGTTGAAGATGACGTCACCACCGATCGTCTGGGCCTGGGAGTTCCAGGCGTCCAGGCCCAGGGTCAGGGGTACCAGTCCGGGTTCTTGATCATGATCAGCGGAAGGAAGTAGTTGTTCCACGTCGCGACCGTGGTGAACAGCAGGACCGTCACGACACCGGGGGCGAGCAGCGGCAGGGACACCTGGAAGAAGGTGCGGATCTCGCCCGCGCCGTCGATCCGGGCGGCCTCGAGGAGCTCGACCGGGATGGCCTCGGTGGCGAACACCCACATCAGGTACAGGCCGAACGGCGAGACCAGGGAGGGGATGATCACCGCCCACGGGGTGTCCGTGAGCCCCATCTTGCTGAACATCAGGAACGTCGGCACCGCGAGGGCCGTACCCGGGACGGCGACCGCGCCGATGACCACGGCGAAGATGGCGCGCTTGCCAGGGAACGTGAACTTCGCCAGCGCGTAGCCGCCGAGGATCGACAGGAAGGTCGCGCCGCCGGCGCCGAGCACGACGTACAGCAGGGTGTTCAGCAGCCAGCGGACGAAGATGCCGTCGTGGTAGGTGAACGTGTCGTGGATGTTCTGCCACAGCGCGAAGTGGTGGGCGAACCACAGGCCGTTGAGTCGGCGAGCCCTGCCTGTGTCTTGGTCGCGTTGATGACCAGCCACAGCAGCGGCACCACCGTGTAGACCAGGATCAGGCCGGTCAGCACGGTCAGCAGCACACTGCGCTTGGGGCGCCGGGGGAGTGCTTCTTGCGCGGGGTGCGCAGCCGGGGCGCGCTCTTCGAACCGCCGCCGGACGCGGCCGACGCCGAGGGAGAGGCGGTGGTGACGGGGGTGCTCATGGTTCAGGCTCCCTTGCGCATGCCGCGGAGCTGCACGACGTAGGCGATGACCATGGTGATCAGCCCCATGATGATGGCGACCGCCGCGGAGTAGTTGTGCTGCTGTCCGTTGAAGGACAGTGAGTACGTGTAGAAGTTCGGCGTGTAGTCCGTCGTGATCGCGTTGCGCGCCAACGGCCGCAGGATGCTCGGCTCGTTGAAGAGCTGGAAGCTGCCGATGATCGAGAAGATCGTCGCGATGACCAGGGCGCCCCGGATCGCGGGGAGTTTGATGGCCGTGATCACCCGGAACTGCCCGGCGCCGTCGATCTCCGCCGCCTCGTACAGCGAGTTGGGGATGACCCGCAGCGCGGAGTAGAAGATCAGCATGTTGTAGCCGACGAACTCCCAGGTCACGATGTTGCCGATCGACGCCAGCACCAGGTGCGCGGAGAGCGGGTCGGGCAGCGTGACGTCGAACGCGCTGTTGATGTCACCGACCAGACCGAACTGGGTGCCGTACATGAAGCCCCACATCAGGGTGGCGACCACGGCAGGCACGGCGTACGGCAGGAAGATCGAGATCCGGAAGAAGTCCCGGCCGAAGAGCCGGCCGCTGTCCAGGGCGAGCGCCACGAACAGGGCGATGCCGAGCATGATCGGCACCTGGATCACCAGGAACAGCGAGACCCGCTCCAGGGAGGACCAGAACTGGTCGTCCTGGAAGGCCTGCTTGTAGTTGTCCAGGCCGACGAAGTGGTTGCCGCCGATGAGCTGGTCGCGGAAGAGGCTGAGATAGATCGAGTACGCGATCGGAGCCAGGAAGACGAAGGCGAAGACCACCGCGAAGGGTCCGATGAAACCCCACCCTGTCCAGGAACGGCGGTCCCGTTTCGCCGAGGGCCTGTCAGGAGGCCGAGTCGCGGCCGCAGGGGGCTGAAGCGTCGTCATGTAGTTCCTCGCTCGTCCATCTCGGAACCGGCGTCACACGCCGTCGCGATGTTGCGTAAACAGCGCGGTCCACAACGGCCCCGGCCTGTTATGTTTACGTAAACATCTGATGGCGGCATGTCTACACTGCCCCAATGTCGGTGGTCAAGAGTCGTCTGGCGAAACACGACCGTGGCAATCGGATCGATACGTGAGGGAGACGGGTGGACACAGCGGACGGTGCCTCGGCGAGAAAAAGACGGGGCACGCGCGCGTGGCGGGAAGCGCTCCGCGCGGCGCGCCCAGAGCGCCTCGATGGCGGATGTCGCACGTGTGGCGGGCGTGTCCTCACAGACCGTCTCCCGCGTGTCGAACGGCTACGCGGGCGTCAACGAGGAGACC
The DNA here is from genome assembly GCA_016893485.2 of Streptomyces sp. P3. Lineage (GTDB taxonomy): Bacteria > Actinomycetota > Actinomycetes > Streptomycetales > Streptomycetaceae > Streptomyces. The sequence continues at coordinate 9,176,036 of JAFEKX020000001.1, forward strand.
AGGCAACAGGTTCTCGCCGCCATGAAGGAGCTGGGCTACCGGCCCAACAGCGCGGCCCGCGCGCTGAAACGCGGTGAGTTCCGCACCATCGGAGTGATCACCTTCAACCTCTCCACCACGGGCAACATGCGCACCCTGGAGGCGATCGCCACCTCCGCCGCGCACGAGGGCTACGCCGTCACGCTGCTGCCGGTCGCGGTCCCCACCCAGGACGAGGTGCGCGGCGCGTTCTCGCGGCTGGGCGAACTCGCCGTCGACGCGGTCATCGCGATCATGGAGGTCCACCTCCTGGACGCGGCCACCATCTCCCTGCCGCCGCATGTCCAGGTCGTCGTCGCCGACTCCGACGCGGGCGACCGCTACAGCGTGGTCGACACCGACCAGAACGGCGGGGCGCGGGCGGCCGTACGCCATCTCCTCGACCTCGGGCATCGCACGGTCTGGCACCTGGCGGGACCCGAGGAGTCGTTCGCCGCGCAGCGCCGCGCCGACGCCTGGAGCGCCGAACTCACCGACGCGGGACGGCCGGTGCCTCCCGTCGTACGCGGCGACTGGTCGGCCGAGTCCGGCTACCGCGTGGGACTGGAACTCGCCCAACAGACCGACTGCACGGCCGTGTTCGCGGCCAACGACCAGATGGCCCTGGGCCTGTTGCGAGCTCTGCACGAGCGCGGTCGGCGCATCCCCGAGGACGTCAGCGTCATCGGCTTCGACGACATCCCCGAGGCCAGTTCCTTCCTGCCGCCGCTGACCACCGTCCACCAGGACTTCGCCGAGGTCGGCCGCCTGTGCGTGGAGGGGGTCCTGCGGCGGATGCGGCAGCGGAGCGAGGAGCACGGCACCACGCTCGTGCCCACGAAGCTCGTCATACGCGACAGCACGGCACCGCCCGTCGGATAAGCGGAAGGGGCCCTCCCGCGCGCGGGAGGGCCCTCTCAGCGGAGTTGCTCAGGCCGTCGTCTCCGGGCGGCCGGGGGCGGGACCAGTGCGTGTGGAACGTGCCGGTGCGGTCGGTGCGGCCGTAGGTGTGCGCGCCGAAGAAGTCGCGCTGGCCCTGGAGCAGGGCCGCCGGCAGCCGGTCGGCGCGCAGCGTGTCGTAGTGGGACAGCGCGGCGGAGAACGCCGGGACCGGAATGCCGCGGCGCGCCGCCGAGGCGACGACCTCGCGCCACGGGACCTGCGCGTCGCCGATCTCCCCCGCGAAGCTCTCCTCGCTCAGCAGGCTGACCAGGCCCGGGTCCGCCGTGTACGCGGCGCGGATGCGGTCGAGGAAGGAGGCGCGGATGATGCAGCCGCCGCGCCAGATCCCGGCGACCGCCGCGAGGTCGATCGACCAGTCGAACTCGGCCGCCGCGTCCTGGATCATCTTCCAGCCCTGGTCGTAGGCGATGACCTTCGAGGCGTACAGCGCCTGCTCGACCTGCGCGGTGAACCGGTCGGCCTCGGTGCGGCTCAGCGGGGGAGTCGTGCCGCCGGGCAGCCCGCGGTAGGCGGCGCGCAGGGAGCCCTGGCTGGAGGAGGCGCGGGCGAAGGTGGCCTGCGCGATCGCGGTGACCGGCGAGCCCAGCTCCAGCGCGGTCTGCACGGTCCAGCGGCCGGTTCCCTTCTGCCCGGCCGCGTCGGTGACGACGTCGACGAACGCCTTGCCGGTCTCCGCGTCGGTGTGCGCGAGAACCTCGGCGGTGATCTCGATCAGATAGGAGCCGAGCCGCCCCTCGTTCCAGCGCCGGAAGATCTCCGCGATCTCGGCCGGGCTGTAGCCGCCGACCTGGCGCAGCAGGTCGTAGGCCTCGGCGATGAGCTGCATGTCGGCGTACTCGATGCCGTTGTGCACCATCTTCACGAAGTGCCCGGCGCCGTCGGTCCCGATGTGCGTGGAGCAGGGCTCGCCGCCGACCTTCGCGCTCACGGACTCGAACATCGGGCCCAGCACGGCGTACGACTCCGCCGAGCCGCCGGGCATGATCGACGGCCCGTTCAGCGCGCCCTCCTCACCGCCGGAGACACCGGCACCGACGAAGTGCAGGCCCTTGTCGCGCAGCGCGGCCTCGCGGCGGCGGGTGTCGGCGAAGTGGGCGTTGCCTCCGTCGATGATCATGTCGCCGGGTTCCATCAGCTCGGCGAACTCGTCGATCACGGCGTCGGTGGCGGGCCCGGCCTGGACCATGATCATCAGGCGGCGGGGCTTCTCGAGCGCGGCCACGAACTCCCGCGCGGTCTCGGCCGGGACGAAGGCTCCCTCGTCGCCGTACTCCTTCATCAACTCATGCGTCCGGTGCGGCGACCGGTTGTGGACGGCGACCGTGTAGCCGTTGCGGGCGAAGTTGCGCGCGAGGTTGCGGCCCATCACGCCGAGGCCGGTGACGCCGATCTGGGCGGTTCCGTCGGCGGCGGGGTCGTGCGGTGCGGATGCGTTCATGGGGTGCCTGTTCTCCGAGTCGGTGACGTGGCGGGTCGGCGCTGGGCGCCCATGACCGCAGGTACGTGTGTGATCGCGAAATGACTCGACGTACGGGCCACCGATTCGTCATTCGGTCCGGCAGTGAGTCGCTGGACCGCACCACCAGGCAGTCCCTGTGGGCGGCCTACGTACAATGCGGCCTGACTATGGGTGACTCACTGGTTCGGTGTGCGACGTTCAACGTGCTGCACGGTCGGCCGATCGACCCGGACGGCCGTCCGACGGCCGCGCCCTCCGGCGATCCCTCCGCTCCCCTCGCCGAGGCCGTCGCGTCCCTGGACGCCGACGTGGTGGCGCTCCAGGAGATCGACCGGCTCCAGGAACGGTCAGGGGGCGTCGACCAGGCGGCGGTCGGCGCCGAGGCGATGGGCGCTCGGGACTGGCGCTACGCGACGGCGCTGCACTGCCGTTCCGTACCGGGCGGGGCTGGGTCCTCGACCCGACCGAGCCCGGGATGCGGGTCTACGGCCCCGACGCCCGGCAGCCCCAAGTCCCGTCGCACGGCGTCGCGTTGCTGTCCCGGCTCCCGGTCCGCGAGTGGCATGCGCTACGGCTCCCGGCGGCGCCCTTCGGCATGCCGCTGCGGGTGGCCGGGCGGGCCGCCCCGGTGCTGGCACGGGACCAGGCGCGGGCCGCGCTGGCGGCCGTACTGGAAGGACCGCACGGCCCGTTCACCGTCGTGGCCGTGCATCTCTCGTTCGTGCCGGGGTGGAACATCGGCCAACTGCGCTCCGTGCGCCGCTGGATCGCCGAGCTGCCTCAACCCCAGCTGCTGATGGGCGACTTCAACCTCGTCGGCGCACTGCCCAGGTGCACGCTCAACGCGTCCGCGCGGCGTGGCTGGCGGGGTTCGGCGCGCCAGGCGACCTTCCCCTCGCACCGCCCGCTCGTCCAGCTCGACCACATCCTGCTGAACGGGCTCGACGAGGACGCCGTAAGGGCGGTGCGGGTACCCAGGACGGCGATCTCGGATCACCGTCCACTGGTGGTGGACCTGTCCCTGTGAGTCAGTTCCACAGGGGGTACGTCACGACGTGCGCGAACTTGTCCGGCCGGCCCTCGGTGTACGTCAGGCTGATCTGGCCGTACTGCCGCACCTGAGGATGGCGCTTCCAGGTCTGCGGGGTGTCGAGGCGGACGACGACCGGGTACGAGTGGAACTTGCCCGCCGCGCAGTAGGGGACGCAGTCGTTCACCATGTTGACGCCGGTCGCTGTCGCGGAGGTGTCGTTCCAGGACGTCCAATGCAGCGACGTGAGGCGGCTGTTGCCGTCCCCGCACGCGAGCGTGAAGTCGGACGGGCGCACCTCGGGGTGCCACAGGCAGTCGACGAGGACAGGGCCCTGGAACTGCCGGTGGGCGGCCACCGGCTCCGTGCGCACCGACGCCGCGGCCGAGCTGCCGACAGCCGGCGCCAGCAGGGCGGCGGCACACAGCGTGACGACTCCGACCATGGTGTGTTTGTACATGTCCGCTCCCGGCCGCCTGTTCGTCCTCGTCGCCCCGTACTCCCACCGGCGGTGGACCCGCCTGTCGAGGCACACGATCTCGTCTCCTTGTTGACGCTACGACCGTGTCGGAGGTTCCACCACTCGTACGGACCAACGACACGCCCAGGAGAGAGTGGCGGGACGGGCGCGGTCGGGGCCGGGAACACCGGCCCCGGGCGGATCAGGCGGGCCGTACGGCGCCTCGGAGGGCGGCCGAACCGGCGTAGAAGATCGACTCCTCGCGGATCGGCGTACCGGGGCTCGGTGCGTGGATCATCAGGCCGTTTCCGGTGTACAGGCCGACGTGGTCGACGCTGTCGTGGAAGAACAGCAGGTCACCGGGGCGGATGTCGGTGAGCGGGACGAGCGTGCCGGCGCTCGACTGTTCCTGCGCGGTGCGCGGGAGGTGGACGCCCGCGGCCTTCCATGAGGCCTGGGTGAGGCTGGAGCAGTCGTACGCGTCCGGTCCCGCCGCGCCCCACAGGCAGGGCCTGCCGATCTGGGCGCGGGCGAAGGCGAGCGCGGTGGCCGTCTTGCTCTGGGTGCCCGGGTCCGGTGCGACCGGGACGGGCGCGGCGACCGTCGGACTCATGGCCGGGGCCGCCGGGAGAATGATCTCCGGGGCCATGGCCGGCGCGGCGGCCGCGGTGACCTCGGGGGCGAGCAGCGGGGCCGCGGCGAAGGACACCTCGGGTCCGAGGAGGGGCGCCCCGGCGAAGGAGACCTCGGCGGCGGGCGGGACCGGCTGCCACTCCTGCTGCGGCGGACGCCAGTCCTGCGGCGGCGCGGGGTACGCGGTCGGCTGTTCGGGTATCAGGGGCAACTGGCCGGTGGACCAGAGCTGTTGCTCGGGTGGAGCGGCCATCTGGCCGGTGGACCAGGCCTGTTGCTGCGGCACGGCGGGCATCTGGCCCGTGGACCACGCCTGCTGCTCGGCCACCATCGGCATCTGTCCGCTGGACCAGGGCGTCTCCGGGGCGGTCACGATCGGCGTCTGCCCGGTCGACCACGTCTGCTGCTCGGGGATCACGGGTGTCTGCCCGGTCGACCACGTCGGCTCCGGCGCGGCCACGACGGGCATCTGGCCGGTGGCCCACGGCTGTTGGTCGGGCACGATGGGCATCTGGCCGGTGGAGGTGGTCTGTTGCTGAGCCGTGATCGGTGTCTGGTGGGTGGACGCGGCTTGTTGCTGGGCCCCGACCTGTGTCTGGCCGCTGGACCAGGACTGTTGCTGCGGTATGGCGGGCAGTTGGCCCGTGGACCAGGCCTGTTGCTCGGGCACCATCGGCATCTGGCTGCTGGACCAGGGGTCTCCGGGGCGGTCACCATCGGCATCTGGCCACTGGACCAAGGGGTCTCCGGTGCTGCCACGGTCGGCATCTGGCCGGTCGACCACGTCTGCTGCTCGGGGATCACCGGGGTCTGCCCGGTCGACCACGTCACTTCCGGGGTGGGCCAGTTGGGCTCCGCGGGCGGCCAGGTGGCCAGCGCCTGAGCCGGTTCGGAGCGGGGTGCGGCGATGGACGGGAGCAGATCGAGGTCCGCGGTGAGCGGGTCGAAGGCCGGTGCCGGGGCGAAGGTCGGGGGCGCTGCTGCGGCTGCGCGAACGGCGTCGGTGCCATCTCGACGGCGGGCACGGGCGGCAGGTCGAGCATGGTCGGCGGGGGCAGCTGCGGTGCCTGCGCCTGAGGCGCCCGCGCTTGCGGTGCCTGCGGTGCGGCGGGCAGCAGCTCGGCGACCGGCCGGGCGGTCAACTCCGCTACAGGGGACGCGTGTTGCTGGCTGGTGATGTGCGGTAGGGACGTCCCTGCGGTCAGCTCGGCGACAGCGGGACCGGGCTGCGCTTCGAGCGCCCGCCCGCCTGCGTCGCCGTCGGGGCGTCGCTCGGACCGCTCGGAACGTGCCGCCGCCGGACGGCCCGTCCTGCTGGGCGGCAGGATCGCCGGTACGGTCGGGCCGACTTGGGCCCGCGCCCGGTCGAACAACTGCCGGGTGACGGCGTCGAGGGCGGGGTCGGAAGGACGCGGAGCGCCGGACCGGGGTTCGACACGCTTGCGCGGGCCCCGGACATGGCACGGGTGGCGTTGTAGTTCCCGGTGGCCGTCTCGGCCCTGTCGTAAAGGGAGTTGATCCGCCGCTGGACTTCGTCACGGCTGGGTCGGTCGTCCACGGTGGGGCCACTGCCTCCGGTGCGCGTACTTCGTTCTGCCGGCATGGCAGACGTGCTCCTTCCGTAACGCGCCTACCGGGTTAGCTGTCGGGTTCGGGCGGTCGATCACGGAAGGTGTGCCCTACGGCCCTTGCCCCGATGGGCAGTTGGGCCGATTCACCCCAAGTCGGTTGGGTCCCCGGCTCCGGCTGTCGCGAGCGACGCACCGGATTCGACGCGAGCCGCGCGGCCCGGCGCTGATCGCCGGTGTAGGTCGTACGGCCTGGGCGTCAACCTAGCCAACGTGTGTGCCTCATGTGAAGGTTGAAGCGCGATATGTCCGATACGTATTTGTGACCTTTACCTCGTCCAGGGTGGGGCGAGGGCTCTTGGGGGCCACCGTGCCGGGAGATCCATAAGAGGTCGCTAAGAATTTCTGGGACGGTTGAACACACCGGGACCCCGCTCCGTATTGGTGCGGGGATTTCCATGCCGGGACGAGCCGGGCCGACCGATACGTGTAGGAGCAACTTCCTTGGCACGCAACACGCGCAGACGCCCCACGGGCGCACGACGCGCGACGATGGCAGCAGTCGCCCTGATGCTGGGCGGCGGAGGACTGGTGGCGGCGAACGTCTACGCGTCGGCGTCCGAGGGCTGGGGCGGTGACACCACCCAGCAAGGGTCTCCCGATGCGGCATCGGACGGCGCGACGATCGACTGCCCGGACATCGGGACCCAGTTGACGACGGTGCCCGGCGCGGCGAAGACCGAGGTGGACAACCAACTCGCGCTTCTGGACCAGCAGATAACCGAGGCCTACCAGAAGCTCAAGGACTCCACCGAGTCCATACGCCAGGACGCCTCCTTCGCCGACAACGCGATCATGAATCCGTTGAAGGAGAAGCGGGCCGCGACGATCGGCCGGATCGACGACGCCATCGCGCGTGTCGGCGACCGCCCTGAGGGACTCGACGCGCTCGCCGGCTGCACGCTGATCGCGCCCACGAACGGGTCCGACGACCAGAGCGGCGACGACAAGGGCACCGGCAGCGGCGACGCCACGGCCAGCGGTGACGCCACCGCCGGCGCCGGCGGCCAGGGCCAGCAGGGCAACCAGCCCTCGACCAACGGACCGGTCGCCTCGGACTACGCGGACATCACCTCCGTACAGCCCAACGTGAACGCGGCGCAGGACCAGGCCGACGCCTCCCGCGGCACGTTCGTCACCGCCTGCGGGGTGAACGAGAACGGCCTGTTCAACTCCGACAACGTGATCGTCGCCCCGGAGTGACCAACGGCGCCCACCACTTCCACGACTACGTCGGCAACCAGTCCAACAACGCGTTCGCCAGTGACGACGACCTGGCGAAGGCGAACACGAGCTGCGAGAACCAGGGCGACAAGTCCACGTACTACTGGCCCGTGCTGCGCCTCCAGAACGGCAAGCAGGAGCGGGACGCCGACAAGCCCGGCGGTGGCACCGAGGGCAACCCGGCCAGATCGTCACGGCCAAGGCGGCCACGCTGACGTTCGTGGGCAACCCGAAGAGCAAGGTCGTCGCGATGCCGCGCCTCCTGCGTATCATCACCGGCGACGCGAAGGCCTTCGTGAACGGCCCGGCCAACGCCAACGCCTCCTGGAGCTGCACCGGTTTCGAGGACCGGCAGCTCAAGGACAAGTACCCGCTGTGCCCGTCCGGCAGTGACGTGGTGCGTACCTTCAAGTTCCAGAGCTGCTGGGACGGCCGCAACATCGACAGCGCCAACCACCGCACCCACGTGGCCTTCGAGGCCGCCGACGGCACCTGCCCCGCCGGCTTCGAGGCCATCCCGCAGCTGGTCCAGCGGATCGTCTACGACGTGAAGGCGCCGAGCCTCCAGGACGGCGGGAAGACGACCCCGCTGTTCGCGGTGGACTCCTTCCCCGAGCAGCAGCACAAGCCCGTCACCGACCACGGCGACTTCATCAACGTCTTCGACGAGGGCCTGATGAAGGACATGGTCACCTGCATCAACAACGGCGAGAAGTGCGGCGCGGGGACGGACAACGACCCCGGCGGCTCGGGCGGCGGCTCCGGCACGGGCGGCGGTTCGGGTAACGCCGGCGGCTCCGGCAACGGCGGTGGCTCGGGTTCCGGTGAACCGCAGGAGTCCCCGACGGCCACCGACAGCGCCCAGCCGACGGCCGGCGCGACCGCGTCCGACGAGCCCGCCGGGAACGGCGGCAACCAGGGCAACGGCGGGAACGCCGGCGGTGGTGACAACGGCGGCAACGCCGGGAACGGTGACAACGGCGGGACCGGCGGAAAGGGTGACAGCGGCGGCCAGGCCACCGCGGCCCCCGCGACCAGCGCCCCCGACGACCAGCCCACCGACGTCCAGACCACGGACCCGGGATCGCTGACCACCGCCGTCTCGGTGCCCAAGGCCGACACGAAGACCGAGGGCTCCAAGTCGACGCCGACCCAGGGCGGTTCGGGCGACAACGCCGGGTCCGGTGGCGAGGTCGGCACCGCGGAGACGACGCCGCCCGCGTCGAGTTCCGGTGGTGAGAGCTACGCCGCCGTGAGCCCGAAACGAGCCGCAGGCGCAGGGTGGTCTCGCGGAGACCGGCGCGAACCTGTGGCCCGCCGTGGCCGGCGCGCTGCTGCTCGTCGCCGGGTTCGTGGTGCTCTACCGGAGCAAGCGCAGCTCCCGCTGACACCGCGTACGGCTGTGATCAACTGCGGCCCGGTCACCCTCACTTGGGTGGCCGGGCCGCAGTGCGTTCAACGCGTCTGGATCAGACGGCCGGTGCGGGGTACGTCGGATACTCGACCCCGGTGACGTGCTGGACGACCCGGACGACCTGGCAGGAGTAGCCGAACTCGTTGTCGTACCAGAGGTAGAGGATCGCGTTGTCACCGTCGACCTTGGTGGCGCCCGCGTCGATGATCGAGGCGTGGCGCGAGCCCATGAAGTCGCTCGACACCGCGTCGGGGGCGGTGGTGAAGTCGATCTGCCGCTTCAGCGGGGACGTCAGCGAGACGTCGCGCAGGTAGTCGAGGACCTCGGCGCGGGTGGTCTCTCGGCCCAGGCGCAGGCTGAGGATGGCGATCGAGACGTCCGGCACCGGGACGCGGATCGAGCTGCCGGTGATCGGCGCCTTCAGGTCGGGCAGCGCCTTGGCGACGGCGGAGGCGGCACCGGTCTCGGTGATCACCATGTTCAGCGGCGCCGAACGGCCGCGGCGGTCGGCCTTGTGGTAATTGTCCAGCAGGTTCTGGTCGTTGGTGAACGAGTGGACGGTCTCCACATGGCCGCGCAGCACACCGTACTCGTCGGCCATCGCCTTCAGCGGCGGCACGATCGCGTTGGTGGTGCAGGACGCGCAGGACAGGATCCGCTCGTCCGGCTTGATCGTGTCGTGGTTGACGCCGTGCACGATGTTCGGGACGTCGTCCTTGCCGGGCGCGGTCAGTACGACCTTGTCGATGCCGGGCCGCAGATGCTGCGAAAGTCCTTGCCGGTCACGCCACTTGCCCGTGTTGTCGATGAGGATGGCGTCCTTGATGCCGTACGCCGTGTAGTCGACCTCGGACGGGTCGCTCGCGTAGATCACCTTGATCTCGTTGCCGTTGGCGACGATCGTGCTGTTCGCCTCGTCGACGGTGATCGTGCCCTGGAACTGGCCGTGGATCGAGTCGCGGCGCAGCAGCGAGGCGCGCTTGACGATGTCCTGCTCCCCGCCCCGCCGTACGACGATGGCACGTAGCCGCAGACCGTTGCCCGAGCCGGACTTCTCGATGAGGAGGCGGGCGACCAGGCGGCCGATGCGCCCGAAGCCGTAGAGGACGACATCGCGGCCCTCGCGGCGCTCGATCTTGTTGGCGCCCGTGGCGCCGGCGACGGCCTCGGCGGTGAACTCCTCGGCGGACAGGCCGCGTTTGTCGGCCCGGTGGGTCGCGGCGAGCATGCCGATGTCGATCTGCGAGGGGCCCAGGTCGAGCGTGGTGAGCGTCCGCAGGTAGGGAGGGTCTCGGTGACGGAGAGTTCCTCGCCGTCGATCTGGCGGGCGAACCGGTGGGTCTTGAGGATGCTGACCACCGACTTGTTGACCAGGGAGCGGCTGTGCAGCAGGACGGTGACGTCCCGCTCGCGGTGCAGCTTCCCGATCATCGGGATCATCGACTCCGCGATCTCCTCGCGGGTCTTCCAGTTGGTGAACGAGTCCTCGTTGACAGGCACAGGTTTCTCTTTCGAGCTAGGCGTCGCTCATATGCTAACCCGCTGTTCATCTGCCCGTTCAGCAGGGGTACCGCCCGGCCCGTGGAAGACCTGGAACGCCGTGAGGGCCCTGCCGACGCGCGTCGGCAGGGCCCTCACGGTTGTACTGGTGTCGCTGCTACACGTCCTGGGGCGCGCCGCTGCCCAGCAGGGCCGACGCGTTCTCGAACGGCGTGAGCTCGTGCACGGGCGCCGCCTCGGGCAGAGCGTGGCAGGTGAAGCCGAGCCGGGTCATGGCCCGGACGACCTCGCCGCTGTTGAAGTCACGCGGGTCCTGCCGGGTGATGACCTGCCCCACCTGCTTGACGGGGTAGCGGCGCCGCCCGATGGTCACGGACTCACCCGTGATCAGCTCGGGCTTGATGCCCTTCATCGTCTCCAGGACACCCATCTTGGTGAGGTCGAAGGGATACCGGGCGATGACACAGCGCATGTTGCCTCACAGAGAGAAGGGGATCGGGGGCCGAACGGGCGCCCGAAGGCGCCGAGTTGGTCCTCAGGCCGCAGGGCCGAAGGACGACCGTCGCTGCCCCCGGCTGCTGCTTCCGCTGCTGCCGCCGCTGCGACGGGCCGCGCCACCGGTGGACCGGCCCTCGCCGGCCGGACGGCCACGACGGCCCCGGGACGACGAGGAGGACGGGCGACGGGTGCGCTCGCGCTCCACGACCGGCGCGGTGATGACGACCGGGACACCGGACGGGGCCTGAGCGCCCGTGATGCGGGTCAGCTCCTCCTCGCCCGACCGCACGGAGGTGACCTCCGGGTGATACCGGCCGCGACCATCAGACGGGTCATGTCACGGCGCTGGTCGGGGTGACCAGCGTGACGACACTGCCGGACTCGCCCGCACGGGCCGTACGGCCGCCGCGGTGCAGATAGTCCTTGGGGTCGGTGGGCGGGTCGACGTTGACGACCAGGTCGAGGTTGTCGACGTGGATGCCACGCGCCGCGACGTTGGTCGCCACCAGCGCCGTCACATGCCCGTCCTTGAACTGGGCGAGCGTGCGGGTGCGCTGCGGCTGGGACTTGCCGCCGTGCAGACCGGCAGCGCGGACACCGCTGCTCAGCAGGTGCTTCACCAGCCGGTCCACCGCGTGCTTGGTGTCCAGGAACATGATGACCCGGCCCTCGCGCGCCGCGATCTCGGTGGTCGCCCGCTGCTTGTCCGTGCCGTGCACATGCAGGACGTGGTGCTCCATCGTCGTGACCGCGCCCGCGGAGGGGTCGACGGAGTGGACGACGGGGTCGGTCAGGTAGCGGCGGACCAGGAGGTCCACGTTGCGGTCCAGGGTGGCCGAGAACAGCATCCGCTGGCCGCCCGTCTGCACCTGGTCGAGCAGCGCGGTGACCTGCGGCATGAAGCCCATGTCGGCCATCTGGTCGGCCTCGTCGAGGACGGTGATGGAGACACTGTCCAGACGGCAGTCGCCGCGCTCGATCAGGTCCTTGAGGCGTCCCGGCGTCGCGACCACGACCTCGGCGCCACCGCGCAGCGCCCCGGCCTGACGGCCGATGGACATACCGCCGACGACCGTGGTCATCCGCACGCTGACGGCGCGGGCGTACGGGGTCAGCGCGTCGGTGACCTGCTGGGCCAGCTCGCGGGTCGGAACGAGGACGAGCGCGAGCGGCTGACGCGGCTCGGCGCGGCGGCCCGCCGTACGGGCCAGCATCGCCAGGCCGAAGGCGAGGGTCTTGCCGGAGCCGGTGCGGCCGCGGCCGAGCACGTCGCGGCCGGCAAGGGAGTTGGGGAGCGTCGTGGCCTGGATCGGGAACGGGACGGAAACGCCCTCGTGGCCGAGCGCGGCCAACAGCTTGGCGGGCATGTCGAGTTCGGCGAACGACTCCACGGCCGGCAGGCCGGGGGTGACCGTCTTCGGCAGCGCGAACTCGCCCTGCAGGGCGGCCGGTCGGCCACCACCGCTCTTGGAGCGGCGCGGCGCGCCGGAACGGTTGCCGGACGGAGCTGCCGAGCGGTAGCCGCCGCTCTTTCCGGATTCCGGATTCCCATTACGCTTTCGCGAGAAACGGTCATTCGTACGTGCGCGGTTCAAAATGTGGAACCTTCCTTGATATGGCACGTATCAAGGAATTCCCGCGGTGAATGAACGGCGCAGAGAATCGCAAGAACGAGCCGGTGGCTTCGGCGGAATAGCGCCGACAGCATGGGAAATGCAGCGAGCTGGGGCCCGCACCCCAAGGTGCGGGCCCCAGCTGCGAAGTAAACGTCGTCGTTACGCAGGGACGATGTTCTCGGCCGTCGGGCCCTTCTGGCCCTGCGCGATGTCGAAGGTCACCTTCTGACCCTCCTGCAGCTCGCGGAAGCCCTGGGCGGCGATGTTCGAGTAGTGGGCGAAGACGTCAGCGCCGCCACCGTCCTGCTCGATGAAGCCGAAACCCTTTTCCGCGTTGAACCACTTCACGGTGCCACTGGCCATTTTGTTCTCCTTCGGGGCGGTCACCGGTGCCCGCACTGTGCGGACTCCGTGTCGCCGTGATGATCACCCCGCCGGAAAAAAACCGGACACACAAAATGCTCCACCGTCCCTGGGGGCGGTGCGGGCATCTGAAGGGTTTGGCAACCACAACTGCAACTGAGATCAATAGTAGCACGGCGCGATCGGCCATGTGCGGACGTTAATTTCATTTCTCATGTCGCCGACGTAGATATTGGGTTTCGTACGGGACTGCACGAGCGCGTCGATCCAGTCCCGCACGGCCTTCGCCGTCGTCACCGTGTCCTCCTCCAGCACGCTCGGATGCGTGCCGGCGGTGTCCACCGTGTCCCGCACGCCCGGCCAGGACGACCTCCACTCCCGCGGCATGCCCGGCAGCGGTTCCAAGACCCGCACCGACAAGGTGGGCACCTCGATGGACTCGGGCCGCCACCCCTGGAACATCCGCGTGTACGCCCCCAGCGACAGCAGCGTCAGATGGTCCACCATCGTGTCGAATCTCTCCGACCGCCAGCGGAATCCGCGCCCGCAGCGACAGCGGCCACGGCTCCGCCTCCCGGTCGGGGGTGATGTGGTACGAGTCGATCAGCACCAGCCCGGCCGGGGAGCCCCGAGCGACGCCAGCCGGGCGGCGAGCACGTGAGCGGCCGTATCGCCCACGGAATGACCGGCCAACGCACAACGCCTGTCGCCGAGTTGCTGCCGTACGGCCGTGACGTGCGCCTCGGTCAGCGACTCCAGGTCCCTCGCCACCGCGTCCTCGTGATCGATCCCGGGGTGCCGCACCTCGAACACATCCCGCCCACCCTCGAAACAAGGGGCGAGCCCCGCGTACCAAGACCGCCCCGGATTGGACGCTAACCCGGGCACACACAAGGGCTGGCCCCGGGTTCCGGCCGCCAGACGCAACGGCGGCAGCGCGTGCCGGCCCGCCTCCTCCAGGCCGAAGGAGGCCGCACCGATGGATGCAGTCACCCCCAGATGCATGGCCGCTACGACCTCGCCGCTCCCGCAAACCTTCCGGTACAGGCCGGGCGGCGACTGCCCCACTCCGCGCCCACGCCACCGGGCTCCACAGGCGACGGCACGTAAGTGACGGAGATCTCGTCGGAGAGGCTGCCGCGCAGCTCGCCGTACAGGTGCTCGGCGAGTTGTTCCGTGTCCGGCCAGTCGTAGGCCGCGGTGACCGCGAGAGAAGTGCCGGTCAGCAGGCTCAGCCGGGTGCAGTGCATCACCCGCATCAAGGAGGCGAGGCCCAACTCCGAGAAGTTCCGGTCGACGGCATCGACGTCCGTGTGCCCGAGCACCCCGGCGACCTCGGTCCGGATCAGCGCCCGCAACGCGGGCAGCCGCTCGGGCTCGGGCAGAGCCGCGAGCCGCTCCCGCCACGCCCCGGCCCCACCGCCGGGCGCAGTGCCACCCACCAGGGCAGAGGCCGACCGCCGCTCCGAGCGCACCAGCCCACGCAGCGGCGGCGGTACGACTGCCCCGGCCGGGAGCGCCTTCGTGAACGGTCCAACGGCAGTGGCGCGAGGGCCGGTTCGCCGCTGCCGAGCGCGGCGTCGAAGAGCGCGAACGCCTGCACCGGCGAGACCACACGCACCGGCCCGCCGTGAAACCGCCCGCTGCGCGCCGCCATCCCTTCCTCGTCCGCCCACGCACTCCACACCAACGACAGCGCGGGCAGGCCCAGTTGGGCACGATGACGGGCGAGCGCGTCCAGGAAGGAGTTCGCCGCCGCGTAGTTGCCCTGACCGGCATGGCCGAGCCACCCGGCCGCCGACGAGAACAACACGAACCGCGCGAGAGACGTTCCACCGTCAACTCGTGCAACTGCCAGACCGCGTGGGCCTTCGCCCTCAGCGCATGCGCCAGCCGTTCGGGTGTCATCGAAGCCAGCAGCCCGTTGTCCAGGATCCCGGCCGCGTGCACCACGGCAGTCAGGTCGGGGCCGAACTTTGGACTAGGTCGGCGAGTTGATCCCGCTGGGCGATGTCACAGGCCACGAGGTCCACCTGCGCGCCCGCTTCCAGGAGATCGCCCCGCAACTCCCGTGCTCCCGGCGCCTGTTCGCCGCGCCGACTGAGCAGGGCGAGCCGCCGCACTTCATGCCGGTCAACCAAGTGCCGGGCCGGCATGGCTCCCAGGGAACCGGTGCCACCGGTGATGAGGACAGTGCCCCCGCCGAGAGAACCGTCGTCCGTCGAACCGAGTACGACAACCCGTCGAGTGACGCTCAACGTGCCTTCGTGGACCGCGATTTGGGGCTCGCCGGTGGCTAGGGCGGCGGGGAGTCGTCGCATCGACCCGGGTGGGTCGTCGACGTCCGCGAGGGTGAGGCGCCCGGGGTACTCGGATCGCGCGGTCCGCAGCAGGCCCCAGGCGGTCGCGGCGGGCAGGTCCGGTGAGGCGGC
Organism: Streptomyces sp. P3; assembly: GCA_016893485.2. Classification (GTDB taxonomy): domain Bacteria; phylum Actinomycetota; class Actinomycetes; order Streptomycetales; family Streptomycetaceae; genus Streptomyces. The sequence goes on from JAFEKX020000001.1 coordinate 9,191,274, forward strand.
GGAGGCGCCGCGCGTGACCACAGCGAGTCGTCCGGCACCGGCGATTTGTGTTTGCAGCAACTGCACTGCGCGTGTGGTCGGTTCATGCGCTGCGGCGGCCGGGTCCATGTGCGCGCCGTTGCGATCGGACAAGGACGCCACGACCAACTCCGGCGCTTCCTCTGACCAGGACGACTCGTCGTCGGCGGAGGCGAGGAACGGGGCCAGGTCCAGGTCGTCCGTCGTCGACATCGCTACGGCGGGCCCCATCGGCGGCCGGGACGCCCGCCCAGCGCAGCCGGTACAGCTCTCGGGCCCATTGTGAGCGGTCACCGTACGACAGTCGCCGTCGGGCGGCGGTATAGGGCACGCTCTACGGCATGGTGATGTGCGAGTACTTCTCGGCCGCGAGTGACGAGGCCGCCGTCGTTGTCCTCGACGCACCGGGCGGGCCCGATCCGTCGGTGTTCGACGTGCTGTCCCTCAAGGACATCGACCCGGTGGTCGTGATGGCGCGGCTCGAAGGCATCCTCACCGACTGCACCTACGACGAGGCGCGCGCCCGCCCCGCTCCGGGCAACTCCTCTCGGACCCCGAGGCCGAGGCAGCCTTCGTCATCAGCGTCTCCGACACACTCCGGGACGCCCTGGCCACGGCGTCCGGTGAGCGGCTGGACCTGGCCGCAGGGCCGTTCGCCGCGGTCGAAGAACTGAGATTCACGCCCGCCAAGATGTCGGAAGTGCTCCATCGGTTGTCCGGCCTGGCCAGGCGGGCCACAGCGGAGAACCGACGGCTGTACTGCTGGTGGGCCCTGTAAGAACCCCAACTCGGCAGTCAGGAGCGGACCTTGACCACCCCCGACGACCCGCCGACCCCCGAACCGCTCGGGCCGTCGTCACTGGCCTGGCGGTACTTCAGCGACTGGCGGGGCATGCTGATCGGCCTCTGGGCCGGTTCGATGCAGAACATGCACCCCGCCCTCGGCGCCGGAGTCGAGGAACACTCCCACTTCTTCGAGGAGCGCTGGGAACGGCTCCTCCGCTCGCTCTACCCGATCGCCGGAGTGATCTACGACGGCCCGGACGCGGTCCGAACGGCCCGCGAGGTGCGCGACTACCACGTCGGCATCAAGGGCGTCGACAGCAAGGGGCGGCGCTATCACGCCCTCGACCCGGACACCTTCTTCTGGGCGCACGCGACCTTCGTCATGGTGACGGTGCTGATCTGCCGGTACTTCGGCCGGCCGCTGACGGAGGAACAGAAGGAGCAGTTCTACGCCGAGAGCCTTCAGTGGTACCGGCTCTACGGGGTGAGCGACCGGGCCCGCTCCGGCCAACTGGGCAGGATTCACCGCCTACTTCGAGCGGATGTGCGCCGACACCCTGGAGGACAACCGGGCGGCTCGCGCCGTTCTCGACATCCACCGTATAAGCAAGCCACCCTTCCTGAAGTGGCTGCCGGACGTGGTGTGGCGAGTGATTCGGGGTCCGCTGACCCGGCCCTTCGTGTGGATCACCGTCGGGATGTATCCGCCCGCGGTGCGCCAAGTTGGGCTACCGCTGGTCGCGGCGGAGCGCGGTCGGGCTGTGGCTGGTGGGCCGTACCGTCGCGCTCTGCTGGCACCTCGTGCCGTTCGAGCGGCGGTACCACCCGCGGGCCAGGGCCGGTTGGCAGCGGGCGCGCGGTCTCGTCGTAGGACCGGTCCAGACGCCGCGGCGGAATCTGCCGCCGGAGGAGCGGCGGGGGACGGGAAGCACTACGCGCCGGACGTGTAGGGCGCGGTGGCGGCCGGTTCAGGTGAGGACGTCGGTTCCTCCTCCATCACGAGGTCGGCCAGGAGGTTGAAGTTGTGCCGGGCCGTGTTGGCGTTGCTGAACTGCCGGTGCGCCAAGGTGACTTCGTCCTCCGTCATCACGCGGGGCTTGTCGGCGGCGTCGGCGAGCAGCTGAAGCCGTAACGGGCGAAGACCCGGAACGCCGCCGCCAACTGCCGACAGGGTCGAGGAGTTGATCGGGCTCATCGCCGCCGGGCGGGGCGCGGGGCAGACGCCGCCAGCGAGTACGTGCGAGGGCGTGGAGACGCTCTTCGCGGAAGATTTTCCGGTCGAGATCGAGGTGGTCGCGACGTTGTGAGCGGCTGGTGGGATGGAGTGCTACCAGCAAGGGCGCGTTGTGGCGGGATCGCTCGACGATGGCGGCCCGGCGAGCATTGATCGGTGACACGAGCAGGCGGCCGAACTCCTTCGGCGGCTGCGGCAGGCGATGCTCGGACACCGGGACGGCCCGCTGCTCGTCGCCGGGACGTTTCCCGTCGAGCCGAACACGCTGGCCTTCTCCGAACGGCCGGTGACGCTCCTCTTCGAGGGCTGCCCGACCCGCAAGTCGGCCGCGTGGACGGCCTGGAGCCTCTTCTCCTTCACGCTCGGGCTCGTCCAGGAGGAGCAGGCGACACCGGCCGAGTTCCACGACCGGTTCCGGGAAACGCTGGACGAGCAGCAATTCCCGGGCCTCCACTCGGTGCTGGAGGACTCTGTGTCGATCGACTACGGCGAGCGCTTCGGCTTCGGGATCGAGCAGATGCTCCCATCGGCCCCGACGACCAAACCCCGGCCGCGTGCATCGAGTTGACGGCGCGTCAGGGTCTCGCCCCTCTCAACTCAGCTGCTCGCCGAGGCCGACGATGATGCCCTCCGGACCGCGGACGTAGCAGAGCAGATAGCTGTCCTCGAACCGGGCGATCTCGCCGATGAGTTCGGCGCCGAGCGGGCGCAGGCGCGCGACGGTGTCCTTGATGTCGTCGACGGCGAACATGACGCGGTGCGTGCCCAGGATGTTGTGCGGCCGGTTGCGCGGTCCCTCGTCGATCACCTCGGGGCTGCGGTACTTCGCCAGCTCCAGCCTGCCGTGGCCGTCCGGGGTCCGGACCATCGCGATGTCGCAGTGGACGCCGTCGAGTCCCGTGCACTGGTCGGCGAAGGTGCCCTGGACCTCGGCCCTGCCCTCCAGCTCCATACCGAGTTCCAGGAAGAACGCGATGGCCGCTTCCATGTCGTCGACGACGATGCCCACGTTGTCCATCCGCTGAATCGCCATGGCGGTTGCTCCTTCATCCCTTGGGCCTTTTCATGCGGCCGGTGGTGGCCGCTGATGTCCCTGGGACGGAGCCGGCGGCACGTTCTCGACATCCTCGGGTGCCGGCAGACGATCCGCATCAAGAAACCATCCCTTACGACCCGAACGCGGTCTTGGACACCTCGTCCCACGCCCGCCACTCGTCGAGCCGTGCCCGGTACTCCTTGGTGATCATCTCCAGCGGGCCCTCGCCGAAGAAGATCCGCAGCGGCGGCTGCTCCGCGTCCACCACGGTGAGAATCGCCGCCCGCGTCGCACTCGGGTCGCCGCGCCGGGAGGAGATCCCCGTCATGGCCGCGCGGAAGTCGTCGTAGGCCGGGAGGCGGTCGGTCCGTACCGCGCCTTCACCTCGGCGGCGAGGCTCGCGGTGAAGCCTTCGAGGGCGAACTTGGACGCGGGGTAGGGGCCGAGTCCGGGCGGCGAGGTGACCCCGCCGATGGAGGACACCTGGATGGTGTGGTCCGATCCGCGGTTGCGGAGGTGGGGGAGTGCCGCCTGGATGACCCACAGGGCGCCGAACACGTTGATGTCGATCTGGTCGCGGGCCTGCCGCTCGGTGACTTCCTCGGTCATGCCGAACAAGCCGTAGCCCGCGTTGTCGATGACGACGTCCAGCGTGCCGAACGCGTCGATCGCCCGGTGCACGGCCTCGAACGCCTCCGCACGGTCCGCGACGTCCGCCCGCAGCGGCAGGACCGCGTCGCCGTACTTCTCGACCAGGTCGTCGAAGGCGGACTCGCGACGAACCTCCTTGTGCGGCGACCAAGTGGTGGGCTACGGGTTTGGTCGTCGACCAAGGTGCGGGTCGATGCGAAAAGGCCGGTCCAGGACATGGATGCGACCGCGCGGCATCGGGAGCTCTTCCACGGCGTGTTCATGTGGATATCCGGTCTGTGCGACCCGGGAGTCACGGCACCCCCGACGCCATGCGCCGATTCTGTACCTGGCGTCCGAGGACGACGTCGTCGAGTACGACATCCTGATCCGCGGGCGAGACCGTGAAGGTGCCGTGGACGGCAGGCAGGAACTGCGGGTGATGGCTGTCTTAGCCCTCACCGAGGGGAAGATCTCGGAAACGCGTCAGGTCACGGGCGTCGGAGCGGGAGACGCCTGACCCGAAGCCCCTGCTCAACGTGCCCTGGTCCGCGCCCCGTTGGACGGCGGGCGCGGACCAGGGCACCGGTTCAGGACTTCACGGGCTTGCCGCGTCCCCACGCCCACGCCAGGCGGTCGGCGCCGGACTGGTTGGTGGTGACCAGCCACGGGCGGGTCGCGTCGCCGATGAGCTTCTGGATCGAGTACGTGTCGTCGGTGCGCAGGCCCGGCCAGTACACGGACCCCATGCCGAGCTTGCGGAACGTGTCGGTGTCGGCCTGGATGAAGTTGACCGAGTTGTCGGCGGGCGTCGGGACGTCGTAGTCCAGGCCCGTGGTCATCGGGGCGCCGAACTCGTCGGCCACCGTGCGGTTCGCGCAGGTGCCGAGGCGTTCCTTGAGGTCGCTCACCCACTGGTCGTAGGTCGCGTAGTCCTTCCAGAAACCGTAGTGGTGCAGGGAGAGGTACGTGCCCTTCAGACGCGGGTCGGCGCAGACCGTGGTGACATGGTCGTTGTAGCCGGCGCCGCTGACGAAGACGCGGTTGCGCGGCACAGAGCGGTAGGTGTCCAGCCACTGCGCGGCGAGGTCGGCCCACTCGGCGTCGGTGTAGCCGTGGGGCTCGTTCATCGGCTCGAAATATACGCGCTGGTTGTGCTGGTAGGCCTTGACGACGGTTTTCCACATGGGCCAGTACGTGGCGGGGTCGTCGATGAAACCGTCCTTGTTGGCGCCGGTCCCCTCCCAGTAGGAGACGATGACCTTGAACCCCTGTGCCGTCGCCGCGTCGATCACCCCGCGGTACGACTTCCAGTAACTGCCGTTCACCGTGTACGGGTTGATGGGCAACCGCACCGTGTTGGCGCCGAGGTTGGCGCGGAAGGCCGCGATGACCCGGGTCGCCTTGGCGTACGTCTGGGCGTAGCTGTCGGAGAGCGACAGTCCGGACAGGACGACCGGGTCGTCGGCGTAATTGTCGCGCGGGTCGGCCCAGTTGACGCCCTTGAACTGGGACGTGTTGGTGCTCGGCGCGGCGGAGGCGGGGCTGCCGGCCAGTGTGGCGCCGGTGACCGCGGCGATCGCGACGGCCACGAAGGTGGCCCGCAGACGGGTTCTGGCGGGGTGGGTGCGCATCGACTTGCCCTTTCAGGAATGGCGACTCCGCGCAGGGCGAGGCCTGCGCGCGGCTGAGCGGCCGTCGGAACAGATACCGGGCGGGACGGCTGACGTCGGCTCGTCGTCCCAAGTCCCGGAAGGCGCGGTGGTGTTGGGGAGTGGGCGCGGTGGGCCCTGCTCGCCGGGAGCCTCCTGTCCCCCTTCCTCCACCGGCCGCGACGCGGTGTTTACGTAAACATCCTGCACCGAAATCCTCGGCCAATCCCCAGGCCGAGGAGGTCGGTTCAGATGTTTACGCAAACATGGCGGCGCCGGAATCGTGGCATCCGGCACCGCCGTCGTCAAGGTTTCCCGCACGTGACGTCATGGGCGTCCCCCCGCGGCGGGGCTACGGCTTGATGCCCACCCCGGTCCACAGGCTGACCTTGGCGTCCGTGGGTGCCTCCGCCTCGGACCACTCCTCGGTCACGGGGGCGGGACGCCAGCGGTGCCCCACGGCGATGCCCGGGTCGAGCAGGTCGAGCCCGGTGAAGAACCGCGCGACCTCGTCCCGGCTGCGGACCTTCACCGGTGTCCCGGCCTCGTCGTAGATCGCCGTGACCTTCGCCCAGGGCTCGGGGTCGAAGTCCGCGGTGACGTGGCTGATGGCCAGCGCGCTGCCCGAGGGGGAGGACCGACACCAGACGCTCCACGAGACCGTACGGGTCCTGGTCGTCGGTGACGAAGTGCAGCAGGGCGTTCAGCGACAGCGCGATCGGCTGGTCGAAGTCGAGTATCTCGGCCACTTCGGGGGAGTTGAGGAGCGAGTCGGGGTCGTTCACGTCCGCCTGGACGTACGCGGTGCGTCCCTGCTGGGTGCTGCGCATCAGGCGCTCGGCGTACTTCAGGACCAGCGGGTCGTTGTCGGCGTAGACCACCCGCGCCTCGGGCACCACGGACTGGGCGACCTGGTGCAGGTTCGGCTCGGTGGGGATGCCGGTGCCGATGTCGAGCCACTGGCGGATGCCGTGCTCCCGGGCGAGCGCGCGGGTGGCGCGGTGCATGAACCCGCGGTTCTCCCGGGCGGCGACGAAGACGCCGGTGAAGACGCCGAGACCGCCTCGGCCGCCTGCTTGTCGACCTCGAAGTGGTCCTTGCCGCCCAGGTAGTAGTCGTACATGCGGGCGGAGTGCGGCCTGCTGGTGTCGATGTCCCGTGCGGCGTGGGCGTTGGTCATGCTCTCCCTCTCAAGTGGTGTACGTCGGCGTCTCGGGCAGGTCGCAGCCGGGCCGGCTCAATTCCCCACGCCCGTGGTCTGGTTCAGCCTGCCATCAGATGGTCGGCCAGTCCCCGCTTGACCCCGTCGACGAACGCGGCCATCTCCTGGGGCGTGTAGATGAGCGCGGGTCCCGCGGGATCGGTCGACTGGCGCAACGCGACGCGTCCGTCGGCGAGTTGCTTCGTCTCCACGCACTGACCCCGTTGGGACCGCTCCAGGGGCATTCCCAGCCCTGCTCGCCGAGGTTCGACGCGGGCATCCCGTTGTAGACCATGTCGTCGGTGGTGGTCATGAGTACTCCTTGCGCATGCGGTTCAAGAGCGCCTTGCTGTCCGCGGACGAGGTCAGCAGCGACATCCTGTTGTGCGCCTCCAGATGGGCCACGACATCGGACCGCTGGTCCAGATACATGGAGGCGGAAAGGATCTCGCTGTAGACGACGTCAGGCAGCTCCGGTTCCTGGAACCGGAAATAGGTGAAGGGTGCGCACGCCCCGACGTGGGCACCCGCCGAGAACGGGACGATGTCGACACTGACGTGGTCCAGTTCCGAGACCTCGAGGAGCCGGTCTATCTGGTCCCGCATGACCGCGGGACCGCCCACCACCCGGTGGAGCACGGCTTCTTCCAGCACCGCCCACAGCGTGGGCGAGTCCGGCCTCTCCAGCAGACTCTGGCGGCGCAGACGTAACTGCACCCGCCGTTCAAGGTCTTCGTCGTTGTCGTTCGGGAAGCCGCCGCTCAGCACGCCTCGCGCGTAGTCGTACGTCTGCAGGAGTCCCGTGACGTAGTGCGGCTCATAGGTACGCAGGGTCTTGGCGCCGGTCTCCAGGCTCACATAGGCGGTGAACCAGCCCGGGAGCACATCGCGGTAGGCGTGCCACCAGCCGGGCTCGTTGGCCCGGTCGGCGAGGGCGACGAACTCGTCGATCTCCTGGCGGTCGGCGCCGTAGGTCTCCAGTAGCTTCTCGACATAGAGCGGTTTGAGGCCGACCTCGGCCTTCTCCAGCCGGCGGATGGTCAGGGACGTGACCCGCAGAGCCTTCGCGGCGTTCTCCAGGGACACCCCGCGTCCTGCCGCCGCTCCTGCAGCCGTCGGCCGAGGATCATGCGGAGAACCGTGGGTGCACCCGCGCCGGTGCTCGACCGAGCTTCGCTCACGCCCAACCTCCTGAGGGACTGTCACCGGCATTAGTCTGACAGCGACTTGCTGATGCCGCCAGACAGAAACGGTCGTTCTGAAATTATCAGGGAGTCGGTTGCAGCTTGAACTGAGCTATGGGCATAGTTACTTGTGTGAGCGATCTAGGCCGTCCACCGAACTCGCCAAGTCCGGCAGGCCTGTTGGTCACGCCGTGCGTCTCCCGCCTGCGCCCGCCCCCGATGGAAGGCGAACCACCGTGTCCCCCACACGACTCCCTCCCCGCAGCTCTTAGATGTCGCCAGCCCGGACCTGGCGCACTGGCTGGAACTCCCGGCGCACCGCTCCGGTGTCCGCACCGCCCGGCACGCCATGGGCGCGCAGCTCGCCAAGTGGCGGCTGCCCGAACCGGTCCGTGACGACGCGGTGCTGCTCATCTCCGAGCTGGCCACCAACGGCGTGTGTCACACACCCAGCGCGCGACTCCTGTGCGGTGTCGGGCTCGTCACCGACCGTAGTCTCCGCATCGAGGTCCACGACCACGACTACACGGGAGCAACCTCTCCAGATGCGAGCCGTGTCTCGACGACGAGAGCGGGCGCGGACTCTTCATCGTGCAGGCGATCGCGGAGACCTGGGGGTCGACCGGTCGGGACTCACCGGCGGAAAGGCCGTGTGGGCCACTCTGTCCACCGGCTACTGACGCCGGACACGTGGAGGGGCGAGGACGCCCGCGGCCTGTTCAGGTGGTCGCGGGCGTCAACTCGGCCAGCAGCAGGGTGCGATCGTCCGCCCCGGGCGCCGAACACGGGGCCCGCAGCAGCCGCTCGCACAGCGAGGGGAACGGATCCGGTGCGCCGGGCGGCACGGGCTCGGCGGCGGCCGTGTCGAGGCTCCGGGCCAGCCGGGCGATCTCCTGGTCGATGTCCGCGTGCCGCGACTCGACCAGGCCGTCGCTGTAGAGAAGGAGCAGGGCCGGTTCGTCGATGGTGAGCACGGTGGCCTCGTAGTTGCCCGTGCCGAGCCCCAGCGGCAGTCCCGCGCTGGCGAGCGTGACCGGTACGGCCGGTCCGTCCGGGCCGCGCAGCAGCGGCGGTGGATGGCCGGCACCGACCAGCGTGCACGAGTGGGCCCGGGCGTCCCACTCGGCGTAGATGCACGTAGCGAAGGACGCGCCCGGTGTGTCGTACGCCAACTCGTCCAGTCTGCGCAGCAGTTCGGTCGGTTCCATGTCCAGCCGCGCCAGTGTGCGCACCGCTGTACGCAACTGGATCATGGCCACGGCGGACTCGGGGCCGTGGCCCATCGCGTCGCCGACGACCAGGCCGACCCGGCCGCCGGGGCGCGGCAGGACGTCGAACCAGTCGCCGCCGATGATGTTGGCCTGTCCTGCCGGGAGATAGCCGTGCGCGATACGGCAGCCGTCGAGCGCGCGGGCCGGGTCCGGCAGCAGGCTGTTGCGGATGGCGAGCGCGGTGCGGCGCTCGCGCTCGTAGCGGCGCGCGTTGTCCAGGGCCACACTCGCCCTCGCCGCCAACGACTCCACGGCGACGGCCTCACCGGGCAGGAACGGATCGCGGTCAGGGCCGCGGGTGCAGGCGACGAACCCGACGGTGGCGCCCCGCAGTTGGAGCGGTACGACGAGAAACGACGCCGTGCCCAGCAGATCGTCTATGCGCTTCGCGTCACCGCCCGCGGAGGCCAGCAGCCGCTCCGAGGTGTGCTTGTCCACCGCGTCGAGCAGCTGCGTGTGCCCACTGGCCAGAGCGCGCGCGTACGGGGTCTCGCGAGGGAACACGACCACCTCGCCGACCGGCAGCACGCCGTCCCAGGCCTCAGGCGCCTCCGATCCCACTCGCAGCGCCAGCCTCCGCGCCTCTATCTGGGGCGGATCGGCCGCGGGATACGCGTTCTCCTCCAGCACCCACCGCTCCAGCAGATACACCGACGCGGCGTCGCAGAATCCGGGCGTCAGCGCGTGCACGACATGGCTGCCGGTCAGCCGCAGATCGAGCTCGGAGCCGATCACGTCCGCGGCGGGGGCGAAGGTGGCCTGCCTGCGGCGTGGGGACCGGCAGGGAGTGCGTCACCGTGGTGACTGCGCGGTTCGTTCCGCAGGGTCGTGCCTTTCAGGGTGGGGACCGGCCGCGTGGCGTGGGGAGGCGAGCGGTCTGCCGTGGTCTCGTCGGCAACTATATGATGGCTCGTCAAGGATCTTGGGGCGAAAGGGAGTTGTGGTGCCGGACAGTGGAGGTCTGCCGCAGGGGATCGATCCGGGGAAGGCGAGTGTCGCCCGAATGTACGACGCGATGCTGGGCGGTGAACACAATTTCGCCATAGACCGCGAGGCGCTCGCGGCCTTCACGGCGATCGACCCCAGGTGCGCACCCTGGCCCGCGCCAACCGCGACTTCCTCGGCCGGGCCGTGCGCTTCCTGATCGCCTCCGGGTACGGCAGTTCATCGACCTCGGCTCGGGCATCCCCACCCAGGGCAACGTGCACGAGGTCGCCCAGGCCGCCAGCCCCGGAGCACGCGTGGTCTACGTGGACAACGACCCGGTGGCCGTCGCCCACAGCACCTCCCTCCTCGCGGACAACCCGGACGCGGACATCGTCGACGGCGACATCCGGCGGCCCTCCGACGTCCTGTCCGCCCCGCAGGTACGGAAGTTGATCGACTTCGACCAGCCGGTCGCCGTCCTGATGATCACGATCCTGCACTTCGTCACACCCGCCGAGGACCCGGCCGGCATCGTCGGCGCCTTCCGCGACCAACTCCCGCACGGCAGCTGGCTGGCCATGAGCCACGCCACCAACGAGGACCGCCCGGACACCGCCGCGGCCGTGGGCAAGCTGTACAGCTCCAAGGCCACTTCGCCGGTCACGGCCCGTTCCTACGAGGAGATCCGCGGCCTGTTCGACGGCTTCGACCTCGTGGAACCCGGCCTGACCTACGTCCCCTTGTGGCGCCCGGACGCGGAGGACGAGATCCCGGAGAAGCCGTCGGAGTACTGGGTCTACGCGGGGGTCGGCCGCAAGAGCGACTGAACTCGCCCCGCAGGCCGCCGTGTTCGCGAGGAACCCAGCCCTCTCAACTGGGAACTTCGGCCTGCCCCAGGAAAACGAGGCGCGCGCCCCGAAATTGTCCGGATGAGGGGAGTGAGTCGCGGAAACGGGGGCAGGGGGCCCTTGTCGACAGTTCTTCCGGACGAATGGGGTGGGCGTTATGGCAGCCGTGACGGCAGCGGAGGCACCGGCCACGGCAGGGCAGCGGACGACGGCGGGAGAGGCGCTTCCTCGGATCGCGCAGCCGTCGAAGGTGAGCCCGAAGGACGCGCGTGAGCTGTCGCGCCAGTTCTTCGACCGGCTGGCCTCGCTGGAGGAAGGCACTCACGAGCACCAGTACGTGCGCAACACCCTGATCGAGATGAACCTCTCCCTCGTGCGCTACGCGGCCGCGCGCTTCCGCAGCCGCAGCAACGACGAGATGGAGGACATCGTCCAGGTCGGCACGATCGGACTCATCAAGGCGATCGACCGGTTCGAGCTCTCCCGCCAGGTGGAGTTCACCTCGTTCGCCGTCCCTTACATCGTCGGCGAGATCAAGCGCTTCTTCCGCGACACCAGCTGGGCCGTCCACGTACCGCGCCGGCTCCAGGAGGCCCGCGTCGAACTGGCCAAGGCGACCGAGGAACTGCGGTCCCGCCTCGGCCGTACGCCCACCACGCGTGAGCTGTCCGAGCTGATGTGCCTCTCCGAGGAAGAGGTCATCGAGGCCCGCAAGGCGTCCAACGGCTACACCTCCTCCTCGCTCGACGCGGCGCTCAGCTCCGACACGGGCGCCGAGGGCGAGACCGTACTGGCCGACGTCATCGGCGCGGACGACCCCGGGATGGAACTGGTCGACGACCTCAGCTCCCTGGCCCCGCTGATCGCCCAACTCGATGAGCGCGAGCGGCAGATCATCCACATGCGCTACGTCGAGGAGCGCACCCAGGCCGAGATCGGCGAGGAACTCGGCATCTCCCAGATGCACGTCTCCCGGCTCATCAGCCGGATGCTCCGCCGCCTCCGCGCGGGGCTGCTCGACCCCGCGGTCGCCTGACGGGCCAATCGGGCCGAATGTCCCCACAGTCCGGGCTGTTGGATGATTTCACCCTCCCCGGATGTCCGTTCTGCGGCACTCTCGTACGGTGGCAGGACCGGCGCCTTCAGGTGCGGGCCCGGCCGTAACGGGGTCGCCGGAAGGGGAGTTGTGGCGTGGCGGAGTGAGGAGTTCGGGGCGTCCCACGAGGGCATCGTGGGGCGGTCCTCGCCGACGGCAGTGAGCCGAAGCCGGTCTATCTCGAGGTGGGCAGCGGGAGTTGCGGCTTCGAGACACGTGAATGGTGGGCGTACAACGGCTGGCTCGGCCGGCCGAAGGCCACCGGTCGGCGGGCGTCCTGCGCGTGCGGCTGGCGCGGGCAGAACCGCCCCATCGACTGGGAGCAGGTCGACGGCCACGACCTCGACGACCTGGACACCTCCGACGCGTACGACGACTGGTGTGAACACATCCACGCGGTCGAGCGGCGCACGATCCCGCTGCCCGAGGAACTCTCCGGTCTGATGGAGCAGTTGGAGGAGCGGCTCGGCGCGCTCGCCGAGGCCGCGCCGGTCGCCGCGCTGAAGGCGGTGGCCATGCTGGAGCGCATGGCGGGGCGCGTCGGCAAGGAGGCCGCGTACGGGGTGCAGGCCGACGACGTGTCCGGCGAGGCCCTCGGCAAGGCGCTCGGGCTCAGCGTGGACAGCGCGCAGGAGCGGCTCGACCGGCATCTGCACGCGTCCCACTGACAGAGCCCGCGACGGACGGCGGCCACGGCTGCCGGGATCGGCTGCGGGGATCGGCCAGGCCCGCGGTGCCGCGCCGCCGTGGCACCCGGGGCCCGTGCCAGACTGGACGTACCGTTCACCCCCGTACCCGCACTTCACCGAGGTTGTCCGTGACCAAGTCCCCGGCCCGTGTCCCCCAGCGCAGCAACGCGCGCTCCAACCGGGAACGCATCCTGGCCACGGCCCGCCGGGAACTCGGCCGGAACCCCGACATCACCCTGGAAGAACTCGCGCGCGCCTCCGGTGTCGTACGACGCACTCTGTTCGGGCACTTCCCCGGCCGGGAGGCGTTGCTGGAGGCGCTGGCCGAGGAGGCGTCGGAGGCGCTGCGGGCCGCGCTGCCCGCCAAGCCGGAGGCGTCCGGTGCGGGGGCGGAGTCGGCCGAGCGGTCGTACGCGCGGTTCGTGCTGTCGATGTGGACCGTGGGCGACCGCTACCGGCTGCTCCTGGCGCTGGCCCGGCGCGATCTGGGCGTGGAGCGCGTCACCGAGATCCTGTCACCGGCGCGCGGCGCGGCGGCGACCATCCTGGACCGGGGCCAGCGCGAGGGCGTCTTCCACACCCAGCTGTCGGCCGCCGTGCTCAGCGCCGGACTCGAAGCCATGTCGATCGCCCTGCTCGAAGAGGTCAACTCCGGGGCGCTGGAGGACGACGGCACCCAAGCGGCGGTCGCCTCGCTGATCGCGGCCGGTGTGCCGGAGAAGCAGGCGCGGATCGTGGTGGACGAGGTCGCGCCGGCGACCCCGGCCGCTGCGGACGACTGAGCATCAGGCGTCGCTGTACGACGAGTCGGTCCGTGCGGTGTCGTCGGCGCGGAAGGTGACCGACTCGCCCGACAGCCGGGCGCTGAGCCCGCTGTCCTTCGCGGTGATCGAGCGCAGGCTGAGGCCCTGCGGGATGTTCCGGAGCTGGATCGGCCGAGCGAAGGCCCCGCTGAGTGCAGCTCGCCCCAGTTCGGGCAGCGGACCGCCCGTGACCTGGAAGTCCTTGAAGGCGATGCGGTTGCCGGGGAGCACCGAGACCGTCGTCGTCACCGTGATGTCGCCGGTGGGCAGCGGGACCGTCGCGCGGACCTGGTCGGGGCGGCTGCCCCGGGTGACCGTGGGGCCCAGGGCGGCGGACAGGTCCGGGTAGGACAGCAGGGCGGTCGCCTCCGCCGAGTGGGCCCGTGCCTCCGAGTCGTCGTCGGACTTCCTCAAGTCCGTGAGCCGCAGGCTGAGTTCGCTCAACGGCAGCAGGCCGGTGGTGTCGCTCGCCGGTATGTCGTGCGCGGTGATGTCCACCTGCCGCAGGGTGCCCGAGGCCAGCTGCGTCAGCACGGGGAAGCCCCGCACCCGGACGTCCGGCGCCGAGGGCGTGTGCATGCCCGCCTGGAACGCCGTGGCCGTACGGGACTCGACCCGAGCGGTCGCGAGGCGGTCGGCGGCGACGGACACGAGCAGCAGCGCGAGCAGGGAGCCGACGGCGACGGCGACCGGTCGGCGGCTCCTCCGGGGCGGGCCGGGCGCGTCCACGGGCTCGTAGGACTCGTACATCTCGTGAGGCTCGTACATGGGTCTCTTTCGTCGGGGTGGTCGCAGGTGGCGGACCGTGCCGGCCGGGTGATCGCATCGGCATAGTTGCACATCGGTGGGCAATAAAATAGTCTGCACATCAGTGAGCAATTAATGCTGTCTAGGAGTCTCCGATGCCGCTCGTCGCCACCACACCCGTCGACAAGATGACAGGGCCGTACGCACGGCGCTGGTCCGCCCTGATCGTGCTCTGCCTGAGCCTGTTGATCGTGGTCATGGCGAACACCTCGCTGATCGTCGCCGCCCCCGACATGACCACCGACCTGGGCCTGAGCAGCAGCGATCTGCAGTGGGTCGTCGACGGCTACACCGTCCCGTATGCCGCGCTGATGCTCGTGCTGGGCGCGATCGGCGACAAGTACAGCCGGCGCGGCGCGCTCCTCACCGGGCTGGTGATCTTCGCCGGGGATCGGTGATGGGCAGCCTGGTCCACGAGACCGGGTTGGTCATCGCGGCCCGCGCGGTCATGGGTGTGGGCGCGGCGGTGGTCATGCCGGCCACGCTGTCCCTGCTGGTCGCGATCTTCCCGAAGCGTGAGCGGGCGCGGGCCATCACGGCCTGGACCGCGACCTCGGGCCTCGCCATCGCCATCGGTCCGCTGGTCGCGGGCTGGCTGCTGGAGGACCACGCCTGGGGCTCCACGTTCCTGATCAACGTCCCCATCGCGCTCCTCGCCGTGGTCGGCGCCGTAGTCCTGGTGCCGCCGTCCAAGGCGGAGGGATGGGCCGCATCGACTACATGGGCGGTCTGCTCTCGATCATCTCGGTCGGCAGCCTCGTCTACGCGCTCATCGAGGGCCCGCACTTCGGCTGGGACGCGGGTCCGGTCACCGCGGCCGTCGTCGCCGCTGTCGGTCTCCCGGCCTTCGTGGCCTGGGAGTTGAGGCACCCGCACCCCATGCTCGACGTCCGCAAGTTCGCTCGGCGAGCCTTCAGCGGCTCGATGCTGGCGGTCCTGTTCTTCTTCTTCGGCACCTACGGCGCGATCTACTACGCCACCCAGTTCCTGCAGTTCGTCCTCGGCTACAGCGCGCTGGAGACCGGCGTACGACTGCTGCCGCTCGCCGGTGCCGTGTCCCTCGGCGCCGCCGTCACCGGGCGGCTGACGCCCAAGCTGGGTGTGAAGCCGATGGTGGTGACCGGCATGGCGATCGGCACCGTGGGCGTCTTCCTGCTCACCCTCGTCGACAAGACCTCCACCTACACCGACTTCCTGCCGATGCTGCTCCTGCTCGGCTTCGCGATCGGGCTCAGCGTCTCCCGGCCACGGACACGATCATGGGCTCGTTCCCGGAGAACGAACTCGGCGTCGGCGGCGGCGCCAACGACACCGCGCTGGAACTCGGCGGCTCCCTCGGCATCGCCATCCTCGGCTCGCTGCTGGGCACCACCTACAAGGACAAGCTGACCGACCTGGCCGGCGGACACCTTCCCGCCGCCGCGCTGGACACCGCGAAGGACTCGGTCGGCGGCGGACTGGCCGTGGCCCAGCAGATCGCGAAGACGCCCTCCGCCGGACCGCAGCAGGCGCAGGCCCTGGTCGACGCCGTGCACGAGGCCTTCGCCCACGGGGTCGCGCGGACCAGCCTCGTCGGTGGGATCATCATGGCTGTCGGCACCCTGATCGTCCTCGCGGTCCTGCCCGGCCGCCGCGCGAACGCCGAGCCCGGACCGAAGGCGACGGAGACCAGCCGCGACCAGGAGCACGCCGGATCCGTGGAGAACTCCCGCTCGGTGTCGGCCCGTTGAAGTCCAGGGTCCGTGGACGAGGAAGCGAGAGAACATGACCACCCCGCACCGCGTCGATGTCCACCAGCACCTTCTCCCGCCCGCCTACCGGGAGTTGATGGACCGTCACGAGATGACCGCCGGTGGTTGGCCCACCCCGTCCTGGGACGCGCGGAGCGCGCTCGCGATGATGGACCGCCGGTCCATCGCCACCGGCGTCCTGTCGATCAGCGCGCCCGGCACCCACTTCGGCGACGACAGCGAGGCCCGAGCGACGGCCCGCGACGTCAACGAGTTCGGCGCGGAGCCGGCCAAGGACCGCCCCGACCGCTCCGGCTTCTTCGCCGGCGTCCCGCTGCCCGACACCATCCTCTACGGCAGCGACTTCCCCCTTCGCACCCGAGGCGAGCGGCCCGGTCCGCGACGCCTACGACGGCTGCGCACCCGGCCGGCTCGACGCGATCGACCACGGGAACGCGCAGCGGCTCTTCACGAAACGGTACGGCGGCGGGGGCGCGCAGGCGGCGGGGTGAGCGGAGTCCGCCGGGGGCGCACGCCGGTCGGTCGGATCATCGTGGATAAACTGGAACAGTTCCGCCTCGGCGCCCGCTCCCTCGCCCGCTCGGAGAACACCGTCCCCGCGTCGAGCGGCGCCGGAATCCCCGGCGACTGAATGTCCCTGCCCGCTCGCGGGCAGCCGTCCAGGGGTGCCCGGTCGGATGCCGTTCCCGCCCACCTGACGGAGACCGACGGTCCTGCCTGTGAACACCCCGGACGCCACCGCCCCCTCGCCGAACCGACCTCCCGCCGCACCCGACGCTGGCTGCGGCCCGTGGTGATCACGGTCCTGCTCGCGCTGTTCGGCACCGAACTGGTCCTGGGCTGGCCCTCGTTGGCCTCCGCCCTGTCCCAGCTGCGCGCACCCCGGCTGAACTGGTTCGCCGTCGCGCTCGTCGCCGAGGTGGCCGCCATGGGCTGCTACGCGCGCATGCAGCGCCGACTGCTCCGCTCGGCAGGGGTGATCGTGCCGATCCAGAAGCACGTCGCCCTCGCCTACGCCGCCCACTCGCTCAGCGTCACCCTGCCCGGCGGGCCCGCCTTCTCCACGCACTTCAACTACCAGCAGATGCGCCGCTTCGGTGCCACCCCCGCCATCGCCTCCTGGTGCATCGCGCTCTCCGGCATCCTCTCGGCGGCGGCCCTGGCCGTCGTCACCGCGATCTCCGCCATCGTCTCCGACGGCAGCCTGCAGTGGCACAGCCTCGTCACCCTCGGCCTGGCCGTGGTCCTGCTGACCGTCGGCATCCGGCGCATCACCCGCCACCCCGAGAAGGTCGAACCGGCCACCCGTGCCGCGCTGGCCCGGGTCAACCGGCTGCGGCACGTGCCCGAGACCCAGGGCCTGGACCGCATCCGCGGCTTCGTCGAGCAGCTCCGCACCGCCCGGCTCGAACCCCGGCACGCCGTCGCCGCCGCCGTGTTCGCCGTACTCAACTGGCTGCTCGACGCGGGCTGCCTCTGGCTGTGCTTCCACGCCATCAGCGACACGCAGATCAGCAGCGCCCAACTGCTGCTCGCCTTCTGCGCGGGCATGGCCGCCGGGACCCTCACGATCATCCCCGGCGGCCTCGGCCTCATCGACAGCGCGCTGATCCTCGGGCTGGTCACGGGCGGGGTCGCGACCAGCACCGCGATCGCCACGGTCGTGCTGTACCGGATCATCAGCTTCGGGTTCATCATTGGCGTCGGCTGGATAACGTGGCTGGTCATCCGCCGCCACAACCGCCGGGAACCCGCGCTCTAGCGGGCCGGTCCTCAGGCCCGCGCGCCGCCGTCGACCCGCAGGACCGTGCCGGTCACGAAGGACGCGCGGTCACTGAGCAGCCAGGCCGCCGCCTGCGCGATCTCGTCGGGGACCGCCGCCCGGCGCAGCGGGTGTGCGCCGTGAGCCGCTCCTGGAGACCGGGGACTCCGCCTCCCAGGCCTGGATCATCTCGGTGAGGGTGTTGCCGGGGGCGATGGCGTTCACGCGGATGCCCTCGGGGCCGTAGGTGACGGCGGCCGACTCGGTGAGGCTGTTGACCGCGCGCTTCATCGCGCCGTAGGCGGGCAGTTCGGGGTTGCCCATCAGGCTGCCGACGGAGGAGTTGTTGACGATGGCGCCGGTCCTGGCGGTGGCGCGGATGGCGGCGACCTGCGCGACCATGGCGAGCCAGACGCCCTTGAGGTTCACGCCGTAGACCTGGTCGAACTCGCCCTCGGTCAACTCGTCCATCGGGCCCGGGCGTTGGATCGTGGCGCCGTTGTTGAAGGCCACGTCGAGGCGGCCGTACAGGTCCACGGCGCGGTCGACGGCGGCGCGGACACTGGTCGCGTCGGCCAGGTCGCAGACGACGTAGTCGGCGGTGCCGCCCGCCTCGCGGATCTCCTCGGTGACCGCCTTCAGCTGGGCCTCCGTGCGGGCCGCGAGCAGTACCCGGGCGCCTTCCCGGGCGAACAGTCGCGCCGCAGCCGCGCGCGATTCCGCGCCCGGCGCCGGTGACGAAGGCGACCTTGCCGGACAGCAGGCCGAGGGAGGGGAAGTGGGTGTGTTGGTCATGGCACCGAGCCTGCGCCGACCGGTGATGCCGATCCAGGCACCGGCAGTACCTGGATCCGCGCGTCGCCGTCCGTCCACACTGGGGAGTGGACCGACGAGAACTTGGCGACTTCCTGCGCAGCAGGCGTGAGCGGATCACCCCCGCCGAGGTGGGGCTGCCCGCGGGGCCGCGCCGCCGTACCCCGGGGCTGCGCCGCGAGGAGGCCGCGCAGCTGGCGTTCATCTCGACCGAGTACTACACCCGGCTGGAGCAGGCGCGCGGCCCGCACCCCTCGCGCGAGGTGCTGGCCGGGCTGGCCCGTGCCCTGCGGCTGACGGACGCCGAGCGCGACCACCTCCACCACCTCGCGGGGTACCGCCAGGCCCGCCGCCCGGACCCTCGCGCGAGGTCCGGCAGAGTCTCCTCGACCTGGTGCACCGGCTGCCGCAGGCCGCCGCGTTCGTGGTGTCCGCGACGTACGAGGTGATCGCCTGGAACGATCTCGCCGCCGCCCTCATGGAGGACTTCTCGGCCCTGCCGAGGCGCGACCGCAATCTGGTGCGCCGCGTCTTCCTCGGACCGCACCGGCCGGGACGGCGGCTCTACGGCGTGTCCGACGCCGACGAGTTCGCCCGTCGCGCCGCCCAGGACCTGCGCGCCACCGCCGCCCGCTACCCCGACGACCCCGAGCTGACCGAGCTGGTGGCCGAACTCCTCGCCGGCAGCGAGGAGTTCACCGCACTGTGGAACTCCCACGACGTGGCCGCCACGCCCACCTTCCGCAAGACCTTCCAGCACCCGATGGTCGGCCCGGTCACCGTCAACTGCGACGTCCTCGACATCGCCGACCGCGACCAGCGGGTCGTGATCTACACGACGGTCCCCGGCTCACCGTCCGAGAGCGCCCTGCGGCTGCTGTCCGTCATCGGCACCCAGAGCATGGACATCACCCCTGACGCCGGTCGGCCCTCGGCGCGGGCGACGAGGTCCAGCGCGATGTCGGTGATCATGTCCTCCTGACCGCCGACCATGGCCCGCCGCCCCGCCTCGACCAGGATGCTGCGCGTGTCGAGGCCGTAGCGCTCGGCCGCCGTCTCGGCGTGGCGCAGGAAGCTGGAGTACACGCCCGCGTAGCCGAGGCTGAGCGTCTCGCGGTCCACCCGCACCTCACGGTCCTGCAGCGGTCGTACGAGATCGTCGGCTGCGTCCATGAGGGGGAACAGGTCGCAGCCGTGCTTCCAGCCCATCAGGTCGGCGACCGCCACGAACGCCTCCAGTGGACAGTTGCCCGCACCCGCGCCCTGGCCCGCGAGGGAGGCGTCGACGCGTACGGCCCCGCCTTCCACCGCGACGACCGTGTTGGCCACGCCGAGCGCGAGGTTGTGGTGGGCGTGGATGCCCAACTCGGTCTCCGGGGCGAGGACTTCGCGATACGCGCGGAAGCGGTCCCGGACCCCGTCCATCGTCAACCGGCCCCCGGAGTCGGTGACATAGACGCAGTGCGCGCCGTAGGACTCCATCAGCTTTGCCTGGCGGGCCAGTTCGGCGGGCTCGGCCATGTGGGACATCATCAGGAACCCGGCCACGTCCATGCCCAACTCCCGCGCCGCGGCGATGTGTTGGGCGGAGATGTCGGCCTCGGTGCAGTGCGTGGCGACCCGCACCGAACGGATGCCCAGCGCGTGCGCCTGCCTGAGGTCGTGGACGGTGCCGATGCCGGGCAGCAACAGGGTGGTGGGGGCGGCCTGTTGTACGGCGTCGGCGACGGCCTCGATCCACTCCCAGTCGGTGTGGGCGCCGACGCCGTAGGTGATGCTGGACCCGGACAGCCCGTCGCCGTGCGCGATCTCGATGGCCGCGACCCCGGCGGTGTCGAGGGCGGCGGCGATCGTGCGGGCCTGGCCGACGGTGTAGCGGTGCCGTACGGCGTGCATGCCGTCCCGCAGGGTGACGTCCTGGAGGTAGAGGGACGGGGTCACGTCGCTGCCTCCTCGCGGCTGCGGCCGGCCATGCGTTCCGCGGTGCGCAGCGCGGCCGAGGTCATGATGTCGAGGTTCCCCGCGTAGGCGGGGAGGTAGTGGGCGGCGCCCTCGACCTCCAGGAACACCGACACCTTCAGCAGTTCGCCCGCGCCCGGCGCGAGGGTGCGCAGCGGGTCGTCGGCGGCCACCGTGTCGTACTGCACCTTCTGCTTGAGCCGGTAGCCGGGCACGTACGCCTGGACACGGCCGACCATCTCCTCGACGGACGCCGTGACGGCCTCGGTCGCGCAGTCGGAGGCCAGGCAGTGCACGGTGTCCCGCATGATCAGCGGGGGTTCGGCCGGGTTGAGGACGATGATCGCCTTGCCGCGTGCGGCGCCGCCGACCTTCTCGACGGCGGAGGACGTGGTCTCGGTGAACTCGTCGATGTTCGCGCGGGTGCCCGGACCCGCCGAGCGCGAGGCGATGGACGCGACGATCTCGCCGTAGTGGACCGGCGCGACCGCGCCCACGGCGGCGACGATCGGGATCGTGGCCTGGCCGCCGCAGGTGACCATGTTGACGTTCGGGGCGTCGAGGTGGTCGTCGCCGTTGACCGGCGGGACGACGTACGGGCCCAGCGCGGCCGGGGTGAGGTCGACGAGGGTGCGGCCGAGGGGCCGTAGGACCTCCTCGTGGTGGCGGTGGGCGCCCGCCGAGGTCGCGTCGAAGACGATGTCGACGTCGGCGAACTCGTCCAGTTCGACCAGCCCTTCGACGCCCTCGTGGGTCGTGGCGACCTTGAGGCGGCGGGCGCGGGCCAGGCCGTCGGAGTCGGGGTCGATGCCGGCCAGGGCGGCGATCTCCAGGGTCTCCGAGAGGCGCAGGACCTTCATGAGGAGGTCGGTGCCTATGTTGCCGGAGCCGATGATGGCGACCTTCGTGGTCACGTGCCGGTCCCTTCCGTGGTGGGCGCGGCCTCTTCCGCGGTGTCCTTGGCGAAGCGCACCCGTACGGAGCCAAGGTCCGAGATGCGGGCCTCGAAGGCGTCGCCGGGCGCGGCCGGGGTCATCGGGCCGAGGGCGCCGGTCAGCACGAGGTCGCCCGCGCGCAGCGGGTCCCCGCGCTCGGCGAGCGCCGAGGCCAGCCAGACGGCGGCGGTCAGGGGCTGCCGAGACAGTCGGCGCCGGTGCCCTCGGAGACGGTCTCGCCGCCCCGGGTCATGGTCATCGTGACCGTGCGCAGGTCCACGGCGGTCAGCGGGACAGGCGTGGCGCCCAGGACGTACAGACCGCAGGACGCGTTGTCGGCGACGGTGTCGACGAGGGAGATCTCCAGTTCCGCACCCGGCTGTCGACGATCTCCAGCGCGGCAGCGCGAAGTCCACCGCGCGCAGCACGTCGACGACCGTGCACTCCCGCTCCGGCAGATCCCGGCCGAGGACCAGCGCGACCTCGGCCTCCACCTTCGGCTGAAGCAGTCGGCCGACGGGCACCTCGCCGCCGTCCGGCACCGCCATGTCCGCGAACAGGGCGCCGAAGTCCGGCTGGTCCACGCCCAGTTGACGCTGCACGGCCGGGGAGGTCAGGCCGATCTTGCGGCCGACGACACGACGGCCGGCGGCCACACCGCGCCGCACGTTGAGCTGCTGCACGGCGTAGGCGGTCGCCAGATCGGGGACGTCGAACAGGTCGCGCACCGGCGGGCAGGCGACCCCGGTACGGGTGGCCTCCGCCAGCAGGTCGGCGGCCTTCACCACGGCCGGGGACACGGCGTCCGGACGGGCGCCGTCGGGCACGGTGGGCACGGGATACCTCCGGGGGCGATGCGGGTCTGGGGGAGTGGTGCGGCTTCGGGGGAGCGGTGCGGGTGCACGTTCCGGTATAGACAGCATCCTCGCGAAGGGACAATGTTTGTTCCGTGACACGGAACAACGCGAGCGGCAGCATGCTGGAGAAGGCCGCGCTCATCCTGGACTGCTTCAGGCCGAGCGGTGGACCGTACCGCCTGTCGGAACTTTCCGAGCTCACCGGACTGCCCAAGCCCACCGTCCACCGGCTGGCCGCCGACCTCGTCCGGCTGGGCTGGCTGGAGCGCTCGGGCCCCCGCTATCTGCTCGGCGCGAAGCTGTTCGAGCTGGGGTCGCTGGTGCCGCACCGGCGCGATCTGCGCGAGACGGCCCTGCCCTTCCTCCAGGACCTCTTCGAGGCCACCCGCGAAACCATCCACCTCGGCGTCCGCGAAGGCATGGAGGTCGTCTACCTCGAACGCATCCACGGCCACGAGGCGTTGCGGCTTCCGTCGCGCATCGGCGGTAGTCTCCCCCTCACCTGCACGGCCGTCGGAAAGGCTCTTCTCGCCTTCTCCGGCGCCGAGTTGACGGACGAGGTACTGTCCCACCCGCTGCCGAGCCTCACCCCGCACTCGATCACCGACCCGGCCCGGCTGCGCATGAGCCTGGAGAAGAGCCAGGTCTCCGGGCTCGCCTACGAGGAGCAGGAGGCGGCCCTGGAGGTGAGTTGCATCGCGGCCCCGGTGTTCGCGGGCGACACCGCCGTCGCCGCACTCTCGGTCGCCGTACCGCGCAGCCGCTTCCGGCCCGCCCAACTCGCCCCGGCCGTACGGACGGCGGCGCTCGGACTGTCCCGCGTCCTGCGCGGTGGGACCACCCGGCCCCCACTGTCCCGGCACTGAACCCGACCGTACACTGACAAGTCACGGTAACGGGGGCATTGTTGATCGGGGGAGAAGCATGTCCGGGGATCAGTACGGGTCTGTCCAGGGGTTCGTCGTGCCACCGATGCCGTCGTCCCCACCACCCGCGCCGCCCGACCGACTCAGATCCGTGGCGGTCGGCCTCCTCAACCTCAGTGGTCTCGGGCTCGGTTACGCCCTGATGCGCCGCTGGCTGCTCATGGCCGTGTGCTGGGTCGCGACCATCGTGCTCCTCCTCGTGGCCCTGCCCGCCGACCCGGACGGCGTCTCCGGTGTCCTCGTCACCCTGTACGTCGTCTTCCTCGTACTGGCCGCCGTCCACGGCGCGTTGACCGGCCTGCGCACCCGCCTGGCCTGGCCCGCACCGATGGCGGTCGCCGTCCTCCTGGGTCTGGTCCTGCTCGCCGTGCCGGCCGGGGAGTCGTCCTCTACGACGACGCCCGCGACGAGGCGACCCAGCAGATGCTCCTCGACCGCCTGGACAAGGCCGACCAACTCGTCGCCGATTCAGGGCGGTTGTCGTTCTCGGCGGCCGAACCGCACTACCGCCAGGCGCTGGTGGTCTACGACGACCTCAGCACCGACCACTCCGGTTCGCGGGCGGCCCACCGGGTGCCCGACCGGATGAAGACGTTCTACACGACGGTCGCCGGCGCCTACGCGCAGAAGAACTACTGTGACGCGATACCCCAGTTGAAGTACCTGCGGACCGTCCCCGGCACCATCGACAAGAAGGAACTGGGCACGCTGACCACCTGGCCGGACGACCGGCTCGCCACCTCGCTGTACGAGTGCGCGTCCACCGGGCTGGCCGCCCAGGGCGCCGACTGGCCGGAAAACTTCGGTGATCTGCTGACCCTGTTCCCGGACTCGGCCCAGGCGAAGCAGGTCGAACCCGCCGTCAAGTCGGCCGTGGACAAGGCGGTCACGGGAGTGCGCGGCAGCCAACCCTGCACGGCCGTCCAGCAGTTGACGGCTCTCGCCGGGCAGATCGGCGCCCTCCAGAACGAGCAGGCGGGGTCGGCCGACGCGCTCGGCGCGGACGCGCGGCGGGCGAGCGGGCAGGCCGACTCCGGTGCCTACCAGTGCGGTGTCTTCCAGTACAAGGGCGGCGACTTCGACTCGGCGCTCAGCACGATGAACGACTTCGTGAAGAAGAACACCCACGACAAGAACCGGGCCCGTGCCAAGAAGATCGCCATCGCCGCCGAGGTGGCGAAGACGGTCCCGGCCGCGGGCAGGAAGCTGCCGACGACCGCGTCCGGCGGCAGCATCTCCGTCACCGTCAAGAACGACAGCCCGGACGACATCACCGTCCTGTACACCGGCCCGGTGACCGGCAGCTTCACCCTGAAGGGCTGTGGGAGCTGCACGTCGTACTCCCCTCACCACCACGTTGCTGAAGGGGTTCAAGCCGTGCAGCTCCGGCAAGAACTACCCGCAGAAGACGATCAGTCTGCCGACCGGGACGACGTACTTCGTGCACCGTCCCGACAGCTCCACCGCGACGCCCGCCTCGGACACGGCCACGCTCAGGTCGGGCTACATCTACACCGAGTGCGCCTACAGCACGGGTGCGTTCGGTACCGGATGACCGTACGGGGCTGGTGAGTCGAGGGCGGCGGGCGTCCCGGCACTTCGGTGCGGGGGCGCCCGCCCCTTGTTGCTCAGAGCAGGGTCGGTGCGTGGAACGTGCCGAGGCCGGTGGTCAGGTCGCGGTCGAGCCAGTAGCGGCGGGGTTCGGCGAGCATCACCGCGACGCTGACACCGAGGAGGCCGGGAATGCCGGCCAGTTCGTTGTCGACGAACACGGCGAGGGCGGAGCGGTCGGCGACCAGACCGGTGGCGAGGACGGACAGGTCGCTGGCGACGTGGGCCGCCAGCCGGGTCTGGGGCAACTGGTCGATGCGGCGCATCACTTCGGGGGTCGCGCCCGGTGCGACCCGCAGCCGGAGGATGAACGGGTCTGGAAGCCGAGCCACTCCGACACGGTCTCCAGTCGTGGCTTGACCCAGCCCTCGTCCAGGACCCGGCGGACCACGCGGTGGGCGGTGGACGTGGGCAGGCCGGCGGCACGGGCGATGCTCGCGGCCGACGCCCGGCTGTCCTGGAGCAGTTGGCCCACGACACCGCGCTCCGCCTCGCTGAGCGGCTTCGCCGGAGGTGTCGCGGTCGCGGTCCCCTCGGGGCGGGAGCCGGTGAGCTTCAGCAGGTCGGCGCGCTCGGTGTCGGTGAGGAACCGGGGTCCCAGGTGATGCCCCGGCGCAGTGTGCTGAGCGCGGGCAGGGCGTTGACGCGGCGGACGCCGGGGACCGAGAACATCCGGTCGATCGCCTCGCTGGTGGCCGCCTCGGACGGGGCGTGCACGACGGCGTAGAGCGGGTAGTCGCCCGAGACCTGCGCCAGCAGCTGGAGATGCGGCAGGTCGCGGAGCCGGTGGAGGACGGCGAGCGGGGACTCGCCGGTGATGTCCAGGAAGACGTGGACGGGCATCGCCGTGGAGTGGATGCCCCAGTCGGCCTGCCCGATCACGCGCACCATGCGTGCCTCGTGCAGGCGGTCGTAACGGCGTTTGAGCGTGCTCGCGTCGGCGGCCAGGATCTCGCCGATGTCGTCCCAGGTGGCCCGGGGCGCCACGTGCAGCGCGCCGATGAGGCGCCGGTCGAGCTCGTCGAGGAGAGGACGGGTCATAGGGCCTCACTCTAAGGTGCTGTTTAATCCCACAGTTACGTCCAAGGCGTAGAGAATCTCTCACCTGGATGTCATTGTTCGCAGGAAGATCCCCCATCGCGCCAAGAGGTACCAATGAGTGTCACCTCCGCTCAACCTCGGACCCCGTCCACCGAGCCGCAGTCGAGAGCCCTGCGCATCGCGTTCCGCGGCCTGACGGCGATCGAGAAGGTCGGCAACCGACTCCCCAACCCCTTCTGGCTGTTCTGGATCCTCGCGGGAATCGTCGCCGTCCTCAGCGCCGTCCCGTCCGCGCGCTCAGCAGGGACGGCCTCATGGCCGTCGAGGGAGCCGTCGACAACTACGCGGCCTTCCCGCCGCTGGCCACCATCCGCACCGTGATGTCGGCATCGCCGTGGCCGAGAAGAGCGGACTCTTCTGATCACCTTCATGAACCTCGTCATCACCAGCGGCTCCGCCCTCTGGGCGCTGGCCGCGCCGGTTCTCGTCCCCCTGCTGATGCTCATCGGCATCGAGCCCGAGACCACCCAGGCCGTCCACCGCGTCGCCGACTCCGTCACCAACTGCATCACCCCGATGAGCCCCTACTTCGTTATGGCGCTCGGCTTCATCCAGCAGTACCGCAAGTCCGCCGGCATCGGCACCCTGGCCTCCTTCACGCTCCCGATCGCCGCCGTCGTGTGGGGGTCTGGGTCGCGTTCTTCGTGGCCTGGTACCTGCTGGGCATCCCGCTCGGCATCGGCTGACCGCCTGCCGAGCGACCCCGTCCGTTCGTCCACGCGAGAAAGCAGATCATGACCGCCTCACCCGCACCCGCCACCCTCACCGCCCGCGCCCAGGACGTCTCTTCGCGGATCGTCGAGGACATCCTGACCCTGGTCCGCCACGAGACCGGCAGCTACGACCTCCCCGGCCTCGCGACCGGCCTCGACCTCCTGCGCGAGCTGACCGTCCAGCGCCTCGGCCGCCCCGACCACGAGCGGCGCCACCCCCGGTGGCGCGTGCGGCGACACCCTCACCCTGACCTACGACGGCACCGGTGCCGGACACGTCGCACTCGTCGGGCACTACGACACCGTATGGCCGACCGGGACCCTCGCCGGATGGGAGCAGCCGGAGCCGGCCGAGGACGGGCGGGAGAGGTTGGGCGGGCCCGGCATCTTCGACATGAAGACCGGTCTGGCGCAAGGGATCTGGGCGCTGAAGCTGGCCCGCGAGACCGGCGCGCCGCTGCCCACCGTCACCTTCCTCTTCAACGGCGACGAGGAGATCGGGTCCCTCTCCTCGCGGCCGGTGATCGAGGAGCTCGCGCAGCGGGCCGACGTCACGCTGGTCCTGGAACCGAGTGCCCACGGCGCGGTGAAGACCGCCCGCAAGGGCACCGGGATCTTCCAGGTCACGGCCACCGGCGTCGAATCCCACGCGGGGCTCGCGCCGCAGGACGGGGCGAGTGCGATCACCGCGCTGTCCGAGTTCGTGGTGGCCGCCGCGAAGGTCGCCGCGCCGGACAAGGGGACCACCATCAACACCGGGCTGTTCAAGGGCGGTTCGGCCATCAACGTGGTCGCAGGACAGGCCACCGCCGGGGTCGACATCCGGGTCAGCAGTGCCGCCGAACAGGCCCGCGTGGACGAGGAGTTCGACGCCATCGAGGTCAGCGACCCGCGCGTCCGCATCGACATCGACCACGCCTGGAACCGGCCCCCAATGACCCTCAACTCCGCCTCCGCCGCACTGCTCGACCTGGCCCGCGAGGTCGCCCGCGACCAGGGCCGCGGCCACCTCCCCGACACCGCCGTCGGCGGCGCCAGCGACGCCAACTTCGTCGCCGCACTCGGCCTGCCGGTGTTGTGCGGCATGGGTGCGGTGGGCGACGGGGCGCACGGGCAGGGGGAGTTCATCTACGTCGATACGGTGCCGGGGCAGACGGCGTTGGTCGCGGGGTTGCTGGGGAGGTTGACGGAGCCGCTGCGGGGCTGACCGGGTCGTGTCGGCCGGGGTTGCCGGGGCGACTCGCGGAACCGCTCCCGGGTGACAGGGACGGGCGGGATGCCCCGCGTGGTGCCGGGCCGGGTCGCGATGCCCGCAGGGCTGCTGGGACGACTCGCGGAACCGCTGCGGCGCCGGGCCACAGTGACCCGCTCGCACCGGACACCCGCGGCCGACCGGACGGAACAACCGTGCGCCCGCTGGGTGGGGCGAGTGCGGCAGCGGACCCCGGCCAGGGACAATCGGTGCCATGACGGACGGTACGGGCGGTAGGGGCGACTCCGAGAGTCGCTTGGTCAGGGTCGAGCGGCTGCTGGAGGACAGCAGGCGGGATGTGGTGCCCGCGTGGCGACGGGTGACGCGCGGGAGACTCGGTGGGCGGTGTCCGCCGTCATCCTGGTGGCGTTCGCCCTGCAGCTGACGCTGCCGCACCGGCTCGCGTTTCAGCCGTACTGGCTGCTGCCCGCCCTCGAACTCGCCCTGATGGTCGGCCTGTTCGTCGCCAATCCCCGACGGATCGAGCCCGGCACACGGTGGCTGCGCTGGCCGAGCCTGGTCCTGACGGGCGTGATCAGCCTGGCCAACAGCTGGTCGGCGGCCCGGCTGGTGGTGGGTCTGGTCAGGGGCACCGAGGGGCTGGGTGCCGGGCCGCTGCTGCTGACCGGTGGTGCCATCTGGCTGACCAATGTCATCGTGTTCGCCCTCTGGTACTGGGAGTGGGACCGCGGTGGCCCGATGGCGCGGGTCATGGGGCACCACCAGTACGCCGACTTCCTCTTCGTCCAGATGCAGAGCCCGGAGACCGCGCCGCCGGACTGGGAGCCGGTGTTCCTCGACTACCTGTACCTGTCCTTCACCAACTCCACCGCCTTCAGCCCGACCGACGTGATGCCGCTCTCGCGCTGGGCCAAGATGCTGATGATGGGGCAGTCCACGGTCTCCGTGTCGATCGTCGTCCTGGTCGTCGCCCGGGCGGTCAACATCCTTTGATGGAATTTGATGGAAGCGGAACGGACAACGGCGCCGAGTACGCCCTCTCAAGGCCCAGTCGACGCCGCAGCCCGTGTCCTACTGATCCCGCCGGATCAGCAGGAGCCCTCGTCCTGCCACGGGCCCCACTGGGAGGCTCCGGGCACCTCGTTCTGGGTCCACCACTTGGCGACCCAGTTGTGGTTGCCGTACGACACCTCGTTGCCCTGCGTGTAGACGGCCGTGGAACTCCACGCCGTCTTGCACGTGCCCGGGGTGGGCGTCGGGGTCGGGGTCGGCGTGGGTGTCCCGGTCGGCGGGGTCACGCCCGCGAACTGGACCGAGTACTTGGCGAAGTCCCACGGGTTCTGCGCCACGCTGGAGCAGGTCCCGGACGTCGTACCGCCGTTGTCGACCGGGCTGCACTGCCGGTCGCGGTTGAGCGACCAGAACGTGAAGCGGTCCATGTTGTGGCTGGTGGCGTAGTTCAGGACGGTCTGGAAGTCCGCCTGGGTGAAGTACTCGCCGGTGTCGCTGCGGCCGTTCATGCCCGAGAAGCCCTCGTGGGCGTAGGCGGTCGCCTGGCTCCAGCCGAACGTGGACTGCAGGATGGAGTTGAAGTTGGTGAGCGCGGTGGTCTGCGAGGCCGCGCCGTTGAAGCCGCCGTCGAACGGCATGATGGAGAAGTTGTTCGGCGTGAAGCCCTGCGACTTCGCCTCCAGCAGCATCTGCTTGCCGAACCAGCCGGTGCCGTCCGCCGTGCCGGCCGTGGTGACGGAGACGTACAGGCCCGGGTTGTTGGCCTGGAGGATCTTGGCCGCGCCGATCTCGTTGTGGATGGCCGCGGTGTTCTCGTACTCCGGCTCCTCCAGGTCGAAGTCGATCGCGTGCAGACCGTACTTGGTGATCACCTGCTGGTACGCCGCCGCCGTCGAGGCCGGGTCGGCGCAGGCCTGGCCGAGCTTGGTGCCGCCGTAGCCGCCGATGGAGACGGAGACGTCGCCGCCCTTGGCGCGGATCGTGTTGATGACCGACTGGACGGCGGTGTCCGAGGAGACCGGTGAGGTGCCGCCCCAGGTGGTGGGAGCAGCCGCCGCCGTTGGGGGCGAGAACGAAGGCGAGCTGGAAGGCCTTGAGGCCGGTGGCGTCCATGATGGCGCCCGCGTCCGGCGGGTTGTTGTCTGTCGGCATCAGGTAGGGGCCGCGGCGTACCAGCGGTTGCTCAGCGCGGTGGCCGCGTTGGTCGCGCCCTGGGCGTTGGTCGCGACCAGTGCGGTCGTGCCCGCGGCGGCGGTCGTCACGGCGGCCGCCGCGACCAGACATGCGCGAAGACGTGTCACGTTGTGCCTCCGGTGGGGATGGGGAGGCGCCCAGCTTCTTGCGCTGTCGCGATCACGTCAATGGATTGGACTGGACCAAAGTGCACTTTGGACTAGACCATACGATTTCTTTACCGTCGGCCCGGCGGAGCGCTCGGCGCGACACGTTTGCGACTAGTGTCCCGGCTCACATGGCGTTGCAGGGGCGACGCCGACACCATGGTGCACGTCATCGGCAGGCTGAAGGGATCGGGAATGTTCCGCAAGGTGCTGGTCGCCAACCGTGGAGAGATCGCGATCAGGGCGTTCCGCGCCGGCTATGAGCTGGGTGCGCGAACGGTCGCGGTCTTCCCTCACGAGGACCGCAATTCGCTGCACCGGCTCAAGGCCGACGAGGCCTACGAGATCGGCGAGCCCGGTCATCCTGTCCGCGCCTACCTCTCCGTCGAGGAGATCGTCCGCGCGGCCCAGCGGGCGGGAGCGGACGCGGTCTATCCGGGCTACGGGTTCCTCTCCGAGAACCCCGAACTCGCCCGCGCCTGCGAGGAGGCGGGCATCACCTTCGTCGGTCCCAGCGCCCACATCCTGGAGATGACCGGCAACAAGGCCACGGCCATCGCCGCCGCCCGCGCGGCCGGTGTACCGGTGCTCGGCTCCTCGGCGCCCTCCACCGACGTCGACGAACTGGTCCGCGCCGCCGAGGAGATCGGCTTCCCGGTGTTCGTGAAGGCGGTCGCCGGAGGTGGCGGGCGCGGGATGCGCCGCGTGGAGGACCCGGCGACCCTGCGCGAGTCCATCGAGGCCGCCGCCCGTGAGGCCATGTCCGCGTTCGGTGACGCCACGGTGTTCCTGGAGAAGGCCGTCGTCGACCCCGGCACATCGAGGTGCAGATCCTCGCCGACGGCGAGGGCAACGTCATCCACCTCTTCGAGCGCGACTGCTCGCTGCAGCGCCGGCACCAGAAGGTCGTCGAGCTGGCCCCCGCGCCCAACCTCGACCCCGCACTGCGCGATCGGATCTGCGTGGACGCGGTCCGCTTCGCCCGTGAGATCGGCTACCGCAACGCGGGCACCGTCGAGTTCCTCCTCGACCCGGCCGGCAACCACGTCTTCATCGAGATGAACCCGCGCATCCAGGTCGAGCACACGGTCACCGAGGAGGTCACCGACGTCGACCTCGTCCAGGCGCAGTTGCGGATCGCCTCGGGGAGACCCTCGCCGACCTGGGTCTGTCCCAGGAGACGGTCACCCTGCACGGCGCCGCACTCCAGTGCCGTATCACCACCGAGGACCCCGCCAACGGCTTCCGCCCGGACACCGGCCGGATCAGCGCCTACCGCTCGCCCGGCGGCTCCGGCATCCGCCTCGACGGCGGAACCACCCACGCGGGTACGGAGATCAGCGCGCACTTCGACTCCATGCTGGTCAAACTCACCTGCCGAGGACGGGACTTCACCACCGCCGTCAACCGCGCCCGGCGTGCCGTCGCCGAGTTCCGCATCCGCGGTGTGGCCACCAACATCCCTTTCCTGCAAGCGGTGTTGGACGACCCGGACTTCCAGGCCGGGCGCATCAACACCTCGTTCATCGAGCAGCGCCCGCATCTGCTGACGGCACGTCACTCCGCCGACCGCGGCACTAAGTTGCTCACCTACCTCGCCGACGTCACGGTCAACAAGCCGCACGGCGAACGCCCCGACCTGATCGACCCCACCACCAAGCTGCCGCCGGTCCCGAGCACCGAACCCCGGCCGGTTCGCGGCAGTTGCTCGCCGAACTCGGCCCCGAGGGCTTCGCCCGGCACCTGCGCGAGTCGCCCACGATCGGCGTCACCGACACCACCTTCCGCGACGCCCACCAGTCGCTGCTGGCCACCCGCGTCCGCACCAAGGACCTCCTCGCGGTCGCCCCGGTCGTCGCCCACACCGTGCCGCAACTCCTCTCCCTGGAGTGCTGGGGCGGTGCCACCTACGACGTGGCGCTGCGCTTCCTCGCCGAGGACCCCTGGGACCGGCTGGCCGCCTTGCGCGAGGCCGTCCCCAACATCTGCCTCCAGATGCTGCTGCGGGACGCAACACCGTCGGCTACACCCCGTACCCGACCCAGGTCACCGACGCCTTCGTCCAGGAGGCCGCCGCCACCGGCATCGACATCTTCCGCATCTTCGACGCGCTCAACGACGTGGGCCAGATGCGCCCGGCCATCGACGCCGTACGCGCCACCGGAACGTCGATCGCCGAGGTCGCCCTCTGCTACACCTCGGACCTGTCCGACCCCAACGAGCGCCTCTACACGCTGGATTACTACCTCCGGCTCGCGGAACAGATCGTCGAGGCGGGCGCCCACGTCCTCGCGGTGAAGGACATGGCGGGCCTGCTGCGCGCCCCCGCCGCGGCGACCCTCGTCTCCGCCCTCCGCCGCGAGTTCGGCCTGCCGGTCCACCTCCACACGCACGACACCGCGGGCGGCCAGCTCGCCACCTACCTCGCCGCGATCCAGGCCGGCGCGGACGCCGTCGACGGCGCGGTGGCCTCCATGGCGGGTACGACCTCGCAGCCGTCCCTCTCCGCGATCGTCGCCGCGACCGACTATTCCGACCGCCCCACCGGCCTCGACCTCCAGGCCATCGGCGACCTGGAGCCGTACTGGGAGAGCGTCCGCAAGATCTACGCCCCCTTCGAGGCGGGCCTCGCCTCACCCACCGGCCGCGTCTACCACCACGAGATCCCCGGAGGCCAGCTCTCCAACCTGCGCACCCAGGCCATCGCGCTCGGCCTCGGCGACCGCTTCGAGGACATCGAGGCGATGTACGCCGCCGCCGACCGCATCCTCGGCCACCTGGTGAAGGTCACCCCGTCGTCGAAGGTCGTCGGCGACCTCGCCCTGCACCTGGTCGGCGCCGGAGTGAGCCCCGCCGACTTCGAGGCGTCCCCCGACCGGTACGACATCCCGGACTCCGTGATCGGCTTCCTGCGCGGCGAGTTGGGCACCCGCCCGGCGGCTGGCCCGAGCCGTTCCGCACCAAGGCACTCCAGGGCCGCGCCGACCCTAAGCCCGTCCAGGACCTCAGCCCCGAGGACCGCACGGCCCTCGACAAGGACCGCCGCGCCACCCTCAACCGCCTGCTCTTCCCCGGCCCGACCCGCGAGTTCGAGAACCACCGCCAGACCTACGGCGACACCAGCGTCCTCGACAGCAAGGACTTCTTCTACGGCATCCGGCCCGGCAAGGAGTACACGGTCGACCTGGAGCCCGGCGTCCGTCTCCTCATCGAGCTGGAAGCCGTCGGCGAGGCCGACGAACGCGGGCTGCGCACGGTGATGTCCGCCCTGAACGGCCAGATCCGGCCGATCCAGGTGCGGGACACCTCCGCCGCCTCCGACGTCCCCGTCACCGAGAAGGCCGACCGCGGCAACTCCGGCCATGTGGCCGCCCCCTTCGCGGGCGTGGTCACCCTCGCGGTCGATGAGGGCGACGAGGTGGAGGCCGGGGCCACCGTCGCCACCATCGAGGCGATGAAGATGGAAGCGTCGATCACCGCGCCCAAGTCCGGCCGGGTCTCCCGCCTCGCCATCAACCGCATCCAGCAGGTGGAGGGCGGCGACCTGCTCGTCGAACTGCGGTAGGCGGTACGGCGGCGGGCCGTTCGATCCGGTGCCCGGGGCGAGGCAGGTCGCCCGCCCCGGTCACCGGCTTTCCAGCCGGACGGTACGGCGATGGGCCGCTCCATCCGGTGACCGGATCGGTCCGGTCCCGGACTCGATGGGGCCTGTCGCCCGCCCACCCGTACGGCGCAGTCTGGGGACATGACCCGAGCACTGATCGTCATCGACGTCCAGGAATCCTTCCGCGCCCGTCCGCTGTGGGCGACCATCTCCGACCCGAAGATCGCCGACCAGGTCAACCGCCTGGTCCGGCTCGCCCGGCAGGCCGGCGACCTCGTGGTGTGGGTGCTGCACCCGAGCCCGGCAGCGGCGACGTCTTCGACCCGGCCCTCGGCCACGTCCGGCTGATGGACGAACTGGAGCGCGCGGACGGCGAACCGCTCCTCCACAAGACCTCGCACAACGCCTTCACCACCACCAACCTGCAGCAACTCCTCACCGAACACGGCGTCCGCGAGCTCACCGTGTGCGGCATCCGCACCGAGCAGTGCGTCGAGACCACCACCCGTGTCGGGAGCGACTTCGGCTACCAGGTCACCTTCGTCACCGACGCGACGGCCACCAATCCCATCCCGCACCGCGACGCCCCCGCCGACCAGACCGTCGCCGAACTCCTCGCCGACCCCCGCACCCTCCCCGCCGAAGAGGTCGTCCGGCGCACCGAGTACGCCCTCGCAGGTCGCTTCGCCACCATCGCGACGGTCGACGAACTGGAAGCCGCCGCCGCAGATCAGGCATGATGACCGGATCGTGAGCCACGTCGTCTTCTTCCTGGTCCCCGGAGTCCACCTGCTGGACCTGGCAGGCCCTGCCCAGGTCTTCTCCACCGCAGCGGACTTCGGGCACCCGTACACGCTCTCCTACGTCGCCGAGCAGTCCCACGTCACCAGCGCCCAGGGGCTGCCGCTGACGACCGCGCTCGACTGGCCGGAGCTGGGCCCCGAGGACCTGGTCGTGGTGCCGGGATGGCGAGCCCTCGCCTTGGTCGACGCGCCCGCCATCGGCGACACGGCTCTGCGGGCGCTCCGGGACCACCACGCCCGCGGCGGGACGGTGGCCAGCGTCTGCGCCGGGGCCGACGCGCTCGGCCGGGCAGGACTCCTCGACGGCCGCCACTGCACCACCCACCACGACGTCCAGGACGAACTGGCCCTGCGCCACCCGAAGGCGACCGTCGTCCGCGACGTCCTGTTCACCACCGACGACCGGGTCGTCACCTCGGCCGGCATCGCCAGCGGCATCGACCTCGCCCTGCACCTGATCGCCACCCGCCACGGCCCCGCCACAGCCGCCCAGATCGCCCGGGACATGGTCGTCTACGCACGCCGCAACGGCCACGAACCACAGGCCAGCGCGATGCTCCGGCACCGCTCCCACCTCGACGACACGGTGCACCGCGCCCAGGACCTCATCGACACCCGCTTCGACGAGACGCTCCCCCTGCCCGCCCTCGCCTCGGCGGTCGGCGTCAGCGAGCGCACCCTCACCCGCCTCTTCAGCCGGGCCACCGGCCTCACCCCGCTGCGCTACCAGCAGACCCTCCGCCTCGAACGCGCCGAGCACCTCATCAGCCACGGCGTCACGATCGACGCCGCCGCACGCTCGGTCGGCTTCGAGGACGCCCGCATGCTGCGCAGGCTGCGGTCGCGTACACCGTGAAGGCGGAGCAGGCGCTGCTCATCGAGGTCCATCGACAGGACTGAAGTCCCCACGCACTAGTGCGAGTTCGAGCCACTGGTGAGTACGGCCGACACGGGAAGACGTCGTACCCCGCGCATCAACAGCCCCGGAGCCCACTCCAAGTCGCCCGCGTCCACCGCCAGTTCGAGACTCTCGACGCGTTCCAGCAGCGCGGTGACCGCGACCGCGGCCTCCATCCTGGCCAGCGGGGCGCCGAGACAGTGGTGGACGCCGTGGCCGAAGGCGAGATGGCCGGTCGACCGGCCGAGGCGGAAGAGTCCGGCTCCTCGAACCGGGCCGGGTCCCGGTCGGCCGCGGCGAGGGACACCAGCAGCATGTCGCCCCGTCGCACCGGCACCTCGCCCACCCGCATGTCCTCGGTGGCGAAACGCTCGGTCGCCGTGAGCACCGGCCCGTCAAGGCGCAGGAACTCCTCCACCGCCGTGGGCACGAGGCCGGGATCGGCGCGCAACATCTTGAAGAGGTAAGGCTGTTGGGCGACTCCGAGGAGTACGGCGCCGATGAGGTTGGCGGTCGTCTCGTACCCGGCGATCAACAGCAGGAAGGCCATACCGACCAACTCCGTTTCGGAGAGCCGGTCTTCGACGGTGTCGTCGGCCAGCGCGCTCAGCAGATCCTGCCCGGGGTCGGCCCGCTTGGCCGTGATCAGCTCCGCCAGATACCCGCTCATCCAGACGTACGCCTCCTCCCGGTCACTGCCCGCGACCGGGGACACGATCTGCTCCGAGGCCCAGCGGAACCGGTCCCGGTCGTCCAGCGGCACGCCGAGGAGTTCGCAGATCACGGCGATCGGGACGCGGGCGGCGAAGCCCTCGATCAACTCCGGTGTCTCCAGGGCCAGTACGTCGTCCGCGAACCGGTCGGCGAGCTGGCGCGTACGGGGTCGCAGTGCCTCGATCTGCTGGGGAGTGAAGGCGCGCGTCACCAGTTTGCGGAGCCGGGTGTGGTCGGGTGGGTCCACGGTCAGCATGTAGTCGATGCCGACCTCGTCCCGGACCCCGCTCATCAGCCAGCCCGGTTCTAGGCCCGCGCGTTCGCTCCGCTTGGACACCCGGGGTCGGTGAGAACCTGGCGGGCCGCCTCGTAGCCCGTGACCATCAACTGCGGTGGCGCGCCGTCCGGTTCGCAACGGTGCGCGGCTCCGGAATCCGTCAACCGGCGCAGCACCGCGTGCGGATCCGCCTGGAACGCGGCACCTTCCAGCTCCGCCCGCAGCGGGCCGCCCTTGTCGTCCGGGAGCTTGCGGTCATCGAGGCCTCCGACCCGAAGTCGTTGCTTTCGTCGGCAAGCGTTGCGTCGCGGGTGGGTCATGTCAAGCGGGGGTGGGGCGGTCAACTGGCGCTGGGAAACGTCCAGTTGAAGCCTGTCCGTACAGCCGTGCGGGAGAGGATCTGCTCACTGACGCAAGTAAGTCGCGGCTTGGGTCGTTCGCGGAAGCCGGGTGCCCCGGCGAGGGCACCGTGAGCCGGTGTCGCTCGTTCCTCCTGGGCGGACCACGGTGCCGGAGTGGGCTGACCTGGCCCCCGTGCGCGCCGGCGCCGGATTCCGCGCCTCGATGTCGTACAGCGTGACCGACGTACGACGGCTGGGCACGCAGCGGGACGAGCGCCGCCCGCCTCCGGGACCCGAACAACACCCGTGCGGTGAAGGCCAATGCGCGAGGTCGAGCGGGATGCTTTGGCTTGAGGTTCCTTGCTTGAGCACACTAACCTGCACGGATGACCGCCGAAGACCCCTGACCGCACAGGAAGAGCGTTTCTGGCGTGCTCTGATGCGGGTCATCGTCGCGCTGCCGCGTTCGCTGGACGACGACCTGCTGCGGTCGACCGGACTGGCGCTCACCGAGTACGTCGTCCTGATGAGCCTGTCCGAGGCCGAGAACCAGGAACTCCGCATGGCCGACCTCGCCGCGGCGACCGCGCTCTCGGCGAGCCGCATCACCCGCGTCGTGGACGCGCTGCAGAGCCGCGGCCAGGTCGTCAAGCGGCGCTACGAGGGTGACGCGCGCGGCAATGTCGCGACCCTCACCCCGGAAGGGCTGAACCGGCTTCAGGCGGCCTACCCGATACACCTCGCCAGCGCCCGCAAGCGCGTCATGGACCATCTCGACGGCCGGTCCCTGACGGCGATGGTGCGGCAGTTCGAGACGGTGGTCGAGAAGTTCGACTGAGCGCCGGCGCAGGCGTCGTAGCAAGGGAAGGTCCCGGACGGGAAGCGCGTGTCCGGGACCTTCCGCATTCAGCGGCGGCTCGGCGCGACCTCAACTCCCGTACACGCGATGGGCGAGGCGCAGTCATCCATGGCGATACCGAGGCGCATGGGTCTTCCGAAGTGTGCACCGCGCTGGATCGATCACCGTCGAGCTCCCCGGCCGTCGCCACGTGACCGCCCGTAGCCCGGGGTTCAGGCGCGGACCGGTTCCCGCTCGCTCGTGGCGTGACGGCGGCGCCGCTCGTCGAACGAGGCGAAGACGGCCGAGACGCCGTAGACGAGGCTGAACAGGCCGAAGACCGTGGCGAGGGAGACCGCGCCGATGTCGGGGCGGACGAACAGGGAGAAGGCGAACACGAGCGAGACGGCGCCGGTCAGCAGGAACAGCGTCCGCTCGCCCGCCGTCTCGTCGCGCTGGAAGGCCAGGCCTATTTCCATGGCGCCCGTGGTCAGCGCCCACGCGGCGATCCAGATCGTGAGCGCGAGCGCCGTGATGCCGGGCCACGCCAGCGCGACCACACCGCCCGCCAGCGAGAGCAGGGCCAGCAGCAGCCAGCCGATGACCGGTCCGACCCGGTCGCCGGCGAAGGCGCGGGCGGCGTCCGTCGCCGCGGTCATGAACGCGTAGACGGCGAAGAGGACGACGAACGCGCCGACGGTGATGCCGGGCCACGCCACGGAGACCGCGCCGAGGGCGACGGCCAGCAGACCGCGCCAGAGAAGCACGTTGGGTGAAGTGAACATGGTCACCTTCCACAGACGAGGGTGGAGCCTCGTTCTTCGCCCGAGGCCATGGCGCGCCACGAAGGCTAGGGCCGCGTCCCCGGCCGCGATCGGTCATACGACTGCATCCGCTACTTCCTTACTCCTCCACCGGCGTCATATGAAGTGCTGCGGCCATCTGGCGGATGCGCGAACCGAGCCGGGGCGAGAACATCGGTGCTTCACGGCGTACGGCCTGTCGACGAGGAGCCGGTGTGAGCGAAGAGCTGTCGGTTCCGGTGATCGAGGGGCCGCCCCCGCGTACCGTCCGCCGGGCGGTCGACCTGTGGCGCCTGCTGGTGTCCCTGGCCGTACTGCTGGTGACGGTACTGCTCGCCGTCGCGACCCGCGACACCGTCCGCGCGGCCCAGCAGGGACTCGTCACCACGGCCACCGCCCTGCCTCCGGCGCTGCGCGCGACACCCTCGTCGGAACGGTCCAGACCGTCGCCCTGCTCGCCCCGGCAGCGGCCCTGGTGGTGTGGTGCGTATGGCGCCGGATCGAGCCTTTTCTACGGGTCCTGCCCGCGGCGGCGCTGGGTGCCTTCGGCACGTGGTCGCTCACGCGGCCGGCGTTGGCGCGGGGGCGGCCGGACGCGTGGCCGGAAGTACTGGACGGGCGGGACGGTCTGGTCCAGGCGGGCTGGCCGTCGGCCGTGTACCTCGCGGCCTGCGCGGCGGCGGTCGTCGCGGCCGGACCGTGGCTGGGGGCCCGTCCGCGACGGGCGCTGTGGTTCCTGACCGCCGGGTGCGGCGCGCTCGGCGTGACCGGTGCCGCGATCGTGCCGCTGGAGGCCGTCGCCGCACTCGCCGTGGGTGGCGCCGCCGGGTCGGCCGTGCTGCTGCTGGCCGGTGCCCCGGCCGACCGACCTACGGCGCAGGCGGTCGCCGAAACGCTGGTGGCGTCCGGGATTCCGATCGTGTCCCTGAGCGAACTGCCCCTGGACGAACAGCGTTTGGGGAGGGGACCGTCTACCGCGCCGTCACCACGGTGGCTTCGCGGCTGGCGGTGCGGGTGCTCGCCGCCGAGGACCACAACCGTGACCTCTTCCACCGGCTGGCCCGGCGGACGCTGCTGCGCCACCCGGTCGACGCGGCCGAACGGTCACCGCTCGGAGCCGCCGAGCACGAGCTGCTGATGCTCGTCTTCGCGGCCCGCACCGGCGCCCGCGTGGCCGAACCGGTGATGGCCTACCCGGTGGCCGGAGGCGGCGCCTTGGTCGCCACCGTCGAGGAGGACTCCCGGGCGCTGTCCGCCGTACGGGACGAGGAGCTGACCGATCAACTATTCGCCGGGGTATGGCGCTCCGTGGCACTCCTTCAGCAACACCGGCTGGGGCACGGGTCGTTGCGCCCGGAGCACATCCTTGTCGCACCGGACGGGAAGGCGCGGTTCTCGGCGTTCGCGCGGGCCCAACTGAACGCCCCACCAGAGGTGTTGGGCAGCGACCTCGTCGACCTGCTCGCCACCACCGCCGTACGGATCGGCCCCGGCGTGCCACCGCGTGCGCGCTGGCCGGCCTCGGGCCGGAGCTGCTGGCGAGCGCGCTTCCGTACCTCCAGCCGCTCGCGCTCACGGGACCGGCGCGGCGTGCGGTCGTCCACTACGACCAGGCCCGCGCACGGGCGGCCAAGGCGAAGGAGGGGCGACGCACGTTGCGTCCGGGTGGCCGCCCCAATCTGCTGCGTGATCTAGCCGCCGAGATCTCAACCGCTGCTCACGCGAAGGCAGTTCCGTCCGCACAGCTGGCGCGGTTCACATGGAAGAGCGTCCTCGGGCTGGCGGGCGCGTTCCTCGTGCTCCACCTGGTGCTGCCGCAGTTGGCCAACGCGCCGGCGGCCGTCGACGCGCTGCGGGACGCCAACTGGTGGTGGGTGCTCGCGGTGTTGCCCATCACCTTCCTCTCGCAGGCGTTCTCGACCTCTCTGCAACTGGGCACCATCCCGGACCGGTTGCCGTTCGGGCCCACCTACCAGGTGCAGTTCGCGAGTTCGTTCCTGAACCGGATCACCCCGAGCAACGTCGGGGGCATGGCGCTCAACCTTCGCTATCTGCAGAAGACGGGGATCGAGACCGGGGCCGCCACGGCCTCCGTCGGTCTGCAGAGTCTGGCCGGGGCCCTGTCCAACACCGTGGTCGCCGCCGTCTTCTTCGCCTGGGCGGGACGCGGTCACGCCGGAGTCCACTTGGACCTGTCCGGCGGGCGGTATGTGCTGTGGGCCGTCGCCCTGGCGCTCGCCGCCGGGGCACTGCTCGGGTTCACCCCGCCCGGCCGCCGCTTCCTGCGCGACAAGGTGTGGCCGTTCCTGCGCGCGGCCGGATCGACCGTCGCCGGGATCGCCACCGAACCGGCCAAGGTCGTCGTGGGCGTCGTCGGTGCGCTCGGCCTGCCCCTCATCCAGATCGTCGGCCTGGCCATGAGCCTGCACGCGCTCGGCGCCGACCTCCCCTTCGTCCAGGTCGGTGCCGCGTACATGGCGGCCCGGCTGATCGCCAACGCGGCTCCCGTACCGGGTGGGTTGGGGGCGCTGGAGGCGGGGCTCATCGCCGGTCTGACGACGCTCGGAGTCGAGGCGGGGGCGGCGACGTCGGCGGTGCTCGTCTACCGGTTGCTGACGTTCTGGCTCAATGTCCCGCTGGGGGCGCTCGCTTTGGGTGTGGTGCGGCGGCGGGGCTATGTGTGACCGGTCGGCGCAGGGGGCGCCGTACGCTGGACGGGTCCGAGGGGTCCGCCAAGAAGCTGTACGTCCACCCCAACACCGTCCGTACCCGGCTGCGCCGCATCGCCGACCGCACCGGCCACTCCCTGACCGACCCCCCGCGGTATCACCGAACTCGCCCTCGCCCTGCGCGCCGTACGGCAGGCTCCGAGGCCCCCGACCCCGGAGCCGACCGACGCCGCTCGGAAACCCTAGGCCGCCGTACCGCCCGCGTAGTCGCTCTTGAACGTGGTCTCGATGGTCGTGGCGACGGACTGGGCCACGCCCGTGCCGGTGAGAATGATGCCCAACTCCCGGTTGTTGGAGAGGGAGTTGCTGCTGATGTTCATCGAGCCCGCCTCCACCTCCTGGGTGGACAGGCCGTAGTCGGCGACCATCGCCTTGGCGTGGATGTAGAAGCCGTTGGGGTCGGAGTAGCCGACGACCTTGCCGCCGGCCGCCTTGATCGCGGAGACCTCGCTGGAGTAGTCGGCCGGGGTCTCCAGCACCACCCGCACGGTCACGCCCGCCTTCGCCCGGGCCACGATCGCGTTGACCACCGTGCTGTCGCTGAACTCCAACTCCTCGACGTCCAGCGTCTTCGTGGCCGCGTTGATGACGGTCAGCAGCCGGCTGCGCGAGTCGGTGGGGGACCAGAGCAGATGGTCGCCGTCGGTCGGGGTGACGGAGGTCCCGGCGTAGTCCGCGTTGAACACCTTCTCGATCGCGGCGACATCGCGGGTGTCGTCGGTGAAGACACCGTAGTCACGGCCGGTCGAGTAGTACTGCGAGGTCAGATTGCCGGTCAGGACAAGGGACTTGGTGCCGTCCACGGTGATCGTCTTCTGGTGCGTGTAGACGAAGGCCGACGGCGACCCACGACACCCACGCCCGCGTTCGTGAGGGCCGTGTACGCCGAGCTGTTCGCGGACTGGTGGGCGCGGTCCAGGACCACCCGTACGGTGACGCCCTTCTTCTCCAGGGCGATCAGGTCGTTGACGGCCGTGGTGTCCTCCAGCTCGTACATCGTCATGTCGAGCGAGGAGGTGGCCGAGTTGATGAAGTCGTAGATGGTCGGCTGGGTGGTGCCGGACTGCGAGAAGGCGAAGGCGGTGTAGGTCGCGGCGTTCGCGGGGACCGCGCTGACGAAGAGGGTGGCGGCGCCGGCTGCCAGCGCGACACCCGCGCGGCCGAGGAACTTCCTCAACATGCGTGACTCCTAGTCGAGTTGTTGCCCACGTGGGGGTGGCGGGCAGGTGCATGACACCACGCGCGTAGAACGCGGTGGAAGGGAACCCGGGTGAACTCACCATTACCGACCGCGCGTCGGGCCGGACAAAGAGGACTCCGCGCAGGTGAGACCCGATTCATGAAGTCCCCGCGAGGAGGCAAAAACTTCGTAGCAGGCGAGCCGGACGATCGGAAGGACGCGACCGCCTTCGAACACCGCGCACCGACAACCCCCAAAGGGGCGCGGGAACTGCGTGCCCAGCCCCACGGCGCGGCAGCCAAACAACGACGTATCGGGTCACCCCAGCGGAGCGCCCTAGGCTGCGCCCGACACCCGCATCAACCGCAGGAGCACGCCCGTGTCCACCCACCCCTTCCCCGACGCCCACCACCCCGACGAAAAACCCGCCCCCACCCCCTCCTCGAACCCGTCCTCGGTCTCCTGGGCCACTGGCAAGGCAAAGGCGAGGGCGAATATCCCACCCTGGACGGCGACTTCACCTACGCCCAGGAAGTCACCTTCACCCACGACGGCCGCCCCTTCCTGCACTACGAGGCCCGCGCCTGGATTCTCGCCGCCGACGGCACACCCCTGCGCCCGGCCGCCCGCGAGAGCGGCTGGTGGCGCCTGCAACCCGACGCCCGCGTCGAGGCCCTGATCACCCAACCGACCGGCATCGCCGAGATCCTCGTAGGAAAAGCCACCGCCGGCACGATCGACCTCACCACCCATGAGGTCGCCCTCACCCCCACCGCCAAGAAGGTCACCGCCACCCGCCGCCGCTACACCCTGAACGACGAGTCCACGCTCACCTTCGCGCACGATCTGGAAGCCGTAGGGCAGCCGCTGCAACACCACCTCTCCGCGCAGCTCCACCGCGCGGGCTGAAATGGACTGATCAGAAAGCCTGTTCACGGCGTTGCTTTCCGAATATCCGATCGTTGATCTCCTCATGCAGTGAGTGGTGCCCGAGCGGCATGGAGGCGTGGATCGACAGTGGTGCCCGGCGGCCTCCCGTGGGCAGGCGAACGGAGAGCCCTGTGCGCATGAGTGACCTTCAGCGGTGCGAGATCCGACCCGGACGACTCGTCGAGTGGACGCTGCACCCGACGGCCGTAGGAGCGGCGCGGGAACTCCCGGACGACGCGCGGCCACCGGCGTATGTGCAGGAGTCCCACATCCGGACGGCGCGCACGGTGCGCGAGGACGGCCTGTTCGTGCCGACCTGGCTCGGTACCGCCTTCGACATGCCGGGTCGGATCCAACTGGACGTGCTCCAGGGCGCGTTGCGGTCCTGGATGCTCCGGCACGAGACGCTGCGCAGCGGCTTCCGGTGGGCAGGTGACGAGATGCGCCGCTTCACTCTCGACGCCGACGACGTGGCCCTGCACCGCGAGGACGTGGGGGAGTTCGCGGACGCGGTCACGCTGACCCGGTATCTGCAGGACCGTTTCGACGTCGCGGCGGACGCGCTCACCTGGCCCAACTTCCTTTTCGCGGCGGTCGTTCGCGACGAGGGCACGAGCGTCTACCTGGCCTTCGACCACAGCAACGTCGACGCCTACTCCCTGCACCGCATCGCGGGCGAGGTCCACGAGCTGTACGCGGCAGGGCTCGCCGGGACGTCGGTCGAGGCGGCGCCCGTGGCGAGCTACATCGACTTCTGCGCGGGCGAGCGCACCGACGCCGACCAGATCGACGACACCCACACCGTCGTCTCCTGGCTGGCGCGAGTTCATCGCCCGTTGCGACGGCAAGCTGCCCAACTTCCCCGTCGACCTCGGCCTCGACCCCGAAGGGCCGCTCCCCACCCAGAAGTTCCTCCAGGAGATGCTCGTCGACGACATCGACGCGGCGGCCTTCGAGGCGTACTGCCGGCCGTACGGCGGAAGCCTCGTCGGCGTCCTGGCGGCCGTCGCGCTGGCCGCCCGCGAGATCAGCGGCCTCGACGTGTACCGCACCGTCGTCCCCTTCCATACCCGTGCCAAGTCCCGCTGGGCCGACTCGGTCGGCTGGTACGTGGGCGGCGCGCCGATCGAGATCCCCGTCGAGCACGCCACGGACTTCGACGACGCCCTGCGCATGGTCCGCGCCACCCTCCGCGAGAACCGCCCGCTGGCCCGCATGCCCATCGCCCGCGTCCTGCGCCTGCTCGGCGCCGACTTCCGGCCCACGTCCCCCGACCTGTACTCGATCGTCTCCTACGTCGACTCACGCGCCCTGCCCGG
Organism: Streptomyces sp. P3; assembly: GCA_016893485.2. Classification (GTDB taxonomy): domain Bacteria; phylum Actinomycetota; class Actinomycetes; order Streptomycetales; family Streptomycetaceae; genus Streptomyces. Next base: position 9,235,884 of record JAFEKX020000001.1, read on the forward strand.
TTCGGAACGGTGGCAGGAACTGAAGGCGTACGGGCTGATCCGGGTGTCGTACGGCGACCAGGTGTGCGCGTGGGTGACCCGGGTCCACGAGGGGCTCCAGTTCGCGTGCCGCATCCCGGACAACGTCATCGCGGACAAGAACATGCGGCTGTGCATGGAGCTGGTGCGCGAGCGCGTCGTCGAGGTGGCCCGGCAGGCCGTGCCCGCGGCGGTCGGTCGCGCCTAGCGGCGGCCGGGGCGCGCGGCACCGCACCGCACCGACCTGCGTACGCGCGCCCCATGTCCGAACAAATATCATGCGGAAGCCTCATGAGGCCTGACCGCGAACGGCGTGGACCGCGACCGGCACCCCACGGGTCTTCAAGGCCTGTACGCGGGCAACACCATCGAACCGAGGCGCCGCCTACGCGTTGCCTGCCGTGAGCGCGTCCCAGCCGCTCCAGGCCGGGATCGCCTCGCAGGCATCCCGCCAGGCGGACGGGATGCCGCCCGTGCCGGTGCGGGCCGCGACGACACCTCCGGCGATCGCGCAGGTCGTGTCCCGGTCGCCCCACCCGGCGACGGTCTGCCACAACGCCTCGGGCAGATCGTCGAGTTGGCCCGCCGCGGACCACAGGGCGAACGGCACGGTGTCCGGAGCGGAGATGAGCGTGCCCGAGCCCAGCACGGACGCCGCGTGCCGTACCGAGGTCCGTCCGGAGAAGTTCGCGGCGACCAGCAGACCGGAGCGGACATCGCTCTCCGGTACATGCGAGGCGACCTCCCGCAGGAACTCGGCGCGTGGGGCGGCCTGTTGATCCGCACCGGCAGCGGCCAGCGCGCCGGCCACCGCCACGGCCACCGCCCCCGCGACGGCCTCCGGGTGCGCGTGGGTGGTCAATGCCGACAGCCGGGCCTGCTCGGCGGCGACCTTCAGGTCGTCCCGGAACCAGGCCCCCAGCGGGGCGACCCGCATCGCGGCGCCGTTGCCGTAGGACCCCTGCCCGCCGAACTGCCCGGTGGTGACCGTCTGCCAGTCCTCGCCGTCGCCGATGCGGCGGAGGATGCCGTGCATGGACGGGCCGTACCCCCGGCCCGGGTCCCGCCCGTACTCGGCGGCGAACTCTCCTGCCAGCGAGCCCGGTTGGACCTCGCCATGGGCCACCAAGTGGGCGAACAGGACGAACGCCATAGCCGAGTCGTCCGTCCACGACCACGGCGCGGGGCGCAGTTCCCGCGCGGCCCACAACTCCTCGGCGTCCTCGTCGGACCGCGTGAACCAGCCGTCGCCGAAGGCGTCACCCAGCACCAGCCCGTCGAGGGAGGCGTGGGCATGGTGCGGACTGCTCATAGTGGGGCTCCTGTCGATGTTCGCCGGGCTCGGCCCATCGTAGTTAAGGTGCCCGGATGGAACGGATCTTGGTGGTCGGGTCGACAGGCGCGGGCAAGTCGACGCTCGCGCGGGCTGTGGGGAGCGGCTCGACGTGCCGTACCACCAGATGGACGCGCTGTACTTCAACGGCCCCGACTGGGCAGTGAACCAAGGCCTGACCGACGACGTCCTGCGGCTCACCTCCGAACCCCGCTGGATCATCGACTCGATCGGGCCGCCCGAAGTCCGTGATCTGCTCTGGGAGATGGCCGACACGGTGCTCTGGCTGGACTACCGGAGACGCGTGATCATGCCGCGCGTGCTGCGCCGTTCGCTACGGCGGACGGTCACCCGCGAAAGCGTCTTCGGCGGCAACAGGGAAACGTGGGCGGGGTGGTTCAGCCGGGAGCACCCCGCCTGGTGGGCCTGGTCGCAGTACGCGGGCCGGCGCCGCGAGATCGAACGCCGCACCGGTGACCCGCGCTTCGCACCGCTCACCACACACCGCTTCGCCCAACCGGCCGACACCGAGGCCTGGTTGGCGACCCTGCACTGAAATCCCCGGACCGGTCAGAGGAACGGCGTGCCCGCGTCGAGCCCGGACAGGACCCGGCCGTACAGCTCCAGGTTGGTGGCCGGATTGACGAACGCATGCAGGTTGAGCGCGTACAGGTCCCGGACCGCACGCTGCATGGGGACGTCGCGGTGCAGCGAGGACGCCCCGGACGCGGACGCGATGAGGTCCACGGCCTCCTTGCACAGCCGGGCCGCGTAGCCGCTCTGCGCCCGGATCCTGGCCCGGTCCGCCTGCGTGTACGGATCACCGTTCTCGGCAGCGGCCTCGATCCGGGCGACGAACTCGCGGGCCAGCAGCTCGGCGCAGGAGATCTTCATCGCCGCCTCGGCGATCTGCAGATGCGTGACGCCCGCCTCGTACTGCCGCTCGTGGAAGGTGTAGGTGATGCCCCGCCGATGGATCCGCTCGGAGAACTCCGCGAGGGCAGCCCGGGCCGGGCCCAGCGCGTTCGGCGCCGTCCAGGCACAGAACAGCATCAGGACCGGCATCCGGTAGAACGGGTCGTCGGCGTTGGCCTTCGAGGGGAAGTCGCCCGCGAGCAGCGGGCCGACCGGCAGGACGCGGTGCGCCGGTACGAACACGTCCCGCGCGACCACGCTGTTGCTGCCGCTCCCCGCCAGCCCCGCGACATGCCAGTCGTCGAGGATCTCCAGCTCGGCCATCGGCACGGCGGTCCACAACAGCTCGGGCGGGCCCCGGCGGACTCGACCCGGACCGTCAGCAGATGCCAGTCGGCGCTCTGGCAGCCGGTGGCGAAGCCCGAAGTGCCGTTGACGACATAGCCCCCGTCCGTCGCCACCGCGACCGCGTCCGGGACCAGCGTGCCGCCGACCCGCACGTCCGGGCTGGTGAAGATCTCGTCCTGCGCCTCGTCCGGGAAGAGCGCTGCGATGTACGCGCAACCCGCCTGGATCAGCGCAACGAAGCCGGTCGAACCACACCCGGCGGCGATCTCGCGCAACACGTCGACCTGCGTGCTCAACCGGCTCTGGTAACCGCCGTACCGGCGAGGGACGTTCATCCGGTACACCCCGGCCTCCGTCAGCGCCGCCGCCACTTCCTCCGTCACCCTTCTCTCCTGCTCGGTGCGCAACGCGTGCTCGCGGAGGAGGGGTTGGAGCGCCCGTACGCGTTCTACGAGGCCGGCAGCTGACGGGGACGCTGAGGACGGTGCCATGGACGACCTCCGGTCACGGGAGCCCTCACCGTGACGCGGATCGGGCGAGGTGTCAACGCCCGTGTGGGCAGAGGCCGTTCACGCGCGAGCACCCAAGGAACGGTAGAAGGCGAGGTGACTGCGCGCCGCCGCGTCCCAGGTGTGGCGGGCGGCGAGAGCGCGCCCGGCGGAACGCCGGTCCGGGTCCTCCGTCGCGAGCGCGTGCCCGAGTTCGGCAGCCAAGTCCTCTGGAGTCGCGGCGAATCGAGCGGCCTTGCCGAACACATCCCGCAGCACCGGCAGATCCCGCACCACCAACGGAACCCCCGCCGCCAGCGCCTCCATCGCCGCGAGCCCGACCCCTCCTTGAGCGACGGAAACGCGAACACGTCCGCCGCCGCGACCAGAGACGGCAACCCGCCCTCGTCCACCTGCCCCAACACCACTGGTTCTACGGCGAGTTCGGCGGCCCGTGCCTCCCATCCCGCCCGGTAGTCGCGGTAGTCGAAGAGCGTTTCACCGCCCGCGATCACCAGCCGCAGGTCAGGACGCGTGGCGCGCAGCAGGGCGTATGCCTCAAGGAGGTCGGGAGCCCTTGCGGGGTTCGATGCCGCCGACGGTGAGGACGTACGGGCCGAGGCGCGAGCGCCAACTCGTTCGCGCGGCGGGGTCGGTGGCGGCGAAACGGTCGTAGGCCACGCCGTTCGGGATGACCTGTGCCTCGATGCCCCAGCCCGCCGCCAACTCCCCTGCCACGGCAGCCGATACGCAGATGTGGGCGTACGGCTCGACGATCGCTCGTTCGTGGCAGGCGGCGAGTCAGGGGGGGTGGTGAAGTGGTCGAGGTGGTGGACCGTGCGGACGCAGGGGCCGGCCGCGTTGGCGCTGATGCAGTCCTGGGCGTGGACGACGTCGTAGGGCGTGGGGTCGAAGGCGTTGCGGAGGGTGGTGATGGAGCGCAGGATGCGTGCGCCGACCGACTCCTCGGGCGGGCCGTCGGGGAACGGGACGATCTGGATCCGTACGGCAGGGTGCACCGGGCGGAAGAAGCCCGCGTCACCGCCCCGGCCCAGGGTCCACACCGTGACGTCCTCGCCCAGCGCCGCGAGGGCCTCCGCGAGGGCGAGGGTGTGGACGACCCCGCCGCGCGGCTTGGTGGAGTAGCTGAGCAGGGCGATCTTCACGTACAGGACTCCCGGTAGGCGTCGGGGCGGCGCTCGTCGAGGTGGCGCAGGACGCGGCGGGCGCGCTCGGTCTCGGCGGCGACGTCGATCTCGGCGACGGCGAGCCCGGCCTTGGACCAGGTGCGCGCGAGGATGTCACCGCCCGGGCCGACCACCTTGGCCTGGCCGAGGAAGCGCATGCCGCCCATCGCACCGGTCTGGTTCGAGGAGGCCAGGACGACCTGGTTCTCGGCGGCACGCGACTGGTCGTAGAGGTCGAAGAGGCGGGCCTGCCGGTCCTGGGCCATGCGCGGGGCGCGGTTGGTGATGCTCGTGGGCCACGCGGAGAGACAGGCGAGGATCTCGGCGCCGTCCAGGGCCAGCGAACGGGCCGACTCCGGGAACGTCTTGTCGTAGTCGATGAGCATGCCCAGGCGGCCGACCGGGGTGTCGAAGGCGTCGAAGCGGTCCCCAGCCGTGTACGCGGCGACCTCGCCCGCGGGAAGGTGCACCTTCCGGTGGCGGCCGAGGACGCCGTCGCCGCTGACACAGACGGCCGCGTTGTAGCGCTCGGTCCCACCGTCCTCGCAGTAGCCGACGCACACCACCATCTCGGCTGCCAGGCGGGCGACTTGGAGGATCAGCGGGTCGTCCGGCTTGAGCGCCGGAGGCAGGGCCTGCGGGTCGGGGTGGCGCAGGTCGGCGAGGTACCCGCCGAGGGTGGCGTCCGGCAGGACCAGCAGCCCGGCACCCGAACTACGGGCGTCGTCAATGAGTTTGGCGACGCGCGCGAGGTCGAACTCCAGGTCGCGGCCGAAGTGGGCGGCCGCGGCCGCGATCCGGACGGTGCTCATACGGTGACTGCTCCCGGGGCTGGGCCGTAGGTCTCGGGCCGCCGGTCGCGCAGGTGCCCCATCGACCGGCGGGCGGTCTCCAGGGCCTGTACGACGTCGAGTTCGGCGACGGCGATGCCGGAGGCCACGCCCGTGTCGGCGAGGATCTCGCCGCCCGGGTCGACGACCTTGGCACTGCCGACGAAGCGTAGCGACCCGAACGTGCCCGACTGGTTCGCGGAGAGCCACACGATCTGGTTCTCCAGCGCCCGCGCCCGGTCGAACAGGTCGAACCGCCGCTTCCAGCGGTCCTGTTCGAGATCCGCGCTCGCATGGGTGCGCGCACCCGGCCACGCCGACACGCACACCCCGATCTCGGCCCCGTCCAGCGCCAGCGCCCGCGCCGACTCCGGGAACGCCTTGTCGTAGCAGATCATCATCCCGAGCCGGCCGACCGGTGTGTCGAAGGCGTGGAAACCGTCCCCGAGGCGAAGCTCGCGTCCTCGCTGAGCGGCTGGTGGACCTTGCGGTGGTTGCCGAGGACACCGTCGCCGGTGACGCAGACGACGCTGTTGTAGCGAGCGTCCCCGGCGGCCTCGCAGTATCCGGCCACGAGGGTCAACTCCCCAGCGAGAGAAGCCAGTCGGCGGATCTCCGGGCCGTCGAGGGCGAGCGCGGGCGGCCCTCGTCGAGTGCGCTGTCGTCGTCCAGGCTGAGCAGATACCCGCCCAGGCACGCCTCCGGCAGCGCGAGGAGCCGCACGCCCTGCTCGCCCGCCTCCTTGATCAGCCGCTCCACGAGCGCGAAGTCCTCCTCCAGGTCGCGGCCGAACTCCGCGGCCACGGCCGCCATCCGCAGCGTGCTCATGCCGTCCCCATTCCGGTCACCGCGGAGGCGACCGCCTCGGTGATCTCTCCGTCGGGCCAGCGCAGCCCGACCCCTGCCCGGCGGTCAACTCCCCGCACAGAGCGCCCGTTGCGGGCCCGGCGGGCAACGCCGGTGCGTGCGGCTCGTCGGCCGTGAGCATCGCGAACCCCGGGAAACAGGTCAGCCAGTCACCCATGGCCGCACCCGCGGGCCGGGGCACGGCGCCCACATCGAGCACCGCCCCGCACCCGCTCGCCTCGGCCAGCATCCCCAGCGTCCCGGCGATCCCGGCCATCGACACGTCCTTCGCCGCGGCCGGTCGCGCGACGGCCACCGCCCTTGTCATCGTGCGTAGTTCGGCGGTTCGACGCCGGGTGGTCGAGTCCCACTGACGGCCCCGGTAGCCCGCGCGCCAGCCGCCGCCGAGGTCCGCCGTGAGCCGTACGGCGTGTCCGGGGCGCCCTCCGCCGCCGGGCACGGGACGGTCGGTGCGGCCGAGCGCGGTCACCGACAGGGCCGCGGGGACGCCGAGTTGGGTGTGCCCGCCGAGAACCGGGACGCCGTAGGCCCGTGCCGCGCGGGTCAGTCCGGCGAGGACCAGTGCCGCGTGCGCGGCGTCCCGGGCGCCCAGCGCGTCCAGCAGCCCGAGCGGTGAAGCGCCCATCGCCGCAAGGTCGTTGACGTTCACCAGGACCGCGCACCAGCCCGCCCACTCCGGGTCCCGCTCGACCATCGACGGCACGATCGCGTCGCACGCGGCGATGACGTCAGTGCCGGGGACGGGCGCGCCGTCGTCACCGACGAAGCCGGGTGGCGCGGGCAACTCGGCCAGCAGCGGGCCCAGTTCGGACTTGGTGGCGGCAACTTGGGCCGCGATCCTGCCGATCGGCCACCGCATGAGGACGTGCGGGGTGTCCGCGACGGTCGTCGGGCGGACGGATCGCCAGCCCAGGCGTCGGAAGAGCGGTTCGTTGCGGGTCTGGACGGTCGCGTCGAAGCGCAGGGCGCCTTCGCTCTCGGCCCGTGCGCACGCGGCCCGGACCAGTGCCGCGCCGATGCCCTGGGGCCGCGCGCGCCCGGTGCCACGACCAGTCTGCCGCCCGCCCACCAGCCCAGGTCGGGTCCGTCGTCGACCGGCCCGAGCCGGACCCCGCCGACGACCGCATGGGACCGGTCCTTGGCGACCAGCACCACCGTGCGGGGATCGGCGTCATGGTCGTCCAGGTCGTGGCCGGTGAACAGTCCCTGTTCGTGCACGAAGGCGTCCCGGCGGAGGCGCAGATAGTCCGCCAACTCACCCTGACCGGCGGCCTCTTCGACGTGGAAGTCGGGTCGGCGTGCCAGGGTGCTGCGGTCGCCGAGCAGGGCCAGGATGTCGAACGGCCGGTCCGTCGCCGGTGCTGTGCTGGAGCCGTCGAGGAGCACGCCCTCAGCCTCCCGCCGACTGCAGGACACTGCATGCGCCGCAGGCCGCGCAGCCCGCCTTCTGGTCGGCGCCGCTCATCCCGGCGGCACGCAGCTTGGCCGCGACGCCTTCGGTGACGTACGTCAGAAGGGCGGCACCCGGTGCCGGGATGCCGTCGCGGGCGGCGAGCGTGCCGGCCATCGGACGGAACGGGACGACGAACGGATACACGCCCCGTTCGATCAACTCGCCCGCACCCGCAATGAGTTCGTCCGGGTCCTCGCCGAGCCCGACGAGCAGATACGTGGAGACACGGTTCCGTCCGAAGACCCGCACCGCCTCGTCCCACGCGGCCACGTACTCGGCCAGGGGCACCGTCGACTTGCCCGGCATCCAGCGCCGCCGCACCTCCTCGTCGAGGGACTCGACATGGATGCCGATCGTGGCGGCCCCGGCGTCGCGCAGGGCCCGGATCCAGGAGAGGTCGCCCGGTGGCTCGCACTGCACCTGGACGGGCAGGCCGGGGACCGCTTCGAGGACGGCGCGCACCGAGCGGACGAGGTTGCGGGCGCCCCGGTCGGAGCCGGTCGTCGTGCCGGTGGTCATGACCATCTGCTTGATGCCGTCCAACCGGACCGCCGCCTCGGCGACCCGGGCGAGCTGCGCCGGTGTCTTGGCGGCGACCGTCGCACCCGAGCGCAGGGACTCCTCGATGGTGCAGAAGCGGCAGCGGTCGGCCTCTGCGTAGCGGACGCAGGTCTGGACAACGGTGGTGGCGAGGACGTCGGCGCCGTGGAGGCGGGCGATGTGCTCGTAGGGGTGCCGTCGGCGGTGACGAGGTCGTAGAACTTCGGGCGGTTCACCGGGGTCAACGCGAGCCCTGTGTCGGTGAGTTGACCGTGCTCGTCGCCGAGCCACACCTTGCCGTCGCGGACGCGGTAGGGGCTGGCCGGGTTGGTGGGCAGCGCGGCGTTGGCACCGTCGACGAGGACGTGGCCGTCGCCGCTCGGACCCGCGCCGTCGGGCCGCCGTACGGGGGCGTCCAACGCGACGCCGTGCAGGGCGAGTTCGGCGCGCGTCATGATGCGCACATCAACCGCCGTACTCGTCGATCCGGTGCCAACGCTCACAGCGGCCCCCTTACAGCTGGTAGGTGGAGTTGATGATGGCGCCCTTGCGCGCGTAGTGGATCAGCGCGTCCTGGACGTCCAGCGGGTGGGTCGGGATGACGCCCTCGATGAGGTCCTCCTCGCGGGCGCCGTGCAGGGACAGACCGAAGCGGCAGCAGAACACCTTGCCGCCCTCGGCGATGAACGTCTTGAGCTGGTTGTTGATGTTGTGCTCGCCGGGGAACGCCGAGTTCCCGGTGGTCGGAAAGCCGCGTGTGGCAAGGCAGTTGAGGGAGCCGGGGCCGTAGAAGTAGATGGCCGTCTCGAAGCCCTTGCGCAGGGCGCGGGTCGCCTGGAGGACGGCGACGAAGGAGACCGAGGACTCGTGGGCGATGCCGTGGACGAGCGTGAAGTACGTCTCGCCGTCCTCCGCCTTGTAGTCGGGGAACACCTTGGTGGCGCCGTAGATGCTGGTGCCCTCGGGGGAGGGACGGGTGGGGATCTCGGTGAGGGACTTCTGCTCGATCTCGCTGAGTTCGACGGTTTCGGACATGGCTGTCTCCTTGTACGTACCGGACGGGGACGGGAGTCGGTCAGTCGTAGAGCGTGGCGAAGGTGTCCCGGAAGACCAGATCGCCCAGTTCGCCGCCACCGGTCGCTTCGGCGAGGCGGGCGTATTCGCCGGTGAAGTCGCCCCACGGCTGGTCGCTGGCGAAGAGCACCCGGTCGTGGCCGATACCGCGGCGCTCGATCTCCCGGGCCAGCCAGCGGGGAGTGAATCCGATGGCCCAGGAGAGGTCGGTGTAGACGTGCTTGCCGGCGCTGATCCAGTCGAAGAACCGGGAACCGGCGAGCTTGATGTGGCCGCTCATCCCGCCGCCGAAGTGCACGAGATGGACGGGGACCTGGTCGGCGTACCAGTCGACCAGGTGGCCGACCTCGTCGATGTCGGACGCGGCGCCGGGGAGGTGTGGACGTGGACGACCAGGTGGTGGCGGGCCGCCACGGCGAAGATGCGGTCCAGGTGGGGGCGGCAGGCCGGGTCGGTCGGCCGTCCGCCGAGAAGGAAGCTGAGCTTGAGCGCCTTCACGCCCCGCTCGCCCGCCAACTCTAGTGCCTGCGTGGTGCGTTGTTCGTCCTCGGGGCGCGGGGACACCCACAGCCCGGCTCGGATGCGGTCGTCGGTCTGGGCGGCCTCGATCGCCAACTCGTTGAAGGAGAAGGCGATCGAGGGGTCCGGAACGCCGTAGTTCGGGATGACCAGGGCGCGTTCGGTGCCCTCCGCGTCCAGGTCGGCGACGAGTTGCTTGACGGTGGCGCGGGCGGTGGTGTCGGGGTTGACCGGCGGGCCGCCGTAGAAGGGGTAGGCGGGCAGGACGCCGATGTGGCGGTGTGCGTCGTGGACCATGGGTGTCGTCCCGTTCCTCGTGCTCGTCCTTTTCCTCTTCTTCCGCTGCTTCCGTGCGCTCTTTCTTCGCCTCAGCCGATCGGGAGGGCGGAGGCGAGTTCGGTGGGGGCGCCGGTGAGGGTGCCGCAGACGTCGGCGAGGCGGCGGGATGCCTCGATGTGGTTCGCGAGGAACTCCGCGTCCCTGCCCACCGCTTCGAAGCGGCCCGAACCCCACGAGTGCTGCCAGGGCAGGCCCAGGAAGTACAGGCCGGGGACGCTGGTCGCGCCGCGCCAGTGCATCGGGTAGCCGCGGCCGTCGAAGACCGGGGCCTCTATCCAGCGGTGGTCACGGCGGAACCCCGTGGACCAGACGACGGACGTGATGTCGGCCTGGGCCAGGTCGAGTTCGCGGGGCTGGTCGTCCGGTTCCCACACGGGTACGTAGCGGGGCTCGTCCGGCGCCGCGATGTTCCGGGCGCTGATGTGGGCGTCGATGGCGTCCTTGATGCCCTCCGCCACGGCGTCCGCGTGATCGAGGTTCACCTTGAGATCGTCGGCGAACTCCAGTGCCGTACCCATGACTTCGGTGAGCCGTCCGTACAGCCGCATGCCGTCGCGGGCGAAGGCACGGAGGTCGATGTCGCGGCCTCCGTCGCGTCCGGTGACGTAGTGGTTGATGCGCATCCGGACCGCGCCGGCGTCGTCGAAGTCGTCGATGCTCTTCGCGTAGTGGCCCATCTCGTCCAGCCAGGCGACACAGTCACGGCCGCGGTAGAACCGGGCCACGCGTGGCGCGCTGCCGACGGCCAGGTGCACCTGGCGTCCGGCGAGGTGCAGGTCCTCGGCTATCTGGCAGCCGGACTGGCCGGTGCCGACCACCAGGACGGCGCCCGGGGGAGTTGGGCGGGGTTGCGGTAGCGGGAGGAGTGGACCTGGGTGACGGAGTCGGGCAGGCGCTGGGCCATCGGGGGAGGGACGGGGTGTGGTACGGCCCGGTGGCTGTCACCACCTGGTCGGCGGTGAAGTCCCCTGCCGTGGTGGCGAGTTCGAAGACTCCGCCGGGGAGCGGCGCAACCTCGTGACCGTCACGTCCTCGACGAGCGGCGGGCGGAAGTGGGCGACGTAGCCCTCCAGGTACCGCACGATGTCGTCGCGGACCATGAAGCCGTCGGGGTCGTCGCCCTGGTAGGGGTAACCGGGCAGCCTGCACTGCCAGTTGGGGGTCACCAGGCAGAAGGAGTCCCAGCGGCGCTCGCGCCATTCGTGGCCGACCCGGTGCGCCTCGACGACCACGTGGTCGATGCCGCGTTCGCGGAGTTCGTGGCTGACCGACAGCCCCGCCTGGCCACCGCCGACCACGGCCACCGAGTAGTGCGCGCCGGACAGTCGTACCGCCGGGCTCATAGCGGGCCCCTGTCTGTCGGACTGTGGGGCGGGGGCGTATCGACATGTATCTCGGGCATGACATCCTCCATGCCGCGCGCCGAGGTCCTGCCACCTCGCCGCTCTCCATGTCGACCAACTTCAGCCCTGTGGATGTCCGAACGAAGTCATCCGGAACAAAGGGAGTTGCGAAAACCTCACTGCCACTCGGGTGTGGTGTGAGCTATGTGTCACCGGCCGTCGCGGTCTCGGCGGAGGGCCACTGTGCGAGCGAGATCATCGCCATCACCCGGCGGATGAGATAGAAGGCCAGCGGCAGTTCGACGAACAGTGCCAACGCCGCCGACCACCAGACCTCCGAGGTGCCGAAGGCGAGGGACACGTCGAACCACGCGTCGCAGATCAGCAGAACCGATGTGGTGAGTGCCGCCAGGACGACGGCGCGGTTCCGGCGCCAGCCGAGCAGTGCGGTGGATGCCATCGCGACGACCAGCATGACGTCGAACCCGACCCAGGTCAGGCGCCACTGGTGGACCTCGTACCCGGACGGCAGCGTCAACGCCATGACGACGGTCCAGGGGACCAGTGTCACGGCGCAGACGGTGAGGAGTTCCAGGGTGTGGCGCCGGTGCCGCCGTACCCGCTCCAGTACATCGGACGTATGGGTGGGCGGCGTGCCCCCTTCGTGGGGTCGGTCTGCGCGTCGTTCACCTCGGCTGCTCCATTCTCGCGCTGTTCGACCGGGCGGTCCATTCAGACCGATCCAAACCCGGCATGAACAGGCTAATGCGCGCCCTTCTCCATCCTTCTGGGGGAGTACCGGTCGGCCGTGGGGTGATAACTCGCCTACGCGGTCGACCGGTTGGGTGTTGGGCGCGTCAGGCGGACGTGCCCCGGGCGCGCAGCATGCGGCTCACCTCGTCGGAGCGTTCCAGGACCGTGAGGCGGACTACCGGGACCGCCTCACGGGACACCTCGCGGGCCCGCTCGATGTACGTCGGGTCGATGCCGTGCAGCGGGAAGAGCCGGCTCGTGTAGCTCATCGCCAGGATCATGCCACCCAGGTGGAGTTTCGGCACCGCCTCCAAGTACCGCTCGGCGTACGGCGCGAGCAGTTCGTCCTGGCCGGGGCGCCAGAAGGCCGACGCCACCGGACCGACCGAGGTGACGGGCACCGAGCGGTCCACGACCAGCCGCTGCCAGACCTCCGCCTTCGTCGCCGCGTCGGGCAGCGCGGCCCGCACGACGAGGGCGCGGACCCAGGCGTCCGGGTTCGGGTCCTGGGTGAGCAGGAGGTCGGACTCCGCGGTGACGTCACCGCCCAGTTCCGCCTCACGGGTCAGCGCGCGCCAGCGCAAGTCGACGTCGTCGCCCGCCTGTTCGCGGAGCCAGGCGAGATCGTCCGCCGTCGTCGCCGTTCCGGCCAGGCCGCGCAGCGCGACCCGGCGGCGGCCCGGGTCCGCGGCGAGGTCGCGGCAGACCGCCGCCACCGCCGCCGACAGGCTGTCGCGCTCGGCGGGCGGCGCCCACAGCTCCGCGATGTTCGCGGACAGGGTCAGATACGGCTCGATCACCGCGTCGGACGTCTCGGCCGCCAGCACCGAGGTGAGGCAGCGACCGGCCTCGGCCGCCGTGGCCTCGCCGGTCGTGAGCATGTCCCACACGGTGGCCGCGGCCACGCCCCGGGAGATGGCGGAGGGCAGTTGGGCCGCCGTACGGAAGAGGGCGTCCCTGGTGGTGGGGTCGGGGCGGGTCGTCGCGAAGGTCAGGTCGTCGTCGTTGACCAGCAGGACGTCCGCGTCGGACGGGAGGCCGGGGACGGTGGTGCGGGGTTCCGTCACCTCGACCCGCACCAGGGCCTCGCGTTCCAGCGCGTCGCCGGTCCTCGTGTACGCGCCGACTGCCAGTACCTGCGGGCGCGGTGTGTCGGCGGCCACCAGCGTGACCGTGTCGCCGTCCCGTTCCAGCGTGAAGCGGTCGTTGCCCGCCGTCGCCAGCCAGGCCGTGCGCCAGGTGTCCAGGTCGCGGCCACTGGCTTCGGTCAGGGCGTCGATCAGGTCCTGGAGGGTGGTGTTGCCCCAGGCGTGGCGGGCGAAGTAGGCGGCCATGCCGGTCTTGAACTGCTCTTCGCCGACGTATGTCTTGAGCTGCTGGAGGACGGACGCGCCCTTGGGGTAGGTGATGTTGTCGAAGATCGACGCGGCCTGGGCGACATCGTGGATGGGCTGGTGGATTGGGTGCGAGGCGGGGCCCTGGTCGGAGAGGTACGCGCGGATCTTGCCGATCATGAGATGGCTCGCCCAGGCGTCGGTGTGCCGGGTCGCGCGCTCGGCCGCCCAGTGGCAGGCGAACTCCGCGAACGCCTCGTTCAGCCACAGGTCGTCCCACCAGCGCATGGTGACGATGTTGCCGAACCACATGTGCGCCATCTCGTGCAGCAACACCCGTGCCAGCAGGCCCTGTTCGGCGGGGGTCGGCGCGGCCCGCTGGAGGAACGCGTCCGACCAGGTCACACAGCCGTAGTTCTCCATCGCCCCGCCGAACTCGGGCATGAACACCTGGTCGTAGCGGCGCTGCGGGAACGGCATCGCGAAGACCTCGCCGTAGAAGGCGAGGCCCTGGCTGGTGAGGGTGAAGATGTCGTCGGCGTCGCGCTCGAGGATCGCGGCGAGTGAACGGCGGGCGTACAGGCCCAAGTTGTGGCCGTCGGTCTCGCGGCGCACTTCGTGGAAGGGGCCCGCGTTGATGACCGTGTTGTACACGGACAGGGGCGGGGTGTCAGGGAAGGTCCAGCGGCGCCCCGTCTCCACCAACTCCACTTGTGCGTCACCGGAGTTGCTGGTGACGGTCCAGCCGGCCGGGGCCGTGACGGTGAAGGCGTGCGGGGCCTTCAGGTCCGGCTGGTCGAAGCAGGCCCAGACGAAGCGGGCCTCGTCCGGTTCGAAGCTCATCCACAGGTAGACCTCGCCGTCGGCGGGGTCCGTCGCCTTGTGGACGCCCTCACCGGCGGACGTGTCGGCCTGCACGCTCTCCACCCGCAGGACGTTCCGCTCGGCCAGGTTCGGGAGGTGGATCCGCCCGTCCTCGGCGGGGGCGAGGGCGACGCCGTTCAGCGTGGCGCTCAGCACCCGGGCCGCACAGTCCACGAACGTCTCCGCGCCCGGCTCACGACACGTGAACGCCACGGTGGAGACCGCGCGGACCTCCGGACCGTCGGGCAGCGCGGTCAGGTCGACGTCCACGTCGTACCGCTCGACCGCGATCAGTCCGGCCCGGCGCTCGGCTTCGACGCGGGTCAGGCTTCGGATCCCCATGTGTACTCCCTCGGCAGACAGCGGCCGTCAGCCTACGACGGAGATCGATGGGGAGTGCAGGGGTTTTCCGGGGTGTCGCGGGCAGGCGGCGCGACCCGACGCTGTCCCCGCCCGGCCGCCGGACAGCGCGCCGCCCACCCCGTCGTATCACCGCCCTCAACTGCCCCTGAAGCAGCTCTTCAACGCCCTCGCAACCCCGTGCTGATCACCCGCCCCGTGCGGCGCGCGGTCTCCGCGAGCCGTTCCAGGTGGTGGGCCGGATCGGTGAGGACGCACAGGGCGGCCACGGGGTGCCGCGCACCCCGTGGAGCGGAACTGCCGCGCAGCACACGCCCGTTACCACCTCCTCCCGGTCGAAGGCGGCGCCGTGCTCGCGGATCGTGTCGGCGTGCCGGGACCAGGACGCGGGGAGCGGCCCCAGCAGCGGTGCCGGAGCGGCCGTGGCGACCAGGACCTTGCCCGCCGCCGTGAACCACGGCCAGGTCATCCGGGTCCCCAACGGCTCGGGCCGCTGGTCGTCGGGACACCACTCGACCATCAGCGTCTCGCCCTTCCACAGCACGGCGATCCCCACCGTCGTGCCCGTGAGCTGTGCGAGGCGGCGCATCGGTTCCCGCGCCGCGGCGCGCAGCCTCGGGTGCGGCTGCCAGGCGCGGCCGAGGCGGAACATCCGCGGGCCGACCCGGTAACTCCCGCCGCACCGCTCGACCGCGCCCAGGTCGGCCAGCTGCTCCAGCAGACGGTACGCGGTCGTCTTGGGCAGCCCGCAGTCGGCCGCCAGCCGGGTCGGGCCCGCCTCCACGGCCCGCTCCACCGCCTCCAGCAGAGCGAAGGCGCCCTCCAGTACGCTCCGTCCGCCGGCGTTCCCGAGGCGGCCGGTAAGGTCTCCGGCCGCCGTACCGGCACCCGTGTCCCAGGTGCCATCACTCCTTGTGCGGTCACACGTCTCGCCCCCGTTTGCCTGTTGCGCAGCCGCCAGGCGACGGCCCTGCCGTCGTACCCGGACGGGACGCGGTCGGCGCCCCGTCCGTTCCCCAGCAGATTCGCACCGGTGTGTGACCGGAAACCTTGTCGAAGGCTTGTCGCGCCGCGTACACGTCTGTGAAAAAAGGAGGAGGCTTGGTGCGGGGGAGGCACACACCATGGTGGACGTGCAGTTGCTCGGGCCGGTGGAACTGTCGGCGGAGGGGCGCGCGGTGGAGGTGGGCCCACCCCAACGCCGCACCGTGATGGCCGCGTTGGCCGTGGACGTCGGCCGACCCGTCGCCGTCGACGTGGTCATCGAGAGGGTCTGGGGCCCGCGTGCCCGCGACGGAGCGCGCGGCGCGGTGCACGCCCACGTCGCCCGGATCCGGCGGATGTGCGAGCAGGCCGCCGAAAGCGCGCAAGATCCCTTATTACTGGTGCGCCGTTCTGGCGGCTACCTGCTGGAGGCCCGCCAGGACCAGGTGGACGTGTACCGCTTCCGGCAGTTGGTCGACCAGGCGCGGGCAGCCGGGTCGGCCGAACCCTCACGGGCGGTGCTGCTGCGCGAGGCCCTCGACCTCTGGCGCGGCGAACCACTGTCCGGCCTGAACGGCGAGTGGGCGGCCCGCATGCGCGAGGCATGGCGGCGCCAGCACCAGGACGCCGCCGTCGGCTGGGCCCGCGCCGAACTGCGGCACGGCGATCCCGCCGCAGTCATCGGCCCGTTGACCGGCCTCCTCGGCGAGTACCCGCTCGCCGAACCCTCGCCGAGGCCCTGATGCGGGCCCTGCACGAGACCGGCCGCAGCGCCGAGGCCCTCGACTGCTACGCCGCCGTCCGCAAACACCTCGCCGAGGAACTGGGCACGGACACCGGCCCGGCCCTGCGCCAGCTCCACCAGTCGATCCTGCGCGGCCACCGATCCGAGTCGTCCCCCGCCCCGAACCGGCCGCGGTGCCACGCCGGCCCGAGCCACCCGCGGTGCAACGGCAGACCGAGCTGCCCGCCCAACTCCCCATGGCCGTACGAGGATTCACCGGCCGTGACGGCGAACTCGCCCGCCTCGCCGCGATCCTGGCCTCGGCCGAGGGCGAGTCCGCCGCCGTGGTCATCTCGGCGGTGTCGGGCATGGCGGGCGTCGGCAAGACCGCCCTCGCCGTGCACTGGGCACGGAAGGTCGAAAGCGCCTTCCCCGACGGGCAGTTGTACGTGAACCTGCGCGGATTCGACCCACAGGGATCGGTGGTGCAGCCGACCGAGGCGGTACGCGGCTTCCTCGACGCGCTCGGTGTACGGCCGGAACGCGTGCCGCCCGGGCTGGAGGCCCAAGTCGGCCTGTACAGGAGCCTGTTGACGGGGCGTCGGGTGCTGGTCGTCCTCGACAACGCGCGGGACGAGGAGCAGGTCCGCCCGCTGCTGCCGGGCGCCGTCGGCTGCATGGCGCTGGTGACCAGCCGCAACCGGCTCACCGGACTGGCCGCGACCGAGGGCGCCCATCTCCTCGCCGTGGACCCGCTGACACCGGCCGCCGCACGGGCCGTCCTCGCGGAACGGCTCGGCGCGGGCCGGGTCGCGGCCGAACCGGAGGCGGTCGCGGACGTCATCACCTGGTGCGCCGGACTGCCCCTCGCGCTGGCCGTGGTCTCGGCCCGCGCCGCCGCACAGCCGCACCGGCCGCTGGGCACCCTCGCCGACGAACTCCGGGAAGCGGGCGGCCGGTTGGACGCCCTCGACGGAGGGGAGGAGTCCAGTCAGGTGCGGGCGGTGTTCTCCTGGTCCTACAGCGCGCTCAGCCCCGCCGCCGCCCGACTGTTCCGACTGCTGGCACTGCACCCCGGACCCGACCTGGACCAGCGCGCGGCGGCGGCCCTGGCCGGCGTGCCACCCGAACGCGTCCGGCCCCTGCTCGCCGAACTGACCGGCGGCCACCTGCTCGTCGAGCACACACCCGGCCGCTACGCCTTCCACGACCTGCTGCGCGTGTACGCCGCCGAACTCGTCAGCACCTACGACGACCAGTGGGAACGCCGGTCCGCGCTGCACCGGATGATGGACCACTACCTGCACTCCGCGCGGGCCGCCGACGTACTGGTCACCCCACAGCCCAACCCGGTGGAGACGCCCGCACCCAGAGCCGGCGCGAACACGGTCGAGTTCGAGGACTACGGCCGGGCCCTGGCCTGGCTCGCCGCCGAACACCCGGTCCTGCTGGAGATCGTGCGCCAGCCCCAGCCCGGCTTCGACGGCCATGTGTGGCGACTGGTCACCGTACTGACCACGTTCCTCGACCGGCACGGCTACTGGCAGGCGCTGCTGACCGCCGGGCACCAGGCGCTGGTCGCCGCCGAGCGCGCGGGCTCCCTGGCCGGTCGGGCGGGTGCCCACCGCGGCCTCGGCCTGGCCCTGGACCGGTTGAAGTGCCCGGAACCAGCCCGGGAGCACTACCTGCGGGCACTGGAACTCTTCGCCGCGGTCGGCAGCGACGCGGGCCAGGCCAGGACCCACCAGCACCTCTCGCGGATGTCGGGAGCGCAGGGCAACCCGGACTCGCCCTGGAACACGCCTACTTGAGCCTGGAGCACTACCGGGCGGCGGGCGACCGGGCGGGCCAGGCAGCGGCGTTGAACCACATCGGCTGGCGGCAGGCACACCTCGGCGACCACCTCCGCGCGCTCGGCCACTGCGAGCAGGCCCTCGAACTCGCCCGAGCGGCAGGCGACGTGGACGGACAGGCCCACATCTCCGACAGCCTCGGCTACATCCACCACCAACTGGGCGGCTACCAGCAGGCAGTTGACCGCTACCGGCAGGCGGCCCAGCTGTTCCACGCGACCGGCGAACGGCACAGCGAGGCCGCCTGTCTGATCTGCCTCGGCGACAGCCACCGCAGCGCGGGACAGTCCGACGCGGCCCACGAGGTATGGGCCCGCGCCCTCGCCCTGACCGCCGAACTCGGCCTGCCCGACGACGATCCCCTCCGCACCGCACTGCGGGAGCGGAACGAGTCGTAGGGGCCGCGGCTCACGTCACGTGCTGGGTGCGGCGGTCGACTCCGGCGCCGGGACCGCGCTGCGCGGCCGGAGACGGACGCTGAGGGCGATGCCCACGGCAGTGCAGGCGCAGGTCAGCCACCACGTGGAGTGCCAGCCGCCGGTACGCGTGGCCAACCAGGCGGCGACGGTGGGGCCGAGGAAACTGCCCGCGTTGAACAACTGCTGGATCAGCCCCATCGTGGCCGGAGCCGAACCACCGGCCGGCGTCAGCTCACCGATCATGCGCAGCAGGGTCGCCGGTATCGCGCCACCGGTCAGCGAGAAGACCGTCACACACACGAACTGCCCCGCGCTGCCTGCCGGGAGACCGCTCCAGTCGACAGCGAAGGCCAGCACGGAAGTGACGGCCATGACCACGAAAGCGGGGACGATCAGCACGCGGGTGGGCAGACCGCGCCGCATGAGGGCCGCCGTGCTGATCGAGCCGACGGCATTCGCCGCACCCACCACGGCACTGAGGACACCGGGCCAACTGCCCGTCATCCCGCCGTCGCGGTAGATCGTCGGCAGGAACCCGACCACCGCCATCCACGGCAGCGTGTAGCACGCGAAGACGAGCCCGGCGGTCCAAGGAGCGGAGGCCCGGACCGTACGCCCGATCCGCGCGAGGCCGTCCGCCGCACCACGCACCCCGCCCGACGCGTCACGCGGCACCCGGGCCAGGACCCACGGCAGCGGCGCCAGCGCGAGCACCGCCATGCCCCACCACCACACCCGCCACGGCACCACCTGGAGCACCAGTGCGCCGACGACGAGCCCGGCGAAGGTGGAGATGCCCTGGTAGGCGCCCCAGAACCCCATCGCGGTGGTGAGCCGCCCGGGCGGGGCGGTACGGCGGATCAGCCCCGGCCCGGTCACCGCCACCAGAATGAAACCGGCCCCCTCGACCGCCCGCGAGACCAACAGCGGAGCCGCGGACCAGGCGAGACCACCGGCCGCCGAACCGACGCACAGCAGGACCAGCCCGCCGCTCAGGCAGCGCCGTTCACCGATCAGCTCGGCCAGCAGCGAGACCGCAAGTCCCCGAGCATCCCGGCCAGTTGGACGATTCCGAGCAAGGTCCCCGCCTGCACCAGGCTCAGCGACAGATCGTGCCGCAGGAACGGAACCGCGGGCGGCACCTTCCACACCTGCAGCCCGGCGGCGACCCCGGCGGCCACGACGACGACCCAGGAGCGAGCGGTACCGGTGGAACGCGGGTTCGAGGTCATGGCGGACGGTCCTTCATGAGGGCAGGGCGTGGAGCGGTCCACCACCTTGACCACAGGGAGAGGCATACGCGCAATAGAGGTCGTCGTCAGTGCGACAACTGCTCAACGATCTGGATATCTGATGGCAGAATGCGCACCATGCCGCCGATGGACTCCCTGGACGCCCGGATCGTCCTCGCCCTGGACGACGACCCCGACGCGACGATCCTCGCCCTCGCGCAGACCCTGGGCGTGGCCCGGAACACCGTGCACGCGCGGCTGCGGAGAATGGCCGCCGACCGGGCGCTCAAGCCCGTGAGCCGACGTGTCGACCCCGCCGCCCTCGGCTACGGCCTGGTGGCTTTCATGTCGCTCGCGGTCAGTCAGGCCGAACCCGAGAGCGTCCACGAGGGGCTGCTCGGCCTCCCCGAGGTCATCGAGGTGCACTACACGACCGGCGACGCCGACCTCCTCGCGCAGGTCGTCGCCAAGGACACCGCCGATCTGCACCGCGTCACCAAGGCGATCCTCGCCATCGACGGAGTCGACCGCACCAGCACCGCCATCTCCCTGGCCGAGGTCATCCCGTACCGGCCGCGCGCCCTGCTGACCCGCCTGGCCGACGGCGGAACCGCCTAGGGGCGCAGCTCCAGCACCAGGGATACGCAGCGGCTCACGCGGAATGTCAAACCGTCCTGCCGCGCAGCGTCTCCTTCTTCGCCCGGTTTCCGCAGGTGCCCATGGAGCACCAACGGCGGTTCCCGGGGCGGGAGATGTCCAGGAACAGGGCGCCGCAGGTCGGCCCCGCGCAGTTGCGGAGCCGGGCCAGCGACGGGGAGGTGACGAGGTCCAGGGCGTCGCGGGCGACGAGGGAGAGCGTGGCCCGGACGGGGTCGTCGGCGTGCTGTGCGAGGTGCCCTGCCGGGGTGAGGTGCGGCACGGGAACGGCGTGCGCGGCTGCCGAGTTGACCCGGTCGCGGGCGTGGGTGCCGGGCGTCCGGCCGGTCCGCGCGTCGGTGATCAGGGTGTGGACGGCCTCCCGCAGTTCACGCGCGTCCGCGGCATCGGGGTGCCCGGTGGCTTCGGCGCAGGGGGCCGCACTGCCGCACCCACGCCAACAGGGCCTCGGCGTCCGGGAGTTCCTCCACCACGTCGGGCGAACCGCGGTGACGCAGGGTGCGGACGAAGTCCAGGCACAGGCGCCCTGCGCCCTGGCGGAAGCGGGGAGTTGCTGACACGCGCCCACCCTACCTCCGTGGAACCGGTTTAAGTGGTGCCACGGAACAGGCTCGCCTGCTACCGTCGCCCGAACCAGTCAAACCGGTTCTCGCGTGAGGTGTGTCCGTGCCCCGCTGGGTGATCCTCGTCCTGTCCCTCGCCTGCGGTGTGGGCGTCTCGACCATCTACTTCCCGCAGGCGATCAGCTCCCTCGTCGCCGCCGACCTGGACGTCTCCACCGGCTCGGCGGCCCTCGTGGTGACCGCGGCCCAGTTCGGCTACGCGGCCGGCATCTTCCTGCTCGTGCCCCTCGGCGACCGGCTGCCGCACCGGCCCCTGATCGTCACCCTGCTCACGCTCACCGCCGCCGGGCTGCTCGCCGCGAGCGCCGCGCCCTCGCTCCCGGTGCTCGTCGTCGCCAGCGCGGTCACCGGCGTGACGACCGTCGTGCCCCAGATCATCATCCCGATGGCCGCCGGACTCGTACCCGCCGAACGCCGCGGAGCCGTCACCGGCACCCTCCTCAGCGGCCTGATCGGCGGCATCCTCCTGGCCCGCACCTTCAGTGGCACCCTCGGCGAACGGCTCGGCTGGCGGGCGCCCTACATCGTGGCCGCCGTGATCGTCCTGGCCCTGGCCGCGATCCTCGCCCGGGTCGTCCGGACACCGAGCCGTCCACGCACCTCAGTTACCCCTCCCTGATAGCCGCGCCCCTGAACCTGCTGCGCACCGAACCCGACCTCCGCCGCTCCTGCCTCTACCAGGCCACCGTCTTCGCCGGCTTCAGCGCCGCCTGGACCACGCTCACCCTGCTCGTCACCGGACCGACGTACGGCATGGGCGCCCAGGCGGTGGGCGTCCTCGGACCGGTCGGCGCGGCCAGCATGTTCAGCACCCGCTCGCCGGCCGCCTCGCCGACCGCAGGGGGCCCCGACAGGGTCAGCCTCCTCGCCATGCTCGGCGCGATCGCCTCGGCAGCCGTGCTCGTACCGGCCTACGGCGGCGGCACCGCCGGCCTGCTCGCCCTGGCAGGGGGCATGCTGCTGCTCGACGTGGCCGTCCAGTCCGGCCAGGTCGCCAACCAGGCCCGCATCTTCGCGCTACGCCCCGAGGCCCGGGCCCGGATCAACACCGCGTACATGACCTGCGCGTTCCTCGGCGGCAGCACGGGCTCCTGGCTCGGCGTGCGCGCCTACGACCGGTTCGGCTGGAGAGGTGTGACAGGCCTGGTCGCCGTGCTGGCCGCGGTGGCGCTGGGCCGCCACGTGCTTCACCTGCGCCAGGTGCAGCGAGGTGGCGCGGTGGCCGCTCCGCATGAGGCGTGAGGCGGCGGGTCACGAACGGTCAGGATTCGAGAAGCGCGAGTTCACGCGCCCGCTCTAGCGTGAGGGACGCGTCCGGCACCGCGGCAGCGCGCGCCGGACCGGAAGCGGACGTACCGCTCGAAGCTTGGTTAGATCGAGCCAGGCGACGGCCGCCGAGTGATCTTCGGCGGCCCGGCACAACGGAGGGAAGGCACGATGAGCAAGGCCACGAGGACGGACACGCGGTCGGCCGCGCCGCACGCTGCCGACAGCCACGATCTGATCCGCGTGCACGGGGCGCGCGAGAACAATCTCAAGGACGTCAGCATCGAGATCCCGAAGCGCCGGCTGACGGTGTTCACCGGTGTCTCCGGCTCGGGCAAGAGCTCACTCGTGTTCGACACGATCGCCGCTGAGTCGCAGCGGCTGATCAACGAGACGTACAGCGCCTTCGTGCAGGGGTTCATGCCGACCCTCGCCCGGCCCGAGGTCGACGTCCTCGACGGGCTGACCACCGCGATCATCGTCGACCAACAGCGGCTGGGCGCCGACCCCCGTTCCACCGTCGGCACCGCCACCGACGCCAACGCCATGCTGCGCATCCTCTTCAGCCGCCTCGGCAAGCCGCACATCGGTTCGCCCAAGGCGTTCTCCTTCAACGTCGCCTCGATCAGCGGTGCGGGCGCGGTCACCATGGAACGCGGCGGACAGACGGTCAAGGAGCGTCGCAGCTTCAGCATCACCGGCGGCATGTGCCCGCGCTGCGAGGGCCGCGGCTCGGTCACCGACCTCGACCTCACCCAGCTCTACGACGACTCCAAGTCCCTCGCGGAGGGCGCGATCACCGTCCCCGGATACACGGGCGGCGGCTGGAACTCCCGTCTCTACACCGAGTCCGGCTTCTTCGACCCGGACAAGCCGATCCGTAAGTTCACGAAGAAGGAACTCCAGGACTTCCTGCACCGCGAGCCGACCCGCATGAAGATCGCCGGCATCAACATGACCTACGAGGGTCTGATCCCGCGCATCCAGAAGTCGATGCTCGCCAAGGACCGGGAGGGCATGCAGCCGCACATCCGCGAGTTCGTGGACCGTGCCGTCACCTTCACCGTCTGCCCCGAGTGCGACGGCACCCGCCTCAACGAGGGCGCCCGGTCCTCGAAGATCAAGCGGATCAGCATCGCCGACGCCTGCGCGATGCAGATCAGCGACCTGGCCGAGTGGGTCAGGGGCCTCGACGAGCCGTCGGTCGCGCCCCTCCTCGCCGCCCTGCAGCAGGCCCTCGACTCGTTCGTCGAGATCGGCCTCGGATACCTCTCGCTCAACCGCCCGGCGGGCACGCTGTCCGGCGGTGAGGCGCAGCGCGTCAAGATGATCCGCCACCTCGGCTCCTCCCTCACCGACGTCACGTACGTCTTCGACGAGCCCACCATCGGACTGCACCCGCACGACATCCAGCGCATGAACGACCTGCTGCTGCGCCTGCGCGACAAGGGCAACACCGTGCTCGTCGTCGAGCACAAGCCGGAGACCATCGCGATCGCCGACCACGTCGTCGACCTCGGCCCCGGCGCCGGTATGGCGGGCGGCACCGTCTGCTTCGAAGGCACCGTCGAGGGACTGCGCACCGGCGGCACCATCACCGGCCGGCACTTCGACGACCGGTCCTCCCTCAAGGAGTCGACGCGGAAGCCCACCGGCGCACTGGAGATCCGGGGCGCCGCGACGAACAACCTCCACGACGTCGACGTGGACATCCCGCTCGGGGTGCTCGCCGTCATCACCGGTGTCGCGGGCTCCGGCAAGAGTTCGCTGGTGCACGGGTCGATCCCGGCCGGGGAGAACGTGGTCTCCGTCGACCAGGGCGCCATCCGCGGCTCGCGCCGGAGCAACCCGGCCACCTACACCGGGCTCCTCGAACCGATCCGCAAGGCCTTCGCCAAGGCCAACGGCGTGAAGCCGGCCCTGTTCAGCGCCAACTCCGAGGGCGCGTGCCCCACCTGCAACGGCGCCGGCGTCATCTACACCGACCTCGCGATGATGGCCGGGGTGGCCACCACCTGCGAGGACTGCGAGGGGAAGCGGTTCGACGCCTCCGTGCTGGAGTACCACTTCGGCGGCCGTGACATCAGCGAGGTGCTCGCGATGTCGGTGACCGAGGCCGAGGAGTTCTTCGGCGCGGGCGAGGCGGCCACCCCGGCGGCGCACCGGATCCTGACCCGGCTCGCGGACGTCGGCCTCGGCTACCTCAGCCTCGGCCAGCCGCTCACCACCCTCTCCGGCGGCGAACGCCAGCGCCTCAAGCTGGCCACCCACATGTCCGAGAAGGGCGGCGTCTACGTCCTCGACGAGCCCACCGCGGGACTCCACCTCGCCGACGTCGAGCAACTCCTCGGCCTGCTCGACCGGTTGGTCGACTCCGGCAAGTCGGTCATCGTCGTGGAGCACCACCAGGCGGTCATGGCCCACGCCGACTGGATCATCGACCTCGGCCCCGGTGCGGGACACGACGGCGGCAAGGTCGTCTTCGAGGGAACGCCCGCCGACCTGGTCGAGGCCCGCTCCACGCTCACCGGCGAGCACCTGGCGGCGTACGTCGGCGTCTGAGCACCGCGGCCTCAGCGAAGGGTGGCGACCGCCGTGTCGTAGAGGAAGCTCTCGGCGCGGTCCCACGACCAGTCCATCTCGACCACGAGCGTGCGCCACCCGGTGGGGCCGAACCAGTACCACAGGAGGTCACCTGTGTCCTCCGCCGAGCGGGACGGCGGGGAGTCAGCGTGTGCAGCTGTCGGGCGGCGGCGCGCAGCGCGTCCCGGTACGCGGCCGTCGCCCGCTCCCACAGCTCCTCGCCGTCCTCGTGCACCGGCAGCGCCTTGCGGATCGCCTCGTGTACCGCGAACTGCCCCTCGTTGCCCACCCGCGTCCCGTGGGCCAGCGCCTTGAGGACCGCCTCCGGGGTGCGCAGTTCGAGCAGGTCTCTCATCGCCTGTTCGTAGCCCGAGGCGAGCACGCCCTGGTCGACGATCAGGTTCAGGATGTCGGTCTTGCTGCCGACGCTGGCGAAGACGGTCTTCGAGGCGACCCCGGCCGCCGAGGCGATGTCCGCGACGGTGACCCGCCCGTACCCGCGCTCGGCGAACAGCTCCGTGGCATGCCCGAGAATCAGCGCGCGCGTCCGGGCAGCGGCCTGCTCACGCAGCGGAGACACGTAACGGCGCTTGGTCGGCATCCCGGCATTCTACGGCGATGAATTCAATAGGCGTGCTGTAACCTCAATTGCTGTCGGCCGGCAACACCCCTCATGATGCACCTCCCTCGAAAGGGATCACGCAATGGGCATGGACGCCACAGCACTGGCCCACGGGCTCTTCCGCATCCTCGAGACCGGCGACCCGGCACTGGCCGCGGAGGTGGTGCACGACGACTTCCACAACCGCGAGGCAGCCGTCTCCCCCTCGGCCTGCGCCCTCCCCGGCCCGGCGGGCGTGCTCGCCTCCAGCGCATGGATGCGCTCCGCCTTCACCGACCTCGCCTTCCCCGTCCAGGGCGTCGCCCACAACGACCACCAGGTCTGGCTGCGGCTGCGCATGCGAGGCCGTCACACCGGGCCCTTCGTCCGCTTCCGCGACGGTGCGCTCGACCAGGCGATACCGCCCACCGGCCGCGACATCGACTTCGAGCAGATCCACGTCCTCGACCTCCGCGACGGCAAGGTGGTCGGGCACGAGGCGGTGCGTGACGACGTGTCCATGCTGGGGCAGGTGGGCGTTTTCCCGCCCAGTCCGGCTGTCGGGCTGAGCATGCTCGTGTGGCGGGTCACGGGAAAGGCGGCGCGTGCCGCGGCGGACGTGGCGGCGAAGGCTGCCGAGGCGGCGGGAAGGCCGGTTGACGCGAGGGGGCGTCAACTGCCGGGCGGGCGACGGGTCGTACGGCCTTCTGGTCGCTGAAGCTGTTCAGGGCCGGTGGGTTGGGCATCGGCCGGGTGGAAGTCGGCTCGATGCGGTATCTGGCGATTGTCCCGTGCATATTCAGCCACGCACCGGTTGCGCTGGGCGCCGCGAAATCCTCATCCGCACCCGGCGACGTCCGGACGTCGGGTCGCGTCCACCGGGGTGGACGGTCGGTATCGGAGGTCTCAACTCCCCATCGTGGTGGGCTTTGTGCGTACTGGTGGCGATGTATCGATTCGGCTAACACCTATCCAGTTTGTGCAGGATATGTGTGCGGCTCGTGATTGAATCATGCACAACTCGGCCTGGTGGCCGGATCTCGACCGTTCGGTTCCCGTGTCCTGCGGTGTGTCAGCAGGATGTCCGCGCGCTCACGCAGGTCCGTTCACCCGGCCGAGTCGGTACGAACGTGCGGCAGGGGCGGGGGCGGTCGATCCGCGCGCGCCCCTGCCGTAGCGCACCCTGTGTCCCCGCACCCTCCTGACCGGAGGCCCGAACACGGGCCCGTACCCCGCACGACCCGGCAGCGCCCGCGGTCGGCAGGGCGGGAGGGTGCGTCACGTCACCGTGCCGGCACACCGAGACCGCGGTGCCGCCCGCCGTCGCGCACGTGAAGGGAACACTCCATGACCGTCATCTCCGCCGAGACCGCCACCGTCTCCGACTTCTACTACGGCGCGGTGACGCCCGTCGCCGCCTATCTGATGGCGTGCCTGGGGCGGCCCTCGGCCTGCGCTGCACGACCCGTTCGCTGCGCCGTCCGCAGCACAGAGCGCGCTGGCTGGCCCTCGGCGCCGTGTCCATCGGCTGCGGGATATGGACCATGCACTTCATCGCGATGATCGGCTTCAGCGTCCAGGGCGCGCTGGTCGACTACGACGGGGCGAAGACGCTGCTGAGCCTCGTCGTCGCGATCGCGGTGGTCGCCGTAGGAGTGTTCCTGGTCGGCTACCGGGGCGGCTCGCCGCTGAACCTGGGCGTGGCGGGCACGGTCACCGGGCTCGGGGTCGCGGCCATGCACTACCTCGGGATGGCCGCCATCCACACGAACGGCACCCTCCACTACGACACCACGACCGTGGCGCTCTCCATCCTCATCGCCGTCGCCGCGGCCACCGCGGCCCTGTGGGCGGCGGTCTCCATCCACGCGCTGTGGGCGAGCCTCGGCGCGAGCCTGATCATGGGTGTCGCCGTGACCGGCATGCACTACACCGGCATGGCCGCGGTCTCCGTCCACCTCACCAACGTGGCCGGGTCCTCGCAGTCCTCGGCCGACCTGATCGCCTTCCTCCTGCTCATGCTCGCCGGTCCGCTCCTCGTGCTCCTCGTCGCCGCCGTCATCGTCATGTTCGACCCCGACATGATGCTCGGCGAGAAGGAGGGACAGGCCTCGGAGCCCGAGGCCGCCGCGCTGTTCGGCGGCGACTCGGTGTTCCCGGAGCGGCAGTCGGCCCAGCCCTCGCAGGGCAGCACCTCCTGGTGACCTGACGTCGGGAGACGCCGTCAGGCCGCGAACTGCGGCACAGAACGCGCCTGTTGCCGCGCGGCCACCCCGACAAAGCGCCATGTGTCAAGCATTTCGGCCTCGTTCAGAATGAACAGCGGTCGCGCGCGCCCCGCCCTACGATCCCGCACATGCTGATGCGCCGCGCACTACGGATGATCATCGTGCTCGCTGTGGCCCTCGCCGGAGCGATCGGGGGTGGGGTGGGGACGGCACAGGCCGACGGGGGTCAGGACTCCACCGGTCGGGAGCTGCTGTTCTACAACCACTCCTACGGGGTCTTCGACCGGGAGACCGCCGACGCCATCGAACACTCCGACTATCTGCGGGAGTTCGCCAACTTCCAGGTCCGCACCACGAGCGGCACCGGCGGCGAGACCTGGACCGGCCGCTACCTGATGGGCCGTCAGACCTACCTGGAACTGCTCGGGATCGGTGACGTCCCCGGCCAGGACGGCACCCTCGGCTCCGCCGGACTCGGCCTCTCGGTCGAACGTGCGGGAGAGCTGGCGACCGTCAAGGACCGGCTGAAGGACGAGGGCGTCACCGAACCCATCGACTTCCTCCAGACCCGCGACTTCGGTGACGGTGTGCCCGTGCCGTGGTTCGACGCCGTCCTCACCACCGGTGAGTACGACGCCTTCGGGGCGTGGGGATGGAGTACCGGCCGGAGTACTTCGCCGACCCGCGCAGCAACACCGAGCCGCCGAGCTTCCCCGGTGACGTCAGCCGGGAGCGCTACCTCTCCGACGACTACCGCACCCACCTCATGCGTGACGTCACCTCCGTCCGCATCGCGGTCACCGCGGGCGACCTCGCCGACACCGTGCCGCTGCTGCGCGCCGGCGGCTTCACCGTCCGCACCGTGACGGGCGGCGGCGTAGTGGCGCAGGGCGGCGGGACCACGATCCGCCTTGACGTCACCACCCGTGAACAGGCCGGGTACCGGGAGGTCGACATGTCGCTGAACCACCCCGTGAAGGACCGGCACGTCGAGCAGATCGGCAACTCGACCCTGACCGTCGGCCCCGGCAGCCACGCCGAGTGGACGTTCGCCGTCAACGGCTGACCCGTAAGTACCGAGTGCGTGCGTCCTCCGGCCGAGGGGGCGCACGCACCCGCATGTCTGCTTCTACGACGCCGAGTTGGGCCCCGCCTGCGAGGTCTCGTGCGTCCCCGCCGGGGCGGTCGGCCGGTCGGTGGGTGACGGTCCGGGGTCGAGTTCGGGCTTGTGGCCGCCGCGCAGCGCCGAGGCGACCGCGGAGATCAGGGCCATGCCGGCGGCGACGCCGAAGACGATGGTCAGGCCGTGGTGGAACGGTCCGAGACCAGCCTGGGGAAGAAGGTGTGCCCCGTCAGGACGGCCCGCTGGGCGGCGGAGACATGCTCGAGGGTGCCGTTCGACGCGAGCAGGTGCTGGATGGGGTTGTTGCCGAGGAACGTGGCGAAGAGCGTGCTCACCGGCGGCAGGGACGCGGCCTGCTCGGCGGCACCGGTCGGCACACCGTGCGCCTGGAGCCCCTGGCTGAGCGTGTGGGGCAGCGAGGACGCGAGCCCGGACACCATCAGGGAGAAGAACACGCCGATGGACAGCGCGGTGCCCGAGTTCTGGAACGTGGACCGCATGCCCGAGGCGACGCCCCGGTACTCGCTCGGCACACTGCCCATGATCGACGACGTGTTCGGCGCCGAGAACATGCCCTGACCCAGCCCGTTGAGCAGCAACAGCGCCGCGAACATGCCGTAGTCGAAGTCGATCGGCAGCGCGAGCAGCCCGAGGAAGGACAGCGCCACCACGATCAGCCCGACCGTCGAGAACATCCGCGCGCCGAACCGGTCCGACAGATAGCCGGAGAGCGGCCCGGCGATCAGGAAGCCGAGCGTGAGGGGCAGCATGAAGATGCCGGCCCACAGCGGGGTGTCCTCGTAGTCGTAGCCGTGCAACGGCAGCCAGATGCCCTGCAGCCAGATGATCAGCATGAACTGGAGCCCGCCCCGCGCGATCGCCGTCAGCAGCGCGGCCAGGTTGCCCGCGGCGAAGGCGCGCACCTTGAACAGGGCCAGGTTGAACATCGGTTCGGCGATGTGCGTCTCGATGTAGCAGAAGGCCAGCAGCAGTACCGCGCCGCCGATCAGCCCGCTGAGCACCCACGGGTTGCCCCACCCGGTGGCGCTGCCGCCGTAGGGCTGGATGCCGTAGGTGATGCCCGCGAGGAGGATGCCCGCGCCGGCCGCGAAGGTGAGGTTGCCGAGCCAGTCGATGCGGCCGGGGCGGCCCGCCGAGGTCTCGCGCAGGCTCAGATACGACCAGATCGTGCCGGTGATGCTGATCGGCACGCTCACCCAGAACACCGCGCGCCAGTCGACGACCGCGAGCAGACCACCGGCGAGCAGCCCGAGGAACTGCCCTGCCAGGGCGGTGATCTGGTTGACGCCGAGCGCCATTCCGCGCTGCCGGGCCGGGAACGCGTCGGTGAGGATCGCGGCCGAGTTGGCGGTGAGCATGGAACCGCCGAAGGCCTGCACGATGCGCCACAGGATCAGCCACATGGCCCCCGCTCCCGCGCGGAACGGGTCCAGGGACAGCGCGACGGACGCGCACGCGAAGATCAGGAAGCCGATGTTGTAGATCTTCACCCGGCCGAACATGTCCCCGAGCCTGCCGAGCACGACGACCAGGACCGCCGAGACCAGCAGGTAGCCCAGGATCATCCACAGCAGATAGCCGATGTTGCCCGGCGCGAGCGGATCGAGGCCGATGCCCCGGAAGATCGCCGGCAGCGAGATGATCACGATCGACGCGTCCATCGTCGCGATCAGCACGCCGAGGGTGGTGTTCGACAGCGCGACCCACTTGTAGTTCGGCCCGGGGGCGTGTCCTTACGGCGCCCCGAGCGCACCGCCCTCAGCAGCGACGGCCGGCCGCCCCCGTTCCCCTGTCCGTCGCCGGGTATGTGTGCGCGCTCGTTCAGCCGGCCCTCAGTCGCTCCGCGAGTCGGTCGAGGAGGGGGAGGGCGGACGCGAGTGTCGCGCGCTCCTGTGCGGTGAACTCCCCGAGCACGGCCCCGAGCCGGTGCACCGACTCGGACCGCCGTTCGGCCAGCATGGCGTGACCCTCGTCCGTGATCGCCACGATGCTCCGCCGCCCGTCCGCGGCATCAGGGCTACGGCGGACCAGCCCGCGCTGTTCCAGCACCGCGAGCGTGCTCGCCATGGCCTGCGGGCGGACCCGCTCCGCCTCGGCGAGGGACGTCGGCGACTCGGAGCCGTCGCGGGCGAGCCGGGCCAGTACCGAGACCCCGGAGAGTGACACGTCCCCACGGCGTGCGCCTGACGCAGCCGCCGGGTCACCCGGCCCACCGCGAGCCGCAACTCGGACGCGAGGCGGTCGGTGTCGTTCGGGCTGTTCACCTTCATGGTTGCCAACCGTAGATTTATCAGTCTGGACTGCTCAACCAATTGTTAGTAAATGGCATGAGGAGGTAGTGCGTGGAGAGAAGGCGCCCCACCGGACTGTTCGTCGGTCTGTGCACCCTGGACGTCATCCAGCTCGTGGACCACGCACCCGGCGCCAACGAGAAACTCACGGCTCTGGAGCAGGTGGTCGCCGCGGGCGGCCCGGCCGCGAACGCCGCCGTGACCTTCGCCCACCTGGGCGGCACACCGCGACTCCTGACCGCGATCGGCGCCCACCCGTTGGGAGTTGGAGTGGTCACCGACCTGACCGCGCTGGGCGTGACCGTCTCCGACCTGGCCGCCGACTCGCCCGCCCCGCCCGCCGTCTCCTCCGTCCTGGTGACCGCGTCCACCGGCGAACGCGCCGTCGCCTCGACCAACGCGACGGCACACCGGCTCGTCCCGCCCGACGATCTCCACGCACTGGTGAGGGACTGCGACCTCGTCGAGTTCGACGGCCACCACATGGACCTGGCCGTAG
Source organism: Streptomyces sp. P3 (assembly GCA_016893485.2). Lineage (GTDB taxonomy): Bacteria > Actinomycetota > Actinomycetes > Streptomycetales > Streptomycetaceae > Streptomyces. The sequence goes on from JAFEKX020000001.1 coordinate 9,267,553, forward strand.
CGGCGGCCCGCTGCGCGCGTGCCCTCGGCCGTAACACCCTTTTCGACGGCGGCAGTTGGAAGCCCGGCACCCAGGACCTGCTGCCGTTCATCGACGTGGCCGTCTGCTCGGCCGACTTCCACCCGCCCGGCACCACCACCCCGGTGGACACGCTGCGCTTCCTGCGGGACCACGGCGTCACCTGGTGCGCGGTGAGCGGGGGAGCGGACCCCATCGTCTGGGCGGGACCGGACGGCGAGGGCACGGTCGGCGTGCCGTCGGTGAAGGTGGCGGACACGGTGGGCGCGGGTGACGTGCTGCACGGGGCGCTCGCCCACCACCTCGCGGGCAGCCAGCCGACCTCGGAGTCCTTCGCCGAGGCACTCCGCGCGGCGGCCGGCGTGGCATCCCGTGCCTGCGCCTCCTTCGGCACCCGGGCGTGGATGAGGGAGAGGCCGCCTGGGCCGACGCGTCCGGCCTGAGATGATCGACAGGTACGCACGTGTCATCGGACCGTGCCGAACAGAAGTGGGAAACATGATCCTCGCAGTGCTGCTCGGTGTTCTGGTGCTCGTCGCCGGGGGTGTGCGTGTGTGGTCTGGGCAGCGCGCGGCGGCCCCCGCTGGGCCCGTGTCGTGGCGACCGTGACCCTCACCGCGAGCGAACTCGTGCGCGCTTCCGCCAAGAAGCGGCGCCGGGGCCTGAACCCGGGCAGCCAGGGCGACGAGTAGCACGGCGGGGCCGCCCCGACACACGCCGAACCGGTCGGGGAACTTGCCGGTACGGAACCCGTTTCCGTACCCCAACGTGCCTAGACTGAGCCGTCGTTGATCGTTTCACCGGACGGTCTCAGGAGGACCACATGCCCCGTACCCCGTCTCGACGCACCGCTCTGCGCGGCCTGGTCGCAGGCTCAGCCGTGGTGATCGGCTTCGACCCCTTCACCCGGAGCTGGGCGGTGACCGACTCCGGCCGGCCCCTCAGCGGCGTTCCCCGGCTGGACGGGACGCTGCTCACCGACGACGCCTCCCTCAGCGCCGACGCCGACGACTTCGGACACATCGTGCACCGGCGTCCGGCCGCCGTACTGCGTCCCGGTTCCGTGCGGGACGTCGTCGCGATGGTGCGGTTCTGCAACCAGCACGGACTTCCCTGGCCCCGCGCGGGCAGGGCCACGGCACCAACGGCCAGGCACAGGTCGAGGGCGGCCTGGTCATCGAGACCGGCCCGCTCGCCTCCATCGGCCCGGTACGGACGGGCAGTTCACACGTCACGGTCGGCGCGGGCGCCAAATGGAGCGACGTCGCCAAGGCGGCCATCGCCCACGGCCTCACCCCGCCCGTCTTCACCGACTACCTCGAACTCTCCGTCGGCGGCACCCTGTCCGTCGGCGGCCTGGGCGGCCAGAGCCACCAGCGGGGCGCCCAGGTCGACAACGTCGTGGAACTCGAAGTGGTCACCGGAGCAGGGAGTTGCTCCGCTGCTCGCCGACCCGCCACGCCGACCTCTTCCACGCCGTGCTCGCCGGCCTCGGCCAGTGCGCGGTGATCGTCGGCGCCACCCTGCGCCTGGTCCCGGCCCCGGAGACCGTACGCCACCACCTCCTGCCGTACGGCGACCTCCAGACCTTCCTCGAAGACCAGCAACCCTCGCCACCGAGGGGCGTTTCGCCTACCTCGAAGGACAGGTCAGCGCCGACACCGCCGGTGCCTTCAACCAGTTCGCCATCGAGGCCGTCGCCTACGGCCCCCTGTGGGGAACACCCCCGACGACACCGCCCTGCTGCGGGGCCTGCGCTACGAGGCGTCCGGCGCGCAGATCACCGACCTCGGCTACTACGACTTCCTCGACCGGCTCGCCCCTCCGTCGCCGCCCTGAAGGAAGCGGGCCTGTGGGCCTACGCGCACCCCTGGCTCAACCTGGTCCTGCCTGGCCGCAGCACCGCCGACGTGGCCGGCGCCCTCCTGGACGCACTCACCCCGGCCGACCTCGGCCCCGGCGTCGTCCTCCTCTACCCCCTGCTGCGCGAGCACCTGCACGCCCCGCTGCTGCGCATGCCCGACGACCCGGTGCCCTACCTGTTCGCCGTCCTGCGAACCACCCCGCCCGAGGACACCGCGACCGTACGACGCCTGCTGAACGCCAATCGGTCCGCGTACGAGAAGGTCCAGGCGGTCGGCGGCACGCAGTACCCGGTCGGGTCCGTACCGTTCCGACACGCCGACTGGAAACGGCACTTCGGGCCGGTCTGGAAGCGGTTCGCCGAGGCCAGGAAGACCTACGACCCGAAGGGGATCCTGGTGCCCGGGCAGAACATCTTCTGATCGCCGCCGGTCTCCTCCGGCCTGGTCCCAGGCGGGCGGCGGCGAACGCTACTGCAGTGCGTGGACCGCGGCCGAGAACAGCGGGGGCAGGCGGGATGCCGCGGGGACGATGAGGCGGGCGGTGCCAGGACGGTGACTCGCGGTCAGCAGGGCCCCGGTCAGCAATCGGTGACGCCGGGTCAGCCGGGCCCAGGCGCGCTCGTATGCGTCCGGACGGTCCGCGACCAGGCAGCGGACGGCCGCCCCGGCCGTTGCCAGTGCGAGGGCGATGCCCTCGCCGGTGAGGGCGTCCAGGTAGCCCGCGGCGTCGCCGACCAGCAGGACACGGCCGGCGGTTCTGCGCCGCACCCGCTGCCGCAGTGGGCCGGCCCCGCGTACCTCCGTCGCGGTCGGGCCGCGCAGGGACGCCGTGAGAGCGGGGAAGTCGGCCAGGTGTGCGTCGTAGCCCCGGCGGTTGCGGCTGAGGACCGCGACGCCGACCAGATCGTCGTCGACCGGTGTCACATAGGCCTCGCCGTGCCGGGACCAGTGGACCTCGACGAAGTCCGTCCAGGGTGCGACGCGGTAGTGGCGGCGCAGTCCGTAGCGGCCGTGCGGGCGGCCGGGCAGTTCCAGGCCCAGGCCGCGCCGCAGCGGGGAGTGCAGGCCGTCGGCGGCGATCAGCCAGCGGGCCGTGGTTCCGGCGGCGGTGACCGTGTCCGCGCTCTGGCGTACCTCGCCGACCTTGCCCGGCAGCACGCGCACGCCGAGACCGAGAGCGCGCCGGTGCAGTGCGGAGTGCAGTGTCGTACGGCGGATGCCCAGCCCGTTGCCGTCGCGGAAGGACGCTTCGGCGCGGGTGGTGCCGTCCACGTAGCGGATGCCGCGCAGTTCGCGGCCGGTGACCTCGACGCCCAGTGCGCGCAGCGCGGCGACACCGCCGGGCATGACTCCTTCTCCGCAGGCTTTGTCCACGGGTGAGGTCCGGGGTTCGACGACGACGGCCTCCAGGCCGGCGAGCGCGGCGTGGATGGCGGCGGCCAGTCCGGCGGGCCCGCCCCCGGCCACGAGTACGTCGATCACGCCGGAGCGGCCGTGGCCGGCATGGTCGCGGCGGTCAGGGCCTCGTTCTCGCAGCGGATGCGCACGGTGAGCAGGGCGGCGTTGAGTACCGTGAACGCGGCCGCGGTGACCCAGGCGGTGTGGACGAGCGGCAGGGCCACGCCCTCGGCGACGACGGCCACGTAGTTCGGATGCCGCAGCCACCGCCACCGGTAGGGGCCGCTCGTCACCAGCGGCAGGCCGGGTACGACGATCACCCGGGTGTTCCAGCGGGGTCCCAGGGCGTGGATGCACCACCACCGCAGTGCCTGCGCTCCCACCAGCACAGCCAGCATCGGCCATGCCAGGACGGGTACGAAGGGCCGGTCCGCCAGCCAGACCTCGGCCGGGCAGGCGACCAGCAGACCGGTGTGGAGGGCGACCATCACCGGGTAGTGGCCCTGCCCGGCGACGGTCGCGCCGCGGGCGGTGCTCCAGCGTTCGTTGCGGCGGGCGACGACGAGTTCGGCGACGCGCTCGGCGGCGACGGCGGCCACCAGCAGTCCGTACCAGATCATGTGTCCCTGAGTCCTTCGTGTCCTTCGTGTCTTCGGAGGTCGGAACTACCAGCGCAGCAGGACGAGTTCGCAGGCGAAACCGGGTCCCATGGCCAGCAGTACCCCAGGGTGCCCGGCGGCGGGCGGTGTTCGGCGAGGGTGTCGCGCAGTACGTGGAGCACCGACGACGAGGACAGGTTGCCGACGTCGGCGAGGTGACGCCAGGTCACGTCCAGTGCGTCGGCGGGCAGGTCGAGGGCTGCGGCGACGGCCTGAAGGACCTTGGGGCCGCCGGGGTGGCACACCCAGGCGGTCACGTCCTTCTTCTTGATCCCGTGGTCGCCGAGAAACCCCTCGACGTCGTCGGCGAGATAGCGGCGTACGACGTCGGGGACCCGCGGGTCGAGGACGATCCGGAAGCCGGTGTCCTTGATGTCCCAGCCCATGACGCGCCCGGTGTCCGGGTACAGGTGGCTTCGCGTGTCCACGATCGTCGGGCCGGCGGTCTCGTCCGGGCGGCGCGGACGGTTCGCGCCGCAGGCGACGACCGCGGCGGCGCCGTCGCCGAACAGTCCGGTGGCGACCAGGTTGGCCATCGAGGCGTCGTCGCGCTGGAAGGTGAGCGAGCACAGCTCGACCGAGAGCAGCACCGCCACGTCGTCGGGCCGGCCCAGCAGGTAGTCGTGCACACGGGACAGGCCGGCGGCGCCGCCGGCACAGCCCAGGCCGAACAGGGGAGCCGGGTGACGTCCGGTCGCAGGCCGAGACGGCCGACCAGCCGGGCGTCGATGGAGGGATGGCGATGCCGGTGACGGAGGTGAAGACCAGCAGGTCCACGTCGGCCGGGGACAGTCCGGCCAGCTGCAGCGCCTCCCGGACGACCTTGGCGCCGAGGTCGGTGGCGGCGGCGACGTAGACGTCGTTCGCGGCGCCGAATCCGTCGAGTTCTCCGTACCGTTCGAGTGGCAGTGTCATATGGCGCGAGTGGACCTCCGCGCTGCGGTGCAGCCGGTCCAGGACCCGGCGGTCGGTGCCCTCCGGGAGGCAGGTGCGGGCCACCATGTCGGTGATCTCGCACTGGGTGCGACGGTGCGGTGCGAGAGCACCCTGAACGGCGGCGATCCGCGTCATGTGGTTCCCGTCCGGTTGGCGACTGGAGTGAGTCGCTCCCCACGTGTTCCCCGGACCGGGACTTCGACACCATGGATCGCCCGTACGGCCGTCTGCCCGGAAGCGCGTGTGCTGCAGCCGGGCGGGGACCGGGCGCCTACGATCGGCCGGGTGGGCACTCCCGAGCACTCGACGACCGGCGGCCCTGGGGCGAGTTGGGCCGACCGGGCGGTCGGCCTGGCCGGGTCGTGCCACCCCGGGCCCGTTGTGGCCGTCACCGCCCTGATGACCGCTCTCGCTCTGACGGCCGGTCAGGGCGCCGCGCGTTGTGTCCTGACGGCTGCCGCCGTGCTGACCGGGCAGCTGTCCGTCGGCTGGTGCAACGACGCGTTCGACGCGCCCCGGGACATCGCCGCCGGCCGCCGTGGCAAACCCGTCGTCGACGGCACGGTCGGTGTGACGGAGGTGTGGGTGGCCGCGTACGCCGCGCTGGCGCTCTGCGTGCCGCTGTCGTTCGCATGTGGTCTGTGGGCGGGCGCCGTTCACCTGGCCGGCGTGGCGGCGGCGTGGGCGTACGACCTGCGGCTCAAGGCGACGGCATGGTCCTGGGCGCCGTACGCGGTGGGTTTCGCCGCGCTCCCGGCGTTCGTGGCGCTGGGGCTGCCGGGGCAGCCGTGGCCGGCCTGGTGGGTCGTCACCGCCGGTGCGCTGCTGGGGTCGGCGCCCATCTGGGCGATGTGCTGCCGGACATCCGCGGGGATCTGGCGACGGGCGTACGGGGCTGGCCGCAACGGCTGGGCCCGGACGGCGCGCGGCTGTTGCTGCCGGTGCCGCTGGTGGCCGCGTCCGCGGTGCTGGCCCTGGGGCCCGCCGGACCACCCGGCAGGTGGGGAGTGGCGGCGCTGGCGGTGGCCTGCCTGGTCGCGGTGGCGGGGACGGTGCTGGGACGCCGCCGGGAGCGGGCGGCGTTCGCGGCGGCGGTCGTCGTGGCGGTGGTGGACGTGGCCCTGTTGCTGGTGCGCGGCACCGGGATCGCCTGACCGCGCAACCCGCAGACGGGGAGAAGGTGTCGCGCCTCGACGGGACAACGCTCGTGTCACTCCGGAGGCTTAGGCCCGGTCCCGTGGCCGGCGGTGTCTCGGGCCAGGGAACTCGGCCACCACGCCCGGGGGCCGATGTCGATCACGAGGGCGGGCACCAGGAGCGAACGGACGACGAAAGTGTCCAGGAGGACGCCGAAGGCCACGATGAACGCGATCTGGACCAGGAAGGCGAGCGGGATGACCATCAGGGCCGCGAACGTCGCGGCGAGCACCACCCCTGCCGAGGTGATCACTCCTCCGGTGGTGGTCAGCCCGCGCAGTACGCCTCGTCGTGAGCCGAGTGCGAGGGCCTCCTCGCGGACCCGGGACATCAGGAAGATGTTGTAGTCGACGCCGAGTGCCACCAGGAACACGAACCCGTACAGCGGCACCGAGGCGTCCGTGCCGCTGAAGCCGAGAACGTGCTGGAAGACGAGCGCCGACACCTAGCGTGGCCAGGAAGTTGAGCCCGACGGTGGCCACCAGCAGCAGCGGCACCAGCAGCGAGCGCAGCAGGAGCATCAGGATCAGCAGGATGATGCCGAGCACGATGGGCACGATGACGGTGCGGTCGCGGGCCGCGGTCCGCTGGGTGTCGTACTGCTGTGCCGTGTACCCGCCGACCAGGGCGTCGGCCCCGGGCACGGCGTGCAGGTTCGTGCGCAGCCGGGCGACGGACCCTTGGCGGCGTCGCTGTCGGCCGCGGCTTCCAGGACGGCGTCGATCCGCACCCGGCCGCCGACGACGAGCGGCGCTCCGGTGCCGGGCCGTCCCGAGGCGGAGACGGTGCCGACCGATGCGACCCCCTCGGTGTTCCTGGCCGCGGTCGTCACCTGAGCGGCCCGGTCGGCGTCGGCGATGATGACGGCGGGGTTGCCGGATCCCCGGGGAAGTGCTGCCCGAGCGTCTTCTGGGCGGCGACCGAGGGCGCGTCGTTCACGAAGATCTCGTCGAGGGGACGCCCTTGGCGGACAGGGAGGGCGAGAAGGCCGCGAAGACGGCCAGGACGAGCGCGGTCACCACCCAGGTCCGCCGTGGTCGCGCATCCACGGCCGCGCCGATCCGCCCCCATACACCGGGCCTTCCACGGCCCCGTCCGACGCCTTGGGCAGGGAAGGCCAGAAGGCGGTGCGGCCCAGCAGCGCCAGTACGGCAGGCAGGAACGTGAGTGCGGAGAGTACGGCGCACGCGATGCCGATGGCGCCGACCGGGCCGAGGGCGCGGTTGTTGGTGAGGTCGCTGGCGAGGAGGGCCAGCAGGCCGAGCGCCACGGTGGCGGCGCTCGCCGTGATCGCGTCGAACGAGCGCCGCACCGCGGCCAGCGCGGCGCCGGACCGGTTCTCGCGCACGGCGAGTTCCTCGCGGAAGCGGGCGGTCAGCAGGAGCGCGTAGTCGGTGGCGGCGCCGATCACGAGGATGGACAGAATGCCCTGAATCTGCCCGTCGACCCGGACGATGCCCCGGTCCGCGAGCGCGTAGACGACGGCGCAGGCCACCCCAGGGCGAACACCGCCCCGAGGATGATCAGGAACGGCAGCAGGACGCTCCGGTAGACGAGCAGCAGAATCACCAGCACGGCGCCGAGCGCCACCCCCAGCAGCAGTCCGTCGATGCCCCCGAAGGCGTCGGACAGGTCTGCCTGGCTCGCCGCCGGGCCCGCGATCCGCGCGGTGGCCGTCGGCACGCCCCGGACCGCCTCGCGCACCGTGCCGAGGACATCCGGAAGGTTCTCTCCGAGGTCGGACCGCAGCTGGACGACGGACTGCACGGCCTGTCCGTCGTCGGAAAGGAGGGCGGGGGAGGGGCGGCCGACCACTCCCGGCTCCCCGGCGAGTGTGCCGACCGCGCGGGTGGCGGCGGTCTGCTGGGCCTTGGTGATCCGCTCACCGTGCGCCGTCCAGATCACGATGGCCGGCAGGGTCTCGGACTGGTCGAACGCCTCCCGGGCCTTGAGCACCCGGGTCGACTCCGCGCTCTGCGGCAGGAACGCGGCCTGGTCGTTGGTGGCCACCTCGCCCAGTTTCCCGGCGTAGGGACCGAGCGTCGCGCCCGCCCCCAGCCACACGAAGAGCAGGACGAGCGGTACGAGCCACCGGGCCCGGCGCTGCGTGGTTCCCATGGATGTCCTCAGGCCGCCGCGGAATTAAGTCAATCATCAAGTATCTCAATGATTGAGAGAACATATACTGGGGCCATGCCCGTCAACAACTCCTCGTCGCCCCTGCTCGGGGACGACCCGACGGGATTGCAGTCCTTCGCTGTGCTCCTGCGCGGAATGAACGCCGAGTTCAATCGCATCGCCCACAGGTTCGCCCAGTCCCAGGGGCTGCACCTCACCGACGTACTGGCTCTGATCGCGATCCTCGACGACGACACCGACGAGGGGCCCATGACGCCCGGCCGACTGCGCGAGCGGCTCAGCCTCACGTCCGGTGCGGTGACCGCGTGCATCGACCGGCTGGAGAAGGCGGGGCACATCCAGCGCGTCCGAGCGGTCGACGACCGCCGTGTGGTGCACCTGCGGTACGCGGCGGCGGGCCGACGCGTAGCCGCTGAGTACTTCCGGCCGCTGGCCCACGGCACCGCGGCCGCGTGCGAGCGCTTCACCACCGACGAACTGGCGGTCGTCGTCCGCTTCCTCGCCGAGATGAACCGGGAACTCGCCCACCTGAGCCGCTGAACGGCTGCCTCGGGACGCCCTCCGTGTGCGTGGCGCGGCCCTCTTCCGGTTGGCGTCTTGATTCCTCTGACACACGGTCCGCTCGCCTGCTTGAGTGTGAGGCTCACCGGGGACGTGACGACAGGGGAGTTCAAGGCATGGCGACTGATGCCCACGAGGGACCGGAAGTGGAACCGGAACCGGAACCGGAAGAAGCGGCACGTGGACAGCAGGTCCTCGACCTCCTGAACAAGGCGATCGACCTCCAGAGCCCGCTGGTGCGCAAGAACATCGCCCGGGCCCGTCAGCGGAACGCCGAGGCGACACCCGCACAGGTGATCCGCAGTCTGGAGCGGATGTACGTCAGTGCCCTGAGCGGCACCGGCGCCGCGGTGGGAGCGACCGCCGCCGCGCCCGGCGTCGGCACGGGAGTCGCCCTGGCGCTGTCGGCGGGCGAGGTGTTCTCGTCACTCGAACTCAGCGCCCTCTTCGCGCTGTCCGTCGCCGAGGTCCACGGAGTCCCCATCGACGAGATCGAGCGCCGTCGGACGATCGTGATGGGCATCATGCTCGGCGGGTCCGGCTCCGCCACCGTCACCAAGGTCGCCGAGCGCACGGGGCAGCACTGGGCACGCCAGATCGTCGCCAAGGTCCCGGTCGAGACGCTGCGTCAGATCAACAAGGTCCTGGGGAAGAACTTCGTCGTGAAGTACGGCACCAAGCAGGGCATCATCGTGCTCGGCCGCGTGGCACCGTTCGGTATCGGCGCGGTGATCGGTGGTGGCGCCAACGCGGCCATCGGCGCGCTGAGCGTCAGGGCCGGCCGGCGCGCGTTCGGGCCGCCTCCGTCGGCGTGGCCGGAGTTGACGCAAGGCACGCCGTGGACGTCGTAGAACTCACGTGACTGACCCTCGGTGAAGACACCCGCACTTCACGAGCGAGCGGGCCCTAGTGCGCCTCCTCGTGCCGCCGTCGTGCCGGAGCGGCGCCGCCGGACGCCGCGGTGCCGCGTGCGGCGGCGGTGGGGCCGGGCCGTCGGGGATGGTGAAGGCGAAGACGGCGGTGGCTGCGGCGAGGGCGGCCAGGGCGATGTAGGCGTGCTGGTAGGCGGTGATCGGGGATGGGCCGCGGCTGTCGGCGGGGTGCTGAGGACCAGGGCCGTGGTCACCGCCGCCGGGGCGAAGGCGCCGCCGGTCTGCCGTACGACCGTGTTGAGCATCGAGGCCTGGGCCAGGTCCTTGCGGGAGACGGTCGCCAGCGAGGCCACCGTGGTCGGCATGAAGACCCCGCCCATGCCGACGCCGAGCAGGAACATGTAGGCGCGGAAGGTCCACAGGCCCGTGTCCTGGTCGCAGGTGGCGAAGAGGAGCAGGACCCCGCTCACCATGGCCAGGCCGCTGCCGATGATGATCCGGGGCCGACCCTGGCGTAGAGGATGCCGGCGACCTGGACGGTCAGCAGGACACCGAACGCCTCGGGGAAGGTACTGGTGCCCGACTCCAACGCCGAACGGCCCTGCCCCTGTTGGAGGAAGAGCGGCCCGAGGTACATCGCGCCGAGGATCGGCACCAGGCCCACCAGGTTGATCAGGTTCGTGTCCCGGAAGAGCCGGTCCGCGAAGAGCCGGAGCTTCAACAGCGGCTCGGAGACCCGGAGTTCGAAGGCGATGGCACTGGCGAGCAGTACCGCGCCCAGCACGAGGGCCGTGACGACGGAGGGCGAGGACCAGCCGCGGTTCGGGCCCTCGCAGACACCGAACATCACCGCGCCCAGAGCCGCCGCGCTCAACACCAGCCCGGTCAGGTCGAATCGGCCGGGCCGGTGCCCGCGGTGCTCGGCGAGGAACAGCGCCCCGAACACCACGGCGGGCAGGCCGAGCGGCAGGTTGACGTAGAACACCCAGCGCCAGGACAGGTTGTCCACCAGCAGGCCGCCGAGGATGGGCGCGGCGGCCGGGGCTATCTGCTGCGGGATGATCATGTACCGCGAAATCCGCACCTGCTCCCAGGAGTTGAAGGTGCTGAAGAGCAGTGAGGACGCGGCAGGAAAGAGCAGTCCGGCGGACAGGGCACCTGCACCGCGCGGGCGGCGACGAGCTGACCCAGGTCGGCCGCCGCGCCGCACAGCAGTGACGAGCCGAGGAAGGCGCCGAGGGCGGTGAGCAGGACCCGCTTGGCGCCGAAGCGTTCCACCAGCCAGGCGGAGGCGGGGATCGCCATGGCCAGGCAGACCGGGTAGACCACGACCACCCCGTCCAGGGCGGCCGTCGTCAGCCCGAACTGGCGGGCGATCGACGGGAGCGCCACGGTCGTGATCGCCCCGTCGACGATCGCGATGAACGTCACGCAGACGCACATGACGGGGACGACCAACCGCTGGCTGGGGCGGAGGCGTTGGAGACCTTGGAGACGTCGGGGACTCCGAAGATCCCGGAGGTTTCGAGAGCGGCGGCGGAGGGCGAGGAGGACGGGACGGCGTCGGGACGGCAGCACATGCTGAGCATACTCACTATGTGAGTGCTCATCGCTCCCGGCCGGGGCTCGTACAATCGGCCCTCACCACGGAACGGGGAACGCCATGGCAGTGCACGGCAGCAGCGACATCCTGGTCGACGAGCTCTACGAGACGACGCACCAGCTACGGCAGTTCGTCGAGACCCGGCTGCGCGCCAATGGCGCCTCGGTCGCCCGGCTGCGCGCCCTGCGGATGCTCGCGCGAGCCGAACAGCCGCTTCGTATGCGGGACTTGAGCGAGATGACCGGTGTGGCGGCGCGGACCGCGACCAGCATCGTCGACAGCCTCGAACGCGACGGTCTGGTGGAGCGCGTACGCCACCCCACGACCGCCGCGCGTTCCTCCTCCGCCTCACCGACAAGGGCCGCGACTGCCACCGAGAGGCCGAGGAGGTCGACGGCCGCGCCCTCGCGGAGGCGACGGCGGAGCTGGACACCGAGGACCGCACCCAGCTCCGGGGCCTGCTGGCGCGCATCCGAAAGGCGACGGCCTGAGCGCCGCACCTGCCGGTGGCCCACGCGGGGGAACCGGGTCTCCTACACCGGCGAATGCCCCTCCAGGTACGTCCGTACGACCGCCGGCAGCCCGGCCGCGATGGCGTCGGCGAACGGTGCCCAGCGGAGTTGCCCTGCCGTGAGCTGCGCCTCCCCGACGGGTCCTCGCTCAGCAGATGACACACCACGGCCGACCGCCCCACGGCCTCCGACTCCAGCAGGCTGGACCCGTCCACGAGGTACCCGGTGAGTTCGTACACCGCCCGCGCGGCGGTGGCCTGCTCGGTCTCGGCGTCCTCGGGGACCCCGGACGGCAGTCCCCAGCCGCCCTGCCCTTCCACCAGCAGCACATGCCCGTCATTCACGACGACCGCATCCACCACGACCTCGCCGACGTGCTCCAACGCCATGTTCCGACCGTCCCTTCGTGCATGGCGCGACCGTTCGTCCGGTCGCGTCCGAGCCGGTCTCCTACCCGAGGTGGGGCGGTTCACGCGGCATGGAGGCACTGTGACCTGCCGGGGTCCCGTCCCGGCTGGCTGACGGTTCCGTTGCGCAGCGCCACGAGCCGCGCCATCTGTTCGCCCATGCCACGGGTACCGGTCAGCGGAGTGAGGGCGTGTGGCCCACACGGAGCGGATGAGGCTGACGTGGCGGGCGCCGCCAAGGGCGATGACGGGATCGAGGCGCACGATATCCCGCAACGTGGCCTGGTCCAGGAGGAGTTGGGACGTCACCGAGTCCTTCGTGCCGTGCGGGGTGTCGTACGGCTCGATGACGTCGTCGAGGTCGAGGAGGCCGTAGCGCGCGGAGAGGATCAGCAGCCGGTCGGGGCGTAGCGCCTCGGCCGCCGCGCGGCACGCCCGGTGATACGAACCGGTGTACAGGTCGGCGGCCCGTGCGGGGTGGTCCAGTTTGCGGCTGCCGCACGGGATGACGACGAGTTCCGGCTTGTAGTAGGCGAGTTGGTCGTTCGGGGTCATGCCTGGCTGTCCTGTTCCGGGTCCCGAGGAGGCGTGCCTGTGCCTGGAGGACCGTGGTTCGTCGAACAGCCAGCATGCCCCGGTGACCGGTGTTGGTGCCATGACCGGTTTCCTCGCTGCTGGGAGCTCGTGCCTCCCAGCGGGTCTCTCGCCGATCAGGCGGGCCGGCCGCCGAACTGCCAGGCGTGCACCTCGACGTCGGCATACCGGTCCCGGGTCAGCACCGCGCCCGCCGACTCCGGATCAGACGCCCGGAGCAACGCGGCCGTGCCGAGCCAGGTGTCGCCGTCGTCGGACAACAGCGGTCCGTAGGCGATGAGTTGGTCGCGGTCGGACGGCAACGCCAGGTCTACGGCCTGCCCGGTGCCGAAGCCGAGGACCAGGTACCGGTCGCCGCCGGTCCGGCCGCCGGGGAAGTCCCACATGGTGCGGCCCAGGGTGTTGCGCCAGCGCCGCAGCAGTACGTCGCGGTAGACACCGGCCTGGTAGTTCGGCTCGTCGAAGGCGAACGCGCGGGCGGTGGCCGGATCGGGGAGATCGAGGATGTGCACGCTCCCGGTGGGGTGTCGCCGTCGTCCGCCAGCGTCGGGCCGCGGGCGATCATCTCCTTCGCGTACCGGTCCATGTAGGACCAGTGCTCTTCGGTCAGTTCGTCGCGCAGGGCGAGGGAGCCGGGCCGGTCGCGGTGGTAGCAGAGGAACTCCATGCGCAGAGGATCTCTCGCCGGATGTCGTCGGGGCGAGTGGATTCCCCGGCGACCGGACCTCCGATCGGGCCGCAGGGGGCACGGTCCGGTCGGAGGCACCGGTCAGGGGTGTGGCCTGTGTCGGTGGTGGACGCCGAGTCTGCCCGCGACCCGGTCGGACGGCCGGGTCAGGGACGCACGGCCGCCACCAACAGGCACCCGAACTCGTCCACGCCCAGCATGTCGGACGGCTGGAAGAGGTCCGGCAGGTTGGTCTGGCCGAGGGCCTCGGGGCGGTCCGTGCCCTCGACCGGCCGCGACAGTTCCTGGAACGTGCGCTGCTGCGTGTGCTCCGTGATGTCGAGCAGTCCCCGCAGCCGCAGCCCCGAGCGGTGCAGCATCGCCACATAGCCGTCGACGTCCGCCAGGGTCACCATGAAGTTGCGGCAGAACTTGTCGATGGACGGGTGCCGCGGGACCTTCTGCGGAGCGCGTTCGAAGACATCCGTCAGCACGAGCCGGCCACCGGGGCGCAGCACGCGGGCCACCTCGGTGAGGACCGTCTCCCGGTCGGGCATGTGGATGATGGACTCGAGCGCCATCACGGCGTCGAACGAGGCGTCCTCGAAGGGGAGTTGCATCGCGTCGGCGCGCTGGAACACCGCACGGTCCGCGCGGCCGGCCTCCTCGGCGAGCCGGTTCGCGGTCTTCACCTGCTCCTCGCTGATGCTGATGCCGGTGAGCCTGGCACCGGTGCTCTCCACGACGCGCAGGCCAGGACCGCCCACCCCGCAGCCGACGTCCAGGACATGGTCCGTCTCGTCGACCAGCAGCCGCTCGATGAGCACATCGGTGAGCCGGTCCACCGCCTCCTCCAGCGTGGCCTTGGAGTCGGGCGTGTCCCAGAAACCGATGTGGATGTTCGGGTTGAACGTGCCGTCGCGCAGCGCGGTCAGCGTCAGCCGGTCGTACAGCTTGCCGACGGCTTCCGGTACGGGGAGGGTCTGGGCGGAGTCGGTCATGGCAACGGCCTTTCGGTTCAACGGGTGCGATGGGCAGTCGAGTTGGACGAGCTGGATGGGCGAGCCGGGCGGCTCACGCGACCGATTCGGGGCGGGTGGCGAAGGACCGCAGCGGATTGAGGGCGTCCTCGCCGATCCGGGCGCGCAGCTCCGGCGCGGTGACACCGAGGCCGCGCTCGGGGCGAGGCACAGCACGCCGACCTTGCCGATGTGCTGGTTGAGCTGCACCAGGCGGGTCGCCTCCCCGACCTCGGACAGCGGGAACAGGGACGACAACGTCGGTACGACACCGCCCTGTTCGAAGAGACGCGCGCACTCCACCTGCTCCTGGAGGTTGGCGACATGGCTGCCGATGACGCGCTTCAGCCGCATCCACAGATAGCGGTTGTCGAACTGGTGGATGTACCCGGTGCTCGACCCGCACGTCACCACCGTCCCGCCCCGCCGCACGATGAACACCGAGATCCCGAAGGTCGACCGGCCCACATGCTCGAAGACGATGTCGGGATCAGCCCCCACGGCGGCCCGCACCTGCCGGCCGAGCCGCTTCCCGGCCGCCGCGACCTGTGCGGGATCGTCACCGGTGTCGTCCCCGATGCCGATCTCCTCACGGTTGACGACCACATCGCACCCCAGCCTGCGGGCGGCCTCCGCCTTCTCCTCCGAGCCGACCACACCGACGGCGATCCCGCCACCGTTCTTCACCAACTGGGCCGCGTACGCGCCGAGCCCACCGGACGCGCCCCAGATCAGCACGACGTCGCCCTGCTTCATCCGGGCACCACGGTCACTCACCAGCATCCGGTACGCCGTCCCCGCGCACGCCGGGATCGTCGCCGCCTCCTCCCACGTCAAGTGGGCCGGTTTGGGGATGAGTTGGCTCGCTCGGGCCACCGAATAGTGGGCCAGGCCCCGTAGTTGGTCTCGTACCCCCACGCGAGCTGATGCTCACCGAGCATGCCGTCGGCCTGACTGATCGGCTCCTGGTCGTCCACGTAGGCGGCGTTGACCATGACGTGGTCGCCGATGCGCCAGTGCCGGACCCCGTGCCGACCCGCACGACGACACCGGCCGCGTCGGAACCCAGCACGTGGAAGGGCTGGTCGTGCCGGGCCGCCCAGCCGCCCTCGCGGCCGTAGGAACGCAGGAAGCGGAACGTGGACAGCGGCTCGAACTTCGCCGACCAGACGGTGTTGTAGTTCACCGAGCTGGCCATCACGGCGACCAGCACCTCGTCGGGCGCCAGCTCGGGCACCGGGACGTCACCGACGTGCAGCGTGTGCCGCACGTCCTTGTCGGCGTCCTCCGCGTAGTCGGCGAAGGCACCCTCGTCCTCGACACGCAGATGGGCGGCGGTGAAGTGGCTTGGCAGCGGTGTGCGTTCGAGCTCATCGGGCGACGCCCCGGACAGCACCGCATCGGACAACGACATCTCATCTCACCTCTGTTCGGGGACTGCGGGAAGGGACACGGCGGGTCGCCATACGCACGGCCGCCGGTCCGTCGTCATGCGAAGGACCAGTGGTGGTCCTGCCGGAACGCGTACGTCGGCAACGGCACGCGCCGCGCGCCCAGCCCGGCGTACACCCCGGCCCAGTCGAGCCTGACCCCCGCCACGAACGCCTCGCCCAACTGCCCTACAAGCGGGGCGTGTTCACCGTCGGACACGGAAATCGCGGGCAGGCGGATCAGGCCGGTCGTCGAGGGGGTCGGCGGGGTCTCCGCGTCAGGACCACGACCGGAGGCGAGCCCGTCGAGCGCCGCCTCCCAGCTGCAGGTTCTCCTCAGATACGCGGCAGCCCACAGACCCGGCCCGCCCTCACCGACGTACGCCGCGGGACGCACCCCGCACATCCGCCACAGCCGGGCAACGGCCACGGACAACCCGAACGACACGACAGCGGAGGGGACTTCGTCGCTCGGGGTTGCGTCCCCGCGGCCGAGCCGACCGGCGAGCGACCCCGACAGATACGGGCGCAACGCCTCGTCGACCTCCGCGACCGCCTTCGCGAACACCGGCCATTCCCACGGGAGTCGAACCCGGGAAGGCGGGTCCCCGGGAAGCCCCGAGCAGACCAGCACGGTCTTCGCCGTCCGCGCACGCCCCGACACGAGCCCGGGACCGTCCTGCTCGCCGTCCGCCAACGCCCGTAACCCTGACAGGAGTTGCTTACGATCGGTACCCAGCACGGCCGCGCGGTGGGTGAAGGCGCTCCGCGTGACCGCCAAGGAGTACGCGATGTCGAGGTCGGTCTCCGGATGCTCCTCCACATGGAGCAGCAGCTTGCGGGCCTGTCCCCGCAACGCCGCCGGATTCTTCGCGGAGAGGATCCAGGGCACCGCAGGCGCCGCTCGATCCGGCGGCACGGAGGACCAGGACCAGGCCGGTCGCGCGGGCTGCTCCAGGATCACGTGGCCGTTCGTCCCGCCCGCGCCGAGCGCGGTCACCGCCGCGCGCCTGGGCCGGTCGGACTCGGGCCACGGCACCCCCGCCGGCACCGCACGCAACGTCCCCTGCGAACGCTCCACCGTCTCCAGCGGGGGTTCGCAGTTGAGGGTGGCGGGCACGGTGCCATGGGCGAGGGCGAGGACCGACTTCATGACGCCGGCCATGCCCGAAGCCGACTGGGTGTGCCCGAAGTTGGACTTCACCGACCCGAAGAGCAGCGGGCGGTCGGCGTCCCGTTCGCGGCCGTAGACGCGGAGCATCGCCTCGGCCTCCATCACGTCCCCGAGCGGGGTGCCGGTGCCGTGCGCCTCGACGAAGTCCACGTCCGCGGCCGTGAGGCGCGCGTCGGCCAACGCCCTTTCCATCACCCGCTGTTGACCGGGTCCGTTGGGTACGGCGAGGCCGTTGCTGGTGCCGTTCTGGCCGACCGCGGACCCGCGCACGACCGCGAGCACGGGGTGTCCGTGGCGCTCGGCGTCGGAGAGGCGTTCCAGGAGGAGGACCCCGACCCCTCGGCCCAGTTCCCGCCGTCGGCCTTCGCGGAGAACGGTTTCGTACGGCCGTCCCGGGCCAGGGCGCCGAGCCGGCTGTGCTCCAGGAACACATCCGGTACGGCGATCACGGTGACGCCGGCCGCCAGGGTGAGCGAGCACTCGCCGGTGAGGAGGGCCTGCCGGGCCAGGTGCAGTGCGGAAAGCGAAGACGAGCAGGCGGTGTCCACGGTCAGCGCCGGACCGTGCAGCCCGAGGAAGTACGAGATACGGCCGGACGCGGCGCTGGGCAGCGTGCCGACGGCCAGATAGTCGGTGCCCTCCTCGGGGCGCTCCCGACCGGCGTCGGTCCCGGCGTACCCCTGCGGGGTCAGCCCCACGAACACGCCCGTCGCCGAACCGCCGAGCGACAACGGATCGATGCCCGCGCTCTCCACGGCCTCCCACGCCGTCTGCAGGAGCAGGCGCTGCTGCGGATCCGTGCCGGCGGACTCGTCCGGCGTGTAGCCGAAGAACGCGGCGTCGAAGGTGCTCGCGTCCGTGAGGAACCCGCCCTCCCGCACACAGCACCGCCCCGGCACCCCGGGCTCCGGGTCGTAGAGCCCGTCGACGTCCCAGCCGCGGTCGGTGGGGAACGGCGTCAGACAGTCCCGTCCCTCCACGAGCGCCTGCCACAGCGCGTCGGGCGTATCGATACCGCCGGGCCAACGGCATCCCATGCCGATCACGGCGACCGCGTCCCGCCCGCTCGCGGTCGCACCGCCGTTCTCCAACTCGGCCACCCGGTCGGTGAGTTCACGCACCCGCCGGCGCTCCTCCTGGAGACCGACGGTCGCCTTGCGCAGATACTCGCGGAGCCTGCCCTCGCTCTGCGCGGCCTCGGTCATGACGACTCCTCGGAGCTGCCGTTGTCGATGAGCGCGAACAACTCGTCGTCGGTCGCGTCGTCCAGCCCCGACCCGTCATCGACGGGCGCCGTCCCGAACTGTTCCTCGTGTACGTCGGCCAGGTGTTCCGCGAGGAGCTGCGGGGTCGGGTAGTCGAATGCCACGCTGACCGGCAGGGCGAGTTCCAGCGCGGCCACCAGCCGTTTGCGCAGTGTGACGGCCGTCAACGACTCGAAGCCCAGTTCCTGGAACGGCCGGTCCACGAGGATCGGCTCCACGGAGTCGTGTCCGAGCGCGACCGCGGCATGGGTACGCACAAGATCCAGCATTTCGTCGGCCACCTCCGCACGCGAGAGTCCGGCCAGCCGTACCCGGAACTCCGCGACGGGGTCGTGCAGGGGCGCGTCCGGGGAGGGGGCCGGACCGCGGCCTGAGCGCCGCGGAGCCGGGCCTCGACTCCAGCCAGTAGTGGTGATGTTGGAAGGGGTAGGTCGGGAGGGGGAACCGTGCGGCCCGCGGTCGGCCAGGTGGGGGTGGTGCCGGTGGTGTGGGCGTGGGCGAGCGCGGTGGTGAAGTGGGCCGGGGCGTTGCGGCGGAGGGTGTGAAGTGCGTTGAGGGCCAGGCCGGTTGCCTCTGCCGTCTCCTCGATGGCCGGGGTGAGGACGGGGTGCGGGCTCGCCTCGATGGTGGTGTGGTGACCGGCGCCCGTGAGGTGCGACAGCGCCTGGTGGAAGCGGACCGGCCGTCGGAGGTTGAAGTACCAGTAGTCCGCGTCCAGTTCGGGGCCCTGGACGGGGTCACCGGTGACGGTGGAGACCATCGGGATGACGGCCGACTGGGGGCGAAGGGTGGCGAGTGCCGTGGTGATGTCGTCGTGGTGGGCGTCGACTTGGGGGAGTGGGAGGCGTAGTCGACGTTGACTCGTCGTACGCGTACGCCCAACGGCCCCACTCACCTGTGAGTTGATCCAGCGCTTCGGGTGTGCCGCTGATGACCGTGGTGGTGGGGAGTTGTGTGCGGCGATGGTGATCTGGTCGCCTGCGTGTTCCGTCACCCAGTCGGCGCTCGCGCTGACGGTGGCCATGCCGCCGTGGCCGGAGAGGTGGCGCATGGCGGTCGAGCGGACGGTGACGATGCGCGCTGCGTCGGCCAGGGAGAGAACGCCGGCGATGTGGGCGGCGGCGATCTCGCCCTGGGAGTGGCCGATGACGGCGGCGGGTTGGACGCCGTAGGACATCCAGAGGCGGGCGAGGCTGGTCATCATCGCGAAGAGGGCGGGTTGGACCATGTCCACCCGTTCCAGCCAGGTCTCGTCCTGGCCGGTGAGTGTGTCGATGAGGGGCCAGCCGGTGAGTGGGTCGAGGGCGGCGGCGCAGGCATCCAGGGCTTCACGGAACACCGGGCTGCTCGCGTAGAGGCCATGTGCCATGCCCGCCCACTGGGAGCCCTGTCCGGGGAACACGAACACCGGTCCGCGTCGCGCCGGGCTGACGGGGCCTGTGCTCGTGATGACGTGGGCCGCGGGGCGTCCCTCGGCGAGTGCCCGGAGTCCGCTGATCGCGCCCTCGCGGTCGTCCGCGACGACGACGGCGCGGTGCGGCAGGAGTGCCCTAGTGGTGGCCAACGCGTGGGCGATGTCGGTGAGGTGAAGACCGGGTTCGGCGTCCAGGTGGTCGGCGAGCCGCTTCCCGTATGCGGCCAGTGCAGCCGCGCTGCCCGCCGACACCACCAACGGCAGCTCGCCCGTGGGCGGTTGGGACTCCTCGTCCACGGCGGGGGAGTCCGGTTGCTCCAGGATCACGTGGGCGTTCGTACCGCTGATGCCGAAGGACGAGACCCCGGCGCGTCGGGGGCGGTCGGTGTCGGGCCAGGGGTGGGCCTTGTCGAGGAGCCGGATGTTGCCCTCGCTCCAGTCGACTTGGGTCGTGGGCTCGGAGAGGTTGAGGCTTCGGGGAGGACGCCCTCGCGCATGGCCCAGATCATCTTGATGATGCCCGCCATGCCTGCGGCGGCCTGCGTGTGACCGATGTTGGTCTTCACCGAGCCGAGCCACAACGGGCGTTCCGCCGGGCGTTGTTGGCCGTAGGTGGCGAGGAGCGCCTGGGCCTCGATGGGGTCGCCCAGGCGGGTTCCGGTGCCGTGTGCCTCGACGATGTCCACGTCGGCCGCGGTCAGGTGCGCGTTCTCCAACGCCTGCTGGATGAGGCGGACTTGGGAGCGGCCGTTGGGTGCGGTGAGGCCGTTGGAGGCGCCGTCCTGGTTGATGGCGGAGCCTCGGACGACGGCCAGGACGGGGATGTCCGTGGCGGCGTGCGTCGGAGAGGCGCTCGACCAGGAGCGTGCCGACGCCCTCGCTCCACGACGAGCCGTCGGCCGCGTCGTCGAAGGCCTTGATGCGGGCGTCGGGTGCCAGGCCGCGTTGCCGGGAGAACTCGATGAACGACTCCACCGTCGACATCACG
The DNA here is from genome assembly GCA_016893485.2 of Streptomyces sp. P3. Classification (GTDB taxonomy): domain Bacteria; phylum Actinomycetota; class Actinomycetes; order Streptomycetales; family Streptomycetaceae; genus Streptomyces. Next base: position 9,288,271 of record JAFEKX020000001.1, read on the forward strand.
GTCGTGCCGCCCGCCACGGCGAGGTCGCATTCGCCGTTGCGCAGTGACTGCATCGCGAGGTGCAGGGAGACTAGGGAGGACGAGCAGGCGGTGTCGATCGTCAGCGCCGGTCCCTCCAGGCCGTAGACGTACGCCAGTCGCCCGGACGCGATGCTGCCCGCGCTGCCCGCGCCGATCATGCCCTCGAAGCCTTCGGGGGCCGGGGTGAGCCGGGTTCCGTGGTCGTGGGAGAGGACGCCGATGAAGACGCCCGTCCTGCTGCCGCCGAGGCCGTGGGGGTCGAGGCCCGCGCGTTCGAACGTCTCCCAGGTGACCTCCAGGAGCAGCCGCTGCTGCGGGTCCATGGAGAGCGCCTCGCGTGGCGGAATGCCGAACAGGCCCGCGTCGAAACCGCCGGCGTCCTGGAGGAAGCCGCCCTCCTTGACGTACATCCTGCCCACGCTGTCGGGGTCCGGGTCGTACAGCTCGTCGATGTCCCAGCCGCGGTCGGCGGGCATCGCCGAGATCAGGTCGCGCTCCTCGACGACCGCCCGCCACAGGTTCTCGGGCGAGTCGATGCCGCCGGGGAACCGGCACGCCGCCGACACGATCGCGATCGGCTCCTGGCGGCCGGACTCCAGCTCCAGGAGCCGGGCGCGGGCGCGGTGCAGATCGGCCGTCACCCGCTTCAAGTACTCGATGACCCGCGTGTCCTCCACGGAACGCTTCCTTTCCGCTCGCTGCTGCGTCTGCTGTTCACCGGTGCGGCGGCTCGGGGTTCGGTGTCCGGCCGCCGGTGGCCTCAGAAGCTGCCCATGTCGTCGATGAAGTCGAGGAGTTGGTCGACCGAGGCCTCCTCCAGGCCGAGCCCGTCGTCGGCACCTCCCGGCACCGGTGTGTCCGGACTCTCGTCGGCCGCCCGCCACTTGGCGACGAGGGAGTGCAGCCGCATCGTGACCCGTGCGCGCAGCGCCGGATCGGCGGAGTCGGCGCCCAGCAGGGCGAGTTCGAGCCGGTCGAGGTCGGTGAGGATCGCCGGGGTGACCTCCACCGGGGTGGCGAACAGCTTCGCGTCGAGGAGTTCGGCGATCGCCCGGGGTGTCGGATGGTCGAAGGCCAGGGTGGCGGGAGTTTGACGCCGCTGAGCGCGGTCAGCCGGTTGCGCAGGTCGACCGCCGTGAGGGAGTCGAGCCCCAACTCCTTGAAGGCGCGCCCGTCGTCCACCGCGTCCGCCGAACCATGACCCAGGACGAGCGCGACCGTCGCACGCACCGTGTCGAGGAGCGCGGCCGTGCGCTCGGCCGGTCCGAGCGTGCCGAGCCGCTCGCGCAGACCGGACTGCTCGGCCGCCCCCGCGGTACGGCGGGCCGCCCGGACCAGACCCCGCAGCAGCGGAGGCAGCGTGCCGTCCGCCGCCTGCGCGCGCAGCGTGGGGAAGTCGAAGCGCGCGGCCACGAGATGGGCGTCGGCGCCGGCCAACGCCGCGTCCAGCAGGGCCATTCCCTGCTCGGCCGACAGACTCCGGGTGCCGGAGCGGGCCATACGGCGGGCCAGATCCTGTTCGCTGAGCCCGGCCCCCATCTCGGACCGGTCCTGCCACAGCCCCCAGGACACGGACAGCGCCGGCAGCCCCGCGCCCCGGCGATGGGCGGCGAGCGCGTCCAGGAACGCGTTGGCCGCACCGTAGTTGCCCTGCCCCGCGCCGCCGAAGGTACCGGCCATGGACGAGTACAGGACGAACGCGGCCAGGTCGAGATCCTGGGTGAGCCGGTGCAACTCCCAAGCGGCTTCGGCCTTCGGCCCCATCACGGTGGCGAAGTGCCCCGGTGTGAGCGAGCCGATCGCACCGTCGGCGAGGACACCGGCGAGGTGGAACACCCCGGTGAGCGGGTGCTGTTGCGGGATGTCCGCGAGGAGCTGGGCTAGGGCGGCCGGGTCCGCTACGTCGCACGCGGCGACGGTGACGGTCGCGCCGGCCTCGCCGAGTTCGGCCTGCAGTGCTGCCGCCCCGGGGCGTCGGCGCCCCGGCGGCCGGTCAACAGCAGGTGCCGTACGCCGTGTTGCGCGATCAGGTGGCGGGCGAGGATGGCGCCGAGGGTGCCCGTGCCGCCGGTGATCAGTACCGTTCCCTCGGGGGCGAGGGGACGGGCGGGACGGTCCGCGGAGGATGTGCGGGCGAGCCGTGGAGTGCGCAACACTCCGTTCCGTACGGCGAGTTGGGACTCGGTGGAGCCGAGTGCCGCGCCGATGAGGACCGTCGGGACCTCGGCGGTGTCGCTGTCGAGCAGCAGGAAGCGGTCGGGCTGTTCCTGCTGGGCGGAGCGGACCAGGCCCCACAGCGGGGCGTGTGCGAGATCGGTGAGCGGGTCGTCGGGGACGTCGCCACGGCGTCCCGGGTGAGGAACACCAGGCGGGATTCCGCCCAGCGGTCGTCGGCGAGCCAGGACTGGCACAACTCCAGCGCGTCCACGAGGACGTGCCGGTCTCCGGGCGCCCCACCGGCACCGGGCACCACGACCGCCTCCGGCACCGCCGCACCCGCGTCCACCGCGTCGGCCAAGGCCGCGAGATCGGCGTACCGGCGACGGGCGTCGACCTCGGCGGGCCACACCGCCTCGCATCGTTCGCCGAGCACCACCCAGCGGGCCGGACCCGATGTCTCGGCCGAGGGCAGGGGCGTCCAGTCGACCCGGAACAGGGAGTTCTCCGTCCCGGTGCGCGCGGCCGACAGATCGGCGGGCGACAGCGGGCGTACGGCGACGGACTCGGCCGTGAGCACCGGCTGCCCGGTGCCGTCGTAGAGGTGGAACGCGAACGCACCGTCGCCGAGCTGCCGTACCCGTACCCGGAGTGCCGTGGCGCCCTGGGCGTGCAGGGTCACACCGCTCCAGGAGAAGGCGAGTTGGCCGCTCTCCGCCAGCCTGTCGAGGACCACCACGTGCAGGGCGGCGTCCAGGAGCGCCGGGTGCACTCCGTACGACGCGGCGTTCTTCCGTTCGGACTCCGGGAGTTGGACCTCCGCGAAGAGTTCGTCGCCGCGCCGCCAGGCCGCGTTCAGGCCACGGAAGGTGGGTCCGTACGCGATGCCCGCGGAGGCGATCCGCTCGTACGCGTCCTCGGCGGGCAGGGTCTCGGCGTCGCGCGGCGGCCAGTCGGCGAGGGGCTCCGGGTCGGCGCCGACGGGGGCCAGGACGCCCTCCGCGTGCTGCACCCAGGCGCCGTCCTCGCCCTCGCTCTCCGGGCGGGCGTGGATGCGCACCGGCCGCCGGCCCGTGCCGTCCGGCGCGTCGGCCGTGACCTGCATGACGACCCCGCCCGTCGCGGGCACCAGCAGCGGCGCCTGCAACGTGAGGTCCTCCACCGCCGCGCAGCCCACCGCGTCGCCCGCGCGCACCGCCAGCTCCACGAAGGCCGCGCCCGGCAGGATCGCCACCCCGGCCACCGCGTGATCGCCCAGCCAGCCCAGCGACCGGTGCGACAGCCGGCCCGTCAACAGGGCGCCGCCGTCGGCGAGTTCGACCCGCATGTCCGTGACCGGATGCCCGGTGCCAAGGACCCCGGCGCCCACCGGCCCGGTGACCGGCTCCAGCCAGTAGCGCTCGCGCTGGAAGGCGTACGTCGGCAGCTCCCACGGCGCGCCCCGACCCCGTCGAAGACGGCGGCGGTCCAGTCGACGTCGATGCCGTGCACCCAGGCCTCGGCCAGGGCACGCGCGGTGCGTTCGGGGCCGCCGTCGTCGCGGCGCAGGGTGCCCAGGGCGGCGACCTTCGTGTCCTGGCTTTCGGCGATGTCCGCGACGCCGCTCAGCAGTAGCGGATGCGGGCTCATCTCCAGGAAGACACGGTGTCCCCGGTCCAGGAGGTGCCGTACCGCCGCCTCGAACTGCACGGGTTCACGGGCGTTGCGGTACCAGTAGTCGGCGGACATCCGCCCGGTGTCGAGGAGTTCACCGGTGACCGTCGAGCACAGCGGGACAGTTCCACTGTGAGGCTCCAACTCCTCCAGGGCGGAGAGTAGTTGCTCGCGCAGGCGCTCCATCTGTGGTGCGTGACCCGGGGCCACGGCACCGCGCACCCGGCGCACCTGCGCGCCCTCCGCCTCGGCCACCGCGAGGAACTCCTCCAGCGCCGTCACGTCACCGGTGACGACGACCGACTCCGGCCCGTTGATCACGCCGACGCTCAACTCCCGCGACCACGGCCCCAGCCGCTCGGCCACCCAGGCCCGCGACTTGGACACGCCGGCCATCGCGCCGAGGCCCACGACGTCCACGATCAGCCGGCTGCGCAGCGCCACGACCCGGGCCGCGTCCTCCAGGGACAGCGCGCCCGCGATGTACGCGGCGGCGATCTCGCCCTGCGAGTGGCCCACCACGGCGGAGGGCCGCACACCGGCGGCCTGCCAGGTACGGGCCAGCGCCACCATCACCGAGAACAACACCGGCTGCACGACGTCGAGTTGCTCCAGGGAGGGAGCGCCGGGGGTGCCCGCCATCGCGTCCGTCACCGACCAGCCGACCAGGTCCGCGAAGACCCGCTCGCAGTCGGCGAACGTGTCCCGGAACACCTCCGACCTGCGCAGCAACTCCGAGGCCATGCCGATCCATTGAGAGCCCTGGCCGGGGAACACGAACACGGCGTGGTCCCCGGTCGGGGCCCCGGTGATCACTCCCGGTGTCTCCAAGCCCGCGGCCAGGGCGTCCAGCCCGGCGAGCGCGTCGTCATGGCCCTCGGCGAGGACCACGGCACGGTGGGCGAGGACCGCACGGTGGTTCGCGAGGGACCAGGCGAGGTCGGTCAACTCCGTTGCCGGGGAGGCCGGTTCCCGCAGATGTGCCGCCAGTCGTGCCGCCTGGCCCCGCAGCGCCTCCGGCGTGTGCGCGGACAGCAGCAGGGGCGTCACCGGCAGCGGGAGCCGCGGTTCGGTGAACTCCGGCTCGGGCGGGGCCTGTTCGAGGATCACGTGGGCGTTGGTGCCGCTCGCGCCGAACGCCGACACACCCGCACGGCGCGGCCGGTCCGTCTCCGGCCACACCTCGCTCCCGGTCAGCAGCTTCACCGCCCCGAGCGACCAGTCGATCCGCGTCGACGGCCGGTCCACGTGCAGCGTCCGGGGCAACACCCCGTGCCGCAACGCCATCACGGTCTTGATGACACCGGCGACACCCGCCGCGCCCTGCGCGTGACCGATGTTCGACTTGATGGAACCCAGCCACAGCGGCCGGTCGTCGGGCCGGTCCCTGCCGTACGTCGCCATCACCGCGTGCGCCTCGATGGGATCGCCGAGCCGCGTACCGGTGCCGTGCGCCTCGACGGCGTCCACATCGGCCGGGGCGAGGCCCGCGTTGTCCAACGCCGCCCGAATGACGCGCTGTTGGGCGGTGCCGTTCGGTGCGGTCAGGCCGTTCGAGGCGCCGTCCTGGTTGACGGCCGTACCCCGGACGACCGCGAGGACACGGTGCCCGGCGCGCTCGGCGTCGGACAGCCGCTCCACCAGCAGCATGCCCACACCCTCGGACCACATCGTGCCGTCGGCCGCCTCGGCGAACGACTTGCTGCGCGCGTCCGGCGCCATCAGCCCCTGCCCGGAGAAGCCCACGAACGCACCCGGCGTCGACATCACCGTCGCCGCCCCCGCGAGCGCGAGGTCGCACTCACCGGACCGCAGCGCGTGCACCGCCTGATGCAGCGCGACCAGCGCCGACGAGCACGCCGTGTCCACGGTGACCGCGGGACCCTCGAAGCCGAAGGTGTACGAGATCCGCCCGGTGGCGATCGAACCGCCGATACCGGTCGCGAAGTACGGCACCAGATCGTCGGGCATCCGCTCAGGACCCAGCAGATAGTCGTGCCCCACCAGCCCCGCGAACACCCCGGTACGGCTGCCCCGCAGCGTGCCCGGATCGAGCCCGGCCTGCTCCATCGCCTCCCAGCCGGTCTCCAGCAGCAGCCGGTGCTGCGGGTCCATCGCCAGCGCCTCACGCGGCGAGATACCGAAGAACGCGGGGTCGAACTCACCGGCGTCGTAGAGGAATCCGCTCTCCCTGGCCTCCGTCGAGGTACCCGGGGCGCCGTCGGGAGTGAACAACTCCTCAAGGTTCCAGCCCCGGTTGTCCGGGAAGCCCCCGAGGACATCGCGCTCCTCGGCGACGAGCCGCCACAGGTCCTCGGGACCGGTCACCCCGCCCGGGAACCGGCAGCCCATGCCGATGATCGCGATCGGCTCGTCCGGCCGGTGCCGCGCCGGCCCGGCGTCGGGCCGCTCCACCTCACCCCGCCGCTCCTGGTCGAGATGGGCGGCGAGCGCCTGGGGGAGGGATGGTCGAAGACGGCCGACGCGGGTACGGACAGGCCGGTCGCCGCGCGCAGTTCGGCACACAGCTCCACCGCGCCGACCGAGGTCACCCCAGCTCGGAGAAGGGCCGGGTCGCCGCCACGGCGTCCTTCGAGTCGTGCCCGAGCACGGCCGCTGCCGCCGCCCGGACCAGCTCCAGCATCTCCAACTCGCCCTGCACGAGGTCGGGTTCGGCGAGAGCCGGTTCCTCGCTCGGGCCGGCGGAACCGTCGAACGTACGGCCCGCCGTGATCCAGTACCTGCGGTGGTCGAACGCGTACGTCGGCAGCTCCGCGCGCCCGGCCCCCGTACCGTCGAAGACCCGGTCCCAGTCGACGTCCACACCGGCGGCGTACGCCTGGCCGACACCCGACAGGACGGACCGCACCTCGGGGCGGTCCTTGCGCAACGTCGACGCGAGCACCGCCGCGGACCGGTCGAGCAGGCAGTCCGCCGCCATCGAGGTGAGCACCCCGTCGGGGCCCAACTCCAGGTAGACGCGGGCCCCTTCGGCCTCGGCGGTACGGATCGCGTCGAGGAAACGGACCGGCTCCCGCAGATGCCGCACCCAGTACTCGGGGTCCGTCATCTCGCCGGGGCCGACGAGCGAACCGGTGAGCGCGGAGACCAGCGGGATGCGCGGCTCGTGGAACGTCACCCCGGCGGCGATCCGCCGGAACTCCGCCATCGCCGGCTCCATCAGGACCGAGTGGAAAGCATGGCTGACCTGGAGTTCCTTGGTCTTGTGCCCCCGGTCCGCAAGCGTCCGCGCCACCGCCGCCGTAGCCTCCGCCGTACCGGACAGCACGATCGACGTGGGCCCGTTGACGGCGGCCACACCGACCCGATCACTCACCTCGGCGAGCAGCGGGACGACATCCTCCTCGGCGGCCCGCACGGAGATCATCACTCCGCCCGACGGGAGCGCCTGCATGACCCGGCCGCGCGCGGCGACCAGGGCGCAGGAGTCGGAGAGCGACAGGACCCCGGCGACATGCGCGGCGGTCAACTCCCCGATGGAGTGCCCGATCAGCCGGTCCGGCACAAGACCCCAGGACTCCACGAGCCGGAAGAGAGCCGTCTCCACGGCGAACAACGCGGGCTGTGTGTATGCGGTTTGGTCGAGCAGCCCGGACTCGGCGGTGCCCGACGCGGCGAACACCACGTCTTTGAGGGGCCGTTCGAGCTGCGGGTTCAACGCCACGCACACCGCGTCGAACGCGGCGGCGAACGCGGGGAACTCGTCGTACAACTCCCGTGCCATTCCGCTCCGTTGTGCGCCCTGCCCGGTGAACAGGAAGGTGGAGGAGGGGCGTTCGAGAACCTCGGCCCGCACCACACCGCTGGCCGGCGCACCGGTCGCGACGGCGTTCAGCCCGGCGAGCAGCTCCTGACGGTCGGCCGCGACGACCACCGCGCGGTGCGGCATCCGGGCCCGCGTGGCGGCCGTGGACCAGGCCAGGTCGGCGAGTCGGGCGTCCGGCCGTTCGGTGACATGCGCGGCCAGTCGCGCCGCCTGACCCCGCAGCGCCGCCGCACTCCGCGCGCACAGCAGCCAGGGCAGAGAGGAGGAAGAAGAGGGCGTAGCGGCGGGGCTGACGGGTGTCGGCTCGGCCTCCTCCAGGACGATGTGGGCGTTGGTGCCGCTGATGCCGAAGGACGAGACCGCCGCCCGGCGCGGCCGGCGCGCCTCCGGCCACGGCTGTTCGCTGTGCAGGAGCCGGATGCCCGCCGTGGCCCAGTCGACGTGCGGGGTCGGCGGCTCGGCGTGCAGGGTGCGCGGCAGCACACCGTGCCGCAGGGCGAGCACCGACTTGATGACACCGGCGACCCCCGCCGCTGCCTGCGTGTGCCCGAGGTTCGACTTCACGGACCCCAGCCACAGCGGCCGGTCCGCGGGCCGGTCCCTGCCGTACGTCGTCAGCAGCGCGTCGACCTCGATGGGATCCCCGAGCCGTGTCCCCGTGCCATGCGCTTCCACGGCGTCCACGTCGTCCGGTGTGAGACCGGCGTCGGCGAGGGCCTGCCGGATGACGCGCTGCTGCGCGGGGCCGCTCGGTGCGGTGAGGCCGTTGGAGGCGCCGTCCTGGTTGACGGCGGTGCCCCGGACGACGGCGAGGACGCGGTGGCCGTTGCGCCGGGCGTCGGAGAGGCGTTCCAGCAGGAGCATGCCGACGCCCTCGGACACGGCGGTCCCGTCGGCGCGGTCGGAGAACGTCTTGCAGCGGCCGTCCGCCGCCAGGCCGCGCTGCCGGGAGAACTCCACCAGCGTCCACGGGCTGGACATGACGGTCGCGCCGCCCGCGAGCGCCAGATCGCACTCGCCGCCGCGCAGCGCCCGTACCGCCTGGTGCAGCGCCACCAGCGACGCCGAGCACGCCGTGTCCACGGTGACCGCCGGCCCCTCCAGGCCCAGCGTGAACGCGAGGCGCCCCGACAGCACGCTCTGCGTGGAGCCCGTACCGAGATAACCGCCGAGATCGGCGACCCCGTCCATCATCGGCGCGATGTAGTCCTGGCCGTTGGTACCCACGAACACACCGGTGTCGCTGCCGCGCAGCCCGGTCGGGTCGATCGCCGCGTCCTCCAGCGTCTCCCACGCCACTTCGAGGAGCAGCCGCTGCTGCGGGTCCATCGCAAGGGCCTCACGCGGCGAGATCCCGAAGAACCCGGCGTCGAAGTCACCCGCCGAGTCCAGGAACCCGCCCTCCCGCACATACGCCGTCCCGGACGCCGCCGGATCGGGGTCGTACAGGGCGTCCAGGTCCCAGCCCCGGTCGGTGGGCAGCGGGCCGATCGCGTCCGTGCCGGAGGACAGCAGCCGCCACAGATCCTCGGGCGAGGCGACGCCCCCGGGGAAGCGGCACGCCATGCCGACTAGCGCCACCGGTTCGGACCTGCGGGCCCGCAGCTCCGCCAAGTCCCGCTTGGTCTCGTCGAGTTCGCGCGCCATCCACTTGAGGGTCTCGACGACCTTGTCCCCACCGGTCGGCCCGCTCTGGCCGCTGTTGCTCGTCACTGCAAACATCTCCTGAGGTGCTGTGGCTTCGGGACGGCGTTCCCCTGGAGCGCCTGGACTGCTCGGGTCTCCGGCCGGTCGGCCTCGTGCCTACTTGCCGAACCGCTCCTGGATGAAGTCCAGGACCTCCTCCGCCGTCGTCGCGGACTCCAGCCCGGCGGAACCCGACGCCGGTGGCGGGACGGACTCCTCCGGCCATCCGGCGAGCAGCTCCCGCAGCCGGCCCGCGACCGTCGCCGAGGTACGGCTGTCACCCCGGTCGAGACGGGCCAGCGCGGCTTCGAGACGGTCGAACTCGTCGTCCACCGAGGGCACTTCGTCGTGTGGATGCGAGCCGGACGGTTCGGGTGCGGCTGCCGCCAGCTCCCCGCCGACGTACGAGGCGAGCGCCTCCGGCGTGGGATGGTCGAACACCACCCCGACCGGCAGCCGCAACCCGGTGGCCGCGCCGAGCCGGTTGCGGAACTCCACCGCCGTGAGCGAGTCGATGCCCAGGTCGCGGAAGAGCCGGGTGGACGACAGGTCGTCCGGGTCCGAGTGGCCCAGCACGGCGGCAAGTTGACGGAGCACCAGATCCCGTACCAGCAGGGCCCGTTCGGCCGCCGTTGCTCGGGCCACCTGTGCACGCCAGTGCGCTACGGCGTCGTCGGCACCGCTCGCGTCGGCGGGTCCGGCCTCCGTTGCCGCCTCCAACACGGCCCGGTAGCCGAGCTGCCCGAGGAACAGCCGGGTCGGCCGGGCGCCGAGCGACCCGGCGTCGAGCCGCTCGAAGTCGATGTCGGCGATCACGATGTGCCCGAGCCCGCCGTCAAGACGCACCGCCCGGTCCAGCGCGCGCACCGCCCGGTCCGGGGCCATCGACTCCATCGCGAACCTGTGCAGCCGGTTCGCGATCACCTCACCGCCCTCCAGGCCGCTGCCGCCCGCCCAGTGCCCCCAGCCGATGGACAGCGCGGGCAGCCCAGTGCCCGGCGCCGCAGAGCGAGCGCGTCGAGGTATGCGTTGCCCGGCGCGTAACCGCCCTGCCCGGCGTCCGCGGTGACCCCGGCGAACGAGGAGAACAGGACGAACAGCTCCAGCGGGAGATCCCGGGTCAGCTCGTCCAGGTTCCTCGCGGCGAGCGCCTTCACCCTGAGCGCGCGGTCGAGTTGGGGCACGGTCAGGGAGTCCAGGAGCGCGTCGTCGACCGCCGCCGCCGTGTGCACCACGGCCGTGAGCGGGTACTCCGCCGGGATCTCGCCCAGCAGCCGCGCCGGGGACCTCGCGGTCGGCGAGGTCGCAGGCGGCGACGGTGACCTTCGTCCCCGACTCGCCTATCTCGGCGGCCAGTTCGGCGGCACCCGGAGCTTCCGGCCCACGCCGTCCCACGAGGAGGAGATGGGGCGCGCCCAGGGTGGCCAGATGCCGGGCCACGTGTCCGCCCAGGGCACCGGTGCCGCCGGTCACGAGCACCGTGCCGCTCGGCTTCCAGTCCCCGGCATCGCCACCGGCCTCGTCCTCGGGCGTCCTGGTGTCGGCGGGTGCCGGCACCAACCGCCTGGTCAGCGTCGCCGACGCACGCACCGCGACCTCGTCCTCGCCAGTGACCCCGGAGAGGACACCGACGAGCCGCGTCAACGCCCGTGCATCGAGGTCGACTTCGCGACCGCCCGGCAGATCGACGACCCCACCCCACCGCTCAGGATGCTCCTGCCGCACCGTCGCGCCGAGCCCCCACACCATGGCGTGCTCCGGCGCGTCCACGGCATCGCCCGGCTCCGCCGAGACCGCACCCCGGGTCAGCACCCACAGCGGGGCATCGCCCGCCAGGTCCGTGTCCACCAGGGCCTGCACCACACCCAGGCTCGCCGCCAGCCCACGCGGTACGGCCTCGTGCCCGGCGTCGGCCCCGTCCAGCAGCCCGGTGAGGGACAGCACCCCGACGGGCACCGGCACCTCGTCGCCGGCACGCAGCGCGAGCAGCGCCTCGGCCACCTGGCTCCGGTCAGCGCCCGCCGGGAACTCCACCCGGCTGACCTCGGCGCCATGCGCCCGCAACGCGGTCTCCACCGGACCGGCCACCGCCCGCGCCGCCTCATCCTCGGGTACGAGCACCAGCCAGCGCCCGGAGAGTTCAGGACGCCCGGGGTCGCCACCCGCTCCCAGACCACCCGGTGCCGCCAGCGGTCGAGCGCCGCGTCCTCCCGCGACCGGGTCCGCCAGTCGGCGAGCGCCGGCAGCACATCCCGGAGCGAGGCCAACTGTCCATTCACCAGGGGCAGTTCGCTCGCCAGTGCGTCGAAGTCCCCGCTCTCGACGGCCTCCCAGAAGCGCCGCTGACCCTCGTCGGCGGAAGCGTCCGCGTTCTCCGCCGGTCGGCTCGCCGGAGTGGCGAAGTACGCCGACTGGCGCGGCGAGTCGAGCCAGTACCGCTGGTGCTGGAAGGCGTAGGTGGGCAGGTCGACGAAGGTGGCCGGTGTCTCCGCGTACAGGGCGTCCCGCCACGGCACGTCCACACCGGCGACGTACGCCGCCGCCAGCGAGGCCGCGAAGCGTCGCGCGCCGCCCTCGTCCCGGCGCAGCGTGCCCAGCACGGACGCCGACGTGCCCGCGTCCTCCACGGTCTCCTGCAACCCGGTCAGCAGCACCGGATGCGGGCTCACCTCGATGAAGACCCGGTGCCCGCGCGCCAGCAACTCCCGTACGGCGGCATCGAATCGCACCGGCTCACGCATGTTGCGATACCAGTAGTCGGCGTCCATCCCGGACCCGTCGCACGCCTCGCCGGTGACCGTCGAGACGATCGGGATCTCACCGGCTCCGGGGAGACCGGCGCGAGTTCCGCGCGGACCCGCTCCTCCACCAGCTCCACCTGTGCCGAGTGGCCGGCGGCGATCGCGCCCTTCACCCGCCGGGCCCGCACGCCCGCCTCCTCGGCGTCCGCCAGGAACTCGTCCACCGCGGCGGCCTCGCCCGAAACCACCACGGACGTCGGCCCGTTGACGGCGGCGACGCTGAGCCGGTCGCCCCAGCGCCCCAGCCGCTCGGCGACCCACTCCTGCGGCCGCGCGACCGACGCCATGGCGCCGAGCCCGGACAGCTCCTCCTGCATGGTGCGGCTGCGCAGGCAGATGATCCGTGCCGCGTCCGACAGGGACAACGCGCCCGCGACACAGGCCGCGGCCACCTCGCCCTGCGAGTGCCCCACCACGGCCGCCGGGGTGATCCCGGCCGCCTGCCAGGTCCGGGCCAGCGCCACCATCACCGCGAACAGCAACGGCTGCACCACGTCGAGCCGTTGCATCGACGGCGCACCCGGCCGCTCGTGCAACACGTCGAGCACGGACCAGTCGACGCACTCGCCGAGCGCCGCGTCGCAGTCGGCGAGCGCGTCACGGAACGCCGTTGAGGAGTCGAGGAGTTCGAGCGCCATGCCGGGCCACTGCGACCCCTGCCCCGGGAACACCAGCACGGGATCGGCGCCCGGTACACCGGCCCCCGCCGTCAGATCCGGATGCGCGCCGCCCTCGGCCAGGGCGCCGAGCGCGGCCAGCGCCCTTCCCGGTCCTCGGCGACGACAGCCGCCCGATGCTCCAGCTCCGTCACCCGACTCGCGGCCAACGTACGTCCGACGAGGGAGAGTTCGAGGTCGGGGAGTCGCTGAGCAGCTCACGCAGGCGCCCGGCCTGACCCCGGAGCCCCGCGCCGCTGTGCGCGGACAACGGCAGCACGACCGGTCCTGACGCCTCCAACTGCCCCGAATCCACTACCGGTTCGGCCTGTTCCAGGATGACGTGCGCGTTCGTACCACTGATCCCGAAGGCGGAGACGGCCGCACGCCTGGCCCGGTCCACGTCCGGCCACTCACGCGCCCGGTCCAGCAACGCGACGCTGCCCGCGGCCCAATTCACGTGGGAGGAAGGGGATTCGAGATGCAGCGTGCGCGGAAGCACCCCGTGCTCCAGCGCCTGCACCATCTTGATGACCCCGGCGATACCGGCCGCGGCCTGGGTGTGCCCGATGTTCGACTTGATCGACCCGAGCCACAACGGCCGCTCGGCATCACGACCTTGACCGTACGTCGCGAGCAGTGCCTCGGCCTCGATCGGATCGCCGAGCGGCGTCCCGGTGCCATGCCCCTCTACGACGTCGACCTCGTCCGGCGCGAGTCCCGCGTCGGCGAGGGCCTGGCGGATCACGCGTTGCTGGGACTGTCCGTTGGGGGCGCTGAGCCCGTTCGAGGCGCCGTCCTGGTTGATCGCGGAGCCCCGGATCACGGCCAGCACCCGGTGCCCGTTGCGCCGCGCGTCGGACAGCCGCTCCACCACGAGGGTGCCGATGCCCTCCGAGAAGGCCGAACCGTCCGCGTCGTCCGAGTACGACCGGCACCGCCCCGTCCGCCCGAGCACCTGCTGCCGGCTGAACTCGACGAAACCGCCCGGCGTCGACATCACCGTCGCCCCACCCGCCAGGGCGAGATCGCACTCGCCCGAACGCAGCGCCCGCACCGCGAGATGCAGCGCCACCAGCCCCGCCGAGCACGCCGTGTCCAGCGTCAGCGTGGGCCCCTCCAGCCCGTAGACATAGGCGACCCGGCCGGACAGGACACTCGCCGTGTGCCCGAGCAGCAGATGGTTGGCGACACCCTCCGGGGCATCGGTCACCCCACCCGCGTAGTCCTGCTCACCCGCGCCGATGAACACGCCCGTACTGCTCCCGCGCAACGAGGTCGGCGGGATGCCGGCCCGCTCGAACGCCTCCCACGACGTCTCCAGCAGCAGCCGCTGATGCGGGTCCATGGCCAGCGCCTCACGCGGCGAGATCCCGAACAGGCCCGCGTCGAACCCCGCGATGTCGTCGAGGAAACCGCCCTCGCGGGAGTACGACGTCCCGGTCGCGGCCGGGTCCGGGTCGTAGAGCGCGCCCAGATCCCAGCCCCGGTCCTCGGGGAAGTCGGACACGGCGTCCCGCTCCTCGGCGACCAGCCGCCACAGGTCCTCCGGGGCGGTCGTGCCGCCGGGATAGCGGCAGGCCATCCCTATGATCGCCACCGGTTCGTCCGCCGCGGGCCGCGCCGCCGCCACCGGGGCGGCATCGGACGACACACCGACGAGACGGTCGCGGACGTACCGCGCCAGATCCCGGGGCGTGGGACGGTCGAAGACCACGGTGGTGGGCAGGGTCAGCCCGGTCGCCGCGGTGAGCCGGTTGCGCACCTCCACCGCCGTCATCGAGTCCAGGCCCAGCGTCTTGAACGTCTGCCCGACATCCAGCGCCTCGGCCGACGCATGCCCGAGCGCCGCCGCGACCACCTCCCGCACCAGCCCGAGCACCGCCCGCTCCTGCTCGGCACGCGACAACTCGCCGACCTTCCGCGCGTACGCCGCGCCGGCCTCGTCCGTCACCACGTCCGTGCCCTCGACCGACCGCGCCGCCTGCGGCAGCAGACTGAACAACGGGCCGGGCCGCACGGCCGCGAACCCCGCCAACAGCCGTTCCCAGTCCGCGTCCACGACGATCCGGCACGTCTCGTCCCGGTCCAGCACATCCTGAAGCGCGGCGAGCGCGTCCTGCGGCGCCAACGGGACCAGCCCACCGCGCCGCAGAGCGGCACTCAACTCGCCGTCGGCCGCCATGCCTTCGCCCGCCCACGGTCCCCAGGCGATCGACGTCGCGACCAGCCCGTCCGCACGCCGACGCTGAGCGAGCGCGTCGAGGACGGCGTTCGCGGCGGCGTAGGCACCCTGCCCGACACCGCCCCACACCCCGGCGATCGACGAGAACAACACGAACGCGTCGAGGTCGAGCCCCAACTCCCGTGTCAGCACATCCAGATGACGTGCCCCACCGGCCTTGGCGGACAGGACCGCCGCCCAATCCGCCGCCGACAACCCCACGACCTCGCCCGCCTCGAACACACCGGCCGCATGGAACACCGCACGGGGGCGATGACGCAGCAACACCTCGCCCACAGCACTCCGGTCTGCCGTGTCACACGCCTCCACGGACACCCGCGCACCGCGCTCACGCAGCTCCGCCGTCAACTCGGCTGCTCCCGGGGCGTCCTCACCCCGACGGCTCGTCAGTACGACGTGATCGGCGCCCCGTCCACCAGCCACCCGGCGACCCGCGCCCCGAGCGCACCGGTGCCGCCGGTGACGAGCACGGTCCCCGTGGGCCGCCATGGCTGTTCGGGGGCCCGGTCTGCGGCCACCGGCATCACGCGCCGCCCGAGCACTCGCCCGTCGCGGATCGCGACCTGGTCCTCGCGGTCGGGACCCGATCGGGCGCCGTTCGAGGCCAGCACGGAGCACAGCGCGTCCAGATCCTCGTCGTCATGGACCCCGGGAAGATCCACCAACCCGCCCCACCGGTCGGGCAGTTCGAGGGAGATCACCTGCCCGAGGCCCCAGACCGCCGCCTGCCGTGGATCGAGGACCGGATCCACCGCACCCTGGGTCACCAACCAGAGCACCGCATCAGCCTGTGCCACTTCGACGGCGAACAACCCCGGGTCCTCCGCGAGCGCCACAGGCGCCACGATCCCCGCGAACTCGCACTGATGCAGCCCGAGTTCCCCTACGACGACTTCGGCTCCCGCTCGCTCCAGCGCGGCGGCCGGCGCGGTCACCCGCGCATCGGTCCGATCCGCGCCCGAAGGCACGGCGACGAGCCAGCGTCCGTCGAGCTGGACCGGGGTCTCTGCGACCGTCACGGGCACCCAGCCCACTTGACGGTCGGACCGCTCCCGGCGCGCGGATCGGCCCTGGACCCGCAGCCAGTCCGTGAGCGCGGGGACGACCGTACGCACCTGCTCCTCGTCGAGATCCAACTGCCGTGCCAGTTCGGCGGGTTCAGTCCGAGTGACGCTTTCCCACCCGTCCAGGACCGCTGCTCGCTCGGGTGCCTGGAGCCAGAAGCGGCTGTGCTGGAAGGGATAGGTGGGCAGGTCGACCGTGCGGGCGCCGGTACCGGCGAAGGCGGGCGCCCAGTCGACGGGCAGGCCCGAGAGGTGGAGTGCCGCCATGGCCTCGGTGAACGTCGCCGCTTCCGGCCGGTCGCGGCGCAGAGCGGAGACGATCACCGGCTGCGCGTCGTCCGGGAGGCTGTCGCGGACCGCTGCCGTGAGGGTGCCGGCGGGGCCGAGTTCGAGGTAGGCGGTCGCGGCCTCGGCGTGCAGGGCGGTGATGCCGTCGGCGAACCGTACGGCCTCGCGCACATGGCGCACCCAGTACGCCGGAGAGCACAGTTCCGCCGGATCGGCCACCGCACCGGTCACGTTGGACACCACGGGCAGGGTCGGCGGACGGAAGGGGACGCCGGCCAGGACCTCGGCGAAGGCGTCCAGCATCGTGTCCATGTGCGCGGAGTGGAAGGCGTGGCTGACCCGCAGCCTTTGCACCCGCCGTCCGTCCGTCTCGTACCGCAGCGTCACTTCCTCCACGGCGTCCCGGTCGCCCGAAATCACCACGGAGGAGGGGCCGTTGATCGCCGCGACACCGAGCCGGTCGCCGTACGGGGTGAGCACGGGCCCGAGTTCGTCAGGTGTGACCGCAAGGGCGGTCATGGCGCCGTCCGCCGCCACGGCCTGCATCAGCGTGCCGCGTGCTGCCACGAGGGCGCAGGCGTCGGGCAGGGTCCATACTCCGGCGACGTGCGCGGCCGCGAACTCGCCGATGGAGTGGCCGATCAGCAGGCCGGGTGTCACGCCCCAGTGCTCCACGAGCCGGTACAGGGCGACCTCGATCGCGAAGAGCGCGGCCTGCGCGTAACCGGTGCGGTTCAGCAGCTCGGCCGCCTCACCGAACACGACGTCCTGAAGGGGGAGTTGGAGGTGGGGTGCGAAGTGGTCGCAGATCTCGTCGAAGGCCGCGGCGAACACCGGCTGGGTGGCGTGCAGTTCGCGGCCCATGCCGAGCCGCTGGCTGCCCTGCCCGCTGAAGACGACGGCCAGCCGCCCGCCCGACTCCGCCCGCCCGGTCAGTACCCCGGCCGCCGCCCGTCCCTCGGCCAACGCCCGCAGCCGGGAGACCGCCTCCGCGCGCCCCTCGGCGACCACGGCCGCCCGCTTGGGCAGTTGGGCCCGGCCACCGACCAACGACCAGCCGACATCCACCAACTGCACGTCAGGTTCGGCCGAGTTGTCCAGGGTGTCCGCGATCCGGGCCGCCTGGACGCGCAGCGCGTCTTCGTCGGCGGCCGACAACAGCAGTGGCACGACTGCCGGTTGCGGCCCCCGTTCGAGCGGCTCGTCCGCGCTCGGGGCCTGCTCCAGAATGATGTGCGCGTTCGTCCCGCTGATTCCGAAAGACGACACGGCGGCCCGCCGTACTCGCTCCAGGGACGGCCACTCGCGCGCCCGATCCAGCAGCGCCACCGCACCGGAAGCCCAGTCCACATGGGACGAGGGCGTCGCGGAGTGCAGGCTGCGCGGCAGCACACCCGCACGCATCGCCATGATCATCTTGATGAGACCGGCGGCACCGGCGGCGGCCTGTGTGTGCCCGATGTTCGACTTGACGGACCCGAGCCACAACGGCCGTTCCGCAGAACGTTGTTGACCGTACGTGGCGAGCAGGGCCTGCGCCTCGATGGGATCACCAAGCGCGGTCCCCGTCCCATGCCCCTCTACGACGTCCACCTCGTCCGGCGTGAGACCCGCGTCGGCGAGCGCCTGCCGGATCACGCGCTGCTGGGCCTGGCCGCTGGGCGCGGTCAGCCCGTTGGAGGCACCGTCCTGGTTGACGGCGGTACCGCGGACCACGGCGAGTATCCGGTGCCCGTTGCGCCGCGCGTCGGACAGCCGCTCCACGAGCAGCATGCCCACGCCTTCGGACCAGCCGGTGCCGTCGGCTCCCTCGGCGAACGACTTGCAGCGGCCGTCGGTCGCCAGCCCGCCCTGCCGCGAGAACTCCACGAACGTGTCCGGCGCCACCATCACCGTCACTCCGCCCGCCAGGGCGAGATCGGACTCGCCCCGGCGCAACGACTGCGCGGCGAGATGCAGCGCCACCAGCGAGGACGAGCAGGCCGTGTCGACCGTCAGCGCGGGCCCTTCCAGCCCCAGCGCGTAGGCGATCCGCCCGGAGGCCACACTGCCCGCGCCACCCGTCAGCAGATACCCCTCGACGCCCTCCGGGACCTGCGCGAGACCCGTGCCGTAGTCGTGGTACATCAGCCCGGCGAACACCCCGGTCCGCGAACCGTGCACGGACTCGGCCGGAATCCCGGCGCTCTCCATCGCCTCCCAGGACACCTCCAGCAGCAGCCGCTGCTGCGGGTCCATCGCGAGCGCCTCGCGCGGCGAGATCCCGAAGAGCGTCGGATCGAAGCCGGCCGCGTCCGCCAGGAAACCGCCACTGCGAGTGGCGCTGGTGCCGCCCGCACCGGTGTCAGGGGCGAACAACGCGTCCAGATCCCAACCCCGGTCGGTCGGGAACCCGCCGATCGCCTCGCGCTCGTCCAGCACCAACTGCCACAGATCCAGAGGCCCTTCGACCCCACCGGGGTAACGGCGAGGCCATGCCGATCACGGCGGCGATGGGCTCGTCGTCCGAGGCCCGCTCCACCACGACCGGCTCGGGCGCGGACAACGCACCGGTGAGCCGCTCGTGCAGCAACCGGGCCAGCGCCTGCGGGGTGGGATGGTCGAAGACGACGGTGGACGGCAACGTGAGCCCGGTGACCGAGGCCAGCCGGTTGCGCACCTCCACCGCCATCAGGAGTCCACGCCCAACTCCCGGAACTCTGCCGCCACATCGAGCCCCGCACCCTGCGCATGCCCGAGCACCAGCGCGGTCTCGTCCCGGACCACGCCCACCAACAAGCGCTCCCGCTCGTCCCAGGACAACCCGGCGAGCCGCTCCCCGAACGCCGGCAGCGAGCCATCGCCCGGCTCTACGGCCCGGGCCGCGGACCTACGCCCGACACGCGGCGCGAGCAGCGACAACAGCGGCGGCACCGGCCGCCCGCCACGCGCCGGCGCGCCGACGTCGACGCGGGCCGGCACCAGCGCCGAGACCTCCGCCGGCGCGGCCAGGGCGGCGTCCAGCAACGCCAGCCCTCCGCCGCCGACAACGGCAGCAGCCCGTTGCGCCGCATCCGCGCGAGATCCCGACCGCCCAACTCACCCGTCATGCCGGTCGGTTGGTCCCACAGTCCCCACGCGAGCGACAGCGCGGGCAGCCCAAGACCGGTGCGGACGACGGCCAGCGCGTCGAGATAGGCGTTCGCCGCCGCGTAGTTGGCCTGCCCCGGGTTGCCGAGCACCCCGGCGACCGAGGAGAACAACACAAACGCCGTCAGATCGAGCCCGGCGGTCAACTCATGCAGATACAGCGCGGCTTCGGCCTTCGGCCGCAACACCGCGTCCACGGCCCGCTCGGTCAAACCCTCGACCGTGCCGTCCTCCAACACCCCGGCCGCGTGCACGACGGCACCCAGCGGATACCCCGACGCCTGCACATCGGCGATGACCCCGGCCAAGGCCGCACGATCGCCCACATCGCATGCCCGTACGTCGACGACGGCACCCTCGGCGGCCAACTCCTCGACAAGGTCGGCCACTTCCGCCGATCCCGGCCCCGACCGGCTGAGCAGCAGCAACTGCCGTACGCCGTGCGAGACGACGAGATGACGGGCCACGAGGGCGCCCAGGGCCCCGGTGCCACCGGTGATCAACACCGTCCGGTCCGGGTCGAACCCGTCGGACACGGCGCGCTCCGTGCGGTACCTGTCGAGCCGCGGTGCGAACAACAGGCGCTCCCGCACGGCGAGTTGCGGCTCACCGGAGGCCAGCACGAGCCCGGGTGACAAGTGCACCGTCTCCGACTCCGCGCCTTCCGGCACATCGACCAGGACGAACCTTCCGGGATGCTCACTCTGCGCCGAACGCACCAACCCCCAGACCGCGGCGTCCGCCGGAGCGGTCACCCGGTCCTCCGGCCGCGCGCGGACCGCCCCGGACGTGCGCACCACGAGAACGCAGCTCCGCAGCGCAGGCTCGGTCACGAAACGCCGTACGACATCGAGGGCGCGCAATGTCACGTCCCTCGGCTGATAGGGGGAGACCGAGGTCGCGTCGAAGAGTACGGCGGACGGTTCGTCGGCAGGCACGGCCCCGAGGGCGTCGTCGATCTCGTCGGCGTGGGAGATGACGGCGGCCCAGTGGCCCGGGTGGGCGGTGTCCGGCGCGCTGCTCGCGGGTGTCAACTGCTCCCAGCGGAGGGCGAGAAGGGCATCGCGGGATACGTCGAGCGAGGCCGCGCGCAGCTGCTCGGGGCGATGGGCAGGAGCGCGAGCGAGCCGACGGAGACGACCGGTGCGCCGGTGGCGTCCGTCGCCGTCAGGGTCACGGCGTCCGCGCCCGTACGACGCAGCCGGACCCGCAGCGTGCTCGCGCCGGCCGCGTGGACGCGCACGCCGGACCAGGCGAAGGGCAGACGGATGCCGGGAGCCGCGGGGAGCAGTCCTGTCGCCGCGACGGCGTGCAGGGCGGCATCGAGCAGTGCCGGATGGAGGACGAACTCCGGCGTGCCCTGAGTGAGTTCATCGGGGAGGGCGACTTCGGCGAAGACCTCGTCGCCGTCACGCCACAGGGCTCGTACTCCTTGGAAGGTAGGCCCGTAGTCGTAGCCCTGGGCGGCCAGCTCGTCGTAGAGCCCGTCCATGGGGGTTTGTTGAACGCCGGTGGGCGGCCACTCGGTCAACTCGTCGTCGGGTGAACCCGGTTGTGCGCCGCCGGCGGCGAGTACGCCCTCGGCGTGCAAGGTCCATGAGGTGTCGGACGCGGGGCGTGAGTGGACGGTGAGCCTGCGGCGGCCCGAGTCGTCCGGTTCCTCCACCGTCACCTGGACGGTCACGGGTCCGGTGAGCGCGAGGGTGCCCGCAGTGTGAGGTCCTCGACCGTGCCGCAGCCGACCTCGTCACCGGCGCGTACCGCCATCTCGACGAAGGCCGTACCCGGCAGGAGGACCGTGCCCGCGACGGCGTGATCCGCCACCCACTCCGGCGTAGAGCGTTCCAGGCCGCCGGTGAGGACGACACCGCCGTCCACCAGCCCGACGGACGTGCTCAGCAAGGGGTGTTCACGGACCTCGACGCCCGGCCGCGCCGCACCGGCCGGCTTGGCACGGTCCAGCCAGTAGCGATGGTGTTGGAAGGGATAGGTGGGGAGGGGGATGTGGGCCTGGGGGTGGGGAGTTGGGTGGTCCAGGTGGGGTGGTGCCGGTGATGTGGGCCTGGGCCAGGGCGGTGGCGAACTGCGGGGGCGTGGTGCGGCGGAGCGTGTGCAGGGCGTTGACGGAGGCGTCGGTGGCTTCCGCCGTTTCCTCGATGGCCGGGGTGAGGACGGGGTGCGGGCTTGTCTCGATGGTGGTGTGGTGGCCGGCGCTGAGGAGGTGGGTCAGGGCCTGGTGGAAGCGGACGGGACGGCGGAGGTTGAAGTACCAGTAGTCCGCGTCGAGTTCGGGGCCCTGGACCGGTTCACCGGTGACGGTGGAGATCATCGGGATGACGGCGGGCTGCGGGGTGATCCCGGTGAGCGCGGTGGTGATGTGGTCGCGGTGGGCGTCGACCTGGGGGAGTGGGAGGCGTAGTCCACGTTGACTCGCCGTACGCGAATTCCTGACGGGGTCCACTCGGCGGTGAGTTCGTCCAGCGCCTCGGGTGTGCCGCTGATGACCGTCGTGGTGGGGAGTTGTGGGCGGCGACCGTGATGCGGTCGCCCGCGTGTTCCTCGACCCAGTCGGCGCTCCTGCTGACGGTGGCCATGCCGCCGTGACCCGAGAGCCGGCGCATGGCGGTGGAGCGGACCGTGACGATACGTGCGGCGTCGTCGAGGCTCAGGATGCCGGCGATGTGCGCGGCGGCGACCTCACCCTGCGAGTGGCCGATGACGGCGGCGGGTTGGACGCCGGCCGATATCCAGAGGCGGGCGAGGCTGGTCATCACCGCGAAGAGGGCCGGCTGGACCATGTCGACGCGGCCCATCCAGCCGTCGTCGTCACCCGTGAGGAGGTCGACGAGGGACCAGCCGGTGAGCGGGTCGAGGGCGGCGGCGCAGGCGTCCAGCGCCTCGCGGAAGGCCGGGCTGCTGCCGTAGAGGCCGCTGGCCATACCCGCCCACTGCGAGCCCTGCCCGGGAAAGACGAAGACCGGGCCGCGTCCGCTGCTCGTCACCGGTCCCGAACTGGTCACCAGGTAGGGAGGTTGGTGCCCTCGGCCAAGGCGCGGAGCCCGTCGATCGCGCTGTCCCGGTCGTCCGCAACGACGACCGCTCGGTACGGCAGCGACGCCCGGGTGGTGACCAAGGCGTGGGCGACAGCCGGGAGTTGCAGCTCGGACTCGGTCTCCAGCCAGTCGGCCAACCGGGCACCGGTCGCCGCCAGGGCCTCCGCGCTCCCGGCCGACACGACCAGCGGGACGGTGCCTGATGGCTGCACCAACTCCCCATGTGTGGAGGGCTCTTCGGCCTGTTCCAGGATGACGTGGGCGTTCGTGCCGCTGATGCCGAACGCGGAGACTGCGGCACGGCGGACGCGGTCCGTCTCCGGCCAGTCTCGTGTCTCGCCGAGGAGTTGGACCGTTCCGGAGGACCAGTCCACGTGGGAGGTCGCCTCGGTGAGGTGCAGGGTGCGGGGCAGTACGCCGTGCCGCAGGGCGAGGACCGTCTTCATGACTCCGGCGATGCCTGCGGCGGCCAGGTGTGACCGATGTTGGACTTGATCGAGCCGAGCCACAACGGGCGTTCCGCCGGGCGCTGTTGGCCGTAGGTGGCGAGGAGTGCCTGGGCCTCGATGGGGTCGCCGAGGCGGGTTCCGGTGCCGTGCGCCTCGACGGCGTCGATGTCGCCCGGAGTGAGTCCCGCACTCTCCAACGCCTGCTGGATCAGGCGGGCTTGGCTGCGGCCGTTGGGTGCGGTGAGGCCGTTGGAGGCGCCGTCCTGGTTGATGGCGGAGCCTCGGACGACGGCGAGGACGGGGTGTCCGTGGCGGCGTGCGTCGGAGAGGCGCTCGATCAGCAGCGTGCCCACGCCCTCGGACCAGCCGGTGCCGTCCGCCGACTCGTCGAAGGCCTTGCAGCGGCCGTCCGGTGACAAGCCGCCCTGCCGGGAGAACTCCAGGAACATGCCGGGCGTCGACATCACCGTCGCGCCACCCGCCACGGCCAGATCGCACTCACCGTTGCGCAGTGACTGCATCGCCAGGTGCAGGGCGACCAGGGAGGACGAGCAGGCGGTGTCGATCGTCAGCGCCGGGCCCTCCAGGCCGTAGACGTACGCCAAGCGCCCGGACGCCACGCTCGCCGCGTGCCCGGTCAGCAGGAACCCCTCGCTGCCCTGGGCCTGTTGGGGTGCCGTGTAGGTCGCGTAGTCCTGCTCGTTGGTTCCGACAAAGACACCCGTACGGCTGCCGCGCAGCGAGCCCGGGTCGATGCCCGCCCGCTCGAAGGCCTCCCACGACGTCTCCAGCAGCAGCCGCTGATGCGGGTCCATCGCGAGCGCCTCGCGGGGCGCGATACCGAACAGCGAGGCGTCGAAACCGGCCACGTCGTCCAGGAACCCGCCCTGGCGCACATACGTGGTACCGGGGTTCGTCGGATCGGGGTCGTACAACTCCTCGATGTTCCAGCCCCGGTCCTCGGGGAAGTCCGCGATCGCGTCCCGCCCCTCGACCAGCAGACGCCACAGGTCGTCCGGCGTACGGACACCGCCGGGGAAGCGGCAGGCCATGCCGACGATCACGATCGGATCGTCGTCCTCGCTCTTCGCCACGCCGGTGACGGGGGCTGTCTCCTCCGGGACACCGGCCAACTCGTCCCGCAGGAAGGCGGCCAGCTCGGCCGGACTCGGGTGGTCGTAGGTGGAGTTGACCGGTACCCGGTGGCCGAGCAGCGCCGAGAGTCGCTTGCACAGCTCGACGCCGGCGAACGAGTCGAAGCCCAGTTCCTTGAAGGGCAGGTGCTCCGGGACATCGGCGGCGGAGGCATGACCCAGCACGCGAGCGCACTCGGTCAGTACGGCGTCCAGGTGTCGACAGGTCCGGGGCCGGGGCAGCCGTCGTGTCGTAGTCCTCCTCGGGCTCGGCGATTGCGTCAGTGGGACCTGTCTGCGCGGTCAACTGCGGCCAGTAGCTCTGGCGTTGGAAGGCGTAGGTGGGGGGGGGATCGTGTTGCCCTCGGTCGTCCAGGTGGGGGCGGTCCCCGTGGTGTACGCGTGGGCCAGGACCGTTGCGAAGTGTGTGGGGTGTTGCGGCGAAGCGTGTGCAGGGCGTTGACGGGTGCGCCCGTCGCCTCCGCCGTCTCCTCGACCGCGGGGGTGAGGACCGGGTGCGGGCTCGCTTCGATGGTGGTGTCGTGGCCCGTGGCGGTGAGGTGGGTGAGGGCTTGGTGGAAGCGGACCGGCCGTCGGAGGTTGAAGTACCAGTAGTCCGCGTCCAGTTCGGGGCCCTGGACGGGTTCACCGGTGACGGTGGAGACCATCGGGATGACGGCCGACTGGGGGCGAAGGGTGGCGAGTGCCGTGGTGATGTGGTCGTGGTGGGCGTCGACTTGGGGGAGTGGGAGGCGTAGTCGACGTTGACGCGTCGCACGCGTACGCCCAAGGGGGCCCAGTCGGTGGTGAGTTGGTTCAGCGCTTCGGGTGTGCCGCTGATGACCGTGGTGGTGGGGAGTTGTGTGCGGCGATGGTGATCTGGTCGCCTGCGTGTTCGGTTACCCAGTCGGCGCTCGCGCTGACGGTGGCCATGCCGCCGTGGCCGGAGAGGTGGCGCATGGCGGTTGAGCGGACGGTGACGATGCGCGCTGCGTCGGCCAGGGAGAGGACACCGGCGATGTGGGCGGCGGCGATCTCGCCTTGGGAGTGGCCGATGACGGCGGCGGGTTGGACGCCGGCCGATATCCAGAGGCGGGCGAGGCTGGTCATCATCGCGAAGAGGGCGGGTTGGACCATGTCCACCCGTTCCAGCCAGGTCTCGTCCTGGCCGGTGAGTGTGTCGATGAGGGGCCAGCCGGTGAGTGGGTCGAGGGCGGCGGCGCAATCGTCCAGGGCTTCACGGAAGGCTGGACTGTCCGCGTACAGGTCGCGGGCCATGTGCGCCCACTGCGATCCCTGCCCCGGGAACACGAATACCGGGCCCTTGCGCGCCGGTGTGACCGGTCCGGCGCTCGTGACGACGTGAGGCGCGGGGTGCCCTTCGGCCAGTGAGCGCAGTCCGCTCAGCGCGCTGTCCCGGTCCTCGGCGACGACCACCGCCCGGAACGGCAGTACCGCACGGGTGGTGGCCAACGTGTGGGCCACATCGGCGAGTTGGAGGTCCGGGTCTACTTCCATGTGGTCGGCGAGACGAGTGCCGTAGGCGGAGAGTGCTGCCGCGCTGCCCGCCGACACCGTCAACGGGACCACTCCGCTGGGCTGCGCCGTCGTGCCGCGGTCCGTCGTTCGCGGGCCCTCGCCCAGGACGAGGTGGGCGTTGGTTCCGCCCACTCCGAACGAGGAGACGCCCGCCAGCAACGGGCGGTCGTCCTGGGGCCATTGGCCGGTCTCGGTCTGGACCCGCAGGTTCAGGCGGTCGAGGGGGACGGCGGGGTGGGGGTCTCGAAGTTGAGGCTGGCGGGGAGTTCGCGGTGGTGGAGGGAGAGGGCGGCCTTGATGAGACCCACCACGCCGGCCGCACCCTCCAGATGGCCCACGTTCGTCTTCGCCGAGCCGACCGCCAGGGGGCCGACCTCTCGGTCCCGGTACCGAAGGCGGCGCCCAGTGCCTGCGCTTCCACCGGGTCGCCAACTGGTGTGCCGGTGCCGTGCAGTTCGACGTACTGGACCTCGTCGGGGTGGACGCCCGCAGTGCCGAGCGCCGCGTCGATCACCTCGCGCTGGGCGTCGGCGTTCGGGACCGCCAGGGCCTCGCCCGCGCCGTCGTGGTTGACGGCCGAACCGTGGATGACGCAGTAGACGCGGTCGCCGTCGGCCAGGGCCCGGGAGAGGGGCTTGAGGACGACGAGCGCGCCACCCTCGCCGCGGACGAAGCCGTTGGCACGCGCATCGAAGGTGAAGCAGCGGGCGTCGGGGAGAGGCCGCCGAAGCGCTCGACGGCGAGGGTGCTCTCCGGGGCGAGGTTGAGGTGGACGCCACCCGCGAGGACGAGGCTCGACTCGCCCCTGCGCAGGCTGTCGACGGCCAGATGGACTGCGACCAGGGAAGAGGACTGGCCGCAGTCCACCGTCATGCTCGGACCCCGCAGCCCCAGCGAGTAGGAGAGCCGGTTGGCGATGACGCCTCGCTGGATGCCGGTGAACATGTGCCGGGTGATGCCTTGTGGGCCGTTCCGGCGCAGCAGGGTCGCGTAGTCGTCGGAGATCGCACCGACGTAGACGCCTGCGGGGGTGCCTCCGACCGAGTCGGGGGCGATACCGGCGTCCTCCAGCGCTTCCCAGCCCAGTTCGAGGGCGAGTCGCTGCTGGGGGTCCATGGCCAGTGCCTCGCGGGGGAGACACCGAAGAAGGCGGCGTCGAAGCCGTCGACCCGGTCGAGGTAACCGCCGGGGCGTTCCATGTCGTGCGGCGCCGGGTGCCGGTCCGCGGGAGGGCGCCGATCGCGTCCCGGCCCTCCCGCAGCAGTTGCCAGAAGGCGGACGGGTCCGGTGCGCCCGGCAGCCGGCAGGCCATGCCGACCACCGCGACCGGCTCGTCGCCGTCCCTGCCCGTCGTCGGGTCCGTCACCGTCACCTCTGCCATCGCGGACATCCCTCCCCTTCGCGGATTGCGTACGCCGGCCACCGCACCGCCCTTGTGTGCGGGCTCCGGTGCGGTCAGGCGGCGCCGTGCGGCCGTACCGGCAGTCGGTCCAGGCCGTGGGTGACCGTGCTGAGGCGCCACTTCAGCTCGCCGGGGTCGACCGCGAGGGTCAAGTCGGGGAAACGGTCCAGGAGTTGACCGAGGGCGATCTCGGCCTCCAGGCGGGCCAGCGGGGCGCCCATGCAGTAGTGGATGCCGTGGCCGAAGGTCATCTGGCCGCCGATCGGCCGGGTGATGTCGAGGAGTTCGGGGTTGTCGAACCGGTCCGGGTCACGGTTCGCCGCCATCAGCGACACCATCACCACCTCGCCGACCGGGATGGTCACGTCGCCGAGCGTCACCGGCTCCACCGTGAACCGGAACGTGGCGAGGTTGACCGGCCCGTCGAAGCGCAGGAACTCCTCGACGGCCTGCGGCAGCAGCGCCCGGTCCGCGCGCAGGGCGGCGAGCTGCTCGGGGTGGGTGAGCAGGGCCAGGACACCGTTGCCGATCAGGTTGACGGCGGTCTCGGTGCCGGCGGAGAACATCAGGTAGATCGTGGCGAGGAGCTCGCCCTCGCTCAGCTTGTCGTCCTCGTCGCGGGCCGCGATCAGTGCGCTCAGCAGGTCTTCGCCCGGGTTGTCACGCTTGACCTGGATCAGCTTCACCAGGTACTCGCGCATCGCGGTGGTGGCCTCCTCGTACCCCTCGGGGGCGAGGTCGGCGAGCACGACGCTGGCGTAGCGGCCGAAGGCGAGCCGTTCGGCCTCCGGCACGCCGAGGAGGGTGCAGAGGAGCTCCAGCGGGACGGGGAAGGCGAGCGCCTCCAGGAGGTCGATCTCGTCGTGCTTCTCCATCTCGTCGAGCAGGCTGCTGGTCAGTTCCTCCAGCATCGTGCGCATGCCCTCGACGCGGCGCGGGGTGAAGGCCTTGTTCACCAGCCTGCGCATCCGGGTGTGGTCCGGCGGGTCGCTGGCGAGCATGTGGCCGACGAGCGCCTCGTCGTACTGCTTGGGGCCATGCCCTCCTTGGTGTGACGGGCCATCAGTTCGTTGAGGCCCTTGAAGGACTTGCTCAACTTGGGCTCGCTCAGCGCCTGCCTGACCTCCTCGTAGCGGGTCACGATCCAGACCAGTGAGCCGTTCGGCAGCATCACCTTCACTGCGGGGCCGGCCTCGCGGAGCCGCTTCAGCACCTCGTGGGGCGTCTGGACGAAGCTGAGGTCCAGCTCCTCGGTCACCTGTGTTTCCTGCACGACTGCGCCCTCCTGGCCACTGGGTTCGCTACTCCGGGGAGCATGGGCCCAGCCCCTTGCCACGGGCTCGCGCGACGGCTTGCGGTCCACTGGCGGGAGACCTTGCGGTCGGCTTGCGTCAGCCCGACGCCTCCCGCGGCACCGCCGCCCGCAGCTCGGCCAGCCTCCGGCGCAGCGCGCCCGCCTCGGGATGGTGCAGCGCGTCCAGGACGGACAGCGCGCGCTCCCAGGACTCAGCCGCCAAGTCGTCGTAGCCCTGGGCGTGTTGGGTCTGGCCGACGTGGACGAGGACGTCGGCCTCCATACAGCGGTCGCTCAACTCCCGGTAGAGGCCGAGCGCCCGCCGGTAGTGGCTCAGGGCCCGGTCGTGCTCGCCGAGGTGGTGGTGGGCGTGGCCGAGGCCGTCGTGCGCGGCGGCCTGACCGTTCAAGTCGCCTGCGGCCCGGGAGAGTTCGACGGCACGGGCGCAGTGGTCGAGCGCGGCGTGGTGGTCGCCCTTCAGGACCAGTGTCCGGCCGATGCCGTTGAGGACACTGCCCTCGCCCAGGGTGTCCCCGGCGCTCCGGTACAGGGCGAGCGCCTGACCGTAGTGGTCCAGGGCGTGGTCGTGTCGTACGGCGGCGTTGGCGCGGAAGGCGAGAGCGCGGTGCGTGGCACCCTGGCCGCGGGGGTCGTCGGCCTCCGTGAACAGGCTGAGCGCGCGGAAGAGATGGGTGCGCGCCTCCACCGGCCGCCCGAGCCTGCCCTGCGCGAAACCCAGCGCCCGGTGGGCGTGCGCGGCGGCCCACAGGTCGCCCTGCGCCTCGGCGCTCAGCAGACAGATCTTCTGCAGCGCCAGCTGCTCGTCCCAGCGGGCGCGCCGGTCCAGATGGACTTCGAGCGCCAGCCCCAACTGGCAGACGTGGGCGTGCAGTCCACGGGCCGCGGCCTCCCCGGCGACCGGGATCAGCACGGGCAGCAGCAGCCGGTCCAGCCAGTCGGCGGCCCGCTCGCGGTCGGGCAGCGGCTCCGGTGTCGTACGCGGCTGGAGGCGCGGCAGCGGCCACTGTTCCGTTCGCTGCGGGGCCAGTTGGGTCGCCGCCGCGCGGGCGGTGTGCACGTAGTGGTCGAGCATCCGCCGTATGGACAGCCCGCGTTGGTCCTCCCGGTCGCTGCCGCGCAGTAACTCCCGGGCGTAGGCCGCGAGAAGGTCGTGCAGGACGTACAGGTCCGGCGCCTCCTCGGTGAGCAACTGCGCGCGGGCGAGTTCGCCGAGGAGTTCCCGGGCCAGTTCGAGCGGCACCCCGGCCAGACTGGCGGCGGTGGTGGCCGCGATGCCGAACCCGGGGTGCAGCGCCAGCAGCCGGAACATCCGGGCCGAGTCCGGCGCCAACTGCCGGTACCACCAGGCGAAGACACCGCGGATGTCGGCGTTCGGGCCGCTCTCGGTGAACTCGTCCAGGGTGACCCGCGCGCCCTGAACTCGCTGGCCACACACGGGAGATGACCGTCTGGCCGCAGCACGTTGGCCCCCGCGGCGGCCGACGCAGGCGGCAGCCGGGCACACGCGGCGGCGACGTCGTCGACCGAGTCGACCGCGTCATCCGCGTCCTGACCCGCCCCGGTCCTACGGCCGTCGACGCGTCGGACGAGTGCCTCGCGGGCCTCGGCCGGGCTCAGATCGGCCAGTTCCAGTGGACGTGCGCCTTCGCGGGCGACGAGGCCGCCGAGCCGGTCGCGGCTGGTGACGAGGACCAGGGCGCCGGGGTGCCGGGCAGCAGCGGCCGTACCTGATCGGAGTCGGCCACGTCGTCGAGCACGATCAGCAGCCGCAGGCCGGCGAGCGTGCTGCGGTACAGGTCGGTCCGGGCGTCCTGCTCGGCCGGGATCTCCTGGTCCGGAACCCCGAGGGCGACCAGGAAGGCGCGCTGTGCCTCGCCCGGGGGGACCCGGATGCCGTCGGGGGCTTGGCCGCGCAGGTCGAGGTAGAGCTGTCCGTCGGGGAAGCGGGGAGCGATGCGGTGGGCCCAGTGCACGGCGAGGGCGGTCTTGCCGGCGCCGGGCATGCCGACGATCGCCACGGGCGGCCGGGGTGGGGCGTGCTCGTTGCCGGTGTCGTGCGTGCGGTGGGGTTGAGCCCGGACGTGACCGGCAACGTCCGGGACCGGCGCGCCGACCGGGAACAGCGCTTCCAAGCGGGCGAGTTCGGCCTCCCGACCCGCGAAATCCGTCACATCCGGGGGCAGTTGGGAGGGTCGTAAAGAGACCGGCGCGGCTCCTGAGGTCGTGCGCGAGCGGGTTCGGCGGGGACGGCGGGCGAGAGCCGGGGGCCCTGTGCGCGTCGCGGCGCATGATGTCCCGGTGGACGGACCGGAGTTCGGGCCCGGGGCGATGCCCAGCTGCTCGTCGAGACGGGTGCGGACCGCGTGGTAGGCCTGGAGTGCCTCGGCCTGGCGGCCGGTCGCCGCGAGGGTCCGGACGAGCTGGGCCTGGAGTATCTCGTCCAGCGGATGCTGGGCGGCGGCCGGCTGGAGTATGTCGAGGACGGACCCCGGCTCGCCCACGGCAGTGGCGATCACCGCGGCCTCCTTCACGGCCGTCAGATACTCGCGGTCGACGGCCACGAAGTACGGATGCTGTGCGATGTGCGGCAGAATCCCGGAGGCCGTCGGCCCCGGGACAGGCGTAACGCACGGGTGAGCAGCCGGACGCTGTCACGCAGCGCGCCGGTGGCACCCATGTCCTCGGCGGCGCCGCGCAGTTGGCGGAAACGCAGCAGATCGAGGGTCGAGGGGAGGCGTCCAGGCGGTAGCCGCCCGAGACCCGCACCAGCCGGGTGGCGGGCGTACCGGCCTCGCCCGCGTCGGCCCCCGACGGTGTCTCCAGGAGTCTGCGGACGGCGGCCGCGTGACGGTAGACCACGTTGGCGGCACTGCTCGGCGGCGTCTGCCCCCACAGGACGTCGATGATCGTGCTCAGACTCGTCGGCTGCCCCGACCGCACCAACAACAGGGCCAGCAGGGCCTGTCGCTTGGCGGGCCCCAGCTCGAGTTCCGTGTCGTCCTGCCACGCCCGCACGGGCCCCATTACGGTCAACCACACGAATCCGAGATTAGTCGAGTTCGAACGCGAGTATGGTTCGGTTGCCCTTTTCGCCCACAGTCCGCGGGCGGAAGCGGGCGGGGAAGCGTCAGGGCGGCGACAAGACGCGTGGTGGCTGAATGCAACCGGTCTTGAAGCGCGTCACATTTTCGGCACAACATGTGTTCTACGATCGCGCCGCAGGACGGATTCGAGGCGTCCGGCCCGTGGTCGAACGCCCGCGCGGGGAAAAGAAAAAGGGGGTGCCCGGTTGGGTTCGGTGCTCGTAAACCTCAAGGAAAGAACGGGTGGACGGTCAGGCAAGCCCTTCCATCGCCTGTTGGCCGAAAAGCCATCTTCCAAGATCTGTTCGCATGTGTCGCCCAAGTACTTCGTTCTGTTTGCGCAGCGTCGCGCCGTGTAGTGGAACCGCTTTCCTCAACCGCATCTCCCTGTGACCAAAGGAAGCGTATGTCGGATCTGTTCAAGGGTGTGACGCTGGAGCGGGCGATCGACAGGAAGGCAACTGCGGACGGTCGGCCACGAGTTGACGGAGCGGTCGAAACAGGCTTCCCCGCATGGGAGTTGCGGGTATTCGGATCGCTGACCGCATTGCACGCCGGGCGCTCCCTGCCGCTCGGACCGCTGCGGCACCGCGCACTGTTGGGCCTGTTGCTGGTGCGGATGGGAAACGTTGTCGCTGCCGGGCAGCTTGTCGACGAACTGTGGTCGGGACGCCCGCCCCGCCGCCCCATCGCCACGCTCCAGACCTACGTGTCGCATCTGCGCCGCGCGCTGGCGTCCGGCGGCGAACCCGGCGGCGTCCGGGCCCGGGTGCGCCACAGCTCGCCCGGCTACGTCCTGGAGATCGACCCCGAACTCGTCGACGTCCACCGGTTCGAGACCCTCGTCGACCGTGGCCGGCAGGATCTCGCCGAACGGCGTTTCCACAGCGCCCGCGACGAACTCTCCCGGGCGCTCGCCCTGTGGCGCGGCGACCCGTACCTCGAACTCACCTCGTACGGTCCCATCGCCGACGAGAACGAACGGCTGGAGCAACTGCGGCTGACCGCCGTGGAGACCAGGGCCGGTGCCTGTCTGGCCATCGGCGAGGCCGACTCCGTGGTGACCGCGCTCTACCCGGAGGTGCAGCGCGATCCGACCCGCGAGCGGTGCGTCGGGCATCTGATGAGTGGCCTGTACCTGCTGGGCCGGCAGGCCGAGTCGTTACGGCTCTACGAGCAGACCCGCCGCCATCTCGCCGACGAACTCGGGGTCGACCCCGGGGCCGAACTCCAGGGCGTCCACGCCGACATACTCCACCAGCGCCTTCCCTGACCGAACCGCCGGTGTCGGGGGCTCCTGCGTCATCACCGACCGGGGCACCGACCTCGGCGGGCCCGGACCCGAGGCGGCCCCGCGACCCGCTGCCGCCACTCCCGGCCCTGACGACCCCCGACGGCCTTTCCCGAACGGCCCCTTCGCCCGCCGCAGCCCGCCGCGAGGACCCGTGGCACGACCGGCGCCCGCCCTCCCCGGCTGCCCAGGGGTGCCCGCGCCCGGGGTGTCCTCGTCGGCCGCGATCGGGAACTGGCCGTTCTCGGGGACCATGTCCTCGACGCCCTCGACGGCGGCAGCCATCTGACCGCCGTCCTCGGCGAGTTGGGCGTCGGCAAGACCGAACTGGTCGAGGAACTCGCCGTCCGGCTGCACGAGTTGCTCCAGGAGGTCGTCTGGGGGCGGTGCACCTCCGGCGAGGGCGTGCCCGCGTACTGGGTGTGGGCGCAGGTCTTCCGGCAGCTCGCGGTCTCGCGCCCCGAGGCGTTCCGCAAGGCCGAGGCGCGGTTCGGGAGTCTGCTCGCCCCGCTGATGCTGGACCCCGAGTCCGGGCGGCGGAGTCTGAGCGGCGAGGACCCCTCGGCCCGGGCACGCTTCCTCACCCAGGACGCCATGTGCGAGACGCTGCTCTCGCTCGCCGCCGAGGACCCGCTCGTCGTCGTACTCGAAGATCTCGACCAGGCCGACGAGTCCTCCCTTGAACTCCTCGCGCTGCTGCGCACCCGGCTGCACTGCGAACCGCTGAGCGTGGTCGTCACCGCCGACGACACGGGTGCCGCCGCCGACTTGATGGGCGGGGGCGCGGTCGCGGAGGCGCTGGGCGACTCGCGGACCCGCAGTGTGCGGCTCACCGGGCTGTCCCGGCGCGAGACCGGCGACCTGGTGTCCGCGCAGACCGCGGTCGAGGTGCCCGACGAGATCCTGCGGCTGCTGCACGAACGCAGCCGCGGCAACCCGTACGTCCTGCACCAGTTCATCGCCGGGGTCGGCGACCCGGGCCTGTTGTCCGACCGCGCGGTGGTGGAGAACGCCCTCGCCGACATCCCGGTGGGCGTCCGTCAGGCCGTCGGCCGCCGGCTCGCGGCGCTGCCGGGACCGGTCCTGGACGTCCTGCGCTGTTGTTCCGCACTCGGCGGTGCCTTCGAACTCGCTCTGGTACGCGAGGTGTTGGGCGGCAGCACGGACGTGGAGGCGGCCATCGAGGCCGCAACCCGCCACGGCCTGCTACGCCGCGCGGCCCAGCCCCCTTTCCTCCTCTCCTTCCGCGACGAACTCGTCCAGGAGGTCCTCCTCGGCGAACTCGGCGGCTCCGACCGCACCAGACTCCGCGAGAGCGTGGTCCGGGCCCTGGCCCAGCGCCCCGCCGCGCTGCACGGCGAGTACGAACCCGGCCGTGAGCGGGCGCGGCGCGCGCCTCGACGGCACTCGACGGCTGGGGACGCGAAGGGTGCTTGCGGGCCTACGTCTGTGCCTCCACATCCGGCTTGACGGGGGCGGTGCGGGGGCTTGGTGAGGTGGGCGTCGCGAGAAGGCGGGCGTCTCTGGTGGGCGGGGCGGGGCAGTACGCGGAAGCGGGCGTCTCCGGGAGCGTGCCGCTGTGAGCACGTGGCTGTTCGTGGAGGGTGGGTCGTCGGGTACCGAAGCGGGCGTGCCGGTAGGCAAAGGCGCCGGTGCCCTTGGTGGGCGGCCCTCATCGAGGAAGCAGGCGTCCCCGGTAGGCGGCCCTCACCGAAGGACCCCGTGGCCCCGGCGGGCAGCCCCCGCAAGCGGGCGGCAAGGGATTCGACAAGGCCTTGGCAGGGCCCCTGTCGCATGCTCGGCGGCGATGTCCGCACGTCGTGGTCCCACGCGTGCCGCTTCCCTCAGCAGGAGGAGACCTTGGTGACCGCCGCGTCTCGGCAGTTCGACACCGCCGACATATCGTCCATCCAGTTCTGGTCGCAGCCCCCGTCGGTCTGGGACGACACGTTCCGGACCCTGCGCGACGCCCGCCCGGTCTCCTGGCACAAGGCACCTGAGGGCAGCCTGCTGCCGACCCCGCCCGACGACGGGTTCTGGGCGGTGGTCCGGCACGCCGACATCGTGGCCGTCAGCAGTCAGCCGGATCTCTATATATCCAGCAAGGGTGTGCAGTTCGAGGAGTTGCCCGACGACATCCTCCAGGCGACCCAGTCCATCGTCGCCCTGGACGCCCCGCGCCATCTGAAGCTGCGCAGCCTCGTCTCCCTCCGCGTTCAGCCCGGCCCGCATGGAGCAGATGCGCGCGTCGATGGCCGAGGAGGTACGCCGTATCGTCGAGGACTTCGCGACCGCCGGCGAGTGCGACTTCGTGGCCAAGGTGTCGATGCCGATGGCCCGTTGGACGATGACGTACATGCTGGGTCTGGAGGCGGCCGAGATCGACCGCTTCACCGAGGCGATCAGCATCATGCTGTCCAGCCGCGACGAGGCGGAGAAACTCGGCAAGGACCGCGCCGAGTTGGTCAACGAGGTCGTCGGACTGGTCTCGGGCACGGCCGTCGAGATGGCGAAGGCGCGGCGGGCCGACCCGCAGGACGACGTGATGACCGACCTCGTGCAGGCCAGGGTCGACGGCGAGGGCCTGACCGACGCCGAGATCAGCGCCTTCTTCCTGCTGCTCATCGGCGCCGGTTTCGACACACCCCGCCAGACGATCAGCCACGCCGGCAAGGCGCTCTCCGACTTCCCCGCCCAACGTGCCCTGCTGGCAGCCGACTTCGACACCCTCTCCGGCAAGGCCGTTGAGGAACTGCTGCGTTGGGCGACCCCGGTCCTCACCCTGCGCCGTACCGCGAGCCGCGACACCGAACTCAACGGGCAGCAGATCAGGGAGGGTGACAAGGTCGCCCTGTTCTACCCGTCGGGCAACCGCGACGAACGCGTCTTCACCAACCCCAACACCCTCGACCTCGCCCGCACCCCCAACCGGCACATCAGCTTCGGCGGCGGCGGCCCCCATCACTGCCTCGGCAACGTCCTGGCCCGCATGGAACTCCGCATGCTCCTCGACGAACTTCTGCGCCGCGTACCGGACTTCGAGATCGGTGAGCCGGTCCGGGTGACCAGCAACTTCGTCAGCGCCATCACACCCAGCATGCCCGCCGTGGCCGGCCGCGCCGCTGACCGCCACCACCGAGGAGAGGGACGCCGGATGCCAGAGCTGGGCCGCAGAAGACTGCTCGAATACGCGATCGCGGGGGTGACCGTGACAGGAACGACGGCGGCGACCGGAGCGGGCGGCACCGCACAGGCCGCGACGCCCACGGCCGAGGACACGGCGAGTGCCCCCATCGTGGTCACCCCGCAGGACGGCCGCTACGACGACATGACCACCGGCTACAACAAACGCTGGGTCGGCCACCCCGAGAAGATCCGGGTCGTCCGCAGCACCGCGGAGGCCGTCGCCGCCGTACAGGAGGCCGTCAGCGGCGGCAAACGCCTCTCGGTGCGCAGCGGCGGCGGCTGCTTCGAGGACTTCGTCTACAACCCCGAGATCGACATCGTCCTCGACCTCTCCACCCTCGACAGGGTCTCCTACGACGGGACGCGGCGCGCCTTCTGCATCGAACCCGGCGCGATCCTCCTCAACGTCTACGACACCCTCTACCGCGACTGGGGCGTCACCCTCCCCGGCGGCCTGTGCTACTCCGTCGGCATGGGCGGGCACGCCTGCGGCGGCGGATACGGGCTGCTGTCACGGCAGTTCGGCCTCGTCGTCGACCATCTGTACGCCGTCGAGGTCGTGGTGGTGAACGCGGCCGGCATCGCCAAGGCCGTCATCGCGACCGCCGATCCGGCCGACCCGCACCATGACCTGTGGTGGGCGCACACCGGCGGTGGCGGCGGCAACTTCGGTGTGGTGACCCGCTATTGGTTCCGCAGCCCGGACGCCACCGGCACCCACCCGGAGACCCTGCTGCCCGCCCCGCCGTCCCACGTGCTGCTCAACATCGTCGCGATTCCCTGGAGTTCGGTCGACGAGGCCGACTTCGGCAGGCTGCTGCGGAACTTCGTCGCCTGGCAGCAGGCCCACAGCGCACCCGGCGCGGCCGAGAACGCGCTGTCCAGCCTGTTCGGCCTGAACCACATCGCCACCGGCGTCCTCACCCTCATCACCCAGGTCGATGCCACCGCCCCGAACGCGGCACGGATCCTCGCCGACCACCTGACCGCGATCGGCGCCGGCACCGCCCAGGCCGTACGGGACAGCCTGGTCGTCGCTCCCTCCAAGGTCACCTGGGGCCAGGCCACCCGCTTCATCTCGACGTCCAACTACGCGGCCCCCGCCGTCCGCGTCAAGGCCCGGTCCGCCTACCTCAAGGGCAACTTCACCACCGACCAGGCCTCCGTCATCCACCGCTATCTGACGGCCTCCGACTACAGCAACCCGGGCGCGTCCCTGATCCTCTTCCCCTACGGCGGCGAGATCAGCTCGGTCGCCTCCGACGCCACCGCGATCCCGCAGCGCGACTCGGTCGTCAAGATGCAGTACCAGGCCTGGTGGGTCGACCCGGCCACCGACGCCACCCACATCGCGTGGGTGCGGGGCATGTACCGCGAGGTCTACGCCAAGACCGGGGAGTCCCCGTGCCGGACGGCACCTGGGACGGCTGCTACATCAACTACGTCGACGCCGACATGGCCGACCCCACGCAGAACACGTCGGGGGTGCCGTGGTCGACCTTCTACTACAAGGACAACTACCCCCGCCTCCAGCGCGTCAAGGCGGCGTACGACCCGCGGAACGTCTTCCGGCACGCGCTGTCCATCGAACCGCCCGACGGTGAATGAGGAACCCGACATGTCGCTGTCCGATGCCGTGCTGTCCGGGGCCTCGCCCGAAGAACTCCAACGCGCCCCGCTGCCAAGCCACTTCACCGCCGCCCACCTGCGCGTAGAGGACGAGGGCCTCTTCGGCGACGCCGAGGACAAGGACGTCCGCCGCACCCTGCACGTCGGCGAGGTCCCGATGCCCGAACTCGCCCCCGACGAGGTGCTGATCGCGGTCATGGCCAGCTCGGTGAACTACAACACCGTCTGGTCCGCGAAGTTCGAGCCCCTCTCGACGTTTCGCTTCCTGCGCTCCTACGCCCGCCAGGGCGGCTGGGCGACCCGCCACGACCAGCCCTTCCACGTGCTGGGCTCGGACGGCTCCGGGGTCATCGTCCGCGTCGGCACCGGCGTCCGCCGCTGGCGCGTCGGCGACCACGTGATCGTGAGCCCGGCCTACGTCGACGACCAGGAGCCCGCCACCCAGTCCGACGGCATGCTCAGCGAGAACCAGCTCGCCTGGGGCTTCGAGACCAACTACGGCGGCCTCGCCCACTACTCGGTCGCGCGGGCCAGCCAACTCGTCCCCAAACCAGCCCACTTGACGTGGGAGGAGGGCGCGAGCATCCCCGTCTGCGGCGGCACCGCCTACCGGATGCTCGTCAGCGACCGCGGCGCCCGGATGAAGCAGGGCGACATCGTGCTGATCTGGGGCGCGTCCGGCGGACTCGGCGCGTACGCCGCGCAGTTGGTGAAGAACGGCGGCGGCATCGCCGTAGGAGTCGTCGGGTCCGAATCGAAGACGGCGATCGCCCGCAAGCTCGGCTGCAACGTGGTGATCAACCGCGAGGAGATCGGCATCGGGGACGACACCGGCGACGACCCCGAACGCGCCATCAAGGCCGGCAAACGGCTCGGCGCCATCATCCGCCGCGAGGTCGGGGCCGACCCGCACATCGCGTTCGAGCACGTCGGACGCGCCACCTTCGGCATCTCCGTGTTCGTGGTCCGGCGCGGCGGCGCCGTCGTGACCTGCGGGTCCAGCACCGGCTACCACCACGAGTTCGACAACCGCTACCTGTGGATGAAGCTCAAGCGGATCATCGGCAGCCACATCGCCAACCTCCAGGAGATGGTCGAGTGCGCCCGCCTCTTCGAACGCGGACACATCGCACCCGTCGTCTCCGAGGTGCACCCGCTGTCCGAGGTCGGTGAGGCCACCCGGCGCGTCCAGCTCAACCAGCACGTCGGCAAGGTCGGCGTGCTGTGCCTCGCCCCCGAGCCCGGACTCGGCGTCACCGCGCCCGAACTGCGCGCCCGTATCGGCGAGGACAGGCTCAACCCGCTGCGCCCGTTCACCCCGGCCGCTGTCCGATGACGCACAGGGCGGCGAGCGGCGCGACATCCGAAGGGAACCGCACATGAATCCGGACACGGCCGGGGCGAGCACCGAGCCCTGTGGCATAGGCATCCTCTCGACCGGCTCCTATCTGCCCGAACGCGTGGTGACCAACGAGGAGATCGCCCGGATCGTCCCCGCACCGACGCGGAGTGGATCGCCCGCAAGACGAAGATCGTCTCCCGTCGCTTCGTCGCACCGGACGAGGCCGCCTCCGACCTCGCCGTCCACGCCTCCCGCGCCGCACTCGACGCGGCAGGCCTGCACGCCGACGAAGTCGACTACCTCATCGTCTCCACCACCACAGGCGACGCCCCCATCCCGGCCACCGCCTCCTGGTGCAGCACGCCCTCGGCGCCCGCCGGGCCGGCTGCTTCGACGTCAACATCGCCTGCTCCGGCTTCGTCACCGCGCTCGCCCTGGCCCGGGCGCTGATCACCCTGCGCCCCACCGCGAAGGCCCTGGTCATCGGCACCGACGTGTACTCGCGGTTCGTGGACTTCGAGGACCGGGCCACCAGCGTCCTGTTCGGCGACGGCGCCGGAGCCGCCGTGGTCGCGGCCGTCGACGAGGAATCCGGATTCTTCGACCTCGACATGGTCGGCGGTGGCGATGCCCACGAGCTGATCTGGCTGCCCGGCGGCGGAAGCCGTCGCCCCGCCTCCGCCGAGACCGTCGCCGACCGCTCGCACCTGCTGCACATGCAGGGCCGCCAGGTCCGCGACTACGTCCTCGACAACGTGCCCGGCATCATCGCCGACCTGCTGGAGCGCTGCGACCGCAAGGCCGCCGACATCGACCACTTCATGCCCCACCAGGCCAACGGCATGATGGTCGCCGAACTTGTCGACGCCTGCGGTCTCTCCTCCGCCGCCACCCACCTCCCGCTCGACCACACCGGCAACACCGGCAGCGCCTCCGTCGCCATCGCCCTCGACGAGGCGAACCGGTCCGGCCTGCTGAGCGAGGGCGACCTCGTGCTGCTCGCCGGGTTCGGCGCCGGCATGGCGGTCGCCACGGGCCTGCTGCGCTGGTCGGCACCGGCACCGGCACCGGTCGCGGGAGCCGCCGCATGAGCGCCCGGCGGGTCGGTGTCGTCGGAGGCGGCATCATGGGCGCCGGGATCGCCTCCGAGTGCCTGCGTGCCGGACTCGACGTGCACGTCCTCGGTTCCGGGCCGGCCTCCGCCGATCGGGCCCGCACCCGGGTGCTGCGGCTGCTCGACCGTGCCCTCGTCAAGGGGCACATCGACGAGCGGGCGCGTACGGACGCCGAGGCACGTGCCGGATTCGGCTGCGACACCGACGAGTTGACGGACCGTCAGTTCGTGATCGAGGCGATCTCCGAGGACCGTGAGGCGAAACTGCGGCTGTTCACCGTCCTCGCCAAGACCGTCGAGGACCCGGCGGCCGTCCTCGCCTCCACCACCTCAAGCCTCTCCATCGCCGACCTCGGCAACGCCACCAGCAGGCCGGGCGACGTCATCGGCCTGCACTTCTTTAACCCGGTACCCGCCATGCCCCTGGTCGAGGTCATCCGCTCCCGGCACACCAGCGACCGCACCGCGCGCGACGCCGAGGACTTCGTGACCGACGTCCTCGGCAAGCAGACCGTGCGCGCCGAGGACAGCTGCGGCTTCGTCGTCAACGCGCTCCTCATCCCGTACCTCCTCTCGGCCGTCCGCATGTACGAGGCGGGCGTGGCCACCCCGAGGACATCGACCGCGGCATGGCCCTCGGCTGCGGCCACCCCATGGGCCCCTCGCCGTGCTCGACCTCATCGGCCTCGACACCATCGCCGACGTCGCCCGCACCATGGAACGCCGCACCGGCGACCCCACCACGCCGTCCCGCCCCTCTTGGACCGCCTGATCGAGGAGGGCCGACTCGGCCGCAAGTCGGGCCGGGGCTTCCACCGTTACGACACCCCGGCCACCCGCTGAGTCCCGACGGAGCGACATGACCGAGCCCCGAAGCACCTTGTGGATACGGCGGTTCCAGCCCCGGCCCACCGCCCCGGTGCGCCTCGTCTGCCTGCCCCACGCGGGCGGCTCGGCCACCTTCTTCGCGGGCCTCCCGGCGATGCTGAGTCCTGAGGTGGAGGTCCTGGCGGTCCAGTACCCCGGCCGCCAGGACCGTCGTAGCGAACCCTTCGTCGAGAGCCTGGACCAGCTCACGCGTGGCCTGGTGGACGAACTGCTGCCCTGGACCGACCGGCCCCTCGCCCTGTTCGGCCACAGCCTCGGAGCCATGCTCGCCTTCGAGGTCGCCCGTTCGCTGACGGCCGTGGGACACGTTCCGGCGGCCCTGTTCGTGTCCGGTCGGCGGGCTCCCTCCCGTCAACGGCCGGAGTACGCCCACGCGTTGGACGACGACGGTCTGCTGCGGAGATCCGCGCCCTCAGCGGCACGGACGACCGGGTCTTCGCCGACGAGGAGATCCTGCGGATGGTGCTGCCCGCCATCCGCGCCGACTACCGCATCGTGGAGAACTACCGGTACGCGCCAGGGCCGCCCCTCGACTGCCCGCTGACCGTGTTCACCGGCGTCGACGACCCGAAGGTCTCCGCCGACGAGGCCGAGGCCTGGCGCGAGCACACGTCGGACACCTTCGACCTCGTCACCCTCTCCGGTGGCCACTTCTTCCTCACCGCGCACCAGGGAGGCTGGCCGAAGTGATCACGAAGGGTCTGACACCCTTCCTGGCGCGCCGTTGAGCTCCCGCTCACAACCGGTGAGGAAGTCGACGAGGGCCTCGTTCACCTCGGCGGGACGCTCCTGCTGGGTCCAGTGACCGCAGCCGGCCAGCTCGACCGGCGCGCGCCGCAGGCCCGGCATGAGCCGCGGCAACTCGTCGATGAGGTCGCGCGCGCCGGGGAACGCGGGGACGACGTCGCGGTCGCCGAAGATGTACAGGGCGGGCCGGGTGACCACCGCGTCGGCCCACGGCGCGGTCAACTCCCAGTTCCGGTCCAGGTTCCGGTACCAGTTCAGGGCGCCGGTGAAGCCCTGGGCGAAACTCTCGGTCAGCGCGTCGAGATCGTCCTCGGTGAGCCACTCCGGCAGCACCTCGGGATCCTCCATCGCCGCGAGCCAGCCCTTCTCCGGATCCACCAGCGGCTGCCTGATCTCGCCCGAGGGGAGGCCGAACCGGACGCGGAGTAGAGGAACTTGCGGAGGGCGGTGCGGGTGTCCCGGGCGAACTCGGCGTCGGCGACACCCGGCCGGGCGAAGTAGTTCCAGTAGAACCGGCCCTGGAAGATCTCGTCCATCATGCCCAGCGGCGGCTGCGCGCCCCGGTGCGGCGGCGGCACGCTCAGGCCGGCCACCCCGAGCACCATGTCCGGCCGCAGCAGCGCGGTGTGCCAGGCGACCGGCGCACCCCAGTCGTGCCCGACGACGTACGCCTTCTCCTCGCCCAACTCCCTTATCAGGCCCACGACATCGCCGACCAGATGCAGGATCGTGTACGCGTCCACGTCGTCCGGGTGATCACTGCCGCCGTACCCCCGCTGGTCCGGGGCGACCACCCGGAACCCCGCCTCGGCCAGCGGGCCCAGCTGCCGGTGCCAGGAGTGCCACGACTCCGGGAAACCATGCAGAAGGATCACCAGGGGACCCTCGCCCTGCTCGGCGATGTGCAGCCGGATGCCGTTCACGTCCAGGTATCGATGCGCGACCATGCGGACGAGGTTACGTGCCGTCCTTGAGG
This sequence comes from Streptomyces sp. P3, assembly GCA_016893485.2. Lineage (GTDB taxonomy): Bacteria > Actinomycetota > Actinomycetes > Streptomycetales > Streptomycetaceae > Streptomyces. The sequence continues at coordinate 9,330,905 of JAFEKX020000001.1, forward strand.
CGCCGTGCCGTGGGTTTCCGCGGCTCAGCGGGGGTGCCGTCACGCACCGTCGGCGTCCTGCTCCTGGTAGGAGTAGCGCTGTTCCTTCCACGGATCGGCGACGGTGTGATAGCCGCGCTCCTCCCAGAAACCGCGCCGGTCCTCCGTGAGGTACTCGATCGCGCGCAGCCACTTCGCGCTCTTGTAGCCGTACAGATGCGGCACCACCAGCCGCAGCGGGAAGCCGTGTTCGGCGGTGAGGGGCTCGCCGTTGTGATGAGTGGTCAGCAGGGTCTGCGGTGCCGTGAAGTCCGCGAGGCGGAGATTGGTCGAATAGCCGTACTCCGCCCACGCCATGACGTGCGTGACCTCCGGCGCGGGCGGGACCAGCTCCAGGACGGTGGTCGCGGGTATGCCGTACCACTCGTGGTCGGTGGAGGTCGGACCGGACGCGCAGTGCAGGTCCGCTACGACCGTCACATGCGGCAGCGGCGCCAGCTCGTCGAACGTCCAGACGCGCTCGGCACCGTCGGCGGTGGCGCCGTGCACGCGCAGGTTCCAGCGCTCGGGGCGGAAGCGGGGCACGGGACCGTAGTGCGACACCGGCCAGCCGTGCACATGACGCTGGCCGGGCGGGACGGGCCCGGGACGCGTCGGCGGCCTCGGCCGTATCGTGTCGCTCGCTCGCCACGGGTGACGTCCCTCTCCGCTGGTCTCCGGGCCACGGCTACCTTCCCCGAGCAGCGTAGGCGCTCACACGGGCCGCGACCGATGCCGGGTCCCACTGCGCGCCCACACGCCGCCCCTCACTGGAGTTCCGGCTACGGCGACCCCTGCCCTCGGCTCATTGCGTACCCAGACCCGGCGTGCCGAGGCCTGGCCGGGGCCGGCCTCGACGGGGAGCGATCGCGCGCGTCCACGGGCCGATCAGCGCCTGACCGGGATTGCCCCGTGTCAGACGGTTGCCAGGGACACCTCGGTCGACTTGATCAGCGCGACGACCGGCGAACCCGCCCGCAGGCCCAGGTCGCTCACCGCGTCCTTGGTGATCGCCGCGGTCAGCTCGCCTCCGTCGACTGTGACCTTGACGACGGCCATCGCGCCGCCGGTGGCCACATCGCTCACCGTGCCGGGCAGCTGGTTGCGGATGGAGACGCCCTCGATGCGGCTCGTGGCGAGCGCGACCTCGGTGGACTTCATCATGGCGCGCACGGCCGTGCCCTCGGCGAGCCCCAGGTCCTTCACGGCCTCCAGCGTGATCGCCGCGGTGAGGTCCTGGCCGCCGTCGAGGCGCACCTTCACCGTCGCCATCACCGCGCCGGGCGTGACGGCGGTGACGGTGCCGGGAATCTGGTTGCGGATGCTCAAGCTCATGACGGAACGCCTCACAGAGAAGAGAAAAGGTGCGGATTGCCGGATTTGTCACCGACGGTGAGTCCACAAACTAGCCGTTCCGGCCGCGCCCGTCACAGACCCCGTCGCATCCGCCACCTGGGAGTTCGCTTCCGCCTGGCAGATGGGACGAACCGGCGAGGAACGGCGTCGCCGCCGGTCCGACCGCACCGGATCCCGTCCCGGCGGGGACCGGCCCTGGAACCCCGTTGCCGGGAACGATCCAGCTGGCTAGGTTCGCCCCATGGCTGATGACGAACCCACGCGGGCCGCCCGCCTGCTCGACGCCCAGGCGAAGGCCGCGCTGCTCTTCGCGGAGATCGAGGAGCGCGGGCTCGTGGCGCCCGGTGCGGGGAGCGGGCCGTCAGCGACCGGATTCGCGACCTCGCGAACGAACTGTTCGGCACGACGCGGCACTGGCACAAGCGGATCGTGCGCTCGGGGCCGAACACGCTCAAGCCGTACAAGGAGAACCCGCCGGACCGGGTGATCGGCACGGACGACATCGTCTTCGCCGACTTCGGACCGATCTTCGAGGAGTACGAGGCCGACTTCGGCCGCACCTTCGTCCTCGGCGACGACCCCGTCAAGCAGCGACTGCGGGACGACCTGCCGCAGGTGTTCGCGGCCGGCCGGCGTTTCTTCGAGGACACCCCGGACATCACCGGCGCGGGCCTGTACACCGAGGTCGCCCGCCTCGCCGAGAAGGCGGGCTGGGAGTTGGGCGGCTGGCACGCGGGGCACCTGGTCGGCGAGTTCCCGCACGAGACGATCGAGGGCGCCCACGTCGAGTCGTACGTCACGCCCGAGAACGAGACCCCGATGCGCCGCACCGACAAGACCGGCCGCACCTGCCACTGGATCCTGGAGATCCATCTCGTCGACCGCGAACGGGGATTCGGCGGTTTCTACGAGGAACTCCTCACCCTCTGACGGCAGGTGGGCCGGTCCGTCCCACCGCGTCACTTCGCGAAGCGGTACTTCACGTGGGTGGCGAGGGGCGTCTCTTCCACTCTGAGCGGCTCGACGCGGCGCGGGTGCCGGCCCGGTCCGTCGAAGAGGCGGAGGCCCGCGCCGAGGAGGGCGGGGACGACGTGGAGCTGGAGTTCGTCGATGAGGCCGTCGACGAGGTACTGGCGCAGGGCGCTCGCACCGAGGACGAAGACCGGGGTCCGAAACGGTGGGTTGTCGCCCCAGAACTCCTCACCGGTGTCGTACATCATCCGGCCCATCACCACCGCACCGGTCGCGTCGAACCACTCGCGCATCAACTCAGAGTCACGGTTCTCCTCCCCACCGGTCATGCCCTGCCGCTCCCGCCGGCTCGCGAGGTCGTGGATCCACTCGAAGAGTGGCTCGGCGCCGTCGCCGCCGGGGTTGTCGATGGTGACATCGGTGCCGGCGATGTAGCCGTCGAGGGAGATGGCCAGGTCTGCGGTCACGGTCACGAGGGGGCTCCTGGGTGGTCGAGGTGCCGCTGCTTCCACCCGCACGTCGATCGGGGGCGGCGCCTTCGACACGCGGTCCCGTCGCGAGTGGATTTCGCCGTCCGGGGTGGCTCAGCGGGCGCCCGCCGGGGCGCGTAGCTGTTCGGCCAGTCGCTCGAGTTCGGCCGCTGTGGCGGGCGAGGAGTCGCTGAGTCCGCTGTGCACGGCCGTCGGGCTCTTCAGGAAGCGCCGGAGCACGGCCACAAGGAGCGCTTCCGGCAGAGTCCGCAGGGCGGCGAACGCGCGAGGTACCGGCGGCGTCTCCATCGCGGCGAGGTTCTGCCGCATGCGGTGGAGCATGCCGCGTACCGCGTCCGGGGCGTCGGCCAGCGCCACCGGGCCGCCCGCAGCGTGTACCGCCTGACCGAGCGGGACCTCGAACGCGGCGTGCGTCCTGAGCCAGGCCTCCATCCGCGACTCGGCCTTGGCGTTGATCCCGGCAGCACGGAACGTCTCCACGATGTGCGCCAGCCGCGGGTGGTACGGCCGTCGGGCTCGCCGATCGGCATCGCGACCCGCCGGGTGAGGAAACTGGCCTTGCGGTAGCGGACCACGTCGCCGTCCATCGTGCCGCCGGTCGCGGGGAAGCCGAGCAGCACCCGCTCGTGGCCGATCACCGCCCCCAACGCCTGCGGGCCGGCTGCCCAGTTGAGCAGGAACAGCACGTCACCTCGGACACCGGCGAGTGATTCCAGCACCGCATCCACCTGGTGGGTGCGGACGAAGACGGTGATCAGGTCGTACCCGTCGTCCGGGTGTTCTGTCACCGGTATCGGCACCCGCCTGACGGGGCCGTCCTCCTCGGCAAGCTGCACTCCCTGCCGACGCAGTGCGGCCAGGCGTTCGCCCCGGGCGAGGAGCGAGACGTCGTGGCCGGCCTCGTGCATGCGCGCGGCGAACAGGCTGCCGCAAACGCCGGCGCCGTACACGAGCAGCTTCACGGCAGCCCTCTTTCATACGTTCGTTTCATTCAAGCATAGGTAGAGTCCCTCGTGTGGCGACCCCAGACACCCGCACCCAGATCCTTGACGCGGCCGAGCACCTCTTCGCCGAGCACGGATACCGCGGCACCTCGGTCCGCGCGATCACCCACGCGCCGGAGCGAACCTGGCAGCCGTCGGGTACCACTTCGGTTCGAAGGCCGAGCTGATGGCGGCCGTCGTCCGCCGCGTGGTCGAGCCCATCACCGCGGCCCAGTGCGCCGGGCTCGACAAACTGCTCGCCGTGACCCCCGACCCGCCGGTCGGCGAACTCGTGGAGGCATTCGCGGGGCCGCTGTTCGACGAGATGCCGGCCGACGACGAGGGGGCGCCCGGGCGTCCCGGCTGATCGTGACGATCCTCAGCGACCCGGCCGAGGAGGCACGCAGCTGGACCGGGCCGGCCGAGGACTCGGTCCGTGACCGCTACTTCGCAGCCTTCGCACGCGCACTGCCCGGCCTCTCCCCGGAGGAGCTGTCGTTCCGGATGCGGGGGATCTTTGCCGTGACGGCCGTCGACCGCCTCCAGGTCCACCAGCAGCCCTCCCTGGCTGCGCGTCCCCGGTGGCGGGCGAGGCGGCCCGGCGATGGGCGATCACGTTCCTGACGGCAGCGATGAGTGCGCCACCGGTACGAGCCTGACGACCCGAGACAGAGGCTGGCGGCGCGGGTCGGGTCTTTCGAGGTTCTCCACGTCTTCACCCGTTGAAGGGCGACGCCTTCCTCGCGGAGACGGGAGCTCGCGAGGGGCCGGGAGTCCGCCTACACGTCCTCGTCGAGATGCCGCCGCAGTTTCGCCGTCACCGCCGGGATCTCGCGCCGGAACGCCGCCTGGTCGAGGCCGTCGTCCGTCACCACGGCGAGCAGGGCCCGGTCTCCGACGGCCGTCACGATGACATGGCCCGTGCTGCAACTCGCGCTGATCTCGCGGAGGTTGCCGGTGCCGCCCTGGTCGGCGAGCCGGTTGCCGAGGGCGAGGGTCGCCGCCGCCACCGCCGCCATGGACTCGGGGTGGGTCTTGGTGGTGTCGCTCGCCACGACGAGCCCGTCGCTGGTGGCGAGGGTGGTCTCGGTGACTCCCATCACGTTGTCCCGCAGGGCGATGAGGAGGTCGGTCACGGGGTCGCTCATGGCGTCTTCTTCCTGTGTGCGTGCATGCGGTGGGACAACGAGGCAGGAGGGGAACGCGGTGGGGACGCGGCCGGGGGCGGGCGGTTCGGGGTCAGTCGTGGGGCCGGTGCGCCGGTACGGAGTTCCGGCCGGGGAGTCGACGGGGAGCGACGCGGAGCCGGGCGTGGAGGGTGTCGCCGTAGTGGGTGCGACCCGTGGTGCCGTGCTCGGCCGGCGGTCGGGCGGGGGCGTGTGGTGTTCGACGAGGCCGCGGTCCAGCAGGTGGCGCAGGTCGAGCATGACGGCGAAGAGACCCCGGCCGAGCGTGAAGGCGATGTCCCGCGCGGTGCGGCGGCCGTCCGTGGCGGTCAGGACCGCGCGATGCCGGGCCGGAAGCCTGCCCGGGGTCTCCGGAGGTGTGCGGCGGACGTCGGCCGTAGCCGGGTGCGGGCGAGGGCAGCGACCGAACCGGGCTCCCCGGCAAGGGCGTTGAGGCGCCGGGAGACCTCGCTGAGAAGACGCTCGGGGGTGACTCCGGCGTTGCGGTACAGCGTCGGCACGGGGTCGGTCACCTCCCAGCCGTCGGGTACGGCGAGGGAGAGCGCGAAGGCGGCGTCGAAGAGCGCGCTCAGGCTGACGACCTCCAACTCGCCCGCGCCGACGAGCCCCTGGTCCACCAGTCCGGCGGCGAGGTGTTCGTGCGTGGTGTCGGAGGCGCGGACCGCCGACCACGCCCGCTCGTCGATCCGGCCCGACCGCAGCAGCAGCCCCTCGACGCCCGGCGCCCCGGGGTCTCCATGGCCACCACCAAGCCGTCGCGCACATGGATCGAGCCACCCGGGGTGCCGGTCACGACCACGGTGCAGGACCGCCGTTGGGCCCGGAGCGCCGCCAACAGGGCGGGAACGTTGCGGGAGTCGGGCAGCGGCTCCTCGGTGCTCGCCGTCATGCAAGCAACTCGTCGGCGTGCAGCCGCAGTTCGCGCAGCGCCGAGCTGAGGTTGGTGCGGTCGCGGTCGACCGTCGCGCAGAACAGCAAGGGGTCGCCCTGCCGCGGAGTTGGATCGTCACGAGGTGTCGCGTGGAGGTGGTGACGACGATGCTCTCCAACTCCCCTTCCGCGCCAGCCCGAATGAGGCGGGTGCGGGCCAACTCCGCAATTTCGCACGAGTCCTGACCGGCACTCACCTCACCGAGTTCCGCATACGAAAGGCCGGTGACGGCATCGAGTACCGCGGCTCCGCTGATACCGGGCGTGGTCAGGGCACGGCCCAGTGCGGCGTCGAGCGATGACAAAGGCCCCCTTCAGTCACTCTGGCGAGCAGACTACTTTGTTTGCCAACTATCGCAACTCTGACCAAAGATGGTGTTGTCTGTTACCCGCACGGTTCGCATTGCGACCGTTTTCGTGGCGAGATGCGGAATCTCGCCGGCTCGTGAGGGAAACGAGGCACCACGTGAACATTGAGGCGACACTCAAGGAAGCGATGACTATCGACGGGGCCCTGGGGGCGTCCCTGGTCGACTACGAGAGCGGCATGACGCTGGGGGCGCTCGGCGGGGACCGCAGCTGGACCTGGAGGTCGCGGGGGCGGGCAACACCGAGGTCGTGCGGGCCAAGCAGCGCACGCTGAAGTCCATCGACATGGACGACCGCATCGAGGACATCCTGATCACCCTCGGGCAGCAGTACCACCTGATCAGACCGCTGGCGAGCACCCGCGGCTCGCTCTTCCTGTATCTGGCCCTGGACCGCGAGCGCAGCAATCTGGCGCTGGCGAGGCATCACCTCAAGCGACTTGAGGCATCCCTGGAGGTGTGAATGCGCCGCGGCATATGACAATTGAGTAGTCGTGGCGACGGGCGGTCCCGGAACGGTAATTCGACGCCGGGGCCGCCCGGTTCTCCGGGGTGTCGCATTCGGGAACACGCCTCGGCTTCGGGAGCGTCCCCGACGGCTTGCGCGCATTGATTGACCGGCCCGCAATTGTCTAGTCCATTTCCACTTCGCCATAGGAGAGTTCCGTCGCGGTCTCGGCGCACAGCTTTCCCCGACCGGGTTCCGCTCCCGCGCGGAGGCCGCCGCTTCCGCCGTCCCCGAGTGCGGCATGCGGCCGGTCGGTTTTAGGGTTCAAACCACGCCGGTTACAGTGCGACCATGACCACGACGCCACGCTGGCTGGATGCCGAGGAGATGCGGGCCTGGCTCGCCTATGTCGAGTTCTCCACGCTCCTCTCCGACCATCTGAACCGCCAGCTGCGGCGCGACGCGGGGATGACGCACTCCGACTACATCCTGCTCGCCCACCTGTCCTCGATCCCGCAGGGCACCCTGACGATGTCGGAACTGGCCGAGCGCCTCAAGATCACCCGCAGTCGGCTGACCCACGCCGTGACCCGCCTCCAGGAGGCCGGCTACCTGGACCGGCACGAGGACCCCGAGAACCGGCGCAGCCAGCTCGCCGTGCTCACCCCACGGGGCCGCGAGTTCCTGGAGCGCGCCGCCCCCGGCCACGTCGAGGCCGTGCGCCGCGCGGTCTTCGACGCGTTGACGCCCGAGCAGGTACGCCAGTTCGCGGAGATCGGCGAGGCCATCAACGCGGCACTACACCGCGAGGCGCACGCCGGGGACGACCAGGAGGCGCTGCCCTGGCGTCGACGCTAGGGCAGCGCGGCTAAGCGACGAGTTCGCGTACGAGCGAGGCGACTTGGTCCGTCTCGATCAGGAACCCGTCGTGACCGTACGGCGACTCGATCACCCGGGGCCGGTCCGCCGAGGGGATCCCGGCCGCCAACCCGGCCTGCTGGTACGGCGGATAGAGCCGGTCGGAGTCGACACCGGCGACCAGGGTCCGCGCCGTCACCCGGCGCAGCGCGGCACGCGTGCCACCCCGGTCGCGGCCGATGTCATGGCTGTTCATGGCCTCCGACAGCGTGACGTAGCTGCCGGCGTCGAAACGGCGTACCAACTTGGCTGCGTGATGGTCGAGATAGGACTCGACCTGGTACCGGCCGCCGTCCCACGGATCCTCCGCGCCCTGCGCCGCACGGCCGAAGCGGACCGCCAGCTCCGGCTCGCTGCGGTAGGTGACGTGGGCCAGGCGCCGGGCCAGGCCGAGTCCCGCGTCGGGTCCCCGGCCGGTGTCGTGGTAGTCGCCGCCGTGCCAGTGCGGGTCCGAACGGACGGCGTGCAGCTGGATGTTGGCCCATGCGATCTGCTCGGCGCTCGCCGACGCGGTGGTCGCGAGCAGCAGGAGCGCCGCCGTCCGCTCCGGGTAGGTCACGGCCCACTCCAGCGCCCGCATCCCGCCCATGGACCCGCCGACCACCAACGCCCAGCGCTCGATGCCCAGTTCATCCGCGAGACCTGCCTCCACGGCGACCTGGTCGCGCTGGGTCAGGAACGGGAAGGCCCCGCCCCACCGCCGCCCGTCCGGGCGGAGCGAGGAGGGGCCGGTGCTGCCCTGGCAGCCGCCGAGCACATTCGGCGCGACGACGAACCACCGTTCCGTGTCCAGGACGTGGCCGGGTCCGACGAGCGCGTCCCACCAGCCGGCGGTGGGGTGACCCGGCCCGGCGGGACCGGCGACATGGCTGTCGCCGGTGAGGGCGTGCAGCACCAGCACGGCGTTCGAGCGGTCCGGCGCGAGCCGCCCCCAGGTCTCGAACGCCAGCCGCACACCGGGCAGTTCACCCCCGCCTCCAGCGCGAGCGGCTTCTCCCGGGCGTGCCACTGGCGGCGCCCGGGCGGGTCCCCCTCCCGCCACGCCCCGGAGGCCGGCGGAAGAGAGACCCCTGACGGTGTCGGAACGGTGTTCAGGACGCGCCCTTGGCCGCGCGGAACCCGGCCTCCAGGTCCGCCTTCAGATCGGCGAGGTTCTCGATGCCGACCGAAAGACGCACCAGCCCCGGCGAGGTACCGGTCGCCTCCAACTGCGCTTCGTCCAGCTGACTGTGGGTCGTGGAAGCCGGGTGGATGATGAGGCTGCGTACGTCCCCGATGTTGGCGAGATGACTGAACAGCTCGACCGCGTCCACGAACCGCTTTCCGGCCTCGACCCCGTCCCGCAGCTCGAAGGCCAGCACCGCACCGGCACCGCGCGGAAGGTACCGCTGCCCCGCCTCGTACCAGCGGTTGGACTCCAGTCCCGGGTAGTGGACGGCGGCCACCTCGTCGCGCTGCTCCAGCCACTCGGCCAGCGCCTGGGCGTTGGAGGAGTGCCGCTCGATGCGCAGGCTCAGCGTCTCCACGCCCTGGAGGAGCAGGAACGCCGAGTGCGGCGAGATCGCCGGGCCGAGGTCGCGCAGCAACTGCACCCGCAGCTTGACCGCGAAGGCCCCGGGCCGAGCGCCGGCCAGTACCGCAGACCGTGGTAGCTCGGGTCCGGCTCACTGAAGTCGGGGAACCGCTCCGCGTGCGCGCCGAAGTCGAAGGTGCCGCCGTCGACCACGACACCGGCGATCGTGGTGCCGTGCCCGCCGAGGAACTTCGTCGCCGAGTGGACGACGATGTCGGCGCCGTGCTCGATCGGCCGCAGCAGGTACGGCGTCGGCACGGTGTTGTCCACGATCAGCGGTACGCCCGCCTCGTGCGCGACATCCGCGACCGCACGGACGTCGAGGACGTTGCCGCGCGGGTTGCCGAGCGTCTCGGCGAACAGGGCCTTCGTGTTCGGCCGGATCGCCGCCCGCCACGCCTCGGCGTCGTCCGGGTCGTCGACGAACGACACCTCGATGCCGAACTTCGGCAGCGTGTGCCGGAAGAGGTTGTACGTCCCGCCGTACAGCGACGTACTGGAGACGAGGTGGTCGCCCGCGGACGCCACCGTCAGGATCGCGAGGGTCTCGGCGGCCTGCCCGGAGGCGAGGGCGACCGCGGCGACTCCACCCTCCAGGGCGGCGACGCGCTGCTCGAAGACGTCCTGGGTGGGGTTGTGGATGCGGGTGTAGATGTTGCCGGGCTCGGCCAGCGCGAACAGGTCCGCCGCGTGCTGGGTGTCGCGGAAGACGAACGAGCTGGTCTGGTAGATCGGCGTCGCCCGCGCCCCGGTCGTCGGGTCAGGTACGGCACCGGCGTGGATCTGCTTGGTCTCGAACGACCAGGCCGAGGTGTCGGGACCTGCGGGCTCGTCTTCAGGGGTGTGACCCGCGGCGACGGAGTCGATGGGCTGGCTCATGGTTCTCCCTTGTGCGGAGCGTGCGGGGTGCTGGGGTGCGTGGCACGACCGCGGGGCCGCCGCCCCGACCGGAAAGGGGCAGGACGGAGGACGGCGCGGCGCGGTGGTGAGGGGGGGATCGGATGCCGGAGCGGAGCGTCAGCTCGCGGCGGAACACCCCGTGCTGGTGACACGCACGTAGTCGACGTGGCGGCGGGTCACGAGCACGGTCATACCGTGAGAGAACCACAGCCGGTGCCCGAGGACCAGCGTGACGTGGGGAGTTGAAACACGACTGCCACAACCACGCCGGCCCCCGGTGCGGTCACCCCGCGGAGGCGAGCACCGCCGTACGACCGCCCAGCGCGCGTGAGAAGTGGTCCGTGACCTGCTCCAGCGCCGTCGCGGTCGCGGACGCCACGGTCAGCGTGCCGTCCTCGCCGACCGTGATGTCCTTGTCGAGCGTGAACCACCCCGGAACGATGTGCGACGGCCCCATGGAACTCAGCACCGGCCGCAGCGCGTAGTCGATCGCCAGCACATGGGCCGTACTGCCGCCCGTGGCCAGCGGCAGCACCGTCTTGCCGGTCAGCGCGTACTGCGGGAGCAGATCGAGGAGCGACTTCAACAGGCCCGAGTACGCGGCCTTGTAGACCGGTGTGCCGATCACCACCCCGTCCGCCTGCTCGAACAACGCCGTGGCGGCGGCGATCGCCGGGTGGCCGAAGTCGGCGCCCAGCAACGCCTGCGCGGGCAGGGTGCGCACCTCCAGCGGGGTCACGTCATGGCCCTGGAGGCGGAGCCGGTCGTCCAGGTGACGCAGGAGGCGGGTGGTGCGTGAGGTGGGGAGGGGCTGCCGGAGACGGACAGGATCGAGGCCATGACGGACCTTCCGTGATCGGGGTTCAGACGGCGTACCGGGCGGGCGGCCGGACGCTCACCAGGCGCTCGACCGCACCGTGACCAGCGGCCGCAGATCGTTGCGCAGGGTCTCCAGGAACGTGACGACCTCGGCGGCCACCGAACGGTGCTGGAGGTCGTTGAGCACATCGTGATGAGCCCCGTGCACGACCGAAAGCCGGGCGCTGGCACGGGACTTGGCGGCCTGCGCGAGCGCCTCGTGATCGGCGAGCGGATCGGCGTCACCGACCAGCAGCAGGGTGGGTACGGCGGTCTCGCTGTCGTAGGCGGCGCCGAGCACGGCCTCCGGCACCGCCTCGTCGAGCGAACCGCGCCGTACCTCGGGGTCCTCGGTGAGGGCACCCCGGTGGGTGGGGCACGAGGTGCGGACGTCGAGTTCCTCGTCCCAGGTGCCGGCGGTCGCGGCGGTGCCGGGGAGCGGCCGGGCAGGCCCGCGAGGACGACGGCGTCGGGTCGGACGCCGGGTGCCCGGTCGAGCAGCGCGGCTACGGCGGCGGCGCCCGAGTCGGCGCCGACAAGGACGAGCGGTCGTACGACACCGTCGTCCGCGGCCGTGTCCTCGGCCGCTTCGGAGAGCCGGGCGGCGAGGGCGGTCAGGTCCTCGGTGTCGAGGTCGGGGGCGTCGATCACACGGACCCGATAGGCGTCGGCGGCGAGCCGCCTGCCGAAGCGGGTGTAGGTCGAGCGGGTCTCGCCCCGGCCGGGCACGACCAGGACCGTGCCCCGGACGCGCAGGCCCTCGGGGCCGAAGTAGTCGCTGTACTGGGTCATTTCACACTCCTGCGGATACGGTCGCGGCCGTCGGCGTGGGCTGCCAGCCCAATGCCGGTGCCACCTCGGTCGCGATGAGTTCGAGGGCACGGACGGCCGCGTCGTGGTCGGGGACGGCGGGGTTGAACTGGGTGATCAGATCCGTCGCGACGGGCAGCACCTGCTCCTGCCCGAGCGCCGCGACGATCTCCTCGGGATGGCCGTAGAAGGAGTGGAAACGGCGCAACGCCTCGTCCTGGCCCAGGCCCTTGGGGAACGCGCCGTGCTCCGCCATGCGCAGCGCCGCCCGGTGGACGTCGTCACCGATCGCCGCGAGCGCCGTCCGCCGGTCCTTGGCCGGGAACACGAACCGCGACAGGCCGATGCGCGGACGTCGCGGCCCCTCCCAGGCGGCCAAGTAGGCGTCCGCCCAAGGGCGTTGGACCTCGTCGGTGGGCGCGTCGAAGCCGTAGGCCGCACGGTTGAGCAGCAGATTCGAACCGCGTTGCGCGGCGAACGCGGCGCCATGCTCGCTGAACACCCCCTGCCAGACACGGTCGTTGAAGTCGCCCGGCCGGGGCTGGATGCGGAAGCCGGGCGTGCCCACCTCGCGCCGGTCCAGCGCCTGACGGACGATGTCGAGGTGCTCGCTGGTGAGTTCACGCTTGCGGGCCACGTCCTTGCCGAACGCGGCGTACTCCACCGCGCTCGACCCGCTGCCCACGCCGAGCTCCACCCGGCCCCCGCTGAGCGTGTCGACGGTGGCGATGTCCTCCGCGAGCCGGACCGGATCCTCCAGGGGCAGGACGGTGATGGCGGTGCCGAGGCGGATGCGGGTCGTGCGGGCCGCCGCGTGGGCCAGGAAGGTCCACGGCGAGGACAGCCCGCCGCCCCGAGGGGGACGTGGTGCTGGGCCACCCAGCCGACGTCGAAGCCCAACTCGTCGGCGACGACGAAGAGTTCCTGCGCGTTGCGGTAGGTGCGGGCGATGTCGTCGTCACGACCCTGGACATGGGTGAGGAAGCCGAGCCGGAAGCGTGGTCTCTCGCTCGTCATGGTGTGCCGGCCCTCTCAGTCGTTCACGAGCTGGCGCTCGCGGGAGTGACGGTTGGCCGGGATGGGCAGGCCGAGGTTGCCGCGCAGGGTGTCGGACGTGTACTCGGTGCGGAACAGGCCCCGCTTCTGCAGCAGCGGGACGACGCTGTCGACGAAGTAGTTCAGCTCCTCCTCGGTGCGGAAGGCGAGGTTGAAGCCGTCGAGGGCGCGCGCCTCGAACCACTGCTGGATGGTGTCGGCCACCGTCCGCGGGTCCCCGACGAACGGCGACTGACGGAACTGGTTGACGGACTCCGCGACTTGACGCAGCGTCAGAGCCTCGGCCCGGGCCCGCGCGATGAGCTGGGTGGCCCCGTGCGCCCGCCCTTCTCCGCGAGGTGCGCGACGTCCGGGAAGGGCGCGTCCAGGTCGTGCACACTGAAGTCGTACGCCCCGAAGGAGCGGCCCAGCAGCGCGAGGTTGCGGTCGAAGTCGTCGTCCTCCTCGAAGATCTCCCGCTCGCGGCGGCGGGCCGCCTCGTCGGTGGCGGCGACGACCGGGCCGCCGTGGATGAGGATCTTGACGTGCTCGGGGTCACGGCCGTAGGCGGCGGTGCGCTTCTTGACGTCGGCGTAGTAGTCCCGCGCCGACTCCAGGGTGCCCCCGGGCGCGAAGATGCCCTCGGCGACCTGCGCCGCGAGATCACGGCCCTCCTCGGACACACCGGCCTGGAAGATCACCGGCTGGCCCTGGGGGAGCGGGAGAGGTTCAGCGGGCCCGCGATCTTGAAGTGCTCGCCCGTGTGGTCGAGTCCGTGCAGCTTCGCCGGGTCGAGGAACACGCCCCGCTCCACGTCCGCCGGGAACGCGTCGTCCTCGTACGAGTCCCACAGCCCCCGAGCCACCTGTACGAACTCCAGGGCGCGGCCGTAGCGGGTGGAGTAGTCGAGGTGTTCGTCGAGTCCGAAGTTCCGCGCGGTGCCCGTGTCGAAGCTCGTCACCACGTTCCAGCCGGCCCGCCCGCCGCTGATGTGGTCGAGCGAGGCGAAACGCCGGGCCAGGTTGAAGGGCGAGTTGTACGTCGAACTCGCCGTGCCCACCAGGCCGAGATGCTTGGTGTGCGTCGCCACCGCCGACAACAGGGTCAGCGGTTCGAGGCGGTTGAGATAGTGCGCCGGGTAGGTGGAGTTGATGAACTGGCTGTCGACGATGAACAGGGCGTCGAACAGGGCGTGTTCGGCCGTCTGCGCCAGCCGGATGTAGTAGTTGATGTCGATGCTGGCGTTCTTCGCGACGCGCGGGTCCTTCCACAGACCGTGCTGGCCGGGACCGCCCACGCCGTAGGGGTGCAGGGCGAGGTGGAGCGTGCGGGACATGGCAGTTCCTGTTCTGTAAGCGTGAGTTGAGGGAGTGTCAGGCGTGGAGCAGGGCGCGCAGGGCCTCACGCTCGGCCCGGTCCGCCGCCGCGCTGTGCAGGGTGGGGGCCGAGCGGACGAGCAGGCGCGTGTAGGGGTGCTGGGGTTGGTTGATGACGTCGGCGGCGGCGCCGACCTCGACCAACTCGCCCTGGTACAGCACCGCGATCCGGTCGGCGACCCCGGCCACGGACCCGAGGTCGTGCGAGATGAAGACGAGGGCCACCCCGTCGGCGCGGAGTTCCTTGAGGATCTGGAGTATCTGCACCCGGTTGGCGGAGTCGAGCGCGCTGACCGGTTCGTCGAGGATGACGAGACGCGGTTCGGTCACCAACGCGCGTGCCACCGCGACACGTTGACGCTGACCGCCGGACAACTCGCCCGGCAGCCGGTCGAGCAGCTCGGACGAGAGCCGTACCCGATCGAGGAACGCCCGCACCCGCGCCGCCGCCTCCTGCCGTGACACGCCCTGGATCACAAGGGGTTCGGCAAGGGAGGCCTCGATCGTCACGTCCGGGTCGAGACTGCGCAGTGGGTCCTGGAAGACGTACTGGATGACCCCCGCGCCGCCGCAGCGCGCCACTGGCGATGCCCGTATCCACCGACCTCCTCGCCGTCGATCACGATCGACCCGCCCGACGCACGCACCAGACCGAGCGCGGCCCGCGCGAGCGTCGACTTACCGGAACCGGTCTCCCCGATGACGCCGACGGTCTCGCCCGGGGCGATGCTCAGGAGACCCGGTTCAGGGCCCGACGGCGGCGCCGACGGGCGCCGTAGTGGACCTCCAAGTCGGCTACGTTCAGGACGGGTTGGGTGGGCTGCGACGCCGGGCGGCGGTCGGTGGCGCTCATGCGTCCTCCTCTGCGGCGTCGAGGGTCTTCGCGGCGTCTACGGCCTCGGCCGCGTCGGTGGCGAGGAACTTGTCCAGGCCGTACTGCTCGTGCTCGGCGATCAGGAGCCGGGTGTACTCGTGCTGGGGTTGTGCAACACCTCGTGGGTCGGGCCCTGTTCGACCACCTCGCCCTGCCGCATGACGAGGACCTCGTCGCAGAGCTGGGCGACGACGGCCAGGTCGTGGGAGACCAGGACGAGGGCCAGGCCGGTGCGTTCGCGCAGGTCGGCCAGCAGGTCGAGGATCTCCGCCTGGACGGTGACGTCGAGCGCGGTCGTGGCCTCGTCGGCGATGAGGATGCGCGGGTCGGCGGCGATCGCGGCGGCGATGAGGACGCGTTGGAGCATGCCGCCGGAGAGCTCGTAGGTGTACTGGCTGTAGACGAGTTCGGGGTCGCGCAGGTGGACCGTGCGGAGCAGGTCGATCGCCCCTGGCGGGCCGCACGCCGCTTCAGGCCCTTCTTGACCCGGAGCACTTCGGCGATCTGCGCGCCCACGCGGATCGAGGGGTTGAGGTACGACGCCGGGTCCTGGAAGACCGCGCTGATCGTGGCGCCGCGCAGGGCCGTCCACTGAGCGGAGGTGAGCAGGGAGATGTCCTGGCCGTCGATCTCGATCGAGCCGCCGGTGACCTCGAAGTGGGCGGGCAGGATGCCCAGCGTGGCCCGGCAGGTGAGGGTCTTGCCGCTGCCGGACTCGCCGACGATGCCGACGGTCCTGCCGGGTGTCAGCGTGAAGGTGACGCCGTGGACGATCTCCTGGCCGGCGGCCTGGTCGCTGATGCGGATGTCTCGTACGGAGAGAACGGGTGTTGAGGGGGCGGGAGTTGAGGGGCTGGGACGGTGTCCGGGCCGGGCCGTGTCGGTGCCGCTGCCGGTACCGGTGCCGGTCGCCTCGGTCACGGCTCCGGTGTTCTGCTCGGCCTCGGTGAGGACTTTCTCGGAGAGGGTTGCCATCACGCACCTCCGGCGTGAACGTTCGCGAGGTCGGAGTCGGAGCCGCTCTCTGTCCCGGTCCCGGCGAGCCGATTGGCGCGCGCCCTGCGGTTGTTGACGAGCGCGCGGCCCGCCTCGCCGGAGACGTCGCGGATCGCGTCGGCGAGGAGGTTGCAGGCCCAGACGGTGACCATGATGAGGAGGGCGGGGACCAGTGGCGCCCACGGCTTCTGCGTGAGGTAGCCGAGGTCCGAGGCGAGCAGGCCGCCCCAGGTGGGTGCGGGCGGCTGGACGCCGATGCCGAGGAAGGTCAGCGTCGAGACGATGACGAAACCGACGCCGATGGTCTGGGCGAGCGCGACCGCGATCGGCGGCAGCACCTTCACCCAGACGTGCCGGCGGACGACCCACCCGATCGACGCACCGGAGATGAGCGCCGCCTCCACGTACGGCGAGCGGGCCACGGCCAGCGTCGCGGCGCGGGCCACCCGGTAGAACAACGGGGACACCAGCACCCCGGTGACCAGCATCGCTTGGGTGATGCCGTTGCCGAGCAGCGCGACCACGGCGACGGCGAAGAGGAGAAATGGCAGGGCGACCAGTGTGTCGGTCAGCCGGAGGGTGACCCATTCGAAGACCCGGCCGAAGTACACCGACAGGATGCCCCGGGATCGCCCCGACTCCCAGTGCGGTGAGGGCGACTTCGAGCGAGCCGAGGACGCTGACCCGGGAGCCGTCGAGCAGGCGGCTGAGCACATCGCGGCCGAGGTAGTCGGTGCCGAGCCAGTGCGCGCCCGACGCGTCGGCGAGGGTGTCGGAGCTGGTGGCCAGCGGGTCGTGGGGGCGATGAACGGCCCGAGGACGGCGAGCAGGGCGATCACGGTCAGGATCACCAGCGCGATCCGGCCGGACGTCAGGGAGAGCACACGGCGCACCATGGTCACACCCCCGCTGGGACGCCGGCGTCACACGCGCCAGCACCAGGTTGACGATCAGGTTGAAGACGACGACCAGGACGATCGACACCACCAGGACCCCCTGCACGGCCGGTACGTCACCGGCCTGCGCGGAGTCGTTGGCGAACCGGCCGAAGCCCTGGAGCCCGAAGATCCACTCGGTGACGACGGAGGCACCGACGAGCGTCGGGAACTTCAGGCCGAGGGTGGCGAGTGCCGGGCCGAGTCCGTTGCGCAGCACATGGCCGAGGAAGATCCGCCGCGGACTGAGCCCCGTACGACCGCGCCCGTCACGTAGTTCTCGCGGTAGGCCGCGATGAGGCTCGTGCGGAGTTGCCGGGCGACGTCGGCGACGACGTCGAAGCTCAACGCCACGGCGGGCAGGGTGATATGGGCCAGCCACGGCCCGACCCCCTGCGCCGCCGGGACGTAGCCGGCGGACGGGAACACATGCAGTCCCACCGCGAACACCGCGACCAGCACGATCCCGACGACGAAGGCCGGCATCACCGAGATCACCGTGACGAAGCCCGTGATCGCGCGGTCCACCCAGGTCGTACGGCGCAGCGCGGCGAGCGTCCCGAGGCCGAAGCCCGCGACCACGCCGATGATCAACGCGAAGAACGCCACCGACAGACTCACGCCCAGGCCGAGGCCGATGAGGGTGGAGATGTCGGCGCCGTTGGTCCAACTGGTGCCGAGCTGCCCGTGCAGCACCCCGCCCAGCCAGTCGGCGTACTGGACGAGGAAGGGCCGGTTGAGACCCCACTGGGCCTCGACTCTCGCTACCGCCTCGGGAGTTGCTTCCTCGCCCAGCTGGATCCGCGCCGGGCTGAGCCCGCTCAGTGACCGCAGCGCGAACGTCACGAACGTCGCGACCAGGAACACGGGCACGAAGATCGCGATCGACCGGGCGAGGGTGACCAGGACGCGGCCCACGGTGTGCCGCGCCCCGGTCGTGGCGACCCGGTGACGGACGTCGGGTGGTGTGGCCGGTGCCTCCGTCGTCGTCATGGCTTGCCCCCCTCTGTAGTGACCTGAAGTGAGCTGTTGTGAGCTGTTGGGATGTGCGATGGCGCCCGCTGTGGTCTGCAAGGGCCTTGTGTGGAACGTGAAGTGACGAAGCGTCAGTTCGCGCCGATGGTCACGCCGGTCCAGTCGATGTGGGCCGGGTTCTTGGGCAGGGCGGAGATGGACTTGCTCTTGGCGATGAGGTTGGGCGACGAGTACGTGAAGACCAGCGCCTTGCTCTGCAGGCCGGCCCGGGTCGCCGCCTGGAGGACCTTCGCGTAGTCGGGCGAGTCCAGCGGGGTCTGCCGCACCTTGGCGATGGCCGCCTCGAAGCCCGAAGGCTCGTACGGCGAGCTGAGGTTGAGCGGGCCGTTCGGGCCGAAGTGCGCGGTGAGGGTCTGCGCGGCGGAGTCACGCCCCGTCGTCCCGTAGAGGGAGAGCGTCAGGTCCTTGGCGAAGAACGGGGTCGCCCAGTTCTTGTCGACCTTGATGCTGACGGTGATGCCGACCTTCGCCAACTGCGCCTGGACGACCTCGGCTTGGGGATCCTCGGCCGGGATGACGAGGTCGAGCTTGATCTGACCGGCCTTGTAACCGGCCTCGGAGAGCAGCTGCTTGGACTTCGCGGGGTCGTAGGCGTAGTCGTTCGCGGACTGCGGGTCGTAGGCCACATAGCCCTTGGGGAACGGCTGGTTGGTCACCGAGCCGTAGCCGAAGGTCAACTTGTCCACGAACTCCTGGCGGTTGATGGCGTAGCGGACCGCGTCGACGACCTTGGCGTTGTTGAACGGCGCCTTGTTCACGTTGAGGCTGATGTTGTTGGCGTTGAAGCCGGGCTGGACGAAGACGTCGAGTCCGGCCTTCTTGGCGGCCTCGGCCTGGCTGGGCGCGATGTCCGCGAAGTTGTAGACGCCGGTCTGGAGTCCGAGACGACCGTGGCCGCGTCGGGGGCCGAGGTCAGCTCGACGTTGTCGATGTGGATGTCCTTGGCGTCCCAGTAGTCCGGGTTCTTCTTCAGGAGGACCTTGGTGCCCGGCACGAGCTGCGTGACGGTGAACGGGCCCGCGCCGACCGGGTTCTGGTCCAGCTTCGTGGGCGACGCCGCCGCCTTCGGGCTGGCGATCTGGAGGACGCGCTCGCCCAGGAGTTGGGGATCTGGTAGTCGACCTGGCTGAGGTGGAGCACCGCGTCCAGTCCGTTGGCGTCCACCGACTTGATGGAGGTGAGGTCGCCGAACAGCGCGGAGTTCTTCTGCTTCTGGGCGCGCACGATGGCGGCCTTCACAGCGGACGCGTCCACCGGCGTGCCGTCGCTGAACTTGAGGCCGGGGCGCAGATGGAAGGTGATCTGATCGCCCTTGGCGTTGTACTCCCAGCTCTTGGCCAGGTCGGGCACGGCCTTGCCGGTCGCGTCCGTACGGGTCAACGAGGCGTAGACCAGGGCGAGTTCGCGGAACTGGGCGCCACTGCCGCTGACGACTGGGTCCCAGTGGGTGGGGAAGTAGGAGGAGGCCCACTTCAGCGTGGCACCGCCGCCGGCCGTCGAGGCGTCGCCGCCGCAGGCGCCGAGCGCGGGGACGAGCACGGTGGCGAGGGCGGTCCCCAGTGCGGCGGCGCGCAGTCGGCCGGGGCGGAAGGCCGCCCGACGGCTGCGGGGCGTGAGTCGTCCGGACATCTTGGTTTCTTTCTTCGAGGGCTTCCGGCCGTGCCGGGGCAGCGGAGGTGAGCGCGGGGCGGCGGAAGCGGGGTGAGGTGCAGCGGGAGGAGAGCGGGGTGCGGTGGAAGGAGGGTGAAGCCGGCTGACCCGAGGGCCGGACATCCCGCGGACCGGGCCGACGGGCATGCCGATGCGGCTTCGAGGCGCATGGAGGCATGCCGCGCCCAGGGCGGGAGGCGTCGGCGCAGCACGGAAGGCAACCGGGATACGGAGGCGGAGAATCGGCGGCGAAGCGCGAGGGGAACGGCGCGGGAGGACGGGCGCCGGTCGGCGAGGCGGTGGGGCGCCGGTGCCTACGGGAGCGCGGTCAGGCGCCTGTGGGCCGGGGGCGGCGGGTCAGCGACAGAGAGCGCTGCAGGTGCGCCGCAGGTCCACGTAGCGGCACACCACACCGGGGTGCGTCGTGAGCATGCTGCACATCCTGGGGCCAGCCGTCGGCGGCTGTCAATGGACACCAATTGGTGTCTCATTCGGCGGGACGATCCCGAGGCGCGGGCCTCGATGGAAGCCGGGACGGTCTCTGACCGCTGATCAGAGGCCTAGCGGGGTGCGGCGGGTGACGAAGGGGCGGTCGCGGGGTGCACGGCGGCCTCGTCCGGATGGAGCCACAGGGGACCGTTCGCGGTGTCCATGCGGACGGCGCCGGGTGGGGGCCAGGGGTGGCGTCGGTGAGGTGGGCGCGTTCGGGGTCGGTGAGGTGCGGTAGCGGGTGAGGGCCGTTGCCGGGGGAGTGTCGTGGGCGCGAGCGCGGGCTGAGCCGGTGACGCGGGGTGCGGTGCTGCGGGTGCGGGTGGCAGTCCGCGAGTCAGCTCGGTGACGGCCGCGACGTACTCCTCGTACGGGCGCCAGCCGGGGACGACGCGGTGCTCGGCGGCGGTGCGCACGAGCAACGTCGGTAGCGCGTACCGGTGTTGACCGTCCGGGGTCTCCTTAGCGGCACCTGGATGGGGCGAGTCGCCACCGTGCACCGACAGCACCTCGGCCACGGGCTGACGCGCCTCGGCGTGGTCGGCGCGCACCCGCGCCAGCACCTCGGGCGACGCCGAGTCGGCCGCGAGCCGGTCCGCGTCGAGACCGGGTACGCCCGCCGCCGCGGCCAACGCCGACTCGGGGTGTCCGCCGGTTCCCCGAGCACGAACACGCTCTCCCGCAGCCGCCGTAGCACCCGGTCGGCGACTTCCGTGCCCTGCGCCTCGGCGGCCTTCGCGACCAGCGAGGCAGGCCAGGAGCTCGCGGCGACGCGGCTCAGCCGTAGCGCTCGCGGGGCGTGGGTGTGCGCGCTGATGTCCTCGACGTAGCGGGCGTACCAGGCGGTCTCGGCGGCGGGATCGGGGGCCGGGTCGTCGTCGTGGTCGAAGAGGATGCAGTAGACGCGGCGCCAGCGGATGCGGTCGTCGCCGGCCAGTGCTGCGCGGAGGCGGCGGAAGACGGGTTCCGATCCCCAGGCCCAGGGGCAGAGGGGGTCGGTGTACTCGACGATCTCGAGGGTGGTGGGGCTGTCGGGGCGTCTCGGGTGCCGGGGTCGTCAAGGCTGTTGGGGGTGGCGAGGTCTTCGGTGGCTTCGGGGTGTCCGGTGACGTCGCGGGCCTTGCGGGCTTCGCGGGCCTCGTCGGCCTCGGGGCTTCGCGGGCCCGGGGGGGCTTCGAGGGCTTCGCGGGCCCTGCGGTCGCCATGATCCTCGCCACCCCGGAGACGTCGGCGCCGCCGGTGACTTCGGTGACTTCGGTGACTTCGGTGGCCGGTCGGCCGGTGTCCGGGGTCATGCGGCTCCCTGGCGGCTCAGGTGCTCACCCGGTGCGTCT
Source organism: Streptomyces sp. P3 (assembly GCA_016893485.2). GTDB lineage: Bacteria > Actinomycetota > Actinomycetes > Streptomycetales > Streptomycetaceae > Streptomyces. Next base: position 9,352,441 of record JAFEKX020000001.1, read on the forward strand.
TCGTGTTCGGCGGTGTTCTTGTCGCCGTTCGCGTCCGTCGCCGTGGCGGGCAGCAGCGTGGCCAGGGTCGTGCCGCCGAGGATGGCGGCGGCCTCGGCCTCGATCCGGCGCCACACTCCGGGCAGGTCGGAGGCGGGGCCGGGGTAGTCGAGTCCGGCCAGGGGCTCGCTGCGGAGGGTGATCAACTCGCCGTCCACGGCGCGGGCGACGTCCAGGAGCGTGATCTCGGCGGCGGGCCGGCCGAGCCAGTACCCGCCCTCACAGCCACGCTGGCTGCGGACCAGACCGGCTCTGCGCAACTCGCCCACCACGGACTTCAGGAACCGGAACGGGATCTGCTGCGAGGAGGCGATCGCCTCGCACGTGAGCGGACGGGCAGGTTCGCAGGCGAGCTCCAAGAGGGCCCGCGTGGCGTAGTCCGCCTTCGCGGAAATATGCATGCGCACATGATGCCCGACGCGGGCCCGGTCACGAGGACTTCCGGGGTTCCCCTCACGCGTTCCCCGCATCCGCCCCTCGTACATTGCGGGAACATTGCCGCAGGTGAAGGACAATGGACACCTCTTGACATCCTTTTCGGCACGGCTCTAGCGTCGCCAACCATGAGCGAGCCGCTGACAACCCCGGGCGAAGGTTTCCACCCCCATCTCCACGACGCCCCAGGCGAGTCGGCGGCCCCCTGCGCACCCGCCTGCACCACGTCCGCGCCGACGCCCTCGACGGCGACACCGCGCAGAGTGGTGGCATGCGCAGGTTCGCGGCGGTGTCCGGCAAGACCGTCGGTTCCGAGAAACTGTGGATGGGCCAGACGCACGTAGCCCCTTCCACGTCCTCCTCCGACCACCACCACGGCGAGTCCGAGACGGCCATCTACGTGGTGAGCGGGCACCCTGAGTTCGTCTTCCTCGACGACACGGGTGCCCAGCCGGAGGAGATCCGCCTGCGGACGTCCCCGGCGACTACATCTTCGTGCCGCCCTTCGTGCCGCACCGCGAGGAGAACCCGGACCCGGCGGAAGAGGCCGTGGTGGTGATCGCGCGCAGCACGCAGGAGGCGATCGTGGTGAACCTTCCGGGGCTGTATGTGCTGGGGGCCGGGAGGCCTGAGGTGTCGACGGCTTCCTCGGGATGACGCCGAGGAAGCCTTCAACGCGGCGGCTTGCCGTCAGGAGTGCCGGCTGCGGTGAGCGGCTTCGGCGGGAGGGAGTCCGCCCTCGCGTGTCGATCCGTCCGGTTGGCCGGAGTGGTTTGCCCTTCGGCCCGTCGGCGAACACGTTCGCACCCTGAACGACCGGATGACCACCCTCTCCGTCGCGCAGTTCGTCCTGCACCACGACGAGACCATGCCCCTTGTCGGCTGGGCCTCGGACGGCGGTCGGAATCCACGTGGCGTCGAGATGCGCAGGTCGCGCCGGTACCTCGTTCGCGTTGAAACGCGCGCGTCTGGAAGGCTGAGGCACCGGATCGGGAACAGTCGGTCCGGTCGGCGCGGTTGCAACCGCTGAGGGACCGGTGCCGCATGGGCGGGGAACACGGAGATCACGAGGTCTTCCGCCCCACCAGGTCCGGACCCCACGACCGCGGTACGACCGCCGCGCACTTGATCACGACGTATGTCCCGCAGGAGGACTGTTTCATGACTGACCGGTCGTTGACGCTGATGGCAGTGCACGCGCCCACCCCGACGACGAGGCCACCGGAACCGGAGGAGTCCTCGCGCGGTATGCGGCGGAAGGCGTCCGCACGGTGCTCGTGACCTGTACCGACGGCGCTTGTGGTGACGGACCAGGGGGTGTGAAGCCGGGTGATCCCGGCCACGATCCGGTGGCAGTCGCCGCGATGCGCCGTGAGGAACTCGAGGCGAGCTGCGAGGTCCTGAAGATCAGCGATCTGGAGATGCTCGACTACGGCGACTCCGGAATGATGGGCTGGCCGAGCAACGACGCCCCCGGCGCCTTCTGGCAGACCCCCGTGAAGGAGGGCGCGGCCCGGCTCGCGGACCTCATGCGGCACTACCAGCCCGATGTGGTCGTCACCTACGACGAGAACGGCTTTACGGCCACCCCGACCACATCCAGGCCCACCGCATCACGATGGCGGCGCTGGAGATGGTCGAGCTGACGCCGAAGGTGTACTGGACGACGATGCCCCGCTCGACGATGCAGCGGTTCGGCGAGCTCATGCGGGAGTTCCACCCGGAGATGCCGGAGCCGGACCCCGCCGAGCTCGCCGAGATGGCCAAGATCGGTCTCCCCGACGACGAGATCACCACCTGGGTGGACGCCACCGCGTTCAGTGGCCAGAAGTTCGACTCGCTGGCCGCGCACGCCAGTCAGGGCGACAACATCTTCTTCCTCAAGATGGGCAAGGAGAGGTTCGGCGAGTTCATGGGCGTGGAGACCTTCGTACGTGTCCGGGACACCACCGGCGCGGCCCTGCCCGAGAACGACCTCTTCGCCGGACTGCGTTGATCCGTGCGGCAGTTGGCGCACCAGGTTGCCCGTATGACGTCCCTCGGCCATCCGACGCTCTCCGGGCTCGGGCGGAATCCCGGCGCTCCTGAGGATGTCCTGGTACGCCTCGCCGTCCACCCCGCCGACCGGCACGGTCTCCCGCCGCGCCGCGGGCGGTTGGCGGACGTGTGGTCGAGGCGCTGTTGACGTAGGGCGGCGGCGACTCCGCCGTAGACCGTCGCAGGGACCGGATCTCCCCGGAGACGCGTCGCAGGATCGCCGGGCATCCGGACCCGGCGATCCGTGACGCGCGCGGGGACTTCGTCCGTCAACTGGTGGACATCGAGACGCGGATCGGCATCGCTGGCCTGGAAGAGGCCTACGGCGAGCCGCGCTCGGTCCTCGCCGGAGCGCGGGATCCGAAGTTCCGTGCCGCGGTCGCGCGAGCCTGGTACGACCGGCCGGTCACGGTCCAGACCGCACTGATCGCCGATCCGGATCCGCGGGTCCGCGCAGCCGCCACCGTGCACGCGCTGAGGGTGTCCCGCCGGACTGGACGGACAGCTGCGTCGCCGACGCTTACTCGGCACTGCGACCCACTCGGATGTACCGCATCCTGACCGACGCCGACGTGTGACGCCGGGTGCCGTGCACCCACCCGCTTCACCTGCCGTGGCCGTCGCACCACGCCCCAGCGGCACCTTCCGTGCGCGCCCGGGGCATGGGCTCATGGATTCCCACGTGAGAGGGGGTCTGCGCCTCGGGTTCGGGGGCAGACGGCGATCGATCGGGTGCGAAGGCCACCCGACCCCTGACCGCCGCGAGGCGCCGAACCGTGGGAGCCCCGATGTCGACCGCCGTGCCGGGAAGAGCAGCAGGAGCGACCGGGGAGGAGGCTGAGGCGGTCCGTGGGGGCCGCTCGCCTGTTCTGCCCCGGGGTACCGGCGGTGCTGCAGCGCGCATCGGCGCACTGACCGTCTGTCAGGCCGCTGTGATGGTCGGCTTCGGGCTCCTGATCACGGGCCCGGCCAAGAACGTGTGGCCGTTGACGGTGGAGGACCACGTCGACGAGGGGTTCGAGCGGATCCGTACCAGCACGCTGACCACCCTGTCGTACCTCGGCTCGGAGGCGGGCAACACCCTCACGGTGATCGCCGTCACCCTGTTGACCTGCGTGGCGATGCTGCTCCTGCCCCGGCTGCCGATGTGGCGTCAGGCGGTCTTCCTCGCCGTCGCCGTCTCGCTCCAGGCACTGGTGTTCCTGACCGTCACCCTGTCGGTGGACCGGACCCGCCCGCATGTGCACCGGCTCGACGCCTCCCCGCCCACGTCCAGTTACACCTCCGGCCACACCGGCGCGGCCACCGCGCTCTACGCCGGACTCGCCGTGCTCGTGCTGTCCCGGGTCCGCAGGCCCTGGCGGTGGCCGCTGGCCGGGCTGCTGTTCCTGCTGCCGCTGGTCGTCGGCGTCTCCCGCCTCTACCGGGGCATGCACCACCCCACGGACGTGATCGGCGGGATGGTTAACGGCGCCCTGTCCCTGCTGATCGTCGGCCGTGCCTTGCTCACCGACGCGTCCGTCGCCGCCGTTCCCGCGCAGCGGACCGGGTCGGCCGACACGACCGCGCGGGCCGAGGAGCGCGCGCCCGGCAGCACCGTCGTGATCTTCAACCCCCTGGCGACGGACGCGGGGGACCGCGAGAAGCTGCGGCATATCCTGGAACAACACGGCCACCGCGCACCGGAGTTCATCGAGACCACCGCCGACGACCCCGGCACCGGCCAGGCGTCCGGCGCGGTCCGTGCCGGTGCGGAACTGGTCGTGGTCTGCGGTGGCGACGGAACCGTGCGGGCGGCCGCCGACGCCCTGGCCGGCAGCGGCGTACCGCTCGTCGTGGTGCCCTGCGGCACCGGCAACCTCCTGGCCCGCAACCTCGGCCTGCCGCTCAGCCCCGCCACCGCGCTCGACGCCGCCCTGTCCGGCACCCCGCACCGCATCGACCTCGGCCGTATCGAGGGCGACGGCCTCACCCCCACCCACTTCGCCGCGATGTCCGGGGCCGGGCTCGACGCCGCGATGCTGGAACGCACCGACGAGCGCGCCAAGTCCGCCGTCGGCTGGCTCGCCTATGTCCTCGCCACCGTCGGTACCCTGCGCACACCCCGGATGCGGCTGACGGTCCGGCTCGACGACGCGCCCGTCCTGCACCGCACGGCCCGCATGGTGCTCCTCGCCAACGTCGGCACCGTACAGGGCGGTCTGACGCTCCTCCCGGCGGCCCGGCCCGACGACGGGCTGCTCGATCTGCTGATCCTGGACCCACGCGGCCCCGGCGGCTGGATACGGGCGCTGGGCGCCCTGATGCGCGGTCGCGGTCGGAACCCGCGGGCCACGACCGCGGAGACGCTTCTCCCGGAGGGCGCCGGCACGAAGGGCGTACCGGTGGAGTTCTTCACCTTCCGACGGGCCGAACTCACCTTCGCCGTACCGCAGTCGCGTGAACTCGACGGGGACCCGGTGGCCCACGGCCGGCGTCTCACCGCGGAGGTCAGCGCCGGCGCGCTGACCGTGTTGCTGCCCACCCGGGAGAAGTGAATGGGCACCGCCACCAAGGTCCCCGAGACCCGCGACATGACCGGCGACGAACTCTCGGCCGACGAGGCCCTGGCGTCGCTGCGCCGCTACGGCCGCTGGCCGCTGCTGCGCGACTCCTTCGTGCGGTTCCGCTACGCCGACGGCTTCAGCCATTCCCGCGCGCTCGCCCTGCAGACGGTGCTGGCGGTGATCCCGCTGGCCATCGCCTTCGTCGGACTCTCCACGGCCTTGCACACGGAGAACATCGGGAGGCTGGCCGAACTGACCATCCATCGGATCGCGCAGGGGCCCAGCGTCGACGTCGTCGACGACGCACTGGCCCGAAGCCGCCACAGCGCGGGCGACGGCGACCAGATCGCTCTCTGGTTCGGCCTGGTCTTCTCGCTGATCAACGTCACCACCGCGATGTGCCAGATCGAACGCGGCGCCAACCGGATCTACGGGAACGAACGCGACCGCCCCTTCCACCAGAAGTACCTGCGCGGGCTGGTGATGTCCCTCAGCGCCGGGATCCCGCTCGGAATCGGGTTCGTCGTGATGGTGGCCGGCGGTGACCTGGGCGCCGCTGCGGCGACGGTGTACCACCTCGACGGCGATGCCAGGACCGCCTGCGAGATCCTGCGCTGGCCCTTCGGTCTGCTGCTCGCCCTGATCTCGGCCAGCGCGATCTTCCGCCGTTCGCCCCGCCGCCGCCAGCCCGGCTACACCTGGCTGGCCTTCGGCGCCGCCGTCTACCTCGTCCTGTGGATGGTCCTGACCTGGCTGCTGAGCCTGTACCTGGACATCAGCGGGTCCTTCGACACGATCTACGGCCCGCTCAGCGCCTTCATGTCCCTGCTGCTCTGGGCCTACCTGACCTCCATCGCCCTCTTTCTGGGCCTGTCCTTCGCCGCGCAGCTGGAGGCCGCGCGGGCGCTGCGGCCCGGTCCGATCTCAGCCGACCCGGGAGTCTGAATGGTGGTTCGCGCCACGGCCCAACGTCTTGGTGACCTACGTCGTCGCCGGGCGGCCGACCGGAGATTCGGCGTCCATCTCCTCGGTTCGGTGGCTGTCGCCGCCGTAGCCGCTGTCCCGTTCGGCCTGTTGCTCGTTCTGATCGAGGGCCGCTGGCAGCCGCTGCGGCGCCTCGACGCGCGCACGGCACGGCGGTTGAACGAGACAGCCCTCGATCATCCGGCATGGACGGACGTCCTGCGATTCCTGTCCGACCGGGTATGGGATCCGGTCACCCTGCGGACGATCGTCGCGCTGCTGACCGTGTGGCTGCTGTACCGCAGGGCCTGGCGACTCGCCGCCTGGTCCGCCGTCACGGCCACGGCCGGCGGCCTGATCGGGCTGCTGGTCAAAACGCTGGTCGAGCGGGCCCGGCCGTCCCTGGAGGACCCGGTCGCGCACGCGCCGGGATTCTCCTTCCCCTCGGGACACGCGATGACCGCGACCACCTCGTTCGCCATCCTGCTGCTGGTGCTGCTGCCCCTGGTGCCGCGCGCTCTGCGGGCGGTGTGCTGGGGCATCGCGGTGGTGTCCGTGCTCGGCGTCGGCTTCACCCGGATCGCGCTCGGCGTGCACTGGTTCAGCGATGTCGTGGGCGGCTGGCTCCTGGGCCTCGCCGTCGTGGCCCTCACCACCTGGGCGTTCGAGGCCTGGCGCCACGACGCGGGCCGTCGACCCGCCGGGTTGAACGAGGGCCTGGAGCCCGAACTCACCGGCGTCCACCCCGAGCCCGCCCCCTCCAGGAAGGTGGCCGGTTCCTGACGTGAGTCCGGGAACCGGCCCTTCGACTGTGTCCTTCCGACCCATTGTGGTTGGCCGCGCGCCCCCTTACTGTTCGGGTTTGCCTGAGTCTGTTTGATGCTGTTCGCCCAGTCGGTCTGGAGGCCGCAGTGCGGGGTAGTCGGATCGGTTCAGAAGGTGCGAGACCCGGTCGCCGACGGTGGTGGAGGGCGGTCCTCGCGACGGCCGCGACCATCGCCCTGGCGGCGGGCACCATCGCGCCGGCCGCGGCGGCGCAGGACGTCGGCGAGCAGAAGCCGCCCGCTCCCACCGCCCCTCCGCAGCCGCACACGGTGAGCCTCGACGGCTACTCGTTCCTCGTCGACGGCAAACGCACCTACCTGTGGTCCGGCGAGTTCCACTACTTCCGGCTCCCGAGCCAGGACCTGTGGCGCGACATCTTCCAGAAGATGAAGGCCGCCGGCTTCAACTCGACCTCCCTGTACTTCGATTGGGGCTATCACTCGCCCAAGCCGGGCGTCTACGACTTCACCGGGGTGCGGGACGTCGACAAGCTCCTCGACATGGCGCAGGAGGCCGGCCTCTACGTCATCGCCCGCCCGGCGCCGTACATCAACGCGGAGGTCGACAGCGGCGGCCTGCCGGGCTGGCTGACCACCAAGGCGGAGAACAACCGCAGTGACGACCCCCGGTTCCTCCAGTACGCGGACGAGTGGCTGACCCAGATCGACCGGATCATCGCCCGCCACCAACTGACCAACGGAACCGGGTCGGTCATCGCCTACCAGGTCGAGAACGAGTACTACGACGGCTCGGCCGCCGCCCGCTCCCTACATGCAGCACCTGGAGGACAAGGCCCGCGCCGACGGCATCACCGTCCCGCTCACCGGCAACAACAACGGCACCTTCAACTCCGGCACGGGCGCCCTGGACGTCGACGGCCCGGACTCCTACCCCCAGGGCTTCGACTGCTCGAACCCCACGAAGTGGAACGGCGTCCCCGACATCAGCTACGACCACCCGGCCGGAAAGCCGCTGTACTCACCGGAGTTCCAGGGCGGCGCCTTCGACCCGTGGGGCGGACCGGGCTACGACAAGTGCGCCCAGCTCATCAACGACCGGTTCGCCAACGTCTTCTACAAGCAGAACATCGCCGTCGGCGCGACCGCCCAGAGCTTCTACATGACCTACGGCGGCACCAACTGGGGCTGGCTCGGCATGCCCGAGAACTACACGTCGTACGACTACGGGGCCGCCATCCGCGAGACCCGCCGGCTCGATCCGAAGTACGACGAGGACAAGCTCATCGGGTACTTCACGCAGTCGGTCGCCCCGCTGACCAAGACCGAGGCGATCAGGGCCACCCCGCCCGACGACTCCGCGGTCGTCGACACCGCCCGGATGAACCCCGACACCAAGACCCAGTTCCACGTCCTGCGGCACGGCAACTCCACGTCCACGGCCGTCGACAGGACGCACATCTCCCTGGACCTCAACGCCCAGCCGTCAGCCGACACCACCTACACCTGGGACGACCCCGACTCCGCGCTCCAGTACGCCGGTTCGTGGTCGCACGTGGCCGACACGAGCTACACCGGCGGCGACTACAAACACACCGAGTCGTTCTCGAACAAGGCCGGTGACTCGCTCACCGTCCCCTTCGACGGCACCGCGATCCGCTGGATCGGCTCGAAGACCGACAACCACGGCTACGCCGACGTCTACCTCGACGGCACCAAGACCGCCACGGTCGACGACTCAGGCGGCGAGAGCCAGGCGGTGCTCTTCCAGAAGACCGGCCTGACACCCGGCGCACACACGCTGAGGATCGTCGTCACCGGGAGCCACAGTTCGGGATCCACCGACAACTACGTGGCAATCGACGCCATCGACGTACCGACGGCCGCCACCGCCGAGCCGACCTACCCGGTCGTGCCGCAGCAGCCCGGCACCGCGATCACCCTCGACGGCCGCGACTCCCATGTGATCGTGGCCAACTACCGCCTCGGCGAAGCGCAGTTGCAGTACTCGACCTCCGAGATCATGACCAGCGCGACCATCGGGGACCGGGACGTCGCCGTGCTCTACGGCGACCAGGGCAGCGACGGTGAGACCGTCCTGCGCTACGGCACCAAGCCCACCGTGACCGTCAACGGCGGGACGGTCAGCACCAGTTGGGACCCGGCCACCGGCGACCTGCGGCTCAACTACACGCACCAGGGCCTGATCCGCGTCAGCATCAGCGCCGCCGGACAGCGCCCGCTCCTGCTGCTCCTCGGCGACAAGGCCACGGCGAAGACCTTCTGGCGTCAGGACACGGCGAACGGCCCGGTCCTCGTGCGCGGCACCCACCTGCTGCGGACGGCGACCAGCCTGCACGGCGGCCACACCCTGGCGCTCACCGGCGACAACGCCGACGACAAGAACATCGAGGTGTTCACCTCCGCCGCCCAAGTCACCTGGAACGGCAGGGCGTTGGGCCGTCACACCACCGACACGGGAGTCGTACCGGAAAGATCCCGGTGGCCGCTCCCGTCCACCTCCCGGCGCTCACCGACTGGAAGCACGCCGAGGAATCCCCGAAGCGGCCCCCGGTTTCGACGACACGACCTGGCAGGTGGCCGACAAGGCGACCACCAACAGCGTCTCCGGCGTCAACTCGCTACCGGTGCTCTACGCGGACGACTACGGCTTCCACACCGGCAACACGTGGTACCGAGGCCGCTTCCGCGCCACCGGCAAGGAGACCGGCATCCACCTGGTCTCGGACTCCGGCGGCGGCGCCCAGGCGTTCTCCGCCTGGCTGAACGGCACCTTCCTGGGCAGCTCCACCACGGGCAGCGGCGACTTCACCTTCCCGGCAGGTTCCGTGAAGTCCACGGGCGACAACGTCCTCTCCGTACTCACCGTCAACATGGGGCACGAGGAGGACTACAACTCCTCCAACGGCAACAAGACCGCGCGCGGTCTGACCAGTGCCTCTCTCGTCGGCGCGCCGCTGACGTCCGTCACCTGGCGCCTCCAGGGCGTACGGGGCGGCGAGGACCTCCAGGACACGGTCCGCGGCCCGCTCTCGACCGGCGGCCTCTACGGCGAACGGGCCGGCTGGTCCCTGCCCGGCTACCCGGACGCCGACTGGAACCGCGTATCCCTTCCGACGTCCGACACGACACCCGGCGTCTCCTGGTACCGCACCGACGCCAAGCTCGACCTGCCGCACGGCCAGGACACCTCGCTCGGGCTGACGTTCACCGACGACCCGGCACGCAAGTACCGCGCCACGATCTTCGTGAACGGCTGGCAGGTCGGCAACTACGTCAACTACCTCGGCCCGCAGCACACGTTCCCGGTCCCCAACGGCATCCTGAACCCGAACGGCCACAACAGCATCGCCATCGCCGTCTGGAACCTCGACGGCAGCACCGGCGGCCTCGGCAAGGTCTCCCTGACCGACTACGGCAGCTACGCCTCCTCCCTGCGCGTCACGCAGAACGACAGTCCCCGCTACGACGCCCGGACCTACGCGATGCCGAAGCGCCCGGGAGCGGACGTCACCCTGGACGTGCCGGACACCGCCCAGCCGGGACAGGCCTTCACCGCGCGGGCGACGGTGCGGGTGCCGAAGGACCGGCAGTCCGCGTCGGAACTGACGGCGTCGCTCGCCGCCCCCGAGGGCTGGAGCGTGAGCTCCCGAGCCCCGCGTCGGTCAAGCGCCTGCGACCCGGCACATCGGCCACCTTCACCTGGACGGTCGAACCGCCGACCGGAACGCTACCGTCCGCCTCCGCGCTCACCGCCACGGTGCGCTACAGGCAGAACGGACGGCAGGCCGTCGGCGGTGACGAGCGCATCGTCGGCGGGATACCGCCGGCCCCACCGGCCGGGAAGAGCAACGTGAGCGACCTGCCGTTCCTGTCGTCCACCAACGGGTGGGGCCCGGTGGAACGGGACGCCAGCGTCGGCGAGCAGACGGCCGGTGACGGCCGTCCGATCACCATCGCGGGCGTCGGTCACGCCAAGGGCCTGGGCACCAACGCAGTCAGCGACGTCGAGCTCTACCTCGCCGGGCAGTGCTCGCGGTTGACGGCGGACGTGGGCGTCGACGACGAGACGAAGGGGGCGGGCTCGGTCACGTTCTCCGTCATCGCCGACGGCAGGACCCTGGTCACCACGCCGACGATCCACGGCCAACAGGCCGCAGTGCCCATCGACGTCGACGTCAGCGGCGCCCAGGTGGTCGACCTCAGGGTCGGCGACGCGGGCGACGGCAACGGCAACGACCACGGCGACTGGGCGACTCCGACGCTGACGTGCGACTGATCTCGTCGACGCCGTGGTCCGCCGCGTACGTGGCGACAGCGGCCAGGAGCGCTCGCGGCACGGCCTGGAATCCTCAGGAGTCGACACCGCAGCAGGAGTCGACACCGCAGCAGGTGTCGGCGGACGGCGTCGCCTCCGTCCGGGTCTCGACGGTCGGCGGCCTGGTGGCGCGGACGATCGCCGAGTGCATTCCGTCGGCGACCGGGTGGGTCGGGGTGATCTCGATGTCCGTGAACCCCGCGGCTTCGAGGCCGGTGCGGTACTCGGCGAAGGAGAGCGCGCCGGCGATGCAACCGACGTAGTCACCGCGCTCGGCCCGCTGTCCGGGGTGAGCGCGTCGTCGGCGACGACGTCGGAGATGCCCATGCGACCGCCGGGCCTGAGGACACGGAAGGTCTCGGCGAACACGGCGGGCTTGTCGGTCGAGAGGTTGATCACGCAGTTCGAGATCACGACGTCGATGGTGTTGGCGGGCAGCGGGATCGCCTCGATGGTGCCCTTGAGGAACTCGACGTTGGTGGCGCCCGCCTTCTCTCCGCGTTGGCCAGGGCCAGGGCGAGCATCTCCTCGGTCATGTCCAGCCCGTACGCCTTCCCCGTGGGCCCGACGCGTCGGGCGGAGAGCAGGACGTCGATGCCACCGCCGGAGCCGAGGTCCAACACGCTCTCGCCCTCGCGCAGTTCGGCCACGGCGGTGGGGTTGCCGCAGCCGAGGGAGGCGGCGACGGCCTCGGCGGGCAGGGTTGCGCGCTCGTCGGCGGCGTAGAGGGCGGAGCCGAAGTTGTCGTCGACCTCGACCGGCTGAGGCCCGCAACAGGCGCTGCCGCCCTCGGTGACCTTCACGGCCGACGCCGCGTACCGCCGACGGACCGTCTCGCGTAGATCTGTGGACTGCTCGCTCATGACTCACTCCCTGGGTGACGGACCACGGCACGGGTCCGGAACGGCCTGTATTGATGTCTATGGATGCAACCTTGCGCCTTGAATCGAGAGACGTCAATATAGAGGCATGTCGAAACAAGAGCTTGAGGTGATCGGTCAGGACACCACCTGCTGCCCGGGCCTGGCCGCCGCGCCGCTGGACGAGGACCGGGCGGTCGACCTGGCGAAGGTCTTCAAGGCCCTGGGCGACCCGGTGCGACTGCGCCTGATGTCGATGATCGCCTCGCGCGGGCAGAGCGGGGAGGTCTGCGTGTGCGAGCTGACCCCCGCCTTCGATCTGTCCCAGCCGACGATCTCCCACCACCTCAAGCTCCTGCGTCAGGCCGGGCTCATCGACTGCGAGCGCCGCGGCACCTGGGTCTACTACTGGGCGCTGCCCGGCGTCCTGGACAGCCTCGCCGCGTTCCTGAGCGCTGCGCAGCCCGCCGGAGTCACCGCGTGAACGCATCGCTCGGCCGCCGCGTCACCGCCGAGGCGATCGGCACCGGACTGCTGGTGACGGTGGTGGTCGGCTCCGGCATCCAGGCCGGCGAGTTGTCGCACGATGTCGGCGTACAGCTCCTCGCCAACTCCCTCGCCACCGTCCTCGGCCTGGGTGTCCTCATCCTGCTGCTCGGGTCGGTCTCCGGCGCGCACTTCAACCCGGCCGTCACCCTGGCCGCCTGGTTCACCGGGCGCCGGAGTCCGCACGGCTTCCCCCTGCGAGACGTCGCCGCGTACGTGCCCGCCCAGGTCGCGGGTGCGATCGGCGGGGCGATCCTGGCCGACGCGATGTTCGCGCGACCGCTCGTGCACTTCTCCACCCACGACCGGTCCGCCGGTCACCTGTGGCTGGGCGAGGTCGTCGCCACGGCCGGACTGATCCTCCTGATCTTCGGCCTGGCCCGGGTCGGCCGCGCCGCGCTCACTCCGGCCGCGGTGGCCGCGTATGTCGGGGCCGCCTACTGGTTCACCTCCTCCACGTCCTTCGCGAACCCCGCGGTGACGATCGGCCGGGCCTTCACCGACACCTTCGCCGGTATCGCCCCCGCCTCCGTCGCCCCGTTCATCGCCGCCCAGTTGCTCGGCACCGCGCTCGGCCTCACGGTCGTGGCCGCGGTCTACGACGCCGTCCCGGCACCACGGGCGATCGGCGTCCCGAGCGGCGAGCCGGAACCCGCCTCGTCCTGACCCACCCCGAGAGAGACACCCGCCATGAGCACACCCGCCCCGCGTCCATCGGTCCTGTTCGTCTGCGTCCACAACGCCGGCCGCTCCCAGATGGGCGCCGCCTACCTCACCCACCTCGCCGGCGACCGCGTCGAGGTCCGCTCGGCCGGCTCCGCGCCCGCCGACGCCGTCAACCCGGCGGTCGTGGAGGCGATGAAGGAGGTCGGTATCGACATCTCCGCAGAGACGCCGAAAATCCTCTCCGTGGAGGCGGTGCGGGCCTCGGACGTGGTGATCACCATGGGGTGCGGCGACGCCTGCCCCGTGTTCCCCGGCAAGCGATACCTGGACTGGCAGCTGGACGATCCGGCCGGCCAGGGCGTAGAGGCCGTCCGGCCGGTCCGTGACGCCGTCGAACAGAGGGTGCGCGGCCTGCTCGACGAGCTGGGCATTCCCGTCTCGGCGTGATCATGGCGCGGGACGCGGAGATCAGCCCACCTTCCGCTGCACGTACGGCGTGAGTCGGACCGGTCCGACCAGGCCGTAGGACTGCCTCGCGGATGTCCCGAACACCGTGGGGTTGCTGATCCGGAGCCGGTTGAACAACGGAGTGGCCACCTCGACCTCGATGGTGTTGGTGCCGTGGCGGAGGTGGCCGCCGAGGTCCACCACCGGGTTGAGCCGGTCGACGGGGGCGAGTTGGGTCCCGTTGACGGTGACCCGGCATGTGTCGCTGACGCTGCCCAGGCGGAGCAGGGCCCCCATGCCCGAGGTCCAGGTCTCCGGCAGGGTGACCGTCGTCCGGTAGCGGCCGATGCCGCCCACGTCGGCCAGTTCGGGTATCTGCGACCACGGCAGCAGGGTGTCGAGGACGAGGCTGTGCGTGACGATCGTGGTGGTGGTCGCGGTGTTGCCGGGCTGCCAGTCGTCGACCGAGAGCGTCCACCGGTCGAGGGGAATGGCTGCCGGCACCTCGGGGATCTCCGTCGTGACCTTGCGGCCCGTCGACAGGGTGGTGGTGCGGACACCGGCCGTGAAGGCTCGTACGGCCAGTGATCCGTCCGCGAAGAGCGCGCTGTCCGCGTCGGTCGCGACCGCGTGCGGACGGCTCCCGGAGCCGTCCCCGAACAGTCCCAGGGCGCCCAACGCGACGACGAGGGTCTCGCCCGGCTGAAGGGTCACCCGGAAGGTGAACGCGTCGCCGTCCTGGGTGTACTGGGCGAGCCGGGTGACCTGCCCGCTCCAGGGATCCAGCAGGTACGGGACCGCGCCGGACCCCTTGCGGCGGGTCGCGCGCAGCGTGACGTCGTGGTCGATGAGGGCGACGGCTGGCTTGACCGTCTCGGCGTGCTTGCCGTTGCACAGGTAGTAGAAGTCGGCGTCGTCGGTGACCCGGTGGGCGTTCAGCAGGGTCGACGACACGGAGTAGACGGCGTCGGAGGTCACGCCGAGTTCCGCGAACGCCGCGCCGACCAGGGTCTTGTCGGTGATCTGACGCACGTTCGACAGAGCGAGCAACTGGGCGGTCAGGGAACGCAGTTCGGCCTGCTCCCCGGCGTCGGGGAGGCCCGGGGTGAGGGCCTGGTCGAAGGCGCCGAGGAGCACGGTGGGCAGGCCCGCACGCGCGAACTTCAGGAGTCTGCGGGCGTCGGCGACGGCGAGCGTGGGGGTGGAGCCGTAGAAGAAGTCGCCTTCGAGGAACAGGGCCTTGTAGGCGGGCCCGTCGGGTGCGAGGCGTCTGCCGGAGACCTTGGCGGTGGGCAGGTCGAGCAGGGGGCCGCTCAGGAACTGGTGGGTCCAGCCGAGCGGGACACCCGCCGAGGTCAGCCAGGACGCCCCGATGCCGGTGGCCGTGTAGCCGGTCTGCCGGAAGACGGCGATGTCCGCGCGGACGGTGCCCGACTGGAGAACCTCGTGGACGCGGCCGAGATACGCGGCGATGTCGGGCACGTGGCGCCAGGTCGGCTGCCTCGGCCCCCACGACTCGCCGTATCCCGGGGCCCCGCTGTACGGGCTGAAGGCGGCGAAACCGGGCCAGCTGACACCCGGTGCGGCGGCGTAGGAGAAGCCGTGGATCACGGTCTGGTTGACGCCTGCCGCGTACGCGCCGCCCATGGTGCGCAGGAACTTGTCCCAGGTGGTGTTGTAGGCGCCGCCCGCGTACGCGCCCGCCTCGCAGGACAGGATGCGGTGACCGGCCATGTCCCGTCCGCCCGCCAGACAGCGGTAGTCGTCGAGGTTCTTGAAGCCGAGCGACTCGCCCTCGGGCACGTCGAGAACGGCCGCCGAGGCGATGGCGTCGGTCTGGAGACCGTACGGCTGGGAACGCATCGTCATGCCGTGCCCGTGCGCCCAGGACGTGAGGGCGCCGAGGTGGTGCTTGTTGAAGAGACCGGAGACGGTCTCCCAGAAGTCGTGCCGGATCTCCTGGGTGAGCCGCGCCTCGAAGGCGAAGATCTGGTTGCCGTTGTCGAGGACGACGGCCGGCACGATACGGCAGCAGGTCGCGTCCGGTGTGCTCGCGGAAGGCCGCGGGCAGGCCGGGCGTCCACTGCAGCCCCTTGGTCTCCAACTCGACTGAGTCCTCGAAGAAGGTGCCGCCCGCCGATCTCAGGAGGTGACGGAGCGTGGAGTCCAGGATCGTGGAGTCCCAGTAGCGGGTGACGGCCGCGGTCCCCGCCGCGCTGAAGTGGTCGACGACATACGCGGCGGGGAGGAGTGCGGCCCTGCCTCGGGCTGCTGGCCCGAACCCCGTTGCCAGTACGACAGGATCACCCAGGTCGCCGAGTCGGGCGGCGTCCAACTCAGCCGGCCGCCCGACACCTGGCCGGTGAGGTCCGTGACGCTCTCGGCGTCCAGTCCGGTCGCCTTGCCGCTGGAGTAGGCGGCGTTGACGCGGGCGGCCTGCACGGCGACGAGGTTCTGCTGTGTGACACCGGAGGCTGCCGCGTAGACGGAGGCCGGCACCGGACCGTCGTAGGCCGCGCCTCCGGTCAACGTGGCCTTGCCGTAAGCGAGTTCCTTCACCGCGGCGTCATCGTCAGGGGTCACCCGGGCACGGCGACGGGCCAACTCGGGCCCAGGGTGAGGTCGATGGTCAGTCCGCGTCGGGCGGCCTGGCGCAGCGCGGCCGTCACACCGGCGCGCCAGGCCGGGCTGCCCCAGCCGTGGCGGGCGGTGTCCAGCACGGAGGTGTCGGTGATGCTGTGGTGCACTGCCGCGATCTCGGCGCCGCCGAAACCCGCGTCGGCCATCTGATCGACCTCGCGCGCGATCTCCACCGGGTCCACCAGCCCGTCCGGCCACCACCAACGGAACCTCGGCCGAACCGACTTGGCCGGTCGCGCGAACCAACTGGCCGTGGGCGCGGCTGCGTTGGAGCGGGTCGCACCGGAGGATGCGGCGGCACTCGCCGTCGGACCGAGTGTCGCCAGGACACCCGTCGTCAGAGCGGCCGCCATGACGGACCGGCGGGTCGCACCGGCACGCTGCGGGTGGGTTTCGTGCATGGTTCAGCCCCAACTTGTCACGGGTGAGCGGGTGTTGAATCGTTTCATTAACTGCGAGTGCGGGAACCGTAAGTCGCTCTCTGAAGTGAGGTCAAGGGGATGACAACGATTCAGGGGGGGGGAGGTGGGGTGTTGGGGCGGACTCGGGTGCGTGGGGGTGTGTTGGGGCGGGGGTGTGGCGTCGACGATCTCGGTGGTGGACCGGTGATCGCCTAGGGGCCGTGGTATTCCGCTGGCTCCAACAGCCCTTCGCGTACGGGGACTTGGAGCCGTGACTCGGCCGGCTCAGCGCGTTTCCGCTGCCGCTGCCGCCCGGCGACCCCACGAGGGGCACGCCTGGTTCGCTCGTTGCGCCGTGACCTGCGCGGCGACGGCGGACACGCCACGGCGCCGGCGGGCTTGGCAGCCACGGAGCAACAGCCGCCCGTAGAACGGACTGTCCGGCACTGCCGATCACTGCTCCGACCTGTACCTACTCGGATGCGTGCTGTCCGAGGCAGGCAGCTGCGCCGGTTCTTCCCCGTCCTTTACGGACGAACGCGGATGATCGTCTTGCCCTTGCGTCGCTCGGTCGGATTGAGCGCGGCGACGGCGTCGTCGAGGGAGGAGACGTTGTCGATGTTCGTCCGCAGTCGTCCGTCCCGGACCCGCCGCACGATCTCACCCAGTTCGGCCCGGTCCACCTCAACGACGAAGTCCACCGCCAGGCCGTCGACAGGTCGTGCCTCGACCGGGCCGACGATGGACACCAGCGTTCCTCCGGCCTTGATCAGGGCAGCGGACCGTTTCTGAATGTCGCCACCGATGACGTCGAAGACCAGATCGACGCTGCCGACGTCTTCCAGGGCGTCGGTCTCGAGGTCGACGAACTCGTGCGCGCCGAAGTCGAGTGCCTTCTGACGGTCGGCGGCGCGTCCGGTGCCGATGACATAGGCGCCGGCCTCACGTGCGAGCTGGGTCACCATCGTCCCGACTGCCCCGGCCGCGCCATGGGCGAGGACGGTCTGGCCGGCCTGAAGGCGGCCGTGCTGGAAGAGCCCCTGCCAGGCGGTCAAGCCTGAGATGGGCAGGGACGCGCCTGCGGTGAAGTCGACGTCGCCGGGCAGCGGTGCGAGGTTGCGTGCCTCGATCGCCACGTACTCCGCCAGGGTGCCGTCACGGTGCCAGTCGGCGAGGCCGAACACTCGCTGCCCGACCGACAGGCCCGTCGTGCCGTAGCCGAGGGCGGTGACCACTCCCGCCAACTCGTGGCCGGGGATCGACGGTGTCCTGTCACGGCCGGCGCGATCGGTCCAGGTCGAGGGCCACTCCATCTCGGTCGGGACGAACCCCGACGCATGAATCCGAACGACGGCATCGTTGATGGCCGGCTGCGGCTCGGGCCGCTCGACCAGCGTCATCCCGGCTGTTCCCGCAGCCTGGTCTGTCACCACGATCGCTTTCATGGGACTCGTTTCCTCGATCGTTTGTCTCTTTCGTCTTTGGTGGGAATTCCGCGGAGGCGGAAAGGCGGATTAATATCCGCCCGTCCTCACGAATCCGACCTTAGGGGCGGAGTAGCCCAGGAGTGTGGTCCATTTCCAGGGCAAATCCTTGGGCCACTCTGGCAGGGGGCTGAGGGCGCGTTCGCTCTCGTCGCGATCACCGGTCGTGTTCAGGGTCTCCGTCGACTCTCAGACGCGCCAGTGCACCTTGAACACCCACGCGTGCTGACCCACCTTGCGTGCCGCCTCCGGGACGTCGATCACCAGCGAACCGTTGCTGAGGGTCCAGGTCAGGGGGCGGTCGTGGCCGAGCATCGTCACCTTGTCGCCGTTGCGGATGGGGATCGGCGCTTCGACGGTGAGTTTTGCGTTCGGCCTGGTCAGGGAGTGGATGTAGAAGGCCTCGTCCGGGCGGACGGTGAAGCGCAGGTCTTCGCCCAGTTCGGCCATCCGGGACCAGTACGTGGTGTCGTAGATCGCCTCTCCGTTGGTGCGCAGCCAGTGGCCCGTCTCGCGGAGTCGTGTCTGCATGATCTCGGGGGGATCGTGCCGTCGGCCCGGGGGCCGATGTCGAGAAGGAAGTTGCCGTTCTTCGACACGATGTCGACGAGGTTGTGCACGACTTCCTCGGCCGTCATGTAGCCGTCGTCCGGGGTCGCCCGGTTGTAGCCGTAGCTGAACGGGTCGAGGCCGCGGCTGGACTCCCACTTGGCGACGACGGTGTTGTCGTACGTCGTGTACTCGGGCGTGGTGAAGTCGTGGAAGGCGATCCCCGAACGGTCGTTGACGGTCACGTCGATCGGGCGGCGACGGTTCTTGGCGTGGTTGAAGTACTCCGCCAGCACATGGAGGCTGTCGTTGGCGCCGCCGATGTCGCACCAGATGAGTTCGGGGTCGTAGCCGTGGATCAGTTCCAGCATCTGCGCGGCCTGATACTCCGTCACATAGTTCTTGCCCGCGGTGTATCCGGTGTACGGCACCGGCTGGAGGGTGTACGGATTGCGAGGGGCGTGGCCCATCCACGGGCTGTCCGGGTTGAACCACTCCGGCATCGAGAAGTAGAGCCCGCGGTGGAGTTCGGGCGTGTGGCGGCGTGACGCCTCGAAGAGTTCTTTGACCAGGTCCCGCT
Organism: Streptomyces sp. P3; assembly: GCA_016893485.2. Lineage (GTDB taxonomy): Bacteria > Actinomycetota > Actinomycetes > Streptomycetales > Streptomycetaceae > Streptomyces. The sequence continues at coordinate 9,371,755 of JAFEKX020000001.1, forward strand.
TGGGACCCATCTTCACGGCGTTGCGGTCGGAGACCTTGGTGTCCCACAGCGCGAAGCCCTCGTGGTGCTTCGAGGTGAGCACGTGGTACTGGGCGCCCGCGTCCCGGAACAGTTCCACCCAGGCCCGCGGATCGAACTTCTCGGCGGTGAACCGCGGAATGAAGTCGTCGTACGCGAAGTCCTCGCCGTAGGTGTCCCGGTGGTAGGCGTACGTCGGGTTGTTCGGGTCCTGCATCTGGTCCCAGTACCACTCTGCGTACTGCTTGCCGACCGGCGCCCAGGCGGGCACCGAGTAGACGCCCCAGTGGATGAAGATGCCGAACTTGGCCTCCTGGAACCAGTACGGAGCCTGATGGCCGGCCAGGGAGGCATCGGTGGGCTGGTAGTTCGCGACGCCGAGGGTCAACCGGCTTGCCCGCGAGGTGACTTGGGTGCCGCGGCCGGTGACGGTCACCGAGCCGTCCTGGGCCGTGCCCGGCGCGGTGCCCGCACGGTTGCGGATGCCCATCCGGATACGGGCCTGCTCGCCGGGGTCCAGACGGCGGATCCGGGCGGCCTCGACGGTGCGTGCTCCCGGAACCTCGACGCGCACTGTCACGTCGTCCGCGGCCAGGACGGCGAGAGTCCCCGCGTTGACGACGGTGGCTTCGATGCTCTGGGCGCCGGACGCCTCCAGAAGCGAGTTCGTCGACCGGGCTTCGCGCAGGACCAACGCGCGTCCCTGGGCGGCGGGTTGCAGGGACAGCGCGAACACGTGCAGCGACGCCTTGTTGGCCTGCGCCGGGTTGGTCACCGGAAGGGTGATCGCCACGGCGTCGCGCTGCGGGTCGAGCCACACCTCGGATGTGCCGATCCCTACGCGGTGTTCGTCCTTGGTGCCGTCCGGGCCGTAGCGGTAGGGCGCCGACAGGGATCCGCCCGTGGCGTACCAGTCGGTTCCGCCGAGGGTGGCGGTCGTGGTCGAGCCGTCCGCGTAGTGGACCGTGGCTTGGCCGGCGGCGTTGCCATAGCTGCCCGCGGTGAGGAAGAGGGCCGAGAGATAGCGGCCTGTGGGCAGTTCGACGCGTTGTCCGAGTGCGACGACGTTGTTCTTCGTGCCGGCGCCCGAGGCCGGGAAGACGAAGGGCGTGCCGTCGACTTCGACAGGGCCGGCGGGGAGTTCCTCGCCCGGGAAGGTGTAACCCGAGCCGTCGAAGTCACCGCCGCGCGCGGAGGTGGTGTCGATGCCGTCGTTGTCGTAGAGGGAGTCGAGGGGGACAGGGACGGGATCGGGGACGACGGCCCACGGCCCGGTGTGTTCGGTGAGGGGTCCGGCGGCGTGCGCGGCGGTGGCGGAGGAGGGGAAGGGCTGCTGCTACGGCGACTCCGGCCGCGGTGCCCAGGACTTGACGTCTCGGATATGTACCCATGAGCGGCTCCCATTCATCGGATGTCTGATGATTGGGGGAGGTGCAACCGCTGTCAATGGTGCGATCAGAGAAGCGAGTTGAGAAATACATGGGATGACAAAGAGGGTGGCTCGGCAGGGACGTCCGGCTGGTGATGCGGAGGAGATCTGTTGCCGGGCCGCATGATGGTCAGGCCGTTGGTGCGAAGGCCGTGATGGCGTCGGCGAGGTCGGCGGGAGCTTCCAGGGGGATCAGGTGACCGGTGGTCGGAATCACCGTGAACTCGGCCTGGGACAGGTAGGGCAGAAGGTTGGCGCGGAGCACGTCGGCGGGCTCGACCTGGTCATTTTCCCCGGCGATGACGAGGGCGGGAACACTGACCGTGCTGGTGAGCTCGGTGATGTCCTCCGCGATGCCGTGCAGCGGCCACTCGGTGCGGCCGGCGCCGGTCCCGGCTCGCGAGTCGACGGCGACCCGTGCCCTGATCGACGCGGGCAGCCGGGTCGCGGTGAGGATGTGGTCCCGTGCCTCGGCCACGGAGGCGTCGGAGTCGTAGGCGTGGGACAGGGCTTCCTGGTACTCGGGAGTGATCTGAGCGGAGGGCTTCGCCGGTCCGGAGCCGACCAGGACGATGCCGCGCAGGCCGACGGGCCGGGTAGCCGCGACCAGTTGTGCGACCTTGCCCCCATCGAATGCCCGACGAGGACGTGGTCGGTGACGCCCGCGTCGGCGATTACGGCGAGCGTGTCGTCGGCGAGCCGGCCCAGCGTGCAGGGGCCGGGCAGACCGCTGGAGCGGCTCCATCCGCGGAAGTCGACGGTGAGCACGGCACGGTCCGGGAGGCGGTCGACGACGAGGTCCCAGGTGCGGGCCGAACCACCCCAGTAGTGCAGGAACACCAGGGTCGGTCCGGTTCCCGGCCGATGGTCGTAAACGGGCAGGGGCATCGGCTGTGTCGTGCTCATCGCGGTCTCCTGATGACTGTCCAGGGCGACTTCCCTGTGCAGTCATTGAAGCCCGCGCGGCCTGGCAGGGCATCGGCATGACTGGTCGGCCGATGGTGGAAACTGGACACGTGACCGCGATCCGGCAGATGACCTACCAGCCCGCGGAGCGCCGCGCCGCCACGGTCGAGACGATGACGTTCGACCGCCTCCGTGAACTGAACGACGGCGGCACGCAGCGTGCCGACTTCCATGTCCTCGCCGTCGTCGACGCCGGGCACGGCTCCCTCACGGTGGACTTTCTCCAGCACCCGCTCAAGGAGCGCACCGCGGTGTGGATCCCTCCCGGCGCGGTGCACCAGTGGGACGACATCACCGGCGTGGCGGGACACCTCGTGCTGTTCGTGCCGACCGCCCCGGTCACCCGCGCCACCCGGGATCTCGTCGCGTCCCCGGACCTGGCCGCGCACTGGAGCATTCCCGACGCCGACTGGCCGTTCGTCGACGCCGCCCGCAACCATCTCCTCCTCGAGACATCCGCCCCGGCCGGGGACCTCTCGACGGAGCTGCCGGACATCCTGCTGTCGGCACTCATCGCCCGGCTTCGCCCACCCCACACCGCAGCACGGTTCTCACATCCGGTGTTCCGGCTGTTCCGGACCAGCGTCGAAGCGCACTTCCGGGAACATCACGACGTCGGCTACTACGCCCGCGCTCTGGGATACGCGCCCCGCACCCTCTCGCGAGCAGTGCAGCAGGTCACCGGCCGCACGGCGAAGGGATACATCGTCGACCGGATCGTCCTGGAAGCCGAACGGCTCCTCGCCCACGACCGCCTCACCGCGACCCGCTGCGCCGACCTGCTTGGTTTCCCCGACGCGTCCAACTTCTCGGTGTTCTTCCGGAAGGCGACAGGGATGCCACCGGGCGCGTGGCAGGCGACGCCGGCCGTCACACAGGGGCAGGCGCACCCGTGAAGGGCACTCATCGGAAATCCTCAAGTCCCGCGGGTGGGGCGCGGGTTGGGACCGCCCGGTGCGCCGCGGCCGCGCTGCACGGAGCGTCGTCACTCCGCTCACCGTGACCGCCTCAGGAGAAGTCCGCTGCGGTGATGCCGTCGGGATGTCCGGACGGCCACTCCACCAGCTCGATCCGATAGCCGTCCGGGTCCGTGAGCCACGACGTCTTCGGACCGTCACGGCCGCCCGGGTACTGGAGGGGCCCCGGCTCCAGGCCGGCTTCGGTCAGTGCCTTGAGGGTGACGGTCAGCGTGTCCACCTGGATCGCGAGGTGGTCGAAACCGCTGCCCACGTCGACGCGTCCGTCGGCGGGACGGTGGACCAGTTCGAGCGAGGCCGCCGGCTCGCCGGGGAAGGCGAGGATCACGAGGCGCGCCCCGTCGCCGATCTCGACTCTGCCCAGCTCGGCGTAGCCCAAGGCGGTGTAGAAACCTAGCGAACGGTCCAGGTCGGTGACGCGGTAGGAGACGAAGAGCGTCTTCACGCGGCCTCCCGGGTCGGAGCACCTGGTAGCGGAGGTGGGTGACGTCCCGGTCGCCGAGCCGTCGGACGAGGTCGAGTTCGATGTGATCACCACCGAGATGGTCGAACAGCCGTCGACCGTCCCCGAGGAGGACCTGCACCAGGTGGATCTCCATCTCGTCCAACTCCCCGGCCCGGAGCAGCGCTTGGGCCGCCCCCGCCCCATGGACCATGACCGGCCGGTCCCCGGCGGCGGCGCGAACCTGACGGGCGCAGTCCTCGACATCGGTGACGAAACGCGCGTGACCGGGTGGTACGTCCCCGTCGTCCACCTGGTGGGTGAGGACGAGCACCGGCACGCCGTCGTGATGGTCGCCCTGCCAGCGCCCCGCGAGTTCGAAGGTCCGTCGGCCGGAGATCACCGCGCCGGTCGCCAGCGCTTCACGGTAGACCTGTCCGCTCGGACCGTCGGACTCCCGGTCGTCCAGCCAGTCGAAGAGCCGTCCACCGTCACGTCCGAGCTCCTGACCTGGCCGATCGTCCGGCCCGGCGATATAGCCGTCGAGCGACATCGAAATGTAGAGCCGAATCGGATTGTTCATCCTGGCCTCCCTCTCTCCTCCACGACAACGGGATTCGGCGTTTCCCGATCCGCCGACGGGGCGGCCTTGTCACAGGGAGGACTTCAGGCAACCTGCAAACTCATCGGCGCGATGCACCGGTCCTGTTGTCGCGGGTGGCGCGGGGCGGGGAGGGGAGCCGCGGTCAAGATCCATGGATGAATCGAGGTCGTTCAGGCTGACTGGCTCTCGGGTCGTTCGACGAGGTGGAGTGCGTTCACGGCTCGCCCGCGCACCTGGGCGGACTCGACGAGCTTGAAGTCCGACAGTCCTTGCAGTCGGCGCCGGTTCTGGTGCCGTAGCGGACGCAGGCTGGTGCGCGGCGCCGTCAGTGCGGACGACGACGTCGGAGGGCAGGAGCGGACCGGTGGTGCGGTCGTCCGCGGACTTGGCGGTATCTGGCCCGTTGGGAGATCAGGAACGTCCTCTCCCCTGAGACCTGCGGACACGCCCCCACAGCCGAACCGGGCGGACACTTGTTCCTCAGTACTCCTCAGGGCCTTCCGGCCGTGGAGGAACAAACCGACAGGAGGCGGGCAGATGGCCGCGACGGATCGACCGGCGAAGTTCGCGATCGTGGGCACCGGCTGGAGGTCGGAGTTCTTCCTGCGGGGCGCCGCCGAGTTGCCCGGGCGGTTCGCCGTCACCGGGGTCCATTCGCGGTCGGCCGCGAGGCGCGAGGAGTTGGCGCGCCGGTTCGGAACCCTGGCGGTGGGCTCCGTCGAAGAGGCGGCCAATCAGGGCGAGCCCGACTTCGTGATCGTCGCGGTGCCCTGGCCGGCCGCGCCGGAGATCACGCAGCAGATCGTCGAACTCGGTGTCGCCGTCCTTGAGGAGACCCCACCCGCTCCGGACCTCCCCACGATGCGAGCGTTGTGGTCCCGGGTGGGTGCACGGGACCTGGTGCAGGTGGCGGAACACAACATGTTCATGCCCGCGCACCGAGCTCGGCTGCGGATGGTGAAAGAGGGGCTGGTCGGCGAGCCCACCAGCGTGCAGGTGACCTCGAATCACCTCTACCACGCGGTGTCGATCATGCGCGGACTGCTCGATGCGGGGCGCGGGCCCACGACGGTGATCGCCAACTCCGTCAGCACGTCCCTGGTCGAGCCCATCGCCTTCGGGGCGCCTTCTCGGACAATCCTGATCCCGTCCCGCGTACGGCGACACTCGCGATCCTCGACTTCGGAGGCGGCCGCACGGGCCTCTACGACTTCACCGAGAACCAGTGGTGGAACCCCTGCGGCACAGGAGGCTCACCGTGCGGGGAACGGGAGGCGAGATCGTCGACGATCGCGTGGTCTTCCTCGAGGACCCGCGCACGGTCGTGGAGTCCGTCGTGACGCGCCGTCAGACCGGTATCGACATGAACCTGGAGGGGTTCTTCCTGGACAGCATCTCGGTGAACGGCCGTGCCATGTACCGCAATCCGTACCGCCCCGCCCGTCTGTCCGACGAGGACATCGCGGCCGCGACCATCGTCGAGCGGATGTCCATGTGGGTTCGTGGCGAGGGCCCGCCTCCGTACCCGTTGGCGGACGGTCTGCAGGACCACCTGCTGGGCCTGGCGATCGAGGAGTCGGCGCGGCTCGGCCGACCCGTTGTCACAGCCACGGAGCCGTGGGCCGACGCCATCGGCCCTGACTTCGAGGCGGGAGTACCGGGAGAATCCTGAAGTCGTTCGACTGGCTGGGCGCATGACGGTTGATCAGCCCCCCGTCACGCCTGGGAAGCCCTGCCGGACCGGGGTCTACGCGGCCCTTGCGGGCAGGCGGCTCCGCAGGCGAACACCTCGACGTCGAGGACGTGCACCCCGGAGTTGCCTCGTGCGATCCCCGCGGATACCGCCCCGGAGTCGTGCAGCAGACTCTTGCCGCACCAACAACACGCCCACCCGTCGTACTGCGCTTTGCTCAACCGTTCGACCGGGGGGGCGGCTCGGGGGCCTGCGTCATGGCCGGTCCGCGACAGGGACCAGGTGGTACGCCTCGCGGCAGGAGTTGCAGGCGAAGTGCGCCGCACCTTCCGCGTCCCGCACGAGTCGGGCCGTAGCGCTGTACGCCTGGTGCCAGGCGCACCAGGTGATGCCATTGACCGGCGGGACGGTTGGCTGTCTGCCTGGTCCCGTGGGGTGCTGCATGCCGATGGCTCCTTCGTCGCGCGTTCTGTCCGAACTTCGCGCGGAAGGCCTCTCACGGATGCAGCCGGACACCAGAGTTTTTCCGGGCCGTTCTTCATCGTCCGCAGGGCGCCGATATGCGGGTATACGGCAGCGTCAATCGGGTGTGACCGACGTCCCGCCCCAATCCTCCGGGGCAACATCCGCGAGCGTTTCCGAGAACGTCCATCGGTGGCCCGCGAGGTCGTCGGCGGTGTACTGCCGTTCGCCGTATTCGAAGTCGGTCGGTTCCATGACGATACGGGCGCCATGCCTCCGGGCCTGGTCGCAATGGGTGCGAACGTTCTCCACGCGCACCATCACCGAGTGCGTGACCTCGCCGGCGTGCGGAGGGCGGCGATCACTTCCCGCATCCCCGACGATGACGGCACCGTCGCCGAACGCGAGCTGCGCGCGGTGGTCCTCGCCGATCCGCACCCGCTCGACAAACCCGAAGGCCGCGCCCAGCCAGCCGACCGCCGCCCGTACATCGGGATAGACCAGAACGGGGATCACCGTCGATGCGGGGATGGAGCGATTCGGCTTCATGTCCGACTCCAGACCTGTGGGCTGTGCCGCGGTGTGCGCCACTGAAGCACAGGGTTCCCGATAGCCGCCAGAGTCGATCTCCCAAGGTGTCGGCAGAACAGCGGGTGAGGAGGGTGACATACGCGGCGGTGAACTCGCCCCCATGTCGGTGGCGGCTCCGATGCCGACGTCGACGGCAGGTCGAGGAACCTGCGTTGAGGGCTCGGCGTTGGCCGGGCAGAGTCGGCGTCGCTCGGCCGGGGTGCGGGTCGAGCAGGCCAGCAGCGACGGCAGTCTGCTCGACCTCCGGCGTAGGCCGCTTCACGCCGCACTGGAAGCGCTGCGCCAGACCGTTCGACGAGGACGGGACGCAGGGCGGTCGGGTCAGCCGGGCCAGGTACCGGTCGGGCGCCGGGTGGCCACCGCGCCGCCTCGGTCGACGGCCGCCTCGACTCCCGCGAACATCGCGCCTCGCAGGACGGCGGCCGTCACGTCAGCACCTCGCGGCAACCGCGGTCCGCGTCGGTGGCCTTGGGCGCGTCCTGGTAGTTGCCGACGTCTTCCACACCTCGCTGAACAACGCGCCGACCGCCAAGCCACTGAGCCCTCCTACTTCTTCTTGCGGCGGAGCAGCACGTAGACGGCCAGCAGGGTCGCGCCCGCGGCGATCAGGGCGGTGCGGTTGTTCCGTACGGGCTCGGGGGCGTTGTCCTGCCATGCCTGTTGGGCCTGCGAGGCCTTGGTCTTCAGCTGTTCGACGGCTACGGCTGTCTTGTCCTTGACCGCGTCGGGGACCTTGTCCTGCAGCACCTGTGAGGCCTCGGCGGCTTTGGCCTTGGCCTGGCCTGTCAGTTCCGCGGTCTTCGCCGTGGTCTGTTCCTTGAGCGCGGTGGCTTTCTCCTGGGCGCGGGCTTTGACGTCCGCTTTGTCGGCCAGGGCCTGAACGGTCTGGCTCAGTTCGTGTCGGGTCTGCTCGACCTGCTCGCGCAGCTCGTCGGTGTCGGCGGCGACGGGTTCGTCGTGGGGCGGTTGCGTCATCGTTTGACACTCTCCTTGATCTCGGCCAGGTCGGCCTTCACGCTGTCGATGGTCTGCTCGGGGCTGGAGGGGCCGCTTGGGCGACTTCCTTCTTCCCGGTCAGGGCCAGCACGGCGGCGGCCGCTGCGAGGACGGCGGCCACGATCAGTGCGGCGGCCCAGACCGGCAGCGGCACGGCCAGGGCGGCGATCCCGGCGGCGACCAGGGCCTGCAGGGCGAGGAAGCCGGCCAGGCCCGCTCCGCCGAACAGGCCGCCGCCCTTGCCGTAGCGCTTGCCTTTCTCCGTCATCTCGGCCTGCGCCAGCCGCATTTCGCCGCGTACCAGCTCCGTCAGCTGCTGAGAGGCGCGCTGTACCAGCTCGCCGACCGGTTCATCGGGGGTGCCACCGCGAGCGGTGGTACTGCCGGGCGTATGCCGGCTTGCCTGGTCCATGATTCGCCTTCCTTCGCGGTGACGACCGAGTACCCCGAATCAGGGGAGGTGACGTCGTGGGGCAGGGCCCAGCTGTAGGCGTTCGTGCGACGGCGCATAAATGCCGTCGACTGGGGGCCAGGAGCTGCGCTCCGCTCCGCGCGCGCCCCTGGAGTCATGACGGATGCGCGCTGGTCGCTCTTCGCCGAAGCCCCGGACATGCTGACGGCTCCCGTCCTGTGAACCAGGGGAGCCGTCCAGGTGGTGCGGGTGTGTGCCGACGGTGGGTCAGGCGTGACGGTGGGAGCGTCGATTGCCGGTGACCAGGCGGTAGAGGATGAGCAGGATCAGGGAGCCGACGATCGCGGCGATCCAGGTGGAGAGGTCGAAGAACCCGTCGATGGAGTCGACGCCGAAGATCACCTTGCCGAGCCAGCCGCCGAGCAGACCGCCGACGATGCCGATGAGCATGGTGACGATGATGCCGCCCGGGTCCTTGCCCGGCATCAGCAGCTTGGCGATGGCTCCGGCGAGCAGGCCGATGATGATCCACGCGATGATTCCCATGGTGCGTCTCCGCTTCCGCTTCGTCGAACAAAAGGCTGTGTCAGCTCTTCGTGTGCGCCGAACTGGCTCGAACAAACGTCTTCCTTCAGGATTAGGTGTTGCCGCGCCGCCGAGCCCTGAGCTGGCTACCGCCCTCCAGCCGTGATCGCGCCCGAGCCAGGGTCACCACCGGGCCAGTCGCGGGCCCATCGTCACTTGCCGTCCGCCTCCCCGGCGGACGTAGTGCCTCCAGCCGGGGCGCTTGCCCCTCCCGCTTGACTTGAGTAGACCTGTCTGTCTAGTCTATACCGCGATTAGACAGACAGGTCTACTCACACATCGGACGGGAATGGTCATGACGAAACTCTCGGTCGTCCCGGCGTCCATGCCGGCGCACGCGTCGGATGCTGCGCCCGTCGACGCCGGATCCGGATCCGGCCCCGCTGCCGCATTCGCTCGGGGCCGACGGCTGCCACCGAACGTGGCGCTGTACGTTCTCGCCTCGATCACCATCTCCTTCCTGGCGGCCTCCAGCGCGCCGACCCCGCTCTACGCGACCTACCAGGCCGAATGGGGCTTCGACCCGATCACCACGACCGTGGTCTTCGGCGTCTACGCGGTGGCCGTGCTGCTCGGGCTGCTCACCATGGGCAAGCTCTCCGACCACGTCGGCAGACGGCCGGTGCTGCAGGCCGCGCTGGCGGCCCAGGCTGCTTCGATGCTGGTGTTCGCCACCGCCGACGGCGTGTCGGGGCTGATGGTCGCCCGGGTCGTCCAGGGGCTGTCGACCGGCGCCGCGCTCGGCGCGATCGGTGTGGGGATGATGGACATCGACCGCCCGCGCGGCACGATCACCAACGCGGTCGTCCCGGGCATCGGCACGGCGACCGGCGCGCTGGTCTCCGGCCTCGTCGTCCAGTTCCTGCCCGCCCCCACGCATCTGGTCTACCTGGGGCTGCTCGCGGTCTTCGTCCTCCAGGCCGTCGCCGTCGCGCTGATGGCGGAGACGGTGACCCGCAAGCCGGGGGCGCTGGCCAGCCTGGCGCCGGAGATCAAGCTGCCGCGCGCCGTACGCCGCCCGATGCTGGTGGCCGCGCCCGTACTGTTCGCCGTCTGGGCACTTGCCGGGCTGTACGGGGCGCTCGGACCGTCCCTCGTACGGCAGTTGACCGGTTCGAGGTCCGAAGTCCTGGGCGGGCTGAGCCTGTTCGTGCTCGCGGGGGTGGCCGCCGTCTCGGTGCTGGTCCTGCGGAGGGCGGCGACCCGTACGGTCATGCTCACCGGCATCCTCGCGCTGCTCGCCGGGGTGGCCCTGACCCTCGTCTCGATTCGCGACTCCTCACCCACCGGCTTCTTCGTCGGCACCGCCATCGCGGGCGTCGGCTTCGGCAGCGGGTTCCAGGGCGGCATCCGTACGGTGATGCCGCTGGCCCGGCCGCACGAGAGTTCCGGCGTGCTGTCCCTGCTCTTCGTCGTCTCCTATCTGGGCATGGGGTGCCCGCCGTGATCGCCGGGTTCCTCGTCGTCCACGCGGGCGGACTGACCGACACCGCGCAGGAGTACGGCGTTGCCGTGATCGTCCTCGCGGCGTTCGCGTTGTTCGGGCTGCTGCGTGGCGGCCGGGACGGGGCGGCGATCCCGCAGGGCCGGCGCGTGGACGGCAACACCTGAGAGCCGACCCCGGCCGGGGCATAATGTAGACAGATCTGTCTGAAGGAGTGATCGCCATGGCGAGCGTCCAGAGCACCGCGAAGCCGTCGGCACGTGAGCGCCTGCTCGCCGCCGCGAACGAGCTGTTCTACGCCGAGGGTGTGCAGACCGTCGGGATCGACCGGGTCATCGAGCACGCGGGCGTGGCCAAGGCGTCGCTGTACAACACCTTCGGCGGCAAGGAGCAGCTCGTCCGGGCGTACCTCGACACCCGGCACCAGGGCACCGCCGACCGGATCACCCGGGCGGTCGCCGAGCGCGACACGCCCCGCGAGCAGATGCTGGCGGTCTTCGAGTCCCAGGGACGGCAGTTCGAACGACCCGACTTCCACGGCTGCGCCTTCATCCGCGCCGGCGCCGAGGCCAGCCCCGGCGGCCTGGTCGAGGAAGCGGCGGACGCCTTCCGCAGCTGGATGCGCGAACTCTTCACCCGTCTCGCCACCGAGGCCGGCGCCGCCGACCCCGACACCCTGGGCCACCAGCTCCACATCCTCTACGACGGTGCCGGCGTCTCCGCCCTCATGGACCACGACTCCACCGTGGCCGCGACCACCCTCGCGGCGGCGAGCGCCCTGATCACGGCGGCGACGGGCGCGTCGGCCTGAGCAGGGGAGTGCGCTTGGCGTGAACCCGGGCGCGCCGGAGCCATTTGCGAGGTGTCGGTGGAGCGGGCCGGGAGACATACCGGGCCGCCGGGCTCGGCTTGGGTAGGGCTCGATCCGCGGAGGTGGGCGCAGGGCCTCGGGACACGTCTATACCTGGCTTCGGGCCTCGCCCCGCCGACACCGGACTGGTCTCACTGGTGAGGGTGCAGAGCCTGCGCGACACGACTTCACCTCGGCGGCGAGGTGGCTCCGCCAGGCTCCTTCCGGCCTGCGCCCACTTTTCGTACCCGCCCAAGCAGCGCATCCCCGCGCTGACCATCGCGACTTGGCAGAACGGCTATACAAGGCAGCCGGAACTGCGCCCACTGATCGCCCGTGGCCCTGCCCCATTGGAGTGGATCATTCAGGCAGTCGCGGAGAGAGCGCGCAGATCGTCGAAGGCCTGGTGGAGGTGCGCGTCCAATGTCCGCGAAGGGTCGTCGATCCAGGCCTGGGCCGCGTGATGGAAGGTGACCCAGCCCGTCTGGGCAGCCAGGTCGGCCAGACGCGCGGGTACGTCGCGCTCCCGTAGCGCCTGTGCCAGGGTCTCGGTGAGCGATGCGCCCTTGGCCAGGTCGCGCTCGCGGAGCGCCGGAGTCCTGGCGATGATCTCCAGCCGTGGTTCGGAGAACGGGCGGTTGTCCTCAAGAATCCGTCCGGCCTTGCGGAATGCGCAGAGCAGCACGTCGAGTGGTTGGAGCCCGTCGGGGGCGTCGGCGACTTCCTGCACGAGCGCGGCGCGCAGGTCGGCTTCGCCGGCGAAGAGCACCTCACGCTTGTCCGGGAAGTGCCGGAAGAAGGTGCGCTCGTTGACACCGGCCCGGGCGGCGATCTGAGCCGTGGTGGTCTGGTCGAACCCGCGTTCTTGGTACAGCTCCAGCGCCGCCTGCTGGAGGCGGCGCCGCGCATCTTCTCCGCTCCGTGGCACGGCCCGAAACTAGCACATGCGCCAGTGACTGACACTACTTGACGCCAGTCACTGGCGCTACGTAATGTCACCGCCCGGCGCTACGTAGCGCCAGTAACTGGCGTTACGTGAAGGAGAGAGCCTTTCATGCATGTCTTTGTTACGGGTGGCTCCGGACAGACCGGCCCCACCGTCGTCGCCGAACTCGTCTCGGCCGGCCACACCGTTACCGGCCTGGCGCGCTCGGCCGCTGCCGCCCGCCGGCTGGAGTCGTTGGGCGCCACGCCGCACCACGGCTCCCTGGACGATCACGACAGCTTGCGCAGGGGAGCCCAAGTCGCCGACGGCGTCCTGCACATGGCCTATGGCGGCGACTTCTCCGACCTCGACGACATGATGAGGCGCGACCGGGCCGCCATCGAAGCACTTGGGCAGCCGCTGGAGAACTCGGGCAGGCCGCTGGTCGTCACCTCGGGCACGCTGGTCATGCCGGAAGACCGGGAGACCACCGAGCAGGACGAGCCCGACCCGTCGGGGATCGCGGCCTTCCGTATCGCGGGCGAACGAGCCTGCTTGGACCTTGCCGACCACGGAGTACGCGCGAGCGTGGTCCGCCTCGCTCCCACCGTCCACGGTCCCGAAGATCACGGTTTCATCCCCATGCTCATCGCGACCGCACGAAAGTCCGGCATCTCGGCCTACGTCGGCGACGGCACCAACCGATGGCCGGCCGTACACCGGCGCGACGCGGCTGTCCTGTTCCGACTGGCACTGGAGCGTGCTCCTGCGGGCAGCGTGCTGCACGGAGTTGCCGAAACGGGCGTCACCATGAAGAGCATCGCCGAGACGATCGCCCGGAACCTGGACCTGCCGACGGTCGCGCTCACTCCTGATCAGGCTGCCGGACACTACGTCAGCCCGTTCATGGCCAGGGTCTACGGCCTTGACGTGCCCGTCTCCAGCTCCTACACACAGGAGTTGCTCGGCTGGTCGCCCACCCACCCCACACTCCTCGAAGACCTGGAGCACGGCGACTACTTCACCACGCCGACGTCCTGACCGCCCGGCCCGTCAGTAGGCGGCCGGACATGGTGAGTTGGCGGATCGGGTGACGCGGAAGAAGTCGGCCTATGGACGTGGGTGCGGGATCTTGCGAGCTGGCGGTCGACGCGGAGACCTGCCGGCGTGGCCGCCTGACGGCGGACCCGGTTGAACTCCTTTCAGGTCGTGGTGTGTTGAAGGGCGACGCCGCGGCGGGCGACGGGCTTCTGCAGCGACCACAGGGGTGAGCGGCCGGCCGAGCTCGACCGGTCGCTTGGTGGCTGTCGCGATAACGAAGTTCCGTTCTCTGATGCCGAGTTGGCGGCGCGGCCTCGCACAGTTGACGGTGCCGCCACCCGTGACGGGGCGTCATAGGCACACGGAGAGTCTGGGGACCGACTGGTGGCTGCCGGTCGTCGTAAAGGGCAGCTTGTTGTCCCGGCGTACAGCGAACACTTGGCAGGCAGAGCCCCCGCCGTGGCCGACGGAACCGCCCAACTACGCCTCGCCCCAAAGGCGTTACCTGCCACGCGGCCTAGTCGCCGGTTCCCAGGCGGAGGGCCAGGTCGTGGGCGGTCTCGCTGGTGAGGTCACCGGCGATGGCGAAGTGGCCGTTGGTGAGAGGGCGGCGATGAGGGCGACGCCCTGGAGTGTGCCGTCGATGACGACAGCTATTTCGTTGCGCGGGATGGGAGCCGTGGCGAGGGTGCTGGTGAGGTCGGCGAAGTGGGTCCGGTCGGTGTGGCTGAGGGTCAGGTCGACCTCCCAGCCGGCGGCGCTGTTGTGGGCCTTCGCGGAGACGGCTCGGACGCCGGCCATGCCGTCGCTGCGGTTGACATGGACGCAGGACGCCGGGCTGGTCGCGGTCAAGGCGTAGCCGTCGCCGCCGGGGGTGCAGGGGTGCCCCGTCATGGAGGTGATCGGAAGGAGGGAGAGCCGGGCCGACTTCTCGGCGTTCCCAGTGCCTCCTACGGAGGGCTGCAGCGCGCGCGTGCAAGGTCGCCCCGTCCGCGACGGCGATCCCGACGCTGGCGATGATGGCGGCGACGAGGACACTGGCCCCGGAGCGGGCCAGCCGCTGCCGTCGCCGGGCGACCCGCAACGCGTCGTCCGCCAAGCCCGCGAGGAAGGGATCGGCGGCGGTGCTCCCGCCCTCTTCGACATGGGCGTGCAGGGCATCGCGCAGGGAAGTGCGGTCGGGTGGTTCATGCGCCGGTTCTCCTTCCGGAGGCGGGGGAGGAGAGGCCATGGTCGACGACCCCGTCTCGGCGAAGGCGGCACGGAGGGAGGCCAGGGCCTTGTGGGTCTGGCTGCGGACGGTGCCCTGGGCGATGCCCAGGATCGCGGCGATCTCGGCGTCCGGCCGGTCCTCGAAGTAGCGCAGCACGATCACCGCGCGCTGGCGTTTGGGGAGTTGTCGCAGCGCGGTCATGATGTCGTGGCGCTGGACCACGGTGTCGGCCCAGTCGGCGGCCTGCGCGGGCGAGTCCGGGACCGTGTCGGTGACCGTCTCCTTGCCCCAACTGAGCAGCCGGAAGCGGTCTATCTGGGCGTGGTAGATCACCCGGCGGACGTAGGTCTCCGGTTGCTGCCGGTCGCGCAGCCGCGACCAGCGCCGGGCCGTGGACGCGAGCGCGGTCTGGAGCAGGTCGCGGGCCTGCTCCCAGTCCCCGGTCAGCAGGTACGTCGTGTGCAGCAGCGATCTCGACCGCGCCGCCACGAACTCGCGGAACTCGCGTTCATCGTCGGCGTTCAAAGTGCCCTCCCTTGTTCCCCGTAAAGACGGGTGCGGAAGGGGATTCGACTGCCCTGTAGGACCGACTTTCTCGACTACGACGCCGACGGCGGCCGTCGGCGTCACACGCTTCCGGCTCGATCTCGCGTCAGCCCGTGGCTTCGGAGTCGGCGAGTGCCAGTGCTTCGTCCAGTGCGGCGAGCGGGGTGAAGCGGCCGATGAGGTCTTCGGCGCGCAGGACCCTCAGGATGATCGGATACGTCAGACGGGCAGCAGCCTTCCGTGCCGCTCGGTGACCGGTCGCTCGGCGCGCTACAGGAGTCGTAGCCCGTAGGTGTCGAGGAGCCCGACCGGGGCCAGGTCGATGGCAACGGTGCGCCGCGGCGCGGCTGTTGCCGCGTCCGGAGACCGATCCGCCTCCTGATGGCAGCCTTGACGACGCCTTGAGCGCGGAGCGCTCCGAGTGGTCAGGGCCTGACCGCGAACACCATGCCGATGTCGCCGGCCCGCTGTACCGAGTCCTGCTCGGTGTGGACTGTCAGGCCGTGTGCGAGGAGGACCTCGCAGACCGTGTCGCGGTTCTGCTGCCAGCGCTCCACCTCGACGACGGCTTGGCGGATCAGCGGCCAGTGGCGTTCCTCGATGCCTGTGAGTACCTCGAGTTCGGCGCCTTCCACGTCGACCTTGAGCAGGTCGATGTGGTCGATGCCCAGCTCGTCGAGCACCGACGACAGGGGCCTGACCTTCACCCGGTGTGTCTCAAGCTGCCGCAGCACCCGGAGCTTGCGGCCGATGAGACGGGTGAGGAGGGGGCGGGTACGCGGCGCAGGACCGGTCCGAGGCCGCCCTTGCGGATCATTTCGACAACGCTGGCGGTGACCCGGCGGCGCTCATCCTCGATGTTCGCCTGATCCCGCGAGGAGGACGAGAAAATCGTGGCGGCCGGAATGTAGCTGAAATCGAGTTCATCGTCATGGGACGCCAGGCCGTAGGGGAGCGCGGTCAGGCGTCCGTTGAAGAACTCACGCGCATTGCGGTCGAGAGTCGCGTGGAGTGCCGGCATCGGCTCGAAGGCGTAGATCCGCACGTCTCCGTCCAGCCGTTCGTAGACGGCGGCCGAGAACACACCAATGTTGGCGCCCACGTCGAGTACCGTCGCGCCCGGCGTGCACTCGATGCCGTGGGCGAAGTAGCCGTCCACCTCTGCGCGGAGGAAGGACGCCTCCCACCGATTGATGCTGTGCAGTTCCATCGCACTCATGGCCATGACAAAGTGATCTATCAGGGTTGGAGCCAACAAGCCAGCCCGCACGCACCCTTCGCTTCGACCGCGTTCCAGATCCCCAGGGTGTGACGTGGGCCCAAGCCCTGGAGGTTGTCTCACGTGGTGCTGCCGCGGCTACTCGGCCGTCCTCGTGGGAATCGTGTGGAGTACGGCTCCGCTCGATCCGGCAGGGCGACGCGTCGGATCCGGCGGCGGCGGGGTCGGCGCGACCCGGCCTGTATTCTTGATCCACTCTGCGACGCATGTCGTCGAGGCTCGGTCGACCACCGATGGGCATGAGGAGACGGGGTGGCGGACAGGGACAACGAGGTCGGGAAACGCCGGACTCGCGGTTTAGGGAGACGAGGCCGTGCTTGACGGGCACCGTCGTCGAGGGGGCGAGGACCGCACACCGGCCACACCGCGTACCGTCCCATGCACACCGACAGGAACCGCCGGAGTGACGGGCAGACGAAGTGCCCACCGCGTCGGCGGGCGTCTGCCCCAGCCATGACCGGGAAGCGACATTGAACGAGACCGGAACGACGCTCGAGACGGAAACCCAGGGACCCGAGACGGGGCTCGGCTGGGCGCGAGCCCTGGCCCGCCTCGCTCTGCTGTGCGTCGCGGGAGCGGTGGCCGCGGTGGTGGCCGGCACCGGCCACTGGTTCATCCTGCTGCTGGGCCTGGTCGGCCTCGCATTGGCCGCCGCGGGCCTGTGGTGGGCGTTGGCGCACCGCGGATTCGCCCGGCTCCTCGGTGCCCTGCTGGCGATCACCGCACCCGTCGGTGTCCTGGTGCTGTACGCCGTGTCGGGGCTGTGGTTGGTCGCGGTCATCGCCCTCGCGGCGTGGACGGCCGCGCTCGGCTGCGCGAGGAGTGCCCTGCGCCGACTGCGCAAGCCGCACGGCATGCACACCCGCACGGTGCGCGCCCCCGCCGGGCCGTGATCATCATGAACCCGAAGTCGGGTGGCGGGAAGGTCGGACAGTACGGACTCGTGGAGCGGGCCGAGGCACTGGGCGCACGGGTGATCCTGCTCGACCTCGACACGGATCCGGATCCCGTGGCACTGGCCCGACAGGCCGTCGCCGAGGGAGCGGACCTGCTCGGTGTGGCCGGCGGCGACGGTACCCAGGCCCTTGTGGCAGGAGTGGCCGCCCAGCACGGTCTGCCGTTCATGGTCGTGACAGCCGGCACCCGCAACCACTTCGCCATGGACCTCGGCCTGGACCGGGACGATCCGGTGAGCAGCCTGGAGGCGCTCTCGGACGGTGTGGAACTCCGCGTCGACCTCGGAGACATCTCCGGCCGGCCGTTCGTCAACACCGCCTCCTTCGGCACGTACGCGCACATCGTGCAGAACCCCGACTACCGCGACGCCAAAGCGGCCACCGCGCTCGACCAGTTGCCGGACCTGCTGGTGGGCGACGCGGGCGCCGCCCTCAGCGCCCATACCGACGAAGAGGTCCTGGAGGCCCCGCAGGCGGTGCTGGTCAGCAACAACCCCTACGCACGGGCCGATCCCTGACCGGCGGTCGCAGGGAACGGCTCGACACGGGCGCGCTCGGCGTGATCGCGGTCCGGGTCGGGGAGCGGTGCAAGCCGCCGAACTGGCGCTGCTGGGGAGCGGGCCAGCGGCATCACGACCCTGACGTCCCGCAGCGTCGTCGTCGAGTCCGACGAGGAGACCATCCCGGTGGCCGTGGACGGCGAGGCACTCCTCCTGCCTCCGCCCGTGGTGTGCACGATACGGCCCGGCGCGCTGCGGGTGCGCGTGCCGCGGGAACGCCCGGGGCACCGTACGTCGCACCGGCCGTCGACTGGTACCGCGTCCTACGTCTCGCCTTCGGACGGCCGCGCCACGACCGAGCAGCCCCCCACACGACAAGGACCAGGAGCAGAGCGATGATTGACCACCACCCTCGACAGCAACCAGACCCGCAGGGCCTGTTGCGAGACCTCGCCAGCCTCGACCGGGTCCTCTACGAGGCCGTGACGGTCACCAGCACACCCGCACTCGACTCGGCGCTGCGCCGGCTGTCCGCCGCGGCCGATCACTCCAAGATCTCTCGTGATCGCCGCCGGCCTGGCGCTTCGCCCCGGCCGCTCACGCCGCGCCGCGGTCCTCGGCGTCGCGGCGATCGGCGTCGCGTCCACCACGGCCAACCTGCTCGGCAAGCGTCTCGTACGGCGGCCACGCCCCGCACCGCGCCGAGGACTCGCCCTTCCCGGGCCGGCACGTCCCCATGCCCGCGTCCGCCTCGTTCCCCTCCGGCCACACGGCCTCCGCCGTCGCCTTCGCCGCGGCGGCCGGGCCGGTGTTCCCGGCCGTCACGGTCCCGCTCGGCCTGCTGGCCTGCGCAGTGGGCTACTCGCGTGTTCACACAGGGGTGCACTATCCGGGCGACGTCATCGCCGGCGCCGTACTCGGAACGGGCGCAGCTGCCGCCGTCCTCGCGACGGCCGCCCACTGGGACGGCTCGGGCAGCCGTATCGCCGGGTGGCTGACCCGCGGCCCTTCGGCCCGGTGACGGTCCGGGGTCCCGGCGCTTGGACGTCCATACCCCGGACCACGGCGTGCGGCACTGCGGGTAGAGGCTGAAGTTCGCCGACACCGCCCGCCTCGAACACGGCGCGGACGTCGCCCTGTTCGTCACGACCGGCGGCACGTTCCCAAAGGCCGCGCTCGGCCTGGCGGTGCGTCACCGGCCTGTGTCGGCGTGCGCCTTTCCCCACCGGTACCCCGGCAGTCCGTCACCGCAGCCGGAACCTCCCCAGAGCTGCGGTGACGTCTTCTCAGCCGCGCAGCCACCCGGGACTCCGCTCCATCCCCAACTGCCAACTCCCCTGGGGTGGTCGGCCGCCGCGACATCGCGTCCGGTGAGGTGAGCGGCTGCGCCCAGTGATTCGGGCATGGCGGGCTGGCGCGGGGCGGTGTTGAACAGGTACGGCCTGTCGGTGGCGATGTACCGGTGCGCCTGCGCCGCACGGAAGCGGGGCCCTTGCGCAAGTCGTTGACATGACCCTGCCCTGTGGCTAGCTTCACGAACAGTTCTCGCCCGTACTCCAGGGGGCCTGTTCGCGGATTCGCATCGCCAGGCGCCTTGCCCCGATAGTGCGACAACGTTGTCCAACTCGACTGCTGCTCATGCGAGTTCTGCGGTTCATGCGAAGACAACGTTGTCAGTCCCAGGTTCAGTCCCATCTCCATCTCCATCTCGATCTCCAGCTCCCGCTTCCGAGTAGAGGAGAAACCCCGTGACACGACTGTCGAGACCTCCCGGAACGGCCGTGATCGGTCTGTTCGCGGCCGCGGCGCTGGCCATGGCCGGCCTGTGCGCACCCGCGTGGGCGGCCGGAAAGGCGGCGCTCGTCGCGTCGCCGGCCACCGTGGTCAACCCGTTCATCGGCACGTCGAACGAGGCCAACGACTTCCCAGGGCCGACGTGCCGTTCGGCATGGTGCAGTGGAGCCCCGACACGACGTCGCGGCCCCCGGTGGCGGCTACGAGTACAACGACTCGTCCATCACCGGCTTCAGCCTCACTCACATCGCCGGGCCGGGCTGCGGCGCGGCGGGAGACGTGCCGGTGCTGCCCACGGTCGGCGCGGTCAACAGCGGCGCCACGGACGCGTTCTCGCACGCCAACGAATCGGCGTCCGCGGGGTCGTACAAGGTCGGGCTGAACAACCAGGTGACCACCGAACTGACCACCACGGCCCGCAGCGGGATGGCGCGCTTCACCTTCCCCTCGACCAGCCAGGCCAACCTGATCTTCAAGCTGACGGGCAGTCAGAACGGGGCCTCGTCCACACAGTTCACCAAGGTCTCGAACACCGAGGTGAGCGGACAGGTCACCAGCGGGCGCTTCTGCGGCGCCGGGAACACGTACACCGTGTACTTCGACATGGTCTTCGACCAGCCGTTCGCCTCCCAGGGAAGCTCGGTCGCCAAGTCGTCGGCCGCCACTCCCGCGAAGCCCCGTACGGCGTCCAAGAACGCGGCCGAGCAGCCCAACAAGCCCGTGCTGCACGGAAAGACGCCCGCCGCCGCGGCCCCGAAGACCGCCAAGGGCAGCGCCTCGCCCCAGGCCGCCGCCTCGAACGGCTACGTCACCTTCAACACCACGAGCAACCCGGTGGTGCAGGCCAAGGTCGGCGTCTCCTACGTCTCGGTGGCCAACGCGACCGCCAACCGGGCCGCGGAGAACACCGGTTGGGACTTCAACGCGACCCGCACCGCCGCCCAGGACGCCTGGAACAGCGCGTTGGGCAAGATACAGATCGCGGGCGGAACAGCCGCGCAGCAGCAGACCTTCTACACCGCGCTCTACCACTCACTCCTGCACCCGAACGTCATCAGCGACACCAACGGCCAGTACTACGGTTTCGACGGCAGAACCCACACCGTGGACGCCGGCCACAAGGCCGTCTACGCCAACTACTCGGGCTGGGACATCTACCGCTCGCAGGCACAGCTCGAAGCCCTGGTCGCACCCCAAGTCGCCTCGGACACCGCACAGTCGATGGTCGACGACTACGCCCAGACCGGCATCTTCCCCAAGTGGTCCGAGAACAACGGCGAGTCGTACGTGATGGTCGGAGACCCGGCGGACGGCATCATCGCCGACTACTACGCCTTCGGCGCCCGGGACTTCGACACCACGACCGCCCTCGCGGACATGGTCAAGCAGGCGAGCACGACCAACAACGACCGGCCGGGCCTCAACTACCTGAACTCTCCCGGGTACATGCCGCACGACGGCAGCTACGGCTGCTGCAACTTCTACGGCCCCGTCGCCACCACGCTGGAGTACAACACCGCCGACTTCGCGCTCTCCGCGATGGCCGGGGCGCTCGGTGACACCGGCAACCAGAAGACGTACGCCAATCGCGCCCAGGACTGGCGCAACGTGCTCAACCCGGCCTCCGGCTTCGTCGAACCGCGTAACGCGAACGGCTCCTGGACCGGCGGCTTCGACCCCACCAGCGGCACCGACATGGTCGAGGCCGACTCCTGGATCTACACCGGGATGATCCCCTTCAACATCGGCGGTCTCGCGCGCGCCAAGGGCGGCAACACGGCGATGAGCCACTACCTGGACACCGTGCTGCGCAGCTACACGGGCGACCAGGGGTACGCGTGGGTCGGCAACGAACCCAGCATCGAACTGCCGTGGGAGTACGACTACATCGGGCAGCCCTACAAGACCCAGGGCACCGTACGGGCCATCCAGCAGCAGATCTGGGGAACACCCCCGGCGGGCTTGCCGACGGCAACGACGACCTCGGCGCGATGAGCGCGTGGTACGTGTGGTCCGCGCTCGGCATGTTCCCGAGACCCCCGGCACCTCCGATCTCGCCCTGGGCTCCCCGGTGTTCACGCAGGCCGTGATCACCCTGCCGTCGGGCAAGACGCTCACGATCAACGGCAACGGCGCCGCCGACAACGCCCCCTACGTCCAGTCCGCGACGTGGAACGGCTCCGCCTGGAACAACGCCTACGCCCCCACGTCGGCGATCACCGCGGGCGGCACGCTGACCTACACGCTCGGCACGAGCGCGAACACATCCTGGGCGACGGCCGCGTCCGCCGCTCCACCCTCCTACGCCGGTGACACCACGGCTCCGGCCTCACCCCGTATCGGCCCCATCACCTCGGCGGTGGCGGCCAACCTGTGCGTGGACGACGCGAATTCCTCCACCACCGACGGCAACCACGTCCAGCTCTGGACCTGCAACAGCACCTACGCCCAGGACTGGATCGTCGCCGGCGACGGAACGGTCCGAGCCTGGGCAAATGCCTGGACGCCGACCACAGCGGAACCACCAACGGCACCCTCATCCAACTCTGGACGTGCAACGGCAGCGGCGCCCAGCAGTGGACCGCGGGCGCCAACGGCTCCTTGATCAACCCCCAGTCCAAGCTGTGCCTCGACGACCCCAACTCCACGACCACGACCGGCACCCAGCTCCAGCTCTACACCTGCAACGGCTCGGCAGCCCAGAACTGGAAACTGCCGGCCTGAGCCACAGGACCGGGGCGCCCGTCAGCACTGGGCGCCCCGGCCATCTGGCCGGGGCACGGACCGTCCCTGGCTGCCAACTGCCAACTGCCCAGGGTCTGTTCTGTCGATCGCGGCCGCCGGCGGTCACACTCCGATGAAGCTCACCGTTTCCGTCATGTCCGCCCGTCCGGTGCGCAGCCGTGGCACGCCTTCCCTCTCAAATCCCACCGAGATGCCGCAGAACAGCACGAGCTCGTCATCGGCTTTGACGGTTCGGCTGACGGTCTCGCGGTACATGGTCCACATCACCTGGGGGCAGCTGTGCAACCCTTCCGCCCTCAGTAACAGCATGACCGTCTGCAGATACATCCCCGCGTCTCCCCACTGCCCGGGCCCCATCGTCCGGTCGAGGTAGCAGAACAGCACAACCGGCGCCCCGAACGCCTCCGAGTTCAAGACGGCGATCTTTACGGGCCTGTCGGGGTCGTCGCGCTCAATCCCCAGTGCTTCGTACCGCTGGGCCGCCGCAGCGGAGAAGCGGTCCAGATAGGGCGAGTTCAGCTTGTTCGGGTACATCGGATACTCCCCGCTCATCACCGGGGTCTCCCGCCAGTGCCCTGCCGGTCGCGCGCCTCTTCAGTTCAGCCAGGGGTTCGCCGGTCACGACATACAGATGCCACGGCTGGAGGTTTCCGCTGGACGGAGCCCGCGTCGCTGCATTCAGCACTCGTTCGAGCACCTCCTTGGGTACCGGATCATCGCTGAACGCCCGTACGGCCCGGCGACTGTCCACGGCCTCATACACATCCACGTCTTCGTGTCCTCTCATTCCGACCGGGCCCCTCCACCGTATTCAGCGGTCAGCACCGAGCATCGCCGTGGGCTGGACGAAGTCCCCACGATCGGTCAGCCGTTGGTACGGCTATAGGGAGCAGGAGTGATCTGACGGATGCCCAGTCGGAGCGGGCAATTGGTGAATGGGGTGCAGTACCGGGGAGGGGCAGGTTCTCCTGGTAGGACAAGGGGGCTGGGGACGGCATGTTCCTGGTGCTGAGCGGGGGAGCATCCGCCGCCTTCGCTCCTTCTGCGCCGCGGTGTTGCCCGCGCCGTCGGGCAGCAGTTGCTCCCTCGACTTCGGGGTGGACGGTCTGGACACGGAGTTGACCGAGGTGGTCCATCTGTGACGCGGTCTCGGTGGCCAGAGCTGGAGCCCTTTCCGGCCCAAGGACAGGGGACCTGCTGTCGATGCGTGAAGACGAGTACGCGATCATCTGGATCGTGACCTCTGTGACTCCATCCGAGCCCGTCGCCGCTGGGAGCAATCGGATCAAGGTGTGGTTCCGGTTTGTGCCGCGTGAAGGCTGGCTTCCCCACGACACTGAGGGGTTGTGGGCAACGCGGCTGAGCGCCGATACCGCCCGGGTGGAGAACATCCCCTTCCTGCAGAACGGGGTGGCCGAGGGCGAGATCGTGCGGTTCGTGACGGATGCCGACGGTCTCCACTGGTCGAAGGAGCGGGTGGAGGCGTCCGGCAACTGCACCATCCGAGTCCTGCCCGTTCCCTCCGGTCCGCTGGGGCGAAGCGCTCGGGCTGTGCACGAGCGACTGTCGCCGTTCGGTCTGGGCGGTGAGGTCTTCAGCGAGGAGTTCCCGTTGGTCGCCTTCACCGTGCCGGCCGATGCAGATCTTTGTGGGATCAAGGCAATGCTCAACCGTGGCAGGGAGGACGGATGGTGGCACTTCGAAGCCGGTTGTGTAACCGATGCATGGCGCAACGCGTAGTCCAGCCAGCCCGAGAGCGGCCTCGGCGGGCGTCGGGTCGAACCGTACATCGACAACGATGAGGTGGACGACGGCTGAACTTACGACCGCCATCCCCGGGCCGAGGTGGCACGACGGTCCCGATTCCTCGCGGGCGCTGTCAGACCCCGTTCGTACACTGGTCGTGACAGTCGCTGATGTTGTCGCTCCAGCTTGTTCAGACGGCTTCAGTCAGGTCGCCACCAGGCGGGTCGTAAGGGACTGGTGCGGGCCACGCGATCGCCGCCGAGGTGAGGGCCAAGCACCCGGCTATCGCAGACCAGAGTTGGCTTGATCCGGCGTCCGTGCCTGGCCGTGGCGTCTCTCGTCGGTCGGCGCGAAGAGCCACCTCTTTCGGGTGACGGGTCGACGTTTCGCACCCGTGGTCCAGGAAGCACGGCTAGCCGCAGCCATAACAACTACGTCCAGGGCAGGGGCAGTTGGGGCGGGCCTGCCGGGCCGGGGCCGTGTAGGCGTCCGGCCCGGGCAGGGCCGTAGAGCCGCTTACGCGCCAGTGTTGGTGACGAGTTCGATGAGGGCGTCGGCGGTCGGGCCGGAGGAGGCGGGGTTCTGGCCGGTGATCAGGAGGCCGTCCCGCAGGACGTACGGTGCCCAGTCGTCGCCCTTGGAGTAGTCGCCGCCGAGCCTGACGAGCTCGTCCTCGACCAGGAAGGGAACCACCTTGGTGAGCTGGACTCCCTCTTCCTCGCTGTTGGTGAATCCGGTGACCTTCTTGCCGCGCACCAGCGGAGTGCCGTCCTCGTTCACCGCGTGCCGCAGGACACCGGGGGCGTGGCAGACCAGGGCGAGCGGCTTGCCGGCGCGCAGGGTGGTCTCGATCAGCCGGATCGAGGTGGGGTCCTCGGCCAGGTCCCACAGCGGGCCGTGGCCACCGGGGTAGAAGACCGTGTCGAAGTCGTCGGAAGAGACAGAGTCGAGGCGGACGGTGTGGGCGAGGGCGTCCATGGCCTCGGAGTCGGCCTCGAAGCGCCGGGTCTCGTCGGTCTGGCTGGCCGGCTCGTTGCTCTTGGGGTCCAGCGGAGGCTGACCGCCCTTGGGGGAGGCGAGCACGAGGTCGATGCCGGCGTCCTTGAAGCGGTAGTAGGGGGCGGCCAACTCCTCCAGCCAGAAGCCGGTCTTCTTGCCGGTGTCGCCGAGTTCGTCGTGCGAGGTGAGGACGATGAGAACCTTCATGAGTGCTGCTCCTTCGCGTGGTGTACCGGTCGTCTCTAATCAGTAGACCGGTCGTCTCTGGCTGGGCAACGAGATCACCTGTGTGGCCTCGGTGTGATCCGATAGGTGATGTGTGGTGCATGGCGCCGGGGTGCCGCCCCGGAGTGTCACAGGTGCAGGAGCCGGCGGGTGACGGTCATCGCGGTGTCCAGGGCGCCGATGTCCCGGTGGATCTTGGCCATGACGCTGGCGCCGAGCCACATGTCGTAGAGGGCCTGTGCCGTGCTGCGGGCCCCGTCGTCGACCGAGAGGGAGCCGTCCTCCACGCCCGCGGCGATCGTGCGTTCCAGGCGGTCGACTATGGCGGTGGTGCCGTCCTTCAGTGCGAGGCGCATCGACTCCGACAGGTCGGCGACCTCGGCGCCGAGCTTCACGGCCAGGCACTTGCCCTGGCACTCGTCGACGCTCTGTGTGTCGCGCCAGCTCTGCCAGTAGTTCAGCAGCCGCTGTGCCGAGGTCGTGCCCGGCTCGGCGAGGATGCGGTCCATGTCGGCGAGGTAGTCCGTGAAGTAGGACTGCATCATCGCCTCGCCGAAGGCGTCCTTGGAGTCGAAGTAGTGATAGAAGGACCCCTTGGGCACCCCGGCCGCGGACAGGACCTCGTTAATCCCCACCGCGGCGAAACCCTTGCGGGACATGATCCGCTGAGCCGTGTCGAGGATGCTGCGGCGGGTGTCGCCCTGAGTGACTGGCATAACGCCACCCTATCGCTGAATAGACCGGTCGTCTAGCGATGGTCGGTGATCAGTGATCAGTGATCAGTGGCCGAGGAAGTCGAGGAGGATTTCGTTGACCTCGGCGGTGTGGGTGGTGAGGAGGCCGTGGGGGCGCCTTCGATCTCGACGTACCGCGCGCCGGGCAGTGCCTTGGCGAAGCGCCGTCCGGTGGCGTCGATGGGCAGCGTGCGGTCGGCGGTCCCGTGCACGATCAGTGTCGGGACGTCGATGCGGGGTATGTCGGCGCGGAAGTCGGTGGGCCAGCTCAGGGGCGCGGCCGCGGAGGCGATCGCGCCGGCGCCGGTCGCGATGTTCCAGGCGTTGCGCACGGCTTCCTCGCTCACCCGGGTGCCGAGGTTCTCGTCGAGGTTGAAGAAGTCGTCGTAGAAGCCGGTGAAGAAGGCGTAGCGGTCCTTGGCCACCGCGTCGGAGACGCCCTGGAAGAAGGAGAGCGGGGCGGCACCGTTCGGATTGTCGTCCGTGATCGCGAGGAACGGCTCCAGCGAGGCAAGGAAGACGGCCTTGCCTATGCGGGCCGAACCGTAGGCGGACAGATAGCGGGCCACCTCGCCGGTGCCCATGGAGAACCCGACCAGGACCGCGTCGCGCAGGTCGAGGGTCTCCATGAGGGTGTTCAGGTCTGCCGCGAAGGTGTCGTAGTCGTAACCGGTCGCGGGCTGGCTGGATTTGCCGAAGCCGCGCCGGTCGTAGGTGATGACCCGGTTGCCCGAGGCCAGCAGCGCCGGGATCTGTCCCTCCCAGGAGGTGCCGTCTAGCGGGTAGCCGTGGATCAGCACGACCGGTCGGCCCGATCCCTTGTCCTCGTAGTGCAGTTCGATGTCGGTGCTGTTCTCCGTGCCGACCTTGATGCGTCCCATGATGCTGGCTCCTTCGGGGAGTGGCGGGTGGCACCGGTCCGTGCCGCCGTTCCGGTGTCGAGGACTATACGACCGGTCTACTCGGGCGGTCAATGTGCACCTTCGTGGTGGGAAGTCCACGGGTCCGCTTCGGTAATGGGGTGGGGGTGGCGGTGGGACGGGTGGCGGTCTGAGGGTCGGCGCCGCGCGGTTGCCCGGAGCGGGCCCGGTCCGCTGCGCCGGTCCGGCGTCCGTGCGGGAATGTCCGCAGTAGGCGCGCACAGGGTGCCCGGCGCTCAGCGGAATCTCGTGGCCGGTTGCCAGTAGCGGAGATGCCGCAGCAACGTGACTGATCGTCAGGTCGGTCGGCTCCTGCGGCATCCGGATCGAGTCACTCGCTCACGGCTGGCTCAGCTGAAGACGAAGGGTCCGGGTGACTGGGCCGCGCTTGATGTGCAGGTGACGGAGATGCCGAAGATGACCATTTTCAGCGAGCCCTTGTAGAAGTCGAGCTTGTCGCGGACGGCCACGGTGCCGGGAAGCGGGCCGACGGTGACGGCGCCGCCTGCGGGTATGCCGGGTTCGCGGTGCCGCTGAAGACCCGGCTGGCGCCGGTGGAGTTGGTCATGGTGAGGGTTGAGCTGATGGAGTTCGCGGACAGGGCCAGCGGTGTGGTGATGGCCGTGGAGTTGAGGGTGATGGTGGCCGAGGTGCTGCTGGTCTGCGTGGCGGTCAGTGTGGCCGCGCCGCCGCCGAAGATGCCGCAGGAGGCGGTGATGCTGGCGGAGCTGGGGGTGACGGCGGCTGACGCGGTGGGCGCGAGGGCCAGTGTCGTGGCGGCGATGACCCCGGTTGCGAGTGCCGCACCTGTGGTTAATCGTTTCATGGGGATCGTGTTCCCTTCCCATGGGTGGGAGTGCCATGTGTGGGATGGCGACCCCGGGCCGAGTGGGTGCGGGCACACTGCGGGGATCGAATCTGACGGTCCGTCGGATCGTGCGCTCCCCATTGATACGCGAGCGGCACGGAACGGCACAGTTGAGATCTGGCCGACTGCGTACGACAGGTCGCGGACCGGCGTCGAGCAGTCGGTGCCCAGGTGACCGCCCAGGTGGGGGCGGTGCCACCGAGTCTGGTTTCCACCGGCCGGAGCCCCCGCTGAGCGGGTCTGGGCACGCTTGAGAGGATCGGGGCATGGCGGACTCACCTATGCAGATCAATGCCCTCGTCGTCGATGCCACGGACCCCGAGCGGCTCGCTGCGTTCTGGTCTGAACTGCTTGGCAGGCCGGTCGTGGCCCGTATGGGACCGTACGTATGGCTGCGGCGGGAGGGTGGCCTGGGGCTGGGCTTTCAGCGAACCGACGAGGCCAAGTCGGGTAAGAACCGGATGCACTTCGACATCACCTCTTCCGATCCCGCTGCCGAGCAGCGACGGGTCGAGATGCTCGGCGGTCGCAGGCTGGAGCAGTACGACGGTGGCGGGTTCCTGGTGATGGCGGACCCTGAGGGCAATGAGTTCTGCATCATCCCTGAGGGGGCCTTTCGAACTCGACGACGAAGGGCGCGCGGACTACCTCGGCTGATGGTCGAACTTCCAGGGCGCGCAGCACGGTTGGGCTTGGTCTTTGGCTCGGCCCCGAAAGCCGTCGCCACCACCGCTCTTCACGCCTCCGGCAGGAGGGCCGGGCCTGGTGCTGCCCTCTCGACCCGAGCACTGGGCGACCTGAAGGAATCCCCTCCCGTCAGGGAGGGGGAGGATCAGGCCAGGGCGAATTTCTGGGCGCCGGAGGCGTTGCAGTCCCAGATCTCGAGGCGCGTGCCGTTGGCGGTGGCGCCCGATGGTGAGTCGATGCATCGGCCGGTGGTCGGGTTGGACATCGAGCCGTCGGCGTTGACCACCCAGTTCTGGTAGCCGCCGCCGTTGCACGTGGCGAGCTGGAGCTTTGTGCCGTTCGCGTTCACGCCGCCCGCGATGTCCAGGCACTTGCCCAGCGTGCGCAGGGTCTGGCCGCTCCAGGTCCACTTCTGGTCGAGCGAGGTGGACTGCTGGCAGTCCCACAGCTGTACGGCCGTGCCGTCGCTGCCGGTGTCGTCGCCCGCCACGTCCACGCACTTGCCGCCCGGTCCGTAGATCGGGGTGCCGATGGCGAACTTCTGGGCGTCGGCGCTGTTGCAGTCCCAGATCTGGAGGCGGGTGCCGTTGGCGGTGGCACCCGACGGCGAGTCGATGCACCGGCCGCTGGTCGGATTGCGGAGCGAGCCGTCGGTCTGCCGTACCCAGTTCTGGTACCCGCCGCTGTTGCACGTGGCGAGCTGCAACTTTGTCCCCGCGGCGCTGTTTCCGCCGGCGATGTCCAGGCATTTGTCGAGGGTCTGCAGGGTCTGGCCGCTCCAGGTCCAGTGCTGGTCCTTTGCCGCTGACTGGCAGTCCCACAGCTGCACCGCGGTGCCGTCGCCGCCGGTGTCGTCACCTGATACGTCCACGCACTTGCCGCCGGGGCCGGTGATCGTCTGGCCGGTCACCGAACCGCCGCCGCCTCCGGAGCCGGGCGCCTTGTTGTAGACGGCCACCGAGTCGACGACCAGTTTCCCGCCGGAGACCGTGGCCGCGTTCGGACCCCCGCCGAAGGCGTCCGGGAAACCGCCGCCGATCGCCAGGTCGTAGATGATGAAGAAGGGATGGTCGACCGCGTCGGCCCAGGTCGTCGCATCCACCTGGTTCGCGTTGACGGTGAAGAAGTTGTTCCCGTCGAGGTAGAACCTGATCTGCTCCGGCGACACCGAGCGGTCGATCTCCGCCGCGTAGTCGTGGAAACCGGTCTGGCAGCCGGAACAGGCGCGTTCACCCGAGCCGATGCCCGTCGACTCGTTGCACGGTCCGCCCGGGTTCACGCCGCAGTGCAGGGTGCTGAAGACGGAACTGCGGCCGTTGATGTCCTCCATGATGTCGACCTCGCCGGACTTCGGCCAGGTCACGCCGTCACGCAGCGGCGCACCGAGCATCCAGAACGCCGGCCAGTAACCCGCGCCGTTGGCGGTGGTGACGTTGGGCTGCTGGAGGACGGACTCGATACGCACGACGCCGCCTGCCGGTGCGCCGAAGCCCGCCGACTGGGTCTCCACGCGGCCGGAGGTCCATCCGCTGCGCGCGTCGGAGCCCGAGTGGAGGGCCTGGAGCACCAGGTGGCCCTGGCCGTCGTAGTAGACGTTCGAGGTGCTGCTGGTCATGGTCTCGATCTCACCGGTGCCGAAATTGCTGCCCGGTCCGGTGTCGTACTTCCACAGGCTCTGGTCGATGCCGGTGCCGGACGCACCGTTGAAGTCGTCGCTCCACGTGAGCGAGAAGCCCGAGGGCGTCGGGGGACCGCCGCCTGAGCGGCCGGCGCCGTCGCGGTCAAGGCGGCGGCCACGGTCGCCACGACGACGGGGATCAGAGTCAGAGGGCTCTTCCATCCGCCGCGCTGTGATCTTGCAGAGAGTAATTGCATCTGTCTTACCTCCGAAGAACAAACAGGATCGCGCTTGTTTGCTGTGCCGTCTCGGACTGGCTCCGTCGACAGGCAGACCCGGAGTAGGTGAGCGGGCTCTCATCAACTCAGGTGACGATTGGTGGTGTTGAGCTGTGTGGGGTTCTGTGCGGGGCAGACGTTATTGGACCAGACCAATACCGTCAAGACTGTGCGCCGCGGCGACGGCTCGGCGAAATGGGTCGCCGTGACCCGGCAGTCCGCCTACGACGACGGTTGCGTGGGCCGTCCGGCTCGGCGGGTGAATCGTCGTAGGCCGCGGCGGGTGGGCTTGAGGGGCTTGTCCTCGGGGGCGATCGGGCCCTGTCCTGGGGAAGGGCCGGCCGTGCCTGGCTGTGCTGTTGCAGGTCCCGCTGTTCCAGGCGGTTGCGGACGGCGCGGGCCATGGCCTGGTGAGCCGGCTCCAGTGGTACGCCCTCTTCGGCGAGGCGCTCCCCACATGTGCAGCAACTCCGCGCCCCGGGTGGCCACTTGGCTCTCGTCCAGCAGCCGCTGCCACGCCGCGGTGGCACGGGCCACCTCCGGCGCCGCCAGGGCGAGGTCCGTGCGGCAGCGGATGCGTGCCACCGTCAGAGCGAGGACGGTGGAGAGGGTGTAGTCGCCTCGTTGGAAGGCGAGGTATGCCTCGATCGCCCGTGCTTCCAGGGCGAGTTCGTCCTCCGCGCCCCTGCGCAGGGTGAGGTGTTCGCGTAGCGCGCTGGCGAGGACGAACGCGGCGTGCAGTTCATCGCGTTGGGCGTGCCGGATGATGCGCTCGACCCGGGCGAGCGGGGGAAGGCCTGCTCCTCCGCGGCGGTACGCTCGCGTCCCGGCGGCAGGTCCTCGTCCTCGGCGATCGTGCGGCTCGAACCGTCGGGGTGCACCCGCAAGCGGGCCACCTGCATCACCGTACGGTCGATGACGGTGGCCGCCACCGGGGCACCCAAGGTGCGGGCGAACATGGCGATGGCGTCCAGGATGGCCTCGTTGGGCTGCTGCACACCGCCCATCTCCAGCAGATGGCCGTTGACCACCGTCGAGCCGTCCTCGGCCACGAACGCGTCGAGCCGGATCAGCGGCGGCGCGTTGAGTACCGGAAGGTTCGCGTCGTTTCGGGGTGTCGGTGACTCGTTCATCTGCTCAGGCTCCGGGTCGGACCACGCCGAGGATGGGCATCGAGGCGGCCGGCGCCACCGTGACCGAACGTCCCGGCCTCGGTGCGTGCACGATCCGCCCCTGGCCGATGTACATGCCGACGTGGGTGGCGTCGTTGAAGTAGATGATCAGGTCCCCGGGTTGCGCCGACGCCAGGCTGACATGCCGTAGCCCCTGCCATTGCGCCTGCGAGGTACGGGGGATGGGGTGTCCGGCCGCCGCCCACGCGGTGGACGTGAGCCCCGAGCAGTCGTACGACGAAGGGCCGACCGCTCCCCACACGTACGGCTTGCCCATCTGCGCCATCGCGAAGTCCACGGCCCGCTCCGCCGCACCGGTCGCCTTCGTGTCACTGCCGGAATCCCCGCCGGTCCAGCGGGACTTGGCCTTCTGCTCGGCGGCATTGTCCAACTGGGCGAGTCTGCGCGCCTGGTCCCGCTGAAGGCCGTCCTCGATCTGCTCGGCCCGGGCTATCTTCTGCTCGATCCGTTGCTTCGCCGTGGCCTTGGCCGCACGGCTGATCTTCAGCTCGCGCAGCTTTCTTCGCGGCCGCATCCGTCTGCCCGCTCACCTTGTCGCGGGCGCTCTTCTGGCTGTCGGACACGGTGGCCAGACTCCGCAGGGCCTGGCGCGCCTGGGACGCCTCGTCGAGGGCCTGGTCCGGGTGGTCGCCCAGCAGCAACTGGATGCCCGTGGAGGCGAGATCACCGCCCCGGTACTGGGTCCGAGCGGCTGCGCCCGCGAGGTTGCGCAAATCGCGCACCCGGCCCTCGGACAGCGCCAGGTCCTTGCGCAGCGCGGCCAGCCGCTTCGTCTGCCCGGCCGCCTTCACGTCCGCCGTGTTGTACGCCTCGGTGGCTATCTCCGCCTCGCGGTACAGACCGTTCAGTTCGGTACGGATGCCCTCGATCGACTTGTCGTCCTGTGGGCCGGGTGCTGCCGGCGCCGCGTAACCGGGGGTGGGCAACAGGGCGATCGCACAGACGAGGGCGGCCAACTGGGCCTCGCGCCAAGGCCGTCTGCCGCCGGTCGACACGTTCATCAAGTCACTTTCAGAGGTCGTGTGCGGGGGCGGCTCGGACGGGCGACACATTCCTCATGTCACCTGTACAGAACGTGCGGAGAAGTGTTCGAGACTTGAACACACTACCGTGCGCCCCTCGCGCGACGGACGGCGGCATCCCTCCCCGGCGTGTCAACTGGGTTGCAGGCACCACCACTTGCCGCGTCGGCAGGGCCTGACACAGAAAGGCTGGTCACCCTGCGCGGTGTGCAGTGCTGATCTTTGGGGATACGACCATCACCTGGCCGGGGTGCACCCCGGCCCAGACGCCGCGCCTCAGGCCCGCGTCCGGTGTCCGCTCCCGGACGGAGAAGCCGGAGCGGTCGGGGACGCCGGAGCGGTCGGCGCCGCCGCGGTCTCGCCTGCCGTGACCGC
The DNA here is from genome assembly GCA_016893485.2 of Streptomyces sp. P3. GTDB lineage: Bacteria > Actinomycetota > Actinomycetes > Streptomycetales > Streptomycetaceae > Streptomyces. The sequence continues at coordinate 9,404,888 of JAFEKX020000001.1, forward strand.
CGGGGTGCCCTTGCCTCCGGGGTGGCGCAGGGAGACGAGATAGCCGATACCCAGGGCGATGGCCATGCCGTAGAGGACCCATTGGTTGGCCTCGGCGAAGTCCATCCGCACGCTCGACATCGCGTCGCGCGCCGCACTCGCGGCAGGACCGCTGCCGGTGGGCTGGCGGGCGTCTCCGTTGCCCGTGACCGCCTCGGCGATGTCCTTCGCCACGCCGTTCGCGGTGCCCGACGACACCCCGCGGGAGGTGAGGGTCGACACGACGTTCTGGGTCGTCTGGTGGGTGAGGATCGTCCCGAGGACGGCCAGACCGACACTCGCCGCGTAGTTGCGCACGGTCTGCGTGATGCCGGTGACCTCGCCGTAGGAGGCGCCGATCGCCCGGTTGACGGCGTCCGTGGAGGCGGGCGCCAGGATGAAGCCGATGCCGGCGCCGGCGAGGGCGACGTAGGGCCACTGGTCGTGCATCGACAGGTCGGTCAGCTTGTTGGCCCACAGGGCGAACCCGACGGCGCCCAGGGCCGTGCCGATCCTCATCGGCCCCCGGGCCCCCTGTTTGTCCAGCATCCGCCCGCCCCACTGGGAGGCGATCGCGAAGCCGGCGAAGAAGTACAGGAGATACAGCGCGGCCTGGTTGGGGGAGGCGCTCAGTGAGACCTGGGCGTAGACCGAGGCGAAGAAGAACACCGGGACGAAGGCCAGCATGGCGAAGAACAGCACCAGCACGTCCACGGTGAAGGCCTTGTCACGGAACACCGCGAGGTTGACCAGCGGGTGCCGCCTGCCTCGCTCGTAACGCCAGAACAGGACGAGCACCGCCAGGCCGCCCGCGATGCAGGCCCAGGTCGCCGCGCTGTCCCAGCCCCAGGACGCCGCCTGCTGGAAACCGAGCACACTCACACCCATGCCGACCGCGATGAGTACGGCGCCGACGACGTCCAGCGACTCGTCGCGTCGCCGGTTCCGGACATGCGCCATCATCGTCAGGACGAGGGCCACGACGGCGACGGGCACGTTCACCCAGAAGATCGCCCGCCAGGTCCAGGACGTGAGCCAGCCGCCCAGCAGCGGTCCGAGGGCCGTCAGCGCCCCGGACAGGCCGAAGAACAGGGCCAGGGCCCGGCCGCGCCGCTCCACCGGGAAGACGGCCACTACGACGGCCAGGGCCGCCGGGAACAGCAGCGCCGCTCCCAGGCCCTGCGTCGCCCGGAAGATGATCAGCCAGGTCTGGGCGAAGTCGCCCTTGGGGACGCAGCCGCAGAGCACGGAGGAGATGACGAAGACGAGGGTGCCGACGATGACGACCCGGCGTGGCCCGAAGAGGTCCGCAAGCCGACCGCCGAGGGCGAAGAACGCCGCCAGCGACAGCAGATAGGCGTTCACCACCCACTGCATGCCCGAACCGGTCAGGCCCAGCTCGTTGACGATGTCCGGAGCCGCGATGGAGACGATCGTCTGATCGATGAACGTCATCGACACCGCGAAGAGCATGGCCGCGAGGGTCAGCGTCTGGTTCGGGGTCCTGGGCGCCGGTTCAGCGGCTGCGCCCCGCGCCGCATGAGTGCCACTCACCCGTCCATTCTCAGCCGCTTCGCCGGGCATCGCATCCGCAGGACGATCACGGGCCCCGGGGTGGGGCGGTGGTGCCGGGGCTGGTCCACGCGCTGTTCGGAACAATCGGCGGAGCGGGTGACCATGCCGCGAGTGCACGATGTAGCGACGGCGACATCTCCCGACTCCGCCACCCGGACCGGCAGGACGGCGGCGGGTGCGGGTATCGCCTTCGGGCAGTTCAGGGAGGGCGTCGACGTCGTTGAGGTCGGGGTCGCCGTCCGCCTCTGGGCGTCACTGTGAGTCTGTGGCCACCAAGGCCGCGGTGATGGGCTGGAGTTCGGTGACCAGTTCGTCGAGTTCGGCGGGGACAGGGCGTCGTAGGGCGGGGTGGCGAGTTCGTCGGTGAGGGCCTCGATGCGCTGTTTCGTCGCGCGGCCGGTGTTCGTGAAGTAGCCGTCGGCGTCGATAAGTCCGCGTTCGCGCAGGCCGTCCATGACCGTGGCCAGGCGTTCCTTGGGCAGGTGATGGATGCGTCCGAACGACTCCGCCGGGTGGATGTCCATGTCCAGAGCGGAGAGCACGTGGGCCTCCGTGCCGTCGATGTGCGCGCCGAGGAGCGCGGCGATGTGTCCGTCCCCGCGGTGTTCGCGGAGCATGGTCGCGGAGTGCCACAGCCGGGCGACGGGGTCGCCGGGTACGTCGAGGGTGCGCATGCCGGCGTACATCACCCGGCCTTCGGTGGGGGCACTGGTCGCGGCCTTGGTGGTCAGGTCCGCGGCGCGCACCAGGCCCGGGAGCCGGCCAGTTCCTCGCCGAGGATGCGCCGCAGGGAGGCCGCGCTGCCCGCTCCCGCGCGGCGACCGAGGCGGCGGGAGGGATCGTCTCCCAGGCGCTGGGGATGTGCCGTGCGACTTCCCGTCGGCGAAGTTGTAGAAAGCCGCGTGCACGACGTGAGCCGGAACCCGGCCCAGTGGCGCGGCGCGGCTGGCGAAGTAGCCGTCCCAGTAGGTGCGGTGGCCGAGTGCGGCCAGTTCCTTGTTGCACTCGTCGGCGGTGAAGGTGACCAGGCAGATCGGCTCCAGGAGCTCGAACATGCGGCGGGCGATGTGGGTCGTCGGTTGCTGGCGTGTCGTACTCATCGGGGCTGTCCCTTTGTTCGGTGTACCGACGTGTTCGGTGTATCGACTTGGACCGTGCGGCGCGCCGAAACTCATCGGTGATCGGAAGGGAGCAGCGTGGGTGGGGTGGTGGCTGGGTGACGGTGGAGGCGAGAGCGGGGGTTCGGGTCGGGTTCTGGTCGGGTTCTGGTCCAACTTCGCGGCTCTGTCGCGGATGTGAGGGGGCGTGATGAGCATGAGCGGGGGAGGCTTGGGCGGCCCCGCGAGGGCGTGCGTCACGCTGTGAGCAGGCGGAGGCCGAGGTCTGCCGTGTCGCGTCCGGCGAGGTCGCTGTTGTGTGCGGCCCAGCGGCCCGTGGCGAGGTCGTCGGCGAGGCTGTGCACCGCCCGTTGTTCGGCCTGGGGCCGACTCTCGTCCACACCGATGCCGCTCGGCGTACGTGATCTTCCAGATAGGCCTCAGGCCGGCGCCAGTACGCTTCGAACAGGCCGTCAGCGCAGTCCCACGGGACGGGTACCGGTTCCACGCGGGCGCCGATGGTGTCGGCCATCCCGGCGAGCGAGGGAAACGTCGCCAGCACATCGGCGAACTCGGGCAGGTAGTCGCGGGTGAGCCAGAACCGGTCCATCCATCCGGGTTCGTCGGTGTCGAACGTGAGCACCACCACGCGGCGGGCCACGCGCCGCATCTCGCGCAGCCCCGCCGCGACATCTCCCCAGTGGTGCACGGTGGAGACCGCCATCGCGGCGTCGAAGGACTGGTCCTCGAACGGCAGTTGCTCCGCGGTGGCGTCCACGCACGGCGCCGAACCCGCGGGCCGCTGACCCCGCATCACCGCCGACGGCTCGACCGCGATCACGTCGCGATCGGCAGGTTCATAGGAGCCGGTGCCGGCCCCGACGTTCAGCACCGACCGGGCGTCGCCGAGTGCGTCCCAGATCTGCGCGGCGATCCGCGGCTCGGTACGCCGGGTCGTGGTGTAAGCGCCGCCGATCGCGTCGTACAACCGTGCGCCGAGCAGCGCCAGTTGCTTCTCCGGTGTCACTGTCAGCCCCCTCGCCCGTGTCGCCAGTTCCCTGTCGATGGCCGCCACCATGGCGTCGGCGCGATCACGCCGCTCCAGCAGCAGCTCGCGCAGTCGGTGCAGGTGCGCTACCGCGTCGGTGGTCGGGTCGTCCACCAGGTCCGTGATCTCTCGGAGTCCGAAACCCAGGCGTCGGTAGGCCAGCACCTCGCGCAGCCGCTCCATGTCGCCCGCTGAATAGGCCCGGTACCCGGCCGGGGTCCGCGCTGAAGGCCGTATGAGCCCGACCTGGTCGTAGTGATGCAGCGTGCGGACGCTCACGCCGGCCAGCCCGGCTACCTGTCCCACGGTCCAGTGATCCTCCACGGCAGCGACTATGCAGCCTGACGCCACGTGAGGGTCAAGCCGCATGGGGCTCTTTCCGGCGGGTGGGTGGCAGTGCCGACTCGGCTCGGCTCGGCACGCCGCGGCGGATGCCGTGTCGGTGCGAGGAGGCGCCAGTCGTCAGTCGTACGAAACGGTTCCGGTAGGCGGCGCCGACCAGTGCTTCGCGGGTCCTGAAGTGCCGGTGGAGCGTGGGTCGGGAGGCGCTGGTGGAGCGTGCGTCGGGGCTGCCGGTGGAGCGTGGCGATGCCGACCTCGGCCGCGGGTGCGCGCGCACGCATCGGCAGTTCGGTGCCGGCCGACGCGGAGAGGCGGGTGGTCACCGCGAGGGGTGGGTCGCGGTGGTGGGTTGCGCGCGGCCGGGGCAGTCGTACCTCCGGCACGGGCAAAACGGATCGCGTTCCGTTTGTATTACGGTCATCCATCTAAACGGAACGCGATCCGTTTTGGTTGGTTCGCGGACATCGAGGAGGCAGACGTACATGCAGGAACGGAGCAATCGGCCGTCGGTCGGTCAGAGCAGGGCGGTCCGGCTCGATTCGTTCGGCGGACCCGACGTCTTGGCTGTCCGAGAGGTTCTCGCGCCGCAGGCCGGCCCGGGGCAGATCCGGGTGCGGGTTGCCGCCGCCGGTCTGAACCCGATGGACTGGTTCATTACCGCGGACGAGGAGACGGCCGGCCGGTTCGGACTGACCCTGTCCGTCGGGTTCGGGACGGACTACGCGGGCGTGATCGATCAGGTCGGTGACGGGGTGAGCGGCTTTGCGCCCGGCGACCGGGTGTTCGGAGGGGCCCTGTCCCGCGCGGTCGCCGACTTCGTGGTGGTCGACGCGGGCGGGGAGACGGCTGCGAACGAGGCTCACCACACCCCTGACGGTGTCGACGACCGCATCGCCGCCACCCTGACGATCGCGGGCCGCACCGCGTCCGCCGCCCTTGCCGCGGTCACCCTCGGTCCGGACGACACCGTGCTGATCGGCGGTGCGGGTGGCGGAGTTGGGGTGTTCGCCGTCCAACTGGCCCGGATCGCAGGGGCGCGTGTGATCGGGACGGGGTCGCCGTCGTCGGCCGATTACCTCCGCGAACTCGGAGCCGAGCCGGTCGCCTACGGTGACGGCCTGGCCGACCGCGTCCGAGCCCTCGCCCCCAGGGGTGTCACCGCCGCGATGGACCTGCACGGGGTGGAGACGGTGCACGCCGCCCGGGAGTTGAGCGTCCCGGACGACCGCATCTGCACGATCGCCGCACAGGTCGACGGCGTGGCGGCGGCCAACGGCGCGAACGCGGCTCCCGGTGCCCTCGAAGAGCTCGCCCGGATGGTTGCGGCGGGCCGACTCCGCGTGCCTGTCGCTGAGAGCTTCCCGATCGAACAGATCCGCCGCGCGGTCGAGATCCAGGCTGACCGGCATGTGCGGGGCAAGATCGTCATCGATCTGTCATGACCCCGGGTGACGGCGTGACACGGTGACGGTGCGGCGAGGGCGAGGACGGGTGCAGGTCGGGTCCCTTTGGCCTGGGTGGGACCGTGGCGGCGCTTGCATCTCTTGAGGCGGCGGGCCCGAAACGGTATGCGGACGGGTCTGCCGGCCGCGCGGTGACGACATCCGGTGGCAGCTGTCTTCGGAGCGTCCTGGGCATGGGCACGCAGCAGGGCCGGGCCGTGCGGGTCTCCGGAGGGAGCCCGTTGCTGATGCGCCGAGCCGGGGAGTGTTACGCGTCGTCGGGAGTGTCGGGCGACTTTGCCGGGTGGGGGAAAGGGAACGCGTTGCCTGTCGAAATGGGCTGTCAGGCCCGCTGTTTCTTTGTTGTGGAGGTCAACTGCAGCCCTGCAGGCGGGTTTTGCCCGGGGACGGGGTGATGGAAGGCGACCTAGGCCAGCACCGGGAATCCATGGATGGTCACCCTCGGCCTCTGTGGCGTGTCCGTCGCGTCCTGCAACGCGGCAGCGTCCTTGCGCTCGGCGCCGTTGGCCACGGTGCTGTCCATCAACGCACCGTGTGGGTGGCTGCGACGATGAGGACAATCGGGTGCCGCCACACGGCTTCGGTGGGGAGCAAGATCCCGGGACCTCCAGTGCTGCGGTGGGCCGGGAAGCGCCGCCGGGAAAACCTCCCCTGGTCGACCGACGAGTCAATCCTGAGATTCCCGTCATGCCAGACGGCTGATGGCCTCATCAGTTCTGTTGGCGACTAGAATCGCGCCATGCAGCCCTCCGCCACTCAGCCCGCGAACCGCTTCGAGCGCCGGAGGGCCAAGACCCGTCAGGCCCTCATCGGCGCTGCCCGTCAGATCATGGCCGAGCAGGGCGGCACCGATGTGAGCATCCAGGCGATCGCCGACCGGGCGGACGTCGGCTTCGGGACCTTCTACAACCACTTCGAGACCAAGGACGCCCTCTTCGACGCGGCAGTCGCCGACGCCCTGGAGGAGTACGGGCAACTGCTCGACGCCGCCACGGCCGACATCGAGGACCCCGCCGAGACCTTCGCGGCCAGCGTCCGCCTCACGTTGCGACTGGCCGCCAGCCACCCGGAGATCACCGGGATCCCCCGCTTCCGCGGACTCCAGCATGTCCACAGCGGGACCGGCCTGGGCCCGCGCGCTCTGCGTGACCTGGAGGTCGGGAAGGCGTCGGGACGCTTCGACATCAAGGATGCCCAAGTCGCTCTCGGGGCCGTCGGCGGAATCGTGCTGGCTCTCGTCCAGCTTGGGGCCACCAGCGACCTCAACGCCTCAGCGGGAGAGGCGGCGGCCGAGCTGGTCCTGCGCATGCTCGGCCTGCCTCCCGATGAAGCGCACGAGATCTCCGTCAGGCCGTTGCCCGCGCTGGGGTGACTGGTGCGCTCCGGGTTCGCATGACCCACGTCAGGCGGGGCGCGGGCGCGACTGCCTCAACCCGCTCGACGCGTTCGGTCGAGCGCAGGCGCGAAATGCCCCCGTCGCCGCGGTAATCGGACCTCGTCGCGTTCGCCGTCTCCGCGCTCGGGCTGACCGGCTGCATCGTGCTCCGATTGAGTGGTCGCCGTCCGATCCGTGACCCGCGCCTGTTCGTCCTGCGGGGCTTCCGCGCCGGCGCGATCGCGTTCATGAGCCAGTTCCTGGCCGTCGTCCGATTCACGTTCGTAGGGCTGCAGTTCCTCCAGCTCATCCACGGGTACAGCCTTCTCCAGGGCGCCCGTGCCTTCTTGCCGGTAGCCGCGGTGGTGTTGCCCGTCTCGCAGCTCACCCTCCCGGCTGGCCCCGGCTCACCCGCCGCGTCGGCCACAGGGCCGTGCTGCCCGCAGGCCGCCTGTTCCTGGCCGCCGGCTTGTTCTGACTGACCGTCCCCGACCTCCCTGACCTTCCCTGACTGCCGACAGGGCCTACCCCGCCTTCTCGTCGCCCCCGTGATCGCGGGCCTGGGCATCGGCCTGATCGGTTCCGCCGGTACGGCCCGATCGTGATCGTCGACTCCCTCGGACCCGACCGCCAGGGCGTGGCCTCCGCCATGAACGACACGACCCGCGAGGTCGGCTCCGCGGTCGGCATCGCCATCACGGGATCGGTCCTTTCCACCCAGCGCCGCGCGACCCCGCCGACACCATCGGGCAACTGCCCGCAGGCGGGCCGAACTTGGTGCGCCACTCGTCCGTCGGCGGACGCGAGGCTGTAACCGGTCTCGGCGACGCGGCAGGCAACTCGTCTATGGCGTGCCCGACGCCGCTATGGGCGAGTTCACCGAAGTCATGGGTGTCATCCCCGCGATCCTCACCCCGGCTGTCCTCGCCTGCCCGATCCGTACCCCCAGTGCAGACCCTGCCCGCACCGGCGGCCACCACCCCGGGCGTTGTTTCCACCTCCGGCAGGAGCGATGGCAAGGCCGGGTGTCGCGCCCGGAAGGCAGACAGCGGCGGTCGGCCCCGACCCGGGCGGTCGGCTCGGCTCTGCACCCCCGACCGCCCGTGCGGGCGCCCGCCGTCCAACCCGCACAGCCGCTCACACCGCAGGGTCACAGGGGTGGCGGCTCGCCGGCCGGGGATGCCCGGGCTTCGGAGTGAAAGAAGCGGCCACTCCTTGACTGATGGTCCGCGCGTAATTGACGATTCCATCATCTAGGTGACGGGGACGACCTGTCATCGGCGAGGAGAGCCCCATGACCGACAACAGCGCCATCGCGAACGGCCCCGCAGGCGCCCCGCCTCTGCAAGGCGCGATCGACGTGCACGCCCACTTCTTTACCGCCCGGCTGCGCGCGGCGATGGAGGACGCGGGCATCACCCAGCCGGACGGGATGCCCGCCATCCCCGACTGGGATCCGAAGTCGGCGCTGCGGCACATGGACGAGGTCGGGATCCAGACCGCGATGCTGTCCGTGTCCTCACCCGGGATCGACTTCGGCACCCCGGACGCCGTCCGTGAACTGGCCCGCAACGTCAACGACGAAGGCGCTGAACTGGTTCGCGCCCACCCGGGTCGCTTCGGTCTGATGGCATCCCTTCCGCTGCCGGACCTTCCCGCCTCCCTCGCCGAAGCCGAGCGCGCCCTCGACGACCTGGGCGCCGACGGGATCGCCCTGCACACCCACTATCAGGGCCACTACCTGGGCGACCCTCTCTACGAACCCCTGATGGAACTCCTCGACGAGCGCCGCGCGGTGGTGTTCCTCCATCCGACCTCACCCCAGTGCTGGCAGGACACCAGCCTCGGCTACCCCCGCCCCATGATCGAGTTCCCCTTCGACACCACCCGCGCCGTGGCCCACCTGATCCTCTCGGGCACCCTGCGACGTCACCCCACATCTCCTTCGTCATCCCGCACGCCGGTGCCGCCCTGCCCGTCCTCGCCGACCGCATCGCCGTGTTCGCCCTGATGCAGGCGGACGGGCCGCCGGTCGACGTCCTGGCGGACCTGGCCACGCTCCACTTCGACCTCGCCGGCTTCACCCTTCCCCGCGCCCTGCCCGCCCTGCTCAACCTCACCGATACCCGGCACCTGCTCTACGGCAGCGACTTCCCTTCACGCCCGACTGGGCCGTCGAAGGCCTCGCGCGCCCGCTCGTCGAAGCCCTGGACCCGGCGGCCCGCGCCGATCTGCTGCGCGGCAACGCGCGGCGCCTCTTTCCCCGGCTGCGCGAACCCCGTAGCGCATAGGTGTCCGGCCCGATGGCGGTCGGGCCGCGCCTGCCGGAAACATGGCGTTGACAGATTAGACACTCAAGAGTGATGCTTTCATCAGTTAAGGCGTGTGGCGGTAGCCCTCTCAAGACCGCGACCCTCTTCGCGCAGCGTGCGCCGGTTTCCTCACGCCCCTCGAAACTCCGAGCAGGAGAACCCCATGAGCACAGCCGTTGTCCGTACGCGTGAGGGCTGGTGGGTTCAGCGCGCCGACGGCCGGATCTACCCGGTCGGCACCGACGCCGCCACCACCGCAGATCTCCTCGCCGACCGGCAGGCCGTCGAAGAGGCCGAACGGTCCGACGACGGATGGGAAGACCTCGGAGCGCGCGAGCTGCTGTCACCGGTGACCACGCCCTGCCGCGTCGTCGCGCAGATGGTCAACTACCGCTCCCACGCCATCGACTCCGGCTTCGATCCCGACCTCGTGCCCACGACCTTCTTCCGCAAGGCCTCCGGATCCGTGTCGGGCCCGGCCGAGGAGATCATCCGGCCCGGACATGTCCGCCTGCTCGACTACGAAGTCGAACTCGGGCTCGTCTTCGGCGCCCCGCTGCCCCTCGACGCCGACGTCACCACCGCCACCCTCGGCCACTACGTCGCAGCCCTGGTCGTCGCCAACGACATCAGCGCCCGCGACGTGCAGCTGCCCAAGACCCAGTTCTACGAGAGCAAGTCCTACCCGACCTTCACCCCGCTCGGCCCGCGACTGCTGCTCGTGGACGCGCACGATCTCGCCTCGCTGGAACGGCTGCGTCTGGTGTGCGCGGTCAACGGCGAGGTCCGCCAGGACAGCAGCACGGCGGAGATGATCACCAAGCCGGACCAGGCGCTGACCGCCCTCGCCCGCTTCCAGACCATGGCCCCCGGAGACGTCCTCCTGACCGGTACTCCTGGCGGTACCGCGCTGCGTTCACCGGGCAAGGTACTGGAGCTGATCGGATCGCTGCTGCCGCCCGAGAAGAAGTGGAAGACGTTCTTCGCCCGGCAGGCGAAGAACCCCGCCTACCTCAAGCCCGGGGACATGGTGACCGCCTCCATCAGCACCCCCGACGGTTCCCTCGATCTCGGCACCCAGCAGACCCCGGTCCGTGCCGCCACAGCGGAGGCCCTGTGATGACGACCTCGTCCGCTCCCGCCCTGTGGCCCGACTACGCCACCCCCGACTCCCTGGCCGCGATCGAAGAAGTGCCGCTGACCGCACGGAACCTGCCCACCTCGACCTACGCCGTCCTGGACCGGGCCGCCGCGCTGTGGCCCGACCGGCCGGCCGTCACCTTCCTGCCCCGCGCGGAGGACTGGGAAAACGGCCACACCCGCACCTTCGCCGAACTGCGTACTGAGGTAGACCGCCTCGTCCATCTCTTCCGGTCCCACGGCATCGGCCGCCGTGAATCGGTGGGCCTGCTCTCCCCGAACACCGCACTCCTGCCCACCGCACTGCTGGCGGCCCAGACCGCCGCGATCGCCGCACCGGTCAACCCGCACCTCCCGGCCGACCACATCACCCGGCTCCTGCGCCTGGGCCGCGCCAGGATCCTGGTTGCCGCCGGACCCGAACTCGACCCCGGGACCTGGCGCACAGCGCTGGCCGTGGCAGCCGAACTCAAGCCCATCGCCCTCTACGCACTCCGGCCCACCGGAGCCACAGGCACCGGACCCGCCCTGGAAGCCCTGGGCGGAACCACCGTCGACTACCTAGACGCCGCCATGGCGACCAGCCCGGACGAACGGCCCCGCGCCGAACCGAACGCCCACGACCTCGCCGCCCTGTTCCACACCGGCGGCACGACCGGCGCTCCCAAGCTGGCCGCGCACACCCACGGCAACGAAGTCGTCGACGCCTGGAGCATCGCCGCGAACTCGCTCCTCGACGAGCGGTCCGTGATCTTCGCCGGGCTTCCGCTGTTCCACGTCAACGCTCTCGTCGTCACCCTGCTCGCCCCCTGCTGCGCGGACAGCACGTGGTGTGGGCAGGCCCGCTCGGCTACCGGGAGCCCGCCCTATACAGCCACATCTGGCGCATCGTCGAGCGCTACCGCATCTCCGCGATGTCCGCCGTACCCACCGTCTACTCCGTCCTGGCCCAGGTGCCCGTGGACGCCGACATCAGCTCCTTGCGGTTCGCCGTCGTCGGCGCCTCAGCGCTGCCCCCGACCGTCCGCACCGCCTTCACCGAGCACACCGGCGTCGAAATCTGCGAAGGCTACGGCCTGACCGAAGCCACCTGCGCGACGGCCCGCAGTTTCACCGGCGGCGACCACCGGCCCGGATCCGTGGGGCAGCGAATGCCCTACCAGCAGGTCAAGACCGCGCTGGTCGACTCGAAGAAGAACTGGCTCGATCTCCCGCCCGGAACTCCCGGCGTCCTGCTGATCAAGGGGCCCACCGTGTTCGCCGGCTACGTCACCGGACACGGCACCGACGGCCTGCACCTGGACAGCCAGGAGACGGTCCGCGACGGCTGGCTCAACACCGGGGACCTCGCACGCGTCGACAGGGACGGCTTCATCCACCTCATCGGCCGCGCCAAGGACCTCATCATCCGCGGCGGCCACAACATCGACCCCGCCACCATCGAGGACGCGCTGCTCCAGCACCCCACGTCACCGGAGCCAGCGCCGTGGGCCGCCCCGACCCCACGCCGGCGAGGTACCCATCGCCTACGTCACCCTAGGGCCCCGACGCACCCGAAGCACTGAACCGCCCCGGCCACCTCATCGAGCACGCCCGCGCCCACCTCCAGGAGAGCGCGGCCGTACCAAGGACGTCATCGTCCTCGACAGCCTTCCGGTCACCGCCGTAGGCAAACCCACAAAGGTGCCCCTGCGCATCCGCACGGTGCGGCAGACCGTTCTCGACGAACTCGCCGCAGCAGGCCTCCCGTCGGACCCGAAGGACGTCGACTGCCGCTTCGACGACGCACGCCTGACCGTCACCCTGCCCCGGCCCACAGCCGCCGACGCCGCAGACCGCATCACCGCCGCTCTCGGCCGGTACACCTTCGTCTGGTCCTTCACCGAAGCCTGAGCACCGGACATCTGGAGCCGCACCCATGACTTCCCCCTCCCTACCGCGTCGGACCCGCATCAGGGGCTGCACAGTGAAGACGGCGCGCGCCGCGACGAACACCCCGGACGCGACCGGCAGCCCGTGATCAAAGTCGCCGACATCGCCTGGCTGGAGTTCGTCAAACCCGACCTGGACCGCGCGGAGACCTTCGCCCGCGACTTCGGCTTCACCGTCGCCGCCCGCACCCCCGACGCCCTGTACCTGCGCGGCACCCTGCCAGGACCGCACTGCCTCGTCATCCGCAAAGGCCCGGCCTCCCGCTTCCTGGGCCCGGTCTTCCTCGCCGCCGACCGTACCGACCTCGACCGGCTGGCAACGGCCACCGGCCGGCACGTCCACGCGTCGACCGAGTACGGAGGAGGCCATCACCTGGACCTCCTCGACCCCTCCGGCATCCCCGTCCGCGTCGTCCACGGCGTCACCGAACATCCCGCTCTGCCCGGCCAGCAGCCACTCCAGCTGAACACCGGCGCGAACCGCGTCCGCCTCAACGCGACCCAGCGCCCGCCACACGAGCCGGCCCGCGTGGAGCGCCTTGGCCACGTCGTCCTCTCCACCCGCGTCTTCGGCCGCGCCCTGGACTGGTACCTCCACCACCTCGGTCTCATCGTCAGCGACTTCCTCTACCTCGACGGCCAGCGCCACCGCGGCCCCACCATGGCCTTCATCCGCTGCGACCGCGGCAGCCGGCCCGCCGACCACCACACCCTGGCCATGCACCTGGGCCCCGACACCGGTTACGTCCACTCCGCCTACCAGGTCGCCGACCTCGACGCCCTCGCCGCCGGCGGCGAGTACCTGGCCCAGCGTGGCTACCGGCGCTCCTGGGGCATCGGCCGCCACATCCAGGGCAGCCAGATCTTCGACTACTGGCGCGACCCCGACCGCTTCCTCGTCGAGCACTTCACCGATGGCGACCTGTACGACCACACCCTTGAACCCGGATGGGCCGCCATGTCCGCCTCCGGACTCGCCCAGTGGGGGCCTCCCGCCACCCGGGACTTCCTCGGCGCCACTCCGTCCCCGGCTCTGCTGCGCACCGTGCTGGGTGCCCTGCGCGAGGACAACGAACTCGACCCGGCCCGGCTGACCGCCCTGATGAAAGCCATGAATTCATGACCTCCGATCCCGGTCACACCCCTCCGGCGTCGCCCTCGGCCCTGCCGAGCGACAGCGCTGACACACCTGTCGCCGTGCTCGGAGCTGGACCCGTCGGCCTGGTCGCGGCTCTCCTGCTCGCACGGTACGGAGTGGCATGCCAGGTCTTCGAACGTCACCCGGCGCCCTACCCGCTGCCCCGCGCGGTTCACGTGGACGACGAGGTCATGCGCATCCTCCAGGCCGTCGGAGCCGCCGACACCTTCGCCGCACACAGCCGGCCCAGCCTCGGTATGCAGCTCGTCGACTCCCGACACCGCGTCCTGGCCCGGTTCCTGCGCGACGACCTTGTGGGTGCCCACGGCTTTCCCCAGGCCAACATGTTCGACCAGCCCGACCTCGAACACATCCTGCGCGACCTCATCAAGCGGGAACCCCTGGTGAGCCTGCACGGTGAGACCGAGATCCTCGGCCTCACCCTTGCGCCCCCGGCTCCGGTCTGCCGACGTCCGTCCGCGTGCAGGACATCACCACCGGCGCCGAACGCACCGTGGTCGCCGCGGCCGTGCTGGGGTGTGACGGCGCCACGAGCCCGACCCGCCAGGCCATCGGCTCCCGCCACCTCCTCCTGGGCCGGCCGCAGCACTGGTTCGTCGTCGACGTCCGCTGCCCCGTGCCCCTCCCTGCCTGGGAGGGTGTCCACCAGGTCTGCGACCCGGCCCGACCCGCCACCTACATGCGCGTAGGCGAAGACCGCTACCGCTGGGAGTTTCGCCTCAGCGAGCAGGACGCCGAACAGGCGACGACCGACCGCTCCCGCCTCCTGCGGCTTCTGTCGCCATGGACGGGGTCGATCCCCGAGGAACAGATCGAGGTGGTCCGCCTCGCGCGGTACACCTTCCGCGCACAAGTCGCCGACAGCTGGCGGCAGGACCGCGTCTTCCTCCTCGGAGACGCAGCCCACCTCACCCCTCCCTTCATCGGCCAGGGCCTCGGCGCAGGCCTGCGCGACGCCCACAACCTCACCTGGAAGCTGGCACGCGTCCTCACAGGGCAGAGTTCCGAATCCCTCCTCGACACCTACGAGAGCGAGCGCCGACCCCACGCGATCCATCTGGTGCGAACCGCCGTCCGTGTCGGCCGTGCGATGACCAGCGCGCATCCCGTGGCACGGGTCTCACGCCGGGTGGGACTGGCCGTCGGCCGGCACACCGGACTGCTCACGCAGGCCGCCCTGACCACGCTCAGCCCCGCCCTGCGCGGCGGAGCCCCTCACCGGCGGAGGCCACAACCTCGCCCGACTGCCCGGCCGGGGCCCCGTCCCGGAGAGCTCAGCCCCCAGCCTCCGATGCGCACCCTCGACAACCTGCCCGTGCGCCTCGATGACCTTCTCGGAGACGGCTTCGCCCTTCTCACCTGCCGCACTCCGACCCCGACCGAAAGACGCCTGGCCCAAGCGCTGGCCGCCCGGATCGTCACGGTGCTGCCCCCGGCGGCGAACCCGGCGGCGTTCGGGCCCCGGGCGAGACCTTCACCATCGACACAACCGGAGCCCTCTCCTCGTGGCTGCGCGACGGCACGGCCCTGCTCCGCCCCGACCGGGTGGTGCTGGCCGCGCATCACGGCGCCGACGACTCTCTCGCGGAGTCGGCGCACGCGTGGGCAACGAACCTGGCTGCCGCAGAGCCACAGGCTGTCCACGACAAAGCTCGGCGCCCTGGACAGGGCCGGGGACTGGTCGCTGTCGGCAGACCTCAGTGAACTCGACCGACACATCGGGCACCGAGAGGTTGTGGCAGGAACGCGCCGATGTGTGTGCGGTGTCGTGCCGTACGGGCGGGAGTGCTGCGTCGGGGCGTCACGCGTGAGTGACGGCAGGTCACGCGGGCCGCCGACTGGTCTTCAACGGTCTCAATGTCCTGGGGTGAAAGCTGTGGCGGCGCGGTGCGCGGACGGGGCCCCGGCGGAGCCGCAACCTCCCTGTCCCTCGAGGTCAGGGCCATCCAGTCGTGGTTTCGGCTCGCCCGGTCAAGGGGGCCGGATCGTGCCGGTGCGGGGTCACAACCCTGGAGGACCGGCGCGTGTCTGACCTGTCAGGAGTACGACACATCTAAGTCATAAGGGGAAAAGTGAGATTCGGTCATTCTGTTCTCGCCGGTGCCGCGATGACGGCCCTGGCGGTCGGCGCGACGACCGTTGCGGCCGGCTCCGCCTCCGCGGCGCCGAACACCACCGCGCAGAAGGTCTGTGGGAGCTCCTACAAGACCGTCAATTCCGCGCCCGTCGGCACGCAGGGCACCGTCTACCTGACCTACAACGCCTCCACCGGCAAGAACTGCGTCGCGACCATCCGCACGAATCCCGGCACCGCGCGGGACATGGGCGCATGGGTCTATGTCCCCGACACCGAGGGGTACGCCCAGGACGAGGGCGCGTACACGTCGTACGCGGGACCGGCCTACGTCTACGGCAAGGGTTACTGCGTCGACTGGGGAGGTCACATCGACAACGTGTTCGTCTACGTGACGGGCTCCAACTGCGCCGCGCTGCAGGAGCACCGGGTCACCACGGTCCGCTGACCCACGCAGAGCTGTCGCGGTCCGGCCCACACCGTGGCCGGGGTGGGCCGGCGGCATCAACTCGTGCCCCCGCCTGCGCACCGAGCTGGAGCTCCAGCTCGGTGCGCAGGCGGGGCTCGCCAGACCCGGGAGTGCCGTCGGTGAGGCCCAAAGGGCTGAGCCGGTACCGGGAATCAGGCTGCGACGAGCTCTCGCTCGTGGTCCGGTGCCTTGAGCTTGGGCTTCTTGTTCGGGAGCGAGAGCCGGAAGACCCTGTGCCACGCGGAGAACACCTGCTGGGGCAGCGGTCCGGTGACGTAGTCCAGCTCGTACTTCTCGAACAGTGCGCGCACCTTCACCGCGACCTCGGCGTAGCGGTTGCTGGGCAGGTCGGGGAACAGGTGGTGCTCGATCTGGTGCGAGAGGTTGCCGGTCATGAAGTGCATGGCCGCGCTGCCGCTGATGTTCGCCGAGCCCATCATCTGGCGCAGGTACCACTGGCCGCGCGTCTCGCCCTTGATCGACCGGCGTTCGAAGACCTGGACGCCCTCGGGGAAGTGCCCGCACATGATCACCGAGTGGGACCAGATGTTGCGGACCAGGTTCGCGGTGAACGTGGCGGCGAGCGTGGGGAGGAAGGACGGGCCCGACAGCAGCGGGTGGATGACGTAGTCCTTGAGCACCTGCTTGCGGATCTTGCGGCCCACGGCCCTGGCCCGCGCGCGGAACTCCGGGTTCTTGCGGCGGCGCTTGTTCAGGTTCTTGCCGAGCTCCAGGTCGTACGCCGCGATGCCGTACTCGAAGAAGCAGGCGTTGAGGAAGTTCCACAGCGGCTGACCGAGGTGGAGCGGGTGCCACTTCTGGTCCTCGTCGACGCGCATGATGCCGTAGCCGAGGTCGTTGTCCTTGCCGATCACGTTGGTGTACGTGTGGTGCAGCTCGTTGTGCGAGTGCTTCCACTGGTCGGCAGGCGAGACGTGATCCCACTCCCAGGTGGTGGAGTGGATCTTCGGGTCGCGCATCCAGTCCCACTGGCCGTGCAGGATGTTGTGGCCGATCTCCATGTTGTCCATGATCTTCGCCACGGACAGGCCGGCGGTGCCGAGCAGCCACGCGGGCGGGAAGATCGAGAACAGCAGTACGCCCCTGCTGGCCAGCTCGAGCTTGCGCTGTGCCGAGATGACCTTGCGGATGTAGGCGGCGTCTTTCTCGCCGCGGCCGGCGATCACCTCATCGCGGATCGCGTCCAGCTCGCGGCCGAGTTCCTCGATCTGCTCCGCGGTCAGGTGGGCGGTGGGGTCAATGGCGGTCAAGGTGCTCCTACCGTTCGATGTCGCAGGGGCCCGCTGCGGCGGACACGCAGGTCTGGATGAGGACGCCCGGCTCGGCCTCGGTGATCTCGCCGGTGCGCAGGTCGCGGACGGCGCCCGCCTTGAGCGGGGTGACGCAGCCGAAGCAGATGCCCATGCGGCACCCGGAGGGCATGAGCACGCCGGCCTCTTCGCCGACGTCCAGCAACGGCGTGGCGCCGCCCGCGGCGACGGTCTTGCCGGTGGTGCTGAACGTGACCTCGCCGCCGTCACCGGCGACGACGACGCTGGGGCGGAAGCGTTCGGTGTGCAGGCGTTCCGGGACGCCGTGCTCGCTCCAGTGCTTTTCGGCGGCGTCGAGCAGACCCGCCGGCCCGCAGGCCCAGGTCTCGCGCTCGGCCCAGTCGGGCACCAGGTCGTCGAGACGGGCGATGTCGAGCACCCCGTCCGTATCGGTGTGCACCTCGGTCAGACGCAGCTTCTCGTCCGCGACCAGCCTGTGCAGATCGCTACGGAAGATCACGTCGTGCGGCCGTGGCGCGGAGTGGACCATGACGACGTCGTCGAACTCGGTGTCGCGCAGCATGCCCATCACGGGCGTGATGCCACTTCCGGCCGTCAGGTAGAGCACTTTGGCGGGCTTGGCCCGCGGCAGTACGAAGTCACCGGTCGCCTGGTCGAGATGGATCAGCGTGCCCGGTGTCGCCCTGCGGACCAGGTGGTTGCTGACCTTGCCGTCCGGGATCGCCTTCACGGTGACTGTGATGCGGCCGTCCTGGCGGGAGGTCGGCGAGGTGATGGAGTAGGCACGCCACAGGCGGACCCCGTCGACATCGACTCCGATCCGCACGTACTGACCGGCTGTATGGCCGCGCCAGCCTCGTCCCGGTCTGATCACGATGGTCGCGGCGTCACCCGTCTCGGGGTGCACGGCCTCGATGCGCCCCCGAAGGTCGGCGCCCGCGCGCAGCGGGCTGACCAGGTCGAGGTAGTCGGACGGCAGCAGCGGCGTCGTGACCAGCTCCAGTAGTTTCCACGCCCTGCTGCGGAGGGCTGTACTCGTCATCGCTCCAGCTTGCTGCGCCTCAGGGCGTAAAGTCCTGACCGCAGGATGTGAATCTGGTCGGCAGAATTGTTCGCAGGGAACAAAAACGTGAATCAGGCGATACGAAGGGCCGGCGAACTGGCCCTGGACGAGACGACGGTCACCGCACTTCGGGCCGTGCTGAAGACCACCGCCGACGAGGTCGTCCAGGCGATCATCGACGAGGTACCTCCCTACGCGGGCGCCCTTTCGGGCCGCATGGGCGCCACCATACGCCGAGCCGTCCGCACCGCCCTGGGGCACTACCTGGACCTCGCCAGCGGCCACGCGACAGGCGGCGACGGCGGTGACGCGGCCTACGACCTGGGTCGCGGCGAGGTGCGCGACGGCCGCTCGATGGACGCTCTGCTCAGCGCCTACCGGGTCGGCGCCCGTGTGGCCTGGCGATGCCTGGCAGCGGGCGCCGTACCCGCGGGTCTGCCCGCCGCCGAGGTCGCCAAGTTCGCCGAACTGACCTTCGCCTACATCGACGAGCTCTCCGCCGCGAGTGCCGCGGGCCACGCCGACGAACTGGCCGCCCGCGGCAGGGCCCACGAACGTCACCTGGAACAGCTGGCCCGCGACCTCGTCGCCGGCGCGAGCCCGGACGTGCTGCTGGTCTCCGCTCAACGAGCTGGGTGGCAGGCCCCGGTCTCGCTGACCGCGGTCCTGCTGCCCGCCGCCCAGGCCCGGCCTGCCTACCGCACCCTCGACCAGAGCACCCTCGTCCTGGACGACCTGCCCGACGCCACCGGTGTGCTGCTCGTCCCCGATGCCGACCGACCGCATCTCGTACGGCAGTTGAACGAACGTGACGCCGTGATCGGGCCGCCCCGGCCATGGACCCGTGCGTCCGCCTCCTACGCACGGGCGGTGCGCGCACGCTCCCTCTCTTCCGACATCCGCGACACCGAGGATCATCTGCCCGAACTGGTGCTGAGC
The DNA here is from genome assembly GCA_016893485.2 of Streptomyces sp. P3. Classification (GTDB taxonomy): domain Bacteria; phylum Actinomycetota; class Actinomycetes; order Streptomycetales; family Streptomycetaceae; genus Streptomyces. Next base: position 9,424,185 of record JAFEKX020000001.1, read on the forward strand.
GCCGACGCGGACGCGTTCGCGGACCTGCGTGCCCGCGCCCTGGCACCGTTGCGTACCGTCCCCGTCGCGACCGCGCGGCGGCTGGAGGAGACGTTGCGGGCGTGGCTGCTGCACCAGGGCCGACGGGACGAGGTGGCGGCGGCGCTGTTCGTCCATCCTCAGACGGTCCGGTACCGGATGACCCAGTTGCGCGAGCTGTTTCCGGATCTCGCATCACCGCACCGGGTCCTCGAACTGACGCTGGCCGTCGGCCTTCGGACCGGCTGACGCGTAGGTCGAGGGGTCGGTGAGGGGTTGCCTCCTTTTCAGTTTTCAGCTCTCGGACGGGGAGGAGGAACCAACGCCCGCGCCGCCTGTCAGTCCGACACCGCCCCCTGAACGCTTCGGGAACCGGTGTCGGACCGTAGAAGGGATTCCTGTTCGCCGGGTGCTGGGCTACCGGCTCGCGTGGTTGAACGAGAAATGGTCGAGGTTGCCGAACCCGGGCTGTCCGCCGGGGGCGACGAGGTAGACCTTGTGGTGTCCGCTTGTCGGAACGATCGACGTGGACTGGACGGAGAGGGTGTCGAAACCGCCGGTGCCCGCGACGTGCAGCACACCGATCCGCGGCCCTGTGACGGAGTCGAGGTGGATCTCGATGCCCTTGTTGGCGTAGGCGTCCTCCACGCCGACGAACGCGGTGAACAGGTCCGCGTCGGTGCCGAAGTCGACGTCGTCGTAGCCGACCCAGTCCCCGCCGTCGAAGCTGCCGACGACGGTGCCCGTGCCGGCGGCGTGGGTGCTGACGCCGCTGCTGGAGGAGTAGGACTCGGCCTCGGTCTGCGGGCCGGTCGGGTGGCTCCGCCGACCCACTTCGGTGCGCCGTACTGGTAGGCGCCGAGGCTCGGGTGCGGGTCGGTGGAGCCGTCCGTCGCCGGTGGGTGGACCAGGCCCGCGTCGCGGGCGGGGAGTCGGCGGAGAGCGTGAAGTCGTTCGCGGCCGGGTCGGTGAACCGCACGGCACTGACCGGGGTGAAGTTGTTGGAGTTCGTGATCCCGGATCGTTCCCGGTGACACCGATGTTGTTGACGATCTCGGTGTCGGAGTACGTGCCGCCGAAGGTGCTGGCCACGTTGGTGTCGGTGCCGGAGGTGTTGTTGTAGATCCGGTTGCCCGAGGTGCTCTGCCCGTTGGGGTTGATCAGCACGGCCCCGTAAGTGGTGCGGTTCCAGGCGACGTTGTCGTACACGGTCGCGTTGTAGGTGCTGTTGTCGAGATAGACGCCCGGTGCCGGCGCGGTGTGCGCGAACGGGGACGGGTCGTGGAGCTGATTGTGGTGGATCACCGTGGTCGCGAGGTTCACCGAGCAGCAGACGTAGATGGCACCGCCGTCGACGACCAGGTTGTCGTAGTCGGAGATGTCGTTGTAGGCGATGGTGTGGCCCGCGGAGGTGAAGCCGGCGACCTTGTTGTCGATGTTGATGCCGCTGCGGCCCGAGCTCTGGATCGTGTTGTGGACGATGCGCTGGCCCGAGCCGAGGACGTTGATGCCCGCGGCGTAACTGCCCAGTGTGTCGACGTGCAGGATCGTGGTGTTCTGCACGGTGTTGCCGGTGCCGGACATCACCACGCCGTTGCCGGTGCTGCCGTCGATCAGGCTGTTGCGGAGCACGTTGCCGCGGCCCTTGAGCAGGATGCCGGACGTCGTCTCGCCTGCGGTCAGCACGGCGCAGCCGTCGGGAGCGGTGACCATGCCGGGGTCGGGGCTCAGCGCCGCGTCGGAGGAGATGTCGTGGGCGACGATGCCGTCGAGGACGACGCCGGTGGAGGCGGCGGAGGTCTGCGCGGTGGCGCCTCGGATCCCCAGGCCCTCGACGGTTATGTGCGAGCGGCCGCTGAGGTCGATGGCGGCGGCCCGTTGCTTCGCCGCCACGGAACCGTCGGACGGCTTCGAACCGTCGGGCGAGTACAGGTACAGCGTGTGCGCCGAGGCCTGGTAGAACCACTGGCCGGGGTGCGTGAGGAGTTCGAGTTTGCCCTTGAGTGAGTAGTTGGTGCTCTGGTTCGGGCTCAGGCCGACGCAGGTGGGCAGACCTGCCGCGGTGATGGTGCCGACCTGTGAGTCGGTGACGGTACCGGTCTCGCTGACGAACCAGTTGTGCGCCGTCAGCTGTGCTCCCTTCCAGAAGCCGGCGGGCTGCGTGAGGGCGGTGTCGGAGAGGCTGTCGGTGGTGCCGGACTGCGCGGAGGCGAGCGTCGGCACGCTCACGTCGTCTCCCGGATAGGGCCACTGGGCCTCGATCTGCGCCGCGCCCTTCCAGAACACCTGATTACCGGTCAGGTGAGGGTTGATCGTGAGGCGTGCCTGATAGACCTCGCCGGTCGCGACCGCGGTCGCGAAGCCGGAGCCTGCCATGAAGGGGTCGTCGCGTTCGAGGGAGTCCAGGTCCCTGCCGGAGACGGACCGCCATCCGGTCACCGGGTCGGCGCCGTCGACGACGACCCGCGCGCCCGGAGCCGCCGTGTAGGTGATCGGCGCCGTGGCGGTCCCGCTTCGCGTCGGGGTGATCGTCTCGTGGTAGGTGCCGGAGTCGATGACACAGCGGTCACCCGGGGACATCACGGCGGAACAGCGGTCGATCGTCTTGAAGGGCGACCGGGCGGTACCCGCGTGCCGGTCCGAGCCGCTGGGGAGACGTGGAAGTCGTGCGGCCGTGGCGAGGCCTGCGCGCCGGTGGCGAAGGCGCCCGAGCCGAGGGAGAGGAAGACCGCGGCCACCGTGAGGGCGGCAGCGCGGGATCTGGAGCGGTTCGACATCGAACTCCAATCGGTTATCGATAGTCGCGAAAATAGAGTCCACCCCGGAACTCGTCAATCGTTTCGTCCGCCCCGGGCCGTTGCCGCGCCGGGGCCGCCCGATGACGCGAGGAGCGGAGCCCGTCCGGCTGCTGGTCAGGTGCTCTTGGCCGGTCGCAGGAAGGGGCGGAGATCGAACGGCCTCTGTGAGCGGTCGGGAGGCACGTGCCTTTGCCGAACGGCCCGTTCGAGCGGCAGGCGGAGGCGCGTGCCTTCTGGCGCGGCGCCCGGGGTCGGGGATGCGTCCGACGTGCTTGAGCCCGCCCGCTGCCGCCCGAGGCTCCGTGGGCGGGCTGCGGCCGACTCTTCGCGGGAGCGTCGGGCGGAGTGAACGGTCCGCTGGGCCGATGTCGTCCGCTGGTGGGAGAGGTCGGCTCGGACACGACAGGGCCCCGCCGGATCTCGTCGGCGGGGCCCTGTCGCGGTGGGACGTGGTCAGTGGCCCGGGGTCATCCGTCGTCCCCTCGCGCGTGGGCGGCGAACTTGGCTCCCGCCCGGTCCGGATCCGCCGACTTCAGAGCATCCAGCAGTTCGGGTGATCCTCGGCCATGGCGGTCCAACTGCCGGTGAACAGCGGGTCGGAGACGACGCGCAGAGCCCGGAGGTTCGGCTCCATCACCCCCACAGTTTGGGGAGGAAGGGGTTTCCGCTGATTTCGCAGACCGTGCGGTGGAAGGTGATGTCGGCATCGCGGAAGCCCCCGACATCACCCTGGAGTGCGGCCTGCCGCATGCCCTCCACCTGGACCTCCAGCGCCTCGAAGGGCGTGTTCGAGGACTGCGCGGCCACGGTGCGGGCGGCCAGTTCCTCGATCGCCACGCGCACGGCGCGGGCGTGGTGGGCGTCCTCCTGCGACACCACGGCCACGAAGCTGCCCCGGCGCGGGATGTGATCGGCGAGGCCTTCGTGCACCAGGCGCCGCACCGCCTCACGCACCGGTGCCTGGCTGACGTTGAACTGGCGGGCGATCTCGGACTCGACCAGCCGGGCGCCGGGTGCCAGCGCGCCCTCGATGATCAGGCCCCGCACCCGTGCGTACACCTGGTCGGACAGCAGGACCCGGGTCAGCGGCTCCCCGATGGCGTCTGGCATCAAGCCTCCTTGGTTTATACCACTTCGCATCTTATCGATAGTCGCCTCGATGTTGTGACAAACCCTTGACACGGAGGCGACGGTGACCTTCAGATATCTTATCGATAGACGAGAATCGAATTGAGGTCATCATGGGACACCGCAGATTCGTCAGCATCGCCGTGGGGGCGGTCCCCGCCGACCGGCCAAGACCGGTGAGCACGCGCCGGGCCGCAGTCACCGTCACGGCCGGCCTGGCCGCGTCCGTCCTCGTCCTGGCCGGATGTTCGTCCTCATCCTCGTCCGCGGGTGCGGGCGGTGGCGGCATGACGGGCGACATCCGCATGCTGGCCAACATCACCCCGGTGCTGACCAAGTCGTACTACCAGGGACTGGTCGCTCCGTTCGTCAAGAGTCACCCGGGCGTCAAGGTCACCATCGAGTCGCCCTCCGGCAAGGACGTCCAGTCCACACTCCAGCAGGAGCTCGTCTCGGGAGCGGCCCCGGACATCGTCGCGAGCACCCTCGACCCCGTGGTTGCCCAGCAGATGACCGCCCTCCCGGACGAGTCCTGGGTGAGTTCGACTCCGCTCTCGGACTCCACCAAGGTGGACGGCAGGACCTGGCAGGTCGCCACCGGCCTGCAGAACCAGTCACTCGTCTACTACAACGAGTCCGCGTTCGAGAAGGCCGGCATCACCACGGCACCGAAGTCGCTGGCGGAGTTCACGGCTGCCCTCGGCAAGCTGAAGAGCGCCGGATACACCCCCTGCAGACGGCGGGGAGTGGGTCACCGGCGCGCAGTTCGCGATGATGGCCAACCCCGCCCTGCTCGGCGACGACCCGCAGTGGTACGCCCAGCGCAACGACAAGAAGGCCACTTTCGAGAAGAGCGCCTACCACACCTACCTCAAGGCCTACGCGGGCTGGATCGCGAGCGGAGCGGTCCCTAAGAACTCGCTGGGCGAGAAATACCAGACCTCGATCGACAACTTCCTCGCCGGCAAGTCCGGCATGTACATCATGGGCAACTGGCTCAACGCCAGCGTCAACTCGGCGAAGAACCTGCCGTTCAAGGTGGGCGTGTTCCCGACACCGACGCCGGACGGATCCACACCGAAGCAGATGAGCGGCCAGGCTCAGCCGTACTCGATCCTCAAGTCCTCCAAGCACCAGGCACTCGCCCTCGCGCTGGTCAAGTACCTCGTGACGGACAAGGGCGCGGTCACGACGTCGCTCAAGTCGGAGGGCAACTTCCGGTCCGGGTACAGCTACCCGGGAACCGCGCTCGACGAGGCCGTCGGCAAGATCGTCGACACCGCGCCCGGCACGGTGGGCGGTACCTCCGGCCCCGGAGTGAACGCGGGGTTCGGCAACGAGCTGAACACCGTCGTCCAGTCGCTGTACACGGGACAGTCCGCCGATCAGGCAGCCGCCAAGCTCGACTCCTGGTGGAACGACAATGCAGGCCAGTAGCACCAGAGCCGCTCCGGCCGCTCCGGTGGCGGTCGCCCCTCGGCCGCCCTCGAACTCCGGCTGGTCCCGCGCGAAGCGCCGGGAGTCCGCCGTCGACATCGTGATGATGGCTCCGCCGCTGCTCCTGGTGGTCGGCCTGGTCGTCGTCCCGATCGGGATCGCGGTGTACCTCAGCTTCACTGACTGGAACGGCTTCACCACACCGCCGCATCCGGTCGGGTTCCGCAACTACGTCCGTCTCACCGAGGACTCCGCCGTCCGGCACGCGGCATTCGTGACGCTGCTCGTCACCCTCGTCGGCACCGTCGCGTGCAACGTGCTGGGCCTGGGGTCGCGCTGCTGCTCAACCGCAACAGCCGGCTCAACTCGATCCTGCGCGTACTCGTCTTCTACCCCTACGTCGTGGGCCCGGTCATCCTGGGCTTCCTGTGGTCGTCCATCCTGGGCACCGACGGCGCCGTCAACGCGGTGGTCGGAGCCAAGCACTCGCTGCCGTTCCTGTCGGACCCGACCTGGGCCGTCGCGACGGTGATCTGCGTGATCGTGTGGTCCAGCTTCGGCGTGAACGTGGTCCTGTACCTGGCCGGTCTGCAGACCGTGCCGGACAGCGTCATCGAGGCCGCGAAGATCGACGGCGCATCCCCGTGGCAGACCTTCTGGCGTGTGAAGCTCCCCATGCTCGCGCCCACCGTGACCGTGAACGTGGTCCTCGTCGTCATCGGTCTTCTCCGTGTCTATGAGCTGATCCTCGCTCTGACCGCCGGAGGCCCCGCAGGCGAGACGCAGAGTTTTGTGTACAACATCCTCACGTCGTCGTTCGACAACACCCAACTCGGCTACGGAGCGGCCCAGTCGGTCGTGCTGATGATCGTCATCATCGTCGTGACCGTGGGGATCACCTCGGCCCGCCGACGCAGCGAACAGGCGGTGTCCGCATGACGGCCCGCCGCGTGGGACGCGCCGTGGCCGTGTTTGTCCTCGTGCTCGTCATGGTCGGCCCGCTCTACCTGATGCTGACCAACGCGTTCAAGTCGCAGCACGACATCCTGACGAAGCCCTTCGGCTGGCCCGCGAGCGGCTTCTCGCTGACGTATCTCCACCGAGCGCTGACCTCACCGGACTTCAACGTGGTGTCCGCCTACGGTGTGACACTGCTGTTCGTCGTGGCGGTCAACGCGCTGAACCTGGTGGTCGTGGGCCCCGCGTCGTACGCCATCGCGCGCGGTACCCGGGCCTACCACCGGGTCGTCATGCTCGTGCTGCTGGCCGGCCTGTTCATCCCGGGCCAGACCCTCGTCATTCCGGTGATCTACGTACTCAAGGCGCTGGGACTGATCGGCACGATCCCGGGCTTCCTGCTGTTCGAGACCACTCTCACCGTGCCCACCACGGTCTTCCTGTTCGTCGCGTTCGTGCAGACGGTCCCGCGCGAACTGGACGAGGCCGCGCGGATCGACGGTGCGAGCCGGTACGGCACCTTCTGGCGGGTGATCTTTCCGCTGATGCGTCCCGTCGTCGCGACCGCGATGGTCCTCAACTCGGTCGGAGTGTGGACGGACTTCGTCAATCCGCAGTTCATCCTCGGCCCTCAGTCCGGGGTCTACACCGTCACGACCGGTGTCTACGCCGCCATCAGCCGCCTCTCCACGGACTACACGGTCGTGTATCCCAACATGCTCCTCGCCACCGCTCCGGTGATCGTGTTCTACGTCTTCATGCAGCGGCGCATCATCGGCGGCCTGACCGCGGGCGCGATCAAGGGATAGGGGCGATGGACGATTCACAAGATGACCCGACACGCGTCGAGGCGACGGTCCCGGTGCGCGAGACCCCGCTGTGGGCGGTGCTGGAACGGCGGCTGTTCGCCCTGCTCGACTCGGCGTGGCGCGAGTTCGAGGCGACCTACTGCGGTCCGGACGGACGCCTGACCTACGGCGGTCGCATGCACCACCGGGACGGCGTCGACGATTTCTACGAGCCCTTCTTCAACTGGCCTGTGCTGTACCGGCTCGGCGGCGCGGACGATCTTCTCGCGTCGGCCAAGAGGCACTGGGCCGGGGTGACCGCGCAGCTGACGGAGTTCGGCTTCGTCCGCGACGAGTACGAGGTCGGCTACGACTGGTTCCACCAGGGCGAGTCGCTGAACTTCTTCTACGCCCTCTGCGCGGCCGACCCGGTCGACGCCGCCTTCCGGGAGAGGGCCCTGCGGTTCGCGCGTCTGTACACCGACCCGGCCAGGGGCAACTACGACCCCGCCGCGCGGATCATAGTCGCCCCGCACACCGGATCGGGTGGCCCGCGGCCGGGGCTCGGGACCGAGTGGACCGAGTACAGCGCGCGCCAGGCCGTCATGAAGCCGTACGGCCTGCCGCTCGACGACCTTCCCGGGATCACCGGCTGGGACGACCTGTACGCGGAGGAGAACGCCCGGCGCATGGGCGACGCCATGCAGGAGCGCCTCGGCAGGGGAGACACCGCGATCAACCTCGCGGCCACTTCACTGGTGACCAACGCCTGGCTCTACGACCACGACCCGGAGTTCGCGGACTGGGTCGTCGAGTACGTCGGCGCGTGGCGTGAGCGCGCGGCGGCGAACGGCGGCCTGATCCCGGACAACGTGGGCCCGTCAGGAGTCGTCGGCGAACTGCACGACGGGCGCTGGTACGGCGGCCACTACGGCTGGGCCTGGCCGCACGGGCTCCATTCGGTCGAGGCCGCCGCCATGATCGCCGCCGTCAACGAGACCCTCGTGACGGGCGGCACCGCCGGACTTGACCTCGCACGGGTGCCCCTCGACACCGTCATCGCGCGGGGCGTGGTGCGCACCGATGCGGCGAGTGCCGGAAGCATGGGCTGGGGCTGGGCGCAGAAGATGGACGTCGCGCCCGACGTGCCGGTCCGGCTCGTGCCCTACCGGCACGGCTCGAACGGCTGGTTCGACCTCCACCCCGTCCCTCTCGTCTACCCGGTCTGGCTGTGGTGGCTGACCTCGGAGCCCGCCGACCGCGAGCGGCTGGAATCGCTGGAGCGGGACGCCGGCTTCGACTGGCGCGACACCAAGTGGTTCCAGGACAAGGAGGAGCAGGGCCACGAGGCACCGTGGGTGTCGTTCCTCCTCGGCCGCAACCCCGGATATCCCGAGGCAGCCCTCGAACTCGCACTGGGCCAGGTGGCGCGACGGCTGGCCCTGATGCGGGCGACTCCCTACGAGCCGCCGGACGACGACATCCACTGGTGGCAGCGGCTCAACCCGGTCGTCACCGAAGTGCTCACCCAGCTGATCACCGGCGCGCCGCCCGCGCTCTACAACGGAGGGCTCGCGCTGGCCCGCGTCACGTTCGGTGACGCGCTGCGCGGCCGCCCGGGCCTGCCCGACGGCGTGGCCGCGCTGGTGCGCGAAGCCGATGCCGACGGCGTACGCCTGGAGTTGGTCAACCTCGACCCCGACGCCCGGCGGGAAGTCGTCGTCCAGGCCGGCGCCTTCGGCGAGGACCGCATCGACCGGGTGGTCTTCGACGAAGCCCGAGACGGCCGCGCCGACGACCCCCGCAGCTATCTCATCCCCGACCCGGAAACACAGCAGGCGAGCACCGCCGTCGGATCGTCCCGGCTCGTGGTCGGGCTCCGCCCGCTGCACCGCGTGACCCTACGGCTGGAGGTCACCCGGCGTGCCCAGACCCCCGCCCACACCGGCTTCACCCGCATCACACCCCGGAGAGAATCCTGATGGACACCGAGAACTCGCCGTCGGCAGTGTGGCCGCTGCCCGTTCGGGGCGAGCCCTTCCAGCGCGCCGACGCCGATCACATCCGCCGCATGGACGCGATAAGCGCCGCGACCGCCTGCGCGAAACTGCACTCCATGGGCGTCACCCGCACCGCCGTCCAGGGACCGACACCGCTGGAGACCGGAAGCCGCGTCGTCGGATCGGCCCTCACCCTGCAGTTCATGCCCCAACGCGAGGACGTCGCGAGCGGCCTGGGCCAGGAGTACGTCGAGCGGGACACGGCGCTCTGGGCGGTCCTGGAGACCGTTCAGCCCGGCGACGTGCTCGTCGTCCAGGCCTGGGGCAGCGCCTTCACCGGCTGCTTCGGCGACATGCTCGTGCGCTACTTCAAGCGGCGCGGCGGCGCCGGGATCGTCGTCGACGGCCGGATCCGGGACGCCGCCCGGGTCCGTCAGCTCGGCGTGCCGATCTGGTGCACCGGCACCACCCCGCACTACGCGTCCCAGACCGACCTCTTCCCCTGGGCCTACGACGTGCCCGTCGCCGCGGGCGGCGTGCTCTGCCTGCCCGGTGACGTGGTCGTCGCCGACGACGACGGTGCCGTGATCGTGCCGTCCGGCAAGGCGGTGGAACTCATCCAGGACGCCGAGGACCACGAGGACTGGGAGTCGTTCAGCCGCATGCGCCTGGAACAGGGCGCCCGACTCTCCGACTACTACCCGCTCAGCCCTAACAGCCGAGCCGAGTACGAACTGTGGCGCGACGACCCGTCGAAGGCACCGTCCCCGTGACCGAAGCGACCAGGGAACTGGAACTCGATCTCGCGGACGCCCCACGAGTCCCGCTGGACCACTTCTGGAGCCGCGTCGTCGGCGCGGGCCGGGCCAACGAGGGACTCCGGGCCCACTGGCAGAGCCAGCTGACGCAGGCACACCGGCTCGGCGGATTCGACTACGTCCGCTTCCACGGCCTGTTCCACGGAGACATGTTCGTCTACCGCGAGGTCGACGGTGAGGTGGCGCCCTCCTTCCACTACGTCGACCTGCTGTTCGACGCGATCCTCGCCGCCGGGATGCGGCCGTTCGTCGAGTTCGGCTTCTCCCCGCCGGAACTCGCCCGCGAGACCGGGACAGTCTTCTGGTGGGGCGCCAACGGGGCGCCGCCCACGGACAACGTGAAGTGGGCAGCGCTCGTACGCGCCACGGTCGAGCACTGGGTGGCGCGGTACGGGATCGAGGAGGTGCGCGCGTGGTACTTCGAGGTGTGGAACGAACCGAACCTCGGCCCGTTCTTCCGCGGCACCCGCAGCGAGTACTTCGAGCTGTACCGGGTGACGGTCCGGGAGGTGAAGGCGGTCGACCCCGCGCTACGGGTCGGCGGCCCGGCGACGAGCAACTTCGTGCCGGACGCCCGCTTCGACGGCGAGGTCGAGGACGTCGCACGGCACGAGACCGTGCTGACCGCGCCCGACCTGGACGCTCTCGACTGGCGACCGGTGTGGCTGGAGGAGTTCCTGCGGTTCTGCGCCGACAACAGGCTCCCGGTCGACTTCGTCTCCTGCCATCCGTATCCGACCGACTGGGCGCTGGACGGGCACGGCAACGGCCGCAAGCTCACCCGTGGCGTCGAGGCCACGCCGACCGACCTGCGCCGGGTGCGTGAGATCGTCGACGCCGGCCCCTACCCGCGGGCCGAGATCCACCTCACCGAGTGGAACTCCAGCTCCAGTTCACGCGACTTCACCCACGACTACCCCCAGGCCGCCGCGTTCGTGGTCCGCACGGTGCTCGCGTCGATCGGCCTGGTCGACAGCCTTGCCTACTGGACCTTCACGGACGTCTTCGAGGAGGAGGGAGCCGGCCGCGACCCGTTCCACGGCGGATTCGGCATGCTCAACCAGGACGGCATACCCAAGCCGACCATGCACGCCTACCGCATGCTCAACGCGCTGGGCGACCACCTCGTCCACCGCGAAGAGGGCCTCGTGGTCACCCGCCGCGACACCGACGTGACGGCTCTGGCCGTCCACTATCCGGAGGAGGTCACCCTGTCGGTCCCCGCGTCGTTCGGCACACGAGAGGTCGCCGACCGCACGCTGGCGGCGGGGCGGCCGAAAGAGCCTGAGCCTGCGCATCGCCGGACTGGTGGCCGGTGAGCGCTACGCCCTTGAGGTGGTCGACGACCGACACGGCTGGGCGATGACCGAATGGACCAGGCGGGACCGCAAGGCCAATCCGTCCATGGTCGACATCGAAGCGATCCGCGCGAGCGCCGGGCAGGGCGCGACCAGCCGGCACACCGTCTCCGATGACGGCGTCCTCGAAGTCGCCGCGCAGTTGCGGCCGTGGGCGATCGCGCTGCTGAGCCGGGCCCGTTAGACGGTCGATCCCTCCGTGTCCGGACCGGCCGAGTCGTCGATGCCCGGCTGGCGGCGGCCTCCCCGGTCGGCGTCAGCGAGGGCCGTTCATCCTGTACCAGCGCGCCGCCGTTCCCCGTGGACCTGGGCCTGTTCGGACGGGCTGAGCCGCGCGGTCAGCGACGCGGCGACGGCGACTGTCCGGTCGTAGGAGGCGGCGAGCAGGCAGACCGGCCAGTCGGAGCCGAACATCACCCGTTCCGGACCCAGCCGGTCCATAAGGACGTCCGCGTACGCCGCGAGGAAGGGCGTGTGGGGTGCGGGGGAGCGGGTGACCAGTCCGGAGAGCTTGACAGCCACGTTGGGGCGACGGCCCAGTCGGCCCATGAGGGCGGCCCAAGGGGCCAGGGCATGCGGCGCGATCTCAGGATTACCCGCGTGATCGAGCACGAAGGACACCTCGGGCAGGTCCTCCACGACCTTCACCGCCATGGGCAACTGGTCCGGGCGGACCAGCAGTTCGTAGACGAGGCCGAGCGCGCCGATCGCCTTCAGGCCCCGGCGCACCTCCTCGCGGTGCAGCCACCGGAGATCCGGTTCGTCCTGAACGGCGTGGCGGATGCCCGCCAGAGCCGCGCCCCCGGACCTTCCCGCAGCCGGTCCAGTGCCTCACCGATCCCTGGATCGGTCACGTCCGTCCACCCGACGACGGCACGCACGTGCTCGTCCCGGGCGGCCAGGGCGAGCAGGTCGGTGGTCTCCCCGGCGCCGGTCGAGGCCTGCACCACCACGGTGGCGCCGATGCCGGCCCTCCGTAGGTGAGGACGCAGGGCGGCCATGCCGAAGCTGCGGTTCAGGACCGGAATGTCCCGGGTCCAGGGCAGATCTCGGACAGCCAGGTCCCACACATGGTGATGGGCGTCGATGCGCAATGAAGCGTCCGGCTGCGGGCCCATCGGTTCAGCCCTTCGGGCGCAGCCGCAGGCCGGCCATGCCTCCGTCGACCGCGAGCGCGGTCCCCGTGACGGAACCGGCGGCAGGCGAGGCGAGGTAGCAGATGGCCTCGGCCACTTCCTCGGGGTGACCAGGCGTCCGTGGGGTTGCCGTGCCGCCAGGGCGGCGTGCTCGCCCTCGGGGTCGTCGGACCCGTTCAACAGCCGTTCCACCCAGGGGGTGTTCACCGTTCCGGGGTTCACGGCGTTCACGCGAATGCCGTCGGCCAGGAGGTCGGCGGCCATGGCCAGGGTCAGGGCCAGGACGGCACCCTTGGTGGCCGAGTACAGGGCGCGGTCGGGGAGACCCGCGGTGGCCGCGATGGAGGCGACGTTCACGATGGCCGCGCACGAGGAGGCACGCAGACTCGGCAGGACTGACCGTGTCACCCGGACGTGCCCCACGACGTTGATGTTCAGGACGCGATGCCACTCCGAGTCCGGGTTGTCCTCCACTCCTCCCTGGGCACCGACTCCGGCGTTGTTGACCAGGATGTCCAGCCCGCCGAGTGCCTCCGACGCCGCATGCGCGGCCGCCGTGACGGAGGGCGTGTCGCCTATGTCTCCCTGGACGAAGAAGAGTTCGTCGCCGGTCGGTGGCTGCAGATCCAGGACTGCCACCTGCGCGCCCTGGAGCGCCAGTTGGCGTGCGGTGGCCAGTCCGATGCCGGATGACCCGCCGGTGACCAGCGCTCTTGTTCCAGCGAAGGCACCCATGTCACAACCGTCCCGACATGCTGCGGGAGTGGCTGACGGGACAGGTTCTGGGCTGCACGGTAACTCCTGCGCAAGAGGGCGGACTTGAGGGCACGGCGGAAGGGATGAGGACGGAAGCGCGGCTCACGGCACAGGTGATGCGGCGTCGATGAGTCCGGCCTCCCGCAGCTCGTTCCACAGAGCGGACGGGAGCCGCATTTCGGCCAAGGCCACGTTGTCCGCGACCTCGTCGGGATGGGCCGCGCCGATGAGGACGGTACGCACGGCGGGGTGCGCGGCCGGGAACTGGAGCGCGGCGGCACGCAGCGGTACTCCGTGACGGGTGCAGATCTCCTTCAGCCGAAGTGCTCTGGCGAGGACCTCGTCGGGTACGGGCCGGTAGTTGTACGGCGCTCCGGGCCGTGGATCGGCCAGCAGGCCGGAGTTGAAGACACCGGCGGCGATCACCTCGATGCCCCGTTCGAGACAGAGCGGCAGCAAGGCGGACCGCGCTCCCTGTTCCAGCAGCGTGTAGCGGCCCGCGATGAGCACGCGGTCCAGATCCGTGCGGCGGATCAGATCCGCCAGGAGCCGATCGCTGTTCATGCCGGCCCCGATGGTGCCGATCACACCCTCGTCGCGCAGACGCTCCAGCGCGGGCATGGTCTCGGCGACGGCCTGGTCCAAGTGGTCGTCGGGATCGTGCACGTGGACGATGTCGAACCGGTCCGTGCCAAGGCGCCGCATGCTGCCTTCCAGGCTACGGAGCACGCCGTCCGCGCTGAACGCCGGCTCAGGCGGACGGTTTTCGGTGACGCTCCATCCCACCTTGGTCGCGAGCTGGTAGGAGTTCCGGTCGAGCGACGCGAGCGCGTGCCCGAGGCGCTGCTCGGACAGGCCGTTGCCGTATTTCGGTGCGGTGTCCAGGAGTGTGGAGCCCAGCGCGAGTGCGGTGTGCACGGTGGCCGCTGCGACCTCGGGGTCGACCGCCGCGTACAGGTCGCCGATGGGCGCACAGCCGAGTCCCAGGGCCGGGAGCGGGAGTCCGCGGCCACGGACCGGGCCGTCCGCGACGCGTCTGTGCTTCATGTCGTCCTCTCAACGCACTCGATAAAGTTCTATCGATAGACGATGGGAATGCCTCTCCCCTCCCACGTCAAGAGCCGTATCAAAAATGAGTCGATCACCGACAAGAAGCCGGGCTGTAGCGGGGGAGTGGGGCGGGGGAGTGGGGCGGGACGAATGGACGGGGCAGGGCGCCCGTCCTGTGTTCGTCTCAGCTCTCCTGCCTGCCCGCCCGGTTCCAGCGGCGAAGTTTGTCCGGGTTGAGGACCGCCCAGATCTGTACGACGTGGTTGCCCGCGACGTCCAGACTGATGACGGCTGCGACCTCGTCGCCGTAGCGCACCACGATTCCGGTGCGGGAGTTGACGGACTGGCAGTGAAGTGTGGTGTGGGGGTGGCCGGCCAGGAGGGTGAGCAGGCTGCGGGTGACACGTGGTGCGCCGTGGACCGGCCGGGTCAGCGTCCTGACCTTGCCGCCTCCGTCGAAGAACACCGTGGCGTCCGGTGCCAGAAGCGCCGTCAGGAGTGCGGGATTCTCCGCAGCACAGGCCCGGTGGACGGCCCGGACCACACGGTCGTGCTGCTGTCGCGTGGTGGGACGTGTCCATATGGTCCTCAGGCTGTGACGGGCTCTGGCGGCGAGTTCGCCGCATTCCCGTTCCGTCTGGCCGACGATGTCGGCGACCGTCCCCGGAGCCATCCTGAACACGTCGTTGAGGACGAACGCGGCCCGCTCGGCTGGGGACAGGGAGTCGAGTGCCTGGAGAAGGGCCTGGCTCACCTCCCCTTCCAGGCCCCGGGGCGGGGCCGTGCCGTCCGGGCCGGGACGCGCGCGCCCGGCCGGCGTCAGGCGGTCCAGGCAGATGCCGCCGACGGTCCTCACCAGCCAGGAGCGGGGGTCGGCGAGCCGGGCCCTGTGGTCGTGCGACAAGCCGTACCAATACCGGTAGGCCTCCGTCACGACGTCGTCGGCGTCCTGGCGCCGGCCCAGCATCCAATAGGCGACGTCGAGCAGGTGGCGCCGTTCGTCGAGCAACTCGGCGATCGGCATCCCGTCGCCGTCCGGCTCCTGGTCCATAGGGCATCACCCCTTCCCGCAGCACCCGACACGGTGGTGCCACCTCCGCTCACGCCAGTGACCGCCGTGGCCCCCGAAGGAGGGAGGCCCTCCTTCGGTCGGCGGTTCGTCAGCAACTCACTGCTGACCGGACAGTGGCGGATCATGTGACACGGTCGCGCACCTCCGGCGCATCGATTCGGTCAGCGGGACGCCCCTGACGTCGTTGTCGCCACACGTTCCCGTCGGCCGGACGTCGTCGTGCTCGCGACACCGGTTCTCGGGGCGCGCGTCACCGTATGCGCAGCACTCGTTGCCCACCGGGTACCGCTGCGAGCGGCGGCAGTCGACGCCGGGCCACTCTGTTTCGTCCACGATCAGGCGCTACGGATGCGACGGCCCTCGACCCGCACGTCAGCCCGTCGGAAGACGCAGGCCGCCGCTCCGCTCCACCGGCCGACGCGAAGGACTAGCGGCCCGTGCCCTCCGCCCAGTGCGCTTCCAGGGCGGCGGCCACCTCCGCGGGCCGCTCCAGCACGGTCCAGTGGTTGCAGTCGAGGGTGACGACGCGGGTGGCGTGCAGCGCTTCGCCGAGTTCGTGGCCGAACTCGATCGGGCAGGCCGGATCGCGCGCACCCCAGAACACCAGAGAAGGTGCGGTCACATTCGCGAGGGCCGGTTCCCATTCCGCCCCCATGGTCACGGCCGACCGGTACAGCCGCAGGACGCTGTCCTTCATCGTGTCGTCGACGTGGCGGACCATTTCCTCGACCGGCTCGACGGGCGCGTCGAAGCCGTCGACCAGGTCCTTCGCGAAGGACGTGGGGTCCAGTGCGGCCATGAACCGTTCCCCTTCGACCGGGTCCTGCCAGAGCTTCGCCAGCGGGTGCCAGACGTAGCGGGAGCTGATCGGTCCGTTGCCACCGGCCCAGGTGCGTACCAGGTCGGGGCGGACGGAGGCGACGCGGGCGGTGAGGATGCAGCCCCAGTCGTGACCGACCAGGTCCACCGGTTCGCCGACACGCTCAAGGCGTTCGACGAGCCAGTCGACGTACTCCTGCTTGTCGGCGTCGAAGCCCTCGGGCCGGGGAGCGCCGAATCCGGGCAGGTCCCAGGCCTCGATGTCCGAGCGGGTCAGATGATGGCGCACGCCGTTCCACACGCGATGGGTGTCGGGAACGCCGTGTATCAGGATGGCAGGCATGGTCGGTAATCCCTCTCGGTAGGGCCGCGGCCGGAATCCGGGAAGACGACGCGGCCGACAGTGCGCCGGGACGACGAGCATCAGGTGCCGAGCCGGCTATGAACAACATAGTGGCACACCGTGTTATGCGTGATCGCGGTGCAGCACCGCGTGCGTCAGCGGGAGGCGGACATCCGGCGCTTCGGGTTCGGCCCGGGCATCCCGTGCCCGCCGATGCGTCACACATGAGGCGCCGGATCTGTCAGCTGGGCATGCACTCCCTTTCGTCCCGTTCGCCCGCGCGCCCGACGGGCATCTCCTCCCGAGACGCGTACGCGGTCAGTGCCGAGTTCTACGACGTCCTGCAGGGTGAGGCCGATGCGGCGCACGTCCGGGAGCTGTACGGAACGGCGGTCGGAAGGGCGCGTCTTGGTGTGCTGGACATCGGGGCGGGCACGGGCCGTGTCACGCTGCTGGGCCTCGCCGAGTCCGAGGTGGGGTGCACGCCGTCGAGCCCGCGCGTGCCATGCGCTCCGCGCTGATGACCCGTCTCGCCTCCCTGCCAGCCGACGTGCGCGGGCGGGTCACCGTGCACCCCTGCTCTCTCGACGAGGCACGGCTGCGCGGTGTCGCGGACGTCGCCGTCTGTCACAACACCCTGGCGTGCCTCGATCCCTCCTCGCGACGCCGGCTCTACCTCGCGGTCGCCGAGGCACTCGGCCCAGGCGGCGTGTTCCTGTTGCACCTTCCTCCCGCGCACCTTCCGCGGACGCCCACCGTCCGTCCGCTGCCTCCCAGAGGCTCGGCCGGCACGAGTACGGGGGGCGCATGGTGCTGTCGGCCGAGGCGGGCCGTATCCGTACGCGCTTCGACTACTGGGTGCGCGACGGGACCGGTGTCCTGCGCGAGCACACCGAGACCTTCTGGATGTGGCCGGCTTCCCGGGACGACGTGGCCGAGGAACTGGCCGAACACGGTTTCGCCCCCGGTGCCCGAAGCGGGCGACCCCGCGGTGCTGACCGTACGACGTGAGTGACAGTGGCCGATCACACCCCGATGCACCGTACGGCGGAGCGTGCCCGCGGTCGCGCGATCGGTGTCACACGGGGCCGTCCTTTCCTGTCTCTCCTCCCGCGGACCTCGTTCGGCCTTCCCCGGCTGCGGTCCGCCCCATCATCCGCAGAGATACGGCGATGGTTCACAACGACCTCATCGTCGTGGTCAGCAACCGCAAGGACCCCCACAATGTCGACCGACGCCTCGTACACAGCTCTGACCGGCGTCTACACCATCGACCCGGCGCACAGCACCATCGGCTTCTCCGTCCGGCACGCCATGATCACGAACGTGCGCGGACGGTTCGGCGCGTTCGAGGGGCTGGTCAAGCTGGACGGGTACGAGCCGACCCGTTCCGAGGCCTACCTGAGTGTCCAGACCGGCAGTCTCGACACCGGCAACCGCGACAGGGACACCCACCTCATCGGGCCGGACTTCTTCGACGCCGCCACATATCCACTGATGGCGTTCCGTTCCCTGACCGTCGCAGCCTGCGGCGACGGTCAGTTCCGTATGACGGGCCTGCTGAGGATCAAGGACGTCGAACTCCCTCTCGACATCGACCTCGTGTTCGGCGGGTCCCGCGCGACGAGCGGGGCGGCACCGTGTCGGCTTCTCCGGCACGGCCACCGTGCGCCGCTCCGACTGGGGCCTCGGCTGGAACACGCCCGTCGAGACCGGCGGTGTCCTCGTCAGCGACAGGGCGAAGCTCACTGTCGATGTCTCCGCCGTCCGCATGTCCCGCGCGGACGCCTCATGACCGGCGCCCGCCCCACCTCGCCGAACGCTCGGCACGATCCCTGCCGACGTCGCTTCAGGTGACACAGATCGGCACGCACCCGCGGCCGAACCGTACGCACGAAACCCAGGTGAGATCCCATGAATCAGCAAGACCCTTCCGGCCAGGCGCGGTTGCGCCCCATCACGACGGTGGAGGACCTGCGCGAGCACCTGCAGTGGGCCATCGAACTGGAACACGCCACGCTGCCGCCGTACCTCACGGCTCTGTATTCGCTCGACCCCGAGCGGAACGCCCAGGCCGTCGAGGTGATCAGCAGCGTGTTCGTCGAGGAGATGATTCACCTCGCACTCGCGGCGAACCTGCTGAACGCGGTCGGCGGACGACCTCGCGTCGACACCCCGCGGATACTGTCGCCGCACCCGCGGACCATGCCGCACGCCGATCCCTCCATCCAGTTGTCCCTGCTGCCGTTCGGGCAGGAGGCGCTCACGATGTTCCTGCGCCTGGAGCAACCGGCCCACCCGGGAGATCCGGCCGAGGGCGACGGCTACCAGACCATCGGTCAGTTCTACGACGCGGTCGAGAGGGGGCTGCGTCACCTCTGCACCCAGCTCGGCGAGGAGCAGGTCTTCACCGGTGACCCCGCCCGGCAGGTGGCCGCCGGCCCCTTCGGCCACACCGGCGGACGGCTGAGTCCGGTCACCGATCTCGCCTCGGCGCTCGCCGCACTCGAGGAGATCGTCGAGCAGGGCGAGGGCGCCGCACGCGTCGACGTGTGGGACGGGGACGTGGACATGTTCCACGCGCAGAGCAAGGCGGTCTCGCACTTCTACCGGTTCCAGGAGCTGGCGGAGGGCCGGCGGTACCAGCCGGGCGACACCCCGGAGACCGGCCCCACCGGTGAGACGCTCACCGTCGACCCCGCCGGGGTGCGCCCGATGCGTCCCAACCCGCGGCTGGAGGACCATCCGGAGGGCAGTGCGATCCGCACGGCGCAGGAGGCGTTCAACGTCGCGTACGGCAAACTGCTCCAGCTCCTGGAGCAGGCGTTCAACGGCAACCCCGCGATGCTGGGGGTGTCGGTGGGCACGATGTACGCGCTCAAGGGACAGGCACAGAGCCTGATGGCGATGCCCGACGGCGAGGGCACGACCGCGGGTCCGACCTTCGACTACGTCGCCCCGAAGATCGTCCCTGATCCACATCTCTCGGCCCCCTGGATGCGGTAGCTGTCCAGGGGCCGAGACATGTGCCGATCAAGGGGCGGGGGCCGCGCTTGTTTCAGGTGCTTGATGACGCCGTTCCGGCCGGCCGGAACGGCGGACGCGGCGTCACCCGTGATGTCGGCTGGTGAGTTCGTCGTACTCCTGCGCGGTGGCCTTGGGGATCTGCGTTCCCTTGCCGTAGAAGCCACGGCTGAGTCGCGCGCGGAACAGCTGTGTTCTGCCCGCTCGGGTCGTGCGGCCGTTTCCGTCGCGCCCTCCCGCGTCGAGGGGCCGGTACTGCTCGTGGGCCGTGAGGACGTGGAGTGCGTGCGCGTCCAGGGGCTGGTGCACCTCTACGTACTCGCCGTGCGGCAGGCGTTTGACGACACCGGTCTCGCGGCCGTGGAGGACCTTGTCACGATCGCGGCGTTGAAGGGCCAGGGCCACTCGCTTCGTGACGACGAAGAGGACGACCGGTACGACGAACAGGGCGATGCGAACCGTCCAGGTGACCGCGTTGACCGACAGGTGGAAGGTCACGGCGATGACGTCGTTCGCGGCCCCGAGCAGCGCCACCGCGTAGACGCCGATCCACGCCACGCCGAACGCGGTGCGCACGGGCCGGTTGCGTGGCCGCTCCAGCAGATGGTGGTCGCGGTCGTCGTCGGTGACCCAGGCCTCCACGAACGGATAGACACCCATGACGAGGAAGAAGCCGAGGCCGGCCGTGAGGGGGATCAGGTTGTCCAGGGCCAGGGTGTGGCCCCAGAAAGTCAGCTCCCAACCGGGCATGACGCGCAGCATCCCGTCGGCGATCCCCATGTACCAGTCGGGCTGTGATCCCGCGGAGACCTGATCGGCGCGGTACGGGCCGTACTCCCAGACGGGGTTGATCTGGGCGATCGAGGCGATGGCGCACACGACTCCGGCGACCAGACTGAAGTAGCCGACCGCCTTGACGGCATACACCCGCGCCGGCAGGCCGACCACGTTCCTGTCCGTCCGCCCGGGGCCCGGGTGCTGGGTGTGCCGGTGGCGGCGCACCAGGAGGACGTGGACGGCGACCAGCGCCAGCATCAGCGCCGGAATGATCAGGACGTGGATCACGGTGAAGCGCGGCACGAGATCATGTCCGGGGAACTCACCGCCGAACAGGAACATCGACAGGTACGTGCCCACGATCGGCACGGACAGAAGCGTCCCGTTGACCACGGAGAGCCCCGTACCCGACAGGAGATCGCCGGGAGGTCGTAGCCGGTCAGGCCGGCGAACATGCCGAGGACGAGCAGGGCGAAGCCGAGGACCCAGTTCAGCTCGCGCGGCTTGCGGAACGCGCCGGTGAAGAACACGCGCATCATGTGGGTGAGTACGGCGGCGACGAAGATCAGCGCCGCCCAGTGGTGGGCCTGCCGGATCAGAAGGCCGCCGCGCACGTCGAAGGAGATGTGCATCGTCGAGTCGAACGCCTCGGACACCAACTGGCCGCGCAGCGGGCGTAACCGCCGTCGTAGACGACCTGGTTCGTCGACGGGTGGAAGTAGAAGGTCAGATACACGCCGGTGACGAGGAGGATGACGAAGCTGGAGAGGCAGATCTCGCCCAGCAGGAACGACCAGTGGTCCGGACGCGCCTTTGATCCACCGGTCCCGGTGACGCGGCGGAGACCCATCCGGCTCCTCGCCCACTCGGCGACCCTCTCCCCCGCTGCGGTCTCCCGCTGTCGACACCGACTCGATTGCATCGCTCATGTCATTACCACCATCAACACGTCACAGGAGCGCCTTGCGGCCGGGTCCGCGCAGCGAACGCGCGCGCGGTCAGGAACTGCGGCCGGGCATCGGTTCGTTGCCTTGCCCTCACCAGAGAGGACCGACAAGGTGGTGAAGGTGTGACATGGCATCGTGTGGCAGGATCGTGTCGTGGTGTCCTGGTCAGGACGCCTTCGCACCGATCGGCTCGGTTTTCCGCCGGGCCGAGCGTCGTCGCGTCGCTCGGCGTTCTCGCTCTCCGTCGTGCCGCCCCAGACACCCTCGACCTGAGCGACGTCGAGAGCCCACTCCAGACACCGTTCCCTGACGGGACACCGGGCGCACACGGCCTTGGCCTCGCCTATCTGGACGAGTGTCAGGCCCCGGTGCCGATGGGGAAGAACAGGTCGGGATCGACATCCCTGCAAGCCGCACTCTCGCGCCAGCTCATGGCAGCGCCTCCTCGCTCGTCGTCGTCCTTCATGGGTCTGACCGTGGGGAGCGGGCTCCTGTGACGCACGCGGACGTCCGTGACGTGATCCAGCCGGATCGCGGGGAGAACGGTGTGAAATACAGTGTGACAACAGACACAATGTCTTGAGTCGGCACCCGGGCCACCGCACCATCTGTGAACTGTGAACACCGCACAGGGCCCGATGCCCCTTCCCAGCCCAGCCGTTGACCCGGACGACCCCCTTTCCCCGGGCACCCACACCCTCGTCGTCCGGCATGGCACGGCCGACGTCGAGCAGCGCTACCACATCGCCGGATCCGGCCCGGTGTGCGTGACCCACTCCGGGGGCCGGGCATCGGCTGGGAGTACCTCCGCATGCCCGAGCTGGAGCGGAGCACGACCGTCGTCTACATCGAGCCGGTCGGCACGGGCGCGTCCGGCCGGCTGGCCGACCCGAGCGGCTACACCCTCGCCACGTACACCCACTTCCTGCACGCGGTGATCGAGCACCTCGGCCTCACCGAGGTGGCCCTGCTCGGCCATTCGCACGGCGGATTCGTCGCCCAGCGCTACGCCCTCGACCACCCCGAGCACCTGGCGGCCCTGGTCCTGTACGACACCTCACCTGTGACGGGCGAGGAGTTCTGGGCTGCCGCCGTGGCCCGTATGGAGGGCTTCGTCCGGCGTCATGTGGACGAACGGCCCGAGGTGGCGACGTACGTCGGCGACCTCACCACACGGCCCGACCCGTCCGACGACGAAGGCGCCACGGCGGTGCTGCGCGCCATCGCGCCTGCCTACTTCCACGACTACTGGGGCCGAGAGAAGGAGTTCGCGGCAGGGCGGTCGGCCCTGCGGATGTACGCGGCACCGGCCTGGGGAGCGGAGCCGCCGTTCGACGTTCGCGGGGAACTGTCCCGGCTCGCCGTCCCGACCCTGATCCTGGTCGGCGCGGACGACTTCATCTGCGGGCCGCACTGGGCCCACATGACGCACCAACTGCTGCCCGCCGCCCGGCTGGTGACCCTGGAGGAGGCCGGCCATCTCGGTCACATCGAGCATCCTGAACGGTTCACCGAGGTCGTGAGCGATTTCCTCACGGGCTGATCGGGCGGGCTGTCCCG
This sequence comes from Streptomyces sp. P3, assembly GCA_016893485.2. Taxonomy (GTDB): domain Bacteria; phylum Actinomycetota; class Actinomycetes; order Streptomycetales; family Streptomycetaceae; genus Streptomyces. The sequence goes on from JAFEKX020000001.1 coordinate 9,446,971, forward strand.
GGCCGCCGCGAGGGGCGCGGGGAACCGTTTGACGGGGGTCGTCGTGGTGCGGCCCGCGTGCCTCACGGTTGGAGCGGGGTGCCGCGTCTCGTCCGGGCGCGCGGGCGTCACGGATTGCCGGTGGCAGACCGATTCGGCTCGAGTCCGTTCACGACTGCATCCCTGGCCAAGCCGCGTCACGCGACCCTCGCCTCGCCGCGGCGGGGACGGTCCCGTGGTGGTCGTGTCCCGGGGTACGACCACGTGTGTGCTTGTCGCCAGGTCGGAGCCAGGGGCGTCCTGGTGGGTGAGTACGCGCTCCAGTTGGCCTAGGTCGCCTGTTCGGGCGGCCGTGAAGATCGCCTGGACGAGGCGCCGATGGGTGACCGCGTCCACGTGCTGCCGGTGTCGGCGGTTGTCGAGCCTGTCCTGTGCGCGTGAGACCTGCTGCCGTGCGTTCGTCACCGACAGGTGCAGCAGGTCTCCGATCTGGTCGTAGGAGTAGCCGAACGCCTCGCGCAGTACGTACGCCGCGCGCTGGTTGGGCGTCAGGGTCTGCAGCAGCAGCGCGACGGCGTGCTCCAAGGCGTTCTGACGTTCCGCCAGTGCCTCAGGCGTCATGCCGGCGTCCGCCGGTTCCGGGAGCCAGGGGTGGCGCTGGACTCGCGGCGTCTGCGCGCCGACTGGAGCACGTTGATGGCCAGCCGTACGGTCGTCGTCCGGAGCAACGCACCGGGGTTGACGACGACGCTGCGGTCCGTGCCCTGCCACCGCAGCCATGTCTCCTGGATGACGTCCTCGGCCTCGCCGGGGTCTCGGAGGATCCGGTTGGCGATCTTGAGGAGTCCCGGCCGGGCGCGGACGAACACGAAGGCCGCGTCGTGGAGTTCGGCGGTCTCGGTGGTGGCGGTGACCGCCGCGGTCTGCGGATTCTGGCGGTCTGCGATCACGGATGTGCCCACGATCGGCTCCTCTGCTTGCTCGGGGTCAGCGGCCTCCTGGCCGCTGATCCCAAGTTCGCTCCGGCAGGGCAAGTGCCGCGCCCTTGGTGGACCGTGGGGACCCCGTGGTCGTACCGTGGCCGCCACGTGGCCACGGCCCGCCAACCCTGGCCGCCCCGGTGCCGCGGACGGAGGAACGCCCGCGCGAGGCGTGAGGAAGGAGCGGCCCGCGGCGCGCACATGGGTGTGACCAGGGACGCGCTTGAGGACGCGCAGCCCTGGCGGGGCGTTGCCGAGGGGGTCAGGCGGAGGTAGCCGCGCCTCTGGGCAGCACGGTGCCCAACTGCCTGCGGGACTTGATCCCGAGCTTCGTGAACACCTTCCGCAGGTGCCATTCGATGGTGTGCGGGCTGAGGAAGAGCTGGGCGCCTATCTCGAGGTTCGTCAGCCCTTCCCCGGCCAGCCGCGCGATCTGTGCCTCCTGGGGGTGAGCGCCTCGTCGGTGCCCGGTGTACGGCTGCGCACCGTCTCGCCGGTGGCCTCCAGCTCCCGTCGGGCACGCTCGGCGAAGGCCTCCGCGCCGGCCCGGTCGAGGAACGCGTGGGCGCGCGTGAGCTGCTCCCGTGCCTCGGTGGCGCGGTCCTCACGGCGCAGCCATTCGCCGTACAGCAGCCGGGTACGGGCGCACGCCGTCCGCACCTGTGTGCTCTCCAGCCGGGCGATCGCCTCCCGGTACAGGACCTCGGCCGTCTCGCCCTCACTGACCAGGGCACGCGCGGCCGCGGAGGTGCCCGCCGCCCAGGCCGTGCCGCTCGCCTGGGCGATGGCGGACAGACGGTCGGCGGCCTCGACGGCGAGGTCGCGCCGTCCGCTGCGTGCCGCCGCCTCGACCAACTCGGGCAGGGAGGAGAGGGCCAGCCCCAGTTCCTGCGGATACGCGCAGCCCTTCTCCGCGGCGACGCGCGCCTCCTCGTACCGCCCGAGGCCGTTGTACAGCACCGCCAGTGCCCACTGGGGCGCCGTCAGCGACTTCCCCTCGCCGCTCAGGGTCCTGTCGCCGGTGATCGTCCCGATCGCCCGCAGTGTCTCCGTCTCGCGTCCCCGCCAGGGTTCGATCACCATCGCCCCGTAGTGCGCCAGGAAATGACTGCCGGTCGCTTCGCCGATCGTCACCGCTTCCGTGGCGAGGGGAGGCGGCGTCGTCCAGATCACCGGCGAAGACCCGGTTCGCCAGCCGGAGCAGGAGTGCCGAGGGCAGGACGGAGAGCGTTCCGGTCTCGCGTGCCAGCCGGACGAGTTTGGCGGACAGTGAGCTCCAGCTGTCGAAGTCCCACACGTTGTGGGCCATGCGGCAGGCGAACGGGAGCCAGCCCAGCGACTGTTCCACCGTGAAGCCGCCGCAGCGCAGAGTGCTCAGGGCGTGGCGCAGAATCGGGGCGCCCACCGCGTAGCCGTCCGTGGTGGCTGCGGCCAGACCGTCGAGCAGGAGGTCGGTGGGGCCGGGGTGGGACGTCTGCGGTGCGGTGCGTGCGGCCCTGGCGACCTCATCGAGCCCGGGTCCGCTGGACATACGGCCTGCTGTGAGGGCCGCGTAGAAGGCGTCGCGGTAGGTCTCGCGTGCGACGCCCGCATCGAGCGGTTCGAATTGGCGGGCCGCCACGAGCAACAGCGGCACGGTCGCACCGGCACTGCGGGATCCGAAGGTGATCTGTCCGCGCAGCAGGCCGGCCTGGGCGTGCTGCAGATCGTCGAGGGTGTCCATCTCGGCGACGTTCAGCAGTTCGAGCGCGGCGTCGAACGCTCCGGCGAGGTACTTGGCGCGGGCCGCCGCCAGCGCTCTGGTCCGGCGGCGGGAGGCATCGGGCGTCAGCTCGACCGCCCGCGTCAGGAACGCCGCCGACGCGGCGATGCCGCCGCGCGCCTGGGCGCGGTCGGCCGAGCGGACCAGTTCGTCCGCCACCGCCTCGTCGGGCTCTGCCGTGGCGCGGGCCAGGTGCCAGGCACGGCGGTCGGGGTCGGACCGAGCGTCCGTGGCCTCGGCCAGAGCCCGGTGCACCTCGCGGCGCTCGGTCAGTCCCGCCGCGCGGTAGACGGCGGAACGTACCAGCGGATGCCGGAACTGGACCCGTGCGCGCACTTCGAGCAGGCCCGCGGCCAGGGCGGGGGAGGCCTCGCTCATGGACAGGCCGAGGAGGTCGGCCGCGCGGTGAAGCAGGAGACGTCGCCGACGGGCTCGGCCGCCGCGAGGAGCAGGAGCTGCCGTGTCTGCGGTGGGGCAGTTCCTGCACACGCAGGGTGAAGTTGTGCTCAAGCCTGCCGACGAGTGGCCGCATCGACGGCGTGGCGTACCCGCCGGCGAGTTCGGCCGCGCTGGAGCTGTGCGGCAGTTCCAGCAGGGCCAGCGGGTTGCCGCGGGCCTCGGCGAGGATCCGGCTGCGGACGGGCTCGTCGAACCGGCCGGGAAGCACCGAGGCCAGAAGGGCGCGGGCGTCGGGCTCGCTCAGGCCCCCGAGGGTGAGCTCGGGCAGCCCCTGCAGAGCGCGTTCCCCGTCGGCCTCGCGGACGCCGAAGATCAGCCCGACCCGCTCCGCCATCAACCGCCGGGCGACGAACCCGACGATCTGGGCCGAGACACGATCGAGCCATTGCACGTCGTCGACCAGGCAGATGAGCGGCGTCTCCTCAGCGACGTCGGCGAGCAGGCTGAGGACCGCCAGTCCCACGAGGAACCGGTCCGGGGAGTGCCCGCGCTGAGGCCGAAGGCGGTCTCCAGGGCGGTCCGCTGCGGATCGGGGAGGTTCCCGAGGTGATCGAGGAAAGGCGCGCACAGCTGGTGCAGCCCTCCGAAGGCCAGCTCCATCTCGGCCTCGACTCCGGCCGCGCGCACCACTCTGCAGCCGTCCGCACTGTCGGCCGTGTACTCCAGCAGCGCGGACTTGCCGATACCGGCCTCGCCCCGCAGCACCAGGACCGCGCTGTGGCCGTCCCGCACCTTGGCCAACTGCCGGTCCAGCACCGCGCGTTCGCTCTCCCGCCCCCACAGTGAGCCCCGCTTCTTGCCTTCCATGAACACCCCCGGCTGTGAATACATAGATGCGGACTTCGACCGCACATCTCCATCGCGCCCCTGGTCACACCATGAGCGGGTCCCAGGGCCATGTCGTCGCGTCGGGCCGCCAGAGGCCTTCGAGCGCGGCGGTCTCGACGATCTTCTTCACGCTGGTCGGGCAGCGGGCGGAGGCACGATGACAGGGTGGGCCTCTGACGGGAAGAGGGGATCTTGATCCGTCGTGCCGGTGGGGGCGGGGTGCCCCCGGTCAGGGGTTCGGTGCGCGTCGGCAGGATCACAGAAACCGTCATGACGTCGTTCGACCCCTTCAGTCGTGCACGCCGTAGCGGCTACGGGCCCGATCGACGGTCCTGGGGCCAGTTGCCCGGTCCGCACCAGGCGGTCCAGGGCCGTCACTGCGATCGACTCGGGGGCCAGGCCGAAGACGCGCCGCACGTCCTCGCGGGTGTCGGACAGGCCGAACCCGTCCGCACCGAGCGAGTAGTAGTCCTGCTCGACCCACTGGCTGATCTGGTCGGGGACCTGACGCATCCAGTCGCTGACGGCCAGGACGGGCCCGGGCGCGCCGGAGAGGGCCTCTGCCACGAAAGGGACGCGTTTCTCCCCTTGCATGCGGGCGGTGTCGGTGTCCATCGCGTCACGGCGCAGCTCCGTCCAGGACGTCACCGACCACACGTCGGCCCGCACGTTCCAGTCGGCGGCGAGCAGTTCCTGGGCGCGCAGTGCCCAGTGGACGGCGGTGCCGGAGGCCAGGAGCTGGAGCCTGGGCCCGGACACGGCCGGGGCGCCGGGCCGGAGCCGGTACATGCCGCGGACGATGCCCTCCTCGATACCGGGCAGTGCCGGCATGGGCGGTTGGCGCTTCGGTTCGTTGTAGACCGTGAGGTAGTAGAAGACGTTCTCGGGGCGCTCCCCGAACATCCGGCGCAGGCCGTCGCGGACGATGACCGCGATCTCGAAGGCGAAGGCCGGGTCGTAGCTGACGGCCGCCGGGTTGGTGGCGGCCAGCAGGTGCGAGTGGCCGTCGCCGTGCTGGAGACCCTCACCGGTCATGGTGGTGCGTCCTGCGGTGCCGCCCACGACGAACCCGCGGCCCATCTGGTCGGCGAGGGCCCAGAACTGGTCGCCGGTGCGCTGGAATCCGAACATGGCGTAGAAGATGTAGAACGGGATCATCGGCTCGCCGTGCGTGGCGTACGAGGTCGCGGCGGCGGTGAACTCGGCCACGGAACCGGCCTCGGTGATGCCCTCGATCAGGACCTGGCCGGTCTCGCTCTCCTTGTAGTGCAGCAGCTGGCCGGCGTCGACGGGGTCGTAGGTCTGGCCCAGGGGTGAGTAGATGCCGGCGGTGGGGAACATCGACTCCATGCCGAAGGTGCGGGCCTCGTCGGGGACGATCGGCACCCAGCGGGCGCCGGTCCCGCCGTCCCGCATGAGGTCCTTGACCAGGCGGACCAGCGCCATGGTGGTGGCGACCTCCTGGTTGCCGAAGCCCTTGAGCAGCACCTCGAACGGCTTGGCGGAGGGCTCCGGAAGCGGCTTGGCGATGACGCGCCGTGCCGGGACGGGACCGCCCAGTGCGGCCCGCCGCTCGCGCAGGTACCGGACCTCGGGCGAGTCGTCTCCCGGGTGCCAGAAGGGGACCTCGTCGCCCGCGAGCGCGCTGTCGGGGATGGGCAGTTCCAGCAGGTCGCGCAACTCGCGGAACTGCGGCATGGTCAGCTTCTTCATCTGGTGGTTGGCGTTGCGGGACTCGAACGTCGGCCCGAGCGTGTACCCCTTGACCGTCTGGGCGAGGATCACCGTCGGCGCTCCCCGGTGGTCCACGGCGGCCCGGTAGGCGGCGTACACCTTCAACGGTTCATGTCCGCCACGGGAGTTCGCGAAGAGCTCCCCACCTGGGCGTCGCTCAGGGCGGCGGACACCGCGGACAGGGCGTCTCCGACGAAGAAGTTCTTGCGGATGTATACGGCGTCCCGCGCCGCGAGGGTCTGCAACTGGGCGTCGGGCACCTCGCCCAGGCGGTGCACCAGGTCGCCGGTGCGGTCCTGGGCCAGCAGCGGATCCCAGGCCTCGCCCCAGAGGGACTTGACCACGTTCCAGCCGGCGCCGCGGAAGCGGGCCTCCAGCTCCTGCACGATCTTGGAGTTGGACCGCACGGGCCCGTCCAGACGCTGGAGGTTGCAGTTGACCACGAAGGTGAGGTTGTCCAGGCCCTCGCGAGACGCCAGCGTGAGGGCGGCCATCGACTCCGGTTCGTCCGTCTCCCCGTCGCCGAGGAACGCCCACACGTGGGAGGCGGAGGTGTCCTTGATGCCACGGGCATGCAGATAGCGGTTGAAACGCGCCTGGTAGATCGCGTTGAGGGGCCGAGGCCCATGGACACGGTCGGGAACTCCCACAGCCACGGCAGACGCCGGGGGTGCGGGTACGACGGGAGGCCGTGACCGCTCGCCTCGCGCCGGAAACCCTCCAACTGCCCCTCGGACAGGCGCCCTTCGAGGAACGCCCGGGCGTAGATGCCCGGCGAGGCGTGCCCTGGAGGAACAACTGGTCGCCCGAGCCGTCCTGTTCCTTGCCCCGGAAGAAGTGGTTGAAGCCGATCTCGTACAGCCAGGCGGCCGAGGCGTAGGTGGAGATGTGGCCGCCCAGTCCGAGCCGGGAGGCGCGGGTGACCATCGCCGCGGCGTTCCAGCGGTTCAGCGCGGTGATCCTGGTCTCCATCGCGATGTCGCCGTCGAACTCCGGCTGCGCGGTCGCAGGGATGGTGTTGACGTATTCCGAGGTCAGCAGTCCCGGCACGGACAGGCCGGAGCCAGCCGCGTACTCGTGCATCCGCCGGATCAGGTACACCGCCCGCTCGGGACCGGCGTTCCGTATGACGGCGTCGAGGGAGGCCCGCCATTCGCCGGTCTCCTCGCGGTCACGGTCCGGAAGCTGGTCGAGTTCACTGCTCGTCAGGGAAGCGGTGGGCCGGGACGGATCACTCATGGCGGCCTTCCTGAAGGCATGGGGGTGGAGGTCGAGGGACGCGTTCACGGCCGTAGGGCACGGGGTGGTGTCCTCGGGTCCTGCCCTACAGACCGGACGGAAGGTGTCCTTGTGACAGGGCGGCCCGCGCCTGTGCCGCCGGTGGGGGACCCTGGAGGCGGAGCTACTCCACGAAGTAGGAGTCGTGCCGGGTGAAGAACGCGGCACGTTCCTCCTCCGAGGCGTGCGCCAGTGATGACACCTGCTCGAAGTACTCCTCGCGCGGCGCCCCCGGTGTGAACAGCAGGAGCATGTCCGCGGGGGCGTCGGAGTCGTTGCGGAAGGCATGCAGCCCGCCCTGGGGCACGTGCAGGAAGTCCCCTTTGCGGGCGTCCACCCACCGCGCACCGTCGAAGATGCGCACCGTCCCGTCGAGGATGAAGAACGACTCGGAGATCCGCTTGTGGAAGTGCGTCTTCGGCCCGCCCGCCCGCGGCCGCATCTCCACGCGGTAGAGCCCGAATTCGCCGCGTGTGGTCGCGGTGGTGGCCAGGTAGTGGGTGGCGTCCTTTCCGGGCCCGTCCTCGCCGAGGTCGGGTGGGGTGGTGGCAGGCCGGAAGACGGCGCTGACCTCCCCGGCGTCTCCGAAGTACTTCTGTTCCGGATAGGGGTACGACATGGCTGTTCCTTTCCTCGGCGGTCGGGCCCGCGGCGGTCAGGGCCCGACCGGCCCCCGCGCGGCGGCCGTCACCCGATCTGACCGGCGGGCACCGGCCGATGTGACGTCCGCGCGGCGCCGGGGCGCTGAACGTCACTGCGAGAGGCAGTCGCGCCGAGGATGCCCGCGGCGCAGGGCCCGTACGTCCCGCACCGCGGCGGCGAACGCCTCGGGGCGTTCCTGCGGCAGGTTGTGGCCGGCGTCCGCCACTTGGAGGTGCAGGCGGGGGCCGGTGAAGTGGTGGGCCGTGGACGACCCGTCCGTCGCCGGGAAGTTGCCGTCGGCGGTGCCGTCCAGGGTGACTGTGGGGACGGTCACCGGGGGCAGACCGGCGAGGCGTGTCTCGAGGGCGGCGTACGCTTCCGCGCCCGGTGCCAGACCGAGCCGGTGCCGGTAGGAGTGGATCACGACGTCGACGTAGTCCGGGTTGGTGAAGGCCTCGGCGGCCCGCTCCAGGTCGGCTTCGGTGAAGGCCCACACGGGGGAGTTGCGCTTCCAGATGACCCGGGCGACACCTCGGGGATCGGCTGTCAGGCCGGCGTGGCCGCGTTCGGTGAGGAAGTAGTAGAAGTACCAGAAGCCCGCCTCCTGTTCGGGAGCGATCGGGTTCATGGCGGCGCCGATGTCCTGGATCAGGTAGCCGTTGACGGAGACCAGCCCGAGGACGCGCTCGGGCCACAGTGCCGCGGCGACCGTGGCCGCGCGACCGCCCCAGTCGTAGCCGGCCAGGAAGGCCCGCTCGATGCCGAGGGCGTCGAGGAGCCCGATGACGTCGGCTCCCAGTGCCGCCTGCTGACCGGACCGGGGGAGGGAGTCGGACAGGAACCTGGTGGGGCCGTGTCCCCGCAAGTGCGGGACGACGACGTGGAACCCGCTCTCGGCCAGCAGGGGGTGCCACGTCCACGTAGCTGTGGATGTCGTAGGGGAAGCCGTGCAGAAGGACGACGGTGTCACCGGCGTCGGAGCCGGTCTCGTAGTAGGCGACTTCGAGCACGTCGGTCGTGACATGTCGGAGCGGGAGTGAGCAGGGGAGGGCGGACATGCGAATCCTCCGGCGAAGGACTGGGTGGGGGATGGGGCCGCGACTCCGGGCGGGCGCGACCAGTCGTACCGGGTGTCGGGGCCGACCCGCTACCAGGTCCGGCCGCCGCCGGTCCTGGCAGTCGGCGACGATGTGATCGGTGTCCATGTGCGAGTCACAATGTTGCTGCCAAGAGTGTCATTGTCATGATGAGTGCGGGCGTTCACGGTGTGCTCTCCTTGTCACGGGGCTGTCACCTGCACAGACCGACCTTCGACGCCCGCTGTGACAGTGGAAACAGGCCCTGCTCAGTGCAGCCGTGCCGCCGTGCCGTCTCCGTGGACGGAGAACCCCCGCGGGCCCGGCCCGAACGGGCACGAATCATCCGACCGACCTAGGTGATGACCATGGAAACCGAAAGTGTTCTGCACCCCAGCTTCCTCGTTCCCGTCGGGCACGTGGAACCCGTGCCCCGCCGCATCCGGGGAGTGATCGACGGCCGTACCGTCTTCGACACGCGGCGGGCGCTCTACGTCTGGGAGTGGCAGGCCTATCCGCAGTTCAGCATCCCGGTGCGGGACCTCGTCGACGGCGTTCTCGGCGACGAGGGGTTCGCCGAGCAGCACGGAGCGGGCACCGCCCACCGGCACACACTGTCCGTGGGAGAGGACTCCCGGCCCGGTGCCGCCTGGGTGTGGGGACAGGACGCCCCGGCCCCGCTCCGGGAGACCGTGCGTTTCGAGTGGTCGGCGATCGACCACTGGTTCGAGGAGGACGAACCGGTCTTCGTGCACCCCAGGAGCCCGTACTCGCGTGTCGACGCCGTGCGTTCCTCCAGCAGCGTCCGTGTCGAGGTGGAGGGCGTCGTCCTGGCGCAGGCCCCGTCCTGCGTCAAGCTGTTCGAGACCGGCCTGCCGACCCGCTACTACCTCGACCGGGCGCACGTGGACTGGACCCGGCTGCGGAGCTCCGACACCGTGTCCCGCTGCCCGTACAAGGGCACGACGAGCGGCTACTGGTCGCTCGACGGCGATGCCGCCGCCCACGAGGACATCGTCTGGGCGTACGACTTCCCGACCATCCATGCCAACCGCATCGCGGGCCTGGCCGCCTTCTACAACGAGCGGGTCGACCTCTACGTGGACGGAGAGCCGCTGCCGAAGCCGGGCGTGCTCGCTCCGTAGTCACGGTTCCGTGGCCCGGCCCCGGGTCGTTCGTCTCGATCCGGGGCCTTCGGTGTCACAGGTGTGTCGGCGGCCCGGTCCCATGGTGTGAAAAGTCCTCATCAACAGAGAGGGAACACACCATGAGCGACATTGTTCTCGAACCCGCCGCGCAGGATTTCGCCGACGCGACGGCCAAGCCGCCGCTGCTGTACGAGCTCGGGGTCGAGGGCGCGCGCAAGCTCCTCGACGACGTGCAGGCGCAGCCCGTCGAGAAGCCGGACGTGGACGACAAGTGGCTCACCGTTCCGGCGGAGGTGGGCGACGTGCGGGTGCGCATCGTCAAGCCCGTCGGCACCGTCGGCCCGCTGCCCGTGATCCTCTACGTGCACGGCGGCGGCTGGATCCTCGGCAACGCCGGCACACACGACCGGCTCGTGCGCGAGCTGGCGGTCGGGGTGAACGCCGCGCTGGTCTTCGTGGAGTACGACCGCTCGCCCGAGGCGCGATACCCCGTCGCCATCGAGCAGGCCTACGCCACCGCCCGCTGGATCGCCGCCGAGGGTGCCGGCGAAGGGCTCGACGCCTCCCGCCTGGCCGTCGCCGGAGACTCGGTCGGCGGCAACATGACCGCCGCCCTGACCCACATGGCGAAGCAGCGGGGCGATGTGACCTTCGTGCACCAGTCGCTCTACTACCCCGTCACCGACGCGGCCCAGGACACCGAGAGCTACCGGACCTTCGCCCACGGCCCTCATCTGACGGCCAAGGCCATGGAATGGTTCTGGGACGCCTACACCACCGACCCGGCCGAGCGTGCCCAGATCACCGCCTCGCCGCTGCGGGCCACGCTGGAGGACCTCCGGGGTCTGCCGCCGGCGCTCGTCGTCGTGGACGAGAACGACGTGCTGCGCGACGAGGGCGAGGCGTATGCCCGCAGGCTCGTCCAGGCCGGTGTGCCGACGGCCAGCATCCGCTACAACGCGTCCTTGCACGACTTCATGATGCTGAACACGGTCCGGGGCACCCAGGCTTCCACCGCCGCGATCGAGCAGGCCGTCCACGTCCTGCGCAAGGCATTGGGAACCGACTGACACCGCTCGCACGACCGCACCGCCCCTGACAAGTCGAAAGGCCACACCCATGAGTCGACCCAAGCCCACCATCGTCCTCGTGCACGGCGCGTTCGCTGACGCCTCCAGCTGGAACGGCGTCGTCGCCAAGCTGCGCGCGCACGACTACCCGGTGATCGCCGCCGCCAATCCCCTGCGCGGACTCACCACCGACGCCGACTACGTCCGGCAGCTCGTGACGTCCCTGGACGGTCCCGTCGTCCTGGTCGGCCACTCCTACGGCGGCTCCGTCATCAGCAACGCGGCCAAGGGGCTGCCCGAGGTCAAGGCGCTCGTCTTCGTGGCGGCGTTCCTGCCGGAAGAGGGCGAGAGCGCCGTGGACCTGTCGGGCAAGTTCCCCGGCAGTACCCTCGGTGAGACGCTGCGACCCGTGCCGGTGACGCTGCCCGACGGCAGCAAGGTCACGGACCTGTACATCGAACAGGCCAGGTTCCACAAGCAGTTCGCCGCCGACGTCCCCGAGGAGACCACCGCTGTCATGGCCGCCGGACAGCGGCCCGTGACCGAGGCCGCACTGGCGGAGGGCGCGTCCGCGCCCGCGTGGCGGGACATCCCCTCATGGGTCCTCGTCGCCGACGAGGACCGGAACATCCCCTTCCCAGGTGCAGACCTACATGGCGGAGCGCGCCGGGGCCACCGTCATGGAGGTCTCCGCCTCCCACGCGGTCAGTGTCTCGCGGCCCGGTGACGTGGCCCGTCTGATCAACGAGGCGGCGCAGGCCACCGCCTGAGCCCATCGGCCGATACCGACGTGGGGTGCGGCACCCGGCATCCAGGCCGGGTGCCGCACCCCATGTCGGTATCGGCATGTCAGGTCATGGCTGCGGTTCGGGCTCGGCGAGCAGGGTGGGCACAGTGATGATCGTGACCTCCTTGGCGAGGAGCCGATGGACGGGACATCGTCCGGCGACCGCGAGAAGCTGATCCCGCTGGGCGGGGGTCAACTCGCCGACGAGGCCGACGTTCTTGACCACCTGTCCCTCGGCGTCGAACCGGACGGCGACGTCCACTCGCTCCAGCGGCCACGCGTGGCGCTGCGCGGAGGCCCGTACCGCCATGGACGCGCACGATCCGAGCGCGGCCAGGAGGAGTTCTACCGGGGTGGGGCCGGTGTCGGTGCCGGCGGGCTCGGGCTCGTCGGCCGTCAGACGGTGCGGACCGATCGCCACGGAGCGCGCGAGCCCTTTTTCCTCACTCACGAGGACGATGCGTGAGTTCATGGGTGTCCCTTTCAACCGGGTGCGGTCGGAGACACCGCTCGTGCCTCCCGAACTCAGACCGCGCGCGGCGCCGGGCTGTGACCGCCGGGCGACCGCACGGACCCGGCCGGGTGGCGGACGGGCCGGACGGTGGTCTCCGCCGTGGCGGATCAGCGGGACTGGTCGGTGGGGCGTACGAGGATCTCGTTGACCGCGACGTGATCGGGCTGTGTGACGGCGTAGACCACCGCGGCCGCGATGTCCTCGGGCTGAAGGGTCCGCATCGACGCGGCCATGGACTTGACCGCGGCACGCCCGGCGGAATCCGTGATGTGGTCGGCCAGCTCGGTGGAGACGAATCCCGGTTCCACGACGACGACGCGCCCCCTGCTCGGTGACCTCCTGGCGCAGGGCCTCGGTGAAGGCGTTGATCCCGAACTTGGTGGCGGAGTAGACCGCCGCGCCGGCCGAGGAGACGCGGCCCGAGGTCGAGGAGATCTGGACCAGCGCACCGCGGGAGCGGAGCAGATGGGGCAGCGCGGAATGCACCGTGTACATGGAGCCCAGCAGGTTGGTCTCGACCATGCGGGTCCACTCCGTCGGGTCCGCGCCCAGGACGGGTCCGGTGAGCATGACGCCGGCGTTGTTCACGACGATGTCGAGGGTGCCGAGCCGTTCGACGGTCCTGTCCACGGCCTTGCGCACCGACTCGGGATCGCTGACGTCCATGTCCAGGACCAGCATCTCGCCGGGAGCCTCCTGAGCCAGCGCTGTCAGCCGCTCCGTCCTGCGGCCACCGACGGCGACGGTGGCTCCCGCCTTGAGAGCGCCAGGGCGGTCGCCCTGCCGATGCCGGACGAGGCGCCGGTGACCAGGGCGACCTTGGGGTCGAGAGTGGTACGCATGTCGTCTCCTGAGAGGTAGCGGTGCGAGTACGGCGGGCAGGCCCCCGTGCGGATGCGCAGGACAGGGCGGCCCGGGAAAGTGACCGAAGGGTCATGTTGTGACAGGCTAACACTGAAGCTGACCGTCAAGTCATCTTCAGTGTTAATGTTGTGATCCATGGAGGCAGGTGACGGGACAGTGGCAGAGCGGGTCAGGGCGGACAGCGTCCGCAATCGGCGACTGCTCCTGCGGGCGGCGACCGAGGCCTTCGCCGAGTGCGGGGTGGACGTGCCGATGAGCGAGATCGCCCAGCGGGCCGGTGTCGCCAAAGGCACCGTCTTCCGGCACTTCCCGACGAAGGACGACCTCCTCGTGGCGATCATGATGCAGCTGCTCGACCGGCTGCTCGGCACGGCGGACCGACTGATGCGCGCTGCCGACGCCGGCCACGCGCTGCGGGACTTCATGGCCCACGGGATCGGCCTGCTCGCCACCGACCGCGCGTTCTGCGAGGTCATCGGTCGGCCCTCGCTCCAGCACGCCGAAGTGCGCAACGCGATCGACCGCCTCTGCGAGAGGGCCGAGGACCTCACGGCACGGGCGAGAGAGCAGGGCGCCGTCCGCGCCGACATCACCGGAACGGACGTCGTGCTGCTTCTCGGCGGTATCCATCAGACCGCCCAGCCGCTGCTGGACCGGGAACCGCGGGCGTGGCAACGCTTCCTGGAGATCGCGTTCGACGGACTGCGTGCCCGGGACTCCGCGGTGCTGCCTTACCCGCCCCCGCCCGACTGCGGGTGGCGGACCCGCGGGATCTCTTCACACCGTATACACGTGACACTAAGTGGCACATCATCCATGTGGTGTGAAATCATTCCGCATCTTCCGTACCGGTTACTTGCTCGACTAACCCGGTCGGGACAGGTGCGGGTAACGTCAGGGGGCAGGCCGTCGCGACGGCTGCGGCTCCGAACTCTCGTCGTCGTGGGGGCCGCTCAATGGATCATGTCGTCGGCGCGGTACCGCTCGCCGAGTCGCTGGACGAGCGGCGGCAGCTGCTGGACGTCGCCTGCCGCGCACTCGGCAGCCCCGTCGCGGCCGAGCGCGTCGTCGACGAGGCCTACCGGCGCTGGTACCGCCTCAGCGACTCGGAGCGCGTCCGGATGACGTCCCCTCGGGCCTGGCTCACCCAGGTCGTGGACGAGGCGTGCCAGAGGAGCCCGGCCCCACCCTGGGCAGGCGAGGAGGAGTGGGAGAACCGGACACACCGGCCGCCGTACGGCGAGGACGCCGAACCGGCCGAGTGGGCCCGGCTGAGAGTGCGGGCGCTGCGTGCGCGGCCCACATCGGCGGGCAGGCAGCACGAAATCACCGACGCCGTGGGGCAGGCGTGCACCGATCAGGACGCCGGCCGGCTGAGGGCCCTGCTGGCCTCCGACGCGACGGCCTTCTTCGACAGCGGCGGCAAGATCGGGCCCTGACCCGGCCCGTCCGCGGTGATGAGCAGGTAGCCCGCAGCCTGCTCGTCCTGCTGGCCGGGCAGCGGCGCGTGACCCTGCGCACCGGATCGGTCAACGGACGTACGGGCCTCGTCGCCCGGTGCGACGACCGGGTCGCCGCGGTCCTCGCCCTCGACATCGCCGATTCGCTGGTCCTACAGGTGTGGGCGATTCTCAACCCTGACAAGCTGAGCAACTGGAACGGCCCGTCTCGCGGGTGAGTCAACCCGCCGACGACGCCTCCGGCGTGCGCGGACAGCGGGACGGAGCGGGCGCGGGAGGCCAGGAAGGCGGAGATCTTGCGGGGGTTGAACAGCCACATGACCTGGTGGATGCCCCGGCGCGTGGCCGCGATCGTCATGAAGACGTCGGGCCGGCCGTTCCGGCACAGCAGGACGCCTGCACGCCCGTTCGCCTCCACGGACGCGACCTCGACCCCGGCCAGAACCGTGAGGAGGCGGTCGACAGATTCGCCACCCGGGCCCGGCCGACCACCGGTACGCGGGCTGCCCCGCGCAGCCCGTTGCCGTCGGAGAGGCTGACCGCGTCGGGCGTCAGCAGAGCCTCCAGCGAGGCCACGTCTCCTTCCTGGGCCGCGGCGACGAAGGTGTCGAGCAGCCTGCGGTGCTCCTGGACGTCCACGCTGTCGCACCCGTCGCCCGCGAGGTGCTTGCGCGCCCTGCTGACGACCTTCCTCGCGTTGACCGGGGTCAGGCACAGGATCTGTGCGATCTCGGCGTAGCCGTAGTCGAAGGCCTCCCTCAGCACGTAGGCGGCTCGCTCGGTCGGTGTGAGCTTCTGCAGGACCAGGAGCAGCGCCAGTTCCAGTGCCTCGGCGCGCTCGGCGCCGGCCACCGGATCGATGCTGGTGTCGATGGGCTCCGGCAGCCAGGGACCGATGTAGGTCTCGCGGCGCACCCGGGCGGACTGCGCCACGTTGATGGCCAGTCTGGTCGTCGTGCTCGACAGGAACGCCGCGGGGCTGACCACCACGGAACGGTCGGTTCTCTGCCAGCGCAGCCACGCCTCCTGCACCACGTCCTCGGCCTCCGCCGCGCTGCCCAGTACGCGGTAGGCGATACCGAAAAGGCGGGGCCTCAGTTCCACGAAGATGGACACGGCCTCGCCGAGGTCGCTGTCCGTTGGGGATGCCTGTGGATACATGTCGACTCCATTCCTCCGGGTACCGGATCGTCGGAATACGGCCACGTGGTCCTCAAGGACCCGGTGATCGTCTCGCCCTCAACGACCGGGAGAAGCGGGGAAATGTGACAGCGATTCAAGACCCATTCCTCGGCCGGGCCGAGGAAAGGCGTCCTGCCAGGACAGTGGATGCACGGCTCCGGACGGAAAAAGGCCTGTCGTTCCACGAGGCGTGGAACGACAGGCCCAGGACGGTGCCCCTACTGCTGCTGAGCGAGCCAATCGCCGAAACGCGTTTCGCCGATGCGCGCGTCCGGGCCGGGAAGCAGCGTGGCCTCCGCCAACTCGGCGCCGAAATAGGGGCGTGCGGGTCGGCGAGGACCGTGCGCGGGTCGTTCTTGGCGGCCAGACCCCTGCGGATCAGCTCGTCCAACTGGAAGGTGTCGGGGCCGGCCACCTCGACCACACCGCGGACCGGGGTGCCCACGGCGGTGCGGCCCACGGTGGCGGCGACGTCGTCCGAGTGAACGGGCCGGATCTTCACCGGGGCGAGCCTGACGGTGTCTCCCTCGGTCGCCGACTCCGCGATGCCCTTCATGAACTCGAAGAACTGCGTGGCATGGACGATCGACCAGGGGATCCCGGAGGCCTTGATCAGCTCCTCCTGCGCCTGCTTGGCACGGAAGTAGCCACTTTCCTGCAAGCGCTCCGTGCCCACCACCGAGAGAGCCACGTGGTGGCTGACACCGGCGTTCGCCTCGGCCTTGAGGAGGTTGGTGGTGGAGGTATGGAAGAAGTCCATGACGGCGTCGTCCGCGAACGAGGGGAGTTGGAGACGTCGACCACGACCGCCGCGCCCTCCAGGACCTCGGCCAGGCCCTCGCCCGTGAGCGTGTTGACTCCGGTGTTCGGGGCGGCGGCCACTGCCTGATGGCCGTGTTCGCCGAGTTTGCTGACGACCTTCGAACCGATCAGTCCGGTGCCGCCGATCACTACGACCTTCATGAGGATGTTCCTTTCGCCGCTTCTCATGTGATGTCTGCACCAGGTAGGACCGGGAGCCGAACGGGGCTGTGACACCCTGTGGACTGGCGGAATATCCTCGGCGGCCCCGAAAAGGCAGGCTTCTATTCGACGAGTTTTCCGTCCGTCGAGACGTCCTCCATCAGGGCCGCGATCTCGTCGGGAACGGGACCGACGGGCTCGCGGGTGATCCCGTCGGTCGGGGACCAGACGAGGTTGACCCGAAGCGCGGGGTCCATGTCGGGGTAGTCGCTGCGGTTGTGGCACCCGCGTGTCTCGCGCCGCTCCAGAGCCGCTTCCAGCGTGGCACGGGCCGCCAGCGCGGCCGACTTGAGGTCGAAGGCGTGGGCGAGGTCCTGGAAACCCGCGATGTCGGGATGGACGCCCACGTTCTCCATGCGTTTCTCGATGGCGTCCAGCTCGGTGAGCCCGGTGCGCAGTCCCTGTTCGTCACGGACCACGCCCGCGTACTCGGTCATGGTGTTGCGAAGGGCGCGCTGGAGCGCCCGCACGTTCTCGGGTCCGTCCGCCGCCAGCAGGTCGTCGACCTCCCCCGTGCCTCGGCGGTCGCGGCGGCCGAGCGCGGCTGTGCGGTCAGGGACGCCGAGTAGGCGGCGGCCGCCTGTCCGGTGATACGGCCGTACACCAGCAGCTCGATGAGGCTGTTGCCGCCGAGCCGGTTGGCGCCGTGCAGTCCGCTGGCGGCCTCACCGATGGCGTACAGGCCCCGCACGTCCGTGCTGTGGTCCTCGGGGCGGACCCACACCCCGCCCATCGAGTAGTGGGCCGTGGGAGCGACCTCGATCGGATCCCGGGTGATGTCCAGCATCTGAAGATCCATGAGCGTCTGGTAGACGCGGGGAAGCCGGCTCATGATGGTCTGCCGGGGCAGATGCGAGACGTCGAGCCACACACCGCCGTTGGGTGTGCCGCGGCCCCCTTGATCTCGGTGTAGGAGGCGAGGGCGACCCGGTCGCGGGTGGACAGTTCCCTGCGCACCGGGTCGTAGCGCGTCATGTACCGCTCACCGAGCGCGTTGCGCAGGATGCCGCCCTCGCCGCGGGCCGCCTCGCTCACCAGGGTCCCCGCGGCGTTCTCCGGTTCGATGATGCCGGAGGGGTGGAACTGCACGAGTTCAGGGTCGCGCAGCCGGGCTCCGGCCTCGGCGGCCAGTCGGAAGGAGTCACCGGTGTTCTCGTCGCGCCGTGACGAGGTGCGCCGCCAGATCCGGGTATGGCCGCCCGCCGCGAGGACGACGGCGTCCGCGTGCACGAGGTAGCGCCTGCCGTCGGTCAGCCCGAACCCGTAGGCGCCGAAGACGGCGCCGTCGTGGACCAGGAGGCGGGTGATGTAGACGCTGTCGAGCACCGGTATGTCCAACTGGATCGCGCGCCGGACGAGCGTGCGCTGGATCTCGAGGCCCGTGTAGTCGCCGGCGAAGGCGGTGCGGGCGGAACTTGTGGGCGCCGAAGAAACGCTGTGAGATGCGGCCGTCGTCCTCGCGGGCGAACGCCATGCCGTAGCGCTCCAGATCGTCGATGCCGAGGGCGGCGCCGCGGGTGACGATCTCGGCGGTGCGGGGATCTCCGAGGAGATAGCTCTCCTTGAGGGTGTCGGCGGCGTGCTGCTGCCAGCTGTCCTCGGGGTCCATCGTGGCCAGGGCGGCGTTGATCCCGCCGGCGGCGAGGGAGGTGTGGGTGTCCTCCTTGGGGCGCTTGCCGACGGCGAGGACGTCGACGCCCGCCTCGGCCAGTTCGATGGCCGCGCGCAGCCCTGCTCCGCCGGTGCCGATCACCAGTACCGCCGTGGAAAGACGTTGTTCGGTGGCAACCACGATTGCTCCCATCGCTCGGGGTGGTCACCACCTACGACCGGGTGGAGCAACTGTTCGTGACACCGACGCGCGGGGCCGGGGCCGACCGCCCGGCCGCACAGCAGCCGTGCGGTCAGGCCCCAGGGACAGCACGTAGGGGTCAGCTTGGCCGGGTTCATCACCCACATGATCCGGTCGATGCCCGCCTCGGACGCGTCCAGGCACATCAGGGCCACGGGGGCGTCGTCCCGTGATACGAGCACGGCATCCCGTCCGTTGGCCTGGACGAACCGGATCTCGGCGTCCGGCCAGAAGCGCGGGGCGAAGGCCGTCAGGTAGCGGGAGACGTGATCGCGGCCGACGACGGGGATCCTGGACGCGCCGCGGATGCCGCCACCGTCCGAGTAACTGACGACGTCCGAGGTCAGGAGGTCCTCCAGGGTGGAGAGATCTCCCGTGCGCGCGGCGGAGAGGAAGCCCTCGAGCAGCCGCCGGTGGGCCGCCGGGCTGACGCGCTCCTTGCGCTCGGCCCCCAGGTGCTTGCGCGCCCGACTGACCAGTTGCCGGGCGTTCGCGTCGCTGGTCTCCAGGATGTCGGCGACCCGCTTGTAGGGGTAGTCGAACGCCTCCCGCAGCACGTAGGCGGCGCGTTCGACCGGGTTGAGCTTCTCCATCAGCAGCAGGACCGCCAGCTCGACGGCCTCGGCGCGTTCCGCCCCCAGATGCGGGTCCTGGGTCGTGTCGACCGGCTCGGGAGCCACGGTCCGACGTAGGACTCCCGGCGTACCCGCGCGGACTGGGCGAGGTTGATCGCCAGCCGGGTGGTGACCGTGGTCAGGAAGGCCGCCGGTTCGTGGATCTGCGCACGGTCGGTGTTCTGCCAGCGCAGCCAGGCGTCCTGGACGATGTCCTCGGCCTCCACGGCACTGCCGAGGATGCGGTACGCGATGCCGAACAGCCGAGGTCGTGCCGAGACGAACTCCTGGAGTCCGCCGTCCCAGGTGTCGGAGTGGGCGCCAGCGCGCATGGGTCGTCCCTTCTGGCTCTGCGCCCATCATGCTACGTGCGAGGGAAGGTACGCGCTGTGGGCCGCGTCTGCTCACGCTATCTCTTCCGCGTTCCATTCTCACACGGTGGTAATCGCTGTGGCCTGCCCCCTCGGAGTTCCTCCCCCGATTTCCGGGCCCGTCCGCTCCGAGGAAGAGCCGCAGTTGGCGGGCGGGAAGGCCGGATCGGCACCGTGGCCCGGAGGTGTCACACATACGTGCGGCCTTCGGTCAGAGGGGGCGAACAAGGTTCACGCCTACGGAAGGTGCAACACCGTGTCGGACGAAACGACAGCACACGACCATTCCGGCCATGGCCACGGCCACGGTGATCAGGAGGGGACCGCCGGCTGGATGACGGCGGCGAAGGTGCTCCAGGACGCCGCGCCGCTCACCATCGCGGAGGGGGCGTCGGCCATGACCATCCTCGTCGAGTGGGAGCCCGGCGATCCGGGTACGCCCCCGCACCGGCACTCCGGCCCCGCCTTCGGGTACGTCGTCGAGGGCGCGGTCCGTTTCGAGCTCGAAGGCGAGCCCGAGCGCGTCGTGGAGGCGGGCGGCACCTTCTGGGAGCCCGGCGGCGACGCCATCCACTACCAGGACGGCAACGCGCTGCCGGACGCGCGGACCCGGTTCGTGGTGACCATGATGTGCGCTCCGGGCAAGCCCATGCTGGAACTGGTCGACGAGAAGGAACTGGCGGAGCGCGCCCACCTCCGGGCACCGCGCCCCACCAACTGACCGGGCACGGACCCGGCATGAGCACCCCTCTCGTCCTGGTGCACTCCATGCTGACGCTGCTCTTCGTCGTGGTATTTCTCCACGGTCTGGCGCGGGACGTCGGGACGAGGGGGACCGGGTTCCGTGTCCGGGCGGACCAACTGCTGAGGACCGCCATGGTCGTGTCCATGGCGGCTATGCCATGGATCGATCTCGGCGCGGGGCCGGGCCGCGGCGACCGGACCGGGCTTCGCTGTCGGCGCGCTCTGGTTCCTGCTTCCGCTCGGCCGCCGCGTCGGCAGGGAGCGGCAGCAGTGGCCCACAGGTTGCCGCACGCGGCCGGGATGGCCGCCATGGCGTGGATGCTGCACGGGCGGCCCCACACGGCCGCGGCGCACGAGCACCTCGAGGCCGCGCACGTCACCGCGCCCGACGGCCTTGCGGCAGCTCCCGTTCACGACGGTTCCCTGGGAACGCTGTCGCTGGCATGCGGTCTGCTGGCGTACGGCCTCTGGTCCCTGACCCGCCCCATGCCCTCGCTGCGATCGGCGGCGAGCGCCGCGCGCCGGGCCGCTGCGGTGACGCCGGCGCGGCACGTGGGGAGGGGGCGATGGCGCTCGGGACGGCCGTGATGCTGGTGCTGCCCCACTGAGCGCCGAATGGTCGGGGCGACGACCATCGCCCCGCCCCTTCCCCGCGGGTAACAGCCGGTCACCCGAATCAGTTCAAAACATGTGACAACATGGCATGCGATAGTGTTTCGGTCGACTCTCGACGGCGGGTGTTCACCCCCACCGCTCGATACGGGCGGCCACGAGTGAGGGGATTGCGATGGCCGAGCTGTTCTACGACGCCGACGCCGACCTGTCCATCATCCAGGGCCGCAAGGTCGCGGTCATCGGCTACGGCAGCCAGGGCCACGCCCACGCG
The DNA here is from genome assembly GCA_016893485.2 of Streptomyces sp. P3. Classification (GTDB taxonomy): domain Bacteria; phylum Actinomycetota; class Actinomycetes; order Streptomycetales; family Streptomycetaceae; genus Streptomyces. Next base: position 9,468,224 of record JAFEKX020000001.1, read on the forward strand.
CTGTCGCTGCGTGACTCGGGTGTCGACGTCCGGGTCGGTCTGCACGAGGGCTCCAAGTCCAAGGCGAAGGCCGAGGAGCAGGGCCTGCGTGTGGTGAGCCCGTCCGAGGCCGCCGCCGAGGCCGACGTCATCATGATCCTGGTCCCGGACCCGATCCAGGCCCAGGTCTACGAGGAGTCCATCAAGGACAACCTCAAGGACGGGGATGCGCTGTTCTTCGGCCACGGCTTGAACATCCGCTTCGACTTCATCAAGCCGCCGGCCGGTGTCGACGTCTGCATGGTCGCCCCCAAGGGCCCGGGTCACCTGGTGCGCCGTCAGTACGAGGAGGGCCGCGGCGTTCCGTGTATCGCGGCTGTCGAGCAGGACGCGACGGGCAACGGCTTCGCGCTCGCGCTGTCGTACGCGAAGGGCATCGGCGGTACTCGTGCCGGTGTCATCAAGACGACGTTCACCGAGGAGACCGAGACCGACCTGTTCGGTGAGCAGGCCGTCCTCTGCGGTGGTACGGCCGCGTTGGTCAAGGCGGGTTTCGAGACGCTGACGGAGGCCGGTTACCAGCCGGAGATCGCGTACTTCGAGTGCCTGCACGAGCTGAAGCTCATCGTCGACCTGATGTATGAGGGTGGCCTGGAGAAGATGCGCTGGTCGATCTCGGAGACGGCGGAGTGGGGCGACTACGTCACCGGTCCGCGGATCATCACGGACGAGACCAAGGCGACGATGAAGCAGGTCCTCGCGGAGATCCAGGACGGCACCTTCGCGCGTGAGTGGATGGCCGAGTACCACGGTGGCCTGAAGAAGTACAACGAGTACAAGCAGAAGGACGCCGAGTCCCTGCTGGAGACCACCGGCAAGCAGCTCCGCAAGCTGATGAGCTGGGTCGACGAAGAGGAGCGGGCATGACGGTCCGGGCCTGCACAGAAGCGAACCGGGGATGACCTCATGACGACACTGCGTCTCAACCTGCTCGGCGCGCTCCGCGAGATGGCCGCTGTGCGGCTGCCTGCCGTGCGGTCCGCGCACGGCACCAGCCCCTGCGCCGCTTCGAACTGGAGCTGCACGTGCCGCACGAACGGCATGAGGAACTGGACGCCGAACTACGCGCCGCCGCAGCGCCGGACGGAACGTACCTGAAGGGCGCCGACGCGGAGTGGCGCGTGGTGGAGGGCTGGACCGTCGTCACCCATGGATCGCGGGCCGGGATCGACTTGTACCGGGTGGAGATCGAGGAGGCCGAGGGCCCACGACAGCCGACGCGCCCGCCGGTGAGGACGCCGGTGTCATGGAGCTCAAGTTGGGCGTCCTCGTGCTGCCCGTCTCGGATGTCGACCGGGCCAAGGCGTTCTACGAGGCGGTCGGATTCCGCCTGGACGCCGACCAGACCATGGACGCGTCCTATCGCGTGGTGCACATGACGCCCCGGGATCCGCGTGCTCGGTCCTGTTCGGGACCGGAGTCACCACGGCCGTTCCGGGTTCGGTCCGGGGCCTTCACCTCGTCGTCTCCGACATCGAGCGGGCCTGCCGGGAACTCGGCGCAAGGGGCGTGGCGACCGGCGGAATCTTCCATGACACGAGTGGCGTGTTCCACCGCAGCACCGACGAGAAGCGGGTCGGCGGACCCGACCCGCAGCGTCGTGACTACCACTCCTACGCCGAGTTCAGTGACCCGGACGGCAACGGATGGGTGCTGCAGGAGGTGCCGATTCGGGCCTGAGGAGGCTCGCACGGCGATGAACCGAGGGGAGGGCGTCGTCCATGGGGCCGAAGCGACGCTCGCCTCCGCCCCGTGCCACGACGGTGCCGCGCATGGTGTGGATGGTCTCGGCGATCGACGCGATATGCGCATTCACCGCGTGCACTTCCTCGCGGAGCTGCCGTAGCCGCGTCTCGAGTGCGGTCGCCTCCGCCGTGAGTGACGCGGCGACGGTGGCGGGGTCCGCCTGAAGTTCAGTGCTCTGGGACATCTTCCCGGCCCTCCTCGGATCGTGTCGGACATCAGTCGCCGTACTGACCGGATGGGCGGCGTTGTTGTGACACTTGGAGCCGGCGGGACCGCCGCGCGATGAGCCGGGGCCCGGGGAGTACGGCCCTGAGGTCAGCAGGCTTCCAGGACGACATCGCCCAGGACGTGCCTGCGGATGCGCCTGACCTCGGCATGATCGGGTTCGACGGGCACCTCGCCGCGGGCGTTCCGCTCCGGGCCGCTGTTGGCACGGAGCACCGCCTCGCACACGGCGCCGACGCTGTCGGTCGCGTCGCCCACCAGGTAGTACAGCCAGACGACTCGGGAGCCGTCCGAACGGAACGGCAGGCCCACCAACCAGGTGAGTGAGTCTCTCGGGGTACTGGACATGAGGTCTCATCTCCGTTCTCCGCCGGTGCGGGCGGTGAGGCGGGGACACCGTGCGAGGGGCGCGGCGAGGAGTTTCCGTGCTTTCTGACTTGACTGGACAGAGGCCCGGTTCGTGACAGCGAGACGGTCCCTGCCCGCAGCCGCCCCTCAACTGCCGTGCCGTACCTCACGGATGGGCGTCGGGATGTCACATATCTCCATTCGCCGCTGTCTCATGGTCGAACAGATCGGGCCAGGTACGAGAAGGAGGGGTGCTCGCTCAGAGCGCCGCCGACACCCGTGCGTGGAGCCGCCGATTTCCCTCGCCGTAGGAAAGACCACACATGAGCAGCCCCATTCCGCCGTCTGACGAGCCGACCGGCGATCGCTGCGGAGGACATCGGGCCCAGGAGGTCCGACCCCGTGCAGGCGCGACCCTCCGCCGCGGACTCGGCGTGACTCCGTTGTCCCGTGACGCATGGGACGCACAGGACGCGCTCCAGGCCTGGACTCCTCGTTCGGACCGGCCGGCCTGTGCGCGTGGCGGTGCGATGACGGAGGGTCAGGAAGGCACGGCACGGGACAACACCGTGCTGGAACGGGGGCTGTTGCCCGACCTCGCTCTGCGTGGCGGGGGCTTCACGACCGCCTTCCACTACGCACCAGGCCGCGCGCACACGCTGCTGGGCGGTGACTTCTGCGACGTGGTGCGCGGCGAGGACGGCAGCGTCCATGTGGTGATGGGCGATGTGTCCGGTCACGGCGCCGCCGAGGCCGCCCTCGGCGTCCATCTGCGCCTGGCATGGCACACCGCCGTGCTGTGCGGACAGAGCCAACTGGAACAACTCCGGCTCCTCGAACGGATCCTGACCGACGAGCGAGCGCGGGAGGAGACCTACGCGACAGTGGTGTCCCTGGTCCTGCCGCCCCACCGGAGATCCCTCCGGATGGTCAGCGCGGGCCACCCGGGCTTTCTGCACCGGCACCGGGGAAGGTGCGGTGGGCCGAGCCGCGGCCTGCTCTCCCGCTGGGTCTCTTTCCCGGGCAGGGGGACTGGCGCGAGAGCGAGATGGCGTTGTCGGACGGGGATGGAGTGGTGCTGTTCACCGACGGTCTCTACGAAGGCCCCACGTCCCAGGGACGGCTCGGCGAGGAGGGACTGCTGCGGCTCGCGGCCCGGCTCGCGCACCTGGAGACGCAGACGTTCGTCGATGCCCTGGTGCACGGCGCGTCGGCGCTGGCCGCTCCCTTCGGTGGGCTCCGCGACGACGTGGCCGTGCTTCACCTGGCCTGCGAGGGACCCGGGGTTCCGGCGGGGTGAACACCCAGGGCGATGTGGCCGGTTGGTGCAGCGGGGCGAAGAGGCTTGCGCGCCTGGTTCGGTTGGTTCGGCCGGTTCCTGTTCCGTGGCCCGGTGGGCTTCCTGCCCCTACGGTCGTACGGCTCGCTCCCGGCCGGCGGCGCAACCGGCGTAACCCTCCGGGCCCGTTCCTTCGGTTGGCGGTACGACCTAGTCGAGGGCCTGATGATGTGCGAAGCGCGACACCAGTGGAGGCTCCATCGGCCAGCCGTGCGCCCGGCCGTGTCGTGGGTGAGCAGTACCGGCGGTCCGGCGCGGCAGGGTGAGGGCCACGGCGGCGCCGATGGCAAGCAGGCCCGCGCACAGCGGCATGGCACGGCCGAACGCCGCGTCGAAGGAGGCCGGTGAACGGTAGGCGTCCGGGCCCATCCCCACCAGCAGCGGGAGGGCCGCCACGGAGACCAGCCCGGCCGCGCGGGCCGCCGCGTTGTTGACACCGCTGGCCAGGCCCGCGTCGGCGGCCTGGACCGAGGCCAGCAGCGTCACGGTCAGCGGAGCGACCATGACGACCATGCCGGTGCCCATCACCAGCAGAGCGGGCAGCACATCGGAGAGGTAGGAGGCGTGCGTGCCGACCCGCGCCGTCATCAGCATCCCCGCGCCGCACACCAGGGGACCGACGGTGAGCGGAATCCGGGGCCCCAGGCGCTGGGCGAGCATCCCGGAGCGCGAGGAGAACAGCAGCATCAGCACCGTGCTCGGCAGCATGGCCGCGCCGGCCGCCAGCGCCGAGTACCCGGCGACGATCTGGAGTTGCAGGGCCGTCAGGAAGAAGAAACCGCCGAGCCCCGCATAGGCGCACAGGGTGATCACGTTGATGGCCGTGAACTGCCGTGACGAGAAGATCGACAGGGGCATCATGGGGTCGCTGCTGCGCCGCTCCACCAGCACGAAGGCTGCCCCGGCCGCGACACTGCCCGCCGCCGCGGCAAGGACGACCGGCCCGGCGGTGCGGGCCTCGGTCAGCGCGTAGGTGGCCAGGGCGAGGGTCAGCGCGCCGAGCACGGCACCGGCGATGTCGAAGCCTCGTCGGGAACCGGTGTCCGTAGCGGTCATGGCGTTGGACCTGGGAGGCCTGCCGACGGACTCCGGGACATGGCGCAGTGCCAGGGGAACGCACACCAGCGCCGGGGAATCGTCAGCAGGAAGGTCCAGCGCCAGCCGGGGCCGTCGACCAACCACCCGCCGAGGAAGGGTCCCAGCGCCGCGCCGATGCCGCCGAAGCCGGACCACAGGCCGATGGCGCGCGGCCGGTCGTCCGGGTGGAAGGAGGCTTCGATGATCGCCAGTGAGCCGGGGTGAGCAGCGCTCCGCCGACGCCCTGGAGCGCGCGGGCGGCGATGAGGGTGGTGGTGTCGGGAGCCAGTCCGCACAACAGGGACGCCGCGGCGAACCAGACGATGCCCAGGACGAAGATCCGGCGTCGGCCGAACCGGTCGCCCAGGGAACCGCCCAGCAGGATGAGGCCCGCCAGGGTCAACATGTAGGCGTTCACCGTCCATTGGAGTACGGCGAGGTCGGCGTCGAAGTCGTCGCCGATGCGCGGCAGCGCGACGTTGGTGACGGTCGACCCGAGGAGCACCACGCTGGAGCCGAGCACGGTGGCAAGGAGAGTCCAACGGCCGCGAGCGTCGGCGATGCGGAGGGGAGCCGCGTCGTCGGCAGGAGGAGAAAGGCGCATGGTGTCTCCTTGGGACGACGGGAGAGGAGTCGGCCCGTGGCTCCGCATCGAGGGGACGGGCGCGCCAGCCGAACATGCCGGGCTGATGGCCGTCGGCCGGCTGCTGATTGATGACGTTGCTCCGGTTACGGCCGCGTGTGACCGCGGTCAGCGAGATCAGCGCGGCAAACCGGTCGTCGTCGTCCGTGCGGCTTCGGGGCCAGGGTCCCGAAGCCGCCGCTACTGCTGGCTGCTCCAGTCGGTGAAGTGCGTCTCGCCTAGCTGTGCGTCGGGGCCGGGCAGCAGGTCGGTCTCCTGGAGGGCGGCGCCCCAGTAGAGACCGTCGGGGTCGGTCACGACGGTGCGAGGGTCGCCGTGGACCGCGAGGCCTTTGCGGATGAAGTCCTCCAGCGTGAAGGTGTCGGGGCCGCCGACCTCCACGATTCCATTGACCGGGGTGCCGACCGCCGTACGGCCGACGGCCGCCGCCACGTCGCCGGAGAAGATGGGCTGGATCTTGATGGGGGCGACGGAGACCGTGTCACCGCTGGTCGCGGAGTCCGCGAGGGTCTTGGCGAACTCGAAGAACTGCGTGGCGTGCACGATCGAGTACGGCACTCCGGAGTCCCGGATCATGTCCTCCTGGGCCTGCTTGGCACGGAAGTAGCCGGCCTGCTGGAGGCGGTCGGTGCCCACGACGGACAGAGCCACGTGGTGGGTCACGCCGGCCTCGGCCTCCGCCTTGAGCAGGTTGGTGGTGGAGACCCGGAAGAACTCCGCGACGGCGTCGTCGTCGAAGGAGGGGGAGTTGGAGACGTCGACGACGACGGAGGCGCCCTTCAGCGCTTCGGCCAGACCTTCGCCGGTGAGGGTGTTGACTCCGGTGTTCGGGGAGGCGGCCACCGCCTCGTGGCCGTGTTCGTTGAGCTTGGAGACGACCTTGGAACCGATGAGCCCGGTTCCGCCGATCACTACGACCTTCATGGGAATTCCCCTTCGCTGTTCTCGCTCGGTGCCGGGTGGGGCTGCGGTGAGCCGGCCGGCCATGGGCACCGGGCGCGATGGCACGTACTCCCTCCTGACCGGGCGGGGGTGGGATGTGTGACAGGGCGGTGCGCGCGGATGTTCCGCGACCGGTCGCCTCATCCGGTGGGATCCGTGTCGGCGGGCTGCTCGGCGAGGCCCACGGGATGGGACGGCAGGGGTTCGCGGCGCGCACCGGTGGCCTGGGACCACACCATGGTGACCCGCACGGCGGAGGCGGTGCCGGGGTGGTCGGACCGGTGGTGGAAGCCGTGGGTCTCACGCCGCTCCAGAGCGCACTGGAGAGTCGCACGGGCGGCGAGCACGGTGGATCTGAGGTCGTAGGCGTGGGCGAGGTCCCGGTAGCCGCCGATGTCGATGTGCACGCCGATGTCCGCCGCCTGGGTCTCGATCTCGTCGAGTCCGGTCAGCCCGGCGAGGATCCCGGCCTCGTTCCGTACCACGCCGGCGTGTTCCGTCATCAGCTGACGTACCGAGCGTTGCAGGGCGCGGACGTTCTGGTCGCCGTCGGCGCTCAGAAGGCGCCGTACGTCCGCTTCCGCCGCGCGTGTCGCGGCCGGCGAGCGGTGCGTGCCGGTGAGCGTCGCCGAGTACTCCGCCGCCGCACGCCCGGTGACCCGCGCGCGGACGAGGAGTTCGACGAGGGGGTTCTCCGCCGGCGGGTTCGCGCCGTGCGGGCCCCAGGCCGCCTCCCCGACCGCGAAGAGGCCGTCCACGTCGGTGCTGTGGTCCTCGGGCCTGACCCAGACGCCGCCCAGGGAGAACTGGGCCGTCGGCACGACCTCGATGGGGTCGCGGGTGATGTCGAGTGTCTGCAGTTCCCACATGCGCCGGTGCAGCCGCGGCAGCCGCGTCAGGACCGTCTCGCCGGGCAGGTGGGACAGGTCCAGCCACACGCCACCGGACCGGGAGCCGCGGCCTTCCCTGATCTCCGTGTACGACGCCCGTGCGACGGTGGCCTGGTCGGAGCGCTCCATGTTCTCGGCGTCGTAACGCGTCATGAACCGCTCACCCAGGTTGTTGAGCAGGACACCGCCGACGTCGCGTGCCCGCTCGCTGACGGGCATGCCCGCGACGGTGTCCGGCCCGATCAGCCCGAAGGGGTGGAACCGCACCAGTTCCGGGTCGCGCAGCCGGGCACCGGCCTCGGTCGCGAGTCGGAGGGAGCCGCCGGTGTTCTCATGGCGCCGGGCGGACGTGTGCCGCCAGATGCGGGTGTGCCCGCCGGTGGCCAGGATGACCGAGTCGGCGTGCACGAGGTGGCGCGAGCCGTCGACGAGGTCGAATCCGTAGGCGCCGAACACCGTTCCGTCGTCGACCAGCAGCCGGGTGACGTACACACGGTGCAGGGCGGGGATCGCGAGCTGCCGTGCGCGGGCGTGCAGATTCCGGTACACGCCCCAGCCGGTGTGTCGTTCGGTGAGCGTCAGGAAGCGGCTCTCCCGCAGTGTGTCGGCGGCGTGACCGTCACCGGTGTCACCGGGGTGGGCGCTGGTGGACGCCCACTCGGCGGCCTCATGCCACTCGCGGGTCGGGGCGTTGTCGGAGGACCGTTGGGTGACCAGCGCGACCGCGACACCGGTCTCGGCGACTTCGATGGCCGCTCGCAGGCCTGACGCACCGCTTCCCACCACGAGGACGGACGTGGCGAGCTGGTGCCCGAGCGAAGACATGGATCCTCCTGCGACGGCGGACGTACGGGATCATCGGTTGGGAACGACCGGACAGACCCCCGATCTGTGACAGCGTCGGCGTGATTTCGGGCGTGGAAGTAGTCACAGTGTCTGCACGCACCGTGTGAGAGAGCTCGCGGGTATCGTGGCAATGATCCTTCCGACCATCGCTGTGGGAGCTCTGTCCTCCCCGAATCCGCCGAGGAGCCGAGTCGCATGATCGCCGGTCCGCTTCCCGATCTGTTCGGCCGGCAGCGTGAGTGCGAGGCGCTCGACGACCTGCTGACCGGACTGAGGGACGGCGGGTCACGGGTTCTCGTGGTCCGGGGCGAGGCGGGCATCGGCAAGTCCGTGCTTCTGGAGTACGCGGCCGCACAGGCGGACCGGGTGGTGGTGACCTGGGCGCGCGGTGTCGAGGCCGACATGGAGCTGCCCTACGCGAGCCTGCACCAGGTGTGCGCGCCGTTCCTGGACGGCATCGAGGAGCTGCCGCAACCCCAGCGCGACGCGCTGCGGGTGGCGTTCGGGACGGCGGTCGGCGATCCACCCGACCGCTTCCTGGTCGGCCTCGCCGTACTCACCCTGCTCACCCGCGCCTCGGAGACCCGACCGGTGCTCGTCCTGGTCGACGACGCCCAGTGGCTGGACCAAGTATCCTTGCAGACACTGGAGTTCGTGGCCCGGCGACTTCTTGCGGAGCCGGTTGCGATGGCATTCGCGGTCCGCGACCCCGAGGGACGGTCCGTGCTCGGAGGCCTGCCGGCCCTGCAGCTCAAAGGCCTTGAACCCGCCGCGGCCGGGGAACTCCTGGCGAGCGCTGTCGGAGGACGCCTGGAGGAACGGGTCAGGGACCGGTTCGTGGCCGAGATGCACGGCAATCCGCTGGCACTGCTGGAGTTCTCCCGCGGCCGCAGCGCCGCCGAACTGGCCTACGGGGTCGACGCGTCGAGCTCCCCGGGCGTCCAGGGGTCGGTGGCCGGCCGCGTCGAGCGGGACTTCGCCGGCCGGCTCGGCGCACTGCCGGCCGCGACGCGCACGCTGTTGCTGACCGCCGCGGCGGAACCGGTGGGTGACGCGCGCCTGTTGATCCGCGCGGCCGCGTCCCTCCACATCACCCCGGACGCCGCACCGGCCAAGGCGGCAGGCCTGATCGAGTTCGGCGAGCCGGTGCGGTTCCGGCACCCTCTGGTCCGGTCGGCGGTCTATCACGGGGCGAAGCCCGAGGACCGGCGCGCCGTGCACCGGGCTCTGGCCGATGCCACCGACCCTCTCCTGGACCCCGACCGGCGCGCCTGGCACGCCGCGCAGGCGGCCGACGGGCCCGACGAGGAGGTCGCCGCAGGGCTGGAACAGGCCGCCGACCGTGCTCGGCAGCGCGGCGGCATCGCCGCCGAGGCGGTCCTGCTGGAACGCGCGGTGGAGGTCACGCCCGACCCCTGGCCGCGGGGCCGCCCGCGCTCTCGCGGCGGCCGAGGCCCACTTCTCGGCCGCCGCGCCGGAACGGGCCACCGAACTGGCGGCGGTGGCCGACCTGTATCCCCTCAGCCCCTGGACCGCGCCCGGTTGGCACGGCTGCGGGCCAGGATCCTCTTCGCCCGCAGCCGCAGCGACGAGGCGGCACCGCTGTTTTTGGATGCGGCCGCACGGTTCACCGCCGCGGGCTCGCCCTGGCCCGGGAGACCTACTTGGAGGCGATCAGCGCCACCATCTTCGCGGGCCGCGTCCATGGTCCTGCCGGCGCCCGGGCCGCGGCCGTCGCGGCGCGTGCTTCCGGGGCGCCTTCCTCAGGTTCCAAGGCCGCCGACGCCCTCCTGGACGGTGTGGTGGCGCTGCTCGCGGACGGCTGGGAGACGGGCGTTCCGGTGTTGTCCGAGGCGCTCGACCTGCTCGAACACGAGGAGCTCCACACCCGGGAGGCGGCCGTTCGGTGGCTGCTGCTGGCCCCGGTCGCGCTGGAGGCGTTCATCCACTACGCCTGGGACCTGCACGCCTGGGACGCGCTGTCGAGCCGCGCGGTGCGCCTGGCCCGCGACATCGGGGCGCTCGGCACACTGCCACCCGCCCTGATCTACGCGGGCGGAGTGCACATCCACTACGGCGACTTCGCCGAGGCGGCCCGCATGATCGACGAGGCCGACGCGATCGCCGCCGCGACCGGCCACGCCCCGCACAAGTACGCCGCGCTCGTGCTGGCCGCGTGGCGGGGGAGGCGGACGTCGTCGCCGACATCGTCGAGGCCAGGGCCAGGGAGAGCGCCGTGCGCCGGGGGAGGTGTCCCTGCTCGGTGCCATGGGTTACATCCAGGGTGTGCTCTTCAACGGGCTGGCCCGTTACGAGGAGGCGATGGAGGCGGCCCGTACCGGTATCGAGCACGACGGGTTCAACTTCACCGGTCTGTCGCTGGTCGAACATGTCGAGGCCGCGGTGCGGTGCGGCGAACTCGACCAGGCGCGTGCCTCGCTGGCCCGGCTGACCGAACTCACCCGTGCCGCCGGCTCCGGATGGGCCCGCGGCGAGCGCCCGCAGCGAGGCGCTTCTCGCCGAGGGAGACGCGGCCGACGGCCTGTACCGGACGGCCATCGAGGAATTCGGCCGCGGCGGGGTAGTGGTGGAGGTGGCGCGCACGCATCTGCTCTACGGCGAGTGGCTACGGCGCGGTCAGCGCCGGGCGCAGGCCCGCGAACAACTGCGCACGGCGCACGAGATGTTCGACGGGATGCGGGCCCACGCGTTCGCCGAACGGGCCCGCCGCGAACTCCTCGCCACCGGCGAGCACGTCACCGTGCGGGAGCCCGGGCCGACGAGCGCGCGCTCACCCCGCAGGAGTCCCAGGTCGCCTCCCTCGCGGCCGACGGCATGACGAACGCGAGGATCGGCGCGGAACTGTTCATCAGCCCGCACACCGTGGAGTGGCACCTGCGGAAGGTCTACACGAAGCTCGGCATCAGCTCGCGTCGCGCACTGCCCGAAGTGCTCGACGGAGTGCGGACCCGATGAGATCCGCTGCGCGGGCCGCCGCGCGGTGGGTCCGGTGCGCGATCGGGAACGTCGGCCGCACAATAGCGGCGGTGTGTACGGCGACCTTGTGGGTTTCGTCCACCGACAGCCTTCCTGATCCGGTCGCGATCGGCCCGCTTGAGGATGCGACGTCCTCGGTCAGCGGGCAGCTCTGGCGGGGCGGATGAGGGTTCGGTCTCCTCGGAGTTGACGGGGGCTCACGTATCGGTGCTCCTGGGACGGTGTGGCAGCTCGGCGACGATGGGCGCATGGGCGACGCGCCCCTGCGCGATCCACTGGAACCGCTCGGGCACCGCTGTGACGGGCGCCGATGTATCCGATTTCCGGGGCGGCGCCCTACGACGACTCCCACAAGCCCGGTGACGACGAAGACGGCGCCCCGAAGAGCGCCGTCACGCTGGAAGACTTCTTGCGACTGCCGGCCTGAGAGAAGACGGCTGTGCCGCCGGAAGAAGCTGCTCGGCGCGCAGCGCAGGCCTGGTGGTTCACTCCGCGACCGGTCGGCCGTCCGTGCCGCCGTTCTGCAGGTAGCCGAGCAGATCCTGGTCCCAGCCCTCGGCGGCGAGTGTCTCGACCGTGTGCCGGACGGTCTCGTGGACCAACGGGGCCCCGCGGCGCAATGTCTCCCGGGCCACGGGAGTGAGGCGCACGTCGACGCTGCGCCGGTCGAGGGCCGCGGTCTCGGTGGTGATCAGTGCGCGGCTCTCCAGCCGGGCCACCAGCCGGCTCGTGGCCGACTGGCTCAACCCGATCTCGGCGGCGAGGTCTTGCAGGTACAGCCGGCCGTGCGCGGTGTCGATGCTCTCCTGCAGCATCGTCAGCGCCTGGAACTCGCGCAGGCTCAGCCCGAAGTCCTCATGGAGCCGCCGGTCCATCGTGTTCTCGATCCGGCCGTGGAGGCGGTCCAGTGCTCTCCAGCGCGTGATCAACGTCGAGCCCTGGCTCGTCATCGCTCCGGGCTTCTTCCTCACCGGGCCGGTGTATCCGTGGACCGCTCACCTCGACGGGGGTCTCCGTGAGCGACGAAGGCCTCGCGGGGCCGCTGCACCGAGGCAAGGGAGACGATGTCCCTGCCGAACGGCACGGCGGTGATCCACACCGCGAGCACCCTGACCTTGCGTTCCCACGTGGGTATGGCCAGCACGTGGTAGCCGCGGTGCATGAGCCAGGCCGGGAAGCCCTTGACGACCAGACGCCGGTACTGGAATATGCCGCGCCCCAGGCCCAGGGTGGCGACCACCCCGAGGCTGTGGTGCACGTAGTCCGCGACGGCTCGCCCCCGGAGCGTCGCCAGGATGTTCTTCGCGAGCAACTTGCCCTGGCGTACCGCGTGCTGGGCGTTGGGGACGGTGTGTGCTCCCGGGCGGTGTGCCGCGAGGTCGGGGACGGAGGCGTCGTCGCCGGCGGCCCACACGCCCTCCAGCGGTGCGTCCTTGGTACCCACACGCAGATCGGCCCGCACGGTCAGCAGCCCGCGCTCGTCGACGGGAAGGTCCGTGTGGTTGTGCACGATGGGGTTGGCCGCGTTGCCGGCGGTCCACACGAGCAGGCAGGAGTCGAACTCCTCGCCGTTCGACAGCACGATGTGTCCGTCCTTCGCGGAGACGAGCTGGGTGTTGAGGTGCACCTCGGCTCCCCGCTCACGCAGTGTCCGCACCACCCAGGTGCCGGGTCCGTCCCCGACTTCCGGCAGGATGCGGTCGCGCGCCTCGACAAGGTGGAACCGCAGTTCGTCAGCCGACAGCTCGGGATAGTGCCGGAGCAGGGCGGTGGCCAGGGAGAGCAGCTCCCCGAACCCCTCGACACCGGAGAAGCCGCCGCCGACGAACGTGACGGTGAGGAGCCTGCGACGCTCGGGGCCCGGCGGCAGCGTTGCCGCGCGGTCGAAAGAGGTGAGCAGCCGGTCGCGGATGGCGACGGCTTCCTCCACGTGTTTGAGGCCGAAGGCTTCCTCGTCGACCCCGGGTATCGCGAACGTACGGGTCACGGCTCCGGCCGTCACCACCAGGATGTCGTAGGACAGCTCATGTTCCGGACCACTGTCCGGGCGGATGGTGACGGTGCGGTCGTGGTGGCTGATGCCCGTCACCGTTCCGGCGATCAGCCGTGTGTGGTGCAGGTGCCGCCGTAGCGACACCGCCGCGTGGCGCGCCTCGATCGAGCCCGCCACGACCTCGGGCAGAAAGGGCTGATAGGTCATGTAGGGACGGGGGTCGACGACGGTGACCCGTGCCTCGCCCCGGCGCAGCTTCTTCTCCAGGCCCCACGCGGCGTAGAAGCCGGCGTAGCCGCCACCCACGATCAGGATCTCCTGCACGGCGTCCTCTGTTCTCTCGGTCTCGTCCTCAAGACCGGACGGACGACGCGGTTGTGACATCCGCTGCGGCGCGCGTGTCGCCACTGGTGACCGGCGGCCGATCGCGGCGGCGGAGAGACGGCAAGACAGCGTCACAACGGACATGCGCGGGCTGTCTCATACCGGTGAGCGCCGCCGCTGCCCGGCCGGCCGCCGTGTCCGAGAACCGCAGACCGAGCGCGCCAGGCGTACCCGTGCCCGGAGAGGGCAGCGGATGGAAGCCCTGTTCGTCGATCACCAGCAAGACCGCATTCCGAGTCCCGATGCATTGGGAAAGCCCACAACCGGCATTGACCGCAACGCTGCAGGTGTCCGAGGTGCCTCGATGGTGAGGCTCCCACCCCGGCGGCGTTGCCGGTGGCCCGAGGAGTTACACGTGACCAGCACTGCGCAGGCACCTCAGTCAGGAGCCGGGTCGGCTCATCCCGAACATCTCGGGCATGTCATTTTCATCGCGGCGGCGGCCGCGATGGGCGGTTTCCTTTTCGGCTATGACAGTTCCGTGATCAACGGGGCGGTGGAGGCCATCCGTGACCGTTACGACGTGGGTTCCGCGGCTTTGGCGCAGGTCATCGCGATCGCTCTGATCGGCTGTGCGATCGGTGCGGCGACGGCGGGGCGGATAGCGGACCGGATCGGCCGGATCCGCTGTATGCAGATCTCCGCGGTGATGTTCACGGTCAGCGCGGTGGGTTCGGCGCTGCCCTTCGCGCTGTGGGACCTGGCGTTTTGGCGGGTGATCGGTGGTTTCGCCATCGGTATGGCCTCGGTCATCGGCCCGGCCTACATCGCCGAGGTGTCCCCGCCCGCCTACCGTGGCCGGCTCGGTTCCTTCCAGCAGGCCGCGATCGTCATCGGCATCGCGATCTCGCAGCTGGTCAACTGGGGTCTGCTGAACGCCGCGAACGGCGACCAGCGCGGCAAGCTGATGGGCCTTGAGGCCTGGCAGGTCATGCTCGGCGTCATGGTGGTCCCGGCCGTCCTGTACGGGCTGCTGTCCTTCGCGATCCCCGAGTCCCCGCGTTTTCTGATCTCGGCGGGCAAGGTGAGCCGCGCGCACGCCGTGCTGCGGGAGGTCGAGGGCGACGACGTCGACCTGGACGCCCGGGTCGCCGAGATCGAGCACGCGATGAAGAGCGAGCACAAGTCGACGTTCAAGGACCTGCTGGGCGGGGGCGGCTTCTTCTTCAAGCCGATCGTCTGGGTGGGTATCGGCCTCTCCGCCTTCCAGCAGCTGGTCGGCATCAACGTCGCGTTCTACTACTCCTCGACGCTGTGGCAGTCCGTCGGCGTCGACCCGACGCAGTCGTTCTTCTACTCCTTCACGACGTCGATCGTGAACATCATCGGCACCGTGATCGCCATGATCTTCGTGGACCGTATCGGCCGTAAGCCGCTGGCCCTGATCGGTTCGGTCGGCATGGTCGTGGGTCTCGCGCTGGAGGCGTGGGCCTTCTCCTACCACTTGGTCGATGGCAAGCTGCCCTCCGCGCAGGGCTGGACCGCGCTGGTCGCGGCCCACGTGTTCGTCCTGTTCTTCGCCCTGTCCTGGGGTGTGGTGGTGTGGGTGTTCCTCGGCGAGATGTTCCCCAACCGCATCCGCGCCGCCGCCCTGGGGGTGGCCGCCTCCGCGCAGTGGATCGCCAACTGGGCCATCACCGCGAGCTTCCCCCTCGCTGGCCGACTGGAACCTGTCCGCGACCTACGTGATCTACACCGTCTTCGCCGCGCTCTCCATCCCGTTCGTCCTCAAGTTCGTCAAGGAGACGAAGGGCAAGAAACTCGAGGACATGGGCTGACGCACGGTTGCGGACGTCCAGGACGCTGTCACACCGTTGGTTCCGACCTTGTCCACTCCTACCGGGGCGCCACCGCGGATACCGCGACGCGCGGCCCGACGAGCCTGCTCGGCGAAGTGCAGCAGGTCCTTGTAGAGAGGTATTGCCATGAAGGTGGTCGTCTTCGACAACGGTCTGCCCGCCACGGCGGAGATCGCGCAGGGAGTGAGGGACCACGGTCACGAGGTGTCCGTGGTCCCAGCGCCCACCGGTGGCGACAACCTCACGAAGGCCGACCTGGCGGACGTACTGACCGGCTGCTCCGCGGTGATCGACCTTTCCGGGCCGCCCTCCCTCGACGACGGCACCCTGACCGAGGACGACGGCCTGGTGATCGATGAGGACGCTCTCGTGGCACGGCGGGTCCGCGCCACGGCCGGTCTCCTCGCCGCCGAAGCCGCGGTCGGTGTCGAGCACCATGTCTCGCTGTCCGTGGTGGGCGTGGACCGGGTACGTGCGGAGGGGGCCTTTCGGGCACTGCGGGCACAGGAGGAGATGATCCGGCGCTCCGGGATCCCGTACTCGATCGTCCGTGCCACGCAACTCTTCGAGTCGGCGGTCGAGATCGCGGCGGCGACGACAGAGGACTGGATCGTGTGGGTGCCGCCCGTCGGGATACGCCCGGTCGCAGGCGCCGACGTGGCCACCCTGCTCGCCCACACCGCGGCGTTCGCACCGACGAACGCCGTTCAGGAGATCGCCGGTCCCGAGCAGTTGAGGTTGGACACCTTCGTCCGCGCGGCTCTGACCGCGGACCAGGAACACCGCCGCGTCTTCGCCGACAACCGCAGCACCGTATTCGGCGCTCGTATCCGGCACGTGGATCTGCTGCCCGGTCCTGGGGCTCACGTCGCGCGGCAGCGCTACGGAGACTGGCTGGCCGTCCGATCCGCGCCGGAAACGGTGAAGCCCTGATGGGACGGCCGGGTCTCACGGCCCGGCCGAGGTCCTGGCCGACGGACTTCAGGGAACCCGGGCCGTCCACTCCGGCGTGGTGAACTTCGTGTCCACGAGTTCCCGCGCACGCCTCATCTCGGCGTCCGTCACCCCGCCCACAGCGAGTCCATAGCGGTTCCTGAAGGAATCGATCAGTCCAGCGATCACGGTTTCCCGTTCCAGACCGGTCTGCCGGCGCAGCGGATCCACCCGCTTCTTCGCGCTCTTCGTGCCCTTGTCCGACAGCTTCTCCCGCCCTGTGCGCAGGACGCTGAGCATCTTGTCGGCGTCGATGTCGTAGGCCATGGTCACGTGGTGCAGCACGGCGCCGGGCCCGCCGCCCGGTCCCACGATGCGCTTCTGGGCCGCGCCGGCGATCTTTCCCTGGTCGGTGGCGATGTCGTTCAGCGGCTGGTACCAGGCTTTGATCCCCATCTCGCCGAGCGCGTCGAGCACCCAGTCGTCGAGATAGGCGTAGCTGTCCTGGAAGGAGAGTCCCTGCACCAGTGCGTCGGGCACGGACAGCGAGTAGGTGATGGTGTTGCCGGGTTCCACGAACATCGCCCCGCCGCCGGAGATACGGCGTACGACCTCGATGCCGTGCTCGTGGGCGCTGTCGAGATCGACCTCGTTGCGCAGCGACTGGAAGCTGCCGATGATCACCGCCGGCTTCGCCCACTCCCACATCCTGAGCGTCGGCGGCCGCCGACCAGCGGCGACCTCGGCGGTGAGGGTCTCGTCCAACGCCATGTGAAGTGCCGGGCTCTGGGGGCCGTCGTGGATCAGCTGCCAGTCGTAGTCGGCCCAGTCGCCGGCGTGCGCGAGCGCCCGGCGTACGGCGATGCCCACGCCTTCCGACGTCAGGCCGTACATGACCGTGCCGTCGGGCAGCTCTCGGTCGATGCGTGCCGCCAGGCCGGCCGCGTCCGTGTCGGCCGGGGCACCGTCCAGCGCACGGTTCACCGCGTCGAGGGCCTCGTCCGGTTCGAGAAAGAAGTCGCCCGCGACCTGGGGACGGCGCAGCACGCCGTCCTCCACCTCGATGTCCACCACGATCAACTTGCCGCCGGGGACTTTGTACTCACCGTGCACGGTCTCGCCGTCCTTTCCACTCGCCGGTGCAACAGTGTGAGAGCCGGACGTGTTCCCGAGACCAGGGTCGCTGAGCGCGCGGTACCCGCGGGGTGCACCGGACGGTTGATCGGCCGTCTGGCTACGGCTCTGGCCGGTGCCATTGTTCAGATCGAAGAGTGTCAAACGCTGGTATGCTCATCACAGTGTTCTGCGAGGGCGCGGAAATGTTCGCGGCTGCTCCAGAACACATCAGCGCCCGCCTCGGGCGCCGTCCGATCCCCGCGGATCGCGTCCGAGGCACGGCGCACCTGCCTCACAAGGCCCGGTAGAGTCCCCGGCCGGCCCGCCGGATACGGGAAGTGCCGACGAGGCGGTCGAGCGTGCTGCGCACGGCGTTGATGCTTCCGCTGTCGGTGTCACGGCCGAGCGCCGCGGCCACGTCACGGGCTCGGACCTCCGAGTCGCCGGCGTGCGCGAAGAACTCGATGATCTGCTCGGTGAGCTGTCCGTACTGCTGCTGCTCGGGCGCCCGGGACCGGGACGTGCTGTCCACCGGTGGCTCTTCGACGAGAGGACTGGTTTCCCGTACCGCCTCCACCTGGACCCGGCCGGCATCGCCGGTCGACGTGGATCGTGCCGCGCCGGCGGGGTCGGACATCAGGACCGACAGGGCGCCCAGCGCACGCTGCACGGAGTCGAGGTGCGCGGCGACAGCGGCCAGTTCCCTCTCCAGCGCCCGCTTCTGGAGCTCCAGTCGGGCCAGATCCTCCTGGAGGCTCTCAGCGGTGTTCTCGATGTTGTTCGCCGCGCGAGTTGCCGGGACCATGGCTTCCTCTCATCCTCACCCCCATGCGCCGGGCCGGGCCCCATCAGGCGCTGGGGCCGCTCGGCTCGGAATCCGGCATGGGATACCTCATGACATCGTATGCAGGATCATACTCATCACCGCAGACGCACCAGTGCGAGTCGAAAGATGCAATCGAGTGTCCCACCGTCATGCCCGAACCGCTACGGAGGAACGACAGGGTGCCAAACGGTCAGGGCCGACAGGGTGCGGAACGCCGACGGAGCCTGTCGGCGGTCTCCTGGATGCGCGCATCGACGTCGGCCAGTTGTTCCCGCAGCACGCGAACCCGCTCCGTGAGCAGGGCCGCCTCCGCCGCCAGGAACACGGTGGTGGCCTCGGGACGGTCGTCGTGATCGAAGTTCTGGCTCATCGCGTGTCCTCCCTCGCCGGCCGGGTCGGCTGGAACATCGGGTGACCTCCCAGGAGCCCTGGGCCTGCGGCCCGGCCGTACGATCCGTCAGTTCGTACGTTGGACGGGGCGTGTCCGGCCGGTCCGCCCGGCGCCATCGGATGTGCCCGCTGCTCTGACCGAGCAACGAGGGTCTCCGTGACAGACGTTGTGAGGGGCACCGGAGCGCTGCCGCGTCCCACACGTTCACACTCATCCCGGCCAGGACACGATCGCCGGACGTCCAGGAGGCGATGAAGCGTCGCTCGTCGAGTGCCGCGGGGAAGGCGACGATGGAGTGTCACCCTTCGACGAGTTCTTCGGTCATACGGAGAGATCGCGGCACATGAGCGATCGCCGCACTGAGCACTCAAGGCGTCCGATCGACCGCCGTCGTGACCTCCGCGCCCGTTTCCCGGCGCGGATGTGCCCATGTCGGTGATGACGTCCTTCCGACGCTCCGGGGCAGCGCCCCACCCGTCTCCGCAACGTGACTAGACACTCCCCTCTCGAAAGGCGACCTCATGAACCCTTCGCCCCGTATGCGCCGTGCCCGAACCCCGCTGACAGTCCTGGCCGGGGTCGGCCTCGCCGCAGCCCTCACCGCGGCGACCATCGTGCCGGCGTCCGCGCACAAGGACACCGGCACTCATCGGCCCAAGCCGACGGTGGTGCTCGTCCACGGTGCGTTCGCCGACTCCACCAGCTGGAACGGCGTCATCAGAGAGCTCCGCCACGACGGCTATCCCGTGGTCGCCGTCGCCAACCCCCTGCGCTCCCTCCGGGGAGACTCCGCCTACCTCAAGGACGTCCTGGCGAGCATCGACGGCCCGGTGGTGCTCGCAGGCCACTCCTACGGCGGCTCCGTCATCAGCAATGCCGCCACGGGCGACAAGGACGTCAAGGCGCTCGTATATGTCGCCGCCTTCCTTCCGGAGAAGGGCGAGAGCGCGGTCGACCTCTCGGGCAAGTTCCCCGGCAGCACCCTCGGGGACGCCCTGCGCCCCGTGCCGATCACCAACCCCGACGGCTCCCAGGGAACCGACCTCTACATCCAGAACGACAAGTTCCGGCACCAGTTCGCCGCCGACGTGCCCCGTGACCAGGCCGAGTTGATGGCGGTCAACCAGCGGCCGGTGACCAGTGCCGCCCTGGCCGAGGGCGCGGGCGAGCCCGCGTGGAAGACGATTCCGTCCTGGGTGCTGATCGCGACGCAGGACCTCAACATCCCCCCGCAGGCACAGGAGTTCATGGCCCAGCGGGCGGGCGCCCACATCACGAAGGTCGGTGCGTCCCACGCGGTGAGCGTCTCGCAGCCCGGAAAGGTCGCCGACGTGATCGAGGACGCCGCTCACTCGGTGCGTTGACGTCGAGAGGGTCCCGGAGCGCGCACCGCTCCGGGACCCTCCGCGTGGGCACGGCGGCCGGGACGGACCGAGCGGTCCGCCAGCTCCTTTCCGTCTGGTGGTGCACCTCCGGGAGACAGGTTCACGTGTCGGCCGCGTCGTGCGGCATCCACCGCACGACGACAGGATCGCCCCCGGCCCAGCGATCCTTCACACACCGGCCGGTCAACCGCGCGCCCACACAAGGGAGATCCGCCCGTCAGGAAGAGCCGATGAACCATCCACCGCACGTCACCTCGACCGGCCCCGGCGATCTCGATGCCGCCGTGGCGCTGCACCGGCGATGCTCCGCAAAGACCTTGTGGAGCCGTTACCACCGAGCCATGCCCGATCCGCGCAGCTACCTGCCCGCGCTGCTGGGGCGCCCCGGATCGGTCCACCTGGCCGCCTGAGACGACACAGACCGCATCGTCGCGCTGGGCCACCTCATGCCGGACCGCTCAGCCGCAGAAGCCGCCCTGCTCGTCGAGGACTCCTGGCAGAACCGCGGGCTGGGGACCCGGTTGCTGCGTGGTCTCGGAAGCCATGTCGCCGGCGGTGGCTGGAAGACGGTCTACGGTCTCCTCCTCCCCGGCGACGAACGGATCGACGCCGTCCTGCGCCACGCGCCCGTGCCGGTGCACCGGCGTGACGAAGGCGGCGTCATCAGAGCCTGGACGCGTACACAGGATCTGGAAGTCCTCCGCCCCGCCCCGCGCCCACTGCGCGCTCGATGGCTCACAGCAGGACGGTGACGGGGAGGATGACTCAAGGCCGTCCGGGCGCCCGTCCGTTGTGGTGCTCCGGAAATGGCCGGTCCGTGCCGCAGCGTGTGACAGCTGTGGCACGGACCGGTGGTGAGGATCGCCCGTCCGGCGTCGGGTCTCTCCGGGCGCCGGTGTGCGGAGGTCAGCCGAACATGCCGACCTTGTAGTCGCCCGCCGGCTGACGGTTGATGACGTTGATCCGGTTGTAGGCGTTGATGATGGCGATCAGCGAGATCAGAGCGGCCAGTTGGTCCTCGTCGTAGAACTTGGCGGCGGCGGCCCACGCGTCGTCGGTCACACCGGTCGAGCTGTCCGCGATGCGCGTGCCCTGCTCGGTGAGTTCCAGCGCCGCTCGCTCGGCGTCGGTGAAGACGGTGGCCTCGCGCCAGGTGGCCACCAGGTTGAGACGCAGCTGCGTCTCGCCGGCCGCCGCGGCGTCCTTGGTGTGCATGTCGGTGCAGAAGCCGCAGCCGTTGATCTGGCTGGCACGGATCTTCACCAGCTCCTGAGTGGGGACCGGAAGGGCGGGAGCCACCGCCTTGCCGGCCGAGTTCAGGTGCCTCATGACCTTGCCCGCGAGGCCGTTGCCGAAGAAGTTGATGCGTGCGTCCATGACGAATCTCCTCACACATGGTGAAACGGTTACGGCCCACTGACCGAACACGTCGGCCCTCTGTGACACCGAGATCACCACTGTTCACAGCCGACACCGTCGGATGGGTGGACATGGTGGGCCTGCAGGCAGGACCGTGCCGCCTGCCCTGACCGCAGCCGTCCCCACGATTCACGGCAACCGCATCTTCAGGCCCGCCGCGTCACACACCGGCGCTCGTCACGGTCTCATGAGGTGAGAATCCAGCCTCGCCTTTGCCGAAGGAGCATGCCGTGAGCGACGTCATTCTCGAAGCAGCGTCCGCTGTCGTCTTTGCGGAGGACGGCAAGCAGTTCGCGGTGGCCACGGAGGACAGGAACATCCCGCCGCGAGCGCACATCTTCATGGCCGAGCGGGCGTCCCGGTGACATCGCCCGGCTGATCGACCCGAGAGGGTCGGCCGACAGAGACCGGCACCCAGGCACCACACGGGGTCCTGACAACAGCACGTTCGACTTCGGAGCACACGATGGACACGGACAAGCAGACAGCGGCTCGCGGCCTGATCGACATCGAGGCCCATCTGTACCGGGAGGCCCACCTCGGCTCGGCCCGTCGGCGACTGGCCGAATTCACCGCGCGGGCCACGGACTTCAGCCCCGGTCAGAAGCGCGACCTGGAACGTTGGTACCTCGACGAGCAGCAGTACGTGGCGCGGATGGTCACCGATCACATAGCCGCCACCATCAACACGGTGGAGGAGGCACACCGCCTCCGATTCGGACGGTGGCTGCGCGGAACACTGATCGCCATGACACTGATCAGTGTCGTCCTGTTCGCGTGCGCGGCGCTGGTGGTGGGCTCGGTGACCTGACCGGCCGGGCGCGGCCCCAGGAGCAGGTACCCCGCTACGACTCCCCGTCAGCCTGGGACGAGCAGACCGCCAACGGCACATCCGAGGCGGCCGATCCGGGCGCGTTCCGGTGTCCAGTCCGACCGTCATCACCGAAGCGGTGTCCTACGTCCGCTCGATCGAAGGAGCGGAAACGGGTCGCGTCTTCGAGCTGGGCTGACCGTCCGGAACGAGGCACGAGATCGGTGAGGACGGGATGAGTCCCGCTCGTCTGGACCGAAGGCCTGGTGGCGCCGTGCGGTGACACATGTGCGCTGTGCGGAGCCGCAGGGATGGGCGTCGTTGCCGTCGCTCCGCGGAGCGCAAACCCGCGGCTCAGTTCCACCGGATTCCGCCGCGGAGACCGATGACAACGACCGGTGCCGGGCGCGAAGGTGTTCTCATGGCGCTGCGCTATCGGACCAACGGCCCGGAGTTCGACTTTCCTCACTTCACCGGGCTGCCGCCGGTCCGCTATGTGCTCGCGTCGACCCCCGGTGCGGCAGCAACATGCTCGCCCGTGCTCTGTGGCACACCGGGGTGGCCGGCTTCGCCGAGGACTACTTCGCCGACGCCTTCGTGCTGGATTACTTCGAGCGCTGGGGTTCGACTCCGACGTTCCGCAGAAGTTGGCGGCGGGCTATGTGCGGCGGCTGATGACGTGCAGGACCAGCCCCAACGGCGTCTTCGGGCTGCGGATCCACGCGGGGCACCTCGGGAGCCTGGAGGCCGACCCGTACGACATCCTCCAGGCACCCCGGTACATCTGGATCCAGCGCAGGGACCGGTTACGGCAGGCCGTGTCGTACACGATGGCCGAGCAGACCGGTGTCTGGATCCTGGACGGGACCTTTCTGCCGGAGGGGCGCATGCGTGCCGCTCCCCGGTACGGCTATGAGGAGATCCGCCGGCATCTGCGGATGCTCGACCGCGACGCGGCGGTCTGGGAGGACTACTTCGGGCGGCACCGGGTCAGCCCGCACACCGTCGTCTACGAGGACCTTGTCGCCGACTACGAGGCAGGACTGCGCGGCTGTCTGGACTTCCTCGGCGTCGGCGCGCCCGCGTCGCTGCCGGCTCCCGGAATCAGGCGGCAGGCCGACGAACTGACGGATGAGTGGGTCGAGAGGTTTCTACGGGATCGTCGTGCTGAGCGGCCAGCGCCGTAGCAGGTACGGCGTCCACCACACGTAACGCCCGGCGCGATGGACCAGGTTCTCGCGCAGATGACGCTCCAGAACCCGTTCTGTCGACGCCGTCGCCACCGCCGGCACGCCGTCCAGCAGTTTGTGGAAAGCCGTGCCGCGGGGGCGTTGACGACCAGGCGTCGGAAGGAGCCCCAGCGATGGTCGCGGATCTCCAGGAAACCGGGGCCGCGGCGGTAACCGCACTTCGCGATGTGGAACGAGGCGCGCCACGCGGTGACCACGTCTGCGTCGTTCTCCTCTCCCGTGGAGCCCCGGAGGACGGCTGCCGGAGGGTACAGATGGCTCAGCGCCTGCCACTGGGCCGGGTCGGCCGTACGCAGGGTCCAGTCCACCGCGATGCCGTGGCCTGTGAGCTCCCGGACGAGGAGGAGGACGGCGACCGCGGACGCGCCGTCCGGATCCGTGAGGTCCACGGGCTCGGGTACCCGGACGAACTGGACGCCCTCGGAGGCGAGTTGTCCGACGGCGTGCACCGGGTTGCCGGGGGCCCGTCGAGGGCGCCGTGGTAGATGCCCGGCAGGCGCATGGCCGCCGGGTCGCGGTCCTTCCACAGCGTCAGTTCCGTGGTCATCGGGTGTCTCCCTCGGCGGCCCTGGCAGCCAGGGCGGGGACCAGCCAGGTGTCGTCCCCGTGCAGTCCGGCGCCGTCGAGGCGCAGCAGGTCCTGGTTGGCCACGGCGGGCGCGACGTGCACGTACTGGCCGCCCTCGGCGAAGACGAGCCCGAGGTGAAGCCAGTGGGCCAGCAGCTCGCTGACCTGCTCCTGCGTCACCTCTCCCGGCGCCCCCTGCGTGTCCGCGTACCGGGCAGCGGTCTTGCGCAGCAGGGCCGGCAGGCTGTGCGGCGTGTCGAGCAGCCGGAACACCGTCACGTCGAGCGGGTCGGTGAGGTCGAGAAGCCGCCAGGAGAAGCCCGGCCGGGTGTCGACCAGGACGATGTGCGTGCCGAGGTCGCAGTGGGTCAGGCGGCTGCGCGGGTACGCCCGTGTCCAGTCGGCGACGGCCGTGCGCAGCCGGTCCAGGCAGGCGCCGGCGATGCCCTGGTTCGGTGAGTCGAAGATGTAGACCAGGTCGGCGAGTTCGGCCTCGGGCAGGTCGTAGATGTGCTGGTAGTGCGCGGCGGGACGAAGGTCGCCGAAGCCCAGTTCCGGCCGGTCGAAGTAGGGGCTGAACCGTTCGACCTTCAGGCGGGTGGAGTTGGCCGGCGGGCCGAGATGGTGCAGCGCGGGGAGCTGGTCGACGATCTCGTCGTAGTCCTGTTCGGTCTCACCGGGGAAGCCGTAGAGGTAGTTCCAGCTGAGGTTGACGCCGACGGTCTCCGCGTCCCGCAGCAGCCGTACGTTCTGGCAGCCGGTCACCCCCTTGTCCATCAGCTTGAGCACCCGGGTGCTGAGGCTCTCCACGCCGGGCTGCACGTAGCTGACTCCGGCCGCGTACAGCGTCGCCAGCTGCTCGCGCCGCAGGTTCGACTTGATCTCGTAGCACAGTCGCAGGTCGTACCCGGACTCCTGGAGAAGCGGGGCCATGGAGTTGAGGTAGGCCATGTCGAGGATGTTGTCGGTGACCCACACGTCGAGCACGCGGTGGCGCTCGACCAGGCCGAGGATCTCCTCCACGAACCGCCGCGGGTCCTTGCTGCGGAACTCCATGAACGAGCCGTTGAGACCGCAGAAGGTGCAGTGGTGCTTCTCGCCCCACCAGCAGCCGCGCGAGGCCTCCACCACCAGCCGTGGCTCCACCCAGCCGCCCGCGGTGGACCGGGCGTGCCGCTCGAAGTAGTCGCCGTAGTCGGGCGTGACCAGTGCTCCCGGGGCAGCGGAGCTGCGTTCATGGGATGGGCCACGGACCGGCCCCGCGCGTCGCGGCGGCACAGGCCGGGGATGGCGGCCAGGTCGTCGGCGTCACCGTCGCGGAGCGCGGCGAGCAGGCGGGGGAACGCGATCTCGCCCTCGCCGCGCACGACGAAGTCGACGTAGTCGAAGTTGCGGTGCAGCGCGGCGCCCTGCGGGCCGTCGCAGTTCGCGCCGCCGAAGACGGTGGTGGTGCCGGGTGCCAGTTCCTTGACCACGCGGGCCGCGGCCAGGGCCGCCGCGTTCTGCGCGAACGTGGTGGTGAAGCCGACCACGTCCGGCGCGGTCGCGGCGATCTTGGCGGCGGTCTCCCGCACGAACAGCGGTGCGAGTTCGTGCAGTTCCCGCGCCTTGGCCAGCATGTGCTCCGGCATCTTCTCGCCGAAGTGTTCCGTGAACTCCGCGACCCGCCAACGGGGTTGGTCGTTGAGCGCGCCGGAGAAGATCCACTCGCTGTGTCCGGAGAAGTACGAGGTCGAGCAGAACTCGTGCTCCTCGAATCCGTATTCCGTACGGGCGGACACCCAGTCGGCGAAGTCGAGGTTGGCGTGCACCACTTCGACGTCCGCGGCGCCGTCGGGGAAGACGTCGAGGATGCGGCGTTTGAGGATGCCGAGGGCCAGGGACGGCGCATCCAGCGACGACCACGGCATGTCCACCAACACGATGTGCACGGCGCATCCTCTTCCCGTCACCACAGTCCGCGGCGGGCCAGCGCCCGCCGCGCGGTCTCGCGCCGGTCCGACGGTCCGTCCTCGAAGGCGTCCGCCACCCGCCCGGACACCACGCCGTGAGCCAGCCCGGCGGGCGTGGTGAAGTACGCGTAGTGCGCTTCGTCCGCGCCCTGGGCCTCCGCGGAGGGACGTCCACCGGTGGTGGCCCCCAAGTGGCCACGGACGATGCCGCATACGTACGCACGGCTGCGTGGCCCCGCTCGGTGGGGACGATCCCCTCCGCCTCGATCACGAACGACAGGGGTTGCTCGCACGTCAGCGCGGTGAACAGGGCGATCATCAGCTCGTGGGTCACGGTGTCGCGCAGCGCTCGTGCCTCGGCGCCCTCCAGCAGGTAGGACGCGAACGCCTCCTCCGCCGACAACCCGGGGGCGGTGTAAGGGATCAGCCGGAACCGGGCGAAATGCGGTGAGCCGAGGAAGCCGGTGAGCAGGCCGGACTCCGTGACGCCGGTGTCCTGGAGCAGCCGCAGGCTGCGCGGGAACGTGGTCGCGAGGCTGCCGCCGCTGCCGGGCCGCCAGACCTGGGAGCGCAACCGGCGTGCGGTGGTGTCCAGTTCGGCCAGGTCGACGGAGGCCAGGCACTCCAGCTCGCCGGGATCCGCCGCCACGGCCTCGGCGCCCTCGTCGGCGAGCCGGGCCCGCAGGTCCGCGTCCAGCAGCAACCGCATGAGCAGGTCGGTCAGTCGCTCGCCGTCCAGCGACGCGCCCGGCTCCACCGTGGTCACGCCACCTCCCCGCGCTGCCAGGCGCCGACCAGGTCCCGAAGCCGCGCGTAGTTCCGCCGGGACTTCTCGACCAACTGCCCGTCCTCGCGGTACATCGGGTCCTCGTAGGACACCCCGAGGAGGTTCGGGCAACGCGGCAGCAGATACTCGGTGAGCTCCAGCTGCTCGTCCAGCAGGACGCCGTGGTGCAGGTCGCGGAACTTGCCGCCCACGATCTGGCAGCCGGACAGGTGCAGTTCGCGGCACCGCGTGAGGGGCAGGGCCTCGATCCCGTCGTACATGCTCTTTCCGGTACGTCCTCGCAGCCACTGGTAGCTGAGCAGATGGCCGACGTCGAGCGTCACCCGCACCTCGGCGTCCTCCGCCAGCCGGGCGAAGTACTCGAAGGCGTCCATGTGCCCGAGGACGAACGAGCCGCCCTCCGTGAAGCCGGGGAACTCGACGTGCAGCGGCGGTTCGAGCAGCCGGGCCGCCTCCGCCACGTTCCGGGTGGCGATCTCCAGGCCCGGCTCGGTCAGCGGCGGCGGCAGCGGATAGGGCATCGGAATGCCGCGCAGGCTCCAGATGCCCAGATCCTCGACCACCCAGGAGAAGCCGTAGCGGGCGGACAGTTCGTTGGTGAACTCGGCGGCCGGGCGGCGGTCGTAGCGCTCGGGCGTGCCCATGTTCAGCTCGGTCTGGTGGAAGGCGCGGGCCGACCCGGCGGGCACCACCTCGAAGAAGCGGTCGTACGCGCGCACGTAGTCGGCCGGTCGTACGCGGGCGCGTGAGCGTGGCTGGAACGCGAGGGCCGCGTACGCGAAGTCGCCGCCGTGGCGGTGCAGGAAGGCGCGGACCCGGTCGGTGACGTCTCCGCCGCCGTCGTCGCTCTCCACGAAGCCGATGCCGCGTCTGCCGAGGCGTCCGCCGCCCCACGGCATGTCCATCAGGACCCCCAGGCCCATCCGGTGCGGGGCGTCGGTGACGGTGGCGGTGCGGGCGGCGCCGCCGGGTGTGGTGCGCGGCGGTTGCGTCATGACGAGCTCCTGGCTGAGGGGCCGGGCTTGCTGAACGTTCCGGGTCGGCCGTGCCCGCCCCCGCGTCGGCCAGGCGGGCCAGCAGCCGGCTGCCGCGCCCGGTGCGGGCCGTGAGCAGGCCGTCGGGGCGCTGTTCGACGTCGTCGCGGGGAGTGCGTAGAACCGTTCCCTGACGAGGTCGGCGAGGGTGACGCGGTCTGCCGTGCGGTCGTCGGCGGAGGTGGGCGCGACGCGCACCCACGTGTGCGGGCGCAGGGCCGCGACGCCGGGTCCGCGAGGACCGTCCGGGGCCGGGTGCGACGACGGCGAGGTGTGCGTACGGCCCGGTCTGACGGTGTGGAAGATCCGCACGAGCCGGTCCAGCGCCTCGGTGCGTGTCGGGCCGCCACGCACGGACAGGGGTGGCCGACCCGGCCGGCCAGGTAGCTCAGCTCGGGGTTGCCCGCGAGGCGGTCCGTGGTGTCGAGGGCGAGCCCGTACTCCTCCGGGCTGCCCACGAGTCTGCTGCCGGGCTCCGCGACCATCAGCTCCAGCGCGTCGATGCCGATGCGCCGCTCGTTGTCGACGAGGAAACGAAGGGACGCCTCGAACTCGTCCGGCGTCTCGTCCAGGACCTGGCCCATCACGGTGAACCGGACGGTGATGCCCGCGGCGTCGAGATTGTCGAGGATCCGCTGGTAGTCGGCCGCGCGCACACCCCGGTCCATCCGGTCCAGCAGGCGCTGGGAGACGCCCTCGTAGCCGACCGAGATCATCGCGCAGCCGGCCGCGGC
Organism: Streptomyces sp. P3; assembly: GCA_016893485.2. GTDB lineage: Bacteria > Actinomycetota > Actinomycetes > Streptomycetales > Streptomycetaceae > Streptomyces. The sequence continues at coordinate 9,496,697 of JAFEKX020000001.1, forward strand.
GAGTTCGAGGCAGAACTCCGGGTCGGTCAGGATCGCCTCCAGTCGGCCGCGTACGCCGAACCGGACCCGGATGCCGCGTGCGCGGGCCACGAGCATCGCCTTCAGGATCAGCCGCAGGTTGGTGTTCTCGTCCGCGACCGACACGTACCGGGTGCCCGTGGCGCGGACCACCGTTTCCACCGCGTCGGCGATCTGGGTCGCGGTGCCCTGCTGGTAACCGCCTTGCGGGAGAGCCCTGTTGCCGTACGAGCAGAACGCGCACCGCCCCAGTAGCAGCCGACGCACGAGACGATCGCCAGCTCCAGGGCGTCGTTGAGGTAGGAGCGGAACGGCAGCCCGGTGAAGTCGGGTGGTCCGAGGTCACGGAAGCGCAGGGTCACCGGGGCCCCGTGCGCGAGTCGGCCCCGGAGCGTGACAGCCAGGTCATGCCGGGCACGGCGGTGAGCGGCACCGTCCCGTCGAGCGCGTCCAGCCAGCGTTCGAGAGGTTCTTCCCCGGCGGTCGGGCACAGGGCGTCGACCGTTTCCAGGACGCCGGGCAGCCGGGCGAGGCTGTCGTGGCGGAGCATCACCTGCTGACCGCCCAGACAGATCCGGGTGTCGGGTGCCAGCCGCCGGACCCAGGCGGCGATCAGCAGCGCGGGCGCGAGCTGGCTGAAGAACGCCACGGACAGGCCGACCACCCGGGGGCGATGCCGGCCGAGCAGCCCGCTCACCAGGCGGTGCAGCGATGCGACCGGTACGTCGGACATGGCGGGCGGCCGGGCCGCGGCGCGGCGTACGGCATCGTCGAGCCGGCCGAGGTTCTCCCACGTCCGTACCAAGAAGGTGTCACGGACCAGGAGTTCGAGAGCCAGGCCGGCGAGCCGGACCGCACGGTCGGCGCCCAGGTCGCCGGCCGGCTCCTTGTGCAGGACGTGGGCACGCAGGTCGCCGATGTGCGCGGTGAACACGTCGGCCACCGCTCGGCGGTACCAGTCGCTCACGGCCGTACTGTCGTCGCCCGTGTCCTGGGCACGGACCGCGTCGTCCAGCAGTGCGGGACGGCGCAGCAGCTCGTGGAGCACGGCGATGTTCAAGTCGGCCTGGTGCACCCGCCGACCCCGGCGGCGCAGGTGGCCGGTCAGGTAGGGCAGGCTCAGATACGGGAAGAACCGGGCCTCGGTCTGCGGCGGGAAGATCAACAGGGCGTCGGTGCGGGTACGGTCCGCCGCATTGCTGGACGGCACGCCCCACCTCCTCGTCCCACCGGGCTCGTCCGTCGGAGAGTTGCCTTGGCTCCCGCGCGTCCTACTCGGGGATGTCCTCGGTGCTCTCCGCCGCGATGTAGGTGTACGTGTGGTACGCCGCGCCGAGCTTCAGCTCGCTGGAGTCGATCACCTGGAGTTCCTCGAGCTCGCCGAATTCCTCATCGACGACTTTCTCAGGAGATGCAGCAGTCATGGATTTTCTCCCCTTCGCGAAGGTGATGGGAACGTGCTGCTTGCCGTGTGGGCGCTCACGTTAGCCACACCGCGCGCGTACCAACAGCCCATACGTCGTCGTTTGGGCAGGATGACATTCAGCCAGGTCAGTGGCTCATGAACACGCACCGGCACCGGGGTTGCGCAGCAGCCGTCCACATGACCATGGCTCATAATCGCCCTCGCCACCGGGCGGTTCGGAAGGATGGCGGGCAACACCGCTGTCCTGCTGGAGGGCCGTTTGTACCGCCATGTCGACGCGGCCGTGGTCCGGGCGGCGGTCCGGCATCCCGACCACCGGATGGTCTGGCCGGACCTGACCGGCCCGTCCGCGCACCAGGAGTCGTGGCGGGCGTGGCTCCAACAGGTGTGGCAGACGGCCGACTTCGCCGCCGCGGTCGAGTTCGCCAGCCCGGACCTGGCGAGACGGGTGCGGCGGATATGCGCCGGTGAGCCGGTGCCGGAACCAGCCGTGCGGAGGGCCGTGCTCTCGGTGGTGCGGTATCTGCTGCGTGCCCGCTCACGTGCCACTCCGTTCGGCCTGTTCGCCGGTGTCCAGGCCGCCCGCACAGGGGCAACTCCCGTGCTGCGTATGGGTACCGGCCACCGGACGGTCACCAGACCGGACGCGGTGTGGACCGCGGCTATGGTCGACCAGCTGGAGGAACACCGAGCACTCCGGCCTCATATGACGCTGCTCGCCTCCGGCCTCGCGTTCGAACGCGACGGACGCCTGATGATCGAGTACCGCTCCGGCAGCACGGATGACGGTGTCCCCGCGCGCGTGGGGATACGCGCGACCCGGCCGGTCCGCATGGCGATGGACGGCGCGCGGACACCGGTGCTGTGGGCAGTTCTCGCCGAAAGGCTTTCCGCCGGCTTCCCGGCCGCCTCGCCCAGCGGAATCGAGAACCTGCTCGCGAACCTCGTACGCCAACGGTTCCTGATCACCAGTCTGCGCCCCGCGATCACGGCCTCCGACCCGATCGCCACCCTGCTCGGTCAGCTGCAGCAGCTGCCCGCGGCCGACGTCACAGGACTGCGCGAAGTCGCGGCGGCCCTGGCACGGCACGACGACGCGACCGTCACCTCTGAGGGCGCCCGCGCCGCACGCGCACAGGTGACGGCCGCGATGACACGGCTGTGTCCCGCGGCGAAACCCGCGCTCGCCGTCGACCTGCGGTTGGACTGGGACCTGGTGATCCCGGACGCGGTGGCCGAGGAAGTGGCGTCGGCCGCTACGGTGCTCACGCGTCTGGCGCCACGGGCCGCGCTGAGTCCCGCGTGGATCGCCTGGCACGGCCGCTTCCTCGAACGCTACGGCCCGGGAGCGGCGGTACCCGTCCTGGACGCCGTCGAGCATCTCGGCTACCCCGCCGGCTACCTCGGAGCCGCGGCCGAGCCGACGGGCCCGATCCTGACCACCCGTGACAGCCGGCTGCTGAAGCTCGCGTACACCGCCGCGACGACCCACCGCCACGAGGTCCGACTCGACGACGCCGCGATCGACGAACTGGAGGTGGCGAATCCCGACGGGCCCGTACAGCCCAGCACCGAGGTGACCGTGCGGATCCACGCCGAGAGCCAAAAGGCCCTGGAGAAAGGAGAGTTCACGCTGCATATTGTGGGGGTGGCCCGCGCCGCCGGAACGTCCACAGGGCGCTTCCTCCACCTCCTCGACGCCGACGACCGCCGGCGGATGACCGACGTCTACGCGGGCCTGCCCGGCGTACAACAGGACGCGCTGATCGCCGAGCTCGGTACCACTCCGCTGTACGTCCGCTCGGCGAACGTCGCGCACACCCCGCGGACCGCGGAGTGGGTGATCCCTCTGGGCGACCACCACGGCCCGGACGCGGGCCGGTTGCCCGTGACGGACCTGGCGGTGACCGCCGATGCCGAGCGACTGCACCTGGTCTCGGTCTCCCGTCGCCGCCCGGTGCACACGATGCTGCTGAACGCGGTGGATCTGACCGAGCACACCCATCCGCTCGCGCGGTTCCTGATCGAGGCACCGGTGGCACTGACCGTCCCGTGCACCGGGTTCTCATGGGGAGCGGCCGTGTCCGGCCTGCCGTTCCTGCCCGCACTTCGCTACGGGCGCACCGTACTGTCCCCGGCCCGCTGGACACTCGGCCACGACGACCTCCCCGACGCGCGGACGCCGTCGCCGCGGTGGGACGAGGCCCTGGCCGCATGGCGTCGCGATGTTCACCTGCCCCAGCAGGTGTACCTGGGCGACGGAGACCGGCGCATGCACCTGGACCTGGCACAACCCTCGCACCGGGTCCTGCTCCGTACCCACTTGGAGCGCGACGGCAAGGCGCTGCTCCGTGCCGCACCGAGCCCCGGGGACCTGGGCTGGACCGGCGGGCGCGCCCACGAGATCGTCATCCCCTGGTCGCGGTGGACCGGACCCGCCCGCCGGTCCGTGGCACGGGGGCACGTCGTCGGCCGGGAGCACGGTCGTCTCCCCGGCTGCGACAACCTGCTGTCCGTCCGGTTGCACGGACACCGCGACCGGCAGGACGCGGTCCTGACCCGTCATCTCCCGTCCCTGTTGCGGGAGTTGGGAGAGCCCAGCTGGTGGTTCGTCCGCCACCGCGACCCCGAGGACCACCTCCGTCTCCGGCTGACCTGCCCGCCCGGTTCGCTCGGCACCGCTGTCGGGCAGGTCGGCGAGTGGACCCGGCGCCTTCGGCACGCGGGCCTGATCACCCACGCGAGCCTGGAGACCTACCATCCGCAGACCGCGCGCCACGGCGGCCCGGCGGCGACGGAAGCGGCCGAGGGGTACTTCGCCGCGGACTCGGTCGCCGTCCTCGCCCAGCTGACCGCGCAGGCCGGTCAAGGCGCTCCCGACGCCCGCGCGGTGACCGCCGCGAGCATGGTGGACATCGCCGTCGGCCTGCTGGGGACGACGCGAAGGCGATGCGCTGGCTGATCGGGCACACCCGGACGGAAAGGAGCGCTCCCTCCAGAGCGGTCTACGACGAGACCATCGCCCTGACGACAGCCTCCCTCACGCCCCGGGCCCCCGGTTCCCCTGCGCTGGATGCGAGCGTGGCAGCGAGCTGGACCGTACGGCGTGCCGCGCTGGACGCCTACCGCGCGGCGCTGCACGGCGCGGAGGCGCCGCTCCCGCAGGACCTGTTGCCTGACCTGCTGCATCTCCACCACGTCCGCATGTGCGGGCCGGGGCTTCCCGAGGAGCGCGCACACCTGCACCTGGCCAGGGCGGCGGCACTGAGCTGGACGGCACGGACGAACTGACGGGTCCCGCACGGCCGGGCAGCGATTTCCACCGGCGTCCCGGTGCGCGACGGTGAAGCCGGAACCGTACGTGAACCGGGACGCCCCGGCCCGCGTCGAAGGAGCATGCTGGTGTACGGACGCGGAGGCCGGGAGGTGCCGGGATGCGGTGGTGTGCCGGGGTGTGGACGGCCGTCGGAGTCGCTGTCCTGGTGGCGTGCGGCACGTCGGCGGGGCGGTCGCCGTCGCCTTCCCCGTCGGTGAACCCGACCGGAAGAAGCCCGTCCGTAGCGCCCTCCGGGACGCCCTCCGCCTCGCCGGTGACCTGTGCGTCGGGACGGGTGGAGGTCACCGTGAGCCCTGGTCACGAGGTCGTTCGGCGGCTGTGTGTGCGGCCGGGGACCGTGGTGTCCCTCGTCCTTGAACCTCGTGTCGACGACAAGAGGTGGCGTGCCGTGCGGAGTTCGGCACCGGCCTTCGCCGTGGTGTCCGGGTGGAAGGCGAACACCGACGGTACGGCTCGTGCCTCGGTGCGCTGCGCGGGCACCCGGGGCGGTACCGCCAGGATCACGGCGACCGCGAAGGCGCCGGACGTGGCAGGAGCGGCGCGTGTCGTCTTCACACTCGACCTGAGCGTGGTGCCGTACACGACGCAGGGGTGACCCCGGGCAACCCGGGACCACCCTCCAACTACCCCCTGCCTCAAAGGAGGTTGCGCACGTCGATCGTGTAGATGCCGCGGCCGTGGGTGGCCGCGTACAGCGTCCGGCCGTCGGGGCTCAGCTTCAACTGGAGTACGGCGACGGCCGGGAGTTTCCCGACGCGCTCCCAGGCCGTGCGGCCGGGCGCGCGGTAGACGACGCCGAGGTCGGTGGCGACGGCGAGGCCGCCGTTCGGTGTGACGACCGCGGAGTTGGTCGGCACGTCGGGGAGGTTCTTCGAGATGTCCTTCCAGGTGGTGCCGCCGTCGGTGGACTCGAAGACGTGGCCGACGCCTGCGCCGGGGCCTTCGGTCCAGTGCCGGGAGAAGCCGTTGACCGCGAGGTAGACGTGGTCGGCGTTCTTCGGGTCCACGGCGAAGCCGGCGAGGTAGCGGTTGGGTACGGTGCCGTCCGCTCCCGTGGCCGGGAGGGCGATGTCGTGCCAGCCGGTGCCGTCCGCGTTGCCGACGGAGATGCCGCGGGCGAAGCCCTGGTTGTTGCAGGGGCCGCACCAGGCCGCGTACACCTTGCCGCCCGAGGCCGCGACGGCGGTCGCGGTACGGCCCTCGCCGAGGTCGTGGACGCTCGTCCACTCGTCGCCGCTGCGGATGGCGTAGCCGTGGGTCTGCACCCAGACGTGACGGCCGCCCGCGACCCAGGTCGAGCTGTTCTTCATGTCGGCCGTGATCGGGGCGATGAAGCGGGCCTCACCGGTGGCGTTGTCGGCGGGAGCTACGTTGTACGACGTGACCTTGCTGGGGTCGGTGACCCAACTCCCGTCGTTCACCGCGCAGTTCTGGGTCACCTGGATGGCGAGGTAGACGTACTCCTCGGCGATGTCGCAGCCGTTGGCCGGGTCGGTGAGCGTGTCGCCGCCGTCGCCGCCGAAGTTGGAGCCCATGACCTTGTCGTTGCTGCGGAGGATGGACTGGCCGTTGTCCTGGAGGCCGCCGGTGACGGAGACGCCGCCGTGGGTGAGGTCCTTGCCGACGCCCACCGAGTAGTACTGGAGGGTGTCGATGGTGCCGTCGTTGAGCGAGGTCCAGTCGGTGGCGTGGCCGGAGGCGTCCTGGGAGCCGTTGAGGGGGCGCTTGTAGGCGCCGCCGTCGTTGCCGACGTAGACGAAGCTCTTGCCGTGGTAGCGGCCGATCGCGACGCCGTGCTGGTCGGAGTGGGTGGTCTGGCTGCAGTCGCCGGTCTGCTTGGTGGGGTCGATGCTCCAGCAGGGGAAGCCGAAGTTCCAGTACGGGCCGACGGTCGACCAGGTGGAGCCGCCGTCCTTCGTCTCGTAGACCTCCTCCAGGCCCGCGTACACGTGCTCCGCGTTGGCCGGGTCGACGGTCAGGAACTGGTTGTACCAGGCCTGTACGCCCGGCATGTAGCCGCTGGAGGTGAGCGCCGAACCGTCCGCGGCCAGGCCCTTGTAGTCGGCGATCTTCGTCCAGGGGCCGGTCGGTGAACCGGACTTGAGACGTAGATGCCCTCCAGAGCGCTGTCCGGGTTGGTGTTGAGCTGCTCGGGGACTGGTCGATGGCGTAGTAGCGCGAGCCGTCGGCCGAGCGGGCGAAGGTGACGTTGCCGACGTCGTCCGGGTCGGCGGGCAGATCGCCCAGGCCGCTCGTGATCCGGGTCCAGACGCCGTTCACCTTGGTGTAGAAGCCGTTGTAGTCGTCACCGCTGCGCCAGCCGACCGCGAGGACCACCTTGGAGGGGTCCTTCGGGTCGATCGCGATGTCGTTGGCGATGTTCTTGTACGCGGCTGAGTCGTCGTTCGCGAGTGAACCGCCCGGCAGATAGGCCGGGTTGGGTGCGAACTCCAGCTTCCAGGCGCCGCTGAGCCTCTTGGTGGAGTGGCTCCACACGCCCTCGCTGGTCGCCGCCCACACCTTGCCGCCGCCGAAGCGCAGTTCGTGGACGGTGGTGGATTCCAGTTCGTCGCCGCCGACCCGGCTGCGGGAGGAGAACGTGCCGTGCCGGGGTCGGACAGGACGTAGACGCCGCTGCCGAGATAGGCGTCCGCGTTGGTCGTCGCCTCGCCGGTGCCCAGCCACAGCCGTCCGGCGCCGTCCAGCGCGAGCGCGCCGGTGGACTGCGAGGGAAGCTTGTCGCTGATGGGCTGCCAACGGCCGCCCCCGGTCCGGGAACGCCACACTCCGCCGCCCGCGCTGCCCGCGTAGACGTAGCCGTCGTCGTCGGCGGCCATCGCGGCCATCCGGCCGGTCACATTGCCCGAGCCGCCGCTGGAGTTGGAGTCGTAGTCGCGGTAGCGCGGGTCGTCGGAGTTGTACGGCAGGTTCGTGATGTTGCGCCAACTGCCGCCGGTGGTGGGCAGGTTGGTCAGGCTCGTCCAGGCGGCGCCGTACGCGCCCGGTGCGACGATGCCGGGCGAGGTGCGGGCCTCGGCGTACTGGTCCGCACCCTCGGCTATCTCGTCGGCCTCGTTGCCGTCGTCACCGCCGTCGTCGTCGGCCTTGGCTTTCGGGCTGATCGCGCCCACCGACTGCTCTCGTTCGGCGGCCAGTTGAGCAAGTGCGCGGACCCCGAAGGGGTGCCGCCCGAGCCGGGCGCGGCGCCGGCGGGTATCGCCACGAGTGCGGCGGATGCGGTGATCGCGCAGATCGTGAACCAACGTCTCTTGCGGGTCGGTACTGACACCAGGTCCTCCCCGAGCGGGCACGGATACAGCCGTCGGGGACGACCCGACCACTGGAGACAGGAGATGTCCGGCATTTGGACAGTCCTTGACCAGAACCTGTCACCAGACATGGCTGGAAGCCGACCGGCTCGTCCCGCCCCGGGGCCCTGGATCAGGGCGCCGCGGTCCGTGCGCGGGCGACGACCGGCAGCACACCGGCGAGGACCAGTGCGACGCCGCCGGAGAGCAGCAGCGGAACGTGGCCGTCGGCGCCCCAGGCGAGCCCGGCCCACACCCCGGCGAGCAGCACTGCGGCACCGGTGGCGCCCTGGAAAAGGCCCTGTGCGGTGCCTTGTTGGTGGTCGGGGACGAGCGTGGAGATCCAGGCCTTGCCGACGCCGTCGGTACAGGCCGCGAAACCGCCGTAGAGCGGCAGCACCACGAACACCGACCAGGGGCTGTGGATCAGGCCAAGGCCCAGGTAGCCGATCGCGAAGAAGAGCAGGCCGACGGCGAAGACCAGCGAACGCGGCAGCCGGTCGGAGAGCGCCCCGGCGGGGTAGGACAGGGCGGCGTAGACGAGGTTGTAGACCGCGTAGACGCCCACCACCCCGGCCGTGGAGAGGCCCAGGTCGTGGGCGCGCAACAACAGCAGCGCGTCGGGGAAGTTGACCAGGTTGAAGGCAAGCAGGATCGCCAGTACACGCCAGTACGGGCGCGGCAGGGATCGCCATGGCGTCCGGACGGCCTTCCCCGCTGTGCCGTCGGCATTCTCGGGTGAGCCGGAGCGGGGGCCGTCGGCCGACCTGCGGGGGCGTCGGCCTGCTTGTGGGAGCGGGGGTCGCGGACGGCGGCGACCAGCGCGACCGACGCGACGGCGGGGATCACGGCGATCCAGAACAACGGGCGCAGCCGATGGTCGAGCGCCTCGTACAGGACCAGCCCCACCAGCGGGCCGACCACCGCGCCGGCGGTGTCGGCGGCCCGGTGCAGACCGAACACCCTGCCACGCTGCCCCTTCGGCACGCCCTCGACGAGCAGGGCGTCGCGAGGCGCACCGCGCATGCCCTTGCCGAGCCGGTCGGTGACACGGGCCAGAAGCACCAGCGGCCAGACGGTCGCCAGCGCGATCAGCAGCTTGCCCACCGCGGCCAGCCCGTATCCCGCAGCGATCAGGGGCCGCCGGTCGAACCGGTCCGCGAGGCGCCCGGCGGCCACCTTGGTGATCGACGCAGCGCCCTCGGCCGCGCCCTCGATCGCCCCGACCGCGGCGGGCGGGGCGCCCAGCACCACGGTCAGGAAGATCGGCAGGATCGGATAGAGGAGTTCGCTGGCCGCGTCCTGCAGGAAGGAGACCCCGGACAGCACCTTGACGTTGCGGGTCAGCCACGCGGGGCGGGGTCCGGTCGGTCGCGGGGTGCTGCTGGGATCGGCCACGGGTAAAGGATCTCCAGGGAGCGGGCGAGCGCCGCGGTGACGTCGGTCGCGGTGACGTTGGCCAGGGCGGCGGCTTTCGCGCCGACCGGGACCGCCACGGTAACGGACACCGACGCGATCCCAGCCCCGAACTCCTCGAAGCTCGCCGCCCGCTGCCGACCAAGGCCGTCGCGGGCCGTCGGCACCTTCGCCGACATCCACGTCTGAAGACCTTGTACGGCACAGCCCCGAAGGCCTTCGGTGACGACGCCTTCCACGACGTCCTCCACGAGGCCCTGCACCGGCAGCCGGGCGAGGCTCTCGAGTACACAGACCGGACGGCCCTCATCCTCGGCCACCTCGCCGAACACCTTCCGGGAAGGAGTGTGCACCGGCCGGATGGCGCCAGTGGATGTGCCCGGTGGTGTGGCGGGTGTTGCGAGCCGAGTGTTGTCTGGTGGGTGGCACACCGCGGTGTGCTGACAGTACGGCTGACGAGTTTCCTGGAGGAGCACACCATGACGCAGAAGATCTGGTTCATCACCGGTGCCTCACGCGGCTTCGGCAGGGAGTGGGCCATCGCCGCCCTCGAACGCGGTGACTCCGTGGCCGCGACCGCGCGCGACCTGTCCTCGCTGGACGACCTTCGACAGAAGCACGGAGAACGGCTGCTGCCCCTGCGCCTCGACGTGACCGACCGGGAAGCCGACTTCGCCGCCGTAGAGCAGGCGCACGAGCGGTTCGGGCGCCTGGACGTGGTGGTCAACAACGCCGGCTACGGCCACTTCGGGCTGGTCGAGGAACTCACCGAGTCCGAAGCGCGCGCGCAACTGGAGACCAACCTGTTCGGCGCCCTGTGGATCACGCAGGCTGCGTTGCCCTTCCTGCGCGAGCAGGGCAGCGGCCACATCCTCCAGGTCTCCTCCATCGGAGGCATCAGCGCCTTCCCGCTGGTGGGGATCTACCACGCCTCGAAGTGGGCGCTCGAAGGCATGAGCCAGGCGCTGGCCCAGGAAGTGGCGCCGTTCGGCATCAAGGTCACACTCATCGAGCCCGGTGGATTCGCCACCGACTGGGCGGGCTCCTCGTCGAGCACCTCCGAACCGTTGCCCGCGTACGCCGACTTCCACAAGGAGGTGCAGGAGCAGCGCCGCAAGCGCATCGGCACGCCGGGCGATCCGACCGCCTCCGCCGCCGCCGTGCTGAAGATCGTCGACGCCGAGGAGCCTCCGCTGCGCTGCTTCCTCGGCTCGGCGCCGTTGGGCATCGCCAAGGCCGATTACGAGCAGCGTCTCGCGGTGTGGGAGGAGTGGCAGCCGGTCGCTGAGCTGGCGCAGGGCTGAGCTCGGCCGGGGACCGGGCGAACGGACTGGAGGCCGCGCGCCCATACACGTCCGTACGTGACGAAGGGGCCGACCGGAGCGAATCCGGCCGGCCCTCTTCCGACCACGCCGACAGGGCCGTTCAGATCGCGTTGAGATCAGGCAAGACGATCTCCGAGGTGACCTTCTGCATCGAGTTCACGTCCAGGTCTGAGACCTCGGCATCCAACGCCACTTCTGTGGGAGCCGGTATCGGCGTGCTGCCTGCCCTGGCGGCCGGACGACCGGCCTGGGGATTCAGCGTTGAGGGGGTGTCAGAGGCGGATTGTAGGGTCCCGCGCATGACTTCGATCACCGGCGGCGGAAGCCCGGACGAACGCGTGACGACCTACGCCGCCATGCTCACGAAGGCGAAGCAGGCTCAGGCCCGCAAGGCGGTGCGGGAGTTGGTGCAGGTCACCGACGACGGCGCCGCGTTGCGGCTGGCGGCGCGTTTCGCGCCGGTCGCGGACCTCGCCGTGGAGACGCTGTTGCGGCTGTGGCCGTCGGCCGGCGATCCGGACGGCTTCGCCGCGGCCCTCCTGGCGCCGGCCTTCCGTCACGAGGGCCGTACGGAGCTGACCTTGAAGCGCGTGACCTCGCTGTCGGGCCTGCGGCACCTGACCATGTTGCGCGCGCTGACGGTGGATCGCTGCAAGGAGATGACCGACCTCGCGGAACTCGGCGCGCTCACCGGGTTGCGTCACCTCGACTTGAACGGCTGTGCGGGAGTCGAGGACCTCAGCCCGCTCAGCGGTCTCACCCAGCTCACCTGGCTGAGCCTGCACCGCTGCCGTCCGGTGTCCGACGTCAAGCCACTGCTGTCCCTGAGCCGCCTGCGCCACCTCGACCTGAGCATGACCCGGGTCACCTCGGTGTCCGAGTTCGCTGCCGCGTTCCCCCTTCTTGAGCACCTGAACCTGCGCGGCTGTCGGTCCTTCGGATCTCCGGCGCAGTTGTCCGGCCTCACCCGCCTCACGCACCTGGATCTTGGCTGGACGGCCGTCCGTGACCTGACCGGCCTGACGAACGTGCCCGCGCTGGCCGTTCTACGCCTCGTCAGCTGCAAGCAGCTTCGTGACCTGACCGGCATCGCCGCGGCAGCGAACCTCTCCGAACTGGTCATCGAGGATTGCCCCCGTCTCCAGTCCGTCCGCGGTTTCGGCCACCACCCCCGTCTGACGACGCTGGAGATCATGGGCTGTCCGGACCTCTCCGACCTGCTCGGACTCTCCGCGCTGACCCATGTGACGGAGTTGCGGATCGCGGGCAGCGAACGGCTGGTCTCCCTCGCGGGAGTCGGGACTCTGCCCTCCCTGGAGAAGATCACCTTAGAGAACTGCCCCGCGCTCGCGGACTTCGCGTCCCTGGCCGACCTCACCACCCCGTTCCGGCTTCACCTGGACGGGCTGAACCTGATCCGGGACCTCACCCCGTTCGCGTCCCTCCGCGGCCTCCGTGCACTCAGCCTCGACAAGTGCCACGGCTTGCTGGAGCTCACCGGCCTCGACTCCCATCACGCGCTGGAGGAACTGTCCGTCAGCCATACCGACAGCCTGCGCGGCCCTGGAGACCTGGGCCGTCTGCCGGCTCTGCGGGAACTGGAGTTCAACGGTCTTCCCTCGCTCACCGACCTCGGCCGCCTCGACGGCCTGACCGCGCTCACCAAGGTCGGTGTGCGGGACTGCCGTGCGCTCACGGACATCAGAGGGCTGGCCGGGACCCCGGTCGCCGACCTGACCCTCGAGAGGGTCACGAGGCTCGACTCCCTCCACATCCTGGAAGCCTGTCCCGAACTGCGCGTACTGAGCGTGGAACAGGCCCCGCAGCTGATCGACCTCCCCGCTCTTCCCTCCCTGACCCGGCTCTACCTCTCCCGCCTGCCCTGGAGGGACCTCTCGCCCCTGGCCGGCCTCAAATCGCTCCAGTCCCTGCGCATGGGTTACCTGGACGAAGTGACGGACATCGGTGCGCTGGCCGGCCTGCCCGACCTCTCCGAACTCCTCTTCGGCGGACACCATTCCCTCACCGAGCTCGGCCCCCTGCTCGAAATGAAGTCGTTGCGACGGCTCAACAAGTCACTGCAGATGAACGGACAGATACTGCAAGGCAGACGCGATCCCGTCCTGACCGAACTCGCGGCACGCGGGGTCGCGATCGACCAGCGCTAACGGGGAGTGGAGGAGCTTCGCCTTGGTGAGCGAGCCGACGAGAGCCCGTGCGGTGAGAGAAGCACACGGATGCGAACGCATGGGATGCGCGGTATCACGGACACCGGGTCGCGGGGCCATCCACACCTGCGGCACCCGCTCGACCTGCTCACCCCGACCACGCGGCCGTGCCCGGCCCGCCCATCGCCGACGGACTCCGCACGCTGGTGGAGCAGACCCGCAGGCGGGCCGGCCAGCGGAGTTCCCTGATCGGTGGGTGAATTCCCTGCGGTCCCTGAGGTGTTGGCAGCGGTCGCCCAAAAAATTCCGCGCCGAAGTGCATCCGTTCCGGAGGCCCGGCCGGAAGGGACCGCATGGCCCCAACTGGCATGCCCGTTCTGCTCGATGAGGAGCATGATCCGGCAGACGTCGAGACGATGCGTGTGACCTCGCGGCTTGTGCTGGGACTCGCCCGGCCGCCGTCCACCGGCGAGCTCGCTCTTCTTGTGGCTCAACTGCGCGGCCATCTGCGGGTGATGGTCCCCGAAGTCGAGACCATCGCCGCACGCCAGTTGCAGAGCAGTGATCTCGCTGCCTGCCTGGCGCTCGCCTGCGCGCGGGAGGCGAGGCGCAAGCTGACGATTCCCGAGCGGACCTCGCCCGCCGGGCAACTCGCCCTCGCCCTGAGGCTCGCCCGCATCCTGGACGCCCTGTGCAACCACCACGACGCCCTCGACCCGGACGCCGGAAAACGGTGAACCAGACGTTGGCGTAACAGACATGGGGCGGATGTACATGCCGCAGCGTCGGACGCCGGAGACGGGCGTCGGGGGAGCCCCATAACCAGGCGCGGACCGCGCAGAGTCAGTCCACGCCTCCAGAACCCTTGACCATATTGGTCCAGGCCAATAACGTCCTCCCCGCACAGAACCCCACACGACCCAACACCCCACAACCGTCGCAGCCCTGACGGACGGTCAAGTCCCTGGGAGGACCTGTGGTTTCCCGACGCTCCCTGCTGACCGCAGCCGGTGCCGCCACCGCCGCGGCCGTGCTCAGCCCCTTCTCACCCGCCGCCGCGGCGGCCGCGGTCTCCTCTCCCGTGAAACTGGCCAACAACTCCGGCCACGACAACGTCTACGCCTACATCTCCGGCTCCGACAGCAGCGGCTGGCCCGTCTTCGTCTCGGCGAACGGCGCCCTGAACAGGCTGCCCAACCCGTCGTCCCCGGTGACCCCGATCGCCGACTACTCCATCCCGCTCGGCGCCTCCGGTTCGGCGGGGACCACGGTCAACCTGAACGACTACGTCATAGGCGGCCGGGTCTGGTTCTCGGTCGGCCAGAAGCTCCAGTTCTTCGTCAACCCGGGCACCGTACCCGGCCTGGTGCAGCCCGCCCTGGTCAGCTCCGACCCCAACTGGGCCACCAACTGGACGTTCTGCGAGTTCACCTTCAACAGCGCCAACCTCTACGCCAACATCTCCTACGTCGACATGGTCGCGCTGCCGGTCTCGATGGCCAGCACCGGCAGCGGGGGCAGCCAGTCGGTCAGCCCGCTGCCCTCAGGAGCCCTCGCCTCCATCGCCTCCGGCCTCCAGGCCCAGCACGCCTCCGACGGAGCACCCTGGGACAGGCTGGTGGTCACCGACTCCTCGGGTGCCGTCCTGCGTGTCATGGCTCCCTCGCACTCGCCGGTCGACTTCGGCGGCTACTGGGACGACTACCTCAACCGGGTCTGGAGCCACTACGCCTCCACCGCGCTGACCGTCAACGGACAGGGCAGCATCGGCTCCTACACCGGAACCGTCTCCGGCGGCGCCATCGTCTTCTCCGGCCTCAACACCAACGGCGTGCCGTTCACCAAGCCGAGCGCGGTCGACATCTTCGGCTGCGCGTCCGGCCCCCTCTACAACTCCGGGTCGGACGCCCGCGGCGCGATCGCCGCACGGCTGGCCGCCGCGCTCAACCGAAGCTCACTGCTGGTCTCCGGCGGGAACAACCAGCCGGACGGCGTGACACCGTCCCAGTACTACCAGGACGCGATCACCAACCACTACGCACGTCTGGTCCACCAGTACGCCAGCATCGGCTATGCCTTCCCCTACGACGACGTCGGCGCCACCGGCTCGGCCCCCGTGGACGGGCACATCCAGGACGGTGCGCCCACCTCGTGGACCATCACCCTCGGAGCCGGTTCCGGCAGCGGACCGGGAGGTCCGGGCCCGGGCACCGTCAGCGCGTACGGCACCATTCAGGCCGAGTCCTACTCGGCGCAGAACGGGACCACCACCGAGAACTGCTCCGACACCGGCGGTGGCAGCGACGTGGGGTACATCTCGAACGGCGACTGGCTCAAGTTCTCGTCCGTGGACTTCGGTTCGGCTTCTCCGGGCCAGTTCAAGGCCCGGCTGGCGTCGGGCGCGGCCTCCGGGGTCAGCGGCGCCATCCAGGTACGTCTGGACAGCACCGGCGGCACGAAGATCGCCGAGATCGACTTCGGCAACAACGGCGGCTGGCAGAACTGGCAGACGGTTCCCGCGAACCTCGTCGCCTCCGCCACCGGCGTCCACGACGTCTACCTGGTCTTCGCGGGCAGCACCTCCGACTTCACCAACATCAACTGGTTCACCTTCACCAGCTGATCCCCGGCCTCCCCGCCAATCGCCCACGGGTGAACTCCCTGCGCGGCTGTGCAGTTCCACGGCCGGCGGCCTGGCGGTGAACACGGAGGAGTAGGTGCCGACCACGAGGCCGACGAGGAGAGCGAGGGCGAAGTACGTCAGGATGTCGCCGGTGAGGACGGCCAGTGCGGTGGGGATGAACAGTTTCTTACGCACATCGGCGGCTCAGACGCGGCACCGTTCTACGGCCTCATGCCGCTGGAGCGATGTTCCGTACTGGTCGTGAAGCCGCGCGGAGAGCCGGGGACGTCCCGCGGCTTCGACGACGCAGGAGCCGGAGACCACGAAGGCGACCTCTTCCTCCACGCCATCGCGATGGGCTGCACCGACGTATGAGTCACCGCAGTTGCCGGTCCTCTTACCGGCCGCGTCCTGATTGGCAACAGCGACGGGTTTTGGGGCCCCAACGTCTCCTCCGCCACCGACTTCCTCGACTGGTACGAACTCCGTGCCCATCCAGGTCGTCATCGTAGGGCCCCGACAATCTGAATCTCCGTGGCCATTCCATGGAAAGTGCGCCAGAACCGCGGAACGGACAGCGCAAGCTGCGAAGTTGTCACAAAGCCATGGAGGCCCTGCCCTCACAGGTTCCCTGCGGGGGCGGTTGTCCCCAAGCGGCCCGGCGGTCGCCCCGATCTGCGGGCGGCCGCGTTCTCAGCGGCCTCACAGGACGGCATCCGCGATCTTGCCGAGCGGCTGGCCCGCACCGGGCTGCGGGCGCGGTACTTCGGCTCGATCGCCTGCCTGCCCCTCGCCACGGTCCGAGCCGACAACAGCACCGCCGCCACCGTCTACACCGCGGGCATCGGGACGGCTGTCTGCGGCGGCACCGCACCAGCCGGCCGGCCTTGTCCTGACCCGGACGGCACAGGGCAGTTCGAAGACGTCGTACCGCTACTTCGCCAACGGCGGCTTGGCCGAGGTGATCTCGCCGTTCGGACTGGTGACGTCGTACACGTACGACGGGCTGGGCCACGAAACACCCGCGAAGCAGGGTCCGACACCTTCCCGGCCGGCGTGATCCCCGGGCAACGACGAAGACGGCACCCTGCTGTCGGTGTCCACGAAGGACATTGCCCCGTTCCGTCACGAAAACATGCTGATGTATCTAGATGCAACCGTTAATGAAGCAAATCAGCCGAGGGCTTCGACCTTCATGTCGCCTGTGGTAACCGTGCGGATGTGATCGCTGGCGAGCAGGCTGTGCGGATTCCCGAGGTCGATGGCGCTGACCTCATCGAGGCGGGCCAGCTGGGAAGTCGTGAGGTCGACCTGCAGGGCACCCAGGTTGTCCTCCAACTGCGCGATGGTGCGGGCGCCGATGATGGGTGCCGTCACGCCCGGGGCGTCCAGGGTCCAGGCCAGTGCGACCTGAGCGGGTGTGCGCCCCAGCTCCGAGGCCACCTCCTTCACCGCATCGGCAATGGCGAGGTTGCGGTCGGTGACCCATCCCAGGGCGACGTTGAGGCTCCTGCGGCTGGTAGCGGTTTCGCCGGCAACGGAGCCCGCCTGGTTCTGGTCCTCCCGGCTGTACTTGCCGGTGAGCACCCCGCCGCCCAACGGGGAGAAGGGGACCACGCCGAGTCCCATCTCGCGTGCCATCGGGATCAGGTCACGCTCCGCCGTGCGCTCGATCAGGCTGTACTCGGTCTCCAGTGCGACCAGTGGTGACCAGCCGCGCAGGTCGGCGATCGCCTGCATGCGCGACACCTGCCAGGCCGGGGCGCTGGAGATCGCCACGTACAGCACCTTGCCCTGCCTCGCCAGGTCGTCCAGGCCCCGCAGGATCTCCTCCACCGGCGTCCTGAAGTCCCATACATTGACGTAGAGTAGATCGATGTAGTCGGTGTTCAGCTGCCGCAGACTGGCTTCCACCGACGCCAGCATGCTCTTGCGGTGGGTACCCCGGAATTCGGATCACCGGGCTGACGCAGCGTCGAGTACTTCGTCGCCAGCACCAGCTTGTCGCGGTTGGTGCGGGCGAATTCGCCGAGCAGCCGCTCGGAGCTGCCGTTGGTGTAGGTGCTGGCGGTGTCGAAGAAGTTGCCGCCGAGCTCCGTGTAGCGCTCGAAGAGCTTGCGCGCCTCGTCGCGCTCGGCCCCAGCCCCACTCGGTGCCGAAGGTCGCTGTGCCCAGCGCCAGCGGTGAGACCCGGAGCCCGGAACGGCCCAGCAGCCGATAAGTGTCGAGAGTGAGTGCCATCGTCTTCTCCTGTGAGGTGCGGTTCGTGGCGTGCGAGAGGAGATCTTTGAGCGCATGGCGTCCGGCCGCTCTCGGGCATGGCAAACCTTTCGCTGCCGAAGCGACGCATGAGACCGCCCGTAACCGGGGAACTCCCCGGCTGTCTCACCGTACACTGAACTGGGGACATCCCCGAATCGTTTCCGAACCTCATCCGACACTTACGATCGCGACGGTCATGACACCTCCACGAAGCACCCTGCGCGCCGACGCGCAGCGCAACCGCGAGCAGCTGATCGCGACGGCCGCTGAAGCCTTCGCGTCCGGACGCGCGATCTCGCTGGACGCGATCGCCAAACGCGCGGGAGTGGGAAACGCCACCCTGTACCGGCACTTCCCCACCCGAGAGGATCTGGTCGAAGAGGTGTACCGGGACCAGATCCGGTCTTTGCGCGAAGACGCGCGCGCCCTGCTGGCAGCCGAGCCGCCCGCGCAGGCCCTCCACGCGTGGATGCTCCGATTCGCCGACTGGGCCGGTGAACGACGCGGCATCTGTGAGGCCCTGGTCGCCATGAGCGCTTCCGGCCGCTTCGGCACCGGACCGGTCTGCGACGAGGTTCAGCAGGTTCTGGCGATGGTGCTCCAGGCCGGCGCCACAGCAGGAGAACTGCGCAGCGACATCGACCCGGTCGAGGTAGGCGGCATCCTCGCCGGTTTGCTGTCTGTCGCCGGCGCACCCGAGCAGCGCCCCCAGCTGAACCGAATGCTGGACGTCGTCGTCGACGGACTCAGGCTCCGCTAAGCGATACGTCAGCTGTCCAGCGAGGTGTCGGCCCATGCCGGACGGCATTGCTGTGGCCGTGGCGGCTGTGGCGTGCCGCCGAGAGCGAGGGGCGTTCTGGCGGTCTCTGGAGGAACTGCTGCCGCACTTCGAGCGGGAGGACATGGCCCCCGACATGGAGGCCCATCCGGACGACTTCTGTGAGGACAGCACGCTCGCCGTCGACCTCGTCCACGCCGTCGACAGGCCCTGGGTGCATACGGTCGGGGTTGCTTCCCGGCCCCACCTCGGTCCAGATGTCGTCGAGAGCACCCTGACGTTCCCTGGCGACGGGCTGGTGACCGCATGCGCCCTGAGGACCCGTGACGACGTTTCCGGACCTAAGCACAGCACTGCCTCAACTGATGAATCACCAGGCGCTCCGCGGAGCCATGGGAGGAAACCCCGCGAGCGAGCACAGTCCTGTTTCGCACCCGTCCCCGTCGCTAGACGCAACGAACTCGCCTATCGGCACGGGGACTTGGGTTCCGATGGGTACCGGCGGCCGATGGCCATTCACTCGGGCCGGACTGACGTGGGTAGGACGGACGGCAGGTGGCTGACGACCTGGCGCCAGGCTTCGTGCACGGCTGTGCGCGTGTGTGCGGTGGCCTCCGCGACGTCGCCGGTGTAACGGAGGGGCTCGTCAATGCGGACATGCAGGTCGGTGCGGCGCAGGGTGCGGTGGCGATGCCGCCGCGTTGTCTGAGCCGGCTGATTCTGTGATGCGGCCGGTCGTGACGTTCTGCGAAGGGCGCAGCAACTCCCGCACTCGGCTTGGTCGGAACACTCAGGCTGAGGCTGTAGCGATCCATCGCAGGTGCCCTCGACAACCGTGGGCCATCACGGAGCCTCTTCGAGTTGGCCGGAGATCAGGAAACGGCCCACGAACCGCAACGAGCGAGGCCCATGAGCTGTTGATCGAGATGTCTGACGTCTCCATCACGTTGCTCGGGGCACCGCCCGTCCCAGCGTGAGATGGTGGCACTGGTGTACCTGCGCGTACACACCACCCTGGCGAAGATCGCTGCCGGACTCGGGATCGGCGAGTCCACCGCCCACGCCACTGCGGTCATCCGCCTGCTCGCCGCCGCAACCCTCCACAGCACGGTCACCCCTTCTGGGATGACACCACCCACAGAAGGCGGCGGCCGAAGGACAGTACGGCGCGAAGGCGGCTCTGGCCGGCGTGCGCGAGCTGTCCCTCATACCGGCCGGCGCCCAACTCGGCATCACCGTCTGCGCCTTGGGCCTCGGCTAGGTGTCCGAGCCTGCCATCTCGCACGAACTCGACCCGCTGCTGCTCACGTTGGGCCTGCCGATCGGCCTGAGCTACGGCGTCGGTGACCAACGGGGCGACCGTGCCGTCCGCGACCCTGCTGGCGATCGCCCGTACCGAACCGTCGGCACGGGTGGCGCAGAAGGCGGGACAACCGCGCAGGAGCCGACGCGGGAGCGGGCGGCGGTCACCGTCGCCCGCCCCCGCCACGCCCCGGCGTGTCCTTCGGGCCGGGCGGTCGTCAACTGCTGGTACCGGTCCAGTTCGCCGCTACATGACCGAGCCGGATCCGCTGCGGATGGTCGCCCACCGGCACGGAGAGGACCTTCTGTCCGGTGGCGAAATCGATCGCGGTGATCTGGTCGGCGCCGCTCTCGGAGATGACGCAGTCCTTGCCGTCACCGCTGACCGTGGCCCAGTAGGGCTTGGAGGCGCTGACCAGGGGCCCTCCTGGAGCGTGGCCCGGTCGACCACCGTCGCGTAGTCGTCCATCGTGCCGGCCACGCACAGCTTGGCTCCGTCCGGGCTCATCGAGAGCCCGTGGTGGCGCGAGTCGTTGACGAACGTGGTGCGGTCGTCGCTGGTCGCCGGGTTCTTCGGCAGGGTCTTCGTCCGGGTGATCCGGTCCGAGGCGAGGTCGTACTCGAAGAAGCCGTTGAAGAACGAGACCTGGAAGTACAGCTTGGACTCGTCCGGCGAGAACACCGCTGGGCGCACGGCGTCCGAGTAGTCGGTGAGTCCGATGGCGTCCAGCCGTTGCCGCATGTCGATGATCTTGACCTGCTTGTAGGTGGTCGCGTCGACGACGGTGATGTGCCGGTCGCCCTTGGTGAAGTCCTGCCACGGGGCGTCCTGCGAGGTGTTCACGTCGCCGATCGACATGTTGTAGATGTACTTGCCGTCCTTGGTGAAGATGTTCTCGTGCGGCTTGTCGCCGGTCTTGAACGACCCGAGCTGCTTACCGGTGACGATGTCCAGGACGTGCACGGTGTTCGCGGTCGACGCCGAGACCGCGACCCTCTTCCCGTCGGGTGAGACGGCCATGTGGTCGGAACGGTAACCGGACACCGGGAAACGCCAGTTGATGTTCCCGGTGGCCAGGTCGATGGAGACGACGTCGGCGAAGCTCGGCCGCGAGACGACCACCGACTGGCCGTCCGGCGTGGTGTACATGTCGTCCGCGAACTGGTCGTGGCCCTCGCCGACCCCGCTGCGGATGGCCATGAAGTAGATCCACTTGATCGGGTCGGCGTTGATCTCCGCCATCCGGGCGGCCTTGTCGGGGATCACGTTGATCCGGCCGACCTTGGCGAAGTCACCGCTGGACTTGACTACGTCGGCGGTGCCGTCCCAGTTGTTGCCGACGAAGAGGACCTCGCGCAGGGCGTCGGCGGTGGTGGAAACGGCGGTGGTGGAAGCGGCGGTGGCCGCGGTCGCCGGGGCGGCGACGGTCAGGGCGAGGGCGGCGGCTACGGAGCAAAGGTGCCTTGATCTGAAGGCAGACATGCTGCTCTCTCCTCTGGGTGGCTGAAGGCGCGTGGGGGCAGGGCGGAAGTCCGCCCGAGACTGAACACCGTTGCGTTCAGAGTGACTTACTGGAAAGTAAGTTCGAGAGCCCTACGCCACAAGACTCCGCGCACGACAAAATCGGCGGCGGAGGGTCACGGGCCGACGAGAGAGGGTCAGCGACGGCCAGGCCCCAGGGCGCCGAGCGGCCGTTTTGGCGGCAAGTCGACCGCATGGCGCCCAGGCCGAGCACCGGGGAAGATTCCTGGACGCGGCGCTGCGGCTGTTCGGTCGCGGGCCCGGGCATCGGCTCGGAGAGGTCGCCTCGGGCGGGATCCCGCCTACCCGCCGCGTGGTGTTGGCCTTGATCGGCGGTTCGTACGACGTCTGGTGCCCTTGAGGCCGGTCGTCGAGGGCGCACTCGCTCCCGAACGTATCGGGCGTTGGTGCGACAGCCGTGGGCGGCTGGTCCTGCAGTGGAAGCAGACCACGAGTCAAGTAGGAATTTGGAGGGCGGGATGCCGCTCTCGTCCGCACGGTACTCGTGAGCTGTACCGGGAATGATCGCCGTACGTGGGCCTCCTCTTCCGGCAGGAGCTCGCCCTGCGCCCCGGTGCCCGATATCTGGAGCCTGGACATCGGTCCGATCCGGGCAGCGGCGTGAGCCCGACCCTCTCCCTAGTGCGCGTCCGGGCGCACCCCGTGTCCACGGCGGAGGGGGAGGGGGCCGTCCATGCCTCCGATGTGACGGGGGGGGGCGGGGCGTTGCCGGCCCGGCGAATGTGCCGTGTTGCATGAACTGCCTTCGGCAGCGGGCGTTCGTCGCCACGTCGGTCGCGGACCCGGAGCTCGTGCGGGCGCTGTGGGCGCGGGCGGCCGTGGGGGCGTACGGGGCGTATCGGCCCGGAGGTCGCGTCCATGAGAACGGTGAACGGAGAACGGAGAACGGTCGACGTCACGACATGGGGCGCTCGGGTCAACGCCGCGATCAGGTACAGGCTGCCGCCAGGCGCGGTACGGCGGCTCCGACGTGGCTACCACCCTGCTACCATCAACTGTGACTTCCGGGAAGAAGCAGACGCAGGTCAGGCTGGAGGAAGACGTGCTGGAGGCCGGCAAGGCCGCCGCGCGTGCCCGGAGCCTGGACTTCAACAAGTACGTCGAGCGGCTCATCGTCGAGGACACCACCGGCGCCCGCGCTGCCGGCATGGCGGCTGCCCAGCGGCTCATCGACGAGCACGGTGACTTCCTCGACGATCTGGAACAACAGCTCGACGCGCCGTACACCGATCAGCAGCCAGGCGCTGCCGCGTGATCCTGCACGTCGACGAATCCTGGATCCTCGAAGTGGCGGAACGGACCGGGCACCGCGACCCCGCCCCTGACGACTACGGCGTACCCATCGCCGCCGTCGCCCGCCACCGCGGGGAACTCCTCGACACTCCCGTCTACAACGGCCCCTACGCCCGCGCCGCCGCCCTGGTGCACACCCTGGGCCGCTGCCGCTGGCTGGAGCGCTCCAACCTCACCATCGCCTGTGCCGTCGCCGTCATGTACCTCGAGGCCAGTAACATCCCCGTCAGCCCCACCCGCGAGCAACTCACCGCGCTGGCCCAGGAGTTGAACAACCCGCGCTGTACCGCCGACCGGATCGCCTCCTTCCTGCGTACCTGGAAACCCTGAGTTCCGGACCGGCCGGTGACCGAAGAGCCCGGACCGCCATCGCCTTCCCACCCGAAGGCGAGGATCAGGTGCGATCAACCCTCCTCGCCACCATCCACGGCATGGGTTGTGACGTGCGTCCACGACGACGCATCAAGGCTGGCCTGTCTGGGACTGACATCAGCCGAGCCGCCCAGACGCACCCGGCTCGGTGATAGGTACTCAGACCGCGAGTCCGTAGTCCGGATATAGGCGGCAGGCGAGGCGGTCGGTCAACCATGCCCAGGTCGAACGCGGGCGCCAGGCCCGCGAAGAGTGCAGACACCAGCGAGACGTCACCGTGGGACCCTTCCTGGACACGAGCCAGACCCTGACTGCCCTCGCCCACGACGAGTACGGCAACCTCAGGGTGACGCCACCGCCACCCATCACGGCTGGCTCGGCGAGAAGCAGCGCTCCAGCGAAACGGTCACCAGCGTCACCCCGTGGGCGTGCGCCTCTACGACCCCGGCACTGGACGCTTCCTGTCCATCAACCCCGTGCCCGGCGGCTCGGTCAACGCCTATCAGTACTGCGGTGGCGACGAGTTAGACCGCTACGACCTCGACGACAGGTTCTGGGGCTTTCACGTCAGCACTGGCGCAAAACTCGGCTGGCACTACGGGAAACGCTTCGACCGGCCGCCAACCGGTGGGGCAACCGCCAGCAGGCCCGCATCGTCGGCATCGGCCTCGCGTACGTCGGATCCCGCTACCTCGGCTACCGCTGCCGGTACCGCTACGGTATGCGCGCTCGCTCTTTTCTTACATGTACATGCGAGCAGGACGAAACCCATGCCACAACAAGCGGAAGCGTCGCGAGAATTGGACGGAAGGCGGCTACCTCAATTGCTGAGCCAACCCCGGAAAGCACCGGTGTGGCCCTTCGCGGTGGGGGCTCGATATTCGTACTGGCCATCCTCGCGGCCATGGGTACCTGGGTGTACGGCGCCTACAGCATGTCCGACCCAACCACGGCCATCCTGGCAGGGATTCGGATCGGTGATTCCCGCATCTCGGTCAAGATGCCCACCTGCCAAACGGACACGGTGGGAACAATCGAGGTATACAACAGCGACTCCGCGAAACTGCTGTGGCGGGCAAGCGGCCCGAAGACCCCTGCGGGGAAACGAGGATCGTTCACCTTGTGGAAGGCGGAGGATTTCCACCAGGCGAGTCCAATAACACAGCCGACGACCTTGCCGGCGAACCTCGACGTCTCGGTCACGTTCGCCGGGGGCGAGGACGGCACCGGAGATGTGTTCAACGTCCGCACGGTCAAGGCGGCACGTATACCTGACGAGCAGTACTGGACCCGCGACGGTGCCAGATCCGCCACGCAGATCGACGCACAATTCAAATGCAACGGCGACGAGTAAAGAGAGACTCCCGGGGTGCTCTCCGTCGGGCACGACCTCGCGGACATGTGGTCGGCCAGGCCGACCAATAGGCCGCGGGCAATTCGGCGCTGTCGGTGACCGAGTCGAAGTCGTCGACCACTGGCGCTGCTTCCTCGAACGGCCCGAGGCCTACCTGCGGCACCTGGTCTGAGCCGATGTCAGAGGTCCCTGCGAAGATCACGGCCATGGAACTCCTCACCGCCCTCGCCGGGCTCGACGACCACCCCTGGTCGACCGTCAACCACGCCTACGGCTCCGCCGAGGACCTGGCCGGGTTGTTGCGTACCTTCGCCGAGGGCGGTGAAGACGCCGAGGAGGCCCTGGACGAGCTGTACGGATCGATCGTGCACCAGGGCACCGTGTACGCGGCCAGCGTCGACGCCGCCCCGTACCTCGCCCGAATCGCCGCCTCCGGCCGGCAGACCGTCGACGCGGTCCGGCTGCTGGGCTGCCTCGCCGAGAGCGAGGACGAGTACGACGTCGAGCCGGGCGCCGTCCGGGCCGCCGTAACCGCCCAACTGCCGCTGCTCATACCGCTGCTGGCCGATGAGGACGCTGCCGTCCGGCAGGCGGTCAGCTGGACGGTCGGCCACACCCGGGACACCTGCACGGCCCTGCCCGTCGTCCGGGCCCGCCTGGCCGCCGAGACCGAGCCCGCGGTCCGGGCCGAACTCCTCACCGCGTACGGGCGGTTGGACCGTGCGGGCGCCGTCGCCGAGGCTCGCGCTTTGCTCGGCCCGGACACGCCCGCGCCGTTGCGCCTGGCCGCCGTGTTCGCCGCGTTGGAGGCCGAGGAGCCGTGGCTCGCCGCACACCGCGACGCCGTCCTTGGCCTACTGCCCGCGCGCGAAACGGCCAGGTCCGGCTACGCGGACGAGCACCGGGAGCCGCTGCGCACTGTGGTCGGGGTCCTGCTGGGGCGGGACACCGACGCCGATCGCGAGAGTGCCCTCGCGCTGCTGGACGCGGCGCTGCGTGACGAGCGGCCGGAGGTGAGGGCCGAGGCTCTGTGGGCGGCCGACCGTGCCTGCACCCTCTCCCGCAGCGCCCCGTCGCGGCTGATTCCCGCGATCACCCCGCTCGCGGCCGAACGGGCGGCCGCCCAGCTGTTGGGCAAAATCGGCCCGGCCGCCGCCGAGGCCGCTTCCGTCCTCGCCGAACTCGCCGCGGAGCCGGACGACGAGGCGGCCGACCAGGCCCTCGCCGCGCTCGCCCTGGTGGCACCGCAGGCCGCCGCCCCGCTGCTGGCCCGGGCCCTCGGTCGGCGCCCGCGTGCCATCCAGTGCGTCGCCGGGTCCCATGCCCCGGCCGATGTGCCCTTCCCGTTCGACCCGGAACTGTTCGCCGCGGTCCGCGCTCGCCTGGCCGCCAAGGCGCTGGAGTGTTCCGAGGGGTGCAAGGACTGCGGTCGCTCGACGACCGAGGACCACAATGACACCGCCGGGCTGGTTCACCTGCTGCGGCAATGGGGCCCACAGGCCGTCGAGGCGCTGCCCGAACTGTGCGCGGTCCTGCCCCGGTTCCACTACGCCGCCACCGCGATCACCGCCGTCGCCGTCGGCGTCGGGCCGGAACAGCGGGAGCAGGCCGCCACCGCCCTGCGGACCGGCGCCCGGAAGCTGTTCGTGGCGCGGGCACTGCACGAGCTGACCGGCGAGGTCGGGCCGCTGTTCGCCGCCGCCGAGGCGGCGCTCGCCGCTGGTGCACGCGGCTGCGTCGAGGGCGCCCGCGCCTTGGCCGGCGTCGGCCCGGCGGCCGCCCGCCTCGCCCCGGCCCTGCGGACGGCGCTCGGCCGAACCATCGACCGCGACACTACGCCGGAGGTGGACGCCGACCTCGCCATTGCGCTCGCGCTGTGGAGGATCGCCGGTGAGGCGGCCGAGGTCGTCCCGGTGCTGGCCTCGGTGTTCGACAGATGCGCGGGCCGGCAGTGGTTCCACTGGACGGCCGCCCGCGCCGCCCGCGAGATCGCCGTGCTCGGCTCGGCCGGGCGCCCGCTGACCGCCCGGCTCCAAACTCTCCTCGACGACCCGGCCCAAGCACCGTCAGCCGTCCTCGGGCTGCTCGCCGTCGCCGACCCGGCCGGTCTCGACCGCGCCCGGCTCGCCGAGGCGGCGCTGCACTCGGCCGAGACCCGCGCCGACCTCAAAGGCGCCTGCGACGCCCTGCGGGCGCTCGGCACCGCCGCCCTGACGTTGGAGCAGCACGCCCGGCTGACCGTGCTCGCCACCGGGGACCGCCGCCTGGTCGCCTCCGGGTCCGACCACGCGATGATCCGCGAGGACGAACAGCTGCGCGCTGCGCTGGAGTCTGTCCTCGACCGGGTCGGCTGAGACCCAGGTCCCGTCCTTCGGATCTGGCGGTGAGCCCAACGCCGCGCTCCCAGGAAGAGCGAAGTCGAGGCGTGGCCTGAGTCAGCGCAGTCAACATCGAACAGGGCGCTGTGAAGGGCATGGCCCTCACGGACACCGAGGGGCGCGTGCTTGTTCTGTAGCCCGGTCCGGCCAGGCCCAAGGCCCGTTCCGGGAGATCCGGCTCTTCACAGATGAGGGTGCAGTGCCCATCGGGCGACGCCCACGCACTTGAAAGTGCCTTTTGTAAGCCCTCCCTTACTCACTCATGATGCTGTTACGCACTACTAGTGAGGTGAAGAAGGAAGATGGTTGAGCAGGAAACGCGCCCCGAGGGGGCGCAGGTCGTCATCGAGGTCTGGTCCGATCTGGGTTGCCCGTGGTGCTATGTCGCCAAGCACCGGCTCCGTACCGCGATCGAGCAGCGCCCGGACGCGGATCGGTTCAAGGTCGTGATGCGGTCCTTCGAGCTGAACCCGGCCGCGCCGAAGCAGCCGGAGGCAATCGAGGAAGCCTTCATTCGTGCCCACGGCGGAACCGCCGCCCACTTCATGGCGGCAGAGCGCCGGATCCAGGCGATCGCCCGCAAAGAGGGCCTCGAGTTCACGTCGGACCGTCTCAGTGCCAACACCTCCGACCTGCACCGCGTGGTGCAGTACGCCAACGACGAGGGGCTGGGGTCCGAGTTCTTCTCGACTGTCCAGGACGGCTTCTTCGCCGGCGCCCTCAACCCTTACGCCCCTGACGCCCTGGCCGGGGTCGGGGAGTCGGTCGGACTGGACGGTCGGCGAGTGCTCGCGATCCTCGCGAGCGATGAGTACGCAGACCGCGTACGCGCTGACCGGACCGAAGGTGTGGAACTGGGCGCGACCGGTGTCCCGTTCGTTGCGCTGGACCGCCGGGTCGCTGCCCCTGGTGCCCAGAAGGTTTCGGTCTACGGACAGCTGCTGGAGCAGGTGGCCGGGCCTGTGCCGAGCGAGCGAGCGTCGTGAGCGAGCCGAAGGGGCGCCTCCAGATCGCGGCGGCCCTTGCCGGCGAGTGGTGCGAGCCCGGCACCGGGGTCTGCCACCTCGACCCCGCCGACGAGACAGGCAGTACCGAGGCTCTCGACGAGACGGCTGCGGGCGACGCGCCAAGCGCTGCGAAGCGGTGAGCCACCACCGCCGCTGCGGTTCGTCTACGCGCTGACCGCGGCCTTGCTTCGGCCGACTCCGGTCAGCTCGCTGGCCGCGCGGTTGGCGGCGATCTCGCGGTGATGGGCGGCGGCCCAGCCTGCCATCGCGATGACCGCTTCCATCAACGACCGGCCCAGCTTGGTGAGCTCGTACTCCACCCTTGGCGGGACCTCGGGGTACGCGGTCCGGGTGATCAGCCCGTCGCGCTCAAGGTGCTTGAGCGTCTGGGTCAGCATCCGCTGAGAGATCCCCAGGATGCTCGCCTGCAAGTCGGAGTAGCGCAACGGACCGGCGTTCAGGGTGCTGATGATCAGCACGGTCCACTTGTCGCCGATGCGGTCGAGTACCTGGCGGATGAAGGCGCCGTCCTCCGGCCATGTCTGGCATGGACCTGCGATCTGTCGCGCTGACGCCATCTCCACAACCTCTCATCTGGTGTGCAACCGCACTACCAGTATGTAACGCCCTCGGGGCGACCACACGCCAATCCACGACAACAGCTCCTCGTGCGCGCCCGCTCTCGGATCACGGGAGCACGCTCGCAACCACACCGGAAGGACCCCACTCATGTCGTACCTGCTTCATATCGACTCCTCCTCGCTCGGCGAAGCCTCGGTCTCACGCCAGGTCGCGCAGTCCTTCCTCGAGGGCTGGAGCGGCGACGTCGCTCACCGCGACCTGGCTGCTTCGCCCGTGCCTCATCTATCCGCGGCCGGAATCACCGCCCGCGCCACCGTCCCCGCTCAGTACACGCCCGAGGAGGCCCAGGCGGCCGCGATGCAGGACGTGTTGATCGAGGAGTTCCTCGGCGCGAGCGCCTATCTCTTCACGGTCCCGATGTACAACCTGACGATGCCGTCGGTGTTCAAGGCGTGGCTGGACCAGATCATGGTCTTCGGCCGCACCATGGACTTCGAGGCTCCCTCGCCGGCTGCCGGTCGTCCAGCGGTGGTGATTTCGGCGCGGGGCGGCGGCTACGGTCCCGGCGCACCCAAGCACGGCCTGGACTACGTCGTGCCCACACTCGAGGCCGTGCTCGGCCGTGAGGACATGCTCGGCCTCGGCGTCACCACCGTGATCCTCGAGCTGACGATGGTGCCCCACGCCCCGCTCTGGCCGCGCTGCTGCCGAGGCACGAGGAATCCATGGCCAGCGCTCACCGCTGCGCCCGCGAACTCGCCGCCACGATCGCCGACCGTACGACCGCGGCCTGAGCCCCGAATCGACCGCGGAGTCCGTCTCATCACCTGTTCTGCTCGTGTATACGTCCTCGAACAAGCCGCTCGGCGTGCCACCGGGTACCCGGCCCGCCGTACTGGTCCGGGTGACACGTCGCCGTACCCGCACCACGTCCGAAGTGGCGCGGGCCGGGCGCATCGCCCTTTCCGGTGCCGACCACCAGCTCGCCGTCCTGCGGGACGAAGGACTGGTGGCGAGCCACCGGGAGGGCGAGTTCGTCAGGTACTTGATGATGTCCATGGGCCACCGACTGCTGGGTGCGGACCCCCGACGACGGACGGAGACCGATCCGGGACGACGGACGGAGACCGGTCCGGCCTCTGGTCCCTAAGTCCTGCTCTCCGCGCTGGGCCGCAGAGGGCATCCGGCTCAGCAGTTGCGGATCGAGTACACCGGTGACCAGTTGACGGCGTAGACCGCGTTGTCGGCCGGGACGGTCTGCAGGAGGCCGCCGCCGGAGCCGTAGAGACTGGCGACGGCACCTCCGGTCTGGCTGTTCTCGGCCTCGGCCCAGTCGGTCCAGTTCGAGAGGGTGTAGCGGTTGCAGGAGTAGAAGAAGAAGATCTTGAACTTGCCGGCCGTCGGGTCCCAGACCGAGGCGCAGAAGTAGCCGCTCTGGCAGTACACGCCCCCGCCGGCACCGGCGTAGGCCGTGCGGACGGCCGGAGAAGTGGAGGGGGCCACGGCCAGGAGCGCCCCAGGGCGGGCCGCCTTCGGCGCTGCGGGCATGGTCATGACGTGACCGGAGGAGGTTCCGTGCGAGGCCGGGGTGGCCTGCGCGGTTCCGGTGGAGAGGAGGGCCGCCCCCATGGCGAGGGCGGCGCACAGTCCGGCAAGTGAGCGCTTGGTAGGCACGGTTCGGCAGTCTCCCGTTCGGCATGGCTGTGTTCGCGCATGCTGCTCATGGCGTGGTCGTCCCCGGTCCGATGACCGTGTCCGGGTCGTGCATGGCCGTCATGTGTCGTGTCGCCGGACCACGGTGGCGTCCGGTGCGGGCGACGTCAACGACGCCCACGGGCCGTACCGCTGCCGTCCTGTGGGTCGATCGCGCCTCAACGGGCCTGTGACCAGGGGCAGTTGGCCGTCGGTGGGCGTGATGCGGCCGTGTCGGGGACTGCGGCCTTTCGAGGAGGTTCGAAAGGCTTCTGCCGGCTCACGCGATCGGCGATCGTCGCGGTCAGGGCACGTTCCGTGCCGCTGTCCCAGATGTCCCGCTGCCGTCTCGACGGAGGTCTCATCCATGCGCGCGAAGCGCTCGCTGCTCGGCATCATCGGCGTGATGGTCTGCTTGCTGATGGCCGTCTTTGCCACCGGTCCGGCACAGGCGGCAACCGCCTCCGGCCCTCGTACCAGTGACCATGTACAGGCCGCGGCCGCCGTCTCCCCGACGATCTCTCCGTCCACCACCGTCAGCTACCGCACGGACGACCAGACGTTCACCTGTGGAGCGGGGAACCTCTGCCTCGAGGTGTGGGACCAGACCGTGTCCAAGTGGAAGATCTTCTACCTCTACAACTGCAACCGTTACTCCCTGTCCAACTGGACCGGCAACGGCTACTACCTCAACAAGCAGACCGGGTCGGTCACTTCCTACTTCTACGACGCCAACGGCAACGTGCTGCGCGCCTTCTCCCCGCCGCAGGTGGGTGACCAGGACTGGAACCCCGTCTGGTCCGTCCGCAACTGCTGACACACGTGTCGGGGTCGCCCCTCCAACGGTGGCCGGCCCCGACGCGTTCCGCTTCGGCCCCGTCCGAGCCAGGGAGTCGAGTCGTTCGTGTCACCCTTCTCCGCACACAGGCCGCGAGGCGGACTCGCCCTCGTGGCGGCCTGGTTGGTTGGTCCTGACAGCCGCCTTGTTCGCCACGGCGGCACCCGCCCGCGCCCAGACACACCCTCGCCCACCATCTCGCGTGCGGCCTCGGTGAACGTACCGCCGGGCGTCACCGCCGGAATCGCCGTGTACGACCGCCGGACCGGGACCTTCACCGAGCAGTCCGACGCGCACACGCAGTTCCGTTCCGCCTCGGTGGTGAAGCTTCTGATCGCTCTGGATCACCTGTGGGACCACGGCCCTGGCCACGGCCTGCCGTCGGACGACCGGGCCGCCTCGACAGCATGCTGCGCTCCAGCGACGACTCCGCGGCGGACTTCTACTGGACCCAGGACGACCAACGCTTCGGCATCCCGGCGTCGTTCCAGCAGCCCTGGGCGGTCAAGCAGGGCTGGTCCGGCTTCGGCGTGAGCAGCGGCTGCGCCGACACGACGGCCTCCGTAGCCGGCCGACGGGTCACGACCGCATCCGGCGCGGGCGTCGACCTCGCCAGGCCCGCACTGCACACCACGGGAAGCGTGGGCGCGGGCGACCGTTCGATCGTCGCCGTCTTCACCCTGCACCCGCAGGGCACCCCCTTCGGCGCCGCGTACAGCGCAATCGACACGCTGGTGCGTTCGCTGAACGTCCCCGGCGCCGTTCCGCGCTCCGGCTCGTGGTACGGCACATGGGGCTCCCATGTCCAGGCGCGCGCCGACACGACCACCAGCTCGCGGGCGCTCACCCGGCTGCCCGCCGGGGTCGACGCGCTGATCGGTTGCCAGAAGCAGGGCGAGGAGGTCACCGACGGGCAGTACACGAACGACTGGTGGGCCTATCTCCCCCTGTACGGCGGCTACATCACCAATATCTACGTCAACTAACCGGACGACAAACTGCCCGACGTCCCCGTCTGCTGAGGTCCTGACCGGGCCGTCGCAGGCGATTCAGGCCGAACCGCCCCCGACAGCCGCCCAAAGCCGGCCCGAGAACCCACCACCGGGCGGGGTGGTTACGACGGCGGCACGATCACCAGCAGGCCGGCAGCGGGTTGGTCTCGCTGCTGACGGCGGTGTCCTTCATCCAGCCCCACTGACCGTTGTCGGCCTCGGTCCACTCCCAGCGGTAGGGGTGTGGTCCACCGACATACTCGTCGGACGCACCGCCGTCGTAGCGGCAGTTGAACCAGCTGGGGTTGGAGTACATGTACCCGACGATGCGGCTGGAGTCGGGGTAGTAACGGGCGAGGTCCTTGTAACCGTAGACCGGCGCGCCCGCGCGGTTGTTGCACCACCAATGACTGCCGCTGTACCAGCAGCCGGACGCGGCCGAGGCGCTGGGCGCGGCGGTGGTGCCAAGCCCCAGCGCCAGTGCCGTGACGCTGAACAGGGCTGCAAGGGTCTTCCGTGTGCGCATACGCATGCGAAGGATCTCCAGGGTGCGTTGCAGATGTCGACCATGGAAAAGCAGCCGGAGGCGCTGCACGGCGTCACCGATCACCCGTAGCAGTTGCGGAGCGGGTCTGTCTCGCTGGCGATCGCCGTGTCCTTCATGAAGCCGAGCCGGCCATTGTCCGCGACCGTCATCTCCCAGCGTGTGGAGTGCGGCCCGCCCACCCATGCCTGGTTGTCCTCCTTGCAGTAGAACCAGCTCGGGTTGGAGTACATGTAGCCGACGATGGTGTTCGGGTCCGGGTAGATGTGGTTGTCCCCGACCGTGCCGTACACCGGTGCGCCGGAGACGTTGTTGCACCACCACTTGTTGGCGTCGCCGGCCCAACACGGGCTGGCGGCAGCCGCGGAGGGCGCGGTCGCCACCGCGACTCCGACAGTGAGCGCCGTGGCCGCCAACAGAGCGCCCGCCCTCCGGGCCTTCGTGCCCCCTGCCCGGCCGATTTTCCTTGCGCATGTGCTCCCCTCGGTTTCACAGGCTGAGTCCGTCCGTCCGAGTCTGGAGCGGTCGCCGCACTCCGGTCATACCTTTCGACCACGGTCGAAAGGCTCGCCCAGCTCTTCGCGACCTGCTGTGCGCCCCTGGCGAGCCCGACGCCCTGCGGAGCCTCAAAGCCGTTCGGACGTGGGCGCGTGCCTGCTCCTCCCGCTCCTCCGGACGGGTGCCACCTTGACCTGGGTCAGACGTGCGATCCGCTATGCCGAGTCGGTGACCGTCTTTGTCGGACAATATTTCGTCACGGCCGGCTGCAGGCGTCGCCGGGCAGCCCTGCTGCCCACGCCGTTCGCAGTGGCAGCGGCAGCCAACGCAAGAAGGGCGTGACACTGGTGAACCGCAACGGGCCCTCCTCGTCGACCCTGCACCAGTCCACTGCCGACGGCTCCAACGAGCGCTTCCTGCCACGGAGTTCGGCATACGACTACCACGCGGCTTTCTACGCCGACGGTGCCACGGTGTACTTCACCGTGGAGCGCCGGGCGACGGCAACTCGTGCCTCGACCGGGCCAAGGATGTTGGTTCGGGCGGCGAGCTGAACCCGAGGAACCGTTGGGCTCGTTGCCGGGGGCGCGTCGAAGGGTTCGGGGCGCGGAGACGCGGTCGGTCGGCGAGGAATCGGTGGATGACGGGGCTGTACGAGTTCGGGCAGCGGGCAGAGGCGTCGTGGTGATCGAGCGCACGATGTCGTGGCTGTCCGGCTACCGCGGGCTCAGCCCCCGATGCGAGCGCCATCCCCGCAACTACCTGGCCTTCATGGGAGTCGCCGCTGCCGTCTGCTGCTACAAACGGGCTTGTCCGCCTCACCACGTAGGACACGGTCTCGGGCCTGTTCCTCCCGTCCGATCCGCGACCACCTGCGCAGGCGCGGCATCGGGACAGTGATCCCGGTCCCGACAGATCAGTGTGGCCACCGGATGCGACGAGGCATCCGGAGCGGCAGGACACCGGCCTTCGACCGCAAGACCTACAAGCAGCGCAACACCGTCGAGCGGTGCAGTGCTTCGTTCCCGTGCATCGGTGGTCCTGCGAGCCTTCCGGTTCGTAGGATGCGCGCATGACAGCAAAGTTGAACAAGGGTGATCATTGCGAACTTCCTGCCATTGCTGTCCTCTGGCTCACCGACTATCCGCAACCGGGTCTGATTCTGGTGGAGTTCGCCGATGCCTACGACCGGCCTCATCAACTCGTCGGCAAGACCGCCTACTTCGCGGGTGAGCTGCAAGAAACCTCGGATTTCCCAACCCCGACCAGCACTACGTGCACGATCGAGGAAATCACTGACGGCATCGCCACAGTGAGTACACGGTGGCTGGAGGGCGGACCCAACAGCACACCCTTTGTCTTCGAGGTCTGGCTGGACGCGCTCGGACCAGCTTGACGTGTTGACCTTCCGTGCGCGGAAGAGAGTGAGGAAGGACGGGGTCCGGGTCGGTCTTACCGGTTCCAGCAGCTCGGCCAACTCCCATGCCGTCAGAGGAACTTCTCCCATCTTCTTGACCGCCGAGGACAGCCGTGCGCACGTCTTCCTAACCATTCAGCACAGCACGGGGCGATGCCCCGGAGGCTGCTGCGAACCGTGCGGCGCCGAGGTCGAAGATCGTGGTGGTGCACTGCGCTGCGACGCTCGGCGGGTGGGACATCGCGGTGCAGCGTGTACCGCGCGGCACGGCGATCCCGTGAAACCGTCTCAGGGAACTTCGTCAGTGCAGGTCAGCAGGCTTGTCGTCCCGCGTGGCCGTCAGTTCCACGGTATTTCTGGCCGAGTGGTCCGGACAGCCTGCATCGTGGTCCCGCCGCTGGTCCGCCGGACAGGTCAGGTCTCAACCCACGATCGAAGGAAGAATTCGTATGCGATCAAACGCTCTGGGCAAGACTCTTGCCGGCCTGGTTGCCATCGCCGGGATCGCCGCCGGCACGGTGGCGACTGCGGGTGTCACCTACGCGGCGCCCGCGAGTTCTTCGCCGAGTGCGGCTGTTGCGCAGCCGGCCGTCGCGGCGGCGACGCAGAACTTCGGCCTCACCACGGCCGAGGCCAAGAACGTCCAGCGCTTCCTCGCGGAGTACTGGGGCTACAACGACAGCATCGACGGTCAGTTGGGCACCAACAGTTGGAAGGCGATGCAGCGATTCCTCTCGGGGATCTGGGGATACACCGGCGCCATTGACGGCGACCCGGGCACCAACACCGTCAAGGCGCTCCAGCGGATGCTGGCCGCCCAGTGGGGTTACACGGGCGCGATCGACGGTGACGCGGGCTCGGGTACCAGGGCGGCGTTCAAGCGCTTCGCCGACTCCTGATCCATTTGACCGCCCGCCCCTGGTGAGCGGCAGTAGGAGCGCGTGCTCTCGCCGCGCGGGTTGCCCGGCCGGTGACACCGGCCAGGAAACCCGCGCGGCAGGTGACAGACCGGCGTGGTGCAGCTGCCGGCGGTCAGGTAGAGCCGCACGTTGTCACAGACCAGCACGATCGGGCCGCCGAACCAGACGCGGGCGCGGACGATCAGGTCGCCGACGTCCCGCCGGCCGAAGCCCTTCGGCTCGCCTTCCGGACCCGGTACTCGCGGATCGCGCAGATCGGCCGGGGCTGCTCGCCGAGCCTGTAACAGGTCATGCCCGCCATCGACACCCGACCGGAACCTCGGCCCCTGACCCGGACGACCAGGGTCCGGCTCACCCCGCATGCGTCCATGACGTACCGCGTCAGGGGGTTTCCCTGCTCGTCGTAGCACCGTGCCGCGGACATCCGGTGCCGGTACCGCGCACCCGCGCGTGGGCCGCGTACTGGTGAACGCGAACCGTAGGACGTCGGCGAAGTCCTGTGCCTGCTCCAGGCGCGCGGTGTCCGCGGGTCGTCGACATCCCAGCCCTCCTTGGTCAACAGGTCGTGGAGCAGCAGGCCTTGCCGGGCCTCAACGGAGGCCGTTCCTTCCGGCAGAACGCCGCGCCCGGGCAGGAGAGGTCCTGGACGAGCCGCCGCGCGAAGTCCTCGTCATGGAAGGCGTCGGGAGCGACCGTCATCCCCACCAGCTTCGGTGAATCCTGCACCGCGACGGCGAGGATGTGTCCGTCCTGGCTCCAGGTACGGAGCAGCGCGTGCGTCTCGGCCGTCCCGAACCGGTGGTAGTTCCAGCCGATGGCCCCTGGGGGCAGTTGCGTGGGCGCTTTGTCCTGCAGCCACTCCCGCAGCGCGGCCATGGCTTCGCGCGCTCCGTCGGCCCGTGGGCGTACTCAGCACAATCGTCATGGTCGGGATCAGGCACCCCGCCCAGGTGTCCCACAACCGATTAACTGACCAGGCGCTGCGCGGCGTTGGCGGATCGCTGCCGGGAGCGTGGTTGCCGGCGTGCGCCGTGTCAGGTGCGCAGTGGCGGGCATATTTCACGCATTCAGGCGCCGGCCTGGAGGCGCAGGCCGGTCAGGGTGAGTTCCAGTGCGGAGCGGAACTGGTCGATGTCGTCGTGGCCGTCGAACTCGTCCACGATCTCGTGGACGAACGGGAATTCCTCGGGGTCGAGTTCGCGCCAGGACTTGGCGAAGCGGCCGAGGAATTCCTCGCGGGTCGTGGCGCCGTCGAGGACCTCCTGGGGCGGCTCCTGGCCGAGGTCGACGGCGGAGCCGACGACGACGCCGATGATGGCGGACACCGCGTAGAACCGCTGGAGTGCTGTGAGGTCGAGGCGGAGTGTCTGCTGGCCGAGCCTCTCGTACAGGCGAAGGGCGTTGCCCTGGACGTCGGTGTTGCGCATGAAGTAGTCGCCCAGCCAGGGACGTTCGACGATCCCGTCGAAGAGTTTCAGGGCCATCTCGCGCAGGGCGTCGATCGGGTCGTCGCGGTGCGGGAGGCTCTCGATGCCGACCAGGACGGCGCCCATGACGTGGTCGGTCGCGCGGTCGAGGAGTTCGTCCTTGCTGTCGACGTACCAGTAGATGCTGGCCACGCCACCGCCGAGGCGCTGGGCCAGTGCCCGGAACGTGAGGGCCGACGCGCCGGCCTCGTCCAGCAGAGCCACCGCCTCCGTGAGTACGGACTCCATCGAGTGCGAGGCCCGTCGGCGTCCCGTACCCGAGCGGCTCTTAAGGCGTGCCATGACTGTCGTCCCCTCGCTTCTGACGTCGCGTCTTGCATCGTATCGAACGTTGTTCTATCGTACCGCATCGTACGGCGTTCGATACCCGTACAGCGTTCGATGACCGTGCGCCGTTCGATGACCGAACGACGTTCGACCGGAAGGCTTGTGATGACTACCACCACGCTGCACTCACCCGCACGCGTCTACCCGTCCCTACGCGCGGCGTGGATCCCTCTGGCAGCCCTCTGCCTGGCCTTCTTCGTCGAAATGGTCGACAACACACTGCTCTCGATCGCCCTGCCCACGATCGGCCGCGACCTCGGCAGCGGGACGACCGCGCTGCAGTGGGTGACCGGCGCCTACTCGCTGACCTTCGGCGGACTGCTGCTCACCGCCGGGTCGATGGCCGACCGGTTCGGCCGTCGCCGAGTGCTGCTGATCGGGCTCGGCGTGTTCGGCTCGCTGAGCCTGTGCGTAGTCCTCGTCACCACGGCGGGCGAGCTCATCGCCCTCAGGGCCGCGCTCGGCATAGCCGCCGCCGCGATGGCCCCGATCACGAACTCCCTCGTCTTCCGCCTCTTCGACGACAAAGCGCTGCGCATGCGCGCCATGACGGTGATGATCGTCGTGGGCATGTCCGGCTTCGTCCTCGGCCCCCTGCTCGGCGGTACCGCGCTGGCCCATGTGCGGTGGGAGTGGCTGCTGGTCGTCAACGCCCCGATCGCGCTCATCGCCTGCGTCGGCGTACGGCTCGGTGTTGCCGCCGACCGGACCGAGGACCTGACCAAGGACGCGCTCGACGTACCCGGCGCCGTCCTGAGCGTCACGGCCATCGGGCTCGCCTGCTACTCGTTGACCAGCGGTGTCGAGCACGGCTGGCTCTCCACGATCACCCTGGTCTCGATCGGCGGTGCGGTCGCGGCCGCGATCGCCTTCGTCCTGCACGAGCGTCGCAACGCCGCCCCCATGCTGGATCTGGGCCTGTTCACCAGCGGCACCGTGCGGGGGCAGCCATCGCGCAGGTCGGTACGTCCATCGCGATGGCCGGCATCATGTTCGGCCTGATCCTGCACTTCCAGTACGCCTACGGGTGGAGCCCGGTACGGGCCGGGCTGGCCAACCTGCCGATCATCGTGACCATGCTCGTCGCGACCCCCTGTCCGAATGGCTCGGCCGCCGCTTCGGCCACCGCATCGCCTGCCTGGTGGGCGCGGGCCTGCCTGGCCGGCTCGCTGGCGGGTCTGTCCTGGGGCGTCGATCACGGATACGGCGCCATCGCGGTCTGCATGGTGATCATGACCGTAGGACTGCGCACCGTGATGACGATCTGCGCGGTCGCACTCGTCGACGCGATGCCCGCCAACCGCACCTCCATCGGCGCCGCCCTCAACGACACCGCCCAGGAGGTCGGCACCAGCATCGGCACCGCGGTGGTCGGCACCCTCATCGCCGCCCTGGTCACCACACAACTGCCCGCCGGTACGTGGAGCCACGGCCTCGTGGCGTCGTTCTTCCACGGCGAACGGGTCACCTATGGCGTCCTCGCCGTCGTCGTGGGCCTGATCGCCGCGGGCGGCGCGCTCAGCCTCACCGACTCCCACAGCGTGGAGGAGCACCCCGACGAGGACGCCGCCTGACGAGACGGGCGACCATGTCGGCGCGGCCCAACGGAGCGTCCACAGCGTCCCGACCACGGGCCGACCGAAGGCAGTCCCGCCCACGAACCGTTCGCCCTCGCCGCCGCGTCAACCCGGCGGCGAGGGCGTGCCGCGGCTCGGGGCTACCGCCTCTACGCCCCGCAAGCGTCACGCGGCTCGGCACCCAACCCTCATGCGGAATGACTGCGGCGGCGCTCGGGG
Organism: Streptomyces sp. P3; assembly: GCA_016893485.2. GTDB lineage: Bacteria > Actinomycetota > Actinomycetes > Streptomycetales > Streptomycetaceae > Streptomyces. Next base: position 9,535,700 of record JAFEKX020000001.1, read on the forward strand.
CCCTTGTCGTCTTCGAGGACGAGGCGGGGTTCTCCGTGACGCCGGTACGGGTCCGCGCCCGGGGCCGCCGTGGGCAGATGCCGGCTGTGCGGGTGTGCGGGCCCGTCCTGGCGTCCCTGGTCGATCGCCGCCATGTGCTGTTACCGGCCGGGCGAGGCGTCCCGTCTGATCCACCGGCCGCACCGTCACCGCAAGCACAAGGGCACCGGACGCGACAGCTTCTCCTGGAGCGACTACCGCGGCCTGGCCGTCCGCGCCCACATCCAGCTCGGCGCCCCCGGCGTCTTGATCAGGGACAACCTCAACGTCCATCAGGCCGCCGGGATGCGGGAGTACGCGCCCGCACATGGCTGGCTCACCATCGTGCAACTGCCCTCCTACGCACCGGACTTGAATCCGCCGGTGGAAGGCATCCGGTCGCTGTTACGGCGCGGCCCGCTGGCCAACACCGCCTTCATCGATGACGAGCATCTCGACCGCACCCTGCGCCGGGGCCTGCGCCCTTTCCAACTCCGGCCCGACCTCATCGACGGCTGCCTCGTCGGCACCGGACTCACCCTCACCCACCACCCGACAACGATCCGATGACCTCACTGACCGGTGCGGCGGGCATGAGGTCCAACTTCCCCATAGCCGACGACTCGACGTGACCTGTCGACGATCTGAGATGTCTTCGGGGTAGCCCTCTCCGAAGGAGTCACGCGATGGGCGCCCCGCCCGGCCGGATCAGGCCGCACTCGTACGCCAGGATCGTCGCCTGCACCCGGTCACGGAGCCCCAGCTTGGTGAGCAGGGCGTTGACGTGGGTTTTCACGGTGCCGGTGGTCACGCCGAGGTGGGTGGCGATCTCGGCGTTGCTGAGGCCGGAGGCGATGTGCAGCAGCACTTCCCGTTCGCGCGGGGTGAGTTGGTCGAGGACGCCGGTGACGGCGGGCGGCGGAGGAGCTCCCTGGGCGAAGGTGTCGATGAGGCGGCGGGTGACGGCCGGGGCGAGGATGCCGTCACCGGCGGCGACGACCCGGATCGCGACCAACAGGTCTTCCGGCTGGGCGTCCTTGAGGAGGAATCCCGACGCTCCGGCGCGCAGTGCCTCGTATACGTAGACGTCGAGGTCGAAGGTGGTCAGGACCAGGACGCGTGGCCGGCTCTCCAACGCGGCGACGAGCCGGGTCGCGGTCAGTCCGTCCATGCCGGGCATGCGGATGTCCATCAGCACCAGGTCGGGGGCCTCGCGGGCGGCGAGCGAGACCGCCGTCGCCCCGTCGCCGGCCTCGCCGATCACGGTCAGGTCGGGTTCGGCGTCGACGATCGCGGCGAATCCGGCCCGGACCACCGCCTGGTCGTCGACGACCATCACGCGTATGGCGACGGGGCACCTCCTGAACGGGGGCCGGAGACGGCCCGGCCGGCAGCGACACTCGTACGGTACCGGTCGTGTCGAGGGTGATCCGGCCCTCGGCGGAAGTGGCCTGCACCCGCAGCCGTTCCGCGACCGGTCCGGCGACTGCCAGGCGTACCCCGGTGACCGTGATGTGCAGAGTGTTCCGGCGCCGCCGCACGGTCACCCGGGCCGGCCCCCGGTCGCCCGCGCCGAGCGCCGCCTCCACCACGCGGTACGCCGATAGGGCCACCGACGCGGGCAGTCCTGAGACCGCCTCGGGTATTCCCGCAGCGTCACCTCCCGTCCTGCCGAACGCAGTTGGCGGCACAGGGCGTCGAGTTCGGCGGCGGTCGGCTGAGGAGCGAGGCGCTGCCGCGACGTCTCGGCGTCGCCGAGGCTGTGCAGCAGCTCACGCATCGCGGCCAGCGCCGAGCGGGCCTCCGCGGCCACCTCGTCCAGGCGTCCCTGGCGGGCCAGTTCCACCACGCCCGCCGTCCGCCGTAGAACCGCGTCCTGGAGGCTGACGGCCAGCCTGCGCCGCTCGTCGTCGGCGGCGGCCTCCGTCTGCCGTACGGAGTCGGCGAGTTCGAGTCCTCCCGTGCCAGGACCCGCAGCCGGCGCGCTCTGACGGCCACACCTGCGCCCCACACCGGCGCCAGAAACAGGCAGATCACCGGCCCCATCGCCAGGGCGACGAGCACCGCGAGAGCCCACACCCAGATCCCGTCCAGGGAGGATCCGCCCCCGATGGAACCGTCGACGGCCGCGGTCGCCGTGACCGCTCCGGCCAGTCCGAAGGCGGGGGCGACCGCCGCCGGCCAGGTCCGTCCGGCGCCGCGGCCATAGGCCGCCACCGCGTACACGACGAGCAGCTCCGTACATCCGCCGCCCACCAGGAACTGCGCGAACCGCGACGGCAGGTCGGTGAACACGCGGACCACCGGCCACAGCCACGCGGTGGCCATCACCCCGGCCAGCGCCGCCCAGGGTGCCCGCCGCCGCCACAGCAGGGGCAGCGCGTGCAGGGCCAGCAGCACTGACAGTACGCCGATGGAGGAGAGGGCCCAGCCGCCTCCGTCCGTCCACTCCTCCGCGGCCACGAGCGCGACGAACAGCGGAGTCACCGTCGCCGTGAACGCGAGCGCGCCGTCCGTCAGCCGCTGCTCCCGCAGGAAGTCGCGCCGCCTGGAGCGTACGACGGGCGTCCGCGGACCGGTGGTGTCGGGCAGCGTCGCCCGTACCCGCCACCCCCCGCCCGGCCCGGGACCGGCGGTGAGTTGGCCGCCGACGGCAGCCGCACGCTCCCGCATCCCCGCGACCCCGCGCCCGGATCCCAAGCCCGCTCCGGCCGGTTGTGCCGAGGCACGTGGCGGGTCGTTGTCCACGGTGAGGTCCAGTGCCCCCTCATCGCGCCGTACGTCGATCCGGACGGCGGCGCCGGGCGCGTACCGCAGCGCGTTGGTGAGGGCTTCCCGGACGATGCCGAAGACCGCCTCGGCGGCCGGCCCGGCCAGATCGTCGGGCATCCGGGTGGCGATCGGCCGGCCCAACCGGCCGAAACCGGCGACCAGTTCCTGGATCGGCCCGCTCATCGGCGAAGGCCCGGGGCGGAATTCCGGGCGACCCGCACCGACCATGCCGTCAGTAACACCTGTAGGGGGCCACAACACCCGTAACACCTACGAGGTTGGCGTGGCGTGCGCCGTCTGGGTCATGTGTGGTGTCGGCGGTGTTCGCCTGCTCCGTCGAGCGCATCACCGCCACCAGTCGCCGGATCGCGGTCAGTGTCTCGCCGCCCGTCCGTTCGGCGAACGACAGGGCCTCGGCGGCCAGTTCGGGCCTGTTGCCGCCGAGTCGGCGGGCCGCGTCGACGGTGACCACGACCGATGTCAGGTGATGGGCGCTGACGTCGTGCAACTCCCAGGCCAGCCGGTGGCGTTCGGTGTCGCCCGCCCGCTGTCTGCTCTCCTCGGCCCCGGCCAGCCGCCGGGCCGCCGCCAGCCGTCCGGCGAGCCACTGGCGTCGCGCCTCGCCGAGCCCGGCGCAGGCCACGTACACGACGGCCTCGATCGCCAACTCCGATACGAGGGAGGGCCGGAGGCCGATCCGTACGGTGGACAGCCCCCAGTCGCACGCGGTGGTGGCGGCGAGGGCGGCAACCGTGACGCGGGGAGGGCACCGGACTGCGACGGAGTAGAGAGCGAACAGCGGTCCGACGTCGCTGGAGCCGTCGGTAGACAAGGACTGGACCACCAACGACGCTCCGAGCGTCCACCCCAGCGCCGCGACCGGCGTGCGCCGCCGCCACCCCAGCGCCACCGTCTCCACCGCCACGGCGGCCGCGATGACGACGAACGCGGCGGGGCCGGGCAGTTCGCCCTCCCGCAGGGCGTTTCCGGGCAAGAACCAGGCTGCCTGCCCGACCGCGAGCAACGCGGGCAGCAGCCAGTTGCGGATGGTCTCCATATCGGACACGAGCGTAGGGCGCGACGCGCACCCGAGGAACCTTCTCCGGGCGGCTCCATCCGGTGCGATCCGGTGCCATCCGGCTCTATCCAGCGATAGAGAGGCCGGTCCTGCCGACGGCCGATGACCCGGCCGGCGCCCGCGGACAGGCTGTAGCCATGACGAATCCACTGTGCGCCGAGCAACTCCCGTACCACCGGCTGGCCTGGCCTCCGCCCGTCACCGCTGGTGGCGGCCACTGGCCGGAACCCTGTTCATAGTCGGGGGTGGCTGCTGGCACTGATCCTGCTGGACTCCGCCGCCAGCGGCTGGGGCACCCACCAGGGCTACCCCAAGGATCACGACGGCTTCGTCGAGTTCGGCCCGGTCACCGGCACCGCCCTGGACCTGCTCTACATCGTGGTAGCCATCCCGTTGGTCCTGCTGGCCGTGCGGTGGATCGGCCGCCGCCCGGTCGGCACGGTGTCGTCGGTCACCGGACGGCTGCGAGTGCGCTGGCTGGGGCTGTGCCTGCTCGTTGCGCTGCCCGTCTTCGCCGTGCTGAACACCGCCGCCTTCCTGGTGCCCGCCGACGACACTCCTGCCCCCGGATGGGCCGGCTGGCACGTCTTCCTGCCTGCGCTGGCCATGCTGCTGGTACTGGTCCCGCTAGAAGGCCGCCGCCGAGGAGTACGTCTTCCGCGGCTGGCTGACGCAGGCGATCGGCGGCTTCTTCCGGTCTCCCCGGATCGCGGTCGTGCCGCAGGCGGTCCTGTTCGCCGCGGCGCACGGCTGGGGCACCCGTGGGGCTTCGCCGACCTGGTCGTCTTCGGTCTGGCGGCCGGCTGGCTGACGGTGCGGACCGGCGGCCTGGAGGCGGCCATCGGCCTGCACGTGATCAACAACCTCATCGCCTTCTGCCTTGGAGCCGCCGTCGTCGACGGCCTGAAGACCGACGAGACGGCCGCCGATGCCCCCTGGCAATGGGTGGCGATCGACATAGCGGCGATCGCGGCGTACGCGGCGGTCGTGCTGTGGTTCGCCGCCCGCCGCCGTCACCCCCTCGCCCGCACCGCCGCCACCCCGGCTCCCCTGTCGACGGCCCCGCTGCTCCCGCAGTACACGCCGCCCAATCCGTCCCCGGCGCCCGTGCCCCCGTCCCCGCACACCGCTCCCGCTGTCTCCATCCCCGCCTCTCCCAGCCGAAGCCACTGACCGCCATGGACATCACCACACTCGTCATCGTCCTGAGTACGCTCGTGACCCTGGCAGGCGCCGTGCTCACCGCGGGCAACGAGCCCGCACTGTGGACATGGCCGGTCGCCGGCCTGGTCGCCCTCCTGGTGAGCGGCGTGCTCCTCGACCTGCCGCTGCTGGCCTCCGCCGTCGGGGGCAACGCCATCGCCGCGTGGTGCTTCCGGCTCGCCGTGGTATCTACGGTCAGCGCGGTACTGAGTCTCCTGACCCATCGTGGCAGCCAAGCGAACCAGTCCGACGACGCCTCCGGATGACACCCGCCGGAAGCCGACCTCGCGGACATTCCATGAGTGGTTCTCAGCACGAGGCCCTGTCGGCGGGCCGGGTCCCGAGTTCGTGTTCGACAGGAAGACGCCCGGCTTCCCTCACTGTTCCAGTCGTGGGAGGGCGGGCCGTTCGCCCGGTGAGGGCCGGTCTGGTGAGAGGGGAAGGAAAAGGGTGCGCGCCGCTGCGGGCCCACCCGCCCACGTCCTTCGACGATGCGTACGGCGCGGGAACGGTACGGCTTCCCCTCCGGGGCGGGCCCCAGAGTCGCCTTTGCGCCGGACCCGCGCCGACGAACCCGCGGCCGGACCGGACCAGGTTTCAGCCCGCGCCGTTGCCCGAAAGTATGAAACTCCTGATGGAACGGCGTGTCTCGAGCGCTGGGCCCGGCACGCTTCGATTCCCGGAGGCACACCGAGATCAGGGGTCGATGTGGAACGGCGGCAGGAGCGGAGCCCGTTACGCCACCGCACGAGGTATCTGTTCGACAGGACACTCGCGCGCAGCACAGGCACCCTGCTGTGCTGGCTGGCCCTGTGCTGCCTGGCGATCGTCGTGCCCGTGAGCACCCTGCTGGTGTGGACGGACCCGGACGCACCGCACTCGCTGTCCGGTCGGCTCACCCAGGTGTGGCGCACCAGCGCGGAGACCCTGCGACTGGGCGTGGCCACCGGCGCGCCGCTGCGGATGCTGCTGTCCGTACTGCTCGGCCTGATCGCCCTGCTGTGTGTGTCGACGGTCGTCGGAGTCGTCACCACGGGCCTCGGCGACCGGCTCGCGGAGCTGCGCCGTGGACGCTCCCGGGTCGTGGAACGCGGACACACCGTCGTACTCGGCTGGTCGGACCAGGTGTTCACCGTGGTCGAAGAGCTGATCGCCGCCCGCGCCGCAGGCGACCGGCAGGTGATCACCGTGCTCGCGGACCGGGACCCGGCCGCCATGGAACGAGCGCTGACAGCGGCCCTGGGGGTCACCGACGGCGTGCGGCTGGAGTGCCGCACCGGAGTGCCGTCCGACCCCGACACCCTGCGGCTGGTCAGCCCGGGCGCGGCCCGAGCGGTGGTGGTGCTGCCCGCCGAGGGCCCCGACGGCGACCTGAGGGTCGTACGGATCCTGCTGGCGTTGCGAACGGTGCTCGGCGCGGAAGGCGGCCCGCGCGTGGTGGCCGCCGTACACGACGGACGCCGTGTCCCGGCCGCGCGACTCGCTGTGGGGAGCGCGTGGCACCGTTCTCGGGACCGACCAGTCAACCGCGCGGCTGCTCGTGCAGTGCGCACGGAATCCCAGGATGTCGACGGTGCTCCGGGACCTCCTGGACTTCTCCGGAGCCGAGTTCCACATCGTCGAGCTCCCGCAGGCGACGGGACTGTCCTTCGCAGAGGTGGCGCTGCGCCTGGAGACGTCCAGTGCCGTGGGGATTCTGCGGGCCGACGGCCGCCCGCTGCTCACCCCGCCGGCGGGGACCGTGCTGGAGGCGGGGACCGGCTGGTGACCGTCGCCCACGACGACGGCCCCCGCGTCTCAGCGCGCACCGCGCACCGGTCGACCCCACGGCGCTGGCTCGCCCTCTGCCACGGCCCGAACGCCCTTGCCGGCTCCTGCTGTTGGGCTGGAACCGGCGCGCCCCGCTGATCGTCGACACCCTGCGCCGCACCGCCCGACCGGACTCCACGCTCGACCTGATCACCGGCCTCGCAGCACCCGGCGTCCCACAGCGCACGGACTCCTCACCTCTACGGCTCACCCACCACCCCGGTGACCCGTCCGCCCCCGAAACCCTCACCGGCCTCGACCTCTCCGCCTACGACTGTGTCCTCGTCCTGGGCGCCGACCAGCAAGCGGCCAAGGACGGCGAACGAGCCGACGACCGGACGCTGTTGGCCATGCTGACCCTGCGCTCCTTGGAGGAGGAGACATCCCGGGTGCTCCCCGTGGTGGCCGAGATGGGCGACCATCGCAGCCGTACACTCGCCCCGCTCGGCCCGGCCGGTGACGTCGTCGTCGCGGGAGAACTCACCGCCCTGCTGATGGCCCAGATCGTCCACACTCCCGAACTGGCCGCCGTGTTCGAGGAGATCTTCGCCGTACGCGGTGGAGCGCTCGCTCTGCGCCCAGCCGCCCACTACGTTCGGCCCGGCCGCGAGGCGTCCTTCGCCACGGTCGTCGCGGCGGCGATACGGAACGACGAGCACGCGATCGGCTACCGACCGCACGTCCCGCGCCCGCCCGCTCCCACGGCACCGTCCACCTGTGCCCCGGCAAGTCCGAACGGCGCGTGTGGAACGCCGAGGACGAGGTCCTGGTCCTGACACCGGGGCACAGCGAGCCCGCCCCCACCAACCTGGCCCGACTTCACCTGCCCGCCATGCGCCCCGGACCTGGGGAGCACGCCGAACCCCCGCGGCCGGACTCGCCGCCGACCACACCGGGAGCCGACATCTCTCCTGAGCGTCCGCCGCCGCTGCCGTCCCGGACCGGCGGCACCTCCGGCGGATGCTCGGCACAGCAGTGCCGATCGGGGCCGACTGCTGTTCCAGCACCCGCAGTTCAGCAGTCGTCGACACGGCCGCCGCACTCGTCTGGGCGTCCAGGCCGTTGAAGACCCGGCGCAGCTGTGACTTCACGGTGGTCTCGCCCAGGAGCAGCGCGCGGGCTGTGTCGAAGTCGGTACGCCCCTCGGCGAGCTGCCGCAGGATGTGCCGTTCACGCTCGGAGAAGGAGGGCGGGGGTGCGCATCTGTTGTACGACGTGGTCCGTGACGGGTTCGGACAGGATGGTTCGGCCCGAGGTGGCGGTTCTGATCGCCTCGTACAGGACTTGTGGTCTGTCCGCGGTCAGTAGATGGCCGGTGGTGTCGGCCTTGAGGGCGGGCGTGATGTCGGCATCGGTGTCGAACATCGTGAGCACCGGCACGCGGGGCGTGGGCATGGACGGATCGGCTGCCGCCCGGTTCAGGAGCTGCCGGGTGGGACGCAACGCAGTGGTGGTCGCGGTAGGCGGCCGAGCAAGGGGACGACAGCACGGGCGAAGGTGCTGAGCGCGTGCTGTTGGCTCCCTGGTCTGCCGTGCGACCCGGCGTGCACGGTGGTCTTGCCCGTGGCGTCACGTGGGCGGGTGGTGCCAGGCATGAGTGCGCGTACTCACATACCCGCGAGGTCGAGGCGGTTCGGCCCACCAGGTGACCCTGTACCAGAGCGCTCGGGGTCCCGCGGGGCGGAGTAGACCGGTCGTCAGAGGGGGATGGGGAAGGCGTCGTTGAGGCCGGGCGTATGACGGGTCCTCACCTTCGCTCGCCGCCTCTGCCTTTCCTCCGTAGGATTCCCCGGGCCGCCGGACGACAACTCGCCCACCAGGGACCGGTGTTGTCGTCCTCGTACCTCGAATGAGCCCCTACGGCTTCACCGGATCTCGAAGGAGCGTGACGTGCGAGTGAACGCGCGTGTCCGACGGCGCCCGCACCTCACGGGGCTTCGCGCAGGAGCAGCAGTTGCGGTGTCCGCGGCCCTGATCGTGCCGCTCGCCGCGTCCCCGTCGAGTGCGGACTCGATCCGGAGGAGTGCGGTGGTCCGACAGGACGCCACCTCTGCGACGGACGCTCATCTGCGGGATCTGGTACGGAAGTTGGTGGCGGCAGGAGTGCCGGGGTGATCGTGCGGGTGGATGACGGCCACGGCAGGCCCATCGAGATCTCCGAGCAGGCGGCTTGGACGCGGAAGGACCATCGACTGCGGGCGGACGACGAGGTGCGCGAGGCGTCCAGCACCAAGACGATGATGGCCACCCTCGTGCTGCAACTGGTCGCCGAGCACAGACTCGCCCTCACCGACTCGGTCGAGAAGTGGCTGCCCGGCCAGGTGCGCAACGGCCAAGCGATCACCCTGCGCATGCTGCTCAACCACACCAGCGGATTGTTCGACTACACCGACGACCCCGCCCTCGCACCGGCCCTCACCGGGCGGGACCCGCACGTATGGACGTCGGCGGAAATCCTGAGACTGGTGAGCGGACACCCGGCACTGTTCGAGCCCGGCAGCGAGTGGTCGTACAGCAACACCAACTACATAGCGATCGGCGCTGTGTTGGAGAAGGCCACCGGCAAGAGCCTCGCGACGCTGGTGCGGGACCGGATCGCCGCGCCCCTGGGGCTTCGGCACACCTTCTACGCCACCGGCTCCGCCTGGCGCGAGCGCCATGCGCACGGCTATGAACCCGACGCCGCCCACATGCCGCCGGACGTCCCCGAGGAGTTCAGGACCTACGCCGGACCCCAGCACGACGACCACGTGGACGTCACCGGCGACTACGTCACGGCCGACGGAGCGGACGCCGCGATCGTGTCCACCGCCGGTGACTGGTCCCGTTTCTACGGTGCGTTGATGTCGGGCCGCCTGCTGCCCGCGGCCCAACTGGCCCAGATGCGCACCACCGTGCCCGAGGACGGGCCGGGGACCCGCAGGAACTCGGCTACGGGTTGGGCATCGAGACGGCGAAGACCGACTGCGGCACGGTCTGGGACCACGTCGGCATCGTCCCGGGCTATGCGACCTACAACGTCACCGACTCCACGGGCCGTCGCACGGCCGCCTTCTTCTTTGCCACGTCCACGCTCACCAAGGAGGGGCACCAGGCCGGCGCGGCCCTCATGGACGCGGTCAACTGCGCCATTTTCGACTGAGCCGCTACACGCTGTCTCAGGGGCCGGCGCCGGATCGAGCGGACCGGCATCACCTGGGGGCGCACGTTCCGCGAAGGCGCCCAGCAACTCACGCGCTCGGCCTGGGGTTGCACCCAGGCTGGAGCCTGAAGTGGGCTGCTGGACGGACGCGACCCCGTGAACTCCGTGGATCTCTCCCGTGCGCAACCCTGGTGGGTCTCCGTGCGGACGGCGGGGCGCCGCGCTTTCCCGGCTGGCGCCCGGCCCCCGTCAGGTGCCCGGCCCCCGTCAGGTGCCGAGGCGGACGCGCAGTCCCGGCTGGAGCAGGTCGCCGTGGGCGGTGACCATGTCGTCGCACAGGCGCCAGATGTCCTCGACGGGCAGGGTCGCGGCGGTGGCCGGGTCGGTCATCGCCGCGTGCCTGATGTGTCTCGGTTCGTCTTCGAGGGCCGCCCGCACCACCAGGTCGTTCGCGCTCAGGTAGGTGCGGTTGAGCGCCGCGAGCTGGGGCGGGAGGGCGCCGACGCGGGTGGGCTGGACGCCCAGCGAGTCCACCAGACACGGCACTTCGACCACGCCGTGTGCGGGGAGGTTGTCGATCAGGCCGCGGTTGGGGACGTTGCCGTAGATCGTGCGCGGGGTGCCGGTGACCATGCTGTGGATGATCTGCGGCGCGTACTCCATCGTGCCCTCGACGGTGATCGGGGGCGCCCGCGGCCAGCGTGTCGCGGGTCCTCTCGTACTCGGCCGTGTTCTCGTCGACGATCTTGAGGTACTCGCCGACGGGCAGCCGCAGCCGCTCGATCTCGCTCGTGTGGTGCAGGTACCAGGGGACGTACTCGGAGGAGTGTTCGCTGGTCTCGGTCGGGTAGTGGCCGAGCCTGCGGTACATGTCGACGCGGACCCGGCGGCGCAACTGCTCGTCCCCGGCGATCAGTTCGTCGAGCCTCGGGTAGAGGTCCTGCCCCTCGTGCTCGAAGCGCAGTACCCACGCCTGGTGGTTGACACCGGCCGCGTGTGGTAACTGACCTCCTCGTAGGGCACCTTGACCAGGTCGGCGAGATCGCGCATGGTCCAGTAGACCGAGTGGCACAGTCCCACCACCCGGGTCAGGCCGGTGGCCTCGGTGAGGTACTGGACGTTCATGGCCATGGGGTTGGTGTAGTTGAGCAGCCACGCCTCGGGGCAGAGTTCGGCGATGTCGCGGCCCAGTTCCCGGAGGAAGGGGAAGGTGCGCAGGGCGCGGAAGATGCCGCCGATGCCGAGGGTGTCGCCGATGGTCTGGCGTACGCCGTAGCGAGCGGGTATCTCGAAGTCGGTGCGGGTGGCCTGCACCATGCCGATCTGCACGATGTTGATGACGTAGTCGGCGTCGGCCAGGGCCTCGCGGCGGTCGGCGTGGGCGGTGAGCGTGGGGGCGGCGCCGAGGGTGTCGGCGATGCGGAGGGCGGCGGCGTGCGCGGTGGCCAGGCGTTCGGCGTCGATGTCGTGGAGCGCGATGTGCGCGGACCTCAGTTCGTCGAAGGCGAGGAGATCCGCGAGCAGACCCTGGGTGAAGACGACGCTGCCGGCGCCGACGAAGACGATCTTTGGGGTGGTCATACGGGGGTTTCCTCGGTCTCGGTAAGGCGGGTGAGTGCTTCGTCCCAGGTGGGCTGGGCGGCGGTGCCGCCGGGGGCGCGGGTGGACAGGGCGCCGCAGACCGCGGCGAGGCGCAGCGCGTCGGCCAGGGGCATGCCGTTCAGCAGTCCGGCGATGAACCCGGCGTCGAAACTGTCGCCCGCGCCGACGGCGTCGACCGGCTCGACGTGTATGCCCCGGGTGGTGAGGAGGCGTTCGCCGTCGTGGCACAGCGCGCCGTCGGCGCCGTTCTTGACGACGGTGACCGGTCCCAGGGCGGCGAGCCGGGCGGCGGCCTCGGCCGGGTCCGTGACGTCGGCCGGGCCTGCGATGCCGGTGGGCGCGGCGAGTTGCCGGGCCTCGGCGGCGTTGGGCAGGAGGAAGTCGGTGTGGGCCAGGACGGCGGTGAGACCGGCGGGTTCCCAGCGGCCCGTCGGATCGTCGTTGGTGTCGACGGACGTGGTGGCACCGTGCCGGCGTGCGGTGCGCAGGAGGTCCGGGAGCGCGGCGGCGAGGTGCGGCATCAGGAAGTAGGAGGCGGAGTGGACGTGCCGGGCGGCGGCCGACAGGGCGGGGGCACGTCGTCGGCGGTGGTCGCGGCCAGGGTGCCGGACGCGGTGAGGATGGCCCGGTCGTCGCCCCGGGTGAGGACGACGGTCAGTGGGGTGGGCCGGTGGGGGTCCAGCGTCAGCGCCTCGGTGTCGACGCCGTGGGCGTCGAGACGGTCGCGCATGTAACGGCCGGCGTCGTCGTCGCCCACCCGGCCGGCGAACGCGACGCGCAGGCCGAGTCGTGCGGCACCGCAGGCGACGATCGCGCCGGAGCCCCCGACCGTGAGGGTGCCCGAGGGCACCAGTTGTTCACGCTGGCCGAAGGCGAGCGGGGTGTCGAGGGGGCCGATGACGACGTCCGGGTTGGCGTCGCCGATGACGAGCAGGTCGAAGGCGTGCGGCATTGCGGAGGTTCCTGCCTGAGTGGTGTGGGGCGGAGAGGCCGGCGGGCTCAGCCCTTGAGCCCGGTGGAGGTGACGGACTGGATGAACGCCTTCTGGGCGGCGAGGAAGGCGATCAGGACGGGCAGCACGGTGATGACGTTCCCGGCCATCACGGCGGCCCACTGGGTGTGGTGCTGTCCCTGGAAGGTCGTCAGGCCCAGCTGGAGTGTGTACTGGGTGTCGTGGTTGATGGCGATCAGGGGCCAGGTGAGGTCGTTCCAGGTGCTCAGGAAGGTGAGGACGGCGACGGTGCTGAGGGCGGGCCGGGACAGCGGGAGCACGATCTGCCACAGGACGCGCAGCCGTGAACAGCCGTCGATCCAGGCCGCCTCCTCCAGTTCGCGGGGCAGGGAGAGGAAGAACTGCCGGAGCAGGAACACCGAGAACAGGGTGACCAGGGACGGCACGATCAGCGCGCCGAGGGTGTCGATGAGGCCGAACTGCTTCATCACCAGGAAGGTGGGGATCATGGTCAGCTGGAACGGGATCGCCATCGTCGCCAGCATCAGGCCCAGCAGCAGCCGTGAGCCTGCGAACCGCATCCGGGCGAAGGCGTAGCCGCCGAGGGTGCCGAAGACCAGGTTCGCGGTGACGGTGACCAGGCTGACGATGAAGGAGTTGGCGAACCAGCGCGGGAACATGGCGTTGCCCAGCACATATCGGTAGCCGCCCAGGTCGATATGAGAGGGCCACAGTGCGGGCGGGAAGCGGTTGATCTCGGCGTTGCTCATCACCGAGCTGAGGACCAGCCAGATCAGTGGCACCGCGAAGAGCAGGGCGGACGGCGCGAGCAGCAGGTGCCAGGGCTGAACGGCAGCCGGGTCCGGCGGCGCCGCGAGTCGGGGCGTGCTGTGGGCGATGCCGTGTGCGCGGCCTCGGGCGGTGCGGAGAGGGCGGTCATGCGGAGGCTCCCTGGAGGCGGCGGCGGGCGACCTGGAAGATCAGGCCGATGACGCCCAGGGCGATGGCCAGGACGTAGGCGGAGGCGGCTCCGTAACCGGCGGTGGCGTTCTTGAAGGCCTGTTCCCAGATGAAGTAGACGATCACCGTGGTGGAGCCGAGCGGGCCGCCCTTGGTGGTGACGTAGACGAGGTCGAAGGTCTGGAGCGACTCGATGGTCTGCCACAGGAGGAGGAACACCGTCACGGGCCGCAGCGCGGGAAGGGTGACGTGACGCAGCAGGCGGCGGCGGTCGGCGCCGTCCAGGCGGGCCGCCTCGATCAGTGAGACGGGTACGTCCTGGAGCGCGGCGAGGTAGATGACCAGGCAGAATCCGGTGCCGCTCCACAGGCTGACGGCGACCAGCACGGGCAGCGCCTGGGAGGGTCGGTGAGGAAGCCCTGGGAGGGATGCCGAAGCGGTGGAGCACGGCGTTGGCGGCGCCGAACTCGGGGTCGAGGATGAAGGAGAACAGCACGCCCTGCGCGGTCGCGGAGACCACGAACGGGACGAAGAACAGGGTGCGGTACAGGCCCACGAAGCGGATGCGCCGGTTGAGGGCGAGAGCGAGGGCGAGGCCGATCACCATGGACGCCGGCACGTACAGCGCGGTGTACAGCAGGGTGTTGCGCAGGGCCTGGCTGAAGTGCGGGTCCTGGGCCAGGGCGCGGTAGTTGTCCAGGCCGACCCATCGGCTGGGGTGACCAGGTCGTCTGCCTGGAAGGACAGCAGCAGCGACCAGATGATCGGTACGACGCTCAGCCCGAGGATGATGAGGATGGCGGGCGAGACGAACGACCAGGCCATGGTGGTCTCGCCGGCGCGTCTGCGGCGCAGGGCACGGCGGTTGTCCGGGGGCCGGGACACGGTGATCGGGGTGGGCAGTCGCGACATGTCGGGGCTCCTCAACGCGGGATGAGCAGTGCGGCGTTGGCGTCGTCGGCGCAGGCGCGCATGGCCTGCGCGGGACTGCTCCGGCCGAGCAGTACGGCGACGACGGCCTGTCCGAGGGCCTGGGAGATCTGCGGGTAGGCGGCGTGCACGGGGCGCACGCGGGCGGAGTCGAGGGCCTTGGTGAACACGTCCAGGCCTTCGGTGGTGCGCTCCTTGTGCTGCCAGTCGGGCAGTTCGCGCGTGGCGTGGCTGAGGGGCAGGCTGCCCGCGCGGATGTCCCAGCGCACGTCCTGGGCGGGCTGCATGAGCCAGCTGAGGAAGGTCTTGGCGGCCTTCCGGCGTGCCTTGCCGTTGTCGAAGACGGTCCAGGTGTCGGGTCCGCTGATGGTCGTCGGGCGGCCGGTGAAGGTGGGCAGCGGGACCACGTGGTAGTCGACCTTCGCCTGCTGTATGTCGGGGAGCTGCCAGGGACCCGTGACGGCCATGCCCATGCGGTTCGACATGAAGACCTGGTACATCTGCTCGCTGCCGGGCTTCGGGTCGACGTAGACGCTCTTGTCGCGGGCCAGTTGGGCGACCACCTCCAGGGCCCGGGTGCCGGTGTCGCCGAAGCCGATGTGCTTGCCGTCGTCGGCGACGACGTCGCCGCCGAGGTCCCAGATCATGGGCCACACGCGCCAGACGGTGTCTTCGTCTCCGACTCCGGGCCAGCCGGTGCCGAAGCGTCCGCCGCGGGAGTCGGTGAGGGCCTTGGCGGTGGCCACGAAGTCGTCCCACCGCCAGCCCGCCTCGGGCAGAGGCAGGCCGGCCTGCCGGAAGAGCTTCTTGTTGCAGACGACGGCGAGGGAGTCCAGTACGGCGGGGGCGGCGCGCACCCGGCCGTTGACGGTGACGGCCTTGCGGGCCGGTACCCAGTAGCTGGTCCAGGGGGTGGGAGAACTCTCGACCATGTCGGTGAGGTCGACGGCCTGGGGCTGCGGGCGACGCTGGCCAGGTCGGAGCCGAAGACGTAGGCGATGTCGGGATAGGAGCCGGCGGCGAGGGCGGCCGTCACCTTCTGGAGCATCGCGTCGGCCAGGACGCCGCCGCCGAGCCGGACGTGGATGTGGGGATGGCTGCTCGTGAAGGAGGCGACCAGGGACCCAGGGCCTTCTTGCCGGTGTCGGTCTGGCCGTGCCACATCTCGATCGTCACGGTGCCGTCGGCGGCGACGCCGTCGTCGCGGCCCGCCGCGCAACCGGTGGCCGCCGTGCCCGCGGCCAGCGCCGTGGCCAGGCCGGCGCCGGCGCGCAGTACGTCGCGGCGGGCGGGCCGCGCGCTGCGGGGGACCGCTTGCATGGATACCTCCGGTGGGAGCTGTGGGACTGGCGATGTGTGCAGAGGGAGGAGACCGGCGTGTGCCGTTGCGGGCGGGTTCCGGATGGGGAGGGGCCGGTCGGTCGCCGGGGCCCGGCGGGACGGTTCAGGTCCCGGGCGGGGAAGGCGGTCGTAACGCCGTCGCTCTCGTGGTCGCCGCAGCTTCGGCGGTGCCCGGCCGGCCGCGGCGGGGCACGCGGGTTCGGTTCATGGCCGCGCTCCAGAGCGTGGTGGGCACGTCCCCGCCTCGGATGCCCGTGGGCCCCTGGCGACTCAGTCCGGGCTTCTGGCGCGTGGTCAGCTACCGGCTGGGCGTACCTCTTCGCCGCGTCCTGCGTGTGCGGCGTTGGCCAGGATTTAAACGACGGTCACCGGCGACTGTCAAGAGTTCAGGTGCTTGAGGTGCGTGAAACTCACTCGAAACACGCAGCATTGAGCATCGCGGAGCGGGTCCGAGAGAGGATCCGAGCCTCGTGAAGCGGTCCGTGGCGGCTCGCGCGAACCGCCACGGACCTCCGGGGAGCCCGGTCAGCAGGTCTTGCGGACGTAGCCGCTGCTGCCGGCGGGGGAGACGTCGACGTCACGCTGGACGATGCTCAGCGTGCTGCCCCACGACCGGCACGCCTTCGAGCGGCCGGAGTCGGTGTACTCGATCACGATGACGTTGGAGCCGAAGGCGCTGGTGTAGTCGCCGCACTCGCCGTACGTGCCGCATTCCTCCGCCACGGCGAAGTCCAGACCGTTGGCTGTGCGGTTCGCGGCCAGCTCGGAGGTGTTCTTCTGGGCGATGGCCAGACCGTCCGCGTGGGCGCGGGCGGACAGCAGCTTGATGAACGCCTGCGCGTTGTTCGCGGTCAGGCGGTTCCCCGAGCGCGTGTAGCTGTCGTAGTTGTCCGGTTCGACGGCCTGGAAGCCCTTGGTGTGGCAACTGTCGATCAGGGCCCCGATCTTGTCGGCGATCCGCTTGCGCTTGGCGTCGGTGCCGACGTCGAGGAGCGCCTCGCCCCAGTCCTTGTCGTAGACGACCTTGCCCGCGGAGTCGCGCAGCAGCAGGTCGGAGGCCCAGTCGCCCTCGGCGCCGGGCTGAGCCTGGAAGGCGTTCACGTAGCAGATGTTGTACAGCCCGGCCGCCGGGGAGGCGTCGTGGTCGCGGGTGACGACCTTGACGCCGGACGGCGGGGTGTAGGCGCCTCCGATCTGGTAGTCGAAGCCGACGTGGGTGGGGGGCAGGGTCACGGCCGCGGCCTGCGACGCGTTCGCCTGCACGAGCAGCGCGCCCGCGAGGGCGGCGACGCCGACGGCTGCGCCGACGACCTTCCGTGGGAGTGGTGTTCATCAGGTGGCTCATGTATCGAGCTCCATGGGAAGAGGGCACGTCCCCGCCTCGGACGCGTGGGGCGTCCTGGCGACTCGGGCCGGGCTCGCGGCGCGGGGCCTGCATACCGGCTGGGCGTACCTCTGACGCGGAGCGGGCTCCTGCGTAGTCCGGGAGTAAAGCGATCGTCGGAGCGGATGTCAACGAGCCCGTCGGGTTCCGCGGGGCGAGACGCGCGGGACGTCAAATGCCGGACGGAGGAACCGAGTTGACGGTCACCGTACCGAGCAGGGCGCGGCGGACCGCGGGGTCGAAGTCCCGGCGAGCGGCGCTGCCACGGCGGCGGCCGACAGCGCCACGGCCTCCACGAGCCGCTCCGGCCAGTCATGTCCGGCGGTCAGCCCGAGGGCGAGAGCGGCGACCGCCGCGTCCCCGCGCCCGTGGGGTTGCCCGCGACGGGAGCGGGCGGCCGGGCCCGCCACACACCGCCCGGGGTGTGGGCGAGCAGCCCGTCGGGGCCCAGCGACACCACCACGGCCCGGGCGCCCGCGGCGGCCAGAGCGGCCGCGCCCACCGCCGGGTCCTCGACGCCGGTGACCGCGGCGAGTTCGTGGATGTTCGGCTTGACGACGTCGGGACCCTCGGGGAGCGCCGCCAGCAGGGCCTCGCCGTCCGCGTCCAGCAGGGCGGGCACGCCCGCGGCACGGGCCAGGGCGACGAGCACGCCGTAGGCGTCCGCGGGTACGCCCGGCGGCAGGCTGCCCGAGAGGACGACGGCCCGTGCGCCGCCCAGCAGTTCGCGGTACCGGCGAGTGAACCGCGCCCACTCGGCGGAGGTCACCGGGGTCCGGGCTCCAGCAGGATCGTGGTGTCACGGTCGTCGACGACGGCGACGGTACGACGGCTTTCCCCGTCGATCGGGACGAGATGGTCGGCGATGCCCGCTGCGGCGAGGTCGGCGCGCACGGCGGCGCCGGTCGGGCCCCGGCGAGTCCGGTGACGGCGGTCGACTCGCCGAGTGCGTGCAGGACCCGGGCCACGTTGACGCCCTTTCCGCCGGCCCGCTGGGTGACGGATGAGACGCGGTTGCTCGCGTGAGGACGGAGCCGGGCGACGCGGTGGGTGATGTCGAGGGCGGCGTTGAGGGTGACGGTGAGGATCACTGCTTCTCCTTGGGCGGTGGCCGGAATCGTAGCCAGAATGCTCGAAGTTGCTCGCTAGGGGCATTGATAGAGCAGTTTCAAGCATCTATGGTCAAGGGCGTCACAGCGAAACCCGGAGCCCGGCTCCGGGTTCGAGGTCTGCCGTGACGCCGGCCCAGCGCCCGGGCCCCGCAGCCCACGACCCTCCGGTCGCCGCCCCGTCGCGGCGCCGAGCGGCTTCTTCCCCGCCGCGACGAAGACGAAGGGAACCCGCATGACCGACCAGCCGCCGCCCGAACTACGCCTGGGAGTGGTCGGCGTCGGCCAGCGCGCCGGACTGGCCACTCGCCGACCGGCCCGGGAGGGCCCGAGTGGTCTCGTGCGCCGACCCGGCCGAGCGCGGACGCGCCGACGCCCGCACGCTGTTCGGCCCCGGCGTACGGCTCCACGAGCGCTACGAGGACATGCTCGAGGACGACCTCGACGCCGTCTTCGTCGTGACCCCCGACGACCTGCACACCGCGCCCGCGCTGTTCTTCCTCGAAGCGGGCGTCGCCGTGTTCGCCGAGAAGCCACTGGCCATCACCCTCGACGACTGCGACCGGGTGCTGGCCACCGCCGCCCGCACCCGCACCCGTCTCTACGTCGGCCACAACCTGCGGCATCTGCCGGTCCTGCGCACCATGCGCCGTCTCGTGACCGAGGGCGCCATCGGGACCGTACGGGCTGTGTGGTGCCGCCACTTCGTCGGCCACGGCGGCGACTACTACTTCAAGGACTGGCACGCCGAACGAGCCCGCACCACGGGCCTGTTGCTCCAGAAGGGCGCCCACGACCTGGACGCGATCCACTGGCTGGCCGGCGGCAGCGCCCGTACCGTCACCGCGCTGGGCGACCTGGCGGTCTACGGTGCCGACACGCACCGGCGCTCCGTACCCCAGGGCTCGCGGCGGGTGCAGGACTGGTTCGACGAGGGTGTCTGGCCGCCGTCCCAACTGCGCGACCTCAACCCGGTCGTCGACGTCGAGGACATCAGCATGGTGCTGACCCGCCTCGACAACGGCGTCCTCACCAGCTACCAGCAGTGCCACTTCACCCCCGACTACTGGCGCAACTACACCGTCATCGGCGACGAGGGCCGCATCGAGAACCTCGGCGACGGCATCGAGGAGACCCGCCGGTCGTCAAGGTCTGGAACCGGCGCCGCTCCGGCTACCGCCCCGAGGCCGACCGCACCCTCGGGGCCGAGAGCACCGAGAGCGCCGAGGGCACGGACGCCGCTCACGGCGGCGCGGACCAGGCCCTCGTCGACGAGTTCCTGCGCTTCGTCGCGCACGGTGCCGCCACCGACACCTCGCCCGTCGCCGCCCGGGAAGCGGTCGCCACGGGCATCGCGGCCACCGTCTCCCTGCGCTCGGGCGGCACCCCGTCGAGGTGCCCGCCCTCGCCCCGGACCTGGCCGACTACTTCGCCCGCCACCAGCCCGGCTCACGCGGCCCGGCCGCCCGGACCTCCTGACCCCAGCCATCCACCGCCGAAACCCGAGGACGCCGAGGCGCGCCCTCGCGCACACCGAGGAGCACCAGCATGTCGTTCATAGGCGAGGAGATCGCCCGCCAGCCCCAGGCCTGGCTCAAGGCCGCGACCGCGGCGACCGGGTCCGCGGACCTGCTGCCCCGGCCGGGCGAGCGGGTCGCCGTCGTCGGTTGCGGCACCTCCTGGTTCATGGCCGAGGCCTACGCCGCCCTGCGCGAGGCCCGCGGCCTGGGCGAGACGGACCACTTCGCGGCCTCCGAGTTCCCGCACGAGCGCACCTACGACCGGCTGGTGGCGATCTCCCGGTCCGGCACCACCACCGAGATCCTGGAACTGCTCGACCGACGGCGCGGCCGCTACCCCGCGCTCGCCCTGACAGCCGACACCTCCACGCCGATCGTCGACGTCGCCGACCACGTCCTCGACCTGTCCTTCGCGGATGAGAGGTCCGTCGTACAGACCCTTTTCGCGACCACCGCGCTCACCGCCCTGCGCGCAGGACTGGGCGAACCGGTGGAGCTGCTGGCGGAGGCCGCGCACACGGCACTCGACGCGTCCCTGCCCGAGGAGTGGGTGACCGCCGAGCAGATCACCTTCCTCGGCCGCGGCTGGGCACACGGCATCGCACGCGAGGCATCCCTGAAGATGCGCGAGGCCACCCAGAGCTGGACGGAGTCCTACCCGTCCCTCGAGTACCGCCACGGCCCGATCTCGATCGCCGCGCCGGGCCGGCTGGTGTGGCACTTTGGCCCGGACGCGGCCGGGCTGCGGGCGGACGTAGAGCCCACCGGCGCGCTGTTCGTGGACCATCCCGAGGACCCGCAGGCCGACCTGGTGCGCGTCCAGCGGCTCGCGGAGGCCGCCGCCGTCCGTAAGGGACTGGACCCCGACCGCCCCCGTGCGCTGACGCGCTCCGTGATTCTGGATCGCCCCGACTCCTGACCGCGCCCGGTGCACAACGGTCCCGCCCTGCCGCCCAGGGCACCTGCCTCCGATCACATTGAAAGGACGTCATGCTCTGCCGCAGCGCGGACCTGATCGCCGAAGCCCACGCGTCGGGTTCCGGGATAGCCGCCTTCAACGTCATCACCCTGGAGCACGTTCAGGCCGTCGCCGACGCCGCGCGGCGCACCGGCAGGCCGGCGATCGTACAGATCAGCCAGAACGCCGTACGCCACCACGGGGTGACGTCATGCCGCTTGCCGCCGCTACGACCGCCGCCGCCCGCGGTGGGGAGACGCGGCTCGCCCTGCACCTCGACCACGTCGAGGACATGGCCCTGTTGCGCCGGACCGCGGAGTGCGGGGCCAGTTCGGTGATGTTCGACTCCTCCAGGCTGCCGGACGCGGAGAACATCGCCGCGACCCGCGAGGCGGCCCGGTGGGCACACGGCCAAGGCCTGTTTGTGGAGGCGGAGTTGGGCGAGATCGGCGGGAAGGGCTCGGCGCACACCCCAGGAGTGCGCACCGACCCCGCCGACGCGGCCCGGTTCGTAGACGAGACCGGCGTCGACGCCTTGGCCGTCGCCGTGGGCACCAGTCACGCGATGGTCTCCCGGACCGCCGCGCTCGACCTTCGACTGATCGAGCGGATCAGCGAAGTGGTGCCCGTACCGCTGGTACTGCACGGCTCGTCGGGAGTGCCGCACACGGCGCTGCGGGCGGCCGTGAAACACGGCATGACGAAGATCAACATCGGGACACTGCTCAATGTCTCCTTCACCCGGGCCGTCCGGGCCACTCTGGCTCAGGACCCGGAGTCGGTCGATCCACGCCGCTATCTGGGCCCGGCCCGGGATGCCATGACGGACGCGGTATCCGACTGCCTCATGGCACTGACCACCTCCGACTCGCCCTGAGGGCACGGCCGTTCACTGCAGAACGAGCCGGCCAGGTCGATGCTGAACGGGGGAGTGGCCAGCGGAGACCCTGGGCGGACCGAACCGGCCGTTCGCTGCCGCCACGAGTGAGCGTCATGGCGCCGCACGGAGCTGTGCCGCCTCGTGGCGCAGTGCCCCACGGTGGCCGTCACCTCGGGGAGCGGTCGCGGACCGTGACGGCGACGACCGCCCGGCCGAGCCAGGCGGCGTCGTCGACGCGGACGGTGCGGACTCCGGCGGGGACCGCAGCCGCGGCCACTTCGGGAGTACGGCGATACCGAGACCGGTGGCGACGAGGCCGAGGCGAGTGGGCCATTCGCGGGCGGCGTAGGCGATCCGTGGGTGGTCGAGTGTGGGCCAGGCACCGAACTGGGGTCGTCACGCAGGCCCTTGCCGACGATCCAGGGTTCGTCCCTCAGCTCGGTCACCGGGACGGACCTGCGGCCGGCGAACCGGTGGCCGACAGAGACGGCGAGCAGCAGACCGCCGTCGAGGAGCAGGTCGCGGCGCAGGCCCTCGAAGTCGTAGGCGGGCAGGTCCGGTCCCACGCCGACCACCGCGACGTCGATGCGGTGGGCGCGGAGTTGGCGAAGCTGCGTGGGCGAGGACGCCTCGCCGAACTCGACGATCAGACCCGGGTGGTCGTTTCCGAGCCGGGCCAGGGCCCTGGGGACGAGCACGGCGGCAGCCGAGGGGAACGCCGCGATGGCGACCCGTCCGGTGACGTGGTCCTGGAGCCCTGCGAGGTCCGCGCTGACGGCGTCGATCTCGTTGAGGGCAGTCGCGGCCCTGCGGGCGACCATCATGCCCGCGGGCGAGGGGGCCACCCGCGGGCGCCCCGGACGAACAGCGGCGCACCCGCTGCGGCTTCCATCGCCGCCACCTGACGGGAGACCGCCGACTGCGTGTATCCGAGTGCGTCGGCCGCGGCGGTGAACGATCCGGTGTCGACCACTGCCTGGACGACGCGGAGACCGGTGAGGGTGAAGTCCGCCATGCCGTCATCCTGACACATTCTCAAAACGCATGTCTCCTATGTGAGACCTTCGCTGGTGGAATGCCTGGATCGGCAGCACGCTGGAGGAGCAACAGCACGCAATCACGCACAGGGAGCACCATTCATGGCGAAGACCTGGTTCATCACGGGCAGTTCGAGGGGCTTCGGCCGCGAGTGGACCGAAGCGGCGCTCGAACGCGGCGATCACGTCGCGGCGACGGCTCGGGACGTCAGCCTGCTGGCCCCTCTGGTCGAGCGGTACGGGGACGCGGTCCTGCCGGTCCGCCTCGACGTCACCGATCGCGTCGCGGTGCAGGAGGCGGTACAGCGTGCCCACTCGCACTTCGGTTCGCTTGATATCGCGGTCAACAACGCCGGCTTCGGGCATTTCGGCATGGTCGAGGAGCTGAACGAGGACGATCTCCGCGCGCAGATGGAGACCAACTTCTTCGGCGCGATCTGGGTCACGCAGGCCGTACTACCCCTGATGCGGGCGCAACGCTCGGGAAGGATCCTGCAGGTGACCAGCGAGGGAGGCGTACGCGCGCTCCCCGGCATCGGCGCCTACCACGCCTCCAAGTGGGCTCTTGAGGGGTTGTCGGAATCCCTGGCCCAGGAAGTGGCGGCCTTCGGCATCCACATCACCAACGTCGAGCCCGGCCCCTACGCCACCGACTGGCTGGCTCGCGGGGCACGCCACAGCGAGCAGTCCCGGACTATGCCGAAGTCCACACGGCCACTGCGCCGGACTTCGAGGTGGGCGACCCGCGCGCGACCCGTGACGCGATCCTTCGAATCGTCGACGCGGAGCAGCCCCTTTGAGGATCTTCCTCGGCAAGTCCTTCACCGACGTCGCCGCTCTCTATGAGGAGCGACTTAGCACCTGGCGCCAGTGGCAGCCGCTCTCCCTGGCCGCGTTCGGTTGAGCGGCAGCCCCGGCTGGCAGTGGCCTACTTGCCGTACCGACGTGGTAGCCGACCGGGTCGACGATGGCGTCCGGAACGGTGCCACTGGACGGGGAGACGGTGATGACCAGGTCGTTGAGGTTCACGATTTCCCCGACCGTCTCGTCGGCCGGGGTGACGTCGAGCCGGGTGCCCTTCTTGCCGAAGCCTGGCGGGAGTTGATCCCAGGTGCAGCAGGTGCAGCCCGAGGTGGCAACGAAGATGATCACAGCCAGCTCATCGCGGTCGGTGTGTGGGTCGACGGCCGACGGGATGGGAGCTGGGGAGAGTGGTGGGTTGAGGTGAGTTGGCGGGCATGCGCTATTCAAGGGTGGCCAAGTAGGCGAGAAACCCAGCCCCCGCTCCTAGGACAACCAGCTGCACGAGGCCAGGAATACGCCATCGCAGCGCGAGGAGACCACAACCTGTGACGACTGCGCCGCCGACCAGAAGCCACATTCCCTGCCTGGCTTCCTTGGGTGCCCCGGGTGGATTGCCCTGGTCGTAGGCATCGGCCCAGCCCGTTATCCCGACGCGGTACCACAGCCAAGCGACGACCAGCAGGTCGATGACCAGCAGCGCCACGCTGACCCCCACCTGCTCGCCAGTCGACGGCTCTCTCCCGTAGCTCATACAGACCACCGGCCCGTTGCCGGGTGACGATTCGTTAATCGCATGTCACGCAGCATGCTGTCTTGGGAGCCACTGCACATGAGCACGGCTACTCAGATGCGCTGCCCTCATGGCAGCGTCAAGGTGCAATCTAACTCTCACCGGCCGACCCGATGTAGCGTGGCCAGAGCCGGAAGCCTCGTAGTGTGCTCAGCTCTCTTCGTCAGGAGGACCCCGCCTCTCTGACACCAGTTGAGACTCCGTTGATCGCGCGGTAGCGTGCCACGCTGCACCACTTGACCTGGGGGTATACGTGGCCAGTTACGAAGAGCACGAGCAAGCTGCCATCGAACTCTTGGCGCCGCTAGGGGGCGCCATGGGAGGGAGAGTCCAGCCGGACTACCGGTTGCAGATGGCTCAAGTGGAGGCGCTCCTGGCGCTCGCCGCAGCCATAGCCGGGCGCCACCAGAAGGACGGAGCACAGGGACAGCCGCCGACCGGCCCTGCTTCCTTCTGAGACACCACCGTTGAACGAGAGAGTCCGCGCATGCAACCTGCGAGACCAGGCTGTCCCAACACCGTGCCCCGGCGACGCATCAAGCGGCCACGCATTTTGCTGCTGGTCGCACTCGGCATCGCTGCCGTCTCCGTTACGGGGTGTGGCAGTTCCGATGGCAGAGGGCTGCCAGTGCACGTGGTCAACAAGTCAGCCTGGGATGCCCACGTATTCGGTTGTCCAGGCTGCGGGAAGCTCGGGGTTGCGGTCGAAGGGGGAACCTGGCCGGAAGCCCGGCGAGAGCGGCGGTGCCGTCATGGGGTGGACCGAGCGACGCGCGTGGCCCAGGACGTACAAGGTCGTTGTCCGCGGAGTGGAGTCGGTCTGCCCACTCATCAACCCCGAGCCTGGTAAGGCGAAGGGCACAGTGGGAACCCGTGACGTCATCTACGTAGTGGACGAGAGCGGGAAATGCGTCGAGGGCCCGGGGAGCATGGACGCGATCTGACACCAGCAACCGGCACCGACAAGCGCGATAGCGGGGTCAGCACCAGACCTCAGGCGAGGACCGTGCCACTAGGCACGGAGTATCAGAAAGCCCTCGTCGAGGCCGTGCAGGGTGCCGCCGTCGTCCTGACCATGCTGTAGTACGACGGCGGCACCGTACTGGAGGTCATGCTGGCCCCTCGAGTAGATTTCCGGGTGGCCGTAACCGCCGCAGCTTTCCCAGGCACAGGGCACCCCCTCAGCGGTAGGGCCCGGCGCCTGGTGCGTCACTGCCTGACGGTGAAGTACTGCCATGCGCCCCGTGTGCTGAGGTTGCCGGTGTCCTTGCTGCTGTGGAGGTACTCGGCCCGCATACGGAACTTGCTGTTGACCGCGTTGCTCAGGCCCAGCGTCGCGTAGCTGGTGCTCGTGGTGCTGAGCGTGCGGCAGGGGGAGGTGCTCTGTGTGTGCCAGGCATCGCTGTAGTACCGCTGGATCTGGAATCGCACGCACTGGCCGGCCTTGTTGGGCGTGACCGTGACGTTCAGCTTGGCCTTGGCGGTGTGGTGGTAGACCCGGTAGAGGAGGCCGCCGTAATGGGTGCTCCCGTAGTAGCCACTGAGCGACTCGGACACCTTGGCGTAGGCCGGCGCGGTCGTAGCGGCCGTGGCCGGGGCGTAGCGGTAGTCACCGGCGAACGCCGCGGTGAAGGTGGTCTTGCGGGTGAGTTCGTAGGTCGTCGCCAGGTTGCCGCGGCTGTCCACCGTGCCGGTCTCGATCAGCGCCTTCTTGCCGCCGTAGGGCTGGGCGTAGATCGCGAGGGTGCGGCCGTTGTAGGTCGTGCCGAGGTGGGCGGTGATCTTTGCGGTCGCGCCATAGGCGTACGACGGAGCGTTGGTGGTGATGGACACCGCGGTGGCGCTGCGGGAGACCTGGACGGTCGCGGACGCGTTGACGGCTTGTGGGTGGAGTCACCCGGGTAGGTCACGGTGTATGTGTTGGCTCCCCGACCTGCGGGACATCGGCGATGCGGAAGGTGCCGTCGGAGGACAACGGCGCATCGGGCAGCGCAACACCGGTGGGATGGGCCAGGTCGCTCTTGAGTACGTGAACAACCTCACCGGACGAGTACGCAGCCGCCGACAGTTGCCCAGAGACGGTCAGTTGGGCCCCCGGCTGGATGTCTCCGGTGTGGTGAGGTTGAGGGTGGGCTGGCTCGGGGGCGGAGCTGCGACGGCACCATGAACGTGTACGCAACCGGCTCCTGCGACCGGTTCCCGGCCACGTCGACCCCGACGACGTAGAGGGTGTGCACGCCCCAGGACAGGGCGGTCGTCAGACTGCCGTTGCCCCCGCATTGGCGGGAACCCGGGCGGCACCGATGCCTGGTTCCTGGTCCAGGGCGTACTGAAGTGGTCCAAGCCGCTGACCTGACAGTCCGGGGCCCCCGCCTCGGCGCACCCGCTGGGCAGGGGATCGCCGGTAGAGCTGAAACTGAACGTGGTGGGCTGCCCGGCAACCTTCGTGGGCGTTCCCGGGCTGCCCACCGGGGGAAGTCCGGGTTGGTAACGACCGGGGCGAGGGGCGCGCTCCCGTCCACCCTGAAGTAGCAGGGCTCGGTCGGGTTCGAGTACGCCGTCCCGTCGTACGTCGACGCGTGCCAACCGTAAGTGTGCCCGTCCGCCAGGGGCAGCGGGACGTACACGGACTGGACGAGCACGGGCTGCCCGGAGACGGACCCGTCGGCCGCCTGCGAACCGTCCACGTCCCACGCGTGGACGACCCCCTGGTACGTCACCCCGTTGACCGTGGACCGCGGTACGCCGATGGAGACGGTCATCCCCGCGGGAGGCGGACTGGGCACGGTCCGCCAGATCGGGCTGCTGTCGCTGCCGCAGTCCGCTCCGGCCGGCAGTGTAGGCGTCGGCAGTGCCGGGTCGACCGGGGTCTCGTCGGCGGCCGCTGCCGCCGGAAGCGTTGCCACGATCGCGCCGGCCAGCAGAAGCGCGAGCCAGCCGCGCTGATGCGCGGTTCGATTCACAGGTGTCTTCCTCCCGGGCCATGCCCGTACGTCAGTGTCGAGTGCCTGCGCTCTCGCGGAGGGGGAGCGCCCGGGAACTCGGTTGCGCGCACGGCGATTGCCAGGACGGCATGCGTCTCCCCACACACGCGGCCTTCCACCCCCGCTGCTGCGGTACGGGACCGCAGAGCAGCCGGACGCTAACACCGCCTCGGACGACCTCAGTGTTCCTTGATCAAACATTTACTGCGTGCGATAGGCGGCTTTCCACACGTCTTTCGGGCTCCCTTGCTGACGGTGGCGAGCAGGAGTTCGCCAAGGCGCTCGCTGTCGCCTTGCGCTCGCGCCAACCTCCGTCGAGCAGAAGCCCAGTTCACGGGGGCCGATCTCACTGGCGGCCTCGCCCAACTCCCGTGTGAAGTTGGCACGTTCCTGCTCACCCATGCGGAGGAGGCTGCCACCGAGTTTCAGGTACCGCCGGTCGGGCGTGACGTAGCAGCTGACCAACTTGAGCATTTCGGACCCTTTGTCAGCCTGTCGCACGGCGGCATCCTGTCGTTGAGGTCATCGAGGAGGTCGGTGATGCGGTCGCATGGGGGTTGCCGTACAGCAGCGAAGTACACCAACCGACCACGCCCAACAGCCACTCACAGACCGGACGTCGGCCCTTATGACCCCCGTTGACCGGTCTCTGTAGAGCTACGGATCAGAAGGTCACGCCGCCCACAAGACGGCTCGGCCATACACCGGGCCGTCTCAGTTCCCGTCTCATGCAGCCGCGTTCACGGTCGTTCAGGCGGGACCTGAAGCCGTCCCAGCGTCGAGGGCTAGGCGCCCGTGAACGCAGCCCTGAAAGGCGCCAACACAGTTGGAAAGCGTGTACCTGGTGATGACGCTGGCGTACGGGCCGCATCGGTGACCAGCCCTACTGTCAGACTGGCGCTGTACGGTCCACTCCATGGCTGAAAGACCTACGACGAACTGGCGTGACGGCATAGCCAAGGAAGCCGAAGAACTTGCCGCCGGCACCCTGGACCCTGAATGCGCGTGCATGGCGGGACTGTTCCCGAAGAACTGCTCACGTCGACCGATGCCGTCCTCGACACCTTCGAGAGGGAGCTTTTCGGGCTGAGTGAGGCAGACGACGCGCAGATCTTCGGCGTCGTGGAACGCGTCGTCCTGGCTCTCAACGCCGTGAACGAAGCCCACAACGAAAGCGCCTACGAAACCGACGAGCGCGAGCAACTGTGCGACTTCATCGACCAATCGCTCACCGAGCACGGCATCGACATCGTCGCACTGACCGCCCGGCATGGACTCGGCCGCTACCAGATCACGGACAAGTGGCGGAAGTGGTAATGCCGCCCGCTGACTCCGCCCGCTGTGCTCCCGTTCCTGACACGGCACCACTGCCGCACCACAAGCGCACCAGATCGAGCGGGGAACAGCGGGGAACCACGGTGAAAGCAGCCGAGCCTGACGAGCCCGCACCCGAACCGTTCGCCAAGGTCAGCGTCCGAGCCAGCTGTAAATGCCCCCAGCTTCCCAAGCTGATGGCTCAGGCATCGTCGTTGCCGGTCGACCGTCGTGACTTGCTCTGGTCGACGACACCAGCAACGTGGCGGAGGCCGGTGGGAGCGCAGCGAGACATACGCGCGCGTGATCGGTCGACCTCCTCGCCATGGTGGCTGACTGTCGCATGCTGGGGCAAGGACCAACCCGTGTCCAGCTCTGAGCAGACGTCATCCGTTACCCACCTGCGGTCGGCGCGTCAGGGTTCCGCATCCTGGGCACCATGACGAACCCCGAGGGCCCGTACGTGAAGGTGCACTTCCGGCTTGAGATCGAAGACGACTGGCCTCCGGCATCCGTGGAGAGCCTGTGGGCGGTCGACCAAGGCAACGGCACCGCACGGCTCGACAACATCGCCTGGTTCGTCCGAGACATCGCCTCCGGGGACATCGTTACCGCCGAGCCCGACGAGGAAGGCGTGCTGTGGGCCGGCCAGGTAGTCCGGCGTTCCGAGAACTGCACCATCCGCCTCATCGTGTTCCGCGACGACGGTTCAGCGACTGCACGGCAGAGCGTGATCAACGCGTTTCACGAACTCGGAGTCAGAGGCGAGGGCATAGAACGGTTCGGCATGGTCGCCCTGGACGTCCCGCCCACCGCCGATCTCGCCGAGGTTCAACGGCTCCTCAACCACGGCGTTGCCAAGGAGTGGTGGGACATGGAAGAGGGATGCATCACCGCGCAGTGGCGGGCTGCCTCCGCCGACTGATGCCGTTCATGTGACCTACAGCCGGACCGTCCCTGGGCGCCCGAAGGCGCTCAACGTTGGCCAAGGACGACCAACGACGACCACCAGGCGCACGAGCCCGCCGCTCCTGACCAGCAAAAACCCAGCTCACCGAGATCCCCGACAACACTCAGGGCGAGAAGACATCAAGCCTGCGGCATCGGCCGGTTGAGATCAACACGTCCCGCGCGAATGAAGAGTTGAAGCTTGTTCTGCATATTGATGAAGCGAATCGCTATTTGCTCCTCCATTTCAGCAATAGCTTCTTCGGCCGGCAGGCCTGAAGACGTTCTCATTTCATGCTCTTCCGTGCAATTCAACCACTCTCGAAGGCTGGCAATACAGTCATTGAGGTCTTTCAGAGTGGCCATCGATCGGGTGCCAGGCACCGTGGCCACAACGCACAAGGCTCCCGTGCCGTTGAGGGAGGTGTTCGAAGTCTCAACCCATCGGCGCAGGAGCCCTGTTGGTCCCTCATCCTGCCGCACTCGACCTGCCCCACGCGCTCATCGAGTGGCTCACGATGCTCATCGTCACCCGAGAGGGTGACCGCCGCTGCAAGCTCCCGCCGCACCAGCGTGCCCTGGTCGCTCTGGCGTACCTGCGCAAGCACGAGCCTCTCGCGCAGATCGCCGCCGGGTTCGGCATCTCGGTCGGCACCGCGCACGCCTACACCACCGCGGTCATCGATCTCCTGGCCGCCCGCGCGCCCGGTCTGCTGCGTGCGCTGTGCGAGGCGGACCCCGAGTTCGTGCTGCTCGACGGCACCCTGGCCGAGTGCGACCGCCTCGGCGACGGCCGCGCCGACTACTCCGCCAAGCACCGTCGACATGGGGTGAACGTGCAGGTGGTCACGGACCCTCACGGCGAGGTGCTGTGGCTGTCCCCGGCCTTGCCAGGGCGCTGCCATGACCTGACCGCGGCCCGTGCCCATCGGATCATCAGGATCTGCGAGCGTCAGGGAGTGCCGATCCTGGCCGATCGCGCCTACATCGGTGCCGGCGCGTGGGTGACCACACCGGCCAGACGGCCCGCGGGAAGCGAGCTGTCGCTCACTCAGCAGACCGTCAATCGCGCGCTGTCGAAGGCGCGGGCCCCGGTCGAGCGGGGAGTCGCCCAACTGAAGTCCTGGCGGATCTTCCGCAGAGCCCGGTGCAGCCCGAATGGAATGACGTCAATCGCAGCAGCCGTCCTCACTCTGGAGCGGCAACGCTGAAAGACCTCATTCGCCCTAGCCGCCACCTCTTCGGGGCCTTGCAACCCAACTCCGTAGGACGTCACTACAGCTTCCCTGTGTGCCCTCCTCGCCAGGCAGCGAACTGTTATTCCTGTCCTTCTGCACGCAGTTGGCCAGTCACGGCTGGGCCAGCTGAATGGCCGCTGGGTCGGCGGGCCAGACCTGTGCCAGGTCGTGCGAGGAACACCGGGCAGCATCTCTGCGAGCGACCGGGCCTCAGGAACGTTTCGGCCCAGCTCAGCCGAGCATGCGCCCGTAGATGCCGCCTCGGCGAGGGCCGATGAGGGCCGGTACGGGCCCGTTAAGGATCAGCAGGGGCCCGGTGAAGGTGACGGGTGCCCCGCGCGATACGGTGCCGTGTTTATGTCGCGCACCTATAGGGGGTTTGATGCGGCGAACCACTGCAGCAGCGAGTGTCGTCACCGTGCTCGTACCGCTTCTTCTGGCTGGCGAGGGCGCTTCCACGGCGTTGGCCGCGGCGAACGGCTCACTCACCGTCAGGACGTTGGACCGGAGCGGCAAGCCGGTCTACGCGCAGGTGGCGGTCTACAACACGAGGACCAACGACTTCCGTTACATCGACGGCAACAAGAAGACATCGTTGCCCAACGGAAGTTACGAGCTCGCCACCTCCTTCACCGGCGGCAACGGCGAGGACGGCATCGTCGGCGGCCACAGCGTGAAGGTGTCCGGGGCCACGACGACCACGTTCGACGCCCGCAAGGGCCGTCCGGTCAAGGTCTCGATCAGTCCCGCCCCGGGCAGCGGATACGACCGCTCGGTCAGCGCGGCCGTCTGCACCGCCGACAACAGCCCGGCGACGATGAGCACGTCGGCCGCACCGGGCGACCTGTACGTCATCCCGAACAGCAGCAAGGCGTACGAACTGGCTTACGGCACCACGTACACACCGCGGTCGACGACCGGCGGCGACTTCTGGCTGGCCTCCGCCGCGCACAGCCGTGGTGTGCCGTCCGGGGTGTCCGCGACCCTGAGGAAGTCGGGGCTGACCACCCTCAAGGTGTACGCACGTTCCGGTCCCGACAGCGGACAGGCGCAGTTCTCATTCAACGGCGAGCCGACGGGCGGCTACGACTGCGCGTCGTCCATGGACATCCTCGATTTCCAGCGCGACCTGCCCAACTCCTTCAGCGTCCACGTCCCGGCCGGCCAGTGGTCGGTGGGTCAGCAGGGCAACGACTTCGTCTACGACGGCTTCCACAAGTACGTGGCCGGAAAGACCACCGCGCTGACCCTCGGCCACGCGGTCTGGGGTCCCGGCGGGCAGCTGCCGTACACCTGGTACCACCAGCTGTACTTCGGGAACGACAACCCGTTCGCCGACCCCACGCTCACGGCGGGCGGAGTCCTGGCCTCCGGCACCGTGAAGCTGACGCACGCGGGCAGGACGCTCTACTCGCACAAGTACAGCCCTTCGCAGGAACTCGGCGCGCAGCCGCGGATCCCGGGGTCGGGCTGGTACACGATCACTGAAACCGGCCACCGCGACCATCTGCCGGCCGGCTCGCTGTCGACCTCCTCCAGCCTCTCCCTGCACTTCTACGCCGACGCGAGCAAGAACCAGCAGATCCGCGCCTACATCACCCGGTTCTCGCCCGAGGCACTGAACTCCAGGAACTCGGCGGCTGCCGGGTCGACCACGACGGTCGACCTGGGCATGCAACGCAACGGCACGGGCGACAGCACGATCGGCCGACTGTCGGACAGCGTGAAGTCCGTACGTGCCTGGTACACCACCGACAACGGCTCCACCTGGCATGCTGTCACCGCGAAGCTGTCCCACGGCAAGTGGACCACCGCCGTCCCCAACCGGGCCTCCGGCCGCGTCGGCCTGCGCTCGACCGTGACCGACACCCACGGCGACAGTTCGACGACCACGGTGTACAACGCGTACGCCGTGAGCTGAAGGGCGGCAGAGCCAACACCGCCACACCGGCGGCCCGTTCGGGGAAGTCTCCCGGACGGGCCGCCGCCAGGCGACCGAGTGCGGTCCGACGTCGGTGCTGCCGGTGGCGCAGACACCAGAAACACAACACACAGAGTATGCGCGTGCCGCACGCTCCGGATCGGCGTCGGCCTTTTCCGGCGCGGTCGCGGCTTCCTGGCATATCGCCGTCGGGTCGAAGCACCTCGACGGATACCGGGCCCTCACCTCACGCAAGCGCGCAGACGGCCTCTGAACCCGCGAGCTGAGCTTCCTGGTGATACGTCAGGGCGTGGCGGTGGTCCGGGAGTCGGTGGCTGTCGGTGTGGGTCCGGGGTCGAGGAATTCTCGGATCGCGAAGCCCGCCAGGACGATGACCGCGGTCCACACGACGACCATCGTGGTCGGGTAAGTCCAGGTGAACAGGACGATCGCGGCGACCACCATGATCGCGGCCCCGATCCACCGCTTGAAGCGGTGCACGAACCGCCCGACCGCACCCAGTCGAAGCCCTGCGGAGACCGCGACGTCACGCACGGCGCCGATGCTTCTGCGGCAGCTCGCGCGGACGAGGACGGCGATCCGGGACGGGCCGCTCAGGAAAGCGCCCACGGCGGTGACGAGGGCTACGGCACCGAGCGCCCGTACCCCGGCACGCAGGAACTTGATCAGGGCGTCGTACACCGCTCCGGCGGCGGCCGGGGAGGCGCCGGGGGCAGATGGTCGAGGTACACGTCACGGAAGACGGTGAGCGTGATGCCGAGGAGCAGCATGGCCGCGAACACCGCCAGCGCGGCCCCGACCAGCGCGTGCCGACGGTTGAACGCGGTGTAGACCCCGCGGCGGCGACCAGCAGGGCGATCAGGGGCAGCCAGCTGCCCATGATCTGGAGCACCCTCATGTATGTCTTGATCTTGCCGATGTCCTTGGACTCGAACACCACGAAGTTCGTGTGGACATCCGGGATCTTCGCTGCCACGCCGAGGCCGGCTTTGACCAACCGCTCCTTGACCCTGGCCACGATCGGTGCCACGTCGATGGCCACCTGGTTGTTCTGGAGCGAGGCCGCGCCATCGGCTCTGCCTGTCAGGGCCTTCTCGACGGCCGAGTGCGCTCTGCGGTTGCCTTCCACCCAGACCGTCTCGAAGGCAGTGCTGGTGACGACCCGCTCCACGGTCCCGCTGACCAGCTGCTTCAGACCGCTGGTGATCGGCGCCCGCAGATTGCCGACCAGCTGGGCTGCCTTCGGTGGGACGCCCTTCTCCGCCACGGTGTCCTGAAGCTGCTTGACCAGCGTGTCCACGTCGATCTGTGCCAGTACCTGGTCGGTGACTCGCCGGGCGACCGCCCTCCGCACTTCGGGATGGGATGCCAGCGGCGCCACCGTGGCGACGTAGCGGTCCGTGTCCCGCACGACGCTGTTTGCCCAGACGGCGACGACGGACAGCAGCGACAGCAGGGCCGCGAGGAGAATCAGCAGCACGGAGCCCGTGGACCGGAACGGGTGATGCCGGGCCGCCTGCGGGCGCGTGCCACTCTCGAGAGCACCCACGCGGTGGCGCAGTTCATCCAGTTCGCTGCGCTCCTGGTTCGAGAGCGGCTCGTCACCTGTGTGGGCCATGGGCACCAGCAGAGCGATGCGATGCCACCGGCGCGACCGGGGTGGGCCCGACGAGTGAATCCGGCACGGCATGCGACGGCGCTGTCCGGTGACGCAATGGCAGGGGGTATCGAGCTCAGAGTTGACGCAGTGAGCGACGCATTCGATGAAGTCGACGCATCCGGCGGGATGGGCTATCGACTATCTGGTCGTCGAGTTCCCCGGGCAACCGAATCACCGGCGAGGGCCTCCCCCTCCTGGTCGATCTGGTGGACCGCGGCCTCATCCGGATCCTCGATCTGACGTTCATCCGGAAGGACACCGACGGATCCGTGACCGGCCTGGAGATCGGGGATCTCACCGGCGACGGCCGGCTCGACCTGGCCGTCTTCGAAGGCCCGTCCTCCGGCCTGCTGGGCCAGGACGACCTCGAAGAGGCAGCCGCCGCCCTGGAACCCGGCAACTCCGCCGGCGTTCTGATCTACGAGAACCTCTGGGCCGCCCCGTTCGCCGTCGCCCTGCATCGCGGCGGTGCCGAAGTCGGCGCCTCCCGTCGATCGGGACGCTCCATCGGCCACTTCGGATGCGCTGCGAAGAGAGGCGGATCGTTCGCCGGCCACGCTCCGAGCGGCTACATCAGAGGGAGTCGCAGGTGTACTGAACCAGGCCCGACCCGACCACGGCCCGCAGTACGCATCGGACCGGGCACCGCTCCCGGGCGAACTGCGTGGGCGGGGTCTACGGATCCATGCTCGCGGCCTCCGCGGTGATCGGCGCCGGCTCCCTGGGCTCGTTCCCCCGCACCGAGCCTGGACCCCGGATCGTGCTGCGCGTCTGCCGTGACGAGTGGCCGATCGTCAACGCCGCCGTACCGCCGGCGGCCGCAGTGGCCATCAGCCCGCTCCTGAGCCTGCATGTGCGCGGTACCGGCTGGTTGGCTCTCTGCGTTGCCGGGGCCAGCCAGATGGGATGGTCCGTGGCTGCGGGACGGAGCGCCGGGGCTTCGTGGCGGCTTGTGGCCGCCATGGCATCGGTCAACCTGGTGCTCGGCCTGCTGATCATTTCCTTCAAGATCGTTTTGAAGCACTGATTCGTGGCGCCGCGGGCACACCGGCAGGCCGGCCGTAAAAGGTGCACGGGCGGGCCGTAAGCGGCTCAGAGCCGCTCCGCTGTGATCCGGCCGGTACGGCAGGCGGTTCCCAGTGCCTCGTAGTCCCGCTCGTTCTGGTCGGCGTAGGACTGGGCGAACTCGGTGAGCGCGCGGTCGAAGCGATCGCTGCCGCCCAGGTAGGCGGCGATGGCGACGGGATCGCCCGAGCGGGCGTGGGCCCGCGCCAGGGACGCCCCGCACAACCGGCCGAAGAGGGCCAGCAGAGCCGGACTCATGCTCTCCGGCCGTGCGATGCCCTTCCAGTCCCACAGCTGCCGCACGTAGAAGTCGCGGTCCTGCCCGTCGAAGCCCGTGACGCGCGTCCAGCCCAGGAAGATGTCGCCGGAGGTCTGCATCAGGCGCTGACCGGCCACCACCCGGCGGCCCTGGTTGTCCTAGCGTTCGCCGTCCGTCTGAACGGCCAGCACCGACTCCTGGGCCTCCTTGGCCTGCAACAGAACGGGATCGTCGTCGTCCCTCCCGAGCAGGAGCAGGACCCAGCAGCGGGTGCCGACGCTTCCGACGCCCACCACCTTGCGGGCCATGTCCACCAGACGGTAGTGACGCAGCAGTTGGTGGCGTTCGGACGGCAGGGTCCGTGCGTAACCGGCCACAAGGCTCTGGAGCTCCTTCTCCCGCCCGGCCTCGGACGGGTCGGTCGGCGCCAGCTGCCCGAGCGGAGTGATCAGTGGCGGGTCCGGTGCGATGCGCCGGCCCTCGGCCGTGACGCGGGTGAGCTTCGCGAAAGCCCGGAGATGAGTACGCGTGCGGGCCCGCTCCGCTGCCCGGGATGTACGGCGCAGGACCCCCTCGTTCATCGAGGAGGCCAGCAGCTGCCGCACTCGGTCGGCGTCGTCCTGCGCGTACCAGATGTCCGGGGTGCGCGTACCGGCGAAGGTGTGCATCCGCTCCCGGTACGCCTCCACGCAGGCGCGCACGGCCTTGTTCTGCTCCCTGCGCGAAAAGCCGTTCGCCCGGCCCGCCGTCACGAAACTCGCCGCCAGTCGCTTGACGTCCCATTCGAAGGGCCCGGGCAGGGTCTCGTCGAAGTCGTTGATGTCGAAGACGAGACGACGCTCCGGCGAGGCGAGCAGTCGGAAGTTGAGCAGATGGGCGTCCCCGCAGAGTTGCACCCACAACCCGGTGTTCGGGAGAGGTGCCAGGTCGGCTGCCATGATCGCCGCCGCGCCGCGGTAGAAACGGAACGGCGACTCGAGCATCCGGCCGTAGCGGATCGGCACCAACTCCGGTACTCGTTCAGCAGATTGGCGCTCGATCACCTCCACCGGATCGGGCCGCCGCTGATCCGCCTCGAACCAGCCGTGACACGAACGCGGCGCGCTTGCGCGCCCTCCTGCCGTGGGCCGCTCGGTCGGTCAGTGGCAGGGACGCGGTGAAGTTGCTCGGTACGGTCATGGTCCGGCCTCCCGGTCAAGGGTTCCGACGTCGGATGCCGCACACGACTCCGCCGACGGCCCGCCGCGCTGACGGAGCAGCCGCGCCAGGACCGCGCTCTCCGGCACCCGTGGGCAACGCCTGCGGGCAGCGGACCTCCCGCCCTCCGGGCCGTCGTCGGCAGGCGCCCGGGCCGCGACCGTGCCGTGCTGTCTCCGAAGTCGGCGCTGCTGAAGGTGATCAGCGTCAAGTGCGGGGCGTCCGTACTGGTCAGCGGCTCGCTGTCCGGGGCGTAGCGGCCCAAAAGGTGGTAGGCATCGGCGAAGAACATCAGGAAGAGCGCCAGGGTGCCGACGGCCTTCTGACCCTCGCCGTCACCCGCACGGTGCTCTT
The DNA here is from genome assembly GCA_016893485.2 of Streptomyces sp. P3. GTDB lineage: Bacteria > Actinomycetota > Actinomycetes > Streptomycetales > Streptomycetaceae > Streptomyces. The sequence goes on from JAFEKX020000001.1 coordinate 9,572,950, forward strand.
GGCCGCGCACCTCGTTACGGCTTTCTGCCCGCTCCCCGGCCGCCGCCCAGGGGCGGAGCGGTCGGCGTCTCCGAAGTCCGCCTGGACCGGCTGGACCGGACCGGGTGCAGTCCACCCTTGCGGTGCTCGGATCGTTCATCTCGTGTGCCTTGGTTCTCGCTGGTTCCGTCCGGGGTTCCGTACAGCCGGATGACCGAGGGAACAGGGTGCCGGGAATTCCCACCTCACCGCCACGGCGGCGTCTGCGGATCACCCGTGGTGGGTGACCTGAGCGCCTGGACCCGGAACCGGAGCGGTCACGCTCCCGCGCGCGGGAGCAGGAACACTGGGATGCTGGATGCTGGACGAAAGAGCGCTGCCCATGACCCGACTCGGACGGACAGTGGTGGTGAGCGCCGTGGCGGATGCCGACGACCGTGCTCAGGGAACGGCCGGTCCCACTGCTCTGTGCGTCGATCCTCTGGGGGACCCGTTTCTCCGCACACGGATCGCGTTGCCGTCGAGGTCGGCGACATACCTGCGGCGGCAGCGGCTCGTCCGGCACCTGGACCAGGCTCTCCAGACGCCTCTGACCCTGCTCAACGGAGCGGCCGGTGCGGGAAAGACCCTGCTGGCCGCCGACTGGGCCGCCGGACTGCGGCAGCCGGTCGCCTGGCTCACCGCCGAGGAGGGCGACGGGCGTCCCGGTGTGTTCTGGGCGTACCTCCTCCAGGCCCTGCGCGCGTGCGGTGTGCCGGCCTGCGGTGCCATCGGGCTTCCGAGCGAGGCGGCCAGGGTGGACCACAAGCTGCTGGCGACGCTCGCCGCCGAACTGAACGAACGTGACCAGCCCGTGGTCGTCGTACTCGACGAATACGACCGCGTGACCGCCCCGAGGTGGCGGAGCAGCTGGAATTCGTCCTGCACCACGCCGGCGCCGGCCTGCGCCTGGTCCTCGTCAGCCGGACGGAACCCCTGCTGCCGCTGCATCGCTACCGGACAGCCGGCGAGCTGACGGAGATCCGCGCGGCGGAGCTGGCCTTCACCCCGAGGAGGCCGTCGCCCTGTTGGAGCTGCACGGTCTGGGCCTGCCGGTCCACGCCGCGCGCGCCCTGGTGGACCGCACCCGGGGCTGGGCTGCCGGTCTGCGTCTGTGCGCCCTGGCCGCGAGGGAGAGCGCCGACCCGGAGGTGTATCTGAAGGAGTTCGAGGCGGGCAGCAGTACGGTCGCGGACTTCCTGCTGGCCGAGGTGCTCAAGCGGCAGAAGGAGGAGGCGCAGGACCTCCTGTTGCGCGTCAGCGTCCTGCAGCGTTTCTGTCCCGATCTGGCGAACGCGCTGACCGAACGGACCGATGCCGAACCCATTCTCGTCGGACTGCACCGCGCGAACGCGTTCGTCGAGCACCTCGGGCACTCGTGGTACCGGCTCCACCCGCTGTTCGGGAGATTCTCCGGGCCCATCTGCGGGTGCGTCTGCCCAGGCTGGAGCCCGCACTCCACCGGCGGGCCGCGCAGTGGCTGCTCAGCTGCGGATCCCTCCCGGAGACACTGGCTCACGGCGCGGCCTCGGGCGACTGGGGTTTCACCGCCGACGCCCTCATCGACGACCTGGCGATCGGACAGCTCTTCACCGGCCTGCGCTCGGGTGAACTGGACCAGTTGTTCGCCGGGATGGACCTCAAGGCCGCCGGCCCCGCGACGGACCTCGTCCGGGCGGCCCGCGAACTGTCCCAGTGCGATGTCGAGCGCGGCCTGTCCCACCTGCACCACGCCGGAGCGAGTTGGCCGCAGCACCCGTCGGGGCGGCCGCGAAACTGAGCTGTGCGCTGCTGGAGGCACTGGCCGCCCGGCTGACCGGATCTCCCGAGCGGGCCGAGAAGGCCGCGGAGACGGCCGATGAACTCCAGCGGGAGGTCCCCGGACAACTCCTGGACAAGCATCCCGAAGTCACCGCGCTCCTGCTGACCCATCTGGGCTCCACACTCCTGTGGGCCGGACGCTTCGAGGACGCGCGGGCCGCCCTGACCACGGTGGCCGACACTCCTGGCGGACCGTCCACCGTGCTCCCCGCGAGGAGTCGATGGGGCACTTGGCAATGATCGACTACCTGAACGGCTGGATCGGCCGGGCGGAGCGCAAGGCCCTGGCGGGGTCTCCGAGGCGGGGCGGCCCGCTTCGTCCCAGCCGTGCGCCGATGGCTCGGTCACGGGCATAGGACTGCTGGTGCTCGCCGCCGTGGCCGTCGACCGCGATGAGCTGGACCGGGCCCAGGCTCTGCTCCACGAGACGGTTCTGCTCTCCGCCACGGCACACGATCCGGTGATGGCCGCGGGACATGCCATGGCCAGGGCTCGTCTGCTGCTGGCTCGGGGCAACGCACGTACTGCCGTCGAGGCGGCGGACCCGGGCGTCCGCGCCGTCGTGCCCTCACCTTGGGCAGTGAGTCATGAGGCGCTGGTCGCTTCCGCCGCGCACTTGGCCGAAGGGCGGCCGGACAGAGCCGCCGAGGTGCTCCAGGGCGTGTCAGGTGACCAACCGGCATGTGCGGTGGAAGCCGCGCGGGCTCTGCTCGCCGCGGGCCGTCCGGGAGCGGCGGTCGACCTGCTCGACAGCATCGCGCCCCGGGCCCAGACCGGTCCGGCGGTGTCGGTTCGGGCCGGCCTGGTCCGAGCCCAGGTCGCGGACAGGGCGGGGACGCGGCCACCGCCCGTCGGCTCGTCGAGCAGGCACTCCTCAAGGCCCGGCGCGAGCGACTTCGGAGACCGTTCCTCGATGCCCGACCCTGGATCAGCTCCTTCCTGTCCACCGAGCCACTCCGCGAGCTGGCCGAGGGCTGGCTCACGCCTGGTCCGTCACGACCGGGTGAGCCGGTCGCGGTCGACGGGCGGCCTCTGTCGCTCGTCGCGGAGGAGTTGAGCCGACGCGAGCACGACGTCCTGGAGCGGCTGGCCGGGATGATGTCGACCGAGGAGATCGCCGCCGACCTCTACGTGTCGGTCAATACGGTGAAGACCCACCTCAAGAGCGTCTACCGGAAGCTTGCGGTGAACCGGCGCAACGAAGCGGTGCGTCGCGCGCGCGACCTCAAGCTGCTGTGAACCCGCCGCCGGGGATCATCAGCGCCGCCATGACCAGCAGGAAGATCGTGAGGCGCCCTGGACGCCCTGGACGCCCTGGACGGTCGTGTCGAGGTCGTGACTGATGTCGCTGGTCACCACGTTCCTGTTCGACCCGGGCGAATCTGCAGATGAGGCGAATCTGCAGATGAACTGCGCGAGGGCGAGCGGGGGCCAGGACCCGTCGGCCGGAACCGGCACGCCGACGGGGTGTTGGAGGGCCGCTGCGGGTTTCTGCTCGGTCATGCTCCCCGCGCGCCTCGCGTCCTGTCGTACCGCCGACGGTCAAGCCGCCGCGGCTTCCGCCTTGTCGAGTTCCTCGTCGAGCGCGATGGCGGCGTCGATGAGTGCCAGGTGGGTGAACGCCTGGGGAAAATTGCCGAGTTGCTCGCCGGACGGCCCGATCTCCTCGGCGAAGAGACCGACGTGGTTGGCGTAGGTGAGCATCTTGTCGAAGGCATAGCGGGCCTGCTCGAGGCGGCCGGACTTGGCGAGAGCCTGGACGTACAGGAAGGTGCACAGGTTGAAGGTGCCCTCGGAGCCTTTCAGCCCGTCGGGGAGGCCGCCGGGTCGTAGCGGTAGACGAGACTGTCGCTGACGAGTTCCTCGTCCATGGCGTCGAGTGTGGTCAGCCAATCGGGGTCGTCGGGGGCGAGGAACCCGACGCGGGGCATGAGCAGCAGGGAGGCGTCGAGGACGTCCGTGTCGTAGTGCTGGACGAAGGCGCGGCGCTTCTCGCTCCAGCCGCGGTCCGTTATCTGCTGGAAGACGGTGTCGCGGGCGGCGCCCCAGCGGGCGAGGTCGGCGGGGCGGGAGTGGGTGGTGGCGAGCCTGACACCGCGGTCGAAGGCCACCCAGGTCATGAGGCGGCTGTAGGTGAAGTCCTGCCGGCCGCCGCGGGTCTCCCAGATCCCCTCGTCGGCACGGTCCCAGTGCTCGGCGAGCCAGTCCAGCAGGTCGGCGAAAACCTTCCAGCCGCGGATGCCGCCGATGTCCTCGGCCTGGGCGATGGCGTAGGCGGCCTCGCCGTAGATGTCGAGCTGGATCTGGTCGGCGGCCTCGTTTCCGGCCCTGACCGGGGCGGAACGGCGGTATCCCTCCAGGTGGTCGAGGACCTCCTCGCGCAGGTGGGGTTCGCCGTCGACGCGGTACATGATCTGGAGCGGTTCGCCGGAGGCGGACGCGCCGGCATCGAGGCGTTCGCGGAGCCAGCGGCGGAAGGCGTCGGCCTCGTCGGTGAAACCGAGGTCGATCAGTGCGCGGACCGAGAGCGATGCGTCCCGGATCCAGGTGTAGCGGTAGTCCCAGTTGCGTTCGCCGCCGATCTGCTCGGGCAGGCCCATGGTGGCGGCGGCGATCGGGGCGCCGGTGGGGGCGTAGGTGAGGAGTTTGAGAGTGATCGCGGAGCGGACGACCGTCTCGTGCCAGCGGCCGCGGTAGCGGCAGGAGCGCAGCCAGGTCAGCCAGAACGCGCGACAGGCGTGGAAGGCCGCGGTGATCGCCTCGATGTCGGGGGCCGGGCCGCCGGGACGCCCGCTGCGGGCGTCGTCGTCGCCGCTCTCGCTGGTGAGGACGATCGCGACCTGTTCGCCGGCGTGCAAGGTGAACCGGGCGGTGACGTCGCTGCCGTCGGGGTGGAGTTCGACCGGGGCGGAGGCCTGTAGGTGCAGGTCTGTGTCGGGGCCGTGGAAGACGAATGAACCGTCGTCGAGGCGGTCCAGGAAGTGCTCGGCTCGGCCGTAGTCGAAGCGCGGCCGGCAGATCAGTTCGAACGGCAGGCTGCCTCGCACCACACGGGCCACCCGAACCAGGCGGTGCGAGGCGGACGCGGTCGTCGAAGGGTCCGGCTCCATGAAGTCGACGACCTCGCCGACGCCGTCCGGGGCCATGTAGCGGGTCACCAGGATGGCCGTGTCCGCGAGGTAGAGCTGGCGTACGGTGACCTCCTCCTCGACGTCGGCGGTCAGTCGGCAGTGGCCGCCGCGGTCGCTGTCGAGCAGGGAGGCGAACACGCTGGGAGAGTCGAACCTCGGTGTGCACCACCAGTCGACGGTCCCGTCGGCGGCGATCAGCGCCGCGGTCTGCAGGTCGCCGACGAGCCCGTGATCGGCGATCGGGGGTAGTCGTCCATGGCATCTCCTCGTGTTGCGGGGCACGAGCGTCTGGACCGCGGCTCGACCCGGTACCGCGACCGGGGCCCAGGAACCCGCACGCGCGTCGGGCGTGGTCCGGAGGGCCTGGCCCGCGCCGTCGGACACCCCACGGAATCACAGGTGCACCAGGCGGCGGGTCACCTGCACGGGGTGAGGTCCGGCCAGGCAGGGAGGGGCACTATCTCAGGGAAGGGCGCCGTCCGCCTGGCCCCCACGCCGCCCGCGGGAGAACAGCCCATGCGCTACGAGATTCGCGTCGAGGGACACATGTCGGAAACGCTGACCAAAGCCTTCCCGGAGTTGGGCCACGTGGTGATGTCCGGCCAGACGGTCCTGTTCGGCCCCGTCGTGGACGAAGGGCACCTCTACGGTCTGCTGGCCCGCTTCCAGTCGCTGGGACTGCGCGTCCTGGAGATGCGGCAGCTTCCGGAGGGCCGGGCCGACTGACAATTCCCCGATCGGTCCGTCCGATCGGCCTTGGGGTCCGCTCAGCTCGTGACTCTTCGTCCCGTTTGCCGCACGTGTGTGGTTGGCGCAGGCTCGGCGAACACATCCACTTCCCATCTCATCCCGCCCCCATCCCATCGCCACGACGGTGCCGCCCGATCACCCGCCGCGGGTGACCCGGCGCCCGGGTGACACGCGGGACGCTGAGGCACGCGGGGTTCCCACGCGCCGCCCCGTCGGTGGTCCGGGAGCGACGCGTCCGATCGTGCGAGGAGGAGCCATGACCATGTCGCGTGATCCGGCGTCGTCGGCCGAACCGGAACCCCCTGCCGACGAGGCGGACCCCGCCCGGTGAGTGATGCCGCGGACGTGCTGGCGCAACTGGGTCGTTCGTGGACCTGGATCCTGGGCTCAGCGGTCGCGACGGTGGTGCCGGGAGTTCTGGTGCTGGTCTGGCCGGACGAGACCCTGCACGTCCTGTCCGTCCTCATCGGCCTGTACCTGCTCGTGACCGGGGCGTTCCGGTTCGTGGCCTGCTTCGGCCGGGAGGAGCGCGGCGAACGGCTCCCGGGGCTCTTGCTGGCCGTGCTGTACGTCCTGGCCGGGGTGTTGTGCCTGCGGAACCCGCTCCAGACCATCGTCGCGCTGTCCTTGATCGTCGGCGTCGTCTGGCTGGTGTCCGGCATCCTCACCCTCTACACGGCGCTCGCCGACAAGGACCTGCCGCACCGCGGCGTCCTCCTGGGCGTCGCCGTGCTCGGGATCGTCGCAGGGATCGTGGTGCTCGCCCTGCCGGCTGAATCGGCCCACGCCCTGACCCGGCTGCTCGGCCTGTGGCTCGTCCTGCTCGGTCTGGCCGAAGCGGCGGTCGCCCTCGCATGGCGGGCCGCGCTCCGACGGACGCGCGGCCCGGGCCCGTACCGCCCCGACACGACGACCTGACGACCGGCGAACCGGCCCGGCCGGGCGGAGCGGGCGGTGGCCCGCACGACCACCCGCGAAGGGTGAGGTACAGGACCCCGGCCCGTGCGCACCCTGAAGCGAGCACAACGGCGGCCGGGCGAGCGCCCGGGATGGAGGAAAGACATGAGCACGCAGACATACCTTGCGTACGACTACCCCATGCTGAGCGTCTTCTGGAGCATGCTCCTGTTCTTCCTGTGGATCATGTGGTTCGTCCTGCTCTTCCGGATCGTCGTCGACATCTTCCGTGACGACTCGATGAACGGGTGGGCGAAAGCCGGCTGGCTGGTGTTCACCATCCTCCTGCCGTTCCTGGGCGTCTTCGTCTACGTGATCGCCCGCGGCAAGAACATGGGCCGCCGAGAGATAGCGCAGGCCCGAGCACAGCAGGAAGCCTTCGACGCCCGCGTCAGGCAGGCCGCGGGCGACCAGGGGCAACGCAGCAGCGTGGAAGAGCTCGCCACCCTGTCCGAGATCCGCGCTCGCGGCGATATCACGGACGAGGAGTTCAACAGGGCGAAGGAGCTGGTCCTGACCGACCACGGACCGGCCACCGGCTCGGCTTCCACCTCCTCCTCGGTCTACGGACGCTGAGTACGCGCGGGACGACCGAAAGGGGTACCGGCAGGACGACGCGACGAAGCTGGTGTGGGCCGGAAGGCTTGACCGCCATCGCGAGCGTCCAGTTGGTCCTCGTCGGGCTGGACCAGCTGAAGCCGGGCGCTGGCAGCCGCCCGTCTGTAGACGCTGATCAGCGGTAGCGCGGGGCGTTCAGAGCCGGTGGTCGTACGCGGGTTCCCTGCCTGCTGTGCAGCACGCAGCTGTGCCCCATACTCCCCTCGCTGACTGGGCCGGAGTGATCGTGCTGATGACAACTTGCAGAAGGCGGGAACGGAGGAACAGAGCGAATCAGTTCTTTTGCTCGCGGCGCATTTCGCTGACGGTGGTGCCGAACTCTCGTTTCAGGGCCCGGCCGAGGTGCTTGGGGTCGTGGATTCCCCACTGTGCCGCGATCGCGGCCGCAGGGATGTGCGCGGAGGAGGGATCGAGGAGATCTCTGCGGATCCGTAGCAGACGTTCATGCCGAATCCAGGCGGCGAAGGTCAGGTCGCTGTCCTTGAAGAGGGTGTGCAGGTGCCGGACGGAAACGTGGTGCCGGCGTGCTACGTGTTCCGCGCTGAGGCAGGGGTCGTCGAGATGGGCCAGTGCATAGGCGCGGATGCGTTCGGTGAGATCGCTGGCGACGGAGATCCGCTCGGGCGTGGTGTCGGCGAAAGCGGCGAGGAGGAGCGCGGTGAGGGCGTCGGCAAAATGCGTACGTGTCGCGCCGTAGTGGGGAGGCCGTCGTCGACCGCGGACAGCACGTGGTCGAGGAGCCCGCCGATCCCGTCCTGGGTGGGGATGGGCAGTGCCGTGCGCCGGCTCACGGAGTCCGCGTGCCTGCCCAGACTGGCCCGGGGATGCAGAGCACGGTCATGTCGCTGGGGTCGGTACCGATGAGCCGGTAGGGCCGGGTGTTGTCACACGCGTACAGTTCGCCGGGTTTCACCGTCGCTGTCCGGTCGTCCTGGGCCGCGGTGAGCTGGCCGTGGTGGTGGAGATTGAAGTGCATCCATTCCATGTCGGTGGAGGTGATGCTGCGGTTGTCCCGAGTCACCGTTGCGGCGGTGGCCTGGATGCGGACGACGACCACGGGGCCGATGGCGGTGTGGTCGACCACGGCATCGAATTCCTGGGGGCCGGGATCGCTCACCCGTAGCGGAGCGAACAAGGCTGAGGCGACCGTCTCGAACGACTCGGTTCCTCGTAATCGGGACGAACGGGAAGCGGAATCCTCGCGGTGCGTCATGCCCGTCCACCCCCGGCCTCGGGGGGAACGGGCCCCTGACTCCCGCGAGGTACCCGGTGCGCGAACTGGGGACTCATGGTGCGCGCGATGGTGCCCTCGGGCCGCGGCGCGCGCCTACGGTCGTCTAGGAGCAAGGCACAGCACGGTTCCGCAGGGGGATTCGTCGTGCACTGCTCGCTGGAGAAGGCGCGCGGGCCGTGCTGCGCTGGGACGGACCGACATCGACGAGAGGCCGTGGACATGCGCGCCGACTGACGGTTCGTGTCAGGGATGCGGCTGGACCGCTCGTGTCCACGCCGGAGTCGCTGATCGGTTCGCTCACTTTCATACCCCTTCATCACGTTTGTTCACTCGCACGAGTGTTCCATTAGTTGGTGCGGAAGACCAGGACCTGCCGGACCGCGGACGAAATCCGTAAGCCGTTCCGAACGCCGCGTCGTCCACGTTCACACCAGGGCGCCGCCAGGCGCCATCGGACTTGACCACGCACTTGCACTCGCAGTTGCACCGTACGAGGCCCGGTCGAGTGCCCGGCCGAGTGCCCGGGTGGGTCAGAGCGGGCCCGATGCCCGCGAGCACCGGAAGGGAAGTTGATGAACAAGCACGCTGTTCGCCCCGCACTCGTCGGCCTCTTCGCCACCGCGGGCCTGCTCTCCGCCACCGCCGGCGTCGGCCATGCCGAGACGGCCACCATCGCCCGGCCGGTGACCGCGCCGCTGCCGACGAGTGTCGCGGCAGGCTACGACGTCACTCCGTACGAGAACGTCGACGTCGTCAACCTCCCCGGAATCACGGCAGTTACGTGGCCACGCTCACCGGAGGCAGGACGTACGAGGCCTACTGCTGGACGTTGGGCGAGACGGTGTACGCCCACGGGATCAGCAGCAACATCTGGATCGTCTTCGCCGACGGCTATGTCAGCGCCGTTTACTTCGAAGGCGGCGAGTACGCAGGCCTGCCGCCCGGCGCCCAGTGCTGACGGGCCGCCCACGCACCGCCCGGATCACTCACGTACCTGCTCACGTACTTGCTCGGCCTGCCGGTGCGTTGCGACAGGCTTCGAGAACGTCACGCGGTCCCTCCGGCTGGGACCCGCGCCGAGTCCACCGGGATCGACCACCCGGTACGAACGGTCGCCACGGCACCACCCGGCGGCACACAGCACACACAAGGGGAGAAAAATCATGCGTCCACGTCCCTTCACATCCGCCGTGCTCGCGGTCCTGGCCACGGCGGGACTCCTGGCCACCGGCTCCCAGGCCGTGGCGGCACCGAAGGCGCCGCACACGCCCGCCTCGGCCTCCACCTACAACCTGACCACCGTCATCGACCAGTGGACCCACTGGAGTCCCGACCCGTACACCTCGTCGCACGCGGGCACCCTGTACGCCGGCACCAGCTACTTCTACTGCTGGGTCCACGGCACCTGGTATTCCAACAACGGTCACTATGACGACATCTGGCTGCTGACCGACGACGACACCGGCAACGGGGGCGTGTTCGTCAGTGACGTGAACCTCGACTCCTGGGGCTGGCACCACGACCAGCAGGTCCTCTCGGAGTGCTAGGCACTCTCGCTCGAGGGTCACGACGTCCGGCCGACGTGTAGCGCCGGTTCCTTGACCGACGGCCCTGACCGCCGCCGCCCGACTGGGTAACTCCCAGCCGGGCGTGTGGCGTTGAGGTCTCGCGTGGCCGGGGCCACAGCCGAACTGGAAGCACGCGCAGGGCTGGGCGACGACCCGGGACGTGAGGCGCCGGTCGCCCTCTGGCGGGCTTACGCCCCCTCTACCGAGAGTGCCCCGTGCGCGAAAAACCGGCTCTGTCGGGGATCTTGTGATGACTACCGTCGACGGAGCTATCCACTCATGTGTGTGCCTGCATCCGCGACTGCATCCTGATCACCAACTCCAAAGGGCAGCCTCACTTCGCCTTTCGCTGCCAGGAGGGGTTCCGGCTCGGCAGCCAGGGACCGAAGAGCGACTCGTACTGTTCTCCCGCTTCGACCGTGAGGACGAAGTCAGGCGTGGTGGCAGAGACCGCAGTATGCAGGCGAGCCAACAGGGCCGGAACGGAGCCGAGTTCCAGGCCCAGTGCTGCAGCCAGGCGCACTCGATCCGCGCCGACCTCGGGTTGGTCCCTGAGCTCGTCCTGGCGAAGGTGTTCGGCGGTCATCTGCATGACCGTCAGATCACCGGATCCAGAAAACTTCAGGCAGTCCCACCAGGACGGCAAACCGACAATGATCTCCAACGCCTCGGTCAGGTTCTGGCCCATCAAGCCGGCCTGTCCTTCGGAGCCGGCATAGAGCACAGGCCGGCCCTTGCTGCCGTCACCGCAGAGGAAGAACGTTCCGCCAGTGAAGTCGCCAGCAACGCCCTCCAGAGGAAGCCCGGACGAGAGCCGGACAAGCTCCCCGTGATTGCCACGCGAGAGATCAAACTCGCAGACGTGCCACAGTAGCTCGGCTAGACCGGAATCCCGCCGTATCGAGTCCAGGATTTCCTCGTCGCGAGTCACGCGGCGGACGATAGCAGTGCACCTGCATGGTCGGGTGATCTCACGGGCTGTGAAGTACGCGTCTGCGGAGGAGATCGAGGTTGGTCCGGCCAAATCCCATGCGCTTGAGGAGTTTGACGCGTGTCACGTGGCCCTCGACCTGGCCTGAGCTCCAGGAGGTGGAAAAGGCCGCGGTGACGGCGTCGATGTCGCGGCGCAGGCCGTTGACGAGGGAGTGTAGGGCAGGCAGGTCGTCCGCGAGGGCCCGGTCCAGCCAGGCGGTCAGGAGGTCGCCGCGGTGGTCGCGCATCATGGTGGCGAAGTCGCGGACGTGGCGTGCGGCGGCGTCGAGTTCGGGGCAGGCGGTCCGGATTTCCCTGAGTTCGGCCGCGTCAGTCTCGGCTAGGTGTTCGGGGTTCGTCATGATCCAGCGGACGACGCGGCGGGGCTTCGGCGCCGGCCGGGGTGCGGGAGGAGGTCCTGGCGGGTCCTTGAGGAGGGTGCTGTCGGGCTTCTTGAACGGGCGGAAGTAGCGCCGGACGCACTGGATGGCCGCCGGTGAAGCCCTGTGCGCGCAGTTCGCGGTGGAGGTGGGGATGCTGTGGCAGCCGTCGGTCCACCGCTGGTGCGGGTAGGGCTTGTATGCGTCCAGGAGGGTCGCCCAGTTGATGGCCTTGGCCAGGAGTTCGTCGAGGCTGCGGGCGCGGGCGAAGCGGCGAACGGTGGAGTGGTCGAGCCGCAGTTCACGGCGGATCGCGGCCAGGGTCTTGCCCTCAGCCAACCGCTGCTGCACCGCCTCGTAGCGTTCGGTGGTGCGGGTCACCAGGCGCCGGGGGCGGCCCGCGAAGCCGAGCGTCCCGTCCGGCGGAACGAACGCGCGGCTCACCGAGCCGGAATCGCGCAAGCAGTGGGCGGCCGGGCGGCCGTGCTTGCAGGCGGGACGGCGAGTCGGGGACACCGGGATCGTTCAACTACCAAAGGAACGCATCGATCTGTGCGGCGCGTCTTGTCAAAGGTCAAACAGACTCCTAAAGTCCAGCGACAAGTGGAGCGTGGGACCGCTCCCACCACCCTTTGTCCATCCAGGCAATGGAGCAGCGATGACTCCTCTATCTCGCAGGCCGAGCCGCAGACGCATACTCGGTGCCGCACTGGCCGTGCCTCCCGCGCTGATGCTGGGTGCGCAGACTGCACGGGCCGCATCCTGGGGCACCCCGGTGACCGTCAACTCCTGGAACAAGATCAACGCAAGATGGACCGCCAACAACGAGCTGGAGACGTATCGGCCGGACTGCGTCTGGTACGAGGGCAACACTCTGGTGATCAAGGCGTACAACGCCGGGGGCGGGGTCTACTACTCAGGCCGTGTGGAGTCGACGGCGCGGTACGGGTACGGCACATACAGCTTCACCGCCAACATGCCCAACGGACGGGGACTGTTGCCGGCGGTATGGGCGGCGTACCTGAATCCGTGGCTGCCCGAGTTCGACGCCGCTGAGATCGTGGGACAGAACCCGGGTGTCGTCTACCAGACGTCCCACGACGTCAACAACGTCCAGCAGCAGTTCTCGAGGACGAGCTCCTCCGGCTGGGCAAACTCGTACCACACATACTCGTTCAGCTGGTTCCCGGACCACATTGACTTCGCCGTGGACGGCGCCATCACGGGCACCACCTGGTACAGGACCCCGGCCGGCACGGGCCTGCGCTTCATCGCCAACATCGCGGTCGGCGGTGACTGGCCCGGCAACCCGGACTCCTCCACCTGGGCCACCGCTGACGGCGCCCGCTACCTCAAGATCTCCTCCATCACCCATACGCCGTACAACCCATGAGGTGAACTCCGCAAGCCTCCCGAGTGGTAGGCGGATTCGAGCGCGCATCCGTACGCCCCGCCGCCCTCATGCTCGCGGACGCCGGCATCGTCACGGCGCCGACTCCTCCCACCTCACGCTGGAGACCGCCGACATCGCGCCGACCGGAAACGATCTGCGTAGTACCGCCGCCGTCGTCGAACTCAGCCGGCACGCGCTGCGGGTTGTGCGGCAGAGCTACGCCCTGGCCATCGGCGTGAACTCGCCGGCCTCATCGCAGGTGCCAGCGGCTCCACTCAACCCCGTCCTCGCCGTCCTGCTGTACAACGCCAGCGGCATCGCCATCGCTGCCAACTCCGCCCGACTGGTGCGCCACACGCCGCACCTGCCGCGTGACGCCGCCGCACGGCTGCGGGCTGCACCGCTCGAGGAGCGGCGCGTGCGGTGATCCACTCGTACTCCTACAGCGACGCTGCGCGGTGGAGGGTGGGGTCACGGCGGGCATACCTCCTGCAGGATCTCGAAAACCCCGCGGCGGAAGCCGAACGCCAGGAGCAGGAGCAGGAGCAGGAGCAGGAGCAGGAGCAGGAGAAGCAGGAGCAGGACCAGGAACTGCGCGAAGCCGACCAGCGACGCCGCTGGTACGCGGCCGTCGCACGGGCTCGCGAAGAGCGGGCACCGGGAGCGCAGGACAGCGTTGCTCCTCCCGGTGGAAGCCGGTCGCTGGCTGTGCTGCGCCGGGTCAGCCGACCGTCGCCGGCGCGCGCTTCAGCTGACGGTGGATGATCGAGTACGGAGGCAGCGTCCGCGCGGCCGCCGTACTCTGCGCAGCCGTCATCAGGGCGGCGCCCTTGGCACTACTGCCCGCCCAAAGGCCGTACGCCGGGAAGCGCGATGCCTCTCACCCATGGCCAACGGCGGCCCTCGGCCGGACCGAGGAGTGCCGCGCGCAGATGGCCGACGGGGCGCGCCGGGGCGGCATCGTTCACGACTTAGCCATTAGGTGAAGTGGCGGCCCATGTCTGAGTGATGTCCCTCAGCGTTGTGCAGGGGCCGCAGGTTGTTTGTCTGCGGCCCCTGCTTGGGCGCCTCGGTCAGGACGGGTCGCCGTACTGGAGGCCGCGTCCGTTGGTGCCGACGTAGACGCGGCCGTAGGTGTCGGGGTCGCCGGTGATGACGCCCACGCTGCCTATAGCGCCCCACTGGTGGGCTTTGTCGTTGACGCGGAGCCAGGTGGCCCCCTTGTCGGTGGAGCGGAAGACTCCGGTGATGTTCTTGACGGTGCCGATCAGGTACAGGGTCTGGTAGTTGGCGCCCGGCTTGGCCCTGCCGAAGCCGAGGGCGGAGGCGGACTGCACCGAGCTGAGCGTGGTGAAGGTGTGGCCGCCGTCGGTGGAGTGCAGCAGCCCCTTGCCGCCGTCGGCGATCCACAGGTCACCGGCGATGCCGGGGACGGCTGCGAGCCGGCCGGAAGGCAGGTTGCGGGCGCGGGCGGTGAAGGTCGTGCCGCCGTTTGTGCTGGCGTAGAGCGTGCCGCCGGACAGTGAGTAGAAGGTCCTGGCCGAGGAGCGGTCAGCGACGACCACGGCGTCGGCGCCCAGGCCGTTGACCCTCGACCAGCTCGACCCGTTGTCGGTCGAGCGGTATGGGGCCTGACCGGCCTGGGTCCAGACGATGGCGGAGCCGTCCGCCGCGAGCGTGACATGGCCGTCCTGGGCACCGGCCACCGGCTCTGCCTTGAAGCCTTTCCAGCTGCGGCCGCCGTCGGTCGAGTAGGCGCCGTCCTGCGTGCCGCCGCGGCCGACGCGAACCATAAGCGCGGGCTTGGACTGCGCGAAGTCGATGTCGGTGCTGTTGGTCATCATCGGGTTCTTCAGCCGCCCGGAGGGCACCTTGGTCAGGAGTCGTGGCGGAAGCCGCCCTGGTCGCCCATGGATGTGATGACGGTGGCGCCGCCGGGCGGGGCGATCGCGTCCATCAGCGCGGTCTCCTCCAGTCCCCGGGCGCCCATGCTCCAGTGGCTGGTGCCGCCGGTGTCGGAGGCGTTGGCGTCCTTGCTGCGCCAGATGCCGTTGCCGGTGCCGTAGAGCACGTGCCCGGAGTTGAAGGGATCGATGGCCAGGGCGGTCATCCAGTGCCCGGTGTGAGTGCCGACGTAAGGAGCGGCGGAGGCGTTGCGTATCGACTTGTCGGCCAGTGCCTTCCAGGTCGTGCCGCCGTCGGTGGTCCGGTAGATCTCGTCCTCGGGCCACCAGCGGTCGAGGGTGGTGACCATCACCGTGGACGGCTTGCGCGGGTCGACGGCAAGCCCGGAGAATCCGTAACTGCCCTGGGACGGGAGATGTCCTTCCACACCCCGCCAGCCGGTGTGTACTTCCACACCGAGCCCGCCGTCACGCCGTTGGGCCCCAGGTTGTCGGTGTACGTCAGGTACAGAGAGCCGTCACGGGAGAGCACCCCGTGCTGCGGCAGTTGGCCGGTCGGCTGCCCGGAGACGGCCTGCCAGGTGCCGCCGCCGTCGGTGGAGCGGTACAAGGATGTGGCCCTGTCGTTGACGCCGACGTAGACCGTCTTGCTGCCCGCCGGGCCGTACGTCACGAACGAAATGCCCGCACCGCTGCTCGCCCCGTCCTTGACGGGGAACGAGGAGACCTGACGCCATGTCACGCCGTGGTCGGTGCTGTGCCACAGGCCGTTCTTGCGGGTGCCCAGCAGCAGGGTGCCGTTGTCGGCGGGGTCGACCACCAGCCGCTCGCCCGCCCCGCGGCCGTCCTCGTTGCCTCCCACCTTGAACGGCAGATCGGTGCGCTTGAAGGTGCGGCCCTGGTCGGTGGAGCGCAGGATCGCGCCGTTGCCCGCCCAGTCGTTGGTGTAGGTGCCCGCCGAGAGGTAGAGCCGCGCGGGGTCGACGGGGTCGGTGGCCACCGAGTCAATGCCCAGCAGGTTCCAGTCCTTCTCGCCGATCCAGTCGGTCAGCGGGATCCACTGCTGGGCCGCGGCGTCCCAGCGGTAGGCGCCACCCATGTCGGTGCGCGCGTACAGCAGGCCCTTCTCCCGCGGGTTGAACACCAGCCCGGTGACATAACCGCCACCCACCACCTGGGCGTTCTTCCACACGTACGGCCTGGCCGCGACCGTGGTCTTCGCGCTGCTGGCCTGTGAGTCGTCCTGCGTGAACGCGAGGTACGGCACGACGGCGGCGGGCACAGCGAGCAGCACGGCGGTGGCGGTCAAGCGGCGGCGATGACGCCCGCGGCGCCCGCCCTTCGGGTTGTTGCTCATGGGGGTGAGGTGCTCCTTGCATGCTGTCACTGGAGGAAAGCCGGCCACCGGAACTGGCCGGATCCGCTCCTTTGTCGTCACAGACTCCTCATACGGTTGCCGTGAGCCGGGAACTTTTTCAGGTCACTCCGTGGTGAGGTGGAAGTTGACCAGCGTTCACGATGGCGTTGGGTGCCCTCACCAGGAAAGGTCCTTCACGATGTCCACCCGCGCCACCGCGCACGCCACTTGACAGTGCACGGTCCTCACCCTCACCGCGGCGGCCGCCGCCCTGGCGGCCCTCGCGCCTCCCGCCACCGCCGCGCCCGCCCACGACCGCGAGGGCAACGGCCGCGTGATCACGGTCGACGGCAGCCGGGCCTTTCCCGAGAGCGTCGCGGGCGACCGCCGCTACCTCTACACCGCCGGCGTCGCCGACGGCACCGTCTACCGCGGGCGCCCCGAGGCGAAGACGCTGGATCAGGGGCCTCTACCTCGCGAGGGTCTCCGGCGGGAGCGGGTCACCATCCCTGCTCCCGCTGGCGCTTGGGGCGTTCCTCGCGCGAGAGGACGACCTCCAGCTTCTCGGAACTGTCGGCGGTCCAGGTGGCC
This sequence comes from Streptomyces sp. P3, assembly GCA_016893485.2. Classification (GTDB taxonomy): domain Bacteria; phylum Actinomycetota; class Actinomycetes; order Streptomycetales; family Streptomycetaceae; genus Streptomyces. The sequence continues at coordinate 9,589,644 of JAFEKX020000001.1, forward strand.
GCCCAGATGTAGACGGGGCCGATGACAATACGTCCCGCCCCGCACGTCGGTGACGATGCCCTCTCCTCCGCGCGTCGGCGTCGTACACCTGGTCGCCGACCCACACCCGGGGCCTCTCCTCGGTCATACGACCGGCTCGCTCAACAGCTCGGCCCAGACCAGCTTGCCCGAGCGGTACAGGTCCGCCCCCAGCGCGCGGCCAGGGCGTCGATCACCACGACGGAAGACCGCGGTCGCCGAGCCACAGACCGCGCAACGAGTGGCAGGTCGGTTGGTAGACGACCCAGTGCGGGAATGCGGCGCCGACGTCCATCAGACCCAGGACGTCGCCCAGGAGCTCGGTGAACTCATGGACCCGGGAACCAGTTCCGCCACATCGGCCCGCAGCCGGGCACGGCCGTGCTACTCGGCCAGCACCGGATGGTTCTCGCGCACCATGCCAGCGAAGGACGCGGACGGGGTGACCACCGTGTCGTACTCGCCGAAGACCCGGGCGAAGCGCTCCACCAGCGGGATGGCCTCTGGCCGGTAGCCGGTGTTGAAGTGCATCTGCCCTCAGCAGGTCTGCTCCTGCGGGAAGTCGACGCGGTGGCCGAGCCGTTCGAGAACCTCGACCACGGCCTTCCCGGTGCCGGGGAACATGGTGTCGTTGAAGCACGTGATGAACAGGGCGATCCGCATCAGCCCGCCTCCCTGGGGGTCGGTACGTCCTCGGGGAGCAGCCCGCGTTCCCTCAGATCCGTCCACAGCACGTCGGGGACGGGGTGGTGGAGCATCGCCGCGGCGTCCCGTACTTCCGCGGCGTTTCGGGTGCCGACCAGCACGGTCGCGACGGCCGGGTGCCCGAACGGGAAGCGCAGCGCGGCGGCCCGCAACGGCACCCCGTGCCGCTCGCACCTCCTTCAACTCCATTGCCAGACGCAGCAGTTCGTCCGGAGCCGCGGCGTAGTCGAAGGTCGCTCCGGGCTTCGGGTCGGCGAGCAGGCCGGAGTTGAAGACGCCACCGACCACCACGCCGACGGCGCGCTTGGCGGCCAGCGGCAGCAGTTCGGTCAGGCCGCGCTGGTCGAGGAGGCTGTAGCGGCCGGGCAGCAGGACCACGTCGATGTCGGTCTCGCGGACCAGTCGCGCCGGACCCTCCGCCTGGTTCATGCCGGCGCCGATCGCGCGCACGGCGCCCTCGGCGCGCAGGCGCGCCAGCTCCGGCCAGGCCTCGTCGACGGCCTGGTCGAGGTGGTCGTCGGGGTCGTGCAGGTAGGCGATGTCGATCCGGTCCATGCCGAGTCGGTCGAGGCTGTCCTCGGCGGAGCGCCGTACACCCTCGGCGCTGAAGTCCCAGCGCCGCCGGTGGGTGGCCGGGACGGCGAACCCGTTGGCGAGGTCATCGCCTCCGAGACCGCCGCCGACGAGGGCGGCCGGCTCCAGCAGCCGGCCGACCTTGGTGGAGATGACGTACTCGCCGCGGGGCAGGCCGAGCAGGGCATCGCCCAGACGCCGGTCGGACAGTCCGAGGCCGTAGTGCGGGGCGGTGTCGAAGTAGCGGACACCGGCCTTCCAGGCGGCGGCGACCGCCTTCTCGGCCTCGGTGTCGGTGACCGGGGTGAACAGGTTGCCGATCGCCGCCGCGCCGAAGGCGAGTGCGCTGACCCGCAGCGGCCCGGGCCCGAGGATGTTCCGGTGCATGGTCACGCCTTCTGTACGGGGCGCAGGCGCAGGCCCGCCATACCGCCGTTGACCGCCAGGGCGGCGCCGGTGACGGAGGCGGCCGCGGGGCTGGACAGGTAGGCGGCGGCGGCGGCCACCTCGTCGGCGGTGACCATGCGACCGGTGGGTTGGCGGGCGTTCAGGGCGGCACGCTCGGCGACCGGGTCCTAGGCGGCGTCCAGGAGCCTAGGAACCGACCCACGGGGTGTCGACGGTTCCGGGGTTGACGCAGTTGAACCGGATTCCCTCGCGGACGTGGTCGGCGGCCGTCGACAGCGTCAGCGACATCACGGCGCCCTTGCTGGCCGCGTACAGCGCGCTGCGGCAGACCGGTCGTGGTGACGATGGAGCCGATGTTGACCACCGACGCGTGTGCGGACCTGCGCAAGTACGGCAGGGCGGCTCGGTGGTGCGGACGATGCCGACGACGTTGACGTCCAGCACCCGCTGCCACTGCTCGTCCGCGTTGTCCTCCACCGTGCCGGTCGCACTGATGCCCGCGCGGTTGACCACGAGGTCGATGCCGCCGAAAGCGTCGGCCACCGCGTCCACGGCGCCGCGCACGGAGGCGTCGTCGCCGACGTCGGCGGTGAAGCCGGTCAGCGGTTCCTTCAGCGATGCGGGGTCGAGATCCAAGACAGCCACCCGCGCGCCGCGTTCCGCGAGCAGGGACGCGGTGGCCAGGCCGATACCGGCGGCGCCGCCGGTATCGGCCTGGCCACCGCCGTCAGTCCCGCAAGATCGGTGGTTGTCATGCCGCCACCTTCTGCTCGTCCGACGGCCTGGTGGCCCGGAAGGAGGCATCCGGGTCCCGCTGGGTGTCGGTTGGCGCCTGGAGCGCGGTGGTTGCGGACAACGAAGTGCCTTTCACGCGTTGCGGAACGTCTGGCGCTGGGTGCCCAGGCCGTCGATGGACAGCTCGACGGCGTCACCCGCGCGCAGGTAGGGGGTACCGGGCAGGCCGAGGGCCACGCCGGCCGGGGTGCCGGTGTTGATGACGTCGCCGGGGTTGAGCACCATGTACTGGCTCAGGTACCAGACCAGGTGGGCGATGTCGAAGATCATGTTCTTGGTGTTGCCCTCCTGGCGCAGCTCGCCGTTGACGGCCAGGCGCAGGCCGAGCGCCTGCGGGTCGCCCGCCTCGTCCGCGGTGACCAGCCAGGGGCCCAGCGGGTTGAAGGTCTCGCAGGACTTGCCGATGTCCCACTGGGCGGAGAATTCCAGCTGGAACTCCCGCTCTGAGACGTCGTTGCTGATCGTGTAGCCCGTGATGCAGTCCGCCGCGTCGCTGGGGTCGGCGAGGTAGCGCGCCCGGTGCCCGATCACGACAGCGAGTTCCACCTCCCAGTCGGTCTTCACCGAGCCGCGCGGGATCAGAACCTCGTCGTACGGGCCGACCACGGTCGCCGGGTCCTTCATGAAGACCACCGGGCGGGTGGGGATAGCCGCCCCGGTCTCCTCCGCGTGGTCACGGTAGTTGAGACCGACGCACACCACCTTGCCCGGCCGGGCCACGGGCGCGCCGATCCGCAGACCGGCCGGGTCGAGCTCGGGCAGTCGACCGGCGGCCAGCGCGGTCCTGGCCCGGCCGATGCCGCCGGATGCGAGGAACGCGCCGTCGATGTCGCCGGTCAGCCCCGCGAGGGCGAATACGCGTCCATCCTCGCCGCGGACTGCCGGGACTTCCTCGCCCGGCGCCCCGAGTCGGAGCAGCTTCATGTCGAACTCCCATCAATACATCGGATGAATCTGCGGCATCCCGACCACATGGCTCGGAGCCGGATCGGTGCCGCGGTGTCCACCGTGCGGGCGGCCGCGTAGCGAACGGCGAGCGTCATCGTGATTCCCGGCTCTCCTCGGTACGGGCGAGGCGGTAGAAGGCGGTGGCGGTGCCCGCGAGGATCGCCGAGGTCTCGTGGGCAGAGAACCCGTCGAGCAGTTCGTCCACGGTGGCGGCCCACCGGTTCCAGCCGCCCGCCAGGTTCGCCATCGGCCAGTCGGAGCCGAACATCAGCCGCTCGGGGCCGAAAGCGTTCAGCAGGACGTCCCACGCCGGTCGGATGTCGGCGGTGGTCCAGGAAACGTGGTCTGCCTCGGTGATCAGCCCGGAGACCTTGCAGACCACCTGGGGATGGGCCGCCAGGCGGAGCAACTCGCTTTCCCAATGCGCCAGTTCACCGCCGCTCAGGTCCGGTTTGCCGGCGTGGTCGAGCACCTGGGGCAGGCCGGGGACGCGCTCGGCCAGGCGGACAGCCTGGTCGAGCTGGTGGCTGCGGACGAGCACGTCGTAGCCGAGCCCGCGGTCCCGCACTGCTGCCAATCCCCTTTCCACGTCGGCCCGTTGCAGCCAGGCCGGATCCGGCTCGCCCTGCACCAGGTGGCGGAGCGACCGCAGGTAGCCGCCGCCCGGTCCGGCGAGCAGCCGGTCGAGGTCGTCGCCGACCGCGGGGAGGTGAGGTCCACCCAGCCGGCCACGGCGCGAATCAGGGGCTCCCGTGCGGCGAGCGCGAGCAGGTCCTCGGTCTCGGGCACCTCCGGCACACACTGCACGACCACCGTGCCGTGCAGTCGCCGGCCCGCCACCTCCTGGGTGGCGGTGGAGCGCAGGTCGTGGGGGTGAAGGTGCGGCGAATCGACTCCAGGCCCGGCTCGTCGAGCCAGGATTGTGGACGCTGCGAGAGGTCCCACAGGTGGTGGTGGGCGTCGACGAGCGGCGGGCTGGAGGTCATCGGGGCTCCGGTGGTGTCTCTGGAGGGGGCGGATCAGCCGGCGGTGTGCTCGTCGGGCTCGCCCAGGTGCCAGACCTCGGCGAGCTTCGTCCACTGGCGGAGTCGCCCCGGTCGGGCCAGGGCTCCTGGCAGGGGTCGGTGAGCTTCCACCACTCCTGGGACACCGGGTCGGCCTCCAGGGCGGCCATGTCCGCCTCGAAGTCCTCGCCGTGGTACTCGAAGTAGGAGAACAGCGTCTCACCGTGCAGGTAGATGCTGAAGTTCCGGATGTTGGCCCGGTGCATGGCGGCCTCGACGCCCGGCCAGACCGCACGGTGGAGTTCGAGGTACTCCTCGCGGTGTTCGGGCCGGAGCCTGATGGTCTGGGCGACGCGCTTCACGGGGTCTGCTCCTCCGCCGCGTCGAACGGGGACCGGTAGGTGGGGGTATTGGCGCGCAGCCGCAGGCTCAGCGTCAGCTCGATCCGGGTGGAGGCGGGCAGCCGCACCGTCAGGTAGGCGCCGTTGCAGGTCGTCTCCGACTCGCCAACCACCGGCTTGGTGTGGCCGTAGTCGTACATGTCGCCGATCCAGCCGTCGTCCGTGCAGGTGGTGTACCGCACCGAGGTGATGGTGTGCTCGGCGAGGGCGCCGGCCTGGACGATCACCGTGCGCTCCGCCTCGGGCGAGAGGTTGACCAGTTCGACGGTGGTGGCGTCGGGGTCGATGGAGGTGACCAGGGCGGCCACGTCCTGCGGGAGTCCGGCGCGACGGGCCCGGGCGTCGTAGTAGCGCACCCGGGCCTGCTGCAGGCCACCCTGATACAGCACCTGCGGGCCGCCCCAGGTGAGCTGCACGAGGGCTTCGGTGGCGACGGGGTTGCACTGCTGCCAGACGTGGATGTCGGCTTCGGGCACGTCCAGGTCCTTGTACCGCTCGACGCGCCGCAGGCGGTGGCGGATCTGGGCCTGGGCGGTGGCCAGGATGCGCTCGGGGTAGCCGGGGTCGTCGCCGGCCAGGAAGGCGAACCAGGCCTTCTCGTGCGCGGACTCCTCCTTGGCACGGAACGGCCGGATGGTGCGCCAGTCGATGCCGTCGGCCTCGCGCAACCGCTCCAGGCGGTCGCGGTCGGCGGCCGAGGCCGTGTGGTGCCACAGGCCCACCGGGACGGGCGGGGTGGCGGGGTTGTAGTCGAACCAGCCCGAGTCCTTGTAGCGGAAGGGCAGGTGCAGCGTCGGGACGTGCTCGTCGCCGGCGAGTTCGACCGCCCACTTGGAGGGCAGGCTGGAGTCGGCCTCGGTGTGCGGCATCACCTTGCCCTGCTCGATCATGGCGTCCAGCGTGCTGGAGACCATCGACAGGTAGTCGTCGTCGCCGGTGACGGTGGCCGCCGCGAGGGCCGCGACGGTCGCCGCGTGGCCCACGCTGTGCCAGCCGTGCGGCCAGGACCAGCCGTAGTGGCCGCCGTACCAGCGGCCCTCGTGCAGACCGCCGACCACGCCGTCCGGGCTGACGTTGTCCGGCAGCACGCCGCCGTTGGCCTCGGTGCGCTCGCGCCAGGCGCCGACGTAGTCCACGATCCAGTCGCGGTAGCGCTCCTCGTGGGTCAGGATCCAGGCGTTCAGGACCAGCCCGGCCGCGGCGAGGTTGACCGCCGTGTCGCCGACGCCCATCCGCTCGCGCATCTGCGCGCCCAGCCGCGGGTCCGCGTCGAGCGGGAACGGGCCGCCCTGGGCCTCCGGCAGCCACTCCAGGGGGTAGCCGTAGGTGTCCGCCTCCTTGAGCAGCCAACGGTAGACGTCGCCGTCGAACAGGCCGGTCCGCTCGGGGTCGCTGCCGTTGTGGGGGCGGGTGATGATGCGGTGTTCGGGGTCGTAGTTGCCCTTGGCCGGGTCGACGTACAACTCGGCGAAGCGCAGGGCGCGCTCACGCCAGCGGTCGGGGGCGGCCATGCACAGGAAGTAGAGCAGGAGCAGGCTCTCGCCCTGGTGGAACCAGTCGTAGCCGCGTTCGTACTCGTCGCGCAGCATGTCCAGTTCGGTCAGCTGCTTGGTGACGCCTTCCCAGTGCTTCTCGCTGGCGGACAGGAGGTCGTCGGCGCCGCCGAGGAGGTAGAGCAGGGGCCAGTTGAAGAAGACTTCGTAGAAGTCGTCCACACCGTCGCGGCTGGTCAGCCGGTCGTTGTAGTTCAGCCGTCCGTCGGGGCCGGTAAAGGCGTCCTCGAAGTGGCGCCAGGCGTGGTCGAGCAGGTCGAAGAGGGCGCGCTGGGCGACGGCCCAGCCGGGGGTTCGAGGAGGGCACCGCGGCCTGGAGGTCGGGTGCGGGGGTGGGCCGGTCGGCGGGCGGGGTGTCGTCGCCGGAGGCGTGGGGTGCGGGCTGAAGGGCATGAAAGCGGTCACTCCTTGGTGGCGCCGGCGAGCATTCCGCTGACCAGGAAGCGCTGGGCGAACAGGAACACGACGAGGACGGGGGTGATGGCGACCAGCGTTGCCAGTGCCAGTTGCGGGCGTTGGATCGCGAGGTCGCCGACGGTCGGGTTGAACGAGGGCACATTGCTGAGGAGACTGCCGACGCCCACCTGGATCGGCATCTGGTTGCTCTCGGGGAGCATCACGTACGGCAGGAAGTAGTTCGTCCAGTTGGCGACGAAGCTGAAGAAGCCGACGAGCGCGATGACGGGGGTCGCCAGCGGCAGGGCCACATGGCGGAACACGCCGAATTCGGAGCAGCCGTCCATCCGTGCCGCGGCCAGGAGGTCCTTGGGCACGGCGGTGGTGAAGTAGATGTACGTCAGGTACACGCCGAACGGGTAGAACGAGTACGGCAGGATGATCGACCACATGGTGCCGATCAGGTGCACCGCGTTGATCTCCAGGAACAGCGGTACCACCAGCGTGGCGTTCGGCATCAGCATCACGACGAGGGTCGCGATCAGCAGCGTGCGCCGGCCGCGGAACTCGGTCATCGCCAGGGCGTATCCGGCCGGAATGGCCAGGCAGAGCGTGATGACCAGCGAGATGGCGGCGTAGACGGCGGAGTTGCGCAGCCACTGCAGGATGGCGTCGTCCTGGAAGGCGGTGAGCGCGTGCCAGTTGGCCGTCAGCGCGTGCCAGGATCCGAAGGACAGGGGGTTGTCGTGGACCAGTTGCTGGTCGGTCTTGGTCGCCGCGAGCAGCAGCCACAGCACCGGCAGCACGAAGAACACCACGAAGACGGTGAGTACCGAGCCCGCCAGCAGCTGGGAGGCCACGTGCCGAGGGGGCCGGCGGCGCTGCCGCGGTTCCCCGTGTCGGGTCCGGCGCATGACGTTCGCATCCCGTTCCGTGCGTGGGGCGGTGGCCGGGGAGTGGGTCGTGTCTCAGTCGGCATCGAAGAACCCCGATCGGGTGACGAAGACACCGGCGACCGACACGCTGACGACGAGGAGTTCCACCGAGACCGCGGCGGCGCCGTTGATGTTGTTCATCTGGAAGGCGAAGTCGTACGTCAGCTGGTTGAGCGAGTAGTCGCGGCCGGCCACGCCCGTGCTGGCGAGGAGAGCAGCTGCGGTTCGACGAAGAGCTGGGCGCCACCCGCGAAGGCCAGGATCACCATGTACACGATCCACTTGCGGAGCATGGGGATCTGGACCCGCCAGGCGGTCTGCCAGCCGTTCGCGCCGTCGATGCGGGCGGCTTCCATGATGTCCTTGGGGATGTTGTTCAGTGCCCCGTACATGACGACGATCCAGCCGCCCGCGCCGGTCCAGAACGCGATGATCGTGAACAGCAGCGCGAGGTTGCCGGGTGCGATGACCTCGCCGAAGGTGTGGAAGCCCAGAGTCTCCAGCAGGGAGCTGACCGGGCTGACCGTCGGGTCCAGCATGAACAGCCACACCAAGACGCTCGCGGCACCGGCCAGGGCCCCGGGGATGTAGTAGAGGAAGCGCAGCGCCTGGCTGAGCGGCCCGGAGGACAGCCGGTGCAGGAGCAGCGCCAGGACCACCACGAACACCACGAGCGACAGGAGCCAGAAGACAAGGTAGAGGGCCACGTGGCTCAGGGAGTCGGCGAAGCGGAAGTCCTGTGCCGTGGTGACGAAGTTGGAGATGCCGGTGAAGGAGCCTGAGGCGTTGGTGAACGCGAAGTAGATCGCGTAGCAGGTCGGAAGGACGCCGAACGCGATCAGCAGCAGTACGTAGCCGGCGACAAATGCCACGCCGGCCCGGCTCTGCCGGGAGGTGCCGCGCGGGCGCCCCGGACAGAGCCGGCCGAGGAGTGCGTGAGGGTCACTGGGAGACCTTGTATCCGTCGGCCTGGGCGTACTTGACGATCGAGTTCTGCCAGGCGGGCAGCAGCGACTCGATCGTCTTGCCCTGGGTCAGGGCGGGCTTGACGGTGGCGGCCCAGATCGCCTCCTGGCTGAACTGGCCTGAGCCCCAGTCGGACCACACCTGGGAGGAGGCGTCCTTGAGGGCGGTGAGGTTACCGACGAAGTACCCGGCGGCTTCCTGCGCCTTGAGCCAGTTGTCGGCCGCGGGCGCGTAGGCCGGGAAGCCGGGGCCTTGGCGCCCTGGTAGGCGTTGTCGGTGGTGACCCACTTCAGGAAGTCGGTGGCCGCCTTGATGTGGGCGGAGTGCTTGGACAGCAGCCAGGTGCCGCCACCGACGTTGCCGGTGGAGGGCGAGGTGTCTCCTTGCCACTGCGGGATGGGCGCCACCGCGATCTGCTTGGCCGGGGTCTTGAAGGTGCCCTCGAAGACCGCGCCGCCGTACCACGCCGGGCCGGGCATGAGCAGGACCTTGCTGGCCTTGTTCTTGCCGAAGTCGGTGCTGAAGACGCCGCTGATCGACATCGACTTGTTCTTTATCAGCACGTCCAGCAGCTTGGCCATCTTGGTGCAGGCCTCACTGGTGGTGTTGACCGAGACGGACTTGGGGCCGGTGATGTGGTTGGCGCCGCACTTGCTCGCCCACAGGTAGATCTCGGGGCGAAGGTGTCACCCGCGTCGCCCACGAGGTAGCCGGGGTGCTCCCTGGCGACCTTCTCGCCGAGCGCCTGGTACTCCTCCCAGGTCGTGGGCACCGTGTAGCCGAACTTCTTCAGCAGCGGCGCGTTGTACCACAGCACCGCTTGGGAGAGGTCGTTGCGCAGGCAGTAGAGGGTGCCGTCGACCGTGCAGACGTCGTTGGCGCCCTTGGCGAACCCGCCGAGGGTCGCGTCGGGGATCAGGCCCTTGTTCAGCGGCGCCGCGAAGCCCGCCTGAACGGCCCAGCTCGCCTCGTTGTTCTGGGAGCTGAAGACGACGTCAGGCCAGCCCTTGCCGGTGCGGTTGAACAACTGGACCTTCGTCTGGAGGTAGTTGGATCCGTTGGCGTCACCGTCGTAGCTGACAATGTGCAGCTTCAAGCCCGGGTGCGACGCCTGGTACTGCTTCGTGGCGGCCATGCGGGTCGCGTCCACCCAGATGGTCAACGCCCCCTTGTCCTGGGCAGCCTGGGCGAATCCATCCTTGGTCGTGCCGGCCGAACCGCCACTCCCGCCACAGGCGGTCACGGTGAGCAGCACGGTGGCGGCACAGCAGGCCAGCAACGCGGCTCGTCTCCTGCTGGTCCCTGTCTCCTGAGCGGTCGAAGGCTTGCAGACGGACATGGGCGACTCCACTGGGTGTACATGAGGCTTCTGACGGCTCTGGCGTTATCGCCGCGGAAGAAATTAGCCGCCATATCAAAGGGTGCGTCAAGGGGTGTGTACGTCTTTTCTGAGGTTCGACGTGCATGACAGGTCGACCATTGGGAGGTATAAAGCCAGGTAAATAGGGATGTAAGCCCCGAGATGCGTGCGGATTCATGATCGAGATGATCCGTGATGAGTACGACTCATTAGGGTCTGAGGTACGATGAGCGCGGCTTCAGGGCCGATCAGTCACCCTTGTCGCAGTCACCCGGAGGCAGGACACATGAAGGACACGCCCGCCGTGCCAGCAGTGGTGAACGGCACGGACGAGCGGCGCGACTACCGGCCCGGATACGAGGTCGTGGCGGAGCGGATTCTCGAGTTCATCGCCGAGTCGCGCCTGGTCCCCGGCGACCGGATGCCCACGGAGAACGACCTGGCACAGCAGCTGGACACCAGCCGGGCGGTGGTGCGGGAAGCCGTGAAGATCCTCTCGGCGCGCGGCAGGATCCGGGCGCACAAAGGGCGCGGCCTGTTCGTCGCGGACGACGACGGCATGCTCATCACCAGCCGCTGGGGCGGCTTCTTCCGCCCGGTCGACCTCGACCACGTTTTCATGCTCTTCGAGTTCCGCAAGGTCCAGGAGACCGCCGCAGCCAGTCTCGCAGCCACCCGCGCCACCCCGGCCGATCTGCGCACCATCGAGATCGCCATGCAGCAGTGCCGGCACGGCGTCGTCCACAACCAGGTCGACGAGTTCGACCAGGCGGACGACGACTTCCACACCGCTGTGGCCACCGCCGCGCACAACACATTCCTGCTCAGCGCCGTGCGCGACGCTCGGCGGCTGCAGCGGCAGTCCAGCGCCATCGGCATCCACGGCATGCTCGTCGAGTCCGCAAAGTTGGCGGTCGAGGAGCACGAGGCGATCTACCGGGCCATTCGCGACGGTCGTCCCGAGGAGGCGGCTGCGGCCACGGTGGTGCACCTCGACCGGACCCTGGAGGACTACCGCCGGGAGATCCAGCGCCGCCTGTTCGGCTGACGGCACGAGCTCGTGGAACCTGGCGATCCCCTCCGCGCCTTCGGGCGGTCTCGCGGTTGCGAGGCGGCGGCCAGTGGCGTCCTGGATCTCGACGTCGTGGTGGTCCTCGGCCACCAGGTCACCCTCGCACCCGCAGTCTGACCCACGTCGTCACCGTCAACGAGGTCCGTTCCGCTCCGCGGCCCGGACGCTGCCGCCTGGCCGGCTGTCGGCGTACGGAGTTAGATCCCCAGTCGCGTACTTTTCTTCGTCCCCACCTGTCAGGCCACGTCCGTCTCGCGCTCGATGGCCGGGAGGCGATTCTTGAGCCGATAGCTGGGGCCGTTGATGGGGACGACTTCGCAGTGGCCCAGGAGCGGTCGAGGATCGCGGTGGCGAGGACTTTGTCTCCGAAGACCTGGCCCCACTCATCTGAACGTCTTGTTCGCGGTCAGGATGATCGAGCCCTTTTCGTAATGCTTGGAGATCACCTGGAAGACCAGGTTCGCCCCGGCACGTTCGAGAGGCTGGTAGCCGACCTCATCGACAACCAGGACACCCGGCCGCAGGTAGGAGCCGAGTTTGCTGGTCAACCGCCCGGCCGCTTCGGCGGCTTTGAGGTTGCGGCGGCGGCCCGCCACAGGTCGAAGCCGCGAAAGACCCGGTCGGCCAGCAGCAGCGTCCCGCGCCGCAGAGACGGGAACAACCGCTGGCCCAGCACGGTCTCGGACACCGCGAGCGGGGCGATGTCGGCCGCCAACACGGCATGGGTGCCGCACTCGACCAGAGCCGCGACCCGGGCCTACGGATACGCGCTCCTGCCCTGCCCCCGGCAGGTCACGGGCGGCCGAAGACCTCGGCGTTCACCGCCGTGTCCAGCAGGTCGAACGTGGTGCCGTCGACGGCGACCAGCCGCCAACCACGAAAGAAGGCGCCGGCGGTCTCCTCGGTCGCGACCGGACGGCAGACCCGGGCGAACAGTGCCCGCAGCGGCTCCGGGCCCAGCCGCAGCCGGGCTCGGCCGATCGCCGCCGTCGTGGGCACCCGCCAGGGCCCGTGCCGCTCCAAATCGAGGCCCTGCGTGAGAAGCCGCGCGACCTCCTCGTAGCCCTGGCCGCGAAACAGGTTGGTCAACCGCCCGGCCGCTTCGGCGGTTTTGAGGTTGCGGCGGTGGCCCGCCACAGGTCGAAGCCGCGAAAGCCCCACATCGCCAGGACGAAGTACACGACCACACGGGTCGGCAGCAGCCGGTGACGCTTCTCAACTCGGCCGCACTCCGCGACCGCCTCGTCCGCGCTGGGCGGCGTCCCTATCGCGCGCCACCGCACTTCCGGGAACTCCACCCACCTGGCACGCTAAGTCCGATAAGCAGCGACAGTGAAATCCTCGCATGAGTAGCACTCATCTCTGGGTGCCACCTCACTGCTCCGAAGGTAGACGGCGACAGAAGCGTCGGCCGCTGCCGCCAAAGTGGCTTCTAGCTGGCATTTTTCCCCTCGACTGGCGCCACCCCTGTCGTCAGGCCTGACGCATCCGCGTGTGTCGCCGGTGTTGCGCCGGTGAAAAATAGGGATGTCTATCGTCTTGACAGGGGTGCTCGTATGGCCCGATAAATGCAACTCATGAGCCACAGGGGGCTTGGAGGAGGGACACCGTATATGAAACCCCGACGCATCGGTGCGGTAACGATCAAGGCGCTCGCAGCAGCAGCGATCGCCATCGCGGCCGCACTGCCCGCCCAGCCCGCATTCGCGGCCGCGACGAACTTCTACGTCGACCCGGTCAACGGCAACGACGGCAACTCCGGCACCAGCACCGCTTCGGCGTTCCGGACCATCCAGGCCGCGCAGAACGCGGTCCGGGCGATCAACTCGAACATGGCCGACGACATCGTGGTGAACCTGCGGGGTGGCACCTACACCCTGACCGCCCCGATCTCCTTCGGCACCGGCGACTCGGGCACCAACGGCCACACCGTCGTCTACCAGTCGTACAACGGTGAGACCCCGGTGATCAGCGGCGGCCAGTCGATCACCGGCTGGACCGCGGCGAGCAACGGCGAGTTCAAGGCGTCCATCGGCTCCCTCAACTTCCGGCAGCTGTACGTCAACGGGGTCCGAGCCACCCGGGCCCGCTTCCCCGATGCCGGCACCGACTTCCAACTGCAAGGCAGCGACAGCACCAACAAGCTGCTGAAGGTGCTCGCCTCGCAGACCTCGAACTGGGGCAACCTGAACCAGGTCGAGATGATGCTGGAGACGCAGTGGGGTGAGAGCTACCTGCGGCTGAAGTCGATCAGCACCGCGGGCAGCACCGCCAACATCTCGATCCAGGACCACGAGGCGGGCATCCTCTTCCAGCGCCCCTTCCCGATCCTCGCCAACGGCTCCCCCTGCACTTCGAGAACGCCCACGAGTTCCTCAACGAGCCGGGCGAGTTCTACGTCGATACGGCCGCGCAGACCCTCTACTACAAGCCTCGCCCCGGCGAGAACATGTCCACCGCCAGCGTCCAGGCGCCGACCGTCCAGACACTGTTCGACATCAAGGGCACCAGCCTCGACAGCCCCGCCCACGACCTGAGCTTCTCCGGGCTCACCTTCACCCAGACCACCTGGATGGAGGCCAGCAACAACGGCTACCTCAACGGTCAGGGCGGCAACTACAACGTCTCCTCCGACACCTCCAACCACCAGTTCGTCGCTCGTCCGCCGGCCGGGGTCCAGGCCGCGGACGCCGACCGGGTCTCCTTCACCGGCAACACCTTCACGCAGCTAGGCGCCTCCGCCCTCGACCTCTCGCACGGGGTGCACGACAGCACCGCGACCGGCAACTACATCTCCGACATCGCCGGCAACGGGGTCATGGTCGGCAAGTTCTCCGACCCGACCGTGGAGATGCACACCATCTACAACCCGCCGACCTCGCCGACCGGTGAGGACGCCCGGGAGGTGGTCAAGAACGTCACCGTCAAGGACAACCTGATCACCCGGATCGGTCAGGACTACCTCGGCACCGCGGGCATCGACGCGGGCTTCGTCAACAACACCACCATCGACCACAACGACATCTCCGACACCCCCTGGGCCGCCATCTCGCTCGGCTGGGGCTGGCAGTCGGCGGCCAACGCCGAAGGCAACAACAGCATCAGCTTCAACCGGATCGGCAACGTGATGAACCGGCTGTGCGACTCCGCAGCCATCTACCACCTCTCCAACGACCCCGGCACGGTCATCAACGGCAACTACATCCACGACGTGGTCCGCAGCCCGGCCGACTGCACGTCCGCGGTCGCCGGGCTGTACCTGGACGAGGGGTCGAACAACATGACCGTCTCGAACAACGTGCTGTCACACACCGACGGATTCATCAACCAGAACCGCAACGGCTCCAGCATCACGCTCACCAACAACACCACCTCCGGCGACGCGGTGATCAAAGCCTCCGGTCTCGAACCCGCTTACCAGGGGCTGACGGCGAAGGCCAACCTCGCCTACAACAGGCCCGCGTCCTCCTCCTCGGTGAACGGCTCATCCTGGGTGCCGGCCAGAGCCAACGACAACAACGGCGCGACCGGCTGGTCCCCGACCGGCACCGACACCTCGGCCTGGTGGCAGGTCGACCTCGGCCAGTCCTACCAGCTCGGCCAGTTCGCCCTGACCACCCGCCAGGACCTGGACCAGACGGCCACGCGCAGCAACTTCGAGATCCGGGGCTCCAACGACCCGTCGTTCGCCACCTACACCGTGCTCGGGCGCCAGGGCGCCACCACCCTGCCGCTCGCCTCGACGCTCACCGGTGACATCGACGTCCGCCGGGCCTTCCGCTACGTGCGGGTCGCCAAGACCGACGGCGGCTACTTCTTCATCGCCGACTTCAGCGTGCAGCAGGCCGGCGGCGCGCAGGCGACCGCGACCGGTACGCCGAACACCGACCCGTCGACGTTCTACACGATAAAGAACGCCAACAGCGGGCTGCTGATGGACGTCAGCGGCGCATCCACCGCGGACAGCGCCGGCGTCATCCAGTCGACGAGCACCGGTAGTGCCAGCCAGCAGTGGAACATCGTCCCGGTCAGCGGTCAGCTCTTCAAGATCGTGAACCGGAACAGCGGCAAGGTCCTCGACATGAACGCCTCCAGTCACCGGCGGGGACCACGCTGCAGCAGTTCACCTACGGCGGCGGCAACAACCAGCTGTGGTACTTCGAACCGGCCAGCGGCGGGTTCCTCATCCGCAACTTCGAGAGCCGGCAGGCCCTGGAGATAGGCGGCGGATCGACGGCGAACGGAGCCGCCGTCGCCCAGTGGATGGCCCTGAACCAGTCCAACCAGACCTGGACGATCCAGTAATCCAGCAATCCAATATTCCAGCAATCCAGTGAGTCAGTGACAGGTTGACCCCGACATCGGGCGGCAAGCGGCGAGGTTGAGAGCGGTGCTCTTCAACCTCGCCGCCTCCACCCGCCAACATCGAAGCCGCCCTTTCACGAAGGGGCGGCTTCGACACGTTCCCAGACTGAGGTACCTGACGGCGCATACTCGGCACTTCGCCCAGCTCAGCGCTGCTCTCGAGGACATCCTCGCCATCAGCACCGCTCGCAGGCCGGGTCGGCCTCCGCGACACCGCCCGGCCGCCCCGGGTCGGCCTGCCCACCCGAGCAGGAGGTCTTCTCACCGGTCCCGCCCGACGGACCGCACCCGCTCGGCGAAGGCACACAGATCGGGATCGCCTAGGATCCGGCCAACCCCCCATCCTCGCCGCGAGCGCCGCGCCCTCGTCTCATTCTGAGGATGCCGCACTCCTACACCTCGATGTGCGAGCCCGCTGCACTCCCCAGGTCGAGATCATCGGCGAGCGGTCCGGCCAAGGGGACCCTCAGTGCCGCTGCGGATTGCAAGGGACGGTTCCCACCTCCGGCACAGGTAATCGGGCCGGAACAGCTTCAATGCAGGATGCTGACCGCGCGGGCGATCACGAGGAGCGAAGTCACCAGAGCGGCGACGCTTTCCACACTCATCATGAACTTGGCGCGTGCGGAGAGGGGCATCGTGTCCGTGGGGCTGAAAGCGGTGGAGTTGGTCACCGACACATAGAGGTAGTCCATCAGCGTAGGCACCCAGTCAGATGTCTTGCTCGCGCCGTCGGAGACCTCCTGGACGGCGTCGTCGTTCTCGTCCTGCGAGAATCGGAAGTCCGCCAACGGCAGTGATTCACGGGGCGCTTGAGTCCGGCTGACCGGGCCGCCCCGGTCCAGTTCCCAGTAGGCCAGACCGAAGACGATGATGTTGGTGAGCCAGATCTGCAACGAGGCCACCAACAGCCCCCGGCCGTCCTTTACTTCGGCTGACACCAGCTCATGGATCAGGGTGCCCAGCGCGAGGAGGTTGCTCGCCGCGATAACGGCGACGAGCGTCAGCGAGAGGACACGGAACATCCGTGTCTGTCGCGTCAGTCGTCGCGGATTGATCGCCACGAGAGGTACGAGCAGCAGACACTCCAAGGCCGGTAGCACATAGCGGGGAGCGACCAGGAGCCGCTGGGGCAGGAGAAGGTACAGCGCGATGGCGATGAGTGTCGCTGCCACACCTGGTAGCCGAGCCTCTCCTCGGCGCTCGTGCCGCGGATGCCTGAACCGGGCTTCTTCACGCGCTCGCGGCATGACCAGTCCTCAATCTCGATCTGAGCTGGCGAATGAAAATGGGTACACCGGGTCCGCGGGGCTCGGAGTCGCTCCCGTGCGAACACCTGCCCGAAAGGGCACCCGGCATTTCTCAGTGACGGCCGTGTGCGTTGTCGGAGGCGCCGCCGAAGAGTCGGGCAACGGCGCGGAAGGGCAGGGTGACGACGGTGGCGATCGCGCCGCCGATCGAGCGCAGTACGTCAGCGATGGCCTTGAACATGGGGGTCCTATCTTCGAGGTGGGCGTGCCCGAACTGGGAAGCGCCGTTCTGAGCAGTGCGGTATGACACGGAGGGTGGCTGCCCTCCGCGGGTCGGGTTTCTGATTCAGGACCCGATGAGGGCTTTGTTGATCGCGGAGACGAAGGCGTCGAGATCCTTGGGCGTGCGGGAAGTGATCAGGGTGTAGCCGCCGGCACTGTCGCTGACCACGGGATCGTCGACCCAGGACGCGGCGCCGGCGTTGCGGATGTCGGTGCGCAGCGAGGCGTAGGACGTCAGCGTCTTGCCCCGGACGGCGTCGGCTTCTACCAAGGCCCAAGGACCGTGGCAGATGGCGGCGACGGGACGGCCCGAGGCGACGAACGCCGTGACGATGGCGAGCGCCCTGTCGTCCAGGCGAAGCTGGTCGGCGTTGAGAGTGCCGCCGGGGAGCAGAAGGAGCTGGTAGTTGTCGGGATCCACCACGTCGAAGGTGGCGTCGGGCTCCACGGTATCGCCGGGGTCCTTGTCTCCCACCAGGGTCTGGACCGAGTCCGCCGTAGCGGCGGCGACGGTGACGTCCGCGCCGTCCTCCCGCAGCCGCTTGAGCGGCACCAGCAGTTCG
The DNA here is from genome assembly GCA_016893485.2 of Streptomyces sp. P3. Lineage (GTDB taxonomy): Bacteria > Actinomycetota > Actinomycetes > Streptomycetales > Streptomycetaceae > Streptomyces. The sequence goes on from JAFEKX020000001.1 coordinate 9,607,238, forward strand.
TCCTGTTCGACTCCGTAGTTAGTGACGAGCGCCAGCACGCGGCGGCCGTTGAGGGGCTTGTCAGTCATCGTGATGCGCCTTTCTTCGGGACGATGCCGCAGGTCTGCTGATTGTGTGATGGGTCAGTGGCCAAGGGCCTTGCGCAGCTGCGGCTTGTTCATGGAGGAGCGGCCATGGATGCTGCGCTTCCTGGCCTCTTCGTAGAGCTGGTCCCTGGTGCTTACGGGGCCGCGGTGCGAGCGCTCGCCCCCGCGTTGCGAGGCGGACTTTTTGTCCTGGTGGAGGTCTTGCTCGCCTGTTGAGTTTCGCCCGAGCGAGTTCGCTCCTTGTTGACGGTCCGGGCGGCGATCTCCTCCGCCCGTCCGGTGGAGGCTCCCAATTCTTCGCACCGTCCTTGACGTGCTCGTACCGCCGTTCCCGCTTGGGTTCGAACCTGCTGGCATGACTGCTCTCCTCGCCTCGGAATCAACACGGGGATAAATGCGTCCCCACTCTTCGCATGCTCAGTACGGGACGGCTCACACTCACTCCCACCTCTTCCAGTGCACACTGTTCCGCCGCCCCTCGCCTCTTCTGCTTGGTCGCGATAGCCAGCGGGCACGGACGGTTTCGCCTACACCCCTGCCCCCGGACGACACTCGTTCCCGAAGGGCTCATCTCACGCAGCTCCCACCAGGCCGATCTGGCGACGTTCACGGGTCGGAACCTGACCGCGGTGCGTGTCGGCCAGTTGGCCCAAGAAGGGTGCGGCACTGCTGAGGTGGGCAGATACGCGGGTACAACTACCTTCCTGCGCAAAGGAGTTCATGTTCGTCGCGGCTCCGACGCTTGCGACGCACCGGGAGCCGGACACGGGACTGGGGCGGTCCTGGGGCCGTACAGCTTTGTTCGCCACGCGGCGGCGTCCGCACCCTGCCTATACCCAGCCCGGCATCCCGAGCCGGCCGAGAGCGGAAACCAGCTGCACCTGCGTCGACCACTTCGATGGTGCTCGAAAAGCTAGAAAGCTTCCATGCAGGCCTGAAGGATGTCTGGCGGCTCGAACAAGCGAGCTGGCCACTTGAACCGATCCGTGGTGGACCTTCTCCCATGGAGAAATCGTCGGCATGGTCCGTACCTTGCGTCGCGCGGGCGCGGTGACCGCGCTCTGTCTGATCGCCAGCACGGCCGTCGGCACGGCATCGGCAGCTCCTCGGCAGACCCGGTTCAGACCTTTCAAAACGGGCTAGAGGGTGCCTCGACCACAACAACAGGGATGGAGCTCGCTCCTATCCCTGCAACGGTGGCGCCTGGCAGGAGTGGCGAGTCCGTGAGCGCCTTCCAACCTGGCTGTGAGATCGAGGGGTTGCGGTGACAGGACAACGAAGCCCCAGGTAGATGGGTTGTCGGCTCACAGCAACCTTCTCCGCCTAGAGCCGCGGGTCATGGCCCACCCATCCGGGCTGCACCTGTCTACTTCCGAGCTGCGGCCGCTGCGGCGGGGGTTGGCCGCTCGGCGACGACAGATCGGCACCCAGTGGCGGCTGACCTGCAGCCGTCAGGCGCTGACGAGGCTGGCGCACCTGCGCTGCAACCACACCTTCGCCGGGCTCGCATCCAGATTCCGCGTGGGTCTGCCCCCAGCCGTACCGCCGCGAGAGGTCAAAACCCACGCTGCGGAGGAACATCTGATCGCACGAGGCGGACTCGCGTGGCTGGTATGCGTTCGGGCAGGTAGACGAATCCGTTGCCGTTGTCGAGGAGCAACTCCTCATCGACGCCGTCCGCGGACCAGAGATCAACCGGCCCACCAGTGTTGTTGATCCGAAAGAAGAACTCCGCTTCCTCCTCGTCCCGAAAGACGAAGATCCCCTCCACCTCAGGGCGGTGGCTGCCGGCGATTCCCCGTGCGGCGCTCATCCGGGCCCAATCCAGGCCATGCTGGGCGATCGACCGGCGATTGAGCACGGACGAAACGTGGAAGTGGTTCGGCGTATCAAACATGCCAAAAGTATAGGAGCCGGTGAGGCTTCCTCCTCAGGTTAAGGCGGGCAGCTACAGGGTGAGGACGGCCTTGACAAGGTCGGTGATGTGGGTGGTGCTGCAGCGCGGAGCTTGCGCAGTAGGCGCCAGGACTTGAGAGTGGCCATGGCCTGTTCGCCGAGCGCGCGGATCTTCGCGTGGGAGCGGTTGACGGCCTTCTTCCCGGCGGAGAGCTTGTGGTAGCGGCCGCGGAAGGGGACACGGACGGCGTGGCCGGAGCCCCGGTACGCCTTGTCGGCCTAGCACCGCCGGTGTTGAGGGCGTCGAGCAGCCCGTGGGAGCGGGCTGCCCTGATGTCGTGGACCGCGCCTGCCAGGGCCGGCGAAAGCCCAGATGAGCTTCCCGAACGGGTCGGTGAGGACTTGGACGTTCATGCCGTGCTTGCGGTGCTTGCCGGAGTAGTAGGGGCGGTCTGCCGCGATACGGTCGATGGGAAGCAGGGTTCCGTCCAGGATCGCGAGCGCCTTGCGTGCGGCAACCGCCATGGCCTGCTGGAGGGTGGGGGCGAGGACGGCCAGGACGTCTACGGCCTCGGTGACGTAGCGGTGGGCGGTGGCCACGCCGACGCCAAACCCGGCCGCGAGTTGGGCGAAGGTATGACCGCAGCGCAGATGGTCCAGGGTCATCAACGCCTGTTGGCCGCAAGTGAGTCGACGCCAGCGGGTGCCGATCCGTCGCCGCCGAGCGGTCAGCTCCCGCAGCAGCAGGCGCAGTGGGGAAGTGGACAGGTCCATTCGGACGGGTAGACAAGCACGCGAAGCTCCTGGCAGCGGAGGTTGGTCCTGGTCGATAACCCATCTACCAGGAGCTTCGTCGTTCTGTCACGCCAGCCCCAGCGACCCCAGCCATGTTGGAAAGGGCTCCATGTGTGGGCGACAGCATCCGATAGTTGCAGAACGTGGCAACCGGAAAGTGCCTCACGTTCAACCCACTCGGTGGCGACATTGTCGATGCATTCGATTGCGATGCCAGCACGATTGAAAGCTGGTTTGTCGTGCCGCAGAGAAACGGCCGCATCGCTTTTCGGAACCAAGACACTGGCGAGTGCCTGTACCACGGCAGCGGCTCTTCCCTGTACCAGACCAGCTGAGACGCGGGCGACCCTGGGCAGGTGGAGGTAAAGCCCCGCGCCTCTCCCGGCAGGTTCGGAATTGGGGTTCGCCAACGGTCCCACGGGCCCGTTGGCGTACCGTCCGGGTCCAAGCCGTACGGCCACAGCCTGTTGGCGATTTTCGGCAGTTCGGTCCCAGAGGCCAGGTCCCAGGGGCCAGGGGTGAAGGTGTGGCTGTGGCCGACGGCCTGCCGGTAGCCGGTAGAGGGCCTTGGCGCCCTCCCGGTCCCCAGCCTCCTCCCGCGCGGGTCAGGCGGGTCAGACGGAAGGAGGGGTACGCAACGCGATCATGGCGACGTCGTCATCGTTGTCGCTGGGGCGGACCTGGTCCAGCAGCAAGTCGCAGAATGAGTCGAGGGGGCGGTGGGCGAGGGGAGGCCGCGTGTCGGCGCAGCCGGTCCAGCCCATGATCGATGGAGTGGTGCGGGGATTCGACCAGTCCGTCGGTGTAGAGCAGAAGCGTGGCCTGGGGTGGCAGGACGGTGACTGCGTCGGGGCGAGGTCTGGTGACTCCGGTGCCGAGGAGTATGCCGTGAGCCTCGTCGAGGTAGCGGGTCTGACCGTCGTGGGTAATGAGCAGGGGCGGCGGGTGGCCGGCGTTCGTCCACGTCAGGCGCCACAGTGTGTCGTCGCCGAGTGTGAGCCTGGCGAGGATCATGGTGGCCATGGGTACCTCGGCTATGTGCATCACTGCCTCGTCGAGCTGAGTGACGACGGCGCTGGGTGTGGCCTCAGGATGGGACCAGGCGAAGGCGCGCAGCATGTTGCGGACCTGCGCCATGCCGGCTGCGGCGTCGAGGTCGTGCCCGACGACGTCGCCGATGACCAGTGCGTGGGCGTGGACGGCCAGAGCGAAGGCGTCGTACCAGTCACCGCCCACGGATGAGGCGTCCGGAGCGGGACGTAGCGCGCGGTCATTTCCAGTCCGGGCAGGACGGGAAGCTGGGGCAGCAGGTGGCGTTGCATGGTCTCGGCGACTTTGCGCTGGCGCTGGTACAGGCGCGCGTTGTCCAGCGCCAAGCCCGCCCGGCGGGTGAGGTCCTCCAGGAGCGGCAGGTCGGCAGGGGTGAAGGCGTCATGACGCTGGGCGCGGCCCAGAGTCAAGGCGCCGAGTACGTCGCGCAGTCCGCGAATGGGTGCGATGGCGGCGGAGTGCATACCTGTCGCGGTGAACAGGCGCTGCTGTTCGACCGCGATGCCAGAGTCGGGCGGACCTTGGTAGGTGGCGGGGCCGGCGAGGGAAGAAGCGGCGCCCCGCAAGGCCCGTGACAGGGGCATCGGAGACTCCGCCGGCACCGGAGGCATCGGGCCCTGCAGGTCATCCCGTTCGACGAGCATGCCGTCCTTGTGCTCCATCACGAGCACGCGTCGCACTTCATCACGTTCGGTGAGCAGGTCGAACACGGCCCAGTCCGCGAGCCGGGGCACGGTAAGGGCCGCCAGTCGGTGCAGCGCCTCGTCCACGTCCAGGGTGGATGTGAGGCGCGTGGTCGTCTCCGCCAGCAGGGTAAGGCGGTCCAGCTCCGTCAGCGGCGCGGAGTACCCGCCCTCGCTGTGGCGGACGTCCGGCTGCTCCGGCGTGTACAGCATTGCCAGTCCACCTGTCCCGCCCGGACCGGGTGCGTAGGGCGTGACCAACCAGGACAACTGGACGAGAGTGCCGTCCCCCGGGCGAACCACTCGGCCTCGCCATGCCTGGTGTCCCCGTGACGAGAGCCTTCCGGATCCGGCAGCGCGTGCGCGGCACCGAGTGTCCGTATCTGTCTCTGTGGAGCAGGTCGTGGAAGTCCTGGCCGACGAGTTCTGAGGCTTTCCTGCCAAGCAGGCTTTGGGCCGCGCTGTTGTTGACCGCGACGATGAGGCCATTGTCATCGACCGCGAAGGCGGAGGCTCGCAGGTTTTCCAACGTTCCGTTGAGCAGGGCGCCAGAACGCGCCTGGTTGAGCAGGGCGCCAGAACGCGCCTGGTGGCCGGGCAGGGGAGCACTTCCCGGCCGGGAGCGGCGACGTCGTCCATGTCTTTCCTCTGTTCAAGCCCGAAACTAGCCGCGTACCCCAACCGGACTCCGCCATGCACCGAGGGCTCGTCTCCCCTGCTACAACTGCTCGAGCACATCTGGGTGGCACAGGAGGAGGCCGTCCCTGAAGTCCCGAGCGTCGGCCGCGGGGGATGAGGAAGACCCTGGGGGTGCCCCCATGACTTTGGTCAAGGGGTTTTCGGGGTTGGTGGTTGGTAGGAGGTGCCGTCGCGGAGCATCGCGAAGAGCGCGTCGGCCCGGCGTCGGGCGGGGCAGAGGATGGCCTGAATGTGGTTTTCCCGGCTCTGGCGCTGATCTTGTGACGTCGTCGGTGTCAGTGGTGGCTGTGATCATGGCTCGCGTGTTCTTCGCGGAGTTTCGGGGCGCCTGCGTCCGGACCACGTTCGAGAACACTGTCCCGGCCACCCCGCCGGCCGGCGACGACATATGGCTGACGCCGCCGGCTGCCGCGCTGCTCGACGTCTGCGGACGGGAACGCCGACCGGTGGCGCGGACCAGGGAACGCCACACCGCCGTGCGACAGCTCCCGGACGACGGCAGCACGCTGGAGGACATCTGCCGGACACTGCCGCTGGACCGGTCCACCGTGCGTCGCTTCGCCCGCGCCACCAGTATCGACGAACTGCTGGTCAAAGCGACGAACCGCTCCACCATCCTGGACGATTACAAGCCCTACCCGCGCCAGCGGTGGATCGAGGGCTGTCACGGCAGTGCCCAACTCCACCAGGAGATCGTGGCCCTGGGTTTCGCCGGAAGCCTCCAGACCGTCCGCCGCTACCTCCGCCCGTTCAAGACCGCCGCCGTTGGGCCACCCGCGCGCCGCCCGGCTCCACGCCCCCGCCGCATCGTCCGCTGGATCATGACGGACCCCGGAAACCTGACCGTCGATGGTGCCGCCGGCCTCAAGGAGATCCGGACCGGCTGTCGCGAACTCGACGCCGTCACCCACCAGGTCCGCGACTTCGCCGCCATGATGCGTGACCTGCGGGGCGATCAACTGCCCGCCTGGATGGAGCGCGTCCTCGCCGATGACCTGCCTGCCCTGCACTCCTTGATCATCGGACTGAGCCGCGCCATCAACGCCTTCACCGCCGGGCTTTCCACCCCTGGAGCTCCGGCCGGGTCGAAGGGCAGGTCACAAGGACGAAACTCCTAAAAAGGCAAGGTATGGACGAGCCAACCTCGACTTCCTGCGTAAACGCGTACTCCTCACGCCCTGACCCGCAGGGGCCCGGCAACGTCATGAAGGAGGCCGTGACCTGAGGTGTCATAACTGCCGTTGTGAGAAGCCCGCTCAGGGCGCCAGCCGCGCCGAAGACCAGAACGCCCGCCTCAGCCGCGGTCGTGGAGGGTCACCTGGTAGCCGTCGGGGTCCGCGAACGTGAAAGTGCGGCCGAACGGCCCGTCGACGGGTGCCGAGACGATCGTCGTGCCGGCGGCGGCGAGGGCGTCGTGGATGTCCTGCGTGTCGGGGGCGTGCAGCCACAGCGCCATCCCCTGGCCCGGCTGCGCGATCGCGTCCAGGTCGACGCCCGCCACGACGTCGCGGACGGCGAACGCGATCGGCTTGGTGTCGAACACGACAGCGTGCGGCGGTCCTGCGTCAGAGCGCTTCAGCCCCAGGTACTGCTCGTAGAAATCGGCAGAGCGCTCCAGGTCCCGCACCTGCAGCGAAATGAAGTCGGGTCCGGTAACGGCCACGATTCTTACCTCCTCAAGACATGTCAGTCTTCTGACATGGCGGAATGTATGTCAGACTCCTGACATGAGTCAAGGTGAGCCCGGAATCGAGCTGGACACATCACTGGGGTACATGCTGAAGGCGGCCGCGAGCGCCCTGCACTCCGCCTTGGAGGCCGTGCTGAGGCCGTTGGGCATGACGATCACCCACTACTCCTGCCTGGAGCTGCTTGCCCAGCGGCCGGGTCTGTCCAACTCCGAGCTTGCCCGCGGCACCTTCGTCACCCGGCAGTCGATGAACGTGCTTCTGCAGACCCTCGAACGCCAGGGACTCGTCGTCCGCCCGGCACAGGCACCCGTCGGCAGGGCCCTGCCCACCGAGCTGACCGCCCGCGGGCGCCGCCAGCTCAAGGTGGCCAGCGCCGCGGTTAGCCGCGTCGAGCAAGACATGCTGGCCAATCTGGATGCCGGCGAACAGGACCAGATGCGGCGCCTGCTCACTGCATGCATCGCCTCATTGACCGAACCGCCCGCATCGGCGACGTAACCGCTCCGGAAGTTACGACTTTGCCGTGCCTCTGCCCTGATCCGACGCCGTCACAAGATCAGCGCCAGAGCCGAATTACGTGACGTTCCACAGGTGGTAGAAGGTAGTGGGGTGCTCCGGTGGGTGGCCGGAGCCGTCCGCCCGCTGAGAGGTTGCTAGTACGCCTCTAGCAACTCGGTGTTCAGAAGGGTCTGTTCGCGCCTGGTGCCGACAGGGGACTTCATGATCGGGGTAGCGATCGTCGAGGACGATCCGGTGACCCGGGTGGGACTCGCCAAGGTGATCGATGGGGCGGAGGATCTGCATCTGCTGTGCGCCGTCAGTTCTGTGGAGAAGTTCGATTCCTGGGGTGGCGAGCGGCCCGCTGCGGTGATTCTCGACCTTCGGCTGCGAGGTGGCGGAATCGACGGAACGGCGGCGATCGAGCATCTGGATCTCGATCCCCTCCGGTGACTGTCCAGTGGATGCCCTCCCTGCCGCCCTCACCCACGACACTCCCGATGCCCGCAACGTTCCCGTTCACCGCGCACGCGCCGCGAACGGGCTCCAGCCGGCAGCCCGTTGGGAGTTCCGAACGATGGCTGTCCTGCCCTCGTCACGGCGATTCGCCGCGCAGGAGTGCCGCGGCCAGGGCGTCTGGCTGTAGAGCACTTCGCGCCCGCGCCGGCTGGCCGAGACAAGGCCTGCGTCACGCAGGACGGAGAGGTGCTGCGAGACAGTCGCCGGGGCGAGTCCGACCCGCCCGGCCAGGCCGCTGGTCGTGCCGGGGACGAAGGTCTCGGCCAGCACGGATGCCCGCCCGGCACCGAGGAGACGGGAGACGGCGGACGAGGCTACGGCCCGCTCCCAGAGCCTCGCGGCGCCGAGCACCGGGTACACGAGCGCCGGGGAGAGGCGGACGTGCTGTCCGTGGGCCCGATCCCCAGGTGCGGCCACCCGAAGGCGGTCGGGACGAGGACGAGGCCCCGGCCGCGCAGGTCGACGACTGCGTGCCGCAGGCCGGTGAGGTGCAGCTCGTCGTTGTGCCAGACCGCCCGCTGGTGCAGGTCCGCGAACAGTCCCTCCAGCCCGCCGTCGGCCAGTTGCCTGGACCGGGTGGTGATGTCGGCGTCGAGTAGCCCGCGTATCCGGTCCCAGAGCGGCGCGACCAGCGCCTGCCAGGCCAGCCGCTGCTGCGCGACCAGTGTGTCCCGGGCGGCGAGCGGGTCGCCGGTGAGGGTCCGGTACAGCCCGTCGGGCACGGTGCGGGGATCCAGGCGGCGAGCCTGCGCGGCGAGCTCCGCGGCGACGATGCCGGGGTCGGTGCGCCGCACCTGGGCGAGGTCGTCCTCGATGGTGGTGCGCGGGCCGGCCGGGCTCGGCCACAGGAAGTCAGGGCCGTGTCCCTTGCTCGGCGCCACAACGCCCAGCAGTCCGAGGTCCAGCTCCGCGACAACGTCCCTGACCGTGTGGAGCCACGTCAGATACCAGCCGTGGCGCGCGGGACTCTTGAGCACCACAAACGCCGACATCGTCTCCTGCAGCGGCGAGACGGCGAACTGGCACCGGGACGCGTCCCCGCGTCCGAATCTCAACACCAGCGTCATAACGTGCAGAACCTACGCCCGGATTCGGCCTGCGCCGAATCCGGGCGGCCCCGGCCTGCCGGCCGCACGATGATGCCCATGGCCGAAGCCGCCCCCTGCCATCACCCGCGAGTCCCGCTGCCCGCACCCGCCTCCTGCGCGGCAACCCCGCGTTCCGGTCCCTGTGCGCATCCCGGGCGGTCTCCTTCGTCGGAGACGGATCACCACGACCGCCCTGGTCCTGCTCGTCGCTCCACGAGACGGTCCCACGGGCGTGGGTCTCCTCCTCCTCGCGAACGCGCTACCCCGATTCGGCGGACCGCTGGCCGGAGTCCTCTGCGACCGCGTCCAGACGCGGCGGCTGATGATGCGGTGCGAACTGGCTTCGGCACTGGTCATCGGAGTACTCGCGCTCGCCCTGCCGCCTCTGCCGGCGCTCACCGCCCTCGTCGCCGTCGCCGGCACCCTGGCCACCCTGCGCAACCCGGCCGGCCGCAGCCTGGTCCCGGTCCTGGTGGACCCGGCCGACCGGGCACCGGCCAACGCCCTGTTCGGCCTGGCCCGCACCCTCACTCTGACCGTCGGCCCGGGGCTGGGCGGCCTGTTGGGAGCTGCTCCCGGCGGCGCCCGCACCGCGCTGGCCGTCGACGCGGTCACCTTCGTCGTGTCGGCGCTGCTGCTCGCCAGGCTCCCCGCCATCGCGCCCGCACGCGACCCGGCGGCAGGGACCGGAGTGTGGGCGGAAGCGGCCGACGGGCTGCGCCATGTCGCGGGGAGCCGGCAGCTTCGGCTGCTGGTTCTCAGCCTCTTCCTGCTCGTCGCCTTCGCCGCGGTGGACAACGTGGCACTGGTGTTCCTCACCGGCGACGAACTCCACGCCGACCCGGCCGGATACGGCCTGGCCGCCAGCGCGTTCGGCGTCGGAATGCTGCTGGCCTCACTCGCCTGCACCCGGCTGGCGCGCGGCCGCTCACCGGTCGCCCTGCTGATCGCCGCAGTCGTGGCCACCGGTGCGGGCACCCTCATCAACGGCCTGGCACCGGTTCTCGCAGTCGTCATCGCGGCACAGCTGATCGCGGGCGCGGGCAACGCCGTGGAGAACATCGGCTATGACACGGTCGTCCAGGATCTCGTGCCGCGCCCGTACCTGGGCCGGGTGTTCGGCACCATCGCCACCGCCGCACAGCTGGGATCGGCCTTCGCCTACACGCTCGGCAGTCTCCTGGTCGGCCTGGCAGGCGCGCGCGTGACCTTTGTCCTGGCCGGGGCGGGAACGTTCGCGGTCCTGCTCCTGCTCGTGCCCGCACTCGGTAGCCACACGCGCGGCGATGCACCCGCCTGAGATCGACCCGCCGTCGGGCGGGGACGTTTCGAAGGTCGTCGAAAGGTTGGCGGCGGCCTCCGGCCGAGTCCTACGGTGATGCTCTTCGTCCGCCGCGGCGACGGACCAGCCGCCGACCCGGGCGCCGCGATGCAGCGGCGCCCGGAAGCCGGGGTCCGGTGACCGGCGGACGAAGATGCGGCCCGATTCCGCGAGCACGGTGCCCGCGCCGCAGGAGATGCCGGGAGCACCGGCCCCCTGCGGATCAACGGCGGGGCCGCTCCTGAACGGGCGGACCGGGCTCAGGAATTGCGGCCGGAAAACCGAACAAAATCCGATTCGGGTTTTTCTTCTCTCGTTAGGAGAACGCTCAATGGCCAACACCGACGTTCTGGAAACCGAGCGCACCGACCGCGCAGCGGCGGCGAAGAGGGCGATGCTCGCCCAGGAGCCGCCGCTCACCGCGGCGGCGCCCGTGGACATCCTCTCGGGCGCGGACACGGACGCGGTCGCGTTCACTTCCGCCTGGGAGACCGAGGGCTGATTCCTGTCCGGCCTGTGACGGTGATGCCCGCAAGGTCACACCCTTGCGGGCATCACCGGCGGATGCGTCCACGTGCCACTGCACGGTGTCCTTACCTGGGGGTCTTCTGCAATGAGTGCCATGGAATCCGGCTCCGCACTCGATGTGCCCGAACGCGTGGAGCAGCCCGACCAGCAGGTCTGGCAGGGCGTGTCCTCGCTCCTCGACCACTACCTGCACCTCGGCTTGGATGACCGCGTGATCCTGCTGTACGCGCGCAGTGCGCGCGAGCCGGCCGCCTGGGTCACCGGCGAACTGGGAGTCAGAGGCGTCCCAGTAGCCCTCCTCGATCTCGACTCCCTTTCCCAGAAGACGGTCACACCCTTCGCGCAGAAGCTCACGGCGGCGTTCGCCGGCCTGGGTGCGCCCGGCTCCCGCCTCGTGGTCCTCTGCATCGAGTACGACATCGTCATGCCCTCCGTATGGATTCGCCAGGCCCTGGAGCCCCTCGCCGGTCCGAAGACCGAAATCTTCAGGGTGGTCATGGCGGGTGCGGACTTCTTCCGGCAGGGGGTGACGACGTCACCCGCCACGCTCAACACCATCAACGCGGGCCTGCTGCAGCGTCTTCGCTCGGCGGACCGCTTCACGGTGACCAGCTCGTCGGGGTCGGAGCTGGACATCACGCTGGATTCCGAACGCTACCGGTGGGTCAGCAGCCGCGGGATCTCGCGAGAGGGCGCGTTCGTGCTGCTGCCGGCCGGTGAAGTCGCCACCTTCCCCGCCCGGATCAGCGGCACCCTCGTCGCGGACGGCGCGTTCAACTCGACCGCTTTCACGAAGCTGGACGCACGACTCGGCGACCACCCGGTGATCTTCGAGATCGAAGACGGTGTGATGGTCGACTACCGCTGCGACCATCCGCTGGTGAGAAAACTGATCGACCGCTTCCTGCGGGTGCCCAATGCCGACCGGGTCGGAGAGCTGGGATTCGGCACGAACATCGGGATCGACCGGTTCGTTTCCCTGAACTCGCATCTGAACGAACGGTATCCGGGCGTCCACATCGGCTTCGGCCAGAGCAATCAGCGCCGAGGAGCCGTGCACGCGTGCGACGTCCATGTTGATTTCATCGCGTCCGACTGCACCATCGAGATCAGCAACCAGGCTCCGCTCAGGAGCGGGGACTTCAAGGACCTGACCGGGGAGCACCCGGTCATCGAGGCCGGAGTCTACGACGAGGATCTCGACGGCGACTGCTGCGGGCTGTTCTCAGCACACGGCAGCACCTACTGCCAATAGATGGAAGGGGTGGGGCGGATGAAGAACCCCCAAGGTCCTACGGCACCGGACGGAAGCCCTGTGGAGCTCTTCCAGCGCCTGCCCGCAGGCCCGGTTCCGCAACTGATCCACGACGCGATTCCTGACGGCGCGAACATCCTTGAACTGGGGGCCGGTGCCGGGCGCATCACCCGCCCGCTGATCGGCCTGGGGCACGAGGTCGTGGCCGTCGACGAATCCCCGGACATGCTGGCGTACATTCACGCAGCCGAAACGGTCCAGTGTCGTATCGAAGAACTTGCCCTGGGCCGCCGATTCGACGTCGTCCTCCTGATGTCACACCTGATCGAGAACCCCGACCGTGAGCTGTGCCGGAAATTCCTCACGACCTGCCGGGCACACGTCACCGACTCCGGTTGCGTCCTCGTCCAACGGGACCCGCCCGGCCGCAACTACGGCGCGGAGCCCCTGCAAAGGACCATGCCGGACGGCTCCACGATCCACATGCGAGACCTGGACCAGAGCGCGTCCGGCGTGGTGTCCTTCACCCTCGACTACCAGGTCGACGGCTCCACCTGGTCACAGGCGGTGCTCACCAGACCCATGAGCGACACGTCCCTCAAGGACATGCTCGCCGCGGCGGACCTGGAAATCGACAGCTACCTCACACCCAGCCGGACCTGGATCCGCGCGCGGCCCCGCCTGCGAGATGAACCCCGTGAGGCCGGGAACCCGGTGTGAGCGCTGCCGGTGCTCCCTGAGCTGTCGGGCGCAGCTTTGCCGGAGCGACAGCGATACCTTCATCCCGACCGCCGTCCCCTTCGGCATCGCCTTCTCGGGCTGGGCTGAGACACGGCGTACAGCAGTTGGCTCGGCACCGATGCCTCGACCGGCCCCGCTGGCGATCCGCTCCTGGAATCCCAGACAGGCCTCAATAGATGGAGCTGACCAGGCTGCGTACGCCCTGACACACCCCTGCCGCTGTCGCACAGGGTGGGCCGGGCCGCCGTGGTGACGGCCTTGGGCGTGGGCTTGTGGGCGGCCGGCTTCTTGGCCGTCGTTCCCCCGCACGGCTGTGGTCTTGCGTGCCCTTCCAGACGCTGTACCGCTCCGTCAGCGCCCTTCCTGCGCCAGCGGTCTCCGCCCGCATCGGCGGCCTTACCGGTGGCCCGCTCAGGCGGTAGAGCACACGGGCGTGCCGGGGCCGCGGGGCGCGGTCCCGGCACGGGGGCGGGCGGTGGGGAGTGGTGGGGTCAGGGGCATTGGGCAGGCGGGGCGGGCTTCTTGCCGAGGGTGATGGAGACCGAGGACCCCGGGAGCAGCACGGTGCCCGGGCCCGGGCTCTGCGAGGTCACCCGGTTGATGTTGTCGCAGTCGACGGTGGAGCTGACACCGCCGAGCTTGTATCCGGCGGCTGAGATTGCCTGGCTGGCCTGCGGTTGGGTGTCGTTGGCCAGATTGGGCACGGTTGTCACGCCGGTGACCGAGGCCGAGGTGGAGGCCAGCGCCCTGCTGAATCCGGTGTCCGAGGACGCGTCGATGACCGTGACACCCCAGCTGACGGTTCCGGTCTGGGTGATGAGCACCGACTGCGATCCGCCGCCGACCGGGAAGACGGTGGTGGAGGGGTTGAAACCCGGACCGGTGATCTGCAGGAGGGCTTCGGGGCTGTTGGCCACGCAGTCCGCGCTCCACTGCACCAGGGCGGTGTGGCCGTAGACCACGGGGTTGGGCGTCACCGAGATCGTGGCGGTCGCGGTGGCCGCGCAGTTCAGTCCGGGATCGTCCGCGTAGGCGGGTGTCACCGCGAACGCGGTGGCCACCAGCGCCGCGACGACCAGCACCACCGCCTTGGGCGAGCGGGCCAGTTGGGCTGCTCGCCTGCGCAGCCTGGCCGCCGCCACGGCGAGTACGCGGCGATGAGCCGGTTTCGATGCTTCTCTCATAACTCCCCTGGTGGTTTCTCTCTTCACGCCGAGCGGCCCCAGCTGCGGTGGCCAGCATGGCGCGCGGCCATCCGTCTGTCGCCCGCCGATCCGTTCAGCGGAACAGACCTCCACGAGGAGCCGGCAGTGACGCAGGTGAAGTCGCCGCACCAGCACGCCGCTTCGGCCCCGATGCACCCGCCCTCGATGCCAGCGGCGACCCACTGACCCGACTGCTCTGCCTGTTCACCGAGGCCCAGGCCAGCACCATGTGGCACGCTGCAGACCAGCCACCGGCCCAGGCTGTGCTCACCGAAGGCATCACCCTGCTGGAGCGCATCCCCACCCCAGAACGCCCCAAGCCGTGGTCGGCCTGCTCCGCCTGGCCCGCGACCTCGGCGCCGACGACTGGTTCGCCCAACGCGCCGAGCCGTTGCTGAAGACGCTCACCCGTGACGGACTGCACCGCCTGCGCCCACCGATGCCGACTGGCTGCAGCCCCTCGTACACGACGCGGCCCTCCTGGACGAACTGAACCTCGTCACCCGTCGCTGGCGGCAGCAGTGAGGGCCGCACGGGCGCACATGCTCATTGTCGTCAGTGTTCTCAGTGGTACCCGCCAACCCCTCAGTGAAGGAAGCCAAGTTGCTGGTGTGTCAGCGCCGTCCCGGAGACTCAAGCCCCAGACGCCCCCGGTGCAGGGACGCAGGGATGGTATGCGGCCGCTGGCGCTGGCCCGACCGGCGGCTGCACGGACCCTCTTCCAGCGCAGCGGCCCCACTGCGTCAGCGCTGGGAGGAGTTGGGTGAGGACTGCGGAGGCTGCTGCCTTCCTGCGTGCGGGCTGGGCAGCACCTGATCGGAACGGTCGGGCTGACCCGCCGCGCTTGAGGGCCTTGCCGAGGTCGTTGACCTCATGGGCATCTGTGTCGGGCACAGCCGCATACCTACGCCGCTGCGTCGTAGGCGGCTCGCAGCCGGACCTCGCCGCCGGTCCGGCGCTGCGAGGCGCTCTCGGTGAACACCGCCAAGCGCAGAACGAGATAGCGGCCTATTCCGACGAGCGCGGTGGCCGACAGGTACACCGTCTGCTGCAGGACGAGTCCGGCGCCGGGGTGGAGTACGGTCAGCGCGCCGACCGCGGCGGAGGTGGCCAGCCAGCCGGCGGCGATGGTGGCGGCGCTTTTCAGGTGCCCGGCCAGGCCGGGCCGTCCGTGGCCGAAGGTGACGCGGGCGTGCAACTCGGTGGCGATTACGGTGGAGGCGAGGGTGGTCAGCGCGTTCGCCGCCATCCACGGGATCCACTGCGACAGCAGGACCAGGGCCGCCGAGGCCGCCAGGGTGACCCCGCTGCCCAGCCCGGCGAAGCGCCCGAAGGCCGCCGCATGTAGACGGATCAGTCGCAGGCCGTTCATGGTGATCCCCCTCCCGTCCGCTGCCCCTGACGGGGCCGTCGTCGTCATGCCGCAGAGCGTGACCGGCCCTCCCTTCAGAGCGGTCTCAACGCGGTCTCAGATACACCGACGATGGTGAAACCGATCCTGTGACACGCCACCTGCTCCGACCGTGATCACCTGCCCAACGGGTTGGAGTTGGGCAAGCACACCGAGTCGGCCATGCCCGCAAGTTGAACCACCGTCAGCGTCCAAGCCGCTCGGCAGCGAAGTCGCCAGGGGAGTGAGGCGGCGGACCGGGGATCCCCTGGTGTCGTGGTGCCGTGCAAGGCCGTCGCTCTCTGTGGTGGGTGCTGGTCTCACTGGGTGGCGTCACCGTCAGATGTCGTGGTTCGCCGTACCTGCCCGCGTTGCTGCGTGGGCGTTTTGCTGTGCGGTGGCCGGACCAGGACGATCGCCTCGGGGTCGCGTGGGTGCGATACCTGACATCGGCTGAGAGGCGCCAGCATGGCCAGCGGAACCGTCAAGTGGTTCAACGTCGAAAAGGGTTTCGGCTTCATCCAGCAGGACGGCGGCGGGCCGGACGTCTTCGCGCACTACTCCACCGTCAACGCCTCCGGTGTCCGCGAGCTGCCTGAAGCAGCTTTCCGGGCCTTGGTGTGTAGGGACGGCACGATCGGGACGAGGCTGCCGGCGGGTGAAGAGCGGCGGGCCGCCGCATGGGGAGGTGTCCGGACTGCCGTGCGCGGACTGTCGGCTCACGCGTGCCATAGCGGTACGCGGTTTCCGCACGCCCACTGTTCGCGGGTGCAGCCGGGGCAGTGACTTACCTTCCCGCACGGGGCCGCCCGTCATGGGGCGGCATCATGAAATGGCGCTCCGGGGCCGGAGGTCGTTGCGCATCGGTGCACCGTGGAAGTGATGCTCACTCGGGTGTGGGCCGGCGGAGGAGGCTTGTACCGCACCAGTTCTGCTGGTGGAGATGGTTGAGCATGGCCGTTTCCGCCGAACCCGGATTGCGCCGGACGCCGACGAGGACGGGCTCGGTCAGGGAGGGCAGTAGGGGGCAGGCCAGTTCTTCGAAGCCTTCGGGGATGGCCGAGGCGGGGGACCACGGTGACGCCCAAGCCCTGTGCGACGAGCCGTACCGCGGTGGAGATCTGTGACGTTCGGGCCACCGTGTGCGGGCTGAGGCCCGCGTCGGCGAGCAGGCGGGCGAGGTAGTCGTCGAGCAGGCTGGCGCGCCGGAACCGGATCCACCCCTCTGACGCCAGGTCTTCCAGGCGCAGGGCGGCGCCGGCTGAGAGAAGCGGGTGCCCCTTCGGCAGGACGGCGACATAGGCCTCCTCGCCCAGATGGTGAGCTTCGAAGGTGCACCCGGCGGGGAAGCGGTGCACGAGGATCATGTCGAGGGTTCCCTGGCGGACCAGTCGTTCCATGTCCGCGGGATCGGGTTCCTCGTGGAGAGTCACCTGCAGCTTCGGGTGGCGCTTGCGCAGCTTCCCAGCACCTGGGGCAGTTGGCGTGCTCCCAGGCCCATGTGGACAGCCATGATGAGTTCACCCGCCAGTTCCCCGTCGGCGGCGCGGGCGGCCATGACGGCGCGCCGGGACGCGGTCGTCGCGATCTCCGCTTCCGCGAGGAAAGCCCGCCCGGCCACCGTCACCGTCACTCCGCTCGGGGTGCGGGTGAACAGCTGCACCCCGAGGTGCTTCTCCAAGGCGCCGATCTGCTGCGACAGAGAGGGCTGGGTGACCCCAGACGTTCTGCCGCCGCTGTCATGGAGCCCTCCTCGGCGACGGCCAGGGCGTATTCGTATTGGCGCAGGTTCATTCGAAATCCAACCTTCGACCTGACATAGAAGCTGTCAATGCAGTATATGCGTTGCCACTATTTGCCTCTATGCCATGCCGCTCCTACCGTGGTGCACACCCAGCGCGGCCACCAGGGCCGGAAGCTGCCGGCGGTCGCGGCACGCGCCGTCAGACATCTTTTTCTTTTCGAGGAGCACACCATGGATTTCGCGGGCAAGAGCGTTCTGATCACGGGTGCGGGATCGCGGGGAGGATCGGCGCCGCGACAGCGCACGCGTTCGCACGCGACGGAGCGTCGGTGGTGATCACCGGCCGCAATGCGGAGCGCGGGGCCGAGGTGGCGGACGACATCACCTCCGGCGGAGGGAAGGCCCGGTTCGTCCTCGCTGATCTGAGTGATCTCGCCGACGTCGGGCGGCTGGCCGAAGAGGCGGGTGAGATCGACGTTCTGGTCAACAACGCGGCAAGCTACCGGGCCAGCATCAAGCCGAGCCTCGACCAGGACAACGAAGCGAACTCGGAGTCGTGGGACACCAACGTGCGCGCCACCTTTGTTCTCAGCACGCGACTCGTCCGGGGATGATCGAGCGGGGCGGCGGCAACATCGTCAACATCAGCAGTATCGCCGCCGCGATCGCCATGCCGCACATGGCGACGTACGGAGCGCAGAAGGCGGCCGTCGAATCCTTCACCCGCAGCTGGGCCGCGGAGTGGGGCCAGTACGGCATACGCGTCAACGCGGTGGCTCCTGGAAACGTGAACAGCGACAACGTGGTGGAGTTCATCGGCGCCGACCAGTTCACGAGCTGGGGCGAGGGCAACCCGCTCAAGCGCAACGCCACGCCCGAGGAACTCGCCGAGGTCATCGCGTTCGTGGCGAGCGAGCGCGCGAGCTTCGTCACCGGCCAGGTGATCGTGGCCGACGGTGGTCGCCTCGCCGTGTGAACGACGCGGCGAGCACCGTCACAGCGAAGGTCTCCGCCCGCCCACCCCTGTGCGGACAGCCAGCTCCCCGGTCTCACCGGCTTCGCGCTCCACCTTCTGCGGGACCTGACGCCGTGATAGCGGGGCTCTCTCGACTGGAGCCGTGGCAGGAGGCCTCATGCTGATCCGAAAGGGCGATGCCGCGTAGGCGTCCCAAGTCCGTCCACGCAGAGCGGTGGCGGCCACGATGGCAGTGTTCAGTCCTGAGAGTCCGCAGTGTCTCCGCGCGGACTCGTGCAGCGATCCGACGGGTCGAAGCCAGGAGATGCGGCCCAACGTGGTCGCCCATGCGCTCTCGTGTTTCGAGCGAGCTTTTAACCAGCCGGGACGCTACCTGAACGCCTCCGAGTTCGCATCGCCCGGGGTGGGAGATGCCCGTGATGACCTCGAGTGAGCGATGCGGCATCTTCCTCCCGGTGCCAGAACGGGACTTGGGCGGCTGATCACATGCATCGATGAGAAATTCGAGCGCCGCACCTGCCCGACCCCAACAACATCGAGTTGGCGGTGTTCGGCTGGTGGTGGACCAGAATGCGAGAACGCTGAGGGGCCCCGGTCCCACAGCTTGCGCTGTGGTGACCGGGTGCCGGCACTGGCTCCAGCGGCGCTCGGCCGCGATGGCCAACACTCCCGTTTCACGCAGCTGTTGGAGGCCGTACTCGCGGACGGCACGTGTCATCCGGTAGCGAGGCAGGTGCAGGTGCAGGAGCAGGGGGTCGCTCTCGGGTTCCAGGACGTGTTGGCTGCCAGGTCGGCGAGAAGGGCCGGTACGGACTGGGCGGTGATGCCTCCGCCGCCGCCCCGACGAAGGCGGCGGTGTCCGCAGCGAAAGGTTAAGAGAGGATGCTGCCCCGGGCCCACACGGCCCGCGCCTCGGGCTTGCCGCGAAGTCCTGTGCGACGGCCGCGCGCAGGGACGATAGCGGGAGAATCCGGAAGTGGGACCGCTGAGCCAGCACTGACCGTGCGCAAGACGCTCATCGAGCTCGTACAGGGAGATCTCGCACAGCTGTGCAGCGGCCAGTTCAATAGCCAGCGGACGACCGTCCAGCTCTCGGCACACCATGGAACGGTGGGATGCTCGCGGGATGCGTCGGCGTCCCGTCAGCCGAGTTTCCGCAGCACCTCGGCGATGGTGGCCCGGTATGTCCGCAGTGCCTGCAGCCCGGCGGCGTAGCGGTCGCGGTGCCGTGCGATGTCCAGGGCCTGCTGTCGCGCCCGTGCCGCGTGCCAGATTTCGGCCGTGTGGTGGCGCTGCTTGCAGGTGACGTCCGCGACGGCGGTGGCCCGCTCGCGCTGCGTATCCCGGGTGTTGCCGTCACTGCCCCGCTGCCAGGCGCTGTCCGAGTACGCCGCGACGGGATCGGGATAGCGCGTGAATCCTTGTTCCGCCACACAGCGGGACCACACCTCCCACGCCGCGCGGAGGCGCCGGTCGCGCCTGACCGCCTTGTCGACCTCGACCGCCCGTGTACCTGCGTAGAGCCAGTCCCGCTTGACGTCGATGCCGCGCAGCAGCCGCCGGCTCGCCTGAGCGTTGCAGGCGGGGAAGTCCGCATACTCGGCGTTGGTCATACGGCGGCCCTTCGGCCGGATGACCAGGGACTTGGCCGGGTCCCAGCCGTAGCCCCAGCGGCGGGCGGCGGTGAGATCCAGGGCGCCGTAGTCGGTGCTGACCGCGGTGGCGACGAGGGGGTCGCTGGGGTAGCGGGGGTCGAGCGGGAAGTCCCGGTGGCCGCGCTCCGCCATGCACTGGCGGACCAGCAACGCCGATGCCCGCTGCGATCGTTGGTAGTCCTGGGGCGTGTAGGCGTAGCGGTCGGCCGGCAGGGGGCCGAGGTCCGACGCCGTACGGGTGATCTCCGGGTGTCCTGGACCGGAGACACAGATCGCTGTCAGCACCGCCACGACGCTCAGTCGCCACCCCGCATTGTCATGCGCACGGATGGTAGCGAACAGCATGGAGCGGTCGGCCGTGGCCCCCAGCACTCATCCACTCCCGCCAGGAGTGCACGTCCCGGAAGACTTGATCAGGCGACACCTGCCGAGCAGCTCTCCAGACCGATGTACCGCGATCCTGGGGGAGACTCCACACTCCTTCGCGGGATTCTCACTCTGCCCAAGCCGCGATCCAGCAGGCCAGCGAATTAGGTTGCTTGACCCTCCGGGCGCCGCCGGTACGGGCGAGGCCGCGGGTGACGCCGTCACGCCGGATGGCGGTGCTGATGATCTGGTCGGCGAGGCGCATGTAGGTGACGAGGGTGCCGGTGGGTCGGGCGCGGCCTTCGGCCCCGGCCCGACGCCGACAGGTTCGCGGATTCCTGAGGGCCCAGGGCAGCGAACTGACCGGCCACCTGACGTTGAGATGCCCATCGTCCAGCCGGTTGAGGCAGCAGGCGTTTGTACGGCCCGCACTCGGGAGGGGGTGTAGTGACGTGGCGGTGTTTTCCCCGTGAGGCTTCCCGGGGCGAGGGGCTGGGGACTCGTGGAGGGTGTCGCCGGCCGTGCTCACCGAGCCGCCCGTGTGCTGGTGCCGTAGGTGTGCGGCCATCCCGATCCTCGCGACCACCGGCACTTCACGCATCCGGCCCGAGTCCGTTGCGGGCTTCCACGCGCTGCTTGAGGCCGGTGTTGAAGGCGGCGTACCCGTCTCTTTTGGGTGTTCTGAGGAAGGGCCGGATCAGGGTGACCAGGGCGCCGGAGAATTCTTCGTGGTTGGTCAGGCGGGTGGTGCCGTCGTGGTTGGGGAGAGAACGAAGGAGTGTCGGCCGTGGAACAGCTGCTTGATGCCGAGCGTGCCGACCCACCGTAGTTCCTGGCCGGGCGTCGCGACGGTGACCGTGGGCCTGAAGGTCATGCCCGGCATGCGCATCGTGAGCCGGTTTCCCACTTGGGCGGTTCCCTCGGCCGCGGAGAAGGTGCTCCACTCGCCGTAGGTGGCGAAGTCGGTGAGGACGTCCCACACCGCTTGCGGGGTGGCGTCGATGTCGATGACCGAGGTGAGGACCGGCTTCATGGTGGCTTTCCACTTCTGGCTGGTGCGGGAGACAGGGCGGGGGTCCGGCGAGCGAGTGGTCTACCGGCGGCCGGCGGCCGGTGACCGGTGACCGGTGGGGCCGGGGAACGGCGTGGGGCGCGGTCCAATGGCGGGTCAGAGCGTCCCGCCCGGCGCGGCCCTGCGGGAGGGGGCGCTGTGGGTGCTGGTGGCCGTGGTCTCCCGCAGGCCGTGGTCGATGAAGTCGATCATCCAGGTGAAGCTGTCGTCGATGTCGGTGGCGAACTGGAACCCGCCGGCTGCTTCCAGGGATGCGTATCCGTGCAGGACGGTGCGCAGCATCCGCAGCGCGTGGATCTGCTGGTCGGGGTCGATCCGGTAGCCGTGAAGCATGGCCGCCCAGGAGTCGACCACCCGGTTGAGGGCGTCGATGAGGGGTCGTCGGGTCCGGTCGGCCGGGCGGCGTTGGCTGCGGCGTACCGGCCGTGGTGGTCCTTGACGAACGTCCGCATCGCCTGTGCGCCGCGGACCAGGGCTTCGGTGCCGGAGCGGCCCTGGATGGCGTCGCGGATGGCGTCGGCGCACTGGTTCATGGCCAGGATGGCGATCCGGTGGGCGAGGTCGGTCTGACCGGTGACGTGCTTGTACAGCGAGGGGGTCTTGACCCCGAGCCGTTCGGCGACCAGGCCCATGCCGAGCTGGTCGAACCCGACCTCGTCGACCAGGGCGGCGGCGGCTTCGGTGACCGTCGCGGCGGTGAGTCCGGCCCTAGGCACGGCCGGCCGCCTTGTCCAGGAACGGCAGGGCCAGCGCGAGGACCTGGTCGGGGTCTGGGCGTGCGGGTAGTGGCCGGCGCCGTCGATCACGGCCAGCTCGCCGAGGCCGGCGGGCAGGTCGGCGATGATCTTCTCTCCTTCGGCGCGGGGTCGGCCCAGTCGGGGTCCAGGCTGCCTTCGACGATCAGGACCGGGCAGGTGACGTGGGCGAGCTGGGCGCCGGCGTCGGTGGGCTTGGACTTGCACATGTCCTGCAGGGCCTTCATCCGGCCGGGCTCACTCAGCGTGGCCTCGATGCGGGCCAGTTCGCTGTTCCAGTCGGCGGGCTTGGCCGGGTAGGCCACGTCGAGGTACTTCTTCCAGTCCGCCACGCGTCCCCGGACGATGACCTGCGCCATCCGCGTGTACCCGGTCCGGAAGCGCTTGACCCGGATCAGCCCGCCCAGGTCGATGGGCTGCGCACGGGTGAACGGAGCCAGCTCTATCACCGCGCTGATCACGTCGGGCGCGGTGGCGGCCGCGATGGTCGCGGCGCCGCCGCTGATCGACTGCCCGATGATCACGGCCGGGCCGCCGAGGTGACGCACGACGGCGACCAGGTCTCCGGCGATGTCGGTGCGGCTGTAACCGTCCCAGCCGAGGGAGGACTCGCCGCACCCGCGGATGTCGACGTTCGCGACCCGGTAACCGGCGGCCACCAGGCCGGGAACGAGGAAGCGGTAGGAGTGCCGGCTGTCGCCGATACCGTGCGCCAGCACGACCAGGGACCTTCCCCGTCACGTCGAAGGCGAGGGTGTTCTTGCCGATTCTCAGGTGCTCGGGCATGTCGTCCTCCATCAGATGGCTAATGTTGTTAGCTAGAGACTAGCCACATTAGCTACGAGGGTCAACGCCTCACCCGGCCGCCCTCGATCGGGGGTCGAGCCCAGAGCGATGGGCTGCCGCACGGCGTAGTGCAGAGAGACCGAAAAGGCGGATGCGCGTGGCGGCCGCGGATCGGGTGACGCCGTCCTCGTACAGGTGCGCAGCGGGGCGCGGCCAGACGCAGGTAGGAGCAGACGGCCGACGGGACGAATGGCCGACTGGGTCCTGGAGCCGTGCCGTACAGGACGCCGAACGACCGGTTGAGCGGGCCGCGGAACGGGGCGGTGTCAACCAGGTGCCGGGCCCGGGCCAGAACCGCATCCGAGTGCCGGTCGGGGTGAGACGTCCGCTCACGCGCAGGTAGTTGATGACGCGGGCGCCGTGGAAGTGCCTGCAGCGGGCCGGCCGCACCAGCCCGGTCTGCATCACGGCTGGCTAGCGGGTGTCTTCTTTCGGTCGGCCTACGGCCGCCATTCCTGGTGGTACTGAGGCTGCTCGGCGTACGACTGCGCCGGCACGGTGAGCGCGTACGCGAGCCGGAACCGCACACGGGTCCGGCCCCCACCGATCTGGGATATCGGAGAGGGCCGGACGGTGGTAGCGGGGGAGGGATTTGAACCCACGACCTCTGGGTTATGAGCCCAGCGAGCTACCGAGCTGCTCCACCCCGCGTCGGTATCCCTCACAGTACGTCATCAGGACGCGGCAGGCCGGGATTTACCTCCGGCAGGTGGGTTCCGGGGTTCCATGAAGCACTGTGGGTCGGTCTTTAGCAGCGGGCGAGCAGTCCCACGGTCGTGTGAGCGCTGCCGTGATCCGTCCGTGGTCGGGTCCGGGAGACACCCCTCACCGTCGTCGAGCGTGTGACGCCGCCGCCTGGGCCAGTGATCCGACCCTCTTGGAAGCAGATCATGAGGAACGGCTCCCACTGCCCATTGAGGCAATGCCCGCAGTGTCCGGTCGGCGGCATCGCTCCCTGCGCGGGCGGCTGACGAGGTTGTCGGCGGCGGGCGGCATAATCGCCACCGTCATGATCACTGAACCGGCCGGAGGCCCTGTTGTCCACGCTGCATGATTTCGCCACCTGGGAGCCTCTGCTGCGGCTGCTGCGGGCAGCCCACACGGCGAGCCTCGCCGTGCCGGGCGGCAGCGTGGCGGGGAGTATCGGCCAAGGCTCGTGGAGCGTGCCCGTGCAGCAGCGGCGCCCGCAGCCCGGACGCGCCCTGCTCGTGTCGGACATGCAGGAGGAGTTCGACGCGATCGAGCGGGTGCGAAACGCTCTCGCCGCGGCGGACGTTGCCCATATCGCCTTCACCGCGGAGATCCGCCCAGCGGGCAGGCTGTGCTTCATCTGTTCGATCCCAGCCCGGCTGCGGATCCCGGCATCGGCAACGCCCATCCGGGGGCGCTGCTCCTGGTCGAGGGGGCGCTGCCCGAGCCGTGGCGCCGCCTGCCCGAGGCTGTGCCCGGTGCGCGGCCGGCTCCGTCCGTGGATCTGGCGCTGCTGGAACGGACGCTGCGCGAGCGGATACCCGAGGCGACCGGCGCCACCGAGGCGGAGATCGCCGCGGTGGATGCCCGCCTCGGAGTGGCGCTGCCCGAGGAGGTCAAGGTGCTCTACCGGGTGACGCGCGCGCGGTGGGCGGACTGGGGTGACGACCACGAGGCGGCGCAGCGCGTCTTCGACGCGGTTGGCTTCGAGCTGGGCTCCCTGGATGATGTCTTTGTCGCCGACAGATCGTGCCGTCCGTTCCGTTGGGAGCATGCGGCGATGGAGACGGCTGTCACCGCGCCGGACGCGGCCGTGCAGGACCTGGTCGGCTCGCCCGGATGGATCGTCATCGGCGACACCGGCGGCGGGGACCAGGTCGCCGTCGACCTGACGCCAGGACCGTGCGGCCACAGCGGGCAGATCATCGTGCTCGACCACGAACGGAGCGTCGGGGCCCAGCTGTTCGCCGAGTCCCTCACCGACCTGGTCCAGGAACCGGAACGGGACTGGTACTCCGGGCGCGGCCAGGGCGGACTTCCCCAGGTGGCGTGGGTCAACCACCGCAGCGTCACCAGTATCGAGGCCGTGGCCCATCCCGAACTGGAGGTGCTGAGCCTCGGCGTCTGGGACGGTGAACCGTTCAGCCTGGCCCCCGTGATCGGGCTGCCACGCCTGCGTACTCTCTCCGGCTACCCCGGGACGCTCGCCGACCCACTGGAGATCGCTGGGCTGACAGCGCTGGAGTTCCTCGAACTCACACCGGAGGACTGGCGCGTCCTGCTCGACGCTGATGCTGTCCCGCGCAGCCTCTCGGCCGCCGCCATCAGGGCGTACGGCGACCGCGACACGCGCGCGATCGTTGCCCTGGCGAACGAGATCCTCGCTCTCTTCGACCGCCCCCGATCCCTGAGACCGTGGTCAACGGCGACCTCGGGCCCCTGCCGTAGCGGCCATGCCCGTCCGCTCGGCACTTGAGCCGCGCTCGTGCCTGTCCAGAAACAGACCCCGGGAATGAGCAGGTGAAAGGAACGTCGGGCCTGGTCATGGCCGCTCGAGTTGTCGAGGGTGCGGCGGCGCGACGCTGGTGACCCGTGTTCTGGGCAACACCCGACCCCGACAGAACGAATCCAGTGAGGCCCCCACCCGTGCCACGCGGACCGAGAAGGCAGCGGATGCTGACCATAGGGGTGCGGGTTGCTGCCCCGTGGCTTCAGCGGCCGGTACCTTCAGACGTCTCCTCGGCCCGGGGCGCAGTTGTCGCCCCGGGCGTGGTGGGGCGGTGTAGAAGACGGAGGCGCCCTGCTTGGTGCGCTGGGCCTGGCTCTTGGCCACGAGGCCCTCGGTGGTGACGCGGACCACCTTGGTCTTGATGTTGCGCTCGGGGTGGGCCTGGCTGAGTGCGGTGGAGATCTCTGCCGCGGAGCGCGGCTCGTTCTGCTCGGCGAGGTGGCGGCGGATGAGTTCTACCAGGGTGGGCCGGGCCGCCGTGGTGCCGGCCTTGGGCGTGGGCTTGTGGGCGGCCGGCTTCTTGGCCGTCGTTTCCCGCACGGCTGTGGTCTTGCGCGTCCTTCGCTTGCTGGGGGGCGCAGCCTCGGTCTTCTGCTGACGTGTGGGCACTGCGGCGCTCTCAGCCGCGGCCGCCGGCCTGTCAGGTGCGTGCGTGACGCCGAGTGCCTGCTGGATGTTGACCAGCACGCTGTGGTCCTGCTGCAGGGCAGTCAGCTGTTGCTGCAGGGCGGCGATGTCCGCGCCGATACGTTCCTGCTCCTTGAGGTTGCTTTCGAGGTCGCCGGCCACCTGGGTGATGTACTGGGATGTGAGTTCCGTGGCGACAGTTGTGCTCTCGGGCATGGTGCTGGCCTTTCCTCGGTGTGCGGCAGTGATCCAGACTCTTGGCCTCGAACCGGGGCAGCGCTGCCTCTGTGCTGTACCGGCGATGCAGCCCCTGTAGCTGCAGCAAACACTGCCTTGACGTTGAGATACTACGGACAGGCGGAACCAATTGTTCCCTTCACGCGGTGTCCGTTGTCCGGCGCGGTCGTCATGGCCACGCTGTCTGATCTCTTTTGGGGGCCCGGGGCAGGCGGAGTTCCCTGCCTCTCGCCCTGTCGGCTGTGTCGTCCTCCTGGGGAATGGAGCTGAGTAGTCCTGGCCGGGGTTCAGGGGAGAGGCCGAGCACCCGGACGCCCGTCTTGGCCCAGGTTTTGGACTGGAGGGTGACGACGCGTGCTCCGTTCGGGCGCCCGGGGCCGGGCATGGCCACGTGACGGGTGCCGGCACCAGCCAGAGCCGTTTGCGGCCCGATGCGGCCAGGACGGCGGTGAGATCGAGCGGGTGGAAGACCACGAGGTCGAGCATGGCGAGGTGGTCGGCGAGCCCGGTGCGTACCCGGTCGGCTTCGGTGAGTGCGGCCAGAGCGACGTGGACGCGCCCGGCCCCGGTGTCGGCGGCCAGGTACGGAAGGCGGGAGGCCAGGACGTTGTCCGAGCCCAGGGCGAGCAGTGCGACGTCGTCGAGGACGACATCGACGGGGCGAGAGGGTTCACGCGGTGCTGCCGAGCCGGCGCGCGAGTTCATCATGTGCTGTGCGGTCCTGTCCGGGATCCGGGGCGGGGCATAGCCGGCGAGCGTGCGCAGGACTTCGAGGGTCTTCGCGACCTGCTCGTCCTCTCCACCGCTTTGATATCGCCGCGGAAGGCGCCCAGGCACCGTGGTCGGACCCGCCGCCTGGGTGAGCGGGTCCGGCACCGCTCAGCGCAGCCGGACCACGGTGACGAGCGGGCCGCGGCACCTGGCACCCGCTGTCGAGCAGGTGCCGCGCCCTCATCGCGGCCGAACGCGATCACACCCTTCGGCGCAACCCCGCAGATCCGGCCGAACTCCACGTGTTTGTTGCCATCTGCCGGTCCCCAGCTGCTCGCGCTGTCCGTGCTCGCTACATGTGAATCAGGTGCATTCAGAGGAGGGGGCTCTCATGGTGCTGTCGATCAACGTGGCCGTGCTGCTGGCGGTCATCATCGTGCTGAGACTTCGGCGCCGTACCGAGGCGCGGAAGCGGACGGATGAGCAGCTGACCGTGCTCATCGTGTTGGTGTTCGGTGTGCTGGTCGCGCCGACCGCCTTCGGGCAGGGAATCCTGCACGTGGTAGGTCAACTTGCAGACGGTATTACCCAGTCGGGCCACTGACGCTCTCTCACCGAACCCGACTCCGGGGGCGGGACGCTGGTGGGGTGACACGGAAGGTGCGACGTTGTGCGGAGTGCCGGGTGCCGCTGCCCCGCGCGCGGGGGTGAGGCGGCGGTACTGCGATACGACGTGCCGCAGCCGCCACTGACGGCGGGTGAAGCGGCACAACGAGATCTACCGCAGTGTCACACGTTCCCGGCACCGGGGCCCGGGCTTACCGGCGTGCCCGCCAGGTGCCGTAGAGCCCGACAACGGCGCTGGTGATGACTGTGAAGCCTGCGTCTCCGACTGTGAGATACACGACCGCCGTGACGCCCAGCAGGGCGAGCAGGGCTGCCAGATCCACTAGTCGGCGCCGCTGCGATGTCTCCTCGGGCGGTGCCGGTGTGGGGCGGCTGTCGGGGCCAAGGCCCGCCGCGGTGTTGGTGTCGTCCATGACTCCAGAAGACTGCTGCTGGACACATGGAGGAAGCGGTCCGGACGAGCCCGCACCAACTCGTATGCGGGCGGCCAACCACCGTATGGATGAGCGCTGTTGGCGAACGACGATACCGTTCAGGTTTGTTCAGGATTTTCCGTGGACGTTCGCCGCAGACAGTCCCTACCGTAGGTCTACACAGCGCCACGGGGACTCGGTGACACAAGCGGTTCACGGCTTCGACGACGACGACGTCGAAGCCATGACCATGTACGACGCCGCTCTGGCTGAGTTCACCGATGCCCTCAACCGTCTGCACATCGAGTTCGGGGCTCCCACCTACAGCCAGATCGTCAAGGCGTCGGAGCGTCCGAAACTGAGCAGGGCCGGCATCAACGAGGTGCTGGCCGGCAAACGCCTTCCCTCCCTGGACGCCCTCATCGAGTTCGTCCGTGTCGTCACCAACTCCGCCGCCCAGACACGCGGTACGGCGCCGGGTCACACGGCCCATCCGGAGCGCGTGGGCGAATGGCGCGAGCGGTGGAGAGACGTCAAGTACCGGCAACGAGAAGTGCAGGGACCGGCACGGCGGGTTCGGCGCGCTACCAAAGCTCTGATCACAGAGGCTCTCGCCGAAGCCGAGTCGGTCCGGGCACAGGCACATGAACAGGCAGAACGCATCCAGCACGAGGCACAGGCCCGGGCAGATCACGAGTCCAGCCAGGCACGTCAGGACGCAGTCGCCGTGAAGCAACAGGCTGATGAGCTGTGGTCCCGCCTTGAACACGAGGTCCAGGAGCTGCGCCAGCGGACGCAGGACGAGTCGGCCCGAATCCTTCAGGACGCGGACAAGCGCGCGGAAGATATCGTCCGGATGGCGAACGACCGGCTGTCCGAGGCCGAGGCCAGGGCCCAGGAGATCCTCCAACAGGCCAGGGACAGCAACAACTGGCTTCCTACCGTCAAGAGGTCCGAGGCTTTACGTACGCTGCGGGACACGGCACAGGATGTTGCCCGCAGGCAGCTGCCTGAACTGATCAACGTCCTGTCCCAGACGAATCCGCAGGACGTAGACCTCTCGGTCACGTCCGTAGGCACCTTCTCCAGTGAAGAAATCAATCAAGTTGCCCGGGCATTTGACGACGTGCACCGTGAGGCGGTCCGACTGGCAGCCGAGCAGGCGCTGCTACGGGGCAACGTCAACGCGATGTTCACCAACCTCTCGCGCCGTTCCCAGCGCCTCATCCAGCGTCAGCTCTCGCTCATCTCCGAGCTGGAGTCCCGCGAGGCCGACCCGGACCTTCGCGACGCGCTCTTCAAGCTCGACCACCTCGCGACCCGCATGCGCCGTAACGGTGAGAACCTCCTGGTCCTCGCCGGTGAAGAGCCCGGCCGCCGCTGGACCCGTCCGGTCCCGCTGGTCGACGTGCTCCCGCGCCGCCGCCTCCGAGGTGGAGCAGTACGAGCGCATCGAGCTGGCCTCCGTGCCGACCACCGAGGTCGCCGGCCGCGTGGTCAACGACCTCGTGCACCTCCTCGCCGAGCTGCTGGAGAACGCGACTTCGTTCTCCTCGCCGCAGACGAAGGTCAAGGTCACCGGTCACGCGCTGCCCGACGGCCGGATGCTGATCGAGATCCACGACACCGGCATCGGCCTCACCCCGAGGACCTCGCCGCGATCAACGAGCGGCTGGCGTCGCCGCCCACCGTGGACGTCTCGGTCTCCCGCCGCATGGGTCTGTTCCTGGCCGGATATCTGGCGCAGCGCCACGGCATCCGCATCCAGCTGCGCCCCTCCGCCACCGACGGTACGACCGCGCTGGTCATGCTGCCTGGTGATGTGGTGGAGGCAGCTGCTGCGCCCCAGCAGGGCCCGACGGGATGAGGAGTTCATTCCGACGAGAGCCCTTGTCAGGTCTGACGACCCGGCGGCTGTGGTGGGTGACGGGTCAGCACAGGCGGACCACGGTGACCACCGCGAGGACCTTGGCAGAGCCCTGGGCAAGAAAGTCTGACCGGCAGGGCAGTCGAATCCCCTTCCGCACCCGTCTTTACGGGGAACAAGGGAGGGCACTTTGAACGCCGACGATGAACGTGACTTCCGCGAGTTCGTGGCGGCGCGGTCGAGATCGCTGCTGCACACGGCCTATCTGCTGACCGGGGACTGGGAGCAGGGCCGCGACCTGGTTCAGACCGCACTTGCCTCCACCGCCCGGCGTTGGTCACGGCTGCGCGACCGGCAGCAGCCGGAGATCTATGTGCGCCGGGCGATCTACCACGCGCAGGTGGACCGCTTCCGGCTGCTCAGCTGGGGACGGGAGACGGTCACCGACACCCTGCCGGACCAGCCGTCCGCGCAGGGCACCACCTGGGCAGACAGCGTGGTCCAGCGCCACGACATCATGGCCGCGCTGCGGCGGCTGCCCAGGCGCCAGCGCGCGGTGATCGTGCTGCGCTACTTCGAGGACCTGCCGGACGCCGAGATCGCCGCGATCCTGGGCATCGCCCAGGGCACCGTCCGCAGCCAGACCCACAAGGCCCTGGCCTCCCTCCGCACCACCTTGGCCGAGGCAGAGCCGTCGGCCTCCTCCGCTGCCTCCGGAAGGGGCGACACCGCATGAACGACTCGACCGAACACCCACTGCACGATGCCTTGCACGCCCATGTCCGGGAGAGCGGCGGTCATGCCGCCGACCCCTATCTGGTCGGCCTGGCCGACGGCGCGTTGCAGGTCGCCCGGCGGCGGCAACGGCTGGCCCGCGCCGGGGCCGGCATCGCCGCAGCCGCCGTGCTCGCCACCGTCTGGGTGGCTGTCGCGGACGGCGCGACCCAGCGCGCGCACGTGGTGCAGCCCGCCACAGGGGACACGAGGAACGCCGAGAAGGCGGCCCTGATCTCCATCCTGCCGGTCACCTCGGCCACGGATAACGCCTGCACCCCCGGCAGCGGGGCTACACCGTGCCCGCGAGCGCGACCCACCCGGCGGTGTGCGTCCATGCCGACCGGGCCAGGGGGCATGATCGACGTCCATGCCGCCTCCGCCAAGGCCGCCCGGAGCACCCAGATCGGCACCTGGCGGGTCGAGGTGACCCTCGGCCCCGCCGACCGGACCCGTTTCGCCGCCCTCACCGGTTCCATCGCAGCGAACTCGGCCCCGCGCAACGAATTCGCCATCGTCATCGACGGCAAGCTCTGGGGCAGGCCCTACGTGAACTCCTCGATCACCGGCGGCCGTCTGGATATCGTCGGGGTCTACGACGGAGACCTCACCAGCGCCACCGCCCACGACCTCGCCCTCCGGCTGGATACCGGCAGGTGACCCGCTCTTCCTGAGGCAGGAGAGCGAGCCGGTCGGCGCCGTCCCCGGCGAGTGCGCGGACGGCCACGGCGACCGGCTCGCTCATGGACACGCTCTCCATCCACGCGAGCCCGGCCGGCGGCGTGAGCGCCCGCCGGTCCAGGGAGGAGCCGGGGTCCAGCAATGGCCGCGCTGCTCACCAGCCCGGACACCTGCTGCTCCATGTCGTCGGCGGCGAGCGGGAAAGGAGCCGGTGCGGCGGGGACGGTGCCGGCGAGAGAGGCGAGGACCAGGTCCACGGGGGCGGTCTCTCCGGCGATCTGGTCGCCATCGGCCAGCCGGGCATGTCTGGGCATGCCCGGCCAATGATCCCAGGGCGGCAAGGTTCGGCCGTACCGCCGGATCACGGTCTTGGGCCTGTCCGGCGGATCATGTGACTTCCGGGAGATCCGTTGGTTGGCGTGTTCATGCGGCGGGGAGATCTCACGAACGAGGAGTGGGTCCGGCTGAAGCCGCATTTGCCGAAGTCCGGGCAGCGCGGCGGCCGTTGGGCTGGCCACCGTAGGGTCATCGACGGGATCCTGTACCGGAATCGGACCGGGGTGCCGTGGCGGGATCTGCGTGTGCGCTTCGGGAAGTGGAAGACCGTGTACGAGCGGCACAGACGCCGGTCGGCGGACGGCACATGGGACAAGCTCTTCGCGTCCTTCCTTGCCGACGCCGACGCGCCGCATCGACTGGTCCATGGTGAGCGTGGACTCCACTGCTTGCCGAGCTCACCAGCACGCGCCGTCCATCTTGCTGGTGAAGGTGGCCGTCGCCCGCTGTCCCTGCTGATCACTCCGGGCCAGTGGGGTGACGCCCCGCAGCTCATCCTCGTCATGGACCGCGTTCGCGTCGGCCGGTTCGGCGGAGCCGCCCTCGCACCTGGCCGGAGCATCTCGGCGGTGACAAGGCGTACTCCTCCCGGCGAAACCGCCGCTACCTGCGCAGGCGCCAGATCAAGCACACCATCCCCATCCCTGAACCGGAGAACCAGCGAGCCAACCCGAAACGCCGTGGCAGCGAGGGTGGACGGCCTGCCGGTTTCGACAAGACGATCTACAAGCGGAGGAACGTAGTCGAGAGGACGATCGATGCGCTGAAGAACTTCCGGGCCGTGGCCACGCGGTTCGACAAGCGGGCCTACGTCTTCCACGGCACGGTCACCGTGGCAGCGATCCGCCTTTGGCTCCGCTCGCAGCCCGCCCGGCAGGTCTTAGGCGCCGGTGCGCCGTCGACGAGCTCACGCACGACATCGAGGTGGCCGTTGTGGCGGGACGTCTCCTCAATGAGGTGGAGGATCACCCACCGGAGGTCGACTTGGCGGCCGTCGCTGATGGGACGCTTGGCCGTTGAGTTCAGGTCGTGGTCGGACACCAGGCGACGGTACCGGGCGCTCTGCTCCTCGTACTCGTCCAGAAGCTGGGGCAACGGGATGTCGACTGCTGTCCGCATCTCAGGGTCGGGATCATCGTCGGTCGCCTCGGTGAGCGGCCCCGCGGGCTCCTCGCCCAGAAACATCACTTGGAACCAGTAGTACTCGACCCAGCGCAGGTGGTTGATCAGCCCGCACAACGTCATCAGCGGTGAACTCGGGAGCGGGGGCCATGCGGGCGTCTTCGGCGGACACGCCCTCACACTTGGCTCGCGCGGTGTCACGGGCGTAGTCCAGGAAGGTGACCAGCTGCGTACGTTCGTCCCACGTAGGAGGCGTGTCGGTTCGTTGAGTCATCGCGAGGAGTTTCCCGCAGCTCGGAACGGGTGTCGACCAAATTGATCGGAAGCGAGCCGGGATCCGGACCGTAGGGGCGATGGGGGCAGAGCACGTACACCTGCCGGGAAGCAGGCCGCGTACGCGCTGGACACACAGGCAGCCGACCGGACGCGCCGCCCGAAGCCCACCGTTGCCGGGTCGCTGACCGAGCTGCGCGTCGGATGGAGGGCATCGGCGATCCGGGCGTTCGGCGTCGGCGTCGTCCTGGCGGTCATCGACACCGTCGCCGTGGTGTACGTGATGCGCGGCGTCTTCACGCGCCCCCACCTGCTCGCCGAAGCCCGCCGCTGCCTCGCCTATGCCCTGCGAGGGCGGCCTCACCAGCCGGGCCTGGACGACCAGATCGTGCAGGCGGTCGTCGACGACTACACCCGCCCTGTCGGGGGCGGCCGGATGATGACCGCCGATCTGCGCGCCCGCAGCATGCGTCGCGGCCGCTCCGACCGGGAAGCGGACGGTTCCGGTGGGGCCGCCGCCATACTCCGCTGCGGCGGCCCGGCTCGTTACCTCACGTCGACGAAGTCGCCCGCGGCCGTGGCCGGGCCGGTGGTGGCGGTGCCGGTGAACACGAAGCGGAAGTAACCGTCGGTCTTCGCCTTGGTGGTGGTCTTCAGCGAGCCGCCGGATCCGCTGGTGACGGTCTTCAGCGCGGTGTAGACGGAGCTGCCCTTCTTGCGGAACTGGAGCTGGACCGGCCGGCCCTGGTAGCCGGTGTGGCTGCCGCTTTCCCAGTTGGCGCGGGTCAGCTTCCCGGTCACCGTGATCGTCCTGCCCTTCTTCACCGGCTCGGGCGAGGCGTTGACGGTCACCTTGGCCGACCGCTTGATGTCGGCCGTGCCGGCGACGTCGGTCTCCGTCCAGTCGTCGCTGGTGTCCTGTGCCCCGGCGAGCACCTTCCAGGTGCCGGCGAGGGCGTTGTGGTCGACGTCCCGTACGGCGTCCACGGTGAAACTCACCTTGCACGTGGAGGTGGTCGGGTCGGCCGCCGAGACCACGCAGGTGCCCGTCGGCGGGTACTGCGGCAGGATGCCGTCGGCGTCGTCGGTGTTGGGGCCGTGCCACAGATAGGCCCAGGAAGCGGTGATGCCCTCCGGGTCCTGTGCCGTCCACGTGATCGTGACGGTCTTTCTGGTGGTCGGGCCGAGCACGATGTCCTTGCCGCCGTTGACCACGACATGCGAGAACGTGGTGCTGTCGGCGGCGGCCGGGTCCGCCGCGTGTGCGGTGGCCGGAAGCACCGACGCGGAAAGGGTGGCCGTCAGGAAAGTGACGGCGACGGTCGGGCGCATGCGCATGAAGTCCCCCCTCGGGACGCCGGGTTCGCCGTTTCCCCGTGTACGACGAAACCTGATGGTGTGTCATCGATGGCTAGACCCGCGAGGGGTGCTCCCGGTTGCCCTGCCAGCGGCACGCATATCGCGTCGTGGGTTCCCGGGCACCCCATAGGGTCACCAGCCATGTCTCCACGTCTTCGCATGCGCCGAGCGCTGCCGGCAGCGCTGCGCGCGCGTGACAAGGCCGAAGTCAGCCCTCTTCGTACCACCCTTGCCGCGCTCGACAACGCCGAGGCGGTGCCCGTGGAGGACACCGCGCCGCGCGGCCTGGCCCCTGAGCAGTCGCCGGTCGGAGCCGGCGCCAACGAAGCGGCCCGGCATGAACTGAGCGAGGACGACGCGGTCGAGGTCGTGAAGCGGAAGTGGCCGAACGACTGGATGCCGCGGCGCAGTTGACCGCTCCCGCGCACGCTCTAGGGCGTGTCTCTTTGATGGGTTGGTCAGTTGATCGGACCGCGCGTACTCCTCCCGTGGCATCCGCAATCACTTGAGGCGTCGGGGCGTCCGTGCGGTCATCCCGCAGCCGTCCGACCAGATCGGCCACCGCCTGCGGCGAGGCCGACGCGGTGGCCGTCCGCCCGGCTTCGACAGCGAGGCATACAAGCAGCGGAACACCGTCGAGCGGTGCATCAACCACCTCAAGCAGTGGCGCGGCCTGGCCACACGAACCGACAAGCTCGCGATCGCCTACCAGGCCGCACTCCACCTCGCCGGCATTCTCATCTGGACCCGACGCTGACCAAAGAGAAAGAACCTAATCCTCCCCATCAGCCACATCCACGGTCAGCGTCAAAGGGAGCGAAGGACGCGGTAGCGGTCCGCCAGGGCGCGCTGAGTTACAGCTGCGCTCTCATCCAGCCATTCGTAGGCATGAGGCGTCCCGGGATGAACGTGGAGCTCGAGCGGGACGTCGGCGGCCGCCAGTTTCTGCGCGTAGGCAAGGCTCTCGTTCCGCAGGAGATCGAGATCGCCCACCTCGATGTAGGCGGCCGCCAGACCACGGGCGTCGCTCAACCGCGCGGGAGAGGTCGTCTCCGAGGCCGGACCATCGGCGCGGGCATTCCAGGAGGTCGCGTTCATGCCAGCGGTCCATGCGAGGAAGGGGTCGAGGGCGAGCCGAGCTGGCGACCGTGACCCTATCGTCGAGCATGGGGTACAGCAGTATCTGCTGGGCGATCGTGATTCCACGGTCCCTCGCCAGGACGGCGGCCGACGCCGCGAGCCCCCGCCCCCGCTGTCACCCATCACGGCGATGCGCGCAGGATCCACCGCCAGTCGGTCTGCTTCCTCAAGCAGCCACATCACCCCAGCGAAAACGTCCTCGCTGAGCTGCTGGCCTTTTCCCTCGGGGGCCACGCGGTAGCCGACCGACAAGATGGGGACGGACGTCTCGGCCACATAGACACGCATCCTGCGATCGTAGTGATCGAGGGTGCCGGCCACCTGACCGCCTCCGTGAGCGTAGACGACGGCGGAGCCAGGACGGGCGCCACCCTTGCTGTACCAACGGGCATCGAGCGAGACGTCACCGCCGACGGGGATGGAGACGTCCTCTCGATCGATACCGGCCGGGACGGGCGGCACGAGCCTACCCATTTCGGTGTACTGGTAATTGATTCGATCGCGTAGTGCCCGCACATCGTTCGCGGGAGGATCGGGCATGCTCAAAAACTCCGGAGGGAGTTGCGCCAACGCCTGCGCGAACTGATCATCGAGACGATAATCGGTCATTGGTGTTCTCCTCGAGACGTGGGACGCGGTCGGGGCGCGCCCAATAAATTAATGCCGAAGCAGAGCCCGAAGCATGCCCAGGTCACGCCTCCCGCCGCATCTGGTACCCCGAGCGACTGAATGGCCCGCAACGCGTCGAACTCGAAAGGCGCCGAATTCTTCATTCCATTCACCACAGAGCGAAAGTTCAGGAATTTCGGGCGAGGTTTTCCCGCAGGACCTCTTCGAGGTTGAGCTCGACCTCGCGCGTGTGAGCGCCAGCCGCAAGTGCTGCCTTAGCGAGTTCCCCAGAGGCAGGGGTGAATGTTTCCCCGAGGTAGCGGTCCTCCGCGCGCAGTGCATCCTCGAGTGGGCCGTCGGCAGCGTCGATCGCCTTGGTAGCTGCGACGCGGACACCTTCGGGCAGGTTGGCGATGGTCAGTGCGACCCAGTCGACGTAAGCGTCCAGCTCCGCGGCGGGCAAGGCTCGGTTGACCCATCCCCAACGCTCGGCGGTCGCGGCGTCGATGAGGCCACCTGTGAGCACGATCTCGAGGGCACGAGCGCGACCCACGAGCCGGGGCAGGTGAGCAGTTGCACCAGCGCCGGGGACGATGCCCATGAGGGTCTCAAACTGGCCGAATGCGGCGGTTTCGAGCGCCGCGAAGCGGAGGTCCAGGCTGGAGATCATCTCGGGGCCGCCGCCACGGGCAAGTCCTGCGACCTTCGCGATGGTGGTCTGGGGCAGACGCCGCCAGCGTTCGTGGAGCCGCATCATCGGGCCGGTTCCGACGAGCGTCTCCTCCGCGATCGGCAGGGCAGCGTACGTCTCAGGGTTCTCGACGAATGTCAGGTCGCCGTGTGCCATGAAGAACTCCGGGTTGGCGCTCTGGACGACGATGACGTGCAGGTCGGGATCGTTCTCGGCCGATGCAGCAACGGCGTCCAAGTCGAGGAGGAGCTGGGTCGTCATGAGGTTGACGGGCGGGACATCGATCGAGACCCACAGCGCGCCGCCCTGGCGCTTCAGGTGGAGGGTGGTCAGGGACTGCTCAGGCATGGTTTTCCTTTGATCAGAGGTGGTATTTCTGGTATACCTGGTGCATGGCAGGTACTTCAACGAAACCTGGTACCCCTGGAGACCAGGCCGCCCCGGGCACCATCGTTGGTCCGCAGCGTGAGCTCCTGGATCAGCTCCTCGATAAATGGGGTCAGCTGCTACTGACGTCGCTGTGTCAGCAGCCGCGACGCTTCAACGAACTCAAGCGAGAACTTGATGGGA
This sequence comes from Streptomyces sp. P3, assembly GCA_016893485.2. Lineage (GTDB taxonomy): Bacteria > Actinomycetota > Actinomycetes > Streptomycetales > Streptomycetaceae > Streptomyces. The sequence goes on from JAFEKX020000001.1 coordinate 9,644,613, forward strand.
TCACGCAGAAGTCTTTGACGCAGGCGCTGCGCCGCCTAGAACGAAACGGCCTCGTCGAACGTCAGGTGCTAGAGCAACGTCCCATTGCCGTGGAGTACCGCATCACACCGCTCGGGCGCACTCTCGATAAGCCATTCTTGACCCTTCTTGCATGGACGGCCGATCACCTCGCCGAAGTGGAACAACACAGGGATGCGTACGACAAAGGCTCTGACAACGGCTAGGTTCTTTCTCTTTGGTCAGCGTCGGGTCCAGATGAGGATGCCGGCGAGGTGGAGTGCGGCCTGGTAGGCGATCGCGAGCTTGTCGGTTCGTGTGGCCAGGCCGCGCCACTGCTTGAGGTGGTTGATGCACCGCTCGACGGTGTTCCGCTGCTTGTATGCCTCGCTGTCGAAGCCGGGCGGACGGCCACCGTGTCGGCCTCGCCGCAGGCGGTGGCCGATCTGGTCGGACGGCTGCGGGATGACCGCACGGACGCCCCGACGCCGCAGGTGGTTGCGGATGCCACAGGAGGAGTACGCACGGTCGGCCAGGACGGCCAGGGGCCGGGTTCTGGGCCTGCCCGCGCCGGTGCGGGGCACGCGGATGCGGGTCATCACCGTCTCGAAGGCGGGTGCGTCACCTGCTTGGCCCGCGGTGACGGTGAAGGCCAGGGGCCGTGCGCGGCCGTCCGCGGCCAGGTGGACCTTGGTGCTCAGCCCGCCGCGGGAGCGTCCGAGCGCGTGATCGGCGGGCTCTCCCGGGCGGGCCGCCCCCTTTGCGTGCTCCGGCAGCGTGCTGATGGGCCCGCACGACTGTGGAGTCCACCGGCACCGTCCAGTCGAGATCGTCGTCGGCGTCCGCTGCGGCCAGCACGGCGGCGAAAATCATCTCCCATGTGCCGTCGACGGCCCACCTGATCAGCCGCTTGTGAGCGGTCTGGAACGAGCCGAGTTCGTCGGGCAGGTCCCCGCCAGGGCGAGTTGGTGCGGTACTTCCACGCGATGGCCTCGAGGGTGCGGCGGTGGTCGGCCCATCGCCGCCCGCGGACCGGATCGGCCGGCATCAGCGGCTCGATCCGGTCCCACATCGCATCAGTGATCACTAATCGGACAGACACATCCGATCAACTGACCAACCCATCAAAGAGACACGCCCTAGGTCGTTGACGATGCGCAGTTGGGCGTCGGGCTGGCAGACCAAGCACGCCGGTACCGCGTCTGCGGTGAGGTGCCGGCGCGCTTCGTCGCGGCTGACCGCGCGGTGCCGTTTGCCTCTCATGCGGCACGCCCCGTTGTGGACCTGGGCGGCCCGCCGGCGGCTCTGCTGCGTTCGACGACCCAGTCCGCGGGCCGGGGGCGGCTGCGGCGTCCGCGTTCCTCTTCGGCCAGCCTGCTTAGGTAGTCGGCGTGTCGGTCAGTCGGCGGCGACGGTTGCGGGAGCGGCAGTGGCGGAATCGCGGATGCCCAGGCGCAGGTGCTCGACGTGGTAGAGGGCCTGGTCGAGGAGTTCGGCGACGTGGTTGTCGTAGAGCGCGTAGACGATCGAGCGGCCGTGACGTTCGCCCGTGACCAGCCCTAGATTGCGCAGCAGTCGCAGCTGGTGGGAGCAAGCTGAGGCTTCCATGCCGACGGCCTCGGCCAGGTCACTGACCGAGCACGGCCCTTCCTGGAGCCGGGCCAGGATGTGCAGCCGGGAGGGGGTGGCCAGAGCTTGGAGGGTGGCGGCGACGTCGGCGGTGCCGACGGCGTCGAGGCGCTCGCGGGTGGTGGCACTGCTGGCGGTATCGGTTCCGTGGCCCATGGGGACAGCATACTGATGACATCTGAAGACCTGTTCATGCGTTCCTGTATGGTGACGGCGTCGCCCCATCCGCCCGTGAAGGGTTGTTTTGTCATGTCTTCTGTCCTTGACCAGCGGCCCGCTCCGGCCGCCGCCGGACCGCGTCCGGCGCTGCCGAAGCGCCGCACACGGGTGCTGGCGCTGCCGGAGGCCCGGTGCGCGCTGGCCGCGCTGGTGCTGTTCCTGGTCGCCCTTGCGCTGGATCTCCTCGCCGCCCCGGTGTGGTTGTGGGCACCGCTGTATGCCGCCGTCTACATCACAGGCGGCTGGGAGCCGGGATGGGAGGGCCTGAAGGCCCTGAGGGACAAGACCTTGGACGTGGATCTGCTGATGGTTGTCGCGGCGCTCGGCGCCGCCGCCATCGGCCAGGTCCTAGACGGAGCCCTGCTGATCGTCATCTTCGCGACCTCCGGCGCGCTGGAGGCCCTCGCGACCGCGCGGACCGCCGACTCCGTACGCGGGCTGCTCGACCTCGCGCCGACCACCGCGACCCGGCTCCTGCCCGGCGGCGGGGAGGAGAGCGTCCCCGCCGATGCCCTCACGGTCGGCGACGTCATCCTGGTGCGGCCCGGCGAGCGAGTCAGCGCCGACGGCCAGGTCCTCGACGGCACCAGCGACGTCGACCAGGCCACCATCACCGGCGAGCTCCTCCCGGTGGCCAAGCAGATTGGGGACGAGGTGTTCGCCGGCACTGTCAACGGCACCGGCGCCCTGCGCGTGTTCGTGGAGCGTGATCCGGCGGACTCGGTGATCGCGCGGATCGCGCGGATGGTCGAGGAAGCCTCCGAGACCAAGGCGCCCACCCAACTGTTCATTGAGAAGGTCGAGCAGCTCTACTCGATCGGCATGGTCATCGCCACCCTCGCCGTCTTCGCGATCCCGCTCGCCCTCGGCGACGAACTCCAGCCGGCCCTGCTCCGCGCGATGACCTTCATGATCGTCGCCTCGCCGTGCGCGGTGGTCCTCTCCACCATGCCGCCGCTGCTGTCCGCGATCGCCAACGCCGGACGCCACGGCGTCCTGGCGAAGTCCGCCGTCGTGATGGAACGCCTCGGCCAGGTCGACGCCGTGGCCCTGGACAAGACCGGCACCCTGACCGAGGGAACTCCGCGCGTCACCGACGTCCGCCCCCACCCCGGCTCCGGCCTGGACGAAGGGGGCTGCTGGCGCTGGCGGCAGCCGCTGAGCACCCCAGCGAGCACTCGCTGGCCCGCGCCGTCGTCCAGGCCGCCCGCGAGCGCGGACTCGCACTCGCCGAGGCGACCGGCTTCACCTCCACACCCGGCGCGGGCGTTACCGCCACGATCAACGGCCGCACCATCCAGGTCGGCTCACCGGCCCGTCTCACAGCCACCAGCGATCCGAAGACCGGCAGCATGGTGCAGGCGCTCGAAGACCAGGGCCGCACCGCAGTCCTCGTCCTGCTCGACGGCGCACCAGCCGGAGTGCTGGGCGTCGCTGACCGGCTCCGCCCGGACGCGAAGAACACGGTGGCCGCCCTCACCACCCTCACCGGCCGGGCCCCGGTCTTGCTGACCGGCGACAACGAACGCGCCGCGCGCCACCTGGCCGCAGAGGTCGGCATCACCGACGTCCGCGCCGGGCTGCTTCCGCAGGACAAGGTGGCCGCCGTCCAAGGGTGGGAGGCCGAGGGCCGACGGGTGCTGGTGGTCGGCGATGGCGTCAACGACGCTCCCGCCCTAGCTGCCGCCCATATTGGCATCGCGATGGGCAAGGCCGGATCCGACCTCGCCCTGGAAACTGCCGACGCCGTCGTCGTCCGCGACGAACTCGCCACCATCCCCACGATCGTGGACCTGTCCCGCAGCGCCCGCCGTCTGGTCGTTCAAAACCTCGTCATCGCCGGGATCTTTATCACCGGGCTCGCGGCCTGGGACCTGATCGGCACCCTCCCGCTACCGCTCGGCGTCGCCGGCCATGAAGGCTCCACCGTCATCGTCGGACTCAACGGCCTGCGCCTGCTGCGTGAGCGCGCCTGGACGAACTCCCTCGGCAAGGGCACGGCGTGAGCAGGCGTGCCCGCCGGGAGCGTACGGCCGCCTCCGCAGGCACGGCGGGTGCCGCCAGTGTGCGGTCACTGTCTGCCGGGGCTGCTGCTGTGGCACCGTGCCCGCGGAGCGCTACGGGTGTGACGGGCTGGTGGTACCGACGTGAGGTGGTCACCACGGAGTTCAGGTGCGGGTGTTGATGTAGCGCACGACCGTGCCCCACCCCGCCTGGACCGGGGCCATGCACCACTGGCAGAGCGGGCTGCCGCCGGATCCGTATTTGTGGGTGTTGCGCTGGCATCCGGAGCAGAGGCCGACTCGGTCGCCGGGGCAGGTTAGTGCGGAGGGGTCGGGTTCGGTGATCGGTGGCGGGGAGTCGTGGTCATCGTAGGGGGTCCTGTTCTAGGCGGTCTTCGCAAGTCGCCTATTTGGCACGATAGCGGGCGGGATGGAACGGTCGTTCGAGGCGGGGCCGGGGCGGTTTCACCGGGCGGGTAAGCCGCCGATGATGCGCAGTTGGGTGTCGGGCTGGCAGACCGGGCACGCTGGCATCGCGTCCGCGGTGAGGAGGCGGCGGGCTTCGTCGCGGCTGACCGCGCGGTGCCGTTTGCCTCTCACGCGGCACGCGCCGTCGTGGACCTGGAGCGCCCGCCGGTGGCCCTGCTGAGTTCGACGACCCAGTCCGCGGGCCGGGGCGGCTGCGGCGTCCGCGTTCCTCTTCGGCCTGCCGCCGCTGGACGTAGGCGATCTGGCGGTCGATGCGCTCGAGCCACATCGCGTGCCAGATGCGCAGGGTGTGCAGGCGGTCCAGGTCGGGCGGCAGGTCGTCGGGCATGTCGTGATCCGGATTCGTGGTCCGTGGTGCACGCAATTCGCGTGTTCGAATACTAGTTCGATAGCGTGGGGTGTGAGAGGCGGGTGCGGTGAACACGGATGAAGAGAGGCGCCGGGTGCCGGTGGTGATGCATGTGCGTTGCCCGGAGCGGCTGCCGGAGGAGTTGTACCGGCAGGTGTTGGAGCAGCTGGGGGAGTTGTCGCCGGTGGTGCAGGCGCTGCCTCCCGCCGCGGCGCTGGTCGACCTGCGGGGCGCGTTGCGCTACCACGCCGCTACCGACGCCCATCTCGCGGATGTGCTGCGGCTACGGACGGTCTCCCGCTTTGGCGTCGACGTGCGCGTCGGTATCGGCCCGACCGTCACCGTCGCCACGACCGCCTCCGCGCAAGTTCCACATCCGGGCGGCGTCCTGGCCGTCGCCCCGGACGATGTCGTCGGCTGGCTCGCGCTGCTCCCCGTGGAGGACCTGCACGGCATCGGTCCGCGCCACGCGGCCACCTTGAAGCGCTACGGCATCGACCGTGTCGGCCTGCTCGCCGCGCTCCCTCCGGCGACGGTCCAGCGGATGCTCGGAGGGAGGGCCGGCCGCACCGCGGTCGACCGGGCACGCGGGATCGACCCCGCACCGTCACTCCACGCCTCCAGCCCGCCTCAGCGATCGTCCGGCACAAGTTCCCCCGCGACGTCCACGACGGAGCTCCTGCCCGTGCGGCCCTGCTCGGTCTGGTCGTGCAGCTCGGCGGCGAACTGCGCCGCCGCGGGCAGGCCGCCCGCGCCCTCACGCTCACGTTGTCGTTCGCGGGCGGGCCGCAGTGGGAGAAGACGCGCCGCATGGTCGAGCCGTCCGCGCACGAGGACGACCTGCGCCTGCTCGTCTACCAGCTGATGGACGCCGCAGGTCTGCAGCGGGGCCGGCTGACCGGACTCGCACTGCGCGGCGAGGACTTGGTCGACGCGCAGCTGGTTGCCGAACAGCTCAGCCTTGATGCCGCGCGGCAGGCGCGTCTGGTGGCGGAGTCGGCCGCCGACCGGATCCGGGCCAGGTTCGGACCCGGCGCGATCGGCCCGGCCGCCACCTACCGGCCCGCCTCCTGATCTCATAGAACCCGTCACCGGCACACCCCTATGGGCACGGTTCGGCTCCCGCCGCATGAAGATCCCGGGACGGGCCCCGGCGGTTCAGGCCTGGGAGACCGTGCCGCGGACCTTGTGCAACCGGCGCGCGGCTTCGGCTGGTTTGTAGAGCGCGGTGAGGCGGGCGGCGGTGGAGACGGCCAGGGCTATCACCCGTTCTTCCTGGGGCAGGAAGGAGAACCGGTCGCCGCCGTCCCCGGCGAGCGCGCGGACTGCAGCGGGCGACCGGCTCGGTCGTGGGCACGCTCTCTAGCCAGGCGAGTCCGGTTGGCGGCATGACAGGCCGCCGGTGGAAGGCGAAGTCGGGGTCGAGCATGACCGCGCCGGACAGCGGCCCGGAGGCCCGCTGTTTCACGTAGTCGGCGGCGAGAGGGGAGAGTGCCGGCGTGGCCGGTAGCGCCCCCGCGAGGTAGGCGAGGACCAAATCGACGGTGGCGGTCTCCCCGGGGACCTGGTCTGCGTCGGCGGGCCTGGTGGTGTGTGTCGTCATGCCCGGTCAACGACCCGCCGCCCGGCCCCGATTCGAGTTTCGGGGGCATTTCGCTGTCGCGCCAGGCACGTCCCGCTCGGCACTCGGGCAAGACCCCGCGCGTCCGTGCTTCGCCAAACTGGCTTGCACCCGCATCGCCGTTGACCTGCGCGAAAGAGGGATTTTCCGCACCGCCTAACAAGAAAGTCACAAGCTTCCCACGCGTCCGCGATGACGCCAAGGGTCTGATTGATTACGCAACGCAACACAACACAAGGCGGCCCTGACGCTGGCACGTCGCGGGGACTCGTGAATCCCCATGCCCTGGCAACAGGAACTCAGATGACAGCTTCCCAAGGAAGCGGACAGACGATGCTCTCAACCGAGACCCGAAACCGGATCGTTGCTGCCGGCGGTGCACTGTCAACGTCAATCATCATCGGCGAAGGAGTCGCCCTCTTCGAGCTCATCGCCGCGCACCATCGGGCAGCCGACGCGGTTGTGACGGGATGTGAAGCTGGGGGCGGGGCGCTCACCCTGATCATGCTCCTCCTCGCCTTCGTATGGAGCGGCCACCGAAACCACAAGATCCCGACACCACCACCCGCCCCAGCAGCGGAAGTACCGACGCAGATCTAGAACGGACACCAAAGGGCTGTACCGCCGATTCGGCGGTACAGCCCTTTGCAGGGTTGCGAAGCCGCTCTTGGGACGGCCATACCCCTCTACATGCCGACGCCCTGAGTAAAGGGCTCGACCGCGAGGGTGCCGTCGTCGCTGAGTCGGGCGAGGTCGGCGATGACGCGCAGCCGACGGCGGGGATCAGCAGCCAGTCATACCTCGGTTCGCAGTTCGTTGCGGGCGTTCTGGCGTTCTTGCTGCCATGCAGCGTGTCGTGCGACGGCGCGGAACTGGTTCCTGTGCCGATACGAAGGCGATCCCACGGGTGGCGGCGGTCCGCATCCGAATCGGTGGATCTACACCGAGGCCGATGACGACCTCAGTAACGGCGGATGGGGTTTCGCCAGGGACAGCGACATCTAAGTAGCTGTTGTCGTACCGATCTTGTGGCTTGTTGGTCGAACGGGCGTCCAGCGGGTTGAGGGCGTTGTGCCTCGAACAGCACCTCGGTTCTACGATCCAGCGTATGAGCAAGTTTTTCGTCACGGTGTGCCTGCCGCCGACCAAGCCACGGAGGCTTCCAGAAGCGATAGCGGCCGTCATGGCGCCGTATGACGCCAACCTCACCGATGACTGGAACCCGGTCGGCCAGTGGGACTGGTGGGTCATCTATTCCGATGCGCAGAGCCCTACCTCACCCGGCCCGAGCATGACGGCGACCGCAGGCTGGTCACGGCCTCCACCGTCCCCCGCAGGAAGGCCGAGCTTGATGCCCTCGGGCCGCTGGAGTGCTACGGCGGACCTCGGGACCTGCTCGATTTCGGCGCTATGCGGCGGCGAGCGGCGATAAGGCATGATGCCAGGCTCGCCGCCTGGGAGGAACTGACCGCGCTGTATCCGCCGGCCCGCCCGTTGTCCGACTTCGTCGCCCGCCACGAGTCCGATCCCGGTGGCTACTCCTTGGCGGACGCCAAGAGAGAGCACCTGGCCCAGCCGCTGGTGCAGGACGTGGCGCAGCGGGCCGTCTCGGGCGACCCGCACTTCGACACATCGTTCCTATTGAATGACCCGGTCGCGTACTTCGCGCAGGAGCACGAGGAAGCCCGGCAGTCGTCGGTCCAGTGCGCTGTGCCCGGTTTTGCCCTAGTTACCCTCGACGGTGTGTGGATGGATGCGGACCGCGACGGTTACTGGGAGCAGGCCAACAATTATCTCGACGGCCTCCATGCCGAAGCCGTCGTCGTCGACCTGCTCTGTCACTACTGATGTCCGGGGCCGTGACTTGCGGCCGCCACATCGATCACCGCTGTGGCCAGCCGCCGAGCTGCAGGGTTTGGTTATCGTCGAGCGCCCTTCCACGGTCCGGGGACGGTCTGGGAAGGCGAGCGTCGAACGGGAGTCCCGATCGGGTGGTCGCGGAGTGCTGGGGGCATATGAACAGGGCCTCCTGAACAGCTCGTTGGTGTCGAATCACCGAGCGGCAGGAGGCCCTGGTGCAGCAGTCTTGCGTGCCGATGGCCGGGCAGTCCAGCGCGGTCACCTGGGAGTGTGACTGCCTGGCTCACCGGTTCGGAAACGCCGCCGACAACGGGACGCGGCAACCTCGCTACCCGACGGACATGACGGACGCGGAGTGGGGCCGGGTCCTGCCGCTGCTTCCGGTGCCGGGCTGGATGCACGGCCGGGGCGGCCGGCCGGAGGCGTATTGCCACCGGGCCATGCTCGATGCGATCCGGTATCTCGTGGACAACGGGATCAAGTGGCGGGTGACGCCCGCCGACTTCCCACCGTGGGACCGCATCTACGCATTCTTCCGCCGCTGGCGCGACAACGCCCTGGTCAAGGAGTTGCACGACCGGCTGCGGTCGGGATCCGCGAGAGGGAGGGGCGGGATGCGCAGCCGACGGCCGGGGTGATCGACTCGCAGTCCGTCAAGGCGGACGCCGTCGTCGGCGCGGACAGCCGTGGCTTCGACGGCGGCAAGCTGTCAATGGGCGCAAGCGGCACGTCGTGGTCGACACCCTCAGCTTGCTGCTGGGGTGATGGTCACCGCCGCGGACACCGGCGACCGCGCCGCCGCCCAGGTCCTGCTTGAACGGGTGTCCGACGCACACCATCGCCTTGCCCTGGTCTGGGCCGACGGCGGCTACAGCGGCCCCCTCGTCGAGTACTGCCTGGCCACGCTCGCGCTGGTCCTCGCGATCGTCAAGCGCAGTGACGACATGCGTGGCTTTGTGGTCCTGCCCAAGCGGTGGATCGTCGAGCGTCCCTCCGCCCACCTGATGCGCACCCGCCGCCTGGCCCGCGACTACGAACGCCGCACCACCAGCGCCGAGGCGATGATCTACTGGTCGATGACCCTGCTCATGACCCTGCTCATGACCCGGCGCCTGGCCCGGCCACACCCCGCGCGAGCATGAACCGTCCTGGCGCGGGCTCGGCCAGCCAGCCCCGCGCGACTAGGCGTTTCGCCTTCGACCGCACTGCCTCCACCTTGGCCGGCACCGCGTCCAGACCGAACAATACGGCCAACTCCTGGCCGGTCAGCGGCCCTTGACGGAGCCGGGCCCGATCCGCGAGGGCGGTGAGGATGCGCTGGTAGTCCACCGACAGCACCGCCCAGGCCAGCCCCTCACGCCACACCGGCACTTGCGATTTCGGCTTCGCCGCATCCCGGGACGGCGGCGGCCGCCTGCAGCGGGCGGATCCGCGACGTCCTCCGTGTCGGCGGTGCTGCCGCAGTCCGGAGCCAGCACCGCATCGACCCGCCTGCGGGCGATCACCCACTCCTGCCATTCCAGCTCGGCCACTGCCAGCTCGGCCTGGATACGGTCGGCCTCCTCACACAGCCCGTCGACCCGACAGCGAGCTGCGAACTCGTGCTGTTCCAGCGGTTCGACAACCTACGGCATCCGCAACCTCCCGGGGGCAACGACATGACAGGTCACGACTCCCACGGAATCACCGCCCCTACTCCTGACCAGCGAAAACGCCGCCCTCAAGTCCGGAAAGACAACAGCTATTAAAGGTTGTCCCGTTGCCTGGCCTCGGGCGGAAGAAGCCGTTCGTAGATCGGGCCGCCTGGCGTGAACCATCCTGCCTTCTTGCGTACCGCAGGGCTTGGGTCGTTGGCGTGCGAGGCCCGCAAGGCGGCAACAGCCCGTGCGTCAAAGGGGCGAACTTGCCGACGAGTTCAGCGGCCATAGCCCGGACGTGCGGGTCGGAGTCGGAAGCCAGGTGGTGCAGTGCAGGTTCGAGGACCCGGTCAGGGCCCGGGGCGCAGGTGTCACCCTTGCACCGATCGCAGGCCAGGGCATGGAAGGCGGCGATCCTGACGCGTGCATCGAGGTCGTCTGCCATGAGGACGAGTTCGTCCATCGACTCGGTGTCGACCAAGTGGTCGAGGAGGCGGCAGCAGCCCTCACGGACGGCCGGATTCTCGTCCCGCAGGCCGGCGCGGATGGCGCTCATCGCCGTTTCCCCGCGTCGCAGCAGTTCTCGGTATGCCGCAACGGTGCGCTGAGGGTCGCCCAAGCATGAGACAAGGGCTTCGCTGTCGGTCCTGACGAATCCGAGCATGAGTTGAGTTTTGGGTCTGCCGCCGCATCCTGGCAACGGGTTTTCCATCCCTGTAAGGGCGGGCGGACAGCTCGTGGCCCGAGGCGACCCGTGTGTGATCTCGCAAGTACTTCCGCGGTGCCGGGGGCACCCGCGGCGCGAGGTGAGTCTCAAGCAACTCATCGACCGCATCGTGAAGACGTATCGGAAGGTGGGGAGGACTACAAGTACTTCGCGTCGCCCGCCGACGCCGAGATCTTCGAGCGCGAGCTGGCGTACGCCCTCCTGCACCAGGTGGACCCTCGCGTGGACCGCGTACGTCCTCGCCGTCTGGCAGGCTCAGTCGAGCCATAGACGCCAGCGGGGTTCCGGGGCCTTGCAGGGGCCCGCGCCAACCAGGATTTGGTAGGCCCTATCGGTGTCCCCAGCGGTCCACCGCTTCCAGTCCGCGGGGGACATGAGCGGGTTCCCGTGACGGTCGGCCGGTGGGACGCTGACGTCGATTGCGCAGGGCGGCCGCACGGTGCGGGTGGTGTAGGACGTCACAAGGACAGCGCCGGCAAGGCACAGCAGCACCATCCGCGCAGGCACGCGGGAGCGGTGTCTCATGGACCCGTCGTACTCAGCGTGACTCTGTGGGGAATCGGGAGATGCCCGGTGGCCGGCGAGTGCGTTCGCTGTCTCTTCCGCTGCACCAGGTAGCCGAAGGCAGATATGCACAGGAGCGCCAGTCCCATGGACGCCCCGCTGAAGAGCCAACCGACCGGAGCGCCCTTGGCCCTTTCCACGCACCAGAAGAGCACTGTCAGCACGCCCCAGCGCGTGCACAGCTGTGCCAGGGGCTTCACCGCGGCCGCCCGGACCAGGGTGGTGCATGGGCTGAGGGGCGGCGAGATCGTAGCCGACGCGTTCGTAGTGCAATTGCGTCAGGCGCTCCACCCGCAGGCATAGTGCGAAGAACAGCATCAGTCCGGTGCCCAGCAAGACGGCCTGCAAGAAACGCGTCCCGTCGGTGAATGCCCCGACGGTCATGCCGGCCAGCGCCGCGAGGGGTACAGCCAGGACAGCGCCGGAGAACAGCGGGCGGCTGGCGACGCGGACCGCGACGGGGGCCGGAGGCCGGAATCTCCCGCCCATGTTCAGATACCGGTCGGCCTTCAGACTCGCCGCCAGCACCAACATCTCCCCTTTCGCAGCACCTGCAGCACCTGCTTCATCAGTCCTCACACGCCGACGATTTCGATACACACCATGGACCATCGGTAAAGCAACACGGTTGTATCGCTACGTGGTTCAGTCGGCAGCGGCCTTCGCCTGACCCACGGCTACTACCTGGACGTCCCGTTCGGCGAAACCCTCGCCCGGCACACACCGAGCTGATCGCCGACGATGTCAGCGAGACGCAGCTGCGCGACCGGTACCGGGCACGGTATCTGCTGCCTGTCGGCGCCGAGACCGTCGACCGCATCATGAACGACACCGGCCTGGCTCGGAGCAGGCGGCTTGTGCTTCGGGGTTCCTCTCGCCGGGCATGGAACCGTTCAGGACTTCAAGAGCCGGGGAAGCGTCGTGCGCGAACGGGACAAGGCGTTGGCCATGGGGAAGAAGCCGGCTATGGCAGCTATGTGAGGTTCGCATGCCCTGCCTATTCGCACGTCTGGGCCTTCTGCGGGCCCCTTGGCGTATTGCAGGGGTGGGGCACCACGGTCGATCTCGTGCATATCTTCAAGGGGGAGGGTGGCTGGTTGCACGGCTGGTTCGCCCCGCTCAGCGGACTGTGGACCGTGTTCTTGATCGGCTGCTGTTTCGTGTCCCGGTACGAGCGGCGCACGGGCGGCCCCACCCCCCGGCTGTACTGCTTCCAGCTCGGAGTCGTGGTGGCCACCGGCGACGTCCTGCGGGCGTATCGCTGGGCCGAGCTCACCCTTCACCGTAAGGAATGGCGGAGCGGGAGCGGGGGAGAGTGCCGACTGGGGGACGCGCATAACCGTGATGGCGCGGGACGGCAGCGTGGTGGTCGTGTTCGAAGGGAACGAACCGGACGGCGCCGGTTGCCTGGACATGGAGAAGCTCCATGAGGCGGCGGTGTGCGGACCCGGGGAACCCAGACCCGCGACGCCGTGACGGGGGCCGGAATCCAGGAGGAGTCGCATGAGCACCCGGCCTGGTGATGCCGGCAGCCTCACGAAGCTGGGCCCGGTCCGCCGGAGGCGGGAGATGCGGCTCCTCCTCCAGCAGAGCGTCGACGGACGCGAACAGCTCTTCCTCGGATGCCGTTGCCCGCACCTTCACTCGACACCGCTTAACCCGAAACTTAGCCCATCTCTTAACCCTTCTCGTGACCACTGAGCCCGGATGCGGCGAGTCTGTCGGCGGTGAGCTTCGCGTGGCGCCCCGTCTGGTTCATGCTGGGGCCGCGGCCACCAACGCGCGCCGGCTTCTGGGGCTGACCGACGTTCCCGGGTCCAGGCATGGGTGTGAGAGGGCGGCGGCGCGTCCTGCGCGCCGCCGCCGTCATCCCCTGTCCGGGTTGGTCAGTTGCTGAAGTAGAGGTAGTTCCAGGTGCCGTATGTGGTGGTGTTGACGCTGTCGCCCGAGGAGGGGTCGATGTAGGAGGTGAGCACCCGGGCGCGTATGCCCGAGGTCCCGGGGTGTCCGAGGTTGACGACGGACTTGCCGTTGGTGCCGAGGGAGAAGTACCTGAGTCGGTGGTGTGCCACGCGCCGCCTGAGTAGACCTGGAGGTCCAGGCGCTCCTTGCGACCCTTGTAGTAGGTCATCGTGGTGGTCAGGACGGCGTCGGTGTTCTTGTGGTAGTAGCGGTAACGGGTCGAGCCGATCGTTGTGGTGCGGTAGTACTTGGACAGTGAGCTGGCGGTTTTCACGTGCGCGTAGGCGGCGGACTTGACGGTGCGGCCGGCGTAGCGGGCGTCGCCCTTGAAGACGGCGGTCACGGCGGTGTCGCGGGACATGGTGACGGTGGCGGACAGGTTGCCGTGCGCGTCGGTCCTGCCGGTCTTGAGGAGCTTGTTCGGCTTGTCGCCGCCGTAGGGGTCGGCCCAGATCTCCACCGTGCGGTTGCTGTAGGTGGTGCCGAGGTGCGCGGTGAAGACGACGTTCTTGCCGTAGGTGTACGTCTTCTTGTTGTTGGTGAGCGTCAGGGCGGGCGTGGCGCGGGAGACGGTGACGGTGTCCGAGGCGGATGCCGGGGTGTGCGCGGCGTCGCCGGCGTAGGTCACCGTGTAGCGCACCTTGCTGCCGGCTGGCGGCGCGTCGGTGAAGGAGAAGGTGCCGTTCGCGCCCAGCGTCCTGGTGCCCAGTGACGTGCCCGAGGGGGACAGCAGGTCGGTGCGTGTGACCTTCAGCGGTGTTCCGGCGGGTAGCCGCAGACCGGTCGTCAGGGTGCCCTTGACGGTGAGCGTCTTGCCGCGCGTGCCGGTGGCCGGGGCGTCGACGGTCAGCTTCGAGACGTACTTGCGCGGTTCGGTGATGGTCTGCAGCTGCATGGCGTCGGACGACCCGGTCAGCACGAACAGCTTCGTGCCGTCCGCCGACCAGGCCGTCGAGTGCCCGCCCCAGGGCATCCACGCGTCCGAAAGGTTGCGGACACTGGCCGGGGCGTCGGCGCCGCCGGGGAAGACGTAGGTGTCACCGGTGTTCTCGGTGTCGAGCGAGGTCGCCGCGACCGTGCCGTCCGGGGCGACGCTGACGGTCTCCGACTCGCTGTTGACCGGGTACTCGTGTACCTCCTGGAGGTCGGAGAGCCGGTATTCGACGACCGCCTGGTGCCCCTGCCCGACCACGAGGACGGACTGTCCGTCCGGCGTGAGCGCGGCGTCCTGGTAGAAGCCGCCCTCGTTCGCCGTGACGCGGATGACCGGAGTTCCCGACGACAGGTCGTAGACGACGATCGGCCCGTTGCTGATGCCGCCGTCCAGGGCGACCAGGGTGTCCGGGTTCGCCGGGTCGGCGTACAGCATCGGCGTGCTGGCGAAGTCGTGGGCGCCGGCGAGGTCGAGGGAGACGGTGGCCGGGTCGGCGGTCAGGTCGACCTCGCCGAGCCCGGAGGCCCACTGGTCGCCGTAGCCGAACCAGATCCGTCCCTCGGCGAGGGCGATGTGGCGCGGCGCTGTCCCGGCGCCGGTCGGGTACTCGGCGGTCTGGGTGAGCGTCGCGGTGTCGAACGCGACGATCTTGTCCGCTCCGGTGACCGCGGCGTACAGGGTGCTGCCGTCCGGGCTCAGCTGGAGATCGGACACCTGGGGCAGGCCGGAGAGCTTGCTGAGCACATTGCCGTCGTAGCCGACGACGGAGATCGTACTGTCGCCGCTGATGTAGAGCTGCTGGTGGGCGCCGTCGACGACGGTGTCGCTCACGGTGCCGACGCTGATCGGCACGCTGGTGTCGGCGGCCGCCTGGCCGGCCGTCGCCAGCACCGCGGAGCTGAAGAGGGCTGCCGTCGCGACGGCAGCCGGAAGTGTGCGCATACGCACGGTGATGTGAACCCCCAATGACGACCGGCCACTGTGTGCGGCCCGTACCGGCCCTGCAGCCGGTGAGCGAAGGTTAGGCCACAGCTCCAACACCCCACCCACCACCCTCGTTTCTGCGCAGGCAGGCCGACCAGAACGCGACTCGCGGTGCGCGGACGGATGGTCGGATTACGACCCCCGGCCGGGGTAGCACCGGCACAGGGTGTCGTGGAACGGACCGTGTCCTGGCTGTCCGGCTGCCGACGTCTCCACCGCCGCTACGAGCGAAAGCCGGAGCATTTCCTCGCCTTCACCGCCATTGCCGCGACCCTCATATGCCACCGGAGACTCACCAACTGACATGACGTCTTACAGCTCTTCGTCGTCGGGTTCCGAAGCTCGGCTGTAGGCGAGGTCCAGGATGTAGCGCTCGGTCACTGGGGGGTTGTTCCATGCCTCGGTGAGGTCGTCCTCGAAGGTGTCGTCGGTGGGGCGGTCGAGGGTGGTCTGGTAGTAGTCCCCGGTCGCCTGGCGGTTTTCCCACCAGGCGTGTCCGGTGTAGACACCTGAGCGGGGCAGGGACATTTCCCCGGCGGGTCCGTATTCGATTTGGTTCACGACGAGAATCGCGGTCTCCGACTCGATGGTGACGGGAACCGAGCCCTCGGCTCCGGCGGGAGGAGGGTGGGCTGTCCCAGAGCCGGATGGCGACCTCGACGTCGATGTCGGGCTGCAGGCTTTGGATGTACAGGTGGTAGCCGTTGCCGGCTACCACCTGGGTGCGGGCGGCGGCCATGGCGGCGTCGTCACTGAGGTAGGCGTCCGCGTCGTAGATCTCCACGACGCGGCGGCCGGGTGTGGCCTTGCACCTGTATTCGGCCAGGAGCGCCATGATGCCGCTGCCCTTCTGCTAGTTGGTGATCTCCATGTAGAAGGCGTCGCCGTCGATGATCCGGTTGGGGGTGTACATCTCGTCGAGCCTGCGGCCGCCGTTCCCGTTGCCGGTGCCGTCGATCAGCCGGACGGAGAAGCGGTTGTCACCCTTGGTCGAGCCCTCCTTGGTGGAGGCGAACGGATACTCGTCGCATTGAAGATCCGTTCCGGTGTAGTCCGCCCACACCTTCTCGCATTCCTTGATCGATCGGGCGCGGTTCTTCTTCTGCTTCTCCTTGTTGACCATCCTGTGCAGGGGCTCCTGCACACCCGGAACGAGGGGAAGGTGCGCTCCGGCCGGTTGAGGGCGTCGTAGATGTGCAGCGCGCTCTCGTTGACACGTCCCCGACAAGGGCCCCCTGTACGACCAGGGCAACCAGCAAAAGGTCTTCTCGACCGTTTCGATGGACCTCAGCGCCAGCTCCCCCAACGCCGCGCCCTTCACCGAAGGCGGCAGCGTCTACACCTCCAGCGTCCGCTACGACTACGCCGGAAAGGTCGCCGGCAAGTTCCAGGGCACCGTCTTCACCCAGGCCCGGGTGGAACTCGTGCTGAGCCAGAAGGATCCGGCGGCCTGGGGTCCGGGTTGCTCGTGGAGGCGTTGACGCTCTGGCGGAAGTGCTGGCCGAGCCGCCACTTGGGCGTCCTCGGTGAGGGCATGCGGCTGATCGTCAGGAAGGAACGACCGCACCCCGGGGCCCAGCTGCGGCGCACGGACGCGGATGGCATGCGGCTGACCTGTTTCGCCACCAACACCTCGGGCCGGCCGATCGCCGAGCTCGAGCTCCGTCACCGGATGCGAGCCCGGGCCGAGGGCCGCATCCGTGCCGCCCGGGTCACCGGCCTGCGCAAGCTGTCCCTGCACCGCACGGCCCAGAATCGTATCTGGCTGGAGATCGTGCAGATCGCTCTCGACCTGCTGGCCTGGATGCAGATGCTCGCGCTGACCGGCAAGGCCCGTGTCTGGGAACCTTGCCGACTGCGGCTCCGCCTGTTCACCGCGGTCGGACAGGTCGTGAGCACCGGCCGTCGGCGGATCCTCCGCCTGGCCCGGCACTGGCCCTGGACCGGTCACATCACCGCAGCCCTCGACGGGCTCACCCAACTGCCCGACCCGGGCTGACCAGCGGATTCCCCGTCCTTTCGACAGCACCCCAACACCCGGAGCAGTGGAACCCCGGCGCCACCCCGAGACGACACTCGGGCCCTCGGCGTGTACAGCCTCAGTCCACGACACGAAAATGGTCCACCGACTCCGTCGGCGGACCGTCACGAAACTTCGAGGCTGGTGCCGAAGAGACGGAGTCCTCGGGCACGAGGGCTGTGCCCTGCTCAGGGCTGAGGCCTTCCACGGCGAGGCGGAGGAGGCGGACGGCCTGGGTATCGGGGTCTGTGTGGTGCTCGGTGGCCAGGGCGATGCCGACTGAGAGGGTCAGCAGGTCGTGAAAGGTGACGTGCGGTTCGACCGCCTTGTCGTGAATGGCCCGCTGGAGCAAGGGAGTCGCGGCCGCTTCGATTCTGCTGCCACAGCTGTTCGAGGAGGGTTTTTCGGTGGGGGCTCGTAGCTGAGGACATGGGCGAATCCACGGGCTGAGACGGCGTAGAGGACGAAGGCGTGGAGCCACTCCAGGAGCGCGGTGCGGCCATCCTCGGCCGCACTCAGCCGGTGCGCGCGCTCGCATAGGCCTTCGATGCGCTCCTGGAAGACAGCTTCGAGAAGGGCGCGGCGGGTGGGGAAGTGACGGCGCACGGTCGCTGAACCGACGCCTGCGGTGCGGGCGATCTGTTCCTGGGATGCCTCGGCGCCGTGTGCGGCGACCTCGGCTTCGGCGACGGCGAGGATGCGCTGATAGTTGCGTCGTGCGTCCGAGCGCTGACCGGTCATGATCTCCTCATTGCTAAACGGCGGGCCCCGCCATATCTTAACGGCATGCGAAACGGCGGGCCCCGCCGTTTTGTCTCTCCGATCCGCGAGGAGCGGCAACCATGCCCAGTAGCAGCGATATCGTCCTGGTCACCGGTGCCACCGGCCAGCAAGGCGGGGCCACGGCTCGCGCACTTTTGGCCGCCGAGGTGCCCGTGCGCGCGCTCGTACGCGATCCCTGGTCGCAGCCTGCCCAGGCGATCGGGGCGCTGGGCGCCGAACTGGTGCGGGCGGATCTCCGACCGGGCCTCCCTCGGTCCGGCGGTCGAGGGGTCCGCGCGGTGTTCTCGGTGCAGATGCCGCCCATGACCGAGACCAGCGTGGACTTCGCAAGCGAACTCGCCCAGGCCACCAACCTGGTGGCCGCGGCGAAGGCCGGAGGAGTACAGCAGTTCGTACAGTCCTCGACCAGTGGAGTCGGTGAACACACCCAGGCCGCCGGCTGGGCCGAGGGCCGCTGGGCGGCGATGGCGGACTACTTCCACACCAAGCAGGCGATCATAGAGGCGGTGCGTAGTGCGGGTTTCGCCCGCTGGACGGTGATCAAGCCCGCCTTCTTCATGGAGAACCTGCCCCTGCTGGCGCCCAAAGGCCCCCGCGGCGGACTGCTGACGGTACTGAAGCCGGACACCGAACTGGCCCTGGTGGCCGTGCGGGACATCGGCACGGCCGCGGCGCACGCCCTCCAAAACCCCGACCGGTTCCACCAGGGGAACTGGAACTGGCCGGTGACCTGCGCACGATGGAGCAGATCGCGCAGACCTTGTCCGCAGCCTGGGGCGTGCCCGTGACCGCGCCCTCCATGAACATGGAAGAGGCCCTCGACGCGGGCATGCCGAAGTGGGGAGCCGGACACGAGTGGAACAACGTGGTCCTCCAGCCCGCCCGGCCCGCATTCGCCCGGGAGTTGGGCATCCCCCTCACTACCTTCGCAGAGTGGGCGGATGAGCAGTTGACACCTGTGTCCGGCTAGTGCTGCGACCACATAGGTTCGCCGGGTTGGCGCTTCCGGCGGTTGGCTGTGCGGTGACGTCGGGGCTGGTAAGTTCGACGGTCCGGTCTGCCCGCGTTTCTTTCGCGGACAGACCGGACCGTCTCGCCGGATGTTGCTCAGCTGTGTGCGGGCTTTGCGGTCTTCGACCCGCCCCATAGCGCGCCGGGGTTGGCCCGATGTGGGTAGAGCGCGAGCATCCGGTCGTAGAGCTCCTCGGCCGTGGCAGTCTCGGCGACGGCCTTGTTGAAGTCGCGCAGGTAGTTCGCCGTCTGCTCGAGGATTGCCGGGTCGTCGACGGCGTCCGGCTTCTTGTGTCCGGCGATCACTGCTGCCGGGCGGAGCGCGGCGAGCTGCTCGGCGACCTGCGCCCAGTGCTCCCGGGTCTCGGTGGTTGTCTCTGCGGTGTACTGGTGGGTGTCGTTGTAGGCCACGTCGCCGGCGACGATCAGGCGGAGGTCGGGCACCCACAGGCTGGTGCTGTCGGAGGTGTCGGTGAAGCCAGCCTCGATGACCTCCAGCCGGTGTCCCTCCAGCTCGAAGAACTCGGCGCCGAGAGGCTCGGGGTATGCGGTTTCAGGGATCTGTCCCGGGAACAGTTTCTCCCAGAACTCCGCACGGTACCGCGGCCCGCCCTGCAAGTGCGCAACGGCGACGCTGCCATGGGAGGCGACGGCCTTGGCTTCCGGAAACGCCTCCTGGAGCTGACCGATGCCAAAGAAGTGATCGCCGTGGCCGTGGGTGATGTAGACGTAGGTCAGGCGCTTGCCGAAGGACCTCACCCACTGGACCAGCTCGGCGTTCTGGTCGATCGAGGTGTAGGTGTCGACCAGTACCACGTCCTGGTCGCCGTAGATCAAGGTGGCGCTGTTCGAGACCCACTGCAGGTCCTCGGGACCGTGTGGCAGGTCACGGGTAACTCCCTGCCTGGTCGCCGTACGCACGGCGTACGCGAGTTTGCTATCGGACATTGATGTTCCCCTTCGTGCTGTTCCTCGGTGCACGGCAGGCTCAGGCGCCGTCGACGCCGAGGGTGTCTCGCAGGACGTCCGCGAGGCTGGTGGCCGCGAGCTCGCGCCTTACGGCGTCATCGACTCGGGCGTATACGGGCGCCAGCGCGGGGCGGATGCCGCGGGCGACCGGGCAGATGGCGCTCGGCTCGTTGCGGTGCATCGCGAACGCCGCCTCCGCTCCAAGCGCGTCGTCGATGTCCCGCAGGCTGATTGCCTCCGGCGTCTTCGCCAGCCGCCATCCGGCGTTCGCACCGCGCCGGGAGCTAATCAACCCGGCCTTTCTCATCTCGGACATGAGCCGGCGTATGACGACCGGATTCGTCTTGACGCTGCCTGCGATCTGTTCCGAGGTGGTCAGCTCCGCGCCGCCGCGCTCGTTGAGCGCCATCCACGCCAGCGCATGCGTCGCGATGGTCAGTCTACTGTTCGCACCCATGCAGTTACTGTAACTATTTCTGTTACTTTAATGCAAGTCTGCCGATGCTCGGGCACCGCTGCCGCCGTTGACCGACCTCTGCCGTCTGCGCGTATCTGCTGACACAAGGTTGAGACGTCCCGAACGTCTCAGATTCGATCGACCAGCTACGACGGGGTCACGCCCACCGGCGTGCACGCACCGAGGCACCCTCGCTGCTCCGGACCTCAGCGTCCGAGGACGCCACGGAAGAGTTCCGATCGGCGCAACTCACGCCGCGAGCGCAGGCCTGCCACTCCAGCGGATCCCCTTCTCACTGGGGATGCGAGCACGCTCCTTCCGCTGGGCCGCGAGCACGTCGGGGTGGCGGGCGTTCATGTTGCGCCAGCGCAGGTAAGCGTGCAGAGCTCGGGTCTGGACGGTGTGGTTGCGGTGGTTCGAGTTCGCGACGGTGAACTGCCGGAGCCGCCCGAAGTAGGCCTCGATCGGGTCGGCCCAGGACGCGTAAGTCGGGGTGAAGCACAGCTCCACCAGGTTCTTCCTCGCCCAGCGCCGGATCGTCTCGCCCTTGTGAGTCGACAGGTTGTCCAAGATGACGTAGGTCGGGGCGCCGTCCGGGCGGGCCGCGCGGATCGACGTCAGCGCGGCCAGGGTGTTCGCAGCGCCCTTCTTCTTGCGGTTGACGCCCCACAGGGCGTCGTCGCCGACGGAGTAGCAGCCGTGCAAGTAGCGCACCCGGTGGGTGCGGTCGGTAGGTCGCGGGAGCCGCTCGGGATGCCCCTGCTCGGCCCAGCACGACCCGGCGGTGGGACGGATGCCGAGTGGGCCGAACTCGTCGAACGCGAAAACCCAGTCTGGCCGTTGACGGGCGCCGAGGCTGCGATGTCCAACCCGGGCAGCCCGAGGTGCTCATCCTGCCGCAGGCGCTCGAGCACGCCGGCCGGCTCGATGACACGCCCTTCCTGCTCAAACTCTTGGCACACGAGCAGACGCGTCTGGCGCAGTACGCGGCCAGCGAGGGCGAAGTACGAGAGGCGCAGGAGACCTCCTTTTTCCCGGATCTGCGCGGCGTCACGGGCAGGGCCTACGGCTTCCTGCTGCAGGGGCATGCATGCTGGGCGGACCGTCAGATCACCGCCAGGCTCTTCGGCGAGCCGGTGCCGAGTGAACAGGTCACTGCGCGTGCCACCGCCCGCTACCGGGAACTCTTCGCAACCCCTCAGCACCAGGGGGCTGTTGAGCAGGCCCGCCAGGCTGGCGACAGCGTGGCCCGCATCATCGCGGCCGAGGGACTCGCCCACTTCAACCAGGTCTGGAAGAACCCAGATCTCGCTCCCACCATCGAGGAGACCACCAGCGATCTCACCGCCTGGCAGAAGCGGTTCGCCGGACCCGGGGTGACGGCATGAGAGCACGCGCGCTCCCGCAGAATCTCCTCGACCCGACTGCCGACGATGCACCACCCGCCCTCCACCGCACGGTGGTCCCCGCCGACGTGGGGGTGAGCCGGTCCGTGTAGCGGGTCCAGTGCGGGTCGACCGGTGGTCTTCGCCGCGGCGGGGAGCACAACTTCAAAGGTGACATCAGCTTTGTGGCCGACGGGCACCCCTGCGGGTGTGGGGAGCAGCACGGCCCCCTCTACCGTGGGTTCCGGCGAATGGGGCCCGCTCTGCGGGTGCGGGGAGCAGCAACGCAAGACAGCGGGGCGCGAGCAGTCACCGGGACCAACCCCGCGGGCGCGGGGAGCAGCTCACGGCGGCCCTGACCAAGGGGCTTGGGTGTCCCTCTTCTGCAGGGACGCCACAGTAGAGGGACACCCACCCCCTCAACCAGCGTTCTCCCAGCTCAGGGATTCCCCGGCGGAGAGCCGCACCCGGAGGCTCTCCCGGCGGACGTGATGTCAGTCGGAGGCGACCCTTACGGGGTCGTCGGCCGGGGTGCCGACGCGCAGCCACCGGTAGCCGTAGGCGGGCAGTTCGACGCGGAGCAGGCCGTCGTCGTCCACCGTGAGACCGGCGTGCCCTTCGTCGAGCAGGTCCATGAGCCTCCCGCCGGGGCCGGCCTCGGGCAGCCGTAGCCGTACGGTGACCGGCCCGCCCGCGAAGTTGTGCATCGCCAGGACAGCCCCGTCGGTTCCGTCGGTGGTGCGGGCGATGTGCGCCAGGACCGCGCGCTCCGCGGTGTCCACGAGGCGGTAGTCGCCCCAGGCCAGCTCGGGAGCCTCCCGGTAGCGCTCAATGAACAGCCGCATGCGGCTGAGCAGCGAGCCCGGGTCGCGACTCTGCTCGTACACGTTGACCTTCTGGGGTCCGAACGCGCCCTCCGCCAACGGGTTGGGAAAGGCGTCCGGACCGGCGGTGGAGAAGCCGGCGCCCGCCTCCGAGGTCCACTGCATGGGCGTCCGTACGGCCTGGCGTCCCTCGGCGGCCAGGTTCTCCCCATGCCGAGCTCCTCGCCGTAGAAGAGCACGGGGGTGCCCGGCAGGGTGAACAGCAGGCTGTAGGCGAGTTCGACGCGGCGCCGGTCGCCCTCGACCATGGGTGGCAGCCTGCGGCGCAGCCCCCGGTCGTACAGCTGCATGTTCTTGTCCGGGCCGAAGGACGCGAACACCTCGGCCCGTTCGGTTTTGCTCAGCTTGTCGAGGGTGAGCTCGTCGTGGTTGCGCACGAACGTGGCCCAGTGGGCGTCGCGCGGGGCGGCGGGGCGGTCCCGCAGCGCGCCGGCCAGCGGCCCGGCGTCCTCGCGCGCCATCGACAGGTACATCTGCTGCATCGCGATGAAGTCGAAGCACATGGTGAGTTCGTCGCCGCGGTCCGAGGCGGGGTCGCCGAAGAAGCGGGCGGTGTCGTCGTAGGGCAGGTTGACCTCGCCGAGCAGCACTGCCTCGCCGTTGCGACGGCCGAGGAAGGCGCGCAGGTCGGCGAGGTACTCGTGCGGGTCCGGGAGCGCCCCGGCGTCGGCCTGCCCGGCCGTCTCCAGCAGGAAGGGCACCGCGTCGACCCGGAAACCTGACAGCCCGAGCTGGGTCCAGAACCCCATGACGCGGGCGATCTCGTCGCGGACCTCGGGGTTGGCGACGTTGAGGTCGGGCTGCTGCTTGTAGAAGCGGTGCAGGTAGTACTGGGCGCTGCCCTTGTCGTACTCCCACAGGCTGTCCTCCGCGTCGGGGAAGACCACACCCTGGGGACCGTCCTTCGGGGCTCGTCCGCCCAGACGTACCAGTCGCGGTGGGCGGAGTCCCGGCCGGATCGGGCGTCCTGGAACCAGGGGTGATCCTCGGAGGTGTGGTTGACGACGAGGTCGGCGATCACACGGATGCCTCGGTCCTTGGCGGTGCGGACGAACTCGGTGAAGTCACCGAGGGTGCCCAGGCGAGGGTCGACGCCGTAGAAGTCCGTGATGTCGTACCCGTCGTCGCGTTCCCGCGTCGGATAGAACGGCATCAGCCACACGCAGGTCACGCCGAGTCGCTCCAGATGGTCGATGCGCTGCGTGAGGCCCGCGAAGTCGCCCATCCCGTCGCCGTTGCCGTCCTGGTACGTCTCGACGTCCAGGCAGTACACCACCGCGTTCTTCCACCACAGGTCGGACGTACGGGTCAGACGCATTGGTACTCCTTGGCCTTGGCAGGAAGCGGGCGGGTGACGTCGAGCCGCGGCAGTACCTTTGCGCCGAACACGTAGATGAACGGGCCCTGTTCGCGGCCCACGTGGTGCAGGATCACCGCGTCGAAGCCGAGCTCGGCGTACTCCTGCAGCCAGGCGGTGTGCCGGCCCAGGTCGGACGAGATGTTGACCGAGTGCGCCACCTGCTCGGGGGTGACGTGCTCACTGACGACGTCGAACAGTTCCGCGGAGTCGATGTCCCAACTGGCCGGGGGCCCGTGCGCGTTGGTGCGCCACTGGTCGTACGCCAACGCACGGGCCTCGTCCTCGTCGGGCGCCCAGCTCAGGTGCGCCTGGAGGTGCAGCGGCCCACGGCCGCCGACGTCACGGTACGCGTCCACGATCTCGCGCAGCTTCTCCCGCGAGGCGTTGACCGTGATCAGGCCGTCCGCCCACTCGGCGCACCAGGCCGCGGTCGCCGTGCTGCACGCGGCTCCGATCAGCGGCGGCACGTCGGGCGGCTGCGTCCACAGCCGGGCCCGGTCCACGGTCACCAGCCCGTCGTGGCTGACCTCCTCTCCCCGCAGCAGTGCCCGGAAGACGTCGACGCACTCGCGCAGCCGCGCGGTGCGGACGTCCTTGCGGGGCCAACCCGCTCCTGTGATGTGCTCGTTGGAGGCCTCGCCGCTGCCGAGCGCCACCCAGAACCTGCCCGGATACATGGCCGCGAGGCTGGCGACCGCCTGGGCGACGATCCCGGGCTGGTAGCGCTGGCCGGGCGCGTTCACCACACCGAACAGCAGCTGATCGGTGGCCTGGAGGGCGGCGCCGAGCCACGACCAGGCGAACCCGGACTCCCCTGACGGACACTCCACGGCGAGAAGTGGTCCGAGCACATGGCTGCGGTGAAGCCCGCACATTCCGCGTGCACCACGACGTCGAGCAGATCCGCGGGCGGGACCTGTTCGTGCGAGGCGTGTAATCCATAGACAGTCATGTCGCGCGAGTACCCCGGGAGGGATCCTCAGCGGAGAAGTGGCCAGACGTCCCCGAAACCGCGTGCGCGGCAACGGAGTTGCTCCGGGGCCTTTCGCCCCACAACGTGATGGCCCGTGACGAAAGACACCCGGTCCTCAGCCTGTGCGATGGCCTATCGAACGCAAGCCGCCAGTACCGACCGGACCGGTGAGGTGGCTAACATGCCCAGCACGCAAAGTGCCTGGTTACGCCGACTCCTGGCGGGAGACAGTCGGAAGACTGGAGATCACGGAGGTGCCACCTCGCCTGTGTGCACTGCCTCTCCGAGTTCAGCCCCTGGGCGACGAAGGACATGATGACGCCGTTGGACTGGCGTGCGGTGACGTCGTTCGCCGGGGCACCCCGTACGTGCCGACATCGTCGAAGTTCTGCCCGATCAGCACGTCACGGAGGTCCGGGAGGAACTGCGCTCCATGGGCGTGCGCCAGGTCGAGATTGACCGTGCGCGGGCCATTGGACGGGCTGCTCTGCCGGGGCACCTTCGGTGCTGTTCCTGCCGCCGGGCGCCGGGGCGACCCGCTGTGTGGTGAGTGGCCGACTATTCAAAAGCGTTGCGTTCAGAAGAGGAACGAACGTCGTGGGCAACGACTACGCCAGGGTGATGCGTGGCCGCTACAGCCAATGCCGCAGCAGATGCGGAATGCGCCGGGTGAGCCAAGCGCTTCCCAGTCCCACTACGGCGCCGACGGCGACGTCGGTGGGGTAGTGAGCTCCCGACTGCACCCGCTCGAGGGCCAGCAAGGCGGCCGGAACTACGCAGGCGGCGCCGGCCAGCGGCCAGACGGGAGTGACGGCGGCGGTGAAGGCGACCGCGGCCGCGGTGTGGCCGGAGGGGAAGGACGAGGAATCGGGCCGGTCCTCCACCTCGTCGTGCTCGATCCACTCCTTGGGCGGGCGGGCCCGGTCGACCAGCTGTTTGCCCACACCGTTGGACACCAGCTGGGCGAGAGTGAGCGCGGCGAGCCCGGCCACCGCGGCCCGCCGTCCGTCCCGCCCGCCGAACACAGCCATGACCATCGCAGCGCCGCACCACAGCTTGCTGTTCTCCGCTGCCTCCTCCACCGCTGACAGCAGCCTGCCGACCTCGGGAGGGGTACGGCCTGCCGCCCGTTGCGTCAACAGCCGATCTGCATCGCGGACGTCCGCCATCAAGTCCATGAGCGCCATGTATCCCCGGCCCAGGACCTCACACCCATCAGTTTTGCCGCGAGGCGCGGACCGACTGGTTTTGTTCACGAGTTGTGGTTCTGGCTCACTTTCCGTGGAGTGGCTACGGAGAGTCAGACCTTCGGTGCCATGCGATGACGGTCTGGGTGGGCACGTAGCCGAGGTGAGGTGAGTTCCAGAGCCCGGTTGTCGCGGCCGGCGCTCATGTGGTTGAGCCAGCGTTCGTACCAGTCGAGGAAGTCAGTGGCGGAGGAGACGTTCGGGCCCCAGTACCCGTCGCTGTTGCCAATGAGGACGCGGCCGGTGAGGGGACCGGTCACCGCGATGACGCATACGTCGGTGCAGCCCATCTCGATAATGTGGAGGAAGAGGTCACGTTCGTGTGCCCGAAGTTCTGTGCCGTCGAAGCCTCTGGCTGCCCCGGTTCCCCCTTGCGGATTCATGACCAGCAGGGAACACCGCTCCAGCGGCATGAGGCCGTAGTACGGCGCCGCGCCTGAGCCGCCGACGTGTCTGAGGAACTGCCGATAGGCGTCGGGAAGCACGATGTCGTGGTCGTCCTCAAACGCAGCGACGCGTGCTTCCGCCAGCCTCGGACCGGGGAAGAACTTGTGTTGCTCTTCCCCGAAGGAATGGCTGCGCAGCGGTTGGAAAGGGATCGCGGCCAGCTTGCGGCGCAGGCGGGGTATGCGGGGATCCATCGTGCTCTTCTCTCGTCCGCGTCACCTTATGGGTGGCTGTAGTCAACTGGCCAGCAGTACCCGTTTCCTCAGGAGCGCGAAGCCGGCCCGACCGAACATCTGGCGCTTGAGCATCTTGATCCGGTTGACGTGGCCCTCCACGACGCCGGAGTTCCAGGACAGTGTGAGGCCAGCGATGACGGCGTCGAGGTCGCGTTCGAGGTGCTGCGCGAAGTGCCGGAGGCTGGGCAGGTCGGTAGTGGAGGTGGCCGCTTTGATCCAGGCCTGCAACTGGTCTCCCTTGAGATGGGCGACCATGTGCCCGAAGGTACGCACGTGCTCGGCAAGTGCAGTCAGTTCGGGGCAGTTGGCCAGGACGGCTTGGAGCTGGACCCGTTCGCCTTCGGGCAGGGCGTCGGGGTGGGTGAGGATCCATCGCGTGACGGCGCGGGCCGACGGCGGGCGGGGACCGACCGGTTGGGGCTTGCCGCGAAGATTCCTGCTGACGTAGTCGCGGACGCCGCCGTAGCCGCGGGCATAGCCCTGTTCCTTGATCTCCTCCCATAGTTTCCAGGCGTTGGTGCAGCCTTCCTGCCAGCGCTGATCGAGGTAGGGCTGCCTCACCTTCAACGGCACCATCATCGAGACCGGCACCGACTCCTACCGCCTCGCCAGCACCCGCGCCCGAGCCGAGGAACCCGCCAAGACCGGCTGACACCTGCCGACCCCGCCTCGACCACCGCCCCTGATGGCAGCGGTCGAGTCGAGCGGTGGAAGTACCTACTCGCCAGCACGGGCTGCGAGCAGCGGCTGGAAGAAGCCCGTCTCCTGTGGCATCCGCCAGCCGAGGTCGACGAACCCGGCCTCGGCTGCGAGGTCGGCCAGCCGGTCCTGGCCGAGGGCCCAGTAGGTGGTCCGGCGGACCTGGACGCGCCATTCTCCGTCTTTCGGCAGGAGTTGGAAGTGTTCCAAGTCGTAGTGCTCGCCGTCGTCGTGCCAGTGCCAGAGCTGGAAGGTGACTGTCCGTTCTCCGTCGTCGGCGACCCTGTGGACTTGTGGAGGCGTCGAAGCGGGGCGATCGCGCAGCAGGTCGTCATAGGGGCGTGTGCTGAGCAGCAGCAGGCCAGCGGGACGCACACACGGCGCATCTCCGTCAGGGCCGCGTGCACATCCTGCTCAGTCAGCAGGTGAGGCAGCGAGTTATCGGCGCAGACGACGGTGTCGAAGTGGCTATCGGGAAACGGGAGGCGTCGCATGTCGGCGGCGGCCGTGCGCAGGCTCAGGTTCCGGAGGGAGGCCTCACGGGCAGCGCGGGCGGTGGCTCGTGGGCTGAGGTCCGTCCCGGTGACACGGTGCCCGCGCAGCTCAGGCCGATGGCCTGCGTGCCAATGCCGCAGGAACAGTCGAGCACTGCTGCGCGATCCTGACCGATCAGGGCGTCCAGGGCGTCCCCCTGTCGGCGGATGCTCGCGTCCCAGTCTGAATAGATCAGGTGGTAGTCGTCGGCCAGCTCGTCGTAGAAGTGCGCCACTGATGTCTCGGGCATGGCCCGAGATTATCGCGCGTGGTTCCCAGAGGTGCTGGTCACCCCGGTGATCGCAGCGAACGTCCTCATTGACGACGGTGACGTCATTTCTCGTGAACATCTACGGACGCGCTGATCGCCAACTGCTGCTGAAACTCATCGACAAGCGCTGCTGTTGAACATGGACGAAGCCAGACCGACGCACCGGTCGATGTTCTTCCTCGTCCGTCCTCAGCCGGGCCAATTGCCGGTCAGGTGGCGGGTGGTGGCGGCGCCTGAGCGGTCGACGATGGCTTTGACGGCGGCGAAGATGGCGCCTTGGAGCGTGGCGGCCAGGATCACCTCGCCCCAATTGCGGCCCTCGTCGGTGGCATCGGGAGCGTCCTTGTCGTGGGCGAACAGCTTCCACGCCTGTTTGAAGACGGTCCCGGCGATCATTCCGCTTACGGCACCCAGCGCGAGTCCTACTGGCTTGTAGATGATCTTCGAGGCCTTCATCTGTCTAGCCCTTCTTGAATTGGCTGGCCAGCTGCACAACGGTGAGGCTGAAGTGGTCAGCTGCAGGGGGCCGTGGTGGGGCAGTAGTCTCACCGCCGCGCGCTCGTGACGACTGGCGGGGTGGCGGGGTCGGGTGGAGCGTGCCGTGCGGCGTCCAGGTGGCGTCTGGGTACGGCGATGGCGGCAGCCCACCTGAGATCCTTTGCCCGGACTACTCACTGCTCTTGTCCATGCGGCGTAGGTCATCGTCGTCCCACTTCCGGGTGTCGCGAGGCTGAACGTAGGGCTCTGCCTCGGGCGGATGGCCGCCTGCGACGGCGCGCTGGCGGACGGCTTCGGCGTCGAACTCCAGGCCCAGGAGGATCGCCAGGTTGCTGATCCAGAGCCAGACGAGGAAGACGACGACGCCGGCCATGGTGCCGTAGGTCTTGTTGTATGAGGCGAAGTTCGCGACATAGAAGGCGAAGCCGGCGGAGGCGAGCAGCCAGATGACCAGGGCGAGGAAACTGCCCGGCGTGATCCACTTGAAGCCCTTGACCTTCGCGTTCGGGCACGCCCAGTACAGGATCGCGATCATGATGGTGACCAGGACGACCAGGACGGGCCATTTGGCGATCGACCACGCCGTCACCGCGCTGTCCCCGACACCCAGCGCGGTGCCGACCTGGCGGGCCAGGCCACCGGTGAAGACCACGATCAGCGCGCTGGCGACGGCCAGCACCATTAGGACGACAGTCACGCCGACGCGCACCGGCAGGATCTTCCAGGCCGGGCGGCCTTCCGGCACGTCATAGACGGCGTTGGCGGCGCGCATGAACGCCGCGACGTAGCCGGAGGCGGACCAGATGGCCACAACGAGGCCGACGATCGCGACCAGGGAGCCGATGCCGGTGCTGCCCTGCAGCTGTTGCACGGCGCGGGTGAGGATGTCGCGGGCCGGACCGGGCGCGAGCTCCTTGAGGTTGTCCAGGACCTTGTTCGTGGTCGACTTCCCGGTGATGCCAAGGAGCGAGACCAGAGCCAGCAGGGCGGGGAAGAGTGCGAGGACCCCATAGTAGGTCAGGGCTGCGGCTCGGTCGGTCAGCTCGTCCTTCTTGAACTCCCGCAAACTCCCCGAGAGGACCTTGCCCCACGCTTGTTTCGGAAGCTCGGTCGGCGTGTCCGGTGCCCGCTCTTCCACCTCGGGCTCAGGGCCGGCTTCCTCCGGAGGCAGCGCATCGTCACCGCTTTTGTGGTCTTTGTTCCCATGAAGACTGAATTTAGCCATATTGGCCGGGTACCCCGGCTCACTAGTTTGAGCTGACGTCTCGAAGAAGCCGAGTTCTCAACCTCGCGCGCACCGGTCGCGGCTGGGGAGGCAGGGAACGGATGCGTGCGGTTCTATGCATGGACGCCCGCAGGCCGGCAGGCATTGGCACGGTAGGCCCAGGCGCAGCGCCCTAGCGCTCTGTTACGGACCCTGGTCCTCCTGCGCGCCTGGTAGCCGGAGATGGAACGGGCTGCGCGGCCCGTGACGGTTCCGAACAGCCGTTGCGGTAGCCGGATGTTGAGTGCTCAGGCCGCCGCGAGCCTGGTTCGGGCATGATTCCCAGCGTGCAGGAGGACGAGAACCATCGCAGGCCCACGCGGTACACGCTGACGGAGACCGAGCATGGCCATACCTGGGGCGTCTGCGCCGAGGCGGAAGGACTGTTCGGGCAACCCCGGCGTGGGAAGTACGAACTGTTCGACTGGGTCCCGGTAGACGGCGACGTGCGAGATTGGGTAGGCAGCCGGGTGTGGCTGGTGCCGGACGACGAAGGACTCGAGCCTTGGCTGCTGGAGGACGCGGAGAGCTCAGGGCAGTTCCCTGGGACGGGCAGTTTGCTGCTCACCGGTCTGGACGACTACGAAGGCCCGCCCGAGGGCCACAGGGGCTCCGTCCGAGTGCACGACGGCCATCGGTGGCTGGGCTCGTGCCGGGAATTCGCCCGCGTCCTGCCACCTGAGCAGGTGGCACCCCGCTTGTCCTGAGGGGACTCGCCCAGAGTGATCAGCTCAGGGCGGCACTGATGAAGGGCACCCGGCGGGCGCTGGATCTGGAGGAGACCGCCCTTGAGATACGGGACGACCAGGGCGAACCCCTCACTGAACGACTGCTGTGGACCAGAGTCACCACCTGGCACCCTTCCCCGACGGGACGGACCTGATCGACCTGGAGCTCGACGGAAAGCTCTTCACGCCCGTCCCCGAACACGCCCGACCCATCTGGGAACGGTGGTTCGCCGGGCCGCCGAACACCCTGGGAGCCTGGGCCTGCCTCGACACCCGGCGCCGCAGAGCCTGGCTCGATCTCGTCCGGGAGCGGGCCTGCCGGCGCGCCCACCGCGACCGGTCGGCCCGTCACGCCTACGAACTCGACGGTCGGCACATCACCGACGAACCGGGCCTCTACCTGGCGCTCGGAGAGACGGTGAACGGCCCGGGCGGATACTTCGGCGGCTGTCTGGAAGCCCTCGGCGACTGCCTGGGCGGCACCTTCGGCTACACCGCCCCCGCAACCCTGCTCTGGAGAGAAGCCGTCACCGCACGCGAGCACCTGTCCAAGACCCTGACACCGAACGGCCAGCCCTACGACCTGTTCACCGAGGTCCTCAACGTCCTGGCCGAGGGCGACATGCACGTCACCCTGGCGTGAGCTGTACTCCGCCACAAGTGCCCCGCGACGCGTCGGCCAGAGAACATCACGTGATCGTCGACAGAGCCGAATTTCATGAGCGTCCACAGCTTGTACTTCTCGGGGTCTCAGCGGATCAAGGCGTCCTCGGTGGCGAGCAGGGCTCGGGTCGCTGGGGGCCGCTCACCGACGGCGGCGTGGGCGCGGGCGTGGGTGATGTGGAGAAGTGCTTCGGCGTGGCCGAGGCTGCGGGTGAGATGGGCTGCAACGCCCGACTACGGCTTCTCACCCAAGGCCTCGCGCAGCCAGTCCAGCGTGCCGGTGTTCAGCAACGATTCGGCGATCGCTTTGCCGCTGGCCGTCTGGACGCGTCCGAGGCTGTTGTCGATCCACCGCTGGGCGTCCGCGTAACCCTGTGCCCGATACTCGATGCCCTGGATCATGCACTCGATCTTGTCAGCGTCCTTCGCGCACCTGGCTTCGGGGGTGTCCTGGTCCTCATAGGCGCCGATGATGGCGGTCACGGCCTCGGCGAGGGCTTCGGGCATGCCTGCGACCTGGTCCGCGACGATATCCCTCGGGGTCGGCCTCACCTGACGAGTACTTCTTGCCCAGGTGGTTCACGTCGCCGGTGCGGGTCTCACCGGTGTCGTGCCAGACAGCCAGGAGGGCGGCCTTTGCGGGGTCGGCGCCTTCCATCTGCGCGATGATCGAGGCGATCAGCGAGGTGCGCCAGGAGTGTTCGGCGACCGTCTCGGGCTGGCGAACGCCGGCCATCCACCAGCCGGTTCGCGCCGTGGCCTTCAACGTCCCTGCCTCGAACAGGAAGTTGGCCACCGGCTTCAGGTCGTCGGACGACACTGTCGGGCTCCTCTCACGC
Organism: Streptomyces sp. P3; assembly: GCA_016893485.2. Lineage (GTDB taxonomy): Bacteria > Actinomycetota > Actinomycetes > Streptomycetales > Streptomycetaceae > Streptomyces. The sequence continues at coordinate 9,676,856 of JAFEKX020000001.1, forward strand.
CTGGGACAGGCGGATTGCGTAGCGGATGCCGTCAAGCTCTCGCCGGACACGAGGCGAGAGGTCACCGCTATCCAACATGATCGGCAGCCGGTCTTGTAGGGCGCAGGCTGCGGCCCCGGACCGGATCAAGTTCGGGCGGATCTGGAGGAGCGACCACAGTGAGTGGACGTTCAGGTCCCGGTATCCGTGCTCGACGGCCAGGCCCCGGACGAGATGGTTGAGGAGCCGGTCACCTGCCCATGAGCGGGGTTCGCGGTTCGCGATGAAATCGTCAGAGAACTCGGGGTGCGCATCTCGCCGACCCGGTAGGCCCAGTAGTTCAGGTTCGCGGCTTCGCCCGCATCGTCGTTCAGTTCGGTCTCGATGAAGTAGGACAGGCGATCGCGGTCGCCCTGACGGGCCGCGACGGCGGCGACGCTTCGCGAGTTCAGCCAGCCTGTGAGCCAGTCGTCGGGGCGCTGGGTCCGCTGCTGCTGCCCCAGCCAGGCCGTGGCGTCGGAGGCTGTGTCGTAGCCGCAGAGGTAGAGGGCCTGGCGGCGTAGGAGGAACTGGCCGGGGCTGCGGGCTTGCTCGGCTGCACTGCGCATCCGCCGGAAGAAGACATCGCGCTCGCCGCTGGCTAGCTCTGGCCCCGAAGGGGCCGGCCCCGTCTCGGACGCGCGGGGCCTGGGAGGTTCCGTACCGGCTGAGGCGGCACACCGTTGAGGGGCCATGCCAGTACCTCGCCGAGGTCGCGCTGCATCACCATGGCGGCCAGAGGGCTTTCCGTGACGGGGTTGGCCTCGTCAAGGGCACTGCTGAGGAGGACGTCAGCCTCAAGCGCCCGCTCAAGAGCCTGGAGCAGCAGGGCCGAGGCGCCCAGAGATATGAGCCGGTGTCTGTGCAAGAGCATTTGACCGACCGGGACCGCAGTCAGTGGTCGGCGCCCGGTCTCCCATCCGGCGATCGTGTCTGGGCTGATCCGGAGGTGCTCACCCGCCTCGTCGCGGGTGAAGCCCAGCTGCTCGCGGATGACCCGCATTACGTACCCCGAGATGACGCCGGAGCGGGCGCTCGTGGCCGTACCCGTACTGCCGGTCAGGGTATGTCGGTGGCCAGGCTGCATTGGGTGCGTCCATCCCCGGAAGCGGCGTCAATCTATTTGTACTCACGGTCGCTTCAAGCTGCGACCAGCGCTTTCTAGCGTCGTGGCTATCCCGTTTCGAGCGTAGAGGGAGGCGGAGCAAGGTGGGACCCGTTCAGCAGGGCTGTGGCTCGAAGGTGGCACTCGGCACAGGAGACGACACGGTGAGAGAACAGGCTTGGGCCACAGGCGCGCTGGATCTTCACGAGGTCTGCCTGTGGCTCCTGGAGGCGGCGGCCGACGGCCCGGACCGGGCAAGCAAGGAATGGGCGCAGTGGACGTCGCCGTACTGCGCTGCAGCGGGGTCTTCGCTGCTATCAGGGTCGAGGCATCCGTGGTCTTCGCGGCTGCTGGTACGAGCGAGCCGGCTGGCGTCACCGCCTATCTATCCGCCGCAGGCATCCGCGCCTCATCGTGGCCGCCGCCATCTACACGCTGCTCCTCGACGTCCTCGCTGCCGCCGCAGTGTTCCACCTGCTGCAGCGACCGACCGTCGACCCCCTCACCCCTGAGGCCTCATGCACTCACTGAGGTCTTTCAGAGTGGCCATCGATCGGGTGCCAGGCACCGTGGCCACAACGCACAAGGCTCCCGTGCCGTTGAGGGAGGTGTTCGAAGTCTCAACCCATCGGCGCAGGGGCCCTGTTGGTCCCTCATCCTGCCGCACTCGACCTGCCCCACGCGCTCATCGAGTGGCTCACGATGCTCATCGTCACCCGAGAGGGTGACCGCCGCTGCAAGCTCCCGCCGCACCAGCGTGCCCTGGTCGCTCTGGCGTACCTGCGCAAGCACGAGCCTCTCGCGCAGATCGCCGCCGGGTTCGGCATCTCGGTCGGCACCGCGCACGCCTACACCACCGCGGTCATCGATCTCCTGGCCGCCCGCGCGCCCGGTCTGCTGCGTGCGCTGTGCGAGGCGGACCCCGAGTTCGTGCTGCTCGACGGCACCCTGGCCGAGTGCGACCGCCTCGGCGACGGCCGCGCCGACTACTCCGCCAAGCACCGTCGACATGGGGTGAACGTGCAGGTGGTCACGGACCCTCACGGCGAGGTGCTGTGGCTGTCCCCGGCCTTGCCAGGGCGCTGCCATGACCTGACCGCGGCCCGTGCCCATCGGATCATCAGGATCTGCGAGCGTCAGGGAGTGCCGATCCTGGCCGATCGCGCCTACATCGGTGCCGGCGCGTGGGTGACCACACCGGCCAGACGGCCCGCGGGAAGCGAGCTGTCGCTCACTCAGCAGACCGTCAATCGCGCGCTGTCGAAGGCGCGGGCCCCGGTCGAGCGGGGAGTCGCCCAACTGAAGTCCTGGCGGATCTTCCGCAGAGCCCGGTGCAGCCCGAATGGAATGACGTCAATCGCAGCAGCCGTCCTCACTCTGGAGCGGCAACGCTGAAAGACCTCACTGACCTCGGGCATCGTCGTCGAGGAGCCGGAAGAGCCCTTCGCCCCGTGAGACGAACGCCGCCCTGGATTCACCCTCGCTGCGCAGGGTGGGACCCAAGGTTGCGATTCCCGATCACCACAGAAGGCAACCGCCACTCGCCGCCCCCGGCGCTTCTTGACCCGCTTCAAGCCGTTGGATTGTGGCGGACTTCGCGCACTTTTGTGAAATGTGCCACGTAGCGAGTTTGATTTTTTGCCCCTTTCTGTAACTTATGTCTATTTGTGAGTCTCTAGTAAGAAAGCTGTGGATGACTTATGTTGCGGTCTGATCACCTGGTCGAGCGCGGTCGGTGATGGTCCAACTCATGCTCATCCGGGGGAGTTCACGTGACGTTGTACGGGGTGGGCGTCGGCGGCACAGAGCCGGCGCGATGCTCGTCGCAGCAGTAGTGCTGGCGGCGGGTGCGGTCAATGACGCCGCGGCGGTGACCGAGGAGAGAGCCGGCGGTCCGGCCGCGGAGGTCGCCGGTGCGGCGGCCGACGCCGGTGTGGAGGACGGGGCGAGCGAGGAAACCCGTGCTCTGGCCGAAGCCGCGCGTACCGGCAAGCCCGTCGAGATCGCCTCGCGGCGCGGGGAAAGCAGTGAGGTGTATGCCACCCCGGAAGGGAACCTGGAAGACCGCGAGCATCTGCGCCCGGTGAGGACCCGGGTCGACGGCAGGTGGCAGGACATCGACACCACCCTGACGAAGCGGGCGAACGGAACGGTGATGCCGAAGGCCACGACCATCGGCCTGACGTTCTCCGGTGGCGGTTCAGATCCGCTGGTGCGGATGACGAAGAGCGGCCGTGAACTGGCGCTGTCCTGGCCCAAGGAACTGCCGTCCCCGCACCTGAACGGCAACACCGTCACCTACCCGGACGTACTCCCCGACGTCGACCTGCAGATGGAAGCCCAGCAGGACGGCTTCACCCAGCTCCTGGTCGTCAAGTCGGCCGAAGCAGCGGCGAGTTCGGAACTGAGCGAACTGCGTCTGAAGCTGGACGCCGACGGCATGCAGGTGGCGGAGACCGCCGAGGGCGGCGTCGCCGCAGTCGATGAAGGTGCGGGAAGCGCCGTCTTCGAGGCCCCTCGCCCCATGATGTGGGACTCCAGCAGCCAGGCACCGGCCGCCACCGCCAAGCAGTCCGCCACCGGTTCCGGCGCTGCTGCCTCTGAGACCACAACGCGCTCTTCCCAGGCCGTGGCCGCCGAGTCTGCCAACATGGCTCCGGTCGGCGTGGACGTTCCCGCAGGACAGAACGCCCTCGTGCTCACGCCCGACAGCGACGTGCTGCGCGGCAAGGACACGGTGTACCCCGTGTTCATCGATCCCCAGTGGTACTCCCCGAAGGCCACAGCCTGGACGATGGCCTCGAAGTACTGGGCGTCGTCGCCGCAGTGGAAGTTCAACGGCGACTCGGACGCGGGCATGGGCTACTGCTACTGGTCCTACTGCGCGCCGTACGACACCAAGCGGCTCTTCTACCGCATCCCGACCTCGAAATTCGCGGGCCGCAGCGTGCTGCAGGCAGAGTTCGTGGTCCGCAACACCTGGTCGGCGTCATGCTCGGCGCGCAGCGTGGAGCTGTGGCGCACCAAGGACATCTCCTCGTCGACGACCTGGAACTCGCAGAACGCGAGCGGCTTTTGGATCGACCACCTCAAGACGGAGTCCTTCGCCTACGGGTTCACCGGCTGCGCCGCGAAGGACGCGGAGTTCGACGTGAAGTCCGCGGTGCAGGAGGCGGCGAACAAGAAGTGGTCGACGATGACCTTCGGCCTGAAGGCGGCCAGCGAGACCGACGAGTACGGATGGAAGCGGTTCTCCGACGACGCCTATCTGCGCGTGCAGTACAACCGCCCGCCGCCGCAGGTCAAGATGTCGCAACTGACCATGGAGTACGGCGGCTCGTGCAAGAAGCCGGCCGCCGCAGCGCGAGTGAGCACCCGGGGCAAGATCTACGCGAACAACGTCACCGACCCCGACGGCGACACCGTAGCCGTCGAGTTCTGGGCGAGTTGGGACACCGGCGACGGCAAGGGAGTGGTCACCCGCTGGAAGTCCGGACGGACGACGGCGAAGAAGTCCGGCTCGGACTTCGCGATCTCCCTGCCGTCCTCTCTTCCCGCCAACAAGACGGTGAACTGGTACGTCCGCTCCTACGACGGTGCCCAGTACTCGCCGTGGTCGTACTCGGGTGACCCCACCGCCTGCTACTTCGTGTACGACACGAGTGTGCCCAAGGCGCCGAACATCTCGTCCGCGATCTACCCGGCCATGAACCCCGAGGACCCCGAGGACCCCTGGTACGACGGGTGGGCCAGTACGGCGACTTCGTGGTCACCGGTGCCGTTTCCGACGTAACCAAGTACTGGTTCGGCATCAACAACGACCCGGTCTCCACCAACACCGTCACCACCTCCGGCGGAGCGGCCAGGACCGTGCCGGTCCTCCCGCTCAAGCCCGGCCTCAACACCTTCACCGCACGCTCGTTCGACGCTGCCGGAAACGGCTCCGAGATCCGCACCTATCAGTTCCGCGTCAAGGCGGGACAGCGGGAGCGGGCCGACTGGTCCATGGACGAGGCGGCCGGCGCAACCGCGGTGGCCGGCAGTGCACCCGAGCAGACGGCCACCCTGTACAACGGTCCGACGCCGAAGGCAGAGGGGAAGTTCGGTACGGCGGTACAGTTCGACGGCGTCGACGACTACGCCGCCACGGACATCGCCACCGTCAACACCGACATCAGCTTCTCGGTGTCCGCGTGGGTGAAACTCTCCGCCATGCCGTCCGGAGCGGCCGTCGCGGTCTCCCAACGCGGCAACCACGCACCGGGATTCGAGCTGTACTACTCCCAAGGCTACGACCGCTGGGTGTTCAACCAGTACAGCTCCGACAGCTCCAGCGGCACCCCCGTCCGCGCCATGCAGGCCGCCGCCGGCGGGGTCAAAGCCGGGGAGTGGACGCACCTGGTCGGCATCTACTCCGCCGGTGAGAATCTGCTGAAGCTCTACGTCAACGGCGCTCTGGCTGGGACCGCGGCCTACAGCACGCCCTGGAACGCACGGCGCGGCATGATGATCGGCGGCAGCTTCCTCGACGGGGCGTCCACGCCCGCTTCGCCCTTCCCCGGCGCCATCGACGAGGTGAAGACCTTCGAAAAGCCGCTGTCAGCGGCCGAGATCGCGGGACTCTACAGCTCGAACTCGATCGGCGGCGGCCGGCCCGCCCGCATGGTCTTCCCCATGGACGACGATACCGGCGCGACCGCGCTAAAAGGTGCGGCCGACGTGAATCCCGCGGTCCTCAAGGGCGGCGCCGCCACCGGCTCGGCCGGTGTGGACGGCAACGCGCTGACCCTGGACGGAACCGACGACTACGCCACGACCGGCGGCCCGCACATCAACACCTCGTTCAGCTTCGCGGTGTCGGCCTGGGTGAAGCTGCCGAAGACGAAACCGACTCATGCGGCGACCGTCGCCACGCAGATCGGCACCACGGTATCGGGACCGGAGCTGTACTACTCCAACTCCTACGACCGCTGGGTGTTCAACCAGCACAGCGCCGACACCGCCGACTCCACGGTGGTGCGGGCCATGCAGCCCACGGGAACCACTGCGTACGGCGGTGAGTGGACGCATCTGGTCGGTGTTCAGGACACGGAGGCGGACACGCTCTCGCTGTACGTCAACGGGAGCCTGGCCGGTACGGTCGCCCTGCCCTCGACCTGGTACGCCGGAGGCGCGGTGCAGATCGGCGCCAGCTCCTTCCAGGGGACGGCCACCTCGTTCTTCCCCGGGCAGATCGACGACGTGCGGCTCTTCGACCGGCCGGTGTCCGCCGGTGAGGTGCAGCAGTTGTTCAAGCAGCGAGCTGTGGTCAAGGGACGCTGGAAGTTCGACCCGGCCACCAGTACCACGCTGAGCTCACCCGACGACTCGACTTCGGGTAACGCCATGACCCTTTACAACGGCGCCACCACAGGGTCCGGTTGGGTCGACGGTGCCGTCGTCCTCGACGGTACGAACGACTACGCGGCGGCTCCCGTGGTGCCGGTCGACACCAGCGGCAGCTTCACCGTCAGCGCCTTCGTCCAGACCGCGGCCATCCCGACCCGTCCGGTCACCGTCATCAGCGCACCCGGGGCCGCGAAGAGCGCGTTCGCGGTGCGCTATGAACCCAGTGCCACTCCGGCCACCGATCCGGGCCGTTGGCGGATCGCCACCGCCGACGCCGACAGCGCCTCGGCCGCCGTATCCGACATCGGCAACGGCATGTTCTACAGCCCCACCGACTGGAATCACGTGGCACTGGTCTACGACGGCTTCTCCAAGGAGATCCGCCTCTACGTCAACGGGGAGCTCCAGGAGACCGCCTGCGCCGACGCCGACGAGGACGGCGTGCAGGACGACGCGAGCTGCACCGACACCGTCTCGTGGGCCGACACCGTCCTGACGTACAAGGCCACCAAGACCCTGCAGCTCGGCCAGGACACCGTCGGCACCACGCCCGTCCAGAACTTCCCCGGCTCCCTTTCCGACGTCTGGATCTTCCAGGGCGCGCTGACCGAGACACAGATCGACCACCTCGCCATCGGCAACCCCGGCGTGGAGACCTCGGTCCCCAGCGGCGACTGACCGGCACAACCCGCCGGGGACGGGCCGCCGTACGCGGCCGACCCGTCCCCGGCCACACCCTTCACCGCGCCGCACGCGGTTCCCCGCTGCCCGCGGGCACTCAACAGGAGGAAGACGAACGCGTATGAGGATCAGACACCGTTCCAGAACGACACGGCCGTGGCGCAGAGTGGCCGTCATCACGGCCACCGTCATGACCGCGACACTGCTCCAGACGGCGGGGTTCCCGCCGTCGCCGAAGGCTGGCACATGCCCGCCGTGCCGCAGGCCGAGTCTCCCGTGCCCAGTGTCCCGGTGGGCAAGGCCGTGCCGCGCACGGTAACGAAGGGACCCCGAACGCCCGCCGAGGCACCGGCCACGAGCTGGCCGAAGACGACCACCACAGACGTGACACTCCGTCAAAAATTCTCCCGAGTAGCGGAGCTGCCGCTCACCCTGGGTACCAAGGACCGATCGGGCGCCGCCACCGGCACCTACACAGTGCGCACGCTGTCGCATGCGGACTCACGCAAGGCGGGTGTCGACGGTCCGGTCTTTACCCTGACGCCCCGCGAGGGCGCTGCACAACGGGCCGGAAAGATACGCGCCGCACTGGACTACTCCTCCTTCGCAGGCCTGTACGGCGGTGACTACGCCTCCCGGCTGACGCTGGTCCGGCTGCCACAGTGCGCGCTGACCACCCCGCACAAGAAGCAATGCCGCACCGCCGAGGCGGTGCCGACCGTCAACGACACCGCCAAGCAGACCCTGACCACGGACTCGGTCGCCCTGAGCGCGAGCACGACGACCGTACTGGCCGCGACCGCCGCGGCGAGCGGCGACAAGGGTGACTTCAAAGCCACCTCCCTGGCCGCCTCGTCGACCTGGAACACCGATCTGAGCAGCGGCTCCTTCTCCTGGGCGTACGACATGCCGGTTCCGCAGGTGCCCGGCGGGCTGACTCCGCAGGTCGGGCTGTCGTACTCCTCCGGAGGCGTGGACGGCCGGTCGGGCAACACCAACAACCAGGCCTCGTGGGTCGGTGACGGCTTCGACCTGGCACCCGGCTTCATCGAGCGCACCTACAAGAGCTGCGGGGACGACGGGGTCACCAACGCCGACGGCAACAAGCCGGGCGACCTGTGCTGGGCGTATGACAACGCCACACTGTCGCTGAACGGTTCGGGCGGCGAACTGGTGCCGAACGGCACGAACTCCTTCAAGCTCCAGAACGACGACGGCACGAAGATCGACCGGATCTACGGCACCTCCTCCGACGTGCGGTCCAACGGTGCGCGCAACGACGAGTACTGGAAGGTGACCACCCCCGACGGCACCCAGTACTACTTCGGCTACAACCGGCTGCCGGGCTGGGCGAGCGGCAATGAAACCACAGACTCAGCCTGGACCGTGCCGGTCTTCGGCGACGACACCGACGACCAGTGCCACGCCTCGACCTTCGCGGCGTCCTGGTGCCAGCAGGGCTGGCGCTGGAACCTGGACTACGTCGTGAACCCGCACGGCGACGCCGTCGCCTATTACTACGACAAGGAGACCAACTCCTACGGCCGCAACCTGACCGCCGCGGACGACACACCGTACGTGCGCGGCGGGACGATCGACCGCATCGAGTACGGCCTCAAGAGCACGGCCATGTACTCGGCGAAGGCACTCGCCAAGGTAGATTTCACCAGCAGCGAGCGGTGCATCCCAGACAGCTCGACCACCTGCTCGTCCATCTCCACGGACGCCCAGTACTGGTACGACACTCCGTGGGACCTGAACTGCACCGCGGGAACCGACTGCGACAACGGCCGGTTCTCCCCGCGTTCTTCACCCGCAACCGGCTGACCTCCGTCACCACCCAAGTCCTCGCGTCCGGCTCCTACAGCAACGTCGACGGCTGGAAACTCACCCACCGCTGGGGCATGGCCGACACCGACTACCAATTGCTGCTGGACTCCGTCCAGCGCACCGGCTACGGCACCGGCGGCACGTCCATCCCGCTGCCGAAGGTCACCTTCGCCTACACCCAGCTCGCCAACCGGCTGGACAAGACCGGCGACGGCTTCGCCCCGTTCATCAAGTCCCGGCTGTCCACCGTCGCCGACGAGTCGGGCGGCCAGATCGACGTCGGCTACTCGGCCTCGGAGTGCGACTTCGCCGCGCTGCCCACACCGGAGACCAACACGACCCGCTGCTTCCCGCAGTACATCGGCGGCAGCACGAGCGACGACCCCGTCCTGCAGTGGTTCAACAAGTACGTGGTCGCCACCGTCACTTCGACCGACCGCACCGGCGGCTCTCCCGACCAGGTCACCATGTACGACTACCTGGACGGCGCGGCCTGGCACTACGACGATGACGACGGGATGACCAAGGAGAAGTCCAAGACCTGGTCTCAGTGGCGTGGTTACGGGCACGTCCGGGTGCGCGCCGGCGGTCAGGGCGGCGCCTCGGTGATGAAGTCGCAGGAGGACTCGTACTTCCTGCGCGGCATGGACGGCGACCGCAAGAACGCCTCCGGCGGCACCAAGAGCGTCTCGGTCGCCCTCGACACGGGCGAAGGTGACGCGATCACCGATCACGAGTCGCAGGCCGGGTTCGCGTACAAGACCGTCACCTACTCCGGCCCCGGCGGCAAGGTGCTCGCCAAATCCGTGAGCCGGCCCTGGTACCAGCAGACCGCGAAGAAGGTCCGCACCTGGGGCACCGTGACGGCCAACCTGACCGGCAGCGCCTCCACCAAGTCCTGGACCTCGCTGGACGACGGCGCGGGCGCCACGTGGCAGACCACCTCGACGGCCGACACCCACGACACCACCACCGGCCTGGTCACGCAGACCGACGACCTCGGTGACACCACGACCGCCGCCGACGACCAGTGCACCCGCACCACCTACGTTTCCGGCAGCGTCCCCGTCGGCGCCCCCGCACGGGTGGAGACGGTCGCCAAGGCGTGCGACGCCACGACCAGCCGGCCGGCCGACGTCATGTCCGACGTCCGGACCGCCTACGACGGCGGGGCGTACGGCGCCGCGGCCACTAAGGGCGACGCCACCAGGACCGCCAAACTCAAGACGTACACCGGCTCCACCGCGGTCTACCTCGAGTCCGGCTCCACGTACGACGGCTACGGCCGCGCGCTGACCACCACCGACCTGACCGCCGACGTGACAGTCACCTCCGCGGGCTCGCTGACGCGGACCGCCCGAACCGACGGCCGTACCACCACCACCGCGTACACCCCAACCACGGGCTTCCCGGCGAGCAGCTCGGTCACCACCCCGCCCGCCACGGCCGGGGACACCACGACCGCGCAGACGTCCACCACCGCCTACGACACCCTGCGCGGGCTGCCGCTCACGGAGACTGACACCAACGGCAAGGCCGTCACCCATGCGTACGACGCTCTGGGGCGCACCACCAAGGTGTGGCAGGCGGACCGGACCACCGGCCAGACCCCGAGCTACGAGTTCGGCTATACCATCACCGACGGCCAGCCGGTCGTGGTGTCCGCCAAGACCATCGGTAACTCGGGTGCGCAGGACACCTCGTACACCTTCTACGACGGCTTCCTGCGCACGCGGCAGACACAGGCGCCCGGCCCGAACGGCGGCGCACTCCTCGCGGACACCTTCTACGACGAACGGGGCCTGGTCACCAAGGAGTTCGCGACCTACTACGTCACCGACGCACCCTCGACCACGCTCCTGAAGCCCGAGAAGGCGCTCAGCGTCGAGACCCAGAACCGGCACACCTACGACGGTCTGGGCCGGGAGACCGAGCTGCGGCAGATCGCCGGAAACGGTGACGGCGGCACCGTCCTCGGAATCACGAAGACCAGCTACGGCGGCAACACCACCACGGTCATCCCGCCGGTGGGCGGCACCGCACAGACCACGGTCACCGACGCCCGCGGCCGCACCAGCGAACTGCGCCTGCTCCACTCCAGGGCCGCCGACGCCGCCTACGACGCCACCACTTACGGGTACAGCCCCGGGGTGAAATGACCAGCGTCACCGACCCGGCCGGCAACGACTGGACCTGGACCTACGACCTGATGGGCCGGCTCACCGACACCACCGACCCGGACAAGGGAGCCGGTCACAACGAGTACGACGACCGCTCCCAGCTGACCACCGCCAAAGACGGCCGCGGCAGCGTCCTGGCGTACGTCTACGACGGTCTGGGCCGCGAGACCGAACTACGGGAGAACTCCTCCACCGGGCGCTGCGCGCCAAGTGGGTCTACGACACCATCAGCGGCAACAAGGGCCATCTCACCTCCAGCTCGCGCTACAGCGGCGGCCAGGAGTACAAGTCGAGCGTCGTGGCCTACGACCGGCTGTACCGGCCGCTGCGCACCTCGGTGACCATCCCGTCGACGGAGGGTGCCCTGCAGGGCACCTATCTGACGACGACCACCTACAACGCCTCGGGCACGGTGTCCGGCGTCGGCTACCCCAAGGCCGGTGACCTCGCCGCCAACACCGTCACCTACACCTACGAGGACGGCACCCAGCGCCCCATCAAGGTCAGCGGCCCGCTCAACCTGACCGCCACTACCAACTACAGCTACACCGGCAAGCCGCTGCAGTACGTGATGTCCGCGAACGGCGGCAAGACCGCGTACGAGAACAACACGTACCAGTGGGGCACCCAGCGGCTCGCCACCTCGGCGGTGGGACGCCAGGACGTGACGGGATCCGACCAGAACAACACCTACACCTACGACGAGGCGGGCAATGTCCTGTCCGTCTCGGACACCTCCCGCTCCGGCACGGACAACCAGTGCTTCGGCTACGACTACCTCGGCCGGCTGACCGAGGCCTGGGCCCAGTCGACCACCGGCTGCGCCACTACCCCCAGCACCAGCGCGTTGGGCGGCCCGGCCCCGTACTGGACCTCCTACTCCTACGACAAGGTCGGCAACCGCCTCACCGAGACCCAGCACGCCACCACCAGCGGCGCCCCGGACACCGAGCGGAGCTACCACTACCCCGATCCGGGAACCGCCCAGCCGCACAAGCTGAACTCGGTCGACACCACCACCGGCACGGTGAAATCCACCGACAGCTTCGGCTACGACACCGGGGCTACACCCACACCCGGCTACTGGGCAACGGCACCTCCCAGACCCTGGACTGGGACATCGAGGGCCATCTCGCCAAGGTCACCCAACCCGTCGAGGGCGGCAGCGACAAGGTCACCGAGTACCTGTACGACGCGGACGGCTCCCGTCTGATCGGCCGCACACCGACGGAGACCACTCTCTACCTGGGCGACACGGAGATCACCCTGGCGAAGGGTGCCACCAGCGCGAAGGGCACCCGCTACTTCGACCTCGGCGGTGGTCACCAGGCCGTCCAGGCCAACGACGGAACCATCTCCTTCACCCTGGCCGACCACCATGGCACCGCCCAACTGTCTGTCAATGCCGACACCCAGGCGCTGACCCAGCGCCGGACCATGCCGTTCGGCGGGCTGCGCGGAACCGCGCCGAGCACTTGGACCGGCACCAAGGGCTTCGTGGGCGGCACCACCGACACCGCCACCTCGCTCACTCACCTCGGAGCGCGCGAGTACGACCCCGCGACCGGCCGCTTCCTGTCGGTCGACCCGGTCTTCACAGCCTCAGACCCGCAGCAGATGCACGGCTACAGCTACGCCAACAACAACCCGCTGACTTATTCCGATCCGGCGGGCACGGAGATCGGCTCCAAGCCCAACTCCTGCCAGTACGACGTCAGTAGGTGCAGCAAGGAGACCAAGAAGGAAGTCGGCTACGACGACAAGTCCGGCACGGTCGACTACCACCGCGGCAACATCTACAAGCGCGCCCAGGCCGCGAAGAAGCAGTGGGTGGCGGCCAACACCCCGGTTTCGAACGACATCGACAAGATCGCGGACCAGTACTGGAATCCCAGAATGAATGGGGAGTTCACAGACGACTTCTGGTACAACCCGGTCTACGAGTCCGCCGACGAAGGCAGCGCGTGCTACGGCCGCGAGGGATGTGCTCGGGCCTACGAATACGTACTCCACGGCGGCAGGGACGTCGAGAAGGCCAAGGAGATCGCGGCCACCTACTGCGTCTACAACGCCGAGGAATGCAGCGACAAAGCCGCGGCCGTCGCCCGTGGAAAATTCCTCGGCGAGGTCATCAGTACGGCAGCTCTGGCCTATCTGGGTGGGCGTGCCGGAGCCGAAAGGCCCTGCAACAGCTTCATTCCCGGCACCCAGGTCCTGATGGCGGACGGCACGACCAAGCCCATCGAGGACGTGAAGACCGGGGACAAGGTCCTCGCCACGGATCCCGCAACCGGCCGCAACGAAGTCAAGACGGTCACCGCCGAGATCGTCGGCAAGGGGCTGAAGAACCTGGTCAGAATCACCCTTTCCATCGAAGTCGACGGCAAGAAGAAGACCGCCTCGGTCACCGCCACAGCCGGACACCCCTTCTGGGTACCCGAACTCGGCAGCTGGGTCGACGCAGCCCAGCTCATCGACGGAGAACGACTCAGCACCTCCACTGACGCCGTCATCCACATCACCGATGTCGACCGATGGACCCAGCCGGCCACTGTTTACAACGTAACCGTGGCCGACATGCACACGTACTATGTGCTGGCGGGGAGACGCCAGTACTCGTTCACAACAGCAACGGGTGCGTGAACTGGTCCTCCAATAGTGTGAAAACGTGGGGTCACACATTCAAGACTCATGGTGCCGGAGTGAAGAACACGAAGGCTCTGACCGATCGGGCTCGCAGCACCGGGAATCAGCAGGGGCAATGGCTGGATAATGACGCCGCTGCAGAGTTCTTGAAGGGACTCCATGTCGAAGGAGCCGGCCCCAGGTCAGTGCGCATTCCAGACGGAATGGGGCAGGTGATCATGCCGGATGGGAGTATCGTCCAAGCGCGGTCGGCTACCGTCGTCCCGAGTCCCAATGGACTGTACAAGACCGGATTCCCAATTATTGGCCCGAACTAGGAGACTGGAGAGATGAGTTTCTCTGTGTCATTTCATCCAGCTACGCCATCTGCCGCTACGGGTGCTGCGCCAGTGGGTAACGAGTTGGATGACGACTACGACACCCTGATCATGGAGGCGTGTAGCGTCCTCTCTGACGCTGGGGGCAGCAGCTTCCATATCGGCGGCTTTGGGAGCGATGAGTGGCCGCTCGATGTCGCGTATGACTTGTCTGCTTTCATCGAGCAACTCCCATTGCTTCTGGCAGGCGTGCGTGAGCGTCGCGAAGTCGAAGTGGACATGTACTCGCAGGGCATCGAGCGGACTTTGACCTTTCGTTCGGTCGAGAATCGCGTGATGATTCACTGCGAGTCGCGGACCGAGTGGGTTCCAAGTCCTGAATTTGAGAGCCTCGCACAGGGTGAACTTGTTTCGATGCTCTCTAAATTGGCTCAGGACTTCGCCAGAGGATTGAAGGCGATCAACTCCGAGCTGTTGGATGTGGCGCCATTCCCGCGTTGGCTGGCGGGCGAGGCGTAGTCCCGCTGCCCGAGACCACACCTATTGCGCTGGGTAGCAGTAGCAAAATTGAAGCCCCGTCAGGTTCGTCCTGACGGGGCTCTTGCGTGGGGTGACGGCAGCAGTTGACGGCAACGTCAGCGGACGAGGGGCGCAGGGTGGCGGTTCGTCGCCGTTGTCCGTCTCGGTGATCGCCGGGCCGTTGAGCAAGGTGCCGAGGGTGTCGATGGCGTCTCGCTGGAGGCGGAGTCGGACGTGGGCGTAGACGGTGGCGGTGACGCCGATGTGGGCGTGGCCGAGGAGTTCCTTGATGACGACGAGTTCGACGCCCTGTTCCAGCAGCAGGGTTGCGGCCGAGTGTCGGAGGTCGTGGAAGCGGATGCGGCGGAGGCCGGCCTTGCGGAGGAGTGTGGTGAAGGTGCGGGTGAGGTTGGTCGGGTCGAGCGGTCGGCCCTGCGCAGTGGTGAACACGTGCCCGTTCTGCCCTGCGCGACGCGCTACGAGAACTCGGCATCCCCGTCGAGAAAGGCCGCACCTCTGCCATCCGTCAGCCCGTCCTCCAGGCTCCGGCCCCGGTCATCGCCCAAGCGCTGGGCTACTACGACAAGAGCACCACCCGCATCGCCACCGACGCCGGAGCCTCCTGGAAGAACTACGCACCAGGCGACCCCAACCGGCCATCTCCACGGCTCCGGTGAGGCACCGGCCAGGTGGACCGGCCTTGAGGTTACGCCTGCAGGCGCTTGATCCAAGGGTGAGGTCCGTACGTCTTGGAGATCGCATCGACGAGCCAGCGGCGCTGCTGATCCGGGTCCCGCTCGGCTGATGTGATCGTCAAACCCAGTCCGCCCTGACCCTCCAGCTCCGCCAGGGGAGTTTTGGCCACACCCTGTTGTGTGCGAGGGGCGATGCCTCCGGCCTCCGTGGCGGCGGTCAGCTCCCGGTCTTGGTGAGTGGTGCCGCCGGAGCAGCCGGCAGCTGTGAAGGCCAAAGCCGCCAGCGCCGCCGCCCCGACCATGCGCCCGGGTAGCGCTGCGATCGTCCAAGCACTCATGGAACTGCCGATGCCCTTCTGCGCGCTGCGAGAATTGGATCCGCGCGATGGGACCGTTCGCACGGAGAGGCGCCAGCAAACATCGTGGCCCGGTTTCGGCTGCGCAGCTCCCTGGCTGGCGCGCCGTAATCCCAAGTCCATTGGTCCTCCTGCTGATAGGTCGTGTAGCTCGCTGTTGGTCGTGTTTACCGTCACCTTGCGTTCCAACTGCAAGGTGCGATCGCGAACCAACTTCAGAGTGGGACCGTGAGCTTGGTTGAACCTTTACTGGACCGTTTCCTCGATCAAGAGCGCGTTCAACCCATCAACGCGGCGGTCTTCGCGGCCTCTTGGAGTCTTCGACCCGCTCCGACACGTCCTTGAGGGTGGGCCTCGGGCGCGTTCCACCACCTCGACCTAGCTGTGCCATCTCACGACGTTGGTGCCGCGGGATGCAGATGTGGCATTCGGAGGGCCTGTCGCATCACCCGGCCCTGCACGCTCTGTTGCCCGCACGGCCGCATTCCAGCTCGCTACTCCCAGACGTTCACGCAGGGAGCGAAGATTCCACAGCTGCCAACCAGCCTTGGGCGGATGGCCTGACTTGACCGCACGTTGTAACCGGGAACGGGGCCGCACGCTGGGCAGCGTCCACTGCGCGAATCAGGCGGCCATCCGCACTGAGGAAACAGTTGCAGTCAACAATATGGGTGATAAGGGCGACATCTCCGGGATTTCCCGAGCCGATCTTTGTGCCGAGCTGCAGCAAGCTGAGCGTTCCCTGCCACCAGTTGCGGGGCACTGCCGTGCCGTCGACATCGAAGAGCCAGAAGCGGTTGAACCCCGCGCGATCCTTGACCAACGCTGCCAGATTTACGTACGCGCCGACCCAATCCGCGTAGGTGGCATCTTCCCGCGTCAGCATCGACCGTTGCCAGATGACGCCAAGTTGATGCCACCACACGTCGCGGTTATCGACGCGCCAGTAGGCTGCAGCCGTATCAGCGGGCCAGCCCAGCCGGGAACCGGGGTCCGGATCCGGGTGATCGTCTGGAAACACGACTGAATTCAGGGCCGCTTGTAACTGTCCGGGGCCGACAGGCCAGCCAGGCCTGTTGGCGAGCTGTTTGCCAACAATAAAGTCTCGCACGTCGCGATCTGCCGAAAACCGATGGGCTACTGCTGCCGGATCGGCACGTGCTTCCCGCCAGAACACTCTCGTCCAATAGGTGTGCCAGCTCGCCGAGCGGTCAGTTATGGGCAGTGCTCGTAGCCAGTCAGGACGCAGCTGCCGCACCGCTGTAACGAACTCGGCCGCCAAGAGCTCCGCCTCGCTTGGCAGCTTCTTCCAGCGGTGATCAGTGAGCAGCTGCACCAAGCGCGCTCTCTTTCCCTGGTCAGGCGTACTGAGAGCCTCGATCAAACTTATCGGTGGGATTGCCACCGTGATGCCTCGCGCGTCAAAGCGGGCGGCTACTTCGTCAGGCGTATTGGTTTCTGCAAGATAGGACCAGAGGTTGGTGTCCAGGATGACGACGGGGCGGCGAGGCCGCCCGGGCAGAGAGCGATTCTGTGGCGGAGTACGTGGCCGTCTACGCTTTGTCATGTTGGCTTGCGGTCAGGAGGGCCTGTTCGGTGGGAGGTGGGAACCGGCGCCGCGAGGCGACGAGATCCTGCTCTGAGATCACGCGTCCCCCTTGGCGCTCGGCCTCAACGGATCGAATCGGTCTAACACGCAGGTCCGTCGCCACTGTGCACCGCATGTGTTTGGGCAGAGCTCGTCATGTCGAGTGGATCCTATGGGGCTGATGGCCTGCCGCCTGGGTCCCAACCAAGGTTCCGAAACGCAAGACCGGCTCGTGCGCCACGCCAGGCGGCCGTTGCCCGATTACGGAGTGGGGAGCCGTGGTCGGTGGAGGTGGCGGCGGGAGGCCGCTGCGGGGGTGGGGACGGGATGTTGCCCTTCCACGTGCCGCCCCAGTGAGCAGCTGGTGTCCGGCGTGCCGGGCGGCGCGCTGTCGGGTGTCGTGCCGGCACTTGTCCCGGCGGCGCCGGTTGGCGGCCACGCGCCGGCAGTCGACTCCGCAGTAGCGCGTCAGAGTCGGCCCTGCGCTACTGAGCCGCGCCTCTCTTACCGGACGGCAGGGTGTGTCTCTTCTGCAGCAGACCGAGCCTTCCTGGCCTGGCAGATCGTGCACTTGCCTGCGTCGTCGTAGACGTAACCGCAGCGGTTGCACCGCACCCCCGGTCGAAGCGCGTCGCGCATCTCAAGCACATGACCACTGGCTCCTGCGGCGCCGCGGCCACGCATATGCCGGCCATCAGGACCCTTAGCCCGTCGCAGCGGGAGTCCGGGCACTGGCCGGCCGGGGCGCCGCGGCTGTCTGCGGAGCCCTCCGGGGCCGCCGCGTCCCGCAGGGTTTCGATGAGCAGGTGTGTGTACAGCCAATCCCGGTCGCAGAAGTGACAGTGTGGTTGGTAGCCAACGACCAGGGCCCACTGGCTGCATTCAGGGCACTCTAGGGTGCGGTCTTGTGCGTCCTTGAGCTCGCCACTCAGGCGTTTGAGCCGGGCATCGATGAAGGACTGGATCGTTTGGAGTTTGGTGGTGACGGTCGCCAGAGAGTCCTTCTTCTGCCGCAGGTGGCTGTACGTGAAGGCCACTAGAAAGTCGAGGACCTGGGCCGCTCGCGCCGCGACTGCGGCGGCTGGGGTGGTGAGCCCGTAGTGCTGAAGCGCATTTCGAGACTTGACCAGCGTGTTCAGTGCATTAACTGCCTTGTCGTCCACTTCAACGTCGGCGATGTCGCGCAGTCGGCTGAGTGTGGCCGCCAGGGTGCGGCTCTCGAAGTCGCCGGCCACGAAGCGGGCGCGGCTGGCTAGCGCCGCATCCTTGAAAACCAAGCTCCAGTGTTCGCGCTCCAGACGCGCCTTGAGGAGCACCTCGGCGGCGGCCTGCAAGTGCAGCACGGCATATTTCAAGTCGCGTGCGGTGGGGCGGGCGGTGGCTAAGAGGGCATCTGATCTAGGTAGTTGGTGTTCTGGGATGTTTTTGTGACTGGCTTCGTTGGCGGTCGTTGGATGAGGCGTGAGTGCTCGTCGTCCGTACCGCAGTGATGTGTCCGACGCCCGCTGGGCCTTGATCGAACCGGTCTTCACCGCTTGGCGGGCGAGACGGACTGGCCCCAGGACGGCGGCCCGGGTGCACGATTTGCGAGAGATTGTCAACGCGATCCTCTACGTCAACCGCACCGGCATCCCGTGGGAGTACCTGCCGCACGACTTCCCGCCGTACAAGACCGTTTACGACTACTACGCGAAGTGGGAAACCGACGGCACCACCCAGCAGGTCCACGACCTGTTACGCGACAAGACCCGCCGATTCCACGGCCGCCGAGCGGAGCCCACCGCGGCCGTGGTGGACGCGCAGAGTGTGAAGACCTCGGCAAACGTCGCCGAATCCAGTCAAGGCATCGACGCCGGCAAGAAGATCAAAGGGCGCAAGCGGCACCTGATCACGGACACCCTCGGCTTGGTGCTGGCCGTCCTCGTCACCGCCGCGAACGTCCACGACACCACCGGCGGCAAGCTCCTCCTCGACGACCTGGCCGCGGCACATCCCAGCGTCACCAAGGTCTGGGCCGACGGCGGTTACCAGAACAGCATCTTCAACCACGGCGCCGGCCTGGGCATCGATGTCGAGGTGGTGCAGCGGCCGCGATCGAAGGGGTTCGAGCCGCTGCCGAAGCGGTGGGTGATCGAGCGGACCTTCGGCTGGCTGATGCAGCACCGCCGCCTGGCCCGGGACTACGAAGCCCTTCCTCAAAGATCCCGCACGATGATCCACTGGGCGATGGCTAACAAAATGTCCCGCGAATTGACGGGAGAATCCGCACCAACCTGGCGAATCGAAACGGACATCTCTCTCGGAACAACCTGAATAATGATCAGATGATCTCTAAGTGCTCCACGACGCTCAGCAGGTAGTCGATCCCGTTCTCTTCGGGAGGGTAGGAGATGTTGGGGGCATTCGGGCGGCGGGCCCTGGCGTCGCGAGGAGGTTCGGCCCATTCGTCCTGGAAGTCGTCGCTCCCCCAGCCGTTCACGTCGATGACTCTCACGAGGTGAATCCTTGCTGACGCGGTGCTCCTGAAACGCCCTCAGGACTCGCATTTTTCCACGAATAAGGGATAAAGCCCAGAGTGGGGAGAGACGACGAACTGTGCGTCCGTGGCGCCCGGCCAGCTTGGCGTGCCGTCACCCCGGCCGCATAGGAGCCCTGAAACTCCGTGTCCTTCGTACCGACATCGTGGACGTCGCTGCAGCTCACAGCTGTAGTCGGTGCGTCCCCTCAGCTCGGCGAAAGCCCGCTCGGCCGCAGCTCGGACCTGGTTCCTGCGGGCCCTCGTCGATCGGGGTAGGCACGCTCTCCCGGGAGTGGGTCTACGTGCGCGATTGCACGTCCGAAGGCGAACGCCGGGCCGCCCTCGCGGACTTCCTGAACCACTACAACCACGAGCAGTCCCACACGGCGCTCGGTGGGAAGCCGCTGATCAGTCGGACCGCCGACAGCGACTACCGCGTCAGCTTCGATCAGGTCCCCGAGCCGCTCGACACCATCCCTCAGCAGCTCACGATCGAGGATCTCGTGGAACCACCCTCATGCGACAACACACCTAGCACGCCTTGGCGAGCCGTTATTGCCTTCGACGGCCTTCAGGGTGCGGGTGAAGGTATGGCTTCGTAGTGCGGGTCGTCGATGAGTCCGCAACGCCCCATCGCGAACTTCGATGCTCCGGATGCCTCGTCGCGGCCAGTCATCACGGCCAGGCCGTTGTCCACGGACTGCCGTCTGGCCGCGCGGAAGGCTGATCCGGCGAACGGCCGGCCAGGTCGACTGGCACATCGCCACCTCACCTCGGCTACGTGCCCACCCAGACCGTCATCGCATGGCACCGAAGGTCTGACTCTCCGTAGCCACTCCACGGAAAGTGAGCCAGAACCCGTTCTCGTGAACAAAGCCACCTGCCCCGGAGCGCAACGGCATGACGCCCCTCCGCATGACACGAAGATCACTCGTGGGTGGAGAACTTTTCGCCAGCCGCGGCGGGCCGGGCAAAGAGCCCCGAGACTGTTTTCCCAACCTCCACTGCCGAGTGGCCCCCATATCCACTTCTCACACTCGTTTTGTACAACCGGGGCCCGCTTCCACGCCCGACTCAATGACGGGACCGCTGCGGATTATCACTGCGAGACGATCTGCTTTCCGCCGGTCGACGACGATCGCCGTGCCAGTCCAGTATCAGGACCGTCGCGTCATCCCTGAGGTTCCCGTGGCAGGCACCGAGTACCGCGGCGGTCAGGCTCCGGACGGCTTCTCGCGGGTGCAGGGCGCGGGTGTCGCGCACGAGCGAGGCCAGATCGACGGCGGCGGCACCGCGCTCCTGCATCCCGTCGGTCAGCAGGACCAGGCGGTCCCCGGGACGCAACTGCAGTTCCTGCAGCAGGTAGGAGGAGGACGCCGCCACACCGAAAGGTAGATTGACAGCGAGATGGACCTCCTCGACGGCGTCACCACGCATCAACAGGGGCCGTGGATGCCCGGCGTTGACCACGTCGCACCGGCCGGTGTCGAGGTCGACGCACAGCAACTGCCCGGTGGCCAGACCTCGGCTGTGGCTCAGCAAAGCCTGGTGGGCGTCGTGGGCCTGTTTGAGGGCATCACAGCCACTGCGGCGTGATCGGCGCAGTGCGCCGACCAGCAGGGTGGCCAGCAGGGCGGAGTTCGTGTCGTGGCCCATGGCGTCGGTGATGGACAGGTGCAGGGTGTCGCGGTCGAGGGTGTAGTCGTAGGTGTCGCCGCCGATGTCGTCGGCCGGCACCAGCCCAGCGGCCAAGGTGAACTGCTCCGCCTCGCAGCAGGGGGCCGAAGGAAGCAACTGGTGCTGGATTTCCGCGGCCAGGCTGGTCTCGGTGGTGCGCCGGCCCAGGTGGTACAGATCCGTGAAACGGCGGTCCGTGACGATGATGTAGGCCAGTGCGTGCGCCGCGTCGCGGACCTGTCGCAGCACGGTGTCGTCGGCGGCCTGCAGCGTCACCTCCAGGACGCCGATGCAGTCTCCGCGGTTGCTGACCGGCGTGATGACGCGCCGCCCGCCCTGACCGTCCGGCCCCACCTGCTGACGCTGGCTCTGCAGCACACCGTCGTACACGCTGCCCTGCAGGTCCAGCCACTCACCGGGCTCCTCGGCCTCACCACCGGCCGCGGCAAGACGTACCAGCCGCTGACCGATGAGGTCCACGAACAGAAAGGACACGCGCTCCGCACCGAACCGCTTCTGCAGGTCATGTGCCACCACGTCGACAGACTCACCGGGCGGGGCCGCTTCCGCAGCGGCGAGCAACTCACCCAGTTCCAGGTCTCCACCCTTCACGACAACCTCCTATCGGCTGCCACACCTTCTTCCCCGACTTCGCACAACCTCACCTGCAGTGCCATCGCTCCTGGTCAGAGGCATACTCTTCGGAAGTCGTCCCTCCTTTCGTTGCAGCACTGACGGTGTCCCGAGCAGTGTTCCGGTCGACGCATGAGCAGGATGACCGGTCGTGGTGGCCCCTCGACACGCCCCTCGCGTTCCAGGCAAGGAAGGATTTGCCCAGCTCTGCGAACTGCATCCCGCCGTTCAGGCACCTGGTATCCCTGACGGCACTGGCAGCGCCTGGAGAAGCCAACTCCGCACGCGGCGATCAGATCTACGACGTGGACTGTGTGCTGAGCGATGCGCCAGCCGTGGGCTCCTCGCAACCACTAGCCCAAGCGTCAGCCCACGGCTGCCGGCAGTCCTGCGCCCCAGACCATTTCCTCAAGTACGGATAGCCGTGATTCCCAACAGACTCCAAGGAATTGCGTCCGGTGCGTGATCCCGGATCGTCCGAGCTGGGGAGCTGCGACATCAATCCACTTCCCGAGGTTGGAACAGGGCCCTTGGAGTCGTGCTGGCCATTGGGGAGTTGAGCACCGTCTCACTGCGGCCCAGCGCGGTGGAGAGGCCTCGATGCGCTTCTTCTGGCAACGTCCTCACGCCGAGCGCACAGGCCCGAACCAAGT
Organism: Streptomyces sp. P3; assembly: GCA_016893485.2. GTDB lineage: Bacteria > Actinomycetota > Actinomycetes > Streptomycetales > Streptomycetaceae > Streptomyces. Next base: position 9,699,660 of record JAFEKX020000001.1, read on the forward strand.
CCTTGCAGTCTCGTGCCTGGCTGTCGGTCGCGAACGCGAGGAACAGAGGGTGTGCCAGGACCTCGCGGGCCGCATACCCGTTGTGGGCTTGCGTAGTTCGTCGGAACAGATCCTCGACGAGAAAGCCTGCCGCAGGTTGATCGGCAGAGTCGATCACATCGAGAACTGTGAGGCCGAGACGGATGTCGAAGACGGTCAGCCCCCGCTTGGCATCGTGCCCTAGGTACATGTTCACGAGACCAGCGAGGCGGACGTTCACATCCTGCCCTGCGGCCCGGCAGCACATCGCGGTCAGGCAGTCGGTGACGGCCTGCTCCCACGGGTCACCCGGCGACGTCGTGGTGAGCAGGCCCATAGCCCGTCTTGTGTCACCGACGGCAAGGGCCGCGACGACGGCGACCTGGCGTCCGTCCAGCATGCGTGCGCCGACGCCCCGATGCTCCTTGATGTGAGCCAGGGCCTCACGCCAGCGGCCCGTGGTCGTGAGGGTGCGGGTGCCATCTGCGAGCAGGACGCGCCACAGCCACGCCCGGACGTCGTGCCGGTCCTGCTGGGTGCGGGTGAGGTCGGCAGGCACCGTGATCCCTTCGAAGGTGACCTCGTCTCCGGTGCCGACGGCTTCGTACAGGTCCAGGAGCCGACGGCGACCGTCGTCGGTGTTGCCGGCGCGGATCTGCAAGCGGGCGAGGTTGACCAGGGGTTCCAGGCCACGGATGGTGCTGGTCGCGGACAGCGGGCATGCCCGCAGGTAGGCGTTGGCGTGGCGGTGGCATATCGACCGGGCGAGGTCGGGAAGGCCGAGGTCGGAGGCCAGGAGCGCGGACTGGTTGAAGACCGTGGAGGCCAGTCCTTGTTCGCCCTGCTGTACCGCACGGTCGGCCAGGTCAACAAGTGCCTGTACCCGGTTGGGCAGCGGGAGGCAGGCGGGCCGGAATCGGGCAACGAGTGGGAAGCGCCGTGCTATCGGGCCGTGCGGGTCCATGGGGCCCCCTGGGAGCGACGGTATGGGTAGGGGCTGGTGGAGCCCGTCGGCAACGCCCCTGGGCTCCACCCCACTTCACGTCCGGGCTGGCATCAACGCCAGTCGACGACGATGCGGTTCAGCGGGGTGTCGAGAGAGAAGAGGCCGGGCTGCTCCTCGATCGCAGGTGCGTCGAGAGGCTGGATGGCGAAGGAGGCTTCGCGTCCCCGGTAGTCGCGGTCCCAGGTGCGGATCGCCTCGGCGACCTTCGCGGCCAGTTCGTCGCTGCCGGGACCGTGGCCGATGACGCCGAACTCCCAGAGCTTGCCGCCCTCGGGGTCTTCTGCTCCGAGAGGCGGCGGGCGAGATAGGTGACGGCGCCCTTGTCGACGGCCGCGGTGGAGGACGGGTAGGGGTCCTCGGTGAGCAGCGTGCCCTTGGCATCCTGCGGGAACAGCATCCGGATCAGGCCGCTGGGCAGGGAGCAGGAGACGAACAGTTCCATCCACTCAGGGGATTCCATGGCGCGGACCGTCATGCTGGTCCACTCCTCGGTGCGCGGCTGCTCCAGTACTCCGGTCAGGGCGTCGGCGTCGATGGGCTGCCCGGCAGGGGCCTGGAGCCGTACGGTGCCGTCCTTGCTGAGGGGGATGACGCGGCGGTCGTCGTCGGCGATGCCGCGGCGCAGCGGCATGAAGGTGTTCATCCTGTTGCCGATGCTGGTCCAGCGGCCGTCGCGCTGCTCGTAGGCAATGGAGCGGGACACACTGCCTCTGAGGCGCTGGGGAACGACGAGCCGTCCGCCGGGGGCGAGTTGGTCGAGCCAGGCCTGGGGAACGCCGTGCGCGCCAACGGTGGCGATGATCCGGTCGTACGGGGCGCCCTCCACGTGGCCGACGGCGCCGTCCCGGGTCAGCGCCTCGACGTTGGTGAACCCTGCCGCGTCGAGGTGGGCGCGGGCGCCCTCCACGAGGTCGTCGTCGACGTCGATCGTGGTCACGTGACCGCGCTCGCCGACCAGGTGGGCGAGGAGGGCGGCGTTGTAGCCCGTGCCGGCGCCGAGTTCGAGGATGCGTTCGCCGGGCTGGGCCTCCAGCTGGTCGAGCATGAGGGCGACGATTGCGGGCTGGGAGGCGCAGGAGATCGACGTGCCGTCGGTGTCGTACTTGATGTTGACCGGCACGTTGGCGTACGCGTCTGCGAGCGGGGCGTCGGGCACGAACAGGTGGCGGGGCACGGTGCGCAGAGCGGTCTCGACGGCGGGCGTGCGGGCGTCTCCGGCTTCTCGGATCTGGTCGACCAGGGCGTTGCGGAGTCGTTCGGCCTCGGCCCCGGGGTGGCGATCGTGTCGGTGTTCACCGTCCTGACGCTAGTGGTTTCCGACGTGCCCTCAGCGGGCGACGCGGTGTTGTCGCTCGATCCCATGACTGCCTCTCGTGCGGTGTTGAACAGGGCGCTTTGGTCGTCCGGGCGGAGACCTGCGCGGTTGGCGTGGAAGATCACGTGGTGGGCGATGACAGCTCGCAGTCCGCGCGAGAGTCCACCCCCAGCGGCGAGGTGGGCGAGCGTCGCACCGGCCTGCTCGAAGGCGGCCACCCACTCGGCGTGCCCGTCGAGCGGGCCGTCCGTTCGGCACAGACTGCGCGCGTCGACGGTCATCAGCGTGCGCATGGCCGGTAACAGAGCGGCGGTCCGCTCCGGGGTGAGAGCCTCGGCTGCCGGTCGCAGCAGGGCGGCTTTCGCCCACACGTCGCCTTGCTCGAACCAGTCGAGCTTGGCGGCCCGCATCAGGGAGCTGAAGAGGAGGACGGCGGTCTCCCGGCGGCCCAGTCGGTCGGGGCCGGGTTGATAGGTGAGCAGGTGCCGACTGTCCTGGTAGAAGAGGTCGTGGGCAACTTCCATGGCCGCCGTGCCGCCGAAGGCGGTGGTCTCCGGCTCGTAGATGCCGTACGTCCACGACCGGACTGTGCCGTCGTCGGCCAGCTCACTCAGCAGCGTGCGCGGTGCCGACCGAGATGCCGAACCCGGCGGCGATCTGCGCGAGAGGCTCGTGCTTGCGCAGGTACGCCAGAGCGACCAGGGCACGCTGGTGCGGCGGGAGCTTGCAGCGGCGGTCACCCTCTCGGGTGACGATGAGCATCGTGAGCCACTCGATGAGCGCGTGGGGCAGGTCGAGTGCGGCAGGATGAGGGACCAACAGGGCTCCTGCGCCGATGGGTTGAGACTTCGAACACCTCCCTCAACGGCACGGGAGCCTTGTGCGTTGTGGCCACGGTGCCTGGCACCCGATCGATGGCCACTCTGAAAGACCTCACTGACAGATTTTCCGCTGCCAGTGGACAAGAACTACCCGGGTTGGAAATCCAGGCCGGCAGCTGGTGACACATGAGGGGTGGCGTCCGTCCGGACGCCACCCCTCACTCATGTATTCACACGTTGTCGCTCAGCGAGTCCAAGGAAGGACTTCCGCTGACTACCACCAGCGGTAGCCTGCCGTCCTCCAGCAGATCGCGTGGCAATGAGATCCCGAAATGTTTCTCGATCACGCCCAGCGACATGGCGATCCGCTGGCTGTGCCGCGCGCCGCTCACTTGAAGGTAGTCGCCCGTCGGAAGAATGATGCCCGCTGCTTCCAGCTCCTCCTGGAGCAGATCCGGCTGAGATCCCCAGCGCCTCCGTTCCTCGCCAAGACCGAACGAGCACAGCAACTCGCCGTCGGCGGCGTAGGAGAAGAAGGGAGGCGGGTGGAATGCCTGGGGATCGAGATTCACCGCCTCGACACCTGTGCGGGAAATGTTCTTGAGGACGTCGTGCCTGGTCCCAGGGGCCTCGCCGTATTCGGCGGCGAACGCCCATCCCTGCGCTTCCCCCCACCCGAGCGACGCCGATATCTGCATCGGTAAGAAGCCCGACGGCCTCCCAGGCAGTCGCCAGCGGTTTCGCGCCGCCCGGTGAAGCGCCAAGCCTGACAGCTAGCTCGTCCGGCGTGATCCCCGGGCGAAGGTAACGCTGTACTGCCACTCGGACTCCGCCAGCCAGCGCACACCGCGATTCGTCATGTCCTCATCTTGCCGCACGACCTCGTCACCATGACGGCCATCTGCACCACGAGCCCTCCCGGGGATGGGTCCCGGGGAGGGTAAATGGACACACCCGTGTCCGGCGCCGTCGGCTCCCCTTGGCCCGCACCTCCGGGGCTACGGTACAAAGGGTCGCGGACCTCGCTGCGCAACCCAGCCTCGTAGAGTGCGCTGTCCGTCCCAAGCCGGCTTTCACCCGCTGGTCTACAGCCATCGGCAATCCGCCCGGCGTCCGACTCGCATGTTCGCTGTCGGGGCCCGTTCGAGTCCCGCCCGCCGGCCGACGCCGCCCACCGTGCCGGGCAGGGCCACAGCGCCTGCCCGCAGACACGGCGTCGCCGAGCCTGCGCGCCGAACCCGCCGGAAGCAGGAACCTCACCATGGCCGCCCGCTCCAGCACATCCCGACGGGTAGCTGCAGGACACGCAGCCGACCACCGTTTGCCTGGGCACCGCACGGGAGCGCCCTCACCGAGCCCGGCGCACAACCGGCTCGCCGGCCTGCCCGCGCGCTCCCGGCAGCTCTTCGTTCGATTGAGGCGGCGCACCATATACCTCTACGCTTGCCCGAGGAAATCGTGATCGACGTCATGGTGCATGGATCCGCCGCGGCAGGGAATGATCCGGACAAGACGAGCGAATAGGCTATTTCATTCTCGCGGGACATGCGCGGGACGGCGAGCCTGACAACCCGTCAGGTAAGCACCTGGCCTGCGAAAACGCCTGGGAAGCCGACGGCCTCCGGAGCCGTGTGCGCAGGTTCGAATCCTGCCGGGGGCACCTTGTATTTGGTGCCCAGAGACCCCGCCATCAGCGCTTTAGCTGAAGACGGGGTCTTCGCGTGTGTGCAGGCGGATGCCGCCGAAAGCAGCCGTTTGTCAGTGATCACGTAATGACGACGTAATGATCTTGAGGGCTTCGTTGCAGGTCAGCAGTGCCGCCTCACGGAACCTTCGCTCGCATCAAGCTGGACGCCACGAGATCACTCGTCCTTGCTCGCCATACCAATGGCGACCAACGCACCGACAGCAGCGGTCACAACCGCACCAATCAGGTAGGGAGGGGCGGCATTCTGGCACCCGGGCCACCGGTGGAAGGCCGCAGAAATCGCCGTCCCACATGAGTATGTGGCTCCATCTACATCGCTAGTGAAACTGACCGGCAGTAGCGCGACAATAACGGCAGCAGCGCCAGCGACTACGGCGACGAACTTGGCGCGAGCACATGGGGGCACCAGCGTCCTCTCAGAGTGAACCCAAAGCCGCCAACTCGGACGGCCAGAGTGATCGTAGGGCTCCAGTCAGTGAGGTTTTTCAGAGCGGCCACTGATCGGGTGACGCCGACGGGGTGCGCAACGCACGAGGCTCCCGTGCCGTTGGGGAGGTGTTCGAAGTCTCAACCCACAGGCGCAGGAGCCGCGTTGGTTCCGTATTCTGCCGCACTCGACCTGCCTCACGCCCTCGTCGAGTGGGTAACCATGCTCATCGTCACCCGCGAGGGTGACCGACGCTACAAGCTCCCGCCGCACCAGCGTGCGCTGGTCGGCCTGGTGTACCTGCGCCGGCACGACACCCTCGCCCAACTCGCGGCCGGCTTCGGCATTTCCGTCGGCACCGCCCACGCCTACACGGCAGCCGTCATCGACCTGCTCGCCGACCGCGCCCCCGGCTTGCTGCGCGCCTTGCGCGAGGCCGACCCGGACTACGTCCTGCTGGACGGCACCCTGGCGGAGTGCGACCGGGTCGGCGACAGTCGGGCCGCTTTCCCCACAAGCACCGTCGGCACGGGGTGAACGTGCAGGTGGTGACCGACCCGGTCGGGCGGCTGCTGTGGATCTCGCCCGCACTGCCCGGCCGCGCGCACGACCTCACCGCGGCCCGCGCCCACCGGATCATCCGGATCTGTGAGCGCCAGGGCGTCCCAGTCCTTGCCGACCGTGCCTATATAGGAGCCGGCCCATGGGTGACGACAGCACTCAGACGCCCACCGGGCCGCGGGCTCACACCCACCCAACAGACCGTCAACCGTGCGCTGTCCGCAGCCCGGGCACCGGTCGAGCGCGGCATCGCACGACTGAAGTCATGGCGGATCTTCCGCAGATCCCGGTGCAGCCCGAATAGAATGACGTCAATCGCCGCCGCCGCCCTCACCCTGGAGCGGCAACGCTGAAAGACGTCCTTGATTGAGGAATACGCTCCTCGACTCGGCCTGAAGGGCTACCGCGTATGGCACTACGACCAGCTGTGCCGATTGCTGGACGGCGCGCCCGAAGTCGCGCGCAGATACTACGGGTTGATCACGCCGGGCGATGTGCTGGCCCGTCTCCACGACTACATACGCGGCGTTGATGATGTCGTCCAGGACGCCCTGTCTTCGCATGTCGCGAAGGAGTTGCTCGCTGAACAGTGGGTACGCCTCGGGCAAGTCGGCGACAGCGACGACCAGCGTCTGCGCCTCGATAGGGTTGCCATCGACCTCCCCGCCCGACTTGACCGTGAAGCGAGGGAGGTCCACACCGCGGCATATGTGATCGCCCACGGGAACCGGATCCTGCGACCAAGCCTCCGCGCTCAAAACGACACGGACTCGACAGATGCCACGAGTCCATCCGGCAGGCTGGTCCTCCTCGGAGGCCCAGGTCAAGGGAAAACCACCCTGGCCCAGCTGATCTGCCAGATCTACCGTGTGGCGTTGCTGGCGGATCTTCCCGAGCAGTCACTCCCAGCTGAAGTTCGCTCCTTCTGCGGCGAGTTCACCGGTGCGTTCCTCGGCTCAGCGGGTCTTGAACTGCCTGCCGCACGCCGCTGGCCCTTCCACGTCCGGTTGGATCAGTACGCGGACAAATTCGACGCCGACCCCAACATGACGATCCTTCGCTACATCGCCAGGAAAGTCAGCCAACGGGCGCCGTCCACCGTAACGGAGCAACAGCTCCTCGGCTGGCTGGGCCAGTGGCCCTGGCCGGACTGGACGAGGTGGCTGATCAGCAGCTCCGAGAGGAACTGCTGCGGCATATCAATGATTTCCAGGTCGATGCGGCTCGACGTGACGCCGATCTCCTGACCATCCCAACAACACGGCCCCAGGGTTACGGAGACGAATTCGATCGGACCAGTACGAATACCTGAGCCTGTGCCCTCTTGAGGAAGACCAAGCCGTCAAGTACGCCGAGCGGCTGGTCGGCGCGCGGCACGCCTCCGACGCTGACAAACAGGAACAGGTCCTGGGCAGGATTAGAAAGGCAGCGCGAGAGCAGCGCACGTCACGGCTGATGCGCTCGTCGTTGCAGATCACCATCATATCGTTGCTTCTTGAACGGCGGCCGACTGCACCGCAGCATCGTTACGACCACAGTGTCCTGGCTCGCCGGCTGTCGTCGCCTCCACCGCCGTTACGAGCGCAAGGCCGAACACATTCTCGCCTTGGTCGGCATAGCCTCAGCCCTCATCTGTCAGCGCCGACTCGTCCGTGTGGACGGGCATCACCAGTCAGCGTGAGTGATTTCACCGGGTCATTTGAGAGCCACGACTCCGGTGTGAGTGGGAGCCAGGGTTGGGCTGTTCGTGGTGGTGATGTACTCGCCGTGCGGTGGACGGTCTCCGGCGAATTCGGGAGCCACTGATCGGGTGACCTTCCCAGCCGTGCGGTGTGTCCGGGTGCAGCTGCGGGGGCGATAGCTTGTGGGGGTGGGCCCTGGGCTGCCTCCCTGACAAGGCGTGGCCGGGGCGCGCCTTTGTTCAGGCCCTGGGCGGGAAGCTCTCGTCGTGGATCTCCGTCGGCGAGACGCTGTGGGCGGGGAGGCACTCCATCAGGAGGTGGCTCCCCTGTCGGCCGACCGGGCGGAAGCCCGCTTTTGCCCAGGCCCGGATGGCATGGGTGTTGGACGCTTCGGGATCGACGGTCACCTGCGTCCAGCCCAGCACCGTATGAAGATGCCGGACGAGTGCGCGGGCGGCATCGGGGCCGAGGCCTTTGCCCTGCGCCTGAGGCAGGAGGACCATGTCGATGCCGCCCTGGCCGGGGCCGGCGGGTGCGTACTGGACATAGCCGACCGGGACGGTCTGGGCGAGGATCAGGAAGGACTCCACGTCGGGGCGGCGTCTTCCCGTGTACTTCGTGGCGACTTCTTCACGGGTGAGAGGCTGTCCGCCCCAGTTCCGCACGAATTCGGGGTCGGCGAACCAGTCGGTGAGCAGTGGCAGATGTGCTTCGGTGGCTGGGATGAGGCAGGTCAGATCGCCTTCGATGACGCAATTCTGCGGTTCGCTGTGCATTGCCGTGCCTCTCCCGGCGGGTGCTCTTCCGGGTTCATTGTCCGGGAAGAGGGATTCCTGGGTGGCCTGGCAGCGGTAGGAGTCGGTGCCGGTCCGGATCAGGGTGCAGCGGAAGGTGATCCGGTCGGCGATGGCCGCGCAGAGGCGGGCGTCCCCGAAGGTCTTGTCCCACTCGGTGAACGGTGAGTTCGTGGCGACCGCGGTGGCCTTTCGCTCCTCGCGCTCGGTGAAGATCTGGAACAGGAGCTTGGCGCCCTTGCGGTCCAGGTTGAGGTAGCCGAACTCATCGATTATGTCGATATCCATATAGATCGACGAGCTGGGCTACATGGAGCTGGACCGGCGCGGAGCCGAGCTGCTGTTCCAGGTTCTGACGGAGCGTGAGGAAAGAACAGCGTGGCGATCGCCTCCAACGAGTCGTTCTCCTCGTGGACCAAGACGTTCACCGATCCCAGGCTCTGCGCGGCCATCGTGGACCGCCTCACTTTCGGCGGCAACATCATCGAGACCGGCAGCGACTCCTACCGCCTCGCCAGCACCCGCGCTCGCGCCGAGGAGTCGGCCAAGGTCGGCTGATCTTTGCCGCTTCCTGCCTCGACGGCCCGCCGCCCTCCGGGCGCCGGGCCGTCAGCCTGAGACGCTCCAGTAGGCTGCGCTGGTCATGGACACGCACGCCGCACCCGAGCAGCCCCAGCACGACGCGTTCGCCTGTGGTCCGCCGATCCGGCAGCTCTTCCGGGACGTCATCGCCGATCGCCTGCCGGACCGCATGCCGCTCCAAGCAGCGATGCTGTTCAACTCAGAGATCGACCCCGACTGGGACGACCGGGCCTTCCTCGCCGAGTTCTACAACGAGATCCTCCATCAGGACACCTGCCAGCCCTACACCGCCGACGGCCTCGTCCTGCTTAGAGGTCGTCTCAACTGGCTTGATCATTAGGCTGGCAGCTGTGACGGTGATGGTGGAACGGCTGGTGCCGGACGGGCTGTGGAAGTTGTTCCAGCGGGTGGTCCCGGCTGCGCCGGTGCGTCCACAGGGCGGTGGCCGACGCCGGTATGGAGACCGGCAGGTGCTGGCGCCGATCCTGTTCGTGGCCACGACCGGCTGTACATGGCGGCAACTGCCGGAGGGCTTCGGCCCGTCCGGGCCAACCGCGCACCGGCGGTTCACCGAGTGGAGCCGGGCCCGGGTGTGGGGCAAGCTCCACCGCCTGGTCCTGGATGAGCTCGGCGCGCATGGCGCCCTGGACTGGTCGCGATGCGCGATCGACTCAGTGAACATGCGCGCCGTGAAAGGGGGATTTGACGGGTCCGAATCCCGTAGATCGCGGCAAGAAGGGATCAAAGATCCACTTGATCACCGAGCGGTCCGGTCTGCCCCTCTCAATCGGGATATCCGCTGCGAACACCCACGACAGCCAGGGGCTAGAACCCCTCGTGCGCGGAATCCCGCCCATCCGCTCACGCCGCGGACCACGGCGCCGGCGGCCCGCCAAGCTGCATGGAGACAAGGGGTACGACTACAACCACCTGCGTCGGTGGCTGCGCTCCCGGAACATCACCCCACGCATCGCCCGCAGGGGCGTCGAGTCCTCCCAGCGGCTGGGCCGATTCCGTTGGACCGTCGAGAGGACGGTGGCCTGGCTTGCCGGGTGCCGCCGACTGCACCGCCGCTACGAGCGCAAGTCCGAACACTTCCTCGCCTTCGCCGGCATCGCCGCCACCTTGATCTGTTGCCGCAGGCTGCTGACCCTGACCAGCGGTGGAGCGGACCAGCAGTCCGGCGGTTACTGCCAGTTGGCTGCCCTGATCACGGATACGGCGGTGTCGAGGACGGAGCGAGAGGTGGTATCGATGGTGAAGTCGTCGACCGCGGCTCGGCCGAGGATTCCGTCCAGTTGAGCGGACCGGTCCAGGTGCCACTGCAATGCTTCAGGCTCGCCGTCGTGGCGGTGGGTCAGACGTTGGTGGACGACCGGCAGCTCGGCCCGCAGCCGGCACACCGTGAGACCAACACCTACGGCATCGGCCAGCCACTTCCGCTCGTTTCGGTGCTCGACCACGCCTGCGAGTACGAGGCGCGTCGCTCCTGCCTCGAGGTAGTTCCCGGCGATGCTCTGCAAATTCCGCAGGAGCATCTCGAAGTTGAAACGGTCACCGGAAGGAGCGGGCCACGACCGTCTCAACCAGTCAAGGTCGAGTACGGCATGAGGCAGCCCGGCGTCAGCGAGCAGGTCACCCACTGCCTCGGCAACGGTGGTCTTGCCTACACCGACGGTGCCGTTGATCAGGAGGGCTTGGGCGCCCTGCGTGCCGTCTGCGTGCATGCCGGCATCGTATGTCGAGGGGCGCGAGCCTCGGATGCGCACTCACACCGAGCGTCGCCGACAGGAAGCGGAATCCCAATCGAGATGACCTCTTACAGCCCTGGCCGTCGACGACCGGATTCCCGCCCGACACCGGTTCCAAGCCGTCGACCTGCTGTTCCGGGCCGCCACCGTTGCCGAGCGCCACCTCGCTGAGACCTGGCCAGCCACCCCGCAGCATGCCGATCCCGACAGCGAGGCCCGGGCCCGCACCATGGTCCAGTTGCACACCCCTGATTTGCTGGCCCGCTGGCCCGCCGAATGCCCCGCAGTTCGGATGGCCTTCGCCGGCCTCGCCGTCGTCTTCCCGACGGACCGCACTCTGCCCGCCCTGACAGCGCGCCTGCACACCTCATGAACCAGCACCCCCAGGGCACCGACATCGGTGACTACGTGCGCTTCATCCTCGTGCTGGCCGCCCAAAACGACAGTCAGACTCTCGCGGTGACCGAGAAACTCACCGACGCCTACTGGACGGGCACGGCACGCGGAGTGCCGACACGGGCACGGGCTCTCCACCTCCTCGGCCAGATGCTGGCCAGGGTCGGAGCCGGACTCACCCGCCCAGCACCCGCCGGGCAGTGACGCCCCGCCGGCGCTGCTAAAAGAGCGTTTTGTCCTGGCGATGGTGTTTGGTGGCGCTTCGGATGCCCGTCGGTCTGGGGCTGTTGGGGCCTGGGTGTGTGATGCGGTAGTTGAGGCAGGGGTGTCGTTCGGCAGGATGTTTTGGTCGGTTCGCTCCTGTCTGATCTCAGGGCGCCCCCGTCTGAAGCCGTTTGCGCCCTGGGGGCAAGCTGTGTCCGACGGTACGAACGGAACATGACGCGTCATCGCCCGTATCCCAGCGATCTGTCCGATGCCCGCTGGGAGTTGATCGGGTCCACCCTGACCACCTGGCGAACCGAACGCAGGAGCAAGAGCCTGGACATCGGGCGCCCACCCCAGCACGACCTGCGCCGGATCATGGACGCCATCCTCTACGTGGACCGGACCGGGATCCCGTGGCGCTATCTGCCGCACGACTTCCCGCCGTGGGAGACCGTCTACGGATACTTCGCGGCATGGCAGAAGGATGGCATCTTCGATCAACTCAACGGCATCCTGCGTCAGTTGGTGCGCCAGGCCGAAGGCCGGGACGCCGAGCCGAGTGCCTGTGTGCTCGACGCCCAGAGCATCAAGACCTCCGCGAACGTGCCGGCCAGGGGTCAGGGCATCGACGCAGGCAAGAAGATCGCAGGCCGCAAGCGTCACCTCGGCGTCGACACTCTCGGCCTGCTGCCGGCGGCCTGGGGCACCGCTGCCAGCGTCTCCGACAACGTCGGCAGCATCCACCTGCTCTCCCGGATCGCCGCCGCACACCCGCAGATCAGAAAAGCCTGGACCGACACCGGCTACCGCACCAAAGCCATCGAGCACGGCGCCCGCCTGGGCATCGACGTCGAAGCCGTCCACCGGGATCCCACCACGAAAGGCTTCAAGGTGATCCCGCGACGCTGGGTCGTCGAGCGAACCTTCGGCCGGCTCATGCACCACCGCCGCCTCGCCCGCGACTACGAAACCCACCCGCACCGCTCCGAAGCCATGATCCGCCTCGCGATGATCGACGTCATAAGCAGACGCCTCACCCATGAATCCACCCTGAACTGGCGCGACACCTGACTTCGAACCAAACACCACCGCCAGGACAAAACGCTCTTTAGAGCTCGTAACACGATCATGATCGGTGTTTCTTGAGGCGTCTCCAGCAGATCAGGGCGCAGGCCAATGAGACGAAGGTGTCGTGGAGTTCGGTGCGGCGTTCCCAGCGGACGGCGAGGCGCTTGAACTGGTGGAGCAGGGCGATGGTCTGTTCGACGACGTAGCGGAGTTTGCCCAGGCCCTTGATGTTCGGGGCGCCCTTGCGGGAGATGACAGGAAGGATCCGGCGCCTGCGCAGTTCCTTGCGGTTGGGGTTGGAGTCGTAGGCCTTGTCGCCTAGCAGCGAGTCGGGGGCGGCAGCGAGGACGGCCGGGGCGTCCGGCCACGGGTGGGATTCCGTCGACGAGGGCGAGGGTCTGGGTGACGTCGTTGACATTGGCCGCGGTGGTGATGACCTTGAGCGGGGTGCCGCGTCCGTCGCAGATCACGTGGTGCTTGCTGCCTGTCTTCCGCCGGTCGACCGGCGACGGACCGGTGTCGGCTCCCCCTTTTTCGCGCGGATGTGGGAGCCGTCCACACACGCCCTGGACCAGTCGAGCGCGCCGGCTGCGTTCAGCTCGGCAAGCAGGATCCGGTGCAGCTGGTCGAAGACGCCGGCCTGCTGCCACCGCTCCAGACGCCGCCAGCAGGTCTGTCCCGAGCCGAACCCCAGCTCCAGCGGCAGGAGTTGCCAGGCTATGTCGTTGTGGAGGACGTACAGGATGCCCTGCAGACACAGCCGGTCCGCCACCGGCCGCGGGCCCGGCGCCTTCCTCGGCCACGGCGGCAGCAGTGGCTCGATCAGCGCCCACAAGTCGTCGTCCACGATCCACGGCCGAGTGCTCACTCCATCCCGAACAGCCGAATCGTCACATCGGTCACGCCCGACGAGGGCACTTCAACAAGATCGTGTTACGAGCTCTTAGGGAGTACTTTGGCCCCACCCTCGCAGCGGATCGTGGATCCGATCCACAAGGGCGATGCCACGGGGCGCCCGAACATCATCCGCACTGAGCGACCCGCGGCCTGGCGTGCATGTGCCGGACCGTCGGGTCCGGGAAACCTTGGCGTGGACCCGGGTGGTTCTCCGGTGATCAGCAAGGCAAGGGTCGCGTATCCGTGTCGCTGTCTGGAGCTGCCGGATCGTCCGGGGTCAGGGAGTGGATGCGTGGTATCGGCGAGGGCAGCAGCCAGAGCACGGACAGCGCTCCGCCGACGGCCCCGATGAGCAGGGTCGCTCGGAGGCTGATGAGGGTTGCGAGGAGGCCGCCGAAGACAGCGCCCACAGGGCGTAAGCCGTAATTGATCGTGCTGTATGCGCCGGCGACTCGACTGCGCATGCCGTCGGGGATCACGTCCGCTTGAAGGGAGTTGAGGTTGACGTCGAACAGCATGACGCCGACTCCGGAGAGGAACTCGGCCACGGCCAGGGCTCCGGCGCGAGCCCAGAGGGGGCCGCCCGCAGCAGCGGCGATGGCGATCGGTGCCGGGAACAGCACGGCGCCCACGACGATGCTGCGGCCAACGCCGAGTCTTTGCGAGAGCTTCGGGGCGATCACCGCGCCAAGGAGCGAGCCGGTGGCGCCGATCCCGAACGCCATGCCGATCAATCCCGCGGTCAGTCCGAGCTTTCGGCTGGCAAACAGCACGATCAGCCCACTGCCCGCGACGAAGGTGAAGAAGTTGACGGTCGCCGCGCATCCGAGGCTCGCCCGCAGCACCGGGTGACGGACGACGAACACCAGTCCCTCCCTGGCACGTCGCAGTAGCGAGGATGCCGCTTGGTCATGGGCGGCTGGCGGTTCGTGGATCGGAACCCGACCGACCAGAACCGCAGACGCCAGGAACGTCAGGGCGTCGACGACGACGGCGACGGGAGCGGTCAACGCCTGGACCAGAACACCGCCGATCGCCGGTCCGGCGACGTATGAGGCGGACCGGCTGGCACTGAGCTTGCTGTTCGCGTCGACGTAGGACGAGCGAGGCACCAGGTGGGCGAAGAACGGAGGATAGGCGGTGTTGAACAGCACCCCGGCCGCGCCCGTCAGCAAGGCCACGGCATACAACTGGCCGAGCGTCACTGCTCCCAAGAGATGGGCAGCCGGGAGAGAGAGCAGCACTGCCGCCCGCACCAGGTCGGCGAGAACCATCAGGCGCCGCTTGTGGATGCGGTGGTCGACCCAGGCACCGAGGACGATCGCGAGCAGGTTCGGGGTCCAGATGAGCGCGGTCAGTAACGCCACGTGGTTGGCCGAGGCGTGCAGCGCCCCCACCGCGATCAGTGGCAGGGCCAGTTCGGTGATCCGGTCGCCGAACTGCGAGATCGACTGGCCGGCCCAGAAACGACGGAACGGCCGGTCACGCCACAGCGATACGGGTAAGGACTGGTCTGCCGCGCTCATGGCGTCCCGCCGGTCTGATCCTCGGCACCCTCCGGCAGGACGTAACGCAGCAGCCTGACGCCACGGGCGTCGGCTGGCCGCGCGGCCTCGTCGCGCATCACGTACGGGGCGAGAACGCGCTCGATTGCGTCCTCGATGGCGGCGAGTTCGTCGGTGGAGACGACGACGCGGGTGTTGGCCAGACCTGCGAGCCGTCGCCACACCGGTTCGAGATTGGGTTCGACCTCGGCAGCCCACCGGTTCGCTAGGTCGCCCGAGCGCAGGAACATCTCCGGGACAGGACCCGTGCAGCCGACCGTCCCTCCTCATCGTCCGGATCCTCCGGCGCCTCGAACCGGAAGCCGCGTGCCACCGCCTCCCACCGTCTCTGGCGACGGTCCGGGCCGGGCTCGGCATCGCGGACCAGCCCGAAGCTCGCCAGATGCCGCAGATGCCAGCTGGTCACTGACGGGGTTGCTCCCACATCGGGCGCGAGTTGCGTCGCCGTCGCCGGCCCGTGCCGCTGCAGGCGTTCGAGGATTGCCAGCCGCACCGGGTGCGCCAGTGCGCGCATCGCCTGCGGATCAGTGATCTCGATATCGCCCAGACGATTACCAGAATCCATAACGTGAGAGTTTCCTCTCACATATTGTGAGAGTCAAGTCTCACGTCTGTCAGCGTCGGACAGCCACGTGATGCGCGTGCCAGCGGAGCCGGTGCGATCAAGCGCTGGCGGCGTCTTGCTGACGGGCTCGGGTGTGGGCAGGGCGGTAGGAGACGCTGCTGGCTCGGACGCTGGCGCACCTGATTCGGACACGCCGCGACGCGGCCTGCGCACGGTGTTCCCGGGCGGGCAGGTCCGCACCGTTGATGGTGACTGGAAGGCTGGACGTCGCGAGCGGCGATGATGAACAGGCGCGGCATGGTCGGGGCTGTGGCGCGACTCCGGTTCGGCAGCGATGAGAGCCTGCACCTGTCTCCGTTGCCGGGCTCCCCTCCACCTTGGTGTAGGCCCTCTCGAAGCCGTCGGCTACCAACGGTGTGAGCCGCGCGGACAGGCCACAGACGATGGATCCTAAAGCGCATGATCACGGTCTACAGCGGGAGCACTGGTCAGGGTCCGTATTTGGCACTCTGGCTTTGTTGTTGGTACCTGACTTTCCGAGGCCGGATGGTCCAGAAGGAGTGGGCGGCCATGAAGCCGACTGGTGTGATGAGACCGACGCCGAAGAGGATCATCGACTTCTCGAGTTGCGAGAGGGGGGATGACATCACAGCGAGGATGACGACTCCACCGCTGAGGACGCCCCATTCGGCTGCTGACAGCTGGAGTTTGATCGCGCGCCTTCGATGTATGTGCTCGCCGACGGCCTTTACGGCGTTGCGGGCGCCCCGAAGGCGAGAGGGGTTGCATAGCGGAGGCCGTTGACGAAGCGGCCAATCCATGGAACAGCGTCGTCGCGCAGGATGTAGTGGAGTTCGGCTACCCACTCGCCGTGCAGGCGCCGCCACTGGCCCTGGTGATCGTAATGCGTCCCAGATAGAGGACCAGAAATGGTAGGCGCAGTGTGATCTTGCGTGTCACGGCCATGGCCAGTTCATAGATTACGGCGGCCACCGCGGCGGCGACGATTGACGTGCGCCACGCGACGAGATCCTCGCCGAGAAATGTCGGGCCGCTTTCCGCGCCGGACGCCAGAAAGACGGCTCTCTGTGGAATGGGCGTTCCCAAGAAGGACCCCGGCAGTGTCTTTCGCCGCAGGGGGCGGGCTGTGCCGGCAAGCCTGCGCCACCGCGTCGAGCAGCACCTCACCGTCCGCACGCCCGTTGCGTCGGGCCGGGTTCACCCAGCGCCACCCTGCCGTCAGATCCGTGGCCTGCAGTCCGCAGGCGGCCGCCACCCGGTGCAGGAACGACCACGTCGTCTCGTCCGCAACGGGCGCCACGTGCAGGACCGCCTCCACCCCGACCGTTTCTTCCGCTCACCACCAGGCACGGCGGGGGTGCCCCTATGTCTTTGGTCAAGGGTAAACGGGATGCGATGGGTCGGCATGCCGGGGCAGCATGGCGCCGTGGCCGATCTGTTGTGGGATGACGTGAAGTGCTTCTTCGACCTGGACCTGATGGGGTCGCTGCCGGATGTGCGTGTCCCGGATGCCTCGGTGGAGGACTGGCTGGCAGTCGGTCCTCGACTTGATCGCGGAGAAGGGCTGGCAGCGCCAGTACTCCGAGGGAGACATGGCGCTTCCGGTGCCTCGGGCGGAGGAGCGTGCTGTCCCGCCCGGCGGATGCCGAGTACCCTGAGCTGCGGGTCTGGCCGACGGCCGATGTGCTGGCGATCTTCCGGTTTCATGCCGATGACGAAGTCGACTTCGACGTCGACCTGCGGGAGTTGCAGGGCCAGGATCGACTCGATGTGCTCTGCGGCTTCCTCCGGGTGATCGGGCGGCGGCTGGGCAAACCGGTGCTGATGGACCCGGAAGGCGAATACGGCCATCCGGTGCTCGGCTTCGATGTCGACGCTGATCGAGTCGTTCTCCTCGCAGACCCGCAGGTCAGGTGACTGGGGCCGACGGCCGCGGTTCGTAGAAGGTTCCGTCGCGGAGCATCGCGAGCAGGACGTCGGCCCGGCGTCTGGAGAGGCAGAGCAGGGCCTGGGTGTGGTGCTTGCCCTGGGCGATCTTCTTGTCGTAGTAGGCCCGACACGCGGGGTTGCCCAGGGCGGCGAAGGCAGAGAGGAAGAGGGCCCGTTTGAGCTGCTTGTTCTCTCTCCTGGACGGTTGTTCGCCGCGGATCGAGGAGCCGAGCTGCGAGTGGCCGGGGCGAGACCGGCGTAGGCGGCGAGGTGGCCGGCGGTGGGGAAGGTGCTGCCGTCGCCGACCTCGATCAGGATCCTGGCTCCAGTCCTGACGCCGACTCCCGGCATCGACGTCAGGACTTTCGAAAGAGACATCCCACGCGGACAAGGAGTCAAGCTGCTTCGTTGGAGAGCTCTGCCGACGAATGGTTTGGGAAGGCTTTCGTCTCGTCGTAGGTTTCTCCGGTCCGAAGGCAGTGAAAGAGAATTCCCATGAAACGGTTGAACAGGTTCCGCTGGGCGGCGACGTGACGGTCTCCGGCTTCTTTGCGGCGGTCGTAGTGGGCTCGGGCCCCGGTGACCTCGTGAGGGAGACGAAGGCCCACACGTAGCCGACCGCGGCCAGTCGCTGGTTCTTGACCCTGCGGCTCATGACCACGCAGCTCTTGCCGCTGGCTCGGGTGACAGGTGCGCTTCCGGCGTAGGCCTTGAGCGAGCCGGCGTTTGCGAACCGGGCCCTGTCGTCGCCGATCTCCGCGAGGACCCGGGCCCCGGTCACGGAGCCGAGGCCGGGAAAGCGCCCGAGGACCGGCTGCTGATCCTTGATCCCCGCCACCTGATCAGCCGGGCCTTCGGATGGCTGCCGATCTGGGACATCGAGTTCCCGCCGGCAGGACGCGCCAAGCTTGCCGGCCACCGCAAGATGGCCGCCCGGGCCAAGCAGACCCTGCGCCACTGCAATGAGCTGTATGTCAGCGAAATCCTGCACGCGATCACCTGCGACGAAGGGACCACGCGCCGGGTCTACGACGACGCCGACCTCAAGGCCGTCTATACCGCCGAGGGCCAGCGCATCGCCGACGCCGCGATCGACTATCCCGGTGCCTGGATCGTCATCGAGGTCACCACCACTCAGCTGCGCCGCGAAGCCGCCACCGCTGTACCCGACGAATCGCAGATTCAGGACATCGACAAACTCGTCGAAGAACTCAACCAGATCGAGGCGACCATTACCGCGCTGCGCGGCGACGAGGCCCCCTCACCGGCGCACCTGCTGCAGGCGACCGTCGCTTCCTGCCGGTGCTCGTGCTGCCGGAGGGCTTCCCCGTCAACCCCATCACCTTGACCGTGATCCGTGAACGCGCCCGGAGGAAGGGGTTGTTCACGAAGCCGGACACGGATCCGGTGGAGATCGTCGACATCGAAGAACTGGAGATGATGGAGGCCTTGCAGGAAGCCTCCGGCCCTAGAACTACTACGGCCGATTTCGGTGGTGCGAGTGGACCCCTTCGCGATGCGCATCAACGCCTACCTGGTGCGCTGGATCCAGAAGAGCACAAGCGGCTCGCGGGCAAGAAGAAGGCCCTGGCCAAGTTGCGGGAGATCGCGAAGCGATAGCGCCGCATGTTCGCGCACTGGCGCCTCGCTCCGACGCAGAGCGCCGTGCTGGCCTGATGATCAGGACGACACGAGCCGTGTAAAACGAGAGGTTTACGCACGGTTCCGTGAGGGCCGGGGTGAGATTCCCTCCGGCTACTCGGCGTAGGAGTGTGGTGATCATCCCCGGCGTGCAGCCCGACTCGTTTGCCGGCACGTTCGGATTTGGGGGCCTGCCGGGGAAGACGGCGGAAACACGAGTCCCTCCGACGGCACTGAAAGCCCCTGAAAAGGCCCAGGGGGACCCGTACGGCTTCGGCATTTGCGATTGCCTGTACGGGCACCGACGGCGTGCGCGGTTTGCTGACCGTCCGAGGAGCGGTGCGCCGCCGTTTTCGATCCTGCGGCTGCCCACCGAACGGCACGGCGCCCCGGTCCACGAACGGACGCGCGTTCTCAACCGGCTCTACGCCGTCCTGCGAGCCCCGCCGCCCGGACGCAAACTTGCCAGGCTGTCTGAGGACGGGCAGGGCGGCGGCGGGGGAATCGACCACCGCAATGGCTACGGTTGCCCCGGGTGGACGCACAAGTTGACGCCCGGCAAGTGACTGATCAGCCTCGGTCGGGATAACCACCTCGATGATCTCGCGGACACGGTCCACGATGTCCGTGCGGTTGCACTGGACCCAAGAGATGTGTTGCGCACCGAAGAAGGCGGCGACCAGGACTCGTGCATACCCCGCAGGGGAGAGACGGCACTGCAGCGCGCCTTCCTCGTCGGCCTGGGTGAACAGGTCCTCGATCATGGCCTCAAAGGCGGTGAACGGCGGCGGCAGCTCCGCGTTGATGTACGACCGCTCGATCTGCAGCCGGGCACCTGCTTGGATCACCAGGTCGTCCTTGAAGGCGAGGGCCGTGAGGTGCAGCACTTCGTTGATGGCCCGCAGGGGGAGGCAGGCCTCTCGTGAGTGGCGGTGCCACGATGACCGGTAGCCGTCGGTAGAACTCATCGACCACCGCCTGCGCGAGCGCCTCTTTATTGGCGAAGTGGAAGTACACCGCACCTTTGGTCACCTGGGCGTGCTCGGCCACTTGCATGATCGTCACCGATGGAAACCCGTGATCTGCGAACATCTGAGCCGCCGCGGCCAGCACCGTCTGTCGGGTCTGCAGCGCACGTTCCTGTTTCAGCTGCGTGCCCCTGGCGTTGGTCGCTCCCATGCCTTCGTCCTTGGCTGTTTGACGCGAAGCCATGGCACCTCCTTCGTTGTAAAGCTCAGATCACGGCTCGTCCGCGGGCGGTGTGGGGGTTTTTGATCACGCTTGTTAATACCTTCGCGAAGGTATATTGTCACACCATCCTGCGTCGGCTGACAACGGTCCTGCACCACGCCTAATCAATGGGGAGTTATGCGTGACAGGTCAGTCCTGTCCATGGGAAGCAGCGACATACCAGAAGTGTCGCGCCACCTCAGCCATCTTCAGACCGTGCCCAGGCACATGGTCCATCGCGCCGCCGTCTCCGAGGTGTTCCTCACGGACGCGCAGGCCCTCGGTGGAGACCGGTTCCTCGTTGCGGCTCAGTGGCCTCGTGATCATGCCCTGTACTACCCGGACAGCGGCGGCTTGACAGATCCGCTGGTCTTCGTGGAGACCATCCGCCAGACCATGGTCTATCTGGCACATGCTTATTACGACATACCGCTCACGCACCGCTTCATCGGCAGCCACTTCCAGTTCGAGATCACCGATCCCGAGATGTTCCGGGTCACCGACGTGCCGCTCCAGCCGGTGCTGGAGGCACGCTGGACCGAACTGGAGAGCCGGCCGCCGAACCGGGTCTCGCTGCGCGTGGACGTGGAGCTGATCATCGCCGGGAGCGTCTGCGGCCGCGGCTCGGTGTCGGCGATCGCCTTGGACGACAAGCGATACAGGCTTCTGCGACGGCGTGGCGCGCCGTCAGCCGCTGCCGCGGAGGCGCAGGTGCCGCAACAGGGGACCAGGATTCCCGCCGCGTGCGTGGGGCGCCTGCGGGAGAAGGACTGCGTCCTCGAGCGGGTCAGCCGGAGCGACTGGCAGATCCGTGCGGCGGTAGGGCATGCCATCCTTTTCGATCACCCCACCGATCACGTTCCCATGATGATGATGCTGGAAGGCTTCCGTCAGCTCGGCCATCTTCTGAGCCGTACATCATCCTCGTGCGGCGAAGCGGGCGAGCCCGCGGTGTTCCTGACGGCGGCGAGCATTGACTGTCTGGCGTTCGCGGAACTTGACGCACCCATCCGGCTCCAGGTGCACAGCGGCTACGAGCCCGCCTCACGCGGTGGCTCTGCCGAGCTCCGCGTGGACGCGGCGCAGTCCGGCCGGGGTGTCGCGACGGCAAGGATGGTGTGGGCGGCGTTGCCGGTGACGGAGCAAGTCGCCTGACATCGGCCTGTGCCCTGTCAGGACCATGCCTGCCTCTCCTCCCGAAGGTGAACTTTCGGGCGCTCACCGTAGACCTTTCGCAGTGACGGAATTCCTGTGAGGTGTGCGGTCCTTTCCGGTCGGTCCTCCGAGCGACACGCCCTGTGGTCGTTGCCACGACCGACGCCTTGATCTTTACGACCCCGGCCGTCGTCACGACCGGGTGGTCGTCATCAATTGTCCAAAGGGGCTTGGTGTGACTGTCACAGAGCTTCCGTCCGCGCAGCCGGCTGCTTCGCGCGGCTTGACCTCTGATCTCCTGGACCGCGCCGTCGTGGTCGTTGCCGCGGGGGCGACCGCCGCGGACAGCGAGCGCTGTCTCGCGCCCGAGGCCATGGACGCGCTGACCCGCGCGGGATTCAGTCGGCACTTCGTGCCGAGGCGCTGGGGAGGCGACGAGCGAACCTTCGAGGAATTGCTCACCCGTGCGGCGGCGGTCGGGGACGCCTGCGCGTCGGCTGCCTGGTGCGCGGCCCTGTACGCGGCGCACGGCCGGTTTGCCGCGTATCTGCCGTACGAGGGGCAGCGCGACCTGTGGGCCATGTCCCCGGATGTCCGGATCGCCGCGGGGATCACGCCGGCGAGCGGCACCGCGGTCCGTGTGGGCGCCGGATGGCGGCTGCGCGGCGAATGGTCTTGCGTCAGTGGTGTCGGCTTCGCGGACTGGTTGCTGCTCGCGGCCGTCGAACAGGGCGCGGACCAGCGCTCCACAGCGTCCGGGGCCGATCGAAAACACGTCGGTGGGGACGTCCCAGGTAGCGGACCGATCGTCCGGGTCTTCGCGGTGCCTGCTGGGGACGTGCGGGTGTGCGACAGCTGGCATGCCACGGGCGTGCGTGGCACAGGCAGCCACACCGTCGTCGCGTCCGGGGTCCCGGTGCCGGACCACCGCAGCTTCCCGCTGACGGAGCTGCTCACCGGTGCGCCGGGTGCGGGACGCGGTCGTTGTCATGTCGTGCCGGCGATGCTCTGCGCGGGACTGATCTTCGCGGCGTCCGGCCAGGGAGCCGCCCGTCATGCCCTGGCGGCGTGGACACGCTGGGCCGTCCGGCCGTCCGGGCCGGCGGGCGTCGCACCCCTGCAGGCCGACGGCGCCGCGCGGGCGGCGCTGGCCAGGTCCTCCGCCGAGATCGAGGCGGCCCGGCTGCTGCTGGAGGCCGCCGCTGGCCGGGCCGATGGAGTCGACCTCGCCGATGTCCTCGCCACGACGCGGGCCGTGGCGCTCAACCGCCGTGACACGGCTGTCGCCATGGACCTCCTGGTCGGCGCGGTCGAGCGGCTGTTCCGCACGGGCGGGGTCCACGTGCGGGAGGACGACGGCGAACTCCAGCGCTGCTGGCGCGATCTGCACACCATCGCTGCCCACGGCGTGTTGAGTCTGGGGCCCGCCGCCGAAGCGTATGCCGACGCAGCTGCGGCGGCCGTCGGATGAGTGCTGACCGGACCATCCGCGGTGCCGCCACCCGGTCCCGGCCGGGCGAGCCCACGTATCTGGTCTTCTGTGACGTGGACGAGACACTGATCCACTGCAAAAGCCTGCTGGAGTTCCTCGACCACTACTTCGCCGAGCGCTATGGCTCACACGGCCGAAGACACGCGGCCGGCGTGCGGGCACAACTCGCCGCAGTGACCGCCGCCGACGGGGGCGGGAGGAGGCCAATGCCCTGTTCTACCGGGCCTGGCGAGGTGAGCCCCTCGCGGAGGTCAGGCGGTCGGGGCGGCGGTGGTACGTCGCCCGCCGGTCTGCCGGCGGCTTCTTTGTCGACGCCACGCGAACCGCGTTGCGCCGGCACCGGGGCCCAAGGGGCCGAACTGGCCCTGGTCTCCGGTTCGTTCGCCGCTGTCCTGGACCCGCTGGCCGAGGAGTGTGGAGCGGGCCACATCCTGTGCACCCGGCCCGTCGTGGTGGACGGGGTGCTGACCGGCGAGGTCGACGGTGCACCGGTGATAGGGGAGGGCAAGCGGCGGGCTGTGCGCGCGCTGTTGGCCCGCCACCCGCATGTCGACCCCGCCGACTGCCATGCGTACGGCGACCACGTCTCCGATCTGCCGATGCTGCTGGAAGTCGGGCACCCCACCGTGGTGGGGAGTCCGCCGCACTGCTGGAGGGGCTGCGGTCTGCCCACCGCACGGTCCTCGTGTGAGCGGGCGGTAGCGGTCGCAGGGGTGCGATGCCCCGGGAAGGGGTGTCGGTACACCCTCGAGCAAACAAAATACCTTCATGAAGGTTTGTGATCTTCCCTGTTCCGGACGAGAGGACGCCATGAACGACGGTTACGAGCAGAACCCGCTGACTGACATCGCCACCCGTTCCACGACCGGCGGCCCGGCGCCGACGTACTGGGTGATCTTTCGGCAGTGGCCCAGCGGCGACGCCGGCAGCGAGGACACTACCGACATGGAACGGGCGGCCGGGCCCTTGGCGGCCCTCGAAGCCCTGACAGCATGGCGACGCACCGCGTCTGCCGACAC
Source organism: Streptomyces sp. P3 (assembly GCA_016893485.2). Taxonomy (GTDB): domain Bacteria; phylum Actinomycetota; class Actinomycetes; order Streptomycetales; family Streptomycetaceae; genus Streptomyces. The sequence continues at coordinate 9,723,510 of JAFEKX020000001.1, forward strand.
ACTGGCCTGGGTCGTACGCACCACCGCGTCGTTCCCCTACGACACCGTCGCCCTCCCGACCGAGGAACTTATGGCCGCCGCCTCTGCGGAGGCCGATACCGCAGGCCCCCACGGCGCATGCCGCCTGGCACGCGCGCTCGCGGGACTCACGTCCTGAGCCAGTCGGCGGCGGCTCCGGAGGAAGGCATCGCTGTCCCGAAAGGCCGTCCGATTTCCGGCCGCCTTAGCCTCGCGCTTTCACGAAGCCCGGTGTCCGACGGGTGGTCGGACAGTGGTCTCGCAGGAAAGAGGTGTCCTGATCGTGGACATCGACGGGGTGCTGGTGCTGGCGCACTCCGAGAAGCAGGACGCTTCCGCGACCTGGAGGAAGACGTTCGGGCACCACCCGTTGATGGGCTTCAACGACCGAGAAGACGGCAGCATCGGGCCGGTGGCCGGCCTGCTGCGACCCGGGGACGCGGGTAGCAACACCGCCGCCGATCACATGGAGACCGCCGAACTCGCCGTGGCCCACCTGCCGAAGAAGTTCACAGCCTGGCTCGCCAGGCGCGGCCGGTGGTTGTCCTGCTCGGTCGGGATGACCATCACCGGCGCCATCCACCACACCGTTCTGCGGGTTTCCGCCACGGCCTGGACGGTGGCTGTCGAGTCGGGCGGGGAAATCCGCGACGGCACCTGGGTCGCCGAGATTGACGGTGACGTGCTGAAGGGCCGGTGACGGGTATGCGGCTGACCGTCAGCAAAAACGTCCGTATCCAGGCGCCCAGTCGCGGTTCACCGACGCCGACGGACGTCGGCTCACCGCTCGCACTCGACTTGCTCGCCCGGATGCCGATGCTCGCCCTGGCCTGCAAGGCCCGCAGATGGGAGCCCCGCCGACTGCGACTCCGCCCGTTCTCCGCCGCCACCCGGCTCGACACCCTCCCGAACCCCGACTGAGCAGGCGCATCAAGCGGCCCGTCGAACCTGAACCACCCCACCGGAACCGTGGAACCCGGCGCACACCCGACACGACAACCGGGACATCAGCCTGCCCGCAACCTGCCCAACAGATCGAAACGGCCCGCCATTTGAACTGACGAGCCATCACGAAAGATCGAGGCTAGGGGGCTGTAGGGGTGGTAAGGGGTGGGGACAACAGTTCGCACCGCGTAACGTCTTTATCGCAAACGGAAGTTCGGGGGATCATCCGTAGGGGTCCTCCGGCGTCTGTATGCACCGGATTCCGACCCAGTGACGTGCCGGATACCGGCCCTTTCTCTCGCTCGAACCGAGCAGCCCAAAATTCATCGGCGGTGTTGTCCGTCGGCGGTTGCGGTTCGGCTCTCTTTCTCGAATTCCCGCTGCCGGCACGCGCGTTCTCGCGCTGCCGCGCGGCGGACATCCGCCGACGACGAAGGAATGGCATGGACTCTTTGGCTGATGCTCTGCTGAACGGAGCCGGCGCGGAGACCCTGGAGCGGGCACCCCTCCCGGAGGACTACCTCGCCGTGCACACCCGCCGCGAGGACGTCGACATGTTCGGAGACGACGCCGACAAAGACGTACGCCGCTCGCTCCACGTGGGCCGGGTGCCGATGCCGGAGCTGGCCCCCGACGAGGTGCTCGTCGCGGTCATGGCCAGCTCCATCAACTACAACACCGTCTGGTCCGCGACCTTCGAGCCGGTGTCCACCTTCGGGTTCCTGCAGAAGCTGGGCGCGCAGGGCGGCTGGGCCGAACGCCACGACCAGCCCTACCACGTGCTCGGCTCCGGACGCCGCAGGCGTCATCGTCCGGGTGGGCGCCGGGGTGCGCCGCTGGCGGGCCGGAGACCATGTCACCGTCAGCTGCGTGCAGGTCGACGACCAGGAGCCGGCCACCCACGCCGACGGCATGCTCGGCGCCGAGCAGCGTATCTGGGGATACGAGACCAACTTCGGCGGGCTCGCCCACTACACCGTCGTACGGGCCAGTCAGTTGCTCACCAAGCCCACCCATCTGACGTGGGAGGAGTCGGCGAGCACGATGCTGACCGCCGCCACCGCCTACCGCATGCTGATCAGCGACCGCGGCGCCCGCATCAAGCAGGGCGACATCGTTCTGATCTGGGGCGCCACCGGCGGACTCGGTGGCTTCGCCGTCCAGTTGGTCAAGAACGCCGGTGGCATCCCGGTCGGCGTAGTCAGCTCCGAGGCCAAGGCCCGGCTGCTGCGCGGACTCGGCTGCGACGTCATCATTAACCGCGAGGAGATCGGACTCGGCAGGAACGAGGAACTCACCCCGAGCGCGCCGCCGAACTCGGCCGCAGGCTCGGCCGGGTCATCCGCAGGGAGACCGGCGAGGACCCGCACGTCGTTTTCGACTTCATCGGCGAGGCCACGTTCCCGCTGTCGGTGTTCGTCGTGCGACGCGGCGGCACGGTGGTCACCTGTGGCTCCAGCACCGGTTACTGGCACCGGTACGACAACCGCTACCTGTGGATGAACCTCAAGCGGATCATCGGCAGCCACGCCGCCAACCTCCAGGAGCAGTGGGAGTGCAACCGGCTGTTCCAGCTCGGAAAGCTGGTGCCGATCCTCTCCGAGGTCCGTCCCCTCACCGAGGCTGCTGAGGCCGCCCGGCTCGTGCAGAACAACCGGCACATCGGAAAGGTCGGCGTACTCGCCCTGGCTCCCGAAACCGGCTTCGGCGTCACCGACCCCGAACTGCGCGAACGGATCGGCGCCCAGACGCTCAACCCGCTGCGCGACCTGTCGCAGCAGACCCGAACACCGGCGCTGGCCGGCTGACGCACGCGGGAGACGTGACTGCCATGGTGAACCAAGCGATAGGCATCCTCGGAACAGGCTCGTACCTGCCCAAGGACGAGGTCAGCAACGAGGAGGTGGCACGCCGGGCCGGAGTGACCGCCGAGTGGATCGAGCGCAAGACCCAGATCCGTTCCCGTCGCTACGCGGCGCCCGACGAGGCCACGTCGGACCTCGGTATCAAGGCCGCCGAAAAGGCAATGCAGCAGGCGGACCTCGCCCCCGACCAACTCGACTACCTCGTCGTCTCCACCTCCACCGGAGACTTCCCGCAGCCCCCGACCTCCTGTCTCATCCAGCACCGGCTCGGCGCCTACGGCGCGGCCTGCCTCGACGTCAACGTCGTGTGCAGCGGCTTCGTCTACGCCCTTGAGATCGCCCGCAATCTCCTCGCGGCCCGGCCCGGTGCGCACGCGCTGGTGGTCGCCGCCGACGTCTACTCCCGGATCCTGGACCTCACCGACCGCAAGACCGCCGTGCTTTTCGCCGACGGAGCCGGCGCGGCCGTTCTGGGCACCGTCCCCGAGCCGTACGGGATCCTCGACACCGATCTGGTCAGCCGGGGCGACGCGCACGCCCTCATCCGCGTCGAGGCCGGCGGCAGCCGCCGGCCCGCCTCCGCGGAGACGCTCGCTGACGGCGGCCACCACTTCCGCATGGACGGCCGCGGCGTACGCGACTTCGTCGCCGAGAACGTCCCCGGGGCCCTGCGCGGCATCGTCGACCGCGCCGGGTTCGCGATGACCGACATCGACCACTTCGTGCCCCACCAGGCCAACGGTGTGATGCTCACGGACCTGGTTGAGGTCAGCGGACTCGGCGGGGCGACCACCCACCGTACGCTGGAACGTTTTGGCAATGTGGGCAGTGCCTCCGTGCCGGTCGCCCTCGACGACGCCAACCGCTCCGGGGCGCTGCGGGACGGCGACCTGGTGCTCATGGCCGGGTTCGGCGGCGGCATGGCGATGGGCACCACCCTGATGCGCTGGGCGGTGACGGCATGACCAGCCCCGCACCCACCACCGCACTTCCCTCCGTCCGGCACGGGAGCGCGATCGAACGGATCGGTATCGTCGGCTGCGGCACCATGGGCGCCGGCATCGCGGAGATAGGCGCTCGGGCCGGGCTCGACGTCCGGGTCGCGGTCTCCTCCGACGCTTCCGCCGGGCGCGGCCGCCGCCGCATTCTCGACTCCCTCGACCGGGCCGTGGCGAAGGGACGCGTCGCAGAGGCCGACCGCGACGCCGCCCTGGACCGGATCGAGTTCACCACCGACCTGGCGGGCCTCGCCGACCGTCAGCTCGTCGTCGAATCCGTCAGGGAGGACGAGCAGGTCAAACGGGTGGTGTTCACCTTCCTGGACAAGGTCGTCTCCGATCCCGACGCGATCCTGGCGACCAACACCTCCTCGCTGTCCGTCGCCCGCCTCGCCCGGTCCACCGAGCGCAGCGGCCACGTCATCGGCATCCACTTCTTCAACCCCGTCCCTGCCCTGCCGCTGGTTGAGATCGTCCCCTCCGTTCTCACCAAACCGGACACCACCGAGCGCGCCACACGTTTCGCCACCGGTCTCGGCAAGACCGTCATCGAGGCACCCGACCGGGCCGGATTCGTCATCAACGCCCTGCTGTTCCCCTACCTCCTCTCCGCGATCCGAATGGTCGACACGGGCCTGGCCACCGCCGAGACCATCGACCGCGGTATGCAGCTCGGCTGCTCGCACCCCCTCGGACCTCTTCGGCTCGCCGACCTCATCGGCCTGGACACCACGGCGGCCATCGCCGAGGCCATGTACGAGGAGACCAAGGAAGCCCTCTACGCTCCGCCGCCGCTGCTGCTGCGGATGGTGGAGTGCGGAATCCTCGGCAAGAAATCAGGGCGGGGCTTTTACCGCTACGCCTGAACGCTGATCGTCGGCCGTCTTCTGCCAAATTTGGGTTTTCACCTTTCGCCATGACGGCCCCGGGCGCCCCTGCCCGGACATCCCCGACGGCTGCCATTCCTCACCCTCACGCCCGAAAGGCCCGCTTCCCCTGCCCGGCGGCGACCCGTATCGGTATCCACAATGCCCCGGCCCCGCAGACCACCCGTATTCCGGAAGGAAGAGAATGTCCCTCGAAACCGAGGTCGGAAAGACCGTCCGGCACGACCTCCCGCGCGATGCGGTGGCTGTCGTCGGAATGTCCTGCCGGTTCCCCGGCGCCGACGACCTGGACGCCTTCTGGCAGCTTCTGCGCGACGGCCGTGACGCCCTGTCGCAGCCGCCCGCAGACCGCACGGAACTGCACGCCAAGAACCGGGCACCGGCCGGATACCTCGACGACGTCGCCCACTTCGACCCCGAGTTCTTCGGCATCTCCCCGCGTGAGGCCACCGGCATCGACCCGCAGCAGCGGCTCGTCCTGGAACTTGTGTGGGAAGCCCTGGAACACGCCGGAATCGTCCCAGGCACGCTGCACGGCACCCACACCGGTGTCGTCGTGGGTGCGATGTGGGATGAGTACGCCAAGCTTGCCCACGAACGCGGCGCCGACGCCACTACCCACTCCACGATCACCGGGGTCAGCCGTGGCGCGATCGCCAACCGCGTCTCCTACACCCTGGGCCTGCGGGGCCCCTCCCTCGTGGTCGACACCGCACAGTCGTCGTCCCTCGTCGCCGTCCAGCTGGCCTGCGAACAACTCGTACGCGGCGACGCCGAGTTCGTCCTGGCAGGCGGGGTCAGCCTCAACCTCACCCCGGAAAGCTTCACCGTCGCCGAGAAGTTCGGCGCCCTTTCCCGCAGGGCCGGGCCTTCACCTTCGACGAGCGCGCCGACGGCTACGTCCGCGGAGAAGGCGCCGGCATCGTCGCCCTGAAACTGCTCAGCCGGGCCATCGAGGACGGCGACGTCATCCACGGCGTCATCCGCGGCGGCGCCGTCAACAACGACGGAGGCGGCACCACCCTCACCGCACCCAGCGCCGAGGCCCAGCAGGACCTGCTGCGCCGTGCCTACGACCGCACGGCTGTCGACCCCGCCGACGTGCGGTTCGTCGAACTCCACGGCACCGGGACCCGCGTCGGCGACCCCGTCGAGGCAGCCGCCCTGGGCGAAGTCCTCGGCCGCACGCGCCGCGCCGGAAGCCCGCTGCCCGTCGGATCGGTGAAGACCAACATCGGCCACCTGGAGGGCGCGGCCGGCATCGCCGGACTCGTCAAAGCCCTGCTGTGCCTGCGCGAGGGCACCCTCGTACCGAGCCTCAACTTCCGTACGGCCCACCCCGACATCCCGCTCGACGAGCTGAACCTCACCGTCAACACCGATCTGCTGACCCTGCCCGACGGCGCAGTGCTCGCAGGGGTCAGCTCCTTCGGCATGACCGGCACCAACTGCCATCTCGTCCTGTCCCGTTGGCAGCCCGAGCCGGCACCCGCGCTCGCCGCGCAGGACAGCCCCGGATCCGTCCTGCCCTTCGCGCTGTCGGGCCGGACCGAGCAAGCGTTGCGGGACCAGGCGGCCCGCCTGCGCGAACACCTCGCCGACCGGCCCGGGACGCCGCTCGTGGACGTGGCGTACTCGCTCGCCACCACCCGCACCCGGTTCACGCACCGCAAGGTCCTTCTGGCCGACAGCCACGACGAACTCCTCGGTGCGCTTGAGGCGTTGACACGGACCGCACCCCTGACGCAAGCAGTTCGACCCGTGAGCGCCAAGGTGGGTGGGACGGCGTTCTTGTTCACGGGTCAGGGAGTCAGCGGGTTGGTATGGGGCGGGAGTTGTATGGCTCGTTCCCGGTGTTCGCTGCCGTGCTGGATGAGGTGTGTGGGGAGCTGGAGGGGTATCTGGAGCGTCCGTTGAAGGACGTCATGTTCTCCGAAGATCCGGGTGGGTTGCTGGATCGGACGTTGTTTACGCAGTGTGCGTTGTTTGCGTTCGAGGTGGCGTTGGCGCGGTTGTGGGAGAGCTGGGGTGTGCGGCCGGATTATGTGGCCGGGCATTCGGTGGGTGAGCTGGCTGCGGCGCACATTGCAGGGGTGTGGTCGCTGGCGGATGCGTGCCGTTTGGTGGCGGCGCGGGGCCGGTTGATGGCAGGGCCTGCCGGCGGGTGGGGCGATGGTGTCGGTGCAGGCGTCGGAGGCGGAGGTGCTGTCGACGCTGCGGGCAGGGGTGTCGGTGGCGGCGTTGAACGGGCCGGTGTCCACGGTGATCGCCGGGGATGAGGATGCGGTGCTGGAGGTGGCCGGGCATTGGCGGGCGTTGGGGCGTAAGACGAAGCGGCTGCAGGTTTCCCATGCTTTTCATTCGCATCGGATGGAGCCGATGCTGGCCGAGTTCCGTCAGGTCGCGGAGCAGTTGTCGTATGCGGCGCCGGTGGTTCCGGTGGTTTCCAATCTGACTGGCCGCACGGCGGCCGTGGAGGAGATCACTTCGGCCGAGTACTGGGTGCGTCATGTCCGCGAGGCCGTCCGGTTCGCGGACGGTATCGGTGAGCTGAACACCCTGGGTGTTTCCACGTATCTGGAGATCGGCCCGGACGCCGTACTCACGGCCATGGCCCGCGACACACTCCCCGCCGACGCCAAGGCGACCGTCGTGCCGTCCACGCGGCGTGGCAAAAGCGAAGTGCGCGTACTGCTCGGAGCCGTGGGGAGCTGCACGCCACCGCGTCGGCCGAGCCGGACTGGAGAGTAGTGCTGAACGCCGCGGGTGGCCGTGCCGGACGCCGCGTCGCCTTGCCGACCTATCCCTTTCAGCGGTCCAGGTACTGGCTGTCAGCCCCCGTCCAGAAGAGGGAGGACGTCGGCGCTGCGGGGCTGGACGCCGTAGCGCATCCGATGCTGCGGGCCGTCGTGGAGCGGGCCGAAGGACATGAACTCCTGCTCACAGGACGGCTGTCGGCACAGGATCCAGCCGCACCGCTGGACCGCACGTTCCCGGACACACCGCTGGTCTCGGCCTCGGCGTTCGCCGAACTGGCGCTGCAGGCAGGGCTGATCGCCGGAGTCGAGCGAGTGGAGCGGCTCACCGTCTGCGCGCCGCTGGTGCTGCCCGACGACGGTGCCGTACAGCTCCAGGTCGTCGTCGGCCAGGCGGACGAGGCCGGCCGACGTGCGGTCGAACTGCATGCTCGCCCGGAGGACGCCGGCCGGAGCGCAGGCTGGACCCGTCACGCCCACGGCACGCTGGCGCCCGCGACCGACAGCGCGGAGACGGGCCTCGACGGCCCGGAGCAGCAGGAGATCTGGCCGCCGCGCGACGCCACCCCCTCGCCGTGATCACCGGGGTGCGGGCCGCCTGGCGCCGCGGTGCCGAGACGTTCGCCGAGGTCGTGGTGGATGAGGAGCAGACCGAGGAGGCTCATCGCTGCGGGCTGCACCCCGCGCTCGTGGACGCCGCGCTGCGACTGCTCGCCGCGCACGACGCACCGGCCGGTTCCGTGCGCCCGGCTCAGCCGGTCGAATGGCGCGGCCTGCGGCTGCACGCCACCGGCGCGCACGCCCTACGGGTGCGGATCAGCCCGGCCGGGAGCGACGCCGTCTCCCTCACCTTCACCGACGGCTCGGGCCGGCCGGTCGCGGACGTCGCCTCCCTGACCGTAGGGCCGGTCGACGACGAGCAGTTGGGCGCTGCCCGTGCGGCCGTACGTGACGACCTGCACCGCCTGGACTGGCGGCCCGCCGACGGGCATGCCGCGCACCGCCATCGCTGCCCGCAGGGCCGGGTCGTGCTCGTCGGCGCCGATGTGCTCGGACTGTCGGCCGCGCTGACCACCGCCACCAACGGCGTCCGGCTGCACCCGGACGCCGCCGGATTCACCGAGGCGTGCAACGACGACGTTCCTGATCTGGTGCTTCTGTCGTGCCCCGGCTCGGCGGCCGACAACGCCGCCGATGTTACGTCGGCGGTGATGGACCGGATCGCCGGAACACTCGACGCCTGGCTGGCCGACCCGCGGTTGGACGGCACCCGGTTCACCCTGATCACTCGCGGTGCCGTGGCGGCCGGACCACGGGACCAGGCGCCTGATCCGGCGGCCGCGGCCGTCCGTGGCCTGGTGCGCTCCCTTCAGCGGCAACACCCTGAGCGCATCACCCTGGTGGATGTCGCGGCCGGCAAGGAATCGCTGCAGGGCCTGCCCGCCGCACTCGCCTCGCCGGAGCCCGAGATTGCGCTGCGCGGCGGGGTGCCTCTGGTGCCACGCCTGGTGCGGGCCGTTCCGCCGGTGAGCCCCGTACCGGTGTGGGAGACCGGTGGCAGCGTGCTGCTGACCGGCGGCACCGACGCGCGCGTCACCGCCCTCGCCCGGCACCTCGTCACCGCTCACCGCGTGCGCACCGTGATGCTGGCCGCGCCCGGCGCGGACACCTCGACCGAGGTCGTGCGGCTCACCGCCGAACTCGTCGCGCTGGGCGCCGAGTTGGTGGCGGTCTCCTGCGATCCCGCCGACCCGGTCGCCGTCGCCGAGCTGCTCGAAAGGGTGCCCTCCGACCGGCCGCTGACTGCGGTGGTCCACGCCGCCTTCGCCGAAGCCAGGGCTACGACGCTCTCGACGACACTGGAACCATCGGTCCACGAACCGTCGGTGCACGAGCGCATCACCTCCGTGCTCCACCTGGAGGAACTGACCCGGCCGCTCGGGCTCTCCGCGTTCGTGCTGCTCACCTCCACCGCCGCAACCCTCGGTGGCGGCACGCCTCAGGACGCGGCGGTGGGGGCCTACCTCGCCGCGCTCGCCGAGCGCCGTCGGACCGCCGGACTGCCCGGCCAGGCCGTGGCCTGGGGCGGGTGGAACGAGGACGCCGACGGTATGCTGCGGCCGCTGTCGGACGCGGACGCCCTCAAACTGCTCGACCTGGCGCCCAGGGTCCCCGCCGCCTTCGTCATCGCCGCCCGCGTGGACCGGGCAGCCGTGAACGCCGCCGACCCCGACACGGTCCCGGCCGCCCTGCGGGGCACCGCCCGCGCACTGCCGCCACGCGTCGCTGAACCCCTGCCCGAGCCCACCCCACCGCGCAGGGGAACGGCGGAGACGAGACACGCACCGGGCTCGCCGCACTGTCCGGCGAACAACTCCACCGTGCGCTGGAGGAACTGGTGCGCGGCACCGTCGCCACGGTGCTGGAGCTCGCCGACCCCTACGGCATCGACACCGGCCGCCCCTTCAAGGAGCTCGGATTCGACTCGCTGATGGTCGTGGAACTGCGCGACGCACTCGCCGGGGCGACCGGGCTGAACCTGCCGTCCGCGCTCGTCTTCGACCACCCCACACCGGACGCCGTGCTCAGCCACCTCAAGGAGAGACTGAGTGACGGAGACGCCGGTACATCAGCCGGCGGCACCGCAGCAGCAGTTCCGATCCCGACGACCCCGGCCGACCGCGCGGACGAGTCCGGTGAACACGACGACCCCATCGTCATCATCGGCATGAGCTGCCGCTTCCCCGGCGGGATCGGCTCGCCGGAGGACCTGTGGCGGACGGTCGCCGAAGGCCGGGACGTCATCGGCGCCTTCCCGGACGACCGTGGCTGGGACGTGCAGGGACTCTACGATCCCGAGGGCAACGCACCTGGCAAGCACTACGTGCGGGAAGGCGGCTTCCTCGACGCGACCGGGTTCGACGCCGGCTTCTTCGGCATCAACCCGCGTGAGGCGTTGGCCATGGACCCGCAGCAGCGGCTGTTCCTGGAGGCCTCCTGGGAAGCCGTCGAACGCGCCGGCATCGACCCCAGGTCCCTCGCCGGCAGCCCGACCGGCATCTTCGCCGGCGCCACCTTCCAGGACTACGGCCCCCGCCTCGACGAGGGGGACCCAGGCCACCGAGGGCTACCTGATGACCGGAAGCACGCCCAGCGTTGCGTCCGGCCGGGTCGCCTACGCCCTCGGACTGGAGGGCCCCGCGATCACCATCGACACCGCCTGCTCCGCATCCCTGGTGGCCCTGCACATGGCCATCCGGTCGATCCGGGACGGCGAGTGCACCATGGCCCTGGCCGGCGGGGTGACCGTCATGTCGACGCCGGGCATCTTTGTCGAACTCACCCGCCAGCGCGCCCTGTCGGCCGACGGCCGCTGCAAGTCGTTCTCGGACGCGGCAGACGGCACGGGCTGGTCGGAAGGCGTCGGCGTCCTGCTGGTGGAGCGGTTGTCGGACGCGCGCCGTAACGGGCACCGTGTGCTGGCGGTGGTCCGGGGCAGTGCGATCAACCAGGACGGTGCCAGCAACGGTTTGACCGCCCCCAGCGGTCGCGCCCAGCAGAAGGTCATCCGCGCGGCCCTGGCATCGGCGGGGCTGACCACGGCCGACGTGGATGTGGTGGAGGCACACGGCACGGGCACGAAGCTCGGTGACCCGATCGAGGCGGGCGCGCTGCTGGCGACGTACGGACAGGACCGCCCGGCCGACCGGCCGCTTCGGCTGGGCTCCGTCAAGTCGAACATCGGCCACACCCAGGCCGCCGCGGGTGTCGCCGGCGTCATAAAGATGACGATGGCCCTGCGCGCGGGAAGGCTCCCGCGCACGCTGCACGTGGACGCACCCTCCTCGCACGTGGACTGGACGTCCGGTGCGGTGGAACTGCTCACCGAGGAGCAGCCCTGGCCCGAGACCGGCCGTCCGCGCCGCGCGGCCGTCTCGTCCTTCGGCATCAGCGGTACGAACGCGCACGTCATCCTCGAGGAAGCGCCCACGCCCATCGAGGTTGCGGCACAGCCGGCGGAAGAACCGCGCGACGGCGAGACGGCTGTTCCCTGGCTGCTGTCGGCACGTACCGAATCTGCGTTGCGGGATCAGGCGGCGCGGCTGTTGACGCATGCCGGTACGCATCCCGGCTCCACGGTTGACGACCTGGGTTTGTCGCTTGTGGCTTCTCGGTCTGTGTTTGAGCGGCGTGCGGTGGTGGTGGGGATGGGGCGGGCTGAACTCCTTGCTGGTGTGGAGGGGTTGGCGCGGGGTGGTGGGGTTGCGGGTGTGGTGGCTGTGAGGGGGTGTGGTTGGTAGGCGGGTGTTTGTGTTTCCGGGTCAGGGGTCGCAGTGGGCGGGGATGGCGGTGGAGTTGCTGGATTCTTCGCCGGTGTTTGCTGCGCGGTTGGGTGTGGTGGCGGCTGCGGTGGAGCGGTTTGTGTCGTGGCGGGTGGAGGACGTGCTGCGGGGGTGGAGGGTGCCGCGTCGATGGAGCGGATCGAGGTGGTGCAGCCGGTGTTGTTCGCGGTGCATGTTGCGCTGGCGGAGTTGTGGGCTTCGTTCGGGGTGGTTGCGGATGCGGTGGTGGGCCATTCGCAGGGGGAGATCGCGGCGGCGTGTGTGGCGGGTGCGTTGAGTGTGGAGGATGCGGCGCGGTTGGTGGTGGTGCGTTCGCAGGTGTTTGCGGAGGAGTTGGTGGGGCGGGGTGCGGTGGCGTCGGTGGCGTTGTCGCGGGCCGAGGTGGAGGCCCGGATTGAGGCGGGGTTTGGGGGCCGGTTGTCGGTGGCGGGGGTGAATGGTCCGGCGCAGGTGACGGTGGCGGGTGCGGTGGGGCCGTTGGAGGAGTTGGTGGCCGCGCTGTCGGGTGAGGGGTGCGGGCGCGGGTGATTGCGGCGACGGTGGCTTCGCACAGTCCTCAGGTGGAGTCGTTGCGGGGGCGGTTGGCTGAGTTGCTGGCGTTTGTGCGGCCGCGGAAAGGCCGGGTTCCGTTGTATTCGACGGTGACCGGTGGGGTGTTGGACGGTTCGGAGCTGGATGCGTCGTATTGGTTTGAGAACTGCCGGCGTCCGGTGTTGTTCGAGCCCGCTGTCAGGGCTTTGTTGGGGACGGGTTCCGGGTGTTTGTGGAGTCCAGTGCGCATCCGGTGCTGGTCGCGTCGGTGGCGGAGACGGCGGAGGACGCGGGTGTCGAGGTGGCGGTGTCGGGGTCGCTGCGGCGCAAGGGAGGGCGGCCGGGAGCGTTTTTGACTTCGCTGGGAACGCTGTGGGTCAAGGGTGTTGGGGTCGATTGGGCGCAGGCCTTCACCGGACGCGGCGCACAGATCGTCGATCTGCCCACCTACCCCTTCCAACACACCCACTACTGGTTGGAGACAGGCCGGCGGCTCGACCACGAGCAGGCCGCCGGTGCGCTGGGCCTCTCAACGGCCGGTCACCCCCTGCTCGGCGCGGCCGTTTCCCTCGCGGACGGCAGTGGCGCCGTCCTCACCGGGCGGCTGTCGGTCGGCAGCCACCCGTGGCTACTCGATCACGCGGCTCTGGGCACCGTGCTGCTTCCCGGCACCGGCCTGGTCGAAATGGGCCTCAGGGCCGGACGTACGCTCGGCCTCGACGTCCTCGAAGAACTCACGCTCGAGGCACCGCTGTTGCTGCCGGACGAGGAGTCCGTCGACGTCCAGGTGAGCGTCGGTGCCGAGGACGAGACCGGCCGCCGCTCTCTGAACATCCACTCACGCACCGCCAGTGCGGACGGAGAGACCCCGTGGACACGGAACGCGACCGGAACCCTCGCGGCGTCCGCGGCGGACACCGCCGTACCACCCGCCGAACTGACCACCTGGCCGCCGAGCGACGCCCAACCGGTCGCCCTCGACGGCTGGTACGCGGCGCTGGCGGAGAGCGGTTACGACTACGGGCCCGCTTTCCAGGGGCTGCGGGCAGCGTGGCGTCGGGGTGACGAGGTGTTCGCCGAGGTCGCGCTCCCGGCGGAACAGGCGGACACCGCCGCCGAGTTCGGACTGCATCCGGCCCTGCTGGACGCCACCCTGCACGCCATCGAACTCGGTGTGCTGCCCCGCAGCACAGAGACCAGGCTGCCGTTCGTGTGGAGCGGTGTGCGGCTGCACGCGGCGGGTGCGGCGGTGGCGCGGGTGCGGTTGGCTCCGGCCGGGCCGGACGCTGTCTCGCTCCAGCTCACCGACACCTCCGGCGCACCCCTCGCGACAGTGGACTCACTCGCTCGGCGCCCTGTGGCACCCGAGCAGCTGACCGCCGGCCGGAACACCCTCGACGAGTCGCTTTTCCGCCTCGACTGGACTCAGGAGCCGACGCCGACACCGTTCGGTGGGTCGTGGGCTGTGGTGGGTGAGGCCGAGGTCGGTGTGGTTTCGGGTGAGTGCGTGGGGTCGTTCGGGTCGCTGGGTGAGTTGGCTGCGGCGGTCGATCGAGTGCCGGATGCGGTCGTGGTTCAGGTACCGAGCCTTGATGGCGCTGATGTTCCGGGTCGGGTGCATGACGTGGTCGGTTCGGTGCTGGTGCTGCTTCAGGAGTGGCTGGGCGATGAGCGGTGGTCTGCGTCTCGTCTGGTGGTGGTGACGCGGGGTGCGGTTGCTGCTGTCGAGGGTGAGTCGGTGGTGGATGTGGTGGGTGCGGCCGTGTGGGGTTTGGTGCGGTCGGCTCAGTCGGAGAATCCGGACCGGTTCGTGCTGGTGGACCTGGACGCCGGGGTGATGGTGTCGGCGGTGTGCCTTTGACCGGGCATGCGCAGGTTGCGGTGCGCTCGGGTGGGGTGGTGGTTCCGCGGCTGGTGCGTGCCGATGTGGGTGCGACCGGGGAGTCGCCGTGGTCCGGTGACGGCACGGTGTTGGTGACAGGTGCGACGGGTGCGTTGGGTCGTCTGGTGGCGCGGCATCTGGTGGTCGAGCACGGGGTGCGCGGCCTGCTGTTGCTGAGTCGTAGTGGCCTGGAGGCGTCGGGTGCGGTCGAGTTCGAGGCGGAGTTGGCCGGGTTGGGTGCGTCGGTGCGGACGGTGGCGTGTGATGTGGCCGACCGGGAGGCGTTGACGGAGGTGCTGGCGGGCGTGGAGTCGCCGGTGCGTGCGGTGGTGCATACGGCCGGTGTGCTGGACGATGCGGTGGTTCAGGGGCTGACGCGTGAGCGTGTGGATGCGGTGCTGCGTCCGAAGGTGGACGGGGCGTGGGCGCTGCACGAGGCCGTGGGTGAACTCGGCCTCGACCTCACCGCCTTCATCCTCTTCTCGTCGATCCAGGGCGTGCTCGGCGGACCCGGCCAGGGCAACTACGCGGCGGCGAACGGCTTCCTGGACGGTCTGGCCCATCTGCGTCGGGCTCAGGGGCTGCCTGCCACCTCGCTGGCCTGGGGTCTGTGGGCGGAAGGCGGCATGGAGGCCGCCCTCGACGACACCGACCGGGAGCGGATGGCCCGCACCACGGGCATGACCGCGCTCGAGCCCGAACGGGGACTGGCCCTGTTCGACCTCGCCCTGAGCAAGCCGTCCGCGTACGCGGTGCCGGCCCAGCTGAATCGGGCCGCGCTGCGATCGCGCCCGGCGGAGGAACTGCCGCCCGTGCTGCGCGGCTTGGTGCGCGGGCCGGCCCGCCGTGCCGCCGAGGCGACCGCCACCCAGACGACGGGCGTCTCCCTCGCCGACCGCCTCGCCGCACTGCCCGTCGCAGAGCAGGACAAGACGCTCGTGGACCTGGTGCGCGCGGAGGTGGCCGCCGTCCTCGGCGTCACCGACAAGGTGGAGGCCCGGCGTGGCTTCAAGGACCTCGGCTTCGACTCCCTCACCGCGGTCGAACTGCGCAACCGCCTCAACAAAGCCACCGGCCTGCGACTGCCCGCCACCCTCGTCTTCGACCACCCCACCCCGGTGGCCGTGGCGGCGCTGGTGCGCGAGCGGCTGTTCCCGACGCAGGAGCAGGCCCCGGAGGCGGCCGACGCCCCGGTGGCGAACCATGCGGCCGAGCGGCTGACAGAGGCCGCATCCGCACCCGACATCGAAGTGGACCTGATCGACGACATGGACGTCGACGAGCTCGTCCGCCTGGCACAAGAAGGCATCGGATCCTGATGAATTCGGAAAGTGGGAAGGACATGACGGACACCCAGTCCGCGAAGGTCGTCACCGCCCTGCGGGATTCACTCAAAGAGACCGCGCGGCTTCGGAAGATGAATCAGGAGCTGCAGGACGCGGCGCACGATCCGATCGCCATCATCGGGATGAGCTGCCGTTACCCGGGTGGGGTCGGTTCGCCGGAGGATCTGTGGGACTTGGTAGCCGCGGGCCGGGACGCGATCTCCGGGTTCCCGGAGGACCGCGGCTGGGACCTGGACCGCCTCTTCGACGAGGACCCGCAGCGCACCGGCACCTCGTACACCCGCGAAGGCGGTTTCCTGTACGACGCCGACGAGTTCGACGCCGAGTTCTTCGGTATCTCCCCGCGTGAGGCACTGGCCATGGACCCGCAGCAGAGGCTGTTCCTGGAGGCTTCCTGGGAGGTGTTCGAGCGGGCCGGCATCGACCCGGCATCCATACGCGGCACGCGGGCCGGCGTCTTCGCGGGCCTCATGTATCACGACTACGGTCCCGCCCTGCACGAGGCCACCGAAGGCGTCGAGGGCCACCGGCTCACCGGAAGCCAGGCGAGCGTGCTCTCCGGGCGCGTCGCCTACACGCTCGGCCTGACCGGTCCCGCCGTCACCGTGGACACCGCCTGCTCCTCCTCGCTGACCGCACTGCACCTGGCCGCACACGCCCTGAGGCGCGGCGAGTGCACCATGGCCCTGGCCGGCGGCGTCGCGGTCATGGCCACGCCCGGCACCTTCGTGGAGTTCAGCCGCCAGCAGGGCCTTGCGCAGGACGGCCGCTGCAAGTCGTTCGCGGAGGCCGCGGACGGCACCGGTTGGTCCGAGGGCGTGGGTGTCCTTCTCATCGAGCGCTTGTCGGACGCGCGGCGCAACGGGCACCGGGTGCTCGCCGTGGTCCGGGGCAGCGCGATCAACCAGGACGGTGCCAGCAACGGTTTGACCGCCCCCAACGGCCCCGCCCAGCAGCAGGTCATCCGCGACGCCCTTGCCGACGCCCGCATCACCACGGCCGACGTGGACGCGGTGGAGGCGCACGGCACAGGCACGAAGCTCGGTGATCCGATCGAGGCGGGTGCGTTGCTGGCGACGTATGGCCAGGGTCGTGTGGTGGGTCGGCCGTTGTGGCTGGGGTCGGCGAAGTCGAACATCGGGCATGCGCAGGCGGCTGCGGGTGTGGCGGGTGTGATCAAGATGGTGATGGCGATGCGGCATGGTGTGCTGCCGCGGACGTTGCATGTGGATGAGCCGTCGTCGTTTGTCGACTGGGAGTCGGGTGCGGTTGAGCTGCTGACGTCGGAGCAGATGTGGCCCGAGACGGGTCGTCCGCGTCGGGCGGGTGTGTCGTCGTTCGGTATCAGTGGGACGAACGCGCACGTCATCCTGGAGCAGGCGCCCGAGGACCAGCCGGCGCAGACGGAGGGGGAGTCGGAGGGGGCCGCCCCGCTTCCACTGACCCCCGTCGTCCTCTCCGCCCGCAACCAACAGTCCTTGCGCGCCCAGGCCCGACGACTCCAGACCCATCTGGGGAGCGACGCCCGTCAGGTCTCCGACCTCGACCTGGCCTCCTCCCTCGCCCTGACCCGCGCGGGCCTGGAACACCGCGCGGTCCTCCTCACCGACGAGGACACGGACCTGCGAGGTGCCCTCGTCGATCTGGCCGATGGCCGGACCTCGTCCCGGATCGTCACCGGCACGGTGGACGAGGGTGGGACGGCGTTCTTGTTTACGGGTCAGGGGAGTCAGCGGGTTGGTATGGGGCGGGAGTTGTATGGCTCGTTCCCGGTGTTCGCTGCCGTGCTGGATGAGGTGTGTGGGGAGCTGGAGGGGTATCTGGAGCGTCCGTTGAAGGACGTCATGTTCTCCGAAGATCCGGGTGGGTTGCTGGATCGGACGTTGTTTACGCAGTGTGCGTTGTTTGCGTTCGAGGTGGCGTTGGCGCGGTTGTGGGAGAGCTGGGGTGTGCGGCCGGATTATGTGGCCGGGCATTCGGTGGGTGAGCTGGCGGCGGCGCATGTTGCGGGGGTGTGGTCGCTGGCGGATGCGTGCCGTCTGGTGGCGGCGCGGGGCCGGTTGATGGCAGGGCCTGCCGGCGGGTGGGGCGATGGTGTCGGTGCAGGCGTCGGAGGCGGAGGTGCTGTCGACGCTGGTGGGTGGGGTGTCGGTGGCGGCGTTGAACGGGCCGGTGTCCACGGTGGTTGCCGGGGATGAGGATGCGGTGCTGGAGGTGGCCGGGCATTGGCGGGCGTTGGGGCGTAAGACGAAGCGGTTGCAGGTTTCCCATGCCTTTCACTCGCATCGGATGGAGCCGATGCTGGCCGAGTTCCGTCAGATCGCGGAGCAGTTGTCGTATGCGGCGCCGGTGGTTCCGGTGGTCTCAATCTGACTGGTCGCACGGCGGCCGTGGAGGAGATCACTTCGGCCGAGTACTGGGTGCGTCATGTGCGGGAGGCGGTCCGGTTCGCCGACGGTATCGGTGAGTTGAACGGGTTGGGTGTCTCCACGTATCTGGAGATCGGTCCGGACGCCGTGCTCACGGCCATGGCCCGCGACACACTCCCCGCCGACGACGTTGCCGAACTGGAGTTCGTCACCTCCGTGCGGCGGGACCGGCCGGAGGCCGCGGGCGTCGTCACGGCGCTGGCGCGGATGCACGTACGAGGAGTCGGTCCCGACTGGCAGGCGGTTTTCGGCGGTCGTGGGGCTCGCACGATCGAGCTGCCCACCTATGCCTTCCAGCGCAGGAGTTACTGGCTTCGGGCCGACAGCGGACCGCGTGGCGACGCTGCCACAGGCCTCGGACTGGGATCGGCAGGTCACCCTCTTCTCGGTGCGGTGGTGTCCCTCGCGGATGCCGATGGTGCTCTCTACACCGGTCGGCTGTCGCTGACCGCTCAGCCCTGGCTCGCCGATCACGCGGTCCTGGGCACCGTACTGCTCCCGGGCACTGCCCTGGTGGAGATGGGCCTGCGCGCAGGAGAGATGCTCGGCCTCGACGTCCTCGACGACCTGACCCTTGAGCTCCCGCTGTCGCTACCCGAGCGCGGTGCGGTGCAGGTACAGGTGACCGTGGGCGTCGAGGACGAGGCGGGCCGCCGCTCGCTGAGCATCCACTCGCGCCCGGAGAACACCGACGAGGACGTGCCCTGGACCAGGCATGCCACCGGCACCCTCATGGCCGGCACCACGTCGGAAGCTACGTTCGAACTGACCAGCTGGCCGCCGGCCGACGCCCGCCCCGTCGCGCTCGACGGCTGGTACGCCGCGCTGGCGGAGAGCGGGTACGACTACGGGCCCGCTTTCCAGGGGCTGCGGGCGGCGTGGCGTCGTGGTGAGGAGGTGTTCGCGGAGGTCGTGCTCGCCGACGAACAGGCCGGTGACGCCGCCGGGTTCGGGCTGCACCCCGCTCTCCTCGACGCCGCCTTCCACGGCATGGGACTCGGTGTGCTGCCCCGCAGCACAGAGACCAGGCTGCCGTTCGTGTGGAGTGGTGTGCGGCTGCACGCGGCGGGTGCGGCGGTGGCGCGGGTGCGGTTGGCTCCGGCCGGGCCGGACGCTGTCTCGCTCCAACTCGCCGACACCAACGGTGCGCCCCTCGCCACCGTCGAGGAACTCACCCTGCGCTCCGTCTCCGCCGAGCAGCTGCGCCATACGGGACCGGGCTTCGACGAAGCCCTGTTGCGGGATGCGATGGGTGGCGCCGAACTCGTCGGAGGGCGTGTCTTTTGACGGGACGTGGGCTGTGGTTGGTACGGGCGCACGGGATGTGGCACTGGTTTCTGGTGAGGGTGTGGGGTCGTTCGGGTCGCTGGCGGAGCTGGCGGAAGCGACGGTCGAGGGTGTGCCGGACGCGGTGGTGTATGTGCCGACGGGCGTCGGAGTTGATGTTCCGGGTCGGGTGCATGACGTGGTCGGTTCGGTGCTGGTGCTGCTTCAGGAGTGGCTGGGCGATGAGCGGTGGTCTGCGTCTCGTCTGGTGGTGGTGACGCGGGGTGCGGTTGCTGCTGTTGAGGGTGAGTCGGTGGTGGATGTGGCGGGTTCGGCCGTGTGGGGTTTGGTGCGGTCGGCTCAGTCGGAGAATCCGGACCGGTTTCTGTTGGTGGACCTGGATGCCGTGGGTGATGGTGCTGGCGCTGTGCCGGTGACCGGGCATGCGCAGGTTGCGGTGCGCTCGGGTGGGGTGGTGGTTCCGCGGCTGGTGCGTGCCGATGTGGGTGCGACCGGGGAGTCGCCGTGGTCCGGTGACGGCACGGTGTTGGTGACGGGTGCGACGGGTGCGTTGGGTCGTCTGGTGGCGCGGCATCTGGTGGTCGAGCACGGGGTGCGCGGCCTGCTGTTGCTGAGTCGTAGCGGTCTGCAGGCGTCGGGTGCGGTCGAGTTCGAGGCGGAGTTGGCCGGGTTGGGTGCGTCGGTGCGGACGGTGGCGTGTGATGTGGCCGACCGGGAGGCGTTGACGGAGGTGCTGGCGGGCGTGGAGTCGCCGGTGCGTGCGGTGGTGCATACGGCCGGTGTGCTGGACGATGCGGTGGTTCAGGGGCTGACGCGTGAGCGTGTGGATGCGGTGCTGCGTCCGAAGGTGGACGGGGCGTGGGCGCTGCACGAGGCCGTGGGTGAACTCGGCCTCGACCTCACCGCCTTCATCCTCTTCTCCTCCGTCGCCGGCACCTTCGGCACCGCCGGCCAGAGCGGATACGCCGCCGCCAACACCTTCCTGGACGGTCTGGCCCATCTGCGTCGGGCTCAGGGTCTGCCGGCCACTTCGCTGGCCTGGGGTCTGTGGGCGGAAGGCGGCATGGAGGCCGCCCTCGACGACACCGACCGAGCTCGGTTGGCCCGCAGCGGGCTCACCGCGTTCTCTCCGGAGCAGGGGCTTGCCCTGTTCGACCAGGCGCTGGCGCTGGACGTGGCCGAGGTCGTACCCCTCGGGCTGAATCAGGCAGCGCTGCGGTCGCGTCCGACGCAGGAACTGCCGCCCGTGCTGCGCGGTCTGGTGCGCAGGTCGGTCCGCCGGGTCGCCGGAGCAACCGAGTCCGCGACCGCGGACGCCTCCCTCGGCGACCGGCTCGCCGCACTGCCCGCCGAAGAGCAGGAGAAGCTGCTGCTCGATCTGGTCCTTTCCGAAGTCGCCGGAGTCCTCGACTACGGTGCCCCGGACACCGTGGACGCCCGGCGTGGCTTCAAGGCCCTCGGCTTCGACTCGCTGACCGCGGTCGAACTGCGCAACCGCCTCAACAAAGCCACCAGCCTGCGACTGCCCGCCACCCTCGTCTTCGACCACCCCACCCCGATGGCGCTAGCTCGGCATCTGCGCTCCGAACTCGGCATCCCCGAGGACGGTCCATCCACCGAGCCGACCACGACAACTGCCTTGCCCGCGGGGGCCGATGACGACCCGATCGCCATCATCGGGATGAGTTGCCGTTACCCGGGTGGGGTCGGTTCGCCGGAGGATCTGTGGGACTTGGTGGCCGCGGGCCGGGACGCGATCTCCGGGTTCCCGGAGGATCGCGGCTGGGACCTGGACCGCCTCTTCGACCCCGACCCGGACCACACGGGCACGACGTACGCGAAGGACGGCGGTTTCCTCTACGAGGCCGCCGAGTTCGACGCCGAGTTCTTCGGTATCTCCCCGCGCGAGGCACTGGCCATGGACCCGCAGCAGCGGCTGCTGCTGGAGGCTTCCTGGGAGGTGTTCGAGCGGGCCGGCATCGACCCGAGGTCCGTGGCGGGCAGCCGCACGGGCGTCTACGCGGGGGTGATGTACCAGGACTACGCGAGCCGGCTGCCCGCGCTGCCGGGTGACGTCGAGGGGTACATCGGCACCGGCAACACCAGCAGTGTCAACACCGGTCGTATCGCCTACACCTTCGGTCTGGAGGGCCCTGCGGTCACCGTCGACACCGCCTGCTCCTCCTCCCTCGTGGCCTTGCACATGGCCATCCAGTCGCTCCGCTCCGGTGAATGTTCCATGGCGCTGGCCGGTGGTGTGACCGTGATGTCGTCGCCGGGGACCTTCGTGGACTTCAGCCGACAGCGCGGCCTGGCCCCCGACGGCCGCTGCAAGCCCTTCGCGCAGGCCGCGGACGGCACCGGCTGGTCCGAGGGCGTGGGTCTTCTCCTGGTCGAGCGCTTGTCGGACGCGCGCCGTAACGGGCACCGTGTGCTGGCCGTGGTCCGCGGCAGCGCGATCAATCAGGACGGTGCCAGCAACGGCCTCACCGCCCCCAACGGCCCCGCCCAGCAACGGGTCATCAACCAGGCGCTCGCCGTGGCCGGCCTGGAGACGGGCGACGTTGACGCCGTCGAGGCCCACGGCACCGGAACCCAACTCGGTGATCCGATCGAGGCGGGTGCGTTGCTGGCGACGTATGGCCAGGGTCGTGTGGTGGGTCGGCCGTTGTGGCTGGGGTCGGCGAAGTCGAACATCGGGCATGCGCAGGCGGCTGCGGGTGTGGCGGGTGTGATCAAGATAGTGATGGCGATGCGGCATGGTGTGCTGCCGCGGACGCTGCATGTGGATGAGCCGTCGTCGTTTGTCGACTGGGAGTCGGGTGCGGTTGAGCTGCTGACGTCGGAGCAGATGTGGCCCGAGACGGGTCGTCCGCGTCGGGCGGGTGTGTCGTCGTTCGGTATCAGTGGGACGAACGCGCACGTCATCCTGGAGCAGGCGCCCGAGGACCAGCCGGCGCAGACGGAGGGGGAGTCGGGCGAAGCCGGCCCGCTTCCCTGACCCCGTCGTCCTCTCCGCCGACACCGCCCAGGCCCTGCGCGCCCAGGCCGCCCGCCTGCTCGCCGACCTGCGGCACAGGACCGATGCCCCGGCCCTCCCGGACCTGGGGCTCGCCTCGCTCGTGACCCGAGCTGCCCTCGACCACCGGGCCGTCGTGGTCGCCGCCGACCACGACGAGCTCCATGCGGCTCTCGACGCGCTTGCTCAGGGCAGGTCCAGCGCTTTCGCTGCGACGGGGAGGCCAAGGTGGGTGGGACGGCGTTCTTGTTCACGGGTCAGGGAGTCAGCGGGTTGGTATGGGGCGGAGTTGTATGCCGCTTTCCCGGTGTTTGCGGCTGTGTTGGATGAGGTGTGTGGGGAGCTGGAGGGGTATCTGGAGCGTCCGTTGAAGGACGTCATGTTCTCCGGAGATCCGGGTGGGTTGCTGGATCGGACGTTGTTTACGCAGTGTGCGTTGTTTGCGTTTGAGGTGGCGTTGGCGCGGTTGTGGGAGAGCTGGGGTGTGCGGCCGGATTATGTGGCCGGGCATTCGGTGGGTGAGCTGGCGGCGGCGCATGTTGCGGGGGTGTGGTCGCTGGCGGATGCGTGCCGTCTGGTGGCGGCGCGGGGCCGGTTGATGGGCCTGCCGGCGGGTGGGGCGATGGTGTCGGTGCAGGCGTCGGAGGCGGAGGTGCTGTCGACGCTGCGGGCAGGGGTGTCGGTGGCGGCGTTGAACGGGCCGGTGTCCACGGTGATCGCCGGGGATGAGGACGCGGTGCTGGAGGTGGCCGGGCATTGGCGGGCGTTGGGGCGTAAGACGAAGCGGCTGCAGGTTTCCCATGCCTTTCACTCGCATCGGATGGAGCCGATGCTGGCCGAGTTCCGTCAGATCGCGGAGCAGTTGTCGTATGCGGCGCCGGTGGTTCCGCTGGTCTCCAATCTGACTGGCCGTACGGCGAGTTCGCAGGAGATCACTTCGGCCGAGTACTGGGTGCGTCATGTCCGCGAGGCCGTCCGGTTCGCGGACGGTATCGGTGAGCTGAACACCCTGGGTGTTTCCACGTATCTGGAGATCGGCCCGGACGCCGTGCTCACCGCCATGGCCCGCGACACACTCGCGGAAGCCGGCCCGCGGGTGCTGCTCAGTGCCGCGACGCGGCGCGAACGGTCCGAGGCTCGGACACTGCTGACAGCGTTCGCCGAGCTGTGGACGCGGGGCGCAGCGGCCGACTGGCGTAGCCTGCTGGTCCGTTCCGGCGCCCGTCCGGTGGATCTGCCCACCTACGCCTTCCAGCGCAGCCGTTACTGGCTGGAGACAGACCCGGCGGCCCTTGCGCCCGCAGTGTCCGTCACCCCCGCTCGACGGGAGCCGGCATCCGCTGCGGCAGCCGATGGCGTCCTCTCACCAGCCGAAGTCCTCGCCGGGCTCTCTGAGTCCGAGCGGGTGGAGTACCTGCGGGACATCGTCCAGGCCGAGATCGCCGCCGTCCTCGGCTACGGCCACCCCGCCCAGGTCGATCCGGAGAAGTCCCTGAAGGACCTGGGCTTCGACTCCATGGCTGCGGTCACTCTGCGCAATCGGCTCGGTGAGGTCACGGGCCAAGAGCCGCCCGCGACCCTGGCGTTCGACCACCCGACACCCCAGGCGATCGCCACCTTCCTGGCCTCGCGCGTCCCGTCGGTCGTGACGGCCGGTGCCGCGAGGGCCGAGTCCGACCTCGACGGCCTCGCCGCCGGACTGCTGGCGGCGGCGCAGGACGCCACCGCCCGCGAACGGATCGTCGAGCGGCTGGAGTCCCTCCTTCGCGAGGTGTCCACGACGCAGGCCGCCCTCCCCGGCGACCGCCTGACGGACCCCGCCGGGGTCACAGTTCCCTCCGACCTGACAGACCCCGCCGGCCTGCCGGACATCGAGGGCCTGAAGACCGACGACGAACTCTTCGCATTCATCGACAACGAGCTCGGCACCACCTCGTGACAAGGAAGCCAACCATGACTGATCAGGACACGAAGCTCCGTGACTACCTGAAACGCGTGACGGTCGAGCTCCAGGAGACACGGCGTCGGCTGAAGGACGGGGACGACCGGCGCACCGAGCCCCTGGCGATCGTCGGCATGAGCTGCCGATTCCCAGGCGGGGTCCGCACGCCGGAGGACCTCTGGGACCTGGTGGCCGCGGGCCGGGACGCCATATCCGGCTTCCCCTCCGACCGCGGCTGGGACCTCGAGGGCCTGTACGACCCCGACCCGGAGCGCACCGGCACCTCCTACGCGAAGGAGGGCGGATTCCTCTACGACGCCGCCGGGTTCGACGCCGGCTTCTTCGGCATCAACCCGCGTGAGGCCCTGGCCATGGACCCGCAGCAGCGGCTGTTCCTGGAGGCCTCCTGGGAAGCCGTCGAGAGCGCCGGCATCGACGCCGCGACGCTGCGCGGCAGCCGGACCGGCGTCTACGCGGGCTGCGTCAGCGACGACTACCAGCTGATGCTCACCCAACCCCCGGAGGGCACCGAGGCATACCGGATGACCGGCACCGCCACCAGCGTCCTGTCGGGCCGAGTGGCCTATGCCTTCGGCTTCGAGGGCCCGGCCGTCACCGTGGACACGGCCTGCTCATCGTCCCTGACCGCCCTGCACCTCGCCGCACAGGCGCTGCGTCAGGGCGAGTGCACACTCGCGCTGGTCGGCGCGGTCACGGTGATGGCCACACCGTCCGGGTTCGTGGACTTCAGCCGGCAGCGCGGCCTCGCTCCTGACGGCCGCTGCAAGCCCTTCGCGGACGCGGCCGACGGCACCGGTTTCGCGGAAGGGGTCGGTGTCCTCGTTGTCGAGCGGTTGTCGGAGGCCCGCCGAAACGGGCACCGTGTGCTGGCGGTGGTCCGGGAAGTGCGATCAACCAGGACGGTGCCAGCAACGGCCTCACCGCCCCCAACGGCCCCTCGCAGCAGAAGGTCATCCGCGCGGCCCTGGCATCGGCGGGGCTGACCACGGCCGACGTGGACGTGGTCGAGGCGCACGGCACGGGCACGAAGCTCGGTGACCCGATCGAGGCGGGCGCGCTGCTGGCGACGTACGGTCAGGACCGCCCAGCCGACCAGCCGCTGTGGCTCGGTTCAGCGAAGTCCAATATCGGCCACACCCTCGCCGCCGCGGGCATCGCCGGCATCATCAAGATGGTCATGGCGATGCGCCACGGAGTGCTGCCGCGCACGCTGCACGTGGACAAGCCCTCGACCTACGTCGACTGGACATCGGGGTCCCTCGCCCTTCTCACCGAGGAGGAGCAGCCCTGGCCCGAGACCGGCCGTCCGCGCCGGGCCGGTGTCTCCTCCTTCGGCATGAGCGGGACGAACGCCCACGTCATCCTGGAACAGGCTTCTGCCGCCGAGCCCACGAAACCGTTCCCACCGGGGGAACCCAAGGCCGCCGAGCCGACCCCACTGCCCCTGGTCCTGTCCGCCAAGACCTCCACGGCGTTGCGGGATCAGGCGGCGCGGCTGCTGGCGCACGCCGAGTCGCATCCGGAACTGTCCGTCGATGATCTGGGTTTGTCGCTTGTGGCTTCTCGGTCTGTGTTTGAGCGGCGTGCGGTGGTGGTGGGGATGGGGCGGGCTGAACTCCTTGCTGGTGTGGAGGGTTGGCGCGGGGTGGTGGGGTTGCGGGTGTGGTGGCTGGTGAGGGGGTGTGGTTGGTAGGCGGGTGTTTGTGTTTCCGGGTCAGGGGTCGCAGTGGGCGGGGATGGCGGTGGAGTTGCTGGATTCTTCGCCGGTGTTTGCTGCGCGGTTGGGTGTGGTGGCGGCTGCGGTGGAGCGGTTTGTGTCGTGGCGGGTGGAGGACGTGCTGCAGGGGGGGTGGAGGGTGCCGCGTCGATGGAGCGGATCGAGGTGGTGCAGCCGGTGTTGTTCGCGGTGCATGTTGCGCTGGCGGAGTTGTGGGCTTCGTTCGGGGTGGTTGCGGATGCGGTGGTGGGCCATTCGCAGGGGGAGATCGCGGCGGCGTGTGTGGCGGGTGCGTTGAGTGTGGAGGATGCGGCGCGGTTGGTGGTGGTGCGTTCGCAGGTGTTTGCGGAGGAGTTGGTGGGGCGGGGTGCGGTGGCGTCGGTGGCGTTGTCGCGGGCCGAGGTGGAGGCCCGGATTGAGGCGGGGTTTGGGGGCCGGTTGTCGGTGGCGGGGGTGAATGGTCCGGCGCAGGTGACGGTGGCGGGTGCGGTGGGGCCGTTGGAGGAGTTGGTGGCCGCGCTGTCGGGTGAGGGGTGCGGGCGCGGGTGATTGCGGCGACGGTGGCTTCGCACAGTCCTCAGGTGGAGTCGTTGCGGGGGCGGTTGGCTGAGTTGCTGGCGTTTGTGCGGCCGCGGAAAGGCCGGGTTCCGTTGTATTCGACGGTGACCGGTGGGGTGTTGGACGGTTCGGAGCTGGATGCGTCGTATTGGTTTGAGAACTGCCGGCGTCCGGTGTTGTTCGAGCCCGCTGTCAGGGCTTTGTTGGGGGACGGGTTCCGGGTGTTTGTGGAGTCCAGTGCGCATCCGGTGCTGGTCGCGTCGGTGGCGGAGACGGCGGAGGACGCGGGTGTCGAGGTGGCGGTGTCGGGGTCGCTGCGGCGCAAGGAGGGCGGCCGGGAGCGTTTTTGACTTCGCTGGGAACGCTGTGGGTCAAGGGTGTTGGGGTCGATTGGGCGCAGGCCTTCACCGGACGCGGCGCACAGATCGTCGATCTGCCCACCTACCCCTTCCAACACACCCACTACTGGGCTGCGCCGGCGACGGTCCAGCAGCCCGACACCTCCGACGAACCGTTCTGGCAGGCCGTCGCGGCCGGCGACGCGGAGGTACTTGCCGAGGTCGTGGGCGCCGACGACCGTGACGCCGTCGCCGCCGTACTGCCCGCCCTCACCGACTGGCACCGCAGGCGCACCGAGCACACCGGGCAGGCGTCGTGGCGCTACCTCGACGGCTGGCGTCCGTTGCCCAGGCCCGTGGTCCCCGGGCTCAGCGGAAGCTGGCTCGTCGTCGCAGGCCCGGACCAGGACGAACTCGCGTCCGCCGCGGCACGGATGCTCGAGCGGCACGGTGCCCGCGCCGTGGCCCTGCCCGTGGACGAGGTGGGCGTCGAACGGACCGCGCTGGCCCGTCGTATCGGCACAGAGGTCGCAGGCGTACCGGATCTGTCCGGTGTCCTGTCGCTGCCCCCCCGCCCGTTACGGCGCCGACCCCGCCGGCGGCAGACCGGCTCTCGGCACCCTCGTGCTGGCGCAGGCGCTGGCCGACATGGAGGTGACCGTGCCGCTGTGGGCGGTCACCCGCGGTGCCGTCGCCACCGGGGACGGGGACCCGGTCACCGCCCCCGCCCAGGGGCAGGTGTGGGGCCTCGGTCAGTCCGCCGAACTGGAACTGCCGTACTGGGGCGGTCTGGTGGACCTGCCGGCCGACCTCGACGACCGTGCACTGTCCCACTGGGCGGCGACGCTCGCCGGCCTCGGTGAGCACCGGAACGAGAACCAGGTGGCGGTGCGGGCGAACGGGCCGCTCGCGCGGCGGCTGCTGCCCGCCCCCGTCCGCAACACCGCCGGGGTGGCCCCCTGGTGCCCGCACGGAACCGTGCTGATCACCGGCGGAACCGAACCGCTGGGCGCGCGGGTGGCCCGTTCGCTAGCCGACGCCGGAGCCGGGCATCTGATCCTGACGACAGGGCCCGAGACCATCGGTACCGAGGAAGCCTCCGCGCTCGTCGACGGGCTCCGTGCCGCGGGTACGGACGTCACCCTCGTCTCCTGCGACCTTGCCGACCGGGCCGCTGTGGCGGCCGTTCTCGACACGGTTCCCGCCGGCGCGCCGCTCACCGCGGTCGTGCACACCGCCGGCACGCGCGAGGAGGCGACCCTCGGTTCGCTCACCCCCGAGCATCTCGAGCGTGCCGTGCGCGAACGGGTCACCGGTGCCTGGCATCTGCACGAGCTGACCGCGGACCGGGACCTGACAGCCTTCGTGCTGTTCTCCTCGATCGCCGCCCGGTTCAGCGCGGGACTCGGCCTCGGCTCGTACGCCGCTGCCACCGCCCATCTCGACGCCCTGGCCGCCCAGCGGGCCGGCCTGGGGCTGCCGGTTACCGCCATCGGGTGGGGCCTGTGGGAGGACGAGGTTATCTCGGGAACCGACCCGGGTACCGCGGCCGACCGTCTGCGCAGGCTGCGTGACCGCGGAACGCCCGCCCTGCCCGCTCCGGCCGCGGTCGCCGCGCTGGCCGGGGCTCTGGAGCGCGGTGACCGTCTCGCGGTCGTCGCGGACGTCGACTGGGAGCGGCTGCTGGGCAGGCTGGCGACGGGCAGGCCCGCGCCGCTGCTGTCGGAGGTGCCCGAGGTCCGGCGGCTGGTGCGTGCCACGAACGTGAGTGAGGGCCCGGCGGCCTCGGAAACCGGGCTGAGCGGACTTGCTGGGAGTACGCCGGCGGACGCCCGGCCGCGGGTGCTCGACGCGGTCAGGGGGCCGTCGCGGCGGTTCTGGGAGTCGACCCGGCTGCGGTGTCGCCCCGGCGCGGATTGCTCGAACAGGGCATGGACTCCGTCACCACCCTCGAACTGCGCAACCGCCTGCTGGCCATCGGCGTACCGGACATGACGGCCCGTACGATCTTCGAACTGCGCACGATCGAGGCCCTGGCCGACCACGTCACGACGCGTCTGACGAGTGCCGCCGTCGCCTCAGGCACCCTGCCGGAGGCGGGCTTCCGCGTCGGCGAGGGAACGGGCGGTGCGAAAATTGCCGGCGCGGGAACCGCCGGTGCCGACCGGTCACCGGCCACCCCCGACGACGGTGCCCTCGCCTCACTCGTCTCCCACTTCGATGAGGCTCAACGCGGCGGCCGTACCAACGAGTTCACCGCCAGGCTGCTCGAACTCTCCCGCTGCCGCCCCGCCTTCACCCAACCCGACCGGGCCGACCTGATCGAGCCGGTTCTGCTCGCCGAGGACGCCCGGCGGGACGATCGGCAGCCGGTCCTGCTGTGCTTCCCGTCCGTCCTCGCGAACTCCGGCCCGCACCAATACGCCCGGTTCGCAGCGCAATTCGCAGGGACCCGGGACGTCGTCGCCTTCTCGCTGCCCGGCTTCCGGGCCGGGGAGCGGGTGCCCGCGAATCTCGACGCGCTGGTCGAGGCCGCCGCCGTCGCCGTACGCGAGCAGGCGGCAGGTCGGCCCTACGTCCTCGTGGGCCATTCCTCGGGCGGGCTGGTGGCCCACGTCGTCGCCCGCCATCTGGAGACCCACGACCTGCGACGCCCCGACGGGCTCGTCCTCATCGACGCCGGCGGCCCCGAGGCCCTCGCGAGCGCGGCCGGGACCGCGCTGCTGCGGGGAATGTCCGAGCGGACCGCCGATTTCATCCTGCTGGACGACATTCGGCTCACCGCCATGGGCGCCTACTTGCGCGTCCTCGGCGACGCCGCACCGCAGCGCTCCCGGACCGCGACGCTGTTCGTGCGGGCCTCCGTCCCGGTGCCGGGGCTGCCGGCCGAGACCCCGTGGCGGGCTGACTGGCCGTACGCCCACTGGTCCGTCGACGTGGCCGGGGATCACTTCGACGTCATCCAGGACCGCGTGGAGGACACCGCGCGTTCCGTCGACCGCTGGCTCTCCACCGCCCTCACCCAGGCCTGAACTCACCCAGGCCTAGCCGAACAAGGAGCAACCCACCATGACAAAACCGGTGCTGATCGTCGGCGCCGGGCCGGTCGGCCTGGCAGCGGGCTGCGAGCTGCTCAGCCTGGGCGTACCGGTCCGGATCCTGGACGCGGCCGCGGACCGCCCCAAGGGCACGCGCGCCCTGCAACCGTGGCCGCCGGCCCTCGACGTACTGCGCGGACTCGGCCTGCTCGACTCCGCGGAGAGCCGCGGCCTGCGGGTGCGGACCATGAGCTACCACCTCGCGGGCAGCCGACGCCTGAAAGTCGCCCTCGGCTCCGTCAACGAACCCCTGCTGCTTCCCCAGGAGCAGACCAATGCCCTGCTGGAGCAGCGCCTGGAGGAACTCGGTGGCAAGGTCGAGCGGTCCGCCGAGGTCATCCGGGTCGACACCCGCGCCGAAGGTGTGAGCGCCGAGGTGCGAGGTCCGGCCGGCACCGAGACCGTGCATGCCGACTGGCTGATCGCGGCGGACGGCGTGCGCAGCCGGGTCCGCGAGCAACTCGGCATCCAGTTCGCCGGCGACCGCCTCCCGATGACCTTCCTGCTCGCCGAGGGCAGCATCGTCGGCTCCTACGAGACCGGCCACGTGCACTACTTCTTCGGCCGTACCGGCGCGCTCGTCTTCGCGCCCATGCGCAACGGCAACGTACGTATCGCCGCCGCGGTCCCCGAGAACACGCCCCTGACACCCGAGTTGGTGCAGACGCTGCTCGACGAGCGGGGTCCGGGCGGGCTGCGCGTCGGGCAACTGGACGCGCTGCGCACCTTCACCAGCTCCGAGCGGATCGCACTGCCGCTGCGCCGGGGCCGCTGCTTCCTCGTCGGGGACGCCGCCCACACCCACTCGCCCGTGGGCGGCCAGGGCCTCAACCTGGGGCTCCAGGACGTGCACAACCTGGCGTGGAAGCTCGCCGGGGTCATCCACGGACGGCTCACGCCCGGCATCCTCGACAGCTACGAGCGCGAACGGCGCCAGGCCGCCGAGCAGATCGTGCACACCACCCACCAGATGATCCGCATGTTCACGCTCGGACCCACCGCGGCCTGGGTGCGCAACCTGTCCTGGCGCGGACTCGACGCCACTGGCGTGCTGCGCCGCTGGTTCGTGCCGCTGCTCGCGGGGTGGCGGATCCGCTACTCGGGGCCCCTGTCCGCGGACGGCTCGGCCTCGCGGCTGCCCGGCCGCGGCCCCGCGCTGCTGCTGAAGAACCTTCCGCCGGCCGGCGCGCGCACCCCCACTGGGTGCCCTGCACCGGTACCGACGTCCAGTCCGTGTTCCGGCTGCTGACCCTGGGCCCGCCCGGCGGCGAACTGGTGCGCAGGGGCCGGTCGTTGGCGGCCCGCCGCTCCGGCGTGCTCACCCACGACCACCTGCCGCGCCGTGGTGCTGGCTTCCTGCTGCTGCGACCCGACGGCTATGTGGCCGCGAGCGGCACCACTACGTCAGGACTTGACCAGGCCGAGGAGCTGCTCGACCGACTCGCCGTCCCACAGAGGAGTGAGACCTGATGACGACGACCACGATGCCCGCGACGACCACCGAAGGAAGCGTGGAGGAGCTACTGCGGCTCAAACGCAGTGCCCGTGACGGCGGCGATCCCGCGGCCACCGAACGCCAGCACGCCAAGGGCAAGCTGACCGCGCGCGAACGCATCGAACTGCTGCTCGACGAAGGGTCCTTCCAGGAGATCGAGGCACTGCGCCGGCACCGGGCGACCGGCTTCGGCATGGAGGCCAAGAAGCCCTACACGGACGGTGTCGTCACCGGCTGGGGCACGGTCGAGGGCCGTACCGTCTTTGTCTACGCGCACGACTTCCGCATCTTCGGCGGCGCACTGGGCGAGGCCCACGCGGCCAAGATCCACAAGTTGATGGACCTCGCGGCGGCCGCCGGAGCACCCCTGGTGTCGCTCAACGACGGCGCCGGCGCCCGGATCCAGGAGGGCGTGACCGCGCTCGCCGGCTACGGCGGGATCTTCCAGCGCAACACCCGCAATTCCGGGGTCATCCCGCAGATCAGCGTGATGCTCGGACCGTGCGCGGGCGGCGCGGCATACAGCCCCGCCCTGACGGACTTCGTCTTCATGGTCCGCGAGACCTCGCAGATGTTCATCACCGGACCGGACGTCGTCCAGGCCGTCACTGGCGAACAGGTCTCGCAGAACGGGCTCGGTGGGGCCGACGTGCATGCCTCCGTCTCCGGCGTGTGCCATCTCGCTTACGACGACGAGGAGACCTGCCTGGAGGACGTCCGCTACCTGCTGTCCCTGCTGCCCGCCAACAACCGCGAACTACCTCCGCACGTCGCCACCGGCGACCCCTTCGACCGGCGCACCGAGCGGCTGGCGGACCTGGTGCCGGCCGACCCCGGGCTGTCCTACGACATGCGGAGTGTCATCGAGGAGATCGTCGACGACGGCGAGACGTTCGAGGTGCACCCCACCTGGGCGACCAACGTCCTGTGCGTGCTGGCCCGGCTGGACGGTCATGTCACCGGCATCGTCGCCAACCAGCCGAGCGCCATGGCCGGTGTCCTCGACATCCACGCAAGCGAGAAGGCGGCCCGCTTCGTGCAGATGTGCGACGCGTTCAACATCCCGATCCTGACCCTGGTCGACGTCCCCGGCTTCCTGCCCGGCGTGGACCAGGAGCACGGCGGGATCATCCGGCACGGAGCGAAACTCCTGTACGCCTACTGCAACGCGACCGTTCCCCGGGTCTCCCTCATCGTGCGCAAGGCGTACGGCGGCGCGTACATCGTCATGGACTCCCGCTCCATCGGCGCGGACGTGGCCCTCGCCTGGCCGTCGAACGAGATCGCCGTAATGGGCGCGGAGGGCGCGGCGAACGTCATCTTCCGCCGGGACATCGCCGCCGCCAACGACCCCGACGCGGTGCGCGCGCAGAAGATCAAGGAGTACAAGGCCGAGCTGATGCACCCCTACTACGCGGCCGAACGCGGCCTCGTCGACGACATCGTAGACCCGGCCGAGACCCGCGCCACGCTCGTCGCCACCTTCGCCATGCTGCGGACGAAACACGCTGAACTGCCCTCGCGCAAGCACGGGAACGCACCCGCATGACCGGCGTCGGCCCCTTTCCGATCCCTCGTCGGTGCTGCGGGTCACCCGGGGCCTTCCCACCGCGGCCGAACTCGCTGCCGTCACCGCCGTACTCCTCGCCGCCCGGCAGACGCCCAGCCCCGAGAACACGCCCAATTCCTTCGCCGGGCAGGCCCACTGGGAGCGCGCACCGCTTCCCGGCGGCCCTCACGCCGCCCACCGCCCCGCCGGTTCCTGGCAGGCACACCGCACCCGGTGACCTCGGCCCTGATCAGGGGCCGTGCCACCCCAGTCAGGGGTTGGAAGTAGGGGTCGGCCGTTTCTAGCGTCACTTCCGGAAGTCCCGGAGCACATCCCGGACGTATCAAGGAGTCCATCATGAACTCGCGGTCCGACGACCGTTCGAGCGCGCCCGCTCGCGGAATCCTGCCCGGCCTCGCATCCGGGCGGCTCCGCTGGGACGCGCTGGACCCCTTCCCGGAGCGCACCCCGAGGAGCGGGCCGCCGACGAGAAGACCGTCGCCGACATCGCAGCCTTCTACGAGCGGCATGTCGACCCGGAGGAACTCGACCGCACCCGCACCCTCCCGGAGGACTTCCTCGACGACCTCCAGCGGCAGGGCTACCTCAGGTTGGGCGTCGGCCCCGAACTCGGCGGCCTGGACCTCTCCTCGTACGCAGTCTTCGAGGCGGTGGCACGCGCCGCTCAGTGGTCCGTGCCCGCCGCCCAGATCATGGCGATCCAAGCCGGCGTCGGCGCCCCCGCGATGCTGCCCGCCCTGCCCGAGGGCCCGCTCGCCACCCACGTGCGCCGCCGGATCACCGAGGGCACCGTCTCCGGATTCGGCGACACCGACCACGCCGGGCAGAACAACTCCCGTCCCGTGCTCACCGCGACACCCACCCCGGACGGCACGGCCTACGAGCTGACCGGCGACAAGCTCTTCATCGGCAACGGCACCGTGGCCGACCTGTTGCCCGTCTCGGCGGTCCTCGACGATCCCGACCGCAGCCGTGTCGGGGTCTGCTTCGTCGACACCCGCACCCCGGGATTCGAGGTCGCCTCCGCCATCGAGTTCATGGGCAGCAGGGGCCTGCCGAACGGCGCGCTGCGTCTGCACAAGGTGCGGGTGCCCCGTGAGCACGTCCTGGTCGAGGGGGACGGAGACCGGCTGCCCGCCGCCATCGGCTTCCTCGGCCTGGTCGGCCGGCTGCACTTCACCGGGGCCCCCGCTCTCGCCATCGCCCGCAACTGCGCCGAGTGGTCCCGGGACTTCGTCGTCCGCCGCACCGTCGACGGCCGCCCGCTCGGCGACTACGAGCAGATCCAGCGGCTCGTCGCCACGACCGTCGCCGAGGTGTACGCCATGGAGAGCGTGGCTCGCCTCGGTCTCATCGGGGCCGGCCTGAGCGATCGCTGGCTGGAGCAGTTCCTCGCCAAGAACGTCCTGGTGCGCACGGCCGGGCGGATCGCGGACCGCACGGTGTCCCTGCTGGGCGCCGAGGGGTTCGAGACCGTGGCCAGCAAGCGCCGCCGCGGCGCCCCGACTTTCCCGTCGAGCGTGCCTACCGGGACGCCCGCGGGCTGCGCATCGCCGGCAACGTGGATTTCCAACTCGACAACCAGGCCGCTCAACTGCTGCTCGCCGCCTTTCACCGCGACCCGGCCGTCGGCCGTGCCGAACCATCCACCGACCCCGGCCCTTCCACGGCCGCCGGCGCCCATCTCACCGAGGCCAACCGCGCCCATCTCACCGCGCTGGCCGAGCACACCGCCGACCTCGCCCGCACCTGCCGGGAGCTCGCCGACGGCCACGACGACCTCACCGGCCTGTACGCACAGGAGGGCACCCTCGTCCTCGTCGCGCAGACGGCCGCCGAGGTGCTCTCCATGAGTGCCGCCCTGGCGCGGGCCTCCCATCTCACGAGCACCGGCGAGGACGGCGACGCCCAGGCGCTGGCAGACGTGTACTGCACCGGCGCCCGGCACCGCATCGAATCGGCCAGGCGGCGCCTGGCAGCCGTGCGGTCCGGCGCCGAACCCGACTACGCGGCGATCAGCCGCGCCTGGCTGTCCGTCTCCGGACGCGACCGAGAGGCATCCCAGCGATGACCACCGAGACCACCGCACTCCGTCTGCCTGACGTCTTGGGCGGATTCGACCTCACCGACCAGTCCCGCTATGCGGCCGGCCTGCCCTACGACCTCTTCGCCCGGCTGCGCCGCGAGGCGCCACTGCTGTACCACCCGCCTGGGCACAGCGCCGACCGCGAGGGCTTCTGGGTGCTGACCCGCCACGCCGACATCGCCTTCGTCACCACCGACCCGGCGTTCTCCGCCCAGGGCGGCGGAGGACGCAAGGGCGGCGGCACCCACCTCGACGACATGCCAGTCGGCGTCCACGCGGGTGTCCTGCTGCCGATGATGGACAATCCCCGCCACGACGCGATCAAGCACCTGCTGACCCCGTCCGTGACGGGGGCGTGCCGTCGCCGCCCTCGAACAGCGCCTGCGCGGCCTGGCCGCGGACCTGGTGGCCGCCTCCGTGGCCCGGGGAGCGGAGAGTTCGTCGAAGAGGTGTCCGTGCCCTTCGCGCTGCGCGCCATGGCCGTCCTCCTCGGGGTGCCTGAGACGGACTGGGAGCTGCTCACCGGCTGGGTGCGCGAGGTCCTCGGCTTCACCAACCGGCGCACCGGTGAGCCCGACGCCCGCTCGGCGGCCGTCTTCCGCGCCATGCAGGAGTACTTCACCGACTTCGTCGCAGCCCGGCGCGCCACGCCCGGCGACGACCTCGGCGCGTTGATCTCCGCCGGGAACTGCCCCGGAGACCGGCCTGCCCCCGCTCACCGACGCCGAACGGGCGGGCAACGCCGTGCTGTTCCTCGTCACCGGGTTCGAACAGCCCCGCAACACCATCGCCGCCGGCGTCCAGGCGTTCACCGAGTTCCCCGACCAGTGGCAGCGGTTGCGCGCCGATCGCGCCCTGCTGCCCGGAGCCGTCGAGGAGATCCTGCGGTGGGCCCCGGCCAACCCCTACAACCGCCGCACCGCCGTACGCGACGTACAGCTGCACGGCGAGACCATCCGGGCCGGCGACAAGGTGACCGTGTGGTGGCCCTCGGCCAACCGCGACGAGGCCGTCCACGACGAGCCCGACCGCTTCGACATCCGGCGCACCGCCAATCCGCACCTCTCCTTCGGCCACGGACCGCACTACTGCCTCGGTGACGAGGTGGGCCGGCTCCTCATCCGGATGGTGCTCGAAGAACTGCTCGACCACGCCCACGAGATCCGCCCCGCCGGCCCGGTGCGCTGGGGCGCCAACAACAAGCACACCGTCCTGCTCGACCTGCCGGTCGAGTTCGCCGCTGACTCCGAGGGATCCCCGTCATGACCGAGACGCTGCCCGAACTGACCGGCACCGGCCCCAGGGTGCTGCCGTACGACCCCTTCGACCCGGCCTTCCACTCCGACCCCTACGCCGTCTACCGCACGCTGCGCGAGACGAGCGGCAACGTCATCCCCACCGAGGCCGGCTACGCCGTGCTCGGCCACCGCGAGCTGTCCGCCGTCCTGCGTGACCCGCGCTTCGGCCGCGGCGACGGTGCCGGTGTGCAGGACACCTACATACCCACCTCCGAGGGCCAGTCCAGGGTGGTGATGTTCATGGACCCACCGGACCACACCCGGCTGCGCTCCCTGATCAACAAGGCGTTCACGCCCCGCATGGTGGAGGCCGTACGGCCCTCGCGGAGAAGTTCGCCGCCGATCTCCTGGACCGGCTCCGCCGGGAGAGCGGCGGCGCACCGGTCGACCTGGTCGCCGAGTACTTCCGCCCGCTGGGCGCCTACGTCCTCAACGTCCTGGTCGGCGTCCCGGAGAAGTACCTGGCCCGCTGCATCGAGTACGGCAACGACGCCGGTCGCGGCCTCGACCCCAACTACACGCTCTCGCCTGCGGAGTTGGACGCACGTATAGCGGCTCGCGAGGGCTACGTCGAGATATCCCTGGAACTCATCGCCGCGCGCCGCGCCAAGCCGGAGAACGACCTGATGAGCCAGCTCGTCGCCGTCGAGCAGGACGGTGACCGGCTCACCGAGGTCGAGGTGCTGACCACCGCCGCCAACATCTTCCTGGCCGGCTTCAGCGCACCCCAGGCCATGATGGGTGTCTCCGCGCTCGCCCTGTTCCGGCACCCCGAACAACTGGCCTGGTTCCGCGACAACCCCGAGCACACCGCACGCTCCGTCGAGGAGCTGATGCGCTACGACTCCGCCGTCCAGCTGATCAACCGCACCGTCCTCGACGACGCGGAGATCGGCGACACACAGGTCAAGGCCGGCGACGAGGTTTTCATGGTGCTGGGCGCCGCCAACCGCGACCCCGAGGCCTACGACCGTCCCGAGGAACTGGACCTGACCCGCCCGTCGGTCCGCCACCTCGGCTTCGGCCACGGCATCCACTTCTGCGTCGCCGCCCCCATCGCCCGCCTGGTCACCCAGGTCGCGCTGACCACACTCTTCCGGCACGAGGTGGACGCCGTCACCCTCACCCCGCCCACCAACGGCGCGGTGGCCGTGCGCAGTCTCGCCGAGCTGTCGGTCGTCCTGGGTCCGACCAGGTAACTCCCCATCCGAACAGAGAGGTACTCATGAGCCACGACTACCAGGGGATCGTCGAGAAGTTCATCGACGTCGCCAATGAGGCGGACGACACCCGCCGACGGGCCCTGATCGACGCGCTGTTCACCGAGGACGCCGAGTACTGCGACCCCGACGCCCAGCTGGTCGGCCGGGATGCCATCGACGCCTACCTGGGCCGGCTGAGCAAGAACTTCCCGGCCGGCCTGTCGTTCGGCCTGACGGCCAAGGTCAACGGCCACCACGACCAGGCACGGTTCTCCTGGCAGTTCGGCCGCCCCGGCGCCGCTGTCGCCGGGGGCACCGACGTCGTCATCATCGAGGGCGAGCGCGTCAAGCGCCTGCACGCCTTCTTCAACTGATCCAGCCCGCCGAACGTGCCGCCCCGGCCTCCCGCCGGGGCGGCCTTCCGTCGTACCCGCACTCCCCGAGAACATAGGGGTGCCGCCCCTCCGACCTGGGGTTGTCGGTAGGGGGCGACCGCTCCTACGGTCACTGCCAGAGCCGCTCGCCCACTCATCCCCCCGCGTGGGCGAGCGGCCGCGATCCCCGCTCTCCGGGGCACCTCCCTCTCCGTGTTCTTCCACGAACGCCGCACCTGCCCCGCATTCCAAAGAAGGCAGACCGTGGTCACTTCCGACACCCGATCGCCACGGTGGTCCGGGCTGACGCTCGCCCTGCTGGCGTTCACCCAGTTCATCGTCACGATCGACTACAACATCGTGTACGTGGCGCTCCCCGACATCGGCCGCGAGCTGGGCTTCACCGCCCAGACGCTCCAGTGGGTCGTCAGCGCCTACGCCGTCGCCCTCGGCGGCCTGCTGCTCTTCGGCGGCCGCGCCGTCGACCGCATCGGCCCGCGCCGCATGCTTGTCACCGGCCTCGTCATCTACGCCGTCTCGTCGCTGACCGGCGGTCTGTCCGGCGACCCGGGGCTGCTGGTGGCCGCCCGTGCCGTGCAGGGTGTGGGCGGCGCCCTGCTCACCCCGGCGACCCTGATGCTGATCTTCACCCACTTCGCCGCCGGTCCCGAGCGCAACCGAGCCACCTCCGTGTGGGGCGCCATGGGCGGCGCCGGCCTCGCGGCGGGGCTCGCTGCTGGGCGGAGTCCTCACCAACTCGCTCGGATGGGAGTGGGTGTTCTTCGTGAACGTCCCGCTCGCCCTGATCGCCGCCTTCGCCGCCCCCAACATCCCTCCCCGCCGACCGGACCGGCAGCGGTCGCAGCTTCGACGCGCCCGGCGCGGTCATCGCCACCGCCGGCTCCACGCTCCTGGTGTTCGGCCTGGTCAGCGGACCCGACAAGGGCTGGGGCTCACTCCAGGGCGCAGGCGCTCTGATCGCCGGCCTGGTGCTGCTGGCCGTCTTCGTCCTGGTCGAGAAGGCCACCGCCGACCCGCTGGTCCCGCTGCAGCTGTTCAAGCTGCGGGGTCTGAACGTCGCCATGCTTGCGATGATCGTCTTCCAGGCTTCGCTGGGCGGCACCTACTACCTGCTCACTACGTACCTCCAGGACGTGCTCGGCTATAGTCCACTCGCCGCGGGCCTGGCGTTCCTGCCGCCGACCGTCGTCTCCATGGCCGTCTCGATGAAGCTCAACGCCAAGGCGCTCGGCAAGTACGGCGTCCGCACCACCCTGTTCTGGGGCACCGTCGTCACCGGCGTCGGCCTCGCGGCGATCGTCGCCGGGATGACCACGGACGGGTCCTACTGGACCGTGCTGCCGGGCATCGTGATCTGGGGTGCCGGCGGCGGTTTCGCCTTCCCGTCGCTGTTCGTCGCCGTCGCCGCGTCCGGCGCCGCCCCCGCACAGCAGGGTGTCGCCTCCGCCCTGGCCTCCACCTCCCGCCAGATCGGCGGCGCGGTGGGCCTGGCCGCCCTGGTCGCCGTCGTCACGGCCAGCCTGCACGGCTCCGGCGCCGTCCCGCCGGCCTCGGATCTGATCGGTGGACTGCGCACCGCCGGCTGGGTGGCTGTGGTCGCCGCCTTCGTCGGCGCGGTCATCGGCCTGGGCCTGAAGAAGCAGCCCCGGCCCAGCGCCGCCCCGGCCCCCGACACATCAAGGCGGCCGTCGCCGCCGAATGACCGGCGCCGCACGCCCCATCCGTGACCAAGGAGAACACCCATGCAGTGGAACGACATCTACGTCAGCGCCGGCGCGGCCTGGCTGGGGAACGCGAGGACGTCCTCGACGCCGTCGCCGACGGCCGCTACGACGCGGAGGAGTGCAAGGAGGACGACTACCTCGCGGTGCGCGTGGTGGGGGGAGGAGTCCCCGGCCGACATGACGGTGGCCGCAGCCAAGAAGGCCCTCGCCCGCTCCGGCACCGCAGCGGACGACATCGCCCTGTTCCTGCACGCCACCACGTCCTTCCAGGGGCTGGACCACTTCACCCCGGTCTCGTACATCCTCGACCGGGCCGTCGGCGGCACGGCACCCGCACTGGAGGTCAAGCAGGCCTGCAACGGCGGTATGGCGTCGATCGAGGTGGCCGCCGCCTATCTCTCGGCGATGCGCTCCGGACCGGACTCGGCGCTGGTGACCACCGGCGACAAGTTCAACCTGCCCGGCTACGACCGCTACCGCTCCGACAAGGGCATGCTCCGCGGCGACGGCGCCACCGCGCTGGTGCTGTCCCGCCGCCCCGGCGTGGCCAGGCTGCTGTCCACCGCCCTGCTGGACGACCCCACCCACGAAGGGGTCTACCGCGGCCAGGGCGAATGGGCCTCGGGCAGCGGCGAACACGGCTGGCCGGTGAACCTGCGGGCCCGCACCAAGCAGTACCTGGAGCGCGGGCAGACCACGGTCCCCGAACTCGTGCAGTCGATCACCGTACGGGAGCAGGAGACCATCCACCGGGCGCTCGCGGACGCGGGCATCACCGGCGACGAGGTGGCCCGGTTCGTCTTCCCCAACGCGGGCCGCACCCTGGTCGACTGGGACTCCCGCGCCCAGGCCTTCGGCGTCACCGAGGAGAAGGCCCTGTGGCACTGGGGCCGCCAGGTCGGCCACATCGGCGCGGGCGACCAGGCCGCGGGGCTGGTCCACCTGCTGGAGACGGGCGCCGTGTCGCCCGGCGACAAGGTGCTGCTCTTCGGCATCGGCGGTGGCTTCCACTTCGGTTGCGCCGTCCTGGAGATCCTCGAACAGCCCGAGTGGGACAGCAGCACCGACTGACACCACCCGGAGGCGGGCGGGAACGGCTGGACCGTCGTCCCCGTCGGTCCGTGCCCGCCCGCCTCCCGGCCTTCCCCACGGCACCGGCACCTGACACCCGCTCACCCCCGTGCCGCGCGCCCGCCCGCGCCAAGGAGACCGAAACATGCCGCAGGACGCCGAGAACCCGTGGGTCAGGTGCTTCACCCCTGCCCGCCGAACGCTCCTCAACTCGTCTGCTTCCCGCACGTCGGCGGAGCGGCCAGCGCCTACCTCGCGCTCTCCCGCGCCCTGGCCCCGCACGTCGAGGTGCTCGCCGTCCAGTACCCCGCGCGCCAGGACCGCCGCCACGAGCCGCACCGGGCAGCATCCCGGCCGTCGCCGACGGCGTGGCCGGCGCCCTGCGCACCGTCCTCGACGGCCGGCCGTACGCCTTCTTCGGACACAGTATGGGCGCCGTGCTCGCCTTCGAGACCGCCCGCCGCAGAGCCGCGGAGCGTGCCACCGGCCCCCTGCGTCTCTTCGCCTCGGCCCGCCGCGCGCCGAGCGTGCCGCGCACCCAGACCGTGCACCTGCGGGACGACGACGGACTGCTCGCCGAGATCCGCCGGCTGAACGGAACCAACCAACAGGTTCTTCAGGACGAGGAGTTGCTGGCCCTCGCCCTGCCCACCATCCGGGCCGACTACCGGGCCCTTGAGACCTACCGGTACGCACCGGGAGCGCCGCTCGACTGCCCCGTCACCGTCCTCGCGGGGACCAGGACACCGAGACCGACACTCCCGACCTGGTCACCGAATGGGCCGGCCTCACGACCGCCGACACCGACCTTCGCGTCTTCCCCGGCGGACACTTCTACCTCGACGCCCGGGTGACGGAGGTCGCGGCCGAGATCACCGCGCGGCTGCGGACCGCGACCGCGGACCGGAGCCCGGTGTGAGCGGCGCGCGCGGCCGGCTGCTGGCCATCAGCGACCTGCACGTCGGCCATGACGCCAACCGCCTGCTCGTGCAGAGTCTGCGCCCCGCCACCGACGGGGACTGGCTCCTGGTCGCCGGCGACATCGGGGACCGGTTCGACGACGTCGAATGGGCGCTGCGCCTGCTGCGCGACCGCTTCGCGCAGGTGGTGTGGGCCCCGGAAACCGCGAGCTGTCGACCCGCCCGGACGACCCGGTCCAGCTGCGCGGCGCCGAGCGCTACCAGGCCCTGGTGGAGCTGTGCCGCCGCCTCGGCGTCCTCACACCGGAGGACCCGTACCCGATCTGGCCCGGGCCGCACGGTCCGGTCGCGATCGCCCCGCTGTTCCTGCTCTACGACCACAGCTTCCGCGATCCGTCCACGGCGAGCACAGGCGAGGCGGTCCTTCAGGCCCCCAC
Organism: Streptomyces sp. P3; assembly: GCA_016893485.2. Classification (GTDB taxonomy): domain Bacteria; phylum Actinomycetota; class Actinomycetes; order Streptomycetales; family Streptomycetaceae; genus Streptomyces. The sequence goes on from JAFEKX020000001.1 coordinate 9,765,688, forward strand.
GAGGCGGGCGTGGTCTGCCCGGACGAGTTCCTGCTGCATACGGAGCCCTTCGCCGGTGCCGCCGACTGGTGCCACGCCCGCGTCAGAGCCACCCGCGCCCGCCTCGACGCGCTGGATTCGTCCCTGCCCACCGTCCTGGTGAACCATTTCCCCCTGATCAAGGAGCCGACCGAGGCGCTGCCCTGCCGGGAGCTCGCTCAGTGGTGCGGCACGGTCCGCACCCGCGACTGGCACCGCCGTTACCGGGCAGCCGCCGTCGTCTACGGCCACCTGCACATCCCGTGCACCTCCTGGCACGACAGAGTCCCCTTTCAGGAGGTCTCCTGGGCCACCCCGCGAGTGGCGCGACCGCGCGGACGCCACGGCGGGCACACCGCGCACGGTGCGCCTCGCAGGTCCCTACCGGTAGGGAGCGCCCCCGGCCCCGTCAGCCGATGCCGGCGTCGACCAGTGGATACACCGTGGCCAGCTCGCCTCGCCGGGTCACGTTCAACTTGCGGTAGATCCGGGTCAGATGCTGCTCGACGGTGCTGACGGTGATGAACAGACGGCTCGCGATACGGCGGTTGCTGAATCCGGCCGCGGCCAGCGCGGCGACCCGGTGCTCCGCCTCGCTCAGCCCGGCCGTCGCCGGCTCCGAACCCTCCTCGTCCTGCGGCCCGGCCACGGTCCGGTAGACCGAGAGGACCCGTTCGACGTCCCGCACTCCGCACGCGAGCGCCAGCCGGTGGCTCTCGGCCAGCGTCACCTCCGCGGTCGCCGCGTCTCCCGACGCCCGCTGCGCGTCGGCCCACCCGGCCAACGCATGGGGCCAACTCCAGGCGTGGCCCGGTGACCCGCAGCGCCTCGCACGCCTGCTGGTAGAGCTCCAGTCGGCTGTCCCCCTCCGCCGCGGCGGCGAGCAGCCGCAGCGCCGGACCCCGGCCCGGGGCGTCGTCCTCGGCAATGCGCCCCAGCTCCGCGTAGACCAGCTCTCGTGCCCGCATGGGCTGACCGGCGGCGAGATGGGCCCGGGCCATGTCCAGCCGCCACGCCATATGGCCGGGCAGTGCCACACCCCACTGGGTGGCGAGCTCGCCCATCAGCTGGAACTCCTTCAACGCGGCCCGGTACCCGCCTACCGCGAGCAGATAACGCCCCTGCGCCTGAAGGTGGTAGAAGGCGATCGGACTCTGGAACAGTGCGTCGGGTACCTCGGCGCCGACGAGTGCGTCGACCTCCTCGTACTCGCCACGGGCCACCAGCCCCTGCACCAGGATGCCCAGCGGCACCGCGATCCGGACCCCCACGCCTCCGCCGGCACGACCTCGAGAGCGGTCCGCGCGAACCGTACGGCGTCGTCCAGTTCACCGCCGTACAGCGCGATCTCGGCGCGCAGCGCGGCGAGCAGGCCGTGCCACATCGGGATGCCGCGCCGGGCCGCCTCCTCGACCAGCCGGTCACAGGAGGTACGGGCCAGTTCCAGCCGTCCCTGGTGGATGAGCGCTACGAGTGCGCTCACGCACAGCATCACCGTACGTTCGTCGAGGGTGCCACGGCGCAGGGCGCGCTCCGCGGCCATCTCCCCCGCCGACCGGGGAATCCGGGCAGAGCACCAGCGCGAGCAGCAGCGCCGCCTCCACCTGGGAGTCGGACCCGGCCGGACCGGCGGCCACCTCCTGCCCCCGAGCTCACGCACCGCGGCCGGATAGAGGGCGGACAGCCAGAGCCGGGAGGCGTACAGCAGAGAGCGCTCGGTGTGGGTCAGCCGGTCCTGCTGCGCAGCGACCCGCTGGATGGCGTCGAAGGCGTCCTCCACCTGCCCGAACCACAGCAGGGGGAGACGAGTGACAACGTGTCACGAACGCTGAGGCGGCCCTCACGGGAGGCGTGCACGGCCTCGGGCAGGTGCCGCAGCGCCTGCACCGGGTCGGCCTGCCATTCGGCCCGCACCCGCAGCGCCGACGCGGCGGCGAGCTGGCGCTCGTCGGAAGACGAGCGGCCGAGCAGCCGTACGTACTCGACCGCCTCCTGCGGCTCGCCCTTGGCCGTGGCACTTTCGGCGGCCTCGTGCAGCAGGGCGGGGCCCAGGGCGCGTCGGCGCTCCCGGCCTCGACGAGGTGCCGCGCCACCGCACGTGGGGACGCTCCGTTCTCGTGCAGCACCTCCGCGGCGCGTGTGTGCAACCGTCTGCGCTCCTCCGGCGGTGTCTCACCGAGCAGCAGGCCGGGAACGGCCGGGTGCCGGAAGGCTCCCTCCCGCAGCAGCCCGGTGCTCTCGGCTAGCCGCAGATGCCAGGCACAGGTGCCCTCGTCCAGCCCGGCCAGCCCGGCCACGGCCGAGGGCCGCGCACCCGGTCCGAGGGTGGCCAGCGCCCGCAGGACGGCGGCGGTCGGCTCTCCGCAGCGCCGCAGCATCGCGTTCAGCGCCCGGCGGAAGACCTCACCGGTCACCGCACGGGACACCGCGTCCTGTTCCGCTGTCACCGGGGCCGTGCCACCCGGCAACGCTCCAAGCGCCGTCGACAGTGCCTGCAGCAGTAAGGGATGACCGCCCGTCGCCGCCACCACCTCGGCAGCCACGGTGCGGGACAGGCCGAGCTGCTCTGCGACCGTCTCCGGAGTAAGGAGGGAAAGGTCGACGGTGTGGCACTGCGACTCCAGGGCCTGCAGGGAGCGACGCAGTGCATCGAGGGCGCACCCTGACCGGAGTCCGCGGTCAGGAGCATGGTGTGTGGCCGCCGGACGCGGCGCAGCACGGCGGTCAGGCAGTGCCAGGAGGGGCTGTCGACGAACCGGGCGTCGTCGAGGACGACGACCAACGGTCGTCCGCAGCCCGTCGCCAGGGCGGTGAACGCCAGCGCGGCTTCGTGCAGCAGCCGCTCGGGCGGCGCCCCCGCCGAAATCGGCTCCTGCAGCAACCGCCGCAGCTCGCGGTCGTCCCCAAGCCGCCGTCCGTGCTGCCGTGCAGCAGTTGGCGCAGCACACCGAAGGGCACCGACTGTTCCTCAGGATCTCCGCACCCTGTCAGCACGAGAGGTGAGGGCCCGTCGGCGGCCGACTCGGCGGCGCGCTCGGCGAAGGCCCGCAACACCGTCGACTTCCCGCTGCCCACCGGCCCGCCGATCACCACCGCGTGACCCGCCCCCTGGCGGGACTGGGCCAGCAGGGTTACCAACCGCTCCAGTTGCTCCCCATGTGCGACGAACATGTTCGCCCCCCGTCGAGTGTGTGCGTTCGACACCAGTAAAATACCTTCGCGAAGGTATTGCAACTGGGATGTCGATGGCGATCCGGCTCCACGGTGACTACCGGCATGTCGCAGGCGCGCACGGTGGCACGGATCGCCTTCTCTGCCGCGGCAGTCCTGGCCTGGGATGGCCTTCGCGGCGGAGGTCTGGGCGCGCTTGGTGCGGGAGTCGTCGGCCATGGCCCGGTCCTTCGGACTCACAGCTCTCCGCGCGCGCCCAGAGGTAAATGTTGAGTCAACCGGCCGTTCCTGCATTGATGTTGGGGCGTGACCGCACCTTGCAGTAGGCGTGGCCCATACCGCTGCGCCGTGTGGAGGGGCGAGGTCACGGGCGATGCCCCAGTGGCCGTCCGGTCCGTGTTCGGCGAGCCCGCACTCGATGGAGGTGCGGGCCATGCCGAGAACGCTGCCCCGGCGCGCGGCCAGTGCACGGGCCAGGCGCAGGTGGATCGGCCTCCCGTGCCACCGGCTGGCTCCTGGCCGCCATGACCGTCACAGTGCTGCTCTTGATGGGGTTCGGCCTACCCACCCACGACCCCGACCCCGCCACCGCCAGCACCCTCCACGGAAACAAGATCAGCCTCACCGCGAGCAGCCCCGACCCCGCCCTACACGGCGGATGGCCCCCGCGCATGACTTGGACCCGTGCGGAGAAGGCCACCCGGGTCGCTGTGAACGCGGTCCTCTTCCGCTCCTCCGGCCAGAACTCACCATCCCCGGCACCTCATCGAAATGGCCTCCCGCCTCCTCGAACTCACGCCGTTCGCGGACACATCAAACGCTGACCACCCGGTCGGCGCCGCGATGGGTCGGGCCGGGGTGCGGGTTACGCGCGCTGCGCCGTGGGCTCCTCGGGAAGCCTTCTTGGAGGGCTTCTTCACGGTCTTCTTGGCCGTGGCCTTCTTCGAGGGCCCGGCCGGCATCTCGTGGACGCTGGCGTCCTCGCCCCGCGATTTCTGCGCCTTGCGGACGGATTCCTGCAAGGCCGCCATCAGGTCGACGACCCGGGCCGGTGCGGCGGCCGGTTCGGGCGCCGCGGGCAGTGGGCGGCTTTCCCGCTTCGCCTCGATGACCTTGGCGATCGCGTCCGGACCGGTGTTCCGTGGCGGGACATACCGGTGACCTCGCCCTCCAGAGCCGACTCCAGCAGCCGTTTCGTCAGCTGCTGCAGCAGACCTCCCTCACCGGTCAGCTGCAGCCCTTCGGCCTGAGCGCGGCCCACCAACTCCTCGATCAGCTGGTCATCGACCGCCTTCGCCGGCTGCGGGACAGCCACCTTCAAACTCTCGTCCTCAGGCATGTTGTTACTGGTCATCAGCGCATCCCCCATGATCAGGAGTTACACCGTTCTCCTGGCTCTGGCGCACATTCGGTGGTAACGCATGGTGATGACCTGGAGTGCGCTGGTCGGCGCCTGTTGTTGCAGGTGGAAGCGGTGACGGGGAAACACGTCATGTCGTGCCACTCTCCGACCGAACTGCCGTCGGCATGCCTTCACCTGCTGCGATCACGTACAGCGAGGTCAGTTGCTCTGCGTTGCCACCGAATGTGCGCCAGAGCCGAAGACCGTACAGACCCGATTTCCCGCCACGCCTTTGCCCGCGACGTGTAGGGTCCGCGGTTTCGTTGGCAGGGTTTCCTGGCGAAACGCTGGAATCCGCGTGCGGTTGACAGTGGCGGCGCCGGTTGTTTGCTGACAATCAGGGGTCACTCCTCGGTCGAGCTTCTGACAGCGAGTGAGGTTCTATGGTCTGGTTGACCGCTGGTTTCGCTAACCTGGGGTCGGCGGCCTGCTCGCCTGAACCACCCTGCGACGCGGCCGCGGTGCGATGAAGATCCTGGAGCCTGCCGAGCTGTGATTCTTCGGCGAAGTAGACATGCGGCGGCCCGGGGTTGTTATGAGGATGCGCCCATCTCGGCCGCGCTGACAGCTAAGTTGGCCATCTATGGATCGACGCCCCATAAAGCTCGTGGTCGATGTCCTGCTCATGCTGGTCGGGACCCTGTTGGGTATCGCGACGAACTACGCGACCGGCCAGTCGGACCATGTGCCGCTGGCGCTGCGGCTCTTGCGGGACTGGTCGGTGCCGCTGATCGGCGTCGCGCTGGTATTGCTGGTCGGGGGCCAGATCGCGCTGCACCTCCTCGATCGGCCGGCGCCGGTGCGCCGGGTGTGGAACAACGCCCAGCCGCCGTACCCGGGGCTTGAAGCTTTCACGGAGGACGACGCGGCCGTCTTCTTCGGCCGGGACCGGGAGGCCGCCGAGCTGGTCGGACGGTTGCATCCGGCGGTGCCGGGGCGGGCGCAGCGGTTTGTGACCGTGGTCGGGCCGTCGGGGAGCGGAAAGTCGTCGTTGGTACGGGCCGGGCTGCTGCCGGCGCTGGCCAGGCGGCGAGGGCGCTGGGCGGTCGCGGTACCGTTCTCGCCCGGTGCGAACCCGGTCGGCACCTTCCAGCGGCGGTTGGCCCAACTGCCCGACGAACGGCCCGCGTTGTTGGTGATCGACCAGCTGGAGGAATTGCTCACTCTGTCCGGTCGCGAGGAGCGGGATGCGTTCCTCACCGCCGTACGCGACGCGTTGCGGCGTGACTCGCGGCTGTGGATGGTGGCCACCCTGCGCTCGGACTTCCTCACCGGGTTCCTGGAGTCCGGTTTCGCCGAGCTGGTGCGTAACCCGGCCGTCGTCGGAGCACTCGCCCGGGACGCGCTGTATGAGGTCATCGAAAAGCCCGCCGAGCAGGCCGGGCTGGCCTTCGCACCTGGCGTCGTGGCCCGCATGGTCGATGAATGCGGCGGAGGCGACGCGCTGCCGTTGCTCGCCTACACCCTTCAAGAGCTGTACCTGCGCGCCGGAGGGTCCGGCGGGACGGTGACCGAGGAGGCGTACCGCGCCCTCGGTGGCGTCGTCGGGGCCCTGTCCGAGCGGGCCGACCAGATCACCGGCGAGCTGGCGGACGCACCCGTGATCCCCACCCTGCTGCGGTTCGTCACCATCGATCGCAACGAAGCCACCCGCCGCCGGGTCCGCCGTGCCGACCTCACGCCGGGGAACAGGACGTCGCCGATGCCTTTGTCGCCGGACGCCTGCTCACCGGCGATGGGGGCGTCCTGGACGTGGCCCATGAGGCGCTGTTCCGCCAGTGGGCGCCGCTGCGCCAAGCGGTCGTCGCCCGTACCGAGGACCTGCGCCGCCGCACCGAGCTGGAACGCTGGGCGCAGGACTGGGACCACGCGGAGCGCCAGGACGCCTACCTTCTCACCGGGGAGCGGCTGTCTGTCGCCCGGCGGTGGCTGGCGCAGTCCTCGCGGACGGTCGGCGCGACGCCACTGGTCGAGGAGTTCGTGGACCGGTCGCTTCGGGCGGACCGGGCGACGATGGAACGTGCCGCGGACGCGGTTGCCGTCCGGGCCCTCGAAAGCCTTGACACTGAGCCGGAGACCGCCGTGCTCGCCGCCCTTGCGGCAGTCGAGGAGTGCGCGGCCACACCCAGCGCGGTCCAGGCGCTGCACACGACCCTGGGCGCCTCACGGCTGCGAGCCGTGCTGCGCGGCTTTGAACGCGGCGCGTCCGGGGTGGCCTGGTCGCCGGACGGGCTGCGGCTGGCCGTGTCCAGCGACGACGGCACTGTACGGGTGTGGCGTCCGGACCGCGACGAGCAACCGGTAGTGCTTGCCGGGGACGGCGCCTGGGTACAGGGGGTGGCATGGTCCCCCGACGGACGCAGGCTTGCGGCCGGCTGCAGGGACACCACCGTGCGTGTCTGGTCCTCCGACACCTGGGACGAACTGGCCGTCCTGCGCCACTCGGCAGCGAGCGGTGACCGGGAGGAGGGGGTCGGAGGTGTCGCCTGGTCGCCTGACGGCAGCCGCCTCGCGTCGGTCGGCAGCGACTGCGCCGTGCGGACCTGGAACGCCGACACCTACGCCGCGTCCGTAGTGCTGCGCGGGCATCAGCGCATGGTCTGGAGTGTGACGTGGTCACCTGACGGGAAACACGTGGCCAGTGGCGGAGAAGACGGCACGATACGAGTCTGGGATGCGGCCACCGCAGCCGTCGTCACCGTGCTCGCCGACCACCACGACAACGTCGAGTCGATCCGGTGGTCGCCGGACGGCAGCCGGCTCGCTTCGGCCTCCGGTGACCGGATCATGCGGATCTGGGACACCGGCAGCTGGCAGGTGCAGCGGACGCTGGAGAGCCCGGAGGTCATCAACTCCCTGGCCTGGTCACCGGACGGCACGCGCCTCGCTGGTGGTGACGCGGACCGTACCGCCTGGGTCTGGAGCCTCGAAGGGACGGAAGGCGAGGACCGGCTCACCGGGCACGCGGACACCATCTACGGCATCGCCTGGTCTCCTGACGGGAAGCGGCTGGCGACCGCCTCCCGCGACCGGACCGCGGCCGTGTGGAACGTCACCGAAACCACCAACGTCTTCAGCGGCCGCGACGGCGCGGTCCTCCGCGTCGCCTGGTCGCCCGACGGGACGTCCATCACCTCCGTCTACCAGGACGGCTCCCTGAACATCCGGGACTTCGCCTCGGGCCGTACGACCGGCAGGTGGCACGGTGGTGAGGCGTCCGATGCGGCCTGGTCCCCCGACGGCACCCGTCTGGTCATCGCCCTGCGCGATGGTGCGGCCGTCGTGTGGCGGGAGGACGCCAGCGACGCTGACCTCAACCTGGCCGGACACACCGGGGCACTGTCCCACGTCTCCTGGTCTCCGGACGGCACCCGCATCGCCACCGGCTCCCGCGACGGCACAGCCCGCGTCTGGGACGCCGCCACCGGTGCGACCGTCCACATCCTGCGGGGCCACGAGGACTGGATCGGCGGTACCGCCTGGTCACCGGAGAGCCGTTATCTCGCCACGTCTAGCACGGACGGTACCGCCATCGTCTGGGGACGCCACCGACGGCACCGTCGTCACCACCCTGCGCGGTCACCTCGACTACGTCTGGAAGATCCACTGGTCACCCGACGGCCGCCGCCTCGTCACCGGCTCCCGCGATCGCACGGTACGCCTGTGGGACCCCTTCGAAGGCACCGAACTCGCCGTCATGGCCGGCCACGAGGAGAGGGTCCAGGACGTTGCCTGGTCGCCCGACGGCACCTGCATCGCATCCGTGTCCCAGGACCGCACGGTCCGGCTCTGGGACCCGGACAGCGCTACCCAGACCGCGGTACTCGGCGTCCACGCCGACCGGGTGAGCGGCCTCGCCTGGCATCCGGACGGCTCACGGCTGGCGACCGCCTCCCGCGACCGCACGGTACGCATCTGGACGTTGGCCGATCACGACATCGACGGCCTTTTGCGCCGTGCCCGCAAGCGGGTCTTCCGGGAACTCAGCACCGAGGAGCGCCGCTCCTTCCTGCTGCCTGACAGGAACTGACGCCCACCTTCAGTGCCTGCTCACTGCAAGGAAGTGGGGCAAAGGAGCGCGGACGACACCGTGTGTAACGGAGCGTTGTTGTACCGGATCGGCGCCGTAGGAATCCTGCGTGTACGACGGGCGCCGCCCGAACTCCTTACTGCCATGACGGAGACGGTACGAAGCACGGGCAGCACACACCCGGTGAAGATCGAAAGAGCCCCACCGAAGACCGCTACTGAACGTAGCTATTGTCAACGTGATCGCGGATTCGCTTTACTCTTTGACCACGGCCTTGACCTGTCTGGTCAGACGAGCGGTGCGTCGCTGGTATCGCTCCAGCACCCCGGGTACCTGTTCGCGGAAGGTGTGGCGGCAGCCGCGCGTGGGACACACCAGCCGCCGCACCCGCACACAAACCACCACCCGTCGCCCGTCGACCGGAACGTCGGCCACCGTCCGCCAGTGATAGCCGTGCACCCGTCCCGAGAGGCCCCACACCGGGCAGACCGCGCTGTCCAGCGGCGTCCGGGCCCGCACCACGATCCGCTCACCCTCGTCGACCACATCCTCCATGACCAGCGAGGACAGACCTGAAAACACCGTCTGCACAAGCGCGTTGACACCCATCACATGAAGGTCAACGACCCTGACAACGCTCCGTCACCACCGAATGTGAGACAGGGCCGTTCTTCTTACAGTCCCGTCTGCTCGGCCAGGTCGAGGGCGCGTAGTGCGAGCCACAGGTCATGGATGGCGCTGGGGACCGTAGGAGCGAGCGGGTGAGCAGTGCTTCGCCACGTGTCAGGCGCTTGCGTACGGCGGATGTCGAGATGGACAGAGCGGCCGCCGTGGGGCCGATGCGCGCGTCGAGGCGCAACCAGGTGGTGAGGGTTTCTGCGATACATGCTGGGACGTCGGGCGCGGTGACGGGACGGAACTGCTGTTGGGCCCACTCCCGACGTCGGGCAGTGACAGGAGCTCGTCCAGGGTGGGCAGCGTTTGTGCAGCCTGTGCGGTGTCGCTCTCCGGCGGGGGCGGGATCTGTTCGGTGACGCTGCGCAGAGCGAGTGCCAGTGCGGCTTGGTCGGCGAGCCGAGGAAGGTCCAGGCCGAGCAGTTCTTGGATGCATGTCAGGCGCGCGGTCAGGGTGTTGCGGTGAATCTTCAGGTGGGCCGTCGCACGGGAGTGGAAGCTGAGCCATGACGCGGCGGTGGCCAGCAGTTCGGCACCGTCGGGGTCCTGTGCCCGTCTCGCGCGGTGGGTACGGATCGGTGAGAGGAATGCCTTGGCCCACGCCGCCGCAGCGGGGCCCGATGGTCAGCGCCAGGTCAGGACTGGCCGCGAACGAGGCCCGCCGTTCCGCGCGGCCGCGTGCGGCGGCGAGAGCATGGAAGGCCTGCGCGTAGCCGGTGGCGGTCTCCCGCAGGGACACGGCACTGCTCTCTCCGATCCAGCAGAGGGCCGCCAGTTCGGGGGCCAGACCGGTGCCGGGGCGTCGTCAGCGGGCGCGAGCATGAAGGAGTGGTCGACGTACACCGGGCACTGCACGATCCACGCATCTTCGGTCATATTGCCCAGTTTCCTGGCCAGTTGGCCGCGAATGTTCGGCGGGCCCTCGATGACGTACACCCGTACCATCGAGGGCAGAGGCGGGCGCAGCGCCCCTGCTATCTGGCGGGCGGTGGACGTATGGCCGTTCAACAGCAAGTGCATGACTGCTTCGCGCGTCCCGGCTTCGGCGATCCTCAGCCGGCGCTGCCGGCGCCGGGTGTGTTCCGCCAGCCAGCTCAGATACAGCACGGATGACGCATCCGCAAGCAGGAGCGGCAGTTCAGGTGGTGCCGGCCGGGGCACCACGGCAGCGAGAAGGGCGCGGCGGCGCCCCGCGATCCGTCGAGGGGAAGGACGATGCAGGTGAAGCCGTCCTCGTCGATGGCCACGGACCCCAGCTTTCGCTGAGTCAACTCCCGCGCACCGCGCAGCGCGAGACCACGCTCGGCGTCGCTGAGGAAGGCGCGGGCCGGGTAGGTCGCAGTACCTGCGGAGTTCATCAGAAACGCGGTGGCGCTGGTACGCCCCTCCAGCCAGCGAAGCACCGGCCCGGTGCCGCCCCTGCGCGCGGCACGCTGCATGTCGAGCACGTCGTCGGCCCGTCGGACCCGTCCGGCAGCCGCCGTGTCCACACGCAGATCACTGTGCATGTCGCCCCGGAAGGCTCTCAAGTCGGTCCGCTCGCAGAGTAGGCAGGCGCTGGCAGGATCACAACAAGGCTCGCTGTGCAGTCCGGCACCGGAGGGACCGCTTCAGTGTGCAAACAGATCCTGTGTGTAGCCCGCAGCCGTCATAGGTTCTGGTCGTCCGCGGGGCATCGGGCAGGGGACGGCGGAGGAGCATGCGGCCGGAGCTGTCGAAACGACATGCCGTGCGGGCGGAACAGCACTGCCGCAGGCGAAGCAGATGATCTGTCACATCACTTCAGAAGCGAAGAGAGGGTCCTGTGAGGACATTCCGTACGTTCGTTGTGTCCGGGCTGACCGTGCTCGCCGCGGTCGTCAGTGCGGCGATGGCTGTGCCGGCCTCCGCGACGACGTACCCGCCGCCGGGATACTTCCTGTGCCGTACACCTGACGTGCCGGCCGACGGCTTGACGGTCCACACCTGCATCCAAGGGGACGGCGGCAGCACGCTGCACTCCGTCGCGGACACCTGGGGCAGCAACAACACCTCCATCACGCTCTGCGCGGAGGTCGTGGACGCCAGCCAGAACGTCGTCCCCGGCAGCCGGAACTGCCAGGTGGTCTGGGGCCGAGCGGGACCGTGTGGTCCAACCCGGTCAGCGTGCGCCCCGGCACGTACTACGGCGTGTCGTACTTCACCAGCCCTACGTACTACTACGGCGGCGAGACCCCACCAGCTTCCGTGTCCTGATGGCCACTGACCACGGCTACCCGCGTGAGGCAGCCGTTCACACTCCCGCCCGGCTGCCTTGGTAGCCGTCACCGAGTTCGTCCTGTCCACTGTCACACGGTCGAGGAGTACCTATGCGGAACAAATCACTGGCTCGAGTCGCCACCGTCGTCGCAGGACCGGCGTTCGTTCAGGCCTTTTCCAGGCCCGCGAACGCCCTTGACAGGAACAGCCGCCAAACGCTGAGGGGGAATAACATGCTCAGGCTCGGAAAGGCCAAGCGCACCCTGGCAGCCGGAGCCATCGCGGCCAGCCTCACCACCGCTGGCCTTGTCGCTGCGACCCCGGCCAGCGCCACGGTCGTGAACTCCACGTGCAACCTGTCGGACGTCGTCAGGATCAACTACGGCAGCGGCAACGGACACTACTGCTACGTCTGGGACGGCAATCGCAGCTCCAACCAAGGCTGGATGGACATCCAGGACGCCCGTGACCTCTGCTCGGGTACCTACGAGGGATACCTGACGGACATCACGGGAAGCACCTGGACCTTCGGCCGGGGCTGCATGGCCCTCGGCGGGGCGCACTTCGTGAAGATCACCTTCACAAACAACTGAGTTGAAACAGGCCCCGGTGCCGGCGATGGGATGCTGTTGGTTTATTCGGGGTCCTGCGTGACGTCGGTCTTCAAGACGTGGTTGTGGTCTTGAAGACCGACGTTGTCGTAGGTGGGGTGGGTGTGGATGTCGATGCAGCCGAAGCAATCCGGGAGATTCCGGCGGAGACAGTGCGGGTGGCCAGGGCGGCATTCCCGAAGCGGAGTCTCCCGATCCGGATGCGGGACGGGCTGGGGCCGCTGTTCACCGACTCGGTGTTCGCAGACCTGTTCCCATTGCGGGGGCAGGCATGCCTGGTCACAGGGCCGGCTTGCGCTGGTGCTCGTGTTGTAGTTCGTCGAGGGGCTGACAAACCGGCAGGCTGCGGAGGCTGTCCGGGCCTGGATCGACGTCAAGTACGCCCTCGGGCTTGAGCTGACCGATCCGGGGTTCCTCGTCGGCCTGTACCAACTGCGCGACCACCGGAACCCGGTTCCCGCCGGCCGACGCCAGCAGCATCATCGCGCGCTGGTAGCGCACTGAACTGGTGCTGCCCCGGCGCACGATCTGCTGCAGCTTCCGCCCCTCCTGGTCGGTCACCCTGCGCACACGGACAGGCTCCGCCACCCCACACCCCCAGCAGTCGTATGGACATCTCCGGGCATCCAACCGCTGGAACCACCACCCCGGCCAACCTTCGCGGTCAGAGCACTAGCTGAATACGGACTCCACGCGGAAACCTCCTAGCAGCACGCCCGCCATGCCCCCGAATCCCAGGTGAAGTGCAGATAAGCCAGCGCAACACCCACAAATACGGATCCGGCGGCAGCCCGCTGTGCCAGTGGTGGATGGCCCGGTCCAGGCGGGGTGGGGCACGGTCGTGCGCTACATCAACACCCGCACCTGAGCTGAGGAGACTGTCCCGATCCCGGCCGGTAGCGGACAGCGCTGCGTATCGGCACTGAAGGTCGGTGAGGGTGTGCTTACGCTTCTGGGGTAAACGGGCGTGTATCAACGCTTTGGACAAAAGGCGGATGCATGAGCTTGCCGAGGCAGGACGAAAGGCACGAGCAACTCGTGGACCGTCCGATCGTAGTTTCCGCCGCGTTCGAGGGCAGCGAGGAAATCGCTGAAGCCCGTGATCTCGCCCGCGACTTCCTCGCCACGGTGCAGGCCAGACACGGGTTGCCCGTATCCAACCGGGTCATGGGAACGGTCCAGCTGGCGGTGAGTGAGCTGGTGACCAACGCCCGTAAGTACGCGCCCGGCCCGTGCCTGATGACCTTGCAGGTGGAGGACGGAGCCGTTCAGGTAGCCGTGTGGGACAGCAGCACCACGTTGCCGCTGATCCTGCCGCCGGATCCGACACGGATCGGTCAGCATGGCCTGGAGATCGTGATGGCCGTCTGCCAGACCTTCACGATTCAGCGGAAACCCGTAGGCAAGCGGATCAGCGTGTCCATCATGCTCGCCGACGACCCTGGCGGAGACGTCGCAGGCCGACAGGCCATGTGACCTCAGGCTGAAGAGCCCAGACCTTGGGCCTCATGGCCCGGGCGGCCAATCCGGGGCCAGGCCCCGGGAGCCGTCAGCCCTCCCGCGGGGAGTTCGGGAGGGCTAGCGGGCCCCACCGTCGCGAGGACGGCAGGGCCCAACAGGGGTCCTCACCCGGGGATTGATCGGTACCCGTCGGCACACCATGCACCACATACCGGCCACAGCGATAGATCAAGGCTGAAAGTGTTCAATCTCCGCGCGCGTGGCGCCAAGTCACTCCCGCCGGGGACAGCACGGCAATGCCACCCCCGCACGGCTTACCGCCCCCTACGGTGTCGGAGTCCGTGCGGGTCGACATTCATGCGGCGGGCAAGTGACCGCCATCGTGCCGTGTCCCACCGGCGTCATCCCACCGGACTGAAGAACACACAGGACAGACGTCCCTGTGGCGGTGGGTATTGCGCAGGCCACGTTGGGGCCAGCTGGTTGCCGCGACCCCGCAGTCGGTCAGCCACCCCCGTTGTCCCAATTCCTGGCCCCGGGTGGCGTCTCATAGGGCCGTTGGACTCAGCGGTCCTGCCGGGTCTGGAGCACGGTGGCGAGCACCACCTTGAGAGCGATCAAGTCAGCCGGCGGGGTGGGTGGCGACGCGCAGGACCGGGGCCGGGGATGTACTGCCAGTCGACGAAGCCCTCGGGAGCGGGTTGGGTTTCAGGTCTTCACGGGGAAACTTCAGCCCGCACCTTCCCCTGTCCGGGCCCTCGCCCGCGGCCGTGCCCAGCCGTCGTACGACTTCCGCGCAGGCCCGGCCGGTAAGGAGGCCGACCTCCGGGAACACCGCTGAGGGAGGGCTCCTAGCATGGCCACATGGTTGCCAGTGATGCCCAGAAGTCCCGCACAGGACGGGAAGCCGCGTCCCTCGAAGACGCCGACGGCGGACGCTTTTGCTCCAGGCCGGCCGAAGGAGAAGGGGACACTTCCGCTGGAGTTTCCCGCGGTTCGCACGACGGTACTGCCGGAAAGGACGCTCACCCGGCCGCAGCCCTGGCGGAGAGGGCGGCCGACCTGGCCGAGCCGATCAAACCGAAGCTGCGCGGCTGGCTGCACGCCACGATGGTCCCCACCTCGTTGATAGCGGGCGTCACCCTGATCTGCCTGGCCCGGACCCAGCGGGCGGCCCTGGCCTGCACCGTGTACTCCGTCACCGCCTGGCTGCTGTTCGGGACGAGCGCCACATATCACCTGGGCACCTGGGGGCCGCTCGGCGAGGCCGTTCTGCGCCGCCTCGATCACGCCAACATCTTCTTGATCATCGCCGGTACCTGCACTCCTCTGGCCGTGCTCCTCCTCCCCGCTGACCAGCGAGCAGTCCTTCTGTGGATCGTATGGACGGGCGCGCTGGCCGGTATCGCCTTCCGTGTCCTGTGGGTCGGCGCTCCCCGCTGGCTGTACACCCCTTGCTACCTGGCCCTGGGGTGGGCACCGGTGCGCTATCTGTCCGGCTTCCTGCACACCGGCGGAAGCGCCGTTCTCACTCTGATCGTCACCGGCGGTCTCCTCTACAGCGTGGGTGCGGTGGTCTACGCCCTCCGCCGCCCCGACCCCTCACCCCGGTGGTTCGGCTATCACGAGGTGTTCCACACCCTGACCGTGGCAGCCTTCTCCGCGCACTACACCGCCATCTCCCTCGCCGCCTACTGACCACAGCGCCTCCTGACGCCTGCGTCACCACGTTTCCGAGATCCCAGGACCAGGGCGGAGGGATGGCCGGGCAGCAGTCGGCGCTTCACGCCCGACGACATCGATACCGCCGCACCCGCTGTGGCCGGGCCGCCACGGAGGCCGGAGACCAGAAAACCCGGGGAAATCGCTCGGACTGGAGGGCCCTCCTTAGCCGGGCCCCCTGGGGCCCGGCCTGTTCCTGGCATTGCCGGCGGCCGCTGTCAGGATCGCGAACTCATGGCCGTCCTACGCGAACACTCCCAGACACCCTGCGGCCTCCCGCCCCGTCCGTTTCCGAGCCGCGGGTGGTCTCGTACTCGCACGGACAGCCGGCAGTCTCGGCCTGTTCAACCGCGGGAGAAGGGCCGAGGGCCGCGCAGCGTGCGCTGCGCGGCCCTGGACGTGTGTCGCATGGCTGTCCTTCGGCGTCTGCTCCGTCGCGTCGGGGCAGGCATGGCAGGGCCGCGAGGTCAGGCCGGGGTGATGTTTTCGGCCTGGGGGCCCTTCTGGCCCTGGGTGACGTCGAACGTCACGACCTGGCCCTCCTGGAGCTCGCGGAAGCCCGAGGAGTTGATCGCGGAGTAGTGGGCGAAGACGTCCGGGCCGCCGCCGTCCTGGGCGATGAAGCCGAAGCCCTTCTCCGCGTTGAACCACTTCACAGTTCCCGTAGCCATGTCTCATGCCTTCCAGTCGATGAACGCCTCCCACGCGGTGTGGAAGGCGGAGGTGATCGCCCTGGTCCCTGCGGCACAGCACAGCAAAACGCCCACGCCGAGAGCGTGGGCTATAGGGAACTCCGAACCACGACAGCTGACGCAGACGCTACACGCCCGCACACCGCGTCACCAGAGCAAGCGATCACGCCGAACACCGGGAACGGGGGTTCGGGGTGCCTGCCGGTGCCGGCAGGCCCGGTCTCAGGCGGTGGTCGCCCGGTTGGCCGGTACTGCGGTGTTGCGGTGGCGTTCTTCGTTGATGCGCCGGGCTTCTTCGAGTTGGTCTTCGAGGATGATGATGCGGCAGGCGGCCTCGATGGGGGTTCCGTGGTCGACGAGTTCGCGGGCGCGGGCGGCGATGCGCAGTTGGTAGCGGGAGTAGCGGCGGTGGCCGCCGGCGGAGCGCAGCGGGGTGATCAGGCGGGCTTCGCCGATGGCGCGCAGGAAGCCCTGGGTGGTGCCGAGGAGTTCGGCGGCCCGGCCCATCGTGTAGGCGGGGTAGTCGTCGTCGTCGATACGGCTGAACGAGTCGTCTGCTGTCATTGCACCTCTCTGTGGAACGCGTGGAGGGGCCCTGGCGCTCATCGCACCAGGGCCCCGAAGGAACTGCTACACCATCTGCCGGCCCTCGTACTGCGCCGGCCTTCTGTTTCCGCTGCCCTGACGTGAATCGTGTCGGGGCTGCTGGGATCGCGGTTGCTTGACCGGAGACCACCTCACTGTCGATGTCCTGCGGTACCCGGGTTCAAAATGCCGGCCCGGGCGATCCTGATGGTGTTCGGCTCCTCCGTTCTTCCCTCTGGAATCAACTGACTGCAACTGCGGTACTGCGTACTGCCGGTGATGCGAACTACTGGTACTGCGAACTACTGGTACTGCGAACTACTGGTACTGCGAACTACTGGTACTGCGAACTACTGGTGATGCGTACTGCTGGTACTACGTACTGCTGGTACTACGTACTGCTGGTGGTGCGTACTGCTGTGCGGCCTGTGGCAGCGCCGCTCTTCGGCAGCCAGCCCCGTTGCCCGTCCTGCGTCTGCTCTGGCTTGGAACCCCACTGCCGAACCTCCCGGTGCGCGCGTCCGCAGCCGACGCCTTCACCGAGGTGCTGCTCACTGACTTCACTGCTGGATACCGCGAACTGCACCTACCGGTACTGCCACCGCGTCGACCGCGGTCCTGCTGACGGCGGCCCCTGATCACTGCGGGCCACCCGGTACGGCCGCCAGTCCCGTCGCCGTCCTGCAACCGCTCTGGCTTCGGAACTCCACCACCGCACCGTCCTGCGAACTGCACCTGCGGGTACTGCTCCGCCCGGCAGTTCGTGTCTGCCGGGCCCTGCTGTCTCTCTGGGCTACGAGAGAACCTTAACCACACCCCCAGGGCAATGTCTACTCCGACAAACACAGATTTCCGCGCGTTCGACAATGAGACAGACAGCCGCGAACAGCGACATGCCCAGGGACGAAGCCCACGGCGCCCGGTCATGGGGACGCTGGGCGGAGAGCAACGCGGACGGGGCCTCTGCCCGTCACCGTGAGGAACAGCAGACCGACGCGTTCGGGGAGGGGCTGGCAGCTGTCGCGTACGCCCTGCTCGAAGTCGCGCAGGCGATCCGGGACCACACTGCCTTGTCTTGTGTGTTCGCAACCGTTCGACGACCTTCGCGCCGTGGGTTGCGCTGATCGGAGCGGTGCGGTCGGTGCAGCGGTCGGCGACGACGATGACCTCGTCCGCGGGCCTGGTCTGGGCCGCGGACGACTCGAGGGTCTCGGCGATTGGCCGCGGATGCGTCCTTCGGTCTGGTGATCGGCCATGCCGGTGCCGTGTCCGGCATGGCCGGCGGCCCAGTCGCCGGTACGCCTGGCGCAGGCCGACCCGGACGTCGTGCTGTCGGCGTGCAGGTGAATGTGCTCAGGTGTGTACGGATGAAAATGCCCAGGAGAGCGGCGCGTCGTGTCCGGAGCCGGGCGGTCGCAGCAACACTCTCGCCTTAGCGGGTTTTCACGGGACGGCGGCTACATCGGGAATCTGAGGAAGATGCTTGTTCTTGGGCGCTCACAGGTCGAAGACCTGCTTGACGTGGGCCGGCTGATCGACGCCTTGGGCCCGGCGATGGCGGACCTCAGCGCGGGCCGGGCCTCTGTGCCGAACCGCATCGCCGCGTTGGTGCCGGAACGGGAGGGGTTCCTGGCGGCCATGCCGGGCTATGCGCCGTCGGCTGGGGCGCTGGTCACCAAGCTGGTCTCTCTTTTTCCGCGCAACGCCGGCACACTGCTGCCGACCCACCAGGCGCTGATTGTCGTGTTCGATCCGGACAGCGGCGAGCCGATGGCATTGCTGGACGGTACGGCCATCACGGCGATGCGGACCGCGGCGTGCTCGGCGCTGTCTGCGCGGCTGCTGGCGCGTGAGGACGCGGCGGTACTGGCGATCCTGGGCACGGGCGTGCAGGCCCGCTCTCACGCCCGTGCGATGTGCAGGGTCCGCCCGATCCGGCAGATTCGGGTGGCCGGCCGGGATCCGGCGAAGGCGGTGGCCGTGGCCAACGAGCTGTCGTCCGAGCTGAAGACCGACGTCCGAGCGGTGTCCACCTATGCCGAGGCGCTGGACGGCGCGGACCTCGCCTCAGCGGCCACCCACGCGCTCGAACCCGTCGTCCGCCGCGCCTGGCTGGCGCCCGGGGTGCATGTCACCTCGGTGGGTTTCAATCCCGCGGGCCGTGAGATCGATGACGCCACGGTCGCCGAGGCGCTGGTGTGCGTCGAATCGAGACAGGCCGCGCTAGCGGCATTCCCAGCGGGCGCCAACGATCTGCTGATGCCGATCCGCGACGGCGTCATCACGGCCGAACACGTGCACGCTGAGTTGGGTGAAATCGTCGCCGGTAAGCGACCTGGACGCACTTCGCCGGATCAGATCACCCTCTACAAATCGGTTGGCGTGGCAGTACAGGACGCCGTCGCCGCGGCCCTGATCGTCGCCGCCGCCCGCGAACAGTCGATCGGCGAACACGTCACGCTGCACTGACGCTGATGTTCGGCCGAGAATGACCGCCAAGCCATGATGCTCCGGTGGATCCGCAACACCAGTCAGCTGCGTATGTTCGCCCGTACACGGCTGAGCACATCAAGGTGTACGCCGACACGTGCTGCCCGATGCGCATCCGCACCCGGGGTGCTCACACAAGCCTTCCAGTGGTCGCGGAAGCGGTGACGGGAAACGCGGCTGCCGAAACGTGAAACAAAGCCCAGGAGTTGACACTGGCGAAGCTCGCTGAGAAGGCGAGCAGGAGTGACGAAAGCAGCCCGGTTGTCACCACCGAGGCATTCGACGTGTCACACGTACCCGAATCGGCAATGCGGGGATCGCATGTCGGACCAGCACGGTCCAGGCGTGGTCTGAGTGTGAAGCAGGCGGGGCCGTGACAGGCACCGGACCGGCGGGCTGGCCGAAGCCAGGGTGGGAGACTGGTGGGGACCGTCGTCATGTCTGCCCCCCGCCGAGGGGCCAGGCTGGGCTGGTCGCGCCGGTGGTCGCTCCTGCGGGCTGGGTCCTGTCCTGTGCTTTCCGGTGGCATGCGTTCGTCGGTTCGCGGGCCCCTTGTGGTCTTGCGCTTTTGGGGGATAGGTCATGGCGGAAGAGCGGGATGTCAGCGGGCCGGGTGCTGGGCTGCGGAGGCGGATATGACGGCGCAGGGCTTGACGCGTGCGCTGGCCAGGCTTCTGGAGGCCAGTCACACGGCGCCCTTCGAGCAGCTGCCCGGTCTGCTCGACACCGCGGCGAAGGAAGCCGGTGCAGGCGGAGCACGCCTGTTCGTGGCAGATCTTCAGGAGGCTGTGCTGCGTGAGGTCACCGGCATGGGTTTGAGCGCCGGCGAAGGTGGCGAGGAGTGCCGGATCGAGGGCACGTTGCCGGGCCGCGCCTACCAGCTCACAGAGATCATGGTGTCGCCGCGCGACGGGGCGTACTGGGTGCCGGTGCGAGACGGCACCCAGCGGCTGGGGGTCCTGCAGGTCGAGTCCGGTCCCGGCGACGGGGACAAGCCCGATGAGGACGTGGGGCGGGCGCTGGCGTCGATGGCCGGACTGCTGTTGGTCTCCAAGCGGGCCCACAGCGACTCGCACGCCCGGCTGATCCGCACCCACCCGATGGGAGTCCCGGCGGAGCTGCAGTGGGCGCTCATGCCGCCGCGCACCTTCTCCGACCATCGGGTGACGATCAGCGCCTTCATGGAACCGGCCTACCAGGTGGCCGGGGATGCCTTCGAGTACGCGGTGGCCGGTGACATCCTGCACCTGGCGGTCTTTGACGCGATGGGTCACGACACTTCCGCGGGCTTGACCGCGGCCCTGTCGATGGCCACCTGCCGAAGCCGCCGCCGCGCCGGCGCAACCATCCCCGAAGCCAGCGCAGCCATCGAGAACACCCTGGTCGAGCAGTTCGGGCACAGCCGCTACGCCACCGGCATCCTCGCCGACCTCGAGCTGAACACCGGCAAGTTCAGCTGGGTCAACCGCGGCCACATGCTGCCGGTATTGATCCGTGGCGGCCGCTGGGCCAGCACACTGCACTGCCCGCCGGCCGGGCCGATGGGCAGCGGGTTCAACCTGCCGATCGAACAGCGCACCGAGCAGTTGGAACCAGGCGACCGGCTACTGCTGTTCACCGACGGCATCACCGAAGCCCGCGACAGAGACGGCCGGGAATTCGGCGTGGAGCGCTTCACCGACTTCATCATCCGCCACCACGCCGACGAGCTGCCCGTCGATGAGACGCTGCGCCGTCTCATGCACACCGTCATGGACTACCACCAGGGACGGCTGGAGGACGACGCCACCGTTCTGTTCTGCGAATGGCACGGTTCAGGCGCCCCTGTGGGGTGAACCTGACACAGGCACCGTTGGCGCGGGCAGAACGCTGGGTGCCCTGCCCGCGCCAGCCAGGAGAGGCCTCTGATGACGGCTGATCCGATCACCGCAGCAGCCGGGCCGGCCGGCGGGGTGACGCGTACGCGCCCGGCCGACCCCGTTTTCGCCGGTCGGCTAGTAGTGCTTCGTTAGGTCTATACGTTTTCGCTGATCAAGAGCATGTTGTAGGTGTGGACAGGCATGAAGTGAGCCGATTACGGGCCGCGTTGGGGGTGTTCGTGGCGGATGTGTTCGCCTCGGTGCCGCGTAGGGATCAGCGGGCGAAGGGTGAGTGCTATCTGCGGGGGCTGATGCTGGATGGCCGGCGCAAGTCGATCCAGCCGATGGCCGCGCGTCTGCCGGACGGGGACATGCAGGCGCTGCAGCAGTTCGTGAACCAGTCGCCGTGGGATCCGCTGCCGGTCAGGCAGCGGATCGCCGAGCGGCTGTCCCACGTGGTCAGGCCCGAGGTGTGGGTGATCGACGACGTGTCGTTCCCCAAGTGCGGCAGGGCGTCGGTCGGGGTGGCCCACCAGTACTGCGGAGCGGTGGGCAAGCGGGCGAACTGCCAGGTCGCGGTCAGTGTCCATGCCGCCACCGACACCGCCTCGTGCCCGCTGGAGTGGCAGTTGTATCTCTGCCGCGGGAGTGGACGGACGAGCCCGAGCGCTGCCGCAGGGCAGGCATCCCCGGAGGCGGTGGTGCATCGGGAAAAGTGGCGTCTCGCGCTCGGCCTGCTGGACACACTCGCCCAGTGGCAGTTGAAGGCCCCGGTCATCGTGGCCGATGCCGGCTACGGCGTCAGCACGCCGTTCCGGCTCGGACTCCAGGAACGGGGGCTGTCCTATGTGCTGGCCCTGCAGGGGAAGGAAGTCGCTCATCCGGAGGAAGCCGAGCCGCACCAGCCCTCCTATGGCGGACTCGGACCGCCCACCCTGCCCCGCTACCGCACCCCGCCGCGAGCCATCGCCACCCTCGCGGCGGAGGCGGGTGCGGAGCGTTTCTCCGAGGTGACCTGGCGGCAGGGCAGCAAGGGTGTGATGACCTCGCGGTTCGCGGTGCTGACGGTGCGGCCCGCGGGCAAACAGTCCCTGGCCGCCGCTCAGGAATCAGGCGGGGGCCGCGGCCGGTGGGACGGCGTCCTGCCCGTCCAGACCGTCCTGGTCGAATGGCCGCACGGCCAGGACGCTCCGACGGACTACTGGATATCGAACCTGCCGCCCGCCACACCGACCGCTGACCTGGTGCGGTGGGCCAAGATGCGCTGGCGGATCGAACACGATTACCGCGAGCTCAAACACGGCCTGGGCCTGGACCACTTCGAGGGCCGAACCTGGCGCGGCTGGCACCACCACGTCACCCTCGTCACCGCCGCGCAGGCATTCCTCACCCTCCGCAGGCTCGACCCAAAAGGCGGGGCACCAGCCCAAGCCTCTACCAGACCCTCGACGCACTCCGAGACCTGCTGAGGTGCTGGACCGGCACCTGCAGCACCTGCGGCCGCCCCCTCACAACCAGCAGAACCAGAACCTAACGAAGCACTACTAGGGCGTGTCTCTTTGATGGGTTGGTCAGTTGATCGGACCGCGCGTACTCCTCCCGTGGCATCCGCAACCACTTGCGGCTGCGGGATGACCGGCCGACAGCCGGTTCCGGCCACGACACCAGGGCCCGCGGAAACCGGTCACCCGACACCATGACAAGCAGGCGACTGGCCCCCGGCAGCAACTGTGCAGGTCAACGGGCTCATTCAAGGAGACCGCACCCGTTCGTTTTTCCCGTCGCCGTGACGGCAGACCGTTGCGCGCCGCTCGACCCGGGCCTACAGCTTGACCCGCACCACGCTGAACGGGAGGTGCGGGTTCTTGATCTGCCACTGGTAGTTGACCACCAGCAGATCCCTCCCGTCGAAGGCACCGGTCGACGGGACGTCCATTCCTTGGCCGTTGATCCGGCGCAGCACTGTGCCTTTCGAGAAGTCCTTGTTCAGTCGGATCTCGCTGACCTCGCCCTCGGGGTGGTACAGGCTGGTGATGCTGTACAGCTTGTTGCCCCGCAGGAGCATCCCGTCAGGGCCGATGTCGTCGGTGCCGAGGTCGATCTTCCGGATCGAGCCGGTGCGGGTGTTGATCTGGTACACCCCGACGTCGGCGATGTCGGACATCAGGACGAACCGTCCGTCCGGCGAGACCACCACGCCGTCGCCGTTGATCTGCCCGCTTTTGTACTTGACCTTGGTGCCGGTGAAGTCCACCGCCTTGAGCAGCTTTTGGTGCGCCTTCTTGCTGTTCAGCTGGGCGGCTGTGATCCGGTACAGCGCGGGGTGGTACGAGTCGGTGGCGTAGGCGTCCCCGTTCGGGGCGATGGCGATGTCGTTGATCAGCGTGTTCTTTCGCACACCGGAGTCAAAGACGTGCAGTAGGCCGCCGGTCTTGAGGCTGTAGACCCACACCCGGCCGGTCGGGCCGCCGGCCACGATCAGCCGACCGGACCGGATCTTCATGCCCACCGCGCTGGTGCGGCCGTTCGTGCCTCCGGGCACGAAGACCTTCAGTCTCTTCTGATCGGTGCGGCCCCGGTAGATGGTGCCGTCGGTGGTACTGCCTACGTAGAAGTACTTCGTCCCCACCTGACGGACGATGCCCTCGGGATAGGTGTTCTGGCCGGGCAGGACGTAGGTGCTGATCTGCTTCTGGGTGACCGGCGCCGCCTCGGCGGCCTGCGAGCCGGCCGGGAGAGCCACCCCGAGGCCGAGCAGAGTGGCGGCGGCCAGGGTCCCGCCGATCAGACGGCGGGAACGGACTCTGGACATGGTCCTTCTCCTTGACGGTGGATGATCAGAATGTGATGGCAACCTTGAGTGCGTCCCTCGCGTCCATCGCCCGGTACCCCTCCGGCGTCTCCTCCAGGCCAATCGACCGGTCGAAGACCTTTCCCGGCTGGACAGTTCCGTCAAGGATTCCGGGCAGCAGCTCGTCCATGTAGGCGCGGACCGGGGCCGGGCCGCCGGTCAGGGTGATCGTGCGGAAGAAGAGGCTGCCGAGGCCGACCGGGGCCTCCTCGTACTGCGGGACGCCGACCCGGCTGATCACGCCGCCCGCCCTGACGATGCCCACGGCCTGGTCGTAGGCCGGACGGTGGCCGACCGCCTCCAGCACCTTGGGCGCGCCGCCGCCGGTCAGCTCGCGCACCTTCGCGATGCCCTCTTCGCCGCGTTCGGCCACCACATCGGTGGCACCGAACTCGCGGCCCAGATCGGTGCGCTCCTTGTGCCGGCCCATCAGGACGATCTGCTCGGCGCCGAGTTGCTTCGCCGACAGAACGGCGAGCAGGCCGACGGCACCGTCACCAACCACCGCGACGGTGTCGCCCTGGCGTACGCCGGCACGCTTGGCGGCGTGGTGGCCGGTGCCGTACACGTCCGCCAGGGTCAGCAGGCTGAGCAGCTGGGCCGGGTCGGAGGTGGCGGGCAGCACCTTCAGCGAACCGGCCGCCTGCGGGATCCGGATCAGCTCGGCCTGGGCGGCGGAGAGCATCTCCATGTGGGCGCAGGCGGTGGTCAGCCCGGCCTGGCAGAAATCACAGGTGTTGTCCTGCACCGACCAGGACGCGACCACCAGGTCGCCCTTGGCCAGGCCGATGACCGCCGAGCCGAGCTCCTCGACGATGCCGATCAGCTCGTGACCCATCTGGATGCCCTGCTCCGAGGCCGGCATGCCGTGGTAGGAGTGCAGGTCGCTGCCGCAGACGCAGGTGCGCACCACCCGCACCACCGCGTCCGTGGGCTGCTGGATGACCGGGTCGGGGACGGTGGCGACGCGGACGTCTCCGGCACCGTACAAAAGCGCTGCGCGCATGGTTCTTCCTCGCTTGGACTCAAAGGGATTCATCCGGCCGTGATCCGGCGGACGAGAAGAGTCAAAGCGCGGGCGAGGGGTGGAACCAGATCGTGGGTGTGGTGGCACCGGCGCTACCTGGTTACACCTCGGGCAGCCTCGTAACCTCTAGGGATGGATGTGGCACGCGAGCTTTCGGAGTTCCTCACCTCACGCCGCAGCCGGCTGAGTCCCGAGCAGGCCGGCATCGTGGCTCCCGGCAGACCCGGCGCCGGGTCAGCGGGCTGCGCCGGGACGAGGTGGCTTTGCTGGCCGGCGTGAGCGTCGAGTGGTATACCCGATTGGAGCAGGGCCGAGCCAAGGGCGTCTCCGAGGAGGTGCTTTTCGGTGTGGCGAAGGCCCTTCAGCTGGACCAGACCGAGCGTGACCATCTCTTCAGCCTGGCCCACGCTCTGGGGCCGGGGACCCGCCGCCGCTCATCCGCCGGTGAGGTCCCAACGGCACGGCCCAATCTGCACGTTCTGCTCGAGACGATCACCGGAGGGGCGGCGATCATGCTGAGCGAGTACGGAGACGTGCTGGGCGCGAACGCCATCGGCCGGGCCCTTTATGCGGACATGTTCGCCGTTCCGGGCCCGCTCAACATGCCCAAGTTCATCTTTCTCGACCCGGCCGCCCGCACCCTGCACCCGGACTGGGAGGAGGTGGCCGACACCGTGATTGCCCTGCTGCGGGCCGCCGCGGGCCGGAACCCCTTCGCCAGGAGCCTGACCGATCTGGTCGGCGAACTCTGCATCCGCAGCGACTACTTCCGCACCGGCTGGGCCACGCAGAACGTGCATCCGCTCACCACTGGGCACAAGCGCTTCCACCACAAGCACGTCGGGGATCTCAATCTCGACTACGAATACCTGAACGTCGCCGACGGCCAGGGAATCTTCATCCTCACGTATTTCGCGAAGCAGGGCACACCGGCCCACGACGGCCTGCAGCTCCTGGCCGCGGCAGCTCAGCTCGCGCAGCGCTGAGACGTTACTCCGAAAGCGCCCGGATCACGCCAGCCGGACACTCCCGCCCCTTTTCATCAAAGTAGGTCGAGTCAGGCATACTGGATGATTCATTGAGCGCGTGGTGGTGAACCGATTGGCGTTCGACTATGTCGGTGTGGGTGATGCCTCGCATGCAGGTGCT
The DNA here is from genome assembly GCA_016893485.2 of Streptomyces sp. P3. Taxonomy (GTDB): domain Bacteria; phylum Actinomycetota; class Actinomycetes; order Streptomycetales; family Streptomycetaceae; genus Streptomyces. The sequence goes on from JAFEKX020000001.1 coordinate 9,791,669, forward strand.
GGTGAGCTCACGGGATCGTGCCTGCGGCTGCCGTCGCATGGTTGTTCGTCGGGGTCGTAGCAGCCGTCGCCCGGCACACTGCCGAACAGGTGCTCGTGTTCGGCGGCGGCCTTCCGCCCTGCGCCACAAGCTCCTCCTGCGGCAGAGCGGCTGCGGCAGGGCTGACATGCCCTCACCGGTCGGCGAGCTGTTGGATGATGGCACTCAGCCAGGCCTGGAGGTCTGCGGGGTCACCGAGTTCGGAACGCAGGACCCGGCGGCGGGTCGAGACGCCGAGCACGAAGGCATCGATCGCAGCGGCTCGGCTGCGGGCGTCCGCGTCGTCCAGGCCGCTGTCGCGCAGGTAGCGGTGCAGCGGCTCCAGCGAGTTCGTGTCGAGGAAGGCGGCCAGCGCCTCCGCCGCCTCGGGGCGCTCGCCGGACGCGCGTTGCAGCACGAGCAGCGGATCCTCCCCAGGTGCACCGAACCAGCGCTGGACGATGCTCGCCGCGAGGCGTGAACCCAGCGCGGAACGGTCGCCGTCGAAGGAGTCCGAGACCGGGATCTCCACCCGGGTCGCCGCCAGGAAGAGGCCGTCCTTGCCGCCGAAATAGCGCGTGATGAGGTTGGGAGACACGCTGGCGGCGTCAGCCACGGCTTTGACCGTGACCGCCGCGTACCCGTGCTGGGCGAACTGGCGTTGAGCGTGCTCCAGGATCCGCTGCCTGGTGGCGGCCGCATTGCGAGAAGTCATGTGTATCAGCGTACACATCATGTGTACGCTGATACACATGAACGATGAGATGCGGGAACGAATCCGGCGTACACGGCGTGTCACGATCCCGTGGAGTGACGACCAGAAGCGCGGCATCAGCGGCACCCGCCTCGATGAACTCCTCGAACGGTGGGCGAACGGGTACGACTGGGGAGTGCACGAGCGCCGCATCCGCGAACTCCCTTGGGTGTCGGTGTCAGCAGGCGACACCGATCTGCGGGTGATCCACCAGCGGTCCGCGGCCCCTGACGCCCCGGTTGTCGTGCTCCTGCATGGCTGGCCGGACTCGGTGTTGCGGTTCGAGCGTGTCCTGCCCCTGCTCGCGGACATGCACGTGGTGGTTCCCGCGTTGCCGGGTTTCCCGTTCGCGACCCCGCTCACCGCGCCGGGCATGTCGGTCAACAGGATCGCCAGGATCCTCGCAGACGCTCTGGATGAGCTCGGCTATTCGCGGTACACAGTGTCCGGCGGCGACGTGGGCGGCACCGTCGCGGAAATCCTCGCGGCCGAGCACCCGGACCGGGTGACTGCCCTGCATCTCACGAACATCGCCCCGCGGCGCGCGCTCACGGCGGACCCGGCGAAGCTCGCACCCGACGCGGCGGCCTACCTCCGCCGATCGGCACAGTGGTTCCGCACTGACGGCGGCTACATCGCAGAGCAGTCGACGCGGCCGAACACGCTCGCCGTCGCCCTCGGCGACTCACCCGCCGGCCTCGCGGCGTGGATCGTCGAGAAACTGGAGTCCTGGTCCGACGAGTCGGCCTTCACCCCGGACGAGCTACTCACCTGGGTCACCGCCTACTGGGTCACCGGCACGATCGGCACCTCTTTCGCCACCTATGTCGAACCAGTCACCCTTCCCGACTGGATCGGCACGCCGACCGTGCTATCCGTATTCCCGCGCGACATCAAACCGGAACCGCGAAGCTACGCCGAGGTGTTCCTGAACCTTTGCGCTTACGTGGAACACCCTGCCGGCGGGCACTTCGCAGCCTGGGAACAGCCCGAGGCTTACGCCGACGACGTACACCGTGCGGTCAAGCTGGGCCGCTGACAGGGCCCCGTCCACCTGGCAACCACCGCGACCCCGCGCGGACCCACTCGTACCCAACGGCCCTCAGCGCCGACTGCGCAACAGCGATCCCAGCGCCAAGCCGGCGCCCAGGCCGATCAGGGCGCCGGCCGCCGTCCGCCATGCGGGCGCCGCTCCTGCGGCAGGCACGTCGGGCGGACTCGGGACGACGGCCGAGCGCGTCGGCGGTCCGGCCGCAACCGCGCGAGCGTGCTCCTCGCCCACGATGGCAAGGAAGCGACGACCGATACGGCTTCCCGACGAACTGGCAGTCCAAGAGGTGCCAGCCCTGCTCCAGTAGTGCCGCCCACCCTCTCCGGTGAACATCCCGGACAGCATGTCCCGCAGGAGAGGCTCGCGAATGGTTCCGATCTCGTAACCCATCCACGCGTAGTTCATCATGAGGTCGGCATAGACATGCCGCTTCCGCTCATGGGGATCGGCGATGTCCGTGTCGCCCCAGACAGTCTGGTATAGCGCCATGTCGTCAAGTTCCAGGCGGACCAGCTCAAGGTAGTAGCTGCGAATCCCCTGGACCTGCTCCGCCCTGGCCTGCCGGTTCTGAACTATCAGCGAACCGGCAACACCGGCCAATGCGAGTGCCGAGACGATCGCCGACGTGAAGCCGTACGCGGCGCCGATCTGGCTCAGCCTGTTCCAGTCCACGCCCTTGGAACCGGCGACGTCCTGCAGCACGAAAGGCGACAACAACAGCGCCGCCAGCACAGCCGCCGCAACTGCAACCAGCCCCAGAGCCCTGCCCACCCGGCGGGCCACTGCTGCTCCAGCCGCAGACCGATGACGAGCTATCAGGTAAATCACCCCCAGGCGAGCCTGCCCCAGTGGCTAGGCCGAACCATGGGGCAGCCTATGTGCAGCCGTCATGCTCGGCAGCGCCCGCATGCACCAGATCGCGCCGAGCAGGCGAGCGCCTCTTGCTGGAACTACGCTCTGCACCCGCCGCCCCCTGCCGTTCCGATGGCCCGGGCTCTACAGGGACCGGCTCCGCGATGGGACCAGGCCCTGCTGTCCGATCCCGCCAGATGCGTGAGGGGCAGTCCGGTGCCAGCATGGCAGCCGTCGATGAGGGCGGGCCATAGCTGGAGGAGCTGGCCCGGCTGCTGCTCGCCGACTTCGATCCTTCGGTACACGGCATCGTGGCCCAGCCCTTCCTTCTGAAGGCCGTGGTGGATGGGCAGGTCAACAGGGTAACCCAGCGCATCACTGACCTCGGCATCGATTCCCTGTTCCTGCGCGTCGACGGACGCACAGGCCCCTCCGCCAGGCGCAAGACACAACCCCTGGCCAAGCATCTCGCCGCGCTGCGCCAGACCGTGCGAGACCGGCCGGTCGCTCTCATCGGGGATGCCGTGGACGACATCCGGGCCACGGTCGCGAATCAGGTCCGACCGGTGCCGTACGCGGGGGCCCCTATGCCTTTGGTCAAGGTGGATGGGTGCTGGTTCGGATGTCTGGAACGATGTGCCAGTGCATGCTGATGATCAGGTGGGCGAGGGCGTCTCTGCGGACCTCGCGGTGTTTCTCCGGAACGCTGCCGACGACCGTCCGGTGAAGATCGTTCCTTCTGTCTGCGGCGTCTGCGGCGGGCGCGTGTTCTTCGTGCTCGTTGACGACGTCGAGGGCGGAGCCGAGAGGGTGTGCGCTGGTTGCGGCGGCCGCGCGTTCATGGCGGATAGCGAGGAGTTCTGGGAGGACGCGGATCCTGGTGAAGCCGACTGCCCGTGCGGGAGCGAGGAGTTCGAGGCGGCAGTCGCATTCTCGCTCGCTGGCGACGGGTCGGTCCGCTGGGTGACCGTTGGGCTGCGGTGTCAGAAGGACGGCGCCGTGGGTGTCTATGCCGACTGGAAGATCGACTATGGCCCCACGGACCACCTCTTGACCTTGGTCTAGGTCTGCGGAGTGACCGCCCGAACAGGCTGCGGTTCGTAGAAGGTGCCGTCGCGGAGCATTGCGAAGAGGACATCGGCCCGGCGTCTGGCGAGGCAGAGCAGGGCCTGGGTGTGGTGTTCGTGCTTGTGCGCCACGCAGCGCGACGACTCACCCCACATCCCGCCTCAGTGCCCGGCACGGCCCGGCTGGCATGGCCCCGACCCCTTCACCCAACGGTGCGGCCCACCGCTGCGGCCCGGGTCGCGCCCCGGCTAATGGACTACTTCAACGCGGTAGGCGCTTACCCATGGCCCGATCGAGCTGTAGCCGGAGCCATCGACAGTGATAGAGCCTCCAGTGCAGTTGTAGTTGTCCCACAACTCCACCACCACGAGGCCGTCCTGGGTGCGAGCGGACCGGATGCGGTCGTTCCAGTTGTCGCCAACGTAGTTGCACGTCGGCGCGGTATCACAGAACCAGGCGTCGGGACCGCTGAAGCCGGTGTCGACGAAAGCGTGGACACAGCCGTTATAGGAGGGGCTGAGGGATTGAGCGGATGACGCGGGGGCGTTGACGGCTGCGATGGCCAGGACTGCAGCCGCCGTGACCAGGACCTTACGTACGGCGGGCAAGACGCCTCCTTCGGGTTGAGTCAATGAGCATCTTCAAGGACAGATCACTTGCGTGCCTGAGGGCTTAGACGTTTGTGCTCTGCACCCGCACCACACCCAGGCCGGAACAGGAACGGATTTGCTGTGCTTGACAGAGAATCACCGCCGCAAGCTTGACGCACAAGCTGTTCAATCCTCTTCGAATAGCTCCCGCGGCAGAGAACAGACATGACACCAACAGCGGCTACTGACATTTTGCCGAGTTACCGGTCGTGCAACATCCGCCCGCCCCCGTCCGCTCGCACCCGTCCTCGGTGCAGAACACGAGGATGCCGTAGCTGCGCCGCCGTCGACCGTCTGACCCGCGCAGCGGCCGCGATCAGCACTGCCGCGAGCGCCACCGGGGTAGTTGATGGCGCGACCGCTCCGCACATGTCGAGGCCACGAGCGGCTGGTGGCCCCTGGCGCAAGCGCCAGAGCCAAGCTCACCTCAGCCGGCTGGGCCCTTGCCACCGCGCTCCTCCCGCGAAAGCTCGCAACCATGGACCTCCTGGGCCAGCTCCTCAACACCACTATGACCATCGGCCGGGCAGCGAAAGAGGTTCTCCCGCTCCTGGAAGCCCTCGATGTTCATCTCTTTGTCTCAACGGCCCGTTTCCGCACACAGGAAGACAGCTAGTGCTCTGACCGGGATGGTTCGCCGGGTTGGCGGCTCGATGCTCGGTCGACTGGATTCGAGGTCGTGAGAATTTCAGCGATGTCGAGCTAACGACCTCGTGCACGGTAGGCCGTGGCTCGGCGTACGAGTAGCTCGTTGGACTGAGCATGGTGGGGGCTGGGGCATGCGAGTTGATCGTGGCGGAGTACCGGGTTACTGGGCTGTCGCCGACGGTGATTGCTGAACTCATCGCTGAGGTAGGGCCGTTATGGCACGAACAGCACCAGGAGCGCCTGACGGCCCGGCCGCGGCGACGAGCTGTAGGGGCCGGAGCGAAGCACAAGCTCGTCTTCGTCGACCGGCTGCTGGCCACATTGGTGAGTCTGCGCCATGGCACCACTCATGACGTGCTGGCCTGCTGGTTCGGCGTGGACCGCTCCACCATCACGCGCGCCATCGGCGAAGTGCGGCCCTGCTCGCGCAACGGGGTGCACCGTCGCGCCCGACATCCGGCTGCGTACTCTCGAGGTCGTGGAGTACCTGGGCGCCGACGGCCGGAGCGGGATTATCGACGGCACCGAGATCCGTGTGCGGCGCCCGGCCGCAGGCCTCAAGGACCGGGACAAGTTCATCTCCGGCAAGACCAAGCAAAACGCGGTGAAGTCCATGATCCTCACGGACACCGAGGGGCGCATGCTGTTCTGCAGCCCGGTCCGGCCGGGCAGTTGCGCCGACATCACCCAGGCCCGACAGCTGGGACTGGCCCAGCTTCTGGCCGAGGGCCCGTTCATGGAAATCCTCGCAGACGCCGGCTACCAGGGCATGGGCGCGCAGACCGGCGGACGCGTGGTGACACCGCCTCATCGCAAGTTCAAGAAGAACGCTCCCGCCTGGTACGAGGAACGACACGAGCAACAACGCAAGGCCCACTCCTCAAGGCGTATCCGCGTCGAGCATGGCATCGCGCACCTGAAGAACTGGCGGGCTCTCGCCCGCCACCTTGGCCGCCGCGAGCACATGAGTGACATCGTCCAGGCCGTCGCCGGACTGCTCTCACACCAGCAGACCGCCACCCTCGGTCACAGCCTCCGAACGTGAATACCGACAACGCCAGCACCGCGACGTGCCACGGCCTACCGTGCACGAGGTCGTTAGAGTGCTGCACCGGCCCGGATCCCGGCTCTCTTGTACGGGTCCGAACGGGACAGGGGCAGACCGTCAGTCCTGGGCTCCCGTGGTGGCGGGCTGAGCCGCATAGGAGTGGCGGTGTCTGCGCCGCGGACAGGCCGCCGTAGACCTTCTCACCGTCAAAAGCCGTTCCGCAACGGTGTCGCCAGGGCCGCACGACGTCGCAGGCTAGGTGCGGCGCGGTCGTTGCCGCGCTCACGCGATGGTGATGTCCATGGCCCCGCCCGCCCGGGCATGGTTCACGGGCAGTGGCGATATGCGGGGTGCGGCGCTGGGCGTGCGGCATCCGTGCGCCCGTACGCCCTACCCCCGCGCGGTAGGCCGGCAGGCGGGTAGGGCAGCATCTGCTCAGCTTCCGCCTGCCCATGAGGGGTCATCATGCGTTCCACCCACCGTGCCGCATCATCCGTGCTGTTCGCCTGCCTGCTGCTCGCGGGCTGCTCTCCCACTGCGCTGGGTGGCTCCGAGCCGTCAGGGCGCGGGACTGCTTCCGCGGGTCCGTCGGGGGCAGGTGGGGCCGGGCGGGCGATCGCGGTCGGGGCCACAGAGGACGTACACGGTGCAGCAGCAGCCGGCTGAGGGCTCCTGCCACTACCGGTATCTCAAGGGCGAGCCGCTGGAGGACCCGAAGTGCACGCCGGGTGCGGTCTCTCCGGCGGTCAGGCAGGCGAATCTGAAGTCGACGATCTGCCGCAAGGGCGGTTACACCTCCGGCATCCGCCCCTCCACATCCGTCACCGGCAGGGAGAAGAAGCTGAACGCTGCCTCCTACGGCTTCACCGGCCGCATGTCGGATGCCGAGTACGACCACCTGATCAGCCTGCAACTGGGCGGAGACCCGAACGACTACCGCAACTTGTGGGTGGAGCCCGCTGACCCCGGTCACAAGAAGGGCTCCGGGGTCAACAACGCGAAGGATCCCGTGGAGACGAAGCTGCACACCGCGGTCTGCAAGGGCACGGTCACCCTTGCCGCCGCGCAGAAGGCGATTGTCACCGACTGGACCACTGCGCTCAGCCGCCTCGGGCTTGGCTGAGACACGGCGGACAGCAGTTGGCTCGGCATCGGCGCCTCGATCGGCACAGCTGATGATGCGCTGATGGCATCCCGGACAGGTCTCTGCGCGATGGAGTTGATCAGGCTGCGCATGCCCTGACACAACCCTGCCGACGTCCGACTTGCTGCCGCGGAAGGGCGCGGGCGACGGCGCGTACCTCTCGGGCGTGTTGATTCAGGCCCTGGTGTCTGGTGGTGTGCGGTTGCTGTCCTGTCGCTTCAGCGGCCGGTACCTTCAGACGTCTCCTCGGCCCGGGGCGCAGTTGTCGCCCCGGGCGTGGTGGGGCGGTGTAGAAGACGGAGGCGCCCTGCTTGGTGCGCTGGGCCTGGCTCTTGGCCACGAGGCCCTCGGTGGTGACGCGGACCACCTTGGTCTTGATGTTGCGCTCGGGGTGGGCCTGGCTGAGTGCGGTGGAGATCTCTGCCGCGGAGCGCGGCTCGTTCTGCTCGGCGAGGTGGCGGCGGATGAGTTCTACCAGGGTGGGCCGGGGCGCCGTGGTGCCGGCCTTGGGCGTGGGGCTTGTGGGCGGCCGGCTTCTTGGCCGTCGTTTCCCGCACGGCTGTGGTCTTGCGCGTCCTTCGCTTGCTGGGGGCGCAGCCTCGGTCTTCTGCTGACGTGTGGGCACTGCGGCGCTCTCAGCCGCGGCCGCCGGCCTGTCAGGTGCGTGCGTGACGCCGAGTGCCTGCTGGATGTTGACCAGCACGCTGTGGTCCTGCTGGAGGGCAGTCAGCTGTTGCTGCAGGGCGGCGATGTCCGCGCCGATACGTTCCTGCTCCTTGAGGTTGCTTTCGAGGTCGCCGGCCACCTGGGTGATGTACTGGGATGTGAGTTCCGTGGCGACAGTTGTGCTCTCGGGCATGGTGCTGGCCTTTCCTCGGTGTGCGGCAGTGATCCAGGCTCTTGGCCTCGAACCGGGGCAGCGCTGCCTCTGTGCTGTACCGGCGATGCAGCCCCTGTAGCTGCAGCAAACACTGCCTTGACGTTGAGATACTACGGACAGGCGGAACCAATTGTTCCCTTCACGCGGTGTCCGTTGTCCGGCGCGGTCGTCATGGCCACGCTGTCTGATCCCTTTCGAGGGCCCGGGGGCAGGCGGAGTTCCCTGCCTCTGATGGGGGCCTCTGGTACCGACCGGTACTGCTCGTGTCCCCACCCATCTGGCGTTCAGCCGAGTGGGGGTTGCGGCGAGCGTCGAGTGCTTTGTCGGCCGGGGCCGCCCGCTCGTGGAGCGTGGGGGCCGTGTCGGTCGGTCACGGGCGGTATTGGGCGACGTTGCGCGCCGGGCTCCGTCCACTCTGGACAGTCCGACCCGCCCCCTGCCCCGTCTGTCTGCTCTGCCACAGCCGATCCCGAAGAGGCCGGGATGCAACTCCGGGGAGGCGTGGGCGTGCTCAATTCCTGCTTGGTTAATAGGTAGTTCACGGGATACAAAGCCTGTGTCGCTCGTGACCTCTCGTAAGGCCTCGAAGAGGCTGCTCTGCCCATGGGAATCGCCGCTTCATGCTGAGCGTCGCCGGCGCTCTGACCCCTGCATCGTGCCGGGGCGGTGTCGGTGACGGCCACGACGGATTCTTCCGCTGCGGCGCGCCCTGGCGGGCTCCTTGGGGGAGGGGTCCGTAGCCATGGCGCGCACTGTGGGCGAGACCAACCGCTACCGTCGCGCCGAAGGGATCTCGGGAGGACCGATCAACTCCGCTTTGACGCGGCCTGCTGGAGCACCCGGCGCCTTCGGACGCGAGGAAACAACTGGGGATTGCGCCCCGCTTACAGAGGGACTGTTTGCTGCGACGGTGAATTTGAGTCAACTGTGATTCTGCTGTGGCGAGCTCGGGGAGGGATCCGCAGCCGCCGTGAGAGGAAGGGCGAGCGCGAGGCGGCTGATCAACAAACTGGCGCGGCCACAAACCCGCCCCGCTTGATCGTCTCGAATTCGTCCAGGTCGAACACAGGTTCGCATATCTTCACTCTGAGTCGCTTCACGACTGTCGAGCGCACCGAGACGCAACGCGGCAAGCGTTGTCTCTTGGACAGGGAGGGAAGAGCACATGTCACGCAGAGGACCCACGCTGGGCTTGATCCGCGTCGCTGCCGCGGCAGCATTCTTGACTGTGGTCGCTACCGGTATCTCGCCTGCACAGGCGGCCACGCAGGGCACAGATATAGCCTCTTCAAGAGCAACAAACCAGCCCGAGGGTCAGCAGTCCCTCACACCAGAGGTGACCCCGGCTCAGACCAAGCAGAAACCAAGCCGGAATCGCAAACCGTTCGGGCGGCGACGGCCGACGCAGCCGAGAGCTGCAGCGATGCAACAGCAGGTGGAGAGTCGACATGCGTGGAAACGACGACTCCGAGTAGCCAAGCGCCCCATACGAACCCAGACGCGGGTACGGCGACTGGAGTGGCCGAGCCTCAGTGGTGTGAGGACAGCCAGGGCAAGGTTGTCGGCACCCGCACCCAGGTGTGTCAGGTGGAGGGTCTGACCTACACAACGACCCGCACGGTGAATGGAGTGACGACTGTCACCGGCCAGGCCAACATGATCGTGATCAACTATAGCTACGGGAATACCGGCCAGGGAACATTCGCCCATCAGATCGACGTCTCTGCCTACAACGGATAGGGAGACGCGCTCAACGCGTCCATCAGTGGACAAGCAACCATGTCTGGAGACTGCACACGAGAGAGCGCCTCGTTTCCCGCCAAGCCGTTGAAGCCTCTCAACTCGTGGCGACTGGGCGAATCGTTCTTCAACACGACCGCCACGGCCGCAGGTGCTGAAGGAACCTGCGCCACCTACTGGTATCTGACCTTCACCAACGGCACCTACCCCAATGTCGTTGCAAAGTACGAGATCAACGAGTTCCGCTGCGACAACAACACGGGCGGCAGGCCAACGGTCGGCTGCGTGGTGTGGTGGTATGCGTCTGCGCTCACCTACAGCAAGGCCGTTACACCGAACCTCGTCCGCCACGTAAAGCTCGCTCAAGCCTCCGGATTGCCAGGCGCTACCTTCGACGCCCCATTGCGCAGGACGACCAACCCGCTGGTCATCGCCGCCAACCGAGATCGCGCGTGCGATGACGCCCCCAGCATCCAGGACATGAGCTGCGATGAGTATCCAATCGCTACCTCCAAGAACGGCCTGAGTGCCGGCGGCACCCGCCGTTCCTTTGACGGCTGCAGTCTCCCCGACATCCCCTCGGGAACAGGTGCGAAGGGTGCGAGTATCTGCATGATCCCTGCCCTTGAGAACAGCTCTCAAGGCGGCAGCAACACACAGTTCTTCCGTGCAGAGCGCATGCTCGGCGAGGACCCCTTCCGCGTCCTGACAAGCAACTGACCGTGGGTGCGGGTGCCCCAAAGCCTGGCACCCGCACCTCCCGCGATCGCACCGACCACGCAGCTGAGTTGGTAACCGCAACACTCGCCCGCAATCCGCAGGCATGACACCCTGCCTCGACGACCCAGCCCAGCGAGGAGATGACCGTGACCGATCCGTACCGGGTGTTTGTCACCGAGGGAACCTTCGGCGTTCTGGACAATGGCGTGATCGCTGTCGAGACAGCCGACTGGTCAAACGGACTCGTGGCTCCCATGACTCAGGGCGCCCTAATCGTCACGGGGATCAACACTGGCTACGTGGAAATCACCGTCCTAGCCCAGGACAGCCCTCCAGCGGAACTGGCAGCAGGCACCTGGGAGGAGATCGTCGAAGTCAGCCTCCACGCCCCGACAGGCAACCTCCAAGTCGAGTCGCTCGATCTCGGTCCGGTAGCCAACGACGCTGCCCTCCTCGCTCCATCGGGAGCCGCCTGGTACAGGCTCCGAGTCCATGCCGAGGGCCGCGAAACACTCCGCGACAAAACGAGCATGGAACCCGTCGAGCGTTACCTGCTCATCACCTGGCCGGGGGCGCGGGAAGACACTGCCGTCCTACGCACAAGCGAAAACCTCGAGCGCAGCCTGCACATGCAACTGACCCACACGGTCCAAGAGCCGACGCCGATGCCCGAAAGCAATCCCCCACCCACAGGCCCAACTGATTCTGATCAGGAAAATCGCCTGCGGCACATCTCGCCGCACGCGAGACCCTACGTGGATGTTGCTCTACCGATCTCGATGGTCCCGAGTTCGACGGCGGCGCTTCCGTTCGTCGTCGGTGTCGCCACCCCAGGCAGGCTGAGCGCGTGCGTCGCCGGTAGGGTCGGACGCCATGACCGACTGGACCGGGGTGCGCGATCGGGTTCTGGCTCTGGCCGCAGCGCCAGGCGGCGACAAGGTGTTCGGGGCGAGGGCGCACGGCTTTGCTCTCGATGCGGCTCTGAGCGCCGTCGAGGTGGCGGACCTCGAGGCATGGCTGGACGTTGACCTACCCGAGGACTATCGCTCGTTCCTCTTGCATGTCGGAGCGGGAGGAGCCGGGCCGGCCTACGGCATCCTCCCGGTGATGCGGCGTGAGGGTTGCGCAGGCTGGCACTGGGCTGGAGAGCTCATTGAGGAGGTCGAGCCGGGCATGTTCGCTGAGCTGTTCCCGGGAGGGCGGACCCAGCGGCGACGGTGGGGATCCTCGCTGAGCGGCCGGTGGAGGAGGAGTTCGACGACCTCGCCGATCTCGCCGCGGCAGTTGAGGAGTGGGAGGAGCGCCTGGGAGAGGTGCAGTACGATCCGCGCCGCACGGCCGGGGCGCTTTGCCTGTGCGATGAGGGCTGCGGGATGGTGGTCTGGCTGGTCGTTACCGGGCCAGAGCGAGGCCGAATGTGGCGTGACGGTCGCGTCAATGGCACGGATCTTCAGCCAATGCGCGACGCCGACGGCTCTCCTCTGAACTTCGCCAGTTGGTACCTCGGCTGGCTCGCAGACGCCGAAGCTGCCTGCGACCAGGCTCGATAAAAGCAGTCTGCTGCCGATCGCAGTAACGCATGACGCTTCGCTTGTCGCCCGATTGGGGTCTGCGGCCCGTGCGCAAATGAGACAGGGCCTCCTGAACAGCTCGCGGGTGTCGAAGTCCACGTGCAACAGGAGGCCCTGTGTCGCAGTCTTCAGTGTCGCCCTCACATTGTTGAGCGACGCTGAAGATGCGGATGAAGGCGACGTGCTGGTTGTCTACGGAGTGGTGTGAAAGGACCCCGGCGGCCGTCAGGCCGCCGGGGTCTTCGTGGTCATGGTGTCGCTTTCGTGGTCACTCTGTCGCGTGCGTCTCGGTGATAGCGAGGCGGGTGGAGGACTCGTCGACGATGCTCTTCTCGTCGGCGAACGCGGCGATGAGGGACTGCAGGGTGATGTTGTTGACCGAACGGGGCAGGCCGCGGCTGGTGAGGTGGATCAGATCGACGGCGTCGTCGGAGAACAGCGGATCTGAGCATCCGGCGATGTTTCGGCTTGGTCGTCTTGCGTGAAGGGCTGGTCCGTTTGCGTTGGGTGCGGGGGTTCCGGGGGATAGAGGATGATCCGGCTCTCGCCGGCGGAGGAGGGGTGGTCTTGGCGGCGCAGGAAGGCGCGGGCCGCGGCCAGGACTTGCTGTTCCGCAGTGCTGGCGCCGTGCCGGGTCCCCTACTTGTCCACCAGCGACATGTGGTGCTCGTTGTAACGGTCTCCCCTGACCCCGATTTGTCCAGCTAGTGCGTTGAGGTCCGACAGTTCGTCTGCGGAGAGCGGAACGCGCGTGGCGCCGGCGTTCTCCTCGATGCGGGCGGTGCGCCGGGTCCCGGGATGGGCACGATCGACGGATGCTGGGCGAGCAGCCAGGCGAGGGCCACCTGCCCCGGCGTGGCGACCTTGGCCTGCGCGAGCGTGGCGACGTGCTCGACGAGTGCCTGGTTCGCCGCCCGGTTCTCGGCCGTGAACCGGGGATGGTGGTGCGTACGTCGTCGGCGGCGAACGGCGTCGAGGCGTCCACCGCCCCGGTCAGGGAACCCTTGCCCAGCGGGCTGAAGGGCACGAACCCGATGCCGAGCGCCGTGCACGTCGGCAGCACCTCCGGCTCGGGATCCCGGGTCCACAGGGAGTACTCGCTCTGCACCGCCGTCACCGGGTGGACCGCGTGGGCACGCCGGATGGTCTGCCCACTGGCCTCGGAGAGCCCGAAGCAGCGGACCTTGCCCTCCTGCACGAGTTCGCCCACCGTGCCCGCGACGTCCTCGATGGGCACCTCAGGATCGACGCGATGCTGGTAGAACAGGTCGAGCCTCTCGACCCCGAGCCGTTTGAGCGAGGCGTTCGCGACGGAGCGGATCTGCTCGGGCCGGCTGTTCAGCCCGACGGACGCACCGTTCTCGATGCGGAATCCGAACTTGGTGGCGATGACCACCTGGTCACGCACCGGGGCCAGGGCCTCTCCGACGAGCTCCTCGTTGACGTAGGGGCCGTACACCTCCGCGGTATCAAAGAACGTGACCCCCAGATCGACGGCTCCACGGAGCACGGCGATCATGTCGCTTCGGTCGCCGGGGTTGGGGCCGTAGCTCTGGGACATGCCCATGGCGCCGAGGCCGATGGCGGAGACCCGCAGGTCGCGTCCGAGGATGCGGGTGTGCATTCTTCCTCCTTGTGGATGTTTCAGCGGGGCGGGTCCTGCGGGAACAGGCGCAAGGCGTTGGCTGTGGTGAGCGAGCGCCACGTGGTGCCTTCGGCCGGCGGTTCGGCCGCGTCGATCGCCGCGATGTGGGCGTCGGCGAGGGGCGGCGGAGTCCAGCAGTAGTCGCTGCCGAAGAGCACGCGGTCGGGGCCGACCAGTTTCAACAAGGCTGGAACCTGGCGTGGGAAGGCCGTACCCGCCATGTCGTAGTACAGGCCCTGTAGTTGCTGCACCGCGTCCTGGACGGGCGACGTCCCCGCGGGCAGGAACAGCCTCATGAACTCGTTGATGCGGTCGGCCAGGACGGGAACCGCACCACCGCAATGGGGCACGATCACCCGCAGGTCGGGATGACGGGTGAGGACGCCCGCCATCACCAGGTCCGTGACGGTGCGGGCCGTGTCGAAGATGTACTCGACCATCGGACGCGGCCTGCCGAGAGCGGACTGCTCCCAGCACACGGGGAGGTGGGGTGCAGGAAGACCACGGCCCCCGGCGGTCCAGTTCCGCGAAAACCGGCTCCAGGCGGGCGTCGCCCAGGTACACACCGTGGGTGTGCGTCAGCAACGCCACCCCGTCGGCGCCCAGTTCCTCGAAGGCGAAGGCGATCTCCTCCAACGCGCAGTCCACGTCCGGCAGCGGAAGCGACACGAAGGCGCCGAAGCGGCTGCCGTGGTCGCTCGCCAGTTCGGCGGTGTACTCGTTGACGCGCCGGGCGAGGAGTCGGGCCGCCTTGTCGTCGCCGAAGTGCACGCCGGGAGAGGACAGGGAGAGCATCGCGGTCTCGATGCCGTTGCGGTCCATCAGCTCCAGATGGTCGCGCACGGACCACGACGGCCAGCCGCCCATGCCGTCGGGGTGGACGTGGCCAGCCGCGGTCGCCTGCTCGACGTAGAAGTCGGGCAGGTGGTGGGCGTGGACGTCGATGAGGCCGGAGGTCATGGCGGCGGATTCCTTCTCGTGAGCTGGGGCGTCGAGGCCGGGTGATTGCTTCCTCTACTCCACCTGCTCGCCTCCGGCCAGCCGGACTTCTTCGTTGTCCAGGGCCGCCTGGAGCCGGCGGAGCACGGTGTCGTCGATCTGCGCCTCGTCCCTCAGGCGGACGACGGTCGCGCGCTTCGTGGCGATGAGGGCGAGGCGGAGGTCGGTGTAGTGGCGGTTGTGGAGCAGGGCGGGATCGTCGTCGGTGCCCGCCCCCGTGCCCGTACGGTCGCCAGGTTGGCCTCGTACTCCTGGCGCAGCCACTCCGCGACCTTGGGGTGGTGCCCAGTTCGTTCGCGAGCCGGGGCAGCGCCTTGATGGCCTCCTCGGTCGCCGTGGTCTCGGCGAGGATCTGCTCCTCGTCGACGGAGGTGTCGCGGGGCAGCCTGGCCCAGCGCACCACGCCCGGCAGCAGCAGACCCTGCACCACGAGGGTCACCACGATGACACCGGAGGTGACGAAGACGATGAAGGCGCGGTCCGGGAAGGGGGATCCGGAGTCCAGGGTCTCGGGCACCGACAGCGCGACCGCCAGCGACACTGCGCCCCGGAACCCCGCGAACCCGCTGACGACACGTGCCCGGTCGCTCATCCTTCGCATGCGCTGGACGGGACGCCGGTCGATCGCACGGATCAGGTAGGCGGAGGAGAACAGGAACGCGAACCGGACCGCGACCAGGACCACGCTGACAAGTCCGATCGCGATGAGGGCGTCCCTGAGGTCGGACCGGCTCAGGTGGTGCAGCGCGTACTGCAGTTCCACTCCCACCAGGACGAACAGGGCGCCGTTGATGATGAACGTGGCCAGCGGCCAGAAGGCCAGTGCCTGGCGGCGGTGCTCGGCACGGATGAGGCTGGGCGCCACCTGGGCCATGATCAGGCCGCTCACCACGACCGCGAGGACGCCGGAGGCGTGGATCAACTCGGCCAGCAGATACGCCGTGAACGGCGCGAGGATCATGACGAGGTTGCCGAGCAGGGGATCGTCCAGCCGGCGGCGCAGGTTCATGTTGACCCAGGCGACCGCGACACCGACCGCGGCCCCGCCGCCGTACGCCAGCAGGAACAGCGCGCCCACATGCGGAAGGGTCAGGTGCTCCTCGCCCACGGTGATGCCGACCGCCAGGCCGTAGATCACCAGGGCGGTGCCGTCGTTGACGAGGCTCTCCGCCCGCAGGACCGTGATCTGGCGGCGCGGCAGGGAACCCGCCAGGGCGCTCACCGCGGTGGCGTCGGTCGGCGCAACGGCCGCGCCCAGGGCCCACGCCGGTCCCCACGGCAAGCCGAGTGCGTGCCCGGCGACCGCCACCGCCCCCGCGGTGAGGATCACCAGCACGGTGCTGAGCAGGACGATGCCGCGCAGGTTCGTCCGGATCTCCCGCATCGACGTGGTCAGGCTCTCCCAGTACAGCAGGACGGGAAGGAAGAGCAACAACACCACTTCGGGCGGGAGTTGGGTCTGGCGGACGGCCGGGACGAGGCCGATCAGAGCGCCCAGGACCAGGAGCACGACAGGCGGTGCCACCCGGAAGCGCTGACCCAGGAAGTTCCCCGCCAGCACCGCCGCACCCAGGACGACGACGAGTTCGAGACCGAGCATGACACTTACTCCGGTGCAGGGCCGGCCGGCGGTGACGGCACAGCGGGTTCGGCGGGGATCTTCCTGGTCATCTGGGCAGCAGCCGCAGTGTCGTGGACCGTGCGGCCACCATGGGATCGACGTACGCCCCCGCCGAAACGGCCGTACTTGCTCCGGTACGCCGTGTCGACGCGGTCGTTGGTCTTGGGGTCGGCTACCTCGGCGAAGGTGACGTCCTTGTCGACCCCGCCCGAGCGGACGTGGCCCGCGTGGGTCGCGACGGCGGTGCGCCACCAGCCGCCGGCTGTGCCGCGGAAGGAGCGGACGTACAGGTCGTCGCCGTCGCGGACGACCCAGATCGGCACCGGTGCGCGCAGGGTGCCGTCACGCTGGAGCGGGGCCATCTCCAGTTCGTCGGCCGCGGCGATGCGCTGGAGTTCGTCGCCTGTCCAGGTG
This sequence comes from Streptomyces sp. P3, assembly GCA_016893485.2. GTDB lineage: Bacteria > Actinomycetota > Actinomycetes > Streptomycetales > Streptomycetaceae > Streptomyces. Next base: position 9,808,492 of record JAFEKX020000001.1, read on the forward strand.
GTCATGGGTGTCCCGATCACGGACGCAGCAGCGTCTTGATGGCGCGGCGCTCGTCCATGGCCTTGTAGCCCTCGGCTGCCTGGTCCAGGGGCAGGGTGAGGTCGAAGACCTTGCCCGGGTTGATACGGCCGTCGAAGACGCGGTCGATCAGGTCGGGAAGGTAGGCGCGCACCGGAGCGGGGCCACCGCGCAGGCCGACGTGGGAGAAGAAGAGCTCCTGGCCGTCGATCTGTGTGCCGTGCGGGAAGCCGACGAAGCCGACGTTGCCACCCGGGCGCGCGGACTGCAGGCCCTGGTGCATCGACTCCTGCGTACCCACGCACTCGAGGACCGAGTCGGCGCCCACACCGTCCGTCAGTTCCTTGACACGGGCGACGCCTTCCTCGCCCCGCTCGGTGACGATGTCGGTGGCGCCGAACTCCAGGGCCAGCTTCTGCCGGGAGGCGTGCCGGCTCATGGCGATGATCCGCTCGGCGCCCAGTTCCTTTGCGGCGATGACCCCGGACAGACCGACCGCGCCGTCACCGACGACCACGGCCGTGGAACCGGGCCTGACCTCGGCCGCCCTGGCCGCGTACCAGCCGGTGCCCATGACGTCGGACAGGGTCAGCAGGCTCGGGATCAGCTCCTCGTCCGGCTGCTCCGGGGTGGCGACCAGGGTGCCGTCGGCGAGAGGGATGCGGACGTACTCGGCCTGGGCGCCGTTCACCCACTGCGCGTGCTGGCAGGAGGTCTGGTATCCGGCTCGGCAGTTGGGGCAGGTGTTGTCGGAGGCCACGAAGGAACCGATGACGAACTGCCCCGGCCTGACGGCTCTGACCTCGCTGCCGACCTCCTCGACGACGCCGACGTACTCGTGGCCGATCGGCTGCGGTTCGGCGACCGGGAGGACGCCCCGGTAGCTCCACAGGTCGGAGCCGCACACGCAGGCGGCGACGGTGCGGACGACCGCGTCCGTCGGCGCCGCGATCTTCGGTTCGGGGGCGTTCTCCACCCGGATGTCACCGGGCGCGTGGATGATGGTTGCTCGCATGGTGCCTTCCCAGCTTTCGTCGTGTCTGTCGTGCCGCCCGGCACGGGTGCGTCTCAAACGTCAGCCAGGCTGCTCTGCCTTCTCCACGATCTCCTTGAGCTGTGTCATCGCGGTCATGGCGTTGGGCCATCCGGTGTAGAAGGCCAGATGGGTGATGACCTCGATCAGCTCGTCCTTGGTGACACCGTTCTCCAGGGCCTTGCCGAGGTGGAAGCCGAGTTGGTCGGTCCGGTACAGGGAGGCCAGCGCGGTGACGGTGACGAGGCTGCGATCGCGCGGAGACAGGCCCGGCCGCTCCCAGATGTCTCCGAAGAGGACGGTGTCGGTCACTTCCGCGAGTTTGGGGCGAACTCCTGGATGGCAGGCGGCGCGAACTTCTTCCGTTCCGACATGAGGTGGTGCTCCTGCGTGGATTCGGGTGGGGGGTGTGCGGGGCACCGGTGAATTCTGGATTTCAGAGGTTGCTCATCATCCGGTCGCCGAACACGGCACCGACTGTGTCACTTTCCCGGGAACCCGCAAAGGGGAGAATTCCATCCGGGGAAACTGCTTATCCAGGGAGAAATCCTTACCCCCTCCCGGCGGCTGGGTGATGCCACACTGGCGGCATGACCGGCGACGCGCATCCCAATGAGCTGGGAGAATTCCTCAAGGCGCGGAGGGCCGAATTGACCCCGCGCACCGTGGGTCTGCCCGACACCGGCGGCCGACGTGTGCCCGGCTTGCGCAGGGAGGAGGTCGCCCTGCTCGCCACCATCAGCACGGACTACTACACGCGGCTGGAACAGGGCCGCATTCAGCCGTCCGCGTCAGTGCTGGCCACGCTCGCCCATGTCCTGCACCTGTCCGATCACCAGCGTGACGACCTGTTCGAGCTGGTCGGCCGGCCACGGGCACGACACCGGCGGCCGGCCGCGTAGAAGGTTCATCCGCAGTTGCACCGCCTGCTCGACGATCTCACCGCGAGTCCCGGCGTGGTGATCGGCCGCCGTATGGACATCCTGGCGTGGAATCCTCTCGCCGTCGCCCTGTTCACCGATTTCGCGAAGGTGCCGGAAAGCAGGCGGAGCTGTGTCCGCATCCTCTTCACCGATCCCGCCATGCGGACGCTCTACGCGGACTGGCGGGCCGTCGCCCGTGACTGCGTGTCCCATCTGCGCAGGGAGGCCGCCAAACACCCCGAGGATCCGCTGTTGATCAGCTTGGTCGGCGAACTCTCCGTGGAGGACGCCGACTTCGGCCGATGGTGGGGAGCCGCCGCTGTGCGCCGCCACGCAGGCAGGGCGTCAAGCGGTTCCACCACCCCCTCGTGGGCGAACTCGTCCTGGACTGGGACACCCTCATCTGCGGCAGCGATCCCGATCAGGAACTCGTCGTCTGGACGGCTCAGCGGGGCACGCCGTCGTACGACGGACTGCGCGCCCTCGCCTCGCGGGCCGCCGGCTGGCCCGGCGGACCCCGGCCGGTCAGGCCGGCTGAACCGGGGAGGAGAATCTCCCCTTACATGTCGACTGAATACTGTGACACTCGCTGGTATGTACACCGAAGCGCGTTTGCCTGAACTGGGAGCATTCCTCAAGGAGTGCCGTGCCCAACTCAGCCCGCGCACCGTCGGTCTGCCCGAGTCCGGGACGCCCCGGCGCGTGCCCGGGCTGCGCCGTGAGGAGGTAGCCGACCTCGTGGGGATCAGCACCCATGCCTACGCGCGGCTGGAACAGGGACGCGCACCCGTGCCGAGGACGGTGCTCGCCACGCTCGCCCGCGTCCTGCACCTGTCCGATCACCAGCGGGACCACCTGTTCGAGCTGGCGGCGGGAGGCGCCTGCACATCGCGCCGTCAGCCGACGCAGAAGGTTCACCCGCAGCTCAGACGCCTTCTGGACGAGCTGGCCACGAGCCCCGCACTCGTCATCGGCCGACACCTGGACATCCTCGCCTGGAACCCGCTGGCAGCCGCTGTGCTCACCGACTTCGACAAGGTCCCCGCGAAGAAACGCAACTACGCGCGGCTGATGTTCACCGACCCCGCCTTGCGGGAACTCTGCCTCGACTGGCGGACCAACGCCCGGACCTGCGTGACCCAGCTGCGCCTGGAGGCCGCCCGGCACCCCGGCGACCCTGAGCTTGTCGCACTCGTCGGCGAGTTGTCGGTGGCCGACGCCCACTTCCGGCAGTGGTGGGCAGGCCGCCAGATGAACGGCCTGCGGATGGGCACGAAGCGGCTGCGCCACCCGGTCGTTGGTGACCTCACCCTGGACTGGGACAGCCTGACCTGCGCAGCCGACCCCGCACAGAAGCTGCTGATCGCCACCGCCGAACCCGGGACCCCGTCGCACGACGGGCTTGTGTTCCTGGCGTCGTGGACGGCGGATCCGGAACAACGCGCAGAGGGCGCGGCGGCCTGAGGGCTCCCGGGTCTGGTCCGGGCGCCGGGACGTGCGGTCGATCCCCGTCGGAGCCCACGGCCGCACCCGTGCGATGGCGCTGAGGAGGGGACGCCCCTCAGCGCCGGTACCTGCCCCCTCGTCAGAACGTCAGCACCAACCGGCCACGCACGCCGCCCGCGGAGAGGAGCCGGTGTGCCTCGGCGGCCTGCTCCGCCGGAAACGTCCGGGCGACCCGGAGGGTGATCTGGCCGTCCTCCACCTGCTGTCGCAGCCGGTCGAGCTTGGCGTGCTCCCGGGCGTAGCGGAACACGACGATCGGCTCGAAGACGATGCCTCGTTCACCGGGACCGTCGTAGCCGAGCAGCGTGACCACCCGGCCCTCGTCACGCACCGCCCGGGCGGTGAGGGCGCCGAGCGCGGCGGCGTCGAGGAGTCCGTCGACGCCTTCCGGGACCTCCGCGCGTACGCGGTCGGGGTATTCGGCGCCGCGCCGCAGGACGATGTCGGCACCGAGTTCCTTAACCAGGGTCTCGTCCTGTTCCGACGCGTCGGCCACCACCCGCAGCCCGTCCGCCTTGGCCAGCTGGACGGCGTAACCGCCCACCGCCCCGGCCGCTCCGGTGACGGCGAGGGTCTGCCCAACTTCCAGACCGAGTGTGTCCAGCGCCAGGCGGGCGGTCAGACCGTTCATCGGCAGGGTCGCGGCCTGGACGTCGCTCGCGCCATGAGGTGCGCGCACCACGGACTCCGCCGGGACCACGACCTGCTCGGCGTAGGCGCCGTGCGATCCGTCGGCCAGCACAATCGCTGCCACCTGGTCGCCGACGCTCAGGTCCGTGTCCGTACCCGCGCCGATCTGATCCACGACGCCGGCGGCCTCCATACCGGGAACGAACGGCGGCCGGGCGTCCGGAGACCGGGCGGGTCCCCTGCGCTGAAGGGCGTCGACCGCGTTGACGGTCGCGGCGCCCACCCGGATGCGCACCTCGCCCGGACCGGCATCCGGGGCAGGCAGCTCAAGAACCTGAAGCACCTCCGGCCCACCGAATTCCGTGAAACCTACAGCCCTCATTCGAAGCACCTCGTTGTCTGACAAACGGTCGCTGAGGTGTCCGACCTTTCCGTCTCGCGCAGGCCCGGAAAAGGGGAGGAATCTTGGCGGGGATACGGCCGCAGGGGGACGCATCCCTCCCCCCATTTGAGGGTTCAGGTCGTCGCGTCGGACGCCGTCGGCTTCTGGTCGGCGGCCCAGGAAGCGAGGAGGCGCAGCCCGTCGTGGGAGGGGGTGCCGGGTTCCGCGTTCCACACGATGATGTGCTGGTCCGGGTCCGTGCCGCAGGTGAGCGTGTTCCAGTCGAGCGTCAGCTCACCCACCACCGGGTGCCGCAGCTTCTTGACGCCCTGGCCCCGCACCGCGACGTCGTGTTCGGTCCACCACTGCCGGAACTGCGCGTCACGGGCGGAGAGTTCCTCGACCAGCGCGGTGAGCGGCTGGTCGTCGGGGTAGCGCGCGCTCTCCATGCGCAGTTGGGCGATGGCCAGCCGGGTGACCTCCTCCCAGTCGACGTACAGCTCGCGCATCCAGGGTTCGGTGAACAGCAGCCGGACGAACACCCTCTCCTGCTCGGGGTAGCGCCCGAAGTCGGTCCACAGGGCGGCGGCGAGCTGGTTCCAGCCGAGGATGTCGGTGCACCGGCCGATGACGAAGGCCGGCGAGGCGGTGAGATCGTCCAGCGTTCGCTGCAACTGTGGATCCACCTGCTGGCGCTCGCGGTACGTGAACGGGCGCACCCGCTCCTTCGCCGCGAGGTCGAAGAGATAGGCCCGCTGGTCACCGTTCAGTCGCAGCACCTGGGCGATCTCGTCGAGCAGGGGAGCCGATGCCTGGAGCCGGCCCTGCTCGATCCGGGTGTAGTACTCGGTGCTGATCGCGGCGAGGAGTGCCACCTCCTCACGGCGCAACCCCTTCACACGGCGTCGCTGCCCGCCGCGGAGACCGACATCGGAGGGGGTGAGCTCAGCACGACGTGCCTTGAGGAACTCACCCAGCTCGTTCAGATGAGGGCTGCGGTTCATAACGTTCAGCCTGTCACAAACGCCGCATCGTGAAGGGGGACAAATTCCTCCCTGGCTGATCGGCCAAGGGGCGACGATCCTTTGAGTTCGTGGTCGATCTGCATGCGGCCGGTGGCCCAGGGCGCGCGCGTGCGCACCGGGCCGAGTCCGGGCCCCGTCGGCTCCCGAGTGTGCACTCGGGAGCCGGATCAGGACCGCGCTTGCGTCAGCCCGTCAGCTGAGTGCTTTGACGAGTTCTTGGGCGAGGGGACGGCCGAGTTCGGGTTCTGGCCGGTGTAGAGGGTGCGGTCGATCTGGACATGCCGGGTGAACGGGGCGGCCTCGCGGTAGTCGGCCTTGAGGTCGCTCACGAGGCGGTCCTGCAGCAGCCACTTCGCGCGGTCCGCGAGACCGTTCTGCTTCTCCTCGGCGTTGGACAGGCCGGTCAGACGGTAGCCGGAGAAGGGGGACGAGCCGTCGGGACCGATGGTGGCCAGCAGGGCCGCGGGGCCGTGGCAGACCAGGGAGACGGGGCTTGCCGGAGGCGAGCCAGTCGTTGAGCAGCCTGCCGGAGGCGGCGTTGTCGGGCAGGTCCTCCATCGGACCCCAGCCGCCGGGGTAGAAGACGGCCACGTAGTCGTCGATTTCCACGTCCTCGATGCGCATCGGGAGCGCCAGCTCGGTGGCCTCGCGTAGGGCGGTGCGCATGCGCTCGGCGCCTTCCTCGCCGCCGTTGAACTCGGCGGTGAGGCTGAGGGCGTCGGCGGTCGGCGGCACACCGTCGGGGTCGCCGCCGCGATCTCGTATCCGGCCTCCTTGAAGACCTGGTAGGGGCCGATGGCCTCCTCGGCCCAGAAACCGGCGGGCTGGCGGGTGCCGTCGGCCAGTGTCCAGTGGTCGGACGCGGTGATCACGAAGAGGATCTTCGCCATGGGGAGCTCCTGATGAGGGGAGGGTCAGCCCTTGAGGGCTTCCTGGAGGACGTGGCTGTCGGCGATCTGGCGCATCCTTACGGCCTGGCCGTCCCGGACGGTCCACAGGTGCAGGAACCGGACGTCGGCCGTATTCCCGGTCTTCGTCTTCGCGTGGTAGTGGCCGTAGACGAAGACGTGGCCTTCGTCGTCCGCGTACAACTCCTCGGGTACGGCGCCGAAGGACTCGTAGTTCGGCATCGTCTTGCCGAAGAAGTCCGTGGCCACGCTGTCCCAGCCGTGGTAGACACCGCTGTTCGGGAAGCCGGGGTGATGTCCCAGACGAAGTCCGCAGCCATCACCTCCTTGGTGACCTCGGGTGCCATTCGGGACTCGTAGACCCGGCGGATGAGGGCGAGGCTCGGGGAATCGGACATGGGGTACTCCTTGAGGGGGTGGGTGAAGCGGAAGAGGGTGCTTGTGATCAGGCAGCGAGGGCGGCCCGGCCCGCGCGGAAGATCGCGGCCTGGCGTGCGACGCGCGCGCCCAGGTGCTCCGCAGTGGCGATGTCCGACGTGTGGACAGCCTCGGGGCCGGCGTCGGTCGGGCTCTGGGCGCCGGCACCCAGGAAGAAGCCCAGCCGGTTGATGTCGTCCTCGCTGCCCGTGGTGGAGTCCCAGCCCGGCTGCAGACCCAGGCTGATCCAGTGCATGCCATGCTGGGCGGCCAGGGTGGCGAAGTAGCCCAGAGTGGACGACTTGTCTCCGCTTTTCGCGCCGGAGTTGGTGAAGCCCTCGGCGAGCTTGTCCACCCAGGCGAGCGGGAACCAGCGCTTGCTGCTGGCCTCGGCGAAGGCGTGGAACGCGGCGGAGGCGGTGCCCACGTACGTCGCGGCGCCGAAGACGATCGCGTCGGCGGCGTCCAGCTGTGCCCACTGCTCGTCGGTGATGGTGTCGACGGAGATCGAGACGACCTCGGCGCCGGCTTCAGCGGCACCACGCGCCACGGCTTCGGCGATGACGGCCGTGTGGCCGTAGCCCGAATGAAAGGCGATGGCGACGATGGGCCCGCCGGGATGGGACATGGTGATTGTTCTCCTTGAATGACTTCTTCGTCGGGACTGAAAGACGCAGAAGGACTAAAGGACGGCGAAGAACTTCACCATCTTGGTGATCGCCTGATCCATGTAATCCGGAACGTCGTACATGGCGATGTGCGTCGCGCCGTCGACCACGAACAGTTCCTTCGGTCCGTTGGAAAGCTCGTACGCCTGGTCGCTGAACACCTTTGTGTCCGCCTTGCTTCCCGCGATGAGAAGCAGCGGCTGGGTCAGCAATTCCGGAATCTGGTCGAACGCCGAGAAGGCGTACATCTTGTCCATGCTGGTCAGCAGGAAACGGCCCTTGGAATTCGGATGCTGACCACGAGGAGTCCGGTAGTAGTCGTATCCCTCACGCAGGAGATCCGGCGTATTGTCGTCGATCTCCTCCAGCGTCTCCGGGACGAAGGGAGCGTAGGCGGGCGCCGCTCCTCGCGCCTCCGCCGTGCGCTGCTGGGCGACCATCTCCAGGGCCTTGATCTGCTCGGCCACCGGGGACAGGTGCCCCAGGAAACCCCGCGAACCCTCGCCCATCGGAGCCGCGCTGACCGTGGCCACCGCCTTGAAGCGGCGTTCGGTCTGCGCCACGCTGATCGCGTAACCGCCGCCTGCGCAGATACCGAAGACGCCCATCCGCTCGGTGTCGACGTACGGGAGAGTGGTGAGGAAGTCCGCCGCACAGCGGGCGTCCTCCACTCTGGTCGTCGGGTTCTCCAGGAGACGCGGTTCGCCGCCACTTTCCCCCTGATAAGAGGAGTCGTAAACCACAGTGACGAATCCGTGGGCGGCCAGCCGCTTAGCGTACTGGCCGATGGTCTGCTCCTTCACGCCACCGGCCGGGTGAATTCCGACCAGGGCCGGATACTTCTTCTTTTCGTCGAAGTCTTCGGGCAGATGAAGGTGTCCCGCGATTTCTACTTCTTTGTTCCTGAATGAAACGGACTCGACCATCGCACCTGTCCCCTTTTCGCCCCTGATCCGCCGATTGACGGTCCGCACACCATGATTCGCCGGTGTCGAGGTGATGTCCACTCCCGACGGGGAAGAAACCGTCCCCTGGATATGAATTACCGGGGAGACAAGTACCTTCTCATTCCACGGGTGCGTTCCGTGCAGCCTCTGGTCAGGAACGACAGTCGACGGAGAGGGCGTCCGGGTGCAGTTGCTCGACCAGGCGGTAGAGCAGACGGTGGATGGTGTCCTTGCCGTACACGCCGAGCGGCGACGTGGTCTCCGCTTCGATGCGACAGACGATGGACGCCGCGCGAGCGGCCGCCGAGTGCCCTTCGTCGGTGACGACCGCGACCGCGTCAAGCAGATCTATCCCGCGCCTCCAGGCCAGCCGACACAGCCCGGAACCCGCGGGGCCTCCCGAGGTGCACCCCGGGAGGCCGGCAAGCGGGGTGAGAGCCCTCAACACGCACGACTTGACAGGGAACACTGCCGGTCGACGTACAGCTTGTGGGCGAGCCGGGCTCCGCAGCCGCCGAGGAGGAGCCCGCGCCAGAACGTGTCATGGGCGTGGGAGTGGCGGAACCCGTCCAGTTCGATGGCTTCGGTCGGCAGGACGACGGGCATGTCCGAGTGCTCGTCCCCGATCACTGCCGTCTGTACCAGGCGTGTGTCCCGCACGACGACGACCCCCAATCGTCCATGCTCAACGATAGGCGCCCCCGCCCGGGTGGCGGGGCATCACAGCTTTGTGGCTGATCCGGTGGGCGTGGCAGACCCCGGATCGAGGGCGTCCTTTCGCTATGCTGTCGCGCGATGGCCGCTGCTGCGTCGGCCCGCGTGAGCCCCTGAACGGTCCCGTGGACCACTGGGGCGTTGAACCCCAGGTGCCCGCGCATCAATGTCAGCACCTTCCCGGCATGTCCTTCGGTGAGCGACGACGCGTACGGGACCACGGGCCCTGACGTGTCGGAACGGAAGACACTGTGGTCCGCAACCACGCCCGCAAGAGCGACGCCCGCCGCAGCACACAGGCCGGCGGGGGCAGCCACCGCAGCACGGTGAAGCAACACGTGGGCACGCCCCGTGTCCTGACCGGCCTGACGGCTCTCGATGATCTTCTAGGCGGCGGTCTGCGGCCTGGCCGGCTCACCGTGGTCGCGGCCCGCACCGCGATGGGCAAGTCCATGCTCGCCCTGGCCATGGCCCGCAACTGTGCCTTCCGCCACGGCCGTCCCGCCCTGATCGCTTCGCTGGAGATGTCGAATGCGGGGTGCTGGAGCGGACGCTCGCCGCGGAGGCTGGTGTGTTCACCGAGAGGATCCGCCGCCGGACTCTGAATCCCGCCGAACGCGACCTCGTTCGTGCGGTGGCTGCAGACGTCAGCAGCAGGACGCCGCTGAGTTTCGGCGGGGACGGCACCACTCCCGATGTCGCCGAGATCGAGCTGCAGTGCGCCACCGTCGCAGCCCGCCACGGTCGTCTGGACCTGGTGGTCGTCGACTATCTCGGCCTGATGCGCGGCGCGTTGCAGCGGCGCGCATCAGGGGACCGGCAGGCGGAGATCGCGCAGGTTGTGGCCGATCTCCAGGAGCTGGCGACCCGGTTGAACGCCGCCGTAGTGATCGTGGAGCAGCTCACCAGGGCACCGGACCTCCGGGACGATCACCGGCCACGGCTCGAGGACCTCTGCCATGGCGAGGCACTGCTCGGCATCGCGGAGACGGTGATCCTGCTGCACCGTCCTGCCTACTACGACCCGAAGCATCGCACGGGCCGCTACGACCGGACGCCCGATCCTGAGCTGTATCCGCCGGAGCTGTTCCCGAGGGAGGGATTGCCGGAGCCGGCCGTCCAGTGTGCCGAGCTCGTGGTGCTGCACAACCGCCACAGCCGGACAGGAACAGTCGAGGTGAATGTCGAACTCGCTCGCGCCCGCTTCTCCGACCGACCCAGCTGGCGAAGCCAGCGCTGAGGAAGGCGAGGACGCCGGCACGAGCGCCCCAACGCGGCCCTACCACCGTCTCGCCCTGCCGCCCTTGATCACAGCAGTGGTTCGGCCGACCCGCCCGGGGCCGCGAGCTGCGGCGCAACCCTCGGCACGCATACAGCTCCTGGTGGTCCGGCGTGAGCAGGCACACGTAGTGCCGCGCCGTCCGCCGGTGTGATCGACGCACAGAGCGTGAAGACCTCCACCAGTGTCCCCGTGCGGAGTCAGGGCATCGATGCGGGCAAGAAGATGGTGGGCCGCTAGCGCAGCATCATCACCGACACCCTCGGTCTTCTGCTGGCAGTCCTGGTCACCGCGGCCCGCGTCCAGGACTTCACGGCCGGCCGCACCCTCCTGGAACAGGCTGCCGCCGACCACCCCGGCCTAGGCAAGGTCTGGGTCGACGGCGGCTACCGCAAACACTTCGTCGAGCACGCCGCCACCCACGGCATCGACCTCGAAATCGTGCAACGCACCCCGGGAGCCGGGGATTCACCCCGATCCCGAAACGATGGGCGGTGGAACGGACCTACAGCTGGCTGATGCTGCACCGCCGCCTGGCCCGCGACTACGAAACCCACCCACACCGCTCCGAAGCCATGATCCACCTCGCCATGACCGACCTGATGACCCGCCGCCGCACCGGAGAGAACACCATCTCCTGGCGAGACCCGACACCAGCACACCAAAGCCGCATCCAGGGATGAAACAACAGAATGAAACGACCTCTCAGAGTGGCTCTACCCCTTGGTTTCTCCTCCGCCTTCGCCCCCTTCCGGGCTCGGGTTGGTTTCCTTGATCTCGGTCAGTAGCGCTCTGCGTTCTCGTTTGGACAGGGAGTCGCCGTTGACACTGTGCATTCCCCATGGGATGCGGCAAGGCCCGTCGTGGCCCGGGTCGGGGCACAGCACGTCGACGATGCGGTCCATCAGTGCTTCGTGCTCGTCGGCTGTTGCTATGAGCGCGATCTTCACCTGATAGAGCTTGGGCTGCTCAGGGGTGTCTTGAGTGGGGTTAGACACGACGGTTGTCCCTCTCTGTGGTCGGGGCGGGACAGCGTGCCGACGCGGTCCGGCCAGCGGTGATCGTGTGGTCGCGGAGCACGACGGTGCCTCTCGGGACACCTGTCCCGAGAGGCACCGCCGGTGTTGTCCTCGTCGGCCTGCACCAGCTGGGCAATTACCGGGACCCGGTTCCCGCCGGCCGAAGCCAGCAGCATCGTCGCCCGCCGATAGCGCACCGAACTCGTGCTGCCCCGGCGAACGATCTGCTGCAGCTTCCGCCCCTCCTGGTCGGTCAGTCTGCGCACACGGACAGGCTCGGCCACCGGGCCTCCAGCGGTCGGATCGGACGTCACCCCACATCCAACCGCCACGACCACCAACCCGGCGAACCAACGCGGTCAGAGCATTAGAAGGCCTGCGCCCGTCGCGCGGTGAGCCGGGGCTCGGCCGCGCAAAGCAAAACGGGGCGCTTCGATACCGGCACCGCGGTACACATAGATCGTGGAATGGATGCTGCCGGAACCCATGGTCGCTGCGGCGGTGGGCGATCCGTCCCTCCCAAAGAACGCTGCCGCAGAACCGAAGTGGGACGGCTACCGTGCCCTGCTGGCGCGCTACGCCGACGGGCGGGTGCTGATCCGCTCACGGCGGGGTACCGACATGACGTCCGCCTTCCCCGAGATCACCACCGCGGCGAACGCCTTGCCAGGCGATGTCGGGCTCGACGGCGTTATGCGACCTGCGAGCGTGTCTCAGTGGGTTGGTGTCTCATTCATCGGACCCTGGGCGGGAGCGACGGCGACCGGGCTGCCAGTGACGGGCACCCAGCCCGCACGGTGCTGTCGTGCATGCCACATTGCCCGCAGAATGGTTGTTTTGGATTAGTTTGGCTAGTCGATGTCTTCGAGGCGGTGGAGGCGGACTTCCTCGATGTCCAGGGCTGCTTGCATCTGGCGTAGGACGGTGTCGTCGATGTGGTGCCCGTCGCGGAGTTCGATCATGGTGTTGCGTTTGTGGGCGATCGTGGCCAGGCGCAGGGCGGTGTAGTGCTCGGCGTGCCGCAGGGAGGGGTCTGGGTCGGCTTCGTCTTGGGTGTCGTCGCGGTGGGCGTTGAGGAGTGCGAGGTGTTCTTCGAGTTCGTGCCGTACGCGGTCGACGACGTCCGGATCGGTGTCCAGTTGCTGGGCGAGGTCTGGGAGGGCTGCGAGGGCGCCTTGTGAGGCTTGTGCTCGGGCGAGGTGGCGTTCGTCGGTGAGGGTGGCGTCGGCGGGAAGGCGGGCCCAGCGCACGACGCCGGGCAGGGTGATGCCTTGGAGGACGAGGGCGGTGAGGATGACGCCTGTGGTGACGAAGACGATGGTGTCGCGCCCCGGGAAGGGGTTGCCGGAGTTGAGGTCGGCGGGCACGGACAGGGCAAGCGCGAGGGAGATCGCGCCGCGGAATCCGGTCAGGGCGCTGACGACGCGGGGCCGGGGTCCCACGCGGCGCTCTCGCTGCTGGGGGCGGCGGTCGAGGAGGCGGATGAGGTAGGGGAGGTGAACAGGAACGCGAAGCGTACGCCGATGACCACGGCGGTGATGGCGGCGACTGTGATGGCGGCGGTGGCCAGGTCGGTGCTGGCCAGGTCGCGGGCGACGGACTGGGCCTCCAGGCCGACCAGGATGAACAGGGCGCCGTTGATCAGGAATGTGGCCAGGGACCAGAACGCCTCGGTCTGCCGTCGGCCGGCGGCTTGCCCGATGCGGGGTCCGGCCTGGCTCATGACCAGCCCGCACACCACGACCGCGAGGACACCGGAGGCATTGACGACCTCGGCGAAGAGGTATGCGGCGAACGGGATGGTGATGATCGCGGTGTTCTCCAGCAGCGGGTCGGCCAGTTTTTGCGCAGCTGGATTCCGAGCCAGGCCACTGCGAGGCCGATGAGGGCACCGCCGCCGTAGGAGAGCAGGATGAGCCAGGCGACGTGGGTGGTGCTGAGGTGTTCTTGGCCGACGGTGATGCCGACACCCAGCCCGTTTAGGACCAGAGCGGTACCGTCGTTGATCAGGCTTTCGGCGCGCAGCGTGGTCACGGTCCGGCGCGGCAGCATGCGGGACATGGCGCCGACCGCGGTCGCGTCGGTCGGGGCGAGGGCGGCGCCGAGAACCCATGCCGGGCCCCAGTCCATCCCCAGGGCGTGGGCGGTGGCGGCGATGGCCGCTGCGGTCAGGACGACCAGGGCGGTGCTCATCAAGGCGATGGCCCGCAGGTTGTTGCGGATCTCCCGCAGCGAGGTGGTCAGGCTCTCCCAGTACAGCAGGACGGGCAGGAAGATCAGCAGCACCACCTGCGGTGGCAGGAACGCCTCACGAAGAGCGGGGATGAAGCCGAGGAGCAGTCCGAGGATGAGCAGGAGGATCGGCGGGGCGATCCGCAGGCGGGACGCGGCTGTGTACCCGAGCAGCAGGGCAGCGCCCAGGACGACGACGAGTTCGAGGCCGAGCACGTGCTGCCCTTCTCTTCCTGTTCCGGGTGGCCGGTCGGTGTGTTCAGGAGTCGAGGGGTTCGGCGAAGTGTCGGAAGCCGGTGCGTTCGCGGTGGATGTCCCACAGCAGGCCGGCCAGGACGTCGGGGTCCTTGCGGTCGTGGCCCGGGGTGATGGCGCCGGGAATGATCAGCTGGGCGACGTGGATACTCTCCTTCGCGAGCTGGTCGTGGAGGAGGCGGGCGTAGGCGCTTTCGGCGGCGAAGACGATCGATGTGCCGGCGCGTTCGGTGTGGGGCTGGACGGCGGAGCCGCCGTTGACGAACAGCACGGTGCCCCGGCCCAGTTCGCGCATGCCCGGCAGGACGTTGCGCACCGCGGTGACCGGGCCGCCGACGGAGAACGCGAAGGGCCCCGCAGGTCGGCGGCAGTGGTTTCCAGGACGGGCTTCATGAAGTCCTTGTGCGGGACGGGGCTGTACTGGAGGACTTCGATCGGTCCTAGGGTGCTGGTCGCCGCGTCGAGTGCGGCGTCGAGCGCGCTGGGCTCCAGGACGTCGGCGGCGAAGCCGCGTGCGGTGATGCCGTCCTGGCCGAGTCGATCGGCGAGGGTGTCCAGGCGGGGCTGGGAGCGGGAGATCAGGGCAATGCCGAAGCCCTGTCGGCCGAAGCGGCGGGCGACGGCGGCGCCGAGTCCGGGGCCGGCTCCGACGAGGGCGAACGTGGTCACAAGGTGCTCCTGGCGGGGTCGGGTCAGCGGGGTGTGAGCTTGAGGGTGGTCGCGCGGGCACTGTCGGCGGTCATCGGGGGACGTAGGCGCTGGCGGAGGCGTACTTGGTGCGGTAGGCGTCGTCGATCCGGTCGTTGAGCGCGCCGTCGCCGACCGGGGTGAAGGCGACGTCCTGTTCGACGGAGCCGCAGTGGACGTGCCCGGTGCCGCTGGTTTGTGCGGTGCGGAACCAGGCGCCGTCGGGGCCGTTGTAGGAACGCACGTAGAGGTCGTCGCCTTCGCGGACCACCCAGATGGTGGTGGGGGTGCGCAGCCGGCCGTCGGCGCGCCGGGGCTGGATGTGCAGTTCCCCGGTGTGCTCGATGGTGTTCAGCTGATCGCTGGTCCAGTGCGTCATCGCAGGGTCTCCTTCGGTGCGTGACCGGCTGGCCGCGGCAGGGCCGGCACGGGGGCGGGTGGTGTGGGGCGGCGGAGGTAGAGGCTGGCGGTGGCTGCGGCCAGGGTCGTCAGGGCGGCCAGGACGAGGCTGATGCGCAGGCCGTGCAGGAAGTGGTCCTGGTCGGCGATCAGGGCGCCGAAGATGGCGACGGCCAGCGCCCCGCCGAGTTGGCGGCTGGTGTTGAAGACGCCGCTGGCGGTGCCGGTCTGGTGGGCGGGGACGCTGTTGACGAGCAGTGCGGTGGCCGGGGGCATGGCCAGCGGGCCGCCCATGCCGACGGGGAGCATCAGCAGGGCCAGCGCCCATGTCGGCGTCCCGGCGGGGAGAAGGGCCAGCAGGAGCAGGCCGCAGGTCATCAGGAACATGCCGCAGGCGATCGGCGTTCGGGCTCCGAAGCGTTCGGCGGCGCGGGCGGAGAGCGGGTTGATGAACGCGGAGAGCACGGTCATGGGCACGAACGCCAGGCCGGTCGCCAGCGCGGACAGGCCCCGCTGCTGCTGGAGGTAGATGCTGAAGACGAAGACCATGCCGTAGAAGGCGGCCATGAACGCGAACCCGGCGCCGCAGGAGATCAGCACGGTCCGCTGCCGCAGCAGTTCCAGGGGCACCATCGGGTGCCGGCCGCGGGCCTGGGCGCGGATGAACACCACGACGGCACCCGCGGTGAGCAGGGCCGCGGCCCAGACCCGGGGTGCGGTGAAGCCGGCCGAGCCGGCCTCGATCGCGGCGAAGGTGAGCGCGCCCATTGCGAGGACCGCGCTGATCTGCCCGGTGATGTCGAAGGGCACGAGGCGGCGCGGTGAGCGGGCGGCGAAGGCCAGCAGCACCAGCGCGACGACGCCGACGGGCAGGTTGATGAAGAAGATCATCCGCCAGCTGATCAGGCTGGCGGCGCCGCCGGCGACCGGTCCGGCGGCGGAGGCGACCGCGCCGCCCACCGCCCACAGCGCCACCGCCCGGCCCCGTTTGACCGGGTCGGTGTACGCCTCGCGGATCAGGGCCAGGCTGGTGGGCATCATCGCCGCCGCTCCAGCCCCCTGCACCAGGCGTGCCCCGACCAGGGCGGGCAGGTTCGGGGCCAGCCCGCAGGCGGCGGACGCGGCGACGAACACCACCAGCCCGATGCCGAAGGCACGGCGGGCCCCGACGCGGTCGGACAGGGAGCCGGCCGACAGCAGCAGAGCGGCGAACATCAGGGTGTAGCCGTCGACGACCCACTGCAGGCCGGTCATCCCGCCGCCGAGGTCGGTACGGATGGAGGGTAGGGCGACGTTGACGACCAGCGCGTCCAGGGTGATGACGAAGAACCCCAGCAGTGCTGCCGCCAGCGCCGCACCGGCCCGCACCCGCCGCGACCGGTCGTGGTCCGGCTGTCCGATGACCGGGTCGGAGCCCGTGGGGGTGGTCGGGGTGCAGTGGCGTGGGATGGAAGGACCCTTCTGCATGGTCGTTGCGCCGCCCCGCAGGGCGGCTCGCCCTTTCTGGTGGGGGTGTGGTGTCACTGGGCGACGTAGCCGCCGTCGACCGGCAGCACGGCTCCGACGACGAAGCTGGCGCCGGGGCTGCACAGCCACAGCACGGCGGCGGCGATCTCCTCGGCCCGGCCCAGGCGGCCGATGGGCTGGCCGGCTTCGGCCTGGAGCCGGTCGAGTTCTCCCTTGGCGATCATGCTGGCGACCATGGGGGTGTCGATGGTGCCGGGGCAGATGGTGTTGATCCGCACGCCGCGCGGCGCGTATTCCAGGGCGGCGCTGCCGCTGAGGCCGATCACGCCGTGCTTGGAGGCGTGGTAGGAGGCCCGGCCGGGGATGCCGACCAGGCCGCCCAGGGAGGAGCAGTTCACGATGGCGCCGCTGCCCTGGGTGCGCATCTGGCGCAGTTCGTGCTTCATGCACGCCCACACGCCGCGCAGGTTGATCGCGTTGACCGTGTCGAAGACGGACGCTTCCTCGTCGGCGGCGTCGCTCGGCGGGATCTGGATGCCGGCGTTGTTGAATGCCATGTCCAGGCGTCCGAACGCCGCCACGGTCTGCCCGACCATCGCGGCGACCTGGTCCTCGTCGGTGACGTCGCAGGTGACGGCCAGGACCTGATGGCCCTGGGCGCGCAGTTCGCGCGCCGCGTCGTCAAGGGCCTGGTCGTCGACGTCGGCGAGGGTGACGGCGGCTCCGGCCTGGGCGAACGCCGTCGCGGCGGCGCGGCCCATCCCGGAACCCGCACCCGTCACGAGCGCGACCTGGCCGGCGAAGTCATAGGTCGGGTTCATCACTCCTCCTCCCCACAGGCCGAGAGCCAGTGGAATTGATCGTGCGACTGCGGTCGGTCAGGGTGTGAGCAGGGTTTTTGATGGCGCGGCGCTCGTCCATGGCCTTGTAGCCCTCGGCGACCTGCTCCAACGGGAGGGTCAGGTCGAAGACCTTGCCGGGGTTGATCCGGCCGGACAGGACCCGGTCGATCAGGTCCGGGAGGAACTCGCGTACCGGCGCCGGTCCGCCGCGCAGGGCGACGTGAGAGTAGAAGAGCTCCTCGCCGTCGATGGCGACAGCGTGCGGAACGCCGACGAAGCCGACGTTCCCGCCGGGGGCGGGTGGAGCGCAGCGCCTGGTGCATCGACTCGCTGGTACCCACGCACTCCAGGACCCGGTCGGCGCCGATCCCGCCGGTCATCTCCTTGATCCGGGCCACGCCCTCCTCGCCGCGCTCGGTGACGATGTCGGTGGCGCCGAACTCGCGCGCCAGCTTCTGCCGGCTCTCGTGCCGGGACATCGCGATGATCCGGGCCCAGTTCGGTCGCGCCCAGTTCCTTCGCGGCGATCACCGCGCACAGGCCGACCGCCCCGTCACCGACCACGACGACGGTGTCGCCGGGCCGCACCTCGGCGGCCACGGCCGCGTACCAGCCGGTGCCCATCACGTCGGAGCAGGCCAGCAGGCTGGGGATGTACTCCTGGGCGGGCGGCTCGGGGGTGGCGACTAGGGTGCCGTCGGCCAGCGGGATGCGGATGTACTCGGCCTGGCAGCCGCCCGCGCCGACGAACTCGCGGTGCAAGCAGTTGGACTGGTAGCCGTTGCGGCAGTTGGCGCATGTGTTGTCGCAGGCGAAGAACGATCCGACGACGAACTGGCCGGGCCGGATGGTTTTCACATCACTGCCGACCTCTTCGACGACACCGACGTACTCGTGGCCGAACGGGGTGGGCTGCTCGACGGGGTTGATCCCCGGTAGTCCCACAGGTCCGAACCGCACACACAGGTCGCGGTGGTCTTGATGATCGCGTCGGTCGGGTCGATGATCTTCGGGTTGTCGCGCTCCTCGAAGCGCACGTCTCCGGGGCGTGGATGACTGCTCCGCGCATGGTGCTGTCCTTTTCTGTCGCGGTGGTGAAGGTGATCACTGCCCAGGCGGCGCACCGGCCCGGTGCTCCGGGGCGGCCGGGAGCCCGTCCGGGGTGCTGCTACTTGCCGATGGATGCCAGGGCGGCGGCGTACTGCTCGTCGGTGACCGGCTCCAGCCAGGTGGTGCCGTCACCGCTCTCGTCGCCGACGAGCATGGCGACGTGGGCCATGAGGGTGGTGTCGGTGGCGCCGTGCCAGTGCTCCTCACCGGGTAGGCACTTGACCGTCTGCCCGGCGCTCGCCCGCACCACGCTGCCGTCACGGGTGCCGACCATGCCGATACCGTCGGTGATGTAGAGGGTCTGGCCCTTGACGTGGGAATGCCAGTTGGTGCGGGCACCGGGGGTGAAGCGCACCAGCGAGGACGCCAGACGGGCCGGATCGGCGGGGGCCTCGATCGGGTTGAGATAGACATCGCCGGTGAAGCGCTCGGCCGGAGCCTTGACGGTGTCGGTGAAGGTGATGTGTTCCATGACTCGTTTCCTCAATCTCCTGGTCAGCCGATAGGGGGAGGCTCGTTCGTCTTCTCGGTCAGGAGCCCGAGCTCTCGCGTACCTCGGCGATCTTCTTGAGCTGGGTCACTGCGCTCATGGCGTTGGGCCATCCGGCGTAGAACGCCAGGTGCGTGATCGCCTCCGACAGCTCCTCCACGCTCAGACCGTTGTCCAGAGCCAACCCCAGGTGGTAGCCAAGCTGCTCGCCGCGGTACAGCGCGGCCAGCACGCTCACGGTCACCAGGCTCCGGTCCCGCGGCGACAGTCCGGGACGCTGCCAGATGTCACCGAACAGGACCTCGTCGCTGACCTCGACGAGCTTCGGCGCAATGCCGGCCAGTTCCTGAGGCGCGGACATCTTCGGCATGGGATGACTCCTCGATCAAACGGGACGAACCGGTCAGGACCACTGTGTGGCCCAGGCGGCTATCCGGCAGCCGCCGCCGCCCGCAGCCCGGTCGGCCCGGGCTCGCTGATATCGAGGAAACCGCAGATCAAAGGGTGGGGAGGGTCTGTGGTGCCAGGTACTGACAGAGCCCCCACGGGCGCGCGGCCCGGCCTAGCCTGGAATGTGTGAGTACCGAAAGCGACATCCGCGAATTTCTGGCCTCCCGACGCGCCAAGATCACCCCAGCGCAGGCCGGGCTGCCCGCCTACGGCGGCAACCGTCGCGTGCCCGGCCTGCGCCGGGAGGAAGTCGCCCTGCTCGCCGGCGTCAGCATCGACTACTACGTGCGCCTGGAGCGCGGCCACCTCGCCGGCGCCTCCGAGGAGGTCCTCGACGCCGTCGCAGGCGCCCTCCAGCTCGACGACGCCGAACGCGCCCACCTCCACGACCTGGCCCGCGCCGCCGCCAGACGGCCCGCCCGCCGCACCAAGCGCGCCCGCGGGCCGCTCCCGGACAGTGTCCTGCGCGTCCTGCGCTCGATGACCGACTCCCCGGCCTTCATCCGCAACGGCCGCCTGGACATCCTCGCCACCAACCCTCTTGGCCGCGCCCTGTACGCACCCCTGTACCCCGACGCTGCCGCCGCGACGGTCAACATCGCCCGCGCCCAGTTCCTCGACCCCGCCGGCCGCGACTTCTTCCCCGACTGGGAGATCTCCGTGAACACCACCGTCGCCCTGCTGCGCACCGAAGCCGGACGCGCCCCCACGACACCGACCTCACCGGCCTCATCGGCGAACTCGTCACCCGCAGCGAAGAGTTCCGCACCGCGTGGGCCAAGCACAACGTGCGCCTGCACCACACCGGCCGCAAGTCCTTCCACCACCCCGCGGTCGGGAAGATCACCCTCGACTTCGACGCCATGGAGCTACCCGCCCAGCCCGGACTCACCCTGACCGCCTACAGCGCCGCCCCGGCACCCCCGACCACGACACCCTCCAGCTCCTCGCCACCTGGGCCGCCACCGAGCAGGTCCAGCCCGCTCGTGATTCCACCGCCGCCTCCAGCCAAAAGGACCGGTAGGGCCGGCATCCTCGTAAAGCGCAGCGTCATGGCGGGGACATCGGCCAGCGCGCTGCGCCCGACAAAGGACGATGGCCGTAGTAACTGTCGGTCATGGTGTAGACACCTCCGGAGCCGATGCTCGCGATGCCCGGTCGCTCAGTGCTCACCGAAGAAGATCTCGTGTACTTCGCGGACTGCGTAGTAGACAAGGACGTATCCGGCCAGTGGATCCGCCCTCCACCAGCCCGCAAGTGCGTTGAGGACGAGCCCAACCAGGACAGCCGATGCGAGCAGGCCGTCGATCAGCGTGACGCGGCCCTCCGTCGTTAGTACCGGGTTGTCCAGCGCGGCACCGGTGTGTGCCTTGCCCGCGGCGAGGGCGAACATCACCGCGGCAGTGACAGCGGTCCAACAGCTCCAGCCGGATGCGTCGGCCGTACGCGTCGGTCTTGGGCATGTCCGCCACCGTCATGAGCCGATCGGCGTGAGCGTGAGCAGAAGGGAAGGTCTGGGATCGCACAATCTGTTTCATAAGGTGCCTCATTGTGCAAAACGAGAGCCTCCACCCAAGACCCGCCCACACCGGACGACAACCCTCATGCACCCCTCCGGCCACTGTGCCGACAGACGCAAGGGACAAACGGTCCCCCCTCGCCCATGGGTTGATGGCGATCGTTGAAAATAACCGCCCCCGGCTCGGGGGTGATCCCACAGCTGCTCAGTGGATCTCCCCACTCATAGGAAACCTGGCCTGCGGACGGTGCCGCGTGGGTGCAGCTACTGTGAGGCTAAAAGGGGCCCTCGGTAATCTTGCAGCCCCTCGGCGAGGGTGTCGGAGGGACATAACGGCTTGGGGAACGCCGATACGGCTGACAGGTCAGTGCCCCATCATCGGCCTGTGACCGCCTCAGAGCCCACTCGCTTCGCCAGCGCCTGCGGGAGTCGACATGGCTGATGCAGAACGCTGGACGGCGGTTCCCCTGGGGCAGCCCCTAACCAGCCCTGACGGCCCAGTGTGGTCGATGGCCTGGGCTGTCATTGACGACACACCCGTTCTGGCCACCGGAGGCCACGACGGGTCGGTGCGGCTGTGGGACGTGCGCGACCCCGCCGCACCCGCCCCGCTCGGGCAGCCCCTAACCGGCCACAGCAGCTCGGTGGAGTCGGTGGCGTGGGCGGTCATCGAGGGCAGGCCCGTCCTGGCCACCGGCAGCTTTGAGGGTTCGGTGCGGCTGTGGGACGTGCGCGACCCCGCCGCACCCGCCCCGCTGGGCCAGACCGGCCACAGCAGCCCGGTGCCGTCGGTGGCGTGGGCGGTCATCGACGACACGCCGGTCCTGGCCACCGGCGACGACGGTTCGGTGCGGCTGTGGGACCTGCGCGATCCCGCGGCGCCCGTCCCACTTGGTCGGCCTCTGACCGGCCACGGCCGTCCGGTGTGGTCGGTGGCCTGGGCGGTCATCGGGGACAGGCCCGTCCTGGCCACCGGCAGCGGCCACCACGACCTGGCCACCGGCGACGACGGTTCGGTGCGGCTGTGGGACGTGCGCGACCCCGCCGCACCCGCCCCGCTGGGCCAGACCGGCCACAGCAGCCCGGTGCGGCCGATGGCGTGGGCGGTCATCGACGACACACCGGTCCTGGCCACCGGCGACGACGGTTCAGTGCGGCTGTGGGACCTGCGCGACCCCGCCGCACCCGCCCAGCTCGGGCAGCCCCTAACCGGCCACAGCAGCTCGGTGGAGTCGGTGGCGTGGGCGGTCATCGAGGGCAGGCCCGTCCTGGCCACCGGCAGTTTTGACGGTTCGGTGCGGCTGTGGGACGTGCGCGACCCCGCCGCACCCGCTCCGCTGGGCCAGCCCTTGACCGGCCACAGCAGCCCGGTGCGGTCGATGGCGTGGGCGGTCATCGAGGGCAGGCCCGTCCTGGCCACCGGCAGCGGAGACAGCAGGGTGCAGCTAGACGGCACGTTGCGGACAGACGGTTGGGTGCGGCTGTGGGAGGTGGTGGAGGACCGGCCGGTGGAGCGGCTCCCCACCTACCGTTCCGATGCGACATCGACGGGCGATGACCTGTCCCGGGCCGACGAGGCCCGCGCGCTTGCGGAGCTGGTGACCTCCCGCTCGGCAAGGCCGCCGCTGGCGGTGGGACTGTTCGGTGACTGGGGCGAGGGCAAAAGTCACTTCCTGGAACTGATGCAGCAGCAGGTCATATCGGTAGCTCGGCCGAGCAACCCTCTGGCCCACCACGCGGTGCGCCAGGTGCGGTTCAACGCCTGGCACTACGCCGAGACCGGGCTCTGGGCCAGCCTGGTCGCCGAGCTCTTCACCCAACTCGCCGCCGCCCCCACTCAGGACAACGGCACTACGCAGCGCGAGCTCGCGACTGTCGGCGGAGCTCGTTGCCCAGCGCGAGCTCCCGCGCCGGCTTCGGGCCGCGCGCCAGCGCCGCGACCAGCTCCAGGCGGCACTGACCACCCGGGGATCGCGCTGGTCCCAGCTGTCCGAGGAGCAGCGCCTGGACTGGGCGGCGGTGGTCGGGGACACCGGGGAGCCCGGGGAGCTGTACGAGCGGATGCGCGGCGGGGGCCAGCTGGTGCGTGGGATGATGCGCGCCGGGTTGCGGCTGGTGCGGAGCAATCCGCGCAGTGTCGTCGGGGGCTTCCTGCTGTCGGTCCTGGTCCTGGCGGTGATGTCGGCGGGGGTGATCTGGGGCCGCCGGTGTGGGCTCGCCTGGTGGCCGGGCTGCCGGCGCTGGCCTACATCGGATTCCTGCTGGGCAAGGTGCGCCAGGCGAAGGAGATGGGCAATCCGGTCAGTGAACGGTTGCAGGCCGTCGTTGATGGGTGGCGGGACCGGCTGCAGACGGCAGCCGACGTCGCGGCGGGGGAAGTGGCCGCGCTGGAGCGAGAGGTGCGGGATCTGACCGCCGCGGGCCAGTTGGCCGGGCTCGTCTCCGAGCGTGCAGCTGGCGGTGACTACCGCACCCACCTGGGGCTGATGACGCAGATCCGCGAAGACTTCCAGCGTATGGCCGCCCTGCTTGCCGACGCGGGCAGCGGAGCGGGCGAGGCGGCCGAGGACGTCGCGGGCGACAGGCTCCCGGCGGTCGACCGGATCATCGTCTACATCGACGACCTGGACCGCTGCCCGCCGTCCCGGGTGGTGGAGATGCTCGAAGCCGTCCACTTGCTGCTGGCCGTGGATCTGTTCGTCGTGGTAGTCGCCATCGATCCGCGCTGGCTGCTGCGGGCCATCGCCGCGCATTACCGCGACATCCTGCACATCCCCGCCCCAGACACCCCGGGGCGCTCGAGGGCCTGGTGGACCCCGACGACGAGGAAATTTGGCAGTCCACTCCCGCCCAGTACCTGGAGAAGATCTTCCAGGTCGTCCTCACCCTGCCCGCTCTTGACACCGCCGGGTACCAGCGCATGCTCCGCTCCCTGGTGGGCACCCGCATCGACCAGAGCACCCCGCCTCCTTCCGCACCGACCGCCCCCGCCCCCGCCCCCGCTCCCGCGCCGGTCGCCCCCGCCGCCACCGCAGCAGCCCCCACCCCTCTGCCGTAGTCGACCCGCACGGACAGGGCGTCCACCTGCCTGCCCCGCGCGTCATCGAACGGGTCGACCCGCTGACCCTGGACCCCGGCGAGATCGCCCTGATGGACCTCCTGGGGCCCCCGCTCCTGGTCTCCACCCCTCGCGCCGTGAAACGCCTTGCCAACAGCTACGGCTTGCTCACCGCCCTGCGCCGTACCCAGCGCGCCCACGACTTGGCCGAACAACCCGCCACGACCGCGACCTCAACTCCCTACCATCCCTACCGCGCCGGTCTGGTCCTACTGGCCGCCCTGGTCGCCTACCCCCAGCTGGGGCCGGCCCTGTGCCTGTACTTGCACCGCACCAGCCGCACCGACCCGCAGCGGACCTGGGCGCAGTTCCGCACCGACCTCCAACCGCAGCGCAATCCCGCAGGCGGTCCGTGGTCCAACCAGGCCGACCCGAAGATGACTCCGGTTCAGGCTCAGCAGTGGACCTCTCTGCTCACCGCCCTGCACCAGGTGACCGACCAGGCTGCCGGGGTCGGCCTGCCGCTCCCCGAACTGCTCGGACCATGGGGCGACTGGGTGGTCCCGGTCGCCCGCCTGTCCTTCCCCGCCGGGCGGATCGTCTCTCTCCTGGACCGCTGACCCAGCCCGTAGCAGAGCAGGCTTGGCCCGAGACCATGCCGCGCCCCTCTTTGCCTCCCCGTGGCCCCGGGGAGGGGCAGCCCGATAGCCAGCCACATTTAGCAGCGGGACGGAGTGTCCGGGATGGCCGGAGGTGCCCTTGGCCCGTCGGCACGGCCCACGCACTCCAGCGGCCGGACGCGACAACGCGCGTGACGTTTATTGAGGCTCCCCATTCCGTTGAACGCCGGACCGATTGGGACGAGGAGTAGCCCTGGCCATTTTCCGAATCT
Source organism: Streptomyces sp. P3 (assembly GCA_016893485.2). Classification (GTDB taxonomy): domain Bacteria; phylum Actinomycetota; class Actinomycetes; order Streptomycetales; family Streptomycetaceae; genus Streptomyces. The sequence continues at coordinate 9,833,362 of JAFEKX020000001.1, forward strand.
GACTCTGACCGCAGTTACTTGAGCGGCCTGGTAGCGATCGCGATCACGCAAAGGGACAAGAAGGCGCAAGCCCTTTGTTCGACCTGCTGTAGGTGCCTCCTGCGCTTGCACGTGCCGGTCAGTCCTGGGTGCTTCGTGTCTACCACGCATGCCAGAGCTCACCGTGACGGTGGCGGACCGGAGGGATATCTACGTCGTCAAGGTCGTGGCCGGCGTGGTGCAGTCCGCGGATCCGCTGGGCTTCGAGTCGACCCTGGAGCCGGGCGCGCCCTTCAGCCGTAGCGATCTCGGCGGAGAATGAGCCCTTTCTGCAGTAGAGCACCATTGACTGCCAGGAGGTGATCCGGCGCAGCGTCTTCGTTGGAGCAGGGCGACGGCCTTCGCGGGCGGCTTGGGCCAATTCAGCGTGTGTGTAGCGCAGGTCGTACAGGGATATGGACTCCGATGCGCCGTCTCGGACGCGGAGTCGCCAGGGAGTCGTGCGAACAGTCCTGGACATCGAGAGCCTCCGTAGGGCCCTCTGGGCTCTCCAGAGGTACCTACGGCGGGTGAGAAGTGGTCAGCACAACTCAGCCCCCACATCGGTGAACGATCTACCAGCAGCACAGTAGTCGCGCGTAGGATTAGGGCCGAGTTTTGCTCGCCCCGTTGTTAGGTCAGGCCACCCCAAGATCCTTCACGGAACTGCGGCCCGAACCTTGAAAATGGCCACCCCCTGCTCGGGGGCCCCTATGCCTTTGGTCAAGGTGGATGGGTGCTGGTTCGGACGTCTGGAACGATGTGCCAGTGCATGCTGATGATCAGGTGGGCGAGGGCGTCTCTGCGGACCTCGCGGTGTTTCTCCGGAACGCTGCCGACGACCGTCCGGTGAAGATCGTTCCTTCTGTCTGCGGCGGGCGCGTGTTCTTCGTGCTCGTTGACGACGTCGAGGGCGGAGCCGAGAGGGTGTGCGCTGGTTGCGGCGGCCGCGCGTTCATGGCGGATAGCGAGGAGTTCTGGGAGGACGCGGATCCTGGTGAAGCCGCACTGCCCGTGCGGGAGCGAGGAGTTCGAGGCGGCAGTCGCATTCTCGCTCGCTGGCGACGGGTCGGTCCGCTGGGTGACCGTTGGGCTGCGGTGTCAGAAGGACGGCGCCGTGGGTGTCTATGCCGACTGGAAGATCGACTATGGCCCCACGGACCACCTCTTGACCTTGGTCTAGGTCTGCGGAGTGACCGCCCGAACAGGCTGCGGTTCGTAGAAGGTGCCGTCGCGGAGCATTGCGAAGAGGACATCGGCCCGGCGTCTGGCGAGGCAGAGCAGGGCCTGGGTGTGGTGTCTGCCCTGTGGCTTGGCAGCGGCGTCGATGTCCGCCCGGCGCATCCACTGCCACAACGTCATCGGGTGGACTTCGAAGTCGGTGGCGACCTGCTCGACCGTCACACCCGGGCCGCGGTTCCGCGCGACCCGCATGACGTCCTGGCGGAACTCTTCCGGATAAGGCTTGGGGACAGCGACATCCTTCCCACCTGCCCTGCCCTTGGGGCAAGCCAGTTCAGATGTCACCCGATCGCGCGGCAGACCCGGCTGCAGGACTCGAGTCATGGCTTTGAACTGGCGAGATAACGGCTGCCCTACGGCCGCAGATGGGCGCCGTTACGTTTCCGAGACGGCAGGTCTCCTAGCGTTCTCTCCTCGGCCGCCTCAGAGCCGACACATCTCCAGCTCGTACATCCTGTTAGAGCTGTGTCTGAGCCCCACATGACAAGTTGAGCGGAGCTCGGATACAACTTCGAGCAGCATGGCCCGGCAACGACAGACGGACGCGCCCTTGGTAGCGCGCGTGGCCGGAGATAGCCGCTGCCTGAAGCGATGCGCCCCGAAGAGGCCCTTATTCGGTGGTGGTCGGGGCGGCGGGTGTCATGTGGACACGGGGAGAGTCGTCCGCGGAGAGCTGGGTTCCGTCGGCGGCGACGGCGACCAGGACGAAGTCCTGTGTCTCGTTGAGGTAGGGCCAGCGGAAGCTGGTCGCGTCGGCGGGGACGTCGATACTCATGTACTGCAGGAACCATGCGTCCCGGTCGGCGGTGGCCTCGTTCCACACTCCGTTGCGCAGTTCGTAGTGGTCGACGTCCGTCGAGGTGCTCGGGGTCCAGGTGAAGTTGTACCGGTCGCCGATGGCCACGCCGGTGAAGTCGGTCACGGGAGCGGGCGCGGCCGGGGCGTCCACGGCGACGACGTCGCTGGGAAGAGCCCGTACGTTCGCCATCCGGTAGGGCTCCACCGCGAAGTAGTTGGTGGCGTCGAGGACGACGTCGCCGCGGCAGGTGAAGCGCAGGTGGTCGCCTTCTGTGACCCAGGTGAGGGACGTGCAGTCCTGCGTTGGTGCGATCGCCTCCCGGGTCGGGGTACCAACCCCGCGCAGGAGGCGGACCTGATTGAACGTGAGAGTGTCGAGGGCAGGGACCACTGCAATAGTGCTTCGTTGTTTCCCGCGTAGGTGGCGGTGACGTCGGTGGCGCGTGCCGCCCAGTATGCCTGGCCGTTGACCTCGTCGGCGGTGGTGGCGGGGGCGACGTTCCCGGCCGCGTCGTAGGCCTCGACGCGGTACCAGGGAGAAATGCCCAGCTGGACCTCGTAGTCCGTGAAGGACGTGCCGGTCGTGGTCGTGTGGACGACCCAGGAACGCGTACCGTCCGCACCCCGGTCCAGGCGGAGCACCCGGTAACGCACGGCGTCGGGGACGGGCTTCCAGCTGATCACGTAGCTTTCACGGTCGCGGTCGGCGCCCATCACGACGGTCGCCGTCACCTTGGCCGGTGGGGTCTTGTCGACGGTGGTGACGTCGCGGTCGGCGCTGCCGGTGGAGACGTTGCCGGCCTTGTCGTAGGCGCGGACTTCGTAGAGGAAGGTCTGGCCGGTGGCGGGCGGGGTGTCGGTGTAGCCGGTGGCGGAGGTGGTGGCGACCTGGGTCCAGGCGGATGTTCCGGACAGGCGGCGGTAGACACCGTATCCGGCGAGGTCCATCTCCCGGTTGCGGGCCCACTTCAGGACCGTCTTGCGGGTGGTGGCGCTGTAGGTCGCGCTGACCGCGGTGGGGGTGAGGGGCTTGACCTTGTCGACGCTCGCCGAGGCGCGGGGCGTGTAACCGAACTTCACGTTGGCCAAGCCGGTCCAGTTGGCGTAGTCGACGCGCAGGGTGTGCTTGCCCGCGGGGATGGTCACGTTGACTGACGCGCTCCGGATGGCGGAGGCGTTCTTCCACAGGTTGATCTTCCGTACACCGTCGACGTACACGCGCAGACCGTCCTGCGCCTGGCCGGCGAGGGTGAAGGGGCCGCCGGAGCCGAAGTCGCGGGTGACGGTCCAGCGCACACCGAAGTTGTTGGCGGGCAGTCCGGAGGCCGGGGAGCCGGTGTGCCAGTTCTCGTTGACGGCCGCGTCGCAGTCGGTCTTCTTCGGCGTGCCGGTCAGGGTCGTGTTCGCGAAGTACTGGCGTTTGTAGACCGGCGACGCGCAGGACACGGCAGCGGAGGCCGGAGCCGGGAAAGCGACGAGCAGGCCGCCCGCTGTAGCACTGAGCGCGACGGCGGTCGCACATCGCAGGCGGGTGGAAGTCTTCATCAGAGTATGGCCCCCTCAGGCCCAACGCCCGGGCCCGCGACGACGGGGCTGTCGCTGCGCTCGTGCGTGCGGTGGTGTGACATCAAGCGCACTCCTGCACGGTGACGTCCGGAACGAAGCGCGCGACGGGCGGACAGTACAGGAGCGCACCCACGAGCAGCAATTACATTCGCCTCAATTCCGCTGTCAGCAATGGAAGTCGTATGCATTGCCGGATTCGTCGTGGCCCCCTGAGCTAAGTGCCTGTTCCTGAGGCCGACCTGACATGGCGGTGGTCGTGACGCTTAGGGCCTGCCGGAGAACAACGTGTAGGCGTACGGCGCGCCGACCTCGGACGTCTTCTCATTTGGTTCGGCAGCCTTTCGGTCGGGGTGTCGATCGTTGAGCGGCTGATGCCGGATGAGTTGTGGGACCTGTTCCAGCGGGTGGTCCCGGAGGCTCCGTCGCGACCTCAGGGCGGCCGGTGTCGGCACGGCGCCCGGGAGGTGCTGGTGGCGATCGTGTTCGTGGCCACACAGGGCTGCACGTGGCAGTAGTCGCCGTCCGCGTCGGCGCGGCCGGCGGTCCTGGAGGACCTCGAAGAGCACGGACCCGCCAGTGACGTATGGGTGCCTCTTGTCGGCGGCGAGCATCGGCTATGGACCGACCTGTGACGCACCGCCCATCCTGGTTGAAGGTCGCAGCTCCGCAGCTGCCGCCCTCCACGCGCTCGCTCGCTATTCATCTGCCTCGTGGTCCGAATGATCCATAGGCGACGGCCCGTTGTAGGTGATCACCACCGGCTCGTCTGCCTCCGCGCGTGCCCGGTCCGACGCCGCCGCGACCTCCTCGTAGGTCCACTCCCTGTAGAAGCGCTCCCCATGGGCATCGGTGATGTCGATGACCACCTTGGTCCACTCCTCGGCGGGCTGTTCGGGGACGAGCCCCAGCTCGTATGTAGCGTCCTGGAGGAGGGATTCGGTGACGCGTACGCCGGTGAGTCTCTCGGCAAGAGCGAGGACCGCAGCCTTCCGGTCGACGTCCGAGCGCTCTCGTCGTGCTCTCCCTCGGAGGTCAGCGGGAAGCCGACTTCCCGCAGCAGGGAGACCAGTTCATCAGGGGTGCTGCCGTCGCGCGCTGAGGGGCCCTCAAACGTCGTACGGAGCTCACCATCTTCGAACCAGTGGAAAAGATGGATGGGCTTGCCGCCGTTGGTCGAGTGCGCCACGACCCTGCCGCCCTTCGACAGCGTCTCCACGCACGACGCCGCGATCCCCAGGCCACCGTCGAACCCGAGGACGAGTGTCCAGTCGCCGTTCTCGCCCGGAACGCTGAAGGCCCCCGCGACGCAGGACTCGTCCCAGTAGTCGTCCACCTCTGCGCTGTGAGCGTCGTCCGCCTCGATCAGCCCGGCCGTTCCCACCGCGGTGCCGCGCGGTTCCGCCTCCATCACGCGCAGCACCTCTCGCGGGGCCCACCCCGTATCAGTGTCAGGGTGTACCCGCTCTCCGTCATGTGGCGGAAGACCGGCGAGGTGCGGATCCAGGCATAGTCGTGTGCAGTCACCGAGTTCATACGGCGCAGTGTGCCCGATACCTCTGACAACACCCCGTGGAAGCTGACCCTTAAAGAGCGTTTTGTCCTGGCGGTGGTGTTTGGTTCGAAGTCAGGTGTCGCGCCAGTTCAGGGTGGATTCATGGGTGAGGCGTCTGCTTATGACGTCGATCATCGCGAGGCGGATCATGGCTTCGGAGCGGTGCGGGTGGGTTTCGTAGTCGCGGGCGAGGCGGCGGTGGTGCATGAGCCAGCCGAAGGTTCGCTCGACGACCCAGCGTCGCGGGATCACCTTGAAGCCTTTCGTGGTGGGATCCCGGTGGACGGCTTCGACGTCGATGCCCAGGCGGGCGCCGTGCTCGATGGCTTTGGTGCGGTAGCCGGTGTCGGTCCAGGCTTTTCTGATCTGCGGGTGTGCGGCGGCGATCCGGGAGAGCAGGTGGATGCTGCCGACGTTGTCGGAGACGCTGGCAGCGGTGCCCCAGGCCGCCGGCAGCAGGCCGAGAGTGTCGACGCCGAGGTGACGCTTGCGGCCTGCGATCTTCTTGCCTGCGTCGATGCCCTGACCCCTGGCCGGCACGTTCGCGGAGGTCTTGATGCTCTGGGCGTCGAGCACACAGGCACTCGGCTCGGCGTCCCGGCCTTCGGCCTGGCGCACCAACTGACGCAGGATGCCGTTGAGTTGATCGAAGATGCCATCCTTCTGCCATGCCGCGAAGTATCCGTAGACGGTCTCCCACGGCGGGAAGTCGTGCGGCAGATAGCGCCACGGGATCCCGGTCCGGTCCACGTAGAGGATGGCGTCCATGATCCGGCGCAGGTCGTGCTGGGGTGGGCGCCCATGGCGAACAACAGGCAGACGGAAGCGGCTGTCCTGGTGGCGATGCTCAGCGCGCCGCCGCCGTGAGCGTCCGGCTGGCGCTGGTCGCGGACGCACAGCAGTGGCAACTGAACGCTCATCTTGACCGATCGCCGGGGTGATGCCGACGGCTGGACCACGGTGGGCGTCATAATGGAGTTATGTCCGTGACACCGCACCGCCCAGTCTCCGCACCGTCTGCTGCCGGTGATGTTGCTGATGTGAATGCCGGCTCCGGTGGCGCCGATCTGGAGTTGTACCGGGAGAAGTTCCGACGGCGGCTGCCGGATTCGCTCGATGAGCTGCAGGGGCCCACTACAGGCGTTGTGGAACCGTCTGCCACCGTGGTCTGGTCGGGGCTGCGTGCCTTCGATCTGGTCAATGAACGTCAGCGGATGAGCTTGTATCGCACGGTTCTGGCCGAGGGGATGCGTAAGGACCTGTGTGCTCTTCTGAATCGCGAGGTCCTGATGCAGTTGTGGCCCACCTTGCGTGTCCTGGTCTCGACCACCGTGCGCGATGTGTGGGAGGAGCGGTTTTCCGAGCTGCGGGCGATGGCCGGTCTCCCTCCCGCCCAGCCGCCGGCCCGGCGGCGTGGCAATGAGGGATCGGCGGCCGCGTGAGGCTTCCTGACCTCCATGCCCGCCTTCTGGCGGACGTTCTGGCCATCGGCTCTCCGTACCCTTTGGTTATCACCGGTGGCTACGCTGTCCAGGCACATGCACTCCTTGAGCGCCCGAGCCAGGACCTCGACGTTGCCACCGAGAATCCTGCACCGATGGACGAGATCGTCCGTGCTCTTGCTCACGGGCTGACCGAACGAGGCTGGCACCTTGATGTGATCGAAGTCGCTCCCCTTTCTGCCCGCCTCAACGTCACTGACACCTGCTCCCCGGCTCAGGAGACGTGCGAGGTGGACGTGTTGAAGGAAGTGTTCACCCGGCCGGCGGCCTCCAGTGCCTACGGGCCCGTCCTCGCCGAGGAAGACGTGATCGGCACCAAAGTTCGTGCCCTGGGGAGCGCGGCGCGGCCCGCGACGTCCTGGATGTCTTTGCCGCCTCACGCCGCTGGCTCACGAGCGACCTTGAAGAATTCGGCCGCCGTCATGCCCGCGAGCGTTTCGACCTGGAGTCTCTCCAGACCCGTCTGACCGCAGTGGCCTGGCTGGACGACGCCGAACTGAAAGCATATGGCGCCAGCACAGCGCTGATCGACGAACTGATGGCCTGGGCCCAGGAATGGGCCGACGACCTCGGTCGCCGACTGCTGCGCGAGGAAGATATGGAGTAGCACGTGCTGTCGTAGTAGGCCAGGTCGGCGCCCTTGCTCGTGCCGAGGAACTCATCGAGATAGCCGTCCGACAAGATCCAGGACGTGCTGGCCGTGCCTGTAGGTCGACATCCTTCTGGTCCTGCTGTGGTCAGGAGGCAGATGTCCCCTCCTCACCCGCCTGAGTGTCCGGCCCGGGCGCTCATCGTCGAACCCGTGTGTCAGCGGACCTTCCTTCAACTCCGTCTCCGGTCGCTGCTACTGCGTCGGCGGCACCGTTCGACTGCCATCGGCCCGGAGCAGTTCGCGTCGCCGGGCTGCCCGCTACCGGTGCACCAACCGGTCCATCACCCGCAACTTCTTTGCGATCTGCGCCGTGCTCGCCCCGACCTCGAACCTCCTGGCCGCTTCCGATCGCACGGCTGCCTTTTCGCCTGCTCCGCGAACGTCAACCGTCCTCTTAGAGGGCATCTGATCTAGGTAGTTGGTGTTCTGGGATGTTTTTGTGACTGGCTTCGTTGGCGGTCGTTGGATGAGGCGTGAGTGCTCGTCGTCCGTACCGCAGTGATGTGTCCGACGCCCGCTGGGCCTTGATCGAACCGGTCTTCACCGCTTGGCGGGCGAGACGGACTGGCCCCGGGACGGCGGCCCGGGTGCACGATTTGCGAGAGATTGTCAACGCGATCCTCTACGTCAACCGCACCGGCATCCCGTGGGAATACCTGCCGCACGACTTCCCGCCCTACAAGACCGTCTACGACTACTACGCGAAGTGGGAAGCCGACGGCACCACCCAGCAGGTCCACGACCTGTTACGCGACAAGACCCGCCGATTCCATGGCCGCCGAGCGGAGCCCACCGCGGCCGTGGTCGACGCGCAAAGCGTGAAGACCTCGGCAAACGTCGCCGAAAGCAGTCAAGGCATCGACGCCGGCAAGAAGATCAAAGGACGCAAACGGCACCTGATCACGGACACCCTCGGCTTGGTGCTGGCCGTCCTCGTCACCGCCGCGAACGTCCACGACACCACCGGCGGCAAGCTCCTCCTCGACGACCTGGCCGCGGCACATCCCAGCGTCACCAAGGTCTGGGCCGACGGCGGTTACCAGAACAGCATCTTCAACCACGGCGCCAGCCTGGGCATCGATGTCGAGGTGGTGCAGCGGCCGCGATCGAAGGGGTTCGAGCCGCTGCCGAAGCGGTGGGTGATCGAGCGGACCTTCGGCTGGCTGATGCAGCACCGCCGCCTGGCCCGGGACTACGAAGCCCTTCCTCAAAGATCCCGCACGATGATCCACTGGGCGATGGCTAACAAAATGTCCCGCGAATTGACGGGAGAATCCGCACCAACCTGGCGAATCGAAACGGACATCTCTCTCGGAACAACCTGAATAATGATCAGATGCTTTCTAAGAACTCCTAACGAAATGATCTTCGAGGTGGTTGGATCACTCCGGGACCGATGATCCGGGGTGCTAACGAGTTGGTGCGTGATAGCGGGTGAGTCAGGTCTGCCCGGTCGTGGCCTGTATTCAGGCGGTGGCTGTGCGGTCGGAGACGAGGCCGGCGATGGCCCGGTATGTGTCGGGCAGCCGGTCTCGGCGGTGGGTCCAGCGCATGAGTTGTTTCCAGCGTTTGTGGTCGGCCAGCGCGGTTCGACGGTGATCCGGTCGGATGAATGCTCGTACCGGTCGTGTTCCCACTGCCTGACTCTGCCGGCCAGCGCTCCGGGCCGTGGCTTTCTGGGTGGGGTGACGGCTTGGCCAGGGTAGTCGCGGCTCAGGCCCAAATAGCCGTCATCGAGCAGGATCTCAACAAGGTTGAAGTGGCGAAGGCGGCCGGTGATACCCGCCACGCGGGCAGCGGTCACGTCGTGCATTCTCCCTGGCCGCAGGCCGTCAGCCCACAGCGTGCGACCGCGGTGGTCGGCGATGACAGTGGCTTTCATCGTGTTCTGCTTCTTCTTGCCCGACATGAACGCCCTGCGGCCGCCGCGGCCTGCGGCGGGCCGGCGGACCTGGACCTCGGTGGCGTTCAGCCGCAGCTCGACGCCCTCGGCCTGGGCATAGGCGAACACGTCCTCCAGCGTGCGAAGCCTCAGACCAGGACGGTCGGGAACAGCGAAGTCCCGTTGTGCAAGTAGTCGGCGGACCTCGCCGAAAGCACGGGTGACAGTGGAGCGATCGACGCCGTACAGCACACCTAGGACCGCGTGCGGCAAGTCGTGCCGCAGGTGGATGAGCGTGGCGACCAACCGGTCAACGAAGACCAGCTGATGCCGTGCACCGGCACCCGGTGCACGCCTCCTCGCCCCACCCCTCGTCTGGAACCGACGCCCCTCAAGCCCGACCACCCACGGTCTGGCCAACTCCGCGATCAAAGAAGACAGATGAGCTGTCGAGATCCCCGTGAACAACGGATGCGTCAGTACCGAACGGTCAGCCATACCCCTCACTAGCAGAGCATGCCCACCCGCTATCACGCACCAACTCGTAAGTGGCTCGGCCGAAGCCGTGGGAAGTCGATGACGAGTTGTGGGCGGTGGTCCAGCCGCTGTTGCCCACAGTTGAGCGTCGGCCCCGGCATCCGGGACGCAAACGGCATCCGGACCGGTTGGTGTTCCAGGGCATCCTGTTCGTGCTACATACCGGGATCGCCTGGGAACACATGCCGCAGGAACTCGGCTTCGGGTAACTGGAGTACGCACGGGTTCTTGGGCGTACACCAGCGGCGCGATCGAGCGAAGTCGGCAGGCAGGGGACCCATGTTCGAGCTGTCCCTCAAGGGTGTGAGATTCCCGCAATGACTCGCAGATTCTGCGAGTGGCACTCGTAATCTGCAGGTTCATGGGGAATCCGAAACCCGTTCCCTGACTCCTGGACGCGATGCGGTCGGCCTGGCGGAGGTCTTCTCTCTCCATACCTACCGGAACCGTTCGGGGCAGCGGGATGAGCGGTCGTACTTCTTCGACACACTCGCGGAGTACCAGTGGGCGCGGGATGCGGCGGGGCTGATGCCGTCGTCGATCGACCAGCTGGTCAAGCCGGTGATCGAGCTGTGCGAGCACTACGACGTCGTGCCGTGGCAGCTCACGCCGGCCGCGTTGGACCGGTATTTCGCGGGTCCGGGCAAGCGTGCCCGGGCGACGGTCCTCGCGAAGATCAGCAAGATCGACGCGTACTTCGCGTTCCTGGAGCAGCGGTACGCCGGGAGACCCACCGGCTGTTCGGGGCGGCCGTGGAGTCGCCAATCGACCCGTTCAACCGGCCCCGTCACCGCGGTGACTTCGGGTTGCGGGTGCCTCCGTCGCAGCGGGCGATGCGGGAGTTCTTCACCGCGTGGCGGAATGCTTTGCCGCAGGCCCGTAAAGAGGCGGTGGCGTGCCGGGACTACGTGATGGCGAAGATCGCCTACGTGTCCGGGGTGCGGGCAGCGGAGCTGTGCGGGGTGGCACTCGGGGACGTGCACTGGGAGTCGGGCCGCTGGGGTCGGTTCGTGGTCCAGGGCAAGGGAGCCCGCGGGTCCGGTCCGAGGCCACGGGAGGCGTTCCTGTTCGAGGAGGGCCGCGAGCTGCTGTGGTGGTACGTGGAGGAGGTCCGCGGCCTGTTCCAGGACGACCCGGAGCATCCCACGGCGCCGCTGTTTCCCTCCGAGCGGCTGCCGAAGCCGGTGGCCGCGCTGAACCTTCCGATCGCGCCGGCGATCGTCCCGGCGACGTTCCGGCGGGCGCTGAAGTCCGCGTCGCGGCTGTATCTGCCGGGGCCGGTGCCGGAGTTGTTCCCGCATCTGCTGAGGCATGCGTGCGCCACCCACAACTACGAGCGCGGCATGACGTTGTGGGAGGTGCAGCGGATGCTCGGACATAGCTGGACAACTACGACGGTTAATTACCTGGCAACGGCCCAGGCCGACCCCGAGCAGACGGACCGCTGGCGGCAGTCGGCGGCGCGGGCCGGGCAGCGGCTGGTCGCGGATAAGGGAGTTTGCGGTGAAGTGGAATCTGCGCTGGGCGGCCGCCAAGAGCGACATCTGGCGGCCGGTCGACCTGCAAGCGGCGTTTGCGAAGGTGGGCTTCACACCGTCGCTGAGCAAGGTCGCCGCCCTGTGGGGCGGCACTCCGGTGACGGTACGGCTGGACGACCTGGACAAGATCTGCGCGGCGCTGGGATGCACGGTGGCCGACCTGATGGAGGCCGAGCCGGTGGCTGCTGCCGGGGACCAGGAGGAGCAGGAGCGGGCGGTCGGCAGCGAGGCGGGGCCGGTGCGGCCGGTGCCGCGCAGAGACGGCCCGCGCCGGCTTCGGCCGCCGAACTGACGGGTGGGGTTGCGGTGATGCGGCAGTGTGGGCTCTGTCTGGACTGGGGCGTGTCGCGTCTGTGGGACGGGCTTTGCTGGAGCTGTCGTGGCTTGCTGGAGAACCGGGGACGGCACGGTGTCCGCGGTGCTGCCGGGTCGGGGCTGTGGACGGTGACGGACTGTGCCGTCCGTGCGTGATCGCGGTGCGGGAGGAGATCCGGGCCGGCATCGAGGCAGTCTTCCCGGGGCCGACCCAGCTGCACATTTACGTGCTAGGTCTGGGCCGGCAGGGTGCACGGAACCTGCCGCATCCCCGAGGTGCGGCCACTCCTTATTTGGGGCCGCGCGAGGTCCGGCAGTTGGTCGACGATCCCAGGATCTGTCCCGCGGTGATGCGCGGCCAACTGACGTTGTTTCCGGTCCGGCGGCGCCTGGAGCGGAGCGATGCCCGGCGTATCAGCGGCCGCACGTGGTCGGAGGAGGAGGTCCTGCAGGCGCTCGCCGGGCAGCGGGCGGCGAACGCGGGGCTGAGCGGGACGTGGCCGAAGATGGTGCTGCGGCTGATCAGGTGTGCGCTGGCAATCCGGGATGCCGAGGGGAGGAACTGATCGCGCAGGAGATGCTCGATCAGGTGCAGTTGCCGTTGAAAGCTGCCGCCGCTGAACTGCTCGCGCAGGCAGGGATGTTGAGACCGCGCACTGCCCCGCCCCCGGCGGCTTGGCCGGTGCGGTCCTGCGCGGACTGTGCGTGCTGGGGCGTTACGGCAACCCGGTGCCGCGGCTGTCGCGAATGGCGGAACAACCGTGAGCGCTACCGGGTGGACCGATGTCCGAGATGCCGGCGGGACGATCTGCCTCTGCACACGGAGGAGGGCATGTGCCGCGCCTGCCTGACCTACGTGCGAGAGGTCGGCGCCGAGTCGGCGGCGGTGTCCTTCACGCAACTCGCCTTCGCCGGACCGCTCGCGCACCAGCTCAAGCGGCGGGCCGGGGAGCTGGGCTTCGTCGTGCACAACCGGTCCGGCCCAGCCTCCCGTTCACGCGCCAGGCCCGGCACGACGCCCTCCCGGAGGGACAGACGGTGGCTATGCCGGTAGGACCGGGGCAGCTTTGTCTGTTCTCGATGCCGCGGACCTGGCTGCGCAAGCAGCGCACCCGCGTCCTCGCGCTGCCCCCGATGTCCCCACTGCCGGCTCCGGCGCAGGAGCTGCTGGATACCTTCACCGCCGCCTACCCGCGGTCCTGGCTCGCCGACAAACGCAACGTGCCGGGCGGTGCGGCCGTGGTCTTGCATACTCTGCTGGCCCGGCTGGGGCCGCACGTGCCGATCCCCGAGCGGGACGTACGTTCCCTGGCCGGGACCGTTGCGGCCGGCACCGCCGCCACGCGCCGCGTCATCTCCTTCCTCCACGCGCACGCGCTGCTGGAGGCGGACGAACTCTCCGAGACACCCGCGCAGCTGCTCACCGACGTCCAGCACCAAGTACTCCCGCACATACCGGACTTGAGTCAGGAACGGCGCGACCGATACGACGAGCAGGCCCTGCACACGCGGATCGCTCAGCTTCCCGCTCCGATGTCCGACCAGCTGAGCACCTGGGTGCGGGTGCTGCGCGGTCAAGGCCGCTACCGGCACGCCCCGGCCGGCTTCCGGCGCATCCGTCGCTACCTGCGCATCACCTGGCCGACCCTGACTTCGTGGACGACGGCCGGGCTGGACCTGCGGCAGGTCACTGCCGATCACATCACGAGCGAACTCGCCCGCCATCAGGGCAACGTGGCCCGCGGGCTGCTCAGCGTGCTGCGCAGCATTTTCCGGGCCCTGAAGCAGGAGCGGCTGATCTTCCTCAACCCCACGGCCGGGCTGCGGCTGCCCGCTGGAGTGCACCTGCCGCGGCCATTGTCCAGAGATCGGCTGGCCGGGGTCCTGGACCGGCTGGATGGTCCCGCCGCGCGCCTCATCGTCGGTCTGGTCGCCATCCACGCCGTGCGTGCCGTGGAGGTCGCCCGGCTCGACCTGGCCGACCCCGACCTCGCCCGCCGGACACTGGCGGTGCGCCGGGGTGAGGGCGTCCACCTCGTCTACCTCGACGACCTGAGCACCGACCTGGCGGCCGACTGGCTGCGCGAGCGCCGCCGCCGCTGGCCTCAGGCCACGAACCCGCACCTGCTCATCACCTCCCAGACCTACCGGCACCCCGCCTCCCCCGCAGATCAGCTATTGCGCGATGCGGGCCGCGTTCGACCAGATCGGGCTGCTGCCACGGCAGGTATGGGCCGACCGCATCCTGGACGAGGCCCGGGAGACCGCCGATCCGGTCCACCTCGTCCGCCTCTTCGGCATCCACCCCAGCATCGCCGTGAAGTACGTACACGCCGCACACCCGGACAAGGCCCTGCCCCGGATCCGCTGACCGAGCAAAGGCACGCCACGTCAATGACGCAGATGATCGACCATGTGGAGCACCACATGAGCCAACGGCCGGCACACTTTCATGACGTTCAAGTCCGCCACCGCGCCCCAGGCCCCGCGCCACAATCCGAAGTCGTCCCGGCGGTGCTCCTTGGATCACCAGCAACCACTGCCACCTGGAGACCACACGGTCGAGCCTCAAGCCAACTTCGCGTCAGGAGTTGCGGCGGATCGCCGCCATGTGCCGGTACCGCCGGCGGTCCGGGGCGGCTGCGCGAGCTGCGCCATCAGACCCTGTTCCTCCATACTTGCAGCATTCGTGCCTGGCCCTGGTGGTTGAGGGTGACGACCAGAAGGCTGAGGAACGTGCCCAGTCCGGCATCGACACGGACCTCTCTGATCGCAGCGGTGTCGCCGTTGACCAGCAGAACCTGCCAATCGAAGCGGCCCGTCCCATGACGTGATGGCGCCTGTTTCCGCCATCCCTCGACGATGGCCGGACGGCCGATCCAGTCTGCCGCGTGCGGTCGCTGGTGGTATTCGGCGTCCCGCGTGAACAGGGCCTCGATGTCCCCAGCCTGACCGGTCCGCCAGGCATAGATGTAGGCGCCGACCCAGCGGGTCACCTGGACCTGGGTGAGCATGGCAGTCCCTCCCGTAGGGGAGCCCGACGGCAGAGCCCCTCTCCTGCAGCTATTGGACGGCCGCGGCGGCACCGCGGGACACGACGTGAGGTGCAGACCTGGCGGCGTTTCCTGCCACCGTTCCCGAGCTGACGCACGACATCAGGCGTTCATCTGCCCGAGTTAAGATCATCGGACTATCCAGGGAGAGGTCGAGCGCCGTGCAGGTCTACGAGTCACACTCGGCCGAGGAACTTGAGCAGTATGCGGCCTCCTCGTTCGCACCCGCGCTCGCCGCTGTGCCCAAGGACTTTCACTGCCGCACCACCCTGGCGGACCTGGGCGGCGGGATCGCGGCCGGGACCTTCACCACCCGTCCGCTGCGCATCCAGGCCTCCCGTACGGGCATCGCCCGCGGCGACGGGCAGGACACCTTGATGCTCTGCATCCACCTGTCCGGAGCGGGAACGCTGGAGCAGCACGGACGCGAGGCGTCCATCTCCGCCGGCACGGCGGTGCTCTTCGAATCCGGGACCCCCTTTGACCTGAACTACGTCCAGACCGGCGAGAGCCTGACCCTGCAGATTCCGCGGGACCTGGTGCCGCTGCGCGGCAACGAGATCTCCCAGGGACTTTCCCAGGCCATCCCGCTGGCCTCCCCCTCCCTGCAACTCCTGCGCCTGTATCTCGACCAGCTCCACAAGGTCGCCGGCAGTTTCTCCTCTCCGCAGCGCGGTGATGCCGCCCGGGCGGCGATTGATCTGCTCGCCATGACAATGCGCGGCATGGCGCCCTCGGTGCAGGCCGACGATGTCCTGGTGGAGGTGCTGCGTGAGCACATCCGCGCCAGCCTGGGGATCCGGCACTGACGGTGGCCGAGCTTGCCCTGCGTCACCACATCTCGGTGCGACAGGTGCATACCATCTTCGCCAAAGCGGGCTCCACACCGGCGGACTTCATCCGCGCGGAGCGGCTGATCGCCGCCCGGCGCCTGCTGGCCGACCCTGCCCAGCCCAGCCGTACAGTGGCCGCGATCGCCGCATCCGTCGGCTTCGCCGAACTGCGGACCTTCGAGCGCGCCTTCCGCCGCGAGCACGGGCTGACGCCCACCCAGTGGCGCAACGACCTGCCGTGCCACGCCGACACGGACACGGCGCAGAAGTAGCTCCCGACAACGGAACTCCCTCAGGCCAGTCCCCACGCACACTGCACGGCCCTATCCATTGGCGCCGAACGCCACCCCACCCCGTTGGACCGGTGAGAACGTCGGCAAGCCCGTGCCCATGGGTATCCGGGCGCAGCCACTGACGATCCGTCCGGCGCGCCACCCAGGTCTGGTCCGGTAGACGGCCTGCCCGGATCCAGGCGGACGGTGGGAGACCCTCAGCAGGCGGCCGAGGCATTTCTGCCCATTCCCTGCGGGCTGGAGACCCCGGTGTCGCCCAGGCCGGGCCGGGCACGGAATGTGTCCGCACAGTCGTCCGCACGGGCACCCGGCCGGTGCTCTACCGCACGCTCCCGGCCGCGGCTCTGACGGCACCGACTCCGTCACAGCCTCCCCGGCAGGGCGACCGCACGGCGGCATCACAGGGGATCCGCTACTGCACGACCCTGCCGACCCGGGTGAGAACACAACGTCCTCTTCGGAGCGATTCTCGCGCCGCCGCACCACAGCGAAGTGCGCCTTCCGGCCACACCTTCAAGCCCAACGGCCCCTGTACACAGCGGTTCCCGGCGCATGGCGCCGACCGGGCTCGACCCAGCCAGCCTCAGCAGGCGGGGAGACCGCGCAGGAATTGTCGTGTGCTCTGCCGATCAGGTCGTGTGAGCGGCACCTTGCCGCGCGGTCCACTGATGTTGTCCCGCTGACGTGGCGGGGACCAGGCCCGCCGCACTTTCCAAGGACGGTCTCCCATGACCCGATCATTCCTGTCCGCTCACCGGCTGCGCTGGGGCGCTGCGGCGTGGATCGTGGGCGTGCTGCAGTACTTCGTCTGCCAGGTCGTCGTCGCGGCCCAATGGAAGACCTCGTACAGCTGGACGCACAACTTCATCAGCGATCTGGGCAACACCGCCTGCGGGCCGTTCGCTCTGCCGCACGGTCCGGCGGCCTACGTGTGCTCGCCGGCCCACACCACGATGAACGTGTCGTTCATCGTTTCCGGGATCCTGGCCGCCGCGGGGATGGTGCTCCTTCGCCCGCTGTGGGCCGAGCAGCGCAGCGTCACCGTCGCCTTCTGGCTGTGGATCGTGTCGGGGGCCGGAAAGGTTCTGGTCGGGCTGGTCCCGGAGAACACCGACGTGACCCTGCACACCCTGGGCGCACTGAACATGCCCCTTGGCGGCCTGGCCGTGCTCCTGCTCAGCCGACGCACCGCCGGTCTGGGCCAGCCGTGGCGGCGCGCTGGCCTCGCACTGGGCCGCGTGGGACTGATCGGCGCCACCTTGTCGATCACCGGGCAGTTCACCACGCACCTGCCGTGGGGTGCCGGCCTGTCCGAACGCCTGGCCTCCTACCCCTCCAACGCCTGGATGCTCCTCATCGCAGCTCTCGCACTGACCCGGTCACGCTCCACAGCTCCCGACCTCACGGTGTCCGCCACCGCCATGCCAACACCTCATCCCACCGTGCAGAACACCACCCGCTGACGGCACCTGCCCGGTGCACCCCGCCCCGGCTGTGACTGCCACACGCTGCGGCGCCAGACCGACCATCGTCCCGTCCTGAAAGCAGGCTGTTCCTTGCTGTACCGCTATGGCACCTTCATCCACCGACGCGCCAGACTCGTCCTGATCCTGGCCGCACTGGCCCTCACCCTGTGCACCGCCCTGGGCATCGGCGCGTTCGGGCAGCTCAAGGGCGGCGGCTTCAACGACCCCGACGCCGAGGCGACCCGCGCCGAACAGGTCATCGACACGCAGTTCGGCGGCCGCAGCAACCTGGTCTTCCTGCTGCACGCCACCACCGGATCGGTCGACGCCCCCGCCGCGGCCCAGGCCGGCCGCACCCTGACCCAACGCCTAGGCGGCGAGCCGGACGTGAACGCGGTCGTGTCCTACTGGACGACCAAGGCGCCGGCCCTGCGCTCCCACGACGGCACCCAGGCCATGGTCGCCGTGCACATCACCGGCGACGACGACCAGTCGACCACCCGTGCCAAGGCGCTGATCTCCCGCTACAGCGTCACCGGCGGCGCCGTCACAATCCGGGCCGGCGGCAGCGCCGCGGCGGCCTCGGCCGACATCAACGACCAGGTCACCACGAGCCTGCTGCGTGCCGAAGCCATCGCCCTTCCCATCACCACGCTTCTCCTGCTGCTGGTCTTCGGCAGCCTGGTCGCCGCCCTGCTGCCGCTGCTGGTCGGCACGATAGCGATCATGGGCACCTTCGCCGAACTGTTCGTGGTCGGCTCCGTGACCGACGTGTCCGTGTTCTCCATCAACATGACCACCGCCCTCGGCCTGGGCCTGGGCATCGACTACTCCCTGCTGCTGGTCAGCCGCTTCCGCGAACAAATGGCACAGGGCCAGAAGGTTGCCGAGGCAGTGGCCGCCACCGTCGCCAGCGCCGGCCGCACCGTCCTGTTCGCCGCCGCCACCGTCGCCTCGGCCCTGACCGCTCTGCTGGTGTTCCCGCAGTACTTCCTGCGTTCCTTCGCCTACGCCGGCATCGGCGTCGTGCTGATCTCCGCGGCCAGCGCCCTGCTCGTGCTCCCCGCCCTGCTCTCCGTCCTGGGCACGAAGGTCAACAACGGCCGGATCCCCTGGACTGCCTCCGCCACCCGCGGCGGTGAGTCGAAGATCTGGCGCCGCACGACCACCGCCGTCCAGCGCCGTCCCGCCCGGTATGCGGTGCCCGCCGTCCTGCTCCTGCTGTTCCTGGCCGTCCCGCTCACCCACGCCGCACTGGGCACCCCGACCAGGGCGTGCTGCCCAAGGACACCGCCAGCCGGCAGGTCAGCGACCATCTCACGGCCGACTTCAGCGGGCAGGGCGACCAGATCGACGTCGTCACCACCGCGGCAGTGCCGCCCACCGCGCTGACGACGTACGCCCGGAGCCTGTCCCAGCTGCCCGGGGTGACCTCCGTGGACAGCAGTGCCGGAAGCTATCGCGAGGGGATACCCTCCGCCGCCTCGCTGGACCCCACCACCCTGGGACGCCCGCACGCCCAGCGGATCGTGATCTCCACCGGCCTGACGGCCAAGTCCACCGCAGCCCAGGACCTGGTGGCGAAGGTACGCGCCGTGACGCCGCCGGCCGAAGCCCAGCGCCTGGTCGGCGGCCCGGACGCCGACCTGGTCGACACCAGCGCCTCCATCGGCGCCCGCCTGCCCTACGCCGCCCTGATCATCATCGCCTCCACCCTGCTGCTGCTGTTCGCCTTCACCGGCAGCCTGCTCCAGCCGGTGCGCGCCCTGCTGTTCAACGCGCTGACACTGTCGGCGACCGCCGGTGTGCTGGTGTGGATGTTCCAGGACGGCCATGGGGCCGGGGCACTGTCCTTCACCGCCCGCCCCATGGACATGTCGATGCTGATCCTCTTCCTGTGCATCGCCTTCGGGCTGTCCATGGACTACGAGGTCTTCCTGATCAGCCGGATCAAGGAACTGCACGACCGCGGCATGCCCACCGCCGACGCCGTCACCACCGGCCTGGCCCGCACCGGCCGGATCGTCTCCGCAGCCGCCGCGCTCCTGGCCGTCAGCCTGCTGGCCTTCGCCGCCGGGACCGTGAGCTTCCTGCAGATGTTCGGCATCGGCAGCGGACTGGCCGTAGTGCTGGACGCCACGCTGGTACGCGCCGTACTGCTGCCGGCCTTCATGCGGGCCTTCGGAGAAGCCAACTGGTACTGCCCCACGCCCCCTGCGCAAGCTCCACCGGCGCATCGCCCTCGCCGAAGCCTGACCACCGGCCGCCCCACGGCCAACCATCCAGCCTCCCCGAGAAGAAGAGGAACCTCTCATGCCCGACGTCCTGGAAGTGACCACCCTCAAGCCCGCGCCCGGCCTGACCGCCCAGGACTTCATCACCGCCAACGCCGACATCAACGACTACCTCCGCCAGCAGCCCGGCTTCCAGTGGCGGCGCATCGCCGTGACAGACGACGGCACCATCATCGACATCGTCGCTTACGACAGCATGGCCCACGCCCGAGCCGGAGCCGCCGGAATCACCGGCGTCATGGGCGGCTCACCCGTCCACGCGACCATCGACCACAGCAGCGTCGACTGGCAGCTCACCACCGTCCTGGAACACACCGATCAACCCCACGCCGCCCACTGAGGCAGCCACATTGGGGCAGCGCGGTGCGCACCCAAGGACCTTGAGCCCGCACCGCGATACGGGGCCACACCTCGCCCGCACCCCCAGCCCCTCCGAAACGCACCCACCGCACTCCTTGGAGAACCTCATGACCGTGCCCACCTCCTCCCCCGCAAGATCGTCCTGGTGACCGGTGCCTCCAGCGGCATCGGCGAGGCAACCGCCCGCCACCTGGCCGCCGCCGGACACCACGTCGTCCTCGGCGCCCGCCGCGTGGACCGCCTCACCCTCCTGGTCAAGGAACTGACCGAAGCTGGCCACAGCGCCGAGTACGCCGAACTCGACGTCACCCGCCTCGACAGCGTCACCGCCTTCGCCGACGCCGCACTGGCCCGCCACGGCCGCATCGACGTCCTGGTCAACAACGCCGGCGTGATGCCGCTGTCACCCCTCGACGCACTCCACGTCCAGGAGTGGAACCAGATGATCGACGTCAACCTGCGCGGGGTCCTGCACGGCATCGCCGCCGTCCTGCCCGCCATGCGCGAACACGGCGCGGGCCACATCATCAACATCGCCTCCACCGCCGCCTACCGCGTCGACCCCACCGCAGCCGTCTACTGCGCCACCAAGTACGCCGTCCGCGCCCTGTCCGAAGGCCTGCGCCAGGAGAACACCGCCGTACGGGTCACCGTCGTCAGCCCCGGCTTCACCCAGTCCGAACTCGCCGACCAGGGCGGCGACGCCCAGGCCCAGAGTGCCGCGCGCGCCGCCACCGAACAAATCGGCCTGCCCGCCTCCGCCATCGCCCAGGCCATCGGCTACGCGATCGCACAGCCCCACGCCGTGGACGTCAGCGAGATCGTCGTACGCCCCACCGTCCAGAACTGACCTGCCCACCCCGCCACCGCACCACATGCTGCCCGCCTCGCTGGGCCGCGCCTTGGAGAACCGTGCACATCCCCGCTCGTGACCAGAAGTTCACCCTGACCATCAACGGCCTGCCCGCAGAGGGCACTTCCACCTTCGACGTCATCAACCCTCCACCGGCCAGGTCCTGGCCTCCGCCCCGCAGTGCTCCACCGAGCAGCTCGACGAAGCCGTCACCTCCGCCCGCCGCGCCTTCCCCGCCTGGGCCGCCCTGCCCGTCGACCAGCGCCGCAACACTCTGCGGGCGATGGCCGACACCATCGACACGCACTCCGAGATGCTCGCCGACCTGGTCGTTCAGGAGCAGGGCAAGCCCCGCGGCGTCGCCCGCGCCGAAGCCGCCGGGCTCGCCTACTGGCTGCGCGCGACCGCCGACATCGCCCTGCCGGACACCGTCAACCAGGACGACGAGGAACGCCGGTCACTCACCCGGCATGTGCCGCTGGGCGTCGTGGCGGCCATAACCCCGTGGAACTACCCCTCGGGCAAGCCTCCTTCAAACTCGGACCGGCCCTGCTGGCCGGCAACACCGTCGTCCTCAAGCCCTCGGCGTTCACCCCCTGGCCAACCTCAAACTCGGTGAGATCCTGCGCGACGTCCTGCCCCCGGCGTCCTGAATGTGATCACCGGCACCGGCGGGCTGGGCTCGCGCATCACCAGCCACCCCGGCTTCGACAAGATCAGCTTCACCGGGTCCACCCCGACCGGACGCAGCGTCATGGCCGGCGCCGCCGCCACCATGGCCCGCGTCACCCTGGAACTGGGCGGCAACGACGCCGCGATCGTGCTGCCGGACGTGAACGTCAAAGAGACCGCAGCCCAGCTGTTCTGGGCCGCCTTCGCCAACACCGGCCAGATCTGCCTCGCCACCAAACGCCTCTACGTGCACGCCGACATCTACGACGACATGGCCCGCGAACTGGCCGACCTCGCCGCCGCCGTCACCGTCGGCGACCCCACCCACGACGATGACGTCGACCTGGGCCCAGTCTCCAACCTGCGCCAGTACCAGACCGTCCTGGACCTGCTGAACGACTGCCGCGACCACGGCTACCGCTTCCTCAGCGGCGGCCTGCCCGACCCCGGGACCGCCGGCTACTTCATCCAGCCCACCCTGGTCGACAACCCCCAGACACCGCACGCATCGTCCGCGAGGAGCAGTTCGGGCCCGTCCTGCCGCTGCTGAAGTACACCGACACCGCCGACGCCATCGCCCGCGCCAACAGCAGCGAATACGGCCTGGGCGCCTCCGTCTGGGGCACCGACACCGACACCGCCCACCAGGTGGCCCAGCGACTCCAAGCCGGAACCGTGTGGGTCAACGAGTCGATGCACCTGCACCCCCAGGTCCCCTTCGGCGGCCACAAGCAGTCCGGCATCGGCGTCGAAAGCGGCCTCGCCGGCATCCTGGCGTTCACCAACACCCAGACCCTCACCATCAAGCACGCCCAGCCGCAGGCATGAACCCGCCGCCGACCACACCGCCCGGCACGACACGGCGGTGTGGTCCGCGACCTGCACGGGCTCCTACCCGGCCCGCCTACGCCTCCAGCGCACCACGCCTGCAGCCCCAAGCCGCAGCTACGGCGGCCTCCAGGCGCACCCCGTACTGCGCACAACGCCCAGAACTCTTCACAACCCGTCCCGCCCCCGCCTCAGGACATGGACGATCTCTCCAGCCCAGCCGCCAACAGGCGGTCACGGCTGACGAGAGATCTCCGTCCCACAGCCCCCTCAGTCGGCGGGCGGGCCGGCGGCACGACGACTCACACCCCCTAGCCAGCCGGACACGCTGGAGTGCGGAGATTACCCGTGGACTACCTTCTCGACAGCGAACTGGCCGCCGTCGCGCCCTGCATCCCCCGCATCGACCTCGCTGATGTAGCGGCAGCCCGCAAAACGGTCCGCCAATTCTCCGGATCAGCCCCGGCCTACGAGCCCACCAAGCCACTCCTCGTACAGGACGTCTCCATCACCGGAGAGCAGGAGCACCCCAGGTAGCCGGGCGGGTCTACGTACCAGCCGAACGCCCAGGGCCACTTCCCGGGTTGATGTACCTGCAAGGCGGCGCGTTCGTCCTGGGCGACCTGGGCAGCGGCGACGACACGGCGCGCCGGATCGCCGACCAGACCGGGACAGCCGTACTGAACGTGCGCTACCGCCTCGTCCCCGAAGACCCCTACCCCGCAGCCCTCGACGACTGCTTCGCAGCTCTGCGATGGATGGCAGGCAGCACCGGCCGAGAGCACGGCATCGACGGAAACCGCATCGGAGTGCTGGGCGAGAGCGCCGGCCGTGGCCTGGCAGCAGCCCTCTGCCTGCGCACCAGAGATCACGGTGGGCCGGCCCTGATCGCCCAGTTCCTGGACGCCCCCACACTGGATGACCGGCTGCGCACGCACTCCATGCGCCACCTCCCCGACACACCCACCTGGCAGGCATCCAACTCACCCCACAGCTGGCAGCACTACCTTCGCGGCACCACCCAACCGGGAGACGCCGACGGCCCCTCTACGCCGCCCCCGCCCGCGCCCGGCTCACAGACCTCACCGCACTCCCTCCCGCGTATGTCACCGCCTACCAGGTCGACCCCACCAGTGATGAAGGACTGGACTACGCCCGCATGCTGATCCAGGCCGGCATCCCGACCGACCTGCACCACTACAGCGCGGCATTCCACGTGGCCCATGCCATTCCCGGGACAGCCATCGATGCCCGCATGAACACGGACCGAATGAACGCCATCCGCCGGCTGCTCCACACCCCCAACCCTCCGGCCTGACGGCACTAACGTCCTGGACCTTGCTGTACCGGCCCTGCGCCCACTCATCACGCAGGCCGTACCGGCATGCCCATCAGCACGCCTGCGCGAACTTGGGCACCGTGTCTGGAGGCGTGCGAGTGCGCCAACATCGTCGTCCAGCTGGCCGCCGGAGGCCATAGGGCCGGCGGACGCCCGTTCTGGCTTGGGCAGGTCAACGACGCCGTTCCCGCAGCCGACATCACTGACTGAGGCAAGGACGGCGGGCCCCGGCCTCGCTGAAGCGCCCGGCATACTCGGCCCCTACACCCTCAGCCCATGGCGCCGCATCCGCCAGGACCTCGAAGAGTGACCAGCACGCTCATCCCCGCCGGATTTCCGCAATTCGCGGCGACCAGAGGCGAGAATCCGTCTACCGAGCCAGCCCAACGTCAAAATACGGTGCGGGTTTCGCTCGTTCGACCTCCGAGATTCCCCGAACCCGTCCACTTCGGCGTGGGACATCCTTTTGCATCCGCAGTTCGGTGACGTCCGGGCCCGTCCCTACGACGCCCGCCGCACCCTTCTCCTGGACCTGTTCCACGAGTACGACGTCCAGCCGCCGATCCAGGCCGTCCCGATGACGGACGACCCCGACGTGGCGATGACCTGGTACCAACAACTCCGAGAGCAAGGCGTCGAGGGCATCGTCTGCAAGCCCGCCACCTCGGTATTCAGAGCCGGTCGCGTGTGGAAGAAGATCCGTCACGCCGAGACCGTGGAGGCCGACGTCGTCGGCTACACGGGGCCGGCCACGCGGCCGCGGACACTCGCAGTCCGTCTCCCCGAAGGACGTATCGCGCTCACCCAGGCACTGAAGGCGCCGCTCGCCGCCCAGGTCGCAGCGCACCTCGCGACCAGCGCACCGGTCCGAACCACACACACCGGAGGGGAGACCTACACCAAGTCCGATCCTGGGCTGGTAGTTGAGGTCCCCGCCGGGACGACCCGGCACGCCGTGGTGACGGTCACCCGACTACGCAGTTCGTGACCCACCAGCCGCGGTAGGCGAGCATCTTCTTCTCGTCGACGTCATTGCCGACCGTGCACCGGTTGTGCGGGTGTTGGTGACGCGACCACCAAACACCCGCACAACGGGACTACGAGACGCCTTCAGCATTCGCGGGAGAGGGACGAACACGTGGGAACCGAGCCGCTGTTGGGCGGGTCGGTCGACCCCGACGGCACGGCCGCCAGCCCGATCGACACCAAGACCGCCGCGACGGCCGCGACGGCCGCGGCCGACATGATCGCCGTGGTTCATCTTGATGGTGTCGGGGGCCGTCGGCGTCGCCGTGTACCTCCAGACGAAGAGGCGCAGTACCGAGGTTCCGGCCGCCGGTGACCTGGGCACGGATCTGGTGATGCTGTGCACCTCGGCCGCAGACGACGTGCTCGACCCCACAGCCTGCCCACCACGCAGGGCTGTGCCCGGCGGGATCTCCCGCCGGGCACAGCCCTGCGTGGTGGGCGGTCAACGCCGCTGGAGCCCGCGCCGGTAACGAACCGCCCGGTGGACGGCGACCGCGAAGCTGATGCCCGCCGCGCCCAGCTTCAGCGCGAGGGCGACTGCGGGGAGCCAGTCCCGGGTGGTATCGGCGTGGGTGAGGATGATGGTCGAGATCGTCGTCAGCATGATCGCTCCTGGGTCGGTCCGAGGGACTGGATCGACCGTGACGCGCCGCCCGTCCAACGTGGTCCAAGATGGAAACTGGACACTTGCGAGCGGGGAGGACGAGGTGCAGGAGGGGGAGTTGGCTCCGTCACCGGAACTCTGGAACACGGTCCTCGTCGAGCTGTACGGGCTGGTCGAACGTCCTGGAGTCAGGGCCGTTCATGATCACGCGCGCTGGGCCGGAGCCGGGGAGCGCTGTCGAAGGCCACGGTGGGCAATCTGCTCAACGCGACCACGAATCCCCGTCGTTCCTCGGTCGAGGCCTTCGTCGCGGGGTGCCTGCACTATGCGCGTTCCAGGAGACCTCCCATCGGCCTGCCCGGCGGGAGGGACACGCAGGACTATTGGATGGAGCGTTACGAACGCGCTGCTGAGCGGCAGGTCAGCGCGCGGGGTGCAAGAGCGCCGGCCGTCCGGTCGGCGTACCACGAACAGGTGCTGTGTATCGCGCCCCCGAACTCCGCGGGCGGAGTGCAGAATTGGCTGCGCTCACTGAGTTCTGCACCACCCCCGACAGCCGATCCTATCTGTGGTGGAGGTCGCAGGCCTGGGCAGGCAAGTCGGCGTTACTGTCGTGGTTTGTACTTAACCCGCCCCCGGGATCCGTGTCGTCTCCTTCTTCATCACCGCCCGCTTCGCCGGCCAGAGCGACTGGCTCGCGTTCACCGATGTCGTGATGGAGCAGATCGCGGAACTCCTGCGCCAGCCGCTGCCCGGGTACCTGCCCTATGCCATCAGGGCGGCGCACCTGCGGCGCATGCTCGCCGAGGCCGCGCGGCACTGCCGCGAGCGGGGCGAGCGGCTGGTGCTGGTGGTCGACGGCCTGGACGAGGACCGGGGCGTGACCGCCGACCCCGACTCGTACAGCGTTGCCGGACTGCTGCCGGCCGAGCCGCCGCACGGCATGCGCGTCGTGGTTTCGGGCCGGCTGAACCCGCCGTTGCCGTGCGACGTTGCCGCCGACCACCCCCTGCGCGACGGGAGCGTGGTGAGGACGCTGTTGCCTTCCGAACACGCCCGGGTCGCCCGCAACGACATGGAACGCGACCTCAAGCGGTTGCTCAACGGCTCCCTGCTGGAACAGAGCCTCCTCGGGCTGATCACTTCCGCCGGTGGCGGGCTCACCGGCGGCGACCTGTCCGCGTTGACCGGTGAACCCGTCTGGAGGATCAAGGACCATCTGCACGCGAGGGCCGGGCGGAGCTTCGTGGCCCAGGCGGGCAGCTCGCGACCGGACACCGAATCCCTCGCGTACGTCCTCGGCCACGAGGAGATCCAGGAATCGGCACGGCAGCACCTGGAGGACGCGGGGATGGCGCGCTACCGGCAGCGCCTGCACGCCTGGGCGGACAGCCACCGTTGCGAGGGCTGGCCGGCCGGCACGCCCGAGTACCTGTTGCGCGGGTACTTCGGCATGTTGCGCGAAGCCAAGGACCTGCGCCGACTGGTGGCCTGCGCGACCGATCGCCGCCGCCACGACCGCCTCGCGGACGTCACCGGTGGGGACACGGCCGCCCTCAACGAGGTGGACTCCGCCCACGAAGCACTGTTGGCGCACGACCCCGTCGATCTGACCAGCCTGGCGGGGCTGGCCCTGCACCGGAGCGGGATTGAGCGGCGCAACGCCAACGTTCCCGTCGGTCTGCCCGCGGTGCGGACGATGCTCGGCCAATCGATCCGGGCGCTGGCGTCGGCCCAGTCGATCCCGCACCCGGAGCGGCGCATGCAGGCGTTGCTGGGGATGGCCGAACCCCTCACCGCCGCGGGCACCATGGACCACGTGGAAGCACTGGTCGACTCGGTGGAAGACCCCGAGTCGCAGCTGCAGTTGCTCTTTGCGTGATCACCTGCTTCGGCAGGTTGGGGCAGCAGGCCGCAGTCCGGTCCATGACGGACCGGGCTGCATCGCTCATCGCGTCGTTTGTTGACGTGGAACGTCAACTCACCTCACTGGTGGCGCTGGTGGAAAGGGCCGCGGACGCGGGCGAGGGCGTCGAGGCGGTCCGATGGGCCGAACGTGCTGTCAGCGTGTACCAGGGCTGCCCGCGGCAGGAAGCGCACCGGGCCACGTACGCACGTGCTTCGGCATACGTCGGCGACTGGGACGCCGCCGAAGCGGCGGCGGGGTCGGTCAGGCATGAGGACGGGCAGGACACTGTCCTCGTGGCCCTTGTGGCCGCCGCAACCCTGCAGGGCGACATCCTAAGAGCGGAAAGGCTCATCGGCGCCGTACAGGCCGAATTCAGGGGGGACGCTTCGCGAAGCATGATCGTGCAAGCCCTGATCGCCAGGGGGGACCCTGTACGCGCGATGAGGGCGTGCCGGGCGATCTCGACGCCCGAAGAGCGGGCGGGTTCGCTGATCGGCGTGGCCAAAGCGTGGCAGCGGTCCGGCCGTACCGATCGGGCGCTTTCGGCCGCCGACGATGCGCTGGCCGCCGCACGTCGATGCACGGGCCGGGCCCGGGTGGTGGGGCTGACCGGTGTCATGTCGCTCTACGCCGACACGGGCGCGCACGAGCAGGCGCGCGCCCTGTTCGAGGAAGCCAGGACGGTCGCGGAGCCGATCCGGGCCGACGATGGTCGGCTAGAGGCGATGTCGTCGATCGTGGCAGCCGCTGTCCTCGTCGAAGGAGGAGAGGCAGCCGAGTCGCGGTGCAGGACCCGGGCGGAGCCCGGCGAACGGCTGGTGCTGATGACGGCTCTGGCCCGGGCGCTGGCCTCGGCAGGCGAACTCACACGGGCGGCCGAGCTGGCCGACGAGATCGAACGCGACGCACGCGCGGTGTCGGATCCCCGGTCGTCGGCGCTGAGTCTGATCCAACTGTCCTGGTGGACCGCGGAGGCCGGCGATCTGCACGCTGCCGGTGCCGTGGCCGAAAGGGCTGCGGCGCAGGCGGTGCCGGTCACCGACCGCACCGACAGATGGGCCGCACTCAGCCAGGCGATCCGGTGCCTGGCCCGAGCGGGGGCCACCCGACGTGCCGAGTCGCTCGCCCGCTCGAACCCCGAACGGGGCACGGCTGCCGAGTTGGCAGAGGGGCTGATCCTGGGTGGCGAGGTGGAGCGCGGAGAGTCAGTCGTGCGCATGATCAACGATCCGTGGGAGCTCTCCGACGCACTGTGCAGGACTGCCCGCGCGCTCGTCTACGTGGGCGAGTATGACCGTGCCGAGCGCACGGCCAGGTCAGTGGAGGGTAGTTTCCAACACGCCAGTGCACTGGTCAGAACGGCATCCGCGTTGGCCTTTGCCGGAGAAGAGGGCAGGGCCCGCAGCCTGATCGATGAAGCCGAGGCGGCGATCCGGGTGATGGGGCACAACCTCGGCATGGTCGAGCACTTCAAGATCTTGGCAGGAGCAGCGGTCCGGATAGGGGACCGGGATCGTGCTCTGGCCATGGCCGACGAGGCCTTGAGGGTCATGCCGAAGATCCTCAGCGAGGACCGAAGGAGCGCCGCGTGGTCTTGGATCGCCAAGATGTTCGGTCTTGCGGGAGACCCGTCGGGTGTGGAGCAGGTGGGCAGGATGATCGCCGAGGATATGTACACCGAGCAGGTGAAGGACGACGAACTGGCAGGGTACCTGGCGATCGCACTCGCCCGGGCGAACGAGCCAGACCGCGCGGAAGGCGTGGCCCGGTCAATCGCCGACCGGCGGCAGCGCGCGGAGGCGCTCACCGAGGTGGCCATCCTGTTCGCGCAGGCCGGCGACGTCAGCCGAGCGGAATCGGTGGCCGCCTCCATCGAAGATCGGCAGCAGCAGTGCGCCGCGCTGACGGCGCTGGCGGAGGTGACCGCGCCGGCTGTCGCCAGGCTGCTCCTCGCGACGGCGCTGCGCTCGATGCCCTGGGACGACGGCCTGCACGTGTTGGCCCGGTTGGCTCCCGAAGCCGTACAGGCTATCGCGCATGAGGTATTGCGGGACCATGCCCGTGACGACGCCGGGTGGGCACCCGCCACCTGACGAGCAGTCGGGGCCGCAGCCTCAAGTTCGTGAAAGCCCGAGGTTAACGAGGAGGTTGCCGCCCGCGCGCCAGATGTAGGCGCTCTGGCCGCGAATGCCTCGTCGCGGTCTAATGCCCGATGATGGACGCGAGTGTGGCGGGTGTGGTGGGCACGGCGATCGGCGCGCTTGGGGCGGTGACCGGCGGTTGGGTCTCCGTGCTCGCTCAAGGACGTGCGCAGCAACGGCAGTTGCAGTACGACCGCGAGCACCGCCGCGAGGCCGCGCGCCGGGAGGCCTACGGCGGCTTGATCGCGAGCACGAAGTTGCTGTCGGCCGCGTGGTGGCGGTTTTCCGACGTGCTCTGGAACGAGCAGTCCACGCCGGAGCAGTGGCGGACCTCCTTCTCCGAGGCGCACAGGGCGTGGACCCAGTTCAGCACCGCAGTCGCGGCCGTTGTCGTCGCCGGGCCGGTGTCCGCCGCGGAGGAGGCTGCCGAGGTGCTGCGGGTCACCATGTACGACTGGGAGAAGGCCGGGATGGACTGGTTCGCGGCTGCGCTGCGGGAGGGGCATGGCCAGGTCGATGAGCGCGTCGAGCGTTTCAACAGGTGCGCCGAGGCGAAGCGGTCTCCGACCGCGCCTTTCAGCACGCCGCGCAGGTGGCCCTGGGAACAGAACACCCGTAGTGGAATCGACCGGGCGGGACACCACGGGGCCTTTTCCGGCAGCCTCACCAGGGCACGCCATGGGGACGGCAGGCCCGCTGCGCAACCCGCACGAGCCTGGCGCGTTACGCGTGAAGTCCTCGACGACGTTGGCCAGTTGCGTGAAAGTACGCAGGCAAGGAAGCCTGACTGGGATACCGATGCCTGGGCCATCGGCAGAGGCAGAGGGTCGAGGAATTGAGCACCGTCAAGCCCAACAAGCTACGTACCGGCTGGTCTGGCGCGCGTGGGAGTCGGTGCGCGGCAGGAACTGCTGGTACGTCGTCTACCGGCCAGACGGCGAACCGCACACCGACGAACGGGCCGTTGTCCTACGCCGTTCCCGATACCGGTGGCAGGCCTCCCAGTGGATCCGGAACCGGGGCGCAGGACTCCCTACGCCGATCCTGGTCACGCCTCACGACATGACCCCGCAGCACGCGTCCAGGCAGCCCCTCTATCCGTAACGCTGACCAGCCCCTTGGAACGGATTTCTCGATCATCGACCGAGCACTCGGGGAACACGATGCTTGAAAGCGCGGCGGTTGCCCGGACTCCGGACCAGCAGGTCCGTCTGTCTCCGCCAGGATCCGCAGCAGAGTTCTGTGAAGCGCAGCTCGAAGAACGGCGCGGGCGGCGAGCGGTCCTATACCTCGGCAACCTCCGCCGACTCCGGGTGGTGCTTGAGCTGGGTGCGGGCCTCCATCAGCTGGTCCCGCGCGAGCTCGGTCCAGAAACGATGGCCGACGAGCAGGGTCGCAAGTTCGATCTCTCTCGCCTTCAACCGCTCGATACGCTCCCGCTCCGCGGGGTCCCAGCCGGGGAGTCGGGGCGTGAGGCTAGCCGCCACGCGTTTTCATGGGTTGTCCAGGCGGGCAGCGGCTCGGCGGACCAGGGCTGCCGCTTGAGCAGGCCGCGCAGTTCGCTGCGTAGCGCGTTGATCTCGGACTGAGCCTCAAGGAGATCGCCGGGAAGTCGTAGGTCTTCTTGTCGTGCGCCAGGATGTAACGGTACTGCCGTTCGAATCCAAGACGATCGCGCCGCGCGGCGCCGTGACCGCCGCCCCGGGGTCGCAGCTCCTGGGGATGCCGGTCACAGGAACTCACGCGTCTGACCTGGGTCCATGACCGGCGGAGGACGGCAGGACGGGATAGTCGATGTGGTGATGCTCGACATCAACGCCGCGTTCACCGTCCCAGGCATCCCAGAGCTGATGTGCAACCGCCTCGGCAACGGCAACGCTGCTTTTCCGGACTAAGAAATGGCGGTCACTGCGATGTCCCGATGTGCTCAGACGGGGCGGTGATCGCGTTCGAGTAGGTTTTGGCCATGGTTGATGACTGGCGGATGGATCGGATCGGGTGTGCCCTGCGAGGCGAGAACCCCACAGTTCTGCGGCGCTTGAGCGCGGGATTCGCAGCGATCGGCGATGTGCAGTTCCTGCCTGGCTACTCGGTGCTCCTGGTGGACGATCCCAAGGTGGAGAGGCTGTCGGACCTGCCCAGGGGCAAGCGGCTGGCCTTCCTGTCCGACATGGACCAACTTGGTGAAGCGGTCGAGCGAGCATCCCGTCACCTGGATGCGGCTTTCCGGCGGATCAACCTGGAGATCCTGGGCAACACCGATGGGTTCCTGCATGCGCACGTATGGCCCCGGTTCGAGTGGGAGCCGGCCGACTTGGTGCGCAGGCCGGTGTGGCTCTATCCCCGCGAGAGGTGGACCGACCAGCAGTACGCACTCGGACCGCAGCACGACCCGCTGCGCAAGGCGATCGGGGACGAGCTCGACCGCCTGCGCTCGGCGAACTAACAGAAGGCACATCATGAGGCGGCCGTCTTCAGCACGCGGGGAAGATGGGCGTGCATGTGCTCGATCGCGGGTTCCCGGCCCAGGTCACCGATGCGTTGGCCAATGATTTGGACTAAACCGCAGGCCCTGTGGGTGTCGCCGGCGCATCCGACGGCGATGCTGCGGGGGCCCGCGGGTAGCATCGCGTAAGACACCAGGTTGTCGATCAGTTCGAGGGCCCCGGGAGTGTTGAGGACGATGTCCTGGACGCGGGGGTGGAAGCCGTCGAGGTCGAGGATGTCGCGTGCGGCTGCCGGGTCGCGGAGCCGATCGCGAACGTCTTCGACGCGGTCAGCGGCTGGCGGGATCGGCCTGCCTGTCGGGTCCCTCGGCAGGTGAGGGTAGCCGAACGAGATCAGGTGTATCGGGTTTATGGCTGGGCTCTCCTGTTTCTGGTTGGGGTTGGCTCGTGGTGTCGGTGAAGATGGGCATGCCGAGGTCGACCAGTTGGGGACGCCCGTCGGTGCGGCTGTTCTTGAGGCTGTTGAGCTTGGCCATCGCGGCGTCGAAACTGACCTAAAGTCCTTCGACCTCGCCGAGCCAGCCGTTCCCGCGGGCTTCGGTGATGCGCTCGCGGAGGTTCTGGATGATCTCGATGAGGCGGGGCCGCTGGCGGGGGTCCATTTGGAGAACGGGGCAGCGAATGCAGGCGTGTTCGTGCTTGCTGGGGGTGCCATAGGGGCGCCCGCAGGTGCCGAGGGAGACCTTGCGGAGCTCGAAGTGCTGTTGGAAGTCGTGCCATTCCGCCGCGGTCGGCTCGCGATATTCCTCTTGGGGGCGCTCGGCCCGGCGCCGGTCGAGGAATCCTCGGTAGGTGCGTACCAGGTCGTCCTGGAAGACGGCGAGGTATGCCTGGGTGGTGGTCAGTGTTTTGTGACCGAGGATGCGGGCTGCGATGTGAACGGGCAGTCCGCCGGTGACGGCCTCGGTCGCGAACATCCTTCGGGAGTCGTGCGGTGTGTAACGCAGTGGCTCGCCGGCCTGGTCGCGTAGTCCGGTGGCCTCCAGGGTCCGGTCCAGGGCGCGCTTGATGCCGGCCTCGCTCATGACCTGCGGCTGCCAGTAGGGGCGGCGCTGGAACAGGTGCGGCGGCTGGGGGCCCGTGACGCGCTCGTGTGAGTCGTAGCGGGAGATCAGCGGGACTTTCCCGCCATTGGCGTCGCGCAGGCGCTTGATGATCGTGGCCAGGACGCTGGCCAGTTCGGGGCTGACCAGCAGTAGCCGTTCCTCGTTGCTCTTGGAGTGCGGTAGTCCGGTCAACACCTCGGTGCCGGCCGCCCTGGCATGCCACGGTGAGGCGGACCACCCGGCCCACCGGCGTCTCGTCGGCGAGGGCGCGGAGTTGCACGGCGGTTCGGGCGATGATCTCCACAGCGCCAGGGGTGGCTACGACGTGGGCCCGGACTTCGCCGTCCAGGCCGGTGCGGTGACGCAGCTCCGGGTTGTCGGCGGGGTTCCGCAGAGCGTGACGCAGGTCGAGGTACAGACCGTCGGTGATGAGCTCGTGAGCGCCTTCGTGCCGAGCGCCGACCGAGCGAATGACAGCGGCGACCAGACCGGTTCCGGTCAGGTGTGTGATCTGCATGCCGACCACGATCCCGGCGTCGTGAGGCATGCGGTAGGGGTTGCCCGATGCCTCTCTCAAACCGCTCGTGGGCCGGTCAAGGTGCCCCGTCCCCGAACGGTTCACCAGGGCCCCACTCCGCGCTTATGGAGCTTGACCTGCTCGTATACGGTTCAAAAGCAGGAGCTGAGGGTGACCTGCGCACTGTGATGGGTGGCAAGAGCGTGCAGGAGCCGAGGAATCCCCGGGGATGCAACGGCACGACCAGCAGCGGGCTTCACCCGGAGCCGGAGTTGACGCAGGCGTAGACCGCGGCGGGTCCGTACCAACCCAGTCGGTACGGACACCTGCGTTTTCTGGCGGAAGATCGTGTGCTCGTTCATGATGCGCCCGGGTCAGTTGGTGCATCGACTGTCGATGTCTCGGTTGGTGGCTGTGTCTGCGCGCTGACGCCCGGCGTCTGGCTGAGGTACGCGAGGACATCGGCGGCCTGTGCCTCCCGGAGGGCTCGCCGCTCGTGGGGCCCGCGCAGGAGCGTGTTCCACGCGTCCACCAGCTGTGCCGCATGACAGATCCCGAAGATGATGACGACAACGGCGCAGCTGCCCCACCAAGGTGCGTCGGCTACAGCGCCGAGCAGGCCGCCCGTGATGACGCCGGTGACGGCAGAAGCGTTCATCCCACGCTCCGAGCGGGGCAATGACTGCAGAGCCGGCCGGCTCCACCGGCGCGGGACGCGATGGGTGGACGTGAGAACACGTCAGGGCTCCTCGGATACGGAGGAAGGCGGTGGCGGACACCTGCCGGGTGTCGTCCGCGGGGGATCGCGCCGCGCGGTCGGCCGTACGGCTCTCTGTTCTGAGAGCGTCCCTGATGAGCTGTAAGCCCCGTCCGAGGGGTGACGTGTTGGGAGCGTACCGAGCATTCCGCATGACGTTCCCTCCGCGGCCTCGGGCGAGCGTCCCGAGACACCTGTAGCCGGTGCCGGCAGCGGACCCGCACCGCGGAACGCCGCGCCGAGGTTTCCTCGCGCAGACCGCACATTCAGAACGTAAGCAGCCGTGACCGGTGGGAAGGCAGCCTGGGAGTGTCGGCCGGGCTGGTCAAGGACACGGTCCTGAGCGGGTGTGATCACGGGAGGTCTCCAGAGGGGGCATCAGGTGCGCATGCGGACGCACGAAGGAAGAGGGAGCGGCCGCCGCCGGCTGGCCAAGGACACGATCGGGGAAGCGACGGTTAGCCCCGCAACTGCGAACCGGGAGCACACTCTCACCGGCCGGCCCCTCATCCGATGGCGCTGACCTGGGACTTCTCGACATCGCAGAGAAGGAACCCGGCTTGCGGCAGGACCAGCGGGTCGGTAACCCATACGGAAGCTGCCCGGGCCTGCTCGCCAAGTGCCGCCCGGTACCTCAAGAAACGGGCCGGTCGCGCAACATCAACTGTCAGCCAGAGGACCGCTCGGCGACCTCTGCCTTCACGGTCCGACACGAGTCGCCGAAGGAGGCCACGGCAGGTCGCCGCTGGCACAGTGGGGGTATGTGCGGCCGTTACGTCTCCACCCGCAGTCCCAAGGACTTGGCCCCGCTCTTCCGGGTCACCGACTGGCGTCCGCAGGAGACGCTGACCCCGAACTGGAACGTTGCCCCGACCAACGACGTGTGGGCAGTCCTCGAGCGCACTCCGCGCGAGGCGGACGAGGGCGCGCGGGCGGAGCGCGAGCTACGGCCGCTGCGCTGGGGTCTGGTGCCGTCGTGGGCGAAGGACCTGAAGATCGGCGCGCGGATGATCAACGCCCGGGTGGAGACGGTGCACGAGAAGCCGGCCTTCCGCCGGGCATTCGCCCGGCACCGCTGCCTCCTGCCCGCCGACGGCTTCTACGAGTGGCAGCAGACCAAGGACCCCGCCACGGGCAAGGCCCGTAAACAGCCGTACTTCATCCATCCTGAAGACGACCAGGTGATGGCGCTCGCCGGGCTGTACGAGTACTGGCGCGACCCTGCCGTGAAAGAGGACGACGACCCCGCCGCCTGGCTAATGACCTGCACCATCATCACCACCGAGGCCACCGACACGGCCGGCCGTGTCCACCCCCGCATGCCGCTCGCACTCACCGAGAACCACTACGACGCCTGGCTCGACCCCACCCACCACGACGCCGACGAACTGCGCGCCCTGCTCGGCCAGCCGGCAAACGGGCACCTGGACGCCCGTCCCGTCTCCACGGCAGTCAACAACGTCCACAACAACGGCCGTCACCTTCTCGACGCGATCGCCCCGCAGCAGCGGCGCCGCCGAGACATCCCAGGTCGCAGACGGGTTCCTCCAGCCCGAGGCTGAGCGGCGCGTACACCCACATCAACGGCCGCCGCAGCCCTGCCAAAACGGCGATCGCCCTGGCCGGCCACATCTTCCACGCCGTGCGGCCGACCCTGGGAGCTCCGCCGAGGAGCGCGAGACGTCATTAACGCCTGGCTTTGTTCACTTCTAGGGGCGGCGTTTGTCCGCCGGTTTGGGCAGCAGTTGCGGATCTTGATGCCCGTGAATGTTCACGAGAATTAGCAGCGCCCGCAGGGCGTCACTGCCCGGCGCGTGGCCGGGTGAGTCCAGCTCCGACCTTGGTCAGCATCTGGCCGAGGAGGTGGAGAGCCCGTGCCCGTGTCGGCACTCCGCGCGCTGTGCCCGTCCAGTAGGAGTTGGTGAGCTTCTCGGTCACCGCGAGAGTCTGGCTGTCGTCTTGAGCGGTCAGCACGAGGACGAACCGCACATAGTCACCGATGTCGGTGCCCTGGGGGTGCTGGTTCATGAAGCTGTGCAGGCGGGCTGTCAGGGCGGGCAGGGTGCGGTCCGTCGGGAAGACGACGGCGAGGCCGGCGACGGCCAGCCGAACTGCAGGGCATTCGACTGGCCAGCGGGCCAGTAGATCAGGGGTGTGCAACCGGATTGCCTTGCAGCCCCGGGCCTCACTGTCGGGATCGGCATGCTGCGGGGTGGCCGGCCAGGTCTCGGCGAGGTGGCGCTCAGCGACGGTGGCGGCGCGGAACAGCAGGTCGACGGCTTGGAACCGGTGTCGGGCGGGAATCCGGTCGTCGACGGCCAGCGCCGCGAGTAGGGCGAGGCCTTCGGCGGAGGCCTTCGGCGGTGGAGGGCTGACAGGTGTCCTGGTGCAGGATCTCGTTGTAGAACTCGGCGAGGAAGCTCCGGTCGTCCCAGGCGGGATCCGTCTCTGAGTCGAACAGCATCGCTGCTTGAGGGGCATGCGGTCCCGCAGGCGGTCGGCGATGACGTCCCGGAAGAGCTGCCGGATCGGCGGACCACAAACGATCGCGTCGTGCTGGGGTTGCTCGCGTGCCGCGTGCGTGTCCATGACCAGCGCAGCCTACTGGAGCACTTGAGGCCGTCAGCCCGCCGCCCGGAGGGCGGCGGGCTGACGAGGCAGGCAGCGGCAGCGGTCAGCCAGCCTTAAAGAGCATTTTGTCCTGGCGGTGGTGTTTGGTTCGAAGTCAGGTGTCGCGCCAGTTCAGGGTGGATTCATGGGTGAGGCGTCTGCTTATGACGTCGATCATCGCGAGGCGGATCATGGCTTCGGAGCGGTGCGGGTGGGTTTCGTAGTCGCGGGCGAGGCGGCGGTGGTGCATGAGCCAGCCGAAGGTTCGCTCGACGACCCAGCGTCGCGGGATCACCTTGAAGCCTTTCGTGGTGGGATCCCGGTGGACGGCTTCGACGTCGATGCCCAGGCGGGCGCCGTGCTCGATGGCTTTGGTGCGGTAGCCGGTGTCGGTCCAGGCTTTTCTGATCTGCGGGTGTGCGGCGGCGATCCGGGAGAGCAGGTGGATGCTGCCGACGTTGTCGGAGACGCTGGCAGCGGTGCCCCAGGCCGCCGGCAGCAGGCCGAGAGTGTCGACGCCGAGGTGACGCTTGCGGCCTGCGATCTTCTTGCCTGCGTCGATGCCCTGACCCCTGGCCGGCACGTTCGCGGAGGTCTTGATGCTCTGGGCGTCGAGCACACAGGCACTCGGCTCGGCGTCCCGGCCTTCGGCCTGGCGCACCAACTGACGCAGGATGCCGTTGAGTTGATCGAAGATGCCATCCTTCTGCCATGCCGCGAAGTATCCGTAGACGGTCTCCCACGGCGGGAAGTCGTGCGGCAGATAGCGCCACGGGATCCCGGTCCGGTCCACGTAGAGGATGGCGTCCATGATCCGGCGCAGGTCGTGCTGGGGTGGGCGCCCGATGTCCAGGCTCTTGCTCCTGCGTTCGGTTCGCCAGGTGGTCAGGGTGGACCCGATCAACTCCCAGCGAGCATCGGACAGATCGCTGGGATACGGGCGATGACGCGTCATGTTCCGTTCGTACCGTCGGACACAGCTTGCCCCCAGGGCGCAAACGGCTTCAGACGGGGCGCCCTGAGATCAGACAGGAGCGAACCGACCAAAACATCCTGCCGAACGACACCCCTGCCTCAACTACCGCATCGCACACCCAGGCCCCAACAGCCCCAGACCGACGGGCATCCGAAGCGCCACCAAACACCATCGCCAGGACAAAACGCTCTTTTACTGATCGTTTCACAAAGAGATCGGTGTGTCGGCTCGTCCCGGGTGATCTTCGGGGCAGGCTCTCAGGGGTGTCTACCGACCTTGTCCCTGATGAGCTGTGGGAGCGCATAGCGCCGTTGCTGCCCCCCTGCCGACGCGTAGGCATCGCCACCCCGGGCGGCTGCGGGTGCCCGACCGGGTGGCGCTGGCCGGCATCGTCTACGTGCTGCGCAAGGGTGTGGCCTGGCGTGATGTCCCCGCTCAAGTGGTCGGCTGCTCGGGGGTGACCAGTTGGCGTCGGCTGCGCGACTGGACCGAAGCGGGCGTCTGGTCGGCTCTGCGCCGGACTCTGCTTGCCGAGATGCGCGGCGCTGACCTGTTGGACATGGACGACTGCGCGATCGATGGCTCGCACATCCGGGCCCTGAAAGGGGGATCGCGTTGGGCCTCGCCCGTGGACCGCGGCCGCCCCGGGTCCAAGCATCATGTGATCGTCGACCGGCACGGCACACCCCTCGCCGTCTCGGTGACCGGCGGCAACAGGCACGACGTCACCCAGCTCATACCGCTGCTGGAAGCCGCCCCACCTTTACGGGGACTGCGGGGGGCGACCCCGCAACAGACCGAAACGGCTGTTTGCCGATCGCGGCTACGACTTCGACAAGTACCGCCGCCTGCTCTGGAAGCGCGGCATCAAGCCCCTCATCGCCCGACGCGGCGTCGCCCACGGCTCCGGCCTGGGCAATATCCGTTGGGTCGTCGAGCGCACCTTCGCCTGGCTCCATCAGTTCAAACGGCTTCGCATCCGCTATGAACGCCGCGCCGAGTTCCACCAGGCCCTGCTGGAACTCGCATGCTGCATCATCTGCCTCCGCCGCATTCTGAAAGCAGGTGCCGTTTACGACAGCAGCTTTCCGCCTGAGACGTCGAAGCAGATCAATCCCATGGAGGTCGCGACATGCGCGGCGAACGTCGAAACCTCCTCTGCCGCGTCCCGTCGTACGCCGAAGTAGATCAGCGGGCCCGTCTCGTTGCCGTGCAGTCCGTCGTCCCATACCGGGTGGTCATCCTGCTCCCCGGTCGGGTTGGGCCATCGCTCCAGCAACGCGGCCACGTATGCCGCAATGCGCTCGGTGGGTGGCTCATGCGGGCCTCTGTCCTCCAATCGATCCCCGCGACGGACAAACTGGCCGTAGAGCTCCTCGAAGGTCTGACCAGCAGCAAAGTCGTCGGGCGGGCGGCCACCTTCCCAGACAGCCAGGCTGCGAGTGCCGTATTTCCGAGTGCCGTTGTTCATGACGGAACAGTGCCACACGGCCATCAAGCGCTCTGGCGCGCCCAGGTAGAGCGTGGGTAGTCGCACGCCGAGCCGAGGCAGACCGACATCATTCTGAAACGATCAGTTAGACGCCGTCTGCCGCGGCTGATTGGGGTTCGTAGAAGGTTCCGTCACGGCATGGCGAAGAGCACGTCGGCTCGTCGTCGGGCGAGGCAGAGAAGTGCTTGGGTGTGGTGCTTGCCCTGGTTGATCTTCTTGTCGTAGTACGTGCGGGAGGCGGGGTCGGCCAGGGCGGCGAACGCGGAGAGGAAGAACGCTCTCTTGAGTTGCTTGTTGCCGCGTCGGGAGGGTTGTTCTCAGCGGATCGAGGATCCCGAGCTGCGGGTGGCCGGGGCGAGGCCCCGGTGTAGGAGGCGAGGTGGGCGGCGGACGGGAAGCTGCTGCTGTCGCCCACGTCGATGAGGATCCTTGCTCCGGTCCTGACGCCGATCCCCGGCATGGACGTTAGGACCTTCGAAAGAGCGTGGTTGGCCAGTAGTTCTTCGATCCTGGTGGCGATGATTTTGCGCTGGTCAAGCACTGCCTGGAGGAAGGCGGCGAGGCTGGGGACGATCAGTGCGGCGGCATCGGTGCCCGGAACGACCACGGTCTGTTCGTCCAGGGTGGTGAAGATCTCGTCGACCAGGCGCTCGGCCACTCTGGGGGCCTTCAGGCGTGTGAGCGTGACAAGCCGTCGAACTCGCGTTGAGGGCCCTGCCGAGATGTTTGGTGTCGTGTACGCCCCATCGTGCTGCGATGGTGGCCGTGGAGAGGTCTGGGGAGGCGGGGCGAGGAGGTCCCGGCGGATCCGTAGCAGGCGTTCGTGTCGGACCCAGGCGGCGAATGTCAGATCGCGGCCTTTGAATAGTGTGTGCAGATGCCGGACTGAGATGCGGTGTTGGTGCGCGACTGTCTCCGCACTGAGCTGGGAGTCGGCCAGGTACACACGCGCTACACCATGGCGGGGGAGGTCTTCGGTGATTGCGGACAGTGTGTGGCCGTAAAGTGAGCTGATCCCGCCCTGAGGGCATATGGGGAGTGCGGTGCGCTGGCTGATGGAGTTCGCGTGTCTGCCGAGGCTGGCCCGGGGAACGCACAGCACGGTCATGTCGGTGGGGTTGGTACCTATGAGCCGGTAGGGCCGGGTGTTGTCACAGGCGAACAGTTCACCGGGTTTCACCGTGGTAGTGCGGTCGTCCTGGATCGCCGTGAGCGGGCCGTGGTGGTGCAGAGTGAAGTGCATCCACTCCACATCGCTCGAGGCCGTGCTGTGGTGGTCCCGCGTCACCGTTGCGGTTGTGGCCTTGATACGGGTGACGACCACGGGTCTGATAGCTGAGTGGCCGACCACCGCCTTGAACTCCTGCGGACAGGGATGAGTCACCCGCAACGGGGCGAACAGGGCTGAGGCAACTGCCTCGAACGCCTCGGTTCCCGCTAAGCGAAGATCGTCATGGTCTGTCATGTCGTTCACCCCGTCATGCACTGGCGTCCCACTGCCGTGTTGCGCACCGAGCGCGAACTGGGGAGCTACCGTGCACAGATTGGTGCTCATGGCGTAGGGAACGCCTCTACGCTCATGCGAAAGGTGTGAATGACAGGCAACGAACGGGGATGCATGAGAAGAAGTATTCGCCGATCCCTGGTGATGGCCTTGACAGCGGCAACTCTGCTTGTGACGGCGGTTGTTCCCGCTCAGGCAAAGGCCGAGGCGACCCCGTACAACTGTCCCAGCGGAGCCGTCTGTCTATACGCGGAGGGTGAACACGTTTCGTCGACGTCGAGGCCTACCCACATCTGGTATAGCTACGGCGCACACAACTTGAGCGGTCAGTACAACTATCACTGGATCTACAACAACCAATACGGCTGGAACGCTAATGCCGTGACGTGCACCGGGTACAACGGGACAGGCTCCTGCGACAGCGTCATGTGGCCGCAAGAGGGCTGGTGGATGGACTTTACGCCTATCAACTCGGTTGTCCTGTATCTGTATTCCCCAGGTGGCGGCTGAATGGTGAGCTGCTTCCGCACATCTGGTGAGGGGCCCCCGTGACGGAATTCCTCCTATACTGCGCGCGCCGATTACGGGTCCGGAGGGCTCAGGCGCGCCCTGTCCTGGACAGCGACGCCGTTGTGTACGTCACTACCGTCCCGCAGGGCGAGGGGTGGATCAGCTTTGAGGCGGCGCGGTCCCGCGTGCTCTTCCGTCTGGGCCGGGCCCGGGAGCTTGTCGGCCGGTATCTTGCTATCTAAGGGCCCGCCGGAGAATAACCTGCGGGGCTCTGGGTCTAGCGTTGCAGGCCAGTGCCCTGACTTCTTACGCGACATTCTCCGGCGATCCCTTAGATCAGATGCCCTCTTAGGTGAAGGCCCATCCGCCGCGAGCACAGCATGGAACCGATGGTGCGTGTCAGCGCAGTGGCAGGCTGTCCAGGGTGAAGACCGGGCTGGTCAGCGGATCGCCGTAGAGGAAGGTGTCCATCTGGGAGTTGGTCGCCAGCAGGCGGTTCCCGCTCACGGCGATACCGGTGGTGGTGTCCGCCCCGGGGTAGGTGCGGGCGGAGAGTACGGCGGCCCGGGTGCCGTCGCCGGACAGGCGTACGGCGTCGACCTCGCTGTTCACGGAACGGGCGATGTAGAGGGTGCTCCCTCTCCGTGCCATACCATCGGCGCTCGTCAGGGCCGGTGTGGCGATCCTGTGGATCTCGCCGGTGGCGAGGGTGAGCCGGTAGAGCGCGCCGCTGTACCAGTAGCCGATGATCAGCGACTTGCCGTCGGGGGTGGTGACGATGCCGTTGCCGTTGGACTGGCCGGCCACATAGTCCGGCAGGCGGTAGGCCACCTCCAGGGTCCGATGCGCGCCGGTGGCGGGGGCGTTCACCTCGACGGCCGGGATCCGGTAGACAACGGCGCGGAAGGAATCAGTGATGTATGCGTCCCCGTCGGGGCGACGGTTTCGTCGTTGACGAGGGTCGGCGTGCTTGCGTGGGGGACGGTGTAGGAGGAGACGAGCTTCCCGGTGTTCGTGTAGACGAAGAAGCGACCGGTGAAAGCGCCGGCGACCAGCAGGCGGTTTCCGGTGGTCTTGATCCCGGCGGCCTGGGTACGGCCCTCCTGGCCGCCCGGCAGGAAGGGTTCAAGGGTCTTCGCCCCCAGGCGCCCGCGGTAGACGGTGCCGTCGGCGATGCTGGCGGTGTACACGTAGTGATGGTCGGCCGCGACGCTCGGGGAAGGCACGGCTGCCGTCGACCGTGATCGTGTGGTCGTTGCCCTCGCGGTCGTGGGCGGGCGCGGCGGCGGCGGGAAGCGTGAGGACAGCCAGGGCGGCGGACGCCGCGGTGAGGGTCAGGAGCGTGCGCTGCCAAGTGTCGTGCGCGGTGGTGCGGGTGCACATGGTGGAGGACCTTTCCCGGGTGAACGGGAGGGACGGGAACAAGTGGGAGAAGCGAGTCGGTGGCCGTAGGCGCCTGTCAGCGCAGTGCGTCGGTGATCGCGTTGGCCAACGACGTGGTCGGCCGTCCGATCAGGCGCCGCAGGTCACCGGAAGCGGTGAACAACTCGCCGCGCCCCATGCCGAGGTCGGCGTCGACGAGGACGTGCGCCAGCTCGGCGGGCAGGCCTGCGCGGGCCAGCACCTGGGCGAGTCCGTCGGCCGGGAGGTCGGTGTACGTGATCCGCTTGCCGCTGACGGCCGAGATCGTCGCCGCGAGCTCGCCCAGGGTGAACGCCTCGTCGCCGCCCAGCTCGTACACCTCGCCGGCATGGCCCTCAGTGGTCAGTACGACCGCTGTGGCGTCGGCGTAGTCGGCGCGGGACGCGGCGCTGATCCTGCCCTGTCCGGCCGCCCCGACAACTGCTCCGTTGCCCAGTATCTGCGGGAGTTGGGCGGTGTAGTTCTCCAGGTACCAGCTGTTGCGCAGCATCACGCTGTGGACGGCGCGCTCCCGGAGGTACTCCTCCGTGGCGCGATGGGTAGAGGCGAGGATCGTGGTGGCCATGTCCGCGTGCGACATGCTCGTGTACGCCACCAGCGAGACGCCTGCCGCCACTGCGGCGTCGATGGCGCGGCGGTGGTTGGCGACCCGCTCCTCCACGGTCGTGGTCGAGATCAGCAGCAGTCTGTCCGCGCCGTCGAAGGCTGCCGCGAGACTGTCCGGTTCCGCGAAGTCGGCCCGGCGCACCACGACGCCGCGGTCTGCGAAGCCCTTGAGCATGGCGATGTCCCTACCGGTCGCGACGATGTCGGTGGTCGGCACTCCGCGCTTCAGCAGTGCTTCGACGGTGAGTCCGCCGAGCTGACCGGAGGCTCCGGTGATCACGATTGACATGGGCTTGTCCCTTCTTGCCGCGGGCTTCCCGCAGCACGAGGCACAGCCTGAACTGGTCACTCTCCTTTGGTAAGGAGCCACTTCTCGGTAAGGTGGCAACCCGGAGGAAAGTAACGAGGTGAGCAGTGTGGCGACCGCCGAGGATGTGACCGAGCCCATACCGTCGTGGGATCCGTACGCGCGTGGGTGCCCTTCGCGTGACGTGCTCGACCAGATCGGCAGCAAGTGGTCGGTTCTCGTGCTCGGTGAACTCGGCAGGCACGGGCCGTGCCGGTTCACCCTGCTGCGGCAGCGGCTGGCGGGAGTGAGCGAGAAAATGCTCACCCAGACGCTGCGCACCCTCGAACGCGACGGACTGGTCCTGCGGACGGTGTACCCCGAGGTGCCGACCCGCGTGGAGTACGAGTTGACCTCGCTCGGCCAGACGCTGCGAGGTCCCCTGAGGGCGCTCACGGAATGGTCGGTCGGACACATCGAGGAAGTTCTTGCTGCCCGCGAGGAGTACGACGGCCGCGCCGGAAAACGCATGTACCGCCGCGCGACGATCTCTGTGCTCATGAAGGGGACAGGTCGGCGGCCGACACCCACCGCCGCGCACATCCGCCGGCGATTTTCAGGACGGCA
The DNA here is from genome assembly GCA_016893485.2 of Streptomyces sp. P3. Lineage (GTDB taxonomy): Bacteria > Actinomycetota > Actinomycetes > Streptomycetales > Streptomycetaceae > Streptomyces. Next base: position 9,877,498 of record JAFEKX020000001.1, read on the forward strand.
CCGTCGTCCCCACCGTGTCTGAGCATTCGGGGGCTGTCCCGGTCCCGCCGGGAAACGATCACCGTTCGTACCCAGTCGTGAGCGCCCCCACCTTTTCGGCGTTCCGCAGCTTCCGTGCGGGTCCGGGACCGGCTCCGAGCGCGTTGCGCCGTTCTTCCTCAGGCGGCGGCTCCACCGTCGACCGGGACGATCGCGCCGGTCACGTAAGAGGCGCGGTTGCTGAGCAGCCACGCGGCCGCCTCGGCGACCTCGCGGAGGTCGGCCACCCGGCTAGTGCTGTGACCGCCTAGGTCCACCGGGTTGGAACGGGGCTTTCCTTGCGCCGAGCGGGCGCTCAGACGCTCAGGAACGCTGGTGTGAGGAACCGTCGCGGGAACGTGCGGGAGCCACGGGGTCGGAGGAGCTTTATCGTCGAGAGAGAACCAGCCTGCGTCGTTCCCGGTCGATTTCTGTGACGACAACCGTGACCTCGTCGCCGGCCTGGACGACATCTGACGGACTTTCCACGGGCGTCGATGCGAGCTCTCGCAGGTGGACCAGTCCCTCGATCCCGTCGGCGACCTGGACGAAGACGCCGAACGGAATCAGTTTGGTGACCCGTCCGTGCAGTTTCTGCCCCACCGCGGTGCGGTCGGCGAATGTTTGGAAGGGGTCCGGCTGTGTCGCCCGCAAGGACAGTCTGGCCTCCAGGTTCCATGTGTCGAACTGAAGGAACTCGGCTGAGACGTGCTGTCCGACCTGCACAACGTCGAAGGCGGATTCGATGCGCCGCCAGGACAGTTCGGGGATCGTGATGAACCCGACGCCGGGGAAGACCGGGTGGTCGGGGCCGTCGTCCAGTGCCACGAACACGCCGAACCGTTCCATCGCTGTGACGGTGCCGGAAAGGATGTCGCCGTAGTGCAGTGATTCCAAGAACGCCCAGAGCTCTGGGTTCTCGGACCGTCCGCCCATCATGCTCCCACCCTTTCACAAGGAGCTGCGCACTCGGCGGGAAGGGCGATCACGCTGCAGTTTTGGGGGCGTCCGCCCCAGCGGATGCCCTTCTCGCTGCGGATGCGGGCGCGTTTCTTGCGTTCGGCGGCCAGGACGTCGCGGTGGCGGGCGTTGGCGTTGGGCCAGCGCAGGTAGGCGTGCAGGGCCTTTGTCTGGACGGTGTGATGTGGGTGATGGGAGTTGGCGATGGTGAACTGCCGCAGCGGTCCGAAGTGGGCCTCGACCGGGTTCGCCCACGAGGCGTAGGTCGGGGTGAAGCACAGCTCGACCTTGTGTTTCTTCGCCCAACGACGGATATCCGTGCCCTTGTGGGCGGACAAGTTGTCCATGATCACGTAGATCGGTGCACCGTCGGGCCGGGCAGCGCGGATCGACTTCAGCGCGGTCAGCGTATTCGCGGCACCTTTCCTGCGGCAGTTGACACCCCACAGGCGGTCGTCGCCGACGGAATAGCAGCCGTGGAAGTAGCGCACCCCGTGGGTGCGGTGGTAGGTGGCCGGCACCCGGTCGGGATGCTTCCGTTTCGCCCAGCCCGAGCCTGCGGTGGGCCGGATCCCGAGCGGTCCGAACTCGTCGAGCGCAAACACCCGGTCGGGAAAACGGTCCAGGACCTCCTCGATCCGGTCCAGCTTCGCCTCCCGTTCGGGGTCCGGGGACTCCTTCCAGGTCTTGGTGCGCTGGAAGGTGACGCCGCGGCGGGCGAGCAGAGACCGTAACGCCTCGCGGCCGATACGGATCACCCGACCGTGCACTTTGCGCAGGTAAGCGACGAGTTTGCGCAGTGACCAGCGAGTGAACGGCTGGCCGAGCTTGGTGGTGCGGGTAGTGGCCGTCGCGATGACAAAGTCCTCGTCGTCATCGCTGAGCTGGCGGGGACGGCCTCCCGCCCACCGAGGGTCCAGGCAGGCCAGGCCGATCTCGTTGAACCGGTGGATCACGTCGCGGACGGTGTCCTCGTCGGCCTGCACCAGCTGGGCAATCACCGGCACGCGGTTCCCGCCGGCCGAAGCCAGCAGCATCATCGTCCGCCGATAGCGCACCGAACTCGTGCTGCCCCGGCGCACGATCTGCTGCAGCTTCTGCCCCTCCTGGTCGGTCAGTCTGCGCACACGGACACGCTCGGCCACCGCGCCTCCAGCGGTCGGATCGGACATCCCCACATCCAACCGCCACGACCACCAACCCGGCGAACCAACGCGGTCAGAGCACTAAAGGGTGTTGCACAAGGCCGTGTTCGGGCAGGCCAGAGTGGGTGAGCACAGTCTTCTGGTCATGATGCGAGGGCGAGGTTGTGCATGTGGGCGACGGCTTGGACCGCGTGATGGAGGCCGTCGCCGTGCTGTCGGCAGTCGCGGAGGACCTTGTAGTTCTTCAGGCGGCCGATGACGTGTTCCACGCGGGCGCGGACCTTGCGGTGGGCGGCGTTGTCGTCCTCCTCGCCCGGGAGCAGAGCCCGTCCGGGGCGTTTGCGGTGCGGTACCGCCATGCCGCAGTTGAGGTAGGCGCCGTCGCCGAGCACCGTCACGCCCTCACAGTGTCGGCTCAGCCCGGACGCACGCCAGGCGTGGGCGTCCGCCGTCGTGCCCGGCACCGGTCGTGCTGCCGCGATCACCAGCCGGGTGTCCGCGTCCACGACGACCTGCACGTTCGCCGAGAACCGGTAGTTGCGGCTGGATGCGGCCACCGACCGGTCGCGGAGCGGGATCAGCGTGCCGTCCACGATCCACATGCGTTCCGGGGCATCGGCCGGGCGGGAGACGGGCTCGATCGCGAGCAGCGGTCCCAGTCGTTGGATGACCCGGCACACGGTGGAGGAGGAGACACCGAACAGCGGGCCCAGCTGCCGCATCGTCAGATTGGTGCGGTAGTACACCGCGACCACCAGCACCCGCTCGGCCAGCGGCAGTGACCATGGCCGGCCCCGCAGGGTGCCGTTACCGCCTGCTCCCGCACCACTTTCAACAGACGCGCGAACTGCGTCACTTGCAGCCCGGTGAATGTCTCCACCCACACCCGTTCGGCCCTCAACACCCCTGCCATACACCGGAGATGCCCAGTTCACGGCCTTGTGCAACACCCTTTAGAGGTTGTCCCGTATGGGGTGTCAGTTATCGGGTGAGGGCCAGGTTGTGCAGGCGGGCGATGCCGAGCATGGCCTAGTAAACGCCGTTTCCATTCAGGCGGCAGTCCCGCAGGATCTTCCAGTTCTTCAGCCGGGACAGGGTGTGTTTGACCCGGGCTCGGGCCTGGCGGTGGACGGCGTTCTCTGCCTCCTGTTGTGGGCTGAGATGTGCCTGGCCGCGTCGTTTGCGGTGCGGGTTGAGCTGGCTGGTGCCCTGGTAGCCGCCGTCGGCGAGGGTCGGGGCTCTGCGGCAGGCCCGGTCGATGCCGGACTCCGTGAACGCCCGGCAGTCGTTGCGGTTGCCGGGCAGCGGGAGACCGATCGCCACGACCAGGCGGCTGTTGGCGTCGATGACGACCTGCAGGTTGGTGGAGTTGGTGCGGCGTCGGGGCGGCGATGTTCAGCGTGG